>CAXXCJ010000001.1:0-13451 GCA_963663845.2 Terriglobia bacterium | reverse complement strand
CCGTGACAGTATCTTCTCCAGCAGGGCGCCACGGTCTTCCAGCGCGGGATTGTCCAGCACCGAGTCCAGCATCGGGGTGCGCACCTGGCAGGGGCAATGGCGTTTACGCGAATCCCGAAGGGCGCCCATTCCACCGCCAACTCCCGCACCAACGCGTTGACGCCCGCCTTGGAGGCGGCGTAGGCGCCCGTGCCCCTACCAAAGGCTGCCGAGGAGGCAATGCTGCTGAAATGCACCAGGCTGCCGCCGCGCCCCTGATCGAGCAACACTCTCCCCACCGCCCGAGAGATCAGGAAGCTGCCCCCCAGGCTGGTGTGAATGGACTGGTCGAACTGCTGCCGGGTCATGCGCACGATGGGATTCAGTTGCTGCTTGACCGTCAGGTTGACGGCAAAGTCCAGGCCTCCCAGAAACGCCACAGCCTGCTCCACCGCACCGTCCACCTCCGCCTCCCGATCGACGTCGCACCCCACCCCGATGGCCCGTCCTCCCATCTCCTGGATACTCTCGGCTCCTCGACCGCCGCCGCTTCCCGAATGTCGCACAGGGCCAGTTCGGCGCCGTGCCCGGGCGATCTGATCGCAGAGCACCGCCCCGATGCCGCCGGCCGCCCCAAAGACGATGCCCTTGCGGCCATCGATCGCGAATAGCGTTGACGTATCGTTCATGGAATTTTTCCGGAGGCGTATTCTAGCAGAATGTCCCCGAGTCGGGGATTTTCCTCGAGTCCGGGCTACCGCCGGAAACTTCAGGTTCCCGAGTCTTAGTGGTATACTACGGAGTATCGGTTCTTCCCTTGGAAATCAGTCTAACTCCTCTCCAAGAATAATTTGCCAGATTCAGAGGGCCGATGCCGCCTGCCTTTGGCGATAAATGCCGGCCAGCCGGCGACTCTGGGCTCCTCCCTCCCCAGTGGATTGTGGTTGGGGGTGTGAAAGAAAAAACCGGTACTATGGGAGGGAGCATGAGCGGAGAGATGACTGCAATCCCTGTCGGTCGTGGGATTGGGCCTGGGTCTGTTATCCACCGGCCTGTCGCCTGGTTGCGGACCGACATGATGAAGCTTGAGGAGCGGTTGCGGACCGACATGACGTCAGTCGAGGAGCGGCTGCGGACTGACATGACGTCAGTCGAGGAGCGGTTGCGGGCTAACATGACGTCAGTCGAGGAGCGCTACGGACTGACATGACGTCAGTCGAGGAGCGCCTTCGGAGCGGCATGAAGTCAGTCGAGGAGCGCCTTCGGAGCGGCATGAAGTCAGTCGAGGAGCAATTGCGGGCCGACATGACGTCGTTAGGGGAGCGTCAAGGGGCCGATATTACGACGGTTGAGGGACGCCTGCGAGCCGACATCAAGCAGTTGGGACGACAGAGTAGGCGGCTCGAATACGGCCAGGCCAAGCTGGAAGGTCTGCTGGAGGGCCTGCGGGAGGCGATCGCCGGCCGAGCCGCCAGTTGAATGTCCGGGGCTGGAACAATTATCAGGTGGGCAGGAATTTCCTTTCCTCAAGAGGTCGCGGAGATGTTCAGCCGCGGCCGGCTCAGCGCCGGCGGTAGCGGACCTCCACCTCCAGTTTCTCGATCAGGATGGGATCGCCGCCTTCGGCCTGGCCGGGTGAGGCGGAGGCCGACCAAGTTGGGACCGGGGGCAAACAGGTCCGGCGACAGCCGGTCGAAGACCAGCCAACCGCCCTCGTGGCTGGGCATGCCCAGGTGTGCGTTGCTGAGCCGGGCTTCGATCAGCTTCTCGATTCCCCTGGCGGAGGGATGTTCGCCAGGCGGCTGTCGGGATGGCCGATGGTGGCCACCGTAACTTCCGGAAGGCGATCTTCCTGGGGCAGTCCCTTGGCCGAGGGATCCGATAGCAGGACGCGTAGCGAGAGCCGTTCCAGGTGCTCGCGCTCGGCTCCCAGGTCGTCGGCCACGGCGACGGTAAAGAGGCTGTCGGCCTTGCCGTCATTGGCCAGCGGTGCCGGCAGCGGGGCCAGCATGTTGGTGTTGAAGTACATCCAGCGAGGCGTGCTCCAGTCCTGGGGGTTGGGGATTACCGTGGGACCGTGCCCGCCGCCGCGGCGCTGCACCACGAACCGCTTGTTCTTGCGGTGCAGGGTCTTGGGGCTGCCGATTTCCCGGTAGGCCGCCAGGTGGGTTTCCCAAACCCCGCGGAAGGGGAAATCGGGAGCGTGGTTGAAGTTGAAGGTCTGGATGCCATCCGCACCCTGGCGCCACCAGTTGGCAGCCACGCCGCGATAGATGTCGATCGGAGGCGTGGCGTAGCCGTCGGAGGCGTGGTGGTCGTCCACGCTGGGATAGAGCTTGACGTGAGTGCCGGTAGTGATGCGGCGAAAGGCGGCGATGTCCACGTCGAAGCTGCGAACGCCCAGCGCCAGCACGTCCACCAGCCCTTCGCGCACCCAGGTCTCGATATCCAGCCCGTCGAAGCGGCAGCCTTCCAGGTTTTCAGGGATTCGAGCTCCGATGAGCAGGGGCCGGCCCCGTTTCCGGGCCGCTTCTTCGGTGATGGCTCGGAACTTCCGCATGAAGTCGGTCATCTTGTCCCGATTGGCCCAGGCCTTGCCGGGGGGCAGGACCGGGCACACCCTGGCGAAGTCCAGCGAGATGCCGTCGTAGTCGAACCGCTCCGCGATTTCCCTCAAAATGCTCAACTTGTAGCGGCGCACTTCGGGAATGGCGTAGTTCCACAGGCCGACCGGACCGGGCCAGGTGTGGATCAGCCATTCCGGGTGCTTCAGCTTCATGGGGACCTTGCGAAAGGGCCCCAGGTCGTTGTCGGAGCCGTTGATGCGGAAGTTGTAGAAGGCCTCGATACCCCGTTTCCTTGACTCCTCGGCAAAGATGGCGGCGATGTCGATTCCCTGCTCCTTCCAGCGGCGGTAACCCTCGCTGTCGTAGAGCGGCATGATCCGGCTGGGCCAGGGTGACACATTGCCCTCCCCCCAGCACCACCAGACGCTGTCGATCTGAACACCGGCCGCGTCGATGACGTGGAATTTCCACTTCACCAGTTCGGCCGGGTCCCGGCCCCCGAAATTTCGATCGCCGGAGATGGTGTCGAAGTTGATGATGATCCGCCGGTCCCGGCCGGCGGCGGCCAGGTGCTCATCGGAAAGTTGCACCGGCTTGGCGGCGTCTTCTGCGCGCAGACGGAGGTCCGTCGCGGGGCCCTGAGCGGACAGGATCAAAAAGGCGGACAGCAAGAGCAGTCGAAGAAGGGACATGAGGGCGGTTCCTCCTATGCGGGCTTCCTTATGGAGCGGCACCGGCTGCAGCAGCATGAGACGCCTGCTGGCGGGCTACAGATAGATCCACACGATGACCGAGATCCCCAGGAAGAAGGCGCCGCAGATCAAAAGGCCGGCCTGCATGAACCAGGGCGGCCGGATCCGGGCCGGCAACAGGGTGCGGTTGACGTAGAGGGTGTGCAGGGCCGTGGACGCCAGCGCCAAATTCCCAAGGATGGCTCCGATGATGGCCAATGTGAGGGGCTCGAACAGGGACAGCCAGACCAGGCCCCAAACGGCGTAAACCCCCAGGATGGTGTAGTAGATGTAGCGCACCTGGGGGCCGCGGAGACGTTGGGCCCGCCGGCTGCTCGACCAGAGCACGTCGGTCCAGCGACGGGCAATGGCCTCTCCGGAGAAGATCTGGCCCGGCGCCAGAATCAGGAAACCGCACAGCAGAGTGGCGGGCCAGAGCAGCCACTGGAGATCGGGGTACCTGCGGGCGGCGCCGTCGGCGATCATGGCGGCGACGCGGTGCCCCTCCACCGGCACGTTCCGAAGGAATTCCAGTGAGACCAGGCAGGGCAGCGCCATCCCCAGGAAGCAGCAGAATGTCCACACCACCAGTTGGTCACGCTGGACGTAACGCATCCAGCCGCGCCAGCGCCCCAGGTTCGCCTCGTCCATGGGAAAGGTCTTCCCGATGTGCAGGAGCGTCACCGAGCTGCCGCCCACAGCGCTGGGGATGGCTCCCACCAGCTTGCCCATCCCCCACCCCTTGTCTCGGGCGTAGTTGGAACAGAGAGCGTTGCCCGTGCCCCCGATCCCGGCAATGGCGGCAAAGGCGGCCAGAATGGCCCAGTTGAGGTCGGGCAATCGGCCGTATTCCCACAGGTAGCCGAGCATGCCCACTCTCTCCACCCCCTGGTAGGCGAACAGCGATTGGGCGCGGGCGGCCGCCGTGGCTGGAAGATCTTCCAGGCGATCGTAGGATTGCGCCTGTCCGCCCTGCAAGACCTCGATCCGGTCCAGCTTCCAGGTCTGATCGGCCAGGACCTGGCCGACCAGCCGCACCTGGACACCGTCCTGGGTGTCTTCCACGAAGAAGCGGCCCTCGCGGGCGAGGGAGTTGGCGCGGTCGACCAGACCTTGGCGCACCGCCGCCAGATCGGCCGGCACGGCGGCATGCATCCCGAATCGCTCCGGCTCGGGGCCGCGGGAGGCCATAAACTCGGTGATCAGCGTCTGGCTGGGCTCGACCGTTCCCTTGATGGTGTAGCGGTCACCGCCGCGCGACTCGCTCAGCTCGAAATGGGGTCCTACGATGATCGTGTCGGCCCGTAGCGGCAAGGCTCCGAACCGGAAGAAGCCGGTCACCACCTCGTGCAGGCTGGCATAGGAGACGGTGAAGACCGACAGAATGCAAAGGAAGCTCAGCGCCACGATCACCTTGAGGGACATCAGGCGTTCAATGCTGCGGTAGATGGTGCCGCCGAAGATCAGGGGGAGAAAGGCCAGCAGGAAAACGGCGTAGCCGAGAACCTTGACCAGGCGCACCTCGGAGAGGGAGGTCCCCAGCAACTGAACGGTCCCGTCGCCCGGCAGGTGGCCCAGAAGGGCTGCGGCCAGAGGCACCGCGGCCGTGGCCGCCATGAAGGGCCAGATATTGCTGACATCCATCAGAAGATACCAGGCCGCCCAGACTTTCGGTCCGGGCCGGGTCCGCAGGAAGCCCACGTAGACGGGTTCGCCGCAGTAGAGGGCGTATCGCATCACCTCCAGGTTGACGACGAGTTGGCAGAGGATGCTGATGGTGGCCAGCCAGAGGATGGTGCCGCCGTACTGGCTGGCGACGGCCGGACCGAAGAGCCACTCCCCGGCGCCGATGGCAACCCCGGCCATCATCATGCCCGGACCGATCAAGGCCACCCAGCTACGCAATCCCATTGCCGGGGGAGCGGGGAGGTTGGCAATGGTCCAGCCCGGAAGTTTTCCGGCGGCCACGGTGGCGGTTCTTGCGGAAGGGGTATCGTTCATGAGGACAGGGAACCTCGCGTCCCGGGTTCAGGGGTCAACTCAGGGCAACCGTTTTTCCCGTGCGGGCCGACTGATACAGAGCCAGCACGCTCCGGAGGAGGGCACGGCTGAGATCCAGCGAAACCACCGGGACGGCGCCGTCCAGGATGCAGGCCTCCATGGCCCTGACTTCCGCCTCGTAGGAATCCACCGCCGGAATCCGGATCGTTTCCTGACCACGGTCGGTGCCGGTGAAGGTCAAGCGCCCTTCCTTGGGGGGATCGCCGGGCCAGTCCGCCCCCGACAGGTGGTCCATGACGGTCAGCATCCCCCGGGTGCCGATGATCTGGGCCCCGCGGCGAGGGGGCGATTGCATGCCGCAGGAGATTTGGGCCACCATCCTGTTCGGGAACCGCATCTGGGCGATCAGGGTGAGGTCCACGCCCGTGGGCCCGAGCGTCTGCTGCGCCCAGACCTCGCTGGGGGGTGTCCCGCCGGCCAGTGCAATGGCGAAGGCGTTGGGATAGACGCCTACGTCCCACAATCCCCCGCCGGCCAGCTCCGGTTGCAAACGGATGTTGCCGCGGTCTTCCGGGGGCAGACAGAAGGCATCCCAACACGTCACCAGTTCCACTTCGCCCAGGCGCCCCTCGGCCATGATCCGCTTGATAGTCTGAATCTGCGGATGATGGAGAAAGGAAAACGCCTCGAAGATGGTGACCTTGTTTTCCCGGGCAGCGGCTTCCACCGCTTGCAGGTCCTCCAGGGTGGTCACCAGAGGCTTTTCGCACATGACGTGCTTGCCGGCCCGGGCGGCGCGAATGGTCCAATCGGCGTGCAGGGTGTTTGGCAGCGGGTTGTAGATGGCATCGATCTCCGGGTCCTCAACCAGCTCCTGGTAGCTGCCGTAGGCCCTTGGGATCCGGTTGGCAGCGGCATAGGCCTCGGCCTTTTCCAGGCCCCGGCTGGCCACCGCCGCCAACCGGCTGCGCCCGGAACGCTGCATGGGTCCCACCATGGCGACGTTGATCCAGGCTGTCGACAGCAGACCCCAGCGGACCTTGTCGGTGACGAGCGCCATGGCGGCGAAGGCAATCCTTCCCTTGTCGCTGCATTCGCCCTCGGAGCCGATCCGCCAAAGACGAGCAGGAACGATCAATGTGTGAAGACCCGGAACTCACGGCATCATAGGTGGCGCCCCCAAGGCTGTCAAGGTGAGGAGCGTCGGGGGAGTGACCTGGCGCGACATGCGGGCCGCAGGGCTAACCTGGGCTGCGGGCACAACCGGGTCCGACCGAAACCGTCGAGTCCATTTGAGGTATGATCTTGCAAAACGATCAGACCCGACCCCTTTCGAGCACCCATGGGAGGAGCGACACCGTGTCTATCTTTCGGCAAATCCGCCTCGTCCTGGTTCTGATGGGCTTGAGCTGGCTGCAGCTTGCCCCGGGCTTCGGCCAATCCCGTTCAGCCTCGGATTGGCTGGCTCATGACCCCGACCGGCCCCGGCCGCCGGTGGTGTCGCCGGCACGCCAATCTCTCCCGGTGGCTCCTCCCGAGGACGCCGTGGTGCTCTTCGACGGGACCGGCCTGGAGGGATGGAGAAGCGAGGACGGCGGGCCGGCGCGCTGGAGAGTGCAGGATGGGGTCATGATCTCGGTGCCCGAAAGCGGTTACGTGTATACCTCGCAGGCCTTCGGCGACGTGCAGCTTCACGTGGAATGGGCGGCTCCCCTTCCGGTGGTCGGCAGCAGTCAAGGGCGCGGCAACAGCGGCGTCTACCTGATGTCCAAGTACGAAGTCCAGGTTCTCGACTCCTACCAGAACGACACCTATCCCGACGGTCAGGCCGGCGCCGTCTACGGACAGTACCCGCCACTGGTGAACGCCAGTCTTCCCCCCGGGGAGTGGCAGGCCTACGACATCATCTTTCGCCGCCCACGCTTTCACCGGGACGGACGGCTGGCCTCGCCGGCCAGGATGACGGTGCTTCACAATGGAATCCTGGTGCAGGACAACGTCGAACTCTGGGGGCCCACGGCCTGGCTGCAGCATGCGCCCTACACCTACCACCCCGACAAGCTGCCGCTTGCCCTGCAGGACCACGGCAACCCGGTCCGGTTCCGCAATATCTGGCTGCGGGAACTGCCGGAGCATGCCGAGCCCGAGCCGCCCCACCGTCCCGGCCCGCCCGCCATCGCCCTGGCTCCTAGAGTGTTGCAGCGCTATGCAGGCCGTTACCGGACTCCAGACGGACACGAGTTCGTGATCTCCCTACACGGGGACCACCTGAGGGCGTTTTTTTACCGCAAACCGGAGATCGAGCTGGTGCCCCGCTCGGAAAGGGAGTTCGCCCTGCGCTGGACGGCAGCCCGATTACTGTTCGAACTGGATGGGGAGGGACGTCCCACCGCACTCATCTTCGAGATCGGGGGCGACCAGCGTCGCGTAGAGCGGGTTGACTAAAGGCCTCCTCTTCTCTCTGCGTCAACTCCGCGGGAAGGTGGATCTCCCATCCCTCCGCAGTTCCCAATCAACAAGAAGAGTCCACACGATCCAAGGAGGCTGGTCATGGACAGGGCACGTCGGCGCTTCATACAGGGACTGGCTCCGGCCGCGGTGGCCGCGGCCTTGCCTGGGAGGCTTGGGGCCTCGGCTTTCACTGAGGAGGGACAGAAAGGGCAGGAGCCTTCGTCGGGACGAGCCGCACAGGAACGCACCCGAGAGACGGACTTCGCCATGACCCGGCAGGAGCTGGAGCGGAAAGCGCTGCACATCCAGGCTCTGCTGGAGGAAGAAACGCTTCAGGTTCACGGACTGGTCCCCATGTTCGTGCGGGCCTCCGACTATCGCCTGCCGACCGCCGAAGACTACGCCGGGGCCTACCGGCACCGTCACCTGCAGAGGAAAAACCGAGGCCGAGCTGGGACTTGCCGCCCATGCATGTCTGGCGGGCCTGGGAGGATACGGCAGCCGACACGGGCTTTTACCTGGCCGCACTCTCCTGGCAGTACCGCTGCACCGCCGACCCCCTGGCGCTACGCCGCTGTCGGCGGACGCTGAGAGCGCTCAAGACCGTCTACGACCTGGGCGCCCAGGCCATGGAGCCCGGCTTCCTCTGCAAGCCCTACGGGGGCAAGGCCAGCAATCAGACCTCGCCGGACCAGCTCCAGTGCGTGGCCTCGGGACTGGACGCCTACCGCCGGATCGCCGGCATCCATGACTCCAAGCTGATCAGCCAGATGTTCCAGGGGTTCGCCGACTTCCAGATCCGCCACGACTACTACCATCCCGGGACCTACTTCGCCGTGCCCCTCAAGCCGCGCTACCGCCTGTGGGGTCCCGACTGGCAGCCGGGCACCAAGCCCTGGAGCATCGGCATCATCTACCTCACCGTCATGATACCATGCCTGGCGCAGCGGCGGCGATCCGGAGTACCTGCGCCAGATCGAGCGCTGGTATGCCGGATGCGGCCTGGACAAACCTCCCCTCCGGGGGGAGTGGAAGAAGCTATCGCGAGCTCTACCTGCCCAGCCTGCTGATGGAGATCGACCCCTGGCGCCACCGGATCTGGCGGGCCATGATGCTGGGCACCTTCCGCAACGTCAGAGGCAGCATTCAAACCGACGGAACCATTCTTCAAAACGGCCGCTGGGGCCCCGGACCCTACCGGTCGGGCCGCTCGGCCATCTACGCACGCGGCATGGTGAGCGCTCAGCGCTGGTTTCCGGAGGAGCCCCTGGCCGCAGACTGCCCGCCACATCCTGGAAGCTCTGGACCTGTCCACCTTTCGCTTCATCCTGCCGCCTGCGGAAGGGAAGTCCCTGGCTCCGGAGTGGAAAGTCGAGACCGAACTGATCGACCACGACTCCCTGACAGGCCTGGTTGTGGACCTATTGGGAGGGACGCTTCTACGATTACTGGTGAGTCCCGGCGGTGCTTTCAGTGGAATGGCAGGCCTCGCCGACCCAATCCCAGGCACCTTGGTTGCTGGAGCGCGATCCCGGCCGTGGCCGCCCCCCGGAGCAAATGGTCTCTCCTCAAGTTTCGTTATTGAGAGGAGTGGCGACCGGCAAGCCTTGTAACGGGTGCAGAGCTGCTGGCTCAACCCCTGTCGCCGTGGCTCTGCGACCGGTAGACAATTCGCATCAGCAACAACTCTTCATAACTCACGGCCTTGTCAAGGGCGTCAAAAACCGGGCGCAGGAAGTCGGGGCCCAGCTTGTCGAAGACTGCCAGCACCTGTTCCTGCACCCTTGATGACAACTGGGATTCTGCCCGAAACCGTTCCACTGGTAGCACACCTCCCGATTGTATGTACCTTTCCAAATGCGAGACGATCGTCTGGCGCTTCACTCCATAGGCTTGCCTCAGTTGGGTTATCGATTCTCCGTTCCGGAAGCGTTTGCCCACTTCCCGGCTGCGAGAATTGGAACGTCCTGAAGCAGATTTGGAGCGCCGAGCAGATTTGGGATTTTCGTTGAACCCCTTTTCGCGGCAATAGGCGGCGATGATGGGCAGGAAGATATCGGCGTACCTTGCAACTTTGGCCTGACCAATTCCGTGCAAACTTTCCAACGATGCGGTGGAATGAGGGAAATAGGCTGCCATTTCCTGTAGAGTCCGGTCGAAAAAGATCACGTAGGGCGGAACGTCCGCAGCGTCTGCCAGCTCTTTGCGCTTGGTGCGGAGTCGTTCGAAGAGTTGATGGTTGTACCCGGCGACTTCGTTGAGCTGGAACGGCGCGACCGGTGGACTTCTCTCCTGTTTCCACCGGTGTCCCCCACACCTTTTCGCCCTTGAGGACAGCCCACCCCGTCTTCGTCAATTTGACGCTGCCATGCTCCATGTCTCGAGCAATCAGCTTCTGCTGCGTGAACTGCTGCGCCAGGAGTTTCCATTGCTCGGCGGAATACTCCCTGCCAATGCCATAAGTTGAGAGACGGTCATGTCGCTGCCTTGTCACCTTCCTTGCCCGCGAACCGCGCAACACGTCGATGATGTGACCGATGCCGAAGACCTGGTGGGTCCGCACCATGCAGGAGAGAAATTTTTGGGCTGGAAGGGTCAGGTCAGCTTGCTCCTCTTCACTCTTGAGGCAATTGTCGCAGGCTCGGCAGTTTTCCGATCCGTACGCCTCTCCGAAATAGGCCAACAATTCACGACGACGGCATCCCCCCGAGGTCGCCCAATCCACCATGGCTCGCAAGCGCTTTTGCCGTCCCTCGCGTTCAGACTCCGCGCCCTGCTGAATGAAGTATCGGATGGTGTCTACGTCGCCATAGCTGAACAGCAGCAGACAATCCGCCCCAAGCCCGTCTCGACCGGCACGCCCGATTTCCTGGTAGTAGCCTTCAACGTTTTTGGGCAGATCCACGTGGAGCACAAAGCGCACGTCCGGCTTGTCGATACCCATGCCAAAGGCAATCGTTGCGACCATGACCTGCACATCGTCGTGGATGAAGGCCTGCTGGTTGTTTTTGCGGGATTCATCCTCAAGGCCGGCATGATAGGGCAATGCCGAGAACCCATGCTCCACCAGTGCCTCGTGCAGCGAGTCCACTTGTCGACGGGTGGCGCAGTAGATGATGCCCGACCGATCGGGATGGGCACCCAGGAAGTCCAGTGTCTGTCCCAGCAGGTTTGTCTTCGGCTCGACGGCAATGAAGAGGTTTGAGCGATCGAAGCTGGCAATGAATTCGTTTTCGTTGCGGAAACCCAGTGTCTGTCTGATGTCGGTTTGGACACGAGGCGTCGCCGTTGCCGTCAGGGCAACACATACGGCGTGTGGGAATCGCTCCCGTACGGAGGCGAGTTGGCGATATTCCGGGCGAAAATCGTGCCCCCATTGAGAAATACAGTGAGCCTCGTCAATGGCCAGGCATTCCAGCCGACAGTCGTCCAGCAGCCGCAATGTTTCGGCCCGCAGAAGCGCTTCGGGCGCAAGGTAGAGCAGCTTCACCTCCCCCGTTCTGAGCCGATCGGCGGTCGATACATATTCGTGGTGGCTGAGGGTGCTGTTGAGAAATACGGCGCGTACTCCCAACTGCCGCAACTGGGTCACCTGGTCCTGCATGAGTGAAATGAGCGGCGAGACGACCACCGTCAGCCCGTCGAAGAACAGCGCCGGCAATTGGTAACACAGGGACTTGCCTCCTCCGGTGGGCATGATGACCAGGGTGTCGCGGCGTTGCAGAATGTTTGCGATGATCTCTGTCTGTAACGGTCGAAAATCATCGTAGCCGAAGACGTTTTTGAGGGTGCGGAGGGGGCTGGGCGAGGGCGGGCGGATTCCTGACTGACGATTGGGGGATTCGGTGTTCATTGGCTGGTTCTTGACTAGCCTCCTCGGCAGGGAGTCGTGGCCGGCTTCAGAACGATTCCGTCGGCGCCGACTCTTTGCAGTGCAGGAAGGAGATCTCGTGTTTTCGCAGAACCGCAATCAGTCGATGGATGGAACGGTTGCCGTAACCAGTGGCGTAGTTGGGAGTGGGCGGATGATGAAACATACTTGGGAAAGGTTACTGACCCTACTATCACGCAGGCTCAATGTCGGTTTGAGCAAAACCCTTGCCTTTGAACAAAAGGGGCTCCCCCGTGGCATCCGCGAGGGCATAGGCGAAGCAGTCACCCAAGTTCAACCCTGCCGGATGGTTGCCGTTGCCGAATCGCCGCCATGCGCGGCGGGCGGCTTCCACCTGTTGAGGCGTGACCGGCACTAGTTCGATTCCTGCCCTTTCCAGAAAGACATCGAGTTCATGACCCGCAGCCAAACCGCTCCGGCTTTCGACCACAATGGCGGCTTCCAGCAGATTGGCCGCCGATATTCGGCAAGGCGAGGTCTCGGTAATCGATCTTGCGTAGTGTTCCGCATCCGCTTCAGCGAACTAGACCGCCAGCAGCGCCGATGTGTCTACGATCATTTGGGCAGGCCCCGCTCGTCGTAAAGCAGGTCACCATGTTCCAGGGACGAAGCCCCCCCACCTACCAGCTTGGCGCAACGTTTTCCGATGGCAAGCAACTCCTGAGTTCGGGCATCCACGTCACGCCTGCGCTTCTCTCGATCCAACCGTTCCCGCAGCGCAACCTTAATGGCGCCGGTCTTAGTCTCACCGGTTAGCCGGGCGAGTTCCCCGGCGAGTTGGCAGGCCTCTTCATTCTTGATGTTGAGACTCATCACAGCCTCCAGGGTAGAATTCTCAAAAGGATTCCACCTTAAGCTCCAACCCAATGCGACCAATGTGCCGCGTAAGCGGGGCAGGGTGGACTGGGCCCCGGATCGAAAGAACAGCAGAGCCGTCCTCAGGATTCGGTACGGTACCCACCGGCTGGCCGGGAAGACCGCCGCCAAACTACAGAGTCATTGTCATTGCAGGGAACAGAGAGGGAGTGCTGTACCTGCGGTCCGGGTCCCGATTGGCGCGAGACCGTCTCAGACCAGGATTTCCTTCATCACGCGGCCGCCCAGGTCGGTGAGGCGCTTGAAGCGGCCGGCGTGGTAGTAGGTGAGCTGCATGTCATCCAGTCCCAGGCAGTGCAGGATGGTGGCATGCAGGTCGTGCAGATGATAGACGTTTTCCGCGGCCTTGATGCCCAGTTCGTCGGTGGCGCCGACGACGGTGCCCCCCTTGATGCCCGCGCCGGCAAACCACATGATCATGGCGTCCTTGTTGTGGTCGCGGCCCGGATGGGAGCGGAAGAAGTCCATGGAGTTGTCGGCGGTGCGGCCGAATTCACCGCCCCAGACCACCAGGGTCTCGTCCAGCAGCCCCCGCCGCTTGAGGTCCTTGAGGAGGCCCGCCACCGGCTGGTCGGTTTCCAGGCCCCGCTTGCGGTGCTCTGAGGCGATATTCTCGTGGGAGTCCCAGCCGTCGCAGTAGATCTGGACGAAGCGCGTTCCCCTTTCCACCAGCCGACGGGCCATCAGGCACTTGCGGGCCATGTGCTCCGACATGGCGTGGTTGAGCCCGTAGAGTTCCTTGATGTCCTCCGGCTCCTTGTCGATGTCCAGGGCCTCCGGAACGGCGAACTGCATGCGGAAGGCCAGCTCGTAGTTCCTCATGCGCCCCAGCAGGTCGCTGTTGGAGGGATGGGACTGCAACAGCTTCCGGTTGAGCCGGTTGAGCAGGCCGATGCTGGCCTCCTGGCGCTGCGGCGTCACCCCTTGCGGGGGTTCCAGATCCACAATCGGCAC
>OY760650.2:2202500-4795127 GCA_963663845.2 Terriglobia bacterium | reverse complement strand
ATCGCCCAGGTGGACGCGTTCCAGCACTGGATTTACACCCATCCCGGACACAGCCCGGCCCAACGGCGAGATCAATGGGTGGCGCTGAATCAACGCTTCGGAGGCATTGAAGACTGGTCGGGATTCGAGGAAGCCCTGCGCTGCGGCTGGCACCGCCAACTCCATATTTTCGAGCTGCCCTTCTACTACATCGAATACGCCATCGCCCAACTGGGAGCCCTGCAGGTGTGGTTGAACTCCAGGAAGGACTTCAAGGGAGCCGTCGACGACTACTGGTCGGCGCTCCAGTTGGGGGGAAGCCGCCCGCTGCCGGAGCTCTTCCGCCGGGCGGGCGCCGCCTTCGACTTCGGACCCGCCACATTGAAACCCCTGATGGAGCGAGTGGAGGAGGAATTGGAGGCGCTCTGATCCCTTCCCGTCCTTGACGGGTCCCTCCTGATCCTTCTCCAACCCCTTGGCGGCCGTTCGTCGTCCTTCGTGTGTCTTTTTGGAGCCTTTTGCAAAAGGCTCCTTTTGTTTCAAATGCACCTGACGGCTCGCGCGCGACCTCATCCGGGAGCCAGCCACACCTTGCGGAAGTGGAAGTGCTGGAATCCCAGCGAGTTGATCCGCAGCCCCCGAACCTGGCGCCGGTGCACCAGCGAGTACCGGACCAGGGCCAGCGGCGCTACCACGTGGTCACTCAGGACCCGCTCTTCGATCTGCCGGTAGAGCCGGGCCCGCCGGGTCTGGTCCAGCGTTCCCCTGGCGCGGCGCAGCAGCCGGTCCACCTCGGGATTCCCGTACCCAAAGGGATTCCCGTTGCTGCGGGAATGAAACAGCCGGCTCAGCAGGGCATCGGGGTCGGGGAAGTCGATCACCTCTCCAAGCAGAAACATGGGGGCTTGCCCCGCATAGATTCGGTCGAGGAGCTCCCGCATGGAGTCCAGTCTCCGGACATCGATCTTCAGTCCGATGGAGCGGGGGCCCTCCAGAAGACGTTCCAGCCTCCGGCGGGCCTGCGGCAGCCGGGCGGAAGTCCAGAGGCTCAGCCTGGGCAGCGGCCCCTGACGATTCTGAAATTTTTTCAGAGCCTGTCCGGCCGCTTCCAGGTTCCGGGTCCGGACCGGTTGCCGCCGCGACCCCAGCAGCGAGAAGGGAATCAGCCGGTCGGTGGGCTCGAAGTCGGTCAAACCGCCATAGACGGCGCCCGGGTCGATGGCCAGGCAGACGGCCTTTCGCAGCAGCCGTCGGCTGGCGCCGGGGGCCTTCACGTTCATGCCCAGGTAGAGCAGGCGTAGGACTGGAAAGGTCCGGATCGCCCAGTCCGCCCGGGTCGAAGCCCGGGGGATCTCATCGGCGGGAATGAAGGACAGGTCCAGGCGGCCTCGGGCAAATTCCCCGAAGCTCGCGCGGTCGGTGAGAGCGGCGACGGTTCGAATCCGCAGTCCGTCCAGGTAAGGCCTCCCCAGGAAGTGGCGTGGATGGCTCTCCAAGTGAATTTCCTGGGCCGGCCCCAGTCTCTTCAGCCGAAAGGCTCCGGTGCCCAGCGGTGATCGGCCGAACTGCCGCTCCCTCGATTCCACCGCTTCCCTTGGAACCACCGAAGCTGATGGGAGCGCCAGCACCTGCAGAAAGGGAGCGTAGGGCTGCTCCAAGGCGATCTGCAGGGTGTGGGAATCCACGGCCCTGAGTCCGCTGACGCTGTCGGACTTCCCCGAACGGAAGGCGGCGGTTCCCGCTATCCGGGTATAGTACTCCGAGTCCACCGCCTTCCACCGGGGATCGACCAGCCGGGTAAGGGAGTAGACGAAGTCCCGGGCCGTGACCGGCCGTCCATGGTGGAAGCGGACGTCCCGGCGCAGGTGGAAGGTGTAGGTCGTGCCGTCGAACGAGATCCGCCAGTCCCTGGCAATGGCGGGGGCCACCGCCAGGTGCTCATCCAGTCGCACCAGGCCGTCGAACAACTGCAGGACAATGGCTGATTCCCAGTAGTTGCGGGAGTGTATGGGATCCAGCGAATCCACCGCCTGGGCCATGATGCGCAAGACCCCGCCGCCGGCCGGCGCCGTGACCGGATCTTCGGGGGGACCGTTCGGGCCGCGGTGGACCCAAAGGAGCAGGAGCGGCACCGCCAGGGCGCCGGCCAACCATGCCTTGGCTTTCATGGCGTTGTGTTGCGATGAGCAGGGACTGGCTGTCCGGGGGATGGACTTGGGGAGAGGGCCTCAGAGCACCGTTCCGGCAGAGGGAATTCGCGTCCTGCTCAGAGGCCAAGCGTCCTCGGCTGGGCCGAGCCTGCCCGGTCGACGGGGATGCCGACGGCTGTGCTTGCCGTCCGGTTGATCATACCCGAAACAACCGAGGCTTATCCACGAAGGCTGAAAAAGAGGAATCCACGAAGGGCCGCGAAGGACGACGAAGGGCCACCCAGGGGGCGGAGAAGGATCGAGGGGGTACCGCCAAGGGTCGGGAAGGGAATAAAATTTCCACCAAAAGCGCTAAAGTATCTGTCCCCGACGACCGGCGGATCATTCGAGGAAGAAATTGACGATCTCTTTTGAAGACGAACCACAAATGGACACGAATGAACACGAATAGGGATGGATTTCTGAGCCTTTTGCAAAATTCCCAATCGGGAATGACATAGAGGCAGCAAAGGTGAAGGGCTGGTAGCTCCAGCATTCACCACAAAAAGCACAAAAGGCACAAAATGATTTGCTTGATCTCGTGTCTTGACGATCGGAAGGTGTGTTTTTGTGCCTTTTGTGGCCATTCCCGGAAAAGATCCCTTTGCCGATTTTTTGCAAACGCTTCTTCTTTCAGTTTTTCTTCGTGTCCCTTCGTCGTCCTTCGTGTGTCTTTGTGGATGACTCTTTCTTTCGTTATGTTTCACGTAAGGCTCTAGACTGAATCCGTTCGAAAGGAACCGGCGGTGATGAGACTGTTCCCAACCAAGCGCCTCGCTTCACGGGGCGTCCTGTGCCTTGCAGCCTTCTTGTCGTGGGGCGGGATGATTGGCTGCCAGACCCGGCCGCAGCCAACCGACTCCCTTGACTCCGCGCGCAAGGCGGCGGTCGAGCGCCAGCGCCGGGTCATCTTCAACAACGACGGCGACGACCTGTTGCATCTGGCCGGCCCGGCGACCGCCGAGAAGTTTCTGTCGGTGCGGACCGACCATGCGGCCGGCACCATGGTGGACAGTGTCTTTTATTTCTCCCGCAGGCCGATCAGCCCTCTCTACACCGGAGCGGTCAGCAGCGAGCCCCTGGCCGGCCGGCTGCGGGACCTGGCCAGACTGGGCACCGGCGATCTCCGCCTGGTGATCGAGGCTTCCCGCAAGCGCGGGATGGAAGTCTTCTGGTCGATGCGGATGAACGACATTCACGACAACGCCAAGCCCGAGTCCGAGATTGCTCAATGGAAACGGGACCACCGTCACCTTCTGATGGGAAGGCCTGGGGACAAGGAGCGCTTCCCCCCTTCCGATCCACGCAACATCTGGACCTTCGTAGACTACGCCCATCCCGAGGTTCGCGACCTCATGGTGGAGACCTTCAAGGAGGTTTTGGCCGGCTACGACCTGGACGGCGTAGACCTGGACTTTCTGCGCCATCCCGCCTTCTTTCCGGAGACTCGCCTCTTCGAGCCGGTAACCCGATCACACCTGGAGATGATGTCCGGGATGGTCGGCCGCATCCGCGCCGAGGTGCTGGCCGCCACCCGCCGCAAGGGAAGGCCCATTCTGATGAGCGTTCGGGTCCTCCCCACGCTGGCGCAGAATCGACACTTCGGTCTCGACGTCGAGCAGTGGGCGCGGCGCGGCTACCTGGACCTGATGGTGGTGGGAGGCGGGTACGACCCCTTCACCATGCCGGCCAAGGACATGATCGACCGGGCAAACCGGTGGGGGGTGCCGGTCTACGTCTGCTTGAGCTCCTCCGGCTTCCAGCACACGCTTGGCGCCCGCCGCTTCTACTCGACCGACGCGGACCAGTGGGGTCAGACCCTGCCCGATGCCGATGAAGAAGTGGCTCTCAAGGTCTGGAGGGCGGCCGCGGCCAATGCCTGGATGGCGGGCGCCAAGGGCATCATGACCTTCAACCTTTTTCCCAGGCACCCCGATAGCAGAGCCACCCGGATGGCTCGCCGGGTGTGGAAGGAGATCGGGGACCCCGACACCCTGGCTTTCACCGACAAGCTCTATGTCGTCGAAAACGTGGAGAGCCTGCAGGAGGGGTTCATGATGGGCTCGGTGCCGGTCGAGGGACGACTGCCGGTTCAGGTCGCGCCCGGCTCGGCGGTGCAGCGCCTGCTGCCGGTGGCGGACAACCTGGCCGGCGCCGGGGACCGTCTCCAATCCCTCGAGTTCCGACTGAAGCTGGCGGGTCCCCGAAAAAGGGGTACGGTTACGGTTCGTCTCAATGGAGAACCGTTGCGCATGGCCCCGCGTCGGCCTGACTGGATGATCGGCCCTGTCCCGGCGCAGGCGATGCGGCGGGGAAACAACGTGGTAATGGTGGAGTTGGCGGCTGCGGCGCCGTCAGAGCTGACGCTGGCAGCGCTGGAACTGGAAGTAATCTACGGGCGCTGAGAAGGAGGTGGGAGGATGAGCCGGACACCGGATCCGAAGACATCGGTCTCCCGTAGGGGGTTTATCGGGGCGGTGGGCCTGGCGCCGGCCGTTTTCCGGGCGGTGGGAACCCGCGCCGAGGACGGCTCCAGGGCGGCGGCCCCTGGCTTCTGGCACTCGCCCCGCCAAACGGGGGTCCTGCTGGCGGACCTTTCCGGAGCGGAGCCGCGCGAGGCGATCAGCCCCAAGCCCAGGAAGGGGTGCTGGTACACCATTCCCTACCGGACCAAAACAGGCATCCAGGGTGTGATGGTGGCCAGGGGCCAGTTGACCCATCCTCCCGACCTGAGGCTGTCCCTGCCGGTCGAGGGATGGCATGCCATCTACGTGGGGCTCTTCGGAGGGGCCAGGATCGACGAGTTCAGGCTGAGGCTGAAGCTGAGCGACGAGAGGCTCTTCGAGAGCCTGGCCCCAAGTCGGCTGGGCTACCAGCGCAGGCCCGACGGGAGCTGGCTTCGCCCGCGGCCGGCCATCGGGGTGACCGACATCGAGGAGGTCTTCTGGAAGGCCGCCGACCTCGGCGGGCAGCAACTGGTGATCTCCCACCTTCGGACCAGCCATCCCAGCGTGGCCCATCTTGCCTTTGTGCGGCTGGTCCCGTTGACCGCCGAAGAAGTCGAGGAGTACCGGATGGCCGGCGGGCGCCCCGAAACCAGGCTGCTGGCGGCGGAGATGGACGGGCAGGGCCCCTTTCATTCGGGTGCGCGCACGGTGCAGGACATCCGGGAGAACCTGGAGCCGCTGCGGGGCACCGACGTGGGAAGGCTCTTCCTGGGAACCGGGGGCATCGGGGCCGGCCAGACCCTCTACCCCAGCCGGGTCGGAGCGATGATGGGCGCCGGAGAGGAAGACTTCCCGGTGGCGGCGGGGAAGCGGGCCGCCGAGAGCCTCCGCCGCTTTCAGTCCCGCGGCATCGACCCGCTCAAAGTGGCCGTGGATCATGCCCATTCCATGGGCATCGAGGTCTACCTGGGTTTTCGCATGGGAACCATGGCCACCGTGCCTCCGGTCTGGTTCGAGCCCGTACATTTCTGGAAACGGCATCCGCAGTGGCGCTGCCGCGATCGGGACGGTCACAGCATTGTCCGGCTGAGCCTGGCCTTCAGCCAGGTGCGGCGCTTCTACCTGGACCTGTTGGCGGAACTGGCGGGGTACGGAGTCAAGGGCGTGCAATTGATCTATACTCGCAGGCCCCCTTTCGTGCTGTTCGAGCCTCCGGTGGTCGAAGACTTCAAGAAGGCGTACGGGATCGATCCTCGCCAACTCCCCGAACCGGCCCGGCGGCGAGGAGACCCACCGGCGGCGGACGAGCGCCTGGAGAGGCACTGGGCAACCTACGTCACCACCTTCATGCGGGAATTGCGCCGGCGGCTGGACCGGCAGCGCCCCGAGGGTCCCCGGATAGAGGTGCTGGCCAACGTGGGCTACGACGCGGCCTGGAATCGCCACGCGGCTCTGGACCTGGAGACCTGGACTCGAGAGCGGCTGGTGGATATCCTCTGCGTCTATACCGGAGGGGACGGGACTCAAAGGGTGGACTACGACTACTTCCGAAAGATCACCCGGGGCACCCGAACCGTCTTCTTCGAAGACATCACTCCACGCAACATGCCCGGCAGCCGGTATGCCCGGCAGGCCAGCAAGGCATACGCCGGAGGAGCCGCCGGACTGGCCTTCTGGGACAGCGGCGGCCGGATTGTGCGCAAGACTCAATGGCACACGATTCGGCGGCTGGGCCATCGCAAGGACCTGGAGGCATTGGCTCTCCAGCCGAGGGAGTATCGCATCCACCCCCTCGAGTTGATCGACGGTTGGAGCGTGGAGCTGCGGTATCGGTAGCGATGGAGACAGGGAAGGGGGTGGATGGGATGCTGGCTGGGACTCCCAACAGACGGTCACGGGAACCGAGGGCGCCGGGCCGGTGCACGGACCCCGACTCAGTCGGCTTGGCCGGGGCGCGACGGTCTGAAACAGGGCGGGCGGGGAAAGCAAGGATGCAGGCCGCGGCCGCCATTTCCAGGAGCCTGACCGCCCGACTGAAGCCGGAAGAAATTCTCGGGGTGATCAGGGATCGGACCCGTCCCATCATCGGTGGCGACTGCTGGGCGCTGGCCCGACTCGATCGGGAAGGTCAGGCCTGGGAGGTAACGTTAGTGGGGGTCCGATCCGATGGCGGGTCGGAGTCTCGGGGGCGAGTTCCGCTGGACCACCCGTTGTTGGCTCCCATCCTGGAAGCTCCAGGGGCTCCAGTCTTCGGGCGCCGTAACTCCAACCCCGGAGCCGGCAACCGGGTTCCTCCCTTTCCGGCGGCCGCTCCATTTCATACCCTGTTGCCCCTGATGGCCGGGGGACACTTGGCGGGCGCCCTGGTCCTGGGACACTCGGCCGGCGACTCCCTGGACCGTTCCGACCGGGACTTCCTGAGGCTGGCGGCGGACCAGGCGGCCCTGGCCCTGGAGAATGCTCACCTGTGGGAGCAGGTCCGAGCCTCCCGGGCCAGGCATGACAGTCGCAAGGTTGCGCTGGAGCGCCAGTTGAAGCGGCTCGCGGTCACCGACGATCTGACCGGCCTCCACAACCAGCGGGATCTGTTCGAGCAATTGCCGAGGGAGATGGAACGAGCCAAGCGGGCCGGCAGCGCCTGTTCCCTGTGTCTGTTCGACCTGGATGGATTCAAGGAATACAACGACACCCACGGCCACCTGGCGGGGGACCGCCTGCTTGGAACCGTGGGAGCCGTCGTTTCCCGGACCATTCGGGCCAGGACGGACCGGGCCTTTCGCTACGGAGGCGACGAGTTCGTGCTGCTGCTGCCCCACACCCGTCGGGCCGAAGCCCAGATCCTGGTGGACCGGCTGCGCCGGGCCGTCTCCCAAGCCCTGGCCGGTGCGGTCGGATTCAGCGCCGGAATCGCGGAGTACTCTCCCGGGATGGAGAGCAGGGACTTCATTGAAGCCGCCGATCGACTCATGTACCGGGCCAAGCGCAACGGGGGCAACCGCCCGGAACCCGCAGGCGCTCTGCGGCGGAGATCAGCCTGAATGGCCATGAAGGGACGGAAATTCCTGGAGCTGGTAGCCCTGGTGGATCGGCTGCGGGGCCCCGACGGTTGTCCCTGGGACCGCGAGCAAACCTTCGATACCCTCAAGCCGCTCCTGCTGGAGGAGGCCTACGAGACCCTGGAGGCGCTGGACAGCGGCGACCGATCGGCTTTTCGCGGCGAGTTGGGCGATCTGTTGTTCCAGGTGGTCTTTCTCTCCCAGATGGCCGAAATGGAAGGCGCCTTCGACATCGACGAGGTGGCGGATGGGGTCGTCGGCAAGATGGTGCGGCGCCATCCCCACGTGTTCGGCGACGCCGAAGCGGATAGCGCCGAGGGAGTGTTGCATCAATGGGAAGACATCAAGCGCCGGGAACGCGCCGGCGGGCCGGACGATGGAAGCGGGGACGACTCGATCCTGGACCATCTGCCCCGGCTTCCGGCCCTCCTGACCGCACTCAAGATCACCGGGAAAGCCTCCCGGGTCGGGTTTGACTGGCCTCGCATCGACGGGGTGTTCGAGAAGCTGGAAGAGGAGGTCGGGGAACTCCGGCAAGCCCTGGACTCCCCCCGGTCTGCCGGGCGGGAGCAAGTCGAGCAGGAGGTCGGCGACCTGCTCTTTGCGGCGGTCAATATCGCCCGCTTTCTGGACATCGATCCTGAAACGGCCCTGCGGAAGTCCAACCGGAAGTTCGTAGCGCGATTTCAGTTCATGGAGGCCGCTCTGCGGCGGACAGGCAAGGACCTGGGAAGCACCACACTCGATGAGATGGAAGCACTCTGGCAGCAGGCCAAGAAGGCCTTGTGAGGCCTGCCTGGTCTTGACGCTGCCGGCCGCGGCCGCGCCCGAGGGTGTTGGAGGAAAGCTGCAGCCGGTTGGATGGATGCGGCCTATCCGCCGGCAATGGCCGGAATGATCGACAGCTCGTCCTTCTCGGTGACCGGGGTCTGGAGATTCTCCAGGAAGCGAATGTCCTCCTCGTTGAGGAAGATGTTGACGAAACGCCGGACCTTCCCCTCCGATTCGCAGATGCGGTCCTTGAGGCCGGGGTACTGCCGGTCGATGTCCTGGATGATTTCCAACACCGATCCGCCTGTTCCGGTGATCACCTCCTGACCTCCGGTGAGCGTTCTCAGTTGCACGGGAATACGTACGGATGTGGGCATAAAGCCTCCTCCCTTGGTGGTGAGGTCAGGTGTTGAAGGGTGGATTCCCTGTTGACTTCCCCTTTAGCACTCTGTAGAAGGGCAACACAATTTCGGCCATCGCATTCCAGTAATCCTGGGAGTTCCGGAGTCCTTCGTACCCGACCAGTTGTTCCATTTCATCAGCGATCTCGCTCCACGACCGATCCACCTTCGGGCCGTTACGCTTGACAAATCCTCTGAACGTATCGATGACGATCTCCAGCGCATCGTTTCTGCCCTTTCGTTCCGTCTCGGGGAGAGGGATATCGAAGCGCGAATAAGACTGCCCGTTCAGCATTCTGCAGAATGGGGTCACCAGGTCGCGCATTACCTTTCCGTAGTCCTCGGATCTTCCGTGGCACCTGTCCTCAATCTGTTTTTCCATACGGTGGGCATCCCTTTGACGCTTTCGGAACAGCCCCGTCTGCCACGCAACTTCGTTGAACGCACCGAGTACGACATCCAGCCCGCCGTTCCAACCCTGTTGTTTTTCAGTCACGACCGTTTTCCTTGAGCCAAGGATGGACAATTGGCCGTTCAGCAGACGTTCCAGATGGTCCGATTCGACCTGCCCCACTCTTCATGAGGGCTTACTCACCAGCTTGTCACCGCAACGGAGCGTTTTAATTTTGCGTTTCTCTCCACGCAGGGTGATATTGCGGCGGCGAAGAACTCTGAAATCCCTTTTATGGATGCTCTTTCCATGAGCCAGAACCGGAACGAACCGGAACAAGCTTCCCGTGGGCAGCCATGCATCAGCTACATGACACCCCCCCTGAAGCTGCTCAACAACTTTGTCCGCCTTGAACCCGCCTCCCTTCAGTTCAATGGGCACGACCCAGGCGCTACTGTCTTTCTCGCCGACCAACAGGTAATCGCAACGCTTCCGATTTGCGGGAATCGGCAGTGTTGCGCAATCCAGATCGACGATGAGACGCTGTGCCGGCGCGTCAATCATCGAAAGGGAGCAATTCCCTTTCTTGCAGTTGTTGGTGCAGCAGTCGTCGTCAACTTTTTGGGCAACCAAGGCAAGCAAAGCGCTATTGGCTGCCGCCTTCTTGCAACCGGTTGAAGATGGCAGCGCTTTGGTTGTAGAGCGTTTCACTGACTTCCTCGAATCCGGATGGATAGAGTCCGGTCTCGCTATCGAGTGTGACTTCCTGAACCCTAGAGCCCTTGGGCCTTTTGGCTGTCTTGAACAGCCACACACCGACGGCATCGGGGCTGAGAGAAAAGTCTTCCTTGACGAAGCCTTTCCGTTTGTTTCCAGGCAGTTCCGAGAGATTCACCAGATTTCCGATCTGTTCCAGGAACCATTCGCTGTGAGTGGTCATGAGGATGCGAACCCCGGCACGCACGGCCCGCGCCAGTTCACGGGTGAAGGCAGCCTGCATGGCGGGGTGGAGATGAGATTCCGGCTCCTCTATGATGAGCAGGTCGTCGGAACGCACGACATGCCGCAGATACAGGGCGACCGGGGCCAGTTCGGAGACCATGGAGGAGGCCCGCATCAACGGCAGATCTTTTTTCCAGTCTCGTGGTCGATAGGTGAAGCTAGGGTAGCCGGTTACGGAGCGGTCCACCCGGACATCACCCATGAGGATATTGTTCTCCAAATGCCAGGCGAGTTCGCGGGCAGTCTCGTGACGAGAGCGAACTCGTGCTGAACTCATTTCGACCAACTGCTCCAGAAAATCATCCAACACCCCCGACAGCATCGGGACATCCAGGGAACGGTGCAGTCCTGCAGTTGCGGCTTTCTGCCGTAGGACGCTCGCCACAACGTGATGGCTTTGCATGACGCCGGTGCGACCAGCCGGGAGGTAATAGGCACTCCGGTATAGCGGACCAAGCAGGGATCGGAACAATATCTGTGTGAGCGATTCAAGCAGGAACTCAAGATCCTGGGATTTGACGACGCCGAAAGTCGTGAACCGCCGCAGCCACTCATTCCGATCGTCCAAGCTTCCGGGGAATCCGATTTCAAGCGGCTCGATGTCGGAGATGTGCCCGGAGAATCGCCCGTCACCTTTGCCGAACTCAAGCTGGTAGTGAACTCTCCCAGCTCCAGTTTGGGGCACACCGAAGCCAATTTGCGAAGCAGTGGCGGATCCGTAGCGTCGAACCAGCTCTGCCGATTGATCGATGCCGAAGCATCGCCCTATTTCCTTTTCCAAATCGCGCCCGAGACTCTTGATTTGCTCCAGAGAGGAACGCATGTAAGAAGCCACCTCACTCGGCAATGCGGGCAGCGTTCCGCTGCCCGCTGCCAACGCTTTCAACAGCCAGTCATGTAAACAGCTTCGGACCTCTTTTTCAGTTGCTGCGGACCGCAGCTCGGTTGCGTCGATCCTCCAACCGAGGCGATGCGAAAACCACCCTTTATGGGTGAGAGTCAGCCCACCCAAACACTGATGCAAAGCATAGATCAAGATCGCCAGGTAGGACTTGCCCGTATTGCTGGGGCCAATGAATACTGTGAGCGGGCGCAAGTCCACGCTCGCCTGGACGATCGGACCGAAGTCACTCACATCGAGACGATAGTTGTCCTTACGCGATTGATCTTTCTTCTGGTTATCCATCGGCATTCCCAAGGTCTCCAGCGCTCAACTGTAAGAGTATATCCTCTCCTTTTCCAATTCTGAACCTAGTGGCTCAGCGAAAAATGCGGTCCCGGCCGGCGTTTCTACCCCTTTCTTTCCAGCATCCCCCGAGCCCGAAGAAGCTCCGCGTTGAGGATGGCGGCGCCCGCCGCCCCTCGGATGGTGTTGTGCCCCAGCAGGTCGAACTTGTAGTCCAGGACGGGACAGGGGCGGATGCGTCCCACCACGGTCGCCATGCCCTTTTCCAGGTTTCGGTCCAGGCGGGGCTGGGGGCGGTCGGGCTCTTCCATGCAGACCACCGGCCTGCGGGGCGCGCTGGGCAGGTTCAACTCCTGGGGGAGCGATCGGGAAGAGGCCAGGGCCTCCACCAGCTCGCCGCGGGAGGGCCGCTGCCGGAAGCTTGCCGAGACTGCCTCCAGGTGCCCGTCCTGAACGTTCACCCGGTGGCACTGGGCGCTGATTCCGAACTCCGCCCACTCGACTTTGCCGTCCTTGCAATCTCCCAGGATCTTCAAGGGCTCGGTCTCCACCTTCTCCTCTTCCCCCTCGATGTAGGGCAGCACGTTGTCGGCGACGTCCAGGCCGGCCACTCCGGGATAGCCGGCCCCCGAGAGCGCCTGCATGGTCACCACGCTGACCCTCTCCAGGCCGAAGGCCCGGTGCAGCGGGGCCAGCGCCAGAACCAGGGCGATGGCGGTGCAGTTGGGGTTGGTGACGATAAATCCCGACGACCGCCTGCGCTCTTGCTGCAGGGGAATCAGGTCCAGGTGGCCGGGGTTGATCTCGGGGACCAGCAGCGGGACGTCCTCGTCCATTCGGTGGCTTCCGGAGTTGCTGACCACCGGATATCCGGCCCGGGCGAAATCGCTTTCCACCTCCCCGGCCATGGAGGAAGGGAGGCCGGAAAAGACGAAGTCCACCTCCAGCCCGGGGCGGCAGGGGCTGAGGACTCGGTCTCCGACGTACTCCGGCATCGGCTCCGGGATCTTCCAGGAGCAGGCCCGCTGATAGGGCTTGCCCACCGAGCGGCCCGAAGCCGCAACGGCTCCCAACTCGAACCAGGGGTGGTCCTCCAGCAACTGAATGAAGCGCTGGCCGACGGTGCCGGTGGCCCCCAGTACGGCCGCGCGCAATTTACGGGTCATGGACTGGCTTCCGTGTAGAACCCCTTCATTACTCTGTCGTTCTCCCGCGCCGCCCGGGTTCGATACCCGGATCGGGTTCGTCCTGGATTTTCCCGCATTACAACTGCTCCAGGGCCGAGAGGCAGCGATCGATATCGTCCTCGGTGTTGAAATAACCGGGGCTGATGCGGACGGCCCCCTCGGGCGCCGTGCCCAGGTGCCGGTGCAGGTAGGGGGCGCAGTGCAGGCCGGGCCGGACGGCGATTTCAAAGGAGTTGTCCAGGATCGCTCCCACCTCCGAGGAGGTGTAGCCCTCCCGGTTGAGCGCCACCGAACCTACCCGCCGCTGCGGGTCCGGGGAGCCGTAGAGGCAGATCCTGGGATTCTCCTTGAGGGAATCAGTCAACCGAGCCAGCAGACGCTGCTCGTGACCTCGGATCCGGTCGAGGCCCTCGCCGGTCACAAAGCTCAGGCCGGCTCTCAGCGCCGCCACGCCCAGGGTGTTGGGCGTCCCTCCTTCCAGGAGATGGGGAAGGCGCCGGGGCTGCAGGGGATCTTCCGAATCGAAACCGGTGCCGCCCTCCCGCCAGGGCAGCGGCTCGACCCGATGGCCCACCAGCAGGACGCCGATGCCGGGCGGGCCGAACAGGGCCTTGTGGCCCGGAAAAGCCAGCAGGTCGATCTGCATGGCCTGCATGTGGATGGGTACGACTCCGGCAGTCTGGGCTGCGTCCACCAGAAACAGCGCTCCGTGCCGGCGGCAGATCCTGCCCACCTCGATTATGGGCTGCAGGGTTCCCAGGACATTGGAGGCGTGCAGCAGAACCACCAGCCTGGTCCGCGGGGTCAAGGCCCTGCGAAAGTCTTCGGGATCGACGAACCCCTCCTGGGAGAAAGGCAGTTGGGTCAGCTCGATGCGGCCGTCGGCTTCCAACTGCTTCAGGGGGCGGGAGACCGAGTTGTGTTCCAGCAGGCTGGTGACCACGTGGTCTCCGGGGCGAAGCACTCCCTTGATGGCCATGTTGAGGGAGTCGGTGCCGTTGAGGGTGAAGATGACCCGGCGGTGGTCGTCCATTCCAAAGAAGCGGGCCAGCAGGTTGCGGGTGTCGTCCAGGGTCCTTTCCACCCGCACGGCCCATTGGTGTCCGGCTCTGCCGGGGTTGGCCCCGTCGCGGCGCAAGTAGTCCTGCAATTCCCGATAGACCGCCTCCGGCTTGGGAAAGCTGGTGGCTGCGTTGTCCAGGTAGATCATGGCGGCTGCCGGCAATCTTCCGGTTTGCGCTGACGGGGCGGCGCGGGCAGGGTGCGCTCCTTCAGGCCCCGCACGGGATCTCAATTTCCGATGTACCTGGAGTAGAGCGAGCGGGCTTCCCGGGTGTCCCGGGTGCCCTTGACGATGCCCCGACCGTCGGGGAAAACGGCAATTTCAAACTCTTTCAGCCGGAACCTGAGCAGAAACCGATTGTAGGAAACGCTGCCCAGAAGTTCCAGCCGCTGTCCGAGCCGGGGGAAGTCCAGGTGTTTCCGGGAGGGCTGATTGATCTGGACCGAATCTCGCCCGCAGAGAATCGCGGCCGAGGATTCGCGCTCGCCCTCCAGGAAATCGTAGCGGCCCAAGTGGCAGGCCGGACAATCTCCGCTGGCGCGGCCGCTTTCGATCTCCAGGCGCCGCCAGCTGTTCCGCCAGACGTCCAGGCTGACCAGGCTCCGGTTGATACGTTCCAACCTTCCGGACAGGATCTTCAGGGCCTCGGCCACCTGCAGCGAGGCCACCAGGTTGACGGCTGGCGCCAGCACTCCCGCCGTGTCGCAGGTGGGCGTGGTTCCAGGTGGTGGAGGGGACTCGAAGACACAGCGCAGGCAGGGCGTCCGGCCGGGAACGATCGTCATGGTCAGGCCCTGGCTTCCCACCGCGGCTCCGTAAATCCAGGGGATGCGCCGTTTCTGGGAGACGTCGTTCAGCAGGAAGCGAGCCTCGAAGTTGTCGGTGCCGTCCAGAATGCAGTCCGCACCCTCGACCAGGGATTCGGCGTTGCGAGTGTTCAGGTCCTCCACTCGGTCCTCCACGGCTACCGAGGCGTTGATGGCCTGCAGGCGGCGTCTGGCGGCGACCGCCTTGGGGAGGCCCTCCCGAACGTCCTCTTCCGTGAACAGGGTCTGCCGCTGCAGGTTGCTCTCCTCGATAAAGTCCCGATCGATCAGGCGGAGTCTTCCGATGCCTGCACGGGTCAATGCCTCGGCTTGCACCGTTCCCAGAGCCCCGCAGCCGACGATGACCACGCGGCTGCCAAGCAGGCGCTTCTGTCCGGCTGGGCCGATTTCCGCAAAGAGAACCTGGCGGGAGTAGCGGGATGGAAGATCCGACATGAACGTTTCTCCGGGGGCCGGGATCTCCCGGAAGATGGACCGGGGAAGAGGATCGCGACCGCCGCCGGGAGGTGGCTTGACGGCCGGGCCCACTTTAGCCGACCGCCGGCACCTTCGGGAGGGTTTCTTCGAACTCGCTCAGCCTGGCCGGAATCACCGCGGGCTCGGCCAGGCGGCCCTGGACGGCCTCCTGGGTCTTCAGTCCGTTTCCGGTGATGGAGATCACCGTAAGGTCGTCGCTGCCGATTCTGCCTTGTTCAATCAGCTTGCGGGTCACGGCAACGGTGACTCCGCCCGCCGTTTCGGTGAAAATGCCCTCTTCCTCGGCCAGGAGCTGGATGCCTTCCACCACCTCCTCGTCGCTGACGTCCTCTCCCCAGCCGCCGCTTTCCAGCATGGTCTTGAGAGCGTAGTAGCCATCGGCGGGATTCCCGATGGCAATGGACTTGGCGATGCTGTCGGGCTTCACCGGCTTGATGAAATCCCGGCCGGCCTTGACCGCGGTGGTAATGGGCGAGCAGCCGGTGGCCTGAGCCCCGAAGATGCGACAACGGCTGTCGGGAATCAGGTCCAGCTTCTGCATTTCAGTGAAAGCCTTGCGGATCTTGGTAATGAGCGATCCGCCCGCCATCGGGACCACGATGCAGTCGGGGGTTCTCCAGCCGAGCTGTTCGGCGACTTCCAGGCCGAAGCTCTTGGAACCCTCCGCATAGAAGGGACGCAGGTTGATGTTGACGAAGCCCCACCGGTACTTTCCCACGATTTCGCTGCACAGCCGATTCACGTCATCGTAATTTCCATCGATCTTGACGACGTTGTTCTTGTAGATGAGCGTGCCCAGGACCTTGCCCATCTCCAGGTCGGCGGGGATGAACACGTAGCTGTTCAGGCCCACGCTGGCGGCGTTGGCGGCCACGGCGTTGGCGAGGTTTCCGGTCGAGGCGCAACCGACGGTGTCGAAGCCGAATTCCAAGGCCTTGGAGAGGGCCACGGCCACCACCCGATCCTTGAAGGAGAGGGTTGGAGCACAGACGCTGTCATTCTTGATGTAGACATCCTTCAGACCCAACCTCCTGGCCAGGTTGTCCGCCCGGACCAGCGGCGTGAAACCGGTCTGAGACCCCACCCGGGCTTCGCCGTCCAAAGGCAGCAATTCGGCATAACGCCACATGTTGGGGGCCCTGTTCCGGATGACTTCGCGGCGCAGAAGGGGCCGGATGGCCTCGTAGTCGTAGACCACCTCCAGCGGTCCGAAGCAGAATTCACAGACCGACAGGGGTTCCTTGGGGTAAGACTGGTCACATTCCCGGCATTGCAGGCCGTTCACAAAAGACATCAATATCCTCGCTGGCAGCACCAGGCCGGCATCACTGTCCGGGTGGCTCTATCCATGATGAAAAGAAGTTTGTCTTGAACACCTTGATGGGCCAAAAAAAACCCCTTCGATAAGAAGAGGCGGGTATCGGCTCTATTCTTATCTTTCAGAAACCTGGTTCTGTCGGAGTTGGCACCTTCCCTGGATGGGGGGTTGCCGTGGCTTCACAGGGCCAGTCCCTCAGCCACTCTGGATAAGAACGTTATTCAGTTGTCGGGAAGGATTATAGTCGGGCGAGGCCGGATGTCAAGGAGTGAACCCGCCTTTCCGGCCGACGCACCGTCTTTCCGGCCATTCGACAACCTGCCTCCTCTCCCGCCTTTCGATGGCCTCTCGCAATCGGGCTCCAGGAACCCGGCTTCAAGAAATCTAGTGAGAATGCGGGTAATGCCGTAGAATGTAGGGGCATTTTCGCGCTGCCGGAAAACTTGAACCCTGTCCGGCACACCCGTGTTCCGCCACCTGAGGAAGCCAGACGATGCGATTGACACCACCACACTTCACCGCGGGCCGTCGATGGGCGGCAGCCGTCATTCTGGTGCTGGCCGGTTCCTCCCTCTCGGGAGCCCAGACCAAGAGCGGCAACATCCAGGGGCACGTGTTCGACCCGACCCGGGCCGTCGTTCCCGGCGTCACCGTGACCGCCACCGACCAGGAACGCGGCGTGGAGCACAAGAGCGTTTCTTCCCCCCTCGGCGAGTATGTTCTCAGCCACCTCATGCCGGGCCTCTATACGCTGCGATTCGAGGCGGAGGGCTTTCTCCCCTACGTGGCCGAGAACTTCGAGGTCCGGGTGGGAGAGACGGCGGCCTTCTCGCCCGAGCTGACCCTGGGCGCGGCCACCCGGAGCATCGTGGTTTCAGCCGTAGCCGAGCGCCCGGCGATCGACACCCACCAGACGGTCCAGGCCGACCATATCGACTCGGTCCGCATCGAGAACCTGCCCATCAACCGGCGGGACTACCTGGACCTGGCGCTTTTGACTCCGGGAGTGGTGGATACCAACCACATGGTGGATGACCGGGACAGTCGAATCGTGGTCACTCCCCATTCCGGGCTGGGCATCGGCGGGGGCAGCGGGCGCAGCAACGTCTTCATGCTGGACGGCTTGAACAACGTCTTCGACACGGGCACGGTCCGCTCCACCATCACCCAGGCGGCGGTGCAGGAGTTCCAGGTGAACCGCAACACCTTCTCGGCCGAGTTGGGGGGGGCGCCGGGAGGCGCCATCAACATCGTCACCAAGGGCGGCACCAGCCAGTTGCACGGAAGCCTGTTCGGGCTGCTGCGCAACCGCCACGTACAGGCCCGCAACTACTTCGATCCGAGAAAGTCGGCCTACACCCGAGCGCAGAGCGGCGCCTCGATCGGCGGGCCGCTGGGCCGGGAGGGGACGTTCTTCTACGGCGCCTACGAACGGCTGGACCGCCACGAATCGGTCTTCGTGCCGCTGCTGCGGGACGATTCGTTCCTCTACGAGCTGACGCCCTCGCAGCAGGGCCTGATGGCGGGCCTGGGGGCGGCGGGGCTGATCCCGGCGCTCGTGTTGGAGGAGTTCTCGGCGGCGCTTGTTCCGGGCAACTATCCCCACGTCGTCTCCCTGTTCGAGCAGAACAGCGGGGTGTTCCCCTTCGGGGAGGAACGCCAGCAGTTCCTGGGGCGTGTGGACCACACGGTGGGGGATGGGCATACGCTGTTCACGCGGGTCAACTGGACGGGCTCGGACAGCGAGAACTCGCAGTTCGGATCGCTGGTCTCCTACAGCCGCGGCCGGAGCTCCCACACCAACGATTTCGGGGTGGCCCTGGGCAATACGCTGCTGATCCACCCGGAGTTGGCCAGCGAAACCCTCCTGGGAGTCAACTATCACGACTTCGGCGTCTATCCGACCGACCCCTACGGCCCGTCGATCGACATCAACGGATTCGGCCTCTTCGGACGGGACCTGATCATGCCGACCCGCATCGTGGAACGCTCCGGCCAGGTGCGGCAGAACTTCACCCGCACTTCGGGCCCGCATACCTACAAGTTCGGGGTCGACGTGGGCGCCTCCCGTTTCAGCGTGCGGTCGGAAACCTTCTTCGGGGGGCGCTTTCAGTTCGGCGAGGCGGTGCCTTTGGGCCTGATCATCGATAACGGCATCGGCACCGGGGCGGCGCAACTGCTGCAGGGCGCTCTGACGCAGTTCGGACAGCCCCAGCTCGCAGCCGCCGTAGACGAACCGATCTCCTCCCTGCAGGCCTATGCCCTGGGGCTGCCGCTGATTTACCAGCAGGGCTTCGGCGAGCCCTACTGGATCGGATGGAAGCACTATCTCAACTTCTTCGCCGAAGCCTCCTGGCGCCTGAGACCCGATCTGCAACTGACGCTGGGCGGCCGGCACGAGTTCGAGGTCAAGACCAATTTCCCCACCGACAAGAACAACGTGGCGCCCAGGCTGGGCTTTGCCTGGAGCCCAGACCCCAAGATGGTCATACGCGGGGGCTTTGGCATCTACTACGCCAGGATCGAAAGCCAGATCACCTACATCAGGGACCTGCTGGGAGAGGCGGGCGATATCTTCCAGATCTTCATCCCGCTGACCGGGTTGCCCGGAATCAACAGCGCACTGACCGGCGGTCTGCTCACCTCGGCCGAGATTTACGGCACCGCCCTGCAGCGGGGCATCCTGGGGACTCGGACCCTCACGCCTCAGGACCTGGCCATCCACGGCATCGATCCCGGTCCGGGGCTTCCGCTGCGGGTGCAGTTCGACGTGGCCGACGACACGGTCAATCCCTATTCCCAGCAGGGCAGCCTCGAGATCCAGCGCGAGGTGGCCGACGGCTACACCGTCTCGCTGGGATACAATTTCAACCGGGGCGTCCACATCATCCGCCCCCTGGACAAGAACGTCTACCAGGCGGGAACCAACGAGCTGGGGCGTCCGATCGTGGGCTTTCACAATCCGCTGGTGCTGCAGGACAACATCTACGGCAGTTGGGCCAATTCCTCCTACCATGCTTTCATGACGCAGTTCCGGAAGAGGTTTTTCGACGGATTTACCCTCTCGGCCCATTACACCTGGAGCAAGACCATGGACGAGAACACCGACTACAACTCCTCGTTCGAGCCGCACTTGCAGTGGGACGCCAGGTCGGAATGGGCGCTGTCGACGTTCCACCGGAAGCACAACTTCGTGGCCTACACGGTGGTGGATCTTCCCTGGAGATCGGGCAGCGACGGCGGGTCCGGCCACGCCCTGATCCGGGACTTCACGGTCTCGGCCATCATGAACGCCCGCTCGGGATCACCCTTCAACCTCAACTCGGGGTTCGACACGGTGGGCGACCGCCACACCGACACCCACCGCCCCTGGGGCGTGGGCCGCAACGTGGGCATGGGGCCCGACTTCACTTCCTTCGACCTCCGGCTGAACCGGGAGATTCCGCTGACCGAGACCTGGACTCTGGGGCTGATCGCGGAGGCCTTCAACCTGTTCAACCGCACCAACTTCAAGCAGATCAACAGCACGGTCGGCGACGTGAGCATCGATGAGCTTCCCACCCGGCTGGTGGGCCGGCGGGGACCGGTCACCGAGCCCTTCTCCTTCACCTCGGCCTTCGATCCGAGACAGTTCCAGTTGTCGCTGCGCTTGAATTTCTAGGAAAAAGGGAGACGTTGTCGAATATCGGAACACACCGGGCGGGGAGTATTTGAAACGCCTTGGATCGGGTCGGAAGGACCCGAAACCGATAGAGTCCACCGACTTCGTCCTCACCTCCTCACGGCGCACGCTTCAGGTTCTGCCGCAGGAGGCGTTCGACCACCCGCTCCAGGAACTCGTCGGTTTGAATCGACATGGCGACCCGGCTGTTGGGCGGCCGGCTTTCGTCGATGACCGTGAATCCCTCGGCGGTGGTGCGGACATGGGCGGCGCGGGTGCGAAACAACTCCGGCCACAGCACCATGCCGATGGGGACGGGGTCGAAGAGGATGGGTGTTTCCCGCCCCCAGAGCCGGTAGAGAACCTCGAGCGCATCGGTGAGCGGGGAGCCATGGGACCAGAGGGCTCGGCGCTGGTCGGCCTTCAACTCGACGAACGCGGTGACATCCAGACCGGCGTAGGTCATCGGGGCCGTCGAGGACGAGAGGATGCGGGCGGAGGGGATATCGGCCCGAACGTTCCACTCGGCCGAAGGGACGGGGCTGCCGTCGTATCCCAGGTAGAAGGAACCGAACATGGAGTAGACCCTTTTGGCCAGTTGCAGCGCTTCCGGGTCCCCTTGAAGCAGGTCGGCCAGGTTGGATACGGGACCGACCGAGATCAAGGTGATTTGCTTGGGGTGCCGGCGCAGTTGATCGGCGATGAAGTCCACCGCCGGCGTGTCGATCGGTTCAAGGGTTGAAAACTCCTCGGCCCAGGAAAACTGTCCGGGATCGGCCCCCGTGATTTCCGGGTGACCCACCACCAGGGGCGTGGGTCTGCCCAGGGCCACCGGGATGTCCTCGCGCCCGGTTTCATGGAGGAGGCGACAGGCCAGCCGGCCTCGCTTGTCGGTCTGGCCGTGTCCCAGGGTGATCCCCACGATCTCGAGTTCCGGACTGGCCAGCAGCAGCGCCAGGGCAAAGGCGTCGTCGACGTCCGAGCCCAGGTCGGAGTCCAGGATGACCTTGATGCGCTCGGCCCGGGCCGCAGGTTGAAAGATCATGCCCGACAGCCCCAGAAAACTCAGAACCAGAATCGACAGGGTTCGAGCAGTCAACGGAGCCTCCCTCTGCCGATTATTGCAAACGCTTCATTCCAGATAAACAAGCACGTTCCCCTTTGCAGTGTCGTGGGTTATGGGAGAGCTGCGAAGCTGCGGTTGGAGTCGGTAACCCGGCGAGACGCCCCCTACAAGCCATCCTTATAGAGCTGCGAAGCAGCGCCAGCATGTAGCCCCAGGCGGAAGCCTGGGGTTGTATGAACCCTGCACTGCCACAGCCGCGAATGCGGCGAATAGGAGGCACCCTTCCCATGCTCTTCGGTCGCGAGCACACGCTGGAGGAAAAATTCCTGCGCCATGATCATGCCCCCCGGGTGAGAAATGCGGGCTAGTCGAACGGCCAGATGCGGGGGATCAGCAGGGTGGCCGCCAGCCAACTGATGAGGCTCAGCCACACTCCCACCTTGAAGTAGTCGGTAAAGCGGTATCCCCCCGGGCCGTACACCATGGTGTTGGTCTGGTAGCCGATGGGCGTCAGGAAACTGCAGGAGGCGGCGAAGGCCACGCAAAAGACAAAGGGCCGGGGATCCCAACCGCCGTGGTGGGCAATGGAGATGGCGATGGGGGTCAGCAGGGCCGCGGTGGCATTGTTGGACATGAGCTCGGTCATCGCGAGGGTCAGCAGGTAGAGCACGGCGATCAACGCTACCGGACCCAACGCGCCGGACCATCCCACCAGGCTTTCGGCAATCAGGTTGGCCGTCCCGGTCTTGTCCATCGCCGTACCCAGGGCCAGGGTTCCCCCGATCAGGATGACGATGCGCCAGTCCACGGCCCGGTAGGCCTGCTGGAGGGTGATGCACCGGGTAACGACCATCGCCATGGCGCCGAAGAGGGCCGCCAGCTCGATGGAAAGCTCCCGCGAGGCCGCGGCGGCAATCACGCCCAGAAAGATCAGCGCCGCGACAGGCAGTTTGCTGAAGCGGAAATCGGAGCCTTGAGATTCCTCGAGGACCAGCATGAAATCGGAGTCCTGTCTCAAGTTCTCGAGCACCAACTTGCGCACCTGGACCAGCAGCATGTCCCCCACCCGCAAGCGCACCCGGCCCAGTTTGTCCCGGATCTGGCTGCCGTGTCTCCGGATCGCCAGGGCGGTGGCCTGGTAGCGCTGCCGGAAGTTGGCTTCCTTCAGCGTCCGGCCGATCAGAAACGAGTCGGGTGAAATGACGGCCTCGGCCAGGGTGACGTCTTCCGATTTCAGGTCGCGGTCACTCAGCTTGACTTCGGCCAGGATGTCGACCCCTTCGGTATCGCGGATCTTCAGGATATTTTCCAGGTTTCCCTTGACGATCAGAACGTCGCCTCCCCTGAGCTGGATGTCCTGAAGGAACAACCGGAGCTTGTATTGGCCGCGCTGGATTTCCAGGACCTCGATATCCAGTTGTTGGCTGAAATCGGTTTCTTTCAGGGTCTTGTCCAGCAGCGGGGAATCCGCTCGGATCACCAACTCCGTCAGGTACTCCCGGAGCCGGTAACCCTCGGTGAGGCTGGCTTCGGTAGGCCGGGAGGGGAGATTCCTCTGTCCGATGGCCAGCAGGTAGACGGTCCCCAGGCCCAACAACACCATCCCCAGACCGCTGAACTCGAACATCTGCAGGGGAGGGCGGCCCCCTTCGGCAAAGATGGTGCCGACGATGATGTTGGTCGAGGTGCCGATGTAGGTGCAGGCCCCGCCCAGGATGGCCGCGTAGGAGAGCGGCAGCAGCATCTTGGAGGGGCTCAGGTTCTTTTCCCGGGCAATGTTCAGGACCAGGGGAATGAACATGGCGACCGCGGCCGTGTTGCTGATGAAGGCGGAAAGCAGGGCGATGACCGGAATGATCACCACCAGGTGGCTGATCTCGGAGGATCCGCCCAGCGCCGAGACTTTCTGTCCCAGCTTGGCCACAGCTCCCGTTCGGATCAGTCCGGCGCTCAGGACCAGCATGGCCGCCACCGTGACCGGCGCCGGGTGGCTGAAGCCCGAGAAGCCCTCGGCGGGGGTCAGCACTCCGGTCAGTATCAACAGACCCACGATCAGCAGCGCGGTCAGGTCTATCGGAACCAGCTCGGTTACGAACAGGACCAGGGCCAGCAGCAGGATGGCTGAGACAATCAACGTCTCCAATATCATTGCTCCTCCGCATCGAGACCCGGCAGGACTATTCCAAGCTACCCATCCTCGCCGTAGGGGCAACCCTTGTGGCTGCCCGTTGGTGCCCGGTGACCTCGCATTGGGCGCCCACAAGGGGCGCCCCTGCCATCCCGAAGGAAATGTGGGCGACGTTCGGCTGTTCTGACCTGCCTGTCGCCCAAATTTCGGTAGCGTGGGATCATCCTGCGAGGCCCGGCGCGGTTCTCGCGGTTGCGGCGTTATAATGCCACCATGGTCCGGAAATTGCTAATCGGCGTCCTCCTGGTTCTGGCCTGCGAAATGGGAGGCGAAGCGAGAACGGTCGGGACGCAGACACCCGCCCAACTGGATGCAATGCTGAAGCGGGTGATCGAGAACCAGATGGAGAACGATCGAGCCCGCTACCGCTACCGGTACGAGGAAAAGGCGGTGGTGGACCGCTACGACTCCAGCGGGAGCATCGAGGAATCGGTCTCCAGAACCTATACCTGGATTCACACCGACCTGGAGTCCTTCTCCAAGTTGATTTCCATCAATGGCGCTCGCTACGACCGGCAGTATCTTCAGGCCCAGGACGACGCCATCCAGCGGTCCATTGCCGATGCCGACCGGCTCTCTCCCCAAAAACGGAAGGCAAGAATCGCCAGAACCCGACGGGAACGGGACGGGCAAATGCAGACTGAAATCTTCCGAAACCTGTTGGCGGCTTTTCGCTTTGCCCTGGCGGGCAGGGAAGAGGTCAACGGGTGGGAGACCCTGGTGCTGGACTTCGAGCCGAGAACGGACTTCGAGCCGCCCTCCTCCCGTTCCGCCTTTCTGAGGAGTCTGAGCGGGACGCTCTGGATTACCCGGGAATCCCACCAGCCGATTCGGTTGACGGGGAGGCTGGGGGAGGACGTGCGATTCGTGGGAGGCCTGTTCGGCAGTCTCAAGAAAGGCGCCACCATCACCCTGGAGCAGGCCGATATCGGCAACGGCCTCTGGCTCCCCACCTTTACCACCGTCACCTACCGGCGGAGCCTTTTCTTCAAGGGCAGCCACCGCAGGGAAACCAGCCTGTTTCGAGACTATCGACTGAATCCCGGAATCGGCCCCGGCGATCAGGTTGAGGTCGAAAGCCTGGACTGAGCCTGGTGTCCGATGGGACAGCCCTGCGCCTCTTGACAGGCCGGCGGACCAGCGCATATTCTCCCGGCTGCAGTTGCGGGCCGGGACAATCCGTTGGGACGAGGCGCCGTGAGCCACAATCTCTACAACTCCTTGCAGGAATTCAGCCTGGGACATGGCCGAACCGGGCGTTTCTATTCGCTGCCCCAATTGGAACGGCGGGGAACAGGCGCCATCTCCAGGCTTCCGGTCAGCCTCCGCATCGTACTGGAATCCCTGCTCCGCAACTTCGACGGCAACAGGATCACGGAGCAGGACATTCAGGCCCTGGCCAATTGGAAGCCCACCGGGCCACGCACCGAGGAAGTTCCCTTCGTGGTGGCCCGCATCGTGCTCCAGGACTTCACCGGCGTCCCCTTGCTGGTCGATCTTGCCGCCATGAGATCGGCGGTGGCCCGCATGGGCGGGCAGCCCAAGCGGGTCGAACCCCTGGTCCCGGTGGACCTGGTGGTGGACCATTCCATACAGGTGGATTACTCGGGAAGCCCGCAGGCGTTGCGACTCAACATGGAGATGGAATTCCGGCGCAACCGGGCCCGCTACCAGTTCCTCAAGTGGGGAATGCAGGCCTTCGACCAGTTCAGGGTCATTCCGCCCGGGGTGGGAATCGTCCATCAGGTCAACCTGGAATACCTGGCCCAGGGGGTGGTGGAAAAGGAGGGAATCCACTTCCCGGATACCCTGGTGGGCACCGATTCCCACACCACCATGATCAATGGGTTGGGGATCCTGGGCTGGGGAGTCGGCGGCATCGAGGCCGAGGCCGGGATGCTGGGTCAACCCGTCTACTTCCTGACTCCCGACGTGGTCGGGGTTCACCTGACCGGGAGTCTCCGCCAGGGAGTGACGGCCACCGACCTGGTCCTGAAGTGCACCGAGATGCTGCGGAAAGCCAATGTTGTAGGAAAGTTCGTGGAATACTTCGGCGAAGGAGCAGCCTCCCTGCCGGTCACCGACCGGGCCACCATCGCCAACATGGCCCCGGAGTATGGGGCCACCATCGGTTTTTTCCCGGTGGACGAGGAGACCTGCAGCTATCTGCATGCCACCGGCAGGACTGCCCAACAGGTGGAGGCATTTCGCAACTACTACAAGGCCCAGGGCCTGTTCGGCATTCCGCGCCTGGGGGATTGTGACTACAGCCGGGTGTTGGAGGTCGACCTGGGGCAGATCCAATCCTCGGTGGCCGGTCCCAAGCGCCCTCAGGATCGCCTGGAGCTCCACCAACTCAAGCCCGGGTTCCGGGAGTTGCTGGGCACGCCGCTCAATCGAGGCGGTTTCGAGCAGAAACCCTCGGGGATGCGGGAGCGTTATCCGACGGGAGTGCCCGGCGCCGCCACAGACCTGGGACATGGGGACGTGCTGATCGCGGCCATCACCTCCTGCACCAACACCTCCAATCCGGGGGTGATGCTGGCGGCCGGGCTGCTGGCCAAGAAGGCCGTGGAAAAGGGCTTGAGCATACGCCCCACCGTCAAGAGATCCCTGGCTCCCGGCTCTCGAGTGGTCTCCAGCTATCTGGAAAAAACCGGGTTGCAGCCTTACCTGGACCGGCTCGGCTTCAACCTGGTCGGCTACGGGTGCACCACCTGCATCGGCAATTCCGGCCCCCTGGATCCGGAGATCGAAAAGGTGGTGACCGGCAACGACCTGGTTGCCGCCAGCGTCTTGAGCGGCAACCGCAATTTCGAAGCCAGGGTCCACCCCAACATCAAGGCCAATTTCCTGATGAGCCCGCCCCTGGTGGTCGCCTTCGCCCTTGCCGGGCGCATCGATATCGATCTGTCCTCCGAACCCATCGGACGGGGCAGCGACGGGGAGGATGTCTACCTCGAGGATATCTGGCCCAGCCTGCAGGAAGTGAGCGATCGGATGGCGGCTGCCTTCGATCCCGAGACCTTTCGCCGGATGTACGGCGACTCCGCCGGTTCCAACGGCGGCTGGCAGGAGATTCCCGCCAGCCGGGGCGACCTGTTCGAGTGGGACCCCGATTCGACCTACATTCAGGAACCGCCCTTCTTCGAGAACTTCTCCCCCGGGGCCGGAGAGGTGGGGGACATCAGGGGCGCCCGTCCCCTGGCCATTCTGGGCGACTCGGTAACGACCGACCACATCAGTCCGGCGGGGGCCATCGCACAGGCCTCTCCCGCCGGGGCCTATCTGCTGGAGCATGGGGTCGAAGCCGGGGATTTCAACAGTTACGGGTCGCGCCGGGGCAACGACCGGGTCATGACCCGCGGCACCTTCGCCAACGTGCGCATCAAGAACCTGATGGTGCCCGGGATGGAGGGGGGCTTTACCCGCTTGCAGCCGGAGGGGACCCGGATGACCATCTACGAGGCGGCCCTGCGCTACCGGGAGCAGGGCACTCCCCTGGTGGTTCTGGCCGGTCGGGAGTACGGAACCGGAAGCTCTCGCGACTGGGCCGCCAAGGGAACCCGGCTGCTGGGCGTGCGGGCCGTGGTCGCCCGGAGCTTCGAGCGCATCCATCGCAGCAACCTGGTGGGGATGGGAGTGCTGCCTTGCCAATTCCAGGAGGGAACCGGCGCCGATTCACTCCGCCTGGACGGCAGCGAAGTCTTCGACCTGGTGGGAATCGAGTCCGAGATCCGACCCCGCCAGCAGATCCGCCTTGCGGTGCGCCGCCCCGGCGGCCAGACCGAAACGGTCCCGGTAACGGTGCGCATCGATACGCCGGTGGAAGTCGCATACTACCGCCACCAGGGCATCCTGCCCTACGTGCTGAGCGGGCTGCTGAAAGTCTGACCCCGCCGGCTTCTCTCCATTCTCCGCCCTCCGCTCCTTGCAATTCCTACCCGTAACAAAAGAGAACGGCGAACCACCAATGGACACGAATGAACACCAATAAGGAATGAGCCTTTTGCCAAACTCGTAGCGGGGTAGATTTTTTGTGTCGGCGACCGTGCGGTCTTGCCTTTTTCGGTATCGGGAGCGACCGGTGAGCCATGCGAGCTCACCACAAAAAGCACAAAAGTCACAAAACGAATTACTTGAACCGGTTGAAGGCCGTCTGGCAGATCTGATCACACAAGACCCGCATGTCCTGGTCGTTTCTCATCGTTCCGCTCTTTTTGAGTTTTTGTGCCTTTTGTGGCCATTCGTGTCAATTCGTGTTCATTCGTGGTTCGTCTTTTTTGGCGACAGTGCGTTTTTCCTCGGATGATCTGCCCGGCAGGGCAGGGATGGTGCTTTTTGCAGTGCGCAGTGCAGGTCAACGCGATGGGGACAGTTTCTGTTCCATCCTTTCGTAGTCCGGGGGCACCTTGAGCTTGAAGATCCGGTCGAGCAGCCTGGGGTTGATCTTGATGTTGGACAACAAAAGGGTGAGGTGATCCTCGCTGGCTTCGAACAGGCGGGTCTGGATGGGAATCCAATACTCGTGGTCGATCCACAGCAGGATCCGGGAGAACATGCTCTGGGTGGCGGTGGATCTGGGGTTGAGCTCCAGCAGCGACGTCTGCCGGCCATCGACGCGGTCCGTCCTGAGGTGGCGGACGTCGTAGTCCCTGCGGATGGTGCGACTGGACCGACCGATCCAGAACAGGGGCAGCTCGGCCGTTGTCGAGCCGTTGCCGGTGTGAATTTCCTGGTAGCGTTTGATTCGGGACTCCAGAATGCTCACTTTACCTCGTTCCAGTAGCAGGGTCCTGGAATCCGGCGCCTCGTATTTCACCATGAAGGCGCTTTTCCGGGGGCTCTTCTTGTAGTAGAGCTTGCCGGTATTCTCGGACCGGTCGTCGACCACAATCGTCACCTTGGTCTGTTTCAGATCGGCAGTCAGGGTTGTCAACGTCTTGGCCCTGGCATCCATCCTCGACAGGACCCTGCGGGCCTCGGCTGACAGGCTGCTTTGAGCCAGTCCCCGCATCGTTCCCACGCAACCGATCGCCAGCAGGATTGCCAGCGCCGGAGCCGTCCGGGTCGGGAATCGGGTCTCAGCTCTCATGGCGTTTCCTGTCCCGGCGATTCATCCGGAAGAGACCGACTGAGGATGGCGACAGGGTCGGGCGGCATCGAGGGGCAACGTGCCTCAGGATATTCAAGTTGAACGCCCTAGTCGGGGTTGGGTCCGGTCCTGCTCAGCCAGACAAAATGACCGATAGTCTCTCCATTGCCGCCGACAACAGGTTTGATGTCGGTGACCGCGAACGGTTTGTTCACTATCTTCTCGATCCGGCCCCGGGCGGCCTGCGTCAGACCGGTTTCATCCTGGCCGGGAGGGATCAGGCGATTGCTGACGAAGAATACCCACCGGCCCTGCTCAACCTGGGTATAGGAAATGTCCTGAGGTCCCACGGCCACGGGCGCCGCTGGAGCCGGAGTGGGGGAGGGTTGGTCGTGGAACAGGCTGCCGGGCGCGAGGAATACGAAGAGCAGAATGGCGGCGCACATGAGGTCGTAAGGGAAGGTGCCGCGGTCGTAGGACCACAAGACCACAGACCCCAATCCGTCGAGGAAGCGTCCCATCAATCCCCACCTTGACGCGCGGCACCGGGCCAGCCAGCCTGCAAAGACCGCTGATTGTCAGCCCGCATTTCTCACCAGGGGACTTTTCGTCCTGCCTCCAGCGGCCTGGTGAGAAATGCGGGCTAGAGCGACATGCGATCTTCGGCGGCGTTCCATTCGCCTTCCCGCTGCTGAGACACGATCTTCCCGTCCCTCATCTCGATCAAACGGCTGGCGATGCCGGCGGCCTCCGGATTGTGAGTGATCATGAGGATGGTTTGACTCAGGGCGCGGTTCAGTTCCTGAATCATCTTGAGCACCACCATCGAATTCCGGGTGTCCAGGTTGCCGGTCGGCTCATCGGCCAGAAGGATGGCGGGCTTGTTGATGACGGCCCGGGCAATGGCCAATCGCTGCTGCTCCCCGCCCGAGAGCTCGGAGGGCTTGTGATGAGTCTTCTTTTCCAGGCCCAGCAGGTTCAGGATCTCATCCACGTGTTGCCGGTCCCGGCTTCCGTTGCGATGAATCTCCTGAGCGATCTCCAGGTTTCCCTGGGCGGTCAGGGTGGGCAGCAGATTGAACCGCTGAAACACGAAACCGATCTTGCGGCGCCGGATGTCCGTGCGAACGGCGTCCTTTCCCGAGGAGACTTCCTCGCCGTCCACCAGGACCCTGCCCGAGGTCGGTGTGGCCAAGCCACCCAAGAGATGCAGCAATGTGGACTTGCCGCATCCGGACGGCCCCATGATGGCGATAAACTCTCCCTCCCGGACCTTGATCGAGACGTCGCGGACGGCGGCGACCTCGATCTTGCCGGTCTTGAATATCTTGGTGAGTTCTATGGATTCCAGGATGGATTTCATCGGAAAAGGCCGCTGAATGCAACGGCATTATAGCTCAGGATGTGCCAGTTCTAAAGCCGGCGCGGAAAAATATCGGAGCGTGGCTATTCATAAGCCAGGGCTTCGATAGGATCCTGCCGGGCGGCGCGCAGGGCCGGATAGAGGGCTCCCAGGCCGGCGCTGAACAACGCCAGCGACCCGGTGTAGAAGAGCCACTCCCCGGGGAGCTGATGTTGCAGGGTCGGCATCAACAACCGGAAAAAGAACCGGCCGCCGAAGGTCAGACCCAGTCCCAGCACGAAGCCCAGCCCTCCCAGCACCAGGGCTTCCTTCAGGAAGAGGAGCGAGATGTAGCCTTGGGGGGCTCCCAACGACTTCAGAATGCCGATCTCGTGGGTCCGCTCGGTGGTGGCCGTGTACATGGAGAGAAAGATGATGAAGAATCCGATGAGAGTGGCGATGGATACCACCGTGTTGGTGAAATACTTGAGAGGTCCGAAGTCCCGGTTGGCTTCCTCGATGTGGGCGGCGAAGCTGGTCATGTCAAATGTCGGGTAGGACTTCAGCAGGCTTGCGAGCCTGGCCTGGACCCCGGCAACGTCGGAGGGTTGATGGCACTTGATCATCATCATGGTGGCTTGTCCGGGTGTACCCACCAGTCGCTGCATGGTTCCGAGGGGAATGAAGACTCGGGATCCCTTTCCGTGCTCGACAATGGCGGCAACGCGAAAGGAGTGATTCATCAACTTGAGGTCGTCCCCCAGCCGGAGCTCCCTTCCATGGGCGTAGATGTCGTCGATAATGACGTCGTCGGGCCCCTGAAAGCCCTTGCCCTCCAGATAGATGAACCCCTGTGTGATCCGGTCGAAGCTCTCCGGGTCAATGCCCCAGAGGAGCCCCATGCCGCCGCTGGTGTTGAATTGAAGATATACGGGCGCCACGGCCTTGACCCCCTCGATCCTGGAGACCAGGTCGGCAATCTTGACCGACATGGCGCCGGTGCTGGCAGCCAGCACCAGGGAGGAGTTGGGCGGTTGCAGGACGATGTCGGCTCCCACCCCGGACATGCGTTTGCTGTTTTCCCGGATCATGCCCGTGGACAAGCCGACGAGCAGAAGAATCAACGCCACCTCCACCCCGACCGCCAGGGCGGTGGCCAGCGAACGCATCGGGCGGGAAACGACGTTGGACAGAACCAGTCGGGCGCTCACTCGGCAATTCCCCTCAGTTCGCTGTTTCCGGCAGAGGGTCGCGGGTCAGGTCGACGACCTGGCGGACAGGTAACTTCTTCAGGACGAAGGCGGTGGCGGCCAGGTTGGGGTTGACCTCTATCTTCTGGGCCCGAATCGCCATCCTGTAGGCTTCCTGGGGCCTCTCGAAGCGTACCAGCGCCGGATAGACCTGTCCGTCCACGTCGCGAAAGTCGCTGTAGTGGACTTCGGATTCCAGCCTGCCTCCCGGAGCAAAGGCTTGCAGCCTCACGACGTTGAGATCGCCCCGGTCGAACCAGATCTTCCGCTTCAGGGCCAGATTTCCGCCGGAGGCCCACCGGTTGCAGGACAGGATGTAGAACTTCCGGCCGTCCTGCTCGTGTTCCTCCAACGAAATCAGCGACGGATCGGCGCCTTCGAGCGCCTCCAGGGCCAGCGCCTCGAAAATGTGCTGGGGCCGGACGTTGACGGGAACGTCCTTGCGCGGGGGCTGGTGGTTGAGCCCTCGGATGAAAGTGTTCTTGCGAGGGACGTCGATCGAGAATTCCATTCCATCGGACACCATGTCGATGGCCGTGACCTGAAACACCTGGACCCTGACCCGAATGTCGGCAGGCTTTCTCAGCAGAATGAACCCATCGCTTTCACGCCATTCCTTGGTCTCTCCCGTTTCGGGGTTGCGGCCGGTAAGCTTGTAGGAAACCTTGAGCTTCAAGGCGTGAATCGATTTCGATGCCTGGCGGGCCTTTTCAATCAACTCCGTCCGGGTGGCCGTCAGGGCCGGCAGCGGAGCCTGGTGGGTGGGAATGCGGGCCGCCTGACTCCTGCGAGCCGGACTGCAACCGGATGAGGAGAAAGAAATGCTGGCGGCGGCGAGGACGATCAGCGAGAGGCGGGCAAGAGGCAATGGGTTACCTAACGTCTTTAATACGATCATGTTACTAGATCAGTCGGAATGGCGTCAACTGATTTGAGCGCGTCGAAACCGGCGAACCAGCAGAAGAATGAGGCCCCCCGACACCAACAAGGCCAGGATCGCCCAGGCTATGGTGGGGTAGTGGTGTCTCATGTAGTAGAGCGCCTGCTGGCCGTATCTGACGGCCAGGTATCCTTGCAGGAAATAACGAAACCCTCGACCCAGCGCGATGGCCACAAGGAACCTGGCGGGGCTGACCTTGAAGATGCTGGCGCTCAGGACAAAGATCTTGAAGGGTGTGGGCGGCGGCAGGATGGACGGAACAATCACGGCCAGAATGCCGTAGCGGCGATACCAGCCGCCGATTCTTTCCAACTGGCGGGGCGCGAGCTTCTTGCGCGCCAGCACCGCTCCGCCCTTGCGTCCGGCAAGATAGAGCATCATGCAGCCCAGAACGGAGCCGATGGTGGTCATGGAGCAGAAGAACAGCATCTGGTCGGGGGACTGGATCGACAGGGTGATGATCAGAATGTCGTTCACTTCCGGAAGCGAGAGGAATGAGGAGTCGACCAGCGCGATCAGCAGCAGCGCCCACCCTCCCAGAGGCCCGGTCAGCGCCAGAAACCAGCCTTGGATCTCGAGCAAAACCTCTTTCACGGGGCCCTCATCGCAACAACGGATTTCGATCGGAATGCGGATTGAAACGCCTGCCCGGCAGGCAACAGGTCCGAATTGACAAGACCGTCACAATACAGTTTACTCCACAGAGTCATCACCCGAAGAAAAGGAGCCGGTTCATGAGAGCACAGCTTGGGTTGGCCTTTCTTGGAAGCCTGTTTCTGGTGGTTCCTTGCCGCCCTCACCAAGGGCAAACCGTTCCGGCGATTCCCCCGAGCTTCTCCACCACGACCACCCCCGCGGGCCGAACGGGGCTTTCCGCCGATCAACGGGCCAAGATGAATTCGCAGAGGTTGCGGGAGGCCTTTCGGAAGCTGAAAAGCGACTCGGAGAAGCTGGCGGAGGGATCCGCTCAGCTCAGGGAAATGATTCAGAATTCCAGTCCCCATACCTACTCGATAGGAATCTTCAAGAAGGCCGAGGACCTCGAGAAACTGGCCCGAAAAATCAAGAAACGGGTCAAGCGGGGGTTCCGCTGAATCCAGGGCGCTCGGGAACATGGCCTCGCCCCGGCTCAACCGCCGTCGGTCCGCCTGGATTGCCGCCGCCGATGGCGTTCCAGAGCCAACTGGATGAGCCGGTCGATCAGCTCGGAATAGGGCAGCCCGCTGGCCTGCCACAGCTTGGGATACATGCTGATCGAGGTGAATCCGGGGATGGTATTGATTTCATTGACATGGATCTCTTCCGTGGCCCTTTCCAGGAAGAAGTCGACCCGGGCCATTCCCTGGCACTCTAGTACCTGGAAGGACCTCAGCGCCAGTTGCTGGATCTTTTCCACCTGGTCCGGCCGGAGCGGCGCGGGAACGACCAGTTCGGCGCTATCGTCCAGATACTTGGCCTGGTAGTTGTAGAAGCCCGACCGGGGGATGATTTCACCCGGGAGGGAGGCTTGCGGATCGGTGTTTCCCAGCACGGAACACTCGATCTCCCGTGCGTCCAGGGCCTTCTCCACGATGACTTTTTCGTCGAATTCGCCCGCCAGGGCCAGGGCCTCCGAGAGCTCCTCCGCCCCTTCCGCCTTGCTGATCCCGATGGACGACCCCAGGTTGGCCGGTTTCACGAAGCAGGGGTAGCCCAGCTTGACCGCCACGTCCTGCTCCAACTCCCGGCCCCGATGCCTCCATTGGTCCCATTGGAAGGCCAGGAAGGGGGCGGTCGGCAGTCCCGCCTGCAGGAACAGCCGCTTCATCACGTCCTTGTCCATGGCCACGGCGGAGCCCAGCACGCCGGCGCCGACGTAGGGGACATTGGCCAACTCCAGCAACCCCTGGATGGTGCCGTCTTCTCCGAAGGGTCCGTGCAGCACCGGGAAGACCACGTCGACCGAAGTCTGCCGTTCACCCCGGGAACCGGAGGCATCGATCTGAATCAACCGCCCCGAGGTCGCCGACCCGGCGGGCAGCAGCACGGGAGTTCCCCGCTGCAGGATCTCGCGGAATCGGCCTTCCCGAAATCCCGGATCGGCGCGCCAGCCGCCCTCCTTGGTAATTCCAATGGGGATGACGTCGTACTTGGCCCGGTCGATGGCCGACAACACCGACGCCGCCGACCGCAACGAGACTTCATGTTCTCCGGACCTGCCGCCGAACAGCAGACCCACGGTGGTTTTTGTCATGGCAAAGCTTGCTCAAAGCACCCCGGTCGCGCCCGGAATCCATGGGACGCCGGTGCAGCCAGGCCAATAGTGATTAGTGACTAGTGGCCAGTGGCTAGTGGATAGTGATTCAATCGCCACGTTAAGCAACCAAAAAAACCTGTTTCACTCTCGCATGATCCGCCCGCCAGGGCCGGGGCACGGCTAACCACTAACCACTGACCACTAACCACTGACCACTAACCACTGACCACTACGGCGTCAGCCGATAAATGGTCCGGGGGAAGGGAATCGCCTCGCGGACGTGTTCCAGTCCGCAGATCCAGGCGACTACCCGTTCGATGCCCATGCCGAAGCCCGAATGAGGGAAGTTGCCGTATCGGCGCAGGTCCAGGTACCACTCGAAGGACTCGGCCGGCAGGCGATGCTCCCGGATGCGCCGGCCGAGAAACTCCAGGCTGGTGGCCCTCTGCCCTCCGCCGATGATCTCGCCGTAGCCCTCCGGTGCCAGGACGTCGGCCGAAAGCGCCACTTCCGGACGCTGGGGGTCAGGCTCCATGTAGAAGGCCTTGGCCTGGGAAGGGTAGCGGTGAACCACGACCGGACGGTCGAACTGCCGGGCCAGCAGGGTTTCGTCGGCTCCGCCCAGATCGCTGCCCCACTCGAGGTTCGAGCCCTTGGATTTCAGGATGGACAGGGCTTCGTCGTAGGTGAGGCGGGGGAAGGGAGGGGCGATGCCGCGGAGCGGCTCCAGTTCCCGGTTCAGGGTGGCGAGTTGGGAGCCGCAGTTGCCGAGCACCCGGCTCAGGATCTCCGATATCAGGTCTTCGGCCAGCACCAGGATGTCCTCCAGCGTGGCATGGGCGACCTCGGGCTCCACCATCCAGAATTCGGTGAGGTGGCGGCGGGTCTTCGATTTCTCGGCCCGGAAGGTGGGACCGAAGGAGTAGACCTTGCCGAAAGCCGCTGCTGCCGCCTCGTTGTAGAGCTGCCCCGATTGAGTCAGATAGGCCTTTTCATCGAAGTAGGGGACCTCGAACAGGGTGGTGGTGCCCTCGCAGGCGGCCGGGGTGAAGATCGGAGTGTCGACCAGGGTAAACCCGCGCTGATCGAAGAAATTTCGGGTGGCGGCGATCACTTCGTGCCGGACCTTGAGGATGGCGTGCTGCCGGGACGACCGGAGCCACAGGTGGCGCTGGTCCAGCAGGAACTCGATGCCATGTTGCTTGGGGCTGATGGGAAAGGGTCGCTCCGCCGGAACCCGCTGGATGGTCTTCAAGTCCGTGACCTCCATCTCCACGCCTCCCGGAGCCGTCTTGCCTTCCGGGACTCTTCGAACCACTCCCGTGACCTGGAGGGAGGACTCCTGGGTCAACTCCCTGGCCTGTTGGAATACATCGGGTGGAACCGCGTTCCTGAGGACGATCGCCTGCATCAGCCCGGTTCCGTCTCGCAGAACCAGGAAGATGATCCTTCCGCTCGATCGATGGTGGTAGAGCCATCCTCGGATGGTCGCAGAGTTTCCCTCGTGATGGGCCGCGTCCCGAATCGCGATTTCAGCCATCACTCCTCCTTCGCCGGCTTTTTCCCGGCCGCCTCCCGACAGGCCTCCGCAAGGATGCACCCTGGCGCGCCCCCGGCGAGAAATGCAGGCTGGCCGTCCTTGCTCTGATCGACCAGGGATACTATCATCATTCCAGCCGGTCCGAATGAGGATGGCGGCTCGGCCCCAGGGAGTTTGCCTTGAACCCGAACAAGAAGAACCGTCGCAAGAATGCCCCGGGCAGGTCTCGCGACGGGATCTCGGAGGCGATTCTTCGGTCCCACCAGGTGGAAGATCAGACCCACGCGGAATCCCTCTACCTGAACAACCTGGTTCGCGACAAGAGGCGGGTGGTGGTGAAGCTGCTCAACAACGAAGAAATCGAAGGGTGGATCGAGTACTACGACAAGCGCTTTATCCGGGTGACCCGCAACCGCGAAGCCAACATGTTCATCTACAAGCACCAGATCAAGTATATCCGGGAACGCTGACCCGGCAGGAATTGTCGATTGTTGATTGGGGGAGCCGGGACGACTGGTTTCGCCTCGAATCAAATCCAGAATCAAGAGTCTACAATCCCAAATCCACAAGGCTCCGGGTCCGTCAAAATCCCGGCCAGGCGCGCGGAGAATGCGGAGCGGGGCAGGACCCGGTCGGCGCCGGCCTCGCGGGCTTCCTCGGCAAGCTCGGTCTGCACGTGGGAAAAGTAAGCCAGCACGGGAATCGCATCCGGTCCGGACGAACCCTTGAGTTGCTGAATGGCGCGAACCGGCTCGGTCGTGCGCCCGTTGAGGTCGACGATGATGAGCCTGGCTTTCTCCGGGTCGGCGCATTGGAGGAGTTCCCGCGGAGTCTTCAGAATCCGGGCGGGGACGGAGCACAGCCGGGCCGTGGAGGCGATTTTGCTCGAAAAGAAAAGATCGTCCGCCAATACCAGAACTTCGTCAGGCAAGACAGCACCTCCCGCTTGGTCAAGCGCTGTGCCGAAAGTGAAGGGTCTCGCCGTCCTGAACCGGATACTCCTTCCCTTCCAGCCGGAGTAGTCCTCGCTGTCGGGCGGCGGAGAGGGACTTGACCTCCAGCAACACATTCCAGGGAATCACTTCGGCCCGGATAAAGCACCTCTCCATGTCGGTGTGGACCGCGCCGGCCGCCTTGAGAGCCGGTGTCCCCCTGGGGATGGTCCATGCCCGACACTCCTCCTTCCCGATGGTGAAGAAGGAAATCAGTCCCAGAAGCCGGTAGGTGGTCCGGATCAGCCGAACAAGTCCCGACTCGGCCAGGCCATAGTCGGTCAGAAATTCCTCGACCTCCTCCTCGGTCAACTCCGCCAGCTCCGCTTCCAGTTTGCCACAAACGGCTGTCAGCTCGACATTCGGTTGGCCGGCCAGGGTCTTGAGCCGGTAGGTCTCGGCCAGGCGCGAAATCCGCGGCGCAGCGCCGTCGTGGAGGTTGAGCACGTGCAGCACCGGTTTTTCCGACAGGAAGGAGAACCCCCGAAGGCGCTTCTTCTCTTCCCCGGTGAGCGTGAGAGATCGAAGGGGCTTTTCCTGTTCCAACCACTGCCGGCATTTTCGAAGCAGCCTGTCTTCCCCGATCAGATCCGGATTCTTCATCTTCTTGAGATCCTTTTCCAGGCGTTCCAGCCGTCTTTCGATCACGGTCAGGTCGCCCAGGATGAGTTCCAGATCCAACTCGATGATGCTCCCTTCCGCAGCCCCCGAGACTTCGCCCTGTGGCGAAGGCTCTTCGTCGAAGGCTCGAACCACGTGCACCAGGACGTCCAGGTTGCGGAAATCTTCCAGCCGAATCTCCGGAGCGGCGGCGCCCTGGTTGAAGGAGGGGACGTCCAGGGTTTCGATCACGGCCGGGGTCGTCTTCCTGGGCCGGAAGAGAGCCGACAGCCGGTCCAGGCGCGAATCGGGGACGGTGGCCACGCCGACCGCCGGTCCTCCCACTTTGCGGAATTGGGCGGCGGGGCCGACTCCCGCCCCGGTCAGGATCTTGAAGAGGGTGGATTTGCCCGACGAAGGGAACCCGATGATTCCGGCTTTCACGAAGAGACTCCCCGGCCCGCCATGCCGCGGCGGGGGCGCAATGTTCCGGCCACCTGCCCGTTTACACCAGACCCAGGGTCAAGATCTTGACCAGAGTTCGCAGGAAGGTTTTCCAGGGCGACTTTCCGGAGGGGCCGGCGGAGCCGTAGGCGGACGCTCCCGGGCCGTTGCGCTCTCCGGGACGGAGCCGGCCGGCGCACCGGCAATCGCGAAAATATTCCGGGGATGCCATCCGGCCGGGCGCCACTCTCATCCCGGGACCCGGCGGCACGGTGAGAACCGGGGAGTCGCCCTGGCCGGTGATTTCCAATTGGCCCCGCTCCGATCGCACGCAGAGGGTTCCATCCGGCTCCAGGCTGATCTCGCCCCGGTAGGCGCGCGCCTGAAGGTGCGGGCCGGGAGCCACTCTGATCATGAAGTCGGGCGTCAGGAAGAGATCTCCCCGGGAGTCGGGCAGATCGTAGGACACGCTGCCCTGGTGCAGGGTAAAGAGGAAGGGAGACCGCGGCTGCTGAACCGTCATGTCGGTGTCCCGGCAGAGATCGAGTCGGCCCCCCGCCAGTAGTTCCAACTCGGCTTTGCCGTTCTTGCTATGGATCCTGGTTCCATCGTAGATCATGGGGAACGGGGACCGTCCGCCTCGCCCCCAGTCGACCCGGCCGGTCAATTGCAGGCTGCCCTTGGAGGTCAAGAACCCCACCGGGAACTTGCCCGCCTGGCTCGGCTGGGGCGAAGGATGGCCCAGAGAGACCGTGGCTGGCGCACAGAGCAGAGCCAGGCAAGCCCCGGCGATCCGCCAGGAGCCGGCCAAAGCGGGAATCGAATGGGAAGTCATGTCGGAATCCACCTTGCCCCGATCACTGCTCCGAGGCTTCAGGCCGGGCCTTTCCTCCATGGAACAGTCACCCTCGGCCTGCCCCCAGCCTACCAGAAAAAAGTTCGCCCCCGACAAAATAAACTGCTTGACTCCACCGCTGGAACCCGTAGACTGATGTGGAGTAAAGTGGACTAGAAAAGACTTTTGTGGTCTTTTGTGGATCTCGGGTTCGCATCGAGGGCTTTCTCGTCTCCCGATTGCGGGCCGCTTCGGAGTTTCGTCCCATGTTGCAACTGAGGGGAAGCCAAACCACCAAGCTGGACGGGAAAGGCCGCATCAAGCTGCCCATGGGTTTTCGCTCCGAAATCGAACGGGAACATGGAAACGAGTTCTATGTCACCAGCCTCCAGGGAGACTGCATCCGGCTCTATCCCTTCGACGTCTGGGACGAACTGGAAAAGAACATTGCAAATCTCGGCGCGAAAAAGCCGGTCGTCAAGAAATTCCTGCGCGCCACCAGCTACTACGGCCAGAAGGCCTTGATGGACAGCCAAGGTCGGTTGCTGCTGCCTCAGGGGTTGAGAGAGTCCGCCCGGCTCGAAGATGAAGTCAGGGTGGTAGGTTCCATGGACTACCTGGAAATCTGGCGAGACGACACCCTGAAGAGCGCCGTCGAGAGCAATCCGTGGACCGACAGCGACGACGAGGAACTCTCTGAATTGGGGATCGCCGGATGAGCCTGACCGGTCTCGCGGCCACATGCGCGCCAATGGTTTCGACACCTCCAGTCAAGACAGGCCCCGAAGAGACGGGGGGCCTTCACAGCCCGGTCATGCTCTCCCAGGTCATTCAATATCTGCGGCCTCAATCGAGAGGCGTCTATATCGACGCCACTCTGGGCCTTGGGGGGCATGCCCGGGCCATTCTGGAGGCGTCTTCTCCGGAAGGAACAGTCCTTGGGATCGATCGTGACCGCCAGAGTCTGGACAGGGCCGCCCGGGGGCTGGCCGGATACGCGGGACGTCTCGAGCTCCACCAGGGAAATTTCGCCGAGGTAAGAGACATCGCCCGCCGCAGGCGATTCGGAGCCTGTGACGGGGTCCTGGCCGACCTGGGCCTTTCTTCCTTCCAGTTGGAAAGGGCGGAACGCGGCTTCAGCTTTCAAAGGTCCGGGCCACTGGACATGAGAATGGATACCGCCTCCTCGCTGACGGCTGCCGAGGTGGTCAACCGCTTTCCGGAACCGAAGCTGGCGGGTCTGATTTACACCTATGGGGAAGAGCCGGGTTCTCGCCGAATCGCCCGGGCCATCGTGCGAGCCAGGCCCCTGCACGACACCCTTGGTTTGGCAGAGGTGGTTTCGCGGGCGGTGAGACCCCGCCGCCGGGCCAGGATTCATCCGGCCACGAGAACCTTTCAGGCGCTCAGAATCTTTGTGAATGACGAGTTGGGAGCGTTGCGGCAATTCGTCGCCGGTGCGGTCGAGTTGCTGAAGAAGGGGGGGCGGCTGGCGATCATCAGCTTCCATTCTCTGGAGGACCGCATCGTGAAAGGCTCCCTGGGTTCCATGGCACGGGGGTGTTCCTGTCCTCCCGAGGCGCCGGTGTGTGTTTGTGGAGGGGAAAAGCTGGTGAAGCTGGTTTGTCGCAAGCCCGTTCCTCCAACCGAGGGGGAAAAGATCGGAAATCCCCGGTCGCGAAGCGCCAGGCTGAGGGTGGCCGAACGGTTGTGAAGTCCCGGCAGGTCCGATGCCGTCGAGCTTCGAGGGCGCGGTTGAGGCGAGGAGGTCCAATGACTGAGATTCACATGGTGAAGCAGATCGACAACTCCAGGTTGGTCAAGGAGTTGGATTTTCAGAAGACCCGGGAATGCCTGGTGCTCATGATCCTGGCCATGTTGTGTCTGCTGGTGCTGCTCTGCCTGGCCTGGCAGCAGTTCGAGGTCATTCGCCGGGGCTATGAGCGTGAAGAGCTTCGAAAGGAAATCAAGTATCTGACCGAGATCAACCGCCAGTACAAGCTGGAGAGGGCCACCTTGCGCAGCCCTCAGCGCATCAACCTGATCGCCAGGAAACAGCTTGGACTCACCAGTCCCTCGTTCGACCAGATCGTGGTCCAGGCCGCCCCCGAGGCGCCGCAACCGACCGAGATTCTGGTTGCAGCCCGGGAAGGTCTCGGAATGGACGCTCTCCCGGCCCGATTCGGAGCGCTTCCCTGAGTCGATGTCCGGACTCGGGCTTCGCCGCGGTGGACCGGGTGGCGGGCAGGAATCCAGGGCGGCGGACCCGTCTCCCGGCAAGCGCCTCTTGATTCATGGTGGGACCCTCCATGTCGGTCAAACGTCCAAAGCCATTCCGGACCCGCCTCGGTCTTCTGGTGGTCTTCTTCGTTGCCTGGTCCTGCCTGATCGCCTTCCGTCTTGTCGACCTGCAGATTGTCCGCTACCCGGAAATGCGCGAACGCGCGCGGCGCCAGCAGACCCGCGTGGTTGAGATCAGTCCCAAACGCGGGACGATCTACGATCGCCGAAACCGGGAGCTGGCCGTCAGCATCGAGGTGGAGTCGGTATTTGCAGTTCCCCTCGAAATAGCCGACAAGTCCCGAACGGCTACCCTCCTGGCCCGTACCTTGGATCTCGACCCGGACCGGGTTCGGCGCAAATTGGAGGGAGCCCGATCCTTCTGCTGGATCAAGCGGAAAGTCGACTATCCTCAAGTCCGGAAGGTCCGGGAGCTGGACTTGCCCGGCATCCATTTCAGGACGGAAAGCAAGCGCTTCTATCCCAAGCGGGAGCTGGCTGCCCATGTCCTCGGATATGTGGGCATGGACAATGAGGGACTGGCCGGTCTGGAGCACCTGTATGAACAGGACGTGCGTGGCGCGCCCGGCCGAATTCTGCTGCAAACCGATGCCAGGAAACGGTACTTCAGCAGCGTGGAAAGACCTCCCACGGCAGGCGCCGACCTGGTCTTGACCATGGATGAGTCGATCCAGTACGTGGTGGAGCAGGAACTGCAGGCTCAGGTTGAGAAGAGCAGGGCCCGGGGCGGCGCCGCCATCGTCATGGACCCGGCCAACGGCGCCATCCTGGCCATGGCCAACCTGCCCACTTTCAATCCGAATCACTATGGCCGCTATGCCGAATCCGCCTGGAGGAATCAGGCCATCCTCAATATCTACGAGCCCGGGTCCACCTTCAAGGTCTTTACGGCCGCCGCGGCGCTGGAGGAGGGGTTGACCACCCCCGAGGAGCAGATTCACTGCATGAACGGCGGCATCGTGATCGGGAGGCACCGAATTCGGGACCACAAGCCCTTTGGCTGGCTCTCGGTTCGGGAAGTGATCGCGCGTTCCAGCAACGTCGGCGTCATCCAACTGGGCTTTCGGATCGGCAAGCAGCGGCTGGAGCGCTACCTGCGGAGGTACGGATTTGGCCGGCCCACCCGGGTGGATCTCCCCGGAGAAGCCAGAGGGTTGCTGCGTCCGGCTTCCGACTGGCACACGGTCGACCTGGGGACCATCTCCATGGGGCAGGGAATCGGGGTGACGCCCCTGCAGATGATCGCGGCGGTGGGAATGATCGCCAATGGCGGCACTTGGATTCCTCCCCGCGTCGTCGAGCGGGTCCGTTCGGATCGGATCTCCCGCAGTCCTTCCGGGTCTCAAGCCGGGGGCAGGAGAGTCGTGGGCAGAGAGACGGCTGAAACCATCAAGGAGATGATGAGCCTCGTGGTTGCCGAAGGAACGGGCAGGAGGGCTCGCCTGAGAGGCTTTTCGGCGGCAGGCAAGACCGGCACGGCCCAGAAGGTGGATGAGCGCGGCCGCTACTCCCACACCCGGTTCATCGCCTCCTTCGCCGGTTTCGCTCCCGTGGACGATCCGGCTCTCTCGATCGTGGTCTTGATCGACGAGCCTCGCGGCCTCTACTACGGCGGCCAGGTGGCTGCCCCGGTGTTCAAGAAGATCGCGGAGAAGACGCTGAACTATCTTTCGGTCCCTCCCGATCAGCCCCGGCAGGATTGGAGGGACGACCCCCAGGTCGCGGAACTCGGCGTCGAGGACAGTGCGCTGGAGGAAATCCTGACGGATGCGGTTTCGTCGGCTCCGGCCCCGCTGAACGGGGAGCAGGCATTGGGTCTCAGCGAGGCGAAGCCGGATGCCCGGCCGGAGCAGGGCTTGGGAGGCTACGAGGATGCGGCCATCGATGGCCTGGCCATGGTGGCCGTACCCAATTTCGTGGGGAAGTCGCTTCGAGCGGTGATGACGGAGGGGACTCGGGCCCGATTGCAGGTGGAGGCGCGGGGCGCCGGGCTGGTGGTGCGGCAGTCGCCCGCTCCCGATTCCAGGGTGGCGCCGGGCTCGACGGTGAGGGTCCATCTCAATCGAAAACTCTAGCCCGCATTTCTCGTGGAACCATGCAGCTCGGGGACCTGATCAGGGATAGCGCAGTCATTGTTCCGGCCGAGTCTCCCGAAACGGAAATTTCAGGAATCGCCTACGATTCCCGGCAAGTCGAAGACGGGTATCTCTTTGCAGCCATCCGGGGGACCCGCACCGACGGCAATCGCTTCGTGGGAGAGGCGGTCCGGCGTGGAGCCGGCGCAATCCTGTCGGAAAATCCCAGGCCGCCGGGATTTCCACGGCCGTGGGTCCGCGTCGAGCATGGTCGCCGGGCCCTGGCGCAAGTCGCCGCCAACTACTTCGGACACCCCACGCGCGATCTGCGCCTGGTGGGAGTGACCGGAACCAACGGCAAGACGTCCACCGCCTATCTGCTCGAGTCGATCCTGAGAGCCGCGGACTCGCGGGTGGGGCTGGTCAGCACCATTGCCTATCGAGCGCCCGGGTGGTCGGCCCCGGCGGGGCTCACCACCCCTGAAAGCCTCGATCTGCAGGAGCTGTTCCATCGCTTTCGCCAGAACGGCTGCGGCCGGGTGGTGATGGAGGTTTCCTCTCATGCGCTGGACCTCGACCGTGTCCACGCCAGCCGATTCGAGGTGGCCGTCTTCACCAATCTGTCGCTGGAACACCTGGACTACCATCAGTCCATGGACAGCTACTATCGGGCCAAGAAGCAGTTGTTCCTGGACACCGGGTACGGGCCGCCCGGAGCGTCGGTCGTGAACGTGGATGACACCTGGGGAAAAAAACTGGCACGGAGCATCCCGGGCCGTTGCCTCACGTTCTCCCTGAGGCGTCCGGCCGATTTCGGAATTGTGGAGTGCCAATCGGGATGGAGGGGCATGCAAGTGCGCTTGCGGCTTCAACAGGAGGAACTGGAGGTGCATACCCGGCTGTTGGGGACCTTCAATCTCTCCAATCTTCTGGCCGCTGCCGCTGCCGCCAGCAGCCTGGGAGTCGACCGGGACGGCCTGAGAAAAGGAATCGAGGCCTGTCCGCCCATTCCGGGCCGGTTCGAACCCATCGATTGCGGGCAGTCCTTTCGGGTGATCGTGGACTATGCCCACACCCCGGAGGCGCTGCGCAACGTCCTGGCCGCGGCCAGGGAACTGGGCTCGCGGAGGGTGTTGGTCCTGTTCGGGTGCGGCGGCGAGCGGGACCGGGCCAAGCGGCCGGCAATGGGTTCGATCGCCGAGCAGCACAGCGACTGGGTCATGCTCACCTCCGACAATGCCCGCGGCGAGGACCCCGTGGCGATTCTTGGAGAGATCCGGGCGGGGTTTCGGTTCGACCGGCACGAGGTCGAGCCGGATCGACGGGAGGCGATTCGGCGGCTCTTTTCCAGGGCCAAATCGGGAGACGTGGTGATTCTGGCCGGCAAGGGGCACGAGGCGGGACAGCAGGAAGGCGGTCGGGTCTTCCCCTTCGACGATCGCCAGGTAGCCAGGGCTGTCCTTCGGGAGATGGACTATGGTGATGCGGCTTCCAGCCGGTGAGATCGCTCGAGCGGTGGGATCCTCCATCGATCCGCCCTGCCGGCAGACGACCCCTTCGGGTTATTCCATCGATTCCCGAACCCTGCAGGTCGGGGACTGCTTTATCGCCATTCGAGGAACCCGATTCGATGGCCACCAGTTCATTCCCGAGGCGGTGCGCAAAGGGGCCTCCCTGTTGATTCTCAGCCGGAAGGAGGCCGTCAGGACGGCGGAGGGGACTCCCTGTATTCTCGTGGAAGACACATTGCAGGCGCTTCAGCAACTGGCTGGTTGGGCTCGCCGTCGTTGGGGAAAACCCCTGATCGGGATCACCGGAAGCGTCGGCAAGACGACCGCCAAGGAGATTGCCGGCCACCTGCTGGCAGGCCGGTTCAAGGTCTTCAGGAACCATCGAAACTTCAACAACCACTACGGACTGCCTCTCTCCCTGCTTCAACTGGAGTCGGAGCACCAGGTTGCCGTCATGGAGCTCGGGATGTCGGCCGCAGGAGAAATCGCTCGGCTGAGTTGCATCGCCCGGCCCGACCTGGGCGTGGTGACCAACGTCAGACCGGTTCACCTGGAATTCTTCTCCTCCCTGGGCGGGATCGCCAGGGCCAAGCGGGAACTCATCGAACACCTTCCGGCCCGGGGAGTGGCCGTCCTGAACAACGACGATGTCCGCGTGCGCAAGTTCAATCGTCATTTCTCGGGTGAGGTCGTCACCTTCGGCATTGACAGGCCGGCGAGCTTCCGCGTCGACCGGTTTCGTTCCAGGGGGTTGAGTGGGTGCGAGTTCGGAGTTCGCCATCGCGGTCGAAGCCACCCATTGACCTCGCCCTTGCTGGGCGCCCACAACGTCTCGAACTGCCTGCCCGGAATTGCTCTGGCCCATCGCATGGGGATGAGCTTCCGAGCCATCGCCGAACGACTTCTCAGCCTGGAGCCGGCTCAGGGCAGGGGGCAACCGCTGTTCTTCGAGCAGGGGATTTGCGTGGTGGATGACAGCTACAACTCCAATCCCGCCGCCCTGATGACCATGATGAGGCTTCTCAAGGGAGTCCCCGGCTATCGAAGGAAGATCCTGGTCGCGGGAGAGATGCTGGAGCTGGGTTCCGAGGCGCCCCGGTTCCACCAGGCCTGCGGCAAGGCGGCGGCCGGCTGGGGGTTCGATCTGATCCTTGGCGTTCAGGGACTGGCCGATCGAGTGGTGACCTCGGCCCGAGCCTTCGGATGCGATCCCGATCGCTCGATCTTTTTCGACGATGCCGCCGAAGCCGGCCAATGGCTGGTCCCTCGCATCCGGTCCGGCGACCTGATACTGGTGAAAGGCTCGCGCGGGGTGAGGACCGAGCAAGTGATAGAAAGGCTGAAAGAGGACTTCGCCCTTTCCGCCTGAGATCCCGGCCCGGCCCGCCGGGTCCCGGCTTGGGACCCGGCGGCTGATCCGGCGCCGGCGAGTGCGCCGGGCCTTCCGCTGCGGAGGTCAACCAGGTCCCAATGCTATACCACCTTCTCTATGAATGGCTGTTCGACCTGTTCCCCGACGCATCGGTGCTCAACGTCTTTCGCTATATCACCTTCAGGACGGCGGTCGCCAGCATTACCGCCCTGGTGCTGGCTCTGATACTGGGTCCCTGGCTCATTCGACGCCTGCGCCAGTTCCAGGTGGAGCAACACATCCGGGAGGAGGGTCCGAGTCACCACCGGGTCAAGGCCGGCACGCCCACCATGGGCGGCGTTCTGATCCTGGCCAGCACGGTAGTTCCCACCTTCTTGTGGACGGACCTGAGCAATCCGTTGGTGTGGCTCGGCCTGGGTTCGATGATCGGGTTCGGCGCCATCGGTTTCGCCGACGACGTCGTCAAGATCAAGCGGCGCAGGAACCTGGGGCTGACGGCTCGGGTCAAGCTGGGGTTGCAGCTCCTCCTGAGCAGCGCCATCGCAGGCGGTCTGCTGCTTCTGAAGTCTCGCGGAGACTATCAGACCGATCTGGCTGTTCCCTTCTTCAAGGATCTGCAGCCCAACCTGGTTCTGGAAGCCTTTGCCGGCTCCGCGCTTCATTTTCTGGACTTCCTTCCTTTCCTGCTGTTCGTGTGGGTGGTTCTGGTTGGATCTTCCAACGCCGTCAACCTCACCGACGGGCTGGACGGCCTTGCCATTGGCTGCGTGGTGATCGCCGCGGGGGCGCTGACCGTGCTGACCTACGTCACCAGCCACGCCTCCTTTGCCGGATACCTGGATATTCCTCATCAGGCCGGTGTCGGGGAGTTGACCATTTTTTGCGGGGCCATGGTGGGGGCTTCCCTGGGTTTTCTCTGGTACAACTGCCATCCGGCCGAGCTCTTCATGGGCGACGTGGGCTCGCTGTCCCTGGGCGGGGCCATCGGGACCGTGGCCGTGATCATCAAGCACGAAATTCTGCTGGTGGCCATAGGCGGCATTTTCGTCCTGGAGTGTCTGTCGGTGATGATTCAGGTCTCTTTCTTCAAGATGCGGAAAAAACGGGTCTTTCGCATGGCGCCGCTGCACCATCACTTCGAGCTTCTGGGGTGGACCGAATCCAAGGTGGTGGTGCGCTTTTGGATTGCCGCTCTGATCTTTGCCCTCTTCAGCCTGACCACGCTCAAGCTGAGGTGATCTTTCGAAATGCTGATCCTGTTCTGCAATCCGCAGGGCTTGCCGCCCGGCGCGAACCGTGGGGAATGACATTGGAAGCGGAACCGTTTGCAGGCAAAGAGGTCCTGGTGGTGGGGATGGCCCGCAGTGGAATGGCTGCGGCCAGGCTCCTGCAGGCCAGGGGATCTCGTGTGACCGTCTCGGAATGCCGGGACCAGAGCCGGTTGGAGCCGGAAATGCAGGCGCTGCAGGCTCTTGGGATCCGTTGCGAGGCCGGTGGGCATCGGCCGGAGACCTTCCTGAAGGCGGCGTGCATCGTGGTCAGCCCCGGCGTTCCCCTGGAGCAGCCGCTCCTTGCGGAGGCAGCCGGCCGGGGAACGGAGGTTTTGAGCGAGATCGAGCTGGCTGCTCGTTTTCTAAGAGGAAGAATCGTCGGAATCACCGGCTCCAACGGCAAGACCACCACCACCACGCTGGTGGGAGAGATCCTCGAGGCTGCCGGCTTTCGGGTTCAGGTGGGCGGGAATATCGGGGTGCCGTTGACCTCCCTGGTCGATAGCTCCGCTTCCGACTCGATCAACGTGGTGGAATTGAGCAGCTTTCAGTTGGAGGCGATCCGTTTCTTTCGAGCTCACATCGGCGTGATTCTGAACATCACCCCCGACCACATGGATCGATACCCCACTCTGGCAGCCTACGCCGGCGCCAAGCTGAACCTGTTGAACCATCAAGAAGTCTCCGACTTCGCGGTGTTGAATCGGGACGATCGGCTCCTGGGCGAGCTGGCCGAACCCACGCCTGCCGAGAGGCTCTGGTTCAGCACCAGGATCCCTGTGGATCAGGGGACCTGCCTGCAGGACGGCGCCCTGGTCTTCAGCCGCGGGGGCAGACGTGAGCCGATGGTCCGGGCGGAATCCATCCGGATCAAGGGGCGTCACAACCTGGAAAACGTGGCCGCCGCGGTCACGGTGGCCCGACTGCTGGGCGCCTCGGTCCAATCCATCCGGGACACCGTGGCGGGCTTCCGCGGTGTCTCTCACCGGCTGGAGTGGGTGCGCGAGATTGGAGGCGTCGATTTCTACAACGACTCCAAGGCAACCAATCCGGCCTCGGCCCAGAGGGCCTTGGAAGCGTTCGAGCAGCGCCTGATTCTGATTCTGGGTGGGCGCGACAAGGCCAGCGATTTCACCGTGTTGAGTCCGCAGGTGAGCCGCCGGGTCAAGGCTCTGATCCTCATGGGGGAGGCCAGCCGCAAGATCGAATCCCAATTGGCCGGGACGGCTCCCGTGACCCGTGCCGCCACCATGGAGGAGGCGGTCCGCCTGGCCTTTGGGCAGGCGGACCGGGGAGAGGTGGTGCTGTTGGCCCCCGCCTGCTCCAGCTTCGACATGTTTCGGGATTACGAGGATCGGGGAAACGTGTTCAAGGAGGCGGTGAATCGCCTCCAGTAAAATCTGCTGACCGCGGGGAGCAGGAGGGACGCTCCCCCGGTGGCCCGTCTCGGTAACGGATCGTTTCATATGGCGCGGAAGCTTTCTCCCGACAAGTGGTTGTTCGCCGCCACCCTGGTGCTGGTCCTTCTGGGGGTGGTCATGGTCTTCAGCGCCTCGGCCGTGCTGGCGGAAGAAACGTTCGGCAGCCCCTATTACTTTCTGATTCGCCAGGGCCTGTGGACGCTGCTGGGATTGATCGGCATGTGGTGGGTCATGCACGTCGACTATCGCACCTATCGCCACCCGCTCTGCGTCTATGGAGGCCTGTTCGTCTGCATTCTGCTGCTGGTTGGCGTTTTCCTGATGGATCCCAACCACAACACCCACCGCTGGATTCGACTGGGATCCCTGTCGTTTCAACCCTCGGAACTCAGCAAGCCGGCCCTGGTCATCTTCATGGCCTCCCTGCTGGAAAAGGAGGCGGGCCGGGTGAACGACTGGCGCCACACGCTCCTGCCCTGTCTGGCCGTGCTGGGTGTGGTGCTGGGGCTGATCGTCGCCGAGCCCGACCTGGGGACCTCCATCACCATCGGGGCGGTAGCCGTTGTGCTGCTGTTTTGCGCCGGCCTGCGCTTCACCTATGTGCTGGGCGCGGGCCTGCTGGCCATACCGCCCCTGTTCTGCCTGGTCTATTTTTCCCAGTACCGACTGCAGCGCGTGCTGTCCTTCCTGGATCCCTGGAGCGATCCTCAGGGATCGGGCTTTCAAATCCTGCAATCCTGGACCGCCGTGGGGAGTGGCGGGTTGACCGGTTTGGGCCTCATGGCGGGCAAACAGAAGCTCTTCTACCTGCCGGAGCCCCACACCGACTTCATTTACGCCGTCATTGGCGAAGAGTGGGGCCTGGTCGGCGCCCTGGCGGTGCTGGGGCTGTTCGGGGTGTTTCTGTGGCGGGGCGTCCGCCTGTCCATGCGGGCTCAGGACGATTTTGGACGATTTCTGGGGCTTGGCCTTACCGCCATGGTTGTCTGTCAGGCGTTTGTCAACATCAGCGTTGTATTGGGATTGCTGCCCACCAAGGGGATTCCGCTTCCCTTTGTCAGCTCGGGCGGGTCGTCGTTGCTGGTCAGCCTGGTAAGTGTCGGTGTCCTGCTGAATATCTCCCAGCACTCCGATTGAAGGGGCAGCCTGCGCCGCTGGGCGGACAGGCAGGTTTCGATAGTGAGTTCAACCGCGAGCTTTCGGTCCGGGCGGAAAAGATGCCGAAGACGGAAACTTGTTCACCGCGCAAGCGGCAACCTGGCGGGAACGGAGGACTCAGGCTCCTGATTGCCGGTGGGGGCACGGGAGGACATCTATACCCGGGAATCGCTGTCGCCCAAACGCTCGCCAGGCGCTATCCCGGGGCAGAGGTTCAATTCGTCGGGAGCGGGCGTCCACTGGAAGCAGGTATTCTGAAAGAGGCGGGGTATCGCTTGAACCGGTTGCCCGTATCGGGATTGAAGGGCGTCGGCGGGATTGATCTGATCCGGGGATTCCTCAAGATTCCCGGGAGTCTCTGGGCTGCCTGGCGAATTATTCGCCGATTCCGCCCGACCGTCGTCCTGGGAGTGGGGGGCTATTCCTCCGGACCTCCGGTGCTGGTCGCGTCACTGGCGGGAGTTCCCACGTTGCTTCACGAGTCCAATGCCCAGCCGGGAATCACCAATCGCCTGTTGTCGCCTTTCTGCCGCAAGGTGGCCACCGCCTTTCCCGAGTGCGAGGCCTTTTTTCCGGGCAAAGCCGTAGTGACCGGGACTCCGGTGCGGCCGGAGTTTCTGGCCTGTCCGGCCAGACCCTCCGAGGGCCCCTTCGTTCTGTTGATATTCGGGGGCAGCCAGGGCGCCCGGGCCATCAACCGAGCCATGGTGGATGCGTTGAACGGGTTGCGTCCGCACTTTCCCCGGATGCATTTCATACACCAGACCGGCAAGCAGGATTTCGTCCCGGTGGAGCAAGCCTATCGGGAGGCGGGGGCTCGGGCCCTGGTAAAGCCCTTCTTCACCGACATGCCGAGCCAGTTTCCCAAAGCCCACCTGGTGCTGTGCCGGGCCGGAGCCGCCACCCTGGGTGAGTTGGCGGCGGCGCGCAAGGCCTCCCTGCTGGTTCCTTTTCCGGAGGCCACCGACAACCATCAACTGCGGAACGCCGAATCGCTGGCGGCTGCGGGAGCTGCCGAAGTCATCCCGCAAGAGGAATTGAATGGAAAGCTCCTGGTCGGCCGGGTCGAACACTACTTTCGACACCCGGAAGAGTTGCAGCGGATGGAGGCTCACAGCGGCCGGCTGGCCCGGCCCGATTCGGCCCGCAAGATTGTGGACCTGATCGGTAATCTGGCGGGTCTGGATTGATGGCGGCGGCCGGCTCCCGGACAGGGCGCCAGCCCCGCGAGAGGTGGGCATGTTCGAGAGGATTCAGCGGATTCACCTCGTCGGGGTGGGTGGATCGGGAATGAGCGGGATCGCTGAAGTGCTTCTGAACCGAGGCTACCGGGTCAGTGGCTCGGACCTCAAGCTGACGTCGGTGACCCAACGGCTGATTGAACGGGGCGCCTGCATCCATGCGGGCCATGCCCCGGCGCACCTGGATGCCGCAGACGTGGTGGTGGTGTCCTCGGCGGTAAAGTCTGACAACCCGGAGATCGAGGAGGCCCGGCGTCTGCAGATCCCCATCATTCCGAGAGCGGAGATGCTGGCCGAATTGATGAGAGGGAAGTACGGCATTGCGGTGGCGGGAACCCATGGAAAGACCACTACCACTTCCCTGGTGGCCGGTTTGACGGGACATGGCGGCCTCGATCCCACCGTGGTGCTGGGGGGGCGTCTCAATGCCCTGGGAAGCAATGCCAAGCTGGGAACGGGTGAGTTCATGGTGGTGGAGGCCGACGAGAGCGACCGTTCCTTTCTGCTTCTGTCGCCGACGCTGGCGGTAGTGACCAACATCGACCGGGACCACATGGAAAGCTATGCCGGGATGGACGATCTGAAGAGCGCCTTCGTGCAGTTTGTGAACAAGGTGCCCTTCTATGGCGCCGCGGTTCTTTGCCGGGACGATGCGGCCGTCGCCTCGATCCTTCCCCGAATCAAGCGGCGGGTCATTGCCTACGGCTTCGGCCGGGAGGCGGATCTGAGGGTCTCCGCGGCCGAATATTCCGGATACGGGTCCGAGTTCGAGCTCGATTACCGCGGGCGGAGCCTGGGAGCCTTCCGAATCAACCTGCCCGGACGGCACAACGTCCTCAATGCGGCTGCGGCCGTTGCCGTCGGATTGGATCTCGGCCTGGCGCCTTCGGTCATGCGTTCCGCCCTGGCCGAATTCGAGGGACCTGACCGGCGCTTTCAACTCAAGGGTCGGGTGGGGGGGATTACCGTCATCGACGACTACGGTCACCATCCGACCGAAATCGCGGCAACCTTGCATGCGGCGGGGCATCTCGGGGCGACGCGCCTGGTGGTGGTGTTTCAGCCGCACCGCTACAGCCGCACCCGGTATTGCTTCGAGGAGTTCGCCGGAGCGTTCGACGAGGCCGACCTGGTTCTTCTGGCGGATATCTACGCCGCCGGCGAAGAAGCGATCGACGGGTTGACTTCGGACGGGCTGGCTCAGGCCATACGACAGCGCGGGCGCCCGGAGGTGCGTTACCTGGGGGCCGCCGAGGACCTGGCGGCGCGGGTGGCTCCGCTGCTCGAGGCCGGAGACCTGGTGCTTACCATGGGCGCCGGGAGCATCGCCCGAGTGCCGGATGCGTTGTTGGGGCAGCTTGCAGGTCTAGCCGATATCGCACGGAGACCGGAAGAGGGGAGGAACCCTGGATGAAAAGGGTCAAGACAAAGGCGACGGACTATCTCGAAAGACAACCGAGAGCCGTTCTGCAAGGGCAGAGAGCTTCCGGCAAGACCAGGGGCCGGACTGTGAGGGAGGTCCTGCGCTGGTCACTCAAGCTCTCCTTCGGGCTGTTGCTGGCTTCGATGCTGTCGTTCGGCCTCTACTGGATCAGAGACAGACTCCACCACTCTCCCAGGTTCGATATCGCCAACACGGAAATCAATGGCCTGGAACAGATTTCTCAGAGCCAGGTCCTGTTGAAAATCAGTGAGCTGGCCCAGATCGATCGCAACCTGGTGAGATTCGACCTGGACCGGCTGCGGCGCAACCTGGAACTGATTCCATGGGTGAAAACCGCGGTCGTCCGCCGGGTGCTGCCGGACAAGCTGATTGTCGACGTCGAGGAGCGGACGCCGGTCGCTTTCGCCCGCGTGGGGCAGGGCACCCTGCTGATCGATGAGGAGGGCGCCCTGCTGGAGAACAATCCGGAAAAGCTGTCACGGTCCGATTTTCCCGTCATTCTGGGAATGGAATCGGGATATGCCCCGGAAATTCTGCGGCGCAACCGAGCGCGGATTACCGTCTATCTGCAGTTGATTCGCGCCTTGAACCGCGGCGGCGCCGGGTTGAGTCGGGATCTTTCGGAGGTGCACCTGCAAGACCCCGGCAACGTCTCGGTCATTCTCAATGGAGATACGGTTCTGGTTTACCTCGGCAAGGACGGGTTTCAGACGAAGTTTCGTCGCTATCTGGCCGCGAGCCGGGAACTCAAGAAAAAATATCGGAACCTGGACTCGGTGGACCTGCGCTACCGGGACCAGGTCGTGATCCGGCTCCTGGACCCCAAGCTGGCCCGGGGCGTCACCCGGAAAGTTTCCTCGGACGGTTGAGCTCGGCGTTGACGGCTTCAGGTGTCGGTCCCGTTCCGGGAGGATGGAGGTCTACTTGGCCCGCAAAACAAGGTATGTGGTCGGCTTGGATGTCGGCACCACCAAGACCTGCACCATCATCTGCGAAACCAGCGACCAGGGAGACCTGGAGGTGGTCGGAGTCGGATCGGCCGAATCCAGGGGCATGCGCAGGGGAGTGGTCGTCAATCTGGACGGGGCCGCATCGGCCATCAAGAAGTCGGTGGAGGAGGCGGAACGTAGTGCGGGGACTTCGGTGGAGTCGGTGTTCGTGGGGCTTTCCGGGGGCCACATTCAGAGCTTCAACAGCCAGGGAGCCGTCGCCGTCACGGCTGAGAGCCGGGAAATCGGCCGAGCCGACGTTCGCCGGGTTCTGGAGACGGCCAAGGCGGTGTCGCTGCCCTCCGACCGTGAAATCGTCCATGTGCTTCCCCAGGAATTCGTGGTCGACGGCCAGGACGGCATCGCCGATCCTCTGGGTCTGCTGGGAACCCGCTTGGAAGTGAATTGCCATATCGTCACCGGCTCGACCACGGCGGCACAGAATATCGTCACTGCGGTCAACCGGAATGGGCTCATCGTGGCGGACACGATCCTGCAGCAACTGGCCTCCGCCGAGAGCGCCCTGAGCGATGACGACAAGGAGCTGGGAGTGGCCCTGGTCGACGTGGGCGGGGGCACCACCAATCTTGCCGTCTACACTCAGGGAGGCATCCGCCACAGCTCCGTTCTGCCCCTGGGCGGGGACCAGATCACCAACGATATCGCGGTCGGTCTCAGAACCTCGATCCTGGAGGCTGAACGGATCAAGCGGGACCATGGATGCGCCTTGTCCACCCTGGTTGAAGAGGATATCGAATTCGAGGTCCCGACCGTTGCAGGCCGGCAGGCCAAGTCCATCAGCAAACGGATTCTCTGCGAGATCATCCAGCCGAGGATGGAAGAAATCCTCACGCTGGTTCAAGAGGACGTCAAGCAGGCGGGTTTCGAGAGGCTGTTGGGAGCGGGGCTGGTGATTACCGGGGGAACGGCGCTGCTTCAGGGCGTGGTTGAGCTGGCGGAGAAGATCTTCGAACTGCCGGTTCGAAACGGTAGTCCCCGGGGATTGGGGAAGATGGAGGGAGCCCTGATCGCTCCGGCCTATGCAACCGCCGTAGGTCTGGTCCTCTACGGCTATCGTGCCCATGCCCACCGCTGGATTGGACATCCGGAGGGCGACAGCTTCCTGAAGAGATGGGTCTCGAAATTGTTTTCCCGAAAGGGAGGCAGATCGTAGCCGGGTCTGAAACAAAGGAAGAAAGAGTGATCCAAGAAGGGGCGCGAAGGACGGCCAAGGGCCGCCAGGCGAAACGCCTGTGCCGCATCGGCAGGGCCGTGGCCCCGGGTGGGCTTCATCACATTGTAGAAGGCGGGACCTCGGGTCTGCTGGCAAGATGGCCTGCCCCGCTACGAAGTTGCAAAGGCTCGACTACCAAACCTTGATGCTTGCAGCGCCAACAAACACAATATAGGGTATTTTTCTTGATTTTCTCGATTCGAGCACTTATGTTTTGAAGCGGTTCCGGCTAGCGTGGACCGAACAGGATCCAACCATCGGGCGCCACGGTCCGGCGGCCCGCCACCCGGCCAGGCGCTTGCCCCGGCCACCCCGAGCGAAACAGCTTCGGGATCTACCCTGCCAAGGAGTGGAACCATGGAAACGACCAAGTCCGACCGATCCGTCAAGTTTCTGTTGGACGAGCCTCCTTCCACCGGTGCGGTCATCAAGGTCATCGGCGTCGGAGGCGCTGGGACCAACGCCGTAAACCGAATGATCGACGCCGGTGTGGAAGCCGTTGAATTCGTCGTGGCCAATACCGACATGCAGGCTCTCAGGGCGTCCCGGGCGCCGACGAAGCTGCAGATCGGCGCCAAGCTCACCAACGGTCTGGGGGCCGGGGCCGATCCCCACGTGGGCCGAAGCGCGGCCCTGGAGGATACGGACAGAATCATCGAGGTACTGGAAGGGGCCGACATGATTTTTGTGGCGGCAGGCCTGGGCGGAGGTACCGGGACGGGCGCGGCGCCGATTATCGCCAACCTGGGGGCCGAGCTGGGCGCACTGACGGTGGCCATCGTGACCGAGCCGTTTCTGTTTGAAGGGAAGAAGCGAAGGGTTCAGGCCGAACGCGGGCTGCAGGACATCAAGGCTTGCGTGGATACGGCCATTGCCATCTCCAACGAGCGATTGCTGCAGACCGTGGAAAGAGGCACCAGTTTTTCCCGGGCGTTCGAGGTGGCCGATGACATTCTGCGCCAGGGAGTTCAGGGGATTTCCGACATCATTCAGGTGCCGGGCATCATCAACGTCGATTTTGCCGACGTGAAGGCGGTCATGCAGGGAATGGGCAGGGCCTTGATGGGAACCGGAACCGCCAGCGGCAAGGACCGCGCCGCGGCAGCCGCCAATCGAGCGATCGCCTCGCCCCTGCTGGAGGATGTCTCCATTCAGGGGGCCAAGGGAATTCTGATCAACATTACGGGATCGGAGGAGCTTCTTCTTCACGAAGTCAGTGAATCGGCTTCCATAATCCACCAAGCCGCCGGCGAGGATGCCAATATCATTTTCGGCGCCGTGATCGACAACACCATGACGGACGATATCAAGATCACCGTCATCGCCACCGGGTTCGACAGCAACGGCGCCGAATCGACGATCCATCCATCGGTCGGAGATTCCGTGGATGGGGAACATTCTTCCAGCCTGTCTCCAAACCCCGGCGCCGCCGAGCCCGAGGCGGTGATCGTTGCGGAATCAGGAGTCGCTTCAAGCCAGGGTCGCCCCTACGACCCGCGCGACCTCGAGGTTCCCGCCTACCTCCGCCGCAAATTCGACGAATAGAGAGGCCGGGTGGCGCGAGACCGCATTTCTCGCCGGGATGTTCCGGTTCGGCACGGGTGAAGACCTCATGGAGGTCCAAATCGAAGCCGCCATCATCGACTCGATGGTGGAGCATGCCCGATTGGAGGCCCCGCTGGAATGCTGCGGCCTGCTGATGGGGCAGGCCGGGCGAATCACCCGGCTTCGCAGGATGCGGAACCAGGCCCAAAGCCCCATTCGCTACGAGATGGCCCCCGCGGAGCTGTTTCAGTTTTTCAAGGATCTCCGGGGCTCGGGTCTGCGGCATCTCGGAATCTACCATAGCCATCCCTCATCCGAGGCCTTTCCGTCGGCGACCGATATCGCCCAGGCCTTCTATCCCGACTGCACCTGGTTCATTCTCTCCCTGCTGGCGCCGGGCCACCCTTCCGTGAGAGCTTTTTCCATCATGGCGGGCGTTGTTGCGGAACGAACCATCCAGCCGATCTGATACGGAGCCGCATTCGTGGTTCGTCTTTGATGCACAGGATTTTTTGTGCAGACGGCTGGCTTGCAGTCCTGGACATCGGTTAGCATTTTGATTCGGGTTTGCATCCGGGTTTCGACCGTTGCGTTGGATCGGTAATGGTTGAAGCTGAGCGAGTTTTCCTGTCCTGCAGAGGCCTTCCGCCATGGGAAACGCGATGAGATCCTGGAGAGAGTCGGTGGCGGCCCTGCTGCTGGCAGGGGTGGGTGTCCCGTTCCTGGTGTCCGCGGTGGAAGCCACCACGGTCAAGCAGCTCAGCCTGGAGCAGATGGCCCGCGGATCGCAACGCATCATCCTGGGCCGCTGCGTTTCCCGGGAGACCTACTGGAACAAGAACCGAACGCGGATCCTGACCGCCACCCGCTTTGCCGTGACCGAAGACCTGAAGGGAGCGTTCCGGGGAACGGCCACGGTGGTGACGGTGGGCGGTACGGTGGACGGGTTGACCCTGGTGGTTTCGGGAACGCCCAGTTTCAGGGAGCAGGAGGAAGTACTGCTCTTCCTGGAGGCCGGCAAGAGCGGAAACTGGATCCTCATGGGACTATCCCAGGGCATGTTCCGCATCACGGCCGATCGCCGGGGAGTCCGAACGGCCCATCACGCCTCCTCCGGGCTCCACTTGATCCCGGGCCGGCCCGAATCGTCCTCCCAAACACCGATTCCCAATTCGGTCGAGCTGGATCGGCTGCTGAGCAGGATCCGGCAGCTCGTCGCCAGCACCGGCAAGTGACCGGCGGGATGGACCCTCGAGGAGCCGTTGGCGTGTCATCCGATTCAGGCGGGAAGAAGACCGGCCGAGGCCATTCGAGAGGCCGTGCCCCATCCGGGAACCCTTGCCGGTCGGGGACGGCTGGCCGCCTGCTGCTCTTCTCCCTGCTGGCGGCGGCTTTCGTCTGGTGGAACTCCCGGCCGCCTGCCCTGGCCTTCGTTCCCTTCCTCAGCGGCGCCAAGTGGAAGGTCCTTCCGGTCGTCTACAAGATCCACCAGGGCGGCCTGCCCTCTACCGGCAACCGCAGCGAGTTCGCGGCCCTTCATTCCGGCTTCGAAGCCTGGGAGGAATTGGAGGGTTCGGCCATCACTTTTTCCTACGGCGGGACGACCGAGGCCAGCGTCGCCGCCTTGGACTACACCAACCTCATCTCGTTCCAGGACGACAGCTTCGACTTCGGCTCCGGAGTGGTGGCTGTGACCCTTACCTATTATCCCCGCAACCTGGAGTCGCCCCCCATTGTGGATGCCGACATCCTCTTCAATCCCAACCAGAATTTCTCGAGCGACGGCGCACCGGGCACCTTCGACCTGCAGTCGGTGGCCACCCATGAGATCGGACACCTCCTGGGGCTCGACCATACGGCCATCGTGTCGGCCACCATGAATCCATTGGCCGGCCTGGGAGTGACCTTCTTCCGGGTGCTGCAGACCGACGATCGGATCGCATGCTCGGTTCTCTATCCCGAACCCGAGTTCAGCCGTTCCACCGGCGGGATTGCGGGAAGCGTCCTGCTTGAGGGCGCGGGGGTTTTCGGCGCCCACGTGGTGGCTTTGGACGAGGAGGGAAGGGCGGTCACCTCCGCCCTTTCCGGAGAAGACGGCAGCTACCGGATTTCGGGGCTGAGCCCGGGTTCCTACAGGCTCTACGCCGAGCCCCTGGATGGTCCGATGGTGGAACGCAACGTTGTCAAGCCCCGGAACTCGCCGGACTTCAACACCCGATTCTCCACCACCTTCCTGGGAAGCGGACCCGACAGCCGGGTCGGGGCGCCGGTGGCGGTGGCTGCCGGCTCTACCCTTGCGGACCAGGATATCTCTCTCTCGCCGGCAGCCTTGCCGCACCTGAACCTCGACGACCCGTCTCTGGGCGCTCGCCTGGCCCGGGGCGCCAGTGAGTCGATTCGAGTTTTCGGAGACGGACTGGGGTTTGGGAGCAGGTACTTCCTGCTGGGAGAGGGAATCGTCCTGGAATCGCCCAGGACGATCGGTGGCAGCGGAGCGGAGATTCGAGTCAAGGTGGACGGCGGCGCACCCTTGGGTTCGAGGAGCCTGTTGGTCGAGAAAGGGGATGCCCTGGCGGCCTTGAGCGGGGGCCTGGACGTGACCGAGCCGGGCCCGGTGGTCTCCGGCATCCAGCCCCGTTCGGGCCCCCGGGCGGGGGGCACTCCGGTAACGGTCACCGGTTCGAACTTCGATCGCGACGCCGTCGCAAGCCTGGACGGCATCCCTCTGAGCGACCAGGAGTGGCTGAACGCGGGCACGATTCAGGGAACCACCGGGCCCAATCGCTGCGGCTCTCTCACCCTGCTGGTCCTGAATCCCGACGGCGGCAGCGACCGCCGGCAATCGGTTTTCGAAACCGTCTCGCCACCCCCGGCCATCGAGTCGGTGTCGCCCGGCTCAGCCGAGGTGACGTCGCTGGTCACCATCTCCGGGCGCAACTTCGATCCGGTGGCGGAGTACAACCGGGTTCGCTTCAACAACCATCCGGCCGAGGTGATCTCGGCCACCGAAAGCCGGATCATCACCCTGATTCCCTTTGGGGCCACCAGCGGTCCGATTACCGTGGAGGTCTGCGGCAAGGTCGCCACCAGCAGCGAGTTCACGGTGCTGCCCTTGCAGCCCAGCCGGAACCGCCCCCAGCCGAGTTTTTCCTACCTGGACCTGAGCCGGGACCCGAAAGCCTCCCGCTTGGAATTCCGGCTGGACGAAGAAGACCGAACCCCCGACGATTCCATCGCCCAAGTGGCCTTTCCCTTCAAGTTCACCCTGTTCGACAGGACCTTTCCGGAAGGAAGCCCGGTCCACATTTCCACCAACGGCTGGATCTCGCTGACCCCTGCGGTGGGGGGCGCGGCCGAATGGGAGAACGGCCGGCTTCCCGGACACCGGGTGCCCCGCCCGGACCGTTCGGTCGGCCGCATGCCGGCCAACCTGATCGCTCCCTTCTTTCACGACCTGGTGGTCGGAGAGACCGACAGCGCCGTCTACACCCGGGTGCTGGGCGAGGCTCCCAATCGCCGTCTGATCGTTGAATGGAGGAATTTCAGCGCCTACGATGACGACGAGGATGCCGCGAAACCGGACTACGCGACGCGGCTGACCTTTCAAGCGGTGCTCTACGAAGGGAGCAACGACATTGCCTTTCGTTACCGGCGCCTGCAAGGGCCGTTGACCCGGGGTGAAAGCGCCACCATCGGCCTTCAGAACGACGGCCGCGACCGGGCGATCCAGTACGGTTTCAACCGGCCGCGTCTGTCCGAGGGCAAAAGCCTCTTCTTTCGCTTCGACCCCGAGGACGCCAGCTATGCGTTCGAGCAGTTTCTGCCGCTGGTGACCGACACCGAGGAATTCCGAACCAACCTGGGCATCACCGCCGACGTCCTCTCCGGAGCCACCGTCGAGCTGACGCTGTTCGATGCCGGCGGCCAGGCTCTCGGCTCCCGGACCGTGAGCGTTCCCCGAGGCGGCCTCATCCAGCTCAACCACCTGGTCCGCCGGCTGCTGGGCAGCGGGTCCAATGAGATGTCCAACCTGACCGGCTCCGTGCTGGTAGCTTCCGACCAGATGGTGTTCCCCTACGTCACCCAGATCGACAACCGTTCCAGCGACCCCAGCCTGGACCTGGGGGCCATGTCGGGCGGCGCCCGGCTGGGGATTCTCTCGACCACGTCGGTGAACCAGTTTCGGTCCTCCCTGGTCGTTCTGAACGTCGGAGACGCGACAGCCGAGGTTTCCCTGCTCCAGCGTGACGCGAGCGGCAGATTGCTTCACCGCCAGGAGGTCGCCATCCCGGCGCGCGGCCAGTTCCAGAGCCCCGACCTGCATGCGGGCTTCGGGATCAGCGGCGCCTCCGGTCCTCTGGAGATCCTCTCCACCAACGGGGTGCCGCTGATTGCCACCTCCCGCGTCTATGCGCTGGATTCGGGGACCAGCGGCTTCTTCCGCGGACTGGACCTGGAGCGCGCCTCCAGCCGGGCGGTGATTCCCATCAGCCGGGAGAGCGGGGAATTTCGCAGCAATCTGGGGATCACCAACCTCTCCGAGCAGCCGTCCAGGGTGCAGGTCCGGCTGTTCGATTCCGGGGGAAGGCTGCTCGGGAGCTCCAGCGAGCAGGTGCCGCCATTGGGTCTGGTCCAGTTGAACCGGGTCAACCGGAGGCTCTCCGGTTCAAGCGGTGGGGCCGACATCCTGGGATGGGTCCAACTGAGCGCCGACCGCCCGGTGGCGGGATTCGTGTCACAGATCAACAACGACAGCAGCGATCCGGGATTCGCGCGGTCGGACGTGCTATCTTCCAGCAGGCTGCTGATACCGTCGGCCACCAACGTCAACCAGTTTCGATCGACGGTCACCATCGTCAACGCGGGGAACGGAGAAGAAGCCAGAGTTCGCGTTCGTATCCGCAACCGCCAGGGGCAAACCATTGGCGAAAGCGAGAGCCGGGTCCTGCCCTCCAACGGGATCTTCCACCTGGACGATCTCCTGGGAAGCCTGGCGGTGCCCAGCAATTTCGGCCCGGTGGAGATCGAGTCCTTGAACGGCGTGCCCCTGCTGGCCGTGTCGCGGGTCTACAGCATCAAGGACGACACCGGAGGCTTCTTCCTGGCGCAGCCGTTTTAGTGATCAGTGGCCAGTGGTCAGTGGCCAGTGGTTAGATATTGGTGGTACGTTTTGGGAACAGGCACGCCCCTGACGACTGGTTTGCACTCATTGAAGCGCCACGCCGAGTTTGACAAGACGCTTGACCTATCGATCAGGATACTAACCACTAACCACTGACCACTAATCACTACCAGAGGGAATCGCATGACTGATCCGATCTTCTATTCCTTGGCCGAGAAGGTGGCCATCGTGACCGGCGCCGCTCACGGCATTGGCGCGGCTATCGCCGAGAGGTTTCTCAAGGCGGGAGCCCGGGTCGTCTTCGCCGATATCGACGCCGATGGCGCCCGGGAAAGAGCCGGCCAACTGGACGGCTCCGGGAAGCGGAGCCTGGTGGCGCCGGTGGACCTGACTCGGACCCACGAGGTGGCCGGGCTGGTGGAGCGGGTTCTCGACCGGTTCGGCACGGTGGACGTCCTGGTGAACAACGCCGGCATTGCCGGATCCACCAAGCCCCTGGTGGAGGTAACGGATGCAGAGTGGGATCAGGTGATGGCCCTCAACCTCAAGGGGGTGTTTCTCTGCTGCAGGGCGGTGCTGCCCACCATGCTGAAGAATCAGTCCGGCCGGATCGTCAACGTGGCCTCCATTGCCGGCAAGGAGGGGAATCCCACCCTGGCGCCCTACTCGACCAGCAAGGCCGGGGTGATCGGCCTGACCAAGGCCCTGGCCAAGGAAGTCTGCCAGCAGGGCGTCTACGTGAATTGCGTGACGCCGGCGGTGATCGATACGCCCATTCTGCGCCAGGTGGGACAGGAAACCATCGACTACATGATCAGCAAGATTCCCATGGGACGGGTGGGAAGGCCCGAGGAAGTGGCGGCGCTCATCCACTTCCTGGCCAGCGACGATTGCAGCTTCACCAACGGCGCCTGCGTGGACATCAGCGGGGCGCGAGCGACCTATTGACCGAAAAGGAGGCCAGGGCTCGATGGAATCTCGATTCAACCAACCCAGGGTGGCCATCAATCGGGTCTACACCCGGATGGGCGACTCCGGCCAGACCAGGCTGGCTGGAGGACAAAAGGTTTCCAAGGGATCCTTGCGCCTGGAGGCCTACGGCACCGTGGACGAGCTCAACGGATTCGTCGGAACGGCCTGCCAGACAGCCCGGGAGCAGGCGGAGCAGTACCCGAAGTTGCAGGCCATGGTGACCTGCCTGGTCCGGGTGCAGCACGAGCTCTTCAACCTGGGGGCAACGCTTGCCACGCTGCCCGAGGACGTCCATCCCCGCCAGCCGCAGGTCACCGAGAAGGACATCCAGCGGCTGGAGCAGGAGATCGACCGAGCCAACCGGGACCTGGAGCCCTTGCGCTCCTTTGTCCTGCCCGGAGGAAGTCGGCTCAACCTGGAGCTTCACCTCTGCCGCACCGTCTGCCGGCGGGCCGAGCGGCACTGTGTCCGAATGAGTCAGGAGGAAGACGTCCCCGCCGCGGCTGTTCAATACCTCAACCGGCTGGGAGATGCGCTCTTCGTCTGGAGCCGTTGGGCCAGCCACCTGACGGGGACCCCGGAAACCCTGTGGGATCCCAATCTGGCGGGTTAGCCCGCTACCAATCGGGCGGTGGCTTCCGCCACCAGGATGCCCACCTGAGCCGTTGTCATACGCCCGCCCAGATCGGCGGTTCTGTTCCGTGTCGGAGTCAGCACCTCGGTGACCGCCTTTCTGACAGCCCCGGCGGCCCGCCGGGTTTCGGAATGTCCCAGCCAATCCAGCATCATGGCCGTGGACAGCAGGGTGGCCAGCGGGTTGGCCAACCCCCTGCCGGCGATGTCGGGGGCCGAGCCGTGGGCCGGCTGGAACACGGCATAGTCGTCTCCGAGGTCGGCGGAAGGAGCCATGCCCATCCCACCCACCAGCCCCGCCGCCAGGTCGGAAAGGATGTCTCCGAACATGTTTTCGGTGACCAGCACGTCGAAGTCCGCCGGTCGCTCGATCAGGTGGAGGCTGGCGGCGTCCACGTAGAGCGCTTCGGTTTCAACCTCCGGAAACTCCTGGCTGATCTCTTGAAAAATACCCCGGAAGTAGGCCATGGAGGGAAGGATGTTGGCCTTGTCGACCAGCGTGAGCCGTCTCCTGCGTCCCATGGCCTGCCGGAAGGCGGATCGGAACAGGCGTTCCGACCCGGAGCGGGTAATGACCATTTGGTCGCGGGCCTCGCTGGCGGCCGGGTCCATCGGCCGGAGGCGCCCCGAGAACAAACCCTCCGTACTCTCCCGAACGATGAGGAAGTCGATCCTGCCGTCCTCCATGCCCTTGAGTGGGGAGAGGTCGGCTTGATAGAGATAGTAGGGCCGCAGGCCGCAGTAGAGGTCGAGTTGCTCGCGCAAATCCACCTGAGGAGCCATTTCCAGGCCGTTGGGCCAGCGAACGCTGGGCAACCCCATGGCTCCCAGCAGGATGGCGTCCTGCTGCCGGCAGGCTTCCAGGGTTTCCGGGGGCAGGGGATTCCCGCACTGCAGGTAGGTCCCGGCCCCGACAGAAAGTTCCCGCAGTGCGAAAGAGACCCCTTCCAGCTCCTGCTCGACGGCTTTCAAGGTCCTGACGGCCTCGGCGACAACCTCCGGCCCAATGCCGTCCCCAGGCAGCACGGCAATTCGAAAGACTCTCTCCTGGCTCATGGCCCCTCCAGTCGCGTTTGGGAACTGGCGCCCATTTCAGAGATTGCTATGCTTTGAACATGGATGCGCAGGATGCACAGGATAATCAGGACGGGACGCTGCTGCAAGGGAACCTGACTCCGGCGACGACCGCGTGCGGATTTGCTATTGTCCAGGACGTCAAGCCAGCCGTCTGCAGAAAAAATCCTGTGCATCCTGTGTATCCATGTCAATAAAAAAAGGGGATTCGGCTTCGCCCCGAAAGCGGAGCCGGCCCGGCGGGCCTCAAAGAGAGGGTAACATCCTGTGAGTCAACGGGATAGATCCAACTGAAGCCGGCTGATTTCCAATTTAGTTTCAGGTAAGCGGCGCCCCCGCCCCCCACGACGGTGCGGATCATACGAGGGTGAAACACCCGATCGTCAATAAAGGCGAACCACGAATGCACACGAATTGACACGAATACCCATGGACCCTCTTTGCTGCGTCGACGTCACGGGATGCAGCCCCCTCCCATCCTTCTTGCTCCGCAAGGAGACACTGCCCCTGCCGATGCGGCAGAGCCGTCCCGCTTGGTGTCCCTTCGTCGTCCTTCGTGTGTCTTCGTGGATCACTCTTTATTGTTTCAGGCGGGACGAACTCGATGGCGAGTCTCTGCGCCCGATATCGTATCATTCGTCTTGCGGCCTGAAGGCGGCGCGGCATTTTTATTGACTTCGACCTGTCCATGAAGTGGCTTCTGCTCTTGATTGCGCTGTCGGCCTGGTCCTCCGGGGAGGGGCGGGCTCAAGAGATCGACATCCCCCTGACCGTGCGGGAGACGGCCGGACTGGCCCGCCATCAGTACCCCGTCACCTCGGGCGTCCCGCTGCCTCGGGGGCTTATCAAATCAGCCCGCCTGCTCCAATTGATGGACCGCCAGGGCAGGTTCGTTCCCGCCGTCATTGAGGAAGTGGCTCGGTGGCCGGAAGACGGGAGCCTGCAGTGGGTCCAGGTTCACTTCGCCGCCAGCCTGCCTGCCAACGGGCAATTGGCGTACTTCCTGCGTCGGGTCGGCGGCCTGCCGAGATTTCCCTCGCCCATCGGCCTGTCGCGCCACAGCGAGGGAGTGGAAGTGGTGACCGGTCCCCTCCGGTTGGTCATGGGAGGTCCCTCCCGGCAACTGCTGGACCAGGTCTGGGTGGACGAGAATTGGGGCTACGATTTTTCTGCCCGCACCCGGATTCTGGATAGCGGCCGTTTCCGGATGGCCCTCAAGAGCGGGGGCAACAACTACGGCGTGGGTCCCTGGAACGAGAATCGGGTGGAGGTGGAAGAGGCCAATGCCTTTCGCGCGGTGATCAAGGTCTCGGGGACATTCGTCTCCCGGGAAGCGGGAGTTGCGCCCCTGGACTACGTGGCCAGGGTCACCGTGTATGGAGGAAAGACCTATTTCAAGCTGGGCTTGAGGCTGGTCCGGCCCTGTGGCTCGGGGACCGGGGAGTTTCCAGTGGAGGAGTTCAGCCTCGAAACCCAACTGAACCTGGATCCGCTTTCGCGGCGGTTCGCCCTGGGTGGAGGGGATCGGGATCACCAGGGCCACTTCGATCGAACTTCCAACGTGTTCCTCACCCTGGAAAGGCCCGATTCCTATCGCCTCTCGCTGGTGGAGGCGGATGAGGCAGCCGCCGAGGGCGGCGCCGGCCGGGAACCGGATCCTCGAACGCTGCGGCGCCGGGTGGCGAAGGAATTCCGTTCCAACCTGGGCTGGGCCGACCTGTCCGACGAGCGGCATGGCCTGGCTCTGGGTGTGAAGCAGTTCCGGCATCTCTATCCCAAGGCCTTTGAAATCAAGAAGGCGGGGAGCCTGATCGCGCGGCTGATTCCGGAGCAGGCCAAGCCCTGGAAGATTCCGGCCGGCGGGTCCAGGACCCACCAGATGCTCTTCTACTTTCACGGCAAGCGCGGTCTGGCCCAGGGCCGGGTCAAGAGCGAGCTCATGGGTCTGCAGAAACCGGTGTATGTGTTCGCGTCTCCCTCCTGGTACTGCCGCGCCGGTCAAGGCCTGGGACCGCTTTCGGCATCTTCCCCCGAGGTCTATCGGGAGGGTTACTGGCCCCTGGTTCGCAAGGTCGACAGCCGGATTGAAAGCCGGCGGAAATCGCTGGCAGCATCGCTCGACAGTCGAGGGGAGGGCGAAAACGACGGTTACGGCCGGCTCGGCTCAGGAGGAGGACGGTTCCCACCGGAGCGTGCAGACAACACTGCAGCGACCCCTCATTGGTCGAGCGACCGCGCTTCCGCTCTTGCCCGGGGTCTATACCTTCACTTTTTTCGGACCGGAGACCCCGAATCGCTGGAGGTCGCCGAGCGGCTGGTTGGCCAGTGGGTGGATTTCGGTGCTTCCGGCCGACCCCACCCCGCCTCCGGTGGTTGTGGGCCGAGCGGCTGGGACGGGCATGGCCGCGAGCCCCTGCTCTACTCCTTTCTCCTGACCGGGAATCGCCGAGCCCTGGACGCCGCCCGATCGTGGCTGGAGCGGGTGGCGGTTGCGGACGAAGTGAACCCTGCACAGGCGCCCCGCCATGCGGCCGCGGTCCTGGACGGGCTGGTCAGGGGCTACCAGGTGCTTGGGGATGAGCGTTACCTGGAGAAGGCCCAGTGGATCGTGGAGGTGATCCGTGCCTGGCACGACGGGGATTGGGGTCGCTTGAAGGAACTGTCTCCGGTGAACTCCCTGCGGTGGCGGTCGGAACGCGGACAGATTGGCCGGACCGAAGCCTGGGACAGGGGGCAGCTCTGGTCGGCGCTCCACAGGAATCGGGACTGGCTGGGTCGAGACCGGGTCGAGGCCTGCCTGCAGCGGGAGATCGGGGCCGTCAGGGTCAGGTTGGAAGATCGATTGACCGGGTCGAGGGATCCCGGCAAGTCCCCGGAAGCCGGAATGAGTCTGGCGTCGGGATTGGCTGCCCTCTACCAGGCCGGGGGCGACCCACGACACTGGGAACTGGCCCTGAGGCTCTTTGCCGAGGCAATGGAGGATCGGGAGGCGTCCCGGTCAATCCCCGAAGGTGCTTTTTCGGGCGAAGCGCAGCACTTTCTGTGGTATCTGTCTCGGACGTTCGATCCACCCCGGTGAGGGTTCGGAGAAGGGGAGCGACGGCCTTGCGAAAGACCTCGTAGTTCTGACCGCCGACCAGGCTCCGAGTCAGTCGGCCCTTGCGGTCGATGACGAAGGTGGTGGGAAACCCGCCGATCCAGTCCGGCGCCAGGAAGCTGATCAAGTCGTCGTAGCTCTCCTCGGTGTTGATATAGGTGGGGAAGGTCACGCCGTTTTCCTTGAGGAAGGCCTCCACCTGCGGCTGCTGCTCGGCGAAGTCGACCGAGATCAGGATCAACTCCAGGCCGCGGTCCCGATATTTCCCGTAGAGCTTGATCAGGTCGGGAAACTCCTCGCGGCAGGGAACGCACCAGGTGGCCCAGAGGTTGATCAAAACGACCTTTCCCTGCTTCTTCTTGAGAATGGCCTTGAGCGTGGCGGCCTCTACCGGTTTCAGAACAGGGCCGGACGTGGGCTTGCGCGGGAGGGGAGTTCCAGCGTGACAGACCGCCGGGGCGGCAGCCTGCAAGCAGATCCAGACGGCTGCCAACAGCGTCATGAGCCGCCGGCGTCGGCTCTGCCCGCCCAAATTCGCCCTTTCCCGCGGCTGCCTGGCTGGAGCGGTCATGCCCGCACCCCTCTTTCTGTCAGGTTGACCTGCTCGTGTCTCGAAATTGACACGAAAACGCCAATGATGCTATAAAATTCGTTGCCTGCTGTCATTGGCAATCGTCGCTGTTCCCAGCCCCATTGATCCGGACTGCTTCGGGCAACCGGGCTCGAAGTCGCGCACCAAGCGAAAGTGGCGGAATTGGCAGACGCGCTGGACTTAGGATCCAGTCCCGAAAGGGGTAGGGGTTCAAGTCCCCTCTTTCGCACCAAATCCCGATCCTTCTTGATCGTTTCCTACCCTTTCGATCCAACCGGAACAAGATAGGCAGCGGGCTTGCGCCCCGGCCAAGGTGGATGTCTTGAAGGTTGAAGCGAACCTCCTGAGTTCCTGCAGAACCGAGTTGGGCATAGAGGTGGGAGCCGAACGGTGGGAGCCCGACTACCGGGCGGTTTGCCAAAAGTACTTGCGACAGGCACGGGTTCCGGGTTTTCGCCCCGGCAGAGCGCCGCTGCCGATCGTCCAGCAGCGATACAGGGATTCCATCAGGGCCGATTTTATGGAGGCGGCCGTTCGCAAGTACTTCAAGGAGGCGGTGGAATCGGAATCCCTCACGCCGTTGTCGCTGCCCAAGATCGCAGACGTCGACTTCGCTCCGGGGCAACCCTTCACCTTCAGGGCCACCTTCGAAGTGCCGCCTGCCCTGGAGCTTCCCGACTACCGGGGGCTGGAGGTCGAACAGGTCCCGACCGAGGTCACCGACGAGGAAGTGGAGACCGTCCTTGGACAGTTGCGGGAGCAATCGGCGGAGTATTTGCCGGTGGAGGATCGGCCCGCGCAGTCCGGTGACCATGCCGTCATCTCGCTGGAAGGGAAGTTCTCCGCATCCGGGCGCGAAGATATCCGCGACGACGACGTCACCTGTGAACTGGGTGGAGAAGGGACGCCGCAGGAATTTACCGACAACCTGAGCGGGGCCCAGTGCGGTGAGACCCGGACTTTTGCAGTCACCTATGGCGACGATCACCCCAACCGGCAGCTCGCCGGCCAGCAGGTGAACTATCGGGTGGAGCTCAAGGCCGTCAAGCAGAAGCGCCTGCCCGAGCTCGACGACGAGTTCGCCAAGGACGCCGGGGACTGCTCTTCTCTCGAGGACTTGCGCGCCAGGGTCCGGGCTGACAGTGTGGAGCGAAAGGAGAAGGCCGCCCGCTCCGAAATGCAATCCAGGCTGGTCGATCGCCTGGTCGAAGACACCGCCTTCGAGGTGCCCGAAGTGCTGGTCGAGGAACAACTCGAAGCGCGGCTGAAAGACACCATGCAGTCCCTCGTGATGCAGGGCGTTCACCCCAGCACGCTCAAGCTGGATTGGAACCGGTTTCGGCAACAGCAGCGGGAGAAGGCGGTTCTGGATGTGAAGCGCGGCATCCTGCTGGAGCACATCGCCGAAAAGGAGCAGCTCACCGTTTCCGATGAAGAGGTGGAAGCAGAGATCTCGCGCATCGCTCAGGGGGCGGGCCAGCCGATCGAGGCCGTCCGATCGCGCTTGACAAGGGACGGGGGTGGCGCTAGAATCAAGAACACGATCCGGAACAGGAAGTGCCTGGATCTGATCCTTCGTCTGGCGTCCGTCAAGACTCCCCCGGGACTTATCGTTCAACCCTAAAACAGTCACAGCCAAGACTTCAGGGGACCCCAGCCACATGTTAGTTCCCATGGTAGTGGAACAGACGAGTAGGGGCGAGCGCGCCTACGACATCTACTCCCGCCTCCTGAAGGACAACATCATCTTCATCGGAACCCCGATTGACGACAACATCGCCAACCTGGTGACGGCTCAACTGCTGTTCCTGGAGGCTGAGGACCCGGAGAAGGACATATCCCTCTACATCAACAGCCCGGGCGGTTCCATCACGGCCGGTCTGGCGATTTACGACACCATTCAGTTCATACGGCCGGATGTGACCACCATCTGCGTGGGGCAGGCGGCCAGCATGGCGGCTCTGCTGCTCAGCTCCGGCACTCGTGGCAAGCGCTTTGCTCTTCCCAACTCGCGGATCCTGATTCACCAGCCTTCCATGGGCGGATTGTCCGGCCAGGCCTCGGATATCGACATTCACGCCAAAGAGATTCTCCGATTGAGAGACACCACCAGCCAGATCCTCTCCTCGCATACAGGGCAGCCTCTGGAAAAGATCGAGCGGGACGTGGAGAGGGATTTCATCATGACGGCCGAAGAAGCCCACGACTATGGGCTGGTCGATCAAGTCATCGTGCGTCATGAGTAAGAGCAAAGCGAGGTTTCCTTCGTCCGGTCCGGAAAGGGGCTGGCGGGCTTTCACGGGGTGAGGCGCGCTGCCTCGGACGGCGGCGCGACCAGGAATGCGTCAGGCCAGTGGAAAGGCATCGGGTCCGACCGTTGATTGGGCGGGGTCCTCCCGCGCAAGGCGAAACGGGGGGGCGGCGGCCGTCGGGGCGTTCTGGTGGGTGCTGACGGCGGTGGGTTCCCCGGGGCTGGCGGCGACCGGGATGAGCCCGGAGGAGGCGGCCGCGGTCATCGCCCGGACCCGCCAATGGGTAGAGGGATACATGGAATCCCTGCCCAACTTCACCTGCCGCAAGGCCGTACGGGTCGTTGTGGTTCCGGCGATACGGAAGCCGGAGTTGCGCGATTGGGCGGTCGAGATACCCAAATGGGTGCTTTCGAGGAGGGGAGCGAAGCCGCGGATCGATGAGTCGGAGTGGCTGGTGCGGATGGTGAAGGGAGGACGGGAGAGCTATGAATGGATCGGCGGCAATCAGCGCGGTCATGGATGGGGGTTTTTCGGTCATTGGTTGAAGGCCCTGTTTGGCCAGAAGTATCCGACCGAGTTCGAGTGGATTGAAGACGGCCGGCTGCGGGGGTATGGAGTGCATGTGTTCCGTACGGTGACACCGAGAAATTTCTGCCAGTATGGCGGCCGCGCCGGCGACGACGTCGTCCTGGTCGGATTCCAGGGAAAGATTTATATTGACCGGGACAATGGGCATGTTTTGAGATATGTGGCTGAGGAACCGATCGGATTGCCCAAGCGACACCGGGTCAAGTCGGGCAGGATGCTTTTCGACTATGATTTCCAGGAGATTGGTGACGAGGTTGCGCTGCTTCCGCTAAAATCGCTGGCTTATACCCGGTATCGCGGCAGATCGACCCTGGCGGAGAGCACGTTTCACCAGTACCGGGAGTATCAGGCGGAGACCAAGCTCGATTTCGGGAAGTAGTCTGCCAAAGAGGGGATTGTCGGAGAATCCGGAGTGGAGCCGTTCCTTGACGCCCGGACGCCATGGGGGAGTGGAGGCCGCTGAGTCGGCGCGGACCCCGGACAGGGTTCGGCAGGCCGACCGGAGGAGCTGACTTGAAACGAAACAGCACCGAGGAGTCACTGAGATGTTCCTTCTGCAACAAGAGTCAGAATGACGTCCGCAAGCTGATCGCCGGCCCCACCGTTTTTATCTGCGACGAGTGCGTCCGGGTCTGCAACGACATCATCGATGACGACCAGGGTGTTGATTCCGACGCCAAGCCCCATCCGCTGCCCAAGCCGCATGAAGTCAAGGCCTATCTGGACGAATACGTGATTGGCCAGGAGAAAACCAAGAAGAAGCTGGCCGTGGCGGTCTACAATCACTACAAGCGCATCGAGCTTGCCCGCCGGCGCAGCGAAGTGGAGCTGACCAAGAGCAATATCCTGTTGATCGGTCCCACCGGAACGGGAAAGACGCTGCTGGCCCAGACCCTGGCCAAGAAGCTCAGCGTGCCCTTCGCCATCGTGGACGCCACCACCCTGACCGAAGCCGGATACGTGGGCGAGGACGTCGAGAACATCATTTTGAAATTGCTCCAGAGCGCCGGCGGGGACGTGGAGAAATGCCAGCATGGCATGATTTACATCGATGAGGTGGACAAGATCTGCCGAAAAGACGAGAATCCCTCCATCACTCGGGACGTGTCCGGGGAGGGGGTGCAGCAGGCGCTGCTGAAAATCCTGGAGGGAACGGTCGCCAACGTGCCGCCTCAGGGTGGAAGGAAACATCCCCACCAGGAGTTCACCCAAGTGGATACGACCGATATACTCTTCATCTGCGGCGGGGCCTTCGTCGGGCTGGAGAAAGTGGTCGAGCGCCGCATCGGCAAGAGAACCCTGGGTTTTCGCAGTGACGTCAAGACGGTTCAGCAGAGGCGAAACATGGCCATGCTGGAGAGAGCGGAGCCGCAGGATCTGATCCGGTACGGCTTGATCCCCGAGTTTGTGGGCCGCATGCCCGTGGTGGGAACCCTGGGGGATCTGGATATCTCCGCCCTGGTGGAGATTTTGACCAAGCCGAAGAATGCACTGGTGAAGCAGTATCAGAAGTTGTTCGAATATGAAGGAGTCAAGCTGCACTTCAATCAGGACGCCCTGGAGGGAATTGCGGAACTGGCCCAGCAACGCAAGGTCGGGGCCCGGGGGCTGCGCATCATCATCGAGGAGCTCATGCTCGACCTCATGTACCTGTTGCCTGCCAGGCGAAAGATCAAGGAGTTTGTGGTGACCAAGGAGATGGTGACTGCCAACTCCATCGATCTCTCCTTCCTGGAAAAGGCAGGTTAGCCCGCCTTTCTCACCAGGGGGCGTGATGATGGCGCAGGAATTTTTCCCTCAGCGCGTGCTCGGGAGCGAAGAGCGTAGCGGTCACTACGGTCGAGCGAGCATGTGCGCGCTGAGGGGAAAAGGCCAAGCCAGGGCACGCCCAGCGCCGTGTGTAACCGCAAGGCGCCGCAATCGGGCCAACAAGTTGCTGAAAATAAATGACCTATCATTCTGAATCCAGCGGCCTGGTGAGAAATGCGGGCTGCGCCACGGCACGGAACCTGTTTTTCTCGAGAAAGCGGAATAGCGATGTTCGGTAAGCCCAAGGACAAATCGGAATACACCCTCTTGCCCATGGTTCCCATTCGGGACGTGGTGCTTTTCCCCCACATGATGATTCCCTTCGTGATTGGGCGGCCGGCCTCGGTGAAGGCCCTGGAAGTCGCCTTCAACGGGGACAAGCGGATCTTCCTGGCGACCCAGCACGATGCCTCGGTCGACGATCCGCAGCCTTCCGAGATCTATCCCACCGGAACCATCGCCAATATCGTCCAGAGCCTGCGCCTCCCGGACGGCAACATCAAGGTGCTGGTGGAAGGGTTGGAGCGCGCCAAGGCGCTTCAAATCCTGGAAGAGGACGAGTACATGAAGGCCGTCTTGCGGCCGACCACGCCGGCCCGCCCGGCGCCAGGCGATACCGAGGCGCTGGTCAACAAGGTCACCTCGCTGTTCGAGCAGTATGTGAAACTGAGCCAGAACCTGAATTACGACGCCATGGTGGCCGCCGTGCGCGTCGAGGACATCGACCGCCTGGCCGATACCGTGGCCGCCAATCTGGCTGTCACCATCGAGGAAAAGCAGGAACTGCTGGAAATCTTCGGTCCGGTGGACCGGCTCCACCGCCTGAAGGACATTCTGGACGTGGAGATCGAGAAACTGAACGTGGATCGTTCCATCAACTCGCGGGTCAAGCGTCAGATGGAGAAGGCCCAGAAGGAGTACTACCTGAATGAGAAGATGAAGGCCATTCAGAAGGAGCTGGGCCGTAACGAGAAATCGGAGGTGGATGAGCTCAAGAAGAAGATCGAAGCAGCCGGCATGCCCAAGGAGGCCTTCGAAAAAGCCATGCAGGAGGTGAAGCGGCTGGAAATGATGCCTCCCATGTCGGCCGAGTCCACCGTCTCCCGCAATTACATCGATTGGCTGCTGGCGGTTCCCTGGAAGAAGCGCTCCAAGGAAATTCAGAAGATCGAGCGGGCGGAAAAGGTTCTTGAAGAAGACCACTACGGACTGGAGAAGGTCAAGGAGCGAATTCTGGAGTTCCTGGCCGTGCGCCAGCTGGTGAAGAACCCCAAGGGTTCGATTCTCTGCCTGGTGGGTCCTCCGGGAGTGGGGAAATCGTCGCTGGCGGGTTCCATAGCCAGGGCTACCGGACGCAAGTTCGTCCGGCTGTCCTTGGGAGGAGTCCGGGACGAGGCCGAGGTTCGCGGGCATCGCCGGACCTATATCGGAGCCTTGCCGGGACAGATCATCCAGATGATGAAGAAAGCCGGAACCAGGAACCCGGTCTTTCTGCTGGACGAAGTGGACAAGATGAGCATGGATTTCCGCGGGGACCCCTCGGCCGCCCTGCTGGAAGTCTTGGACCCGGAGCAGAACCACTGCTTTGTGGACCACTACCTGGACGTGGAATACGACCTGTCGCAGGTCATGTTCATCGCCACCGCCAACGTGATCCACACCATTCCGCAGCCCCTGCAGGATCGAATGGAAGTCATTCGTATTTCAGGGTACACCGAGGCCGAGAAGCTGGAGATCGCCAAACGCTACCTGGTCAAGAAGCAGTTCCCCAGGAATGGCTTGAAGGAGAAGAACCTGGCCCTGGCCGACGAGTCCATTCTGGGGATCATCCAGAACTACACCCGGGAGTCGGGCGTGCGCAACCTGGAGCGGGAGATCGCCTCGATCTGCCGCAAGGTTGCGCGCAAGGTGGTCACGGAGGGTTCCGGGGTCTCGCTCCAGGTCGACCGGAAGGATTTGAACGACTATCTGGGAGTCATCAAGTTCCGCAACACGCGCTCGGCCGAGAAGAGCGAGGTCGGTCTGGCCACCGGTCTGGCCTGGACCGAGGTCGGGGGAGAAGTGTTGAACACCGAAGCCACCCTGATGGAAGGCAAGGGTCGCCTGACCTTGACCGGAAAGCTGGGGGACGTCATGCAAGAGTCGGCGCAAGCCGCCATGAGCTACGTGCGTTCCCGCTCCCACCTGCTGGGAGCCCCCCGGGAGTTTCACCGGAACTTCGACATGCACATCCACGTGCCCGAAGGCGCCATCCCCAAGGACGGCCCCTCGGCCGGAATCACCATGGCCACGGCCATGGTCTCCTCCCTGACCAAGATCCCGGTGCGGCCGGACGTGGCCATGACGGGGGAAATCACTCTACGGGGCAAGGTGCTGCCCATTGGCGGCATGAAGGAGAAGCTGCTGGCTGCCCACCGGGCCGGGATCAAGGTGGCCGTTCTGCCGAAAGGGAATGAGAAGGATCTGTCCGAGGTGCCCCGGAACATCCAGGAGCATTTTTCGATGCACTTCGTCGAGACCATGGACGAGGTGCTGAAGATCGCCCTGGAAGATGAGATCCCGGTCGCCAAGGAGAAAGCGGAGGACAAGATCGAGGAGTACAAGCCTTCAATGGAGAAGGATTTTTCTCAAGATTCCATAACCCATTGAAGATCTATTCCGCCGAGTTGGCAAGCAGCGCTCCTGATCCGTCCCGGTTTCCGCGGGATGACCTTCCTGAAATCGCATTCATCGGCCGCTCCAATGTCGGCAAGTCCAGCTTGATAAACAGTCTGTTAGGGAGACGGGGACTCGCCCGCACCAGTTCCACCCCGGGGCGAACCCGGCTGATTCATTTTTTCAGGATCAACGGACGTTTCTATTTTGTCGACTGCCCGGGTTACGGCTACGCCAAGGTTTCCAAGGAGATGAGACTTGGGTGGGCTCGCTTGTTCGACGGCTATCTCCGACAACGGGAGAAGCTGGCGGTATGCGTATCGATCATTGACTCGCGGATCGGTCCGACCCGGCACGATCTGCAAACCCTCGAGAGGTTGCGACGGTTTTCCCTTCCCTTTTTCATGGTTTCTACCAAGGCCGACAGGCTGTCCGGAAGCGAGCTTCGGAAATCGCTCGAACACACCCGGACACTTGCGCCGGCAGCCACGGTGGTGGCCTACTCCGCTACCCGGAGGACCGGCCGTGACAGAGTCTGGGCGCTTCTGAATCGTCATATCCAGGGGACAGCACAGCCGTAGACCCATCGCCGAATTCCAGGTGAGCCGCCGCCCGAACGATCGGGACGGTTGCCGATACCCGAATTCGAATCCCGAAAAATCCAAGGAGTCTTTATGGACATTGCCGAGCTGAAAGAAATGAACATCGCCAGCCTGACTCAGATCGCCAAGGATCTGAACGTGGCCGGCGCAACCGGAATGCGCAAACAGGAGTTGATTTTCAAGATCCTGCAGGCCCAGACCGAGAAAAACGGCCTGATTTTCTCGGAGGGGGTCTTGGAGACGCTTCCCGACGGCTTTGGGTTCTTGCGAGCGCCGGACTACAACTACCTGCCGGGACCGGACGATATCTACGTATCGCCCTCCCAGATTCGCAAGTTCGACCTGCATACCGGCGACACCGTCTCGGGCCAGATTCGGCCGCCCAAGGACGGAGAACGCTACTTTGCCTTGATCAAGGTCGAGGCCATCAACTTCGAGCATCCCGACGTTGCCCGCAACAAGATCTTTTTCGACAACCTCACGCCGCTCTATCCCGAGGACCGGATCACGTTGGAGACCCAGCCCGACAACCTCTCGGCCCGGGTCATGGACCTGATGGTTCCCATCGGCAAGGGCCAGCGCGGGCTGATCGTTTCGCCGCCGCGGACCGGGAAGACCATGCTGCTGCAGACCATCGCCAACTCCGTCACCCAGAACCATCCGGAAATCATCCTGATCGTGCTGCTGATCGACGAAAGGCCCGAAGAGGTCACCGACATGCAGCGGTCGGTCAACGGCGAGGTCATCAGCTCGACCTTCGACGAGCCGGCCACCCGCCACGTGCAGGTTGCCGAGATGGTGATCGAGAAGGCCAAGCGGCTGGTGGAGCACCAGCGGGACGTGGTGATCCTGCTGGACTCGATCACCCGCCTGGCCCGCGCCTACAACACCATCGTGCCCCCGTCGGGCAAGGTGCTCTCGGGTGGGGTGGACTCCAATGCGCTGCAGAGACCCAAGCGGTTCTTCGGCGCAGCTCGCAACATCGAAGAGGGCGGGAGCCTGACCATCATCGCTACGGCGCTGATCGACACCGGAAGCCGCATGGACGACGTCATCTTCGAGGAGTTCAAGGGGACCGGCAACATGGAGGTTCACCTGGAGAGGAAGCTGGTGGAAAAGCGGGTCTTTCCGGCCATCGACATCAACCGCTCCGGCACCCGCAAGGAAGAGTTGCTGATGCCCAAGGACGAGCTCAATCGGGTGTGGGTGTTACGGAAGGTGCTCAATCCGCTTTCGGCGGTCGAGACCATGGAGTTGATGTTGGAACGGCTTTCCAAGAGGAGATCGAACAGGGAGTTCCTGGCCTCCATGAGCAATGGGGGCTGAGTTCGTCGGCTGGATCCCCAACCCCTCTCCTGCCGTTTTTCCCGACACTCAACCGCTGCCCTGCTTTCCCTCCACGACCCGGACCATCTCGAGAATCTTCTCGACCACCTCGTCGATCGTCTGGCTGGAAGTGTCCAGATAGAGCGCGTCTCGGGCCTGCACCAGAGGTGAGTCGGCGCGTTGCCGGTCGCGCCGGTCCCGCTGCCGTATTTCCTCGAGGATGCCTTCCAGGTCCAAGGCGCCCCTCTTGTATCGATTCTGGGTGAATCGCCGCCGGGCCCGGGTGGGTTCGGAGGCGTCCAGGAATACCTTCAGCTCGGCCTCGGGAAACACCTTGGTTCCGATATCTCTGCCTTCCATGACCACCCCGCCGCGCCTGCCCAGGTCCTGCTGCGCGCGCACCAGGATCCTGCGCACCCCGGGAATGCTGGACACCCGGGAGGCCGCCTGACCCGCGGCTTCGGTGCGAATCGCCTCGGACACGTCCGCCCCGTCCAGAACGACGCGAAGCCCGCGCGGGCTTGCCCTGAGCTCGATCCGGGCCCGGCGCGCAGCCTCGACGATGGCATCCACCCGGTCCCACGGCAGTCGTTCCCGGGTGACCTTGAGTCCCACGGCGCGGTACATGGCCCCGGTATCGATGTAGAGGTATCCCAGCCGCCGGGCGACCTTCCGGGCAACCGTGCTCTTTCCGGCCCCCGAGGGGCCGTCGATGGCAATGCGGAAGCGAGTCATGGGGGGAGGCGACGCCTCAGACCGACAAGCAGGAAAAGGAGTTATCCACCAAGGCACACGAAGAACGACGAAGGGACACGAAGAGACGGATTCACGTCAAGGTTCAGTCCCGTTCGACAGGATGGTAAACACTACCGGCGGTTCAGGCAAGGCCGGCCCCATCCTGCCGGGCGGATCAAACGAGAGTGAAACACCCATTCGTCAATAAAGACGTACCATGGATGAACACAAAGACCTCCGTGGCTGCGGCGAAGTCACGGAATGACGCCCCCACCGGGAGCGCGGGCGTCCCGCCCGCACAACACTGGCACGACTTCACCCATTTCCTCCACCCGACTCGACCGGCAACGGCGCCACGATTCCGCTTCAGCCGAGTCCAGGCCGTTCCTGCCGGCAGGGTGGCCGGGCGCCGCATCACGGAGAAACGGAGCGGCCACCCAACCCAGAGGATGCGGGCGAGACGCCCGCGCTCCCGGAGGGGCGCCTCCTCCCATCCTTCTTGCTCTTCGAGGAGGCACAGCCCCTGCCGATGCAGCAGAGCCGTTCCGCTTGGTGTGCCTTCGTCGTCCTTCGCGTGTCTTCGTGGATCACTCTTTTTTTCGTTTGTTTCAGGAGAGCCTTTTGCAAAAGTCTCGGGAGGCATTGGGTTTCGGAAGGGTGCTTCCTATTCGCCGCATTCGCGGCTGGGTTGGCGCAGAACCCATACGACCCAGCCCCGGGCGGTTGAGTTTGTGAGATACTTGTATTACAGTAACGCGCCCAGGAGGCAACCGCCATGAAGCCCGTCGCCCTTCGCTTGCCGGATGATGTCGCCCAACGCCTGAAGCGGTTGGCCGAACGCACCGGGCGCAGCAAGACCTTCTACATGATCGAAGCCATCCGGGAGCACCTGGACGATCTGGAGGACTTGTACCTTGCCGAGCAGCGCCTGATTGACATCCAGGCCGGCAGGTCTCGAAGCGTACCGCTGGAAGAGGTGATGGAACGCTATGGCTTGGAGAGTTGAGCTTGACCGCGCCGCCGTGCGCGATTTGGGCAAGCTCGACCGGCAGGCGGCACGGCGCGTTCTGGCCTTTTTGCAGGGCCGCGTCGCCCCGCTGGAGGATCCGCGCAGCATCGGCGGGGCGCTCAAGGGTTCCCGGCTTGGCGAGTTCTGGAAGTACCGGGTAGGCGATTGCCGGATCATCGCCCGCATCGAGGACAAGGCTTTGCGGGTCCTGGTGGTGAGGGTCGCCCGCCGCGACAAGGTGTACCGGTGAAGGGTCAGATGGCAGTGGGAGCACATGGCGCGTCACCGGGACGGCCTGGTTTCCATGAGAGAAACGGAAATACCGGGTCTTGTGTTGTATGATAGGCAAGTTCCGGGCGCAGCCGGATGGCGGGGCCGTTTCCGGGTGGCGATGAGCCCCCGTTTCCCCGGGTCCTGCCGGTCTTCCCTTCAGCCAAACCAGAGGCATTCATGGCCAAGCTCAATCGCCGCGAAATGATTCGAACAGGTGCTTTGCTCGGTGGCGGCGTTGCCGCCGGCCGTTGGCTGGAGGTCCCCGCCGCCGCCCGTTCCATCGAGAAGGAGTGCCGGTGGCAACAGGAATACACCTTCGGGCACACCGTCCTCTTCATGGAGGAGTACTACCAGGGCACGCTGGACATCCTGGGCGCTCAGAGCGGGGAACTGGACCAGATCGGCGATCTGACCTCCCGCGCCGCCGGCCTCGTCCGGAAGGGGGGCAGGGTGTGGACCTCCATGAACCTGGGACACATGCCCTACTACGAGCAGAAGGACGACCGCCGCGGCAGTCCCGGCATCATGAAGACCCATTCCACCTCCCTGGGGGCCGAGAAGGACTTCGACCAGATGCAGAAGGGCGACATTGTCTTTACCAACCGGGCCAACAAGGCCGTGCTGGCCGCCAGGGAGCGGGGCGTCTATGTGGTCTGCGTCACCATCAACTACTGGAACAACGAGTTCAGGCCTCCCGGCTACAATCACCCCTCGCACGGCTGTCCCGACGGGCTGATGCTCAAGGACGTCTCCAACGAGATCCTCCACAGCCACGTTCCCTACGAGCAGGGGCTGGTGCATGCTCCGGAAATTCCCGAGTTCGCCATCTGTCCTTCCAGCGGCACCGGCAGCGGCGCGATCCACTGGATGCTGAACGCCGAGATCGCCAACAAGCTGGCTCATCCCAACGCCAAGGCGGTGGACAAGAGCGCTCAATACCTGCGGATCCTGACCGAGCGGGTGCAGCGCACCCGCAGCCATTTCGATCGCATCCGGGAGACCACGGCCATCATGGCCGAGCGCGTCCGGGCCGGCGGGCGATGGTTCGGCAAGAGCATCGAGCATCCGGGGTTCGAGAGCGAATTTCACGTCGCCTCCGGCATCCGGGTGGTGAATTGGGGGGATTGGGATGCCAACCGGGAAAAGAACGTCCTGTTCATCAACGCCATCTCGCCGGCCTATCCGGAAGAGATGAAGCTGGCCCTGGAAAAGCAGGTGGAAGGCGCCTACGTGGTCGCCGTGGGACCCGCATCCACCGACGGCGTGGTTCCTCACGGGCGCCTCATCGACGTGGCCGACGTCGGATTCGACAACTTTTCTCCCGAGTCCGGGGGGGTGATAGAGATCGCCGGGCAGTCCAAGAGCATCTGCCCCACTTCCGGGATCGTGGGAAACGTCATACAGCAGATGATCATTGCTCAATGGGCCGACGAGATGGTGCGACGGGGATCGGTGCCCTATTTTCTGTTGGGCGTCTACCGGGAGGGCGGCCGGGAGTACAACGCCGCCATGAAACCCTTTTTCGAGCTCCAGGGGTTTTGACAATGGCCTGAATTCGCACCGGGGCTTCTTCCCGGGAGCGGGTCGGGGTCCATGAGAGTCGATTCGGAGGCAGGAATGGGTAACAAGATTCACCGCCGTCTGTTTCTGGGAGGAGGCGCCGGCTTGGGCGCCTGGTTGTCCGGGTCCGCCGACCGGTCTGAAGTTCAGGCCGCGGCAGCCGGCGGCAGCGGATGCCTCGGCCCGGAAGCCCCGACCTTTGGCCATACGATGCTCTTCATGGAGGAATACCACCAGGCCACCATGGAGATGCTGGGTCGCCTCAGCGGCGAGCTCGACCAGGTTGGCGAGCTCACTTCGCGGGCGGCCGCGGTGATCAAGGCGGGAGGGACGGTGTGGACCTCCATGGACGACGGCCACATGCCCGGGCCGGAGCAGAAGGCCACCAGGCGGGGCAATCCCGGAATTCTCCGCAACCACAATGGATACAAGCCGGCCACCTTCGAGGCGATGCAAAAGGGCGACATGGTCTTCACCAACCAGTGCAATCGCGCCGTGCAAGGGGCCCGGGACCGGGGCGTCCACGTGGTGGCGGTGACCGTGAACTACGTGGACAATGAATTCCGCCCGGCAGGCTTCACCAATCCCAACGAAGACAACCTGATGCTCAAGGATGTCTCCAACGAGATACTGCACAGCCATGTCCCCTATTACCAGGGGCTGGTCCATGCCCCCCAGATCCCGGAATTCACCCTCTGCCCCTCCACCACCACCGGCAGCGGAGCCCTTCACTGGATGCTGACCGCCGAGACCGCCAACAAGGTCTGGACCGGCAGCACCCGGTCGGTGGACAAGAGCGCCGAGTACCTCCGGGTGCTCACCGAGCGCGTGGAGCGGATCAGGCGGCACCAACCTCGAATCCGGGAGACTGCGGTCACCATGGCCCGGCGCATTCGCCGGGGAGGCCGCTGGTTTGCGCGAAGCCTGGAGCATCCGGGATTCGCCAGCGAGCTCAGCGGGGTGGCCTCGGGACCGATGATCATAAACTGGGGGGACTGGGAAGCCACCAGGGAACTCAACGTCATGATCATCACCGCCATTTCGCCGGCCCATACCCCGGAAATGCGGCTGGCTCGGGAGAAGCAGATCGAGGGCGCCTACGTGATCGGAGTCGGTCCCGGCTCCATGGACGGGGAAGTGCCTCCCGGTCGATTGATCGATGTCGCCGACGCCGGGTTCGACAATTTCTCTCCGGAGCGGGAGGGCGTCATCGAGATCGCGGGCCGCAAGGAACGCATTTGCCCGACCTCGGGCATTGTGGGCAACGTCATTCAGCAGATGATCTGCGCCCAGTGGACCGATGAGATGGTCCGGCGGGGATCGGTGCCCTATTATTGGATGGGCTTTTTCCAGAATGGGGGCCGACCCTATGACGATGCCATTCGCCCCCATTTCGAGGCGCAGGGTTTCTAGCCCGCATTGCTTCCTGAAAGGAATCCACCATCACACCCGAGCAAATCAGACAGGCGCGGATCGACCTGGCCGCCGCTCTCCGCTGGGCTGCACGTCTGGGGCTGAGCGAAGGGATCTGCAACCACTTCAGCCTGGCGGTTTCAGACGATGGTCACCAGTTTCTGGTCAATCCGATAGGCTTTCACTGGAGCGAGCTGTGCGCCAGCGACCTGGTCCTGGCCGACAAGGACCGGCGCATCCTGGAGGGCGGCAACACAGTGGAAGACTCGGCCTTCTTCATTCACTCCCGCATCCACATGGCCAAGCCCCGGGCTCGCTGCGTGCTGCACACCCACATGCCCTACGCCACCGCCATCTGCCTGCTGCAGCAGGGCAGGCTTCAGATGGCCTCGCAAAATGCCCTCCGCTTCTACGGCCGGGTGGCCTATATCGACGAATATCGTGGATTGGCTTTCGAAAGCTCGGAGGGTGACCGCCTGGCCGCGGCCATGGGTGATCACGACGTGGCCTTTCTGGGCGCCCATGGGGTGATTGTGACCGGGCCCACGGTTTGGGACGCCTTCGACGACCTCTACTACCTGGAGCGGGCCTGCGAGTCCCAGTTCATCGTTCAATCTTCCGGACAGCGGCTGCGAGAAATTCCGGAGTCCACGGTCAAGGAAGTGGCGCCCGTGATGCAATCGGGTCTGGCCACCATGCGCGACCTTCACTTCCAGGCCATCCGGCGCATCCTGGACCGGGAAGAACCGGAGTATGCTCGTTAGCCGGACCTTGCCCCTTGTGACCCGCCTCGTCGTATGGGACGGCGGTGGGGTGAGGTGAGAAGTGAATAGTGGAGAGTGAAGAGTGATTTGACCGACACGTCAAGCATGTCTGAAGCATGGACTCCCGTGAAAAGCTTCAGGAGACTGGTTCATGAAAGTGACTGAGACGATTTTCCTGGTGGGCGGAGGCGAGACCGAGACGGTGTTCACCGACCGCATGGACTGCAACGTCTACCTCATGCGGGCCGGGGACCTCTACCTGCTGATCGACGCCGGCGGGGGGATGGGCGCCGACCAGGTGGTGGACAATATCCGGGGGCACGGCGTGGACCCCGCCCGGGTGGAATGGCTGCTGCTCACCCACGCTCACGGAGACCATGCCGCCGGAGCCGCGCCCCTGAAACAGCGGCTGCCCAACCTGAAAGTGGCCCTTTCGGCGGAAGCCGCCGGCTGGCTACGTAGCGGCGACGAAAAGGCCATCAACCTGGACAAGGGACGCTCCACCGGAATGTATCCCCCCGAGTTCCAGTTCCTGCCCTGCCCGGTGGACCTGGAGCTTCACGACAACCAGGAAGTGGAACTCGGCGGCAAGGTCTTCCGGGTGGTGGCGACTCCCGGCCACTGCGCGGGCCACATGTCCTTCCTGGTGGAGGATGGGGGCAAGCAGGCCCTGTTCGCAGGAGACGCCATCTTCCCCGAAGGCAAGATCCTGCTGCAGAACATCGGGGACTGCGACCTGCACCAGTCCATGAGGAGCGTGGAGCGGCTGGCCCGGCTCCGTCCCGACCACCTGTTTGCGGGACATAAGCCGCCGGTCGTAAACGAGGCGGCCGCCCATTTCAAGCCCGCCACCGACCGGATTGAGGCGCTGGTCCCGCCCTGGAACCTCTTCTAGAGAGCCGGCCGCATCCCGGGCCGCCCCAAAGGCCCGGGCCAACCTGGAGATCTGCCCCCTTGCTCGACCTGGCTGCAATCCGAAAACAATTCCCGTCGCTGGAACGCACCGTAAACAACCACCCGGCCGTCTTTTTCGATGGTCCGGGCGGGACCCAGATTCCCCGGCAGGTCATGGATGCCGTCGCTCACTACTACATGGCCATGAACTGCAACATCGAGGGCACCTTCGTCACCAGCGAGGACACCGACCGCATGCTGATAGAGGCCGACCTGGCCATGGTCGATTTCCTCAACGCCCGCTCCATCGATGAAATCGCCTTCGGTCTGAACATGACCACCCACACCTACAACGTGAGTCGGGCCATCGGCAAGACGCTGCAGCCCGGCGACGAAGTGGTGGTGACCGTGCTGGACCACGAAGCCAACGTCTCTCCCTGGCAGGCCCTGGAGGAGCACGGCGCCAAGGTGCACTGCGTCGACATCCGTCCGGAGGACTGCACCCTCGACATGGAAGAGCTGGAGTCGAAGCTCAACTCGAGGACCAAGGTGGTGGCGATCGGCTACGCCTCCAACGCGGTCGGCACCGTCAACCCGGTGGGGGAGTTGATCGAGAAAGCCCACCAGGTTGGAGCGCTGGTCTTCGTGGACGCCGTCCACTACGCCCCCCACGGACCCATCGACGTGCAGGCGCTGGACTGCGACCTGATGGCCCTCTCGGTCTACAAGTTCTTCGGTCCCCACGTGGGCGTGCTCTACGGCAAGCGGGAGGTGCTGGAGCGGCTTCCCGCCTACAAGATCAGGCCGGCCAAGCCTCGCTTCGAAATCGGGACTCAGAATCACGAGGGAATCGCCGGCGCCCTGGCTGCGATCGACTACCTGGCCGAGCTGGGCCGGCAGCAGGGCGGCGCCTACCGGGACCGCTATCCACAGCTCGAGGGCAGGCGCTTGCATTTGAAGACCTGCCTCTCCGCCATCGAGAGCTACGAGCGCCCCCTGTTCCAACGGCTGCTGGACGGCCTGGAGCAGATCAAGGGCTTGAAGATGTGGGGAGTCACCGACCGCGACCGGCTCCACTGCCGCACGCCCACGGCGGCCTTTACCGTTCCGGGCTTGTCGCCTCGAGACATCACCGCCGAGATGGGCAAGCAGGGATTCTTCCTTTGGGAAGGGGACTTCTACGCCCAGGCCCTGATCGAGCGGCTGGGATTGTTCGATACCGGCGGGGTCGTGCGGCTGGGGCTGGTGCATTACAATACGGCCGAGGAAGTCGACCGCTGCCTGTCCGCCTTGGAGGCGGTGGTCCGGGGCCGGGCCTGACGCTGAACGCGTCCGAGAGAGACACGCTGAAAGGAGCGTTGCAACTTGTCGACACAAAGCGAGAGCGCTGAGTCGGGGGCGGTGGTCGGAGACGCCGCCCGGTCCAAGGTGCCACTTTCCAGGCGGCTCAGCTACTGGAACAATTCCATCATTCTGTGGGGATGGGTGCTGGTGCTGTCCAGCTTCGTCGTGGGAGGGATCGTCGGTCAGTCCTTTCCCTTGAAGCTGTCCATGCCCATTATCTTCTTCGGGACCTTGAGCAACGGGATCGTGGGGGCCCTGATCGGGGCCGCCGCCGCCCGGACCGGGTATTCCAGCGCGCTCCTCTACCGCTACACCTTCGGGCGCAAGGGAGTGGTGTTGCCCAACGTGCTGATGGGGTTGACCAGCATGGGCTGGTTTTCGGTCATTCTGAACATGACCCGGGACGGTCTCACCGGACATTGGGGTTGGGAGGCCGGCTCGGCTCCCTGGCTGATCGCCACCATCGCCATCGGGGTCCTGTTCATCGTTCCGGCAGTGGTGCGCATTCGCTGGATCGCCTACGTGGACTGGATTGCCGTGCCCGGCTTCCTGGTCCTGGTCTTCATGATCATCGACGCCACGCTCACGCGCGCGGGAGGTTTCGGCTTGTTGTGGCACAAGTGGTTCGACCCCACCGCGCCTGCCTTCATCGGTTTCGACATGGCGGCCGGCGGTTGGCTGGTCGGGGTGACCATCATTTCCGACATGGCCCGCTTCTGGAAAAACGGCAAGCAGGCCCTGGTGGGGATCCTGACGGCCTACGCCGGACTGGTCACCATGCAGTACTGGGGGGGAGCCATCGGAGCCGCCTTCACCGGCGAGTTCAACGTCTTCATCATGGCTCAGGCCCTGGGCCTGCCCTTTGTGGTCTGGGTGTTCGGCTGGTTCGGCGCCCAGTCCACGGTGCAGGGAGGCACCTACGCGGCCGGACTGGCATTTTCGGCGCCTCCCATCCCCATGGTCTGGGGACAGGAATTCACCCGCCGCCTGGCCACGGCGGGCGCCGGTCTGGTGGGCCTGGTGGGGAGCTTCGTGGGGCTGGACCGGTTCGTGAACTGGTATGTCCAGTTTCTGGGCTGGGTGGTGGCTCCCATCGCCATGACGGTGATCCTGGACTACTGGGCCTTCCCGGAAAGGCGGAAACGCTACCAGAGCGCCAGGGGAGCGGACATGAACCTCAATCCCGCCGCCTACGTGGCCTGGCTGGTGGGCTTCCTGGTCGGGTTCTATGTCGGGCAGAACCAGCTTTTCAGCGGTCTGCTGAGTTCGATGGCGGCTTCGGGCCTGGTCTACTACCTGTGGATGAAGGGGTCGCTGGCCCGGGGGATGACGCCCGAGCAGCAGATGGGCCTGGCGCCCGTGAAGGGTTGAGACAATGGTGACGCCTCTGGATTGGTTCATGGTGGCGCTGGAGATCGCGATCCTGCTGTGGGCGATTCGCCTGGTGTGGAAGGCCGAGCGGGAGGAGCCGACCGAAAGCATCATCCCGGCCACCGACAAGGACGTCGAGCTGGTGGAGTAGTCGACGGGCTCTTGCAGCCTCCGTGGAGACCTGAATGCGGATCGGCATTCTGGGCGGGACCGGGCCCGAGGGCAGGGGCCTGGCGCTGCGTCTGAGTCGGGCGGGATTCCCGGTGATCATCGGTTCCCGCAAACCGGATCAGGCGGCGCTGAAGGCCGAGGACCTGCGGCTTCGTTTGAAGCAGGAGGGCGAGCCGGCAGCCGACCTCGCCGGTCTGGGGAATTCGGAGGTTGTGGAGGCGTCCGACGTCCTCTTCATGGCGGCGCCGTTCGAGCATGCCGCCGCCCTGTTGGAGAGCTGTCGCAGCCGTTTCCGCCAGGGACAGGTCGTGGTGGACGTGACCGTTCCCCTGCAGTTTCGGGCCAAGCGCCTGCAACTGAGGGAACTGCCCGAGCCTTCCGCCAGCGAGCACTTGGCCAGGGTGCTGCCGGAGGACGTTCCCCTGGTGGGCGCCTTCAAGACCATCCCGGCCCACCTCCTGGAAGATCTGAGCCAACGGCTGGACTGTCACGTCTTTGTCTGCGGGGATTCCGCCGAAGCCCGGGGGCGGATCGTCCAGGTCGCCTCCGCCATCGAGGGCCTGTCGCCTCTGGACGTGGGTCCGCTGAGGCAGGCCGCAACCCTGGAGCGCATGACGCTGCTGGCGATTCAGATCAACAAGCGGCGCCGGGTGCACCACTCCCGTTTTCGCGTGGTCGGTCTGTGACCGTCGGCCGGACCCCCCGCCAGCACCCCCGACGCCCGGCTGTGCCGGCCCGGGTTGCCGGGCCTGACCCCGTCGGACAATCCCGCTAAAATAGAGCGCAGACCGGAGATCCGGACAGGGGTGTCGACAAGGCATCGACCGGAGGGGAGGGAACAGCGTGAGTTCCCAAGGCGTGGTGGTGCTGGCCGGCGGCGTGGGCGCCTCGAAGTTCCTGGTAGGGCTCAGCCGGGTCATCCCGCCCGAGCGGACCACCATAGTCGGCAACACCGGGGACGACTTCAAGGTTTGCGGGCTCCGCATCTGCCCGGACCTGGACACCATCACCTACACGCTTGCAGGGAAAGTGAATCCCACCAGGGGCTGGGGCGTCGCCGGGGACGACTTCCACTGCCTGGAGTGGCTGCGAGCCTATGGCGCTCCGAGTTGGTTTCGCCTGGGCGACCGTGATTTGGCCACCCACCTGTGGCGGACCCACCTGCTGGAGCAGGGGTTGGGCCTGGCGGAGGTCACGGCCGCAATCGGCCGGACCTGGGGGCTGCGCAGCCGGCTCCTGCCGATGAACGAGGCCTACACGCCCACTCGGGTCCTGACCGACCAGGGAGATCTCCACCTGCAGGAATACCTGGTGCGGGAACAGTGCCGCCCCCGGGTGCTCCAGGTGTGCTACCGGGAGGCGGAGCAGAGCCGACTGCCCCCGGGGCTCCCGGAACAGGTGGCGGGAGCCTGCCGGGTGGTGATCGCTCCCAGCAATCCCCTGATCAGCATCGGACCCATCCTGGCGGTTCCCGGCATGAAGGAGCTCCTGCGGGATTCCGGTCTGCCGGTCACCGCCGTCAGTCCGCTGGTGGGGGGCAGGGCGCTGAAGGGACCGGCGGCCAAGATGCTGAAGGAGATGGGTCATCCGGCTTCGGCGCTGGGCGTCGCCCTGTTGCTGAAGGGGGTTGCCGATCAGTTCGTGATCGACACTCGGGACAAGGCCCTGAAGAAGGAAATCGAGGACCTGGGAATGCAGGTCAAGGTGACCAACACCGTCATGGCCGGCCTGGCGGAGAAGGTGGCCCTGGCGCAAGCAGTCATGGGGCCGTGGTGAGGGTCGTCCTTCTTCCCGTCAAGGATCCGGAGCGATCCAAGCACCGCCTGGCCGGGCTGCTCTCTCCCGGGGAGCGGACCCAACTGGTCTGGGCCATGCTGGAGGACGTGGGCGCGGCTGTGCGCGGATGCCGCTTGGCCGATCGTGTGGTGGTGGTGGCCCGCGACCCGGGAGTGGCTGCCTATGCGGCCAGGAACGGCTGGGACCTGTTTCGGGAAACCGAGCAGGTCTCCGAGAGCCGTTCCGTGGACTGGGCTTCGAGGCGGCTGGAAGAGCAGGGAGCCGAAGCCGTTCTCCGGCTGCCGGTGGACGTTCCCCTGGTGCAGTCGCGGGACCTGGATGCCCTCCTCGACCCGGCCGCCCGGGGACCCGCGGCCGTGCTGGTCCCCTCCCGGGATGGGCTGGGAACCAACGCCCTGCTGCGCTCGCCGCCCCTGATTTTCCCCTCCAGGTTCGGAGCCGACAGCCTGCAAAAACACCTACGGGAGGCGCGCCTCCAGGACGTCCAGGTGTTGGTCAGAAAGATGCCGAGGCTGGCCCTGGACCTGGACCTGGCCTCAGACCTGGAGCGCTTCCTGGGGTTGGGGAAGGGAACCGCCACCCAGGCCCTGCTCCGGAGGCTGGCAGCGGCGGAACGGCTGGCGGAGTCGAATCGAGGCACCCATGCGGGTTCCTGAGTACAGGGTCATCGGCATTCCCGGTCTGCCGGAAATCCGGCGGGGGAGCGGACTGGGCGAGCTCATCTGCCGGGCCGTTCGGGACGCCTCCCTGGAGGTGCTGGAGGGAGACATCTTCGTGGTCACACAGAAGGTCGTCTCCAAGGACGAGGGCAGAACAGTCCGGCTGGAAACGGTCAAGCCCTCTCGCCTGGCCCGCGGCTGGGCGGGCGAGCTGGGCAAGGACCCGGCCTTGGTCGAGACCATCCTCGGCCAGTCCCGCCGTATCGTCAGGATGGACCGAGGCCGGCTGATCGTGGAAACCCATCACGGGTTCGTTTGCGCCAACGCCGGAGTGGACCAGTCCAACACGGCCGCCGGCGAGGTCACGCTCCTGCCGGAGGACCCCGACGCCTCGGCCCGCCGCCTCCGGAGCTGCCTGGAGAAGAGTTTTGACACCCGCCTGGCCGTGATCGTTTCGGACACCTTCGGCCGGCCCTGGCGTGAGGGGCTGGTGAACGTCGCCATCGGGGTTGCCGGCCTGGCCCCTTTGATGGACTACCGGGGCGGGCTCGACAGCGCCGGCCGCCCGCTGGAGGCTACCGCCATGGCCTGGGCCGACGAGCTGGCCGGGGCCGCCGAGCCGGTCATGGGAAAGACCCGCGGCATCCCGGTGGCCATCGTCCGCGGATTGACCTATGCGGCCGCCGAGGGCTCGGCTCGTGAACTGATTCGTCCGCCGGAAAGGGATCTCTTCAGGTAGTAAAGGCGCTGCCCGAAAATAACATCGCGACGCTGGAAGCAGGACGCCAGCGGCCGAATCCTCAGTAGCTCTACCGACTCCCGATCCACTCGCGAAGCGCCTCGTCGATCCGTGTCTGCCAGCCCTTCCCGTCGGCACGGAAGTGATCGATCACATCCCGTGATAGCCGGATGGTGGTTGACACTTTCGGCTTGGCAACCGGCGGGCGACCCCGCCGCACAGCTACCTTGGCAAACTTTTCCGGCCAGCCGTCCCTCGACAGGTCGGGTGGGGTATCCGGGTCAAAATCTTTTGCCATAGAGTCTTTGTTCTCGATCATTCGCCTTTTATGTTACTACGATAAATCTGGGTGTCAACAACGCGGCCTTTTCCTGGTGAGAAACAGGTCTTGAACCGTTCTCGGTCGATCAACTATTGGAATTGAGCCTTTTGCAAAAGGCTCGAGAGGCAGTGCGTTTCGGAAGGGTGCTTCCTATTCGCAGCATTCGCGGCTGTGGCAGTGCCGGGTTCAGACGACCCCAGGCTTCCGCCTGGGGCTACACGCGGGCGCTGCTTCGCAGCTCTATACGGATGGCTTGTAGGGGGCGTCGCGTCGGGTTACCGACTCCAACCGCAGCTTCGCAGCTCTCCCGTAACCCACGATACTGCTAAGGGGAACATGCTTATTATTTGGAATGAAGCGTTTGCAAGAATCGGCAGAGGGATCTTTTATGGGAATGGCCACAAAAGGCACAAAAAGAACCCTTCGATCGTCAAGACTCGAAATCAAGCCACTCATTTTGTGCCTTTTGTGCTTTTTGTGGTGAATGCCGGAGCTACCAGCCCTTCACCTTTGCTACCTCCATGTCATTCCAGATTGGGAATTTTGCAAAAGGCTCGATCAACTATTGGAATTGACACTCTGACGGGGTGGGCGTAGGATGTGCTTGACTGCGTTCACCTTAGAAGCCTCTCATGAAGCAGGCCGGCAATATTCTCGCATGCGTGCTGTTGACAGCCGTGATGCTGTCGGCGCAGGAGCAGGGCGACCCGCGCCAGGCTCGTCCCGAGCCCCTCGGCCCGGAGGAGTTTTCCGAGGCGCACGGTTCCTTGTTCGACCGCCCCAAGTCGAACCAGGCGGCGGCGTTGACCGATCGGCTGCTCGGGTCCGAGCCGGGCTCGGAGCCGGATCTCGTCGAGCGGCGGAACTTCATCGACGATCACATCTTCGGCAAGATGGAGCGCGATGGCGTGCCGCATGCGCGGCCGGCGTCGGACATCGAGTTTCTGCGGCGCGTGACGCTCGACTTGGCGGGGCGCATCCCGGTTCGGACGGAGGTGCGCGCCTTCCTGGCGGACGATGATCCCGACAAGCGAGACAAGCTGATCGACCGGCTGCTCGACAGCGAAGAGTACGTCGAGAAGTGGGCCTACCACTTCATGGATCTGTTCCGCGCCAACGGCAAGATGGGGCGCGGGCAACACCTCTTCCACTTCTGGATGAAGCAGAACCTGCGCGCCGACAGGCCCTACGACCAGGTTGCCTACGACATCATCTCGGCATCGGCCAAGAGCAACCACGTGGTGGCGGCGTCGAACGTGATGGCGCGGGAGCACATCCAGGGGGCGCCCCAGCCCAAGGACGGCGACGACCTCGGCATGGTGCATCAGCTCGATACCCACGACGAGTTGGCCATTCACTACGCCAGGATCTTCATGGGACTGAACCTGTCCTGTATCTCATGCCACGATGGGCAAGGACACCTCGAGGCGGTGAACGTCTGGCTGAGCACCAGGAGTCGGGCCGAGTTCTTTCAACTGGCCGCCTTTCTGGGCCAGTCGCGGTACCTGATGTATTTCGAGAACGGCCAGCCGCAGTCGGGCGAGTTCTTGCTGGATGACGGCAATCCCGGCTACGACACCGAGGGCGAGAGCATGGTTCGCGTGGCGCGGCTGGGCGGGCCGGACCATCCGGTGTTTCTGCTGAACGGCGAAGAGCCGCGGCCCGGCGAGGAACCGCGGGAGGCGCTGGGACGGATATTGACCGCCCATCCGCAGTTCGCTCGCGGCACGGTGAACCGCTTCTGGGCGAAGTTGATGGGCTTCGGGATCGTGGAGCCGTTCGACGAGTTCGATTTGCTGCGGCAGGACCCGGACAACCTGCCCGAAGGCTGGGAGTTGCAGCCGTCGCACCCGGAGTTGCTGGACGAGTTGGCGCAGAGTTTTCGCGAGAGCAACTACAGCATCAAGGAGTTGATGCGAACCATTACCCAGTCGAGCGCCTACCGGTTGTCGGCGCGGTTCCAGGGGGAATGGAACGATTCCTACGCGCGCTACTTCGCGCGCAAGTTCGTGCGGCGGCTGAGCGCCGAGGAGTTGCACGACGCGATTGCGCTCGCCACCGGCCGCCCCGGGGACTTCAAGTTCGGGGACAGCAAAGTCGGCAGGACGTTGAAGCTGGCCGGGCCTCCGGGCGGTCGCGACGTGCGGACCTTCCTGCGGACCTTCGGCCAGTCGGACCGCAATACGCCGCCGCGGGAGGTTCCCGGCTCACTGCTGCATCCGCTGGCCCTGATGCAGTCGCCGGTGGTGACCGATCGTGTCATCGCCCAGGAAGACAGCCGCCTGAAGAAGCTGCTCGACAGCGACGACGACCGGGTGGTGGACGAGCTGTTCCTGGGGACGCTTTCGCGTCCGCCCTCGAGCGAGGAGAAAACGGTCGCCTTGGCGGCCCTGAAGACGGATCGCGTCGCCGGGGCGGAAAACTTGCAGTGGGCGCTGATCAATAGCGTGGAGTTCTTCTTCAACTACTAGCGGCGGGGAATCGGGCCCGTTGCGCCGCGCCCCCGGGTTGGCGGAGGTCGCGCCCGCCTGTTTCAGGGAGGTGTTCCGATGATGGAGGCCAGGAAAGTAGGAGATCTGCTGAGAACGCGACGCGATTTGCTGCGGCTGGGCGGACTCGGTCTGCTTGGCGCCTCGATCGACGGGGTGTGGCCGCTGCAGGTATCCGCCAGGCCATCCGGCGCCAGGGTGCAGCCGCGCGGAACGGCGCGCAACGTTCTCTTCTACGAGATGTCGGGCGCCATCAGCCACGTCGACTCCTACGATTTCAAGGAAAGCGCGGGGACGGCCAAGGACCTGGCGACCACGCAGTTGGCGCCGGACCTGCACATGTCGCAGCTCCTGCTGCCGAAGATGTCGAAGCACATGGACAAGATCGCCGTGGTGCGGTCGATGCAGAGCCATGAAGAGGTCCACTTCCGGGCCCAGTATTACTTGCAGACCGGCCGGCAGATGAACCTGGCGTTTGCGCGCGAGATTCCCGCCATCGGCTCGGTGATCGCGGCCGAGTTGGAGGAGCGGCGGCGTCCGACCGATACCTTCCCCACCTACCTGTCGTTCAACCTGGAGAAAGGGTCGGCCGGGGCTTTGTCGACAGGATTCCTTCCGGCCCGGTTCTCGGTGGTCGACATCAATACCGAGGCGGTAACGGATTCACCCTCGCTCGACCGGAAGGTGGTGGAGCTGCTGGAACAGCGTTGGGCGCTCTTGAGCAAGCTGCGTGACGTCAGGCACAAGCGGCTTTCCGGCCTGGGGCGGAAGATGTTGGGCTACGACGACTTCTACGACGCAGCCTACGGCCTGCTTTCGGATGAGCGCTGGCCGGCGGCCTTTCGCATCACCGAAGAAGACAAGAAGCGCTACGGGACCCACCAGGCCGGGGTCTCTTCCATCCTGGCGCGGAACGTGCTGGCGCAGGATGCCGGAACCCGTTACATCCACATCTGCCACTCCGGCTGGGACCACCACACCCACATTTGGGATCGTTCCAAGGATTCGAATCACTACACTCTCTGCGCCGAGTACGATCAGGCCTTCTCGGCGCTGCTCGAGGATCTTGCCGGGATTCCGTCGAAGACCCATCCCGAGAAGACCCTGCTCGACGAGACGCTGGTCGTCAACATGAGCGAGTTCGGCCGGACACCGGGCCCGCTCAACAACATGCACGGGCGTGACCATCACAACCCGGTCTACCCGGCGCTGTTCGCGGGCGCGGGCGTGAAGGGCGGCCTACGGCATGGGGCCTCGGATGCGGATGGCGCCACCTGCGCCGAGACGGGCTGGGCCCACAAGGAACAGCCTCGCAACGAGAACGTGCTGGCGACGATCTATTCGGCGCTGGGGATAGACTGGTCCAGGGAGATCCGCAATACGCCTTCGGGACGTCCCTATGTCTATGTCGATCCGCTGGGTGCGAACGGCTACATCCCGACGGATGAGATTTCGGAAATCTACGGTTAGCTCCCGCCCGCATCTCTCGCCAAGTTGCTGGCGTCAGGACAAGAGTAGTTTATCTTCAGTACCTTGATTGGCTCAATGTCAAGGGCTTTCGTCGATCAGCTTCGTTCTCCCCAACTTTCAGTCGATGGTGTTCCGTGCAACGAGGACCGGCGCGGACGCCGGTTCGGCCGGCGGCGGCCTGAGCGCCACTTTCTCTGGTTGTCCTGTTTCCTGGTTGGGGTCGCGGTGACGCCGCTTGGCGCCGCCGAGCCGGGGATGGTCTACGTCCCCGGCGGGGAGTTTCTGCGGGGGCGTTCCCATTCGCTTCCCGACGATGACATGAAGCGGCGGTCGACGCTGCTCAAGGACGATCGGCCGGCCAGGATGATCCGGGTCGGGCCGTTCTACCTCGATGAACATGAGGTCACGAACGAGGCCTATCGGCGGTTCCTCCAGGCGACGGGGCGGCGACCGCCGTTCCACTGGGTGGACGGCCAGGTCGCGGAGGGCGAGCAGGACCATCCGGTCGTGAACGTGACCTGGCATGAGGCGGCGGCCTACTGCCAGTCGTTGGGGAAACGCCTGCCCACCGAGGCCGAATGGGAGCGGGCGGCCCGTGGACTGGGCGAAGGGGTGAAGTTTCCCTGGGGGAACGAGGAGCCGACCAAGGGAGAGCAGGCCCATTTCAATGGGCTCGACGGCCCACGCACCGTCTGCCGGTTTCCGAAGAACACCTTCGGACTGTGCGACATGGCGGGCAACGTGTGGGAGTGGTGCTTCGACCGCTATGAGCGGCTCTACTACGAGCGGTCTCCCCACAAGAATCCAGGCGGCCCGGATGAGGGGATGTACCGCGTGCTGCGCGGAGGGTCGTGGGCGGATGCGGCCAAGTACCTGACGTGCGCCTATCGAAGCTTCGCGCGGCCTCGGGAGCGGAGCCCGAATATCGGATTCCGGTGCGCCAAGGGTTACTCCCGAGGGCGGTAACTTCCGCTTGGCGCGCCAAGCCATGCCGAAAGGTGCCCCGAGGTTTGCTCCCGCTGCTTGCTACCTTGGCTTGGCCCGATTTTGATGGGCTTCATAATATGCCCTCAGGATGGCATTGATCCGGCTGTGGTAACCCTTGCCCTGGTCCTTCAACCACTGCAGCACGTCGGCGTCCAGACGCACGGTAAGCTGCTTTTTCCCGGGCGGGATGACCACCCGCGCATCCCGAAAGAAGGCCGCATCGAGTGCCGGAATATCGGAGTAATCGATATTCGAGTCGCTCATCGCATCAAGGCGTTTCAAGTCGCTCTTGATAATCTTTTTCTTCACGGCGATTGCCCTTTCTCATCGAAATGATTCGCATGCGCGCCCCTCGTAGCGTGTGTGTCACCACTACAACACGGCCCTCGAGGCGCCCCAGGGTAATGAATCTCGGTTCGCCATAATCGAAGCGGTTGTCTTCAAAGGTGACGCACGGTCCGACGAACACAATTTCTGCATCATCAAAGCTGAGGCCGTGCTTGGACTGGTTGTATTGGTTCTTTGTCTCGTCCCATTCATACACGGTCACAGACTCTCATGTAGATATAAGTGTAGCTACAATATCTATGGCTGGCAAGAGCAGGAGGGGAAAACTCTGCGTTATGGATGAAAAAGTCAGGGTCTATGTTCTCGATTATTCGCCGTCCTCATGCTAAAGACCCGGGCTCCAACTTTGCGGCGAGTCCGGACAACCACTGCCATCAAGGACGACCTACTGCTGGCTGGCGTTGCCAACAGAGCCGGCATGGTCAGGGTGTAGCAGATGCACGGCGACGGGGAAACCAGCAAGCGGAGGGAGCGAACTGAGGGGAGAATGTGCAGCCGGGTGAACCGAAAGCTCAACGGACCGCCGAGGCGGCCCTCCCAACCGCAGGGCTATTTTCTTGGATCAACTGGACGGTTGTCAATCAATCTTGTGGGGAACACAGCAGTCAGGGGAAAGTGGCGTTTCAATCCAGGCCTGACGGGAATTGCAGACCGTTCTTTTGCGATGGTGAGGCTTCGATGCGCTCCCGGAGCTCGGCGGCCAATCGTTGAGCCTCGGCCAATTGCTCGTTGGTCATCTCCTTTTCAAGGGTGTCTTTAAGTCGGCCGGCTTCCCGGCCGTGATAGCCGCAGTGGGTGGTGGCGAGAAGCATCCAGGCGTAGGCTTTCACCTGATCCTGCGGCGTGCCTTGGCCCTTGGCGTAGAGTTGGGCGAGGCGAATCTGAGCCGAGGCCAAGTCCTGCTCGGCGGCCGCCTGCAACCACTTCACCGCTTGGTTGTGGTCCCGGGGTACGCCCAGACCGTCGGCGACCATGAGGCTCAGGTTCAACTGGGCAATGGCTGAACCCTGCCCGGCGGCGACCCGGAACCACTTCACCGCTTGATCGTGCGACTGGGGCACGCCCCTGCCTGTCTTGTACATGGAACCCAGCATCGTTTGCGCATCAACGTTTCCCTGCTCGGCAGCTTTCCGGTGCCGGGTGGCCGCCTTCCGGTACCACTTCTGCGCCTCCCGTTGATTCTTCGGCACGCCCTGACCCGATTCGTACATGAGACCCAGCTTGTGGAAGCCACCCACGTCTCCGGCCTCGGCGGCCCTGCGGTACCACTTCACCGCTTCCTGGTAGTCGAACGCCACTCCCGCACCATGAGCGACCAGGTCTCCCAGCATGAATTGAGCCCTGGAATGTCCCTGCTCGGCGGCCCTGCGGTACCACTTGGCGGCCTCTTCGCTGTCCTGAGGCACGCCCCGGCCAAAGGAATAGACTTGGCCAAGGCTGAATTGAGCCTCAGCATCCCCCTGTTCGGCCGCTTGGCGGAGTTGCTCGACGTCCTGAGACTGGGCGAAACCCGGTTGATGCCCCCATAGAATGACCAAGGCAACGAGAAAGAGCGTCAACTTTCCCCTGCAAGCGTTCTGGTTGGTCAAGATTCCCATGAGCCACCTCCAGGAGCCTTGAGTTTTGTCAGCGAAGTTGGGGTTTCTCGACACGGTAGAGCTCACCGCGTCTCACGTGACCACCTGATAATCCAGGACATCAACCGCTTCTTCGTTGAGTTCATCAGCATGCTCGTTCATGAGGTTGCGGTCGTGCTTGTCGATCTCCACCCGTTCTCGCGCTGAGAGGCTTTGACGAAGCAGCCGTTCAATCACCTGGGATCGACTCTCTCCTTCTCGGGCAGCTTCCTCAATGGCTGTGATCACCTCTTGCTCAAGTGTGATGGATGTTTTCAGTTTCATACGACAATTATACTCCCGTTCCCGTCCTTGTTCGAGACGTTAAGTAGCCACTTGCCCCCCACAATTCCTCCAGCTTTTCCGAGCGTTAGGCTGAACATTCCCCGGGGCAATCAGGGGCCTTTGTTGAATTGCCAGAAAAACTATGGTCACATCGAGTGTTGGAGCGTGTCGAAGAGGGAGTGCCGGATTGCCGGCGTCAGAAGGCCTTAGCTGAAACAACCGGAAAATAGAGGGATTCACCAAGACCCACCGGAGAGGCGCCCTCCGGGAGCGCGGGCGTCTCGCCCGCATGCACTCCCGTTGTGTGCCGCTCAGATTCCCTGTGATGTGGCGCCCGGCCACCCTGCCGGCGGGAACGGCATGGGCTCAGCTGAAGCAGAATTGTGGTGCCGTTGCCGGTCGAGCCGGGTGGAGGAGATGGGTGAGGCTGTGCCAGTGTTGTGCGGGCGGGACGCCCGCGCTCCCGGGTGGGCCTTCATTCCATGACGGCGTCGCAGCCAAGCAGGTCCATTGGCATTCGTTGTCAATTCGTGCTCATTCGTGGTTCGTCTTTACTGACGATTGGTTGTTTCACTCTCGTATGATCCGTCCAGCAGGGCGGGGGCTCTGCTCGTCAGGATCATGAAGGAGCACGGCTTCCGACTCCACGTAAGGATCGTTCAACCGACGGGTCTCCAGGTATGTCATGATCATTCGATCCACGGGGATGTCCTGCGACATCTTCAAAGTGAGAGTCCGGCAGCCTGTCCGGGTTATAGTGAAATGGCGAATTCTTGTGATTCATGGACATCTCAATGTTTGCACACGTGAGTTTCGAGGAGGCGGTGTCCAAGGGCCCCCCTCCTGCCGGCAATCTGGCCGTTCCCATCTTCTCCCATGGGTCGCTCGAGGTGGAGATATACCAACCCCAGGGCCAGGATCTGCAAAAGCCCCATCTTCGCGACGAATGTTACCTGGTGGCTCTGGGGAGAGGGGTCTTCTTCGATGGCGAACAGAGGCACCCGGTCGAACCAGGCTCCTTTCTGTTCGTGGCCGCCGGCCGACCACATCGATTCGAAGATTTCTCTTCCGACTTCGCGGTTTGGGTGCTGTTCTATGGTCCCGAGGGCGGTGAGTCCGATACGTGACTGGGCCTTCCGCACGAGAACCCGACACTACCGGTGGGCTCCACCGGGGGACGGGGACGTTGTTGAATTGCCGGAAAGGCTTTGCTCACACCGAATGGTGGAAGAGGTTGGATGGGAATCCGACATGGACCCCCTCCAGGCAAACCGCTCCAACACGTTGATCCCCAGAAGATTACAGAACCGCCAATCCGATTTATTCCACTTGTTCCACAACGTCCCCTGATCGCTTGGCGTTGTGGGCCGATTCCACGACGCGGCGAACTGCATCCACCACGATGCCGGGCCTGTCGTGGTGGATGAAATGACCGGCTCCATTGACGACCTGCCACTCGCTGCTGTCGGACATCTCCGTAAACTGCTCCTGCATCGCATGCCAGAATTCCATCTTACGCCGCCCCTCCGTAAGCACAACCAGCGGCTTCCGCCCCAGTCTCGGGCGATTCTCGGCAGCCAGGTTCAGGCTTTCCCGCAGACCTTCCAGCTCCGACGCCAATGCCCGAAACGATCGCGTCGTCGCCAGCACTTCCTTCTCCATCGTCCGCACGGAGCTGGGACGGGATTCCGGGTCGCCGCCCGGCAAATCGATCATGAGACGAGCGATGCCCAGCGGCGCCAGAAGCTTCAGTCTGAAAGCGACACGCCCCATCCGGTCCAGGCCCCCGGGGCGACAGGCCTGGTTCGGGTGCGATGAGTCGACCAGCACCATTCCGGCCACTTCGCCCGGAAACCGGCTGGCATACAACTGCACGACCAAGCCCCCGAAAGAGTGACCCACCAGAACGTAGGGCGGGTCCAAGCCAGCGGTACGGAGCAGTTCCCGGAGTTCCGTGGTGATGTTGCTGATCGTACGAGGTTCCGCCCCGGCCTCGCTCCAGCCATATCCGGCCCTGTCGTACGCGCACACCCTGGCGAACGAGGCGATGTCCTCCATCACGGAAGCCCACCCCATAGAGGCACCCGGAATCCCCGACTCAAGAATGACGGCAGGGCTCCCTTGCCCCCGACAAAGCAGGTGCACCTGACGCCCGCCAACAACGACCAGCTCTCCAGGCGCCGGGTTGCGCTCCAACGCGAGATGCGAAAGCCACCACTGGACCGTCGCTGCCGCTACCAAGGCCAGCACCAGCGCTCCGCCGCCCCAAAAGAGTGCGCGCTTCAATAGTTTTCTCATCGGAGGTTATCCTGGAAATCTAACCGCAGGTCGGGGGAAGCAGGCGACGTTGCCGAATTGCCGGAAGAACTCTACTCACACGGAATGTTGGAAGAGGTTGGAAGAGGTGGGATGTGGCGGATATCAGCCGATATCCCGAACAGACACCTTACCTGTCGTCGGATTGTACGTCATGGCCAGAACAGCCTCGGACCTGGGATTACCAATGGTTTCGCGTGAGAATATCGGCAGGTTTACCCCTGCTTTGTGACGCACGGACAGTGTTACCAGTGCATCTACCTTCGAGGTTCTCGCCTCCGCGCCAAGCCGATTGCAGAATGTGTAGTCGCTACCGTCCGTCAATTGGGGCCATTCACTGATTTTGGAGCGGAGGTCTTTTTCAACGCCGTCGAATGTACAACTAAACCGCTGGTAATACACCGTCCTGGGATTTCGAGGGCGCCCAATGTAGCTTGGCAACCAATGTTTCACTTCGGCTTCAACAGTCGGGGCATCGAATGAGCTATAGAATACGGGGAATGTTCCATCGGAAAAACGTGTCTGACGCTTGAATTTCCGCTTTTGCCGGAAGGGACCTTCAAGTAGTTTTTTGAGCCTATCGGTATGGCGGTCCTCTACAAGAAACTTCCGCAACTCGTTGACGCCTTGTGGGTCGAGTTGAAGCCCAGCCATAAAGTCTTCATCTGAATCAATCGTCGCCAAGCGAAACACTCGATGACGATTCCTGCGGCTTGGAATTTCCTCAAGCAAGACTACCTTCTCGCAACCGTGTCCACGTATTCCCTTGTCAACTCAAGATCATCCATAGAACCGCCAAGCAACAACGACATTGGCGACCTGTCGCCCAAAAGCTCGTGTGATTCCCGCAACCACTCATTTTCGACTTCCAAGTCCTGGAAAAGAGATCGCAAGGACCTGGAAATCCAAAATAGATGCGTCACTCGTTCTCTAACGTCTCTCCCGCGCAAATACTCGGTTCCCTCAAGAATGCGATCGACATAGTCGGCATCTGTTTCTTCGAAGCCCAATAGACGACCTGCGTCGAATTTGTCCAATTTCCAGAACTCCAACAATTTTGCGATGAATTGAACCGGGCCGCTTGGTCTTACGGATCGTTCCATAGGGGATGTTCTATGCAGTAACGCCGGTTTATTAAGAGCGGTGAATAAGGCGATCAGTTCCTCTAGAGTCGGTTCCCGAGACTTTGGGAAGGAGCCAAGATCGCTTGCCGATTGGCGTGTCGCGAGTTCACGAATCCCATACTCAGCCAAATTCACGTTCGGCATGCATGGAGAATCACCGGAGCTTCCCTGCGTTCCTTGCAAGACTTGCATTATTCATCACCCACTTCCTCGAAAATCGGTATGAACAAAACGGAGCCGTCAATACCCTTCGTTCCGTCGGTTCCTTTCTTGTAGCCTTGGCCCCCCTTGCCTTCACGACCGGCTTGACCAATGACCATCTCAAAAAGCGCACCAACGGACAAGTCTTTCAACTCCTCAACACGGGTTTCTCCTGGAAACCCTCTGCCTCCATCGCCCCCATCCGAGACCGTGCGCTCCGGACTTGGCTGCACTACTGCGCCTCGACCACCTTCGCCGCCGCACCCATAACGGCACCCTAGCCCGTTTGCCCCTTTTGCAGGCTTGCCGTCAGTAATACCTCCCCCCCCGCCGCCGCCTCCTCCGTTGCCGCCGGCAGCCTGATACGTCCTCGACCCAATTGTCACCGCAGTAACCCCGCCACCGCCGCCGCCATCTCCACCGCCACCGCCGTACAAGTTCAAACCTTCGATACAAAACGCGCCGCCACCGCCGCCGCCTCCTCCGGCGGCACCTGTAATGATGACCAAGCCAAGCGGTGTGGGCCACGGCCACTCAAATGTTCCAGATTCGACAATCTGCCTTAGTCTCGCTCCTTGCATCTGAATGCTCCACGACAGTAGATATGGGACTCCTTTGTATTCGGCCCCCACAGGCATCGCAATTTCCCCGGCCCGTTCCGTATCGTACCATGCTGACAGCAGAAGCAGCGCGTTGAGTCGTCGCATTCATGGAATTCAGAGAAGGGAACAGGGGACGGAAAACGTTGTTGAATTGCCGGAAAATCTCTGCTCACACCGAACGTAGGAAGAGGTCAGATGGAGTCAGATGGAAGTTGACTGGATTCACCGAGGAGAACCGATTCCTCCTGGCGCAGTCACTGGATTGGCCGACAATCCTGATGGTAGGATCATTAGTCATACTTGGAAGGAGTCCCCGTGCCGAAAAGAAAAGTAGCGGTCACCCTCGACGCCAGGCTGGTCCATCGGGTCGATGAGCTTGTCTCCCAACAGCAATTTGAAAGCCGCAGCCAAGCCGTAGAGGCGGCTCTCGGCGAAAATCTCCGGCAACTTGACCGAACTCGACTCGCTCGCGAGTGCGCCAAGCTGGACGCAACCGAAGAGCAGCAACTCGCCGAGGAGGGAATCGCCGCCACGGGTGAGATGTGGCCGGAATACTGAGAGGTGACATACGCTGGGCTGACTTGAATCCGGTTCGCGGCCGCGAGCAGTCTGGACGGCGACCGGTCGTCATTCTCAGTCACGACGTCTTCGATTTCCTTCCTGCCCCGCCGACAACCACCGCTCAGGCGTCTGAGCGGCTGCCCTTCCCGCTGAACCGAAACTCTTCCTGCTGAATGAGTTGGTGGTAGGAGCCGAAGGGGTCCTTGCGGCCATCGTCCAGCGTGTCGAGGGGGTCCTGGCCGTCCTGGCGTTCGTCGGGGAAGCGGCGCAGGATGGCGTAGAGGGTGGAGCGGAGGGCGGGGGTGCGGCCGAGCTGGCGGATGCGGCGGCGGAGGTCGCGGGGGCGGACGAGCTGGCCGTGGGGGGCGCCGGCGGCCGTGGAGATGCTTTCGTTCATCAGGGTTCCCCCGAAGTCGTTGGCGCCGCTCTCCAGGCAGGCCTGCCCCAGCGCGAGGCCCTCCTTGACCCAGGAGGCCTGGATGTTGGGGATGTCGCGATTGAGGACCAAGCGGGCGATGGCGTGCATTTTCAGCACGTCGCCTCGGCTGGCGCCGGCGCGGATTCCCGGAATTCGCCGGTCGGCGAACATGGGCGCCTCGGAATGGATGAAGCTGAGAGGCACGAACTCGGTAAAGCCGCCGGTGCGCCGCTGCAGATCGCGCAGCAGCAGCAGGTGGCGGGCCCGGTGGCGCGGGGTTTCCAGGTGGCCGTACATGATGGTGGAGCTGGTGCGGATTCCCAGGGAGTGGGCCGTGGTCACCACCTTGATCCATTGATCGGTGCGGATGCGGCCCGGGGCGATGATCTTGCGGACCCGGTCGTCCAGGATCTCGGCCGAGGTGCCCGGCAGGCTGCCGATGCCGGCCGCTTTCAGCTCCCGCAGGTAGTCGTGGATGCTCAAGCGGGACTGCCTGGACCCGTAGAGGATTTCTTCCGGGGAAAAGGCGTGCAGGTGGATTGAGGGGGCCGCCTCTTTCACCGTCCGGCAGAGCTCAATGTAGTAGCGCCCGTCCATGCCGGGAGGCAGGCCCGCCTGGATGCAGACCTCGGAGGCGCCGTAGCGCTCGGCTTCCAGGGTCCGCCTGACGATTTCCTCGGGGGGGAGATGGTAGCCCTCGGTGCTGGCCGCGGTGCGGCTGAAGGCGCAGAAGCCGCATCGCTTGACGCAGACGTTGGTGAAGTTGATGTTGCGATTCACCACGTAGGTCACATCGTCCCCGACGGTCTGCCATCTCAGGAAGTCGGCCGCTTTGAGCAGCAGCTCGTAGTCGGTCTCCCCGGTCTGGAAGAACTGGACCACCTGCGTCTCGGAGGGGTCCCGGCCCTGCAGACAGCCCTCGATGGCGCGGGCCACCGCAGGCGTCGCCTGTCCCAGGGCGGATTCCACCTCGGCTTGGCTTCTGAGCGCTCCGGTGGGGTCTTCCGCTGTCAACATGGACGTTTCTCCCAAAGCGGTTCGAGTTCGGCACGGGGCACGAACCCCTCGGCATCGGCGTCGGCCTCCAGGCGGCTTCTCAACCCGGCTGGCAGGCCGTTTTTCTTGCGGTGAATGAACTCGGGGTAGAGGGCGAAGCGAGCTCTCAGCCGGAAATTCCTGCCTTCCACCTGGCGCCGCAGCTCGGCCAGGTGGGGCCAGGGAGCTTCCGGATTGACGTGGTCGATGGTCACCGGCGAGATGCCGCCCCAGTCGTTGATGCCTGCGCCCAGAAACTCCAGGTAGCCGTTCTCTCGGCCCGCTCCGCTCAGGTTGGGGGGCACCTGGATGTTCATTTCCGGCCCCAGAACTATCCTGGCTTCGGCGACGGCTGCGAGCGTCTCCTCGGTGGACAGCTCGTTCGCCCACCTCATGGGCGTGGCCGGCTTGGCCCGGAAGTTCTGAATGATGACTTCCTGGACGTGTCCGTAGCGCCGGTGAAGTTCCCCGATCAGGTGCAAGGCTTCTGTCCGTTCCCGGGCGGTTTCGCCGATTCCCACCAGCAAGCCGGTGGTCACCGGGATGTTCAGCTTTCCGGCGGCGCTCAGGGTGTCCAGCCGGGCCTGGGGGTGCTTGCTGGGGGCGTGCTCGTGAGGCCCGCCCGGCTCGCAGAGCCGGGGGCTGCCGCTCTCCAGCATCAGGCCCAGCGAGACGTTCACTTCCTTGAGGGCTTCCAGTTCCGGCGGGAGCAGCGTGCCGGCATTGCTGTGGGGGTAGAGGGAGGTTTCCCGCAGCAACATCCGGCAGATCGACTCCAGGTATTCGATGGTGCTGCCGTAACCCTCCCGCGACAGCCACTGTCGGGCTTCGGGGTATCGCTCCTCCGGTCGTTCTCCCAACACCAGCAGCGCTTCGCGGCATCCCCGCTCCTCCCCCTGCCGGGCCACCGCCAGGACCTCCTGGGGACTCATGTAGGGGGAGCGGAGCCGAGCGGGGGTCTGGCGAAAGACGCAGTAGCCGCAGACGTCCCGGCAGAGCTGGGTCAGCGGAAGGAACACCTTGGGCGAGAAGCTGAGGATGCGCCCTTTCCCCTGGTCACGCAGCCGGGAAGCCCGGGCCAGAAGCGCCGGGGTGCGGTCATGGCCGGCTTGGGACTTCATTGCGGCTTTCCTATGCGTCTTGCGGGGAAGGGAGTGGATGTTCCGTAATGACGAATTCCTCCACCGGCGCTCCCCCGATCAGGTGCTCCTGGATGATGCGTTCGATCACCTCCGGAGTGCAGGAGTGGTACCAGGTGCCCTCCGGATAGACGACCGCGGTGGGTCCTTGCAGGCAGATGCGCAGGCAGTTGGCCTTGGTGCGGAAGACGCCTCCCGGGCCGGTCAGATCGAGTTCCTGCAGGCGACTCTTGAGGTAGTTCCAGGACTCCAGGCTGGCGGCCTTTTCGCAGCACTTGGGCTTGGTCTGGTCGCAGCAGAGAAAGATGTGCCTGCGGATCTTGTCCACGCCCAGGGCGGTTGCGGTGTCTTCCAGCTTTTGGTTCATGGTTGTCGGTCCGATTCAGAAAAGCAGCGCCCCTGCCTTGCCGGGCAGATCATCCGAGAGTGAAACACCTAATCGTCAATAAAGACGAACCACGAATGAACACGAATAGACACGAAGACAGACGAACCCACTCAAACGGCAAGCGGCAACACAATGCTATGGCAACTTTCGTGTCCATTCGTGGTTCGCCGTTCCCCGTGGTGGACATCTCCTTTCCTCTCGCGTCTTTCTTGGTGCCCCTTCGTCGTCCTTCGTGTGTCTTCGTGGATTCCTCTTTTTTCCGTTTGTATCAGAAAAGGCCGTATTTAGCCGAGCGGCACCAACTCCCGACGCCGGCCCTTTCCCAGGGCCATCAGGAAAATGGCGCTCTTGCCCCGGGCGTGGGGTGAAAAGAAGGCCGTCACATCGTCGTCGTAGAAGGTCAGCCCGGTGGCCCCCAGCCTCTGGGCGTAGGCCGACAGGTAGAGCCTTCCCCCCAGCAGGCCCGCCTCCAGTTGCAGGGCGCGATAGCCTCGATTGCCGAATCGCTCCAGCACGGGCTCCAGGTGCGCCATGAAGAAGACGTCGAAGCTGGCCTGGGCCGGCAAGTCCTGCTCCAGTCCCAGATAGCCCATCTCCTGGCGAAAGCTGCCCTGGCGCAGCAACTCCAGCTCCCAACGGTTGCGGTTCAGCCAATAGGCTCCCGAGGGCAGGCCCTCCACCGCATTGGCGGTCACATACCAGTCGTTGAGCAGTCCGCCCCCCGGTTGCAGAAAGTCGGCCGACAGTTCCTGGGCCGAATAGTAGAGCATGGTGGAGAACGCCTGAAAGGAGACGGGCGCCGGCGCGAAGCGGCGGCTGGACCCTCGCCGCCGGATGACGGGCTCCAGTGGCTCGGAGGGAATTTCGCTCGAAGCCAGGGGTTCCAGGCGATAGCGTTTGCCCTCGCCGCCGGCCGGTTGGCGGCCGATGCTCCCGCGCCAGGCGCTCGACTTCTCACCGGACTCGATCCGGGTGGAGGCGTGCATCGTCCGCATCTCCGGGTAGTCGACCTCCCCGCGGCTGGCGCCGGTCTGCGCCGGCAAGGGTTCCAGAGGGGGGCGGGTTGCGGGGACTTCCCGCAGGCAGCGGCCGATGGCTGCCAGCGACAGGGTCACTTCTCGGTCGGTGTCCAGGCCCAGCAAGCCATTGACCTCCTGGTCGGCAAACCCGAGCACCAGCCGGTGGGGGAAGCCCAAGGCCCGCGACAGGGCGAACAGGTTGGCCAGGATGGTTCCGTTGTCCCAGCCGAAGTGACGGTAGGTGCGGGCCCGGTACTTCCAGGCGTTGCGCCAGTAGGTCCCGGTCGACACAAGGGTCAGCGGGGCCCTCGACAGCCACGGCTCCCGGCCGGCGGCCGCTGCCAGCAGGCCGCGGTAGTCGCCCGAACGCAGGCGTTCCAGCACAAAGTCGCGGGGGTTGAAGTGGTAGACTCCGGCGGGCAACCCGTTCAGATCGCCGCAGACCAGGTAGAGCTCGATCTCGTAGAGCGCTCCCGTGCAGGAGGCCGCCCGAAACAGGATGTCCCCGCCGGGGTAGGGTTTTCGCTTGGTGATGCCGCCGCTGTAGTAGAGAAGCCTTGCCAAGTCCTCCAGGTCGGGAACCGACCGGTCCGGGCCGGGAGAATCCGGAGGCAGCAGCGACGCCAGGGCAGGGAGCTCCGAATCCCGCCACCGGTCCGGCAGGGGAACGCGGTCCAGACCGGAGTAGGCCTTGAAGGGCTCGGGTCGGTTGGCCCAGTCCAGGGTATGGGAGCCGAACCGGACGCTGTGGTAGGAGTGCCTGGTCTGCCGGTGATACCGCAGGGCGGCTTGCGTATCGCTGTTGGCCATCGGCCCCGAGGTCCCTCGTGTGCGGTTCGGCGACGCCTCGTTCACCAGTCCGTGTGCTTGTACTTCTTGGCCCAATTGACTCCCTGCCATGTTTTCATGGTGATCGGTTTCACGAACAGCAGCCAGCGGGGCTCGTTCAAGGTCGGCACCAGGTAGTCGGGGCCTCTTTCTCCCAGATAGCGAAGCGCCATGCTGTGCCCGATCTCCACCCAGCGGCCGCCGACGTTGGCTTCCTCCAGCACGGTGGCTTCACCCTTGACCAGAACGCGGCGGTTGTAGATGGTGGAGTCGTCGATGCAGAGGAACACGCGTCCGTCCCGCTGGATGTGCTTGGCCCAGGCGGAACGCCCTCGGGGGATGATGTAGAAGCCTCCGTCCGCGTAGTGGAACCAGCAGGGAACCACGTAGGGCCAGCCGTCCGCATCCAGGCACCCCAGCCGGCAGAATTCAGGCCCTGAAAGAAATTCGGCGATCTCGGCTTCATTCAGCTTGCCGACCTTGCCGCGCCAGCTCTCATCTTTCGACTCTTTGTTCATGGAAGACCTCCGGTACGGTTGACCGTTTTCAATTGCTTCGGGCCTGGGGAAGATGGGTCCCGAGCGGGACCGCGGGCACCGCCGCATTATACGTCAGAACAGGCTTCAGGTCTCACCTTTACGGAGTGGAGGCACTTGCGCTGAGGCGCTTTCTGGCTGCCGGTTGGGACCCGACAGGGGGCCTGGGGGCAGCGCGAGGGCTCCTGCAGCAGCCGGACAGGCTCCAAAGGGAGGTCGTGGCCGCGAAAAACGGTTTCCGTAAGCCTACAGGGCGCCATTCGGCGTCAGCCCTCCCTTGGGCGGCTTGAACCGCCTCGGTTGGTTCTGCGGCGATGGCAGGGATAAGGGACGTCGAGGCTATCCGGTGTTGGCCAAAGGGACCGCATCGACCAGCGAACGCATGTAGGAGTGGCGCCCGGCCCGGGCCTGGGCCAGAGCCAGGGCCATCATCACCGTCATGGCCAGACCTACCCGCGCCGCCACCCGGCTGCGTCCCCGCAGAAAGTGCCGCTCGAACCCGAAGTCGTTGTCCAGCCGGCTGTAGATCCTCTCCAGGGCGCTACGGCGCCGATAGCCCCGCTTCCAGGAGGGGCTCCCGTAGGGGGTTGGAGTGAAGATGCGCCGATCCTGGGTGGCGAGGGGAATGCGCACGATGCGACCGTAGGCGCCCGCCCGCGTGCCCGCTGTCCGGTAGCAGAGCGTCTGCCCCTGGCATAGACGACCGTAGGCCGCCGCCGGGCAGCGGTACTTCAGCGTCCCCCGCTTGGCCTCGAAGCCCTGGAAAGCCAGGCGCCGCTGACGCCCGCTGTGGGGGCAGAAGCAGTAGACCTCCCCCCTTTCGGTATGCACGATGGTGTCGGCCCGGTCTGGATAGAGCGGCCGCGTGATCGCCTCGCCGGCGTCTTGGCCCCCTTCCTGCCGCTCCTGCTTCCACAACTGCCGGGGTTCGATCAAGGGGCGGATGCCGTATTGGTCCCACAACTTCTCCTTCAACCCCCCGCTGTCGAGGCCCCGGTCGGCGCTGAACTCCCGGCACCGCTTCGCCAACTCCGGCGTCTCGGTAAAGACCTCCTCACTCATCGCCTCCAGTTCCTTCACCTCCGAGCGCGAGGCCCGCGTCACCCGGCAGGCCACCGGTATCTCATGGCGGGTGTCGGCAATCACGTGCACCCGATAGCCGAACCAACTCTTCACCCGGCTCCACAGCTTCCCCGTCCTGCGGTCCTTCCCTCCCGTCTCGTGCTTCCCCCAGTCCGCCTCCGCATCCGATGCCTTCCCCGTCTTTCCCTTCTTCCTCCCGGTCGAATAACTCTTCAGCGCTTTCCCGTCGTAGCCGAGATGCTCCCCGAAGTCCTCCACCTCCTCCATCAACTCCTCCCGCAACTGCCGCATCATGGCCCCAATCAGTCCCTCTTCCTCCTCCACTTTCACCACCGCACTGAGAAACCGCGAGAAGTTCCACGCCGACGGCACCCCGTCCCTCTTCTCCCGCTTCACCCCCGAAACCCCTCGCCTCTTCCCCCGCTTCCTCGGTCCCATCGGATCAAACCCGCACACGTCCAACAGCGCCGGGTTGCGCCTCAACTCCCGCAGCAACGACTCCACCGACACGTGCTGGAAGACGATCCCCGCTATCAGCGCCCGCCACATCGCCCGGATCGGATAGTCGTCTCTCCCCCGTCCCCGGCGCTGCTCCAACGCCCTCAGCAACGCTTCGTCCGGCAGCGCCTTCAGCACCTTCTCCAGCCGCACCAGATCCGGGCGGGGTTCCACATCGTTCCAGGAAAACAAGGGCCGCGTTCCCTTCGCCATGTCGCTTTCTCCCAGGGGCCAGTCTCAGAAATAACTTCAATGAAGTCTATCACATAGATATCCCAAAGACCAGCCTTCCCCTCCCCCCGCAACCGCCCGGATTGCCCCCTGTTTGTCTCCTCCCCAGCCACTCCATTCCACCCAATACCCTCTCCTGCTGTCCTTGGGGTGAAATCCCGCCTCCCTCCCCTTCCACAACCCTCCAAACCCTTGATAATCCTGCCTGCCCCTGGGGTAAAATCTTTTTGCACCCCTTCAAATCCCTTGACGGGCAAGGGATCTCAACAGCGCATGTGCCTCGAGTGGGCTGAAAAGAAGTCGAACACTCCATCGGAATGCGGTCGGGGCCGTGCCGGCAGTAGCCGCGTCGGCGCCGTTTCCGTTGGCCCGAGAGAGGCCCACGCTTCATTGCAAACCCCTGGAAATTTCCCTATGCTAGCCGTGCGCTTGCCGTGCGGTGGATAGACCGACCGCGCCCAACGCGGCCTTTCCAGCCCCCACACCGGATTTCTCCGGAGCGACCCCAGCCCGATGATCGAGGAGCACAGCCGATGAATGCGCAGCAGCCCGGAACCCTGTTCGGCCATCCGACCGGCCTGTTCACCCTGTTCTTCGCCGAGATGTGGGAGCGCTTTTCCTTTTACGGGATGCGGGCCCTGCTCCTGTTCTACATGCTCAAGGGCTTCCTGGGCTACGGCGACAGGGATGCCTACGCCATCTACGGAGCCTACACGGCGCTGGTCTACATGACCCCTCTTTTCGGCGGCATGCTGGCCGACCGGCTGCTGGGCGCCCGGCGAGCGGTCGTTCTGGGCGGCCTGCTGATGGCCGGCGGCCACCTGATGATGTCGGCGGAAAGCGACGTGGCCTTCTTCCTGGCCCTGGCCCTGCTGATCGTGGGCAATGGATTCTTCAAGCCCAACATCTCGACCATGGTGGGTTCGCTCTATCCCCAGGGCAGCCCCAAGCGGGACACCGGCTTCACCATCTTCTACATGGGGATCAATCTGGGGGCGGCCATGTCGCCCCTGCTGTGCGGCTACATCGGCGAGACCTACGGCTGGCACTACGGCTTCGGTCTGGCCACCCTGGGAATGCTCACCGGTCTGGCGGTCTTCGTGGCCCCGGTGCGCCTCACCCAGGTTCTGATCATGTCGGGCGCGGTGGCGGCGGCTTTCGGGCTCTTCCACTTTCGCCCCGACAACCCCTTTTCCACCGGAGTCAACATCTTCGTGGGCATCGCGCTCCTGATCGCGGGCGTGATCGCCTGGGTCGCGCTGGGCCGGGGAGGGCTGCCGGCTGAGGTGGGAGCCCCTTCGGATCCTCAGCGCCTGCGCAAGCCGGTGGCCGGTCCGATCTCGGCCGAGTGGTCGGTCTACCTCCTCTCGCTGCTGTCGATTCCCGTGCTGGCTCTGCTGGTATCGGCCAACCGCAACGTCACCGTCATCCCTGCCGCGGTGGTGGACAGCCTCAAGTCCAGCGGCAACGCCGTCCTGCAGGTTTCGGCCGACGTGCTGGCCCAGATGAGCACGCCGGCCGGACTCATCCTGATGCTGGCCGGGCTGGTGGCTCTGGTCATCCTGGGCCTGGAGACCCTCCGGCTGGACAAGGTGCCCCGGGAACGGATGTACGTGGTGTTGATCCTCACCTTCTTCTCCATGCTCTTCTGGGCCTTCTTCGAACAGGCCGGCAGTTCGCTGAACAACTTTACCGACCGCAACGTCGACCGGGTGGCCGAAGAGCGGCGGCTGGCCGCCGGCGACGTGGGCGGCGCCCTCACCTTCCGCATTCCGGTTCAGACCGGAGATCCCGAGCTGATGCGGTTGCCGCTGCTCACCCAGGAGCAGCTCGGCCATCGGAACGGCAGCCCGGCGATGAAGCAGCGAATCGAAGAGGCCGTCCGCATCGACGAGAAGCGCAAGGGGAATCTCGGCCGGAAAGAGATCGACCAAATGGTCGCCTCGGCCACCCGGGATGACCGGCTGACCATGAGCGGCCTGACCTATCTTCGGGCCGCCGCGGGTGAGCCGGGGGGAAGCGTCACGCTTCAATGGGTGGTGACCCCGGGCAATGAGGGCATGGCCATCGGCGGATCCGAGAGCCCGGCTTCGGTCTTTCAGGCGGTCAACCCGATCTACATTCTTCTGTTCGGGATCGCATTCAGCGCCTTGTGGACCTTTCTGGGGCGGATCGACTTGGAGCCCAGCACGCCCTTCAAGTTCTCCCTGGGACTGTTGCAGTTGGGACTCGGCTTCGGAGCCTTCTGGTACGGGGCCCAGGGGGCGGACGAACGGGGCATGGTGGCGCTCGGATGGATCTTCCTGGGGTATTTGCTCCATACCACCGGGGAGCTCTGCCTCTCCCCCGTGGGGCTCTCCATGGTGACCCGACTGTCTCCGGCGCGCCTGGTGAGCACGGTCATGGGAGCCTGGTTCCTGGCGACCGCCTTCTCCCAATTCCTGGCGGCCATCATCGCCCAGTTCACCGGCGTCACCGAAGGAGGCTATGGCGAAGGCCTGGTCCCGGTCCCGAAGGACACCGTGCACGTCTACGGCGACGTGTTCGGGAGCATCGCCCTGACGGCCATCGGGTCGGCCGTGGTCTGTTTCCTCCTGGTGCCTCTGCTGAAGCGCTGGATGCACGAGGGAGCGGTGGAGACGGCCGAGCAGGGGTAGGAGCGGGCGCAGCAAGTGGGCGGGGACAGGCAGCCGTACTCCCCATTCGGGACGGCGGAGCAGGGAAGTGAACAAGCCCGACATGCATGGCCACAACCAGTGCGGACCCTGGTACCGGGGAATGACCGGCTACCACTGGTGGGTCCTGATCGTGGCCTCCCTGGGGTGGCTCTTCGACACCATGGACCAGCGCATCTTCGTGCTGGCCAGGGGGCCGGCGCTGGAGGAGCTGCTGCCGGCGGGGACCCCGGCCAGCGAAGTGACCTGGTACGGCGGGGTGGCGACAGCCGTCTTCATGCTGGGATGGGCCACCGGAGGGTTCATCTTCGGCATCGTGGGCGACCGCTGGGGACGCGCCAAGACCATGCTGCTGACCATCCTGATCTACTCCGCCTTCACCGGGCTCTCCGCCCTGTCGGTGAGCTGGGTCGATTTCACCTTCTACCGGTTCCTGACCGGACTGGGCGTGGGCGGAGAATTCGCCGCCGGGGTCGCCCTGGTGGCCGAGGTGATGCCCCAACGCGCCCGCGCCCACGCCTTGGGGCTGCTGCAGGCTCTCTCCGCGGTCGGAAACATCCTGGGATCCGCCATCAGCTTCGTGGTCCTGCCGCTGGGTTGGCGCTACCTGTTCCTGGTGGGGGTCTTTCCCTCGCTGCTGGTGGCTGCCGTCCGGCGGAAGCTGAAGGAGCCGGAGGTCTGGCGCAGGGTGCGGGAGAGCGGGAGCGAGCAGCTTCGGAGTCAGCTCGGTTCGGTGGGAGAACTTTTTAGCGTTCCACGTTGGAGGCGCCACACCCTGGTCGGCCTGACCCTGGCTATCTCGGGCGTGATCGGGCTGTGGGGGATCGGATTCTGGTCTCCCGAGCTGATCCGGGAGGCCCTGGCCGATGTCTCGGCCGAGACCAGGAGCTGGTACGTGAGCATGGGGACCCTGCTCCAGGACGTGGGAGCCTTCGGCGGCATTTTCGCCTTCACCCTGCTGACCGCCCGGGTGGGGCGGCGGCCCGCCTTCGTGGTGGCCTTTCTGCTGGGCCTGGCCGCCACCGTCTGGACCTTCGGCTGGCTGGAGAGCCCCGCCCAGGTCCTCTGGATGGTTCCCCTGCTGGGTTTCTGCAACCTGATGGTGTTCGGCGGCTACTCCATTTACTTCCCCGAGCTCTACCCGACCCACCTGCGCAGCACCGGGGTGGGCTTCTGCTACAACGTGGGCCGCATCATCGCGGCCGTGGGCCCCTTGACCCTGGGGACGCTGACGGTCCTCTTTGAAGAGGCGGGCTTCGCCAGCCCCTTCCGTTCGGCAGCCATTTCTCTGGCCGGGATCTACCTGGTGGGCGTCTGCGTCCTTCCCGTCGCCCCGGAAACCCGCGGCAAGCCGCTGCCGGAGTGACGGCTCTCTTGCCTACAAGACCCCCACCAACTGCAACGTAGTGATCACGGCCAGCAGGGTAAAGAACGTGCCCGCGGCCGCCAGCCCGATGCGCATGAACCAGCCCGGCTTCAGGGCCTCGGGCAGCAGGGTCAGGTTGACGAAAAGGGTGTGGAAACAACTGAAGCCCAGGGCGTAGTTGAACAGGTTGGCGGCGAATTTCAGAAGTTCCAGGGGGGGCGCCACCGAGAGCATGATCACGCCGAAGATGGCGTAACCCACCACCACCGCAAAGTAGACCCAGCGAATGTTGGAGGGGTCCAGCTTTCGCAGGCGGGGGCTGGCCGTCCAGAAGACGTCCACCCAACGGCGGATGAATCCGTCCGAATGGGTCGACATGGTGGGGCCCAGGACCAGGAAGCCGCAAAGCATGGTGAGATACCAGAAGAGCTGACCGGCGTCGGCGCCCCAGGCGGCAGCCACGTGAGTCCTCACCCCGTCGGAGGTCATGCCGGCCGCGACCCAACTGCTGGCTTCGGTGCCTCGGGGAAGGAACTGCACCGAAAGCATGCTGGGGAGGGCCACTCCCAGGAAGCAGGCGGGCATCCAGACCACCACCTGGTCCCGCACCAGGTGACGATACCAGCGCTTCCAGCGGGCCAGCGCTTCCGAGGTCACCTGGAACACGGTCCCCGAGTGGGACAGCTTCAGCTCTCGTCCTCCGATCACGCTGGGGATGGCTCCCACGTGGCGCCCCATGCCCCAACCCTGCTCGCGGGTGTAGTTGCTGACGGCGGCGTTGGAAAGGCCGCCGCTGCCGGCGATGGCCGCGAAGGCGGCCAGCAGGGCAATGGTGCTCAGATCGATGTCCGGCATGCCCTTGCCTTCGGCCAGGGAGCCGAAGATGTTGGCGGTTTCGATCCCTCCCGTGGGCATGGTCCCGAATCGGAGGAAGCCCCCGAAGATCTCGGTCCAGGTGGAGAGGCTGGAATGGAAGACTCCCAGGATCATCAGGAACCCCAGCACGGTGAACATCTTGAAGGTCATGATGGCCTTGAGGGCGTTGTAGATCTTGCCTCCCGCCACCAGCGGCACCAGAGCCAGAAGGAATATGGCGTAGCCCAGGGCCCTGATCAGCAGGCGGTGGCTCTCATTCTGCTCGGGGTCGGGGAGCACTCCTCCCAGCATCACCGAGGCCAGCGGCGTGGCGGCATTGGCGGCCAGGTAGGGGAAGACCGCCCCGAAGTCGAGAACCAGGTAGAGGCAGATCCAGAAGACGGGCCCGGGCGCCGTTCTGAACTTGCCCGTAAAGATCGGCTCGCCGGTGTAGAGGGTGTAGCGGGACACCTCCATGTTGTAGATCACCTGGCCCACGATGCTCAGCGTGGCCAGCCACATCAGGGCGCCGCCATACTTGGCGGTGACCGCCGGACCCATCAGCCATTCCCCGCCGCCGATCGAGGAGCCTCCCAGAAGCAGTCCCGGCCCCAACAGGGCAAACCAGTGCCGCCAGGTGAAGATGGGGGCTTCCACCAGCTCGCCCGTATTCCAGGGTGGCATCTTGCGGGAACCCGGGCGCGGAGCCTGAAACCCGCCGGGGCTTTGGTTCGGATCGACGGTCGGGCCGGCGTCGGCCGAGGCGTCATCGGGTGTCTCGGGAGGGCTCTCCGGCTGGGAAGGGTCTGATGACATGGTGAATCCTTGTGGGTTTGGGGTTGAGTCGGCCCCTGAGATCGGGCGGGCCAAGTCAATCACTTTTTGGCCAAATTTGCAACAGTCCCAGCCGCGACGTCGGAGGCGATCCCACGCTGAATCCCATTGTAGGGGCAACCCATGTGGTTGCCCTTCCTTGTGGTTGCCCGGTTGTTCCCGTTCGCCCGGCCGGCGCCGCGCCTGGGGCGCCCACAAGGGACGCCCCCACGGCGAGCCTGGGTAGCGTGGGATGGTCCTGCCGCGACCTCGAAGGCCGGCTCGGAAGATCGGGAGGCCTGGCCCCGGGCGGCGCCCCGGCCCGGGCCGGGAGGATGGCGGTGGTATAATCCGCCGGGATTGGTCCTGGCCCAGAACTCGGTTCGGTTCAGGGGTCGGATCGGAAAGGAAAGACCATTGAAGGGTGGAGACCTGCTGATCGAGTGCCTGAAGGCCCAGTGCGTCCGTGCCGTCTTCGGCATGCCGGGAACCCAGAACCTGGAGATCTACGACTCCCTGTTGCGCTGCGGGGAGGGTTCCATCGACCACTACCTGGTGCGGCACGAATATGCCGCCACCCAGATGGCGGACGGGTTCGCCCGATCCACCGGGGAAGTGGGCGTGGCCTTGACGGTGCCGGGGCCCGGGGCCAGCAATGCCTCTACCGGTATTCTGGAGGCCCATACCGATTGCGTGCCGGTGTTGCTGATCACCGGGCAAAGCGATTCCAGGTTTTACGACAAGCATCCGGCAAAGATGTTCCACGGCCTGGACCAGATGAAGTTTTTCGAGCCCATCACCAAGTATCGAGCCATCGCCCGCACCGTCGGAGAGATCCCCGAGGTCGTGGAAGGGGCCTTCAGGGCCATGAGGAGCGGGAGGCCGGGTCCGGCGGTGCTCGAATTTCCCATGGACGTGGTGAGGGCCGACGGAGACCCCGCGGTCCCGGAGCATGTCCGAGGATCGCGCTGCCCGGCCCCCGCCTCCGGTGACTTGAGCGCGGCTGCCCGCAGGATCGACCGGGCCCGCCGGCCCGTCTGCCTGGTGGGGTCGGCGGTCATCCATTCGGGCGCTCAGGCCGAGCTGCGCCGGCTGGTCGAGAAGATTCAGGCGCCGGTGGTGGTGACCCGGTGCGCCAAGGGGGCGCTGGATGAAAACCATCCCCTGGCGTTGCGAGGCTCCAATGGCTACCTGGCCGGGGAGGCTTTGAAGGCGGCCGACGCCACCCTGGCCATCGGGTGCCGCTTTACCTCGATCGATACCAACAACTGGCGCCTCGAGCTGCCCCGGCCCCTCATTCAACTGGATGAGGACGAGCGCGAGATCGGCAGCGAGTATCCCTGCGAGCTGGGGGTGGTCGGAGATCTCAAAGCCGCGCTGCAAGGGCTGGCGGAGGAAGTGGAGCCGCGTCCGCGGCGATGGGAACAGGCGCTGGAGGTCCCCCGAGCCCGGTTTGCGGCCCAAAGGCCCCTGCCTCTGCTGAGCGACATCCGGCAAGTGCTTCCGCAGGACGGCCTATTGTCGGTGGACGTGCACTCCATCGGGTATTCGGCCTTTGACGAGTACCCGGTCGACCGCCCCCGGAGGTTTCTCTATCCCTGCATCGGCGTGGCCCTGGGTTATGCCTATCCGGCCGCCATCGGCGCCAGCATAGGCTGTCCCGACAAGCCGGTGGTCTGCTTCAGTGGAGACGGAGGCTTCCTGATGGGTGTGCCGGAATTGGCGACAGCCGTCAGATACGACATTCCCCTGGTTGCCGTGGTGGTCAACGACCAGGCTCTGACGGCCATCAAGGGGTCCCAGTTGAAGCATCACCAGGGCCGCGTCATCGACACCGATCTGGCCAATCCCGACTTCGCCGAAATGGCCCGTTCCTTTGGCGCCGAAGGCACGCGTGTCAAGAACCTCGGCCACTTCAAAGGTGTCCTGGCGGAGGCCTTGGCGGCTCGCCGGCCCACGGTGATCGAAGTGCCCCTGAGAGACGACGGCGATCAGTTGACGGAGGCCATCACTTGGCTGCGGTCCCATCCCTTGCGCCGTTCGGGAAGAAGGGTTTGAGATCGTTGTAGGGTGTCTGGGCTGGCCCGCATTTCTCACCAGGTCGCTGGAGGCAGGACAAAAGTCAATGGTCTTCAGCACCTTGATGGGCTACATATAAAGGGTTTGTGGATAACAGACGGCGCTGGGCATGCCCTGGCTTGTCCTTTTCCCCTCAGCGCGTCCATGCTCGCTCGACCGTAGAAACCGCTACGCTCTTCGCTCACGAGCACGCGCCGAGGGAAAAATTACTGCGCCATGATCATGCCCCCTGGTGAGAAATGCGGGCTAGGAACCGAGGTTGATGAGATCTTTCAACTCTTTGCTGGGCTTGAAGTAAGGCACTTTCTTTTCGGGTACGTCGACCTTCTCGCCCGTCTTGGGATTTCTTCCCTGGCGGGCTTTGCGCTTCCGGATTCTAAAGCTTCCAAAACCACGCACCTCCAGTTTGTCGCTGTTCTTGAGCGCCTTCACCACGCTGTCGAACAGGGCCTCCACGATCACCTCCGAGTCCTTGCGGCTGAGGTCGGTCGCCCGCGATACTTCGTCCACCAGGTCTGCTTTGGTCATGGTTGCTCCTTGCAACGGTTTCGGGATTGCCTCCGAGACGGAATTCCGATCGCGCACCCTTTGGAGGGATTGTCGGGACCCCTTCCAATCCTCCACGTCGGGTCGATGCCTGCCGGAACCTTCCTTCCGACTGTCACCTCCGGTCCGCCGAACGGACCGCTGAACCGCCTTGGCCCGGCTGGTCGGTCCACCCTTCCGGCAGACATAGATACATAGAAAATAAGGGATTAGCCCATAAAATGCAACAGGGATTCACTGACCCAGGCTGTGGTTGCGCGCTTGCGGCTGAAGGTTCATGGTTCAGTGGGAAATGAGCTATCCAGATTTTGTTTGTCAAGCGTCTGCCCGGACCTTATAATCTGCCGTGGTTCAAACGGGTGTGCTCCGATCGGTCCCTGCCATGAAACCGAAAATTCATCCGAAGTATGTTGAGGTGACCGTTTCCTGCGCCTGCGGGGAAACCTTCAAGACGCGTTCCACCAAGGGCGATATCCGCCTGGAGATCTGCTCCAAGTGTCATCCCTTCTTCACCGGCAAGCAGAAACTGGTGGATACGGCCGGGCGAGTGGAACGATTTCAAAGAAAATACGGCCTGCGCGCCGGCCTGGACTAGGCGGCGCTGTCCGCCACCGACTCCCACTCCCGCAATTTCGATCTTCCGGCCCGAATAGAGGGGCTCCTCCCCGCATCCCGCGCCATCCCGAGGCCCCCGCCCGTAGAGGCCGCAGTTTTTCAGCACCCTTTCAGTCAAGCTCTTGACGCCGGCGGTCTCGGCCGTCTCGGAGGTGCGTCATGCTGGACAAACTCGCACAACTGGAAGCGACCTACGAGGAGGTCACTCGTCTGCTTGGAGATCCCGAGGTCCTGGCCGATCCGGCCACCTATCGGAAGCATGCCAAGGCGCACCGGGACCTGACTCCGGTGGTGGAGAAGTTCCGGGAGTACAAGGCGCTCCAGGTGAGTCTGGAAGATGCCAGGCAGGTCGCCCGGGACGCCCATTTCGAGCCCGAGCTCCAGGAACTGGCCCAGGAGGAAGCTTCCGAGGTCGGGCGCGCCCTGGAGGCCTGTGAACGGCAACTGAAGGTGCTCTTGCTGCCCAGGGACCCCGACGACGAAAAGAACGTGCTGCTGGAGATCCGGGCGGGAACCGGGGGCGACGAAGCCACCCTCTTTGCTCAGGAAGTCTTTCGAATGTACTGCCGCTATGCGGAATCGCAGGGTTGGCGGGTGGAAATGATGTCCTCCAGTCCATCCGGAGCCGGTGGGCTCAAGGAAGTGATCGCCATCATCGAGGGCAGGAACGTCTACCGCAAGCTGAAGTTCGAAAGCGGAGTCCACCGGGTCCAACGGGTGCCGGCCACCGAGGCCAGTGGGCGGGTGCACACCTCGGCCGTTACGGTAGCCGTGTTGCCGGAGGCCGACCGGGTGGACGTGGGCATTGACGAAAAGGACTTGCGCATCGACCGGTTCTGCTCCTCGGGGCCCGGTGGGCAGTCGGTCAACACCACCTATTCGGCCGTTCGCATCACCCACCTGCCTACCGGGCTGGTGGTGACCTGCCAGGACGAGAAGTCCCAGATCAAGAATCGGGCCAAGGCCATGCGAGTGCTCAGCTCCCGACTCTACGACATCGCCATGGAAGAACAGCGCCAGGCCATCGCCCAGGACCGCAGGAGCCAGGTAGGAAGCGGGGACCGAAGCGAGAAGGTCCGAACCTACAACTTTCCCCAGAACCGATTGACCGATCATCGCATCGGTTTGACCCTTCATCGGCTCGACGGCATCATGGATGGGAGCCTGACCCCGGTGATCGATGCCCTGGCGAGCCATTTCCAGGCCGAAGACCTGAAGAGGGAAGTGGAGTCGGTTCGCAAGTAAGAGCACCAGGCCGGCGGTCTGCGGTCCGGCCACCGAAACGACCGGCCACTCCGCTCCTTCCATTCGCCATGCGGGTTTTCGAAGCCCTCGCCGCCGCTTGTGAGGAACTGACCCGGCACGCCGTGGTCAACTCCAGGGTCGATGCCGAAATCCTGCTGGCGCAATCCCTGGGGAAGACGCGCAGCTCTCTTTTGGCCCATCATCGGGATGAGGTCGATCCATCGTTGGGCCAGGTCTTTTTCGCCAGAGTCCGGGAACGCTGTCGGGGAAAGCCGCTCCAGTACATTTTGGGTCAGCAGGAATTTCGCGGGTTGCTTTTCGAAGTGTCTCCGGCGGTTTTCATTCCGAGGCCCGAGACGGAGTTCGTGGTGGAGGCGGCGCTGGAGCACCTGGAGGACGGCGGTCTGAAGCTGGCGGACGTGGGGACCGGCTCCGGGTGCCTGGCGGTCAGTCTGGCCGTGGCGCTCCCGCGGGCCCGGGTCTGGGCGACGGACTTGTCGGAGGCGGCCCTGGAGGTTGCGCGGCGGAATGCGGCCCGTCACGGCGTGGGGCGCAGGATCGCCTTTCTGCAGGGGGATCTGTTGAAGCCCTTGAGCCTCCGGCTGGGCGAGGGGCAGCTCGACGCGGTGGTCTCCAATCCTCCTTACGTGGGCCCGGAGGAGTTGAGCGGACTGCAGAAGGAAGTGCGGGATTGGGAGCCGCGGCTGGCGCTTGTCGGAGAGGAGGGAGCGCCCAGTCTCTACGCCCGGCTGCTGGCTCAAGCTCACGTCCGGCTCAGGCCGGGCGGGGTGCTGATTGTGGAGATCGGCTACAGCATGCAGGAGGCCGTCTGCGGCCTGCTGGGACGCGGCTGGGAGCTGCTGGGCGTCACCGGCGACTTGAACGGGATCCCCAGGGTGGTTTCGGCGAGAAGGGTTTAGCGGGACAAGGAGCCAACAGGAGAGAAACCGATGTCAGACTGCCTGTTTTGCAAGATCATTCGGAAGGAGATCCCCGCCAAGGTCCTGTTCGAGGACGACCTGGCCCTGGCGTTCGAGGACATCAGCCCCAAGGCGCCCACCCACCTGCTGGTCATTCCCAAGAAACACCTGGGGTCCCTGGAGGAGGCGGGGCGGGAAGACCGCGAGCGCCTGGGGCACCTGGTGATGGTGGCGCGGGATCTGGCTCGCCGGCTGGGCCATCGGCAGTCGGGCTACCGAACGGTGTTCAATACCGGCCCCGACGCCGGCCAGTCGGTGTTTCATATCCATCTGCACCTGCTGGGAGGCCGGCAGATGGCTTGGCCGCCGGGATAGGTCGAGTGGGGTGAGACCGGGATCTTCAGCGAGTCCCGGTTGGATTCCGAAGGGAACGAATGGCGGATCAACTGCAGCCGCTGGTGGCGCCGCAGTTGAGGCACTTGTAGCAGGCGCCGTTTCGCACCATGATGGAGCCGCATTCGGGGCAGGGCGGGGCATCCGCCTGAGTTTGAAAGACCTGCTTCTCCATGTCTTCCATCTGCATGCCGGTCACGGGAGCCGCCTTCTCCGCCTGGGGTTGATCATCGACGGTCAGGAATTTCTGGCCGAGCCAGCGGAAGATGTAGTCCACGATCGACTTGGCAATGGGGATCTGAGGATTGTTGGTGAACCCCGCCGGTTCAAACCGGCTGTGGCTGAACTTGTCGACCAGGACCTTCAGCGGCACCCCGTACTGCAGGGCCATGGAAATGGAGGTGGCTACCGTGTCCATCAGCCCGGAAACCACCGAGCCCTGCTTGGCCATGACCACGAAGATCTCTCCGGGAGTGCCGTCGTCGTACATGCCCACCGTCAGGTAGCCGTCGTGGCCGGCGACGCTGAACTTGTGGGTGATGGCCTGGCGCTCGTCGGGGAGTCGGAGCCGAGCCGGCCGGGCCGACCCGTTCTCTCCTTCCTCCTTGAGGCTCGTATTCAGCGGCTGTGACCGCTTGGACCCGTCCCGATAGATGGCCAGCGCCTTGAGACCCAGTCGCCAGGCTTGAATGTAGGCTTCCTGAATTTGATCCACCGAGGCTTCCTCGGGCATGTTGACCGTCTTGGAGATGGCGCCCGAGAGGAAGGGCTGCACGGCCCCCATCATCTTCAAGTGACCCGAGTAGTGGATGGAACGATCTCCGTTCATGGGCTTGAAAGCACAGTCGAAGACCGGCAGATCCTTCTCCTTCAGATAGGGCGCCCCTTCGATGGTTTCGTTCTCGTCGATGTACTTGATGATTTCGTTGATCTCTTCCCTGCCGTATCCCAGCCGCGTCAAGGCCTCCGGAACGGTCTGATTGACGATCTTGAGCAGGCCGCCGCCGACCAGCTTCTTGTACTTCACCAGGGCGATGTCGGGCTCCACGCCGGTGGTGTCGCAATCCATCATGAATCCGATGGTCCCGGTCGGCGCCAGCACCGTCACCTGGGAATTCTTGTAGCCGTGCTGCTCTCCCTCGGCAAGGGCGTCGCTCCAACAGTCCTGGACGGCCTGGTAGAGATCGCGGGGCAGAGCCGAAGCGGGCAGCCTGGCGGCGGCATCGCGGTGTTTGCGAATCACCCTCAACATCGGCTCGCGATTCAGCGGGAACTCGGCGAAGGGGCCCAGATCGTGGGCAATCCTGGCGGAGGTGTGGTAGGCCTCTCCGTGCATGAGGGCAGTCACGGCGCCGGCGTAGGCGCGGCCGGCATCGCTGTCGTAGGGAAGCCCCGACGACATGAGCAGGGCTCCCAGGTTGGCATACCCCAGCCCCAGCGGCCTGAAGTGGTGGCTGTTTTCGGCAATGGCGCGGGTGGGGTAGCTGGCGTTGTCGACGATGATCTCCTGGGCGGTGATCATCACCTGCACCGCATGTTTGAAGCGCTCGACATCCAGGCGACCGTCCCCGTTCCTGAATTTCATCAGGTTCAACGACGCCAGGTTGCAGGCGGTGTCATCCAGGAACATGTATTCGCTGCAGGGGTTGGAGGCGTTGATGCGATCGGTGCCGGCGCAGGTGTGCCAGTCGTTGACGGTGGTGTCGAACTGAATGCCGGGGTCGCCGCAGACGTGGGCGGACTCCGCCATCATTTGAAGCAGATCGCGGGCGCGGTGATTTTCTACAACCTCACCGGTAGTCACCGCTCGTGTGCTCCATTGGCGGTCTTCGACGGCGGCGCGCATGAACTCGTCGGTGACTCGCACGCTGTTGTTTGAATTCTGGAAGAAGACCGAACTGTAGGCAGTACCGTTGAAGGAAGAATCGTATCCCGCCCGAGATCAGCGCCCAGGCTTTCTTCTCCTCCTCCTCCTTGCACTTGATGAACTCCACGATGTCGGGATGCTCGGCGTTCAGGATGACCATCTTGGCCGCCCGGCGCGTCTTGCCGCCCGACTTGATGACGCCGGCGAAGGCGTCGTAGCCCTTCATGAAGGAGACCGGGCCGGACGCCTCCCCCCCACCCGACAGCAACTCCTTGGAGGAACGAATCGGGGAGAGATTGGTGCCGGTGCCGCTCCCCCATTTGAACAGCATGCCTTCCGTCTTGGCCAGGTCCAGAATGGCTTCCATGCGGTCTTCCACCGAGTTGATGAAACATGCCGAGCATTGGGGCTTGGGCTCGATGCCGCAGTTGAACCAGACGGGGCTGTTGAAGGCCGCCTTCTGGTCGACCAGAAGGTGGGTAAGCTCCGCCTTGAAGGCGCCGGCGTCTTCCGGCGTGGCGAAATAGCCCCCGTCCAGTCCCCATTGGTGAATGCTGTCCACCACTCGACCGATGAGCTGCCGGACACTCTTCTCGCGGCCCCTGCCATTGGTGGATCGCCTGAAGTATTTGGACACCACCACGTTGGTCGCCAGCATGGACCAGCTTTCGGGCACTTCCACGTCCGGTTGCTCGAAGATCACCTCGCCTTTTTCGTTGGTGATGCTTGCCTTGCGCTGTTCCCACTGAACCTGATCGAAGGGATGCACTCCGGGCTCGGTGTAAACCCGGTCGAAATGCAGGAGTCTGCTATCTTCCGACACACTGGTGGCTGCGGCCGTAGCGGGGCTCTCCGTCCTGGTGTTCAGTAGCATGGAACGTCTCCTTGATCCTCTATCAGGACAATGGAATGCAGGCAGGTAATCTGCCCGTCAGGCTGGCCTTCGGTGGTGGGACCGGTACCGATTCGAGCCCGAAAAAACTATGGGTCCGTCCGTTCGCTTTGGTGAGAGGCATTTTACGCCGGTGAGGTTTCGTGTCAAGCATTATCACCGTTTTTTGCACAAAATGATGGACTCTTCGCCTGACGGGCAACCAGATGTTGTGCACTCGGTTCATCCCCGCAAACCCCTCGCAGAGGCCCGATTCCATGGGAAAATCCGGCGTGCCTATCGTGTCTCCCCCTTGATAATGAAGGGTTTGAAACCCGGTTCCGGTTGACCGCGGGGACTGCAGGCGTGCGTAATTGGAGTCGTTGCTCAGGGGGTCTGGATGATCTTGGACAGGCTTTGCTTTCCGCGACGGCGCACCCCAATCGCCGCCTTCGCGGCTGCGGGTGGTGCGGGGGGGCTTTGTCACACCTTCTGATAGATGCTGGAGCCCTGCTGCTGGAACTCCCGGGACTTGCTGTCCATGCCTTGCTGAAGAGCGTCTTCGGGGGTGACTCCCATCTGTTGGGCGTAGGCGCGCACGTCCTCGGTGATCTTCATGGAACAGAAGTGGGGTCCGCACATGGAGCAGAAGTGGGCCAGCTTGGCGTTGTCGGAGGGCAGGGTGGCGTCGTGGAACTGGCGGGCCCTCTCGGGATCGAAGCCCAGGTTGAACTGGTCTTCCCAGCGAAACTCGAATCGGGCCTTGGACAGGGCGTTGTCGCGCGCCTGGGCGCCGGGATGGCCCTTGGCCAGGTCGGCGGCGTGAGCGGCGATCTTGTAGGCGATGACTCCTTCCTTGACGTCCTCCCGCTCGGGCAGGCCCAGGTGTTCCTTGGGAGTGACGTAGCAGAGCATGGCGGTGCCGTACCATCCGATCATGGCGGCCCCGATGGCGCTGGTGATGTGGTCATATCCGGGGGCAACGTCCGTCGTCAAGGGACCGAGAGTATAGAAGGGCGCCTCCCCGCAGGTCTCGAGCTGGCGGGTCATGTTCTCGCGGATCAGTTGCATGGGAACGTGGCCGGGGCCCTCGATCATGGTCTGCACGTCGTGCTTCCAGGCGATCTTGGTCAGTTCGCCCAGGGTGTCCAGCTCCGCGAACTGGGCCTCGTCGTTGGCGTCGGCGATGGAGCCGGGCCTCAGTCCGTCTCCCAGGCTGAAGGTGATGTCGTAGGCCTTCATGATCTCGCAGATTTCCTCGAAATGGGTGTAGAGGAAGTTCTCGCTGTGGTGAGCCAGGCACCACTTGGCCAGAATGGACCCGCCGCGGGAGACGATGCCGGTGACCCGCTTGGCCGTCAGCGGGACATGGCGCAAGCGTACGCCGGCGTGAATGGTGAAGTAATCGACCCCCTGTTCGGCCTGTTCCACCAGGGTGTCGCGGAAGATTTCCCAGGTGAGTTCCTCGGCTTTCCCCTGGACCTTCTCCAGGGCCTGGTAGATGGGCACGGTGCCGATGGGAACCGGGCTGTTGCGAAGGATCCATTCGCGGGTCTCATGAATGTTGGGTCCGGTGGACAGGTCCATCACCGTGTCGGAGCCCCATCGGATCGCCCACACCATCTTTTCCACTTCTTCCTCGATGGTGGAGGACACGGCCGAATTGCCGATGTTGGCGTTGATCTTGACCAGGAAGTTCCGGCCGATAATCACCGGTTCCAGTTCGGGATGGTTGACGTTGGCCGGAATGACGGCCCGGCCGCGGGCCACCTCGTCGCGCACGAACTCGGGCGTGATCCGCGATGGCAGGCTGGCGCCCCAGGAGTTGCCGGGGTGCTGGTGGTCCAGTCCGCTTTCCATCCGCTGGTTCTCCCGAATGGCGATGAATTCCATCTCGGGCGTGATCTCTCCGCGCCGGGCGTAGTGCATCTGGGAAACGTTGCGTCCCGCCCTGGCGCGCACGGGGCGGCGAAGGTGCTTGAATCGAAGGGCGTCCAGGCGGTGGTCCGCCAGTCTCAGCTTTCCGTAGCGGGAAGAGACCTGCGGGAGGTCTTCGACGTCGTTGCGGTCCCTGATCCACTCGACCCGGATGGGGGACAGCCCTTGGCGGATGTCGATCTCCACCGAGGGGTCGGTGTAGGGACCGCTGGTATCGTAGAGCGAGACCGGAGGGTTGAGAACGGCGTCCCTTTCGGCCCCGCCGAGCTGCCGGGTGGGCGTTTGACTCACCTGGCGCAAGGGGACCCGGATGGAAGGATGAATCTTGCCGGGCGCGTAGATCTTCTGCGAAGCCGGAAAGGGATCGCAGGTGATGGCGCCCAATTTGCCCTCATCAATCCTTGCTTGCTTGGCTTTCATCAACAAACCCCTTATTTTCAATAGTTTGTCAGTATGAGTGCGGGCCGGAATCGGTGGATGATCTTCTGTCGTATGGGTGAATCATACCACAAGATTGACAAAGCCCTGACCCGAAACTAAGATGGGCCGCCGCTGCTGAAACGGCGGCCGGACACCGCAAGAAAGGTGCCGTCGAGCCATGATCGGAGGGAAGCATGTCGGAGACTTTCGGAAACTTCATTGCCGGGGAGTGGGTGCAAAGCTCGTCCGGGAAAACGTTCGAGAGCGTCAATCCCGCCAACACCGAGGAAGTGGTGGCGCGCTACCAGGCGTCCGCGGCGTCTGACGTAAGGCAGGCTCTGGAGGCCGCCGGCCGGGCTCAGCCGGCCTGGGCCGAGATGCCGGCTCCCTTGCGCGGCGCCATCCTCATGCGGTCCGCCGAGTTGCTGGAAAAGCGGGCCGGGCAGGTGGCCACCGAGATGACCCGGGAAGAGGGGAAGACGCTGCCGGAAGCCCGCGGGGAAGTGGGCCGCGCCGTCAACATCCTGCGCTATTTCGGGGCCGAAGGCGCCAGGCTGAGCGGCGAGACGGTCCCCTCGGAACGGGAGGGCGTGTTCGGCTATACCTTCCGCAAGCCGCTGGGCGTGGTGTCGCTGCTGACGCCCTGGAATTTTCCCATTGCCATTCCGGTCTGGAAGATGGCCCCGGCGCTGGTTGCCGGAAACAGCCTGGCCATCAAGCCGGCTTCCCTGGCGCCGCTGTGCACGGTGCGGGTGGTCGAGGTGCTGCAGGAGGCGGGTGTGCCCAAGGGCGTGCTGAACATGGTCACCGGGTCCGGGGCAGTGATCGGCGATGAGCTGATCGCCAATCCCCTGGTCAAGGCGGTCTCCTTTACCGGGTCTTGCGAGGTCGGCAACGGGATCCAGCGCCGGACGGCCCCTCGGGGGATCAAGACTCAGTTGGAGATGGGCGGGAAGAACCCCACCATCGTGCTCCGGGACGCCGATCTCGACCAGGCTGCCGACGTGGTGGTCAACGGGGCATTCTTTTCGACCGGGCAGAAATGCACCGCCACCAGTCGAGCCCTGGTGGAGAAGCCGGTCTTCGACGAATTCGTAGGGCTGCTGGTGGAGAAAACCGGGAAGCTGAAAGTCGGCGACGGTCTGCGGAAGGGAATCGAGATGGGACCCTGCGTGGACGAGAACCAGATGAACACCGTCCTGGACTACATCAGGATCGGCCGGCAGGAAGGAGCGCGGCTGCTGTGCGGGGGCCGCCGTCTGACCGGCCCGGAATGGGACAAGGGCTACTTCGTCGAGCCCACCATCTTTTCCGAGGTGTCGCCGGACATGAGGATTGCCCGGGAAGAGATCTTCGGACCGGTGCTGGCTCTCTTTCCGGTCGAGGACCTCGACGAAGCCATCGAGCTCTCCAACCGGGTCGAGTTCGGGCTGTCGGCATCGATCATGACCAACAGGATCGATCAGGCCTTCAGTTACATCAACCGCATCGAAGCCGGCCTGATCATCGTCAACCTGCCTTCGGCCGGAGTGGAGTACCAACTGCCGTTCGGAGGCACCAAGGCCTCCAGCACCGGCTATCGGGAGCAGGGCAGCGTGGCCATCGACTTCTACTCGGAACTCCGCACGGTCTACCTGAAGCACCGGATCTGAGGACGAGAGGCCGGCTCCAGCAACGCCCGTGCGAAATACGGCCCTATTTTTTTGGGAGGAGAAGGGTGAGTAAAGATTGGCCCACAACCCAAGAGTACCTGATTGATCATCTGCTCCGAATTATTCAAGGAGTGGGAAAAGAGGATCCCGACGAAAATGGGATAGTGACGTGGAATTTCGGATTCGGAAAGGACGCCCTTACGACATACCAGCCATCCTCACCAAAAGATCGCAAAGAATGGAATGAGCAGGGCAGAGAATGGAAAAAGGACGCACAACACCTGCTTGAAGGCTTGTTGGACGCCATAGAAGCTGCCGATCACATGGGTATTTCTAAGCGGATTGCAAAGCTCCGCCAAAGGAGAAAGCGTGGTTCCATATGGCCAGATGAATTTGTAGCCACCGGGAAAGCCTGTGTGATGTTAGATACGTTGGAGACAAAGGAGGCAGCCTACGCGAAAGCGTATGCCTACGAGGCGTTAAGCAAACTGAAGGATATGGTTGATAGGGGGCAGCAGGCAGTCCAGGAAAGGCATCTGCTCCCGAAAGTGCCCCGCCCGGTCGACAGATACATGTCTGAGGCCGCTTCGTGTTATCGGTATGGGTTTGATCTTGCTTGCGTTTCCTTGTGCCGATCCGCTCTCGAAGAAGCCCTTAAGGATAGCTTGGAAGGGGAAGTTGAGAGTCTTACACGAGAGCAAATCAAGCAAAATGAACTGAAACCAGTACTGTCCGGTTAAGCTTTCAAGAATGTTGTGTAACCGGCTTATTTTCATCAGGTTACGAGTGGAAAGGAGTGTTTTCGACTTCAACGCGCCGCAGGATTGCAGTTCGCGGGATTTCAGCCATACTTTCTCCGAGTTCAAGTGGAAAGGAGTGGCTGATGTACACAGGACAAATGGTGTTTTCCCAGTTGATGGATTTCCTGCCCAGGCACGAGTTCAACCAGTGCGTTCGTCGCTATCAAGGCAACTACCGGGTGCGCAAGTTTTCCTGCCTCGATCAATTCCTGTGCATGGTCTTCGCCCAACTCACCTATCGGGAGAGTCTGCGCGACACCGAAACCTGTCTGCGCGCCGTCGAGTCGAAACTCTATCATGCCGGCATCCGCGGCCGAGTCTCCCGAAGCACCTTGGCCGACGCCAACGAGAGCAGAGACTGGCGCATCTGGGCCGACTTCGCCCAGGTGCTGGTGGGCAGGGCCAGAAAACTCTATGCCGGAGAGGACTTCGGCCTCGCCTTGCAACAGAGTGCCTACGCCCTGGATTCCACCACCATCGATCTGTGTCTTTCGCTGTTCCCCTGGGCGCGATTCCGAAGACGCAAGGGGGCCGTCAAAGTACACACCCTGATGGACTTGCGTGGCAGTATCCCCTGTTTTATCCGCATCACAGCCGGAAACGTGCACGACGTCAATATCCTCGACGAACTGCTGTTGCAACCCGGCGCCTTCTACGTCATGGATCGCGCCACCATCGACTTCACTCGTCTCCATGCCTTCACCCGCAGTTTGGCCTTCTTCGTGGTCCGTGCCAAAAGCAATCTCACCTGCCGCCGGCTCGCTTACCGCCCCGTCGACAAGTCCACAGGTCTGCACAGCGATCAGAGCATCCGCCTTCGAGGGCCGAGAACGTCCCAAGCCTATCCCCAGACGCTTCGTCGCATCAGTTACGTCGACCCCGATACCCGGAAGCGCCTGGTCTTCTTGACCAACAACTTTTCCCTTCCGGCCCTGACCATTGCCCACCTTTACAAGTGCCGCTGGCAGGTGGAGTTGTTCTTCAAATGGATCAAACAATACCTCAGGATCAAGGCCTTTTTCGGAACCTCCCAGAACGCCGTCAAGACCCAGATCTGGATCGCCATCAGTGTTTATCTGCTCGTGGCCATCCTCAAGAAAGAACTGAAAATCGACCGCAGCATGGGTGAAATCTTGCAAATTCTCAGCATCACCCTCTTTGAAAAAGTCCCTATGAATCAAGTACTTACGAGATTCCACTTGCAACAAAAAGAGTCCCAATCTTGTAAACAGTTGATATTGTTCGAGTTTTAACCGGACAGTACTGAACTGAAACAACTAATCGAAACGGCTACCTCCTGGAAAATTCTCGATCGGCAACATAATCAAATGGCTCACAAGATTAGGAGATCAGGGAATGTTGTTGTTCACGGGGACTTCAAGGGAAAGGATGTGAGACGAATTGCAAAAGAGACATTGTTCAACAGCCGGTTAATTATCCAATGCATCTGGTCCTGACCAAGGGGGTTGTCCCCATTTCTCGGCACCCCGGGAGAGACGTGAGATATTGGAGAATGTGGCCGTGAGAAAATCACCTTGGGACCGAGTAGGGGACATTGTTGAATTACTGGAATTACTTCGATGGGCGGCTGCTGAAAAGCTTTATTTCAATAACGTCCCCGGCGTGCCCCGCGGCAAAAAACCTACTCTACTGTGAATTTTGCAAAAGGCTCGAACAAAGGTCAAACAATAGATTGACAAATGAGTAGACTGGAGTTACCTTCTAGTCGCGTCTGAGATGGGTCGCCAAGCGCCTCACCTTGGAGTGCAACGCTCCAAAAGCTCAGTCGCCTCTCCTATTTTCCTCCCTCAATCACTGCGGACGTCGAACAGTAGAGGAAGGAATTGTACCTCTGCTACATAGACGAATCAGGCACCTCTGACCTCCCCGGTAACACCTCGCATTTCGTTCTCGCAGGCATCTGCTTGCCAATTTGGCACTGGCACGATGCAGATCGTGAGATTTCCAGCATCCTTCGGCGCTACGACCTGTCTGGCGAAGAGTTGCATACCGCATGGATTCTGCGATCGTACGTTGAACAGCATCGCATTGCAGAGTTTTCGAACTTGAGTTGGCAACAGCGCAGGGGGGCGGTCAAACGAGAACGCAATCGCGAGATCCTAAAGCTACAGAACAATCAGAACAGAAGGGCTTACAGACAGCAAAAGAAGAACTTTGCCCACACCGAATCCTATATTCACCTGACACGGGACGAGCGTCGTCGGTTGATCGCGGAGGTAGCGGATTGCGTCGCAGGATGGGGATTCGCGCGGCTATTTGCCGAGTGTATCGACAAACTCTACTTTGATCCGACAAGGAGTGGGCAATCTGTAGATGAGCAAGCGTTTGAGCAGTTGGTGTCGCGATTTGAGCGATTCCTGGCGAACACCGAAGGCGCAGATCAGAAGAACTACGGACTCCTGGTACACGACAATAACCAGACGGTTGCAAAGAGGCACACAACTTTAATGCGGCGTTTTCACAGGGAAGGTACTCTCTGGACATCAATTGAAAGGATCATCGAGACTCCGCTGTTTGTAGATAGCAGTCTCACAAGCTTGGTCCAAGTTGCCGACCTGTGTGCATATGCCCTTCGACGGTACTTGGAAAATCAGGAAGTCGACCTGTTCAACAAGATCTTCCAAAGGGCCGATCGATATGGCGGTGTTGTTGTTGGTGTGCGTCACTGGTCGCCCCCAACGTGCAACTGTGAGATCTGCATCACCCACAATTTTTAAGACGCGGTAGCTTCTGGACTCCTTTTGGCCCCAGAAGGCAGGACGTGGCAGTATTACCCCGAGCCGAGAAATACCTCAACACCTCAATTTGCCGCTCACGCCTATTCGATCTCCCGGATGTAGAGGTCCTTGAAGCGCATTTTGCCTTCCCCGCCGCTGTGGAGCTGCAGGGCGATGACCCCGTCGAAATAGCGTGGAGCCGGGTCCTTGTAGTCGACCGCCCGCACCCCGTTGAGGAAGGTCACCACCCGGTTGCCCAACACCGAAAAGGAAATGTCGTTCCACTCTCCCGGCTTCAGGGCCGCTTCTCCGGCCGGGCCGGGCTTGACCAGCCACCCCCGGCCGCCGCTCTCGTAGAGTCCTCCGGTGTGCCTGCCGGGATTGGGGTCCACCTCCACCTGGACGCCCTTGATGTCGACTCCCTGCAGGGTCGAATGGTAGAAAATGCCGCTGTTGCCGGTTCCTTCACCCTTGAATTTGGCCCGGAGCTCGAAGTTCTTGTAGGTCCTGGTCGTGGCCAGGTAGCCGTATTCCCGGGTCAGGGCTTCTCCCAGGATCTGGCCGTCTTCTACGGTCCATTTCTCCTGGCCGTGCTCCTGCCAGCCACTCAGATCCCGGCCGTTGAAGAGGGCCACCCAGGCAGGATTGTCTTCGGGGTGCACGCTTTGAGGCCACAGGACCCCCACCAGAAGAAGCAGAATTCCGAATCGTTTCATGGTCATACCTCCGTGACGACGTTCTCTGGTTTCTGGCCTGCGCCTCCGGCATGCCCCGAACCCGGAGTAACTCCGCGACGCCGGGGTTACGTTTGGACTGGCCTCCATCGAGCCAGAATGACTGTTTCATGATAGCAGACATGGGGCCCGTGAAATCCCCGGAAGGGGTGGATTGACGTCGTGTCCGGTTCGGCGCAGGGCCATCCCAGGCTACCCAAATCACCGGCGTATCCCATGTGGGATTGTAGGGGCGCCCCTTGCGGGCGCCCAATGAGAGGTTGGCGGGAACAACCGGGCAACCACAAGGGTTGCCCCTACAGGGTGGGGGTTAGCGCGGGATGGCCCTGCGGTTCGGCAGGCGGCTCGTTGACAGCCACTTTCGGGATAAGCTAATTTCTCAACGCCGTCGAAGGGGGATCTCCACCTGGAGTTTTCATGCGAATCCTGACTTGCCTCAAACAGGTTCCCGAGCGGGACTCCCGCTACAAGCTGAGCCCGGACGGCTCCCGGGTCCTGGAAGAGGACCTGGTCTTCGAAACCAACGAGAGCGACCTCCATGCCCTGGAGGAAGCCCTCCGTCTGAAAGAGAAATTCGGAGGCGAAGTGGCGGCGCTTTCCCTGGGGCCCGACCGCGTCTCCAAGGTCCTGCGCAACGCCCTGGCCATGGGAGCCGACCGGGCCATCCACCTGAAGGGCGCGGAATTCGAACGTGGGGATGCCTGGAGTACGGCCCGGGCCATTGCCGCCGCCACTGCCACGGAAGACTTTGACCTGGTCCTGACCGGCGTGCAGTCGGAGGACATGGCTTTCGCTCAGACAGGGGCAGTCCTGTCCCAGTTCCTGGCATGGCCCTGCGCCACCATCGTGTTGGAGATCGCCTTCGAGGCCGATACCCGCAAGGTGCAGGTAAAACGTGAGTTGGAGAGCAACGTCTTCGAGCGCGTCGAGCTTCCGCTGCCGGCGGTGCTGACCATTCAGTCGGGAAGCCACCCCATCCGCTATGCCACCCTGAGGGGGATCATGCAGGCCAAGAAGAAGGAATACCGGGTAGTGACGGCAGCGGATCTGGGACTTTCGGCGGGGACTGTGGGGGAGATGGCCGCCAAGGTCAAGCACCACCGCTTGCTGGCGCCCGAAAGGAAAAAACAGACGGTGATGATCGAGGGCGGGGCCGAAGAGGCGGCCCGGACGCTGATGGACAAGCTGGTCAACGAGATCGGAGTGCTTTAGTTCCATTGGCTGACGGAGCCGAACGCTTCGGGCAGCCCGGCGAATGGAACGACCTGAACAGCACCCGTCGGAGAGGGGAAATCGGACCATGGCAGGCAGGATCGTCGTCCTGGGCGAACACCGGGACGGCCGGCTGAAGAAGATTTCGTGGGAGGCGGTCGGCCTGGGCCGCAGGCTCTCTGCCGAGCTCGGGAAGGACCTGCGTCTGGCCCTGGTGGGGAGCGAAATCACGGACCTGGCTCAGGAAGTCTCGCGGCGGAGCGGCCTGGAGGTGGTGGTCTTGGCCAACGACCACTGCCGGCGCTACACGCCCGAAGCCTGGTGTGAGGTTCTGGCGGAATTCGCCAGACGGGACAATCCCTATCTGTTTCTGTTGGGCCACACCTATCAGACCATGGATTTCGCTCCCAAGCTGGCGACCCTGCTGGACCGGGGCTTGATCCCCAACTGTGTCGATTGCCGCTGCACTGGCGGCCAGCTCCTGTGGGTGCGCCAGGTGTTCAACGGCAAGCTCAACCTCGAGGTGAGCCCCAAGGGGGAGCCTCCCTACCTGGTATCACTGCAGCAGGGGGCGTTCCCTGCCTCCGAGGAGGACCTGAGCGTCTCGCCCCGAGTCGAGCACCGCCAGGTCGGCATGGCCGAAGGAGTGCTTCGCAGGAAGCTGCTGGAGGTCATGGAAGCGGTTCAGACACGGGTGGACTTGAGCCAGGCGGAGATCATCGTCGCCGGCGGGCGGGGGCTGGGCAGCAAGGAAAAGTTCCAGTTGATACTCGACCTGGCTTCGGCCCTGGGGGCGGGTGTGGCGGCCTCCCGTCCGGTGACCGACGGCGGCTGGCTGCCCAAGGAGCATCAGATCGGCAGTTCGGGCCAGACGGTCACGCCCAGGCTCTACATCGCCTGCGGGATTTCAGGGGCCATCCAGCACCTGGTGGGCATGTCCAACTCGGGCTGCATCGTCGCCATCAACAAGGACCCCTATGCTCCCATCTTCCAGGTGGCCGACTATGGGATTGTCGGGGACGTCTTCGAGGTCGTTCCCAAGTTGATCGAGATCGCCAGGGAGATGCGGCCATAGCCAAGGGCCGGACCCCCCTCCCCAGGTTCTCCATGAATTCCGACCCAACCCCCGAAACCAGGCCCCTGGAGCCCCGGAGAGGGCTGGCCTACTGGGACCGGCCCCGCCGGCTGACGCGTTGGCAGCGCCTCTGGATTGCGGTGGTGACCCGGGTCGGAGCCTGGATGGTCGGCTGGATCGGCAGGACCCTCCGATGGGAGAGCCGGGGCGACGAACACCTGGAGCAGATCCATCGCTCCGGGAAGAAAGCCATCTTTACCTTCTGGCACTGCGGCATATTCCCGGCCACCTGGTACTGGAGGGACCGCGGCATCGTGGTGATGACCAGCCAGAACGTGGACGGGGAGTACATTGCCCGCATTATCCGAATCTTCGGCTACGGGGCGGCCCGGGGGTCCAGTTCCCGGGGAGGCATGAAGGCCCTGGCCGAGATGTCCGGGGAATTGAAGCAGGGCAACGACGTGGCCTTCACGGTGGACGGCCCCCGGGGTCCCCGCTTCGACGCCAAGATCGGACCGGTGCTGCTGGCCCGCAGGAGCGGCGCCGCCATATTCTGCTTCCATATCGCGCTTCAGCGCAAAATCGAGCTCGACAACTGGGACCGGTCCCAGATACCGCTGCCCTTTTCTCGGGCCCTGATCCTCAAGGCCGCCCCGATCTACGTCTCGCGCCGGGCCGACGGGGAGGAGATTCGCCGGAAGCACCGGGAGATGCAGGAAGCTCTGGACCGATTACAGCGGCAGGGGGAAGAACGCTGGAAAAAACCGGCTCGGTAAGCCGTTTGCAAGAGGCTCAACTCTTTTCCCCTTCATCGCTCGCTGCTCTGAAGCGTCGCCTCGCTATCCCTTCCCGAGGAACGCTGCCAGGCGGTCGGCGCCCTTCTCCAGTTGCTCCATGGAAGTAGCGTAGGAAATACGAATGTGGTCCCGGGTGCCGAATCCCTCCCCGGGCACCACCGCCACCCGGGCCTCGTGCAGGAGTTGCAGCGCCAGGTCGGCGGGGCTCTCCAGGCGGCGGGCGTCGAGCAGCTCCCGCAGGTTGGGATAGACGTAAAAGGCGCCGTCGGGCCAATTGCAGGAGATGCCGTCGATGGCGTTGAGCGCCTCGACCATGAAGCGCCGCCGGCGCCCATACTCCCTCAGCATGTCTTGAATGAAGTCCTGGGGCCCGCCGAGGGCCGCCGCGGCCGCCTTCTGGGCGATGGAGTTGGCGTTGGAGGTGCAGTGGCTCTGGATCTTGAGCATGGCCCGGATGAGAGGCTCGGTTCCCAGGCAGTATCCCACCCTCCAGCCCGTCATGGCGTAGGTCTTGGAGACCGACCCGACCACTGCGACGTGGTCCCGGTAGTCTGTCCCCAGCGAGGCCAGTGAAAAGGGCGCCGAGCCCTCGTAGTTGAAGTGGCAGTAGCACTCGTCGGTCAACACCAGGAGATTCCGCCGGCGCGCCAGCTCCGCGATGTTGCGCATCTCCTCTTCCCGAATGACCGCCCCGCTGGGGTTGTTGGGTGAATTCAACAGGATCAGTCGGGTTCGCGGCGAGACCGCTGCCTCGACCTGATCGGCGGTGACGCGGAAATTTTCGGATTCCGAGGTGGGGACGAACCGGCAGACGGCGCCGGCGTAGTGGACGGCCTCCTTGAAGGTGACCCAGAAGGGGGCGGGGATCACCACCTCGTCACCCGTCTCAAGCAAAGCGCTGGTCAGGTTGAAGATGGCGTGCTTCCCCCCGACGGTGACCAGGACTTCCCGAGTGGAGTAGTCGGACCCGAAGTCGCAGGCGTGCCGCCGCAGGATGGCTTGCTTGAGCTGGGGAATGCCGTCGGTGGGCGTGTAGCGGGTGAAGTCGTCCCGGATGGCCTCGACACCAGCCCGCTTGACGTGGGCCGGGGTGGGGAAGTCGGGCTCGCCGGCGCTCAGGTCCACCACGTCCACGCCCTGGGCCTTGAGCCGTGCCGCGGCCGCGAAGACGGCCCCCGTCGCGCTCATCGCAATGCGTCCGACGCGCTGTGAGAGTCTCATGAGTCGGGATCGGCGGCGGCCTGTCCTTCCCGGCCCGTGGAAGCGATCTTCTTCAGGAGCCGGTCCTCCACGTTGCGGGGAACCAGTCCGGAGACCGCCCCCCCGAACTGGCAGACTTCCCGCACCAGTCGAGAGCTGAGGTAGCTGTAGGCCTCGGAGGGCATCATGAAGACCGTTTCGATCTGAGGCTCCAGGCGCCGATTCATCAGGGCCATCTGCAGTTCGTACTCGTAGTCGGATACCGCCCGGATGCCCCGGACAATGACCCGGGCCTGCTGCTGCAGGGCGTAGTCGACCAGCAGGCCGTCAAAGGTGTCCACGCGCACGTTGGGGTAGTCGCTTCCCAGGGAGGTTCGGATCATGGCCGACCTTTCATCGGCCGAGAATAGCGGAGACTTTTCGCTGTTGATCAGGATGGCCGCAATGACCTCGTCGAACAGGCGAGAGGCCCGGTGGATGATGTCGAGGTGCCCGTTGGTGAGAGGATCGAAGGACCCCGGATAGAGGGCGATCTTTTTCATGGACGGTCTCCAGCTCGATGATCTCTGTGGCGTTTTTTCATGGGAACGGGCTGTAGCCTCGGGTCGGGAGGCAGCCGCAAGCCGCGGCTGTTGCCTTTCGGTGTCGCCGGCTCGAATCAAGGGCCGCGATAGAGGCTGAGCCGGCTGTCTCCGTGCCGGACCTGGCGCACTCGCCTCAAATCGTGGTATCGGTCCTCCAAGGTCAACCTCTTGGAATGCTCGAGGGCGACACAGGCTCGAGGAGCGAGAATTCGGCAGCGATGAATCTGTTTCAGGGTCTGGGGATAGTGGTGCACGGCGTCGTAGGGCGGATCGATGAAAACTATATCAAACTTGCACCTTCGACGCTGCAGGATTTGAAGGGAAGCCTGGACCGGCCGAGTCAGCAGCCGGATCCGGCCGGGCGGGGGCGGGGAGAGGGATTTGAGGTTGCGCTCGACCACCTGCGCCGCCCGAGGCGAGCACTCGATCAGGGTGACCTCCCGGGCTCCTCGGCTCAGCGCCTCGATGCCGACGCTGCCGCTGCCGGAAAAGCAGTCCAGGAAGACGGACTCCTCCACCTCCTCCCGGATCAGGTTGAACAGGGTCTCCTTCAACTTGTCGGAAGTCGGCCGGGTCTGCGGCCCTCGCAGGGTGGTCAGGCGCTGGTGCTTGAACTGGCCGGCGATGACCCGAATCATGGAGCAACGCTCCTCCGCCAAAATGAGCCGTTTCTCCGCCAGCCCGGAGAGTTCGCACGGCGGCGCCGACCCGCGCCGGCTGCTACCCCACCCCCACCAGGCCGTAGCGGGCCTGCCAACCCGAGCTCAGGCCGGCGGCCCACCGGCTCAGGGATGATTGCGATTCGAAATTGTCCACCAGGCCGGCGGCCTCTCTGCGGGCGGTCTCCAGAATGCGGCGGTCGCGCAGCAGGTGAGCCACGCGCAGGGTGGGAAGACCCGACTGCCGGGCGCCGAAAAACTCGCCCGGGCCCCGAATTTCCAGGTCCTTCTCGGCAATCACGAATCCGTCGGTGGTTTCCCGCAGGCAGTTCAGCCTCTGGGCCGCTTCCGGGCTGATCGTCCTGGAACCCTGCATCAACAGGCAGGTGGACGGCTCCCGTCCCCTTCCGACCCGGCCGCGGAGCTGGTGCAACTGCGCCAGGCCGAAGCGCTCGGCATGCTCGATGAGCATCACGGTCGCGTTGGCCACGTCCATACCGACCTCGATCACGGTTGTCGAAACCAGGATGTCGGTTTGCCCGCCGGCGAAACGTTGCATGACGGCCTCCTTTTCCACGCTCTTCAGCCGGCCGTGGAGCAGATCGACCCGGAAGTCGGGGAAGACCTGGCCTCGCAGGTGCTCGAAGATCTTCCTCGCCGGCCGCAGGTCCAGCTTTTCCGACTCCTCGATCAGGGGACAGAGCACGTAGACCTGTCTGCCCGCTCGGATCTGATCGGCAATGAACCGGTAGGCGCGAGCCCGTTTGAGGTCGTCCAGCAGGTGGGTCTTGACCGGGCTCCGGTTGGGGGGCATCTCGTCGATGACGGAAACGTCCAGATCGCCGTAGAGCGTCATGGAGAGCGTCCGGGGGATCGGCGTGGCCGTCATCACCAGGGTATGGGGATGCACGCCCTTCTTCATGAGGTTGAAGCGTTGGCGGACGCCGAATCGGTGTTGTTCGTCAATGATGGCCAGCCCCAGCCCTTGGAAGGTGACGTCCGGTTCCAGCAGGGCATGGGTGCCGATCAGGAGCTGGAGTCTCCCCTGGGACAACTCCTCCAGCAAGCCGTTCCGCTCCGCCCTCTTCAGCCCGCCGGTCAGCAATCCGATGCGGTAGCCGCTTCCGGCGAACAGGCGCCCGGCGTAGTGGTGGTGTTGCTCGGCCAGGATCTCGGTAGGCGCCATGAAGGCCACCTGGGCTCCATTCTCCACGGCCATGGCGCCGGCCTGGAGGGCGACGACGGTCTTGCCGCATCCGACGTCTCCCTGCAGCAGGCGATTCATGGGAGTGGGTCGGCGCATGTCCTCGGCCAACTCGTCGAGAACCCTTTCCTGCGCCCGGGTCGGTCGGAAGGGCAGAAAACTGCCGGCGGCCCGGCGAAGGCCGGGATCGATGCGGAAGGGCATCCCCCGAAGCTTGCGGGCCAGACGGCGTTTCCACCGGACCCCTGCTTCCAGCAGGAAGAGCTCCTCGAAGATCAGCCGAAAGAGAGCCGGAGTGCGCCGGGCGGCCAGATCGTCCCGGCGTGTTTCCGCCGAGGGGAAGTGGGATTCCTGCAGGGCCGCCCGGCGGTCCATGAGGTCGTGGCGCTCCAGGACCGCCAGCGGCAGGGTTTCCGGGACGCCGGAGAGTTCCGACAGGACGGCGTGGATCAACCGCCGCAGAGTGCGGGTTCCCAAGCCTCTGGCGGCCTCGTAGACGGGAACGATTCGCCCCATGTCGATCGAACCCTGAACAGGGACCGCCTGTTCCAGGATCTCGAACTCGGGGTTGATGACTTGCAGGCTGCCGGCGCTGTAGGGGTCAGGCTCGAACTTCCCGTGAAAGATGACCTGCTGTCCCCGCTTGAAGATCTTGCGCTGGTGCAGGTATTCCGAGTGAAACCACTTGCAGCGAATCCGGCCGGTCTGGTCGCGGGCGGCCAGGTCGAAGATCTTGAGGCGGCTCTTGCGCGTCACCGTCAAACGGGCAGTCGAAACCTCGACCAGTATGGAGGTCCTGGCTCCCGGCTGAAGGTCGCTGACCCGGCAAAAACGAGTGCGGTCCTCGTAGCGGTAGGGAAGGGTGTAGAGCAGGTCTTCGACGGTGTGGATGTTCTTGGCGGCCAGGTCGCGGGCTCTCCCGGGCCCCACCCCCTTGACGAATTGCACCGGAGTCTGAAGTTCCAGCATGTGGCAGTGGGCCGGTGAGGAGGATGCGCCACCGGTAGAACCGTCCGGACCGCCGGCGGCATGGGTGTCAGTCCCGGATTCCTGCAGAGCCTCGCTGTTCCAGGGCGCTTGGATGGCTAGCCCGCATTTCTCACCAGGCCGCTGGAGGCAGGACAAAAGCAGTTTATCTTCAGTGCCTTGATTGGCTCCATGTCAAGGGCTTGCCGACTACAGACGGCGCTGGGCATGCCCTGGCTGGTTCTTTTCCCTCCAGCGCGCCCATGCTCCCTCGACCGTAGAAACCGCTACGCTCTTCGGTCGCGAGCACGCGCTGGAGGGAAAATGCCTGCGCCATGATCATGCCCCCTGGTGAGAAATGCAGGCTAGCGTTGCGAGGCCGGCGTCGGGTTGCGGGCCCAGACCAGGTAGCTCTTGATGAACGGATTGATGTCGCCGTCGAGGACTCGGTCGGCATTGCCCACCTCCTTCCTGGTGCGGTGGTCCTTGACCATGCGATAGGGGTGGAGCACGTAGGAGCGGATCTGGCTGCCCCAGGCGATATCCAGCTTGCTGTCTTCAATGGCTCGGCTCTCGGCCCGCTTCTTCTCCAGTTCGGCCTCGTAGAGGCGGGAACGCAGGATCTTCATGGCTACCGACCGATTCTTGTGCTGGGAACGCTCGTTTTGGCACTGCACCACGATCCCGGTGGGCAGGTGAGTGATCCGCACCGCCGAATCGGTGGTGTTGACGTGTTGTCCGCCGGCGCCGGTGGAGCGGTAGGTGTCTATTCGCAGGTCCTTTTCCTCGATGACCACCTCCACGGCGTCATCGATTTCGGGAGAGACAAACACGGAAGAGAAGGAGGTGTGCCGGCGCTTGTTGGCGTCGAAGGGAGAGATGCGGACCAGGCGGTGCACTCCCACCTCCGACATCAGCAGTCCATAGGCGTTGAGACCCTTGATGGCGATGGTCGCCGACTTGATCCCGGCCTCCTCGCCGGCCTGGCTGTCCACCAGCTCATGCCCGAAGTCCTGCTGTTCGGCCCAGCGCAGGTACATGCGCAGCAACATCTCGGCCCAATCCTGGGACTCGGTGCCGCCGGCTCCAGGATGGACCGTCAGGAAGGCGTTGGCCTGGGCGTTCTCGCCGCTGAGCAGCGTCCGGGTCTCGGCCTCTCCCACCCGTGCGTTCAGCCGGGACATTTCCTCCTGGATGTCCGAGCCGACGTCCTCGCCCTCGGCTCCCAGATCAAAATAGGCCTCCAGGTCTTCAACCGAGCGACTCAGCTCGCTGTCCAGGGCCAAGTCGGCTTGCAGCCGCTTGCGTCTCTGGAGGGACTTCTGGGACCGGGCCTGGTCCGTCCAGAAGGTCGGATCGGCGATTTCGCTTTCCAGTTGGTGGAGGTCCTTGCGCTTGCTGCCGGCGTCAAAGATAGCTCCGTATATCGCGAACCCGTTTCTCCAGCGCCTGAAAATTTCGGGTCAATTCTTCCGGTATCATCGCTTTCTCCCGATTGTCGAATCAAGGCGCGTCGGCGGGAAGAGGATGCGGGCGGGACGCCCGCGCTCCCGGAGGGCGCCGCCCGGCCGGGGGGAGGCTGCTACTTCTGTTGCTCCGCCAGTTCGCGCCTGGTGAAGCCTTCAAACAGCCCCTCCAGCCGCGCCATCCGTTCTCGGAGACCGGCTACGTCCTGTCTGACATCAGCTACGTCCTGGCGGACACTGCCTACATCCTCCCGGACATGGTGGATTTCCTGGCGCAAGTCTCCGGTCACCTTCCATCCAAAGCTCACCAGGGAAACGCCAAGGATGCCGATGGCGATCAATTCCGCGCTGATTTTCATCGCTGATACTCCTTCCACTTTGACCGACTTGCCGAGAGGGAGTTCAGACAAGCTTTGGTGTTGATTTGTTGACGGCTCACCCGGTTAGTGTATCACAGTGAGCCGGGCTCGGAAGGAGAGAGGCCGCAAGTTGCGGGGAGGGAGAGAGCGAGATAAAAAATCGCTCATCAACGTGTCAGGGAGCAATCTGGGGACGTTGTCTAATGGCTGGAATAACCTGGTTTCGCTACTTCTGTTGCTCCGCCAGTTCGCGCCTGGTGAAGCCTTCAAACAGCCCTTCCAGCCGAGCCATCCGTTCTCGGAGGCCGGCGACGTCCTGTCTGACATCAGCTACATCCTCTCGCACATGGCGGATTTCCTGGCGCAAGTCTCCGGTCACCTTCCATCCAAGGCTCACCAGGGAAACGCCAAGGATGCCGATGGCGATCAATTCCGCGCTGATTTTCATCGCTGATACTCCTTCCACTTTGACCGACTTGCCGAGAGGGAGTTCAGACAAGCTTTGGTGTTGATTTGTTGACGGCTCACCCGGTTAGTGTATCACAGCAAGCCGGGCTTGGAACGAGAGAGGCGCGGCGCATCAGCGCGGGCGACGATTGACAAAGATAACGCACCGGAGCCCTCCTGGAAGCTGGGCTTCGGCGCCGCAGCCCTTGACAAGGGTGTGCATGATGTCAAGCCTTATGCTAGCATAATGATTGCACGGCACTAAAGGAGGAGTCATGGGCAGTCTGACTATCCGAAATCTCGACGATCACATCATCGAACAGCTCAAGGTTCAAGCCAAACAGAATCACCGGTCGCTTGAAGGAGAGGTCCGCCACTTGTTGACCCAACAGGCAGATCGCCTTGGCCGCATCGTGGAATTTCGCGAGCGGACGCGCAAACTGGCTTCTCTGACGACCGGTACTCGCCAGACTGACAGTGTGAAACTGCTGCGCGAGGATCGGGATCGGTGAGACTGACCGTCGATGCCAGCATAGTCGTCAAGTGGTTCGTGGCTGAACTCATGAGCGATGAAGCGCGCATCGATTTGCTGGCGCTCGGCTGGTTCGGCGCCGGGCTCTTCCGCAGTTGGCGGAAAAGTATCGAGCATGCTGAAAAAGTGATTGTCAGGTTCGACCCCCACTATGCGGCCGGCTATGGCCGTCACTGGAGAGCCGGATACAATCGTGTCATTGGCGGATAGGGCGTGTGAAAGTCACCTCTTTCGCTGTCTCATTCACTTGACAACTAGCCGGCGGACCCGGTATAAGGTGTCGCGCTTGCAGTACTGAGACGCCGGAGCGGACCCAAATCAAGGGAACAGGAATTGGCCAGACACAAATCAGCGATGAAGCGAGCCCGGCAGGACGAGCGCAGGCGCTTGGCCCGGCGGAGCAAGATGCGCCGGCTACGCACCCAGTTGGGCAAAATCAGAAACGCCATTTCCGAGAAGAACACCGAGCAGGTGGAGCAGCTTCTGGCGCCGACGCTGTCGCTGATCGACAGTTCCACCCACGGCAGCCTCATCCACAAAAACAAGGCGGCCCGCCAGAAATCCCGCCTGATGTCCCAGGTCAACAGCCTTTCCGGCAGCGCCTCCTCCGCCTGACACCCGACAACCCCATATCTTGAACCGACAGCCGATCCCTTCCTTGCACCGGCTCGACCGCTTGGGATAGGATGCCTCTTGTCCCATGGCCGACCAGAACCTCTCCAATCCCTACCAGCTTCGTCCCGAAAACATCGAGGATCCCCCGAGGACCTTTGCCAGTATTTTTCGCCGGATCGGTCCGGGCCTGATTCTTGCCAGCGGCATCGTCGGCTCGGGCGAGTTGATCGCCACCACCGTGCTGGGCGCCGAGGTCGGCTACACGCTGCTGTGGCTGATCATTCTGAGCTGCTTCATCAAGGTGGTGGTTCAAAACGAGCTGGGTCGGTATTCCATCGGCACCGGTGAAACCACCCTGGAGGCCTTCGACCGGGCGCCGGGTCCCCGTCTGCGAGCATCGTGGCTGGTCTGGGCCTGGTTCCTGATGGTCATGTTTACGCTCCTTCAGGTGGGCGGGATGCTGGGAGGCGTTTCCGAGGTGCTCAACCGGCAGGTTCCGGCGGTTCCCATCGGTGTCTGGGTTTGGGTGGTGAACCTGGTGACGGTTGTCCTGCTCATCGGCGGGCGCTACTGGGTGGTGGAGAGGATCTCCATGGGGCTGGTGGTCTGCTTTACCGTTCTGACCGTCAGTTGCGCCTTCCTGATGTTCAAGCTGCCCCAGTACTTTTCCTGGTCCCAGGTCGTTTCGGGATTGTCGTTCCAGCTTCCGGAAGGGGGACTCATCACCGCCGTGGCCGCTTTCGGCATCACCGGAGTGGGAGCCACCGAGCTGGTGGCCTATCCCTACTGGTGCCTGGAGAAAGGGTATGCCCGCTACAGCGGACCCAGGGACGGCGGCCCGGCCTGGCGGGAGAGAGCCGGCGGATGGATTCGGGTCATGGGGGTGGATGTCGGCAATTCCATGGTCATCTACACCTTCGCCACCGTGGCCTTCTACTTTCTGGGAGCGGGAATCCTGCACGGACGGGGACTCCGGCCCCAGGGTTCCGAGATGGTTCAGGTCCTTTCCACCATGTACACCGAAACCATGGGGCCCTGGTCGCTGCCGCTCTTCCTGGCGGGTGCTTTCGCGGTCCTCTATTCCACCATCTTCGCCGCCACGGCCGCCCACAGCCGGGTGTTCGCCGATTTCGCCGGCATCCTCAAGCTCTACGACAAGACCGACTACGCCAAGCGGCTCCGGGTGACCCGGCTCTTCGTGGTCATCCTTCTTTTCGTCCCCTCCCTCTATTTCATGTTTCTGCAGGCGCCGGTGATGATGGTCATCATCGGTGGAGCGGCCCAGGCCATCATGCTGCCCGTGATCGCCTTCTACACGATCTACCTGCGCTACCGTCACATGCCGAAAGAGGTCCTTCCCGGCGCGTGGATAACTCTGGCTTTGTGGATCTCGGCCCTGGTCATGGCCCTTGTGATGGGCTATTCCTTCATTCAGCGAATCGCGGGATTGAAGTAGACAGTCCGGCCTTCCGAAACACCCCTGTTTCGCTCCGTATGATCCGCCCCGTCGTGTGAGTGGCGTGTGACTTAAGTGAATAGTGAATTGCGGTTAGCCGCCCCAGCCCCTTCTTGCACATCTATCGCTTGAAATCGGTCGATCTTTAAAAAAAATCGAACCACGAATGAACACGAATAGACACAAATGCAGATGTATCTGCAACGTTGTTACCCTGGTGTGACTTCGTGTCCTTCTTGGATAACCGCTCGATATCGGTTGTTACACCCCCGAATCGGCAACTCATCAATCAGTTTATTGGTGTTCATTCGTGTCCATTCGTGGTTCGTCGTTTTCCTTTGTGGATGACTCTAATCGGTCCTTCGTGCCCCGTCGTGGATATCTCTTTTCCCGGCTTGTCGGGCTGAGGCACGGCCTCGTCAGGCGTGGGAGAGGACCTTCTCGGTGACGTAGGGGACCGTTTGGGGGCCCTCGGGGAGCACTGCGACGCGGCAGTCCGGGCCTGCAGCCGCCTGCAGTTGTCTCACCAGGCCGCCGATGTCCCGAACCGGCTTGAGGTGGGCGGCCAGGACGTCGGAGTCGGGCAGGGTGGAATGGAGGTAAACCTCCGACTTCATCAGTATCTTGGCCAGGATCTGAACCTGCCATTGATCCTGGATGGTCTCGGTTTGATTGTGAATGTTGGAGAGCACCTCGGCGGGAGACTGTCCGGAGCGCAGCAGTTGGCCGAAGGGACCCTCGGAAGGCAGGCCGTCGCAGCACTCCGAAGCCATGATGATGGTTCCGCCCCGCCTGACGATGCGGGCGGCGGCCGACATGCCCTTGACGGCCTGGTAGAGATTCAGGTCCAGGGGAAACCCCGAATTGGTGGTCACGACCACGTCGAAGGGTTGCTCCACCGGTCGCATGACCGATTCTCGCGCAAACCGGCATCCCTGGTCGTGAGCCTCCTTCCAGTCTCCCGCGAAGACTCCGGTAATTTCCCGGTCCTTGTTGAGGGTGACGTTGACGATGAAGTCCGGCCGGACCAGGGCGGCGATTTCCGACATCTCCCGGTAGATGGGATTGTTGACGGTCTCCCCCCAGGTGGCGTTGGGGTTGTCGATCATGGGAGCCGAGTGGTTCCGCAGGATGCTCTCGAAGGCTCCCACTCCCAGCAATACCGCCTTGGGTCCTCCCGAGAATCCCGCAAACAGATGGGGCTCGATGAACCCCGTCAGGATCTTGAGCCGGGCCTGCACGAAGTCCTTGTTGACCCAGACCTGGTTGCCGTAGCGGCTGGCGCCGAGATGAACCATGCTGGAACGGTCCCGAGGCTGGTGTTGCACGATGCGGTAGTTGTCGAGGATCTCTCGCCCCAGCATGGCTTCCAGCTCCTGGGGCGTGTTGGACCGGTGGGTGCCCACGGCGTTGATCAAGGTGATGTTTTCTTTCGGGACCCGTTCCAGTTCGGACAACACGATCGGCAGCACCCGGTCGCTGGGCATGGCCCGGGTGCGGTCCGGAAAGATGATGGCCACCGAGGGTTCGGCTGTGGCCAGTTCGCGCAGCGGGGCCGCGGCCACCGGATTCCGAAGCGCATGGAGAAGGGAAGCGGCTTCGTCCTCCAGTCCCTTCACGAACCGGGGCTCGATGACCTCGACTCCCCGTTCCGGAAAATCGACCTCGAGTCCGTTTTTTCCGTAGGCCAGCGTTACCTTCATGTCCTCTCCTGAGATTCCCAAGAACGCCCTGTTGTTGGAGCGCTTTCCCGGACCCGCGGCCATTCGGGCGCGAACGGAAGCGATGTCCAATGCGATGTTGACCCGCTCGGGTGCTTATTATACTTTGATTCGGGCCGCGGACGGAGTTTCGGCCGGCCCGACCTTCACCGGATGAAGGAATTGAAATCGAAGCTGCTCGGGCCGGTTTGGGCGGCCCCAGACCCGCGGAAGAGATGCCATGCGAGAGAGCGACTTCTTCAATGAAAAGGACGTCAGAAAGCCGACCAGTCTGACCTGTCCCTTCTGTGGCCGCACCTTTCAGTACGAGGTGCGCTGGCGGCAGCGCCTCAAGAAGAAGACCCTGCCGGGCCGTGCCTCTTCAGAGGACCGCCGGCGGTTCAGCAAGGCTCAGTCCTACCTGGTCCGGATCGACGACATGGTCGGCTGCCGGAACGGGGCCTGCCGGCGGCGGTTCGAGATTGCCAGTTTTCAAACCGTGGTCTTCCTGTCCGAATCCGAATCTGTGCCGGACGGCAACCGCAAGCAGCCTGCCGGAACCCCAGCCCGCAGGAACCGAAATCGAAACCACCGCCGACGTTAGTGTCCCGTCAGGTCCCCAGCAAAATCTTCCCGAACTGCCTGGCCTCCTCCATGCGCTGATGGGCCTCCCCGGCCTCCTCGAGAGGAAAGACCCGATCGATCGGCGGGCGCAAACCGTGCGCCGAGTAGAGTTGGACCAGGGCATCGAATTCCTGGGGGCTGGCCATGGTGGAACCCATCACCGTCACCTGCTTCCAGAAAATCCGCCTCACCTCGATCTGCCGGGCGGCCCCCAGGGTGGCGCCGTAGGTGACGATTCTTCCGGCGGGGCCAATCAAGTCGATCGCTCTTTCGAAGACGCCGCCGCCGCTGCCGTCGATGATCACATCCAGCGGCCGGCCCTGCAGCAGTTGGCGCAGCTTGCGGCCCCACTGCTCGTCCCGGTAGTTGACGCCGCCGGCCGCCCCCAGGGCGCGGGCGCGTTCGATCTTGTGGTCGCTGCCCGAGGTAACGAACGTGCTGGCGCCCAGGCAATGGGCCATCTGCAGGGCCAGGGAGGCCACGCCACCGCCCACGCCGGTTATCAGGACCGTTTCGCCGGCCGTCACCCGGGCTCTGGTGACCAGGGCCCGGTAGGCGGTCATGCCGGCCAGCGGCAGCCCCGCCGCTTCCTCGAAGGAAAGGTGGGCCGGCTTGGGGCGGATGTTGGCGGCGGGAACGACAACCCTCTGCGCATAGGTGCCATTGTCGGGCATTCCCAGAATGCGCATGCCCGGCCCCTGAGCCTTGATCTCCGGTCCCCAGTCCAGGCAGGGGTTGATCAGCACTGCCTGGCCCAGCAGGTCGGTCGATACGCCGGAGCCTGTCCCGGCCACTTCACCGGAACCGTCCGAACCCAGGATGGCGGGAAGCCGGATGTTGGCGTACAGCCCCTTGCGGACCCAGGCGTCGCGGTGGTTCAGGGCAGCCGCCTTCAGGCGGACCAGCACCTCGCCGGACCCGGGAGCCGGGTCGGCGACCTCTTCCCATAGCAGCTTTTCGGGGCCTCCCAGCTCCTTCAGAACGATTGCTTTCATGGCAGTCACCTTGTCTGCAACAATCTTGTTTCACCCTGTATCAGCCGCCCCGCCGTATGGGACGGCGGCGCGGTCAAGTGAAAAGTGAATAGTGGATAGTGATTAGTGGTTAGTTATGGGATCGATACGCATAGCATCTTGTCGGTATCGGCGCAATCTTTCCAATCGGCGCATTCCGTTCATCAGGCGCTTGCCCGTTCCCAAAACGCTCGGATGACCACTCTCCACTCTCCACTCTCCACTCTCCACTTGTTTCACCCTCGGATGATCTGCCCGCCAGGGCAGGGGCTGGGCTTGCCTGTTTCTGCGCCCCGGCCGGGTTCAAGCTTCCTTGAGCCAGCGGTAGATCTCCCCCAGCCGAGGGCGTTTGCCGACCATCAATGAAGCCGTCCGAAAGAGCCGGGAGGCTCCCTTGACGGCCAGGACAATCCCCAGAACCAGCACGGCCGTGGAGATCAGCACATCCAGCAGCGGGACCTCGTCGGTGCTGAGCCGCAGCAGCATGGTGACCGGCGCCGTCAAGGGGAAGAACGAAAAGGAGCGGGCCAGCCAGGAATGGGGCTGCTGCATGAGGGACGCAACCAGAAACATCGGAATCATGCTGGTCATTGTCCAGATCACCGACAATTGCTGGCTTTCCTGGGAGGTGTTGCCCAGCAGTCCGGTGCCGGCCATGAGGCCGGCGAACAGGAGATAGCCCAGGACCACGTACATCAGGCTCAAGAGAATCTGTCCCAAAGACAGGGTCATCAGGGTCAAGATCAGGCTGGCCGGCAATACCAGCAGCACCACGTAAAAGACAACCTGCAGCAGTCCGGCTGCGCCCAGGCCCATCATCTTGCCCATCAGGAGCTGGGTGGGAGTCACCGAGGAAAGAAGGATCTCGATGACCCGGTTCTGCTTTTCCTCGGCAATGCCCTGGAGCAGGTAGCCTGAAGACATGAAGATGGAGATCGTCAAGAGAAAGAACATGATAAAGGGTCCCAGGAAGCGCCCGACTCGCTTCAGCAGGTTGCCCTCGGGCCGGATCCGGCCCTGTTTCGAGACTTGCATTTCCTTGAATCGGCCCGGCGTCAGGATCCTGGCCACGGCGTCTTCTTCCAGCCGCCCACTGGCCAGACTGGCCCGCAGCAGGGCGCTCAACTGCCTCCGTCCGGTTTGGTTCAGTTGAGAGAAGATGCCCTTTTCGGCCGCGTAGACGACGATGTCGCCGCTCTGCAGGTAGCCGGCTTCCAACAGGAAGACGGCACTGAGATCGCCCGTTCCGAGGTCGGCCAGAGCCTGGTCCAGGTCGTCATAGGCAACCAGCCTGGAGTGAACCCCGGCGCCGGGCGCCGGGAGCGGGCTCGTTGAAACGGTTGGACCGGTTGCCGCCTGCAAGCTGAAGTCCAGAACGCGGGCGCGGTCGACGACACCGGCCGGACCCTGATTGGCCTGCGAATCGCGAAAGGTCTCCCGGGACAGCAGGCTGGCCGCCAAGAGTCCGCCGATCATGATCAGCGGCAGTCCGAAGAGCGTGAACAGGTAACCCTTGCGGGTCACGGTCACCAGGAACTCCCGCCTGGCTATGGCCCAGACCTTGCTCATGAGCTGTCTCGCACCACCCGAATGAAAATCTCGTCCAGCGGTGTTCGGGCGCGCTGGAACGATTCGACCTCGGCGCCCGACTCCACCAGCCAGCGGAGGAATCGCGCCGGTTCCACTCCCTGCTTCAGATGGACGGTCGCTGCGGCGTTGTGGCCGGCGAACCGGTCGATGAGCTCGCACGCCTGGTAGTCGGCCCCGGAACGCACCAGGAACGAAGGCTCGGAGTAGCGGCTCTGGATTTCCTCGAGGTCGCCATAGAGCACCTGGCGTCCCCGGTTGATCATGAAAACCCGGCGGCACAGCGATTCCACCAGCGCCATCTGGTGCACGGACAGCACCACCGTCTTTCCCTCGGCGGCCAGTTCCCGAATGGACCGGACCAGCAGGTGAACGTTGATGGGATCCAATCCGGTGAAGGGTTCGTCCAGGATGAGGATGTCGGGGTCGGAGACGACCGTGGCGATGAATTGGACCTTTTGCTGGTTGCCCTTGGAGAGCTCCTGGACCGGGCGGCTCCTCAGATCGTCGATCTCCAGCCTCTGGAGCCAATCCCGGGCATTGCGGCGGACCCGTTCGATGGGGACTCCCTTGAGCGACCCCAGGTATTCCAGAACCGCCATCACCTTTTGCCGAAAATAGAGGCCGCGCTCTTCAGGCAGGTAGCCGATCCGGTCCTTGTGGGTCTCGGAAACGGGCTGCCCCTGGATTCGAATGGAACCGGCGTCCGGCCGAATCAGGTCGAGAATGAGGCGGATGAGGGTGGTCTTGCCGGCTCCGTTCGGTCCCAGGAGGCCGAAGATTTCGCCGCTGTCGATCTCGAACGAGGCGCCATCCACCGCGACGACCGAACGAAAGCTCTTGCTGACGTCCTGAACCGAAATGACGGGGTTGGGAGCGACCATGAGCGGCCTACCTTATCACGATGGCCTTGCCCGGTCTAAGGCAATATACGTCCCCGCCAGGCGCCGACTCTTGGGTGTCCATTTCAAGGACTTTTGTCTATAATGTCCCGGTTTTTTGGGGCGGACAACGCCGTTTCGTGACGGATTTCGGCAGGGAAGCGCCTTTCGCTGAGATAGGACACCAGACACCGGGCCCCCGCTTTCTCGACGGGGAAACTCCGGTCGCAAGAGAATCCATGGCAACCGAGTCAACGGGTTCCAAGCGAAGAGGGACGAAACGCGTGCGCTCGGGGAGGGCGCTGGTGATCGAGGCCCTGTTGCTGATGGGTCTATGGCTCCATCTCAGCGGCCGTTTCGACCCCTTCCACCTGGCATTGGGGGTTGGATCGGTGGCGTTGGTGATGTGGGTCAATGCCCCCCTCAAGCAGACCCAGCTCTACAGCGGCGATACCTTTGCCTGGGACCGGGCCAACTACTGGGCCCTGCTCGCCTATCTGCCCTGGCTGGGGTGGGAGATCCTGCTGGGCAGCATTCAGGTGGCCTACCTGGTGTTGCACCCCAGGATGCCGGTGGAGCCTTGCCTGATCTACTTCCGGGTGAATCTGCCCAACCTGGCCGCCCGGGTGATCCTCGGCAACTCCATCACCCTGACTCCGGGAACGGTGACCATCCGAATCCGGGGGAATGAATTCGTGGTCCACGCCCTCACCCGGGCATCGGCGGAAAGCTTGGTGCATGGCGCCATGCCGCTGAAGGTCTCCAGGATTTTCCACGGGCCTCGGGAACAGGTCGTGACCCAGGTCCGAGTGATCGAGCTGGACCGCTCATCCGCAAATTGATGGAAGACCTCTTTCTCTACCTCGCCATCGTCCTGTCCGTCATCATTACTCTGCCTTTCTACCGCGTGTTGAAGGGACCCACCATTTTCGACCGGCTCCTGGGCGCCGGCGCCATTGGGACCAAGACGCTGGTGCTGGTCTGTCTGATCGGCTTTCTCTACGGGCGGATCGAGTTGTTCGTCGATATCGCCCTGGCCTATGCGATCCTGAACTTCATCGGCCTGGTCGCCGTGGCCAGGTATTTCCAGAGCCATCCCGAGCGAAGATGAGCACCTTCAGAGAACTGTTGGCATTGACGATGGTCTTGGCGGGGAGCTTCTTTCTGCTGGTGGGCAGCGTGGGCATTCTACGCCTGCCGGACGTCTTCTGCCGCACCCACGCCACCACCAAGAACGATACCCTCGGCATCATGCTGGCCGTGGGAGGCCTGGCAGTGTTCGAGGGGTTTACGCTGACAAGCCTCAAGCTGGTCACGGCCCTGGTCTTTGTGGCCCTGGCCTACCCCATCGGGTCTCACGTCCTGGTCAACGCGGCCGCGCGCTACCAGTGGCGGCGACAGCCCAGCGGCGCTTCCCGGCCTGAATCCGGAGAGATTTCGTAATGTACCTGGGACTGGAGACCGCCCTGGGCCTGCTGTTGCTGGCTTCGGCGCTGATTGCTCTTCGCTTGAAGAACCTGTTGGCGGCTGCGGTGACCCTTTCGGTCTTCAGCTTCATATCGGCCTTGATCTACCTGGTGCTGGGGGCGGTCGACGTGGCCTTTACGGAAGCCGTGGTGGGCGCCGGCATCACGGGAGTGCTGTTCATCGTGGTCCTTTTCCAGACCTCCCGCCGGAGCGTCGATTGAGAAAGGTCTCTCTCATCGCGTTGGTCCTGTTTGGCGCCCTGCTGCTCTATGCCTCTTCCGGTCTGCCCGGCCACGGCGATCCCGACGGGCCCAGCCACCGGGAGCGGAGCCGGGTGGGCTCCCCCGCCGCGGCGGCCCACTACATTCGTCATGCCCAGGGGGATGCGGCCTCCCCCAACATCGTGACCGTGGTGCTGGCGGACTACCGCGGCTTCGACACGCTGGGAGAGACGATCGTGGTCTTGACCGCCGGACTGGCGTGCACCTTGATTCTGAGGCGGAGCCGATGACCTCCAGTTCCAGAAATCCGATTCTGATCACCGCCAGCCGGCTGTTGGCTCCCTTCATACAGTTGTTTGCCCTCTACGTGATCTTTCACGGCCACTTCGGCCCCGGGGGAGGATTCCAGGGAGGCGCCATGCTGGCCGCCAGCATTCTGCTGCTCCGGCTCTCGGTGGGCGCGGAGAGGTCGGAACTCAAGTTCAGAAAATCCTGGGGCACGCCGGCGGGGGCGCTGGGAGCCCTGATCTTTGCCGGCACCGGCCTGCTCACCCTCCTGCTGGGCGGCCACTTCCTGGAGTATCGTTTTCTGCCGCTTCCGGAGCTGAGCCGGGCCGAGCTTCATTCGGCCGGGATTCTCCTGATCGAGGTCGGGGTGAGCCTGGCGGTCATGGCGGTCCTGGTGGCCATTTACGACGACATCATGGAGGAGCCCGGTGGAGATTGAGTTCATCGCGGGTCACAATCTCTACTGGATCATCTCTCTGCTGCTGCTGGTGGGGCTCTACGGGATGCTGGCCAAGCGCAACCTGGTCAAGAAACTGGTGGGCATGAATATCTTCCAGACCTCCATCATCCTGTTCTACGTTGCCATCGCCTCCAAAAGGAATGCGACCGTTCCGGTCATTGACGCCGCCTTGGGTTCGGTGGACCCGGCTCACTACATCAATCCGCTGCCGCACACCTTGATGCTGACGGCCATCGTGGTGAGCGTGGCCACCACCGGAGTGGGTTTTGCGCTGCTCATCAGCATCTTTCGGCGCTACAGGACCCTGGATGAAGATGCGTTGTTGAAGCGAATGAGATGATTGAAGCCAACCTGCCCCTGCTGGTCCCGCTCGCCTTTCTCATTCCCGCCCTTCTCATCCCCCTGATCGGCGTCCGGGCTCCCGGCGCCGCCTACCCCCTGGCGTTGGCCGCGGTGCTGGCCTCCATTCCCATTGCGGGGTTCGGGTTGTTCCGGGTGATCGAGAGCGGACCGGTCACCTACACCCTTGGGGGCTGGGAAGCTCCGATCGGCATCGAGCTGGTGCTGGATCCGCTGGCGTCTTTCCTGACGCTGGTGGTCACGGTGGTTTCCTGCCTGGTGTTGATCCACGCCCGCCACGTCGCCTCGGTGGAGCACCCGGACAAGCGGGTCCCCTACTACAGCCTGGTGCTGCTGCTGCTGGCCGGGTTCTGCGGGATCCTGTCGACCGGAGATCTCTTCAATCTCTACGTCTTCCTCGAGATCAGCTCTCTTGCGGGCTACGGGCTGGTAGCCATCGGGGACAAACGGTCGCCCGTATCAGCCTATCGCTACCTCATTCTGGGTAGCGTCGGCACCGGTTTCTACCTGCTGGGCATCGGCTTCATCTATGTCATGAGCGGGTCCCTGAACATGGCCGACCTGGCTCGAATCCTCCCGCATATCCTCGACCAGCCGGCCGTGCTGGCCGGGTTGATCCTGATGGTGACCGGCATCGGCCTCAAGATGGCGCTCTTCCCGCTGCACTTCTGGCTGCCGGATGCCTATTCCAGCGCCTCCTCGGCCACCTCGGCGCTGCTGGCGCCGTTGGGCACCAAGGTGGGCGCCTATATCCTCATTCGAGTTCTATTCTTTGTCTTCGATCCCGCCGCGGTGGAGCAGAGGGCGCCCATCGCCTCCGCAATCGCCTGGCTCTCGGCTGGGGGAGTCCTCTACGGGTCGCTCATGGCCCTGGCCCAGCAGGAACTCAAACGGATGCTGGCCTATAGCAGCATCGCCCAGATCGGATATATCGGGCTGGGTCTGGGAATGGCCAATCCCCTGGGATTCACCGGAGCGGTGCTCCATATCCTGAATCACGCGCTCATGAAAGCCGCCCTTTTCCTGGTGGCAGGCAATCTGCGGGTGCAGCTCGGCCATTCCAATATCGCGGCCATGGACCACCGGCTGAGTCGTCAAATGCCCTGGTCGATGGCTGCGTTCACGGTGGGAGCCTTGTCCATGATCGGGCTGCCGCCGACGGCGGGATTTTTCAGCAAGTGGTACCTGGTGCTGGGAGGCATCCAGGGATCCTACTGGGTTTTCGTGGCCGTCATTCTGATGGGGGGATTGCTGAACGCCGTCTACTTCTTCAGAGTCGTTGAAAGGGTGTACCTGCCGTTTCGGAGAGGACTGCCGGACAACGGCGCCGCAAACGGCGGGGCGGAGGTTGTGGAAAGCAGGGAAGCCAGGTTCTCCATGCTGGCTCCCACCCTGATCCTGGCGGGAGCGCTGCTGGCGCTGGGACTGGCAAGCTCCTTCCTGGTGAATCGGGTGATTCATCTCATGGTTCCGGCGGGCCTTTAGGTCGAATCCTGGGCCCGGGCGGATTGTTTGGCTCCAGAGCCGTCCGTTCATGAACGATCTATCCACCTTTCCATCGGCCGTGCCGCTGCTGGCCATCCTGGTTTCCGCGGCAAGCGTGCCCTTGATCGGGATGAGCGCTCGCCGTCCCAACCTGCGGGAATTCTGGACGCTGCTGGCCGCCGGCGCCAAGTTCGCGCTGGTGCTGTCGCTTCTCCCCTCGGCGCTGGCGGACCAGGTGGCGGAGACCCGGCTGTTTCAGATCTCACCCGGCGTCGACCTGACCTTGCGGGCCGATCCATTCGGGGTCTTCTTCGCCCTGATCGCTTCCGGTCTCTGGATCCTGACGTCGTTCTATTCCATCGGATACGTCCGGGGCCTCAAGGAAAAGCACCAGACCCGCTACTTCGCCAGCTTTGCCCTGTGCCTTTCCGCGACTCTGGGCGTGGCCTTCGCCGCCAACCTGCTGACCTTCGTCATATTTTTCGAAGTCTTGACCATCGCCACCTATCCGCTGGTGATTCACAAGCAAAGCCCCGAGGCCATTGCGGCCGGCCGCAAGTACCTGGCCTTCACGCTGACGGCCGGGGTGGTGCTGGTGGCCGCCATGGCCGCCACCCTGCAGTTGACGGGAACCCTGGAATTTCAGGCGGGCGGCCTGAGCGCCTTTCAGGACCTGTCGCCGGTCGAGGTCAAGGTCCTGTTCGGGATGTTTCTGGCGGGGGTGGGGGTGAAGGCGGCCATCATGCCCCTGCACGCCTGGTTGCCCGCGGCCATGGCGGCGCCCACCCCGGTCAGCGCCCTGCTTCACGCCGTGGCCGTCGTTAAATCGGGGGTTTTCGGAGTGGTTCGAGTGGCGGGTTTCCTCTTCGGTCCGGAGACGCTCGGTCGGTTCGGACTCGGCGAAGTGATGCTCTGGCTAGGCGGCGCCACCATTCTGCTGGCCTCCTGCCTGGCCTTTGCCGAGGACAACTTGAAGCGGCGCCTGGCCTACTCCACCGTCGGCCACCTCTCATACGTGGTCCTGGGGGCCGGGCTTCTCTCTCCGAGCGGATTGATCGGGGGGCTGCTGCACATCGCCAACCACGCCACCATGAAGATCGTCCTGTTCTTCTGCGCCGGCGCCATCTACGTGCATGCGCACAAGGAGAAGATCAATGAGCTGGACGGCATCGGCCGGGCCATGCCCTGGACCATGGGGGCTTTCGCCCTGGCCTCGCTGGGCCTGGCAGGGGTGCCTCCGGTCAACGGATTTGTGAGCAAGTGGTACCTCGGGCAGGGCGCAATGGAAGCAGGCAGCCTGGCGGTGGTAGCGATTCTGCTGATCAGCGGCCTGCTCAATGCCGGGTACTTCGCGCCCATCGTCTACCGGGCTTTCTTCAAGCGGTCCGACAACTTCAATTCCATCGGGGAGGCCTCTGCCTGGATGGTCGTCCCCTTGATCCTGGCTGCCGCCTTGTCGGCATTGCTGGGCCTGATGCCGGACCTGTTCTTTCATTTCTTCACTCTGGCGCAGCGGATCAGCGCCCAGGTCCTGGAGGTCTCGATCCCATGAAACGGTGGCGCTGGATGTCGCTGGCGGCGGTCATGATCGCTTCTCTGGTTCTGGAACGGGCCGCCGCCCAGGACCCCTCGCACCTCGCCTGGTGGCATCATATCCCCGGCTTTTACGGCTGGCTGGGGTTCCTCGGCTGTATCGGGATCATTGTCGGGTCCAAGCTGCTGGGACGGAAATGGCTGCAAAAGGACGAGCGCTACTACGATGGCGAGTGAACTGATCCTGCATCCGGCTTTCCTGGTGCTGCTGGGGCTATTGGTCCTTCCGTTGCTGCCCCCCGGAGCCAGAGGCAAGGCCTTCCCGCTCTTTCCCTTGGCCGCCCTCTGGGTCTGCTGGAACCTTTCCGCCGATCAAAGCCTTTCGGTCGAGTTCCTGGAATACCGCCTATCGATCCTGCAGGTGGACCCCTTGAGCCGGGTTTTCGGCATCGTCTTCTCGCTGATCGCCTTTACCGGGGGCCTTTTCGCCCTGCACCTGAGGGATATGCGCCAACAGCTTGCCGCCCTGCTCTATGCCGGCAGCGCGCTGGGCCTGGTCTTCGCCGGGGATTGGCTGACCCTCTTCCTCTGCTGGGAACTGACCGCCCTCTCGTCGACGGTTCTGATCTGGTCCCGGCAGGGAACGGGATCCGGGGTGGGCCTGCGTTATCTGCTGGTCCACCTGTTCGGAGGCAGCCTGCTGCTGGCCGGGATCCTGGGGCAGGTGCACGCCTCCGGAGGCATCGCCCTTCAACTGCTGGAGGCGGGCCGCCTGTCCTCCTGGCTGATCCTGGCGGGCGTCGCCGTCAACGCCGCCATTCCTCCACTCCACGCCTGGCTGGCCGATGCCTATCCCAAGGCCACCGTGACCGGCGCGGTCTTTCTGAGCGCTTTCACCACCAAGTCGGCGGTCTATCTGCTGGCCCGGGTGGCCCCGGGCTGGGAGGTGCTGATCGCCCTGGGAGTCGTCATGGCTCTCTACGGGGTCATCTTCGCCGTCCTGGCCAACAACATCCGGGAGATCCTTGCCTATCACATCATCAGCCAGGTGGGATACATGGTTGCCGGAATCGGCATCGGCACGCCGCTGGCCCTCAACGGCGCCGTGGCCCACGCCTTCAGCCACATTCTCTACAAGGCCCTCCTCTTCATGGGCGCAGGGGTGGTCCTGCAGGCGACCGGTCGGAGCCGGCTGACCGAACTGGGCGGATTGGCCGGCAGGATGAGGCTGACGCTGTGGCTCTACATGGTGGGCGCCTTCTCCATTTCGGGCTTTCCACTCTTCAACGGCTTTATCAGCAAGTCGATGGTGGTCAGCGCCGCCCTCGACGCCCATCATCATGCTGCCTTCCTGCTGCTGGGCCTGGCATCGGTGGGAACCTTTCTCTCGATCGGCCTCAAGCTGCCCTGGTTCACCTGGTTCGGCCCCGTCCGGCCAGGGGTGGGCGTGTCGCGCCCTCCCCTCAACATGCACCTGGCCATGGGGCTGCTGGCCCTTCTGTGCGTCGGCTTCGGAGTGTTTCCCTCGCTGCTGTACGCTGAGCTTCCTTACGTTGCCGGCTACCGGCCCTACACCATCCCTCACCTGGTGGAGAGCCTTCAATTGCTCGCCGCGACCTTTGTCGGGTTCTGGTGGTTCCGCTCCAAGCTGGCCGGCCAGCCGACGTTGACACTGGACACCGATTGGTTCTATCGTCAACCGGCCGGCTGGGTTCGCCGATGCCTGGTGGACGGGACCAGCCGACTCTTCGACCGTGCCGACGCCGGAATTCTGTCTGGCATCGGCTGGCTGGCGCCGAGATTCCGGAACCCCGCCCTTTGGTTTGGCCGGGCGGGGGAGCGCCATCAGGGGCCGGCAATCTCCGGCGGCGACCCCGATGCGACACGCCCCACACTGGAGTTGGCCGTGACTCTGGTTCTCCTCAGTGCGCTCCTGTTTACGGCAATAGCCTTCTTCCGATAGGCCGGCTGGCGTTCTTCGAGGTGGCCCATGACGATAGATCTCTTTTACCCGGCCCCCGACGGGTTGCCGGCGCCGGTCAATCCTCCCAGGGGAGACGACAGGATCTACCGCCTGGTGAGCGGCACGGACTGGCGCAAGGGGCTCAAGCTGAGGTCGGATCGCCTGGTCCGCGCCGGCGCCCTCTGGCTACACGGTTTCCTGGACGAGGCTCACCGCCTGACCCAACAGGACTCTTCCGCGGAAGGAGCCTACTGGCATGCCCTGGTGCATCGCAGCGAGGGCGACTTCAGCAACGCCCTCTACTGGTTCCGCCGGGCCGGAGACCATCCCGTCCAGGCCCGCTTGAGGGACAAGGTCCAGGAAGCGATGAAAGAACAAAGTTCGGCGGACTGGCAAACCTTGCTGGAAAGCCCGCGCTGGGAGCCCGCCCGATTGGTGGAACTGTGCGAACGGTCATCCCGGGGCGAGCCGACCGATCCCGCGGTCCTGCGAGAAGTCGTCCGGATGGAATACAACCTGCTGATGGAACACGTCCTGGCCCAGGCTCGCTAAGGGAGAGGATGCGCGCGGGACGCCCGCGGTCCCGGTTGGCATCCTTCCGACGGTGCGGCGGGGGGTATCATTGGGGTGACTTCTCCGAAAGCCGGCCCGTACCCTTTGGGAGCCTCCCGCTCGCCTGCCGTCCCCCCCCACGGGCCGGATCATAGGAGAGTGAAACAAGGAGCCTTTCTGATCTATCGGGAACAAGGACCCTGTGCGGTTACACTGGTTTTTTATCTATTGAACATGGATGCACAGGATAATCAGGACGGGAGGTTGCTGCACGACCTGCAATCTCTCGAACACAAACTATTACTAGTAAAGGACTTACTACGGATCAGCCCGCTAAAGTTCCCTCATTATATCCCTCTTTTTGAAAAGGAACCCACTGGACAATCCAGGACGTTGGCGGACGTAACCGTTCAGCCAAGCCGTGGAGTCCATCCGCAGGCCGGGGGAGGCGCAACGAGCAGAACCGCCGGATGGCTTGTGATGGCAGGCACCTCCAACCTCGACCGGGTCCAAGCCATCACGGCCTGACCGAACAGTTACTGGCGGACGAGTCTTGCGATCGTTCGACTCCGGAGACTCTTCCTCTTTAGGCTTCTCGGCCGACTCAGCGGCCTTTCCGCAGGGATTGACGGATGGGGAGCGCCATTCCAATGGGGTCGGCGCGAATGTAAGTCGTTGCACCTCCTCCGTGGCGATCCGGGATGCCAAAAGGGGTAGTCGCTCCCATCCACCTACAAAATTTCCGATCAGCCACCGGGGTCCCGTTTACGGATTGCCCTCAAACTCCGGTAGAACACGACCGGGAAGCGTGCTGGTGATAAAATCCCCCACTTGACAAGGACTTCGAATAGAGGATTGAGAGAGGCAGCTGATGGCTACACTGCGAGAATACTTCCTAAAGCTCGGACCGGGAACGTTAAAGTACAGCATCAACAAACAGATATGTCGAGACGAGGAAGTGTATGGGGAAGTGACTATGCGAATTCACTTCGACTTTGAGGTTAGTGCAAAGTACATGTCCCTGTACATAGAGCGCATGCCAGGGGTCAGCTGCCCAGAGGCGATAGTGTTGAATGATTTGGAAGCAACCCTCAATGAGATGTCCAATGCGGTGCAGGTTGCAGCCGGACTCCCAGGCGAAATCAGGAGTAGTGCAGACTTGACCTTCACGGGTCGGGTCTACATTTACTCCGAGCGTCCAGTAAGCCAGGAAATGAAATCCCTGTTGGAACGCGACGCACGTAGGATAGGGCATAGTTTGGTGTTCAGGAGCGAGGAGTTCGTGAAGGATCGAAATAGGCTCGAGCGTCCCCAAGCATTCATTTGCCATGATAGCCGAGACAAAGAGAGCATCGCCCAACCATTGGCCCTGGAACTACAAAAGATGATGTGTCCGGTTTGGTTCGATGAATTCTCACTCCGAGTAGGCGACAGTCTACGAGCCCGGGTCGAAAAGGGGCTTAAAGAGTGCCCGAAGTGCATTCTCATCATCACACCGAATTTCCTAAATAACCAAGGATGGACCAAGCGTGAGTTCGACTCCATATACACCCGGGAGGTACTTGAAGAAAAAGGCGTCATACTACCGGTGTGGCACGGGATTTCCGTTAAGGATGCGTACGAATACTCGCCAATTCTGGCGGACAGGGTCGCGGTGAATTGGCAACTGGGGAAGCAAGAGGTGGCGAGGAAACTGGTGCAGGCAATGGGATTGTGATCTGCCCTGATTCATAGAGTATGGGAGGACAGCCTGTTTCAGGCGTTTTAGTCGGGGCTGTCAATGGGCATCGTATGTGTCAGGGGTTTGGGCATCGGCACCGGCATTTACTTCTGTTCGATGGACTTCCCGCAGGGTTCACTGTGGAGGGAGCGACCCTGGCCGAGGAGGGGAGCTGTTGATTTTTGGCGTGCACGGGAGGCTGACTCCGGCGATGATCGCGTGGGGATTTGAGGATTTCCAGGACTACAAGCCAGCCGTCTCCGGAAAAAATCCTGTGCATCCTGTGCATCCATGTTCATAAACCATCGACCCATACGTGACTTGGTTGGCACCACGCCCCAATAAACGCATCAATGCGTCTATTGGTGTTCATTCGTGTGCATTCGTGGTTCGCCGTTCTCCTTCTCAGATCGCGCCCCCCGTTACAGATACGTCAGCTCCCGTCGTGGAAATCTTTCTCTGTTCCCGAACTTTGGCGCATCCCTCCTGAGTCTTCTCCATCCCCTTCGTGGCCCTTCTGGAATCTTCGTGTCTCTTCGTGGATCACTCTGTTTTCTGTTGTTTCAAGTAAGCAGTCAGGCGGTTCTCGAAGACCAGGTCGGACCGGAAGTCCTTCAGTTGCAGTGACGATTGGAAGGAGGGGGGCAAGGCCCGCCGGGGAACGAGTCCGACGATTTCACTGTCCGACACCCGGGTTCCCAGCCGCTCGGCCTCCTGGCGGACGACCTGGAAGACCTGCTGGATCGAGCTGATCTCGAAGTCGGTCAGGTTGATGGACACCTGGACCTGGTTCCTGGTCTTCAGGCTCACTCCCATTGCCTTGACCTGGGGGAGTCCACCACTGGAAGAGCGGATCTTGCGGGCGATTTGCCTGGCCGGACGGATGTCCGAAGTCTCCAGGTTGACGTTGTAGGCGATCAGGAACTTGCGGGCGCCGACAGCCGTCGCTCCGGCGGTGGGGTGGAGTGCGGGGCCGCCGAAGTCGGGCCGTCGCCGGGTCGGTCCGGTCAACTCGGAGCGCAGGCCCTCGAACTGGCCGCGGCGCACGTTTTCCAAGCGGGCCCGTTCCGGTTGGATGGCCGCGGCCCCGTAGAGATAGACCGGGATGCCGAACCGGCGGTAGGCTTCCTGCCCTACGGCTTGAGCCATCAGAGCGCAGTCCTGCAGGGTCACGTTGCTGACCGGGACGAAGGGAACCACGTCGGCGGCTCCGATGCGCGGGTGGACGCCGGAATGCCGATTGAGGTCGATCAGTTCAGCCGCTTTGCCCATCGCCCTCAAGGCCCCTTCGGCGACGCCTTCCCTGTCGCCCACGAAAGTCACGACGGCGCGGTGGTGGTCGGCATCCATGGTGCGGTGCAGAATCCCGACGCCGGCGACCGAATCGATAGCCGAGGCGATGCGGTCGATCACCCGTGAGTCTCGCCCCTCGCTGAAATTGGGGACACATTCGACGATCGTTTTCATGGTGCACCCGGCCATCCGCGCGAACTGGGGGATTCGGAGCAGTGGGCTATGCCGACGACTTCAGCAGAGAGGCGTACTCCTCGGGGAGGGTCCTGGGTCTGCCGTTGCGGTCCAGGACGATATGGGTGGTGCTGCCCGTGGCGACCAGAACGCCGCTGTCCTTCTTGATGATCTCGTAGCGAAAGTTCAAGGTCCGCTTGCGCAAGGATTCAACGGCGGTGCGAATCTGCAGGACCTCGTCGTAGAGGGCAGGGGAGTGGTAGCGGCAGCGGGCTTCGGCCACGGCCAGGTAGGCCTGGGTCCTGGCCTCCATCTCGGCGTAGGAGAATCCGCAGTCCCGGCACACCTCGGAGCGCCCGACCTCGAACCAGACCAGGTAGTTGGAGTAGTAAGCCACTCCCATCTGGTCCGTTTCCGCATAGCGAACCCGGATGTCGGTGGTCACCCAGCGGGTCGGTGGAGTCGGGGACTGAAATGAGCGCCGGAGCCGCTCGGGCATGGGAGTCGCCTCGGCGGTGGAGAGTTCTGCCTATGGTGTGGCCGAAGTGGGTCCGGAGGCAGAATTGTCGAACTGCTCGATGATCTCCTGAGTGATCTCGATGGCGGGGTTGACGAAGAAAACCTCCTGAGAAAAGTTCACGATCAAGGAAATTTTCTGGTCCTGGGCATATTTTGCAACCACGGGCCGCAGTTGGCCGGCGATCTGCCGCACGATCTCCTGCTGCATCTCGTTGAACTCTTTTTGAGCATCCTCCTGGTCCCGCTTGAGTTGAGTGTTCTTGGAATCGATATTCTTGGAGAGCGCCCGCTGGGCGTCGGGATTCAGCGAGGCCGCCTGCTCGACCAACTGCCGCTGCAGGGTGGAAATCTCGTTGGTCTTCTGCTCGAATTCGGTCCGTTTGGCATTGACCTTCTGCTCGAACTCGGTGAACAGCTTCTTGCCGGCGTTGGACTGCCGGATGACGGCCGAGTAGTTGAGCACGGCCACCTTTCCGCCGGAACTCTGGCCCAAGGCGGTCGCAGACAGCATTGAAACCCCGGCCAGCAGGCCGAGGATGAAGTTTTTGGTCGGCATCGTCACTCCTTGCTCCACGGATTGCGGGAGAACCCCGCTCTTTGCAATATGATACACGCGCGGCCGCGATTTTGACCAGAGATTCACGGCTACGGGAAGTACTTTCCCAGGGATGCGGGAAGGGACTTGATGATGTCGTTGTAGGTCACCGCCACGACCAGCAGGATCACCATGATGACACCCACCTGCGTCACCTTCTCCCGAACGCTCAAGCTGAGGTCCCGTCTGACCAGAGACTCGACCAGAATGATGGCGATGACCCCGCCGTCCAGGATGGGGATGGGCAACAGGTTGACGATACCCAGGTTGATGCTGATCACGGCGATGAACATGATCAAATCGGTGATGCCGGACTGTGCGGCCAGGCTGGACTGCCGGGCGATCGCAATCGGACCGCCGACCATGCTCATCGGAGCCGTGCCCCGAAGCAGCCGGTGCAGGAACTCGAACAGCAGTCCGGCGAAGCGGACATTCCGCTCGACGGAAGCGTTCAGCGCCTCCACCAGGGAAAGCTGCTGGACGGTGGTTCTGGCCATGGGGTTCAGCATGACCCCGATCATTCGTCTCTGGGTGGTTTCGTCCAGGTAGGGGGTGACCTGGAATTCCAGCTCCCGGCCGTTGCGCAGGACCGTAATCGGGATTACGGGTTCCCGGTTCCGGCCCATCGCGTCCACCAGGTCGAGTCCGGCCTGGCTGAGCACCACTCCGCCCACCTGGACCACCTGGTCTCCCGGCAAAATGCCGGCTTCGGCGGCCGGTTTGCCGGCCAGCACCTCCATGACCTGGACCGAGGCCAGCTCGAAGGGGGCGATTCCCAGGTAGCCGGCGCTGTCGCGACCGCGGGCCTCGGGAGTCAGAGTCAAGGGGAAGGTCCGTCCTGCTCGCTGGACCTGCATTGGCAAGGGCACTCCGGGACTGATGCTGACCTCCATAAGGAACTCTTCCCAGGTGGGGTCTTGCCGGGCGCCGGCAACCACGATACGGTCACCCGGCCTGAGATCCGACTCCAGGGCAGGGGAGTCGGACTTGATCAAGCCCACCACCACCGGGTCCCGGGGCCAGACGGGGACCTCGTATCGGTAGTAGAAGAGCCCGGTCAGCAGGACCACCGCCAGCACACCGTTCATGACCGGGCCCATCACGGCCACGATGAAACGCTGCCACTTGGGATGCGACAGAAACTCTTCAACCCCCCCGGTCACGTCGTCGGGGTTTTCACCCGCCATCTTGACGTACCCGCCCAGGGGAATGGCGCAGACCTTGTAGTCCGTTTCCCCGCGCCGAAAGCCGAACAGGCGCGGGCCGAATCCGACCGAAAAGGCTTCCACGCGAATCTTGAAGAACTTGGCCGCGCCGAAGTGGCCCAGTTCGTGAACCACCACCACGGTCCCGAACACCACCAGCACAGCCAGAACGCCCCAAAGGAAATCGATCATTTCAGCCTGCTGTCCGGGAAACCTTTCGACCCCCATGCCGGGATCATCGCTCCGGACCTTCTAACTGAAGTCCTTTTGAATCAAGCGGCGGGTTTCCCTTCGCACCGATTCATCATACTCCAGAATTTCCGAGATCGAGGAGAATTCGCCCATTCCGTTCGCCTGCTCCATCATCCTGGCGACGATCTTCGGAATTCCGGGGAAGTCGATCTTTCTCTGCAGGAAGGCTTCCACCGCCACTTCGTCGGCCGCGTTGAGCGTGCAGGGCAGCGCCCCCAGCTCACGAGCAGCCCGGTAGGCCAGGTCCAGGCAGGGAAAATTGCCCGCATCGGGGGGCATGAACTCCAGCCGGGCCGCCTGGTTCAGATCCAGGCCCGGCCGGCGACCCGCCAGTCGCCGGGGGTAGTTGAGCGCGTACAGGAGGGGTTGACCCATGTCGGTGATCCCGAGCTGAGCGATCATGGACCCGTCCACGAACTCCACCATGGAGTGGACAATGGATTGAGGATGAACCCAGACGGAGATCTGGCCGACATCCAGGTCGAAAAGCCAGCGTGCTTCCAGGACCTCCATGCCCTTGTTCATCAGGGTGGCGGAATCGACGGTGATGCGGTCCCCCATTTTCCAGGTGGGATGCCGCAGGGCCATCTCCGGCGTGACCCGGCCGAGCTGCTCGCTGCCGTACCCCAGAAAGGGGCCCCCGGATGCGGTGAGGATGACTCGCGCGACTTCGTCGGCATGGCCGCAACGCAGGCACTGGTGGATCGCGTTGTGTTCGCTGTCGACGGGGATGAGCTGCACCCCGTGGCGTTGAGCCAGCTCCGTCACCAGCGCGCCCGCCACCACCAGCACTTCCTTGTTGGCCAAGGCGATCTGCTTGCCGCTTTCGATGGCCCGGCAGGTGGGAGCCAGCCCGGCCACTCCCACGATAGAGCTCACCACCAGGTCGGTCTCGGGGTGGGTCGCCACGCCCGACAGTCCTTCCTCCCCGATCAGGACCTCGGGATGGGCGGACCGATCGAGGGTGTCGAGATTTCGGGCCAGTTCCGCGGCGGCTTCCGGGGTGGACACGGACACGAGTTCGGGGTGGAACCTGGCGACCTGATCGGCCAGCTCGGTCGTGTTCCGGCCGGCGGCCAGGGCCATCACCCGAAACTCGCCGGGCAGCTCTTCCACCACCTTCAGACAGTTCCGGCCCACCGAACCGGTTGACCCCAGCAGGGATATCGTTTTCATGGCTTTCGGTCAGGCCTGTCCCATCCATCGCAGGTAGAAATAGAGCGACGGGGCAGCGAACAAGACCCCGTCGATACGATCCAGCATTCCGCCGTGGCCGGGCAATAGTTCAGACGATTCCTTGGTTCGAGCGCCCCGCTTCATGGCCGACTCGGCCAAGTCTCCCACCTGGCCGGCCACCCCCAGGGAGCAGCAGAGGAGAATGCGGGGAATCAGCGGGACCTGAGGAATCAGAACCTGGCTGGTCAACGCCGCCAGGCTGTTTCCCAACAAGGCGCCGGCGGCTCCCTCCCAGGTTTTTCCGGGGCTGATTCGGGGCGCCAGGGGGTGCTTCCCCAGCAGGCTGCCGATGGTGTAGGCGGCCGTGTCCCCCAGCCAGATCGTCAGCAGGAGGAACAGTGTCCAGGACGGCCCGTCGCCTTGGGGGCGGTTGTGGACGGCCAGGAGAAATCCCAGGGTGGCGGAGACGTAGACGAGCCCCAGCAGGGTCGCCCCGCAGCTCGGCAGTGTCTGCTGCAGCTTGCGCCCTCGCCGGAGGGCCAGCACCAGGCAGGTGAGGGCCGCCAGGACCAGCAGCCAGAGAACGGCCGAGTGGTTGTCGGGAGACCCATGGAAGCTGCCGACCAGCAGGAGCGAAAAGGCATGGGCGGCGGCTCGGAAGACAGGGATGCCGGCGCCTCTGCACAGCCGGAAGAACTCCTCCAGAGCGATGGCGGCCACCCCGGCGATGAGCGCCAGGAAGCACCAGGACGGAAGGTAGCCGACCACTCCGATCAGCGGGGGGACCAGCACGACGCCTGTCAGCCAGCGCTTCATTGATTCGCCAAGCCTCCATAGCGCCGCTCCCGCGATTGGTAGGAGAGTACCGCCCTGAAGAAATCCTTCCGCCGGAAATCGGGCCACAGGGTCTTGGTCACCCAGATTTCGGAATAGGCGATCTGCCACAGCAGAAAGTTGCTGATGCGCAACTCCCCGCTGGTCCGGATCAGCAGATCCGGATCCGGTTGTCCGGCGGTGTAGAGGCATTGCGCGATGGACTGTTCGTCGATGGCGGCCTCCTCCTGCCCGCCGTTCTTGCGTTGCCGCCACAGTGCGTTGAAGGCGTCGACCAGCTCCGCGCGCCCGCCATAGTTGAGCGCGACGTTGAAGCGCAAGCCCCGGTTTCCGGAGGTCTTGTCCCTGGCCCATTGAAGCTCCCGCTGAATGGAGGGATCCAGTTCCTGAGTGCGCCCCAGGGTCCCGAAACGGATGTCGTTGGCCATCAGATTGGCAATCTCCCTGTTCAGGTACTCCTTGAGCAAACTCATCAAGGTGGCGACCTCGCTTCGCGGGCGCTTCCAGTTCTCGACGGAGAACGCATAGAGGGTCAGGATTCTCAGCTTGAGACGAGCCGCGGTCTCCACCGTCTCTCGCACCGATGCAATCCCGGCCCGGTGCCCGGCCACCCGAGGCAGGCGGCGTTGTCGGGCCCAGCGGCCGTTTCCGTCCATGATGATGGCGACATGCTGAGGAACGCTGTCGAGGTCGAGCTCATCGAAAAGCCGGCGGTCTTCTTCGTCCTCCCCCCAGTAGGGAGCGAAGTTGCGTTGAATTTCCCGGCTGTTTCCTGACATGAGCCTCACTCATAGCCGACCCGAACCAGGAAGAGACCCTTGGCTGGAGCGGTCGGGCCGGCTCTGGAACGGTCTTTCGATTCCAGAATGGCGGGGATGGCTTCCACCGGGAGCTTGCCCCTGCCCACTTCCAAAAAGGTGCCGACCAGGTTCCTGACCATGTGATGCAGAAACCCATCGGCACAAACGTTATATTCCAGGAGTTTTCGCCGGGTGTCAAACGTGAAGAGGGAAGCGGTAACTCGCCGTATCTTGCACTTCGCCTGGCTGTCGGCGTCGCAAAAAGCGCTGAAGTCCCGTTTTCCCACCACCATCTCGGCGGCCCGATTCAACGCCTCAGGGTCGAGCCTGCGGTGGAAGTGATGGACGTAGGGGAATTCGAAGGGAGGGCACCAGGTGGTGTTCAGGATTCGATAGCGGTAGTGTTTGGTTCGGGCATGGCGCCGGGCATGGAAATCGACCGCGGCCTTCTCGATTCCGGTCACCCGGATGGTTGGCGGAAGGCGGGAGTTCAAGGCCTTCCAGAGTCTGGACGGTTCCAGGCGAGAGGTCGTATGGAAATGACAGACCTGGGCCAGCGCGTGGACCCCTGCATCGGTTCTTCCCGAGCCGCAAACATGGACCGGCTCCCGCACAATGCTCTCCAGCGCGCGGGTCAACTCACCCTGAATGGTTCGGAGCCGCGGCTGAATCTGCCATCCGTGATAGCCTGTCCCATCGTACTGGACCACCATGCGGAGGTTGTGCGAAGGCGACCCCGGGGCCTGCGGCGAGCCGGGGAGAGCTGGATTGGAAGCAGGGCCGGGTGGCATTTCGCGTTTCGCACGGCTGCGGAGGATGGTAGCGCACCCTCGGGTCAGGCGCGGCTGCCCGGCTTATGGGGTTTGGATCCCGATTTGCAAAGCGGGCACTCCTCGGGCCGGAAGGTTGGAATATTCAAGCTCCAAAGGCAGTGGTGGATCACGCCCGCGAGGGCCTTCCCACCGCTTCGATCGATGATGGAAGCCACGGCTACCGGAATGGCGCCGTGGTCTTCCACCAGGGCCATCGTCTCCCGGGTCGATCCTCCGGTGGTGACGACGTCGTCTGCGATGAGGGCTTTCTCGGCCTCACCGATTCGGAAGCCGCGACGAAGTCTGAGAACATCGCCCACGCGTTCCGCGAAAACCGCCCGGCAACCGAGGCTGCGGCCGAGCTCGTGTCCGATGATAATGGCTCCCATGGCCGGGGAAACGACCAGGTCGGGCTTTTCCGAACCCATGAGGGCAGTCAACCGGGTCGCGCACCATTCCGCCAGCCTCGGCCACTGCAGGACCTTGGCGCACTGGAGGTATTGAGGACTGTGAAGACCGGAGCTGAGCAGGAAGTGTCCCTCCATCAGGGCTCCGGTGTCGGTGAACATCTTCCGGATCTGGTCTGAAGGGGACATGGGCGGGATTGCGGGGACTGAAAATCAGGGATGGTAGCACCGGACATTTGCGAAATCAATCGAGGCCGGCGGAGGGAGCGCCGGCCAGGGGGGCCAGGCCGGTTTCGGGAGGGGCTTCCGGGTTTGGAATTGTTGAAACCAAGGCGGTAGGGAACACGTTTTTCATTACCGTGCCGCAACTCGTTGGTACTTATGGGTGACCACTCAGAGAAGGAGCCGTCAATGCGTCGAACTCTACACCTCATTCACACCTTGTCCAGGGGACTGATGCCCTTGTTTCTCGGGTTGGGCATTCTGACAGCCCCAACGGCGATGCGGGGCCAGTCGGTGTTTCCTCTTCCCGGCTGGTTCAAGGACAATATCGTTCGTCCTCCCGTTCCCGAACGCCAAGGGGAAGCTTCGGACTTCTTGAGCAGCCTGCTGCAGCGGGACCAGGTGGGATTGACCGAAGCCGACGCCGTTCAGATGGTCCTGGAGAGCAATCTGGACGTGGTGGTGGAGCGTTTCGATCCCCGCATGTCCGCCTACGAGATCGACATGGCCTACCGGCTCTTCGATCCCACCCTTTCGATGACGCTGGGCGCGAACCGAGATACGCGGCCGCTGACCACTACCTTTCTGACCGGAACCGAGACCCAGACGAGCCTGTCTCACAACGTCAACGTGGGAGTGAGCAAGCTCTTCGAGACCGGGACGCTGTTCGGAGTGGACTACACCAGCAACCGCGTCTCCGACAACAACCTGAGAAACTTTCTCAATCCCTACTGGAGGGCCTCCCTGACCGCATCCGTCAGCCAGCCGCTGCTCAGGAATTTCGGTCTCCTGCCCAACACCCGCCTGATCAGAATCGCCCGCAACAACCAGGACATCAGCCAACATCTCTTCGAGCAGCAAGTCGTGCAACTGGTCAACCAGGTCCAGAACCTCTACTGGGACCTGGTCTTTGCCGGCAAGGACGTGGAGGTCAGGAAAAAGTCCCTGGACCTGGCCGTCAAGACCAACGAAGATAACAAGCGGATGGCCGAGATCGGCACCCTGGCTCCGATCGACGTGGTTCAGTCGGAAGCCGAGATCGCCAACCGGAGGGAGTTGTTGATTCGGGCCGAGTATTCGCTGGCGCAAATGGAGGATCAGATGAAGAAGCTGATCTCCTCCCTGGGCGATCCTGGCAGGGTGGCGGTGAGGATCGTGCCTCTGGATTCCTTGGCCACCATGGACGACTACAGGGACTTCGACCTGGTGCAGGCGGTGAGCTACGCCATCGAGCAGCGACCGGAGATCAAGCAGCAGCGGAAGCGGATCGACAACGCGGGCATAGACCTGAAGTATTTTCGCAACCAGCTCCTTCCCGATGTCCGCTTCAACGTCAGCTATGGAACGGCGGCCCTGGAAGGAGTCAGCAGAGTCTTCGAAGGTGGAGGGCTGGGCGGGTTCCCGTTTTTTGGGGGAACGCCGGTGGTTGCCGGCACCACGGGGCTGGGAGATGCCTTCAACCGGCTGCTGGGCTCCGATTTTCCCACCTATGGGGCTTCCGTCTCGGTCGAGATACCCCTGAGCAATCGCTCTCGGCGCGCCGACTATGCACGAGCCGGCGTGGCCCGGCGGCAATCGGAAAAGCGGCTTCGCGCCCTGGAGCAACAGATCGCGCTGGAAGTGCGCAATGCCCACACCCAACTGGAGATGAACCGCGCCCGCATTGAAGCCACCCAGAAGGCCCGTGAGCTGGCGGAGCGAAACCTGGAGGCGGAGCAGAAGAAATTCCAGCTCGGCACCTCCCAGATCCGATTCGTGCTGGAGGAGCAGGTTCGGCTGGCCGAAGCCCAGACCAACGAGGTCAACGCCCAGGTGAGCTTTACCAAGGCCAAGCGAGACCTGGACAGGGCCATGGGCAAGACGCTCGAGCTGCAGAACATCACGATTGGAGATGCGATTGCCGGAAAAGACAGTGGATAGAGATTGAAAGGCAGTGGATAGTGATTAGTGATTAGTGGATAGTTTTCTTGATCGACAAGCAAAGCATCTTGTCGGTCCCGGCGTGGTGGTTCAGAGGAATAAAAGAGCTATCCACGAAGACTCACGAAGGACCACGAAGGCACACGAAGCGGAACGGCACTGCCGCATCGGCAGCGGCTGTGCCTCCTCGCGGAGCAAGAAGGAAGGGAGGAGGCGCCCCTCCGGGAGCGCGGGCGTCTCGCCCGCATCCTCTGCGTTGGGTGGCCGCTCCGTTTCCCCGTGATGCGGCACCCGGCCACCCTGCCGGCAGGAACGGCCTGGGCTCGGCTGAAGCAGAATCGTGGCGCCATTGCCGGTCGAGCCGGGTGGGAGAGAGGGGTGAGGCTGTGCCAGTGTTGTGCGGGCGGGACGCCCGCGCTCCCGGGGGGCTTCCTCCCGTGACGTCATCGCAGCCAAGCAGGTCCATCGGTCTTCGTGTCTATTCGTGTTCATTCGTGGTTCGCCTTTATTGACGATTGGGTGTTTCACCCTTGAATGATCCGCCCCGTCGTGGGGGGCGGGGCTCGGCTGAAGTATCCCTGTTTCGCAGTGTATGATCTGCAAGGCAGGCGGGAACCCGCTAACCACCAATAACTGGCCACTAATCACTGATCACTATCCACTATCCACTAATCACTATCCACTGCCTTTCCCACTGCCTTGCGGATCTCGGTCACTGTCATTACGCTCAACGAGGAAAAACACCTCGGCCGCTGCCTGGAATCGGTTCGCGGCGTCGCCGACGAATTGATCGTGGTGGATGCCGGCAGCCGGGACCGGACCTACGCGGTTGCCGCTCGATGGGGCGCCCGCGTCTACAAGCGCAACTGGACCAACTACTCCGACCAGAAGAACTTTGCGGCCTCCCAGGCTTCCCACCCCTGGATCCTCAGCCTGGACGCCGATGAGTGCCTCAGCCCACTTCTGAGACAGCAGCTACTGGAGGTGAAAGCCCATCCGGCGCCGGCCAACGCCTACGAGTTTCCACGGAGAGCCTTCTACCTCGGCCGCTGGATTCGCCATTGCGGCTGGTATCCCGACCGGAAGCCGCGTTTGTACCGGCGCCGCCAGGGGCAGTGGGTCGGCGACTTCGTCCACGAGCATCTTGCCTGCGAGGGCCCCGTCGGCCGCCTGGAGGGCGATCTTCTCCACTACACCTGCGACTCCGTTTCGGACCATGCCCGTCGGGTCGGGAAGTACACCAGCCTGGCGGCCCGGGATCTGCAGGCCAGGGGGATCCGGAGCGGTCCCCTCAAGATCCTGGGTTCGCCGGTTGCGGCCTTTGTGAGCAGCTACTGCTTCAAGGCCGGCTTTCTGGACGGTCTGCAGGGCTTTTTGATTTCAGCCTTCGCCGCCTATTACAATTTCCTCAAGTATTCCAAGCTCTGGGATCTGCAGCGGTCTCCACCACCCGGCCAGGCGGCCGGAGAGGAACCCGCGGGCGACCGGGGCAGCCACCCGTGAGAGCTGTCGGGACTGAACGGGCGCGGATTGCAACTCCCCGTCTTCGGGGCCGATGAAGGGACCGGTTCATTCGCCATGAGGATCCTTCACCTGGATTCCGGACCCGCCTGGCGGGGCGGTCAGCAGCAATTGCACACTCTGATCGGAGGGCTGAAACGACAGGGAATCCAGCAATTTCTGGCCGCGCGCAAGGGGAGTTCCCTGGCCACCCGCGCCGCCGAGCTGGAGGTACCGGTTCGTGCGCTTGCCCTGTCCTCCGAGTGGGACCTCATCTCGCTGGCGGGCATGGCCGGGCTGGTTGGACGTTTCCGGCCTCATCTCATTCACGCACACGATTCACGGACGCTGGGTCTGGCCGTCTGGCTGAAGACCCTGGGCTGGGGCGGCGGAATCGTGGCTGCCCGACGAGTCGCCTTCAGCATCCGGGGCAACCCCTGGTGGAAATTCAAATATGCCCGGCAGACCCGGCGGGTCATCGCCGTTTCCCGCTACGTCCGCGATCTGCTCATCGAGGAGGGCCTGCAACCGAGCCAGGTCGAGGTCGTCTATGATGGCGTCGAGCCCGAGGCGCCCCCTCTTCCGGAGCAACGCCGGGGCGCGCGGCGGCGCCTGGGCGTGGCCGACGGCGAGTTTCTCATCGGATGCGTGGGCCACTTCACCCCGGAGAAGGGGCAAGCGTTGCTGATCCGGGGGTTTCCCGAGATCCTGAGGACCCATCCCGACTCCCGGCTTGCCGTTGTGGGAGAGGGACCGCTTCGAGGCGAGCTGGAACTGTCGATCCGGGAGCTGGGGCTTCAGGGTCGGGCCGTAATGACGGGATTCGTCTCCGACCTGGATGAAGTCCTGCCGGGATTCGATCTGTTGGCGCATCCGTCTCTGACCGAGGGTCTGGGGTCGGTCCTCCTTCAGGCCATGGCCCGCCGGGTTCCCCTTTGCGCCAGCCGCACGGGCGGGATTCCGGAAGCGGTGATCGATGGAGAGACCGGGTTCCTGTTCCCGCCGGGGAGTCCCGAGGCCGTGGTGCAGTCGGTATTGCGGGCCAGAAGCAATCCGGGCCTGGCCCGCCGGCAGGCGGAGCAGGCGGCCGCCAGGGTCCGGTCGACTTTCTCGGTGGAGCGGATGGTGGAAGAGACCCGCAGAGTCTACTCCGATATACTCAACCGTTAGATTCTCTTGGACCTGCCATGTCATTGATGGGATGGGTGTTCATCTCCCTGGGCCTCAAGATCGGCAGCTTTCTGAACGTCTGCATCGTCAGAATCCCCCGCCGGCAATCCATCGTGTCGCCCAGGTCTTCCTGCACCCACTGCGGGCGAGCACTCAAGCCTTATGACAACATCCCTCTGATCAGTTTCCTCCTGCTGCGCGGGAAATGCCGGTTCTGCAAGGGAACCATCTCCTGGCAGTATCCGCTGGTCGAGGCGCTGACGACGGCCCTCTTCTGGGGCGCCCTTGTCAGCTACGGGCTCCAGTGGAAGACGGCGGTGCTGCTGGTCTTCTTTTCGGCATTGATCGTGCTGGTCTTCATCGACCTCAACCACCGCCTGCTGCCGGACGTCATCACTCTGCCCGGGATCGCGCTCGGAATCGTCCTGAGCCCTTGGGTCGGGGTCGAGGACGACCTCGGAACGGCTCTCCTGCAGTTGACGGGACTGCCGGATTCCGGCGGCCGCTGGGGCTGGCTGATGAGTTCCGTGTTGGGAGCCTTGGTCTGCGGCGGATTTCTCCGGCTGGTCGGAGCCGTCTACTTCAAGCTGAAAAAAGTGGAGGGATTGGGAGGCGGCGACCCCAAGCTGATGGGCATGGTGGGGGCCTTCCTGGGGGTCAAGCTGGGCTTGCTGACCATCATGCTGGGTTCGGTGCTGGGGGCCCTGATCGGCATGGCCTATATCAGGATGGCCGGCAAGGACTACCGCTACCCGCTTCCCTTCGGGTCCTTTCTCGGAATCGCGGCCATCGCCGCCGCCCTTTGGGGCGAGCAACTGCTCTCCTGGTATCTCGGGATCACCGGCAGGCTGTGAACGCGCTACCTGAAACAGGGATGCTTCAGACAAGCACCACCCCTGCCCTGCCGGGCAGATCATCCGAGGGTGAAACAAGAGAAGTTCATAGCCTATCGGGAACAAGATTTTTGAACATGGATGCACAGGATGCACAGGATAATCAGGATGGGAGGGTGTTGCACCAGAGCTGACTCCGGCGGTGATCGCGGCGGAATTGCGGAAATCCAGGACTTCAAACCAGCCATCTCCGGAAAAAATCCTGTGCATCCTGTGCATCCATGTCAATAAAAAAGGGGATTCGGCTTCGCCCCGAAAGCGGAGCCGACCCGGCGGGCCTCAAAGAGAGCGTAACATCCTGTGAGTCAACGGGATAGATCCAACTGAAGCCGGCTGGTTCCCAATTTTGTTTCAGACAAGCAGCGCCCCCGCCCCCCACGACGGTGCGGATCATACGAGGGTGAAACACCCCATCGTCAATAAAGGCGAACCACGAATGAACACGAATAGACACGAATACCCATGGACCTGCTTTGCTGCGACGATGTCATGGGATGAAGCCCAACCGGGAGCGCGGGCGTCCCGCCCGCACAACACTGGCACAGCCTCACGCCTCTCCTCCACCCGGCTCGACCGGCAAGGGCGCCACGATTCCGCTTCAGCCGAGCCCAGGCCGTTCCTGCCGGCAGGGTGGCCGTGTGCCGCATCACGGGGAAACCGAGCGGCCACCCAACGCAGAGGATGCGGGCGAGACGCCCGCGCTCCCGGAGGGGCGCCTCCTCCCATCCTTCTTGCTTCGCGAGGAGGCACTGCCCCTGCCGATGCGGCAGTGCCGTTCCGCTTCGTGTGCCTTCGTCGTCCTTCGTGTGTCTTCGTGGATTCCTCTTTTTTCCGTTTGTTTCAGGCAAGCATGAGTCGATGGTTTATTCACATGGATATACAGGATGCACAGGATTTTGTTCAGGAAACGGCCTGCTTCTAATGCCGGGAATCCTCACATTCGCACCGGATCATCGCCTGAACTGGCTTCTCGTGCAGGAAGCTGTCGTCCTGTTAATCCTGTTAATCCTGTGCATCGATGTTCAATTTATGATCCTTCTCGATTGATTCGCACCGTTGCGGAGGGCGGGGGCACGGCTCACTTGAAGCCGGTGAGTGGCCGGACGGAGAGCCGAGCGTGCCGGAGGGCCTGGTGCTGGGCCGCCACGATCCGGGAGAAATAGCGGATTCGAGTGCGTTCTCCTTCGATTACCGAGGGAGCCGTCCCCGTCGCCGGATGGGAGATGACGGCTCCCCGAATGTCGATCCCGGCCCCCGAACCCACCGGGTATCCGTTGAACCTCAAGCGGCCGTTGACGAGGATGACCCCTTCGTAGCGGAAGGAACCCGACACCGTCAGGTCTCCGTTGACGATCAGGAAACCCTGTCCTTCGGAATTCCCCGAGGCCACCAGGTCCCCGTCGACGAACGTCGGCGCCCGGCGATCGGTTCCGGGTCGGCCCAGCCGCAGGTTGGTTCCCGAGTAGATGCCCGAGGAAACGGAGACGGCCGGGTCCACCCTTTGAACGGGGATCGACAGCGGAGGCTGGAACAGTGCCGTCAGGGCGGCGATATTGTGGCTCGAGGACGAGGACGAGACGATGGCGGGTGCTCCCCGGACCGCGCTGGTGTCCCCGGAGACGGCGCCCGGAGTGTCGATACCGGCCAGATCGCTTCCGCCGTTTCCGTCGTTTCCGATGATCTCGACGGCATCCGGCAGCCGCACCGCGGTCTTGCTGTAGACCGCCGCCGAAAAGGGAGGCATGGGAGGCCGGGCCAGTTCGGCGCGAACCATCTGTCTGGAACCGGAGGGGGCGGCAGCCATCCCCGTCAGCAGGTAGACCGGGGACCCGTAGTGACCGGCCCGCCACCCCACGAATTGAAAGGCCTTCAAGGCCGGGGCGCCGCTGTCATAGCCGTAGCCGACAACCTCGTCGTTGTTGGCTGAATCGCCGTCAAGTTCATAGCCCGCCCGCTCTTCGGTCTTCCGGGAGATCCGGACCCAGGCGAATTCCACCCCGGCCAGGTCGGAATAGACGAATCGGGCCGACGTCATTCCGTGAGCCCCGAAGGCCGGGTCGAAGAAGGGGTTGGTTTCGCTGGTCCCGGCGGTGGGGTCGATGGTGGGGTCGCGTCGAAGATAGACGGCTTCGTGATGGGCCACCGGCAGGACTGCCGGGAGCTTGGAGCGGGCTTCCTCGACCGCCGACTCGGCGAGATAACGGTTGACGAGCCGCGAGCCGAGATTGTGGTTGATCAAGGTTTCGGTGGTCGTGACGAAGGTTGCGGTCAACCCCACCAGAGTCAGGATGGCAAGGGCCATCAGGGCGGCCACCAGCGCCATGCCCTCTTCGCTGGGGGCGGAGAGTTCCGGTCGAGTCCTGTTTCCATCAGCCATTCGGGTCACAGGTTATACGGCTTGACGCGAACCGACCGGCTCAGGGTCCGATGGCGCCCGGAGGACAGATCCGGAGCCTGGCTGCGAAGGGTGAGTTCGATTCGGACGCTGGCCGCCTCGGCCGCCCGCGAGGTGACGCCCCCGGAGGCGTCGAAATAGAGGAAGCGGCAGCTTTCCACCCGCCGGGAGAGCGTTTGGGCACGAGCTCCGGGCAGGCTCCCGGCATCGCCTATGGGCCCGGCCCGGCGAGTCAGCGTCAACGGGGGAGTGGCGCCCGACACCGCGTACTCGACGTAGTCCACCCGGTTGTCGGCATTGATGTCTCCCGTGAACGCCAGCTTGCCGGAATGGCTCTCGGCCAGGATTCCCCCGGATACGAGATTCAACCTGCCGGAAGACCGAAGATAGTGCCCGTCGTAGGCGTTGAGAGGGGGAAGGCCGGCCCGACGCAACTCCTTCACCATGAGGGTCAGGATGTCCCGGAGTTGCCGGCCCATCTCTGATTCCTGTCGTCCGAGCCTGGACACCCGAACACCCTGAAACAGACTCGAGAGGACCACTCCCAGGATGGCGCTGACCAGTCCCAGGACGATGATCAACTCGAGCAGGGAAAATCCCCGGGCCTTGGCCTTTTTCCGGTTCATCGGTCCACGACTACAGTTCCAAAGCGGGAGCGGTGTAGAGCCTTACGATTCGCATGTGGACCGGGCGGAGGGGGGAGTGGCCGCCGGTCTTGCGGGTGGCGCCGGTGATCACTTTGCGTCCACCGGAGGTCCGAACGTGCCAGCGGGTTTCGAACTCGATGCGAGTCGAGCTGAACGACTGCAGCGTCACCGTCGTGGTCCGCGCATGGGAGGGAGAAGCAGGCGCCGAGAAATCGATTTCGTGGTCAGGCGTCAGCGATTCGGTGGAATCGGCCAGCCCGGCGTGGTTCAGCGGCAAGGACTTCAGCTCTTCCAGAGTGGACTGGGTCATCCTGAGCGCCGCCGCCTCGATTTTGGAGTTAAAATGGCTGGACAGCGCCAATAGCAGCAGGGAGGCTGTCGACAGCAGGCCGATGGTCAGGACGGCCGAGGCGATCAGCAGTTCCAGCAGGGTGAAGCCGTCTGGGCGGACCCAAACGGCAACCCACCGGCGGCAGAGCGGCGGCGCCAGTGGCGCCCGGCCTGTTGGGGGGTGAGATGAGCCCTGAATGCCGTTCATGGAGGTCTGGGAAGTTGCTGAATGCCGCACCCATGATAAGGCAACCATAGGGGTTGTCAACATCTCTGGCAGCATTGGCTCGGCTTCAGGGCAAAAAATGTTATATCCTACTGATAAAAAAGGCTTTAGTGTACTGGAGACGGTGCTGGTTGCGGGCTTGATTCTGATCCTGCTGGGACTTGCCATTCCCGGCTTCGGCCGTTATCGGGAGATCTACCGGTTGAATTCGGCGGTTCAGACGCTGGTTTCCAATCTGAACCGGGGACGCTATCGGGCCATCGCCAGGAACCGGGAGGTGGTGGTGCGGTTCCAGGCGATCGAGCGGTCCTACCACCTGTTCGAGGACCGGGACGGCAATGGCCTGCGGGGGGCGTCGGAACCGCTGGTGGGAGCCTGGCGGCTGCCGGGCCAGGTGAACTTCAGCAGCGCCGGGTTGAGCGGCCCGCCTGTGGCCGCCGATCCCCGGCCGGTGGCCGATCCCATCACCTTCAGCGGGGACCGGTTCACCTTCAACCCCGAGGGCTATTGCAACAAGATGGGAACCCTCTACCTGCAGAACGCCTCCGGCGACGCTGCCGCCATCTCCTGCTCCCTGCCCGGAGTCGGGCGCCTGCGCCGCTATGGATGGCACCGCGCCAAGGGGGGCTGGGAATAAATGCGGGCTACCCCAGCAGCTTGGTGATGACCTTGCCGCCGACGTCGGTCAATCGGGCATCCCGCCCGCGGAACTTGAAGGTGAGCCTGGTGTGGTCGATCCCCAGCAGGTGCAGGATGGTGGCCTGAACGTCGTGCACGTGAACGCCGTCCTCGACCGGCGAGAAGCCGATCTCGTCGGTCCTGCCGATGGTCTGGCCGGGTTTGGTCCCGCCGCCCGCAAACCACATGGTGAAGGCATCGATGTGGTGGTTGCGGCCAACGGTGTCGCGCACTTCGCCCATCGGTGTCCGGCCGAACTCGCCGCCCCACACCACCAGCGTCTCGTTCAACAGGCCTCGCTGCTTCAGATCCCGGATCAGCGCGGCGATGGGCCGATCCACCTCCAGGCACACCTTGTCGAGGCCCTTGTCCAGGTCGGCTCCGGCTCCCCCGTGGTGATCCCAGTCGGTGTGGTAGAGCTGGACGAAGCGCACGCCCCGCTCCACCAGACGGCGAGCCAGAATGCAGTTGTTGGCGAAGGACTTGGCGCCGGGCTCGGCCCCATACATCTCGAGCGTGGCTTCGGGCTCGGTGGAGAAGTCGATCAGCTCGGGACCGCTGGCCTGCATGCGGTGAGCCATCTCGTAAGCCGAGATCCTGGTGGAAATCTCCGGGTCTCCGACCTGGCGCAATCGCATCCGGTTCAGATCGAGGATGGCATCGATGGTCGCCTGTTGTTGCGCCGGGCGGAATCCCGGGGGGGAGGACAGGTTCAGGATGGGGTCGCCGCCGCTGCGGAAGGGGACTCCCTGATGGGCCGTGGGCAGGAACCCGCTGGACCAGTTCAGCGCGCCCCCGCGCGGCCCTCGCCGGCCCGACTGCAACACCACGAATCCGGGCAGGTCCCTGGATTCGCTGCCGATGCCGTAGCTGATCCAGGAACCCATGCTGGGATGACCGAAGATCGGAGTGCCGGTATTCATCATCACCTTGGCCGGCGCGTGGTTGAAGTTGTCGGTGTGGACCGATTGGACGAAGGAAAGGTCGTCGACGACTCCGGCGGTGTGCGGGAGGCAGTCGGACACCCAGGCGCCCGACTGGCCGTGGCGCTTGAAGGTCCGGTTGACGCCCAGCAGCTTGGGCGGGTCCTTGGCGAAGCTTTCCATGAAGGCGAAGCGCTTGCCCTGCATCCAGGAGGGGGGGATGGGTTGGCCGCTCAACTTCTGCAGATCGGGTTTGGGCTCCCACAACTCGAACTGGCTGGGGCCGCCGGCCATGAACAGGTAGATGACGTTCCTGGCCTTGGGGGCCACGTGCAGCTTGTCGAGGGCGGGTCGGCCGGTTGCCGAGCCGAACAGCGAATCACCGGCGAAGAGGGCGGTCAACGCCGTCTTGCCGAGACCCACGCCGCACCGCTCGAAGAAATGACGGCGGGTGATGGCGTGGAGAACTCGACTTTCCAGGTCTTCGGGTTGCATCATGGCCTCGTAATGAACTCGTCCAGGTTGAGCAGGACGCGGGAAGCCGCCACCCAGGAGGCCAGCGAGGGAGCCTGCCCGGCGCCGGCTTCGCCGGTGACCTGGTGGGCTCCCAGGGGACGAGCGCCGAAGTCGCCGCCCATGTGAGCCAGGAACGATTGCAGCCGCGCCTCTTCTTCGGCATTCGGGAGTCGAGCCAGAGAGCGCTCGAAAGCATAACGGATGCGCTGGGACGGGGTCGAGCCCCCCCGTGCGACCGTAATCCGGGCCAAGGCTCGGGAAAACTCCGTCTGGGTCTGGTCGTTGAGAAGCGTCAAGGCCTGCAGCGGGGTGTTGGAGCGGTTGCGGCGCGTCTCGGTAGACTGAGCGTTGGGGGCGTCGAAGCTGGTCAATCCGGGATAGGCGGCCGAGCGGCGAAAGAAGGTGTACAGCCCGCGTCGGTAGCGGTTGGGTCCCTCCTCGGCTTTCCACTTGCGGTTGACCTGGGTGAACTGACCCGACCCTTCGGGCTGGGGCGGGAAGACACTCGGCCCGCCAAGAGTGGAGACCAGCAGGCCGGAGGCGGCCAGGGCCGCATCCCGGATAATCTCGGCCTCCAGGCGCAGCCGGTTCTGCCGGGCCAGAAGCCGGTTGCCCGGGTCGACTTCCGACACCTCGGGCCGGGCCTCCGATGACTGCCGGTAGGTCGCCGAGGTGACGATCAGGCGATGCATCGCCTTCAGGCTCCAATCCTGGCGCACCAACTCCGAGGCCAGCCAGTCCAGCAGCCGCGGATGGCTGGGCGGCGTTCCCTGCGACCCGAAGTCGGCCTCGGTTTCGACCAATCCCAAGCCGAAGTAGCGTTGCCACATGCGGTTGACGGTCACCCTGGCCGTCAGCGGATGGTCCGGCGACACCAGCCAGCCGGCCAGGTCGAGGCGGTTGAGCTTGCGGTCGCCGGGCAGTCCCGGAAGAACGGCCGGGGTGCCCGGGTCGACCGTCTCTCCTCTCCGGGTAAAGTCGCCGGCGAGGTGGACGTAGGCGGTGCGCGGCTGGGGCAGCTCCCGCATGATCAGGGCCGCATCGAGCGTGGGTTCGGCCTCTTGAAGAGCTTTCAGTCCCTCCCGGCGCGCCTGCCAGCCAGGGTCTTGCGCAAAAAAGAAGAGGTCCAGCACGCGCCTCTGGTAGATGTTGCGCCGCTCCGGCGGAATCTCGAGGGATTCCCGGATTTGCGGCGCAATCGAAGCCCGCTCCTCCCGGGGAAGTCCTTCCTCCCAGTGGGCCAGTGTCTCTTCCAGCTCCACCTGGTAAGCCTTCAGCTCCTTCTCCAGGATCGATCGCTGCTGTCGGATGGCTTCCCGCCGAGCGAAGTCTTCGGGCTTCCCGAACTCGAGCATGGGGTCCAGCTTGCGCTGGTTCTTTTGCTCCACGGAGACTTCCCCCCCCAACTCGTCGATGTTGTTGAAGAAGGCGTAGAGTCGGTAGAAGTCCTTCTGCGAGATCGGGTCGAACTTGTGGTCGTGGCAGCGGGCGCACCCCACCGTCAGCCCCAGGAACGCCTCGCCGGTGGTGCTGACCCGGTCCACCACGGCCTCCACGCGGTACTGCTCGAAATCGATGCCGCCCTCCTCGTTGATCATGGTGTTGCGGTGAAAACCGGTGGCCACCAGTTGATCCCGGGTCGGATCGGGGAGAAGGTCGCCGGCGAGCTGCTCGGTCACGAAGCGATCGAAGGGCATGTCCCGGTTGAGCGCCTCGATCACCCAGTCGCGATATTTCCACATGGGACGGTTGCCGTCGCTGGAGTAGCCGTTGGAGTCGGCATAGCGAGCGACGTCGAGCCAATGGCGTCCCCAACGCTCCCCGTAATGGGGGGAGTCCAGCAAGCGATTCACCAGGCGCTCGTAGGCGCCGGGCCCGGTATCGGCCAGGAACTCGGTGATTTCCCGGGGAGTGGGCGGCAGGCCGACCAGGTCGAGGCTGAGGCGGCGAAGGAGCGTCCGCCGGTCGGCTTCGGGCGAAGGCGAAATGCGACCGGCTTCCAGCCGGGCCAGGACGAAGCGGTCGATGGGGCTGCGGACCCAGGCCTCGTCCTTCACCGGGGGAGGAGCGGCCTGTCTGGGCGGTTGAAAGGCCCAATGGGAGGGCCCGGCGGGTTGGGTGTCCTCTCCGGCCTCCAGGCCCCAGGGAGCCCCGGCCCGGACCCAACGGGTCAACACCGCCACCTCGCGGCTCTGCAGCGGTCCGGCGGGCGGCATCTGCAGCTCACCCGTTCGGCGCAGCGCCTCAACCAGGAGGCTTCGGCCCGGTTCCCCGGGGACGACGGCAGGGCCGCGCCCGCCCCCCAGCAGCGCCGACCGGCGCGACTCCAGAGAAAGCCCGCTCATTCGGGACCGGTTGTTGTGACAGCCCAGGCAATGCCTGGCGAGCAGCGGCCGCACCTTCTCCTCGAAGAATCGCTTTTCCTCCAGGCTCGCCTGAGCGGCTGCGAGCTGGGTCGCCGCCAGACACAGCACCAGCGGCGCCATCCGAAGCAGCATCGATCGGGTTGGCTTGTGCAAAGTATTTGCCTCAATGATGCGTGGGGCGCTGCTGCCGGTCACCAAGGCCCCACCCTGCCCTGCAGATCATTCGAAGAAAAACTGCCGATCGTCAAAAAAGACGAACCACAAATGGACACGAATAAACACAAACACTGATGAACCTCCTTTAACCACAAGCGGCGCCCGATTTGCTTCTGAAATCTAGTTGCTGTGTTGAGTCCTTTGCGAAATTCGGCAGCGTAACACTTACCGGAAATGGCCCCAAAAGGCACAAACCCCCAATTGCGACTATTAGTACTTTTTGTGGTTAGACAGCATTCTTAGCCAAGTCGCAACTGACATTGAAAAAGGCAGAACCTTGGTCTTGCCGGCAATGTGACCTGCCCCACTGCAATTTTGCATAGAGCCCTACTCATCAATCCGTTAATTTGTGTTCATTTGTGTCCATTCGTGGTTCGTCGTTCTCCTTCTTGGACAACCCCTCTCCGGGTTTCAGGTTAGCGACCGAAGTCAATCCGACAACCCCCGAGATTAAAGAGATGCTCTTGGTGTTCCCCAGGCACCGTAGATCGTCGTTGAATCTTGCAAGGGTGCATTATACACCCAGCCTGAAGGGTCACGCCGTCGACCTTTCCTCTTTGACTCCCCAGTGAAGAGCCGCAATCCCCCCGCTGAGGTTGCGGAAGGAAACCTCGGCGAAGCCCGCCTCCTTCATCAGCCGGCAGAGTCGGGCTTGATCGGGAAAGTCCTGCACCGAGTCGTGCAGATATCGATAGGCGGCGCCGTGCCCGGAGATGCCCTTGCCGATCCTGGGCAGAATCCAACGGAAGTAAAACTGGAAGAGCCTGTTGAAAAGCGGAAGCGTGGGCCGTGAGAATTCCAGAACCACGATCCGCCCCTCGGGCTTCAGCACTCGCCGCATCTCTCCCAGCCCGTCGCCCCAGCTTTGCAGGTTGCGCAGGCCGAAGGCCACCGCCAGCCCGTCGAAGGTGTCGGCCGGGAAGGGCAGCCGTAGCGCATCGGCTTCCAGCAACTGGACCCGCGGCTGCAGGCGCCTTCTGAAGAGTTTTTCCCGGCCCAGCTTCAGCATGGGGCGGCTGAAGTCCGAGCCCACGATTCGGGCGCGTCCCTGCCTGGCCATTTCCAGGAGCAGGTCTCCGGTGCCGCAGCAGAGGTCCAGGCACAGGGCCTGGGGGTTCTCCAGCGGGTCGGCCAGCAGGGAGGCCGCCTGGCGGCGCCAACTCCGGTCCACGTTGAGAGACAGCAGGTGGTTCAACAGGTCGTAGCGGGGGGCGATCGCGGAGAACATCCGGCGGATCTGACTGGCTTGTGGACTCAACATGAAGTGCGGGCCAGGCGGGACTGGCGCAGGTATTCCCGGACGACCGCTTCCACGACTGCGGGTGGGGTGTCTTCCACGATCTCCACTTCGCCGATGCGGCGGGGCAGCACGAACCGAAGACGGTGGTCGGTAAATTTCTTGTCGGAGCGCATGTGGTGGTGGATCGATTTCCAGGTGAGGTTTCCCAACGGGGGAAGTGGCGAGAGCCGTCTCAGGTCCGATTGAATGGTCTCGGCCTCGGTTGGATCGATCATGTCCAGTTGCAGAGCGATTCGAGTGGCCAGGATCATTCCGTGGCCGACGGCCTGCCCGTGGGTAAACCGCCGGTAGCGGGTGGCCGCCTCGATGGCATGGCCGAGCGTGTGGCCGAAATTGAGCACCATGCGGGCCTGGCTTTCCTGTTCGTCCCCGGAGACGACGGCGGCCTTGATTTCCACGCAGCGGACGATCATTTTCACCAGGCCGGCTCTCTCCCGGCCGGGATAGCCGCCATGCTGCCGGACCACCTGGTGGTAGAGCTTGCGGTCGGCGATCACGCCATACTTGATGGCTTCGAAGAGTCCCGAGTCCAGCTCCCGGCGGGGCAGCGTGAGAAGCAGTTCCGGATCGACGAAGACGGCCCGGGGCTGATAGAAGGCGCCCACGAGATTTTTCCCCTTGCTGAGATTGACCCCGGTCTTGCCTCCGATGGCGCTGTCGATCTGGGCCACCAGGGTGGTGGGAATCTGAATGCAGGGCAATCCGCGCAGATAGCTGGCGGCCGCGAATCCGGCCACGTCCCCCACCACGCCTCCCCCCAGCGCAACCACGGGGGTGCGGCGGTTGACACCCAGGCCGGCCAGCCTCTTGTAGATCGACTCCAGCGTGGACAGGGTCTTGAAGCGCTCCCCATCCGGAATCTCCAGCACCTCGTGAGGCAAATCCGCTTCGCTCAACGACCGCTGCAGCGCCTCTCCATGCAAGTCCAGGATTGGCCGGCTTGAAATCACCACCAGCCGGGACGAGGATCGCCACGGATGGAGAAGGCTTCCGACCTTGGCCAGCAGGCCGTTTTCGATGGTGATCCGATACCCTCTATCGGCCAGATTCAGGGGTACGATCTTCATGATGAAATTCCCGCGGCGCCGTGGGTGGGTGGGACGGGTTCCGGTCCGGCCGGCACGATGATTCGTGGCCTCGGAGCCCTGCTGCCGGGTCAGGTCCCGGACCCGCTCGGGACGAAGGCTTCCCGGCGGCCTCCCACTCGAGGTATCGCCTGAGATCGTTGCGGATCGAGTTGACGACCAGGGCCAGCATGCCGGCGTCGTCCAGGAACCCTATGCCCGGGATCACGTCCGGAGAGAGGTCGATCGGGTTCAGGAAATAGAGGATCCCCGCCAGCGCCAGGACGAGCGATTTCCAGGGGAGAGACCGGTACTCTCCACTGGACCAGGCCGCAACCAGCCGGCAAAGCACCACCAGGTCACCCCAGACCATGAACAGCCAGCGTCGGTTTCGGTAGGCCTTGGCCAGGGCGTCTTGCACCAGCCGCCACACCCGGTTGCGATCGGAGGCGACCTTCCCGGCTTCCGCCGCGGCCGTTTCAATGCTGCCGGAGTCACCCATGGCTCCTCCAATCCCCGGGCGGTCCCGCCGGGGTCCTGTGCTACAATCGCTGATGACCCTCCTGAGTCCTCATGTCTCCAGCAGGATTTTACCACCGGGCGTCGTGGCTTTCCTAAACCGTGGCCGAAAAGCTCTGACCGAGTCATCCTACCGCCTGCTGCGGGAGCGCATGGTGGAGGAACAGATCCTGGTGCGGGGAGTCACCAGTCCCGGGGTTCTCCAGGTCATGCGGGAGGTTCCTCGCCACCGTTTCGTGCCGCTCCCCCACAGAGACCAGGCTTATGAAGACCGTCCTCTCCCCATTGGGAACGATCAGACCATCTCCCAGCCCTACATCGTGGCGCTGATGACCGACCTGGCCCAACTGGACCGGGAGGCGGTGGTTCTGGAAGTGGGAGCCGGATCGGGATACCAGGCGGCCGTGCTGGCAGGGATGGCCAGGCAGGTGTTCGCCCTGGAGCACCTTGCCCCACTGGCATCCCGCGCCGGAAAACGGCTGAAGGAGTTGAACTTTCACAACGTGAAGGTCGGGCTTGGAGACGGCTATCTGGGTTGGCCCGAGCACCAGCCCTACGACGCCATCCTGGCTTCGGCAGCCATCGACCACGTGCCTCGTGCCCTGTTGGATCAGTTGAAACCCGAGGGACGGATCGTGCTTCCACTGGCCAGAACCTTCGACTCCCAGGTGCTGGTCGTGGTTCAGAAGAGTCGGGACGGGAGGAAAATGGAGCGGGAAGTCATTCCGGTTCGCTTCGTTCCTTTCGTCAGGTCGGGAACGTCGGGGTAGCCGGGTGCCTTGACCGGTGGCGAGGTAGGCGCTCCCGTGAGAGAGCTTGCCCCTATCCACGACACCGGTCCCGGACGGGGGCGACCTGGATCGGGGAGAATCTCCGTTTTCGGGTATTGTTCATGGCGAGACCGGGTTGAAGGGGAGGGATGCCCATGAGGAGGAAACCGACAGCGATCGGCATGGGGATGCTGCTGGCCCTTGGACTGCTGTTCCCGGGCATGGTCGGGCTGGGGGTGACGGAGGGAACCTCTGAAGACGATGATGCCATCGAGTCTCTGCGGTATCGGGCAGCGCAGGGAGATACCAGCGCTCAATTGGAGCTGGCCGACCGATACGATCTGGGGGACGGCGTGCCGCGGGACGAGATCGAGGCGGCCAAGTGGATTCGCCGCGCCGCCGAGAAGGGAGACGTTTCCGCCCAGATGAAGCTCGGCGCCCTCTACGACCTGGGTCGCGGCGTGGTGAGGGACTTGAAGAAAGCCGGCAAATGGGTGCGACGGGCCGCCGAGCAGGGGAGTCCCGCCGGTCAACTGGCCCTGGCCATCATGTACGCGGAGGGCAGGGGAATGCGCCGGGATCGGAAGGAAGCCGTCAAGTGGTATCGATACGCGGCCGAGCAGGGTGAGACCGGCGCCCAGCACGCTCTCGGACTCCTCTACAATCTCGGCAGAGGGGTGAGGCGAGACAGGGTGGAAGCCTACAAGTGGTTGAGCCTGGCGGCATCCGGCTGGGAGTCGTTCGGAAGGGACCGGGACCAGTTGGCCGGGATGATGGATCCGTCCGAGCTGGTGGAAGCCCAACGGCGGGCACTGGAGTGGAAACCCAAGAACTGGGAGGCGTTGAAGGGGGAGGAGCCTTGATTGCGCCATCGCCGATTACTCCAAGCCAAGTCGGCGCGATCCGGCCGCGGGACCAGGAGTAGACGCCTTTCACCAAGGCGGCGGTGCAGCATCGGGGCAATCGAGGGGGGCCTTGCGGGGACGGCCGAGGGGATGGACGGGGTTCCACGGCGGGGAAATCGGGGAGGCTCCTTCGGGTTCAAGTCAGGACTTGTCGCTTCCTTCCTTGGATTTCTCCACCGCTCCGGACTGGCTGTCACTCCCGCTGATGCCCTTCTTGAAGGAAACAATACCCTCGGCCAGCGATTTTCCCAGAGACGGAAGTTTCTTGGGGCCAAACACCAGCAGCGCAATGACCACGATGATGACCATCTCGGTGATTCCGATGGGGCCTAGCATGATTCTCCTCCTCTCCGCAAAGAGCTGTTGATCCCGACTCGCGAGCCGGTTCCCTCCTGAGCCCGGAACCCGGCCGGCGCGCAATCTCCCTGTCCCTGACCGACGGGTCTTGATCCTCGCAAGCGGTGAGCGCAACCGAAGGTATTGCCCGGAGCGCGAGGATGCCGCCCATTATTGCAGCAGGCCGGCCCTCCGTGCAATCATTCCCGGAAATGCTCTGCACAAGGGAGCGAAACCGAAGCCGCCGGGCGCCAGTCCGCATTTCTACCCAGGGCGCCGGGCCGGCGCGAGTCTGGAAAGGTGGCGCGGATGGGTGAGAGAGTCGGTTCCCGGTTTCTTTCGGCCTACTGGAAGAATCTGCTGATGCTCAATTACGAGATCGGCCCGGAGGTGCTGGCGCCTTGGCTGCCTGCGGGCCTGGAGTTGGATTTATGGGAGGGAAAGGCGCTGGCGAGCGTGGTGGGATTCCGGTTCGAACAGACCCGGGTGTGGGGGCTGGCGGTGCCCGGATACCGGGACTTCGAGGAGGTCAACCTGCGGTTTTACGTCCGTCGTCGAGTTGGCGGGGGCTGGCGGCGCGGCGTGGTCTTCGTCCGGGAACTGGTGCCCCGCCGGATGATCGCCGGCGTGGCCCGGTGTTTTTACGGGGAGCGCTACGCGGCATTGCCGATGGCCAGTTCCTTTCAGACGCGAGAGTCGGACAGGACGACGTCCATGCGTTACCGCTGGCGCATCGAAGGCGTCTGGGAGGAGTTGTCTGCCGAGGCCAGGGGAGAATGGAAGCCGCTGGTTTCCGGGTCGGAGACGGAATTCATCATCGACCATGCCTACGGGTATTCGCGGCGCCGGGGGGCCACGGTCGAGTACCTTGTCGAGCATCCGCCCTGGCGTGTCCGGGAGGTCGGCGCGGCGGTGCTTGACGCCGACGTGGCGCGGCTGTACGGGCCGCCCTTCGCCCCCGCCCTGGGTCAGCGCCCGAGGTCGGCCTTTGTCGCCGAGGGGTCGCCGGTCACGGTCCGCTGGGGCCGGAGGGTGGCGTAGCCCGCATTTCTCACCAGGCCGCTGGAGGCATTAAAAGAAGTAGATTGTCTTCAGTGCCTTGATTGGCTCCATGTCAAGGGCTTGCGGACTACAGACGGCGCTGGGCATGCCCTGGCTGGTTCTTTTCCCTCCAGCGCGCACGTGCTCCCTCGACCGTAGAAACCGCTACGCTCTTCGGTCGCGAGCACGCGCTGGAGGGAAAATTCCTGCGCCAGGATCATGCCCCCTGGTGAGAAATGCGGGCTAGAGGCCAGGGATTCTCGGGTTCGAAACCCCGGTTTCCGGATCAAATCAATGAGTGCAAAACAGCCGGCATTGCCTGCTTTCTCGGTCAACGACCCCGTCCGCTTCATGCACCGTGGCAAGAGCGTCCAGGGGCACATTGCACGGAAGACGCCCCGGCAGGCGCTGGTCGTCGCCGCGGACGGAACCGAGTACCGGGTTCCGTGGCGCCTTCTGGCGCGAAACGAGGGTGGGCGGAAAAAACCGGTGGAACTCCACATCGATAGGCTCAAGGCGGGCTATCGCCCCAACGACGAGGTTTCGTTTCCCTGTGGGTCCGGGACGTGTCGCGGTGTCATTGTCCGGCTCGGCCCCAAGCGCGCCCTGGTTGCTTGCGCCGGCGGCAGGGACTATCGGGTGCCCTACGCATTGCTCGAGCCGGTTGCACCCGATTCCGCGCGTGTCGACCAGCAGCGGCTGGCCGAGGTTTCCCGGCTGGCCGAAGGACTCATCCATCGACACCGGCTTGCGGGATGGAGCTTTCAATTCAACGACGCTTCCAGGCAGGCCGGACGCTGCGCTTTCGACATCCGGGTGATCAGCCTGTCGCGCCTCTATTGTCTCGAAGCATCTGCCGAAGAGGTCAGGGACACCCTGCTTCACGAGATTGCCCACGCGCTCGTCGGCCCCGCCCACAATCACGACTCGACCTGGAAAGCGGCGGCCCAATCGATCGGCTGCACAGGGAACCGCTGCCATGACGTCGATTTCGCTCCGCCCCGCTACATCGTTTCCTGTCCCGGGTGCGGCTGGAGCCGGCAAGCCAATCGGCGCGGGCGGAGGTCCGTCTGCAGGACTTGCTCGAACCCGGTCACCTTTCAGACCTATACGAGGCAGTCCTGGGACCGATTGAACCGCCGATAGGGGAGTGGCAGCGGCATGGCCGCGGCTATCCGTCTGAGGGTTTCATACCTTGTAGGGAGCCCGACTCATCCTCCCGTACATCAGACTGCAGGAATATGGGCAACAATCCCCTTGCCCTGAAAGTAGCGCCGGCAATCCGTCCCCGATGTCAAAACCATCCGCGCCTCTAGCCTGTTCCGAGCTTGTATTTTTTCAACTTCCGGTACAGGGTTCCCCGGTGGACTCTCAGTGCGCGGGCGGCCTCGGCGAGGTTGCCCTTTGAAGCCTCGATCGCATGGAGGAGCGCCTGGCGCTCGACTTCGGCCAGGGGGAGGACGGTCGCCGGCGCCGAAGACCTCCCCCGAGGCGCGACAATCGGCGAGAGTTGCGGCGGGAGGTTGCTCACTTGCAGGGTATCGGTCGTCTCCAGCAGGACGGCGCGCTCGATGGCGTTTTCCAGTTCCCGAACATTGCCGGGCCAATCGTATTGCAGCAACAGCCGCAAGGCTGCGGCGCTGATGCCGCTGATGGACTTGTTGCCGGGTTCGGCATGTTTTCGCAGAAAGTGTTGCGCCAGCAGGGGAATATCCTCACGGCGGTCTCTGAGCGGTGGAATCACGATGGGGAAAACGGTGAGACGATAGAGCAGGTCCTGGCGGAATTCCCGGGCCTGCACGGCGACCTCCAGGTTCTTGTTGGTGGCCGCAATCAGCCGGATATCGACCGGAATGGGATGAGTGCCGCCGACCCGCTGGACTTCCCGCTCTTGCAGGAATCGCAGCAGCTTGGCTTGCAGCGCCAACTGCATGTCTCCGATCTCGTCGAGAAAGACCGTGCCCCCGTCGGCGCGCTCGAAGACGCCGATCTTCCGCTTGGTGGCCCCGGTGAAAGCGCCCTGTTCGTGTCCGAACATTTCGGATTCGATGAGCGCTTCGGGTATGGCGGCGCAGTTGACGGCCAGGAACGGCTTCTTTTTTCTCGAGCTGTTGAAGTGGAAGGACTTGGCGACCAGTTCCTTGCCGGTTCCGCTCTCGCCGCGAATGAGCACCGTGATGTCGCTTTCGGCAGCCTGCTTCATCAGGGAGTAGACCTGCTGCATGGGAGCGCTGGAGCCTACCATGCCTGAAAAGGAGTAGGTGGTCTCGAGTGCGTTGCGCAAGCGAAGCACCTCGGCTTTCATGCGCTCGACCTCGATCTCCTTGGACACGTCCCGGTAGGCGTGAAGGTTGCCGATGACGCTTCCCTGGCTGTCACTCACCGGGGCAATGGATCGATAGAACAGGCGCTGCCTGGGTATGGATCCCGAAGTGGCCGTTTCCACCATGTCCCCGCCGTCCTCCAGGAGGAATCCTTCCTCCAGGTCGGGCAAATCGGGTTCCTTGAACCTCTTCCTGAATTGCGCCGACAGGGATTCCGGCGACATCTCCTTCAGCTCGCTTTGCGCCAGAGCGAACACCTTCTCGTAGCCGCGATTGGCGAACACCAGTCTGCCGGCGACGTCATACATGGCCATGGCGTCTCCGGTGGCATTCAGCACGGCCTCCAGTCGTTGATGACTGGCGGCCAGCCGGCGGCGGTTTTCCATCAGCTCCTGTTCGACGTTCCACTTGCCGACCAGGGAAACCGTGATCTGTTGGATTTCCTCGCGCGCGAAGGGCTTTCGGATGTAGAGCACCTTGTGGAGCAGTTCCATGTCGCGGATGATCGCCGACAGGCTCCGGTCGGTGTAAGCGGTCATGATCACCACCTCGATGTCCCGATCGACGGCTCTCACCCGGCGGACCGTTTCAAGGCCGTCGATGCCCGGAGGCATGCGGATATCGACGTAGGCGACGGCAATGGGAGCGCCGCATTCCTTTCCGCCCTTGATGGCATCGTAGGCCGTCTCTCCGCTGGTCGCGTGAAACAGCTCGAAATCAGGCAGAAAGCCCCCGTCCTCCTCAAGAGTGAAGGCGGCCGCCAGCTCATCGCTTGCGGCCTTCCGGTCCCCCTCCAGCAGCATCTCCCTGAAGTCCTGGTGGATTTCCATCTGGTCATCGACGATCAGCACGCGACGGTTCCAGTATCGATTGTGCTCCATCCCATCCCCTCTTGGCGGTCTAGTTCCTGATGGCGTTTCGTGGCGGTGCTATCGAGTCCATTCTCAGCTTGATGCGCATGGTGGTTCCCCGACCCCGGCCCTGGCTCAAGGGCTCGATGGTCCCCCCGGACCCGATCACGAAGTTCGCGATCGAATGAAGCCCCAGCCCGCTGCCGGTCTTCTTGGTCGTATACCCGGCGGTGAAGATCAGCCGGCAGCGGTGCTTTTCGATGCCGATGCCATTGTCGATCACGTCCAGAACAAGAAAATCGGCCTCGACGCGGGCTCCGATCTGAATGCACGGCTCCACCCTGGACTTGCCCGAACTCGCAAGTTCATCTATGGCTTCAATGGCATTCTTGATGAGGTTGACCAGCATCTGGTGAAATTTGCTCTCCTGAATCCGGATCTCCTTGGGCGCCTGGTGGCAGTGGATGCGAACCTGGATGTTTCTCTTGGTGAGCGAATCCTGCAACAGCCTGACGGCGTCGGCGATCGCCTTGCGAAGAATGACGTCCTTGCGCGCCATGGCGTTCCTGTCGTAGGTCCGTTGGGTTCGAACAATGTCGACGATGTGCCCCACCCTTTCTCGGACGCGCTCGACGATTTGCTTGTGTCGTTCATTCTGTGTGGCGAAGTCCTTGGCAAGGGCAAGAATGAACGGCAATACTTTCCGGCCTTGCGGGTCTGTTTGCAGCCAGGGGATCCAGTCCTCTCGATGCGGCTCGATGGCCTTGGCCAGGGCGGAGAAGCGGCCAATCATCTCGTTTTGCGCCAACTGCTCGTGAACGGTCCCGATCCCTACGGCCACGCTGTTGATGGCATTGCCGATGTTGTGCAGGATGGTGTCGACGATCTCCAGCCTGCCCTGGGCAAAGGCCTGCGACAGCGCTTCGTCTGCGAGAACGCGCTCGGTCACGTCGCGGAAGACGACCACGCCGCCCTTGGCCGTGCCTGAGTCGTCCTGCAGGGGTCTCCCGCTGACGCTGATGTAGACGCCTTCCGGGACGTTCGGATTGCGAATGAATATCTGCACGTCATCGGTGGGCTCGCCGCGGATGGCCTTGACCAGCGGGACTTCCTCCGGGGGAAAGGGCGTCTCCCGGTCGGGAAAGAAAATGCCGTATCGATCCTGCCATTGATCGGGTTCCGTTTCGGTCATGCCAATACCGACAATGCGCTCCGCGCTGGGATTGAAAATGGTGAATTTCCCGTTCTCATCGGCGACCACCACGCCGTCGCTGATACTGTTGAATACGGTCTCCATGGCATGGGTCTGCAGCCGCAAGCTCTCGGCCTTTTGCTTGAGCTCTCTCTCGGCGCCCTTCAGGGCGGTGATGTCGCGCAGCACGATGACGCCGCCTTCGATCAGGCCCGTGTCGTCCTGCAGGGGTCTCCCGCTGACGCTGATGTAAACTCCCTCCGGCCTTGCCGGATTGCGTATGAGCAACTCGACGTCGTTGGTGGTCTCGCCGCGCATGGCGCGGACCAGTGGAAGTTCCTCGGTTGGGAAGAGGGTCTTTCCATCCAAACGAAAGGTGCCGTAGGTTTCCGACCATTCATCGGAGGAGGAGTCGGTCGCTCCCATGCCGACGATCTGTTCGGCCACGGGATTGACGAACAGGAACGACCCGTCCTTGCCGGTCACCACCACCCCATCGCTAACGCTCTTGAAAACGGTCTCCATGAGTTGTGCCTGCTTGTTGAGGCGCTGGATGGTTTGCTTCAATTGCGCCTCTTGCTGCTTGTGCCGGGTAACATCCGTGAAGACCACCACACCGGCCGTGATCCGGTTGTCAGTGTCCGATATGTAGCGCCCATTGGCGCTGACGTGGACCCCGTCCGTCATGGAGTCGTTGCGCACGAAAACCTCCATGGCGTCCGTGTTCTCACCCCGGAGCGCACGGACCAGGGGAAGCTGATCGGTGGGAACGCGAGTTTCCTGATCGGGATAGAAAGCCCCATAGGTTTCAGACCATTCATCCGGGGCTGAATCCTCCAGCCCCTTGCCGATAATGCGTTCCGCGCTGGGATTGAACAGCAGCAGCCTGCCGGTGGCGTCGGCCACGGCCACACCCTCTTCCATACTGTCGAAAACGGTCTGCATGAGTTGGGACTGCTGGCGCAGATCGGCGATGGTTTGCTCCATCCTGCTCTCCGTTTCCCGGTGCTCGCGTTCCCTCCGGCGCCGGGCCAGGGCCGCCTGGATGTTCAGGTGCAGTTGCCCTTCTTCAAACGGTTTCAGCACGTAGCCGAGCGGATCGAAGGCCCGGACCCGTTCACACAGAGGCTCCCCGGCTTCCTCCACCAGGCAGACCACGGGAATATCGAGCCGGCTCCAGAGGCGCGCCGTCTCTTCAAGGCCATCGGCGTCTTCCGCAAGCTCCACGTCGATCAGGGCCAGGTCGGGACCCAGGGATGCCGCCGGCTCGATGGCTTGCCTCCTGAAAGGAACGGTGGCGCACACCCTGTAGCCCAGACCCGTCAGGCAGTCTTTCAGCCCCGGAGCAACGGCCGTGTTTTCCGAGACAATCAGTAAAGTTGCGTTGGTCATCGTGTTCACAGTGGGTGGTCCAAATAGTGACGTTCACTTTTAGTACATTGGAATTGTATACGAAAGTCACACCAAGAGCCGTCCTTATCGCTTTTTTCCACTCTCGATCCCATGCGGAGCCAAGGTCCTTCCTGTTCCGTTGCTGCGCTTGGTGAAAAGGGCTGTAGCGGAGCCCAGGACGCCTCCCCCCCTCCAACTCCTTGAAAAACGTCTCAAAAGCGGACAAGTGTCTCAGGGCGGAACACACCTCCCGCTCCCTGCCGGCTAATCCCTTGAAATCCAGACGCTTACGGATCGGGACTCACCCCTGACCGGCTCCCGCCGCCGGCATTTCGGTACAGCCGGAAGCAATGGGATCACTCAAGAGACATCCATTCAAGTTGTTCTTATTAAATGATTTATAAGATTTTTCAGACTTTGGCATGATTCTTGCAAACTTAACGGGCGAGCAGGAGTGATGACGGATCTTCCCCGGCCTTGACGATCCACTTGGAAACAATGACGAGAGACCGAATGACGGCGACGAAACCAAATCATCCCTTCACGTTCTCCTCCGCTTCGCCCACCGCCTTGCGGACCATCCCCGGAGGGGCAGGTCGCAGCAGGTCGTTTGCGGCCATGACTTTCCTGGTAGCGGCCTTCGGCCTGTTGCTGCCGGCCGGCGCGGGCGCCGAGAGTAATGATGACCCCGCCGCGGCCTCGGTCACGCTGTCGGTGAATCCGTCGAGCCTGAGCGAGGACGCCGGTTCGACGTCGGTGACGGTGACGGCGACGGCCGACGCGGCGGTGGCGGTGAACACGCCGGTGACGGTCTCGATCGGCGGCGGCACCGCGACCTCGGGAACGGACTACACGGCGGTGGCGGAGCTGGCGCTCGAGATTCCGGCCGGCGGCACAACAGGCGCGGGCGCGTTCAAGCTGACCCCGATCGAGGATACGGAGGTCGAGGGCAAGGAGACGATCTCGATCTCGGGGAGCGCTTCCGGCCTGAGCGTGAAGGGAACCTCGTTGACGCTGGCCGACAAGGAGGAGGTAAGCGCCGAGTGGTGGCACGGCGCCAGGCTGTCCCTCTCGCCGGGCTCGGTATCGGAGAACGGTGGCTCGCAGAAGGTGACGGTGACGGCGGAAGTGTCGGAGTGGGGTACTTCGACCAGCGATCTCAGCTACGAGGTGACGGTGGGCAAGGGCGGCGACAGCGCCGTCTCCGGCACGGACTACCATGCCGTCTCCAAGTTCAAGATCACCATCAAGTCCGGCCGGCGGTCGGGCAGCAACTCCTTCAACCTGGAGCCGATCGGGGACAGCGACTGGGAAGGCGACGAGACGATCACCATCCATGCCTCGGGTACCGACGGTGCGCAGTCCACGACCCTGACGCTGACCGACGAGGGCGACCGGCCCTACAGCGGGCCGCAGGTCACGCTGTCGGCGAACCCCTCGAAGGTGAGCGAGGCGGACGGCGCCACCACGGTGACGGTCACGGCGGCCTCGTCCACCCATTCGGTCTCCCGCACGGTGACGGTGTCGTTGGGGGGCAGCGGCACGGCGACCTCGGGCACGGACTACGCGGCGGTGTCGAACTTCACCATCACCCTCGCGAAGGACGCGACCAGCGCCACCGGCGCCTTCACGCTCACCCCGACCCAGGACACGCTGGCGGAGGGCGACGAGACGATCGCCCTCGCGGGGAATGTCGAGGGCTCGACCGCGAAATTGACCGGAACGACCCTGACGTTGACCGACGACGACACGGCGCCGGACGTCACGCTGTCGGCGAGCCCGTCCAGCGTCACCGAGAACGGCGGCGCCAAGACGGTGACGGTCACGGCGACCTCGACCGCGTCCGCCAAGGCCCGCACGGTGCTGGTGGCGGTGGGCAGTCGGAGCGACACCGCGACCCCGGGCACGGACTACACCGTGGTGCCGGCGTTCAACATCACCATCGCGGCGAACGCCACCACCGCCACGGGGGCGTTCGCGCTGACGCCGACCAACGACACGTCGGTGGAGAATACCGAATCGATCTCGATCAGCGGACAGCCGGAATCCGGCGGCGCGAACTTCACGGTGGGCGGCACGGCGATCACGCTGGCCGACGACGACGCCCAGCCGGCGCTGACCCTCGCGGCGACGCCTTCGAGCGTGGCCGAAGCGGCGTTGGCCACCTCGGTGACGGTGAAGGCCACGGCCGCCTCTGCGGTCGCGTGGGCGCGCACGGTGACAATATCGGTGGGGAAAACCGGCTCGGCGGCCTCGGGCACGGACTACGCCGCCGTGTCGAACTTCGACATCACCATCGCAGCGAACGCCTTGAGCGGGACGGGCACGTTCACCCTGAAACCGACGCAGGACACCACCAACGAGGGAAACGAGACCATCGGGGTGGCCGGCAGCAGCCTGAACACGACGGTGACGGGAACGACGGTGACACTCGCCGACGACGATATCAATCCGGCGGTCACGCTGTCGGTGAGTCCGGCGAGCGTTCTCGAGAGCGCGTCCGCCACGACGGTGACGGTGACCGCCACGGCCGCGTCCACGAGTTCCTCAGCACGGACGGTGGCGGTGAAGGTGGGCGGCGGCACGGCCACCTCGGGCACGGACTACGCGGCGGTCTCCGACTTCAACATCACGATTGCGGCGAACGCCACCAGCGGCACGGGCACCTTCACGCTGACGCCGACCCAGGACACCGCGGTCGAGGGCGGCGAGACCATCGGCGTTTCCGGCAGCAGCGCCGGCACGACGGTGACGGGAACCACGGTGGCGCTCACCGACGACGACGGCTACCCGGCGGTGACGCTGTCGCTGAGCACGTCGAGCGTGAGCGAGAGCGCGTCGGCCACGTCGATCACGGTGACGGCCACGGCAGCATCCTCGATCTCATCGGCGCGGACGGTGACCGTGTCGGTGGGACAGACCGGCACCGCGTCCCCTGGGTCGGACTACGCGGCCGTGACGGACTTCACGATCACCATCGCGGCGAACGCAACGAGCGGCACGGGCGCGTTCACCCTGACCCCGACCAACGACACCGTGGTTGAGTACAACGAGACGATCGGCGTGGACGCCAGCAGCCCGAACACGGCGGTGACGAACGCCACGATCACGCTCACCGACGACGAAAAGGACGCGGTGACGTTGTCCCTGAACCGGACGGTGCTGGGCGAGGAGGCGTCCGGCACGACGGTGACGGTGACGGCCACCGCGGCGACGGCGATCGCGGCGGCGCGCACGGTGACGGTGTCGGTGGGGGACAGCGGGACGGCGACCTCGGGCACCGACTACGCGGCGGTTTCGGACTTCGACATCACCATTGCGGCGAACGCCACGAGCGGCACCGGCTCGTTCACCCTGACGCCGACCCAGGACACCACGAACGAGGGCAACGAGACCATCGGCATCGCGGGTACCAACTCGCTCTCGACGGTGACGGGGACGACGCTGACGCTGGTCGACGACGACCAGGACACGATCTCACTCTCCTCCGACAAAGTGGGCATTTCTGAGTCTTGGAGTGGGAGCGTCCAGATCACGGCAACACGCCCAAGTGCGACGACATCGGCGGTCGACGTGACGGTAGTGGTCGGCGCGCCTACCGACGGCGCGACCGAGGGCGTCGACTACCAAGAGGTGGCCGACTTCACGATCACGATACCCGCGAACCAGACCTCCGCGACTAAGAACTTCACGCTGACGGGGATACGGGACGCTGTTTCCGACAACAATGAGACATTATCGATTAGCGGCCTCGCGACCGGCTACAAGGTGAACAGCGTACCCAATGGGATATCTATCTTTGAGTGGTACTCGACAATAGAACTGAAGGCGGACGTGTCGAGCGTGAGCGAACACGACGGCGCCACGACGGTGACGGTGACGGCGCACATCGACCCTACGGTGTACGGAAACGTGTACGTGCCGGTGTCGGTCGGCGGCGGCACCGCAACGTCGGGAACGGACTACGCAGCGGTGTCGAACTTCACGATCACGATTCCCAACAAGGCTTCGAGCGCCACGGGCACCTTCACCCTGACGCCGACCCAGGACGCGCTGCTCGAGAGCGACGAGACGATCAACATCAACGGGAGCGGTACCCATTGGAATTTTTATGCGGGCCGAGGAACGTCGATTACGCTGACCGACGCCCAGCCCATCTCGCTCTCGGCGCACCCGTCCAGCGTCAGCGAGGGGGCGGCGGGGACGCAGGTGGCGGTGACGGCGACGGCGACGGGGACGGTGTCGACGCCGCGCACGGTGACGGTGTCGGTGGGGGATACCGGCACGGCGACCTCCGGCACGGACTACGCGGCGGTGTCGGACTTCGACATCGTGATTCCCGCGAACAAGACGGGCGCCACGAACGTCTTCACACTGAAGCCGACCAAGGACAGCGCCGCCGAGGGCGACGAGACCATCGGCGTGTCGGGATCGAGCACGGTCGCCTACGTGTACCCGACGACGCTGACGCTGACCGACACGAACCCGGCGGTGACCCTTTCGGCGTCGCCGTCGAGCATCAGCGAAGGGGCCAGCGGTACGTCGGTGACGGTGACGGCGACCGCGTCCGCCGCCCTCGCGACGGCGCGCACGGTGACGGTGTCGGTGGGCGACAGCGGCACGGCGACCTCCGGAACGGACTACGCGGCGGTGTCGGACTTCACGATCACGATCGCGGCCAACGAGACGAGCGGCACCGGCACGTTCACCCTGACGCCGACCGACGACACGGCGCTGGAGGGCGACGAGACCATCCATGTGACCGGCGCCAGCGCCGAGGCCGCGACGATATCGAGAACCGTCCTGACGCTGACCGACGACGACCTGCCGACGATCGCGCTGGCGACGGTGCCGTCGTACGTCGCCGTGGCCGAGGACGGAGCGCGGAAATCGGTGACCGTGCGGGCGACGGCGGCTGCGGCGATGAAGGCGGAGACGACGGTGACGCTGGCCATCGGCGCCGGCGGCGACAGCGCCACCAAGACCACGGACTACACGACGTCGAACGTCCAGACGATCACCATCCCGAAGGGCCAGTCCACGGCCGAGGCCTCGTTCGAACTGACGCCGGTGCAGGACACTACGGTGGAGGGCAACGAGGCGATCTCGGTGTCGGGCAGCAGCAGCGGCGGTCACACGGTGACCGGCACCGCCGTCACGCTGACCGACGACGACAAGCATGCCATCGCGCTGTCGGCGAGTCCGTCGAGCGTGGGCGAAGGGGCGAGCGCCACCTCGGTGACGGTGACGGCCACCGCCAAGGCCGCGACGTCCTCGGCGCGCACGGTGACGGTGAAGGTGGGAGGCAGCGGCACCGCGACTTCGGGCACGGACTACGCGGCGGTGTCGGACTTCACGGTCACGATCGCGGCGAACGCCATGAGCGGCACGGGCACCTTCACCCTGACCCCGACCCAGGACACCACGGTGGAGGGGAACGAGACCATCGGCGTGGCGGGAACCAGCACGAACTCCACGGTGGCCGGAACCACCGTGACGCTGGCCGACGACGACAGCTACCCGGCGATCACCCTCTCGGCGAACCCGTCGAGCGTGAGCGAGGGGGCGAGCGGAACGTCGGTGACGGTGACGGCCACCGCCGCCTCGGCGATCGCCTCGGCGCGGACCGTGACGGTGTCGGTGGGAGGCAGCGGCACGGCGTCCCGCGGCACGGACTATGCGACGGTCGCGGACTTCACCATCACCATCGCCGCCAACGCGACCAGCGGCACGGGCGCCTTCACCCTGACGCCGACCAACGACACTAGCATTGAAGGCAATGAGACCATCGGCGTCGCCGGCGCGAGCCCGAGCTCGACCGTGACGTCCACCACGGTGACGCTGACCGACGACGACACACACGCCATCACCCTCTCCGCGAGTCCGTCGAGCGTGAGCGAGAGCAAGGCCAGCGAGACGGTCACGGTGACCGCGGCCATCAACGTGGCCCTCAGCTCGGCGACGACGGTGACGGTATCTGTAGGCGAATCCACCGACCAGGCGACCTCGGGCACGGACTACGAGGCGGTGTCGGACTTCACGGTGACGATCGCGGCCAACGCCACCAGCGGCACAGGCACGTTCACGTTCAAGCCGAAGACCGACACGGCCTACGAGGGCTTCGAGACCGTCACGATCAGCGGCAGCGCGTCACGGCTGACGCCGGTTGGTATCTCTTCGGAAAACGAAAATAACACCAATACGATCCCCGTGACGGCCACCTCACTGTCGATCCACGACGCATCCAACTATCCGGCGGTGTCGCTGTCGGCCGCGCCGTCGAGCGTGAGCGAAGACGCCGGCGCCACGTCGGTGACGGTGACGGCCACCGCGGCCTCGGCCATCGCGTCGTCGCGCGAGGTGACGGTCTCGGTAGGCGGCAGCGGCACGGCCACCTCCGGCACGGACTACACGGCGGTCTCGGACTTCATCATCAAGATCGCGGCGAACGGGACCAGCGCCACGGGCACCTTCACCCTGACGCCGGCCGATGACTCCACGGTCGAGGGCAGCGAGACCATCGGCGTGGCCGGCACGAGCCTGAGCACCACGGTGACCGGGACGACGCTGACACTGACCGACGACGACAGCGCCTCGGTGAGGGTCAACGACGCCAGCGCGGCCGAAGGCAACGACATGGCCTTCACCGTGACGCTGGACACCCAAGTGGCAGGCGGGCTGACGGTGACGCCGAGCTTCACCGACGTCACGGCCGACGAGGGCACCGACTACGACGAGAACACCACGGCGCTTTCCTTCAGCGGCAATGCCAACGAGACCAAGACCTTCACCGTCTCCACCACGCAGGACACGGTGGTCGAAGGTGACGAGACCTTCACCGTGGGCCTGGCGGTCTCGGGCACGACGCTCAGCAGCAGCATCACCTCCACCGATACGGGCACGGGCACCATCCAATCCGGCACCGAAAACACCGTGGACACCGCTACCCTGACCATCAACGACGCCAGCGCCTCCGAGGGTGAGGGACTGACCTTCACGGTGACGCTGTCGGAGGCGGTGCAGGGTGGGCTGACGGTGACGCCCAGCTTCACCGACGTCACGGCGGTGGAGGGCACCGACTACGACGAGAACACGACGGCCCTCACCTTCACCGGCACCAAGGGAGAGACGAAGACCTTCACCGTTTCCACCACCGAAGACGCGGTGCTGGAGGGCAACGAGACCTTCACCGTGGGCCTGAGCGTCTCCGGCACGACGCTCGGCAACAGGATCACCGCCACCGACACGGGCACGGGCGCCATCAACAACGACGACAGCGCGGCCGTGACCATCGCCGACGCCGACGCCGACGAAGGCGACGGCATCTCCTTCACCGTGACCCTGGACACGGCGGTGCAGGGCGGGCTGAAGGTGACGCCGAGCTACACCAACGGCACCGCCGCCAGCACCGACTACACCCGGAACACGACTGCACTGACCTTCACCGGAACGGCCAACGAGACCAAGACCTTCACCGTTTCGACCACCGACGACGCGGTCCTGGAAGGCGACGAGACCTTTACCGTGAGCTTGAGCGTCTCCGGGACCTCGCTCACCATTACTGCCACCGACACGGCCACCGGCACCATCGACAACGACGACAGCGCGGCGGTGACCATCGCCGACGCCAACGCCGACGAAGGCGACGGCATCTCCTTCACGGTGACCCTGGACAAGGCGGTGCAGGGCGGGCTGAAAGTGACGCCGGGCTACACCAACGGCACGGCCGCCGGCACGGACTACACCGCCAACACGACCGCACTCACCTTCACCGGCACGGCCAACGAGACCAGGAACTTCACCGTTTCGACCACCGAAGACGCGATTTTGGAAGAGGCCGAGACCTTCACCGTGGGCTTGACGGTCTCCGGGACGTCGCTCGGCATCACCGCTTCCGACACGGCCACCGGCACCATCAACAACGACGATGGCGCCACCGTGACCGTCAATAACGCCAATGCCGACGAGGGCGACAGCATGACCTTCACGGTGAGCCTGGGCGATGCGGTGCAGGGCGGGCTGACGGTGACGCCCAGCTTCACCGACGTCACGGCGGTCGAGGGCACCGACTACGACGAGAACACAACGGCGCTGAGCTTCAGCGGCACGGCCAACGAGACGCGGACCTTCACCGTTTCGACCACCGAAGACGCGGTTCTGGAAGCCAACGAGACCTTCACCGTGGGCTTGACCGTCTCCGGGACGTCGCTCAGCATCACCGCCACCGACACGGGCACGGGCACCATCAACAACGACGACGGGGCCACCGTGACCGTCAATGATGCCAGCGCCTCCGAGGGCGAGAGCCTGACCTTTACGGTGACGCTGGGAGAAGCGGTGCAGGGCGGGCTGACGGTGACGCCGGGTTTCAGCGACGGCACGGCCACCGAAGGCACGGACTACGACGAGAACACGACGGCGCTGACCTTCAGCGGCGCCAAGGGGGAGACGAAGACCTTCACCGTTTCGACCACCGAGGACGCGGTGTTTGAAGCCAACGAGACCTTCACCGTGGACTTGACGGTTTCCGGCACCACGCTCGGCATCACCGCCAGCGACACGGGCACGGGCACCATCAACAACGACGAGAGCGCCGAGGTCACGGTCAACGACGCCAGCGCGTCCGAGGGCGACGGCCTGACCTTCACGGTGACCCTGGACACGGCGGTGCAGGGCGGGCTGACGGTGACGCCGGGCTACACCGACGGCACGGCGGTCGAGGGCACGGACTACGACGAAAACACGGCAGCGCTGAACTTCACCGGCACGGCCAACGAGACGAAGACCTTCACCGTTTCGACCAGGGAAGACGCGGTGGTGGAATACGCCGAGAGCTTCACGGTGAGCTTGAGCGTGTCGAATGCGCCCAGCGGGGTGACTTCCAGCGACACGGGCACCGGCGCCATCAACAACGACGACAGCTCCACGGTGACGATCAATGGCGCCAGTGCATCCGAGGGCGACGGGGTGACCTTCACGGTGACGCTGTCGGAAGCGGTGCAGGGCGGGCTGACGGTGACGCCCGGCTACACCGACGGCACGGCCACCGAAGGCGCGGACTATAGGGCCAACACGGCCCCGCTGACCTTCACCGGCGCCAGGGGGGAGACTCGGAGCTTCACGGTGGCCACGATCGGTGACACGGTGCTGGAAGCCGACGAGAGCTTCACGGTGAGCTTGAGCGTGTCGAATGCGCCGCCCGGCGTCAGCGTGGCCGGTTCCGGCGCCAATGCCCGCGCAAGCGGGGCGGCCTTCGCCTCCGTCAGCAAGAGCGCCGGGGGCGGCCTGGGGATGATCAACAACGACGACAGCTCGACGGTGACGATCAAAGGCGCCAGTGCGTCCGAAGGCGAGAGCATGACCTTCACGGTGACGCTGTCGGAAGCCGTGCAGGGCGGCCTGAAGGTGACTCCCGGCTACACCGATGGCACGGCCACCGAGGGCAGGGACTATAGGGCCAACACGGCCCCGCTGACCTTCACGGGCGCAAAGGGGGAGACGCAGAGCTTCACGCTTCGGACCACCGAAGACGTGGTGACGGAGGGCGACGAGTGGTTTGTGGTGAAGTTGCAAGTGTCGGATGCGCCCCCGGGGGTGATTTTTGACGACACCGGCAAGGGCACGATCAAGGACGACGACGAGCACGCCACGGCCGTGAACCTGAGTGTGAGTCCGTCGAGTGTGAACGAAGGAGACGGAGCCACGACGGTGACGGTGACGGCGGCGTTCGACAACGACACCATCTACGATACCGTCAAGCCCATCAAGGTGACGGTGGGCGGCAGCGGCACGGCGACCTCGGGGACGGACTACGAGGCGGTGTCGGACTTCACCATCATGATTGACGGGGGCCAGTCGAGTGGGACGCGTACCTTCACCCTGACGCCGATTCAGGACACGGTGGTGGAGGAAGACGAGACCATCGGGGTGGCGGGCCGTTTCATCGAGCTGACCGTGAACGGGGCGGAACTGAGTTTGACCGACGACGAGACCACGCCGGCAGTGGACCTGAGTGTGAGTCCGTCGAGTGTGAACGAAGCAGACGAGGCGACGACGCTGACGGTGACGGCGGCGCTCGACAACGACGGCGTCTACGAGACCGATAAGCCCATCACGGTGACGGTGGGCGGCAGCGGCACGGCGACCTCGGGAGAGGACTACGAGGCGGTGCCGGACTTCACCGTCACGATCGAGGCGGGCCGGTCGAGTGGGACGGGGACCTTCACGCTGACACCCATCCAGGACACGGTGGTGGAGGAAGACGAGACCATCGGGGTGGCGGGCAGCGCTGAGGGCGTGACGGTCAACGGGGCCGCACTGACGCTGACGCCGATGAACACTCCCCCGGTTGCGGTGGACGATGAGATCACGGTCGAGAGGGGCCGTTCGGTCAGTGCGGTGACGAGGGGCGCGACCCATGACGAGGCCACCCCGGTGGGCCGGGAGCTTCAGGACAGCGGCGCCGTCTACAGCGTCCTGGCCAACGACAGCGACCTGGAGGACGACAGGGACGATTTGAGAGCGGAGCTGGTCAGCGGGCCCCGGTACGGCGACTTGGAACTGAGGGCCGACGGGACCTTCACCTACACCCATGACGGGAAACGCTCGAGTGAGGACCAATTCGTCTATCGAGCCTATGACAGCGAGGGCGCCTCCAGTAACGAGGCCACGGCCCATATCCAGGTGGTGTCGACCAACGCCGGACCGGTTGCAGTGGGAACCATCCCGGATCAGACGTTGCTGCTGGGCGAGGAAGGGAAGGTGGAGATCGAGGAGTACTTCAGCGACCCCGATGGAGACGCGCTGAGCTACCAAGTGAGCTCCCTGGATGCAGCCATCGTGACGGCCAGTCTGTCGGGAGTCCAGGTGGGGTTGACGCCGGTGAGCGTAGCGGTGACCCGGGTGACGGTAACGGCCAGTGACCCGGAGGGACTGAGTGCGGAGCAGTCGTTCGCAGTGACAGTCATCGCCCTTGAAGAGGAAGAGGCCAGGATGGTGGACCTGTCTCTGGCGGCCCTGGGGCGGACGATCGCCAGCCAGGCGGTGGAGGCTATCGGCAGTCGTCTGGAACAAGGGGGGAGCGGGTCGCAAGCCAGCTTGGGAGGCCAGCAGTTCGACCTGGGGGCCGGGGAAGCCGGGGACGTTCAGGCGGCCGGATGGGTGCAGGGGTTGGCCAGAATGCTGGGGAGGGGCCAGCGGTTCGCGGCTCCCGCCCGGATGGGAGATGCAAGGACGGCGGCCGGTCTGCCGGCGCCCGGACAGACGGGGACCAACAGTTGGTGGGCGCAGGCGCGGCCAGGGGTGAGCCTGGATGGCGACCTGCCGTTCGGCAGCGGTGGGTCCGGGTTCGGAGGCGGCTCCTTCGGAGGAGGCTCGGCGGGTCTGTCGCAGGATCCGATGATGGGCGGAGCAGGCCGGAGCGGCTTTTCAGGCAGGGACATGATGAGCTACAGCAGCTTCCAGTTCTCACCCGACCGGAAGGGTTCCCGGGAGGAGGGTGCCGGGGAGCCGGGCCGGGAGCAGAGATGGACCGTGTGGGGCCAGGGAGCGGGCAGCCAGTTTTCCGGCGGCTCTCACGGGGACTACAGTCTGGACGGGCGGGTGGGAGCCGCCTACCTGGGAGCGGATCATCGCTGGGGGTCGAAGGCGGTGTTGGGCGTGGCCGCCTCGCACAGCCAAGGCGCCCTGGACTACCAGCGCCTGGGCGGGGGACCGGGCGGCCTGGATGCAACGCTGAACAGCCTGCATCCCTACGCCCAGTGGTCTCCCCGTCCGGGAGTGAGCCTGTGGGGTCTGATGGGCTTTGGACGAGGGACGGCGGAGTTGAGCATCGGCGACGACTTGATGGATACGGATCTCGGCATCTGGATGGGCGCCTTGGGGGGCCGCAGCCAACTGGCCCGGCTGGGATCGGTGGACCTGGCCCTGAAGGCGGATGCCTTTGCCGTGAGCGTGGGCTCGGAGGCGGTGCAGTATGTGAGGTCGGGCCGGGGAGAGGCGCAGCGGATGCGGTTGATGGTGGATGCCAGCGCCGGCTGGGCGGTGTCGCCGAACGTGCAGATGGCGCCGAGCCTGGAGATGGGCCTGCGGATGGATGGAGGCGATGCCGAGACGGGTCTGGGGGCGGAGGTGGCCGGAGGAGTGACGTTGGCCAATCAGCGGCTGGGGCTGGAGGTGGAAGCGCGGGGGCACTGGCTGGTGGCTCACCAGGACCGGCGCTTCAGGGAGCGGGGTCTGAGCCTGGCGGTGAGCCTGGACCCGGGGTCGGACGGCAAGGGATGGCGTTTCCTGATGCGGCCGCTGTGGGGGAGGCAGAGCGGCGGCCCCCAGGCCCTGTGGCAGAACCAGACCATGCTGGCGGCCGACCCCGACCGGGACGGTCAGTGGAGTTGGAATCCCAATCGGGCTCAGGCCGCCCTGAGCTATGAAATGCAGACCTGGGGAGACCGGGGGCGTCTGGGTCCCTTTGCCAGGCTGGAGACGGAGTCGCAGGGGTCCCCCCGCCTGGGAGGAGGGCTGCGGTTGGAGATTGCCGGTTCGCCGGTGGGTTTGACCGGGGAAAGTCAGTCCAGGGGACTGCGCCTGGAGTTGTTTGGCGATCATCAACGAGCTCGCCGGGGCGCAGCCAGCGGTCTGCCGCCGGCTCAGGCAGCCAATCCCGACCACCGCCTGGGTGTCGCCCTCAGCCTGACGTTCTGGAGATCGGACTGCGAATGGACCGAGGAGATGCCGGCAGGGTCCTGGGGACAGCGATGGCCGGAGGAGTAAGTCCGCTCCCTGCCTACTCCGGGTTGACCCGCACCCCGAAGCCTTCCAGCTCCCTGGTCTGACGGCGGGCGGCATCGGTGTTCAGCGGGTTGCCGGCCAGGTAGAGCCGCAGGTAGGGAGCAAATCGCTTCTCGCCCTCGAAGTCCTTCCGGCTCATGGCCACCAGCTTGCCGAGGTCGCTGATCCGGTTGTTGTTGAGAATGAGGTAGCGCAGCTCGGTCAGCGGCTCCAGTGGGGACAGGTCGGCAACGCTGTTGCCGGTCAGGTCCAGGGAGGAGAGGAAGCGCAACCGTCCCAGCGGTTCGAGGTCCGAAACCCGGTTGCCCGCAAGGTAGAGCGACCAGAGCTTGTGCAGGCCCGCCACCGCGCTGATGTCGCTGATGCGATTGTGGGAGAGGTAAAGGGAATTGAGGGCGGTCAAGCCCTCGATCGGGGTCAGATCCGAAACCCGGTTGCCTTCCAGTTGCAGGTATTGCAGCTTGATCAGTCCCGCCAGCGGTTGGATGTCTTCGATCCGGTTCCCCGAAAGGTCGATGGTCTGGATGCCTTTCAGGTCCTTCAGGGGACCGAGATCGCTGATCCGGTTGCCGGCCAGGTCCAGGGCGGCCAGGTTCAGACATTTCTCCAGCCCCTTCAGATCCTCGATTTCGGCCCCGCGAACCTTGAGGGTGGACAGGCGCTCCAGGTCCTCTTGGGTAAGCGCCTCGGAGGCGAACACCGCCTTCTTGACAGCGGCTTCCAGCGTCTTGTCGGCAAAGGCGGAGCCGGCGTCCTCGGCCGCCAGAGTCCCGGCGCCGGCGAACAGGAGCCATGCGGCGGCGAGTGTGGGTTGAAACCATCTGTTCATGGGAGCCTCCAGAGCATTCACCGGCGACGCCGGTTGGAACGGAGTGCAAGTCTAATCCCAATCCACCCTTCCCGCAAGTCCTCAGGCCTCCTCCGGCGCCGGCCGGCTCAGTCGGTTTTCAGAACGGCCAGGAAGGCTTCCTGCGGGATGTCCACCCTGCCCACCCGCTTCATGCGCCGTTTGCCTTCCCTCTGGCGTTCCAGCAGCTTGCGCTTTCGGGTGATGTCCCCGCCGTAGCACTTGGCGGTGACGTTCTTCTTCAGGGCCCGCACCGTTTCCCGGGCAATCACCTTGCTGCCGATGGCGGCCTGGATGGGAACCTCGAACATCTGACGGGGAATCAGCGACTTCATCTTTTCCACCAGGGCGCGGCCGCGGCCGTGAGCCTGGTCGCGATGGACGATGACCGACAGGGCGTCCACCGTCTCGCCCCCCACCAGGATGTCGAGCTTGACCAGGGGAGAGGTCCAGTGATCGGAGAGCTGGTAGTCCCAGGAGGCGTAGCCGCGGGAAGCGGACTTGAGTCGATCGTAGAAATCCATCACGATTTCGTTGAGCGGGAGATCGTAGGTGATCAGGACCCGGGTCGGCGTCAGGTAGTCCAGGGATTTCTGGACGCCCCGCTTTTCTTCCAGCAGCCTCAGCAGCGGCCCCACGTACTCGTGATGGGTCATGATCATGGAAGTGACCACCGGTTCCTCGATCTTGTCGATCCGGGACGGGGGCGGCAGCCGGGTGGGGTTGTCCACCTCCTCCACCTCGCCTTCGGCGGTGGTGACCCGGTAGCGGACTCCCGGCGCCGTCGTGATCAGGGAGAGATCGAATTCCCGCTCCAGCCGTTCCTGGACGATCTCCATGTGGAGGAGGCCCAGAAAACCGCAGCGAAACCCGAAACCCAGGGCGGTGGAGGTCTCCGGCTCGTAGAAGAAGGAGGAGTCGTTCAACCGCAGTTTTTCCAGCGCATCCCTCAGCGCCGAATACTGGTTGGGCTCGATGGGGTAGAGCCCGGAAAAGACCATGGGCTTGATTTCCTGGAAACCGGGAAAGGGAACCCGGGTGGGGTTGGCGTCTTCGGTGAGAGTGTCCCCGATCCGAGTGTCGGAGACCTTCTTGATATTGGCGATCACAAACCCGACCTCTCCTGCCGAGAGTTGCGGAACCGCTTCCATCTTGGGCGTCTGCACGCCCACCCGTTCGACCTCGTAGGTGCGGCCGCTGGAAACCAGCCGGATCCGCATGCCCGTCCTGAGTGTCCCGTCGATCACGCGAACCAGGACGATGACCCCGCGATAGAGGTCGAACCAGGAATCGAAGATCAGGGCCTTCAGGGGGCCGGTCCGGCTTCCCCGCGGGGCCGGAACCTCCCCGACGATTCCCTCCAGGACTTCCTGCACCCCGGTGCCGTGCTTGGCGCTGACCAGCAGCGCGTTGTGGGTGTCCAGCCCGATGACCTGCTCGATCTGCTGCTTGACTCGGTCGGGCTGGGCTCCCGGCAGGTCGATCTTGTTGATGACGGGAACGACGGTGAGATTGTTGTCGATGGCCAGGTAGGTGTTGGCCAGGGTCTGGGCTTCGACCCCCTGGGAAGCATCCACCACCAGCAGGGCGCCTTCGCATGCCGCCAGGCTGCGGGAGACTTCATAGCTGAAGTCGACGTGTCCGGGGGTGTCGATCAGGTTCAGGATGTAGTCGTCTCCGCGGCGGCTGCGGTATTTCAGGCGTACGGCATGGGCCTTGATGGTAATCCCGCGCTCCCGTTCCAGCTCCATGTCGTCCAGAACCTGTTCGGCCATCTCGCGTTGGGACAGGGTCCCGGTGAATTCGAGCAGGCGGTCGGCCAGGGTCGATTTGCCGTGGTCGATGTGGGCGATGATGGAGAAGTTTCTGATGCGTGCAGGATCCATGCTCGGCTCGAGCGCCTCCCGGATTCGGAAACGAATTCAGCTTAAGTAGCCCAGCCCGCTCCTGCTTGTCAAATGGTTTGCGGGTTTCCGCCGCATGATGGCGCGAGCCCGCATGTCTCACCAGGGGGCATGATCATGGCGCAGGAATTTTCCCTCCAGCGCGTGCTCGCGACCGAAGAGCGTAGCGGTCATTTCGGTCGAGCGAGCATGGACGCGCTGAGGGAAAAACGACAAGCCAGGGCACGCCCAGCGCCGTGTGTTACCGCAAGGCTCCGCAATCGGACCAACAAGTTGCTGAAAATAGTCTTTCATTTTGAATCCGGCGGCCTGGTGAGAAATGCGGGCTAGAGCAGGTTTTTCTTGACAACCGCGGGGGTATCGAATACTTTCGGTCGTTTGTGCGCCGGTGCGTCTTCAACCTGGAATGTTCCATGGCGACCTATCAACCCAAACCCTCTGAACTCCGGAGGAGATGGTATCTGGTTGACGCTCGAAACGTGGTTCTGGGGCGTTTGGCGACCCATGTGGCCACCCTGCTCACCGGCAAGGGAAAACCCACCTGGGCGCCCCACCTGGATAGCGGCGACCACGTGATCGTCGTCAATGCCGAGAAGGTCAGGCTGACCGGCAACAAATGGGAGCAGAAGGTCTATTACCGCCACTCGGGCTATCCGGGAGGGATCAAGGCGGTGAAGGCCAGGGATCTCCGAGCCAAGCGGCCGGACCGAATGGTGGAAGGGGCGGTCAAGGGCATGCTGCCCAAGTCCCGGTTGGGCCGGGCCATGGCCAAGAAGCTGAAGGTGTACCGGGGAGAGGGTCATCCTCATGAAGCCCAGCAACCGGAATCTTCGCAAGTGCCTCGATAGGCGTGCGCACGGTTAAAGGAGCCAATGCATGGAGGCGTTAGTTCAGTACTACGGAACGGGACGGCGCAAGTCCTCGACGGCGCGGGTCTACTTGAGGCCGGGTCAAGGCGAGTTCCGCATCAATCGCCGTTCCCTGGATACCTACTTCAAGAACCTGACTCTGAGGATGTTGGTGAAGCAGCCCTTCGAGGTCACCGAGACCTCGGACAAGTTCGACACGATGGTCAACGTGAACGGGGGCGGGCCTTCCGGCCAGGCCGGAGCCGTCCGGCACGGCATCGCCCGAGCCCTGCTCGAATACGACGGCGAGTTGAGGAAGACACTCAAGAAAAGCGGCTTCCTGACCCGGGATTCCCGGATCAAGGAGCGAAAGAAATACGGGCAGCCCGGAGCCCGCAAGCGTTTCCAATTCTCCAAGCGATAACCCTGGAGTGGTCAGGAGGTCTGTTTGGCATCTGTCTCGATGAAAGAACTGCTGGAGGCCGGGGTCCACTTCGGCCACCAGACCCGACGCTGGAACCCCAAGATGAAGCCCTATATTTTTGGGGAGCGCAATGGAATCTATATCATTGACCTGCAAAAGACCCTGCGCATGTTCAAGCAGGCCACCCGCTTCATCACCGATGTGACGGCCCAGGGCGGGGCCCTTCTGTTCGTCGGGACCAAGCGCCAGGCCCAGGATGCCGTCGCCGAAGAGGCCCGGCGGTGTGGCATGTTCTACGTCAACCAGCGTTGGCTGGGGGGGCTGCTGACCAACTTCGTCACCATCAAGAAATCGGTTGCGCGCTTGAGGGAGCTGGATGAAATGTCGACCGACGGCCGATACGAGCTCCTGTCCAAGAAGGAGGTGGCGCGGCTGGAGCGCGAGCGCCGGGGGCTGGAGAAGAACCTCTCGGGGATCAAGGACATGAAGTCCCTTCCCCGCATTCTCTTCGTGATCGACTCCAAGAAGGAGGAGATTGCCGTCCGCGAGGCCAACCGGCTGCAGATTCCGGTGGTGGCGGTGGTCGATACCAATTGCGACCCGGACCGCATCGATCACGTGATTCCGGGGAATGACGACGCTCTGCGAGCCATCAAGCTCTTCACCTCCAAGGTGGCCGACGCCGTGGTCGACGGCGCCTCCGTCTCGAAGGAGAAGACCGAGCCCCGCGAGGAGGCGGCGAAAGAGGGCGGCCAAACCGCGCCGGAGGGTGAAGCAGCCCCGGAGAAGGATCTTCGCCCGGTCGGGAGTGGCGGCCAGGCCCAGGACGTGGCCTGAGGATTGGGGCGAACGGATCGCCGCAGGCCGGACCCGGCTGGAATGGGAAGCCGGAGGGTGACTTCCCTCTGTCCTACCTCAACACATTCTTTCCCCGGAAAACGTTTCCCGGTCCAACCTGAAACACACCAGGACAGAAACCGCCAGCCGGCGGACGACATCGAGGCAGGCCCGGTCTTGCAGGCGGCCGCAGAGCGATTCATGAGCGATGATCTTGTTTGAGAGGATGTGGAAATGGCCATTACAGCCCAACAAGTGAAGAGTCTACGAGAGAGAACCCAGGCCGGAGTGCTGGATTGCAAGTTGGCGTTGCAGGAGGCCCAGGGAGACTTCGAGAAGGCCACCGTCATTCTCAGAAAGAAGGGTTTGGCGGCGGCTGCCAAGCGGGCCGACCGAGCGACCGCGGAAGGAGTGATTTTTGCCTACATCCACCCCGGTGACAGCCTGGGAGTCCTGGTGGAGCTGAATTGCGAAACCGATTTTGTGGCCAAGACCCCGGAATTTCGGGACCTGGCCAAGGACATCGCCATGCACGTCGCCGCACTGGCGCCAAGGTATGTGCGCCGGGAGGATGTTCCGCAGGACGAGATCGACCAGGAAAAGGAGATCTATCGATCCAAGGCCCTGGCCAGCGGCAAGCCGGAGAAGATCGTGGAGCGGGTGGTTGAAGGCCAGCTCGGCAAGTTCTTTGGCGAGGTGTGCCTGCTGGAGCAGCCCTTTGTCAAGGAACCCTCGACTACGGTGGCACAGTTGGTGGCCGACCGGATAGCCTCCACCAAGGAGAATATCAACCTGCGGCGTTTCGCGCGGTTCAAGCTGGGAGAAGGGCTGCAGAAGCGATCGGCCGACTTTGCCGGAGAGGTGGCGGCTCAGTTGGACTGAGTTCATCGGAGAGCCCATGAAGGCGCCCGCGTACAAGAGAGTTCTGCTGAAGCTGAGCGGCGAGGCCCTGATGGGGAAGCAGGCGTTTGGGGTGGACCCTCAGGTTGCCGGAACCATCGCGCGGGAAGTGGGCGAGGTCCACCGCCTGGGAGTGGAAATCGCCATCGTCATCGGGGGGGGCAACATATTTCGGGGGCTGTCGGCGACGGCCCAGGGGATGGAGCGGGTATCGGGCGACCTCATGGGGATGCTGGCCACCGTGATCAACGCCATCGCTCTGCAGGACGCCCTGGAAAAGGCGGGTGTGTTTACCCGGGTGCTGTCGGCCATCGAGATGCGCGAAGTGGCCGAGCCCTTTATCCGCCGGCGCGCCATTCGGCACCTGGAAAAACGTCGGGTGGTCATCTTTGCGGCGGGCATCGGCAACCCCTATTTCTCGACCGACACGGCGGCGGCGCTGAGGGCCATGGAGGTCAAGGCAGAGGTGATTCTGAAAGCCACCAAGGTCGACGGGATTTTCGATGCCGACCCGATGAAGGTGAAAGACGCCAGCATGTTCAATCAAATCAGCTACATCGATGTGATCGGCAAGGGCTTGAAGGTCATGGACGCCACCGCCATTTCCTTGTGCATGGAAAACCGGATGCCGATCGTCGTGTTCAACCTGGGGACCAGCGGCAACATCAAGCGGGCCGTTCTCGGGGAAAAGATTGGAACCGCCGTCAAGGTGTAAGCCCATGATCAAGGATGTGGTCAAGAACGCGGGAATCCGCATGGAGAAGGTGGTTGAGGACCTGCGCCGGCATCTCTCCACGGTGCGCACCGGGCGCGCCTCGGTCTCGCTGCTGGATCCGATCAGCGTGGACTACTACGGGACGGCGACTCCCATCAGCCAGGTGGGCGCCCTGGCCGCTCCGGACCCGACCCTGCTCACCGTGCAGCCCTGGGACGTCTCCCTTCTGCCGGCCATCGAGAGAGCCATTCTGGCTTCCGACCTGGGCTTGAACCCCGCCAACGACGGCAAGATCATCCGCATTCCCATTCCCCCGCTGAACGAAGAGCGCCGCAGGCAGTTGGCCCGGCATGTCGGCAAGGTGCTGGAGGAGCATCGAACGGCCCTGCGCCACATCCGGCGGGACGAGAACGATATCCTGAAGAAGAGGTTGAAGGACAAGGATCTCTCGGAAGACGACGAACGCAGGGGTTTGGAGGAGATTCAGAAACTGACCGACCGATTCGTGGCGCGCCTGGAGGAACTGGCCAAGAGCAAGGAAGAGGAGATTCTTACGATTTAGTGATTAGTGGTTAGTGGATAGTGGCTAGTTGTGATTCGATCGGTGCGTTAAGCGCTCCGTTGATTTCGCTACAGTCCTTCCAATAGTGCAACTAGGTCATTGAGGGCTTGCCCGCTTGCGAAACCTTTGACCGACCAGTAGCCGGAAGCGATTATCCAGTTCTCAAGCAATCCGGGCAAGCCTCCGGGGCGCTCTTCGATTGAGCGACTCGATCAACGAGCCGACCGGCATTTTGATTGACACCGGGGGATGGCTTTGCTATAGTCTTGTGGTTTTGCGTCCGGGGCGGTGTGTCCGGGCTATCATATTGATAATGCGTGAATTCTGGGAGATTGGGAGTTGCCGACGTTTAATCAGCTTGTGAGGTTGGGTCGAACCCGGGCCAGAGACAAGACCAGCAGTCCAGCGCTCCAGGGCTGTCCCCAAAAGCGGGGTGTCTGTGTGCGCGTCTATACCTCGACTCCGAAGAAGCCGAACTCGGCCTTGCGCAAGGTGGCTAGAGTGCGGTTGACCAACGGCATCGAGGTCACGACCTATATTCCTGGCATTGGCCACAACCTCCAGGAGCATTCGATTGTGCTGATTCGCGGAGGCCGTGTGAAGGACCTGCCTGGAGTACGTTACCATGTCGTGCGCGGGACCCTGGACTCGACCGGTGTCGAGAATCGCAAGCAGAGCCGGTCCAAGTACGGGGCCAAGCGGCCCAAGTAAATCACCCCCGGTTTCGAATCCAACGGCTTAAACTGCGGCGTTGTTCGCAACGCCCGTCTCGGGAGCAGCAGTCATGCCACGCAAAGGACATGTGCCGAAGCGCCAGGTCATCCCCGACCCCGTCTACAACAGTCCCCTCGTCTCCAAGTTCATCAATTGCATCATGTGGAAGGGGAAGAAGAGCACGGCTGAACAGGTGTTTTACGGAGCCCTGGACATCATCAAGGATAAGACCGGAGACGATCCTCTCAAGGTCTTCAAGAAGGCCGTGGACAACGTCAAGCCTGTTCTGGAAGTGAAGTCCAGGAGGGTGGGCGGCGCCAACTACCAGGTTCCCATCGAGGTGAACCAGTACCGCAGGGTTTCCTTGAGTATTCGCTGGCTGATTACCTTCACCCGCATGCGCAAGGAGAAGTCGATGCAGGAGAGGCTGGCTGCCGAGTTCATGGATGCCGCCGGCAATCGCGGCGCGGCCGTCAAGAGGCGCGAAGACGTGCATCGCATGGCGGAGGCCAACAAGGCCTTCGCCCACTATCGGTGGTAAATGAAATTTCGTTCACTGGCAGGATGGGTTGGGCGCCCGAGGCCAAAATCGCTGGAGGCTGCCCGCGTCCCGTCCCGTCGGTGGCTGCCTGGCTGCTCATGTCCCGTCGGATACCACTCGAGAAAATTCGAAACATCGGAATCATGGCCCATATCGATGCCGGCAAGACGACGGCCACCGAGCGGATTCTCTACTACACCGGCATCACCCACAAGATGGGCGAGGTCCATGATGGCACCGCCACCATGGACTGGATGGAGCAGGAACAGGAGCGGGGTATCACCATCACCTCGGCGGCGACCACCTGTTTCTGGAAGGACATTCGCATCAACATCATCGACACTCCCGGTCACGTGGACTTTACTGCCGAGGTGGAGCGCAGCCTTCGCGTCCTGGACGGAGCCATCTGCCTGCTGGGCGCCGTGGAAGGGGTGGAGCCTCAGACCGAAACGGTGTGGCGGCAGGGCGACAAGTACGAAGTTCCGAGAATCGTCTTCGTCAACAAGATGGACCGGGTCGGGGCCGACTTTTTCGGCTGCATCCGGATGGTCGAGGACCGATTGCTGGCCAAGCCGGTGGCGGTTCAGATCCCCCTGGGCAGGGAGGAAAACTTCGTCGGCGTTATCGATCTGATCAGCATGAAGGCCATCATCTACCGAGACGAGACCCTGGGGGCCGACCACGAAACGGCGGAGATTCCTCCGGAGATGGTGGCGCAGGCGCAGGAGTACCGGGAACGGATGATCGAGGCCGTCTGCGAGAGCGATGACCCGCTGATGGAAAAATACGTTTCCGGAGAGTCGATCCATGAGGGGGACCTGAAGGCGGCCTTGCGCCGGGGCACGTTGAGCCTGGCGCTGGTTCCGGTGCTTTGCGGCGCAGCCTTCAAGAACAAGGGAGTGCAGCCCCTTCTGGATGCCGTGGTGGACTATCTGCCCTCGCCCTCCGACCTGCCTCCGGTCGTAGGCGCCGACCGGGAAGGCCGGGGCGAGATCGTGCGCGAGTCCCGGGATCAGGAACCCTTTTCAGCCCTGGTCTTCAAGATCATGACCGATAGCTACGTGGGACAACTGGCCTTCTTCCGGGTTTACTCCGGTGTCCTCAAGATGGGCTCCTACGTTTACAATTCGACCAGGGACAGAAGGGAGCGGGTGGGCCGACTGCTGAAGATGCATGCCGAAAAGCGTGAGGAGATCCAGCAGGTCTATGCCGGCGACATCGCGGCGGGCGTGGGTTTGAGGGAGGTGGCCACCGGCGATACCATCTGCGCCCAAGAGGCGCCGGTGGTTCTGGAATCCATGGAATTCCCGGTCCCCGTCATGGCCGTCGCCATCGAGCCCAGGACCAAGAATGACCAGGAGAAGCTGGGCCTGGCTCTGGGAAAACTGGCTCAGGAGGATCCCACCTTCAAGGTGTCCACCGATCAGGATACGGGGCAGACCATTATCTCGGGAATGGGAGAATTGCACCTGGAGATCCTGGTAGACCGAATGTCTCGAGAGTTCGGGGTGGCCGCAAACGTGGGGAAGCCCCAGGTGTCCTATCGGGAAACCATCTGTCAGGGCGCCGAGGGCGAGGGGCGGTTCGTTCGTCAGTCCGGCGGCCGCGGTCAATACGGCCACGTCAAGATTCGCGTGGAGCCGCGGGCCGATGCGGAGCGTGGATTCGAATTCATCAACGCCATCGTGGGGGGCGCCATTCCGCGAGAGTTCATTCCAGCCGTGGAAAAGGGCATTCGGGAGGCCACCGAGGCCGGCCCCCTGGCCGGCTACGAGATCGAGGATATTGAAGTGACCCTGTATGACGGGTCCTTCCACGAGGTGGATTCCAGCGAAATCGCCTTCAAGATTGCCGGTTCCATGGCCTTGAAGGATGCGGTGTCGCGAGCGGCTCCGGCGCTGCTGGAGCCCGTCATGCGGGTGGAAGTCGTGGTTCCCCGGGAGTTTATCGGGCCGGTCGGGGGGGACCTCAACGCTCGCCGGGGGCGCATCGGGACCATTGAATCCCGTGCCGGCTCGCAGGTGGTCACCGCCATGGTTCCGCTCTCGGAGATGTTCGGGTATTCCACCGATTTGCGGTCCATGACTCAGGGACGAGCGACCTATTCCATGCATTTTCACCAATACACCCAGGCGCCCAAGTCGGTGACCGAGCAGATCGTCGCCAGGATCCAGGGCCGGAGCTGGGACACCGCGGGGCGATGAAGGCCTCGGGAGATCGGGAGAAAGGATAGAAAGGCGATGGCGAAGGAGAAATTTGATCGAAGCAAGCCGCACATCAACATCGGGACGATCGGGCACATCGATCACGGGAAGACGACGTTGACGGCGGCGATCACGCGGGTATTGGGGAAGAAGGACCCGAAGGTGGCGTTTCGGAGTTTCGATTCGATCGACAATGCGCCGGAGGAGCGGGAGCGAGGGATCACGATTGCGACGGCGCACGTGGAGTATTCGACGGGGAAGCGGCACTATGCGCACGTGGACTGTCCGGGGCATGCGGACTACATCAAGAACATGATCACGGGAGCGGCGCAGATGGATGGAGCGATCCTGGTGGTGGCGGCGACCGACGGGCCGATGCCGCAGACGCGGGAGCACATCTTGTTGGCGAGGCAGGTGGGGGTGCCGTCGATCGTGGTGGCGATGAACAAGGTGGATGCGGTGGAGGATGAGGAGTTGCTGGACCTGGTGGAGTTGGAGGTGCGGGAGTTGCTGGAGAGCTACAAGTTTCCTGGGGAGGAAGTGCCGGTGGTGCGGGTATCGGCGCTGGGAGGGTTGAATGGAGAGGGGGAGTGGGAGGCGAAGATCGAGGAGTTGATGGAGGAGGTGGACGGCTACATACCGTTGCCGGAGCGGGAGGTGGACAAGCCGTTCCTGATGCCGATCGAGGACATATTTTCGATATCGGGGAGAGGGACGGTGGTGACGGGGAGAGTGGAGAGAGGGAAGGTGAAGGTAGGGGAGGAGATGGAGATCGTGGGGATGAGGCCGACGCAGAAGCGGGTGGTGACGGGAGTGGAGATGTTCAAGAAGCTGCTGGACGAGGGGGTGGCGGGAGACAACGTGGGGTTGTTGCTGAGGGGAGTGGAGAAGCGGGACGTGGAGCGGGGGCAGGTGGTGGCGAAGGTGGGGAGCATTACGCCGCACACGAAGTTCAAGGCGGAGGCCTACATCCTGACGAAGGAGGAGGGGGGGAGGCACACGCCGTTTTTCACGGGGTATCGGCCGCAGTTTTATTTTCGGACGACGGACGTGACGGGAGTGGCGAGTCTGGGAGAAGGGACGGAGATGGTGATGCCGGGAGACAACGTGAGCCTGGAGATCGAGTTGATCACGCCGATCGCAATGGAGAAGGGGCTGAGGTTTGCGATCCGGGAGGGAGGGCGAACGGTGGGGGCCGGCACCATCACCGAGATACTGGAATAGGAGCGCCCAACCTGCCGGCGCCGGTTGCCGCCGCCAATGAGAGCCATCGATGCTGAACGAAAAGATACGCATCCGATTGAAAGCCTTTGACTACCGGATTCTGGATCAGTCCGCCGGGGAGATCGTGGATACGGCCCGGCGAACCGGGGCTCGCATCGCCGGGCCGATCCCGCTTCCCACGGCCAAGAACAAGTATTGCGTCCTTCGGTCCCCTCACGTGGACAAGAAGTCGCGCGAACAATTCGAGATACGGACTCACAAGCGGCTCCTGGATATTCTGGAGCCCACCCCGCAAACCATCGATGCCTTGATGAAGCTCGACCTGCCGGCAGGGGTTGACGTGGAGATCAAGGCCTATGGCAAGGAGCACAAGTGAGCGTGGAGGATTTTTTCCGCCCCAGCAGGCCGAGTCCGGCTCAAGATCCGGCGCCTGCAGCCGGTGACCGGGAGCTTGCCCCATGGTGAATGGCATTCTGGGTGTCAAGATCGGGATGACCCAGTTGTTCGAAGACGGGGGGCGGGTGGTTCCGGCCACCGTGATCCAGGCCGGTCCTTGCGTGGTCGTGCAAAAGAAGACGGCCGATCGGGAAGGCTATGACGCCGTGCAGCTGGGTTTGATCGAGTCCAGGTCGCCCAAGCGCGAGCGGGTCGGTCAACCCATGCGGGGGCATTTCAAGAGGGCCAAGGTGGCTCCGGTTCGTTTCCTGAGGGAATTGCGCTTGTCCGATGGCGTCGACGATACGGCCGTGGGATCCAGAGTGCTGGTGGACCAGTTCAGCGACAGCGACGAAGTGGACGTGACCGGTGTCAGCAAGGGCAAGGGTTTCGCCGGGGTGATGAAGCGGCACAATTTCAGTGGGGGCGTGGCCAGCCATGGATCCATGTTTCATCGTGCTCCAGGATCGATCGGTGCTTCGGCATTCCCCTCGCGTGTCGTCAAGGGCATGAAGGGCGCCGGCCACATGGGACAGCGTCAGGTAACGGTAAAAGGGTTGAAAGTCGTGCGCGTGGACGCGGAAAAGAATCTGCTGATCGTCAAGGGAGCCGTTCCCGGCGCCAACGGGGACTACCTGGTTGTTCGCAGGATCCGGAAATAGAGCGGGTGGGCCGGCTTGGCGGCGGGCCAATGGAGCGGGTGGTGGCAACGCTTGATATTGTGAACCTGGAGAATGAGGTGGTTGATCAACTCGATCTCCACGACACGGTTTTTTCGGCCAAAGTCAACAAGAGCCTGCTCTATCTGGCGGTGAAACACTACCGTGACAGCCTCAGACAGGGAACTCACGCCACCAAGACCCGCGCCCAGGTGCGTGGCGGCGGCAGAAAGCCCTGGCGGCAGAAGGGTACCGGGAGGGCCCGGGTCGGAAGCTCCCGCAATCCCCTCTGGAGAAAGGGTGGAGTGGCCCATGGACCCAAGCCCAGGTCCTACGCCTTTCGCCTTCCCAGGAAAATGTTGCTGGGCGCCATGCGTTCGGCCCTGAGCGACCGGTTTGCCTCGAACTGCATCCGGGTGGTCGCCGATTTCTCCTTGCCCAATCACAAGACCAGGGAGTTGAACCAGGTGCTGCGGAAGCTGGAGACGCGGAGAAAGCTTCTCATCGTGGACAATGGGGACAATGAAAACCTGGCCCGGGCCTCCGGCAATTTGCCGGAAGTGAAAGTCGTATCCAGTCGCGGGGTGACCGTTTACGATTTGCTGAATTCCAGGAGCGTTCTTTTCTCCAGGACGGCCATCGAGAAACTTCAGGAGGGTCTGCAAGCGTGAACCCGGCCTCGATCGTGAAGCGCCCGATCATCACCGAGAAGGCTCTGGGTCTGAAGGAAGACCACAGGTATCTATGCTTTGAAGTGTCTGCGCGGGCCAACAAGCACCAGGTGAAGCAAGCCGTAGAGAAGCTCTTCAACGTCAAGGTTGCTTCGGTCAATACGGCCGGCTTCAAGGGGAAAGAGCGGCGTCAGGGACGCTATGTCGGGCGGCGGCCCGACTGGAAGAAGGCCTTCGTCAAGCTCAAGCCTGGCGAAAAAATGATTGAATACGCGGACAATATCTAGTGGAGAGTGGAGAGTGATCGAATTTGCGGGCACGTTCTCACTGCCAAATCGATTCATATCCGAAACCAGCCACTGACCACCAACCACTGACCACTAGCCACTGACCAGCCATGGGCCTCAAAACCTTCAGACCCTTTACGCCCTCGCTGCGGTTTACCTCGGTGACGACTTCCGAGGGACTCAGCCGAAAGCGTCCCAAGAAGAGCCTGACCACGGGCAAGTCCGGGACCGGGGGCCGTAACAACCTGGGTCGCATGACCGTGCGCCATCGAGGGGGAGGGCACAAGAGGCTCTATCGCCTCATCGATTTCAAGCGCGACAAGTTCGGCGTGCCGGCCAAGGTGGCCGCGGTGGAATACGACCCCAACCGTTCGGCCCGGATTGCGCTGCTCCACTACAGGGATGGGGAGAAGCGCTACATCATTCATCCGGTGGGCCTCGAAGTCGGAGCTTCGGTCGTTTCCGGCCCTGAATCCGACATTCTGGTCGGCAATGCGCTGCCCCTGAAGAATATCCCGCTGGGAACCACCATCCACAACATCGAGTTGCGGAAGGGCGGGGGCGCTCAAATGGCCCGCTCGGCCGGGAGTGCGGCCCAGCTCGTTGCCAAGGAGGGCGCCTACGCTCAGGTAAAGATGCCGTCCGGCGAGGTCAGGAAGATCCACCTCGACTGTCTGGCGACGATCGGGCAGGTGGGCAATACCGACCACGGCAACGTCAGCCTGGGCAAGGCCGGAAAGCAGCGGTGGTTGGGACGCCGGCCGACCGTGCGGGGCGTGGCCATGAACCCGGTCGACCATCCCCACGGAGGCGGCGAGGGACGAACCTCCGGAGGGCGCCACCCGGTGACGCCCTGGGGACAGCCAACCCGGGGATTCAGGACCCGAAACAACAAGAGAACCGATTCGTTTGTGGTGAAGCGAAGGGGCAAGTAGCGGGACCTCCGGGAGGTGAGGAGATGGGCCGATCCGTAAAGAAGGGACCGTTTGTGGACCGCAGCCTGGCCAGGTTGGTGGACGGCATGAACAAGCGGTTCGAGAAGAGGGTGATCAAGACCTGGTCGCGGCGGTCCACCATCATTCCCGACATGGTCGGCCACACCTTCGCCGTGCACAACGGCAAGAGATTCATTCCGGTCTTTGTGACTGAAAACATGGTGGGACACAAGTTGGGAGAATTCTCTCCCAGCCGCCTTTTCAGGGGACACAGCTCCAGGTCCAGCGAGAAAACGGCATCGCGATCCTGAGGTCTGAAAAGTCCGTCTGGAGCTCGAATCTGATGGAAGCTCGTGCTACCGCGAAATTCATCCGCAGCTCGCCGCAAAAGGTGCGGTTGGTTGTCGACCTGATCCGGGGGAAAAACGTTTCGGAAGCGCTGGACGTTCTGCGCTTTACCAAGAAGAGGGCGGCCGCGCAGGTCACCAAGGTCCTGAAGTCGGCCATCGCCAATGCGGAACAGGCAGACGAGGCCACCGATGTGGACCGGTTGCTGGTGAGCAGGGCTTACGTCAACGAGGGACCGCGGATGAAGCGGATGCGTCCGGCTCCCATGGGGCGGGCGTTGCGTTACCAGCGGCGGATGAGCCACATCTCGATTCATGTATCGGACGAATAGATAGGGAGGGGCGCGTGGGACAGAAAGTACATCCCTTTGGTCTTCGCTTGGGATACAACAAGACTTGGCGTTCCCGCTGGTACGCCAAGAAGGACTATGGAACCCTGTTGCACGAAGACCTGCGCCTGAAGAAGGAACTCAAGAAGCAGTTGGGGCATGCCGGAGTCTCCAACATCGAGATCGAGCGGCCCGGCAACAAGGTTCGCATCACCATCTACACCTCCCGGCCCGGTATCATCATCGGCCGCAAGGGTTCCGAGATCGACAAACTCAAGGTGGACTTGCAGCAGAGAACCAATCGGGAAGTCTTCATCAACATCAATGAGATTCATCGCCCGGAGCTGGAGGCCCAGCTCGTAGCCGAATCCATAGCGCTTCAGCTTCAAAAGCGGATTGCGTTTCGGCGGGCGATGCGGAAGGCCGTGGACTCCGCCCTCAAAGTCAACGCCAAGGGCATCAGGGTCTGTTGTGCGGGACGTCTGAACGGAGCTGAAATCGCGCGAACCGAATGGTACCTCCAGGGTCGACTTCCGCTTCACACGTTGCGGGCCGATATCGACTATGGTTTTGCGGAATCCTTTACCACTTACGGATTGATTGGCGTCAAGGTCTGGATTTACAAGGGAGACCTCTTTCCGGTGACCAAAAAAGCCTCGGAGATCGGCGTCAAACTCTGATCAACCCGGTGGGGATCTGAAATGTTAATGCCCAAGAAGGTCAAGTTTCGCAAGCAGCAGCGCGGGCGCAACTGCGGCAAGGCGTGGCGCGGCTCGGAAATCGCCTTCGGAGACTATGGACTGAAGGTGCTGGAACCCGCCTGGATTACCGATCGGCAGATCGAAGCGGCCCGTATCGCCATGACACGTGCCGTCAGGCGCGGCGGCAAAATCTGGATTCGCCTCTTCCCGGACAAGCCCGTGACCAAGAAGCCGGCGGAAACTCGCATGGGAAAGGGCAAGGGCTCTCCCGAGTACTGGGTAGCCGTGGTCCGTCCGGGCAAGGTCATCTTCGAGATGGAAGGCGTGGAGCGGGACGTGGCCCGGGAAGCCATGCGTTTGGCCGCCAACAAATTGCCGGCCAAGACCAGGTTCGTCTCCAGGCCCAATGCGGGGGGTGAGGCGTGACACCCGAGCAGATCAGGGATTTCTCGGACGAAGAGCTGGTCAGCCAGGAAAACGACATGGCCGAACAGATCTTTCGACTGCGATTGCAACTGGCGATGGGCCAGGCCGAGGGGACGCACAGGCTGCAGCAGTTGAAGAAGGACGTGGCCCGGATCAAGACGATACGACGGGAGCGACAACTGCAGCAGCCAAGAGATGCAGGATAGCCGCGCCTCTGCCCCACACGACGGGGCAGCAGCGCGGCTAAGTGGAGAGTGGAGAGTGGTTAGCCGAGGGTTTCGGGAACGGGCAAGGGCCTGATGAACTGATTGCGCCGAGACCGACGAGATGCTTTGCATGTCGATCCATTAACTATCCACTAGTCACTAGCCACTATCCACTTTTCACATGGCCGCGCCGGCGTCACCTGGGACGGGGCGGTCGATACAGGGTCATAGACCAGGAGCGCAAGGGCATGGGCAGCGGAGAGAAAACCGGTCGAAGGAACGCCAAGGTAGGGGTCGTCAAGAGCGATGGGATGGACAAGACTGTGGTCGTTTCGGTGGAACGCCGAGTGCCCCATCCTCTCTACCGGCGAATTGTCACCAGGACTTCAAGCTTTCTGGCTCATGACGAGCAGAACGCCTGTGGCGTCGGCGATCGGGTGGCCATCGTGGAGACCCGCCCCACCAGCAAACGCAAGCGGTGGCGCGTGGCCCGCATTATCGCCAAGGCCGGTTGAGCTTTGGCCCAGCGGCCCCTGAGCCGGTCAACGGAGAGATTGCACCGTGATTCAGATGGGAACCATCCTGGAAGTCGCCGACAATTCGGGCGCGCGCAGGCTGGCCTGCATTTTGCCGCTGGGAGGTTCCACCGGGGCCAAGGCCGCCTTGGGCGATGTGGTGACGGCCGCCGTCAAGGACGTGACCCCCGATGGCAACGTCAAGAAGGGGAGGGTGGTCAAGGCGGTGATTGTGAGGGCGCGCAAGGAGACCCGCCGGCGGGATGGTTCCTACATTCGCTTCGACCAGAACGCGGCGGTGCTGATCAACGACCAGGGAGAGCCGGTGGGAACCCGCGTCTTCGGGCCGGTGGCCCGGGAGCTGCGTGACAAGCGATTCCTGAAGATCGTGTCTCTGGCGCCGGAGGTGATCTGAAATGGGGCGTCCCCATCGAATCGATATCCGCAGGAACGACCAGGTCAGGATCCTTGCCGGAAAGGACGTCAAGGAAGTGGGTCGCGTGCTGCGCGTGATCCGCGGCAAGCAGCGGGTGGTTGTGGAAGGAATCAACATGGTCAAGCGCCACACCCGCCCCAACCCCAGCCGGAATCTGAAGGGCGGGATCGTGGAGAGGGAAGGCCCCATACACGTCTCCAACGTCATGATCGTTTGCGGAGCCTGCGGGCAGCCGACCCGTATCGGCCACCAGGTGCTGGCCGACGGAAAGAAGATCCGGGTTTGCCGCAAGTGCGAGGCCTCGCTGGACCGCTGACTTTCGGGGGCGGGCCTGCCGGAGAAGAGAAATTCATGAGCCGACTCAAGGACCGCTATCAGAAGGAAATCATGCCGGCTCTGCAGAAGGAGTTCGGCTACGGCAACGTGATGGCCGTGCCCAGGCTGGAAAAGATCGTGGTCAACATCGGCCTGGGGGAAGCGATCCAGAACCCCAAGCTGTTGGATTCGGCCATGGACGAGTTGGGAGCGATCACCGGACAGAGGCCCGTTATCAACCGGGCCCGAAAGTCGATCGCTTCATTCAAGCTTCGGCAGGGAATGGCGATCGCCTGCTCGGTCACGCTTCGGTCCGGCCGCATGTACGAGTTTTTCGATCGCCTGATCAACATCGCTCTCCCCAGGGTCCGAGACTTCCGAGGGCTCTCCACCCGGTCTTTCGACGGGCGCGGGAACTATACGCTGGGATTGCGGGATCAATTGGTGTTCCCGGAGATCGACTACTCCAAGGTCGGCAAGATCAAGGGAATGAACGTGTGCATGGTAACCAGCGCCAAGACCGACGATGAAGCCAGAAGCCTGTTGGGTCTCTTGGGGCTCCCTTTCCGACGATGAGGTGGAATCGATGGCCAGAATCGCACTGATAGCCAAGGCCAAGAAAAAGCCCAAGTTCAAGGTCCGGCGATACAACCGCTGCAGGGTCTGTGGTCGGCCGCGCGGCTTCCTGCGCAAGTTCCAGTTGTGTCGCCTCTGCTTTCGTCAGTTGGCCTTGAGAGGGGAACTTCCGGGAGTCATCAAGTCGAGTTGGTGAACCCGATTTTGTCCGCGATCCGGTGGGCCGACCGGGCCGCATTTGTGGAGCCTGATGAAGAATGAGCTTAACTGATCCCGTTGCCAACTACCTCACCCTCATTCGCAACGCCTTGCAGGCCAAGCACCAGAAGGTCGACATTCCCTGCTCCCGCCTGCTGACGGAAATGACCCGGATTCTGAAGGAGGAAGGGTATATCGCCGGCTTCAAGACCATTGACGAGGGCAGCAGGCGGTTCTTGCGAATCTATCTCCGTTACGGTCCCAGAGGCGAGCGGGTGATTTCGGGATTGCAGCGGATATCCCGGCCGGGTTGCCGGGTCTACGCCTCCAAGCGCAGGATTCCCTCGGTGCTTGGGAATCTGGGGATCAGCATCCTCACCACTCCCAAGGGAGTGATCACCGGGAGCCGGGCGCGCCGGGAAGGGGTTGGCGGAGAGGTGCTCTGCCATATCTGGTGATCGCTTTTCGGAACCTGAAGCGGACGTTCAGCCATGTCACGAGTCGGAAGACAGATCATTTCAATTCCCGACGGCACCCGGGTCAGCATTTCGGACGACCAGGTCCGCATCGAGGGGCCCAAGGGGCAAATGACCAGCGTGGTGCCACAGGGAATACGCTTTGAGCGGACCGAGAATGGGGTGGTCGCTACCCGATCCTCGGATTCCAAGCAGCAGAGAGCGCTCCACGGTTTGGCCCGGAGCTTGTTGGCCAACGCGGTTGCCGGCGTGAGCCGGGGATTCAGCAAGGAACTGGACATCGTGGGCATCGGCTACCGGGCTGAGCACAAGGGGAAGTCGGTGGTCTTCAGTCTGGGCTTTTCCCACACCATCGACTTTCCGATCCCCGACGGGATCCAAGTCGAGGTGGAACGACAGACACACCTGGTCGTCTCGGGCGTGGACAAGCAGAAAGTAGGTCAGACGGCCGCTGACATCCGGTCCTTGCGCAAGCCCGATCCCTACAAGAACAAGGGAATTCGTTATACGGGAGAGAAGCTCAAGAAGAAAGTCGGCAAGACGGGGGCCAAGTAGCGGCAGGCGCGGCGATCGCGGGTCGCCCAAACGGGAGCCATGGCTAAACGGATTTCCAGGGATCACATACGCAGGCGCATCCATGTGCGGGTGCGAAAAAAGATCAGGGGCTCGGGCGATCGGCCTCGGCTCAACGTGTTTCGCTCTGCCAGTCACATCTACGCCCAGGTCATCGATGACGACCAGGGCCGCACCCTGGCCTCCGCCTCGACCGTCGACAAGGAGATCCGCCGGCAAAACCGGAATGGCGGAAACCTGGCTGCGGCCAGGGTGGTGGGCAGCCGGATCGCTGAACGGGCCTCCCGGCTCGGGATCAAGCGAGTGGTCTACGACCGGGGGGGCTACCTGTTTCACGGCCGGGTCAAGGCATTGGCGGATGCGGCTCGAGAGGGCGGCCTGGAGTTCTGACGAAAGCGTTGCGCCCAACCGGGCGCATTCCATGGTTCCGCCGGTTGCTGCAGGGTGTCTCAAGGAGGGCATTTGCAAGCCAACATCGATTCGAGTGAATCCCAATTCAAGGACCAGGTGGTTTCGATCAATCGCGTCACCAAGGTGGTCAAGGGCGGCAAGAACCTGAGTTTCAGCGCCCTGGTGGTTGTCGGCGACGAGAACGGCAGAGTGGGTTATGGCAATGGCAAAGCCAAGGAAGTTCCCTCGGCCATTCGCAAGGCGACCGACGCGGCCAAGAAAAACCTGATCCGTGTTCCGATGAAGGGAACCACCATTCCTCACCTGGTGATCGGTCGATTCGGCTCGGGCCGGGTGCTGCTGAAACCGGCTCGCGATGGAACCGGCGTGATTGCGGGCGGGCCGGTGCGGGCCGTGATTCAGTCGGCAGGAATACAGAACGTGCTGACCAAGTCTCTGGGGAGCGCCAACCCTCACAACGTCGTGAAGGCGACCATCGAGGGTCTCCAGCAACTCAGGGATGTGGCTGATGTCGCCCGTTTGAGAGGGAAGTCGCCCGAGGAAATTTTGCAGGCGCCGGAGCCGCAAGCGCATGATGAGAAAGAACAACCCAGGGAAAGCGCAGAAGATGCCTCTGAAGATTAAGCTGGTCAAGAGCGGCATTGGATGCTCGGCCCGGCAAAAGAAGGTGATTCGGGGATTGGGTTTCAGGCGGCTGAACCAGACGGTGGCCCGACCCGATACCCCTGAAATTCGAGGCATGATCTTCAAGATACGCCATTTGTTGGAAGTGAAGAGCGAGGAGTGAAGGAAGAAGGAAGAAGGGTGAACGAAGAAGGGTTGTAAACGGCGGGAATCAGGAACAGGAAAGTGTTTGATGAACTGGCGGCGCTTGTTTGAAGGAATGCTTTCAGATTTACAGGTGGCTCGACGTGTCGATCGAATCACAACTATCCACTAACCACTGGCCACTGACCACTAATTCAAGGCTGCTCCATGATTGAACTTCACGACCTGAAGCCTTCTCCGGGGGCGACCCGAAACCGCAGGCGCAGGGGAATCGGGCGCGGATCCGGACTGGGAAAAACAGCGGGCCGGGGAAGCAAGGGACAGAAATCCCGTTCCGGCGCAAGGGCCAAGCGCGGATTCGAAGGCGGACAGATGCCCTTGCACCGCCGTTTGCCGAAGCGCGGGTTCACCAATATCTTCAGGAAGCAGATCGTGGTGGTGAACGTGGGTCAGCTCCAGGTGTTCGGAGCCGGGTCCTCGGTGTCTCCGCAGGTCCTGGTCGAACGGGGAATCATCAAGAAGGTCAAGGACGGAGTGAAGATTCTGGGTCGAGGCGAGGTGTCGAAAGCCCTGAACGTGTCGGCGCACTTCTTCAGTCGGAGCGCAAGGGACAAGATCAGCCGGGCTGGGGGGGCCGTCGAAGAAATCAAGTGATCGAAAGCCTGCGCAACATCTGGAACATGCATGACCTGAGGAAGAGGATTCTCTTTACCTTGGGCATTCTGGCCGTCTACAGGGTCGGGGCTTTCATCCCCACTCCCGGGATCAACACCGAGGCCCTGCGTGAGATTTTCGACCGCAGCCGGGGGACGGTTCTGGGTTTTCTGGATCTGTTCTCCGGCGGTAATTTCGGAAACTTCACCATTTTCGCCCTGGGCATTACGCCCTACATTACGGCCTCCATCATCCTGCAGTTGATGACCGTGGTTTGGCCCTATCTTGAGAGACTGTCCAAGGAGGGAGAGCTCGGCCGCAAGAAGATCACCCAGTACACCCGATATCTGACGGTCATCCTCAGCCTGGTGCAGTCCTTCGGCATTGCGTCCTTTCTGCAGGGGATGCCGGCCGAAGGCGGGTCTCAGGTGGTTCTGAACCCCGGGTTTGGATTCGTGTTCATGACCATGCTGACCCAGACGACGGGAACCGCATTCATCATGTGGCTGGGAGAAAGGATTACCGAGAGGGGTATCGGAAATGGAATGTCCCTGATCATCTTTGCCGGAATTGTCAGCGGCCTGCCCAGCGCCGGCAATGAGATCTTTACCCGGCTGGTGCAGCAGCAATGGTCCCCGCTGTTCGTCATGGTTCTCCTGTCCATCATGGTAGCGGTGGTCGGATTCATCGTATTGGTGGAGAGGGCTCAGCGGCGGATTCCGGTACAGTACGCCAAGCGCGTGGTGGGGCGCAGGGTCATGGGGGGGCAGTCGACCCACCTTCCCCTGAAAGTGAATGTCGGGGGAGTGATCCCCGTAATCTTTGCCTCTTCCATCCTCACCTTTCCGCAAACCTTCGGTATGTTGTTCCAGGACAGTCGTTTTTTCACGGGCCTCACCGAGGCTCTCGGATTCGGCGAGCCTCTCTACAATCTCCTTTACGTCACCTTCATTATTTTCTTTTGCTACTTTTACACCTCCATCGTCTTCAACCCCACCGAAGTCGCCGGCAATATGAGGAAATACGGAGGATTCATTCCGGGAATCCGGCCCGGACGGGCTACCGCCGAATACATCGAGACCATCCTGACGCGCATCACCTTCGCGGGAGCTCTCTACCTGGCCATGATTGCGGTCATTCCGGAGTTCATGATTACCGGTTTCCATATCAATAATCTCCCGTGGGTGGGTGGCTATTTCGAAGGGTTGCCGAACTGGATCCTGAACGGCATGGGGGTGCAATTCTATTTCGGCGGGACTTCTCTGTTGATTGTGGTGGGGGTGGCCATGGACACCGTTCAACAGATCGAGGCCCAATTGGTGATGCGCCACTACGATGGATTCCTGGGGCCGCGGGGGCGTCGGATTCGCGGGCGCCGGGGGTGAGCCGGGAGTGTCCGGCAAGTTCGGTCTGGGCCCGGGTCAAGGGTTGGAATTGTAGGTAACCTGTTGTATCCTTGGAAGTTCGGGTTTAACTTTTCGAGAGGGGCGTGGTCCTGAATGTCGAAGGAAGATGCCATTGAAGTGATGGCGGTTGTCCTGGAACCCTTGCCCAATGCCATGTTCAGGGTTCAGTTGGAGAACAAGCATGTGGTCCTGGCTCACATTTCCGGGAAAATGCGCAAGAACTTCATTCGGATTCTGTCGGGAGACAAGGTCGCGGTGGAGTTGTCGCCCTACGACCTGAGCCGGGGCCGGATCGTCTATCGCTACAAGTAGGTCAGCCATGAAAGTCAGAGCATCGGTCAAGAAAATTTGTCCGAAATGCAAAATCATCCGAAGGCACGGGGTGGTCAGGGTGATTTGCGTCAACCCCAAGTGCAAGCAGCGTCAGGGATAGCCGGACCGGCCGGTCTCCGGTTCTCCTCCCTGGAAAGGATTGGACGTGGCTCGGATCGTTGGCATTGATTTACCGAACGAGAAGCGGGTGGAGGTCGGTCTGACCTACATCCACGGCATTGGCAGGCCAAGATCCCGCAAGATCCTCGACCTGGCGGGAATCAGTCTGGACACCAAGGTGCGGGACCTTTCCGAGGAAGAGGTGACCCGCATCCGCCAGATCATCGAGGAGCAGAGCGGCGTTGAAGGTGACTTGCGCAAGGAAGTCGCCATGAACATCAAGCGGCTGATGGAGATCAGCTCCTACCGGGGGTTGAGGCATCGACGGTCGCTTCCGGTCAGGGGGCAGCGGACGCACACCAACGGCCGTACCCGCAAGGGTCCTCGCAGAGGAGCCGTGGCGGGCAAGAAGAAATCGACGGCCAAGACTTGAGAACGGGAATCGTGATTCCATTGGAGCGGATGTGATGGCCAAGGCTCAGACCAAGTCCAAGAAAGGACGCAAGAAGGTCTTTCGTAGAAAGGAAAAGAAGGTTGTCCTGAGCGGCATTGTTTTCGTCCAGGCGACCTTCAACAACACCATCGTCAGCATCACCGACACGCGAGGCAACCTGGTCTGCTGGTCCAGCGCGGGATCTCTGGGGTTCAGGGGGTCACGGAAGGGGACGCCCTTTGCGGCGCAGCAGGCTTCGATCACTGCCGGCAACAAGGCTCGCGAGCACGGAATGAAGACGGTGGACGTCCGGGTGAAAGGCCCCGGGTCGGGGCGCGAATCCGCCATTCGAGCGCTGCAAACGGTGGGTCTGGAAGTCAAGTCGATTCGAGACGTCACCCCCATTCCTCATAACGGTTGCCGTCCGCCCAAGAAGAGACGGGTTTGACCCGAGTTTCGGATTGAAATCTGCATAGCAAGGAGAAGGAAGTTGGCCACTTATCGCGGTTCTGTGTGTCGTCTCTGTCGTCGGGAGGGAATCAAGCTGTATCTCAAGGGGGACCGCTGCTTCAAGGACTCCTGCGCCATTGAAAAGAGGAATTTCGTTCCCGGGCAGCATGGCAGGAGCCGTCGGTCCAAGATTGTCGGGTACGGCCTCCAACTGCGCGAGAAGCAGAAGGTCAAGCGCATCTACGGATTGATGGAACGTCAGTTTCGGAATTATTTCGAAAAGGCAACCCGGCAAAAAGGGGTTACCGGAGAAAACCTCCTCGGGATGTTGGAGAGGCGTCTCGACAATGCGGTCTACCGCCTGGGATTTTCAGCCTCCAGGGCGCAGGGACGGCAGTTGGTGGGGCATGGCCATATTCGTGTCAATGATCGCAAGGTCAACATCCCCTCCTTTCAGTTGAAGCCGGGTGACTCGGTTTCGGTTCGCGAAAAGAGCCGCAAGGTCCCGAGCATCGTGACTTCAGTGGAGATGGTCGGAAGTCGTGGGGTCCCCGCCTGGCTGGAGTTGGATAGTTCCAACCTGTCAGGGAAAGTGCTTACCCTTCCTACCCGAGACGATGTCAATCTGCCAGTGCAGGAACATTTGATCGTCGAACTTTATTCCAAGTAGTTCATCGTCCGAAAGTCTTCCTGGAAACGTCTTTCGGATCTCAGTCAGGCTATCGGCCGGCCGGCTCCGACCTTGGGAGGGTCTATTACCTATGTTGTGGAAAGGATTTCAGAAGCCCAAACGGCTCTCTATCGGCAGCGACGATCAGGAGCAACACTACGGGCAGTTTACGGCGCAGCCTTTCGAGCGTGGCTTTGGGACGACCATCGGGAACGCATTGCGCCGGGTGTTGTTGTCCTCGATCGAAGGCGCCGCCGTTACGGCGGTCAGGATCGACGGCATCCTGCACGAGTTTTCTCCCATCCCGGGAGTCGTGGAGGATGCGACCGATATCATCCTCAATCTCAAGCAGGTGTCTTTCAGGCTCAGCGGCGAGGGCCCCAAGAGGTTGACCCTGGAGTCGGAATCCCCGGGGGTGGTCACCTCTGCCGATATTCAGACCGATGGAGATGTTGAAATCCTGGACAAGACCGTCTATCTGGCGACTGTGAGCGAAGGAGGGCGCTTGCAGATGGAAATGCGGCTGAAGCACGGACGGGGGTACGTTTCCGCCGACCGGAATTTCGATGACGATCTGTCGATCGGCTATATCCCCATCGACTCGGTGCACTCCCCGGTCCGAAAGGTCAACTACACGGTGGAACCCTCCAGGCTGGGTCAGATGACCGACTACGACAAGTTGTCTCTGGACGTCTGGACCAATGGATGCATCGCTCCCCAGGACGCCGTAGGTCTTGCGGCCAAGTTGATCAGGGACCATATGTCCATCTTCATCAACTTCGAGGAACAGGCCGAAGATGAGGAGGAGCCTGCCAATCAGGTCGTGGAAGTGGTCAACGAAAATCTCGCCAAATCGGTTGACGAACTGGAGTTGTCGGTTCGGTCCTACAACTGCTTGAAGAACGCCGATATCAAGACCATCGGGGAGCTGGTTCAGAAGACCGAGTCGGAAATGCTCAAGACCAAGAATTTCGGCCGCAAGTCGCTGAATGAGATCAAGGAAATTCTGGAAGGCATGGGCCTGGGTCTCGGTATGGAGCTCGACGAACGAGGGCAGCCGGTAGAAGCTCCGGTGAGCGAAGAACAATAGGGACCGGCCGTGGCGCCCGGCGGGATTGAGCCCGCATTCCGGAGGGGTTGAATGAGACATCGTGTACACGGACGAAAACTGGGGCGAACGCCGCCCCACCGCCGAGCGCTGCTCAGGAATCTATGCACGTCGCTGTTGGAGCACGAACGCATTACCACCACCGTTCAAAAGGCCAAGGAGGTCAGGCCGCTGGCTGAGAAGATGATCACTCTTGGCAAGAAGGAGACGTTGCATGCCAGGCGCCAGGCTGCCCGATTCCTCTTGAAGGCCGCTGTCGTCCAGAAGCTCTTCGACAGCATTGCTGCCCGCTATGCCGATCGTCCCGGCGGGTACACCCGCATCCTGAAGCTGGGGCCGCGCGCCGGAGATGGAGCCGAGCTGGCCATCATCGAGTTGATTTCGGAGGAGTCGGAGAAGAAATCCAGGTCTGCCGACGCCAAGAGCCAGGACAAGAGCGTGGAGGAGCAGCCCAAGGTTGAGGGCCAGTAGCTGCCGGCCGGGTTTGCGACGGCTCGATCCAACCAGCGTCCCTGGAATTTCCGTTTTTGTCCCCGCCGCAAGACCGCAATCCCCATCCTTTCATAACCCGAGCGGAGAGCCGGAGCCCCATCCTGACCGAGGATCGGGAGTCCCGGTTCCGCCAACAGGAGGCTGCGCTGAACGACCGTTACCGGCTGAACGAGAGCCGGACCCTGTATCGCGGAAGAGTGATCGATCTCACGGTCGACCACATCACCACGGCCTCCGGAATGCAGGCGGTGCGAGAGGTGGTGGTGCACCCCGGAGGCGCGGCGGTGGCGCCGGTGTTTTCGAACGGGGATGTCCTCCTGGTGGAACAGTTCCGCTATCCGATGCAGCAGTCTCTGCTGGAACTGCCGGCCGGCAGGATCGACCCCGGGGAGTCCCCCGAGGAGACGGCCGCCAGAGAGCTGGAGGAGGAAGTGGGCTTCAGAGCGGGCAGGTTGGAGAAGCTGGCGGCATTCTATACGACGCCGGGATTTTGCAACGAGCTTCTCCACCTTTTTCTGGCTCGAGACCTGGAACCCGGGGGAAGGGCCGGAGATGAGGATGAGGAACTCTCGGTCCATCGCTATTCCCGCAAGCAACTGGAGGAACTGATCCGCCTGGGCAAGATCGTCGACGCCAAGACCCTCATCGGGCTTCACCTGCTGTCGGCCATGGAGAAGGACCGGTAGCTTCGTGGATGACTCTTTTTCGAGTCTTTTGCAAAAGGCTCGAGAGGCATTGCTTTTCGGAAGGGTGCTTCCTATTCGCCGCGTTCGCGGCTGGGTTGGTGCAAGACCCATACGACCCCAGGCTTCCGCCTGGGGCTACCCTGAGCCGCTGCTTCGCAGCTCTATAAGGATGGCTTGTAGGGGGCGTCTCGCCGGGTTACCGACTCCAACCGCAGCTTCGCAGCTCCCACCTAACCCACAACGCTGCAAAGGGGAACGTGCTTATTTATCTGGAATGAAGCGTTTGCAATAATCGGCAGAGGGATCTTTTCCGGGAATGGCCACAAAAGGCACAAAAACACAAAAATAGAACCCTCCGATCGTCAAGGCTCGAAATCAAGCAACACATTTCGTGCCTTTTTTGTGCTTTTTGTGGTGAATGCCGGAGCCGGTAGGCCGCCTCGATGTCATTCCCGATTGGGAATTTTGCAAATGGCTCTTTACTTTATTGGTGTTCATTCGTGTCCATTCGTGTCCATTCGTGGTTAGCCGTTTTCGTTTTTGGATAACTCTTGTCGGTCCTTCGCGAATTCCTCTTTTTCCCGTTTGTTTCAGACCAGGCAAGGAGGCCCCGATTCCATGTCAAGAAAACGAGTTCGCCGACTCTTTCCCGACGCCGTGACCCGTCTGTTCGAGGTTCCTGTCCTGGCAGTTCTGGCAGCCGGCCTGGCCGCCGGTTTCCTGCCGGCAAGGATCGGAGCCGAGGAAACGGCCGAGGCCCCGACCTGGCCGAGATTCCGGGGCCCCGGCGGCATGGGTGTCTCCGGCGATCGAAACCTCCCGGTCCGCTTTGGGCCGGACGAGAACGTCGTCTGGAAGACCGGCCTGCTGCCGGGAGAGTCTTCTCCGGTGATTGCCGGCGATCGTTTGTTCCTGACCGGGGCTTCGGAGGATTCGCTGGTCACCTATGGTCTCGACCGCGGCACGGGCAGGATCCTCTGGCAGCGTTCCCTGGCAAGGGAAAGGGATCAGAGGTACCACAAGATCAACTCGCCGGCTTCTCCGACGCCCGTTACCGATGGAGACGTCCTGGTCGTATTTTTTGGGGATTTCGGCCTGGTTGCCTACGAGTTGGATGGTAGGGAACGGTGGCGATTGCCGGTCGGGCCGTTGAACAACGTCAACGGGCACGGCGCGTCGCCGATCCTGGCGGACGGCAAGGTGGTCATGGTCTGTGACCAGGACAGCGGCTCCTACATGATTGCGGTGGACAAGGACAGCGGGCAGGTGCTTTGGAGAACGGAGAGGCCTGAGGTTACCCGAGGCTATTCGACCCCGGCGGTATTTCGGCGCAGGGGCGAGCCCGCCGAGTTGATCGTGCCGGGATCCTACCAGTTGATCGCCTACTCGCTGGATCGGGGAGACAAGCTCTGGTGGCTGCGGGGCATGGCCTGGCAACTCAAGTCGGTGCCGCTGATCGACGGCGACAGGATCTACCTCAATGCCTGGGAATCCGGAGGCAACAGCCCCGTGCGCGTCGATCTTCCCTCCCATGCCCAGGTCCTGGCGGAACGGGACAGGGACGGGGACGGACGGTTGTCCTTGGAGGAGATCGAAGGATTCAAGCCGGCCAAGCGTTGGCGGAATGTGGATCTGGACAAGGATCGATTCCTGAGCCGGCTGGATTGGGAATTCTATCGAGCCCGCCTGGAGGCTCAGAACAACATGATGGCCATACGCCATGGGGGACGGGGAGACCTGACCGGCAGCAATATTCTTTGGCGATATCGGAAATCCCTGCCCAACGTCTCTTCTCCGCTCCTGTACCAATCCGTCCTCTACCTGGTCAAGGATGGTGGAATCGTCACCACCCTGGATCCGGATAGTGGGACAGTCCTCAAGCAGGCCCGCCTGCAGGGAGCCACCGACCGCTACTACTCTTCTCCCGTCGGCGTGGACGACAAGGTCTACCTGATCAGCCAGAACGGGAAGGCCCCGGTCTTGAAGGCGGGAGGCCAATGGGAGGTTCTGGCTCTCAACGACCTTGCGGAAGAGTGTTTCGCCACGCCGGCGATCGCCGACAGCCGACTCTACGTTCGCACCCGGGGAACGCTCTATTGTTTCGCTCGCCTTCCCCAATAGGAGATGAGTGATCTTGGGTTCCGATCGGGGGCATGGTCGCGGTCAGGTCGCCCTCTTGACCGATCTCTACCAGTTGACCATGGCCTATGGCTATTGGAAGACAGGTTGGGAGGGGAAGGAAGCCGTCTTCAACCTTACCTTCCGAAACAATCCCTTTGGGGGTGGATTCTCCATTGCCTGCGGGCTGGCGGGCGTCATTGAAACCCTGGACCGATACGCTTTCAATGGCGAGGAAATCGACTACCTGGGGAGCCTGACCGGCAACGATGGCCGGCCGATCTTTCAATCCGACTTTCTGAGCTACCTGGGAAGGCTGAAGCTGACCTGCGAGGTTGACGGTCTTCCCGAAGGGGCCCTGGTCTTTCCTCACGAGCCCTTGCTGCGGGTCCGCGGGCCGATCATTCAATGCCAGCTCCTGGAAACAACCCTGCTGAATATCCTCAACTTTCAGTCGTTGATCGCCACCAAGGCGGCCCGGGTCTGTCTGGCGGCCGCTGGAGATCCGGTGCTGGAATTCGGTCTGCGCAGGGCTCAGGGAAGCGACGGCGGCCTCACGGCAAGCCGGGCCGCCTATGTCGGCGGCTGCGCCGGCACCTCCAACCTGCTGGCCGGGAAGCGCTTTGGAATTCCGGTCCGGGGAACCCATGCCCACAGTTGGGTCATGGCCTTCGGCAGCGAGCTGGAGTCTTTCGAAGCCTACGCCAGGGCGCTCCCCAACAATTGCGTTTTCCTGGTGGATACCTATGACACCCTGGAGGGGGTCCGCAACGCCGTCCGGGTGGGGAAGCAACTGCGACAGTCGGGCCATGAGATGGTGGGAATTCGCCTCGATTCGGGAAACCTGGATCGGCTCAGCCGGGATGCCCGCCATATCCTGGACGAGGCGGGATTTGCCGAAACGGTCATCATCGCCAGCAACGATCTCGACGAACACCTCATCGCCTCTCTCAAGAAACGGGGGGCGAGCGTTGGAGTCTGGGGAGTCGGAACCCGGATGGTGACGGCTGACGGACAGCCGGCAATGGGCGGCGTCTACAAGCTGGCGGCCGTTCGCGGCTCCTCGGGCGACTGGGACTACAAGCTGAAACGGTCTGAACAGGCGGTCAAGACGTCGATTCCGGGCATTCTTCAAGTCCGTCGATTCCAAGAGGCCGGGAGGTTTGTGGGAGACGTCATTCATGACCTGCGCTTGGGGCCCGGCAAGAGGCAAGTGCTGCTTGAATCCGGCGGGGAGGGCCGGGAGCGGCGGTCTCCTCGGTGGGAAACCGGTGAGGATCTGCTGATTCCGGTCTGGCGAAACGGAAAGCAGGTCTGTCAGCCGGAGTCGGTGGATCGTTGTCGCCAGCGGGCTCAAGACCAGTTGGCCCGATTGGACCCTGCCCTGAAGCGCTTGATCCGACCCGGGCGGTATCCGGTGGGTCTGGAGTCGAGGCTTCACCAACTGAGAGAAAGGATGATCCTGGAGAGCCATCGGCATGGAAGCCCTGATAGTGGTTGACGTTCAAAACGATTTCATTCCCGGGGGAGCGCTGGCGGTTCCCGGCGGAGACGAAGTGGTACCCCGTGTGAACCGGTTGCAGACGCGATTCGAGTTGATCGTCGCTACCCGGGACTGGCACCCTCCCGATCACGGGAGCTTTGCGGCCAACCATCCCGGACGGCGTGTCGGAGACTCGATCGAGCTGGGGGGCCTCGAGCAGAGGCTGTGGCCGGTCCATTGCGTGCAAGAGTCGCCGGGGGCCGACTTTGCACCGGGTCTGAACCGAGGTCGCTGGGCCAAGGTCGTCCTCAAAGGCACCGACCCCGGCATTGACAGCTACAGCGGGTTCTTCGACAACGGCCATCGCATGGCGACCGGCCTTGGGGACTACCTGCGCCGGAAGGGTGTGCGCACGGTGTTTGTGGCGGGGCTGGCCACCGACTACTGTGTCAAGTTCACCGCGCTGGATGCAAGGGGCCTGGGTCTTGAGACCTGCGTGGTCCGGGATTGTTGCCGGGGCGTCGATCTGAATCCCGGGGACGTGGAACGCGCCGTGGACGAAATGAGAGCGGCGGGTGTCGGAATCGTAGACAGCGCCGAGGTGGGGATGCCTCGTTTTTCTTGATTTCGGGTGCGACCCGGTGAGAGATGCCGGCTAACCACAAAAGGCGCAACAGTCAGAGCCTTTTGCAAAATTCCCAATCGGGAATGACATGGATGCGGCAATGGTGAAGAGCTGCAAGCTCCGGCATTCACCACAAAAAGCACAAAAGGCACAAAATGAGTGGCTTGATTTCGAATCTGGTCTTGACGATCCGAAGTTGATCCACGTGCCTGGGTCATTTCTCATGGATCCGCGTCGTCGTGGAGGGGTGGGTCAGGGGCTCATCTGCGGGACATTTTCTTTCGCCACTTTTGTGACAGACGCTCGGCCTTCTCGACTTGCTTGGCAGTCATCCGCTGTCCCAATCTGGCTTTCAACTCTGTTGACTGCCGGTGGACTTCACGGGTGCGCCGCCTCCCGTTGCTGAACTGGCTCGCCAGGTGGATCCAGGCATAGGCCTTCAGGTCGTCTTGATCGAGCCCTTCCCCCTTGAGGTAGGCCACGCCCAGGTTGTGCATGGCCTGGGGCAGTCCTCGCTCGGCTGCCTTCCGGAACCATATCACGGCTTCCAGTTTGTCCTGGGCGACTCCTCGGCCTTCGCTGTACATTCTGCCCAGGTTGGATTGTGCGTGAGGGACGCCCTGCTCGGCGGCCAGCCGATACCAGTAAGCGGCCTGCCGGTCGTCTTTCCCGATTCCCTTTCCATTTTCGTACATGACGCCCAGGTTGTGCTGAGCGACGGCGTTGCCGCGCCTGGTTCCGCGGCGAAACCACTCGATGGCCCGGGATTCATCCTGAGGAACGCCGCGGCCATAGGCGTACCGCAAGCCCAGAATGGATTGGGCCAGGCCATGCCCCTGCTCGGCCGCCATCCGGAACCACTTCACGGCCTCATCCTGGTCTCGGGGGACCCCTCGACCCCAGGCGAACATCCGCCCCAACAGGACTTGAGCCTCGACGTCTCCCTCTTCGGCGAGCGAACGGGCAAGCTGATAGGCGGTGCCGTACTGGCCTTGATCGTAAGCCTCGGCGGCGACTGAGGACTGTGCCCGGACGGGGGCGGGGAGGGAAAGTTCCAGGGAGATGAGCAAGGTCATGGAGCAGAGTGTTCTCAAGCTCATGGCATGCCTCAACCTCTTCCTTGCAGGACTGGAGTGTGAGCCATTGTCGGGAAGATTACAAGCAGAAACTCGGGCGCGGCCTCAGGGCCGGCCGCCTGGCGGCGAGTGTGGCGTTGGTCCGGCTCGGTTTTCCGCCTTTCCCAGCCAGCGCAATCGGATGACCAGCTTTCTGGGGGATCGTCCGAAGAGATTGTGGAACTGGGGAGAGTCGACGTTGTTGTTGACCAGGTTGTAGTTGGGTCGATTGGTCAGGTTGTCCACCCCGGGGCGCAGCGACCACTGATGCCCGAGGAAGGTCAATGCTCTCTGGACGTGGACGTTCAGGTTGAAGTGGCGGGGAAGTCTCCAACTGTTGATTCGGCCGACCTGTTTGCCGTTGTCGTCATGGATACTGAAGGGAAATCCGTCACGCCATTCGGCGAAGAGCGCCAGGGATGTCTTTTCCCCGATAGGGAAGGATGCCCAGGACACCAGTCGGTGGGGTACATCCCAGGACGGTCGGCCCGAGATGTCGGAAAACAGGACAGGGTCGTCAGTGTCCAGGTCCAGAGCGGCATTGGAGCGGGCTCGCGAAAAGGTGTAGCTCAGGAACCAGCGGTGGTGCGCCCGGAAGAGTCTGCTCAGAGAGATCTCTATCGAGTCGTAGGTGTTCTCCCTGAAGTTCTGCAGTTGATAGTGGATGGTCCGACTCCCGGGAGGGAGTTGATCGTCCCGAACCCTTCGGATCGAGATGGGGACCTGCGCATATCCGTTCCGCATCCTCTTGCGCAAGTAGTTGAGGTTGAGATCGGTTCCGTAGGGCAGCTTCTGTTGCCAGCCGGCGCTCAGATTCTGTGTCCGGGGGATGGTGAGCAGGGATCGGTCCAGGGTGAAGAATCTGACGTTGAGGGGCTGCAGCGGAGTGATGCCGTCCGCAGCGAAGTCGGTAAAGATGGAATGTTGATCTCGATAGCGGGTGAAGACCCGAAACCAGGTGGTGGCCGGAATCCAACCGAAGCCGGCCGAGAACTTGGTGCTGTCAAGTCCGACGGGCATGAAAGCCAGGCTGAATCTGGGGGTGACCACGCCGCGGGAAACAACGCGGTCCCAATCCCAGCGCAGCCCCAACTCCGCCACCAGGCGCGGTTGGATAGCCCACCGGTCCTGCAGGTAGGCGGCAGTTTCCAGGTTCCATTCACTGAACTCGCCGCTGCCGGCGAAGGACAGCCGGCTCGACCGGGTTCCGTCCAGGCGGAAATATTCGATGGCGGACCGCCGAATGTCCTGGAAATACCGCGAATAGTCGAGATTGGCTCCCACCTTGGTCTGGTGCTGTCCGAGCCAGTCCCAGGGGGGGCTGAACAGATCGGCTCGCCACTGGTCGCGGCTGCTGATATGCAAGGTGTCGATGGGGAAGTTGCCTCCTCTTTCAAAGGAGGTGATCCGATAGGTCCGGCTTCCCTGGGGGACCTGTCGATTGATGGAGCGGTAGGCCGCATAGCCGAATTCCAGGATACTTTTGGGGGAGGGGACCCATTGATCCTTGAGATTGAAGAAGTACCTGCGGGCTCGCCTGTCCAGGGTGGTCTCCAGCGGGTTCAGGGGCGAAAGGCCCGACTTGGGCGCGTTGAGATAGTCCACGACGAACCCCGAGCTCAAGGTGTGTCGGGGCGTGAGCCTGGCTTGAACTCGCAAGCTGTTGTTGACGGCCCAGGATACGTGACGGTCCCGGCCGACCGGCAGCTCGGGGATGATGTTTTCCTCATAGAGGAGATCGAGGCTGTTGAAGAACCAGGCGCGATTCTTGAGGATGGGGCCGGAGAAATTGTGGCGGGGTCTCCAGTCGCGGAATCGGAGTCCCCGGGTAAACTCGATCCCGGGAACGAAGTTGGTGAACCGCTGCCTGAACCGGTCGTCTCCCATTCGGGAATTGAGGACCATGGTGCCGCCTGTCCCCTTGCCGAACTCGGCCGAATAGCGCCCGGAAAACAGATCCAGGGATTTGACCGATTCCGCGCCCAGCCCCATCTCCAGCTTTCCCGAGGCAGGATCGGACAGGTTGAATCCATCCAGGGACCAGTTCATCTCTTCTACCGAGCTTCCATGAAAATGCAAGTCACCCTTCGGATCCCTCAAAACACCCGGCAAGACCGCGGCGGCGCCTTGAATTCGAAGCTTGGTCGAGCGGGTTACGGGGATGGAGTCGATTTCCCTTTCCTCCAGCGCCTGCGACATGGCGACCTGGTCCACCGACAGATGGTCGTCAGGGTAGACATCGACCGTGATTCGGGACTCTTCCAGGGAGATGAGCTCGATGTTGACCAGATTCACCCCGGTGATCAAGTCCAGTTGCTTGTCCACGATCGGGTAGTAGTCGCCATGGCTGGCCTGGAGGAGATACCTCCCGGCTCGAACCAGGTTGAAACTGAAGGTCCCCTGTTCATTGGAACGGGTGGCTGCCTCTACCCCGGGACCGCCGCTGTTCTCGATCAGGAGTCTGACCTCCTGGATGGGGTTCGAGCCTTGATCGCTGACGGTCCCGCTCACCACCACCTGCGCCCTCACCGGTTCCACCAGGCAGAGCAGCACCACTCCGAGACCTGCCGTCAGTCCCGGCCCCAAGCACCCCTTGGCGACCCGTGTCAGCATTGACATGAGAATTCCTTCGCCGCCATTGTGGATTGGCATGCTGCAAAAGGTCAATGGAGGCGCCCACTCGGCCGCGCCGACCTGTCGAAAGTTTATCGAAGAGAAGGGGTTTATTCTGAAGGGGGGCCGGTGGGGAGGCTGTAATAGCCCTGCTTGGCTCTGACGATGACATCGTGGAGGTCGGTCACGATCTTGATCCGGCGAAAGCTGCCGTCTCTTTTCTTGTTGGTGGGACTGTAGGCCAGGCTGTATTGGCTGCTCAGCTCGGCTGCAATTTTTTGGAAAGCATCGCCCAGGTTGCGAAGACCCTCGGAGACGTACAGGGTGCCTCCGGTGACCTCTGCCAACTCTTGCAGATACTCGCGGCCCCGCTGATAGTCCGCGTCGCTTCGGCCGAGGCCGACGCCGGTGGGAGATCGGGGGCCGCGGCCCGGTGCGGGCAGCCGGCGAGAAGACGGGCGGCGGGAAGGCACGGGCAATCCCACGCGTCCCCGGCCGGTCGGAAGCCCGATGGTAACTCCACCGGTCGGCAATCCGATGGTACCCCCGCCGCCCGGCAATCCCACAGTACCCCCGCCGGTCGGAACGCCTATGGTGCCCCCTCCCCTCCCCAAGGGCGGTCTCGGGTTGCGGGACATGAGACCCGAATCGTAGCGGGTGTCGAAAAAGATCGGGTAGATGAGCGTATCCGCCTCTTTGGCCAGCTCGATGGTTTCACTCCGAGTAGAAGTGGGGCTGGCGGTATCGACGCCGTCGGTGAAGAGTACCATGGCCCTTCGGTCCGGCCTGTGACGGAGCTTCTGCTGCAGGGCCAGGTAGACGGCTTCATAGAGCTGGGTGGATCCCCCCGTGCGAGTGCGTTTGATGGCGCCTTCGGTAGATTGCTTGCTGGAGGTGAAGTCACTATCCAGATGCACGTCATCGTCGAAAGAGATGACCAGCACCTCGTCGTCGGCATGAATCTGATCGATGAAGCGAACGGCTTCGTCCTGGATCTGCGCCAACCGGTTGACGGTGCTGTAGCTGGTGTCCAGGAGCAGCCCCACGGAGAAGGGAGCGTCCACCGGGGAGAAGTGGGTGATTCGCTGCTCGACCCTGTCCTCGTAAATCCGGAAGTTTTCCTTCGTCAGCCAGGTCAGGTATCTTCCGGCGGCGTCGGTCACCACCACGTTGACGTTGACCAGGTCCACGTCCACCGAGAGCGTGTAGCGATCATCGGCTCCGCTTACGGCGTCCCGGCCCTGCTTCGGTCGGGCGGGAGCTTGCCCGGGCGGACTCTCATCGTCGCCGGCCTTGCGATCCTGCACGGCAACCCGGGCGTGGCGGGCCACGGCCTTCAGAATCGGTCGGGTGGCTCCCAGTCGTTTCAAGCGCTTCCTGACCGACTTGTCGACAGGGAAGCCGACCTTTCGCTCCGCGATGAGGTAGAGGATCCGACCCTCGGAGACCTGTCCTTGCCGGAATTGCTGAATCAGGTGCTCGAGTTCGTTCCAGGAGAGGGGCTGATCGGCCTGGTAGGTCCATAGGGCCGGAACCAGCCAGCAACTGGCAAGAAAGACCAGCAGAAACGCCAAGGCCGGTCGAACCGGGCCTGAGCGAACAGGAAAGCCTCGCATGCGGGCTAGCATACCAGATTGCCGGATTGGCGAGAGGAGACAGTGATCCATTTTGGGCGGTTGGATGCAGAACTTTGGGGAAGTGTTGTATGGGAATCCCGAGCCCGCATTTCTCACCAGGCCGCTGGAGGCAGGACAAAAGCAGTTTGTCTTCAGTCCCTTGATTGGCTCCATGTCAAGGGCTTGCCGACTACAGACGGCGCTGGGCATGCCCTGGCTGGTTCTTTTCCCTCCAGCGCGCCCATGCTCCCTCGACCGTAGAAACCGCGACGCTCTTCGGTCGCGAGCACGCGCTGGAGGGAAAATGCCTGCGCCATGATCATGCCCCCTGGTGAGAAATGCGGGCTAGAGGTGGAGGGGACGGTTAGACGCCTTGCGGGTAGCCATGGTAGTTTACCTGAGCCTTTTGCAAAATTCCCAATCGGGAATGACATCGAGGCGGCCTGCCGGCTCCGGCATTCACCACAAGAGGCACAAAAGGCACAAAACGAGTTTCTTGAACTCGAGTCTTGCCGGTCCGATGGTTCTTTTTGTGTTCTTGTGCGTTTTGTGGCCATTCTCGGTAAACGTTCCGCTGCCGAATCTTGCAAATGGCTCCACCTGTCTGTCGTTCTCGATTTCAAGACGATCGGAAGCCCTGCTCGAGGCACTCCGGATCCTGAGGAATTGGCCATGCTCTATCTTTCCCGCGCCGATGTCGAAGCTGTTGACCTGCCCATGCCCGATATCATCGCAGCCTTGGAAGCCATGTTTGTCGAGAAGGGGCAGGGAAAGGTCGAAATGCCTCCCAAACCGGGCATTCATCCCCGAAAGGATGCATTCATTCATGCCATGCCCGCCTACATTCCCAGCCTGTCGGCAGCAGGAATCAAGTGGATCTCGGGTTATCCCGACAATCAGGCCAAGGGCCTGCCCTACATTACCGGGCTCCTGATTCTCAATGACCCCGATACGGGAATTCCCATTTCACTCATGGATGCAACCTGGATTACCGCCCGGAGAACGGGCGCCGCTACGGCGGTTGCCGCCAAGCAGTTGGCCAGACCCGATAGCGTCACCGCGGGAATCATCGCCTGTGGCGTGCAGGGTCGCAGCAATCTGGAAGCGCTGGCGGCGGTATTCGATCTGCGTCGAGTCAGGGCATACGATATCCATCCCGAGATTGCTCAGCGCTTCGCCGCCGAGATGGGACAGCGGTTGCAGTTGGACGTCGAAGTCGTCCGCACGCCCAGGGAATGCGTGGGGGCCGATCTGGTGGTGACCAGCGGTCCCATACTCAGGAATCCCGATCCCGTGATCGAATCCGGCTGGTTGCGCCCGGGCTCCTTTGCAAGCGCTGTCGACTTCGACTCCTATTGGCAAGGCGGCGCCTTGGCCGAGGCCGACAAACTGGCGACCGACGACACCCGACAATTGGAGTATTATCGCCGCCAGGGGTATTTCAGCCAGACACCCCAAGCCTATGCCGACCTGGGAGAGATTCTGGCCGGCAGGAAACCGGGTCGGCAAAGGGAGGACGAGCGAACCTTCTGCATCAACCTGGGGATCGCCCTGGATGACATGGCCACGGCGATCATTGTCTACCGGGAAGCCAGGAATCGGGGCCTGGGGACGGAGCTGCCGCTGTAGCCCGCCTTTCTCGCCAGGGGGCATGATCAGGGCGCAGGGATTTTTCCCTCAGCGCCTGCTCGTGAGCGAAGAGCGCAGCGGTTTCTACGGTCGAGCGAGCCTGTGCGGGCTGAGGGGAAAAGGACAAGCCAGGGCATGCCCGGCGCCGTCTGGTGTCCGCAAACCCATTTCATGAAGCCAACCAAGGTGCTGAAGACCATTGACTTGCGTCCTTCCTCCAGCGACCGGGTGAGAAATGCGGGCTGGAGTCCGGGCGCGCCCGGGCTGCGGTCTGGTCTGGTGAATTCAATTGTTATATAGTACTGAATCCGCGCTGGCAGGTTCCGCCTGCCGTGCGGCTGCGTCTCGGCCTGATTCGACCGGATCCTCCTGTCGCCATTGGGCCTGGAAAGGGAGTTCGGCAACTCTCATTGGTGTTCTACCTTACGGGATCGGAATGGAATCGGCCGGCGAAAGTGCGGCTCCCGCTCCGGAATTCAGTGCCGGCTTGGCGGTGTCCGGACCGGCGGCGTTGCCGGGGTCTCGCTCCGGGGTGGCGCCAAGGGATTCCGAACCTGTCTGTCTGGGGCTCGATCTGGGGTTCCGTGACTATGAGGAAAGCTTGAGGATCCAGGACCGGATCGTTGCGCGGCGAAAGGGCGGTTTCCTTCCCGACTGCCTGCTGTTCGTCGACTATCCCCCGGTCATCACTCTGGGAAGGGGAGGGAAGAGGGAGCATCTGCTGGCGGGCCCGAGGGAGCTTCGCGAGCGGGGCGTGCGAGTCTACCCTGCCGGTCGCGGCGGAGACATTACCTACCACGGTCCCGGACAACTGGTGGCCTACCCCGTATTGGATTTGAAGGCGTGGCACAGGGACGTTCACCGATACCTGCGCACGCTGGAGCGCTGCCTGGTGGAGACGCTGTCGGACTTCGGGATTCCTTCCGAGACTCTGCCTGGCGCTACCGGTGTCTGGGTCGAGGGCCGCAAGATGGGGGCGATCGGGGTCCGAACCAGCAACTGGGTGACCTCCCACGGCTTGGCCTTGAATGTGAACACCGACCTGCGCTATTTCGATTTGATCGTCCCCTGCGGCCTGGTTGGCCGCGGCGTCACCTCCATGGCGGCTCAACTGGGCCGGTCGCTGAAGCTGTCGGAAGTGCGCTCCTGTCTCATTCGCCATTTCGCGCGGGCGTTCGGACGGTCCTTTCGAGTTGCCGACCGGGAGGAGACCTCGCATGGAATCCTGGCCGGAGGGTTCGGACTTCCCCCACCGGCCGTGAAGCCGCCCAATGGCGCAGCTTGAGAGGTTGAACAGGGAGAGCAAGATCTATGCTGCCTGACAAGAAGGTGTGCCGGGACATGCTCTACTACATGAAGCTGTCCCGTGAGATCGAGACCAGGATAGAACGAAAGCTTTACCGTCAAGGCAAGATTGTGGGAGGCGTCTACGTGGGACGGGGCCAGGAAGCGATTTCCGTAGGCTCCTCCATCCAGTTGGAGCAGGACGATTGCATCTGTCCATCCCACCGGGACATGGGGGCTTTTCTGATTCGGGGCCTGTCCGCGCGTGAGGTGCTGGCGCAGTACATGGGGAAGAAGACGGGGGTGACCCGGGGCAAGGAAGCCAACATGCACATGGGCGACATGGGCCGCAAGATCGTGGCCTTCGTCAGCATGCTGGCCGACACCGTTCCGGTCGCCGCCGGCATTGCCCTGGCCTACAAGATGCGGCGGCAGCGGAACGTGGTGCTCTGCTATTTCGGGGATGGAGCCACCAGCCGCGGGGACTGGCACGAGGGGCTCAATCTGGCGGCGGTGCAGAAGGTGCCGGTCGTCTTTCTGTGCAATAACAACCAGTACGCCTACTCCACGCCCCTGGAAAAGCAGATGCCCATAGGGGACATCTCTCTTCGAGCCCAAGGCTACGCCATGCCGGGCGTCACGGTGGATGGGAACGATGTGCTGGCCGTTTACGAGGCGACCCGGGAGGCCGTGGCGTTGGCCCGCAGCGGCGGCGGCCCCAGCCTGATCGAATGCAAGACCTTCCGCATGACGGGTCACTCCGCCCACGATGACGCCCGGTACGTGCCCAAGCAGCTATTCGAAGAGTGGAGCAGGAAGGACCCCATTCTGCGGTGGGAGACCCGGCTTATTCGGGACAAGCTGATGAGCGAAGGCGAGGTGCGGGACATGGCCACTCGAATTACCCAGGAAGTGGACCAGGCCGTGAGCCTGGCGGAGAGCGATCCGCTCCCGGACCCCGAGGAGACTCTGGAGGGAGTGTATGCCGATCAGTCGGTCGAGGCTCCACTGGCTTTCGCGGCGTCGTTCTTTTCTCCCGATCGCTGGAGGTAAGCGGTGGCGACCACAACCTACGTCGAAGCCATTCGGCAGGGACTTTGGGAGGAAATGACTCGAGACGAAGACGTCTTCGTGTTGGGCGAAGACGTCGGCGTCTATGGCGGAGCCTTCAAGGTGACGGCCGGCTTTCTGGATCGATTCGGGGAGGAGCGTGTGATGGACACGCCTCTCTGTGAATCGGCCATCGTGGGGGCGGCCATCGGCGCGGCGCTGATGGGGATGCGACCGGTGGCTGAAATGCAGTTCGCCGACTTCATCTCCTGTGCTTTTGACCAGATTACCAATTTCGCCGCCAAGTGCCGTTACCGCTGGGGAGCCGGGGTCCCGCTGGTGATCCGGGGGCCGTCCGGGGGCGGCATTCACGGGGGGCCGTTCCACTCTCAAAATCCGGAGATGTATTTCGTGCATACGCCGGGATTGAAAGTGGTGGCTCCGTCGACCGCCTATGACGCCAAGGGGTTGATCAAGTCGGCCGTTCGCGATGAAGATCCCGTTCTCTTCTTCGAACACAAGTACCTCTATCGACGCGTCAAGGAGGAACTTCCAAGCGAAGAGTTCCTGGTCCCCATCGGCGAGGCCGACGTCAAGCGGACCGGCGGGGATATTTCAGTGATCAGCTACGGCGCCATGGTTCACAATGCCCTGGAGGCCGCCGCAGTGCTGGCCGGAGACGGCATCGAGTTGGAAGTGGTGGATCTGCGCACCTTGGCGCCCCTGGACAAGGCAACGGTTCTCGAGTCGGTCAAGAAGACCGGAAAAGTGATTCTGTTGCACGAGGACACTCGGACCGGCGGCTTTGCGGGAGAACTGGCCGCGGTCATTGCGGAAGAGGTCTTCGAGTACCTGGACGGGCCCGTCATGCGCATCACGGCCCCCGACACTCCCATCCCCTACAGCCCGCCGCTGGAAGAATTTTTTCTCCCCAAGACCTCGGATGTGATCCGGGTGGCCAGGCACCTGGCCGCCTACTGACTCCGTCGTCCAATTCGGAGGGGTCCATGCCGTCCAACGTCATCATGCCCCAGATGGGGGAAAGCATCTTCGAAGGCACCATCACCAAGTGGCTCAAGAAGGTGGGCGACCGGGTGGAACGGGATGAACCGCTCTTCGAAATTTCCACCGACAAGGTGGATTCCGAGATTCCGGCCTCTGCCTCGGGCATCCTCAGGGAGATCCTGTTCCAGGAAGGAGAGACCGTCGAGATCAACACCGTTGTGGCCGTGATCGATGACGAAGGAGGCGCGGCTCAGGAACCCGCAGGGGCCGGAAACGCAGGTCTCCCCCAACAGTCCGAGCAGGCTCCCGGGCGGAGTCCGAAACCGGAGGCTGCCGATCCCGGACGCGGAATACGGGCCTCCCCGCTGGTGCGCCGCATGGCTCGGGAAGAGGGGATCGACCTGGAGGAAATCGAGGGGACCGGTCTGGGAGGACGGATCACCAAGCGGGATATCCTGAACTATCTGTCGGAGCGGGAGCAGGTCGACGAGGTCACCCGGCCGCTGGTTCAGCAGGCTCAGGAGGGGCTGGGGCCGGCTCCCTCCGATCAGGACGAAATCGTTCCGATGACAGCCATGCGCAGAAGCATTGCCGAGCACATGATCGGCAGCCGTCGCACCTCGGCTCATGTCACCTCCATTTTCGAAGCGGACATGACGGCGGTCGTCAGGCTCAAGGAGGAGAACGCCGAGAAGTTCGCCGGCCGGGAAGGTTTCAAGCTGTCCTTGACGCCCTTCTTTGCCAAGGGCGTTGTCGACGCCCTCAAGGATTTTCCCCTATTGAATGCCTCGATGGCGGGCAACGACATCGTCTACAAGAAGGACATCAACCTGGGTGTTGCGGTGGCGTTGGACTGGGGCTTGATCGTGCCCGTCATCCGGCAGGCTCAGCAGAAGACTCTGGTGGGAATGGCCAGGGCGGTTGCCGACCTGTCCCACCGGGCTCGCCGGAAGCAGCTCAGCCCGGACGAGGTGCGGGGAGGGACCTTCACGCTCACCAACCCCGGGGTGTTCGGCAGCTTGATCGGAACGCCCATCATCAATCAGCCCCAGGTCGCCATTCTGTGTGTCGGAGCGGTCACCAAGCGGGCGGTCGTGATCAACGACGCCATTGCCATCCGCCCCATGGCCTATTTGTCTCTCACCTTCGATCATCGACTCATTGACGGCGCCGTGGCCGATCGGTTCCTGTCGAGCCTGAGGGACAGGCTGGAGGGTTGGAGCGACGCCATCGATTGATCCGCGTTTCTCGTTTGAAGCATGCCTGTGCGAGAGTCGCAGGGAAGGCATCCGGCACAGCCGTGGGCGCGATCTCGATTCATGGGCGGAGCGATGGGTTCGAATCGATAGCCCCCATCCCGCGGGCAGCCCGATGCATTCTGGAGTGCCGGCCGGACTTGCGGTTGCCGGTTGCGGCCGGAGGCTCGGCGGAGGAGTGATTCATGCCGATGAAGGCGCAGTCGGAGGAACAGAGCGCGGCGCTCTCCAGTCTGGTGCGCCAAATGCTTCACCACCTGGGTGAAGATACACGGCGTTCCGGGTTGGAGCGGACTCCCGAGCGGGTGGCGGCCAGCCTCCGGTTCCTGACCCAGGGCTACCAGCTCGACCTGGACTCCGTGATCAACGGGGCGCTGTTTGAAGCCGAACATGACGAAATGGTGATCGTCAAGGACGTCGAGGTCTACAGCCTTTGCGAGCACCACCTCCTGCCCTTTTATGGAAAGTGCCACCTGGCCTACCTGCCCGATCGAAAGATCATCGGATTGAGCAAGATGGCTCGAATCGTGGACGTCTTCAGCCGCCGGCTGCAAATTCAGGAGAGGCTCACCACCGAAATCGCATCCACCATCAAGAAGTACCTGGAGCCGAAGGGCGTGGCGGTGGTCATCGAAGCCCATCATTTCTGCATGATGATGCGGGGGGTGCAGAAACAGAACAGTCAGACGGTCACCAGTTGCATGCTCGGCCGCTTCAAGAGCGACAGCAAGACCCGCAGCGAGTTTCTGGAGTTTCTCAAGTAGCCAGACCTCACCGGGCTGAAAGCTTTTCAAGGGTTCTCAGCACGATCCGACCCACCTGCTCCATGCTTCGGGGGCTGATCTTGTCCAGAGTGTCCTGCGGCGTGTGCCAGTAGCGGTTGTTCGGTCCGAATTCGAAGTCGATCAGATCCACGGCCGGGATACCCACCTCGGTAAAGGGGATGTGGTCGTCCAGCACGGCCTTCGGATGGCTGGCCAGGTGCCGTCCCAAACCCGATTCAGTGGCGGCGTCTCTCACCAGGCGCATCAGCCAGGGGGTCGAGTTGAGGTCGTTCTCCAGCACCAGGTCCTTGTCGCCCACCATGTCCATCAGGATCATGGCCTCGATTCTGCCGGTTTGACCGCTGGCTCTGAGACGCTCCACGAAGTATCGGCTCCCGTAGAGACTGTCCGTGGCTGTCCAGGCCTTCTGGGCTTCTTCTCCGTCGAAAAAGACGAACCACAGGGAAAAATCCGGTTGCCGCCGGGAGAGGACCCTCGCCAACTCCAGCAACAAGCCCACGCTGGAACCTGCATCGTTGGCTCCCACAAAGACCCCGCCCGGCATCGGGTGGGTGTCGTAGTGGCTGGCCAGAATCACCACCTTGTCCACCTTTCCCCGAGACCGTGCAATGATGTTTTTCATGGGCAGGTTGCCGTTGGGGGTCGAAGCCAGGAAATTCTGGTGTTCGACTTCGAGGGAGAGGCGGCGCAAGACACCGGCTATGTACTGTTGGGCTTTCTTGATGCCGGGTGAGGCCGAAGGGCGGGGACCGTAGCCGACCAGGCGCTCCACATGGGAGAATGCCCGATCGCCACTCACGGGAAGACCCTGTCCCCAATGATTGACGGCGAAGACTCCGAAAAGGAGCCAACCGGCAAGCCTTGCGGCAACACCGGGAGATGGGCTACGGTGGTTCATGGAAGGCTGGCAGCCTTGTCTGGAACAAACAAAAAAGAGGAATCCACGAAGGGACACGAAGGACCGGCAAGAGTTATCGACCAAGGAAAACGGCGAACCACCAATGGACACGAATGAACACCAATAATGACGATCGCTTGTTTTTCCTCGTATGATCTGCCCGCCAGGGCGGGGGCACGGCTATTCTCGGACCACCTCGACCTCGGAATCCGGAATGGCGAGCTTCTGGAGCTTCAGGTCACTGTCCAGCCAGAAATTGACCTTGAATTCCCCCGTGTCGACCAGGAAACGTCGCAGCCAACGGGGTTGATCCTTGATTTCGACTTCCTCCTTGCCCACTTCGGAAACGCTGATTCCTCCGGCCAGGAACTGTTGCGGAACGAAGGCGGAGAATTCCTGAAGGCCGCCGCGGCAGAGGTCGTACCGTTTGGAGAGGATCAGGTAGTGGTGAAAGACATTGTCGTCCAGGACGGTCACATCCTTCTTCAATTCGATTCTCTTCCGGTCGATGCCTTCATCCGAAATGTAGGATACCCGGCTTCGATCCGGCAGAAACTGGACCGTGGCCTTCATCTGATTGGGACCTGAATCCTGGACCACTTCGTAAGCCTCCGGTTCGAACAGGTCATTGAAACTCAGGCTGGATTGGATTCGGAAGGTCACCGGTTCAGCGGGCGGACGGTCAGGGGGGGGGGATTCCTCGTAATCTTCCTCGTCCAGGTATTCCGGGGGCTCCACGGGGTCGTCCCGGCTGATGGTGAGTTGGGTGCGGCTGCTGGCCTTGATTTGATGGGCGCTTCCCGAGATCTCGAAATCTTCGTGGCCGATTTCCTTTCCTGCGAAAAATATCCTGAAGCGGCCGCGTTCGGGTCCGGAGAATGTGATCGGTGGAGGCTCCTCGTCTTCCTCCAGCTCCTCGCACTCCTGTTGGGGCAGGAGGGTGGAGTCCGCCGCCGGCAGGGGGCAAGGATGCGGGAACAACAGCAATGCCAGGAGGATGGTTGGCCTAGCCGGCATGGTCAGGAGGAACCGCAATGTGTCTCGGCGCGGGCTGCAATCCGGTTTTTTCCAGAATGGCGCTCACTATTGTATCAGGGGGCAAGGAGGCGTCGACCTCAAAATCACTCAGCCGGTACAGGGGCAAACGGGAGGAGTAGAGCTCCTGTACCGAAGCCGGATCCTTCAGGAGCGGCCGGGTGCCGTCCGGGGGGCATCGCTCCAGCACGCCCTCCAGGGACAGGTCGAGAAATACCGATAGTCCCAGCCTGCTGACTTGGAGACGGTTCCCGGGTTCCACGAATGCGCCGCCCCCCAGGGCCGCGACGCAGTTCTTCCATCTCCCCAGCTTCCTCAACGCATCGCTCTCCATCCGGCGGAAGAAGGGTTCGCCGCGCCGCGCGAAAATTCGGTGGATGGGACCACCGAAGGAGTCCTCGATCAGGGAGTCCAGGTCCAGGAAAGGCCATCCCAGGCGCTTGGCCAGCAACGGTCCTACCGTCGACTTCCCTGAGCCCATGAACCCGACCAGAAAGACACGGTCTCTTTCCATATTCCAAAAAAATAGCCCAAGAGGGCTTGGGCTTGCCTTCAGTGGATCTCGGCTGGGCTGGAGAAATAGGGGTCAGCCCGCATTTCTCACCAGGTCGCTGGAGGCAGGACAAGAGTCAATGGTCTTCAGCACCTTGATTGACTTTGTGTAAAGGGCTTGCGGACAACAGACGGCGCTGGACATGCCCTGGCTTGTCCTTTTTCCCTCAGCGCGCGCATGCTCGCTCGACCGTAGAAACCGCTACGCTCTTCACTCACGAGCACGCGCTGAGGGAAAAATTACTGCGCCATGATCATGCCCCCTGGTGAGAAATGCGGGCTAGAACTCTTCTTCTGAAGACTGGCGCTTGATCTGGATCGGGCCGCTGAAGGTGGACAGGTGCACGGTCGCCGCTCCTTCGTTCAGGGTGCCCAATAGCGAATGGCGGTCACGCCACAGCCGTCGGTGTTGCTTGGACTTGATGGGGAGGTTGGTCTTGATGCTTCCCTTGACGGTGCGGGCTTCCCACTCCACCGAGGCTTCCTCGTCGCAGATGACCGAAATCTGACCGTCGGTACTGGAAAGATTGTAGGAGCCTCCCCCCATGAAATCCCCTTTGTAGGTGATGTTGCCTAGAGTCGAGTTCACCTTGACATTGTCGCTTTCCAACTGGTCCAGCACAATGTCTCCTGTCACCGTGGTGGCGTGAATGGTTCCCTTGGATTGGGTGACCTGCACTGCCTTCCGCCCGATCGAGGAGGCGTTGACGTAACCCTCGACCCCGGCCACCTTGACCTCTGCCTCAACCACGTCCACGCTTACCTGGCCTCGAATGTTGTGTACCGTCACCACGCCCATGTTGGACCGAATCTCCAGATTCGAGCGTTCCGGAACGTAGAGCTCATAGTCCACCACCGTGTTTTCGGCGGTGGCCAGCTCGTCCATCACGTGGCTGGTGATCCGCACCCGGTTGGGTCCGACTTCGGTATCGATTTCGACGTTCTCCGAACGCCTCATCCCGATCACCGTCACCACCTTGTTCTTGCCGCCCTCCACCGAGATCAAGCCGGAATAGTTCACAACGATGATGGTGGGCGAGTCCCCGACGTTGAAGATCTTTTCCTCGCGATGGTCATGCGGGGCCGAGGTCGCGGGAATTGCCAGCATCAGAGCGGTCGACACGGTCAGAAGAGTTTGGCGGTGGGTCATGATCGTGGTTGCAACACCTCTCATGTTCAGGAGTTATAACAATGAATCCGAGGTCACGATGGTGTGCATCAACTCGACTTTCTTTTGATAGGCGGCCAGGAGGTACCGGTGGGCCAACGGGTTTTCCGGGCTGCTTTCCACCGCCCGCTTGCACTCGTTCAGGGTGGTGTCCATGGTCGCCAGGTTGTCGTGAAACACCTGCGCCAGAACCGGATCCAGGCTCTCGAGCTTCTTGCGGGAGCTTGCGCTGAGCGCCTCGATGGCGGCGCGGTAATTCGCCTCCGCCTTTCGGAGTTCCTCGAGAACGGCCTCCTGGTGGGAGGTCGAAACCGCGGGAACCGGAACCACCGGCGAGCGGGTCGTCGAATCGTAGACCAGCAGCGACCCGATGCCGACCAACAAGGCCAATATAGCACCGCTCCAGGCGGGATTCAAGTCAGGCAAACGCTTGGGCAGAAGCGCGGCCCAGAAGGATTCCCTGGGCTTGGAGCGAATGAGCCCTTCGGCTTCGAGCTGGAATCGGAGGTGGGTCCAGAGGTGCTCGGGTGGGTCCAGCGGCTCCAATCCTTCCACGCCTTGGCGGATGGATTTCAGATCCTGATGGAAAGCGGCGCACCCGGCGCAGCACTCGAGATGTTTCTCAACCGCCTCGGCCCGCGAGGGATCCAGTTCTCCATCCATCCACAATGAGACATCTTCTTTTACATCAGCACAATCGATCATGAAATTGTCCTCGACCAACCCGCCTGAAGCGCAAAATTCCAAACTCCGAAAGGTTAGATACCAAAAATCACTATGGCGATGCCTCCAGCTGTTTTTTTTTCGATTTCGGCTTCTTGTCCAACAGGATGGACCTGAGCTTGAGCCGAGCCTTGAAGAGCTGGGACTTGGAGTTCCCGACCGAACAACCCATGATTCGGGCAATTTCGTTGTGTTCGTATCCTTCAACGTCGTGCAGGACGAAGACGGTCCGATACCCTTTGGGCAGCGCCGCGATCGCCCTTTCCAGGGTGATCCGATCCACCAGTCCCAACAGGTCGATATCCTCGGATCCATATTCCCTTGGGGGGAGATCCTGCCCGTCGTCGCGATCCTGATCCAGCGAGACCTGGTCCAGCCCCTTCTTTCTGATGCGCATCAGGATGATATTGACGGTCAGCCGATGCATCCAGGTCGAGAAGGCCGAGTCTCCCCGGAAGGTGCCGATCTTCCGGAAGAGTTGCATGAAGGCTTCCTGGCTCAGGTCCTCCGCCTCCGCCGGATTGCGCACCATCCTCAAGCAGAGCGAGTAGACCCGTCGCTTGTGCATGTTGTACAGCACCTCGAACGCCCGTGGGTCGCCGGCGACGCATCCAGCGATGGCTTGAGATTCGGTCATGGGTGAGAACCTGCGAGCCCGGGGACAGCCGCACCGGTGGTGAACGGGTCCGGGCTGGCGACCGGAGAGATCCCAAAAGTTGTTATCTGCAAATGACTTATCACATCCACAAGGGCCAATGGTGTCCGTCTGAGGGTCGAAAATAGCGAATGGTTGGGAAGGTGTCAACCTCTGAAAGGAGCCTGTCCCGCCGTGGAAGAAGGCCCTCAGCGGTGGTTCAGGACGGTCGAGTCCGCATCCCGTGGCCCGAGTTGGATCGGCCGCCCAGCCCATCGGCGCCTGTCCGGAGCACCATCGGTTAAACTTCGACACATCAACGGTTAAGCCGTTCAGCTCCTTGACTGGGGAGGGCTTTCTGTGTAGGGTTAGTCGCGACTTTTCCCGGAGTCCGGGGTGGTGACTCCCGGGTTGACCCGGATTGGCCGGCGGCTTCCGACCCAACGATATGAAGTGTCCCTATTGCAGCCACCTTGAAGACAAGGTCGTCGATTCCCGGGAGAGCAGGGAAGGGGAGGCCATCCGCCGCCGCCGCCAGTGTGCCGGTTGCGGGCGCAGGTTCACCAGCTACGAAAGAATCGACGAGATTCCCTATCTGGTGGTCAAGAAGGACGGGTCTCGGGAGAGGTTCGATCCGCAGAAGCTGAGGGTGGGCCTGCTGAAGGCCTGCGAGAAGCGTCCCGTGAGCATGAACCAACTGGAATCCATCGTGAATGAGGTCGAGTCCTTTGTTCACGAATCCGGCGACCGCGAGAGACCAACCGCTCAGATCGGGGAAATGTTGATGGAGCGATTGCGTCGGCTCGACAAGGTGGCCTATGTGCGATATGCCTCGGTGTACCTGGACTTCAAGGACATCAAGGAGTTCATGGCGGAGCTTCGAGAACTGCTCAGAGTCGAGAGAACGGACTGACTGACCTGGGACGGCAGCAAGGCAATGGACCCTTCCACGATCCCCACCCTGTTTCGCAATGCCCGGAAACATCCGCGGGACGCCGCCGGCATCAAGAGTTCCCCCATGCCATGGGGCTCCGGGGAGCGCCGGCAGGTCCAGGGAACTTGAAGATCATGGCGGTCCGGTCCTCCGCTCGGGGTGAAGCCAGGCTGATCGAACGCATTCACCGCCTCGCCCGCCAGGTTCTTCCGCCATCGGAAAGGGTTTGCATCCCGTTTGGCGACGATGCCGCCGCCCTGGTCCCCTCCTCGGGGCACCTGCTGCTGGTTTCGACCGATGCCCTTGTCGAGGGAATCCATTTCGATCTGGACTACTTTCGACCGGAGGATCTGGGTTGGAAGGCGCTGGCCGTCAATCTGAGCGACATCGCCGCCATGGGCGGCAGGCCCTTGGGATTCACCACTTCGTTGGCGTTTCCCAAGGAAACGGCGCCAGGCTTCGTGACCCGGGTCTATCGAGGCATGTTGAAGTTGGCCGAGCTCAGCGGAGCCGTTCTGCTGGGGGGAGACCTGTGCGCGTCTCCGGGGTCCCTGTTCCTGGACGTGACCGTGTTGGGAGAAGTGAAATCGGAGCAGGTGCGCACTCGAGGCAATGCCCGTCCCGGAGACTGCCTTTTTGTCACCGGGGAGCTGGGAGGCTCGGCCATGGGACTGGAGTTGCTTCGGCGGTTTCCCAGGCGGGCCCGTTACTATCCGCGCCTGGCGGGAAGGCATTTGCGGCCGACACCCAGAAATCAAGTTGGCTGCTGGCTGGCTGCCAACGGCTGCGCTTCCGCTCTGATCGACTTGAGTGACGGGCTCTCTACCGACCTTCACCACCTTTGCCAGGCGAGTCGAGTGGGCGCCGTCATTGAAGCAGACCGCATACCCTTGCCCGAAATGAGCCCCCAAGTCGGTTCCTGGGTGGAACGGCCCCTGCTAGACTATGGGTTGAATGGCGGCGAGGATTACGAGCTCCTGTTCACCGTGCCGCGCGGAAGACGGCGCCAGGTTCCCGGCCGGCTGCACGGCCTGGGAATTCACGAGATCGGCTGCATTACCGATGAGCCCGGGGCCTGCCGGATTCGGGAACGGGGAAGTCTGAGACCTCTTTCGCCCGGCGGATTCGACCATTTTCGACAGTAGGTCCAAACCCGCAACTCTCTCCAGGTCGCTGGATTCAGTATGAAAGGCCATTTGTTTTCCAGTCTTCCATCCCCAATGCTTGCAGGCGGGGTTCGCATCTTCGGAATGCTGATCCTGCTGCTGGCATCCGGTTTCCGGGGCCAGGCCCAAATACCCTCGATTCTGATTCAGCCCGATATTCGGGTGTTTACCGTTCTGGGAGCACTGCGGGCCGCCGGATTCGATGAGGGCTCGCTCCTGCTCCATCCGGCCGGCCTCCCCATCGCCCGGGAATTCCGAAGTCTGCCCACTGACCTGAAAGCACGGTTGAGCCGTTTTTACGACTCCCATCGCCGAGGAGACGATCCGCAAAAGGAACTGACCAAGTATATTTCGCTGGCGTTCGTCATCGACGGCCCTCCCGACTTCAAGCCCCTGCTGGCGCCGGTTCAGATGCCTCCCGACGCCGGTTCGGTGGCCGGACTGACGAGTCTGCTGCGGGAGTTCTACGCCCAGGCGAGAGTTGAATCGGTCTGGAGCCGGTACAAGCATCTTCATGACCGCGCCGTCCTGGATTACCGCCCATCGATCAATCGGATGATCATGACCACCGAGGGATATCTCAGGATGCGGTCGGGCGTCTATCGAGGGCGGCAATTGGTGCTCGTCCCTGACTATCTGGTTCCCCGCAATACTTTCAATGCACGAACCTATCAAAGCAGCTACTATTTTCTCTTCAGCCCATCCACGTCCCCCAAGATTTCGGAAATTCGCCACCAGTTCCTGCATTTTTTGCTGGATCCCTTTGCCGCCAGATATCCTCTGCCCGTTGAGGAGAGAAAGGCTCTGACCGAGATCATGCCGGCCGGGAGCGAGCATGCGGAGACCGCCGTGCAAGGGGTGCAGGAGATGGTTACCGAAAGCCTCATCAAGGCGGTGGAGATGAGGCTCGATCGCTTGGAGCCGGAGGAGGCCGAAGCATCCTTGAACGAGGCCGTTCGCTCGGGAGCTCTGCTGTCTCCCCATTTTTTCGCTGCCCTGCAACGGTTCGAGAAGGAATTCGAAGGATTTCAACTCTACTACCGAACGCTACTCTCGGGAATCGACATCGCCGCGGTGCGGACAGCCCGGCAAGCGGCTGTCAGTTCGACTCCCGCGGAGACGGCGCCGGCCAAGCGGCTGACGGAAGTGGAGCGCCTCATTCGCCAGGCCGGGTCCAGCCTGGGAAGCGACGAGTTGGAGCGGGCCGCCGAGCTGTTCAACCTGGTGTTGGACCGGCACGACTCCCGTAACGGCGAGGCCTTGTACGGATTGGGCATCGTGGCCGTCAGCCGCGGTGACAAGAACGCGGCCAGGGACTACTTCGGCAGAACGGTGGCCTCGGAAACCTGTCCGGACTCGGTCAAGGTATGGGCGTACATCTATCTGGGAAGACTCTTTGATCTGGACGACGACAGGGAGGAGGCCATACTGCAGTACCGGGCCGCCGTTTCCCTGGGCGACGATACCCGGGGCGCCCAGGCCATTGCCCGCAGTGGATTGCTGGAACCCTTCGAACCCAAGTGAGGTAGAGTCATTCCGGCCATGGAATACGGGATCGAGAACCTGGAGGAGCGAATCGAGTACGAATTCAAGGATCGGTCCCTGCTGGTCAGAGCCTTGACCCACAGCTCTTATGCCAATGAATGCCCGGTCGAGCAGGGTGACAACGAGCAGTTGGAGTTCCTGGGAGATACCATCATAGGCTTCGTGGTTGGCGAATATCTGCTGGTGAATCACCCCGATTTCTCCGAGGGTCGACTTTCCAAGCTCAGAGCCCAACTGGTCAGTTCCAGCAGTTTGTTTCGCACGGCCTCCAGCCTCGAGCTGGGTCGATTCCTGAAATTGGGAAAGGGCGCAGAGAAAAGCGGCGGACGCAAGAAACGGGCTGTGCTGGTGGATGCGACCGAGGCCCTGGTGGCGGCGGTGTACCTGGATGGAGGGATGGACGCAGCCCGCCGGTTTGTCCTGAAGCAGTTGGAAGAGGATTTGGGGGACATCCGGTCGGGGCGCTTCGTTTCCCGCGACTTCAAGTCCAGGCTGCAGGAGAGGTTGCACTCGCTCCGCGAGGCGCCGCCCGAATACTCGATCATCGACGAGTCCGGTCCCAGTCATCAACGACGGTTTTCCGTGCGATTGACCATCGGGGGCGAGCCGACGGCTCGCGGCCAGGGCAGGACCAAGAAGAGCGCGGAGCAGGACGCGGCCCGCCAGGCCCTGGAAAGAGTGGAGCGACAGGTTTCGTGGAAAACGTGAATTCAAATAACGCCGAACACCCGCCCAGGCAATCGACCCTGCGCGAATACTTCGAAAGTTTCGTGGTGACCATCGTTCTGGCGCTTTTCGGAACCACCTTCGTGGTCCAGGCATTCAAGATTCCCACTCCCTCCATGGAGGACAATCTGCTGGTCGGAGACCACCTTCTGGTCAACAAGTTCGTCTATGGCCATCCGGGGGGATGGCTGAAGCCGCTGCTTCCGTTCCAGCAGGTGAAGCGCGGCGACGTCATTGTCTTCCGCTACCCGGAAGATCCCTCCAAGCATTACGTCAAGCGAGCCATCGGGCTGCCGGGAGATCGCATCCGCATGGAGAACCAGCGGTTGTACCGGAACGGCGAGCACGTGGCCGAGCCCTATGTGTTCCATAAGCGTCCGGGACGCAACGACGTGGAAATCAGAGACACCTTTCCGCTTGGCGAGGACCAGATCAATCGCTTCGCCGACTACAATCAGGCCCGCGACATTCACCTGGCCTACCGCTATTTCAAGGAATTTACCGATGGCCGGGACGTGGTGGTCCCGCCCGGGCGGTACTTCGCCATGGGCGACAACCGGGACAACAGCGCCGACAGTCGATATTGGGGATTCGTGCCTCGAAAGAACATCGTGGGCAGAGCCTTCATCATCTATTGGTCGTTCGAGACGGGGCCCAGGCAACACCTGCACGATTCGCTTTCGGACCGAACCGGTCGGTTCGCGGATGTCGTCTTGAACTTTTTTCGCAAGACCCGCTGGAATCGGACTTTCAAGCTGGTGGGGTGAGAACGGGGAGCAGCAGGCACCGAATGGGGAGAAGAACGGCTCTTTCCTTGTTGGGTCTGCTTCTGTTGGGGGCGGGCGCCTGGCGATTTCTTCGCGCTCCCTCGGAAGCATCAGGACCCGCCTCGGCGGCGAAACGGACCCCGGCCCAGGCATTCGCCAAGAAGCTGGCGGCCATTGTCCTTCCGCCGGCAGGCTCCGCCGGAGGGCAGGCCGAGTTCACCGAAGCCGAGGTCGACGCCTTCCTTCAACAGGAGATTTCACGGAACTACCCACCGGGAGTGAGCCAGGTTCAGTTCCGCTTTCAGCGGAACCGGCTTTCCGCCCGGGCGCTGGTGGACTTCGATGCCATGCAGGCCGACTCCGCCGCTGCCCGCAAGTCCCTGGTGTTGGCGCTGCTGCAGGGAGAACACCGGGTGGAGGTGTCCGGCAAGCTGACAGGCGAGAACGGGCTGGGTCGTTACGATATCCTGGGGATCCGGATCGGTGAGCAGGAAGTCCCCAGGGTCTTGATCGATTTGCTGCTGGAACACTACGTGCTTCCCAAGTATCCCGGGGCGGGACCCGACACCGATTTTGCTCTCCCCTTCAACATACGGAGCATCGAGCTGATGCCGGGCAAGGTCCTGGTCCGCTATGGGGCCTGATGGCCGCCTCGGTCCCTCTGAATCAATCCCACCGGAGATGCCCAAGGGAAATGTCTCCCGGCAAGGCGCCTCGACTCCCCCGCCCGCCGCTTTCCGGTCAATGGGCCGTTCGAGCACTCCAACCTCTCGGCAGGAACAGGCTGTCGTAGAGATTCAGGGCAAAGCGATCGGTCATCCCTGCGACAAAATCGACCGCGGCACGCTCCGCGCCGACTTCAGGACGCCGAAAACTCTGCGGAATGCCATCGGGGTGGGCCAGCAGGTGGTGGTAGATATCGCTCAAGAGCTTCTTGGCCTTGAGCAGTTCGTCCTTGGGAATGCTGCGCGCGTAGACCGTCCGATAGAGAAAGCGCCTCATGTCCATCATCGCCTGCAGGGTCGGAGGGCTCATGCAAATGATCTGAAGGTTGGCATCGAGGCTGGAGCGAATCACGTCGCGGACCAGGGCGTCGATTCGCAGCGAGTGGCTCTTGCCCAGGGCCGCCGTCAGCTCCTTCGGGATGTCGGACGCTCGAATCAGCCCTGACCGCAGGGCGTCGTCCAGGTCGTGGTTCACGTAGGCCATCACGTCGGAAACCCTGACCACCTGACCCTCCAGGGTTGAGGGGCGTCCCTTGTCGCGGCTGGTGAACACCGCGCCCGCGCCCTTGGAGTGCTTGAGGATTCCGTCCCTCACTTCCCAGCACAGGTTCAACCCCCGTCCCTCCTGCTCCAACGTGTCCACAACCCTCAGGCTCTGGCGGAAGTGGCGAAAGCCGCCGGGGGCAAGCTCATCCAATATGGCTTCGCCGGCATGCCCGAAGGGGGTGTGTCCCAGGTCATGCCCCAGGGCTATCGCCTCGGTGAGGTCCTCGTTCAGTCGCAGCGCCCGGCTGACGGTTCTGGCGATCTGGGCGACTTCGAGAGTATGGGTCAAGCGGGTCCTGTAGTGGTCACCCTCCGGTGAAAGGAACACCTGGGTCTTGTGCTTCAAGCGCCGAAATGCCTTGGAATGAAGGATGCGGTCGCGGTCGCGCTGAAAGGCGGTTCGGATGGCGCAGGCAGACTCGTCTTTCCGGCGGCCTCGAGTCCGCATGCTGAGGGTTGCCTGAGGGGCCAGGGTTCGGGCCTCATGCTCCTCCGCCCGTTGACGAAGGGTCTCAACCATCAGGGATCAATTTTCCTCAACCGCTGCTCGGCTTCGGTAGAGGCAGGTGAAGTGGGGAATTCGTCGATGACCTTCTGGTACATCTCGGCGGCCTGCTCCTTCCGGTTCTGTTGCTCGTAAAGAAGGGCCGCCTGCATTGCCAGGGTTTCTCCGGGCGTTGTCACGGCATTGCGCTCGACCAACTGCTGATAGACCTCGGTCGCCTTGGCCAGGTCTGCCGTGTCCTCGTAGATCCTTCCCAGGGCTGCCAGAGCCAGGGCGCCGAAATCCGACTGCTCCCGGCTCAGAGGTTCAAGCAGCGACAGGGCCTCCGAGCTCCTGTCGAGCCGGTGGAGACAAAGACCCGAGTAATAGGTGGCAATCTTGCCGGCCGCCCTGGAGTTGTGCCGGGAGATGACCTCCTGGAGCTCCGACAGGGCCTGCTCATATTTTTGAGTAGGCGTCTCGAAGAAAACCGGGGCCGTCAATCCGGACGATTCAGTCTTGCCCACGGTTGCGTGGTAGGTCGCCAGGGCTCGGGCCAACTCCTCCTTGGAATGCTCCTCCTGCTTGGCCGAGTAGTAGTAGTAGCCCGCCACCAGGGCGGCCACGACTCCGACGGCCGACAGACCGCGCAGGATTTCGGAACGGTTGTCGGCGAAGAAATGGCGGGTCTCATCCACCAACACCATGAAGCGGTCTTCCTTCAGAATTTCATGCCGAGTGAGTCGGGCCAAGAGCTTCTCCCGGATTTGTGGGGTTTCAGTAGCGGCGGACCTGTCGTCCGAGGCGCGAGGAACTGCTGGAACGATCCAATGCTACCAATGTCCTCCGGCGCTGTCAATTTGGCGGACCTTTGGCCGGGAGAGACCCACAAAGACGAACGACGAACCACGAATGGACACGAATGAACACAAATGAGCACCAATAAACGGATGAAGCGTTTGCAAAATTCGGTGGAGGGCAGCGGGGTTTGTTCCGGCAATGGCCACAAAAGGGACAAAAACACAAAAGAGCCTTTTGCAAAAGGCTCGAGAGGCAGTGCTTATCGGAAGGGTGCTTCCTAATCGCCGCATTCGCGGCTGGGTTGGCGCAGAACCCATACGACCCCAGGCTTCCGCCTGGGGCTACCCTGAGCCGCAGCGTCGCAGCTCTATAAGGATGGCTTGTAGGGGGCGTCGCGCCGGATACCCACGCCAACCGCAGCTTCGCAGCTCTCCCCTAACCCACGATACTGCAATGGGGAACGTGCTTGTTTATTTGGAATGATGCGTTTGCAAGAATCGGTAGCGGGATCTTTTCCGGGAATGGCCACAAAGGCACAAAAACACAAAAAAATCCTCCGATCGTCAAGACTCGAAATCACGCAACTCATTTTGTGCCTTTTGTGCTTTTTGTGGTGAACCCGCAGTTTTCACCCAGTCGCACCCGATATTGAAAGTGGTGTCCCGGCAGGGCGCTTTGGGTTTACAACATCGACAAAACGTCATTAAATGGGTACATGCATGATGCCAGAATTCTGGGTACCGGAAGCTACCTGCCCCCCAAGATCGTCACCAATGCCGATCTGGAAGAGGTGATGGACACCTCCGACGAGTGGATTCTGCAGAGGACGGGAATCCGCGAGCGGCGATTCGTGGAGCCGGGGGTCGGGCCCGCCGATCTGGGATTGCAGGCGGCCCGCCGGGCGCTGCAATCCGCCGGGCTGGCGCCCGACCGGATCGACTTCATCATCTTCGCCACCCTGAGTCCCGAGTACAATTTTCCGGGTTGCGGCTGCCTTCTGCAGGAAAAGCTGGGCCTCGGCACGGTGGGCGCCCTGGACGTGCGCAATCAATGCACGGGTTTCGTCTACAGCCTGGCCATCGCCGATCAGTTCATCAGGACCGGCGCCTATGGCCACATCCTGGTGGTTGGCGCCGAGGTCCACTCGTCCGGATTGGAGATGAGCACCCGCGGCCGCGACGTTGCCGTCATCTTCGGTGACGGGGCCGGGGCCGTCGTGGTGGGCCGTTCGGAGAACGAGAGCCGGCGCATTCTCTCCAGCCCCTTGCACGCCCAGGGGAAGTATGCCCGAAAGTTGTGGCTGGAAGCTCCGACCTCGCTGGAACACCCCCGCTTGACGGAGGCGATGCTGAGAGAGGGACGCCACTATCCGCAAATGGACGGCCGCTACGTCTTCAAGCATGCGGTCGACCGCCTTCAGGAGAGCGTCCGGGAAGCCCTGGCCGAAAATCACCTGGAAATCGAGGATGTCGGGCTTCTGATTCTGCATCAGGCCAATTTGCGAATTTCGGAAGCGGTGGTGCGTTCCCTGAAAATCCCTTCGGAACGAGTTTTCAGCAATATTCAACGGTACGGCAACACCACGGCGGCATCCATTCCCATCGCGCTGGACGAAGCCGTTCGAGCGGGAAGGGTCCAGCCGGGAGAGGTGGTGGTCCTGGCCGCCTTCGGCTCCGGATTTACCTGGGGCGCCTCCATCCTGCGTTGGTAGAAAGTCAGCGAGTCGTCTGAGAAATGGCCCATCGCTTCTGCATGGCCGGCCTGGTCTGCCTGGGGGCAACCCTGGCCCTGGCGCAGGCCGAGCCGGCGCCTTCCGTCAGGCTCCAGTTTGCGTCACTGGAAGAAGGACGGGAAATTCTCCGGACCCGGGACGGCTTTGTCCGGCGTCTGAGCCCGTTCGATCGGGCCGCCCGGCTGAAGACGGACCGGGAAGTGTCCGAGAGCGAGTTTCTGAACTTCGTCGCCGGCAAGGTCCTCGAATGGGAGGGCGCGGACAGGGAGAGAGTCGAGCAGGCCTTCGATCGGATTGGCCCCGCGCTGGGCCGGTATCCCCTGAATTGGCCGGCGAGCGTCCATGTCGTTCATACCACCGGAGAGGAGGAAGGAGGGGCAGCCTACACCCGGGGGAAGACCGTCATTCTGCCTAGAACCAGGCTCGACCAGTCCCCGGAGAAGCTCGCCCGACTGGTTGCCCATGAGCTGTTTCATGTCCTGTCGCGCCACGACCCGACCATCCGGGATCGACTGTACCGGGTCATCGGATTCGAACGCTGTCCGGAGGTCCGGTTGCCCGACTCCTTGGCCCGGCGCAGGATCACCAACCCGGATGCGCCCGTCAATGCCCACCGCATTCGCGTGCGCCACGAGGGACGACCGTTCTGGGCGGTCCCGGTCCTCTACTCCAGGAGAGATCGCTACGATCCCCGGCAGGGGGGCAGCTTCTTCGAATATCTGCAGTTTCGCCTTCTGCTGGAAGCCGTGGACGACGAGGCCGCCGCCGATTCCGCTCCGGCCGGTTTACAGCCCAGGCTGGTCGAGGTCAAGGAGGTGTCGGGGTTCTTCGAGCAGATCGGCAGGAACAGCTCCTACATCATTCACCCCGAAGAGATCCTGGCGGTCAACTTTGCCTTGATTGTGACGGGCGAGACCGAGTTCCCGTCGCCCGAGGTGGCTGAAGGCATCCGGTCCGTCCTCAGCGCCGAGGGTGCTCCCACCGGCCCGGACGGGCGGTAAGCACCGGCGTTTTACAAATCGCCAGGGGCGTGCTAACCTCCACGCCGTCCACGAATAGGGGGCCTTGGCCCGCATTTCTCACCAGGTCGCTGGAGGCAGGACAAAAGTCAATGGTCTTCAGCACCTTGATGGGCTACATATAAAGGGTTTGTGGATGACAGACGGCGCTGGGCATGCCCTGGCTTGTCCTTTTCCCCTCAGCGCGTCCATGCTCGCTCGACCGTAGAAACCGCTACGCTCTTCGCTCACGAGCACGCGCTGAGGGAAAAATTACTGCGCCATGATCATGCCCCCTGGTGAGAAATGCGGGCTGGCAACTGTCCCGATAGGGGCCGGTTGACGGGTCCACCCTCACCCCACTCGGCCGGAGTGGCGGAATTGGCAGACGCACTAGACTCAAAATCTAGCGTGGGTTACCCCACGTGGGGGTTCAAGTCCCCCCTCCGGCACCAGCTTTCCCGCCCGTGACCCGAATTCTCAGAAGAATCGCATGGTATAGGTCAGCCGCACGCCCCGGCCGATCTCCGGAGCCAGGTCCTTGATGAACGAGGAGTGGTTGCGGTAGAGCCGGTCGCTCAGGTTGAAGACCTTGACCGAGAACTGATGGGCCAAGTGCTGCTGGGCGAAGGTGTAGGAGGCCTTCAGGTTCATCACGGCGTATCCCGGCGTGCGGGTCTCTCCGGTAAAGGTCTGGTGCTGCTGGGCGGCCAGAATCAGTTCCGGCGAGACGCGGAGACCCAGGTGCTCCAAGTCGAACCCGAGCTTGCCTCGAAGCGGAGGAATTCTCGGCAGCGGCGTGTTGCGGTCGGTCTCCTGGGCGTCCACGTAGTCCATGCCGAGGTTGAGCCAGAGCTTGGGATTCAGGTTGATTCCAAGGTTGGCCTCGGTCCCCAGGAAGCGGGCATTGAGCTGGGTGAATTCGATCACCGGCAACTCGCTCCGGACTGCTCCGGGAGCAAAGGGAAAGATGAAGTTGTCGAAGTTGTAGTAGAAGAGGTTGAGTTCTCCCCTCAGATTGCGGCTGTTGTGGCGCAGGGACATTTCGATGCCGTCGCCCGTTTCGGGGCGAAGGGAAGAATCGCCGATCTCGAAAGACAGCGTCCCCGCGTGGGGGCCGTAGTTGTAGAGTTCCTCCAGGGACGGAGCCCGGAAAGAGTGGGAGTAGTTGACCACCAGCGCTCCTCCGCTCCAGGTGTCCACCTGCAGGCCGGCTGACGCCGATGCTCCGGTGAAGGTGCGATTGACGGCCTCGGGGATCTCCTCGCCTTCTTCGGCTTCGTGTCCGTGCTCGTCATCGCCGTCCTCCTCATCTGCATGATCTCCCCCGGCGCCGGCAAAACCCGGCCGGTAGCGCTGGGTCTCCACGCGGCCGCCAAACTGGAACCGGGCGGTCTCGAAATCCAGTTCCTCCAGGGCGAATAGAGCGAAGCCGGTCTGATCGATGGGGGGCGAGAGCGCTTCCTCACCGACTGCCGAGTATTCCCGATCCAGTCCCCAGAAGCCGAAGCGACCGCTCAAGGGTCCGACCTTTTTCTGCTCGAAGACTCCCCTGTAGACGAATTCCTGCTGGTCGAACGTTGTGCCGACATGCTGTTCCCCGTTCTCGAAGAACTCGATCTCCTTGTGATTCCAGTCGGTCAGGTTCAATTTCAGAACGAACTCGTCGATGGCCGTCCCCAGGTCCTTGAATCCCCCGGTGAAGCGGACATTCCGGCGCCGTGAGTCGAGAAGGATACGTTCAATCTCCTCCTCGCCGTGTCCGTGGTCGTCGCCTTCCTCGTCGTGGTCCTCATCCTCGTCGTGGTCGTGGTCCTCGTCCTCGTCGTGGTCCTCATCCTCCTCGTCGTGGTCGTGATCCTCGTCCTCGTCGTGGTCCTCATCCTCCTCGTCGTGGTCGTGATCCTCGTCCTCGTCGTGGTCTTCATCCTCCTCGTCGTGGTCGTGATCCTCGTCCTCGTCGTGGTCCTCATCCTCCTCGTCGTGGTCGTGATCCTCGTCCTCGTCGTGGTCTTCATCCTCCTCGTCGTGGTCGTGATCCTCGTCCTCGTCGTGGTCTTCATCCTCCTCGTCGTGGTCGTGATCTTCGTCCTCGTCGTGGTCTTCATCCTCCTCGTCGTGGTCGTGATCTTCGTCCTCGTCGTGGTCCTCATCCTCCTCGTCGTGGTCGTGATCTTCGTCCTCGTCGTGGTCCTCATCCTCGTCGTGGTCGTGATCCTCGTCCTCGTCGTGGTCTTCATCCTCCTCGTCGTGGTCGTGATCTTCGCCCTCGTCGTGGTCTTCATCCTCCTCGTCGTGGTCGTGATCCTCGTCCTCGTCGTGGTCCTCATCCTCGTCGTGGTGTTCGTCCCCATGTCCCCCTTCGCCATGGTGTCCGTGGAACTCCTGCACGAAGGGCACGCCGTAGGCGCCGTCGTCGAACTTGGTTTCGACACTGAAGAAGAACTTGTCCCCGTACCAGCCCAGACCCGCGCCGCCGTTTCTGAGCTGAGAGCGCGAGTTGTAGATCTCGCCCTGTTCCGGCGCCCGGTAGTCACCGGTGCGAATACCCCCGCCGCGGCCCCAGATCATCCATTTGCCGATTCCATACTCCAGGCCGGCGCTGCCCCCGCCCAGGGCGTTGGCGGTGCCGGCCGCTCCGGTCACGAATCCGCGAAACCCCCGGTGGGCATGGCGGTGAGCCTCGTGGTGGCGGCTGACGGCGTTGACGGTGCCGCCCATGGCATTGCCGCTGTAGAGCAGGGTCGCCGGTCCCTTGACGATCTCGAGACGCTCCAGTTGGGCGGGATTGATCATCTCGCCGTGATCGCCCGACTGGGACGAAAGCGTGCCCGTCCGGATGCCGTCTTCCATGATCAGCACCCGGTCCCCGTCAAAACCGCGCACGATCGGGCGGGCGGGCCCCGGTCCGAAGCCGCGCTTGGCGATCCCGGTGCCGACTCTGTGGTCCAGCATCTCCCCCAGCGAGACATCGGTCGTTTGACCCAGCTCATGGGGCCCGATCGATTCCACGCTCTGGAAGGATTCGAAGGTCGTCTCACGCTTTTCCGACCCCGTGACCGTGATCTCATACTGGGGAGGCGCCAACACCAGACGGAAGTCGGCCTGGGCCGTTTGACCGGTTTCGATGGCTACCGTTGCTGAAGATTCGGTAAACAGGCTGTCGAGATGGGCCTCAACCGTATATCTGCCGGGAGGCACCTGCTGAAACCGGTAGCTTCCGTCATCCTGGCTGACAGCGGTCCGGCCCAGTTCCAGGATGGTCACGCTGGCTCCGTGCAGCGGGTCCCCGGTGGCCTTCAGGGAGACGCGGCCCTTCAAGCCGCTATCCGACTGCGCCGCCGCGGGTGGTTGAGCCGCCAGGGACAGAGCGGCCAACGACAGGATTGAAAGGATTTTGAATCCAGTATGCATGATGCCCTCCGAATATAGTGGCGCCGGATGTCAGCTTAATCGCCGAATCGGTTCCGCAGTCAATGGAATGTCAGCACCGGGATATTTCTGAGTATGAGCGGGTCAAAAATATTGGTGAGCGGGACTTGCGACATTCAAATTACGGTTGACGCCCTCTCTCCGTGCGAGTAATCTGCTCCAAGACGTCTTGTGGAGAAGTTGCCGCACAACCGACAGACGTGCGGAAAATGCCGCAAGCAAGATCGTTGGCGGGCTCACAGGCTTCGGCAAGCCGCGGGAACCTGGCTCCGGCGAATTTTCGAATTCCTTGAAGCGCTCGATCTACCCTGGTTGGGGGATGTCAATTGTCAGTGGGAATCTTGAGCATGTTGGTTGCTTTCTTCGACTTCCTGTGGTCGTCCTTCCTCCTGTTGGCGCCCATGCTGCTGCTTGGGCTCCTCCTTTCGGGTCTCATTCACGTCTTCATCTCCCGTCAGGCGATTCTCCGCTGGCTTCGTGACGACAGCCTGAAGTCGGTAAGCACCAGCGCGGCCGTCGGCGTGCCGGTGCCGCTGTGCAGTTGTTCGGTGGTGCCCGTGGTGGCCGAGATGCGGAGGAAGGGAGCGTCCCGATCGTCCTGCATGTCTTTCCTGATCACTGCGCCGGAGACCGGCGCCGACTCGATCCTGGTCACCAACGCCTTCTTCGGATTCGTGGCGGCGATCGTTCGTCCCCTCATCAGCTTTCTCACCGCGGTCGTGGCCGGCATATTCTGCATCGGTCTCATCCGGGACGATCGCGACGCCGCCAGGGCGAGCGATCACGCTCACGGCCACGATCATGAGCACGATCACGCTCATGACCATGACCACGAACACGATCACGCTCACGCTCACGACCACGACCATGGCTCGCACCAGCCACTCACGCCAGGCCAGGAGGACTGCTACATCAGTTTTTCTCAACTGAAAGCCGCCATGATTCGTTGGTTGAAGGGATCGGCCACGGCGGCCGGCCGGGCGTTCGGCAGGTGGAAGACCACATCCTGGGTCAAGCCGGACTTCTATCGCGAGCAGGAACCGGCTGATGACGCAGCGGCCGGCCCATCCCCGGCCGATGTGCCCGCCGATGCCCGGATGCCGAGCTTCAAGACCATCGTCAGGCACATCTTCCGCTACGGCTTCGTCGAAATCGCCGACGACATTCTTTTCGCGCTGCTGGTCGGGGTGGCCTTGGGGGGAGTGCTCTTCCTGGTGATTCCGAGCGATCTGATGTCGAACGAGTATGCCCGCTGGATGTCCTACCCGGTCATGGTTCTGGTGGGCGTTCCCCTCTACATCTGCGCCTCGGCGAGCACCCCGATCGCCGCCGCCCTGGTCGCCAAGGGTTTCAGTCCCGGAGCGGCGCTGATTTTTCTCATGACGGGCCCGGCGACCAATACCGGCACCATCGCCATCATCACCAGCCAGTTCGGCGCCCGCTTCGCCTCCATCTACGTCTCCGCCGTGATCGTGGTGACCGTCATCGTGGGCATCGTGATCGATATCCTGCTTCTGGCCACGGGCCTGACCATCCCCGTGAACCTCGGCGCCTCCGACTCTCCGGCCATTCTGCTGCTGCAATGGGGAGGCGCCCTGGGCCTCATCGCCCTGATCATCTGGCGGTTCCGGGCCGGCGCCCTGCGAAGCGGCTGGGAGGATCTGATGGTCAACATCCGGCCGTTGTCCAGGCGCTGGAGGCAGGCCTGGGGAGGCCTGACCCGAGGCCGGTCCCTCCGCGGCGCCCTGTCGCCAGCCACTCCGGCGGGCAGGACGCTCTACGGCGTGGTCCTTGCACTGTTCCTCGGCAGCGGTTTCACTGTCGTGCGTCCCGGAGAGGTCGGCTACGGCCGCCTGTTCGGCAAAGTCGTCTGGAAGGACCTGCAACCGGGACTGCGCTACCTGGCTCCCTGGCCCTTCGTTCAGGTGGACAAGTGGCCGGTCCGGGAAGTGAAGTCCATCATGGCCGGTGACGCCCACGAATACGTTTCCGGCGACCTCAACCTGATCTCCTTTGTAGTCAATGTGCAGTACCGGGTGAAGGATCCCTATGTCTACCATTACCGGATCACCAACCCACGGAGAATCATCGAGGACGGCATCAGGGATCACGTGCGTGCCTTCGTGTCCGCCAGGGGCATGGATCGGCTCCTCAACCTTCATCGCGTAGCCTTGGAAGAGAGCGTCGACGAATTGTTCGAAAGCGAGCACCTGGCGCATCCGGAAGCGCGAGCCTTGGCGTTCGAGAGCGTCGATCTGGTGAAGGTGAACCTGTCGGCCGTCAGCCCCGTGCCCGAGGCCATGAGCGCGTTCCGGGAGGTATCGAGCGCGCAAGAGGACAAGGCACGGATCATCATCAATGCGCAACGGCTCCTGGTGTCGTTGATTCCCCAGGCGCACGGCAATGCCGATTACGAGGTGAAGCAGGCCGCCGGCGAGGCGCACCGGAGAGTGAAGACGTCCGGGGCCGAGGCCGATGCGATCCAGCGGGTGGCCGCGGCCATCCGAAGTGCTCCGACTGTGCTGCGGAATATGCTGTGGCGGGAGAAGCTGGAAACCGCGCTGTCCGATAAACCCAAGATCATTGTGCCCAACAGAGGCAGTCTGGACAAGGTTTCGCTGTGGAAGGGAAGAACAGCGGGGGCGGGCGTCAAAGCCCGTCATCCGGAGCCCGCCGGAAACGCCGCAGGCGGCAGCCTGGGCGGTAGCGCCCGGAGTGCCGGCCAGCAGAAGTCGAAGAAGCCTGCCGACGCGACCAAGGATTCAACAGCCAATCGTCCGGGAGACAAAAAGTGATGACCCTGACCGCAAAACGAGTCGCCGCAAGCCTTGGCGTGGTTGTTCTCGGCGTCCTGCTTTACGATGCCCACTACGTCATCGACGAAACGCAGCAGGGGGTGCTGACCCACTTCGGCAAGATTGCCCCTCCCGTCAGACAACCCGGGCTCCAATTCAAGTGGCCCTGGCCCATCTCCAAGGTATACAAGGTCGACCGCCGCATTCATGCGCTCACCGACCTCACCCAGGAATTGATAACCGAAGACCAGAAGAGCGTTCTGATCAACGGGTATCTGCTGTGGCGGGTCCGGGACCCCATCCTCTTCGTCGAAGCCATTCGAACCGTCGAGAGCGCCACCGAGCGACTGAGGAATCTCTACAAGTCGAGCAGCGGCATCGTCATCAGCAACGAGGCCCGGGACGCCTTCATCAGTCTGGGCCTGGAACACGAAGATCTGACCAAGGCCTCCAGGGAGATTGTGGGCCTGGTTGCGCCGATCGCCAGCGAGAACTACGGTATCGAGGTGACCGGGGGCGGAATCGTCGAATACACCCTGCCGCTGGAGAACCGGCCAAGCGTGATTCAGCGAATGATCTCGGAGCGCGCCCGCATCGCCGCCCGCTATCGCAGTGAAGGCGAAGAGATGGCCATCCGCGTGGAGGCGCGCGCCATCAACGAGCACGAAAAGCTCATGGCAGACGCCCACGCGGAAGCAACCGCCATTCTTGGCGAGGCCGAAGCCGAGGCCATGGCGCTGCTCGGCAAGGCCTATCGACGGGATCCGGAGTTCTACAAGTTCATCCGCGCCCTCGACAGCTACGATCTGATTATCGACAAGAATACGACCCTCATGCTGCCGGCGGACAACGAGTTGTTCAAGTATCTCGACAGCAGGCAGGTACCCAGGTAGACCAGGTTCAGCCGATGAACGGGCAACAACCAGCCCCGACAAGCACGCGAGTCATTTACGCCGTATTCGACTATTGCGGGTTGCACCGCAAGCGGATTCTGGCGGGCCTTGCCGCCGCAGTCGTGATCTGCCTGCTGGCCGCCGGCTTCTACGTCATCAAGAAGGAGGAGCAGGGCGTGCGCACCCGCTTCGGGCGAGTGGTGGATGCGAATGTGGGTCCGGGGATCGGGTACCGCATCCCGCTCATCGAAAGGGTGCATATCCGCAAGGTCAAGAGAATCGTCGGATACCAGATAGCCAGCAGGGACGGCGATACCATCAACTTCACGGTCCTGTCCGGCGACACCAACCTTCTCGAAGTGGACGTGGCCCTTCAGTACAAGATCGGTAACCTCAGACAGTACCTGTTCGCGAGCATCGACCCCCAGACGTTGCTCACCATGTTGGTTCGAGAGGAATTGATCAATATTCTGGGGCAGCACTTCATCGACCTGATCTTCACCTCCAATCGCGATCTCATTCAGCAGCACCTGATTGCCCTGGTGACCGAGCGCCTCCAATCTCTGGATGTGGGAATGGAGCTGGTCGCGCTCAAGATCGTCAACGTGCGCCCCATTCCCGAGACCCTGGATGCGTTCCGGGACGTCAACGATGCCATCGCCGAACGCGAGCAGGCCGTGAGCGAAGCCAATCGCAAGAGAGAACAGTTGATCGCCCGCAGCAAGGGCCAGGCCGAAGCCTTGATCCTGAATGCCAGGGCCAGCGCCCGGGAACGGATCGTTCAGGCGCGAAGCAGCGCCGGAGTCTTCCGGGCGCTGCTGGCTGAATACCGGAAGCAGCCGGAGCAGGTGGCCATCACCCGTTACTGGCAACGCATGCGGGCGATCTTTACCGAGGCCAGCCTGTCGATGGTGAACCCGGGCCGGCCGTCCACCATCGACATCAACATGATCGAGGGCGCAGCCGGATTCACGCCGGCGCAGATGTTGCTGGATGCGCCGCCTTCGGAACCCGCCGTCGTCGGGGGACGGCTGCCCAGCTCGACGGTGGCGCCCGACATTCACGCTCTTGAAAACATCGGGGAAGACAAACTGTTGCTGGAAGGGCAGTTCCATAGAGAACGCACTGAGCGCGACCATCAAGAGGGAGCCAACCCCCGGTCGCTCATTTTCGATACGCCGTCCATATTTTCCCATCGGCACATCAGGCCTCGTCGAGGGTTTGTCAGGCAGCAGGAGAGCCAGAAGCCGATGGTGGAGGTGGTGGCCGAGGAAGGCGCAGAGAAAGACCAGCCTGGGAAGGGGAAATAGCATGACCGAGTGGCTGCTCCGCAAGTGTCGATCAGCGCCGTTGTTGGCATTGATGTTGCTATTGGCTCCCTGGCCTTCGATGGCGTCCAGCGGAGTGCACCCGGACAAGATCGTCTTCGGCCAGAGCGCCTGTCTGACGGGGCCCAACAGGAATCTGGGGCGCGACTACCAGGCAGGCATCCTGGCGGCGTTCGGGGAACGAAACGCTCGGGGGGGCGTCAACGGCAGGTCATTGGAGTTGATGACGCGCGACGACGGCTATGAACCGGAACAGGCGGTGGCTAACGCCGAGAGATTCGTCTCCGAAGACGATGTGCTGGCCGTCATCGGCGGAGTGGGAACGCCCACCTCGAGGCGCATCGCTCCATTGCTGCGAGCGGCCAGGATTCCCTTTGTGGGCCACGTTACCGGCGCCGGCTTTCTGCGCGACGCCGAGCAGTATCCGAACGTCGTCAATCTGAGGGCGAGCTACCAGGATGAAATCCGGGTGTTGGTCAAGCACGCCGTTCGCGATCATGGCAAGAGACGGTTCGGCATCATCTATCAGGACGATGCCTTCGGTCGATCGGGGTTGAAGGGTCTGAAGGTGGCTCTGGATGAGCACGGTCTTCCCCTCCTGGCGAAAGCCGCGTTTTCACGCAATACCCATGCCGTCCATGCCAGCCTCTTCTCCCTGGCGAAGGCCGATCTGGATGTCATTCTGATCGTCGGGACCTACACCACCAATGCGGACATCATCAACCTGGCGAACAGCCTGGGACAGGACTACATCATGACCAATCTGTCCTTCGTCCTGTCCTATGAACTGAAGAACAGAATCGAGGCGCTGAGCAACGAAATCCTGGTGACCGAAGTGGTGCCGGACGTGAACAACGCCAATAGTCGAGTCGTTCAGAGTTTTCGACGCGCCCTTCGCGCGGCGGGCCAACGAACGGGAAGATCCGAATCGCCCGCGGTCAATGAAGTATCTCTCGAAGGCTATATTCTTGGCCGTTTCGTGATCGCCGTGCTGGAACGCATGGAGGGGGAGTTGACGCGAGAGCGCTTTCTGGAGCGGGCCATGCGGTCCGGCCCCGTGTCCATCGATGACTGGACGGTTGAATTCCAACCGGGGACGAATACCGGATCGAACTACGTCCGGTTGACCGTATTCGGCGACTACGATCCCACCATCCACGAGAGGAGAGCGGGTCCTTGAAAAAGCTGGAAGAGTTTACCACCGAAGAGGTCGGCGAGGAATGGCTGCGCGAGCTCTACAAGGTTGTCGCCATGCGGCGCGGCACCATGTTCCGGTTGATTACCGAGTCGACGCGCATGCTGCTGTATGGAAATGCCGGCGGCGCGGCGCTGGTGATCGGATTCATGAGGGTGCCCTCGGGAGAGGAGAATGCGGTCTACCACTGGTTTTCCCTGCTGACCCTGATCGTGTTCGGGTTCGGAATTCTGGCGTCGGCCCTGACCATGGTTCTGGTGACTCTGGTTTCGGTGAAGGAGGCCCACGGGGCGGAAACCGGATTGAAAGAGTTTGTCGACGGCGACCTGGATCGGTCGCGGGTGCTGTTCACGGTTGCAAGCCAGACCTTTCGCCTCGCCGACCTGGCCACGGTGTCCGGCACCGTCAGCGCCGCGAGCTTCATGCTCGGCGGACTGAGCAGCATCGTCCTGTTGACCCTGTTCTTCTAGCCCGCATGTCTCACCCTCGAAGTGGGTGGGGTCGGCTCCAGGCTGGCGGCCCCGGTTTCCATTCGAGTTCGACAACTGGAGGTCCGTTCCGGCTCAGGCTGCGCCCCGTCCTCCCAACTTCCCCTTGATCCTCATCCGATAGGAACCAGGCCATGCTCCAGCTTGCCGGATCGCTCCTCGCCCCGGTTGCGGGCGCCTTGCTCTACCGGTGGCTGCACGACCGCCCCGGCGCTGCCCGTATTGTGGACGGCTTCATGGTCGTCGCCGTGCCGGCGCTGATTGCCTGGCAGGTCATTCCTCATGCCTGGGCCAGGCACGGGGGTTGGGCCATCGTGGTTTTTGGCCTGGGCGTGGCCACGCCCGCTCTCCTCGAGCGCATCTCCGGCAAGCTGGCTCCGCACGCAGACAGGCTGGCTCTTCTGGCCGGAATGTCAGGCCTGTGCCTGCATGCCTTTCTGGAGGGAGCGGCGCTGGTGTCCAAGGCGGCGCGGGTGGCGCCGGCGGTGATCTTGCACCGGATTCCGGTCGGCCTGATGACCTGGTGGCTGCTGCGGCCCCGACACGGGTTCAGGGGGGCTTCACTCGGCATCGGAGCCCTCCTCGCCGCCACGGTCGCCGGTTACGCCGTCGGCGCCCGTTTCCTGGCGGACGGCCGCGGCGACACCGAGCTCTATCAGGCCTTCGTCGGCGGATCGCTGCTGCACGTGGTGTTTCACCAGAGCCGCAGGGACCACAGCCACGACCACGGCCTGCGCCGCTCATAGAGAGTTCAGGGCGTTCCAGCGCGAGTTGCGGATCAGCATGACCCTGTCGAAGCCGCTGATACGAAAGACCTGGTGGATGTGGTCCTTCATGGAGCACAAGACGAGCTTGCCTCGACCGGCTTGCAACTGCTTGGCGGCAATCAGGATCACGCGCATTCCTTCGCTGCTGACAAAGTTGAGGCGGCTGAAGTCGACGATCAGGTTCTGCTCGCCATTGCCGATGTGATCCATGATCAGCGATTCGAACGACCTGGCATTGGCGCCGTCCAGGCGTTTGACGGGAGTCAGCACCAGCACGCCCGATTCCCGTTCCTCGATGACTTCCATGTTGGTGTTCATTCTCTCTCCTGATCGTCGTCGTCTTCGAGCCAGCGATACAGCGACGGAAGCACGAAGAGCGTCAGCAGTGTGGAGGTCACCAGCCCGCCGATGACCACAGTCGCCAACGGACTCTGCACTTCGGCCCCGGCGCTGGTCGACAGAGCCATGGGAACGAATCCGAGACTGGCGACCAGCGCCGTCATCAGGACAGGCCTCATGCGGCGCTCGGCGCCCTGACGCACCGCCTCGTCCACCGTCATGCCCTGCTTTCTGAGATCGAGGAAGTAGGAGACCATCACCACGCCGTTCAGCACCGCAACGCCGAAGAGCGCAATGAAGCCCACGCCTGCCGAGATGCTCAGAGGCATTCCACGCAGGAACAGCGCCAGGATGCCGCCGGTGGCCGCGAGCGGGATGTTGAAGTAGATGAGCATGGCCGGCTTGACCGAGTTGAAGGCGGTGTAGAGTAGCAGAAAGATGAGGAAGAGTGCGATGGGCAGGACGAAGGCCAGCCGCTTGGTGGCCCGCTCCATGTTCTCGAACTGTCCACCATATTCCACCGAGTAGCCGGGCGGCAGATCGACGCCGCTGCCAACCGCCGCCTGCACCTCTGCAGCGAAGCCTCCCAGGTCGCGGCCGCGCACGTTGGCCTCGACCGTAATTCTCCGCTGGATTTTCTCTCGGCTGATCTGAGCCGGGCCCTCCTCGGTCCAGATGTCGGCGAGTTGCGACAGCGGAATCATGGCGCCGCGTGGGTCCGACACCCGGATCGATCGGATCTGCTCGATATCGTTGCGGGCGTCGGCCTGGAATCTCGCCCGCAACGGAAAGCGGGCTTGCCCCTCCAGCACCTCGCCGAGCGTCGTTCCTCCCATCGTCTCGACCACTGCCAGCACGTCTGCAACGTTGATGCCGTAACGGGCGACCGCTTCACGATCGATGCGGACCCGCAGGAAGGGCAGCCCACTCGTCTGTTCCGCCTTGACGTCGGCGGAGCCCGGAATGCCGGCCACCACCCGCTGCACCTCATCCCCGATGCGGCGCAGCTCGTCCAGGTCGGGACCATACACGGTAACCGCGAGGTCGGAGCGGACACCGGCGATCATCTCCTGCATGCGCAATTCGATGGGTTGCGAGTAGCTGAAGATGTTGCCCGGCACTCGTTGCTCCAGCGCGCGGTTGATCTCCTCGATCAGGCCATCCTTGCTGTCGGCCGTTTCCCAGTTGCGTTGATCCGTCAGGATCGCATAGATGTCGCTGGTCTCGACCCCCATCGGGTCGGTGGGAATTTCGGCTTGACCGGTGCGGGACACCACGGTCACCACCTCGGGGAATTCCAGCAACGTCTGCTCGATGAGGGTCGTGCTCTTGACCGACTCCGAGAGCGCCACGCTGGGCAGACGCCAGGCCTGAACCGCGATGGCGCCCTCGTTGAGCTTGGGCAGGAACTCCGTGCCCATGAAGGGGACCAGCAGGAGCGAAGCGGCAAAGACGAGCGCCGCTCCGGCCCCGGCCAGGCGCGGATGCGACAGGACCCTGTCCAGGAGCGGCCGATAGAGGCGCAGCAACCAGGCCACCAGGCGTGGCGTCTTGTGGGGGACTCGCTTTCGGAACATCATCAGGGAGAGCACCGGCATCAGCGTCAGAGCCAACACCAGAGAGGCCACCAGGGCGAAGATGACGGTCAGGGCCATCGGCCGGAACATCTTTCCTTCAATGCCCTGCAGCACCATGATGGGCAGATAGACGATGATGATGATCAGCACGGCAAAGAACACCGGGCGAGCGACTTCCCGGCCCGCCCAGCCAACCACCTCGCCGCGAATCTGTCCATCCCGCGCCTGGCCCAGGCGACGAACGATGTTCTCGACCATGACGACCGACCCGTCAACGATCAGTCCGAAATCGATGGCGCCCAGGCTCATCAGGTTGCCGGAAACCCCTGCCTGAACCATCCCGGTGAAGGCGAACAGCATCGATAGCGGAATCACCGAGGCGACGATCAATCCTCCACGCAGATTGCCCAGAAACAGCAGCAGCACCGCGATCACCAGCAGGCCGCCTTCCACCAGGTTCTGTTGGACGGTGGCGATCGTCCGCCGGACCAGGTCGGTTCTGTCGTAGTAGGTATCGATTTCGACGCCCGGGGGCAATGTCGGCTTGATGCGGGCCAGCTCCTCGTCCACGTTTCGAGCCACCACGCGCGGATTCTCGCCCATCAGCATCATGACGACGCCGGTCACCACCTCCCCTCTCCCGTCCCGGGTAGCGGCGCCCTGTCGGACCATGGGCGCGAAGGCGGCCTTGCCGACGTTTCCAATGAACACGGGAGTGCCGTCCTCGACGGCCGTCACCACGATGTTGTCGATATCCTCGAGGGAAGCAATCAGCCCCTCGCCGCGAATGACGTACTGCTCCTGGGCCCGTTCGATGTAGGCCCCTCCTGCATTGGCGTTGTTTTCGCGGAGAGCGTCGAAGACCATGCCGAGCGACACGTTGTAGGCGACCAGCCGGCTCGGATCCAGTTGGATCTCATAGGTCTTGAGTTCACCGCCGTAGGAGTTCACCTCCACCACGCCGGGCACCGACTGCAGCTTGAACCCGATCTGCCAGTCGAGGATGCTGCGCAACTCCATGGGAGAGTACCCGTCGCCGCGAACCTCGAATTGGTAAATCTCGCCCAGCCCGGTGCTGATGGGCCCCAGAGAGGGTGTGCCGTAGCCCTCCGGAACCAGCTCGCGCGCCTCGGGCAGCCGCTCCATGACGAGCCGGCGCGCAAAGTAGAGGTCCAACGACTCCTCGAAGTAGATGTAGACGGAGGAGAGCCCGAATCGCGAAACCGATCGGATCTTGGTGATGCCGGGCAGGCCGCTCATGGCGGTTTCGACCGGAAAGGTGACAAACTGTTCAACCTCCACCGGCCCGAGTCCAGGGGTCTGGGTGAGAACGGCGACCTGGTTGGGAGTCACGTCGGGCACCGCATCGATCGGCAACTGGAACATCGAGTAGACGCCGAATCCTGCAGCCAACAGGGTGAACGCCAGGACGAGGAACCGATTGCGGAGGGAGAAGTCGATGAGGCGATGCATGTTGGCGGGAATGCTAGTGGGAATGGCCGATCCGCTCGTGCAGCAGGGCGGTCTTCAGATAGAAGCTGCCGGTCGACACGATCGTTTCGCCAGGCTTCAGGCCCCCGATCACCTCGACCTGACCCTGGGCCGTCGAACCGAGCGTTACGTCACGGCGCTCGAAGGTCGTCGGTCCCGTTCGCGCGAAGACGACCGACTGGCCGTCGATCCGTTGCACCGCGTCGACCGGAGCCACCAGGGCGGAGACCTTCTGGCTGGTCGGAATGGATACCCGGGTGAACATGCCGAGCTTGAGCGCCTTGTCCCGATTGGCGACGACGCAACGCACGTGAGCGGCGCGCGTGCTCATTTCGATCGTGTCGGAGATGTAGGTGATGCGACCGGTGAACACCCGGTCCGGGTAGGCATCGACCTGAAAAGTGACTTGGGCGTCAGGTGGGAGACGGCCGAGATCCGGCTCGTAGACGTCGGCGAGAACCCACACCGTCGACAGGTCGATGATCGTCAGCAGTTCCCGGTCCGGTTCGACCAGGTCGCCGACAGCCACGCTGAACTCCGTCAAGGTCCCGTCAAACGGTGCGCGAATGAGATTGAGCGACATCTCCCGGTGCCGTTCCGCGGCCACCCGCATCTCGTCGGCGCTCCCGAGGGGGGCCACTTCCAAGAGGTCTTCGTCCGTCAGTCCGAAGCGGTGAATACGCTCCTCGATTCGGCTCACCTCCGCCTGGGCGCTGACCAGGCCGGCCCGCGCCTGCTCGAACTCCGAGCGGCGCAGATCGAGGGTCTGCTGAGAGATCGCCTCCAGGCCAATCAATTGCTCTGCCCGCTGCAAGCTGCGTTGCAGGACCTCCAGGTCGGCCTCGGCCTGACGCCGGGCCGCTACGGCTCCCCGGTACTCCCCGATGTGGTCTCCGAGCGCGATGTTGTCGTAGTGCACCAGCGCCTGTCCCGCCCGTACACGGTCGCCGAGTTGGACGTGGACCTGCTTGACGACCCCTTCGGCCAAGGGCCGCAGGTGCACCATCCGTGAAGGGTCGGGCGTCACCAGACCGGTCACCTTCATCGGTATGGGATGAGCGCGGTGCTCCGCGGTCACCACCTCCACACCGGCATTCTGCTGGGCGTCCTCGGGAATTTCCAGAGAGTCCCGGGTTTCGTTGCCGGCGTGCTCGTCGCCGTCATGCGCCTCGGCGGCGTGTTCCTCGCCAGCGTGATCCTCCCCATGCTGGTCGACGGTCTTGCCGTTGTCGAAGCAGGCCGAACCCGCGGCCGCTCCCAGACAGATCGCAAGCCAAACCGGAACCGCACGGGCCCATTGCCGTCGGTGACGCGGTCCATGCATATTCAAACGCTCCCTCGGAACCGGATTACGGCTGTCCGGCCGGTGGAATGCCGACGGCCGCAGCCATCTCGATCAGGCTGATGCGCAGGTCGTAGAGAGCCTGGTTGCGCACCTGCTGAGTGACGATGAATTCGCGCTGCACGTCCAGGAAATCGATCAAGGCGGTCTCGCCAAGATGATAGGAGGCCTGGATCAGGTCGTGCAGTTCCCTGGAGCTGCGAAGGTACTCCTGGTCGATGTAGCGCACCCGCTTGGCGCTGCTGTCGACGGCGTTGACGGCCTGCTGCAACTCGCTGTCGACCGTTATGTTGGCCGCTTTTTCAAGCGCCTTGGCTCTGCGCCGCTCGGCGATGGCCCGCTCTACTCCGGCGGGATTCAGACTGCCGAACAACGGGATCGGTATACTGACTTCGAAGTCCATGGCGTGCTCGCCGAAGTCCCGGCGGTAGCCCCAGCCTACGGTGACGTTGGGAGCGCGCAGCGCCTGCTGCAGATCCATCTCCGCTTCGGCCCGCTCGCGGGCGAGGCGAGCGGTCCGTAGGTCCGGCCGAATCGAGGCGGCGTTCCTCCGCAGCGTATTCAATTCGGCGACAACGCCCTCAGCCGTGGCGATCAGTCCACCGTCCGGACTGCGGAGGGGAGGTGGCTCCAGCGGATCGATGGCTTCGAACTCTTGCCGCAGGTCGCCGGCCCCGAGCAACTTCAGCAGCGCCAGACGCGCATCGGTCACCGCCAGCTCGGTGGTCAGGACCTGATCGAAGAAATGGAGGCGTTCCACCTGCAGGCGGCGAAGTTCCGTGCCCGCCACTTCACCCACCTTGAACTTGGCCTCGGTCAGACTGATGACCTGCTCGAGATCCTTGAGAGCCACTCTGGCCGTGGCCTGATTGGCTTGGGCGAGCACGAGCTGGAAGTAGGCCTTGCCGACTTCGAGCTGCAGTTTTCGAAGCTCGTCGGCAACCTCGGAGCGCGCCACCTCGATACCGGCGTCGGCCGCCTTCATGCGGTGCACGCGACGGCCGGCAGTCTCGATCTCCTGCTCCATTCGCAGGATCATGGCCTGGCCGTTCCAGAATGAAGGAAGGGTGGGTCCAAAGATCGAATACTCCTCGCCTTCCACGGCAATTTCAGGATTCGGCCGGCTGGCCGCCTCGCGTGCATCCGCCTCTGCGATTTCGACCAGGCTCCGGGCGGCGCCAAAGCCGGGGTTGGCCGTCTCGGCGATGCGCAGGGCTTCGGCAAGCGTCAACCTTGCCGGGATGCCGGCTTCCTGCCCCGATGCCGGAAGGCAGAGCAGCAACAGGGCGCCGAAGAACAGGCGGGTGAACCTCATGGGACTGAAAACGGGAATGGGATCGTGGGCCGGCAGTTCCATGTCAGGTCGCAGCCGGTTCTCCGGAGCCCGCTTCGGAGTCTGGCGCAAGCAAACCTCCAGCGGAATGCAGCGGTTGGTGTCGTCGAATGCTGAACGCCTGAGATCTCCTTGAATACGTTTTACTTGGAAACAATTCAACCGCAAAATTATATCATAGGGCCGTTGAGAGTTGGAAACGGAGAGGGCTTCTCTGAAGGGCTATCTGATCTATCGAAAGGGGGATAGCGTGACCAACGCCAACACGGGCAATGGGAGCCGGTTGAGGTTGGCAAAGCTGCTTCTCGTGGGAATGGTCGCAATTCTTGCAGTTCTCGTCCAGCCTGTCTCGGCACATCCGCGCCGGGTTGACCTGCGGGCTCACTGGGGCTACATGTACGGCTTGGACGACTCGCCGCCGGAAGCCTGGACAGGAGGGGGATCGGTGACTGCCGCGGTTGGTCCGAAGCTGCGGGTCGGCCTTGAGGTTCTGCATGCCAATCTGTTCGGCAAATACGACTCCTACAAGCAACGCGCCAGGCTCTTCCACCCCATGGTGGAGTACGAGTTCGCGTCGGATTCGCGTTTCAAGCCCTTCATGGTCATTGGCGCCGGATACACCCAGTATCGGTCGTGGCTACCTGATCCCGGGGCTTACTTCGATCCCTCGCTTCCCCAGCGCCGTTGGGAAACGCAGGGACGCTTTCACGTTACAGCCGGCCTGGGCGCCCGGCTGTTCCTGACCAGGCGCCTGTTCCTCGCCCCGGAAGTCCGCTTCGGGCGGGTCCCGGTGCTGCGATCGACGGTGTCTGTCGGATTCGCTTTCTGAAAAGCACCGCCCCTGCCCTGCCGAGCAGATCATCCGAGGGTGAAACACCCAATCGTCAATAAATTGGCTGCGATGACGTCACGGGATGAAGGCCGGGAGCGCGGGCGTCCCGCCCGCACAACACTGGCATAGCCTGACCCCTCTCCTCCACCCGGCTCGACCGGCAGCGGCGCCACGATTCCGCTTCAGCCAGCCCATGGGGTTCCCGACGGCAGGGTGACCGGGCGCCGCATCACGGGGAAACTGAGCGGCACGCTACAGTGCATGCGGGCGGGAGCCCGCGCTCCCGGAGGGGCGCCTTCTCCCATCCTTCCTGCTCCGCGAGGAGGCACTGCCCCTGCCGATGCGGCGGAGCCGTCCCGCTTCGTGGCCCTTGGCTGTCCTTCGTGTGCCTTCGTGGATCACTTTTTTTCCGTTTGTTTCAGGCAAGCACCACCCCCGCCCTGCCGTGAGGATCATACGAGGGTGAAACACCCGATTGTCAACAAAGGCGAACCACGAATGCACACGAATAGACACGAATACCGATGGACCTGCTTGGCTGCGATGACGTCACGGGATGAAGGCCGGGAGCGCGGGCGTCCCGCCCGCACAACGCTGGCACAGCCTCACCCCTCTCCTCCACCCGGCTCGACCGGCAACGGCGCCAGGCGTCTGCTTCGGCCGACCCCAGGCCGTTGCCGGCGGCAGGGTGGCGTGTGCCGCATCACGGGGAAACGGAGCGGCCACCCAACCCAGAGGATGCGGGCGAGATGCCCGCGCTCCCGGAGGGGCGCCTTCTCCCATCCTTCCTGCTCCGCGAGGAGGCACTGCCCCTGCCGATGCGGCAGAGCTGTTCCGCTTCGTGGCCCTTGGTCGTTCTTCGTGTGTCTTCGTGGATCACTTTTTTTCCGTTTGTTTCAGACAAGCACCACCCCTGCCCTGCCGGGCAGATCATCCGAGAGTGAAACAAGAGAAGTTCATAGCCTGTCGGGAACAAGATTTTTGAACATGGATGCACAGGATGCACAGGATAGTCAGGATGGGAGGGTGCAGCAGCAGAGCTGACTCCGGCGGTGATCGCGGCGGATTTGCGGAAATCCAGGACTTCAAACCAGCCGTCGCCGGAAAAAATCCTGTGCATCCTGTGCATCCATGTCAATAAAAAGGGGATTCGGCTTCGCCCCGAAAGCGGAGCCGCCCCGGCAGGCCTCAAAGAGGGCGTAACATCCTGTGAGTCAACGGGATAGACTCAACTGAAGCGCGCTGGTTCCCAATTTTGTTTCAGACAAGCGGCCCGCCCTGCCGTGAGGATCATACGAGGGTGAAACACCCGATTGTCAACAAAGGCGAACCACGAATGAACACGAATAGACACAAATACCCATGGACCTCCTATGCTGTGACGACGTCACGGGATGAAGCCCCTCCGGGAGCGCGGGCGTCCCGCCCGCACAACGCTGGCACAGCCTCACCCCTCTCCTCCACCCGGCTCGACCGGCAGCGGCGCCACGATTCCGCTTCAGCCGAGCCCAGGCCGTTCCTGCCGGCAGGGTGGCCGTGTGCCGCATCACGGGGAAACGGAGCGGCCACCCAACCCAGAGGATGCGGGCGAGATGCCCGCGCTCCCGGAGGGGCGCCTTCTCCCATCCTTCCTGCTCCGCGAGGAGGCACTGCCCCTGCCGATGCGGCGGGGCCGTCCCGCTTCGTGGCCCTTGGCTGTCCTTCGTGTGCCTTCGTGGATCACTCTTTTTTTCGTTTGTTTCAGGCCAGCGCTTCCCGGATCACCCGGCCGTGGACGTCGGTCAGGCGGAAGTCGCGGCCGCTGTAGCGGTAGGTCAGCTTTTCGTGGTCGAGGCCGAGCAGGTGCAGGACGGTGGCGTGCAGGTCGTGGACGTGGACCTTGTTCTCCACCGCCTTGAAGCCGAAGTCGTCGGTGCTTCCGTAAGTCGTTCCGCCGCGGACGCCCGCGCCGGCCAGCCAGACCGAGAAGCCCCAGTGGTTGTGGTCGCGGCCGTTCTGCACCACGCTGGCGCCGCTGGTCTCCACCACCGGGGTGCGGCCGAACTCGCTGCCGCAGATCACCAGCGTGTCTTCGAACAGGCCCCGGTCCTTCAGATCCTGCAGCAGGTTGGCCATGGCCGGATCGGCCTCTCGAGCCAGCCGTTGGTGGGCCATGATGTCGTAGTGGCTGTCCCAGGGCTGTCCGGTGCCGAAGTAGACCTGGACCACCCGAACCCCTCGTTCCACCAGGCGCAGGGCCATGAGGCAGCCCCGGGCGAAATCGCTCTGCCCGTAGCGCTCCAGCGTGGCCGGATTCTCCTTGGAGAGGTCGAAGACTTCCGGGGCCTCCACCTGCATCCGGTAGGCGATTTCCATGGAGTGGATGCTCCCCTCCAACTGGGGATCGGCGGGGCGCTCCTGCCGGTGAAAATGGTTGAGCCGGTCCAGCAGGTCCAGTTGGCGGCGCTGCTCTCGCCGGGTCAGATGGGAGTTGCGAATGTCATGGATGAGCTTCTCCGGGGTCGCCTGATCGTTGGGGATGCGGGTTCCCTGGTAGACCGCCGGCAGGAAGGCCGAATTCCAGAGGGGGACGCCTCCGGTCGGAGGGCCGCCGGAGGGGCAGAGCACCATGAAACCCGGCAGATTGCGGTTTTCGGTGCCCAGTCCGTAGGTGATCCAGGAACCCAGGGAGGGCCGTCCCGGCTGCAGGTGGCCGCAGTTCATCAGGAACATTCCGGGAGGATGGTTGGGAACCTCGGTGTGCATGGACCGGATCACACAGATGTCGTCGATGTGCCTGGCGGTCTCGGAAAAGAGCTCGCTGACCTCGATCCCGCTCCGGCCGTATCGCTGGAACCGGAAGGGGGACCGCATCAGGTTGCCGGTCTTGCGCTCGGTCTTGACGTACCCCCCCGGCATGGGCTGGCCGTGATGCCTGGTCAACCGGGGCTTGGGGTCGAAGGTGTCGACCTGCGAGAGTCCTCCATTCATGAAGAGAAAGATGACCCGCTTGGCTCTGGCGGGAAAGTGGACAGCCTTGACCGCCAGGGGATCGGCGGAAACGCTCGGCGCAGAGGCGTGCAGCCGGGAGTTCTCCAGCAGGCTGGCATAGCCGTAGAGGCCGAAGCCGCCGCCGATCATTCGGAGCAGGTGGCGCCGGCTCACGGCAAATTTCGGGGAATTCGGGTTGCCCATGGAGTTTCTCTCATTCAATCCACGAACAAAAACTCGTTCGAGCTCAACAGGGTCTGCAGGTATTGCCTCAACGGGTCGGTGGGCGGATGGTTCCGGGCTTCGACCGAATCCATGAAGCTCAGAGCCAGTTGGCGTTCCTGCCGGGTGGCCTGGCGGCCGAAGATCAGTCGGTAGACCCGGTCGACCGTCCGGTCGTCCAACCGGTTTCCTTTCCCCTGGACTCGCTCCGCCAGAACTCCGGTCTGCTCCCAGACCAGCTTGCTGTTGAGAAAGAAGAGCTTCTGGGAGGGCACGTTGGTGACGGCCCGCTGCTGGCTGCTCAAGCTCGGGTCGGGAAAGTCGAAAAGGGCCAGCATGCTGTCCAGCTTGGAACGATTCACTTGCCCGTAGACGCTCCGGCGGCGGGCGTCCTTGGACAGGTCCACCGAAGCCCCGCCGATGTCGGGGCTCAGTGTCCCCGCCACGGCCAGAATGGAATCCCGCAAGGCCTCGGCGTCCAGACGCCGCCGGTTGGCTCGCCACAACAGCCGGTTCTCGGGATCCTCGACGGCCGCTGCCTCCCGGTGGAGGCTGCTTTGACGGTAGGCGGCCGACAGCAGAATCTGGCGGTGCAGGGCCTTGACCGAGTAGTTGCCCTGGATGAAACGGTGGGTCAGGTATTCCAGCAGTTCCGGGTGAGTGGGCGGGGCGCCCAGCCGCCCGAAGTTGCCGGGGGTTCGGACGATGCCCTGACCGAAGTGGTGTTGCCAGATGCGATTGACCATGACGCGAGCCGACAGGGGATGGCGGGCTATGGCCTCGGCCAGTTGCAGTCGACCGCTTCCCTGGTCCAGAGCCCGAGGCCTTCCGTTGCCCAGCACCGTCAGGAATCGGCGCGGTGTGGTATCGCCCAGGTCGTAGGGATTGCCCCGGACGTGGATGCGGGAATCACCCGGACGGGGAGAGTCGGCCATCCCGTGGATATAGGCGTAGGCAGACGGGCTGCTGCTCTTCAACTCCTCCAGCCTGGAGCGCAATGTCGTCAGGTAGGTCTTCCATTCGCCCTCGAGGGTGCTATCCAGTTTTTCGTCCTGCAGTCGGAACAGGCCGTACTCCTCCTTCATGAAGCTGTTGGTCAGGTCGGTAGCCCCGAACAGATCCAGCCAGAGAATGTACTTTTCACGGGCGATGGGTTCGAGCGTCAGCTCGCAGATGCGGCAGACATCTTCGACGAGAAACCCGTTGGGCAGGTAGACGGCCGTCTCGGGGTCGACTTTCGGCTTGTTGGACTCCAGGATGATGTGGTTCTTCTCGTCGGCTTCCTTCTTCTCGGCGAAGGCGGCCAGCGCCAGAGCCTGAAAGTCCTCGGCGATCCTGGTGGCTTCCGCCAGGGTTCCACCGCGCGCCCGCAGGTCGTCCCAGGCCTGCAGGTAGGGGTGCTGCCTTTCCTCGGAGGTCAGGTAAGCGAACCATGCTTCCAGCAACTGGGGGTCGAGTCCCTCGGCCTGGGCCAATCGGTCGCGGGAGAGGTCCGGATCCTGCAGGGATTTCCAGGTCGCCAGCAGGTATCGCGAGGTCTTCCAGGCCAGCATTTCGCTGAGTTGGATGGACTGCTTGTCGAGAAACTCCTTGATCGAGTCCTCCAGGGCCTTCACCTTCTTGTCGTGCTCCCGGTAAGCCTTGACGGTTGCCTCGGGCGCGAGCGGATACTCCCGGTAGACGGTGCTGGCCATGATCCCGTCCAGCGCCCAGTAGTCCCTGAAGGCGATGGGGTCATACTTGTGGTCGTGGCAGCGGGCGCACCCGACCGTCAGGCCCAGGAATCCACGCGAGATGGCGTCGATCCGGTCGAAGCGTTCGTCGGCCCGGGCCTGGGGCGCCTGCACGGCGCCGTAATACCAGACTCCCAGGCTCAGGAACCCGGTCCCGGCCAGCAGCTTGTCCCGGTCCTCCCGCTGCAGCAGGTCTCCGGCGATCTGAGCCTTGACGAACAGGTCGTAGGGCATGTCGCGGTTGAAGGCCCGGATCACCCAGTCTCGGTAGCGCCAGGCGTTGGGATATCGGGAGTTTCCCGCGGGGCCGTAGACGTCGTCCTCGGCATAGCGGGCCACGTCCAGCCAGTAGCGCCCCCAGCGTTCCCCGTAGTGGGGAGACTCCAGCAGGCGATCCACCAGCCGGGACCAGGCTTGCGGGGACTGATCCTGCACGAAGGCGTCCACCTCGGCCGGGGTGGGAGGCAAGCCGATGAGGTTGTAGCTCAGCCGCCGGATCAGCTCTCGAGGACCGGCCTGCGGGGAGGGACTCAACCCCGCCTCTTCCAGACGGGCCAGGATGAAGCGATCGATGGCCGAGCGGCCCCAGCCCCTGTCCTGGACAGCGGGCAGGGCAGGGGATCGAACCGGGAGGAAAGCCCAGTATTGCCGGTCCTTTTCCGTGATGGCGAACTCCCGGTCGTTCGAAACGGGTGGAGCCTCAACCGGCGACCGGGGCCAGGGAGCGCCCATCTCGACCCAGCGAGCCAGGTCGGCGATCTGCTGCGGCCGGAGCTTCTCTCCCAGCGGCATTCGCAAGCGGGAATGGGTGTGATCCACGGCCTGGATCAGGAGGCTCTCCGCCGGCTTTCCGGGGACGACGGCGGGCCCCAGAGTCCCCCCCTGGATCAGAGCCTGCCGGGAGTTGACCTTGAGCCCGCTGCTGGCGGTTTCGCTGTGGCAGTTGTAGCACTTCTCCACCAGCAGGGGGCGTATGCGAAGCTCGAAGAAATCTTCCGGATCGGCCGCGGGACCGGCGCCGCCGACAGCGGTTGAACCCAGAGCCAGCATGGCGAGCATCAGGCCCAGCCGGCCCACCCGTTCGCAAACCGGCCGCTTGGGTTCCGTCATCCCATTCCCCGGGCGCAGCCTCGGCGCCGTGCGCTTCACCCCGGCGCCCGGGGACTGCAAGAATCCAAGGAGATGGATCGTGGTCATGAGGAAAGAATGCATCCCGCGAGGGCGATTGGTGCGGCTAAACACTTATGATAGCATTATTTGCTCTCGCCGGCGGGCTGTTCCGGCGGAAGATTCCACCCCTCTCCCGTCCGTCCGGCTCGTGAGTCTTTCCACTGAAAGCGCCGCTGCCATCTTCCGTGGCCGGTTTCGCCCACTCGTGGCCGTCCATTCGCCATACAACCACCCCCAAAGGAGGCTGTGACCATGCCAAGTATCGAGATCCTGGACTCCGGAATCATCGACAACCGGGACTCTTCCTTTCCCACCCTGGTCCGACTGGACAACGGGGACATCCTGGCCGGCTTTACGGTGGGCGGAGGGCCAAGCGTCACCGGGGGGACCGACCTGGCTCGCTCCACAGACAACGGCAGGTCCTGGAGCCTGCAGGGAACCATCCTGGAGCCGGGTGACAATCCACGCACCACCAACTCGCTTCGCTTGAGCCGCACTCCGCAGGGCATGGTGATCGCCTATGGAACGCGGGCCTATCCCCCGGAAGAGAGGAAGCAGTTCGGGAGCGCCACCCGAAAGGAGCCCATCCTCTGTCTCTCGCGCGATCAGGGCAGGACCTGGACCGAGCCCCAACTGCTGCCGGCCACCATTCCCGGCCCTTTCGAGATCGCCAGCCCCATCATGGTGACCAGCAAGGGCAACTGGCTGGCGCCGGCTGCGACCCTCACCCGGCAGGATCGGCTGGGAGAACGGCTGGTGATGTTCATTTCCGAGGACGAGGGGAAGACCTGGCCCCGCACCTCGCTGGCGATGAAGGATCCGGAAGGCGTCAAGGGGTTTTTCGAGCAGAAGCTGACCCGGCTCGACGGCGACCGGGTGATGGCGGCGTCCTGGACGCTGCGCATGGGCGACTACTCCGACTTCGAGGACCATTTCGTCCTATCCGACGACGGCGGGGAGACCTGGGGGCCGCTGCGGTCCACCGGAATCCGGGGCCAGACCATGACCCCCGTCTGGCTGGGTGGAGACCGGTTGCTGGTGCTCTACAACCGGCGGTACGGTAAGCAGGGCGTGATCGCCTGCCTGGTGCGCTTCACCGAAGACTCCTGGACGGTGGACCGTGAAGAAACTCTCTGGGACGCGCAGGCTTCCCGGGAAGCCCCGCAGGAAGCCGACGGGATCAATGAGCTGGAGACCTTCGCCTTCGGCCTGCCCTCAGCCATTGCGCTGGACCGGGAGACCCTGCTCTGCGTCCATTGGTGCATGGAGCAGGAAAAGTACGGGATTCGCTGGACCCGAGTCCGGGTCGGCCGGGATTGAGCCGGGATGGGCGATTTCGGTCCAAAAGGCAAGAAAGATATCCACGAAGGGCCAGGAAGGACGACGAAGGACCACGAAGGTGCAACGTCCCATATTCTCGCGATTGACAGGACCACCCGGGAGCGCGGGCGTCCCGCCCGCATCCTCCTCCCTTGGCCGCCGCTGAGTTTCGCTGCGAGCCACCCTGTCGGCTGACGGAACAGTACCGATTCACGTTACTTGGCTCAGCTATCAATGTCGTATCGACACAAGAGATCCAGATGAGACGTTCCTTGCTGCAGGAGTTGGCGGCCCGGGCCGCGGCGGGCACACCGCTCCGGGTCGGGGTGATCGGGGCGGGGAAGTTCGCCACCATGTTCTTCAGCCAGGCCCGCCGCCTGAACGGGCTGCACCTGGCGGGAGTGGTGGATCTCGCCAGGGACAAGGCGGTCCAGGCATTGCGGCGGGCCGGTTGGCCCGCCGAGCAATGGGACGCAAGTGACCTCCAGGAGGCGATGAAAAAGGGCTCGACCTGGCTGTCGGAAGACGCCGAGGCGCTCTTGTCGGCGGAGGGCGTGGACGTCATCGTGGAAGCCACCGGCGATCCGGTCGCGGGGATCGGTCACGCCTCGATGGCCATCGAGCAGGGCAAGCACCTGGTCATGGTCAACGTGGAGGCCGACGTGGTGGCCGGACCCCTGTTGGCCCGGCGGGCCCGCCGGGCCGGCCTCGTCTACAGCCTGGCCTACGGGGACCAGCCGGCGCTGATCTGCGAACTGGTGGATTGGGCCCGGTGCAGCGGCTTCGAGGTGGTTTGCGCCGGCAAGGGGACCAAGTACCTTCCCCGATATCACGCCTCCACCCCCGACACGGTCTGGGAACACTATGGATTCAGCCCGGCCAAGGTGGCGGGGGGCGAGCTCAATCCGAGAATGTTCAATTCCTTTCTGGACGGCACCAAGTCGGCGATTGAAATGGCTGCCGTGGCCAACGCCACCGGACTCCAACCCCAACCGGAAGGTCTGACGTTCCCTCCCTGCGGGCAGGATCGGCTCGCGGAGATTTGCCGCCCGCGCTCCAGCGGAGGCTGTCTTTCTCAGGCGGGAACGGTTGAAGTCGTTTCCAGCCTGGAACGAGACGGCCGTCCCGTGCCCGGTGACCTGCGCTGGGGTGTCTACGTCACCTTCGAGGCCCCCAACGACTATGTCAAGGAATGCTTTACCGAATATGGCCTACAGACCGATGCCGGCGGCAGATACGCGGCCCTCTACCGGCCGGTTCATCTGGTGGGAATGGAGCTGGCGGTCAGCGTGCTCAAAGCCGGCCTGGCCGGAGAAGCGACCGGATGCCCCAACGCATTTGTCGGGGATGTCGTAGCCACGGCCAAGCGGGACCTCTCGGCCGGCGAAGCACTCGACGGAGAAGGCGGCCATACCGTCTACGGCAAGCTGCAACCCTCGGCCGTCGCCATGCGAACCCAAGGCCTACCGATCGGCCTGGCCCACCAAGTCACCCTCCTCAACGACGTTCCCGCCGGCAGCCCCATCGGCTGGTCCGAGGTGCGCTACGACCCCGCCAACCCCGCCGTCCCTTTTCGCAGGGAGATGGAGAGGGAGTTTGCTACTCAGCCGGCAAGAAGTTGAAAAATCAAGCGATTTCCTGAGTGAGGCTGTGCGGACACGTGAGGTCATAGCACCTGTATTCACACGGGGCGCGTGCTCCACCTGTCCTGGAAGGGAGAGGATGCACAGCGAATTGAGTTGAGAACGGGAAAACGCAGCCTGCCCGGCAAAGCTCAAGGATTTGGGGGAAATTATGGGACGAGCGCCGATTGCCGGATTACCGGATGCGTAGTGGCTGCCAAAAAAAATGTAATTGTGGGGCTTCTGGGACGTTGTATTTAGTAGATGCTCGACAAGTGATCTTGACTGCCTTGGGGGTGACGAGGAAGGTAGGAAACCATGAAGCCACACAAACCGCTTTGTGTCGTTGCTTTGATCGCCGCGCTGCTTTCCGTGCCGGCGCAAACCCACGCCAGTTGTCCGGATGAAAGTTATAGCGATTGTCCGGGCGCAGGTGATTGGGAGAGAGAGGGTGACACCTGTTGGGATGTCACCGAATGTACTGATTGGTGGATCTTCACGCGAGAGTGTTCTTTTGTGCACTATAGAGATGGGTCTCGTACCAAGACCTGCGGTCGAGGGTGCACCTGCATAGGCCTTTGGTAAGGGGGTATTCCATGAAATTCAGCATGTTGCTCGCTTGTCTGACCTTGGTGTTTGGTTGCGTTGCGGATTCACTGGCGCAATTCACGCCTGTTGTGGCCAAGATCAAAATCAGGCACTACCGGACGCAGTCCGACGGCAAGGAAGAGGTGGTAAAGGTCAGGGAAGGATTCTACTATCGTTCCTCAGCCGGCGATGAGATGAAAACTGATTTCTCCGTCAACGAAAACGGAGAGAGGCGAGAGCTGGGTAAATCACATTATGTCAATGCTTCAACCGGAAAAATCTACTCATTGAAGCACAATGTTGGAAAGGCGGAGCTTCATCAGAAAATACAATCGCCGCGTCTTCCTCGGACCGCCGCAGGTCCGGACAATATACTTGGGGAAGAGGTGATTAACGGACTGAGTTGCGTTGCGTTGCCCGTGATAAACGCTGATGAAGAAACCATTGGTAAGTTTTGGGTTTCTCCCGACGTTGCTTTAACAGTAAAGAGGGAAATGAGCCTTCCCGGCGGTCGCCACGTCTGGGAACTCTACGACATCCAGTTCACCGAGCCCGATCCGGCGAAGTTCGGATTTTCTTCAGAGTACACGGTCGATGAATCGAAATGCGTGGGTTGTGAGTAAACCTCTTCCCCGTAGGCTCTCGTATCTCATAGCGGGCGGGACTCAGCTCAGGACCCATTCGCGGAACCGGTAGGGTGGCAGCAATTACAAGGGGGAAGAGGATGGCCGATCATTTCCACGTTCTTCCCACACCGAAGCTCAAGCAAGCCGCCAAGGACTGCCCGCTGCTTGAGCGCGACAGCGAAGCCTGGATTGCCTGCTGCTCCCGGCGCTTCTTCCCCGTTGCCAAGCGGATCGCCGGAGACGACAGTCTGGCTGAAGATGTGCTTCAGGAAAGCTGGATCAAGATCCTCGAGTCCATCAATCGCGTTTACTTTGACGGCCCTAAGGCTTGTCCTTTTGTACATAGGGTCGTCACCAACACAGCCAGGGATTTCCACAGGAAACGAGTCCGTCGTCCAGAAGCCCCAATTCGAGTCGAGAGAACCTCGACCCGGAATCCTGAAGCTCTTGCCCAGGAAAGGGAACTGCTCGTTCTGCTCAGGGAAATGATCGATGTGCTGCCAGAAACGTACTCTCAAGTCATCAAGCTGCGTTTGTACCAGGGATTCTCCAATAAGCAAATTTCTCGATACCTTCACATCTCTCGCGGGAATGTCGCTATTCGCATGAACCGAGCCATCAGTCTGCTCAAGCGCCGCATTGATGCCCGAGTCAGTTCCCGCACTCCCCCACGCAAATCCCGCCAAGCCCGGAACCGACCCGGCACCCCGAGACAGTCTTGCCCCAGCCGCTCCCGCTCTTGACTCCCGTAAAGCTCTGACCACTCTCCCTTGGTCTGCGCCGCCCAGCAACCAAGCTCAAACAGGCCGCTTCCCCAGCATCTTCGAAGCGGGGATAACGTAGTTTGGGAGTCCAGCCAATCTCGGTGTCCCCGTCTTGACGGCTCTGATGAAGATCAATGCCGAGGTCGCCAGGAAGCAGGGAAAGCCGCCGCTTGATGTCGGCGAGGTCTCCGGAATTGCCCGGAGTGCTGAGCAGATACGAAATCGCTGCTCAGACCGATGGCTACCAGTCCCCAGGGTTAACACGGAGGGTCTTGCAGCAGGGGCCTACAGCGTATTCAGGTGGAGGCCGGTGGCTGCGTCCACGAAGACCGTGCGCTTGGCGGAGCCGCGGGTTTCGCCCCAGATCACGCGCCAGACCGGGTGGGTGTATCGAGGGGTGGATTCCAGCAGGAAGTGGATGGGGAGATCGGGGTTCTTCTTGAGAAAGGCGGCGCTCTTTTCCGCCGCCTTGTCGTAGGCCTTGGTCGAGTCGATCTTGAAGAGCTGGATGATGAAAGGTCGGGCCTGTCCCCGTCCCGACCAGGCTTCCGGTATGCCCGCCCGGACCCCCTTGCGGATGCTGGCGCCGGACTTGACCACCGAGTAGGTGTAGGTGACGGACTTTCGCTTTTGCGGCGACACGAAGGTGGCCTGCCACACCGCGAACCTTCCGGCCTTGCCCGGGACCTCCTTGAGATTGAAGCTCGACAAGCGGAGCGGCAGCGAATCGGCGGACCAGTGCCGGGCTTGAACGTAGAGCCGGTGGAAGGTCGTCTGAGCCGCCACCGGCGAGGGAGGCTTTGGCGGTTCGGGGTCAGGCTCCGGCTCGGGAGCCGGCCCGCAGGAAACGGCCAGCAGGCCGAACAGCATCACGGCCAGGGCAGGGAAGAACAGGGCGTGGGCTTTCTTGTCGTTCACTGGATTCGGGTGGCTGAGATGGGAAGCGTTGCGCCCTCTGTTGGCGCTGTCAAAGCCTACAGCTTACCGAATGACCCGCCGGAAAACCAGCCCTTGCCTTTCGGGAGGCACTTGCGCTGAGGCGCTTTCTCGCTGCCGGTTGGGACCCGACAGGGGGCCTGGGGGCAGTTCGGGGGCTCCTGCAGCAGACAGACAGGCTGCAAAGCGAGGTTGTAGCCCCGAAAAACGGTTTCCGTGAGCCCACAGGGCGCCATTCGGCGACAGCCCTTCCTCGGGCGACTTGAACCACCTTGGTTGGCTCTGCGGCGATGGCAGGGAGAAGAGAAGTCGAGGCTATCCGGTATCGGCCAGGGGGACCGCATCGACCAGCGAACGCATGTGGGAGTGGCGCCCGGCCCGGGCCTGGGCCAGAGCCAGGGCCATCATCACCGTCATGGCCAGACCTACCCGCGCCGCCACCCGGCTGCGTCCCCGCAGAAAGTGCCGCTCGAACCCAAAGTCGTTGTCCAGCCGGCTGTAGATCCTCTCCAGGGCGCTACGGCGTCGATAGCCCCGCTTCCAGGAGGGGCTCCCGTAGGGGGTTGGAGTGAAGATGCGCCGATCCTGGGTGGCGAGGGGAATGCGCACGATGCGACCGTAGGCGCCCGCCCGCGTGCCCGCTGTCCGGTAGCAGAGCGTCTGCCCCTGGCACAGACGACCGTAGGCCGCCGCCGGGCAGCGGTACTTCAGCGTCCCCCGCTTGGCCTCGAAGCCCTGGAAAGCCAGGCGCCGCTGACGCCCGCTGTGGGGGCAGAAGCAGTAGACCTCCCCCCTTTCGGTATGCACGATGGTGTCGGCCCGGTCTGGATAGAGCGGCCGCGTGATCGCCTCGCCGGCGTCTTGGCCCCCTTCCTGCCGCTCCTGCTTCCACAACTGCCGGGGTTCGATCAAGGGGCGGATGCCGTATTGGTCCCACAACTTCTCCTTCAACCCCCCGCTGTCGAGGCCCCGGTCGGCGCTGAACTCCCGGCACCGCTTCGCCAACTCCGGCGTCTCGGTAAAGACCTCCTCACTCATCGCCTCCAGTTCCTTCACCTCCGAGCGCGAGGCCCGCGTCACCCGGCAGGCCACCGGTATCTCATGGCGGGTGTCCGCAATCACGTGCACCCGATAGCCGAACCAACTCTTCACCCTCCTCCACAGCTTCCCCGTCCTGCGGTCCTTCCCTCCCGTCTCGTGCTTCCCCCAGTCCGCCTCCGCATCCGATGCCTTCCCCGTCTTTCCCTTCTTCCTCCCGGTCGAATAACTCTTCAGCGCTTTCCCGTCGTAGCCGAGATGCTCCCCGAAGTCCTCCACCTCCTCCATCAACTCCTCCCGCAACTGCCGCATCATGGCCCCAATCAGTCCCTCTTCCTCCTCCACTTTCACCACCCCACTGAGAAACCGCGAGAAGTTCCACGCCGACGGCACCCCGTCCCTCCTCTCCCGCTTCACCCCCGAAACCCCTCGCCTCTTCCCCCGCTTCCTCGGTCCCATCGGATCAAACCCGCACACGTCCAACAGCGCCGGGTTGCGCCTCAACTCCCGCAGCAACGACTCCACCGACACGTGCTGGAAGACGATCCCCGCAATCAGCGCCCGCCACATCGCCCGGATCGGATAGTCGTCCCTCCCCCGTCCCCGACGCTGCTCCAACGCCCTCAGCAACGCTTCGTCCGGCAGCGCCTTCAGCACCTTCTCCAGCCGCACCAGATCCGGCCGGGGTTCCACATCGTTCCAGGAAAACAAGGGACGGGTCCCCTTCGCCATGTCGCTTCCTCCCAGAGGTCATTCTCAGCAATAACTGCAATGAAGTCTATCACATAGACACCCCAAAGACCAGCCCCTTCCCGCCCCCGCAACCGCCCGGATGGACCTCTGTTCGCCTCCTCCCCTGCCACTCCATTCCATCCAACAACCTCTCCTGCCGTCCTTGGGGTGAAATCCCGCCTTCCTCCCTTCCACAACCTTCCAAACCCTTGATTATCCTGCCTGCCCCTGGGGTAAGATCTTTTTGCACCCCTTCAAATCCCTTGCCTGTCAAGGGTTCTCAACAGCGCATGTGCCTCTTTCGGGCAGGCGGCTCAGAAACCGGTCCGGATGCGGCCGCTCCACATCCGCAGGTGGCCGAAGTGGGTCCCGCAGACGGGGTTGCCGAAATTGAAAAAGGCAGAACCTCGCCTGTGCCGACGAAATGACCCGGGATCCTCCGCGGTGGACGAAGCAAGGGCTGGAAGGCTGGGAATGGGACGGGCCCGTGACTGAGTCGCCTGCCAGGACGAGGCGTGGTCCATCACCGTCCAAGGCCGACAGTGGACGAACCAGGACCTCTACAGGCGCAGAATCCGGGTCGGAGATGGGGATGGGTCAGGACAATCGGGGCGGGTGAAACAGAAGAAGCCGCCCCCGGATCAGCTCGTCGGCTTGTAGCGTTCCACCTTTTCGAAGGCGTCGGCGATGATGCGGGTGTCGAGGCTGTCGACGGCGAAGGCTCCCGCCTGGGAGAGGTAGCGCCAGGTGACGTCGAAGTCTTGCTGGCTGAGGACCGGGTAGTTCCGTTCCAGGCCGTCGAAAAAGGCGGTAAAGGCGACGCTCACGAAGAAGTCCACGGCCGCCACCCGGCTGCTCTCCAGCTTGACGGCGTTCCAGACATAGCCGCTGGAGCTGTTGGCGTCCGTTTCCCCGGAGATGGGTTCGAGGTCCTCGACCTTGACGCTGTAGCCGTCGAGTTGAGCGCCATCCTTGAGACCGTAGGTTTTCCAGCAGTGCCCGCAGGCTGACCGTCCCTTGCCCAGAACGAAATCCCAGACGGGCGCCACCTTCATCGGCGAGCCGCAGGCCGGGCACTGGCATTCCTTGACGAAGTCCGACAACGCCGACAATATCCCATCTCCGCGATCTGGCATGGCAGCAAGCCCCTTTTCAGTCGAGTCACCCAAGAAACCCTCGGATTATACCCCAGTCGAGCAAGTTCGAGCCGTACGTGACGATTGAGCTTCAATCGGCAATGCGCTCGATCCTTGCCCCCAGCGCCTGCAGCTTCTCCTCGATGGCTTCGTAGCCGCGGTCGAGGTGGTACACCCGGTGAACCAGCGTCTCTCCGCTGGCGACCAGGCCTGCCAGGATCAGGGAGGCGCTGGCCCTCAGGTCGGAGGCCAGCACCTTGGCGCCGGTCAGAGTTCTGCGCCCCGAGATGATGGCCCGATTGCCCTCGATCCGGATGTCGGCTCCCATCCGCACCAGCTCGCTGGCGTGCAGGAAGCGACTTTCGAATATGGTCTCGGTGACGATGGAAGAACCGTGAGCCTGGGTCATCAGCGCCATGTACTGCGCCTGCATGTCGGTGGCGAAGCCGGGGTACTCCAAGGTGGTGACATCCCTGGCCTGAAGCCGGCGGGGAGCTGTCACCCGGCAGGCGTCAGGGCCGCTGCGTTCGATGGCGATCCCGGTCTCTCCCAGTTTCTCGATCACGGCCGTCAGGTGCCCGGGACGACAATGGACCAGTTCGACGGCTCCGCCGGTGATGGCTGCAGCCACCATGAAAGTGCCCGCCTCGATGCGGTCGGGAATGATGGTGTGGTCGGCTCCGCCCAGCTCGGGCCTCCCCTGAATTCGAATGGTGCTGCTGCCGTCTCCCTCGATCCGGGCCCCCATCGAACGCAGCAGCTCGGCCAGATCGGCCACCTCGGGTTCGCGGGCGGCATTGTGCAGGACGGTCTCGCCCTTCGCCAAGCAGGCGGCCATCATCAGGTTTTCCGTCCCGGTCACGGTGATCCGGTCGAAGACCACCTTTTCACCGGTCAGGCGGGGCGCCTTGGCCTCGACGTAGCCGTGCTCGATGCTCAGGCTGGCGCCGAGCTTCTTCAACCCCTTGATGTGGAGGTCGATGGGGCGGGCTCCGATGGCGCAACCTCCGGGCAGGGACACGCGGGCCCGTCCGAAGCGGGCCAGCAGAGGCCCCAGGACCAGGACCGATGCACGCATGGTCTTGACCCTCTCGTAGGGAGCCACGCAAGAGATGGAATTTCCGGCGGCCAGCTCACAGCCGTGGTCCGTCTGCAGGTTCTCCAAATCGACCCGACAGCCCATCTCCTGCAGCAGCCGACCGGTGGTCTGGATGTCGCGGAGCCTGGGCAAATTGCGCAGTCTGAGGGTCTCGTCCGTCAGCAGGCATGCGGCCATGGCCGGCAGGGCCGCGTTCTTGGCGCCGCTGACGGTGACCCTGCCCCGCAAGGCGGCGCCCCCTTTGATCAGGATCTTATCCAACGGTGTGGCTCACCTCCCCTTGGACGATGGTGGCATGCACCCCGAGGCTCTGGTCCAGAAGCACCATGTCGGCGTCTTTGCCTGGGGCCAGAGTTCCCTTGCGGTCGGCGATTCCCAGGGATTGGGCCGGATTGCGGGAAAGCATGCCGAGTAGGGTTTGCACCGGCAGGCGGGTCCACCGGACCATGTTTCTCAGGGCCCGGTCCTGGGTCAGAATGCTGCCCGCCAGCGTGCCGTCCGGTGTTCGACAGGCCCCCTCCGAAAGCGTGATTTCACTATCGGCCAGCCGGTACCGTCCCTCGGGCATGCCGGTGGCGCTGACGGCGTCGCTGATCAGGAGGATCTTCCCGGCTCCCTTGCACTGGAGGCAAAGCCGGACGGCGGCCGGCGAGACGTGTACCCCGTCGGCAATCAGCTCGGCCCAGACCTGCGGAGCGGTCAGGACGGCGCCGAGTATTCCCGGGTCGCGGTGGCTGAAGCTCCTCATGGCGTTGAAGAGGTGGGTGGCGTTGCCGGCGCCCAGATCGATGGCCGCCATGGCTTCTTCCAGGGTGGCGTTGGAATGGCCCAGAGAGACGACGACTCCTCTGGAACGGGCGAATTCGATCAGTTCCAGGTTGCCCTCGACTTCCGGCGCCAGCGTGATCAGCTTGATCCCATGGCCGGAGCGGGCCAGCAACTGCTCCAGGACGAGCGTCGATGGGGGGCGGATGTGCCGGGCGGAATGGGCCCCTCGCTTTTCGGGGTTGATGAAGGGGCCTTCCAGGTGAAGGCCCAGCAGGCGGGCGCCGGGCAGGGGGTGATCCACCTGGCGTCCCAGGGATTCCACGGCCTGCAGGGTCGCAATGGGCGAAGCCGTCATTGTCGTGGCCAGAAAGGAGGTGGTGCCGTGAGCGGCCAGGAAGCGGGAAATCACTTTCAGAGCCTCCCCCGTGCCCTCCATCACGTCCCGCCCCAGCGCGCCGTGGATGTGGACGTCGATGAACCCGGGAGCCAGCAGGCGCCGGGGGTGGTCCAGAACCTCGAACTCGTCCCTGGAGAACCGCACCGCCGCCTGGCTGCCGACTTCCAGGATCCTGGAGCCCTCGACCAGAACCACTCCGTCCAGAATGACCCGGTCGGGTGTCATGACCCTGCCTGCGGTCACTGCCAGTCGCTTCATGTTGCGCGCCTCCCCGGGATGTCCGCCCGCATTGTCTCCCATGGGTCCACCGCACCGGCCACCGTGTCGGCGACCTGGCGGCGGGCCGACTGGATGGCGCTGTTTTCGCGAGAGGGATGCACCCGGTTGGTCAGCAGAACGATGAAGAGCCGGCGGGTGGGGTCGATCCACAGGGAGGCGCCGGTAAACCCCGTATGGCCGTAGGACTCCGGTGAGAGCCTGCTACCGGCCGAGCTGTTGGGTGAAGGAGTGTCCCAACCAAGGGCTCGACTGCTTTCCGGCGGCCGGGTCTGGCGTTGGGTGAAGGTTTCCAGGGTGGTCCGCTTCACGATTCGGCGATGGTTGTAGACGCCGCCGTTGAGCAGGGCCTGGCAAAAGACCGCCAGGTCCGCGGCCGTGCCGAAGAGGCCGGCGTGGGCAGCCACGCCTCCCATGGCGCAGGCGTTTTCGTCATGGACCTCCCCCCTCAGCAAGCGCTTCCTCCAGGAGTCGTTTTCCGTGGGAGCAATGCGAGGCCTCCAGTCGGACGGGGGGCGGAAGCAGGTCCGCCGCATTCCCAGGGGACGAAAGATCTGTTCCTGAGCCAGCTTGTCGAGGCTGTCTCCACAGGCTCTTTCGAGGACGGCCCCCAGCAGGATGAAGCCCAGGTCGCTGTAGAGGCTCCGACTGCCGGGCCGGCGCTCCAGAGGAGTTTCCAGAATCCGTCGCAGGACGCTTTCTTTTCCGCAGGCATGCTTGTAGAGGGGAAGGTGGGCCGGCAGCCCCGAGGAGTGGGCCAGCAGATGCTTGAGCCCGACCTGCTGTTTGGCGCCCGACCGAAACTCCGGGAAGTAGCGTCCGAGCCGGTCTTCCAGGTCGATCACCCCGTGTTCGCAAGCCTGCATGGCCAGGGTGGTGGTGCAAACCACCTTGGTCAGGGAGGCCAGGTCATAGACGGAGTTCGAGTTTACCGCAGGGCTGGTGGAAGTGTAGTCCAGCCTGCCGTAACCTCGGCAAAGCAGCAGCTTTTCCCTATGGCCCACGGCCAATGAGGCTCCCGGAAAGGCTTGATGGTCGATGAAGCCCTGGACAAGCCGTTGAAGCCTCGTTCTCAGGCCCCGAACATCCATTCGGGACGGGTAGGATGCATCTGGAGGGACCTTTTTCAGGACCATCGGCGCCGCCGTCCGTTGGAGGCCGGTATCCCGTTCGGCGACGCCCGGAATCGACACCGGCAATCGACCCGCCACCGGAATTTCTCCGAAGAGCGCCTTGACTGCCGCCCTCTGGGAGGTGGCGACGTGGCTGAAGGTGCAGAAGCAGGTGGGGAAAAAGGAGAGCTGCCGAATCAGGTAGGGGTCGCCCAGGGAAATCAAGAGGGCAGAGGGCTTGATCCGCACCAGTCCCTTCAACCAATCCGCCAGGCGAGTGGGCAGCCCCAGACGGCCGGTCCCGGTCACCAGCGGAGCGTGCAAGGCCACCAGGCAAAGGTCGGCTTTGCCGGCCCTGTTCTCGACCTGTTCCAGCAGCGGGGGAGTGGCTTCGGAAGAGAGACGATCCACCTCCAGTGAATCGAGTCGCATCCGGAGGTGACCCTCCAGGTCGGCGGCAGCGTCCGGCGTCGGCCTGGTGGAAACGATGGTCAGGTGTCCCGAGCGGATTCCACGGACGTCCAGCGGCGCCTGAGAGGGATCGTCTTTCACCAGGGTGACGGAAGCATCGGCCAGGTCCTGGACTTGCCGCCGGAGTGCGGGAGCATTGATGCTCCGGGCCAGCCGCCGCAAGTCGATAGGCTTCCGCCGGCTCAGCCCCAGCCAGGCCTTGGCTTGCAGGATGCGCTCCACCGATCGGTCCACCCGGGCCCGGGAAAGGCGGCCGGTCTTCACCGCCTCCCGCAACGCGCCCAGGACGACCTGGGCGTCGGGTGGGTCCAGCAGGACGTCCACGCCGGCCTCCAGGGCCTGAACGGCCGCTTCGCCGCTCCAGCAGCCGCGAGTCAGTCCCTTCATTCTCATGGAGTCGGAAACGATCAGACCCCGAAATCCCAACTCCTTCCTCAAGACCTGTTCCAGTATGGCCGCCGAAAGCGTGGCCGGACGGCCAGGGTCTTGCTCCAGGGCCGGGACGGCGACGTGAGCCGTCATGACCGTCATGACGCCGGCCCGGATCGCCTCCCGAAAGGGAAGCCACTCGATCTGTTCCAGGCGAGGACGTTCAGCGGCGATCACCGGCAGGGACAGATGGGAATCCACCTCGGTGTCGCCGTGGCCGGGAAAGTGCTTGGCCGTCGCCAGCACCCCGGCCTGCTGGGCTCCGGCCACGAACGCCGCGCCCAGACGGCCCACCCGTTGCGGGTCCTCTCCATAGGCGCGGATGTTGATGACCGGATTGGCCGGATTGTTGTTGACGTCCACCACCGGGGCGAAGATCCAGTTGACCCCCAGGGCTCGGGCTTCCCGGGCGGTGATGCGCCCCTGCCGGTCGGCCCACTGCTCCGATCGGGTGGCGCCTACGGCCATGTTCCAGGGCAGGGGAAGGGTATTGCGAATGCGGAAGGCGGCCCCCCGCTCGAAGTCGGATCCGATCAGCAGGGGAACCGGCGCCTGGGACTGCAGTCGGTCGATGAGGACGGCCGACTCGTAGATGTCTCCCTCGAAGAGAATGAACCCGCCAACGCCGAGTTCCCGCGCCTGGTGCTGCAACCGCCTCCATTCGTCTCCGGCTTCATTGAGATGAATCCCACGGATGGCCGGCATGATCAACTGGCCGAGCCTGGCTTCCAGGGAGAGCCGGTTCAGTGCGGATCGAACCCATTGGTTGTTTAAGGCGTTTGTTTTCAACGAAGTGACGTTCAGGCGCAGAACTTGCCGCCCGATGAGAGGATTTATTTTGCAAATGCGGTAAAAAACATCTTGACGTGCGGTATATTTATGTTACGCTTCTTGTCCCACAGCCACTTGAGCGGGGAAGACCCCCCTGGAATCGCTCACCCTGGAGGGGAGTTCAACAGAATGTGGCTGTCAGGCAAAGGGTGTTCTCGAAGCTGCCCTTTGGCGGCCGGAGCGGTTGATCGCGATAGGCTGCGGCAACCTGACCATTGGCCAGGATTCTAGTGCAAACGAGGCCTTTGGGCAACGCTCACGCTCAGGGTCTGAATCGCCCAGGTGCCGGCAAGGAGGAAATGGAATTGGGAGGCCGGGAGAGGTGGAACGCCTGTCAGCTTTCCGGGTCAGGCAGTGCCTCTCCAGGCGCTCAAAGGTGTGGACGGGCCGGCGTGGAGAGGGAGACACGCTTGCCGGTCCGCTATCCCCCTCTCAGCGCGCGGGGAGGGGGTGCTTGAAAAGGTTGTGAGCTAACTCTTCTTTCCCGTCCAGGGGCCGGTGATGGCCAGGGTGATGCCCGGGTTCTGGATGTTGGCGAAGAGGGTGGTTCCATCGGGGGAAAAGGTCGAGCCGGCGAACTCGGAGTTGTTGAAGACGTTGCGGCCGAGCTTGTAGAGGTCGCCCCGCGGGGTCACCCCGACGAGGAATTGCTCGCCCGATCCATCCTCGCACAAGACCAGGTCGCCCCAGGGAGCGACCGTGAGGTTGTCGGCGTTCTCGACCAGGTTGCCGTCGTTGGGCTCGATGAAGAGTTCCAGCTTGCCGGGGCTGTTGGTCTCGCCGGGTTTTCCTTCCTCGGAGCTGGGGGCGTATCGCCATACCTGTCCCTTCCGGTTCAGGCCGCCGTTGGTGCAGACGAAATAGATCCATCCCTTGTCCCACCACATGCCTTCGCCTCGGGCGAACCGGGCTGCGCCCAGGTCCTCGAAACCCCGATAGCGCAGATCGTCGTTGGGGGACTCCACCTCGTCGATGTCGGCCCACTTCACCTCGAAAACATGTCCGGGAAGCACTTTGCGCGCATTCCAGTTTCGGGTGTCGAGACCGGGCTTGTCCTTCACAATCAATACCTGCAATCGGCCGCCGGCTGTCAGTTCACCCGGTTTGTTGGGGATGAAGCGGTAAAGAAGTCCATCGCCCCGGTCCTCGGTTTCATAGACGATTCCGGAATTGGGATCGACGGCGACCGCTTCGTGCACGAAGCGTCCCATGGCTTTCAGGGGAACGGCGGGAGTCAACCCGACTTCGCTGCTGGCCGGCACTTCGAAGTTGTAGCCGTGGTCCCTGGTGTAGAGTCCTTCCTCCTTTTGCACCGTCTCCTCGCAGGTAATCCAGCTCCCCCAGGGAGTCGGCCCTCCGGCACAGTTGCGGACCGTTCCGCCCAGGCTCAGGAAATGCTTTTCCAGGCGCATCTCGCGGGTGTTGTAGACCACGGTGCTGGTCCCACCAAGGCAGGGCCTCCTGCTGCGACCGGCGTCGTAAAGTTTCTGCCGGTCTGCGGTCTTGAGCAACTGGTTGATGGGGCCGAAGGCTCCGATGACCTGGTGGTCGATGCTCAGCTCGTGATTGCGGACCAGAATGGTGCTGCCTGCCGGACCCGGAAAGGCAGCCATCCCGTCATGCAGGCCGGGAACTCTGTAGCCGTCGTCCATCAACTCGCCCACCTCGGACAAGATCCGATAAGTGAAACCCGCGGGGAGTTCGATCACTCCCTCCGGGTCGGGCTGCAGCTCTCCATAGCCTGCCGGAGCATTCGGTTTGGATGCGGGCCGGGACAACCCCTTGCCGGTAAGAGCGCGAAGCCCCAGGAAACCCATGGTGCAGGCTCCGGACGCTTTCAGAAACGATCGTCGTGAGGAATTCATTTCGGTCTGCCTTTCTGGGGAGCGGCTTGCGGCAGTCCATCGGAATCGCGGTTTCAAGACCCGCGTTCGATAGAGCTTCAGCCCGATCTCCGTTCAGTTTCCGAGTCGGATGTATCTTAGCAAGAATCGCTGGGGCGCTCGCGTAAATTTATGGTAAAGGGACATTCGGCAACTGTGGTATTTTGGGGCGGCATTTTAGCAGACGCCGGCTTTAACCCGCATTTCTCACCAGGCCGCTGGAGGCATTACAAGAAGTAGATTGTCTTCAGCACCTTGATTGGCTTCATGTCAAGGGTTTGTGGACAACAGACGGCGCTGGGCATGCCCTGGCTTGCCCTTTTCCCCTCAGCGCGTCCATGCTCGCTCGACCGTAGAAACCGCTACGCTCTTCGCTCCCGAGCACGCGCTGAGGGAAAAATGACTGCGCCATGATCATGCCCCCTGGTGAGAAAGGCGGGCTAACGGGTTCCGAGCGGCGAATTCCGGTCGGGCGGCTGCAAGGCATGGAAACGCCGTGATTGCAGGTCCTTTGGCCCGAAACTCTTGAGGCCTCCCCAACCCCCTGCGAGGCGGGCAGGTCCCGCCGAGCCGTGAAGCGGGTCGATACTCGCGAGTCCCGGCATTTTTCTCATGAGCCAGCTCCTCTCCTACTTTCGCGATCTGGAGCCGCAGATGGTCCAGTGGCTGATGGACCTGGTCAACACAGACTCGCCTTCGGACAACAAGCCGGCGCTGGATCGGCTGGCCCGCCACCTGGGCGACCGGTTCCGCCGTTGCGGCGCCGAGGTGGAACGGGTCCCCAACCCGGAGGCGGGAGACCACCTGCTGGCCCGGTTTTCAGGTCCCGGCGCTCACGGGAAGCCCCTGCTGTTGCTGGGACACCTGGATACGGTCTGGGGCATGGGAGAGGCCGAGCGCCGGCCCGCCCGGATGGAAGACGGGAAGATCTTCGGGCCGGCCTCGTTCGACATGCGCGGCGGCACCACCCTGATGCTGGCGCTGGCCCATTACCTGTCAAGCGGCCAGGGGAAGTTGAAGCGGCCCCTGACCCTCCTGCTCGACTCCGACGAGGAGGTCGGCACCCGAACGGCCCGGGCCTTGATCGAGAGGGAGGCCCTGGATTGCCGGGCCGTGCTGGTATTGGAGCCCTGCCTGCCGGGGGGCGCCGTCAAGACCGCCCGCAAAGGGGTTGGCACCTTTGTAATCTCAGCCAGCGGCGTGGCCGCCCATTCCGGGGTGGACTACCGGAAGGGAGTGAGCGCCATTCAGGAGTTGGCCTACCAGATCCTGGAGCTCTACAAGCTGAACGACCTGGAACTGGGGACCACGATCAATCCCGGGGTGATCCACGGGGGTTCCCGCTCCAACGTGATCGCCGACCGGGCTGAATTGGAAGTGGATGTGCGCGTGGCCACCATGGCCGAGGGAGAGCGAATCACGGCCTGCATCCAGGGGCTCCAGCCCCGGGTCGAGGGCACTCGGCTTACCGTGCGGGGAAACATGAATCGGCCTCCCCTGGAACGCAAGGATCAAGTGATTCGACTGTACCGGGAGGCCCGGCAGCTTGCCGCCGAGCTGGGCATCGACCTGCAGGAGGGTTCGACCGGCGGAGGCAGCGACGGCTGCTTCACCGCGGCCCTGGGGGTTCCCACCCTGGATGGCCTCGGCCCCGACGGCGCCGGCCCTCACGCCTTGCACGAACATGTGCTGGTGGAAAGCCTGGCTCCCAGAGCCGCGTTGCTGACCCACCTGGCCTTGAATCTATGAAGATCGAACAGATCGAGCTCCGTGAAGTGCAGATGCCGCTGATCTCCTTTTTCGAGACCAGCTTCGGCCGGACCACCCTGCGGCGGGTGGTTCTGGTTCGAGTCTTCGGAGAGGGTCTGGTCGGCTACGGCGAGTCCACCGCTCCCGAGGGTCCTTTCTACAACCACGAATCCACCGCGACCGCCTGGCACGTGCTCCAGGACTTCGTGGTCCCCAAGGTCTTTGCCGCCGAGATCGCCCATCCACGGGAGGTGGCTCCCCTGCTCAGACCGATCCGAGGCCACAATATGGCCAAGGCCGCCGTGGAGACGGCCATCTGGGACCTCTACGCCCGCCTGCAGGGAAAGCCCCTCCACCAACTGCTCGGGGGGCAACGCGGGATGCTGGATTGCGGGGTCTCCATCGGCATTCAGGAGAGCCCCGGCAAGCTGCTCGACAAGATCGAGACAGAGCTGCTGGCCGGCTACCAGCGAATCAAGATGAAGATCAAGCCCGGGTGGGACGTGGCCGTGGTGAGGGAAGTCCGAAGGCGCTTCCCCGAGATCCTGCTCATGTGCGATGCCAACTCCGCCTACAGCCTGGCCGACCTGGATCACCTGAAGGCCCTGGATGATTTCGACCTCTTGATGATCGAGCAGCCCCTGGCCTGGAACGACATCCTGGACCACGTCCAGCTCCAGAAGGTGCTGCGCACGCCCGTCTGTCTGGACGAATCCATCCTGGACGGCGAGGACGCCCGCAAGGCCATCGAGGCGGGTGCCTGCCGGATCATCAACATCAAGCTGGGAAGAGTCGGCGGCTACACCGAAGCCCTGCGGGTTCACGACGTCTGCCGGGACCGCGGGATTCCCGTCTGGTGCGGGGGAATGCTGGAAACGGGCATCGGCCGGGCCCACAACGTGGCCCTCTCCACCCTGGCGAACTTCCGGCTGCCGGGCGACGTTTCCGCCAGCAAGCGCTACTTTCGCAAGGACCTGATCGAGCCCGAAGTGGAAGTAGACCCGCAGGGCAGGATCCATGTATTGCCGGATGCGGGCATCGGCTTCCGGCCCCACCTCAAGCGCATCGAGCAGGTGACGGTGAGAACCCGCTCGCTGCGGCCTCAATGAGATCCGGTGTGTTCCAGGAGTCGCTGCAAGGATTCCTTCACTTGATGGGGGGTAATGCTCAGAATACACTGGGGTTCTCCGTAGACGTGACAGCGGTAGCCGGGGCAGGGATTGCAGTCGAAGGGATTCTGAACGATCTCATGGACGGCTTGCCAGGGGCGCCACAGGCTTGAATCGGAGGACCCGAAGAGCACCAGCACCGGAACCCCCAGGGCCGCCGCCATGTGGGTGGGCCCGCTGTCGTTTCCCACGAACAGACTGGCCTGATGCAGCACCCAGGTCAATTCGGAAATCGTCAGGCCCCAAATCGTAGCCGGCCGGGTCCGGCAGAGGCCGGCCACCTTCCTGATCTTGGGTGCTTCCTCCTCGGTGCCAACGAGCAAGGTGGCAAAGCCGTGCTCGTTCTGCAGGGTATCCGAAATCTCCGCAAATCCGGAATCGGTCCACTCCTTGGTGTGGAAGCGGGAGCCGGGCTGAATCACGCAGACGGGCCGGGAAGGTTGGAGCCCGGCCTCCCGCAGACGGGCCTCCAGCACGGACCCCAGACCCGGGTCCGGGAAGAGGCGGGCCGCAGGAGCAGGACCTTCTTCCAAACCCAGTCGATAGAGCCACTCCAATTGATATCTGACCGAGTGCCAAGCCGCCCCGGAGGGTGGCGACGGCAGCTTGGTCCGAACGTTGTAGCAGAAGGCATTGCGGTAGCCCAGAAGGCCGATACGATAGCGGGCCCCGCTCAACCCCGTGAGCCAGGCGCTGGTTGCGCCGCCGTGCAGGTTGATGCAGCCGTCGAAGCGCTTTCGCCGGATCTGCCGGAGGGTCCGCCAGCGAGCCCTGGGGGTGGACCGCTGCTTGATCCCGTGGACCTGCAGAGGGAACACCGATTCCAGGTCGGGATTGCAACGCAGCGCTTCATCAAAGGGCTCTTCCACCAGGGCGGAGAGCCGCAGGTCGGGCCTCCAGGCCTTGAGGGCGGCGTAGAGAGGGGTGGACAGAACGGTGTCGCCCAAAGAGCGCAGCCGGATGAACAGAATCCTGGAGCCGCGAGGAAGGCCGGTCAACAGTCCTTCTGGAGGCGTCATCTCGAACCCCTTGGGATGCCGGTGGGGGATCGTTGCCGGGAAAGGCCGCTAAAGGCACAAAAACACAAGTCCCTCTTGCCAAATGCAGGGGCATCCATGATATCCCAACTCGCAGCGGAGCCGCCGGCCGAGAAAGGCAGTGGATAGCCGTGCCCCCGCCTTGGCGGGCGGATCGTACGAGAGTGAAACACCCAATCGTCAATGAAGACGAACCACGAATGAACACGAATGGACACAAAGACCGATGGACCTCCTTGGCTGCGACGACGTCACGGGATGAAGCCCACCGGGAGCGCGGGCGTCTCGCCCGCACAACACTGGCACAGCCTCGCCCCTCTCCTCCACCCGGCCCGACCGGCAACGGCGCCAGGGCTCTGTTTCACCCGGGCCCGTGCGGTTCCCGCCGGCAGGGTGGCCGGGCGCCGCATCACGGGGAAACTGAGCGGCCACCCAATGCAGAGGATGCGGGCGGGACGCCCGCGCTCCCGGAGGGCCGCCTCTCCCGCGTCTCCTCGTGGATCACTTTTTTTTCGTTTGTTCCAGGCAAGATGTCTGATTCGATGCGTTACGGATCTTGTCGGTGTCGCTCAAAAAGTGCAAACCGGACATTGGGCGCGTGGCTGCCTTGAATTGTGACCACTGATCACTGACCACTAATCACTACCACTGCATTCAGTGGTACACTACCCGGACCCAACGGGATTCCCTGAAACAGGAGGACGGAGTGGCTACCAAGGCTGAAAAGCGCCGTGTTCTGGACGTCATTGACGACATGCACGATGAAATCGTGACGGCCGTCAGCGAACTGGTGCGGATTCGCAGCATCAATCCGGGCTACCCCGGGACCGATTACCAGGCCGAAGTCGGGGGCGAGACCGAAGCCAATCAGTACCTGGCCGGGCACTACCGGCGGCTGGGACTCGAAGTCGATCTCTGGGAAGTCGAGCCCAGGCGGGCCAACCTGGCCGGTGTGCGGAAAGGGAGCGGCGGAGGCCGGTCGCTGCTCTTCAACGGCCATATCGATACGGTTCCCACCGGCCTGCCCGAGAACTGGAAGTCGGGAGACCCCCTGAGCGGCAAGGTCGAGGGAGGGCGGATCTACGGCCGGGGCTCCTGCGACATGAAGGGGCCGCTGGTCTCTCAGATGATGGCGGTCAAGGCGATCCAGTCGGCGGGGCTCGAGCTCAAGGGGGACCTGACTCTCTCCGCCACCGCCGGGGAGGAGAATATGGACAGCGCCACCATTGGCGCCGGCGATCTGCCCAAGCGGGGCTATGGGGCCGACGCCGCCGTGGTCTCGGAACCGTCGGCGCCGCCGCATCCCCTGGCGGTGGTGCCGGTCTCTCCCGGATTGTGGTGGGTGAGTGTGACCGTGGAAGGGAAGGCCAGCCACGCCTCCACCCGCGGAGAGACGTTTCGGGCGGGCGGCCTGGGAGCCGAGGTGGCCGTCAATGCCATCGACAAGGGCGTTTACCTGGTCAACATGATCCGCAAGCTGGAAGACGAGTGGGGACTGACCAAGAAACATCCTCTCTTCAAGCCCGGCCACTTCACCATGCTGCCGGGAGTCATCACGGGCGCCCCTCACGGGGTGCAGGTGCCCTTCTTCATCTCCGATTTCTGCACGATCGAGTATTGTCTCTGGTATCACCCCGAAGATTCTCCCGAGGCGGTCCGGCAGGAGTTCGAGGACTATCTCCACCATGCCTGCCGGTTGGACGAGTGGCTTCGCAACCATCCGCCCAAGGTGGAATGGAAGGTCAACTGGCCGGCCTACTCGGTGGACCCCGGCCACGCGATCTGCCAGGCCATGGCGGCTGCCCACGGGGAAGCCGCGCAGGGATCACGATTCGACGTGCCGGCCCGGTTCGCCGGCTTCTACGCTGTGTGCGACGCCGCCTTTCTCAACTCGCAGGGAATTCCAAGCATCGTCTACGGGCCGGGCAGCATCCTGGTGGCCCATGCTGCCGACGAGTACGTCGAGATCGACGAGCTGATGGTGGCCACCAAGTCCTATGCCTTGCTGGCCATGGATTGGTGTGAAGTGAGCGGGTAGTGCTGCCGGCGCTGTCCGGCATCTTGCGGCCCGGCCAAGCCAGGGGAACGGTTATGAGCAACGATTCCATCGTCTATCCCTATATTCCCAACTCGGTTCCCGAGATCAAGGCGCGCATGCTGGAGGAGATCGGCGCAGCCTCCATCGAGGAATTGTATGCCGAGATCCCGAGCCATTTGCGCTTCAAGGGACCCCTGAATCTGCCCGAGCCCATACTGGACGAAGCTTCGATCAAGAGGCACGTGGAGCAGTTGCTGCGCAAGAACCGGAACTGTTCGGAGCACCTCAGTTTCCTGGGAGCCGGCTGTGCTCGGCACTACGTTCCGGCGGTATGCGACGAGATCAACAACCGCGCCGAGTTTCTCACGGCCTACGTGGGGGAGTCCTATGCCGATCACGGCAAGTGGCAGGCGTTTTTCGAGTACGCCAGCCTGATGGGAGACCTGCTGGAGATGGATGTCCTGAGCTGTCCCCTCTACGACGGGCCTCAGGCAGCCGCCACCTCTCTGCGCATGGCCTCCCGCATCACCGGGCGGCCTCGGGTTCTGCTGCCCGCATCCATGGGCGAGGAGACCCTGTCCGTGATCCGAAACTATCTCAAGGGGGGCAGGGACTCCGCACTCGAAGTGGATCTCATCGACTTGGACCCGGCGACGGGCCTGGTGGATATCCGCGACCTGGGGGCCAAGCTGTCGGACCGAACGGCGGCGGTGGCGATCGAGAATCCCGGGTACCTGGGCGTGATCGAAACCCGGGCCGAGGAGATCGGCCGCATGGCAAAGGCCCACGGCGCCGAATTGGTGGTCTACGCCGATCCCGTCTCGCTGGGTGTGATGGCCCCTCCGGCAAACTACGGGGCCACCTTCGCTTGCGGGGATTTCCATCCCCTGGGCATGCATCTGCTCTGCGGGGGCGGGCAGGGAGGCTTTATCGCCACCCATGACGACATGAGATACGTGGCTGAATTCAAGGACCTGATGTTCGGCCTCACCGAAACCGTGCGCGAAGGGGAGTACGGCTTTGGCGAGGTGCTTTTCGAAAGGACCTCCTACGGGTCCCGCGAAAAGGGCAAGGAGTATACCGGCACCACCACCGGGTTGTGGGCCATCACGGCGGGAGTCTACCTGGCTCTGTTGGGTCCCAAGGGGATGCAGGAGCTGGGTCAGGTCATCATGCAGAGAGCCCAGTATGCCGCCAGGCGCATCGCCGGGATCGAGGGCGTCGAGGTTCTCTTTCCCACGCCCTTCTTCAAGGAGTTCGTGGTGAGTTTTGCAGACACCGGCCAAAGCGTGGCGCAGGTCAACAGGTCCCTGCTGGAGCACCGGATCATCGGCGGCAAGGACCTCTCCGGGGAGTTCCCGGAGTTGGGGCAGAGCGCCCTCTACTGCGTGACCGAAATCGTGACCAAGGAGGACATCGACCGGCTGGTCACGGCCCTGGAGGCTATTGCAGGGCAGGGTTGAGCAGCACCGTCCGGTCGCTCAGGGAGACCGTTCAATGGGCAGAAACAGGACCACGCTGTTGCGGAAGTTCCACCAGGCGAGGTGGGACGAGGAGATCATCTGCGAGATGAGCGTCCCGGGCGAGCGAGGAATCCTCCTTCCCAGGGTCGAAAAGGAAATAGAGGCCGAGATCGGCGACGGGGTATCCAGGATTCCGGAAAATCTCAGGAGAGCCAGGCCGGCCGCGCTGCCCGAAGTGAGCCAGGTACGGACGCTGCGACACTTCCTGCGGCTTTCGCAGGAGACCCTGGGGGCGGACATGACCGTCGATGCCAGCGAGGGGACCTGCACCATGAAGTACAGCCCCAAGGTTCACGAGCAACTGGTGGGGAATCCTGGACTCAGGGACGTCCATCCCCTTCAGCATGAGGACACTATCCAGGGTATTCTGGAGGTTTACTTCAAGTTGGAAGAGTTCCTCAAGGAGATCTCGGGGCTGGACCATTTCAGTTTCCAGCCGGGCGGCGGCGCCCAGGGGGTCTACGCCAATGCCTGCATGGTTCGGGCCTGGCACCAGGCCAGGGGGGATGAGAAACGATCGGAAATCATTACCACGCTGTTTTCCCACCCCTGTGACGCCGCCAGTCCGGCCACCGCCGGATACAAGGTGATCACGCTCATGCCCGACGAGAGCGGATATCCCGACCTGGAAGCCATGAAGGCGGCTCTGTCGGAGCGCACGGCCGGGATTTTCATCACCAACCCCGAGGACACCGGGATCTACAACCCCAGGATCGACGAATACGTCAAGGCCGCCCACCGGGTGGGAGCCCTCTGCGCCTACGACCAGGCCAACGCCAACGGGATCCTGGGCATCACCCGAGCCAGGGAAGCCGGGTTCGACCTCTGCCACTTCAATATCCACAAGACCTTCTCCTCGCCCCATGCCTGCATGGGGCATTCCACCGGGGCCGTCGGAGTGGTCCGGGAACTGGGTCGGTTTCTGCCGGTCCCCCGGGTGACCTTCGACGGGACCGGATACCACCTGGAATACGATCGGCCCGACAGCATCGGCAGGGTGCGGTGCTTCTTCGGAAATGCGCCCACCATTGTGCGGGCTTACGCCTGGATCATGCAGCACGGCGCCGGCGGGTTGCGGGAAGTGGCCGAGTGCTCGGTGCTCAACAACAACTACCTGCTCAAGAAGCTGAGTGAAATCCCGGGGGTGGTCATTCAGTATGCCCAGGGCAAGCGCCGGCTGGAGCAGGTTCGCTACTCCTGGGACAAGCTGAAGCGGGACACCGGCGTCGGCACCGAAGACGTGATGCGAAGAATGGCCGACTTCGGTCTGCAGCACTACTGGATGAGCCATCCTCCCTGGATCGTGCCGGAGCCGTTTACCCTGGAACCCTGCGAGTCCTATTCCAAGGACGATCTGGACGAGTACGTCGCCGTGCTGAGGCAAATTTCCCGGGAGGCCTACCAGGATCCCCAATTCGTCAAGAACGCTCCCCACAACTCCGTAGTCCACAAGGTTCCCTCGCCCGGCATCGACGAACCCGAGAGAATCGCCGTCACCTGGCGCCAGTACCAGAGGAAGAAGCGCGGGTGAATAAGCCGCCCCTTAAAAAAGAACCACGAATCAACACGAATAGACACGAAGACCGATGGACCTGCTTGGCTGCTACGCCGTCACGGGAGGAAGGCCCTTCCGGGAGCGCGGGCGTCCCGCCCGCACAACACTGGCACAGCCTCACCCCTCTCCTCCACCCGGCTTGACCGGCAACGGTGCCAGGATTCTGCTTCAGCCGGGCCCATGGGGTTCCCGCCGGCAGGGTGACCGGGCGCCGATCACGGGGAAGCTGAGCGGCCACCCAACCCAGAGGATGCGGGCGAGACGCCCGCGCTCCCGGAGAGGCGCCTTCTCCCATCCATCTTGCTCGGCGAGGAGGCACAGCTCCTGCCGATGCGGCAGAGCCGTTCCGCTTCGTGTGTCTTCAGTGAAACACCGGATCGTCAACAAAGACGAACCACGAATGCACACGAATAGACACGAATACCGATGGACCTGCTTTGCTGCGATGACGTCACGGGATGAAGGCCGGGAGCGCGGGCGTCCCGCCCGCACAACACTGGCACAGCCTCGCCCCTCTCCTCCACCCGGCTTGACCGGCAACGGCGCCACGATTTCGCTTCAGCCGAGCCCATGGGGTTTGCGCCGGCAGGGTGGCACGCTGCCGCTTCACGGGGAAACGGAGCGGCCACCCAACGCGGAGGGTGCGGGCGAGACGCCCGCGCTCCCGGAGAGGGGCGCCTCCTCCCATCCTTCTTGCTCGGCGAGGAGGCACAGCTCCTGCCGATGCGGCAGAGCCGTTCCGCTTCGTGTGTCTTCAGTGAAACACCGGATCGTCAACAAAGACGAACCACGAATGCACACGAATGGACACGAATACCGATGGACCTGCTTTGCTGCGATGACGTCACGGGATGAAGGCCGGGAGCGCGGGCGTCCCGCCCGCACAACACTGGCACAGCCTCACCCCTCTCCTCCACCCGGCTTGACCGGCAACGGCGCCAGGATTCTGCTTCAGCCGGGCCCTGGCCGTTCCCGCCGTAAGGGGCCGGCTGCCGCATCACGGGGAAACTGAGCGGCCACCCAACGCGGAGGGTGCGGGCGAGACGCCCGCGCTCCCGGAGAGGGGCGCCTCCTCCCATCCTTCTTGCTCGGCGAGGAGGCGCAGCTCCTGCCGATGCGGCAGAGCCGTTCCGCTTCGTGTGTCTTTTGTGAAACACCGGATCGTCAATCAAGACGAACCACGAATGCACACGAATGGACACGAAGACCGATGGACCTGCTTTGCTGCGATGACGTCACGGGATGTAGGCCGGGAGCGCGGGCGTCCCGCCCGCACAACAGTGGCACAGCCTCACCCCTCTCTTCCACCCGGCTCGACCGGCAACGGCGCCACGATTCTGCTTCGGCCGGGCCCATGGGGTTTGCGCCGGCAGGGTGGCACGCTGCCGCTTCACGGGGAAACTGAGCGGCCACCCAACCCAGAGGATGCGGGCGAGACGCCCGCGCTCCCGGAGGGGGGCCTCCTCCCATCCTTCTTGCTCGGCGAGGAGGCGCAGCTCCTGCTGATGCGGCAGAGCCGTTCCGCTTCGTGTGTCTTCGTGGATAGCTCTTTTTTCTGTTGTTTCTGACCAGGGGGCAGCCGCAAATGCCGATGAAGACCGTGGGACTGATCGTCAATCCCGTCGCCGGGATGGGAGGCAAGGTGGGGCTCAAGGGCAGTGACGGGCCCGAAGTCCTGCGCCTGGCCCGAGAGTTGGGCGCGACTCCCGAAGCTCCGCAGCGGGTCGGCCAGGCGCTGGCCGCCTTTTCCCGATCAAGCAATCCGCTGCAATGGATCACCTGTCCGGGGGACATGGGAGAGAACGCCTGCCGTCGCGCCGGTCTGGACCCCCTGATCCTGAGTTCCGCGGCGGCACGGGAAACCACCTGGGAGGACACCGAACGGGCCGCCGGACAGCTTGCGGAAAGAGAGGTGGACCTGCTGCTGTTCGCGGGCGGGGACGGCACTGCCCGCAATGTTTGCAGGGCCGTGGGCAGCCGCCTGGTGACCCTGGGGATTCCGGCCGGAGTCAAGATCCATTCGGCCGTCTACGCCGTCACCCCCAGGGACGCCGGCGAGGTGGCTCGCGGGTTTCTGGAGGGCGGGTTGAGGCGTATTCGAGAGGGCGAGGTCATGGACATCGACGAGGAGTCCTATCGTCGAGGCCTGGTCGAAGCCAGGCTCCACGGCTATCTGCGGGTCCCGGTGGAAGACCGCCATGTCCAGAGGATGAAGACGGGAGGCGTGGCCTCCGAGGCGCAGGCGCTGGCCGGGATGGCTGAGGAGGTCGTGGATGGCATGCAGGAGTCGGAGGTCTTCGTGATCGGTCCCGGGACAACCACCCGAGCCATTACGGAGCGACTGGGCCTGCCCGGCACGCTGCTGGGCGTGGACGTGGTCTGCAACCGCCGCCTGGTTGGCCGGGACGTCTCCGAGCGGCGACTGCTGGAGCTGACCGCCGGGCGCCGGGTCAGAATCGTGGTCACTGTCATCGGAGGACAGGGCTATATTCTGGGCCGGGGAAATCAGCAGATCAGCCCGGCCCTGCTGCGGCAGGCGGGGAAGCAGGGCCTGCGGGTGGTGGCCACCAAGGAGAAGCTGGCTTCACTGGGGGGGAGGCCGCTGCTGGTCGACACCGGCGAGGAGGCTCTGAATCGGGAGTTGAGCGGCTACCTCCGCGTCACCACCGGATACGAGGACTACGTCGTCTACAAGGTCGGACATCGATAGTGGAGAGTTGGAAGGCTCCCCTTGCCGATTTGGGCGCAAATGCTAGAATGGCAGGCGGCTTCGGGATTACCGCGTTCCATTGCGGTGACCACGACCGCCTCACAAACTCTGTTGGCTCCCGGCAGTCTCGGCCGGGACCTTCCCGCCAAACCCGTTCCAGGAATCCTGCTATGAAAAAGATCGGCTTGGTGAGCCTGGGCTGCGAAAAAAATCTGGTCGACAGCGAGGTCATGCTGGGGCTGCTGCGCCGAAGAGGGTACGAGATCACGGCTCAAGCCGAACGGGCGGACGTGATTGTGGTGAACACTTGCGGTTTCATCGACAAGGCCAAGCAGGAGAGCGTGGACACCATCCTGGAGATGGCGGAACTCAAGAACAGCGGCCAGTGCTCCCGGCTGGTGGTTACCGGTTGCCTGGTGGAACGCTACCGGGACGAGATCCAAACCGAGATTCCGGAGGTGGACGCTGTTCTGGGAACGACCGGGTTGGAGTCCATCATCGACCTCTGCGAAGGACGAATCCCGCCCACAATCGACAACCGGTATTACCTCTACGACGAAAACACCCCCCGGCTGCTGACGACTCCCGGCTATACGGCCTACATCAAGATCGCCGAGGGTTGTGATCGTCCCTGCTCCTTTTGCGTCATCCCCAGGATTCGCGGAGCCCATCGCAGCCGCCCCATGGCTTCCATCTTGAAGGAAGCCCGATTTCTGGCTGACGGCGGCGTCAAGGAGATCGTGCTGATCTCTCAGGAGACGACCCGTTACGGGGCCGACCTGGGCATGAAGCAGGGGCTGTCCCGGCTGCTCAGGGAACTGACCAAGGTGGAAGGGATTCGCTGGATACGCTTCCTCTACGCATTTCCGTCTCAGCTCGGAGAGGACGTGCTGGCGGCCATGCGGGAAGAGGAAAAGATCTGCCGGTACCTGGACATGCCGCTCCAGCACGCCAGCCAGAGGATTCTAAGATCGATGAAGCGGGGGGGCAGCAGTTCCAGCCTTTCCCGGCTGTTGGATCGGGTTCGGGAACGGGTTCCGGGAATCACCTTGCGGACCTCCATGATCGTGGGCTACCCCGGCGAGACCGAAGAGGAATTTGCCGAGTTGTGCCGCTTCGTGGAGACGATCGGGTTCGATCGGCTGGGCGCCTTCACCTATTCGGACGAGGAAGAGGCCGGCAGTTGTCGCCTGGATGGAAAGGTGCCACAAGCACTGATCGAAAGGCGCCGCAGGCGGCTGATGGGAATCCAGGCCAGGATATCCCGGCGGAAGAACCGTAGCATGGTGGGGAAGCGTCAACCCGTGCTCTTCGAAGGGAAGTCGGCCGAGAGCGACCTCCTCTGGCAGGGCCGGCTGGAGTCTCAAGCCCCCAGAATCGATGGCGTGGTTCTGATCAATGACCTGGAGGGCGGGCTCCCCGACCCGGGAGCGTTCGGCAACGTTGAAATTACCCAGGCCATGAACTATGATCTGGTGGGCCGGTTGGTATGAGTCGTGGCCCATTGCCGGTGTCGGGCGCGGGCGGACGCTCCCGGTCGCCCGGGGAGATGCGGGCGATCATGAAGTGTCCCCGATGCAGGAGGCCGGTTCGGTGGGAAGGGAACGCCTACCGACCCTTTTGCAGCGAGCGCTGCCAAACGCTTGACCTGGGCAACTGGGCAACGGACCGCTACACGGTTCCAGTGGAGAATTCGCCCGAAATCGACGAAGCTGAAGAAGCACCGGCCGAAGAATAAATGGGGGCTCCGACGGTCACCAGACCATCAGGCATCAAGGACCGACTGGCCCTGGTCATCGCCACCGGATTCGGTGTCGGCTATTGTCCGGTAGCGCCCGGCACGGTCGGTTCCTTCGTCGGCATTCTGCTGATTCTGCTCCTCTCCCGTTGGGAGCTCCTGGGGGGACAACGGGTCTTCGTCAATTGGCTGGTGGTGGCGGTCATTGGCGCCGTGGGCATCTGGGCGGGTTCGCGGGCGGAAGCGGTCCTGGGCAAGCGGGACCCGCCTCAAGTCGTCATCGACGAGATCGTGGGTCAGTTGTTGACGTTTGGCCTGATCTTCAGAAACCCCCGGCTCACCCTGCTACTGCTCGGTTTCTTGTTCTTTCGCTTCTTCGACATCGCCAAGCCCTTCCCCATAAGGTCCCTGGAGAGAGTTCCCCTGGGGTTCGGAATCGTCCTCGACGATCTGGCCGCCGGGTTTTACGCCTCCTTGTTGCTGGTGCTGATTGACCGCTATTGGCTCTCGCTGGCTTGATCCTTTCGATCCGACCCATGATTAGAATCCTGGACCTGCACCCTGCAGCAGCCATTCCCGGGGGAGAAGTATTCATTCGCTGCAGTGGATTGGAATTGAAGTCCTACTTGCGCCCCGAGGTGAGGATCCAGCGGTCGTCCAGCCACCTGGTTTCGGCGGCCTCCGATCTGATTGTGGCCCAGGTTCCCCCGGCGGCCCGCAGCGGGGAATTGTGGGTTGCCATTGACGGACAGGAAAGCAATCACGTCACCTGTGAAGTCGCCGACCTGGTGACCGACAACCTGCATCCGGTGGCCAATCCAGTGCTGGATTCGGGCGGCAACCTCTATTCGACCTTGAGCGGTCGCAAGGGCGAGAAGGTTCCCAACTCGATCTTCAAGATAAGCCCGACCGGGGTGGTGGAACCCGTGGGCGCGGAGATCGTCAACCCGACCGGGTTGGCTCTCAACAGCAGGGACGAGCTGTTTGTCTCCAGCCGTCATGACGGGAACATCTTCAGGGTTTCCCGGCAAGGCGGGACGTCGATCTATGCCAAGGGAATGGGGGTCGCCACCGATATCGTCTTCGACCGCGAAGACAACCTCTACGTCGGCGACCGCAGCGGCACCCTCTTCAAGATCGACAGAAAGCGCGAGATCTTCGTTTTTGCGACGCTCGAGCCCAGTGTTTCGGCCTATCATCTCGCCTTCGATCAGGCTGGCAGCCTCTTTGTGACCGGACCGACCGCTTCGACCTGCGATCACGTCTACAAGGTCACCTCCAGCGGCGAGGTCGAGGTGTTCTTTACCGGATTGGGCAGGCCTCAGGGAATGGCCCTCGATGCGGAGGGCAACCTCCATGTGGCGGCCTCGCTGGCAGGCCGGCGGGGCGTGGTAAGGATCAATCCCGATGCAGAGGCCACACTGGCCGTCAGCGGCTCCAACCTCGTCGGCCTGGCGTTCGGATATGGGCAGGACCTCTATCTTGCCACCACCAGTTCCATCTATCGAATTCACGTCGGAGTCGAGGGGAAGCCCATGCCCTGAGGAGGGCGAGGCCCGGGAAGATTCGACAGCCCCCTGTTCCCCTCCCGGCAGCCCGAGCCTTCCCCCATCCCATGGAAACCGCCGAAATCATCGCTATCGGGTCGGAGTTGCTGACCCCGCACCGGGTGGACTCCAACTCGCTCTATCTCACCAGGCAGCTCAACTCCATCGGCATTGAAGTGGATCTCAAGGTAGTTGCCGGAGACCAGGAAACCCGCTTGGAGCAGGTGGCGAGGTCGGCGGTGGAGCGGTCGTCGCTGGTGATCGCCACCGGAGGCCTGGGACCGACGGAAGACGACATCACCCGGAAGGTATTCGCTCGCGTGCTCCGCAGGCAGATGGTGCTGCAGGATGACATTCTTCAGACCATCCGGAGTCGCTTTCGCAGCAGGGGGCTGGAGATGCCCGGCAACAATGCCCGCCAGGCCCTGGTTCCCGTGGGGGCGCGGGTCCTCGACAACCGGTTGGGGACGGCTCCGGGCCTCTGGCTGGAAAAGGGCGAAGGGGTCATCATTCTGCTCCCGGGAGTGCCTTCGGAAATGAAGGCGATCTTTGAAGAGTCCTGCCTGCCGCTGCTCAGCCAGCGATCCAAGGGATTTCACCTGTTTACGCGGGTATTGAGGTCTACCGGGATGACGGAGTCCCAGCTCGACGAGCAGATCGCTCCGATCTATACGCCCTACAGGAATCCGGTGACCACCATTTTGTCCGGCAGAGGAGAGATTCAGATTCACCTGACCGGCCGCGCAAAGTCGCTGCAGGAAGCCGAGGCCCTGGTTCATGAAGTGGCCGAGCCGATCCAGGTCAAGCTGGGGAACTGCGTCTTTTCCAGCGGCGATGAGAGCCTGGAAGAGGTGGTGGGTGAATGCCTTGTCAGCAAGAAGGAGACGCTGGCCGTGGCCGAGAGCTGTACCGGCGGGCTGATTGCCGAGAGAATCACACGGGTTCCCGGCAGCTCCAGGTATTTCATGGGCGGGGTCACCTGCTACAGCAACCAATCCAAAGTGGAATTTACCGGCATGCCACCCCTGCTCCTGGAAATGAGCGGCGCCGTCAGTGCCGAGGTGGCCAGGAGTCTGGCGGAGGGCGTTCGTGATCGGATGGGAGCCAGCATCGGCATCGGAGTGACGGGCGTGGCCGGACCCTCCGGCGGCAGCCCGGAAAAACCGGTAGGACTGGTCCACCTGGCCCTGGCCATGGGAGACCAGGTCGAGCATCGGGAGTGCCGATTCAGCGGCGATCGGGAGAGGATCCGTTTCTGGGCCTCCCAGACGGCCCTGGACATGGTGCGGCGCAGGTTGCTCTGACCGGCGTGATCTCCGGGTCGCTGCCGGCTGGGCTGCCCGAGCGTCGCCTGCAGTGTTGAACGGCAAGCAGAGGCCGGAACCATGAAGCGGGTGGCGATCATCGGCGGAGGAGGCTGGGGGACGGCTCTTTCCATCGCCCTGTCCGGATTGGGACACCGGCTTCGACTCTGGGTCCATGAGCCGGAGTTGGTGCCCGCCATCAACCAGGACCGGAACAACCCTCTCTACCTCAGCGGTTTTTCGATCCCGGAGCCCGTCGTCGCCACCGACTCTCTGGGCGTGGCCCTGGAAGGGGCCGAGATCGTGGTGACGGCCCTCCCGGCCAACCGTTGCCGCCGGGTCTACCAGGAGATGCTTCCGTTCCTGCGCCCCGAGGCGATCCTGGTGAGCGCCACCAAGGGGCTTGAGAGCGCCAGCCTGCAGCGCATGTCGGAGGTGATGGCGGCCGTCGTCTCACCCCGTTTTCGGCCGCGAACGGCGGCGATCTCGGGTCCCACCTTCGCCAGGGAGGTGGCTCGGGGAGATCCGACCGCCATTGTGGTGGCGGGACCCGACCCAGCCGTCAACCGGGTGGTGCAAACCGAGTTCTCCGGCCCCTCGCTTCGTTTCTACACCAATACCGACATCATCGGCGTCGAGCTGGGCGGGGCGGTCAAGAACGTGATCGCCATCGCGGCCGGTGTCTGCGCCGGCATGGGTTTGGGTTGCAATTCGGTGGCGGCCGTGGTGACCCGCGGTCTGGTGGAAATGACGCGGCTGGTAGTGGCCTGCGGCGGCCGAAGCGAGACCCTGGCCGGTCTGGCCGGCGTGGGGGACCTGGTGCTGACCTGCCATGGCGAGCTCAGTCGCAATCGCCGCGTCGGCTTTCAGTTGGGCCAGGGATGCGGGTTGGACGAAATCACGGCGGGAACGCGCACGGTGGCGGAAGGAATCCCCGCCACCGGGGCCACCTTGAAGCTGGCGGCGCGCTACGGATTGGAGATGCCCATTGCCGAGCAGGTGAACCTGATGCTTCACCACCGCAAGAATCCGCGGGACGCCGTCAGGGACCTGATGGAAAGACGGCTCAAGGAGGAATGAGGCCGGCCGATCGGAACCTCGGCGCCAGCTTCAAGAGGGGGATTCGTCGATGAGATGCAGGAAATCGCGGATGATGCGGGCCGTCAGCCCCCAGACGTCTCGACCTCGAAAATCGTAGTGGTAGACGAGGATGTCCCGGCCTGCTCGCCGAAGAGTCTCGGTTCTGCAGGAGCCGGGGTCGCGAAAGAGGCTCCAGGGAACCTCCAGGATCTCTTCGACCTCTTCAGGGTTGGGGCTCAGCTCCAGCGGCGGCGAGACCCAGCCCACGAATGGAGTGACGATCAGGTCGGTGGAGGACAGGGTCTCGTCAAACTGCCCCAGGATCCGGATTTGAGATTCCGGCAGCCCGATTTCCTCTCGCGTTTCTCGCAGGGCCGTCTGAACCAGGGGCTCCTCCTCCGAGTCCCGCATTCCTCCCGGAAAGGAGATCTGCCCCTTGTGGGTTTCCACCGTCTCCGTTCGCTGCGTCAGCAGGAAATGCAAGGCGTCCCCCTGTTCCCAGATCGGCATCAGCACTGCCGCACGCCCGGAATGGCGGCCCGTAAGCCGGTGCGGGACCCTGGAAGCCAGTCGAGAGGCAATGCGAGCCGCTGTTTGCGCCATAAGCTGAAAGAGGTTGCCGGGGAGAAACCGGAATGCGGGCCAGCATCTTAATGAATGGCCGCCAACCGGTCAACACAGGGCCGCCGGCGGCGGAACGGCCACAACTGCAATCGTCCAGGAGCTATTCATGAGTTCCCCCGCAGGAACAATCGTCAGCATCCAGAGGTGCCCCGGGTCGCGCCGGCCCATGCAGCCCGTCAATCCGGCCAGGGTCATTCGGGATTTCGGCTTGGAGGAGGATCGCCATGCGCGGGCGGGGAGCGAGCGCCAGCTCCTCCTCATCGAAGAGGAGACCCTGCAGGCCATGAACCTGCGCATCGGCGAAGTCAAGGAGAACCTGACCACTCGCGGCCTCGACCTGACCGGCCTGGAAAACGGAAGCATCCTCCAGATCGGATCGGAAGTGCGGCTGCGGCTAACCAAGCCCTGCCTGCCCTGCAGCCGCATGGATGAGATCCGGGCCGGCCTGCAGCAGGAGCTGGATGGACGCCGGGGCATGCTCGCCAGGGTCGAATCGGGAGGCTCCATCTCGGTGGGCGATCCCATCCGGATTCTGTGAGGGAGACAGGACCGCCGCCGCCTGGCGGCAGCACCCTGGCGGCGACGCCCTCGGAATGGGAGTCCCGCTGGACGCCACCCCCCGATTTCATTACAATCGGGCGCAATTGAACGGGGAGAGATGGCCGAGTGGCTGAAGGCGCACGCTTGGAAAGCGTGTTTAGGGGAAACTCTAACGCGGGTTCGAATCCCGCTCTCTCCGCCACATTTTTTCGCTTTTCCGTAACGCGTGAGGACGGCAACCGTGCCCATCTATGAATACGAGTGTGGCGATTGCGGTCGTCAATTCGAAAAAATCGTCTACCGGACCTCCAGCGCCGCCAACTGCGATTCCTGCGGGAGTGCCCGGGTGGAGAAACGCTACTCCGCCTTCGCGGTTGGAGCCGGCGACTCCCTGGGCTCGGAAGCCCCGCCTGGTTGCACGACTTGCGGCGCTGAACGGCCGGGCATGTGCCGGGAGATGAATTGAGCCGCGCCGGCAGGACAGCCTGAAGGCGTGAGCCGGGCAGGTGGTCCGATCGGGGTTCGGCGGCGCTGGCGGAGGAGACGGACTTCTGAACAAGTGGCGACCCATCACGGCCGGGCTGGTGCTGCTGCTCGGGTGGATTCCATGGGGTCAATCGGCCGATGGGCCGGTCTTGGTGGAAATTCCCTCCAAGGCATTGGCGCCGGGCGACCTTCTGCAGGTTCGATTGCACGCCCGGAACCCCATCAGCCGGGTCGAGTGTTCCTTTATCGAACAACCGGTGCGGTTCTACCCCCTTGGGGACGGGAGACGCTGGGAGGCTCTGGCCGGGGTTGACCTGGAGAGCAAGCCGGGCCTCCATGCCTTGAGCGGAACGGTATGGATGTCGGACGGCGGATCCAAGCCGATCCGAAAGAGCCTCCGGGTTGTGCCCAAGAAATTTCCAACCCAGCGGATTCGAGTCCGGCAGAAGTTCGTCACCCTCAACAAGAGAGACTCGGAGAGGGCGGCCCGGGAACACCGGCAGTTGACCGAAATCTGGCAGTCGGCGACGGCTCCAAGGATGTGGGCGGAGCCGTTCATCAGGCCGGTGTCGAGCAGGCTGACCAGTGGTTTCGGCAGACGAAGAATCGTCAACGGGGAACCTCGCAGTCCGCACTCGGGAGTCGACCTGAAAGCCGCCACCGGAACTCCCATCCGGGCTGCCAACGCCGGCAAGGTGGTGATGGCCAAGGATCTGTTTTTCGCCGGCAAGACCCTCATCCTGGATCACGGGCTGGGACTCTATACCGTCTATGCCCACTGTTCGAAGATGCGGGCCAGGCCGGGAGACCAGGTGGCGCAGGGCCAGGTCATCGGGGAGGTCGGCGCCACCGGCCGGGTGACCGGCCCCCACCTGCACTGGGGCTGTCGGATCAACGGCGCCCGTGTCAATCCACTCCACCTCACGACCTTGACGTCCGACCCCGCTGCCGGACCGTAGTCGGGCGCCGGGACCGCCACGGCCAGTTTCCAGCGCGAATTGCGCCTCGCCGGCCACAGGAGCGGCGAGCTGCCTGTTTCCATCGACCAGGAACGGCAAGGTCGGCGACCTGCCGCATTGAATCAGGGCCATGGAGTGGCGACCCACAATCGGGAGCAAACCCGTCATCACTTTGACCACCGACTTCGGGGTGGAAGACCCCTACGTCGGCATGATGAAAGGCGTCATTCTCTCGATTGCCCCGGACGCCAGGATCGTGGACTTGACCCACGGCATCCGCTCCCATGACGTGATGGAAGCGGCCTTGGTGATCGGGTCCGGCTACGTCTGTTTCCCCAAGGGCGCCATACACGTGGTGGTGGTGGACCCGGGAGTCGGCAGCAGCAGGCGCCCGCTGCTGGTCGCCACCGAGCAGGCCTATTTCGTGGCTCCCGACAACGGCGTGCTGAGCCAGATCCATGCCGGCTCCGCCCGGACGGCCTGCCTGGAGTTGACGGCCGCTCGGTTCTTCCGCCACCCGGTCAGCAACACCTTTCACGGCCGGGACGTCTTCGCTCCGGTAGCCGCCTGGCTCAGTCGAGGGGTTGAATTCGAGAGGTTCGGCAGTCCGGTCGAGAACACGGTTGCCCTGCGCCTGCCGGAGGTGCGGCCATCGGGGCCGGACGGTTTGGCGGGAACGGTTCTGCGGATCGACAAGTTCGGCAACCTGGTCACCAATCTGCGGGCCGAGACATACCGGGAGCGCTTGCAGGCGGGAACATTCATGCTGAGCCTCGGCGGACGCCGGGTCCACCGCCTCTGTCGGTCCTACCGCGAGGCCGAGGGCCCCGAGCCTTTCGTGATCTGGGGCAGTCTGGGTCTGCTGGAGATTTCCTGCAACCAGGCATCAGCCGCCAAACGCCTCCAGGCGAGCGTCCACGACGAGTTCGAACTGCGCTTCGAGTGAGATTCGGAACCCTTGACCCGGCGAGTGGAGACGGCTCTCATTCATCAGATCCTTTCAGGACGGAAAACCTGGATCTGAAAGCTGGATCAGAGGGATTTTGCAAATGGTTCATCATTCATCATTACCCTCGACCCGGTGAGCGGGGACGGCTCCCATGCAACCCACAGCGGCAACGGAAGGGCTGAAGAACCTGCTGATTCAGCCCGAGGTCAAGTTGGACCTGGCGGGCGCGGCCTTGCAAATCGCCTCGGAAGAGTATCCCGATCTCGACTTGGCAAGCTACCTGGCGCGCCTGGACCGGCTGGCCGAGCGAGCAGCGGGCCGGCTTTCCCTCTCGGTGGAGCCGGACGTCATCGACCGCCTGGACGGCATCAACCGGACCTTGTATCGCGAGGAAGGGTTTTCCGGAAACGCCGACATCTACTACGACCCCCGCAACAGCTTCCTGAACGAGGTTCTCGACCGCCGCACCGGGATTCCCATTACCCTGTCCATCGTCTACATGGAGGTGGGGCGGCGGCTCGGACTGGACATTCGCGGCGTCGGCTTGCCGGGCCATTTTCTGGTGAAGTGCCTGGCGGCCGGCGGCGAGTGGCTGATTGACCCCTTCTTCGGAGGGAAGACGGTCACCGAAGCAGAGTGCCGCCAGCGCCTGAAACGACTGCATGGGGAGAAGTTTTCCTTTCACCCCTCCTTTCTGGATTGCGTCAGCAAGCGTCAGATTCTGGGGCGTCTCCTGGCCAACCTGAAGATGATCTACCTGGTCCAGAGGGATTTCGCAAGAGCCCTCAACGTGATCGAAAAGATCATTCTCGTCTTTCCGGAGGCCGCCGGAGAGATCCGGGACCGCGGCTCCGTCTCTTTTCGGCTCCAACGTTTTTCCGCGGCCATCGGGGACTGGAATCGCTACCTGGCCATGAAGCCCCAGGCGTCGGACGTCCAGGAGGTCAAGCAGAACCTGAAGGTGGCGGCAACCCAGATCGGTCTTCGCAACTGAAGGAAGCAACCGATGGGCGGCGGTGGGTCGGGGAAGGGCGCCGGCGATATAGGGCGAGGAACTGTCCGGCGATGGTCAGACGGTTGGGGAGCGTCCAGGAGTGAAAGCCGGATCATTCACAACATCGGACCGGCGCGCCAGAGGGCGAACTCCCGGTGACCGGCAATCTCGGCCTTGGCCTGTTTGCCGGAGGCTACCGCAAGGATGGTTTCGAAAATGTGTCGGCCGACTTCGTCCAGCGTTTGGGTGCCGTCGATAATCGTGCCGGCATTGATGTCCATGTTCTCTTCCAGGTGCTGGAACATGCGGCTATTGGTGGCTATCTTGAGGACCGGGACGATGGGATTGCCGGTGGGAGTCCCGCGCCCGGTGGTGAAACAGACGACGTTGGCGCCGCTGGACACCAACCCGGACACCGACGGGGTATCGAAACCGGGTGAATCCATGATCACGAATCCGGATCGATTGATTCTCTCGGCATAGTTGAAGACCCCTTGCAGCGGCGTGCTCCCGGCCTTTCGAATGGCCCCCAGCGATTTCTCCACGATGTTGGATATCCCGCCCGCGAGGTTGCCGGGTGAAGGATTCTCGTCCAATTCTCCGCCCAGGGCAGCCGCATAGGCCTTGTATCGTTCCAGAATGCGCCACAAGCCCTCGGCGGCCTGGCTGGAGGTTGCGCCCCTCATCAGCAGATGTTCCGCCCCGTAGATCTCCGGGGTCTCCGGCAACACGGTCGTGCCGCCGCAACTGACGATCAGGTCGCTGGCCTTTCCCAGAGCCGGGTTGGCCGATATTCCCGAGTAGGCATCCGACCCCCCGCACTGCAGGCCCAGCAGCAGGTGTTTGGCGGAGACGCTGCTGCGCCGGCATTTTCGGGCCTGCTCCACCAGCTCCTCCACGATTTGAATGCCCTGCTTCACGGTCGGGGTGGTGCCTCCGGCCCCCTGGATGGTCAAGTAGCGCACCCGGCCCCGGGTATGGGTCTGCAACTGAAGGGGAAGGCTGGAGTGGCACCCCTGCACGCATTCCACGTTGCTCTCCTCGCAGCCCAGACCCACCACCAGCACGCCGGCCACGTTGGGGTGGTACATGATCCCGTTGTAGACGCGCATCAGTTGGGCGATGTCCTCTCCCTTCTCGCCGCCGCATCCCTCCTGGTGAGTGATGGGTATGACTCCGTCGAAATGGGGGTCGTCCTGAAACCGCTGCTCGAAATGCCTGGCGATGAGCTGGCTCGGATGGCTGGAGCAGATCACGGTCGAAAGCACCACCACGTAGTTGCGGGTGCCCACGCCTCCCCATTCTCTGCGGTAGCCCAGAAAGCTTGGAACCTGGGCGGCGGGTCGAAACCGGACCGGCTTGGGGTCGATGCCGGTGGGTTTCCGCCGGCCCCTGGTGTCGGGGACCATGTTGTGATTGTGGACCGCGCCGCCCTGGGGAATGGGGCAGGTCGCCAGGCCGATGACTTCTCCGTAGCGGAGGACGGTCTCGCCGGAGGCGATCTCTCTCAATGCGATCTTGTGGCCCGGCTGCACCGTCTGGGCGACCTGCAGACGGGTGCCGTTGGAACTCAAGAGAGTCCCCTTGCCGATGGTGGCCTTGGCCACGGCCACGTTGTCGTCGGGATGAATGACGATCGCTTTGTCCGACAGCTTGGATTCGCTCATGGACAGGGTTCCTCAATCGAATAGCGGAGCAGCTCCTTGGCGTCTGCAGGCAGGCGTTCGAATACCGATGCCGGCAGGGACGGCACCTCGGCGTTGGCCCCTCCGGTGGCGTCGACGATATCCTGGCGATCGACGGTGCCCGGGCGGAGAGGGTCGAGATTCAACCACCAGGGCGCGTAGCGCACGATGACCGCCACCCGGTCCCGAAGGGTTCGATTGGTGGCTACGGCATGCCACAGCCGCGCATCGCAGACGGCAACGGTTCCGGCGCATCCCAGCAGGCGGCATTCCTCCGGATGGGGGGCATTGGGATCGATGCTCCCTCCTTTGCGGGGGTGGTCGGGCTTGCGGTGGCTGCCGGGGACCACGATGGTCGCGCCGTTTTCCTCGGTGAAATCGGTCAGCATCCAGAAGGTCACCAGGTGCATGAGCAGGTCGGGGTAGGGAGCCGGAATGCAGGCAGCGCTGTCCTGGTTGTAGGGCCAGTCGGCGTGGAATGCCCCCCGGGGGATACCCGGGCCATTGACCGAGCCCGTCAACATGGAAATGCGAACATGGGAGCCCAGCAGAGACTGGGCCAGCCCCAGGACCCGGGGGTGGGCCAGGAAGGGCGCCAGCGCCTGGTTCACTCTCAAGAATCCGGGGACGTGCCCGATGGGCATGGGCATGTCGGTGTGCGCTCTGACGTCTCTGGCGACGCTCCGGCGCAGGCCGTCCAGTTCACCCGGGGGAAGCACTTCCGGAATGAGGCAGTAGCCTCGCTCGTCCAGTTGGGCGGCCAATGCGGTGTGGTTCGCGTTCACTCCTGCCTCTTCGGGCTCGCAGACCGCGCTCCGGGGTCATGGGTGTGGATTGAAGGGAAAAAGCGTGGAGAGTTGCGGGCTAGACCCGTTGGGTGGTCTTGACGGCTTCCAGGACTTCTCGATCTTTCTCCAGAATCGCAGGGTTCTCGTTGCAGCAACTACCGGAAGCGGCCGAGTCCTGGATCACCGGCAGGGTCAGCTTGTGCCGGGTGGTCTCCAGTGGAACCTTCTTGCCCTTGGCGAAGATGTCATGTCTCCCCCGGGTCTTGTGCCACTCCGCCAGGGTGGCGGTCTGGTGCATGTTTTCGATGATCTGCCTCCAGCCGACCCCGGTGTTGTAGGCGCAGAAGGAAATTTCTCCCTCCTGGGTGCCGTAGGGAATGACGCACATTTCGGTGCGCCGGAAATCATAGGTCCACAGGTCCTGGAACCACATGCCTTCCACGCACAGCACACGCCAGTCGTCCTGGTCGCTGCGGGTCTTCATGCGGTCATTGCGGTCGCTGTCCGAACTCGCCGAGCTCGGCTTGAACAGGTTGACGATTTGCGAGATGGGAAATCCCCGGGGAGCCAGGTCTGCCTTGAAGTTGCGCAGAATGGCCAGAGCCAGTTGGGCTCCGGTCAGGGCCTTGCCGCGTGCGGTGTCGGTAATGACCGCCACGTCCCGGATGAACTGCTCGTAGTCGAAGAACTTGAACAGGGGGGTCCATTCGCGGGTGCGGCGGTTGACCACCAGCAGGCTGAAGATGCCGCAGTTGGGGTGGCAGTTGCAGGCGCTCCATCCCCAGGAGGCATCCGCCCCTTGCAGCAGATCCATGACGCTGGTGAAGGCGCTGTAGGAAGACAGGGGAAACCAGTCGCGCAGGGGCTGCCAGTCGGCCGACAACTGGCCCTTGAGATCCTGGGTCATTTGAGACAGGGTGTAGCGTTGCGCGTATCGGGTGTCGTCTTCGACGTCTTCGTCCCGGCCGGTGAAGGAGACGGGCTGGAAGGCGATGGTCTGAATCTTGTCGACGTTGCGAGCGGCGAAATCGACGATGGACCCGATGCCCTGGTTGTTGACGCCGTTGACGATGGTGGTCACCAGGGTGGTCTTCATGCCCACCTTGGCCATGTTCTCGATGGCCTGCAGCTTGACGTCGAACAGATTGCCGACGCCGCGGTGGCTGTTGCTTGATTCGCAGGTGCCGTCGAATTGCAGATAGGCCCCGTGAAGGCCCGCTTCGTGGGCCTGTTGGGTGAACTCCTCGCTCTGAGCGAAGCGAATACCGTTGGTGGCCGCCAGAACCCGATAGAATCCGATCTTCTTGGCGTAGGCGACGGCTTCGATGAAGTAGGGCGACAGGGTGGGCTCTCCCCCGGAGAAGAGAATGATCACCTGGCGCCGCGGCTTGTAGGAGACGGCGCGGTCCAGAATGGCCTTGATGTCTTCAAACTCCGGCTGATGAACGTAGCCGACCTGGTTGGCATCCATGAAGCAGGGATTGCACATCATGTTGCAGCGGTTGGTCAGATCCACCGTCAGCACGGCGCCCCGTCCGAACTTGATGCTGGAGTTTCCATGGCGATGGACGTGGTCATCCTCGGAGCAACGGAAATCGCGTCCGAAGAAGAGGCCTTCGATTCGACGGGTAAATTCGGGGCTGGTGGAGAGCACGTCTTCGAAAGGCCCGTGCTTGTCGCACACCTTTCTCATGATCACCTTGCCGCCCTCTTCCAGAATCTGGGCCTTGATTTCACCGGGGTGTCCCGACATCAGGGTGGAGAGGTCGGCTTCGCCGTTGATGATGGCATTGCGAACCTCGGGCACGCAGCGCGGGCACAAGGAGTCGGTAGTCCTGGGGAATCCCAGGGTGGGAGCCGAGCGTTCGCGGCTCTTGAGCATTTTGCCCGGAGCCCAGCCGGGAGTCGGGAGTTGTCCTTCCGGGAGGCTTCGATTGACGGCCTGGAAGGTCTTCCAGGTCAGATCGGCTGCACCGGAGAGAAAAGACGATCCCGAAAGCCGGTGCCACCAGCTTCGGTTCCGACCCTCTCTGAACATGTGGTCTGTGTACATCAACGCCTCCGGGACTGAGGGAATTGAGACCGCACACTATTTCTGAGACAGAACATCAGGGCAGGATGTCAAGGGCCGTAACCGAATCACAGACCTTTGGTTACCCGTCAAAAGGCTACCAACTTCGAGTTGGCGATGTCCAGCAAAAACTGTCTGCGGCGTGCTGCCCGGACCATGGCCGCCGGGCGTGGCCGGATCGGCCGCCGGCGCCGCGGTTGCCGGGCGGGACATGCGGGCTGCGGTCCCTGGGAATGGAGCCGACGAGCGGGATTGAACCGCTGACCTGTCGATTACGAATCGACCGCTCTACCAGCTGAGCTACGTCGGCCCGAGCCGGATGGGCTTGCCAGCACAAGAAAATGCCCATCCCGGAGGATGGGCATTTTCAAAGAGGAGAGGGCTGACTCTAAAAGTCAATACCCACTGGTAATTAGTGACTATAGCGGGGCGGGGCATCGGTTGTCAAGCGAATTTATGAAATTATGGTTCGGTTCCGCAGCGCAAGGAGAGATGGGACGGATCGATCTGGATAATCGCGTGGCTGTCTCCATCGGCCGGCCGAATGCGATAGACGCCTCCAGGCAGGCGGACCATGCCCGCCACCACCTTCCCATTGACCACCAGGGTCACGCTTCCGCCGGGCACTCCCGCCAGCACTCCCGAGAGCGCATAGCCGCCGGACCGGGTCGGCGTGCGGCGCTCGATGATTGCCGTCAGCACCAGGTCGTCGAACAGGTTCAGCATCAGGGCCGCGCCGCCTTCGTGCGGCACGCGAGCCAGCCTGCCGATATCGACGCTGACCTCGCGCCGCCGCCGTGTGGCAGGATGGGACGGCTGCAAGGCGGTTCCTCGCACCTCTGGAGCCATGGCGCCGAAGAGGCCGCCGCCCGCAACCGGCACGGCGGCCTGAGCGGACCTGGCCACGGGCCGGGCTTGCGAGAGGGTGGACGACAGGGACGTTTGGTTTTGCGGAGACCGGGGCCGGAACGCCGCCACCGAGTGCCGGGTGAGGTTGAGCGTGCGCACCGCGTCGGCCGGACCATCCACGGCCGCCGTCCGTTCGTCTCCGGGCACCCCCAGCGGGTCTCCCAGCCAAGTCTGGTTCGGGTTCGAAAAGCGCCTGATCCAGTCGCAATTAAAGCCTGCGTTTCCACATTGGGTGTTGTAGGCCATGATCGTCATCCAGCGCGCCGACTCGGGAGCGCCGGCGGCGAACGCCTGCTGATTCACGTAGCCGTAGTCGTAGGGAAGCACGCTGGCAGGCGATCTCAACGTGTACCGGTCGTGTTGAAGTCCCATGTTGTGCCCCAGTTCGTGCATGAACGTTGTGGTGATCGAAGGGCAGGTGGCGCAGGTGAGACTGAAAGCTCCGAATACGTCGTTGGCGACACCGAGCAGGTCCGTCACGTCGGCAACCAGGTGAACCAGGTCTGCGCCGCTGCGGTCGCGAATGGCGTGGACCTCGTCCATGTAGCCGTCCGTCGGGTTGACCAGCCGGCCCAGTGCCACCACCCCCCTCCCGTTCTCCTCCGTGTAGTTGACCTCTTCCCTGGCCACCAGGCTGATCCGCTGATGGACCCCGCTGTCCCGGTAGGCTTGATTGGTCTCGGCGACCATGAGGTCGATCTCCGTCTCGATGGCCGCGGTTCCGCCGGCGTGCCTGCGCGCCGCCGGCGTATAGAAGACCGCGACATCGATCGAAGATATCGCATCCGGGGGACTCCCGCAGGACAGCCCCGAGGACTGATAGGAATCGATGGTCGTCAGCCAGGCCTGAAACACCGCATCCCGGGGAGCACAGACCGCAGTCGCCGTCAGGGCCAGAGTCGAGAGCGACAGTTGTTGAAGACTCGACGGGATCGTTCCGGTCAAGTCCGGATTGAAGCCGAGATGCAGCACTTGAAGGTTCAACAGGCTGCCCAGTTGAGTTGGGATGGGCCCGCTGAGTCGGTTGCCCCAGAGACGCAGCCATTGGAGTTTGGCCAGCCCGCCCAGTTCAGGGGGGATGGGCCCGCTGAGTTGGTTGGCCGCCAGATGCAGCGATTGGAGTTTGGCCAGGCCGCCGAGTTGGGTTGGTATCGGCCCGCTGATCTGGTTGTACTGGAGATGCAGCCATTGGAGTTCGACCAGGCCTCCCAGTTGGGTTGGGATCAGCCCGCTGAGCTGGTTGTACCCGAGCTCCAGCTCCACGAGGTTGGCCAGGCCTCCCAATTCGGTTGGGATCAGTCCGCTGAGTTGGTTGGTCGCGAGATCCAGCGATCGGAGGTTGGCCAGATCGCCCAATTCAGGGGGGATGGGCCCGGTGAGCTGGTTGCGCTCGAGGATGAGCGATTGGAGGTTGGCGAGACGGCCCAGTTGGGTTGGGATCGGCCCGCTGAGTTGGTTATACGCGAGATACAGCCCTTGGAGGTTGGCCAGGTCTCCCAATTCGGTTGGGATCAGTCCGCTGAGTTGGTTGCGCGCGAGATACAGCCGTCGGAGGTTGGCCAGGCTGCCGAGTTCAGGGGGGATGGGCCCGCTGAGCCGGTTTGAAAACAACATCCGTGAGCTTGAATCCCAGCGCCATCCGAGATTCAGTCGTTCCAGGTGGGATAGTTGGCCCAGAGCAGGCGGGATGCCCCCGGCCAGCCCGTTTCCGCTGAGGTCCAGGCGGGTGACCCGCCCGGTTTCATCCGTGACGACCCCGAACCACTCCGCGAGCGGCGCCGCGCTCAGCCAGTTGGTCCGGTTGGTCCAGTTGCTCCCGCCGGTGGCATGATAGAGAGCCTCCAGCACCGCCCGGTCCGAGGCCGACGACGGCGCCTCGGGCGCATCGAGAACGGTGGGGGGCAGGGTGCTGAAGGTGATGCGGCTGCGGTCGGGACGCAGTTCGAAATGCAAACCGATGACGGCGACCGGCTGATCGCAGGAAACGGTCGCGGTCCCGCCGCCAAAGGTGGGCGGAATCGAGAGGAGCCGGTCGAGCAACTGCCCCGACCAGTTGGTCTTTGAAGGCACCGAAAGCCGGGTTTCACCCAGAGAAGTCCCTCGCGGGTCTTCCAGGACGATACGGCAGGCGGCGTCGGCAGGGGCGTCGTTGCCGATGGCGAACCCCAGCGTGGCCTGCGGGGTCAGGACCGGGAACTGGAACTCCCGCCCGGTTTGCGAGCTGAATACGGTGGCCATTCCCTCGGGCCGGCCCGAGCTGCCGATGGAGGCGAAGAGGACCTGGGCGACCACCGGCTCGCTGCAATCGAGAGTCGCGTATCCGGAGGCCGGGGCCGATGGGTTGCGGGTGCGCCATGCCAAATGGGCGCCCGCTTCCGGAAGATTGAAGGTGGCGGCCGAACCCGACGCCTGCACGGCGCCGAGGGTTTCGAAGCGGTTCGTGTTCATGCCGTACAATTGCAGCCTGCATGCGCTCGCCGACCGGGAGACGTTGGTGACCAGCAGCGTGGATTGCCACCCGTTCCCGTCGGCGATATGCGGCAAGAGGTGAACGCGCTTCGCCGTTTCGTCGGATGCCTGCGAGACCGCCTCCAGAACGGCGGGGGGCAGGGTGCTGAAGGTGATGCGGCTGCGGTCGGGACGCAGTTCGAAATGCAAACCGATGACGGCGACCGGCTGATCGCAGGAAACGGTCGCGGTCCCGCCGCCGAAGGTGGGCGGAATCGAGAGGAGCCGGTCGAGCAACTGCCCCGACCAGTTGGTCTTTGAAGGCACCGAAAGCCGGGTTTCACCCAGAGAAGTCCCTCGCGGGTCTTCCAGGACGATACGGCAGGCGGCGTCGGCAGGGGCGTCGTTGCCGATGGCGAACCCCAGCGTGGCCTGCGGGGTCAGGACCGGGAACTGGAACTCCCGCCCGGTTTGCGAGCTGAATACGGTGGCCATTCCCTCGGGCCGGCCCGAGCTGCCGATGGAGGCGAAGAGGACCTGGGCGACCACCGGCTCGCTGCAATCGAGAGTCGCGTATCCGGAGGCCGGGGCCGATGGGTTGCGGGTGCGCCATGCCAGATGGGCGCCCGCTTCCGGAAGATTGAAGGTGGCGGCCGAACCCGACGCCTGCACGGCGCCGAGGGTTTCGAAGCGGTTCGTGCTCATGCCGTACAATTGCAGCCTGCATGCGCTGGCCGACCGGGAGACGTTGGTGACCAGCAGCGTGGACCGCCACCCGTTCCCGTCGGCGATATGCGGCAAGAGGTGAATGCGCTTCGCCGTTTCGTCGGACTGGGCGGGGAACCAGTCTGCGGCAAGGTCCCGGGTGCGGCCTTCAGCGGCGCCGAGCAGAAGCGCGAGCACGGGCAGAATCCTGGCGAGGAGAGGCTGGCGGCGGCGCCGGGAGGAGTCGGCGATGCGCCGGCTTGTCGGGAGGGGCGATGGACGGAAGACGATACTCCCCCCGCCCCTTGAATGGGAAAATCCGGGACAAGAGGTTGAAGCCGGAACGGTTGCCGGATGACTACGCATGATTGGCTCCTGACCTGAATTTACTCGCCGGATGGCAAGCAGGTGGGTTCGGGCCGAACGATCTGCTTGCCATACTATACACTCTCGGAGGAGCGCGTTTTGGGGGGATGGAGTCATGACCAGGTTCGAGCAGGAAAAGTGGCAAGCCAGGTACGCCAGGTTGCCTTCCGGCCGGTTGCCCCCCAAGCCTCCGGCCCGGTGGCTGCGCCGTTGGAGCGAGGTGATTGCGCGCGGACGCGTGCTTGATCTGGGCATGGGACGTGGACGCAACGCCTTGCACCTGGCTGCCCGGGGAGCTTCGGTACTCGGGATCGATATCTCGGAACGGGCTGCCAGGGCACTGCGCCAGACAGCCTCGAACCGTGGCTTGAATCTCGAGCTGATCGTGGCCGATCTGGATGTTTTCCCGTTGCCGCTGAATCGTTTCGATGCGGTCCTTTGCTTTTTCTACCTGAATCGCCCTCTTTTCCCCCAGATCAGGAACAGCCTCAAGCCCGGGGGTGTCTTTCTCATGGAAGCCTTCGTGACCGACCCCCAACGGCCGGACAGGGATCAACCCGGCTATCGGCTCGCTGAAAGGGAACTGCTCACGGCCTTCGGGGATTGGGAAGTTCTCGACTATGCCGAGGGCATCCAGCCGGAATCCCCCCATGGCCAGGCGGCCACGGCCCGAATTTGCGCCAGGAAACCGGGATAGCAGCGCCCCCGCTCTGCCGGGCGGATCATCCGAATGTGAAACACCCAATCGTCAACAAAGGCGAACCACGAATGCACACGAATAGACACGAAGACCGATGGACCTCCTTGGCTGCGACGCCGTCATGGGATGAAGGCCTCCTCCCGTGTCTCTTCGTGAATCACTCTTTTTCTTTTGTTTCAGACAGGCACCACCCCCGCTCTGCCGGGCAGATCATACGAGGGTGAAACAACGAAAGTTCACGGACTATCGGGGACAAGGAGGCTGTCTCGTGATTCCGGATTTCTGAATTTTTTGAACATGGATAGACAGGATGTACAGGATAAGCAGCCCACCCGGGAGCGCGGGCGTCCCGCCCGCACAACAGTGGCACAGCTTCACCCCTCTCCTCCACCCGGGCTCGACCGGCAACGGCCCCAAGATTCTGCTTCGGCCGAGCCCATGCGGTTCCCGCCGGCAGTGCGGCCGGCTGCCGCATCACGGGGAAACGGAGCGGCCACCCAACGCAGAGGATGCGGGCGAGACGCCCGCGCTCCCGGAGGGGCGCCTCTCCCGTGGGTCTTGGTGGATCCCCCTTTTTTCCGTTTGTTTCAGGTAAGACCTGCGGATACGATATTTCGAGGCGACGCTGAACCGCGGCGCGGACGGTCCAGTCCTTGGGCAGGGGAAGGGAAGCAATGGCTCCGGTTGAAATTCTGGTGAACGGAGAGACCCGAAAGCTGAAGGCCGGGACCACGGTGGAGGGGCTGGTCCGGGAGCTGGGCCTGGTTCCGGACCGCCTGGCGATCGAATACAACCTCCATATCCTCAAGAAGAAGCACTGGGCGACAACCGCCCTGGCCAACGGCGACCGGCTTGAGATCGTTCACTTTGTGGGGGGAGGAGCAAGCCCGCATTTCTCACCAGGCCGCTGGAGGCAGGACAAAAGCAGTTTGTCTTCAGTGCCTTGATTGGCTCCATGTCAAGGGCTTTCTGACTACAGACGGCGCTGGGCATGCCCGGCTTGTCCTTTTCCCCTCAGCGCGCACATGTTCCCTCGACCGTAGAAACCGCTACGCTCTTCGCTCGCGAGCACGCGCTGAGGGAAAAATTACTGCGCCATGATCATGCCCCCTGGTGAGAAATGCGGGCAAGCTCCAGGGTGGCGCCGCCGCCATTATTCGACCGCTCCCAACCAGCGAGAGGCAACGTCCCATGCAATCGATTGAAGTACTCGCCAAGCAGCAATTTTCCTCTGAGAAAATGAAGAAGGTCGGCCTTTTCGACACGGCCAACCTCTTTTGCGATCTCTATTGCCTGCGCCCCGGGCAATCCCAGAAGCCCCATACCCATCAGGGCGCCGACAAGATCTATTTCGTTCTGCAGGGACGGGGAACCTTTGTGGTCGGGGAGGAAGAGAAGGTGCTCGAGGCCGGCGAGATCGTGCTGGCTCCTTCCGGAGCGGTCCACGGCGTGACCAACCATACCCCGCAGCCCCTCAACCTGCTGGTGGTGATGGCTCCCAACCCGAACCGCTAGCCCGCCTTTCTCACCAGGGGGCGTGATCATGGCGCCGTTTGTTATCCGAAAGTCCTTTACATAGAGCCAATCAAAGTACTGAACATAAACTACTTTCGTCCCGCCTTCAGCGGCTTGGCGAGAAATGCGGGCTTAACCCGGAGGCTCCCGGAAAACCTCGGGTTGACCGCAGCCCCCACCTCATTGTGACCGCAGTCTTCTCCTGATCGAGTCCAGCGCCTGGTCCAGCTCCGGGACCCCGATGAGCCTGCAGCCCAGTGCATAGATCGAGACTCCGGCCGCTACCGAGAGGGCCAGGATGAGGGCCTTGCCGGCAATGGCCGCCGGCAAGAAGACCTCGGCCATCCATTGGTGGAGATGGAACGTAGAGACCGCCATCACCAGAGAGGCTCCCAGGACCTTCAGGAACGTGGACACCATCTCTGCCGTTTGCAGCGGTCCGGCGGTTTTCTGCAACCAGTAATAGAGAAGAAAGGCGTTGAGCAGCGCCGCCAGGGAGGTGACCAGCGCCAGCACCCGGTAGCCCATGCTGTCGATGAGCAACACGTTGGCGGCGATGCTCAGGGCCAGGGTTACGGCGCTGATGAGAACCGGAATTCGGGGTCGATCGAGCGCATAGAAGGCCGGAGCCATGAGCTTGATCGCCGAGTAGGCAGCCAGCCCCAGAGAGTAGTAGATGAGCGCCCATCCGGTCTCCAGGGTGTCGGCAGCGGTGAATCGGCCTCGTTCATAGATCAGGGACACCACCGGATGGCTGAGGCAGATGAGCCCCAGAGATGCCGGAACGTTGAAGAAGAGCGAGAGGCGCAAGGAAGAGGAAAGCGTGTCGCGAAGTTCCTGGCCCCGGTGGTGTGCGGCGTGGGCGGAAAGGGTCGGCAGAGCCGCCGAAGCGATGGCCACTCCGAAGATGCCGATGGGCAGGTACATCAGGCGGAAGGCCGCGTTGAGCCAGGTTACGGCTCCCTCCTGCTGGTAGCTTGCCAGCCAGGTGTTCACCAGCAGATTGACCTGGGTTACCGCCAGGCCAAAGGTTCCCGGCCCCATCAGCAGCAGGATCTTCTTGAGGCCCGGATGGTCGAAAGAAACCCCCAAGCCATACCGGAATCCGAGCTTGAAGAGGGAAGGGAGTTGGAACGCCACTTGCAGGGCCCCGCCGCCGATGACCCCTACGGCCATTCCAACCACGGGATCGATTCCATAGGCCGGCAGCAGCCAGTAGAGCGAAAGCGCCGCCAGAATGGATCCCAGGTTGAAAACGGCCGGCGCCAGGGCCGGAATGAAGAATTTGCCGTGACAGTTCAGCATGCCCATGGCGACGGCAGCCAGGGCCACCATCAGCAGGAAGGGCAACATGATCCGGGTCAACAGGACGGTGAGCTCGGACTTGCCGGGTTGGTCGCCGAAACCGCCGGCAATGGTTTCCACGATCCAGGGGGCATTGAAGATTCCCAGCAGGACGATCACCCCCAGGACGATCACCAGGACGTTGATGACCAGGGAGGCCAGACGCCAGGCGGCCTGGGGGCCCTGACGTTGAAGGATCCTGGTGAAGGTGGGCACGAAAGCCGCACTCATGGCCCCTTCGGCGAAAAGATCTCTCAGAAGGTTGGGGATTCTGAAGGCGACGTAGAAGGCGTCGGTTTGAAACCGCGTGAACAAGGCCACCAGAAGGGTTTCCCGCACCAGTCCCAGGATCCGGCTGATGATGGTTGCAAGGCTGATCAACCCGGCGGACTTGACTAGCGGAGGGGGCTCTCGGGTCATCAGGACAACCGCCGGGGAGGTGAGTGCAAGTTACTTCATCAGGTCTTCAACTTTTCGTTGAAGTTGTCTGAGAGACTTGTTCATTTCCGGCAGCTTGGTGAAGATCGCCGAACATTTCAACCAGAGTCGGTTGTCGATGGCGGGATAGCCGGAGACCAGTTTGCCCGGTGCGACGTCGGAGGGGATTCCCGTCTGGGCGGTGGCGATGGCGCCGTCGCCGATGCGGCAATGGCCGGCCACGCCGACCTGGCCGGTCAGGATCACGTCGTCTCCGACGTCGGTGCTTCCGGCGAGGCCCACCTGGGCGCAGAGAAGGGTGTTTCGACCTACCTTGGAGCCGTGCCCGACCTGGACGAGATTGTCCACCTTGGCTCCCTTGCGGATGCGGGTCTCGCCCACGGCCGCACGGTCCACGGTGGCGTTGGCCTGAACCTCGACCTCGTCTTCCAGGACCACGGGTCCGGACTGGGTGATCTTGGCGTAGCTTCCGTCCTCCCGCTTGGCGAAGCCGTAGCCGTCGGCGCCGATGACCACGCCGTTCTGCAGGGTCACGCCGTTGCCGATGGAGCAGTTCTCGCGAATGCAGGCATGGGAGTGGGCCGTAAAGTCGTGGCCGATGGTGACGCCGGAATAGATCACGACATGAGGATGCAGAACGGCGTTGTCACCGATGACCACGTCCCGGTCGATAATCACGAAGGGTCCGACCGAGGGGTTGTGGCCGATCACCGCGGTGTCGGCGATGACGGCCGTTGCGTGGATTCCCGGCGGTGGAAGCGGAGCCTTGTAGAACAGATCGATCGATTGGGCGAAACTCAGATAGGGGTTGTCGGAGCGGAGGGTACTGATCGTCAGGGGAGGAAAGTCCCTGGAGACGATGATTGCCGAAGCCCGGGTGGAGCCAAGCCTCTTCTGGTACTTGCGATTGGCGAGAAAAGTCAGTTCGCCGGGCCGTGCTTCGTCCATGGGGGCGACGCCGCGAATAGAAAGCTCGCCGTCTCCCTCGAGGTCGCAGTTCAGAGCCTTGGCAATCTCGGCTAGAGTCATGGCGGGCAGGTTCGGGGCCGCTTCCGGCAACGGCTGAAATTATACTAGGATAACAGGGGCGTCAAGGAAACCCGGGCTTCGATGATCAGTGAAATGGCAGGATTCATCAACTACCTCGCGGTCGAAAAGGGACTCTCCAGAAACACCTTGAACGCCTACAGGTCGGATCTGGCGAAGCTCCGGAAATTTCTGGAAGAGCGAAAACTTCCTCTGGCTTCGGTGACTCAGAGCCACCTGCAGGAATTCGTCCGAACGCTTCAGCGGAAACCACTCGACGGGCAACCCATTTCCGCCCGTTCCATTTCCAGAATTCTGGTCACGGTTCGCGGCCTTTGCCGCTGGCTGGTCCTTGAGGGGAAACGGTCCGAAGACCCCTCGGAAAACATGGAATCGCCCGCGGTCTGGAAGAAGCTTCCCAAGGTGCTGTCACTGGACCAGGTGGAGGCCTTGCTGTCCCAGCCCGGCCGGAAGAAGCCGCGCCGCCGCGGAGACCAGGCCCTGCTGCTCAGGGACAAGGCCATGCTGGAAGTGCTCTATGCGACCGGTCTGCGGGTCTCGGAGCTGGTGTCTCTGCAGGTCAGGGACCTGAATCTCGAGGTGGGGTACCTGGACTGCCAGGGAAAGGGCGGAAAGGTCAGGGCCGTTCCTCTCGGCAACTCCGCCAAGGAGGCATTGGAGCAATACCTGGATCAGGCCCGCCAGAGTATGCTCAAGGGGAAGGGCTCTTCCGTGGTCTTCCTGACCAACCGAGGGCAGGGGATGACCCGCCAGGGGTTCTGGAAGATGCTCCGGCGTTACGGCGAGCTGGCGGGGATCCGGTCCTCTCTCAAGCCCCATGCCGTGCGCCATTCCTTTGCCACCCACCTTCTGCAGCGGGGAGCCGACCTGCGGGCGGTCCAGATGATGCTGGGTCACTCCGACATCTCCACCACCCAAATCTATACCCACGTCCTGAAGGAACGCCTGAAGGCGATCTACAGGGAGCACCATCCCCGGGTTTAGGGTTGCGTTTTCAATGGGAATTCACTGACGCCGCAGCCATGGGATTTTCCGAATCAGTGCGTTCAACACATCAAGCAAGGTCTTTAATTAGTTGCTCCATGGTCTTGGGGATAGAACCACAAATGGACACAAATGAAGTCATAGAACCAGCCGTTCCCATTCGAGCGTTGGACGCTTGAAATTCAGGATCAATCCAACCCTGAGTTGCGTGATCTTCAAGTAATTGAGGATCTGTCCCCGTTCCGAATCGGCGATCCGGTCAATGGTCTTGGTCTCTACAACAATTTGATCGAACACGATCAGGTCGGGAACATACTCGCCGACTCGGACGCTCTTATAGATAACGTCAAAACGTGGCTGTTGCTGGAAGGGAATCCCGTTCAGCCGGAATTCCACAACCAGTGCATTTTCATATGGCTTTTCCAGCAGGCCATGTCCCAGCGTGTTCAGAACTTCCATCGCGCAACCGACGACTTGGAACATTTCTTTCTTCAAAAGAAATTTGTGTTTATTCGTGTCCATTTGTGGTTCGCTTTTTATCTTTATGCAGGGCGGTTTCCGGGGCGGTTCCCGCCAGGGGAATCGAGACCAGGAAGGAGGTTCCCCGGCCGACCTGGCTTTCCACGGCGATGGCGCCGGCGTGGTCCTCGATGATCTTCCGGGTTATGGACATTCCCAATCCGAAGCCCATGCGCTTGCCCCGAGTGAAGAAGGGCTGGAAGAGGGTGGCCTGCAGGTGGGCGGGAATGCCGGCTCCGTCGTCGGTGAGCCGGATGCAGGCCCGGTCCTTCCGGGCGTGGCTGCGAATGGAGAAGGTGCCCCGACCCTTTAGCGCATCCTTGGCATTGACCGCGATGTTCAGGAGCGCCCTCCTGAACTTGTCCTTGTCGATGGCAACCGGGGCATCGCAGTCGAGTGTCTGCACAAAGCGGGTCTGGTCGTCTCGGAACAGGGCCTGGATCTCGATGCAGTAATGTCTCAGAACCTGATCGAGGTTGCAGGTTTCCACCGACATGCGGGTCTTTCCGTCCCTGGCGAAATGCAGGATCTCCTCCAGCATTCGTTCCATGCGTTCGACCTCGAAATGGATGAATGCCAGGCATTCCCGTTTCTTGTCGGACGACAGGTCGTAGTCGCTCAGAAGCGAGTTGAAACCCTTGATGACGGTTATGGGGGTTCGGCAGTCGTGGACGATGGTGTTGACCATGGTGCCGACCGCCGCCAGCCTTTCCGTCTTGATCCTCTCCTCCTGGCTCTGTCGGATGCGGTCCATCATGTGGTTGAAGTGGTTGGCCAATCCCTCCAGTTCATCGCCCGTCCTGACCTGAATTCGGTGAGAGAGGTCGCCTTCCGAGGCCTTCAGGGCTCCCCCGGCGATGGTCGAAACGGGGCCCGTGATGCGGTTGGCCAGGATGCAGGCGCCCACGATTCCCGCCACCACCGCCGCCAGGCCCACCTGCAAGATGACGGCCTGAATCTCCCGGACCCTCTGCTCCATGCCGTCGGTCAAAAAGCCCAGGCGGACCGTGCCCCAACGCAGGGCGGACTCGGACGACCGGACCGGAACCGTGAAATCAAGGACCGGCACGCCGGAAGAACCGTCGCCCAAGGGATGATGGAGTTGACGGAACAGTGGTTTCTCGGCTTGCACGGATTGCCGGGCCGCGGCTCCCGTGGGATGGGTATTGATCAGGGAGGCATCTTCGGAATGGGCCGCCACCTTGCCTTCCTTGTCGTAGACGATGGCATAGAGGAGCCGGCTCTCACGCCGAGCGAGCTGCGTGTTGAGCTGGAGCATGCGGTAGTTGTAGGTCTGCAAATGGGTCAAATTGGCGCCGCTGGCGAAGATCCGGGCGATGGCGATGCCGCGCTGCCGAGTGTGGTCGCGAATCACTTTGCGCATGTGGTGACTCAGCAGTGAGATCGCCGGCAGAAGGACCGAGGCGAGCAGGAGCACGGTCGCCGATATCAACTTCATCCGCAGGTTGAGTCGGAGAAGAGCGCACATCCAAGCCTCCAGCAGAGGGAGTCCTGCATGGCGGGCGATGCCGGGGAAGGAGTTGGGGAGGGCGGTATCTTAGCACTGCCCACAGGACCGGTCAACGGCTGCTGACGCCTCCCCGGCCCCCCGCCAGACGGGCTTTGGGTCTGTTTGGTTTCCCGGAATTCTGTGATACTTTGGGGCGCTTGTCTAACCGGCGCCGCAGGGCGCCAGGCAGAGCGCGCATCGGGAAGCAGGACCGTCGGCGACCCGTTTCTTGTAAAGTGTCGACGCGTCGACCTCCGATCGTGGCTGGATAGCAGCGCCCCCGCCCTGCCGTGCGGGTCATACGATGGTGAAACAGGGGAGTTCCGAGCAACGAGCTCAACCAATCGATTAAAATACTAGCCACTGACCACTGATCACTAGTCACTTTTCACCTGGCCGCGCTGCCGTCCCGGAGGACGGGGCGTCTCATGAGAGGCGAATCAGGGGTGTCCAGACAAACCGATGAGGATTCTGAGTAGTGAAGCCATCATCCTGCGGACCTATCCGCTCCGGGAAACAGACAAGCTGGTGGTGGCCTATACTCGAAAGTACGGCAAGGTGCGCGGGGTGGCTCGCGGAAGTCGTCGGATCAGGAGCCGCTTCTCCGGCCGGCTGGAACCCTTGTCATGGGTGGAGCTGGTCGCCTTCGAGAGGCGCAATCAGGAGTTGGTGTCGATCGACAAGGTGGAGTTGCTGAAGGGTTATGGCCTGGCGATGCAGGATTACCAGGCCTACCTGCGTTCCTCCTACTTGTTGGAACTCCTGTTGGAAACGGTACCCGAGCACGAAGCCAACGATTCGCTGTTTCGCCTGCTGTTGCATGTGCTACCGTTGCTGGGGGATCGTCACCAATCCCGGCTGGCCTCCGTCTATTTCCAGATCTGGCATTTGAAGCTGGCGGGATTGCTTCCCAGCCTTTCCGCATGCAGTGGTTGCGGCGGCGCCTTGAGCCCCGGCGCGGAAGCCTGGCGCCGCCTCGATGCCCTTGGGTTGTTCTGCCGGGAATGCCGGAACGGGACAGGGCGCCGGATCGACGGGGACGTCCTGAAGCTGGCCGGTCTGGTGGTGAAGCAGTCCCTGCCGGAGCTGGCAGGCGGGCGAGTCTCGACAGAAGCCGTTTCGGCGCTCGATGCCGTCGCCGAGGAGATGGTTCAGACCGGGTTCGAGCGGAAGTTCGATTCACTGTCCCTGCTGCGGCGGGAATCCGGGAATCGGTAAATCATGTGGTTCCAACAACTGTTCATGGAATTGCTGGCGTTCTGGGCGGAGAAGGGGTGTGTCATCCATCTGCCTTACGACGTGGAAAAAGGGGCGGGAACCATGAACCCCGAGACCTTCTTCCGGGTGCTTGGTCCCGATCCCTATCGAGTGGCCTACCTGGAGCCCAGCCGGCGTCCGGCGGATGGCCGATACGGGGAGAATCCCAACCGGGTCCAGAAGCATCACCAGCTTCAAGTCGTTCTGAAGCCCAGCCCGCCCGAGGTGCAGTCTCTCTATCTGCAAAGCCTGGAAAAGATCGGCATTGACCTGCGTGGCCACGATATTCGATTTGAAGAGGACAATTGGGAATCGCCCACCCTCGGGGCCTGGGGAGCCGGCTGGCAGGTCCTGTTGGATGGGCTGGAGATTACCCAGTTCACCTATTTCCAGCAGGCCGGGGGGCTGGAGTTGAACCCGGTGTCGGTGGAACTCACCTATGGGTTGGAACGGATCGCGATGTTCTTGAGCCAGGTGTCGGATGTGTTCGACCTGGAGTGGAATGCCAGCGTGGGCTATCGAGACCTCAGGCACGCGGACGAAGTCCAGTTTTCCCGTTACAATTTCGAATTGGCCGATGTCGACCTGCACTTCGGCTGGTTCAACGACTACGAAAAAGAGGCAGATCGCCTGATAGAAAAGGGGTTGATCCTGCCGGCCTACGACTACTGTCTCAAGTGCTCCCACACCTTCAACGTGCTGGATGCCCGGGGGGCCATCAGCGTCTCCGAACGCACCGGGATGATTCAGCGGGTGCGCGTCCTCGCCTGCCGCATCGCTCAACGATATCTGACCGGCGAAGACGATCGCTAGAATTCAGGGGTCAAGAACGGACCCGGAAACAGAGGTGTTCCAGAATAGTGGAGAGTGGAGAGTGGAGAGTGGTCAGTAGGGGTTTCGGGGACCGGAAAGCCCCCGATAGCCTGGTTCCGCTTAATTAAAGGACTGCACCGAGGCCGGCAGGATACTAAACGTTTGGATCAAGAAACTAACCACTAATCACTATCCACTAATCACTATCCACTAACCACTTGTCACCACTTGTCACCTAGCCACGCCGCCGTTCCTCAGACGGGGTCGCTGATGTAGGGTGAACCAGGGGTGTTTCAGACATTCCTCCGAAAGCCGATGACAGCAGAGCTCTTGTTGGAAATAGGCTGTGAAGAGATTCCGGCCCGGTTCCTGCCGGGGGCCTCACAGCAATTGAAACAGAACATTCAGCGGGTTCTGACCGATCATTCTCTGGGTTGCGACGAAATCGAGGCCTATTCGACGCCGCGCCGCTTGATCGTCCATGCCGGCGGCGTGGCCACCACCCAGCCGGACCGGAGCCAGGAAATCACGGGCCCTCCCTGGGCCGTCGCCTTCGGCCGGGACGGCCGCCCCACGGCCGCCGCCATGGGGTTCGCGCGCAAGAACCGGGTCGGGGTGGAGGCTCTTTCTCAGGTCAAGACCCCCAAGGGCAGCTATCTCGGCTACCGGAAGCAGGTGCCGGGCCGCGCAGCCGACGGCATTCTGGCGGAGGAGATTCCCAACGCCGTCAAGGGGCTGGATTTGCCCAAGAGCATGAGATGGGAATCGAGCCGGTTTCTGTTTCTGCGGCCGATTCGGTGGATTCTCTGCCTCTTCGACGGGCAGGTCGTGCCCGTCCGACTGGCCTCGGTCCGGGCCGGCGACCGCACCTTCGGGCACCGGATTCTGGCCGGCAACCGCGAAGCGGCGGTGACGAATTTCGCGGACTATCGGCAGACGCTTCAAGAGGCGGATGTCGAAATCGATTCGGCGAAGCGGTTGGGCAGGATCCAGGCCGGTCTGGAGGCAGCCGCGCTTGGGCAGGGCGGCCATCCGGTCGAGGACCGGAGGCTGCTGCAGACGGTGGCCCACCTCAGCGAGCATCCCAGCGTGGTCTGCGGGGACTTCGACCCCGAGTTCCTGAAGCTCCCGGCAGAGGTGTTGATCACGGTGATGCGGGAGCACCAGAAGTATTTTTCGCTCCAGGACCGCGAGGGAGAACTGCTCCCCAGGTTCCTGGCGGTGGTGGATTCCGACGAGGCCTTTGCTCCACAGATTCAGGCCGGGCATGAGCGGGTGCTCAGAGCCCGCCTGTCGGACGCCGCCTTTTTTTGGGAGTCCGACTCGAAGGTTGCCCTGCAGGACCGCATCGGCCTGCTGAAGAAGATCACCTATCAGAGAAATCTGGGCACTCTATTCGACAAGACTCTAAGAATAAAGGCTTTATCGAAGTTCATGGTCGAGAGTATCCGACAACCCGAACTCCTGGCTCCGGTGCAGCGGGCCGCCGAGTTGTGCAAGACCGATTTGACCACCGAGATGGTCCGGGAATTCAGCAATCTGCAGGGAGTCATGGGGGGGCTCTACGCCCGTGCCCAGGGCGTCGAGGCCGCAGTGTCGGAGGCCATATACGACCACTACCTGCCGGTCGCCTCGGAAGACCCGGCGCCGCGGGGGCTTGCCGGTGCGATCGTCGCCATGGCCGATAGGTTGGACACGCTGGCGGGAGCTTTCTGCCTGGGCCTGGTCCCCACCGGATCGCGGGACCCGCTGGGCTTGCGCCGCCAGGCCATGGGGTTGATCCGCATCCTGCTGGCGAAGGAACTGGACCTTTCCTGCGAAGGAATGCTGGGCAAGGCCTACGAGGGAGTTCGCAGGTTCGCCGATCGATCGCTGGAGGAAACGTCCCTGACGTTTCGGAACTTCCTGAAGGACCGGATGCGTTTCCTCTTCCGGGAGCAGGGCTTTCGCCACGATGAAATCAACGCGGTGCTGGAAGTGTGTTGGGATAATCCGGTGGAAAGCCGCAAGCGCCTGGGCGCTATCGCCGGCATGCGGGATAGCTCCGATTTCCAGTCGCTGGCGACCAGCTTCAAGCGCATCAAGAATATCCTGTTGAAAGCCGGGATCGATCCCCGAACGGCGAGCGCCGTCGATCCGGCGCGGTTTGCGACTCCCGAGGAGAACCTTCTCCACGGCCGGGTGGTCGCGGTCGACCGGAGGATTTCAGGCGCTCTTCGCGAGGGGAGGCACCAGGCCGCACTGGGAATGATGGCCTCGCTGAGGCCCGCGGTGGACGCCTTCTTCGACCGGGTGCTGGTGATGGATGAGGATCCGGAGGTGCGCAGGAATCGTCTCGCCCTGCTGGCGCTGCTCCTGCAGACGTTTCTGAAGGTGGCTGACGTTTCCGAGATGGTGACGACATGAATCGGAGAGTGACAATGGCAGAAAAGTCGGTTTACTTTTTTGGCGACGGCAAGGCCGACGGGCGGGCCGACATGAAGGACCTGTTGGGCGGCAAGGGAGCCAATCTGGCGGAGATGACCAACCTGGGGTTGCCGGTTCCCCCCGGCTTCACCATCTCGACCGAGGTGTGCGCCCATTACTACAGGGAACATGAGCAATATCCCGCCGGTCTGGTTGAAGAGGTTTCCCGAGCGCTCCGTGAAATGGAAGCGCTCATGGATATGCGGTTCGGCGATGCCCAAAATCCCCTGCTGGTTTCGGTCCGCTCCGGGGCCCGGGCCTCGATGCCCGGCATGATGGACACCGTCCTGAACCTGGGGTTGAACGACGGCACGGTGGAGGGACTGGCCCTGCGAACCGGCAATGCGAGGTTTGCCTGGGATTCCTATCGCCGATTCGTGCAAATGTACGGAAGCGTCGTCCTCGGGATGAAACCGACCCGCAAGGATGAGGTCGATCCATTCGAACGCATGATCGAGGCCAAGAAGGAAGCGCGCGGACTGGTCCTGGATACGGAATTGACCACGACCGACCTCCGGGACCTGGTGACTCTCTTCAAGCGCGAGATCAGACAGCGGGCCGGAGTGGACTTTCCCGACGATCCCCATCGGCAGTTGTGGGGGGCCATCGGCGCCGTATTCGGTTCCTGGATGAACCCGCGCGCCGAAGAGTATCGAAGGCTCAACGGAATTCCGTCCAGTTGGGGAACGGCCGTAAACGTGCAGGCCATGGTGTTCGGGAACATGGGTTCCGACTCCGGATCGGGGGTGGCCTTCACCAGGGACGCGGCCACCGGGGAAAACGTTCTCTACGGGGAGTACCTCGGAAACGCTCAGGGGGAGGATGTGGTGTCGGGGGCCCGGACTCCCGCCTCCATTGCCGAGCTGGCTCGCGAGAGGCCGGAGCTGTATGGCCAGTTGGATCGAGCGCGCAGGATTCTGGAGACGCACTATCGGGACATGCTGGACATCGAGTTCACCATTCAGCAGGGAACGTTCTACCTGTTGCAGTGCCGGGTCGGGAAACGGACCGCCTTCGCCGCCATCAGGATTGCCGTCGACATGGTGGATGAAGGGCTGATCACTCCCGATGAGGCGCTCCTGCGGGTGGAGCCCGATCAACTGAACCAGCTCTTGCGGCCGGTGTTCGATCCGGCGGAGAAAGCGGCGGCCATCGAGCAGGGCCGCTTGCTGGCCAAGGGTCTCAACGCCGGCCCCGGGGCGGCTGTCGGCCGAGTCGTCTTCAACGCGCCCGATGCCGAAGAGTGGAAGAGTCGCGGGGAACGGGTCATTCTGACCCGCATCGAGACCTCGCCCGAGGACATCAAGGGAATGAACGCGGCCGAGGGAATCCTGACGGCTCGAGGAGGCACGACCTCCCACGCGGCTCTGGTTGCCAGGCAAATGGGCAAGGTGTGCGTCGCCGGATGCAGCGCCCTGGCCATCGACTACTCTCAACGCCACCTGCGGGTCAACGGACGGGTCATCCGGGAGGGCGACTTCCTGTCGTTGGACGGAACCACCGGCGAGGTGATCCAGGGTCCCATTGCGGCGCGAGATTCGGAGGTCATTCAGGTTCTCCTGCACCAGTCGTCCGACAAGAAGGAGACCCGGGTCTACCGTCAATACCGGAAACTGATGGAATGGGCGGACCGGGTTCGCACCCTCGAGGTCCGCGCCAATGCGGACCAGGCAGACCAGGCGGCGGCCGCCATCGCCTTCGGGGCAGGCGGGATCGGTCTGTGCCGAACCGAGCACATGTTCTTCGGCGAGGGAGAGATCGGCCCCATGCGGGAAATGATTCTGGCTTCGACCCCGGAAATGCGGGAACGCGCCCTGTCCAGGCTCCTGCCCCTGCAACGGGAGGATTTCGAGCACATCTTCGAAGTGATGGAAGGCAGGCCGGTCACCATCCGAACCCTTGATCCGCCTCTCCACGAGTTCCTGCCTCACGAGGCGCCGGCCCAAAGGGAGTTGGCTACGGACATGGGTGTTTCCTTCGAGGCGGTCAAGGCGAAAGTGGATTCGTTTCACGAGTTCAATCCCATGATCGGATTTCGCGGCTGCCGCCTGGGGGTCGTCTATCCCGAAATCACCCGGATGCAGGCGCGGGCGATCTTCGAGGCGGCCGCCAACGTCATCGGTCGCGGGAAGAAGGCCGTGCCGGAGGTCATGATCCCCCTGGTGGGCAACGTCAAGGAACTGGAAGATCAGGCCGGCATCGTGCGGCAGGTGGCCCGGCAGGTGATGGATTCCCGGAAAGTGGAGATCGAGTACCAGGTGGGCACCATGATCGAAGTTCCCAGGGGGGCGCTCACGGCGGACGAAATTGCGCGTTCGGCAGACTTCTTCAGCTTCGGCACCAATGACCTGACTCAAACCACCCTGGCCTTGAGCCGCGACGACGCCGACCGCTTCCTGGCGCCCTATCTGCAGCGGGAAATTTATCCCAGGGACCCCTTCCAATCCCTCGATATCGCCGGAGTTGGAGAGTTGATGAAGATCGCCGTGGCCAAGGGCAGGGCCACCCGACCTGAAATCAAGATCGGGATCTGCGGCGAGCATGGAGGCGATCCCTCCACCATCGAGTTCTGCCATCAACTGGAGCAGGACTACGTGAGCTGCTCCCCGTTTCGCGTTCCCATTGCCCGCCTGGCCGCGGCCCAGGCGGCCATCCGGCTCGCTCTGCCCTCTGCCGAAACTTCCGAGGAAGCCAGGGCCGCGGCACGCGGGTAGTCGAAAGGAAAAGAGATATCCACGACAGGGAACGGCAAACCACGAATGGACACGAATGAACACCAATGAATGGATCGATGGGTTGTTGATCGGTGGGTTTGACAACCGATATCGAAGGGACATTTACGAAGGAAACGAATTCCTGTCAAGGGTACAAGTTTGCAAAGGCGTTGTGTTGCCTCCGGTCGTTTGAGCGGGTCCGCCTTTCTTCGTGTTTATTCGTGTTCATTTGTGGTTCGCCTTTACTGACGATCGCTTGTTTTTCCTCGAATGATCCGACCAGCAGTGCGGGGGCGGTGCTATCCGCTATCGTCCCAAGGCGCGCCGCCTGGACGGAAAGCCGATGTCTCTTTACTAACCCGGAGAATTGGTCTACACTTTATTTATCCGAAGGTATCAAGAAAAGAAGTTGTCGATTCCGCAGGTTCTACCCGGGAGCGAAACCATGCTGCAGCCAACAGTCATCCTTGGGCTCGTCGTCGTGCTGTTTGCCGGCGCTGGAGTGGTGAACGCCACCGAAACGTCCGCCTACTTCATCTCGGCCAAGTCAGGCATGATCAATTACGTGGAAGGCAAGCCTACCGTCAGCAATCTCGAACTCTCCGATGTGCGGCAGGTCGCACCCCGGCACCAGCTCGTCGAGGGGGATGTGCTGCAGACGGAGTCGGGCGAACGGGTGGAGATGCTGCTGAACCCGGGAACCTACCTGCGGGTGGCCGAAAACAGCCGGGTCCGGATCGTGGCCACCGGTTTCGAAGACATGCGGTTTTCCCTGGAGCAAGGCACGGCCATCCTGGAATCGCTGAGCCTGCGCCGCAAGGTCCACCGGCTTCATATCCTGACGCCCTCCGGAGATCTGCGAGTCCTCAAGAAGGGCTTGTATCGCTTTGAAGTCGGCGCCGCCGGCGAGGTTCGGGTGACGGTCCACAAGGGCAAGCTGAAATGGCTGCGGGAGCAGACCAGGATCGCGGTGCTGAAGTCGGGCAAATCCTTCGATTTGAACCGTTCCGCCAAGAGGCGATTGCACTTTGCCAAGGTGGGGAAGGAGCCCGTCGACGATATCGATCTCTGGAGTCGAGAGCGGGCGGTCTCATTGATCGCGGCCAATTCCAAGATTCCCTCCTGGATGTCCCGCTCGGCCTTGTCCCGGTATGGCCTGAGGTCGAACGGGGGATGGGTCTACGACACGTTTTCCCGGATGTACACGTTCATTCCCTTCCATACCCTGCTGAGGTCTCCCTACGGTCTCGCCTACGGTAACTATTGCCCGACCTGGCGGTCGTACGGTCCCGTCTACGCGTCCCGAGGGTATGGCGGCTCCAGCCTCAGCAGCGCGGGCGCCACCAGTTATACGCCCGCCACCACCAGTGTGCACCGATCTTCGGCAGCCACTTCCACCTCCAGCAGCGTTGCTGCCGGCTCAGCGGCGCAGCAGAGCCGTGGCGCAGCCAGCAGCAGCATACGCGGGAGGTAGCCGCCCGCACTTCTTACCGGGACGCTGGATACGCCAGAAAGAGGGCCGGCCCGCACGTCTCGCCAAGTCGTTGCATCCAACAGCGAATAGCATTTTGTAACCGTGTCACGTTCGACCCGTTGCACATTGGGATGCCTGCTGTTGATCCTCCTGGCCGGCACCCCCCTGAACCTCTTGACGGCCGAAGGCCCGATCAGCCAGGAGGAGCTTCTGGCTCTGGTCACCACCACGCGCATGGGAGCGGTGACTTCCGAGCGGGTGGTGGCGTTGATCCGGGAGAGGGGGATCGGATTTCGGGTCAAGGAAATTCTCCTGCAGGAACTGAAAGCCCGCCAGGCCGCCCCCGCCATCATCCGGGCGGTAGAGGAACACCGCTCGAGCAGACCGCCTGAATCGGCCCTGAGACCGCCCCCGGGGGTCGAACCTCCCCCACCGGTCTTTGTCCCACTTCCTGTGGAATCGCCGCCAACAGAGCCCTCGGCAACGGGTTCAGCGGCGACTCCCGCACCGGCAGCGACCCCTGAACCGGCAGCGACCCCCAAGCCGGCAGGAACTCCGGCGGCGGCAGCCGCAACCCAGCCGGCCGCGACGCCCGTGCGCTCCGAATTGCCGGACCGGGAAACCTGGCCGCGATTCCTGGTGGAGGTGCGCGGCGCCGCCATGGCCTACACCGAAAACCTGCCGAATTTCATCTGCACCCAGATCACCCAGCGCTACCTTCGCCGCCTTCCCAAAACCGGTTGGGTCAGGGTGGACAACTTTGTGGCGGAGCTGACCTATTACGACAAGCAGGAGCACTACAAGCTGGTATCGGTCGGCAATCGCTCGGCGGCCTCCAATGCCACCCTGGAAACACTGAAAGGGACGACCTCGACCGGCGAGTTCGGCTCTTCGTTGAACTACCTCTTCGACCCGGCGACCGGCACCCGGTTTCGCTTCGAGGGAATCGATCACAGTCGGGGCTCGCCCACGGTGCGTGTCGGTTTTCGCGTGCCCAAGGAAACCTCCAAGAGAAGCATCATTTTCAGGGAAGGGACCACGGAATTGGGCGTGGTCACGCCTTACCGGGGGCGATGCTGGATCGACCCGGGGTCGCTGCAGGTCGTCCAGATCAAGGAGCGGGCCTACAGAATTCCGGACACCTTTCCCATTACCCGCTCCGAGGGTTCCACCGAGTACGATCGGGTGGAGATCTCGGGACAGCGGCACTGGCTTCCGGTCCGGGCGGAGGTCCTGCTGGAGAATCGCACCGCAAGACTCCACACCCGGAACGTCATCCAATTCAAGCAGTACCGCAAGTTCGGCAGCGACGTGAAGTTTGTGACCGAATAGTGGGCAGGACATCTGGAAACGTTCTTCAGAGAAGTCACCCGCCGCAACCCCTCCACCACCCGGCCCGCCTGAAACAAGCGAAAAAAGAGGAATCCGCCAGGACCCACGAAGGACCTCAAAGGCACGCGAAGCGGGACGGCTCTGCCGCATCGGCAGGGGCAGTGCCTCCTCGCGGAACACAAAGGATGGGAGGAGCCGCCCCTCCGGGAGCGCGGGCGTCTCGCCCGCATTCTCTGCGTTGGGTTGCCGCTCAGCTTCCCCGTGATGCGGCGCCCGGTCACCCTGCCGCCGGGAACCCCATGGGCTCGGCTGAAGCGGAATCGTGGGGCTGTTGCCGGTTGAGCCGGGTGGGAGAGATGGGTAAGGCTGTGCCAGTGTTGTGCGGGCGGGACGCCCGCGCTCCCGGCCTTCATCCCATGACGTCGTCGCAGCCAAGCAGGTCCATCGGTCTTCGTGTCTATTCGTGGCTCGCCATTATTGACGATTGAGTGTTTCACTGAAGACACACGAAGGACGACGAAGGGCCACGAAGCGGGACGGCTCTGCCGCATCGTCAGGGGCAGTGCCTCCTCGCGGAGCAGGAAGGATGGGAGGAGGCGCCCCTCCGGGAGCGCGGGCGTCTCGCCCGCATTCTCTGCGTTGGGTGGCCGCTCCGTTTCCCCGTGATGCGGCGCCCGGTCACCCTGCCGCCGGGAACCGCTTGGGCTCGGCTGAAGCGGAATCGTGGGGCTGTTGCCGGTTGAGCCGGGTGGGAGAGATGGGTGAGGCTGTGCCAGTGTTGTGCGGGCGGGACGCCCGCGCTCCCGGCCTTCATCCCATGACGTCGTCGCAGCCAAGCAGGTCCATCGGTATTCGTGTCCATTCGTGTTCATTCGTGGTTCGTCTTTATTGACGATTGGGTGTTTCACTGAAGACACACGAAGGACGACGAAGGCACGCGAAGCGGGACGGCTCTGCCGCATCGGCAGGGGCAGTGCCTCCTCGCGGAGCAAGAAGGATGGGAGGAGCCGCCCCTCCGGGAGCGCGGGCGTCTCGCCCGCATCCTCTGCGTTGAGTGGCCGCTCCGTTTCCCCGTGATGCGGCGCCCGGTCACCCTACCGCCGGGAACCCCATGGGCTCGGCTGAATCGGAATCGTGGCGCCGTTGCCGGTTGAGCCGGGTGGGAGAGAGGGGTAAGCCTGTGCCAGCGTTGTGCGGGCGAGACGCCCGCGCTCCCGGCCTTCATCCCGTGACGTCGTCGCAGCCAAGCAGGTCCATCGGTCTTCGTGTCCATTCGTGTCCATTCGTGGTTCGTCTTTATTGACGATTGAGTGTTTCACTGAAGACACACGAAGGACTGACGAAGGGCCACGAAGCAGGGCGGCTCTGCCGCATCGGCAGGGGCAGTGCCTCCTCGCGGAGCAGGAAGGATGGGAGGAGGCGCCCCTCCGGGAGCGCGGGCGTCTCGCCCGCATTCTCTGCGTTGGGTGGCCGCTCCGTTTCTCCGTGATCGGCGCCCGGTCACCCTGCCGGCGGGAACCCCATGGGCTCGGCTGAAGCGGAATCGTGGGGGCGTTGCCGGTCGAGCCGGGTCGAGAAGAGGGGCGAGGCTGTGCCAGTGTTGTGCGGGCGGGACGCCCGCGCTCCCGGCCTTCATCCCATGACGTCGTCGCAGCCAAGCAGGTCCATCGGTCTTCGTGTCCATTCGTGTTCATTCGTGGTTCGCCTTTTTTGAGGATTGGGTGTTTCACTGAAGACACACGAAGGACGACGAAGGGACACGAAGCGGGACGGCTCTGCCGCATCGGCAGGGGCAGTGCCTCCTCGCGGAGCAGGAAGGATGGGAGGAGCCGCCCCTCCGGGAGCGCGGGCGTCTCGCCCGCGAGCGCCAGGCTAACTGGTGAAGCGTAGCCGGTGAAAGTCCGGCGGGAAGGAAAGGTTAACCACCACTTCCGCCCCGAGTCATGGGCCTACAACCGCGAGGGTGTGGGTCAAGCGTTGACAGGGGTGCGTGTGGGCAGGGCTATTGAGCACCGAAAACACGCTCATCCGGGGTGCCGAGGCCATGCGGGCAGCCGAAGGCAAGATCCGCTCCACCGCCAAGGTGAGGGGGAGAGGAGCCCCGCGGTGTCTTAGAACCCAGGCACGCACGTAAGCGCTTCACCGGGACCTGGGAGGTCTTCATGCTGTTCCGTCAGTCGTGGCGGGACCGCAAAGGGAAGGAGAGATCCGAGACCGGAGATGCACGGCATGAAGAAGTCAGATGAGGCCATAGTAGTGGAGAAGCCGGCGAACAAAGGGGAGAGATTCCCGGCGGAGTCGGTGGAGCGAAGGGCCTTACCCGAAGGGAAGCCGGAAAGCCAAAGCACGCGCCGGACGCAGAGACGGGGGAGCGTGTCCCAGGCGGCGGACCGGATACGGGAGTTCATCGAACGGGAACCGAAGAGTCGGTTGACGGCGCTGCTGCACCACATCACGGTGGAGGCGTTGAGGAAAGCCTACGGGGAGTTGAAGAGGTGGGCGGCCCCCGGCGTGGACGGCATGACGTGGAAAGAGTACGCGGTTGGGTTGGAAGATCGATTGGTCGACCTGCATGACCGGGTACAGCGGGGAGCGTACCGGGCGACGCCATCGCGGCGGGTGAAGATACCCAAGGCGGATGGCGGGACACGACCGCTTGGCGTGGCGGCGCTGGAGGACAAGATCGTCCAGAAGGCCGTGGCGGACAACCTGCTGACGCCGATATATGAGGCGGAGTTCCTGGGGTTCAGTTACGGGTTTCGACCTGGCCGAGGGGGGCACGATGCGCTGGACGCCCTGGCGGTCGGGATCGGGCGGCGGAAGATCAGGTGGATCATCGACGCGGACATACGCGGATTCTTCGACAACGTGTCGCGGGACTGGATGCTGCGGTTTCTGAGGCACCGCATCGGGGATGAGCGGGTGATACGGTTGATTGCCAAGTGGTTGAACGCCGGCGTCATGGAGGATGGAGAGTGGAGGGACGACCTGAAGGGGACGCCGCAAGGGGCGGTGATATCGCCGATCCTGGCGAACGTCTACCTGCATTACGGTTTGGACCTCTGGTTCCAGAGGCAATGGCGGACCCGCGAGGCCGAAGGCGAGACCCTGATGGTGCGGTACGCCGACGACTTCGTGGTGGGATTTCAGTACCGGCGGGATGCGGAGCGATTCCTCAACGACCTGAAGGAGCGAATCGGACGGTTCGAGTTGGAGATGCACCCGGAGAAGACCCGACTCATCGAGTTCGGACGGTATGCGGCAGAGAACCGACGAAGGAGGGGGGAGGGGAGACCGGAAACGTTCGACTTCCTGGGCTTCACGCACTATTGCAGGAAGGACCGGAAGGGACGCTACGGGCTGGGGCGCAAACCGATAGCGAAACGGATGAGGCGCACCCTGAAGCGAGTGAAGGAGGAGCTGAGCAGGCGGATGCATGAAGGCATCGGGAAGACCGGCAAATGGCTGGGGCGAGTGTTGAACGGATGGCTGAACTACTTTGCTGTCCCGACCAGCCTGCGCTATCTGAGACGCTTTGCGAGCCACGTCCTGAGATTGTGGATGCGAGCAATCAATCGACGATCCCAGAAGGGCGGATATAGCTGGGAGGCGATGAACCGACTGGCGGCGACCTACTGGCCGAGACTGGGAATCCGGCATCCATGGCCGGACCGACGAATGCTCGTCAACACCTGAGGGAGGAGCCGGATGCGCTAGCTGCGCACGTCCGGATCTGTGCGGGGGGTCCCCAGCAATGCGGATTCCTACCGCGATATTCTCTGCGTTGGGTGGCCGCTCCGTTTCCCCGTGATCGGCGCCCGGTCACCCTACCGCCGGGAACCCCATGGGCTCGGCTGAATCGGAATCGTGGCGCCGTTGCTGGTCGAGCCGGGTGGAGCAGAGGGGTGAGGCTGTGCCAGTGTTGTGCGGGCGGGACGCCCGCGCTCCCGGCCTTCATCCCGTGACGTCGTCGCAGCCAAGCAGGTCCATCGGTATTCGTGTCCATTCGTGTTCATTCGTGGTTCGCCTTTTTTGAGGATTGGGTGTTTCACTGAAGACACACGAAGGACTGACGAAGGGCCACGAAGCGGGACGGCACTGCCGCATCGGCAGGGGCAGTGCCTCCTCGCGGAGCAGGAAGGATGGGAGGAGGCGCCCCTCCGGGAGCGCGGGCGTCTCGCCCGCATTCTCTGCGTTGGGTGGCCGCTCCGTTTCCCCGTGATCGGCGCCCGGTCACCCTGCCGGCGGGAACCCCATGGGCTCGGCTGAAGCGGAATCGTGGGGCTGTTGCCGGTCGAACCGGGTGGGAGAGATGGGTAAGGCTGTGCCAGTGTTGTGCGGGCGGGACGCCCGCGCTCCCGGCCTTCATCCCGTGACGTCGTCGCAGCCAAGCAGGTCCATCGGTCTTCGTGTCCATTCGTGGTTCGTCTTTATTGACGATTGGGTGTTTCACTCTCGTATGATCCGCCCGGCAGGGCGGGGGCGTGGCCAACCTCGGTTCCTCATCGTTTCACGTCTGGCGACTGCCCCGACTCCTTCAGGAAGGTGGCTGTGCGCAGGTAGTTTCCGTCGGTGCTGACGGTGACGGCTCCCTGTCGGTCGGTGCGGAAGAGCTGCAGGGGGAAGGTCTTCAAGCGCCTGACCACTTCAGGGTGCGGATGGCCGAAGGGGTTGACCTTGCCGGCCGAAATTACGGCGATGACCGGATTCACTTCATCCAGGAAGCCCGGGGAGGTCGAGGTCCCGCTTCCATGGTGGGCCACCTTCAGGACGTCGGATTGGATGCCGGGTCCGAGGGTTGCGAGACATTCCTCTGCAGGCTCCTCGATATCACCGGTCAACAGAAAAGTGCGCCGGCCCCAGGTCATTCTCACAACCAGGGAGTCGTTGTTGATATTTTGGTCGGCAGGGCCGCAGCCGGGGTTGAGGAATTCCAATCTGGAACCATGAAGGTTGAGCGTGTCTCCGGCCTGGAACGCTCTGATCTTGAGGCCGAGGACCGCCGCTTTCTGGAGCAGATCACGCAATTCGGGCCCACCATGACTGTTTCCGAGCCAGAACTCCTCGACCTCGAAGTGGTCCAGGATGAAGTCCAGCCCTCCCATGTGATCCTGGTGGGCGTGGGTCAGGACCACCGCTTCCAGGGATCGGATGCCCCGGTTCCAGAGATAGGGCGCCACCACCTGCTCCCCCACATCGAAGGCCGTCGCCCCGATTCCGGATCGGCGGCCGCTTCCGGACCAACTGCCGCCGCCGTCGACCAGCAGATGCCTGCCGTTCGGCCAGCTTATCAGGAGGCAGTCTCCCTGCCGCACATCCAGAAAAGCCAAGTTCAGCTCATGCGATCCCGATCGGGCTCCCGGCGCGCCCGACAGCAGGACCGCCAGGGAGGCGATCCAGGTGGCGCTGCCCAACAGCCTCAGCAGTCGGGGAACTCGGGTGGCCACCCACAGGGCCAGGGAGCCGTAATAGGCCAGCACCCAGCCCAGGGGAACCTGGGGCAGGGAAAATCCGAGCCAGGGAATTTCGGAAAAGGCGCGGTTGAGGCTCAGGAGGCATTTGGCCAGCAGTCCGCAGACCCAGCCGAGCGGCCAGGAGACCTGCGGGAACAGGCTGGCCCAGGCCAGATAGGAGAATCCGACGGGAATGATCATGCCGACCAGGGGAATGACCAGCATATTGAGGAAAATGACCGGGAACACCACCCGGTGAAAATAGACCATCAGGGGAACCAGCAGCACGGCCTGAATGGCGACGGACACCAGGGCAATGTCCAGAAGTCCCAGCAGGAGCTTGCCGGGCCAGACCATCAGGCCGAGGTGGACGGTCGATGGCGGAATGCCCAGGGATTCCGACAACCTCGCGCTACGGAGTCTCAAGCCCACCCGCCAGGCGGCCAGTCGAGGGGAAAAGTTGCGATCCAGGTGGATGGATTCCAGGGACCGGAGGGCCTCCTTGCAGGGTTGGGTGGTGCGGCGCAGCAGGGGAAGTCCCACCACGGCGATGGCCAGGGCGGCCGAGAATGAGAGTTGGAACCCCGAGTCATGCAACCATCCGGGATCTTCGAGCAGGACCCACCAGGCCGCCAGGCAGAGGGAGTGGAGCAGGTTGCGGTCCCGGTCGAAATAGAGGCTGGTCAGAAACAGGCAGCCCATGATCGAGGCCCGGTCAATGGCGACCTGTCCCTCGGCCAGCAGGTTGTAGAGGGCGATCGACCCCAGGGTCAAGGTCAGGGTCAGCCAGCGCGGAAGCCTCAGTTGCTTGAGCAGGGCAAAGACCATGGCGATCATCATCCCCACATGCAGTCCTGAGACCACCAGCACGTGATAGAGGCCGTTCCATCGAAAACGGGACCGGGTTTCCTCGGCAAGGTCGCTGTCGTCTCCGAGCAGGACGGCTTTCAGAACGGCCTTGGCCGGCTCGGATGCGGGGAGGGCATCCAGCGCGCCGATGCAGCCTTGCCGCATGCGGCCGGCAAGGTCCCGCCAGGAAAATTCCCTTTGCCGCCCGAGACGGGTCAGCAGCAGTGGATCCTTCAGGTTTCCGGTCAGAAAGATGCCGCGAAGCTCCAGGTAGGACCGATAGTCGAACTGACCCGGATTGTTGAAATTCTCCGGTCTTCGCAGGTAGGCGAGGATCTCGACCTGATCGCCGGCTTGCGCAGGTGGCCAGGTGTCGAAGGAAACGTCCGGGGGGAAGAGGTGAAGGCGAATCTTTCCCCGGGTCTCAAAGCCGGCGAACCGGTTGGCCAGGTGCTGGACTTCCACCTCCAGGTGGATGCCCCCGGCCTTTCCGTCCGAAACCCGGACGCACCGTCCCCGGACCCGACAGGGAGCCGTCAGGTCCAGCGCGCCGGATCGGACCAGGGTCCGAAGGTGGTCGCCATCGAACTGGAGTTCGTGGACGGCTTTCCAGGCCATTCCGGACAAGGCAAAGGCCAGGAGCACCGCGAGCCAGCAACTCCAGGCTCTTTTCCTGCTCCAGAGAATCCATGAGAGGCACAGCGTGAGGGCGCCGGCCGCCCACAGATATTCGGCCGAGTCGCCGACCAGGGAATGAGCGGCCAGACCGAGACAGAATGCCACCGTCGGCAACAGCAGTGGAGTGTGGGCCATCGCTTTGAATTGCCCGTGGTTCCTGCCTGGCGGAGGGAAGACCCCGAGCAGCCGTCGTCAGCGAATTTTGCTATGATCGGCGCGGAAAGGGGTGGAATTTTCGGAAGCCCGGCCGCTTTGAGCCTGAAGAGGGAGGAAAGTCTATTTTACACCGAGTCACCAAGCACATCGATTTCTGCTACGGCCATCGCCTGCTCGACTATGAGGGGAAATGCCGTTACCTCCACGGCCACAACGGCAGGGTTGAAGTGGAGGTCGCCAGCCACCATTTGGACCACCGGGGCATGGTCGTCGATTTCGGCGACATCAACCAGGTGATCAAGACCTGGATCGATGCCGAATTGGATCACAAGATGCTCCTGCATCGGGAGGATCCCCTGGTCGCCGTGCTTCACGAGCATCGGCAACCCTGTTACCTGATGGACGCCAACCCCACGGCCGAAAACATCGCCAAGGTCATCTACGACTACGCCCATGCGCAGGGGTTGCAGGTCGCCGAAGTCAGGCTCTGGGAAACGCCCAATTCCTTCGCTTCCTACGGCCGGCCGGCGCCGGGTTAGCCCGCATGTCTCACCAGGGGGCATGATCATGGCGCAGAAATTTTCCCCTCAGCGCGTGCTCGTGAGCGAAGAGCGTAGCGGTTTCTACGGTCGAGCGAGCAGGTGCGCGCTGAGGGAAAAAGGACAAGCCAGGGCATGCCCAGCGCCGTCTATAGTCAGCAAGCCCTTGACATGAAGCCAATCAAGGTGCTGAAGACCATTGACTCTTGTCCTGCCTCCAGCGGCCTGGTGAGACATGCGGGCTAGAGAACGATTTTCGGGAAAAGGACCCCCGAAAAGACCAGCCAGGCCGCCAGCAGGGTGAGCGCAATGTTCAGCGTCTGACCGCACCAGTAGAGCAGCAGCGGCCGTCCCCCGGCCATCTGCCGCCCCAGCGCGCGAAAGTCGGATTCGAGTCCGATGCAAAGGAACGCCAGGCAGAACAGCCAGGTGCGTATCGCCTTGGATTCCTGCAGGGACTGGCCGACCGACTCGCTTCCCAGCAGGGGCGCCAGCACCAGTGAGACCAGGCAGGAGGTCGCCATGAAACCCAGCACGAACTTGGGGAATCGATTCCAGATCTCGATGGCTCGGGGCCGCCCGCCATCGGCCGGCTCCACTCGCGTGACCCAGTAGAGGGCGATCAGGAGGGCGACCAGGCCGATGGAAGCGTTCTGGATCATCTTGATCACCGCGGCCGTCTGCATGGCTTGATCTCCCAACATCTGTCCGGCGGCCACCACGGCGCCGGTGGAATCGATGGTTCCACCCAGCCAGGCGCCGGCTACGATCCTGTCCAGGTCCAACCAGCGGCAGACCAGGGGCATGAGGACCATCATCAGCACCGTGAAGATCAGGGTCATGGCCACGGCCAGCGTCAATTCCTCCTTCCTGGCCTTGCTGGCGCCGGCCGCGGCAATGGCCGCCGAGACCCCGCAGACCGACGTCGCCGCGGCGATGGTGATGGTGAAGGACGGCGCCAACTCGAGTCGCCGGTAACCGAACCAGAACATGGAGACCAGAATGATCGGAGTCACTCCCCAGGCCACCATGACCCCGTACCGGCCAAGGGCGAGGATGTTGCCGAAAAGGATCTCGGCGCCCAGAATCACCAGGCCGGTCTTGATGAACAGCTCCGAGCGCACCGCAGGTTTCAGCCAGGAGGGAACTCCCAGCAGATTGCTCCAGGCCAGTCCGACCAGAAGCGCCCACAGGGCGTAACCGAGGCCGTAAGCCGCCAGGGTTCGGTTCCCGGCCACCAGAAAACTGAGCGCGGCCAGGCCGAACAGGACAGGGAAGCCGGCGGCGAAACGACCGGCCTGCCGCTGGGTGGCGCCCACGGCCAGGACGGACAACCCTCCAAGCCCGACCATCAAAAGCAGCAAGGGCGCCCCGGGCACCGCCGCCGGGACTTCAGCCAGTGTCGACCACCTGGAAATCCTGGGAACCGCCGAAACCACTCCCAGAAATACCGACCCCAACACCAGCAGTCCGATCCAGACGGCCCACCAGTCCTCCAGGGTAGCCAGTGTTTTCCAGTGTCGCACGGCGATCACTCCATCCTGGGTTTGGGGCCATAGTGGTTGAAAGAGGGAATCAGCGGACCGGCGGTAATGCCGCCGTCGACCGAAATCACCTGGCCGGTGATCCAGTCGGTATCGGGACTGGCCAGGAACACGGCCGTTCTGGCGACGTCGTGGGGCGTCCCGAATCGGCCCAGAGGAGTGTACTGCATCCAGGCCTCGTAGAGCGCCGAGTCCGCGGCGGGCGGAGGGTCCTTGGGAACCGGGACGGCTCCCGGAGCGATGCAGTTGATCTGGATGTTCCATTCGGACAAGTCGAAGGCGGCCCCCCGGGTGAAGTTGATGATGCCGGCCTTGGTGGCTTCGTAGAGCGATCCCTGGTGCGTGCCCCCCAGGCCGTGGACGGAAGACATGGTCACGATCTTGCCGCCCTTTTGCCGGGCCATCAACCGGGCTCCTTCTCTGACCGTCAGGTAGGTGCCGATCAAGTTGGTCCGAATGACCCGCTCGAAATCGTCGAGGGTGGAATCGAGCAGGGGTCTGGAGATCCCGATCCCGGCGTTGGCGACCAGGATATCCAGACGGCCGAACAGCTCCTGGGTGGCCGCGAACAGCTTCTTGACCTGGGCTTCATCCGAGACATCGGTTCTCACGACTTCGGCCCGGCGCCCCAGGCCGGCCACCTTGGAAGCCGTCTTCTCGGCTTCCGCCCGGTCGCTACGGTAGACCACCACGCAGTCGGCGCCTTCGGCGGCGAAGGCCTCGCAGATGCCGGCTCCCAGGCCGCCGGAGGCCCCGGTCACGACGGCTACCTTGTCCTTGAGTCGCATCCCGCCTCCTTTGGTTGAGGACGAGCCGCTACGGAAGTTCTCAGCGAACCGCCCCTGTACATGTTAGTGTTTTATTTTCAATAACTTGAAGTTCAGGTGTGAAACGGGTTCCACAAGGGGTGGCGGTCGCTCCGCCCGATGCCATCCCGAACCGGAAACCAGCCGGAGAATCGGCGTCAGGTCTGTCCGATCCAGGATGCTTCCGCCACTTGGCGCCAACGCCTGCGGATCGCCTCGAACTGAGGGGAGGGCAGGGGGCCGGCCTCCAGCAGGGCGGCGTTCTGCCTCCACCTCCCGGGCGTCAGCGTGCCCACGATGGCCGTGTGCACGCCGGGGGCGCTCAAGGTGAAGCGCAGCGCCGTCGAAATCGAAGCCTCCAGCGCATCCTCGATGAAGGGATAGTCGAGCCGCTGGAGGCGGTCCCAGTAGGTGTGGTGATAGGCATTGGCGGGCTTGTGTCCGGTTCTCCAGGCTGCATTGGCCAGAGGGCGCTTGGCGATCACGCCGAGGCGCTGCTCATGGGCCAGGGGAAGCGCCAGGTCCAGCGCTTCCTGATCGGCGATGCTGATGGAAATCTGCAGGCAATCGAACGCCTGGCATTGCACCGCGTAGCGGGCTGCCCGGCTGTCGCCGCTGTAGCCGATGTAGCGGCAATAGCCCCGCTCGCGGGCCCGCTGCAGGGTTTCGATCACCGTTCCCCGGATCAGTTCGTCTTCCGAGCAGGTGTGCAGTTGTATCAGGTCCAGGCAGTCGGTCCGCAGTCGCCGCAGGCTGCGCTGGATGCTGCCGAGCAGCGAATCGGGCCGCCAGTCTTCTCGCGGCATTCCGCCCGGATGGCCGCACTTGGTGAACAGGAAGTAGTCCCGGCGGCGTCCCGAAACGGCCCGTCCGATGAGTTCCTCGCTGGCTCCGTAGCACTCGCCGGTGTCGATCAGGTTCAATCCCTCGTCCAAGGCGGAGTTGAGCAGGCGCGTCACCGTCTTCAAGGATGCCCCCGGACCTTCCAGGCCGATTTCGGCGCCCCCGAAACCCAGGATGCTGACCTCCATGTCGGTCTTGCCCAGTCTTCTGATTTCCATTTCTCTCCATCCCCAATCCGCCGACGCCTGAATAGGCTATCACAAGGGCCGGCCAACGCAGAGGATGCGGGCGGGACGCCCGCGCTCCCGGGGGGGTGTCCCGCCGATGGCGACGAGGAGGGTTTCCGGGCCCTCAACACAGCTTCCGATAAGGTATATTATGTCAACTTAACCTGTGAAAGTGGTGCAGTACGGAACGACAGAGTGGGTTAAGTTGACATAACATCCCGCTCAATTCGTTGAGTTGACGCACCCTCGCACCCTCTCAATTCGTTGATCTGACACTCCCTCGCAGTTCGTTGACATAACATCCCGCTCAATTCGTTGACTTGACGCTCCCTCGCACCCTCTCAATTCGTTGATCTGACACTCCCTCGCAGTTCGTTGACATAACATCCCGCTCAATTCGTTGACTTGACGCTCCCTCGCATCCTCTCAATTCGTTGATCTGACACTCCCTCGCAGTTCGGCGAGTCCGCACATGTCCACTTAACTTGCGAAAGTGGTCCGGTAAGGTGAAGGGCTGGTAGCTCCGGCATTCACCACAAAAAGCACAAAAGGCACAAAATGATTGGCTTGATTTGGAGTCTTGACGATCGGAGGGTTCTTTTTTGTGTTTTTGTGCCTCTTGTGGCCATTCCCGGAAGAGATCCCGCTGCTGATTTTTGCAAACGCTTCATTCCGAATCAGTACTGTCCCGTTAAAGATTCGAGGTAGTCGTGTAAGTATCAGTGAGACAGTAAGTTACAGTGGCATGTGAGCGTTTTCGATTTCAACACGGCCACGTTTCGGGTCATCCTCATTCAAACTGGAAGGAGGATGACAATGAATACCGGAAAGACACTGTTTTCTCAACTGATGGACTTTCTGCCAACCTACGAGTTCAACCGTTGCGTGCATCGCTATCGGGGGTATCACCGGGTGCGTCGCTTTTCCTGTCGAGATCAGTTTCTGTCGATGGCCTTTGCTCAACTGACCTTCCGGGAGAGTCTTCGCGACATCGAGACCTGCCTGAAGTCGATTCAGCACAAGCTCTATCACTCCGGGTTCCGCTCCACGGTGGCTCGCAATACGCTGGCCCGGGCCAACGAGAAACGCGACTGGCGCATTTACGCCGATCTGGCCCAGGTGCTGATCTCCCGGGCCCGCCGATTGTATCGGAACGAAACGTTCGGGGTGGCTTTGGAACAAACGGTCTACGCCTTCGATTCCACCACCATCGATCTCTGCCTGTCCTTGTTTCCCTGGGCTCAGTTTCGTCGCCGCAAGAGCGCTGTCAAGCTCCACACCCTGATCGATCTGCGCGGCAATATCCCTTGTTTTGTGCATGTTACAGGGGGACAGGTCGCCGACGTGACCGCACTGGATCGGCTCCCCATCGAAGCTGGAGCTTTCTATGTGATGGACCGTGGCTATACCGACTTTGCCCGCCTCTATCGATTCACTCAAAGTTTCGCCTTCTTCATTCTTCCGGCCAAGCGCAACCTGCGTTTCGCCCGTCGAACCTCTCGACGCGTGGACAAGTCCACCGGCCTACGCAGTGACAATACCATTCGACTGCTGGGACCCAAAACCGCCACACGCTACCCGCAGCGCCTCCGCCGAATCAGCTATTACGCTGCCGACCTCGAGCGAGGGTTTGTCTTCCTCAGCAACAATTTCTCCCTGCCCGCCCTCACCATCGCCCAACTCTACCGGTGCCGTTGGCAGGTCGAACTGTTCTTTCGCTGGATCAAACAATACCTGAGGATCAAGGCTTTCTACGGGACCTCAGTCAATGCCGTAAAGACTCAGGTCTGGATCGCTGTCTGCGTCTACCTGCTGGTGGCCATCGCCAAGAAAGAACTCAAAATCGACCGTAGCATGGGTGAAATGCTGCAAATTCTCAGCATTGGCCTTTTCGAGAAAACCCCTTTGTTTCAGGCATTTGCGAAAAACAGCATCCCTATTTCAGAAGGCCTTCGACCTAAACAGTTAGTTTTGTTCGACTTTTAACGGGACAGTACTGATTCCGAATAAAAAAGCACGTTTCCCTTTGCAGTGTTGTGGGTTATGCGAGAGCTGCGAAGCTGCGGTTGGAGTAGGTAGGCCACGGAAACGCCACCTACAGGCCATCCGTATAGAGCTGCGAAGCAGCGCCAGCATGTCGCCTGCAGGGTAAGCCCGGAGAATCCTGGAGAGGTCGCGTTTGGCAGCGAAATCGGCGTTCTTCTTGTGGCGGAGGCGTAAGCCTGGGGTCGTATGTACCCTGCACTGCCACAGCCGCGAATGCGGCGATTAGAAAGCACCCCTCCGAAAAGCAATGTCTGAGTCTCGGTTCCCTGCCGATAGAGGCAAGCCTGGACTGAAAAGATAAGGTCGAAGCAGTTGTCCGGGCGGGCTAGAATGGGCGTAGCAGTGGTTGACGGAAGGCGGCAGGCATACCGATGATAGTGGAATCCGTTGCCGGCGGAGCCCCATGAGAATTCTCCGACAGTCGATATTCCTGGAAATCGCCGGCGCCTTCGGCCTGGGCACGCTGGTATTCAGCGCGGTCCTGCTGACCAACGAAGTGTCCAGTCGGCTGATGGAGACTCTGGTTCAAGAGAACATCACCTTGCAGGAAGCCGGCTTGCTCTTCCTCTGCATCCTGCCCAGGGTGCTCACCTTCTCCATTCCCATGTCGGTCCTGTTGGGCATTCTGATCTGCTTCGGGCGCCTGTCGGCCGACAGTGAAATTACCGCCATGCGATCTTCCGGAATCGGTCTCAGAAATCTGCTGTGGCCGGTTCTGGTCTTTTCGACGGTGGTGGGTGCTCTGGCCCTGCTGAATTCCAACTGGTGGTCTCCCAGGGCCACTCACCGCTTGGCGCTGATCAAGGATGAAGTCGCGCTCAAGTCGCTCAACACCGCCGTCCGCAGAGGCGTCTTCGAGGAACGGTTTCCCGGTCGGGTGGTCTACGTCATGGATACGGCCCCCGACCGGCGCTCCTGGAAGGGCATCTTCCTGGCCGAGATGACCGCGGCCAACTGGCCCAAGACCACTTTTTCCCGCCAGGGTGGATTGCTCAACCACCGGGGCCGGCGTGAGCTGCAGCTCAACCTCCAACAGGGTGCGACTTACGAGGTGGTGCCCGGGAAAGAAGGCACCGTGCGGGTCACCTCCTTCGAGGAGGCTACGGTTCCCCTCTTCAAGGCCATGGGCGCCCCCGCCGATACCCCCAGGGACAAGACCATTGCCGAGATGGACTCGATCGATCTCCATGGCGAGGTTTTCTCCGAAGCCTCGACCGGCAGCGACCTGCGCCGCAGAAAGGGGGTCATCGAGCTCAATCGTCGACTGGCGCTGCCTCTGGCCGTCTTCGTGTTTTCCATTCTCGGGCTTCCTCTGGGCGTGGTCACCAGGAGGAGCGGCAAGTCTTTCGGGTTCGTCATCAGTCTGATCATCTTCCTGGTCTATTTCATCCTCTTTTCCCAGGGTCTGGCCTTTGCCGAAAGCGGTCATATCCCGGCCTTCCTGGGCCCCTGGCTGGCGAACCTGGTGTTCCTGGCGTTGGGACTGTTTCTCTTGTTGACCTCGGAGAGGCAGTTTTCCTGGGGGAGGCTGTTTCGTCCTCCGGTCAACGCTCTCTGGAGCGCAGCCCGGAGACTGTCCAGGGACGCCGTCAGCTCCGACGCTCCCGTCCGGAGCCACAGGGCCCCGAGGGTCGGCATCCTGCACTTCCCTGCCGGATGGACGCTCGACAAGTACATTCTCAGCGGCTTCCTGAAGTTCTTCCTCCTGGTGCTTTCCGCCTTCATCGTGCTCTTCGTGCTGTTCACCTTCTTTGAACTGCTCAGCGACATCGTCGAGCAAGGCATTTCCGGTTGGGTCGTGTTCGACTACTTCCTGTACCTGATTCCGCACATCCTGGTGCAGATGATGCCGTTCAGCGTCCTGGTAGCGGCGCTGGTGAGCTTCAGCCTCCTGACTCGAACCTCGCAGATCGTGGCCATGAAATCCTCCGGAATCAGTCTTTACCGGCTGTCTACGCCAGTGCTGGTGACCGCACTCCTGTTGAGCGCCGGTTCCTTCCTGCTGCAGGAATACATTCTCCCGTCCGCCAACCAGAAGCAGGACGACTTGAGGCGTGTCATCAAGGGGCGCAATCCTCAGACCAGCCGCCCCACCCGCAAGTGGATGATGGGCGAACGAAACCGCATCTTCCACTACAACTATTTCGACGACGAACTGAACGTCTTCAATCGGATTTCGGTGTTCGACTTCAATCCGCAGACGCTGGCGGTGACCCGGATGGTCTTTGCCGAGAAAGCATGGTGGGACCGGAATCGGTCCGGATGGATATTCGAGAAAGGCTGGGCTCAGGGCTTCAGCCATGACCGCCCCCGGCAGGCCCGGTTCCTGACGATCGACCGCGAACTGATGGGGTCCATTGGAGAACGGCCCGACTACTTCAAGAAGGAAGTGCGCCAGTCGTCCAAGATGAGCTATCGGGAATTGGGGAGCACCATTGACGATTTGAGTCGGAGCGGGTTCGACGTGGTGCGGCTGAAGGTCGCCTGGCACGGAAAGCTGTCCTTTCCCCTGGTGAGTCTGACCATGGCCATGATCGCCATTCCCTTTGCTTTTTCGACGGGCCGGCGAGGATCGCTCTACGGCATCGGCCTCAGCATCGTGGTCGGGATCAGCTACTGGGTCTTGCAGGGGTTCTTCGAGCAGATCGGGAGCGCGGGCAAGCTGGACCCGCTATTGGCCGCCTGGGCCCCCAACCTGGTTTTCGGTTCCGGAGGCGTCTACCTGCTTTTCACCGTGCGGACGTAGTCGGACACCCGGCAATGACCATGAACGAAATCGCTCTTGTCAGTCACCGCTCCAGCGCCGCAAGCAAGATCGCCCTGTTTCGCTCGCTGTTTCGGGGACGCGAGGACCTCTATCCGCGCCGATTCGAGAGTTGGGCATCCGGCAGGTCGGGTTATGCGCCCGCATGTTCCAACGAGTGGCGGCCGGGCGTGTGCGAAAAGCCGAGGATCAAGTGCGCCGACTGCCCCAACCGCCAGTTTCTCCCCGTCACCGACCAGGTCGTACGCTGGCACCTGTCTGGTGCGGACGATGACGGCAAGCCGTTCACCATGGGCGTCTATCCCATGTTGCTCGATGAGAGCTGTCGCTTTCTGGCGGTTGACTTTGACGGCAAGCGGTGGAGCGATGATGCAACCGCCTATCTGGCAGTTTGCGCCAGGCGGGGAGTGCCGGCAACGCTCGAACGTTCGAGGTCGGGAAACGGCGGACACATCTGGCTGTTCTTCGAAGAGGCTGTATCGGCGGGGTTGGCGCGCCGGTTGGGGGCGTTGCTTCTCACGGAAGCCATGGATGACCGGCCCGATCTCGGCTTTGGTTCTTACGACCGTTTCTTTCCGAGTCAAGACACTCTGCCACGTGGCGGATTCGGCAACCTGATCGCTTTGCCGCTGCAGCGCGAACCACGGAAGGCCGGCAACAGCGTGTTTGTCGATGCGGAGTTGAATCCGTTTGCCGATCAGTGGGCACATCTTTCGCAACTCGGCCGAACCACTTCAAAGCAGGCGGAGTCCCTGGTCGAACAAGCGGAGAAGAACGGGCGGGTCTTGGGCGTCAGGACCGTCACACCCGATGACGATCAGTTTGCCGCCGCGCCGTGGAACGCACCGCCGTCCCGCAGGCCCATTGAACCGGCCATAACCACACCGGTTCCCGACAACTTGGAGATCGTACTCGCTGACCGAGTCTACATTCCCAAGGGGGATTTGCCACCGAGCATCGTGACACGCCTGATGCGGCTGGCGGCGTTCCAAAATCCGGAGTTCTACCGCGCTCAGGCCATGAGGTTGCCAACCTGGGGCAAGCCGAGGGTCGTGGCCTGCGCAGAGGACAGAGCCAGATTCATCGAACTTCCGCGGGGCTGTCTGGATGAGGCCGAAGCGCTTCTCCGTGGTTTTGGGATCAAGGTTTCGACGCAGGACCAACGCTATCCGGGTCTGCGACTTGCGGTGTCCTTCCAAGGCGTCCTGCGCCCTGAGCAGAAGCGGGCGGCGAACGCCATGCTGGCCCATGACACCGGAGTCTTGGCGGCAACGACCGCGTTCGGAAAGACGGTCGTGGCCGCCTGGCTGATCGCTCAACGAGGCGTCAACACGCTGATTCTCGTTCATCGAAAACAACTGTTGGAACAGTGGGTCACCCGATTGGGCGAATTACTTGACGTCCCGGAACGCGATATTGGTCGTTGGGGAGGTGGCCGCAAGAAACTCACCGGCAAGATCGACGTCGCCCTGATTCAGAGCTTGACCAGGAAAGGCGTGGTCGACGACCGTATTGCCGACTACGGACACGTGGTTGTCGACGAGTGCCACCACGTACCGGCTTTCAGCTTCGAACTGGCGGTCAGCCGCGCCAAAGCCAGGTACTTCACCGGACTCTCGGCAACCGTCGCGCGAAAGGACGGCCACCAGCCGATCGTGTTCATGCAGTGTGGTCCCGTGCGGCACCGCGTGGATGCCAAACTCCAGGCTGCAAAGAGGCCCTTTTCCCACCAGGTGCTGGCCCGGCCGACCTGCTTCCGAATGCAGGGCGAGCCGGACGGTGACACGCGCATCGAGTTCCAACGTCTTTGCGAACAGTTGACAACGGACAACAGTCGGAATCAGGCGATCTGCTCCGACATTGTCCAGAACGTCCAGAACGGCCGTGCGCCACTGGTTCTGACGGAACGAGTCGACCACTTGCAGGCCCTCGCCAACGGGCTGCGGGACAAGGGTCTCGACATTGTATGTCTGCAAGGTAGGATGGGAAACAAGGCGCTCAAGTCCGCTCTGGCTCGGGCTGCGGAGTCCGTCCCGGGGCGGGTATTGCTGGCCACGGGCCGGTTCGTTGGGGAGGGATTCGACAACCCGCGGCTCGACAGCTTGTTCCTGACCATGCCCGTGTCCTGGCGCGGAACCATCTCCCAGTACGTGGGACGTCTGCATCGTCTTCACAAACACAAGCGTGAGGTCCGCGTCTACGACTACGCTGATCTGAATGTTCCGATGCTGTCGCGCATGTTCGACCGGCGATGTCGCGCCTACGAGGCGGCCGGCTATTCCATTTCGCTGCCTGCCAGCGCTGCTCCCGGCTGGCCTGCCAGCGTCCGGCTTCCCGCCGATGGAACCTGGAAGCACCGGTACTCGGCAAGCGTGCGGCGTCTGCTCCGCGATGGGGTCGACGAATCCCTCGCAGAACTCTTCAGCACCATCACCGGTCCGATGCCATCGGCCCAGCCAGGCAGGCTACGCGCGCGTAGCGCCAGCGAGGCCTTCCTCTTCCGGCGCCTGCAAAGCCTGCCCGAAACCCGAGATCGTTTCCGATTGAACGCCCATTTGCCGATTCCCTTTTGCCGGGAAGGCCACATGGAAGTCGACTTTCTCGACCCGGAGTCACGAGTGGTGCTCGAACTGGATGGATCGCAACACCTGGGAGACCGTGAAGCCTATCGGCGAGACCGTCGCAAGGATGCCCTGCTGCAGGAGCACGGCTATGTTGTGTTGAGGTTCCTGGCGGAAGATCTGGGCCCCAGACTGGATTCGGTCCTCGACGAAATCCTGCGCGCGCTCGCCCGAGCAGGCAAAGTGTCATGAGAAACAGGGGGTCAGCGCAGATGGCAAACTCAAGTCGGCAATCGTCAAGTCCCTTCCGACCAGGAGGCGAGGTACTTCTCCTGCTCGGCGCTGAGGTCGTCGATGCGGCAGCCCATGGATTGGAGCTTGAGACGCGCGATTTCCCGATCGATCTCGGGGGGAACCGGAACCACGTCTTTTGGCAGGCTTTTGTAGTTATTGGTCAGGTATTCCGCCGACAGCGCTTGGTTGGCGAAACTCATGTCCATGACCGAAGCCGGGTGGCCTTCGGCGCTCGAGAGGTTGATCAAGCGTCCCTCTCCCAGTAGAAAGATCTTTCGACCGTCCTTCAGATTGTACTGTTCCACGAACTCGCGGGCGGTTTCCCTGCCGCTGCTGAGCGATTCCAGAGCCGGGATATCGATCTCGACGTTGAAGTGACCCGAGTTGCAGACCACGGCCCCGTCCTTCATCTTCTGGAAGTGGGAACCTGCGAGGACCGTCTTGTTTCCGGTAACCGTGACGAAGATGTCGCCGATCTCCGCCGCCTCCAGCATGGGCATCACCTGAAAGCCGTCCATGACCGCTTCCAGGGCCCGGGTGGGGTCGACTTCGGTCACGATCACCTGGGCCCCCAGTCCCCTGGCCCGACTGGCCACCCCTCTTCCGCACCATCCATATCCGGCCACCACCACGTTGAGTCCCGCCAGCAACAGGTTGGTGGCGCGAATGATTCCATCCAGGGTGGACTGCCCGGTGCCGTAGCGATTGTCGAAGAGATGCTTGGTGTCGGCGTCGTTCACCGAGACGATGGGAAACTCCAGGACGCCGTCGCTGGCCATGCTGCGCAAGCGAATGACACCGGTGGTGGTCTCCTCGGTCCCTCCGATAATCTCCTGCAGGAGTTCGCGGCGGTCCGAGTGAATGGTGGAGACCAGGTCGGCGCCGTCGTCCATGGTGATGCGCGGCCGTCGATCCAGGGCGGCGGTGATGTGGGAATAATAGGTCGGGTTGTCCTCGCCCTTGATGGCGTAGACCGAGATCCCGTGGTCTTCGACCAGGGAGGCGGCCACGTCATCCTGGGTGCTCAGCGGATTCGAGGCGCACAGGGTGACGTCGGCTCCACCGTCCCGCAAGGCAATGACCAGGTTGGCGGTCTCGGTGGTGACGTGCAGACAGGCCGAGACGCGAATGTCCTTGAGGGGTTGTTCTTCGAGAAAGCGCCGGCGAATCTGCCGGACCACCGGCATGGATCGGCCGGCCCAATCGATCCGCTTGCGGCCGGTCGAGGCCAGCGAGGGATCCTTGATATCGCACGGGGTAACGTTGGACATGGAAGTTGTATCTCCTTGATAGCAAAGGAATCACTGCATGGAGCCGGCACCCTAGCACATTGCCTTCGGTGGGGTCAATTCGGGAGGGAATGATAGCAGGACTATCCCAGGCCACCGAGTCAGGTGCGTCAATAGTGGACGTCCCCAGCAAGGCCTCTACCCACCCTCACCGTAGGGGCGTCCCTTGTGGGCGCCCAATAGGCAGCGCCGGCCGGGCGAACAGGAACAGCCGGGCGACCACAAGGGAGGGCAACCACAAGGGTTGCCCCTACAATGGGTTTCAGCGCGGGATGGTCGTGGGGTGGCGGTTGACAAAGCTTGCAGATATGCACTTTATATGGTTCACTGTACATGGAAAGGTTCAGGATGGCTGATGAGCCGAAGCCACAGAAAATCCCGCTGGTCTTCTACTGCACGCGGACGGGGAGCGAGCCCGTGCGGGAGTGGCTGAAAGGGCTGCATGAGGTCGAGCGTCACGAGATAGGGAAGGACCTGCTGCGAGCGCAATGGCGCTGGCCGGCAGGCATGCCGTTGTGCCGCCCTATGGGAGGCGGCCTCTGGGAAATACGGACAGACCTGCCAACGAAACGGACAGCGCGCGTGCTGCTTTGTCTCTACCGCCAGCACCTGGCCCGCATTTCTCACCAGGCCGCTGGAGGCATTACAAGAAGTAGATTGTCTTCAACGCCTTGATTGGCTTCATGTCAAGGGTTTGTGGATAACAGACGGCGCTGGGCATGCCCTGGCTTGTCCTTTTCCCCTCAGCGCGCACCTGCTCGCTCGACCGTAGAAACCGCTACGCTCTTCGCTCACGAGCACGCGCTGAGGGGAAAATGCCTGCGCCATGATCATGCCCCCTGGTGAGAAATGCGGGCTGGTGGTGCTGCACGGATTCATCAAGAAGACACGGGTAACGCCGGATTCGGATTTTGCAATGGCGCGCAGGCGTCGGAAGGAGTTGGAACGATGAGCAAGCAGCATATGGGATCCAGCATCGATGCCTTTCTCCAGGAGGAAGGCATCTTCGAGGAAGCGCAGGCGCAGGCCATCAAGGAAGTCGTCGCATGGCAGCTTGCAGAAGCCATGAAGAAGAAGAAAATCTCCAAGAACAAGATGGCGAAGCTGCTGAAGACGAGCCGCACCCAGGTGGACCGGTTGCTCAATCCGAAAAGCGACATCACGCTCGGCAGCCTGCAACGAGCTGCCGCCATGGTCGGACGCCGCGTGAACATCGAGTTGGTGTAATTGGGGTTCGCTGCCCGTCAATCGACCAGCTCCAGGATACCGGCGGCGCCCATGCCGCCTCCGACGCAGAGGGTGACCATTCCGAACTGGACCTGCCGCCGCCGCATCTCGCCGAGCAGGGTTGCCGTCAGCTTGGCGCCGGTGCAGCCCAGAGGGTGGCCGAGGGCGATCGCGCCTCCGTTGACGTTGACCCGGTCGGGGTCCAGGCCGGATTGGCGAATGACCGCCAGCGCTTGAGCGGCAAAGGCTTCATTCAACTCGATCAGTCCGAGGTGGCGGAGGTCGAGACCGGCCTGCTTCAGGGCCTTGGGAATGGCCCCGACGGGGCCGAGACCCATCTCCTCGGGGGGCACTCCGGCAGTGGCGAAGGAGAGGAACCGTCCCAGGATCTTCCAGCCCCGATCCCGGGCCCTCTCGCGAGAGGCCAGCACCACCGCGGCGGCGCCGTCGCTCATGGGCGAGGCGTTTCCGGCGGTCACGGAGCCCTGGGCGTGGAAGGCGGGCTGGAGTTGGGCCAGGGCTTCCAGGCTGGTGTCTTTCCGCGGACTCTCGTCCTGATCGAAACGGATGCGGGCGGTCCCCTGCTCTTCCTTGCCGTTCCCGCGGCCGCCGAGAGAATCCGATGCGGCTCGGCCAAGTCCATCCGCTGTCACCTCCAACGGAACGATCTCATCCCGAAAGCGCCCGTCCCCCATGGCCTGGAGCGCCTTGCGGTGGCTTTGGAGGGCGAAGCGGTCCTGCTGTTGGCGTGAGATCTCGTACTTGCGGGCCAGGTTTTCGGCCGTCAATCCCATGTTGAGGTAGACGTCCGGGTAGGCATCCACCAGCTCGGGGTTGGGCGAGAAATGCCGCCCGGCCATGGGGACCAGGCTCATGCTCTCCGTCCCTCCGGCCAGGATGACGTCGGCCGAGCCGCACCCGATTCTCTCGGCAGCGAAGGCGATGGACTGGAGGCCCGAGGCGCAGAAGCGGTTGATGGTGACGGCCGGGACTTCGACCGGCAGGCCGGCCCTCAGGGCGGCGATGCGGGCCACGTTCATTCCTTGCTCCGCCTCCGGCATGGCGCACCCCAGGATGACGTCTTCGATCTCACCGGGCTTCAGTCCGGGAGCGCGCCGGACGGCTTCCGAGATGGCGACGGCAGCCAGGTCGTCGGGTCGGGTATGCCTCAAGGCACCCTTCCGGGCCTTCCCGACGGGAGTCCTGGCGGCGGCGACGATGACAGCCTCTTTCATGGGTCTCTTCCCGGTGTTCGCCTTCAGTTCCGCAGCGGCTTGCCTCGCTGAAGCATGTACTGGATCCGGTCCTGTGACTTGCGTTCTCCACAGACGCTGAGGAAGGTCTCTCGTTCCAGGTCCAGAAAGTGCTGCTCGTTGACGCTGCTCGGGCTGCTGCAGTCGCCCCCGCAGAGAATATGGGCCAGTTTGCTTCCCATGTGGTAGTCGTAGGGGCTGATGTAGGCTCCCCGCAGCAACTGGTGCATGCCGATCTTGAGAGTGGAGAGCGCCGGACGGCCCAGCGCGGGCACCGCCAGCGGTGGATCGGGTTTCTGAAAGCCTTGCCGGACCAGGGTCAGGACCTTTTTCTTGGCGTCGGCAATCAGGTGGTCGGAGTTCATGGTAATGGCGTCGCCGGGGCGAAGGAAGCCCAGAGACCGGGCCTCCAGGCCGCTGCCGGACACCTTTGCCCTGGCGATGGTCTCGAAGGAGGTGCGCAGCCAGGGAAAGAGCTCCTGCCCGGGTCCGGACCTCTCCAGGCTCCGCAACACCATTTCCTTGGTGCCTCCCGCCGCCGGAATCAGGCCCACGCCCAACTCGACCAGGCCCATGTAGGTTTCAGCCGAGGCCTGCACGGCCGAGGCGTGCAAGGCGATCTCGCAACCGCCCCCCAGGGTGAGCCCGAAAGGAGCGACCACCACCGGGCAGGGGGAATACTTGATCTCCATGTTGGCTGATTGAAAAAGCCGAATCATGCGGTCGATTTCCTTCCATTTCCGTTCCCGGGCCTTGCGCAGGATCTCCACAAGGTCGGCTCCGGCCGAAAAGTCGGCGCCCTGGTTGCCGATCACCATGCCGGCGAAGTCGGAGCGCACGACCTGAAGCGCCTCTCGCATCATTTGAAGGGTGTCGTCCCCGATGGTGTTCATCTTGGCCTGGAACTCCAGGCAGAGAACGCCGTCGCCAAGGTCGATCAGGCGGGTCCGGGGACTCTTGCGGACGACTCTTCCCTTCCGTTCTCCGAGCGACGCCAGCAGGACCATCCCCTCCGGAACGCCAACAGGGAGATAGTCCCGGGAGGGGCGGTCGAAGTAGGAAACGGTTCCCCGGCTCCGGCGGTAGAAGCGCTTCCCGGGTATCTCCAATACCCTCCGCGCCAACTCCGGAACCGTTCTTCCCTCGGACTCCAGGCGCGCCGCCACCGCTTCGACACCCAGGGCATCCCAGGTTTCGAAGGGTCCCAGCTCCCAATTGAAGCCCCACTTCATGGCGTTGTCGATGGTGACGATGTCGTCGGAAATCTCGGGAATTCGATTGGCGGCGTAGACCATCTCTCCGCTGAGCGCCTTCCAGACCAGTCGTCCGGCCCGGTCGCCGGATCGAATCAGCGCCCTCAACCGTTCGGCAAGGTCCGGGATGGCCTTGGCCTCCGCCAGCGAGGGATGCTCGGCCTTGCGACGGGAGCGATATTCCAGGGACTCGGGGTCCAGGACCAGGATTTCCCCGCTCCGCGATTTTCGGTAGAAGCCTTGTCCGCTCTTGGCTCCCAACCGGTCTTGCTCGATCAGCCGACGGATGACGTCCGGGATCCTGAAGAGTTGGCGGTGTTCATCGCCGGGCGCGTTTTCAAGGAGGTTGGCGGTTACCCGGGCGAAGGTGTCCAGGCCGACGATATCCAGAGTCCGAAAGGTGGCGCTCTTGGGGCGCCCGATCAGCCTGCCGGTCAACAGGTCGACCTCGTCGATTCCGTACCCCTCCGCCAACACCAGGCGAAGGAGCTGCTGCAGGGCGAAGGCGCCGACCCGGTTGGCCACGAAGTTGGGAGTGTCCTTGGCGATCACGATGCCCTTGCCCAGGCGATAGTGGCCGAGATGCCTGACGGTCTCGAGCACCGATTCCAGGGTTTCCGGGGTCGGAATCAGTTCCAGCAGCTTGAGGTAGCGAGGCGGATTGAAGAAGTGGGTTCCCAGCCAGTGCCGGCGAAAGTCGTCGCTCCGCCCCTCGGCCAGGCGCTTGACCGAGATTCCCGAGGTATTGGAGCTGACGATCGATCCCGGCCGGCGGATGCGATCGAGGTCCTCGAGCAGGCGGGCCTTGACGTCGAAGTCTTCCGAGACGGCTTCCAGGATCCAGTCCACCTCTCCCAGCCAGGATCGGTGGTCCTGCAGATTCCCCAGTTGAATGCGCCGGGAGTACTCGGGAAGAAAGAAGGCCGGGGGCCTGGTTCGTTCCGCCCGGCCCAGTCCCTGTTGCACCAGCCGCTGCCGGAACTGGGGGCCGGAAGCCGGCCCTTCCCCGGATTCCTTCGCGCCAGCCGGATTCGAAGGAGGAACGTCCAGCAGGCAGACCGAAAAGCGGGCGTTGACCAGGTGGGCGGCAATGGCGGCGCCCATCACCCCGGCGCCGACCACCGCCACCCGTTCAATCCTCTTCTTCATGGGCGTGGCGGCCGGTCACTCGGGTTTGGAGGGGCTCTCCGCGTAGAGAGCCTCGATCTCGTTCTGGAACCGTTTCTCGACAACGCGGCGCTTGACCTTGAGTGTCGGAGTCAGTTCTCCGTCCTCGATGGTGAAGTCCTTTTCTACCGGAATGACCTTTTTCACCGCTTCGAAGGAGGCCAATCCGGCCGACGCTTCTTCGACCGCGTTCGTGAGAAACTCTTGAATCTGCGGGCTATGGAGGAGTTCACCGTAGCTTCCGAAGGAGAGCCCCTGTTCCCGCCCATAGCCGGTGACCGCCTCCGGGTCGGGGACCACCAGGGCGCACAGGAAGGGACGCTTGTCTCCCAGGACCACGGCATTGAGCAGAACCGGGCTGGCTTTGAGGAGTCTCTCGATCGGTTGGGGAGCGACGTTCTTCCCGCCGGCCGTGACGATCAGGTCCTTCTTGCGATCGGTGATCTTCAGGAATCCGTCGGGGTCCAGGTGGCCGATGTCCCCGGTATGGAACCACCCTTCCCGGATTGCCTCTCGGGTTTCCTCGGGCCTGTTGTAATAGCCCAGCATCACCGACGGCCCCCGGGTCAGGACCTCCCCGTCTTCGGCGATGCGCACTTCCAGGCCGGGCAGAGGCGGCCCCACCGTTCCGAACCTGAAGCGGCCGGGCTGATTGACGGCGATTACCGGCGAGGTCTCGGTGAGGCCGTAGCCCTCCAGGATCAGGATCCCGGCGCTGTGGAAGAACTCGGCCAGGCTGGGGTCGAGGGGGGCGCCTCCGGAGATGAAGAAACGCAGCCGGCCGCCAATGCGCTGCTGCAGCTTGGCGAACACGATCTTGGAGGCCAGAAATCGCTGGAACGCCAGGCCGGGGGGTGGGCTGGTCCCCTGCAGGACGTGACGGGTATGGCGCTCCCCTACCCCGAAGGCCCAATCGCTCAGCGCCCGCTTCAGGCCGGTGCTGAGACGCCTGGATTCCATGACGCGGTCGTAGAGCTTCTCGAAGAACCTGGGGACGCAAGCCACCACCGTGGGGTGGACCTCCTGCATGTTGAGCGGGACCTTTTCGATGCTTTCGGCGTAGGCGATGCTCACCCCGCGATAGAACATGATGTAGTGGGCCACCCGTTCGAAGATATGGCTGAGCGGCAGCAGGGAAAGGACCCTGTCCTTGTGATCGAAGTCCAGTACGCCGGTGAGCTCCAGGACGTTGGCCACGATGTTGGCATGGGACAGCATGACTCCCTTGGGCGTCCCGGTGGTGCCGGAGGTGTAGATGATGGTGGCCACCTCTTGGGGACCGATTCCTTGACGGACCTTCAGATATCCCTCCGGGTCCTGCCGCCAGGCCTGCAGGCCCTCCTCCCGCAGGCTGTGGAAACTCCGCAGGCTGTCCGACTCGGGTTCTTCCAGGTCCATGACCACCATGGTTTGAAGACTGGGGACCCTGGATTGGATTTCCCTGATCTTCTCCAGTTGTTCCGTGGTGGACAGGATGATGATCTTGACGCCGGCGTCGTTGAGTAGCCCCTCGATCTGGTTGGAGGGCAGCGTCGGATAGACGGGAACGTTGATGGCCCCGGCGGAAAGGATGGCGATGTCCGAAACCAGCCATTCGGGCCTGTTTTCCGACAAGAGGGCGATACGGTCGCCGGCCTCTACGGCCAGATTCAACAATCCCGCCACCATGCCCTGGACCTGGCTTTGGACTTCCGCCGAAGACAACGGCTGAAAGCCGTCCTCCCGCTTGACCAGCAAGGCATCAGGTCGGCTCTTGCGGGTTACGGCCTCCTCGAAGAGGTCAACAATCGTTTGGTGTGCCATGGGTTCCCTCGCGCGTTCCCGTTCCTGAAGTTGGGGACCATGCCCGGCATTCTTTACCAAGCTGGAAATTCCGGTGATTATAGCAAACCTGGAAGCCCTCCGGGCTGAAGGCCGGAACGGACTGCGGCGGCCCCGATTCGGCTCGCTCCCGAGGCCGCTCCGAACGCCTCCGGAGCGGCCCGGCGATTGGCTTGACGCCTCCTGGATGGTGTGTTACTTTCCGACGCCTGATGCCTCCTTCCGAGACCGGCGGCCGATGACGTCTCCCCTGAAGAAGACTCCCCTGCACGCGTTGCATCGAAGTTTGGGAGCCAGGATGGGCGCTTTTGGCGGCTGGGAAATGCCCATCGAATACTCCGGTATCGTTCGGGAGCACCTGGCTGTGCGGACGAGGGTGGGTCTGTTCGACGTCAGCCACATGGGAGAGATCGAGATCAATGGGCCCGGCAGCCTGGCTCTGGTGCAGCAGGTCACCTGCAACGATGCCCGACGCCTCCGATCCGGTCAGATCCAGTACTCCGCCCTGCTCACCGAGCAGGGGACGTTCGTGGATGACGTTCTGGTCCATCGGCTGGAAGAAAACCACTTTCTCCTGTGTGTCAATGCCGGCAACACCGGCAGGGATTATCGCCACATTTGCAGGCAGAACCGATTTGGGGCCCGGGTTGCCGACGCCAGCCATCGATACGCCCAGTTGGCCATTCAAGGTCCCGAGTCCGAGCCGGTCCTCCGGCCTCTGGTCGATCTGGACCTGGCTGAAATCGGATACTACCGGTTCCGACCCGGGCATATCGGGGGCGTTCCGGGCCTGATCGCGCGCACCGGATACACCGGAGAAGACGGCTTTGAGATTTACTTCCCACCCACTGCGGCCGAGGCCGTCTGGGAGGCCCTGAGCCGATCGGGACAGTCCCGCGAGATGCTTCCGGCCGGACTGGGCGCACGCAATACCTTGCGCCTGGAGGCCAGGATGGCTCTCTACGGGCACGAGATCGACGGGGAGACAACGCCCTGGGAAGCGGGATTGGGGTGGATGGTGCGCATGGACAAGCCCCAATTCACCGGCAAGGCCGCCCTGGCCGCTCAACTCGAGACGGGATTGCGAAAGAAGCTGGTCGGCTTCGAGATGCAGGGGCCGGGAATCGGCCGGGACGGATATGACGTGCTCGGAAACGGCCGCAAGATCGGTTGGGTCACCAGCGGCAGCCCCGCTCCCTTTCTCCGCAAGAACATCGGACTCGCCTATGTCAACGAGGGTGAAGCCTTCCTGGGCAACCGGCTGGAGATACGGGTCAGAAAGCGCCTGGTTCCCGCCGAAGTGGTGAAGACCCCGTTCTATCGGAGACGGAGGCGTTGACCCGCATTCCCTGTCTTGATCCCGGAGATCCCCCATGAGACTTCCCGAGGACTGTCGTTTCAGCAAACAGCACGAATGGATTCGAGTCGACGGAGACGGCGGAACGGTGGGCATCACCGACCACGCCCAAAAGGAGTTGGGGGACGTCGTTTTTGTCGAGTTGCCCGAGATCGGCCAGGTCTTCGCCGCCGATGAGGTTCTGGCCAACGTGGAATCGGTGAAGGCCGTATCCGAAGTCTACGCTCCCGTGGCCGGAGAGGTGCTGGCTGTCAACTCGAACCTGGGCGCCTCTCCCGAACTGGTCAACCAGGACCCCTACGGAGAAGCCTGGTTCGTCAGGATCCGGCTGGTCGACTCCAGCGACCTCGACAAGCTTCTCACCGCCGATCAATACCGAAAGTATGTCGAGGAGGAATTGACGGGCTAGCCCGCATGTCTCACCAGGGGGCATGATCATGGCGCAGGAATTTTCCCTCCAGCGCGTGCTCGCGACCGAAGAGCGTAGCGGTTTCTACGGTCGAGGGAGCCTGTGCGCGCTGGAGGGAAAAGAACCAGCCAGGGCATGCCCAGCGCCGTCTGTAGTCAGCAAGCCCTTGACATGGAGCCAATCAAGGTGCTGAAGATGATCTACTTCTTGTAATGCCACCAGCGACCTGGTGAGAAATGCGGGCTCGATGAGATATCTTTCGACCTCCTCGGAGCAGCAGGCTCAGATGCTGAAGGCCCTGGGCCTGCGTTCGGTGGAAGACCTGCTCACCTCCATCCCGGAGGCCATCCGTCTCCGTTCCCCGCTCGATCTTCCTCCCGCCCTGAGCGAACCGGAGCTGCTGGCTCGCTTCGGCGAGCTGGAAGCCGGAAACGCGCCCCGAATGCTTTCCTTTCTGGGAGCCGGGGTAAACCAGCATTTCATCCCCCTGGTGATCGACAGCCTCTGTTCTCGGGGGGAGTTTCTGACCTCCTACACACCCTATCAGGCCGAGATCAGCCAGGGGACCTTGCAGGCCGTCTTCGAGTTTCAAACCTTCATGTGCCAGCTCACCGGGATGGAGATCTCCAACGCTTCCATGTACGACGGCAGCACCGCCCTGGCGGAGGCGGTGCTGATGGCCAGGCGCATCTCTCGGCGAAGGCGAGTGCTGGTGGCCAGGACGGTCCATCCGGAATACCGGGCGGTGGTGGAGACGGTCACCCGACACCAGGACTTGACGATTCAAACGGTGGACCATGGAGGAGACGGGCGCCTCGATCGGGCGGCGCTGGAGGCTCGGCTGGGAGAGGATGTCGGCGCGCTGGTGGTGCAATCGCCGAATTTTCTGGGCAACCTGGAATCCCTGGACATCCTGGCCGATCGGTGCCGCCAGAAGGGGGTGTTGCTGGTGGTCAACGTGGCGGAGCTGCTCTCGCTGGGGATCGTGCGGTCTCCCGGCTCGGCCGGAGCCGATATCGTGTGCGGCGAAGCTCAGTCCCTGGGGATCTCACCGGGCTACGGAGGCCCCCATGTGGGTTTTCTGGCGACGCGAGAGAAGTTTGTCCGGAACTTGCCGGGCCGCCTGGTGGGTCAGACCGTGGACAGGCGCGGGCAACGCGGATACGTCTTGACCCTGGCCACCCGGGAGCAGCACATCCGGCGGGAAAAAGCCACCTCCAACATCTGCACCAATCAGAACCTGACGGCGCTGATGGTGACCCTGTTCTGTTCCCTGCTCGGCCGGAAGGGCCTCCGGGAGCTGGCCATCCAGAACGTCGCCAAGGTCCAGTACGGGCTGGCCGCCCTGAGAAAGCTCCCTGTCGAGATCCTGTTCGAGGGGCCTCGATTCAATGAGTTCGTGCTTCGGTTGAACCGCCCGTACGCAGAGGTGGAGGAGAGATTTCACGACGCCGGCGTGGTCCCCGGTCTGCCGCTGGGGCGATTCGATCCCCGGCTGGAGGATGCCCTGCTGGTATCCATTACCGAAACCAAGAGCCGCGAGGATATCGACCGCCTGGTGGAACTGGTCAAGGCCGCGGCCTGATGCCGGACCATCGCTTCAGTTCGGCACCGCAATGAGCAACCCATCCATGAAGTCTCCCAGAACCGGCAGGCACCTCAACCTGAACGAGGGGTTGATTTTCGAGCGGAGTTCCCCGGGGAGGACGGGCTACGACCTTCCCCGCCCGGATGTCCCGCCGGTCGATCTGGACGCTGCATTGGGAGCCGAAAACCTGAGGGAGCCGATCCCCGGTTTTCCGGAGGTCAGCGAAGTGGACGTGGTGCGGCACTTCACCCGCCTCTCAAGCTGGAACTACAGCATCGATGCCGGCATGTATCCGCTGGGTTCCTGCACCATGAAGTACAACCCCCGCCTCAACGAACGGGTCGCCGGGTTGAGAGGGCTGGCCGAGGCCCATCCTCTGAGTCCCGAGTCGCTGGTGCAGGGCAGCCTGGAGGTTCTCAAGCTCCTGGCGGATTGCCTGGCCGAGATCAGCGGCATGGACGCGGTCAGCCTGCAACCCCCAGCCGGAGCCAGCGGAGAGTTGACGGGCATCCTGATGATCCGCGCCTGCTTGAGTTCACGGGGAAATCCCCGGCGGAAAGTCCTGATCCCCGACTCCGCCCACGGCACCAATCCCGCCAGCGCCGTCATTGCCGGATACGAGGTTCAGTCGCTGAAGTCGGATAGCCGTGGATGCATCGATCTCAACGGGCTGGAACGGGCCATGAACGACCAGGTTGCGGCCCTGATGTTGACCAACCCCAATACGCTGGGCATCTTCGAGCAGGATATCGCCAGCATTGCCCGCATCGTGCACGACCGGGGTGGACTGGTCTACATGGACGGGGCCAACCTCAATGCCCTGATGGGGATTACCCGTCCGGGCAGCTTTGGAGCGGACGTGCTCCACATCAATCTGCACAAGACCTTTTCCACGCCGCACGGCGGCGGAGGCCCCGGGGCCGGACCCGTGGCGGTCAAACGGGTGCTGGAACCCTTCCTGCCGGTCCCGACCGTGGAGCGGCGGGAAGACGGGCGCTACACCCTGAATCACGACCGTCCCCATTCCATCGGCAAGGTCAAGGCCTTCTACGGAAACTTCCTGACCCTGGTGCGGGCGCTGGCCTATATCCTGGCCAACGGGGCCGAAGGACTCAGGCAGGCCAGCCAGGTGGCCATTCTGAACGCCAACTACCTCAAGCACCACTTGCGCGGCGTCTATGACCTGCCCTACGACGAACCCATACTGCACGAAGTCGTGTTCTCGAGCCGGCGGCAGACCCGGAACGGCCTCACGGTGATGGATCTGGCCAAGCGCCTGATGGATTACGGCTTCCACCCGCCCACCGTCGCTTTTCCCCTGATCGTGCAGGGAGCCCTCATGATCGAGCCCTCCGAAACCGAGAGCCGGCAGGAGCTGGATCAGTTCATCCACGCCATGAGGTGCATCGCCGAGGAGGCCGATACCGATCCCGACCTCCTCAAGCAGGCCCCCCATTCCACCCGGGTGAGCCGTCTGGATGAAGTCCGGGCTGCCCGGCGCCCGGTGCTGCGCTGGAAGCCGGACAAGGAGGGCGGCATCGGGAATGACATGGAGGCAGCAAAGGTGAAGGGCTTGTAGCTCCGGCATTCACCACAAAAAGCACAAAAGGCACAAAATGAGTGGCGTGATTTCGAGTCTTGACGAACGGAGGGTTACTTTTTTGTGTATTTTTGCCTCTTGTGGCCATGCCCGGAAAAGATCTCTCTGCCGATTCTTGCAAACGCATCATTCCAAATAAACAAGCACGTTCCTTGTTGCAGTATCGTGGGTTACGGGAGAGCTGCGAAGCTGCGGTTGGAGTGGGTATCCGACGCGACGCCCCCTACAAGCCATCCTTATAGAGCTGCGGAGCAGCGCCCGCGTGTAGCCCCAGGCGGAAGCCTGGGGTCGTATGAATCCGGCACTGCCACAGCCGCGAATGCGGCGAATAGGAAGCACCCTTCCGAAAAGCACTGCCTCTCGAGCCTTTTGCAAAAGGCTCGACAATCCACAATTCATTCCCTGTTGATTCGAGGCGCAACCTCGCCAGTTTATCGCCAGTTTATCCTTGACAACCATGGAGCGGCGTCATTATAAAGAAGAGAAATTGGCACTCAGGGGAAAAGAGTGCTAATCATTGTCTGTAAACCGTTTATATGCAAGGAGAAAACTCTATGAGTCTCAGACCCCTGCAGGATCGCATCCTAGTTCAGCGGACCGAGCCGGAGGAAACGGTCAGAGGTGGCCTGATCATTCCGGACACAGCCAAGGAGAAGCCCCAGGAAGGCATCGTCAAGGCAGCCGGCAACGGCAAGGTTCTCGAAAACGGCAAGCGATTGGATATGACGCTGAAGGCCGGAGACCGCATCCTTTTCGGCAAGTATTCCGGCTCCGAGGTGACCCTGGACGGCGAGGAGTACCTCATCATGAAGGAAGAGGACGTCCTGGCGATCCTGGATTCAGAGTAGGGCCGGCCGGACCGGGTGCGGCAAGGCGGCCTCAGCAGGAAAATTTCGGGCCGGCAGGCCCATTGGGATGACTGGCAAGGAGAAAATTCATGGCTAAACAGATTGTGAGCGGGGAGGATTCCCGACAGGCGGTCCTCCGCGGCGTCAACCAGTTGGCGGACGCAGTGAAGATTACCCTGGGACCACGAGGACGCAACGTGGTTCTGGACAAGAAGTTCGGGTCCCCGACCATCACCAAGGACGGCGTGACCGTGGCCAAGGAAGTCGAGTTGGAGGATGCTCTCGAGAACATGGGCGCGCAAATGGTCCGGGAGGTGGCTTCCAAGACCAGCGACGTGGCCGGTGACGGCACCACCACGGCCACCGTGTTGGCCCAGGCCATCTTGCGTGAGGGGATCAAGACGGTGGCGGCCGGCGCCAATCCCATGGCGTTGAAACGCGGCATCGACCGGGCCGTCGAAAGCGCGGTTCGGCAGATCGAGACGTTGTCCAGCCCGGTCAAGGGCGAGATGATCGCCCAGGTCGGCACCATCTCGGCCAACGGCGACGCCGAGATCGGCGCCATCATTGCCGAAGCCATGAACAAGGTCGGCAAGGACGGCGTGATTACCGTCGAGGAAGCCAAGTCGATGGACACCTCCCTGGAGATCGTGGAAGGGATGCAGTTCGATCGAGGCTATCTCTCTCCCTACTTCGTCACCGACTCCGACCGGATGGAGTGCGTGCTGGAAGACGTCTTCCTGCTGATTCACGAGAAGAAGATCAGCAACATGAAGGACCTGCTGCCCATTCTGGAGCAGGTGGCCAAGGTGGGACGACCCTTCATGATCATCGCCGAGGAGGTCGAGGGCGAGGCGCTGGCCACGCTGGTGGTCAACAAGCTCAGAGGCACCTTGAACGGCGCTGCCGTGAAGGCCCCCGGTTTCGGCGACCGGCGCAAGGCCATGCTGGAAGACATCGCGATCCTGACCGGAGGCAAGGCCATCACCGAGGACCTGGGACTCAAGCTGGAGAATCTGCGCCTGGAGGACCTGGGGCGAGCCAAGCGAGTGGTGATCGACAAGGACAATACCACCATCGTGGAGGGCGCCGGCCAGTCCGCCGAGATCGAAGGCCGGGTGCGGCAGATTCGCGCCCAGGTCGAGGAGACCACCTCCGACTACGATCGTGAGAAGCTGCAGGAACGGCTGGCCAAGCTGGTGGGCGGCGTGGCCGTGATCCGGGTGGGAGCCGCCACCGAGACCGAGCTCAAGGAAAAGAAAGCTCGCGTGGAAGACGCCATGCATGCCACCCGGGCCGCCGTGGAGGAAGGCATCGTTCCGGGTGGAGGCGTCACCTTCCTGAGGGGGATTCCGGCTCTGAAAGAGCTCCAGCTCGAGGAAGATGAACAGATCGGCGTCCGGATCGTCGTGAGAGCTCTGGAGGAACCTCTTCGCCAGATCGCCGCCAATGCCGGAATCGAAGGCGCGGTGATGGTGGAGCAGGTGAAGGCCGGCGAGCAGGACAGCTACGGGCTCAATGCGGAGACCGGAGCCCTCGAGGACCTGACGGCTGCCGGCATCATCGATCCGGCCAAGGTCACCCGGACCGCTCTGCAGAATGCCGCCTCGGTGGCCGGTCTGCTCCTGACCACCGAGGCTCTGGTCTCCGAGCTTCCGGAGGAGAAGAAGCCGGAGCCGCCCATGCCGCACGGCCACGGAGACATGTACTGAGCCGCCAATGTCACCAAGAGGCGGTCTGAGCCGGGACTACCGGCCGGACCGCCTCTTCTTTTTTTCTCCGAACGACCCAACCCACTTCCCTGCCTCTTTCCCATGAGGTCTCTGACCCGTGTTCATTGGACGGTCGCCTTGACCGTCCTGGCCAGTCTGGGGCTCCTGCTGATCCCGTTTTGCGGTATGGCCTTCGGGTGCGGCTGCACCTGGCTCTGGGATGGAGCCGCCGCTCACTGCAATGTCTTTCAGCCCGGGCCGCCCGATTGTCCCTGGTGCGCCCATGGAGCCGTGGCGGGCACGGTGGCCACGCTGGGAATCGGCGCCTGCCAACTGCTGCTGGCGTTTCTGACCCTGAAAAGAACTGGCAATCCCGTTCTGGCCGGTGTGGTCGGCGTGGCGGCCCTGCTTCCGGCCGGCCTGTTTTTCGCCTGGCTGACCCGGTTTTCGGGGCTGTAGCCCGCAGTCCGGCGGGTGTTGGTGGTTATTGGAACAGTTCGGAATGGGTGCCGACCCGGACGAAGTTGATCGTACCTTCGGGGCTGGGCAAATCATTGAGCTGGTAAATCAACAGGAAGTCGCCACCCATATGGCATTCCCGGTAGTTCGACCATGTGCCTTTCAGGGGATGATCCCTCCGTTCGGGACCGAGGGGAACGTCGTTTGCGATAAGAAGCAGCATGACGGCCTTCAGCCGCTTCATATCGTATCGGCCGGAACGCGAAAGCCGTTCCCAATCCTTGAGGAAGTCCCGGCTATAGTCCGCCCGGCGCGGCGGGCGCGATCGTTTACTGGCGGCTGGCTTTTTCAAGTTCCGTAAACATCTCTTCCGCGCTTGCGAATCGCGCTTTGCCCCGCTTCATCATTTCTTCCGACTCGGCCATGGCCTTTTGGGTCCGCGCATTGGGAACCTTGAGTTCGAGCGGGAAGGCCTGATCGGCCGCGATGCGGTGAAACAGCAGGCGCACAGCAGCGGAAGCCGACAGCCCCATTGCCGCCAGGGTCTCGGTTGCCTTCTGTTTCAACTCGTTATCCATCCGGACATGGAGCATGGAACTCCGTGTACTCATTTCGTGCCTCCTGTATCTCATTTGAGTTATGCCAGATTGGCGAGGTTCTGTCAACAGCCCGCGATCAGGCAACCGTCTTGTTGCTGGCCATCGTTGAGTCCAAGGCGAACAGTGAGCGCGTTCCCGGTGAGGAATGCGGGCTCCCACGTTGTGCTATGATTCGCTGAAGTTTCTGGACGTCGATTAACCCGAGTTTGACGCCTCCGAGGTGGAACAGTCTGCATGGCGACTCTTCTGGATGAGTTTCTGGCTGGAGAACTGGAGAGCCTGAAGCACAGGAAGCTCTACCGGGATCTCAAGGTTCTGGAAGGACAACAACTGCCACAGGCTCAGTTCGATGGACGGTCTGTGGTGAACCTTTCCTCCAACAACTACCTGGGACTGAACACCCACCCCCGGCTGATTGAAGCCTCGGCTCGGGCCCTGCGGCAGTTGGGCGTGGGGTCGGGCGCGGTCAGAACCATCGCGGGAACCATGCGGGTGCACATGGATCTCGAAGAAAAGATTGCCCGGTTCAAGCAGGTGGAGGCCAGCGTGGTCTTTCAATCGGGCTTTACCGCCAACGCGGGCACGGTGTCTTCGATTCTGGGCAAGGGAGACCTGATCATCTCGGACGAGCTCAACCATGCCAGCATCATCGATGGCTGCCGGCTGTCGCGCGCGCAGATCCGGGTTTATCCCCACAAGGACACCCAGGCGCTGGTAGACATTCTGGCCGAGGTTCAATCGCTGCCCGGCAGGAAACTGGTGGTCACCGACGGCGTGTTCTCCATGGATGGCGACTTGGCCCCGCTCCCCCGAATCGTGGAGTTGGCGGAAAAATACGGCGCCATGATGATGGTGGATGACGCCCACGCCAGCGGGGTCATGGGCAAATGCGGTCGCGGCACGGTGGACCACTTCGGTTTGCACGGTCGGGTGGATATTCAGGTGGGCACCCTTTCCAAGGCGGTGGGGTCTCTGGGCGGATACGTCTGCGGAAGCCGCGCTCTGATCGAGTACCTCTACCATCGCGCCCGGCCCTTTCTCTTCTCCACCTCCCATCCTCCGGCGGTGGCGGCCTCCTGCCTGGCGGCCTTCGAGGTGCTGGAAGAGGAGCCGGCCCTGATCGAGCGCTTGTGGGACAACACCCGTTTCTTCAAGGCCGGCCTGGCTCGCCTGGGTTTCGACACCGGCGCCAGCGAAACACCCATCACTCCCATTATCGTCGGCCAGGGAGAGCTGGCCATGAAGTTTTCGGACCGGCTCTTCGAGGAGGGAGTGTTCGCTCAGGGCATCGGCTATCCGACCGTGCCTGAGGAAAAGTCTCGCATCCGCACCATCGTGACCGCCACCCATACCCGGGACCAACTGGAATTCGCCCTGGAGGTTCTGGCCAGGGTCGGGCGCCGGCTGGGGATCATCCCGGCGTAGCAAAGGCGAGATCACTTCCCCACCCCTTTTGACCCGTTTGTTTGCGCAGGGCAGCTTCACTACCAGCAAGAAAGGAACGCCATGAACGAGTTCAATCCCCCCAAGCGCATCCTGATGGGCCCCGGGCCCAGCGACGTGGACCCCCGCGTGCTCCGTGCGCTTTCCGCCCCGCTGGTGGGTCATCTGGACCCCGCCTTCCTGGGGGTCATGGACGACATCCAGCAGTTGCTGCGGACGGTATTCGAAACCGGCAATCGCTTGACCATTCCCATATCGGCCACCGGCAGCGCGGGAATGGAGGCCGCTTTCGTGAACCTGGTCGAGCCCGGAGACTCGGTGGTGGTGTGTGTGAACGGAGTGTTCGGCGACCGCATGAGCGATATCGTCACCCGCTGCGGCGGGAAGCTGACCCGGGTGGAAGCCGAATGGGGCCGCGGCTTCGACATGGAGGAAGTCCGACAGGCCTTGCTTCGAACCCGGCCCAGGATCCTGGCGGCTGTCCAGGCGGAAACCTCCACCGGCGTATTGACCCCACCCTCCAGGCTGAGGGAGGTCTTGAGGGAATTCCCGGAAACGCTCCTGCTGCTGGACTGCGTCACCTCGCTGGGCGGGCATCCGGTGGAAGTCGATCGACATGGGGTCGATTTCGCCTACAGCGGCACCCAGAAGTGCCTGAGCTGCCCTCCCGGACTGGCTCCCGTTACGGTCTCGGAGCGGGCCGTGGAAAGGATTCGCCAAAGAAGAATCAAGGTCCAAAGCTGGTATCTCGACCTGACCATGGTTGAAAAGTACTGGGGCGACGACCGCACCTACCACCACACCGCTCCCATTTCCATGAACTACGCGCTCCGGGAGTCGTTGCGCCTGGTCGTCGAGGAAGGGCTCCGCAACCGCTTCGATCGCCACCGCCTGAATCATCGAGCGCTGGTGGCCGGCGTGGAGGCCATGGGGTTGGAGATGCTGGTCCAGCCGGACGACCGCCTGTGGGTCTTGAATACGGTCCGGGTGCCCGATGGAATATCGGATGCCGCCGTGCGCTCCCGACTGCTGAGCGAATTCGGCATCGAGATCGGCGGAGGGCTGGGACCGCTGAAAGACCGGATCTGGCGGGTGGGATTGATGGGCGCCTCCTCCCACGCCAACAACGTGCTGTTGCTGCTGAATGCCCTGGAACGCATTCTCGGGCAGGAAGGGTTCCGGCTGGCCCCGGGCAGCGGCGTGGCCGCCGCTTCGCAGGTCTTCGACCGGCAGTAGCGACTCAGGGAGAGCCTGCATGCTCGACAAGAGTCCGAATCGAAGACTGGTGCTGATGGGCGCGGTGTGCGTGGCCGCGATGGTGTCAGTGCTGAATTCTGACGCTTCCGGCCAAGGGGCGACACAGCAGATCGCGTCCCTCACGCCATCCGTGCCCCGCTTTGGCCCGACCGAGGCTGGCAAGCGATCACGGGATCGGATCATCGTCACGGTCGCAGACGTATCCGGCGCCCCGGTCCTTGGCGCGCGCTGGCGCTTCAAGACCGACGACAGGTCCGGCTGGGTGTATCCGGCACAGGGGACGACCGGCGCGGATGGCCGTATCTCCGTGACCTGGGTTGCCGGCACTCCGGGAGCCGGCGTTCTGACTCTGACGGCCGAGAACGCTGTGTCGTCCATGACGACGGAGCTCGCGACTGAGAGCGTCGCGTCGCAGCGACCACCAAGCGGCGCCACCGCCGTCTGGCTGCATCACGGCGGCCGAGCCAATGGGTACTCAATCGACCTGACGCCCCTCTCCGAACCGTCCGGCACGTACTATGCGGCCATTCAGTGGGACGGAGGTTACACTGGCTTGCAGCGTGGCGGTTCGCGATACGACTACCAGCTCCAGTTTTCTGTCTGGGACGCCCCTGGGGGAGGAGATGCACAGGTTGTCGAGCGGGGGGACGGGGTCATTTGCCGTCCGTTTGGGGGCGAGGGCACCGGACAGGCGTGCGAGTTGAACTACCCGTGGCGCGTCGGCGCCACGTACCGCTTCGAGGTGACAGAGGAGGATCTCAACGGGGGAAGCGCCATGACGCTGCACGTCACCGACCTGGTGGAGGGCAGTTGGCGGTTCGTCGGCACGCTCCGCTACGCGGCCCGAGCGAACCTGCAGAGCTTCGCCATGTTTGTCGAGGACTTCGTGCATCGGGCGCCAACCTGCCTCGCAAAGGACGTGCGGAGCGCAGCCATTCGGAGGGCGATGGCACGAGTCGGAGACTCGTGGCAGTCGATCACCAGCGGTACTGTAGGCCATTATCGGGAGGATTCGCAAAATCCGGGCACGCCTGCTTGCGCGAACCGGGCTGCGCGTCATCATGCTGCCGGGCTCGAAATGGTGTTTGGAGGGCGGACGGCAAGCGATCCCGACGCCCCGAGATCAGTCACGATTCCCGCCAGTGCCAACGGCCGTCCGGTCGCGGACACCATGACCCAGTTTGTCCCGGTGGTGCTGAGCGCCTACGGGAAGAACGACTCCTTCTTCACCTCGGAGCTGGCCCTCACCAACCGGGGGTCCGATGCGGCCACGCTCAACTTCACCTACACGGGCCGAGACGGAGTGGGCAGCGGCAGCGCCACCGACATGCTGGTCCCCCACCAGCAGAAGATCGCGCCGGACGCCATCGACTATCTCAGCGGGCTCGGCATTCCCATGCCCGAAATCGCCAACCGGGTCGGGACCTTGAGAGTGGGCGTCTCGGACTCTTCCGACGTGAGCGTGGTGGTCAGGACCACCACCCCCACGGCCGTCCCCGAAGGCCGCGCCGGGCTGGCCTACCTGGGAGTTCCGCAAGACGAGGGCTTCCACGACGAAGCCGTCTACCTGTGCGGGCTGCAGCAGAACCAGAAGGACCGCTCCAACGTGGCCCTCCAGAACATGGGGTCGGAGGGCTCGATCACCTTGAGGACCACGGTGTTCTCCGGCAATCCCGCCGATCCCGCCGGCAAGATGCTAAAGGACATGGTGCTGGGACCGGGAGAGTTCCACCAGTTCGGCGAAGTGCTGAAGAACGCCGGCAAGGCCAATCCCAGGTTCGGGGGCTACGTCAGGGTGGAGCGGGTGGAGGGAGAGGCCCCCTTCTACGCCTACGGGGTCATCAACGACAACGCCAACTCGGACGGCTCCTTCGTCTTTCCGGTGAGCGCCGCCTCGCTGGAGGGAGCCATGGGCCAGACCCTGCCGGCCCTGGTGGAGGCGGGAGCCTTCGCCACCGAGCTGACGCTGACCAACTTCTCGGGCCAGCCGAAGTCGGTGATGTTCAGCGTGACCCACGAGAGGATCGAGGCGGAGGACAACACGGCCGGCTTCGGTCCGGTGATCCTGCCGCCGGGCCAGCAGTTGATCATTCCCCAGGCGCTGGCCCACGCCCGTCAAAGCCTGGGACTCGACGTGCCCATGGGCCTGGTGGCGCCCCTGATCGCCAGCCCGGCCTCGGGAGACCTGAGCGGGGTGGTGATCGGAGCCCGGGTGGTGGCGCAGGCGGATGCGGAAGACCCGAGCCAGGGGCAGTACGGCGTCTTCTACACGGCGGTGCCCCGGGGCCGGGGATTCACCACCAGCGCCTGGGTGGACGGGTTGCAGCAGAACCAGGAGAACCGCAGCAACCTGGCCCTGATCAATACCGGAGAGGTCGATGGCAGCGCCAGTGTCTTCGAGCTCGACGTCTACGACGGCGAGACCGGCATGCTGGTCAGGACCGTGACCATGGCGGAAGAGCCACTGGCCAGGGTCACGGCCAAGGGTTTTCGCCAGATCAACGGCATTCTGGGCAAACACGCTCCGGGAACCACCCAGGGCTACATTCGCATCCGCAAGGTCTCGGGCGCCAATCCCTTCCTGGCCTACGGGGTGGTCAATGACGGCGGAGCCCCGGGTGAGAGAACCGGCGACGGCGCCTATATCCCGGCTCGGGAGTAGGGTCCGGCCGAAGCCCAAGGCACGGCCGCACAACGGCGCCACGATTCCGCTTCAGCCGAGCCCAGGCCGTTCCCGCCGGCAGGGTGGCCGGGTGCCGCATCACGGGGAAACGGAGCGGCCACCCAACGCAGAGGATGCGGGCGAGACGCCCGCGCTCCCGGAGGGGCGCCTCCTCCCATCCTTACTGGCTCCGCGAGGAGGCACTGCCCCTGCCGATGCGGCAGTGCCGTTCCGCTTCGTGTGCCTTCGTCGTCCTTCGTGTGTCTTCGTGGATTCCTCTTTTTCGCGTTTGTTTCAGCTCAGCTAATCGCCGGGCGGTCCGCGGTGGGTCAGCCGGCCGAAGACACCCGGGTCCAATTGCGGGCGGCGAGGCGCTTCTCCGACTTCCCAGACCGTCAGGTAGACCAGTTTCAGAATTCTCTCCAGCTTGCCGAAGTTGATCTTGTCGGCGGTATCGGTAGCCCGATGGTAGTCGGGATGGAAGCCGGCAAACAGGAATAGCGCGGGTATTCCCCGTTTCAGGAAAGGCCAGTGGTCGCTTCGGCGCAGCAAGTCCATGGACTTGGCTGCCGCGGGAAATCTCAGGTCCAGTCCGGCCCTGGCGTTGCCGCGCTCGATGAAGTCCCGAAGCATGGGCGCAACGGACGCTCCGAAGACGTTCAGCGAATTCTGGTTGTCCTCGGCCCTTTGACCGGGAAGGTCGCCGACCCTATTGGCCCCATGCTGGGCGTTCCGGCCGATCATGTCCATCTGGAACATGGCCACCGTCTGTGGGAGCGGCGCCGGCGGGCGTCTGACGTAGTCTCGAGAGCCCAGCAGTCCGATTTCTTCGGCGCCCCAAGCCGCCAGCAGCAGGCTCCTGCGGGGCTTGGCCGGATTGCTTCGGAAGGCCTCGGAGAGCTCCAGCAGGGCGGTTGTGCCGGAAGCGTTGTCGTCGGCTCCCAAGAAGATCTGCCCTTTTTCATCCACGCCCATGTGATCGTGATGGGCTCCCAGGATGATGAACTCGTCCCTGAGAACGGGGTCCGATCCCGGAATACGCCCCAGCACGTTGTATCCCTGGAACTGTTGCCTCCGATAAGAGGCCTGCATGCGCATCCGCCCCTGCAAGGGGAAGCTGTGCGGACGCCGTGATCGGTCGATTCCGTCCTGGATTTGTCCGAGGGACGGGGACGGGGTTTCGGCTCCATCGGCTTGGCGCAGAAGGCGTTCTCCGGCCGCGAAAGTCATTCGCACCACCGGAATGGAGAGGGCAGTCAACCGGTCCGACAGGTAGGCCCTGGCGTGGCGGAAGTCGGAACCCGGGGAAGGAAGCTCGTCCCCGGCCGCCTGGATGAGCACCACCCCGCAGGCTCCCCGGGCGGCGGCCCGTAGCGATTTTTCCACGGGATCGGAGTAGTCGGCCGCTCCAACCCGGCGAAAGGCAACGCCGGGAGGGACTCCACTGAGCATGATCGCGACCCTGTCCTGAAGCTCGATTCCCCGGAAATCGTCATGGTCGAGGTGGGGCGCCGCCAGCCCGTATCCCACGAAGACGGCCGGCTTGCCTCGGACCGATGCGTCCGGTCCCCAGGCTGCCGGCAGGAAGTCCTCGCCGCTCTCAAAGGAAGCCACCGAGCCGTCGGCGCCTGCGAACTCCAACAGACCAGACTCTCGCGGAAGCGCCTGGCTGATCCCGAAGGAATGGATGTAATCGGTGGACTGGGGCGCCGGGAGCAGGCCATTGGCCTCGAAGACGCTGGCGATGTAGGCCGCGGTGAGCTCGGCCTCGGGGCTGCCGGTCGCCCTCCCCTTGAAATGGGAGGAAGAGAGAAACTTCAGCCTGGCCCGAATGCGTTCCTGGCGGATGGACTTCAATCCGTGGGAAATCTTCTCAAAGGAGGCCGGCTCGAGTTGGCCGGGTAGCAGGAGCCCCAGGACGAGGCTGGGTAGAAGCAATCGGGACGCGGCGAGGTATCGCGAGGTCAACTGCGTGGCGCCCTCCCTGTTTCCGGGGTCGGCTCGGACTTGGCCGCGCGCGGCCCGATCCAGCGCCGGTAGGCTTCCGGGGTGTCCACGTCGATCAGGATCTCATCCGATTCCCATTCCAGGTGGTGGATCTGCCGGTGATGCCGTCTGACCACGGCGACGGCCCCTTCCTCCGGGTTGGCGGCCAGCAATTCGGGGAACAGTTTCCTGGCGAACAGGACCGGATGCCCTCGCCTCCTCTGAAAGGAAGGGATCACGATGGGAGTGCCCTCCCGGCTGAAGCATTCCAGCAGCGCGTCGATCAGGGTGGGGGCGGCCAGGGGATGGTCGACCAGGAACAGCATCAAGCCGTCGCAGGTTTCGGGATCGAGAGCCCGGATGCCGGTTTGCAGGGAGGAGAGTTGTCCTTCCCGGTAGCGGGAGTTGATGACGGTGGCCGGTTCCAGGTCGGGCAGATGGTCCAGGATGGCTTGGGGCCGATGACCCAGCACGATCTTCAGGTCGACCAGCCGGGACGCTCGAATCTGGCGGACGATATGCTCCAGGAAGGTGGAGCCGAAGATCGGGAGCAAGGCCTTGGGCCGCCCCATGCGCTGGGACCGACCTGCGGCCAGGATGATTGCGCTGACCCGTTTGTCCATGGGAGTCGTCAATTCCCCGCACTCTCTTGAAGATCGGCGTCGGAGTCGTCCCGAGGATAGGAGCCCAGAATTTTCACGTAGCCGGCCAATTCTCGCAGATGGGCCATGGCCCTCTTGCAGCGCCTGTCCTCCAGGCTGCCGGCGAAGTCGACGTAGAACAGGTATTCCCAGGGTTTGCCGAGCAAGGGACGGGACTCGATCTTGTAGAGGTCGATATCTCGTAGCGCGAAGACGCTCATCGAGCGAAAAAGGGCCCCGGGAACGTTCCGGATGGAATAGACGATGGACGTCTTGTTGGCATTGGGCACTTTGTGGCGGCCCTTGGCCAGCAGGAGGAACCGGGTGAAGTTGGCGAAGTCGTCCTGAAGATTCTCTCGCAGGATGGTCATGCCGTACAAGCGGGCCGCCAGGTCGCTCGCAATGGCGGCGCCGTCGAGGATTCTCTCTTCCTTGATCTTCTTGACGCTGCCGGCGGTGTCGTAGGTCGGGATGATTTCCAGCCTGCCCAGCCGGGCGGTGTTTCTGCGGCACTGCATGAGCGCCTGGGGGTGTGAAAAGACCCGGCGGATTTGAGAAAGCCCGACCCCGGGGTTGGCGATCAGGTGGTGCAGGATGCGGAGCTTCAGCTCTCCGATGATGGTGAGCCGGCGGCGCAACAGCAGATCGTAGTTCCGGTGGATGCTGCCGGCCAGGGAGTTTTCGATGGGAACGACCCCCAACGTCGCCTCTTCCCGCTGGACTCTCTGAAATACCAGGTCAAAGGTCTCACAGGGAACCAGGCGGCGGACGCTGGGGAAAAAGCGCCGGGAGGCGATCTCGCTGTAGGCCCCCGGCTCGCCCTGATAGGCGATGACGGGGGATGGGCTGTCGGGCATGGTCGCTCTGTCTCCACGGGTTCCTTTGACAAAGCGGAATCCGTTGTTCGACAATGGGTTGCCTGCATCGGGTCGCCGAGCAAGGCCCATCGAAAGCGATATTGGCGCCGGGAGGAGCCGTCTGATGCGAATATTGCCGTTTCGGGGTTACCGCTACAACTCGAACCGTATTCCCAACCTGGACGACGTGATCTCCCTGCCCTACGATCAGTTCAAGGGCTCCCGAGACGACCGGTTTCACCAGCGGCATCCCTTTAACATCGCTCATCTTATCATGAACCCCGAGACCGGCGAGGATTCCCCGTCCTGGAACCGATATACCCGGTCCAAGGCCTTGCTGGATCAATGGTTGAAAGAATCGATCTTCCTGCAGGACGATCAGCTCGGCATCTATCCCTACTTTCAGGACTTCCCCATGGCCGGAGGGCCTGCCCTGACCCGCAAGGGATTCATAGCCCTGGGCGAAGTGACCGACTACTCCCAGGGTATCGTGCGGCCCCACGAACGCACCATGAGCAAGCCCAAGCAGGACCGCCTGGAACTGCTGCGCGCCACTCGGGTCGACTCGGGAATCATCTTTGTCCTCTACTCGGATCCGGCGGGGGAGATCGAGGCCCTCCTGGATGAGGCGACCGGACCCCTTCCCGCCATGACGGCAGCCGGCCCCGACGGGATGTCGAATCGGCTGTGGCAGGTATCGGACCCGACGGTGATTGCGCGAATCCGGAGGGCCATGCAGGACAAGCCCGTCATCATCGCCGATGGCCACCATCGCTACGAAGTGGCGGTGGAGTTCAGCCGGGAGGCCATGAGGCATCGGTCCGAGGACCCGGCCTGGGATAACTATCGATTCAAGCTCTTCAGCTTTGTTCGACTGGAGTCTCCGGCCATTGCCATCCTGCCCATCCATCGCATCCTGAGACACCTGGAAGGGTTCGAGCCCTCCCGCTTTCTGCAGCAACTCGATTCGTTCTTTTCGATTGAAGCGACCGAGCTCGCCGGCGGCGTTTCCCCCGGAAAGCTGGAGGAGTTGCTGCAACGAATGCGGCGACGGCAGGCCGCGGGACATGCGGCCATGGGAGTCTATCTGCCCGGCCTGAACCGGTTGGCCCTGCTGACGTTTCGCGGCGAGAGGGCGAAGAACCTGGCTTGGCCGGCAGACAAGTCCGAGACCTGGCGCCAACTGGATGTGTCCATCCTGCAGGTGGCGATATTGGAGCGCGTGCTCAACCTCGGGGAGCGCGAGATGGCCCAGGGAAACTTCGTGGAGTATGTCAGCGAGGCCCGCGAGGCCGTGCAGCAGGCGGCGGACGGCTCCTGCCAATGCGTCATTCTGCTGAATCCCACCCCCATGAAGCAGGTCGAGGCCGTGGTGGAGGCCGGAGACCTGCTACCCCAGAAAACCACCCACTTTCACCCCAAGCTCATGGAAGGCCTGGTGTTCGCGAAGCATCTGTGATCCTTCTCCAATCCTCCCCAGGGCCTCCTCCCTGCCCCGGGCGCTCCATCCGTTTTCCAGTCAGCACAGCACCCCCCCGGCCGCTTCCTTTCGGACCGGTGTCTCGAGTACCGCATCGACATTGAAGGGATCCGTATTCTGCTTGCCGGGCGACCGGTTACCGCCGCCTGTGGAGACCGCGCCACTGTTTTCCGAACAGCGGTCGGGCGATTGATTGGAACGGCATTCCGCAATGCAGGGGAAGGGCAAGAATAGGCCCGGGTTTGACATCAGGGTGTCAAGTGTGAAATAAGTATGAAGAAATTGTGAAATAATGGCTTGGCGCTGGTTGAACGCTTCAAAGCGACCTTCAGGGGCGGCGCGCCGGGAATTTTGGATTCCATCAGCAAGGTGAGGCAGTACCGAAAGAGTTCGATTCAAGAGTGTGAGGTGATTTCATGGCTCAATCCCGATCTGCCCACTTTGTGATCATCGGGGTTACGCTTTTGGGTGTAATGGCTGCCAGTTTGGGGATAAGGACCGTTGTGGAGATGTTCGCCATACTCGCATTCATAATTGGCATTCCCTGGCTTTTGGTGCGCCGGGCGAAGAAGGGGAGATCTGTCGTTGAATGCGCTATGTGCGGCACGAGAATGACTTACGCGACGTTCAGAAAAGGAACGCCTTACAACATTTACGCACGGTTTAACACAGGTGGGAGTCGTCATTGCCCCAACTGCGGCACCAGCCGGTCCCCCGTAGCCGTCGGAGAAGGGCAGCAGTTGGGGCTGGTTATCGTTGAATGCCAAGGGTGCGGCCGCAGAATGACTCGCTCGGACTTTTACTCCAGTACTTATAGGGAGGGTTGCCCCGCCTGCGGCACCGACCTGCTCCCCGTAGAGACCGGAGAACGGGAGAAGGTTTCGTAGTCACCAGGAGTCATGGGCTCTGCCATTTGGCTTTTCGGCGCAAGTCAAGGCGGCCCTGGGGAACCGTTGAATGCCAAGAGCGGCACGGGAGAGGCGCTTTGGCTGGTAGTGTCTGCCCCTGCCGATTGCGCTCAGGCGGCTGGGGTTCACGAATTCTGTGATATCCAGGATAGAGGTTGTCGTTTTGTGCAAAGAGGACATGCAGCCTGACGAACTCCCGCCGGCAGGGCATGCGGAGGAGCCGGCGGCGCCGGAGGACAAGCCAACCGGGTCTGAGACCGATGGACTGGCGCTGGCGGAGGTGAATGAATCCCTGCTGGCATTGCGGAGTCTGTTTGAGCGGAAGATCGCCCGCGACCGGAGTCAGCACAAGATGTTCGACGCCCTGCATGATGAAATGCAGGGCTACAAGGAAGGCTTTCTGCTCGAAGCCCTTCACAAGCCGGTGATCCGGCAGTTGATCACGCTCCACGACAGCTTTGGTTTGCTTGAATCTCAACTCAACGGCATCCTCGATGGCAAGAAAGGAAACGGCGCCGATGAGTTGGCGCAGTTTCGGAACAATCTCGGTAACGTTCGTCTGGAACTGGAGGAAGTATTGTCCTGCATGGACGTGACCCTGTACGAAGAGCGGCTTGAGGTGCTTGACCGCAAGCTGCACAAGACACTCGGCACGCAGCCTACGGATGATCCGGATCAGGACCGACAGGTGGCGCAAGTTCACAAATTCGGGTTCTACTGGAAGGGAAAGGTGTTCCGGCCGGAAGAGGTGACCATCTTTCGCTACAGGCCGCCCGAGACCAGGAAGGGAGAGGACAATGAGTAAAGTGGTCGGGATAGACTTGGGGACGACCTTCTCAGCGATTGCGCATGTCAACGAACATGCCCGACCGGAGATCATCCCCAACGATGAAAACGATCGGATGACCCCTTCGGTGATCATGTTCGACGAAGATTGCGAGACCGTGGGCAAGATCGCCAAACAGAACGCCAGAGCGACTCCCGAGACGGTCGTTGAATTCGTCAAGCGCGAGATGGGTCGATCGAAGGGGGATTTCTCCCGGGAGTTCGGTGGCAAGGAGTATTCGGCCGAAGAGCTGTCCGCGCGCATCTTGAAGAAACTCAAACAGGATGCCGAGGCCCATCTGAAAACCGAGGTCACCGATGCAGTGATCACGGTCCCGGCCTATTTCCAGGAAGCGGAACGTGAAGCCACCCGCAATGCCGGGACCATTGCGGGATTGAAGGTCCTGCAGGTGCTCAACGAGCCGACCGCCGCCGCGCTGGCCTACGGGATCGATCAGTTGGGCAGCGACCAGAACGTGTTCGTGTTCGACCTCGGGGGCGGGACTTTCGACGTCACCGTCATGAACGTCTCCGGGGCAGCCATACGAATGGTAGCGACCCACGGCAACCACAGACTGGGGGGCAAGGATTGGGACGATCAACTCATCCTGCACGTCGCCGAGACCTTCAAGGCCGAGCACGGGGACAACCCGTTGGAAGATCTTGCCACCTACCAGGATATTCAACTGCGCGCCATTCGCGCCAAGGAAACGTTGTCCAAGACGAAGAAGACCAACATCGTTTGCATGTACAACGGCAAGAGCACCACCATTCAGTTGACGCGCGAAACGTTCGAGGAACTGACGGCGGACCTGCTTGATGAATGCGAATCCCTGTGCAAAAAGGTTCTCGAGGAAGGGGAAATGACCTGGAAGGACATTGACACGGTTCTGTTGGTGGGCGGCTCGACCCGAATGCCGATGGTGCAGGAGATGGTTGCCCGAGTCAGCGGAAAGGAGATCAACCCTCGGGAGGTCAATCCCGATGAAGCCGTTGCTCTGGGCGCAGCCATTCAAGGAACTTTGCGCCAGATAGAGACCGGCCCGGTGAAACAGGAAGACCTTTCCGAAGCGGTTTTAGACCGGTTCATTGGCCCGGGCGGCGAGCCCAAGCTGACGGTGGTCGATGGCGCCACCCATAATCTCGGGATTGTTGTCGTCAACGAGCAAGGTGTCGATTATATCCATGTGATGATTCCCAAGATGACGCCGGTTCCTCACGAAGCGCACGATCGGTTCGGAACGAACACCGACAACCAGGGTACTGGATTGATTCAGGTTGTGCAGGGGCTTGACCAGGGTGATCTGCTGGCCGAACTGCCTGTGAACTCATTTGAAGCCCACAAATTGGGCGAATGCAGCCTTGAACTGCCAAGAGGTCTGCCGGCTGGGGCGCCCGTTGATGTTGCCTACAAATTCAATGTGGACCAGACCCTGGAGGTGACGGCCAAGGGACCCGACGGACGGACGGCGCAGGTGACGATCGAGCGTCCAACGCTCAATGCGGAGGAAGTGGCCCAGGCTGCGGCAGCTCTGCAACGGGTGGTGGTTGAATAGCGCGGAAATTTCTTGTCATGGTGAACCCTTTAGAAGTGTTGGAGATCTCGATTGATGATATCCAGGGCAAGGACGAGAGCATCATCAGGGAGCGCGTCGTGTCCGCCTACGACAATCTCTATGACAAGACGGTAAAGTTCGCCAATGTCCCTCGTGACGATGGTCTCTCCACCAGGGGATACAGGAAGCGGCTGAAAGAAGCCAAGGAAACTCTCCTGAACCCACAACTGCGGCGCCAACTCATCGCTGACTTGACAAAGTCAGGTAAAGCCGGCAAGCAAGCGGAAGCCGCCAGGCAAGCCGAAGCCGCCAAGCAAGCCGTCAAGCCGGTGGTCGCCGCTACGGTCAAGCACCTGGTCAAGTACGCAGGGATCCTCTCGGGAGTTGGAATCGTCCTGATGGTGCTCGGGACCGTTCTAACCGGTTTCGGGGTGGCGCCTTTCGGTCCGGCGGTCAAGGGGCTGGGAGACTTGGTCTTTCCGTTTGGGTTTACCGCATTCCTGTACAAGCAACCCGGCCGGCGGGCCCTGGTATTCGGTGCGGTTGGAATCGTCCTGGTGGCGCTCGGAATCCTCGTGGCGCAATATTCCGCCGACGTTTCCGGGAACCGTTACTTGGGCGAATACCTGGTCGGATCGATCTGGAATCTGGGCGTTGTGATTCTCCTGTGCGGGTTGGCGTCATTCCTGCTCAGGGAATCCCGTTACGCCAAGGTACTTGAGGTGGCGCGGCCCGTTGTCGGATGGTGGATGGCCATGACCGCCCAATGGCCGCTGCTGATCAGGGCGGGGGCCCATTCGGTGGCGATTGGACTGATCCTGCAAGTTCTCGGCTTCTTTGTGGACATTCTACTGCTCGGAAACAGCGGGCTCGCAAGGCTGGGTTGGGGGCTCTGCGGAAGCGGCCTGCTGCTTGTGGTGATAGGTTTCTTCTGGAAGCCTTAGAGTGGACTTCAGGCACGCAATCACGGGGTTTGCCTTTCTTTGAGGCCGGACCCCGGTCAGCAGTCCATGACCTCCAATCTCGGAAAAACATTCGAAAGGAGATCCAACCATGATGAAGCGCATGTATCTACTGCTGGTCGGTGCTCTGGCCCTGACGGGTCTTGCACTGGCGGACGAACTGATTCTCCACAACGGAGCCGTGGTCACGGGTACCTACATTGGCGGTGACGCGCGGTCGGTCCGCTTTATCGGGCCGGACGGCAACGTACAAACGTACGCCCTGGGGCACGTGTCCAGCATCCGTTTCTCGCCGCCCCCAACGGCCGCAGCTCCCCCGATTCCTGCAGCTCGCCCGGCTCCCGTTGTTCCTGCGGTTCCCCCGGTTCCCGTTGCTCGTCCAGCTCCCGTGCGTCCCCCGGTTCCCGTTGCTCGTCCAGCTTCCGTGGCTCCCCCGGTTCCCGCGGCTCGCCGGGGCTCTGCGGTTCCGTCAACGAGACGAGCGGCCCGCTCGCGGCCCCGCATCATGGTTCCCGCGGGGACGTTGATCACGGTTCGGCTGATCGACCCGATCGACGCCGACCTGACGGGAGTCGGCGAACGCTTCCGGGCAAGCATCGACGACCCGGTCACCATTGGGGGCCGGATCGTGATCCCCCGCTACGCCGATGCCACCGTGCAGGTGATGCGCGTCGAGCAGAGTGGCGCGCTCAAAGGCAGCGACGAGGTGGCTCTGAAGCTCTATGACGTTACTTTGAAGGGGCACAGCTACCCCATCGCCACGAACTACGCCGAACACCAGGGGAAAGGCAAGGGCCGCAAGACGGTTCGTAACACGGCCCTCGGCGGTATCGGCGGGGCGGTCCTGGGCGGCATCCTGGGTGGCGCCAAGGGCGCCGCCAAGGGCGCCGCGATCGGCGCCGGTGGGGGCGTCGCCGTCTCAGCGTTGAGGGGAACCAAGCTCCGGATTCCCTCGGAGACCCGGCTCAAATTCGTGCTCCGCGCGCCCTTGGGACTCTAGAAAAAAGCTGATGGAGGTTCCCGGAGAGAGCCCGGGAGAGGAGCTCAATGGATCTCCAGCATCCGGTCCACCGCCCGCTTGGCTTTCAGGCGGATTTCCTCGGGGACGTCCACCACGTACCGGTTTTGGAGGAGTGAATCGAGGGTATCCTGCAGGGTGATCTGATTCATGTGGGGGCAACGAACGCTGCACAGGCGCAGCATCTCCTTGTCGGGGTTTTCGGCCGCCACGTTGTCCGCCATGCTGCATTCGGTCAGGAGAAGATAGCGGGGGGAGCGGGCCTGCTCCACGAAGCGAATCATGGCCGAGGTGCTTCCCGAAAAATCGGCCGCCTCGACCACTTCCGGACTGCACTCGGGGTGAGCCAGGACCACCACGTCGGGAAACTGCCGGCGCACGTTGTCGATATCTTCCACCTTGAACTTCTCGTGAACCTCGCACTTGCCGTGCCAGCCGAGGAGCTGGTAGTCCATGTGCGGGTCCTGCTTTTCCTTGGGAATGGGCCTGTCGGTGGGGAAAATGATGTGCTTGCCGCTTTCGCGAGCCACGTTTCTGGCCAGGTATTCGTCGGGAAGAAAGATGACCGTCTCGGTCTGGAACGACTCGATGACCGCCAGGGCGTTGCTGGAAGTGCAGCAGACGTCGCTTTCGGCCTTGATGTCGGCGTAGGTGTTGACGTAGGTCACCACCGGAACGCCTGGAAAACGCTCGCGCAGCTCCCGCACGTCCTCGGCGGTGATGCTGGCCGCCAGCGAACAGCCCGCCTCCAGCGAGGGGATCAGCACCGTCTTCTCCGGACTCAGGATCTTGGCGGTTTCCGCCATGAAGCGGACTCCGCAGAACACGATGGGATCGCCGTCGGCGGTGGCGGCCCGGCGGCTCAACTCCAGGGAGTCTCCAGTGAAATCGGGCACCGAATGGTAGAGCCCGGGCTCCATGTAGTTGTGCCCCAGAATCACCGCGCCCAGGTCGCTCTTCAACCGGTTGATGCGGCAAGCCAATTCGGCCTTGGCCCGGATTTCGAAATCGGGCAGCACGTCGTGCAGCTTCTCCCGCAGGAGGTCATAGGTTTGCAAGGCGTCGTCGGTCATGGGACTTCAGCCTGCCAGCGGGTGGATGCCCGGCCGGCGATGAGAACTGTGGTCGTGCAGGAAAGCCAGTATAACGCCTTCAATCGTGGCCGCGCAACCGCAGTTCCCTGCGCCAGCGGGCGTAGGCCGCGATGTCCTTCCACCTTGCCTTGCTGAGGCTCTTGTCTCCGTAGGCGGTTTCCATTCTCCATCGAAGGTAGTCCCTGGGCGGGAACGGCAGAAAGGGAAAGCGGCGATACCAGCCTCGGTCGCGGAAGGTCCAGCAGATTCGAATGAGCTCCAACAAGACGGTCACGATCGGTCTTCCCAAAAACGATGGGTTGCTCAGGAAAAATCGCGCAGGGTCCGATCGTTGCGGATCTCCCGTTCAAGCTGCTCGGCAAACTGCAAATCGTATTCCTTGTGCTCGGGGGACGGGCGGCAGTCCCGGTACTTGGCATAGCAATGGTAGCAGATGGTCAACTTGGGGAACCTTCGGAAGTATCGGTCGAACGCCAGCACACCTGCAACCAGGCTGATTCCCCAGGTCCAGTAAGCCAGCCCCAGCCCCAGCAGCAGGTAGAGCAGGCCCATCAGCTTCCGCGGCTCCTCCCGCACGTAGAAATCCTCCCGGCTGCAGACGGCGCAGCGGTCGACCCGGTTCCCGGCGAAGTGCGCCCGGGTAAACCGTAGGGGCTGCATGGCGCCGCAGGAGCGACAGGCCGCGGGAGCACCCTTCTCCCGCGGTCGAGCCTGGCATTCTCGATAGCAGCGCCGGCACAGAAAGGTGATCCGCATGCTCGATCCCTCTTCCCTTTCAACCTCTGCGATTCCTGCCCGGCCGAGGGCAGGTCAGCGGGAGAGATCCACCCACAGGGAATTGTTCCGGGTGGTGATCTCTTCCACCTCGGGGCCGGCCAACAGCTTCAGGTGCAGCCGTGGACCGTCTCCGGCAGCCCGCAATCCGCTGACGGGCACCACGACGGTCTTGGGGCGCAGGTCCAGGGGCGCCGGCAGCGAGGCGAGACGGCGTTCGAAAATCACGCTTCCCCTGGCATTCCGGATCTGCAGCCGGAAGGGTTTCGAAGGGGCCGAGCCCAGGTTGTGGAGCGTCACTTCCCCCTGGTCTCCGTCGGCCTCGTATCGAAAGTCCTGTGGGCCCAGGGCCAGGTCGGGAAGCTGCCAGACCGGTGTTCCCTTCTCTTTCTGCTCGGCCTTGATGAGGGTCGACTTTCCCCCGCGCAGCGTCAAGGGAATGGAACTGTGACGCTTCAGCCTCAGAATCCTGCGGGTGAGGCCGAGGTCGACCTGTCCGTCGTCATTGAGGTCCAGGCCTTCGGTCACCTCGTAAGTGCCGTTTTCCAGCTTCCACACCCGCATGCGGACGTCCTTCAAGGTCTCGCCCAGATTGAAGACGGTGACTTCCAGGGCATCGGGTTTGGCCTGGGAGACCAGGGCGGCCACCTGCCCGCGGGTATTTTCCCAGCTCAGGGCGTGTCCGGCGACAATCTGCCGGTCTGCGTGGGCGATTCCACCCAGGCGGGCCCGCTGGGTGGCCCGGTGAGGAATGAAGACGCCGCCCGGGCTTGGTTCCGCCTCGGTATAGAGAGTCCGGTTCTGTTCCAGGTGCTTGAGCAGCGCTGCCTGGTAGTCGAGCAGGTAGCCCTTGTTTCCGGTAGCCTCGTAGGCATATTGACGCGACAGCAACGCCGCCTCATCGTAGTGCAGGTGCCGGTTCCAGAGGTTCAGCTTGGGAATCAGACGAAGAAAGGGTCCGGCGTCGGCAGCCTCCGGCAGAAACGGTTGCCAGCGGGCCGAGACCGCCTGCGCCGTTTCGGTATGGCGGGCCTTCACCAGCCTGCCCAGCGGCCACAGGTAGGCGGGGTCGCCGGTCACCCGGAAGACTCCCCACATCAGGTCCAGCAGGGGGCGGCCCGGCAGGCCCCGGCTCAGGGCCTCGTCGTCAGGAAAATGGATGGCCAGGGTCCATAGCGGATAGCGGTCTTTCTTCCAGTGCTCCAGCCGCGCCGCGGCATACTCCGTCAACTGATCGACCAGGATCGGGTTGCGATTGTATTCGGCCAGCATCAGGGCCGAGTGCCACAGGAGAGGGCTCCAGGCCTCTTCGCGGGCGTGGATTCCCTGCCGGACCGATTCGGTGGCGCTGACCCGCGAGGATTGAAAGTGGCGGTGGCCTGCAGGGTTGGCGGCGGTGAGGCGATCGAGGTGACGGGAGGTCTCCATCAGCATTTCGATCCAGCGGGGGTTGCCGTAGTCCAGCAGGGCCAGCATCGGAGCCAGGCCCAATCCCGCCTGGTAAGCCTGGCGGACGGACTGAAGCCGGCGGTTGAATCCCCTTTCCAGAGTTCCGTCGCCCAAACGGGCTTCGAGCAGGGCGGCCAGGGACTCCTGGAGTCGGGGCGCCGGGCCCTCCATCAGCGCGACTCCGGGCCAATGGGCCGCCAGCCGGGTGTCCCCGTCGAGTCCGCCTCCGAAGGCTCCGTCCCGGCGTTGCCGGTTGTCGATCCACCAGTGAGCCATGCGGCGGAAGTGGTGCAGCAGCCGCTGCTGTTGAACGGCCCATCGCGGGTAGGCTTGCGGCGAGGCGGACGGCTCTCGATATTCCGGCGGAATCGAATCGGGTTGAAGCAGGCCCTTGAAGGCCAGCCCCTGCGGATCCTTGGGCCTGGATTGCAACAGGCCTTCCACCAGCCGGAAGGTGTCGTCAACGACGGCGAAATTTCGGCGAGCCGAGGCGAAGTCCATCGACATCCAGTCCCGCCGTCGGGTCAGTTGGCGCAGACCCTGGCGGATCAACAGGTAGCGCCGGGCCAGGAGGTCCGTCCGCGCGGAGGGGTTCCCGGACAGCCGCCACTCCGTGGCCGTGCGCACCCTGATCTCCGCGTTTTGGAAATGTTGCCGGGAGAAGTCGACCCGGTCGCTGGCCACGGTCATCCACAGGGGCCGGCCCGCTGGGACGAAGCAGTGGCCAAGATCGAGCTCGATGTCGGCCGGATTTTCCGCCGACCAGAGAAAATCCAGGGAAAGCAGATCCCGCTGGGGAAGGATGGGGTCCTTCACCGTCCATCGCACCCTCGACTCCAGCGGGGCGCCCTCCCCGGTGCCGGCAAGGCGCAGCCGGATGGACTTCACGGCCGTGTGGCTCAGGAAGGGGGGCAGAAAGATGTGTCGAAAGCCCTGGGTGGGAGAGGATTCCAGCGGGGCGGAAGGCGCCTGGTAGCTTTCTTCGGGGACTGCCACCCAGGCTTCCCGATCCCTGGGTAGATAGGCCGCGCGCAGGTCGGTTCGCCGCCCGAAGAAAGACCTGACCTGCCGGGCGGACTGCCCTGGAAGTTCGGCCGCCGGCTCCACCGGCAGCAGTCGAAAGGCCAGCGACCCGCTGTCGGTGCTTTCGGCCCCGTTCGCAGGGGTGTCCCGGACGGACAGCAGAGAGAACTCTCGAACCTGGCCGGACGCTCGTTCCACTTCGATCCGAGACACGGACAGGGGCGCATTCAGGAGCTTGGCGGTTTCACCCGCCCTTTCCGAAGACAGGTCCCAGAGAAGCTGCCGGCGGCTTCCCTCCCTTCCATGGATCTTTCCCTTCAGATTGCCTCGCAGGCTGAGGGTGCTGAATGCCTCCCGTGGGGCCTCGAGCCGCAAGGTCCTTCCCTCTTGCGGGTATCCCTGCGTTGCCGGCGGCCATGAGCTTTCGGAGAACCCGTCCACGGCTGCCGGCGAGGCTCGCTTGTGGTCCCGGGCCGACAGGACCCTCAGCGGGCGAACGGAGATCGGGGCGGTCAGCGCCAGGGTGGCTTGCGGGTGGTTCCACCCGAAACGTTCCGCCCAGTGGACGGAACGCAATCCGGCGTCGACCTTTTTCGCCGACGGGCGCCGGCCGCCGCGACCGGCGCCGAGTTGAGACAGGTTGGCAATCGATCCGGGACTCAGGGCCTCCGCAAAAATGCGGAATTCGTCCACGTAGGCGCGTCGCTCGTTGCTTGCCCGGAAGTAGGGGGTCAGCGCCTGGACGTGAATGCCGACCTGGTCCAGCCACCTGCCAGAATGAAACTGCCCCAGGTGGTTGCCGACTTCCCGGCCGTCCATGTAGAAGCGCAGTCCTTCCAGCTCATGCCAGGCAAAGGCCAGGTGAAACCAGCGACCGGCAACCACGCCGGAGTCGGCGCCGGCATCCGTCTCCAGGACGTGGGAGTCGCGGTCGAAGAGTCTCAGTTTGAGCGTTTGGCCTGTCCAGAAGAGATGAGCGAAGAGGTGTTGGGGGGAATGAAGCTGTCGGGTACTGATTCGAATAATGGAAAAAGGGGTCTTCCCGGGAGGCTCGTCCAGTTGCCACCAGAAGGACAAGGTCCCCTGTTCGGGATAGACGTTGCCGGCTGCGGCGAAGCTGAGCAAGGCTCCCCAGTCCAGGAAGAGGGCTCTTCCCTGCCGGCCTCTTCTGGCGATGCGCCCCCCCGTGTTGCCCAGGGGAGCTGCGTCTCCCTCCGCCTGGTCGGCCAGCATTCTCTTCTCGAAGGAGGCGACAAAGAGGGGCGAGGCGCTTCCCTCCGCCAGGGATTCCTCCGAGGAGGCGGCCGGCAGAATCGCCGAAAGCAAGAGGAATGAGGCCCAATAGTGTCTACGTATGTGCGTGCTCACCGGAAGAAACGCGGGCTAACCCGCATTTCTCACCAGGCCGCTGGAGGCAGGGCAAAAGCAGTTTGTCTTCAGACCCTTGATCGGCTCCATGGCAAGGGCTTGCTGACTACAGACTGCGCTGGGTATGCCCTGGCTGGCCCTTTTCCCTTCAGCGCGCACGTGCTCCCTCGACCGTAGAAACCGCTACGCTCTTCGGTCGCGAGCACGCCCTGAAGGAAAAATGTCTGCGCCATGATCATGCCCCCTGGTGAGAAACGCGGGCTAACGGATCCCGCCGAACTTTTCCTGGAGGAGCCGAACCTTCTCCGAAAAGGAAAGATTGGAAGTGTCGGGGAGAACTTCAGCTTCAGGAGTTGTGGTCCAGTTGCGCCGGATAGCCGCCGTCTTGACCGTGCTGGACTGGCGCTTCTTTCCCTGACGACCCTTGCGGCCACCAGGTTTCCGTTCCGGTCTGCCGGCGCGGCGCTTATCCTGGTGGTTGCCCTTTCCATCGGTCGATGCCTGCCTGGGTTTGGGCGTGGATGGGCGCGAGCCTGTCGTGAGCGGCTTTTTCTTCTTGCGTCTTCTGGAGTCTTCCCTGACCCGGAGGGCTTTGATCGAGAGCGAAATCCTGTTGGCGGCGGTGTCCACTCCAATGACCTTGGCCTTGACCACCTGGCCTACGTGGACCGCCTGGTTCGCATCCTGCACGAACCGGCTGGACAACTCGGAGATATGAACGAGCCCCTGCTGTTGCACTCCGATATCCACAAACGCCCCGAAGCTGGTCACGTTGCTCACCGTGCCCTCGACCAGCATCCCCTTTTGCAGATCCGACACCTCCTTGACGTCCGCGCGGAACGAGGGCGGAACGAAGGCCTTGCGGAGGTCTCGTCCGCGGCGGCTCAGTTCCCTTCTGATGTCTTGCAGCGTCGGCAGCCCGAACCGATCATTGGAAAATTTGTCCAGATCCAGCGCCTTGAGCTTCTCGGGACTGTCCATCAGCTCAGCCACGGTCGCCTGCACCGATCCGGCCATCTCCTCCACCAGGCCGTAACACTCGGGGTGGACGGCCGTTCGGTCCAGGGGCTGTTGGCTCTCGGGAACCCGCAGGAATCCGGCGGCCTGCTCGAAGCTGGCATCGGTAAAGCCCGGAACCTCTATCAGTTGAGAGCGCGAGGAGAAGGGACCGTGCTTCCGGCGGTATTCGACGATGCTCCGGGCCAACCGGGTGTTCAACCCGGCCACGTGAGCCAGCATTTCCACGGGCGCCTTGTTCACGTCCACACCCACCTGGTTGATGCAGGTCTCCACGGTTCCGTTCAGTTTCCGCTGGAGGCGCCGCGGGTCGATCTCGTGCGGGTCCGGACCCGCTACGATGGCCTTGGGCCGAATCCTTGCCAGCTCGGCCAACGGATCCTGCATGCGCCGGGCGATGGAAATGGCTCCGCGAACCCCAAGGTCCAGCCTGGGAAATTCCTTTCGGGCCGCCTCCGAGTTGGCATAGGCTCCCGTTCCCCCCTTGTGGACGATGGCGGAGAAGATGGGCTGCCGCCGGGGCGGCTCCGCGTCCTCGGAAGCCTGTTGAGCTTCGTCCTCAGAGGCTGCTGCTTCGGTCGGCGGGGGAGTCTGGTCGTCAACCGGTTTCGAGGAACCCGTCTCGCCATTCTCGTGGCTGCTTTGGTCAGGAGCACTCGCCAGGCCGTCGTCCGCTGGGGAGGCGGTCGGAGCGGGGTCGTCCGCATCCTCTGAAGGCTGCTGAGTTTCAGGTGCAGCCAATGCTGCTTCGGTCGGCGGGGGAGCCTGGTCGTCAACCGGTTTCGAGGAACCCGTCTCGCCATTCTCGTGGCTGCTTTGGTCGGGAGCACTCGCCAGGCCGTCGTCCGCTGGGGAGGCCGTCGGAGCGGGGTCGTCCGCATCCTCTGAAGGCTGCTGAGTTTCAGGTGCAGCCGGTGCTGCCTCGGTCGGCGGGGGAGCCTGGTCGTCAACGGGTTTTGGGGAACCCGTCTCGCCATTCTCGTGGCTGCTTTGGTCAGGAGCACTCGCCAGGCCGTCGTCCGCTGGGGAGGCGGTCGGAGCGGGGTCGTCCGCATCCTCTGAAGGCTGCTGAGTTTCAGGTGCAGCCGGTGCTGCTTCGGTCGGCGGGGGAGCCTGGTCGTCAACCGGTTTTGAGGAGCCCGTCTCGCCATTCTCGTGGCTGCTTTGGTCAGGAGCACTCGCCACGCCGTCGTCCGTTGGCGAGACCGGCGCCGAGGAGTCCTCCTCGGACAATGAGTCGGCCGGGACACTTCCCGAGTCAAGTTCCGCTTCGTCTTTCTGCAGGACCGGGTCCGACACCGCCGTGGGATCGTTCCCGTCGGAGGCTGAAAGCGAATCTTCCTGGGGAGGATTGGCCTTCTCCACAGCCTCGGTTACCGCAGGCCGGCTGTCTTCTCCCGGGGCGGATGGCTCGCTTGCCGCCTGGCCGTTGACTTTTTCGTCCTTTTTGGCGGGAGACTCGGACCTGGCCGGCTTTCCGCGGACCAGAGAGAGATCGAAGGAATGCCCGGAATGATACTTGGCCAGGAAACTCTTGACGAAACGCTCGGTTTCCCGTGCCCCGACTCCATTGCCGATGGCGATGGCATGGGTTCCGTGCCGTTGGATGAGCCGGTAGAGGATGGCCTCGGCCCGATCGCTGTTTTTCCGCGGCAAGCCGGGAGCCAAGGTGGCGTGCTCGCGGTAGCCCCCGTTTTCGTCGATGACCGCTATCCTGCAGGCCGGCCGGGCTCCGGGGTCGATTCCCATGACCGGAACCGACCCCACCGGGGGCGCCAGGAGCAAATTGGCAAGATTGGCTTGAAACAGCTTCAGTGCTTCGTCGTCGGACTTTTTCTTCAAATGGGATCGGACTTCGGCCTGGAGGAGGGGTTTCAAGGAGTCGAACCAGGCGTTCCGGATGGCTTTCTCCAGGTGGGGAACGCAGGGGGAATCGGCCTGGCGGATGGCCTTGTCCCTGATAAGCCGAAGCGCCTTCGGGTCGTCCAGTTCGATCTCAAGGGTCAGAAATCCTTCCCGGGCGCCGTGTCGCAGCACCGTCAGGCGGCGAAAGGGGAGCCGGGAAACTTCTTGGCGGAAGTCGTAGAAGCTCTCGTATTTGCTCTTTTCTCCCTCTTTTCCTTCGACGACCTTCGAAACCAGCATCCCATCCGCGTCCATCAATTCCCTGAGAGCCCCTCGAATGGCGGCATCATCCGCTACCCACCCGGCCACGATAGCCAGAGCGCCCTCCAGGGCCTCCTCTCTGGTGGCGACGGCCTTCTCCTCCGAGAGAAACTCGTCGGCGGCGGCCTCGACCGAGAACTCCCCGGTCTCCTGACCCCACAATCTCTTGGCCAGGGGCTCCAGCCCCTTCTCTGCGGCGGCAGTTGCTTCCTTGCTTTCCTTGCGCTTGAAGGGAGAGTAGAGATCCTCCAGACCGGTCCTGTCTTTGCAGGCCAAAATCCGGTCCCTCAGTGCTTCGGTGAGCTTGCCCTGGTCTTCAATCCTGGCCAGAATCACCCGCTGTCGCTTCAGCAGCGCCCGATGTCGGCCGTGGCCTTCCGCAATGCGGCGAATCCTGGGCTCGTCCAGGTTTCCCGTGACTTCCTTGCGGTACCGGGCGATGAAGGGGATGGCCGAACGTTTTTCCAGCAAGTCCAGGGTGGAGGCGACCTGCTTGGGTGACGCTCCGGATTCCTTGGCGATCTCTTGGAGGTGGGTGGGGTCCAGATCCATGCGGTTCATTTCCTGCCAGCGGGCGGATCATTATAGCAGAAAGATTTTCAGCCCGGTGCGGCAACCCCGCCCTGTATTGGAGTTCGCTCAACCGTTCGCCAGAGCCAGCACTCGTCGGGCCGCGCAGTCCAGGGCGTTGCGGAGTTGGCTGGAATCGCTCCCGCCGCCCTGAACCAGGGCGGGCGAGCCCCCGCCCCTTCCCGATATCATGAGGCTGCACTCTGTCATCACCGGGCGAAGATCGCCGGCAAGAGACTCGCTCCGGGCCAGGAGGAGTTGGGCTTGCTCTCCGCCGTTGCCGAGCACCACCCAGCAAGGACCGCACGCCAGGAGGCGTTGGGCCAGCAGGGTGAGGAAGCTCCTCTCTTCTCCTTCCATTTGATGCCTTACGATTCGGACTCCCTCCCTGGAGGGCGCCTGGTCGAATAGGTCTTGGGCCAGCAGGCCAGCCAGGCACTCGTCTTTCGCCTTCAAGCGCTTGCGCAGGGTTTTCATTTCCTGCGTCTGCTTTTCCACTCGATCGGGGGCATCCCCAGGGGCTACCGAGAGTCCCTTGGCGATTCGATCCAGGTCTCCCGAGCAGCGGCGATGGGAGCGGAGTGAACGCCCTCCGCAAACGAATTCAACGCGGGTCCGGCGGTTCACCCGCTCGACCCGATGGATGAATATGCCGCCGATTTCCCCGGTTTGCCTCACATGGGTGCCGCCACAGGCTGAAACGTCGAAGTCCTCGATGGTGACCACTCTCAGGATTCCTTCCCGCCGGCTTGGCTTGCGCAAGTCGAGTCCGGCAGCTTCGTCGGGAGCCACCAGCCGTGGGGTGACACTCCGGTTCTGGTAGACGATCGAGTTGGCCAGGTCCTCGGCCGAGCGCAAGACGTCCAGGTCGACCTCGACGGCTTCCAGGTCGATGGTGGAATACCCCGCGCTGAGATGAAAGCCGACGGTGGCCAGTGAAGCGACCCGGATAAAGGACTGGGAAAGGATGTGCTGGCCCGTGTGCTGCTGCATGTGGTCGAAACGCCTGGGCCAATCGACCTGGCAGCGGACCCTGGTCGTGGGCGGAGGGTGTTCCAGTCGATGGATGATGGTCCCATCGGGTCCATCCACCACTTCAAACACCGGATGTCCCTCGATGGATCCCAGGTCATGGGGCTGGCCGCCGGAGGTCGGATAGAAGGCCGTTCGATCCAGCCTCGCTTCAAAAAACTTCCCTGCCTGCCCCGCCTGAACGACCTGGGCTTCGAACTCGGCCAGATAGCTGTCCGCATAGTAGAGTCGGTCGGTCATGGAGAGCCTTCCAGGTAATCCTCGAAGAGATGCAGGTACTTCAACCCCGATCCGGTATTGAAGAGAACGACTTCGTCGGAAGGACGGATGAAACCGGATCGGAGCAGCTTCTTCAGGGCGGCCAGGGCGGCTCCGCCTTCCGGACAGGCAAACAGGCCTTCCGACTGCCCCATGGCCCTTGCCTCCGCCAACATTTCTTCATCGGTTACCGCCACCGCCGTGCCTCCGCTTTGGCGCAGGATTTCCAGGATCAGGAAATCGCCGATGGCTCGCGGCACCCGCAATCCGGCCGCCAGCGTGGTGGCCGGGGACCAGGGCTCGCATCTCGACTGGCCTTGCTCGAAAGCCTTGACCACCGGAGCGCATCCGTCAGCCTGAACGCTGACCATCCTGGGTTGCTTGGAATCGATCCAGCCCAGTTGCCGCATTTCGTCGAAGGCCTTCCACATGCCCACCAGGCCGGTGCCCCCTCCGGTGGGATAGATGATGACGTCGGGCAGGCGCCACTGGAGCTGCTCGGCCAGTTCCAGACCCAGCGTCTTCTTGCCTTCGATCCGATAGGGCTCCTTCAGGGTGGCGACGTCGAACCAGCCATTGGCTGTGGCTTCCCGGGCCACCAGCCGGCCGCAATCGGTGATGAGGCCGTCCACCAGGTGGACCCGGGCTCCCAGGATTTCGCACTCGATGCGGTTGGCGGGTGGAACGTCTCGGGGCATGAACACGTGGGCTTGCAGTCCGGCCCGGGCGGCGTAGGCCGCCAGGGCTCCACCGGCATTTCCGGCCGAAGGAATGGCCAGACTTTCAGCTCCCAGGGCCTTGGCCATGGTGACCGCCGCCGATAGTCCCCGGGCCTTGAAGGAACCCGTGGGATTGGCTGCCTCGTCCTTGATCCAGAGGCGCGACAACCCCAGGCCGCAGGCCAGTCTGGCGGCATCGACCAGTGGCGTGCCGCCCTCCCCCAGACTGATCCTCGCCTGTGAATTTCCGGGAGGCAACAGCTCCCGGTACCTCCACATCGTCTGAGGCCGGCTCCCCTGGAATCTGTGGGGGAGGCCTACTCCAACGGCCGCAAGGTCATAGCGGACCAGCAGCGGGTTCCCGCAGGAACACAGGTTGATCAGTTGTCGCGGCGAGTGGGTGCTGGCGCAGGCGCTGCATTCCAGATGGAGCACAAAGGGGTTCACCGGGAACAACTCCCGAAGAGAGGATGGCGCGGACGTACAATGCGCGAGTATACCCCATGCCCGGCGATGCATCGACGTCATGGGATGAAGCCCACCCGGGAGCGCGGGCCTCCCGCAGCCTCGGCCATCTCCTCAGCCGACGCCCGCCGCGGGGCAGATCCATTGAGAAGGACTATCAATTGAACATCGATGCACAGGATGAGCAGGACGTATGGATTTTGCAACGGAAGTCGGCTCGGCGATGATCCGAAATGGCCGTGCGGATGCTCTGGATTGCAGGACAGAGGATGCTTGAAAAAATCCTGTGCATCCTGTGCATCGATGTAAATAATCCCGGAAACTCGGGAGTGAGACGGGACTCACATCCCACTCTTGCAAAGGTGCCAAATATGGGTTAAAACCTTCCCAAAGCTTGATGCCGTAGAACCGAGCCCCCAAAGACCGTCATGACAGTTCTCGTTGACAATGCCCTGACGCACGGCCTCATGGACTGAGGGCGGTCGTCCCAGAGGAGGGGAAACGTGGCAAAGCTCTCAAGCAGAATCGGTTGCCTGGCGGATTGTGCCCGCCTGGCGCCGGTGGTGCTGCTAGCGGTATTGGTTGCCTCCGCTTCCGCCCTCGCTCAGCAGAAGAAGGATGCGCCCCGGCCCAAGACCCGGGCCGAATTCGACGCCTACACCCAGCTTTACAACGAGAAGGACATGCGCCGGAAGGCGATGCTGGCCGGAAAGTTCATCGCCGACTTTCCCGAGTCCGACTACCTCCTCGGCGCCTATCAATTGGATATTCAGGCCAATGACGCGCTGGGCAACCACCGGAAGGTGGTTTCAGCCGGAGAGAAGGCATTGCAAGAGTTCCCCGAGGCCGGCAAGGCGCCCACGATATTCATTCTTCAGCGGATGATCCGCGGCTACCAGCAGCTCAACGATCCTCCCAACACCATCGAGGCGGGCGAGAGGCTGCTGGCGGTGGAGCCCAGCCATTTGCCGACCCTCCTCACACTCTCGATGGTGCTTCCCAGGTTCCTGCCCGAGGATGAGACGGGCCGCGCCCGGCAATTGGACAGAGCCCTTGAAATTGCCCAGAGGGCCCAGCGTCGGGTCGACGCTATCGTCAGTGGGCCGAAACCGTCAACCATGACGGCCGCTCAATGGGTTCGGCAAAAAACACACCTGCCGGCCAGGGTTCACGCCGCCCTGGGCTTGATTCACTTCAACAGCAAGGACTATCCGAGTTCCATCCAGGAATACGAGAAATCAACCGCTCTGGACAGGGGCGAGAGTGTCGACTTCTACCGGCTGGGGATCGCCTACTACTACCAGGCGCTGGCCGTCAGCCAGGAGTTGGCTGAATGGGACCAGGAGGAAAACCCCGAACCCGCGGCCAAGGAGGAAAAGGAGGCTCAGTTCGCTTCCTGGAGGGACAAGGCCATCACCGCCCTGGCCAAGGTGATCGTGTTGCAGGACGACGCTCCCGCACAGGTGGTCGAGTCGGCCAGGGCTCAGTTGGAGAGTCTCTACAAGAGCAGGAACAACGATTCGCTGGATGGATTGGAAGCGGTGATCGCCGAAGCCGCCAGGGAGTTGGGGAGTGGGGCTCAGTGACGAGCCCGCATTCCGCGCGGGGGGCGTGACGATTGCGCTACCGCGACAGGGCCTTCAGCAAGCCGGAGCGGTCCATGGGGCGAGCGGTTTGCACCAGCACTGAGAAACGCCGGCGCGGGTCGCCCTGGTGGGTCGCCGAATAGTTGTTCCGCCCGAACAGCCCATCGCAAAAGAAGTCGATCTCGGGGCTCAGCGAAGCGTACGTCTCCCGGTTGTTGGGCGCCAGCAGCCGATCGTTGACGCCAAGCTCGAATGCCCGGCTCTCGAAGCCGAGTTTCCCGTCCAGGCGTCCATCCTCCTCCAGTTTCCTGCAGGTCGTCAGCACTGCGCGCAAGGCCTGGCGAAAGCGGTCCTGGTTTTCCCCTCCCAGCCTTGCCTTGCGATTGTAGCGAACCCCGAGACGGTGGTCGCTCCAGTCGAGGCTGAAATCGGCTTCGTGGCCCACCAGAAGAATGCCGGGCCCGGCGGGCACGTGACGGTAGTCGGCCACGTCCACCAGGGTTTCCTCGCAACTCTGCTCCCTCACCCAATCGTGAAAGATCGGGATCAGGGGTTCCAGGTCGACCACGCCTGAATGCTCCAGGCGCCATTTCAGGTAGACGTGTTGGATTTCCATTCCGGAAGAGTCGACCCGCATGTCTCGCCAGGTGGCTGAGCATGCGGGTCAGGCAGTGGCGGCGTTGGGTGCAAGACCCATGCGGTTGAAACAGCCGTGGCAGGCCTCGATAAAGAGTTGAGCCTCCTCGATCAGCCGTCTGGAAGATTCCGGCGTGTAGCTGTTACCCGAACTTCGGTGGGCGGCGAAGAGATAATTGGCGAACTTGGGGCCGGCAAAGGGGTCGAAGATCTTCCCGGTATCAAAATATCGAGTGCGGAACTGGGCCACGATCTCGTCGGGATCATCGGCCACATCCAGGAACTCCAATTTGATCAGTCCCCTGGCTGCATGGAGCATGGCTCCGTAGGCGGTCTGGCCCGCCTTTCGGAAATTGCCCCCCTCGCCAAATACCTGGGCCTCGAAGACCTGGCGTTCGGCGGCCACCAGGTCGAACTCCACCGCCGTGACCACCTCGCCGGCGCACTCGCCCTTGCCGATGTCGCTGATGCTGTATTCTCTGGGGTCCCCCCAGTCGCTGAAGTAGGAGCTGTCGGTTTCATAGCCCGGAACCTTGGCCAGATCCTCCAGCAGCTTGCGGACCTGCAGCTTTCCGGTGCGCTTGACAAAGGCCTGAAAGCTCTCTCCCTGGTTGCGATCGCTGACGTAGCTCTCTCCCAGGCGGGAAACCACCTCGGGAACATTCTTGGAGGGAATGGCCACGATGGGGAGTCCGTAGGAACCTGCATTTTGATTCCACTGCCCTCCCAGCACCACCTGAAAATGGGGCACGGCGTATCCACCGACCTTTCGGCTCACTCCATAGAACCCCAGGTCGGCGATGTGATGCTGCCCGCAACTGTTGAAGCAGCCGCTGACCTTGATGTGCAGGTCCTGGATGGCTTGATCCATCTCCGCGCCCTTGTCGGCCAGCCGGCGCTGAAGCTCGGCGGCCAGGCCTCTCGAAGAAGAAATCCCCAGCTTGCAGGTGTCGGTTCCGGGACAGGCCACCACGTCGACGATGTTGCTTGCCCCGGGCTGGGCCAACTGGGACGATTCCAGGGCCTGGTAGAGTTGGACAAGGTCGCTTCGACGCACCCAGCGCAGGACGATGTTCTGCTCCACGGTCGTGCGTACCCCATCCGGAGTGAAGCGGCGGGCGATGTCCGCCAGAGAGCGAAGCTGATCGGAACTGACGTCCCCCAAGGGGAGGGTGACGGTGGCGACCACAAAGCCCGCCTGTTTTTGCGCCCGGACGTTGGTCTTCAGCCACTGCCGGTATTCGGGTGACCCCGACCCCGACTCGGACAGGTCGTCGCCCGCCGCGGGCGATTCTTCCCCGGATGCCGCCAGCGCCTCATCGACATATTGCTTCCATCGGGGGTCCCGTGGAAGGCGGTCACGCTCCTCCAGGACCAGGGCCTTGAACTTCTCGATGCCCAGGTCGTGCACCAGGAACTTGATTCGGGCCCTGGCTCGATTCTTCTTTTCGCCCAGCCGGGCAAACACGCGGGCGATGGCCTGCGCGGTCGGCAGCAGTTGTTCCGGAAGCAGAAACTCGTCGAAGAGCTTGGCCTGGTAAGGAACGGCCCCCAATCCGCCGCCCACATAGAGCTCGAATCCGCGCACTTCGGCGCCGTTCTCGCGGCGAGTCACGGCGATGGCGCCCAGATCGTGCATGCTGGTGAGTCCGCAGGCATGCTGGCTGCATCCGCTGAAGGCCGGTTTGAACTTTCTGCCGAAATTCTGGCAGTCGGGATGGCCCAGCAGGAATCGGGACAGAGCCCTGGCATAGGGAGTCACGTCGAAGGCCTCGTCGGGGCAGACGCCTGAATAGGGGCAGGCGGTCACGTTGCGCACCGAATTGCCGCAAGCCTCTCGAGTAGTGATTCCGACTGCCGCCAAACGGCGCATCAGAGTCGGAGTATCCTCCATGTGCACGAAGTGGAGCTGGAAGTCCTGCCGGGTGGTGACGTGGGCGATGCCGTCGGAATACTCCTCGGCCAACTCTGCCATCACCTCCAGTTGAGCGGCATCGAGTCCTCCGTAGGGGATCTTGATTCGCTGCATTCCTGGAGCATCCCAGACGGTATTGGGGCCTTTGGTCGGATTGGAAGTGGGGTACTCGAGGGTCCTGGCTACTTTTCCGTCGTGCCGTTGACCGTTGTCGTATCGCTGTCCGTAAACCCCACGACGCAGCCGGGTTTCCGCGAAGACCCGTTCATCCACCTTCTCCTGCCGCCGCAAGTCGATCTCGGTTTCGAAGATATCGATTTCCCGGTTCAGCGGCTCGGAGATCCTGCCCGCTAGCCGATCTTTCCAAAGAGGGTTGGACGCTTTCATTCAGGGTTCTCCCTGTCGGCGGCGATCAACGAAGCCGTCACGGGTTCGAGGCAAGATGCCGTTTTCCCCGCACCGCTCGGAGGGCCTATTCTATAGCCAGACTGAGCTTTTTGCAAAATTCGCAACCGGGCAGGAGGTCCTTTTGCCGGCACAGGTGAAGTTCTGCCTTTTTCAATATGGGGTGCGACCTGGTGAGACTAACCACAATAAGCACATCAGAGTTTTCGAGAGCCCTGAGCCATGGCGAAGCTGCGCGCGCGCCGCTGCCGTTCCGCTCTATCCACTAGTCATATAAGACCAGACATCTATGTGTCCTGGTTTGTGGTGGCTTCGGCTTGACCTGGTTGTCGGTGGTCCTAATTAGGCAGTCATGTGGGTCTTGGGGCCTGAGTCTGGAATGCCTGGAGGGAGTAGTCATGAGTGACTAATCCTGAACAGTTGCAGTAATCAATATTCCGTACGATACTGAATCAACTGCAAGAGTGAAATAGGGGAGTTGAAATGACAGCGAACAACGTGGTGCCGTTGAATCTGGACAACCGAGCGCCGGAGAAATCCCGGTCATCCGAGAAGAAGTGGGGCAAGAAGGTTATGGATTTAGGCTTTTGCGTCGTACCTTCGCTGCTGCTTCGGGCGCAACCAAGACTGGGGCTCAATCCGACGCATCTTGCCGTGCTGATGCAGCTCTGTGACTACTGGTGGGACAACCACCGGAAGCCCTACCCAGGAAAAAAGGCATTGGGAGAGCGCTTGAGCCTCAGTTCCCGGCAAGTGCAGCGTCACATCGCTGCACTCGAGAGTGCCGGGTTTGTTCAGCGAATCGAGCGGAGAGATCGTCACGGCGGGAAGCTGAGCAACGCCTATGATCTTTCGGGGTTGGTAGCTCGTCTGAAGAGACTGGAACCCGAATTCAGTGTCGTGGAGGAGAGAGTGAAGGCCAGTCGGAAAGCGGTCGCCAAACCTGGCCACATGGCCCGGGGGCAATGAACAAAGCCCCGGGCGCATACCCGAAGGCAGAGGCGGACCCGGAGCGGACAAACATGAACCTAGCGCGACACGTGGGAAAAGTCAACATCTTCTCCCGCAAAGAAGAGATGCAGACCGATCTGGAGGCGGCGATCTCTCCGGAACGCATGAGTACCTACCTCAGAGCCGTGCGGGGGAATCGGGGAAGAGCGCTTCGTCTCTATACTTGGAACACGGCCATCAGCGCGGCCTTCTACGGGCCCCTACAGGGGTTGGAGGTGACATTGCGGAACGCCATGCACCGCCAGCTTGCCGGTTGCTACGGCGCGGAGTGGTACGACAATCCTGTGGTCGGCCTCGACACCGGGTGTCTCGGTCGGATCGAGGTCGCGAGAAGGGCCGTGGAGAACACCGGCCATGTAGTTGTTCCACCTCGAATTGTGGCTGCGCTCTCTTTCGGTTTTTGGGTGTCGTTGCTTGGATCCGGAGGTCGCATCGTCCCTGCAGGCCGCAAGGCGGACTACGAGAAGACTCTCTGGCGGCCGGCGCTCCGTGGAGCGTTCCCTCATTGCAAACCGCTTGTTCGCAAGCAGGTCCACGGTCCATTGAACGATCTGCGACTGCTGCGAAATCGGATTGCTCATCACGAACCGATCTTCGCGAGGCACTTGATGGAAGATCACAAGCGCATTCTTGATGTGACGGGATGGATTTCCCCGGGGATGCGAGCGTGGATCGAGTGTTACAGTCGTGTTTTAGTCCTGCTCGCCCCCTCGAATGACACGACGAACTTTCGATTCTAAATCACACCCAAGATGCCGTAGCCATCAGCATCTTCTGGCTGCCCTGCCGGCCCCGCGTCGCGACCTCCCCAACAATCGTCTCTCTCCACCCGTCAACGTTACCTTCTCAATTACGACACCTCAAGTATGACCTGACACCAAGCTGCAATGGTTGAGTAGGAATTGTCCGCTGCGGAAAAGGTCGAATATCTGAGGAGAAAACGTGCCTGGACAAGGATTGCCCCGTTTCCGCACCCGAATCAGTCTTGGTTTTCCCGGGCTCGGGCGCCGGCCTCCAGGGTCTTGACAATGGTGTCCACGTCGAAGACGCAGCCCCCCCAGGTTCCCCCGCTTACCTGCTGCAGGGCCGCCCAGAGGCGCGAGTCGTCGGGAAGCCGGTTGTCGTGAGAGAGGTGGGTCGGCGCTGCCCGCGCCGCCAGGACTTCGTTGCCGGCCTCTGGTCCCAGGACTTTCCCCTCGCAACCCACCAGGTCGACACTTCCCTCCAACCGATTTCGGTCGATGACGATTTGAATGACGTCGCCGTCTCTGACCTTGCCGATCGGTCCGCCGGCCAGCGCCTCCGGGCCGACGTGGCCGATGCAGGCGCCGGTGGAGACACCCGAAAAGCGGGCGTCGGTCACCACCGCGATGTGCTTGCCGAAGGAGAGGTGTTTCAGAGCGGAGGTGATCTGGTAGATCTCCTCCATCCCCGACCCGGCCGGGCCGCGACAGATCAAGACCAGGATATCTCCCGGATTGACCCGGTCCCGCTCCCGGCTCTTGATGGCGGCAATGGCGTCGGTCTCCCTGGTAAATACCCGGGCCGGGCCGACCTTGCGGTAGACGCCGTCCGGGTCGACCACCGAGGGGTCGATAGCCGTGCTCTTGATCACCGAGCCCTCCGGGGCCAGGTTCCCCCCGGGAAAGGTCACGGTGCTGGTCAATCCCCGCCGGCGGGCCTCTGCGGGACTCATGATCACATCGTCGGGGTCGACGCCGTCCAGTTCCCGAAGCCTGCGGCGCAAGTGACGGCGCCGGTCGGACCGCTCCCACCATTCCAGGACCTCCCCCAGGGACAGCCCGCTCACGGTCCGGGCATCCAGGTGCAGGAGTTCGAGATCGCGCAGGTGCAGCATGACTTCGGGGACGCCTCCGGCCAGGAAGACGCGAACCGTCGGATGGTGCCGGGGGCCGTTGGGCAGGACATCCACGATGCGCGGCACCCGGCGGTTCATGGCGGCCCAATCAGCCGCGGTTGGACGCCGCATTCCGGCCCCATGGGCGATGGCCGGGAGGTGCAGGAGCAGGTTGGTGGACCCGCCAAAAGCGGCATGCACGGCCATGGCGTTGTGAATGGAACTCTCGGTCAGCAGCCGGCCCGTGGTGCGCTTTTCCTTCTCCAGCAGCAGCAGCGCCCGGGCCGACCGGCGAGCCATGTCGAGCCAGATCTCCTGGCCGGATGGAGCCAGAGCCGAATGCGGCAAGGCCAGCCCCAGGGCTTCTCCCACGACCTGCGCCGTGGCCGCCGTTCCCAGAAACTGGCAGCCGCCGCCCGGAGAAGCGCAGGCCCTGCACAGAGCCTCGGCGGCATCCTCCAAGGTGGCTTCTCCGTGGGCGAAGCGGGATCCAATGGATTGGACGGTGCCCGCATCCTCTCCTTCGGCAGGCGGCAGCGTCACCCCTCCGGGAACCAGGACACAGGGCAGGTCTCGGGTCGAGGCCAGGGCCATCATCATGGCGGGCAGCCCCTTGTCGCAGGTAGCCACTCCCAGTACGCCGCGTCGGGTGGGCAATGAACGGATCTGGCGCCGAAAAATCTGGGCGGCGTCGTTGCGGTAGGGGAGGCTGTCCATCATTCCCGGAGTGCCCTGAGTGCGACCGTCGCAGGGGTCGGTGCAGTAGGCGGCATAGGGGATGCAGCCGGAGGCGCGGATCTCTTTGGCGGCCGCCTGCATCAACAGTCCTACCTCCCAGTGGCCCACGTGGTAGCCCAGGGCCAGGGGACGCCCGTCCGGGGCCCGAATGCCCCCCTGAGTGCTCAGAATGAGAAATTCCTTTCGACCCAGTTCGGAGGGATTCCAGCCCATGCCCGCGTTTTGACTGAAGGCGAAGAGGTTGCCGCTGGGAGCATGGCGGAGCAGATCCTCGTTGATCGGAACCCGGCCTTCCGGTCCCCGCGCCTTGGTCCGAATCTCATACAGGTCCGGGTCGTTGGAATCGAGAATGCGACTGTTCTCTTCCCCAGGGCTCATGGTGGGACTCCCCAATCTTTGGTTGAGAATCAATGCTTGTGGATAACGCTCTTTTGCTACGACGACGTCACGGAATGAAGCCCACCCGGGAGCGCGGGCGTCCCGCCCGCACAACACTGGCACAGCCTCACCCCTCTCCTCTACCCGGCTCGACCGGCAACGGCTCCAGGCGTCTGCTTCGGCCGACCCCAGGCCGTTGCCGGCGGCAGGGTGGCCGTGTGCCGCATCACCGGGAAACGGAGCGGCCACCCAACCCAGAGGATGCGGGCGAGACGCCCGCGCTCCCGGAGGGGCGCCTTCTCCCATCCTTCTTGCTCCGCGAGGAGGCACTGCCCCTGCCGATGCGAAGGTGCCGTCCCGCTTGGTGTGCCTTCGTCGTCCTTCGTGTCTCTTCGTGGATCCCTTTTTTTCCGTTTGTTCCAGGCAAGCCTTCGGGTCCCGGATCAGGAGGCCCGGCCCTTGGCCACCTCGGCTACGAAGGCGGCTGCGCGGCGGCGCAGGTCCTCCATGTCGCCCGAGTCGAGCAGCTTTTGATTGATCAGACTGCTTCCGACCCCCAGCACGGCCGCTCCGCTCCTGATGAAATCGGCTGCCGTATCCAGGTTCACTCCTCCGACCGGAACGATCTCGAGCTGGGGCAGCGGCGCCCGAACGGCCTTGATGTATGCCGGCCCGCCAACGTCCGCCGGGAACAGCTTGATCATGGAGGCTCCCGCTTCCCAGGCCGTCAGCATTTCGGTGGGGGTGTAGCATCCCGGGAACACCGGAACGCCGTACCTGAGGCAGAGCGCCACCATTTCCGGGTTGAGAGTCGGCGCCACCACGAAGTCGGCTCCGGCCAGAATGGCGGCGCGAGCCGTTTCAGGGTCGAGCACCGTGCCGGCTCCGAAAAGGGTTTCTCCCCGGTATCGCCGGCTGGCCTTTCCAATGGTCTCCAGCGCCCCCGGAGTGGTCATGGTGACTTCAATGGCCCGCACGCCGCCCGCCCTGATGGCGTCGGCGGCGGCAATCAACTGGTCGGAACTGTCCGCCCGCATGATGGCGATCAGCCCCGTCTGCCTCATCAGGTCCAGTTTTTGTTCCCTGGTCATGGTGAAAGTCCTCCGACACGATGGCTTGCCGGGCCGACTGGAAGTGATATAGGCGCACTCTTTTCAGTCACTTGCAAGTCACGAGTTCCAGTGATCCCGCAAGAGGCCGGCATCGGTCAGCGGGAGGTCCGTTTCCCGCCGCCCAGCACGTCCGATCTCAGCAGCGCCTGAACTTCCGCCTTGTCGACAATGGGAAGGTCGAACATCAGGGTCTGCTTCAGACGGGTGGCCGCATCTCCGGTCAAGACCCCCTTCTCCATTCCTTCCCCGTTGAATCCCGAGGTGAGCAGGCCGTAGTAGAATCCCGCATTCCAGGTGTCTCCGCCGCCCAGGCGATCCCACAGGGTAATGGGTCTGACGGCAGGCGAACGAAAGAAACGCCCCTCTGAATCGATGGCCGCCGACTCCCATCGGTGTTGCTCGAAGGTATCCGGATAGCGGATGGTGATGGCCACCATCCGGGCCCGAAATCTGTCCCGGACCTGGCCGGCGAAGGCGCGAAGGTCGTCATCGTCGATAGGCCCCAGGTCGCCGTCGACGATCTGCTTGGCGGAACAGCTTCCCAGACTCATCCCGTAGAGCCGGGCCATGTCCTCGATGGTGGTGATGAGCACGTCCACGTGGTCGGTGGCGATGGGTGTCAGAACCTTGCAGGCCTCCGCGGGAGACCACAAAGTCCCTCGATAGTTGAAGTCCATTCCGACCAAGCAGTTGGGGGGCTTGTTCTCAAGTGCTTCCTGGAGTGCTTCCAGGTTGTAGTTGCGTTCGTATCGGCTGTGGCCGGCCAAACCGAAGGTGATTCCGGAGGTATGGAACAGCCGGGCGTCTTTCAGAGCCTCCGGCCAATTCACTATTCCCGCCCCCAGCCTGGATGCCGCCGAGTACATGCGCTGGTAGATTCCGATGTTTCGCCGCGGCGTGCGACCGATTTCATAGATCAAGCGGCCGATGGGTTCGGTCTTGGGGGCCCAGACCATGTTGGCGGCGTCAATGCCCTGCTCCCGAGCCGCGTTTCGCACGGCGAAGCCGTAGGGGTTTGCCGGAACCCGGGTGATGTAGGCGGAGGGAACGCCGAGCCGGCTGAGGGCGGCGGCCAGCGTAAATTCACTACCCGCCAGCGACAGGTGGACCAGGCGGGTCCGTTCGGGCCGCTCCAGGTCGCCCGGCGTTTCCCGCACCAGCACCTCTCCAAAGGTCACGAAGACCGGGCCTCCGCCCTCCAACGGAGACAGATCATCCTTGGTGATATCGAACCTCACCTCTGCTGGCATGGGACTTTCCTCCTTCGGCCGGGTGTCCTGTCTCGAAACACTTCCCTTCAGCATGAATTGCAAGCCGGACCGGCAGCGCCCCATCATAACCGCAGCACTGAAAAACAGGAAGGACTACAAGTCAGTGAGCAGTGGTCAGTGGCCAGTGGCCAGCCGTGCCCCCGCCCTGGCGTGCGGATCATACGAGAGTGAAACAGGTTTGTTTCAGTAGCTTGACGTGTCGGTCAATCAACTGACCACTAACCACTAGCCACTATTCACTCTTCCGGTGACGCCCGCGATCAGACTCAGGGCCAGGCAGAGCCAGGCAAAGAGGTCTCCATTCCGGGAATAGAAGGTGGTTTTCTGCCTGAGTCCGAAGTCAGTATCGAGGACCGTACGCCGCTGCAGGCCGGTGCTGGAAAGGACCCTCCCCAACGGGTCGATGACGGCGCTGATGCCGCTGTTGGCGGCTCTCAGCAGATATCGCCGGTTCTCGACGGCGCGCATGCGAGCCATCAGCAGATGCTGGTGGGGAGCCGCCGAGTTGCCGAACCAGGCGTCGTTGGTGATGTTGACCAGGACCTCGGCCCCCTCGGCCACGAAGCGGCGCACCAGGTCGGGCACGACCGCCTCGTAGCAGATGAAGACCCCCAGCTTTTCCCCGGATTCCAAGCGCGAGACCACCACCCGGCTGCCGGGCTGATAGTCCCCGACCCCGGTCGATATCTTTTCCACAAAGAAGAACAGCCAGGACCAGGGAACGTATTCCCCGAAAGGGACCAAGTGCATCTTGTCGTACTGCGCGATCAACTTTCCGGCGGGAGACACCGTCCCGACGCTGTTGTAGGGGCTGGTGCGCGAATCCTCCTCTTCCGAAGGCCAGTCGACAAATCCGAACAGCAGCGTGGAGCCGGAAGATGCCGCCAGCCGGTTCATGTCGCTTCGAAACGACGGATCCTCGTGAAAATAGAACGGCGCCGGTGTCTCCGGCCAAATGAGGAGCTTCAACGGAGGCGGTTCGGCAGGGAGCGAACCGGTCTCGGGGGCGGTTGCCGAATCCGTGAACGGGGGCGACAGAGACAACTCGATCAACTCCTCCAGGAGCCGGCTTTGCGATTGTGGGTCCCAGGGTTGATCCAGAGAAATATGGGTCTGAACCAGGCGGGCCTGCGCCTTCCCGGCGTGGTTGGCCTCCAGGGGCGATGTTCCCGTCCACGTCAGACCGCCCAGCAACGCCAGGGCGGCGGGCAGGCATGCGGCCGCCGGCCTGGACCGGAAGAAAAGGCCCGCGATCAAGGCATTGATCCAAACCACCAGGAAGGAGAGGCCATAGACCCCGGCGAAGGTGGCGATGGGGGCCAGGGAGGTGTTGTCCACCAGCACATAGCCCGTCAGGCACCAGGGAAACCCGGTCAAGAGGTGTCCCCGAAGGGTTTCCGTGGCAACCCAAAGGCAGGGGGCCAGCAGGAAGCAGCCCCCGGGGAATCTCAGCGAGAGTCGGGAAAAGACGCAGGCGAACAGACCCGGGAAGAGCGACAGGTAGACGATCAGCAGAGCAAACAGCAAGAGGGCTCCCGACCCATGCATGTCGCCGTAGCCTTGCAGGACGTCCAGGATCCAGTAGCAGCACCCGGAAAAGAAAACGAGGCCGAAGATCCACCCCAGCCACAGCGCCCGCTTCCAGGAAGTTTCCCGGAAGAGGGCGATCAACAGGGGAACCAGGGCGACCCAGCTCAGCCAGGACAGGGAGAATTTGGGAAAGAGAAGAACCTGCAGGATGCCGCTGACGATGGCCAGGCAGGCCGCCTGGTAATGCCGGAAGGGAAAGGGAAACACGAATTGTCTTCAGAGAGAAGAGCTCCCCGGGATTCGATTCACTGGCGCCGCAGAACCGAATCGTAGCCGTCCCGGGCCAGCCGGGCTTTCACTCGGGACGTTTCCCGAGTGCTGCGATAGGGGCCGACCTTGACCCGGATCCACTTCGGGTCTTCCGACCTTGAGGGGGTCACGACCACCACGGGGTATCCCTTGCCCCGCAGCTCGTCGGCCAGGCGATTGGCATCGGCACGTTTCCGAAGGGCGGCCACTTGCAAATGAAGCATCTCCCGGGCGCTGGCCGCGGAGCCGGAAGTAGCTCTGCCGGCCCTGGAGGGCTGCCGAGCCTCTTTCGGCCTCTCCTTTCCGGAGGGGCGCGGACTGAAGTTTTCATCCACGCTCTGATCCTTGACGGCGCTGTAGAAGTCCAGTTCCTTGCGCAAGTCGGGTGGGCTTGCCGGGTCCTGCCTGGTGGAAGTCGCCCCCTCGCTCCCTCCCCGAGAAGACGCTTGGGCTCCCTCCGTGCCCGAGGGTGGGTTCACGGCTTCAGACAGGGCGAGGCCGGAGCGGGGTCCGTCTCCGACTGCCGGCGTTGCCTCTCCGGCCTGCCCGTGTCCCATCCAGAAACCCAGGGCAAAGAAGCTGGCGCAGATCAGGACGGCCCCAAGGAAAAAGAGCAGCAGGTGGCGGTTGTCGAGCCGCAACTCCTTGTTCTCAGGACTTCTCTCCATGAAATTGCCTCCTATGACCCCTGTTGGCCGCAAACCGGTTCGAAGTCAAACATGAGCCGAGGGTTGATGGACATGGATAGACAGGATGGTTTCCGGAAACGGCCGGTTTGAAGTCCCGGACAACCGCGCTACTCACTCTTTTTCAGAAAAGGCTCCAGGATATCGATCGCCAGCGGAAAAACCAGGGTGGTGTTCCTCTCCACACCAATGTCGGTCAGCGTTTGCAGATACCTCAACTGCAGGGCCACCGGCTCCTTGGACACCACCTCGGCGGCTTGAGCCAGCTTTTCCGAGGCCTGGAACTCTCCCTCGGCGTGAATGATCTTGGCCCGCCGTTCTCGTTCCGCTTCGGCCTGCTTGGCCATGGCCCGCTGCATTTCCTGGGGAAGGTCCACCTGCTTCACCTCGACCGTTCCAACCTTGATGCCCCAGGGATCGGTGTGCTGGTCCAGGATGCTTTGCAATCGGACGTTCAAGGTCTCGCGCCGGCTGAGCAGATCGTCCAGCGACACTTCGCCGAGAACCGAACGGAGTGTGGTCTGGGCAAGCTGGGAGGTGGCGTAGAGGTAGTTCTCGACCTCCACCACCGCCTTCAAGGGATCCATGACCCGAAAATAGACGACGGCATTGACCTGGACCGACACGTTGTCGCTGGTGATGATGTCCTGCGGCGGCACATCCAGAGTCACGACCCGCAACTCCAGCTTGACGATTCGGTCAATGGGCCACCAGACGATGATGAGGCCCGGGCCCTTGGGCTGCGGCAACAGGCGCCCCAGGCGAAAGATGACGCCGCGCTCATATTCCCGCAGGACGTGAAGCGAGTTGAAAAGGACGATGACCACCAGCAACAGCCCGAAGAGACCCGGGACGGAAATGAAATCGAATTCGAACATGAGTCTCTCCTTTTCAGATCGAGGAAGCCCCGGAACCTTCGGCCCGGGTCACCTGAATGTTGAGTCCCTCCACCGACACCACTCGCACCCGGTTGCCGGATTCGATCGTCTCAGGGCTGCTGGCCTGCCAGATCTCGCCGTGGACCTGCACTTTGCCCTCGGAGCCGATGTCGGTCAAAGCCGTTCCGATCTCTCCGACCATGCCCTCCTTGCCGGTGACCGACTTGTTGCGGTGGGCCAGAATGACCAGCCGCATGAGAAAGATGGTGATGGCGGCAAAGGGGAGAGTGATTCCCACGGCCGTGATCAACTGTACCTGTAACTCGGGGAGCGGTGAATTGATGAGGATCAGGGAGCCGAGGATCATGACGGCGATTCCAAGAGAAGCCAGCAGTCCGTAGCTGGTCACTTTCGCCTCCAGAACGAAGAGAACGATGGCTGCCAGGATCAGCACCACTCCCAGGAGGTTGATGGGCAGGATGTTGAATGCCACCAGCGCCAGGAAGATGCAAACCCCACCGGCCACGCCGGGAAAGATCAGACCGGGATTGCTGAACTCGATGTAGAGTCCGAGCAGACCGATCAGCCCCAGAATCAGCGCAATATTGGGGTTCAGCACTTTTGAGAGGACCTTCTGGCGAGCCGTCATTTCAAACGCCTTCAGCCCTTCGTTCTTCAGTTTCAGAACGTGCGTTTGGCCGTCGAATCGCTGAATCTCCCTCCCGTCGAATTTTGTGAGGATCTCGTTCAGGTCCTGGGCGATGCCGTCGATGAGATTGCCTTTGCGCGCTTCCTCTTCGGTGAAGGAGAGGCTCTCCAATACCCCTTTCTCCGCCAGCTCGACGTTGCGCCCGCGTTGGGCCACGAAACTGCGGATATAGGCGGCGGCATCGTTCTCCACCTTCTTCTGCATGACTTCGTCCAACTTGCCCCCGCCCAGGGGCACGGGATGGGCGGCTCCGGTGTTGGTGCCGGGGGCCATGACGGCCAGGTCGCCGGACAAGAGGATGAAGAATCCGGCGGATGCAGCTCTGGCGCCGCTGGGACCGACAAAAACCAGCACGGGAGTTTCCGACCGCAATATCTTCTCGATGATCTCCCGCATGGAGGAGTCGAAGCCCCCAGGAGTATTCATCTGGATGATCACGGCGGCAGCGCCTTCCTCTTCCGCCTGCTTCAGTCCATGATCGATGTACTCCGCAATCACCGGATGAATGACGTCATCCACCTCCAGAGTGAACACCACCGCCTCGGCCGAAGGACCGGCCGCCGCCAGAATTGCGAGCAGCGCCACCCCGATTCCCTGTCTGGTCATGGCATTCTCCGCATCCGGCAGTCCGAATCCGCCCGGAATTTCGGCAACTCCCCTGCCGGAAAAATCCTGCATGGCGCGAATTATAGCAGAGTTGCGAGCCGGTTACCGGGTCATGTGGAACAGCCGGGCTGGTCTGAAACAGACGGAAAAAGGAGGAATCCGCGATGACACGCGTAGACTCATGAACGGCCACCAAGGCGTTGAGACTCATCGCAACGGGATACCAAGGTCACGAAAGGATTGTCGATTTCCCATTGTTTCATCGCGGGTTACAATCGATCAGGCAACCCGCGGCATCGATCGATCGGTTCTCAAAGTGATTCGACAGTCATCAGTCAGAAAGGCAATGGCGGCGCTACTTGCGTGCGCTGGGCTGTTGGCGGAATCGGCGGTCGTTCTCTCCAGCGGTGGGTCTCCCACCGAGACCCGGGAAATCAGGCCTTCCTTTCCGGAATCGTTCCACCGCCAACTGGAAGCCTATGCCTCGGTCTTGAGTCTTGCGGAAACCGGCTACGCGGAGCCGATCGATGTGAATCACGCCATTGCGCGGTCGATTCAGCGCATGCTGAGCCGCCTGGACCCGCATTCGAGCTTTTACGACCCCAGGACCTTTGGAGACCTGCGGGCCTACCAGGGCGGCAACTATTCCGGAATCGGTGTGCGGGTGGCCCCGGCGGACGGAAAGATGATGGTGCTCTCGACGATTCCGGAGTCGCCGGCCGAGGAATCGGGAATCCGCCCCGGGGATGTCATCCTTGCGGTCGACGGAGTCTCCACCAGAGACCGCGCCGGTGCGGAGGTGGTGAGCCTGTTGCGCGGTCCCCGGGACACACCGGTGGAGGTCCTGATCGAGAGGATCGGCGTGGACCGTCCCTTGGGGCTCCGGGTCCGTCGAAAAGAGATACCCGAACCCAGTCTGCCTCTCAGTTATGCCATCCTGCCCGGGGTGGCGTACCTGCAACTGGTGGCCTTCACCGCAACCACCGAAGATGAAGTCGACCAGGCGCTCAAGCCGTTCCAGGCTGAATTACAAGGTCTCGTACTGGACTTGCGGGACAATCCGGGAGGGAATCTGCAAAGCGCCATCAGGGTTGCCGATCGCTTCCTGGACGTGAACCAGGTCATTCTGGTCACCAGGGGGAGGCTCCCCAACGCCAACGTCAAGTATCTGGCCACACGCGGAGTCGACCGGGAACCCTATCCGCTGGTGGTCTTGATCAATGAGCAGACAGCCAGCGCGGCTGAAATTCTGGCGGGAGCCATCCAGGATGCCCGGCGGGGAATCATCGTCGGAGAAAACAGTTTCGGCAAGGGACTGGTTCAGACGGTCTTCCCACTGAGCGGCGGCAACGGGCTTTCCCTGACGACCGCCAAGTGGTTCACGCCCAGCGGACGCATGATTCAGCGCAACTACAAGAATCGCTCTCTCCTGGAGTACCTGAAATGGGTCGAAAGATTGGAAAGCAGCCGGCCGGGCGCCCGCCAGGGGCCTGACGGCTTCTCCTCCGAGTCTGGCGAGGGCGGCATCCTTCCGGACGTCCTGGCTGAAGCCGTCTCCTTGACCTCCTTTCAGCATCGCCTGTTGTCGCGACATCTCCTTTTTGCCTTTGCCCGTGAATTCAAGGCCAGGTATCCGGTGCTTGCCGCCACGGCCATTGTCAGCCCTCTGGTGCTGGCGGAATTTCGTGACTACCTGGCCGCGCGGGAACTGATTCATTCCGACCGGGAGTTCGAGGACCACCTTCCCTTCATCCGGCGCAGCCTTCGCAGCCGCCTGCTGCTCCTTTCCCTGCAGACCCGGCAGAGCATGAAAGTGGAGCTGGAAGGCGATCCCCAGATCCTTCAAGCCCTGGCATCCCTGCCCCGGGCCAGACTGCTCCTCGGCCGGGACGGATCGGACGGGGAGTAGCCTGCTGTCAGTCGAACGCCCTGACGACCCGGAATCCGTAGTCGGTGTATCGGTAGGAGGGGGCCAGGCTGCTGCGGGCGGCGCAACGGCTCACCTTGATCTGGTGGCGCCAGGCTCCGCCCCGGGAGGCCCGGCGGAGGGTCTCGTCCCGATTGACGGGATTGTCGCCGGGTGATCGCCGGTAGTAGTCGCGCGCATACCAGTCCAGGCACCACTCATGGACATTGTCGCCCAGGTCGTACAGCCCGAATTCATTGGGCGGCTGCATGGCCACCGGATGGGGGCGCCGCTCCCGCCAACCGGTGCGATAGAGCTCGAATTCGGAAGGGTCGCGGTCGCCCCAGGCATAGAGGCATCCCTCCCTGTTCTGGCGAACGGCCCATTCCCACTCGGCCTCGCTGGGCAAACGCCAGGTTTGGCCGGTCCACTCGCTCAGCCAGCGGCAATAGGCAGCCGCCTCCAGCCAACTGACCGAAACCACGGGCTGTCGTGGATGGCTGAACCGGGACTCCAGGAACGATTCGGGCATCCGTCCCCCGGTTCGATTCACGAAAAACCGGTATTGCCGGTTGGTCACGGTGGTCACACCCATGGCGAAGGCATCGACCCGGACCCGATGAACCGGCTGCTCGTCCGCACGCCCGCGGTCGCAGCCCATGAGATACTCGCCGGCCGGCAATGCCGCCACGGTTGGAATGTGGCTGGTGATCCTGCTTATACTGTCCATTGACACCCCCGGTGGCAATCGATTCCCCCTTCCCGACCTTGGGCGGATGCCTCTCGAGCCTTCTCCAATCCCTTCTCGGCCCTTCGTGGATAACTCTTTGAGCCGTTTGCATAAGGCTCGAGAGGCAGTGCTTTTCGGAAGGGTGCTTTCTAATCGCCGCATTCGCGGCTGTGGCAGTGCAGGGTTCAGACGACCCCAGGCTTCCGCCTCCGCCGCAAGGAGAACGCCGATTTCGCTGCCAAACGCGACCTCTCCAGGATTCTCTGGGCTTACCCTGCAGGCGACATGCGGGCGCTGCTTCGCAGCTCTATAAGGATGGCTTGTAGGGGGCGTCGCGTCGGATACCCACGCCAACCGCAGCTTCGCAGCTCTCCCGTAACCCACGATACTGCTAAGGGGTACATGCTTATTATTTGGAATGAAGCGTTTGCAAGAATCGGTAGAGGGATCGTTTCCGGGAATGGCCACAAAAGGCGCAAAAAGAACCCTCCGATCGTCAAGACTCGAAATCACGCAACTCGTTTTGTGACTTTTGTGCCTTTTGTGGTGAATGCCGGAGCTGTCAGCCCTTCACCTTTGCCGTCTCCACGTCATTCGCGATTGGGAATTTTGCAAAAGGCTCCTTTTTTTTGTCTCTTTCTGCGCGCTGCTCGTGGTTATTTTCGTTCACTGCTTGTCGGTCTGAGACAGGAGGCTACGATGCGGATTCCCGGGTGTTCTCGAACTCGAAGCCGGGATAGGTGATTCGGGCGTGGTAAACGCTGGAAAGGGTCTCGAGGAAGCTGAAGGCGATGCGGTCGATGTCGGCCAGGGTGATGTCGCACTCCGATAGCTGTCCATCTTCGGTCGTATTGGCCACGATCTTTTGAATCAGCTCCAGCAGCTTCTCCTGGGAGTGGTCGCTCAGGGTCCTGGCGGCAGCCTCCACGGCGTCGGCCAGCATGATGATGGCGGCCATCTTGCTTTGCGGCTTGGGGCCCGGATAGCGAAAGCGGGTTTCGTCGATTTCATCGGGTGAGGCCGCCGTGGCCTTGGCCTTCTCGTGGAAATAGGTCAAGAGCTTGGTGCCGTGGTGCTGGGGAATGATGTCGATCATCGAGGAGGGGAGCTTGGCGGCCCGGGCCATGCGGATGCCCTTGCTCACGTGTCCCACCACCAGTTTCACGCTTTCCTCGGGGCTGGTGCGATCGTGAATGTTCTCGTCCTGCTGGTTTTCGACAAAGTATTCGGGATGAATCGCCTTGCCGATGTCGTGATAGAAACAGGCCACCCTCGCGAATAGCGGGTTCAGTCCGATGGCTTCGGCGGCTCCTTCAGACAGGGTTCCGACAGCCACGCTGTGGTTGTAGGTTCCGGGGGCTCTCACGATCAGCTCTCGGATCAGGGGCAGATTGACGTTGCCCAGTTCCTGCAGCCTCATAACGGTCGTGACCATGAAAAACCGTTCGAACAGAGGCAGCAGGAAGACCAGCAGCCCGGTGGTGAACGGCCCGGACAACAGAGCCAGGGCGGCTCCCAGCAGCCCGGTGGCCAGGTCGAACGGAGCCGATTCGGCGACCTGCAGCACCAGGAAGAGGCCGATGGCTGCCGACCCGAGCTTGAATCCTGCGCCGACGAGGCCCACTCTCTGCACGGCGCTGCGAATGGTGAGAATGCCAATCAGGTTGGACATCAGAACGTAGAAGAAGCCATAGAGGTCGCTGCCCAGGGTCAGCACGGCCACAACGCTCGACAACAGGGAAAACATCAGACCCGCGCGGTCATCCACCAGAACGGTGACCAGCATGGCCCCCAGCGCAAAGGGCAGGGCGTAGAAGAAATAGACTTCGTCGTTGTCCGGGAATCCCGCGATGTTCTGGCCGAGGGCCTCGCTGAGCGCCTCGCCCACAAACCCGAATACCTTGAGAACGATGGTCTGAGTGACCAGAATGGTGCCGGCCAGCACTGCCAGCCTCATGAAATTCCAGCGGGTCGACCACACGTTTCTGAGCAAGTAGCCGAACAAGGCCAGCAGCGATCCGATGAGTAGCGCCAGGCCGGCGATTTGGGCCAGCGAAGAAGACGTCCGGGGAAGGACTCGAATGGCTTCGATCTGCTGCAGTTGCCCTGGACTGATTTCGTCTCCCTGGCGAACGACCACCTTGCCTTTCTTGAGGACGACGAAGACCGGGTCCACGTCGGCCACGGCTGCCCGCTGGGTGGCCTGCGTGGCCTGCAGGTCGAAGGAAAGATTGGGTTGCAGCAACTCCCTGACCAGCCGGGAAACCGGTTGGAGGGGGAGTTGGTGGTAGCGCAGCAGCGCCGGCAGCCGGCCGGCGATCTCCTGACGGATGCCGTCCAGCGTCTTCACCTGCTCCACCGGGATGGTCGCTCTCTCTTCCGAATCTGCACTGGGAAGGACGTGGATGCGTCCCTGTTCCCGAATCAGATCCCTTGCACTCTCAATCACATAGGAGCTATTGGCCTGGTGAAGCACCTGTTCCAGCGCCTGCTGCAGTTGCGGGCTGAATCCGCTGCCTGCAAGGAATCGGGCGGCCGGTTCCAGTTCCGGCTCGGGCAGCAGTTGGCCCAATTGGGACTTGAGGTTCGCCTGGACTTCCGGCGACAGTTCGTCGAAATTCCAGGACGGACCGGCTGACCGCGTCGGGTTGAGGGGTGTCAGTTGACTCCTGAGCGTGGAAAACAGCGTGCAGATTCCTTCGATTCGGGCCTGGGCCCGCTGGGTCGCGTGGCGATAGACCGGAAGAGCAGCCTTTTCGGCCTCCTGCTGCCGGACCCTGGTGGCCTCTTCGTCCTGCATCGGGACGTCGGCCGGGGCCACGATGTCGGAGGCGGCGATGTCTCCCACCCGATACTCGGGCAGGGTGAAAATCGTGTAGGTGGAGCAGAAGAAGGTGAGCAGCCCCGTCAACACCACCAGGAGCAGGATCAGGCTTGGGACCTCGCCGGGTCCCACCTGGTTCGGCATCGTCTCCAGGGAATCGTTGGAGCCGCCCTTCGTGCTCAGACTGATGACTTTCATGAAACCTCGTTATTTCCGAGACAGAACACTAGCACCGACGCCCATGCCGGTCAAGTTGTGTCCTGTTAACGTGTTGCGTTGTGATCAAGCCACGGTGGGGAGATGGCGCCGGGGAGAAGGACCCGCATTACGGTAGGTGGGAATCTCCCGATCGGCTCTTGTTTCGCAGGCGCCCGGCGCGCTATTCTTGGCTGCAGTCCCATTGGAACGACGTTAGCCGCCCTCAAAATCAAAGGAGCCGATACTATGGTCATGACACCTTCAACCATGCTCGCACTGGGGTCGCCAGCACCCGATTTCCAGTTGCCGGACGTCGTGTCGGGAGACACGGTCACGCTCGGCAGCTTTGTCGACAAGCAGGCGCTCCTGGTGATGTTCATCTGCCGGCATTGTCCTTTCGTGGTGCACGTCCAGGAGGAGTTGGCCCGTCTGGGCAGTGACTATGAGGCCAGGAACGTGGGGATAGTGGCCATCAGCTCCAATGACGCCGAGAACTACCCCGACGATTCTCCCGCCAACCTCAAGGCCATGGCCGAAGAGCTCGGCTTCGCCTTCCCCTACTGCTATGACGAGAGTCAGGACGTGGCCCGCGCCTATCAGGCTGCCTGCACTCCCGATTTCTTTCTCTTCGACGGCCGGCGGGAGCTGGTCTACCGGGGGCAGTTGGATGGGAGCCGGCCCGGAAACAACGAGCCGGTCACGGGAAAGGATCTGAGGGAAGCCATGGATGCCGTACTATCGGGCACCGCGGTCCCAAGCGACCAGACGCCCAGCATCGGCTGCAACATCAAGTGGAAGGCCGCCTGAACAGAATAAATCGTTCTGAAATGACCCAAGATCGGCTAGGGTCAGCCGGCATCAGCGTAGTGAAGCGTAGCGGGCATTGACGGAAAGCAGCCACGTTCTGGCGGCCTTCCGGTGGCAGACAGAGGTGAGCAGCGCCCCCGCCTTGGCGTGCGGATCATACGAGAGTGAAACACCCATAGCGTCAGTAAAGGCGAACCACGAATGAACACGAATTGACACGAAGACCAATGGACCTGCTTGGCAGCAATGACGTCACGGGAGGAAGCCACCCGGGAGCGCGGGCGTCCCGCCCGCACAACACTGGCACAGCCTCACCCCTCTCTCCCACCCGGCTCGACCGGCAACGGCGCCACGATTCCGCTTCAGCCGAGCCCATGGGGTTCCCGGCGGCAGGGTGACCGGGCGCTGCATCATGGGGAAACCGAGCGGCCACCCAACGCAGAGGATGCGGGCGAGACGCCCGCGCTCCCGGAGGGGGCGCCTCTCCCATCCTTCCTGCTCCGCGAGGAGGCACTGCCCCTGCCGATGCGGCAGAGCCGTCCCGCTTGGTGGCCCTTCGTGGTGCTTCGTGTGTCTTCGTGGATCCCTCTTTTTTCCGTTTGTTTCAGACAAGGTCGGCGCTGGTGACGTCGGAGACCGGCATCTTGCCGATGCGGGGGAAGGCGAAACGCCACGGGCTGGACATCCACCCACGGTGGTGACGCCGCCGCGCCATCCGTCCCGTTTCTGCGGCGTCGGCAGGCAGCCGATGGGAAAGCCCATTGGACGCTTCAGGGCTTTTCGATGGCGTAGACGTGAGAGCGGGTCATGATGTAGAGGGTGCCGTTGGCGACGACCGGGGTGCTGTAGACGGTGTTGCCGAAGTTGGATTCGTCGATGAGCCTCTTCTGGCGGCCCGCCTGCAGAATGGTGAGGTCACCGTCCTCGTCTCCCAGCATGACCTTGCCGTCGACCACGAAGGGCGAGCCCCAGACAGCCGCCAGCATGTCGTGTTCCCACAGCAGTTTTCCGGTCTTGAGGTCCAGGGCGTGGAAGAAGCCGCTGAAATTGGCGGCATAGAGCAGGCCGTCGCGGATGGCCACCGTCGAGATGCTGCGGCGGAAGTCGTGACGCCAGACGACCCCGGTTTCGGTGATGTCCCCTGACCGGGTGGCGTCGATGGCAAATAGGTGTCCCACGCCTTCGCCGTGCTCCGGGTCCTGGCCCACCGCAATGTAGACCCTGTCGTCGAAGACGACGGGTGTCCCGATCAGATTGTTGCGGTCCCCCCTGCCGTTCTTCCATTCCGATTCCTTCGGATTGCAGTCGAACCTCCAGAATTCCTTCCCGGTCCCGGCTTCGAAGGAATAGAGCCAGCCGTCGCCGCCCGCAAAGATGACCTGGGGCCTGCCCCCGATCTCGCCGTAGGCCGGAGAGGACCACTGGCCGTGGAGCACCGCATCGCCGGGAGCCGAGTTCTCCCAGGCCAGCTTGCCGCTATGGCGGTTCAGAGCCAGGAAGCTGGGGGCTCTCGGCACCGGAATGTTGATATGGCTCTCATCGGTGCCGTTGGAGGTGTTGACGAAGATCAGATCCCCCACCAGCAGCGGTGAGCTGGTGGCCAGGTTGTGCGGGAAGACCCCCAGCTCTTCGATCATGTCGAAGGTCCACACCACGTCCCCGTCGATGGGAGAGGAGTGCTTCTCGTCCTTCACGGGGCCGTCGTTCTCTCCGTCGAGAAACCCTTCGGCGTCCAGGGCCACCACTTCCGCCCGGTTGGAGACGTAGTAGAGTCGATCCCCCGAAAGCGCCGGCGAGGAGCAGATGCCCTGCTCGGGCCAGTCGTTGACTCTGCCGGCGGCCAGCTTTTCGTGGGTCATCTGCCAGAGGAATTTCCCGTCCTTCTCCCGGAAGCACATGATGACGCCCCGGTCTCCGGTCTGTTCGGGATTGCGCAGCCGCTGGTTGTTGGTGCCCACGAAGACCTTGCCACCCAATATCGTGGGATTTCCATAGGACTGGGAGCCGATTTCGGCAACCCACTTGACATTCTTCCCGGTCTTCAGGTCCCATTCGGCCGGTATTCCGGTAGCGTCCGAAACCATGTTCCTGTCGGGTCTTCCCCCCCACATGGGCCAGTCCCCCGCCAGACCGGAGATTTTGGCTCCGCCTGCCAGCAAGAGAACCACCGAGGCAACGATCTTCAGCTTTGGCGATGACATGCGTTCCTCTCTACTCCCCGACCTCGACCGGAGGATGCTCAATGACCGGCCGGAGCGACGGAGACGTTGTCGTAGTAGATTTCGGCTGCGGAATAACCGTAGATCCCGGGGCTGCCCTGGCGGTGAACGATCGGGTCCTCGACCTCGATGGTCCATCCTTCGGGCTCGGGCTCGTCGCGCTTCCAGACCTTTCCCCGGACCCTTCCCCCGGCGCCATCGGGAAGGGTCTCGACCCGAAGCTTCATCCGGTACCACACCTCCGGGTCGACCCGGTAGTCGATGGTCTTGGAGAAGTGTCCCAGTTCCGACAGCCAACTGCGAATTTGCAGCTTCTGGCGATTGCCCATCATGGCCAGGATGTAGCGCTGGGCGATCAGCCCCATGTCCGGAAGCCGGCGGCGTTGTTCGGTGGCCATCATCTCTGCCTGAATCTCGTAGCCCGATGTCTTCCAGTCTCCCAGGTAGACCATGGTCCGCCAGGATCGAGGGTTGGCGGACAGCTTCTTCAGGACCTTGTTGCCGTCCAGGGAGGTCACCACGAATCGACCCCGGGCCGAATTCCAGCCGTCAGCCACCGTCCCCTCCTCCAGCCGTTCAAAGTCCTCCTGGAAGGGAATGGCGGGACGGGAGCTGATGCGAGCCGTTCCCTTCAGGTCGCCGACCCGGGCGACGAGCAGGCCTCCCTGAGGGATATTGCCGTCGCTGAGGGTGAGTTTTCCGCCGGCGGAAATCTTCCCCTGGATTCCCTTCAGGGACCAGGCGGCCTGAGCCGTTTTCTTTCGCCCCCGGGCATCCACCACCCGCGCCGCGAAGGTCCTGGAGGCTCCGGGAGAGAGGACGACCTCGGCGGGCTCCACCTGTACGCTTCGGGCCGGTCCCTGGAAGGAGTCGGCATCCTGCGGCCGGGGTTCATCGCCCCCGGGAGCCGTGGCGCTGCGTTCCTCGAGTCCGATGCAATAGAGCATGTTGCGAGTCAGCAGGTAGATTCGGCCGTTGGCCACCGCAGGCGAGCCGTTGATGGAGACGGCCGAGCCGTCGGCATTGGAGAATCGCTCCAGGTCCAGCTCTTCGGGAGGCTGATGGCCGCGCAGTCCCAAGACGTGAAACTGCCCGTCGACGTCGGAAACAAAAATCTTGCCGTCGGCGACAACCGGGGAGGCTCGCTGCATGACCCCCAGGTTGTGCTTCCAGAGCTGTTTTCCGGTATCAGCCTGAAAGGCGACCAGGTTGGCCGAATTGTCCACGTGATAGAGGATGTCGTCCGCCAGGGCGGGCGAGGCGTAGCCGGCGGTAAACCCGTCCACCTGCCAGACCACCTCGGGCTTGCCGTCGACGATGCGAGCGGCGTCCAGGCACACCAGCCGGCCCATGGCCGTGCTGGCGTCGACGTTCTCTTCGCCGTGGGAGGCGAAGACGCGGCTGCCCTGAACCACCACCGAGGAGTTGATCCCTCTCTTGCTGAAGGGGAAGCCCCAGACCCTTTCACCCGTCGCCAGGCTGAGCCCGTAGATCGAGCCGTCGGCGTTGCCGCCGATCAGCAGGTCCTGGCCGTTGATCCGGCGCACCACCGGGACCGTGTAGGTCGTGTCCTTGGGAGCTTTGCCGGGGGTGGTCAGCCAGACGGTTTCTCCGGTGCGCTTGTCGAGGGCGTAAAAACGGTCCCGTGGAATGGCCGTGGAGCCCCATCCGGCGTTGAGGAAATTGACGAACAGCAGGTTGCCGTGCAGGGTCGGCGTCACTGTCCGCCCCCCGTAGCCCGATATTCTCCCGACCTCCTCCTTGAGCGATCTGGACCAGACCACCTTGCCGTTGCGGTCGAGGCAGTGCACCATCCCTTCGATGCCGTTGGCGTAGATATGACCGGTGGCGGGGTCGGCCGCCAGGCTGGCCCAGCCGACCCGGTGGTGGGGGATATCGGTCAGGAATACCTTGTAGCGGAATTCCCAGCGCAGGTCTCCCGTCTCGGCGTCGAAGCAGGAAATCTGCTCCTGCCAGCGGGCCGGGGTTTCCGGTTCGGCCAGGGTGATGATGCAGACCCGTCCGTCCACCACGATGGGCGTCGAACGTCCCCCGATGGGCCGCTTCCATCTCAGGTTCTCTCCCTCGGGCGACCAGGTCGAGGGCAACCCGGTCTCCGCCGATAGGCCGTCGGAGCCCGGGCCTCTCCACATGGGCCAGTCGGAGGCTCCGGCGGCAACCGGCAGACACGCCAGGCCACCAACGGAGAAAGCAAGCATTGCCTTCAGGAACTGTTTTGCCATCCGCATCGAAGTGGATCTCCCTTTCTTGGGTGAGAACAAGTGGTCAGTGGTTAGTGGTCAGTGGTTAGTGGTCAGCCGTGCCGCCGCCACGACGGGGCAGATCATTCGAGATTGAAACAAGAGACGTTCATGGCCTGTCCGGAACAAGATTATTGAACATCGATACACAGGATTAACAGGATTAACAGGACGACAGCTTCCTGCACGAGAAGCCACCTTCAGGCGATGATCTGGTGCGATTTTGCGGATTCCCGGCATTGGAAGCTGGCCGTTTGCTGAAAAAATCCTGTGCATCCTGTGCATCCATGTCAATAAAACCATCTGCCCATGAGTGACTTGGAACTGGTTTCCGGCCACCGGTAGCCTGCGTTGGTCAAACAAGAAAAATCCTGTGCATCCTGTCCATCGATGTGAATCAAAAATCTGCTCATGCTTGACTCTGAACCGGTTTCCAGCCATTGGGCGCAGGCGTTTATTCCAGACAGTTCGCCGCCGCCCTTCCATTCATTATCCGACTAAACGAGCCCATTGCAACATTCGGTGGCGGGACGTTTGCCGGGAAAGGCCGCAAAAGGGGCAAAAACACAAAAAGAGCGGAACGGAATCAAAGAATCATTTTGTGACTTTTGTACTTTTTGTGGTGAACCCTCAGCGCTCGCCAGTTTGCACCCGATATTGAAAAAGGCAGAACGTCCCTCGTGTCGGCAAAATGACCTGCGCTGCGCAAATTTTGCCAAAAGCTCGACAAAAAACAACCGGCCCTGTTCACGGGTTGGGCTTCCCCGGCCCACCCAGAACCTGTCCCGGCCTGGCGTCAAGAGGGCGTCCGGCTTCGATGACAAGCGTCCCGTTGACGATGACGACCTCGATGCCTTCCGCAAAGCGACGGGGCTCCAGAAAGGTGGCGGGGCCGGCGATGCGCTCCGCGTCGAAAATGGTGATATCGGCCTTCATGCCTGCCTGGAGCAAGCCTCGGTTCCGGAGTCCCAGCTTGGCAGCGTTCATTCCCGTCATCTTGTGAACGGCCTCTTCCAGGTCCAGCACCCCCTCCTCCCTCACGTACGTCCCCAGGACTCGGGCAAAGGCGCCATATCCATGAGGCCGGGGCGCCTCCCTACCCGGCGGACCGCTGCCGGCGGCCGCGGCGCCGGAGCCGATGGAGACCCAGGGCGCCTGCAGCGCATGACGCAGGTCCTCCTCGCTCATGAGAGAGTATAGAACCGCAACCGGGCCGTCGGATGCTCGCAACAGGTCCAGGAGAGTGTCTCCGGGGGATTGACCCAGTTCGGTGGCAATGGCCTGAATGCTCTTCCCGGCCAGGGCCTGAAATTTCGGGGAGCCTGCCTGCAGCAGCACCACTCCCTCCAGGCCTCCCACCGCCAGGAGAGGATTGAGCCGCCCGGGACGTTTCCGGCGCAGCTCTCTGAGGATGCGGGCTCGAAGGCCGCTTTGGGAGAGCCTTTCCAACAGCTTCGCCCGTCCGCCCTCGGTGGCCCAGGAGGGCAACAAGGCCTCCAGGTTCCCCCGGATGCCTCGATAGGGAGCCAGGCCGGCGGTCAGGGCCAGTCCCGATTCCCTGCCCTTTTCGACGGAATCGAACACCTCTTGCAACGGCCGGCGGCCATGGTGGCCGACAAGCCTCAATCCCGGGATGTCCAGCGGAATTTGAGCCTGCTCCGCGAGTTCGATGGCCGTCTCGAGCGAATGGTCGATGCCGGCGCGGGAATCGATGCCGGCTCGGGAATCGATCCCGGCTGAGTAAACCCCGCCGTGAGACTTCACCTCCCGGGCCAACTCGGCGAGTTGCTCACCACTCAGAATGCTTGCGGGAGACGGCCCCGGCGAGTGGGCAAGTCCCAGCGCGCCCTCCAGCATGGCCTGTCCGAGCCGCTGCTTCATGGCGGCGAACTCGGGCTGGCCGGGTTCCCGCTCGTCTTGGCCCAGGACCGAGCGCACGAGATCTCCGGCCCGGACGTAGGCGGCCACGTTGACGGTAATCTCCCCTTGCCGCAGCCGGTGGAAGGCTTGCCCCCACCAGGACCGATCCTCCGAGATTTCCCGGGGCCCGGATTGCGCCCCGGCGCCCGCCTGGAGGAAACGGCTCGCCTGTCCGCCTCCCAGGACCTCGGTGGTCACCCCCTGACGCACCTTGCCGAGGACGTCGGGCTGCAACAGGCTGTCGGGCTCGGAAAGACTGTGGCCATCGATAAATCCGGGGGCTACCCACAATCCCCGCGCGTCGATCACTCGACGCGCCTTCTGTTCCTGCTCCTTCAATTCTCCCACGTACACGATCTCTTCCCCGCGAATGGCCAGGTCTCCCGGAAACCACAGGGAGCCGGAGCCGTCGACGATCTTCCCGCCGGCCACAATCAGGTCGAACTCGTATCGAGGAGAGGGGCGGCAGGCAAGCAGGGTGCAGCAGAGAGCCAGCGCCAGCGTGGCCCGCTTCAGCGAAGGCTGCGGCATGGTGACATTCATGTTCCGAGCTAACGGGGTTGAGTCGGGGGCGGGTCAGGACTGAAGGAAGCGGCCGGCCACCTCGTTCATCTTTTCCAGCGTCAATCTCCAATGGGAGTCGTGCCAGAGGACCTTGGACCCGGAAATGAGCAGAAGTTGCGGGGATTCGTGCCGCACCCCCAATTGCTCTGCGATCCGATCGGAGAGTGGGCGCTCCTCGATCACGCGAACCAGGGCGCAGGTCCAGGGGCGGTTGGCTCCGCCCTGCTGCTCGAATTCGGAGAAGGCGGAGTAGACGTCGGCGCTGATGGGACATTGGCTGCTATGTTTCAGCAGAAAGACCGGTTCCCGGCCGGAACCCGCCAGCAGTTCCTGCACGTCCTCCGGAGTCTTGAGATGAGTCAAGGGCATGGCTGCAAACACTCCCTTCAGAGGAACTCGATTGCGACTACTGCGAACCCGACTCGGCGGTGTCCTCGGTGACCGGGGCAGGCTTGCCGTTGCCGCCCGCCAGGTCCGCCCGCGCCTGAGCCAACAGGTCTTGCAGGCCGTCCAGAGAGTCCTGGTGGGTGACTCGGTAGAGAGACTCCAGGTTGCGGCGGGAAATCTCCCGATAGCCGCCATCCAGCAGCGATGCTCGGGCGAAGGCATCGATAGCCTGCGGGAATCGCTTCAACCGGGTGGATACCACGCCGAGCTGAAAGTGAACGAACTGGGACCGCGGCTCCTCATTCAGCGACTTGGTGAGATAACCGAAAGCTCTGGCCAGATGGAGCGTGGCTAGCCTGGAGCTGCCGCCGGTTGCGGTTCCGGAGCCCTCGGGCCGGGCCGGGCCGGTTGCGGGGCCGGTCGGGTTGGTGGAGCTTCCCTCCGGCGGAGAAGCCTTCTCCGAGGCCTCCCGTTCCATCTCATACTTGACCAGGTAGGCGTGGCCCAGCCCGGCCAGGCTCTGCGCCATGTATTGCCGGTACTCGGCCTCCCACTGCTGCCGGTCGGCATTGGCGGGCCGGACGATCTTCTGCAGCAGGCCCAGCGCCTTGGTGGCCAACTGAACGGAGCGGTCGGGGTCTCCCTTGTCGGAGTGCGCCAGGGCCATCAGCGCCAGAACCGGAATATTGTCGGGAGAATGTCGCAGCGTTTCCTGTCCGTGCTCGAACATCTTCTCCGGTCGGTTCAGACTCCGGTAGTCCAAGGCGGCCATGTGGTGCACCTGGCCCAGGTAATTGGATTCGGGGTATTTCTGCACGAAGGTCTCGATCAGGGGGGTGCGCTGGGCGGGCTCGCCGATCTGCTGTAGCTGGAGAAATTCCTCCCGTTCGGACGGGTCTTGGGCCAGCTCTTCAGCAGGCTCCGGCACGTCGTAGATCCTGAGCTTGCCGGTACCGGAGGACGCTGGAGCCTGGACCGACAGAGGGGCCGCCCCCAGGACCGGAGGCTCCGCCAGGTTTGCCGCGAGGCCTGCTGCCGCAAGCAGCAGGCCAATAGAGAAGACTCTCAGGTTCATGGCCGTCCCGAAACCATCCACACGTTCACCACTCCTGCCAGAATAGCAAAAATGAAAATGGCGGGGCACCCTTTTCTCAGGACACGATACGGGCTTCGTTGGCGAGCGTGCCGATTTCCGGAATGGTGATTTCGACGGTGTCTCCCTCCTTCAGGGCGGCCGCTTCGGTCTGAATGATTCCCGTGCCGGTCAGCAACACGGTGCCGTAGGGAATCGGGTTGGCATAGAAGAGCCAGTCGATCAATTCCTGAATGGTTCGCTTCATCATGCTCAGCCGGGTGTCGCCGGAAAAAACGACCTGGTCGCCTCTCCTGATCTCGCAATTGATCGAAAGGGCGTAGGGATCGGGAACCTCGTCGGCGGTCAGAAGGACCGGGCCCAGGGAGCAGCACCCGGTATAGATCTTGGACTGGGGAAGGTAGAGGGGGTTTTCCCGCTCGATGTCCCAGGCTGAAACGTCATTGGAGACCATGTACCCCAGAATCTTGCGTCTGGATGAAAGCAGGACGCCCAACTCCGGCTCCACGGCGGTGAACCTGGAGTCTTTCCTGATGCCGATGAAGTCGTTGGGGCCGGTGCACCGGGCTTCGGTGCCCTTGAAGAACAATTCCGGCCGATCGGAATAATAGACCTGGTCATAGATCCCCGCCGGCGCCTGGGTATCCCCGTCCCGGAATTCGGCGCTCTTCTTGTAGGTCACCCCACAGGCCCAGACTTCCGGGGGGTGCACGGGAATGGCGGCGTGGGGGGTTGCCGGGCTCGGGGAGACGTTCAGTTCCGACCAGGTCCGGGAGAGGGCTCGGGAGGAGCAGTGCCTTTCCACCAGATCCACAAGAGAGATCCCCTCCCGCTCGGCCCCGCGGGCGAAGTCCAGCAGCGTGCGCAGTCCGTTGCCCTCGTCCAGGACCGGGTAGACGCTCTCGTTTTCGACTCTTGCCAGGTGAAGCCCGATTTCGGGGTCATGGATTTGAGCCAATTTCATGGATGTCTCCTTGTTTTTGCAAAGGGCTCACGTCAGTAACGCCTGGATCGCTGCAGGGTGATGTCGAATTCGGCCGTATCGGCCGCCGCCATGACCGCCATGACGCCGGCTTGAACCGGGTCGCTCACGACCAGATCGGCCGCCTCGGGCACGGTGCCGGCCATGTTGAGGGACAGCACCGTAATTCCCTGTCCCCTGATTTCTTCCACGGCCCGGGCAATGTCTCCGCCCATGATGGCTCCCGCCATGACCAGGACCCTGGCCCGGGGCAGCAGGGCCACCGAGCGCACTGCAGCCGCGATGTGGTCTTCCCCCACCAGCGGGATGGTGTCCACCGAAATCCTCTCGCCGCGCAGGTTGTGCCGGTCAGCTTCGCTGATGGCGCCCAGCGCCACCTGTCCCACCTGGGCTCCGCCGCCGATGATGATGATCCGCTTGCCATAGACCTCGAGCAACGGATCGAGGGAGTCGACCGTGGTGACCACCTCCAGCGCTCGCAGGTCGCCGAGGAGTGCTTCCACCTCCGCGACGTCGCGCAGCTCCAGGTAGAGGCTGGCCGCATGGGTCCCCCGCTTCACAATGTCCACCGAGCTGATGTTGGCTCCGTGTTCGGCAATGGCGCGGGTGAGCTGAAAAAGCACCCCGGTGCGATCCTGCGCCTGGATCAGCAAAGCAATGGATCCCGATTTCATCCGGAGGCCACCTCGGCGGTATCGAATGCGTGAACGTCCACCGTGCCGAAATCTAAAGCAAGGCCGGTGTCAAGTCAACCGAGGCAAGTGGAGAGTGAAGAGTGGAGAGTGAAGAGTAATTGGATCGACACGTTGAGCACCTTGCATGGAGGACTGGTAGCTCCGGCATTCACCACAAGAAGCACAAAAGGAGTTGCTTGATATCGAGTCTTGACGATCCGATAGTTTTTTTTGTGCCTTTTGCGGCCATTCCCGAAAAAGATCCCTCTGCCGATTCTTACAAACGCTTCATTCAAAAAAATAAGCACGTTCCCCTTTGCAGTGTCGTGGGTTACGGGAGAGCTGCGAAGCAGCGGTTGGAGTGGGTAACCCGGCGAAACGCCCCCTACAAGCCATCCTTATAGAGCTGCGAAGCAGCGGCTCAGGGTAGCCCCAGGCGGAAGCCTGGGGTCGTTTGGGTTCTGCACCAACTCAGCCGCGAATGCGGCGAATAGGAAGCACCCTTCCGAAAAGCACTGCCTCTCCAGCCCTTTGGCAAAAGGGTCTGTCGGTCGAACGATGGATGGTGGAAACCAGCCGTCAGTGCCTTCGGGCCGGTTGCGAGGTTACCCAAAAGCGGGTATTCTCACAGCCGGCAATTGCGGGAAACCATTGCATACTTCGGGGAGTCGCGGGATCGAGCCTCGAGTCACCGGTCGAGGCGCAGTTATTCGCTTGCATCCGGGGAAGCGCCCATGACCCAGCAGAGCCGCCGCAACTTCCTGCGCCAGTCCATCGGAATCACCGGAGTGGGCGTCTCCGGCGCCCTCGCACCCGATCGGCCCCTGCGGGCGGCGACTCCGGCCCGTTCCAACGCTCTGGGCGCCAACGATCGCATCCGGGTCGGCCTCATCGGTTGCGGGGGCAGAGGCCGCAAGCTGCTGGGACTCTTCCTCAAGGTGGAGGGGGTCAGTTGCGCGGCCCTTTGCGACGTGGACGACGGACAAACCGGGAAGGCGCTGCGTTCGGTTGAGACCGCCGGAGGCATTGCGCCCCTGCAGACCAGGGACTTTCGCCGGGTCCTGGACTCGAAGGAGCTGGATGCCGTCATCGTGGCCACCCCCGATCATTGGCATGCCCTTCAATCGGTGGCGGCCTGTCAGGCCGGCAAGGATATCTACGTGGAGAAACCGCTCTCCCTGACCATTCAGGAGGGGCGAACCATGGTCAGGGCGGCTCGCCTCTACCAGCGAGTGGTCCAGGTCGGGACCCAGCAGCGGAGCGCCCCCCAGTTCGCTCAGGCGGTAGAGACCGTGAAGTCCGGCCGGCTCGGCCGGATTCGCCTGGTTCGCACCTGGGCCTACCTGGATTGGAAGGGCGCCACCCCCAAGGCTCCCGACGGTCCCCCTCCCGACGGGGTGGACTACGACCTGTGGCTGGGTCCGGCCAGGCGCCACCCCTTCAACCCCAATCGGTTTCATTTCACCTTCCGCTGGTACTGGGACTACTCGGGCGGGCTGATGACCGACTGGGGGGCCCACATGGTCGATATCGCCAACTGGGGAATGGGGGTCAGGGCTCCCGTCTCGGCCTTCTCGGCCGGAGGGAAATTCGCCTATCCCGACGACGCCATGGAAACCCCCGATACCCAGCAGGTCACCTGGGCCTTTCCCCATTTCAGCATGATCTGGGAACATGCCCTGGGCGTGGGACGCGGACCGGAGGCGCGGGAGCACGGGGTCGCCTTTCACGGAGAGGACGGGGTTCTGGTGGTGGATCGCTTCGGCTGGGAAGTGTTTCCGGAGACCCGTAGAATCGACAGCAAACGGCGCACCTACAAGGCCGCGGGGCTGCCACGGCAGCGGGTCGGAAGGGACTACACCCCCGACCACGTGCAGAACTTCCTCGACTGCATGCGCTCCCGCGAGACTCCGGTGGCGGATGTTGAAATCGGGCACAACTCGGTCATTGCCTGCCACCTGGGCAATATGGCGCAGCGTCTGGGACGCCAGGTCCGCTGGGACGTCGACAAGGAACAGGTGATCGACGACCCCGAAGCGGAAGCCCTGACCGGCGTGAACTATCGGCCTCCCTGGAAGTTGGTGTTGTAGTTCCGCAGTGACGTCCGGGAAGGACCCCAAAAAGAGGAATCTCTGACAATCTGGATCACCTGGGAGGTCCCATGGCTGAAGAAGACAGTGGCTTCAGGGTTGCCGATCGCCGCAAGTTCACCGAGGACGGGGAGTTGCGAGACTCGGCCAAGGAGGCTCCGAGCGGGCCTGCCAGTCCTGGCGGCCAGTCGGGCGCCGCTCAGGGCCAGGAGCGGGCCGGCGAGAGCACCTCGCCTCCGATCGTCGGCCAGGATAGCCGGGAACCCAAGATGGACTTCCCCAGGCTGGTGGTGTCGCTCACCACCACGGCCATGCTCCAGATGGGGCTGGTCCCCGATCCCGTATCCCAAAAGGTCGAGAAGAACCTCCCGGCGGCCCGGCAAACCATCGATATCCTCGAGATCTTGAAAGACAAGACCGAGGGAAATCTGAAACCCGACGAAACCCGGCTGCTGGATCGATGCCTGCACGACCTCAAGATGAGCTTCGTCGAGAGCTCCCGCCAGGTCACCTTGTAATGCCTGCCGGCCCGCGCCGAGCAACCGTCTCCCATCCTGGAGGAGTGTTCTCGCTCTCCATCCGGTTTTCCTTCCGGCGACTTCAGCATGCCCGATCCCGCTGACAGCAGCATCCACCAACGGTTTTCCACCCGGTGGGGCCTTCTGTTCAGTGTCCTGGGGGTGGCCGTGGGGACCGGAAACATCTGGCGGTTCCCCCGCATCGCCGCTCAGAACGGAGGCGAGCAGGGCGCGGGCGCCTTTCTGGTCAGTTGGGTGCTGTTCCTGTTCTTGTGGAGCATTCCCTTGATCGTGGCCGAATACGCCATGGGTCGCCGGAGTCGCAAGGGCCCCGTGGAGGCGCTGGCCGCCATCGGGGGCCGAACCCTGGCCTGGACCGGTGGCTTCGTCGCGTTCGTCTCGGCCGCCATCACCTTCTACTATGCGGTGGTGGTGGGGTGGTGTCTCTACTACCTGTTGCAGATGGTCACGGCGCCGCTGCCGTCGTCCACCGAAGCCGCCTTCTCCACCTGGAACCGATTCCAGGCCTCGGCCTGGCCCTCCTTCTTCCACCTCCTCGCCCTGGTGCTTTGCGCCCTGGCGATCTGGCGGGGGATCCGCTCCATCGAACGCCTCAACCGCTGGATGATTCCCACTCTTCTGGCGATCGTCCTGATCTCGCTGGTCCGGGCCCTGACGCTTCCCGGCTCCTGGGCGGGCGTGGCCTACCTGTTCACCCCCGACTGGGAGCAATTGCTCCAGCCGAGAATCTGGCTGGAGGCTCTCAGCCAGAATGCCTGGGACACCGGAGCCGGTTGGGGACTCTTCCTGACCTATGCCGCCTACATGCAGAGGCAACAGCCCATCGTCAGGAATGCCCTCCTGACGGGCATCGGGAACAACCTGGTCTCCCTGCTGGCGGCCCTGATCGTGTTCGGGACGGTCTTTTCGGTCCTGCAGACGGAGATGAGCCTCTCCCGCCAGGAGACTCTCGAGGTTCTGCGCTCCGGCGGCCCCGCATCCACCGGTCTGACGCTGATCTGGATGCCGCAACTCTTCGCCCGCATGTCCCTGGGGATTCCTCTCTCCATCCTGTTTTTCCTGGGGCTCACGCTGGCCGGCTTCAGCTCCCTGATGGCCATGCTGGAGCTGCAGGCGCGGGTGCTGGTGGATGCCGGGTTGAACCGATCCCGGGCGGTCCTGCTGGTGGCCATCGTCAGCTATCTGCTGGGCATTCCCTCTGCGGTCAGCCTGTCCTTTTTCGCCAACCAGGACTTCGTCTGGGGGGTGGCCTTGATGATCTCGGGGGCGCTGGTCGCCCTTGCCGTGACCCGATACGGATGTGAGCGCCTGCGGGCAGAGGAGCTGACGGCCGATTCCGGCGACCTGCCCCCGGGTCGCTGGTGGGATGCCTCCATGCGGTACCTGGTCCCGGTGGGGGCCTCGGTGTTGCTGTTGTGGTGGCTTTCCCTGTCGGCCACCGTCTACGCCCCGGATGAGTGGTACAATCCCCTGCTTCCCTACAGCGTCATGACCTGCCTGGTGCAGTGGGGAGTGGTGTTGACGGCCCTGTGGCTCCTGAATCGCCGCCTGTCCCGGCGCGGGTAAGTGCCGCCCCTTCCCTGCCGGGCAGATCATCCGAGGAAAAACAAGAGATCGTCGATAAAGGCGAACCACGAATGAACACGAATAAACACGAAGACCCATGGACCTCCTTGGCTGCGACGATGTCACGGGATGAAGGCCCCCTGGGAGCGCGGGATCAGGCGACTCCGGGGCTACATTGTGGCCTTGTTTTGGAGAGGCAGTGCTTTTCGGAAGGGTGCTTCCTAATCGCCGCGTTCGCGGCTGGGTTGGTGCAGAACCCAAACGACCCCAGGCTTCCGCCTGGGGCTACACGCGGGCGCTGCTTCGCAGCTCTATAAGGATGGCTTGTAGGGGGCGTCGCGTCGGATACCCACGCCAACCGCTGCTTCGCAGCTCTCCCGTAACCCACGATACTGCAATGAGGAACGTGCTTGTTTATTTGGAATGAAGCGTTTGCAAGAATCGGCAGAGGAATCTATTCCGGGAATGGCCACAAGAGGCACAAAAAAGAACCCTCCGATCGTCAAGACTCGAAATCACGCCACTCATTTTGTGCCTTTTGTGCTTTTTGTGGTGAATGCCGGAGCTACCAGTCCTTCACCTTTGCTGCCTCCATGTCATTCCCGATTGGGAATTTTGCAAAAGGCTCGGTTGTCATACCACCCCGATCGACCACTCATCGATCCATTTATTGGTGTTCATTCGTGTTCATTGGTGGTTCGCCGTTCCCCGTGGTGGATACCTCGATTCCTATCGTGTCTTTCTTGGTGTGCCTTCGTAGTCCTTCGTGTGTCTTCGTGGATAACTCTTTTTTTTCCGGTAAGCGCTGCCCCCGCCCATGAAACGAATCCGCGTCATCGATTCCCATACCGGTGGTGAACCGACTCGGGTGGTGGTGGAGGGAGGACCCGACCTGGGAGCCGGTCCCATGGGGGAAAGACTGCGTTGCTTTCGCGAGCGATTCGATCCCTTTCGTTCGGCCGTGGTGAACGAGCCGCGCGGCTCCGAGTCGCTGGTGGGAGCCCTTCTCTGCGAGCCCTGCGCGGCGGACTGCGCCGCCGGAGTGATCTTCTTCAACAACGTGGGCTACCTGGGGATGTGCGGTCACGGCGCCATCGGGGTTGTCTCCACCCTGGGTCACCTGGGTCGCATCCGGCCCGGCCGGCATCGCCTGGAGACCCCGGCGGGCGCCATTGCCGCCAGCTTGCAGGAGTCGGGTGAAGTGGTGATTGAAAACGTGGCCAGCTATCGATGGGCCAAGGGGGTGCCCCTGGACCTGGAGGGTTACGGCCGACTGACGGGAGAGGTGGCCTGGGGCGGCAACTGGTTCTTCCTGAGCGAGGATCATGGCCTGCGGCTTTGCGAGGACAACATCGACCGCCTGCTCGACTGCACCTGGAAGATCAGGCGAGAGCTGCGCAATCGGGGAATCACCGGCAAGGGAGGTCGGGAGATCGATCACATCGGGCTTTACGCCCCTCCGCAACGCGCCGACGCCGACGCCAGGAACTTTGTCCTTTGTCCCGGGGGTTCCTACGACCGCTCGCCCTGCGGGACCGGCACCTCCGCAAAGGTCGCCTGCCTGGTCGCCGAGGGCCGCTTCGGCCCGGGACAGGCCTGGCGGCAGGAGAGCATCATCGGCAGCCTGTTCGAGGCCACCGTCCGCCTCGACCAGGGTCGCATCCTGCCTTCCATCAAGGGTTCCGCCTTTGTCACCGCCGAGGCGACCTTGCTGCTGGACCCGCGAGACCCCATGAGAATGGGGCTCAAGCCGGTGGCCAGTCCCTGAAGGTTCGCCCGCTTGCCATCGGCGGTCCCGAAACCCCACATTCTTTTTGGCTCAGGCGTCGAGAACGCCTATAATGCCGCATCGGTAGCCGGTTTGTGACTTTCCCATACCCCTCACCAGGGCGCGCTCAGCCGATTCCTTGCCGGAAAAACTTCACCATGCCTGTGGCACGATGCTGAAAAACGATGGCTTGTGGTGAATTGCGCTGTGGTCTGAGGGTCGGTCGGGACAGCAGTGGAGAGACGGCGGTTCCAAGGATCGACAACACCATGGAGGCTCGGGCGCTCCCGAAAAGCGGTCGCACCCATCCCCATCCCCCGGACGTGACGACATGGCTTCGGAAACTCTATTGAGGTGGCCCGACCTGGTGGCCATCTGCATCAACCTGAGCGCCATGGTGGCCATCGGCGTCTACACGGCCCGCCGCAACCGTTCGGCCGATGCCTACTTCCTGGCCAACCGCAGCATGCCGGGCTGGATCGTCGGATTCTCGCTGATGGCGACCATCATCAGCTCGATGACCTTCCTGGCCATTCCCGGCTTCACCTTCGCCAGCGACTGGCGCTACATGCCGGCCCACTTCTTCTATTTCATCCCGGCCATCGTCGCCTATTTCCTGTTCATGCCCTACTTTCGCCGGGGGCACGTGCGCTCGGCCTACCAGTACCTGGAGCAGCGCTTCGGCACCTGGGCCCGGCTCTATGCCGCCGCCGGCTTCCTGGTGTTTCAGATGTTTCGCACCGGCGTCATTCTCTATGCCGTCTGCCTGCCCTTCGGCCCCATGACCGGGTTCCCGCTGGAATGGGTCATCCTGGTGCTGGGCATCCTGGTGGCCACCTACACCATCCTGGGCGGCCTGGAAGCCGTCATCTACACCGACCTGCTTCAGGGTATCGCCCTGATTGCCGGCGGTCTCATCTGCATTCCCGTGGCCGTCAACCTGATTCCGGGCGGCCTGTCGCAGATATTCAGCGAAGCGATAGCCGACGGAAAGTTCGCGGTCGGCGCCACCGGCTGGTCCTGGGACGAACAGACCGTCTGGGTGCTCATCATCGTCTACCAGTTCATCTTCTTCCAGCTTCTTTGCACCGACCAGAACGCCGTCCAACGCTACATCGCCATGAAGACCGACCGGGACGCCAGGCAGGGGCTGGCCCTGTCGACCGTCATGACCATTCCGGTCTGGATCTATTTCGCTTTCATCGGCACGGCCCTCTACGTCTATTACAAGCACTTTCCCGCCGCCGAGCTGGACAGCCTGGTCGCCGAGCAGGCCTTCCCCTTCTTCGTCCTGACCCAGGTCCCGGCCGGTGCAGCCGGTTTCGTCCTGTCCGGGCTGCTGGCGGCCGCCATGTCCACGCTGGACTCCGGCATCAACGCCTCGGCCGCCACCCTCACCAATGACTTCTACCGCCGATTCAAGAAGTCGGTGGAAGACGAACGGCACTATCTCAAGTTCGGCCGCTGGGTCTCGGTGGCCTTTGGCGCCATCATGATCACGGTGGCGCTCTTCATCCATTTCGCCCGCACCCAGACCCTCATGGACTTGCAGACCCTGGTGTTTTCGGTTCTCAGCGGGGGTCTGCTGAGTATCTTCCTGCTGGGATTCCTCACCGAAAGAGTCCACAGCCGAGCGGCGCTGATCGCCACCGTCGTCACCGTTTCAGGGGTCTGCTTCTGGCTGTTTGCAGACTCCGCCACCGGGACTCGCCTGATGCCGGCGTTCAGCCAGGTCCTGCCGGACAAGTTCTGGATCGTGGTGTTTTCGAATATCTTTCTGTTCGGGCTGGCCTATCTGTTGAGTTGCTTCCTGCGCCCCGGAGATGCCAGGAATTTGCAGAATTTGACCGTGTGGACCTCAAGGGCCGATAATCACCCCGGCTAGCGGGAAGCGATCCCGACTTGCCGGTCGGCGGGAGGAATGCCTGTCCATGTTCGAGAATCGAGTCAAGCAGTTGCTGCAGGCAGGACGGGCCGCCTGGGGGGCCGGTCTGGCCGACGCCTCCGAGATCGTGGCCCAGACAACCATCGAAACCGGCATCGATTTCCTGTGGATCGACCTGGAGCACCGCCCCTACGAGGTGGAGGCCGTGCGCTGGATCCCCCTCTTGTGCCGCCGGAAGTCGTGCGTCGCCATGATTCGGGTGGCGGCGCTCGAATCCCATCTCATCAAGAAAGCCCTCGACATCGGCGCCAGCGCCATCATGGTGCCGCAGGTCAACTCGGCCGAGGAAGCCGAGCTGGCCGTGCAGTATTGCAAGTACCCGCCCGAGGGAACCCGAGGCGTCTCGCCGCTTTGGCCCCACTTCGAGGGGGTCTCCTGGAGCGACTACCTCCCCCGGGCCAACCGGGAAACCCTGGTCATCGTGCAGATCGAGACGGCTCCAGGCATCGAGAACCTGGAGTCCATCGCCGCCGTGCCGGGCGTGGATGTTCTCTTTTTGGGTCCCACCGACACCTCTGCCGCGCTGGGACATATCGGCCAGATCGAACATCCGGAGGTTCAGGCCTTCCTGGCCGACTTCCCCCGCCGGGTGGCTCCCTCGGGAAAGGCCAGCGGGATCACCCTGCAATCCCTGGAGGCGTGCCGGCGGGCCTATGAACAGGGCTATCGGTTTATTGTCTGCGGCAACGTGGTGCTCAGCGGTGGGGTGGCGCTGACGTCGGATCTGGGCCGTTTGAGGGATATGGAGGCTTCCAAACGCGGCGATTGAGCGGCTGGCCCCTATTTCTCACCAAGGGGGCATGCCCAGCGCGGTCTGTTATCTTCAAGTCCTTTACATAGAGCCAATCAAGGTACTGAAGATAAACTACTTTTGTCCTGTCTCCAGGGGCTTGGTGAGAAACCCGGGCTACAGGGGAAGCCGGATATCAAGGAGCTCGGCCCTAGCGGCTAAATCATGTCCACGACCGCTTTCATGCGCTACCGGAAGGACGCCGGGGTCCACTATGGAATTCTGGAAGGCGATCGTCTCCACCAGTTGGCGGGCAACCCGCTGGAGACCCGCCAGACCACCGGGGCCGTTCATCGGGTCTCCGAAGTCCGCCCCCTGGTTCCCTGTGAGCCGCGCCAGGTCCTGGCCGTGGGCCGAAACTACCGGAGCCACCTCAAGGGACGAGCGGCGCCCTCGCGCCCGGAAATCTTCTACAAGCCCTTCAATGCCCTGCAAGATCCCGGCTCCCCGATCGTTATTCCGGCCGAGGCTGATGAGGTCCACCTGGAAGGCGAGCTGGTTGTGGTGATTGGACAGACCACCCGAAAGGTCTCACCGGAGCAGGCGGAATCGTCCATCTTCGCCCTGACCTGCGGCAACGACGTCAGTGCGCGAGGGTGGCAGCGGGGTCCCGACCAGGACCTGCAGTGGTGGCGCGCCAAGGGGTGCGATACCTTCGGTCCCGTCGGACCGGTAATGGTTCAGGGGCTGGATCACCGAAATCTGAAACTGCAGACCCGTCTCAACGGCAAGGTGGTTCAGCAACAGACCACGGCCGATCTCCTGTTCGACTGCGCCACCGTGGTCAGCACCATCAGCCGCTATCTCACCCTCAGCCCGGGAGACCTGATCTTCACAGGCACACCGGGAGCTACCGACTGGCTCACGCCCGGGGATGTCGTCGAAGTTGAAATCGAGGGCATCGGGGTGTTGAGCAATCCGGTCGAGGCCGGCTGAGGTGTTCCCGGCGAGTTCAATGGCAACCGCTCCGCCCAGCCTCTTCCCTCCCCATTGCCGCCTGCATTGACTTCATGGAGATCATCTACGGCTACAGATCCTATCGGGCAGACCGTGGAAGCTCATTGACCATCGGCAATTTCGACGGCTTCCACCTGGGCCACCAGCGCATCCTGGACACCCTGGTCGATGCTTCCCGGGCCTCGGGAACCCGGTCGGTCCTGCTCAGCTTCGAGCCTCACCCCTTGCAACTCCTGATGCCGGATAGCGCCCCCCGTGCGATCACTCCCCTGGAGGAAAAGGTCCGCCTGCTGGGCGCCAGCCGGCTGGAGCTGCTTGCCGTTCTGGACTTCGACCGGGCCCTGTCCCGGATGACCGGCCAGGAGTTCGTGAGGGAGATCATGGTGGGAGTCTTCCGGGCGCGGGAGGTTTTCGTCGGGAGCGACTTTGCCTTCGGGTATCGCCGCACCGGCAACGTGGAATTGCTCCAGGAACTCGGCCGGGAACTCGACTTTCAAGTCCGCATCTGCCCTCAAGTGGTGGTCCGCGGGTCCAGGGTCAGCAGCACGCGCATACGCGAGTTGATCCGCGCCGGGCGCATCAGCAGCGCCAATCGCCTGCTCGGGAGGTTTTTCAGCCTGAAGGGGAAGGTCGTCCCCGGGCGCGGGCTGGGACGGGAATCCCTGTTTCCCACCTTGAACCTGCGCCCCGGCCAAGAGCTGATCCCTCGACCCGGGGTCTACGTCACCCAGGCTGCCTTCGATCGGCAGACCCATCCCTCGGTCACCAACGTCGGTTGGCGCCCCACGGTCTCCGGGAAACATCTGACCGTGGAAACCCACCTCATCGACACCCGCCTGGAGAGTGCCCCGGCTCATCTCGGCCTGGCCTTCCTGCACCGCTTGAGAGACGAAGAGAGATTCGAGTCGCTGCAGCAGTTGAGAGATCAGATAGCCCGAGACTGCCGGCGCGCGCGCCGGTTCTTTCGTCTCTTCCGGCGGCTCGGCCGACCGCTGGCCCCGGCCGGCTGACGGCTTTCCCGGCGCCACCGACCGAAGACTGATGCGGCCGGGGGCGGACCCTGAATCAACCCGCCTCCGACACCGGTCAAGCGTTCTCGGCCTTCCGAGCCGCGACCCGGAACGTTCCAACCGCAAAGATACTGGGGATTTCCAGGCGCCAGGCGCCCTGCGGGGACCGGTAGCGCTGTTCCAGTTCGGGAAGCGCGAGGTTTTCTACTGTTTCGAAGCCACGAGCAGCCATGAGCGCATTCATCGACGCCAGGGAGTATTCGGCCACCATTGGCTCCCCCCGCTTGGCTGTGAAGGCTTTCATTTTCTCTTTCATGGCCAGGTGTTCGGGGTTCGAGGAAGCGTCGTCCAGCAGATAGTCGAGCAGCAGGAGGGTGCTTTCAGGCAGGTTTCGGGCAATGGACTCCGCCGTCTCGCCCAGATCCTCGGCACTGAGGTAGTGGGCGACTCCCATCAGGGTCAGAAAGGTGGGCCGGGACCGTTGGAAACCCGAGCCTTCCAAGGCTTCGACGGCGGAAATTCTGGTGAGGTCGGCGGCGACGAAGTGCAGGCGAGGGGGAATGGCCCATCCGGCCTGGCGGATACGGGCCAGCTTCTGGCGTTGGGTGACCGGGTGGTCGATCTCGAAAACGTCGATCCGACTCATGAGGTCGGGCCGGCGAAAAGCGAAGGAATCCATCCCGGCTCCAAGGATGACGTACTGGTCGATTCCCTTCTCTACGGCGGCTTCCAGGGCCTGTTCGGCATATCTGGCTCGCAGCAGCACGCACACCGACACGGGTTCTATGGCTCTCAACACGCCCTTGATGAGAATCCAGTAGAGCGGACGAAGCCGGACCACCAGGCGCCAGAACCACCCGCACAGAAGCCTGGCGCAGGGGTCCTCGAACAGCCGAACCGGATTCCTCTGGTGGTTGGCCCGCACGGCCGCGGTGAGCTCGGCGGTCGAGGCCCTGCTTTTCTGGCGCAACGAGGTGGGCTTGCGAGGGCTCATGTGTCTCCCCTTTCTGAACCGGCTGGATATCCATTCACAAGTCCGGGCGCGCCACCCGGGTTGACTGCCATTATGCCACGCCTGCCCTGAGGCTTGCTGGCCCGGACGTGCCTGAAACAACAGAAAAAAGAGGAATCCACGAAGGGACACGAAGGGCCGACAAGAGTGATCGACGAAGGAAAACGACGAACCACCAATGGACACGAATGAACACCAATAAATCCTGCGCCCTTTGCAAGATTCCCCATCGGGAATGACGTTGAAGCGGCCCCCCGGCTTCCGAATTCACCACAAGAGGCACAAAGCACAAAATGAGTGGCTTGACTTCGAGTCTTGACGATCGGAGGGTTCTTTTTGTGTTTTTGTGCCTTTTGTGGCCATTCCCGGAATAGCTCCCGCTGCCGATTCTTGCAAGCGCTTGTCTGAAACAAAAGCCTCGACTCAACCAGTCGGAACTTACGGAAGCAGTTGAAAACCAAGGGAATTAGCAGCATCTTTGAGGCCCGGTAGGGCGGCGCTCGCAGGGGTGTCCTTCCAAAGAATCTTGTAGAAAGCTCGAGCGGGGGTGACCCTGCGTTCAGGCCGCTTGAGTGGCCGCTCGGGATTGCAAATGAAGAGCGAGGCTGCTACGATATGTTGCAGGCAGGCGAGCATGAAACCAGCCATTACCACTCTGCTGCTCATCCTCTTTGCGGGGTCCCAGGCGGGCGACCTGGTCCGACTCTGCGCGGAGTGGCTGTGTCCGCAAGGCCACACCCACGGTTGTTGCCACCAGTTGCAATCCGAGAAAAGCAGGCTGAAGGTCGAGGCCGACGCCGGCCACTGCGCGCCGGCGGAAACAGCCAGTCCCCTCGCGCTGGATAGGGTGCTCTGCTGCGACACTTCGTCCGAGGCTGCCGGCAGCTTCTTCCGCACGGCGGAGCGATTCTCCAAGGATGCTTTCAGGCAGTTCCTCTTCTCTTCCGCCAAGCCATTCGGTCAGCCGGGCTCTCCGGAGGGCTCCGGCTCTGCTGATGGCGCTGCTCCACAATTCCTGCAGGACCCATCCCCTCCCGACCTCCTTTCGACGGTCCTCCGTATCTAGACCCCAAGCCATCCGATTGATCGGTCCCACCTGATGAGGGCGCCGGCGTCGCATCGCGTCTGAACCCGCGCGGATGCCAGGTCGAATTCCACCCGCACCGTTGCGGTTGGCGGCGCCGACCCTCCATTGGAACGAGGGAGACATGAAGTCACACCCCATTGGAAGGCGAGCCGCGAGAACTCTGTTCCGGGCGATGCTCGGCGGGATCCTGATCCTCGGTGGATCGGCCTCCTCGAACGCGGCCGAACCCTATTCGAGCTATGGAGATCCCCGCCTGAAGGCATTCATCGAGCAGGCGCTGAAACGCAGCCCCCTGCTCCAGCAGAGCCTGGCCGGCTACCGGTCGTCGCTGCAGCAACGACCCCAGGTGGGTCAACTGCCCGACCCGGTGTTGGCCATCACCCAGTACGCGCGCCGGCCTGAAACCAGAGTGGGGCCGCAAACCACCATGGTGACCCTGTCGCAGCGATTTCCCTGGTTCGGCAAGCTGAAAGACCAGGAGCAGGTGTCGATGCAGCGATCCATGGTTCTGCGGGAGGAGCACCGGGCCCGCGAGGCCGAACTCGTCCGTAGAGTCAAGGAGGCCTACTACAGCCTGGCCTACCTGGATCGTGTCATCGAGATCAGCCGGGAGGATGAATCCATTCTCGATCACTATGAGACGCTGGCCCAGGCCCGCTATGCCCAGGGAGGGGGCTCGCTGCAGGGAGTGGTCAAGTTGCAGGCCCAAATCACCCGGGCCCAGCACCGCTTGCAGCTCCTGCAGAGCCGGCGGGTGGACGCGGAAGCCGAATTGAACGGATTGCTGGACCGGTCGGCCGACACGCCCGTGGGACCCGTTCCCCTGCCCTCGCCTCCGCCCGACTCGCTGGAAATGGAAAAACTCCTGCAGATGGGGCAGCTCAGACGACCGGAAGTTCAAGCGGCGCGCCACCGTATCGAGGTGGGCAAAAAGCGGATCGACCTGGCGAAGAAGGGATATCGGCCCGATGTTTCGTTGGGAGCCAGCTTCGTCAATGTCCTGGGGCGTTCCGACCCGGCGGGAAGACTGCATCCGCCGGACCAGAACGGTAAGAACATCTACGGATTGACCCTGGGGATCAACCTGCCCATCCGCCGGCGCCGCCAGGATGCCGCCGTTCTGGAGGCCACTGAAGAAACCATTGCCTCCCGGCGCGCCTACCACGGCCTGGTCCGCCAGGTAGAGGTTTCCATTCGGGCCCTCGGATTCCGCATTCAAACGCTACGGGAACAGGTCGATCTGTTCCAGCGGACCCTGCTTCCCCAGGCCGAACAGGTCCTGCTTTCCACCGAAGAGGCCTATGCCACCGGCAGGCTTGGCGTTTTGGACCTGCTGGACAGCGAGCGCGATCTCTATCAACTTCGGATTGGGCTGGCCGGATTGATCAGCGACACCATGAAATCCTTGGCTGAAATGGAACGCGCCGTCGGCGTTCCCTACCGGGAGGTGAACCAGTGAAATCACGCGGTGGTTGGATCCTCGGACTTGTCTTGGCCTTTCTGCTGGGATTGGCCCTGCCGATGCTGATCGACGGGAAGCTGCCGGATTGGGAACGGCTGGCCGTCTGGTTGGACCGCGCTGGTTTTTCCGGACCTGCATCGGACCTCGGGCGACAGCCGGGGCGCATGCAGCTCTGGACCTGTGGGATGCATCCCCAGGTGCTCCAGGAGGAGCCCGGCAGTTGTCCCATCTGTCACATGGACCTGGTTCCGGTAAGGGATGCCGAGGCTGAAGCGGAGCCACCCCGGGAGGAGCGCAGGATTCTGCATTGGCGAGCGCCCATGGATCCCACCCATATTTCCGACAAGCCGGGAAAATCACCCATGGGAATGGACCTGGTTCCCGTCTACGAGGATCCGGATGAGGAGCCGTCCGGCATCCGGGTGGACCCCCATTTTCTGCAGAATTTCTCCGTTCGATCCACCCGGGTCGAGAAGGGGCGGATTCCCCGGCTGATCCGGACCATCGCCACCCTTCACTACAACCCCAGGACCATGGTGTCGATCAACACCAAGTTCGAGGGCTGGATCGAAGCGGCTCATGTCAACTACGTGGGCCAGCCCGTGAGCGAGGGCGACCTGCTGTTCGAGATTTTCAGTCCTCAGTTGCTCACCACCCAGCAGGAGTACCTGGCGGCGCTCCAGTTTCTGGAACGACTCGGCGAGCAGGCTCGCCCGAAGGCTCGCCAACGGGCCCGGGCCCTGGTGGACGCTGCCCGCCAGCGACTCTTCTTCTGGGACGTCACCGAAGATCAGATCAAGAGCCTGGAAACCGAAGGCAAGCCATTCAGGCGACTGAAAGTCGCCTCGCCGGTCTCGGGCGTGGTGGTCGAACAGGCCGCCGAATCGCTCGAGGGCATGAAGGTCTCCCCCGGGATGAACCTCTACCGGGTCGCCGACCCCTCCACTGTATGGGCGCAGGTGGAAGTCTTTCAACATGAGATGCGGCACCTGCGCATGGGGCAAGAGGTAGGCATCGGCCTGGACGCCTTTCCCGAGCGGAAGTGGCGAGGCACGGTGGTTTCTCTGAACCCGGAGTTGGACTCCCGAACCCGAACCCTGGGAGTTCAGGTCGAAATACCCAACGGCGATGGACGCCTGCGCTCCGAAATGGTGGCCGAGGTGGAGCTTGAAATTCCCGGCCCCGCCAGCGCGCTCAAGGTGCCCGAGGAAGCCGTGCTCCATTCCGGAGAAAGGAGCGTGGTCATCGTGCAGAAGCAGTCCAATCTCTTTGAACCCAGAGAGGTTGAACTGGGAGCCGCCGGGGGCGGCTTTCAGGAAATCCGAAGGGGGTTGAGCGCCGGGGAGCGGGTCGTGACCTCTTCGCAGTTCCTGATCGATTCGGAAAGCAACCTGAGAGAAGCCATCAACAGAATTGCGGCGCGGGCCAGGTCTTCAAGGGAAGGCCGGCATCCAGAGGACCACGAGGACCATTAGGCGAACCTGGTCGCGAGGAATTGACGATGCTGACGAAGATCATCGACGCGTCCATCAGGAACAGGTTGCTGGTTCTGCTGGGGGCTGTCGTCCTGTCGCTGGCCGGCGTCTACGCGGTTCAGCAGGTTCCGGTGGACGCCATTCCCGACCTCTCCGACGTTCAGGTCATCATCTACACGGAATACCCGGGGCAAGCGCCTCAAATCGTGGAGGACCAGGTCACCTATCCCCTGACCACCCGAATGCTGTCGGTGCCCTTTACCAAGGTGGTTCGGGGGTACTCCTTCTTCGGCTACTCCTTCGTCTACGTTCTCTTCGAAGACGGCACCGACATCTACTGGGCCCGCAGCCGGGTCCTGGAATATCTCAACGACGCCTCCAGGAACCTTCCCGCCGGGGTCACCCCCACTCTGGGCCCCGACGCCACCGGGGTCGGGTGGGCATTCATGTACGTCCTGAAATCGGATCAGCACGATCTCAGTCAACTCCGTTCCATCCAGGACTGGTATCTGAAGTACGAGCTGACCGCGGTCGCGGGCGTTTCGGAAATTGCCAGCGTGGGGGGCTTCGTCCGGCAATATCAGATCACCGTCGATCCCAACAAGCTCAGAGCCTACGACATTCCGATTTCCGAGATTCGCCGGGCCGTTCAGCGGAGCAACAGCGATGTCGGCGGGCGTTTGCTGGAAGTCGCCGAACGGGAGTTCATGATACGAGGCCTGGGTTCCATCCGAAACCTGGAGGATATCCGCAGGATCGTGCTGGGCGTGGGGCGCAATGGAGCTCCCATCCTGCTGGGCGACCTGGCCAGGGTGTCGATGGGACCGGAGATGCGCCGGGGGCTGGCCGACTGGAACGGCGAGGGCGAAGCCGTGGGCGGCATCGTGGTGGTGCGATACGGAGCCGACGCTTACCAGGTCATTCAGGACGTCAAGGCCAAGCTCGAGCAGGTGAGACCGGGACTGCCGGAAGGCGTCCGCATCGAGGTGGCCTACGACCGTTCCACCCTGATCGAAAGATCCGTTTCCGGAGTGGCCGGGAGCCTCTCCAGGCAACTCCTGATCGTGGGACTCGTCACCCTGGTCTTTCTTGCCCACGTCCGTAGCGCCCTGGTGATTGTCGCCACCCTTCCGGTGGGGATCCTGATGGCCTTCACGGTCCTCAACCTGCAGGGCTTGACGGTCAACATCATGTCCCTGGGCGGCATCGCCGTAGCCATTGGAACCATGGTCGATTCCGGGATCGTGCTGGCCGACGCCGTTCACCGGCGGTTGCGGGAACGGGCTGGAAGCGATCCGCACTGGCGCATTGTCGGCGACGCCTGCAAGGAAGTGGGTCCGTCCCTGTTCTTCTCACTGTTGATCATCACCGTCTCCTTCCTGCCCGTGTTTACCCTGGAGGAGCAGGAAGGACGCCTCTTCAAACCGCTGGCCTTTACCAAGACCTGGGCCATGGCCGCTGCGGCGCTTCTCACCCTGACCCTGGTCCCGGTGCTGGTGGGCTACTGCGTCGGCGGCAGACTCCGGCCGGAAAGGCGTAATCCCATCCAAAGAGTGTCGCTGGCGCTTTATCGCCCGCTGCTCGCCTTTGCCTTCCGTTTCAAGTGGCTGGTGCTGGTGTTGGCGCTGCTGCTGGTGGCGGTCAGCCTGCAGCCGTTGGCTCAGTTGGGCTCCGAATTCATGCCGCCTCTCTGGGAGGGCGACCTTCTATACATGCCCACCACCCTGCCCGGCATCTCCATCACCAAGGCGCGCGAGGTCCTGCAGCAGACCGACAGGATCATCAAGAGCTTCCCCGAGGTCGACCGGGTTTTCGGGAAGGTGGGCCGGGCCGACACCGCGACGGACCCGGCGCCGCTCTCCATGATCGAGACCACCATCATGCTCAAGCCCGAGAGTCAATGGCGGGAAGGCATGACCCCCGACAGGCTCATCGAGGCCCTGGATGCCGCCATTCAGGTGCCAGGCCTCACCAATGCCTGGACCATGCCGATCAAGACCCGCATCGATATGCTCTCCACGGGCATCAAGACGCCGGTGGGAGTCAAGATTTCCGGTCCCGACTTGCGGGAGTTGGAACGCCTGGGCAAACAGGTCGAGCAGATCGTTCGTCGAGTGCCGGGAACGACCAGCGTCTATGCCGAGCGAGTCATGGGAGGCAACTACCTGGATTTCCGGATCGACCGCAATGCCCTGGCGGTCTACGGTCTTCAGGTGGACGACGTGCAGGAGGTCATTCAGTCGGCCATCGGCGGCAGGAACGTCACCACCACGGTCGAGGGCCTGGAACGCTACCCCGTCAATGTACGCTACAGCCGCGAACTGCGGCACAACCTGCCGGCCCTGAGGGCCATCCTGGTGTCTGCGCCCAACGGCCGGACGGTGCCCCTGGGCCGGTTGGGCGAATTCCGCTACCTGAGCGGTCCCTCGGGAATCAAGAGCGAGAACGGCAAGCCCAATGCCTGGGTCTACGTGGACATCCGAAACGTGGACGTCGGCGGCTACGTGGAGCAGGCCCGGCAGCGGGTCAACCAGGCGGTCCGGGTCCCTCCGGGATACACCATCGACTGGAGCGGGCAGTTCGAGTCCATGCAGCGGGCCCGCCGGCGACTGATGCTGGTTGTTCCGCTCACACTGGTGCTGATCTTTGTCATGATCTATATCAACACCCGTTCGCTGGTGGAAACCGGAATGGTCCTGCTGGGCGCTCCCCTGGCCTTGACCGGAGCCATCTGGCTGCTCTACCTGCTGGACTACCAGCTCAGCGTGGCCGTCTGGGTCGGGCTCATCGCGCTGGCCGGTCTCTATGCGGAAACGGCCCTGGTCCTGCTGCTCTACTTGAGAGGCGCCTATCGAAAATTTCAACGAAACGCCTCACGCCGGGATCGCAACGGCCTGCTCCAGGCCATCGGCAACGGGTCCGCACAACGGCTGCGGCCAATCCTGATGACCATCGCCACCGACGTGATCGGGCTGATGCCGATCATGTGGAGCCAGGAAACCGGAGCCGAGGTGATGAAGCGAATTGCGGCTCCCCTGGTCGGAGGGGTGACGACTTCGGGCCTGGTGGTGCTGGTGGTCCTGCCCCTGATCTATTCCATTTGGAAAGGCCGGGGACTGCCCAGGGGGGAGAAGTTCACCGCCCTGCATGACCCCGGCGAAGAGTCGTGAGACGGAGCTATTTCAACGGCAGTGCGCCAAAGGGGAGCAGCCTGCCCCCATGCTCCCGGCTGAAGGTTTCCGCGGCCTGCCGGCTGGAGAAGGCCAGAACGCTTGGGGAACACCGGTCGAATTGCATGGAGGCCGGCTGTCTTTGCGAATCGGTGAGAACAGGATGTTGCCGGCAGAGATTGACGTCGCTTCCCTGCACCGCGTAGGCGTCCGCCGGGGCAATCCTGGACCCGGTCTCGAAGTCGGTGACTTCGACCACGGTCACCGCCTGTCCTGCCTGGCGGCCGAAAGTCACGGCGCAGGTCGGGCAACAGAACGCTTCCTTCCGCCCCTGCTGCAGCGCAACCACCTGGCTGCCCGCGTGGAGCTGACGCCGGCAAACGCGGCAGTTGTCCGACCGGGAGCCCTCCCTCCACTGCCAGGCGGTGTAGATCAACCCTCCAACCGCCGCCAGCAGGGCCAACAGGACGATGGTCTCGGTCGCGCGCTTCATGGCGATGATTCAGGGCCAACGCCGCTGGACAATTGGTGCCCGGGACCGGAGTCGAACCGGTACGGAGGAAGCCCTCCGAAGGATTTTAAGTCCTTTGCGTCTACCAATTTCGCCACCCAGGCAACCCTTGTCGTCCAAAGGGTCGGTCTGCTTTGGCCGAGTCTGGCAAGTGTCCGAGGTATAGCACCTTCCGGACGAGACTGTCAAACGGGCCTCGAGCGGACCTTGGCCATCCAGGACTAAGTGATTGTAGATTTTGGATTTGTGATTGTTGATTTCGGGTTGAATATGAAGAGCCTCTGCAACTCATCGGGAAGCAGAAGAGTTGACCGCGATTTTCACAGCCACTGCCCGTAGCGCAAGAGCAAACAAGTGAATTTCTGATCGTTGATTGAGGAGTTATTGCAACTGATCGCGTCTCAATTCCAAATCAAAAATCGGCAATCTACAATCCCCGTATCCTCGCCGGTCTTGCCAAAAGGGGCTGCCTTGCCCAATAATTCCGATCAGCCCTTTGGAATGAATTCGGACGCACGCGATGGAACAGGCTCAGACTCGCTTCCCCAGACACCCGCCCTGGCTCAAAGTCCGCTTCCCCGGCGGAGAGAACTACCACAGCCTCAAGAAGCTGGTCCGCTCCCATTCCCTCCACACCGTTTGCGAGAGTGCGCACTGTCCCAACATCGGAGAGTGTTGGGAAGCCGGCACCGCCACCTTCATGATTCTGGGAAATATCTGCACCCGACGCTGCGGTTTCTGCGCCGTCCAGACCGGCAGACCCGCCGGCTACGACCTGGCCGAGCCCCTGCGGGTGGCCCGGGCGGTTCGCACCCTCCGCCTCAGACACGCCGTGATCACCTCGGTGGATCGGGACGACCTGGAAGATGAAGGGTCTCAGGTTTTCGCCCGGACCATTCTCGACATTCGCAAGACCAGTCCGACCACCAAGGTGGAGGTCCTGATTCCGGACTTCAGAAAGACCCCCGCCAACCTCGACCGGGTTATCGAGGCCAGGCCGGACGTCCTGGCCCACAACCTGGATACCGTGCCGCGCCTGTTCGCCAGGGTGAAGCCGCGCGGATCCTACAGCCACTCGTTGGAATTGCTGAAATATGTCAAGACGGGCGATCCGGCCATCAAGACCAAGGCCGGTTTCATGCTGGGGCTGGGGGAGGAGCTTTACGAAATCGAGCAGGGCATGGAGGACGTGCGCTCGGCCGGTGTGGACATCCTGACCATCGGACAGTATCTGAGGCCTTCAAAGAAACATCTGCCGCTGTTGAAATACTATCGACCGGAGGAATTCCGCGAGCTCAAGAGGAAAGGGGAGGCCCTTGGTATTCCCCACGTGGAATCAGGGCCTCTGGTGCGAAGTTCCTATCACGCTGCCGAGCAGGTGGACGACCTCCTGGGCAGAGACAGCCGGCCCTTCAAAATCCTGCAGTAAGCGAACCACTACAAAGCCCGCATTTCTCACCAGGCCGCTGGAGGCAGGACAAAAGCTGTTTGTCTTCAGTGCCTTGATTGGCTCCATGTCAAGGGCTCGCCGACTACAGACGGCGCTGGGCATGCCCTGGCTTGTCCTTTTCCCTCCAGCGCGCACGTGCTCCCTCGACCGTAGAAACCGCTACGCTCTTCGGTCGCGAGCACGCCCTGGAGGGAAAATGCCTGCGCCATGATCATGCCCCCTGGTGAGAAATGCGGGCTAACCCGCATTTCTCACCAGGCCGCTGGAGGCAGGACAAAAGCTGTTTGTCTTCAGTGCCTTGATTGGCTCCATGTCAAGGGCTCGCTGACTACAGACGGCGCTGGGCATGCCTTGGCTTGTCCTTTTCCCTCCAGCGCGCACGTGCTCCCTCGACCGTAGAAACCGCTACGCTCTTCGGTCGCGAGCACGCTCTGGAGGGAAAATGCCTGCGCCATGATCATGCCCCCTGGTGAGAAATGCGGGCTAACCCGCATTTCTCACCAGGCCGCTGGAGGCAGGACAAAAGCTGTTTGTCTTCAGTGCCTTGATTGGCCCCATGTCAAGGGCTCGCTGACTACAGACGGCGCTGGGCATGCCCTGGCTGGTCCTCTTCCCTCCAGCGCGCACAGGCTCCCTCGACCGTAGAAACCGCTACGCTCTTCGGTCGCGAGCACGCTCTGGAGGGAAAATGCCTGCGCCATGATCATGCCCCCTGGTGAGAAATGCGGGCTAATCCCGTCGCGTCACGAACCCGTCCAGGCCCTTGGACCGGAGCTTTTTCAGCGCTTTCAAGGCTTTGGCCCGGCTCGAAAAATTGCCTGCCAGGACCCTGTGGAACACTCCCCGGGTCGTTCGGAAGAGGCTGACCGTCACCGGGTCGTAGTCTCTTTCCAGTCGTTTTTTGAGGCGGTGGGCCCGGGACTTTCCGGTGAACGAACCCACTTGAATGGCCAGGTTCTCGGGAATCGACTCGATTCTCAGGATTTCGAGCCGGACTCTGGCCGTTCCGGGTCGAACCATGTCGATCTCCTCGGCAGCGCTCCGGGATAGATCGATAATGCGTCCCTTGACAAAGGGCCCGCGATCGTTGACGCGGACCCGAGTCTTTCTGCCGTTGTCCAGATTGTGCACTCGAACCACGGTCTGAAAGGGCAGTGTTCGGTGAGCCGCCGTCATGGCATGCATGTCGTAGACTTCTCCGTTGCTGGTCCTTCGCCCATGGAAGGGGTCGCCGTACCAGGAGGCGATCCCGTGGATTTCGGACCTCGCCACCTTGAGATCCGGGGCTCCGGGAACGGGCACGACGAGCCCCTTCTTCCCGCACCCGGCTGCGAGCAGCCACAGGACCAGGCCGGACCACAATAGACGGCCGCATGGATGGTTGAACCGGTGCATGGAACGAGAGAACTCGGAGATGCTTGATTTCGGGCGAGGGGCTCTTCTACTGAATGGGTCGATCGAAGAGGGGAATGATGGGTTCCAGCCGGCAGTACAGGGCTCCCGGGCCAGGCGGCGCCCGAAAAAAAATGCAGGTCAGACCCTGGCGTCGTCCAAAGGCCAGTTGTAGAGTCTGCCTTGGCGGCGACTGAATTCCAACTGTCGCTCTTCCCTGTCTATCAGTTCCTGAATGTACTCCAGAACCTGTTCCTGGCTCCGCTCGGAGATCTGATCCAAACGATTGATAATGGCGTCACGCAACTGCGTATGATGGGCGCCGGCTTTGCCGGCATCCTGCTGCGAGCAGGAATGGCTCATCGACTCGGAATTCTCCATGCTGGTTCCTTTCCGGTATGGCTGAACCCCGCTGCTCAGCGGCGCGCCGGGCAGGGATGAAAATGCCTGTCTTCGGCGCTCGAGGGGTCACGGTTCGGAGGCTTTGAAGCTCCGCCTCCCGTCGGCAATGCAGGCAAAAAACTGGGCCACTATATTCCGAAATCTGCATTTGGGCAATACAAATCTACCCCGATTTTCTTAGGTCTTTTTCTTGTTGAAGTTTGCGCCGGATTCTTGGAGTGTTACTCAAGAGTTGTTGGTTTAATATATTGTTTATACACGACTTAATAAATTAGACCACGGTTCGGAAGCCGCCGTTGGCCGTGTCTGGAACCGCCAGGGCGGTCTTTAGCCTCACCTCGAGACGCCCTCCTCGGGCCACCCGGTGGCCGCCTTCCTCCAGGGCTGCTCTCAGGCCGGACCGGCCGGCTTCAGTTTTTGCGAAATCCTTCCAATCCGCTGTTTCAGATCGGCCTCGTCCAGGCTGGTCACAGCCCCCTTCTCAAACAACACCTCTCCCCCTACCATGGTGAGGATCACGTCCGAGGCTCTGGCGGAATGGACGATGGCGGTCACGGGAGAATAGACCGGCAGGGCGTGAATTCCCGCCAGGTCCACCCCAATCAGGTCGGCTTGCTTGCCGGGCTCCAGCGACCCGATGGATCCGGACAGACCCAGCGCCTCGGCTCCCCCCAGCGTTGCCAGTCGGAGCGCCTTCTCGGCCCCGAAGGTATTCCTGGAGTCTCCGGCGGCCAAGGGCCCGTCCCTCCGGCTGAACCAGGAGGGATTGAACAGGCTGAAGCGCATCTCCTCGAACAGATCCATGGTGTTGTTGCTGGCCACGCTGTCGCTTCCCAGTCCCAACGGGATTCCGGCCTGGACGACCCGTTTCAGGTCCATCGATCCGTGGCCCAATTTCCAATTGGACTTGGGGCAGTGGGCTATCGAGACCCCGGTCTGCTTCAGGATGGGGAGGTCCGAAGCTTGCAGTCGGACGCAGTGCACCAGCAGGGTCCCGGGGGCCAGTATCTCCAGCCGGTGCAGGTACTGAACCGGGCTGCAGCCCGGAGCCGACCACTGGATGCCCCTCGAGCGCAGGGCTTCCGCCATCGGTCCGGTTCCCTCCTCCAGCAGGAGGCTCTCATCCTCGGACTCGGCCAGGTGAATGCACGCCGGCAAGCCCCTGGAGGCCGCCCACTGTCCGACCCTCCGAAACAGAGGTCCGCTCACGCTGTAGGGAGCATGGGGGGAAACTCCCAGGTTGATCCGGGTGGAACGGTCTCCTGCAGGGCCATGGCGCCGTGCGCTCGCCGATTCGATCCGCTCCTCCAGGTTGGCCAGTTTCGCCTCCAGCTCCGCCTGCCGCTCCCGGGCTTCCTCCGGCCGGGGCGAAAAGATCTCCTGGTAGAGGACTCCGCGCAAGCCGCTGGCGCTGAGCGCATCCAGGCTGACGCCCAGATCCATGGCGTCTCCCAGGGTGGTAACGCCCGACCGAATGGCTTCGCAGGCGCCCGCCAGGGCCGAGACCCCGAGATCTTCTCGCGTCAGCAGCTCGTACTTGGTCCGAGTGAGGCGCCGGATCCAGTCCCAAAAGCCCAGATTCTCCAGGTAGCCGCGGAGAAGGGTCAGCTCCAGGTGGGAGTGGACGTTGACCAGGCCCGGCAGCAGCGCCGCGCCTCTCCAGTCGCGGACCTCCCGGTCGGGGTAGCGGCTGCGGACCTCGGCCGCCGGTCCGACATCCTGAATCCGCCCGCCACTCAGAGCCACCGCCCCTTCGGCAATCGGCGGAGAGCTGACCGGGACTACCCAGCTTGCGGAGAGAATCATGAGGCCAGCACCTGCGGTTGGAACGGGACCAGGCGATAGCTGACCTCGCCGGGAAGAGAGGCCGACTCGAAGCCGGCGATGCAATGGCCCTTTCCAAACAGGTCGGTGACCTGCCGTCTGAAATTGCGCTGAATGGCCGCTGCCCGGGCAGAATCCCGAACCCGGATATCAGCGATGTCGGACGGAAGATGCAAGACCGTGGATGCCGCCAAGAGCTGCTTCTCCGCCCCGCGCGCGCCGCTCTCGACCCGGGAGCGAACCCGCCGGCTGGCGAGGTGCCACTCGGCCACCAGGCGATCGGTGGGCAGGCGGCCGTGCAGGGAGCTGGTGCTGGGGCCGTAGGCGTCGGCGACGTAGCGCCGGCAAATGGCTCCCAGACCTTCCAGATTGAAGTGAGCATTGTGAATCTCGAGGGGATCGAACGTCCACTCGATGCGCCCAATGCCCCGGCGGATGGCCTCGGTCCTTTGGGCCAGCTTGAGCGCCCTGCCGATGCCCCTCCGCCGGAAGTCCTGCAGCACGCCCAGCATCTGCGAGTGCAGGTAGGCTTCGCCCTCCCGGAATCCGGGGAAGGCATTGATGAATCCGATCACCCGGCCGCCGCCATCCACCGCTCCCAGAACCAGGCCTCCGATCTTGTCGAGGAGCAGGAGCGTTCGCAGAGGCAGCAGGTCTTCATCCTTCCAGCCCCAGGTGGCGCGCTGGATCTCGATGCATTGACGCACCTCCTCCAGCGACGTCAGTTGCTTGATTCGCATTTCGGGGTCGGGCATGAGTCGCTATTGGTGGACAGGAAGATCCCCTGAGGAATCCCGAACCTCACTCGCCCACGTAGGTGAGATTGAAGAAAATGAAGTCGGCCACAAAGTGGGAGACCAGGGCGGATTCGAATCCCGCTCGCCAGAAGATGCCTCCGAACACGACCCCCGCCAGAAAGGCGGTGGCGAAGCCGAAGCTGCCGTGAATCAGGCCGAACAGCCAGGCGGACAGCAGAATCGAGCCCAGGACCGCCAGCCAGCCCAGGCGGGTCCATCCCCGGTCCCTCAGGGGCTGAAGCATCCGGGTCAAAATATAGTAGAAGGCAGCCAACAGGAAGAAGCGAAAGACCACTTCCTCCGTCACCGCGGCCCGCAGCGACAGCACAAAGCTGTCGTAGAAACTGTCCATCTCCCGCAGGTAGAGCGGAATTCTCGGACTGAACCGAAAATGAGCGAACATGCGGTAAAAGGAAAGGCCGATGGCCGCCCCGGGAATGACCCCGAAGATCATCAGTTGCCGGCCCTTGCCGAGCCAGGCAGTGGGACGGTTGGCCAGGAAGGGCTCCAGGCCGGTCTTCAGGGCGAAGACCGCTCCCAGAAAAGCGCAGGGAGCGTAAAGAGAGAACAGTCTCACGAATTCCCACCAGGGCCACTCCTGGCCCTTCTGGAGGTTCAGGTCGGAAAGGCACTGGCTGAAGCTGGCCAGCAGCCCCAGGATGGCCGCGTACCGGGCCGCCGTGCGCCAGTCGATTCCCTGAAAGAACCAGGGGGGGTGTCCGGTCGGAGTGAAGGGCGACCTGGAGGCCGCCGTCGCGGGTTCTGAAGATGGATCCGGGTTCAACGGTTACCCCTCTTGGGACGAGTGACAGAGCCAACGCCGTCCGTGTCGACAGCCAAGGGTGCGGGATGCCCTTCCAGGCGCCCGGGTGCTCCGCCGCCGCGGATCATCCCGAGCCCGCATTTCTCACCAGGCCGCTGGAGGCAGGACAAAAGCAGTTGGTCTTCAGTCCCTTGATTGGCTTCATGCCAAGGGCTTGCTGACTACAGACGGCGCTGGGCATGCCCTGGCTGGTCCTTTTCCCTCCAGCGCGCACGTGCTCCCTCAACCGTAGAAACCGCTACGCTCTTCGGTCGCGAGCACGCGCTGGAGGGAAAATTCCTGCGCCATGATCATGCCCCCTGGTGAGAAATGCGGGCCAAGGGCACCTCGACCTCCTGGCCCCGTCTCTCGGCCGAGAGGTAGGAAGCGTACATCACGGCCAGGGTGTCCTCGGCCAGCTCGCCGCCGGACTGCGGTTCGCGCCCGCTGAAGACGCACTCCATGAAGTCCTGCAACTCCTGGGGATAGCCGCTCATCCAGTCCTCGTCGGGCGCCGGGTGGCTCCAACCCTGCTTGGTCCCTATTTTCTCCACGATGTAGACGTCCCGGAGCTGGTCCTCCCGCGGGTTGTAGGTGGTCACGGAGTCGGTGGGGTTGACGTTGCAGCGGGTGCGGTGGTTGTTGGCCATGACTTCCAACCAGTTGTGCACGCCGCCCATGACGATCTCGCTGGAGAAGACGTCGGCCACCATGCCGTCCTCGAAGACCACGTGCATCTGGCCGTAGTCCTCCACATCCCGGTAGTCGGTCCGCAGCAGCCCTGCGTCCCGATAGGTGTCCAGGCGGGTGATCTCGTGGACCCGGGCGCTGACCGAGCGCGGGCGCAGGGGCCGGCCCAGCCTGGCCAGGCCTTCCTCCCGCTTCAGGTAGAGCGCCGCCGTCAGCGGGTGGCACCCCTTGCCCACGATGGAGCCTCCACCCGCCCGCGACCAGTGCCCGTAGGCTTCGGAGTGCGACCCGCTGTGGGACTCCTCCCCCATCATCCACAGGATCTGGCCCTTGGTGGAGCGCAGAATTTCCCGCTCCTTTTGAACCGAGGGCGCGTAGACCCAGTTTTCGGCATACATGAGCCGGCGCCCCGATCGGGAAGCCGCCTCCCGCATCCGCCCGGAGCTTGCCAGGGCCTCCTGCATCATCCTTTCCTTGGGAAAGCGGCGGGCGTCGAAGTTCTCCTGTCCGGCGCCGAAGTATCCGGTGAGCGGCTTTTCCACGATGACGTGCTTGTCGGATTGGAAGGCCTCGACGGCCACGGCCTCGTGGACATGGGCGGGCGCGCAGATATCCACCACATCCACGGCCTTCAACAGACTCGGCAGGGAGTCGAAGGCCTTGAGCCCCTGGGCGCCGGCAAAAGCCTCGGCGCTTTTCCGGGACCGGGACAGGACCCCCACCACCTCCAGCGGGACGCCGAACACCCGCCGGTAGCAGGCCAGGTGAAAACGGGCTGCGAACTGCGCCCCCACGATGCCGACTCGAATTTTCGATTGCATGGGCTCTGCACCGCCGCCGGCAGGTTGCGCCGCTGCCAAGCCGGCCCCCGCCACTGCCCTTCCGGGCGGATCATACGAGAGTGAAACACCCAAACGTCAATAAAGACGAACCACGAATGAACACGAATAGACACGAAGACCCATGGACCTGCTTGGCTGCGACGACGTCACGGGACGAAGCCCACCCGGGAGCGCGGGCGTCCCGCCCGCACAACACTGGCACAGCCTCACCCATCTCCTCCATCCGGCTCGACCGGCAACGGCTCCAGGATTCTGCTTGGGCCGGGCCCATGCGGTTCCCGCCGGCAGGGTGGCCAGGCGCAGCATCACGGGGAGACTGAGCGGCCACCCAACGCAGAGGATGCGGGCGAGACGCCCGCGCTCCCGGAGGGGCGCCTCCTCCCATCCTTCTTGCTCGGCGAGGAGGCACAGCCCCTGCCGATGCGGCAGAGCCGTCCCGCTTGGTGGCCCTTCGTCGTCCTTCGTCTGTCTTCGTGGATCGCTCCTTTTTCGTTTGTTTCAGACAAGCACCGCACCCTCGTCCAGGAAGGTTCGCAACCGCGCCAAGGCCTCCTGCAGGATGTCCCTGTCGGCGGCGTAGCAGAGGCGCACCGATCCTTCCCCGCCGGCCCCGAAGGCTACTCCGGGAGCGAATCCGACCCGCTTGCGGAGCAGAAACCTGCGGCAGAAGTCGAATGAGTCCCTCAACCCCTCGATCCGGGGAAACAGGTAAAAGGCTCCCAGCGGTTCAGGAAGGGTGATGCCCGGCATGGCATCCAGCGCCTGCCGGCAAAAAGCCAGATTGCCGCGCAACCGCTCCCGCATCGACGCCAACTCCGATTCCCCGTCCCGGAGCGCTACTTCCCCCGCTTTCTGGGCCATCGCCGGGGCGTGGGAGACCACGAACTCGTTCAGTTCGGTGGCCTTGCGGGCCGCATCCCGGCGGGTCACAAGCCAGCCCAGCCGCCAGCCGGTCATGCAGTAGGTCTTGGAGAAGGACTGCACCACCAGGACGGCGTCGTCCCGGTCACACAGGCGCAAGATGGACGGGGCGACGTTTCCGCCGTAATAGAGGCGTTCGTAGACCTCGTCGGCCAGCAGCCACAGGCGGTGACGGCGGCAGAACTCCAGCAGCGCCTCCTGGTCCTGCCTGGAGGCCACCCAGCCCAGCGGGTTGGAAGGCGAGGTATAGAGAAGCAGCCGGGTTCGAGGGCTCAGGCAGGATCGCAGCCGGTCGAAGTCGATCTCGTAACGGGAGCCGCTCAGAACCATCGGCACTTGCCGGGGCCTGGCGTTGAACATCTGCACGATGGCCGAACCGTTGGGCCAGGCCGGAGTCAGCAGCAGAGCCTCGTCCCCCGGGTCCAGGGCGCAGCGAATGCCGACGTTGAGGGCCTGCACTCCCGAGCTGGTAATGACGATCTCCGAGCCCGGGTCCAGTTCCACCCGGTGCAGCTCCCGGTACTTTTCCGCCAGCGCCTCCCGCAGACTGGGCAATCCGGCGTTTTCGGTGTAGAAGGTGTAGCCGTCGGCCAGGGCTCGGGTGGCGGCCTGCTTGATGTAGTCGGGGGTGGGTTGGTCCGACTCGCCGAAATAGAGCTTGAGCACTCCCTCCATGGAAAAAGCGATGTCGGCGATCTCGCGAATGCGTGAAGCCGGCACGGCGGTGACCGACGTGGCCAGGGCTGCTCTTTCCGGGGTGGCTTCAGCCGGTCCGGCGGAGGGAAGACCGGCTTTTCCAATTTGAGTCGGCACGCTTTGCGCCCCTGACTGGCTCCCCGATCAGGAGGAGACATTCCGAATTCGTTGAAATAGCCTGGCGGCTGTGGTACAAGAAACGTCGAGTGGCGCTATGGTGTAATTGGTTAACACGCTGCCCTCTCAAGGCAGAGAGTACGGGTTCGATCCCCGTTAGCGCTACCAACCTCCTCAAGCCCCGAGGTCCTTTCCTCAACCCCTTGACCCGGGCGAAAGCGGCCTGCCGGTCAACGGCCACAATCCCAGGTTTGGTCCAGAACCTCGATTCATTCCAAACAGTATCAGAAGAAGCCACGGACAGGCGAGCCCTTTGAGAGCCGCGGGAGAGCCGCGCTGCCGGCGAATCCTTCCCGCCCGGCCTCCTCCGGGTCTGGTCGGCAGGTGATGTTCATCGAAACACGGCGATCATACTTCTCCCTTTTCCCAATCCAGGCCCAGAACAAACAGAAAGGGGAAAAGGCCGGCCGATATTAATTGATAATGCTTATCATTATCACAGTTGTATTGACATCCTTCGCTGACGCTTCTATCCTGCCATTTGTACTGGATATCGGGTCTTGGCTGCCAATCACGCTACTCCGTAGGACGGGGTGTCATTCCATGTCAGAGCATCCATTCGTCCAACATCCTGGCCGCAGAGCCTTTTTGGGGGCGCTCCTTGCCCCGACCGCTCTCGCATTTGCCGACTGGAAGGAGTTTCGTGGAAACGGCTCCAGCCTGATTGCCGGCCACGAGCGCCTGCCGCTGGAATGGTCGGATCAGGCCAATCTCTCCTGGAACGTCGCAACTCCCGGGTACGGTCAGTCCAGCCCCGTCATCTTCGATCAACGGGTTTTTGTGACCGGCGTTGAAGGAGCCCGGAAGGAAACGCTGATGCTCTCGGCCTTCGACCTCTCCGACGGAAAAGAACTCTGGACGCATCGGGCGGCGCCGGCGCAGTCCATCCAGGATTCGGACATGATCAGCAAGGCGGCGCCGACTCCCATTGCCGATGCCGCCGGCGTCTACGCCTTCTTCGAAACCGGCAACCTGGTGGCCCTCGACCACCGCGGAAAACTCCTCTGGGAACGCCGGCTGACCGAAGAATTCGGAGAATTTGGGGGACGGCATGGCATCGGAAGCTCGCTTCGCCTCTGCCAGTCGGGCGTGATGGCCCTGGTGGCTCATGACGGGCCTTCCTATCTGATCTGTGTCGACCCGCGCACAGGCAAGACCGTCTGGAAGACGGACCGGCGCAGGAAGGTGTCCTGGACGACTCCGGCAATTGCCACCCACGACGGACGAGAGCTGACGCTGGTCAGCAGTGGAGACCGGGTGGAGGGCTACGATACCGGGGACGGGGCGTGGCTCTGGAGCGTCGGTGGTTTCGAACGCGCCCTTGTCGCTTCCCCCACTCCTATCCCCGGCGGGGCCATCATAGGATCCAGCCAAAAGGGATGGACCGGCGCCATCCGGTTCGGCGCCAATCCTCGTTCTACACCCCAGGTAGTTTGGAGGGCGTCCGAGGCCTCTTCCAACTTCAGTTCGCCTCTGGTCCACCGCTCCCGCGTCTATATGGTGAACAGAGTGGGTGTGGCTTTCTGCCTGGACCTGAGAACGGGCCAGGCAGTGTGGCATCAACGGCTGAAGGGTCCCTGCTGGGCCTCCACCATCGGCATGGGAGACTTTGTCTGCTTTTTCGGGGTGGACGGCGTGGTTGAGATCTTTCGCTCCGCCGACAGGCCGGTCAAGATCGCGGAGAACCGTTTGTCGGCCCAGTCCCGGCTCTACGGAGTCGCCGTGCAAAGCGGCAGGCTGGTCCTCCGTTTCGGGCGGCGGCTCGCCTGTATCCGGCAAGCCTGACCGGAGAAATATCCTCCTGAAGTCTTACCGCACAGGCCCCCGACTGTCCTCTACCCGCGCGGCCAAGCGCCCCGTCAAGAAATGTGTTGCAATTGAAATTCATTTTCATAATAATCCGCGAGAGAAACACCTGCCGCGGGAACGCACTTCCGGCGCCCGGTTCTCGAATCGCACTTCAAGGAAAATCCGCGCGTGTCAAGACGAATGAATGGCCTGCTTCCGGTAGTGGTCGGCACACTCGCCGTCATTCTGGCCTCTACTGCAACCGCTCACACCTCGACGCTTTGGATCCAAGGCCAGGTTCTCGACCCCTCGGGGGCCCCTGTTGCCGGAGCTACGGTGACACTGACACCCGAAGATGGGAGTTTTGAAAGGAGTTCCCGGACGGGAGAGGAAGGTCGATTTCGGTTCGGCGAGCTGAGCCGGGGGAGCTTCCGCATCACTGCCGCCAGCCGCGGCTATCGCGCGGCCGACCGGAACCTGAGCCTGCCGAAAGATGCGACCCATGCGCTTCGATTGACGTTGCAAATGGATCCGAGCTTGACCGTCTACGAGCGCATCATGGTGGTGGGCGATCCGGAGCGCGTGGACGAAATCCCCGGCTCAGCCCATATCATCGGTCCCATGGAGTTGAAGAGACAGAAGCAGGGACTGGACGATATTCACCGCATGCTGAGGCAGATCCCGGGAGTGAATATTCAGGAAGAGGAGGGCTACGGGCTGCGGCCCAACATCGGGATGCGAGGGACGGGGGTGGATCGAAGCTCCAAGATCACGCTGATGGAAGACGGCGTCCTGATCGCTCCGGCCCCTTACGCGGCTCCCTCGGCATACTACTTCCCCACCTCCGGGCGCATGCGATCGCTGGAAGTTCGCAAGGGCTCCAGCCAGATCAAGTACGGCCCCAGAACCAATGGCGGGGTCCTGAATCTCGTCTCCAGCGAAATCCCTCGAGCCTTGAGCCTGGACGGCAAGCTCGGTTTCGGATCCGACTCGGCGGGTCAGGGACATCTCAACCTGGGAGGCGCCCACGGCAACTTCGGGTGGCTGCTGGAAAGCTACCAGGTAAGAACCGATGGCTTCAAGGAGTTGGACGGCGGAGGGAACACGGGATTCCATATCGGCGACTACCTGGCCAAGTTTCGCTTCCAAACGCCTCTGGATGCCAGGATCTTCCAGCAATTCGAGGTGAAGCTGGGTTCCACCGAACAGGACTCGGAAGAAACCTACCTGGGCTTGACCGACGAAGACTTTGCCATCAATCCCAACCGTCGCTACGCAGCCTCTCAGATCGACCGCTTCGATTCCAACCATCGCCAGTATCAAGCCCGGTATTTCGTTGCCGCTCCCGGTGGCCTGGACGTGACCACCGTGGTCTACCGCAACAACTTCGCCCGAAACTGGTTCAAGCTCCAGAGTATTGGCGGCAACAGCATCTCCAGGATTTTCTGGGATCCCGAGGCCTATGCCGGCGAGTTGGCGATCGCCCGCGGCGCAGACAGCGATTCTGACGGTTTGAAGGTCAGAGCCAACAACCGCCGGTACTATTCCCAGGGCATTCAGTCCGTGCTGGGCCTGCACCGCCACCTGGGTAGCGTCCAACATCGATTGGAATTCGGCTTTCGCTACCACCAGGACCAGGAGGCCCGGCTGCAGCATGAGGACGGTTTCCAGATGAGCGGCGGCCGCATGAGCCGAACCAGCTTTGGTCCTCCCGGAAGCCAGTCCAATCGACTCAGCGATGCCGAAGCCCGTTCCTTTTTCTTCCAGGACGAGATCCAATGGGACCGCTGGACGGTCGTCCCCGGCATCCGCTACGAGAACATCGACCTGACCCGAACGGACTTCTCCAGGACCGATCCGGGGAGGACCAGTCCAACCCGAGTCAGGACCAATGCGGTGGAGGTCGTGATCCCCGGGGTCGGCGTCAATTTCGACGCCAGTCGGAACGTGCGGCTCTTCGGCGGCGTCCACAAGGGATTCTCGCCCCCGGGACCCGGGTCGAACGAATTTACCGAGGCCGAGGACAGCATCAACTACGAGTTCGGCGTCGGTCTGGGTCAGCCCGGCTTCAACACCCAGCTTGTGGCCTTCTACAGCGATTACGGCAATCTCCTGGGGGCGGATACCCTGGCCGCGGGAGGACAGGGAACGGGAGACCTCTATAACGGCGGCGAAGCCCGTGTTGCGGGTGTGGAGGCCTCGGTGTCCTTCGACCCGCTTGCAGGCTTGCGGTCAGGGGTTTCTCTACCCGTGCAGGTCGCCTATACCGTCACCGACGGCGAGTTCCGAAACGCTTTCGACAGCGCATTCGGTCCCTGGGGAGACGTGATCGTGGGAGACGAGCTTCCCTATCTGCCGCGTCACCAGTTCTACGCAAGTCTTGGGGTCAGGACCGGCAAATGGGATGCGGGTTTCGATACCCACTGGGGGAGCAGCATGAGAACCGTGGCCGGTCAGGGCCCGGCGCCTCTGCCGGAGCGAACCGACGCCTACGCCGTGCTCAACCTGTCGACGGAATACGAGTTGTCACAACGGGCCAGTCTCTTCGCCAACCTGCAGAACGTGACCAACAACCGCTACATCGTGGCCCGCCGTCCCGCCGGCGTTCGGCCGGGACTTCCCCGTCTCTTCATGGCCGGGATTCACTTCAGGCTGGGAAGCGATCGTTAGGCATTTGGGCCTACAGCAGAAACAGCTTTCGACCGCCGGACGGCAGATCACACCGTTTTCTCAGAGCCGATCTCGGGTTCTTGATGTTGAGGAGGAGGGTTTGGGGAACCCAGAAGGCGGTCGCACTCCTTCTGAATCAGATCGCAGTGCTCCAGTTCTTCCTCGGCAAACTTCTGAAAGATGGCTTTGCCGCGGGTGTCGTTGAACTTTTCGGCGTAGCGTTTGAAGAAGCTGTGGGCTCCCTGCTCCATGGACAGAGCCAGGTGTAGAGCCTCTTCCAGGCTCAACCGTTCCACGCCTCGCTTCCGGAGCTCCTCGGGACTGGGGAAGAGTCGATTGAGCTCGTTGTAGTCGAAGTGTAAAAAGACCGGCGCCTTCAGCACCCGCTTGTTCCGTTTTACCAGGGCCTCCCATTCAGACTCCAACTCCCGCAGGTGCTTTTCCTCTTCGGCCGCCATTTCGAGGAAAGCCTCTCTCCCTCGCGGGTCGGTGGCTGTCTTGGCCAGCGCCTGGTAAAAATTCACGCCGTTTTTCTCGGTCTGCAGGGCGATTCGGAGGGCATCGCGGGCAAACACCAGGTCGGAATCGAAATCCTCGTGCCGTGCCGGGCGATGCTCCTGGCAATCCTTACAGATGCCGAACACCTGGAAGTGGTGACGCACCGGCCGGAAGCGATAGCGTGAGACCACCTGTTCCTGGAGTTGCTCCAACTCGGGGCTGAGGAACTCGATCGTCTTCTGGCACTCCACGCATATGATGTGGTGATGGTGAGGGCGCTTGTAGAGAGGCTCGAAGCGGCTGCGGCTGTCTCCCAGGTCGATCTCTCTCGCCAAACCCGAGTCGGTCAGGGCCTTCATGGTTCGCGAGACGGTGGCATACCCGATGGTCCTGTCCTTCTGCCGGACCTGGTTGTACAACTCCTCGGTGCTCAAGTGACCTTCGGTCTTTAGAAAGTTGTCGAGGATGACCTGGCGCTGCCGGGTGATCTTGAGCCTTTTCTTCTTCAGATAGGCGGCAAAGATCTCTTTCTGCTCGGCCAGTTCTCGGTTCGCGGCCATAGTGGAGCCCTTGGAGAGAGTTCTGTATGACGATTGGATTGGGCAGGATCGCAACCCAGCGAAGTATAGCATCTCCTCGGAACGGGCTACAACCGGCGCCGTGACCAGGACCAGGAACATCCCACGCTACCCACCCGCACAGTAGGGGCAACCCTTGTGGTTGCCCGGTGGTTCCCGGTGACCTCGCGTTGGGCGCCCGCAAGGGGTGCCCCTACCATCCCAAGCAGATGGGAATCCGTTCTTCTGTGTTATCGTTCTTGTGCTCTGTGGGACGGCAAGAAGCGAACCGCCCAGGCCCTATTTCGCAACGCCCTGCCGCAAGACTGGCCGAAGTTGGTTTGACGTTACCGGCGGGAGATATTGGCCGAGAGGGGGCGGGCCGTTCGGCGATGCGATGCGGAAGGTGCAGCATGAATGTGGCAGCTTCGGAAACGTTCATATCAACCATGGTGGACCGCATCGTGAGCGGGTTCCGGCCTTCACGGGTCGTACTCTTCGGATCCCATGCACGGGGAGTGGCAACCGAATGGAGCGACGTGGACTTGCTCGTAGTTTTGCCTGACGGGTCCGACAAACGGGACACGGCAATCGAGATCCGCCGGGTCTTGGGCGATCTGCCGGTCTGCAAGGACATCGTGGTAGCGACACCCGAGGAAATCGCTCGTCGCGGGCACATGGTGGGAACCTTGCTGCGTTCAGCACTCCGCGAAGGGAAGGTTCTCTATGAACGATCCTGAACTCGTTGGCGAAGCCCGCCGCTGGCTTCGTTTCGCGATAGAGGATCTCGAAGTGGCGCAACGATTGCTGATAGCGGATGAGGCACCCTCTCGCCACGCCTGTTCCCTTGCTCAGCAAGCTGCCGAAAAGGCGCTAAAGGCAGCACTGGTGCTCGAGGGCATAGACTTTCCGTTCCGGCACGACCTGGATGCCTTGCGTCAACTTCTCCCGGAAACCTGGTCCGTGCAGCGTACACACCCCGATCTCGCTCAATTGACGGAATGGTCTGTTGAGGCACGGTATCCAGGTGATTGGCAAGAGGCCACGCCGACCGATGCCGAACGGGCAGTGTCTCAAGCACGAGGAGTTTGCAACTCGATAGCATCCGAGTTCGACCGGCGCACAAACGCTGAATGAGTTTATCGAGCGCTAGATGGTATTCTGGTGCGCTTGGGGGAATGGAGGATCTTTAAGACGCGGAGGAGAAGATATTGTCGCCCACGCCGGCCGAACGAATATCCGAAGATACTTGGAGTCGACTGAAACAGGCCCAGGAATTTGACGTGCGCTTGGGCGAGGAAACCCTTACAGACCTCCTCACCCTTGACTTTGCTCGTCTGGCTGGACCACACGAAATCAGGTTGTTCCAGACACCAAAACCCCAAGAGGCAAGGACAGGAACAGACTTGGAAGTATTCCTGAATACGGGCGGGGGTCTCACGATCAGGTATGCCATTCAGGCCAAGAAACTCTATCGTGACAAGGGATACATTCACATCAACGCCAAAGCGGGAAAGAGCGGCCACTTCCAAATCGACGTTCTTGAAGATCATGCCAAGCGTGTGGGAGCCATCCCCTTCTATCTGCTGTTCAACCACATCGACCATGCTGAAGCGATTGGATGTTGGAACTGTTGCAATTGTGACGTCGAAGAGAAACAGCTTGGCTGCACGCTTGTTCCGAGTTGGCACGTTCGCAAAGCAATTCGCCGGCGTGGTTGTCGGACTTTCGACTTTCTTCATTCAGACCCTGCATCTTTACCGTTGCGTTGCAGATTCGAGTGCCCGAACCGCTTGCCAAGGGGAATTGGATTCATATCCCAGATGCACCGCCTTGCACTTTTTGCAGCCATTGATGCTTCGTTCCCAGAGAGGTACCATTGGGTTAATTTCGAACCGCGTGAGGGAGATTGGCCGGAATGGCTTTGGGCTCAAAAGCAACGTATCCTTTCTGCAGACGAGGCGAGCGAGTTGTTCCCAGGATTCACGAAAGACACTCCCCTTCCACGCAGGATTCTGCTGGTTGAACAGAAATTGGATAACGCAGGTAGCGTGGATGTTCTCGGCTAGCGTCGTTGACGTACAGCGGAAGAAGAGCCTTCCAACGAGTCCAGCCTCACGATGAGAAAGCCACATGGCCCCTTGATGCCTTATGGGAGCTATCCCATGAATAGGGTGAGTATGGGAAGAGGTGGGAGCACGACATCTCGACTCTGATCTTTCCTTGCTGATCAATCAAAGAGCAACCCATGGCCAAACAGGTGAAAGTCCGCATTGACCAGACGGGGCCGGCGACCTCCACGGCCAAGGTGCGGGGCCATCGGATTTCAGTGGACCGTCCTCTGGAAAGAGGGGGAGACAACCAAGGTCCTATGGGGGGCGAACTGATCCTGGTCGGCCTGGGGGGATGTTTTGCCAGCAACCTGCTGGCAGCCATCCGGGCTCGCCAGGCGGCTGTTTCACGGGTGTCCACCACCGTCACCGCCACACTGGCCGAGAACCCTTCCCGGTTTGCCGCCATCGACCTGACCGTATCCGCCGACTGCAGCGATGCCGCTCTTTTGCACAAGCTGGTCACCATTGCCGAGCGAGGGTGTATCGCCGCCAATACCCTGCGCGGCGGGGTGAGGCTGTCGGTTCGTGTCGCTCAAACGGAGCCGGCCTTTGACTCGCCAAGCCCTGACAACGCCTGATCCGTACCCGATGGGACGGCCCCACTCAGGCGACAGTTTTGCCTTGCGACTGATCCATAAATCCAATAAAATCCGAAGTTTCGGGACAATGACCGACCCGCGACCGCCCGGACGACTCTGATCCGGCGCTGTCGGAAAGGATGTTTCATCGACCCATGGCCGTCTATCTGGATTGCGCCGCCACTGCCCCGGTGGAACCCCGGGTGCAGCGGGAGGTCATGACCTATCTGGGCGTTGAGTTCGGCAATGCCGGCAGCCGGCATCACGGTTTCGGCGCCAGGGCCCGAAGCGCCGTGGAGAAGGCGCGCGTGCAGGTAGCGGCCTTGGTGGGCGCCACCCGGGGCGAGATCATCTTTACCAGCGGCGCCACCGAGAGCAACAACCTGGCCCTGCTGGGGTTGGCGGAGCATGGAGCCGGGACCGGCAGGACCCATCTCGTCAGCACCCGGATCGAGCACAAGTCGGTGCTGGAGCCCCTGCAGGCGCTTGCCGCCCGGGGCTTCGAAGTCACCCTGGTGCCCCCGCAGCCGGGCGGCTGGGTGCATCCCCAGTCCATCCTGGAAGCGGTCCGGGAAGATACCCTGCTGGTCTCGGTGATGCAGGTCAACAACGAGACCGGCGTCATGCAGCCCATCCGGGAAATCGCCCGGCTGTTGGAGAGCCATCCGGCCTACCTGCACGTGGATGCCGCCCAGGGTTTCGGGAAGGTAGTGGCGCCGCTGCGCAACCGTCGCATCGACCTGATCAGCATCAGCGGGCACAAGATCTACGCCCCCAAGGGCATCGGCGCCCTGGTCACCCGCCGGCGCGGCGGAAGGCGGCCCCCTCTCACCCCTCTGATGCATGGGGGAGGCCAGGAGCTGGGGTTGCGGCCGGGGACGTTGCCTGTTCCGCTTATAGCCGGTCTGGGCAAGGCCTCGGAACTGGCTTTGGCCGACTATCGGGAACGCAATGCGGCCTGTCGAAGGTTCAAGGAGGTTCTCCTGACGGAATTGCAGCCGCTGAATCCCGTTTTCAACGGAGATCTCGACCGGACGGTCTCCCAGATCGTCAATTTGACCTTGCCCGGAATCGACTCGGAGGAAGCCATCGAGGCGGTGAGCCCGGTGGCCGCCATCTCCAACGGATCGGCCTGCACCTCGACCTCCGAAAGCTGCAGCCACGTGCTGAGCGCTCAAGGGCTGGACGAGGTTCGCATGGAGGGGGCCCTTCGCCTCTCCTGGTGCCACTTCAGCCCGCAGCCCGACTGGAACGGTTTCATTCGCGCAATCCAATCGATTCCAATCGCGGCGCATCCGGAAAAGTCATCCTCGGTAGGGATTGGTCAGGCCGGCGCCGTTTGAGAGAGCGCGGAACCATCCGAATGGGACAGGATCGGCAGCAGCACATTCGCTACAAGCGATCCCGGTTTTCGACGCGGCTGCCGGTGGATCGCCGTTATACCGCCTCTCACTTCTGGACTGTCGAGCGGCAAACCGGGCTGTGGCGGGTGGGAATGACCAAATTCGCCACACGAATGCTCGGCGATCTTGTAGAATTCGAATTCGATGCCAGGCCCGGCCAGCAGGTCAGCGTCGGGCAGACCATCGGCTGGATCGAAGCCTTCAAGGCCCTGACCGATCTCTACTGCGTGGTCGACGGGGTCTTCGCGGGCGTCAACCCCCTGATCGAGCAGGACATCAGCCTGGTCGACAGCGATCCCTACGGAAAGGGCTGGCTCTACGGCGTCAGCGGCGCCCCCGAGTCCGACAGCGTGGACGTGCAGGGATACGTGGAGATTCTGGATCTCACCATCGACAAGATGACAGAGCAGTCGGGAGACAAGGGGAGTCATGGATAAGGCCCGCTACCTCATGATCGGTGGTTTTCTGGGAGCCGGCAAGACCACGGCGGTGTTGCGACTGGCCAAGCTGCTGCAAAGCCGCGGGTCTCGAGTGGGATTGATCACCAACGACCAGAGCCACGGACTGGTCGATACCGCCTTGCTCGGCTCCAGCGGCTTTCCCGTGGAGGAGATTACGGGCGGTTGCTTCTGCTGCAAGTTCGATTCCCTGGTCGGCGCTTCCGAACGCCTGTCCAGGGAGCAGCGGCCCGACGTCTTCCTGGCCGAGCCGGTGGGAAGCTGCACCGATTTGAAGGCCACGGTGGATTACCCGCTGCGGCGCATGTACGGCCGGAACTACCGGATCGCTCCTCTGAGCGTGATGGTGGACCCGGTTCGGGCCCTGCGCGTTCTGGGGTTGGAGCCGGGGAGGTCTTTCTCGCCCAAGGTGGTTTACGTCTACCGCAAGCAGTTGGAGGAGGCCGACATCATCGTCATCAACAAGATCGACCTCCTCGGCCCCCAGCGCCTGGAGCGGCTTCGCCAGGCCCTGAAGGAGTCGTTCTCCCCCGACTCGGTGCTGGCGGTTTCCGCCCGCCAGGGCACGGGGATGGAAGAATGGTTCGACCGGATCACCCAGCCCCTGGACGGCGCCCGGGGAGACCTGGAAGTGGATTACGATACCTACGCCGAGGGAGAGGCGCTGCTCGGCTGGCTCAACTGCAGCGTGCGGGTGGAGGCCGGCGCACCCTTTGACGGCAACGCCCTTCTGCGCGAAGCGGTGACGGCCATCCAGCGACGCCTCCGGTCCCGGGAAATCGCCCACTTGAAGATGACCTTGACCCCTGACGAGCAGGGCCGGGATATCGGGGTGGCCAACCTGACCGGGAGCGACGCCGCTCCCGAGCAGTCCCATGCGTTGCAGGAACCCCTGAGGGCCGGGGAACTCATTGTCAACCTGCGTGCGGAGGCCGACCCCCAAGCCTTGCGGACCCTGGTCCGGGAAACCTTGGCGGCCCTCGGCCGGGATCAAGGCCCGGCCCTTGCGATCGAGCACCTGGAGGCTTTCCGCCCGGCCCGGCCCAGGCCCACCCATCGGCTGCGGGCCTCGGAGTCGGGAGTGGCGGTTCCTCAGGTGGCTCCGGCTTGAATATGGCAAACCAACACGATGCCGCCATGCCGGATCACCCAACCCGGGGACCGGTGACGCCGCAACCGGCCAAGATCCTTTACTGTCGTTGCGCCTATGCCAAGGTGATCGCTCCGGACGTCAAGGACGAGGTCCTTGAAAGGCTCACCCGGTCGGGGGTCGCCTTCGAGGCTGTTCCCGATCTGTGCGAAATGTCGGCCCGGCGCGACCCGGCGCTCAAGCGGCTGGCGGCGGAGGATGAAATCAGGATTGCAGCCTGCTATCCACGAGCCGTAAAGTGGCTCTTTTCAGCCGCTCAGGCGCCTCTGACCAAAGATCCGGTTGAAATTCTGAACATGCGCGTCGACGGCGCCGGAACGGTGGTTGAAGGTCTGCTCGAAGGGGTTTCGAAGGCGGAGGAATCGTCGTGATCGCTCCCAAGTCGCCTCTCCGAATCGGGCTTTGCCGGAACGGCGGCCGATCTCTGCCGGGCGACGACCGGCACTACGACCTGGCCCGCAGCCTTCTGGATAAGGGCTATGCGGTTTCGGTCCTCCGCTCCGACAGCCGGGTCGAAGACCTGCAGGACGGCGCCTGGCTGCTTCTGGGACACTTCGGCAGGGAGAAACCGCTTCCCGCCTCGGGAAACGGGAACGGACACGAGCTCCATTTTCGGGACATCGAGGGTCTGGAGACCTCCCAGATTTTGAAAACCGTGGAGGAGGTGCAGGCGGAAACCGAGCTGCCCGACCCGGGCGGATGGAAGCCCTGGTTTCCGGTGATCGACTACAACCGCTGCACCAACTGCATGCAGTGCCTGAGCTTTTGTCTCTTCGACGTCTACGGGGTGCACGAGGACAAGATCCAGGTTCAGCACGAAAGCAACTGCAAGACGGACTGCCCGGCCTGTTCCCGCGTCTGTCCCGAGGTGGCCATTCTCTTTCCCAAGTACAAGAGCGGTCCCATCAACGGCGACGTGGTGCGGCAGGAAGACATCCAGCGCGAGGCCATGAAGGTGGACATCTCGGCCCTGCTGGGCGGGGATCTCTACGGCTCCCTGCGGAAGCGCCAGACGGAGGCCCGGCAGCGCTTCTCCACCGAGCGGGACGAGTCTCGGGCCCTGCTGGAGCGCAAGAAGTGCCTGCGCAAGCTGAAGAAGGACTTCGACATCCCGGACGAGGTTCTGATGAGCCTGCCCTCGGCCGGCGATATCCAGGAACGGGCCGAACGAGCCAAGGCCAAGCTGGCTGCCCGCCAGGAGCGCTCCCGGACCGTGAAGGACAGCCGGCCGGCTCCCACCGAAGACGACTGGGGGATTTAGGGTCATGCTGACCACGATGCTCTCCTTCGGCTACCGGATGGTGCGAACCACCGACGCCCGCCTGCTGTGGAAGATCGGCTACAACTTCGGATACAAGGGCATCCGTTCGGTGCAGCGGTTCAAGGCCCGGCTCAAGCAGGGGCAGACCTTTCCCCCATTTCTCTACGTCTCCATCACCAATAGCTGCAACCTCCGCTGCCAGGGGTGCTGGGTGGACGTCGACAAACCGCAGTCGCTGATCAGCCTGGAGGACATGAACCGCTTGATCGGCAACGCCAAGAAGCATGGGAACAGCTTTTTCGGGATCCTGGGTGGGGAGCCCTTCCTCCATCCCGACCTCCTGGCCATCCTGAAGGCTCACCCCGACTGCTACTTTCAGATCTTCACCAACGGCCACGCCATCACCGACAAGATGGCCGCCGAGTTGCGCAAGGCCGGCAACGCCACTCCCCTGGTCAGCGTGGAAGGGACCGAAGCCGTCAGCGACGTGCGGCGCGGCCGCAAGGGAGTCCTGAGCCGGACCCTGGCCGGCATCGAGGCCTGCCTGCGGCACCGTCTGATCACCGGAGTCGCCACCAGCGTCTGCCAGAGCAACTTCGACGACCTGGTCCGGGAGTCCTGGATCGACAGGCTCATCGATATGGGAGTGCACTACACCTGGTTCCACACCTATCGGGCGGTCGGTCCCATCGCCAATCCCCAGCTCGCCCTGACCGCCGAGCAGGGCCTGCAACTGCGGCGGTTCGTCCTGGACATGCGCAACCGCAAGCCGATCGGGATCGTGGATGCCTACTACGACGACCGGGGAGAGGCGCTCTGTCCGGCGGCCACCGGGATCAGCCACCACATCAGCCCCTTTGGCGACGTGGAGCCCTGCCCCGTGATCCAGTTCGCCAACGAGTCCATCCACGACAACCGGGGGGACCTGTTCAAGACGATGACCGAGTCTCCCTTGCTGGAGGACTTCCGGCGGACGGCCGCCAGGGCTACCCAGGGGTGTATCGTCCTGGAACGACCCGATCTGCTCAAGCAGGTGGTGGAGCGCAACGGCGCTCGCGACACCACGCTGCGGCAGGGGGCCATGCCGGAACTGGAGCAGATGGAATCGCGGCCCAGCCAGTACAATCCCGGCAATGAGCTGCCGGAAGAAAACTGGGCCTATCGCTTCGCCAAGAAACACTGGTTTTTCGGATTCGGAGCCTATACTTGAAGAGGAATACCACGAGCCCCTCGGGTGGAGCCGACCGAGGGACTGAAGACAAATCTACTATTCACAATGCCCCAACGACCTGCTGAGAAATACGGGCCAGGGGGCCAGGAGGGAGTCGCCAGCATGATCCGGAAGGGAGTGGATGATCTCAAGAGGGCGCCGGATTCCGGGAACGGGGTCCTGCTGACGCTTCCGGCCAAGGTCCCCAAGCAGGCCTACCGCCCCGCCCAGTCCAATATTCCCGACGACAAGCTGGTCCGGGTCTTTCTGAAGAAAGTCGTGGCCGACCATGTCCGCGCGGTGGGCGCGGTGCCGCCGCTGACCATGGACGAGCTGCGGGAACATGCCGTCGCCGTGCTCAGGACGGCCGGGCTGGACAGCAAGTACCGGGACTATGCAGCCATCCTGGTCGGCAACGAAGCCTGGCGGGACACGCTGGCCCAGATCCCCTACAACCGCCGCCTGCTGCTGCTGCCCAAGTGCCTGCGAGTGGAGGAGCGCTGTCCGGCGCCCTTCGACGAGTTCGGGCTGCTCTGCAAGGAGTGCGGGCTCTGCTCGATTCAGGACCTGTCGGTGGAGGCGGAACGGCTGGGCTACGCCGTGCTGGTTGCGGAGGGCTCGGCCATCGTGCGGCAGATGATCGAGACCGGCAAGATCGAAGCGGTGGTGGGAGTCAGTTGCATCAACGTGCTGGAGAAGTGCTTCCCCCACATGGAAGCGGCGGCCGTGCCCGGAATGGCCATTCCGCTGCTCCAGGACGACTGCGTGAACACCACCGTGGACCTGGACTGGGTCTGGGACCTGATTCACCTGACGGCCGACGACAAGACCTATCGCCTCGACCTCGACGGGCTCAAGAGCGAGGTCCAGAGCTGGTTCCACAAGGAAGCGCTGGCGGAGCTGCTGGGTGAACCGTCGGAAGAGACGGCCGCCATCGCCCGGGGCTGGCTGGCCAAGGCCGGAAAGCGCTGGAGGCCCTACCTGGCCACCTGCACGTTCATGGCTCTGCAGAGCGACCGGCAGGAGGCCGCCCCCCAGGCTTCGCCGGAACTGAAGAAGCTGGCGGTGGCCATCGAATGCTTCCACAAGGCCTCCCTGATCCATGACGACATCGAGGACGGAGACCTGGAGCGCTACGGCAGCCCGGCGCTGCATGCCGAGGTCGGGGTGCCGGTGGCTCTCAACGTGGGGGATTTCCTGCTGGGAGAGGGCTACCGGTTGATCTCGGAGCTTTCCATCGACCCGGCTGTTCAGGTGGAGATGCTGCGGCTGGCCTCGGACGGCCACCTGACCTTGAGCCGCGGGCAGGGCCTGGAGCTCTGCTGGGCTCGGAGTCCCAAGCCTCTCTCCTCCCTGGAGGTGCTCGATATCTTCCGCAAGAAGACGGCGCCGGCCTTCGAGGTGGCGTTGCGCCTGGGAGCCTGCCTGGGAGGCGCCGACCCGGACACCCACGCCGTCCTGCGCCAGTACAGCCAGTCGCTGGGCATCGCCTACCAGGTTCGCGACGACCTGGAGGACTACGATGGGAGCAGCGATTCCAACGATTTGGAAGCCCTGCGGCCTTCGCTGATGTTGGCCATCGCCCACAAGCGCGCCCTCCAGGGCCCCGAGAAGGACCTCATTGCCTCCCTCTTTCGAATGGACTGCCGCTACTCCCAGGTGTCGGCGGAGGTCCAGCGAATCCTGGCCGAGCGCGGGGTCACCGAGAAGGCTCAGGAACTGCTGGAAGCCTACAAGGAAGAGGCGGTTCGCTCCCTGCGCTTTCTCTCCAACCCGACACTGAAGGGACTGCTGCGCCGGGTGGTGGGCAAGATCTTCGGCGAGCAGTTCATCGAGGGCTACTGCAGTGAGTTTGAGGCTCGAAATGCTGCAAGTCGCGCGGCTGGCCCCCAACCTGCTGCGCGAAGCCACTGAGCGGGTCGACGACTTCCTGCGGAACCAGGTCAATCCGGACGGAGGATTCCGGGACCGCGCCGGCCGAAGCGATCTCTACTACACCGTCTTCGGCCTGGAGGGCCTGATCGCCCTGCGCCGGGACCCGCCCTACTCGCGGGTACGTCCGTTCCTGGAAGGCTTCGGGGACGGTGAAGGCCTGGACCTGGTCCACCTGGCCTGCCTGGCGCGCTGCTGGGCAGCACTTCCTCCCGGCAGCCTCCCATCCCGAACCGGCCGGCGTCTGGTTGAGCGGCTCCATGCCTTTCGAAGCGGGGACGGGGGATACGCTCCCACCCCGGACAGCCCCGCCGGAACCGTCTACCACGGCTTTCTGGTGCTGGGGGCCCACCAGGACCTGGGGGCCGCCCTCCCCGACCCGACCGGGTTGGGACGCTCGGTGCAATCGCTTCAGTTGGACAGCGGAGGCTTTGCCGGCCGCCCCGGCCTGTCCGCTCCCTCGACACCCAACACCGCCGCAGCCCTGACCCTGCTGCGGCACCTCGGAACCCCTGCCCTGCCCGGAGGCTCCGACTGGCTGTTGGGGCAGGCCTGCCCCGACGGCGGCTTTCGAGCGGGCGAAGCCACTCCTGTCCCCGACCTGCTGTCGACAGCCACCGCCCTGCACGCCCTGGCCGGGATGCAGGTCTCCTTCGAGCACCTCAAGGAACCCACGCTGGACTTCCTGGATACCCTCTGGACCAGCCGGGGAGCCTTCTACGGAAACTGGACCGACGACACGGCCGACTGCGAATACACCTGGTACGCCCTCCTCGCCCTGGGCCACCTGAGCCTGTGAGGCGCGTGCGCCCAGGGGATCACTCGCCAAGGTTCAACCGAACCTGCACGGTGAGTTCCGAAGCGAGCGGTGGTTGCCCCCCCCCCCCGGGAGCGCGGGCGTCTCGCCCGCATCCTTATTCGTGCAGACACGTTTCAATCCACGGCCACGCCATTTCAAAGTACACCAAACCTGCACACCAAACACACCCTTACGGGGTTCTCTTGCGTTTCGCCCATTTGTTCGACCCCGTGTTGGCGGTCCACACGTTGAGACGCAGTTCACTTTTGCACAGGGCTTGACCGAGTCTGTGAAGTTGGCCGGCAACTTCCTGCTGGTTGTCAGCCTGGCTGCCTCGGATTCCTCCGATTCTCCCCACGCCCGGGCTGACGATGTCTTCGTCAGATTTCAGGACAGGCGTGATGCCCAATGCTGGAAACTGGGCTTCGATTCGAGTCAGATCATGACCCTGACCCAAATTTGGGAGACTCGGCTATCGAACCGCCGTCGGCGAACGTTGGGCGACGGATTCCTGCCGGATTGTGGCCAAAGACCTTCAGGTGTATGATCCACAATTCTCAACGCTGGACCAAGCTACTCACGTGATCTTCAAGAATGCTGTTCGTTGAGACATCAGAGTTTACCAAGCGTTTGCGAGCGCACCTGGATGACGGCGATTATGCTACCCTGCAGGCCTATCTCAGTGTCCGTCCCGCCGCCGGTGACATCATTCGCGGTTCAGGCGGCATACGGAAGATCCGGTGGAGATCGAGAGGACGTGGCAAACAGGGAGGAGTTCGGGTCATCTACTTTTGGGCCGCCCCCGAGGACTGCATCTATCTGTTGACAGTGTACAGCAAGGGAGTGAAGGACGATTTGACGCACGCCGAGTTGGCAGCGTGTCGGAAGATCGTCGAGGACATCAAGAATGACTGAACGTAACGTTGGGGCTGAGGTCATCAAGGGCCTCCAGGAGGTTCGGGAGCACCGAGCTGGCCGGCGCAAGCTTCGTGAGACCCAGGTCGAGGCTACACCTCTGTCTGCTCTCTCCCCTGAGATGATCGCGAGAATCCGCGAGAACCTTGAAGACTCACAAGAGGATATTTCCGTTGCGCTGCCTGGGCTTGTTGCGCGTGAGACACCGCCTGAATTCGAGGCAAGCGGTCTCGAAAATCTTCGGGCGCTCATGGACTCTTATACGGTTCATGCCACCGGCATCAAGAAACCGCCGACGCTAATGGAAATTGCCGGTTTCCCACGCCGGGAGAACGTCTACAGCAACATCCTGGCATTCCTGCTCGACTCGGAACGGGTCCATGGCTTCGGCGAACTCTTCATCCGCTCGATCATGGCGGTTTATGGCCGGCATTGTCCTGCCGGCTGGCCGGGGAAAGGTGTCGCCCCCGAAAGTTTTCGGGGTACCCATAAAGTTGAACGCGAGGCCACGACGGATAGCCGAAAGAGCATCGATCTCTTGATCGAATGCGCGGAATTCGTGATTTGCATCGAAAACAAAATCCGATCTCCACTGCACAACGACCTGCGCGAGTACCGGAAACACTGTGAAAAAATCAGCAATGGACATCGCGACCGCGTGCTGGGCATTGTCCTTAGTCCAGACCGCGTCTCCCATCCAAGCCTTAAAGCCCATCGCTTCGTTAACATTACCTATGGCGACCTCGTTGACGAAGTGCGTCACCGCATGGGCAGCTACATCAGTTCTCATAACACTCGATACCAGTATCTGCTCTTGGATTTTCTCGAACAGGCCGACCGCTTTTCAAGGATCAATGCCATGACCGATGATCAACGGAAGTTCCTGGAATTCTGGCGGGAAAATTGTGACAAGATCACCAACATCCGCGACAGGTGTGATGAGCTGTGGCATCTCCTGCGTCGAAATGAAATCGCGCAAGCCCATATCGACGCAGTCAACGACCGATTGGCTGAGGGGGAGCGAGAAGTCTTCAAGACCTGGATCTACAAACACGATGTGTCCGTATACGACCTTGCGGGTGATGGTGACATAGACGGATGCGGCTTATTTCTCGATGTCGATTTTCATCCTCTTCGAGTAAAACATGTCCTGGGCAAGCGGCGCGGGTGCGAGCCGGACGTTCTGGCTTCGCGAATCGGTAACAAGTGTGGCATCAAATTTGTCAAGGATTCGGACCGAAACGAACACGTGATTGATCAATCTCCTCTTGATGAATCGGTTCGTGAAGAGGTGGTGAGGGTGTCGGTTGCCATCCTCAAGCAAATCGCAGAAATGCGCCTTCAATCCTGATGGGAGACAAAGACCACAATCGTCATCGAACCTCACCGACAACGCTGAGTACTCTGTCCTTCAGTCTGTCCGGCTGGAACTTTTCCTCGGAACTGGTGCTGTGCCGAATAGACTTCTTTCGCACTGTGGCGGCTGAAGTTAGGTGACACGCCCTGTTTCTGGAACGAATCGCCTGTCTTGGTCGGTTGCCCCCCCGGGAGCGCGGGCGTCTCGCCCGCATCCTTATTCCTGCGAACAGCTTCCCATCCATTGCCACTCCCTTGCAAAGCGCACCAAGCCCTCTTTCGTGGGGTTCTCTTCCACAGGTGAGAAACTGCGCCGTTCCCGCTTCATCGGGGTGCGAGAGTTAGCCACAATCGTGCCAGACAATGTGCGGGCGGGACGCCTGCGCTCCCGGGGGGGAGTTCTTCACAAGCTGTATTGCCTCCACGGCAAGGAATGAAGCTAGAATCTGAGATCTGCGGGAAAGCCACAGGCAGGGATCTGGAGATACTCGCAGCCGGAACAACCACAACCAATGAATTCCTCCCCGGACATCGAAAGCGAACAAGTTCGCCACGCCTTGACCCGCGCCGCCGGCAAGCTGCTGGATTCGCGAGTCCCGGCGGGCCACTGGGAGGGTGAGTTGTCCAGCAGCGCGCTCTCGACCGCCACCGCGGTGCTGGCATTGGCCGTGGTCTTGCGGGAGGGAGAGCAGCGGCTGGACCAGGCTCTGCTGGTTACCTGCCGCAGGCTGGCGGTCCAGGGAACGAACTGGCTGCTTGAAAACCGGAATGCGGACGGCGGTTTCGGCGACACGGTGGGGAGCCCCGGCAACCTGAGCACTACGGCGCTGGTCTGGGCGGCCCTGACCGCCATGGAGAGTCATTCCGAGCCAACACTGGCCGCCACCCGCGCTTGGCTCAGCCAGAAGGCCGGAAGCCTGGATGCCGAGGCCCTGGCTGTGGCCATTACGGCCCGCTACGGCGAAGACCGGACCTTTTCGGCGCCTATCCTCACCGCCTGTTCCCTGGCCGGCGCCTTTGGATCGGGCGCCGGCGCCTGGACACGGGTGCCCCAGCTTCCCTTCGAGCTGGCCGTCTGTCCCCCGCAGTGGTTCAAACGGCTGCGCCTGCCGGTGGTCAGCTATGCCCTGCCGGCCCTGATCGCCATCGGCCAGGTCCGCCATTGCTTCCGCCCCACCCGAAACCCCTTGCTGCGCCTGATCCGCTCCCTGGCGCGGCGGCGCAGCCTGGAGCTGCTGCAGAAGATCCAGCCGGCCAGCGGCGGCTACCTGGAAGCGGTTCCGCTCACCAGCTTCGTGGTCATGAGCCTGGCGGCCAGTGGCCAGGTGGGGCATCCGGTGGTCTTGCGCGGGCTCGACTTTCTGGCGGGCACCGCTCGCGGCGACGGGGCCTGGCCCATCGATACCAACCTGGCCACCTGGGTGACCACCCAGTCTCTGGCCGCCCTGGCCGCCGGCGGAAACCTGCAATCCCAACTGGATGCGGACCAACGGCGAACTCTCCGCCAGTGGCTGCTGGATCAGCAGTATCGCAGCCTGCATCCCTACACCCATGCCGACCCGGGCGGCTGGGCCTGGACCGATCTTCCGGGCGGGGTTCCGGATGCCGACGATACCGCCGGCGCCCTGCTGGCCTTGAGTCACCTGGGACCCGTCGATGCCGATTCGAGCCGGGCCGCTTGCGCCGGGGTGGAATGGCTGCTCGACCTGCAGAACTCGGACGGGGGCATTCCCACCTTCTGCCGCGGTTGGGGGCGGCTGCCCTTCGACCGCAGCAGCCCCGACCTGACGGCCCATGCCCTGCTGGCCTGGTCAAGCTGGCGCAAATCTGTCCCAGGCGGGTTGCAATCCCGGCTGGAGCTGGCCGAGAGGCGGGCCGCAAACTATCTGGTTCGTTCCCAACGGGAGGACGGGGGCTGGGCGCCCCTGTGGTTCGGCAACCAGTCGGCCCCCGGTGAAGAGAACCCGACCTATGGCACGGCCCGGGTGGTGCTGGCCCTCAACCACCTGGCCCGCGATGGGGGCGTTGCGGTTGAAGACATGAGGCGTCGCGGCATTCATTGGCTGCTGGCCGCGCAAAACGCCGACGGCGGCTGGGGCGGCGCCGGGGGAGTGGAGTCCACCATCGAGGAGACGGCGCTGGCGGTGCAGGCCCTGGCCGATGCCCCGGAGGCGGTCTCGGCGCCCGCGGGGCCGGAGAAGACCTCGCTGGAGGCCGCCATCCGCAAGGGCGCCGGCTGGCTGGTTTCCAAGACCAATGGAGGGCGCGACTTCAAGCCGTCGCCCATTGGGCTCTACTTCTCCAAGCTGTGGTACTACGAACGCCAGTACCCGGTCATCTTCACCGTGGCCGCCCTGGGCCGGGCGGCCTCCACGGCCTATCGGTGCACCCTGTCCAGCACCTCGGCCGGCGGAGGCGGGAAATCATTTCCTTCTCAGTAGGTCGGCTTCCCGACGCCGCGAGGAGCGTGGAAGCTGCCCCGGGTGAGGCCCCGGCCGGCTTCGACGTAGTCGTCCAGCTTCCGCTTGAGGTCGGCCACTACGTCCGGATATTTTTCGGCCACGTCGGTCAGCTCGTCGGGATCTTTCTCGCGGCTGTAGAGCTGGGCGGGATACTTGCCGGTGTATTCCTCCGGATTCCACACCGCGCTGAAGTTCCATTCGGGGGTTCGCACCGATCCGATCCATCCGTAGGCCATGACGGCGTGTTCGTGAATGCTCCGGGTTGCCCCGGTGACCAGAGGCCAGAAGTCCTTTCCGGTCACCCGAGGGGCCGGCTCCAGTTCCAGCCGTCCCAGCAGGGTGGGAACGTAGTCGGGGATCTGGACGAAGCCGCCCACCCTCTGGCCGGCGCCCTCCTTGCCCGGCAGGCGGACCAGCAGGGGCAGATGGGTCACCTGGCGGCGTATGCGTTCCGGTCCCTTGCAGAACTGACTCTGTTCCCCGAGCAGGGCGCCGTGGTCCGACATGAACACCACGATCGAGTTGTCGAACAGTCCCAGCTCCTGAATGGTCCTGAAGACCTCTCCCATCCAGTAGTCCACGCATTCGCTTTCCGCGAAGTAGTTGGCTCTCAGGCGTTTGACACCCTCCTCCGGAACCTTTACATCATCGTAGGGCGGCGTGGCCCAGGTGGGCCCCTTGGCATTGGGCAGGTACTTGTCCAGGAATCTCCTGGGCGGGTCCCAGGGCTCGTGGGGATCGAAGGCCTCCATGTGCAGGAAGAAGGGCTTGTGGCCGTGATTTTCCTTGAGCCAGGCCATGACCTTTCTGGCGGTAATTTCGATGAGGGATTCACCCTCCCTCAGCCAGCGGCGCATGTTCAGATTTCCCTGGTTGATTTCCCAGCGCAGGTCGGCCCTGGAAAAGGGGGTGAATTGTTCCAGGTAGGCTTCCGGAACCACGTCGGTTATCTCCGGCAGTTGGTGGGGCAAGGTGGCGTAGTAGTCGAAGGAATGGCCTCTGATCCAGTCGTAGTAGCGGTAACCGCGATGAAAGTTGCGCCCGGGCCGGGTGAAGTGGAGAATGTCGGCGATCAGGGCGGTGGCGTAGCCGGCTTCGTGAAGGGTTTCAGCCAGGGTGACGTCTTCAAAGAACAACGGGTGCCAGCCCGGCATCTGCACCGGATCATGCTGCTGGTAGTAGTCGAAGGGCAGGATTCTCCGCCCGGTCATCAGGTTGCGCCGAATGGGGATCGTCGGCAGGGCCTCCGGGTAGGCCTCCTCGAAGATGACGCTCTCCCGGGCGAAGGCGTTGAGGTTGGGACAGTCCACCCGGTTTCCCCCGTAGCAGGCCAGGTTGTCGGCGCGGAAGGTGTCCACGTCCAGCAGGATGAGGTTGAGCCGGTTGCCCTTGTCTCTCTGGTCCGGCGGCTTTTCCCACACTCCCCCGGCAGCATCCTTGGGGTTCTCCTCGGGCCGGTCGCCGCTGCCGGCGCAGCCCGCCAGGCCGACGGCCGCCGCCGAGGCCGGAGCCCGCGTCAGAAATTCCCTCCTGGTGAAATGTTTGGCGGTCATGGGGAGACTCCTTTTCTTGGCGCGAAGGGGCTGGCCCGTTGTCGGCGCAAGCCGACGGGACTGCGCCATCATAGCGCAATGGGGGCAGGGCGGTGCTTACATGAAACAATAGACAAAAGAGGAATCTACGAAGACCCACGGGAGAGGCGCCCTCCGGGAGCGCGGGCGTCCCGCCCGCATGCACTCCCGTTGCGTGCCGCTCAGAATCCCTGCGATATGGCACCCGGGCACCCTGCCGGCGGCAACGGCCTCGGCTCGGCCGAAGCAGAGTCCTGGCGCCGTCGCCGGTCGAGCCGGGTTGAGGCGATGGCTGAGGCTTTGCCAGTGTTGTGCGGGCGGGACGCCCGCGCTCCCGGGGGGGCTTCTTCCCATGACGGCGTCCCGGCAAAGAAGGTCTATTTGGTATTCAAGTCTATTCGTGTTCATTGGTGGTTCGTCTTCTAAAACGATCTGCACTTTCTTCCTCGAATGATTTGCAGGCCAAGGCGGGGGCCGGACTTATCGCCTGCTGCGCCAGCCGGTGCACGACTTCGCTGGAGACGGATCGGTTTCGTGAGAAAATACAGTCCCCCACAACGATCATAAAGGAGGCGCCTTGAAGAGAATCACTCGCGATCTGGCCAGAAAGTATGCTTTTGACTGGGAAGACGAGCCGCTGCTGAGAGTGGCGCCCGGCGAGAGCTTTGAAATCGAGACCTGGGATGCGAGTACCGGCTATTTTCGCACCCCGGACGACAAGGCCATTCCAAGCCTCCGCCCCGGATTCGACCGGGATCCTCCGCTGGCCAATCCCATCGGCGGACCGGTCTGGCTGGAAGGCGCCGAACGGGGAGACCTGCTCAGGGTGAGCATCGAGGCCATCACGGTGGCGGACTACTCCTGGACGGCGGTGGGGCCCAACCGCGGTCCCCTGGGCGCTTCAACCCGATGGCCGGAACTCTCGTCCCAATACACCACCAGGATCTTCCCTCATGCCCCGGGCCCCAGTGGAACCACCCGGGATGGGACCCTGCAGTTCAATGAAGGAATTCGGTGGCCCATCACTCCCTTTGTCGGGACCCTGGGGGTGGCGCCCGATCGGGAAGTCACCACCAGCGGCGACGGCCAGGGTCCCTGGGGTGGCAACCTGGACATTCGTGACCTGGCTCCGGGAAACAAGGTCTATCTGCCTATCTACCATGCGGGCGCCCGTTTCTATCTCGGCGATGTCCATGCCAGCCAGGGAGACACCGAGTTCACCGGCACGGCCGCCGAGACCAATGCCACCGTGCGCCTGAGCCTGGAACTGGTGAAGGGCAAGACTATTCCCTTCATGCGGATCGAAAAGCCCGGCTCGATCGTGGCCGTTCACGCCTACCGGCCCCTGGATGTCGCCGTGGAGACGGCCACCTTCCACCTGATGGACTGGCTCATCACCGACTACGGCTTCAGCCCCACCGACGCCTACTGCCTGGTGAGCGTCTGCCCGGACTTCCGCATCAACGTCTACCAGATGTGCAAGCTGGGAAAGTTGAACTACGTGGCCGGGGCCGAGATCCCGACACGCTACCTGGGGCCATCGGCCTTGCGGCCGGGTGCCGAGGAGTAGAGGCGGTCGATCTTGGCCGCCAGGATGAAATCGTTCTGGTTGAGGCCGTCGATCTTGTGGGTGTAGATCTTGACGTCCACCCTGCCCCAGGCCAGGGTCAGGTCGGGGTGGTGCCATTCCTGCTCTGAGAGTTCGCCGACCTCGTTCACGAAGTCGAGGGCGGTCCTGAAGTCCTTGAAGCGGAAGCTCTTGACCAGGTGGTGTTCTTCCACCACTTCCCAGCCGCTCACCTCTCGCAAGAGCTTGCCGATCGCTTCGCCCTTCAGGGGTGGCACGCCCCCGCGGCAGGGAACGCAGTTCTTGTGGATCAAGCCGTCAACGTCGGATTTTGCGTTCATCGGTGCTCCTTCCATGCGAGGGGTGGCACCGGCTGATATCCTTATCTGCCGGGTCGCCGATCCCCTTCCGCTATTCTCCTCCAACCGACTCGATCAAGGCGACCGCGTAGGCGGCGCATCCCTCGCCCTTTCCCAAGGCTCCCAGCCGCTCGTGGGTGGTCGCCTTGACCGATATCCGGCCGGTCTCCAGGTTCAGGACCCCGGCGATGGTTTCCCTCATTCGGGGCACGTAGGGGGCAATTTTGGGAGCTTCCAGCACCACCGTCGCATCCAGGTTGACAACGGCGTAGTCATGAGCCTCGATCAGCCGGGCGATTTCTCCAAGGAACTCGGTGCTGGGCGCCCCCCGGAACTGTTCGTCATCATCCGGAAAGCGGCTGCCGATGTCCCCCAGCGCCGCCGCTCCCAGCAGTGCATCGCAGATGGCGTGCAGCAGGACGTCGGCGTCCGAATGGCCCAGCAGCCCGCGCTCCGCGGGGATCTCGACGCCCCCGAGAACCAGGGCGCGTCCCGGGGAGAAGGCATGAACGTCGTATCCGAATCCAATGCGCGTCATCAGTGCCGGATTTCGAAGTGAGTGTACCTGTCTTGCCAGTCCCGCCAGTCTATCCGGAGGCTGTCCACCCGGGCCATCATCGGGCCCGTGCGCGCCTGCTTCAGCAGAGCTTCGATGAGCGTTCGCTCACCCTCGAGCTCGATCTCCACCTCTCCACCGCGCAGATTCCTGGTGAATCCAACCAGCCCCAGACGGGCGGCGTGGCGATAGATGAAGTAGCGGAATCCGACTCCCTGGACGAAACCGCCAATCAGTACTCTGGCTCCCGCTTTCACAAGCCCCGAACATAGGTTCTCGCCTGGGGAATGTCAATAGACGGTCTGAACGCACCGCCCATGCCACCCCGCCTCCGACCCGGAAAATTTCCTACCCGGAATTTCACCAGTCCACGAAGTCGGCGCTTGCATTTTTTCTGGAATTTGATAGGTTTGCCCAATCCCGCGTTTCAATGATCCAAACCCAGTTAGGACGCCCAAGATGAAAACCCAAATCAATGTTCGCATCAACGGACAAGAGCGCACCGACGAAGTCGAGCCTCGCCTGCTGTTGATCCACTATCTCCGCGAGGTCATCGGCCTCAAGGGGCCCCACATTGGATGCGAGACCTCCATTTGTGGCGCCTGCACGGTGGCTCTCAACGGGAAGACGGTGAAGTCTTGCGCCCTGTTGGCCGTGCAGGCCGACGGCCAGGACATCGTGACGGTCGAGGGATTGGCCACTGACGGGCAGTTGCATCCGGTTCAGGAGGCCTTCTGGAACGAGCATGGCCTGCAGTGCGGCTTTTGCACGCCCGGCATGCTGATGACCACCAGAGAGCTGATCGAGAGAAACCCCGATCCGACCGATGAGGAGATACGCCACGGTCTGGAAGGCAACTTGTGCCGCTGCACGGGTTATCAGCACATCGTCAATGCAGTGAAATCGGCCGCAGCCAAGGTGGGAGGGTAAGCCATGGAGACAACCGTAAGCAAGAAAACCGAGCGAATGGTGGGGAAACCCATCCGGCGGCGGGAGGACCCGAGACTCATCACCGGCACCGCCACCTACGTGGAGGACATCGAGCTTCCCGGCATGCACTATGCCGCGGTGGTGCGAAGTCCCCACCCGGCAGCCAATATCAAGGGCATCGACACCCGGGAGGCCGAACAGCACCCGGGCGTGGTGGCCGTCTACACGGGGAAGGACATCGACCACCTGGGAGCAGTTCCCTGCGCCATTTCCCTGCCCGACCTGAGGATCCCGCACCATCACCTGCTGGCCCAGGACCGCGTCTACTACGTTGGGCATCCCGTGGCCGTGGTGGTCGCCAGCGACCGCTACGTCGCCGCCGACGCCGTCGACCTGGTGGAGGTGGAATACGAGCCCACCGACTCGGTTTCGGAACCCGAGGAGGCCCTGAAAGACGGCGCTCCCGCGGTCCACGCCGAGTGGCCCGACAACGTGGCCTTCACCCACGACCAGGCGGGCGGAGACGTCGAGAAGGCCTTTGCCGAGGCCGACGTGATCGTCAAGGAGCGCATTGTCAGCCAGCGCTTGGCCCCTTCGGCCATGGAGCCCCGGGGGACGGTGGCCTCCTGGAATTCCGGAGACGAGACGCTCACGGTCTACAGCTCCACTCAGATCCCCCACATCCTGCGACTCCTGATGGCCGGCGTGCTGGGCCTGCCCGAGCACAAGCTGCGGGTGATCGCCCCGGAGGTGGGCGGCGGATTCGGAAGCAAGTGCGAGCTCTATCCCGAGGAAGCCCTGACGGCCTTCATCGCCATGAAGATCGGCAAGCCGGTCAAGTGGGTGCTGACGCGGCGCGACGAGTTCCTGGCCACCATTCACGGCCGGGGCCACGTCGACTACTACGAGCTGGCCGCCAGGAAGGACGGCACCATGCTGGGCCTGAAGGTCAAGATCATCCAGGACGTGGGGTCCTTCCACATGCTGTTGACCCCGGCCATGCCCACCCTCTCGGTGCTGATGTTGCCGGGCCTGTACCGGTTCAAGAACGTCGACGCCAAAGTGGTGGGCGTCTTCACCCACCGGATGGCCACCGATCTCTATCGGGGCGCGGGCCGGCCCGAAGCCACCCACGGGATCGAGCGCATGGTGGAAGTCCTGGCCGCCGAACTGGGGATGGACCCGGTGGAGTTGCGAAAAAAGAACTTCGTTCCCCCCAGCGACTTCCCCTACGACACGCCCATGGGGGTCTCCTACGACAGCGGCAACTACGCGGCCATTCTGGAGAAAGCCGTGGAGACGGTCGGCTACTCCCAGCTTCGGCAGGAGCAGCAGGAGAGCCGCCAGCAGGGCCGCCTGATGGGGATCGGCATCGCCACCTATGGCGAGATCTGCGCCTTCGGCCCCTCCCCGGCCCTGCCCGCCGGGGGGTGGGAGAGCGCCACCGTCAAGATCGAGCCCTCGGGCAACGTCACCGTCATGACGGGGGTGTCCCCCCACGGCCAGGGGACGCAGACCACCTTCAGCCAGATTGCGGCCGACGAGCTGGGGGTGGACATCGACAGCATTACGGTGGCCCACGGAGATACCTCCACGGTTCAGCACGGCGTGGGCACCTTCGGCAGCCGCAACACCTCCGTGGGAGGAACGGCCCTGGTGCTGGCCATCCGGGAACTCAAGGAGAAAATCGAGACCTATGGGGCCTTTTTGCTGGAATCCGACGACGTGACCTACGCCGAGGGCGTCTGCACCTGCAACAAGACCGGGAAGACGGTTCCGCTGGCCGAGATCGCCCCGAAGAGTTGGTTCGGTCCCACCTTCCCTCCCAACACGCAGCCCGGGCTGATTGCCACCAACTACTGGGAACCCCCCAACTTCGCCTTTCCCTTCGGGGCTCACATCGTGGTGAGCGAGGTCGACCCCGACACGGGTGAAGTGGCCATCAAGCGCTACCTGGCGGTGGACGACTGCGGCAAGGTCATCAATCCCCTGCTGGTGGACGGCCAGGTGCACGGCGGGGTGGCCCAGGGTCTGGGTCAGGCGCTCTACGAGCAGGTGGTCTACGACGACACCGGCCAGCTCGTCACCGGCGAATACATGGACTACGCCCTTCCCAAGGCGGCCATGGTGCCGACCATCGAGACCGACCGCACCGAGACCCCCTCCCCGGTCAACCCCCTGGGTGTCAAGGGCGTGGGTGAGGCCGGCACCATCGCAGCCTCCCCCGCGGTGGTGAACTCGGTAGTGGACGCTCTCTCCCACCTGGGGGTCCGGCATATCGACATGCCTCTGACCCCGGAAAAGATCTGGAAACTTGTTCAGCAAGGAGGTTCAGCGTGATTCCCCAGGAATTCAATTACTCCAGACCCGCAACGGTGCAGGAAGCCGTCGATCTGCTGGCCGACAACGACGCCAAGGTGCTGGCGGGGGGCATGAGCCTGATTCCCCTGATGAAGCTGCGGCTGTCCGCTCCGGAGCACCTTGTCGATCTGGGCCGCATTGCCGACCTGACCCGGATCACCGAGAACGGTGGAAGCCTGCACCTGGGGGCCCTGCTGACCCACCACCAGGTCGCCACCTCGGCCCTGGTGCAGGAGAAGTGCCCGCTGCTGGCCGAGACGGCCGGCCATATCGGCGACGCCCAGGTGCGAAACATGGGCACCCTGGGCGGCAGCGCCGCCCACGCCGACCCGGCCGCCGACTACCCGGCAGCCCTGTGCGCGCTGGAGGCCAAGGTCAGGCTGGTTCGAAGGGGTGGGGAACGGGTGGTGGACATCGGCGATTTCTTCGTGGATGCCCTCACCGCGGACGTGGAGCCGGACGAGATCATCACCGAGCTCATCCTGCCCGTAGAGGAGTCCGGCACCGGTGTCAGCTACCAGAAGCTGCGGCAGCCGGCATCGGGCTTCGCCATCGTGGGCGTTGCGGCGCGGGTGCGAACCTCCGGCGGCAAGATTGCCATGGCCCGAGTCGGTGTGACCGGCCTGGCAGCCACCGCCTACCGGGCGACCGGGGTGGAGGCGCTTCTGGAAGGCTCCGAAGGTTCCCAGGCCGACGTCGCCAAGGCTTCCGCGGCGGTGGATGAGGGCGTCGAGGCCATTTCGGATCTGCACGCCTCCAGCGACTACCGCAGGAGCGTGGCCCGTGTCTTCACCGCTCGCGCCATCCAGGCCGCGCTGTAGGGGGCCCATTGAAAATCAGCGGATCCCGTCTTCTCGCCCTGGATCAGGAACAGTGCTACCGGGCGCTCCAGGACCCAAGCGTGCTGGAGCGCTGCATGCCCGGTTGCCGCAGCCTGGTCCAGGTGGGCGACGACACCTACGCCATGAAGATGAAGATGGCCCTGGCCAGCATCTCCGGTCTCTTCGACGGCAAGGTGCGCATTGCCGACCGCAACTTTCCCCACGGCTTTCGCCTCCTGGTTGAAGGATCCGGCAGGATCGGTTTCCTGAAGGGAGACGGCCTCCTGCAGTTGACCCCCGAAAACGGTGGCACCTCGGTGGGCTACGAGGGGGAGGTGCGGGTGGGAGGCACCATCTCGGCCGTGGGGCAACGCCTGCTCGACACCACCTCCAGGATGATGATCAAGCGCTTCTTCGACAAGCTGACCGAAACCCTGGCCTCACCTCAGCAGTAACCCTTCCTTTTTTCTCCCGCGATGCCCAATGACTCGCCTGCCCTCGGCATGCGGGAATGTACTCCCGACAGGAACTGCAATCGAGCTTTGCCCTACGGCCGGTTCGTTCGTGGGACGATGGGCTTAACACGCCGCCTACCCGGCTGCCCGCGGCGCGGAATTCATAAGCCCCCGGGCCTCCGCCCGGGGCTTGTCTGAAACAAACGAAAAAAGACGGATCCACGAAGACACAGTGCGCCGTGGAAAGGCGCCTTCTTTCAGCGGGTGCGAATCCCGCCCAACAACTGTCGCTCCGGTTGGTAGCAGCCAGGGCGGATCATGGAGGTAACGAAATGGTCTGAAGCACTCTGGCGACAAAGGCCGCCAAGGGCGGCCCAGCGAGCATGCGGGCCGGAACGGGAGTGAACGTCGAGCAGGCCTCGAAACGGATAATACGGAAGCCGACCCTCCTGTGTTTAGGGGAAGGCCGATGGCGGATGGGGAAGAGAGCGACGCGAGCACCTAACCGCTTCCGTCGGGGTAGTGACGCTGGCACGCATGGAAGGGGAAGAGGGTGGCAACACGGGAAGCCCTGGCGGAGATGGGCACCCATCAACCGGGACCCCGCGAGGGACAGGCCGGGCCGACAGGGTGGCGGATGGGTCCGTAGTACCGGGGAAGCCGGGTAACGCCGGTGGAGGGAAGGGACCCTGAGTTGAGAGCAGCATGGAAAGGAGGCAGGGCGTGGCCACTGACAAGAGTCTAACAGGGTCAGAAAGGGTTCGGAAACTCCAGACCATGTTACATGCGAAAGCGAAGGAGGACCCCAAGCGGCGGTTTCATGCGCTGTGCGACAAGGTGTGGCGAGAGGACTTTCTTCGAGAAGCCTGGGAACGGGTACGCCGAAACGGCGGCTCAGCCGGGGTGGACGGGGAGGGCTTCAAGGACATCGAGGCGCATGGGGTGGAAAGCTGGTTGGGGGAGCTGGCGCGGGACCTGAGGGAAGGGACCTACGTACCGAGGCCGGTGCGGCAGGTGCTGATCCCGAAGAAACAGCCTGGGAAGTATCGGCCGTTAGGCATCCCCTGCATACGGGACCGGGTAGCACAGACGGCGGCCCTGCTGGTGTTGGAGCCGATCTTCGAAGCGGACCTGGAACCGGAGCAGTATGGCTACCGGTCGGGGCGGAGCGCAAACGACGCGGTCAAAGGCGTGCATGGACTCCTGCGAAGGGGTTTTCGGGAGGTGGTTGACGGCGACCTGTCCAACTACTTCGGCGAGATTCCGCATGCTGAGCTGATGAAGAGCATTGCCCGGCGCGTGAGTGACGGGAGGATGCTGGGACTCATCAAGGCATGGCTGGAGATGCCGGTGGAGGAGGACGACGGGAAGGGTGGCAGACGCCGCCGGAACCGAGGGCGCAAGGAGCGGAAGGGGACCCCGCAAGGAGCCCCGATCTCACCCTTGCTCAGCAATCTCTACATGCGGCGTTTCGTCTTGGGCTGGAAGGTGCTGGGTTATGCCCGGCGCTTCCGTGCGGAGATCGTCAACTATGCGGATGACTTCTGTGTGCTCGGCTGGGCGCCGGCGGCAGAGATGCTGACGGGGGTCAAGCGGATCATGGAGGAGTTGAAGCTGGCGGTCAACGAGCGGAAGACCCGGTGCTTGCGGTGTCCCGAGGAACCGCTGGAGTTTCTGGGCTACCGCATCGGACGCAACTATAGCCCCAAGGGGAAGGGAGCCTACATCGGCACTCGACCCAGCCAGGCGAGCGTTCGAGGCATCTGCCGCAAGATCAGCGAGTGGACGGCGCCGAGCAACGGGAGTCTGCTGCCAGCAGAAATGGTAGAACACCTGAACCGGGTCATGACCGGGTGGGCGAACTACTACTGCCTGGGGCAGGTGAGCCCGGCCTATCGAGCGATCGACCGCCACGCGGGTCGGCGGCTGCGTCAGTGGCTCTGTCGGAGGCACAAGGTGAGGACCGGGGGGACGGTGCGCTTCTCGGACGCGAGACTATGGAAGACCTATGGACTCACTTGCCTGGGGTCAAAGCCACAGAGCCATCCGTGGGCGAAGGCATGATCTCGACTGAAAGCCGGATGCGGGAAAACTGCACGTCCGGTTTGACGAGCGGGGGCGAGGAAACGCAGCTAAGTACACTATAACATAAATACTAATACGTATTATTGCCGGTCTTTCGAAGGATAATTGAGGTATACTGGACAGCCGGGAGGAGTCCAGAATGCCTCGCAAAAGCCCCTATCAGATTCGATTGAGCCAGTCCGAGGCCAAAGAGCTTCACAGACGAGCCCATAAGTATACGTTGCCGTATTTTCAGGTTCAACGCGCTCAGATGATCTTGCTGGCTGCCCAAGGACTGTCCAATCACCAAATCGCTCAGCACCTGCGTGTCGGACGGGATGTCGTCAGTAAATGGCGCAAGCGTTTCTTTCAACAGCGCTTGGGCGCTCTGGAGGATCTCAATCGCTCGGGCCGCCCCCGAGCTTTTCCCCCCAGAGATCGTTGTTCAGGTTAAGGCCCTGGCCTGCGAGTTGCCTGCCCGCCAGGGCGTTCCCCTCTCGCGTTGGAGCCACCACGATCTGGCCCGACAGGTCTGTCAATCGGGACTGGTAGCTTCCATCAGCGGGACCACCATCTGGCGCTGGCTCCATGAGGATGCCATCCGGCCTTGGCAGCATCGTTGCTGGCTGTTTCCCCGCGATCCAGACTTTTTCGCCAAGGCCAGCCGCCTGCTCGATCTCTACCAAGGCGTTTGGGAGGGTCAGCCTCTCCGCCCGGATGAGTTCGTCGTGTGCGCCGACGAGAAAACCTCCATCCAGGCCCGCCAGCGTTGCCACCCCTCTCTGCCTCCCCGGCCCCACTCGCCTCTCAAGATCGAGCATGAGTATCGCCGCCTCGGAGCCTGGGCCTATCTGGCCGCCTGGGATGTCCACCGAGCCAAGATCTACGGCCGTTGCGAAGCCCGCAGCACCATTGTCACCTTCGACCGCTTGGTTCGACAGGTCATGAATCAGGACCCCTACCGCCATGCCCGTCGGGTCTTTTGGATCGTTGACAACGGCACCTGTCACCGGGGTCCGGCTTCGATTCAACGCTTGCAGGGGCGTTATCCCAACTTACGCCTGATTCATGCTCCCATCCACGCCAGTTGGCTCAATCAAGTCGAAATCTATTTCTCCATCGTCCAGCGCAAGGTTCTTACCCCCAATGACTTTCCCTCCCTGTCGGCTCTCTCCCGGTGCCTGCAACAGTTCGAACGTCATTACCAACGCTTGGCTCAGCCGTTCCAATGGAAGTTCACCAGAAACCACCTTCGCGACCTCCTTGCGCGACTCGACATGGCCGCCTAATATACGTAGCCATACTTATGAATCGGTGTACTAAGACGAGATTGAGGCACCGGCGAGTGGCGAAAGCCGCCGGCAACAGCGACTCCCTCGATCTAAGGCAGGCGCGCCTCCCCTCGACTCTACCGAAGGACGACGAAGGGACACGAAGCGGAACGGCACTGCCGCATCGGCAGGGGCTATGCCTCCTCGCGGAGCAAGAAGGATGGGAGGAGGCGCCCCTCCGGGAGCGCGGGCGTCTCGCCCGCATCCTCTGCGTTGGGTGGCCGCTCAGCTTTCCCGTGATGCGGCACACGGCCACCCTGCCGGCGGGAACGGCCTGGGCTCGGCTGAAGCGGAATCCTGGCGCCGTTGCCGGTCGAGCCGGGTGGAGCAGAGGGGTGAAGCCGTGCCAGTGTTGTGCGGGCGGGACGCCCGCGCTCCCGGGTGGGGCTTCCTCCCGTGACGGCGTCGCAGCAAAGGAGGTCCATTGGTATTCGTGTCTATTCGTGTCCATTCGTGGTTCGTCTTTATTGACGATTGGGTGTTTCACTGAAGGCACGCGAAGCGGGACGGCTCTGCCGCATCGGCAGGGGCAGTACCTCCTCGCGGAGCAAGAAGGATGGGAGGAGGCGCCCCTCCGGGAGCGCGGGCGTCTCGCCCGCATTCTCTGCGTTCGGTGGCCGCTCAGCTTTCCCGTGATGCGGCACACGGCCACCCTGCCGGCGGGAACCGCTTGGGCTCGGCTGAAGCGGAATCGTGGCGCCGTTGCCGGTCGAGCCGGGTCGAGAAGAGGGGCGAGGCTGTGCCAGTGTTGTGCGGGCGGGACGCCCGCGCTCCCGGAGCCTTCATCCCGTGACGGTGTCGCAGCAAAGGAGGTCCATTGGTATTCGTGTCTATTCGTGTCCATTCGTGGTTCGTCTTTATTGACGATTGGGTGTTTCACCCTCGGATAATCTGCCCGGCAGGGCAGGGGTAGTGCTTGTCTGAAACAGACGCCGTAACTCAGGAAGCCGCAGGTTTGCGGCGTCGCGTATGCCCCCCTCCGCATCAGCCATCGCCTGCGGCTCGACCAAGGGCGCCAGCCCGCAGTCGAGCCGGTGGGGGGCGTTAGCGTAGAGGTCCAAAAAAACGCCGCCTGCCGGAGTCTCGACAGGCGGCTGGAGAGTTACGCGGAAACTAGAAGGGAGTCGGGGGAATTGCGGGTAGCTTGAAGTAGAGCATGAAGGCGATCAGGAGCGTGTAGAGGACCAGCGACTCGATGAGCACCAGTCCCAGCAACAGGGCGAATCGGATGGAGGCCGCCGCCCCCGGGTTTCGGGCCAGGCTTTCGCAGGCCGCCGAGACGGCCCGCCCCTGGGCCAGGCCGCAGATGGCGGCGGCGAAGGCCATGGCGAATCCGATGCTGATGTAATGCCAGTGGCTGCCGGTGCCTTCCAGAGAAAACGGGTACCAACTGCCGACTTCGGTCTGGGCATGCACCGGAGATGCCGCCAGCAGAACCACGATGCCGATGAAGGCTGCCAGGTAAAATCGCTTCACGATGGATTCTCCTTTCGGTTGGGGTTCGTTACGGAAATCCGATCGTACGGAACTCCGCTGGAACCAATGAAGGGCCACTTGGAGGTGGTTCCCGGGAACCCCTCGTGCATCCCGGGCTCACACAAGCGGCAGGGGGTGGTCGGGTTCGACCCTGCCGGCGCCGTGCCGTCTACAGGTCAATGCTCCTCGGAGACGGCGCCCGCAATGTAGATCATGGCCAGGACCATGAAGATGAAAGCCTGCAGAAAACTGGCGAACACTCCCAAGGCCATGATGGGAAGTGGCACGATGAAGGGGACCAGGGCAAAGAACACGGCCACCACCTGGTGCTCCCCGAAGATGTTGGCGAAGAGACGGACCGACAGCGAAAAAGGTCGGGCCAGGTGGCTGATGATCTCTATCGGAACCATCAGCGGCGCCATCAGGGGCACCGGGCCGGCAAAGTGCTTCAGATAGGAAACCAACCCCTGCTTTCGAATTCCCAGGTAGTTGTAGTAGAGGAACACCACCAGCGCGCACCCCACGGTCACGTTGATGCTGCTGGTCGGGGAGGCGAATCCCGGAATCTGCCCGCAAAGGTTCATCAGCAGGATGAAGATCCCGATGGTGGCCACCATGGGAAGGTACTTCTTGGCCCCGTGGCCGATGATCTCTTCCAACTGCCCGTTGAGGAATTCGACCACCAACTCCAGGATCTGCTGCACCTTGCCCGGCTTCTCCAGGGAAAAGGCCCTGCCGGCGATGGGAAAAAACAGCGCGCAGAAGAGGAACACCACCACCGCGAAGGTCACGTGCTCGGGAATGATCATGTGCCCGGGGGTGTAGGTATGGCCGAACAGACCATAGAGGCTGGCGAGCAGGGCCGCCACCACCGGACCCAGGGTGCTGTTGACCCATTCGGCTATCCAGGTGCTATGGTGTTCCATGGCAAGGGTCCTCGTTCCAACCTTTGATCACCTGCAACACACACTCGACCAGCACGGCTGCGACCACCAGCAGGAGCCCGGAGAAAAACCCGAAAACCCCCAGAAAATCAATGCGGAATGTAGCATAGAGCGCCAGTCCGATCAAGGCGTATCTTAAGAAATACTTGAAGATAGCCGCACGAACCGCTCTCCCGGGGGAGGGCTGGGAGGTGAGGAGGCCCGCAAGCAGGCGGTCCACTCCCTGCCTGAGCCACCGGAAGTTGATCCAGGAGAGCGCCGCCCCGGCCAGGAAGCCCAGTCCCGAGTCGAGTCCGCCCAGAATCAGGGCCGCCAGGCAGGCCGGAATGCCCAGACCCAGGCTGATCTTCCACAGCCGGCGCTCCAGGCCCTCGCCCGTCAAAGCCTCCAGGGAGAATCTCCCCGGACGGGTATCATTGCTTTCCATCGACCTTCCTGACCACTCGAAAGAAATTGACGAAGGCCGCCGCGATTCCGAACAGGACCCCGATGAAGCTGAAGGTGTTCCGGTTGCCGGTCCAGCCGTCCAGCAGGACTCCCAGGCCGTAGCCGATGGCGATGCAGACCGGGAACATGATCCCCAGCGTCAGCAGGTCTCCGTACTGCTGGAATCGGGTGGCCATCTGGTTTGCGCTCTCCCTGCCGGATGCATTATCATCCGGTTGCCGTCAACCTCTGCCGCCTGAGTTCGCCTGGAGGGCGCCATGCCTGGAAAAAACACCCTTGGGGTTGCCTTCGTCGTTGCCTCGTTTCTTGTTTCCGGCTGTAGTCAGGCTCCCGAGTCCCCGCCGGCAGCCGTTTCCGAGACGCAAGCTCCTGAAGCGGAAGCAGCGGCTGCGGCGCCGGAGGAGATCGAGGTCTACGACCTGGTGAAGGAAGACGTCACCCAGATTCCGGATCTGACCAGTCGCAACCTGTCCGTCATGGGCGTCAAGCTGGGAGACCGGACGGCGGAGGTCAACCGGAACAAGCAGTTGGGAAGTTCTCTCGGGACCACCCCCGTGGGAGGCCTGTATCGCACCGCCTACCAGGAACGGGGCATCTACCTCGACTTCGACAAGCAGACCGGCAAGGTCATCGCCATCTACGTCAACACCACTCTGGCCAGAAAGGTGAAGGGAGGCTTCCGTTCGATTCTGCGGCGGGGCAACCTGGAACTGTTCAAGAAGATGTTCGGTCCCGAGCCCCGCCGTCTCCGACCGGATCTCCAGACCACGAGCTGGCGCTACCCCAGGAAAGGCGTGGAGCTCATCCAGACCAGGAGCGGCGATCAGAGGACCTACACCTTCAAGCTGGTGAGACCCCGAAGAGGCTGATTACTGTTCATTCGTGTCCATTCGTGGTTCGCCGTTTTCCTTTGCCTCCTGCACGGGCAACTTGGCCAGCAGGGCCTCGGAACGATCGAAGAAGCCCGGCTGCACCCTCTGCACGATCTTCTCGACCGGCTTTTCGATGTACTTGAAGAAGGGCTTGGGGTAGATGCCGATCCAGAAGCACATGATGACCAGGGGCAATAGCGTGGCGTACTCTCGGACGCTGAGGTCCTTCAGGTCCTTGTTCTTGGGATTGGTCACCGGCCCGAACATCATCCGCTGATAGAGCCAGAGCATGTAGGCCGCTCCCAGCACGATTCCCGCGCACCCCCAGGCCCCCCAGCTCCAGTGGCGCTGGAAGGCCCCCGCCAGGATGGTGAATTCCCCGATGAATCCGTTGAGCAGCGGGAGCCCGATGGAAGCCATGGTGATGATCAGGAAGATGACGGCATAGCCCGGCATGACGCGGGAGAGCCCGCCATATTCGGAAATCTCCCGGGTGTGTCTCCGTTCATAGACGATGCCTACGATCAGGAAGAGGGCCCCGGTCGAGATTCCGTGGTTGATCTGCTGCAGAATGCTGCCGTTGATGCCGTTCGGATTCAGGGCAAACAATCCCAGCATGCAGAACCCCAGGTGGCTGACCGAGGAGTAGGCCACCAGCTTCTTGGCATCCCGCTGCATCATGGCCACCAGGGCTCCATAGATGATCCCCACGATCGACAGGAAGATCATCATGTGGAGCAGCCCGAATTGCTGGTCGAACCAACCGAAGGTCAGATAGGCGAAGTTCAGCGAGGTGGTGTCCTGCACCGCATCCGGAAACATGGGCAGGCTGAAGCGGATGAAGCCGTAGGTGCCCATCTTCAGCAGGACGCCGGCCAGAATCACCGAGCCGGCCGTCGGCGCTTCCACGTGCGCATCGGGGAGCCAGGTGTGGAACGGGAACATGGGGACCTTGATGGCGAACCCGATGAAGAAGGCCAGGAACACCCAGAACTGATACTCCCAGGGATAGTCCAGCTCCAGCAGGGCCGGAATGCTGAAGGTGTAGACGCCGGTCACCTCGTGGTTGTAGAAGTAGAGAGCCAGAATGCCCAGCAGCAGCAGCACCGATCCCAGCAGCGTGTAGAGGAAGAACTTGATGGCCGCATACAGCTTCCTGGGCCCTCCCCACACGCCGATCAGGAAGTACATGGGGACCAGCATGACCTCCCAGAAGACGTAGAAGAGGAAGAGGTCCATGGCCATGAAGACCCCCAGCATGCCGGTCTGGAGCATCAACATGAAGATGTAGTACTCCTTGACCCTCTCCTGAATCGCATTCCAGGAAGAGAGGATGGACAGGAACCCCAGACCCGTGGTCAACACGATCAGCAACAGGCTGATGCCGTCGATTCCGAAGTGATACTCCACGCCGATGGAGGGAATCCAGGAAGCCCGCTCCACGAATTGCAGACCGTCAGCTTCGGTGTCGAACCCGGTGATCAGGGGAATGGACACCAGAAATCCGATGGCGGCCACGATGTTGGCGAACCAGCGAATGAAGTGGGTCTTTTCCTTGTTCACCAACAGCAGCAGCAGGGCGCCCGCCAGCGGCGTGTAGGCGACAATGGACAAGAGATGGTTTTCAAACATGAATCAAGCTCCCGATGGTATGTCTGCGATGGCCCTGCCGGCCGGGATCGCCAACCCGGTCACGATTGCTGCCCACCCCTTGGGTTCAAGTCAGCATGAAATAGCCGACGATCACCAGGATGCCTCCGATGGTCAGCGCCGCATAGGTCTGGATGACTCCGGTCTGAATTCGCCGCAGGGGAAAGCTGAGGTAGTAGATCAGGTCGGAGCGCCGCACCGCCAGATCGACAATCCAGTAGTCGAAGAAGCCCGAAATCGAGGCCGTCAGCCGGGTCAGCCAGGCCGAGCCGTTCACTGCCCCGTCGACCACCCTGTTGTCGAACCCCGCCAGCCGGCTGGCCAGGTCCTTGGTCCGATTGACGAAGAGCAGGTCGTAGATTTCGTCCACCCAGTACTTGTTGAGCAGGGTGGTGTAGACATGCTTGAAGCGGGACATGAGCCGTTCCGGCAGCGCCGGTTGGATCAGGTAGAAGCGTCGCGCAAGCCCCAGCCCCAACAGGGCGATGGCTACCGAGAGCGCCATGAGCCCCCACTCCAGGCCTTCGGAGGCGTGTCCGGCCTCCGCCGCGGCCGGATGAGCCAGGACCGGAGCCAGAAAATGCTCGAAGTACTGGGGCAGGTGGAAGAGATACTGGCCGATCAGGTGGGGAATGCCGACCCAGCCCGAGACCACCGCCCCCACCGCCAGCACCGCCAGGGGGACCGTCATGACCCGGGGAGACTCATGGACGTGAGCCTCCACCTCGGCGGACATGCGGGGCTTGCCCCAAAAGGTCAGGAACATCATTCGGAACATGTAGAAGGAGGTCATTCCCGCCGCCGACACTCCCACCGCCCACAACAGCCAGTGCCCCTGTGAGCCGGAGAAGGCGCGCCACAGGATTTCGTCCTTGCTGAAAAAGCCCGCCAGGGGCGGAAAGCCCGCAATGGCCACCGTTCCCACCATCATGGTCCAGAAGGTGGCCGGGATGCGGTTCCTGAGTCCGCCCATCCGGCGCATGTCCTGTTCCCCGCTCAGGGCGTGAATCACGCTTCCGGCGCCCAGGAACAGCAGGGCCTTGAAGAACGCATGGGTCATCAGGTGGAACACGCCGGCGCCGAAGGCCCCCACGCCGCAGGCCAGGAACATGTAGCCCAGTTGACTGACGGTGGAGTAGGCCAGAACGCGCTTGATGTCGTTTTGAACCAGCCCGATCGAGGCCGCAAAGATGGCGGTGAAGGCTCCCACCACGGCTACCAGCAGCATGGCGTCGGGAGACAAGACAAACAGGGCGCTGCAGCGGGCCACCATGTAGACGCCGGCGGTGACCATGGTGGCGGCGTGAATCAGGGCGCTGACCGGAGTGGGGCCCTCCATGGCGTCCGGCAGCCAGACGTAGAGCGGGACCTGGGCCGACTTGCCCATTGCCCCCACGAACAGCAGGATGCAGATGGCGGTGATGGTGGCGTCGCCGCTGGCAAGCACTCCGGCCTGGGCCTGGGTTTCGACCAGCCCGAAGACCCCGGTGAAGTCCAGGGTTCCAAAGGCGGTGAAGATCAGGAAAATTCCAAGCATGAAGCCGAAGTCCCCGATCCGATTGACGATAAAGGCCTTCTTGCCGGCGTCGGCGGCGCTTTTTCTCTCGAAGTAGAAGCCGATCAACAGGTAGGAGCAGAGACCGACGCCCTCCCAACCCACGAACATGAGCACGAAGTTGTTGGCCAGAACCAGCGTCAACATCGAAAACATGAAGAGGTTCATGTATGTGAAGAAGCGGGCGTAGCCTCCTTCGTGGGCCATGTATCCGATGGAATAGATGTGGATGAGGAATCCCACGCCGGTGACGACCAGGATCATTACCGCCGACAAGGGATCCAGTTGATAGCCCCACTGCACCAGAAACTGGGAGATGGCTCCCGAGCTCAGCTCCCCGGCGCCGGCAGAAATCCAGGTGAACAACTCCTGCTCCACCAGCCGCTGCCCTTCAGGTCTGCCAAGAAGTTGGAAGAAAGCACCCAGGGACAACAGAAAGGAGACCCCCACCACCCCGCAGGCCACCGTGCCGATGCAGGCCCTGGAGCACCGTCTGCCCAGCAGGCCGTTAATGAGCGCTCCGGCCGCGGGAAACAGCGGTATCAGCGCGAGCATCTCCAGAAAATTCATGAAATGACCTTGGTGGTGTTCGAGGAGTCCCGAATTGACAGGACCTCAGGTGGAGCCATGAAGAAGGACACGGAATGGCCGTTGGCCGGGTCAAGAAGTGTCAGGCTGGAAACGGCTGCCGTCGATGGCGGCCTGCTCAATAGCCTCAAGGAACGAGAGTTCGCCGGCCCGTGAAGGCAAACCGCAGGATTTTTAGCACAAGTCCATTTTTGAAGTCAATGCAGCCTTTTGCAAAATTCCCAATCGGGAATGACATGGAGGCGGCAAAGGCGACGGGCTGGTAGCTCCGGCATTCACCACAAAAAGCACAAAAGGCACAAAATGAGAGGCTTGATTTCGAGTCTTGACGATCCGATAGTTTTCTTTGTGCCTTTTTTGGCCATTCCCGAAAAAGATCCCTCTGTCGATCCTTGCAAACGCTCCATTCCAGATAAATAAGCACGTCCCCCTTGGCAGTGTCGTGGGTTACGGGAGAGCTGCGAAGCTGCGGTTGGAGTGGGTAACCCGGCAAGACGCCCCCTACAGGCCATCCTTATAGAGCTGCGAAGCAGCGGCTCAGGGTAGCCCCAGGCGGAAGCCTGGGGTCGTATGAACCCTGCACTGCCTCAGCCGCGAATGCGGCGATTAGAAAGCACCCCTTTCAAAAGCACTGTCTATCGAGCCCTTTGCAAAACACTACAATGACCGGGTGGGTTGCTTGACGACCGCCGGCCCAGGCAATACACTGGATTCAGACATCTCTCCACAGACGCTGAAGACGGTTTGCGAAAGGAGGCATCATGAGACGCATCGATTTGCGCACCGCCGTGATCGTGCTGATCTTGGCCAATCTCCCGACCTGGATCGTTATTTTCTTCACGGTCGACCAGGCCAAGACGGCTATCGAAGCGGAAGTTGCGGCCAACTTCAGGGCCATTTCCGGAAACAACGCAGCCACCATGAGCCATGCCGTCAACAACCTGGTCAGAGAAGTGGAAACCCTGGCCGTGAACGCCGCCGTTCGAGGTGCGATTGTGGCCGGAAACGCCTCCTATCCGAGATCCAGCGAGGCGGTGCGCCGTAAAATCACGGGCATCGAGCGAGCTTGGTTGAAACCCCAGGGGGAAGCCACGGTCCAACGGATTCTCTCCAACCCTGCCTCCCGGTATCTGAGACGCTTCGTGACCATCAATCCGGCCTTTCGGCGCATCACCGTGACCGATCGATTCGGCGGGACGGTAGCGGCCAACGTCAAGCCCATCGACTTCGAGCAGGGCGACGAACCTTGGTGGCGCCAGAGTTTCCGGGATGGCGTCAGCGGCCAGGTGGTCATCGAGGACGTCCGTTTCGATCCCCTGACCCGGATCAACGTCCTTCACATCGTCGTCCCCGTGGTGAACGAATCGGCGGAGGAAGTCATCGGGGTCATCGGCGTGGCCGTTGACATCAGCGACCTTTTCCTTCTGGTTACCGGAACTCCCATCGGAGCCACCGGAAACATGTCGTTGGCTCGGGAAGACGGCACCGTCATCGGCAGCGAGGTGGTGGATTTCCCTCCTGCCCAGGCTGATGACGCCACCTCCACGGAGAGCGAGGCTTCCGGCCACCTGGTGGCCGCTCAATTGATGGAGGTGCCCTATTTCGATGAGATTCTCAACGCGCTGAGGCAGCCGGGTCAGCCGGATTTCATTGAAGCCACGGCCCTTGGCGGGGGCAGAAAGATGGTGGCCTTCAGGCAGTTGGCCTTGTCGTCCAAGTACCCCCAGCTCCGTTGGATCTCCATTGTCGAACAGGACATGAGCGAGACCCATATCGCCGTCGATACCATGAACCGCCATCTGCTGCTGGCAGCTCTGGGGATCCTGGTGGTAACCATTGGACTGGCCATCTACCTGGCCACCCATGGGAAGATGGAAGTCACCGACATTGCGGAAGCCAAGGAACGCTGACGCCAGGCCCCATCACTCGTCGCCAAAACCGAAGCTGTACACGAAACCGATCAGAAAAACGCTCTGATCCTTGACCAATTCGTCGGTCCCCTTGGTGAAGAAGGGCTGGTCCGACCAGTCATAGCGGTATTCGAACTTGGTGCTGAAGTTCGGACGCGCGCGATAGTCGGCCGTCAGGGTGATTTCCTTCAGGTCCTGAGCAATCCCGGTGGCAAAGGCGTCCTTGTCGGAGAAGTATTCGAAGCGGGGTGAAAAAGCCCACTTCTTGTCGGAAGTGCTGAAACGCACGGCGCCGGCAATGCCCTGCCAGGCCGTTCGCTCGAAATGGGGCTGGGCCTCGGCATCGTATCCGTAGTCGTAGTTGATCAGCACCTCGACCTGGTCGTTGACGCTGGCGCTGATCACGGTGTCGAAGAGATGCCGCCAGGGGCTGTTGATGCCATCCAGCTCCGGGCCCCCCAGGTACCCTTGACTGATGCTGAAATTGTCGTTCGGCGAAACCGCGATCGACCAGCCGACGCTCTTGCCGGTATTGTTGTCGGTGGAGTTGTTCCAACCGTTCACCAGGTAGAAACCCACGTCCACCGTGTCCGAAACCGAGTAGCTGGTGCGAACTCCCGTGTGGTAGTAGGGCTGGGCGAAGCCGAAGAGAATCGATTGCTGGTATTGAAAGTTGTCGATGGTATCCAGCACTTCCGCGCCCACGAAGGTTCCGAACTTTCCCACATCGACGGTCAAGCCGTCACCGACCGGGGCGACGTAGCTCACGTAAGCCTGTTGAATGTTCTTGATGATTTCCTGCTGGCCGCCAACGGGCTCAAAGGAGTGGTAGGTATCGGCAGCCGGACCGTAGACCAGATCGATGCGGTAGCCCAGGCTGTTGGTCTCGCCGGCAGGCCGGTCGAAGACGATTTTCGCCAGGTCGAACTGAAAGCTGTTGTGCCTGGTGTCCAGCCCGCGAAAATCGACAATGCCGCTATCGGGATCGTTCGAGCTATAGCCGTAGTAGGCATCGACGTATCCACTGACTTTGGTCGCCTTGAAGAAATCCAGTATGGGCGCCGTGTCGCTGGATTCCACCTCGGCGGCAGCCGTTTCCTCGGGGGCGGGTTCGCCGGCCGGTTCGGCTTCCCTGGGAGCGGCCTTGCTCTTCCCTTCCAGCTCGCTGATCCGCTCCTCCAGCTTCCTGATTCGTTCCAGCAACTCCTCCTGACTGCTTTCCTGCGCAAGGGCCATCCCGTTCGACAAGCCCGAGGCCAGCAGTCCGGCCACAAGCAACCCGGCCCATTTCGTTTTCATTGATCTCGTTTCCTTTCGGTTCCCATGAGTCCCCAATAAAAAAAGACGTCCATCGGCACGAGTCCCCGCTCGGATCCAATGGACGTCTCTGTCCGAATCACCACCACCGGGCCACTCCCGTCGGCGGCGGGCGATCTATCCCCCTCGATACCGCTCTGTATCGAAGAAGCGACCTCATTGTAGGGTTACCGCTCCCATGGTCAAAATCAGTTTTGTTTATGCCAACCATCAATGCAGATTATGGATCGCCGGTCCGGTGGGCCCCGCGGTTCTCCACCACGGTCCTCACTGGTTCAGTTCGTGGCAGAAGTGGCAGTCCAGGGAGGCTCCCTGGGACTGGTGGCAATCCATGCAGTGTTCCATTGAAGTCGGGACCTCCTGCCGGAGGCTGTCCCGCAGTGCCACCGCGCCGTGGCAGGTGGCGCAGGTGGCTCCGGAAGCCAGGTGCTCCTTGTGGCTGAAAAAGACGAAATCGGGGATCTTGTAGACCCGGACCCAGGGAATCGGTTCGCCCCTCTGCTCGTAGCCTTCCAGCAGGATTCCAACAGCGGAGATTGGTCCCTCGCCTCCGCGATGACAGGACAGGCAGAGTGAGAGGGGAGGAAAGCCTGCACTGCCGCCTCTGCCCTCCATCGCATGGCAGGTGGCGCAGTTCAATCCCAATAGGGTATGGCTGCGATGGCTGAAGGGGAGCGGTTGCGAGATCGGCCGGGGTTCGTTCCCACTCGGCAAGGAGACCTGGCGAGCACCCGAGATCCAGGGAATCGCCGCCGGCAAGACCAGGCAGAGCACCGCAATCAACGTCCTGGAACCCCGCTGTCGTAAACCCTCCAGGAGTCTGGCCCGCATTTCTCACTATGTGTTCAAGGCAAGGCGAAGGCTACCAGGGCATCGCCATAGCTGTCGTTGTACTTGTTGCCGCCGCCGGCGGCGATGACCACCAGTTGCTTCTTCAAAGGCTTGGACCAGAAGGTCATGGGGGTGGCGTGACCGCTGTATTCCAGCCGGGCAGCCCAGAGCTGGCGGCCCGTTTCGGAATGAAAAGCCCGAAAGCGGCGGTCATTGGTGGCGGCGATAAACACCAGGCCGCCGGCAGTTGCGATGGAGCCACCCAGGTTGGGCGAGCCCGTACCGGTGATCCCGCGAGCCGCCAGCTTCTCCACCAGTCCGAGCGGCGCCTGCCAGCGCAAGCTGCCCCGGTTCAGGTCGATAGCCGTCAGGGTTCCCCAGGGAGGAGCCTGACAAGGGATGCGCCGGGAATCCCAGAAGCGTCCCTGGCGAATTCCCCGGGCCATGTAGGGCAGCCGGCTCCCTGCCCGTCCTTCCACCATCTTCACCACCTGGCCCACATCCATGGAGTTGACGAACAGCCAGTTCAAGGTGGGATCGTAGGATGCCCCGCCCCAGTTGGGCCCGCCATTGGTGCCCGGGAACAGCACCGTGTACTCCAGACCCGGTGGCTGATACAGCTTGCCCAGAGTTGCGTTTTCCAGGATGGCGCGGCACTCGGCCTCCGTTTCCGGGTCCAGGCGGTTGATCTCGTCGGGGGTCATGCCTTGACGGGCGATGGCCGGAGGCTTGAGCGGCGCCGGCTGGGTCGGCCAGGCTTCCTCTCCGGGAACCGGGCTGGGGGGAACCGGACGCTCTTCAATCGGAAACAGGGGTTTCCCCGTCACCCGATGGAACAGGAACAGGAATCCCATCTTGGTGAGCTGGGCTACCGCAGGCACGGTTTTCCCCTGCCGGCGCACCTCAACCAGATTGGGTTGCGCCGGCAGGTCCCAGTCCCAGAGGTCATGATGAGTGATCTGGTAGTGCCACAGACGCTCGCCGGTGCGAACGTCCAGGGCGACCAGGCAATCCCCGAACCAGTTCTTCCCCTTGCGCCCGCCCCCGAATCGGTCCGGGGAGGGAGAGCTCACCGGAAGATAGAGGATGCCTCGATCGGCATCACAACTCATGGGAGCCCAGACGTTGGTCCCGCCCCGGTCTTTCCAGGACTCCCCTTCCCAGGTGTCGTTCCCCACCTCGCCGGGTCCGGGGACCGTGTTGAATCGCCAGACCAATTGGCCGGAATCGGCATCGAAGGCGCGGACGTCTCCATCGGGCCCCTCGGGCAGGCCGTCCGACACCACCGAGCCCACAATCACCAGGTTCTCGAAGATCAACGGAGGCGAACTTACCCCGTAGATTCGCTTCGGGAAGCGGTCGGCCATGCCGGCTCGAAGATTCAGCACGCCGTCGCTGCCGAAACTCCGGACCGGACGTCCCGTGCGCGCATTCAAGGCGAACAGCCGACCGTCCAAGGTTCCCCAATAGAGCCGTTTCTGCTTGCCCCGGCGCCAATAGGCCGGTCCTCGATTGATGAACAGATTGTAGGGCCGATGCTTGTCGAGCTCGGGGTCGAAGGCCCAGAGCTCCCGGCCGGTCGCCGAGTCCAGAGCCACGGCGCGGCCGAAGGGGGTGGTCAGGTAGAGGACGCCGTCGATCTCCAGGGGCGTGCATTCGAAGGCCGACCGCACCGGATACTTCGATCCATCGCTGACGTCGCCGGTATGGTAGGTCCATGCGACCTTCAGTTGGGTGACGTTGTCCCGGTTGATCTGGTCCAGAGGCGAATATTTCCGTGCCGCCAGGTCCCCGCCGTAGTGGGGCCATTCCTGGGCAAGGATCGTCCCGGTGGTCCCCGCCAGGCTGAGGCTGAGCAGCAAGGCCGGCAAGCCCCGACCCGGCCACGGAACCAGGCGCAGTAATCTCGAGGGTAGCTTCACGATCAAGGGACCCCTGGCTCGACAATCGACGGCATGACGACCGGAATTGGCGAACAAAGAGATTATAGGGAACCCATGCGGTTTTTCGGACTGGCTGGGAAGAGGAATCTCGCGGGAAACCCTGCTGTTCAGTAGATGAAGTCCGCCTCGAAGCCGCGGGCCGAACTGGCCTGTCGCGACTGTTCCGGGGGAGGAGCGATGGCTGTCAACTGTTGCCGCCACTTTCGCTTGACTTGCCGAAACGCGCTCCGGTATTCGGGCTTCAGCGGCTTGGACGGCTTCATCTTGAGCGTGAGAGGATTCACGAAGACACCGTTTCGCCGCACTCGGTAGTCCAGGTGCGGGCCCGTGGACAATCCCGTCGACCCCACGTAGCCGATCACCTGGCCCTGGATGACTTTCGAACCTCTCCGCAATCCTCTGGCAAAGCGGGACAAGTGGGCATAGTAGGTCGTAAACCCGTTGCCGTGCCTGACTTCAATCAGGTTGCCATACCCACCCTTCCATCCGCGGAATCCTACTCGGCCGTTGCCGGCAGCCACAACCCGAGTCCCTGCAGGCGCCGCGTAGTCCACGCCGAGGTGCGGCCGTCGCTTTCGCAGGATGGGATGAAGCCTTCTATAGGAAAATCGCGAGCTGATGCGGGAAAACTTCACCGGAGATCTCAGAAAGTCCCGCTTGAGCGACCGCCCCCGGTCGTCGAAGTAGCCCACCTCGCCCTCGGGATCTTCGAAACGGTATCCGGTATAGCGTTTCCCCGCGTTGTGGAACTCCACGGCCAGGATGTCGCCATATCGGACCATCCGATCTTCCAGGTAGAGCTTTTCGACCATCAGGCGAAAGTGGTCGCCTCTTTGGATCTCGGTGTTGAAGTCGATGTCCCAGGACAAGATCTCGGACATGTCCAGAGCCAACTGATCCTTCTCCTTCAAGTCGGAAAGCGTGCCGAACAAGGAGGACTCAATGGTTCCAACCACCGGCAGCACCCGAATATCGTACTCGATGGCGATCAATCGAGCCCGAAAGTCATCTTCGGCGCGGTCCACCCTCAGATACTTGTCGGAGTCCACCTGGTAGCGGAATGCGTTCAGCCTGCCGTCCGGGAGCCGTTCCAGCTCGAACCGATTCCCCGCCCTGATTCTGGCCAGGTTGTAGACCGGCCGGCTGGCGCCTACCACCCGGTGGACAGTCTCGGGAGAAAACCCGTGGGCACTCATTAATTGGCCGAAGGTGGCGTTTCTCGCAACGTTCCCCTCGATCACCTTCGGTTGGGACGGCGTTGGGGAGCGGTCAGGGACGGGAGGACGGGCGGAGCCAGGAGGGGGCTGACGGCCCGACGGCTGCAGGGGCGCTGCCGAGGGACCGTCAGGCAGCAGCCACAGCCAGGCCAGTGACAACCCCAGGATTGCGCCGGCCATGACCACGGAATCGAGGCGTTCGTTCAGCCTGGAAGCGAGACCCTGAAGCCGTTGCTGGACCATGGCGACAACCAAGGGAGGAATTCAGACCCGATTCACCGTTCTTGAAACGCCGGAAAAGCGATTTAAGCTAACAGATCGTCCCCGGGCGTTCAAGCAAAACGGTTGGATAACGGTTGGACACGGCCTTAGGCCTGCTTGCGCGTGTCCGAGGTTGAATCCAGGAAGCGCATCACTTCCTGTCGGCTCAAGTGGCGGTACTCTCCAGGCTTCAGCCGCTCGTCCTTCAAAAAGCCGATCCGGACGCGCCGCAACTTGAGCACAGAGTGTCCGACACGGTCGAACATCTTCCGGATCTGGTTGTTCCTGCCCTCGATCAAGGTGATTCTCAGCCAACTGTTGTCAGCCTGCTTCACCACGGAGACCTTGCAGGGCGCCAGCCTTCGTCCGTCCAGGGAGATTCCCTTGGAGACCTTTGACAGAATCGCCCGATCGGGACATCCCTTCACCTTGGCCAGGTAGGTCTTGGGACAATGAGGTCCGGCCGAGGCGACCCGGTTGGAAAACTCGCCGTCGTTGGTCAAGAGCAGCAGTCCTTCCGTGTTGAAGTCCAGGCGGCCGACCGGGCTCACTCCCGGCGGGCACCCCCGAATCAACTGACTCACCAGGCGCCTTCCGGCCGGGTCCGAACGGGTGCACAAATACCCTCGCGGCTTGTTCAGGAGCAGATAGGTCTGCCGGCCGCGGGGACGAATCCGCTTCCCGTCGACCCGAACGTGGTCACGGGAGGCATCCACTTTCGTACCCAGCCGCGTGGCCGGCCTGCCGTTTACGGAAACCCTTCCCTCCTGAATCATGATCTCGGCCTGGCGCCGCGAACAGAGGCCGGCGCCGGCAATGACCTTCTGCAGCCGATCGGTCGCCATGGTTCCTGGTGTGACACCCCTGTTTCGCCCCTCATGAGCCGCCCCGTCGTATGGGACGGCGGAGCGCTCAAGTGAAAAGTGAAGAGTGGAGAGTGGAGAGTGGTCAGCGGAGGGACCCGGGTTAGGCAAGCCCCTGATGACCCGGTTGCGCTTTCTCACGGACCCTGCCCAGATCAACAAGACACTTGACTGATCGGTTCCAGTCTTGTTTGAAGGACTGCGCCAAGACCGACAAGTTGCTTTGCGTGTCGATCAGATCGCTCCCACTCTCCACTCTTCACTCATCCGAAGCACCCCTGCTTCACCCTGTATCAGCCGCTCCCGTGTCCGATTCGGCCTCACTCACGACCGCCATTCCCTCCAGGGATGCCTGAGCCAGCTCCTCGTATTCATCCAGGCTGGGGAGCTCCTCCAGGTTCTTGAGCCCGAACTGAAGCAGGAAATCCCGAGTGGTCTTGTAGAGGATGGGTCTGCCCACGACGCTCTTGCGCCCGCCGGCGGTGACCAGCTTCTTTTCGACCAGGGTCTTCATGACGGCCGTTGCGTTGACTCCCCGAATTTCCTGGATCTCCGGGAGGGTGACCGGCTGCCTGTAGGCGATCACCGCCAGGGTCTCCAAGGCCGGCAGCGAGAGCCTGATCGGTGGGGTCCGGTGTTTCAGAAACTTCCGAACCCAGGCGTGATGTTCGGGCTTGGTGCCCATCCTGTAGCCGTCGGCGATTTCCTTGATCTCGATTCCGTGCTCGGGCGAGGCGTAGCGGCGGCGGAGATGCGAAAGCGCTTGGCCAATGGCGGCTTCGTTCTCCTTTCCCAACAGCTCGATCATGGACGCCACCGTGACGGGTTCCTCCGCCAGGTAGACGAGCGCCTCCACGATCGGTCTCAGCTTTTCTTCATTCATCCCGCGCTCCGTTGCCTGAAACAAACGGAAAAAGAGGGATCCACGAAGACACACGAAGGACGACGAAGGCACACGAAGCGGGACAGCACTGCCGCATCGGCAGGGGCTGTGCCTTCTCGCGGAGCAAGAAGGCTGGGAGGAGGCGCCCCTCCGGGAGCGCGGGCGTCTCGCCCGCATCCTCTGCGTTGGGTGGCCGCTCCGTTTCCCCGTGATGCGGCGCCCGGCCACCCTGCCGCCGGGAATCCCATGGGCTTGGCCGAAGCGGAATCCTGGCGCCATTGCCGGTCGAGCCGGGTGGGAGAGAGGGGTAAGGCTGTGCCAGTGTTGTGCGGGCGGGACGCCCGCGCTCCCGGATGGCTTCATCCCCTGACGTCGCCGCAGCCAAGCAGGTCCATGGGTCTTCGTGTCCATTCGTGTTCATTCGTGGTTCGTCTTTATTGACGATTGAGTGTTTCACCCTCGTATGATCCGCACCGTCGTGGGGGGCGGGGGCTCGGCTAACCGCCGACCACTGGTCACTGATCACTATCCACTGACCACTCCACCATCAGGAGAGTCTGGCCGCCACTGCCGGTTCCGTCCTGCCCGTCCATAGTTCGAGGTCACCCATCACCTCGCCGAATTTGTCCTTGCGCCTGGCCACGATCTCTCCGAAGCGCTGTTTTTGAACCAGCACAATGGCCTGCAGACAGGACATCTCCAACAAGGCGACAAACACGACCACCAGGGCTTTTCGACTCCGATAAGCCCCGAACAACCGATTCACGGAAACCTCGCTTCCGGAATCCTCGAATATCGCCTTCAAGTCCTGGAGAACCTTCCCGACGGTGACCTCCTCATGCTCGATTTCCATGGCTCGGGCGGCTCTGCGTCGCTCCTGGATTCCGTGGAGACAGATGATCAGGTCGAACGAGCTGGCTTTCTGCTCGGGTTCCACCGACATTTCCTGAAAGTCCCTCACCCCCGGAAGGGTCCAACTGGCCTTCTCCAACAACTCCTTCTGGTGGAGCATTTGAGCCGCGTTCTTGAACTTCTCGTGCTCCAGCAGCCGGTGCACCAGCTCGGCCCGGGGATCTTCCTGACCGCCCTCCGGCTCAAGCGGATCGACAGGCAGGAGCATCCTGGACTTGATGTGGATGAGGGTCGCGGCCATGAACAGGAACTCGCCGGCAAGCTTGATGTCCAGCTCCTGCATGGCCTGGATCGTGTCCAGGTACTGCCGTGTAATCCTGGCGATGGGAATATCGTAGATGTCGATCTGCTGCTTGCGAATCAACTCCAGCAGCAGGTCCAGGGGGCCCTCATAGGCCGGCAACCGAATCCTGTAAGGATCGTCCATGGAACTCATCAGGTCATCTTCATGGCCTGTCTAACGGCCTGCATGGTCTCCCCGGCCTCCCGGGCGGCTCGTCGATTCCCGTCCTGGATGATGTCACCGATCTCTCGACGCCGGCCCGCGTAGTCCCGCCGGCGTTCCAGCAGGGGGGACAACTCCCCGATCAAGCCGTCGCACATCCATTTCTTGCAGTCGACGCAACCAATCCCGGCTGTTCGGCATTCCCTATCGACCGTCGCCCGTGTCTCCTGCGACGAGTAGATCTTGTGGTAGGAAAAGACCGGACAGATTTCAGGATTTCCCGGATCGTGGCGGCGCTTTCGGGCCGGATCGGTCATCATGGTCCTGACCTTGGCGCGAATGGTCTCGGGGGAGTCGGAAAGGGAGATATCGTTGCCGTAGCTCTTGCTCATCTTGCGCCCATCCAGTCCCGGAAGCCTGGGGACGGGAGTCAACAGGGACTGAGGCTCCGGGAAAACCGGCCCGTAGAGGGAGTTGAAACGCCGGCCGATCTCCCGAGTGAGTTCCACGTGAGGCACCTGATCTTCGCCCACCGGCACGGCGTCGGCCCTGTACATCAGGATATCGGCGGCCTGCAGCACCGGATACCCCAGGAAGCCGTAGTTGCCCAGGTCCTTGTCGGTAACGTTGTCTCGCTGCTCCTTGTAGGTCGGGACTCTTTCCAGCCATCCCAGCGGCGTGATCATGGAGAAAAGGAGGTGCAGCTCGGCGTGCTCGGGAACTGCCGACTGCACGAAGAGCACCGACTTTTGCGGATCGAGGCCGGCTGCCAGCCAGTCGATCATGATCTCGGTGCGGAACTGGTCGATTTCGGACGTGTCGGCGAAATCGGAGGTCAAGGCGTGCCAGTCGGCAATGAAATGGAAGCTCCGGTACCGCTCCTGCAGCTCCACCCAGTTCTTCAGGGCGCCCACAACGTGCCCGAGGTGGAGCTTGCCGGTGGGACGCATCCCACTGGAAATTCGAGGTTTGTTGGACTCTGAGGGAACCATGGGAACAGGGTCGCCCGGCGAGGCCTAGGCGGCGATGATCCAGTGGACGATTTGTACGAAGGGCCTCAGCACTTCGCTCAGGACGCCGAAATAGAAACACACGAACAGAATGAGAAATCCATAGGGTCGAATCTGCTGGTAGGCATCGGCCAAGCCACTCGGCAGAAAGTGCGGCAGAATCCAACTGCCGTCCAGGGGTGGAATGGGGATCATGTTGAACACCGCCAAGGCGGTATTGAGGATGGCTCCCATCAGACACATCCGCCAGAGCGGCTCCAATATCGTCCCGTTGATCACCCCGCCGCCCGCGTGGTAGCTCTGAAGGCCCTTGATGGCCAGCAGAAACAGGGCCAGAAGCAGCAGGTTGCTGATGGGGCCGGCCGCGGAAATCCAGATATCCGCCTTGCGGCGATCCTTGACATGAAGCGGGTTCCAGGGAACCGGCTTGGCCCAACCGAACAGCAGCCCCCCGGAAAAGAAAGCAATGGCGGGGAAAATCAGGGTTCCAACCACGTCGATATGGGGGATCGGGTTCAAGGTCACCCTTCCGAGATATCGCGCCGTGGGATCTCCAAACCATTCAGCCGTCCAGGCGTGAGCCGCCTCATGCACGCTGAGCGAGAAGAGAAACACGATCATGAAAAAAAGAAACTGGACCAACTGAGCGGTGTCGATCACGGAAGCTCCGCCGGGCAAGACGGCGCCCGCCCCCCCGACCTTTCAAGGATGCGCGAACGCCACAATCAGCAGCAGCTTAGCATAGGTGAACGGAGAAACTCTAGCCGGGCAGCCAGCGCCGCTTGCCGCTCGACCCGGCCTCCTTGTTGGATCGAAGTGCCGATAGTATAATGGCTTGCGGCAGATCGCCCCCATCGGCGGCGGCTGCCCGATTCGCCTCAGAGATGCTTATGAGCCTGCTGCTGCTTCGCTTGACCATCGCATTCTACTCGGTAGGCCTGCTCCACTCGTTCCTGACCATCATCACCCGCAAGAAGACCCTGTTCCGGGTCGCCTTGGCCAGCATTTCGGTAGGATTCCTGTGCCATCTGCTGGCGATTTCGGTGGCCTGGTTCGAAACCCGTCATCCGCCGATCAGCGAACTGCAGGAGGTGCTCTCCTTCTTCGCCCTGGTGATCGTGCTGGCATTCCTGGTGGCCTATGCCCGCTACCGCCTGGATTCGCTGAGCGTGTTCGTTTTCCCGCTGGCTTTCATTCTGACGCTGGCCGCCAACCTGACCTCGGAGCCCAGCCAGCCCTTTCCCGAGATGCTGGGAAGCCTGTGGCTCTACCTGCACGTACCCTTCATCTTCCTGGCCTATGCCGCCTTTTTCGTGGCTTTCGCCTCCGGATTGATGTACCTCATCCAGGAAAACGAGTTGAAACGACGTAGACCCCAGGCGTTCTACTATCGCCTTCCCTCGCTCGAAGTCTGCGACGAGTTGGGATATCGGGCTCTCAGCATCGGTTTTCCCCTGTTGACCCTGGGATTGGTGGCGGGCGTCTTCTGGCAGGCGCCCTGGGAATTGGACAAGAAGGTCATCGCCTCCTTCAGCACCTGGATCGTCTATGCCGTTCTCATCGCCTATCGTCTTTCGGAAGGCCTGCGCGGCCGGCGCGCGGCCTGGATGTCCATCCTGGGCTTCATTCTCATCCTGGCGACCTTTTTCGGGATTCGCTCCCAGGGCAGCGCCCATCCGTTCATCCAATGAGTCTGCTACTGGTAGGACTTAGCCACAGGACAGCTCCGGTCGAGGTTCGCGAGAGGCTTTACTTTCCGGATTCAAGGCTGCAGGAGGCGCTGCAGCGCCTCACCTCCCAGTCGGCCATTGCCGAGAGCCTCATCCTGTCGACCTGCAATCGCACAGAGGTTCTGGCCCATTCGGCCGACGCTCGACGCGGCCTGGTTCTGGTCAGAAGCTTCCTTTCGGATTTTCACAGCCAGCCGGAAGAGTCGCTGCACCCCTATCTGTATGACCTGACCCATTCCGAGGTGGTGCGCCATGTGTTCCGCGTGGCCAGCAGCCTGGATTCGATGGTGCTGGGGGAACCTCAGATATTGGGACAGTTCAAGACCGCCTTCAACCTGGCCCGCAGGATCGGATCGGTGGGAGACGCCTTGAGTCCCCTGATTCATCGAGCCTTTTTCGTGGCCAAACGGGTGCGGTCGGAGACCGCCATCTCCAGCGCCGCGGTTTCGGTCAGCTTTGCCGCGGTGGAATTGGCCAGGAAGATCTTCGACCACCTGGGAGGGCGCACGGTGTTGCTGCTGGGTGCCGGAAAGATGAGCGAGCTGGCGGCCAGGCACCTGATTTCCCAGGGGACCACCCGATTGCTGGTCTGGAACCGGACCTACCGGCGGGCCGTGGAAATGGCCGAGGATCTGAATGGAGAGGCCATTCCTCCGGAAGAGCTCTTTCGCCATGTGGAGCGGGCGGATATTCTCATCTGCTCCACCGGATCTCCCGGGTTCATCCTCACTCGGTCCGACGGGCAGCGGTTGATCCGGCTGCGCAAGAACCGGCCCGTCTTCATCATCGACATCGCGGTGCCCAGAGACGTGGACCCCGAGGTGAACAGCCTGGACAACATTTTTCTCTATGACATCGACGACCTTCAGCACGTGGTGGACGCCAACCTCAAGCAGCGCCGTAGAGAAGCCCAGTTTGCGGAGGCCATCGTCCAGGAGGAAGTCCAGTCCTTCGTCAAGCAGGCGCGGGGACTGGACGTGGCTCCGGCGATCGTCTCGCTACGGAAGCACTGGGAGGCCATTCGTCGAGAAGAGCTCGCCAGGAGCCGCAAGAAGCTGGGATCTCTGAATGAACAGCAGGAGGCGGCGCTGGATCAATTGACTCGAGGACTGTTGAACAAGATCCTGCACGGCCCCATCTCGGAAATCAAGTCGTTGGGCCAGGACCCTGCCGCCGAGCGAAAGATCGCCGCCATCAAGAAGATGCTGGGACTCAAGCCTTGACCCTCAGGAGGTGGGGCATCCATCCGACTGACCGCGCGGCGGCCTGCCGGGCGGATCATACCGTATTCCGTGTGCTGTCCGGATTGGAATCCGATCATGGCTGATAAACCCCTCGTCATAGGCTCGCGAGGCAGCCCTCTGGCCCTGAGACAGGCTGACCTCGTGAAGGACCGGCTGAGCCGGAAACAGCCCCTTCTGCCCATCACCGTCCGCCGCATCCTCACGACCGGGGATCGACGCACCGAACCTCCCTTGCACCGGATTGGGGGCAAAGGGGTCTTCACCAAGGAAATCGAAGAAGCCCTGCTTCGCGAGGAGATCGATCTGGCCGTCCATAGTCTCAAGGACCTTCCCACCCGCCTGCCCGACGGCCTCTGCCTGGGCGCCATTACCTCAAGAGAAGATGCACGGGACGCCTTCCTTTCCAACCGGTTCGGCTCCCTGGCGGAACTTCCCCCTCGGTCCACCGTGGGGACCGGCAGCCTGAGGCGGCAATGCCAGTTGTTGCACCTCCGTCCGGACCTGCAAGTAAGGAACCTGCGGGGGAATCTGGATACCCGCCTTCGCAAACTGGATGAGGGAGGCTACGACGCCATTATTCTGGCCTGCGCCGGCCTGATCCGACTGGGACTGGATCATCGCATTCGCGAGAGGCTGTCGGTCGACACCCTCTGTCCGGCCATCGGGCAGGGTGCGCTGGCGGTGGAGGTCCGCTGCGACGACCGCTTGACCCTCGACCGGATCCAAGGGCTCGACGACGGAGAATCCAGAAGAGCTGCCGAGGCGGAACGGAGTCTGCTGAGCCGTCTGGGCGGGGGATGCCAGACGCCCATCGCCGGATTCGCCGTCGTCCTCCAGGCGGAGTTGCAACTGACCGGACTGGTTGGCGCTGCCGACGGAAGCCGCCTGATTCGAGAGTTCGGCCGGGCAACCCTGGAAGACCCTGCACAGTTGGGCCGTTCGGTCGCCCGCAGACTCCTCGACCGGGGTGGCCGGGAACTGCTGCAAATGACGGAGTGAGCTTATTGAGCCCGATTTTGCTTCCCTGGCTTGAACTTGCTGGGCTGAGTTCCGCCTCCCCGGCCATGAGAACGGAAACTTCACCCACTATTGTCCAGCGTGATGAGCGCCGCTGGGACCACACCTACTAGATCCAGCGAGACGGAAGAGATTCATGAAGACGGCCGTCTATCTGATTGGCGCCGGTCCCGGCGATCCCGAACTCATCACCGTGAAGGGGCGCCGCTGTCTGGAGGCGGCCGACTGCGTGATCTACGACCACCTGGTGAACCGAGAGCTGCTGCGGTACGCTCCCGGCTCGGCGGAGCGAGTCTATGTGGGCAAGCAGGGAGGCCGGGACCATATTTCCCAGGCGGAGATCAATTCCCTGCTCCTGGAGCGCGCCCGCCAAGGGAAAACGGTGGCCCGCCTCAAGGGAGGCGATCCCTTCATCTTCGGACGCGGCGGCGAGGAGGCGGAAGTATTGGCCGGGGCCGGCATTCCCTTCGAGGTTGTGCCCGGAGTCTCGGCAGGCTCGGCTGCGCCGGCCTACGCCGGAATTCCCCTGACCCACCGGGACTACGGCCCCACCGTGGCTTTTGTGGCGGCCCAGCAGGATCCGACCCGGGAAGATCCTGCGCTGGACTGGAAGAGAATTTCCTCGGCCGCCGATACCCTGGTCTTTTTCATGGGGGCCAGGAGCGTGAAGCAGGTGGTTGAGCAACTCACTCGCCACGGGCGCAGCCCTTCCACTCCCGTTGCCCTGATCCGCTGGGGCACCCGTCCCTCACAAGAGGTCGTCACCGGCGCCCTGGGGTCCATTGCGGACCAGGCCGAGCCCATGGCCCCTCCCACGCTGATCGTTGTGGGCGAAGTGGTCAGGCTGAGGGAAAAGCTGTGCTGGTTCGACAATCGCCCCCTCTTCGGGAAGCGCGTCCTGATCACCCGCCCCCGCCGCCAGTCCCGGGACTTCCGCAGAGCGCTGGAGCTGCTGGGCGCCACCGCCATCTCCTTTCCCACGGTGGAGGTGCGTGAACCGGAGTCCTGGGCAAAGCTGGATCGAGCCCTCGAGGCCATCGAGCAATACGATTGGCTCATCTTCACCAGCGTCAATGGAGTCCAGTACTTCTTCCAAAGGTACTTTCGACGCCATCCCGATATTCGGCAACTCAAGGGGGTCCGCATCGCCGCCATCGGGCCGGCCACGCGCCGGGCCGTTCTGGATTTCAAGCTGGCCGTGGACACCCTTCCCAGCGACTACCAGGCCGAGGGCCTGGTGGAAAGCCTGCGGGGAAAGGTGGTCAAGGGCATGCGGGTGCTGCTTCCAAGGGCTCGCGTGGCCCGCGAGGTGCTGCCCCGGCAACTACAACGACAGGGCGCCCGGGTGGAGGTGGTCGAGGCCTATCGAACCGGCCCCCCGGACAACGCACAATCCCAATGGACGCGAATCCTCGATGACGCGCCTCTCCACATGGCGGTCTTCACCAGTTCCTCCACCGTTTCCAACCTGGCCAACCTCACCCGCCCCAAGCCCCTGGCCGAGAGCCTGCAAGGCGTCGCCGTGGCCTGCATCGGACCCATCACCGCCGGCACGGCTCGGGAGTTGGGTCTGCAGGTGGACCTCGTCCCGAAAAAGTACACCACGGCTTCGCTCATCGAGGCCATGGAGGGGTATTTCTCAAGGAACGGTTGAAGTTCCACGGCGCAACTGCCGAGAGAACAAGAATATCGAGTGGACGACAGACTTGTCTGAAACCAACGCTTGCGCCTGGTGGATGGAAACCGGCTCATAGGCAAACACGGGTATATTGTTGATTCACATCGATGCACAGGATGTACAGGATTCACAGAATTTTTTCTGGATACGGCTGGCCGGTGTTGCCGGGCATCCGTGTTGCTTCTGGCAAAGCCATTGAATTCGAGCGTGCGTTTGCCGAATTGGATAAGCAGTTGAACCTGAAATCCGCATGCGATCATCGCCAGAACTGGCTTCTCGTGCAGGAAGCTCTCATCCTGTTAATCCTGCGCATCCTGTGCATCGATGTTCAATAGTCTTGTTCCCGACAGGCGATGAACGTCTCTTGTTTCCCTCTCGTATGATCCGCACGGCAGGGGGGGCGCGGCTGCAGATGCCGGGGCTGGCGGCTGTCGGCTCAGCGCCCTGGGTCGGGGGCATTCCAGGAAATACGGGAGACGGGCGTGTAGAGTGCGCCGGAGGCGTGAAGCCGGCTGGCCATCACCACGACTTCAGCCGCTTCGAACCGCAGCGGTTCCAGCCGTTCCGCCCGCATCGCCGCCACCAGCTTCCCAAGGTTTCGATCCGATCGCACCCTGCCCAAGGTGAGATGGGGCGAAAAGGGACGGGACTCCGCAGAAAAGCCTATTGCGACCAGTTCCTTTTCGACCCTCTGCTGCAGGTCCCTCAGTTCTTCGGGAAGCTGTTTCAGCCCCGCCCAGACAACCTTGGGCGCCCGCCTGTTGGGGAAACAACCCAGCACGGCCAATTCCAGCGGGATGGGGGGAGCCGGCACGGCCGCCCGTTGCACGGCCCGCGCGACGTCCTGCAGGCGTTGGGCCGGAACCGATCCCAGAAACTTGAGGGTCAGGTGGATATTGTGCGGCTTGACCCAACGGACTTGCGCTCCGCTGTTCCGCAACCGTTGCTGGGTGGAGGCAAGCCGGTCCCTGGCGAAGGCGGGAGGTTGGAGACAGATGAAGGTCCTGACGGCTTCCATGAGTGAGGAGATGCCGGCGGTGACCTGGGACGGTTTCAGTCCAGGACCACCAGGGATGGCGGGGCGGGAGGTTCTCCCAGGCAGTATCCGAGGCTGAATGCCACCGATTCGGTCAACAGCTCGACCAAGGGCCCGGTTTGAAAGCAGAGAGCCTTCCGAAGCGCCAACGAATACCGCGCGGCCAGCTCGGAGCGAATCACGGCGGGCGGATATCCGGCTCTGATCAGAAAGAAGTTCGAGAACAGACGCAGCGTCTTTCCGTTGTGCCGGTCAAAGGGTTGGATGTCGGTCAGCTTCAGCAGCACCAGCGCAGTCTGCTCCACCTCGTGCATCTCGCCGAAACTATCCGCCCGGCACCACTCAAGGGCCGTATCGACCAGTTGTGGAACCAGCTCCGGCTCGGCAGGGTCGTGGCTGTCCAGCAGGGGCGCGGCCGGCGCATGCCGGTAGTCGGACGGTCGGCCCGCGGGCTGCCCCGTCAGTCGGGAGTGCAGCTGCCGCAGGTCGGTGGGAGTCGGCGCAGCCGATTGTCGGGCTCTCTCCAGGAACCAGCGCCAGGCCTTGAGGTGACGCTGGCGGTGACGCCCTCTTTCGCTTTGCCGGGAGTCCGGTTCAGGACCGGCCCCCTCCCCCGCTTGGTCCAGGGCGCCGTTGTGCCCGGCCCAAACCTCGCCCGTCAATCGCTCGAACGCCAGGTGGCCGCCGGGATCTCCCCGCCGCTGTCTCCACCGGTCCCGTTGATCGATGATGCCGGCGAACAGCCCCCGGGTCTTCAACTCGAATCCGTTTGTCACTATCGGCCTTGCATTGCCTTCGCTCAATCGACCCCTCTCTGTTTCATGGCCTGGCGGGCCTCCCGTTCCATGGTCTTGCGCTTCTCCTTTTCCCGCTTGTCGAAGAGCTTCTTCCCCTTGGCTAGCGCGATCTCGCACTTGGCCCGGCCCTTGCGGAAGTAGATGCGAAGCGGCACCAGGGTCATGCCCCGCTCGCTGGTCTGCCCGATGAGCTTTCGAATCTCCCGGCGGTGAAGCAACAGCTTTCGCGGCCGCAGGGGCGGGTGGTTCATGCGGTTTCCCTGCTCATAGGGACTGATATGACAGTTGTGCAGCCACACTTCCCCCGCCTTGACCACGCCATAGCCATCTTTCAGGTTGACCCGACCGGCTCTGATGGATTTGACCTCGGTGCCCCGCAAGGCCATGCCGGCTTCGAAGACGTCAGAGATATGGTATTGGTGGAAGGCCTGCCTGTTGAGGCTGACAGTCTTCTCACCGGTCCGCTGCGTGTTGGAAGGCTTCATGAGCCCGCGCTGCTCTTGGAGGGCTATTTCCGCTGGTATGGGTTGGGTGCGCGGCGGCCGGGATTGGCGGTTGTCTGTCCCCCTGACGGCCGTGGGGAGCGCGCCTGCCCGGGCTGCGCTGCAGGGGGTCGGCCCGTGATTGGAGGTTGGCTGCTCAAGGTCTGGCCGTAGGGCCGGCCGGCCGGAAAGGCAGCGGCGGGCTGGGGGGTCAGCGGGGTCCTCGACTGACCCGCCGGTCTGATCTTCTGCGCCCTGGAAGCCGTCCTTGCCCCTGAACCCGACCGCGGGCTGAAAGGGGTCACGTTGCGGCCGACAGAGGGTCTACGGGGGGATCGGGAGGCCGGGCGGCTGCGCCGGGCCTGGGGCGCGATCTTCCTGGACTTGCCGGAGACGATCAAGCGGGACAGGCTGTCGGGACGCCCCGCCCCAGCCAACAGAAAGTAATCGAAACCGCTCCCTTCCATGATCTTCAGAACGGTCGCCTTGACTCCCAGCCCTCGTATCTCCAGCACGGGGATCCGCCTGGACTTCAACTCGGCGGGCATCTCCACCTCCATGCCCGTGTGGCGGCCCAGGAGATCCAGGATGCTTCCGTAACTCTCGTTGAAAGCCATCAGGTTCACCCGGCTGCCGTCGAAGGACAGGTTGACCTGGGCCGCCACCGCGCGAGGAATCACGGCAACGGACAGCGCCAATGAAACCATCCACAGAACCTTGCTCATGGGCTACCCTCGTTGGCCCGCTCCAGCCTCCATCCTAACACCCCCCGCAGGTTCAAGACAACCGACGCCGAGAACTGATTATTGCAAACGCTTCATTCCAGATAAACAAGCACGTTCCCCATTGCAGTATCGTGGGTTAGGGGAGAGCTGCGAAGCTGCGGTTGGCGTGGGTATCCGGCGCGACGCCCCCTACAAGCCATCCTTATGGAGCAGCGAAGCAGCGGCTCAGGGTAGCCCCAGGCGGAAGCCTGGCCCGCATTTCTCACCAGGGGGCATGATCATGGCGCAGGAATTTTCCCCTCAGCGCGTGCTCGTGAGCGAAGAGCGTAGCGGCTTCTACGGTCGAGCGAGCATGGACGCGCTGGGGGGAAAAGGACAAGCCAGGGCATGCCCAGCGCAGTCTGTAGTCAGCAAGCCCTTGACATGGAGCCAATCAAGACACTGAAGACAAACTGCTTTTGTCAGGCCTCCAGCGGCCTGGTGAGAAATGCGGGCTGGGGTCCTATGAACCCTGCACTGCCACAGCCGCGAAGGCGGCGAATAAAAAGCACCCGTCCTTGAGTCGTACAGCCTGTTCGTGGATCTGTTTCTTCCTGCAGGTCCGGGTTTGGTAACATGGGTTTGGGAGGATTCTCAATGGCGTCATCCACTTCGAAATTCGTTGTCGACCTCGAACAGGACCAGTTTGAATCGGAAGTCGTTGAAAAGTCCCACGCCACCCCGGTGCTGGTGGACTTCTGGGCTCCCTGGTGCGGTCCCTGCCGCAGCTTGAGCCCCGTCCTGGAAAAACTTGCCGACGAATACGCCGGGGCCTTCCTGCTGGCCAAGATCAATACCGACGAAAATCAGGACCTGGCGCTCGCCTTCCAGATTCGCAGCATCCCCCAGGTCGTGCTATTCCAGGAGGGCAAGGCGGTCGACCAGTTCGCGGGCGCCATTCCCGAAGCCGAGATTCGGGGGTTTCTCAAGCCCTACTGTCCCACCGAGGTCGACAAGCTCTTTTCTCAGGCCCGCGCCAAACTCGAGGCCGGGCAAAAAGAGGAGGCGCAAGACCTGCTGGAACAGGTCGTCGACCGGGAAGCGCAGCACTCGCCCGCCCGTCTGGCCCTGGCCAGGCTGTTGATTGCGGAGCACCTGCCGGAACAGGCCCGGTCCCATCTCCGGGCCATTCCGTTTCTGGCCGATGAAAGGGAGGCCGCCGACCGGCTGGAGCAGGTCATCGGATTCCAGGCGGACTGCGAGAAGGCGGGCGGTCAGGCCTCTCTGAGGAAAACCCTGGAAAGCACTCCCCAAGACCTGGCCGCGCGCCTGGACCTGGCCTCCTGCCTGGCGGCGTCGGGACAGTATCGGGAAGCGCTGGAAGAGTTTCTGGCGGTGGTCGCCCGCGACAAGCACTACCGGGACGACTCTGCCCGCAAGGCCATGCTGGCCGTCTTCAGCCTGGTAGGGGAACGAAGCGAGCTGGCCGAGGAGTTCCGGGGGCGCCTGGCCCGAACCCTCTACTAGGGGTCTTCCCCGGCGACAACATGAAACCCCCACCTGCCAGCGAAACGGCATACTGCGGCGCGCCTTGGATCTCTGCGCTGGAGTCCGAAGCCATCGAGATCATCCGCGAGGGCATCGCGGCCGCGGCTCGACCCGTCATGCTCTACTCCATCGGCAAGGACTCTTCCGTGCTCCTGCACTTGGCGCGCAAGGCGTTCTGGCCCGCTCCGCCTCCAATGCCGCTGCTGCATGTCGACACGACCTGGAAGTTCCGCGACATGATCACCTTTCGCGACCGGATGGCGGCGGAGGCCGAAGTCCGCCTCATCGACCACGACGGAGAAGCCCCGATGGAGCGCAAGAAGAGGGAGGGCTGCTTCTAGATGGCATCGACCCTGCGTTTGGTCCTCTGCGGAAGCGTGGACGACGGAAAGAGCACGCTCATCGGGCGCATCCTCCATGACTGCCGCCAGGTGTTCACGGACCCGATGCAGAGGGCTGAAAAGGACTCGCACCGGTACGGCGCCCAGGAGGGCGCACCCGGCCTCGCTCTCCTCACGGATGGCCTGCAGGATGAGCGCCGGCAGGGCATCACCATCGATGTCGCTTACCATGGCTTCCAGACGCCCCGGCGGCGCTTCATCGTCGCGGATGCGCCCGGCCACGAGCAGTACACGCGCCACCTGGCGACCGGCGCATCCACTGCCGACGTCGCGGTCGTGATGGTGGACGCGCGCAACGGAATCCTGCCCCAGACCTCCCGGCACACCCGGATTGCGGCCATGTTCGGGGTGCGCCACTTCGTGCTCGCGGTCAACAAGATGGACCTGGTGGCCTGGGACCGGGACACCTTCGAGTCGATCGACTCGGCCTACCGGACGGTGGCGGAAGCGATGGGACTCACGCAGGTCGCATCCTTCCCCGTTTCCGCTCTCAGCGGCGACAATCTCACGCGACGCTGCCCGCACACGCCCTGGCACACCGGCCCGACCTTGCTCGCACACCTGGAAGCGTTGGAGATCGAGCCGCCCGCCCCACGGCAGGCCTTCCGCATGCCGGTCCAGTACGTCAACCGGCCGAACCCCGACTTTCGCGGCTACTGTGGCCGCATCGCGGCCGGAGGCGTGTCGCGCGGCGACCGCGTGCGCATATCGCCCGCAGGAATCGCCGCCGAGGTCGAGTCGATCATCGTGTGGCAGGGCACGCGCGACAGCGCCACGCAGGGCGAGTCGGTCACGCTCACCCTCGAGCCCGATGTCGCCGTTTCCCGAGGCGATGTGATCGTGGCCGCCGAAGAATCGCTCGAAGTCGCCGACCAGTTCCGGGCGCGGCTCCTGTGGATGGGCGACGAACCGCTGGTTGTGGGGCGCCTCTACCGACTGAGGCTGCACACACGAGAGGTGGGCGCCGCCGTGACCCGAATCAGACACCGTGTCGAGGTGTCGGATGGCAGCGAACTCGCCGCCGCGCAACTCGAACTCAACGACCTCGGAGTGGTCAACCTCGCCACCAGGCGGCCGATCCCCTTCGCTCCCTTCGACGAGTCGCCCGAGTTGGGGGGCTTCATCCTCATAGACCGCGCGACCAACGAGACCGTGGGCGCCGGGACGATCACCTATTCCCTCATGCGCGCGGCGAACCTCAAGTGGCAGAGCTTCGACATCACGGGTGAAGTTCGCGCTGGTCTGAAACGCCAGCGTGCACGCTGCCTGTGGCTGACCGGTCTGTCCGCTTCCGGCAAGTCTACCGTCGCCAACCTGCTGGAGCGGCGCCTCGTGATCCAAGGTCGTCACACCTACCTGCTCGACGGCGACAACGTGCGTCACGGTCTCAGCCGGGACCTCGGCTTCACCCAGGCCGACCGCGTGGAGAACATTCGCCGCGTGGCCGAGGTGGCCCACCTCATGGTGGACGCCGGCTTGATCGTGATCGTGTCCTTCATCAGCCCCTTTCAGTCCGAGCGCGACTTCGCCCGCAGCCTTTTCGGCAAGGGCGACTTCATGGAGATCTTCGTCGACGCGTCGTTGGCGAGGTGCGCCGCCCGCGACCCCAAGGGTCTCTATGCAAAGGCGATGAAGGGCGAAATCAAGAACTTTACCGGTGTGGACAGCCCCTATGAGCGCCCCGAACAACCGGATCTCCGGCTGGACACCGAGAAGCTGTCGCCGGAAGAGTGCGTTGACCTGGTGATGAGGAGGCTGGAAGTCAGCGAAGCGACAACAGGCGCTTCCAGACAGCTTCGGTCACCGGCATGACCGAAAGACGCGGCAGCCGAACCAGGTCGAAGTCCTGGAGTTCCGGGTCCGACTTGATCCCGGCAAGCGGAATCGGCTCGGCCAGCTTGCGCATGGGCTTGATCTCCACCACCGCCAACCGGGGATCGTCCCGCTCGGGATCGGGAAAGGGGTCGCTGGTCACCTCGGCCACCCCCACCACCCTCCTCTCCTTGCCGGTGTGATAGATCAGGGCTTGATCGCCTCGACGGATCTGTCTGAGGTGCTTCAGGGCCAGGTTGTTGCCGACCCCGTCCCAGACGGTCCCCTGGTCCTCTTCCAGATCCGCATAGGCATAGTCCGATGGTTCCGTCTTGAGCAGCCAGTAGGCCATGGCGATTCTCCCTATTTCCTGGGGGGCCGGGAGGGGCGAAGCTCCACCCGGCTGGGAAGGGACCGGGGATGGTGGCGAAGCAGGTCCACCACCACCTGGGCCACGTCCTCCGGCGTCAGCTTCCAGCCGGCCTCGCTGCCGGTCCGATGCCCGCGGAACCCGGTGCTGACGCTGCCCGGAAGGACGGCGCTGACGCGGATATTGTCGTGGCGCAGATCCTGCATGATGGCCTCGCTGAAGCCGTTGAGGCCGAACTTGGAGGCGTTGTAGGCCGAGCCGCCCGCAAAGCCCTGCGTCCCCGCCAGGCTGCCGATGTTCAGGATGTATCCGCCTCCGCGCCGTCGCAACAGGGGAACGGCCGCATGGCAGCAGTGGTAGACCCCGGTCAGGTTGGTCCCGATGACCTCTTGCCACTGGCGGGGAGATATCTCGGCGATGTCGCCCATCACCCCCACCCCCGCGTTGTTCACCAGGATGTCCAACCCTCCGAATGCCTCGAGGGTGAAGTCCACCAGCGACCGGACCTGCTCGTAGCAGGAGACGTCACAGGCGGTTCCCCTGACCCTGCCGGCCCACCGTGGTTGCAGCCCCTCGACGCAGGCGGCCACTCCATCCGGACTCCGGGCGCAGACGACCACCCGGACACCCGCCTCCAGCAAGGCGCGGGCGATGGCCTGGCCGATTCCCCGGGTTCCGCCGGTAACAATAGCGATGCGGTCCCTGATCGATTCCACGGTGAGTGCTTGTCTGAAACAAAATTGGGAATCAGCCGGCTTCAGTTGAGTCTATCCCGTTGACTCACAGGATGTTACGCTCTCATTGAGGCCCGCCGGGTCGGCTCCGCTTTCGGGGCAAAGCCGAATCCCCTTTTTTATTGACATGGATGCACAGGATGCACAGGATTTTTTCCGGAGACGGCTGGTTTGAAGTCCTGGATTTCCGCAAAGCCGCCCGATCACCGCCGGAGTCAGCTCTGGTGCAACACCCTCCCATCCTGATTATCCTGTGCATCCTGTGCATCCATGTTCAAAAATCTTGTTCCCGATAGGCTATGAACTTCTCTTGTTTCACCCTCGGATGATCCGCACCCCAGGACAGGGGTGGTGCTTGCCTGAAACAAACGGAAAAAAGAGGGATTCACCACGACCCACGGGCGAGGCGCCCTCCGGGAGCGCGGGCGTCTCGCCCGCATCCTCTGCGTTGGGCGGCCGCTCAGTTTCCCCGTGATGCGGCACCTGGCCACCCTGCCGCCGGGAACGGCATGGGCCCGGCCCAAGCAGAGCCCTGGCGCCGTTGCCGGTCGAGCCGGGTGGAGGAGATGGGTGAAGCTGTGCCAGTGTTGTGCGGGCGGGACGCCCGCGCTCCCGGAAGGGATTCCTCCCGTGACGTCGTCGCAGCCAAGCAGGTCCATCGGTCTTTGTGTCTATTCGTGTTCATTCGTGGTTCGCCTTTATTGACGCTTGGGTGTTTCACCCTCGGATGATCTGCCCGGCAGGGCGGGGCAGAACTTAATTGAAACAACCGAAAAAAGAGGAATAGGGGACGCTGCCCATTTGTGCTATTAATGGCTTTCCCGCGTGTTGCTCCCGCACCTCGGACGCTCCATGAACGTTTCACTCTTCATCCCCTGCCTGGTGGACCAATTCTTTCCCAGCGTGGGCATCAACCTGGTCAAGATCCTCCGCAAAGCGGGAGTGTCGGTCGACTACCCGAGGGAGCAGACCTGTTGCGGTCAACCGGCCTTCAACTCAGGATATCACGAAGAGGCTACCCAGTTGGCTCGGCGTTTCCTGGAGGTCTTTGGAGAAGCCGAAACCATTGTCTGCCCCTCCGGCTCCTGCACCAGCATGGTGAAGGTGTTCTACCCGGAGATACTCCAGGATCCCGGCCTGGGCCGGCAACTCCAGGAGGTCACCGCCAGAACCCGGGAGTTCTCCGATTTCCTGGTCAACGTCATGGGGATCAAGGATTTGGGGGTTGCCTTCCCCCATCGCGTCACCTATCACGACGCCTGCCACCTGTTGCGGGAACTGGGGGTGCATCGCGCCCCCCGCGAGCTGATCCGACACGTCCGCGGCATCGAGCTGGTGGAGATGGAAAACAGCGACGCCTGCTGCGGCTTCGGCGGCGCCTTTTCGGTCAAGTTCCCCGAAATATCCACCGCCATGGCCCAGGACAAGAGCGCAGCCATCCTCCAGACCGAGGCGGAGTACGTGGTGGCCAACGACTCCAGTTGCCTGATGCAGATCGGCGGCTACCTCAGCCGCCAGGGCCTTCCCGTCAAGCCGCTGCACCTGGCTGACCTGCTGGGAGAGAACCTGTAACCGGCATGAATCGAACGCCCGGCCAATTCAAGATCCTTGCTTCGGAAAACGTCGCCGACCCGCGTCTTCGCCGCACCTTTCAGTCGGCTACCGGACATGCCCTGGGGCAGCGGGCCCAGTCGGTCCAACGGGTGCCCGAGTGGGAAGATCTCCGGGACCGGGCCCACCGCATCAAGGAAGAAGCCGTCGAGCACCTGGATTCCTACCTGGAGAAGCTGGAAGCCAGCGTGATCCGGCGGGGCGGACGGGTGTTCTGGGCTCGGGACGCCAAAGAGGCCTCCCGCTACGTGGTGGAACTCTGCCGCCGCCTGCAGGCCTCCACGGTAGTGAAATCCAAATCGATGGCTGCCGAGGAGATCGGGCTGGCCGAGGCGCTGGAGGCAGCCGGGGTGGAGCCCGTGGAAACCGACCTGGGTGAGTTCATCATTCAGGTGGCCGGCGAAACCCCGTCCCACATCATCGCGCCCGCCCTGCACATGACCCGCCAGCAGATCGGCAACCTCTTTCATGAAAAATTCGGGATTCCCTACACGGACGTTCCGGCTGAACTGTGCGCTTTCGCCAGGCAACGGCTGCGCCGTCAGTTTCTCTCGGCCCGCCTGGGAGTCTCCGGAGTCAATTTCGCCGCGGCCGATACGGGCACCATCGTCATCGTGGAAAACGAGGGCAACGCCCGCCTCTGCACCAGCCTTCCCCGGGTCCATGTGGCCATCATGGGTCTGGAGAAGGTCATTCCCCGGTTCTCGGACCTGCCGCTGTTCCTGAGGCTGCTGGCCCGCAGTTCGACCGGACAGAGGCAGACCAGCTACGTCTCCATGATCAGCGGCCCGCGCCGAGAGGGAGAATGGGACGGCCCCGAAGAATTTCACCTGGTCCTGCTGGACAACGGGCGCAGCGACATTCTGGCCGATCCTCGGGTGCGCCGTTCGCTCTACTGCATTCGCTGCGGCGCCTGCCTCAATACCTGCCCCATCTACCAGCGAGTGGGAGGGCACGCCTACGGGTCCGTCTACTCCGGTCCCATCGGATCGGTGCTGACGCCCTTGTTCCAGGGTCTGGAGGTGGCCAAGGATCTCCCCTACGCCTCCTCGCTTTGCGGTTCCTGCTCCAACATCTGTCCGGTCAAGATCGACCTCCACCACCAGCTCCTGTGGCTGCGAGAAAAGCTGGCGTCCCGCCGGGCGACTCCCTGGCAGGAACGTCTGGCGATGTCCCTCTTCGCGGCCGGCATGAAGGACCCGGCCCTGTATCGAATGGGTTCGGCGCTGTTGCGGCTGTGGTTGAAGGCCTCAGGCAAGAGCAAGCGTCCTTTCGCCGTTCCGGGATGGAGCCCCACCCGGGACTTTCCGGCTCTGGCCGAGACCTCCTTCAGGCAGTGGTGGGCGGACCACCGGCAACAGGGAGAGGGGCCATGAACGGTTCCCGGGAGGTCGTTCTCAGCCGCATTCGGCGGGCATTGCTTCGTCCCGGTCCTGGACATGGACAGGAACCTGCCAGCCCCAGCAGCGTGCAATCGCCCCCCGGCCGGATGGGTTCCGCTCAGCTCTTCGAGCAGTTTCAGGAACAATCCGCGCGGGTCGGTGGCGAACCCCGACTCTGCTCCGATATCGAGGACGCCCTGCGGGGCATTCGGGACCTGGTTGGAGCTGCCGGATACCGCAGGGTGGCCGTCTCCAACCACGAAATTTGCCGGGGCCACAACCTGGCGGAGGCGCTTTCGGACCTGCTTCCCGAGGTGAGCGTCTGGAGGGAGGAGGGGGAGGCGCCAACGCCGGGCTCTCGCCGGCGGAATTCCCGGCAACTGGCCCAAGCCGATTTATCCATCACCGGGGCGGATTTCCTGATCGCCGAAAGCGGGACCGTCCTGATCGCCAGCGCCGGCTGCAGTCGCCAGATCAGCCTGCTCCCCACCGCCCACCTGGCGCTGGCCACTCCCGATCAGGTCTATCCCGACCTGGCGGCGGTCTTCCGGCAACTGGGAACCGCCCCTGAAGAAGGCCGGCTGCCGGCGGCGCTGACGATGATCACGGGTCCCAGCCGCACCGCCGATATCGAGAAGGTCCTGATCAAGGGCGCCCACGGTCCGATGAGACAACTCACCTGGGTAATCGGCGGGGAGGGCTGATTGGAATTGTGGATTGTAGAGCCTTTTGCAAATTCCCAATCGGGAATGCCATGGAGGCAGCAAAGGTGAAGGACTGGCAGCACCGGCATTCACCACAAAAAGCACAAAAGGCACAAAATGAGTGGCTTGATTTCAAGTCTTGACGATCGGAAAGTTCTTTTTGTGCCCCTTGTGGCCATTTCCGGAAACGATCCCCCTGCCGACTCTTGCAAACGCTTCATTCCAAATAAACAAGCACGTTTCCCATTGCAGTATCGTGGGTTAGGGGAGAGCTGCGAAGCTGCGGTTGGCGTGGGTATCCGACGCGACGCCCCCTACAAGCCATCCTTATAGAGCTGCGAAGCAGCGGCTCAGGGTAGCCCCAGGCGGAAGCCTGGGGTCGTATGGGTTCTGCACCAACCCAGCCGCGAATGCGGCGAATAGGAAGCACCCCTCCGAAATGCACCGCCTCTCGAGCCTTTGTGCAAGAGGCTCAGCAATCAACAATTGATCGCTTGTCGGTCCGAGAGCGCGGCCGCGCCGGCCTCAGAGTCCCCCGAAGAGGGTGATGGAGTTGGCCGTCCAGCGGTCGATGGGGGCCCAGAAGACGATCAGGAGGACGTTGGGAACCAGCAGCAGAACCAGCAGGGCCCGGTTCAGGGTGGAGATGCGCAGCGGGGTGGGCGGGCGATCATCGTTTTCCAGGATCATGTGCTTCATGATCCTCATGTAGTAGAAAGCCGCGACCGCGGCATTGAGGGCTCCCACAACCGCAAACCAGTAGAGGCCCTGGTCGATGACGGCGCCGAAGATATAGAGCTTGCCCATGAAGCCGGCGAACGGCGGGATGCCGATCAGCGACAACAGGAAGATGCTCATGGCGACGGCCAGAAAGGGCGAGCGCCGGAACATGCCGTTGTAGTCCTGAAGCTCGAAGGTCTTCTCGCTGTTGAAAATGACCGTGACCACGAAGAAGGCGCCCAGATTCATGAACAGGTAGACAAAGAGGTAGACCAGCATGGCCTTGAGGCCGGCGCCGGTCAGCAGGACCGCGCCCATCAGGATGTAGCCGGCATGGGCGATGCTGGAATAGGCCAGCATCCGCTTCAGGTTGTTCTGGGTGAGAGCGGCGACGTTCCCCAGGGTCATGGTCATGACCGACACCGCGATCAGCACCAGCGGCCAGTCGATGCCGCTGATGAATTCCCACTGCTCCCCTGCCGGTTGACTCAACCCGCCCAGGAAGAAGCGCACCAGAATGGCGAAGCCGGCGGCCTTGGGAGCCACCGAGAGAAAGGCCGTGACCGGCGTGGGAGCGCCGGTATAGACGTCCGGGCACCAGAAATGAAAGGGCACCGCGGCCGTCTTGAATCCGAAACCGGCCGTGGTCAGCACCACCACCAGCAACAGGGTGACCTGGTTGAACCCGACCACTTCCTGGGCCAGCAAGGCGTCCCGAATCGCAAAGAGATCGAGGCTTCCGGTCATGCCGTACAACAGGGAGAAGCCATACAGCATGGCCCCTGTCGAGACCGCCCCGAACAGGATGTACTTCATGGAGGCTTCGTTGGAGAGGCGATCGCTGCGCAGGTAGCCCACCATGACGTAGGAGGTCAGCGACACCAGCTCCAGTGACAGGTAGAGCATGACCAGGTGGGCCGAGTTGGCCATCAGCAGCATACCCAGCGTGACCGCCAGCAGGAGCGCGTGGAATTCCCCCTGGTGGACGGCGGCCAACTCCTCCGAGTGCAGCGAGCCCAGCAGCACCAGGATCCCCGCCACCAGCAGGAATACCTTGAAGTAGAGGGCGAAGTTGTCCAGGGCCAGCATCCCTTCGAAGAGGGTCATGGCCGAGCCATGATCGGTCTGGAGGGTGTAGAAGAGGGCCAGCAGGAGCGCCGCCAGGGTCAGCAGCGGATTGATGCGGACCCTCCATCCCTTGAGAGAGATGTCGGAAATCACCACCAGCAGGATGCCGCCCAGCAGAATCAACTCCGGGACGAAGAAGGTCAGGCTGTCCAGGTTGCCCAGGTTCATCGAGGGTCCAATCTCCTTCTTTCTATCTTCCCGCTCCGGGAACGCCGGGCTGAAGACCCTTGCCAGGCCGCCAGGCGGCGAGGGGCGCCTCCGGCCCGCCTACCTCTTGAGGACGTCGGCCCGGTCCAGGTTCACCGTGTTCAGAACCCGGTAGAGGGTGAGGACGATGGCCAGGGCCACGGCGACTTCCGCCGCGGCCACCACAATGACGAAAACGGCAAACATCTGTCCGTCGATCCCTGTGGAGCTGTAGCGGGAAAAGGCCACCAGGTTCAGGTTGGCCGAATTCAGGATCAGTTCCACGCCCATCAGCACGTTGACGGCGTTGCGCCGGGTCAACACGCCGAACACGCCCAGGGAAAACAGACAGGCGCTGATCAGCAGGAAGTACTTGAGTTCGATCAAACGTCCGTCCTCCTTCTCACCAGCATGGCGGCTCCGATCAAGGCGACCAGGAGGAGCACCGATGCAATTTCAAAGGGTAGAAGGTAGCTGCTCAGGAAGGCCTCCCCGATCTGCTGGGTGGTGGGCTCCAGTTCCCTCTCGCCAACCAGCTTCCACTTGGTCTTGAAGGCAGCCAGGCTGATGGAAGCGAAAACGGCCGCCGCAATCAAGGTGCCCGCCACCGGCTGGAACCGTTCGGTAGTCAGGTTCAGGTTGTAGAGCCGGTGGGTCAGCATCACGCCGAACAGCAGCAGAACCAGGATCCCTCCCACGTAGATGAGCACCTGGGCGCCGGCCAGGAAGTCGGCTCCCAGGAACACGTAGAGCACCGCCACCCCGAAAAAGGTGAAGAGCAGGGAGAAAACCGAGTAGATCAGGCTCCGCGACACCACCACCACCACGGCCGATCCCACCGTGACGATTGCAGTCAGAATGAAAACGATGTCTGTAACGCTCATCGACATACCCTCACCGGGCGCCTGCCGGCCGGGGGCTCGCAGCCGGCTTGGGCGGGGCCTGGGGTTCGTCCTTGGCGAAGCGGTAGAGAAAGTCCTGCTTGGCCTGCACCGCAAACTCGTACTCGGGGGTCATGACCAGGCAGTGGGTGGGACAGGGGTAGGTGCAGAGGTTGCAGTAGCAGCAGAGAGACATGTCGATATCGAACTGGGTGACCCTCAGCTTGATGGGGGTCCCGTCGGCGGCAAAGATGGGGTCCTCCTCCTTGCCGCGTCTCTCGGTGGTCATGTAGATGCAGTCGACCGGACAGGCCCGAACGCACTGGCCGCAACCGATGCAGTCCTCGATCTTGTTGAACAGGCGCATGCGGGAGCGCTCCGGCAGCTCCCACTTGACGTTGGGGTACTGCAGGGTGCAGGAGCGGGTGAACAGGTGAAACCCCGTAATCTTCATTCCCTGCAGCACCGTCCAGATCGATTGGAAAATATCCAGCAAATAACGTTTCATGGCAGTCTCTTGTTACCGCTTCCCGGTCAGGGGGCTCATTTTTGCCACAGGGCCAGTGTCCCCGCGGCCAACACCAACAGGAACGAAATGGGCAGGAGAACCTTCCAGGTCACGTGCATGAGCTGATCGACCCTCAAGCGGGGCAAGGTCCAGCGCAGCCACATCTGGAGGAACACCAGAGCCGTGGCCTTGAGGATGAACCAGACCGGTCCCGGAAGAAAGCCGGGCCCATGCCATCCCCCCAGGAACAGAGTGGCCGCCAGCGCGCTCACCAGGAACATGTTGGCATACTCCGCCAGGAAGAAGAACGCGAAGCGCATGCCGCTGTATTCGGTGTGGTAGCCGGCCACCAGCTCCGATTCGGCCTCGGGAATGTCGAAGGGGGTCCGGTTCACCTCGGCCAGGGTGCCCAGGTAGACGACCCAGAATGCCAGGAAGGTGACGGGCTGGAAGATGAACCAGTTGAAGACCCCTCCCGATTGAGCCCGCACGATCTCCTGCATGCTGAGGCTGCCCACCGGAATCACCACCGTCAGAATGGCCAGAACGGTGGGAATCTCGTAGCTCACGATCTGGGCCGCCGCCCGCATCCCTCCGAACAGGGCGTACTTGTTGTTGGAGGCCCAGCCGGCCATGATGATCCCCACCACGCCCAGGGAGGAGATGGCCGCGATGTACAGCACTCCGATATTGAGGTCGCTGACGATGAAGCGCTCGCCGAAGGGCAACACCACAAAAGCGGCGAAGCCGCCGGCGAACACCACCAGGGGAGCCAGCTTGAAGAGCAGCCGGTCGGCCTGGGCCGGGATGATGTCCTCTTTCAGGAGCAGCTTGACCCCGTCGGCGATGGTCTGGGCCCACCCGTGCCAGCCGCCCACCCGCATCGGCCCCAACCGGTCCTGCATGTGGGCCGAGACCTTGCGCTCCCCCCAGATGGCCACCAGGGGAATGAGGGCGACCAGCCCCAGGCACAGCAGACAGGCCAGCAGCATGGGGAGGAAGACCTGCAGGACCTCGGGCAATTGGTCGTACCCGGCCACCTGCTGAGTCAGGACCTCTCTGAGGTATTCCATGGGTGCTTACCGGACCTTCTCTCGGCGGCAAACCGGCGGCCCGTCCCCGGCCCTGCCACAGAAACTAACGGTCGATCTCTCCCATCACGATATCGATGCTGCCGATGATGGCGATGATATCGGCCACCATTCCCCCCTTGGCGATGGCCGGCAGCAGGCTCAGCACCGTAAAGCAGGGCGACTTGACCTTGACCCGGAAGGGGATGAGCCCTCCGTCGCTCACCAGGTAGTATCCCAACTCTCCCCGAGGCGTTTCGGTGCGGTCGTAGACCTCGCTCTTGGCGGGCCGCACCCGCCGGGGAATGTGCTCGTGCACGTCCCCTTCGGGCAGCCGCTCCAGCGCCTGGCGTATCAGTCCCAGGCTCTGCTCCATCTCGCGAACCCGCACGTAGTAACGGTCCCAACAGGAGCCGAGTGGACCGTGTTCGCCCAGGCCCACCGGAACCTCGAAATCGTAGGTCTCGTAGCCGCTGTAGGGCTCTTCCTTGCGCAGGTCCCATGCGATTCCGGATCCGCGCAGGTTGGGTCCGGTCACGTTGTGCGAGAGGGCCTGCTCCTCGCTGATGATCCCCACGTCGGCCGTGCGTTCCAGGAAGATCTTGTTGTAGCTGAGCAGCTTGTCCAGCTCGGCGATGACGGGCTCGAACTGGGTCAGAAACTCGCGGGTCTTGGCCTCGAAGCCTTCGGGAATGTCGTGGGAAACGCCACCGACCCAGTTGTAGTTGTAGAGGAGCCGGGCCCCGCACAGCCATTCGAACAGGTCCAGCACCTTTTCCCGCTCCCGAAAACAGTGCAGGAAGGGAGTGAACGACCCGATATCCATGGCATAGGTGCCCACCGAAAGCAGATGGCTGGCGATGCGGTTGAGCTCGGCCATCAGCACCCTGAGGGTCTTCACCCGCTCATTGACCTCCAGGTCCATCAGCTTTTCAACGGCCAGCGCATAGCCCAGGCTGTTGTTCATGGAGGCAATGTAGTCCATGCGGTCGCAAAAGGGGATGACGCCGGGATAGTCGATGTTTTCGGCGTGCTTCTCGAAACAGCGGTGCAGGTAGCCGATGTGGGGGGTGACGTTCCTGACGATTTCGCCGTCCGTTTCCAGCTCCAGGCGCAGCACGCCGTGGGTGCTGGGGTGCTGGGGTCCCATGTTCAGGACCATTTCCTCGCCGGCGTAGGCTTCGACTTGCATGTTGGCTACTCGTGCGACGGCGCTCCCAAGTAAGGTTGAGGCAATCCCGTCAACCGGCGCTGAAGGGATCGGTTCCCAGGTCTTCTCCCTCCTGGGCCCGTTCGGCAAACTGCTTGGCCGGAGCGGCCGGCATGCCGCGGTAGGTCTCCGGCTGCACGTAGTCCTTCCTGAGCGGGTAGTCCACCCAGTCATCGGGACAAAGAATCCGGCGCAGGTCGCCGTGGCCGTCGAAGTGGATGCCGAACATGTCGTAGGCTTCCCTTTCGTGCCAGTTGGCGATGGCCCAGACGGCTTCGACCGTGGGCAGGGACGCGTCCTCCCTGGACAGCTCCGCCTTGAGCACGATCTTGTGCCTGTGGCGCATGGAGAACAGGTGGTAGACCACCTCGAACCGCTCCGGCTCCTTCTTGGAATTCTTGTAGTCCACCCCGCTCAGGCACATCAAGGTATCGAAAGCCAGGTCGGGATCGTTCTTGAGAAAGGCGCAGATCTCGGCCACGGCATCGGGAGCCACCACAACGAAGGGCTGGAGGCATTCCTGGCTGGACTTGACGACTTGGTCCGGGAATTGATCCTGGAGGGTCTGGATGATCTCCGAGGCCTGTTTCATCCGATTAGGCGGCCCCTTTCTTGCGAAGCACGCGCTGCCGCATGATCTTTTCCTGAAGCTTCATGACGCCGAAGAGAAGGGCCTCCGGACGCGGGGGACAACCGGGAACGTAGACGTCTACCGGTATCACGTGGTCCACGCCGTTGAGAACATGGTAGCCATGCTGCCAGTAGGGCCCTCCGTTATTGGCGCAACTGCCCATGGAGATCACGTACTTGGGTTCCGGCATCTGCTCGTAGAGCCGCTTCACGCGGGTGGCCATCTTCAAGGTGACCGTCCCCGCCACGATCATGACGTCCGACTGGCGAGGCGTGGCCCGGGGAATCATTCCGAAGCGGTCCCAGTCGTAGCGGGAAGCCCCGGTCGCCATCATTTCGATGGCGCAGCAGGCCAGGCCGAAGGTCATCGGCCACAGCGAGGAGGCTCTTCCCCAGTTCAGCAGGGTGTCCACCGTCGTCAGAACGATGTTGTCGCCGAACCTATTCTCCAGGATTCCCATGGCTCCCTTCCATCACTGATAACGTTCCTCGGACCGCACCCATTGCAGATCCCCCTTGGCCCAAACGTAGGCCAGTCCCACCACCAGTATGGCGATGAAGATGAGCCCTTCGATGAACGCGATCCACCCCAGTTCCTTGAAGACCACGGCCCAGGGCAGCAGGAAGGCCACCTCCACGTCGAAAATGATGAAAATCAAGGCGAAAACGTAGAAACGAATGTTGAACTTGATCCAGGGACTGCCGACCGGATTCTCCCCGCACTCGTAGGGAATCAACTTCTCCTCGCTGTACTTGGAGGGGCGAATCAGGCTGGAGATGAGCAGGTTGACGAAGATGAACAGCGCGCCGACGCCCAGAAAAACCAGCACATTGGCAAATTGAAGCGTCATCGGCGAAAAAGGCCGGTCCCGAACCGACGGGCCGCCTGCCAGGAGAAATGTGAGGGATAGGGGTTAGAAAGCAAGGCTGTCCCGGAGCCGGAAAGCAGCGGGCGCGGCAGCCGCTGGGGCTCAGCCGGCCCGCTCTGGACCCGGCCTGCCCGGCTCGTCCTCGCCCGAATTACGGCGGGATGTTAGCATATCCCCATTCGATTGCCAAAAAAGTTATTGGGGTGGCGCCTGCCGATTTCCCCGGCGGCCATAGGGCCTGCCCGGCAGCGCTCCAGGACCATCCCACGCTACCCAAGTCAACGCCGTATCCCATGTGGGATTGTAGGGGCGCCCAATGCGAGGTTGGCGGGAACATCAGGGCAACCACAAGGGTTGCCCCTACAGGGTGGGGGTCAGCGCGGGATGGCCCTGTGCAGCACGCTTTCCGAGGTTGCCCTCACCGAGACGATTGATTAAACTCTGATCAAGGCATGACCATGATCGTTTCGGCGGAAAGGATAATGAGAGCCATGAGAAGGCGAAGACTTCTTTTCTTCTCAATGATTCTGGGGACTCTGATCCTCGGGGTAGCCATCGGCGCCATGATCGACCATTCGGTGAGCGCCGCCCGGTCGGCGGGCACGACCTCCACCCCCGCCCCCGCCCCCATCAGCGTACCCTCCCCCACCAGGTTGTCGTCGCACTTTTCCACCGTGGCTCAAAAGGTCGAGAAGGCAGTCGTCAACATCAGCATCGAAACCGTCGTCAGGCGGCAGCCGCCCTCCCGCCGGCAATTCCGAAACGACCCTTTCCAGGACTTCTTCGAACGCTTCTTCGGTCCGGAAACGCCCCGGCGGAGGCGCGGGCCCCGATCCCTGGGATCGGGTTTCGTGGTGGATGCCAAGGGGTACATTCTCACCAACGCCCACGTGGTCGAGAATGCCGAAACCATTACGGTCAAGCTATCCTCCGGGGAGGAGTACGAGGCCAAGGTGGTGGGCAAGGATGTCAACACCGACCTGGCCGTCATCCAGGTTGAACCGGAAGAGACGCTCACCGCCGCCAGGTTGGGAGACTCGGACGGGATGCGCCAGGGGGACTGGGTGCTGGCGGTGGGCAGCCCCTTCGGTCTGGAGCAGACGGTGACCGCCGGCATCATCAGCGCCACCGGGCGCAAGAACCTGAGCCCGGATCAACCCTGGCAACACTTCTTGCAGACCGATGCCGCCATCAACCAGGGCAACAGCGGAGGTCCCCTGGTCAACATGGCCGGTGAAGTGATCGGGGTCAATACCGCCATATTGGCCCAACCTTCCTTTGGACGGATGGGGATGGTGGGCAACATCGGTATCGGATTCGCGCTTCCCTCCAACCTGGCCACCAACGTCTACAACCAGCTCATAGAACACGGCAAGGTACGGCGAGCAGCCATTGGAATCAGCATGCAGGCCCAGGTCACTCCTCAAACTCTCAAGGCGTTGGGAGCAGCCGACGGCAAGGGAGTGATTGTCGAGAAACCCGACCCGCCCGACGGACCCGCCGCCAGGGCCGGTCTGAAGCAGGGAGACGTGATCGTGGAGGTGGATGGGAACAAGATCAACGATACCTACGACATGCATCAAGTCCTCTCCAACGTGGCCCCGGGGACCAGGATCACGCTCAAGTACATCCGCGACAGCCGGCTCAGGACCACCCAACTGACGACCATGGATCGAGAGGACCTTCCTGCGATCGCCCGCAGAAACGCCCCGGAAGAGGAAGGACCTTCCGAATCGGTTCGCCTGGGCATTGCCCCCCGGGACCTCACCCCCAGACTGGCCAGGGAGTTCCAGTTGTCGGAAGAGGAAGGGGGCGTCTACGTCATGAGAGTCGAGCCCGAAAGCATCGCCGATGAGGCCGGAATCGAAGCCCACGACCTGATCCTGGAGATCAACAAGAAGCCGACCCGCACCGTGGCCGACCTGCGGCAACTCACTTCCGAACTCGAGTCCGGCATGAATCTCCTGTTCCTGGTGAAGCGCTGGAACCGTGGGGCCGGAGAGATGCGCACTCTCTTCCTGTCGGGGTCGGTGCCTTAGCCCGCATTTCTCACCAGGGGGCATGATCATGGCGCAGGAATTTTCCCTCCAGCGCGTGCTCGCGACCGAAGAGCGTAGCGGTTTCTACGGTCGAGGGAGCCTGTGCGTGCTGGAGGGAAAAGAACCAGCCAGGGCATGCCCAGCGCCGTCTGTAGTCAGCAAGCCCTTGACATGGAGCCAATCAAGGTACTGAAGAGCCTTTTGCAAAATTCGGCAGCGGGACGTTTACCGAGAATGGCCACAAAAGGCACAAAAACACAAAAAGAACCATCGGACCAGCAAGACTCGAGTTCAAGAAACTCGTTTTGTGCCTTTTGTGGTGTATGCCGGAGCCGGTAGGCCGCCTCAATGTCATTCCCGATTGGGAATTTTGCAAAAGGCTCCTGAAGATAAACTGCTTTTGTCCTGCCTCCAGCGGCCTCGTGAGAAATGCGGGCCAGGAGCCTGCCTTGCTGCGGCGCAAGCGTCGGAGCGCTCCGCGCTGCCGTCGGACGAACGTTGAAAGAAGGGGCCCATGAAATCTCTTGTCGCAGGCCTGGCCGCTTTCCTGGGCGCCGGCCTTCTCTTCCAGACCGGCCTGCAGGCTCAGGCCACCCGGTCCTACCTGGTGCCCGAGGGAACGCGCCTGCAGGTGCGCCTGGAATCGACCCTCAATTCCAAGACCAATCGTCAGGGAGACCGCTTCACCGTCACGGTGGTCGAGAGTGTGCAGGTTCGGGGCAAGGAGGTCATCCCGGCAGGCAGTACCGTGGAGGGACGGGTTGCCGAAGTCCAGGGGTCTGGCCGCATCAAGGGCCGGGCCGAGGTCCACCTGTCCTATGAGCGACTGATCTTCCCCAACGGCGTTTCCGAGACCATCATCGCCTCCCAGGCCGAGCTGGACGATACTCAAAAAGAGGAAATGGACCGCCGCGAAGGCACCATCCTGGGAGAATCCACCCGCAAGAGAAGGGCCGCCGAGATTGGAGCCGGAGCAGCCATCGGCGCCGGCATCGGAGCCATCGCCGGGGGACGCAAGGGGGCGGCCATCGGCGCCGGCGCCGGCGGACTCATTGGACTGGTCGACGTCCTGAGGCGGGGCGGCAAGGAAATAGAAATTCCGGCGGGCACTCTCATGGTCATCCGCCTGGATCGCCCGTTGACCGTCATCTCCACCCGGTAGGCTGTCGTCTCTCGCCCCGAGAGAGGCCGAATGGATCCAGCCGACGCTACCCGACACGGTACCGGCCCGGCCTTCGACCGGGCTGATCCACTCTGCGTGCTGGTGCCGGATCAACTGGGTGACGGAGCCTCCAACCTGGCGCTGGATGAATTGTTGCTGCGCCGGGTCTCGGCGGAATCGGCTGCGGTCGAGACCTTCCTGCGATTCTACGGCTGGCCGGAACCCACCCTGTCCCTGGGCATGGCCCAGCAGGCTTCCAGGGTGGTGGATTTCGGGTATTGCCGGCGACAGGGCATCGCGGTCGCCCGCCGGGCCACCGGGGGCAAGGCGGTCCTGCACCACCGGGAAGTCACCTACTCCCTCGTCTCCAACGACCGCTCCCTCTTCCCCGCCTGGTCCATCCAGGAGTCCTACCGAAAAATCTCGGCGGCTCTGCAGCAGGGTTTGGCGATGCTGGGGATCGACACCACGCTTGCCGGCTCAGCCGTCGGGCAAAGAGCCAATCACCGGCCCCGTCGCAGCCACGCCTGCTTTGCCAGCGCCTTTCACCACGAGATTCTGTTCGCGGGCAAAAAGCTCGTCGGCAGCGCCCAGCGAAGGACCCTGCGGGGATTCCTGCAGCACGGGTCCATCCTGCTGGACTTCGATCCGCCTCTGCTGCAAGGCGCCCTGCGCGGACAGACTCTCTCGGACCTGGCCTCCAGGGTTGCGACCCTCGGGTCCTGCCTGGGGAAGGCGCCGGAGTTCTCCGCGGTGGTTTCCTTCCTGCTGGACGGCTTTCGCCAGGTCCTCGAGGCGCGCATCGAGCCCCGCCCCCTGGATGCGGGCATTCGGTCGGAGGCGGAGGCGTTGGGAAGAACCCGCCTGGTCAGCGGGTGAACCCGCATTTCTCACTAGCAAAAATCCGACTCCGGGGCAACCCCCGGGGAGGCGCCGGGGCAAGCCGAAAGCCCTTGACACTCCAGAATTCAGAGACTATAAACCGTTCAGTGACCTTCAACCAGGTGCCGGTTCCGATGGACGCCAAACGCAAGCTGAACGAGCGGGAAAGAGACATCCTGAAGTCTGTCATTCAGCACTACATCGCCAGCGGCAAGCCGGTAGGCTCCCGAATCCTCTCCAAGGAACGCAATCAGCGAATCAGCCCCGCCACCATTCGCAACATCATGGCCGACCTGGAAGAGGCGGGCTACCTGGTGCAGCCTCACACCTCGGCAGGCAGGGTCCCCACCGACAAGGGATACCGATTCTACGTGGACAACCTGTTGGAATCTTCCTGCCTGAACAGCTCGGACCAGGAGTCGATCAACGGCAGGATCTTCACTCCCGATTCTCAGGACAACGTCATGGAGCGGATTTCCCAGGCCATCTCCCACGCCACCAACAACGTCGGCTTCGTCATATCTCCCTCGCTTGGCCACAGCCTCTTGAAACACCTCGAGTTGATTCAGCTTGGAGATTCCAAGATCCTGGTCATCACCGTGTCCAAGTCGGGCCTGGTGCAGAATCGCATCATTCAAATCGACGAATCGTTCACCCAACGCGAGCTGGACCAGACGGCCAGGTTTCTGAACGAGAATTACTCCGGATACAGCCTGCTCTCCATTCGCGACGATATCCTCAAGAAGATGCAGGAGGAAAAGGCCCTCTACGACCGATTCCTCAACAACGTGATCCTGCTCTGCGATCGAGGCCTGATCGACGAGGTGGCCGAGCCCGATGTCGATATCTACCTGGATGGCGCCTCCAATTTCCTGGGGCAGCCCGAGTTCGCCGACACCGAGCGGATGCGGTCCATCTTCAAGACGTTCGAAGAAAAGAATCGGCTGGTGAAGATCCTCAACCAGTGTCTTCGAGCGCGGCCCGGGCGGGGGGTGAGAATCATCATCGGCTCGGAGAACTCGTTGCCGGGGCTGCGGGAATACACGCTGATCTCCTCGCCTCTCACCATCCATGATCGGAATCTGGGCTCGGTGGGAATCCTGGGGCCGACGCGCATGGAATATGCCAAGGCCATCAACACGGTCGACTATGTCGCCAAGCTCTATGGCCAGATCCTCAGCGCCGACTCCGGAAGCGGCGAAGTGGCGCGCCTCTGATCGAATCCCCCATTCCAGTCGAAAAGCGGCCTCGGACCGACCGCTTCAAAGCGGATGGGAGCAGTTTGCGAAGACACCCGGGCACGGCGAACCGGTGCTGTCCCCGGCATGACCCAAGCCATGGCTTCAACTTCGGAAAACAGGGAGACTCCCCCGATAGCGGCTGCCGAGGAGGCTGAAACCCGGTCGGCGCCGCTGGAGGGAGGTCGAAAGGGAGCTGGGGAGCCCACCGCAGGGCAGGATTCTTCCGGCGCGGGGCCGACGGCTGAGGTCCCGGAGGAGCCCGGCGGCGAGACCCAGGCGGACAAGGCAGCCGCCGAAACTCTCGAGGAGGCCCGACACGACCGCCTCAAGGCCGACAAGGAGGCGCTCTATCAGCGGCTGCTCCGGCTTCAGGCCGAATTCGACAACTTTCGCAAGAGAACCGAGCGGGAAAAGCAGGACTTCTTCGACTACGCGCTGGCCGACTTCGTGCGCAAGTTGCTGCCGGTCCTGGACGCATTCGAACGGGGTCTCGAGGTTTCCGAGGGCGAGACGGTTGCAGACTTCAAGACGGGGTTTCAACTGATCCTGAAGCAATTCACCGAGGTGCTGGCCCAGGCAGGACTGGAACCCATCGAGACGTCGGGTCAGATTTTCGATCCCAACCGCCATCAAGCCCTGATGCGGGAGGAGACGGAAGCTTTTGCCGACAATGAGATTATCGATGAACTGCAGCCGGGCTATACTTTCAAGGGCCGTCTGCTTCGCCCCTCTCTGGTAAGAGTTGCCGCCGCCCCGGACAAGACGACGACCGAAACACAAGGCAAGTAGAACGGTTCAGGGAGATTGTCGCTTTGAGCAAGCGCGATTACTACGAAGTCCTCGGCATTTCCAAGTCGGCCTCCGAGCAGGAGATCAAGAGCGCCTACCGCCGGCAGGCCGTCAAGTACCACCCCGACAAGAACCCCGGGGACCGATCGGCCGAGGAAAAATTCAAGGAAGCCGCAGAAGCCTACAGTGTCCTGGGCGATCCTCAAAAGCGGGCCCGATATGACCGCTTCGGCCACAGCTCGGTCAGCGGCAGCGGCAGCGGGAGCGCCGGCTTCGACCCGACCATCTTTTCGGAGTTCGGAGACATTTTTGGCGACTTTTTCGGTTTCGGCGACCTGTTCGGCTCATCCTCCCGACGCCAATCTTCCGCCCGCAGGGGAGCCGACCTCCGCTACGACCTGCAGGTCGACTTCATGGACGCGGCCTTCGGGACCAAGACCAGGATCAAGGTGCCGCGCATGGAGACCTGCGGGACCTGTCGAGGCTCCGGTGTCCCGCCCGGGGCTGCCCCCACGACCTGCCCCACCTGCCACGGGCAAGGCCAGATGCGCTACCAGCAGGGGTTTTTCAGCATCAGCCGCACCTGCCACCATTGCCAGGGCTCGGGACGGCTGGTCAAGGACCGCTGCGTCGACTGCCGCGGAGAGGGTCGCATTCGCCGGGAGCGCTTCCTCCAGGTGACGATTCCGGCCGGAGTGGACACCGGTTCCAGGGTCAGGTACACCGGCGAGGGTGAAGGAGGCCTTCAGGGTGGACCGCCAGGAGACCTCTACGTGGTCTTGAGAGTGGGAGACCATGAAATCTTCGAGCGCCAGGAAAACGACATTCACTGCATGATTCCCATCAGCTTCACCCAGGCGGCCCTGGGCGCCACCCTCAAGGTCCCTACCCTGGAAGGAGAGGAAACCCTGTCGATTCCGGCAGGCACTCAAAGCGGCAAGACCTTTCGATTGAGAGGCAAAGGCATCCCCGGAGTCAACGGCCGCGGCCGTGGAGACGAATTCGTCTCCGTCAACGTGGTGACTCCCAGGAAGCTCAGCCGGGAACAACGCCGCTTGTTGGAGCAATTGGCGGCGCTGACGCCGGTGGAGAACAAGCCCCTGGAGCCGGGACTGTTCGACAGGGTCAGGGACATCCTGGGTTGATCCCCAAGCGCGCTTCCGCTGCCGCATTCCGCTGCCCGGACAGGCCCCGGACCCCAGGTTTCCCACCGGGTCGTGGCTCGTCAGGACCTGCCGCCGGCATAGTCCCTCCATGCGACAGTGGAACTATCTCCAGCTCTCCCTTCACCCCCGGCATCTTGAATCGATTTCGGCCATCATGGCCGAAATCGGGACTCGAGGCATCCACGAACAGCCGCTGAAATCGGGAGAGGTTCTGCTGAGAGCCTACTTCGATCCGTCCAGCGACATGGGTCGGGTGCATAGCGACTTCCAGGTTCGATGCCAGGCGGCTGTCGTCCCGGTTGCCGGCTGCGCCACCGGAATCGAAGAAGAACAGGACTGGCTGAAGGTATGGCGCCGGAACTTGAAGCCCTTCCCTGTCGGCGCCCGCTTCTGGATCATTCCCGGCCGGCGTGCTTCCCGGACAGCCGTCCGGGACCGCATCCCCATGTGGTTGGAGCCCCGGATGGCCTTTGGAACCGGCACCCACGAATCGACCCAGCTCTGCCTGGAGGTGCTGGAAAGACTGCCCTTGACCGGCAGGACCGTGCTGGACGTCGGCACCGGATCCGGGATTCTGGCAATCGCCGCCGCCAAATTGGGCGCTGCACGTGTGCTGGCCTGCGATATCGATCCGGTGGCCATCGAGGTCGCTCGGGCCAACTGTCGCCGCAATGGCGTTGACCAGCGAATCAGCCTGTGCGCGGGAGAAGTCGAGGCTCTCTCCCGGAATCGATTCGACGTCATCGCGGCCAACCTGGAGGGCAGCCTGATTCGACGGAAACTGCACGACTTCGGCCGACGCCTCGATCCGCAGGGATGCCTGGTTCTCTCCGGGTTGCTGGAGCGCGATGCCACGGGCCTATGCCGTTCGCAGATCGTTTGCGATCTGCCAATGAGGCTGTTGGAAGTTCTCGCCAAGGGGGAATGGCGGTGCCTGGTGTTTTCCAGGAAAACTCATGGGCTGCGTGAGATTCCCTGACGGGGCAACCACCTTGGGGGCTGCTCTCCCTGTTCCGGGAAATCCTGATTGCCGAGGCCCACCATGCCGGTCCGAAGATTCGTTCTCGACACACCCCCCAGCGGAGCCGTCGCCATGCTGGAAGGGCGCGAGGCCCACCACCTGGTTCGTGTCCTGCGGGCGGAAGTGGGCGCCAGCGTGGAACTCATCGACGGAAGAGGATGTCTGTGGTCGGCCCGGGTCGGAGAGATATCGGGGACCCGGGTCCGCCTGGTGGACGTGTCTCTGCTCTCCGAGGCAGCCGAGCCGGAAGTCCGGCTGACGCTGATCCAGGCCCTCTGCAAGTCCGATCGCCTGTCCTGGATTCTGCAGAAAGCCACCGAACTGGAGGTTGGCGAGATCTACCTGGTTCAGGCTCGCCGTTCGGTGGTCAGGATCTCCCAGGACCGGGGTCGGGGCAAGCTGGAACGGTGGCGGACCATCCTCGTCAACGCGGCCAAGCAGTGCCGTCGTTCGACCCTGCCGAAACTCCATCCGCCCCTGGAGTGCCTTGAAGTCTGTGAAGCCGTCGAATCCGATCTGAAGCTTCTCCTTCAGGAATCCCCCCAGGCCATGTCCCTCAAGAAGCTGCTCCGAGGCAAGTCCTGGCCGTCGGTCGCCTTTGCCGTCGGTCCCGAAGGCGGATGGACCGGCGAGGAACGCGAAGCCTTCCTGCGCAGCGGCTTTCAAGCGGTTCGACTGGGCCGCAGCACCCTGAGAACCGAGACCGCCGCCACGGTTGCCGCGGCGCTCCTGCGGTACGAGCTGTTTCCGGGAAATTGATTGCGTCCGCACCGGCCTTCGACTAGTATCCGCTCTTGATGATACAGGCCATCTCGACGTCCAGGCTTCCGACATCGCATCTCGGCCGCTCCCATCCGTCCAGCCCTTTCCGCCCCGCTGTCCGATGGACAGCCCGCGCCGCCCGCCGGCTCTGCCTTCTATTGCCGGCTCTGGCGATGTGTGTCCTCCCTTCGGCCGCACAGCAGCGCCCCTTGCAGACCGAAGACCCCACCATCCTGAAATCGGGCCGCGCTTCCCTGGAATTCGGGTTCGATTTCCTGCAGGACGCCAAGTTTCCGGTCTCGGGGCTGCGAGGGGACCAGACCGGCCTGGGAGTCATGGGCCTTCATATCAGCCTGGCAGGGGTGGCGGAAGTCCAGATGGACTGGACGGCGCACAACCTTCTCTCGGTTACGGAAGCCACTCCCGCTCCGGTGAGGCCCCATATCAGTTCCGGAGGGACCGCGACCAGCGACTACGGGGACCTGTTCTTTTCCAGCAAGATACGCATGCTGCACGAATCGGGCCCCAAGCCCTCCTTCGGCTTCTTCACTTCGGTTCAGGTGCCCAATGCCTCCACCGCCAAGGGCCTCGGCCTGAACGCCACCCAGTATCGCGGCGGCATTCTGGTGGGAAAGCACTTCGGCGATCTCCACGTCTTCGGCAACCTGGGATTGGGAATCCTGGCCAACCCCGTGCTGGCGGGAGTGCAAAACGACGTCATGCTCTATGGCGTGGCCGGGATCTACCCCCTCACCTCCAAGGTCAATGTCGCCGGCGAGGTATTCGGCCACCGCAACAGCCGCCACCAGGCGCCCCTGGGGACCGAGAGCCTCTCCCAGTTTCGCCTGGGACTCCAGGTCCACGCCGGCGGTCTGCGGTGGGACGTGGCCGCCGTGGCCGGGCTGGCCCATCACTCCCCCAAGTCGGGCATCGTGTTCGGCCTGACCAAGCAGTTCGATTCCTTCCTCTCCCCCAAGCATTAGTGCAGGGACTCGAAGCCGGGATATTCCCAAGGTGGATTCTGGATTTCGGTTCTGAGACAAGCGAGCCCCCGCCCCTCCACAACGGTGCGGATCATACGAGGGTGAATCAAGGCAAGTTCATGACCCATCGGGAACAAGATGATTGAACATCGATGCACAGGATGGACAGGATTATCAGGACGAAAGGCTGCTGCGCCAGAGGCTGACTCCGGGGATGAAAGAGGAACCACGAATGAACACAAATCGACACGAATATCGATGGGCCTTCTTTGCTGCGACGAGGTCATGGGATGAAGCCCCTCCGGGAGCGCGGGCGTCCCGCCCGCATAATAGCTGGCACAGCCTCGCCCATCCCCTCGGCCCGGATGGACCGGCAACGGCGCCAAAACTTTGCTTTGGCCCGGCCCATGCGGTTCCGTCCGGCAGGGTGGCCGGCTGCCGCATCGCAGGGATACTGAGCGAAACGCAACGGGAGTGCATGCGGGCGGGACGCCCGCGCTCCCGGGTGGGTGCCTCCTCCCATCGCTCTTGCTTCTCGAGGGGGCGTGCGCCGGCTTGCCGGGCTGCAGCTCTGCCCATGCGGCAGAGCCGTCACGCTCGGTGCCCCTTCATGGATCGCCAATCGTGGCGCGAGAGGAATTAGGGTGCGACGGCCAGGAATCGGGGTTTCACGCCAATTTCACCGACGCTCTGTTGCACTTGTCCGCTGGCTGGATCCATCGTCAGCAGGGTCCTTGTCGCAGGGCTGATTGCAAAGAGATTCCTGCCGTCGGCGCTCAAAACCAGGTCGCTAAACGGGACTGGGGTCCGGATAATCGCCTCACGGGTCCAGGAGCTTGTGGTATCGAAGACGTGGATCTCATCAGCCGTGAGCGTCGTGTGTACAAGCTCCTTCGAGGCGCAGCCGACAAATACCTTGGCGCCATCAGGGGAACGGGGCGCAACTCCGGTGTGAAGCACTCTGTGCGACTGACGCAATCGAGGAGCCAGCGTTGGATTGATCCGATAAGGACTGTCTCCGATCTCCGCCTCGAATATCTCTCCGTTGTTCATGATCAGCCCGAGTTTCCGAGCATCGGCTGAAGGAGAGATCTGCGCCACGGGTCTCTTCAATACCCTCCTGCCCGACCGAACTGCGGACAAGCTGACCGGAACTTCCACAAACTGAGATTGCTTCACCGAACCATCGGCAGCCAGGCTGACCAAGCGTGCCCCCCTGGAACTGCACTTCACAATCCAATGCCATGCCCCGGAGACCGGAACGATGATGGGGTAGCCACAACCGGGCAACGCAGCCTCTTCAGGCAAGAACCTTTTCCTGATGGTGTCGAAGGTTTGTATCGCCTGCTTGTGCACACCCGGCCGCACCGTGCGACTCTTGGCTACATGGACATAACGGCCGTCCGGCGACACCGCCAGTCCCCCCGGAGCGGGCAAGGTGTAAGTGACTCTATTGGATAACTTGACTTTCTGAAGCAGAAGCCCGGAGGCGGTATCGATGGTCCAGAGCTCGTCGGAGTACACACTCGATCCGGCAGGACCGGGATTTTGCGACACAACGTAGAGACGGGCGCCATTGGGAGACAGGGCAAAGAAAGGAGCGTCGCCGGCTTCCAGCCCTCCTTTGACCCCTTCTCCCGGATCTACCAGCCACACCACGGACTTGCCGTCTCCAACGTCCGGGTCCAGAACGTACAGCCATCCCGATTGGGGCTCGGACCAGCCGTTGGACCCCTCGGTCGATGCTGCGACGTACGTTGTGACAGGAGCAACAGCGACATACAAGAGAAGGAGAACACCTGAGCTAGGCAGAATGCTTGCTTGCCGTCTTCGATGGGGTTCGGTCCCATCACCTTCACAGGCTCTGCTTCTATTGGGAATCGTGGAGGTGATGGACATCGATCGCCTGCGCGTCATCCTGCCCGGAATACGTAGCAATACTTATGAACCGGTGTGCTTCGTGTTCTTCCTGGAAGGTCCGTTCGTTGCACGCAAATCTGCAATCAGAAATCGGCAATCACTTGGGTCAGGCTCAGACCGACGGAGGGCTCAGGGGCGGGGCGCTTCGGGATTCGAATCGGGAGATCCGGTCTTCATGCCGCAGGGTGAGGCCGATATCGTCCCAGCCGTTGAGGAGGCATTGGCGCCGGAAGGGATCGACCTGGAAGCCGTAGCGCATGCCGCCTTCGGCCCGGATCTGCTGCTCTTGCAGGTCAACGGTCATACGAAAGCCGGGCGTTTCGCGAACGCGCTGAAAAATGGCTTCCACCTGCTCCTCGGAGAGGCGCACCGGGAGCAGGCCGTTCTTGAAGCAGTTGTTGAAGAAGATGTCTGCGAACGAGGGAGCGATGATGCAGCGGAAGCCGTAGTCCAGCAGGGCCCAGGGGGCGTGCTCTCGCGAGGAGCCGCATCCGAAGTTGGCTCGGGCTACCAGGATGGCGGCCCCGCGATAACGCTCCTGATTCAACTCGAATTCAGGATCGAGCGTCTTCCCTTCCATAAAGCGCCAATCGTAAAAGAGGAACTGGCCAAAGCCGGTCCGTTCGATCCGCTTGAGGAACTGCTTGGGGATGATCTGGTCGGTGTCCACGTTGGGCAGATCCAGCGGCGCCACCACTCCGTGAACTTTCTCAAAGGGTTCCATATCGGCATCCTCGACGATTGCGCAGGCGTCAGGACGGGTCGGACGAGGCTGTCGCCTCCAGCTCGTACTGCCTGACGTCCACCAGGTGTCCTTCGATGGCCGCGGCGGCCGCCATGACGGGACTGACCAGGTGGGTCCTCCCTCCCTTTCCCTGCCTCCCTTCGAAATTGCGGTTGGAGGTGGACACGCACCGCTGGCCCGGGCTGAGGATGTCGGGGTTCATCCCCAGGCACATCGAGCACCCCGATTCACGCCAGTCGAATCCGGACTCGCGAAACACATGGTGCAACCCCTCTTCTTCGGCCTGCCATTTGACCTGTTGCGAGCCGGGCACCACCATGGCCTGGACTCCGGAAGAAACGCGCCTCCCCTGGACGAAGCGGGCCGCTGAGCGGAGGTCCTCGAGACGGGAGTTGGTGCAGGATCCGATGAAGACTCGATCGACCGCGATGTCCACCAGCGGCGTTCCCGGCTTCAGGTCCATGTAGTCGAGGGCTCGTTCGGCAGACTTGCGCGCATTGGGATCATCGAATTCGGCCGGGTCGGGAACCCGGGAATCGATGGGCGCCACCTGTCCCGGATTGGTGCCCCAGGTGACCTGCGGACTCAAGCCCGGGGCTGAGATGTGGATGGCGTTGTCGAATTCGGCTCCGGGGTCGCCGGCCAGTTTCTTCCAGCCGGCGACGGCGGCTTCGAAATCCGCCGGAGCATACCTTCGACCCCGAAGATAGTTGAACGTCGTGTCGTCCGGGGCGATCATCCCGGCCCTGGCTCCTCCCTCGATCGACATGTTGCAAACCGTCATGCGCTCTTCCATGGTGAGGTCCCGGATGGTCTGGCCGGCGTACTCGATCACCGACCCCGCCCCGCCGCTGGTTCCGATCCGACCGATAATGGAGAGGATGATGTCTTTGGCCTCCACGCCATAGGGACGCTTGCCCTCCACCTGGACCAGCAGTGTTCTGGGTCTGTCCTGGAGCAGGCATTGGGTGGCCAGCACGTGTTCCACCTCGCTGGTGCCGATCCCGAAAGCCAGGGCTCCGAAGGCGCCGTGGGTGGAGGTGTGGCTGTCGCCGCACACCAGCGTCAACCCGGGCAACGTCAGGCCGAGTTCCGGGCCGATCACGTGCACGATGCCCTGATAGGGACTGTCCAGGTCGAACAGGGTGATCTCGAAGTCCCGGCAGTTGTCCTCCAGAGTCTGCACCTGCCTGGCGGCAATGGGATCCCGGATGGGCAGTTGGCGGTCGGTGGTCGGGATATTGTGGTCCATGGTTGCGAAGGTGAGGTCCGGCCTGCGAACTCGCCGCCCCGCCAGTCGAAGCCCCTCGAACGCCTGCGGCGAGGTCACTTCGTGCACCAGGTGGCGGTCGATATAGAGGAGGGAGGGCTGTCCCGGCTCTTCCCGAACCAGGTGGGCTGTCCAGATCTTGTCGAACAGGGTCTGTGGCTTCATGATCGAGCAACTCCTCAGCAGCGAATATTTCAACGTCTATTATAACCGCTACTGTAGCGGCGTTGCCGCGCACGGATCACAACCAGGGTAAACGGTCGATCCGTGACAAAAAACGAACCACGAATGGACACGAAATAAACAAGCACATTCCCCTTGGCAGTGTCGTGGGTTACGGGAGAGCTGCGAAGCTGCGGTTGGCGTGGGTAACCGGGCGAAACGCCCCCTACAAGCCATCCTTATAGAGCTGCGAAGCAGCGGCTCAGGGTAGCCCCAGGCGAAAGCCTGGGGTCGTTTGGGTTCTGCACCAACCCAGCCGCGAATGCGGCGAATAGAGAGCACCCCTCCAAAAAACACTGCCTCTCGATCCTTTTCGGTACGTTTCGCTACGTTGCCTGCGCCTGGAGCAGCTACTCGGACCGCATGAAGTGCCCGGACCGGCCGCCCGACTTTTCCATCAGGCGGATGTTCCCGATTTCCATGGCGCGGTCAATGGCCTTGCACATGTCGTAAATGGTCAAGGCCGCCGCCGACACCGCCACCAGGGCTTCCATCTCGACTCCGGTCTTGCCCTCGGCCAGCGTCGTGGCTTCGATTTCCACCCCGGCATCCGTGAGGGTGAATTCCACCTGAACGTGGCTCAGCGGCACGGGATGGCACAGCGGGATCCACTGCCCGGTGTTCTTGGCAGCCATGATCCCCGCCAGTCGGGCGGCTTCCAGGACGTTGCCCTTGGCCATCCGGTCGTGGCGAATCTGGGCGATGGTTTCAGCAGACGCCCGGACCTCGCCGCGGGCGCGAGCCCTCCGTCGGGTGACGGGCTTGGCGGACACGTCCACCATGCGCAGGCTGCCTGAATCGTCGAGGTGGGACAGTTGGCTCATGCTGTAAATCCTCCCCACGCTGCCAGGACAATCCCAGGGTCCGCGCCTCAAAAATCACAACCGGACGTTGCTCTCATGGGCTCGAAAAGCAAGGCGTCGGCTTCCTGGCCTGCCGACAGCTCTCTGCACTCCAAGGGAACCACCACCAGGCCATTGGCATCGGCCAGGCTGAAGAGGTCCGCCGATCCCTTCCAGGACACCGGTCGTATGCGGATGTGGCCCGATTCGAGGGTAACGGCTGCCGGCAGCAAGGCCGTGCGTCCCGATTTCTCCAGTATTTTCTCCTGAAGCCGCCCCCGCACCACCCTCAAGTCTCCGGCCGGCGACCCTTGCAGGGCCTGAAGCACCGGAGCCACAAACAGCTCGAAGGCCACGAAAGTTGAAACGGGATTGCCGGGAAGACCGAAAACGAACTGCTGTCCCCGCCTCGCGAAGACCGTGGGCTTGCCGGGTCGCATGCTCACCGCTTCGAACAGGATCTGAATGCCGAGCTCCTCGAAGACCTCCTCGACCAGATCGTACTTCCCTGCCGATACACCGCCGCTCACCAGCAGTAGATCGCTCTCCAGACCCAGGCGGATTTGCCGCCTGAGCTGTTCCATGGTGTCTCCGGCCGTGGCCAGAACGCGCGGTGCGCCTCCGTGGCTCGCGACCTGGGCGGACAGCGAGTAGGCGTTGGAGTTGCGGATCTGCCCCGGACCGAGTTCCTGATCGACGTCGACCAGCTCGTCCCCGGTGGCCAAAATGCCGACCTCCGGGCGCCGGAATACCTGGACCCGGGCTTTTCCGACTGCCGCCAGTCCTCCCACCTCCAACACACCCAGCCGGGTGGCGGTTGGCATCAGGAGCTCGCCGCGCCTGCGCTCCGAGCCCCTGGGAGCGATGTTGGCGCCCGAAGCAACCGCTCGAAGCACGGCGATTTCATCCTCGGGCAGGCTTTCGGTGTGCTCGACCATGACCACGGCGTCGGCGCCCTCGGGCGCCGGCGCGCCTGTCATGATTTGAATGGCCTCTCCCGACTTCAGAACCCGGGTCGGGACCTCCCCCGCCTTGATCTCGCCCACGCATCGCAGCCGGACCGGCAGCCGATCCAGGTCCCGGGACTGGACGGCATATCCGTCTCGCATGCTCCGGTCGAACGGCGGCTGGTCCGTGTCGAGGCGCACCGGCTCGGCCAGGATGCGACCTTGCGAGTCCGGCAACGGCACCGCTTCGGTGGCCAACCGGTCGGGCCGGATGGAGCGGCAGTGGTCCAGAACGATTTCCCTGGCAGACTTGACGGTCAGCATTGAAAAGGCTCCGAATTCCCGAGCGAAACCCCGGCTCTCCGTCAGAGTCGGAGCCTCTATGATACAGGGCGGGCAGCGCCCTTCGGAACCAATTCTTGGCTTCGGGCGGCCATTGCGCCACCGACCCTGTCTTCTTCATCACTCCGGATTCCATGTGCGACCGTAGGGGCGGCCGTTGTGGGCGCCCAATCCGGAGACAACCGGGCGAGGCTCGACAACGGGCAACCACAAGGGTTGCCCCTACAGTGGGGGCCAGCTTGGGCAAGTCCTGCACCGGCTCCGTCGCTGCACTTGGCGCAGGGTTCCGGATCGGGTATGCTTCAAGGCCCGAACCGGTTCAGCAGCAAGGTGGACCCGCCGTTTCCCAGGAACTTCCGGTGAGCCCTTTGATCGACTGCCCTTCCGACCGCCGTCCCTTGCAACAGGCCATGGAGAGAGTCAGACCGTCTTGGGACCGGAAACTGATCTTTCTTTCCCAGGTCCTGTCCAATTTCGGCACCGTGGGAGCCATCGCTCCCAGCTCACCGCTTCTGGCCAAGGCGATTGTCCGTCCTCTTCAAGACCGGCCGAAACGACCCATTTCGGTCCTGGAAGCGGGGGCCGGCACCGGGGCCTTTACCGCCCGCATCCTCAAATCCCTGAGCCCGGGAGACCGACTGGACATTTACGAGTCGAACCCCAGGTTCTGCCGGTACTTGAGTCGCTTCCTCCACGGTCAGGACCTCCAGGCCCGGGGCGTCCGATGCATCCTTCACAACGCCGATATTCGGCAATTGAGTCGGGCGCAGCCCTACGACTTCATCGTCTGCGGACTTCCCTTCAACAGCTTCGATGTTCGGACGGTCGATGAGATCCTGGAGATTCTGATGAACCACCTGGCCGATTCGGGCGTGTTCGCCTACTTCGAGTACTCCCTGCCCCACCGGGTCCGGAGCCGATTTCTCAAGGCCGAGGACCGGGACCGGGTCCTGAAGGTCAACTCGAGAATCGGAAGGTTCGTCCGAAAGCACCAGTTCGACTGCCGCCGGGTGTGGTGGAACCTACCTCCCGCCAAAGCCCGTTTTTGCCGCAAGGCGTCGGCCGGCGGCGCTTTGCCGGAGACGAACCGCCACGGGGCCGCCGCGGCGGAGCCAGCGCCGCCGCCGGCCAGGCATTGATGCCACTCCAATGAAACCGAGGATAGAAACCATGAGGTCTCCCAGAAAAATCTCCCTCCCTACCGGGCCCCTTGCCCTGTTTCTGGCAGGATTGCTCTTGTCCACCCTGGTCCTATGGATGGGGTCCACCGCCGCCGCGGCGCCGGTCCCCGTGCAGCCGCCAGACTCCGGCCTGCCGGAGGGAATGGAGCGGGTGACCTCGGTCGAAGGCATTACCGAGTACCGCCTCGACAACGGGCTGCGGGTTCTGCTCTTTCCCGACCCCTCCAAGCCCACCATTACCGTGAACATCACCTACCTGGTGGGATCGCTCCACGAGAGCTACGGTGAGACCGGGATGGCGCACCTGCTGGAGCACCTGGTCTTCAAGGGAACGCCAAGACACCCCAACATTCCCCAGGAGCTGACCGAGCATGGAGCCCGCCCCAACGGCACCACCTGGTTCGACCGCACCAACTACTTCGAGACCTTCCGGGCTACCGACAAGAACCTGGACTGGGCCCTGGATCTGGAAGCCGACCGCATGATCAATTCCTTCATCGCCAAGAAGGACCTGGACAGCGAGATGACGGTGGTCCGCAACGAGTTCGAGCGCGGGGAGAACAATCCCATCCGCATCCTGATGCAGCGCACCCTGGCTTCCTCCTTTCTCTGGCACAACTACGGCAAGTCCACCATCGGCGCCCGCTCCGACATCGAAAACGTCTCCATCGACCGCTTGAAGGCCTTTTATCGCAAGTACTATCAGCCCGACAATGCCGTCCTGCTGGTGGCCGGGAAGTTCGATCCGGCCAGCACGCTGGCCTTGATCGCCAAGAAGTTCGGACCCATTCCCCGCCCTGCCCGACGGCTTCAGAAACCCTACACTGCCGAGCCCACCCAGGACGGGGAACGCGCGGTGACGCTGCGGCGGGTGGGTGACGTGAAGATGCTGATGGCCGCCTACCACATTCCGGCAGGTTCCCACCCTGACTTTGCCGCCCTGGACCTCCTGACCCATATCCTGTCCGACACGCCCTCGGGGCGGCTGCACAAGGCGCTGGTCGAATCCAGGAAGGCCAGCCGGGTCTACGGCTACAACTTTCAATTGCACGACCCGGGAGTCGTCATTTTGGGCGCCGAAGTGCGCCAGGAGGATTCGCTGGAGCAGGCCCGGCAGGCCTACCTGAGCACCGTCGGGGACATCCGGCGGGAGCCGCCCGAGACGGAGGAGGTCGAGCGGGCGCGGACGCAGTTGCTGAAGAACATCGACCTGGCCCTCAACGACGTGAATCGAGTGGGCCTGAACCTGAGCGAATGGGTGGCCATGGGCGACTGGCGCCTCTTCTTCCTCCACAGGGATCGCATCAGAAAGGTGACTCCCGAAGACGTGCACCGGGTGGCCTCCACCTACCTGAAGCCATCCAACCGGACCCTGGGGCAATTCATCCCCACCGAGGATCCGGACAGAGCCGAAATCCCCCAACGGCCCGACGTCACAGCCATGCTCAAGGATTACAAGGGGGATGCCGCCGTCGCCGCGGGGGAGGCCTTCGATCCGTCTCCCGGCAACATCGAATCTCGACTGCAGCGACTGACCATCGGGTCCGACCTGAAGCTGGCGCTGCTCCCCAAGAAAACGCGCGGGAGCACCGTCGTGGCCAACCTCAGGCTTCATTTCGGCAACGAGAAGAGCCTGATGCACAAGAACACCATCGCAGGGTTGACCGGATCGATGCTCATGCGAGGGACGGCCAATCGCACCCGGCAGGAGATCCAGGATGCCCTGGACCGGCTCAAGGCGACAGGCCGCGTCTCGGGTGGCGCCACCGGCGCCTCCGCATCGGTGGAGACGGTCAAGGAGAATCTTCCCGAGGTCCTGCGGCTGGTCGGGGAGGTGCTTCGCCAGGCTTCCTTTCCGCAGGGGGAGTTCGACACGCTCAAAGAGGAACGATTGGCCGCCATAGAGCAGCAGATGAGCAATCCCCAGGCTATCGCCGCCAGCACCTTTGCACGCCACGGCAACCCCTATCCCAAGGGGCACGTCCACTACTCCCCCACCTTTGAAGAGCAAATCGCCGCCATCGAGGCCGCAACCCTGGAGGAGGTGAAGGGATTCCACCGGGACTTCTACGGCGCCTCCAACGGAGAAGTGGCCCTATCGGGAGACTTCGATACCGACAGTATCGTCGAGGTCCTGAAGGAGATCTTTCCCGATTGGAACAGCCCCGGCGCCTACCAAAGAGTTGAAAATCCCTATCAGGACGTTGCCCCGGCCAACCGCTCGGTAGAAACCCCGGACAAGGCCAATGCCGTGTTCATCGCCGGAATGCCTCTGGCCGTCAGCGACAGCCACCCGGACTACCCGGCCCTGGTGCTGGGCAACTACATGCTGGGCGGCGGATTTCTCAACTCGCGCCTGGCGGTGCGCATTCGCCAGAAAGAGGGTCTCAGCTACGGAGTGCGGGCCTACCTGGAAGCGAGCGCCAAGGACGAGCACGGCTCCTTTTCCACCTGGGCCATTGCGGCCCCGCAAAACATCGAGAAAGTGGAATCGGCCTTCCGCGAGGAGGTTGAGCGGGCCCTCGAAGACGGGTTCACCGCCGAGGAGATCGCGGCGGCCAAGTCGGGGTACCTGCAGTCCCGGCAGGTAAGCCGATCTCAGGACAACCGCCTGGCCGGCACCATGACCCGGCGCCTTTTTCAGGGCCGAACGCTGGCTTGGGACGAGGACTTCGAGCGGAAGGTCGATGCTCTCACAGCGGACCGGATCGTATCCGCCCTCAGACGCCACCTGGACCTGGACAAGATGACCATCGTCAAGGCAGGCGACTTTGCCGCAACCGGCAAGAAGTAGGCTGCCTCGAGTCGTTCGGCTATGGAAGCCCTCGGGAGTGATTGGCAGCGATCCGGGAGGTGGTTCGATGCAGTGCTGGAAGTGCGGCGCAACCGTCGATCTCGATCCCCGCAGCAAGGTCTCGAGAAACGACAGTTGCGAGCACTGCCACAGCGACCTCCACGTCTGCAAGAACTGCAGATTCCACGATCCGACCGTCCACAACCAGTGCCGGGAAACTCAGGCCGAGTGGGTGAGCGACAGGGAGCGGGCGAACTTCTGCGACTACTTCGCGCCCTCCGAGGCAAGGGGAGAGGCCTCTTCCGGAAACACCGCCACGGACGTCAAGTCGGCTTTTGACAGCCTTTTCAAGGATTGATCCGCCACGTGAAACAAACGTAAAAAGAGTGATCGACGGAGAGACACGAAGGAGGACGAAGGGCCACCAAACCAGACGGCTCTGCCACATGGGCAGGGCTGCGGCCCGGCAAGCCGGCGCGAGCCCCCTGAGGAGCAGGAGTGATAGGAGGAGGCCCACCCGGGAGCGCGGGCGTCCCGCCCGCATGCACTCCCGTTGCGTGCCGCTCAGTTTCCCTGCGATGCGGCACCCGGCCACCGTGCCGGCGGAACGGCATGGGCCCGGTCGAACCCGAGCCCTGGCGCCATTGCCGGTCGACCCGAGGCGAGGAGTTGGGCAAGACCTTGCCAGTGTCGTGCGGGCGGGACGCCCGCGCTCCCGGTTGGGCTCCTTCCCATGACGTCCTCGCAGCAAAGGTTCCCAGTTTCACTTTCGTATGATTTGCACCGCAGAGCAGGGGCCTGGCAAAACTTGTGTTGGGCGCCAGACGATGGAATACCCCAACGGCAATGAACTCGGTTAGTTCAACAGGAACGAAGAATCGCCGGGCGTGCGTGCTGGTCAGCGGAGGGCTCGATAGCTGTGTCCTGCTGGCCCATCTGGCGGAACAGGGCCGGGAGCTCACTCCTCTCTACGTCCAGGCCGGCCTGGTTTGGGAGAGGGTCGAGTTGACGTGGCTCCGCAGGTTTCTGGCCCGCCTGAACCATCCCGGACTGAAACCTCTCAGACGCCTCACACTTCCGGTCGAAGACATCTATCGATCCCATTGGAGCACCACCGGCAAAGCCGTTCCCGGGGCCCATACCGAGGACAGCGCCGTCTATCTGCCGGGGCGAAACCTCCTGCTCCTCTCCAAGGCGGCGATCTATTGCTCCCTGAACCGGATCGGCGTCATCGCCTTGGGGCTGTTGAAGGGAAACCCCTTCCCCGACGCCACCCCCGACTTTCTCCGCGGTTTCGAGCGTGTGGCCGGCGGCGCTCTCACCCATCCACTGGAGATCGTGACTCCGTTCAGCAACCTCTCGAAAGCAGAGGTGATCGATCTGGGCAGGGACTTTCCTCTGGAGCTGACCTTCTCCTGCATCCGTCCGGTCGGGGAAAAACACTGCGGCGGTTGCAACAAGTGCGGCGAGCGCCGGCGCTCCTTCGCCAAGGCGGGGGTGAAAGACGGGACCGACTACCATCGCCGGCCCGGACTGGAGATCCGGCCGGGTCCCGAAGGGGCGGAGCCGGCGGACTGAAACCGAACCGGTCAGGTTCCCTTCCCCAGCAGCACGATCGGAATGGTCTTCAGGGCGATCTTGACGTCCAGCAGCAGGGACCAGTTGTCGATATACTGCAGGTCCAACTTCATCCATTCGTCGAAATCGATCTCGTTTCTGCCTCGAACCTGCCACAAGCAGGTCAGTCCCGGCTTCATGCGAAGCCTGCGACGCTGCCAGCGCTGATAATCTTTCACCTCTCGCGGAAGCGGCGGGCGCGGACCCACGAAGGACATGTCCCCCTTGAGGATGTTGAGGAGCTGTGGCAGCTCGTCCAGGCTGAACTTGCGCAGCAGGCGTCCCACCGGCGTGCAGCGCGGGTCCTTGCCGATCTTGAAGACCGGTCCCGACATTTCGTTGAGGTGCTGCAGCCGGCTGCGGGCGGCTTCGGCGTTTTCCACCATGGACCGGAACTTGTAGAAGACGAATTCCCTTCCGCCCAACCCGCAGCGAACCTGCTTGAAGATGATCGGCCCCTTCGAGGTGGTCTTGATCAAGAGGGCGATCAAGGCGAACAGCGGCGCCGTCAGCACCAGCAGAGCACAGGCCAGGACCAGGTCGATGCCGTTCTTGACCAGGAGCAGGTAGTCGTTCTGCGGCGTGGTGGTGAAGGTCAGCAGGGGCAGGTCCTGCAAGGCCTCCAGGTAGACCTTGGAGGTCACGTGGGGAAAGAAGGTGAGCATGACCCGGGTCTTGACGCCTTCTTCCTCGCACAGGAGAAAGATCTCCTCCAGCCCCGCCAGGGCATCCTTCGAGACCACGAAAATGACTTCATCGACGGTGTGCCTCTGGATGGCCTCGCCGAATCGGGAGAGTGGAATCCTGGGATAGCCTCCGAGCCGGGAATCGGGCTTGGCGCCGGGAGATTCCGGCACGATGCCGACCAGGTGGTAGCCCCAGGCCTCGGCCTCCTCCAGCACGGCCGCCACCCGCGCCACCCGGTCGCCGCTGCCCACGATCAGGAGATTGCGGTCTCCCGACACCAGCCGGCCGAAGCGGCTGACTCCCCTGGCGGCAAACAGGCGGAACGCCAGCAGGAGAAGGAAGTTGACCAGGACGAAGATCAGGATGAAGGGGCGGCTGATGAAATGGTATTTCAGCAGGAAGATGGCGGCGCTGATGAGGACGCCGCCCAGAAAGACCAGCAGCGCCGTCTCCTTGGCCACACCCAGCCTGTCGCCGGCCGAGAGGGCGGGCTGCCGCTGAATCAGCAGCCCCAACCCGTTCCACAGCAGCACCACCACCAGCAGCAGTCCCAGGTAGTCGCGGAAGGGAAACAGCTCGCCGAAGTAGGCCAGAGGCAGATGGTCACGAATCCCGTAAGCCAGCAGGAACGAGACCACCGTGACTGCCGTCTCCACCAGGGCGTTGACCAGCCGGGCGATGCGGTACTTCCGCTGCATCATGGGTCATCGCCTCCGTTCACCCCTCGGAGCCGGCAAGTTCCGCCGGGCCGCAACCGGATCAGTGGACCAGGATCGCCGGGTCGCCCCATCCGGCCACCCGCCCGATCACGCCTGCGCTCGGGTAGGTTCGCCGCAGCCGAGCCAACAGGGACTCCACTTTCTGTTGGGGAACCGACATCAGGATGCCGCCCGCCGTCTGGGGATCGAAGAGCAGGCTGACCAGCTCGGACGGGATGCCTTCCCTGACGGCGACCCCCGCCCCGACGAATTCCCGATTGGTCTTGTCCCCGCCCGTCAGCATCTCTTGCCCCGCCAGCTCCAGGGCCCCCTCCAGCAGCGGGACCCTTGCCGAATCGATTTCGAGGCTCACCCGGCTGGCTTGGGCCACTTCCCAAAGGTGCCCCAACAGCCCGAAGCCGGTGACGTCGGTCGCGCAACGGAGGTGAAAGTCGCGCATGGCTCCCGCTGCCGCCTCTCCCGGCAGCAGCATGGCGCCCACCGCGGCCGCGGCGACCGAAGATTTTGCGGTTTGAAACTTGATCCCGGTCGAGATCACGCCGGTCCCGATGGGCTTGGTCAAGACCAGGAGCTCCCCGGGCCGGGCGGCGGCGTTGGTGGCCACCTGATCCGGATGGATGATGCCGGTCACGGCGTAGCCGAACATGATCTGGTCGTTGTCCACGCTGTGGCCACCCAGCAGGGTCACCTGGTGCTGTGACAGGACTTGCAGCCCACCCCGCATCACCTCCGACAGTATGGCCCAGTCCGCCCCCTTCTTGGGGAAGCAGGTCACCGAAAGGGCCGTCAGCGGTTTTCCGGCCATGGCCCAGACGTCGCTGAGGGAGTTCAGGGCGGCAATGCGCCCATAGTCGAAGGGATCGTCGACGATGGGGGTGAAGAAGTCCAGCGTCTGAACCAGGGCCAGGTCGTCCCGGAGACGAAATACTCCCGCGTCGTCGGCGGTATCGAAGCCGACCAGGAGATCGGGATTGCGGGGTTGTCGGGGTAGCTCACTCAACACTTGAATGAGCGCCTGGGGGGCGAGCTTGGAAGCTCAACCCGCGCAGGATACCATCTCTGTAAGTCGCTTGCGCACGCACGCCTCCGGATCGGGAGAAACCACTAAAATCGCCCTATTATGCCACGCATCCGCCCAGAGTTTCCGGGCATGGGTGGATGGCTTCTTGCACAGCAGGATGGAATGCTCATTGGAAACAATTGAGCGACTAACCACAAAGGAGCAAAAAGAGACTTCCATAAAGGAAAACGGCGAACCACGAATGGACACGAATGAACACCAATAGACGGATTCATGGGTGGACGTGTCTGCAAAATTCGGCAGCGGGATCGTTGCCGGAAATGGCCACAAAAGGCACAAAAACACAAAAAGAGCACAACGACCAAGTTGCAGAAGCATTGTGGCGCTGCGTGTCGTTGAAGCAGGTTTGCCTTTCTTCGTGTCTATTCGTGTCTATTGGTGTTCATTCGTGGTTCGTCTTCATTAGCAAACGTTTTCCTCTGAATAGTGTTGACCCTGGGTGCGTGCCGACTTGTGTGAAACCAGTTAAGGGCAGGATCGTTTTTCGAGGAGGCGTCAGGAGGGAAAAATCCTAGCCGTCGATGGGTTGGGCGTCCAGACTGTCCAGGATCAACTGTCCCATCTCGCGGGTGCCCACCGAGCGGCCGCCCGCGGCCATCAGGTCGGCGGTTCGGTATCCCTGGTCCAGCACCGAGGCGATGGCCGTTTCGATGGCCGCCGCTTCCCGCTGCAAGCCGAAGGAATACTTGAACATCATGGCCGCGGAGGCGATCATGGCGATGGGATTGGCCAGGTCCCGGCCGGCAATGTCGGGAGCCGTGCCGTGGACGGGTTCGTAGAGTCCGTTGCGGCCACCCAGGCTGGCCGAGGGCAGCATGCCGATGGAACCGGTCAGCATGGAGGCTTCGTCGCTGAGGATGTCTCCGAACATGTTGGTGGTGACGATGACGTCGAACTGTGCGGGATCGGCGATCAACTGCATGGCGCAGTTGTCGACCAGCATGTGGTTGAGTGAAACGTCGGGGAAGCTTCCACCCACCTCCGCAACCACCCGGCGCCACAACTGCGACGACTCCAGGACGTTGGCCTTGTCGACCGAAGTCACCCGGCCTCGCCTCTTTCGGGCAGCCTCGAAAGCGACCCGGGCGATCCTCTCGATCTCGGAGGTTCGATAGATCAGGGTATTGATTCCGACTTCCTCTCCGTTGCTCTTCGAGATGCCGCGGGGCTGGCCGAAATAGATGCCGCCGGTCAACTCTCGCACGATCAGCAGATCGACCCCCTTCACAATCTCGGGCTTCAGGCTGGAGGCGCCCGCCAGCGTGGGATAGACATGGGCCGGCCTGAGGTTGGCGAAGAGCCCCAGGCCGGCTCTCAGTCCCAGGATTCCCTTTTCCGGCTTGAGCTCGGGAGGGTTGTCATCCCATCGGGGACCGCCCACCGCTCCCAGCAGGACGGCATGGCTCCGCTTGCAGAGATCCAGGGTGGGCTCGGGCAGGGGGACGCCGGTGGCATCCAGGGCGCTGCCTCCGGCCAGGGCTTCTTCCGTGCGGATGCAATGGCCGTTCCGAGCCGCGATCTTGTCGATCACCCGCAGGGCCTGGGCCATGACCTCCTTCCCGATGCCGTCGCCCGGAATCACCGCGACCTGCTTTTCACCCTTCGATCCCATGGATTGTCCTTGCCGCTTTCCTTTGAGGGTTGTTACGCCTGGGGCACCGGCTGCTTTTGCTCGACCTGCTTCCGGGCCGCCGCCGACTCCCTGGCGTGGATGGTCTTGTTGACGGCGTTGAGATAGGCGCGAGCGCTGGCGTCCACCAGGTCCGAGCTGGCGGCCTTGCCGGTGAAGCGCCGGCCTTCGAAATGCACGTGAACGAAGACTTCGCCCACGGCGTCCTTGCCGCTGCTGACCGAACGCACCGAATAGTCCAGCAGCCTGCCGGGCACGCCGGTGATTCGATCGATGGCCCTGCAGGTGGCCTCTACCGGACCGCAGCCCAGGGCCGTGTCCACGAAGAACTCGTTGTCCTTGCTCAGTTTGACGGTTGCCGAAGCCAGCACCTGGTTGCCGCCGGTGGCGTGGACATACTTCAAGGAGTAGCGCTCGGGAATCATTCGTATGCCGTCGTGAATGATGGCCAGCAGATCCTCGTCATAGATGTTCTTCTTCTTGTCCGCCAGCTTGGTGAAGAGCATGTAGGCCCGGTCCAGCTCCTTCTTGTCCAGGGTGTAGCCCAGGTCCATGTAGCGCTTGGAAAGCGCATGTCGCCCCGAATGCTTTCCCAGCACCAGGTTGCTGGTGGGAACCCCCACCGACTGCGGCGTCATGATCTCGTAGGTCAGGGCCTGCTTGAGCACCCCGTCCTGATGGATCCCCGCCTCGTGGGCAAAGGCGTTCTTGCCCACCACCGCCTTGTTGGCCTGGACCAGCATTCCCGTCAGGTTGGAGAGCAGGTGGCTGGTCTTGTAGATCTGCTCCGCCTGAATTCCGGTGCTGAAACCCAGGTGCTCGCGGCGCACCCGCAGCGCCATCACGATCTCTTCCAGGGAGGCGTTGCCGGCCCTCTCGCCGATTCCGTTGATGGTGCACTCCACCTGCCGGGCGCCGGCCCGAACGGCGGCCAGGGAGTTGGCCACCGCCAGCCCCAGGTCGTTGTGGCAATGGCAGCTCAAGCGCGCCCGGTCGATATTGGGCACCTTTTCCCGCAGGACGCTGAAGATGCGCCCGAACTCCTCCGGCACGCAATATCCCACCGTATCGGGGATGTTGATGATGGCCGCTCCTTCCGAGATTGCCGCCTCCACGACCTGGCAGAGGTAGTCCAGGTCGCTACGCCCGGCGTCCTCGGCGGAGAACTCCACCTCGTCACAGAGAGACTTGGCCAACCGGACCGCATTGACCGTGTCCTCCAGGACTTGCTCGCGGGAACGTTTGAGCTTGAACTTCAGGTGGATATCGGAGGTGGCGATGAAGGTGTGGATTCGCGGCTTGGCGGCGATGTCCAGAGCCTCCCAGCACCGCCGGATGTCCTTGTCCATGGCCCGGGCCAGTCCGGCCACCGTTACCGAACGGATCTCCCGGGCGACCTGGCGCACCGATTCGAAATCACCGTCGGAGGCGATGGGAAACCCGGCCTCCATCACGTCCACCCGGAGGGCTTCCAACTGGTGAGCCAGCTTCAGCTTCTCCTCCAGGTTCATGCTGCAACCGGGAGACTGTTCCCCGTCCCTCAAGGTCGTGTCGAAGATATGAATGGTGTCTTCCATCAGTTTCCCCCCTGGCCCTGCCCACCTGCCGAAGCCGCAAGGCGCGAGCTCCGCTCAAAGGGTTCAGGCCTCGACCTGAAGAGTCCTGTCACCACATAGTTTGAGTTCAGCCGCCAGAACATTCAAGAAAAAGGAGACATCGGTCACGATTCCAATGGCCTGCTTGCTTCCCCGATTGCCCAGCTTGAGGGGCGTGGCTTCGTTGATGTCCACGCAGACGGTCTTGACGCTGCTCTTCAGGACGTTGCCCACCGCGATGCTGTGCAGCGTCGAGGCCAGCATCAGCACCACCGCCACGCCCTCCAGGGCGTCGATGTACTCCCGTTGCGCCTCCACGCAGTCGGTCACCACGTCCACCAGGGGGCCGTCGTCCCTGATGGACCCGGCCAGGACCGTCCGAATGCCCCGCTTGACGCACTCGTACATCAGGCCCGAGGTCAGAACTCCCTTCTCGACCGCGCTCTCGATGCCACCTGCCCGGTTGATCTCGTTGATGGCCCAGATGTGGTTGCGATGTCCGCCGTCCACCGCCTTGCCGCTCTCCTGGTGAATCCCCAGAGAGGTATTCAGAAAGGCCTTCTCGATATCGTGGGCGGCAAAGGCGTTCCCGGTGAGCACCACGTCCACGTAGCCCATCCCGATCACTTCCTTCAGATAGCCGTCCGCGCCCGAGTGGATCACCGCCGGACCCGGGACAATGGCGATCCGGTGGCCGGCCTCCTTGGCCGCGTCGATCTCCTTGGCGATCTGGGAAATCAGTATGCCCTTGTTGATTTCGGCGCTGGCGTCGTTGGACATGAAGTCGAACACCGAGTACTCGCGGCTGCGCTCCTGCGGCTTGACTCGAATCCCCTGCCGTCCGGTGACGATCCGGTCTCCCGCCTTCACCCCGCTGATCTTCTTGGTAATGGCCTGCCGGCCCGTCCAGACGATGACGGCATCCATCTTCTGGTTGACGACCGGCCGCCATTCCCCTCGGACCTTGATGAGGGTGTCGAAGTTGGTGGTGGAATAGAACTCCCGGGGCAGGATGCCGTCCCGCTCGGCCGCGACCAGGCGGCAGTCCTCCCGGTCAATGATGGCGCCGAAATCCTCCAGGGCGGCCAGGATGTCCTGCAACTGCTGCCGGCTCCGGGCCTTCACCATCAGCCAGGCCCGGGAGGGTTCCTGGTTGTTCCTTCCGATCTCGAAGCGCAGGACTTCGAACTGCCCCTCCATTTCGATGATCTTGTCGAAGGCGTACTTGAGTATTCCCGAATCGATCAGGTGGCCTTCGATCTCGATTTCTTCCTGGAACTGAACCATGGATGGTCCCCAATAGTGAATAGTGGCTAGTGGTCAGTGGCTAGTTGACTGGATCGATGCAAAATGCCCGCAATTGATCTCGTCCTTGTCCCCCAAAAGAGTACGACTAACCCGCAGGCTCCTGCCTGGTCCGAAACCCTTCACTAACCACTGATCACTAACCACTGACCACTGATCACTGACCACTGATCACAGGCCACTGCCTCACCCGTCCGTCTTGTTCATCCAGCTCATCATGTCCCTCAGGCCCTTGCCCACCTGCTCGATGGGATGGTCGGCCTCGCGGCGCCGATTGGCGTTCATGGAAGCCCGCCCCGACTGGTTCTCGAGGATGAATTCCCTGGCGAAATTGCCGTTGCAGACATTTTCCAGGATGTCGTCCATGGCATCCCGCACGGCCTGGTTGACGATCTGGGGCCCCCGGGTGTAGTCGCCGTACTCGGCGGTGTCGCTGATGGAATAGCGCATGTAGGACAAGCCGCCTTGATACATGAGGTCCACGATCAGCTTCATCTCGTGAAGACATTCAAAATAAGCCACTTCGGGTTGGTAGCCGGCTTTGATCAGCGTCTCGAATCCGGCCTTGACCAGGGCGGAGGTTCCGCCGCAGAGGACGGCCTGCTCGCCAAAGAGATCGGTCTCGGTCTCCTCCTTGAAGGTGGTCTCGATCACCCCGGCCCGGGCGGCGCCGATTCCCTTGGCGTAGGCCAGGGCCACGTCGAGGGCGTGGCCGGAAGCGTCCTGCTCGATGGCGACCAGGGCCGGAACGCCCGCCCCCTCCTGGTAGACCTGGCGGACCATGTGTCCGGGACCCTTGGGAGCGATCATGGAGACATCCACCTCGGGCGGGGGCACCACCTGGCTGAAGTGAATGTTGAAGCCGTGGCTGAACATCAGGGTCTTGCCTGCCGACAGGTGCGGCTTGATGGAGGCTTCGAACACCGCCCGCTGCGTCTGGTCGGGAACCAGGATCATGATCACCTGGGATTGGGCCGACGCCTCTTCCACCGTGGCCACCTGGAGGCCTTCGCCCTCGGCCTTGGCCCAGGAGCGGCTCCCCTCATAGAGTCCGACCATCACCTCCAGTCCGCTGTCTCTGAGATTCAGGGCATGGGCATGGCCCTGGCTGCCGTAGCCGATAATGGCAATTTTCTTTTCCTTCAGGTGGGCCAGATCTGCATCTTCATCGTGATAGACTTTCGCCATTGACGCGTCCTCGCTTGGGTAGGGATTGGGTCCGGAATCTGCTTCCGGGGGCCTCGATTTCCTGCATGGGGCAACCCCGGTCCCGGTCCCTGGATGCTGCCCATGTTACACCAAGCCGTCGCTTGCCTTCAAAAAACTCGGTAGCGTCACGGTGTGTCCGGGGCGACGGTTGGGATGAGAGAATCGCATGGAGTTCTGGGGCGTCGTTCTGAAAGCGGTTGTATCCCTCATCGTCTATTGCTGGGACGAAATATTGTTCGGACTGATCGAATGGGCCTGGCATAAATTGAAGGACGGGAAAGACCCGAAGCCCGAGAAAACCCACTGACTGCGCAGGCGCCGCCGTGCAACCCTCCACCCTCTCTTTGCTGGCCACCCTCCCCATCGTTGCGGTAGCTCTGCTGCTGGTGCTGCTGCGGTGGCCCGCTCGCAGGGCCATGCCCATTGCCTACCTGGTGACCGCGGCTCTGGGCCTGCTGGTGTGGCAAGTGCCGGCGCGGCAGGTGGCCGCCGCCTCCATCAATGGCCTGGTGGTTGCCGCCACCCTGCTCTACATCATCTTTGGGGCCATCCTGCTGCTCAATACTCTGCGGCAAAGCGGAGCCATTCAGGCCATCCGAAGCGGCTTCACCAACGTGACCCCCGACCGGCGGATTCAGGTGGTGATCATCGCCTGGTTGTTCGGCAGCTTCATCGAAGGAGCAGCCGGCTTCGGGACACCGGCGGCCATCGCCGTCCCTCTGCTGGTGGGACTGGGGTTCCCGGCCATGGGCGCGGTCATGGCCGGGATGATCATTCAGAGCACGCCCGTCTCTTTCGGGGCCGTGGGAACCCCCATCCTGATCGGAGTCAACAGCGGTCTTGCGGCCGATGCCTCCATTCAGGCCTTCGCCTTGCAGTCCGGATTCGCCGATTGGAACGGACTCCTCTCCGAAATCGGCTTCCGGGTGGCGCTGCTGCACACCGCTGCCGGGACCCTGGTTCCCCTGTTCGTGGTGGCGTTGATGACCCGCTTCTTCGGCAAGAACCGATCCTGGGCGGAGGGATTGCGGATTTGGCCCTTTGCCCTGATGGCCGCCTTCGCCATGACCCTGCCCTACCTGCTGGTGGCCAGGTTTCTGGGTCCCGAGTTCCCCTCGCTGTTCGGGGGGCTCATCGGCCTGGCCCTGGTGATCTTCGCCGCCAGGAGGGGCATTTTCATGCCTCGCACCGAGGACCGCTGGGATTTCGATGTTGCGGAAAGCTGGCCCGGCCACTGGACCGGATCGGTTCGACTGAAGGAGGAGCCCCCGGCTCGCCCCATGGGCCTGTTGAGAGCCTGGACGCCCTATCTTCTGGTAGGCCTGCTGCTGGTGCTCACCCGGCTGGGATTTCTTCCTTTTCAGGAATGGATTCGGGCCTGGACAATATCCTTCCCCCACATCCTGGACACCGGGATCTCGGCCCACGTGCAGCCCCTCTACCTGCCCGGAAGCATATTCCTGCTGGTTTCAGTCCTGACCTGCTGGGGGCACCGGCTGAGCCTTGTCCGATTCCGGCAGGTCTGGACCCAATCGGCCCGAACCACGGCGGCCGCCTCGGTGGCTCTCATCTTCACCGTCCCCATGGTGCAGGTCTTCATCAACTCGGACGGAGGGGCGGCCGGCTACGACAAGATGCCTATCGTGCTGGCAGCCGGCGTGGCCGCCCTGGCCCAGACCGCCTGGCCGATTTTCGCTCCCTTCATCGGAGGCCTGGGGGCGTTCGTGGCCGGCAGCAACACCGTCAGCAACATGATGTTCTCCCTGTTCCAGTTTGGAGTCGGACAGCGCATCGGGGCGGACCCGGTCTGGATGGTGGCCCTGCAGGCGGTGGGCGGAGCCGCCGGCAACATGATCTGCGTCCACAACGTGGTGGCGGCTTCGGCGGTGGCCGGCCTGGCCGGCAAGGAAGGCGCCATCATTCGCCTGACCCTGCTTCCCTTCACCACCTATGCCCTTTTGGCGGGTGCTTTGGGTTATGCGATCGTCTGGCATTCCCGGCAAGGCTGGCTGAATCCGGGAACGTTCATCGTCCTGCTGATTGCGGGGGCGGTGGTGTGGCTGATTGCTGCGAGCAGGGGAGCCCGCCGGTAGAGCTGCATCCCGGGCAGGGCCACTTCGATTCTGCTTGACCTCCCTCCCACAATATGCCAACATATATGTTGCCAAAATAAATGTTGGCAACATAGTAGTCGGTAGTTGAGGTTTTTTCGGGAGGGCGCATGCTCAAGAAGACCGTTGGGAACTGGGTAGAGGGCGATCGCTTCTTCGACCGAGAGAGTGACATCACCGCATTGCGAGAACATATCGCCGAGGGGACTCACACGCTCCTTGTAGCCCAGAGACGAATGGGAAAGACGAGCCTCGTCCGGGAACTTCTGCGCAGATTAAGCGGGAGCCCCGACTTCCAAACAGCTTTTGTTGACCTGGAGGACGCCAGCGATCCCGCGGACGCCATCGTTGCGATTTCGCTGGAGTCGCGGCGCCTCCAGTCAATGTCGCGCAGAGCCGGAGAGCGTACGAAAGAGGTTTTGAGGAGCTTCAGAAACGTTCAGGTCGGCGCGCAGTATAACGACATGCGGTTCCAGTTGCGGGCAGAGATCAACAGCGGTACGTGGAAGAGCAAGGGTGACCTGCTTATGCAGGATCTCGCAAGGGGAAACGGCAAGGTCGTGCTCGCGATCGACGAGTTGTCGATTCTCGTCAACAGGATCCTCAAGGGACGGGACTACCGCATGATCCCGGAGAATATCGAGGCGGCGGATGAATTCCTCTCCTGGCTGCGACGAAATGCCCAAGCGCATCGCGACCGGCTCTGCTTGATCGTCTCGGGCAGCGTAGGGATCGCCCCGATCCTGAAGCAAGCCGGGCTGAGCGCGGCCATGAACGTCTTCTCCTCCTACGAACTGAAGCCTTGGAGCGAGTCGACGGCGTCGGATTGCCTGGGCGAGTTGGCCGCGAACTACGGAGTCGGACTCCCCGTAGCTGTCCGTGAGGCAATGTGCCGCCGCCTGCGGTGCTGCATCCCCCACCACGTCCAACAGTTCTTTGACGCATTGTACCGGCATATGAGGATTGAAGGACGTACAGATGCCACGCTCAAGGACGCCTACAACGCTTACCGCGATGACATGCTTGGGATGCGCGGCCAGATTGACATGGACCACTACGAGGAACGGCTCAAGATGGTGCTCGGAACCGACGGCTACAGGGTTGCCCTCGAACTGCTGGTCCAGGCTGCGTCGGAGGGATCGCTACGCCCTGCATCAATCGAAACGTACAAGTCGAAGCTCGAAATTTCGCAGGACGCTGGCGCGGGCGCAGTGCCGTTCGTGCTGGAGGTCCTGGTCCAGGACGGGTACTTCACCAGGCACGGAGAAGAGTTCCGCTTTGCCTCGGGACTGCTGGAAGACTGGCAGCGATCCCGGAAGGGCCTCTCGATCACTCCGCTCACAGCAATCTAACGTCTCTGCAATGAGGTCCGGATGGCGAGGAAAATCAAGAAATACAATCCAGGATTCCTGACCGACCAGGAACTCGTTGATTCCTTCTGCGTAAGAACCGGCGAGTTTGCCCTCCTCGTCGAGGCGCTTCGCGAAAGCACGGGCAACTCCAACCCGCATGCAATCGTGATCGGGCCGCGAGGTTCGGGCAAGACCACATTGCTGCTGCGCGTGGCTATCGAAGTGCGTAGAGATCCGGCCCTGCAAGCGTCTTGGTTCCCGGTAGTCTTTGCCGAAGAGAGCTATGGAATCTCCAGTTGCGGCGAGTTCTGGCTGCAGTGCCTGTTCAATCTCGCGCAGCAGGCTCCCAGCGGGGAAGACGCGCCCGACCTGAATCGGACATACGAGGAACTGCGCGCCGTCCAGGATGACCGCATCCTGTCTGACATGGCGCTGGCGGCGATCCTCGACTTTGCGGCCACGCAGGGCAAGCGGCTCCTGCTGTTCGTGGAGAACCTGAACAGTCTGTTCAACGAGATCGGTGATCCCGAGGTCGGCTGGGAGTTGCGAAAGACACTGCAGTGCGAGCCTCGGATCTTTTTGCTGGGCAGCGCCACGAGCCGATTCGCAGAAATCGACGACTCGAAACGGGCGCTTTACGACCTCTTTCAGGTACACACTCTGAAGCGCCTGGACACGGAAGCCTGCGCCACTCTCTGGAGGAGCGTCTCGGAAAGAGATATTGCTCCGCGAGCCATCCGCTCCCTTGAAATCCTCACCGGCGGCAATCCCCGCTTGCTGTCGATCGTTGCCGAGTTTGGCTCCCGGCTCTCCTTCCGCGAATTGATGGAGGACCTCCTGGACCTGGTCGACGATCACACGGAATATTTCCGAAGCCATCTGGAGGCGCTGGGTGCGCAGGAGCGACGGGTGTACCTGGCGCTGGCCGCCCTTTGGCAGCCCTCCACGGCCAGCCAGGTCTCAGCCATTGCCCGGCTTTCGGCCAGCCACTGCAGCGCGCTGTTGAAACGCCTCGTCGATCGGGGAGAGGTCATTCGTTCCGGAGGGATTCCCCGGCGGAGAGAGTATTACCTGGCCGAGCGCATGTACAACATCTACCACCTGCTGCGAAGCGGCAGGGGAACGAATCAGGTGGTCGACGCGCTTGTCCGCTTCATGACTGCATTTTACTCGCAGCCGGAACTCGTCAACATCTTTCAGGGCATCACGGCAGAGGCATCGTCTGCCAAAGGGGCGACGCGGGAGATGCTGGATAGAGCCCTTAAGCTGTTGCCGGCCGCTACCAGCCCAGCGGGAGAGGCCGAAGGACTCCAGGCAGCTTTCGGGGCACAAGCCGCGACCTCGCGCATAGGAGTGAGGGAGCGGCCCCGGGGGCGGGGCGATTCCCTCGAATCGAGGGCGCGCGAGCTGGCCGCAAAGGTGAAGGACCTCCGCGGCAACCAGGAGTACGAACAAGTGATTGCTGCCTGCAACGAGATTGAGTCCCTCCTGCGCAGCGTCGGCACCACCAGCGCCGCAAGGCAGGCGGCCGACGCGCTGTCCGTGAAGTCCGTGGCCCTGGCGGAAATGGGGCGCAACGACGAGGCTGTGGTCGTCTGTGACGAGATCCTGAACCGGTACGCCGGCGACGATGCGCCCTACTTGGCGAAGACCATTTCCACCGTACTCGCCAACAAGGTTGCACTGCTGGGCAGGCTCAATCGTTCGGAAGAAATCGTTGCGGCTAGCGAAGCTTTCGCGGAGCGCTACGACCATACCTATACGCCGGCTACCGAAAAACAGCGGTGTGAGGTGCTCTTCAACCGTGGCGTGGCGCTGGTGGAGGTAGGCCAACCCAGCAGAGCCCGGACAGTGTTCGAGGAGGTGATCGAACGCTTCGGGCCCAGCGACTCCGCCGAAGTCCAAGAGTCCGTGGCGCGGGCGCTGGTAGGCAAATCCGGACTACTGGAAAGGCAGGGGCTCTCTGCTGAAGCCTGCAACGGATATGATGCCGTGGTCGACCGCTTCAGGAACAGCCGGTTGCCCGGAGTCGCCGACGCCGTCGCCACCGCGATGCTCCGCAAGGGGGGCGCGCTGGCCGAGCGTGGCGCGTTCCGCGATGCGCTCGCCTGCTTTGAAGCCGTCACGGAGCGCTTCGACGGGGACGCCTTACCGGAGATGGCCGGCCACTTGGCGACCGCGCGGTCCAACCGGGCCGCCATGCTGGACTTCCTCGACAGGCCTCGGGAAGCGCAGGAGGCCTACGATACGCTCATCCGCGGGCTCGCGTCTCACGATTCTCCCGACATGGCCGATACCCTCGCCAGCGTCTTCGCCAACAAGAGTACGTCGTTGATGCGGGCGGGCCGGTTGGAGGATGCTTTCGCTTCCGTCGATGAATTCCTGAACCATTTCAAAGACACAAAATCCCCGTCAATCCTTCACCGAATGGGTTCCACGCTGCTCGAAAGGGCGAAAGCGGAAATTGCGACCGGTCAACCGGAAGCGGCAGTCGAGACAGCCGAACGAGTCCTGAAGGAATTTGATTCGAATTCGCCCGACAACCTGGTGCTCGCTCACCTCCTGCGAGCGGAGGCTTTTCTCCGTCTCCGAAACCAGTTCGGCTGCAAGTCGGAGATCGCCGCCATGCTGGAGATTCTGCCCCGATTCGAGGAATTGCCCGAATTGAGCATCGAATGCCTGATGGCCTTCACCATTCGATTCGGGCCTGGACCCGTGCTGGCGTTGATCGAAGCGTCCCCGTCCGTCAACCGGCTGTACCCGCTGGTGACAGCCTTGCGGCAAGAGTTGGGCATGGAAACCAAGGTCGCCAAGGAGGTCGAAGACGTCGCAAGTGACATTCGACAAGACCTGGAACGGCGCAGGCGGCAAGGTGCGCCGTGAGACGGCTCGGCGAGCTGGAAGTGGGAATTCGTAGATGTGCTGATCGCCGCCGGCAGGCGCCACGCCCGGTAGGGTTACATCCTGGACAGGGCCTGTTCCATCAGGTCCATGCCGGTCACCAGGTTCTCCATGCTGGTGGCGAAGGAGATGCGGACGTGGCCTTCCATGCCGAAGGCTGAACCCGGGACCACCGCCACCCCCGATTGACGCAGTAGCCAGGTGGAAAATTCCACCGAGTCCCGCACCTCGCTCCCGAAATAGCTGGAAACGTTGGGGAAGGCGTAGAAAGCGCCCCCCGGAGTGGCGCAGCTCAGGCCGGGCATGCCGTTGAGCCGCTCCACCACGTAGCGACGCCTGCGCTCGTACTCGGCAATCATCTGCGACACCGAGTCCTGGCTGCCGAGGATGGACTCCAGGGCCGCTTTCTGGGAAACCGAGGTCGGATTGGCGCTGTGGCTCTGGATGTTGCTGACACTCTTGGCGACTTCGCGTGGGGCCACCAGGTATCCGATGCGCCATCCGGTCATGGCGTAGGTCTTGGAAGCGGTGTTGACCAGCAATGAGACATTCTTGGCGCGGTCGGCGTAGTGAGCCAGCGAGGTGTGCCGGTTCCCGTCGAAGACGAAGAATTCATAGCATTCGTCGAAGATGATCATCAGGTCCCGGTCCAGGGCCAGGTCCACGATCCGGTCCATCTCATCGGCGGGAATGACGGCTCCGGTAGGATTGTTGGGCGTGTTGACCACCATGGCCCGGGTGCGCGAGGTGACCTTGGCTTCCAGCGCCGATGCCTTGAGGACAAAGTCGTCTTCCTCCCGGGTCATGACCTCGACCGGCACGGCGCCAACCATCTTGAACTGCTCCGGAAAAGTCACCCAGTAGGGAACGGGAAGCAGCACCTCGTCCCCTTCCTCGAACAGGGCGAAGGCCAGGTTGAACAAGGTGTGCTTGGCGCCGCAGGAGATCACCACCTCGGGCACGGAGTAGTCGACCCCATACTGGCGGCGGTATTTCTCCACCACGGCCTCCCGGAGGTCCTTGATGCCGGGCGCCGAGGTGTAGCGGGTGAAGTTCTCGTCGATGGCCCGGTGTCCCCTGCCCTTGATGTTGTCGGGCGTGTTGAAGTCGGGCTCGCCGATGCTGAAGTCCACCACCTCTCGGCCTTCGGAACGCAGGCGGTTGGCCTCTTCCGATACCGCCATGGTCGGCGAGGGCGAAAGGCGCCCGACCCGTTTGGCTAGTCTCATCGTCTCCCCCCGCGTCGATTCCAGTCGTTTCAGGCTGTCAGGCGGCCCATTCAGGACCCCGGCGGAAGCAGAGTATATTCAGATCCCGGAGCAAAGTAAAACCGTTGCGGCGCCCGTCCCGTCAAGGCCGCAACGCCCACTGGGGGGGGAGACGGCGAAACGTCGGACGCCTGCGCAAACCACGCCTACATCCATGTGCTGTCTCCGCTTCGCGGATTTTTTCGGAACGGAATTTCCCAGTTTAGGGTCTTCGGATCAAGTCTCCCATGCCAAACATGAGCCCGACCACGAGAAGGAATAGCCCTATAAGAATTGCGACACCCGATACCGGACGAAGACGAGAAGGGAACCAGCGCTCAACCCAATGAAACGCACCGAAACCAACAACCAGCACACCGAAATAGATCACAGAAGCCAAAAATGGAGCGTCCCAAACCGCCAGCCACGGAAGCATCCCAACCAAGATCCATGACAATACCCACCCTGTAATTTTTATCAATTTCATTTGGTCGGTGCGCACGGGTATGATCAATCTTGGTCGGGATAGTGCAGCGCGCCCAAACCGCTTTTGGCGGATTCTTCTCGAACCTTCTCCAGCCTTTGGTGGCCCTTCGTCGTCCTTCGTGACCCTTCGTGGATAACTCTTTTCTCTCCGCGCCTTTCGGGGATGCCGTCGCTCCGCGCGTACCACTTCCACTGCCTCAGGATTCCCCGCAAGATGCGGATGTCGCGGTCGTCGAGCGACGCCCGCGCCAGCATTTGACGCAGGGTCATCATGACTTCCTGGGGATTCTGCTTTTTGAGGAACTGGATTTCCTTCAGGCACCTTTCCAGATCTCGAGAGAAGGCCTCGATCTGACCCAGTTCCGCCAGACCCCGAACCCCTTTGGACGGGGGTGCCGAAAGGCCCTGGGAAAGCTCGTAGGCCACGATGGCCACGGCATGGGCCAGGTTGAGAGAGGGGAATCCGGGGACGGTGGGAATCCTCACCTGCCAGTGGCAGTACTGCAGGTGTTCATTGGTGAGGCCTGTGCGTTCGGGCCCGAAGACGATGGCGACCTGGTCGCCGGGGCCCAGTCCCTTCAGCTCGGCAGCCATATCCCGAGGCTGCAGGGACCGTTCGAACCATCTCGCCGGCCGGGAGCCGGTCGCCACGCTCAGGTGAAAGGATTCCAGGGCTGAGCCCAGCCCGCTGGCCCGCACGGCCGTTTCCAGCAGGTCGTCGGCTCCCCTGGCCCGCCGCCGGGCTTCCTCGGTCAGATCGGCCCGGCAGTCCACCAGGACGAGTCGATTCAGGCCCATGTTCTTCATCACACGGGCTACCGAGCCCAAGTTCCCCGGGGAGCTGGTCTCCACCAGCACGATGGCGATGCGACCGAGATCGGACATGGACGGCTTGCCGGGTCTGCTCAAGGGAAGTGTCCTTTCGGATGAGTCATCCGCTGGAAACTTTCCACCGCACCAACGGAAGGACGCCACCCGGGAGCGCGGGCGTCCCGCCCGCACAACACTGGCAAGGCCTTACCCAACTCCTCGACCCGGCTCGACCGGCAATCGCGCCAGGGCCCTGTTTCGGCAGAGCCCCTGCCGTTCCCGCCGGCAGGGTGGTCGGGCGCCGCATCGCAGAAAAAGGGAGCGGCACGTAACGGGAGTGCATGCGGGCGGGACGCCCGCGCTCCCGGGTGGGCTTCATCCCTTGAGGTCGTCGCAGCAACGGTGGTCCATCGGTCTTTGTGTTTATTCGGAGCCGGAATTGTCGGGCTCGCCCATGTCTCCCAAACCCATCCGGATTCGGCCCTACTCGGGTTGGGGCGCTCCCTCGGGCAACAGTTGTCCCTTTTCCAGGTAGCGGATCTTGCTGGCGTGGCGGGCGGCATGGGGGTCGTGGGTCACCATCAGGACGGTTTTCCCGTGGTCGCGGTTCAACCTGGACAGGATGGTGAGGATCTCCTGGGCCGACTGGGCGTCCAGGTCTCCGGTGGGCTCATCGGCCAGGATGATGGAGGGATCGCTCACAATGGCTCGGGCGATGGCCACCCGCTGCTCCTGTCCGCCCGAGAGCTGGCGGGGATAGTGATCCATTCGGTCCGACAATCCCACCAGCCCCAAGGCGGTAGCGGCATGCTCGGCCCGCTCCTGACGGCTGAGGTGGGTCAGCAGCAGGGGAAGCTCCACGTTTTCCCGGGCGGTCAGGACGGGAATGAGGTTGAAGGTCTGAAAGATGAACCCGACGTTCTCGTTCCTCCAGTCCGCTATGGCCCGCTCCTTGAGCTGGAGGATATCCCGGCCCAGGACCTTGACCCGGCCCCGGGTGGGCCGGTCGATGGCGGCGATGAGATAGAGCAAGGTGGACTTGCCCGACCCCGACGGGCCCATGAAAGCCACGAACTCCCCTCTACGGATCGTCAGATGAACATCCTGCAAGGCGACAACCTGAAAGGCGTCCCGCTGGAACTCCTTGTGCAGGTCAGTGGCCTCCACCACCCAATCGTTGACCATGCGTTCTCCTGTATTACAAACGGCCTCGCTAATCCCCTGCCCTCCGGACCCGGTCCCCGTCCTCCAGATCGCCGGGCGGGCTCGCCACGATGTCTTCCCCGCCGATCAGACCCTCGGTGACCACCACGCCCTCGGCGGTGAGATCTCCAATCCGGACCGGACGCTCCCTGGCCCGGCCCTGCAGGACCACCAGCACCGTCTTGCGGCCGTCCCGGTCGCGCACGGACGCGGTAGGCACGATGATCCGGGCGCCCGAAGGACCCCGGTCGCCGTTGGCCGGCTCTTCGGGAGCCAGAAAGGCCACCTGGGCGTTCATCTCCGGTCTCAGGAAGGCATCGGGATCGGCCACCTGCACCTTGACCTGCACGGTCGCCTTCTGCCGGTTGGCCTCCGGCGCAATCTCGGCGATATGGCCCCGGTAGGACCGGTCGGGAAAGGCATCGGTGTTGAGAGTGGCCCGCTGCTTCATGGAGAGCCTGGCGAAGTCGTCCTGGCTGATGTCCAGCTCCACTTGCAGATCGTTCAGGTCGGCCAAGGTGACCACGTAGCCCTTGGCCCCGCGCTCGCCCACGAAGCTGGTGGTGACGAATTCTCCCGTCTCCACCGCCTTTTCCAGGATGGTTCCGGTGATCGGGGCGCGAATCACGGTGGAGTCCAGGAAGGTGCGGCGAAGCGCCAGCTCGCCGCGGGCCTGCTTGACCCGTCCCTTCATGGCCTCGATCTGTTCCTCCCGAGGACCCAAACGCACCAGGTCGGCTTCCTTGGCCAGGGATTCCACCCGAGCCGCTTCCGCTTCGAAGCGGGATTGGGCGTTGTCCAGGTCCTGCCGGGGCAGAACCTCTTCCTCGAAGAGCTTCCGCACCCGATCCAGGTTGATCCCGGCATTCTTCAGATCGGCCTGGGCGCGGGCCAGGTTGGCGTTGGCCCGAGCGATCTCTTCGGGACGGGAACCGGCCTCCAGCTCCCTCAATTGGGCCAGCAGGCTGGCCAGTTGCCCCTCGGCCTGTTGAGCCTGGGCCCGGTACTCGGCATCCTCCAGCCGGACCAGCACCTGTCCCTTCTCGACCAGGTCTCCCTTTTCGACGCCGATCCAGGCGACCTTTCCCACCACCTTGGCCGTCAACTGGATCTTGCGGTGGGCCACGATGTAGCCGGAGGCGTTCAGGACCACCGGGGGGCCCTGAGACCCGGGCTCGCCGCCCGCAACCACCCGGAAGACCTCCACCTCGATCTCCTGCCTGGCGAAGCGGGCGGCGGTGACGGCCGCACCCACAGCCACCACCAGCACGATACCGGCAAGGATCCAGCGGGAGGTCCAGCGAGAGGGTCCCTTCGAGGACCGCCTCCGGCTCTTGTGGATTCTCAGGCTGTCGAGATCCTGCTCCAGGTTTTTCCCTGATTCTGCAACCACCGTCTACAACTCCCGCAGTGCGCTGAGGATGCTTTCCCTGGCGGCCCCGCGGGCCGGCAGCAGTCCGCCCACAAGACCCATGATCGAGGCGAATCCGACCCCGACCGCCACAATGGCCGGTGAGAGTCGAAAATCGAAACCGGTCTCGCTGAAGGTGAGATTGTTGCCGATGCCGGACTCCAGGCCGTGCAGCGGCAGCACCAGCAGCACCCCGATCAACCCTCCCAGCAGGGAAAGCAGCAGCGACTCGATCACGAAGGCCAGCAGGATGCTGCCGCCCGAAAAACCCAGTACCCGCAGGGTGCCGATCTCCCGCGAGCGGCGGGCCACGGCGGCATACATGGTGTTCATGGCGGCAAAGCAGCTTCCCACGGCCATGATGACAGCCACGAAGATGCCCAGGAACTTGACCGGCTCGGCCGAGGCGGTCTGCTCCTGGTAGTAGTCCACTTCCCTCTTGCCCTCCAGGTAGAGCCGTTGATCGTCGGCCAGGGAGTTTTGGAGCGCCTGCAGGCTCACCGGGTCGGCCGCGCGCACCAGAACCGAGGAAAGGACTTCCATGCGATTGGAATCGGTGGCGAGCTGATTGAGACCGACCCAGATCTCGCTGTCGAAGGCGGTACTGCCGGCGTCGAGAACACCGACCACGCTCCAGTCGCCGCGCCCGAAGCGCAGCCGATCTCCGATTTCGGCGTTGACGTACCGCCGGGCGATCGACTTCCCGACCACCACTTCCCGCTGACCCGGCTGGAACCAGCGTCCCTCGATCAACTTCAGGCCGGGGCGCATGCGGATTCCCATCGGGGACAGGCCCCGGATGTTCACGTTGGCCCCCTCGGGACTGTTGTGGCGCGGCAAATTGATGACGGTCACGATTTCAGGGGAAACCATCGGCTCGCCGTCCAGTTGCTGAATTCCCGGCTTGTTGCGGATGTTGGACAGGGCCTCGCGGCTGACCTGGCTGACCAGCTCCGAGATGGAGTTCTTCCTCATGACCAGCAGGTGAAGCGGATGCCCGGTGCCCTGGAGAGCCTTTTCCAAACCGCCGACCAAGGCCATGATCCCCAACAGCACCGCCACCGTGAGGCCTATGCCCAAGGCCGTCATGACCGTGGTGGTCTTGCGGACCGCCAGGTTCTTCAGGTTGTAGGAGAGAGGCAAGGGCATAGGGTGACTCAGGGCTTTCCCACCGGCTCAGCCGTCCAGGCCGGCGAGCAGGGCGCCGTTCGGGCGCAAAGGCTCCGAACCAAGGGCTTCAATCGGTTGAAGACAGGCTCGAATTCTCCCTCTGTCCGGCTCCTCCCCGAGCACACAAGGCCGTCATCCCGTGTGTCGAAGGGCCGAAGTGATGGGCAGACGGGTCGCTCCCAGGGCCGGGACCAGCGAGCTCAGGATGCCGATGGCCAGGGCGATGGAAAGGCTGATCAGGAAGACCGGCGGCGCAAAGGACAGCCCCGAGAGCATGAGCTGCGACTGCCGCAAGAACCCCGACGCCCCCCAGGCCAGGCCGCAACCCAGCAGGCCCCCCGCCAGAGAGATCAGGACGGCCTCGGCCACGATCATGCTCAGCACCCTGCCGGTGGTGAATCCCAGCGTCTTGAGCACCCCGATCTCGGTGATGCGCTCCCGCACCGACATGCCCATGGTGTTGGCGGCCACCAGCAGAATGGTGAAGACCAGGGCGCCGCAGATGCTGAGCAGGAACACCTTGACGTTGCCCAGCATGGAGACGAAGCTCAACTGGAAGGCCCGCTCGGTCTCGGTCTTGGTCTGGCGCTCCGAGTTTCGATAGAGGTCGTCGATCTGCTTGGCGATGCGGGGCACCGCCTCGGCGGAATCGGCCAGGATGCCGAAGGTTCCCACCATCCCGCGGCGAGCTTGGGGCAGGCCCTCTTCCAGGTACTTCCGGTGAAAATACAGGGAGAAGTCCTCGTTTTCGACATCGCTTACAAAGATGGCCCGAATGGTCAATTCCAGGTCCACCGGGTAGATGTCCCCCTCGATGGTGATCCGCTGGCCCAGCTTGAAGTTCAGCCGTTCGGCCAGGCTCTTGCCGACGGCCGCGGCCGTGCGCTCCGACTGGAAGGCCTCGAGCTGTTCGGGAGGCGCCCGGAACTCCTTGTAGACCTCGAAGATCCTCTCCGGATCGGTGGCGAACCGCGGGAAGAAATTTTCGGGTCGATTGTCGATATAGACCCCGCCGAACCAGGAGGTGGGCACCAACTCGCGCACTCCGGGCACCCTGCGGATCTGCTGTTCATAGTATTCGGGCAGGGAGAAGGTCAGAGAGACCCGATTGCGCGTCACCAACCGCAGGGCCTGCTCGGGAGCGCCTTCCTGGTGGTAGAAGGCGTGATAGACCGAAAGGAGCACTCCCAGCAGAAACAGCGAGATGCTGATGCTGGCAACCGTCAGCAGCGTGCGACGCCGGTTGCGAAGTGCATTCTTCAGAGCCAGCCCCAGGGTATCCCGGAACACGGAGAGTCTCGCTTTCCACAGGGAGACGGCAGCGTCCCCTGCTGATTTTCGATTCGGACCGTCCCCCGTCCCCGACTTCGGGCTAGAGGCTCAGGCCGCGGCCTGCTTTCGCCTGGCTTGCGCCAACTCATAGCCCGCTTGACGCCTTACCCAAAAGTCGGCGTTGCTCCAACCAAGCTGTTCCAACGAGAGTGCCATCTCAGGCGAAATTCCGCCACGCCCATTCAGAACCCTGGACAGCGTATTTCGGGACACACCAAGCCGCTTGGCTGCTTCAGTCACCGTCCAGCCGAGTTCCTCGATGCTGTCTCGAATCGTTTCGCCGGGATGTGTCGGGTTGTTCATCACCATCTGCCCCTCCTGCTAGTGGTAATCAACCAAGTCAACGTCTATTGCCTCACCAATTGAAAACCGAAAGGTGACGCGCCAATTGCCGGAAACGCGGACGCTCCATTGTCCCTGGCGGTCTCCCTTCAGGGGATGCAGCCGGTAGGTCGGAATGTTCATATCTCCAGGCTGTTGGGCATAGTTCAAATCAGAAAGGATTTGTCGAAGGCGCCGCACCAGGGATGTTGGGACCAGTCGGGCGTCATTCCTCTCAAAGAGCCTCTTCAATCCCTTGTGCTGCACCTTCATGATGAAGAAATGTAATATGCATTATTACATATGTCAACCGCAGGTCTCCATTTCCCTGCGGCCAGGATGGAAATCCGGGCTAGCCTTCAGGCCTCTGGGAGTTGCCTGCCAAACGGCTGGAACACTCCCGGCAATGGGTTCTCCGCCGGGCGTTCAGAGTGCCGCAGCTCCGGCAGCGAATGTACATGGCGTGGGTGAACCAGTGGGTCAGGAGGGCGCTCCCGCCCAGGATCAAGACTGCCAGCAGGACATTGAGGGCGGTTTCCATAGCAGGAGCAAACAACGTCCCTCGCCGGCTCAGGGGCGAAACAGGCAGCCGATGCCGCTATGCCGGGGCGCGTGAGAGACTAACCGCTCCCGGCCGCTTCATCCGCCTCCACCCTCCCAGGCCGAAAGAAGAACGCAAACAGCACCAGCACCACCGCTGCCGCCACCGCGGGCATCAGCCAGATCTCACCCCAATGGTGCTGCACGACGCCGTCGACACCCGGGAAACTGTAGTGCTCCACCACCAGCCCGGACACCCTGGCGCCCACGAACATGCCCAGGCCCAAGGTGACCAGGGCGATGAATCCCTGGGCCGCGGCTCTCACCCGGATGGGAGCCTTGCGGTCCACGTAGACCTGGCCGGCCACGAAAAAGAAATCGTAGCAGATGCCGTGCAGGAGAATCCCTCCCAGCAGCATCCACAGGTGCTCGCCGCCGTCTCCCCAGGAAAACAGCAGGTAGCGGGCCACCCAGGCCGCCATGCCGATCAGCAGGGTCCCCTTGAGTCCCACCCGGGTCAGAAAGAAGGGCAGGGCCAGCATGAAGAGAATTTCGGAGCCCTGCCCCAGGGTCATCTTGCTGGCGGCCTGACTGACGCCGATCTCGTTGAGGAACAGGTTGGTGAAGGTGTAGTAGAACTGCAGCGGAATGCAGAGCAGAAAGGAGCCCGCCACGAAAACGGCGAAGGAGCGCTCCTTCATCAGGCTCAGGGCATCCAGCCCCAGCAGACCCCTGAGACTGAAGGGCCGGCCGCCTCCCTTGGGAGGAGTGTGCGGCAGCAGCAGGCAGTAGAGACCCATCAGCACCGAGGCGCCGGCGGCGATCTGCAGCGGCGCGGCGCCGGCCTCCAGGTGCAATCGGCCCACCAGCACCCCGGCGGCGATCCACCCGATGGTCCCCAGCACTCTCACCCTGGGGAATTCCCTTTCCGGGCTCTCCATGTGGTGAAAGGACAGGGAGTTGGTGAGCGCCAGTGTCGGCATGTAGCACAGGGCGTAGATCAACAGCACCGGGAAGAGTTGGCTGAAGTTTTCCAGGCCGGATGCCCAATAGAGCAGGAACCCTCCCACCAGGTGCAATCCCGCAAGCACCTTCTCCGAGGCAAAGTATCGGTCGGCCACCAGCCCCATGAAAAACGGAGAGATCATGGCCGCGATGGCCGTGGTGGCATAGGCCCAGCCGATCTGGCTGCCACTGAAGCCCAGGGTCCGGCTCAGATAGGTGACCAGGGTGACGTACCAGGCCCCCCAGATGAAGTACTGCAAGAACATCATGATGGAGAGCTTCAGACGAACCATTTCCTCACCTTTTTAATCGCTTCCTTTCCGCCAAATCTTGTGCGGGCGAGACGCCCGCGTTCCCAGGAAGGTAAAGAGCTGTAAGCTCCGGCATTCACCACAAAAAGCACAAAAGGCACAAAATGAGTGGCTTGATATCGAGTCGCGACGATCCGATAGCTCTTTTTGTGTTCTTGTGCGTTTTGTAGCCATTCCCGGAAAAGATCCCTCTACCGATTCTTGCAAACGCTTCATTCCAAATAATAAGCATGTACCCCTTAGCAGTATCGTGGGTTACGGGAGAGCTGCGAAGCTGCGGTTGGCGTGGGTGATCTGGCAAGACGCCCCCTACAGGCCATCCTTATAGAGCTGCGAAGCAGCGCCCGCATGTAGCCCCAGGCGGAAGCCTGGGGTCGTTTGGGTTCTGCACCAATCCAGCCGCGAATGCGGCGATTAGAAAGCACCCTTCCAAAAAGCGCTGCCTCTCGATCCTTTTGCAAGAGGCTCAGTTATTCCAGCAATTCAACAACGTCCCCAGCGCTGCACGCCGACAGGCGGGTCACGGTCCGCTCCTGCCCGAGCGCCACCATGACCTCGAAGATGCCCGGGGCCACCGCCTTGCCGGTCAGCAGCGCCCGGGCCGCGTTGATGAGCAGCCCCGCCTTGACCTCCCTTTCGGCGGCGAAGGCGCGCAGGGCCGATTCCACCTCCTCCAGTCCGAAAGCCGGCAGGGATTGGAGCCGCGCCGCCAGCTCGGGCATCAGGAGCGGCAGGGCCTCATCCTTGAGGAACTTCCGGCGGGCCTTGTCTTCGATCTCGAAGTCATCGCTGAAGAAGGCTCTCCCCTGGGTAGCGAAGTCGGACACCATGCGGACGCGCTGCTTGAGCAGATCGATCACCTTCAGCATCCAGGCTCGGTCGGTGGAATCGAACTCCTCTTTCCAAAGCCGCTCGCCTTCCAGCTCGTCCCTGATCAGCGGATACAGGCTCTCGGCAGGGGCATTGCGCAGATAGCGGCTGTTGAACCAGGACAGCTTCTCCAGGTCGAAGACGGCGTTGCTCTTGTTCACGCCCTTCAGGGAGAACTGCTGGATCAACTCATCGGTGGAAAGAGATTCCACCTCGGTTTTCGGGGACCAGCCCAGCAGCGCCAGGAAGTTGCAGAACGGCGACGGCAGGTAGCCCTGATCCCTGTAGGTGGTCACCGCGGTCGCCCCGTGCCGCTTGCTGAGCCGGGTCCGGTCGGGTCCCAGAATCAGCGGGAGGTGGGCAAAGACCGGGACCGGCCGCTCCAGGGCCTGGTAGAGGAGGATCTGCTTGGGGGTGTTGGAGATGTGGTCGGCGCCGCGGATGACGTGGCTGATCTTCATGTCCAGATCGTCCAGCACCACGCCCAGGTGGTAGGTGGGCATGCCGTCGGACCGCACCAGCACGAAGTCCTCGATCTGCTCCGCCCGGTGGACAATCCGGCCGAAGATCCGGTCCTGGAAGGCGATCTCCCCGTCGCTGGGTCCCTTGAAGCGCACCACGCTGGGAAGACCGCGGCGATGCCTCTCTCCGGCCTGGTCCGGCGGCAGTTCCCGGCAGGCGCCGTCATATTTCCAGGCTTTTCCAGCGGCTGCCGCCGCCTGGCGCCTGGCCGCCAGTTCGGAGGTCGAACAGAAACAGCGGTAGGCCTTGTTCCCGTTCAAGAGCCGATCGGCCACCTGGCGGTAGCGGTCCAAGCGCTCCGACTGCAGGAAGGGGCCCTCGTCCCAATCCAGGCCCAGCCACCGGAGGGCGCCCAGAATGTCCTTCACCATCTCCGGGCTGGAGCGCTCCCGGTCGGTATCTTCAATGCGCAGGACGAAGCGCCCGCCCTGACCTCGCGCGAAAAGCCAGTTGAACAGCGCGGTTCGGGCCCCGCCCACGTGCAAGGACCCGGTGGGGGAAGGGGCAAAGCGTACTCTCACGCCCGTGCCGGGCCGGGGAGTCTGTTGAAACCCTGGAATCACTGAGAGCGGCCGCTCCTGATAGGGATGGGCAAGGATGCGGGCGGGACGCCCGCGCTCCCGGGGGATGCCGTCCCGAGTGCCCTGTCCGAGAAACAAGGCCACCATCTTCGATGGAGGTTCCACCGGGGCTCGGCCGGAATCGCAGGATTCCGGCCATCCGATCCCAGGCAGGCTTAAACCGCTGCCTTGGCGGCAGCCAGCGCCGCGTCATAGTCGGGATGGGAGGCGATCTCCTTGACGTACTCCACGTGACGGAGGCTGCCGGCTGCATCCACCACGAAAATGGCCCGGCTGTTCAGCCGAAGCTCCTTGACCAGGGTGCCGTAACTGGCTGCAAAGGACATCTCCTGGTGATCCGAGAGCGTCTCGACTCCATCCGCCTCGGCCGCTCCGCACCAGCGCTTCTGGGCAAACGGCAGGTCGGCGGAAACGGTCAACACCACCACGCCGTCGCCCAGACCGGAGGCTTCCTGGTTGAATCGCCGGGTCTGCTGGTCGCAGACCGGGGTATCCAGCGAGGGGACCACGCTGATGAGGCGCACCTTGCCGGCGGAATCGGACAGCCGGACCGGCTTGAGATCGTTGGAGGTCAAGGTGAAGTCGGGGGCGGCGTCGCCCGCCTTCAACTCCGGCCCGACCAGCGTCAATGGATTTCCCAGAAATGTGGTGGCTCCAGCTCGTTCCTGCGCCATGTGTTCTCTCCTCCTTGGGTCGATAGCGTTTTTTAGCGTCTATGAAACTCGAACTCTTCGTACTGGCCGGACAGAAGCTTGCAACCCGGCGTCCGGCAGGGACCGGTTGCGGCTAGCCCTCCTCGTACTGGCTCTTCAACTTGGCCACCACGGTGGCGTCGGCCAGGGTGGTGGTATCCCCCAGGGCGCGGCCCTCGGCGATATCCCGCAGCAAGCGCCGCATGATCTTGCCGCTTCGGGTCTTGGGCAGCTCGGCCGTGAAGTACAGGCTCTGCGGCCGGGCGATGGGTCCGATCTTCCGGACCACGTGTTTCTTCAACTCGTCCACCTTGCCGGCGTTCCCCTCGGCGCCTTCCTTCAAGGTGACGAAGGCGGCGATGGCCTCCCCCTTGATATCGTCCTTCTTGCCGATCACGGCCGCCTCGGCCACCTCCTGGTGGTCCACCAGGGCGCTCTCCACTTCCATGGTGCTCAGCCGGTGCCCCGAGATGTTCATGACGTCATCCACGCGGCCCAACAGCCAGAAGTAGCCCGCCTCGTCCCGCTTGCAGCCGTCCCCTGCGAAATAGACGTTCTTGCCGAAGCGCCGCCAATAGGTCTCCTCGTACCTCTTCGGGTCGCCATGGATGGTGCGGGCCATGGAAGGCCAGGGAGACTTGAGCACCAGGTAGCCGCCTCCCCCCAGGGGGACGCTGTTGCCGGCCTCGTCCACCACGTCGGCATCGATGCCCGGAAGGGGAAAGGTGGCCGAACCCGGCTTGGTGGTGGTGAGGCCCGGCAGCGGCGAGATCATGATGGAGCCGGTTTCGGTCTGCCACCAGGTGTCCACGATGGGGCAGCGCCCCTGCCCGATCTTCTCGTGATACCACATCCAGGCCTCGGGGTTGATGGGCTCGCCCACCGTCCCCAGGAGGCGCAGGGTGGAGAGGTCGTGCCTGGCCGGGTAGGACTCGCCCCACTTCATGACCGCCCGGATGGCCGTGGGGGCGGTGTAGAAGACGTTCACGCCATACTTGGCCACCATGGCCCACCAGCGGTCCTTGTCGGGCCAGTCGGGGGAACCCTCGTAGAGGACCCCGGTGGTTCCGTTGGCCAGGGGCCCGTAGACGATATAGCTGTGCCCGGTGACCCAGCCGATGTCGGCCGAGCACCAGTAGACGTCCTCTTCCTTGGCGTCGAACACCCACTTGTGAGTCAGGGACGCCCCCAGGATGTAGCCGCCGGTGGTGTGCAGAATGCCCTTGGGCCTGGCCGTGGTCCCGGAGGTGTAGAGAATGAACAGCGGGTCCTCCGAGTCCATGGGCTCGGGCTCGCACCAGGCCGGGACATCTTCCACGACGCTGTGCCACCAGACGTCCCGCGTCTCGTCCACCTCAATCGAAGCCGCATCCCCGATCCTTCGAACCATCACCACCGTCTCGACGCAGGGGCAGCCCTCCAGGGCCGCGTCCACGTTCCGCTTGAGGGGAACGATCTGGCCGCGCCGGTAGCTCCCGTCGGCCGTGATCACCAGCTTGGACTGGGCGTCGTTGATCCGGTCTCGCAGGGACTCGGCGCTGAACCCGCCGAAGACCACGCTGTGGGGAGCGCCGATGCGGGCGCAGGCCAACAGGGCGATGGGCAGTTCCGGGATCATGGGCATGTAGATGGTGACCCGGTCGCCCTTTCGCACGCCCAGCCGCTTCATGGCATTGGCGAACCGGTTGACCTCCCGGTGGAGGTCGGCAAAGGTCAGAACCCGCTCCTCGCCGGGCTCTCCCTCCCAGATGAAGGCGGCCTTGTTGCGCCGCCAACCCCGAACATGCCGGTCCAGGCAGTTGACGGACACGTTGAGCTTCCCCCCCACAAACCATTGAGCAATCGGTGGGTTCCAGTCCAACACCCGGTCCCACTTGCGCATCCACTCCAGGCTCTCGGCCGCCTGGGCCCAGTAGGCCTCGGGGTCCTTGGCCGCCCGTTGGTAGATATCCGGATCGGCGATATTGGCGTTGCGGGAGCACTCCTCCGGAGGCGGAAAGAGGCGCTCCTCCTCCAGCAGGGCTTCAATGGGTTGATCGGAGCGATTCATCAGACCCCCTCGTGGTTACGCGACCGTTCCACAGCCTGAACACAGGGGCGCTATTATACACGGCAGCCATTTCGCCGCTAACGCCAATTTCTCGCCGATTCCACAGCCGAGCCAACCCTTTTCGCGGTCAACGTACGGACTCGCGACAAGTCCTGCACCGGGCCTCAGAACTCCCCGCCCGGCGGGTCCAGGCCGCGGTAGTAGTCGGACAGGATCTCGGCTTGGCCGGCCCGGGAACCCCAGACCACGTTTTCCTCCACCCGGACGCCGCCCACCGGCCGGCCGCCTTCCCGCCAATAGAGTCCCGGCTCGATCGAGGTCACCTGCCCGGGCAATACCGGCCGGTTTTGGCCGGGACCCAGGGTGGGACGGTCCTCGTGGTAGGCGAAACCGAGGCCGTGCCCCAGGAAATGGGTGATTCCCTGCTCGAATCCGGCCTCGCGCATGGCCTGCCAGGAGGCCTCGCAGAGCTGTTCTCCCGTGCTCTGTCGCGGGACATAGCGGGCGATGGCCGCCGCCTGTGCGTCCAGGACGGCCCGGTGCAGCCCTCGCAGCAATGCGGTCGGTTCGCCGACCACCGTGGCCCGGGTGATGTCGGCCCAGTATCCCTCGACGTGAGCGCCCATCTCCAACAGCACCGGGTCGCCCGGCTGCAGCCTCCTTGCCGTGGGATGGTTGGAAAGGGTATCGGCGATCAGCGTGCGCTCGGGACCCGAGGTAATCTGCGGCATCTCGCAAAAGACGTAGTCGATTCCCAGCGAGGCCGCCTGCCTGAGGACGGCGCAGTGAACCTCGGTGGCCAGATCGATTTCCCGAATGCCGGCCTCAGCCAGCGTGTAGAAGGCCTGCGCTCCCGCTCGCGCCACCTGGTGAGCCACCTTGAGCTTGCCGACCTCCCTGGAGGTCTTGACCGACTTGAGCTGGGCGATGCGGTCTCCGGCGTCCTCGACCACGGGAAATATCGAAGGCAGCTCGGCCCGAATGCGGTCATAGGTCAAGCACTCCGAGGGCATCTTGTTGGGCCCGTAGTGGTGCACCTCGAGATGAGCCCCGACCTTTTCGATTCCCTGCCCCGACCTCCGGCTCCGAAGCCACTCGATGACGGCTTGGTCGGGGTCAACCTCACAGCCCCGCTTGCACCAGTCGAAGCAGTCGATGCGGTCGGCCCAGCTCTCCTCGGCCACGAAGGCTTCCCGCCACCAGGGCGTCAGCAGACTGACTCCGCCGTCCCGGTCCACCAGGACGGCCACGTGGGTGCTGGCCGGCAGCATGCCGGTAGCCATCAGGATGTCGTCCGGATAGAGCAGCAGCAGGGCGTCCAGTCCCCCCTCGGCCAGGGACTGCCGAACCTGGTTCAGCCGTTCTTCGTCGGGCAAGGCCATGGCTTCAATCCCCTTGAGCCTGACTGTTCCGAGTGGGCTTCACCGAGGTTGCCTCAGGGCGCGACCCGCCAGAATTCTCCTTGCCTGGAGCCAGACAGGGCGCCCAAAGCGGCCCATCCCCTGAAACAAGAGAAAAAGAGAGTTATCCACCAAGACCCACGGGAGAGGCGCCCCTCCGGGAGCGCGGGCGTCCCGCCCGCATACACTGCCGTTCGGTGCCGCTCGGTTTCCCCGCGATATGGCACCCGGCCACCCTGCCGGCGGGAACTGCTTGGGCTCGGCCGAGGCAGAGCCCAGGCGCCGTTGCCGGTCGAGCCGGGTGGAGGAGATGGGTGAAACTGTGCCAGTGTTGTGCGGGCGGGACGCCCGCGCTCCCGGCCTTCATCCCGTGACGTCATCGCAGCCAAGCAGGTCCACCGGTATTCGTGCCTATTCGTGTCCATTCGTGGTTCGCCTTTATTGACGATGGGGTGTTTCACTGAAGACACACGAAGCGGGACGGCACTGCCGCATCGGCAGGGCCAGTGCCTTCTCGCGGAGCAAGAAGGATGGGAGGAGGCACCCCTCCGGGAGCGCGGGCGTCTCGCCCGCATGCACTGCGTTGGGTGGCCGCTCCGTTTCCCCGTGATGCGGCGCACGGCCATCCTGCCGGCGGGAACCCCATGGGCTCGGCCGAAGCAGAATCGTGGCGCCGTTGCCGGTCGAGCCGGGTGGAGGAGTTGGGTGAGGCTGTGCCAGTGTTGTGCGGGCGGGACGCCCGCGCTCCCGGAGGGGGCTTCCTCCCGTGACGTCGACGCAGCCAAGCAGGTCCATGGGTCTTCGTGCCCAATTCGTGTGCATTCGCCGTTCGTCTTTATTGACGATTGAGTGTTTCACTCTCGTTTGATCCGCGCGCCAGGGCGGGGTGCTGCTCGTCTCGGGCGGGCCGTCCACTATAGCCACAAGAGAAAGGATGGGTCAATGGAGGGTGAGCTGATGCCGCTACGCGTCCGAGGACGCAGGAACCCCTGCAGGAAGAACGCCCCGCTTGGAGGAATATCCTCGATCGGCCCGTTGACCACAGTCAGAATCCCAGCCATAATTTTCACCATGTCCATGGACGAGCATATCCCCGTATCGACGGCGAAGTCGCAACTCCTCAACATTCTCCGCCGCGTTGAAGAGCAGCACTCCAAGGTGGTCATCACCAAGAACGGTACGCCAAGGGCGGTTTTGCTCTCCTACCGGGAATTCGAAGGCCTGCGGGAGACCATCGACCTGCTTGCCGATCCGGCGATGCTCCAGGGGATCCGAAAGGGTCTGGACGACGTCACCGCCGGGCGGGTCGTGAGCGCGGGAGAGGCCTTCGAGGATTGAGACCTTTCTCAGTCGAACCCTGCACCTTGATGCGGAAGACACCGTAGCGCGTCTGCCTGAACAAATCTGCGTGGTCCATCCATGAGATACCTCGTCACTGCTCAACTCAAGTCAAACCGAAAGCGTTCTCTGCTCGAGGCCATCGAGGACAGATCCCTGGGGCGGGGATCGGTCGCCGGAGGCGAGTATCTTCGAAACATGGAAGAGGCGCGCCGGACGGCTGACGGCCGGGTCCGCTGGGTGGAGGTCTGCTTCTGCCCGACTCCCCTGCTGGAAGAGCGCCCCTATTGGGAGGAGTATTTCGACCTGGAGCGGGTCCAGGACGCCCACGACCGCAATCGCTGCCGGGACCTCAACGGCGAGGAGCCCTGGGCCTGCACCGGCTGCGACTGCACCCAACGGCTGGAGAAGAAGCTGAAAGCCAAAGGACAATCTTTCCTGAAGCAGTTGACCGGCCCGGACGTCGACGAGCAATCATGACCTCCTTGGTCACCATCAAGATCGTTGCGGCTCTATCGATCCTCGCCGTCGGTATCGCCGGTGGCATCATCCCACTGCTGGCCTCTCGTCACCATGGAAGCCACCGATTCCTGTCCCTGGGCAACTCCCTGGCGGGCGGCATCTTTCTGGGCGTGGGGTTCATCCATCTGCTGCCCGAAGCGGGCGAGGTATTCGAGGAGAACTTCGAGTACCCCCTGGCGCCGCTGCTGGCGGCAGTGGGCGTCGGGTTGCTGCTGCTCACAGACCGGGTTCTATTCGAAGCATACAAGCGACCAGGTCGGGACAAGGGAACACGCCAGCCGATCTATCCCCTGGTTCTGCTCGTCGTTCTCTCGATCCACTCTCTTATCGCCGGCGCCGCTCTCGGCCTTGAAGCTGAAGCAGCCACCTCGGTGCTGGTGATGCTGGGCATCCTGTTCCACAAGGGCTCGGCTGCCTTCGCCCTGATGGTCAGCGTGCACGCTTCCGGGGCCGACACCAGGCGTCTCTGGACGGTCTTGACGATCTTCGTGGCCATGACGCCATTGGGGATCATGCTGGGCGCCGTGACCTCGAACCTCGTCGCGGGCCAGGCCGCGCTGCTCATTGAAGGGTCTTTCAACGCCTTGGCTGCGGGCACCTTCATCTATATCGCCATTCTGGACGTCATCAATGCGGAGATGTCCAGGATCGACGATCGCGTCGCGCAATTCATCCGCAGCACATTGGTCGGGACCGATGACGTCCCGATGCCGACCAGGGACACCGATCGCATCTTCAAGTTCGTTCTGGTGCTTGTCGGCTTGGCGGGCATGGCGGTCCTGGGCATCTGGGTGTAGTCGCCTCCCACCATGGACCGCCACCTCAGCCGATTGCGGCCCCGGCCAAAGGCATAGCGAACAGACAGAATGCGGAGCGCCAACCAGACGCCTGAGCAGGCGGCCAGAGACAAGATCGACGCCCTGTTGGAACAGGCCGGCTGGAAGGTGCAGTCGAAGAGGAAAATCGACTTCAGCGCCGGCCTCGGCATTGCCGTCCGCGAGTACCAGACCGACATCGGTCCGGCCGACTACGTTCTTTTCGTCGACAAGAAACCGGTCGGCGTCGTGGAAGCCAAGTCCAAGGAGCAGGGCCACAACATCACCACGGTCGAAGAGCAGTCCGGGAGCTATGCTTCCGCCAAGCTCAAGTGGCTGGAAAATCCGGAGCCGCTGCCCTTCGTCTACGAAAGCACCGGCGTGCTCACCCGTTTCACCAACGGCTGGGACCCGAAACCCCGCTCCCGGGAAGTGTTCAACTTCCCTCGGCCGGAGACGCTGCTGGACTGGCGCGGCCAGGCGTCCTCGCTCCGCAAGCGGCTCCAGGGACTTCCGAGTCTGGCCCCTGCCGGGCTGAGGTCCTGCCAGATCAACGCCATCGAGACGCTGGAAGCCTCCTTCAAGGATGACCGCCCGCGCGCCCTCATTCAGATGGCTACCGGCTCCGGCAAGACCTACACCGCCATCACCTCGATCTACCGGCTGCTCAAGCACGCCGGGGCCAAGCGCATCCTCTTCCTGGTGGACACCAGGAACCTGGGCGAACAGGCCGAGCAGGAGTTCATGGCCTACGTGCCCGGCGACGACAACCGCAAGTTCACCGAACTCTACAACGTTCAGCGTCTCAAGTCGTCCTTCGTCGCCAAGGACAGCCAGGTCTGCATCAGCACCATTCAGCGCGTGTACTCGCTGCTGAAGGGCCAGGAGATGAACGAGTTCGCGGAGGAGATCAACCCGGCGGAGCTGGTGCAGCCCAGGAAGCCCATGCCGGTCGTCTATAACCCCACGATTCCACCGGAGTTCTTCGACTTCGTCATCATCGATGAATGCCACCGCTCGATCTACAACCTCTGGCGCCAGGTTCTGGAATACTTCGACGCCTATCTCATCGGCCTGACGGCCACGCCGGACAGCCGCACCTTTGGATTCTTCAAGAAAAACGTGGTCAGCGAGTACGACCATGAGCAGGCGGTGGCCGACGGCGTCAACGTGGGCAACGAGGTCTACGTCATCGACACGCAGAAGACCCTCCGCGGCGGCCAAATCGAAGCCGGCCAGCAGATCGAGAAGCGCGAACGGCTGACGCGCCGCAAGCGCTGGGAGATCCAGGACGAAGACTTGACCTATGCCGCCCAGGAACTCGACCGCGCCGTCGTCAATCCCGACCAGATCCGCACGGTCGTCCGCACCTTCCGCGACAAGCTGCCCGAGATATTTCCCGGCCGCACCGAAGTCCCGAAAACGCTGGTGTTCGCCAAGACCGACAGCCACGCCGACGACATCATCCAGACCGTGCGCGAGGAATTCGCCGAAGGCAACGCCTTCTGCAAGAAGATCACCTACAAGGTCGAAGAAGACCCCCAGTCCGTCCTGGCCCAGTTCCGCAACGACTACCACCCGCGCATCGCCGTGACCGTGGACATGATCGCCACGGGAACCGACGTCAAGCCGCTCGAATGTCTGCTCTTCATGCGCGACGTGAAGAGCCGCAACTATTTCGAGCAGATGAAGGGCCGCGGCGCCCGCACCCTCGACCACGACGATCTCAAGAAAGTCTCGCCCTCCGCCGCCAGCGGCAAGACCCACTACGTGATCGTGGACGCTGTCGGCGTCACCAGGTCTCTCAAGACCGCCAGCCAGCCGCTCATCACCAAACCCGGCGTGCCGCTCAAGGACCTCGCCATGGGCGTGATGATGGGCGCGCACGACCAGGACACGGTGAGCTCCCTTGCCGGCCGCCTCGCCCGCCTCAACACACAGCTCGACCATGACGAGCAGGAACGCATCCGGGAAAAGGCCGGCGGCATCGAGCTCACCGACATCGTCGGCAATCTGCTGCAAGCCATCGACCCCGACCGGATCGAAGCCAAGGCCCGCGAAACCGAGCCTGACCACCCCGAGCCGTCAAAGGCCGCGTGCGAACAAGCCCAGGAACAGTTGGTCCGCGAGGCCGCCGGCGTGTTCAATGGCGAGTTGATCGAGTTGATCGACTCGATTCGCCGCGACAAGGAACAGACCATCGACCACGAAAACCTGGACAGGGTGCTCCGCGCCGAATGGGAAGGCGACGCCCGCGAGAACGCCAACGCCATGGCCCAGGACTTCCGGCGCTACCTGGAAGACCATCGCGATGAAATCGAAGCCCTCACCATCTTCTATGCCCAACCGCACCGTCGTAGCGAGTTGACCTACCCCATGATCCGGGAGGTCATGGACAGGCTCAGGAACGATCGGCCCCAACTGGCCCCTTTGCGAGTCTGGCAGGCCTATTCCCTGCTCGACGAGTACCAGGGGCAGCAGCCCGCCACCGAACTGACCGCCCTGGTGGCGCTGATACGCCGCGCCTGCGGCATCGATGGAACGCTTCTGCCCTACGCGGAAACCGTGCGCCGCAATTTTCAGAACTGGATCATGACCCGCCACCGCGGCAGCGGAGAGAAGTTCAACGAAGAGCAGATGGACTGGCTGCGCATGATCCGTGACCACATCATCACGTCCTTTCACCTGGAACGCGACGACCTGGACATGGCCCCGTTCGACGGCAAGGGCGGCCTGGGGCGGATGTACAAGCTCTTCGGCGACCGGATGGACGGTGTGATCGATGAGTTGAATGAGGTGCTCGCAGGGTGAGGCAGGCCCGATCAAGTAAAGCAGGTGCTATGATTGCCGGGTCAATGAACCCCGTTCATTGGAGTTGATGATGCCCAGAATCAACGCCAAGCGCCAACTCACGCTTCCCGCCCACCAGTGCCGCCTGACCGGTATCGAGCCGGGTGACGAATGCCGGACCTTCGTTGCCGACGGCCTCATTACGATAATTCCCCAACGGCCCGGAAGCGCTTGGGGATGTCTCGCCCACCTTCGAGCGGACGATACGGTCTGCGATGCGGAGTCGCGCCGACATTCCATTGATTCGAGGCGGGAACGGCACCCGTGATTGTGGTGGACACCAACGTACTGTTTCGCTATCTCCTTGGACACTGAGGACTTGCAATCACCCAATACCGCTGAGCCGCGGCGCCAGCCAAGCCGGTGGCAGCGCCGGGAAGATCTCGCGCATTAGACGGCAAAAGCTGGCTGGGGCAGGAGTGTGAGCTTTTTGGTAACCGGATGGACGGTGTGATTGATGAGTTGAATGGGAGGTTGGGGCGTGAATCGTGAGCAAGAATTGCGATGGACACTACCCAATAGCTGGGTTTGGACCAAGCTATCAGCGCTCGGTCACACCGTCTCGGGTGGAACACCATCGACAAGGGAACCAACATATTGGACAGACGAGATCAATTGGATTACACCGGCTGACTTAAGGGCACACTCAGCAAAAACCATCAACAGAGGATCAAAGGGTATTTCCAGGATCGGCCTTGCCAATAGCTCGGCAAGGGTGATGCCAGCCGGTAGCGTGCACTTTTCCACACGTGCGCCAATTGGCTACGTCGTTATCAGCTCGGAGCCGCTAGCCACAAACCAAGGTTTCAAGAGCCTGGTTCCCGCACCTGGTATTTTCAACGAGTACGTCTACTACTACTTGATGGCGTCACAAGAATATGCACGCAAACGCGCAAGTGGCACGACGTTTTTGGAGCTATCGGGTAGCGCCTTCGGCGACCTTCCGGTACCTCTCGCTCCGACAACCGCACAACACAAAATCGTCGCCAAGATCGAGGAACTATTTTCCGAACTGGACAAGGGCATCGAGAACCTGAACGCGGCACGGGCGAAGCTGGATGTGTACCGCCAAGCAGTGCTCAAACATGCATTCGAAGGCAAGCTGACCGCCCAGTGGCGCAAAGAGAACAAAGACAAGCTCGATACTCCAGAGCAATTACTGGCCCGCATCAGGCGGGAGCAGGCAGAGCGCTACGAACAACAACTCAAAGTGTGGAAGGCTGCCATCAAAGCGTGGATGATAAAGGGCAAGCAAGGCCAAAAACCTCGAAAACCTGAAACACTGACTTCACTTTGCCTCCCGAGTGAAGTTGAAGTCGCGAATTTACCTCACCTTCCTTTCGGCTGGTTGTGGACCACAGTAAATACATTTCTCCTTGAGCCGCCCAGAAATGGACACTCGGTGAAGCACAGCTCTTCTGGCTTTCCAGTGTTACGGTTGAACGCTATCAAGAAAGAGAAGCTTGATTTATCGGAACAAAAAAATGGTGCCTGGGAACGTGAGGACGCCCTGTCATACCTTGTTCGGGAAGGAGATTTTCTCCTTGCCCGAGGCAATGGAAGTAAGCAACTTGTCGGTCGTGGCGGTTTGGTTCCAGCACTAGAACATGATATTGCCTACCCGGACACAATGATCCGGCTTCGAGTCAATCGATCCGTAATTGGTAGGTCCTTCTTTTCGTATGTTTGGAACTCTCACCTGCTTCGACGCCAGATCGAAGGCGCAGCACGAACTACGGCGGGAATCTACAAGATCAACCAAGGCCAGATTCTTAACTTCAACCTGCCTCTATGCTCTTTGATAGAGCAAGCGGTTGTCGTTAGACAGCTTTCCTCAATCCTGTCTGTAATCGATCGAATTGAGACGGAAGTCAATAATCAATTGGGCACTGCAAATCAGCTCCGCCAATCAATCCTGAAGAAAGCCTTTTCCGGTCAACTCGTCGCGCAGGACCCAAACGATGAACCGGCCTCGGTGCTTCTGGAACGCATCAGGGCTGAGCGGGCGAAGGCAGCCAAGAGCAGCCACCCCCGCAAAGCGAAGAAAAGAAAGCACTCCGCATGAACTCCACCCCCATCATCTCCAAAGTCTGGAGCTTCTGCACCACCCTGCGTGATGACGGGGTGAGCTATGGCGACTACCTGGAGCAGCTTACCTACCTGATCTTCCTCAAGATGGCCGACGAGTACGCCAAACCCCCGTACGACCGCGACGTGGGCATCCCGGCCGAATTCAACTGGCAGAGCCTGAAGACGCGCAGAGGCGCGGAGCTTGAAGGCCACTACCTCACCCTGCTCCGCCAGCTCGGGGCCAAGAGGGGCATGCTGGGCCAGATCTTCACCAAGTCCCAGAACAAGATCCAGGACCCGGCGAAGCTGTTCCGCCTGATCGACATGGTGGACGACACCGAATGGGTGACCATGGGCGCCGATATCAAGGGAGATATCTACGAAGGACTTCTGGAGAAGAACGCTGAGGACACCAAGTCGGGAGCGGGCCAGTATTTCACGCCGCGCCCCCTCATCCGGGCCATGGTGGAATGCGTCCGGCCCCAACCGGCCACGCTCGTCGCCGACCCGGCCTGCGGCACGGGCGGATTCTTTCTGGCTGCCTACGACTTCATCACCAACCCCGACAACTTCAAGCTCGATAGGGCGCAGAAGGCTTTCCTGAAGCACAAGGCATTTCACGGCAACGAGATCGTCGCCAACACGCGCCGGCTGTGCCTGATGAACATGTTCCTGCACAACATCGGTGAGATCGACGGCGATGTGTCCGTCTTGCCGAACGATTCACTGGTGGCCGATGGCGGCCAGCGCTTCGACTATGTGCTGGCGAATCCGCCCTTCGGCAAGAAGAGCTCCATGAGCTTCACCAACGAGGAGGGCGAACAGGAAAGGGACGATCTGACCTACAACCGGCAGGACTTCTGGGCCACCACCTCGAACAAGCAGCTCAACTTCGTGCAGCACATACGCACCATGCTCAAGACCACCGGCCGCGCCGCCGTCGTCGTTCCCGACAACGTGCTGTTCGAGGGCGGCGCCGGCGAGACCATCCGCAAGAAGCTACTGGAAAATACCGACCTCCACACCATCCTGCGCCTGCCGACCGGAGTGTTCTACGCCCAAGGCGTCAAGGCCAACGTGATCTTCTTCGACAACCACGAAGCCAGTCCAAGCCCCTGGACGAAGCAGGTCTGGTACTACGACTACCGCACCAACATCCACCACACCCTCAAGAAGAAGCCCATGCGCTTCGAGCACCTGTCGGATTTCATCCAGTGCTACAACCCAAGAAACCGCCACCAGCGCACGGCAAGCTGGGATGAAAAGAAATCCCCGGAAGGCCGCTGGCGCAGCTACAGCTACCAGGAGATCACAGCCCGAGACAAGACCAGCCTCGACATCTTCTGGCTCAAGGACAAGAGCCTGACCGACCTGGACAACCTCCCCGAACCCGACGACCTCGCCGAAGAGATCATCGAGAACCTCGAAGCGGGACTCAACAGTTTGCGCCAAGTGCTTGCCGGCTTACGCCAAGCGTAGCCCTGGACGTGCCGCGACCTCAGCGGTTCCCTTTTGGCAATCAAGAAGTAATCATCCCGAGAACATTCCTGCTACCGGTCGAACCATGTACATTTTAGAGGTCGATCCCGGCTATGAGCAGGCGGGAAGAGGCACTTTCTTGCGAGTAACGCGGTGGCGGTGGCGGTGGCGATTCTTCATGGGTGAGTCGCGTACACGTCATAGTCTGTTTTGGGAAGAGGGCCGTCCCCGAGTTTCTTCTTGACGATCTTGAAACGCCTCCAGCGATAGGTGTAGGCCGTTGTAGCGAGCAATAGTAGAAAGCTGAAGTGCCTCACAATAACCTCATGGTTTCTCAGGTTGGAAAAACATTCGACGGAAACAAAATACGTCAAGGCCGCTCCGGAAAAAACGGGCAATACTAGGGCAAGCAATGTAGTCCACCACTCGGCGACGTAAGAATCTCGGCTGCTTTCTCGCGTACGGTAGGCGTCCGGCAATACGAGAAAGCGGCCGTACGCAAGAACAACCAGCACTGACACCGCCAGAACCAGCAGGAGGTTACCCACCCAACCTTCGAACAACGCCCGAAAGAATGCCTGCGATTGCGGGGAACAGCCAGTCTTCCCGGCAATGCAGACAAGCAGTTCCTCAACGGACGGGCGGTGCTCGATGAACCAGTCCCAGCCATCGTTCAACTCAAACCAGCACCATGTAACAACGGTTGTTGCAGCCATCCACAGCAGTGGTTTGCGTTGAATCCAACATCGACTTCTGTTCGCTATTTTTTCTCTGTTGTGCGCGAGCTTTTTCATCGATTTTCGAACTCTCTCACGGCAACAATTGGTTGCGCACGGCAACCATTCAGCGACCAAGTTTCCGTCGTTGCCGAGATCATTCCACATTTACAGTATCACGACACTGGCTGAGGTTTCAACGAGAGCTGTTTCCGTTGGTGGAGGAAACTGTGGGGCCGCTGGGGGAGCGTTACCAGCGGCTGGTGCAGGTACTGGAGTTGGTGCGGGTGGAGGAGTTGCTGCCCTCCAGTCGGGGCTGGCGGGGGAGGCCCTTGGAGGATCGGGCAGCGCTGGCGCGGGCTTTTCTGGCGAAGGCGGTGCTGAACCTGGAGACGACCCGGGCGTTGGTGGAGCGTGTGGGGAACGAGCCAAAGCTGCGCCGGCTATGCGGTTGGGAGAAGGCGGGGAGTGTGCCGAGCGAGTCGACCTTCTCGCGGGCCTTTGCGGAGTTTACCGCCATCGACCTGACCCAGCGTCTGCACGAGGCGCTGTTGAAGGAGACGCTGGCGGGGCACTTGGCGGGCCACGTGTCGAGGGACTCGACGGCGATTGCGGGACGGGAAAAGCCAGCGCCCAAGGCGGCCCCGGCGGGGAAGCGGAAGCGTCGGCGGGGCCGTCCGCCAAAGGGCGAGCAACGGCCCAAGGAGTTGAGCCGTCTCCAGCGGCAGGGGTCGATGACGCTGGAGGAGATGCTGAAGGAGTTGCCCAAGGCCTGCGACACCGGCGTCAAGTCAACCGGGAAGGGGTATCGGGAGAGATGGACCGGCTACAAGCTGCATATCGACGCCATCGACGGCGGGATACCGGTCAGTTGCCTGCTGACCTCGGCCTCGGTGCATGACTCTCAGGCGGCCATTCCGCTGGCGACGCTAACGGCAAGGCGGGTGGACAGTCTCTACGACCTGATGGACAGCGCCTACGATGCGCCGGAGATCCGGGCCTACAGCGAGAAGCTGGGGCATGTGCCGATCATTGACACCAACCCCCGCAGGCGAGCGGAGATGAAAGTCGAGCGGAAGCGGGAGGCGCTGGCCCAGCGCTGTATCGGTCAGGTGTCCCCTGAGGCGCGGCGCTATCGGGAGCGCTCCACCGTGGAGCGGGTCAACGGACGGCTCAAGGAGGAGTTTGGCGGGCGGCACGTCAGGGTACGCGGCCCTGAGAAGGTGATGTGTCACCTGATGTTCGGCATCCTGGCGCTGACGGTGGAGCAGTTGATGCGCTTGACGCTCTGAGCGCGCCCCCACCGACTCCCGAAAGGGCCGGATATCACCTGCTTCCGGGCAGGCAGAGGGCAAGCTGCGTCCGCCTCCGGCGACCGCTGGCGATCCGGCCATCAAATCCGCCTGTTTCCGTTCAAAAGGGGCTTTGTGGTCAGGTCGTCACGGCTGCAACGTCATGTTGGCCACCACATCGACGGGTCCCACGAGGAATTTTGCAAAAGGCTCAGGCATAAGAAACTTGGGAAGTTATTCCAGCAATTCAACAACGTCCCCTATTCTTTCCCAGATGGCATTCTGTTTTTCGTACCAGTCAGCCAGAACTCCGGCTACATAAAGAATCTGAAGCTGGGCTGTACTATGCCGCCTTCTGGAACGCATTTCAAAATGTCTCCAACACGTCTCGCGGCCCGCAGCGTGATTGGTTCGCCTCCGTCAAACTGGGTATTGTTCCAATTTAGTTTAGAGAGAGAAAACATTTCGCGCGCGTGTTGTTCCAGGGGTGATTCGGCTCGATGCGTCGCAAATTCTATAGTTCGCGGCACGTACATTCCGGGATAGGTTTCAAAGAAGTTGACACTTCCCTTCATGTAGAGTAGACCTCTCGAACTCTCAAGCTCAAGGAGAGTTCCTCGTAACGGCGGGTACGTTCCTTGTCGAAACAGGCGTGTAAATGACCGCCGCACCGTCAGTATTTCGATGGTATCGATCGAATGCTCCTGGGCGGCCGTTGTAAAGCCGCTGACTTCTTCAGACGTGACTTTGGATGTCTTGTGAACCATCACTCGCGCAGGGGTTGTCCTGTGCTCCTGTCGGTAGACTTGTATCGCCTTCTTCAACAAAACGTGGGCGTCGGGTAAAGACAGATGGGGCGTTCTGTCACTCTTGTCGAGTTGTGCTTGGCCACCCTTTACGATTACGCCTTCGCCACGTTCATTAAAGACCTGAGCGACACTCGTAAGAAGTCTTGTGCGGTCCAGCGTCCGGTAGAAACTGATTCCCACAAAACACGTCGTGAGTTCAGCGGCACTGCGAACGAGGCGCCATGGAATCCCGCCAGCTTTATAATAGAGGGCGGTGTGGATATTCCAAGCGCGTGTGGCCTCATCTTGGAGAGGGATTGAGGCAGTTTTGCCACCCTTCCTCCTGATCGCTTTCTCTCCCTTGTAGGTCTTGGGGCGCACCATCTGGATAGGCACTGGCAAGCGCATCCCTTCTGCCTTTAGCAAGTCGTGAAAAATGACCGGCGCGGGCTTGTGTGAACTACCTAGTTCAGAACCCTCGTCGATAGTCAGATGGTCCGTGTCTCTCGTGTTGCCACGCCGTTCGTCCACAGCTGCCAGGAGGTCTTGTGGAGGTGCACACACTAAAACCATAGGCCCACCTTGTTGGACCAAATCCTCTGCACGGTCGACGAACATGGCTACGGACTGGCGTATAGTTTCATCGCCATCACTGTGCGCCAGCACAGCGTCAATTTCATGTTGCCTGATTGACGAGCACCACCTGTCATTGAAGACGAGTGCAGCCCGGAACGAGACATCTTCAGAGAATCCAGGAAAGGCAGGAAACAGGTTGGTCAGTTTGCTGTCCTTCCTTTCAATTCCGGACTTGCAGCGCTCCAACCAACTCATCATTGCGTCGATCGTGATGTCAGTTCCAACTAGTCCCACCCTGAGTTGCGTAGGTGCTCTTGTGTCTCCTAGATCGAGAGGCCCAAATTGGCTGATGCCAAATCGGACATCGATGTGCGTTCCGCCACTGCCGAACTCAAGGTCGGGCTCCTGAAGGAAAGAGAGTTTCATCAAGTGAACAGTTCCTCGAAATCAGGCAGGATGAGTGTTTCCTTTTGATGTAAGGAGTCATCTTCGAAGCGAGAGTAGTCTTCAAGCCACAGATCATCGTTAATGCCGACATCTGACTCAAAGGTCAGAAGATCTCCAAACCGTATCGGCGGCATGTCGTTCTTAAACAGGGTCTCGTTGGGACCAAGATAGTCCGCCCAGAACAGAATACAACTCAGGACGGCGCGGTTTCCTTCGAGTTGCTTGATGCGCTTGAGTCTGTCTTCGTGGAATCGGTCAAGTTCGTATCCGTCACGCGTGAAACGATAGGTGGGTGTGATCTCTAGATACCACTGGGAGTCAAATAGTCTGAACTGTCCCCGAAAGGCCATGTGGCGGCGCCACTTAAAAATGCGACCGTCACGGGCGTGCTTCGAGAACTGGGATACGATAGAGATTTTGCTTTTTCGTTTCAGTGATCGGTACCGTAGCTTTCTAGCCTCTCCGCATATCGAATAACACCCTTCCATTGGCCAATAGCGGACTCTCGGGCTAAGTTGGGCTCGTAGAGTTTGATTGAGTAGTTGTACCAATACCCTTTGGCGGTCGGGGTCTGTCGAGTCTGACCAGTCACTCGTTGGGAAACTCTCGACAGTACCCATATCGCAGATTGCTGTCCATGGCTCCTCGCCTAAATCGTGGAATGAGATGAGACGCTTATTACGGAGAACCCAGCCTGCATCTGCATCGTGACGGTTCTTGTGCAGCAGCGCCCAAACGTCCAAGGGGCGGCGACACTCAGTGTAGGCAACAAAGATACGTTCGGGAAATGCGTCGACCCGGAGAAGATTGGAATAGAGTCTTTCTTTCTTGGGCAAAGGGGAGAGGTAAAGGCCCTCGGTTGGTTCAGCAACAGCGAGTAGGGCATGGAAAGAATCAGCGGTGAATCTCTGTTCCAATTTCTTGAAGTTGACGGTAGTTGAGTTCGCGGGCACCCAGTCCTTAAAATAGTCTTTGACCGACACCCAGTAGGCTTCTTCTGACTTGGGACTTGACACAACCAAAACGACAGGCATGCTTCCGGACAGCCAGTACTCTATGTCGGCTGGGTTGCAACTGTATTTAAACGTTGGGAACGAGTCTTCACTGATGGCAGAGACAACCTTGCTTTGAACGGCAAGTGTCCGACCGAGCGGTTTTCTCGTGGCGGGATCGAAGAGTTCGATGTAACCGTCAATGCCAACCTCGTTGGGTCCGCTTGGAGTCCAGCGCGATTCCATATCAAGGACTATGCGCTCGATGAGATTAATTCCCTTCTGCCCTGTAATCCCTTGGGCAGAAATAGTCTTAAACCGCCGACGATGTCGTGGAAGAGAACGCATACTGGAAGATCGCTGAATTCGGAGATTCCATGGTGAGATCTTGCTAGAGACTCAAGGATCATCATATCACAAGGCGAACAAAAGGAGAACTCACAGGTGTGTCCTATTGAAGCTATCGTTCTGAGCCGTGATTTCCAAATCCTAGTAGGAGACCCTAGTCACTGCGACCTCTAATGCCCAACTACGAAGTGGTTACCGCCACGTTACGCCTTGACTGTCACCCGCCGTATTTCCATTTTTGGCAGGTTCAGTTCTTGTTGTAGCCATACTTTCCGTTTGAGAGCATGACGTTTTTCCAGAATCCCTCTCTCTCGATAATCGCACGGTCATCCGTTTTCATGGGTCGATACTCCAACAGTGACATCCGGAAGTTTTTAACGGCGTATTCAAGACCCTTCTGACCTATCAACTTGGTGAGTTCATCACTCCAGCCATGCCCTGTGCCGATATAGCAATCCCATCGCGCCCAGATACCAGAATCACCGTATGCAGATCCTACATACCTCTTCCCATTAGATTTGTCAGTTATCACATAAACGCCTTTAACATTCTCGAGCGCCGCCTTCCAATCTGGTTTCTCCGTTTCGAATACTGTGCGGAGGTCCGACAAATCATGATTGATGCATTCATAGCCTGGGAAAGCCTCACCTGAGTAAGGTTGCTGTAGGATCTCGGAAACGACCATATGTTCCAAGTGTTTTTCTAAACGAAAGGCCCTGCCTCTGGACGGCTTTTTCAGACCAACCTTAAGTCGACCAACGTATGGGTTGTAGTCTTGGATCTCTTCGATATTGTAGCTGTAACTGCTGACTTCGGTCCCCCGACCCACGACTTCAAAGATGCCGCCAAATAGCCAGATGTCATTGCTATGATAGAAGTCAATCAGTGAGAAGATATATCTACGGTTGAATTCATCCTTTTTGTTGCGCCATCTGTTCCAGTCGAGCCATTCCTCTCGACTTCGAACATATACTTCCAGTGGTTGCTCTTGATGATTCCACCTAGCTGCGTGGAACTTGTATTGTCCTGGATCCTCAATCCTAAACAGGTCATTCAACTTGATTAAGTTCATTGCATTGATCCTTTCTGGAAACGACTGGGCTACGTGACGCGAGTTTACGAATGTTCGCTTAAGCCATTTGTCAGTGTCTCTCTAATACTTCAGTTAGGATGTCATCGATATCCCCGTGCGAGGCTGCCATGTATTCGAAGCGTTTGTTGGCCCACTCAGTCTGCGATTATCTGACTTTCGTTCGACTCAAAGGGCCTTGAACTACCGGGGCGAGAGAAAGATTTTCGGATTCTTCGGAATTTTAGTTACACGACAATTGGGGGACTACATGGGGGATCAGTTGCGGTGAGAGTGGTTTTAAAATATTGCTAAATAAAGAGTTACATACAATACCTGGCGGAGAGGGCGGGATTCGAACCCGCGTGGGAGTGACTAACCCCCTAACCGCTTTCGAGGCGGCCCCGTTATGACCACTTCGGTACCTCTCCGCGTGATGGGCCTGTGCTCGGTCAGCCGAGAACTGGGCTAGCGCCGGAGCCGGAAGAACTCCTGCAGCAGGTTGACGGCTTCGGCTTCTCCGACCCCCGACACCACTTCGACCCGGTGATTGACCGCTTCCGATTCGAACAGCCGGAGATGGGAGTCGACGGCGCCGGCCTTGGGGTCCTTGGCGCCGTAGACCAGGCGTTGGACGCGGGCCCAGACCAGGCTGCCGGCACACATGGCGCAGGGTTCCAAGGTGCAATAAATCGTCGCTGAAGTCAAACGGTAATTCCCTACCCTCCTGGCGGCCTGGCGCAGGGCCAGGACCTCGGCATGGGCGGTGGGGTCCGATCGGGCGCGGCTCTGGTTGTAGCCCCGGCCCACCACTTTGCCCTCCACCACCACCACCGCTCCCACCGGGACCTCCTGAATCCAGAAGGCCTTTCGGGCCAGACGGAGGGCCATTGCCATGAATCGATGGTCTGTGGGCGGGTGCGGGTGGCTCACCGCAATTCCTCAAGGAGAATTGAGTTCGATTGTAGCATCCGCCGCCCCAAGTTCCGGAAGCAGCAGATACAGCCGCCTCATCGTTTGTAGGACCGCAGGGGAGTGGCTTCAGGCCGGGCCGGTTTCAGTCGCAGGGCGACTGGTAGGCCAGTCTGCGTCTCTTGCGGGTCTTGAGGTCTCGCAGGGACTCGCAGACCAGGAACTCGGAATGGGGGATGTCGGGGCTCCGGGGGCATTCGATCTTGCGTCCCTCCGAGATGAGGCCCGGGCGGGAGGCGGCCCTGAGACTTCCGTCCCTTCCGATCACCAGGTAGGCCTTCACCTCCGGGCTTTGGCCGGAACAGAGCGGCTGCGGGTCCCAGCTCACCCAGACCGAATCTCCCTGGACTGCCCGAACCGGCGCGTTCAAGGGGATGTCCCAGCGGCCGATGACTTTGCCCCTCCTGTCGAATTCCAGCACCCAGTCGGGCAGCAGCCATTGGGACAGTCCGTGGCTTTCGAGATCCTTGACAAAAGCCTGGACGGCCGTGCCGCAGGGATGGGACTCAAGGTTGCCCGCCGTTCCCGACCGCCTCAGTTGATCCCGGAGACCCAATGGGAGGGCTCCGCCGCTTTCCTGAGCCAGCATGAACCGGAGCGGGATTCCCTGCTCCTGCCGGTAGGCTTCCAGTTGTTCGCCGGAGATTCGCCGGACCAGGAACCCCAGCAGGAAGCGGTCCCAAAGCAGGGCCTTTTCCCGCATGGGGCCGAAGACGGTGGTTCCCTCGGTTTCCGGGGCCTCGAAACAGCCCGCCTGCCCCGGTGTGGGCGGAGGCGAGGACGGAAACCCAGGTCCGGACAGCAGAAGCAGGGACAGCACGGCGCCGGAGATCATGACGGACACACCATTGGGAGGGAGCAACGACAGCGCCCTAACCCAACTCTTCCCTGACCACTCGGGCCAGATAGATCGAGGCGGGAGGCATCTTGCCCGGCCACAGCCCGCCGCCGATGTACTGGTGGGCGTCGGTGGTGATGGAGTGGGAATAGTAGACCACCAGCAGATCTCCATTGGCTTCCTCGATGATGCCCGGATAGGAACAGTCTCCCCAACTGGGCAAGGTGACCGCCTGGGTGAGGGCGCCGGTCCGATCCTCCAGGGTCCACATGCGGGTCCCGTAGCGCTGCGCCTTGTGAGGATAGTCGGCCCGTTGCGGGTGAGCCTGCTCGGTGTCCCCGTCGATATAGCGGCCGGCGACCATCCATCGATCCCTGGCCCAGCGCACCGCCGGGGCCTGGATCATGCGGTCCAGGGGCAGCCGGCGCCAGCTCCCATAGGGTGGATGGCTGACGTAGGCGAGGGCATGGCGACTCCCCGGCCTGGCGCCGGCATGAAGCTTGGAGGAAGCGCCCTTGCGGCTCACCGCCAGGATTCGGCCGTCCGGGGCGAAGTCGAAGTCGGTTTCGTCGTTGTCCTCGGCGGCGATATCGCTGACCTTGGCCCAGCTCAGGCCGTCCGCCGAGCTGAACAGGGAGGCGCTCTCGAACATCTCGAAGGTGTGGGCCTCCGGAATCATGCTCTCCAGCTCGGGCGAGAAGGACCACTCCTGCCCGTGGCAGCGGTAGCCGATGATGTAGTGGCGCCCCTTGAAGATTTGAGGCCGCCAGACCCGCCAGCTCGGGTCCAGCAAGGGCTCAGGATCCTCGAAGCGGCGGCCGTCCTCGGTGTAGCTGACCCCGGTTCGGAAGGAGGTATTGTGGTGGCCGACCCAGCGTTGGAAGCTTTCCTCCGATCCCTTCAGGCTCAACCAGCGGCGCTTGAGGTCGGCCTTGCGCTGCGGACTGACGTCCATGTCTCCTTCGGTATAGAAGTAGAAGACCAGAATCAGCCGATCCTCCAGAGGGAGAAACTTGGGGCACACGGTCGTCCGGGTGGTGTTCTCCAGGATTCCCCACTCCCCGGCAGGCTTGTGCAGCACCGTCTCCCAGTGGAGGCCGTCGGCCGAGGAGAGGACGGTCAGGCCGTGGCCGCCGCCATGGTTCTGGCCGCCCGAGTTGAATGCCACGTAGTAGCGGTCCCGCCAGCGACAGATGTCGGGCCAGGCGTTGTGGGTGCCGTCTCCACGGATTTCCCGCACGCTGACCCAGCGGTATCGGGCTTTTGCGGGGGATTGGCCGGGCCGCCATCCGCCCGGGAAGGCCAAAGCGCCGGCCCGTCCGGCCAGGCCCAGGCCCAACCCGGCCCCGACACTCGTCAGGAAGGTTCGCCGATCTGTGAGATTCCACTCGTTCATCGATTCCATCCTCCGTTTACAGCCGCCTGGGCAGCCGAAGCACACCGTCTGTAGTTGGACGAGCCTTTTGCAAATTCGGAATCGGCCATGACATTGGGGCGGCAGCGGTCGGAAGCGGCGAACGATTCAATGCCCACCCGGGAACGCGGGCGTCTCGCCCGCACGAGACCTGGCGCAAAGGAAGCGATCCGGATGAAGGGGGATTGGGTGCGGCTTGCAGGGGACTGACCCGGGATGGGAGGCTGCTTGCGGGGTCAAGGTGCGGGCGGGACGCCCGCGCTCCCGGGGGTTGTCCTTCCGACGCATTTCGCAAAAGGCTCGAACGAGAGAGGGGAAAGTGGTACGCCCGGCAAGATTCGAACTTGCGACCTTTGGTTTCGTAGACCAACGCTCTATCCAACTGAGCTACGGGCGCTCCGCGTGGGGGGCGGCGGGGAGAGACTGTCTTTCGTCAAGCGACCCCATCTTGTAACATATCTGCCCCGACGGGATCAAATGCGGCCCGGCGGAGGGCTGCACAACAGGATTTTATATCGGCGACTGAATGCCGGTGTGCCTTTCTCCGCACCGAGAATATCACCTGCGTGCCTGACCGGTTGAGAAATAAGGATGCGGGCGGGACGCCCGCGCTCCCGGGGGGGCGCCTTCTCATGAGTCCGTCTTCAACAGAGCCTTTTGGAAAAGGTGCAAGAGGCAGTGCTTTTTGGAGGGGTGCTTTCTAATCGCCGCATTCGCGGCTGAAGCAGTGCAGGGTTCATACGACCCCAGGCTTCCGCCTGGGGCTACCCTGAGGCGCTGCTTCGCAGCTCTATAAGGATGGCTTGTAGTGGGCGTCGCGTCGGATGCCCACGCCAACCGCAGCTTCGCAGCTCTCCCGTAACCCACGATACTGCTAAGGGGTACATGCTTATTATTTGGAATGAAGCGTTTGCAAGAATCGGTAGAGGGATCGTTTCCGGGAATGGCCACAAAAGGCACAAAAAAGAACCCTCCGATCGTCAAGACTCGAAATCAAGCAACTGATTTTGTGCCTTTTGTGGTGTATGCCGGAGCCGGTGGGCCGCCTTCATGTCATTCCCGATTGGGAATTTCGCAAGAGGCTCCGTCTTCAACGCACTTTCCATAGCGGAGCAGACCATGCCTGAGAAATTCACGTTGGCCGGGGTGCAGATGGACCCCACTCTGATGGACAAGGAGGCCAACCTTGCGGCCATGATCGATGCGGTGGAGCAGGCCGTCGCCAAGGGGGCTCGGCTGGTGGTTTTTCCCGAATGCGCCCTGACGGGGTACTGTTTCGACAGCCGGCAGGAAGCCCTTCCCTACGCTGAATCCATTCCCGGGCCCTCCACCCGGCTCCTGGAAGGTCTTTGCCGCAGAACCCAGGCCTACCTGGTTGTGGGAATGCTGGAAAAGGACGGCGACCGCTGCTTCAATGCGGCGGTTTTGATTGGACCGGAGGGGGTGGTGGGCAAGTACCGCAAGGTGCACCTGCCCTACCTGGGAGTGGACCGCTTCGTGGACCCCGGAGATCTCGGTTTCGGGGTCCACCAGACCCGCCTGGGACGCATCGGGCTCAACATCTGCTACGACGGCTCCTTTCCGGAAAGCGCGCGCACCATGGCGCTTGAGGGAGCCGACATGATTCTGCTGCCGACCAACTGGCCCACCGGGGCGGAGGAGTTCGCCGAGTTTCTGGTCAACGCCAGGGCCCTGGAAAACAAGGTCTATTCGGTGGCGGTCAATCGGGTCGGCCGGGAGAGAGGGTTTCGCTTCATCGGACGAAGCCGCATCGCCGATCCCTCGGGACGGACGCTGGCCCTGGCCGGTCCCGAGGAGGAAGACATCATCTTCGGCGAAATCGATCCTTCCGCGGCTCGCGACAAGCACATCACCCGCGTGCCCGGCAAGCACCAGATCAACCGCTTCAAGGACCGCCGGCCCCAGTACTACGGCAAGATCGTGGAACCTTCCGGCTCGGACTCAGGAGTCGGCTCGGACTCAGGAGTCGGCTCGGACTCAGTGGGGGACTCGGACTGATCTTCCGGCTCGGGTCGAGGGAGCGGCCCGGGTTGCCAGGGGACGGCGCCGGCCTTCTGGACTCGCAACCGCAGCGCCCGGGAGAGGCTGGAGGCCAGGCGGGGCTCCTGTTCGGCCAGGTCGTGTTCCTCCAGGGGGTCCTCCCTCAGGTTGAACAGCTTGAAGGGCTCGAAGGGTGAGTTCTGCAGCAGCTTCCAGCGCCCCTGGCGCACCGCGTAGTAATCTTGCCCCTGGTGGCGTCGCCCTCCCTCCCGGCGGACCCAGTGGACGGTGCGTTCCATCGGCGGGGCCATTTGACCCACCAGCGTTCTGAACAGCGACACCCCGTCGATCTCCGCCTTCACCCTCACTCCCGCCACCGTGCAGATTGTGGGAAAAAGATCCATGGTCAGCGCCAGCCGGTTGGAGGAGGCGCCGGCACGGATCTTTTCCGGCCAGACCGCCACCATCGGCACCCGAATCCCGCCCTCGTACATCTCGCGCTTTCCGCCTCGCAGGTCCCCGCAGTCGGCTTCCGCCCGCAGGTCCCCTCCGTTGTCGCTGGTGAACAAGACCAGGGTTTCGCTGTCCTGCCCGTTTTCCCGAAGGGCCTCCATCACCTTTCCGATTCCCTCGTCCAGGTGCTCGATGAGGGCCGCCAGCCGGGACCGCTTGTCGCTCAGCCCCCCACCCCGCTGGGCCACTCGCTCCAGGTAGGATGGCGGCGGTTGAGCCGGGGCATGGGGGGCATTGTAGGCGAGCAGGAGAAAGAAGGGCCGGTCGGCTTCCGCCCGTTCCTCCAGGTAGTCGATGGCCCACTCGGTGAAGAGGTCGGTGGCGTGTCCGGCCGGCTCGATGGCCTCCGCATTGAAGCGCATGTGGTTCACGCCGCGGCGTGTGTGCAGGAAATAGTCGTCCATGCGGTCGGCCAGGAACCCGCGGAAGAGGTGGAATCCCCGCTCGTTGGGCAGGTTGGGCGATTCCAGGCCCAGATGCCATTTGCCGATCAGGCCGGTGTGGTAACCCGCCTCCTGCAGCAGACAGGGAAGCAGCCTCGCCTGCGGACTCAGGTAGCCCCAGTTTCTCTCGGGCTCGGGCCGAAGGGTTCCCGGGACTCCTACGAGGTCGGGATACCGTCCGGTCAGGAGCGCCGCCCGGGTGGGAGCGCCCACCGTCGAGTTGGCATAGAAGTGATTGAAGCGCATGCCCGACTCGACCAGGGCGTCGATATGGGGGGTCTGCAAGTCCTGGGCGCCCGAACTGGACAGGTCCCCGTAGCCCAGATCGTCCACCAGGATCAGAAGCACGTTGGGGGGCCGGGGCGGCTCCTCTTCGTCGACCTCTTCGCCTTCTTCGCCTTCCTCAATGTCGTCGCCTTCCTCAGTGTCGTCGCCTTCCTGAGATTGGCCGCCTTCCCGAGATCCTTCAGCCTGCTCGGTCACTTCGGCGCCCCCGGCATCCCCGGCGCCTCGACTCTCTCGAGTCTCCTCCGCCGGCCCCTCAGGCTGAGAGGCGCGGCACTCCGAACCCCAGTGAAGCGTCCACAGGGCAAACGCCAACACAAGCATGATCTTCATGGAATCGCAGCCCCCCACATGCCATCGGGCCGGGTCACGAGCCAATCCGGGAATCCTGCCGCCGGCCCCTGCCTCCCGGCTGATTGAGAATGGCATTGCCCCAAAAACCCGCTACAATAGCCCCACGCCGCCAGCGCGCCTTCTCTCGAGGTGAGTTCGTGAACTACCGCTATCGATACGCCACCAGCTCCATCTCCTTCGGGGGTCCCCTGACACCCATGGTGAAGTGGATCATCATCGCCTGCGTGGTGGGGTTCGTGATGCAGGTCCTTTCGGGCGGGCTGAGCGGACCCATCACGGCCCTGTTCAGCCTCACCCCTGCGATGGTGCTCGGCAGTCTTTACCTCTGGCAGTTGTTTACCTACATCTTCCTGCACGGCGGCGTCTTTCACCTGCTGATCAACATGCTGATCCTGTTCATGTTCGGTTGCGAGCTGGAGCGTTACTGGGGAAGCCGGCAATTCTGGCGCTATTTCCTGGTGACCGGAATCGGCGCCGGCGTCTGCATCATGGTGGTCAACTTCTTTGCCTACCAGGGATCGACCCTGGGGGCTTCGGGAGCCATCTACGGTGTCCTGCTGGCTTACGGGATGACCTTTCCCGACCGCATCATCTACGTGATGCTGTTTTTCCCGCTTCCGGCCAAAATCGCCGTGATGGTCTTCGGGGGCATTGCCTTCCTGTCGAGCTTGTCCGGAAGCGCCTCCGGAATATCCCATGCGGCTCACCTGGGCGGCATGCTGGTGGGCTACCTCTACCTGAAGCGAGGCCCCTATCGCGGCCGTCCGGGAGCAAGCTGGTATCAACCGATCAAGGACGCCTACCTGGAGTACCGTTTTCGGCGGGCCCGGCAAAAATTCGAGGTCTACCTCAGCCGCAAAGAGCGCCAACGCCGCGACAACGACACCATCCACTGACCGCCCTTCCCCGGAAACCGTTCAAGATCCGGCCCGGTCCGCCTCCGGAACGAAATAGGTGGTGCGGGTCCTCACCCGAAGGCCGGGATCTTTCACCTCTACCCGGACTCGCCGCATTCCACCGTCGGCGCCGGGACTGTTGGAATAGTAAGCCAGGCTGAAGGTGTGCCTCAATTCATGGGCAACCTTGGAATACTCTCCCTTCAGGTCCGACAGGTCGGCCACCAGAAACATCTTTCCCCCGGTTTCGCTGGAGAGCTGACTCAACCGCTCGGTTTGAATCTGGTAGACCTCCTCCAGCACCGAGAGGCTCAGCCGGGCGTTTTCCACGTAGGGGTCCTCCTCTTTCTCCTCGCTTTCCCGGATATAGCGTTCCAGGATCTCCTTCTGCCGGTCCTTGTTGAGGATGGTGATGGGATAGAAGACGGCGTCGTCCCCGGCCAGGAGCCTGCGCAGTTCCTCGAAAGACACCCGGCTGGAGTTCTCCATCCCGTCGCTCAGCACCACGATGGCCTTGCGGCCGCTGCGAGTCCGCTGCAGGCTCTTGAGAGCCATGGCCACCCCGTCGTAGACCCGGGAGCCGCCGACGGAATAGGTGGACAGCCGCTTGATGGCTCTTCGAAGCAGCTTGCGCCGGTTGGTGAACTTCTGAACCTCCTGGGGGAAGAAGTGGGTTTCGGTGACCGATATCTGGTCGTCGGGACGCAGTTCCCTGGTGAAGTTGCGGGCGGCATCCTTGATCAGCCTGAGGTTGTTTCGGGTGCTGATGCTGGTGTCGACCAGCAGCACCAGCTTGAAGGGCGCTTCCACCGGAAAAAAGGTCGAGATGTCCTGGCGGACTCCGTTCTCGAAGACCGCAAAATCCTCCCGCCTCAGGTCGGTGACGTTGTCGCCGTTTTCGTCCAACACGGTGACGTTCAAGACCACCAGGTCCACGTCCACTTCCAGGCGGAAAGACCCGTCCTCCTCCTGTGGACTTCCGGGTGGAGGGCCGTGTCCCGCCAGAGGGAATGGCGACAGCAGCGCCAACCCGATCAGGATTGCCATGGCGGTCCAAGCGCAACGGATGAACATGGCACTGGATTTTAACACGGGTGCCCGCCCGGCAGTCGCCGCCTTCGGGCAAATTGGAATCCCCGGCCGGCGGCCGGCATTGTCAAGGAACTGCCGATCGTTGTTGAAGACGCACCACGAATACCGATGGACCTCCTTTGCTGCGGCGACCTCACGGGATGAAGCCCCCCCGGGAGCGCGGGCGTCCCGCCCGCACAACACTGGCAATGCCTCACCCAATTCCTCCACCCGGCTCGACCGGCAACGGAGCCAGGACTATGCTTCGGCCGAGCCCCTGGCGTCGCCGCCGGCAGGGTGGCCGGCTGGGGCATCGCAGGGAAACTGAGCGGCACGTAACGGGAGTGCATGCGGGCGGGACGCCCGCGCTCCCGGGGAACGCCTCCTCCCAACATTCTTGCTCCTCAAGGGGCCACGCGCCGGCTTGCCGGGCCGCAGCCCTGCCGATGCGGCAGAACCGTCACGCTTGGTGGGTCTTCGTAGATAAATCCTTTTCCCTTGTTTCAGGCAGTGCCGGTCAAGGCTCGGACCCTGGAACCACCCCGGCAACAAAGAGCTCCGGCCGGAAGAATTCCCGCGCCAGCGCGGCAATCTCCTCGGAATTCACTGCCTGGACTTGCTTCAGGGTGTTGGTGACGTCCTGGACCGACTGCCCGAAAACGGCTCTCTCAGCCAGTTCCAGGACGTGCCGGCGCCGGTGCTGGCTGTTGATCCGGTAGCTTCGGATGGCGGCCCTCCCGGCCTGATCGATGGCCTCTTCCGAGAACCATTCTTCGCCCGGCGCGGTCAGTTGAGCCCGTAGCGCCTCCAGGGCCTTGCTTCCGTGGCTGGGCCCAGCCGCCAGGCGGGCATAGAAGTATCCTCCCCACTTCAGCCGGCGCATCGAGGTCAGGATGTCGATGGCCGGACCTTGCGGTTGCTTCAACGCCCCGGACAAGCGCCCACCGGCGCCTGAAGCCAGGTGCTGCAGCAGGCTGAAGGCCGCCATTCGCGGGTCGGAGGCCTGCGGGCCCAGAAATCCGGCCTGGGCCAGCCAGGCGTGTCCCTCCCTGGCCTTTCCCTGGAGGGATCGCGGCCCGGTCAGCCGTTCGAGCTCGCCCATGTCCTCGTATTGGAGGGGGGAGATGCCGGAGCGCCTCCACTTGCCGGCGAACCTGGCGGCAAAGGCGCTCCCCTCCACGTCTCCGGCAATGACCACCACCGGCCGAGTCTCCCGGACGTGGCGCCGGTGCCATTCCACCAGGTCCTGACGAGAGAGCCCTTGCAGGGCCGTTCCCTCTCCAAAGGGGTCTCTGCCGTAGGGATGGGCGCCGTAGGCCGCCCGCAGGAACAGGCGCTCCGCCTGGCGGCCCGGATCATCCAACTGCCTGGCGGCGCGCAAACGCAAGGCCAGCTTCTGAGCCGCAATGGCCTCCTCTTCAAAGGCCGGCCGCTGCAGTGCTTCCGCCAGAATATCCACGCAGGCGGCGAAATCGTCGGAGAGCCCATGGAGGACAAACCCGAAATAGTCGGGCTTGACGACTGTGTTCACCTCCACTCCCAGTCTCTCCAGCAGGGCGGCCGGATGGGACGGTTGCAGGGCCGTTCCGGCCCCGATTGCGGCGGCGGCCATCAGGCCGGTAATTCCCTGCTTGTCGGGAGGCTCCAGGGCCTGGCCACCCGGAAAGAAGATTCCCATGGCGGCCAGGGGCAGCCAGCGCGCTTCCTGGACCCAGACGTCGGGCCCTCTCAGGATGGAGAACTTCCTCAGGGGCGGCTCCAGACCCGCCGTGCTGATTTCCCCGGTCTCCCCGTGACCGGGCGACCGGCCTTGCGCCTGCTCCGTCTCCTGCGGCAGCGGAGCCTCGATCCAGTCGTCGCCCTCGAATTCGCCAACGGCGCGAGGCAGGGCCATTCTCAGGAACTCGCGGTAGCTGTTGGAGTCGAATTGCCTGATCTCCTCCGAGGCCGGCTGGTACTCCAGGAGCGTGCACCGTTCCAGGTCCAGATAGCGACGAGCCGCGGCAACCACTTCCTCCAGGGTTACGGATGCGATGCTCGGAAGGGTTTCCTCCCATCTCCTGAAATCCGCCAGGTGCTCATGCCGGGCAATTTGAATCGCCAGCCCCCGGAGCCCCTCCTGGGCCTGCAGAAACTCGACCGCGGCCAGCCCCCGGGCTCGCTGGAGATCCGATTCGGACAGGACGCCCTGCTTGATCCGCTCGATGGCGGCCAGGGCGGTCACCGCCGACCGGTTCAACCCCAAGCCGCCCGCGCCGAGGCTGAGAACGAGATAGCCGCTCCGTCCCGGAGCCCTGGCGTCGGAGCCGCCCCCATGAACCTCCGGCCGGGCCACCTCGAGGCGGCGATTCAGCACCGAGGTCCTGCCCGCGGTCAGAACGGCTTGCAGAACCTTGCAGGCGACCCAGTCCCGGGTGAAGGCGGCCGGCAGGGGAAAGCCGATCAGGACCCCGGCCTGATGCAGGTCGGCCCGCCGGTAGGCGTAGGTGAAGCCGCCGGTTTGGGGGGCGGGAGTGGCCGGGGGATCGGGCGTGGGTCTCTTGGGGAGGGAGCGGTAGCGCTTGACGATCTCTCGCAGGAGCGCCCGCCGGTCGAAATCGCCGGTGATTGCGAGCAGGACGTTGCCGGGAACGAACCAACGGCTGTGAAGACTGCTGAATCGGGCGCCGTCGATGCCAGGCAGGCTTCCGGGGGACCCCCTGCCTTCATCGAGTCCCCTCCCTGCTGGCGACGCCAGCTCAAACAACTCTCGGCCATACTGCCTCTGCGGGGAGACCGGCCGGAATCGGCGCCGTTGACGGGCCCATCGGCTGAGATTCCGCACCCTTTCGGGCGAGGGATTCGGCGTCTGGAGGACGGCGGCTTGAAGGTCCAATCCCCTCCGGTAGGCGTCTCGCGGAAGCACGGTGGAAAACCAGGCGTGGTCTTCGCCCACCCCGGTGTCGAGCGCCGCTCCCATTCTCCTGGCTTCCCCGGCGACCGTTCCCTCTCCACCTGTGGGCCGGGAGTGAAGCAGCAAGGGAGTCCACACATCCCAGAAACCCCGACTGGATGCGTCCTGGTGCCGGCGGCCGGCCTTGACGTAGGTCAGCATGGCCACCAGCGGCGTGTTGCTCCTCTCGAAAAGGAGCACCGTCAAGCCGTTCTTGAACACGATCCGAGTGAAGGGCCCGGAATCCTCTCGAGACAGAAAGGGCCCCACGATTCTCGGCGCTGGAGCGTCGGCCGCGTCGCCTTGCGCGGCCCGGCAGGCGTTGGCGGGGTCCAGCGGGCTCAGGGGGCTCAACAGCCCCAGCCAACCGCAGAGAAGCGCCGCCCGCCAGGTGAACCGCGTGGTGACCATGCTCAGAACGATTTGACCCCGTAGGGAAGGGGCCTGCCTTGCAGACCGGCTCGAATGTTGTCCACGGTCATCCGGGCCATGCGGAGGCGGGTCCGCGATCCGGCCGAACCCAGGTGAGGAGTGATCACCAGGTTGGCCAGTTGCAGCAGCGGGTGGTCGCGCGGCAACGGCTCGGGCTCGGTGACGTCGATGGCGGCGCCGGCGATCCGCCTGTCGGCCAGGACCCGGTAGAGGGCCTCGTGATCCACCACCCCTCCCCGGGCCACGTTGATGAGAATGGCGTCCGGACGCATCCAGGCAAGCTCCTTCTCTCCGATCAGACGCCTGGTCTCGGGCGTCATGGGGACGTTGAGGGTCACGAAATGGGCCTGCTCCAGCAGGTCCCTCAGACCGGCATACTCCACTCCCAGCTCGCTCTCCGCCTCCGGCTTCCTGCGCCGGGAGTGGTAGAGAATCCGCATGTCGAATCCGCGGGCCCGGCGGGCCACCTCTCGTCCGATGTTGCCCAGGCCGACAATGCCGAGCGTGCTGCCGTGGACCTCTCGTCCCAGGAACAGCGACGGGTCGTAGTAGAGAAAGTCGGGGCCGCGCGCATAGCGGTCACCGGCAACCACGTTGCGGGCAGCGGCCAGCAGCAGGGCCATGGTCATGTCGGCGGTGGCTCCTTCCACCGCGCCGGGCGTGTTCCCCACCGCAATGCCCCGCGCTCCCGCGGCCGCGAGATCCACGTGGTCGATGCCGACGCCGAAGTTGCTGATCACCTTGAGATTGGGCAGGCGGTCCATGAAGGGCCCGTCAATGATGGGATGACCGTAGAGAAAAAGCCCCTCGACTTCCTGCAGGGCTTCTTTCGATTCCTTCTCCAGCAGGCTCCAGGGGCCCGAGCGGCAGTCCGGAGCAAACAGATCCTCGATAAAGGAGGCCAGAGGCACGTCTACCAGAATCAGCGATCGAGGCATCGGCAGTTACCGCAAGGATGGAGGAGATGGAAAGGCTTTCTTGTGGGTCCCGGCGCCCCGGAAGCGGGAACCGGGTTTCAGCCGGCGCTGCAACCCTTGGGGCTGAGAGCCTCGGAAGGCCGGCGGTCCCGGCTCGGGCGTCCCCGGGGGTTCAGGTGTCGTCCGGCCTGAGCTTGCCGGCCGTCAGCACGCCTTCCGGTTTGTGCTTGACCAGGCCGTAACCCTTCAACCCCAGTCCCGAGAACGCGTATCCGGCGGCCAACAGGAGCAGAACGACCTGGGAGTAGAAGTAGATCAGCGCTACCAGCAGCGCCAGGAGCACGAAATTGACCAAGCGCTGGCGCCTCTTCAGATCGACCTGCTTGAAACTGGGGTATTTCAGAGTGCTGACCATCAGGAATCCCAGGAATCCCACCAGCAGGTTCCAGAGTATTCCCGCAATCCAGTGCTGCGGAGGCTCCGGAGAAAAGTGCACCGCGGCGGCAATCAAGGCCGCGCCCGCGGGAATCGGCATTCCGACAAAGGGCTTCTCCGCCCCGCTCCCCGAGGGCGGAGGCTTGGCGCTCTGAATGTTGTAGCGCGCCAGGCGCATGGCGCCGCACACCAGGAAGCCGAAGCAGACGATCCAGCCCAGTTGCTGCAGGTGAAGAGCATGGGGCGACTCCGTGGGAATGGCGCCGACTCCCCATAGGTAGGCCAGGATGGCCGGAGCCAGGCCGAAAGTGACCACGTCGGCCAGGGAATCGATCTGGACCCCGAATTCGCTGCAGGAGTTGGTCATGCGGGCGATCCTGCCGTCCAGGCCATCGAAGACCACCGCAAAGCCGATCGCAATGGCAGCCAGGTTGAACTCACCCTTGAGGGCGTTGGTGACGGCGAAGAAGCCGCAGAAGATGGTCCCGATGGTGAACAGGGTGGGCAGGACGTAGATGCCCCGTCGAAACCGCCGCTTCTTCGAATTATTCCTCACGGCTCACCACCCTTCCGATGACGGTGCTGCCTCCCCGCACCCGGTCTCCGCGGCTCAATTCCAGGGTGACGTTGCCGGGAACGAACAGGTCCACTCTGGACCCGAAGCGGATCAGGCCGATGCGTTCGCCGGATTCGACCGCGTCACCCGGCTTCTTCCAGCAGACGATGCGCCGCGCCAATATCCCCGCGATCTGGCTGAAGCGGACCGTCAGGGAGCCGTTGGCGACCGTCAGCATGTTGCGCTCGTTCTCCACCGAGGCCCGCCGGTCGAAGGCCATTCTGAATTTTCCCGGTTGATAGCGGACTTCCCGGATGGTGCCCCCGATCGGCGAACGATTGATATGCACGTCCCAAAGCGAGAGGAAAATGGATACCCTGGTGGTCCCGTCCGGCTGCTTCGCCAGGTCCAGCACCTTTCCGTCCGCCGGGGCCAGAACCAGGTCCTTTTCGCCGGGAATCTTCCGGTGGGGGTCGCGGAAAAAAAGCCCAACCAGGAGAGCCATCCCCAGGAAAGCCGACCCAAGCAGCATGAACCCCAGGATCCACAACAGACCGGTGATCACCAGCAGGGGAATCAGGAAGACAAAGGCATCGGCAGCGATCTTCATGTCAGTCCTGCAGCCGCCTTTGGGCTTGAATCATCTCCTGCATTCGGTCCTTGGCCCGCAGCTTCAACTTCTTCAAAGTCACTTCCTCGATCTTTTCTTCCTCGGACAGGAAACTTCTGTTCAGCAACAGAGACAGCTTGTCCTCATAGGCGCTGTGTTCCTTGGCGAGCTTTCTGAACTCGTCGCTGGACTGCAAGAGATGCTCTCTGATATCCAAGGCGCTTGACACCGTTTCCTGTCCTCCTTCTGTTGGCTAAAGCCCGGTTTCCGATCTGCATTCGTCGCCCAAAGCTATCACAGCGCCAGAGACCAACTCAAGGGAGCCTTTTGTGCTTTTTGTGGTGAATGCCGGAGCTGCCAGCCTTTCACCTTTGCTGCCTCCATGTCATTCCCGATTGGAAATAAGGCAACCACAAGGGTTGCCGCTACGTTGGGGGAGGGTAGCGTGAGGCAGGCCCGGCGCCCTGCCTCGGAAACACTACAGCTTCAGGTATTCCTTCAGTCTTCTGGAGTTGGTGCGGCTGACCGGTATTTCGGTCTCGGCCTGGTCGGCCATCTTCAACTGGAGGGTCCGGTTGAACCAGGGAACCACTTCCTTGATCTGGTTGATGTTCACCAGGAAGGACCGATGCACCCGCCAGAAGATCTGCGGGTCCAGGTTGGCCTGCAGTTCCTCCAGAGTTCGAAAGTGGGTCTCTCCGCTGAGGTCCCGGGTGGCCACCTGAACGGAGCCGTCCGAGACACTGGCGAAGACGACGTCGTCCGCGTCCACCATGAGATGGCGCTTCCTGTCCGTGACCAGGAGCTTCGACGTCCTGGGCGTGGCCGGAACGAACTGGTTGAGCAGGTTCTTGATGCGGTCGTCTACCGGAATATTGGACTCCAGTTGCTTCCTGGCCCTCCGGATGGCCGTTTCCAGCCTCGACTTCTCGACCGGCTTGAGGATGTAGTCCACCGCGTTGACTTCAAAGGCCCTGACCGCATACTGGTCGTAAGCCGTGACGAAAATGACCTGGGGCAACACCTCGTCCTTGACGAGCTGGCGAACCACCTGAAACCCGTTGAGTCCCGGCATCTGGATGTCGAGAAACATCAGGTCGGGCTCCAGCTCCTTGACCAGGCGAATGGCTTCCACCCCGTTGCGGCCCTGGCCGACCACGCCGACTTCGGGCACCGAATCCAGCAGGAAGTGAAGCTCCTCAAGGGCCAGCTCCTCGTCGTCGACCAGAATACAGGATATGGGCATCTCGGAGTCTTCTCTCCCCGGAGTCGATCAGGCGCCGGCGATGCGGCTTTCCCGGGATTGCCGCAGCGGGATTTCAAATTGGGTGAAGGTGCCCTCCCCGGGCCGGCTGCTCACCGTGAATGCGAAATCGGTCTGATAAGCCACCTTCAACCGCTCCAGCACGTTGCTGATGCCGATTCCGGAATGGTAGATCGAAGACAGCTTGTCCTTGGAAATTCCAAGCCCGTCGTCAGCCACCTGAATACGCAGGCGCTCCTCCTGGAGCGCCGAGCAAATCCTGATTCGCCCCCCTTCGATCTTGGGCGAAATGCCGTGCCGGATCGAATTCTCGATGATCGGCTGCAGGATCATGCTGGGAATCATGCAGGAGAGCGTCCGATCGTCGATGTCCTTTTCGACGCGCAGCTTGTCTCTCCCGAAGCGACTGACTTCGATGTCCAGGTAGTTGTCGATGAACTCCACCTCTTCCCGCAGGGGAATGAAGTTCTCGTGACCCTGCAACAGCTTGCGCAGGATGTGCGAAAGCTTCAGGACAATGGCTCTCGCCTTGGCCGGGTTGGAACGGATCAAGGACGCAATGGAATTCAGGGTATTGAAGAGGAAATGAGGATTGATCTGATTGGCCAGGGCATCCAGGCGCGCCTTCACCACCAGCACCTCCTGTTCGCCGAGCTTGATTTCGAGGCGGGTGTTGTTCCAGACCTTCAGGGCGACTCCAACGCAGCTCAGCGAGGCCACCAGGATCAGGACAAGGACGATGAGGCTGTCGGTGGGATAGTAGAACAGACGGGCCGAGGTCAAGGCCTGTCCCAGCGCCTGCCGCAGGGTCTCCACCCCGATGCAACTGAAAAAGAAGATGAGCTGCCAGCCGCTCTTGCTGAAGAGTTGCCTGGAGAAGAAGGACAAGACCAGGTTGATGAAGACGAAGGGCGAGAAGTTCCAGATCTCTTCCTTCCTGGGCGAAAGGCTGCGCAGCAGCCCGCTGAACAGCCCCAGGGCCGGGTAGATGGCCAAGGCCACCCACTCCTGCTGCTGCAGCAGCGCCACCATCCCCACGCAGCCGCCGACAGCCGCTCCGACCACGGCGCCGCCCAGCAGGCCGGCAATGAAAGTGCCCTCCAGACTGAGGTCGAAGGCGGCGAAGGGATTGATGGCCCCACTGCCCACCCCGGCGCCTCGGATGACCACTCCGGTGCAGAGCGGCAGCCCCCAAAACCGGATGAGGGTGAGTTTCTCGGCGGTTTCCCTCTCCTCGGCGAAGAGCGTCTTGCGAAAGGTCTGGGAACGAGTCAGCAGGGATGCCAGCGAGGCGATGATCCCCAACTTGACCAGGAGCGCAATCAGGATCTCCCGGTTGGCGGCAAAGATTTCCACTGCCTGCGTTCCTTGACGGCCGGGGGCGCCGCCGGCTGCTGAAGCCCGAAATAGGATCGCGCCCTCGAGACGGGAGGCGAGCATCACCGTGCGGTTACTCTAGCACCCGACTCCCGAGAATTCCAGGCAGGGCGCCGGCGGCCGGCCCACCAGGAGTTGCGACCCGATGGCTTTGTCGCGAAAGGGCTTCTATAGCGAAGCGAGAATCGATAGTCTAGCGGGCGCCCCTTCGAGGAGCAGAAGCGATGGGAGGAGGTCCCCCCGGGAGCGTGGGCGTCCCGACATCGACGAGGAAAAGGCCGGCGGCGTGGCGGCGCCCTCCGGGAGCGCGGGCGTCCCGCCCGCATGCACTCCCTTTGCGTGCCGCTCAGTTTCCCTGCGATGGGGCGCCCGGCCACCCTGCCGGCCGGAACGTCAAGGGCCGGGCCGAAGCAGAGTCCCGGCGCCATTGCCGGTCGGCCCGAGTCGAGTCGATGGCCGATGCTGTGCCGGGACTTGTGCGGGCGGGACGCCCGCGCTCCCGGAAGGGCTTCATTCCGTGACGTCGTCGTAGCTCAAAGATCGGCAGTTTCCTCCTCCCATGACCTGTCGGCCAAGGTGGGAGCGGAACTCATTGGTTGCGAACAAGGGGGTCGAATGCTCTACCTCACCGAGGCTGACGTCGAGCAACTCCTCACCATGCCGACAGCCCTGGAGGCGGTCGAAGCGGCATTCCGAGACCTGGGAACGGGACGGGCCGAGAACGTTCCCAGGCGCCGCCTGCACCTTCCCCAGGGTTCCCTGCACCTGATGGCGGCCGCCCTGCCCGACCTCGGATACATGGGCTACAAGGCCTACACCGTCTTTCGAGGAAGGCTCCAGTTCTATTTCTGGCTCTACGAGACCGGCAGCGGAGCCCTGGTCTGCATGATGGAAGCCAACCTCTTGGGACAAGTACGCACCGGGGCCGCCAGCGGCGTGGCCACCCGCTGGATGGCTCGCCAGGACGCCCGGACCGCCGGCATCCTGGGCGCCGGCTGGCAGGCGGGCAGCCAATTGGAGGCCGTCTGCCGGGTACGTCCCATCGGCAGGGTGCTGGCCTTCTGCCGCACGGCCCGGCGCCTCGATCGCTTCTGCGCAGCCATGCGGGAGCGACTGGGGATTCCCTGCCTGCCGGCAAGCTCGGCCGAAGCCGTGGTGGATGAGAGCGACATCCTGATTACCATCACCAACTCCTCCCGTCCGGTCTTTGACGGGGGCCGGATTCGACCGGGAACCCACATCAATGCGGCCGGAGGCAATTCGCTGGCCCGGCGGGAGCTGGACGAGGCCTGCCTGAAGCGTTGCGGCGCCATCGTGGTCGATTCCAGGGACCAGGCCAGGCTGGAATGCGGCGAATTCCTGCGGCCCATCGAAAAGGGATTGCTGCACTGGGAAAAGGTGGGCGAGCTGGGGGAAGTGGTGACCGGACGACGGCCCCCCAGAGACAACCCCGAAGAAATCACCCTGTTCAAGTCCCTCGGTCTGGCCATCGAGGACGTGGCCGTGGCCGCAAGGGTGTACCGTTTGGCCCTGGAGCGCAACAGGGGCCGTCGTCTCGCCCTGGATGCGCCACCCGGCAACTGAAGATAGCGGACACGATTGCCGTCGCTGCCGGGAGAACGTCCCGGTCAGGCCGTCGGGCGCTCGTCCGTGGGCGGCTACGGCAAATTCACCGAGCGACCGGAGCGCGGAGCGGCGGACCCGCTCAATGCCCTCGACAGAAAAGGCTTTTCTTCCTCCATCTGCCGAATCCGTTGCCGCAGCAGTTCGTTGTCCACCACCAGGTTGGCCACCGCCGACTTCAGCGTCTTGCGCTCCTCGTCCACCACGTCGGTGGCGCGGATCTTCAATCCCGACTCGCCCCCTTCAAGAAACGCTTCCCGCCAGCGGGTCAGTGTGGCTGCCGTCACCCCGTACTTGCGGCTGGTCGCCTCCAGTTCCGCCCCCCGCAGCAGTTCCAACACCACCGTCATCTTGCGACGCGCTGACCAACGGCCCTTCCCTCGACCTCTGGCCGCTGGGGCCGCTCCGGTCGCCCTCCGGGCTCCCTTCGCGGCCCCAGCGCCTCCGTTCCTTCCTCTGGACATAGCGTGTTCCTCCTTCCCTGTAAATTCTCACAGAGTTCCTCAAATCGCTGTCCAAAGAAATCCTGGGGCGGGGAAAATTCGGCCTCTTCCACTTGTCGAATCTGCTTACTGCCTGCTTTCAATGACTTGGTTTGTCTTGGAAGGGACTTGGGGGGGATGTCCTGGATTTTCAGCCATTGACAACCTCTGACAACCTCCGTGATTGTGACAATAACACCCCGTTACGAAGTTGTCGTTGATCGGATATGTTGCTCCTGTGTATGATTCCGTCTATTCATGCCCCCTAATGTAGAAATGTAATGAATTGGATCTTTTGCGTAGACCTCCAGTGCGCCGCTGTGCAATGGAAAAAGGGCTGGAATGCTGACGATCATTGAGGAGATTCTTCTCCTTCTCCACGACGAGAGACGGGCGGACTTCGTTCCCGCACTCCGGGTAGATTCTCTCGACGTTGTATTGGCCGGTGCGGTCCTGGCGGAACTCGCTTTCGCGGGTCGAATCGACACCGACCTCGAAAGCCTCACGCTGTTGGATCGCACGCCGCTCGGCGACGAACTGCTCGATCCCACGCTGGCCGAGATCGCGGCGGATGCCGCCTCCGGCGCAGGGAAGGCCAGGGGGCGTTCGCGCGACGCCGCCTACTGGATCGACAGGACGGTGAAGCGCGGCCCGGAAATCCAGCGGGTCGCGCTGGCGAGGCTGGGCGAGTTGGGTATTGTCGAATCCACGTCCGACGGGGCCATCCACCTGACGTCCCGGGTGTCGCGATCTCGTCGCTACGCGGGGGTTGACGGGCAGCCGATGGAGGACGTCCGTCTACGCATCATGCGCGCGCTGTTCAGCGATGACGTGCCCGACCCGCGCGACGCCGTGATCATCGCGCTGGCGGAGGCCTCCGGCGCCTTTCACGGGATGCTCTCCGAATCAGAGCGGACCCTGGTCCAGGAGCGGATCGATCTTTTTCGACGGATTGAGTTGATTGGGCGATCGGTTGCCGAAGCGCTCCGAAATGCCGGAGAGAAAGATGTCCCCCAAGCGCCATCCGCGAAGACGATCCCGGAGGCCCCGGGGCTGCCGCTGATCGGCAACGGCTTGGCGATATGGCGCAATCTCGACGAGTTCCTCGTGGCGCAGTACCGCGATCTGGGTCCGGTCTTCCGGATCCGCGTTCCCGGCCGCACCATGATCGTGCTTGCCGGACCGGAGGCCAATCTGTTCATGAAGCGGTCTGGGCCGCTTTTCCGCACGAAGGAAATGTGGATCGACTACAGCCGTGAGGTCGGCTCCGGGCGGATCGTGGCCGGCATGGACGGTCCGGAGCACCTGCGGATGAGGAAGGAAGCGGGCTTCGGCTTTTCGCCGAAAGTCATGGACGGCCGGGTCGCGGAGACCGTGTCGATTCTGCGCAACGAGTTCGACCGTTATCAGGCCGGCGCATCGCTCCCCGGCCTCCACACTTGGCGGCGCATCGTCATCGAGCAACTGGCCGTGCTGTCCGCCGGCCGGTCCGTGCTCGACTACGTGGACGATATCGGGATCTTCCTGGACAACATGCTGCAAACGCACGTCACGCGCCAGCAGCCGCGCTTCCTGCTGCGTCGCCCCAAGTTTCGGCGGGCCCACCGCCGAATTGACGAACTGGCCAATCATATTCTCGCCGAACATCAGCCTGAGCGCCGTAGCGACAAGCCAAAGGATCACGTAGACGTCCTGGTCGAACTGCAGCGTCGCGATCCACAGTTCATGCCCCAGACCGACCTGTTCGAGCAGGTGCTCGCGCCGTTTTTGGCAGGATACGACACGGCAGCCAACGTCGTCGCCGTGGCCTTCTTTTATCTGATGAAGTTGCCCGACCTGCGCGAGCGGGTCGCCGCCGAGGCGGACACGCTGTTCGCCAGCGGCGCACCTGCCGCGCGGGACCTCGGCCGGATGGAAGTCACGCAGCGCGTCCTGATGGAGTCCATGCGGCGACACCCCCTTGCGGCGGCGCTGGTCCCGAGAAAAGTCGCGAACTCGTTCGAGTTCCAAGGTTATCGCGTGGCAGCCGGCGAGATGCTGCTGTGCCCTTACAACATCTGCTGTCTCATGCCCGAGTACTTTTCCGATCCTCTGCGGTTCGATATCGACCGGTTCGCGCCGGGGCGTGACGAGCATCGTCAGCGGGGCGTGTTCTCCCCCTTCGGCTTGGGGAAGCACTCCTGCCTGGGTGGCGACTTGGCTCTGGCCTTGTGCGCCTTGGACGTGGCGATCGCCGCTCGCGAGGTGGATGCGGTTGCCCCGCGGTCGGAGATGAAATTGGAGCGGGCGTTCTCCATGCGGCCGAAGTACGAATTCCGGTTTCTCGGGCGGCGGGAGACGAACTGACCGGCTGAATAGGCTGGGGAAAGAGTTCAAGACGCGCCATGCCGGAGAATTCGATGAGCCCGGCGCCGGTTCGGACGAAGCTCCCCCGCTACCACTCGCTCGACCGGTTGCGCGCGTCGATGATGCTGCTGGGCCTGGTCTTGCACACGGCCATCAACTACTTCCCGTTTCCGGTCCAGGAGGCCGAGCAGATATACCTCGATCCCCGATCGAGCGCCTTCTTCGACTATCTGGTCAAGTTCATCCACAGCTTCCGGATGCCGGTCTTCTTCGTGATCGCGGGCTTTTTCGCCGCGTTTCTGTTCGAACGGAGCGGTCCCGCGGGCTTTCTGCGGCATCGCTGGGCGCGGATCGGCGTGCCCCTGATCGGGGCCTGGACCGTGGTCTATCCGGTTACCGCGGGCCTTTCGGTCTGGGCGAACACCCGGAGCGCCGGCCGGGCACTGGCCCCGGCCGCGACGATGGCGATGAGCGACATCGTGGACACGATCCTGATCCACCTCTGGTTCCTCTACTTTCTCCTGATCTACTGCGTCGTCGCGCGGTTCGCGGTCCCGCTGGCGCAGCGGCTCATCCCCGTCGAGTCGCGGGATCACCTCCTCGACGGGTTCGGTCGTGCGGCGCGCAGGGCGAGCGGTCCAGGCCTCTTCGCCGTCCCCACGGCGATCACGCTGTATCCGATGAACACGTGGACTTTCGACCCGTCTGCGGCGCTGCTGCCATTGCCCCAGCACCTCGCGGCGTTTGCCGTCTTCTTCGTCTACGGTTGGTTCGTGTTTGCCCGCCGAGAGATCCTCGAGGGTTTCAAGACGAGGGCCTGGACACACTTCGTGCTCGGCCTGGTCCTGCACGCCGTCTACCTGGACTCATTCCACCGGGGCTACGGCGTGGAAGGCGCGGATTGGGAACATCTGTCGGCCATCGCCTGCCTCGCACTGTCCGTCTGGTCCCTCATCTACGGTTTCGTCGGGCTGTTCCTGCGTTACCTGGAGAAGCCGAACGAGACTTGGCGGTACGTCTCCGACGCCTCCTACTGGATGTACCTCGTGCACCTGCCGATCACCGTGGCGCTGCCGCCACTCCTGGGAGGGGTTGCCCTTCCCTCCGGCGTCAAGTTCAGCCTCGTTCTCGGCGCCACCACGGCGATTTGCATCGTCTCCTATCACTACTGTGTGCGCGCCACGTTCATCGGAAAGCGGCTCAGCGGGCGCCGCCACCCGAGGGTCGTGCCCTGGCGGGCCACATCGTAGACCCTAATGTTTCGGAGGGGAACATGAAGAACAGGAAAAGGTATCTACTTGCCACGATGGGGACGCCGGGCGGGGATTTGAATCCAGTCATCGGACTCGCTCTGGAACTGGTCCGTAGAGGACATGGCGTCACCATCGCTTCCAACGGTTCCCACCGGGAAAAAATTGAACGCCTGGGGCTCGACTATCTCCTCCTGCGTCCTGCGCTGGACCAGAATCAACTGCAAACCTGGGTGGAGCACACGATTCAATCCAGTATTGCGGGAAACAGATACCTGGTGCGGGACTTGGTGCTTCCCCACGTAGAATGGAACTACCATCAGCTTGAAAAAGTCGCCCCCGAGCACGATGTGTTGCTCTGTCACCCGTTGGCGTTTTCCGTTCCCCTCGTTGCGAAAAAACTGGGGAAGCCTTGGGTATCGTTCGTAATATCGCCGTTGGCTTATCGAGGCGAATACGGGCGTCGCCGGATTATCGGCAGGGGCTCCAAGCGGGATTTTTTGTGGCGGCTGCCACTCCCGCCTTTCGTAGCGAAGGCGATCGGGGCGCTGGGAGAAAAGATCGTCGATCCCTGGGTTGCTCCGCTGAAGAAGCTGCGGGAATCGCTTGATCTGCCCGACTTGGGAGACGTTCATATTCTGGTGGAAAGCCAAAACTCTCCTCATTTGAATCTGGCGTTCTTTTCCCGCCTTTTTGCCCCCGCCAAGAAAGACTGGCCCCAGCCCATGTTTCAGGCCGGCTTTGTATTTCACCAGCAGGAAGAGGAATCGCTGTCGAGAGAAACTCGAGAATTTCTCGACAAAGGGGATTCGCCTCTACTGTTCTCCCTCGGCACCACTGGAAGTGGGATCGAGGGACAGCGGTTTTTCAAAGTGGCGGCAGAAGCCTCTCTGCTGATGGACAAGAGGGCCATTCTCGTCACGGGAAGCAATGCGGAAATCCGGCAGCACATACCAAGGGAGGAGCGTTTGCTCCCCATTGCTTACGAGCCTTTTTCTCAGTTGGTCCCGAGAATCAGAACGCTCGTACATATCGGAGGAGCAGGAACCATCGCCTATGGTATGCACGAGGGTATACCCCAGGTGCTGGTCCCTTTTACTTATGAACAATGCGACAATGCCCTGCGATTGCAGGATCTGGGCGTCTCGGCGACGATACCGATAGCGCGGCTCAACAGCTCGATACTCTGTCGCAAGATCCACCAGGTGGAAGAGGATTCCTGCCGGGAACGCGCGCTGAAGGTTTCAGGCGCAATAGCAGGAGAAAATGGCGCCGAAACAGCGGCGGACCAATTGGAGGCATTGAGTTGGCCCCGTTGAAGCGGACCCGCTTGATGCCCTCGACGCTCTCGATCCGGTCCTTGATCTTGCAGACGATCGATTCTTCGACCTCGTCGGGGGTAGCGCCAGGATACCGAACCGAGACGATGATCCGGTCCATGAAAATTTCCGGAAGGACTTCCTGCGCCAGGCCTTTCACCGAAACGAAGCCCGCCGCCAGGATGAAGAACATCAGGAGGTTGGCGGCGACCTCGTTTCGGACCATGTAGGCGATTGGGCCGCCGTGTCGGTTCCCGCCGTCCCCGCCGCTCGCCACCACCTTCAAGTCGCGCCTCGTGGATAGCGGCGTCCGTTCAACTGCTTCCCGATGAACGTCGTTCGTACGAAGTAGTGGTAGGTCAGCAGGATCGGCGTCGGACTGTCAATCCTTCTCGGGCGGCGGTATAATGGCGGCGTCTGCCGGGACGACAGGCAATCTTACGGACCTCCGGGAGCCCACAAGGAGAACGCCATGAAGAAGCTATTGCCGGGAGCCTTGATGCTCATCCTGTCCACGCCGATCCTCCACGCCCAGGTAAACCCGCGCGGGGAGACCACCCTGGAACTGGATGGCGGCTCGGTCACCATCGAATACGGACGCCCCTCGCTCAAGGGACGGGACATCAAGACCATGATCTATCCCGGGGAGACCTGGCGCCTGGGAGCGGACGGAGACACCACCCTGACCACCGAGGTGGGGCTGAAATTCGGAGAGAGCTCCGTGGCCAGGGGGACCTACATTCTGAGGGCCAAGTTTCTCGGGGACGGGAAATGGCGCCTGCAGATCAGCGGCACCGACTATGCCAAGGTGGCCGAGGTCCCCCTGAAGCAGGAGGAAACTTCCTCCGAGGTGGACCGCCTGTCCCTCAGGCTCGAAGGGGAGCAGAAGGCGGGCACCTTCAAGGTGCTGTGGGGCAAGTTGAGCCTCGCCGCGGCATTTACCGCGCCCTGAACATACCCCCGGTGAGAAATGCGGGCTAGCCGCCTGTCCCGGTCGAGAAGATCGAGAGCGCTTCCGGGGAAACGGGCGCTCTGGCCCTCCGGAAGTCCGTGTCCGCAGCGACGGCCTCTTTCACAACATGGCTGACAACCCATCTTTCGCCCAGAGTTGGCTCGAACGAACCTTCCTGTTGAGCCGCCGCCGCACCTCCCTGGCGGTGGAGGCTCGGGCCGGCCTTTCCACCTTCCTGGTGATGGCCTACATCATCTTCGTCAATCCCACCATTCTGGGCGACATCCCCGATTCGAGCGGAGCCACCCTCCCCTCGGGAGCCGTTCTGAGCCTCACCTGCCTGGCTGCCGGGGTGCTTTCGATACTCATGGGCCTGCTCAGCAACTACCCCTTCGCCCTGGCTCCCGGAATGGGCTTGAACGCCGTGGTGTCCCTCCACCTGGTCGGCCAGTTGCAGCTCACCTGGGTGCAGGCCATGACGGTGGTGCTCTTGCAGGGCCTGATCATTCTGGTCCTGGTGCTGACCCGGTTCAGGGAAGCCATGATGGACGCCATCCCCACCCCGCTCAAGAAATCCATCGGAGCCGGAATCGGGCTGTTTCTGGCGATCATCGGCTTCAGCAACGCCGGCTTGATTTCCCGAGGAGAGGGCGGCGCCTTTTCCCTGGGAAATCCCGAACACCTGGGAGTGGCGACCTTCCTCTTCGGCTTCTTGCTGACCCTGTGGCTGATGTCCCGCAGAGTGCGGGCGGCCCTGCTGTGGGGGATCCTGTCCACCACCCTGGTGGCCATCCTTCTGAACTCCGCCTTCGGCAACCAACAGGCATTCGGCGGCGCCGCCACGGTGCCCTCCAGCCTGCTGGGCCTTCCGCAGGGCCTGACCGGCCCCGAGGCGATCTTCGGCCGCTGGGACTGGAGCTTTTTCCCGCGCCTGGGGTTGCTGTCGGCGCTGCTGGCCGTCTTTTCCCTGATGCTCACCGATTTCTTCGACACCATGGGAACCGTGGTGGGGCTGGGGGAAGAGGGCGGTTTCCTCCAGGACGACGGCAGACTCCCCGGAATCCACCGGGTGCTGCTGGTCGATTCCCTGGGCGCCGTTGCCGGAGGGCTGTCCAACTGCAGCAGCAATACCACCTATATCGAAAGCGCCGCCGGGATCGCCGAAGGCGGGCGCACCGGATTGACCGCAGTGGTGGTGGGCCTGCTCTTCCTGCTGGGCATGTTTTTCAGCCCCCTGGCGGGGATCGTCCCCAAGCAGGCCACGGCGCCCTCGCTGATCCTGGTGGGATTCCTGATGATGGGCGTTCTGCAGGATATCTCCTGGCGCCGCCTTGGCGAAGGCGTTCCCGCCTTCCTCACCCTGCTGCTCATGCCCTTCACCTTCTCCATCAGCAACGGCATCGGGGCCGGCATCATCAGCTACGCCTTTCTGAAGCTGGCAGCCGGCAAGCGCCGAGAGCTGCACGCGCTGATGATCGGGGCCGCCGTCGCCTTTGCGGTCTACTTCGTTTTGTCGGGCTGACTGGAACCGGAAAGCAAATAATCCCGTGAAGCTACGACTCATGCTGCTACTGCTGGGGCTTGCCTTGCCTCGCCCAGCAGCCGGCGCGCCGGTCCAACTGGAAACGCTCCTGGAGAAGCTGTCTCAGGAGACCGGCTGCGCGCCCCTGGGTCCCCTGACCCGACACACCCTTCCCGATTCGGCCGCCTTCGAACCCGGGGAGGCCCGGATCCTGACGGAGTATGGATTCCGCGACCTCGGCCGGCAGAAGCTTCGCTGCCGCGGCCGTTCCCTTGACGTTCGGATCTATCGCATGCTGGACGCCCCGGCCGCCTATGGACTCTTCACCCTCTACAGGAAGTCCGATTCCCGGGCTCCGCAGGGCTTCCCCAGGCTGGCCGAAGAGAGCGATCGATGGGTGGCCTTCGCTCAAAGCCGGTTCTACGTCAGGATTCGGCATCCGGATCTGTCCGGCGGGCGCCGCGCGGCCCTCGAGGCGGGCCGGTTCCTGGCCCGGGAGCTGCCGGCCGACTGGGCGCTGCCCTCGCTGGTGGACTATCTGCCCCGGGAACACCTGGCGCCGGGCAGCGAGGTGTTCCTCATGGGACACCAGGCCCTGAGCCTCAGGATCCCGCTGGGGCAGGAAGACCTCTTCGGTCTGGCCCACGGAGCCGAAGCCCTGCTGGCGGACTATCGAACGGCCGACGGATCGGCCAGGATCCTGCTGATGATCTATCCCACCCAGCAACTGGCCGGCAAGTATCTCCAGAGCGGCTACCGGCAGTTGATGCGCCAACACCCCGACTGGCAGGTCTTCTACAAGCGGGAAGGCCCTCTGGTGGTGATGGTCCTGGATTCCACCGACGCGGAGATCGCCTCGTCCTTCCTGGACAAGGTCTCCTATGTTTCCTCGGTGAGCTGGGACCCCAAGGCGGAGCCCCTGTCGGTGGGACGGATGATGCTGAGCGTGTTCCTCTACGTGGGAGCGGTGATCGGGATCACGATGGTGGTGGGACTGGGGTTCGGCCTGCTGCGACTGCTGATCAGTTGGCTCTTTCCGGGAAAGATCTTCGACCGCCGGGAACGCTGGGAGGTCATTCGCCTGAAACTGCCGCCGCCGCAATGATGCGGGGCCGTTCGCCGTGGATGGCTGGCAGGGGCCGGCCGGATCAGACCTCGATGATCTCGACCAGCTCCTTGACGGCGGCCGCCGATTTCTTCAAGGCCGCATCTTCCTCCGGCCGGAGATCGATCTGCACGATCTCCTCGATTCCGTTGCGGCCGAGCTTCACCGGAACCCCGACGAAGAGCCCCTCCACCCCGTATTCCCCTTCCAGAAAGGCGGCGCAGGGGAGGATCTTGCGCTTGTCCTTGAAGATGGCCTCGACCATCTCGGTCACCGCGGCCGAGGGGGCGTAGTAGGCGCTTCCGGTCTTGAGCAGGCCCACGATTTCAGCCCCTCCATTGGCGGTCCGCTCGACCAGGGCGTCGATTCTCTCCTGGGGCAGGAGTTCGGTAATGGGGATTCCGGCCACGGTGGAGTAGCGCGGCATGGGCACCATGGTGTCGCCGTGTCCGCCCAGCACAAAGGCGTGGACGTTCTCCACCGAGACCGACAGCTCCTGGGCGATGAAGGTCCTGAACCGCGCCGAATCCAGAATGCCCGCCATGCCGATCACCCGGTTCCTGGGGAAGCCGGAGACTCTGTAGGCCGTCTGCACCATGGCGTCCAGCGGATTGCTGACCACGATCAGGATGCACCGGGGGGAGTATTTGACCACCTGTTCGGTGACCCCCTTGACGATTGCGTAGTTCTTCATCAGGAGGTCGTCCCGGCTCATTCCCGGTTTTCGAGGCAGGCCGGCGGTGATGACGACGATGTCGGAGTCTGCCGAGTCGCTGTAGTCGTTGGTTCCCACCAGGTGGGAGTCGAATCCTTCCACGGGTCCCGACTGCAGCAGGTCCAGCGCCTTTCCCTGGGGCACGCCCTCGACGATGTCGATCAGCACCACGTCCGCCAACTCCTTGTCCACGATCCAGTGAGCGGCGGTGGCGCCGACGTTTCCCGAACCCACGATGGTCACTTTTCTTCTCATCGACGTCGCTCCTCTCGATTCCAGGGCCGCTGCCTGTTCGGGTCTTCACCCTTCCCTGCCCGGCTGCGGCCCTGGCCCGCATGAACACTCAACGGCAAGCGGTTACCCCATGTTACGGATGATGGCGTCGGCAAACTCGCTGGTCCTGCACTTGGTGGCCCCGCTCATGAGCCGCTCCAGGTCGTAGGTGACCTTCTTCTGCTGGATGGTGCGGCCGAACGCCTCCTCGATCATCCGGGAAACCTCGGTCCATCCCAGGTGCTCGAACATCATGGATCCCGACAGGATGACCGACCCTGGATTGATGACGTCCCGGTCGGCATACTTGGGAGCCGTCCCGTGGGTAGCTTCGAAAACCCCGTACTGGTCGCCGATGTTGGCCCCGGGAGCAATCCCCAGTCCTCCGACCTGAGCGGCGCAGGCGTCCGACAGGTAGTCGCCGTTGAGGTTGGGCGTGGCCAGAACGTCATACTCGGCCGAGCGGGTGAGCACCTGCTGGAACATGGAGTCGGCGATGCGATCGTTGATCATGATCTTTCCCTCGGGAACCGCGCCCCCATGCTTGCTCCAGACCTCCTCTTCGGCAATGGTCTCCTCCGGAAACTCCTCCCGGGCCAGTTGATAGCCCCAGTCCCGGAAGGCCCCTTCGGTGAACTTCATGATGTTGCCCTTGTGGACCAGGGTCACCACCCTGCGGCCGTGCCGGATGGCGTAGCCGATGGCGCGGCGAACCAGGTTGCGGGTCCCGGTGATGGAGATGGGCTTGACTCCGATGCCCGAATCGCCCCGGATCTTCTTGCCCAGGTTCTCGCCCAGAAACTCGATGAACCTGGCCGCTTCCGGGCTGCCCTGCTGCCACTCGATGCCGGCGTAGACGTCCTCGGTATTCTCCCGGAAGATCACCACGTTCATCTTCTCGGGGGCCCTGACCGGGGAGGGCACCCCGGCGAAGTACTTCACGGGACGGACGCAGGCATAGAGATTCAGCACCTGGCGAAGGGTGACGTTCAAGCTTCGAATGCCTCCGCCGACCGGCGTGGTCAAGGGCCCCTTGATGGCCACCCGAAAGGTCCTGATCGCATCCAGGGTGTCGTTGGGCAGCCACTCCCCGAACTGGCGCCAGGCCTTCTCGCCGGCGAAGACCTCATACCAGCAAATCTTCCGATCTCCGGAAAAGGCCTTTTCCACGGCCGCATCGAAGACCCGCACCGCGGCTTTCCAGATGTCGCGGCCGGTCCCATCGCCCTCGATAAAGGGAATGACCGGATTGGGCGGGACCTTCAGTTGGCCCTCTATCAACTCGATTCTGGATCCCTCTTTGGGGATCTCCACCCCGTTAAAGGACATGGGCGACACCCTTTCTGGAAGTGGCTATCAGGCAAAAACAGGGCGCTGAGCCCTTTGCAAAATTCCCAATCGGGAATGACATGGAGGCGGCAAAGGTGAAGGGCTGGTAGCTCCAGCATTCACCACAAAAAGCACAAAAGGCACAAAAGGCACAAAATGATGTGCGTGATTTCGAGTCTTGACGATCAGAGGATTCTTTTTCGTGTTTTTGTGCCTTTTGTGGCCATTCCCGGAAAGGACCCCTCTGCCGATTCTTGCAAACGCTTCATTCCAATAAATAAGCACATTCCCCTTTGCAGTGTCGTGGGTTAAGGGAGAGCTGCGAAGCTGCGGTTGGAGTGGGTAACTCGGCGAGACGTCCCCTACAAGCCATCCTTATAGAGCTGCGAAGCAGCGCCCGCGTATAGCCCCAGGCGGAAGCCTGGGGTCGTATGGGTTCTGCACCAACCCAGCCGCGAATGCGGCGAATAGAAAGCACCCTTCCGAAAAGCACTGCCTCTCGAGCCTATTGCAAAAGCCTCCGCTTTGTAACATTTTTCACAAAAGACTGTCAATGTCCACCCTGAAATCCCAGGCGGGCGGCGCCGTAGATTCCGGCCCGGCTGCCCAGGCCGGATCTGAGAATCGGCCGTGGGTCGGCCTGCTGCACGAAGGAGCGCCGCCGCGCTTCCTCGAACATCGACTCCTGAAAGGCGTCCCAGGCCGCGATGGCTCCGCCTCCCAGCACCACCGCCTCCAGGTCGAAGATGTGAATCAAGCTGGCGATGCCGATTCCCAGGGCGGCGCCCATTTCCTGAAACACCGACCCGGCGGATGCATCGCCTTGCCGGGCCAGAGCGTAGACCCGATCGGCGGTGAGCGGCGCCTCCCCGCGCGCCAGTCGCGCCAGTCCTGGGCTGGCCCGCCCCGAGTCCACCAGTTCGGTGGCGCACCTGACCACCGCGGTGGCCGATGCATAGGCTTCCAGGCAACCCCGGTTGCCGCAGTTGCACAAGCGCCCCTCCGGCCGAACGTTGATGTGGCCCAGTTCCGCGGCCATCCCCTTGGCTCCGTGCCATATGCGGCCATTCAGGACCAGGCCTCCGCCAATGCCGGTCCCCAGGGTCAGGAAGGCCAGGTGCTCCATTTCCCTGGCCACCCCCATCCATTTCTCTCCCAGGGCCGCGGCATTGGCGTCGTTTTCCAGGGTAAAGGGAGCGTCCATCTCCCGGCGGATCCCGTCGCGGACGTTGAACCCGGTCCAGCCCGGCAAGTTGGGAGCCGCAATCACCAGCCCCAGGGGGAGCCTCATGATGCCGGCCACCGCCACGCCGATCCCGGCCGGAGCGTAGCGGCCGACCCAGCGGTCCCGCAGCTCCAGGACGGCCCGGCACAGGCGAGCCACCACGACTTCCGGGCCCCGCCTGGCGTCCGCCGCCAGTTCCAGGTGTTCCAGCAGCTCCCCGTCTTCCGCTATGGCTCCCAGCTTCAGGTTGGTTCCGCCCAGGTCGACCCCGATGGCAAAGCGCTTCATGCTTTTCTAAAACAAGAAAAAGAGTGATCCACGAAGTCACACGAAGGACCTCGAAGGGACAGAAGCGGGACGGCTCTGCCGCATCGGCAGGGCTGCAGCCCTGGGTGGCTTCCTCCCATGACCTCTGTTGCCTGGAAACCGGTTCAAAGTCGAGCATGAGGAGATGGTTTATGAACATCGATGCACAGGATGCACAGGATTTTTTCAGCAAACAGCCAGCTTCCAATGCCGGGAATGCGCAAAGCTGAAGCAGAATCCTGGCGCCGTTGCCGGTCGATCCTGGTCCAGGAGATGGGTGAGGCTGTGCCAGTGTTGTGCGGGCGGGACGCCCGCGCTCCCGGGGGGCCTTCATCCCGTGACGGCGTCGCAGCAAAGCAGGTCCATCGGTATTCGTGTCTATTCGTGTTCATTTGTGGTTCGTCTTTATTGACGATTGGGTGTTTCACTCTCGGATGATCCGCTCGGCAGGGCGGGGGTGCTCTCGGGCTGAACGGACCGGTCGGCGCCGAGTCCCTCGGTGCCCTGGCCCGCCGCCGGGGGGACACCCATCGCCAGAGCCATGATCTTTTCCTGATCGGCCTCTGCCTGGGACAGCTCTCCGGTAATGCGGCCGGCGTGCATCACCAGGATGCGGTCGCACAGCCTGAGGACCTCGGGAAGCTCCGAGGAGATCATGAGAATGGCGATCCCCTCATCCACCAGCCGAAGCATCAGCCGGTAGATCTCCTCCTTGGCGCCGACGTCGATGCCGCGAGTGGGCTCATCGAAAATCAGGATGCGGCTCTGGGTGAAGAGCCACTTGCTCAACACCACCTTCTGCTGGGTCCCGCCGCTCAGATTGCGCACCTGCTCTTCGGTCGAGGGGGTCTTGATGGCCAGTTGCCTGATGAAATCCTGCACGCTTTCCCTTTCCCGGAACGAGTCCACCAGGCCCCAGCGGATCAGCTTGCCCAAGCGGGACAAGGTGGTGTTCTCCCGCACTCGCATGCCGAGCACCAGGCCTTGAGACTTGCGGTCCTCGGTCAGCAGGCCGATTCCAAGGTCGATGGCCTGGCGCGGCGACTGCGGCCGGATCGGCTTCCCCTCCAGGACCATGCGTCCCCGATCGGGCGGCTCGACCCCGAACAGGACCCGGGCCAGCTCGGTGCGCCCGGCGCCTACCAGGCCGGTGAGCCCCACGATCTCTCCCCGGCGAAGCCTGAGATCGATGTCTTCCAGTTTTCCCGCCTGTCCGATGCCCTCCAGGCGGAGCACTTCCGCGCCCGGGTCGGGAGCGGCCCGCCGGACCGACGACTTGAGCTGGCGGCCCACCATCAGGCGGATCACTTCCTCCCGGTCCAGCTCCGAGGTCGGCCGGGTGGCGATGGTGCGCCCGTCCCGCATCACGGTGGTTCGGTCGCACACGTTGAAGATCTCCTCCAGCCGGTGGGAGATGTAGATGACCGATACCCCTTGCTCCTTGAGGCGGCCGATCAGGCCGAACAGCTCGGACAGTTCGCGCTCGGTCAGGATGGCCGAAGGCTCATCCATGATGATGAGGCGGGACCGCACCGACAAGGCCTTGGCGATCTCCACCATCTGCTGCTGGGCCAGGCTCAGGCTCCTTACCGGAAGGCGGCCGCTCATGTCCTGCCCGAAGCTGGCCAGCAACTCCTCCGAGCGGCGCTCCATCGCCTCCCGGTCCAGCCATCCCAGGGGCCCCCGCGCCAGCTCATGTCCCAGGAAGATGTTCTCGGCCACCGTCATCCCCTGGAGCAGGTTCAGCTCCTGGTGGATCATGGTGATCCCCAGATTCCTGGCCACGATGGGCGAGTCCACCTGGTGGAACCGGCCGCCGAACCGGATCCTGCCGGCGTCAGGCTGGTAGGCGCCGGAGAGGATCTTCATCAGGGTCGATTTCCCGGCGCCGTTCTCCCCCACCAGGGCGTGGCACTCTCCTGGCTCCACGGCCAGGTGGGCCTGGTCGAGAGCCAGCACGCCCGGGAACCGCTTGGTGACGGCCTGCATTTCAAGCAGCGGCATGGGTTGATTCCCTACACGAGCTCCCAGGCCTCGCGCAGGGTTCGCTTGGCGTTGGCCAGCACGATCGCGCTGCTCTCGCCGGCCATGGGCTTGACCTCGAAACTCAGGATGCGAGGTTGGTTTTCCTGGAGATATCCGATTTCAATGAGGGTTCTGATGTATTCGACCACCTCGGGCACGTCGTTTTCACCTCCGGCAACGCCAAAGCGCGGGTGCTGGTCGCCGTAGGCCGGATGAGCGGTGTCCCTCAGGACGCAATTCCCCATGTGGGCGTGGACCAGGTGATCCTTGGCGACGTGGAGCGCCTCGCGGGTGGTTTCTCGTTGGAGAGGCAGATGGCTCAAGTCGAGCATGAGGCCGAAATTGTCGTGTTTCCGCCTCACGCGCTCCGAAAAGCTCACGGCTTCGGCGTTGGGACCGATGAGGGCCTTCTTGTCGATGTCGAAGTCGAAAGTCTCCACCACCACCTTGAGATCGCCCCTGGAGGCCGCGTGGGAGCAGATTCTGTCGAAGGAATCCACCAGCAGGTCGGTGGCCGCTTGCCGCTTCTCCGCGCCCGGGTGGGGCCCGCTCAAGAAGGCAACCCCGCGGCAGCCCATCTCCACGGCTTCATCCACGCAGGCGAGGCAGCGGTCAACGGCAGCCTGCCGCGTGCCGGCATCCAGGCTGTTGAGATCGAGCTTGTTGACCAACTGCACCGGCTGGCTGCCGTAGGTGACCACCATCTTGCTGGACTCCAGCATCTCCCGAGCCGTCTTTCGAACCTCGGGGTCCCGTATGGTGGTGATCTCGATGACGTCGAAGAAATCGTCGGTCAGGACCGGCTCCAGCGTCTCCAGAACCGGCCCCTCCCCGGTGAGCACCTCGGGAAAGGCCATGAAATGAACCAGTCCGACCTGCATGTATTTTTTCCAGGAAACATCCATCAGGACCTCCCATGCGGCTTGAAGAAAATTCGCATTCCGCCGCTTCCGTGCAGGCCTGCCGTGCAGCCCTGCCGGCGGCGCCCCAAGATCATACACAAATCGAAACCCGTTTCAACCGGGGCCGCTGGGGAGCATCGTCAGGCTCTCGACCTGCCGGCCTCAAGGAATGCGCTCACCGGGTGTTGGCCTCCTCGCGATCGAATCCGTGATCTTCGGGGTTCGTATGCCTTGGCGCCCTTTCGCGGATCGAGCCCGGATCTGCCCGGCCGTCGGTGAAATAGGCTCGCTGGTTGCGAACCCATCCCCAATGGCGAAACTTTCCGGCGTGGGGGCAGTCGATCTGTCGTACAATAGCCGCTGATTCTCGCGGTGTGTCGTCGCAAGAAGTCTCGACCGGTCCTATAAAGTGCTGAATATAAAAGGCCTTCTAAAGTCCATCCAGAGGCTTGGCGAGAAATGCGGGCTCGGCTGCCTGGCCGCGCTGCTGATGGCGGCATTGCCGGCTGCAGGCCAGCACCGTCCCGAGGCGACCGACCCGCCGAACATCCTGCTGGTGACGATCGACACCCTGCGGGCCGACCATCTTTCCTGCTACGGCTACCCCCGCAAGACCAGTCCCCACATGGACGCTCTGGCTGCCCAGGGGGTTCGCTTCGAGCACGCCTACTGCACCATCCCTCTGACCGGTCCTTCCCACGTTTCGCTCTTTTCCAGCCGATATCCGCAAGAGCACGGGGTGCGCATCAACGGCGTCCCCATCCCCAAGGACTCCAAGTGGATGTACCTGCCTCAGATCCTGCAGCGCTTCGGCTATTTCAACGCGGCCTTCGTCAGCGCCTGGCCCCTGGTTTCCCACTTGACCGGGTTTTCCCATTGGTTCCAGGTCTACGACCAGGAGATGAAGCGGCGCTACCAGTTCCTGAGCTCCAGCCGCTTCGCCGAAGACGTCACGCCGCGGGCCATTGCCTGGCTGAAGGATCAGCGGGTGGAGCCCTTCTTCCTCTGGGTGCACTACTTCGATCCGCACGCCCCCTATCACCTGAGAAAGGATTTCGCCGACCCGCCGGCCAATGGGCATGCAGCCGCGCCTCGTCCCCAGGCCGACGCCGCCATGAGGGATCGCATCCGACGCTATGACTCGGAAATCGGCTACGTCGATCACCACCTGGGTCTGCTGCTGCGGGCGCTGGACAAGGCGGGCGTCGCCGACTCGACGCTGCTGGTTCTGACCTCGGACCATGGGGAAAGCCTGGGAGAGCACGATTACGTCGGCCACGGACGCCACCTCTACGACTCCATCCTGAGAGTCCCGCTGATTGTCCGGTACCCTGGCCGGATCGAGCCCGGGAAAGTCATCGAAACCCCGGTCAGCCTGCTGGACGTGACCCCCACGATTCTCGAGCTTACGGGGCTCTCCCAACGCCAGCCCCCCATTCCGGCCAACTTCGTGGGAAGAAGTCTGGCGGGAGCCATTCAAAACGGAAATTCCCTGCAGGAACATCCCGTGCGCTTCCTGACCTTTGCCGGCAAGAAGGGCTGGACCCCCTCCTGGCTCTCCTTTTCCTGGGCCTGGCTCCGTTACCCCAAGCTGCCGTTGCGCCTGGGTTGGCTGAATGGCCCGGCCAAGTCGGTATGGACCCCCCGGGACAAGTCCCTTCTCATTTTCGATCTGGCCAGCGACGTCCACGAGTTGGATCCCCTGTCGGTCAGCTCCGAGAACGACCGTTTCTCTGAAGAGACCACGGCTCTGGAGCTTTGGTTCAAGGCCACCGACCTGACCGAGGCCGACATGAAGCGCGCCAAGCGGGACGAAGAAATCCTGAAGAGCCTGGGGTACACGCAATAGAGTTCCTCCCCGCCAGGCTAACCCCTGTTTCAGCGCGTGGCTGGTTCCTCCGGATGGATACGGCATGAGCGGCTACTGGAGTTGGGTCCTGAAGCGGTCGGTCCGGGTCCTTCTCTTGCTGGGAGTCGCCGGCGCCCTGCTGCTGCCCCTCCTCGACGACCTCGAGATCGATACCTCCCCCTCGACCCTGATTCTCTCCGACTCCCCCGCCAACCTCATCCACCAGAAGACGGGCCGGATTTTCGGCAACGACGAAGTCCTGCTGATCGGCCTCACCGCCGACAGCCTGCTCCAGCCGGACACCCTGGCTTCCATTCGGCAGGTCACCCGGGACATCGAGGCGATTCCCGGGGTGAGGCGGGTGCTGAGTCTCGCCAACACGCTCGACATTCTGGAGCGGGACGACGCCGTTGAGATTTCCCCCCTGATCCCCGAGTCCCTGGAGCAAGCGGACCTGCAGCAGTTGCGGGCTCGCCTTCGCGACAACCCCTTGTACGAAAAGGAGCTGATCTCTTCAGACCTTCGCACCACCTCCCTGCTGGTCTTCCTGGAAGATCGATCCTCCCGGGGGGAAGACCAGATATTCCGCCTGGTCGCCGACATCCGGACGGCGGCAGCCCCGCTGGCCCGCCTGGGACGACTCTTCTTCGGGGGAGTTCCGGAAATGGAAACGGCCGGCATGCGGAACATGATCCGGGACCTCTGGGTCTTTACTCCCATCACCGTGGTGCTGGTGATGGCGATTCTGATCCTCAACTTTCACTCCCTCCGGGGCGTCGCCTTGCCGCTGCTGGCGATTGGACTGACCCTGGTGTGCACCCTGGCCGCCATGGTGCTGGGCGGGTTCCCGCTGAAGCCCACCACGCTGGTGCTGCCCTCGCTGCTGATCGCCAACGGGAGCGCCTATACGATTCACCTCCTCACCCACTACTACCAGTGCCTGCTCCAGGCCTACGACCGGATTGCCTCCGACCGGATCGCCTCCGACCAACAGGGGCGGCTCACCCGGCAGCAATATCGGCAGGTCCTGGCGCAGAGCCTCGACCGCGCCCACAGACCGATCGCCACATCGGCCTTCACCACCATGGCCGGCTTCGCCGCCCTCATCTTCAACCGCATTCCGGCCATCCGCGACCTGGGGCTTTTCGCCGTCCTGGGCGTCTTCCTGAGCTATCTCTTCTGCATGCACTTGATTCCGGCGATCCTGGTCCACTTGCGCGTGCCCCCCAGGCGCCGCATTCCCGGACACGACCGCAGCCATCGACAGGCCTTTTTCCAAAAATTGGGCCATTTCAATCTCGAATACCGGGGCTGGATCTATTCCATGGCGGGTCTTTGCGCCGTCCTGGGGCTGGCGGGAGCCTTTCAGGTCCAGGTTCGCACCGACTACCTTGGACACTTTCGGGATTCGGCCCCGGTGGTGCAGGCCACCCGATCCTTCGAGGAGCATCTTTCCGGGCTGTCCGGCTTTTCCATCGTGATCGAGAGCCGCGACCGGTCGCCCCTGACCGACCCGGACACCCTGAGCGCGGTGGATCGGCTCCAGCAGAGATTGCAGGACCTGCCCGGCGTGGATCGAAGCCTCTCCATCGTGGACAGCGTGAAGCTCCTGAACCAGGCCTTTCATCAGAACCAGCCGGCCTTCTTCCGTCTTCCCGACAGGCAGGACCTCCTGGAAGAAATGGTGGAGCTGATCGAATCCGATCCCCGCGAACTGAGCCGAGAATTCCTCTCCGAGGACCACGCCACTCTGCGCATTCTGGTGCGGTCTTCGCTGTTCGAATCCACCCGGTTGCGGGCGCTCACCGACCAGGTCGAGCAACTGGCCGCCCCCTTGCTACCCCCGACCGCGCAACTGCAAACCACCGGCACGCTGGTGCTGATGAACCTGACCTCGGATCAACTGGCCAGGGAACAGGTCAAGAGCCTGCTGCTTTCAGTGACCTTCATCCTCACCATCCTGATCTTCCTGTGCCGCTCTTTCAAGGTGGGCCTGACCTGCATGATTCCGGCCGGCCTGCCTGTCCTGATGTTCTTCGGCCTGCTGGGCTGGAGCGGCCTTTCGCTGAACGTCAACACCAGCGTCATTGCCGCCATCGCCATCGGAATCGGCGTCGACAACTGCATCCAGTACCTGGTCCGCTTTCAGCGCTGCCGCAAGGAAGGCCTGTCGCCCCGGGCCGCCGCCCGCGAGAGTCTGACCCGGGCCGGCGGTCCCATGTCGGCGGCCGCGGCCGTGGTGGTGCTGGGATTTCTGGTCTTCGGGTTGTCGCGTTTTGCGCCCGTCTCCCAGTTCGGCTTGCTTTCGGCCTTCGTCATGGGGTTCAATCTGGTGACGAACCTGTTGCTCCTGCCCTCTCTGCTCCTGCTCGTCCAGGGGAGCGCTCGGGCCGAGGACGGTCCGGTCCCAAGCTCCCCAAGGGAATCCCCATGAAGCCCCGGCGGCTGCTGATCCTCTGCATGTGCCTGGCGGTGGCGTCCCCGGCCCTTGCCGACGAGCGTGGCGACGAGCTGATCTCCGCCTACCTGGACCAGGCCGCCCGCAAGAACCAGCGCCTGACCGTCCGGGTGAAGCACGTCAAGGGCAGCCAGCCGCCCGTCTTTCTGGCCTTCACCTGGATGAGACGGGTCCAGGCCGAACTGACCTCCCACTTCATTCGCATGGAGTCTCCCGAGTCCGAACAGGGGAAGCTCCTGCTGGTCCACGAGCGACCCGACGGTTCCTCCGACTTCGTGGCCTATCGCCCCCAGAGCGCGCTCAGGAAGAAGGTTCGCATTTCCGGCGCCCGCCACTACAAGTACAAGAGCCTGCGAATCTCGGTCCAGGAGCTGATTGGCGGGGAGTTCGCCAAGTACACCCACCACTTCCTGGGCAGCCGGGAAGTCGGAGGCGTCCCCTGCCACCTGGTGGAGAACCGGCTCAAGCCCGAGTTCATCGGCAAGAGCGATTTTCCTCGCTCCATCCTGGCATTGAGCGCCGGCCGCATGACCATGGTCCAGTGGGAGCTCTACGACCGCACCAACCGCCTGGCGAGAAAGATGGTGGCGACCGAAACCCGGGTCGTCGAGGGAACACCCATGGTGACCCAGGCCCGGATCAGCAGTCCCCAACGAGGCTCCCACCTCCAATGGACAGTGCAATCCATCGAATTCGATCCTCAGTTCCAACCCGATCTGTTTCGGAAAGAATCCCTCCAGCGCCGAACCGACCCGCCGAAATAAGGACGAACCACGAATGAACACGAATACCAATGGACCTCCTTGGCTGCGATGACGTCACGGGATGAAGGCCGGGAGCGCGGGCGTCCCGCCCGCACAACACTGGCACAGACTCACCCCTCTCTTCGGCCCGGCTCGACCGGCAACAGCCCCACGATTCCGCTTCAGCCGAGCCCAGGCCGTTCCTGCCGGCAGGGTGGCCGGGCGCCGCATCACGGGGAAACGGAGCGGCCACCCAACGCAGAGGATGCGGGCGAGACGCCCGCGCTCCCGGAGGGGCGCCTCCTCCCATCCTTCCTGCTCCGCGAGGAGGCACAGCCCCTGCCGATGCGGCAGTGCCGTCCCGCTTGGTGTGCCTTCGTGGTCCTTCGTGTGTCTTGGTGGATCACTCCTTTTTTCTTTTGTTTCAGACAAGCACCACCCCTGCCCCGCCGGGCAGATCATCCGAGGGTGAAACTCCCAATCGTCAATAAATTGGCTGCGATGACGTCACGGGAGGAAGCCCTCCGGGAGCGCGGGCGTCCCGCTCGCACAACACTGGCACAGGCTTACCCATCTCTTCCACCTGGCTCGACCGGCAACGCCCCCACGATTCCGCTTCAGCCGAGCCCATGGGGTTCCCGGCGGCAGGGTGACCGGGCGCCGCATCACGGGGAAGCTGAGCGGCCACCCAACACGGAGAATGCGGGCGAGACGCCCGCGCTCCCGGGGGGGATGCCTCTCCCGTGTGTCCTGGTGGATCACTCCTCTTTTCGAGCCGTTTGCTGAATGTGGCAGCGGGACGTTTACCGAGAATGGCCACAAAAGGCACAAAAACACAAAAAGAACCATCGGATCGGCAAGACTCGAGTTCAAGAAACTCGTTTTGTGCCTTTTGTGGTGTATGCCGGAGCCGGTGGGCCGCCTCGATGTCATTCCCGATTGGGAATCTTGCAAAGGGCGCAGGACTCATTGGTGTTCATTCGCGTCCATTGGTGGTTCGCCGTTTTCCTCTTGTTTCAGACATGCAGCGCTTCCGCCCTGTAGCGAAATTTGGGGACCGGCGCAGGAGATGTTACCCTAACGCTTTCCGGCGGGAACCGGCGGCCGGCGCCGATCGTGGCGGAGAGGTTCGGAGGCCATCGGGGAGGGTGCAGTGGCGGTCCCAAGGGTAGCCATCATTGGAGCCAGCGGGTACTCGGGCTCGGAGATCGTCCGATTGCTGCTGTCTCATCCCGAGGTGGAGTTGACCACCTTGATGACCGCCAACCGCGAGCGCAGCGGAACCCGGCTCTACAGTGACGAGTTGAGACAGTTCCGCCACCGCTGCGACCTGAAGATCGAGCCCCTGGACTACGACCTTCTCCAGCAAAGGGAGATTTCGCTGGTGTTTCTGGCCACTCCCAACCAGACCGCCCACGACCTGGCGCCCGAACTCCTCGAGAGGCGATTGCGCCTGGTCGATCTGAGTGGGGCCTTCCGGCTGAGAGAGGCCGGACTCTATCCGCGCTGGTACGGATTCGAGCACCGCTTTGCCCACCACCTGTCGGAGGCCGTCTATGGGCTGACCGAAGTGCTGCGTCCGGCCATCCGGGAGGCCCGGCTGCTGGCCAATCCCGGCTGCTATCCCACTTCGGCGCTGCTTCCGCTGATTCCCCTGCAGCAGGCCGGCCTGGTGGATTCTCGAAGCCGGATCATCTGCGACTCCAAGTCGGGGGTGAGCGGAGCCGGCAAGACGCCGTCGTCGAACACCCACTTTTCGGAGGTCACGGAGAGTTTCAAGGCCTACAACGTCTGGCGCCACCGTCACTCGCCCGAAATCTGGCAGGAGCTGGGCCACCGGCGTCTCATTTTCACGCCCCATCTGCTGCCCATCAACCGAGGCATCCTCTCGACCCTCTACCTGAAGACCGCAAGCTCGGCCTCGCCCGAAGACGTCAGCGCCTGCTTGAGACAAGCCTATGGCAAGGAACCGCTCATCCGCTTGTGCCCCGAAGGCGAGTTCCCGGAGGTGAAGCACGTGGCCCACACCAACTTCTGCGACCTTGGCTGGCGCCAGCAGGAACGGGACCTCATCATCGTGTCCACCATCGACAACCTGGGAAAGGGGGCGGCCGGCCAGGCGGTCCAGAACATGAACGTCATGCTGGGATTGGAGGAAACCCTGGGCCTGCTGTGACCTTCCGCTCGGCCCTGTCCCAGGGCGACTCCGGAAGAGTTCCCCGACGGGAGGTGCTGCCGTGCGATTGGTCGTCAAACTGGGTGGAAGCTTGTTGACGGAACCCGGGCTTCTCCATAGAATTGTCGCCCAACTCATCGGCCTGAGGCGCCGCGGCCACCAGGTCATCGTGGTTCACGGCGGCGGAAAACAGATCAAGCATTACTTGAACAAGATGGAGATACCGACTGAAACCCATAGGGGATTGCGCGTGACCGACCCGGAGACCATGCGGGTGGTTCAGATGGTCCTGGGCGGACTGGTCAACAAGAACGTCGTCGCCGTCTTCAACGACCTGGAAGGGAGGGCCGTCGGTCTGTGCGGCGCCGACGGATCGAGTTTTGTGGCGCACAAGTACCGGGATGACCTGCCGGACGATCCTGCCTTCGACTACGGGCAGGTTGGAGAGATCTCCCAGGGAAACCCCGCCCTGGTGGACCTGCTGCTGGCCCACGACTACTGTCCGGTCATTGCCTGTTTCGGAGTCGGGCCGGACGCCACCTTCTATAACGTCAACGCCGACGAGATGGCCGCGGCCGTGGCCCTCATCTGCCGGGCCGACCGGTTGATCTTTCTCACCGACGTCCCGGGCGTGCTGGACGCGGGCCGGCAGGTCATCCCCCGGCTCGGCCGGACGGAGATGGAGAGCCTGCGGCGAGAGGGCGTGATCTCGGAGGGCATGCTCCCCAAGACGCGCGCCTGTGAACGGGCCATCCGGGAAGGACTCTCCCCGGTCAATATTCTCGGCGGGCGCGAGCAGGACTGCCTGGTTCGGTTGCTGGAGGCCGGCGAACCCCTGGGGACGGCCATTCATTGAGGTTGCCGCTCTCACACTGCTTTCCGGAATCGCAAAGGCCCCCCATCCGGCCCGTCTCCCCGTAGTTCCCGGGCGCTGTCGGGGGCGCCCCACTCATGGTTCGGAGGACACTTCGATGAATCTGAAGCAAATTGAGGAATTCGAGTCCCAGGTTCTGTTCAGCAACTACAAGAAGTACCCCCTGTTCGTTCAAAAGGGCCGCAAGTGCATGCTCTACGACTTCGAGGGCAAGCGTTACCTCGATCTGCTCTCCGGCATTGCCGTCAGCGCCCTGGGCTACAATCATCCCCGCATCGCCAACGCCATGCGCAAGCAGCTCAAGAAGCTGCTTCACATCTCCAACCTCTTCTATCACCCCTACCAGGCGCTGCTGGCCGGCAAGCTGCTGGAGATCTCGGGCATGGAGCGGGCCTTCTTCTGCAACAGCGGCACCGAGGCCGTGGAGGCTTCCTTCAAGCTGGCCCGCGGCTATGCCTGGAAGAACAAGCTGGGCGAAGGCAAGAACCGGATTCTGACGCTGGACGACTCCTTCCATGGACGGACCTACGGAAGTCTGTCGGCCACCTACAACGATACCTACCGGACCCCTTTCGGCCCCCTGGTTCCGGGGTTTGAATTCGTGAAGCGCAACCAGGTGGAAGACCTGCAGTCCAAGTTCGACGACCAGGTCTGCGCCATCGTCATCGAGCCCATCCAGGGCGAGGGCGGAGTGCACGCCTGTTCCCTGGAATTTCTGCAGGCGGCTCGCGACCTTTGCCTGAAACACCGGGCGCTGCTGATTTTCGACGAGATCCAGAGCGGACTGGGACGCACGGGACGCTACTTCTACTTCCAGAAGTTCGGTATCCGGCCGGATATCATGACCCTCGCCAAACCTCTGGGAGTGGGCTTGCCGCTGGGGTCGGTGCTGACCTCCAAGGAGATTTCCCTGACCTTCGGACCCGGCGACCACGGAACCACTTTCGGAGGAGGCCCCCTGGCCTGCCGCCTCGGGTTCGAATTCGTCAAGATCCTTCAGGAAGACGGATTTCTGGAGGATATTCGCGAGAAAGGGGAATTCTTCAGGAAGAAGCTGCTGGATCTGAAACGGAAGTATCCCTTCGTGGTGGACGTGCGCGGCGAGGGGCTGATGCAGGCCATCGAAGTCAACTTCCCGGCCCGTGAGATCGTCAACCAGTGCCTGGAAGCCGGCTTCGTGATCAACGTGACGGCCAACTCGGTGCTGCGTTTTCTTCCGCCCTATATCATCACCAGGAAGGAGATTGCTCGCTTTGCCAAAGCCCTCGACAAGATTTTCTCCAAGGTTCTCGCCGATCAATAGGTCCGGGAGTTTCCCGGCGGCGACCGGCGCGTCCCGGGGCAGCCTGGCGGGGACGGTCTGCAGACCCAGGGGCAGCGCCCATGTCTGATCCCGCCACTTCCGGCTCCGCTTCCAGGGAACGGCTCGGCGTCTCCGATCTCTTGTCCATACAGGACCTGACTCCGGAGGACATCCGGCTCATCTTCAAGGTCGCCGGCCGAATCAAGAAGGCTCCGGACGCATTCGCCCTCAGCCTGAAGGGCAAGACCCTGGCCATGATCTTCGAGAAGCCGTCGCTGCGCACGCGCGTGACCTTCGACGTGGGCATGACCAGCATGGGAGGACAAGCCCTGTTTCTGGATCACAGCGACGCCAAGCTGGGTGAGCGGGAATCCATCAGGGACGTGGCCCGCAACCTGGAGCGCTGGGTCCATGGAATCGTGGCCCGCACCTACAAGAACCGCTCGGTGGTGGAGTTGGCGGAACATGCCCGCATTCCGGTGATCAACGGCCTCACCGACCTGCTGCACCCCTGCCAGGCCCTGGCGGACTATTTCACCCTGGCGGAAAGGCTGCCCCTGGGCCCGGGGGTCAAGCTCTGCTTCGTGGGAGACGGAAACAACACCTGCCACTCTCTGATCCTGGGAGCCGCCCGACTGGGAATTCACTTGTCGGTGGCCAGCCCGGCCGGCTATGAGCCCAATCCTGAAATCGTGCGTCAAGCCGCGCGCACGGCTGGGGCCACCGGAGCCACCATCACCATTTCGAGAAGTCCCAGGGAAGCCGTGCGGGGGGCCGACGCCGTCTACACCGACGTCTGGGCCAGCATGGGCCAGGAAGCCGAGACGGAAGACCGGGCGACGGTCTTCGCCGACTACCAGGTGAACGGCCAACTGATGGAACTGGCCGGCAGGGAGGCGTTGTTCATGCACTGCCTGCCCGCCCATCGCGGCTACGAAGTGGCCCCCCAGGTGATCGATTCGCCGCAATCGGTGGTCTACGACCAGGCCGAGAATCGCCTTCACGTGCAAAAGGCCCTGCTGTTGCTGCTGATGGCCCCGGGTAAGGAATAAAGGAGGCAGGCCGTGGTCAGAAAAGTGGTGCTCGCCTATTCCGGCGGGCTGGATACGTCGATCATCATCCCCTGGCTGAAGGAGAACCATGGCTGTGAAGTGATCGCCATGGCGGGCGACGTCGGCCAGGCCGAAGAGCTGGAGGGACTGGAAGAAAAGGCGCTCAAGACCGGAGCCAGCAAACTCTACGTGGAAGATCTCAAGGAGGAGTTCATTCGGGACTACGTCTGGCCCACCTTGCGGGCCGGGGCCATCTTCGAGCGCAAGTACCTGCTGGGAACCTCCATGGCCCGCCCCATTCTGGCCAAGAGACAGGTCGAGATCGCCCTCCGCGAAGGAGCGGACGCGGTGGCTCACGGCTGCACCGGCAAGGGCAACGACCAGGTCCGTTTCGAGCTCACCTACAAGGCCCTGGCTCCCCACCTGCAGGTGATCGCTCCCTGGCGGGAGTGGGACATCCAGTCGCGCGAGGACGCCATCGACTACGCCCACCAGCGCCGGATACCCATCACGGCCAGCAAGGAGAAGATCTACAGCGAGGACCGCAACCTGTGGCACCTCAGCCACGAAGGCGGGTCGCTGGAAGATCCGACCTCAGAGCCCGAGGAGTCCCTCTGGAGCCTCACCTCAGCCCCGGAAGCGGCGCCCGACACCCCCCGCACCCTGGAAGTGGAGTTCGAATCGGGGACTCCGGTCGGCCTGGACGGCCGGCGCCTGGCGGCCGCCGAGTTGGTTGCACAGGCCAACCGGATTGGAGGAGAACACGGCATCGGCCGGGTGGACATGGTCGAGAACCGCCTGGTGGGGATGAAGTCCCGGGGAACCTACGAGACTCCGGGCGGAACCATTCTGATGCAGGCCCACCGGGAGCTGGAGTCCCTCTGCCTGGACCGGGACACCCTGCGGGTGAAGGACATGCTGGCGCTCACCTACGCCGACCTGGTCTACAACGGGCAGTGGTTCACCCCGCTGCGGGAGGCCCTGGATGCCTTCGTGACGGCGACTCAGCGGCCGGTCAGCGGCGCCGTCCGCCTGAAACTCTACAAGGGCAACCTCACGGTGGCCTCCCGCGCCTCCCGCCACAGCCTCTACCGGGAAGACCTGGCCAGCTTCGACCAGGCCGGCGGCTACCGGCAGGCGGACGCCAGGGGATTCATCAACCTCTTCGGTCTGCCCGTTCAGGTCCGCGCCCTGATTCAGAGGCAACAGTCCCGGCGCTGAGGCCGGGGTCGGCCGGCAAGGCCGGTCCGAACCGGCTCAACAGGGCGGGACGAGAGTCTCACACCCAAACGGAAGGTTGCAGACGTGAGTACCTGGGGCGGACGATTCACTCGAGGCATGGACGAGGCTTTCGAGCGCTTCAATGCCAGCTTGAGCCTGGATCAGCGGCTCATCCTGGAAGACATCCAGGGGTCCATGGCTTACGCCGAGGCCCTGGAGCAGGCCGGGGTGCTCTCTCCGCAGGAGCTGCGGCGGATCCTGGAGGGATTGGGGGAAATCCGAGAGCGGGCGCAGCGGGACCCCGATTTCCTGGCGAGCGCCACCGACGAGGACGTCCACAGCTTCGTGGAAGCGCGCCTGGTGGAGATCATTGGAGAGGCAGGGCTGAAACTGCACACCGGACGGAGTCGGAACGACCAGGTGGCGCTGGATACCCGCCTCTTTCTCAAGAAGGCCATCGGCCGGGTCCAGCAGGCCTTGAAGGGGCTGATGGGCGAACTGCTGAACCAGGCCAGGAGGCGCCCCGACCTGGCGGTTCCCGGCTACACCCACTTGAGGAAGGCCCAGCCCATCCTGCTGGCCCACTATTGGCTGGCCTGGTTCGAGATGTTCTCCCGGGACCGCGAGCGCTTCGAAGACTGCTTCCGCCGCACCGACTGCATGCCCCTGGGAGCGGGAGCGCTGGCCGGAAACGCCTTCGCCGTCGACCGGGAGGCCCTGCGCCGCAAGCTCGATTTCTCGCGGGTCACCGCCAACAGCCTGGACGCCGTCAGCGACCGGGACTACCTGGTGGACTTCGTCAGCGCCGCCTCACTCACGCTGGTGCACCTCAGCCGGCTGGCCGAGGACCTGATTTTCTTTTCGACGCCCGAGTGCGGCTGGATCGCGCTTTCCGATGAAGTCACCACCGGCAGCAGCCTCATGCCTCAGAAGAAGAATCCCGATTCCCTGGAGCTGCTGCGCGGCAAATCGGGACGAGTGATCGGCAATCTCACCCGGCTCCTGGTGCTGCTCAAGGGATTGCCGCTGACCTACAACAAGGACCTGCAGGAAGACAAGGAGGCGCTCTTCGATACCCTCGACACCCTGCTGGACTGCCTGCAGGTGGCTCAGGTAGTGGTGCGCACCCTCGAGATCGACGCCGAGGCGGCCCGAAGAGCGCTGGAGGGCGACTTCCTGACCGCCACCGATCTGGCCGACTACCTGGTGCGCAAGGGAATGGCCTTCCGCGAAGCCCACGGGCTGGTGGGGCGGATCGTCCTGGAATGCGAAGGGCGGCGAATCGGGCTGTCGGAGCTGCCCCTGAGCCGCTACCGCCGGTTTTCTACGCTCTTCGCCGAAGACCTCTTCCAGGGCCTTTCCGTCCGGCACAGCATCGAGGCGAGGTCGGTATCGGGAGGGACGGCGCCGGCGCGAGTCGCCGAAGCGTTGTCCCGCGCCGAAGAGTCGCTGGCCCTGCAGAATCCCTCGGAAAGGGGAACACGTGTCTGAACGCTGGACCCTGAATCCTGCTGAAATCCTGCCTCCCAAGGACTTCCAGGCAGCCGCCGTCGATTCCGGCATCAAGCCGTCGGGCCTGGACGTGGCCCTGCTCTACTCCACCCGTCCCTCCCGGGGCGCGGCGGTGTTCACCACCAATGCGGTCAAGGCCGCGCCGGTGGTGCTTTCCCAACGGCACCTGCTTGAAAGCCGGGGGGCGCTTCAGGCCATGATCGTCAACTCGGGAAACGCCAATGCCTGCACCGGGGAACCCGGCATGGCGGCGGCCCGGGCCATGGCCGAGGCCACGGCCAGGACGCTGGCCGTCCCGGTGGATCAGGTCCTGGTCTGTTCCACCGGAGTCATCGGAGTTCCGCTCCCGGCCGGCCGCATCACCGCCAGGCTGGACGACCTGAAACGGGCGTTGAGTCCCGGGGAGCTGGGAGCCGCCGCCCGGGCCATCCTGACCACCGATACCACTCCCAAGGTCTGCACCGCCGAAGCGTCGATGGACGGCCGGACGGTGCGCATTGCCGGCATGACCAAGGGCGCCGGCATGATTCATCCGCGAATGGCCACCACCCTGGCCTTTGTGCTGACCGATGCCGAAATCGGCCCTGCCCTGCTGCGGCAGTCGCTGGAGTTGGCCTGCCGGCGCAGCTACAACCGGATTTCCGTCGATGGGGATACCTCGACCAACGACACCCTGGCCATCATGGCCAACGGCGGCTCGGGAATTCCAACGATCGAGCCGCACAGCCCGGCTCACGATTGGTTCGTGGAGGGATTGACCCAGGTGTGCCAGAGTCTGGCTCAGCAGGTTGTCCGAGACGGAGAAGGCGCCAGCAAGTTCGTGACCATCCGGGTGACCGGGGCCCCTTCCGAGGAGGATGCGGCCCAGATCGCCCGCAGCATCGCCAATTCCCCCCTGGTGAAGACGGCCCTGGCCGGGGAAGACGCCAACTGGGGGCGGATCATTTGCGCCGCGGGCTATGCCGGCGTTCCCTTCGACAGCAGCCGGGTTTCCATCTCCCTGGGCGATCTGCTCGTCTGCCGTCAGGGTGGCGCCGTCGGCTTCGAGGAAAGCCGCGCCAGCCAGATCTTGCGCCAACAGGACATCGATCTGACCGTTCACCTGAATGCCGGCAGCTCGGACGCCACCTTTTGGACCTGCGACCTCACCACCGAATATATCCACATCAATGCCGACTACCGCACCTGAGGCGGTGGACCTCCATTGCTGCGAGGACGTCAGGGGAGGAAGCCCCCCCGGGAGCGCGGGCGTCCCGCCCGCACAACACTGGCACGGCTTCACCGCTTTCCTCGACCCGGCTCGACCGGCAACGGCGCCACGATTCCGCTTCAGCCGAGCCCGTGCGGTTCCCGCCGACAGGGTGGCCAAGCGCCGCATCACCGGGAAACCGAGCGGCCACCCAACCCAGAGGATGCGGGCGAGACGCCCGCGCTCCCGGAGGGGCGCCTCCTCCCATCCTTCTTGCTCCTCAAGGAGGCGCCGCCCCTCCACGACGGTGCGGATCATCCGAGGATGAAACTCCCAATCGTCAATAAAGACGAACCACGAATGAACACGAATAGACACGAAGACCGATGGACCTGCTTGGCTGAGACGCCGTCAGGGGATGAAGGCCGGGAGCGCGGGCGTCCCGCCCGCACAACACTGGCACGGCTTCACCCCTCTCTCCCACCCGGCTCGACCGGCAACGGCGCCAGGACTCCGCTTCGGCCGGGCCCATGGGGTTCCCAGCGGCAGGGTGACCGGGCGGCGAATCACGGGGAAACCGAGCGGCCACCCAACGCAGAGAATGCGGGCGAGACGCCCGCGCTCCCGGAGGGGCGCCTCTCCCATCCTTCTTGCTCCGCAAGGAGGCGCCGCCCCTCCACGACGGTGCGGATCATCCGAGGATGAAACTCCCAATCGTCAATAAAGACGAACCACGAATGAACACGAATGGACACGAATACCCATGGACCTGCTTGGCTGCGACGACGTCACGGGATGAAGGCCGGGAGTGCGGGCGTCCCGCCCGCACAACACTGGCACGGCTTCACCGCTCTCCACCACCCGGCTCGACCGGCAACGGCGCCACGATTCCGCTTCAGCCGAGCCCGTGCGGTTCCCGCCGGCAGGGTGACCGGGCGCAGCATCACGGGGAAACTGAGCGGCCACCCAACGCAGAGAATGCGGGCGAGACGCCCGCGCTCCCGGACGGGCGCCTCCTCCCATCCTTCTTGCTCCGCAAGGAGGCGCCGCCCCTCCACGACGGTGCGGATCATCCGAGGATGAAACTCCCAATCGTCAATAAAGACGAACCACGAATGAACACGAATAGACACGAAGACCGATGGACCTGCTTGGCTGCGACGACGTCACGGGATGAAGGCCGGGAGCGCGGGCGTCCCGCCCGCACAACACTGGCACGGCTTCACCCCTCTCTCCCACCCGGCTCGACCGGCAACGGCGCCAGGATTCCGCTTCGGCCGGGCCCATGGGGTTCCCGGCGGCAGGGTGACCGGGCGCAGCATCACGGGGAAACCGAGCGGCCACCCAACGCAGAGGATGCGGGCGAGACGCCCGCGCTCCCGGAGGGGCGCCTCTCCCATCCTTCTTGCTCCGCAAGGAGGCGCCGCCCGTCCACGACGGTGCGGATCATCCGAGGGTGAAACACCCAATCGTCAATAAAGGCGAACCACGAATGAACACGAATAGACACGAATACCCATGGACCTGCTTGGCTGCGACGACGTCACGGGATGAAGGCCGGGAGCGCGGGCGTCCCGCCCGCACAACACTGGCACGGCTTCACCCCTCTCTCCCACCCGGCTCGACCGGCAACGGCGCCAGGATTCCGCTTCGGCCGGGCCCATGGGGTTCCCGGCGGCAGGGTGACCGGGCGGCGAATCACGGGGAAACTGAGCGGCCACCCAACGCAGAGGATGCGGGCGAGACGCCCGCGCTCCCGGAGGGGCGCCTCTCCCATCCTTCTTGCTCCGCAAGGAGGCACCGCCCCTGCACGACGGTGCGGATCATCCGAGGGTGAAACTCCCAATCGTCAATAAAGACGAACCACGAATGAACACGAATAGACACGAAGACCGATGGACCTGCTTGGCTGCGACGACGTCACGGGATGAAGGCCGGGAGCGCCTCCTCCCATCCTTCTTGCTCCGCAAGGAGGCGCTGCCCCTGCCGATGCGGCAGTGCCCTTCCGCTTCGTGTGCCTTTGTGGATTCCTCTTTTTTTCGTTTGTTTCAAACAAGCCGCGCGGTCCGAGGATAGCGCGACCTCAAACCCGTTCCATGACCCGATTCATTCCCCTGCAATGGCTGCTGCTGGAACAGTGGCGCCGCAATCACCTGGCCGCCACCTTTTCGGCCGCCCTCATCGGCGCCGGGTTCATGCTGGTCATGCCCTTCCTGCCGATTTATGTCGCTCAACTGGGAGTCGAGTCCCGGGCGGCGGTGGCGGTCTGGTCCGGTCTCATCCTGGGAATCAGCCCCCTGATCACCTCGCTGGTCGGTCCCGTCTGGGGGAAGCTGGCCGACCGCTTCGGCCTCAGGATCATGGCCATCCGCGTCTCACTGGTTCTGGCCGTGATCTGGTTCCTGATGGGCCTGGCCAGAAACGTCGAGGAGCTGCTGTTCCTGAGAATTCTCTCGGGGATCTTCGGGGGGTTCGGGACCGTCTCGGTAGCCCTGGTGGCCCACTCCGCTCCCAAGGACAGGATCAGCCGGGCGATCGGCGGTCTGCAGGCGACCCAGACCTTCAGCATGGCCCTGGGACCCTTCCTGGGCGGCGTGCTGGCTGCCTGGATCGGCATACGAAACACCTTTTTCGTCACGGCGGCCATGTGCCTGCTTACCCTGGTGCTGTTTCTCCTTCTCTACAGGGACAACCCCAATCGCGATTCGTCTCTGGCAGCACCGCAAGAGGAAACTGCCCGCGGAGGTCTGTTCTCCCTGTGGCGACTACCCAACCTGAAGGTCCTGGCCCTCCTGCTGCTGGCGGCCACCGTGATCGAACGGAGCTTTGCCCCGGCCATCCCGCTCTTCGTAACCTCCGTGACCGCCAATCCGGTCCGGGCGGCAAGCTTGTCCGGCCTGATCCTTTCCCTGTCCGCCTTCGGGGAAGCCCTGGCTGCCTGGTACTACGGACGGAAGATGGCTCGATCCTCAGCCCGCGGGCTCCTTCTGCGGCGGCTGGGGCTCGGGCTTGCCTTTTGCCTGGCGCTGACCCTGGCGACCAGCGCTACCCATCTCCTGGTGCTCAGGGTCTCGCAGGCATTTCTGGCAGGGGGCATCGTGACCATCGCCTACAGCCTGGCCAGCCGGGTCATCCCCAACGAGCGGCGGGCTTCCGGCTTCGGCCTGCTTTCCAGTTTCACCATGATGGGCAACGCCTTCGGCCCCATCATGGCCGGGCTGTTGGCCTCCGTCAGCGTGTCCTGGGTCTTTTGGGGGGACGGGTTCCTCTACGGCCTGCTGGCGCTGATGGTCTATCGATGGATAACCCCTACTCCCCGATGAACTGCAGCAGGACTTTCCTCTGGCGGGGGCGATTGTCGAAGTCCACCAGCACCACCTGCTGCCAGGTGCCGAGCATCAACTCCCTGCCGGCGAACGGAACCTGCAGCGACGGACCCAGCAGCGCCGCACGCACGTGTGAAAAGCCGTTGCCGTCGCCCCAGCGGGCGTTGTGCGCGTAGTGGGCGGCCTGGGGCAACAGTCGCTCCAAGGCTTCCTGGAGGTCCTGCACGCACCCCGGCTCATATTCCAGGGTGGTCAGGCCCGCGGTGGAGCCGGGAACAAACAGCGTGATCACGCCGTCCGAGAGCGATTGGCCGGAAAGGGCGGATTCGATTTCGGGGGTAATGTCCACCACGTCGCAGAATCCTCGGGTGGACAAGCGGATGCTTCGGCTTTCAACCGGCACGGGTGCTCCTCCTCAGGCGGCTCCTTCGCCAGGTTTCCATGACAGGCGGTCAGCCCTCCGCCGCAAAGTATCGGCCCTGGCACACGATTCGGGCGGGCCCCGTGAGCGACAACTGGTTGTCCTCCCGCCAGTGAATCTGCAGGATCCCTCCAGGGGCGTGGACCTGAACGGCCCGATCGGAGACTCCATTCAGGCAGGCGGCCACGGCGGCGGCGCAGCCGCCCGTGCCCGAGGCCAGGGTCTTCCCCACGCCGCGCTCCCAGAAGCGCACGGCCAGGTTGCTTCGGTCCAGGACCTGCACGAACTCCACGTTGGTTCGCCGTGGAAAGCAGGGGTGGACTTCAATCAGCCGCCCCAGTCCTTCCCAATCGGTACTCTCCAGGTCTTCCACGATCAATGAGCAGTGCGGATTGCCCATGGATGTGACCGTGACCGGGTGGATGCGGTCCTCCACGACCAGCGGATACCCCACCAGGGAGGCGCCGGGTGGATCGGATCGAAAGTCGATGGCCGACGAATCCAGAACCGGCTCTCCCATCAACAGATTGAAGCCGTATCGGGGCGGCTTGGAGTCGGTCAGCCTCAGCCGCCTGGCGCCGGCGCCGGTCTGGATGACCAGTGTCCCGCCGGATGCCTGCCCCTGCTGGACCAGCAGCGCCGCCAGGCAGCGCAGGCCGTTGCCGGAAATCTCCGCCTCGCTCCCGTCCGCATTGTAGACCTGCATGGAAAAGCGCGGCGGTGCGGAGCCCTCCGTCCGCCGAAACAGGATCAGGCCGTCGGCTCCCAGATCCAGGGAGCGCCGGCAGACCTGCCGGGCCACCCGGGAGGCATCCTTCCCTGCCAGTTGCCCGCCATCGACGATCACGAAATCGTTGCCCAGGGCCTCTGCTTTGGCAAACCGCATCGACGTTGCGACCTAAAGGGAATTCCCGGCTTCGAAGTGGGTGAGTTGCTTGAATTGAAGGAAGCGGCGCCGAATGTCGGACGTCTTCAAGGTCCTGAGCCGGTTCAGGCTGAAGTCTTCCACGTTGAAGGAGGCCATCACCGAACCGTAGATGACCGCCTGGCGCAGGGATTCGTCATCGAGCGCCCTGGACCGGGCCAGGTAACCCACCAGGCCTCCGGCGAAACTGTCTCCGGCCCCGGTGGGGTCGAAGACCTCCTCCAACGGGAAGGCCGGAGCCCCGAAGATGGATCCGCCGTGGTACATCGCCACTCCATATTCCCCCTTCTTGACCACCAGCGTCCGGGGGCCCCACCCGGCAATGCGCCGGGCCGCCTTGGTCAGATTGTGCTCCCCGGTGAGCATCCGCACTTCGGCGTCGTTGATGATCAGGATGTCCACCCGACCCAGCGTCTCCCGGAGCTCATCGGGCTTGGACTCGATCCAGTAGTTCATGGTGTCGCAGGCCACGAAACGGGGTTTTTCCACCTGGGAGAGCACGCCCGCCTGCAGCACCGGATCGATGTTGCCCAGAAAGACGCAATCCGACTGCCGGTAGGAGTCGGGAATGCGGGGACTGAAGGTTTCGAAGACGTTGAGCCGGGTATCCAGGGTCCTGGCTTCGTTGAGGGCGTAGCCGTACTCGCCCTTCCAACGGAAGGTCTTGCCCGGGGATTGCTGCAGCCCTCGGATGTCTATGGAGAAATCCCTGAACAAGCGGAGGTGCTCTTCCGGGAAATCCTCCCCGACCACGGCCACCAGCCGAACCGGCGCAAAGAAGCTGGCCGACAGGGAGAAATAGGAGGCGGAGCCCCCCAAAACCTCCTCGGCCTTGCCGAAAGGAGTTTCAACCGAATCGAAAGCCACTGACCCTACAACCAGGATAGACATAAGCAAAGGTTTCCAATTGGAAAGCGGTCAGGTTAGCCGTATCCCCGCCATGCGATGCGAAGCATTCAGAGGAAACTACCCAACAGTCAATAAAGACGAACCACAAATGAACACGAATGGACACGAAGACCGATGGACCTGCTTTGCTGCAACGCCTTCACGGGATGAAGGCCCACCCGTGTTTCTTCGTGGACAACTCTTTTTTTCGTTTGTTTCAGACAAGCAGCGCCCCCGCCCCTCCACGACGGTGCGGATTATCTGAGGGTGAAACTTGGATATTTTTTAACAGTCGTTCTCGGACGATCTCATCGCAATCTTCTTTCCGGAAGTTCACAGGGCAGGCAAACCGCGACTCTGGAGATTGGTAGACGGAAACTCCATTGAGGAGCAAATAGGCAAACGGTTGCTCGGAAGGGAAAAGGTGGGACCTCTAAATCTCAACCGCGATTAGAGTTGCTTTTTGCTACCACGTCCATGGGTATCTGGGGCAGAACCAATAGGTCGCGAGGAAACACCTTCCGTTACTTCTGTTTCGGAGCCTGAGTCCGCATGGTCTTGCCTCATTCTCCTGAACTCATCCTCACTCAACTCCAAAATTTGCTGGCGGCCTAGCGCGACACCCTTGGCCGTGGCCTTATCAAGCAGTCTTTGTCGAATCACGTCGATTAACAATTTCACCCCCCTTACCAACTCCACAGAGATCATGCTCCACGTAGCCGCCACAACTGACACAGAGGCAGCACATGAAACCCATTCGCGAAAGCACGAAGTAGAATTCCAACACAGGTAGACCCCAACTCCCGCCAGTAGGCAGAAAGTTAGAAAATACCATATCCCCCATGAGGCCGGGATACTCCAGATTGATTCTCTGCCAGTTTCATTCTTAGGAGAACCCAGCCGATGCCTCCTGAATAGGTGAAAAACTCCGCATGAACCATCACTCGTCAGTATATCTCACAGAGACCCCTTCTTGGCTCTTCGCGGATTCCCTTTTTTGGCCTTTGCGGATAACGCTCAGTTGTTTCAGCCAAGGTACTTGCCAATTAACGGCCGCAGCTTTTTCCGGGTGGCGGCGGGAATGAGGCTGCGATCGGTCAGCAGGGCCGACCGCAGCGCCGAGCGGCACTTGCAGGACGGCGTTTCCCCCAGTCGGGCCACCGCTTCACGGATCAGCTCCTGGGCGTTCTCGCTGTTTTGATTCAGGACCGCGATCACCTGGTCCACCGTCACCGCGTCATGTTCCGGATGCCAGCAGTCGTAGTCGGTCACCAGGGCCAGGGTGGCGTAGCAGATCTCGGCTTCCCGGGCCAGCTTGGCTTCCTGCAGGTTGGTCATCCCGATCACGTCCATGCCCCAGCTCCGGTAGAGATTGGACTCGGCCAGGGTCGAAAAGGCCGGCCCCTCCATGCAGAGGTAGGTGCCTCCCTGCCTGGCGCTCACCCCCACGGCCGCCGCCGCCGTCTCCAGAAGCCGGCTCAGGTCCGGACACACCGGATGAGCGAAGCTGATGTGCCCCACCAGCCCCTCTCCGAAAAAGGTCGAAACCCGGCCCCGGGTTCGATCGAAGAATTGGTCCGGAATGACAATGTCCAGCGGGCGGTGCTCCTCCTTCAGGGATCCCACGGCGCTGGCCGAGATGAGAGTCTCCACCCCCAGGACTTTCATGGCGTAGATGTTGGCCCGGAAATTGAGCTCCGAAGGCAGGATGCGATGCCCCCGCCCGTGCCTGGCCAGAAAGGCGACCCGCTTCCCGCTCAACCTTCCGACCGCCAGCCGGTCCGAAGGCGGACCGAAGGGCGTCTCGACCGCAACCTCCTCCACCTGCTCCAGGCCCTCCATGCCGTAGAGGCCGCTGCCTCCAATGATTCCGATGGGAATGGATTCCACAATCCCTCCTTCTCCGGGCGCGGGCTTCCCCGCCTCCTCACTCCTCTACCAGCTCGATCAAGACCCCGTGAGTCGAACGCGGATGGAGAAAGGCGATCCGGCGGCCTTCGTAACCGGTTCCCTCCGCATTCGGAAGGACCTGGAATCCCGCCTTGCGGAAAGCCGCCAGTTTCCGGTCCAGATCCTCGACCCTGAAGCAGACGTGGTGCACGCCCTCTCCCCTCTTGGCCAGGAAGCGGCAGATGGGCGAGGCGGGATCGGTGGCCTCCAGGAGCTCGATCCGACTCTCTCCAACCGGCAGCATGGCCACTCGCACCTTCTGCTCTTCCACGTCGATGGCGGCTTCCATCTCCAGCCCCATGGCCACCTGGTAGCTGCGCAGAGCCTTGTCGATGGAATGGACGGCGATGCCGATGTGGTCGAGCTTCATGGGCTTGGCGATCCTCTGCGCTCGCAGGCCGGGAAGCCCCCGGCAAGGGTCTGGATTCTATCCCAAACGGGCCCGGGCGAATAGCCCTTTCAAGAACGGGAACTGTGCTAGGATGCAGGCTTTTCGACGGGTTCCGTCCCGACCCGGAGGCATCATGCTGCAATCGCTGATCGATCGCATCAAGGCCGGACTGACCGAACACGTTCGGGAACGCTACGGGGTTTCCCTTTCCCAGGTGGTCGCCGAGCAACCGCCCAGGGTGGAGCTGGGAGACCTGGCCTTTCCTTTTTGCTTCGAGCTGGCCAAGCACCTGAGGAGGGCGCCCCGCCAGATCGCCGCCGAGATCGTGCAGGATCTTCCCGATCTCCCGGGCGTGGCCAAAGTGGAGGTGGCGGGTCCCGGCTACCTCAACTGCTTCCTGAAACGGGATGACCTCTTCAGGAGGCTGCTGCAACCGCCCACCGATAGACCGTCCCGCCCCGGCCCGGCCAAGGTCATCGTTGAACACACCAATATCAACCCCAACAAGGCCGCTCACATCGGACACCTGCGCAACGCCGTCCTGGGCGACACCTTTGCCCGCCTGCTGCGCTGGGTCGGCGAGCGGGTCGAGGTCCAGAACTACATTGACGACACCGGCGTCCAGGTCGCCGACGTGGTGGTCGGCTTCAAGTACCTGGAAGAGAAGACCCTGGAGGAAATCCAGGCTCTTCCCGGCAGATTCGACTACTACTGCTGGGATCTCTACGCCAGGGTCTCCTCCTTCTATGAGGCTGCTCCCGAGAACCTCGAACTCCGGGGCCGGACGCTTCGGGAGATCGAGGAAGGCGAGGGAGACACCGCCGGCATCGCCCGCTACGTGTCCCGAACGATTGTCCGCAGCCACCTGGCGACCATGGGCCGCATCGGCGTCGCCTACGACCTGCTCCCCAGGGAGAGCGACATCCTCCACCTCAACTTCTGGAGTCATGCCTTCCAACTCTTGAAGGACGCCAAGGCGATCCACTACGAAACCGAGGGAAGGAACCGCGGATGCTGGGTCATGAGAGCCGAAGACTCCGGCCCGCAAGGCCAGGCCGGCTCCTCGGGCTCCTCCGGCGATTCCCGGCACGAGGAGGACAAGATCATCGTCCGCTCCAACGGCACCGTCACCTACGTGGGCAAGGACATCGCCTACCAGCTCTGGAAGCTGGGGCTGCTGGGCATGGATTTCTTCTATCGCCCCTTCCATGCCTATCCCGACGGCCATCGGGTCATGATGACCGACTCCTCGGCCAATCGGGACGTGAGGAACCCGGATTTCGGCCGGGGCGAACGGGTCTACAACGTCATCGACTCGCGCCAGTCCTACCTGCAGAACATCGTGGTTGCCGGCCTGCGGGCTCTGGGATTCCACCGCCAGGCCGACCGCTCCACCCACTTCTCCTATGAGATGGTGGGCCTCTCGCCGGCCTGCTGCCAGGACCTGGGCATTCGACTGTCGGAGGAGGACCGGCGGCGCCCCTACCTGGAGGTCTCGGGCCGCAAGGGCCAGGGCGTGAAGGCCGACGATCTGATCGACAGGCTGCTGGAAAAGTCGGCAGCCGAGGTGCAGGCCCGCCACCCCCAACTCCCGGCCGGAGAGGTCGAGGCCATAGCCCACTCCATCGCGGTGGGCGCGTTGCGCTATTTTCTCCTGAAATACACCCGCAACTCGATCATCGCCTTTGATTTCCGGGAGGCCTTGAGTTTCGAAGGCGAGACCGGACCCTACCTCCAGTACACCGTGGTGCGCATCAACAGCATCTTTCGCAAGGTCGAAGAGCTGGACACCCGTTTCGACCGCCGGTCGCTTCTGGAACTCATCGATCAGCCGGAAGCCGCCGCCTTCCTCCGCCAGTCCATCAGCAACGACTTCTGGTCCCTCATCTACCTGGCCGCCCAGCTCGAGACCCAGGTCGGCGTCGCCATTCAGACCTGTGAGCCGGCCGGCGTGGCCCGGTATCTCTTCAACCTGGCCCAGGCCCTCAACCACTTCTACCACCGCCATCGGATCAAGGACGAGCCCGATCCCTTGAGAAAGGGCTTCTACCTGGCCCTGATCACCCTCCTGCGAGACCAGTTGCAGGAAGGCATGGACCTGCTGGGGATTTCGGTTCCGGAGAGGATGTGAGCGGAGGGTCAGCTCCCCGTGCTTTGATAGCCCCGCACGCCCCGGCTCCACAGGAAGAGCGCCAGCACCAGGAAGGTGGCCGCCACCACCGGCACCAGGGTGAAGAAGGACGAGAACTCGTGGCGCTGCAGAAAGTAGGTGGTCGGATAGAAGGACGCGAAGGCGAAGGGAATGATCCAGCTCAGCAGGAACTGGATGAAGACGTTGTAGATGGTCACCGGATAGCGCCCGAATGCGATCATGTTGAAGACGGGCGGAGAGACGCCCACCCTGTCCTCGAACCAGAAGCTCAGGGTGCTGAGCATCACGAACACCGAGAGATAGATGGTCACGCCGCAGACCGTCATCAGCACAAACAGGACCAGGTCCAGCGGGGTCAAGGGCAGGTCCAGCTTGTGCCACACGTAGACGACCACCGCCAGGCCGGTGGCGAACTCCTGGAAGGACTCGATCCGAAAGGCTTCGAAAATCACCTGGAAGAGGGAATGCAGCGGGCGCAGCATGATCTGGTCGAAACGGCCTTCCATGATGTAGCGCTCGCCGAACTCGTAGAGGTTCATGCTGAGCACGTTGAAGAGACCCAGACAGACCAGGTTGAACCCGTAGATGAAGAGCAGCTCCTCGAACGCCCACCCCTGCAGGGAACTCACCCGGTGAAAGAGGATGTAGAGGAAGCCGAAGCTGGCCACCGTGCCGGCCAGGCTGGTGGACACCGAGATCAGGAAGTCTCCCGGGTAGGCCAGGCGGACCTTGATGTACTGGGCGAAGTAATAGCCCAGAATGGAGAGGTGTCTCATTCGACGCTTCCCGTGGATGAAATCTTCATGTCCATTCAAACAAGCCTTTTGCAACATTCCCAATCGGGAATGACATTGAGGCGGCCTGCAGGCTCCGGCATACACCACAAAAGGCACAAAGGGCACAAAGGGCACAAAGGGCACAAAACGAGTTTCTTGAATTCGAGTCTTGCTGATCCGATGGTACTTCTTGTGTTTTTTGTGCCTTTTGTGGCCATTCCCGGTAAACGTCCTGCTGTCGAATTTTGCAATAGGCCCAAACCAAAGTTGCCGCTTCAGAGCCCTGAATCGAGGTCGGATTTCAGCCGCCCTGCACCGTCAGTTTCGTTGCCGCCTTGCGCCAGAACCAGTGGCCCAGGCCCACCAGCGCCAGTGTCCACCCCAGGCCCAGCAGGAAACTGGTGACCAGTTGCTCGCCCTGGAACTTGCCCATGTAAATCATGAGCGGCGTGAAGCTGATCAGTTGAAAGGGCAGCCACCGGGAGATCTCGGCCAACGTATCCGGAAAGAAGCTGATCGGGATCAGCAGGCCGGAAAGGATCTCCACCAGAAAGTACTTGGCCCGAATCAGGCCCAGGATGGAGTGCAGGTAGACGGCGCAGGTGCCGACCAGGAAATTGAGAGCCGCGAAGACCATGAAGGAGAACAGCAGGGCAGCCACGAAAGCCAGGGCCGAGTGCAGAGAGGCCGGCGCCCGCAGGGGGAAGACCACCAGGATGGCCAGGGCGGTGGGGACGGTGAACATGAAGAGCCGGAAGAAGGACTCGCCGGCTGCCTGGGCGATGTTCATCCACTGGTAGTTCACCGGCCGGGTCATCTTGGCGGCGATGTGCCCCAACAGGATGTCATTGGCGATTTCCCGATCGATATTGTTGAAGTAGAAGGTGCGAATAATGAATCCAACCGATACGTAGGTAATCATTTCCTCGAAGGTGAACTCTCCCAGGGACTCCTTGCCCCGGTAGAGCGCCTTCCAGATGAAATAGTAGACGGAAACGTTGACCATGTAGGTCACGATGCCGGTGTAGTAGCGCAGTCGGTAAGCCAGGATCTTGAGGAAGGCGATTCTGGCGAAGGCAATGTAGGGGGCAATCTTCAACTGGGCGCAACCTCGCCGCGGCTGTAGATCTCGCGCACGATTTCCTCGATGGTGGTGTCGTCCAGGGTCACGTCCCGAACCGCCAGGGAGTTCACGATGGACTTGATCAGCTCGGCCGAGGCCACCTGCTTCTTGTCGAACACGGCCTGGCAGCGAAGGGCGTCCAGTTGCTGGAACTCGACCGAGGCATTGAACCCCAGCCGACTGAAATCGACCTGCCCCGGCTCCCGCAACTCGAAAACGATCTGGGACTTGCACTCGAATCGTTCACGCAAACCTTCCAGGCTGCCGTCGAAGAGCAGGTGGCCGCGATCGATAATCAGGACCCGCCGGCAGAGCTCTTCGATATCGGAGAGATCGTGGGTGGTCAATACCACCGTGACTTTCAGCTCGGCGTTGATTCTCTTCAGAAATTGCCGGATGTTTTCCTTGGCCACCACGTCCAGCCCGATGGTGGGTTCGTCCAGAAATACGATTCTGGGACGATGCAGGAAGGCGGCGGCCAGATCGCAGCGCATGCGCTCTCCCAGGCTGAGCTTGCGAACCGGCGTGTACAGCAGGGGTTTCAGGTCGAGGACCGCGTCGAAGATCTCCAACTGCTCCTCGAAATCGCGGTCGCTGACATCGTAGATGCGCTTGAGCAACTGGAAGGACTCCACCACCGCGATGTCCCACCAGAGCTGGGTCCTCTGTCCGAAGACCACTCCGATTCCCCGGGTGTACTGGCGCCGGTCACGATAGGGCACGTATCCGTTGGCCCGAATCGAACCCGAGGAGGGCACCAGAATGCCGGTCAACATCTTGATGGTGGTGGACTTCCCCGCCCCGTTGGCCCCGATGTAGCCCACCATTTCACCGGCATCCACGGCGAAGGAGACCTCGTCGACCGCCTTCACCTGGCGGGGGTTCCTGCGGAAGAGGTTTTGAACGCCTCCCCAGACGCCCTCCTTGCGGTCGTAGGTCTTGAACCGCTTGGAGACCCTGCTGACTTCAATGAGCGCCATATCGACTCACCGTGTCCGGACTCGGGATAGGACTCCGCAGCCCCGCCGGCTCCATTGACGCCAAGTTGCCCTGACGCATTCAGTCCGGTCGGGAAACCGGGAAACTCCAATGGAGCCGGCCAGTTTCCACTCCCGCCGTGCGACCCGCAATCGCGCGCGCCCGAGTGGGCGTTGTCAGTGGAAGGTTCAGGAGCTGGGCCTGAAGTAGAGGACCATGGCGGCGCCCACGGCTACCAGGACAAAACCCAGGTAGAGCAAAGGATTGGGCGCCGTCTTGGGAGGATGGAGCAACACCGAGCCCAGGACGTTCACCAGGGGAGCGCCTCCGAACACCAGGGGCATGACATAGAGGGGCTTGCCGCCGGACTTGAAGGCCCAGATGATGCAGATGGCCCCGGCCGCTCCCAGGCAACCGGCCAGGATGGCCGTCAGGGTCCCACCGGTGGTGAATCCCTGGAATCCTCCCTTGGACCACATGGCCACCGACGGCACCAGCACGGCAATCAGAAAGTAGGCGAAGCCCACGCAGAGGAGCGCCCGAAGCGGGCTGGCCAACTGGGCCTGACCGCGGTGCAGGGTGACGCCGTACATGCCCCAGGCCAGGACCGCTCCGCATACAAAGGTAAGCCAGTTCATTATTGTCGTCTTCCTTTCGTGTCGTTTGAAGGCTGCTCCGGGGGACGGTGCTCGCCGAAGCAGTAGAGAAACTCCCGAGTCCGAACATAGAGCCGGCCCTCGGAGATGGCCGGCGTTGCGCTGGTTTCGCTCCCGAGGTCGTTCACCGACAACACCTGCCAGTCGGCTCCCGCCCGGATGACGCTTACCTTCCCTTCATGGCTGACGGCGAAGATCTTACCATCCCCGGCCACCGGCGAAGCGTAGTAAGTTCCCAGGGCCTCGCGGATGCGGTCCTGCTTGAGAACGCTTCCGTTGGCGGGATCCAGGGCGGTCAGTATGCCCCCTTCCTTCATCAGGTAGAGGATGCCCTCATAGAGCAGCGGAGAGGGAACATTGGGCAGCGTCCGCTGATACCTCCACAGGAGATTGGTGGCGGTCATGTCTCCTTCGCCCCCCAGGCGAATGCCCAAGGCCCCGTTGCGGGCCGATCGCTTGGCCCGGTAGATCCGCCAATCCCGGTCTTCCAGGAAGCCGCTGCGATCCAGGTCCAGGCGGCTGAAGTCCCACCTCAAGCGCAGGCCGGCGATTTCCTGTTGGGAAAGGCGCCCGTCTCCATCGCCATCCCGCTCCGACAGGAAATCGGCAAAGCTCCCCACCTCTTCCCGCTGGCTGTCGTCCGCCCCTCCGGCCCATCCGCTCAGGTAGAGCGTGTCCCGGTCGATCACTGGGGTCGACTTCATCTGCCAGGTCAAGCCGCGCACCCACCAGATTTCTTCTCCGCTGTCCACCGAGTAGGCTGTCAACTGGTGGGAACCCGAGATCAGGACCTGCAGCGCTCCCCCCTCGGGCCGGTAGAGCACCGGGGTGGAGAAGCCCCGGGTATGGCCGGGGCGTTCCACGCGCCAGAGGACCTCTCCCGTCATCTGATCCGCCGCCACGAAAAAGGATCCGCTTTCCTGGTCGCAGATCATCAGGACCCTGCCGTCGGCCAGAATGGGGGACGCGGCCTGACCCATGGGGTTGATGAAGGGCCCCAGGGGCAGGCGCCAGCGCTCCCGGCCTTCGGCGTCGAACGAGATCAGACCGAAATCGCCGAAGAAGGCGACCACGTTGCTTCCGTCGGTCACCGGAGTGGGCGAGGCGGGGCCGTTGGCCTGGTGCGTCACCTCGGACCGGGGGCGCGGGACTTCCTGTTTCCACAGCAACTCGCCGCTGGACCGGTCCAGGCAGATCACCCACAGCCCATCTCCATCCACCGCCGACAGAAAGATGCGGTCCCGGGTCAGGACGGGTGAAGACTGGCCGGGAGCGACAGGAGCGCGCCAGACCAGGTTTCGGTGGGGTCCGAACCGCACCGGCAACGCGGAGGTCTCCACGACTCCGGTGCTGTTCCATCCCCGGAACTGGGACCATTCCTCGGCCGCGACAGGCGGGACAAGGTGACCCAGGCAAAGAAGCAGCAGCACCCCCGCACTGTGGCTGCAGGCTCGCCCGGGATGCCAACCGAGCCGCCATCCGGAGAAAACAGATCGGCCGGCGCAGGCTGAGCCGACCGGACTCTCCAGCCCGGCGAAAAACCTGAATTCCAAGAAGTCTCTCATCCCGTTTCTCACCCTGACCTCCGTCAGACTCTTACCCAGCGACGGGACTTGAACTCGGGTCGAGGCAAGGTCCCCCGGGCCACGATGGACACCGGAATGCGCAGGGAGAATGCCGACCTCAGTTCGGTCTCCAGCCGTCTTTCCAGTCCTGGTCTCTCGACAGAGTCGCAAGAGACCTCAGCCTGCACCTTCAACTCGCACAGGCTTCCCCGCCTGTCGACCTCCACCCGGTATTCGGAAACCTCGCGGCAGCGCCGGATCACCGCCTCCAGCGCGCCGGGATAGAGGTTGACGCCTCGAACCACAACCATATCATCGCTTCGGCCCAGGATCCCACCCTCCAGGCCCAGTTCCCAACTCCCGCAGGCGCAGGGCCGGGACCGGGAGGGCCGGACCAGGTCGCCGGTCCGATAGCGCAGCAGCGGAGAAGCGGTCCGGCCCAGGGTCGTCAGCACCAGCTCCCCGATCTCCCCCGGCGCCACCGGCCGATGGTCTCCCGGATCGATGACTTCGGCAAGGAAGGCCGACTCCATGACGTGCAGCCGCTGCGGCTCCCGGAGACAGCCGAAGCTGACGGGTCCGGTCTCGGTCATTCCGTGGTGGTCCACCACCCGCGCCTGGGGCCACAGCCGCTCGATGGCGGCCACGGTGGCGCCGATGCTTCCCCCCGGCTCTCCGGCGACCAGGACGGTGCGGACGCTTCCCCGGCTCAAGTCCAGGCCCTCGGCGGCCGCCACCTCGCCCAGCCGCAGGGCGTAGGTCGGCGTGCAGCAGAGGACGCTGACGCCATTGTCCAGAATGGCCTCCAGCCGGGCCAGACTGCTCATTCCCCCGCCGGGAATGCAAAGGCAACCCCGCTGAGAGGCGGCTTCGAAGGCGGTCCAGAACCCCAGAAAGGGCCCGAAGGAAAAGGCGAAAAAGACGCGGTCCCGCGAGGAGACCCCCGCCGCCGCAAGGACGCGGTCCCAGTTGCCGAGCATCCATTGCCAGCTTTCCGGCGTATCCAGCCAGTGCATGGGCTTGCCGGTGGTGGCGCTGGTCCGGCTGAACCGGGTGTATCGGTCGAGTCCGCAGGTCAGATTGGAGCCGTAGGGAGGATGACGGCGCTGATCCTCGACCAGTTCCGCCTTCCGGGTGAAGGGCATGGCCGACCGGAAGGCGTCCAGCGTCGCGACCTCCGAAGAGAGTCCCGCTTCCCGCAGCCTGGAAGCATAGAAGCGATTGCCGGCCAGCACTTCCTGCAACAGGACCCGCAGCCGGGCAAGCTGGTCAGTCTCGATCCTGCTGCGATCCGGCATTGAAGGGGCTTCCATGCCCGGCTCCGAATTGGCTCGGCCAAGCGACAAGTGACAAGTGGAGAGTGGGTAGTGAAGAGTGAAGAGCTACTGGATCGATACGCAAAGCACTTGTCAGTCTCGGCGCCGTCGGTCAAACAAATGCCGTCAGCTCATCAGGCGCTTTCCCGTTACAGAAACCCTCGACCAACCACTCGCCAATTGTCTGGAACACCCTGTTTCACTCTCGCATGATCCGACCGCCAGGGCGGGGGCACGGATATTCACTCTCCACTCTCCACTCTCCACTACCCCGGCGCCACCCCGATCTTGTCGCTGATGGACTTGGGAATGGTGATCGAAGTCATGGGACCCTGGGGTTCCGGCCTGGAAACACAGGCCACCGCCAGCTTGCCGCGGGCGACTTCCGGGGATGCCGGGTCGTTCAACCGCCGAAAGGTGAAGGAGTAGACCAGGGAGCGCTCCCTTTTCTCGGCCACCTGCAGGTGTATCTCGACCAGGTCTTCGAAACGGAGGGGACGGCGGAAATCGCAGCTTGCGTGAACCCGCGGCCAGCCGATTACGGGGCGTCTCCGGTTGTCGTGAATCGAAAATCCCAGGGACCGGAAGAAGGCCTGCTCGGCGGCTTCCATGAAGCGAAAGAAGTTGGAGAAGTGCATGATGCCCGCCATGTCGGTGTCGGAAAACTCCACCCGGCGGGTCAACTTGAACTCGAAGGCTCCGCTGGTCATCGCGCCTCGATCAGTGCCTGGCCATGGGACAGGGGCTCGGGCGGCGCGGCAAACTCGGCCACGCCGTCGAACAGCGGCTGCAGATCCCGGAAGAGGTTGCCGATCAGGCAGTCGGTCAGATCCCCCCGAAGCTGAGGAAATCGCTCGATGAAGGCTCGAAAGCTGAACTCCTGGTCGTAGAAGGCATAGACCAGCTTCCGCATCGCCTCCAGCCCGCGCGTGATCTCTTTCCCGTAGCCGTCGAACCTGGCGGCGGAACAGTCTCCCGAGGCCAGGGCGCGATCGGCGGCTTCAGCGGCCAGTTCCCCGCCCCTCAAGGCCAGGAAGACCCCGGAGGAGAAGACCGGATCCAGAAAGGCGAAGGCGTCGCCGACCAGCACCAGCCCGTCGGCCGCGCAATACCTGGATCGATAGGAGTACTCCCCGGTCACCCAATAGCGCCCCTCCTGCCTGCCGGGCGCCAGGTGATCCCGGATCCAGGGATTGGTGCCGATCTCGCTCTGAAAAATGGCTTCGGGATCGCGGGCATTCCGGTAGAGGTAGTCCTTTTCGGCGACGATGCCCACGCTCACCCGGTCCTCGGGCAGCGGGATGTACCAGAACCAGCCCTTGCGGGGAAGATAGGCCACGGTGGTGGCTCCTGCGTCCAACCCCGGGTCTCGCCGAGCCCCCCGGTAGTAGGTCCAGATGGCGATCTTGTTCAAGCTGGGGTCGCGCACCTTCCAGCGATTGCGGGTCATGCTGAAGACGTCGCGCCCGCTGGCATCCAGGGTCAGAGGGGCCCGGAACTCGTGCTTCCGGCCCTGGCCGTCGACGGCCCGCACCCCTGCTACCGCCCCCTGCTCCTCTACCGTCTCCATGGCCCGGGTTCCCTCCCGGACCTCCACTCCCTTTTGGCGGGCGTTGTCGAGCAGCACCTGGTCGAACTCGCTGCGCAGGACCTGCCAGGTGGTGGCGGCTTCGTGGTTGAAATGCTCGAAGAAATAGAAGGGGGTGGAGACGGCGCCCTGGGTGCTGACGAACTGGACGCTGTGCTTCCTGGGAAAATGGGAACTCTTGATCTTGTCGATGACCCCCAGCCGCTCCAGGGTGAAGTAGCAGTAGGGCATCAGGGACTCGCCGATGCGATAACGGGGAAAGCGCTCCTTCTCCAGCAGCAGCACTCGCCGCCCCTTCCGGGCCAGAAAGGCTCCGGCGGTGGCGCCGGCCGGCCCCCCGCCCACCACGATGGCGTCGAAGGGATCGTGCCGCTGGACACTGTGGTCTGCGGGATTCATCGGCAATCTGCTTCCCATGGGTCAGCTATAGCGGCCGCCACGATGCCGGCTCAAGAAGAAGTCGGGCAGAAAGCTGTCCACCTGCAGCAGCCCCTCCCGGCTGAGCCTGAGGCTGTTGTCACCCACTTCCAGGTAGTTCCGCTGCTGCAGACCCTGCAGAGGCAAGGCGAACCGCTGCCGGATATCGGTATCGAACTTCTCCCTGAAGTAGCTGGGCCGGACCGTTCCCAGCTTGAACTGCAGGATCAGCTCGCGGATGAGGCGCTCTTCCCGGCTGGGAGTGAGAGCCCGGAAGATGGGAAACCGTCCTTCCTCCAGGCTCTTTTGGTAGCCCGGCAGGTCATGCTCGTTCTGGTAATGGGTGCCGTTGACGTGGGAAAAGGAGGCCACCCCCAGCCCCACCAGGTCGGCTCCGGTCCAGAGCAGATCACGATAGAAGAAGCGGGTGCGGTCTGGGTCCTTGACCGCCGTGTAGGCGCTGCTGACAGTGTAGCCGCCCCGCTCCAGCAGCGAGAAGGCTTCGTCCACCCAGGCGCGCTTGGTTCCCCAATCGGCCACCGGGGCCACGCTCTGGCCGGCGGCCTTCATCTCCTGGAACACGGTGGTGTTGTAGGGGATCTCCATCTGGTAGACGGTCACGCTGTCGGGTTCCATCTCCAGGGTGCGCTGCACGCAGTCGCGCCAGTTCTGGGCCGTCTCCCCCACCATCCCGGCAATCAGGTCGATGTTGATTTGCGGGAAGCCCACCGACCGGGCTATCCGGTAGGCCCGGTCGATTTCCCTGGAACCGTGGGCGCGGCCGTTGGCCTCCAGGATGGCATCGTTGAAATTCTCGATCCCCAGGCTGAGCCGGGTCACGCCGATATCCCGGATCACCCGCAGCTTGTGTTCCGTCAACGTCCCCGGCTCGCACTCGAAGGTGATTTCCTCGGCTGCATCCCAGGCAAGCTGCGCCTTCAACCGGTCGGCAAGCCGGGCGAGCTGATTCGAGGAAATGTAGGAGGGCGTGCCCCCGCCGAAATAGATGAAGAGCGGCCTGCGGCCACCGACAAAGGGCTTGCCGGCGTAGAGTCTCAGCTCCTCGGCCAGCGCCCCCAGATAGCGCTCCACCGCCGGAGCGTCCTGCTGGGTATACACCTTGAAATAACAGAAATGGCAGCGCTTGCGGCAAAAGGGAATGTGCAGGTAAAGGCCCAGGGGAGTGCCGGGGAGAGGCGGCCGCTGAAGGGCGGCTGAAGCCTCGCCCACCCGATCGGGCTTCCAGAAGGAATAGGGGGGGTAGTTGGAAACGAAGTAGTTGCCCGCGGTGGTCTGGTCGGCGACCCGCAGGGGTCCGGAGTTGTCCGAGCTCATGAATATCCCGCCGAAAATCCTCTTGGCAGCTTAAATTGATAACGTGGATTCAACTTCCCACAGTCCTCCAGTCCTTCCTTGTTTCCAAAAGACAAGAAAATAGGAATGATTCTTCCTGGCGTGGACTTGTCGGATGGTCCGGCTCACACCCGGCTTGTTATTGCGAATAACTACGAATAGATCCTCGGCAACAAAGCCCATATCCCGATAGGCTTGCATTAATTCGACATGGGTAAAACGTTGCCGGTTGGAACAGACTTCATCCTGGCACTTGACAATAAAAACCCCACGATCTCGAAGCACTCGGAGTGCTTCCTTGCCTGCATCGTGGTAAAGCTCAAGTACCGCTTCATGGTACTTTCCTGCTGTCTGTCCCCCCGATCTATTGTTGCGGTAGTGTTGCTCGAATGCGGCATGAGTCCTAGGGGCATAGGCCGTACCGCCGGGGGTGTGCATGTAAGGAGGGTCAAGGACTACACAGTCTATTTCCCCATCTTCATAAGGAAGGTTGCGGCAATCCACTCCGGTCTGAATATCAGTCCCTCGTACTTCATAGTCTTCGGATGGGACCTGCCTCCAAAACACCCCCTTGCCAAAGGTTACGTCTGCAACGACACTGCCCGGCTTCACATACAAGCCAAGAATGTGGGGAAATACCTGATCATTTCCGGCAGTGCTGGCGCTGAAAACCAGGTCGTTGGTGGCCCTACCGTTACGAACGATCCGCCGGGGAGATGTTTCACTTGACAGCAAGGGGTCACCCACTCCCGAAAACATGACTACCATTCACACCATTCAATTTTACCCCGGCAAGAAGCGTAACCAAAGAGATCTATACCCTCTGCATGTCGCACGTCCCCGTACATACTCTCTGACTGGCTGCTTGACGGATTCATGATCGGGAAGGCGGGCGTAGGCTGCAAGTGTTTTCCTGAGACCTTGTAAACTATTGTTGAATAATAGTTTACGCCAGGACTGTACTAGAGAGCGCCGATAGGTGTCAAGTCAATTTTCGGGTCCTGCCCACCGCCGGTTGGCCATCACCACGCCCGCCAGGGCAAGGGCGGCTCCCAGGTTCAGACCGGGGCCCAGGTTGTATCCCTGAACCTGAAATTCCGGAGACAGCAGGCAGGCGGCGGCGGCGAACAGGATCAAGCGGTGATCCAGCCGCAGGGGCCGCCTGAGATAGCCGGCGATGGCGGCCGCCAGCGCAAAGATCCCGAGAATGGCCGTGCCCACTTCCAGGCCCAGCTCCCACAGGTTGCCGAGCCGGGTCAGATCCAGGGAGGCGTTGGAGGTGATCCGATCGCTGAGGCGCGTGCTGGTATCCCTCGGCGCCAGCAGCAGCAGCTCGGGCCGGTAGACGAACATGAAGGGCAAGGTGAAACCGACCAGGGCGAAGCGGAAGGAAGCCAGGGCCGTCTTCATGATCCTGGCCTTGGCGATGGAGGCGCTGGCATAGGCGGCCAGCGCCACCGGTGGGGTCACCATCGACATCATCCCGAAATAGAAGATGAACAGGTGGGCCGCCAGGGGCTGCACGCCCATCTGTTCCAGCAGCGATCCCATCAGGGTGGCCATCAACAGGTAGCAGACCACCGAGGGCACCCCCATGCCCAGGATGATGGAACAGATCATGATTCCCACCAGGGCCAGCAGAAGACTCGATTCCACCACCCCCTTGATGACGTTGCTGAAGTCGGTGGCGATACCCGTCGACTGGACCACGCCGATGATGATTCCCACACAGGCGCTGGCGGCGATCAGGGCCACCCCGTTCCTGGCCGCCTTGACCAGGGCCTCCAGCATGGACGGCCTCAACCTGGGGTGCAGCAAAGCGAACAGCAGCAGTCCGAACAGGCCCACCAGGCAGGAGTTGATGAGCGACTCGGCGTAGAGCCGCAGCTTGGGCACGGCCGGGGGCTGGGCAAGAACCGCCTGGTGCAGGACCACCACCAGGGCGAAGGCCGAAAGAGCCCACCGGCGCGGGGCCGCGCTCAAACCGGTCCCGGGACCGGCCATGCTCAGCAGCAGAATCACCACCAGGGACCCGCTCACCGCCTTGAAGGGGGTGAAGCCCATCAGCAGGAAGAGGATCAGGGTCCCCAGGGCCGAAAAGAAGACCAGTCCCTGAAACCGCGAGACCGGGCCTGCCGGCCCCCGGTCGGCCGCAACCGCTCCGGCCCGCCGGGCGTAGAAATGCACGATCAGGAAAATGGACAGGTAGTAGAGGATGGCCGGAATCAGGGCCGCCTTGGCCACCTGCAGGAAGGTCACCTGGGGCTGCACCAGCTCCAGCATCATGTAGGCGCCGGCGCCCATGACCGGAGGCACCAGGGCGCCCCCCGAGGCCGCCGCGGCCGTGATGCCGCCGGCCACGTGCCTTTCGAACCCGGCGTGACGCATCATGGGGATGGTGAAGGTCCCGGTGGTCACCGCATTGGCGACGGCGCTGCCCGAGAGGGACCCCATCAAGCCGCTGCCCAGCACGGCCACCTTGGCCGGCCCTCCGGGGGTGCGGCCAAACACTCTTTGGGCGAAATCGATGATGAACCGGGTTGCCCCCGACATCTCCAGAAAGGCTCCGAAGATGACGAACAGGAAGACGTACTTGAACATCACCCCGGCGGCCGGGCCGAACACGCCCAGCGACTGCGAAAAAGTCGTGCTCACCAGGTAGGCCGCATCCTGCCCGGCATGCGGCAGCAGCCATCCGGGCAGATCGGGCAGGAGGTCCTGGTGGGCCAGGTACCCGTAATAGCTGTGGGCCAGGAAGAGCGCCGCCAGCGCCGGCACCACCCAGCCAATGGAGCGGCGGGTGGCTTCCAATACCAGCAAGAGGCCGACCGCGCCCAGGACAAAGTCGGCGGGGCCTTCGATGCCGGCGCGGTTCCCCAGCGATTTCCCGTAGGGCCAGAGGTCGGGGAACCACCCCTGGAAGAGCGGCTCCGTCATCAGCACCACGTAACCGCAAGCCGCCACGCTGGCCAGGGCCAGGGCCAGATCGGACAGGCGCGCGAGCCGGCAGTCCCGCCAGCGTTCACGGGCGGGGGTGCCGAGAAAGCAAAGCACCAGCCCCAGCATGACGAACAGGGCCAACTGGGACTGCGGCCGCAGCCGGGGAAAGTTGACCTCGGCCAGAGTGTAGAGGCACAGGAGCACACTCAGGAGGGGAATCAGCCGCTTGCTAACGGGCTCGAACATGAGCCGACCTTTCTTGCCTGGCACTCCCTTGTTTCGACCCGTATGAGCCGCCTCATCGTAGGGGACGGCGGCGCAACTAGGTGAAAAGTGATCAGTGGCCAGTGGTTAGTGGATAGTTATTTAATGGACACGTTCAGCAACTGAAACAAATCTGTTTCACTCTCGTATGTTCCGCCCGCCAGGGCGGAGGCACGACTAACCACTAGCCACTGATCACTAATCACTATTCGGCCGGGATCCGGTTGGCGGGGTTGGGCCGGAAGCCGATCTCCGGGTGACTCTCATAGAACTCGACGGCGCCGGGATGAAACGGGATCCCGGTGTAGAGGACGGCGCCCTGAATGAGTCGTTTCCGTCCGTCGGGGAGCGGGACCGACCTGAGTTGGAGAAATCCCAGGGCCGGATGCCTGCGGGCCAGCTCCTCCCGCTGCTCCCACAAGACCTCCAAGAGGTTTCGAATCAACTGCTTGTCAGTGCTCTCATGGGTCACCACCTGCATCGAGCCCACGTTCAGCCAACCGAAGCGGGCTCCGGCAAGGGCCTTGCGCAGCGCCTCAAGCTCCATCGATTCGGCTCCCGGCACCCTCAGCCCCTGGTCCCGGATGAAGGCCAGGGCTTCCGCTCGGCTCATTTGAGCCATGCGGTCCTCCAGCTCGTAGTGCAGAATCTTCGGATACCTGGACTTGATCAGGGCGTGGGGAATGGGCTTGAAGAAGGCGTAGTCCCGGATCAACCGCCCCCGGACCCTGGGATCGAAGGGAATCACGTAGACCTCGAACGACCCGGAGGCCTGGATGATGGACTGGGCCGGCAAGGCCCCGCCCAGAAAGGCCGCATCGGCGGCCCCGTCGCCGAGCATCTCGACCGCCACCCCCTGCGGCGCATAGATGGCGCTGAAGGAGTCTGCTGTCACGCCGTGAGCCTGCAGGATGGGCATCACGAACATCTCGAAGCCTGCCCCGGCCGGCCCGATCACCACCCGCCTTCCCTTCAGGTCGCCGATGGCGCGTATGCCCGAATCCCGCTTGGTGACGAACATGGCCACCAGGGGCGCCAGCGTGCAGACCGCCCGCACCTCGTAGCTGCCTTCCGACTTCCAGTTGGAGCCGCCCAGGCTGGCGAAATAGCTGATGGCCGAGTTGCTCATTCCCAACTCGAACTGGCCGCCGGCCAGGCGCCGGATGTTCTCCTGGCTGCCCTTGCTGCCCTTGATTTGAACCTTCCAGTTGCGGGAGTCCCGGTGCAGGTTGAGCACCTCGGCAATGGCCCCGCCCACGACCGGAAAGGTCCCCCCCACCGGAGCCGTCCCCAGACTGAGGAAACGGCGCCGCTCCCCCTGTTGGCAGGCCACGGCCCCCAGGCCCAGAGCCAGCAGCAAGCCAACCCACAGCCATCGTCCGGTCTTTTGCCTCATGAACGATTCCTCGACCCGACTCGCTCGCGTGTCACTAGCGGAAACATCGATCTTGACGTTATCACACCTTCAAAGCTCAGAGCCATGGCCGCGGCGCCCCCTGCGGGGCCAGGGACAAAGGAGGCTTGCCCGAGGGCAGCCGAGGGTCTATGCTCCGGGCTCGGGGTTGCGGTAAGGGGAGGTTGCTGACTGAAGGGAGGTTGCCGTGACGAGCTTGGTTCGAGGCATTGGCTGTTTGGTGGTGTTCCTGGCGCTGGGCAGCGATTTGCCGGGATCGGATCGGGAAGAGCTTCTGGAAGTCCGGTGGAGCGAGCTGAAGAACTTGATCGGCGACAAACTGGTCACACTGCAAATCGCCGAAGGCGGACGGTTGGAGGGACGAATCAGAAGGGTGAACGCTGCGTCGCTTGTCTTTAGCGTCAAGAACAGCAGCAATCCAACCGCCAACCCCAAGGGCGAGATTCAAATCCCTGGAGAATCCATCTCACGAATCGAGGTCCGAGGGCTCAAGGAGAACAAGGGGATACGGGTTGCCGCGACCGTGGGAACGTTTATCGGAACCATGATGGGAAGCATGGTTGCCATTGCCGGAACCGAGGCCGGTGAACCCGGCGACAAGTATTATGGCAGTTACGCCGCCAGTATAGCCATTGCCACGGGAGTCGCCCTATTGGTGAACCGGGCTCTTCGTCCCAAGGACGTTACCTTCATCACCATCCTGCCCGATTCACCCGGTGCAAGAATGCCGAAACCGACAGACAAGGAGGAGAGTTCAGACACGACGGCTTTGGAAGACGTGCCGGCCCCCACATTCCTCGAGGAATCAAGTCGGGAACGGCTCCGTCGCCAAGCCCGCCGAGCTGTGATGCGGGACAATCTGCCGCTTCTTTTGCCAAGACTACCCGTACAGGGCGCGCAGGCGGGGAATTGACCGGAAAAAATTGGAGCCTTTTGCAAGAGGCTCGAGAGTCGGTGCTTTTCGGAAGGGTGCTTCCTAATCGCCGCATTCGCGGCTGGGTTGGTGCAGAACCCATACGACCCCAGGCTTCCGCCTGGGGCTACCCTGAGCCGCTGCTTCGCAGCTCTATAAGGATGGCTTGTAGGGGGCGTCGCGTCGGATACCCACTCCAACCGCAGCTTCGCAGCTTTCCCGTAACCCACGATTCTGCAATGGGGAACGTGCTTGTTTACTTGGAATGATGCGTTTGCAAAAATCGGCAGAGGGAGCTTTTCCGGGAATGGCCACAAAAGGCACAAAAACACAAAAAAATCCTCCGATGGTCAAGGCTCGAAATCACGCAACTCATTTTGTGCCTTTTGTGCCTTTTGTGGTGAATGCCGGAGCTGCCAGCCCCTCACCTTTGCTGCCGCCATGTCATTCCCGATTGGAAATTTTGCAAAAGGCTCGAAAAAAATTGTGATGGATCGCCGTTTCGATTGTTTATAGAGAGTAGGAGGCAAATAACTCGTTCCAACCATGGCCGCTGTGCGGCCAGCCAAGGAGGTCGATATGCGTTATTGGTTTAGCCTCGTTGGAATCGCCGGTATCGCTGGGATGTTGTCGCTCAGCGACCCTCATGCCGAATCGCCGCGGGGGGCAGTGCGCCACTACAACCAGGAGGCTTATCGGCAGTGGGACCATTACCTGGACGGCATCGCGAAACTACCTTCGCATCCAGGCCACCGATTCGATGAGCAGGCCCATCGGCGGTGGAACAAATACATCAATGGTGTTCAGGCCAGGTTTGAGGAACTTCACCCGAGCGAGCCACCCTACACCGATGAGTTCAAGCGACTATGGGTTGAATCGGCCGCGCCGGACCCGTGCGAAATCGCCAAACCCGGAACGGTATGCCTGCCGATGGACTCTCCGTTGCGGCGTGATATTGAAAATCAGTGGTGGGTGAATCCGAACCATCTCAATTTCACAGGCTGCAAGCATGCGCCGCCCGCGGACTCGCCGCGTCCGCGCGACTAGCAGACCAGGTGCCGCGGACCTTGGACCGTTGCGGTTACTGTGCCGTGGGTGCGCCCCGGCCTCCGACCACTGGATGTTGATTGAAGCAGCCCGGGGATATCATGCCGGAATCACCGCCGATGACCGTCAGCGGGTGAATGTCGGCGCCTTGAGCCTGATCGAACACAGCTCGATTCGGGCCAGGGTTTTCGATTCGCAGGGACGTCTCATGGAGACCATCGCATTTGAAATGGCCCCACTTTCCTGGCAGCAGAAGACCATCGGCGTCCCGGTTGAAAACGGTTCCATCCAGTGGGAAATCAAGGGGTGCTGCCGCATCGTCTCGTCGGAGCCGGATGGGGTCGGGAAGGGTTCTGAAGCCGGGTTTGCGCATCTCTGGGCAGTGGCGGTGGACAATCGCTCCAACGACGGAACCCTGACATGGGCGGTTCCGGGACGAAATCCGGATGTCTCTCAATAACCTTCCGCCAGGGGAGAATCCATGAGTCCCCTCGTCAGCATCGTCATTGCTCTGTCCGTTTCCGCGGCCGGATCGGACGCGCCTTCCGCTCGGCTGCACCAGGCCGTCACCGAGGGAGATGCGGCATCGGTTCGCCTCGAGCTCGACAAGGGCGCCGATCCCAACCGCAAGGACCCCGGCAACCTCACCCCCCTGCACCTTGCCGCCCGCCGGGGCCACCTCGAAATCGCCCGCCTGCTGCTGCAGAAAGGGGCTGACCCCAACCGGAGGCAGGACGAGACAGGCCGCACGCCGCTTCACCAGGCCGTGGAACACCGGCACCAGGAGGTCACCAGGCTGCTCCTGGAGCAGGGAGCCAATCCGAACCTGGTGGCCCGCGATGAAGGCGGCAAGACCCTGGTGTCGCTGCAGTTGGCGGCAGGGGTCGGCGATGGTGAAATCGCCCGCCTGCTGTTGAGGTATGGCGCCCGCCTGGGGGGTCGCTGCTCCGGCTGCGGGCCTCGACTGCTCCACCTGGCGGCAGGGACCGGGCATGCCGGGCTGGCCCGGTTGCTGCTGGCCCAAGGGGTCGATCCGACCACTCCGAGGGACGGACGGCTGCCGGCCCGGGTGGCCGCTCGGCACGGACACCGGGAACTGGCCCGGCTGTTGGGAGGAAGCGAGGCGGAACTTCAGGCGGGCGGTGAGGCGGGCGCCAAAGGCCGGAAAGCCTCAACCCAAGCCCGCGCTATCATTTATGGTTCGCAGAGTTCCCAAGCGCTGTTGGAACGCGCCAGACAATGGGCCTTGAGCTTTACCGCCCAACTGCCCGATTTCGTCTGCACCCAGATCACCAAGCGGTCCGACAACCGAGGTCAGGGAAACGCGGCGTTGAAAAAACGCCATGACGTCGTCACCAAGGTTCAGTTCGTGGGCGGGGCCGAATCCTATTTGACCCTCACCGTGGATGGGAAGCCCTCCCAAAGGCACATTCGAGAAATCAGCGGCATGGGAGAGTTCGGCAGCGCCTTGCAGGCTCTGTTCCAGCCGGATTCGCCCGCCCGCTTCTTCCACGAGGGAGACAGCCTGGTGGACGGGCAGCCGGCGGTCGCCTTTGCCGTCACCCACCCGTCGGGCTACCCCTTGTATACGGGCGTCCTGCACGACGGCACCCTGCAGAACTTCGTCAGGGTGGGCTACGAAGGACGAATCCACGTCGCCAAGGAATCCTCGGCGGTGCTGCGAATCGTGGGTGAGCGAATCTTTGGCGTCCCGGCCGATTTTCCGGTTCGACAGGCGCGCTTTCAGATCGATTACGGCCCCGTGGATATCGAAGGCGCCACTTTCTGGCTGCCTCTCAAATCCAGGGACGATCTGTTGGGAAGACGCGGCTGGATCAACCGGAACGAAAACAAGTGGATGAACTATCGCCGGTTCGCCACAGAAACCAACCTGGATTTCGGCAAGTGAGCCGCCAGCCCGAAGGCCGAACGTCTCCTCCGCGGTAGACTCCGCTCCGCCCCGATGCGGGCCGGGTGCTACAATGAGCGGCTTGCGGATGCGGGCGGGACGCCCGCGCTCCCGGGCGATCCCGTCCCGGCCGAATGGGGCGATAGGAGCGCACAGCCAAATTGAAGAAGAAAATGCCATTCCTGCTGGCCCTTGCCGTCCTGGTCTTCTACGGCCTCCACCAGGATTTCTGGTTCTGGCGCCAGTCCGATCCGCTCATCCTGGGTATCGTCCCCATCGGCCTCTTCTACCATGCGCTCTATTCCGTCGCCGCGGCCGGCCTCATGGGGCTCCTGGTCCGGTACTGTTGGCCCGGACACCTGGAGAAAGCTGCCGATGGCGACGAGCCCGCTCCCTCCGCCCGCTCCGAGAAACCGACTCCGTCATGATCCCCACTCTGGTCGTGCTGGTCTACCTGGCCCTGGTTCTCTACATCGGAATCTTCGCCTTTCGCCGCTCAGCCTCCAGGCAGGCGGCCGAAGACTATTTTCTGGCCGGCCGTTCCCTGGGTCCCTTCGTCTTTCTCTTCTCGCTGTTCGGGACCAACATGACCGCCTTCACCATCCTGGGGGCCTCGGGTCACGCCTTCAACAACGGGATCGTCACCTACGGCCTGATGGGTTCCTCCTCGGCGCTCATCATTCCCCTGACCCTCCTGCTGATCGGCACCCGCACCTGGGCGCTGGGCAAGAAGCACGGCTTCATGACCCCGGTCCAGATGTTCCGGGACCGCTGGGAATGCAGCCACATCGGAACGGCCATCTTTGCCCTGCAAGCGCTCTTCCTGGTCCCCTACATCATCATCGCCGTCAAGGGAGGCGGGACCATCCTGCAAGCGATCAGCGGCGGCTGGGTCCCTTATTGGATGGGCGGCAGCCTGGTGGCTCTGGTGGTGATGAGCTACGTCTTCTTTGGAGGCATGCGCGGCACCGCCTGGGTGAACACCCTTCAGACCACGCTGTTCCTGAGTTTCGGCGTGGCCGCGCTTGGGGTGATCGGCGCCGGAATGGGCGGGTTCGGCGCCGCCATGGAGAGAATCGCCCAATCCCCCGCCCTGGCCCCCCTGCTCACCCGGGAAAACGTCTCGCCGCTCTATTACCTCAGCTACACCTTCATCCCGCTGTCTGCGATCTGCTTTCCCCACATCGGCATCTTCTGCCTGACCGCCCGCCGCATGGCCCAGTTCCGCAAGACGGTGATCCTCTATCCCGTCTGCATCCTGGCCATCTGGCTTCCCTGCGTCTTTCTGGGGGTGGCGGCCAACGGCGCCGAAGACTTTCCACGAATCCAGGAAAAGCAGGCCGCCCGTCAAACGCTGGCGACCTCCGGAACCGAGCTGACTCCCGAAAGGGAAAGCGACCTCCGCCGCCGCATGGCTGCCGATGACGTCATCCCGCTGTTGCTGGACCGCTACGCGCCCCTGTGGCTGGCCGGCATCCTGGGCGCTGGCATCCTGGCGGCCGTGATGGCCAGTGACTCCCAGATCCTGGCGCTCTCGACCATGTTCACCGAGGACATCTTCGCCTTCTATGGAGGCAAGAAGCGGTTCGGGGACCGCGCCCAGGTTCAGACCGGCCGTCTGTTCGTGGCGCTGATCACTTCGGCAGCCTTTGTCATCGCCCTGAAGACTCCGGCCACCATATTCCTGGTGGCCGTACAGTACTCCTTTACGGGCTACGCCGCTCTCCTTCCCCTGCTGGTGGCGGCCCTCTTCTGGAAGCGCAGCACCCGCTGGGGCGCCTTGGCCACCACCCTGTGGGCCGGCGGCTCGGTCGGCGCCATCGCCCTGCTGCAGGCGCTGGTTCCCGCGCCCTCGGGAGCGCCGGCCGCTATCCTGTCCTGGGGCCATCTCGACCTGATCTCCAGGACAGCCGGCGGGACCACCATTCTGGGCTTCCTGCCCGTGGTCCCCATCACCCTGATCTCGGCGCTGCTGATGGTGGTGGTGTCCCGGCTCACGGCCGGGCCCGGCGCCGAAACACTGGCACGCTACTTTCCTCCGGCGAAAAAGGAATCGGCTGACCGTGCGTGAAGCGCGCCTGTCTTTCGCTGTGCGGTCCGTTTCGTCGTGGGGGAGGGAGGCTCGGCGCCAGGGAGGCGCCCTCCGGGAGCGCGGGCGTCCCGCCCGCAGGCTGTCCCGTTCGGTGCCGCTCAGTTTCCCTGCGATGGGGCACCCGGCCGCCTGCCGGCGGGAAGGGCATTGGACCGGCCGAAGCAGAGTCCTGGCGCCGTTGCCGGTCGAGTGGGTCGAAGAGATGGGTGAAGCTGTGCCAGTGTTGTGCGGGCGGGACGCCCGCGCTCCCGGGTGGGGCAATCATCCCATGACATCTTCGCGGCCAAGGAGGTCCATGGGTCTTCGTGTCTATTGGTGTGCATTCGTGGTTGGTCTTTTTGACGATTGGGTGTTTCACTCTCGTATGATCCGCACGGCAGGGTGGGGGCGGGGCAATCCATCTGACCGCGGGGGCTGCCTTGCCCTGAACGGCCAGCCGAGACCTACCAGGCGGTCAGTGACTCTTCAAAGATTCGGGTCAGATCTTCTCGGGAGGCGGGTCGGGGGGAGAGCTTGGTGACGCGGTGCTGGGGGAGGGTGCCTTCCACCAGGCCGGGGATATCCTCGGACCTGTAGCCGAGGCCGCTCAAGCCGTTGGGAAGCTTCAGCCGCTGCATGAAGGCCACGATCCGGTCGGAAAGGATCTCTCCGGCGTCGGCCGGGGCCTTGCCGGAAGTGTCGGCGCCCAGAATGGCGGCGGCTTGCAGGTGCCTTTGCGGGCAGGCCGGGGCGGTGAATCGAAATACCGCCGGGGCGTTCAGGATCACCGAGATCCCGTGGGGGACCATGGGGTGGTCCACCGAATAGCCGGGGGCGCGATAGTCCCGGACCAGCCCCGACACCGGATAGGACATGCCGTGGGGCAGGTGGACGCCGGCATTGCCGAACCCCACGCCCGCATAGGAAGCGGCCAGCAGCATCTGGGCCCGCGCTTCGTCGTCGCCGGGGTCTTCCGCCGCTCGGGGCAGGTATTCCGCCACGATCCTCAGGGCTTCCAGCGACCAGACGTCGCTGATGGGGTTGGACCCCTGGTAGGCCGGCCTCAACACCGGGCGCTCGGGATAGGGCCGCTCGGCAAAGGGAATGGCGGTAAAGGATTCCAGGGCGTGGCTGAGCACGTCCAGACCGGTCGAGGCCCCCACCTCGGAGGGCATGCTGCGGGTGTTTTCCGGGTCCAGCAGGCCCAGTGTCGGCTTGAGCCGGCGGTGGGCGATGCCGGTCTTGGCCCGCATCCCGCTCAAGTCGAAGATGGCCACCCCGGTGGTCTCGCTGCCGGTGCCGGCGGTGGTGGGAATGGCCACCAGCGGCTTGAGGCTCCCCGGCACCGGAAGCCCCTTGCCGATAGGCGCGTTCACGTAGTCGAGAAAGTCGGCGGGGAAGGTGGAGTAGAGATTGGCCGCCTTGGCCGTGTCTATGGTCGATCCGCCGCCGATGGCCACGAAGCCGTCGTAGCGATCGCTCCGGGCTGCGGCGATGGCCTCCTGGATGGATCGATCGGTGGGTTCCACCCGGACTCGGTCGAACAGGGAAAAGGCGATGCCCTCGTCCTCCATCGCCTGCAGCGCTACCGTCACCGGCGGCAGATCCCTCAGACCCGGGTCGATGACCACCAGCACCCGGCCCAGCTTCATGTCCCTCAGGTCCATCCCCACTTCCCGGGTCACCCCGGGGCCGAAGCGGATGTTGGAGGTGGCCATCTGAAAACCGATCTCCCGGCCCATGTCTGTCTCCTGCATTGAGGGGCTTCAGCCCTTGTTGCCGCTTATCCGAAGCAGAATAGCTGGCCGTCCTGAGATCCGATGACGATCTTGCCACCGGCCGCCGCCGGCGAAGCCGAGAGGGGAGCCCCGGCGTTGAACTCCCAGATCTTCTTGCCGTCCTCGAGATTCAGGACGTAGAAGCGGCCGTCGTTGGATCCCACGTAAATCCGGTCCCCGACCGCGACCGGGGAGGAATCGACCCGAGCCCGGGTGGCGAAGGTCCAGAGAGATTTGCCGGAGGCGGCCTCAAGGCAGTGCACCTTGCGGTCCCGCCCGCCCAGAACCACCCGCCCCCCGACCACGGCCGCCGAGGAATAGAAGGGGAACTGGGACTCCTTGGACTCATACCGCCACAGCACCTTCCGCTCCTTCCGGCTGACGCTCACCACCTGGTTGCTGAAAGTCCCGAAGTAGGCGGCATCGCCGGCCAGGGCCGGGGAGGCGCCGGTGTAGGCAATGGAGGGCACCTGGTACAGTTCCTGGCCGTCCTCGACCCGGATGGCGCGAAAGATCTCGTCACAGCCCGAGATGAAGGCCACCCCGTCAGCCACGCTGGGAGTGGAATGGACATACCCTTCGGTCATCACCTTCCACAGCAGCAGTCCCGAGTCGGCCTCCAGCGCGTAGAGGTGGCTGTCGTAAGACCCGACCAGGACCCGGTTCCCCACCAGCACCGGGGAAGACTTGATCTCTCCCTCGGTGGCGAAGGTCCAGGCGGCCTTGCCGGTTCGGACGTCGACCGCGTGCAGCACCCCGTCCAGGTCTCCGATGTATGCCAGCCCCCGCCCCACGCAGGGAGAGGACTCCCCGATGCCGAATTCGGCCGCCCGATAGCGCCAGAGTTCTTCGCCGCTGCTCAGGCTCACCGCCAGCAGGTCGCCCGACTGCGAGCCCACGTAGACCCTGTCGTCCAGGATGGCCGCCGAGGACTCGATCGATTCGCCCACCTCCAGCGTCCAGAGCAGCTTGAGCGAATGGGGAAGGCTCGTCTCGGAGATTCCCGTCAAGGCCGGGTTCCCGCGAAACTGGCTCCAGGCGCCGCCCTCCTCCGAAGAGGCGCTTCCGGTTCCCTGAACGCCGCCGGGAGACAGGCCGAGCCAGACCATCAGGGCCAGCAGCGGCAGGCCCGCCAGGACAACTGCTCTCGCACGCCAACCCTCCCCCGAACCGTCTCGCCGGCGCTGTTTCAGAAGGCCCATTGGTAGACCTCCAAGGCTCCCTTCTCATCCAGCGGCCGCGGATTGAAGCGCCCGGTCCACTGCAGGCTGGCTGCTTGAGCCAGGCGACCCAGGTCCTCCCTGGATACCCCCACGGCCCTGAGTCCGGACGGCATCCCGCCGCGGACGGCCATCTCTTCCAAGCGCGTCGCCAGCGCCGCCGGGTCGTCGCGGTCGAACCCGTTCGCCCCGGCCAGGTGCATCAGCTCGCGGTACCTGGACCCCACTACCGATGCGTTCCAGCGCACCACCTGGGGGAGCAGCATGGCGATGGCGACCCCGTGAGTGACCCCGTGCCGGCTCGTCAGCGGGTTGGCGCAGGCGTGGCCGGCGCCCAGCATGGAAAACTCGATGGCCAGCCCGGCGAAGTAGGCCCCCAGCAGCATGGCCCCCCTGGCTTCGAGGTCCTCCGGGGCTGTCAGCACTCTCTCGTAGTGCCCTTCCAGCAACCTCCAGGCCTCCCTGGAATAGCACTCGGAGACGGGGTTGCGCCGGGTGGTGACGAAGCTCTCCACCGCGTGGGAGACGGCGTCGTATCCTGCCGTGGCCGTCACCTGAGCCGGTTGGGAGAGCGTCAGGGCCGGGTCCAGCAGGACCGCCCGAAAAGCGGCCTTGGGATCGCCGCAAGCCATCTTCTCATGGGAATCGGGATCGGAAATGAGCGCATAGCTCTGGGCCTCGCTCCCGGTTCCGGCGGTGGTGGGAATGCCGATCATGGGCAGCAGGTCCCGGGTGGCCTTGCCGTATCCCCGGTAGTCCTGCATGCGGCCGCCGTTGGTCAGCAGGAAGTTGATGCCCTTGGCGCAGTCCAGGGAGCTGCCTCCCCCCAGCCCGATGATGGAGTCCGGCCCCTGTTCGCTGGCGAACTGCCGCCCCCGCTCGACCATGTCGGCATCGGGGTTGACGTCGAAGTCGTGGAAGGGCGCCGCCTCCACCCCCGCCCCCTCGAGAGAGTCCAGGGCTTCGTCCACGTGGCCCGAGGCCTGCAGGCCATGGTCGGCCACCAGCAGCGACCGCTTGAACCCCAGTTCAGCCGAGACCTCGCCCAGGCGCCCGATCGTGTTCGGACCGAAGAGGACCCGGGCTGCCGATTGAAATTCAAAAGGAGATAAATCCATGAAGCAAGGAGGTTGGGGATTCCCTTCGGGGAAGGCGCCGCTGAGAGGACGCCCGACCGGTTTCTTTGCCTAATTATGCGGAGCCAAGCCCGGCAAGTAAAGCAAGACCCTTCCTCAATACCCTGCCGCCTGGCCGTCTTTTCGCGACTCGGAGGCGCCTCGATAGACCCGTTGCGCCGGATCGAACCCGATCGCCTGGTAGCCCCCGAAGGGACCCGCGTTGCGGGTGACCCGGTGACCCCGTCGAACCAGCCCCTCCACCGACTCTCGGGGATAGCCCCTCTCCAGCTCGACCACGCCGCCGTCGGTCATGCGGTCGCCGGTCGGCGAGGACGATCCTTCGTGGTTGATGCGCGGAGCGTCCCCGGCTTCCTGCAGATTCATGCCGAAGTCGATCAGGTTCAGGAGCACCTGGACCTGGCCCAGGGCCTGGAAGTCGCCCCCCATCACGCCGAAGCTGAGGAAGGCCTCGCCGTTTCGGGTCACGAACCCGGGAATGATGGTGTGGAAGGGCCGCTTGCGGGGCGCGTAGCCGTTGAAATGGCCCTCCTCCAGGCTGAAGAGCCCGCCCCGGTTCTGCAGCATGAAGCCCAGTCCCTCGGGAGTCATGCCCGACCCCATGCCCTTGAAGTTGCTCTGAATGAAGGAGACCATGTTCCCCGCCGAGTCGGCCGTCGTCAGGTAGACGGTATCTCCGGCGCCGAGGGCCGGGTTGCCGGCGTCGAAGCTCTTCCCCGCCTTTCTCGAATCCAGCAGCTTGCGGCGCTCGCCGGCATAGGCCTTGGAAATCAACTGGCGGACCGGAATCCGGTTGAAGGCGGGATCGGCGTAAAATCGGGCGCGGTCTTCGAAAACCAGCTTCTTGGCCTCCACGAAATGGTGGACGTGGTCGGTGGAGCCGAAGCCCATGGAGGCGACGTCGCAGGCCTCCAGCAGATTCAGCATCTGCAATACGGCGATGCCCTGCCCGTTGGGCGGGAGCTGCCAGACACGGTATCCCCGGTAATCGGTGGCCACCGGCTCCACCCAATCCGAACGGTGGTCGGCCAGGTCCCTGGCGCTTAGAAATCCCCCCAGGCCCTTGAAATAGGCTTCGATCCTGCGCGGGATTTCACCCTGGTAGAAGGCTTCCCTGCCCGACCGGGCAATCGCTTCCAGCGTTGCCCCCAGGTGGGGATTGGCGAAGACCTCGCCCGTCCGGGGAGCTCGGCCCTCCAGGGTGAAGGTCTCCAGGAAGCCGGGCCACTTTCGGTGGATCTCCACGCTCAGTTCCCAGTCCCTGGCGATCACCTCCGAGACCGGAAATCCCCGGCGGGCATATTCGATGGCCGGGGCCAGCAACTGCTCCATGGGCAGCCTTCCGAAGCGGCCGTGGAGCGCGTACCAGCCGTCCACGCATCCCGGCACCGACACCGAGAGCGGTCCTCGGGAAGGCAGCCGGTCGAGGCCTCGCCGCTTCAGCTCCGCCAACTCCAGGGAGTAGGGCGAGCGGCCGCTGCCATTCAGGCCCGACAAGCTCCTGCTGCCGGCATCCCAGACCAGGGCAAAGAGGTCCCCGCCAATCCCGCAAGAGACCGGCTCCACCAGCCCCAGCATGGCATTGGCCGCAATGGCTGCGTCTACGGCGGTCCCCCCTTTCCTGAGAATATCGACAGCCACCTGGGTGGCCAGGGGCTGGCTGGTGGCGGCCATGCCGTTGCGGGCCAGCACCTCGGAGCGGGTCGCCCACCGCCTGCCCGCCACCGCGACCTGCTGGCCACCGAAAAGAGAAACGCCCGTCCCGGACTTGGAATCCATGGTCACCTCGCCTCCTCGACGGCGCCCATCACCAGATATATTCCTTGGCCAGAGGCCTCTTGTCGAACCCGTCCAGGACGTGGACGACCCGGATCTTCTTGAGGCTGACCGGAGAGAGCTGTCCGATGGGCAGATAGACGATCTTGCGCCCCATCCGGGAGGCGACGGTGCGAAAGACCGATCGGGGCGGACGGGCGGCCACGTAGACCACCAACCTCTCCAGGGTGTAGTCCAGCCCAGCCAGCAGCAGGGTCTCCGCCTTGCTTTCCGCCATCTCGTAATCGGGGTCCTGCCAGACGTCCAGCATGCGGCGCGGCGGGTAGGAGAGCAGGAACCCGCCATACTCGGCCCGGGCGATACCGGGACCCACGATCCGGTCGTAGGGGTTGGTGGAATAGAAGGCCATGTCCGATTCCTGGGCATGCTCTCCCAGCCAGGTGGTGCGCCAGTGATAGCGGTTCTCCGGGTCCTCGTCGAAGACCACCACCACGGCCCCCACCTCGCCCGAGACCCGCTGGTTTTCCCGCACGTACAGTTGCCCCTGGTGCCAGTTCCGCAGGGTCTCGCGGACGTCGATGCCGTCCAGCAGGGAGGTCTTGAAGACTTCCACCCTGGACCGTTCCGCCGAGAGAACGCTTTTCCCCTTTTTCTTGAGAAAGGCTCCGTAGTCTTCCAGGACCAGGTCCTCGGGCGGGTAGGAGCAGATGCCGGCGCCGTCGAACCGGCGGGCCCATTCGCCCGGGGCCGATTCCTTCCTGCGGCCCCTGAGACCGTAGGGGCGCACGCGGGCCTTGCGTCGAGGCAATCGGCGCCTGAGACGGATTCGCCTCAGGTTGGCGTAGAGCTCTTCTCCCGAAATCCTGACGGTCATGAGATCCGACTGGGTCCTCTGGTGAGGCGCGCCGCCCGCCAGCTCCCAAAGATCCCAGGCGTAGTTGTCGTCCACCACCGAACGGGCCGAAACCGTGAGGTCGAAGAGCCCGGCCACCAGTTGCCGGTCCAGGAACGCCAGGTTTCGAGCGTAGCGTCCCAGCAGGCGGCGCTGCCAGTGGGACACCTTCTCGCCTGTGGCGGCGCCGTATCGCTTTTCCGCTTCGGCCAGAAGCCGGAACACCAGGCGCTGGCGGTCGATGCTCCGCACGCCGGGGACGGGCGCATCGTCCTTGGAGCCCCCTTGGCGCCGGGCCGGGCCGGGCCGCCACCTCACCCTCCGGGCCGTTCGTTCCACCACGGCCTCCAGGGATTGCAGCGGATTTTCCGCCTGGGAAGTGATCACCCTGAACGGTTGGTTGCCGGGCCCGGGCGGCGGGTCGGGTTTGACTGTCCTGACCCTGCCGGGCCGAGAGGGTTGGCGGCAGCGCTCGTAGACCGACTGGAAGAAGGGAGGTTCCAGCAGCACTTCGGCCAGGCACTCCGGGTGGAGGTTGAGCACCTGGACTCCGGTGCGCCGCCGGCGGGCCAGAGGCTCGGCCTGGGGCTTTTCCAGCGCCTGGAGCACCAGCGGAAAGAGGTTCAGGGAAAGCACCACCCAGACGGCTTGCCGCCCGGGCAGCGATTGCAGCTTCCAGGCCATGCCTCGAGCCTGCCGGCGAAGCCGGCGCCCGGCGGGCCGGGGGCAGGCGAGCCAGCTCTCCACGTAGCTCGCATAACCGATTCGCCGAACCGCGTAGGGGTCGGGATAGTTCTCCGGGGGATGGGCCGGGCGGTCCAGGTCGGGGTCCACGAAGTGGGCGGCGGCTTTCACTTCCCGCCCGCTGCGAAGCGCCTCCATGAAGGGATCGGTAATTTCCACCGGGACGTAGACGGCTTCCTGTCCGGACTCGTCCGGGTAGAGGATCACCGAAACCTCCGGCAGCCGGCCCACGGCCCGGAGGGTCGCCTCCTGCAGCGTCTGGGGCAGCTCGACGGCAATGCGCCGGGGGCGATGGGCCAGGACGGCCCGCCGAACTTCGGCGGCGAACTCCATTCGCCCCGGAACCACCGGTAGAAAGCGAAAGCGCCCCAGCCTCCAGCCGTCCCCCTTTTCAGCGCCGCCCATAACGGAGGGCCTCCTGGCCGAGGGTCTGCAGGATGGCGGTCTCCAGCGCCCGGGCGCGGCCCCGTCCGGGAGACATTTCAGTCAGTTTCAGGGCGAATCGGGCGATGTTGATGCCATCCCGGACCGTGTAGCGCTCGTCGGCCTCATGGGCCGCCTGCAGAAAGTCGGTGACGTAGTCCAGGACCTCCTGCTCGGCGAACGGCAGATTCTCGCGAAGGATGTGCAGCTCTTCCTCCCGCTCCGGGAACTCCAGCAGGATTTGAGGCTGCAGCCGGGAATGAATGTATTCCGGCAGCTCGAAGGTGGAAGCATCGTCATTCATGGTGGCGACCAGGCGAAAAGCGGGATGGGCCTTGATCTTGATCCCGGCCACGATGGATTCCACGTATCGCCGGTTGTCGAGCAGCGGGGCCAGGCTGGCCCAACTCTTTTCGCTCATGCGATTGCCCTCGTCCAGGATCACCACTCCGCCCCGCACCATGGCGGTCACCAGCGGCGAGGCCACGTAGCGCAGCTTTCCCTGCGACTCGATCACCGGAGTGACCAGCAAGTCCTCGGGACGGGTATCGAGGGTCGCCTGCAGGATGTAGACCTCCCTTCCCAGCCGTTTGCCCACGGCGTAAGCCAGGGTCGTCTTGCCCACGCCCGGCTTGCCCAGCAGCCGGGGGTTCATGGGCAGGTCCTGGTTGTTGACGACCATCCAGGCGGCCATGAGCTGGCGCATGAGCTCCTCCTGGCCCACCCATCGAATGGGCAATTCATCCGGATGGGCCAGGTGAATGCGGACGCCGTCGATGTCGACGCTGTGAAGGGTTTGGGGGGATTGCGAGGTCATGGTCAAAAACGGAGTTATCCACCAGGGGCGCGTCTTGCTATAATCCGGTTGAGGATTATATCAGGCCGCCTTCGAACGGTGGAGGTCGGGTTCCAAGCCGTCATCCCGCTCGAGCGATGCAGCCAGGAGCCGTTGCATGAACAAGGCCGCCCATAACGGCCTGCAGGTATCCGACACGTTTGTGCCCCCTTCTCTAATTCCGACTCATCTCCCGACCGTTTTCCTTCCGGAAGCACCTCTTTTCCAGCATCGACAGCCTCCCTCGGCCGGCGCGATGAATGCCCTTCGTCTGACCTTCACCCTCCTCGTCCTGCTCTGGGCGCTGCCTCAGGAACTGCGGGGCCAGAGCCTGGCGGAGGCCGCCAGGAAGGAACGCAATCGCCGGGCCCGGCTGCCCGGCGCGGCTGTGACCTATACCAGCGAAGCCCTGCATGCTCAGGCCGGCCGGCTTGGCGTTTCCTCTTCAGACAGGGCAACGCCCGCTACCTCCAGGCGCCGGCCCTCCCGGTCCGCGGCTCCCTCCGGACCGACCCGGGAGGAGCTTGGCTGGAGCCGGCGTTTTCTCCAGGTCAAGGCCAGGCTGGCGGGCGCCGAACAGCGCCACCAGGCACTGCGGGCCAGGCTGGACGATCTGAACCTCAAGCTCCAGGGCGATCCCTTCCGCCAGACCACCGTCACCGACCCGGCTCATGTCTATGCTCCGCTGATCGCCCAGGCGAAGCGCCGGCTCGAACAGAGCCGGCAGGTCCTTTCCAGCGCCCGGCAGGAACTGGCCGGCCTGCGCGAGCGGCTGCGCCAGAGCGGAAAGCCCCGGTCCTGGGAGGATTCCCGGACCGCCCTGGCTCCCGGTCTCGTTGGGGCGGCCACTGATGGAGCGGACGGCCCCCTGCTCCGGGATCGAGTTTGGTGGCAACGGCAACTGAGCCGGCTCGACCAGCGCTTCCGCTCCCGCATCGCCCCGCTGGAAATCGAGCGATTTCAACTGGTGCACCGGCGCATGCCCCAAGAAGGGGAGTCCCTGGAAATCGACAGCACTCCGGGGCTGGGCCTGCCCCCGGGAGTGGCGGACATCAACCGTCGCATCCGGCGGCTGAAGAGCCGGAGAACCGAGGAGAAACGAGCCCTGGTGGAGCGCGCCCTGCGGTCGGGGGCCCTGCCGGGGTGGTTTCGCTGATGCCTGAACCCCGTCCGGCCGCTCGCTAACGAAAGCCATTGACCATGATACGCTCCAGGAAGAAAAAACCCGCGAGAAAGAAGGCCAGGGTCAAGGCCAGGTGGTGGCACTGGCCCTGGTTTCATTCGACCTGGTCCAAGGTGCTGCTGACCCTGGGGATTTTCGCCTTCGTCGCGGTCAGCTTCGTCCTCATCGACACCTACCAGCAGTTCTCCCGGCAGATAGACCGCAAGATTTCCGGGGAGATTTTCCTCAATACGGCCAAGGTCTATACCGCTCCGCTGGAGATCTATCCAGGCCAGCCCATCAGCCTCTCCCGGGTCACGGGCTACCTGGAGGCTGCCGGGTACAGCCCCAACCAACCCGAGGAGGGTGCGCCGGGGCACTACGCGGCAAGCGCAGACGCACTGCAAATCCATCCGGGAGATGGCGCCTACGGAGGTAGCGGCGCAGCAGTCCGCATCGAGTTCGACGAAGACGGCATCGAAACCATCGTCTCCCTGTCCGACCGCAGCCTGCTCGAATTCTACGACCTGGAGCCCCGGCTGATCACCCACCTGTTCGACAAGAGCCGTGAAAAGCGCCGCCTGATCGACTATTGGGAAATCCCTCAGGTGCTCAGGGACGCCGTGCTGGCGATCGAGGACCGTCGCTTCTTCTCACACTACGGATTCGATCCCATCGCCTTGATCAGCGTGGCCATGGGGGGCTTCGAGCGGGGAGCCAGCACCATCACCCAGCAACTGGTTCGCTCTTCCAGCTTCTGGTTGACGCGGGAGAGACGGGTGATCCGCAAGGCCAAGGAAATTTACATGTCGGCCATCCTGGAGACGCGCCTCTCCAAGGAGGAAATCTTCACCCTCTACTCCAACGACATCTACCTGGGACAGAGCGGCTCCTTCAGTATCAACGGATTCGGTGAAGCCGCCACCGCCTACTTCAACAAGGACATCAAGGACCTCGACCTGCCCGAAGCCGCCCTGCTGGCGGGCCTGATACAGTCCCCCAACCGCTACAGCCCCACCAGGCGTCCGCAAAGGGCCCTGCGCCGCCGAAACGTGGTGTTGATGGCCATGCTGGAAACCGGCAGCATCACGCCGGAACAGTATCAGACGGCCCTGAAGGCGCCCCTGGAGGTGGCTCCCCACAGCGTCGACCAGAACGACGCGCCCTACTTCGTGGACATGCTCAAGGACCGCCTGCTGCAGACCTGGTCCGACGAGGAGCTGCTCACCGGGCGCTACAAGGTCTACACCACCCTGGACGCCGACCTGCAATCCATTGCCTACCGGGTGGTTCGGGCCGGGGCCGAGCTGGCGGATCAGACCCGGGCCCACCGGCAAAGGCGCGGCCCCAGGGCCCGATGGGACCCCGCCACCCACCCCCGATACGAAATCGCTCCCGATGAGCGGGTGCAAGTCTGCCTGATTGCCCTGGACGCCGTTACCGGAGAGATTCGGGCCCTGGTGGGCGGCCGGGACTACGGGACCAGCCAGTTGAACCGGGTGACTTACGCCAAGCGGCAGCCCGGCTCCATCTTCAAGCCCTTCGTCTTCGCCGCCGCCATCAACTCGGCCATGGAACACACCGAACCCCTGGTCACGCCCTCGACCATGGTGGAAGACGTCAAGACGGTCTTCAACTTCAACGAGGAGCCCTACGAGCCCAACAACTACGGGGAAAAGTTTTTCGGGCCGGTGACCCTGCGGCGGGCTCTCACCCGGTCACTCAACGTGGCCACCATCAAGTTCGCTGAAATGATCGGTTGGCAGAAGGTGGTCGACCTGGCCATATCGGCCGGCATGAACGACCGCATCCTGGCCACTCCGGCAGCCGCCCTGGGTTCCTACGAGGTCACTCCCCTGGAGATGGCCGAAGCCTTCACCATCTTCGCCAATCAGGGGATCCGGGTGGAGCCTCGGATCATACGCGACGTGGTCAATGGCGACGGCGATACCGTCTTCAGCTCGGAGATCTCGTCGGAAGAGGTGATCGATCCGAGCGTGGCCTACCTCATGACCAACCTGATGGAAGGGGTCATCAATCGGGGCACCGGCATCCGGGCCCGGCTGATGGGTTTTCGGCGTCCGGCGGCCGGCAAGACCGGAACCTCCCATGACGGCTGGTTCGCCGGCTACACCAGTGGGCTGCTCTGCATCGTCTGGGTGGGGTTCGACGACAACCGGGAGCTGATGCTGGAGGGCTCCACCTCGGCCCTGCCCATCTGGACCGACTTCATGAAGCAGGCCACCGAGCTGCAACCCTGGCTGGCCGAGGATGAATTCGAGCCCCCGGAGGAAGGCATGGTCCGGGTCCACATCGACGAAGAGACGGGCCTGCTGGCCACGCCCGGATGCCGGAGCGTCATCTACGAGCACTACATCGCCGGCAGCCAGCCGACCCAGCGCTGCAGCCATTCCGCTCACGAGTGGCTCTACGACCAGCGCCAACTGAGCAACCAGGCCGGAGCCACCCAGGACGAAGCCGAACAGCCTGCCCAACCCCCCACCAAGAAGACCAATCGCTTCAGGAGAATTTTCTCGAAGATTTTCTGATCACTCGAAACGACGGGCCAGCCGGTCCACCACCAGCCGGCCGATGTTCAGGCAGGCGGTGGCCGCCGGAGAGGGCGCGTTGCACACGTTCAGGACTCGGGCCGTCTCCCGGATGTCGAAGTCATAGACCAGGCTCCCCTGGGGGCTGAGCGCCTGCGCCCGGATTCCCGCCGGCGCCGGGTCCAGGTCGCTGGTGGCGACCTCCGGCACCAGCCGCTGCAGGGCTTTCACGAAGGCTTTCTTGCTGATGGAGCGCCACATCTCCTCCACGCCCACCCGCCAGTACTTCCGGGCCATCCTCAGAAACCCCGGATAGGTCACCGATTCGAACAAGTCCCGCAGGTTGACGTCGGTGATTCGATACCCCTCCCGCGCGAAAGCCAGGACGGCGTTGGGTCCGCACTCCACTCCCCCGCCGATCATGCGGGTGAAGTGGACTCCCAGGAAGGGGAAGCTGGGATCGGGCACGGGATAGATCAGGCCTCGGCACAGATGGTGCGCCTCCGGCTTGAGCTCGTAGTATTCCCCGCGAAAGGGCACGATTCTGGCCTCGGGCCGGGTCCCGCTGAGCCGGGCCATCCGGTCGGACTGCAGCCCGGTGCAATTCACCAGGTAGCCGGCCTCGAACGTCTCTCCCCCAGCGGTCTTCACCCTCACCTTGGAGGCGTTCGAGTGGATGGCGCTCACCCGGCTGTTGGTGACGACCGCCCCTCCGCTTTCCGTCAGGCATCCAACCAGCGCCTCGCTCACCTGGGTGTAATCGATGATGCCGGCCTCGGGAACGTGAATGGCCCGGATGCCGCGAACGGCCGGTTCCAGCTCTGCGAGCCGCTCCGGGCCCACCTGGGTGCAGCGCACGCCGTTGGCCCGCCCGTTGCGGTAGATGGCCTCCAGGCGGGGAAGCTCCTCCTCCTCGACGGCCACGATGACCTTCCCGCAAAGGGCATAGGGAACGCCCTGCCGGTCGCAGAATTCCTGCAGGATGCGCTTGCCTTCCAGGCAGTTGCGGGCCTTGAGGGAGCCCGGCTGGTAGTAGACGCCCGAGTGCAGCACCCCGGAATTGCGTCCCGTCTGGTGCCGGGCCACCGCCGCTTCCTTCTCCAGCACCAGCACCCGCTTGCCGGGGAACCGCCGGGTCAGGTCATAGGCGGTGGCCAGACCCACAATGCCGCCTCCCACGATGATGACCTCCGCCCGTTCCATCGGCTCAACTCCCCTCTCGCAACTCTTCGCCGACCGCCTTCACCAACACCTCGATCATTTCGTCGGCCTGCGCCACCGTCATGGTCAGCGGGGGGGCCAGGCCGATCCAGTGGGGATCGCAGCGCAGGATCAAACCGTGCTCGATCAGTCGCTTCTCTACCTGCTTGCCGAAGCGCCGCTCGTCGGCGAAGGGCTTGCCGGTCTCCATGTCCTCCACGAATTCCACGCAACTCAGCGCTCCCTTGCCGCGGACCTCGCCCAGAATCCCCAGGGCTCCGATTTCTTCCCGGAGGCGCTTGCGGATGTGCCGGCCCACCGAGGCGCCCTTGGGAATCAGGTCCTCCTTCTCGATCACCTCGATGACCGCCAGGCCCGCGGCCGCGGCGATGGGGTTGCCCCCGAAGGTGTGCCCGTGGGCGAAGTTGATGTTGTCGCTCTCCTCGCCCCAGAAGGCGGAGTAGTGCAGCTCGTCCCTGGCGATCATGGCGGCCAGGGGCGCGTAGCCGCTGGCGAGTCCCTTGCCGGCGCACAGAATATCGGGGGCGACCCCGAAGGTCTGGGCCGCAAACCAGTTTCCGGTCCGGCCCATGCCCGTAATGATCTCGTCATAGATCAAGAGGACCCCGTACCGCGAACAGATCTCCCGCACCTCCCGAAAGTACTCTGGCGGAGGCGCCACGATGCCTCCGGTGTTGCTGATGGGCTCCAGGATGAAGGCCGCCACCGATTCCGGGCCTTCGTGCCGGATCGTATACTCCAGCATGGCGGCGCCGGGGTGGCCACGGCCGGAGCCGGCCGGGTCGAACGGACCCGGAAAGCAGGACGGCGGCGGAACGTGCACGAAACCGCTGAGAAAGGGTCCGAACACCGCCTTGCGCGGCCCCCCCAGCCCGGAGGCGGACATGGCCCCCATGGTCCCCCCGTGGTAGCCCAGGTAGTTGGCGATCACCTTGTACTTGGCCGGGTTGCCGCTCTGGCGGTGGTACTGGCGGGCGAACTTGAGGGCCGACTCGGTGGCCTCCGACCCCCCGCTGACCAGCTTGACGGTGTCGAGGCCTTCCGGGGTGATCTCGGTCAGCTTCCTGGCGAATCGAACGGTGGTATCCGAAACGGCGTGCAGGGGCGCCACGAAGCTGACCCGTTCCTGCTGCTTGCGGATGGCCTCGATGACCTGCTCGTTTCCGTGGCCGATGTTGACCACGTAGATCCCGGACACGCCGTCGATGTAGCGTTTGCCGTCCACGTCCGTCAGGTAGACCCCCCGGGCCTCCCGGATGATCAACGGATTGGCGGAAAAGACCTTCATCTGCTGCAGGTCCAGCAGCAGGCGCCGGACGTCATGGCCGGCTGCAACGGTAGGAGACATGGTTCACCCGCATTTCTCACCGGGGCACGCCCGGTGCGATCAAGGTTGTCAGGGAGAGAGGACTTTTCTCATGCGCCCCCGAACGGGCTCCGGCGCAGGGCTTCCTGGATGATGGCTTCAGGCACCTCGTACTTGCCGACGGCCACGTTTCCCTGGTAGCCCACGTCCCGGATGCCGATGGGGCTGGTGTAGAAGGCGTCGACGGTCATTTTCCGCAGCCATTCGAAGAAGCGGACTCCGGGCGCCAGATCGGAGACGGGATGGATGCGGTAGTCGCTGAACCCCTGGTAGTCCTCCGAGGCCCCGTACCGGGTGGCCCGGGCTCCCTCCATCTTCTCCGGGGCGCCCTCCTCGACCAGGCGATCCAGCAGGGAGGTCTGCTGCTCCTCGGCGGCGTCCAGGAAGGAGGAGCCGTGTTGCCGGCGCATCTGCGCGTCCAGCCAGAGCAGTCCTCCGGTGTAGATGTCGGCCAGCTCCGGATTCTGGCTGCAGAGCAGGTCGATGAACTCGGGAGCGCCCGCATCCACGGCGCTTCCCGAATGCTCGTCGGCCGGAACGATCAGCTCGGCCAGGCGCTGAATGGTCCGGTATTCGTGCGGTTTGAACAACTTGGGCCGGTAGGCGCCGGTCCTTTCCTTCTCTTCTCCGGCCGCTCGATGCACCTGCTCCCCCCAGGCGAACTCGAAGGGAGCGGCCCCGCCGGCCGTCAGGGCAAGGGCGATCCTCTTCAGCACCTGACGCCGGGTCAGCGGGCGCCGGATCTCCGCTTTCAGGGGGTCGCTAGACATTTCCCTTCCTCATCTCCTCGGCCAGGTAGTCGGAGGCCCTCCAGGCCAGGGCGTTGATGGTGAGGGTGGGGTTCTTGTCGGGGTTGCTCACGAAGGAACCGCCGTCGCAGACCAGCAGATTCTCGACCTCGTGAGACTGGCAGAACCCGTTCAGCACGGAGTTGCGGGGATTGGACCCCATCCGGACCGTTCCCACCTCGTGGATGATGGTCCCGGGGACCGAGATCCCGTGGCGATCGAAGTGGCTGGTCAGCCCCATCACCTTGCCGCCCATGCTTTCGATCAGGGCCGCAAAGGTCTTCTCCATGTGGCGGGCCTGCTTCCATTCATAGTCGGACCACTTGAAGTGAAAGCGCAACACCGGGATGCCCCACCGATCCACCACCTCGGGATCGATCTCGCAGTAGCTCAGGTTGTTGGGAATCATCTCGCCCCGACCGGCGAACCGGACGAAGGCCCCGTACTCCTTCCGCACCTGCTCCTTCAGCTTCCTGCCGTAGCCGTGCCGCCGGGCGGCGCCGTGAAAGGTCCCCACCTTCGGCATGTTGTAGCCGCCGCCGATTTCGATGTGGTATCCGCGCGGGAACCCCAATCGGGCCTGATCCTCCCAATGCCACCAGGGCATGTAGAGGTGGGCCCCGCTCATCCCGTCGGTGTTGTAGCGGGGAAGGTTCTCCAGGCTGGGGACGTAGCCCGCCATGCCCAGCCCCACCGTATCCATGAGAAAGCGGCCCACCGCGCCCGAGCCGTTGGCCAGGCCGTCGGGAAAGCGGTTGGACCGGGAATTCAGGAGCAGGCGGGCCGACTCGCAGGCGCTGGCCGCCACCACCACCACCCGGCAACTGATCCGCTTTTCGGTGCGGCTCTCCTTGTCGACGTAGACCACCCCGCTGGCCCGGCCGCGGGCGTCGGTCAGAATCTCCCGCGCCATGGCCGAGTGGATGATCTTGAGCTTGCCCGTCTCCAGGGCGGGAAAGATCTGCACCTGGCTGGAAGAGTAGTTGGAGGCGGTCAGGCAGCCGCGGCCGCACTGCCCGCAGTAGTGGCAGGCGGGGCGCCCGTTCAAAGGCCGGGTGATCACGGCCTTTCGCATGGCGATGCAGGGTATCCTCAGCTTGTGGCTGGCCTGCTGGATGACCCGTTCATGGGCCTTGGGCGGCGGGGGCGGTTGAAAGACGCCGTCGGGGGCGCTGCGGATCCCTTCCCGGGTTCCGGTCACTCCGATGAAGGCCTCGGCCTTGTCGTAGTAGGGAGCGAGGTCTTCGTAGGAGATGGGCCAGTTGGTCCCCAGGCCGTCGCGGTCGTGAGGGTTGAAGTCGTAGTCGGAGAAGCGCAGCGAGATCCGGCCGTAGTGGTTGGTCCGCCCTCCCACCACGCGGGAGCGGAACCAGAGGAAGTCGCTGCCCCTGGCGACGGTGTAGGGCTCCCCCTCCAGGGTCCAGCCGCCCTTGACGGCGCTGGCGTTGAAATGGCCGAAGGCCTCTCCGCGGCCGAAGTAGACGCCGCCGCCCTCCTCGGCGCCGCGATGATCCACGTCATGGGGCCAGAGGTGCTCCTTGAAGTCGGCCAGCGGGTTCAGCATGGGGCCGGCTTCCAGCAAGGTGACCCGAATCCCCATGCGGGTCAGGACGTGGGCGACGGTACCACCGCCCGCGCCCGACCCGATCACCACCACCTCGTGTTGTTCGGGGGTCTTCCTGATGTGAGCCATGGCGCTATTCAAGACCGCTCAGGCCAGCACGTCGAAACCCTGCCAGGTGATCTTGGCGCCGATCGCCTCGATCTTGGGCCAGGCATCCTGGTGTTCCTTGGAAACCGCCCAGGTCGCCCGTTGGGCTTCCGTTTCGAAGGCGATGTCGATCTCGTACAGGGTCGAAGACTCGTAGTGGCGCAGGAGGCGGGTGGAGAGGAAGCCCTTCTGCACCTTGATGGCGGGCACGTAGGCGTCCCAGTAGAGTTTCTCCAGCTTCTTGCCCATCCCCGCCTTGGTTTCAATATAGATGTGAAGTTGAATCGACTTCTTGGCGGGCTTTCCGGCGGCCATGAGATTTCGGCCGAAGACTGCGCCCACAATTCCCAGTCCGGCGGCCTTGAGCCAGTTGCGGCGGTCCTTGAAAGAGCGGACCGCTCGGCAGGTCGAAGTTTTCATCGGTCTTTATCCTCCTTGTTTGCGGAACGGGTCTGACCCGCCGTGCTCGCCGGGTCGCTGGCGACATTACCAAAGCCCGTGTGTTGTCAGTAACTTATCGGCCCTGTATTGAGGTTGTGCAGGAACAGGCGGCGCCGGCTGCGCTCCAGCCTGTCCTCACGAAGCAGCGCCCGCGGGGTCCATCGGGTTCCCTACGATCCCCTTGGCGCCCTGCCCAACACCCTTTCTTTATCACGAAACCGGGAACGGCGACAGGACTGTTTTTGCTCGGACTCCACAGGCGGCGGGTGCACGTTGGAACTTGCTGTGCCAAGCCTTCTGCGGGCGGGACGCCCGCGCTCCCGGCCCGGAGGTCGAAATCAAGGCGTGTACCTGGCGCAGGCGGCCCGCTTGACCCGCCAAGCCGGCCAGCCATAGAATTCCTGCTTTCAAAGGAGCGGCAATGCTGGTTCAGAGCGCCATCGGTCTGGTCGTCTTCCTGGGACTGGCCTGGGCCATGAGCGAGCATCGACGCAACGTGTCGCTGCGCCTGGTGGGCCTGGGTCTGGCCCTGCAATTGGCCCTTGGAATCCTGCTTCTGAAGGTCCCCGGCTCCAGCGAGATCTTTCTGGGGTTCAACCGGGTGATCCTGGCCCTGGAAGCATCGGTCCAGGCGGGAACGGCTTTCGTCTTCGGCTACCTGGGAGGCGGCCCGCCTCCTTTCGAGGAGAAGCACCCCTCCTACACCTTCGTCCTCGCCTTTCGGGCGCTTCCCCTGCTGCTCCTGATGAGCGCCCTTTCTTCGCTGCTCTTCTACTGGAAAGTGCTGCCCCTGGTGGTGAAGGGGTTTTCGCGCCTGTTGGAAAAGACGCTGCGCCTGGGAGGCGCCGAGGGACTGGGCGTCTCCGCCAACATCTTTCTGGGAATGGTGGAGGCGCCGCTCTTCATCCGGCCCTACCTGACGCGGATGACCCGCAGCGAGCTGTTCACGGTCATGACTTGCGGGATGGCGACCATCGCCGGCACCGTCATGGTGCTCTACGCCAGCATCCTGTCCGACATGATTCCCAACGTCATCGGGCACATCCTGACGGCTTCCCTTCTCAACGCCGTGGCCGCCGTGATCATCTCCAAGATCATGATTCCCGAGACCGGTGCGGGAACTTCGGGGGAGCTGGTTGAACCCGAGCCGGTCGGCGGTTCCATCGACGCCATCACCCGGGGCACGCTCCAGGGCATTCAACTCCTCATGAACATCGTGGCCATGCTGCTGGTGATGGTGGCCCTCATTCACCTGGCCAACCTGGTGCTGGGGGTCCTCCCCACCGGCGGCGCCCGCCCGCTGACGCTGCAGGGCATCCTGGGAATCGTCAGCGCGCCCATCGTGTGGCTCATGGGGATTCCCTGGAGCCAGTCCTGGACTGCCGGAGAGCTGATGGGCACCAAGATGGTGATCAACGAACTGGTGGCCTACATCAACCTGAGCCAACTCTCGCCCGAGGCCCTGTCCCCGCGAAGCCTGGTGATCATGACTTACGCCATGTGCGGATTCGCCAACCCCGGAAGCCTGGGAATCATGATCGGCGGTCTGGGCGCCATGGCCCCCGAGCGGCGGGCCGACGTGGTCAGCCTGGGCCTGCGCGCCATCGTGGCCGGAACCCTGGCCACCTGCATGACCGGTGCGCTGGTGGGGATGCTGTACTGAGAGGCTTCGGAAGCCCCCCGACCGTCCAGGTTGGCAGCCACGACCCGAACGACGTCGGCCGGCTTTCGCAGGAGCAGAGGAACCCTGATTTCCGAATGTGCTCTTAGATTTCCAAGGGCGCGCGGAGCACGAATTTGAGCCGCGACCTTGACGGAATCTGGAGCCGGGTTCCCCTCAACGTTGAGTCGGTGATGCCCGTGCCGGCGCCTCTGGCGCCACTGAAGATGTCGGCGAGGATGTCGCTCGTGCTCCTGTTTCGAGCCGTCCTGCTGCGTTTCCTCTGGCCTTCCGCATAGTTTGTGGCGACGGGATAGCTCCACTCACCCAAGGTAATGTCATGGAGTTTCAGGGCCACCTCGCCCCGGCCTTGGCGCCGGCTGCTTCGCTCGAGGCCCATCACCTGTACGGTGGCATCGGCATAGCGGGGAATCACAGTCCGGCCGCCAACGCGGACGGGGGAGTCGATGCGCGCCCGAAAGCGTTGGCCGACTCTCCTGACGTCGGCGTAGATCGCGTCGATCAACCGAACCCTTATCAACGTACCCGCCGGCACCGTGACGCCGTACTGCGAGCGGGCCGCTCGTCTCGGTGACGGAACCACAGCGGCCCGGCGCGGCGCGGGAGCCGGCGGTCGCACGGGAGCCGGGCGAGCAACGGGAACTGGTGGAACCGGTGGACGCACGGGAGCCGGTCGAGTCGCGGGAACTGCGGGCGGTACGGGAACTGCAGGATGCGCGGCCGTCGGGGGCGTCGCGAAACGGATGCTGGACACGTTCCCCACGGCGTAGGTTTGTACGTTGCCGTCCGGCCCGACAAAGTGGACCGAACGCGCGTCACCACCGACGTAAGTTCCCGTGACCACGGCTCCGTTGTGGAGAATCAGTTGGTCCGCCAGGGCAAGGCCCGTCAGGCCAAGAGCACAGACCAGCAGGAAACAGGTGTTCTTCATGGTTGGGTATCCTTTCGAATGATGGAAACATTGGCGGGGTCCTGCATGCGTGCCGGGTTCATGACCTGTGCCATGTGCGGGTTCTCCAACCCCGCCAGTCCGGGAATCATGATCGGCGGCCTGGGACCCATGGCGCCCGAGCGGCGGGCCGAGGTGGTCAGCCTGGGCCTGCGCTCCATCGTCGCCGGAACTCTGGCCACTTGCATGACCGGCGCGATTGTAGGGGTGCCGTATTGAGACGCTGCCGGCGGCAGAGTGTGAGCACCATACACCGGATCTCATTTGCGAAGGATGTCACACGGGGATTTAGTGGAGTCGGGGGGGCTCACGAACTGGTCCGAGCAAGTATAAATCCCGGTCTCGTCGTCCACCGAAATGCAAGAGCAACCGCTGCTCAGAACGGCAAGGTTGTTTTCTCTGATCCTCAACCGGTGTGCTTCCTCTGCCCGCCGGCGTTCTTCTTCCTTTTCGGCAGCCTGACGGCGTTCTTTTTCTTCGGCAGCCCGTCGGCGGGCTTCTTCTTCGGCAGCCTGCCGGCGGCTTGCTTCCGCCTGCCGGCGGGCTTCCCTGGCTGCATCTTCCGGGCTGCCGCCGGTATACCCCGGCGGGCAGACGCAGCCCGTGTTGCCGGGCCATGACTTCAATCGCTCGCAGTACCCCTTGACGTCCATTTGCCGAGCCTGGATCTGCGCCGGAGTGGAGGAACTGCCGGTGGCGACCGCGCACTTGGCGCCGGCGGCCGCGAGGGCAAACACCCGCACCTGAACATCGACGCTCGCCGGGCACCAGCTCAACCCCAAGCCCTGCGGATTGGAGGGATTGGGATAGCCGGGGATTTCGCAGGGTCCGCTTTCGACTGCCCCACCGATGCCGCTAACGCCGGTCAAAGAAGAAATGTCGCCTGCGCCCGTTGTCGTCTGCCGGGCTCGCGGTTGATTTCGCTGGGCCTGCAGTGCTTCGCCCGCAACCGTCGCCACCGCGCTCGCCGCTTCCTCCACGCTTGCGCCACCCGATACCGCAATCGCGCCGACCGCCGCGCCGGCAATCAGTGCCCCCAGGCCGCCGCTTCCGCCGCTTTCTTGCGCCCTCGCCCTGTCAACCCGGGCTTGGTAGGTCGCCTTCTGTTCCTCCGAAAGGCTGCCCCAGGCAGTGCGCAGTACCTTCCTGTTTTTCCTGTGGGCCATCTGGAGCGGTGTCTTGCTTTCCCTGCCCCACGCCATCTGGTTGGCGCCTGCCTCGATCAAGGCCCTGACCACTTCAGAATTACCACCGACTGCTGCCTTGTGCAGGGCCGTCCATCCACCACTATCGACTGCCTCCAGGTCAGCCCCCGCTCGGAGCAACACCTTGATTACCACCGGGTTCTTGTTGTACCAGGCCGCTTGGTGCAAAGGCGTAGCCTCGTAAAAATTCCGGGCGTTGGGATTGGCGCCTGCCTTGAGCAGTGCTTCAATCACCGATGGATTCTCGATAGACAACACCGCTCGATGCAACGGAGTACCCATGTGCTTCGGGGAAGCCGGGCTTGGTTGCGCCGCAGGCGCAGTGGAGGAGGGATGCCAGGCATTGGGATCGGCGCCGGCCTCCAGCAGGGCCTCGATCACCGCCAGGTTCTTGCTGTACCGGACTGCCAGATGAAGCGGCGCCCAACTGTCCTTGTTTCGAGCGTTCGGGTCGGCCCCGGCTTGCAGGCAAGCCTCAACGTCCGCAACTGTTGCCTTTTTCCAGAAGCCCTTCTTTTTCCACTGTCCGCAGTCCGCTCCCCAAGCTTCAATGGTGACGGACATGAGCAGCACGGCGGCCAGCAGAACAGCAAATTGCCTCAATCTGATTTCCATCAGGAATCCCCGTCTGTGTGTTTACCCCAAAGTTCGATCTGAATTCATCCGCCGCCGGGGCCGGGATAGTTAGCTCGTGAGGGTAGGGCTTGAACCATCCTCCGAACCCGCACAGCACAACCCGACATACCCACGCCTGGTACGCACTGGCGCGGTGTTCACCCGCTCTCGCCGCCTCCCGCCATACCGCGTCCGCCTCGATCCTGGGGCAGTCTGTGTTGCTTCAGAATACACAATCATTGTGAATTATCAAATCATATTCACACATATATCCCCTTGCACGGGATACGTCGTGGACATAGTGTCACAGGAGACGGTGCGGCGGGTGTCACAAAGTGCTTTCAAACCCTGGCGTCGAGCCCTTTGAGTGATTCCCCGTCAACATGATCCGCCGGTGCCTGAGTCAACGCATCGACTCCATCGACGTGCTGAGCGCCGAGGTCGCCGCTTGGCGGGAATCACCGGACCGGTTCCACGTCAACGTTGCCTGACAGTTCACCGCCGGCGGCGCGGGCGTCAATATGAAACGGCTCCATCCGGCGCTTGGGGTATGACCGCAGGCTGGTTTATACTGGGCCCGATTCCGAAGGCTTGGGCAGGCCCGGGAGGGTTGGACAGGTAACTGACTTCATTCAAAGCCCTTAGCTGATACTTGAACTGAAAACACCTACAGTGTGGAGGTAATAAATGGATACAGCAAAACTTGAGTCCGTCGCGAGTGCCCTGGTTCAGAAAGGCAAGGGAATTCTGGCTGCGGACGAGAGCTCGGGAACCATCAAGAAGCGATTCGACAGCATTCATGTGAAATCGACCGAGCCCAACCGCCTTTTTTACCGTCGCATGCTGTTCACTACCCCGGGAATGGAGGACTTCATCAGCGGGGTGATCCTGTTTGACGAAACCCTCCGGCAGGTCGGGCCCGACGGCGTTCCCCTGGCCGAAGTCCTGGCGGGGAAAGGAGTGCTTCCGGGCATCAAGGTGGACAAGGGAGCCAAGGCCCTGGCCGGCTTTCCCGGGGAGAAGATTACCGAGGGGCTGGACGGCCTGCGCGAACGGCTGGCCGAGTACCGGGACCTGGGAGCGCGGTTCGCCAAGTGGCGCTCGGTGATCACGATCGGCGAGGGGATTCCGAGTCGCACCTGCATCGACGGCAATGCCCGAGGCCTGGCCCGCTACGCCGCCCTCTGCCAGGAAGCCGGACTGGCGCCGATCGTCGAACCCGAGGTGCTGATGGACGGCAGTCATACCATCGAGCGCTGCGAAGAGGTCACCGCCGACACCCTCGCCACCGTCTTCTTCGAGCTTCACCGGCATCGAGTTCACCTGGAGGGCATCCTGCTCAAGCCCAACATGGTCATCTCGGGCAAGCAGTGCCCCGTGCAGGCCGGCCCCGGCGAGGTTGCCGAGGCCACCCTTCGCTGCTTCCGGCGGAGCGTCCCGGCGGCGGTGCCGGGCATCGTTTTCCTTTCAGGCGGCCAGACCCCGCTCCAGGCCACCGAAAACCTGCAGGCCATGAACGCCCTGGGGCCTTCCCCCTGGCAGCTCAGCTTCTCCTATGGGAGGGCCCTGCAGGAAACCACTCTGAAGGCCTGGAACGGTCGCGCCGAGAACGCCGGCCAGGCGCAGGCGACCTTTTTTCACCGCTCCAAGTGCACCGGCGCGGCCCGCGACGGCCAATACAACCCCGTGATGGAGGACGAGGTCGTCTCCCTTTCCAAGGCTTGAGCCGAGGTCGGCCCTCGGCTTCGGCTATTCGAAGGGCAGGAAATCGCCGTTGGAATCGAATTCCAAGTCGGTGAGGGGGGTCACCACGCTCAAGTCGCTGCGCGATTCCACTTCGGGAAGATAGGCCTCCGAAACCAGGATCTGGCGCAAGTCGAGCGTGTCGTGAATGCGAACGACCTGGGCCTGCTCGGGCTCCACCAGGCCTACGGTCCCCAGCGCCAGACTCAGCGCCTTGCGGTCGTTGTCGAAGGTGATCGGGATCGAGGCTCCCGAAGGCGCATTGCCGGTCATGCAGTTGATGTAGGTGGCTTCACGGTTCATCCGCTCCACGGCCCTGCGGTGGCAGTATTCCGCCATCCCGAGACCCGAGGCGTTCCCGTGGGTTTCGTCGGTCAGGTCGCGGACGTAGATGCGGGTGACCCTGGGACGCTCGCCGTCGGTGGCCCTGTGGTCGTTGTACTTGCGGCCGATGACGTTGGTGTCCATGCCGGCCCCGCTGATGTCCTTGCCGATGCGGTCGACCACCAGCAGATCGATGTTTTTAAAGGGCAACCTCGGCATCCACTGCTTGGCCAGCACCAGCAACGCCTTTTCACGCTCCAGGAAATCCCCGGGAGCCACGGCCTCGATCCGGGCCGTCTGGTCGTACTGGTTCTCCACGATCCCCAACCCCAAAAGCACCCCGCACTTCTCGATGACCGTTCGGGCAATGGAACGGACCATCTGGTCCCAACTGTAGTGAATGATGGCCTGGTGGTAGAGGGCCGCCCCCTTGTGCTTGCCCAACCCGATGAGCATCATTTTGTGCAGGCCGCTCTCGATCTCGCCGTTGAAGCCGGTGTGCGGCTTGACCCGGGCGACCACCGCCACGTGGTCGGCCTCGAAGGCCAGCTTGTCGAACAGCACCGGGACCCCTTCCTCGGTGCGGCCCACCTCGACGGTCTCCATGGAGGCCCGTATGGGCGCCCCGGTGAATTCTTCGGTGACCCCGTAGCTCTCGATGATTCCTCGCTGATTTTCCGCAATACCCCCGCCGTGGCTTCCCATGGCGGGCACCAGGAAGGGTTTTCCTCCCAGCGCCTTGAGCTCGTCCGCCAGTGACTTGACGATCAGGGCGATGTTGGCGATGCCGCGGCTGCCCACCGAAATGGCGATGCTCTGACCGGCCTTGACCTGCGACCCCAGGTCGAGCCGGGCCACCTCCTCGCGAACGGTCGCGGGAATGTCATCCACCGTGGGCGCTTCAAAATGCTGAGCCACTCTCATCAGTCGAGGATACGCCATGGTTTGCCTCCTCTATTGGGGGTGCCTGCACCGGCAGCCCAAGTTCTACCACGAGACGCCCTGTTTGGGAAGTCGCCGAAAAGGAACACTCGCCGGCCTTCGTTCAACAGACTCCCGCATGTGCGATGGTCCTTCCATCAGGAGCGGTGGTCCTTGACTATTGAGCGCACGGCCTCACAATGGTTTGACCTGAATATGCGGGACATGCCGCGTCTCAATCGGGGACAGAAATGAAAATCACCTTGAGCATTGAAGACGAAATCGTGAAAAAGGTCCGCAAGATCGCCATCGAGAAGGATACTACCTTGACGGCCATGGTGAGGGACTATCTCAGGTCAATCGCCAGCAGAGACGCCGCCGCACGAAAAGCGGACGCGGCCAGATTGATGGAAACGTTCGAGAAAGTAAGCCGCGATATGGGTCCCCGAACATGGATCCGAGAGGATCTGTATGACAGGCCTCGGCGTTCAGGTGCCGGGTAAGTTTTTCAACGCTCTTGCGCGTTCCAACAAGGCTGTGGCCTGCCTCCGCGACACCGTGGGGAAGTCATCCAGGAAATCGTCGAGATTGTCGCCAGCCTCCAGATACTCCATCAATATGCGCACGGGCACCCTAGTGCCAGCGAAAACCAGCGAAAACCGGAGTCCCCCCAAGGATGTCCGGATTCCTGTCAACTAGCATGTCGGCCGTCGCTCTCTCCACGTTTGTCCACGATCCACAGCGATTCATCTCCAATTCTTCTACAAACTGATGGCCCCCTGTCTCCATTCAAAACGTGGTTAAGCGGTGACTAATTCTTCGTCTCCACATGCGCAAGATACCAGCGCCTGGCCATTCTCTGAAGCTCAGGGAGATGTTTGGGCCAGTCATGCAAAGTAGCCGGGTCCCAATCAGCCCCGTTCGGCCATACCAATGTAAGGACTTCAGGGTCAATCTGAACCTGGTCGAAAAAGGAGGCGTCACGAAGTGGTCCATACAATTCGCCAATCAGTACGGCTTGGAAATCAATAACCTGTTCCGTGCCGTCGTCGAAGCAAATTCGAAGCGTAAAGGGTGCCTGTTTGTCGAAAGAAACCACACGATATATGGGATGGCTCATGCCGATCTCCGTTAATGTAACCTTCAACGGTTTCCTTGATATCGGCAATGGCTTCCTGCCTGGTTTTTCCCTGACTGATGCAACCGGATAAACTGGGACATTCAGCCTCCCAATAGCCATCTTCGTCCGGCAAATAACTACTTGCCTCACATCAGCTATCGGGATTCCTTGCTCATTTCCGCTGCGGAGAGGGCCGACTGTACGCGGATTATTTCCGAAGACCTGAATTCAGGTCAGTTCTATTGCGGCATTGCGGTTGTTGAGCCGTCTTGAAGAAGCCGTGGGCGATTGTGATTTGAAGTTTCCTTAGACTTTTCCCCGGCAGCCCCAGCTAAGATTTGGAGCCGGACAGGTGATCCCACAATTGGTCGATCTGATCGGAAAGGTTGTCTATCCTCTCATTCAAGGACCTCACGTACACAAACCCCACAATTGCAATCAACGCGGGTAAAGCGACGCCGATAATGGCCATAAATATGGAGATGATCTGCAGTTGAAAGGTAACGTCCATCACGGTCAACCTCGCCTGGTGGGCTGGCCACGTTCCGCTTGCTCGCCTTCCCATTTCAGAGCAGCATCACGAGTAGTGGCGCGACCCACCTGCTTGATATGTCCGCTATTTCCATAGGTCTGCTTATGCTCTAGCTCGCGCCTATCAAGATCATTGGTGATGCCCGTATGCAGAATCTTGTTTCCCTTTTTGAAATGGTACTTGAATGTATCTCGTGACATTTCCACCCTCCGAAACCAAATAGAAGTGATCGACACTTTACAGAAAGCAGCTTAATGACCGTTTCCGGTCTCTGTCAATTGCTGATGTCCCCCTGTCGTTATGATGTGCTCGCCCTCACCTGACCCTCACCTGAGATGTGAGAACCGCTTCTCCTACCCACGGGCTGCATACGGATGACTGAGGCCGATAAGCTTGGGCATGCTTATACGGTCAGATCGATCTCTCGGACTGCTGAAAACACTGTCATTGTGCAGGCTCGCCCTGAAATTTTCGGCAATGTGCTCAAATTACTCATACGACTACTACGAATGTCTCAAAGCGTTCTTCAGGAACCGGCAGGTCGTCTTCTTCAAGAGAGACAATGTTACCTTCAATGGCCTCTTCGATATTGACAATGGCCTCCTGCCTGGTTTTTCCCTGGCTGATGCAACCCGATAAACTGGACATTCAGCTACCCAATAGCCATCTTCGCCCGGGTAAATAACTACTTGTCTGCTCCGTTCTGCATCTGACTAAAGGTGCCTTCAATCAGGTTGAGTTCAGATGCGACATTTCTGCAAACGTATTCGAAATGAGCAGAGTACGTCCCATGTTCTTTCAAAGCGGCATTTGCCAAATAGCCAGCCTCACTACTACCGGAATGAGCACTCTTCTTGGACCTAATGAGTTGAACCGTTCTCAGCCCACCAAGTCTCTGTTCTTGGTCGATCTTGCTTCGCGCCCGGAGTAATTTTTCGATCAATGCTATGCTCTTCTCATCTTTGTCAAAGGCAATGTTCATTTCCTTAAGGCGTGCGCGAATAACTCTGACCTGAAAGCCCTCGATGACCAGCTTTGAGAGGTCCATGAACGCTCCTGCCCATTCATCGCTGCTAGCCGTACGAGGTGTGTTGACACGTTCAAGCAGCGCTTCATCACGAAGCTTCCACCACGTCAAGCCGGATTTAACCCATCGCTCGACGATTGACAGAACACTTTGAAGAGGGTCCATGAATAAGGACCACTCGCCTTTGAAGTCATTTTCCAGAGCACGCTCGGAAATGCCAGTCTTGGGCTTTTCATTGAAGCTCGCCCAATGTAGCTGCTCCTGATACGGAAGACCTCGGAGGTCAACGATGTAGACGTGAACTTGACCTGCTTCGTTAACATCATAACTTCGCAACATCCAAGCGTTTCGGCAACGGATGTTTCTGTGTCTTTCATCTATGGTGTACTTGTCCCGATCCCCCTTGTATTTCAACAGAACCTCGGGCCGAAAAAATGCAGGCGAGACCTCAAACGGGCGGTTGTTCTCGTTAGCTTGAAAGTAATTGGTTGAGGCTGCCGGATCAGTCGAAATTTTTGTGATGCACTTGTTACGCCAATCCAACACTATGAATTCAGCATGCTGTCGTTCTTGGCGTCCAGACCAGCTTTCCTTCATTGATGAAAATATTCTGGCCTTTGGGCGACTGGGTGGAATGATTTGCACACCCCGCGTGTATGCTGCCTTCCCAGAATCGACCTTTTGTCGATAGAAGAATAAGTTGCTCTCCCTGACAACGTTTTCGGGGACGTCAGGCCACACAGTGAAATTGTCTTGTCTCAAGAGTGTGAAGTCGAACATCCGAACCAAAACCGATCCTGAAGCGGCCAGATACTGCTCCAACGGTTCGCGCTTAAACGTTACGAGCGTCACGTCTCGCGGCATCTCTTTGGACGTAATCGACACAACATGGTCCAAGTCTCCGTGTTTATCGAAACGGCAGTAGGAATACTGTTCTGGACGCCAGTGGATGCCTGTGACGTGCGCGTACTCTTGTAGAATCTCAAAATATGAACGTCCCTTACCTTTCATACCCTCGAAGTCACGGGCAAACACCATCTGCTGAGCGTCCTGTAAAGTCTTGGCGCCGAAATCGAAGCCGGCTCGTTCGATCCAGACGTCGTTTCTGTCCCCTCCCCAAGCATACCCCGCGCGACCGGAGAAGGGATCGCCACTCCAACCTAGCAAGGCGTCCTGATCCAAAATAGCAAGGCTTTGCTCACTGACCACCACGGCGTGAATGAACGTATATTCGTCCGACGCATAAACAATCAGATCCTCGTTCTGAGCATTTTCTTTCAACAACAATAAGTGCCCGCCAGCCTTTATCCAGGTTTCGAAGGCAGCAGCGTCAACTGGTAACTCGTCGAGTTGCGAGATGCGCTCCAACAGTTTGTTATGTTCATAGCTGGGCATATGATCAGCTTGGGTCACATCGTGCTTTCTCCGTGCTTTCTCCTTTACTGGCTTGGCGAGATGAGATCGGAGAGAGACAGGGGATGTTGTTGAATTTCCGGATAAACCTTGCTCACACCGAATGTTGGAAGAGATCGGATGGAGATCGAATATGGACTCCCCATCAAGAAAGCCGCTTCAACACGTTCACCGCCAAGAGACTACAGAACCGACAATCTAATTATTTGGGCGACTATGGAGCACTGCTAGTTCCTCTTCCACTAGGCGCAACCGCAGTTTGAAGAAATCGAAGCGCTCGTATAGTGGCAATAACAAACGATGAAGTATTTCAGCAAGGTTGTCCCGCAGTTGCTGTGGAGTGGCTTGGCCAGTCAAGTTGATTTCATCCGTGCCGCTGATGCGGGGAATGGACAACAGGCGTGTTGCAGTCACGCTAGTGAGAACACGGCCATTTAGACCTGTGAAACAACATTGAATCGCTATGCCATCTACCCCGTCAAACGTTTCTGCAAATCGGCTGGCAAATAGAAGACCCTCGGCAATTCTGCGAACGGGGAGTCCTATATCGAAATATTTGCCCTGTTGGATCTGTTCCAGCCCATCTTCAAAGTATCCACGAATCGTATAGAGTTTCCCGTCCGATGAAGCTCGCCAGAAATCACTGGTATATGTTTTAGGTTGCATTCGACGGTCAGAGACGGGCCGTCCGACCCATGCTTCTATATAGCGTTCATGAATGTAAGGGGCTAGCCCTGGAACCGGGATTTCCAAGAAGGGAGGCCAGCCGGTTAAAGTAATCCTACGTGCAACGGCAAGTCTATCCTTGACTTCAAAAAGACCGTTTGTTGGTTGCGCCCCGATCAGAGAAAACCCCATCTCATAGTAGCCACGTGGAAACCGTGTGGGAGAATCCCTGGATTGGGCAGCCGTCAATTCTGCCCAACGTTCTCGTGCCTCGTCGCAGTAAGTCCGCAATTCATCAAGCGCATTCGTTGCTGCATTTTGTACTTCGATGCGTCCCGATACAATTGCGCGGATACCTTCGAGCAAGTCCTCCCGGTTAGCCCGCAAGCACCGTTTGAACAAGTCCCGCCATTCTTCAGTTGTCAGCGGTTCCTCGCTACGCGGTCCCGGCTTTCGAATGTAGCAACGGTTTTGAGCAATAACACTCGGACAGGCGCGTTTGCTCATCACAGGCACAGTGAGATTACCAGGCACAGTTATGACCGGATGCACTACCTTCGTCTGCGGATGTTCTACGTTATACGCCTCACAATGGAACTCAGGTGTGGCATATCGGCGAATTGCGGCATTCACTGCATCCTGCGTGATTTCCGGAATTTGTGACGGTCGCACTATTGAGTTAAGGTCTGGACCTTGGTCAGCTAAGCCAATAACGATGAATCCTCCTCCATGATTCGCCAGTGCAATCGCGGCCTTGGCAAGGATTGCCTTGTGGTCATTCGATTTCAGGTTGAGCCAGTCCTTATGTTCAACGCCGAGTTCTTCTCTCGGCTCTGAAATTAGCAGTTGGAGTTCTTCAATTGATGGCATGATTATTCCATGTTGACCAACAAGAATGGATCCTGGAAAAGACGACCCACCTCACCAGTTGCTATCATCGTTCCCCCGTGTCATCGCCCCATACTCGCTCCATAGTCGCTTGAATCTTCCTCTCAAAGCGCTCAATCAGTTCTCGGTTCGCTTCGACGAGGGCTTGCTCGGCTTCGATCTCGGCGGCGATAGATTGCTGGATCTCGATGCGCGGGAGAGGAAATTTAATTTTTTTGACTGCGTTACCGTTGAACTGTGGTTATCCTCCACCAGTCACCAGAGTTCTCGCCTGACTCCAATAAGCGTCGCTCTGCGCAAAAGCCCAAAAATAGTTTGGGTGAACACGCTCAGGTGGGAATCGAAGACGTATCAGAAAAGAAGCGAAGACTGCCGGATAGTCTTCCTCGAATATCATTGTCTTGCCGTAGGTTGCGCCCGTTCGAGCGACAAGGATATCCCCCTTCTCAAGAACTGCTGTCTGCGACTTCCCTGTCAACGTGATGAACTTAGGCTCTTCTGAACGAAGCCTTCCGTCTGCAGAAATGTCTGTGATGCGAATAAATCTAGCGTCACCGTGATCTTCTGCCTTTTCCGTATGGCCATATTCTGTTTTAGTCAGTTCTGCAACCTCCACAATCGGCCAAGCAGGATCAATGGGAATGTGGGGACGGTAGTTATCGATGACGGCGCGGGCGCCGTTGATAACTTTTTGATAGCCCTGAATCTCGGCGACAATTTCCTTCTGCACGGCCACTGGTGGCAGCGGGACTTGAATGTTCTTTAGAATCGGAATATTGAGGCCGCTTCGTTCATTGTCCCCTGTTAACCCACGGATTTCAGAATACATTGATCGCAGAACCCAAAACAAAAATTCGGGACTTGCTGCGTTTGTATTCAATGGACTGATAGCCACAAGCGACTGATTGCACGTAGCCCCCTCCATTCGGAGTAACGCAACAGTCCCTCTAGTCTTGCCTTGCCCGTTTAACGCAATCAGAACGCTATTGGTGGGAAGGAACCGAGCGTTAGAGTTGTCAACACCCATTTTCGTGATTCGTTTCGCGCAATCTCGAATTTCTTCTTGGTGAATATCACCCGAGACCAACCAAGGAACCGTGCCGTTTTTGTAATACTCTGTGACAGTCGATTTTGGCGTCCCTCCAGTAACAAACGAACAGAATTCTCCCAGTGCGACTGTCTTGGATTTCGTGCCCAGCCGAGTGTGTTGCCGATACCTTTCCCCACTGAGGCTATATTCGCCACCGGCGGCGATTTTCTCCTTCGCGATTACGAGACTCTGAGTCGTTTTGGGTTCATTTGTCCCGTACTGCGCCCCAGCTTCCGCCACACGCACCACGGGTGACGGCTGCGTGGCGCCCGCTACTGCACCGACCCGCAATTGCTGCAGATATGTGGTGAGTTCAGCGCGGACCTGCGGCAGGTCGCTTTTCTCAATCGGCCGCCGCTGCGCTCCCAGGTCGAAACCGTCGTTCTCCACTTTGAAAAATCCGATGCGGTCGGTTTTCCGGGCCAGCAACTTGTCCAGAATCAGAATGGAGGTCTTGACGCCGGAGTAGGGCTGGAACACGCCCGCGGGTAGCGAGATGACGGCCACCAGGTAGTTTTCCACCAGCATCTTGCGCAGTTGCTTGTGGGCGTTTTGGCTCTGGAAGATGATGCCTTCCGGCACGATGATGCCGGCGCGGCCGGATGGCGTCAGGTGCTCGGCCATGTAGTCGACGAACAGCACCTCGCTGCGCTTGGATTGCACCGAGAAGCGGTTGTGGGGGCGGATGCCGCCCTTGGGCGACATGAAGGGCGGATTGGCCAGAATCACGTCGGCGTATTCGTTCCAGCGGTCCTCGCTCGTCAGCGTGTCGTACTCGACAATGTGCGGGTCGGCAAAGCCGTGCAGGTAGAGGTTCACCAGCGAGAGACGGACCATGTCGGGCGAGATGTCGTAGCCCTTGAAGTTGGCGGCCAGCCGGCCCTTCTCGTCCGGTGTCAGCGTGGTGTGCCCTAGTCCGAAGTTCCCGACCCATTGACAAGATAACCCCTTTATCTTCAGTCATCAACCTGGAATCTCAGGGGATCTTGCCTGGGAACATCCTGACCAGCTCCAGGGCCCGCCGCTGAAGCGGGGTCGGCTCGGTCACTCGCTGGACGTAGGGTGCCTCCGGTTCCGAGGGCAACCGGCACTGGTGGCGGGCCCGCGTCCCCATGGCCGCCATCAGTGTCTCCAGGCTTTGCAGCGGCAACCCGTCCTCTGTGCGGCGCTTCCTCTTCTTCCGTTTGGCCGACTCCGACGGCTGGGCCGCAAGCACCGGGTCCCGCCGCGCCCTCTCCGCTTCCAGCTCCTCGTCATCGAACAGCAAGGGCGCCACGGCCTGGCGCAGATGCCACTGTACGTAATAGGCCAGCAGGCACAGGAACAGATGCGCCCGCACCCGGCTCTCCACCCGATGACGGATGGGTCGGATCTCGAGGTGGACGGTCTTCAGGGAGCGGAAGGCCCGCTCCACTTGCGTCAGGTCCTTGTAGCGGCGCACCACCTCGGCCGCCCCCAGCCGATCAGTCCCTTCGCTGGTCCGCAGGATATAGAACCCGTCCAACTGCGCCTCCCGCAGGATGGCGTCGTTGCGCCGCTCATAGTGGAAGGACCCGTCGGCGATCTCGGTGCGGAAGTGCTTGGCCAGCTTGTAGCGGTTCTTCACCCGACCCACCTTCTCGGCGATCTCGGTCGCCGTCAGAGGCGTGCGCGTCCGTCTGGCCACCTGGCGGGCGATCCTCTCCAGCGCCTCTTCGGTCGCCTCCAGCAACGCCTTCCGCTTCCGGCGCCGGTGCTCGGCCAGAATCGGGTTGTGACAGACGATGAGCCGCTCCCCCGGATAGTGGGGACTGCGGACTTCGGCCAGGTGGCGCTGATCGAACAGCGACAGTTGAACCGCCTCGCTCTCCACCAAACGCCGAATCTGCCCATGCCGCAGTGCCGAGATCCACCCCACTCCCGGATAGCTCTTCAGATGCCTGATCTGCGTCTCGGTCAGCAGCCCTCGGTCCCCCACCAGCACCACCCGCTCCAGGCCGAACCGCCCCCGCACCTTCTCCACCTGGTCCCCCACCGTGGTGGGGTCCCCCGTGTTGCCCGCATAGGCCTCCACCGCCACCGGCCTCCCCCTCCCATCGGCCAACACCCCGTAGACCACAATGGGCCGGCCCTTCTTGCCGTCCCGGTTGTGGCCAAACTGCATCAGCGGACAGCTCTCCCCTTCGTAGTAGCTGCTGCTGACGTCATAGAGCACCGGGTCCCCTTCAGAAAGGTGCCGCTTGGCCAGCTTGTGCTCGATGCGGTCCTGGCGCTCCAGCAGCCAGTCCATGGCCTCGTAGAGATCGTCCTCGTCGCTGTCCTCAAGGGAGAGTTCTTCTCCCAGGGTGGTGGCGTGCCACAGACGGGTGGTGGCCAGCTTGGAGGCCGGATGGAGAAGGCGCTGCAGGATCATGGCCAGCACCCGGTCCCGTTGAGGCGAGGGCCGGGGATCGATCAGCCAGGGGAGCTTCAGCTTGCGCACCACCTCCAGCAGCAACTCGACGTGGCCGTGAGGCAGGGAGCGTTCGATGACGAAGAGTTGGTCGGGATGGACGAGGGGTTCGTCCTTGAGCACGCGCCGGAGGCGTTCGATCTTGTCCTTGGGCCAGTGGGTGAGATTGGCCAGGGTGCGTTTATGGACCTTCTTGCCCTGGCGGCGGCCTTCGCGAAGGAGGATGGCGGGGGGCGAGTTACGGTTGGGGACGGATTCGACGTACATGGGACTATACTATCACATAGAGATTTCATGTCAAGAAGAATACTATTCATATACATGGGAACACCAATCCACTCGCTTCCCTCCGCTTCTCCAAGAAAACAAGTGGCTTAAGGCTCTTTTTCAGGGGTAAAATGGGGGGAACTTCGGCCTAGTTCGTCGCTATTGGCGTTGAGAATATGCTTGTAGGACGAAATCAAGAACCCGGCGGTGCCGCAGGCGGGGTCGAGGACGGTCTCGTCTTTCTTGGGGTCGATGATGGCGACAATGAAGTCGATGATGTGGCGCGGGGTGCGGAACTGTCCGGCGTCTCCCTGAGAACCGAGGACCGAGAGCAGGTATTCGAAAGCGTCGCCGAGCCGCTCGCTGTGGTCGTAGGTGAACTCGTCGATGATCTTGAGGAAGGCGCGCAGGGTTTCGGGGTCGCGGTAGGGCAGAAAGGCGTTTTTGAAGATGTCCCGGAAAAGTGGCGGAATGCCGGAATTTTCCGGCATCTTGGTGATGGCCTCGGCGTAGAGACTGAGCATCTCGTATCCGCCCAGGCCGGAACGCATCAGCCTGGCCCAGCCGTAGCGTGAGAACTCACCGGCAAAGAATTTTCGCGCCCCTCCGAACTCCTCGCTCTCCGCATCCATGTCATCCATGAACTTGTAGATGAGGGCGATGGTGATCTGCTCGACCTGGCTCTTGGGATCGGGAACCTTGCCGACCAGGATGTCGCGGGCGGTGTCGATGCGGCGTTTGGTCTCGGCGTCGAGCATCAGCAAATCCCTGATCTACATGGATGGACAGGATGGACAGGATGGGCAGGATTGCCTTGGGCGGCCGCTGTCTTGCAAGTCCTGCATGTCCTGTCGATCCATGTACCCTATGCAGCAAACTGGTTTAGCGACACATAATCCTTGACGTACTCGGGAATGAGCGTGCGGTATTTCGTTGGCACTGCGCGGAAATCTCTCGTGGAGAAATGTGGATTGGTCGCCAGGTCGGTGAAGTGCCGGTGCTCGATGATGTGGCGGACCTTGTTGCTGGTCACGTAGGCCTTGAAGTAGGTCTTGATGGCGGGGATGGCCCTGACCTCTTCGGGCTTGTGGTCGGCAACGAACTTGGCGAATTCCTCTTCCAGCAGCTCGTCCTTGGACTTGAAGCGGGGGATGAGGCCGAACACCTTTTCCAGGATTTCGCGCAGGGTGAGACGGCGGTCCACGGCGGTGGCCCTGCGCAGCTTGGCAAGGGTGTAGTACTCCTCCGGTTGGTTGAAGACCTGCCGGTTGACGTAGTCGATGACATGGTCCCATTGGCCGGCTTCGACGGCCTTGGCGATGGTCTCGTCGTTGCGCACCGTGCCCGCGAACCGGTCGAAGAACATGCGGTCGATCTTCATGCCCTCGGGGCCGATCCGTTCTTCCTTGACCTGCAACAGGATGTCCCTGCCGAGATGCTCGTGGCGGCCTGCGGAAACACCGCCGTTTCCGTTCCCTCCATCCTTACCTTCTCGAGATCCGGGCCGAGGCAACTCCAGAACTTCGTCGTAGTTGAACTCGGATTCGAAGTATTCGCAGTTGCCGAAGAAATCGAACAACTTGAAGGCCGTCTTGTGCGGCCGCCTCACGCCGGCTTTCAGATCATCGTCGCGAAGCTGTTCCAGAAAGTCGTGCGTTCGGGTCCCCCGTCCCTTGATCTGAATGAAGTCGGTCGGTGAGAAGATGGGCCGGAAGAGGCCCAGATTCAGGATGTCGGTGCAGTCATAACCGGTGGTCATCATCCCGACGGTGACGCAGACCCTGGCCTTGCCGGTCCGGTAGCCGTCAAGGAAGTTGCCCGAGCCGAGCAGGTTGTTGTAGGCGAAGTTGATGGTCAACTGCTGGGCCTTGGAGACCTGGGAAGTGACCTGGACAGCGAAGTCCGACTGGTACTTGCCCGGATACATGCGGTCGGCCATCTGATTCAGGACCTGAGTCAGCTTGGCCGCGTGGTTCTGGCTGACGGTAAAGAGGATGGACTTGCCAAGTTCCCCGCTGATGGGGTCGCGCAAGGCATTTTCGAGGAAAGTCTTGCAGAAGAGCTGGTTGGTGGCCTCGGAGAAGAAGCGTTTTTCGAACTCGCGCTGCTTGTAGGACTCCTGGTGGTTCTCCTCCGGGTCGTCGTTGAATGAAACGATGAAGCCTTCCTCGGACAGGAGTCGGGTGGTGACGTCGGTGCGGGCGTCCACCACGGTGGGATTGATGAGATATCCGTCCTTGACGGCATCCAGCAAAGAATAGCGGAAGGTGGGTTCCCCGCTCTCGCATCCGAAGGTGCGGTAGGTGTCGAGCAGCAGCCGGCGCTCGAATTCACGTGGGTCGCGCACGTTGGGACCGGAAGGGTCGACGGCTCTGAGGTAGTCGCGCGGCGTCGCCGTGAGTCCCAGCTTGAAGCCGACGAAGTAGTCGAACACCGCGCGGGCGTTGCCGCTGATCGAACGATGGGCCTCGTCGGAGATCACGAGATCGAAGTCGGTGGGCGAGAAGAGGGACTGGTACTTGTTGTTGAACAGCAGCGACTGGACGGTGCTGACCACGATTTCGGCCCGGCGCCAGTCGGTCCGGTTCTCCTTGTAGACGACTGTCTGGAAGTCGGCCGAGAGGAGCAGGGCGAAGGCCATTCTGGCCTGGTTTTCCAACTCCAGGCGATCCACCAGGAAGAGCACCCGGCTCGCGTTGCGGGATCGTAGAAACAACTTGATGACGGCAGCGGCAGTCAGCGTCTTGCCCGTGCCGGTGGCCATTTCGAAGAGGAAGCGATGGTTGCCCTCTTTCACCGACCGCTGCAACGCCTGGACGGCTTGCAACTGATAGGGGCGCAGGAAGCGCAGCTTGTTGGTCTTGATGAATTCGGGACGTTCGGCCTCGTTCTTCCAGGCTGCTTCGGCCGCATAGTTGGGCCGCTGAGTGAGGACGATGTAGTCGTCGCCCACCTGCTCATCGATCAGCCGCTCCGGTTGGGGTTGGACCTTCCGGTAGCCGACCACCGAATCCGGGGTGGGAAATGAGGTAATGAGGTAGGGGTTGCCGCGCTCCAGGTCCCAGAAATAGTGCAGGTTCCCATTGGAGAGGATGACGAAGCGGCAGTTCTGCGAACGCGCGTACCTCCGGGCCTGCTCCTTGCCGACCAGCGGGTTCTTGGACTCCGACTTGGCTTCCAGCACGAGGAGGGGAAAACCCTTGGCGTCGAGAAGCAGAAAGTCGATGTAGCCCTTGGATGTCTGCTGGAAGTCGTCGCCCCAGGTGTCGGGGTCGGATTTCCTGATCTTGGCACTCGGTTCGAGGACGATATTGGCGGGCTTGTCGTCTTCGTCGAAGAAACGCCACCCCGCAGCTTCGAGCAACTTGTTGATCTTTATTCGGGCAGTGGCTTCCGTCATGGTCCTACACGAACACCGATGGCGAGACGCCGAATCGCTTTGACAAAGCGCGTACCTGCCGGAGGTCGAGTTCCCGCTTCCCGGCCAGAATTTCAGAGACTACCCCTTGGGACCCCACCTCGGGCAAATCCGACTGGGTCAAGTGATGCTCCTCCATGAGGAATTGCAGTAGTTCCCTTCCCTCGGACTTGGGCATGGGATGGTGTTGTTCCTCCCAGGCATGAACAAGAGTGCCGAGCGTATCGAGCAGAGAATACAGTGGATGATGCTCGTCGACGCCCACTTCATCAATGAGGCTATTGAGTCGGTCCACCGCCAAGTCATAGTCCTGCTCATCTTGAATTTTGAGTAAAGCGCTCACCTGGGTCCAGGATCGTTCAAGCTGTGAGGTAATGACACTCATATCATCCATCCTCCGCGGTCATAGGCTTTGAACCGGCAGGTCGTCTTCTTCAAGAGAGACGATGTAACCTTCAATGGCCTCTTTGATATTGGCAATGGCTTCCTGCCTGGTTTTTCCCTGACTGACGCAACCGGGTAAACTGGGACATTCAGCAACCCAAAAGCCATCCTCGCCCAAGTAAACAACCACTTGTCTCACCATTTCACCGCCATTCAGCCTGACAACCGGCTTGGCCCGGTCTGGTCACGGAGCAATGATAACTTGGAGATGTCCCGGCAAGCGCCTCATCCTTGGCCCGAAGACAGCAAGGCGCGCTTGACCGCCTCCGGCTCCCTTTCGATCACACGCAGAAGATTTGCCGCAGGTCCGCTGACCCGCCGAGTTCCCTGCTCCCATTTGCGGTAACCGGAAAGGCTCATGCCCATCAATGGCGCCATCTGCGCCTGTGTGAGATTCGCATGCTCTCGAACCTCGCGCGGGGTCACGGGCGCATGGACAATGGCCGGGCCCTCTCCCTGTGCGTGAGCCAGGGCTTCATTGAGCGACTGGATCAGATCTTTACCAAAGGTGCTCATTTTCTCTCATCTCCCTGAATTGTATTATACCCCAATGGGGTAGTCCAAGAAAGTCTCCCGGTCCGCACGCAAAGTTCCAACCAAGGCTCCTCAATCCCCCAAACCATCCTCGATAGCCACGACCCGTTCGATCAGTTCGCGGCCGCAGCGTTGGTGGTAGGCGTCGTAGGGCAGGATGGGCTCGCGCACGTTGTGGGTGGAAAAGAGGCCCCGCCGCACGCAGTAGCGCTTCAGGAAGTGGATGGATATGTCGATGTGCTGGTGGACAAAGGCCAGGTAGGGGAGGATGCGGTCGAACAACTCAATGGCTTCGGCTCGCTGTCCCTCCCGGTGCAGGCGGTAGATGTGAACGAAGGGCTTGTTGACGGCGGTGGTGTTGAAGCCGTGGATGCCGCGATCCAGGGCCTCGATCATTTCGGGCAGGGACCAGCCGCTGGATACGTTCAGCCTGCCTTCGGTGGCTTCCAGCACCCGGGTGGACTTGAGTCCGGCCGGTATGGTTTCGATCTTGATGCAACGGAAGGCCGGAATCTTCTCGAACATCTCCAGGATGACTTCGAGGCCAGCGCCGTAGCCGCCCCAGGAAAGGTCCTGAATCATCAGCATCTCCATTCCCGCCTCCGACAGCCGGGTGAAGAAGCCGACGATGCCTTCCCGGTCGCCTTCCAGGCGATCGGGCACCCGGCAGAGGATCCCGTCCGCGCCGGCCTTGACCCCATGCCTGGCCAATTCGAAAGCCTCTTCCAGGTTTTCGGAGCTGGCTCCGGCGACCACCTGAATGCGTCCATCGGCGATGGCCACCACGCGCTCGACCAATCGGCGGCGCTCGAGGTCCGAGAGCTTGTCGACCTCACTGGCCACGGCCGGGACGATGCAGCCCACGATCCCGTCGGCAATGGACTGCTCCAGCAGCCGCTCCAGCGAGGCGAAATCGATCTCGAGTCGGTCGTCAAAGGGCGTGTTGATGATGGGGACGATGCCGTGCAGCGGGTAGCAGGACTGTTGATTGATGATTTGTGATTTTCGATTGTCGATTGGCAACGGCAAATCCTTGCTCAACAGAGTAGCAGGTTGACAGCCGCTGGGCGTAATTTCAATTCCAAGGTCTACGGCCCGAGCAACAGCCGGGAGATGGTGGGTAAAGGATGCGTTGTGTCTTTGGCAGGGGTGGGGACGGAGATAGGTCCTGAAACAGCCTGTTCACGTCTGAGATAGGCCTGAAACGATCCTCAATCACACCTTCTACGAGTGCTCCAGAAAGTCTGCAGTCCTCTTTACCTCGTTTCGACCTACCAAGATTGGCATCCCTCGCAGCACACCGCGATTCGGAGTGCAAACAAGGTAGGTGTTTGACTCAAGGATTACAAGCACGACCTCTCCGATACGAGGGTCGGGTTTCCCAACCTCCACGGAATAGTCTTTACCATCGTGTCGATAGGAAATTCTGAAAATACGTCGTTCCGAGACTTCCCAACCCAGAGTCTCTTCGGCAAATTTCCGGGTTGCTTTCCAAACTGAAAGTGCTTCCGTCTCGTTCTCTGCTTCAGGAACAAAGAATTTCATTCTCACGACCCCCTGCTTCCCGGCGAAGAAGCGCAGTTGAGGCAGGGTGTTGGTGGATGATCTCCGCCCGGAATGCGAAACAATAGGTTAAGCCCATTCGATCCGGAGCCGTTAACCCACCACACCTGCAAAGCGATTTAGCCAGCCCACAGTAATTGAATCATTTTCCGGACCCAGCAGATAGTGGTTCAACTCTCGCATCATGGAGGCAAGGCGATTCCGACATTCCAAAGTCATGGAAGTATCGTCCAGATCGAACAGGTGGTGATTGGATGTGTTCATGTCTTGTGCGGGTACCGGTATGCCATCAGGCAGGTCTTGCATGTTGAGAGCGTCATCCATGATGTCCTGGATTTGCAGGACCAGCAAACGCTTTTGGGCACGTTCCGAAACTTCCTCAAGTACGCCTTCCTCATCGAGAAAATCACGAAAGTTGCTACCGCTGTACTTGTTCATGCTACAACCTCCCACCTTGCCATAAATCCTTTCGAGTTCGTGCCAAGTTCAAGTCCCCCTGTGGTGTCCTTTGAGACTTCTTCATGAATCCATGCAAAAGAACCATCTCACTGCCCGCGACTGTGAACAAAACCCGCGCAATACGCCCCCTGCTGAGATTATTGCGAACTTCCCACAAATCTGCCTCCAGTTTTTTAACAAGGGGCATTCCCAAGGGCCAACGAAGCTGGACCAACCATATATCTTCCCCGATCGCCTTTCTATCTGCCTTGTCAAGATTTTTTAGCCATTGACGTACCGGTTCTCGCGCTGCATCAGTACGGAAAAAGACGACATTGAGAACCGGTCCTCCATTCATTACAATCGATCAGATCCTTAGGTCAACCCGTTGTGAACTTCCCGTTGTAAACTTCCGAGTCTCTGAAACTGCAGAACGTACCGTTCCTGATTCCCCAAATCCAGAATCGGAAATCCCTCCATCCCCAGTCCGCCTCGCTACGGCGAACTATGATATCCTACTCGGCCAATCTGGAAACCTTGCCCCTCGCCATCCGATCCGTCTGATTTCCGGGAACCCACTATTTAGGAGACGCTTCGTGAAACTCGTCAGGCCCCGCTTGTTCACAAGCTGCCTGGCTTGCCTGGCAGCCCTTGCCGGTCTTGCCGTTTTTGCCTCCGCCCTGCTGCAAGCCAATGACTCCCTCTGGATCCGGCACAGCGGTTTTGAATCGCTGAAAACCGGACAGCCCGGCAACAGCGGGGCCAATCTCTATGTTTCCTCCAAGGGGAGGATCCAGACCATCAACCGCTGGGACCTGAACCGGGACGGCGAGCTGGACCTGGTGTTCACCCAGGATCACAACTCGGTCTATACGCCGGACACCTTGATCTACTGGGGCGGCACCGAGGGCTACGCTTCCCTGCTGCCCGACATGTGGCAGATCCGGGCGCCCTTTTCCCTGCTCAAGACGCTGATGGCCGCCAGCAAGCGGGTGACCCGGTTGCCGACCTCGGGGGGAGGACGGAGCAAGATCGCCGATCTCAACCTGGACGGACACCTGGACATCGTCATCTGCAACTTCCAGCACAACTACCGCACCGACCAGCCCGCCTACATCTATTGGGGGTCGGAGGACGGGTTTCGACCGGAGAACCGCACCGACCTGCCCGCCCTTCTGGCCGGCGGTCTTGCGGTGGCAGACCTCAACGGCGACGGGCTTCCCGATGTGGCCCTGGCCAACCACGGCAGCGAGAGGGGAGAGACCAGCGGGTTTCGGCAGCACCTGGAATCCTACATCTACTGGGGTAACCTGAACGGGTTCAACACCGCGCGCCGCACTTCCCTTCCCACCATCAGCGCCACCGACGCGGCCTCGGCCGACTTCAACGGCGACGGACACGCCGACCTGGCCTTCCTGAACCACAACAGCCAGGAACAGAGCCTCTATCTCTACTGGGGAGACGGCCAGGGAGGGTTCGGCAAACACCGGCGCCAGGTGCTGAGCAGCGCCGATCTGCAAGTGGGCGAGAGGCCGCGTGGCCGGGAAGGCTCCCGCCAGGGCATGAAGACACTGCTGGCGGCCCGCATCGATTCTGACAAGGTCTCCGACCTGGTGGTGGCCGGCTCCGAGAAAGCCATTATCTTTTACGGCTCCACCAGCGGCCTGTCTCCCGAATCCACCGTGACCCTGCCGGCCAACGACTGCCTGGGCATGGAGGCCGCCGACTTGAACCGGGATGGGCGGATCGACCTGATCGTGGCCAACTCCGGGGGGCGGGCCGATCCCCTGGTCGACTCGACCGTCTACTGGGCGACCCCGGACGGGTTCGACCCGAAGCGGCGCACCGATCTGCCCACCCAGGGAGCCGCCACCGTTCAAGCCGCCGATCTCGATGGAGACGGCGTCCTCGATCTCCTGTTCGGCAACTCTCGAGGCCCCGACAGCACCGACGTGCCCAGCTACATCTATTGGGGACGGCCGGACGGCTTTGCGGCCCACCGGCGGACGGAGCTCACCGGGTTCGGCACCATCAGCAGCGGCGTGGCCGACTTCAACCGGGACGACCACCCCGACATTCTGCTGGTCTCGCACCACAGCGGCACCGGCGTGCTGCCCACGGCCATCTTCTGGGGGCGCCCCGACCACTACTACTCCAGCGCCGCCAGCACCCTGATCGAGCCGGGGGCCAACATGGAGTACAGCATCGCCGACCTGGACGACGACGACTATCCCGACCTGGTCGTCAATCGGGACCAGACCAGCGTGGTTCTCTGGGGCTCGTCCGAGGGCTTCACCGAAGAAACCAAGCTGCCCGTCGCCAGGCCCATCGCCACCAGCGTGGCCGATCTGAATCGGGACGGCTTCCTCGACATCGTGGTGGCCATGACGGCGAATCCGGGAGAAACGGCACGGGGGGCCATCGTCTGGGGGACCGCCGGCCGCTTCCAGAACCCCGAAGTCAGCCGCTGGGACCTGGATGGGCCGGCCATCGAAAGCACGGCCATCGCCGACCTGAACAAGGACGGCTTCCTGGATCTCATCTATCCCGAGGCGGGGACGGAAATATCCGAAATCTTCTGGGGGAGCGCCGAGGGATACCGCCCCGACAACGTGCTGGCCATCAAGGCCAACGGCACCCCCCACGCGGTGCCGGCCGACCTGGACAATGACGGTTGGCTGGACCTGGTCTTCGCCAGCGGGTTCTCTCAAAAGAAGAATACGGTCCACGTCGACACGCTGATCTACTGGGGTGGGCCCCAGGGCTTCTCCGAGGACTCCCGCACAGGCTTCGAAGGATTTACCACCCTGGATGCCACCGTGGCCGACTTCAACCGGGACGGCCACCTGGACATCGCCACCACCAACTACCGCTCCGATACGACCCGGGAACTGCCGGCATTCATCTACTGGGGTGGCGCCGGTCGGGACTTCAGCGAGAAGCGCCGGACCCTGCTGGAAGCCCATTCCTCCTCGGCCATCGACTCGCTGGACCTCAACCGCGACGGCTGGGTGGACCTGGTGATCTCCAACCACCAGAAGCACTTCGACCACGCCGCCGGCACCAACATCTATTGGGGCGGGCCCGAGGGGTTCTCCAGCGAGAGGCGGCACCATATTCCCACGGTCGGGGTGCACCTGGACGCCATGGTGGACGCCGGAAGCGTCTACGATCGCCGCTACCAGTGGGACTACACCTCGGCGCCGGTCCAGGCTCCCAAGGGAGCCGCCTTTGCCGCCCTCCACTGGAAGGCGGAAACCCGCTGGGGGACCGGGGTCAAGTTTCAGGTCCGTTCCGCCGGCACTGAAGAGGGGCTTGACAGCGCCGCCTGGAAGGGGCCTTCGGGAGACGATTCCTTCTACGAGCAATCCGGAACCGCCCTCACCGGGCCGGCCAGGGACCACGGTTGGCTGCAGTACCGGGCGGTGTTGACCTCTCCGGACGGCGGCAACTCGGCCATCCTGACCGAGATCGCCATCCAGTGCGAGCGCTGATTCCAACAGAAGGGGAACGAGGACCAATCAATGAAACGCAGACACTTCCTGCAAACCATGGGGAGCCTGGCGCCCGGCACGTTGGCCGCGCCTCTGGCGGCGGCTGCCTCCCCCGAACACCACGGCAAGCATGAGCCGGTGTCCGACCGCGAACCCAAGGTGTTTCTGTTCGACGACGGGCGTCACGCCGGAGGCCTCTACCAGATGGAGCCTCCCTTTACCCCCGAGCCTCATGCCTACACGGTGGACCAGATGGCATCCAGCGGGGTGGACACCCTGGTCTACTTTGCCGGAGTCGAGGGCGGCACCATGCTCTACGACAGCAAGGTGGCCGACATGTGGGGCGCCGTGGTCAATAAATGGACCCACTACGTCTGGTACCGGGCCGGGAGGATCCTGCGCCAGATGGTCGACGACGGCCTCGATCCCATGAAGATCCTCTGCGACCGCTGTCACGAGACCGGCATCCTGATGCTGGCCAGCGCCTGGGTGAGCCTGCACGGCGGCACGCGGGCGGAGCAGGAGGGCCTGGGACGCTGGTCGGCCTTTGCGCTGGACAATCCCCAGTTTCACGTGGGTCCCGACGCCGACCCGAGAGCCGAGGGGCTCCCCACCAGCCGCTTCAGCTTCATGCACGCCGAGGTCCGGCAGGAACGGTTTCGGGTCTTCGAGGAGCTGCTGTCCCGCTATGAGACCGACGGCATCGAGCTCAACCTCACTTCCAATCCCCCATTCTGCCGCTTCGACCAGGCCGGCCAACTGGCCCCCATCATGACCCAATGGATCCGGGACCTGCGCCGGGTGGCCGACAAGGCCCAAAAGGCCCAGGGGCGTCGCAAGCGCATTTACGCCCGGGTTCCGGCCCACCCCGACGCCTGGAAGACCATGGGATACGAAGTTCCCGGATGGGTTTCGGAGAAGCTGGTGGACGGCCTGTTCTGCGTCAGCAGCCATGGCGAGGACGAGACCATGGACCAGGACCTGAACCTCAAGCCGGTGGTCGAGTTGACCCGGGGCACCGGCTGCCGGGTGCTCTACGCCTTCCACAACACCCTGGGAAGACAGTTGGCCCGCTACTCCACCCCCACCATGATCTGGGCGGCCGCCGCCAACACCTATGCCCAGGGCGCTGACGGCTTCGGTATCGGCGACCACCACTGGACTCCCAACGGATGGCCCTGGACGGCCCAGGAATACGACACGCTGCGTCTGCTGGGGCATCCGGAGCTGTTGGCCACGGCCGACAAGCACTACCACGTTCGCTCGACCCGCCGCAGCTCTGCCTCGATGGCCTGGTGGCCGGGACGTTCCACCCCCCTTCCCAAGGAACTGCTCCAGGGAGAGGAGACTCAGGTGTCTTTCAAGGTCGCCGACGACCTCGCCCGCTGGCACGCTCTGGGCCGGGTCAAGTCGGTGAAGTTGCGGGTGCGGCTCTCCAACTACCAGCCCCACTACGACCAGGTGCGCATCGAGCTGAACGGCAAGGAGTTGCCCGACTCCATCCTGCAGAAGGTGGACATGACCTACCGGCTCATCCGCGGGGGCGCCGTCGGACCCTACGGCTACGCCTTCGACTACACCCTGGGGCCGGACCGGTTCCCCAAAAAGGGCAAGAACCGGGTGAAGGTGGCGCTGCTGAAGAGAGATCCCGGCATCTCCCTGAACCTGTCGCTTTACGACGTGGACTGCTTCATCGAGTACCGATTGCACCGGCACTTCGAGCGCAAGCCGATCGAGTATTGAGTGAAACACCTGCGTTTTGCCCTGTTTCAGCCGCCCCGTCGCATGGGACGGCGGCGCGGGTAGGTAAAAAGTGGAGAGTGGAGAGTGGAGAGTGCAGAGCTACTTGATCGACACGTTAAGCAAGGGAAGTACCTTGAGAGGATCGAGACGAGATCCCTCCTGATTGGGCTGATCCTTTGCGCGTGCTTCTGGCCGGCCCTGGCGCTTTTGGGATCGGATTCCCGCTTTCCCGTCTCTGATCCTCCTCGCAACGACATCCGCCTGGAGAACCGCGTGCCTGTCCCCATGCGGGACGGGACCATTCTCTATGCAGACGTCTATCGTCCTGTGGCCGAGGGTCGCTATCCGGTGCTGGTGGCCCGCACTCCCTACAGCGCCGAGGCTCGACCGGAGCCGAAATTCTTTTCCAGGCGGGGCTACGTCTTCGTGATTCAGGACGTGCGGGGACGCTACGAGTCGGAAGGGCGTTGGGACCCGTTCCGCCACGAAGCCCAGGACGGCTACGACACCGTCGAGTGGGCTGCCCGCCAACCCTGGTCCAACGGCAAGGTGGGCATGCAGGGCAAGTCCTACCTGGGACTGGTGCAGTGGCAGGCCGCCAAGGAGGCGCCTCCCCACCTGGTCACCATCTTCCCCGACGTGGCCTCGACCAGCCCCTACCACGACTTCGTGACCCTCAACGGAGGCTGGCGGCTGTCCTTCAACTTCGGCTGGGGCGCGGTCCGACAGGAATCCCGCATCGGACAGAACCCTCGCCTGCACTGGAGCGATGGCGGCTCCGACAACCTCGGCTACGACCGGGTGGTCTGGCACCTGCCTCTGCTGGACATGCAGCGGCTGCTGGGCCGGCAGGCCCGGTTCTACGACCAGTGGATCGGGCATCCCGACTACGACGACTACTGGAAGCAGCTCAACGCAACCGAACAGTTCGAGAAGATCACGATTCCGGTGCACAACTTCGGCGGCTGGTTCGATATCTTCACCCAGGGCACCGTCGACGGCTACGTGGGCATGAGGGAGCGAGGGGGATCGGAGGTGGCCCGCCGGCAGAGTCAAATGATCGTGGGACCTTGGGGGCACGGCCCCTCGCGAACCACCGGTGAGGTGGACTTCGGCCCCGAAGCCCCGGTAGACGTCATGGCCGTGCAGCTCCGCTGGTTCGACTACTGGCTGCAGGGAAGAGACGGGCTGGACCAGGAGACCCCGGTCAAGATCTTCGTCATGGGCCGGAATCGATGGCGATTCGAGAAGGAGTACCCGCTGCCCGGAACCCGGTACCGGAAGCTCTACCTGGACAGCGACGGCGGGGCCAACAGCTCACGGGGCGACGGGCGCCTGGGCTGGAACACTCCTGCCGCGGACTCTCCGGTCGACCGCTACCTCTACGATCCCGACAATCCCGTGCCCAGCCTGGGCGGCAACAACTGCTGCGGCACTCCCACGCCGGCAGGACCGGTGGATCAGCGACCCATCGAGCAACGCCGCGACGTGCTGGTCTACACCACCGATATCCTGCAGGAGGAAGTGGAGGTGACCGGGCCCGTCAAGCTGGTGCTCCATGCTGCTTCCGACGCTCCCGACACCGACTTCGTGGCCAAGCTGGTGGACGTCCACCCCGACGGCAAGGCCATCAACGTCGCCGAGGGCATCCTGAGAGCCCGCTACCGCAACGGTCCCGGCCTCCCCGAGCCCCTCCAGGAGAATCGAGTCTATATCCTCACCATCGACATGGTCGACACCAGCAACGCCTTCCTGCCCGGCCACCGCATCCGCCTGGACCTGACCAGCAGCCACTTTCCCCAGTTCGACCGCAACCCCAACACCGGAGAGGCGTTTGGCGCCGGCGCAGACACCAGGCCGGCGCAACAGACCATCCATCACTCCGCCGAGCACCCTTCACACTTGCTTCTTCCCATCATCCCGGCTGAATGAACCGCCCGGAATCGCTTCATGGACCCAAACCGGCCTGGATCAGGAAGTCCTCCAGGAGACGGTTGAAGCGGTCGGGCTCGTCGACGAACAAGGCGTGACCGGCCCGCTCGAAGACCTCCACCCGGGCTGAAGGAACGTCGGCCGACAACCCTTCCGCCTGTTTCCTCTGCGGATCGGTCACCACAAAGAGGAGAGGTCGGTCGATGTCGGGCAGGATCTTGCGCCAGTCCCCCACCGCCGAGAAACTGGCGCCCAAGGTGACCGCCGTATTGGTCGGGGTCCGCAGGGAGGCGGCCATGATTCTCTGAAGGTAGGCCTCCGGCTGCGGCCGCTTGTACATGCTCCGTACGAAGCGATCGGTCACTCCCTTGCGATCGGCTTGCAGCTCCAGACTTCCCTTCCCCCGGCGTCGGGAATCGATCCAGGCGTTGGGGGGATATCCCAGCACCTCGTCAACCAGGACCACCGCGCTGAGCCACCCGGTCCCGAACTGCTCCACGGCGGTCAAGACCTGCAAGGCTCCCATCGACCATCCCACCAGGACGGTCCGGGACAGCTCCAGGTGCCGGGTCAACTCCCGGATGTCCCGGGCCAGCCGGTTCGGGTAGTGTCCATCCGTCACCCGCTCCGAATCGCCGTGTGAGCGAGGACTGAAGGCGACGACGCGATAGTGCCGGGAAAAGTGGGCGATCTGGTGTTCCCAGATCCAGGCAGGCATGGTCCAACCCGGGACAAAAACAATGCTGCGCCCCTGACCGGACTGGAGATAGTGCAGCCGGACCCCGTCGCTGGTTGTGAAAAACCCGCTTTGGCCCAGAGAGGGATTTTTCGCCGCCGGTTGGACCGCCAACAGCATGACGGTCAACCAGCCCAACAGTACTGGCCGCACTGCACTCATCAGCCTGTTCCCCAGCCGGCTCCGGACTATTTCCCCCTCCGGTAGACGTAGACCTCCAGTTCCTCCAGGATCACTTCGCCCCTGGTCCGGGAGCTGTTTCCCGTCAGGCGAACCTGGAGGCGGTTGTCTCCGTGGGCCAGCAGCGGTTTCGGCGACCCGCCATCCAGATCGAGGATGTACAGGTGGAAAGCGGGCAGCACCTTGCCTTCCCAGCGGTTCTGTCCGTCCTGGTCCAAGTGGCGGGTGATCTGCGGGTTCGGTACGGGATTCCCGTTGAGCGCGATCTCCAGGGATTCGTTCGCGGCCAGCCCCACCGCCTTGAATTGCAGGGTGGCCCGCAGGCGCTTCTCGCTCAGGTCCTCGGCCAGTCGAAACGCCTGGGAGCCCGACGGGTCAGGCGTCGCCCGGTCCAGCCTGATCCGATCATCCTTGGGGCCGGTTTCCGTAGGCGCGCCTTCCTCCCACAGCGGATAGTACCGGTAGTGCCGGTCGTGCCGGCCGATGTCCTCCGGGTCCTTCAAGTGGTCCAGGTAACCCAGGGCGGCCGGCCACAGGTATGCCGGCCAAGGCGTGTTGCGGCCGATGCGGCGCCCCCAGTGATACTGGTAGTTGTAGGCTTCCACACCGGAGGCCCCGTAGGCGTAGAAGTTCCGGGCGGCTGCGCGGTAGTGAGACAGGTCGTTGATCCCCACGTCGTCTGCTCGATAGGTGATGGGGTGGATGGCCGGATAGATCCGGCAGTCGGTTCCCTTGGCCAGCTTGACGAAGTCTTCCACCCGGGTGTTGAGGTCGGTGTAGAAGAAATCGGAGGGCACCACGAAATCGACCAGTCCCTGCTGAATCCAGGCGGCCACGTCGAAGCCGAGAAACTCGCACTCCTCCAGGGTCTGGGGCACGCGCACGCCCAGGACCAGGGGTTCCCGGCCTCTTCGCTCGGCGGCGGCGTCCAGCAGAGTGCGTGTCTTCTGCATGAAGTCGGTCAGCAGGTGGGCGTTGCCGGCTCCCTGGCCCGGGGGGAACATGTGGCACCAGCGCATGTAGTCCAGTTCCAGCCCGTCGAGGTCAACGGCCGCCAGCAGCTCTTCAATGTAGTCCAGCATCTTTTGCCGCACCGGTTCGGGAGCGAAGTCGATGGCCGGCCCCCTGGGCAGCTTGAGATGCCACTGAGGGTTCTCTTCAATGAACCGTCCCACCGGGCCGCCATGCCGGTCGTTCATGCGGATGCAGCCAAGAAATTCCATGCCGCTGCGATGGGACAGTTCCGCCATCAACTGCCGGAAATCCACACCGGCCTCCCGCAGGGAGCGATAACCGTCGCCCTTGTCGGCTTGCCTCCAATGTTCCTCCAGGACGTCGGAAGGCCCGTAGAGTGAATGAAAGCGGTGGCTGACCACCATCGACAGCGTGTCCACTCCCGCCCGGGCCAGCTCGTCGACGCCCCGGGCCACCACCTTCCGGACGGCTGCGGCGTCCATCTCGCTCAGAGGAGCCCCGCTCCCCCAGAATTCGGCAAAGGCGTTGCCGGTATCGCTGTTGTATAGAATGCGGCGTTCCTGCGCGGGCGCCTTTGAAGGTTCCTCGGAGACCGCACAACCTCCGCAAAGGATGAGGAACACCGCCGCCACCGGCCAAATGTGTTTCATGGACAAACCCCTTTCACCCGGAGCCGGGTTCTATCCTTCAATGGCAAAGATTCTGTTCCTTGCCGGCAGACTTAAAATCCGCGAATAGTGGTGGACCCGGGTCAATTCCCGGTCGTCCTGGAGAATCGGGGTCTCGTCCTCGATCACGAAATCGGCAAAGTGAGGCGCGTTGAACGCAACGAAGGCCAACGACAGCGCGTCAGGCAAACGCTCATGGCGCCGGCTCAAGTCGGGAAAGGCAATGGGCCCCGTATCCACTTGATAGGTCGGTTCTTGGTCTCGGATGAAGGATTGACCATAATCGATCACCGGCCACTGCCCGCCCGAGGATTTCCCGGCAGACCCGCATCCCCCCATCCAGGCGCCGGCAGCTCCCAACAGAGAGGACCCGGCGCCGGCCTGAATAAAGGCGCGGCGACTCAGGAAAGGCCCCGATTCCGGTCGAGGCACCCTTGGGATTCGACATTTCTTCACAAGGTTCTCTCCTTTCCGGGATCGAGCGAGCGAGCTCAGCGGCTCGACAGGCAATTTACCTGAAAAAAAGAGGGATCCACCAAGACCCACGGGAGAGGCGCCCTCCGGGAGCGCGGGCGTCCCGCCCGCATGCACTCCCGTAGCGTGCCGCTCAGTTTTCCTGCGATATGGCGCCCGGTCGCCCTGCCGGCGGGAACCGCATGGGCTCGGCCCAAGCGGAATCGTGGGGCCGTTGCCGGTCGAGCCCGGGTGGAGGAGAGGGGTGAGGCTGTGCCAGTGTTGTGCGGGCGGGACGCCCGCGCTCCCGGAAGGGCTTCCTCCCATGACGTCGTCGTAGCCAAGCAGGTCCATCGGTCTTCGTGTCCATTCGTGTGCATTCGTGGTTCGTCTTTATTGACGATTGGGTGTTTCACCCTCGTTTGATCCGCACGGCAGGGCGGGGACAGTGTTTGCCTGAAAAAAACAGAAAAAAGAGGGATCCACCAAGACCCACGGGAGAGGCGCCCTCCGGGAGCGCGGGCGTCTCGCCCGCATGCACTCCCGTAGCGTGCCGCTCAGTTTCCCTGCGATGCGGCGCCCGGCCACCCTGCCGGCGGGAACCGCATGGGCTCGGCCCAAGCAGAATCGTGGGGCCGTTGCCGGTCGAGCCCGGGTGGAGGAGAGGGGTGAAGCTGTGCCAGTGTTGTGCGGGCGGGACGCCCGCGCTCCCGGAAGGGCTTCCTCCCATGACGTCGTCGCAGCAAAGCAGGTCCATCGGTATTCGTGTCCATTCGTGTGCATTCGTGGTTCGTCTTTATTGACGATTGGGTGTTTCACCCTCGTTTGATCCGCACGGCAGGGCGGGGACAGTGTTTGCCTGAAAAAAACAGAAAAAAGAGGGATCCACCAAGACCCACGGGAGAGGCGCCCTCCGGGAGCGCGGGCGTCTCGCCCGCATGCACTCCCGTAGCGTGCCGCTCAGTTTCCCTGCGATGCGGCGCCCGGCCACCCTGCCGGCGGGAACCGCATGGGCTCGGCCCAAGCAGAATCCTGGCGTCGTTGCCGGTCGAGCCAGGTGGGAGAGAGGGGTGAAGCTGTGCCAGTGTTGTGCGGGCGGGACGCCCGCGCTCCCGGAAGGGCTTCCTCCCATGACGTCGCCGCAGCAAAGGAGGTCCATGGGTATTTGTGTCCATTCGTGTGCATTCGTGGTTCGTCTTTGAAGAATACAGACGCGGGTTCCAGGTTTCTTGCCACCCGGAGGAAGAATGGAGAGCCAGATCGCCCTCGGTCGAAGCCGCTCAGATCAACTCCTCGATCGGCTTTCCGGTTTCGTCGTTGATGGAGTTGGCGATCTTGAGGGGGCGGCCAATGGGGTGCATGTATTCCCGGGTCCAATCGATGCCCAGGGCCTTGTAGATGGTGGCCAGGAGATCTCCGATGGTCACCATGCGGTCCGCCACATAGGCTCCCCTTTCGTCGCTGGCGCCGATGACCTGCCCGCCGCGAATGCCCCCGCCCCCCAGGACCATCGACCAGCAGTGGCACCAATGGTCCCTGCCTCCTCCGGGGTTGAGATCGTAGGTCCGGCCGAACTCTCCCATGGCAATCACCAGGGTCGATTCCAGCAGGCCCCGTTCCTCCAGGTCCGTCAACAACGTGGAAAGGGTCTGATCCAGCACGGGCACCAGGACGTCCTTGTGCTGCTTGTCATTGGTTCCGTGGGTGTCCCAATTGCGCCCTGTCTCGACCCGCTTCGAGTCGAAAGCCGTCACGAAACGGCTGCCTGCTTCCACCAGCCGCCGGGCAATGAGCACGCTCTGGCCGAACATGTGGCGGCCATAGGCGTCCTTGAGCTTTTCAGGCTCCTGGGACAGATCGAAGGCCTGCCGCACCGACTGCGACAAGACCATATTCAGGGCCTGCTGTCGAAACTCATCCAGATTGGCGTACTCGGTGCTCTCGACGGCTTGACGGTAACGCCCATCGACCAGCTCGAGAAAGGCATTGCGAGCCTCGATCCGTTCAAGCGTGAGCGACCCGGGCAAGCTCAGCTCGGGAATGTTGTAGTCCTGCCGGTTCGGGTCCGGGATCTGCAACGGATCGTACTGGGCTCCCAGAAAGTGGGACCTGAAATAGTCGCGCTTGCTGGCGCTGATCTCCGGAACCATGACGTTGGGAGGAACGTTGTGGCGCTGTCCCAACTCCTTGGTAATGACGGAGCTGAATGCGGGAAACTTCATGGCCGGGCTGGGCCTGTGTCCCGTCATGGCGTAATGATGGGCCACCCCGTGGTTGTTTTCCTCGGTGTGCATCGAGCGGATGACCGCCAGCTTGTCCATCTTTTTGGACATCCTCGGCAGCAGCTCCGAGATCTGAATTCCCCCTACGTTGGTGGCAATGGGCTTGAAGGAGCTGTTGGGCTTGGGGTCCCAGGTGTCGATGTGGCTCGGTCCGCCGTCCAGCCAGAGCAGGATACAGGCCTCGGCCCTCTTGCCCGTCCGCCCACCCTTCACCGGGCCCAATGCCGCTTCGAGTTCCAGGATTCGACCGAGGGTGATCCCCAGGAAACCCAGGGACCCCGCCCTCAGGACCGCTCGACGGCCGATCGGGCCTCCAAGGTTCAATCCCTCCAACTGGTTCATGAGTACCCCCTCATCCGGGTCAATGGTTGCTGGCGAACTCGCGAGAGCAGATCACGGCCCAAAGCAGATCTTCCAAGGCCTCCCGCCTGGAAGGCTGCTCTTGGATCAGACTCTCCAGACCCGCCTGTTCCTCTTCGCTCGGAAACCGCGAAAGGGCAGCCAGGTAGAGTTCTTCAACAATCTCTCGGTTGGAAGCTCCCCGTTGGAGCATCCGATCGATGCGCCCTCCCTTTTTCCCCAGCTTTTCGTTGTAGGTGGGGCTCACCGTCATGTGGAGGGCCTGCATGAGGTTTACCTTGCCGTCTCTGGCCACGACCACATCCCGCTTGGGGCGTTCGAAGACCTCCAGAAACCGGTTGGCATAGCTGGCAGGAAATTTCAAATTGATGGCCCGGGTCCCGGGCGGCGCCGTTCCGCTCAACATCCCCTCGGCCTTGTACAGCTCCGGCACGCCGGTAACCGTCGAAATCGCGTCCAGGAGAACCTCCGCCTCCAGTGGACGGGGGTAGGCGTGCGAGTAGTTCAGGCGGTCCCCCCGGTTGTTGGCATTGGGCCGACTGCCAAGTTGGTAGGTCCTGGACGAAACAATCCGCCGCATCAGGTGCTTCAGGTCATAGCCGTGCTCCTGAAAGTCCCGAGCCAACCGGTTCAACAAGTTCGGATGGGTCGGAGGGTTGCCCAAACGAAAGTCGTCGACCGGTTCCACAATCCCTCTTCCGAAGAAATGACCCCACATCCGGTTGACCATGGCTTGGGCAAAGTAGGGATGGGTCGTCATCCAGGTGGCCAACTCCCGCCGGAGGTCGCGACGGTCCCGGCCGGGCAGCACGCGACCATCGAGGAAGGTCGGCGGCACCAGTTGCCTGGTGCGCGGGTGGCGGTTCTCTCGGAAGGACAGCGTGCTCCCGCCCTCCCCGAAATTCACCTCGTGACCGTCGGGATCGTCGAAGACCACGTTGTCGAATGCCCAATCGGTATTGGTCACCCGGCGGTAGAAAGCCGCCAGTCCCCAGAACTGATCCTGCGTCCAACGGTCATAGGGATGGTTATGGCACTGGGCGCAATCCATCCTTCGGCCCATGAAGACCCGAAACTGCTCGGCCACGACCCGTTCCAAGGCCGGGGGCTTGTTGTTGTCGATCAGGTAGATTCGCGAGGGGCCGTCGTAGCCTTGAGCCGCAATGCTTTCCCGCGCCATTTGGTCGTAGGACTTGTTTCCGGCCAGGCTCTTTCTGACCCATTCCCAATAGACGTGAACCCACCGATAGTGTCCCTTGACCCGGAACAGGTCGGCGAAGCGGAAGGTCCAGTAGTCCACATACTCCGGGGATTCCAGCAGCGCGTCGATCAGCTTCTCCCGCTTGTCCTCCTCCCGGCTGTCCAAGAACTCCCGTACCCGTTCCGGTGGCGGCAGTGTCCCCGTCAAGTCCAGACACACTCTCCGGATGAATTCCCCATCCTCCGACAACTCCGACGGAATCAGGTGGAATCGCCGCAGCTTCCCAAACACCTCCTCATCGATGAAGTTCCGCCGCGGAACCTCCGGATACTCCTCTATCGCCTTCCCGATCACTCCAAACCGCGCTTCGGCCGCTCGACCCGCCGTTCGGATCATGACCGCCGCTTCTCCCTTCCCTACCCCTTCAACCAGCCCCTCTTCACCGACCCGCACCACTTCCTCGTTGAGCGATTCATACCTCACCTGCCCGGTGATGTCTTCCTGGCGACCATCCGAAAAATAGGCCGTCACCGCCAGCCGGTGCGTCCCTTTCTCCTCGATCACCGCTTCGCTCGGAAACACCTCCACTCGCTCAACCTCGAGTCCTCCCTGCCCATTCCCTTCGAAACCGGCGCCCCGGCTCACCCAGTTCAATACCGCCTCATAGTCCGCCGTCCCCACTGCCAGCCGCTCCCCTCCTCCGTGAGCCACCTTGAAGCTGGGTTTTTGCAACAGCAGGCTCTCTTCAGGACGGTCGAGGTCAATGCGGGACTGGCGCGGACCCAGCGCCTCAGCCGTCAGCACCTGGTATCCGCCTCCGCGCACGATCCACTGGTAGTCTTCCGCCGGATGGGTAGCATCCGACGACAATCGGAATCCTCCTCTCCCCTTCACGCCTCCGTGGCAGTTGCTGCCGTTGCAGCCACGCTTGGTCAGAATCCCTCCAATGTCCCAACTGAAGCTGAAGGGGCGTCTCCGCTCGGCGCCTGATGTCAATATCCCTGCCTGCGCTGCTCTGCCTCCGAACTCGGCTCTCAACTCCGTCCGGCCCGAACTCACCGAAACCACTTGCCCCAACGCCCCCAGGCGCGCGATTGACGGGTCCGCAATCCACAACCGACTGGCGGAGGTCACCTCTCGCTGCAGGCCATCCGAGAATGCTCCCAGCACCAGAAATCGCCGTGTCGCACCCGCCCCCTGCAATTCCACCGCCTCCGGCTCCAGCCGAATGGACAACAACTCCGGCTCACCCGAATTCAAGCGCACGTCCTCGGAGCCCGCCTCCCGATGGCCGAGGCTCAGTATCAGCACGGTCACTACCGCTCCCATGACCCAATGCCGGCTTGCCCATTTATGTCTTTTGCTCAAAAGAATTTCCCTGTCCAGTGATTTGGAATGCGTCTCAGTTCCTTGCAGCTACCCTGGCCGGCTCCGTCTCCGGACCACAGATCATCAAGAGGATTTCCTGCACCGCCAGCGCCTTGCCGATCTTCCCATCGACAATGGGCCGAGCCGTCAACCGGACCCGCTGGGGCATCGGCGTCGGGGGGGCGTCCCGACCGGCCACCAGGACGATGGTGGCCAGATGACGAGGTGGGAAAAATCGCTCCTTGTGCATCGCTCCGCGTCCGTTTCCCGTCTCCAACAGGCGAGGGTTGACCGTGGTCGTCGCCGCGGCAAGGGCTTGCACCCCGGCCGGAAGATTCTCCAGCGTCAGGGCGATTTCCCCGTCAAAGCCCTCCTCCGGCTCGGTCACCACGGAGAGCTTCCGGGTTTCTCCACTCCGCAAGTTGATGTGATCCACCACTTCCCCTCTCCCCGTTTTGACGGCAACCTCTCCCAGGTGGGGCACCTGCGGGCGAACCAGCACCCGATATCGGAAGTGCGGGGCAGCTCTTCGGGTGGTCAGATCGCGAATCTGCAAGAAATACTCTCCCTTCTGCTCGAAGGTGTAAACGGTCTTGGCCTTGATGGACTTGATCCAGTCGTCTCCCACGCCTGCCACTTCCCGGTAGACGTTGCTCACCAGTTCCGTTCCCGTACCGTCGACGACCATCAGGTGCGGATTGAAGAAGGGCGGCACGGTTTCGGGAGTCTCGATTTCGAAGGCCAAGGCCTGTCCCGACCCCGCTTTGAATCGAAAGATGTCCACGTCACCCGGATGTTGTATGGTCCCCTCGACCGTCATCGGTAGGGACAGTTCCGCTGCCCGGGAGGCGCGATCGTTCGGTTCTTCTTCTCGGGTCGGACTCGGCAACCGGAGATTCTTGGATGGATCGATGGTTTCGGCCAATGGTGACCGATTGGATTTTTCCGGGCGAGCGGCATCTTCGGCGCCCATGGCGGTCTTGTCCTCCTGGCCCGCTTCCGGGACCCGGATCGACCGCGACCACAAGCGGCTGAGGTGGTCGCGGTCGATTCTTCTGGAAAAGTCCCGTTCCTGCCAGACAAGGGCACTTGAACCGTGGGCGGGCTCGCCCGGGAACCGGCGGTGGCTGGCTCCCGAATCCCGTGCCGGCGCGGGAACGACCCGAAGCTGGTAAGAATAGTCGGGGCCTCCTTGGCCTTCCAACGTCCCGACCTCCGCCAAGTAGCGCCCCTTCCGGTCAAATCGGCGAATCAATCTCGGCAGGAAATGAGAGGTCACCCACTGGTGAGTTCCCGGACCGGGGCCCGTTTCGTCCCTGACCTCCAACCGTTTGATCCGCTGGGGATCGAACCAGCTTCCCGTGGGCTCGTAGAGGATCAACTGCGGGTCGCCGGCCACGGTTGCGTTGACAAAGGTGGAGGTGAGAACTTCAAAACGCAGGTGCTCTCCTTCTGCGACTTCAAAAGCATAGTAGTCCAGTTCGCCGGGGCGACCGAGCCTGCCGTTGACAACCACTGGAAATTCGATGGGCTGGGCGCTCGACGGGGAATTGATGGATTGCTCGCTTTCATGGATCTGCGGCTCCGGATTGACCAGCAGCGACAGCGGGTTCGATAGTCCCTGGCGAGAGACCAGTCGAAGAGTGTGAGCACCCACAGCCGCCCTATGGTCCACATGGAGTCTCAGGACGACGTGGTGGAACTCCTTGGTGTCCTTGGCGGTGGTGCCGGCCTGTTGAACCACGTCGACCTCTTCAACCGTCTTCTCTATTTTCCGGACTTCCGCCTCGAGCGCGTCGCAGTCGAACCAGACGCCATGGACGCCGCCCAGGTTCTCTCCTCGAATACGCACCTCGAAACTCGTTCCCGGCTGCCCCCCCAGAGGGAACAGGGAGTTGACTTGCGGATCTGCTTTCTCCTTCGCAGATACCGGGTTTCCTGAAGCGGCCAGAATGAGGGAACCGACCAGGAACGCGCGAAGAGACAGCCTCATGGAGCTTTTTCCTGTCAACGGACCGGGCGAACGCTTGCCAAGTGTAAGCCTTTTGGTGTGCGCTGGATAGCCCCAATATACAGAGTCCGGGCCAACCTGACAACTCGAAAGGACACCGGCGCCACAGGACTACAAAAACCTTGACAAGCGCCTCAGAAAGATCACACTTGAGCCCCAATCATGAAGCCATACCTCTACATTCTGATTGTCCTGTCGGTTGGAGGGGTCATCGGCTTCTTCGTGGGGCGGGAGGTGGTGGTCTCCCCGCCTTCGGTAGAAACCCCGGTGGAGACGACCCAAGCCGATTCGGAGGCGATTCACCGGATCCTGGAGAGGCAGGTCGAGGCCTATCGGCTCAAGGATGCGCTGTTGCTGATGCGGGACTGCGAGGAATCTTTCGTGGAAATCGATGGAAACAGCGGCAGGAGCTACAATCTGGCTCAGGCGCTCGTCTTCTATCACGAGCTGTTCCAACCTGACGAGGGCATTCGCCTCCAGCTCGGACAGCCGGAGGTGACCATCACTCACAACTCGGCGGTGGTTCGATCAGGCTATGTCAAGACGTCGGACCGATACGCCGATCAGGGCATCGAGAGGGTGACGGGAGAGGGGCAGTGGCTGCTGACCAAAGATGGAGGCGGCTGGCGAATCACCGTTTTCTTCAGAACCGAAACCCTGCAGCGGTAGCATTCCAGGGGCGGGGGCCATCTGCCCTGAAGCAGCCTTGAATCAGGCCTGCAAGCATCGCCGGGAGGGCTCGCCTTGCTGAACTTCGAAACCTACTACCTCATCTCCATTCCCGGATTCGTGATTGGCATCATGACCGGGCGTTTTTTTGCCGGGCGCCACTGGCGGAACCTGAGCGCCCGCCTGGGCCGCGCCGCCAGGCTCATCGGCGGGCTGGTCTTCCTGGGCTACCTGGTCTCGATTCCCCTGATTCTGGCGATCATGCTGATCTACCTGGTCCATTTGCCGGAGGCTCAGCCGGCCAAGATAGCCGTCACCCTGCTGGCCGGTCTCTGGATGGCGGCCAATTTCGTCCTGGAAATCGCCCACCTGGTCAACCGCCGGTCTCCGAATTAACCTCCCGCCACCGGAGCCTCCTCCACCGATTGAGCCTCCCGGTCTAACGGATCAGTTACCGTGACAGGGCTTGAGGTGTCCGCCATTTTGCAGTGCGCCCTATTTGAAATAAAAAAAAGAGTTATCCACGAAGACACACGAAGATTAACGAAGGGCCACTAAGGGGTTGGAGACGGCTCGAGAGGATTCCGCCAAGGGTCGGCAAGCATATCCATGAAGAGTATGAAGGGGAACGACGAACCACGAATGGACTCGAATGAACACCAATTAACGAACTATTGAGTGGAGGAGTGTGCAACATTCGGCAGCGGGATCTTTGCCGGGAGTGGCCACAAATGGCTCAAGAGAGCGGAACGATATCAAAAAATCGTTTTGTGCTTTTTGTGACTCTTGTGCTTTTTGTGGTGAATCCGCATTGCTCACCAAATCCCACCTGATTCTGTATTCGTGTCTATTCGTGTTTATTCGTGGTTCGCCTTTGTTGACGACCGACTCTTTTTCCTCGAACGGTCCGCACGGCGGGCTGGGGACCGGACTTGGCTGGAAGTACGGACTAGAGCCCGGCCGGCGGGTCGCCGTTAAGGTCTTCGAACAGCGACGTGCTCAGATAACGTTCGCCGGTGCTCGGAAGGACGGTCACGATCAGCTTCCCTTCGTTTCCCGGCCGTTTGCCTACCTCCACCGCGGCGTGGGCGGCGGCTCCGGAGGAGATCCCCACCAGCAGCCCCTCCTCCCGGATCAAGCGGCGGGCCATGTGAATGGCCTGGGCGTTGCTGACTCGGATCACCTCGTCGATCACTCCCGTATTGAGAATCTCCGGAATGAAGCCGGCGCCGATGCCCTGGATCTCGTGCCAGCCGGGGCTCCCGCCGGAGATGACCGCGGAATCCTCCGGTTCCACGGCGATGGCCTGGAAGCCCGGCTTCCTGGACTTGAGGATCTCCCCCACTCCGGTAATGGTGCCGCCCGTGCCCACGCCTCCCACGAAGATGTCGATCCGGCCCTCGGTATCGTTCCAGATCTCTTCGGCGGTGGTCTCGCGGTGAATCCTGGGATTGGCCCGATTGCGGAACTGCTGGGGTATCCAGGAATTGGGAGTCTCGGCGGCCAACCTCTCGGCCGCCTCGATGGCGCCCTTCATGCCCTCGAATCCTGGAGTCAGGACCAGTTCGGCGCCGAAGGCTCTCAGGAGCGTGCGCCGCTCCATGCTCATGGTATCGGGCATGGAAAGAATGAGCCGATATCCCTTCACGGCGCAGACGAAGGCCAGGGCGATTCCGGTGTTGCCGCTGGTCGGTTCGATGATCACCGTGTCCTTGTCGATGGCGCCCATCCTCTCGGCTTCGTGGATCATGCTGATTCCGATACGATCCTTGACGCTCCCGGCAGGGTTGTGCGATTCCATCTTGGCCACCACCGTGGCCACCGACCCCGCGGTCACGCGATTCAGCCGCACCAGGGGGGTATTCCCCATCAGTTCAAGGACGTTGTTTGCAATCCTTTCCATGGCTCTCCTAGATGTAGTACATGATCTGCGGGTCCAGCTTCTTCCGCCTTTCACACACCTCTTCAACCGTGGTCGCGCGCAGGACTTCGGAGGCATGCTCGAAGATCTCCGACCAGAGGTCTCTGAGAATCTTCCGGGTCGGATCCTGGTTCGACCCCTCTCTCATGAAGAGGTCGTTGCTGTCGATCGATCCCTCCAGCGCTCTGACCACCTGCAGCAGATTGATGTGGCTGGCCGACCGGGCCAACTGGTAGCCCCCTTGACGCCCCCGGCTGCTCTCGACCAGCCCGGCCTTCTTCAGGAACAGCAGGAGCTGGTCCAGATACTGCTTGGGGATGTTCTGTCGTTCGGCGATCTGGGCGCTCTGTACCGGAGCCTCAAGGGAGTGCAGGGCCAGATCGATGACCGCCAACAGGCCATATTCGCCTTTCGTGGACAATTTCATGGTCGACCGTCCGCGCCGCCTAAAACATGACTTAAATAATCCAGATACTGTATGATCTTGATTCCGCCATCTTCCGTCAACAATAATATCAGACTAACCTGAAGAAAGCACTTGACTTTTGCGAGTTCTCCCAATATATTGACTATGTTTATTAACTTAGTCATCTTTTTTTAAGATCCATGGTTTCCGATCCACACAATGCCGGTGAAATGGCGAGCTGGCGGGAGCAGCTTCGCTCCTCTTCTCCCAGCGAAATCCTGCAATGGGCTCATCGCCGATTCGCCCCCCGGGTCGCGTTCGCCAGCGCCCTGGGTCTGGAAGACCAGGTGATTACCCACTTCCTGGCCCAGGAGGCCCTCCCGGTCCGGATCGTGACCCTGGACACCGGCAGACTCTTTCCCGAAACCCTTCAGCTCCTGGAACGGACCGAAGAGCGCTACCGGCTGAGAATCGAGACCTTCTTCCCCCGAACCGAAGAGGTGGAGAGCCTGGTCCGGGACCATGGGATCAACCCCTTTTACCGGAGCGTCGAGTTGAGGCAGCTCTGTTGCCGCATCAGAAAAATCCACCCCCTGGCGCGGGCGCTCCAGGGCATGGACGCCTGGATCTGCGGTCTGAGGCGACAGCAATCGGTGACCCGACGCGATGTGTATCCCGTCGAATGGGACGACGGCAATGGGCTGGTCAAGATCAATCCTCTCTGGAACTGGGAGGAGTCCCGCCTTTGGGAGACCGTCAAGGCCAACCAGGTACCCTACAATCCGCTGCACGAACAGGGCTTTCTGAGCATCGGCTGCGCCTGCTGCACGCGGGCCGTGGGACCGGGAGAAGACCTGCGGGCCGGACGCTGGTGGTGGGAGCGCCCCGAGCACAAGGAATGCGGACTGCACCATCGCCCCAGCCCCGCCGCCGACCGGTGAGTGTCGTGTCGACGACGCTCTTCCTCCAGCTTCCGAACCGGGGAAGCTGACCGAAGCCATGGACAGCTATTTTCTATCCCACCTGGACATCCTGGAAGCCGAGGCCATCTACGTCATGCGTGAAGTGGCCTCGGAGTTCGAGCGGCCGGTGCTGCTCTTTTCGGGTGGGAAGGACTCCATCTGCCTGTTGAGGCTGGCTGAAAAGGCCTTTCGCCCGGCTCATTTCCCCTTTCCCCTGCTGCACATCGATACCGGCCACAACTTTCCCGAGGTGATCGAGTTTCGTGACCGGCGGGTCGCGGAGCTTGGGGAGCGGTTGATCGTCCGCACCGTGGATGACGCCATCGACGCCGGCATCGTCACCGAGCCGGGCGGCGCCGACAAGAGCCGCAACTGGCTGCAGATCCCCACGCTGCTGCACGCTCTGGAGGAGTTCAAGTTCGACGCCGCCTTCGGGGGAGCGCGGCGCGACGAAGAAAAGTCCAGGGCCAAGGAACGGTTCTTTTCGTTTCGGGACGAATTCGGCCAGTGGGACCCGCGCAACCAGCGGCCGGAGCTCTGGAGCGTCTACAACACCCGGATCCACCCGGGCCAGCACATCCGGGTCTTCCCCCTGTCCAACTGGACCGAGCTGGATGTCTGGCAATACATCGCCCGGGAGAAGCTGGAGATCCCCAGCATCTACTTCAGCCACCCGCGGGAGGTGTTCCGGCGGGACGGCCTCTGGATGAGCGCCTGCGACCTGCTTCCGCTCAAGCGCGGAGAGGTGATCGAGACCCGGTCGATTCGCTTCAGGACGGTCGGGGACATCCTCTGTACGGCGGCCATTGAATCGTCCTGCTCCACGGTCGAGGAAATCATCGGAGAGATTTCTTCCCTCAAGGTCACGGAACGGGGCGCCCGGGCCGACGACCAAGTCTCCGAGACTTCCATGGAAGACCGTAAAAGAGAGGGGTATTTCTAGGTGAATGCCCGAACGAACGATCCTGAGGCTACTGTTCAGTTGCTGCGGTTCACCACCTGCGGCAGCGTCGACGACGGGAAGAGCACCCTGATCGGCCGGCTGCTCCACGATTCCAAGTTGATCCTGGAAGATCAACTGGCGGCGCTGAAGCAAGCCAGCCTGATGCGGGGTGAATCGGAGGTCAACCTGGCCAACCTCACCGACGGCCTGCGGGCCGAGCGGGAGCAGGGCATCACCATCGACGTGGCCTACCGCTACTTCGCCACCCCCCGCAGGCGGTTCATCGTCGCCGACACGCCGGGGCACGTTCAGTACACCCGCAACATGGTCACCGGCGCCTCCACCAGCAGTCTGGCCCTGATCCTGGTGGACGCTCGCAAGGGAATCATCGAGCAGACCCGCAGGCACGCCGCCATCGCATCCCTGCTGGGCATTCCCCACCTGGTGCTGTGCGTCAACAAAATGGACCTGGTCGATTTTTCCGAGGCGGTTTTCGAAGCCATTCGGCAGGATTTCACCCGATTCTCGACCCGCCTCAAGATCCGGGACGTCACCTTCGTTCCCATGAGCGCCCTCATGGGAGACAACGTGGTCGATCGCTCCCCCAACATGCCCTGGTATCTGGGCGAGACGCTTCTTTCCTTCCTGGAGAGCGTTCACATCGCCAGCGACTGGAACATGCAGGATCCCCGCTTCCCCGTCCAATGGGTCATCCGCCCCCAATTCGGCCGCTCCACCGATTTCAGGGCCTTCGCCGGACAGGTCGCCAGCGGGGCCTTCAGGGTTGGCGACCGGGTCACGGTCCTTCCGGCCGGAAGGCAATCGCGGATCCAGGACATTCAACTCATGGGCCGATCGCTGGAGGTTGCCCACGCCCCCATGTCGGCTTGCCTCCTGCTCGAAGACACCATCGACGTCAGTCGGGGGGACCTCATCGTGGCCTCCGGCAATCTGCCCCAGGTGGGCAAGGACCTGGAAGCCATGTGTTGCTGGATGGACGAGACTCCCCTGCAGCTCGGAAAGAAATACCTGCTGAAACACACCACTCACAGCACCAAGGCCATGGTCCACCACTTGCACTATCGGCTGGATATCAACCGCCTGGAAGAGGACCCGGCCCACGTGCTGAAGCTCAACGAGATCGGACGCATCGCCCTGAAGACCGCCGCTCCCCTGCGATACGACCGCTATCACCGCAACCGCAGCCTGGGCGGTTTCGTGCTCATCGACGAATCCACCCATGCCACCGTGGCAGCGGGCATGCTGGAGGAACCCGCCAAACCCGCGCCCCTTCCGGAACGTGTCGACTACTCCATCTGAACCGGCGCTTCCCCCACAATAATTGAACAATCTCCAGGCTGTGGGGTTATATTAGAGGCTTCGACTGCATCCAGGAGAGGAAACCATCCATGAAACTGGCCGGCAAGACAGCACTGGTCACCGGGGGCGGCACCGGGATCGGGAGAGCCATTTCCCTGCTGTTCGCCCGGGAGGGCGCAGCCGTCGCCATCAACTATTCCAAGTCCGAGGCGGAGGCTTCCGAAACGGCTTCCCAGGTTCGGGAATCGGGAGGGCGCAGCCTGCCGGTTCGCGCCGACGTCTCGTCCGATGCCCAGGTCAGGCAGATGATGGAACGGGTCCAGGGAGAATTGGGCGCCATCGACATTCTGATCAACAACGCCGGCTTCACTCGATTCATCAACTTTGCGGACCTGGAGCAGCTCACCGAGGACATCTGGGACAGCCTCTTCGCCGTCAACCTGAAGGGGACCTACTTCTGCTGCCGCGCCGCGGCTCCCCTCATGCAGGCGCAAGGCGGCGGACGCATCGTCAACATCGCCTCGGTGGCCGGAATCACCGGACAGGGAAGCTGCATCGCCTATTGCGCCTCCAAGGCCGGGGTCATCAGTCTGACCAAGTCATTGGCTCGAGCCCTGGGTCCCGATATCCTGGTGAATGCCGTGGCTCCGGCCCTCACCGAGACCCGCTGGCTGGACGGAGTTGCGAGAGCTCCGGAGATGCGGGAGAACTTCAGGAAGGCCTCGGCTCTCAACCGCATGGGAACGGCCGAGGACGTCGCCGAGGTCACGCTTTCCATGGCGACCGACTGGAGCTTCGTCACCGGGCAGATCGTGGTCGTCGACGGCGGCAGAATGCTCTGAAGCTGCGCCTGGAGGAGCCCCTCTGCGGGGGCAGGCCCCTTGCCCTATTGTTGCAGGTGAGTCCGGCCCCCGCCCTGACGGGCAGATCATACGAGAGTGAAACACCCAATCGTCAATAAAGACAAACCACGAATGAACACGAATAGACACGAAGACAGACGAACCTCCGTCAACGACCAGCGGCACTATAATGCTTCAGGAACTATGTACCCTTGGCATGACTTCGTCTCCTTCGTACATTGCCCCTCTAAATCGGTTGTGATACCTCCCCAATCGACACCTCATCAATCATTAACTTATTGGTGTTCATTCGTGTTCATTCGTGGTTCGTCGTTTTCCTTTGTGGATAACTCCTGTCGGTCCTTCGTGTGACTTCGTGGATCACTCTTTTTTCTTTTGTTTCAGCCAAACCTGATGCGCGAACTGGCCAACGTCAACGGCGCCATCTGCGCCCTCGAGGACGCCGTGATCCCGGCCGAGGACCGGGGCTCCCTGTTCGGAGACGGCGTCTACGAGGTGGTGCGCGCCTATCAGGGTCGGCTCTGGGGGATGCACCGCCACTGGAGGCGATTTCAGCGCAGCTTGAGGGAGATTGCCCTCCAGCCCGCCAACCTGGAGGAAATCCGGGGGTGGATCGAGGAAACCTACCGCGCCAGCCAAATCCCGAACGCCACCCTCTACTTCCACCTGACCCGGGGAGCCGGCCCCAGGAGCCACTCCTGGAGCGAAGCCCTGGAGCCCTCTTTCTTCATGAGCGTGCGCCCGTTCGCCGACCGGGAAATGGTGGCGGGCGTCAAGGTTCAATCGGTTCCGGACCTGCGCTGGCGCCGGTGCGACATCAAGTCCCTCAACCTGCTGCCCAACGTGCTTGCCAAGCAGCAGGCCCGCAAGCTGGGCGCCCATGAAGCCTTGCTGGTGGACTCTCGGGGAAACGTCACCGAGGGCAGCTCCTCGGCCGCCCTGGCGATTCTCGACCGAGCCATCGTCGCTCCCCCCCGGACTTCCGCCATTTTGCCCAGCATCACTCGCGAATACGTCGAGGAGATTGCGGGCGAGCTGAAGCTCTCGTTCCAGGAGCGATGGCTTTCTCTGGCCGAGTTCCGCTCGGCCAGCGAGGCCTTTCTGGCCGGCACTTCAGACGAGATCACCGGCATTACCCACGTCGACGGCCACGCTGTCGCGACAGGCGAGGCGGGGCCCTGGACCCGAGAAATTCGGAAAGTCTACCGGCAGCGCATTGAACGGGGGAAGGACTGACGACAGGAACTGGAGCGGGGCCCTCCTGTTCGAAACAAAACTAGTCGAGGGTGCTCGCCTGCGATGGGCCGGGGGATGGGGCGACCGGGTCGCCGGCAGCCAGAAAGCCCTGGTAGTTTTTTGCGGAAACGACGATGGTCTTGGTCTTCCCGGGCTCACCGAGCTGGCTGAAGACCTGATCGTTCACCCAGAGTCGGGTCCCCAGGGGATTGCCGAGCTTCACTCTCAGGGGCCGCTGGAGAGAAAAGCTCCTGGTCTCGTCAGACCGCAGGATGCCGCTGTACAGCGTGCTTTCCCCAACGCTGACCCTGATCCAGGCCTGCTCTCGGGCCTCGATGCGCAGCCTCGGCTCCGCCACCGGCGCGGGCCCGGCTCCGGAAGGTGTTTCAGGGGACGGTTCGGGAGCCAGTTCTCCCAGGACACTCAATCCGGCCCGGCCACCCGGTCCGCTCACACCGACACTCTTCCCGTTGCTCCCGGAATCTGGTGCGGGCGCCGAGGCCTGATCCTGCGAAAGCTGGGCGACTCCGACGTTTTTGAGGACGCTAAACCAATCCTGGCCTGTCCGGGCGCCTGTTTCGACGAAGTAAAAGATGGTCAGGGCCCCGAGAAGCGCCACAGCCGAGGGAAAGAGGGCGGCGGACCTTGCGCCTGCAGCCCGGGTCTTCAACCTCGCGCCCAAGGATGGCCGGGGTGTCTGAAAAACCCGGGACTCGTTGTCCGCCGATTCGAGCCGGTCTTCCACCCGAAGGCATTCCCGGACCGGTTTGTCTTCATCAATACCCAGGTAGCGGGCATAGCTGCGAACAAAGGAACGTCGAAACACGCCGGCGGGCAATCGATCGAGGCGGTCGTCTTCGATGTAGCCGAGCATACTGGCCCGGATCTTGGTTTCCCTGGCTATTTCTTCCAGGGTAATCCCTCTGAGCTCCCGCTCACGTTTCAGATCGGCGCCCAATGACACGATGGGTCTCCCACCCGGAAAAACGGCGATCCATACTACGTCCCCGCCCGGCGACTGTCAAGAATCTGAGGAAGGATTTGAAATTGCAGGGAATCCAGGATTAAAATCACTCGGTCTTGCGAAATTCGAGCCTTCAAGCCCTTGAACCAGTGACCCGCCGCTCTCCGAGACCGAGTCTCTTCCACCGTGCGGGGCCATTGACGGGAACCCCAGGCATACCGATGAACCTGCTGCCGCGACTGTCGCTGACGTTGTCCCTTCTCTGCGGGCTGTGCCTCCCTGCCTCTGCAGACGAAATACCCAAGGTGAGGACGCTCCGAATCGACGTTCGCATGGTCGAGGTCTATACCGCCGTCTTCGACCAGAGGGGCCGATACGTTCCGGGACTGGCGCCGGCTGACTTCGAGATCGAAGAGGACGGTCAAATCCAGTCCATTCAGGCCTTCGAGTCTCAAACCTCGGCTCTGACGATCGCCCTGCTGGTGGACACCACCGGAAGCATGCTGAAGCCGCTGCCGCACGTCAAGAATGCGGTGGCCGATCTGTTGACGGAGATCAAGCCCCAGGATCGTTTCGGTCTCTTCGCTTTCAACAATCGGCTCCAGGTTCTGGTGCCGTTTACCAAGGACAGGCGTTCGGCCCTTCGAGCCCTGTTCCGAATGCGGGCCTCCGGGAGCACCGCGCTCTTCGATTCTCTGGCCCAACTGGCCCCCCATCTGGCCCGAGTGACCGGCAAGAAGGCCATCCTTCTCTTCACCGACGGCGAGGATACCAGCAGCGTCCTCTCCATGGAGGACTCGGTCAGGACCATCAAGCGGGTCGGCATTCCCATCTATACCGTCTTTCAGGGACGGGCGCTGCAAAGCCAGCTCCTGATCGATCGTCTGACGGAGATTTCGGACGCGACCGGAGGCGTCGCCGTCAGGATCCGACGTCCCGAAGAAATCGGCCGGGTCTTCTCCGAGATCGTTCAGGATCTTCAGCACCTCTACCTGCTCGGTTACTACCCTCCCGCCCAGATCGGCTCCAGCAACGGAGGCTGGCGCAAGATCTCGGTGCGCGTCCCTCGGCACAAGGATTTCCGGGTAAGAGCCAAGGAAGGTTACCTGCCGTAGTATCCTGTCTCGGCCTTCCGCGGCTCAGGGCGAATTTTTGTTCAAGACTGGCAGGCTTGGAGGGAAGAGGGGGGAGGGCTGAATCTGTGGTGCTGGTGGGTAGAGAAGGGGATGGCAGAGGGGTTGGAGGCGATGGTGGGGAGGCGAAGGGATGGATTGGAGGATGGTAGGCAGGGGTGGGCGGCCCGTAGAGAGGGTTGGGGGCTGGCTGGTGGGTTGAGGGGGGGCTTCAGGCTCTCAGAGGGTTGAGCACGGCCTTGAGGGCGGCCTGGGGTTGACCGGCATAGAAGCGATGGGCCTGGGGCAGGTAGGAGAAGCGACCCTGACAGCGGACGATGGAGATGGCGGCATTGGTCATGGCGGCGAGGTTGCGGGGCAGGTGGCCGACATGAGCGCGGCAGCGGTCTTCGTCCCAGGAGAGGTCGCGGACATGATGGAGTCGATTCTCGATTTCCCAGTGACCTCGGACCAGAGCCATCAAGCGTTGGGAGTCGGCCTCTGCGGGGGGCAACGAGGTGAGGCCGTAAACGACTTCGGTGCTTCTGGCGCCGGTCTTCAGGTGGGTGCGCTCCCGCTGGATGCGGAAGGCTTGGCGGCGATAGGGCAGGCGAGCATAGTCGTTCCACTGCTTACCCGTCAGGTCGAGGCGACGGCAGCGGCGGGTTTCGATGCGCCCGTGAGCCTTGTCGAGAGTTTCCCGCTGAGAGGCGACGCAGGCGGGCGCCTCCCAGTCGATGGCCTTGAGGTCCTCCAGCAGGGTGGGCTGGTTGTGCTTCACCGCCGTGGCCACCCAATGGGCCTGACCCTGTTCGACCACCAGGCGCAGAGTGTCCCCCTGCACATGCAGCGCATCCAGGCTGACGGTCCGACCCGCCAAGCGCAGTTGACTGACCAGGGTGCGCACCGCCGGGATCTCGTTGCTCTTGTCCCGGACCGCTTCCTGGCCCAGCACCAGGCCCGACCCATGTTCGAGGGCGGCCACCAGCAGCGTGCGGCCCCGGGGGTTGTGGCGGGAGGCGCCGCGCACCTGCTTGCCGTCGACGGCGACCGGGGCTGGGTGGCGGCTCATCCTGCTGGCCCAGAGCCGCAAGGCCCGGTCGAGGGTGTCGGGAGGCAGCCGCGCCAGCACGTTGTGGAAGGTGGTGACGGTGGGGGCCGTATAGCGGTTCAGTTTCTTGCTGTAGTAGGCGCGCAAGGCGGCCAACTGCTTCTGAGTGAGACGGGAGGCAAACTCGGCGATGGCGGTCACGCCTCGGCAGCCGGCCAAGCGTGCCGCCACGGTTATCGTCAGCAGGGTGGCCAGCGGGTAGCGCTTGCCCCGAGGCCTGCGGAACTCCTCCACCGTGCGCAAGGTCTCGAACAGAGAGCGCAGGCTTCCCTCGCCCAAGGGCTTGGACTCCCCTTGGCTGCGCCAATCGGGGGAATCATCCAGTTGACTCAGTTGCTGACAGGCATCCGCTTGCAGAGGGTACACGAAGATCTCCTTGGGTTGACCGTGAAGGCACCAGCGCGCGCTGCCCCCGGGCTGGCGTCGATAGCCCCGCGTCCTGCCCAGCCTCAGCCAGTTGGAAGCCCGGTAGCAGATGCCCCCAAAGCGGCTGGGGTCGACGAAGGTCTCGGCCACCAGCACCGGATGGCCGTGCAGCGCTCGCATATCCCTCGATACCCGCCGCAGGCTCAAGCCCAGCACCCGCGAGGCCAGATTCGGTCGATGGGGGCCGGGCAACACCACGAAGCGGGTGTTGTTGGCAATCAGATGCAGCCGCCGGAACTGCTGCTGCGGAACCCATCCAATCCACCGGTCCCGCGCCTTCAGCTTGAAGGCTCCTGCCTGCCAGCCCACCAGCGCCACCCACTCCCCGTCGAATTCCGCCACGTGACGCAACCCGCACCCCACCAGACCCTGAAACGGCAAGTAGTGATGCTGCCGAACCAGTCGGTCCCAGCGGCGGCGCTCCTCCAGCCCCCGGGTCGGCCGCACCCGCACCGCTCGCAACGGCCGCTCTTTCAGCACAGCAACTCGGGAGGTGTCCATCGCCATCCCTCCCATCATCCCAGATCAGTTCCCGATTGTCCAGACTCAATCCTACCCCCATTGCTCTTAATCAAATGCCCGTCAACAAAAAATGGCCCTGTTCCGCGGCCAGGGGGATTTCACGCTGGAGTTCGGAGTGGGATGGTCAGAGGGGATTGCCAGAGGGATTGGAGGACGGACCAGTCGCAGGAGAGGATGTGGAGGGGAGGTGCGCCCGGAAGGGATGGCGATCGGAGTCAGCGACTGTCGCCTGCGGGCGATGGAGATGGACGGGTGGGGAGGCGTCTGGAGGTGCCGGCGCCGAGGAAGCCATCCGGACAGGGAGCGGGGGCGATCAGGTCGGCGAGAGAATGGCGTCGAGGGCGTCTTGGCGGCGCATCATGAAGTGCAGGTTCGCTTCGGGCACGTAGTGGAAGCCGCGGTGAAAGACGATGGCGAGTGCGATGTTGTTGAGGGTGGCGTTGTTGGCGGGGGCGTGGCGTGCGCGCAGGCGGCTGGCGTCCTCGCCGAGGCTGGTGTCGCGGCGATAGTGGTTGGCGTTCTCCACCGCCCAGTGGCCGCGGTTCCAGGTCAGGAGTTGCTCCGGGCTGGCCCGCTCGGCGCTCACCGAGGTGATGGCGTAGACGGTCTCGGTGGTGGTCTCGCCGGTACTCAGGTCGGTGCGCTCGCGGATGACGCGCATCGCTTGGCGCGCCTTCTCGAAGTTCAAGAAGCGGCCGGGCAGGGTGAAGGCGTCGAGGCGGCGCCTCTCAATGCGCCCGTGGCCCTTCTCGGGCCCCGCGCCGTGATGGCGCACCTCGGGCGCGTTCCAGTCCAGCGTGGCGAGCGCCTCGGAAGTGTCCGGGCAATTGCCCTTGACGGTGAGCAGATACTCGGCACGGTGGATGTCCACGATCACACGTTCGGTGTCACGGGTCGTGTGCAGAGCATCCAGGGTGATGACGCACCCGCGCACATTGACGTCTTCCAGCAGCGCCCTTGTGGCCGCGATCTCCCCGCCTTCGTCACGGCAGCAGCGGCTGGCGAGTGGCCGCCCATCGTGGGTGACCAGGGTGACCGTTTCGAAGTACACCCCCTTGCCGGCGTGGCGGTTGGCGCCCCGAATGCGCTTGCCGTCGGCGGCGATCGCAGGCGAGGGGCCTCGCACCACACCACGCGGCACCGCCCATCGGCGCAACACCTCCTGCAAGGCGTCGGGATCGGTATCGGCAAGCACCCGGCACAGCGTCGAGTCCGACGGGGCGACCCAACGCCCGGCCTTGGGGTCGTACCATGCCCCCAGCGCGCGCAACTCCTCCTGGCTCAAGCGCTGGGCGAAACGCTCCATCGCCGACGGCCCCGAGACCCCGGCCATCCGCGCCAGCGCGCACACCGAAAGGACCGTATCGAGCTTGTGCTTCATCCCCTGGCCGCGACGACAATCCGGCATCTCCCCGAACAGTTCGCGCAGCGAGCGCAACTCCTCGCGCGTATACCTCAACGGCGTCGCCCGGCACGTCCACTCCTTGCGGTCCACCGGGTTCGCCAAGCGCTCCCGTGCATCACGGCGCAACGGGCGCACCAACATCTCCTTCCGCACCTCGTGCGGGTCGGTATAGGCGCCGTTGTGGCGCGCAAATCCCTTCGTGCGCCCCACCCGCACCCAGTTGGAGGCGTCATAGGCGCCGCCGTGAAACCGCGAGGGGTCCACGAACGTCTCCGCAAGCTCCAGCGGATGCCCGTAGGCCGTCTCCCAGTCCGCGCTCAAACGCCTCAGACTGCGCCCCAACACCCGCGACGCCAAGTTCTTGATTCCCCCCGCCTCCGGCAGAATCAGAAACCGCGTGTTGTTCCCAATCAGATGCAACCGCCGGAACTGCACCGACCGGTGCCAGCCCAGCCACCGGTCCCGCGGCGCGCACTTGAACGCCCCCGACTGCCAACCCACCAGCGCCAGCCAGTGCCCCCGCCACACCGCGACGTGCCGCAGCCCCCGGCCTGCAAATTGCCGGAACCCCAGGTAGTGGTGCCCGTCCATCAGTGCGTCCCAGCGCCGCCGCTCGTCCGGCCGTGCCAGCCTGACTTCCACTTCCCCTATCACCACCTGCGACCTGTCGAACCCATCCGCCATGCCCCCTTTATATCCGAATCTCTCCCAAAAAGCCAGCCCCCTGTACAACTATCCTAATGTCACCCTCTTGCCGCTAGCGTGAAATAGCCCTGGTTCCGCGGCTGCCGCCGGTTGACCCGACGCCCCTTAAGTGATAGTTTCACCTCCGCCAATCTGACACGGGAGATGAGGTTGTGCCGGGCGAAGCGCTAGGAATGATTGAAACCAAGGGGTTTGTCGGCGCCGTCGAGGCGGCCGACGCCATGGTGAAGGCCGCCAACGTCACCCTGGTGGGCAAGGAGTACATTGGAGCCGGCCTCGTGACGGTATGCGTTCGAGGGGACGTGGGGGCCGTCAAGGCCGCCACCGATGCGGGCGCATCGGCGGCGCGGCGAGTCGGCGAGCTGGTCGCCGTCCACGTCATTCCCAGCCCCCACGCCGAAGCCGAAAAGAACATCCCGGGTTAAGCCCGATGCCGTCGGCGCGGCGCGGCAGGCGGATGATGGCGGCCGGCATTGACCCGGCGAGCCCTCCTCCGGCCGGCCTCTCCAATGCTCTCCGGACCTCCCCCAGGCCATGGATCGAGATCTCGAGTCCATTCAGCAGGCCCGTTCACTGCTCGACAAGGCATTCCAGGCTCAGGCCCGCCTCTCTCGATTCACCCAGGACCAGGTCGATTCCGTGGTCCGACAAATGGCCGAGACCGGACTGGGAGCCGCGGAGAAGCTTGCCCGCATGGCCGTGGAGGAAACCGGCTTCGGCAACGTCGCCGACAAGATCCTCAAGAACAAGTTCGGCTCCGAGTCTGTCCACGAGGCCATCAAGGACCTGCGGACGGTGGGCATCATCAGGGAGGACAGGACCCGAGGAATCCTGGAGATTGCCTCGCCGGTCGGGGTCATTGCCGCCGTCGTTCCCTCCACCAACCCGACTTCCACCGCCATCAACAAGGCCCTGATCGCGCTCAAGGGCCGCAACACCATCGTCTTCAGCCCCCACCCCGCGGCCGCGGGTTGCATCCGGGAGACCAGCAGACTCCTGTCGGAAGCCGCGGTCGCAGCCGGCGCGCCCGAGGGATCGATCGGGTGCCTGACCCAACCCACCATCGAAGGAACCCGGGAGCTGATGAGCCATCGCAAGACCGCCCTGATCCTGGCTACCGGAGGGCATGGTCTCGTCAAGGCCGCCTACAGCGTGGGAAAGCCCGCCTTCGGGGTGGGTCCGGGCAACGTCCCCGCCTACGTGGAATCTTCGGCCGACATCCCTCGGGCCGTTCAGGACATTTTTGCCGGCAAGTGCTTCGACAACGGCACGCTCTGTTCTTCGGAGCAGGCCATTGTCACCGATGCCGCCATCAAGGATCGCGTGATCGAAGAGATCAGGCGCAACGGCGGCCATTTCCTGAACGAACAGGAAATCCGGGCGCTGGGCCAGGTGGTGGTCACTCCCGGGCGGACGGTGAACCCCAAGATCGTCGGCAAGCCGGCGGCGACCATTGCGGCGCTGGCCGGGATCAGGATCCCGGAAGGCGCCCGGGTCCTGGTGGCCCCGCTCTCGGGCGTCGGCCGCGACTACCCCCTGTCCATGGAAAAGCTCTCCCCCATTTTGGCGTTCTACGTGGAAAAGGACTGGGAGGCGGCCTGCGATCGATGCATCGAGCTGCTCAACTACGGAGGGTTGGGGCACACTCTGGCGATCCATTCCAGGAACGACGAGATCATTCGGCAGTTCGGCCTGCAGAAGCCCGTCTTTCGAATCGTCGTCAATACCCAGGCGGCCCTGGGCGCCGTGGGCTACACCACCCGGCTCTTTCCGAGCATGACGCTGGGGTGCGGGACCCTGGGCGGCAACATCACCTCCGACAATATTTCCCCACTTCACCTGATCAACATCAAGCGGGTGGCCTACAGCCGCACTCAGGAGTTCGGGGAGGACTCGTCCCGGGGCGACGAGGTTCCGCAACAGCCGGCAGCCCCCATCGATCGAGGAGACGTCTCGGCCCTGGTGGATCGCTTGATGGCGGACCGCCGGCTCGAATTCCAGCGGCCGCCCGAACCGGCGCCAGCGCCAGCCCCGCCGGCGCCTTCCCAGCCGGCCCCGGAGCCGCCGGAGCCGGCCGGCTTCGTTTGCGAGGAGGATATCCGGCAGGCGGTCAAGGAAGACCGCAAGATTCACGTCGACGGAAAGTCGATCATCACTCCGGCCGCGCGCGATCTCGGAGACCAGAAAGCCGTTCTGGTCTACCGTGTCTGAACCATCCCTGTTTTGCCCCTCATGAGCCGCCCCGTCGAATGGGACGGCGGCGCGGCCAGGTGAAAAGTGAAGAGTGGTGAGTGGAGAGCGGAGGGTGCTGGGAGTGGCAAGCGCCGGATGACCCAATTGCGTTCTCTCAAGGAACGCGCCGAGATCCACAAGACACTTGACTGATCGATTCCAGTCCTATTTGAAGGACTATGCCGCGACCGACAAGATGCCTGGCGTGTCGATGAATGGACTCTTCACTCTTCACTCTCCACTTGTCTTACCTAAAACAAACGGAAAAAAGAGGGATCCACGAAGTCACACGAAGGACGACGAAGGGCCACGAAGCGGAACGGCACTGCCGCATCGGCAGGGGCAATGCCTCCTCGCCGAGCAAGAAGGATGGGAGGAGGCGCCCCCCGGGAGCGCGGGCGTCTCGCCCGCATTCTCTGCGTTGGGTGGCCGCTCAGTTTCCCCGTGATGTGGCGCCTGGCCACCCTTCCGGCGGGAACCCCATGGGCCCGGCTGAAGCGGAATCGTGGCGCCGTTGCCGGTCGAGCCGGGTGGAGGAGATGGGTGAGGCTGTGCCAGTGTTGTGCGGGCGGGACGCCCGCGCTCCCGGGTGGGCCTTCCTCCCGTGACGTCGTCGCAGCCAGGCAGGTCCACTGGCATTCGTGTCTATTCGTGTTCATTCGTGGTTCGTCTTTATTGACGATTGGGTGTTTCACCCTCGTATGATCCGCCCGACAGGGCGCGGGTGGTGCTTGTCTGAAACAAAATTGGGAACCAGCCCGCTTCAGGTGGATCTATCCCGTTGACTCACAGGATGTTACGCTCTCTTTGAGGCCCGCCGGGTCGGCTCCGCTTTCGGGGCGAAGCCGAATCCCCTTTTTTATTGACATGGATGCACAGGATGCACAGGATTTTTTCCGGAGGCGGCTGGCTTGAAGTCCTGGATTTCCGCAAATCCGCCGCGATCACCGCCGGAGTCAGCTCTGGTGCAGCACCCTCCCATCCTGATAATCCTGTGCATCCTGTCTATCCATGTTCAAAAATCTTGTTCCCGACAGGCCATGAACGTCTCTTGTTTCATCTTCGAATGATCCGCCCCGTCGTGGGGAGCGGGGTGGTGCTTGTCTGAAACAGACAAAAAGGAGTTATCCACCAAGACCCACGGGAGAGGCGCCCCTCCGGGAGCGCGGGCGTCTCGCCCGCATGCACTGCCGTTACGTGCCGCTCAATTTCCCTGCGATATGGCGCCCGGCCACCCTGCCGGCGGGAACGGTGTCGGCTCGGCCGAAGCAGAGCCCAAGCGCCGTTGCCGGTCGACCCGGGTCGCGGAGACGGGTGAGGCTGTGCCAGTGTTGTGCGGGCGGGACGCCCGCGCTCCCGGGTGGGCCTTCCTCCCGTGACGTCGTCGCAGCCAGGCAGGTCCACTGGCATTCGTGTCTATTCGTGTTCATTCGTGGTTCGTCTTTATTGACGATTGGGTGTTTCACCCTCGTATGATCCGCCCGACAGGGCGCGGGTGGTGCTTGCCTGAAACAAAATTGGGAACCAGCCCGCTTCAGTTGAGTCTATCCCGTTGACTCACAGGATGTTACGCTCTCTTTGAGGCCCGCCGGGTCGGCTCCGCTTTCGGGGCGAAGCCGAATCCCCTTTTTTATTGACAGGGATGCACAGGATGCACAGGATTTTTTCCGGAGACGGCTGGCTTGAAGTCCTGGATTTCCGCAAATCCGCCGCGATCACCGCCGGAGTCAGCTCTGGTGCAGCACCCTCCCATCCTGATTATCCTGTGCATCCTGTCTATCCATGTTCAAAAATCTTGTTCCCGACAGGCCATGAACGTCTCTTGTTTCACCCTCGGATGATCTGCCCGGCAGGGCAGGGGCGCTGTTGACCCGAAACGTCAGACCTTCAACTTCAATCCCAGCAATCGGGCCAACCAGTAGAGCTTCGACTGCCTGATCGCCTCCAGCTTGGAGTCCAACTGCAAGGCCCACCGGGTGCGATCCTCGAATTCGGACTGAAGCTGCACGATGGCCTTGTCTTTCTCTTCCAGTTGCCGGGACAACTCCTCCGCCCATCGGCTGCGGTCCTCGAATTCCGCCCGCAGGCCCATCAGGGCCTGGTTCCTCGACTCGACCTGCCGGTTCAACTGTTGCGCCCAGCCGGTGCGTTCCTCGTACTCCCCCTGAAGCCGGGTCAAGGCGCGGTCGAGCCTGGCGACCTCCTCTTCCAGCCGCTGAATGTTCTGCTGGCGTTCTCGCAACAGGTTCCCGGTCCCCGGCAGCAGGCAGAAGTTTCCCGGCGCGGGCTGGTATTCCCGGCCATGGGTGCAAACGGCCACGAAATAGTTGGAGGTCGCTTCCAGGTCGCCCTCTTCCTCCTCCAGGCAGGTCGTGACCTCCCGGTAGAGGCTCGGGTTCCCGACAATCAGGCCGGCAACATGATTCTGAAAATAGATCTGCACGGAACTGAACACGGACTTCAGGAAGTCCAGGAACTCCTGGAAGTCGAACTCATGAGTGTGGAAGGGATTGGCCCGGTTGCTCTCCTGGCTGTAGAAGATTCGATTGGGCGTGGAAATGACCGTCAGTCCGTCCGGCTTGAGGACCCGGCTGACCTCGAGCAAGTGGGCATTCTGGCCTTGCAGATGCTCGACCAACTCGAAACTGACCACCGCGTCCATGCTGGCGCTGGCCAGCGGCAATTCCTGGCCGTCGCCGACCACCCTCTCGATATTCTCCCCGGCATAGCGCCCACCGGCGTAGCGTACGGTTTCTTCCGAGACGTCCAGGGCAAGGACGGCGCCCGCCTTCTCCGCCAGGATCCTGGAGCCGTAGCCGACTCCGGAGCCGACGTCCAGGACCACCTTGTCCTCCACCAGGAGCTGGGCGAACCGGTAGCGGCAGAGGTGTTCGTTCAGCAGGTCGTCATCGACCTTACCGGGGATGATTCTCTCACCGGTAAATTCCATCATCCCTCCAGCAATACCCCTCGCATTGGAACCGACTTCGGTGCGGCCAGGATCACAACGCTTCGATCCTGATCCATTGAACGGCGCTCCCCAGGTTTCTGTAGTCCGGGGACGCTCCCGCCAGGCTGGGGTTCCAGACAGGACGCACCCGAATGCGAATCGTCGGCGTCTCCCCGTCGAGGGCTCCGGGCGAAATGGGAAAGGCGTAGTTCCGGAACTGGTCCCTGACCCCGATCAGCTCCCGGGTGTCCAGTTCCGCCTCATTGACCCAAACCGTGAGAAATTGCCGGAATTCGGGGTCCGGATTCGACTTCACGGTCCGGATCACGAGCCGGTAGTTCCGACCGGGATCCAGCGGAAACGGCCAGACCAGGCTGGGAGCGATTCCCACCCAGGAATACCCGTGGGCTTCGGCCGGATAGAAGTCCATCCGTTGTGCCCCCTCGCACTCGGCGCCGAAATCCAGTTGATAGGCGCGGGCTCCTCCCATCGGCGCCAGGGATTGAAGCTTGAGGCAATCCAGCATGAACCCCAGGTCACGGGTATCCTCCCGGCCCCGAAGGGCCGAAGGGTTGAAGGAACGAGACAGAAACTCAACCCGGTTCCTCTCCCCTCCAGCCAACCGGGATCTCCCGACCGGGATCTTGTAGTCCTCGAACTTCGGGGAAAGCCGCACCTCCCCCAGATCCTGGCCGTTCAACCGGATGCGCACGGGAGCTTCGGTCGCGGCCCCGATGTCCGGGCGAGCCATCCGCGCGATCAGAACTGCCGGGTAAGACCCATCGATTTCCGGCAATTCCACCGAAGCATCCCCCTGGCTCCACCGGTATGCGTTGCCGTCCGCCCCGACTTCCGCCTGGTGGAATCCTTCGGACGCATAGCCGAAATTGGAGTGCGAAAGGAGCGCCTGGTATGGCTTCGGCCCTCCTTGGGGACGAGGCTTGACCTCGTAGATCTGAAGACTGTAGTGCACTTCCTGCATTGTCTCGGGCAGACGCTCGAAGGTCCGTTCCACCAGTTGGCTGGCAAAATGAAACCGTTCTCTGGGTTCGAAGAGGACCTTGGAACTGTCCAGGGATGTCCACTCCTCGCAGGAAATGAGGAACACTCTCCTTTCTTCGGCCAGAAATTCCCCGACCACCCGTTCAAACGAGGCAGGATCGGGCCTGGTGTGGGCCAGAGGAAGCACGGTCTGTCCGAACAGGTTCCTGAGGGGGCCCAGGAAAAATTCCTGGGCGCGGCCCCGTTCGAACAGGATCACGTCCGCTTCCCTGGTTCGGCTGGCCAGCTCCGCCAGTTGCGTCCAGGATCCACCCAGCTCCGCCTGGCGGAAAAAGGGCCAGGCCGCAACCGACTGGGTGGCGACCATGGCGGCCAATACCCCCAGCCCGCAAGCCCGCAAGAGGAATCGACGTGGAGCCGATCGCGCCCCCAGCTTCGGGTGAATGGAAGCCGTCCGATACAAGCGCTGCATCGCCAGGCCCGCCAGCAGGAGCATCGCCGGAATCGCGATCTCGGCGTAGCGGCGGATGACCCAGTAGTTGTCGGGAAAGGCGCGAGACTTGTAGCCGTAGAACAGCAGGAAGGCCGCCAGCAGGAGCAAGAGGGGCAAGGGACGCACCTGCCCTTTCAACACGACCTGGCGCAGCGCCAGGAGTGCGCCGAGAAGGCCCAGGCACAGGCCCAGGGGAGAGAGATACCATCCCAGGCGAACCAGGTTCAACTCGTCGTAGTAGGGCACGAATCCCTGGTGAGGGGGCGCCAACGGCAGCAGGTTGGCGCCCGGGTCCATCATGGGGCGGAAAAAATATCCCCAGGCGAAGGCAACGATCAACAAACCCGAAAGGCTCACAAAGACGATCCTGCGCCGGGTCGCGGGATTTCCCCACGACGCGGAGGTGGGAACCCGTCGCTCCCGCCAGGCTCCCATCGATCCCATCAACCGTCTGGAAGACCACGCCGCGGCCGTCGCCAGCAAGGCCAGCGCCAACAGCCAACCCCATTGGCGGTCGAGAAAGGAGAGCACGCCCTGGTTGTGCAGAATGGACAGCACGTAGGGATAGGCGAAAAGGGCGACGTGGGCCAGGGAATAGGCGAGGCCGATGGCCAGGCCCGCCGCCACAGGTCGAACCGGCAGGCCGACCCTTCCGGCCGGCCCCGACCGGGTCAGGATCAGGATCAGGAACACCGACACCGCCAGGATCGCCAGCACGGAGTCGATGCGCACCATCAGGCTCAATCCGAACGCCAATCCCGACAGAAAGCCCAGACCGTCCTTGCCGCGAGAGAGGGCCAGGGCCAGCATCCAGACCCCGGCCAGCAGCAGGACCTGGGCCAGGGTCTCGCTGAAGGGACTTCGCACCAGCCAGATCTGGCCCAGGTTGAGGCAAAGCAGGCTCGAAGCCACCAGCCCGACGGTCCTGGACCGAAAAATCTCAATGCCCAATGCGACCACCAGCAGGAGACTCAACAAGCCCAGCAGGACGTTGAAACCGAACAGCCCGTCGAACCTCCAGAGCTTGAATGCCAGCGACAGCCAGAGCGGAAACAGGTGCAGATACTGCGGCGACATTTCCCCGGTCTCCGCATCCAGCAGCGAAAATCCGGGCACGGCTTCCAGGTAAAGCGCATTTTCGAGAAGGACCGGCAGGAACAGTTTCTGCCGGTCCTCATCGAAATTCCGGAAGTCCGGATCCGAGAAGCGCAGGCTCTGCTCCTGGGCCAGGCGCACGGCAATGTTGACGTGCTCCCCGGGGTCTCTCTGGCTGGCGATGTATTCGGCGGTCCTTCCGAAGGTGAACACACCCAGCAGCAGGATGCCCGCCAGCCACAAGTCGCTCCAGCCGGGCCGCGGCCGCCTCCAGGCCGGCGGACGCCATTGCAGGGCCCTCGACTTCAACAGCCAGGCAAGACAGATCAGGTTGTAGACCGCCAACGCCAGGAAGAGATGGCGAATTCGAGCCACGCCCAGTTGGGCGCTCAGCATGAGGAAACAGGAGGTGACGATCAGTCCGCACAGGATGCTGAGCAACGCGGGGCTGACCAGGCTCCGGAACAGGTCGAGGCGGGCGCCGGAGGGGGGGGGCGACAAGGCCGGTTCCCCGCGCCGCCCAACCGCAAGCCTGCAGGTCAACCAGCCGCTGACGCCGAACAGGCCGGCGAATTGAAGCAGCAGCAAGGCGTCTTTCCAACCGGGAACAAAATCCATGAGGTTCCTGATAGCCCTCCCGGCCGACCGGGAACGGTCAGCCGAAAAGGGGGTTGCGGCGCCAGTTCAGCGCGCTGGCGACGATGTCGTCCAGGCTGGTGTACCTCGGGGTCCAGCCCAGAACCTCGAAGGCCCGGGAGGCATCGGCCACCAGGGTTGGAGCGTCTCCGCTCCGGCGCGAGCCCTCTCTGACGGGAACCTTCCTGCCCGAAAGCCGTTCAACGGTGGCGACGATCTGCTTCACCGAGTGTCCCCGGCCCGTGCCCAGATTCAGCGCTGCGCTCCCTCCACCCTCCGACAAGTGGCGCAAGGCCGACAGGTGGGCCGCGGCCAGGTCCGAGACGTGGACAAAGTCTCGAACCGCGGTGCCGTCAGGCGTTGGGTAATCCGTCCCGAAAATCTCGAAATGGCTCCGACCGCCGAGGGCCGTTTCTATGGCCAGGGGAATGACGTGAGTTTCGGGTCGATGGCTTTCGCCGATCTCGCCGTCCGGGTCGGCCCCGGCGGCATTGAAGTACCTCAGGCAGACGTAGCCCACGCCGTAGGCCATGCTGAAATCCCGCAGCATGTGCTCCACCACCAGCTTGCTCACCCCGTAGGGGGTGGTCGGAACCTTGGCCTGCGTCTCCGGGACCGGAACCGTCGCGGGCGCTCCATAAATGGCGCAGCTACTGGAAAAGATGATCAACCCTACCCCCTGATCCAGCATTCCCTTCAGGAGGTTCAGGCTTCCCACCAGGTTGTTGTGGTAGTAGCTGGCCGGATCCGTCACCGACTCGCCCACGTCGCACAGGTCTGCCAGGTGCATGACCCCGCCGGGCCGATACTGCTCGATCACCGCTTTCAATCGAGCCTCGTCCGTCAGATCGACCCTTTCGAGCGGCCCCCACCTTACGGCCGACTCATGCCCACGGGAGAGACAGTCCACCGATACGGGATGGAATCCCTCCGCCGCCAGCGACTTGCAGACATGACTGCCGACATAGCCGGCTCCACCCGTAACCAGAATGGTTCGTCTCGGGACCATGCGCTCCTTTCCACTCAGGCCGAATCGGCGCCCCCGGTCGGGAGCCGCCGCCCCCGATGGACCGAGTCCGAATCATTCAATCAGAAAACGCCGGTCGCCGCAATTGAGGGGCACCGCGGACCCAACACGGACCCGACGCGTTGCCATGACTCCGACGACGTTCTAAAATGCGCCCCGAGCCATGACTCCGACCACCACACTCTCGGTCATCGTCCCCGTCTACAACGAACAAACTCTGGTTCACGCCAGTCTCTCCCGTTTGCGAGTCCTGGGAGAGAGCCCGTTGTTGAGTTCGATCCGGGTCATCGTGGTGGACGACGGCTCCTGCGATCAAACCCCGGCCGTTCTCCAGCAGTTCCAACAATCCCTGGAAAGCGAGGATTGGGGAGCAAATTTTGTCTGGCGCTTTGTCCGCCACCCACGGAATTACGGCAAGGGCAAAGCCCTGAGAACAGGACTGACCCTGGCCGACACCGACCTCACCGTCTGCCAGGATGCCGACCTCGAATACCATCCTCGAGAGCTTCTGGGCATGATTCCGCCTTTCCTGAAGGGCGAGGCGGATGCCGTCTTCGGTTCGAGATTCCACCGGGCGGCCCCGCAGCCAAGGGGCCTTTCCCCCCATCGGATGGTCAACGGGTTCCTCACGGCGCTCTCCAACCGGGTCAGCCGCTTGAACCTTTCCGACATGGAGACCTGCTACAAGATGGTTCGCACCGACCTGCTCAAGAGCATCCCGCTGGAGAGCAACGATTTCCGCATCGAGCCCGAGCTCGCCATCAAGTTGGCCAAGCGAGGAGCCCGCCTGCTGGAAATCCCCATCGGCTATTCGGGCCGGAGCTACCGGGAGGGGAAAAAAATCAACTGGAAGGATGGCCTCAAGGCCCTGCTGGCCATTTTCAGGTTCGCCGTCTCCGATCGGCTCGACCGGAATTCGCGCTCTTGACCGCCTTCAGAGCCTACTCCACCTTGGCAAAAACGATGGCTCCCCGGGGAAGCTGGGCGAAGTTCTCGATCTGCTCTCCGGACTTCAAGAGGCCGCCCGGCAGCAGATAGAGAGTCTGGTGGCTCAGAAAGACGTCGTCCAGATCTTCTCCCAGGGGGTCGTCGGTGCGCGGCATGGGGACCGGGCGGTAGGCGATGAGGACTCTCGTTCCCGGCGGCACATCCGCGAATCGCTCGATCCGATGGCCGGCCAGGATCTTGCCACTGGGAAAGAGGTAGTAGGTGATCGAGGAATTGTGAAGGACGTTGGCGATTTTCCAGGGAGACAGGCTCTCGCCGACAACCGGAAGCAGAACTTCCGCCCGATTTGCGCTGACCACCTTGTCTTCTTCGACGCCCAACTCGACCACGGTGCCGGCAGGAATGTCGGACCAGTCCCGGATTTCGTGCCCGCGCAGCCAGCGGCCGTCCGGGAAGCGATAGAGCGTGGAGGCGGCCTTGTACTGCCGGCCGGCAATCTTCCAGGCCGTCCGTCGGGCAGTGATGGTGTTTTTCCCGGCGGGATCAGCCGCCGGCCGACTCAGACGACCGTTGTCCGGCCTTTCTTGGCGGTTCCGCGCCGCTGTCGCCAAGCTGCCGTTTTCCACCTTTTTCCCGGGCTTCGGCGCCGTTGCCGCCGAGCTGCCGTTGGCCTTCCGTTGGTCATCTTTGCGGGCCGGCGTCGTCGACGCCTTCGGCCGGGATTGACGAGCCAGTTGGATGCCATCCGGGTTGGCCCCGATCCTCCCGGCGATCACGTCCGGGTCTCGCCGGTACCGATCGGTCAAGCCGGCCCGTCTGCGGTCGAAATTGTCGGCGCCCGGGTCCTTCTTCCGGCCTCTGCGCCTCTTCCTGTGGAACCGGTTCGGTCTGGAATAGGCGACTCGGTAGTGTTCCAGGACATCCCGATCCTTCACCCGAAACCGCTTTTGCAGGATTCTCAGCAATTCCTTCAGAGACCGGTATTGACGATCGGTAAAGGGCACGTTGTGGTACCCCTCCAGCTCGATGCCCAGCGAGTGGTCGCTGAGTCTGTCCAGCCCGTTCCACATGCTGACGCCGGCGTGGTTCGCCCGGTACTTGGGATCCAGGATCCGATAGACGGTACCGTTCTTGGCGATGAGGTAGTGGGCATGCCCTCCCCGGCTGACGTATCGCCGGCGGCGAACCTTGCCTCGGGAGAGGGTTCTCAGGGAACTGGGCAGACTGCCTTCGGTGGAGTGAATGATGATGTGGCGGGTACTCTTGCGCGGGCGCTTGGCGAAGCGGGGGTTCAGCTTGTTCTGATAGTCGACGATCTTGAGCGCCACCGTTTCGGTGGCGAAGAACCCAAGCAGCGCCGTGGTCAGCGCAACGATGAACAGTCGCCTCATGGAAGCAGGATCTCGCGTTCCACCTCTACCAGGAGTGGGGTGAACCGCTCCCCCCCCTACAACTTGTGGCTATGTTCTCCCCAATCGGCCCGGAAGGCAAGCGAATTCGAGGCGCGGAGCGGCTGCCGACAGGTTTCAGCCATTGGGCAAGCCCGCATTTCTCACCAGGTCGCACCCGATAGTGCAAAAGACTGTTTGTTGAGTCTATTGCAATAGGCTCGAGAGGCATTGCTCTTCGGAAGGGGGCTTTCTATTCGCCGCATTCGCGGCTGGGTTGGTGCAGGATCGATACGACCCCAGGCTTCCGCCTGGGGCTACCCTGAGCCGCTGCTTCGCAGCTCTATAAGGATGGCTTGTAGGGAGCGTTTCGCCGGGTTGCCCACTCCAACCGCAGCTTCGCAGCTCTCCCGTAACCCACGACACTGCAATGGGGAACGTGCTTGTTTATTTGGAATGAAGCGTTTGCAAAAATCGGCAGAGGGATCTTTTCCGGGAATGGCCACAAAAGACACAAAACAGGATTGGGCAAGACTGGAGCCTTGTCTTGTGACTCTTGTGCTTTTTGTGGTTGAGCCGTCTATCACATTCTCCGGAACGCCGCCAATGCAGCAACAACGCTTAGCCGTGGGCGTCAGCCCATGGGACGCGGACGTCACGTAGAGGAGTCGAGCCGCGAACGCGGCGGCAGCAATCCCCAGTAAGCCAAACTCAAGCATACGCCCGTCATGCATCAGCAAATACGCTGCATGAGCCAGCTTCCTCGACAGCCGCGAACGCGGCGACAACATGTAGCCGTGGGCGTCAGCCCATGGGGGGGGAGGAGTGTGCCGCTTGCCCCGGCGGAGAAACCGGGGCAAGCTGCTTCTTCGACGCCGATCAGATGTCGAAGTAGAGGGCGAACTCGTGGGGATGGGGCCGCAACCGCATGGGGTCGACCTCGCGGGATCGCTTGTAGCCGATCCAGGTTTCAATCACGTCCTTGGTGAAGACGTCTCCCTTGAGAAGGAAGTCATGGTCCTCTTCCAGCGCGTCGAGCACGTCCTCGAGGCTGCCCGGAGTCGACTTCACGTTGGCGGCATCGGCCGGAGCCAGATCGTAGAGATCCTTGTCGATGGGATCGGGCGGCGTGATCTTGTTCTGCACTCCGTCCAGGCCGGCCATCAACAGGGCGGCGAAGGCCAGGTAGCCGTTGCAGGAGGGATCCGGGAAACGGGTCTCCACCCGCTTGGCTTTCTCGCTTCGGGAATAGGCGGGAATCCTGACGGCGGCGCTGCGGTTGCGCTGGGAATAGATGAGGTTGATGGGCGCCTCATATCCCGGAACCAGGCGACGGTAGGAATTGGTGGTGGGCGCGCAGAAACCCAGCAGGGCGGGCGTGTGCTTGAGAATGCCGCCGATGTAGTAGATGGCCGTCTTGCTCAGGTCCGCGTAGCCGCCGGGCTCGTAGAAGACGTTCTTCCCGGCCTTCCATAGACTGGTGTGGATGTGCATTCCCGAGCCGTTGTCCTGAAAGATCGGCTTGGGCATCAGGGTGACGGTCTTTCCATGCCGGCGTCCGACGTTCTTGATGATGTACTTGTACTTCAGGAACTTGTCGGCCATGCTGGTCAGGGTGTCGAACCGCATGTCGATTTCGCACTGCCCCGCCGTGCCGACCTCGTGGTGGTGAACCTCCACCTGGATCCCGACCTCCTCCAGCAACAGAACCATCTCGCTGCGGATGTCCTGAAGACTGTCCATGGGAGGAACCGGGAAGTAACCCTCCTTGTAGCGGGGCTTGTAGCCCAGGTTGGGGTTCTCCTCCTTTCCGGAATTCCAGAATCCTTCCTTGGAATCCACGTAGTAGTAGCCGTAGTTGTAGGACTGATCGAAGCGGATATCGTCCAGAACGAAAAACTCCGGCTCGGGACCGAAGTAGGCGGTGTCGCTGATCCCGGTCGATTTCAGATAGTTTTCGGCCTTTTGCGCGATGTGGCGCGGGTCCCGGGTATAGGACTGGAGCGTCACCGGGTCCTTGACGTTGCAAATGATGTTGAGGGTCGGGACCGCGGTGAAGGGATCCTTGAAAGCGGTCGAGGCGTCCGGGATGAGGATCATGTCGCTCTCCTGGATCTCCTGGAAGCCGCGAATGCTGGAACCGTCAAATCCCACGCCCTCTTCGAACATCTCCTCTTCGATCTCGTTGGCCGAGATCGAAAAGTGCTGCCACAAACCGGGCAGGTCCACGAAGCGCAGGTCAATCATCTTGATGCCTTCGTCGCTGACGAACTTCAAGAGCTCTCTAGGGTTCATGTCTACTCCTTGGCGTAATAGGATGGAACTTCGCTGGTTGAACTTTCGGCTGGGGGAGTGCGGCGGTGTGGCGGCAGAAGACTACGCGACGCTGCGTAGGCCCCAATGAACCTGCATGCGGCTTTGCATGAGCCCGAACGGAGTGGAATCTTAAGCAGAATCCGCCGGGTTGTCAATAGAGCCTTTTGCAAAAGGCTCAGGAGACAATCCGCCGGCTTCTCAGACTGAGAAGGTCGCCTTGACGTGGGCGGACTTGGTCCGGATCTTGTCGGCCAAGGCCCGCTTGTAGCCGGCCAGGCGTTCCGCCAGCGCGGCATCGGAAGTGGCCAGGATCTGAGCGGCGAAGATGGCGGCATTGACCGCGCCCGACTTTCCCACGCCCATGGTGCCGACCGGTACGCCCCCCGGCATCTGCACGGTGGCCAGCAGTGAGTCGAAACCGGACAGCGGGCTGCTGTCCACCGGCACCCCGATCACCGGAAGAACCGTTTCGGCGGCCGTGACTCCCGCCAGGTGCGCGGCCCCGCCGGCGCCGGCGATGATGCACTTCAACCCCCGTTCCGCCGCGGTTCGGGCATACTCCGAGGCCCGGGCCGGAGAACGGTGGGCCGAGCAGATATCGATCTCGAACGGAATGTCGAACGCCTTGAGCTGCCTGGCAGCCTCTCCCATGATGTTCAGGTCTGAGTCGCTCCCCATGATGATACCGACGACCGGTTCCATAATTTCACCCTCCAAGGTTGGTCCAGAATGAATTTCTCAAAAACACGACGATCCGGGCCTGGCCGAAAGCTAGCCCGCATTTCTCACCAGGCCGCTGGAGGCAGGACAAAAACAGTTTATCTTCAGTGCCTTGATTGGCTCCATGTCAAGGGCCTGCTGACTACAGACTGCGCTGGGCATGCCCTGGCTGGCCCTTTTCCCTCCAGCGCGCACGTGCTCCCTCAACCGTAGAAACCGCTACGCTCTTCGGTCGCGAGCACGCGCTGAAGGGAAAATTCCTGCGCCATAATCATGCCCCCTGGTGAGAAATGCGGGCTAACGGCTGCACTCTTCTAATTCAACCCCGGACTCCCGATATCGGTCCGAAAATGCATGGGCTCGAACCGCACCCTCTCGAGGGCGCGGTACACCCGGGAGACAGCCGCAGGCAGATCCGCGTCCTTGGCCGTAATTCCAAGGACCCGTCCTCCGGAGGTCACCAGTTGCCCGTCCTGCAACCGCGTGCCGGCGTGGAACACGGTCACCTGCCCCACCGCCTCGGCATCGTCAATCCCTTGAATCGGCTTGCCGGTCGGATATTTCCCGGGGTAGCCGCCGGAGGCCATCACCACGCAGACGCTACAGTCGGAATCCCACCGCAGCCGCATCGAATCCAGGGTTTTTCGGTGGATGGCCTGCAGCACCTCCACCAGGTCGTCCTGCAGGCGAAACAGCACCGGCTGAGCCTCGGGATCACCCAGGCGGACATTGTACTCCAGCACCTTGATACCGTCGGGCGTCAGCATCAGGCCGACGTACAGCACGCCCCGGAAGGGGCTTCCCTCGGCCGCCATGCCCCGGATGGTCGGCCCGACAATGGCTTCTACGACCTCGCTCTGCTGCTCTGAAGTGAGGATTCCATCGGTCGAGTAGGCCCCCATGCCGCCGGTGTTCGGACCCCGATCCCGGTCGAAAACCCGCTTGTGATCCTGGCAGGGCGCCATGGGCAGGAAATGCTCCCCATCGGAGAAAACCAGAAACGAGGCCTCCCGGCCCCTCAGACACTCCTCCAGCAGGACTCTATCGCCGGCCTTGCCGAAGACGCGCCGGCCCATCATCCGCTCCACCGTCGATTCCGCCTGCTGCCGGTCCCGGGCGATGACCACTCCCTTCCCTGCGGCCAGCCCGTCAGCCTTGACGACCAGCGGAAAGTCGAGATCGCCCCGGCGGATGGACCTCAAGGCTTCCTCGAGGGAATCGCAGACCAGGCAGGCCGCGGTAGGCACCTGGTGCCGCTTCATGAAATCCTTGGCGAAGATCTTGCTCCCCTCGAGACGGGCGGCAGCCGCGGTGGGTCCGATGATCGGGAGCCCCTGGGACTGGAAGCGATCCACAATGCCCAGCACCAGGGGCAGCTCCGGGCCGACAACGGTAAGGTCGATGGAGCGATCGTGGACGAATCGGGTCAACCCCGGCAGGTCGTCCGCCGCCAGGGGCACGTTCTCGGCAACGGAAGCCGTTCCACCGTTTCCGGGCGCGCAGAAGACCTTGTCGACCAGGGGCGAACGACCGATTTTCCAGGCGAGCGCATGCTCGCGGCCACCCGATCCAATGACGAGAACGTTCATTGCCTTGCCGCCATTCCCCGGTCAGGACGGTCGTTGTGACGGATGCAGAGGCAGGACCTCATTGAGAGCGCCCGAGCGGTAACCCTCGAGATCGAGAGTGATGAACTTGAAGCCCAGGGCCTTGAATTCCCTGGTCAACAAGGCAGCCATCTCCATATCCAGAGCCCTGGGCAATTCTTCCGGCGAGAACTCCAGTCGGACCAGGGCTTCGTGGTAGCGCACCCGGAAAACCCTGAATCCGAAGTGCCGCAGGATCTCCTCGCCGCGCTCCACCATCGACAGCTTCTCCGGGGTAATGGAAGTGCCGTAGGGAAAACGGGAGGAGAGACAAGGCAGGGCCGGCTTGTTCCAGGTGGGCAAGCCCGCCCGCCTGGACAGCTCCCGGATCTCGACCTTGTTCATTTGGGCGTCCGAAAGGGGGCTGCATACCAGGTATTCCCGGGCGGCCCGCCGCCCCGGGCGAAAATCGCTGCGGTCGTCCCGGTTGGTGCCGTCGGCCACCGCCCGGAAGCCCCTCCGGCGGGCCAGAGCCTGCAGCTTGGAAAACAGCTCGTTCTTGCAGAAATAGCAGCGATCGGGCGAGTTCTCCCGGTATCGGGAATCCTCCACTTCCTCGGTGAGGATCTCCAGGTGGCGGAGCTGAAAGCGAGAGGCGAATTCGGCCGTTTCCTTCCTTTGAAAAGCGGGATAGGAAGGACTGACGGCGGTGACGCAGAGCGCCTTGTCACCCAGAACCCGGTTGGCCATGTAGGCCAGGTAGGCGCTGTCGACCCCTCCGCTAAAGCCCACCACCACCGATTCCAGTTCCCTCAGAATCTCGCCGAGCCGCCGCTCCTTGGCGCCCACCTCGGGGCTGGTCAAGACCTCGGCTGTTCCCACGACTGGATCGGTCACCGGCCACCCTCGCGGAAGGGACGCTGTCCTTCGATGCGGCTACAGAAGTCGTAAAACGGATTCTAGCACGTCGATCGAGCGTCTGTACTCGGCAATCTCCAGGTGTTCCCGGGGCGTATGGTCGAGGCTGGAATCTCCGGGACCATAGGCCACCATGGGACACTTCCAGAACGGCGCCACCACGTTCATGTCGGCGGTCCCCGTCTTGAGCTTGAACTTGGGTCGACCCTCGAATTGGCGGATCGATCCGAGGAACGACCTGACCAGCCGGTTCGACTTGTCCCGCCTCACCGCCGCTTCCCGTCCCGAAAAGGAGACCTGGGCCGGTTTGGCCGTCCCCGACAGGAAATCTTCCAGGGACTGCAGGGAGAACCCCACGGGGATGCGGAATCCCAGTCGCAACTCGACGGTCTCATGGATGCCGTCGCTGCCGGAGTTGAAGGAGCGCAGGGAGGCCTGCAAACTGCCGAAAAGCGACTTCCCCGCGTTGAACCGGTCACGCCAGCGCCCAACCTCCGACCAGTAGTCAACCGCCTGCTCACAGGCCGATGGCTCCTGACCGGCCGTGTGACTGAGCGGAGCCTGCAGCCGGTAGTCCACCAGCAGTCGGCCCTTGTATCCCAGGGTCACCGCGTTCCAGCCGCTGGGTTCCCCGATCACGCAATAATGGGGTGGTTCGAGGTCTGCAAGGGCTTGCCGGGCCCCCCGAGAGGTGGCCGCCTCCTCCTCCACGGCGCCCACGATCACGACCCTCTTCCCCTGTCGGTCGAGATCCTGCAGCACCCGCCGGGTCGAGGCGATGAAGCAGGCCATGGAGCCCTTGGCGTCCACCGAGCCCCTGCCGTGGATTCGTCCGCCTTCGACCTTGACGGGCAGATCTCCCGCCACCGTGTCGATATGTCCCAGCAGCACAATGGTCCTGGGCCCGTCCCCGGCGATTCCAATGGCGTTGCTCACCCCATCCAGGTGGGAACGAAACCCCATGGAGGCCATGGCGTCGACCAGAAAGCGGGCCAGCCGCGATTCCTGACCGGAGGGGCTGGGGATGCTCACCATCTGGTGCAACAACTGAAGTTCGGAATCGGCCATCTTAGTGGCTAGTGATTAGTGACTAGTGAATAGTTATTGAATGGACACGCCAGGCATCTGGGTGATCCTGGCTGAGCTGATTATGCAGTGCAATCAAGCCAGGAGGCGCTTGCCTGCTCCCGAATCCCCTGCTGACTCCTCTCCACTCTCCACTTACCGGTAACACTCCCGTTTCACCGTGAATGATCCGCCCCGTCGCATGCGGACCGGCTAACCCGACGATTACTGCAAGACCTCGGCCGTCAGCTCGACTACTCGATCCAGGTCCTCTTCTTCGATTACCAGGGGAGGCAGGAAGCGAATGACCGTGGGGCCGGCGGCCAGCGCCAGCACTCCCCGTTCCATGAGCTTGAGGATGTAGGGCCCGCTCTTTTCCTTGAGTTCAACGCCAACCATCAGCCCCATTCCTCTCACCTCGCGAATTCGAGGGGAACCGATGGACCTCAGCCGCTGCATGAACCGCGTTCCGAGCCGGTCCGCCCGCGGCGGCAGGTCGAAATCCTCCAGGTAGCTGATGGTCGCGTTGGCGGCGGCGCAGGCCAGGGGATTCCCTCCGAAAGTGGAGCTGTGGGCCAGCTTGAAGAGTCGGGAGGCCACCTCCTGACTCATTCCGGTGGCCCCGATGGGAAGCCCCCCGCCCATGGACTTGGCCATGCAGAGCAGGTCGGGGAACAGATCGAAGTGATCCGAAGCGAACATGCGGCCGGTTCGGCCGAATCCCGTCTGCACTTCGTCGATAATCAACAGGGCCCCGGTTTCGTGACAGAGATCCTGCACATCCAGCAGGTATTCCAGCGTTCCGGGCCGGACGCCTCCCTCCCCCTGGACGACCTCCACCAGGAACGCCGCCGTATTCCGGCTGACGGCGCCGATGGCTCGTTGCCGATGGTTGAAGGGAACGTGGGTGAACCCCGGGACCAAGGGCTCGAACGGACGTCGATAGTCCCGGCTCCAGGTGGCGCTCAGAGCCCCGAAGGTCTTGCCGTGAAACCCGCGCATGGCAGCCACGATCTGGTGGCGTCCGGTCGCCAGCCGGGCGAACTTCAAGGCCACCTCTATGGACTCCGAGCCGGAGTTGCACAGGAAGAACCGCTGGATGCTGGTCGGCGTGAGTCGCTCCAGGTTTTCCAGAAGCCGGGCCCTCGCCTGGTGATAAAAAAGCTCGCTACACACCAGCAGTTTTTCGGCCTGGTCCTGAATGGCCTGGCTCACATAGGGATTGGCGTGGCCCAGATTGGCCGCTCCCTGGCCACCCACGCAGTCGATGAACTCCCTGCCCTGGGCGTCCCACAGGCGGGCTCCCTGTCCCCGAACCAATTCCAGGTTGCGCTTGTAGTAGGTGCCGGCTCCCAGTTGTTCTTCCAGATTCTTCGCGGAATCTCTGCCGAAATAGGTCAAGTCGGTTCACCTCCTGAACAACGAGACGAGTCTCATTGCCGAGGGCTCGGCAGCATGGACGCAAAAATGCGATTCAAATCCGGGGCGCCGCCACCAGAGCCCTCTGAAAGAATTCCTCGATCCGGTCCATGACTTCCCTCTCGCTGCGGGACTCGTAAATCGCCTTGCGGAGGGCGGCGCCTCGGGGAATGGCGTGGGTAAACCAGGAGGCGAACTGTTTCATCTTCCCGATGGCTCCCGGGGTTTCCTCTTCGAACAGCAGCGAAAAGTAACGCTTGATCAGGTCGTACTTGTCGCCGACGTCCGGGTGCGTCATCGCAATCCCGCGCTCGGATTCGCCGATCTGACGGAAAATCCAGGGGTTGGTCAAGGCTCCCCGGCCGACCATGACGCCGTCGCATCCCGTCTCTTTCCGCATCCGCATGGCATCGGCCGCGGAAACGATATCCCCATTGCCGATGACGGGAATCCGGAGGTGGGCCTTCAGGCGGGCGATGACGCTCCAGTCGGCCTTTCCGGAAAACCCCTGGACTCGGGTTCGGGGATGGAGGGTGATGGCTTCGACCCCCAGGTCCTCGGCCATTCGACCGACTTCCAGAGCCACGATCTCCGATTCGCTCCAACCGGAGCGGATCTTGATGGTGAAAGGAATCCGCGCCGCCGCCCGAATCTCCTTGAGGATGCGCTCCAACAGCTTCAGTTCCCGAAGCAGGGCCGATCCCCCGCATGCCTTCACCACCTTCTTGGCCGGGCAGCCCAGGTTCAGATCGATGGCGTCGAAGCCCAGGTCCTCGACCATCCGGGTGGCTTCCGCCAGGCGGCCCGGATCCGATCCGAAGAGCTGGGCGGTGACCGGACGCTCCTCCTCGTGGTAGAAGAGCATCCTCCGGCTCTTCAGCGAGTGCCTGGTAAGACCCTCGGCGCTGGTGAACTCGGTCATGACCAGGCCACAACCGCCCAATCGCTTGATGAGGCGGCGAAAAACGCTGTCGGTCAAGCCGGCCATGGGCGAGAGGAAGGTTGCCGGGGTCACCTCGATATCCCGAATCTTCAGGATGGAGGTCTGTTCGGTTACTATCATCGGAAGACTCGTACAAAGGCCCATTCAATCGCCCGCCGGGAAGCGGAATCTCTGGCAACACCAGCAACCGGCAGGCGCCGGATGTCATTCTACACCGTACATGGCCGGCATTTCTCGCCGGGCGGCCGAAACCACCACGAAAAACCGCTCTCGCCGGAGACGGACCGTAGAGGAGACCCGGGTTCATGGGTCCCCATCCGTTTCGAATCACCTCCCCAAGCGGAGCCGGTGCTTCCACAGAAACTTGAGCAAGCTGAACAGGTGATGCCGCTTGGCGCCCAACCTCCAGCCCCTGGCGCTGTCCCTGCGGTGGCCGTGCACCATGCAGGCTGCCGGATTGTAGAGCACCTTCCAGCCCCGGTCCCACAGGCTCTTGCACAGGTCCACGTCCTCGAAATAGAGAAAAAAACGCTCATCCATGAGAGCGTTCGATTGCGTGGCTGCCCTGCGGACCAACATGGCCGCTCCCAGCCCCCAATCCACTTCAGACAAGCTCCGGTGGTCCCAGTCCGCCATCAAGTGGCGGTGCAGGCCGGGATGCTTCGACCAGAAGCGCCGAAAGGGAGCCCGCCGCATCAGCAGGGTGGCAAGGGTGTAGAAACGCCGGCAGGAGTACTGAAGGCTGCCGTCCGGGCTGTTGAGCCGAGGCAGCGCCACGGCCGCATCGGGGTGCTGCTCCAGGGTATCGGCCAGGATCTCCAGCGCTCCGCCCTCGACCCGCACGTCCGGATTCAACAGCAACAGAAACGAACCCCGGGCTTGACGGAACCCCTGGTTGGCTGCGGCGGCGAATCCGCGGTTGGACCGGTTCTGAATCACCTGGATCCGAGCCGATTCCAGGTCTGAGACGGGAGCCAGATCTTCCGGGCCATCATTGTTGACGACGATAATCTCGTAGTCCAGTCGCCCGGCATTCCGGACCAGGCTGCGCAGGCAGGAGGCGAGATCCCGCCCGGACCGGTAATTGACGATGACGATCGACATCCGGCTCATCGAGTGTCCCGTCTCAGAACACTGGAGAGTTCCGAATACAGCTTCTCATAGTCGGCGGTAAAGCGGGGAGCACTGTACTCGCCTTCCACCCGGGCCCGGGCGTTGTCACCCAGGCGGCGGCGCTTGAGGGGATCCCTCAACAGTTCCAGGGTGTGTTGCAGGAACTCGTCGGAAGAGTCGGCAACCATCAGTTCCCGATCATGCTGAAATCCGTATCCATCCAGGCAGAGCCGGGTGGCCACCACGGCCTTGCCCATGGCCATGGCCTCCAGGAGCTTGCCGCGAAGCCCGGCGCCGCTGACGATGGGAGCGACAAAGACGGCGTGGCTGGAGAGCAGGGGGCGCAGGTCTTCCACTCCGTCCAGAAACTCGACCCGGCCCTTTTGGCTGTAGGCCAGGAGATGGTCGGGCGCCGATCGCCCCACGACGGTAAGGGTGGCGTTGGGAGCCTCTTCCAGGATCCCCGGCCAGATTTCCCGGAAGAAATAGGACAGTCCCCGCACGTTGGGCGGATGCTTGAAGAACCCCACGAAAATCAGGCTGTCGGGACGCTCGCCGGCGTCGGGAACGGCCCTGAAGAAGTCCACGTCGACGCCGCTTTGGGCCAGGCAGGGGCGGGCCACTTTCAGCCGCCGGCTCAGGTAGTCCCGGTCGACGGCCGACAGGGCTACCACCGAGCGGACCTTGCGGCAAAGCCGCCGTTCGTAAACCCGCATCAGGCGCCACTTGAGGAAGGCCGAAACCTTCTCCGTCCAGGTTGCGGCCCGGCGGAAGAGGCGTTCGTAGACCAGGCTGAGAACTTCGTGGTGGGTGAGCAGGCTGGGATAGCGACGGAGGTCGGGAATGAAATTCAAGGTATGCAGGTACTCGCACTGCACCAGGTCGTAATCGCCGGTTCTCAACTCGTTGCGCACCTCTCTGCGCATCATCAGGCAGGCATGAACCACGGCCAACAGCTTGGAGAAAAGAAAGGCGCTCTTGAGCTCCCGGTCGTAGGGATAGAGCGTGATGGTTCGAACCTCCTTGCAAAACGCCTTCAAGCGATCGACATGGGCTCGATCCTGGCTGGTTTCCACAAAGGACAGCAGCGTGATCTCGTTTCGGGCTGAAAGCCCCTTGAGCAGGTTCACCAGAATCCAGGAGCCGTCCACGCCCAGCCTGGGGAGCCGCTTGGAGACCACCAGGATCTTGCGAGAGCCGGGCGGGCGTTCTCCATTGGACAGAAAACGGTGCCGGTACAAGAACCAGTGCTGGATGGCGGCAATGGCCTCCTGATCCGACAGACGTCTCGGCGGCGGGTGGGCCAGACGGTTCCAGACCACCTCCGGAACCTTGAGCAGGGCGCCCGCAAAAGCCCTCAGGATGCCGAGACGGCCGCGGGTGAAATCGAGCAGGAAGCGAAAGGGCAACTTCAGCAGATGGCTGAAGAACAATCCTGTCGAAGTGACGTTTTTCCAGAACAGGACAAACAGGTTCCGCGCGATCAGGTAGTCGATCCTGGAGTTTCCCATCTCGGTGGCGTTGGTGCTGCGATGCTTGTGGACCACTCGGCTGGCCGGACAGAACAGCACGCGGTAACCGGACTTCCAGGCCCGATAGGACAGGTCGGCGTCTTCCACGTAGGCGGGATTGTAGATTTCGCTGAAACCGCCCAACTCCAGGAACTTTTCCCGGTCGTAGGCGCTGGAGCCGCCATGGGCATAAAAGGCGGGCACGTAGCGGCGCTCCTCGTCGACCGGAGCGGGCTCGGTGTGCCCGACGTGCATGCAGCCGAACATCATCATCCCGAACGTCTTGCCTGTTTCCAGGCGAGTCTTGCCGGATCCATAGTTGAAGATCTGCGAGGTGACCGCAAAGACGTCAGGCTGTTCAAACCCCTGGAGCAAGGGCGCCAGAAACCCGGGTTGGACGATCACGTCGTTGTTCAGCAGGACTACGATGTCGTTGCGGGCGCATTGAACCCCGATGTTGTTGGCTCGGCTGAACCGATAGTTCCTTTTCAGCTCGATCAGCCGTATGTTCCGGTAGTGGGTGCGCACGTAATCCTGAGTGCCGTCGGTGCTTCCGTTGTCCACCAGAATGATTTCGTGGTCACCGCCGTCATGGCGGACCGCTTCCACCAGCGCGTCCAGAGCCTCCTGGAGAATCTCACGCTTGTTCCAGGTCAGGACGATCAGAGAAGCCCGGCGACGCCCGGAACCGGGGGGTTCAGCGGCAGATTGCGGACGCCGCTGAGGGTCGGCCAGGTTCTGATAGATGTGCTCGACCTGGCCAACCATCAGCGACTTGTCGAAACGCCGATGAACCAGCTCGCGGCCATTCGCCCCCATTCTTCGACGCAGTCCGGGATCCCGCACCAGCCGGGCCACGGCCGAAGCTACCGCCTGGGAGTCGGCGGGAGGGATCAGCAACCCCGTGTGCTCGTCCGCTACCGCCTCGGGTGTTCCGCTGACCGAAGTGGCGACCACCGGCAATCCCACCGCCATGGCCTCCAGTATGGAAAGCGGGAGCCCCTCGTAGAGCGAGGTGAGCAGGAAGAGGTCCAGAGCGGAAAGAATCTCGGGGATGTCCTCTCGGGCTCCGGCAAAGATGACGTAGGGCTCCAAACCCAGCCGGCGTACTCGATCGGCCATCTTGGCCTGAGTCGGTCCTTCCCCCACGAACAGAAACCGGGTTTGAGGACAGGATTTCAATATGGTCGGAATCGCATCCACCGTGCACTGATGGCCCTTCTGGAAGTTGAAGCGCGCCACCGTGCCCACCAGCGTCTGTTCCGGACCGATTCCAAGGCTCTGGCGAACGGCCCGTCTGCCCGATTCGGAAAAGGTAAAGCGATTCACGTCGATCCCGTTGAGGATCAGCTTCAGCCGGTAGGGATTCACCCGGTAGTCCTGAACCAGGAGCTGCTTGTTGGCCTGAGACACCGGTATGGTGTAGTCGAGGCAGAAGGTCATGACCCGCTTGACGAACTTCTTGGTGCGCACCCCGGCCCGCTTCCCGATGGCCAACTGAAGATCCAGGTGCTCCGTCGCCAGCCTTCTGGGCACCCGGCTGAAATAAGCCGCCAGAATCGGCACGAAGCAACTGAAGGTATTGTTCAGGTTGAAGTGGACGATGGCGGGCCGCTGCCGCCGGAAATAGCGATAGGATTCCAGGAAGACCTTGAACGGAGACCGGTCGGCGCTGTCCACCTCGTCGACGCAGATGCCCCGGTCACCGAAAAACCGCGCCAGCGGAGCCATCTGAGGGAGGGGAGAAAGCGCCACCCGGGGCTGATACTCTTCCCGGGGTATTTCAGGAACCAGCAGTTTGAGGTAGGCTTCAGCGCCACCCAGGAAGACGGCGTCGCAGAAGTAAACCACCTTGCAGGGTGTCTCCATGGACTGCCACCGACGTCGGTTGAAAATGGCAAATTATACCGGAGCCCTTTGCAAAATTCCCAATCGAGAATGACATGGAGGCGGCAAGGGGGAAGGGCTGGTAGCTCCGGCATTCACCACAAAAAGCACAAAAGGCACAAAAGGTGTGGCTTGATTTCGAGTCTTGACGATCGAAGGGTTCTTTTCTCGTGCCTTTTGTAGCCATTCCCGGAAAAGATCCCTCCGCCGATTATTACAAACGCTTCATTCCAAATAAATAAGCACGTTCCCCTTTGCAGTGTCGTGGGTTACGGGAGAGCTGCGAAGCTGCGGTTGGCGTGGGTAACCGGGCGAAACGCCCCCTACAAGCCATCCTTATAGAGCTGCGAAGCAGCGCCTCAGGGTAGCCCCAGGCGGAAGCCTGGGGTCGTTTGGGTTCTGCACAACCAAGCCGCGAATGCGGCGAATAGGAAGCACCCTTCCGAAAAGCAATGCCTCTCGCGCCTTTTGCAAACGGCTCACAGCACTGTAGAAATGGGCGCCAACTTGGATATACTCGGTCCCGGAACGACTGACGAACCTTCAGGCAGCCAAGCAGGCCCCACACTTCGATCCCCTACCGGCAATTCCATGGCCGACGTTCACCCGGTGTCCGCCAAGACCATGCAGGGCGCCTCGCTCATGCTTCTGCGCATGGCGGTCTCCTATCCCATCCTTCTCCTGGGTGAAGTCTGGCTGGCGCGGCTGCTGGAACCCCGGGATTTCGGCATCGTCGCCATGGCCGGCTTCGTCACCGTGACCCTGGCCACGGTCCTGGAGGTGGGCCTGGTGGCCGCCCTCATCCAGCGGCCCGAGCCACCCACCCGGGAGGAATACCGGACATTTTTTTCCCTGCAGCTCTTGGCGATCTCCGTCCTGGTGCTGGGCCTGTTTCTGGGGGCTCCGCGCCTGCTGGGCTGGCTCGACCTGGATTCGAGCCTCCGCTGGATACTGCTGGCCCTGTTGCCCTGTCCCTGGATCAGCGGTCTGGGCGCCATGTCGTGCGTCCGCCTGGACAGGAACCTGCGCTACGGCGTGTTTGCCAGAATGGATGTGCTGAGAGTGCTCACCTACGTCGGCGTCGCCCTGCCGCTGGCTTTTGGGGGGTGGGGCGTCTGGAGCCTGGTGATCGCCATTGTGGCCAGCACCGTGGTACGAAGCGCGGTGGCCTTTCAGGCTGCCCCCTGGCCGGTTGGAATTCGACTGGGGTTTTCGGGAATGGGAAAGACCCTGCGGTCGGGTGTCCTCTTTCAGGCCTCGACGCTCACCTCCCTGTTTCGCGACTATATCCCGGTGTTGCTGGCCGGTCCTCGATTCGGCCCGCAGGCTGTCGGTTATCTGAATTGGGCCAGGAACATGACCTTCTACAGCAGTCAGGCCATAACCCAGGCGGTCTCCCGAGTCACCTTTCCCTCGGTGTCGCGCATCCAGCAGGACCCGCGGGCGGTGGGGCAGATGGCCCAGGCTACTTTCAAGTACGTCAACCTCGTCACCTTCCCAGGCATCCTGATATTCGCGGCCCTGATCCCCGAGTTCGTGCAAGTGGTGTTCACCTCCAAGTGGGCTCCGGCCATTCCGGCCTTCTACTTTTATTCCATCCGCATGCTTGGCTCCAACGTCAGCACGCTCTATATTGCCGTGTTGAACGGCCTGGGAAAGATCGAGGTCTCCCTGCGAATCCTGGTATGGTGGACAGTTCTGGATTGGGCTCTGGCGTTGGCGCTCTGTTCCCGGTTCGGCTTCACAGGGGTGGCCATGGCCTACGCAGCCGGCGTGATCCCGATTGCGGCCTGGCTGGTCCTTCAACTGAACAGCCTGGTGAGGGTGGACTTTCTACGCAGTTTCGTCTTGCCGCTGGCCGTCAGTGGAGCGGCAGCCACCGCGGTCTGGCTGACGAAAGGCATCGGTGAGCCCTCCTGGCTGACCCTGTCCGGGTCGGTTGTCGGTGGACTGGGCCTCTATGTCCTGTTGTTGCTGGCGATAGAAGGTCGATCCCTGCTCAGCGACATTCGAGTGTTCCTGGCGACCCTGGCTCGAAGGGGCCTGCCTGAAACAAGAGCCGGCGCCTAATGGCTGGAAACCGGTTCAGAGTCACGCGTGGGCAGATTTTTGATTCACATCAATGCACAGGATGTACAGGATTCACAGGATTTTTCTTGTTTGAGGCTTTTGCACAATTTTCCAATCGGGAATGGCATTGAGGCGGCCTACCGGTAGCGCGGGATCAGGCGACCTCGGGGCTGCAGGGTGGCGTTGTTTTGAAGAGGCGGTGCTTTTCGGAGGGGTGCTTACTAATCGCCGCATTTGCGGCTGGGTTGGTGCAGAACCCATACGACCCCAGGCTTCCGCCTGGGGCTACCCTGAGCCGCTGCTTCGCAGCTCTATAGGGATGGCCTGTAGGTGGCGTCTTGCCAGGTTACTCACTTCAACCGCAGCTTCGCAGCTCTCCCGTAACCCACGACACTGCAAAGGGGAACGTGCTTGTTGTTTTGGAATGAAGCGTTTGTAAGAATCAGCAGAGGGATCTTTTCCGGGAATGGCCACGAAAGGCACGAAAAAGAACCGTCCGATCGTCAAGACTCGAAATCAGGCAACTCGTTTTGTGCTTTTTGTGGTGAATGCCCGGGCTTACAGCCCTTCACCTTTGCCGCCTCCGTGTCATTCCCGATTGGGAATTTTGCAAAAGGCTCCCTTGTGTGATCCGCCCCGTCGTGGGGGCGCAGGGGACCGGCTTACCCTGATCAAACGGACAGACAGGTTCACGCGATCCCATGCGTAGAGTCCTTCAAGTTTCCCTGTGGCTGACCCAATGGAGCGAGCGGTGGATGCCCAGCGCATTCTCCATCGCCGCCGGGCTTACCCTGGTCATCTTCCTGGCAGGCCGGCTCCTGGGCGGGGCCTCGCTGGTGGACTGCATCAGGTACTGGGGGGACGGGTTCTGGGTCCTGCTCGAGTTCGGCATGCAGATGTGCCTGATGCTGGTGGCCGGCTACCTGCTGGCCTCCTCTCCGCTCGTCAAGCGCCTGCTGGACCTGCTGACCTCGCTCTTTCACACCCCCAGGAACGCCATCGCCGGCCTGGCGCTGCTCTCCATGTCCCTGAGCTGGATCAACTGGGCGCTGGGAATCGTGGGTGGAGCCGTCTTGGCTCGCCTGTTCGCCCGGAAAGTCCCTCAGCTCGACCTGCGCCTGATCGTTGCCGTCGCCTACCTGGGCCTGGGGTGCACCTGGCACGCCGGCCTTTCGGCCTCCGCGCCTCTCCTGGTCGCGACTCCCGGACACTTCCTGGAGGGTGAGATCGGCTTGATTCCCACCGAACTGACGATCTTTCACCCCTTCAACCTGCTCCTGACGGTGGCGGTCCTGATCAGCCTGACTTTCCTGGTCTGGCAATTGGCGCGCTGGACACCGCTCTCCCCCGAGCAGGCGCTCGCACAGCGAGCCGGCCTGGGGGCCGACCCCTCCGCCAAGCCGGCCGCGGCGGCCGGAAGCGGGAAGCGGCTCTCCCTGGCTTCCGTCCTGGACCGCGGCTATTGGCTGAACGGACTGCTGGGCGCCTGCGGCCTGGCCTGGGTGGTGACGACCTGGCTCGACAACCAGCTCCAGGTGACCTTCAACAGCATCAACTTCCTGCTGCTGTTCCTGGGAATCGCGCTGCATCCCAGCCCGGACTCGGTCGGCCGCTCGGCCAAGGAGGCGGTCGGCTTCGTCCACGGGATCATTCTGCAGTTCCCCTTCTACGCCGGAATGTTCGGCATCATCAAGGGCGCCGGGCTATCCGAGATCCTGGGGAACGCCTTTGTCTCGATCGCCTCGGCCAGGACACTGCCTCTGCTGGTCTACTGGTATTCGGGCATCGTGAATTACTTTGTGCCTTCCGGAGGCTCCAAGTGGGCCATAGAGGCGCCCTACCTGGTGGCGGCCGCGGAGAATCTGGGCGTTCCCATCCACCAGGTGGTCCTTGCCTACGCCTGGGGGGACATGGCCACCAACCTGCTCCACCCCTTCTGGGCGCTGCCCCTCATTACCGCCACCGGACTGGAGTTTCGGGAGATCCTGGGGTACGGGATCGTTGTCTTCTGCTTCTACTTCAGCCTGGTCAGCCTGGCCTTGTGGTTCTTTCTCTGAGCCCGTGTTCCACGGCGGGAGGTTTCACCGGTGGGGATCGACAAGTCCAGCAACCACCCCGGAACCGGCGACTCCACGTCCCGGCGCTATCCGCCGGCTCCCGTCTGCGCGGTCGGCGCGCTGATCTACCGAGGAAGCCGAATACTGCTGGTGCGGCGGGGAAAGGCCCCGTCCCTGGGAAAATGGTCGGTCCCCGGAGGACGTTTGCGTCTCGGAGAGACTCTGGAAGCCGCCGTCATCCGCGAGACCCGGGAGGAAACCTGCCTGGAGGTTCGTCCATCGAGGATCGGCAAGGTGGTGGAGCATCTCCTGAGGGATGACCGGGGCGAGATCGAATACCACTACGTGATCGTGGACTACGTCTGCCGGGTCATCGGCGGTTCGCCGCAGCCCGCCAGCGACGTCAGCGAAGTCCGTTTCGTGGAGATCTCCGAGCTGTCTCAGTGGGACATGACCGAAGGAACGGCTCAGGTCATTCGGGAGGTGTTCGAGACGGAAACTCCTCAGCGGCCTTTTCCCGGGTCGCCCGGCGGATGAATTCAATCCAGATGGGCAGGGCGGCCCGGCCTCCCGTTTCTCCTCTGCCCAGCGAACGCTTCTGATCGAAACCCACCCAGACGCCACAGGTAAGGCTGGGGGTGAGGCCGATGAACCAGGCATCGGTATAGTCGTTGGTGGTCCCCGTCTTGCCCGCAACCGCACGATCGAGGACTCGGGCCCGACGGGCCGTTCCCTCCTCCACCACGCTCTGCAGCAAGGCCACCATGGTTCTGGCCGTCTCCCGGGAAACCACGTCGCTCACCTCGATCAGTTGCTCCTCCTGGGTTGCCCCTTCGTAATCGGTCACCTTCCGCAGGTAACGGGGGCTGGCCCGAACCCCGTCGTTTCCGTAGGTGCTGTAGGCCGAAGTCATTTCAAGCAGGGTCACCTCGGCGGCGCCGAGCGCCACCGGCAAATAGGGAGCCAGGCCGGGACTGGAGACGCCGAATCGCCGGGCGGAACGGAGGACCTCTTCAATGCCGAATCGGCTCGCCAACCGGACTGCAGGAATATTGCGGGAGCGGGAAAACGCCCGTCTCAAGCTAATCCGGCCCTCGAACTTACCATCGTAATTCCGGGGGCTCCAGGTTCCGTCGCTACCGGGAAAACTGATGGGCGCATCCTCGATCAGGTCCTCCGGGGTCATCCCCTCTTCCAACGCGAGCGTGTAGACAAAGGGCTTGAAGGCTGAACCGGGTTGCCGGTAGGCCTGGGTGGCGCGATTGAACTTGCTCCGTCCGAAATCGTGCCCGCCCACCATCGCCTTGATCTCTCCGCTGGCGTTGTCGATGGCTACCAGCGCCCCCTGCACCTTCGGCCCGGCATTGGTCTTCGCCTGCCTCCGGCCACGCCTCCGATCATAAGCCTCCAAGCCGCGGGTCAAGGCCTCCAGGGCGGCCGCCTGCATTTCCAGGTTGAGAGTGGTATAGGCTCTCAAGCCACGCTCCCGGACGGTCTCGAATCCGTAGGTTTCCGCCAGATATCTTCGAACCTCCTCGGCGAAGTAAGGGGCCAGCTCGCTTTCCCGGGAAGCAATGCGCAGTCCCAGCGGCTTCTGGATGGCCGCCTCCGCCTTTTCAAGGGCGATCTTGTCTTCGGCCACCATTCGTCGCAGCACGTAGTTGCGGCGGACCGTTACCCGGTCTTCCATCCGCATGGGAGACCCCAGGTGGGCGATGGCGGGAAGCGCGGCCAGTACGGCAATCTGATCCAGGCTCAGATCCTTCAGCTCCCTGCTGAAATAGAATTGAGCCGCCGCCTCGAACCCGTAGGTGCGGTGCCCGAGCGGCACCTGGTTGCAATAGAGCGTCAGTATCTGCGCCTTGGTATAGAAGCGTTCAATCTGAATGGAGAAGAGGAATTCCTGGAACTTTCGCTTGAAGCTCTTTTCGGAGGTCAGGAAACAGAGGCGGCTCAGTTGCTGGGTAATGGTGCTGGTGCCCCGGATCCTCCCTCCTCCCATGGCCGCCTTGACCACGGCCCGCGCAACACCCGACACATCCACCCCCCAATGGCTCTCGAAGTTCTTGTCTTCGGTAGCGATGAGGGCATCGCGAAGCAATTCGGGAATTTCGTCGTAGCTGATGACCACTCGGCGCTCCAGTGCGAAGGACCCGACGGTTCTTCCATCGTCCGAATAGAGTTCGGTGATGACGTTGGGACGGTAGTCCTGGAGTTCCTGGACTCGGGGCAGATCGCTCCTGTAGACGATCAGCAGCCCACCGAGAGCGCCGATTGCAATCGACAGAAGCAACAGAAAGCCAAAGACCAGGCGACCGAAAACACGATGGTCCCGGAAACGGAAGGAAAAGGAGGCTGGAGGCGGCATTGGATCCGGAGATTCCAGGCAAGACGAGGCCAGAAGATAACAGACCTCGAAGAGGAAATCCAACTCACGGTCATTTGACAGGCAGAGACTCAGATATTATATTCTGTCGGCTTGCGCAATGCGTCGCACAAGTGCCTTAAGTTACTGATATTACAAACTATCATTGAGGAGGGTCTCAAACCATGAGCAAGATCATCGGTATCGATCTGGGGACGACCAATTCAGTCGTGGCCGTGATGGAGGCGGGCGAGCCGACTGTCATCACCAGCCCCGAGGGAAGTCGGACCACTCCTTCAACCGTGGCCTTCGCCAAGGGTGGCGAGCGGCTGGTTGGACAGGTCGCCAAGAGACAGGCGGTAACCAACCCGGAGAATACGATCTATTCCATCAAGCGTTTCATGGGCCGAAAGTATGCGGAGGTGAACGAGGAGATGAAGATCGTCCCCTACAAGGTGACCTCTGCCGCCAACAACGACGTCCGGGTGTCGATCACGGGAAAGGAGTACAGTCCGCCGGAAATTTCGTCCATGATTCTGCAAAAGATGAAGACCGCCGCCGACGAATACCTGGGACAGAAGGTCACCAAGGCCGTGGTCACCGTTCCCGCCTACTTCAACGACTCCCAACGTCAGGCCACCAAGGACGCCGGGAAGATTGCCGGTCTGGAGGTCTTGAGAATCGTCAACGAGCCCACGGCAGCCGCTCTGGCCTACGGCCTCGACAAGAAGAGTGACGAAACCATCGCCGTCTTCGATTTCGGCGGCGGCACCTTCGACATCTCCATTCTGGAAGTGGGCGAAGGCGTGGTGGAGGTCAAGTCCACCAACGGAGACACCCACCTGGGCGGGGACAACATCGACCAGAGGATCATCGACTGGATCGTCGACGAATTCATCAAGGATCAGGGCATCGATCTCTCCAAGGACAAGATGGCCTTGCAGCGGCTCAAGGAAGCCGCCGAAAAAGCAAAAATGGAGCTCTCGACCACTCTGGAAACCGAGATCAACCTGCCCTTTGTAACGGCCGACGCCTCGGGCCCCAAGCACTTGAACATGAAGCTCACCCGGGCCAGGTTCGAAGGCCTGGTGGAGGACATCCTGCAACGCAGCGTCGAGCCCTGCAAGCTGGCCCTCAGGGACGCCGGCGTCAGCCCCGAGGACATCAACGAAGTGGTTCTGGTCGGCGGCTCGACTCGGATTCCCCGCGTCCAGCAGATCGTGAAGGAGCTTTTCCAAAAGGAGCCCCACAAGGGGGTGAATCCGGACGAAGTGGTCGCTATCGGGGCCACTGTTCAAGCCGGAGTCCTGGGTGGAGACGTCAAGGACCTGCTGCTGCTGGACGTGACACCGCTCTCCCTGGGAATTGAAACGCTGGGAGCCGTCTTCACCAGGCTGATCGAGCGCAACACCACCATCCCCACCCGCAAGAGTGAAATTTTCTCCACGGCCGCCGACAGTCAAACCTCGGTGGAAGTCCACGTGCTGCAGGGAGAACGGAGCATGGCCAAGGACAACCGCACCTTGGGCAAGTTCCACCTGGTGGGGATTCCTCCGGCGGCTCGCGGCGTTCCCCAAATCGAGGTCACCTTCGACATCGACGCCAACGGCATCGTGAACGTCTCCGCCAAGGATCTGGGCACCAACAAGGAGCAGAACATCACCATCACCGCCTCCAGCGGCTTGTCCAAGGACGAGATCGAAAACATGACTCGCGAAGCCGAAGCCCACTCCGAAGAAGACCTCAAGCACAAGGAGGAGGTCGAGGCCCGGAACAGGGCCGACAACCTGGTCTACAACACCGAAAAGCTTCTGAAGGAGAACCGTGACAAGGTCCCGGAAGCGGACGTGGCCACCATTGAATCGGCCCTGGAGAATTGCCGGAAGGCCATCGATGAAGGGGGTACGGAGCGCATCGACAAGGCTGTCGAGGAGTTGACCCAAGCCACCCACAAGCTGGCCGACGTCCTCTACAAGCAGGCCGCGCCTCCGGCCGATGCCCCGCCCTCCACGCCTGGAGAGGCTTCCGAGGAGACGGCCGCCGAGGGCGAGGTCATCGATGCCGAGGTTGAAGAGAGCGACGAGAGGAAGAAGTAAGGAGACGCCCAGTGGAAGCGGTGCCCGAGTGCCCGGAATGCGGCGGCAGCGGCTGGAAGAGGTTGGACCTGGCCGGCCAGCCGGGTGTGGCTCGTTGCCCCTGCCGCGAACAGAGCAAGGTGCAGCAACTGATCGAGGCGGCCCGCGTCCCGCCCCGCTATCAGGAGTGTCTGCTCGAGAACTTCATGCCGCGCCGCAAACACCCCACCCTGGGCAAGGCCAAGACCATGGCCTCTCGCTTCGTCGAAGAGTATCCCCTGGTCGACAGCGGGCTCCTGATCCTGGGCCCCTGCGGCGTCGGGAAGACCCACCTGGCCGTGTCCATCATCCACGCCCTGATGCTTCGCTACGGAACCCGGTGCGTCTTTTACGACTTTCGGGAGTTGCTCAAGCAGATCCAGAGTTCCTTCAACCCGGTGGCGAGAACCACCGAATGGCAAATTCTCGATCCGGTGTTGCAATGCGACGTGCTGCTTCTGGATGACCTGGGGGCCGAGCGTCCCACCGACTGGGTTCGGGACACCTTCGCCTACATCATCAACCACCGCTACAACCAGAAGCGCACCACCATCATCACTTCGAACTTCAAGGACGGGGAATCCAGACTTCGGAAGCTCAGTGACGGGAGCGTCGTCGCCGGCGAGGAAACGCTGGCGGAACGCATCGGTGAACGCCTGCGTTCCCGTCTCTATGAGATGTGCAAAGTGATCAGAATCTCGGCGGACGACTTTCGAATCCAGATAAAGCAGGCTCAATACAAGGGATAAATTGATGATTGATGATTGTCGATTGGATCGCCATGACAACTGAATTGCCCCACATCCACAATCGCAATTCCACAGTGTCCCTGTTGTTTCCGTTCAAGAAATCCGACCTGCAATCGATCCTCAGAACTTGCGTGACCACTCCCGGGGCCAGCGCTCGATGACCACTTTCTTCTCGGTATAGAATTCCACCGCGTCACGACCCTGGCCGTGGAGAACCCCCAGAAAGCTGTCTTTCCAACCGCTGAACGGGAAGTAGGCCATGGGAGCAGCCACCCCGATATTGACCCCCACGTTCCCCACCGGCGCCTCGTATCGGAATTTGCGGGCGGCGGCGCCGCTGCCGGTAAAGATGGAGGCGGCGTTTCCGTAAGGATTGCCGGCCACAACCTCAATGGCCTCTTCGACGCTGTCCACGTGGATCAGGCTGAGCACCGGCCCGAAGATCTCGGTCCGGGATGTCTCGCTCCCCGGCGGCACCCCGTCCAGAATGGTCGGAGACACGAAAAATCCCCGCTCATAGTTGGGAATGCTGGGGTTTCGACCATCCACCAGCACCTCGGCGCCCTCCGAGGCGCCCCGACCGATGGCGCCCTCGATGCGCTGCCGGCTCTCCCGACTCACCACCGGTCCCATCTGGACCCCTTCTTCCAGGCCATAGCCCACCTTGATGGACCGGGCCGTCTCGGCCAGCGAGCGGGTGAAGGGCTCACGGGCTTCCCCCACGGTGACCGCCGCCGAGACGGCCAGACATCGCTGCCCGGCGCACCCGAAGGCGCTGTCGCTCACGATCCGGGTGGTGGTCGGCATATCGGCGTCCGGCAGGATCACCACGTGGTTCTTGGCGCCTCCCTGGCACTGCACCCTCTTGCCCCGGCCGGCAGCTCTGCCATAGACATGCCGGGCAACCGCCGTCGATCCCACGAAGCTGACGGCGCGCACCTCGGGATGGTCAATGAGGGCATCCACCACCGCCCGGTTCCCGTTGAGCAGGTTCACGACCCCCGGAGGGAGGTGGAGCTGCTCCAGCAACTCGAACACCCGCCGCATGGTCAACGGCACCCGCTCGGACGGTTTCAGCACGAAGGTGTTGCCGCAGGCCAGCGCGTAAGGCAGGAACCACAGGGGGATCATGGAGGGAAAGTTGAAGGGCGTGACCGCCGCCACCACCCCCAGCGGCTGGCGAATCATGGTCTCATCGATGCCGCGGGCAACATCCTCCAGGTTGTAGCCCTGCATCAGCGTGGGAATCCCGCAGGCGACCTCCACGTTTTCGATGCCTCGCCTCAGCTCCCCGCGAGACTCGGCCAGGGTCTTGCCGTGCTCCCGGGTGGTGAGCCGGGCGATCTCCTCGAAGTGCTCCTCCAGGAGCTGCTTGAACTCGAACAGGTACTGAACACGCTCTCCCGGAGGGGTGCGCCTCCAGTCGGGAAAGGCCCCGGCGGCCGCATCCACCGCCCGGGCCACGTCTCCGGCATCGCCCAGGGGATTGTCGGCGAGTTTCTCCCCCGTGGCCGGATCGAGAATCGTCAGGGACTCCTTGCCGGCGGAAGGGCTCCAGGCGCCGTTGAAGAAGTTCAATACTTCAATTGCTTCCGGCATCGCTCCACCATCCTTTCCTGAACCGCGCGAGGTTCACATCCAATTGCAAAGACCCGGGCCGATTGAGAAATGCGGGTTAGTGCTTGACTCGAATTCCTTGGTTCCATATACTTGATCGCCTGTCCCATTTCTCGAACCGAACCCAGGAACTCATGGCCCAGGTCACCACAAACAGCTTCGCCATCGGCGAAAAAGTCGTCTATCCCAACCACGGCGTCGGCGTCATCGAGCAAATTGACCGGCGCAGCATCTCCGGCAAAGCGGAAGCCTTCTATCATCTCAAGATTGCGGCCAACAACATGATGGTGATGATCCCGGCAACCAACGCCACCGACGTCGGCTTGAGACGACTGATCAAGAAAGCGGAAGTCAACAAGGTTCTGAAGCACCTGAAGAACACCAAGGTCAACAACGCCACCGACTGGAAGAACCGCTTCAAGGAGAATTCGGAGAAAATGCGGACGGGATGTATCTTCCAGGTGGCCGACGTCCTCAAGAGCCTTTCCCTGCTGAGCGTCAACCGAATCCTCTCCTTCCGCGAAAAGAAGATGCTCGACCGTGCCCGGCAACTGATCGTCAGCGAGTTGGCGACGGTTTCCGACGTCTCCGAAGACCAGGCCCAGCAACTGATCGACGGAGCCCTGATGCAGGCCTAAGCGGTTCGGTCTCCACGTTTCCCCGCCGCAAGTTCCTCCTTCAGAACGGACATCATCAGCGTATCGGCGTAGCCTCGGCCGACGTAGCGGTCCTGGCGCAACAGGCCTTCGGACCGGAATCCGCACTTGCGGTAGACGCGGATGGCCGCCTCGTGATTGGAGGCGACTCTCAGGTAGATTCTCCGCAGACCCATCTCCTCGAAGCCCCGCCTCAGCATTTCCCGCACCGCCCAGGTGCCGTAGCCTCGATTCCAGCAATCCCTCTCCCCGATCATCAGGGCCAGTTCGGCCTTGCGGTCGATCCAGCGGATGGCGTGCAGGCCGACGGAGCCGATCAGCCGCCCTTCCCGCGTCTCGATGGCGAAGACCTTCTCGGTAAGACTCCGGGACAACGCCTCCAGCCAACGGGTTCCATCCCTTCCGGAGGCCGGGTAAGCGACAGCCTGCGACAGGAAGAGCCTGACGGCGGCATCGTTGACCCAACGGATCAGGGAATCGATATCCCCCGGTTCCAGCGCCCTCAGTCTCGCTGCCGAAGGTTCTGCTTGCCGGGACGCAACGCGATCCGGACCGCGCACCCTTGAACAGGCCGTTTCCATCTGCATGGGGCTCAGGTCTCCAATTCCACGTTCCAGTAGAGGTAGTCGCGCCAGGAGTCGGGAGCATTCCTGAAAACGAGGGTGAGGTTGAGATTCGGCACCCACTCGGGCTCCGCGGGCGTCCGAATCAAGCGCATGCCGGCCTCTTCGGGAGTCCGTCCTCCCTTTCTGCGATTGCAGGCGATGCAGGCTGTCACGATGTTGTTCCAGCTCTTGCCTCCGCCGCGCGACACCGGCACCACATGGTCGAAGGTCAGCTCATCCCCGCGACGAGCGCCGCCGCAGTACTGGCAGCGGTGCCTGTCCCGAGCATAGATGTTCGCCCTGGAAAACTTGATCATGCGGCTCTTGTTGACCTTGACGTAGCGCAGCAGCCGTAGGACCGACGGCAACTTGACCGAGAAGGTCACGCTGCGAACCTCGCGGGAGTACTCCTCGATCACCTCCACCTTGCCGGCAAACAGCAGGGTGATGGCTCTCTGCCAGCTTATGACCCGGAGCGGCTCGAAGGACGAGTTCAGTAGAAGGGTGCTTTCCATGTTTCGGCTGCTCCAGCCCACACCCGGTTACGGGTACAAAAAAACCGACGCGACTTGAACAATGACAAGCGGCCGGTCAGGACGTCTCCGGGTAGAGAATCAGAGTCCAGCGCCGGGTATCCACACATCCTTGTGGTTGGTCAGGTACACTGCCAGAAAGCGCCGATCGATCCAGAATCTCATGAACGGCTCCCGCGATCGGGACCCTGTCAACGGGTTTGAATTATCTATAGGACAGGGGTTTTGTCAAGCGGGCCGAATTGATTGACAGTCCCGGCGGGGTTCCATTATGTTAGCCGCAATCGGGCGCGTAGCTCAGTTGGTACGAGCGCTACCTTGACACGGTAGAGGTCATCGGTTCGATCCCGGTCGCGCCCACCATGCCCTTCCAAAGAAGTCCAGTAACCTCTCATAAAGTACCTATTGTCAATTGAGCCTTTCGCAAAATTCCTCGGATAGGGGGATTTTAGGAGGGGGCAAGGTAGGAGGAGAGGCCAATAGAGGGACAAGACCACACTCTGTTGTATCATGAAGGTAGCTAAACCACATGATGAGCAAAGGATATTCTTGCAGCGATCTGGACGGCAGCCTGAAACGCTGGTGTCGAAAGACGTGGTGGCCGCCATTCCAGAGGTTCGGTAGTGAGATTTCAGGTGTGAGCGTGTTCTTCGTTCTTACGCATCGGCAGGGTCTTGATCTCCCTGCTGGCTGTCTTCTCGGCAAGGCGCAGTTCATAGAGTTTTTGAAGATTGAGCCAAAATTCTGCACTGGTACCGAAGTAGTGGCCGAGGCGCAGGGCCGTATCGGCGGTAATGGACCTCCGTCCGTTCAGAATCTCGCTGATGCGGTTCGTAGGAACCTTGAGCTTGCGCGCAAGCGCGGCGGCACTCATATTGAGCTCTTTCAGTTCCTCGGCGACATGTTTGCCAGGATGGATTGCGGGCACGGCCATAGCGGTTCTCCTAGTGGTAATCAACGATCTCTACATTCTCGGGTCCGGGGGATCCTTTGGACCATTCGAAGCAAATCCGCCACTGGTCGTTGATGCGGATGCTGTACTGGCCCTTGCGGTCACCTTTGAGCGCTTCAAAACGGTTGCCCGGCAAGGCGGCAAGGTCCTGAAGAGCGGTTGCCGCTTCGAGTCGGTCAATCTTTAGTTGTGAAGCCTGTTCGATACCGGAGAAAGCCTTTATCCGTTTTCCAGTGGCGAAGTCCCTGGTCCGCTTGTCGCGATAGCTGATGATCATTCTCAACGTGCCCGAAAATACCCGTTACGTCAAGAGTAACAGTCGTCGTAGCGAGTGTCCACTGCAACTAGATGGTGAGCTCGAGGGCGTCCTGCCCGTCGTCTCTCTACAATTTTTAGTATCAACAACATATGAAATATTTTCGGTAGTGGTCGCGCCCACCATGCCCACATCCAAAACCGATAGGACCGGCATAGTGAGCCGGGAATACGCTCTGCGCGACCATCTTGTGCGCAGGAGGGCCGCACGGCTGCCGCGGTCTTGGTGGCTTTTGCCCGGGCACTCGCCAAAGCGGCGACCGTGTTCTCGTTCGGATGCCGGCTGGGGAGTTGCGCTTTCACCAGCCCCATTTCCCACGATTCCTAAGAACCCACATCCTCGTCGACGGAAATCATTGGAGTGATCGTCGTAAACGATCCGTCGGGGTTGAACCTCAAGCCGAGTAACCCGATTCCGAGGATGCCGACATCGCGATGAATGGAAACCACCAGCATCCCGGCCTTGCCGGCGACTTCCGGGAACTCGGTGGCAAGCGAGAACGCTCGGTGGCTGCCACTCGGCATGTACAGGTTGTAGGAACCCATTGGAGTTCCATCTTCCTCGTAAAACCGAAGGAGCAGCACCCTGTCGGCCCTGGTGGAGAGATTGGCGATGGCCACTCCGGAAACATGGCCGCCACGGTGATCGAAGGGAAGGTAGCCTTTGTCCGTAAAGAGGGTGCTAAAGGGCACCGATGCCTCATAGGTCGGGACCCCCGGCAACTTCCTCCGTAAAATGACGCTGGCGCCGATCTTGTTGTCCAGCCTCGCCTGCAAGTTCGGAAGAACCAACTCTGCAGTGCCCTGGGTGAGGTTGCTGCTCGTCCCACGAGTTTCCAGCCGCAAAGAGCCGTACAAGTACCGGCAATGATTGCAGATTAATGGTTTGAAGCGGGATCAGTTATAATCCGCCTCGTGTCGCCCCAGTCACGGACCCATACCACCATGAAACGGAAACTGGCCATTCTGGGCGGTGACCCCGCCATGCCGGAGGGGATCGAACGGGCCCGTTGGCCGCGCTACAGCCAGGCGGAACTGGATGAGCTGTGCCGGGTGCTGAGAGAGGAGCAGCTTGGCGGATGCGACGCGCCCCAGATCGCCGCACTGGAGCAGGAGTGGTCGCAGCGCATGGGCACTGATTTCATGGCTGAAGGGTCTCGCAAGGTCTTCTCCCAAATCGACGAGGTGGCCAAACTGCAACTTCCGGGTGAGTTGCTGGACGGAGGGGCGGCCAACCTCGACGAAATCCGGCGCGGGTTGGGCGCCGCCCTGCCGGTGCAGCCAACCTGAGGAGCCTGGCGTCCGTGGCCCATTCCCTGCGAGTCGGAATCATTGGAACCGGTCGCGCCGGACGTTGCCAGGCCCGGGCTTTTGCGCGAATCCCGGAGGTCAGCGTAACCGCCCTCTGGAACCGCACCCGGGCCAAGGCCGAGAGGCTGGCCGCCGACCTGAAAGCCCCGCATTTGGAGGTTTTCGACGACTGGCGCCGAATGATCGACCGCAGCCGGGTCGACATCGTCAGCATCGCCACCGATCCGGTTCTCCGCCTGGAGCCCTTTGCCTACGCTCTCGCCAATAGACGCCACGTCCTGGTGGAAAAACCGCTGGCCTGGGACCTGCCGGAAGCCGAGGCCATGGCCAAGGCCGCCGGCGAGGCGGAAACGGTCACGGCCATCAGCTTCAACTGGCGTTATTCTCCGGCCTGTCTCACCCTGTGGCGGGCGCTCCGGGAAGGCCAGATCGGCCAACTGCTCGATTTTCAAACCGAGTGGCGACTCTGCTTCAGCCCCGGATCGGATCCCTGGATCGCCAACAGCGGGGTGCTCCGGGAGTTGGGCAGCCATGAATTCGATCGCGCCCGGCACCTCACCGGCCGGCAATTCTTGCGCTTGGCCTGCTCGCTGCGGTCGCCCCCCGGCTCTCAGGACAGGACCCGCTCCGGGCGGAAGAACCCGGAGACATTTGCTTCGGTGCTGGCCGAGACATCCGATGGGGCTGTCGGGAACTTTCGCTTGCTGATCAGTCCGGGCCAGCCGGAACGGAGAATCGTCCTCGGCGGAGTGGAGGGGACGTTGACTTTGCGCGGCCAATGGGTGACCGTGGCGCAGGACCGGGACAGCCAACGCCGGATGACACTGTGCAACGAGCTGCAGGTGATCCGGCAACGGTCCCGGGACAAGGATCCGGTCGTTCTGGAAGTGGCCGCGGCGGACCGTCAGCCGGCAGACGTCTTGTCGGGGCAGCACACCTGGAACCGGCTGATTGCCGACTTCGTCTCAGCCGTTCGCAATGAAGACCGGGAGCACTGCAGCGTGCCCCACCTGCCCCATGTCTCCGACGGTCTGGCTGCGCAGCGGCTGATTCGGGCCTGCGAGCTCTCCAACGCCGAAGGCCGGTGGATCGACCTGCCCCCGCCCCCCACGACGGGGCGAGTCATCCGAGGGTGAAACAACGAAAGTTCCTGGCCTGTCGGGGACAAGGACACTGTCCGGTGAATCCGGATTTTTGAACATGGATGCACAGGATGCACAGGATGCACAGGATAAACAGCACGAGACGCTACGTTTCAGCGTGCAGATCCGCTCGATGACCGGGAGCGTGTTGGAAGCGATCCGTGAGCCCGGGAGCGGGTTTTGGGAAGTCTACCTTGGAACATAGGCGATCGTTGAGTCCAGGACCGTGGAATTTCTCGCCAAAAAATCCTGTGCATCCTGTGCATCGATGTGAATCAAAAATGTGCCCCTACTTGACATTGAACCGGTTTCCGGCCACCAGGCGAAGGGGTTTGTTTCAGACGCATCGGGGCAATGCGACAGAGGAGCTTGACTGATGCGGTTTCGCTTGGCAGTGACGCTTCCGTTGCTGTCTCTTCCGGCGTGGGGGGGCTCCTCGGACGAGACAGGCCTGGAATTCTTCGAAAAGAGAATTCGTCCGGTTCTGGCCACCCACTGCACCTCCTGCCATGGTCCCGAGAGGCAGGAATCGAGCCTGCGTCTGGACACCCGGGCCTTTCTGCTCGAGGGCGGCCGGTCGGGGCCGGTGGTGATGCCCGGCCAACCGCAGAGCAGTCGACTCTACCAGGCCGTCACCTACCGCGACCCGCACTTGAAGATGCCGCCGATGGGGCCTCTTCCGCCAGCGGTCATCGAGGACGTGCGCGCCTGGATCGAAGCCGGAGCCCCCTGGCCCGAAACGGAGCCTGCCCCAGGTTCCGCAGACGCCGCCGAAGGGTTCGACCTTGCAGCACGCAAGCAGCGATACCCCTGGATCTGGGAGCCCCCGCTCGGCCAGCCGCCGCCCGCCACCCGGAATAGCCGCTGGCCCCGGGATCCCGTCGACCGCTTTCTGCTGTCCAGGCTCGAGCCCACGGGTCTGGCTCCCGCTCCACCCGCGGACCGCCGGACCTGGCTGCGCCGGGTTACCTTCGCCCTGACGGGCCTGCCCCCCTCTCCGGAGGAGACTCGGCGGTTCGTCGACGACCGGCGCCCCGATGCCCACGCCCTCGTGGCCGACCGCCTGCTGGCCTCTCCCCGGTTCGGTGAGCGCTGGGCCCGTCATTGGATGGACCTGGTCCACTACGCCGAATCGCGGGGCCACGAAACCGACTTCCTGATCGCCAACGCCTTCCAGTATCGCGATTACCTGGTGCGGGCGTTCAACGCCGATATTCCCTACCGGCAACTGGTGGCGGAGCACGTTGCAGGCGACCTGCTGCCAGCGCCCCGGATAGACCCGACAACCGGCGCCAATGAATCGGTGATTGCCACCGGCTGGCCCTTTTTCGGTGAAGAGGAGGATTCTCCGGTCGACCTGCGCCAGGACGAGATCGAACGACTCGACAACCGAATCGACGTGTTGAGCAAGACCTTCCTCGGATTGACGGCATCCTGCGCCCGCTGCCACGACCACAAGTTCGACGCCATTTCGCAGCGGGACTACTATGCCCTGTTCGGCTTCCTGCTGAGCTCCGGCTATCGCCAGGTGCGCTTCCAGTCGATGGAGCACAACCGCCAGGTGGCTCGCGAGCTGGAGGCCCTTGCCAATGAGCATCGGCCCCGAATTCTCAGGGCGTTGGGGCGGGCCCAGAAGCCGCACCTGCAACAAACGGCCGCCTACCTGGCGGCGGTTCGGGAACTTGTCGAAGCCGAAAGGGAGACCGGATGCCGATTCGACGACGGCGGATCAGCGCCGGAGTCGGTCGCCTGGCCCAGGCATCTCGAGGTGAAGCGGCTGAAACACTGGGCCCAGGCTGTCGAGAACGCCCTCGAGGACCCGTCCGACCCCCTGCACCCCGTTGCCCGGGTGGTCCACCATTGGGACGGCCGGGACCCGCGAGGCGTTCCCGCAATCCTGAAGGAGGTTCTGGATCGCTGGCGCAAGCCACTCGGCCTGCAGGAAATCCTGCAGGCCGCGGGGGCTCGGATCATTCAAGACTACACCAGCCTGGAACCGGGAGACTGGCGAGTGGACGGACCCGGCTTCGGCAAGGCTCCTCGAAGGGCCGGGGCGGTGCGGTTGGGGCGGCGCTTCACCTCTCCCATCGCCCGGGTCTACCGGCATGGGGGCGCCCACAAGGACCCGGTCTGGGACGTTCTCGAGCTGGCGCCGGGAACCGAACGCAATCCCGAACGCCTCCGCAACTGGGTGCGTGCCGGCCGCTCGCTGCGCACGCCTACCTTCACCCTGAAGACAGGCAAGCTCTACTACCTGGCCCGGGGAACGGTTCGAGTCTACGCCACCGTCGACTCCTACACCCTGCAGGAAGGCCCGCTCTACGACGAGCTGACCCGACGCTGGAAAGACGTTCCCGAACTGGGCTGGATCGAGCACGATCTGACCGCCCACCGCGGCCACCGGGTTCACCTGGAGTTCAGCCCCGAAGGATCGGACGACCTGGCCATCGCCATGGTCATCGAAGCGGCGCGAAAGCCAACTCCCTATGAGCCTCCCAAGGGCCTCCTGATCGACAGGCTGGCCTCCTGCCGGTCCTTGCCCGACCTGGCCCGGGCCTATCAGGAGCTGCTGCTGGAGGCCTCCGAACGTCTGGCTGCCGGCGCCATCGCCGGATCTCCCCGGTCCGCCTCCTTCGCCCGGCTGGCCGACTGGCTGGTTCAGCACCCGCAAGTCAGCCTGGGGCCATTGTCGCAACGAAAAAGACGATTTGGGGCTCTGAAGCCATTCTTTTCCCGCCAGGAGGCCCTATTGCGCAGGATCCAGGCCGCCTCCACCACGGCCCCCGCCCTGCTCGACGGCAATGGAATCGATCAACCCCTGCTGCAGCGGGGCGAGCCCCTCCAACCGGGCGCCCGCGTCCCCAGGAGATTCCTGGAAGCCGTCGCCGGACCGGAACCGCTGGCTTCCGGCGGGGGCAGCGGCCGCCTGCAACTGGCTGAAGTCCTGACGGCTTCCTCCAATCCGTTGCTGGACCGGGTGTGGGTGAACCGGGTCTGGCACCATCTCTTCGGGCGGGGCATCGTGGCCTCGGTGGACAACTTCGGCTGGCTGGGAGAGCGGCCGAGCCACCCGGAGCTGCTGGACCACCTCTCCCACTGGTTCAGAGGCCAGGCCGGAGGTTCGCTCAAGCAATTGATACGCAGAATCGTATTGTCGCAGTCCTATCGCATGTCCAGCCGGGCATCCGACGGGGCGGCCGCCCGCATCGACCCCGAAAACCGGCTGCTGCATCGCATGAACCTGCGGCGACTGGAGGCGGAAAGCATCCGGGATGCGGTCCTGGCGATTTCGGGGCGTCTCGATCTGCAGATGTCCGGGCCGCCCGTTCCGGTTCACAAGGGCGACGTGGTCCTGTTTCGAGGCGCTCCCAAGAGACTGGGGCCCCTGGACGGGAACGGACGCCGCAGCATCTACCTGGCCGCCCGGCGAAATTTTCTGTCCTCCCTGCTCCTGACCTTCGATACGCCCAAGCCCTTCGCCACGGTGGGGCGGCGGGACGTTTCCAACGTTCCGGCCCAGTCCCTGGCCCTGATGAATCATCCCTTCTTCCACGAGCAGGCCCGCAGGTGGGCCCGGCGACTGGAGGAAGCCGCCGGGGATCAGTCCCCGTCCCGGCGCATTCGTCAGATGTACCTGGAAGCCTTCGCCCGGCCACCCACCCAGGCCGAAATGGATGCCTGCCTGAGATCGCTCGACCGAATGTCCGGCCTGCAACTCCCTTCGGAGGCCGGCCCGTCCGCCTGGGAGTCGTTGAGCCACGCGCTTCTCAACGTGAAGGAATTGATCTATATTCGATGAGTCGTCAGATCCACACTCAACCACCCCCGGTCCGGACGAGCCCATCCATGGACGCCTTGCCCAAGCCGCTGACCCGGCGGCAGATGCTTCGCTGCTGTTCCACCGGTTTCGGCGCCCTGGCGCTGTCGGCGCTGATGGCCGATGCCGGCTACGGAACCAGGCTGCAGAGGGAAACCGGTCCTGGCGGTCCCCCGGCCCCGAGGTTGCCCCATTGGCGCCCGCGCGCTCGAAACGTCATCTTCCTCTACATGGAAGGGGGAGTTTCCCAGGTCGACAGCTTCGACTACAAGCCTCTCCTGAAGCGCTTCCACGGCCGGCCTCCCGGAGAGGTCATCGGCAAGCTGGAAGCTACCCAGTTCCAGGAAGTCGGGGCCATCCTCCAATCCCCCTGGAACTTTCGACGCTACGGCCAAAGCGGTCTCTGGGTCAGCGATCTCTTTCCGCACCTTTCCCGCCATGTCGATGACCTCTGCGTCATTCACTCCCTCACCTCCAGGTTTCCGGAACACACCAGCGCCAACTATTTCCTGCACACCGGCGTCGGGATTCAGGGCCGGCCCAGCCTGGGGGCCTGGAGCGTCTACGGACTGGGCAGCGAGAACCGGAATCTTCCCGGGTTCATCGTGCTGAACGGCGGCGTGATTCCCTCGGGCGGGATCGACTGCTTCACCAACGGCTTCCTGCCGGCCACCTATCAGGGCTCGCTGTTCCAGGCCAAGGACCCTCCGGTGGCCAACATCCGATCCGACCGGACCCCGCCCCGGCTTCAAGCGGCCAAACGGGACCTGATCAAGGACCTGGACCGGCTCTCCCTTCAGCAGATGGGAAGAGCCGACGCCGTGGAGTCGGCCATCGCCAACTACGAGCTGGCTGCCCGCATGCAGATGGAGGTTCCCGACCTGATGGACATCAGCGGCGAATCGCCATCGGTGCGGCGGCAGTACGGACTCGAAGCCGCTTACGAACAGACGCGCCAGTTCGGCCGGCAATGCCTGGTTGCCCGCCGCCTGGTGGAACGAGGGGTCCGCTTCGTGGAATTGACCTGCCCCATCATTTCCGGGATCTCCCGCTGGGACGCCCACTTCGAACTCACGAAAAACCACAACCTGAACGCCCTGGCCACCGATCAGCCGATCGCGGCGCTGCTGGCCGACTTGAAGCGCCGCGGCCTGCTGGAGGAGACCCTGGTCCTGTGGGCGGGGGAGTTCGGCCGCACGCCCTTTGCCCAAAAGGACGACGGACGCGACCACAACGAGTTCGGATTTACGGTGTGGATGGCCGGCGGCGGCGTCCGGGGCGGAATGACCTTCGGCAATACCGACGAGTGGGGCTACAAGGCGGTGGAGAACCCGTTGGAGATGCATGACCTCCACGCAACCATCCTGCACCTTCTGGGGCTGGACCACACCCGGCTCACCTACCGCTTCGGTGGACGGGACATGCGTTTGACCGATGTCTATGGGAACGTGGTCAGAGAAATTCTGAGCTGAAACACTCCTGTTTCGGACAAGCGGACGGGAAGATCTCTATCATGGGTCGCTCAGACTGGAATGTCTGTATCAGTGACTGCCCCGAACCCGTTCTGTGTTGGTTGATTGCGTTGCCGAGCATCGACGCGTTTGCAAAAAATCCGGGAATGCCGAACGCTGGCGGTCGCTGTTTTTGTCAGCCATCTCCCGGCGCGTTGGGTTACAATGGGTGTTAATGGAGTTGCGCGAAGGGAGTGGGGTCATGATCACGGAGACGGAGTGGGCAAGGGTACTGTCTGCGCTTAGGCGCCCCGAGTGGGATTTCAGGACAGCTGATGGAGTTGCAAAGGACACTGGGCTGGACCCAAAACGGGTGAAAGAGGTGATTGCAGGACATCGCTCTGAAGTCCGGCAGACTATTTCTAGGGACGGGAAAATCGTTTACGCGCATAAATCCAAGCCGGTGAAATTGCGCGAGGTAATTGCACAGATGCAGAGATTTGCCAGCAAGGCATTCTAGCTATTGCTATGGAAGACTGCTGGAAGATGATCGTGTGGGGATTCGCGGGTGGCTGTGCAGCGGAGTTGCTCCAGTGGTTCCGCATCAGGAAAGAGTTGCATAGGGGCATCCCCGATTGGGCGAAGAGTTGGTCATATTGGGCAGTAACCATTGCTATGGTCGGAATGGGTGCACTCTTGGTTTTCATGTACGGCATCGAATCCAATCCGGTCTTGGCATTCAACGTCGGTGCGTCGGCGCCGCTCATCCTTAAATCGCTTGTCGAGCAGGCTCCTCAAATCGATCCGGGAAATGTCGAAAGCTGATCGGATCCCGCCGGATTGATCTTGTAGAAAGTTCCCTACCGCCGAATGATGGTCAGGATTTTGCCCGCATTTCTCACCAAGGGGCATGATCATGGCGCAGGCATTTTCCCTCCAGCGTGTGCTCGCGACCGAAGAGCGTAGCGGTTTCTACGGTCGAGGGAGCATGTGCGCGCTGGAGGGAAAAGGACAAGCCAAGGCATGCCCAGCGCCGTCTGTAGTCGGCAAGCCTTTGACATGGAGCCAATCAAACCACTGAAGACAAACTGCTTTTGTCCTGCCTCCAGCGGCCTGGTGAGAAATGCGGGGTAGCCCCCAAGCCGATTACGGGCCGAAGTGTACGATCTTGATTGCGGCACCTCAAGTGTGACTTTGTGACTTGACAGTCACTCCTCCTCGGCCAAAATCTGAGCCAGCAGTTCGGGATCGACGTTTCCGCCGCTGATCACGGTGACGCTCCGCCTGGCGGGCGGCAGCTCCTGTTGATGATAGAGGAAGGCGGCGAAGGTCACGGCGCCGCTGGGCTCCACCACCAGCCTGGCATCCAGGATCAACCTCCGCACCGCCCTGCGAATCTCGTCCTCGCTGACGGTGATGATATCGTCCACGAAGGTACGAATGTGCTCGAAGGTGATGTCGCCGATGCGGGTGGCACGCATGCCGTCGGCTATGGTTCTGCCGGTTTGCTCGATGGGAAGTTCCACGATCCTGCCGCTTCGCAGGCTGGCTTGAGCGTCGTTGGCCCACTCCGGCTCCACGCCCACCACGTGAATGTCGGGACGGCTGAGCTTCAAGGCCGCGGCCACCCCACTGATGAGGCCCCCTCCCCCTATCGGGACCAGGACCAGTTCCACGTCGGGAAGGTCCTGGAGGATCTCGAGACCCACCGTGGCCTGGCCGGCGATGATGGTCTCGTCGTCGAAGGGCGGCACCATGGCCAACCCCCGCTCGGCCGCCAAGGATTCGGCCGCTGCCCTCCATTCCTCTTCCCCGCCCTCCTCCACGGTGACGATCTCGGCGCCCAGATCCAGGGTCTTGGCCCGCTTGATGGCGGGAGCCCGGGCCGGCATGACGACGACTGCCCGTATACCCATGGCCCGGGCCGCGTAAGCCACTCCCTGGGCATGGTTGCCGCTGGAGAAGGCGATGACACCCTGTCTCCGCTGGTCCGGAGAGAGAGAGGCGATCTTGTTGTAGGCGCCGCGAAGCTTGAAGGCTCCCACGGGTTGGAAGCTCTCCGGCTTGGGAAACGTCTGCCGGTCGGTGGAGAAGTCGGTGTAGCGCACCAGCGGAGTGTTGACCGCCACTCCGGCAATCCTGGATTGGGCCGACTTGATGTCTTCCAGAGTAATCATGGAACCGCCTTCACCGGCCTGCGCTCGGCTGGCGATGCCTGACCGCCCGCATGAGGCCGGGAGGGGACGCACCCAATTTCAGACCCGGGAATCACCAAGGGCGGCTCAGGAGTGTCAGTCGGCTGCAACATAATGGAATCAGTAGCTTGATCTTCATGGTCCAGCCTTTGGTCCGCCCTGAAGTCGGCGGAATCCGTCGTCGATTCGGATTGTTGCCAGGGCGGCATTCTATATTGACATGCCCGACGAGGCAAAAGCTCCGGTCTGGAAAAAGCTTGCGATCGTCCGCCCCTGCAAGACTCAATCGGCGATCAGGAGTCTATCGAAGTCGCCTATCCCGCTGGTACGTATCTTCAACTCGTTCATCGGTCAACGAACCAGTGGCCCTGCCAAATCTGGACCGACGGTCTGGCGACGCGATTCCGTTCATGATTCAGACACGTTGTAGCACTGCATTTCTATGAAATATTAACTAGTGAAATGCGTGGCAACAAGATAAGATGGGCAATCAGGTAGCGTAACCGTATCGTTAAGGAATAAATACGGGCCATGCTGCCACATGTAATTTCGGTTTGCGTCTCTTTCCCCAAAGACAGGAATGTTCCCCTCGGGAGGTCTCCATGCTTCGAATTGTAGCTGTCCTGACGAGTATGCTGCTCCTTGCCACAGTCGTCGGCACAGCCCACGCCCAGGGAACCGCCACCTTGAGCGGCGAGGTCAAAGACACTTACGGCTCGGTCATTCCGGCCGCTGACATCATCGCGACCAACAGCGCCACCGGAGCCGAAGTGACCGGCTCCACCGATGCCGTGGGCAACTACCGGTTGACCCTGGAGCCCGGGACCTACACGGTGACGGTGGAGGCGTCCGGCTTCGAGGCAGCCACCGCCAGCGACGTCGAGGTGATGGCCGGCCAGGCGGTCGAGCGCAGCTTCTCGCTCGAACTGGGAGCGGTCACCACCGAGATCGTGGTGGTGGGCAGCCGGGCCGAGCCGCGTTCGGTGACCGAGTCCACCGTGCCGGTGGACGTCATTCGCACCGAGGAATTCACCAACCAGGGGAGCCGCGACCTGGCCACCCAGTTGCGGACGGTGGTTCCCTCCTTCAACATCAACACCCAGCCGATCAGCGATGCCGCCACCGTCGTCCGGCCCGCCAACCTGCGCAACCTGGCCCCCGACCACACCCTGATCCTGGTCAACGGAAAGCGCCGCCATCGGGCGGCCGTCATCACCTGGCTGGGAAACGGCATTGCCGACGGTTCCCAGGGACCCGACATCTCCACCATTCCATCCATAGCCGTGCGGCAGTTGGAGGTGCTGCGCGACGGGGCGGCGGCCCAGTACGGTTCGGACGCCATCGCCGGCGTCCTGAACTTCCAGTTGAAGAACGCTCCCTCGGGCGGCAGCCTGGAATTCCAGACCGGGGCCCACCTCGACTCCAATTCGGGAGACCCGGCGACCTGCGGGTCGGGGATCATCGGCGACATCAAGCACTCCTGCAACGGAATCGGCGGACACGGCCAGAACCTGTCGGTGGCCGGCAACGTGGGGTTGCCGCTGGGATCGGACGGGTTCCTCAACCTCAGCATGGAATACGGCACCGCCGATCCGACCAACCGAGCCATCCAACGCAATGGCGCCCAGGGCATCATCGACGCGGGCAACACCAACTTGCGCAACACGGCCCAGGTGTGGGGGTCCCCCAGGATCGACCACGACCTCAAGCTGTTCGCCAACTTCGGCAAGCTGTTCGAAAACAGCGTGCAGTTCTACGGCCACACCAACTACGCCTCCCGCAAGGTGACCGGCGGCTTCTACTTCCGCAATCCGCACACCCGGAGCGGGGTCTTCAAGGGGCCCAGGGTCAATGACATCCCGACACTGCGCGTCGGCGACCGGGTGTGGGCCGAGACCGCTCCAGAAAGCAAGACGCCTCCTCCCGGACGCGAGCCGGGGGGCGGCGGCTGTCCCATCGTCCCGATCATCGACAACGTGCCCGATCCTGATGCGCTGGCGGCCGTCGAGGCCGACCCCGACTGCTTCACCCTCTACAGCCGCTTCCCCGGAGGGTTCACGCCACAATTCGGGGGCGACCTGATCGACTACTCGCTGGTCACCGGCCTGCGCGGGTTCGCCGACAACGGCTTCACCTGGGACGCCAGCGCCGGCATCGGCACCAGCGAGATCGACCAGTTCATCTTCGATACGGTCAACGCCTCCCTCGGCTTCGACACTCCCACCTCCTTCCGGCCGGGCATCTACAAACAGGACGAGGTCAACTTCAATTTCGACGTCTCCAAGCCCGTCCATGAATACGTCCACCTGGCCGCGGGCACGGAGTGGCGGCGGGAGAAGTTCACCATCGGCGCCGGCGGCCAACCGTCGTGGGAGATCGGCCCCTACGCTGCCCAGGGCTTCAGCTCCGGTTCCAACGGCTTCAACGGCTACCGGGCCGACACTACCGCCGGCGAGTGGAGCCGCAGCAACGTGGCCGTCTATGGCGACGTCGAGTTTTCCGACCCTGCCGACACGTGGACCCTCGGCACGGCCGTCCGGGTCGAGCGCTTCAACGACTTCGGCACCACCGTCAACGGCAAGCTCTCCGGGCGGGTGGAAATGAACGACAACGCCGCCCTGCGGGCGGCCATCAGCAGCGGTTTCCGAGCTCCTACGCCCGGCCAGCAGAACGCCTTCAACGTGACCACGGCCTTTATCGGCGGGCAGTTGACCAACCAGGGGGTGGTCCCCTCCACCTCGAAAGTGGCCCAGGCACGGGGCGGCGGCCAGCTCCAACCGGAGAAAGCACTCAACTTCAGCGCCGGCCTGGTGGTTGAGAACGGCCCTTTCACCTTCACCGCCGACTATTTCCGCATCGACATCGACGACCGCATCGCCCTGGCCCAGGAGATCAAGTTGACGCCAGATGAAATCGAGACGCTGCTGGCGGAAGGGATTCCGGAGGCACGCAACTTTCCCGTGTTCCGCTTCTTCCTGAACGACTTTTCCACCACCACCCAGGGCATCGACCTGATCTCGACCTTCGTGGCGGGAAAGACGACCTTCAGCGCGGTCTACAACTACACCGACACCGCGGTCAAGAACGTCGAATCGTCGGTGATCGACCGCTTCCGCATCACCACACTGGAACGGGGGCTGCCCAATTCGCGCTGGAACATCACCGTCGGCCACGACGCCGGACGGTTCGACCTGACGGGGCGCCTGCACTACTTCGGCGCCTTCTGGGACAGCGAGGACGGGCGCAACGCTGCCGATCTGGGCGTTGTGGCCAATTCCTGGGCCTACCCCTCCTATGCCGGCAGGGCTCTGCTGGATCTCGAACTGGGCATCCCGCTGGGAGAAAGGGTCAAGCTGGCCTTGGGTGGCGAGAACGTGCTGAATACCTACCCCGAGGTGAACAAGTACGGCGCCAGCACGGTGGGCAACCACTACGGCCAGTTCTCACCCTTCGGGTTCAACGGGGCCTACTACTACGTTCGGCTGAACTACAGTTGGGGCGGGAGCTTCTAAGACGATCAGGTTGGTTGTCGTCCCTGAGGCCGCCCGCCGAAATAGCCGGCGGTTTCAGAGGCGATCAGTCCGCTCAGGCCGATCAGGCCGATCAGGTTGGGGATGGCCATGGCTCCGTTCATGACGTCGGAAACCGCCCAGACCGTATCCAGGGTCAGGGTGGCGCCGAAGAAGGTGGCCACCACCCAGGCGACCCTGTAGCCCTTGGCCCAGCGGGTGTGGCCGGCCAGATACTCCAGGGCCTTTTCTCCATAGTAGTTCCAGCCCAGAATGGTGGAGTAGGCGAACAGCACCAGCCCCAGGGAAACCACCAGACCGCCAAAGTCTCCCGGAAGGCCGAGGCTGAAGGCTCGGGTGGTCAGCGCCGCCCCCGAATCCCCGCTGTTCCAGACCCCGGTTCCGATGATCACGAATCCCGTGATCGAGCACACCACCAGCGTATCGATGAAGGTCTGGGTCATGGAAACCAGCGCCTGGGTCACCGGGTGCCGGGTCTGAGCCGCGGCGGCGGCAATCCCGGCTGATCCCATGCCGCTCTCGTTGCTGAAGATTCCCCTGGCGACTCCGAACCGGATGGCCTGCATGACGGTGGCGCCGGCGAACCCTCCGGCGGCCGCCGCTGGAGTGAAGGCCGAGACCACCACCAGGTGGATGACGGCCGGCACCTGCTGCCAATGGATGGCCACCACGGCCAGACCGCTGATCAGATAGAGAACGATCATGCCCGGCACCAGGGCGCTGACCACGCGGGCGATGGAACGAATTCCCCCCAGGGTGACCGCGCCGGTCGCCAAGGCGATGCCGACGCCCGTCCATGCCAAGGGAACGCCGAAAGAGGTCTGAAGCGCCTGGGCCACCGAGTTGGATTGCACCGTATTCCCGATTCCGAAACTGGCGCACACCGTCAGCACTGCAAACAACAGGGCCAGCCACTTCTGCTTCAGGCCGCGCTCCAGGAAATACATCGGCCCGCCGGCCATCTCCCCCTTTTCGTCCCTGATCCGGAACTTGACCGACAGCAGGGCCTCCCCGAACTTGGTGGCCATCCCCACCAGCCCGGTCATCCACATCCAGAATAGCGCTCCCGGACCTCCGGAGGCGATGGCCGTGGCCACCCCGGCGATGTTGCCGGTGCCGACGGTTGCAGCCAGGGCGGTCATCAAGGCCTGGAAGTGGGAGATGTCTCCCTCGGATTGGGGCTCCCGCCGCCGGACCAGGGCCAGGTGGAGAGAGGGCAGCAGCTTCCTGAACTGAAGGCCCCTGAGCTTGATGGTGAGGAACAGGCCGGTCCCCACCAGCAGGACCAGCATGGGCGGTCCCCAGACGATGTCGGAAGCAATTTCAAGCAAACCGGCCTGTTGCAACGGGTTCCTCCTGTCGATGCCGAACCATACCCCACTTCCAGCCGAGAGACAATCCCGTCCCGTGGCAAGAACCGCGATCCTGTCTGAAACAAATCTGAGAAGAGAAACCCGTGGACGGAAGTCAAGTGCCAGTCAGATCAGGAGTTAAGTCGATTTTTCAGCCAGTCCGCATCCTGTGCGCCGGTTCTGCATCCTGATAATCCTGTGCATCCTGTCTATCCATGTTCAAAAAATTCAGAAATCCGGAATCACAGGACAGGTCCTTGTCCCCGATAGTCCGTCAACTTTCGTTGTTTCACCCTCGTATGATCCGCACCGTCGTCGGGGGCGGGGGCGCTTGTCTGAAACAAATTTGGGAACCAGCCCGCTTCAGTTGAGTCTATCCCGTTGACTCACAGGATGTTACCCTCTCTTTGAGGCCCGCCGGGCCGGCTCCGCTTTCGGGGCGAAGCCGAATCCCCTTTTTTATTGACAGGGATGCACAGGATGCACAGGATTTTTTACGGAGACGGCTGGCTTGAAGTCCTGGATTTCCGCAAATCCGCCGCGATCACCGCCTGAGTCAGCTCTGGTGCTGCACCCTCCCATCCTGATTATCCTGTGCATCCTGTGCATCCATGTTCAAAAATCTTGTTCCCGACAGGCCATGAACTTCTCTTGTTTCACTCTCGGATGATCCGCACCCCAGGGCGGGGGTGGTGCTTGCCTGAAACAAAATTGGGAACCAGCCCGCTTCAGTTGAGTCTATCCCGTTGACTCACAGGATGTTACGCTCTCTTTGAGGCCCGCCGGGGCGGCTCCGCTTTCGGGGCGAAGCCGAATCCCCTTTTTTATTGACATGGATGCACAGGATGCACAGGATTTTTTCCGGAGACGGCTGGTTTGAAGTCCTGGATATCCGCAAATCCGCCGCGATCACCGCCGGAGTCAGCTCTGGTGCAACACCCTCCCATCCTGATTATCCTGTGCATCCTGTGCATCCATGTTCAAAAATCTTGTTCCCGATAGGCTATGAACTTCTCTTGTTTCACTCTCGGATGATCTGCCCGGCAAGGCAGGGGTGCTGCTTGTCTGAAACAAACCCTTGCGCCTGGTGGATGAAAACCGGCTCATTGTCAAGCACCGGCATATTTTCGATTCACATCGTGCACAGGATGTACAGGATTCACAGGATTTTTTCTGGAGACGGCTGGCCGGTGTTCCCGGGCATCCGTGTTGCTTCGGGTAAAGCCATTGAATTCGAGCGTGCGCTTGCCGAAATGGATAAGCCGTTGCCCCCGAAATCCGCATGCGATCATCGCCAGAACTGGCGTCTCGTGCAGGAAGCTCTCATCCTGTTAATCCTGTTCATCCTGTGCATCGATGTTCAATAATCTTGTTCCCGACAGGCCATGAACTTCTCTTGTTTCACCCTCGGATGATCTGCCCGGCAGGGCAGGGTTGGTGCTTGCCTGAAATATAAGACAATAGAGTGATCCACCAAGACCCACGGGAGAGGCGCCCTCCGGGAGCGCGGGCGTCTCGCCCGCATGCACTCCCGTAGCGTGCCGCTCAGATTCCACGCGATTTGGCGCCCGGCCACCCTGCCGGCGGGAACGGCCTGGGCTCGGCCGAAGCGGAATCGTGGGGCCGTTGCCGGTCGAGCCGGATGGAGAAGAGGGGCGAGGCTGTGCCAGTGTTGTGCGGGCGAGACGCCCGCGCTCCCGGGTGGGCTTCCTCCCATGACCTCTTTTGGCTGGAAACCGGTTCCAAGTCAAGCGTGAGCAGAGGGCTTATTGACATGGATGGACAGGATGCACAGGATTTTTTCTGCAGACGGCTGATTTGAAGTCCTGGAAATCCGCAAATCCGCACGCGATCACCGCCGGATTCAGCCTCTGGTGCAGCAGCGTCCCGTCCTGATTGTCCTGTACATCCTGTGCATCGATGTGAATTATTCTTCTGTCTTCGTGTCTATTCGGGTGCATTCGTGGTTCGTCTTCATTTGCAATTTCAAGAGATCCGTACGGCGGCGGGTGTCCGCTTGAACAGCTATCGGGGCCATGGCCGGCCTTTGAACCCCAAAGCCCCGCACTTGGCGATTCACTCCTGACGGGCTCCCCGGTTGTGCTACAGTACGCCCATGATGTCCCTCATGGCGCCAACGTGCTCAAGGGCCGCCTGCGGGCGGGCCGGGCTGGGAGTCCTGGTCCTGCTGGCCCTGTCGGGGCCGGGTCACCCGAACCTGGTTCGGGATGCCGCCGCTCACGGCCCGCCGGTGACGAAAGACGCGCCGTCGGGAAAAGACTGGCCCCTGATTCTGGCGCGGGTGCGCAGCAACGCTCTGACCTACAGCGCCCAACTGCCCGATTTCATCTGCAAGCAGACGACCCGGCTTTTCGTCCGGACCATTGCTCCGACCGTGGGGTGGAAGATTACCGGCAGTTTCGCGGCGGAACTCTCCTTTTACGACCGGAAGGAGCACTACGAAATCCTGACGGTCAACCGGGAGCCGGCGCCGGGAGGAACAACCATGGAAGACCTGGGAGGTGGGCTTTCCATCGGAGAGTTCGGCTCGGCGCTGCGAGGCCTTTTCGAACACCGAACCCAGGCCGAGTTTCGGTTCATCGGACCGAAGAGAATCAACAGGCGCGAGACGCTTTGCATCGCCTTCGAGGTTTCTCAAGAAAGGTCCAGACGGTTCATTACCTTGAACGACAGCACCATCATTACCGCCTACCGAGGGCGCTGTTGGGTCAATCCCCATACCTACGAGGTCGTCCGCCTGGAGAAGAAGGCCGTGGACATTCCCCGGGAATTTCCGGTGACCCAGTTCGACATGTCGGTCGACTATGCGCCGGCCACCATCTCGGGCGCCTCCTACTGGCTGCCCAGGGAAGCCGAGATCTGGATCAGCCGCCGGCCCCCCGGGGTCTCCCTCAAGAACACCCGCATACGAACCAAGAGCAAGATTCGATTCGACGGCTACCGCCGCTTCGGAACCGGCGTCAAGCTGGTGACGGAATAGCCGCCCCCGCCCTGCCGTCCGGAACATCCGAGGGTGAAACAATCGAACTTCATGGCCTATCGGGAACAAGATTTTTGAACATGGATACACAGGATGCACAGGATTATCAGGATGGGAGGGTGCTGCACCAGAGGCTGACTCCGGCGATGATCGCGGGCGGATTTGCAGAGTTCCAGGACTTCAAACCAGCCGTCTCCGGAAAAAACTCCGGAAAAAATCCTGTGTATCCTGTGCATCGATGTGAATTAACCGTTGGTGTCCCTTCGTCGTCCTTCGTGTCACTTCGTGGGTTCCTCTTTTTTCCGTTTGATTCAGGCATGCCGGGCTGTCGTGGTCCTGCAAGCAAGGGTCTTACTCGATAGCCGCCGGCGCCGCTCCTGCGGCCTCCACATCCCCCGCCCTGCCCCCCTCAGGCGGCGGCTCGATACCGAAGATCCATCGAAAGATCCCCTTGAAATCCTCCAGGATCAGGTAGAGGGAAGGAACCAGGCCAAGTGTGATGAAGGTGGCGAAGAGGACTCCGAAGGCCAGCGAAATGGCCATCGGGATCAGAAACTGGGCCTGCACGCTCTTTTCCAGGATGAGCGGCGTGATGCCGGCCGCGGTGGTCAGAGAGGTCAGCAGAATGGGACGGAAGCGCAGGATGCCGGCCTGGTGAACCGCCCGGACCAGAGGCATGCCCTGCTTGCGATGCTCGTTGATGAAGCTGACCAGGACCAGGCTGTCGTTGACCACGATTCCGGTCAGGGCCACCACCCCCAGAATGGTGAGAATGCTGGTCGAATAGCCCAGAATGATGTGCCCCCAGATGGCGCCGACGATCCCGAAGGGCACGGCTGACAGCACGATCAGCGGCTGCAGGTAGGACCGGAAGGGAATGGCCATCATGGCGAAGATTCCCAGCACCACCAGGGCGAATCCCTGGGCCAGTCCTTCCAGGGTCTCCTGTTGATCGCGCTGTTGTCCCTCGAAGCTGTAGGCGAATCCCGAATTTCCCCTCGCCAGGTCCGGGAAGAACCTGGCGTCCATGTCGCCCAGGACTTCATTGGCGGTCGTCACCGCCGGGTCCACATCGGCGGTGACGGTAATGGTTCGCTGTCGATCCACCCGGGAAATGGTCGCGAAGCCTCGTCCCATCCGGGCCGTGGCCACCGTCGAGAAGGGAACTTCACTGCCGTCGGGGGTTCGAATCCTCATTCTCTCCAAGGTTCCCACCGAGCGTCTCTCTTCGGCCGGATAGCGCACCATCACTCTGACGTCGTCCCTTCCCCGCTGAATGCGCTGGGCTTCCTCTCCGAAAAACCCCTGGCGGACCTGGCGCCCCAGGTCCTGCAGCGACAGACCCAGGGACTCCGCTTTGGGCGTGATGTCCAATTTCAGCTCGGGCTTGCCTCCCCGGAAGGAATCGTTGATGTCGATCACGCCCGGGTACTGGCTCAGCTTCTCCTTGGTGGCAACCGCCAACTGACGGAGCTGGCCGATGTCCTGACTGCTGAGCTGGATGTCGATGGCCTTGCCGCTTTGAATCAGACTCGAATTGAACGTCAGTTCAACCGCCCCGGCAACGGGTCCGGCCAACTCCCTCCAGCGGGCGCCGATCTCACGGCTGGTCATGCTCCTCGACTCCGAAGGAACCAGCTCGATCATGACCTCGGCCCTGTAAGGGGTGGAATACCGGTTGGCGTCACCCGTTCGATCGCCGCGTTCGGACTGGGCCCGGTTGGGTTGCTCTCCCACTACGGTCAAGACGTGGCGGAACAGGGACCGGCCCGCTTCTTGCTGGATCTCCCGGTCCAGTTGAAAGGCGGCCTTCTCGATCCTCCGAATGGCCTGGGCGGTCACCGCGGCCGGGGTCTCCTGGGGCATGGTCAGATCGACCACCACGTAGTTGGATTCGATTTCAGGGAAATAGGTGAAGTCGATCAGGCCCCCGGCCACGATACCCGCCGTCAGCAACAGGGTGGCCACGGCCACGGCCAGCGTCAGGTAGCGCCACTCCAGCACGACCAGGAACAGCGGCCGGTAGACCTTGTGAATGAACCGGTCCATGCCATTCCCGAAAAAGGCGAAGAATCCGTCCCAGACGCGAGTCGGGAGGGACTTCGACCGCCCTTCCCTTGGAGGACGATAGTGGGAAATATGATAGGGCAGGACCAGCTTGGATTCGATGAGCGAAAACATCAAGGTCGGAATGACGACCAGCGGTATCACCCGCCAGATCGGCCCCGCCGACCCCTCCACGAACAGCATCGGCGTAAAGGCCAGGGCCGTGGTCAGCACGCCAAAGACTACGGGCACGGTGACTCGCTGGGTTCCCTCGATCGCCGCCGACAGACCCTTCCGGGTCGCCTCCTGCCTGGAAAATACGCTCTCTCCCACCACGATGGCGTCGTCCACCACGATCCCCAGGACCATGATGAAGGAGAACAGGGAAACCATGTTGATGGAGACGTCGAAGACGGGCATCAGGGCCATGGTCCCCAGGAAGGAAATGGGAATGCCGATGGTCACCCACACGGCCAGACGAAGACGCAGGAAAAGGGTCAGCACCACGAAGACCAGCAACAGCCCGGTCAGGCCGTTCTTGATGAGCAGGTTCATGCGGCTTTCCAGGATGGCCGACTGGTCTCCCCAGGTGGTGAGAGCGATGCCGTCCGGCATCCGATCCCTTGTTTCGGCCACATACTCCTTGACCGCCCGGGCCACCTCCAGGGCGCTTTCGTCGCCGACCCGGAAGGCCTGAACCATCACGCTCGGCTTGCCGTCGAGCCAGGAAAACTTGTCCGCGTCCTCGAACCCATCGACCACCCGGGCCACGTCGCCCAGTTGCAGCCGGCTCCCGTCCGGCCGGGTGAGCAGGGTCAACCTGGCGAACTCCTCGCCCCGGTAGGCCTGTCCCTTGGTCCGCAGAAGGATTTCCCCGCTCTCGGCCTTGACCGCCCCCCCCGGCAGATCGAGCGATCTTCGCCGGACCGCTCCCGCCACCTGGTCAAAGGTCAGGCCGTGGCGTCTCAGGTCTTCCTCGGAAACCTCGATCGAGACTTCGTAGAGTCGCGCGTTCCTCAATTCGACCTGGCTGAGCTCCGGCAGCAGCAATAGTTCATCCCGAACCTGCTCGCCGAGCCGTTTCAAGGTCAGCTCGTCGGCATCCCCCGAAATGGAAACGAAGATCACCTGGTTGCGGATTCTGCCCTCCTGGATCACCGGTTTCTCGGTTTCCTCTGGAAAGGTGTCAATGGCGTCCACCCTCGCCTTGACTTCGTCCAGGAGTTCCCGGGTGTCGTAACCCGACTCGACTTCGATTCGTATCGTTCCCATGCCTTCGTTGGCCGTGGACCGAATCTTGTCGATGCCCTCCAATCCCTGTAGCGCTTCTTCCACGCGGATACAGACGGCTTCCTCGACTTCTTCCGGAGCAGCGCCGCGATAGCTCACCGTTACCGAGATGACGCCGACCGCAAATTCGGGGAAGACCTCCTTCTTGAGATCGGGAAGGGTCAGCGCACCCGCCATCACGACCGTGATCATCAACAGGTTGGCCACCACTCCGTTTCGGGCAAACCAGGCAACCAGTCCCTTCATGGCTCCTCCAGCAACACCCTGCGCTCGCGGTCGCAATCAGACCGGGTCCCGGTCTGCGACCGAATCGTCCACCACCTCGACCCTCATGCCGTTGACGGGCGTCTGAACCACCGACAGGCACACCCGCTCTCCCTCGCTGAGACCGGAGGCGATCAACACCTGGTCTCGCTCGGCGCGCAGAACTTCGACCGTACGGTAGTAGAGGCGGTCCGCCTCGTCCACCACCAGGACCTGGTCGCCCCTCAGGACCGACCGCGGCAACACCACCACCTCGCTCACCCACTTCCCCCGGATTTCAGCCTCGACAAACATCCCGACCGCCAGCGGAGGACGACTGCGGTCGCTGCCTCTGCCGTAAGGATCCTTGACCTCGGCGACGGCGTGCACCATTCGGGTGCGGGGATCGATCTCCCCCTCGGTCCGAAGAATCCGACCCGACCACTGATGCCTCTTTCCCGCAAACTCGGCGCTCAACACCACTGCAGGGCCCCCAGCGGGCCGGGTTTGCCCCCGATAGGCAAGAGGCAGGTGAAGGAATGCCAGCTCCTCATCCGCAATCGGCAAGCGAACCTCGGCGAAATCGACCCCGTAGAGCCGCGCCAGAGCGGCTCCGGGGGCTATGAATTGACCCACGTCCACCGTCTCCGACCAGACCCGCCCGTCGTAGGGAGCCTTGACCCGGGTGCGCTCCAGGTCGTACTCGGCATGTTCCAGGGCCGCTTCAGCCGCTGCCAGCGAAGCCTTCGCCTCATGGATCTGGGGTTCCCGCAACACCAGCGAGGTGGGTGGGCCGCTGCCCAGATTTTCCCATTCCTGCCTGGCCAGGGCGGCTTCCTGCTCCTCGGTGGCCAGCTTGAGCCCGGCTTGGGCCACCGCGGCGCGGGCCCGCACCACGGCCAGCTCATAGACCCTCGAATCGATTCGAAGGAGGTCTTCCCCGGCGTCGAAGAACCCGCCGGCAACCAGCGACGGAGACACCCAAACCACTCGGCCCGCGACTTCCGAGGTCAACTGGGAGGTGGTCCTTGGCGCCACCGTGCCCTCGGCGCGCACGGTCAACCGGCGACTTTCGGGTTTCACTTCCATGACGTGAACCAGCGGCAGCGAGATTACCGGCGGACGCTGCACCGGCTCGGGCTTGGCTCGTATGATCAGCAAGGCGACATAGGCGCCGAGGGCCAAGACCAAGACGGGAAGTCCTATCTTGAGTGCTAGTTTCATACCCACTTTCCCTTGTAATTGCGGCTGATTCCAATCCCGATCAGCCCCGTCTCCGCCCTGCCATGCGGATGATTCAGGGTGAAACAGGATGTTCTGGGCAAAATGCTCGACCTGTCGATCAAGCAACTATCCACTATTCACTCTTCGCCTCGCCTCGCCGCCGTCCCATACGACGGGGCGGCTCACGAGCGGCGAAACGGGGGTGTTCCGGACAACACCCTCAGAAGCTCCCTCCCAGAGCCAGGTGCAGGTTGACCCGGTTGTCGAGCTGCAGGCGCCTGAGGGTCAGCAACTGGCTTTCCGAGTCGATCGCCGTCCTTTGGGAAGCCAGCAAGGTGATGATCCCCGCCAGCCCCGAGCGGTATCGCTGCTCGGCAAGGTCCCGAGCGGCTACCGATTGCTCCGCGGCTTCCTCTATCGCCTGCCGCCTGCGCCGGAGCACCTCTTCGGCCGCCAGGGCCGCTTCCACGTCGTTGTAGGCAGCCAGAATGGCGCTCTCGTACCGGGCTGCCGCCTCTTCCGCCTGCGCCTGGTTGAGGGTGACTCCGGCCTTCAGCCTGCCCCGGTTGAAGACCGGCTGCACCACGTTTCCGATCAGTGACCACACCAGCAATTCAGCCGACAGCAGGCGCCGCAACTGGTCGCTGGAAGTGCCGAAGCTGGAGGTGAGGCTGAAACTGGGCCGGAGTCGAGCCCTGGCCTCGGCGATTCTGGCGTCGGCGGCCAGCAAATCGCGTTCGGCCGCCACCAGGTCGGCCCGGCGGTGGACCAGCTCGGAAGGCAGGCCGGTCGGGACCTGGCCGGGGCCCTCGGGCAGGTCCTTGCCCACCTCGCGGCTGCCGTCCGGATAGTCGCCCATGAGGATCTGGAGCTGACGGACGCCGCGGTCCGCGAGTTCCAGGCGCGACTGCAACGCCGCTTCGGCGATGCTCAACTCGGCCAGGGCCAGGCGCAGGTCCAGGGCGGGCCGGACGCCGCCTTCAAAGCGGGCCCGAATGCGCCCGGCCGACATCCGGTAGCTCTCCACCGAAGATCGAGCCAACTCGACCTGGCGGTGGGCCTCGATCGCCCCGAACCAGGCTCTGGCTGCCTGCGCCGAAAGCGACAGGCGGGCCGCCGCCAGTTCCGCCTGGCGGGCCTGGGTGCTTGCTATCGCCGCCAGCTTTCCGGCCTTCACCCTTCCCCACAAATCCGCCTCCCAGCCCAGATTGAGCGACAGACCCGCGCTGGAGAACGTCCGGCTCAACACGCTCCCTTCTGCGCCGGGAAGGCGAAGTCCCAGGAAGTTCTGCTTCCGCCCCCCCAGGTCGAAGCTCGCGTCCAGTTGAGGCAACTGGGCGGCCGCGGCGATGCGCGCCTGGGCCTGGGCCGCTTCGATGCGAGCCGCCGCCGCTCGTAGATCCTGGTTTCGTTCCAGGACTCGAGAGACGACCCCATCCAAACCCTCATCGCCAAACGAGGTCCACCAAACAGGCTGACCTGCAGCCGGCGCCCCCTCCCCACCGGTCCAGGCCTCGGGGACTTTGACGATGGGGGCCCGCGTGGGCCGCTGCAGCGATCGATTGCAACCGGCAGTCAATGCCGCCAACACGACCACGAGCAACACACCGCGAACCCACCGACCGCGCCGGTTCATCCCGAAACCTCCCCTGTCTTGAAACACCCCTGTTTCACCCTCTATCAGCGGTCCCGCCGGATGGAACGACATCGCGGACTGGAGAAAAGTGAATAGTACCGCCCCCACCCCACCACGACGGGGCAGATCATCCGAAGGCGAACCAAGGGACGTTCATAGCCTGTCAGGAACAAGATTATTGAACATCGATGCACAGGATTTACAGGATTAACAGGATGAAAGGCTGCTGCACGAAAGGCTGACTCTGGCGATGATCGCATGCGGATTTCAGGTGCAACTGCTTATCCATTTCGGCAAACGCATGCTCGAATTCAATGGCTTTGCCCGAAGCAACACGGATGCCCGCAAACACCGGCCAGCCGTCTCCAGAAAAAATCCTGTGCATCCTGTGCATCGATGTGAATCAAAAATCTTCCCGTGCCTGACTATGAGCCGGTTTCCATCCACCAGGCGCAAGCGTTTGTTTCAGACAAGTGGATAGTTGTCTGTCACGGCGTCGTCGTTCCAGGAGTGCAACCAGGTCATCAGGCAGTTCCCTGTTCCCGAGTTCTCCGCTGACCACTCTTCACTCTTCACTCTCCACTCTCCACTCTGAACATGGTCTGGATAAAGAATCGGCCTGTCAAGCCGCCTCCCGACCCTTTTCGGCGAAACCGCAGATGTGGGGACTCACCACCGGCAGCGGCGCCTGGAACTCCTCCCACTTCCAGCGGGAGAAACCGGCTCGGGCAATCTGCAGCGGGGTCTCGGCATCGGGCCGGCATCCGTCCAGCACCCTGCTCCACGCCGGACGCGCCACGCCCTGCAACCATCGAAGCCAACTGCCTTGCGGAGCCGCAACGTGCTCCAGAAAACAGTAGCGTCCGCCAGGCTTGAGCACCCGCAGGATTTCCTCCAGAACCGCTTCCACCCGGTCCACCGAGCAGAGAACCAGGGTTCCGACCACGGCATCCACGCTGGCATCCTCCAGTCCCAACTCCTCGGCTACGCCGCTTCTCACGCGGACCGGCCGGCTCAGCCGAGCGGCCTCCTCGCGAATGTAGGGGTGGAAACAGGGATTGGGCTCGATACCGGTCCAGCGCACTTCCCGGGGCAGATAGGAGAGATTGACGCCGCCTCCCGGCCCGATCTCCACCACCTCGCCCGCAAGCTCGCCCAACAAGCCCTGCTTCCGCTCGGCCATCCAGCGCTCGTAGGGGCCGGTTCCGTTAGCCATGGCCCAGGCGAAGGCGCGGGCTCGCCAGCTTTGCTCTCCGGCTCGACGCATGCAGCGAGTTTAGCACAGCGCCGAGTGGTGACGGCCACCGGTGGCTGTGGTATCGTGAATCGGATTCGACCCGCCCTTCCGGTGGACACTCATGGCCGCTCGGCAACCCCTGGGAAATCTCCGACAGTTTCTGCAGCTCCTGCAGCGAGAGAATCAGCTCGCGGCCGTCGAGGCCGAGGTGGATCCCTGTCTGGAAGTTGCCGAGATCCACCGGCGAGTAATCCGGCAAGGGGGTCCTGCGCTGCTGTTCAAACGCGTTCGGGGAAGCCGGTTTCCGGTGGTCACCAACCTGTTCGGCACGGCCCGGCGCATCGAGCTGGCATTCGGAAGCGGCCCCCAGAAACTGGTCCAACAGGTGGCCACCTTGGCCCAGACCCTGCTGCCGCCCCGCCTGGGGCGCCTGTGGGGCCACCGCAACCTCGCCCGGGAAGCCCTCAAGCTGGGCACTCGCAGGGTTCGACGAGGACCGGTGCTGGAGTCCGGCCGGCAGCCCGCCGATCTCTCCCGCTTGCCGATTCTGACCACCTGGGAACAGGACGGGGGGCCCTTCATTACCCTGCCCCTGGTCTACACCCAGCACCCCGGAAACGGAAGCCACAACCTGGGAATCTACCGCCTGCAGGTCTACGACAGCCGATCCACCGGAATGCACTGGCAGATCCAGAAGGGAGGGGGGTTTCACTATGACCTGGCCGAGTCGGCGAACCAGGCGCTGCCGGTGACGGTCTTCCTGGGGGGGCCTCCGTCGCTGATTCTGGCCGCCATCGCTCCCCTTCCCGAAAACGTCGGAGAACTGATGGTGGCTTCCCTGCTGGCAGGCCAACGCATCCCCATGGTTCATCCGGGAGGCAGCCCCCACCCCTTTCCGGCGGAGGCGGAGTTCGTGCTGCAGGGGACCGTCCCGCCCCGCCGGCGACGCAGGGAAGGACCCTTCGGCGACCACTACGGCTACTACTCGCCGGCCCACGATTACCCCGTCTTCCAGGTGCAGCACCAGCACCACCGGCGCGACGCCATCTACCCGGCGACGGTGGTGGGCAAGCCCAGACAGGAAGACTTCTTCATCGGCGACTATCTGCAGGAGCTGCTCAGCCCCCTGTTCCCCCTGGTCATGCCCGGAGTAAGGGACCTTTGGAGCTACGGAGAAACAGGGTTTCATTCCCTGGCGGCGGCGGTCGTGCGTGAACGCTACGGCCGGGAAGCCATGACGTCGGCTTTCAGAATCCTGGGAGAGGGGCAGCTCTCGCTCACCAAGATTCTGATGGCGACCGACACGCCCATGAACCTGAGAGACTTCCCCGCCCTGCTGCAGCACGTCCTGGAGCGCATCGAGTGGGAGACCGACTTCTTCATCCTCTCCAATCTATCCATGGACACACTGGACAGTTGCGGACCGCGGATCAACCAGGGCAGCAAGGCCATCCTGCTGGGAATGGGAGACCCGAAGCGCGAGCTGCCCCGGAAGTTTCAGGGCGAGGTTCCGGCCGGGGTGGAAGCGGTCTCCGCCTTCTGCCCCGGATGCCTGGTGATCGGCGGCTCCAGCTTCCCGGAAGAGCCCGGCCAATGGGAACGACTGGTCCGGTGGCCGGACTTTCAGCCCTGGCCCCTGTTGATCCTGACCGACGACCCTTCCATAGCCGAAGATTCCTCCCGCTTCCTGTGGTCGGTCTTCACCCGCTTCGAGCCGGCCGCCGACGTGCATGCGGCCGAGACCGAGGTCCGACGCCATCATCTCTGCTACCGAGCCCCCATCCTGGTGGACGCCAGAATGAAGCCCTCCTATCCCCCCGAGGTCGCCTCCTCCCCCGACGTGGCCCGAACCGTAGACCGGCGCTGGCGGGAGTACTTTCCGAAGGGTGGAGAGTGATTAGTGGAGAGTGAAGAGTGGAGGGTTCTTTTTTTGTGCCTTTTGTGGCCATTCCCGGAAACGATCCCTCTGCTGATTCTTACAAACGCTTCATTCCAAATAAACAAGCATGTTCCCCTTTGCAGTGTCGTGGGTCAGGGGAGAGCTGCGAAGCTGCGGTTGGAGTCGGTATCCGACGCGACGCCCCCTACAAACCATCCTTATAGAGCTGCGGAGCAGCGGCTCAGGGTAGCCCCAGGCGGAAGCCTGGGGTCGTTTCGGTTATGCGCCAACCCAGCCGCGGATGCGGCGAATAGAAAGCACCCCTCCGAAAAGCACTGCCTCTCTAAAACAAGACCACGATGTAGCCCCGGGGTCGCTTGATCCCGCGCTACCGGTAGGCCGCCTCAATGTCATTCCCGATTGGACGTAAATGGGGGACGCTGCATGTCCATGGGTGGTTCGCCGTTCCCCTGCGTGGATTAATCTTTTCCCGCTCCGTCAAGTCATCTAAACTATCGTACGTTGACCGCAGGGGGCGGCCCGAGGGGCTGCCCCCCTACCCGACCCCGCCTCTCCGGCAGGGCGATGAAAGGGATGAAATGGCCTTATTCGAGAAAAATGGCGGCGTCAGTCCGCAACAGGTGCTTCAAGCTCTCAGGAGCATCCGGGACCCCGACCTGCAGGAAGACATCGTCGGACTGAATTTCGTGAAGGATCTCACCATCAAGGGTTCCAGGGTCGCCTTCACCATCGAGCTGGCCAATCCTGCCTGTCCGGTCAAGGATCGGATCAAGGCGGACGCCGAACGCCTGGTCGGATCGCTCGAGGGAGCCCGCTCGGTCTCGGTGGAGATGAGCTTCAAGGTGACTCGCCGGCAGGGCTCCCGGAGCCGAACCCTGATACCCGGGGTCAGCAATACCATCGCGGTGGCCAGCGGAAAGGGCGGCGTGGGGAAGTCCACCGTGGCCGCCAACCTGGCTGCCGCGCTGATGGAATGCGGGGCTCGGGTCGGACTGATGGACGCCGACGTCTACGGACCCAGCCTCCCCACCCTGATGGGCTCCTCGCAGACGCCGCAGGTGGTCGGAAACCGGATCATCCCCCCGGTGGTTCACCAGGTCAAGATGATATCCATGGGCTATTTTCTTCCCAAAAACGAGGCCGTCATCTGGAGAGGCCCCATGCTGCACAAGATGATCCACCAGTTTCTGGGAGAGGTGGAATGGGGGAACCTGGACTACCTGGTGATCGACTTGCCGCCCGGAACGGGAGACATCCAGCTCAGTCTGTGTCAGACCATTCCGCTGACGGGCGCCGTCATCGTCTCCACCCCTCAGGACCTCGCCCTCAAAGTGGCCTCCAAGGCCATCGCCATGTTCAAGAAACTCAACACGCCCATCCTGGGGGTGGTCGAGAACATGAGCTTCTATACCTGCGCCCACTGCGGGCGGCGCGACGATATCTTCGGTCACGGGGGCGCCGGCCAGGCCAGCCGCGAGATGGGCTTTCCCTTCCTGGGCGAGATTCCCCTGAGCAGCGAGATCCGGATTGCCAGCGACAGCGGCGAACCCACGGTACTGGGTCGCAGCTCCTGCCGTGAAGCCTTCCAGGCCATCGCCGGCGCTGTAGCCGCGCAGGTCAGCATCGCCAACCATGCCGCCGTCGAGGCCCCGACCATCGAGGTCTGACAGTGGTCCCGGTTTCCATCAAGCTCTCGGCGCCCGGCGGCGTGGCCGTCCGTTGGAGCGACGGGCATGCGGCCACCTACTCCTACGCCTACCTCCGCCGGCGATGCCCCTGCGCCATCTGCCGCGACACTCCCCCCGTGGTCAAGACCGAGCCCGACCCCTTTCCGATCCTCGGCAAGGGCCCGATCGCAGCCACGGGAGCCACTCCCATCGGCCACTACGCCATCCAGTTCCACTGGAACGACGGGCATGCCGACGGCATCTACTCCTACTCCTATTTGCGGGAGATCTGCCCCTGCGAAGAGTGCCGGGGCAGCCAAGCCTGACCGGCGCTTTCCCTCAGGCGAAAGCCTCCTGGATCACTTCGCCGCCGTTGATGGTGGCTCGCTCCGACCTGCCGTTGTGCAGATAGGTCAAGTTGAGATGGTCCAGGCCCAGCGCATGCAGGAGGGTGGCGTGAATGTCGTGAATATGGCAAGGTCGCTCAGCCGCCCGAAGTCCGATTTCGTCCGTGCTTCCTATGACCTGTCCGCCCTTGATTCCGGCGCCGGCCATCCAGACGGTAAATCCCCACGGGTTGTGATCGCGACCGTTTCCCTTTTCGTTGAAGGGAGTCCGTCCGAACTCGCCTCCCCACACCACCAGCGTCTCCTCGAGCAAGCCACGAGCCTTCAGGTCAGCCAACAGTCCGGCAATGGGCTTGTCGGTGGACCGGGTCATCTTCGAGTGGTTACCCTCAAGGTCTTCGTGGGCGTCCCAACCCTGGCCGCTGCCCGAGTAACACTGAACAAATCGCACCCCTCTCTCGACCAATCGACGGGCCAGGAGGCAGTTTCGGCCAAAAGTCGCCGTGCTTTCATCGTCCAGACCGTATAGCCTCCGGGTTGGCTCGGATTCCCGGCTCAAATCGACGGCCTCCGGGGCCGCCGATTGCATCCGATAGGCCAACTCATAGGAATTCAAACGGGCCTCCAGTTCCGTATCCTCAGCCTTGTCGGCTGCATAAAACCTGTTGAGGGCCCTCAGGTAGTCCAGCTTGCTGCGCTGCTGTCCATCCGTGATCCCTTCAGGAGTTTTCAGGTGGAAGATGGGCGCCCCTTCCCTGCGCAATAGAGTGCCTTGATAGGAAGCCGGCAGAAACCCGGAACTCCAATTCTTGGGGCCGCCCACCACCTGTTTGACCTCCCTCAGTATGACAAAGGCCGGGAGGTTCCGGTTGGCGCTGCCCAGACCATAGGTGGTCCAGGCGCCCAACGAGGGCCGACCGGCCAGGATCGAGCCCGTATTCATCTGGCAGAGCGCACCCACGTGGTTGATGCCCTCCTGGTGGCAGGATCGGAACACCGCCAAATCGTCGGCGTGCCGAGCCGTCCGGGCGTACCAATCCGACACCCAGAGTCCTCCTTCCCCGTACTGCTTCCAGCTTCGCTTGGAGGGCATCAAGGTGTTGTTCGCCACACCCTTGTTGGCCGTGAAGGGACGGACAAAGGACTCGGGCATCGGTTGTCCCGCCAGCCGGTCCAACTCCGGCTTGGGATCAAACAGGTCGACGTGGCTCGGACCCCCTTCCATAAACAGCCAAATGACCGATCGGGCCCTGGCGGGGTGGTGGGGTTGCCTGGCGGCCAACAAGCCGTTGCCTGCGCCCGCTGCCGCATGGGCAAAGAAGCCATCCCTGTCGAGAAGCCAGGTCAGGGCGATGGAACCGAAACCGCTGCCCGCCCGGCACAGGAAATCACGGCGGGAGGCCAAAGGCAGAATGTGAGGTTCCTTTTCAACCATTTCGAGCTCCTGAAACGGGGCAACGGTGGCGTTGGCCATCCGCCCACCCCGCAGGGGTGTGTTCGCTCCGGTTAATTCCGATAGGTGAACTCGTTGGAACTGATGATCATGTGGCAAAAATCGACCAGTGCCGCCGCCTCTACCGGATCGACGTTGTAGGGACGCATCAAGGGCAATACCAGCTTTTCCCCCTTCGCGGCATGCTCTGCGATGACCCCACGATGGCGATGCAGGAAATCCAGGGCCGCCTCCTTCTCGTCGCTGGTCGGGCGCCGTGAATAGGCCAGGCGATAGGCCAAATCGATCTGGGCATCCGGGTCGAGACCTGCCGAGAAAAGCACCCGGCCCGCAAAACCTTGAGCCCACTCGAGCACCACCTCGCTGTTCAGCATGGTGAGCGCTTGCAGAGGGCTGGTCGTAATGTCCCGGCGCGGACAACTTTCGTGAGTGTCGGGCAGGTCGAAGGTCTCGAACATCGGATAGCGCGTGTTGCGGCGGATGAATACGTAGAGGCTGCGGCGATTGCGCTCCGCCGGGTTTTCCGCTGTTTTCCAGTTGGCTTTCATGCCCGGAGGAATCGGGGGAAAGACACTGGGGCCGCCCATTGCCGGGTTCAACAACCCGGAAACCGCCAGTGCCGCATCGCGGATGATTTCCCCTTCCAGGCGCTGCCGGGGGAAACGCCACAACAGTTTGTTCTCCGGGTCGATTCTTGCTGCAGCCTCACGATTGAGGGAAGCCTGCCGATAGGTATTCGAGTTGAGGATGAGCCGGTGCAGGTCCTTGATGCTCCAGTCGTTTCGGATGAACTCGGTGGCCAGCCAGTCCAGCAGCCGCGGGTGGCTGGGGGATCCACCTGAAAGACCCAGATTGCTGGGCGTATCGACGATACCCCGGCCGAAGTGGTAGTGCCAGATCCGGTTCACCATGACCCGAGCCGTCAGGGGATTCTCCGGGTCGGCGATCCAGTTGGCCAATGCCGTACGCCGGCCCGTGGACGCCATCCCCTCCGGCGCCACAATCTTGGCCGGGCCGGGATCGAAGAGCGTGGGGAAACCGGGGTCCACCTCTTCCCCGCTGGCATCATGAGCGCCCCCCGAGAGGATGAACGTTGGGGGCGCCTGGCGGCCTGCGTCCGCAATGCCGATACCGATGGGCAACTCACCCGGGTGCAAGTCCGAAAATTTGTCGAGTCTTGACTCGAGCTCCTTCCAGCGTTTCTTCTCCTCATCCTTCAGTTGATTGACCACAGACCGGGTCGGTGCGTGATAGAGATAGGAAGCCGGGTCCAAAAAGGCCTGCATCTTGTAGAACATCAGCCACTGAAAGGGTGTTCGCTTCTCGGAGGGGCTCAAGACCGCCTCCTGGATCGCCTCCGGATATCTTGCAATCAATTCGTCGAGGATCTCTTTGCGCCTGGGTTCCTCGAGGGCCGCCATTTCCTTGCGGATCGGGGCTGTCTTTTCCTCCCATGCGGCTAGCTGACGGCGATGCCGATCGGCAGTTTCCCGGGAGGCCAGCACGAGATCGTCCCTGGCGCGGACATTGGCGAAAAAGGCCTGCAGCCGGTAGTAGTCCGCCTGCAGGAGTGGATCGAACTTGTGGTCGTGACAGCGCGCACACTCGTAGGTGAGCCCCAGGAAGACCCCGCCCACCACCGAGGTGATGTCATGGAGTATTTCCTGCCTCCTCTGCACCAGGTTGCGGGCGTTGTGCTCATCGGGATAGAGTCGGTTGAAAGCCGTGGCCAAACCGGCATCGGGATCGTTCGACCAGAGTTCGTCACCGGCGATCTGCTCGCGCACGAAGCGGTCATAAGGCTTGTCGCCGTTGAATGATCGAATCAGGTATTCCCGGTAGCGCCAGGCGTTGGGACGGGTCTGATCGGATTTGAAGCCTTCGCTGTCGGCGTAACGAGCCAGATCGAGCCAGTGGCGGGTCCACCGCTCCCCGTAGTGAGGGGAGTCCAGGAGCCGGTCGACGACCTTCTCAAGAGCCTTGGAAGAGTGGTCTGCCAGAAAAGCGTCGACGTCTTCCGGCATGGGAGGCAGGCCGATCAGATCGAAATAGACCCGGCGCAGAAGGGTCACCCGGTCCCCCGGCGGGGACGGAGCCAGGCCCTCGGTTTCCAGCCTGGCCAGCACGAAGGCATCGATTGGAGTTCGAACCCACTTGGAGCGGCGAACCGCCGGCACTTGCGGACGCTGAACTTTCTGAAAAGCCCAGTGATTCCGCTGATGGGGACTGAAAAGCTCCTCCGGCAACTTCCCAGAGGCAGCAGCTTCCGACACCAGCGGCGAAAGGAGGCACACCAATGCCGCCAAGGGCTGAAAAGAAACCTTTTTCTGCCGCTTCACCCGACAATCCTCACGCCGACCCGGGAGTCGAGATCCTGTGATCTCCATCGTCAATGAATGACCGAAACCTACCATTGGCCCGGCCGTGTGTCAACGATTCGTCCGCCAAGGAGTTTCCCTGTCGGCCGTCAACCGTCCAGTCGTTTCAGTCTGGCGATGGCCTCCAGGTGGTGGCTGTGAGGAAACAGGTCCACGATCTCCAGGGATTCGATGGCGTAGCCCCGGCCCAGGATGATGGCCAGGTCCCGGGCAAGGGTGGAGGGATCGCAGGAGACGTAGACGATCCTGGAAGCCGCGAGGTCGGCGACCCTCCCGACAGTGGCCTTGGGGATTCCGCTTCGGGGCGGGTCCAGCAGAACCAGGTCGAGCGCCTCCAGGTCCCGGCGGCGGTCTCGCAGGAAGGCGTCGAGGTCTCTGTGAAAAATGCGGCAGTTGCGGCGCCCGTTGGCGCGGGCGTTCGCTTCCATATCCAGGATGGCGGCGGCGTTCCGGTCCACCGCCCACACCTGCGCGAAATTCCTGGAAAGCGGCAGGGTGAAGAACCCCACGCCGCAGAAGAGATCCAGGGCGCGAGATCCCGACAAGCCCTGTGTGGCCCGGTGGCTCAAGGACTCCAGCATGAAGTCGTTGACCTGAAAAAAGGATCCCCGGCTCACCCGGAACGTCCATTCTCCCACCGTCTTGCGGACGAAGCCGGGCCCCGAGACCCGAAGGGCGCGCTTCTGCGATCGGGACAGGTAGAGGCTCGGCGGGCGGCGTTCCCAGTCGAACCCGCCGGCCAGCAGCTCCCGCTTGAGGATGGAGAGACTTTCAGCGCCCGGCTTCAGCTTCAGGTCGATCAAGGCTTCCTCGCCGTCGCCCTGGAACATTTCGACCTCGCTCAGGCGCCCCACCGTCGTTGGGGAGCGCTCCAGGAAGGTCCTCAGATCGGGAAGGATCGACCAGAGCCGATCCAGGCTGATCCGGCAGCGGTCGACTTCCACCACCCGGTGGGAAGCCCGCTCGAAAAATCCCCAGGAGACTCTCCCGTTTCGAGCCAGGACCTTCAGTTGCAAGCGATTGCGGTAGGCCGAGCCGGGAGAGGGAATGCGCGCGATTCCGCTTTGGGCGCCGCCAATGCGACCCACCCGCCGCAGAGCGTCGGTCAGAATCTCCGCCTTGCCGTCGAGCTGCCGGCGGAGATTCATCTGCTGGAAATCACATCCCCCGCACCGCCCGAAGTAGGGACAGGGCGGCTCCTGCCGGTCGGGGGAGGCTTCAACCAGCTCGCCGTCCAGCACCTCCAGGTAGCTGCCGCGGTCGGCCACCCGCTTGACCAGCACACGATCGCCGGGGACTGCCAGCGGGAGAAAGACCGCCTTCTTTTCCAGGAAGGCGATTCCCTTGCCGCCCGGGATCATTCGCTCGACCGTGACCTGAAAGGTCTTCATGGCCGGATAGCCCGCATTTCTCACCAGGTCGCCGGACTCACAAGGCGGGTCAATTGAGGGGGAGGTAAAAGAGGCTCAGCCGCGGAACGCCGAATTCCTGCAGGAGCTTCTTGCGCATCAACTTGCCTTCCAGCATGGCGATGTGCTCGGCCTTCAAGCCTCGCTTGTGCCGGTGGATCTCCTGCCGGGTCTCCTGCTTCGCTTCCAGCAGGGACTCTTCGCTCATCCCCGAGAAGATGGCTGCCAGAATGCGTTCTTCCAGGGTATTGAGCTTCAGCTCCAGCGCCTCATAGTCCAGCGACTGCGACTTCCGGATTTCCAGCATGATCCCGTTCAGCGAGTCGACGACCGTCTCCACCACGGTGTTCAAGGCCGGCAGCTCCACCGCCCCGGATCGCCCCGAAAGCGCCTCCAGCCGGCGGCGGGCGCTTTCGAGCAGGTCCAGCAACTGCGATACTTCCAGATCGCCTTCGGCGGCGCGGGCCGCCGGTTCGTCGCGGCCGGCCCGACTCTCGTTCCGGCGCTCGTGTTCGGCCAGAATGGCCTGGGTGCAGTAGGCGAGGCTGTTCACCTTCCCGGCCGCCCCTCGCCTCCTGGAGCGCTTGTCGAAGGCCCGGTCCATTCCACGCAGCACCACCTCCAGGGAAATGCCGGCGTCGCGGAGGGATTCGATCAGGGACCAGTCCAGAGGCGATAGAGGACGGGCCTGCCCGCGCCGCTTCTGGAAGTGCTCCTCGATCTCGGTGAAGTAGTTGAAGTAGTTTTCCATGGCGCAGGGTCCACGGGCGTCCCCCGGCAGGACTGGCGCCCGGTTCTCACCGAGGTGAATTCTTCTCGTGGATGAGGCGCAACCCATCCAGCGTCAAGTGGGCATCGAACTGTTGAATGCGGCGGGTGCCGGACCCGAAGAGAGCCGCCTGGCCTCCCGTGGAGACCACCGTGGTTTCAGGACCCAGCTCTCCGATCATGCGCTCCAGGATGCCGTCCACCAGGCCGACATACCCGTGATAGAGGCCCGACTGGATGCTGGCGACCGTCGAGGCGCCGATTACGCTGACGACCGGCTTGACCTCGACTCTGGGAAGCCGGGCCGTTCTGGTGAACAGCGCCTCGGCCGCAATCGCCGGTCCGGGAGTGATGACTCCTCCAAGATACTCTCCCTTCCCGGAAATCGCGTCGAAGGTGGTGGCGGTTCCAAAGTCCACCACGATGCAAGGCCCCCCGTAGCGATGAAAGGCGGCGACCGCATTGACGATCCTGTCGGCGCCCACGTCGGAGGGTGGGTCGTAGAGGATGGGCATTCCGGTCTTGACGCCGGGCCCCACAAACAGCGGGGCAACCTTGAAATACTTGGAGGCCGTCTGCTCCAGCACGGTGTTGAGCGGAGGCACCACCGAAGCGATCACGATATCCGAGATGGCGGTGAAATCGATGCCCGCCAGGCTGAAGAGGTTGCGGATCAAGATGCCGTATTCGTCGGCGGATTGACGCTCCTTGGTTTCCAGGCGCCAGTCCTTCCTCAGTTGGGAGCCCTGGTAGATTCCAAGCCAGGTATTGGTGTTGCCGACATCGATAACCAGCAGCATGGTTGCTTTGCCTCTCCGTTTCGCTACCATTGCACCAGGTCCCCGGCCAGGACCTCTTCCACCCGGCCGTCCTCCCGCCTGATTCGCAAGGCTCCCTGCTCGCTCAGCCCGGCCGTGGTCCCCCGAAGGGAGCGGCCCGGGTTCGAGACCAGGACCGGGCGGCCTCGAACGGAGGAAGAAGCCGCCATCCAGCGCTCCAGCAGCGGCCGGAGGCCCTGGTCCAGGAAAGCCAGGTAGAGGCTTTCCAGGCGGTTCAACAGGGCCGCCACCAGCCTCGGCCTGGGGACGGGACCACCGGCTGCCTGCTCCAGGGTCGACGCCCGACCGGCAATGGCATCGGGAAGCGAGGTCCCGTTCACGTTGATGCCCACGCCCACGATGACGAAATGGATCTTCCCGGGATCGGCGTTCATCTCCGTCAACACGCCGCAGCACTTTCCCCCGGGGGCGAGCACGTCGTTCGGCCACTTGAGGTCGATGGGGATTCCGGCAACCTCCCCGATGGCCTGGCCGACCGCCAGCCCCACCACCAGGTTCAGGCCGGGCGCCTGCGCCGGATCCACCTGGGGCCGCAGGACCAGCGACAGCAGGATGTCCCTGCCCCTGCGGGACAGCCAGGTTCTCCCCAAGCGCCCTCGCCCGCCGGTCTGCTCCTCGGCCACCACCACCGTCCCTTCGACTGCCCCGGCCTGGGCAAGGCGCCGGGCGGCGTCGTTGGTGGAGTCGACGCTCAGGGTGTGACGATACCTCCGGCCCAGCCGTTCGGTGGAGAGGTGCGGTCGAACCCGGGAGGCCACCGGAATATCCGCGGCCGCCGTGAGCCGCACCCGTTGATCCGCGGGCTTCACCAGAGGCCAACCGCTCGCCTGCAACCCGGCCAGAGCCTGCGACAGTTCCGCCGGAGACATTTCCATGGAACGGGCAAGCTCCGCCTGGGACCACCCCTCGCCGGCTGAACCCGCCAGCAGATCGACAAGCCGGTCGAGCCGCCGGCCGCTGGTTGGAACTTCCCTCATCGTCCCTGGGGATCGGCGAGCTGCAATTCCAGGCTGATATCGGCCGCCCTGGCCGAGTGCGTCAAGGCGCCCACCGAGATGAAGTCCACTCCGGTTACGGCATAGTCCCGGATATTGTTCAGATCGATGCCGCCGGAAACTTCCAGAAGAGCCCGCCCCCGGGTGCGGGCGACGCACTCTCTTACCTGGCCCGGGGTCATGTTGTCGAGCAGAACGGCCTCCACCCCGGCCCTCAGGGCTTGCTCCAGCTCTTGCAGGTTGGACACCTCCACCTCGATCCTTTGCGGGTCCGCCCCCTCGGAGCGCACCCTGGAGACGGCCGCTTCGATTCCGCCCGCGGCCAGGATGTGGTTCTCCTTGATCAGAATCCCGTCATGGAGGCCGAAGCGGTGGTTCTTCCCCCCTCCCATGGCGACGGCATACTTTTCCAGGAAACGCAGTCCGGGAGTCGTCTTGCGGGTATCCAGCACGGTAATCCCGCTGCCCTCCACGGCGCCGACCATGGCCCGGGTCAAGGTCGCGATGCCGCTGCACCGCTGCAGGAAGTTGAGCGCCACCCGCTCCCCGCCGAGCAGCAGCAAGGCCGGCCCGCGGACCGTCCCCAGAAGGCTTCCCCCGGCCACCCGGTCGCCTTCTCCGAAAAATGCCCGACAAGCCATGCGGTCCGAGAGGATGCGGAAGGTCTCCACCGCCGCCGGCCATCCCGCCAGGACCAGATCGGCCTTGGCCCGGAAATCTCCCCGAGCTTGCAGCGACGGATCGACGGTGAGCCGGCTGGTGACGTCGCCGGCCCCAAGGTCCTCCGCCAGCGCTTGCGAGACCATGGGCGTCAGCTTCCGGGAATCCAGTTGCAGCATGGCGGGAACTTGTTTGAAACAACCGCCAGCGCCTAGTGGCTGGAAATCGGCTTAAGGTCGAGCATGGGCAAATTTTTGATTCACATCGATACACAGGATGGACAGGATTAACAGGATTTTTTCTGGAGACGGTGGGCTTGCAGTCCTAAACATCCGCAAGTCCGCACACGATCACCGCCGGAGTCCGCCTCTCGTGCAGTAGCCTCCCATTCTGATTATCCCGTGCATCCTGTACATCCTGTGCATCGATGTTCATTGATCTGGAAAACCGGTTCGACCGGACTTGGTCTTACTCCCGACAGGCCATGAAGATTCGTTGTTTCACTTTCGAATGATCTGCCCGGCAGGGCGGGGCTGGACTTGCCTGAGAATTCCAGCGCTTCGGGCTTCTACTCAACTGGCTCTCAGCCGCTTACAGTTGATTCCGATACTCCCTCAACTTGCCCAGCTTTTCCTGAAACCGGATGAGACGATCGCGGTTGAGTTCGACGACTTTCGCCGGCGCATTGCTCCTGAAGGCCCGGTTTTGCAGCCGCTGCCGGATGGGCGTCATCTCCCGCTCCAGCTTGAGAATCTCCCTTTCGATCCGCCCCTTCTCCACTTGCAGATCGATCAGTCCGGCCAGCGGTATCTCCACAGCCACCCCGGAGGCCACCGAGCGGGCCGAATGGCCTTCCCCGCCCACCGCGGCCACCACCTCGACCCGGTCGCAGCGGGCCAGGTTGAGGATATGGGGCCGGCTCTCCAGCAGGAAGGAGCGCACCTCCGGATCCGAGCTGGCCAGCCGGACCGGGATCCTGCGCCCTGGGTCCAGGTTGATCTCGGCCCTCAGGTTTCGGATCTTGGTGATGACGTCCTGCAACGTGCCGATTCGGGCTTCGGCCTCGGAGTCGATCCAGGCCGGATGGGCCTCGGGATAGGACTGGACGGCAATGGAGAGCCCCTTGTGCGGCAACCGCTGCCAGATCTCCTCGGTGATGAAGGGCATGAAGGGATGCATGAGCCGAAGAGACCGATCGAAGACGACCAGCAGCACCCGGTAGGAGAGTCGATCCTCGGAATGATTTTCCGGGGCCACGATCTTGGGCTTGACGAACTCGATGTACCAGTCGCAGAGCTCTCCCCAGAAAAAGTGGTAGATGGCGTGGCTGGCCTCATGAAACCGAAACGCCTCCAACCCCTCGTTGACCTGGCGGGTGATGCCGGACAGCCTGGAAAGGATCCATCGGTCCACCGGGGACAGCTCCTTCCGACTCCGGGAAAGCTCTTCCATCCCGGCGCCGGCATCGAAGCCCGGCGGCAACTGGGCTCGAATGCCCTCCAGGTGCAGGGTGACCAGGCGAAACGCATTCCAGACCTTGTTGGCGAAGGCCCGGTGGCTGAGGATCTTTTCTTCCGAGAGGCTGATGTTGGTGCCCGGCGCGGCCATGATGGCCAGGGTGAAGCGAACCGCGTCGGTGCCGTACTGTTCCATCAGGTCCAGCGGGTCCACCACGTTGCCCTTCGACTTGCTCATCTTCTTGCCTTCGGCATCCCGCACCAGGCTGTTGATGTAGACGGTCCGGAAGGGGACGTCCCCGGCAAACTTGAGCCCGGTCATGATCATGCGGGCCACCCAGAAGAAGATGATGTCGAATCCGGTGATCAGGACGGTGGTGGGGTAGAACTGCTGCAGGTCGCGGGTCCGCTCGGGCCAACCCAGGGTGGAAAACGGCCACAGGCCCGAGCTGAACCAGGTATCCAGCACGTCGGTCTCCGGCGTCAGCTCCCCGCCGGAGCAGCGGGCGCACCGCCGCGGCTCCTGCCGGGCCACGTTGACCTCGCCGCAGCTCCGGCAGTGCCAGGCGGGGATGCGGTGCCCCCACCAAAGCTGGCGGGAGATGCACCAGTCCTTGATGTTGCGCATCCACTCGAAATAGGTCTTGGACCAGTTGGCCGGAACGAACCGGATTCGGCCTTCCTCGACGGCGCGGATGGCCGGTTCGGCCAGAGGCCCGGTCTTGACGAACCACTGGGTGGACAGGAGAGGCTCGATCACCTGCTTGCAGCGATCGCACCGCCCCACGCTGTGGGCATGGTCTTCCACCTTTTCCAGCAGGCCTTGGCGGTCGAGCTCCTCGACCACGGCGGCCCGGCAGTCGGAACGGTCCAATCCCTGGAACTCGCCGGCCGCATCGGTCATCCGCCCGTCCTCATCCAGCACCGAAATCTGTTGCAGGCGGTGGCGCATTCCGATTTCGAAATCGTTGGGATCGTGGGCCGGGGTGACTTTCACCAGTCCGGTTCCGAATTCGGGGTCCACAAAGGAATCGGCCACAATGGGAATCTCTCGGTCGACCAGCGGCAGCCGCACCACCTTGCCGGCCAGCCCCCGATAGCGCTCGTCCCCGGGGTTGAAGGCCACCGCGGTATCCCCCAGCATGGTCTCCGGCCGGGTGGTGGCCACCGAGAGCAAACCCTTTCCGCCCTCCAGGGGATAGCGCAGGGTGTACAACTTCCCCTGAGTCGGCTCCGCGTTGACCTCCAGGTCTGAAAGCGCCGTACGGCAGCGAACGCACCAGTTGATCAGCCGCTTGCCCCGGTAGATGAGTCCTTCCTCATGGAGCCGCACAAAGACTTCCCGCACCGCCCTCGACAGCCCCTCGTCCAGCGTGAATCTCTCCCGGGTCCAGTCACAAGAGCCCCCCAAGCGGCGCAACTGCTTCAGAATGGTGTCGCCGCTTTGCTCCTTCCACTCCCACACCCGCCGTTCGAAGGCCTCCCTCCCCAATGCCTGGCGGGAGGTCCCCTCGGCTTCCAGTTGACGTTCCACCACGTTCTGGGTGGCGATGCCGGCATGGTCGGTCCCGGGCAGCCACAGCGTGTTGTACCCCTGCATCCTTCGCCAGCGGACAACGATGTCATGCAGCGTGTAGACCAGCATGTGCCCCATGTGCAGAGAACCGGTCACATTGGGCGGCGGAATGACGATCACGAAGGGAGGGCGGCTGGACTCGGCGTCGGCTACGAAGAGACGCTCCTTTTCCCAGAACTCCATCCAGCCCGGCTCAACCGATTGGGGATCGTACGTCTTTGAAATTTCCATGCTGATGACCGGGACCGGCGGCGTCTACCGAACCCTGGGTGCTCTTGGGGCCGCAGGCAGGCTATTGTAGCGCCGTCCCTCCAAAAGTGCAGGGAAAACACCGGTAACGGGAGGGGTTGGATTGCCCGTCGGATGGGGTCCGTCAGTGGGCGTTCGGCGGGGCTCCTTTGCCTACTCTTCGGAACCGGAATCCGGAGATGCCGACTCACCGCCCTTCTTTCGTTCGGGACGGGTGACGATCTCGATGCCCAGAGAGCCGCCGGGGGCAGCGGTTGGAGCAATGGGCGCGGAAGTGGAAGCGGGAGTGGGAACTGTGGGACCACCAGGCTCCAGATTGATTTGCTCAGGTCCCAACAGCAGCGCAGGGCGTTCGGCCTTGCGCGCCCGCGAGACATCGGGCCTCCTGCTGAAGAGCGTTGCGAAACGCCCCATCAGGGACCGCCTGGTCTCGTTCTTCAGGTCTTCCTGGGCGCGGGCCAGGGCCACCGGGTCGACGTCGGGGATGGGAAGGCCCAGCTTCTCCAGCTTCTTTCTGGACTCGCCCTCAAACTGGCTGAGCGGGTGGTAGCGGACCACCAGGCCGTAGTAGTAACCGGCCGCCACGATGTTCTGCTCCCGTTCACGCACCCGGCCCAGCACATAGAGGACCTCATCCTGCCGGCTGAAATCGGCGTACTTGATGGCTGCCGCCGCGCGGTTGAAGGCTCCCGTGTAGTTTCTTCGAACGAACTCGTGCTTGGCCACCCCCAGGTCCCCCACCGCCAGGACCTCTTCAACTTCCCGCAGGTACTGGCGCGCTTCGCCGAACAGGGGGCTGTCCGGGTGTTTCGCGATAAAGGCCTGGAACGCCTTTTGGGCGGCCCTGGCCTGGGTGGCGTCCCGATTGGGCTTTTCCATCTGGCGATAGTGTGTCATCGCAATGCGCATCTGGGCGTCGTCGAGCTCCTCGCTGGTGGGGAAGAAGGTCTTGAAGTCCTCGTATTCGGCCCTGGCCTGAATCAGTCCCGAGGTGCCTCCCTGCTTGAAATAGGAATCCGCAATGGCCAACTTGGCCCGCTCCTGGTATTCACTGTCGGGGTAGGTGTTCAACAGGTTCTGAAAGACCAGACGGCCCACGTCGTAACGGCCCTTGGCCACGTCCCGCAGTCCCTTCTCGTAGAGGATCTTGTCGGGCTCGGCCGCCCCGTCGGGGGTGATGACCTCCCCCTTCTTGCCTCCGAAGAAGCAACCCGAAAAGGTCAGGCTGAGGACAGCCAACCAGGCTAACGGTCTCCGACTTGTCATGAATTCCTCCAGGAAGGTCTCCCGACTATCTCGCTCCATCCCCGCCGCTTTCGACGCAACCGGCCGAACGCGCGATCATTTGCCGCACCACGGCGCCAGGGTCCGGGGAGCCGAATATCTGCGAACCGGCAACCAGCACCTCCGCGCCCTTCCTGACCAGCGGGCACAGGTTGTCGAGGCTTACGCCCCCGTCCGCTTCTATTTTAACGGATAGTCCCCTCCGATCAATCATCTTTCGAAGATCCTCGATCTTGCGCAGGGAGTAGGGGATGAACTTCTGGGCCCCGAAGCCGGGATTGACCGACATGATCAGCACGAAATCGACCAGGGACAGCACGTTTTCCAGAACCGACAGGGAGGTGGCCGGATTCAGAGCCACGCCGGTCGAAAGTCCGCGGGAGCGGATCCGGTTCAAGGTTCGGTCCAGGTGAGCGCAGGCCTCGGCGTGAACCGAGATCCAGTCGGCTCCCGCATCGGCGAAGGCCTCGATATAGGCGTCCGGGCTTTCGATCATCAGGTGAACGTCCAGGGGAAGCCGGGTAGTCTTTCGGAGGGACGCCACTACGGGTGGACCCAGGGTAATGTTGGGCACGAAATGGCCGTCCATGACGTCCAGGTGGAGGAGATGGGCGCCGGCATCCTCCACGGCTTGAACCTGCTCTCCCAGAGCAGCGAAATCCGCGGACAGAATGGAAGGAGCGATTTGAATCATCGCGCTAACGAGCCACCTCGAAATCGACCGAGGCCGCTTCCAGAATGATGTCGCCGGCCGCCGGACGGTGCTCCAGCACGGTCCCCGGGGCCAATCCGGGAAGGCGCTGGTAGTGGACCTCTCCCAGATCGATGTCCCACAGCGCCAGCGATCGGGAGACCTCCCCCAGCCGCTGGCCCACCAGGTCGGGCATCAGGTAGGCCACCCGGGGCCGGCCGGCCGAGATCAGCAGGTTGACCGCGGGCGATCGGCTCTCCTGCGCCCCCGGCAGGGGAAACTGGGACAGCACCAGGTCCTTTTCGGCGCTGTCGGAGCTGATGGTCGCGGTGAAACCGGGCGTGAGGCCCCTCTGGAGGAGCTGATAGCGTCCGGCCCTCAGCGTCTTCCCGCGCAAGTCGGGCACCTGGATGCGCCGCGGCCCCAGGCTGACCAGCACCTTGACGGCGCCCCGGCTCTTGAGCCGGCTCCCCTCCCCCGGGCTCTGGGCAATGATGGCCTCCGGGGGCACATGGTCGTCGAAGCGGTGTCCTCTCACCTTGAGGGCCAGTTGCGCGCTCGAAATCCGTCGCCCGGCCTCCTCCAGGGAGTTCCCCACCACCCCCGGAACCGTGACTTCACCGCCTCGAATGGCCAGCCGCATGGCCGTCAGGCAACTCAGCAAGGCAGCGCTGATGAGCACGCCGGCCAGGAAGAGCAGCCTCAGAAACCCGACCAGCCTTCCATGGCCCCTGCGCTTCGGCTGACGATCACGGTCGAACACGGCAGTAAGTATACAGCCCGTCAAGAATTTTTTCCTTTGAGCCCTTTGATAAGGCTCGAGAGGCAGTGCTTTTCGGATGGGTGCTTCCTATTCGCCGCGTTCGCGGCTGTGGCAGTGCGGGGTTCCGACGACCCCAGGCTTCCGCCTGGGGCTACCCTGAGCCGCTGCTACGCAGCTCTATAAGGATGGCTTGTAGGGGGCGTCGCGTCGGATACCCACGCCAACCGCAGCTTCGCTGCTCTCCCCTGACCCACGATACTGCAATGGGGAACGTGCCTGCATGTGGATTTTCTGGCAACCAACCCGGTAAGCTGCGACACTGTTTCGGAGCCGCTGCGCCGTGCCGGTCCGGCCCTCTCGCCGGCGCTACCGGCCCTCTTGCCGCCCGGGAGAAGAGCTCACATGGGAAAGAACCATGGCCTCATGGTCGGGATCGACCTCGGGGGAACCAGCCTGACGGCGGTGGCTCTGGATGGCCGGGGCCGGCTGCTCGCCTCCAGGAAGAGGGCCACCTGTCCCGAGCTGGGTCCCGAGGGCGTCACCCGGAGAATCGCGGCGACGGTCGGCAAGCTGCTGAAAGACCTGGGAAAGCAATCGAAACGGGTTCGGGGGGTCGGGATTGGAGCCCCGGGAACGGTAGACCCCTGCAAGGGCGTGGTGCTCTATGCCCCAAACCTTGGCTGGCAGGACCATCCCCTGGCCAAGAGGCTCAGCCGGCTCCTGAAACTGCCGGTGACACTCGACAACGACGTCAACGGGGGCGCGGTGGGCGAGCATGCCCTCGGTTCCGGACGAGGCGCCAGAAACCTGGTGGCGATTTTCGTCGGAACCGGCATTGGCGGCGGCGTCATTCTGAACAACCGGCTCTACCACGGAAGCCACGGCGGGGCCGGAGAGGTGGGTCACATCAAGATCCTGGCCGACGGGCCTCTTTGCGGGTGCGGGCGCAGGGGCTGCGCCGAAGGACTGGCCAGCCGCACGGCCATGGAGCGCGACCTGCGCCGAGCCGTCCATTCGGGGCGTCCCAGCCTGGTTCCGGACATCATGGCCAGGATGGGCCGGGAGCGCATGACCAGCCGGGTGATTCAAGAGGCCCTGCGGGAGGGGGACCCGCTCATGCGGGAAATTCTGCAACGGGCCCAGCACTGCCTGGGGCTGTTGGCGGCAAGCCTGGTCAACCTGCTGGACCCCGATTGCGTGGTGATTGGGGGAGGCATCGCGGACCGGTTGAAGGACGACTTCCTGCAGCCGATTCGGGCGACGGCCGCCCGGCACATTCTCAGGGCGCCGCACCTGAAGCCGGTCGAAATCGTGCCCTCCCGACTGGGCGACCACGCCGGCTCCGCGGGCGCAGCCGTGCTGGCCTGGAACCGGCTGGCGGGGATCAACCCGGCCGATTCCTGAAAGCCGCCAGACCGAGGCCGGCCCCATCACCCTTTCCCGACCGCACGATTTTTGCTTCGGAAGCCGGAGCGGTTGGCGCTAGAATTCTGAATCATGCTCCAGGTCTCGGTAGCGGCGCCCTGCAACGACTCCGGAAAGACGTCCCTCCTGCTGGCCATTCTCCAGGCCTTCCCCGGAGCTTTCGCAACCGCCAAGTTCACCACCATCTATCGGGACGAGCAGTTCTGCCCGGTCGGAGACAGCGGCTGCCCCTGCCATCGCCTGGAGGGAAGCTTTCTGCTGTGCGAAGACCCCGACGTTCTGGCTCAACCGGATACGGACACGGGAAAGCTGGTGAAGGCCGGCGCCAGGCAGTCCTTCTGGGGCGTGGCCCGGCCGGACGGATACCCGGCGCTGGTGGATCTGCTGCGCCGTCGCCGCTTCCGGGAAAACACCGTGCTGCTGACCGAGGGAAACACCGTCCTGGGGCACCTGGCTCCCGATTTCCTGCTGTTCGTCGTGAACCCCCTCCTGCCCCGGGATTTCTGGAAGGGCGACTCCGAGCAGCTCCTGGAGGCAGCCGACCTGGTGGTGGTCAACCCGTTCCTTGCGGAGGGCGACCGGTCCGGCGCCAGCCGGGACGCTTCGGTCACGCGGGCACTGGCCCCCCATGCCGCCAAGTGCATCCGAGGCCAAGGCGGCTTGCGGCTGGACCGCTGGAAGGACCGGCGCCCCTTCGACGCCATTCAGGCGCTGCTGGCCGGCCCCATGAACCCGGCGCGACCGTTGCCGCTTTGACGCGCGGAAGCGGCGCGGCGCCAGAGGGTTCACCACTTGCCCGATTCCTCTGCATATACGTGGTCGGGCAATCTGTAGCTGATGCCTGCCTCGTCGAAGGCCGAAGCCTCCAGCAGAGAGGTAAACCTGGTAAAGTTGTTGTCCTGAATGCGTCCTGGCAGGATCTTTTCCATGATGCGGTGATATCGCTCTTGCATTCGGAACCAGGCCAGGACTCCAAATGTCGAGCCGGCCGGATACATCAGACCATCGGCAAGAGTATTCCCGATGAGCGCGCGCGATATACTGAACACGTACTTTGCAAGGTTGCGGCGAGCGTCCGGTTTTTCAACTCCTATGACCAATGGAGCGGAGTTGATCAGTGAATTCGCCATCACGACGGATTCCATCTCGGGAGAAGGCTCGCACATGAGGCCGATCTCGAACAGCTTCAGGGCATCCTGTTCATCGCGAAACAGAATCGTCTCGGGAATACCCATCAAATACCCCGAGTATCGCCACACTTCCATAAAGCTCTTTCGCTCTTCGTCGTTGTATTCGGCGCCCAGGTTTTTCATATGTTTCAGCAACCTGGCTGAAAAAGCGGTGATTGCAAAGCCCACGTGCGCCGCGCTGAGCGGCACGCCCCAGGTGCCCGTATCCCATTCCTCCGAGTTCTTCAGCAGGTATCTGACCTGGGCGTGGATCATGCGCACACGGACAGACAGCTTCCAGCCGTCCCCACCCCTTTCCAGGCCGCCCGGCATGAATATCTCGATCATGTGACGGTTGTTCTGCTTCAAACGTCTGACGCCCTGATCGCGCACCCGACCGGTGATGAAGAAGGACTTGCTGATATTGGTGGAGAATCCTTCTACGAGAGTGCCACCTACAAATGCCCCCAGGATCAGCCTCGAATTCCTGTGAAACATGCGGCAGGCTCGAGTCATGGCCGGCAAGTCCAACCAATCGGGCGGGGATTCCATCCTCTTGAAAAAATCCCTCACCACAGGCGGGGCCTCCCGTAGAATACCCTCGTCCTGCTTTTCGATGGCTGCCCTGAGAAACCGCATCGTCTTTCCCGGTCCGCCGGGGGCAAGCTGTTCGATCACCGCATCGGCTTCAGGGTCTCCAATCATCGTGTGAGCGATGTAATTGGATGCTGCCTCCGGATCGACGGGGTGAGCCTTCTGGTAACGCGTCGTGTAACAGGATGGTACGTTCATCGACTGCGGTGCCCCCCCATTCAGGTCCAACTCCAGAGTGAGGTACAAGACGCTTTGCAGGGATGACCCATCGTTTCAAGACGACGAGATCCATGCCTGTCTCTGCCAGCAGGTCGGCCCGTGAGCGGTCTCCTCGATCTCCGCGACTCGCTCTCGCACCGGCACTACGAGAACATGCCCACGCAGAAAGAGTTTGTCAAGAGTGCAACTCGCGGTGAGAAACGCTCCTTCGTGCCCCGGCGAGCTTCCGCGGTCCTGCTGTTCCTGCTGCTGTTCCCCGCCGGTTGGGGCGCCGGAGCCCCGGCCCAGGGTTCGGACGAGGTCCGTTTCGAGCAGCTCTGCCGCAATTTCGTGGATGGAAACTCCTCCTCCGCCAGGCTGGAACTGCTGGAGTTCAGCCGGCAGAACCCGCGGAGTCCTCTGGCCACCCTCGGATTCTACCTGCTGGGCTACCGGGACCTTGAGGAGGGCCGCCCGGAATCGGCGCTGGACGCGCTGGAACTGGCGCTGGTCGGCGCCGACCAGGTCCCCATCCCCGATTTCATCCTCTACCACCACGCCGAGGCCCTGCACAAGCTCGGCCGGCCGGCCCGGGCCATCGAGGCATGGCAAACCTACCTGAGACGGTTTCCCCGGGGCCATCTTGCCCGGAAGGCCATGGCTTTCCTTGGAGAAGACGCTCTCACGGCCGGAAGCCCTGAAGTCATTTTCGAATCTCATCGGGATTGGCCCCACCTGTCCCAGTCGGCCGAGGCTCTCTTCCATGCCTCGGCGGCTCACGAGTCCAGGGGGGAAACCCGGCGAGCCATCGACGGCTACCTCCGCCTGCACTACCGATTTCCCTTGAGCCGGGCGAGCCCGAAGGCCCTGGCGGCTATCACACGCCTGCAGCTCGACCATCCCCGGGAGTCCTTCGAGGTCCCGCCGGGCTGGAAGCGCGCGCGGGCCGAAGAGCTCTTCGAGGGGAGACGCTACCGCCGGGCCGTGGAAGCCTTGAACGCCGCCCTGGATGCGACCGACTCACCCGCCGAAAAGGCCAGGCTTCAGTTGTGGCGGGCCATTTCCGAATTTCACTCCAGAAGGCAACGGGAGTCACTCCGGACCCTGCAGGCATTGCCGGCCAAATTCGCGCTGCAGCCCCAGGCCTTGTTCTACCGGGCCGAGAACTACCGCAGACTCGAGGACGACGCTTCCTTCCTGCAAACGGTTCGCCAGATGGAGCAGCGCTACCCCAGGTCCTCCTGGCTGGAGAGAGCCTGGTTCAGCCTGGCGAACTCCCGGCTGGTCAAGCGCGACCTGGACGAAGCCGACCGGTTCTACCGCAAGATGGCCGACCGGTTCTCCAGCGGGCGGCGGGTCACCCGCGCCCACTGGCGCGTGGCCTGGCGCCACTACAGGCGACGCAACCATCGCAGGGCGCTTGCCCTGTTCAGCGAGCACCTGCGGCGGTTTCCAGGCTCGCCTCACCGGCCGGCCGCTCTCTACTGGACCGCTCGCATCCGGGAAGATTCCGGCGATTCCGCCCAGGCCCGGTCCATCCACCAGGCGATCACCGAGCTCTTCAGCAACCACTACTATGCTCATCGGTCGCGGGAGCGCCTGGCGGGAAGGCGGCCCACCAAGGCAGACGAGGCATCCCTGGATCCGGCACTTTCCGGCATTCTGGACCGCTTCAAACGCCGCAACGCCTCTCGCTTCTCATCCCCCGGCGCCCAGGTTCCCGACCTCCCCGGAAGGCTTTCCGCCCGGGTCAGGACGCTTGGCTTGATCCGGATGTTCGAGGCTGCCGCCGGGGAGCTCCTCCGAACCAGCCCCAACACGCGAGGCGCGCAGCTTCAGGCAGCCATGCTCCTCGACCGGGGAGGCCGCTACCGCGCCTCCACCTCCCACCTGCAGCAACTCTTCCCGGGATTCGTCTACCGGCCCTTCGCCAGCCTCCCCAGAGAAATCTGGCGGCTGCTCCTGCCCGTCGAACATGCCCCGCTCTTTGCCCGCGAGGCTCGAAGACACGGGCTCGATCCCTACCTGCTGGTGGCGCTGGTTCGCCAGGAATCGGCCTTCGATTCCAGGGCAGTGTCGGTGGCGGAGGCCCGCGGGCTGATGCAGCTCATTCCCCCGACGGCCAGACGGGTGGCGCGCCAACTCCGATTGGACCGCTTCTCCATCGACCAACTCTTCCTGCCGCGGCTGAACATTCGCCTGGGAAGCCAGTACCTGGCCGACCGCCTGGCGCAGTTCGAGGGCGACGTCGACCGGGCCGTGGCCAGCTACAATGCCGGGCCCGACCCCGTCAACCTGTGGCTCGGCGAGGGCGGCTACCGGGAAGCGGCCGAGTTCGTGGAGAACATTCCCTTCACCGAGACCAGGAACTACGTCAAGATCCTCCACCGCAACTACCATTTGTACAAACGGCTCTATGGTGACCAATTCGAGCCATAGCGCGGGATCGATCAAGCAGTGGGCGTTTTGGAGATCGCTTCCAACCCCAGTTTGCGGATCGCGATTTCCCGGATCTTGTATTTCTGGATCTTTCCGGTGACGGTCATGGGGTAGCTGTCCACGAACTCGATGTAACGCGGAATCTTGAACCTGGCGATCTTGTCCCGGCAGAAGTCCTTGATGTCGCGGGCAGTGGCCATTCCCGGCTCCTTGAGCTGAATCCAGGCCAGGACTTCTTCGCCCATCCTGGCATCGGGAACGCCCACCACCTGGACGTCGCTCACCGCCGGATGGGTGTAGAGAAACTCCTCGATCTCACGGGGATAGACGTTCTCGCCGCCGCGGATGATCATGTCCTTCACTCTTCCGGTGATCCTGCAGTAGTCCTCCCGGTCCAGGGTCGCCAGATCCCCGGTGTGCAGCCAGCCCTCGGAGTCGATGGCTTCCCGGGTCGCCCTCGGATTCCGGTAGTAGCCGCTCATCACCAGGTAGCCTCGGGTGCACAGCTCTCCGGGAGTTCCCCGGGGAACCACCTCGCCGGAATCGGGATCGACGATCTTGACTTCGGTATGGGGCAAGGGCCGGCCCACCGTGGTGACTCGTGTCCGGAGCGGGTCGCCCACCCCGGTCTGGGTGATGACCGGGGAGCTCTCGGTCAATCCATAGGCAATGGTCATCTCCCTGCAGTGCATCTTGTCGACCACCTGTTTCATCACCTCGATGGGACAGGGAGAGCCGGCCATGATTCCGGTCCGCAAGGAGCCCAGATCGACCTGGGAGAATTCCGGGTGCTCCAGCTCCCGAATGAACATGGTCGGCACGCCGTAGACAGCCGTGCAGCGCTCTTTCTCGATCGCCTTCAGCGTGGTCCAGGGATCGAAGGCCTCGGCCGGAATGACCATGGCGGCACCGTGAACGGCGCAGGCCATGTTCCCCAGCACCATGCCGAAGCAGTGGTAGAAGGGCACCGGAATGCAGACGCGATCGCGGCAGCCGAGTCCCATCCGTTGACCCACCAGCCAGGCGTTGTTGACGATGTTGCGGTGGGTAAGCACGGCCCCCTTGGGATAGCCCGTGGTTCCGGAGGTGTACTGGATGTTGATGGGATCGCGAGGGCTCAAGGAAGTTCCCGTCTTCCCCGCCGCCTCCGAGTCCGCAGCCTGCCCCCCGGAAACCATCTCATCCCATCGCCCCATGCCCGCCAGGGGCTGTCCCTCCCCGGCCAGGACCAGCCTTCCGAGGTGAGGGAGGCTTTCCGACCGCCAGTCTCCTGGCCCGGCTTCGACCGCTTCCGGACAGATTTCGGCAATCATCTCCAGGTAGTTGGCCGATCTGAAGCCGCTAATGGTGATGAGCGTCTGCGTCTCCGACTGTTCCAGGGCGTAGTGAAGCTCGCGCGACCCGTATCCGGGGTTGATGTTGACCATGATGGCGCCGATGCGGGCCGTGGCGAACTGGGTCAGGACCCACTGGGAGCGGTTGGTCGCCCAGATCGCGACCCGGTGTCCCTTCCCCACTCCCAGAGCCGCCAGCCCGCGGGCGACCCGGTCCACCTCCTGCAGGAACTCTCCCCAGCGCAGACGGACGCCCTCGGCAGCCACCACCAGGGCATCCCGTTGCGGATGCAGGGCCGCCGTCCGCTCCAGAACGGCTCCGATGGTCGAATCGAGCAAGGGAGCGTCCGCAGGCCCGCGAGCGTAACTCAGACTCTCTTGACTGGTATTCATGGCATTTGCCTCTTTCTGTCGTTTCAGCCCAGCAGCGCCCCCGCCCCCCACGACGCTACGGATCTCATTCGAGGGTGAAACACCCAATCGTCAATAAAGGCGAACCACGAATGAACACGAATAGACACGAATGCCAGTGGACCTGCCTGGCTGCGACGCCGTCATGGGATGAAGGCCCAACCGGGAGCGCGGGCGTCCCGCCCGCACAACACTGGCACAGCCTCGCCCCTCTCTCCCACCCGGCTCGACCGGCAACGGCGCCAGGATTCCGCTTCAGCCAAGCCCATGCGGTTCCCGGCGGCAGGGTGGCCGGGCGCCGCATCACGGGGAAACCGAGCGGCCACCCAACCCAGAGGATGCGGGCGAGACGCCCGCGCTCCCGGAGGGGCGCCTCCTCCCATCCTTCTTGCTCCGCGAGGAGGCACTGCCCCTGCCGATGCGGCAGTGCCGTTCCGCTTCGTGTGTCTTCGTCGTCCTTCGTGTGTCTTCGTGGATCCTTTTTTTCCCGTTTGTTTCAGGTAAGTGAGGCCCCCGCCCTGCGGTGCAGATCATCCGAGAGTGAAACAAGAGACGTTCATGGCCTGTCGGGAACAGGATTTTTGAACATGGATAGACAGGATGCACAGGATAATCAGGATGGGAGGGTGGCGCACCAGAGCTGACTCCGGCGGTGATCGCGGCGGATTTGCGGAAATCCAGGACTTCAAACCAGTCGTCTCCGGAAAAAATCCTGTGCATCCTGTCCATCCATGTCAATAAAAAGGGGATTCGGCTTCGCCCCGAAAGCGGAGCCGACCCGGCGGGCCTCAAAGAGAGGGTAACACCCTGTGAGTCAACGGGATAGATCCAACTGAAGCCGGCTGGTTCCCAATTTTGTTTCAGCCCAGTCGCTGGGCGCCGGTTCGTAGCGCTTCCAGCGGGGGCAGCCTGTTGAGGCCGCGACTGGCCAGCAGGCCGACGAGCACGGTTGCGGCCGTCACCAGCAGGCACACTCCCAGGCTGGGGAGAAACGCCGGCACAAAGGGAGACTGGAACACCAGGCGGGCCAGCACCCAGCTTCCCAGCCAGGCCAGCAGCACTCCTCCCAGGGCGGCCACGCCCGCCAGGCAGAGGTACTCCACTCCGAGGATCAGGTACACCTGGCGCCTGGAAGCCCCCAGTATCCTGAGCAGGGCGCTTTCCCTCAGGCGCTGAACCCTGCTGTTCCCCACCACCGCAACCAGGACGGTGAGGCCGGCGACGATGCTGAACAGGGCCATGAAGCGAAGAACGAAAGAGACCTTTTGCAGCAGTTCGTCAATGGTTTCCAGAATCAGCGCCAGGTCGATGACCGAAACGTTGGGAAAACGCTCGAGAGCGGCTCGCTGAATGGCCGCGGCCCTGGGACCGGTTTCGGTCCGGGTCACCAGGACGTGAAACTGGGGGGCTTCCTCCAGCACTCCCGGGGGAAAGACCACGAAGAAGTTGGGCTGGACCTTGCGCCAGTTCACTCTGCGGATGCTGCCCACCCGGGTTGCGACCCGCATTCCCTGGACGTCGAAAACCAGCTCGTCTCCCAGGCCGGCTTGCAGGCGGCGGGCGATCCCTTCGTCCAGGGAGACGAGAGGGGGACCGCCCCCCTCCCCGTTCCCGACCGGCCAGCTCCCCCGAAGCAACTCCTCGTTCTCCAGCAGCCCTCCCCGGTAGGTGGACCGGTACTCCCGTCTCAGGGCCCAGGCCGGGATGGTGTTTTCGGGGTCCCCCAACCGCTGGGCGACGCTCTTTCCGCCAATCGAGTGCAGCCGCATGGCCACCACCGGCACCTCCTGAAGCACGGGGGCTCCAAATCCACGCAGCAGGCCGGCAAGCTCTGCCTTCTGATCTCCCTGAACGTCGAACAGCACCATGTCGGGCTGGCCGCTGCCGGCGGCTCTCAGGATCTGGCCCAGCAGTCCCTGGTGCACCAGGTAGAGCAGCAGCATCAGGAAGGTGGCGAAGCCGATGGACAACACCAGGACCACGGTCTGGTTGTGGGGGCGGTGGAGGTTGGCCAGTCCCTGGCGCCAGGGATAGGGCCAGGAGCCGGGGAAGAACCTCCGGATCAGCATCATGACCAGCCGCGCGGCCGCCGCCAGCAGCGCCAGCGCAATCAGCAGGCCGAGCGCGAAGGCCGCGGCATCGATCCAGCGCGGCGTGTGGACCCGCGCAAACCCCAGGATGGCGGCCAGGATGGCCAGGCGAGCCAGCCACGGGGCCCAGTCGAAGGGCTGCCGGCCGGACTCGTAGTCCATCCGCAAGGCCGCCAGGGGCGGGACTCTGCGCACGAACAACAGCGGCTGAATCGAGAACAGCCAAGCCAGGATCAAGCCGATGAGCCCGGCTCCGGCCAATGCGCTCCAGGAGAGGCTGAAGGGAATGGCCACCGGCAGAAAGTCCTGCAGGACGAGCGGCAGGAAATATTGCAGACCCGTTCCCAGCAGGATGCCGCCAAGGATGCCGGCCAGGCTCATTCCCAGGGCCTGGCAGAGGTAGACGGAAAGCGTCTGGGGCGCCTTGGCTCCCAGGCAGCGCAGCAAGGCGGCCGTAGGAACTTTTCGCTTGACGTAGACGTGAACCGAGCTGGCCACGCCCAGTCCCCCCAGCAGCAGAGCGATGAACCCGACCAGGTTCAGGAAGTCGGCCGAATTCTCCAGGATTCGTCCCAGCCGGGCCTTGCGGTCGGCCACCGTTTCGGCCCGCAGGCGGTGCTCCAGCAGTTGCGGCCGGATCCCTTGAAGCAGGGCGGCCGGGTCCACCGGGCCGTCGAACTTGAAATAGACCCGGTAGGAGGCCGTGCTCCCCCACCTCAGCAGCCCGGTCTCTTCCAGGTAGGCGAGGGGGATGTAGACGCGGCCACCCACCAGGTTGCTGCCCAGAAACTCGCCCGGCATCTGCCTGAGGCGGCCCGCGATGCGAAACGACCGTTCCCCGATCCGAACGACCTCTCCCAGGCCGACCTGGAATTGATCCATCAGGCTTTCTTCGACCAGGGCGAAGGCGCCCTGATCGAGCCGGGCCAGCGCCTGGGGCGGCTCCACCTCCACGGCGCCGTAGAAGGGAAAGGCCGTCTCGCCGGCCCGCACCTGGGCCAGCCGGCTGCCGCCGCTCCCCGGGAAATGGGCCATCGAGGAAAATCGCACCTCGCGCGCCCGAGTTCCACCCAGGCCCTCCAGCAGGGATTCAGCCTCGCCCGAGAGCGGCTGGCGGCTGCTCAGCAGCAGATCGGCCCCCAGCAACGACCTGGCCTGGAGGTCCAGAGCCGATTTCAGGTTGGCGCGGAAGCCGCTGATGGCCACCAGGGCGGCCACGCCCAAGACGATGGAGGCGGCGAACAGCAACAACTGCCCGCGGCTGGACCTGCTGTCCCGCCAAGCCATCTTCCAGGGCCAGGGGGTGAGCATGGATCGCATGGGGGGCGCCTCAGGCCGGCTCCGGTCCGGTTCCGGACGAGTCCCGGGGATCGCCTGCCGGGGCCTGTTCCGGGAGCCGGTCCGGTGGCCGGAGAGAGTTCGAGTCCCGGTCGGACGTGATCTTCCCGCCCTTGAGGGTCAGAGTCCGCCGGGTCTTGCCGGAAAGCTCCAGGTCGTGGGTCACCACCAGCAGGGTGGTGGCGAAGTCCCGGTTCATCTCCAGGAGCAGCTCGATCACCCTCTCGCCGGTATCGGCATCCAGGTTCCCGGTCGGCTCGTCGGCGAACAGGATCCTGGGGCGGTTGACGAAAGCCCGAGCCAGGCCGACTCTCTGTTGCTCCCCGCCCGACAGTTGCACCGGGTAGTGGCGGGCGCGGTCTTCCAGTCCCACCCGGCGCAGCAGCTCCCAGGCCCAGCCTCTGCCGGGTTTTCCCCGCAACTCCAAGGGCACCATGACGTTTTCCAGCGCCGTCAGGGTGGGGACGAGCTGGAAGGTCTGAAACACGAATCCCACCGATTGGTTTCGCAGCGCCGCCAGGCCGTCCTGGTCGAGGTCGCCCAGATTGTGACCGTCGAGCCGCACCGTTCCCGAGGTGGGACGGTCCAGGCCCGCGCACAGTCCCAGCAGCGTGGTCTTGCCGCTGCCGGAAGGTCCCAGCACCGAGCAGGTTTCGCCGGGGGCCAGCCAGAAAGTGACGTCGTCGACCACGGTGAGCAGGCGCTCGCCGCTCCGATAGCGCTTGGTGAGCCGGTCCACTTGCAGCACCGGAGGGCCGGGAACGTCGGGGGAATTCAAGAAGCGACCTCCGGATGTGGGCGGGAATCCATCGGGCCTGAGTCATCCAGGGTGAAATCGCAGCGCCCGGCCAGAGGCCGGGACCGAAACCGAGCCGGCGATCCACCAGGGCCTTATTGTTGCACAGTTCCGCCTCGTTCATAATAGAGGGGTGCTTTCTTTTCGCCGCGTTCGCGGCTGGGTTGGTGCAGAACCCATACGACCCCAGGCTTCCGCCTGGGGCTACATGCTGGCGCTGCTTCGCAGCTCTATGAGGATGGCTTGTAGGGGGCGTTTCCGTGGCCTACCCACGCCAACCGCAGCTTCGCAGCTCTCCCGTAACCCACGATACTGCAATGGGGAACGTGCTTGTTTATCTGGAATGAAGCGTTTGCAAGAATCGGCAGAGGGATCTCTTCCGGGATTGGCCACGAGAGGCACAAAAACACAAGAGGGACCGTTGAGCCGACTTTCGAGCTTTCTTTGCGCATTGGTGATGGTCGCCCTGTTGTCGGCCTGTTCTCCCGGGAAGCCGTCTCCCCGGGAACAGCCGGCCGAAGGGCCCCCCGATACCCCTGAATCCCCTCAGCCGCAGGGCATGACCGTCCTGTGCCTGGGGGACAGCCTTACCGAAGGCTATGGACTGGATCGGGGCCAGGCCTACCCGGCCCGGCTGCAGGAGAAGATCGACGCCCTGGGCTGGGAGTTCACGGTGATCAACGCGGGCCTGGGAGGAGACACCACCGCCGCCGGGCTGCGGCGGCTGGACTGGTTTCTGCAACGAAAGATCGATGTCCTGATCCTGGCGCTGGGAGGAAACGACGGCCTGCGCGGCGTTCCGTTGGCGGAGATCAGCAGGAATCTGGGGGCGATCATCTCAAGGACCACGGCGCGCTATCCCGAGGTGAAGGTGGTGCTGGCCGGCATCCGGATCCCACCCAACTATGGGGCGAGCTACGTGCGGGGATTCCGGGATCTCTTTGCGGAGGTGGCGGCCAGGCATGGGGCCCTGTCGATTCCCTTTCTGCTGGAAGGGGTGGGCGGGCGACCCGATCTCAACTTTCCGGACGGCATCCATCCCAACCGACGGGGCCAGCAAATCGTGGCCGAAAACGTCTGGTCGGTCCTCGAACCGCTGCTGCGCAAGCTCCAGGGCAACGCCGCCAACTGACGTCTTCCCGGCCGCACCCGACGGCGGCCAGCGGCGTCAACAACCCGGGGCATGGGATGCGCCAAGGGCTGGGCAACGGCAAAAAGTCTTTCTTTTTCATAGGTTTCCCTTTGTGCTAAACTGCTTTTGGGTGTCAAGGTCGGCCCTGCCGGGCAATCGTTTCTCTTTGCAGGCGGCGAAGTTTTCGCCGAATCGGCCGGCTGATTGGCTGCAGTCGGCCCTGTCCGGCTTCAGCAGCGGACCCATCACCATGGCTTTGCGCCGCACAATCTCCACTGACGGGCTCCTGGCTCCGCTGGTTCTCGCCCTCGCGCTGCTCTCCTGCGGCGGCTCCAGCGCCTTCAAGCGGGGCCTGGAGTATGAAAAGCTCAAGAACTACGAGGCTGCGCTGCAGAGCTACGAAGAAGCCCTGAGCGCCGACCCCGACAACGCCAGGTACCGCCTCTATTTCGACCGGGCCCGCTTCCAGGCGGCCATGGCCCATTTCGACCGGGGCCGGCGCTTCAGGGAAGAGGGTCGCCTGGAGGAAGCCCTGCAGGAGTTCCGCCGGGCCGTGCAGATCGATCCCTCCATCGCGGCGGCCCACCAGGAAGCCGAGACGGTGGCTTCGCTGATCCGAGAGCGGGAGAGAGAGGCGGCGCAAGGGGAGCCGGACCAGCCCGAAGAAGATCTGTACCCTTCCCGGCAATTCCTGCATGGGATCAAGCTCTCCGGAGAGGTTCGGAAAGCCTACCGGACCCTGGGAAAGGTCGGCGGCATCAACGTCATTTTCGCCCCCGACTTCAACCCCAGCCCGCCGGAGGTCGAGCTCGATTTCACCGGCGTGACCCTCACCGAGGCCCTGGAGCTGCTGGCCCTGCAGAGCAAGACCTACTGGTCGGTCCTCAAGGAAAACACCATTCTGGTGGCCGAGGACACCCAGCAGACCCGCCAGCGCTACCAGGAAGAGATCGTGAGGACCTTCCACCTGTCCAACGTGGGCGACCAGAAGGACCTGGGCCAGATCGCCACCGCCCTGCGCTCGCTGCTGCTCATGAACAAGGTGGCCCAGATCGATTCCCAGAACGCCATCGTGGTGCGCGATACCCCCGACAAGATCGCAGCCGCCGAGCGGATCATCCGCTCCATCGACAAGTCCAAGCCCGAGGTCATGATCGAGGTGTCCATCCTGGAAGTGGTGGGCACCGTCAGGCAGTTCCTGGGCTTGAGGCCGGGCATTCCGGGTGCGATCAACGTCTCGCCCGACGGCTCCCGGGAAGACGGCGGCTCCAGCGCCATTCGCCTCAGCGAGCTGGGACGACTCGGCAGAGACAGCTTCTCGGTGGCCATCCCCTCCATCCAGCTCGGCCAGCTCTACACCCGGGTCAAGGGCCGCGTGTTGCAGAACCCCACCTTGCGGGCTTCGGACGGGCAGGAGGCCAACTTCAAGGTCGGCACCCAGCAACCCATCGCGTCGGGAAGCTTCTCCACGGGAATCGGCGGGGGCACGGGTTTCGGGGGAGGCGCCTTCACCACTTTTACCACCGTGGACGTGGGAGTCACGCTGAAGATCACTCCCCAGGTGCTGCTGAACCGCGACGTTTCCCTGAAGATCGACGTGGCCTTGAAGACCATCAGCGGCTTCGAGACCCTGGACGGGAACCGCTACCCCATCCTGGCCAACCGCGAAATCAACCATGACATCCGGCTTCGGGAAGGTGAATCCAGCGTGGTGGGAGGGATCATCCAGCAATCCGACTCGGTCACCGTGGAAGGCATCCCCGGGCTGAGCAAGATCCCGCTGCTGCGGTACCTCTTCTCCACCGAGGACAACAACGCCTCCGACAACGAGATCATCGTGGTGATCACTCCCCGCATCGTCCGGCTGCCCGACATCCTGGAGGAGGACAGCTCCCTGGCCCTGCTGGGGTCCAGCAATACTCCCAAGTTCCTGGGATCTCCCAAGCGGCTCGTGGGAGAGATGCCGGCGCCCGGGACAGGGACCGGCCAAGCCCCGCCTTCCGGGGCCGGCGGCGAATCGACGGCACCCAACCCGCCTGGGACAACCCTGGAGCCCCCGCCCGAGGCGAGCGACCGGCCGGCGCCCCGCCTGGCTTTCGTCAGGATGGCCGGGCCCGCGGAGCCCGTCTCCAGAGGCAGTCGCTTCCGGGTCGGCGTCTCGGTCTCCAACGCCCAACAGGTCCACGGCCTCTCGTTCAACTTCAGATTCGATCCGGAACGGGTGCGGCTGGTGGAGATTCAGGGCGGCGGATTCCTCAGCAGCGACGGCATTGCGGTGGCGCTGGCCGAGCGCCTGGAGAACTCGCTGGGGCGAGCGGTGGTCTCGATGACCCGCCCCCCCGACAGCGCCGGGATCAGCGGGTCGGGCCTGTTGATGAACCTCGTTTTCGAGGCTGTGGGGACCGGAGGCGGCTCCATTGCCTTCGGACCCGATTCGGTCCTGCGCGACAGCGGGCGGGCGGCCATTCCCACCAGCCTTGCCGGCGCCGAAGTCACCATTCAGTGAGGACGGCCATGGCCTTCCCCTCGATCAGGGCCCTGTTCAGGACCCGCAAACGCTCCGGCCGGGGATTGACGCTGGTGGAGCTGATCGCCACCGTGGCCATCGTCAGCATCCTGGCCCTGGGCGCCCTGCCCTTGACCAAGGTGGTGATACAGCGGCAGAAGGAGGTCGAGCTGCGGCGGGCCCTGAGAGAGATGCGGACGGCCATCGACCGCTACCACGACGCCGCCCTGGCCGGCCAGATCGAGATCAAGTTCGGCACCGACGGCTGGCCGCCCGACCTGGAGACGCTGGTGGAAGGGGTGGATCAGCTCAACGCGGTCGACAAGCGGCTGCGCTTCCTGCGCCGCATCCCCACCGATCCCATGACGGGCGAGAAGGAGTGGGGCTTGCGCTCCTCGCAGGACAGTTGGGACGCCACCAGCCACGGCGGCCAGAACGTCTACGACGTCTACAGCAAGAGCAACGGAACGGCCCTGGACGAATCCAGGTACTCGGATTGGTAGGATGGGAACGAAACGGTGGAGCAGCGGTGAAAGATCGGGGGCTCACCGGGGCGGGAGGTTGAGGGGGCAGGGCTTCACGCTGATCGAGCTGATGATCGTGCTCACCATCGTGGCCATCCTGGTGAGCATCGCCCTCCCCATCGCCGACTCGGCCATCCTGCGCGCCCGCGAAGCCGTCCTGAAGAGCAACCTGCACACGCTGCGCACCCTCATCGACCACTACACCGCCGACAAGAGGAAGGCCCCCCAGACCCTGGACGACCTGGTGACCGCCGGCTACCTGCGGGCTCTTCCCAAGGACCCGATCACCAACGAGACCGACTGGCGGATCGTGATGGAAGAGGCCTCCATGTTCCCCGACCAGCTAGAGTTGGGAATCTACGACGTCCGAAGCAATTCGGAGGCCGTCTCCTCCGAGGGCACGGCCTACAGCGAGTGGTAGCCCCCGCGCCGGCGACCCGGCCGAGGACCTTACCTTGCCTGAAACAGAAAAAAAGAGTCATCCACGAAGGACAACGAAGGCACACGAAGAAAGACGGTGAGGGAACCGGAACCCGTCCCTGTCCCCGATACGCCGTCAATGTCCCCTGTTTCACTCTCGGATGACCCGACCGGCAGGGCGGGAGCGCCACTTGTCTACTTCACCACGCCTTCCAGCGGGCTGCTGGCTGTGGCGTAGAGCTTGCGGGGAATCCTGCCCGCCAGGTAGGCCAGCCGTCCGGCCCGGGTGGCCAGGTTCATGGCTTCGGCCATGGCCGCCGGGTCGTCCGCCAGGGCGATGCCGGTGTTCATGAGGACGGCATCGGCGCCCAGCTCCATGGCCAGGGCGGCGTCCGAGGCCGTGCCCACGCCGGCATCCACGATCAGCGGCACCTCGGTAATCATCTCCCGCAGGATCTTCATGGTGGCCACGTTCTGAATGCCCATTCCCGAGCCGATAGGCGCCCCCAGCGGCATCACCGCGGCCGCCCCGGCGTCGATCAGGCGCCGGGCGGTCACGATGTCGTCGTTGGTGTAGGGGAGCACCACGAATCCTTCCTTCACCAGGATCTCGGTCGCCTCCAGCAGGCCCGCGTTGTCGGGGAAGAGCGTCTTTTCGTCTCCGATGACCTCCAGCTTCACCCAGTTGGAAAGACCGGCTTCCCGGCCGAGCCGGGCAGCCCGCACGGCCTCGTCGCGGCTGTAGCAGCCGGCCGTATTGGGCAGGATGAAATAGCGCTCGGTATCGATCCAGTCGAGCAGCGACTCCCGGCTGCGATCGGAGAGATTCACCCGGCGCACGGCCACCGTCACCATCTCGGCGCCCGACTTCTGGTGGGCTTCCACCATCTGCGCAAAAGAGGGATACTTCCCCGTCCCCACCAGCAGACGGGATGAAAACTCCCGTCCCGCAATGACCAGCTTGTCAGGTTTCATGTCGGCCCCACAAAGGAAACAGCTTCCAGGAACAATCGTCTCCAGCTCTTTTTGTCGGCCTCATTCTAGTGTAAAGCCGTCTCGATTGCATCGCGAAATTGCCCCCGCGCCTGCCGGCCTTGACCGGGGTTCTCCGCCGGGTTATGTTTACCTGCCGGGGGAAATCCCTGCCCTGCCCGAATCCCGGCGCGCGGCCTTCCCTGGCGGCCTGTTTCGGAAACAGGGCCGCCCTTGCCCGGATGAAGAACGGAACGCTCATCCTGCTGATCCTGTTGCTTCTCTTCGCCTTGGCGGAGAGCCGGCCCGCAGAGGAAAAATCCATGAATCCCACCCGGAACTCGGCCGCGGAACCCCAATTCACCAACCGATTGATCCACGAGACCAGCCCCTACCTGCGGCAGCATGCCCACAACCCGGTGGACTGGTACCCCTGGGGAGAGGAAGCCCTGGAAAAGGCCAGGCGGGAAGACAAGCCGATTCTGCTCAGCATCGGATACTCGGCCTGCCACTGGTGCCACGTCATGGAGCGGGAGTCGTTCGAAAACGAAGCCATCGCCGAGGTCATGAACGCCCACTTCGTCAACGTCAAGGTCGATCGGGAGGAACGGCCCGACCTGGACACCCTCTACATGAACTACGTCCAGATGACCACCGGAAGCGGCGGCTGGCCCATGACGGTGTTTCTGACTCCCGAGGAGATTCCCTTTTTCGGAGGGACCTATTTCCCTCCGGACGACCGCTTCGGACGCCCGGGCTTCGGGCGCCTCTGCCTGGCCCTGGCCGAGGCCTATCGCGAGAAGCGCGAGGAGATCGAAGCCCGGGGTCCCGAAGTCCTGCAGCGCCTGGCGGCCATGAACACCCTGCCCGCGGGCGCCGACAAGGTGACGGCCGCCAGCCTCGACCAGGCCTTCGACCAGTTGGCCCCCCGCTTCGACCGGACCCATGGCGGCTTCAGCGGCGCCCCCAAGTTTCCGGGGTCCATGAGCCTGACCTTCCTGCTGCGCCACTTCTCGCGGACCGGCCGACGGGAGGGAAGCGAATTCGTGGCGCTGACTCTGGAGAAGATGGCCCGGGGTGGCATGTACGACCAGCTCGGAGGAGGATTTCACCGCTACTCGGTGGATGAGCGCTGGCTGGTGCCCCACTTCGAGAAGATGCTCTACGACAACGCCCTCCTGAGCCGGCTCTACCTGGAAGCCTACCAGCTCGACCCGCAGCCCCTCTACGCCAGGGTGGTGGAGGAAATACTGGACTACGTGGTTCGAGAGATGCTGAATCCCGAGGGCGGCTTCTACTCGACCCAGGACGCCGACAGCGAAGGCCACGAGGGCAAGTTCTTCATCTGGACGCCGGACGAGGTCGGGGAGATCCTGGGCGAAGAGGCGAGCCAGGCCTTTTGCCGATACTACGACGTCACTGACGGGGGGAACTTCGAAGGGTCCAACATCCTGAACGTGCCCCGGCCGCTGGAACAGGTGGCCGGCGAGCTGTCACTGACTCCGGCGGAACTGGCCCGAGTCCTGTCCGAATCCCGGCAACGCCTGTTCCGGGAGCGGGAGAAGCGGGTCAAGCCCCACCGCGACGAGAAGATTCTCACCGGCTGGAACGGCATGATGAGCGTCAGCTTCGTGGAAGCCTCGATGGTCCTGCAACGGCCCGACTACGTGGAGGTCGCCCGGCGCAACGCCCGCTTCCTGCTGGAGCACCTTTGCCGCGGGGACAGGATATTTCGCACCCACAAGGACGGGGTGTCCAAGCTGCCTGGCTACCTCGACGACTACGCCAACCTGGTGGAGCACTTGCTGGCGCTCTACCAGGCCACCGGCGAGAGAGAGTGGCTGGACCGGGCGGTCCTCTACAACGACGCCATGCTGGAGCAGTTCTGGGACCGGAAGCAGACCCTCTTCTTCCTCACCGGCAAGGAACACGAGCAACTGGTGACTCCGGTCCGGGACGCCTACGACAACGCCACCCCGGCCGGAAGCTCGGTGGCGGTGTTCAATCTTCTCAAGCTGGCCATCCTGACGGGCAACCTCGAATACCGCGCCATCGCCGAGACCAGCCTGGAGACCATGCACCTCCCCCTGACCCGCTACCCCAACGGCTTCGGATACCTGCTGGGGGCCGCCGACTTCTACCTGGGCCCGGTCAAGGAAATCGCGGTGGTGGGCGACCCGGAGTCGGACGAGACCCGCCGGCTGCTCCAGGTCGTTCATCGGACCTTCCTGCCCAACAAGGTGGTGGCCCTCCTGGACCCGAACGACACCGGCGGCGCTGCCGAACTGCCCCTGCTGGAAGGCAAGACGCTGGTCCAGGGCCGCCCGGCCGCCTACGTCTGCGAGAACTACACCTGCAAGGCCCCACTCACCGAACCCGCCGAGCTGGCACTGGAGTTGGGCGGAAAGCGGTGATGGGGACGAGGAACAGGTCGAGCGGCTGAAACAAACGGAAAAAGAGTGATCCGCGAAGACACACGAAGGACGACGAAGGCACACGAAGCGGGCCGGCTCTGCCGCATCGGCAGGGGCAGTGCCTCCTCGCGGAGCAGGAAGGATGGGAAGAGGCGCCCCTCCGGGAGCGCGGGCGTCTCGCCCGCATCCTCTGCGTTGGGTGGCCGCTCCGTTTCCCCGTGATGCGGCACACGGCCACCCTGCCGGCAGGAACGGCCTGGGCTCGGCTGAAGCGGAATCGTGGCGCCGTCGCCGGTCGAGCCGGGTGGAAGAGAGGGGTGAGGCCTTGCCAGTGTTGTGCGGGCGGGACGCCCGCGCTCCCGGAGGGCTTCCTCCCGTGACGGCGTCGCAACAAAGCAGGTCCATTGGCATTCGCGTCTATTCGTGTTCATTCGTGGTTCGTCTTTGTTGACGATTGGGTGTTTGACTCTCGGATGATCTGCCCGGCAGGCCAAGGCCGAACTCATTGGGAACTGCCATTCCGTAGGAGCCTGCCATCGGTTCAAACTTACCGCCACAAACAGGCGCCAACCCCACGGCGTCCCAGCCTCGCAGGGTCATTCTGGATGCGGACCCGGGCATTGACGACGCCATGGCCATCCTGCTGGCGGCCCAGTCCCCGGAGTTGCGAATCGAGGCCATTACCGTGGTCTCCGGCAACGTGCTGGTGGACCAGGGCGTGGAGAATGCGCTCAAGCTGGTCGAACTGGCCGGCCGGAGCGACATCCCGGTGGCCAGGGGAGAAAAATACCCGCTCCGGAGAAAGCTGATCACCGCCCCCATCGTGCACGGCAGCAACGGCCTTGGAGAGACGGAACTGCCTTCCCCGGCCAAACCTGCCCAATCGCGTCACGCCGTGGACCTGATCATCGATCGCGTCCGCGCCCACCCGGGACAAATCACCCTGCTGCCGCTGGGGCCGTTGACCAATATCGCTCGCGTCCTGCTCAAGCGGCCGGACATCGCCGAGCAGATCCCCGAGATCATCCTGATGGGCGGCTCCATCGAAGGAGGAAACGCCACCCCCGCCGCCGAAGCCAATATCTACAACGACCCCGAGGCCGCCGAGATCGTCTTCCGGTCGGGCATTCCCATCACCATGGTGGGACTGGGCGCCACCCATCAAACCCTGCTGCAACGGTCCCACGCGGCCACTCTCTCCGGCAGCCGGTCGCCCATCGCGCGCTACGTGGCCCGAATCGCCGATTTCTACCTCGGCTTCTCCGAGAGCGTCGGCTTTGAAGGCGGCGCCCTTCACGATCCATTGGCAGTCGCTCTGGCCGTGGATTCCTCTCTGGCTACCGAGAGTCGCCCCATGCATATCGCCGTGGAAACCCAAGGGCGCTTGACCTACGGCGAAACGGTAGCCAATCGCCACCTGCTCAGGGAATCCGTCGAGGACGCCGGAGACCACTCCGTCCTCACCAGGCTGGAGCCCGTAGAACCCAATGCCCAAGTCCCGACCCTGATCGACGCCGACCGCTTCCTGCGATTCTTCATGGACCGCATCTGCGCCCCGCCGCGGGTTGCGGGGTGATGCCGTTGAAAAGAAGTTCTCAATGGATTTCCCGGCATGTGACTTACCCGGTTTGCGAGATGATCGGTTGCCCGACCGCCAATGTCGCGATACATTACGATGCTATATACCAATAGCCAAGGAGTTCTCCATGTCAAAGACGGCGAAATTGTTCTGGTCCGGACGCTCTCAGGCCGTTCGCCTGCCGAAGGAATTCCGCATGGAGGGCGAGGTCGTACGCATCCGCAAGCAGGGAGCATCCGTCGTCCTTGAGCCTGTCGCCACTGATTGGGCGTGGCTCGATGCCATCCAAGGAAAGTTCTCAACGGATTTCCTGGTCGAAGGGCGCAAACAGCAGACACATCAGGTCCGGCCGGCGCTGGATGCAGCCTTCAAGTGATGCGCTATCTGCTCGACACAAACGCTTGCATTGCGCTACTGAACGGCTCGCCACTCTCGCTTGTTGATCGCGTGCGGCGCCACGCACCTTCAGAATTCGGGTTGCCGGCTCCGGTGTCCTACGAGTTCTGCTACGGCGCCTTCAAGAGTCAATACACAAACCGGAATCTTGAATTGCTCGATCGCATCGCTTTTGAAGTCGTTCCTTTCGATGCCGCGGACGCCCGTGAGGCAGGTGTGGTTCGGGCGAATCTCGAAGCCATTGGACGCCCGATCGGGCCTCTCGACACCCTGATCGCGGGCCAAGCGCTAGCGCGGGGTTTGACCCTGGTCACCGCCAACACCCGCGAGTTCGTCCGGGTGGAGGGCCTCCATTGCGAGGACTGGTCGATCTCCGGGACGTGAGCAAGGAATATTGGAAACATGACTCGTTCCCGGGAAGAGTTGCAAGTGTTAACAGACTCTAGTCGAACACGTTTTGGGAGGTCACTTTGTAAGTGATTTCATATTTTTGCTCTGTCTCGTTTGAAAAGATCTTGTATTTTCGCGACAAGGATCCGCCCTCATTGAATGAATGAGATTTCCTGAAAAGGAGTTCATCGTCCTTGGCAATCGTATTCATGAACGCTAGCCTCAGATCTTCGCCAAGACCTTTTACCGGAGAAGCAAGAGCCGGGGAAATTATCCCTGTGATCGCTTTGGCCGTCGTCGCAAGTGAACCCTTGAAAACTCCCGTCAACTTTTCCAGAACATCTTCACGGTTGGCATGAAACACCTTGAATTGGATTGAGTCGAGCTTTATCCCCCTCACCACGAAGATGAGACTGTCCCACTCGCCAACAGCTTTCATGTCGAAATTCACATATCCATCCTTGACAGGACCTCGGACATAGTTGGTTTTTTCCCTGTTGCTCTTGGCGCATTCCCAGTGAGCATCAAGTCCCGGCAATGTGGTGTGGACGGTGTTGAAGTTACCGTCTTTGTCAAAATACCTCAGGCCCACAATGAAACGAAAGTTGGATTTCCTGTCTGGCAAACCCTTGGAGAACCGAAAACCTTCAAGCGTGACCTTGAACAGAGAACCGCCGCGCTCTCCGTTGCTGCCGATTGGAACCAATGACGATCTTTGGCAGGAAACTCCGAAGCCCACTATTGTGAGAAGTAGTCCAAGTCCGATCCCTCGCTTTATCATTAGTATCCCTCCACTCTTCGAGCTCTTCAGACTGCGGCCTCTTCGATATGTGTTTCTGCTTCGAGCCGAATATACCCTGAGACTCACAGCCGTCCTTTAATAGGTTTTCACAGACGGTTGGGTTTGTGAACAGTTATTGTGAACAGAGATTCAGCAGTCAATCAGGAAATCAGGGACAATGGATCGGATGAATCAGAACGTTGTCCAGAGTGAAGAGCTTGAAGCGGGCCTTGCAAGGGACATTGAGGCCGGCCTGCCGCCAGCCCCGAATTGCCACGTCGCTCGGCCAATCGCTCCCGGCTGAGGTTATCATTGCCAGGATCGATTGTTCATGAGTCCGATTGAAGATCGCCAATGAGACTATACAAGGCCGGCCGGTGCTTCGCGCCGCGGCGGTCAGTGAAGGGGAAAGGGACGACGACTACATCGAGGGGCTCAAAGATCACGCCACGCTTCCTCGTCTTCGGGCGATGACCATTCGTTAGGAACCTTGGAGAGACCCGTCAGATAGTTGTCCTGCCCCGGCGTCACCTTTTGTACCACCAGGTGATCGTCCTCGATCTCGAAAGCAATCACATCACCGGCGTGCAGGTCAGCCGCCTCGCGGATGCTCTTGGGGATGGTCGTCTGTCCGCGCGTTGTAATCTTGGAGAGTTGCATATACTTATTTCACTGAGATTCCGATCATGCAGGTAGTAAGATATAAGAGAACCAAGTGGCAATTCCAATTTGGCTGTTCCCCCCATCCGTCCCGCTCACAAGGCAGCAATCCGGTCCATCGCATTCAGGGGGAAATCGGTTCAACGCAATCCGCGCCTCGTCATCCGGGTTGTTCTTCACATGCACTTCCAACCACTTGAGGATGTCGACACTTTCGTCCACTCGAGGCCCGCATCCGTCCAAAAAATTTCCGGATGAATTGTCAGACTGACCTCGACGAATGCTAAGATCGCCGAGGCGTGCCGGAGAGCGATCCCTTGCCGTAGCCGGCCGACATTCAGGACCCCCGGCTGTCAGGCGAGGTGGTTGGGCGGAGATAGACGGCCCAAGAATTGTAAGGGATTGATAATAAGGGAATAATGGATTCCGACGGAGTGCTTTGGGTGGGGTTTGGTGGACGAGAAGGGGATCGAACCCTCGACCTCGGCGTTGCGAACGCCGCGCTCTCCCATCTGAGCTACTCGCCCAGGCTGAACGGGTCTGTTTAGCATCTCGGCGCAAAATGAGTCAAGTCATTTAGGCGCGGAGAAGGTGGCCCGCCGGCCAGCGTCTGTTTGTGGGCGGCAGGTGAAAATCCCGACCATGCGGCAGTCGCCTCCTGCGGTTCCTGCAGGAATCCCTGCCCCATCCCTTGTCATATTGGACCTGGAAAGGATATACCTCTGCCCTGGAGATGCCCGGAGTAGGGGCTGGCAACTGCCTTGACTTTCCATACATGAAATTTCTCCTCACCAACGATGACGGCTTCGATGCCCCCGGGCTCCAGGCACTGGTCAAGGCGGTCGAGGGTCTGGGGAGATGCGTGGTGGGGGCGCCCCAGGAACCGCTGTCGGGCTGCAGCCACCAGGTCACCACCCATGAGCCCATCCGGGTGGAGGCTCGCGGCCTCTCGCGCTACAGCCTCTCGGGAACGCCCGCCGACTGCGTACGTATCGGTCTGCGGCAGCTTGCGTCCAATGTCGATTGGGTGCTATCGGGAATCAATCAGGGAGGGAATCTGGGCGCGGATGTCTACTATTCCGGCACGGTAGCGGCCGTTCGGGAAGGCGTGCTGGAGGGCGTCCCGGGCATCGCCGTTTCTCAGTACTGCAAGAAGGACCTTCCCATCGACTGGAACCGCTCGGCCCGATGGGTGCGGCCCCTTCTGAGAAAGCTGTTGCAAGCCCCCTGGGACGCCGGGACCTTCTGGAATATCAATCTGCCTCACCTGGAACCCGGCCGCCCCGATCCACAAACCGTCTACTGTCCCTTGGATATGTCCCCCCTTCCGATCGCGTTTCGAATGGAAGACGCCGGTTTTCTATACAACGGGAACTACCACCAGCGCCGGTATGCTCCGGGAACGGACGTGGAAGCCTGTTTTCGGGGGGATATCGCCGTGACCCAGGTTCGGTTGGCGTGAGCCGCTGCCTCAGGGTCCCGCGGCGCCGGCTTCCCCGCCCTCTCCCAGAATTCGGTCGGCGTGCCCGGAGGCCAGGTAGCGCTTGGCGCAGGACTGCACCATGGAGACCATGCCCATCAAACCCATGCTCTTCCCCATGGAGAGGTCCTTGCCGAAGATCCGGTAGACCAGCTCACCGGGGACCCGGGCCAGGCTGGAGGCCGGCTCCCCCGAAAGGGTCTCGTCCAGGATGACGGCCATGCACTTGGCCGAGATCCCCTGGGGGTTCTCGACGGCGAAATGGAACTTCAGCGACTGGCTGGGGAGTTCTTCGCACCAGACGTAGGCCTCAGACTCGCAGGCCGGCGTCAGGTGCGTCTTGGGAAAGGGACGGGTGGCGATGAATTCCGGAACCGACTTGAACCGGGAGGCGATGTCGATGAGCATCTGGATGCGCTCGTCGCGGTCGCCCGACAGGTCCAGGGTCTCCAGCAACATCGCCAGTCTGTCCGGGTATGGGTCCATGATGATCCAGGCCTGCACTTGCGGCGCGCAAGTGCGCCTGCCTTGCCGGGAATCGCGTCTCAGGGCTTTTCGATGGGCACGTTGACCAGGTTGCCCCACTCCGTCCAGCTCCCGTCGTAGTTTCTGACTTGCCGGAAGCCGAGCAGATAGGTCAGCACGAACCAGGTGTGGCTGCTGCGCTCCCCGATCCGGCAGTAGGCCACGATATCGTCCTCCGACTGCAGGTTGTTTTCCCCGGTGTAGATGGCGCGCAGCTCCTCGGCGTTCTTGAAGGTGCCGTCCTCGTTGGCGGCGCGGGCCCAGGGAATGTTGGCGGCTCCGGGAATGTGCCCCCCGCGCAGGGCGCCCTCGTTGGGGTAGGCCTCCATGTGCAGCCGCTCGCCGGTATATTCCGCCGGGCTTCTCACGTCCACCAGGGGCCTGCCGGCCTGGACATGCTCCATCACCTGGTCGCGAAAGACGCGGACCCCGCTGTCGTCCCTCTCCGGCGCCTGGTAGCTGGTGGTGGGATAGACGGCGGCCTCGGTCACCAGCGGCCTCCCTTCGCTTTGCCACTTCAGGCGCCCCCCGTCCATGATCTTGGCATTGGCGTGCCCGAACAACTGGAACACCCAGAAGGCGTAGCAGGCCCACCAGTTGCTCTTGTCGCCGTAGAGCACCACCGTCGTCTCCCGGGTGGCCCCGATGCGCCTCATCAGGCCTTCGAACCCCGACTTGTCGAGATAGTCCCGCCGCAGGGGGTGGTTCAGGTCGCGGGTCCAATCGACTTCCACCGCTCCCGGGATGTGACCGGAGGCATAGAGCAGCGGGTCCTCGTTGGATTCGGCAAACCTGAGATTGGGATCGTTCAGATGCTCCGACACCCACTCGGTCGACACCAGGGCGTCGGTGCTGGCGTATCCTCGTTCTTCAATGGCAGACATAACGCGTCCCTCCTTGTAAGGTTTTGCAGAGTTATACCATAGACTTTGCCGGTCGTCCTTCGATCCGCCCTTCACCGGGCCGAATCGCCCTCCAGCCGGCCTCACCAACCCACCGGCCGGCCCTTGTTCTGTTCATCCAGCCACTCCCGCAGAGGGGCAAAGTAGTCCAGAATGGCGGTGGCGTCCATCTCCCGTTCTCCCGTCAGCACCTCCAGCGCCTCGGGCCAGGGCCGGCTGGCCCCCATGGAGAGCATGGCGCGCAGGCGCTTTCCGGCAGGCTCGCTCCCGTAGATGGAGCATCGATGGAGCGAGTCCTCGCAGGCGGCTTCCCGGGCCAGGGCCCGATGGAATTGATACTGCAGGATCTGGGCCAGAAAGTAGCGAGTATAGGGCACGTTGGCCGGCACGTGGTACTTGGCGCCCGGGTCGAAATCGCCTTCGCCGCGGGCCACCGGAGGCGCAATGCCCTGGTACTTGCCTCTCAGCTCCCACCAGGCCTGATTGTATCGGTCGGGCGGAATCTCACCGGAGAACACCTTCCAGCGCCACTGATCCACCAGCAGGCCGAAGGGAAGGAAGGCGATCTTGTCCAGCGCCTGGCGCAACAGCAGCCCCAGGTCCTTGGAGGACGGCGGCGCCTGCTTCAGCAGCCCCAGCCTTGTCAGGTAGGCCGGCGTGATCGAGAGCGCGATGGTGTCGCCCACCGCCTCGTGGAACCCGTCGTTGGCGCTTTCCCTGAAGAGGACCGGCTGCTGGCTGTAGGCTCGCTGGTAATAGTTGTGGCCCAGCTCGTGGTGGATGACGTTGAAATCCTCGGCGGTGATGTCGATGCACATCTTGATGCGCAGGTCCTCGCGCCCGTCGACGTTCCAGGCGCTGGCATGGCAGACGACCTCCCGGTCGCGGGGTTTTTCGAACAGGGAGCGATCCCAGAAGCTCTGCGGCAGAGGGGCGAAACCGAGCGAACTGAAAAACCCCTCCCCGTAGGAGACCATCTGCCTGGGGGTGGTCTTTCGAGACCGAAGAATCTCGGTGAGATCGAAGCCCGGATCGGTTTCCGGCGGCGCCACCAGCGGGAAGACGTTGGACCAGGTCTGCGCCCACATGTTGCCCAGCAGGTGAGCCGGGATAGGGCCGTCGGCGGGAACCACCTCCGGCCCGTAATGGGCTCGCAGCCGCTGTCTGACATAGGCATGCAGCGAGAGATAAAAGGGCCGCACCTGCTCCCACAGGCGATCCAACTCTTCCAGGAAGGCCTCCGGAGGCATGTCGTACTTGGCCCGCCACATGGCGCCCGTATCCGAAAATCCCAGGCTGCGGGCTCCCTGATTGGCCAGTTCCACGTACCGCTGAAAGTCTTTTCGCATGGGAGGCGCAATGCCTCTCCAGCCGATCCAGGCCGCTTTCAGGGCTTCCCGATCCCGGCTGGCGGCCATGATGCGGGAGAGGTCCTGCAGGCTTTGACATTCGTCGCCGGCCTCGCCGCAAACCTTCCCTTTTCCATAGGTGGATTCCATCGACGTCACCAGCCGTGTAAGCTCCTCGGCGGCCTTGGGATCGGGAGGGGCGGCCAGCGTCAGCGACAGTCGAAGCAGCTCCAGCTTCCTTGCCAGCTCCCTCGGCAAACCGGCCCTCTCGAAGCCCGCCGATTCCTTGGCCAGCCTGGCGGTGGCCTGGATGGCCCGCTTGCTGGCCAATGCGGCCAGCGCCTGGGTGTCGCCGGTGATGTAGGTCGACCGCACCCAACTGGCTCTGGCGGACTCGGTCCAGAGCGCCAGCAGGTGTTCCTCGGCCCGGCGCATGAACTCTTCGGCCTCGGACGAGGCGGACCCGGCAGGCTCCGGCGACTCGGCCAGCCCCGACGAGGAACCGGTCGCAAGGGCCATGACGAGCCCGATGAGAACCATCCATCTCTTCAAGGGAACCCTCCTCCTCCGGCCGCTCCGACCGAACGGTCCACTCAGTTTATAATCTGGCTTCGCCTCCCTCAATGATTTTAAGCCACTGGTCGCTGCCTCAATTGGCCCTTGTGCTTCCGGAGCAGGCCAAATAGACTGGGGGACGCGGGCTGAAAGGGGCAAGGGGGCCGAGCCGGGCCCCACCGAAAGGCAAAGCATGCGGGGCTTCAACGTTATCGTCTTCATGATGGCCTTGTCCCTCGGGGCCGGATCGATCGGCTGCAGGGGCGAGGCCGGTTCGAACCGGGCTGCGCCGCATTCGCCGGCCGCTTCGCCCCACGGCGCCGGTCCACCCGCGACCGTCGGCATTTTTTCGGTAGAGAAGGGAGAGCTGGTCATGGTGAACAAGGTAGTCAAGTCCGAGGAGGAATGGCGCAATCAACTCACAGACCTGCAATACAACGTGACCCGAAGAAAGGGGACCGAGCTCGCCTTCAGCGGGAAGTACAATTTCGCCAAGGAGCCCGGCATCTACCAGTGCGTCTGCTGCGGCACCGATCTGTTCACCTCCGACACCAAGTACGACTCGGGAACCGGTTGGCCGAGCTTCTGGGAGCCCATCGCTCCCGAGAACATCCGCACCGAAACCGACCGGGCCTACGGCATGGTCCGAACGGAAGTCCTGTGCAACCGCTGTGACGCCCACCTGGGACACCTTTTCAATGATGGCCCCAAGCCGACCGGCCTGCGCTACTGCATGAATTCGGCCGCTCTCACCCTCAAGCAGAGGTAGGCCGAGGCGCTCGGAGCCCCGCCGGAAGCATCCCCCCGGTCGAAGCCACTCCCTTTGATGCGCCGCCCCCACTTGGCTCCCTGCCGTGAGCCTTTTGCAAAAGGCTCGAGAGGCAGTGCTTTTCGGAAGGGTGCTTCCTATTCGCCGCATTCGCGGCTGGGTTGGTGCAAGACCCATACGACCCCAGGCTTCCGCCTGGGGCTACCCTGAGTCGCTGCTTCGCAGCTCTATATGGATGGCTTGTAGGGGGCGTTTTGCCGAGTTACCCAATCCAACCGCAGCTTCGCAGCTCTCCCGTAACCCACGATACTGCAAGGGGGAACATGCTTATTTATTTGGAATGAAGTGTTTGTAAGAATCGGTAGAGGGATCGTTTCCAGGAATGGCCACAAAAGGCAAAAAAAGAACTATCCGATCGTCAAGACTCGAAGTCCAGCCACTCATTTTGTGCCTTTTGTGCTTTTTGTGGTGAATGCCGGAGCTACCAGCCCTTCACCCTTGCCACCTTCATGTCATTCGCAATTGGGAATTTTGCAAAAGGCTCCCATGGCTACCTTTGCGATCGGCGACGTTCACGGATGCTTCCGGACCCTGCAGCACCTCGTGAAGGCCATCCGGTTCGACCCTGATCGGGATCGACTCTGGCTGGTGGGCGACCTGGTCAACCGCGGACCCGGGTCTTTGGAGGTCCTGCGCTGGGTCCGGCAGCTCGGGGACCGGGCCGTCTGCGTTCTCGGAAACCACGACCTGAAGCTGCTGGCCTGCGGACTGGGAATTCGCTCTTCCGACAAAAACCTTCAACTAGGCTCGATACTGGCAGCCGAGGACGGCCAGGAACTGCTGGCCTGGCTCAGAAGCCGGCCTCTGGTCCACCGTGAAGGAGGGCTTGTCCTGGTCCACGCCGGGCTGTTGCCCGGATGGACGGTGGACCAGGCGGTCCGACTGGGAGGGGAAATTCAACGGCGCCTGGCGGGCCCGGGAGCCGTGGAACTGCTGCAGTGCCTGGCGGCGAGGAAGCTGTCGAAATTCAAGGAGAAGGAGCCCGGATCATTGCGGCTGGCGGCGGCGCTCCGGGCCATGACCCAACTGAGGACGCTCGACCCGGAGGGGAGCATGGACCTCGACTTCGTGGGGCCGCTGGAGAAGGTGCCGGAAAACCTCATCCCCTGGTTCTCGTTTCCCGGCCGGCGCAGCAGTTCCGCCACCATTGTCTTCGGGCATTGGGCCGCCCTGGGGCCGTTCCAGGCGCGCGGGATCGCGGGACTCGACAGCAACTGCGTCCGGGGAGGACGGTTGACGGCCATGCGACTGGAGGACGGCCGGATATTTCAGCAGGAATTTTCCGGTTAACTCCGCTTGAACTCCCCCAGCACGGCGTTGAGGCTGCTCTTGGCGTCTCCGAAGAGCATGCGGGTGTTGTCCTTGTAGAAGAGGGGGTTCTCGATGCCCGCGAACCCGGCCGCCATCGACCGCTTCAAGACGATCACCACCCTGGCCCGGTCGACCTCGATGATCGGCATCCCGTAAATGGGACTTTCGGAGTCGTCCCTGGCGGCGGGGTTGACCACGTCGTTGGCTCCAATCACCACGCACACGTCCACGGCCTCCATGGTGGGATTGACGTCGTCGATCTCGACCAGCAGGTCGTAGGACACGTTGGCCTCCGCCAGCAGCACGTTCATATGTCCCGGCATCCGGCCGGCGACCGGATGGACGGCATAGCGGACTTCGCAGCCATTGTCTTCCAGGAGCTCCCCCAGCTCCATCACCGCGTGCTGGGCCTGGGCGACGGCCAGGCCGTAGCCCGGCACGAAAACCACCGACCGGGCGGCTTCCAGGATGAAATAGGCGTCCTCGGCCGAGATGGGCCGGGGATCGCCTCCCGTCCGCTTGCGGGTCTTCCCGGCAACGGCTCCGAAACCGCTGAAGAGCACGTTGGTGAGGGACCGGTTCATGGCCTTGCACATGATGTTGGTCAATATGAGACCGCTGGCCCCCACCAGCGCACCGGCCACGATCAGGATGTTGTTGAAGATCACGAACCCCGCCGCGCAGGCCGCCAGCCCGGAATAGCTGTTGAGAAGGGAGATGACCACCGGCATGTCGGCCCCGCCGATGGGGGTCACCGCCATGATGCCGAGCAGAAAGGCCAGGGCCATCAGGACCAGGAAGAGCGTCTGGCTCTCCGGGGAATCGAGGCTGTAGAGCACGCCGCCCAGGCAGAGGAGCGCCAGCAGCAGGACGTTGATGAGCTGCTGGCCGGGGAAAAGCAGCGGCCTGCCGAGGCTGAAGGATCGCCAGCCGATTCCCTTCAGCTTGCCCCAGGCCACCAGGCTGCCGCTGAAGGTGACCCCGCCGATCACGACCGCCAGCAGGATGGTCACCGCCCCCATCGGTTCCTGGAGCGGCTGGCGATGGTAGGCCTCCCAGCCCACCAGCAGGCTGGCTCCTCCGCCAAAGCCGTTGAACAGCGCCACCAGCTCCGGCATGGCGGTGAGCTGCAGGCGGGTTGCCGCCAGGGATCCGATGGCCGAGCCGATGAGGACTCCCACCAGGATCCACCGGTATTCCACCACCTCCGCATGCAGCAAGGTGACGACCACCGTCAGGAGCATGGCGCAGGCGGAGGCCAGGTTCCCCCAGCGAGCCGTCTCGGCGGAACTCATCAACTTCAGGCCCAGGGCGAACAGGAAGGCCGCCAGCAGGTAAGCCAGTTGGATGGGAACGCTCACTTGCGGTCACCGCGCTTCTTCCTGAACATGGCCAGCATCCGCTGAGTCACCAGGTACCCCCCGACCACGTTGATGGTGGCCAGCGCCACCGCGGCCGTGCCCAGGCCGATGCTGAGGGGAGTGCTGTCGGCGGCCCCGGCGGCCAGCAGGGCCCCGACCAGCGTAATCCCGGAAATGGCGTTGGACCCCGACATCAGCGGCGTGTGCAGCGTCGCCGGCACCTTGGAAATCAACTCCAGACCCAGGAAGACGGCAAGCATCAGGATGAACATCAGGAAGATCAGGTCCCCGGACATGGGCACTCCTCAGCGATTGACGGAGGGGTTGATTCCCTCATACACGATGCGCCCCCGGTGGGTGACCAGGCAGGCGCGAAGCAGCTTGTGGTTCAAGTCCAGTCGGAGACCGGGCTCGCCTTGGCGCAGGCATTCCCCGATGAGGTGGAAGAGGTTGCTGGAATACATCTGACTGGCGTGGGCGGCGACGCGGCCGGGCAGGTTGGCCAGGCCGATGATCCTCACTCCCCCCGTCTCGACGACTCGATCCACCTCCGAACCCTCCACGTTGCCCCCGCGCTCCACGGCCAGGTCCACCACCACGCTGCCCGGTCTCATGCGGCTCAGGGTCTGCGCAGTGATCAACCGCGGGGCCTGGCGGCCAAAGACCTGGGCGGTGGTGATCACCACGTCCGCCTGGGCGCAGACAGCCGCCAGCGCCTCCTGCTGCAGGTCCAACTGCTCCTGGGAGAGAGCCCGTGCGTAGCCTTGCCCGGTCTCTCCCGTGCTGCCCAGGTCGATCTTCACGAAGCGGGCTCCCAGCGACTTGACCTGCTCTTCCACCACGGGCCGCGTGTCGTAGGCCTCCACCCGAGCCCCCAGCCGCTTGGCCGTGGCGATGGCCTGAAGACCGGCCACTCCCGCGCCGAGCACGAAGACCCGCGCCGGGAAAATGGTGCCGGCCGGGGTGGTCATCATGGGGAAAATCTTGTCCAGGGCCTCGGCCGCCAGGATCACGGCCACATACCCGGCCAGGCTGGCCTGGGAGCTCAAGGCATCCATCTTCTGGGCCCGGGTGGACCTGGGAATCAGCTCCATGCTGGCAGCGCTGATCCCCCGGCTTCTCAGGAGTTCGATCAACTCGGAAGAATGGAAGGGATCCAGGAAACTGACGGAAAGGCACCCCTCTCCAAGGCGGCCCACCTCCTCCGCGGGAAGACAGCGAACGCCCACAACCAGGTCGGCAGCCGCCAGCATTTCTTCCCGCCGGGACGAGACCCCGGCCCCGGCCGATCGATAGGCCTCGTCGGGGCAGCCGGCGCCCGACCCCGCCGAGGCTTCCACCGTTACCTCGATTCCCTCTTGGACCAGGCGCTCCACGTGGCCGGGAATCAAGGCCACCCGACGCTCCCCCCGATCTCGTTCCCGTGGCACCACGATTTTCATGGACAAAATCCTCCGAGCGTCCGGAACCGGTGAGGCGGCCGCCAGCTCACTGCCATCGGGACGGAAGTAACGACCTCGCCCTTGCCTCGCCCCGGAACCGGCCATCATACCCGAAGGCATCCGGTGACCGAAGAAAATCTCAAGCCGGGCAACCGCCCTTTCTTCGAAACCGGGAACTCGATCCCGCATGAAACGACGCCGCGCGGCGGGTGGCGGAAGACCGGTTCAAGGCCCGGCATGGGCTGACGGTTCCTGTACGAAGACCCTGGAAGGAGCCGCCGATTTCTGCCACAATGCGGGCCACGCCGGCAAGGGGCCGAACCCGAGCCAAAGCCGCCCATCGGTGGTTCGTCAGCGCCCACGATTCGCTTGCCGGTCCAAGGAGAAGAGTTGCCACTGAAATTCATCCACGTCACCGACTCCCACGTCGGCGAAACCGTCGATACCCTGCTGCATCTCTATGCACCGGGCCGCGCCCTGAGCGCGGCCCTGGCCCACATGGCCCGCCATGATGGCCATGGCGCCGCCTTCATCGCCCACACGGGAGACATGATCTGCACCTCCTCCCGCCCCGAATCCTACGAGGGCGCCCGCGCCATCTATGGACTGGAGGGCGAGGCTGCGGCGCCGGGTCCGCTCGTGTCTCGCGCTCACGGCCTGGATCTGCCCTGGTACTACATTCCGGGCAACGCCGACGACCGCGACGCCTGCAGGGCCAGGATCTTTCCCCAGGGACCCCGTCACGGCCTGTTCAACTACAGTTGGGAAGTCGGCGGCATCCGTTTTCTCAGCCTGGACTGGGGGGCCTGGAAGACCGACGTCTACACCCTGGAGCCGAGCGCCTTCGCCTGGCTGGAAACCCGACTGCGGCAATCGGTTCCCACCATCATCCTCACCCACCACCCGCCGGTCCACGTGGGGGTGGAAATGTTCGACAGGATGACGCCGGAAGATCTGCCGCGCCTGCAGCACCTGATTCGAGACTCGTCGGTCACGGCGGTGTTTCACGGACACACCCACTACCCCTGGGAAACCCGCATCGGACAGATTCCCGTCTTCGGCACCGGGTCCATCACCTACCGGCTGAGCTATGACGAGGGCCCCCCGCACTTGAAGCTCTTCCCGCCCCAATACCGGGTTGTCACCGTGCAGGAGGACGGATCGGTAAGCACCGAGGTGTGGGAATTGGAGTCCCCTGTCTAACAGCAGGAACTGCCGGGCGTACGGCAGTCGTCCTCGAGCAGGAGCAGGTCCCGGCCCTGCCCCAGAATGAGGAACGAACCCCGGTAGGGGGGGCGGCCGAGCCTGGCGGCGGTATCGGTGGAAACCTCGACGGGCTCGTTGCGCGGGAAAAGGTGGCCTTCCTCGTCCATGACGGCCTTGTGAGGTCCGAGATAGACGGCCCGCTGCCCCGTGAAGCGGCGATCGGCGGTCTTTTCGAACTTGAATCCTCGCAGGGTGACGGAGTAGAAGGCGCACCCTTCGACCGCCTTCCAGAAGTCCCTCTTCAGGATCTGAAGTCCGTGGAATCCCGCCTGTTCCAGGGAGGTGGCGAACTCCTCTTCAGTCAGCGCTCCCGACAGGCACTCTCCCCACAACCTCGGATTGACCCGCAGGCGGTCGGGCACGGGTTCCCGGCTGACGATGTCGCTCACCACGGTGCGGCCATGAGCCCTCAGCACCCGCCACATTTCGCGAAAGACCGCCTTCTTGTCGGGTGAGAGGTTGATGACGCAGTTGGAGGTGATCAGGTCCATGGACTGGCTCTCCACCGGAATCCGTTCCAGAAAGCCCCGCCGGAACTCGACGACGTCGTAGCCCAGCCTTTCGGCTACGGCGGTCCGGTTCCGATTGGCCACGGCCAGCATCTCCTCGGTCATGTCCACGCCGATAACCCTTCCCGAGGGGCCTACCTTGCGGGCGGCGATGAAGCAATCGATGCCGCCTCCCGATCCCAGGTCCAGGGTTGCTTCTCCGGCAACCGGTTGGGCCAGGGTGACCGGAGAACCGCAACCGTAGGAGCGGTCCATCACTTCCTTGGGGATATGGCCCACCTCGTCCGCATCGAGCTCCGCGGAACAGCAGAGCGCCGCCTGCGGCTTCTCGGCGGCCTTGGCGTAAAACTCCCGCACCACCCTGCGGGACCCTTCGATATCGAAGGCCAGCACGCAGTTGGAGTGAAGGGTGGCGACGGCGGTCCGGTCGCCCACGTCGATGGGGTCCCTGCCGGCGCCGCAGGCCAGGGCGCCTTCGCCCATCGAATGGTAGACCGCAGGCGCGTCAAGGGAGGAACGGCCGTTCAGGCCGCGCCGCTTCTCCTGGGACAGCTCCACCATGACGTCCCGGGCCAGGGCGCGGTAGACCTCGTAGTAGGGGTCGGGGGCATGCAGGTCCCCTGCCCCGGCCCCGTCGGCGCTGAAGAAATAGCTGTGCTCGATATCGCCGCCCCCCAGGATGAATCGGAAGGGGTCGTCCCGCAGCCAGGACTGGTTGGCGACCGAGGCCTGCCGAAACCGTCGGGCCACCGGGGAGTCCTGCCAGATCCGACGCAAGTTCCCGTTGGTGACCACGCCGGCGGCCAGGGGCTCGTGGTTGGCGCAGGCCGCCGAAGGATAGACGGTGCCGTCGGAATAGACGCACAGGGAATCCCAGAACTGGTTCCCCAGGTCGTGCTTGACCCCCGGCCGCCCGTTGACCCGAAGCTTCAGGGACTCCAGGTTGTCCAGCCCCACGCCCAGCCTGGCGGCTTCCCGAGCAGTGGCCCGGGCAGCTCCGATCAGCTCCTGGCAGGAGGGGAATGCGTCCGGCTCGGTCTCCAGGACCCGCCCCCGCCGGTGCATCCACATCAGGTGTTGCGACCGGGCTCCCCAGTCCTTGACGATGCCCGTGATCCGGGGCAGCTCCTCCAGGTTCTCGCGGGTGACCACGGTGGTCAGGGACACCGGGAACCCCAGCCCGGCCACCGCCCGGGTCCCTTCGGCGATCCGGTCGAAGGCGCCCCGCCCGCGGTAGCGATCGTTGGTTTCGGCCGCGGCGCCGTCCAGCGAGATCTGAAGCCGCAGCCGCTCCCGGCCGAGTCGAGCGAGCCGGTCCAGCCGCTTCCCCTGGAACAGCATCCCGTTGGTCAGAATGATGAGCTCGGCCTGCTTCTCTTCGGTGACGGCCTCGATCAGCTCGAAGATATCGGGACGGGCGAAGGGCTCTCCTCCGGTGAAGTAGAAGCGCTCCGCCCCGCACTCGCTGGCCTGGTCGATGACGTGGAGCAGTTGAGCGGTGGGGAGCCCCCGATCGGCCGCCGGAGAGGAGCTGACCAGGCAGTGGGTGCAGGAGAGGTTGCAGGAGTTGTTGGTGTGTATCCAGACCTCGGAGAGCTTGTCTGCGCTCAGATGGGCCGAGCGACCGGCATAGGGAGCGCGCTCGAAGGGCGTGAAAGACACCATGCCCCTTCGGAGACAGTCGCGCACGAAGGAATGCACGTGCAGCCAGGACCTGGCGGCATCGAGCCCGAGCCATTCGGCGTAGCGCCGGCTCAGGGCCCCGACCGTCAAAGGCTCCCGCAACCACTCCAGCAGCCTGGCTCCCCTGCGGCCGGTAGCCAGCCAGTTGGGCTCCTCGCCATCGATAAAGACCCGCAGGCCCTCCAGCTCCAGGGGGGACAGGTCGGGCGCATGGAGGTGCTGGTCTTGCTTGAGCTCCAACATCAGGTTTACCTCAGACCCCCGGTTTCGCTCCGCATGAGCCGCCTCGTCGAATGGGACGGCAGCGCAACCAGGTGAAAAGTGATTAGTGGCCAGTGGTTAGTGGTTAGTTATTGAATCGACACGTTCAGCAACCGAAGCAAACCTGTCTCAGTCTCGTATGATCCGCCCGCCAGGGCGGAGGCACGGCTAGCCACTGACCACTGATCACTGACCACTACGCCTGTTCCACAGCCGCATCACCCAATCCACCACCCTGGGCTTGCCGAACACCACGTCGTGGCAGCCGCCCTTGCGGCGCTTCTCGTCCCGGCGCAGCCAGTGGATGCTGCAACCGGCTTCGCGGGCCAACACCGGCGTGGCCGCCACGTCCCAGAGGCGAAGGTCGGGATCGATCATGGCCCCCACCGAGCCCTCCAGGGCCAGGCAGTGACCGAAGCAGTCGCAGTAGGTCCGGACGCTGGGATGGGACCGGTAGAGCCGTTCCAGCACCTCGGCCTTGCCTGCCTGGTGGAACTGGGACCTCTCTCCGACCGACAGGATCTCCTGCTCCAGAGCATCGTCGGGGGCGAGGTCGGCAACCTGAAGTCTGCGGCCGTTGCACCAGGCTCCCAGGCCCAGGGCGCCGCTGTAACAGCGGTCGAGACCCGGCAGGTCGATCACGCCCAGGACCGGATGGCCGCCAACGTGCAGAGCCAGGACGGTTCCGAACAGCGGGACGCGATGGCGCAGGCTGCGGGTTCCGTCAATGGGATCGATGATCCACTGGTACGCCGCTTCCGGGTTGCAGGCCTCGAATTCCTCGCCCAGGATGCCATGGGAGGGGAACCAGCCGCTCAAGGCCGAGCGGACATGCTCTTCCACGGCCAGGTCCACCTCGGTCACGAAGGTGCTGTCGGCCTTCAAACGGTGGCCGATCCCTTTGGCCAGGGCCCGGTCGATCAGCTTCCTGGTTCGGGCCGAGAGCTGCCGCGCCTTCTCCAGCAGCCCGGCCAACTCCTCCCTGGCGGGCAGCGCCTCGCCTGGCGGCGCTTCTTGGCCGGCTTTGCTCATGGCTCACCCGCCCGCGACCGCCGGGACGAACAGCACCTCGCTCCCGGCGGGGACTTCGTACTCCAGAGCCTCCCGCCGCACCATTCCGTCCACGAAGATCGCCAGGCCCGACCGGAGATGACCGTTCTCCACCAGGCGGTCGCGAATCCCCGGGTAGAGCAGCTCCAGCTCGTCGATCAAGTCTCCCACCGTCCGCCCCTCGACTTCCAGTTTCCTGACGTCGCCGGTCAGGGAGTGCAGCAACGCCGGGATGTGGACAATCGCCATGATGTCGCCTTTCGGTTCTCGCCGCTTGTTTCCGCTTGGCTCCGGTCAAAAAAAGGGCTCGAAGCCGCTTCTTCGGCCTCGAGCCCGATTGCTTCGCCTGAAGACCACGTCCCCTCAGCTCTTGGCCGACAGCGCCTTCACCACCGCTTGGGGAGACATGGGAAGATCGCCCAGGCGCACCCCCACGGCCCGCGCGATGGCATTGGAGATGGCAGCCTGGGGCGGGACGATGGGCACCTCGCCCACCCCCCGCACACCGTAGGGATGCCCCGGGTTGGGCACTTCCACGATGATGGTCTCGATCATGGGCAGATCCAGGCTGGTGGGCATGCGGTAATCCAGGAAGCTGGCATTCATCAAGAGCCCGTCCTCATTGTAGAAGTACTCCTCGTTGAGGGCCCAGCCGATGCCCTGAACCACCCCGCCCTGCATCTGGCCTTCCACGTAGCTGGGGTGAATGGCTCTCCCGGCGTCCTGAACGGCCGTGTAGCGCAGGATGGTGACCTTTCCGGTGTCGGGATCGACCTCCACGTCCACCACGTGGGTGGCGTAGGCTCCCCCGTGATTCTGGGGAGTGACCGTCTCGCGGCTTCCCACGTCGATGCCCTTCTGACTCAGGTCGGCCGCCAGCTCCTTGAGGGTCATGGACCTGGAATCGCCATTGGTGGTTGCAAGCACTCCGTCGGCCAAGGAAACCTGGTCCTTGTCGACCTTCCAGACTTCGGCCGCCTGCTCGATAAGCTGGCTCTTGATGGCCTGGCCGGCGTTGTAGGCCGCCCAACCCGTGGCGAAGGTGACCCGGCTTCCTCCCGTGACCTCGGTATAGCCCACCGAGTCGGTATCGACCACCGAAGGAACGACGTCCTCCACCGGAATCCCCAGCACCTCGGCCAACTGCATGGCGATGGAGGTCCGGGTGCCTCCGATATCGGTGGAGCCCTCCTGCAGGGTGACGGTGCCGTCGCCGTTGAGCCGCGCCGTGACGCTAGAGGTCAGGCCCGCGTTGACCCAGTAGCCCGAAGCCACCCCGCGGCCCCGGTTGGGCCCTTCCAGCGGGGTCCGGTAGTGCTCGCAGTCCCTGGCCGCCTCGGTGGTTTCGATACACCCAATCCGGGGATGAGGAATCCCGTGGGACTGGATGTCGCCTTCCTTGGCTCCGTTCTTCAGCCGAATCTCCATGGGATCCATATCCAGGATCTGGCAGAACTCGTCGAGCATGCACTCGACCGCGAACTCCGAATTGGGCGCGCCCGGCGCCCGGTAGGCCGCCGTCTTGGGCTTGTTCACCACCACGTCGTACATGTCGATGGTGGTGTTGTCGATGTTGTAGGGGGCGAACATGCAGATTCCCCCCAGGGCCACGATGGAGCCGGGGTAGCCGCCGGCCTCGTAGGCCAGCATGGTCTCGGCCGCCGTGATGCGCCCCTGGTTGGTGACGCCCATCTTCAGCTTGACGTAGGAGCCCGAGGTGGGGCCGGTCGCCAGAAAGACTTCGGTCCGATCCATCACCACCTTGACCGGCCGCCTGGCCTTCCGCGAGAGCACCGCGGCCACCGGCTCCCCGTACACCGGGATCTTGCCGCCGAAACCGCCCCCGATCTCGGTGGGGATGACCTTGAGCCTGGAAACCGGGATGTCCAGGATCTGGTGCACGCTGGTGCGCACCGCAAACGCGCCCTGGGTGGTCACCCACATGGTCAGATAGCCGTCGGGGTTCCACATGGCCGTGGCCGCGTGGGGCTCGATATAGCCCTGGTGGACGGTGGCGCAGCGATACTCCCGTTCCAATACGTGGTCGGCGGCGGCGAACCCCTCACCGAGATCGCCCTTGACGTGCCGTGAGTGAGAGGCCACGTTGCTGGGCCTGGAACTCTTCTCTCCCAGCTCGTCGGTGTAGAGGTCCTCGTGCAGCAGGGGAGAATCCTCATCCATGGCCTTGAGCACGTCCATGACCGGCGGCAGCACCTCGTAGTCGACTTCGATCAGCTTGAGAGCTTCCTCGGCGATGTGGGGGCTGGTCGCGGCCACCGCGGCCACGGCGTGGCCGTGATAGACCGCCTTGTCGGAGGCCATCACGTTGTCGCACATCGGCTTCAAGGGGACCTCGCCCAATTCCCCCAGGTTGGCGGTGCGACTCCCCGCATCGGGAAAGTCGGCTGCCGTCATCACCGCCTTCACACCGTAGAGGGCCTCGGCCTTTTCGGTGTCGATGGACTTGATCAGGGCATGGGCGTGAGGGCTGCGCAGCACCTTTCCATGGAGCATGCCCGGCAACTGGACGTCGGCGCCATAGACAGCCCTTCCCGTAACCTTGTCCACGCCGTCATGGCGAATGGGCCGGGTCCCGATGACCTTGTACTTCTTTTCGACTTCCGTCTCGACCGGTTCCAGGGTTTGGGTGGGGTTCATTTCTTCACCTCCAGTTGGGGTTCGGCATCCAGGATGGCGCGTACAATCTTGTCATAGCCGGTGCAGCGGCAGAGGTTTCCGGCGCACCAGTGCCGGATGTCGCCCTCGCTCGCCTGGGGATTCTTCTCCAGCAGGGCCTTGCCGGCCATGATGAAACCCGGCGTGCAAATGCCGCACTGCAGCGCGGCGTTTTCCAGAAAGGTCTGCTGCAGCGGATGCAGGCCCTCCGACCCCATCAGGCCCTCGATGGTCTCCACCGTGCATCCGTCGACCTCGGCGCCCAGCACGATGCAGGCATCCACCAGCAACCCGTCCAGGATGACGCTGCAGGCCCCGCAGTTGCCGTTGTTGCATCCTTCCTTGCTGCCGGTCAACTTCAACTCGTCCCGCAAGACCTCCAACAGGCTCTGCCTGGGCTCGCACAGGAACTCGACCGGCTCTCCGTTGATGGTCGCTGCCACATGAACTTTCGACGCCATTCTCAATCCTCCTTGGCCCGTTCTAACGATTTCTCCAGTGCGCGCCGCGTCAACACTCCCGCCAGGTGCACCCGATACTCCTCGGTGCCCCTCATGTCCGTAATGGGTCGGGCCGCCGCCCGCGCGGCAGCCGCGGCCTTCTCGATGGCATCGTCATCCAGTTCCCTGCCCTCCAGTGCGGCAGCCGCCTCCGCAACCAGCAGCGGCGTGGGAGCCACCGCTCCCAGGGAGACTCGCGCTTTCTTGACGGTGCGGCCATCGGATTCCATCTCCAGCGAAGCGCCGCAGCCGACCACGGCGATGTCCATCTCGTTTCGCGGGATGAAGCGCAGGTAGTGGGCGCCGAAGTTCCTGGGAGGAGGAGGGACGTGAAAGGAAACCAGCAGTTCCTTGGGCCCCAGCACGTTCCTTCCCGGAGCGGTGCAGAACTCTTCCACCGGCACCGTGTGGGTGCCGCCCGATCCGGCAATCAGGCAGACGGCCGAATGGGCGATCAGGGCGGGAATGGAGTCCGCCGCCGGCGAGGAATTGCAGAGATTGCCGCCGAAGGAAGCCCGGTTCTGGATCTGAGTGCCTCCAATCAGCAGGGCGGCGTCGTTCAGCCCGGGATAGAGCTGCGAAATCCGGGCGTCTTCGTAGAAGCGGACACAGGGAACACAGGCGCCCAGGGTCAGCCCCGATTGGGAATCGAAAGACAGCTCCATGAGCTCGGCAATCTTCTTGCCGTCCACGATGAGATCCACATCGCGCCTGTTCTCCCGCACCTGGACGATCAGGTCGGTCCCTCCGCTCAAGACGCGGGCCCGCTCCCCCTTCTGCTCCAACAAGCTCACCGCTTCCGATAAACTCTTGGGCGCAACATAGTCAAAAGCTTGCAATAGGGTCCCTCACTTTCTCAACACGCTCAACTCGAAGTCTTCGAGGAAGAAACAATCCATTGGACAGCGTTATTCTACGGATCGAAGGGCCCGCATGCAATCGACTTTATGGCGAAGTTGACCCCACCCGGCAAAAATGTAACATTGCCGGCGGAAGATCACCATGTGCGGCCGATTCACCCAGCAACTGACCTGGCGGGAGCTTCACCACCTCTACTCGCTGTCCGGACAAGCCCCCCTGCTCGGTCTCCGCCCCCGCTACAACGGCGCCCCCACCCAGGACTTCGCCGTCTGCCGCCTCGACCGGACGGGCAGCCGCACCATGGCCCGGCTGCGCTGGGGACTGGTGCCCTCCTGGGCCAGGGACCTCAGGATGGGCGCGCGCCTCATCAACGCCCGGGCCGAGACCGTTCACTTCAAACCTTCCTTCAGCGCCGCCTTCCGCTTCCGGCGCTGCCTGGTGCCGGCCAACGGCTGGTTCGAATGGAAGCGGGCCGGTCCCGCCAGGCAGCCCTGGTTCGTGGCCCTGGCGGAGGGATCGCCCCTCTCCTTCGCGGCTCTCTGGGAGCGCTGGGACAAGACGGAAGAACCGATCGAGTCCTTCACCATCATCACCACCGCCGCCACCCCGGCCCTGGCCGGCATCCACGAGCGCCAGCCGGCCCTCATCCCTCCCGCCCGCTTCGACCAGTGGCTCGATCCCGCCTCGCCCTTGCCGCAACTGCTCGACCTGGTGCGGGAACCCTGCGCCGGCCCCTTCCGGCCGCGCGCCGTCAGCTCCCGGGTAAACCGCGTCGCCAATGACGACCCGGGGATACTGGATCCGCTTCTCTCCTAAATCGAACATTTCCGTTGGGCGTCGTTTTGGACAGGTAGTGCGTTTCACAACGATGCTCCAAAATCGACCCCTACGCGACTATAGTGAAATTCTTGTAAAATACTAATTATAAATGACTTAATATGGACAATCCCGGTTCCATCCCCTCATTGAGACCCTCTAATTGAACCGGAATCCATTGGACGATTCGGGACGTTGGCGGACAGGTTCTGCAATGGTTCAACTTCGAAGTCTTTTTCGTACGGGACCGTCGAGCGAGGTGGCAAGCTGCCCTTGCTGCGGATTGGAGATCGCTGGTGTGCACACCGTTCAGGTGTGTCGTCTCGTGCCCAGTGGGCGAGTTGTGGTCTGCTGTTTTTCGCTGTTGGCTTGGCTGGGGATGGTACGGCTTGATAGCTGGCTCGAATCACGACCTAAAATAGCGGATGGGAATTAGTAGCCAAGTGCCGAAACCTGCTTAGCCACGAGTCTAGGCGCAATCGATGTACTTGACCCGAACCGGCTTGTTCAGAGCCTGATCGACCTCTTCGAATGCGGCGTCAAGTCTCATTTTCTTCCTCCAGATCAGCAACGCTCGGCCGGCAGTCCGGGTTGACCCCTTCGACCTCCGGCCGGTCTTTCACAGATACGAAATTGCGGCCTGTCGTCTTTTGTCTCTGTGTGCTCATTTGTTGGATTTACTTCGATTGCAATTCTTGCACAGCATTTGACAGTTCTGTTCGTTTGTCTTGCCACCCTTCGACCAAGGGGTGATGTGGTCGGCCTCCATGTCCGACATCTCAAACTCCTTCGCGCATGACTTGCAAATGCCGTTTTGAATCTCGAACGTCTTCTGCTTCATGGCATCGGAGAATGCCCGGATGTTGAGATGCTTTTCCTTGCCAGTGAGGAGATACGGGTAGATGCCCGCCTTCTTCGTGACATCGTCGTCGATCATCAGGCGGACAACGTCGGCCTCAAGTCCTTCGGGATCCAGGCTCTCGTCCTCGAGTTGCCCGTAAAGCCCGCCCCAATCCACTCCTTTCATTTGCTTGCGGTAGTTCGGGAAAACCGCATTCACCCGGTTGATAACCGACTGGAAGTGATTCCACAAGGCGGTAGCGGTCATGTCGTGCTGATGCGTGGCCATGTATTCCTCGACCGTCTGGCCCTCGTCCTTGATCCATTGGATTGCGGTTTCGAGATACTCTTGGCGGTCCGCCCTCCCATTCAGATACCGGCTGCCGATTGCATAAGCTGGGCAGGCGGCCCCCCTCCGGCTGAAATACCGTTTTGCATCGGACACCCACGGGCCAGCATAGACCGCGTTCCGCAGCTCTTGGGCGGTTAGCCTTTCGCCCGCGATGTTGATGATCCTGAACCAATCCAGCTTCTCGCTGGCGCTCCCCTCACAGACATAAACCTGCAACGGGTAATTTAGAATCCGCTTCTGCTCGTCGTCCTGCAGGTTGTGGAAATACCGCCCGTCAAGGGAGTAGTCACCCTCGACGTACTGTGCGGCTGAGATCGTGCGCTGCTGGCCGTCGATGACCTCATACGTTCCGTCTTGGCGCACGGCCCAATACATCACATTGAGCGGGAAGTCCTTGTTGATCGTTTCGATCACCGCATCGCGCTGCTTGTCCTTATAGACGAACTCGCGCTGAAACGGCGGTCGGATGTCGAGCTTGCCGCCATAGCCGCTCACCCCGCCTTCGCCGTCGTCTTGGAAGTCCTCCACGAGGTCGCGGACGGTGATTTTCTTAAGTTCAATCTTCATGGACGCGCCTCACTGTGAATTGGGCAAACGTTTCCGCCTGACGAAAATGCGGTCGTATATGCGATGCACTATATCTTCGCCCCGAACAAGGCAGTTTCTCGTGGACGACCTACCTCTTATGACGGCCATGCCGTTCGCCTTTCGGCCAGTCATGCCGGTTATCGTCCCATCCGGCCTCATCTCGGCATAATCGTCGTAAAACGTGTGGCTCTCGAATCCGTCATCCCACAAATAGGAAACGCCCAATATCTCGAACTGCTCCGGGTTCCACTTGTCCAGAAACGTGATCGGCACCCCCATCGCCTTGTCCCAATCCATCGGGATATCGGCGGTCTTGTCCACGTTGATCGCATCGTAGTTGTCGTAGCCGGGGTATTCCTCCAGCGAATATCGCTTGTAGAGTATCAAGTCTTCATGGCGCTTCTTATGGTCGAGATTGGTGAACCATATGCTCTGCGATCTACCCTTCACAACTCCATCAATAATCCTATAGGAACTTCCTTTTTTCTTCGTCGCCTTCAATTCCCGAGCGAGACCCTCCGGTAAGTCAAACAACAAGTCCTTGCTCATAGGCGTGTGGCCGACCCACATTTTGTTGTCCCTGATCAATGGGAAAATCTCCTTGTAAGTGATGGCGTTCTTGTTCCCGACAATCAGGAACTTCTTGCCGTACTGCACCAATTAGGCAACGTATTCGCGGAATAGCGAAAACGGCGGATTGGTCACCACGATGTCCGCCTGCTTCAGAAGCTCAATGCATTCCGCGCTGCGGAAATCCCCGTCCCTCCGAAACTCGTGGACGCCGATGTCCTCCACGTCGGGCACCCTGCCGCCCTTCGCGCTCCCCTTGTATTCGAGCCATATCGCGCGCTCCGAATCGTGGCGGCTGAACAGGTCGCGTTCCTGGTTCCTGTAGCACGAGGTGATGAGCTTCTTCAGGCCCAAGCGCTCGAAGTTGTACGAGAAGTAGTGGAAGAAGTTGGAGACGCGTGGATCGTCACAGTTGCAGTACACAACCTTGCCGGGGAAGTGTCCGGTGTAGTGGCGGAGCTCGTTCTCGATGTCGGAAAGCTGTGTGTAGAAATCGTCGTTCTTCTGCCGCTTGGCTTTTCGCAAGTTTTCGTTCAGAGACATGGGTTTGCTCCCGCATTAAGCCCACTATCGGCAATCAGTTCCCGATATTTGTGCCGCTTTTGCTCGCCCACGAATTCGGCACTTCGCTACATAATCCCCTTTTCATTGCTGCCGAAAGGGTGAGCACAAATGTCGGTATCCGCGAGAGGAGAAAGAGGCTCTATCGTTTGGAGAACCCCCTGAGAAGCCTATCTGTGGGTCGTGAGCGTGGACAATCGCTCGAACGATGGCACTTTTACGGTACCAACTCCGTTTTCGTGATGATAGGGGAAAGCGGAAAAAGCTAAACTTGGTTCTCCGTTTGGCAACTTCCCATCGCGACGATTACCTCGCACCTTTAGCGGGACAGCACTGATCACGAAACTCAAATTCTTCAATCATCGACGTCTGCCTGGTTTTCAGACGTTGATTATTGATGTGGGAAGCAGCGCGATTCCATGTATTGGCAAAAATGATTTTCCCCCATTGTTTATTGACTGATTATGGTCATTCTACTAGTGTTTTCAGGTGCGTCTATGCACGGCAGTTACCGCGGAAAACAGGGAGGTTACATGGTCTGTATTCCCCCTGAAACCGTAACATCCCTCCCGACCATAGAGTCGGACATTCCAAGGTAACGTTCATCCTGGGTGCGTCGGTCTCTACATCCCCCGTCTGACCCAGACCGATTCCCATCCCTCTTTATCCGCCTGCCGATCTACCAATCGGTCGGATCTGGCCCATGCTTTAGGCGTGGCGTAAGCAAATAGGAGCCACGGAGGGGGAGGACAACAGCACAGTGACGAATGAAAAAACTCTGGAGCGAAGAAAAGTACAAACGGGCTGAAGCCCGGAGAAGACACAAGGCGGAGAGAAGGGGTAAGGGTTCCCCCAAAAAAACAACTCAACATAAGTCTAGAACCCAACTCCCGCCAACCCGACTATTTACACCTGAGCAATTCTCCCTGATCACAAACCCTGAAGACACAGTAAAGTATCTACAAGCTTGTAGAGTAGCCCTGTCTAATCCTCTACGAGACCTGATTATAAGTTTTGCAAATGCCGAAGAAATTGACCCCGAGGCGATTGCAGCGCTCGTTTCCACAAGACACTCGATCGCGAAAAACGGAGTCACAGTCGTACCCCCGAGTCACGAGGCCTGTCGGAAACGTCTAAATGACTTTGGATTCTTCCAGCATATTGACGCCCCGATTAAAATGGGAGACCCGACCGGGCTAATTACCAGCTTGTCCGACAACGGCAACGAGCGACTAAACATAATCAATTCTGGGAAAAAGGTGGATAGCATAACCGCTCGCGATATCATTGCGTTCGGTGTGAGGAGACTGAAGAAGGGTGCTGAAAAACATGGGCCGAGCTACAGCGTTTTCAACGAGTTGATGGCCAATACCTTCCAGCACGCAGGACAAGAGGAAGGTGACCATAAGTGGTGGGCTGGGGTGTTCTATGACAATCTTAGAGAGATCGTCTGTTTCACTTGCGTTGATTCCGGCTCGGGAATCCTGAAAAGTCATAACCTCAAGCCGTGGTGGCTCGAAACCAGCACCAAGATATGGAGCAAAACAAGCGACGCGGACAAACTCGAAGACATTGTGAATGGAAGACTTCCCTCTCGTACCGGCATGGAGCATCGTGGAAAAGGGCTTCCAAATATGAGGAAAATGTGTAAGAATGGCAGATTACGTAATTTGACCATTGTTACGAACAAAGTCCGTGGGTGTGTTGCAGAGGACGAATACCAAACCCTTCGCTCTAATTTCCGCGGAACTCTAGTACCGCATATCACTTAAAGATTCGGATACAGGCGTTTCAGTTTAGTGCGGGCATCATGAGTTGTGAAATGCCAATTGATCTTGGCTTGTCGGTTGTTGCGATCCTGTTGCCAAGCGGCGATCTCGCGACGCAGTGTTTTCAGGTCTCCGATACGTCGATTAAGACATTGCCCGCTCAAGGCGCTCAGTTCGATTTCGGCCATGTTCAGCCAACTGCCGTGCTTGGGCGTGTAGTGGATCTCGAGGCGTTCGGCCAAGCTGCGAGCCTCCTGCGGGGCAAAGGTCTCATAGAGCGATTCGATTCCATGGGTGTTGAGGTTGTCCAGGATCAAGACCACCCGCTCCGCCTGCGGGTATCGGGTACGCAACATGCCCTGAATCCAGCGGGCCCAGTCCCGGCGGGTGCGACGCTCTCCGACCTCGACATGCCGCCGCCCGGTCAAGGGCTCCACTTCCAGGAAGACCTGCGCGACACCGCAACGCACGTACTCGTGCTCCCAACGCTCGGGATGGCCGGGCTCGAGCGGCAGTTTCTCCCGCACTTCCTGGATCAGTTGCTTGTTGGTTTCATCCATGCAGACGACCGGCAGCCGCTCCGTATAGGATCGAGCGTAGACGGCGAGCAGGTCTTCCATGCAGGCGACGAACGCCGCGCTCGCCTGGGGCGGAATCCGCCAGTACTTCTTCAGGTGAGGCTGCAGTTCGTTTTTTTTAACAGACGCTGGACCGTCATCGGCGACACCTGCGGCGCCAAGCCCAACTCGACCACCTTCTCGGCCAGCAAACGCACCGTCCAGCGACGCCGCCCCTGCGGGGCCGGCGAGCAGGCCAGCGCGATCAGCCGCGCCTCGAACGCCCCATCGAACTTCACTTCCCGTGGCGGGCGCTCACGCCGCTTGCGCTGCAAGGCGGCCGTGAGGCCCTCTTCGACGAAGCGCCGTTTCAAATGCTCGACCGTCCGTGCGGTGACGCCCATCGCCTCGGCCGTCCGGACTACCGTCCAGCCCGGTCCCTCCGGCCCCTGGTCGCACAGCAGCAGGGCTCGTGCGTAGAGGAACCTCTTGGCACTGGTCTTGCCGGTACGCGTCAACGCCTGAAGTTCTTGCCGCTCTTGCGCGGTGAGTGTCACTCGGTAACGGGGTGCCATGGAAAACCCTCCTGAGTTTTCCATGACTATAACACAGTAACCGTAGTTTTAAGTGTTACACGGTACTAGTTTATTGGGAACTTACGCGGGGAATGCTGTGATCAAGATTCAAGTTGCCAAGGAATTTTCTAGAACTCCGGGGCCACGCTTCAAAAAAGAAGGCAGATTTTCAGGCGAGGAATTTAGGGACAAAATCCTAGATCCACGCTTCAGAGAAGCCGAACGCAAGGGCGAAACCCTCTTGATCGATCTGGATGGTGCGTCTGGATGCCCCACTTCCTTCTTAGAGGAGGCCTTTGCTGGATTGGCGAGAAAATACACCGCCAATCGAGTTTTGAGGCTCCTGAATTTCAAGTCAGATGAGGAGCCCTACCTGATAGAAGATGTGCAAGAGTACATCGCGGGCGTCAAAAGCACCGAACAAGTGTCAATTCTGGGTTGATGTGTGCTTTATCTCCTGTGGACCCTCATAGGATTCGTCGCTGGCCTCTGCGTCGGCGCTACTTGGCAAAAGCCGACTTTCCTGCCCACTTTCACTTTTGGTCAAATCCTCCAGCCAATAATCTTCCTCGCCGCCTTCCTAATAGGCAACCACTTCTATGCTCGCCATCACGATGCCCGAAAAAAGACGACCGAGATACTGATAGATCTCATCTCCGGGATTCTCCTGTGCCTGGAAAAAGCCCACGACAGTTATCACAAATTCTCTGAAGGGGCGGGAAAAAACAAGCCTAACGATTGGGACACCCTGAACAGGTTTCTCAAGGAATACAGCTACAGGGTGTGGGAACTGGATTCGATTCTGAAGAATCACCAGCGGCTGCCGGTAATTAAACGGAGCGTCGTAAAGCAGCTGAAGCGTCAGAGAAAGGAATACAAAGACTGTACCACCCGAGAGTATTTTTTGGAGAGGGTTCCAGGGGAAAACTTGATCTTGGAGGCGAAACTCTATAACACAAGTCGGGCCTACCTTCGTTCGCTTCAACTCATGGTAGCCGGTTCTCAGAAAAAAAAGTAACCACCCTGGCCCGCGTTACTCTCAAATAGTTTCCCCTTCAAACACTCTTTTTCACCATCGAACCGATTCTAACCACATTTCTCACCAGAGTTCGCAAAAGAGCGGCAAAAGGGGCCATCAAGGCGTTTGAGGCCGAGTTTATCAAGGCTGGTGGCTGGGTCGGTAGGCAATGGCCAACAGCGGAGGCTTCTGAGCCTCTCCGAGGCCCCTCAGGCGGCATTTTCCCCCGAAAGCAGTGACACCTCTGCTCCCGGGCCCGTTGGCCGTGTTTTCAAGGACCAGCAGTGGCGGTTAGGGCATTTCAGGGAGGCAGGTGAGCCCAGGCTAAGCGGAACTCCCTGGGACCTGCACGGCGTTGCAGTAATCGTTGAAGTGGTTGAAGTGGTGTCTGCGCCTAGAGTCAAGTCACGTCTGAAGTGTCGGCCACAAGCGCTTCAGTCTGGTGCGGGCATTGGCGGCCGTGAACTGCCAGTCGATGGTGGCGTTGGCGTTGTTTCTCCGTTGTTGCCAAGCCGCAACTTCGTGCCGCATTTCCCTGATGGTATCGATTCTCCGGTCCAGGCATTGGCGGTTCAGGACGTTGAGTTCGATTTCAGCCATGTTCAGCCAACTGCCGTGCTTCGGCGTGTAGACGAACTCAAAACGATCCCACAGCGCCTTGGCTGTGCCGGGCTCAAAGGTGTCATAGAGCGATCCCGGTCCATGCGTGTTCAGATTGTCCATGACCAGCGTGATCTTCTCAGCTCGGTGCCAGAGTTGGGCGATGTGGTTGAGAAAGTGCGCCCAGTCGGTTCGAGTGCGGCGTTGGGTCACCCGGACCGTGCGTCGACCGCTGAGCGGTTCCACAGCCATGAACACGCTGCAGACGCCACATCGTTCGTATTCGTAGTCATGGCGCGCGACGCGGCCGGGACCGGCCGGAACCGGGGTCCGCGTCTCCCGGATGAGTTGGCGCGGCGATTCATCCATGCGGATGACGGGGTACAGCGCATCATAGGATCGCTTGTAGACGTCGAGCACCTGTTCGATCCGGGCCACAAACTCGCCGCTTCCACCCGGCGGTATCACCCACTGCTGCTTCTTCCACGGCTTTAATTCGTTTTTTTTAGGACCCGACGGACTGTCTCATGGGAAATGGCCTCCACATAGTGCAGGGCCACCATTTGGTCGGCCAGCAAACGCAACGACCAGCGGGCATGTCCCGCTGGCGGCCGGCTGCAACTCAGCGCCACCAGATGCGCCTCAAAGTCCCCATCCGCCTTGCGCGTATGGCTCCGTTCCGCTTTGCGCTTGTCCAAGGCCGCCTCCAGACCTTCCACTACGAATCGGCGCTTCACCCGGTCGATCTTCTTCATGCTGACCGGCAACACCTCCGCAATTGCCTGGTTCGTCAGCTTCCGCTTCTGGGCAGGACCCTGGTCGCATCGGAGCAGGATCAGCGCATTCAGCACCTTCTGGCTGCTGTGCCGGCCCCGCGTCGCGATCTGCTCCAGCATTTGTCTCTCTCCACCTGTCAACGTGACCTTATACTTGATTCCTGGCATCGCACTCCTCCTTGTGGAGAAGTGTACGATCTTAATTGCGACACTTCAAGGATGACCTGACACTAGTTGGAAAAATGCAGGCTTAAATGACTCACGCATCCTTACATGCGCAGTTCGTTTCACCACCTGACATAGCGCCGCAGTTGAAGATGTCACGGAATGACCCATGCTGGTGCAGGTCTGGCAAAAAGTGGAAGCAGTGCCACCGAAACCGGGAGTCTCAAGCTCCCGTCAATGTCCTCGCACTGTTGTCTCAAATGGACCGCAAGTTCCAGCGGGGCTACTGTTCTCATCCTCAAGCTAGTTCTAGAGACTGTGGTTCCAAAATAATTCGATCACACACCGTGCAACGACGCGGCGGGCTCACTTCTATAGCCGAAAGTGGCCATGTCATTTCCGTAAAGGAAGCAGCACGAAGGCGCATCACGAACCATGGCGCCTTCGTTCCTTGTGAGGTCGGTGTACGAGGCGCCTCCACATTCATGGGATTTTGCGACAGGCATGACAACTCGATGTTTAAACCAGTTGAGAGCCAATCTGTTCCGCTCACTCCGGAGTCTTGTTTTCTTTTGGGTTTTCGGGCCGCGTCCTACGAACTATTTCAAAAAAGGGCAGCCCTTCAATCGGTGAACATATTGCGGGAATTGGATCGCGGCAAACCCTTTTGGCACCAATGCGAATTGCAGCAGAATCTTTACTTCCACGAAGAGGGAACTAAACGCGGTTTGGCTGACTGTGAGAGGTGGAAAAGACAGTACGACACAATCTTCATAAAGCAGCATTTCAATCAATTTCGATTTGTGGCCGTGGCATTTTCGGCCTTATTGCCCGTCGTGGGTTGTGGTGCATTCCATCCGGAGTTCGACTTTGTTGGCAACCCCCTGCAAATAGTCACTCGTGGTGATGCACCACATGAACACGTTAGCGTTAACCTAACGGTTCTAAACGGCAGAAGCGTACTTGTAATAGGCTGGACAGAGGGGGACAAAGGCCCTGCGGAGCTGTTCGGCCGTTCATTCAAAGGTGTACCTGATAAGGAAAAGGCCAACAGGGGAATCCAGCTAGCGGTCGAGCATATCGAGAACGTCTACATGAAACCAAGCTGGTGGAACGGTTTGTCCGACACCATCAGGAACGCTCTCGACACGCGGATGCGTAGCGGCATGCCGGAACCGGGGCGCGAGCCGGGGTGCCTTCGGCCCGATGGACATTCTTACACAACAGACGTTCATGTGGTGACCAGCCTCGGTCCTTAGATTTCAATGAGATGCACGCGACAGCGCGCTTCCTTTTGAGTCGCGCTCAGCAGGCAATGCCGCACCATTCCCTCACCGGTCTCGATGTCAATATAACCTACAAGTGAAACGTCTTTTCTACTTGAGTTACGCGAGAAATAGTTGCGTTTCGTCTTTCGATTCTGTTTGATGATGGCTCGCGCCAAATCGGTCAGATATTCCTGCTCTTTCGTAGCGAATCACAGGCTCCGCCAAACAATCGGGAGTTCCCTGCCCTCCCGGTCCTGACCGCCTTCCTGAAGTCCCAGACGGGCAGGATGTGTGGCAGATTGCCGTCGGGAATTTTTTTGTCGCCACCGGCAAGTCTGCGGAGCCTGAAGGGCTCATTGACTCGCTTGTACTGAAGCCGGATTCCGGGATTGGTCCTGGGAAGGCAGAATTGGGCGAGAAGCCGAGACTACGTGAAGCCCCGCCCCTACTCTCGAAGGGGGCGCACAACCCCTGAAGATTGCCATTTACCCCCCGCAACAGGTCTCTAACTCGGCCAGTGACTACCCTTGGCTTTGAGGCTGGTGCGATCACACCTTGAAGATCACGATGACCGTGATGCCCAGGAAGAAGAGGCCGCAGCAGACCAGGCCGATCCTGCTGATCCAGCCCGGACGCAGTTGGGGGGGCAGCAGTGAGTGGTTGACGTAGAGGACGTGCAGGGAGCTGGCGCCCAGGGCCACGTTCATCAGCACCGTTCCCACCTTGGCGATCTGCAGGGGGTTGAACAGGGAGAGGGCGAACAGGCCCCAGATCCCGTAGGCCAGCAGGATTCCGTAGTAGATGAACTTGACCTGGTTTCCTCCCAGGGTCCTGGCCCGGCGGCTCACCGTCCAGATGATGTCGGTCCAGCGCCTGGCGATGTTGTCTCCCGAGTGGATCTGGTTGGGGGCCAGCACCAGGAAGCTGATCAGCAGGGTCAGCGGCCACAGGATGTAGCCGAAGTCGGGATAGCGGGAGGCCAGACCGTCCGCCACCATGGCGCCCACCCGGTTTCCTGAAATGGGAGCGTTGCGGATGAACTCCAGCGACAGCATGCAGGGGAGGGCCATGCCCAGGAAGCTGCCGATCACCCAGATGGCCTGGTCCCGGCGAATCTGGCGGAGCCAGCCCCTCCACCGCTGGAGGGATTCCCGGCTGAGGGCGAACACCTCGCCCACGTGGGAGAGGCTGATGGTCATTCCTCCCACGGCGCTGGGGATGGCCCCGACCCGGGCCCCCATGCCCCAGCCCTTGTCCCGGGTATAGTTGGAGAAGAGGCTGTTGGAGAGGCCGCCGGCGCCGGCGATGGCCGCCAGCCCGGCCAGCATGGCCCACTCCAGGTAGGGCAGCCGTCCATGTTCGCGGGCGTACCCGACCAGGCTCACCAGTTCCAGACCCTGGCGGTCCACCAGTTCTCCCAGGCGGCGGGCAAAGGCCGGAGGAAGCTCCTCCAGGCTCTCGAAGCGTTCCACCAGTCCGTTCCGCTTCACGAAGAAGGCGGTGGGACGCCAGGATCGATCGCCGGCGATACTCCCCTGGGCCGACAAGACGGCTTTCCCCTCTACAACCTCGACGTAAAACCCTCCCTTTCGAGCCAGCCTTCCGGCCTGTTCCAGCATGCGCCTGCGCCGATTCTCCAGTCCGGCCGGAACCGGCTCTCCGACTCCGTAGGTCTGCACGGTCCCTTCCCGATCCACCGCAAACGACAGGGCCACCGGCCTGCCGTTTTCCAGGGTTCCACGGATGGTATGGGCGGCCCCGGCTTCGCGGGTGGTCAGGGTGAAATGCCCGTCGGCGATGACCGTGGCGGCCCGTAGCGGCGCCGACCCGACCCGGAAGAACCCGCTGAAGACCTCCCCGACGTTGCGCCCCGAGACCATGAACAGCGAGGTGAAAGTCAGGAAAGCCAGTACGATGACCATCTTGGCGGTCATGAGACGCTCGATCAGGCGATAGACCGTTCCCCCGAAGATCAAGGGCGCGAAGGCCAGGATGAAGATGAGGTAGCCCAGCACCTTGACCAGACCCGCTTCCGACATGTCGAAGCCCAGCCAGTTGGTCATCCCGGCGCCGGGCAAATGGCCGAGCATGGCGGCCGCCAGGGGCACGGCCGCGTTGGAGGCCATGAAGGGCCAGATGCTGGAGAACTCCAGGACCGCATAGAAGGGAATCCAGAAACGGCGGCCGGGCCAGGACCGGCAGAACCCCACGTGCACCGGCTCTCCGCAGTAGAGGGTGTAGCGCATCACCTCCAGGTTGTAGAACAACTGCATGAGGATGCTCAGACCGCCCAGCCAGAGGAGCGTCCCGCCGTACTGGGCCGTCACCGCCGGACCGAAGAGCCACTCTCCGGCCCCGATCGACACCCCGACCATGACGATTCCCGGACCGATGAGAGAGGTGATCTGGCGCCAGCCGAAGCGGGGGGAGGGAGGGAGGTCGCCCCGGCTCCAGGGAGGGATGCCGGGGTCCATGGATGGATGGGGTTGGGGGGCGTTGTTCATCAGCCCTGTTGCGGCGAAAAAAGAAACGGCTCGCGGCCTTGACGCCTGGCCTTCTTCCTCATTCCTCCGCCGATTCGGTGGTTGCCCTTCGCCACCAGCCGCGCCGGAACCCGAAGACCAGGTCGGAGCGCTCCGTCTCCTGGCCGCCCAGCAACGCGCTGACGGCCTGCCCCGCCAGCACCGTGACCAACGCCCCGATGGGGCCGAACCAGAGAAAGGAAACGCTGTTGTCCAGGATGCAGTAGCCCGTGACCACCGTGCCCGCCAGCAGGCCCCAGAAGGCCCCGCGCCATTCGGTCCTGCGGGTCATCATTCCCAGAATGAATATCCCCAGCATGGGCCCGGCGAAACTGTTCACCAGCTTGTTGGCGATCTCGATGATGGTGCCCAGGGCCCCCACGAAGCAGGCCAGCACGGTGACGACGACGCCCAACGCCATGGTCAGGGCTCGGGAGATCTTCAATTCCCGGCGAGCCTCCTCGCCCGGAGATGCGCCGCCTCGCCCGGCCAGCCAGCCGAAGCGCTTGAAGAAGTCGGTGATCAAGGCCGTGACCGAGGAGTTGAGGCCGGAGTCGATCGAAGACATGGCGGCCGCCAGGATGGCGGCGATCATCATGCCCCGCAAGCCGAGCGGCATCTCGGTGGCGATGAAGTAGGGGAAGACCTTGTCTCCGCCGATGGCGGCCGGCAGGTTCCCGGGGTGCAGGGCGTAAAAGGCGTAGAGTCCCAGGCCGATCCCGATCATCAGAAACCCCATGGCCCAGCCGCCCACCGTGTTGAGGATGAAAGACTTCTGCATGCCCTTGAGCGACTTGGCCGCCAGGTAGCGCTGCACGCTGACCTGGTCGGCCCCGTACATTCCCAGGTTGGCGACCAGGCTGCCGACCAGGGCTCCCCAGGAGGTGACCCGGGTGGTGAGGTCCGGGGTCCAATCGAAAATACGGGTCCTGCCTCCCTGCTCCGCCACCGACCAGATGCCCTCGAGCCCCCCGACGTGAGCGCCCACCACCCAGAGGGCCAGCACCGAGCCCGCCGAGAGCACGAAGAACTGGGCCACGTCGGTCCAGATCACGGCCCGCATTCCCCCCACCACCGTGTAGAGCGTGGCCACCACCCCCACCAGCAGGATCATGGGAATCAGGGGAAAGCCGGTGATGGTGTGCAGCACCAGGGAGGGCACGTAGACGGCGGTCCCCATCCACAGGATCCGCCAGAAGACGAACACGGCGCTGGCCAGGGCGCGCACGGTCACGTTGAACCGCTTTTCCAGGTACTCGTAGGCGGTGTAGACCTGCAGCCGGTGAAAGAAGGGCATGAAGACCAGCATGACCACCAGGGCCGTGGGGATCATGGAAAATATGCCCACCGTGAGGCGCAAGTCGTAGCTGCGATACTCGGAGGGGCCACCCATGTAGCTGATGGCGCTGTAGAGGCTGGCGATGGTGGAAATCCCGATGGGAAACCAGCCCATGGAACGGCCCGCCAGGAAGTATTCCTTGGTGGAGCGCTGTCCGCGGCCGACCCAGACCCCCACCCCCACCACCAGCAGGATGTAGGCCAGCATGAGGAAATAGTCGAGGGAGGAAAACAGCGGCTGGTCCATGGAGGTCCTCAGCAGGGAACTTCAGGCTTGGAACGCCTGCAAACGCCGACTCGGGGACGGATTCTACACGAATTTACCGAAATATCCGAAACACCAGGTCCCGGGGCGGCTCTCCGGGGGCGCCCACCAGCCGGCTGGCGAGCCGGCCCACCAGGAGCGTGGTGCAGACGCCGATGGGTGCATACCAGAGAAAGGAGACGCTGGAGTAGACGATGAACCCGGCCGTGGTCAGGGTTCCCAGGAGCAGCCCCAGGAAGGCTCCCCTGGACTCGGTCTTGCGGGTGAGCATTCCCAGCAGAAATACCCCCAGCATGGGACCGGTGAAGCTGTCCACAATGGTGGCGGCGATTTCCACGATGGAACCCAACTGCCCCACGTAAAGGGCCAGCACCGTGACCAGGACCCCCAGCCCCAGGGTGAGCAGACGCGAGAACGCCAACTCCACCGAGCCCGGCCCGGGCAGCCAGGGCGAAATCCAGGCCAGAGACCAGCCGAACCGCTTGACGAAATCGTTCATGATGGCCGTGGTCACCGAATTCAGTCCCGAATCGATGGACGACATGGCCGCCGCCAGGATGGCCGCGATCATGATTCCCCGCAATCCGGCCGGCATCTGGCTGGCGATGAAATAGGGAAAGACCCGGTCCCCCTGGATGTCGGCCGGCAACTGGGCCGGATTGAGGTGGTAGAAGGCGAACAGGCCCAGTCCGATCGAGATCATCATCAGCCCCAGAGGGAAGCCGCCGCCCATGTTCATGAGAAAGGACTGCTGCATCGTCTTGAGGGAGCGGGCCGACAGGTATCGCTGCACGCTGACCTGGTCGGTGCCGTAGGTTCCCAGGTGAGCCACCAGCCCGCTCAGGAAGGCTCCCCAGGTGGTGATCCGAACGGTCGGGTCCAGCGACCAGTCCAGGACGCGCGTCCTCCCCCCGGCTTCGGCCACGGTCCAGATCCCGGAGATTCCTCCAACCGCGGAACCCACTACCCACAGGGCCAGGATCGACCCGCAAAACAGCACGAAGAACTGGACCACGTCGGTCCAGATCACGGCTCGCATGCCGCCCAGGACGGTGTAGAGGGTGGCGACCACCCCGACCGCCACGATGGTTTCAATCAAGGCGAATCCGGTCACCGTGTGCAGCACCAGGGAGGGGACATAAATGGCGGTGCCCATCCACAGGATCCGCCACAGGACGAAGACCCCGCTGGCCAGAGAGCGCACGGTGACGCTGAAGCGCTTTTCCAGGTACTCGTAGGCCGTGTAGACCTGCAGCCGGTGGTAGAAGGGCATGAAGACGAAGATGACGACCACCGCCGACGGAAAGGCGGCCAGCATCTGCACCGCGAACTTGGCGCCGTGAGTGAAGTACTCCGACGGAGTCCCCATGTAGCTGATGGCGCTGTAGAGGCTGGCGATGGTGGAAATGCCCAGGGGAAACCACCCCATGGAACGGCCCGCCAGGAAGTATTCCCGGGTGTCTTTCTGTCCCCTGCCCACCCAGACCCCGATGGAGACCATGACCAGGAGATAGGCGAACAGCAGCAGGTAGTCCAGGAAGGAAAAGGGAGACGGGGGCATGGAAGTCGTGTCTGAGACGATCCCTTATTGCTCTGTTTCAGCCGCCCCGTCGTATGGAACGGCGGCGTGGCCAAGTGAAAAGTGGAGAGTGAAGAGTGAAGAGCTATTTGATTGACACTTTAGACACCTTCATTAAGACACCCTGTTTCAATTTGTACGATCCGCGCGGCAGGGCGGAGGCGGGGCTAACCACTCTCCACTCTTCACTCTCCACCAAGCCGCGGGCCCGCCCCGTCGTGTGGGGCGGGGGCGCGGCTGTTCAGAACCCGGGGAGCCGGTATACCAGGTCGGTGCGTTTGGTCGGGGGCCTCCCCTGCCCCAGGCTGATGACGTAGCCGACCACCAGGGTGGTGGCCAGACCCACGGTGCCGTACCAGAGGAATGAGACGGTGGAGTAGAAGATGAAGTAGCTGGTGACCAGGCTTCCCACCAGGAGTCCCCAGAAGGCTCCGTGAGACTCGCACCTGCGGGTCAGCATTCCCAGCAGAAAGACGGCCGCCATGGGACCGGCAAAGCTGTTGACCAGCTTGTTGGTGATCTCGATGATGGACCCCAGCCCACCCACGAAGCAGGCCAGCACCGTAACCGCCACGCCCAGGCCCAGGGTCAGCAGGCGGGAGAGCTTCAATTCCCTGGCGGCCACCTCATGGGAGGCCTCTCCGGGAGACCATCTCATGATCCACCCGGGCTTCCAGTTGAACCGCTTGAAGAAATCGGTGATCAGGGCGGTGGTGCAGGAATTCAATCCGGAGTCGATGGACGACATGGCGGCCGCCAGGATGGCGGCAATCATCATCCCCCGCAGTCCTATGGGCATCTGGGTGGCGATGAAATAGGGGAAGACCCGATCGCCCTGGATCGCCTCGGGCAAGTTCTGCGGGTTGGTGGCGTAGTAGGCGAACAGTCCCAACCCGATGATGATGATGAACCCCTTCATGAGCAGGCCCGCGCCCATGTTCAGGATGAAGGACTTCTGCATGATCGGAAGCGACCTGGCGGTCAGGTAGCGCTGCACGCTGACCTGGTCGGCCCCGTACATGCCGATGTGGCCCACCAGCGACCCCATCAGGGCTCCCCAGGTGGTCACCCGAATGGTGGGGTCCAGCGACCAGTCGAACAGCCGGGTCCGGCCCCCCTGCTCGGAGATCCTCCAGATTTCGCCCGTTCCCCCCGCATCCATGCCGATGATCCAGACGGCCAGCACCGAGCCCCCGATCAAGATGAAGAACTGGCAGACGTCGGTCCAGATGACCGCCCGCATGCCGCCGGCCACGGTGTAGAGCGTGGCCGCGATGCCCACCCCCAGGATGGTCTCCAGCAAGGGCATGCCGGTGACGGTGTGAAGCACCAGGGCCGGCACGTAGGTGGCCGTGCCCATCCACAGGATTCTCCAGACGACGAACACCGCGCTGGCCAGGGTGCGAACCTTCAGGTCGAACCGCTCCTCCAGGTACTGGTAGGCGGTGTAGACCTGCAGCCGGTGGAAGAAGGGCATGAAGACGAACATCACCACCGGAACCACCAGCACGATCGAGAGGGTCTGGCTGGCCATCTCCAGGCCATGGGTATAGTACTCGGCCGGGGCTCCCATGTAGGTGATGGCGCTGTAGAGGCTGGCCAGGGTGGAGATGCCGACCGGAAACCAGCCCATGGAGCGGCCGGCCAGAAAGTACTCCTTGGTGTCCTTCTGACCGCGGCCGACCCAGACCCCGATGGCGACCACCAGCACCAGGTAGGTGGTCAGAGCCACGTAGTCGAGCGCTGAAAAGACTGAGGTGTTCACGATTTTCCCCTAGAGAAACGAAGCCGCGACCCCGTCGAACGGCCCGGCGGGTCCGGACCGGGTCAAGGCTTGGGCTTCAGGCTTTCGGCCAGCCTGGATACGGTCTGCGGGAGCGTTCGGTCTCGGTCCAATGTATCCGTTCGCTCCCCTCCCAGGTCGCTCTCCGCCACCATTCTGAAGACCTCGGCCGCCCCGGTGTGGATGTCGGGCGTGACGCCGACACTCCCGAAGGTGCGGGCAATCTCCTCCATTTCGGCGATCCAGCGGAAGGCCTTGGCCGGCACCCGCCTGACCTGCTCCATGGCCTGCAGATTCCGGCCCTGGCTGTAGGCAAGCTCCGACCTCAACTCGTCCGAGAGCCCCAGAGCCTCGGCGCTGGTGAGCACGGCCGCGTGAAGCGCCAGGGTTCCCTTGGTGAGCCCGGCGTAGCACATCTTGATGGCCGAAGCCCGTCCGATCTCGCTGCCGATCCACTTGACGGCGATGCCTCGACCGTCGAGTCGAGACATGGCCTCCGCATGGGAGCCGGAGACATAGAATCGGGGAGGCTGCCCCTGGCCCGGAGGCGGCCCGATGATGGAGGCGTCCAGGTATTGCCCGCCGGCCTGGGAGATGATGCCTTCGATCCGCCGGGAGGTCGCCGGGGAGATGGCGTTGCAGTCGGCGAAGACCGGGCGGCAGCCGGTGTCGGCCAGGGCCTTGGCCACTGCTTCCGCCAGCGACACCGCCGCCTCGGGAACCAGGATCGAAAGGATGAGGTCGGCCTGCCCGGCCAGCGCTTCCAGACTGGGCACGGTCCTGAAGCCGGCGCGTTCCGCCAAGCGGCAGGTGCGAGGGCTGCGGCCCGACAGGCAGGTCAGCACCTCCAGGCCGCCGGCCCGGAACTCCCTTCCTACGGCATGGCCCATGTCTCCGGGGCTCAGAATGGCAACGCGTTGGACTCGCAGTAGATTCTCCTCCTAGAGCAGCACCGGCCGGCCTTCCCGGGCCGACCGGCAGAGCGCGGTGATGGCAGCCACGTTGGCGCGGCTGTCCTCCAGGGTGATCACCGGATGGGCGCCGTCCAGAACGGTGGCCGCCATGGACTCGACTTCGTCCTGGTAGGCGTCGACTTCGGTGAAGACCCTGCTCTCGGTCCTGCGATTGCCGAGGCCGTCGCCGAAGGTGGACATCTCCTTGATTCCGGCCTCACGGACCAGGCGCACGGTGGCCGACTGGTTGACCCGGTTGACCCAGGGAAGGTCCAGGCGCAGATACCCGGCGGTTCCGAGAAGGTCGGCGTCGACCTGGGTGAACGAGGCGAAGCTGGAGAAGAAGTGAAAGAAGGCCCCCTTCGGAAATCTCAGGTGACCCGAAAAACTGAGGTCGATTCCGGTGGGTCCGGCCACTTCGACGGCATGAACCTCCACCGGCTCGGCCTGCAGCACGGAACGGGCGAAGCTGACGCAATAGCTGCCCAGGTCCCAGACCGATCCGCCGCCCATGGCGGGGTCCAGGCGGATGTCGCCGGGACGTTCCAGGGTGAAGGCGAAGAGGCCGCGGCCCATGCGAACCTCGCCGATGGCGCCCTGGGCGATCAACTCGCGCAGGTAGGCGGTCTGGGCGTGAAACCGCATCATGGTGGCTTCCTGGATGGTGACGCCGTAGCGGCCGGCGGCCTCCAGGAGGCGATCCACCTCCTCGACGGAAAGGGCCAGCGGCTTCTCGCAGAGCACGTGCTTGCCGGCCTGGGCGCATCGGAGCGACCACTCGGTGTGCAGCCCGTTGGGCAGAGAGATGTAAACCACGTCGATGGCGGGATCGGCCAGCATCTCTTCATAGCTGCCGCAGGCCTTGGAAATGCCGTGTTCTTCGGCATAACGATCGGCCGTGTCCCGGCTGCGGCTGGCAACGGCGATCAACTCGCTTCGCTGCGACCGCTTCAGGCAGGGGATCAAGCGCTCGTTGATGCGGGCCGTGCTCAAGAGCCCCCAGCGGGCTCGTTTATCGCTCATCTGCGTCCCTCGCTAAAACTCTTTTCCGGTCCGGTCAGTCCCGTCTCAGACTGCGGACCTCTTCCCAGCACTGGGACTTCCAGGATCGCTGCATGGCCTCCTGGACCTCGGCCACGGCCAGGGCCTCCCTGAACCCCGGCTCTCCCTGTTTTCTGCTGGCCACCGAGTTGAGAAATTCCACCGCCTCGATCAACTTGAGGTCGTCGTAGCTCATGCTGATGGCCGGACCGGTGTAGAACTGCACGTAGGAGGGATGGTCGGGACTACTTTGAATCACGGTGGTCCCGTCACGCTCGGTGGCGCTGTCGGGCAGATGGAGCCGGAGCTCGTTCATGCGCTCGAAGTCCCACTTCAAGGCTCCCCGGGTTCCGTTCAGCTCAAAGGCCATTTCACAGCCGGGCCCCTTGATCACCCGGCAGGCTTCGAAGGTCCCCCGGGCTCCGTTGCCGAACTCGACCAGCGCGCTCACGTAGTCTTCGTTGGTGACCGGCCCCTTGGGGTCGTCGGCCGAGCCGGTGGAAAAATGGGTGCCGGAACCCTTGGGGACCAGAGGGCGTTCGGTGATGAAGGTGTGGCTGGTGCTGGTCAGGCGCTTCACCGGCCCCGCCAGGGAGTGGGCCATGTCGGCCACGTGGGAGATGAGGTCGCCCAGGGCGCCGCTGCCCGACCATTCCTTCTGAAATCGCCAGGAGAGGACTCCATGGGGGTCCCTGCCGTAACCCACCAGAAAACGACCGCGATAGTGGGTCACCTCCCCCAGCTTGCCCTCCTGAACCAGCTTGCGGGCATATTGGACCAGCGGGGCCCAGCGGTAGTTGTAACCGACCCAGCTTATGACCTTGGCCCGGCGAGCGATCCCCTCGATCTCGGCCGTCTGCAGCGGCCCCATGCCCACCGGCTTTTCGCAGAAGACGTCCTTTCCGGCCGCCGCCGCCGCCCGCACCACCTCCAGGTGCAGGTGGTTGGGCGAGGCCACGCTGAGGGCCTGAACGGATTCGTTTTCGATGACCTCCTTCCAGTCGGTGGTCCGCTGCTCGAAGCCGAAGCGCTCCTGACCCTCCCTGGCCCGCGCTTCCACTTCGTCGGCGCAGATCACCAGGCGGGGACGAATCCCCGTGTCCCGGAATCGATCCGCCACCTGGCCGTAGACGCGGCTGTGCACGTTGCCGACCCAGCCCATGCCGATGACTCCAATACCGATTTCATGCGTCATCAAGACTCCTTGAATTCAGTGGAGAGTGAAGAGTGGAGAGTGGTTAGCCCCGCCTCCGCCCTGCCACGCGGATCATTCGAGAAAAATCGGTCCGTCGTCAAAAAAAGACGAACCACGAATGAACACGAATAGACACAAATTCAGATGAACCTTCTTCAGCGACAAGCGTCATTCAAGCGCTTCTCCAATTCTGTTCACTTGGGTCTACTTCCTGTTCTTCGTAGATTACCTCCTCGTACTCGGTTGCTACACCCTGCAGTTTACAACTCGAACCCTTTGCAGAATTCGGCAGCGGGACGTTTGCCAGAAATGGCCACAAAAGGCACAAAAACACAATTTGTGACTTTTGTGCTTTTTGTGGTTAGACCGCACTATTCACCAGGTCCCACCCGATATTGAAATAGGCAGAACCCCAGGTTTGCCGGCAAGATGACCTGTCCCGCTGCGAATTTTGCAATAAGCTCAATTCATCAATCCGTTTATTTGTGTTCATTCGTGTCCATTCGTGGTTCGCCGTTCCCCTTCGTGGATTACTTTCTCCATTGGTTGCAGATAAATCCTTGAGAACGCGCACCCGGGTCATCAAGCGTTTTCCTGCTCCCGGAACTCCCGTTGAACGCTCTCCACTCCTCACTCTCCACTCTCCACTTGTCCAACTTCCTCCCACCGACCAGACTCCCAGGAGCGTTCCACCGCCGTGTGCACGGCAGCCACCTCGGCGGCTTCCCGAACGCCAGGCGTCGCCTGCTTCCCGTCCAGAATCGACTTGACGAAACGGGAGGCCTCGATGGTCTTCAGGTCCTCGTATCCCAGGCTGGTGCCCTGGCCCGGATTGAAGTGACCGTGAAACGGATACTCGGGGTTGCTGAACAAGCGGGTATATCCCTGCCGGAGCGGTTCCCGTCCGGGATTCAGGTAAACCTGCAGCTCGTTCATGCGCTCGAAATCCCAGACCACCGAGCCGGTGGTTCCGTTCACCTCGAATTTCAACTCCTGCTGCGGGCCGGTGATGACGCGACAGGCTTCGAAGCTTCCCCGGGCGTCGCTGTCGAACTGGACCAGGCCGCCCACGTAGTCCTCGTTGGTGACCGCCTGGCGCGGCAGGGGGGAAGCCTGCCCGCCGGCCTTGGGGCGGCTATCAATCCAGGTCTTTCGATTGGCCACTACCCGCTTGATGGGACCCACCAGGAAGTGGCCCAGGTCGGTGGTATGCGAGAGCATGTCGTTCAACACGCCGGTCCCGGAAACGGATTGATCGAAGCGCCAGGAAATGGCTTCCTCCGGATTGCGGGCATAGCCTTCGAAATAGCGGCTGCGGAAATGCGTGATGTCGCCGAGGCATCCCGCCCGGATGAGCTGCCTGGCGACCTGGACCATGGGCGCCCAACGGTAGTTGAAGCCCACCAGGCTCAGGACGCCGCATTCCTCGACCACTCTCCGTATGGCGACCGTCTCCCGCGGCGTCCTGCCCACGGGTTTCTCGCAGAGGACGTGCTTGCCGGCCCGGGCCGCCGCGCTCACGATGGCGAGGTGGCTGTCGTTGGGGGTGGTCACGCTCACGGCCGCGATCCGATCGTCCTCGATCAGGGAGGTCCAGTCGGTGGCGTGGCCCTCGAACCCGTGCCGGGCGGCCCCTTCCCGAGCCCGCTCGGCGACGGCATCGGCGCAGCAGACCAGGCGCACCTCCGCCTCCAGTTCCGGGAAGCGGTCTCGAAGCTGGCGGTAGGCGCGGCTGTGGGTGTGTCCCATCCACCCCATGCCGATGACGCCCACACCCAATGAGTTCATGGCGATGCGGGCTACAGCCAAGGCGGATTTTCCTCCGGCATGGTCCTGATGAGTAGAGGCTTGAGGAACTCGACGCTCTTGACGATGCCTTCCGGAGCGCTCATCAGGGAATCCTCGTGCTCGATGCTCAGCACCCCGTCGTAGCCGACCGATCGCAGGGCGCTGAGGAATTCCCGCCACCACAGCTCTCCGTGGCCGAACCCCAGGGTGCGATATCCCCAGGACCTCTCCAGCACCAGGTGCATGGGAGTCAGGTCGATGCCGCCGCTCAGGGCCATCTTGTGGCGGTCGATGCGGGTGTCCTTGGCATGCACGTGGAAGACGAAGTCGGGGCCCAGGTTCTGAACCACCCAGCTCGGTTCCATCCCCTGGTAGAAAAGGTGGCTGGGGTCCAGGTTGGCCCCCACCGAGGGGCCGGCGATCTGGCGCAGCCGCAGCAGCCCGGGGGTATTGAAGACCGACTGCCCGGGATGCATCTCGATGGCGACCCGGACGCCGCGGTCGGCCGCATGCCGGCCGACCTTCTTCCAGAAAGGCGTCAGGACTTCATCCCACTGCCACTGGAGAAGGTCCAGGAATTCCTGCTGGAAGCTGTGGGCCACCCAGTTGGGATAGGGACTCCCGCTGGGGTCTCCCGGGCAGCCGCTCATGGCGACCACCGTATCCACTCCCAATTTTTCGGCCAGCTCGATGCAATCGAAGAGGTCCCGGCTGTGCTTCCCGCCTCGTTCCGGGTTGGGGTCCACCGGATTCCCGTTGCAGTTCAAGGCGCTCACGACCAGGTTGCGGCTGTCGACGGCAGCCTTGAACTCCGAGCGCGCCCCGGCATCGGACAGCAGCAGGTCGGCGTCGCAGTGGGTCGCCTTGGAAAATCCCCCGGTGGCGATTTCGACGGCTTCGATCCCCTGCTCCACCACCCAATCCAGGGCGGCGGTGAAGGACAGATCGGGAATTCCGTCGGTGAACAGTCCTATTTTCATGGTTGGCTCCTGTGCAGCGCTGGGGCCCGGCTCCCGCAATCAACGGGGAAAAAGACTGTAGCCGGGCACGTTGATGCCGATCTTGAAGAGGCTCTTGCCGGCGGTTACATAGAGGGTTTTCTTGTCGCTCCCCCCAAAGGTCATGTTGGTCACCACGTCTTCCGGGATGGGTATCCTGTCCAACAGCCTGCCCTGAGGAGAAATCACGTATATCCCGGCCGGGTTGACGTTGGACTCTCCCTCCCGCTTCGGCAGGGTAATTCCGGCAGCCGTCCACAGGTTGCCCTGCATATCGACGCGGAGACCGTCGCCCGGCCGCCCCACGCCGAAGTCGTAGACCAGGGTTTGTCCGGAGGGCATGCCCCCGGGATCGAGCTCGAACCCCCAGATTTTTCGGGCTCCCCCCGGACTGATGTTGTAGTCCGCCAAGTAGAGAAAACGGTCGTCCGGACTGACCGCGATCCCGTTGGGTTGCTGGATGGCGGGCTGCTCCAAAATCCTGGAGACTCGTCCGTCGCAGTCGAGGCGATAGACGGCTTCGACATCCATCTCCATGGTGGAGCGGTCGCCATAACAGGGATCGGTGAAATAGATGCGGCCCCTTCGGTCGATGGCCAGGTCGTTGGGGCTATTGTAGCGCCGGCCTTCAAACCGCTCCGTCAACACCTCGACCCGGCCGGTTTCCAGGTCGGTGCGTACGATGCGGCGACGGCCACCCGACCCCATTTCGCAGCCCTCGCAACTGACCAGCCGCCCCCGGCTGTCGAACAGGTTTCCGTTGGTCCTGCCGCTGTTCGCCCTGAAGACGGAGAGCTGCCCGTCGGCCGCCAGCTTCATCACCCGATTGTTGATGATGTCGCTGAAGTAGACGCTCCCGTCGGAGTGGCAGGCCGGTCCCTCGGCAAAGGCGATGGTTGCGGCCCGGCTCAGCCGGGCGCCGCTTCTCAGGAACCGCCGGGCCGACGGCAGGCGGGCCCGGTCCGCCAGGTCGGGTTCCGACATTTCTCTTGGTCGGGCTGCATCCATGGCGGCGCCGAAGCGTGCGGAGATTTTCGTCAGCACTGGTTTCTTCCGGGATCGGCGGAAGCCTCCAGCACCAGGATGGCCGGCTTCTTCCATCCCGCCGGTCCCGAGGAGAGCCGTACGGTCGTGGACCGCGCATGGATCAAGGGGTCGGCCGGGCGGGTCTTCAGGAAGTCGCCCAGGGGGCGCATCCTGCTGGGCCACCACAGCAGGTAGTGCATGGGGATGATCCACCGGGGTCGCAATTGGTCGACAAGGTTCGACAGCTCTTGCAGCGTCAGCGTGTTGGCCTGACCGGCGATGGCCAGCAGGACGTCGCACTTGCCCTCGAAGACCGACAGTTCGGCCGGGGCAGGGCCGTAGCCCAGGTCCCCCAGATGCAGAATCCAGAGGTCCTCCACCTTGAAGGCGTAGAGCGCGTTGTCCTTGGGGCTGCCGCTTTCGTGACGGGGCGATTCGGCCGCGCCCAGTGGAATCAGCGGGTTGCCGTCCACCTCGGCCCGGCGGCCTTCCCGCACCAGCTCCAGGGCGTTGATGACTTCCGGGGCCCCGTGAATCAGCCCGGGGTCTCCGTGGGCCAGGTCATCCAGGGAACTGACAATGGCCAGGTCCCCATGGATGGCCGGTCCGGCCGGCAGGCCCAGGCGCGTCGGAGAAAAGGGATCGGTGACGATGACCGGGCCGCCGTCCCGCCAGATGCGGAAGCAGGCATGGCCCACCCACTCGATGTTCACGGCCACTCGATGTCGTCCTCGGTGATCTGGTGGAAACCCGCCAGCTCCCACCAGCCGGTCCCTTTCGCGGGAGGCGGCCCCATCACCAGGGGCTTGAGGAACCGGATGGACTTTTCCAGTCCCTCCCGCACGTCCATGTAGTCGCACTCCATCTCGACCGAGAGGGCGCCCTCATACCCGATGAAGCGCAAGGTGGTGATGAAATCGCGCCAGAACTGCCGATCGTGGCCCCAGCCGATCAGGTTGAAGGTCCAGGACCGCTTTTCGGGGTTGGCCGGGGTCTGGGTGGTGTCCAGCAGCCCCTGCAGCTTCAGGTTGCGGGGCTCCATGCGGGTGTCCTTGACGTGGACGTGCAGGAGCCGGTCTCCCAGGTAGGCGATGGTTTCCAGCACGTCGATGTGCTGGACGAAGAGGTGCGACGGATCCAGGTTGCATCCCACGATGGGTCCGATGGCTTCCCGCAGCTTCATGACCGTCACCGGCGTGTGCACGATGTCGCCGATCCAGGGCTCGAACGCCAGGCGGCAGCCGTGATCGCGGGCAACGGCGGCGTGTTCCCGCCAGAAGGGAATGACCCGCTCTTCCCACTGCCAGCGCAGAATGGCCCGGTTGCGGGCGTTGGTGGGGTCCACCACCCAACAGGGACAGGAATCTCCGGGCGCGCCCGGCGGGCTGCCGGCGTTCAACGTCAACAGGTCCACGCCCGTGGCCTCGGCCAGGCGGCAGACTCTGCGAAAATGCTCGGAGTATTGCCTGGCTTCGGCCGGATCGGGCGAGAGTCCGTTCCCGTGAGCCGAATAGGCGCTGATGGTGAAGCCGCGGTCGTCCAGAGCCCCCTTCCAGCGCTTCAGCGCTTCAGGGTCGGACAGCAGCTCTTGAAGGTCGCAGTACTTTCGACTGGCCTCCCCCAGGCAGGCTATCTCGATCATCTCGATGCCCTGCTCCTGGGCGAAATCGAGGCCTTCTTCGAAATCGAAGGGCAGCAGGAAAAGGGTGTTGACACCGATTTTCACTTCTTGCCTCCTCCCGGCGACCCGGCAGGCGGCCCGGGGGCATTCCGGGCTTCCGTTCGATCAGTCTTCCAGGCCGGCAGTGGGTTGGTATCCGCTGGGCTCCAGGGCGACGATGGTCGGGCCCTCCAGCACCGGCAGGTCGATGGGAAATTCGACCACCGAAGACCTGGGAAAGATCAGCGGATCCCTGCGGCGGCGGTCCAGGAACTCCCGCAGGGGACGCATGGGTCCCGACACCGGAGGCAGCGCAAAGTGCATGGGAACGATCCACTTGGGCTGGAGGTGATCGATCATCGCATCCAGGTCGGGCAGGGACAGGGTGTTGTGCTGGCCCACGATGGCGAGCATCACCTCGCATCGCCCTTCGAAGGGCGCCACTTCCTCCCGGGGCAGTCCGTACCCGAGATCGCCCATGTGCATGACCCACACCCCCCCCACCTGCAGGGCGTAGAGGGCGTTGTCCTTGGGGCTTCCGCTGTCGTGGATGGGCGATTCGGCCGCCCCGACCGTGACCAGCGGGCTGCCGTCGACTTCAACCTCCAATCCCTTCTCGACCACCTCCAGGGCATCGACGACCCTCCGGCGTCCCCGAACCAGGTCCGGGTATCCGTGGGCATCGTCGGTCAGGGAGCTGACGATGACGGTATCGCCATCGACCCTGGCCGCGTCTTCCGGCAAGTAGACCGTCTTGGGGGTGTAGGGATCCATGACGATGACCGGTCCCCCCTCCCGCCACACGCGGAAGCAGGCATGTCCTACCCATTCCACCTTTACCGACATGATTCCTCCACCTCGGGTTGACCCGTGTTTCTCAGTCCGGCGCCCAATACCGGGGCCCCAGAAACATCAAGTTCTCGAAGACTCAGTAGAGGGCCAGGGCTCTGCCCGGGCCTCCATGACTGTTGCGGATCTTGATGGGCGCGAAGATGAAATAAGCCCGCTGCGGCACCTCGCCGAGCCCGGTCAGCGATTCGACCCCCACCATCCCCTGGCTCCCCAGCGCCCAGTAGGTCATCAGGGCCCGTCGCGGCTCGGCGCCTCCCAGCGTGGGACCGTCGGTGCCGACGCAGCGGATCCCGCGTTCGGCCAGGTAGACGACGGCCTCCGGTCCCGGCGCCGGCCATCCCTCGCTGCGGCCGTTCAAGGGATCGGCCATGAAGCGGTCGCCTTCGGGAAAGGGCTTGAAATGGCGGTCGCTGTAGCCGCTGCGGAACAGGACGATCTCCCCACTCTTGAGAGGACCGTGCTTGCCTTCATACTCCTGAATGACCTCGGGAGTGATTTCCGGGGACGCCGGCCACTGCTCCTCGGAGGTGGACCCGATCAGATGCCGCACGTTGATGACCCGGGCCCAGCCGCAAGTCCGGGAAAGCGGCACCTGTTCGGTGGTCACCCGGCTGGTTCCCCGCTTCCCGAACCGCCGCTCGTAGGCCGCCAGCCACCGCCGCACCTCGGGGGCGTAGGTCTGGTTGTCGAAACCGGGCGGGGGCAGAGCGTAGGCCGGCGGCACCAGGTGGGTGCCGGTATGGCTGTCGAGGTGGTGAAGCTTCATCCCGTAGGGGGGGATGATGCTTCGCAGATAGGGATGACGGTTGTTGCCGACTCCCCTGCCGGGCCACCACACCGGGAGATTGTCGGCCAGCAGCACCGAGAGGTCGATGACCCGCTTGTTCCTGGCCGACTCGATCAACTGACCGGCCAGGGGCTGTCCCACGATGGCGAAGGCCCTGGATTCGGCGCCGATCCCCTGGGAATGCTTGAGGCCGACGGTGCAGTAGAAGGCTCCGGTCGCCGGCAGCTTCCCCAGGCCGGTGGCCCCTTCGGTCCAGATCATGCCGTGCTTGAGACCGGCATAGTGGGTCTCCTCGGCGATGGGGCCCGGGATCGGTCCCATGCTGGGGCTGTCGGTGCCGAGCGTCATCACCTTGCGCGTCGCCAGGTACTCCATGCACCGGGGAGTGGGGTCGGGCCAACCCGGCGTCCTGCCCTCCAGGGGATCGGCGACGAATCCACGTCCCGAGGGGAAGGGACGGTAGTAGCGGTCGCTGAAACCGCTGTAGAAGAGCACGGCATCCCCAAGTCCCAGAGGCCGGTGCTGCTGTTCCCAGGCCTGCACGTGCTCGGCCTCCACCAGGGAGCTGTGCCCGTTGGGGGCGCTGTCGAGCAGTTCCCGAACGTCCATGACGCAGGCTTCTCCCACGAACTGCCAGGCCGGCACCTTGTCTCCGGTGACCAGGCCGTAGGGGCCGGCGTTGGGTTTGCCGGAATCGGGGGGCGCCACCGAATGGGTGGGCCCGTCGAACTGGGTCCCCACGTTCTCATCCAGCGTCAGAATATCCGAGTTGTAGGCGCTGAGGGAACCGATGCGCCGGTAGTGGTTGATCTGAAATCCCGGTCCGGCGCCGGGCCAACTGCAGGGAAACTCGGGGGCGACCATCAGGGAAAGGTCGATGAACTCCGGCCCCGGGTGCTTGTCGGCTTGAATCGGCCCCGGCTGCAGACCCCAGGCCAGGCAGCCCAGGACCACCAGGCCGAAGCAGACGGCCTTCCCCGAAAGAGAATTTCGGGACGAAGGACAAGGACTCGAAGACCGTTGGGAGCGCATCGATTCATACCTCGCGGGGCTAGCCCGCATTTCTCACCAGGGGGCGTGATCATGGCGCAGGAATTTTTCCCTCAGCGCGTGCTCGGGAGCGAAGAGCGTAGCGGTTTCTACGGTCGAGCGAGCATGTGCGCGCTGAGGGGAAAAGGCCAAGCCAGGGCACGCCCAGCGCAGTCTGTTATCTGCAAGCCTCAACATGGAGCCAATCAAGGAGCTGAATATAAACTGCTTTTGTCCTGCCTCCAGCGGCCTGGTGAGAAATGCGGGCTCGGCCGGCAGACGGACAACCGACTCGCTTCGACTGGCGTTCAGGGCTGCTAACCTTATCAATTTCGGAAACCTCTTGGCAACCGGATCTGGTTTCGAAGGTCACTCGTTCCGGTTCGGGACATTTGGTCTACAAAACATGTAGATTATATTTTCCAAGGCCGTAAGTTCACATTGGATACACAATTTTTTGTTATCATTGAGGGTTATTTTTTTCTCCAAGTCAGGCCAGGAACTGCTGATGGAAGGACTCTCGCTTCAAGGGATAGGCGAACTGTTCGGCCTCCAGAGTGCACTGAAGCACTCGGGATCCTTGCTGTCCCTGGGGTTGCTGATCATAGCCGCCAAGCTGACCGAGGGCGTTTTCCGCCGTTTGCGCCTGAAGTCGATTGTGGCCTACGCGACGGCGGGAATACTGCTGGGCCCCGTTCTTCGGCTATCCGGCGCCTGGTGGATCGAGCCGTCGCTGCACCTCGAACTGCTGCTGACGCTGGGCATCTACCTCTTCTTTTTCCTGATCGGGATCGACGAGGTGGACATCGCCAGCTTCATGTCATCCATCAGGGGCCGCTACTTCCTGGCTGCCATTCTTTCGGTGATCTTCTCGTTGGGGATCTCGATGCTGGTCACCACCGAAGTCGTTTTCGATTTCGGACTCCGGCTGAATTTCATGGAGGCGCTGGCCGTGGCCGGAGTGCTGTCGATGACCAGCCTGGGCATAGTGGCCAAGGTGCTCGCTGACGACGGTCAACTGAAGGGCCCCATCGGGCTGCAGATCTTCACGGTGGTGATCATCGCCGAGCTGGTCGTGTTGCTGCTGATCGGGTTCAGTCTGGGTGAACACGACCAGGAGGTATCCGCGGTCGGGATACTGCTTTTGTTGGCCAAGATTTCCGGCTTTACGGTGGTGTCCTGGGTCTTGACCTCCCGGGTGCTGCCTCCGCTGATCGCGCTGTTGCAGCGGGTCATCCAGGTTCCGCAGCTTTCGCTGGGCCTGTTGATCGGGGTGCTGTTCCTGATGGTATTCGGCGCAGAAGTGATGGGCTTGCACGGCTCCCTGGGGGCCTTGCTGTTCGGAGCATCGCTGTCGGGGCTGTCCTACCACGTGCGGCGTGAGATCATCCCCGGACTCCGCAGCGTTGCCGACGGATTGTTCGTGCCCCTCTTCTTTGCTTCGGCCGGATTGAGTTTCAGTTTCTCATTCGCAGCCTTGCCGCCATGGACGATGGCCGGGTTGGCGCTGATCCCGTTGATTGGGAACTTTACCGGTGCTTTCATCGGCGCCCAGGTGGCTCGCCTTACGGTTCCGTACGCCGTCGCTTCCGGGCTGATGGGGAAAGGAGTGGCGGAAATCGCCCTGCTGCTCGTCCTGTGGGATTCGGGAGTCATCGAAGAGGGCGTGTTCTCCTTCCTGGTGCTGGTGATGTTCGGCTACATCTTCGTCATGCCGCCGGTGATCAGCCACACGGTCAACCGAGCCAGTCGCCGGACCGACCTGCCGAAGGAGCTGGAGGACATTCCCCGGGGCATCGTGCGATTCGCGCTGGATGACATCACGGTGGGCGACGTCCTGGACCGGACGCAGCGGCATCCGGGCCCCGCACTGTCGGTGAGCGACCTGGCCGAACATTGGATTTCCTCCCAGCAGCACGACTACGTGGTGGTGGACAATGACGACATCGCCGGCATCGTCTCCGTGGAGATGCTCAGGTACGTTCCCAAGGGTTCGTGGGCCGAAACCCCGCTCAAGACGGTGATGCGGCGGGACCCCCCGCTGGCGTGGCCTGACGAGCCTATTGAAGACGTGCTGCAACGCATGTCCGAGAACTCCGTATCCGTGATGCCCGTGGTAGAACGGGAATCGGACAAGTTCTTGGGATCCATTGCCAGAACCGAAATCGTGGAACTGATGATCGCGCAGGCCACCGGCGAGCATTGAGGTGACGGCTTCGCCTGCAGTGCCAAGTCAAATTCCGATGGGGTCGGAATCGTTTCCTCGAGGCAATCCGAAAAATCGACGCCATTGATATCAGCGCGACCAGGGAGGACGGAGATGAAGTTGGCCGGATGTCCGGTCTTCCGACCGATATCCTCGGTGATGACGGCGGGCCTGCTGGCGGCGGCCCTGGGCGGCGCGGCCTGTCTGGACGGGCGGGAGGAAACCGGGAAAAGGAACGGCGCAGGAGCAGCCCATGAAGATGAAGGAAGCCCGGGGGTTTCCGACGCCCAGGTTCTATTCGGCCAGTCCGCCGCTTTCTCCGGGCCTGCCCGAGAACTGGGCAACCAGATGCGCCTGGGCATCGAGGCGGCCTTTCACGAGGCCAACCAGGCGGGCGGCGTCCATGGCCGCCGGTTGAAGATCGAGGCCCTGGACGATGCCTACGAAGACGACTATGCCCATGCCAACACCGAGCGGTTGATCGAGAATACCCGGGTATTCGCCCTCATCGGAGCCGTCGGCACGCCCACCTCCCGAGCCGCTTCCCCGCTGGCGCACTCGGCGGGGGTGCCCTTTCTGGCCCCCTTCACCGGCGCCGAGTTTCTGCGCGACCCACGCCTGGACAACGTGCTCAACCTCCGCGCCTCCTACTACCAGGAAACCGAGGAGATGGTGGCCCGTCTCACCGAGGACCTGGGCGTGACTCGGGTCGCCGTTCTCTACCAGAACGATTCCTACGGCCTGAACGGGCTGGAGGGGTCGCGGCTGGCCCTGGAACGCCGGGGACTGAAGCCGGTCGCGTCCTGGCACTACCCGCGCAATACCAGCGCCGTCAAGGGGGCTGCACTCCGAATCACGGCGGCCAACCCGGAGGCCGTCATCATGATCGGCGCCTATGCCCCGGTCGTCAGGACCATCGAATTGGTGCGGCGTGAAATGGACCCGGTATTCATGGCCGTTTCCTTCGTGGGCAGCAACGCGCTGGCGGACGCCCTGGGCGAGGACGGCGCCGGCGTCTACGTGACGCAAGTGGTCCCGTTGCCCCAAGACGGCAGCATACCGGTGGTCGCCCGTTACCACGGAGCGCTATCCGGGTACGAGCCCCAAGCGGAGCCCGGGTTCGTTTCGTTGGAGGGCTACATGGCAGGGCGCCTGGCCGTCGCCGGTCTGGAAGCCTGCGGTCCGGACCTCAGCCGCGAACGCTTCCTCCGGTCGTTGCACGACGCTGAAACCATAGACATCGACGGCGTTCGACTCCATTACGGTCCCGGCGACAATCAAGGCTCCGACGCCGTATTCCTGACCGTCATCGGCGCCGACGGGAAGTACCGCCAGGTTGACCGGCTCGGAGAGACTTGACCCGCATTGCTCGCCAAGCCGCTGGACAGGAAACTCAGGACTCTGCTTCGGCCGGGCCCAAGCCGTTCCCGCCGGCAAGGTGGCCCGGCGCCGCATCCCAGGGAGACTGAGCGGTACGCAACGGGAGTGCATGCGGGCGGGACGCCCGCGCTCCCGGGTGGCCTCCTCCCATCACTCTTGCTCCTCGACTGACCTCTGACCACTGATCACTGATCACTGATCACTGTTCGGATACTCCGCCTCCGCCTCCAGCGGATAGAGGGGACGCCGCCGGTGGTGGTAGGTGAAGCTGGCCGGATTCACGCAGGTGGCCCCCGGCGTGTCCACCAGAATGGTCCGGGCCGCCACCGGATTGTAGGCGGCTCGGGGGGCGATCACGCCTTTGGCCACCAGGATCTTCTTGGATTCCGGCTTGATCCCCAGGCTCTTGACCTGCTCCAGGCTCACCGGAGCCATCTTCACGCTGGTCAGCACCAGGGTGTGCTGCTCGGGGGTCTCCACCACCGCCGTCACCCCCTGGTCGAAGGAACCCCAGCCCCCGTGCCTCACTTCCGGCTCCTGAAAGATCCCGTCCGAGATCATCCGCACCCGGCCCTGAATGGGGACCGGGGAGCCGTGCCGGCCATCGGTCCTGGCCCCGACCTCCAGCTTCACCCGGTTGCGGACCCCGGCCTCCACGCAGCGGGCCACCGACTCGGCATCGAAGAGGACCACCATGGCGTTGGAGGCTTTCTGGGCCACGATCTCGGCCAGTATGATGGTGGAGTCGCCCGGACTTCCGCCGCCGACGTTGTCGCCGATATCCATCAGCACCACCGGAGCCTCGGGGGCGCGCACGGCCATGGCCACCGCCTCGGCGGCATCGGGCAGGTCGGCCTGGAATTCCGGCCGCCGGTCCCAGGCCCGTTGGGCCATCCAGCGGGCCGCCTTGCGGGCCAGGCCGCGGTCGCGGTCGGCCACGGCCAGGAAGCTGGCGCCGAATTCCTCCACGTCCGAGTAGGAAAACCCCATGGCCACGCTGGCGGATAGAATGCCCGGCCACTGCAAGACCGACTCGAGGTCCCTGTACAACCCCTTGGCCGGGTCCTCGTCGGTGTACTGCTTGGCGATGCTGATGATCAGAGGGGGGCATTCGAGGGCTTGCACCGGTCGAATCTCTCCCCGCAGCGTCCGGCCGAGCAGCGAAGCGGCCTCCAGGCCTCGAGCCTTCTGGTCCAGGTGGGGATTGGAACGATAGATGGTGGTGGCGTCGGTACTGGCCGCCATTCCCGGAGAGACGTTGGCATGCAGGTCGAGCGTCATGACCACGGGCACGTCCGGTCCCACCACTTCCCGCATCCTCCGAGCCATCTCGCCGTCGGCGTCGGGGAATTCCTCGGACACGGTGGCCCCGTGCAAGGCCAGGTAGAGGCCGTCCACGGGCAGGGCCGCCTTCAGGGCCTCGACCGCCTCATCGGCGATGGCGTCGAAGGTCTCCCGGACAATGGCGCCGCTCGGCATGGCGAAGGCCGCCACCAGCGGAACGGGCTCCAGGCCGTTGGATTGGGCTCCCTCCAGAAAGCCGCTCAGTTCGTGGTTGCCTCCCGTCCAGCGCTCGATCAGTCCCCTGCCCCGGGTCAGGCTGACCTGCTCGAAGTGCTCGTAGGTGGTGGGGGTGACTGAAAAGGTATTGGATTCGTGGATGAATCCCATAACACCAACGCGTTTCATTGGATGTACGCCTCCCATTCGTCCTGAATATGTCGAACCAGCCCGACTCAGTCCCAGGAGTTCATTTCCGCCATCCATTCAGGGGGGAACTCCATCTCCAGGGAGCGCACGGCATTGTCCAGGTGGCCGGTGTGGCGAGCTCCGATCAGCACGGAGTCGACTCCCTCCCGCTCCAGGACCCACCCCATGGCCAGTTGAACCATGGAATGGCCCGTTCGGTCGGCCATGCGCCGAAGTTGCTCGACGACCCGGAAGCTGCGCGGGTGGAAATAGACGTCCACGTGGCCGGGAATCACGTCGAAGCGGGTGCCCTTGGGAATCTCGGCCTGATCGGCCGTGTACTTTCCGGCCAGGAATCCCGCCCCCAGCGGACTGTAGGTCACCACCCCGACCTCCTGCCGCCGGCACAGGGGCAGCAGATCGGTCTCGATCTCGCGACGAGCCAGATTATAGATGGGTTGAATGACTCCGAGGCGGGGCAGGCCGTTGCGGCGGCTCAGTGCGAGAGCCTCCGAAAGCTGGGCGGCCGAGAAATTGCTGCATCCGCTGCAGCGAATCCTGCCGGCCTTCTCTCCTCGATCCAGCGCCGCCAACCCTTCTTCCAGCGGGACGGCGGGATCATACTTGTGGAACAGGTAGAGATCAATGGTGTCGGTCTGGAGACGCCGCAGGCTGGCTTCCAGGGCCTCCCATACGTCCTGCTCCTTTCCGTTGGCCGACACCTTGGTCTGTAGGGTGACCTGGGAGCGCACGCCGCGGGACTTGATCCAACGACCCAGAATTTTCTCCGAAGAGTGCATTTCGCCGCTCACCTCGCGCACGTCCTCGACTCCCAGGTTGTCGCGCCGATACTGGCGCGCCTGCCCGCCGCCGTAGGCCTCGGCGGTGTCGAACAGGGTGATGCCGCGTTCCAGGGCGGCGTCCATGATCCGGAACGAGGTGGCCTCGTCGATTTCCCTGCCGAAGGTGGCGCAGCCCAGGCCGAGTCGGCTGACCAGGATGCCGCTGCTGCCCAATGGCCTCATTTCCATGGCTTCTCTCCTCCCACGAGATTTCGCAACCGCTCCGGGCGGGTCGGCCGGGTCCCGGCAGGCGTCGCCGCACCCAACCTCCTTCAGGACTTGGAGCCTGCCAGATACTCATCCTTGAGGATACCCATGAGGATCAGGTCGTGCCACTGGCCGCGGGAGAAGTGCCAGTCCCGCCAAGCCCCCTCCTCCTTGAACCCGCACTTCCGGTAGCAACGATAGCCCCGCTTGTTGGCTCGAATCACCCGGAGACCGACGCGGTGCAGGTTCAACTCCTCGAAGCAGACTTTGAGGAACAGCCGCAGGGCTTCCTCGCCCAAGCCCTTGGATAGCGAAGTGGCGTCTCCAATGACTATCCCCACCTCGGTGTTCTGTCGCCGCAGATCCAGGTATTCGTAGCCGATATGCCCCAGATACTTGTCGTCCTCCCGTCGACAGATGGCGAATTTTCGGTTGGCGGGGTCCAGGTCGTTGACCTGAGCCTCCACGAAGGCCCGAGCCTGCTCCAGGGATTCGGGCCAGACATAGGAACCCGTCCACCAGACGATCTCATCCAGCGTGCGCCACTGGTAGAGGGCCTCGACGTCGCTCAAGAGGTATTCCCTCAGATACACCCGCTCTCCTGGAATGTGGGGCATGATTTTCCTCCCTTCCTGGTTGAATTGTCTGCAACAAGCAAAAAAAGAGTGATCCACGAAGTGACACGGGAGGGGCGCTCCCGGGGAGCTTCCTCCCATGACCTCTGTTGGCTGGAAACCGGTTCAAAGTCGAGCATGAGCAGAGGGTTTATTCACATCGATGCACAGGATGCACAGGATTTTTTCAGCAAACGGCGAGTTTACAATGCCGGGAATCCGCAATGCCTCACCGGATCATCGCCTGAGCTGACTTCTCGCGCAGGAAGCTCTCATCCTGTTCATCTTGTTAATCCTGTGCATCGATGTTCAATAATTTTGTTCCCGACCGGCCATGAACGTCTCTTGTTTCATTCTCGTATGATCCGCCCCATGGCGAGGGGTGGGGGCCGGACCTACAAGAGCCGCGCGAACAGCTCGCGGGCCTGGTCGGCGTTGGCGAGAGACCGTCCCCGTTGCCGCGCGCGGGTCGCCGCCAGCCCCACCAGCTCCGCATTGCCGGCGGCCCGGCTGCCGTCTGGGCGGTGGAGATTGTTCTCGAATCCGATGCGGGCGTGTCCGCCCTGAGCCAGGGCCCGGTCCACGCAGGCCAACTCCCGCTTTCCGAAGGCGCACAGGAACCACCCCTCTCGAAAGGGGCTGACTTCCAGCAGCGGGTCCAGGTCACCGGGTTCCGATTGTTTATTGGGAGCATAGCGGCCCAGCACAAAGAGGACGCAGGGGTCGGAATAGGGAACGATACCACGATGAACGAGTCGGACCAGGAACCGGACCTGATCGGCATCGAAAACGATGAACTGGGCAAAGATCCCTTCCGCCCGCAGCCACTCCAGGAATTCCGCCGCCTGAGTTTCAAGGGTCGGGTCGGAGAAAATTTCCCCGATGGAAAGACTCACCGCCTCCGGCCTGAGTTCCCGGACCAGGCCCATCTGCTGCTCGGGGCGGTAAAGGCCGCAGGACTCGGTGGTGGCCTGAATCACCAATTCGTCTCCCACCTGGGAGCGAATGGCCCGGACGGCGGCCCGGTAGGCCGCCGCGTCCAGAATGTGGGCCAGGTTCCGGTCCCGGACATGCAGATGGATCATGGCCGCTCCCGCCTCCAGGCTCTCGGCGGCGGCCCGCCCCAGCTCAGCAGGCGTCACGGGGAGATCGGGATGGTCCCGGCGGGTCCTGCGGCCCCCGTTGGGAGCCACGCAAAGGATGGCGGGCGGCGGGCTCATTGCTTGCATCGCTCGTTATCGACGCCGCAGCACCCGACCGCCGCGGTCTCCGGTCAAGCGACCGTCCCTGACGGTCTGGACGCCGTTCACGAACAGGTGGGTCAGGCCGACGGCGGTCCGGTTGGGTTCTTGGGTGGTGCCCCGCTCGCTGAAGGTCTGCGGATCGAATATGGCCAGGTCGGCGCAGGCCCCCTTCTGGATGACGCCCCGGTCCTTCAAGCCCAGGCGGCCGGCCGGCAGCGAGGTCAAGCGGCGAATGGCCTCTTCGGGACGGAGCTTGCCCGTATCGCGCACGAAGTGCCGGTAGAACCAGGAGGCCCAGGTGTAGGCCCCGTGGAAGGACCGGTCCCGCAGAGGGCCGTCGGTGGCCAGGGCGGTGGCGTCCGAGCCCACCATGCAATGGGGATGCTCGAACGCCAGTTCGTTCTCTTCCAGCCGGTAGGTCAGGGCCATCACCATCAGCCGGTGGATGTCCTCGACTTCCGCCAGCAGGAGGTCATAGACGGCGTCGAGAGGCTCGACGCCCATCCGCCGGCCGATCTCGCCGATACTCTTTCCGGAAAACTCCGGGTAGGCCAGAGACTCGAAAATGACGATTCGCTCCCAGTCGTCCCGGACCAGTGAGCGCAAGGGGCTGCGGTAGGTCTTGAGGTCGCTTCGAACCCTGGAATCGCGCAAACGGGCGGAGACGGCCTTCGGGCCCCCTTCCAACGACCAGGGCGGCAGCGCCGTTCTCAGATTGGTGGTCCCGAACAAGCGGGTGTGCATGTCGAATCCCACGTCCTGGCCCTGCCGGCGGGCTTCATCCACCATCCCCAGGGCCTGGCGGTAAGCCTGCCGTCCGTCATCGGTCAGCCTGGCTACCACCTGGATGTGGGAGATCTGAAGCGGAGCCCCCGAAGCCCGGCCGGTTCGAATGGCTTCCGCGATGGTCTCTTCCACCTCGCCGGCCCGGTTCCGGGTGTGGGTCGAATAGAATCCCCCGGCGCCGGCCACCAATCGGCACAGCTCGACGATTTCCTCCTCGGGACAGGCCTTCTCGGGTCCGTACTCCAATCCTGTCGACAACCCGAAGGCGCCTTCTTCCAGGCACTGGGACAGCAACCGCTTCATGCGGCTCAGCTCATCCGGAGTGGAGGGCCTGCCGACGTCCTCGACCGCCGCCAGGCGCAGCAGGCCGTTCGGCGCCAGCGTCAGCACGTTGACCGCCGGCTGCCCCGCTTCCAGGCGTTCCAGGTACCCGGCCATGGTGCGCCAGCCGATGTCGTCGGCGGCCTGACAGCCATAGATGTTGGACCGGGCCCGCTCGGGATCCACGATAGGGGCGCAGCCGTGACCGCAGTTGCCGATCACTTCCAGGGTGACTCCCTGCATGACCGAGCTCATGGCCCTGGGATCGACGATCAGCGTGAAGTCGGAGTGGCTGTGGATGTCGATGATTCCCGGGCATGCCCACAGCCCGGCAATGTTCAACTCGGCAGCGCCGTCAGTCCGAGGGATCGATCCAACCTCCGAGATCCGTCCGGCCGTGACCGCCAGGTCGGCCCGAAAGGGCGGTCTCCCCGTCCCGTCCAGGACCTCCCCACCCCGCAAGATCAGATCGCAAATCATTCCGAAGATTCCTCCCTGATTTCACCAACACTCACCAATCCACTTGAGGAGACAGCGAAATGGCACGCTGTGTTCTGACCGGCGCACGGCTGGTCACGAGCGGAGATAGGCAACGGCAACAATCCATGGGTGGAGGAAACCGGTTCTGAAGGTTGGATTCGGGAATGCCCTGCTTGCGGAATGGAACCGGACCATCGTCCTCCGGCGTCGTCAGGATCAGGAGGGCAGCAGGACGTCCCGGTTCTCGGCGACGATCCGCTTGATGTTGCGGATACAGGCGCGGTCCAGCGGATAGCCCAGGTAGTTGGACCAACTCCGGAACACGCCCAGCTCCATCATGAGGCGCTTCAGGCCCGAGAGCCAGCAGGCCAGCCGGTCGCCGCCGTAGACGGCGTAAAGCATGCGGGTCGCGCGAGTCTGTATCCTGTCGGCGCGGGTATAGTCGTGGGCCGCAACCGCCTGGATCATCTGACCCACCAGGTGACCCGTGAAGATTCCACCGCCAAGCAGCAGGCCGTCGTATCCGGCTCTCAAGTAGTCCAGACACTGGAATTCATTGCCGCTGAGCAGGCGCAACCGGGGGCGTTTCCGCCGCGCGGCCAGGGCAATCTCCCGCCGCTGATTGTCGGAGGAGCTGTCCTTGACCATGATCACGCGCCGGTCGGCATAGATGGTGGCGAGAACCGACTCCGGGATGACCACCGAACTGTGGCGCCCGCGATCGTAGATGCCGACAGGCAGCTCACTCTCTCGAAGAATCTGACGGTAGTGGTTGGTCAGCGTCTGGGGATTGGCATTGAGAAAGAAGAGCGGCGGAGCGACCACGGCGATCTGGGCTCCATCCGCCTTGGCGGTCCGAATATTGGCGACCACGCGACTGGCCGAGTTGTCGGTGACCTGCACCGCAATCATCAGCCGGTCGCGAGAATACTTGCGGGCCGCCCTCACCAGTCGCCGCCGCTCCACGTCCGGCATCCAGGGACCCTCTCCGCAAGTGCCGGCCAGGAAGAGCCCGCGGACTCCCAGACGCAGGTGGTGCTCCACCATTTTCTTGACAGCCACCGTGTCGACCTTCAAGTCCTTGGTAAACGGCGTCGGCGTGGCCGACCAGACCCCTCCGAGTCGTTGCAGTTGGAGCTTGGTCATCTTTCGACTCCTGAGCCCGAGCTTCTCACCGGGCCGCTTCGCGTGTGGCGAAAGTTGCAAGACCTGCCAACCTAACCGGTCGACCGCTCGATCCGATAGAGGTGGCTGTCGGTTCTCACGTAGATGGCGCGGCCGTGCACGGCGAACGAGGCCAGGGTGCGACCCGGCAACCGGTTGGTGGCCAGCTTCTTGAACTCCTTCCCCACCTCCAGGACCGTCGCTTCTCCTGTTTCGTTCAGCAGATAGATTTTCCCTTCGGCATACACCGGCGAAGCCGAGTACGCTCCCGGCAGCCTCTCCTGCCAGTGGTGCTTGCCGGTCCGGGCGTCGACGCAAGACGCAATACCGCCATCGTTGACCATGTAGAGTTCCTCTCCCACCAACAGGGGGGAAGGATTCAGCGGCACGCCTCGCTTCAAGGTCCAGGCCACGTGGCTTTCGGTCACGTCGCCCTGGCCATCGGGACGGATGGCGTAGAGCACGGGATGCGGGTACCCCGAGATGATATAGACCAGGCCCATTCCAAAAACGGGGCGAGGGACCAGGGAAAACCCGTCGTAACGCACCGACCAGATCTCCTCTCCGGAAAGGGGGTGGTAGGTCACGACTCGATCGCCGCCCGCGCTGACCAACTGGGGCTTGCCCTCCACCTCGATGGCCAGGGGGGTCGAGTAGGCCATCCGGCCCTGGCGAGTCGTTTTCCACCGCAGCTCCCCGGTATGCTTGTCCAGGGCGGCCACGAACTGCGTGTCGGTGCCGTCGCAGTTGTAGATGAGAAGGTCCTGGAACAGGACCGGAGAACCGCCCGGTCCGTGGCGATGATTGTACTCGAACCGGTGTTTCCAAAGGATCCTGCCGTCGCTGCGAAGGCTGGCCGAGCCGAATGCTCCAAAGTGGACATAGACCCTGTCCCCGTCCAGAACGGGAGTGGGAGAGGCGTGGCTGTTCTTGGTATGGATGCGGCCCACCTGCTCCTGGCGGAAGACCTCCAGGTCATGGAGCAGTTTCCCATCGCTCTTGCTCAAGCACAAGGCTCGCAGCGAACGTCCTTCATCCACCGAGGTGGTCAGCCAGATCTTCTCGCCCTGAATGACCGGTGACGACCAGCCGTTTCCCGGAAGGGGAACCTTCCAGGTGATATTCCTGGTTTCACTCCACTCCTTTGCGAGACCGCGGGCGGAAGCGTGACCCTGGCCTCCCGGCCCCCTGAACTGTGGCCAGTCCTCTTCCTGGGCCGGCAGCCCGGACAGGGTAAGCACCAGTGAAAGCAGTAGGAGAAAGAGGGCGGGATACTTCATTGGGAGCTCCTTGTCGATTTCCCGACTCGATGGGCGTAATCCACCCGACTTTCCCGCCAAAACCCGGAATGCCCGGGAGGGAATGCGGGGCGACCACCCTGAAAGCAAAACGCAACGTTACGCCAACTTACCGGATGATTCAACTGATTATTGGGACACTTGCCGGCGGTACTTCCTTTCGCCTCCGGGCAACGCCTCTTCCGGCCACATGCATCCCACTGACAACGCTCGATCCGGATTTCGTCCGCCAGCCGTCTGCCACGAAAGCCGATCAGGCAGGAAGAGCCTGACATGGAAACACCATTCCTCTCCAGGTATACTGGTCGAATGCAGGCCCTTCCGTCCAGTCCGTACGCTTCAGTCAAGCAAAATCCGTAGCTACGACCGGGAGGTCATCAGCCATGACAAGCCGACGCGGAATTCTGGTTCTGGTTTCCCTGATCACCACCTCTTTCAGCCACTCGGCGCTGGCGCAGTCGCAGGAGACCGGTCCGGCGCTGGGTGTCGCCAGGCTCAGCCTGGCCAGGGGCGACGTTACCGTGCAGCGAGGCCAATCGGGAGATTCGATTCAGGCCACGGTCAACATGCCGCTGGTGGAAGCCGACATTCTGACGGCCGGACCGGCCTCCCGTGCCGAAGTCCAACTGAATTACTCCAACTTTCTGCGCCTCAACGAATTGTCAGAGGTCCGACTGGCCAACCTGGGCCATCGAACCTTCCGGATCCAGTTGGAGCGCGGAGTCCTCACTTACAGCGAATTGAGGGGCGGCGATGCCGACGTCGATATCGAAACCCCCTTGGCGGCGGTTCGCCCGGAAAAGAACGGACGCTACCGAGTGGAAGTCGACGGCCTTGACCGGGTGACTGTCAGCGTGAGGAAGGGACGGGCCCAGGTCGCCTCGGCAAGCGGCAGCGAAACACTCAAGTCCGGTCAGCGCATGGTCGTCCGCAAGGGAGACCAGGGCATAGAATTCCAGGTGTCCAAGGTCGATCCCAGGGACGACTGGGACCTTTGGAACATCAAGCGAGACCGGCGACTCAGGAAATCCAGGGCCTACAGCTACGTGCACCCCAGCGTCTACGGCGTCGAGGACCTGGACGACCATGGCCGTTGGGTCTACGTTCCCAGCCATGGACGCTGCTGGTTTCCCTCGGTCACCGTGGGCTGGGCGCCCTATCGCTACGGTCGATGGTCCTGGTTGGACTACTATGGCTGGACCTGGGTCAGTCACGACCCCTGGGGCTGGGCTCCCTACCACTATGGGCGCTGGTTCCGCCATGCCCGCTATGGTTGGGGCTGGTATCCCGGCTCCTTCTACTCTCGTCACCGTTGGCGACCGGCGCTGGTGGCCTTCTTCGGCTTTGACGGCCGCAGCGGCATAGGGATCGGCCTGGGCTCGAGGTTCGGGTATTACGGCTGGATTCCCCTGGCCCCCGGAGAGCCCTACTACCCCTGGTACGGTCGCCGCTTGCACCGCCGCCGAGGACGAGACCGGGGGGGCTCCACCATCCTGGTCGACAACCGGATCAACATCTACAACAACTATCGCAATGCCCGCCATCGCAACGGCAGCACCCTGGTCGCCGCCCGACACTTCTCTCGAGGACAGATGCTGAACGCGCGCGCCCTGCAGGCCTCCGAGGTGCGAAGGGCCAGCCTGGTGCGAGGCCGCATTCCCGTCGTACCCGATCGCGCCAGTCAGGGTCGACTGGTTCAGAGGGCCGGCCGCGTGTCCCGGAACCCCGGCTCGAACATGCAGACCCGCTTCTTCTCGACCGGTCGCGCCAGGCGCAACGTCACTCGTCGCTCGTTCGTCCAGCAACGCCGGGATATGGCCCGATTCGTCGATTCCGTGGGGCGAAACGACACCAGAGCCCTTCGTCCGGCCAATCCCCGCGCTTCCACCAGGCCCGAGGCAGTGCGCTCGGCGCCAGGCTTGAGCCCCCGGGCGCGCGCGGCCACCAGATCCGGCGTCGCCCCCGCCAACCGGCGCAATCTGCCTGCTCCATCGAATCCGGCGGCGATCCGAGGTCGCAGCAACCTCGATCGAAGCGTCAGTGAGCCCGCAACGGCTCCGCGTCCAACGGCTGCCCGTCCGGACCGCGGCAGCCGGTCGGACTCGCTCGAACGCTGGCGACGCTTCGACCGCCGCCCAGCCACCGAAGGCAGGATCCCGCGCGGCACACGCTCCGGAAGCTCGACTCGGCGCGCCGGCCAATCGGTTTCCCCATCTTCGCCTTCGGTCCCTCCGGCGCGGCCGTCCCCGCGCTTTGCGCCCCGAAGCTCCTCTCGGGTCGACAGCATCCGCAGGCAAGGCTCTCCCGGCGCGAGCCGACCGTCCCCGTCGGTGTCCAGGCCCTCCGGCCGAAGCTCCTCCAGGGTCTCGGCGCCTTCGCGGCCTTCGCCGCCCCGGTCCACGTCACGGGTCCGCAGCGCCCCCGGCACCGGCCGGCCGTCGCCGTCGGTCTCCAGACCCTCCGGCCGAAGCTCCTCCAGGGTGTCGGCGCCCAGTCGAGCGAGGTCCGGTTCCTCCAGCCGAAGTTCCTCACGGGTTTCGTCCTCCAGCGGCTCGAGGTCCGGTTCCTCCAGTCGAAGCCGTTCGTCCCGGAGTTCCGGCAGAAGCCGGTCTCAGAGGCGGTAGCAGGAAAGCCTTGCCTCCGCGCGCCGTTCCGTCTAATCTTCAAGCCTGTTCACGTTCAAGGAATCCGTCTCTCCCGGCCCCGTCGACTCGAGGACTCACTGGTGCTCTTCAAGCTGTCAGATCAACACCTGGCGGCCGTCAACCGTCGCCGCAGGGTGGTGGTCAACCGCGACGCCATACACGGCGACCCCACCTTTACCGATCCGGACATCCGGGACCTGGTCGATTACAAGTTCGACTACATCGACCACTTCCGGACTCATATCGACAGCCTGTGGTGGAACTGGGGGGAGGGCCACCAGGCGCCCTATCCCAGCAAGATCCTGCCCCACTACGCCGAGACCTATGACCATCCCGGCTATCAAAGGTGGTTGGACGAGGGCATCGACCCCGTCCGGATCTTTTTGGAAGAAACGCACAAGCGAAGGCTGGAAGCCTTTTTTGCCTATCGCATCAACGGCGGCGACAACGACCTTCACTTGCTGCCCACCCGCCAGATCTCGCTGAAGGAATCCCACCCGGACTGGCTCATCCACCTGCCCTGGCGGGAGTCGGGGATGTGGAATTTCGCCGTTCAGGGCGTCAGGGACTACAAGTTGAGCATCCTGAGGGAGGTGGCCGAAAACTACGATTTCGACGGTATTGATATCGACTTCGCCCGCGCCCCTCCGGTGCTTCCCCCCGGCAGGCAGTGGCAACTGCGCCATCACCTGACGGAGTTCATGCGGGCGCTCCGCTCCATGCTCCTGGAGTTCGAGCGCAAGCGCAACCGTCCCTTCCTTTTGTCGGCCCGGGTTCCGGAAACGGTTGAGGGCGCCCACTTCGACGGCCTGGACGTGGAAAGCTGGGCACGGGAGCAGATCGTGGATCTGTTCGCCCTGGGGGTGCGTTCCTTCGAGGTCGACATTCAGGGCTACCGGTCCTTCACCCGGCGCCGCAACATCAAGCTCTACCCCAGCCTGGACGACTGGCACAGCAGTGACGGCTACCAATGGCCGCCCATCGAAGTCTTTCGCGGGATCTTCGCCAACTGGTGGAGGCAGGGGGCCGACGGCATCCACACCTTCAACTTCTCTTACGGCCGTCCCGAGCCGGCAGCCCGAATCGGAGTTCCCTTCCCCGACCCCGTGGTCCACGTCTGGCGTTCCGCTCAGTGGAGCGACACCCCGGTCTGGGAAACCCACCTGCAGGCCTACCGGGAAATGGGCATGCCCTCGGCTCTGAGAGACCGGGATAAGACCTTCGTGATGCAGCGCCGGGGCGGGGGCGGGCCCCCCTCGCTGGAGCCGGAAAAATGGCATACTCCCCGATATTTCTATGCCAACTCCAACATGATGGCCCAGCTCCCGGCCGGTCTGGCCAACGACGGCAAAGCCGATACGCTGCTTCGATTGGAGGTGGCGGACGACCTGGGTTGGAAGCCCGACCGGATCAAGGACCTGGATCTGCGGATCTTGCTGTCGGACCCGGCCGCCCGGTCCCTGCCGGACGAGCAAAAACTGGAGCGAACCTTCGTCAAGCGCTTCATGCAGGCCAGAATCCGGGCGCGCAAGGCCCAGCCTCCCGACAGCTACTACAACCTGCCCCCCCGAAAGGGGATCGACCGGGAGATCGAGGTGAGGCTGAACGGGGCGCTACTGGCTCAGCCGGTGATCGAAGAGGGATGGCTGGTGTTCCGGCCGCGGGGCACCCAGTGGGTCGCCGGCGCCAATCTTCTGGGGATTCGTCGTACTCGCCCGGCAGCCGACGCCCAGCCCCGGATGAAAGTGGAAAAAGTCGAACTGACGGTGCGCTACCACTAGCTGCCGGCTGGCCGGACACTCAGGGATTCGCGTCCCGAACCACCCGCCCGAACATCTGCCCGCCCACCTCGCCACCGCTCCAGGTTCCGGCGTACTGATCTCGATAGATCAGCACTCTGGCCGTGTAGGTTCCAAGGTTGGGGATGCTCAGGTCGGTCAGAGTGATGACGGGGGTGTCCCCCGCCCACCGCACCTTGAGCGGCAGCGGCAGCGTGACGTCACGCTTGCCGTATTGAATTCGGACCTGAAAGAGCCAGAGTCCGCCTGGAATTTTCGAAACCTTGGCGATGGTGTACTTTTCTTCCCGCAGGTCCTTCCGATCCCCCACCGTGAAGTGGCCGACGAGAGTGGCTCCGGAAAGCGACTGCCGGAATTGCTCTTCCAGGGCGGCCGCATTGCCGGAATCGGCATTGCGGGTACAGCCCGCGGCGGCTGCAATCAGGACGGCGATGGACAATGCAAGAGTCTTGGGATTCACGATTCTTCCTTTCGGTGAGGTGACGGCCACCCGATACCGCTTCGGGAAGAGCCATCGGAAGACCGGACCTGTCTTGGCGCAGGCCGGGAAAATCATACCATCTCGCGCGGACCGGCGTCCGTCCTCCTCCGGACCTCGGATTGGGGCGGACGCCACCGAAATCGCTTCCCTACCCGGACCGGATTGGGAAATAATCCCCGACAGCGGCAAGTCATGCCGCGGAGCATCGATCCCGGTGGAATGACCCGGCGGATGGGCGCCCATGAAACTCTTTCTTGCCTGTCTGGGCACCGAAACCAACACCTTCTCTCCCTTCCCCACCGGCTACCGCACCTTTGAGGAAACCTGCCTGGTCAGAGGGGGGAACCACGGCCCCGACCCGTTTCTCTTTGCGGTGCCTCTGATCCTCTGGCGCCGGATGGCCTCGCGGAAGGGCTGGTCGGTGGTGGAGAGTCTGTGCGCCTTTGCCCAACCTTCCGGAGTGACGCTGGGCCGCGTCTACGAGTCCTTCCGGGAAGAAATCCTGGAGGACCTCCGGCGGGCCATGCCGGTGGACATGGTCCTGCTCAGCCTGCACGGCGCCATGGTCGCCGAGGGGCATGACGACTGCGAGGGGGATCTGCTGGCTCGTATCCGCGCCCTGGTCGGCCCCGAGGTTCCGGTCGGCGTCGAATTGGATCTCCACTGCCACCTGACCCGCCGGATGGTCGAGGAGGCTACCGCCATCGTCAGCTTCAAGGAATACCCCCACACGGACGCTGCCGACCGGGCGGCAGAGCTCTTTCACATCCTGTCCGCGACGGCCTCGGGCGCCATCCAACCCCACCTGGCTCTATACGACTGCGGCATGATGGGCATCTACCACACCACCTCGGAACCCATGAAGAGCTACCTGGCGGGAGTCAGGCGCCTGGAGCAGCAGCAGGGGATTCTTTCGATCTCCATTGCTCACGGGTTTCTCTGGGGGGACGTGGCCGACATGGGCACTCGGGTCCTGGTCGTCACCGATGGCATGCCCCGGGAAGGAAACCGCCTGGCGGAATCCCTGGGCCGCCGGCTCTTTCAACTGCGTCATCGGCTCCGGCCCGACTACAGGACCATCGAAGAAGCCCTGGGAGAAGCCTCGAGTCAGGGCCGGGGACCGGTGGTGCTGGCGGACGTGGCCGACAATCCGGGCGGTGGAGCTTGCGGAGATTCCACCTTTGTTCTCGAGGCTCTGATCGATCACGGGATCGAGGATGCCGCGGTGGCCTGTATCTGGGATCCGACGGCCGTAGCCGTGGCTACCGAAGCCGGAGAAGGGGCCCGATTCGACGTGCGCCTCGGAGGCAAGATGGGGCCGAGCTCGGGACGGCCCCTGGATCTTCCGGTGACGGTAGCCAAGGTGGTCCCCAACGCCTGTCAAACCTTCGGCAGCGGCGCCGGCCGCTCGGTCTCGCCTCTCGGCGACGCCGTGGTTCTGCGCACCGGCGGCATCGACATCGTGGTCAACTCCGTTCGAACTCAAACCCTGGGCGCCGATGCCTTCACCAACATGGGCATCGATCCTCGAACCAGGCGGGTCCTGGTGGTGAAATCGATGCAGCATTTCCAGGCGGCTTTCGCCCCCCTGGCCCGAAAAATTCTGTATGTGGACTCACCGGGAGCGCTGGTCAGCGATGCGACTCGAATCCCCTTCCGAAAAGCCGACCGGCGAAAGTGGCCCATCTGCGAGGCGGCGGGCTGACCGTCCGGATGGGCTCCGTTGCCGGGGGAATAGCGGTCCCTGAACCCGTGCTCCTATGGTATCCTTGGGCGTGCTTTGGGTCAGGACTGTCGTATCGAGGTCAGCGTTCCCGTGTACTTGAGATTGATTGCCGCTACCCTCTGCCTGGCGGCTCCACTGAGCGCTCAGGACATCGAAACAGTCACTGAGCCCAGGCTGCTCTCCCATTTCCCCCTGGGCGGCCAACAGGGGACGACTTTCCAACTGGAGGTCTCGGGCGCATCCCTGCAAGGCGCCCACGCCGTCTGGTTCGAAGGCGGGGAACTCTCCGCCTCCATCCTGAAGCTGGAAAAACTCCAGACTGCCTCGCAAGAAAAGGACAAGAAGCCGGAAGACTACCTGGGGAAAGCGGTGAAAGCCGATCACCGGGCCGTCCTGCAGATCCGGATACCGAAATCGGCTTCGCTCGGGTTGCACCTGTTCCGGCTGGTCACCCCGCAGGGACTCTCCAACGCCCTGGGCCTGCAGGTCGTCTCCGATCCGATCATTGCGGAAACCGCCCACCCGCACCAGGCCGCGGAGCAGGCGCAAACCCTGTCGTTCCCCGCCGTCGTCAACGGCAGACTCTCGGAGAAGGGCCAGCGGGACTTCTATGCGATCCGCGTTTCCGAGGGGGAGGAGCTGCTCTTTGCCGTCCGTTCCGATCTGGGCCCCAGCCGCACCTACCAGGCCCAGGCCGGAATCACCCTTTACCAGCGTTCCGACAGTTGGTTCGATCCCGGCCGCGTGGTCCGTTTGGCCGTCGAGGGCCCCGCCCTGACCTGGGAGCCCTTTCAGCGATACGAGCGAACCCGCTCAACCGGCAGGTTCGCCCTCTTCCAGCGTGTTTCTCACCGATTCGAGTCCCCAGGCCGCTATTTCCTTTCGGTCGGCACCTTCACCGGAGCCGGCGACCCCGATCACGGCTACCAGTTGCGGATCGTGCGACGCCGGTCTTCTGCAGCCCACCAGGCGCTGGGCAAGCTGGCCCACCCGGATCCGGGCGACTGGCTGGAAAGGGACTCGGCCACCCTGAGACAACTGGGAAGTTTTCAGCGGCCGCTCGAACCCGACCGCCTGGCCCTCTTGCAGCACCGGTCCGGCGGGGTCCCCTTCAACGGGACGCTCTCTGCACCCAGCGAACCCCTATCCGACCCGGGCGGTTCTTCCAATCCTTCTCCTGCCCCGGCTTCCCGGATCGAACCGGCTCCCGAAACGGAACCCAACAACTCCCTCGACCGGCCGGGCACGGTGCAGATTCCCGGCCTGATCGAGGGCCGAATCCAGGAGCCCGGCGATATCGACCTCTTCCGCTTTCAAGCCGAAGCCGGACAGAAACTGGCCTTCGAGATTGAAACTCCCGGGGCATCGCCGCCGCATTTCAACCCCTGGCTCAAGCTGCTGGACGGGAGCGGCAACGAGCTGGTGTCCAACATCTACATGGAATATGGCGGTGACGGCGACGACGTCAACAAGACGGTTGAACGGAAGACGATCGTCACCATCGAGCAAGCGGGCAGCTACTTCCTGCAGATCCGGGAGTTGACCTCGGTGCAAGGGGGACCCCGGTTCAGGTACCGGCTGCTGGCGCGCCCGCAGGTTCCTCACCTGGGCCGGGTTGAAATCAGCCTGGGAGTCACGCCTTCCCTGTCGACGCTCATCGACAAGACCGACCGAATCAACCTGGAGGCGGGCCAGGCCAGGGAAATGGTGGTGGTGTGCGAGAAGGAGGAAGGGTTTCAGGGGAACGTCCTGCTCACGGTCGACAACCTTCCGCCCGGCGTGCAAGCCTGGGTCAGCACCGCGGCCGGCTGGACGGAAACCTTGATGCGGGGCATCCAGTATCGACCGCTTGGCGTAGAGGTCGTGTCGCCCCGCCACCACCGCCCCCAACGCAGCGCCACCACGCTCGTGTTGTGGGCGAGTCCCGACGCGCCCATCACCGGCGTCCCGCGCTTTCTTCAACTCAAGGCCCGGCCGGTTGTGGACGGAAGGGTGGGCCCGGCATTGCCGGCAGGCAGGATTCCCTTCCTGGCCGTCCGGCCGGCCGAAGAGACGCAGGTGATGACTTCCCGCCGTTGATTCCGGGAGGTGTTGATTGTCAGGAGGAACGTTGCTCCTTCGACCCTTGGTCCAGTCCATGGCGAAAATCCTGGCGATTCTCCTGATTTGCCTCGGGTTGGATTCCGCGTTGGCCCACGGCCGGGAAACCGCCGTTCCCCCGACCCTGCTTTCGCTGAGAATCGTTCCGGAGGCCGTTCAGCTCTCGGGCCTCAACCCGGCCCAGCAGGTGGTGGTGCTGGGCCGCTATTCCGACGGCCTGGAACGGGACCTGACGGGTGCTTCGCCTCTGACGGTGGATTCCCCGGAGGTGGCGGCCATCCAGGATCCAGGCCGGTTGACGGCCCTGGCGGAGGGTAGCACGACCCTGCGGGCCCAGGTGGCCGGCCTCTCAGCCACGGCAATGCTGACGGTTCAGTCGCTGGCGACGCCGCCACCCTTCAGCTTTCAGCAGGATATCGGCGGAATCCTGACCAAGCGGGGATGCAACGACAGCAGTTGCCATGCGGGTGTCAAGGGACGAGGGGGGTTCAAGCTCTCCCTCAATGCCCTGGATCCGAAGGAAGACTACCGCTGGATCGTCAAGGGCGGCGCCTACCAGGTGATGAGCCTGGAATCGGCGGGTCCGGAGACTCCGCGCATCGACCTGAGCCAACCCGAAAACAGCCTGTTGCTGCGCAAACCCACGCTCCTCTTGCCCCATGGAGGTGGAGAACGCCTGACCGCCGAGTCTTCCGACTACCGCACTCTGCTGGACTGGATTCAGTCCGGCGCTCCCTACGAGCGCAAGGACTCGGAGGTCGAAATCGAACGGGTGACCCTGTTTCCGCGGGAAAGCGTGCTCGATGCCGAGGGCGCCCAGCAGGTGCTGGTCACCGCCCATCTTGCCGGCGGCCGCACCCGGGACCTGACCCGACAGGCTTCCTACCAGTCCGGCAACCAGGAGGTGCTGACGGTGACCGACTCCGGTCGAGTCCGGGCCCGCTCTCCGGGAGAGACGACCCTTATCGTCCGCACGGCCGGCCACACCGCCAGCGCGCGATTCGGTGTCGTCTCCGAGTCGTCGCAGGCCAGCCCTTCGCCTCCGCCCCACAACTTCATCGACGACCACGTCTTCGGCAAGTTGAGCCGCTTTCAGATCCCCGCATCCCCGCTCTCCAGCGACGCCGAGTTCCTGCGCCGGGTCTGCCTGGATTTGACGGGAACGCTGCCGCCGCCCGCTCGGGCGCGGGAGTTCATCGCCAGCCGGGACCCTCGCAAGCGAACCAAACTGATCGACGCCCTGCTGGATTCTCCCGAGTACGTGGACTACTGGACCTTTCGCTTCGGCCGGCTCTTCCGGGTGGCGGCCGGCGCCGTCGGGGGAGCCGAGCACGCCTACACCTATTGGCGCTGGGTCTGGGAGAACATCGCCCAAAACAAGTCCTATCGCGACATCGCCCTGGAGCGGCTGGCGGCGCAAGGCTATGGCGGAGCCTCCAGGCACTTCCTGTCCTACGGAGAAGAAGCCAAGGCCGCCGACATCATGCCGGAAGAGGTGCGGGTCTTCCTGGGAAGACGGCTGGATTGCGCCCAGTGCCACGACCACCCCTACGAGCAGTGGAGCCAGGATCAGTTCTGGGGTCTGGCCTCTTTCTTCGGACAGATCAGCCGAACCGAATGGACCGGCTTCGGGGCGGCGGTTCTCTTTGACGATCCGGCCGGGCGCCAACCGGACTTTGGAGAGTCGGCGGAAACGGTGAAGGTGATTCATCCCCGTCGCAAGCTTCTCGTCGAGCCCGCCTTCCTGGACGGACGAGCCATCGCCGCCGAGGGCGCCGCGCATCCGCGCCGGGAGTTTGCCCGCTGGGTCACGTCTCACCCCTACTTTGCCGAAACCCTGGTCAACCGCCTGTGGGGCCACTTGTTCGGACGCGGCCTGGTGGATCCGGTGGACGATTTCCGTTCGACCAATCCGGCGACCCATCCCGGTCTACTGAAGGCCCTGGCCGAGGACTGCCGGCGCAACGGATACGACCTGAAGCAGATCCTGCGCCGGATCACCCGTTCCCGCACCTACCAGCTTGCCTCGACCCCCCTCCAGTCGAATGGTCAAGACACCTTGAACTACTCCCATTTCATCCCGAAGCCGCTGGAAGCCGAGGTGCTACTGGACGCCATCAGCCAGGTGACCGGCGTCCCGGAAATCTTCGAAAACGGCCAGGGGGGGCAGGCTCCCCTGGGAACCCGGGCCATTCAACTGGAGGTGCCCGACATCTATCCCTCCGATTTTCTGCAGATGTACGGGCGACCCAATCTCCAGCAGATTCCGGAAGTCAAGGCCTCGCCCAGCCTCAACCAGGCGCTCCACATGCTGGTGGGAAAGACCTACACGGAGAAGATTTCCAGGAAAGGCGGGCGCCTGGACCGGTTGATCCAGAGGGACGCCTCCCACCGCGAGGTGATTCAGGAACTCTACCTGGCCGCCTTGTCTCGCCTTCCCTCGCCGCTGGAACTGGCCGAGCTGGAATCGGTCCTGGGCAAGAGCTCCGACAAGAGGCGGGCCTGGGAAGACCTGACCTGGAGCCTGATCACCTCGCGAGAGTTCGCCTTCAACCACTGACGCCGTTTCGGCAGAACCCAATGCGGGCGCCAGGAGATGGACAATGATGCGAAAAGCAGGCTGTTTGACCGTTACCCCGGAGCTTCTGAAGCGACGCCACTTCCTTCGAGTCGGCTCTCTCAGCCTTCTCGGAATCAGCCTGCCCCAATACCTGAATTTCCGGAGCCTGCAGGCTGCCGGCGCCAAGGGCACCCGTAGCCAGGGGATGGCCCAGGCCTGCATCCTGGTCTGGCTGGAAGGAGGTCCCAGCCACGTGGACACCTGGGACCCCAAGCCCAACAGCAGCTTCAAGCCCATCCCGACCAACGTGGCGGGAATTCAGGTCTCCGAGCTGCTGCCGCGGGTGGCCGGGCAGATGGACAAGCTGGCCCTCATCCGATCGGTCCACACCGAAGAAAACAACCACGGCCAAGGCACCTACTACGCGCTGACCGGACACCGCCCCACCGCCGCCATGCAGTTTCCCAGCCTGGGCACCATCGTCACCAAGGAGCTGGGGGCCCGCAACAACGTCCCCGCCAACGTGCTGGTTCCCGACACCTGGAAAACGGCTTCCTACGGCGAATATACCAAGGGCGCCTTCCTGGACCCGGCTTTCGACCCCATGGTGGTTCCCGACCCCAGCCAGGAGGACTTCCGGATCTCCGACCTGGCTCTTCCGAAATCGCTGACGGTCGAGCGCCTGCGCGACCGGCGCTCGATGTTGAAACTGGTCGACAGGATGTACCGCAGCAAGATCGAAAGGGCCGAGCACCAGGCCATGGATCGATTCACCCAACAGGCCCTGCAGATGATCCTGACCCCTGAGACCCGCCGGGCCTTCGATCTGAGCCGGGAGCCGGAAAAGATCAGAGAGGCCTACGGGAGGGGCAGCTTCGGCCAGAGCCTGCTGCTGGCCCGCAGGCTGGTCGAGGCGGGCGCCCGCTTCGTCACGGCCGCCGGCCATGAGCTCAACGGCTGGGATACCCACTCCGACAACGACGAACGCCACCGGGACAAGATGGTCCCGGGACTGGACCGGGCGCTCCCCACCCTGCTGGAAGACCTGGAGCAGCGAGGTCTGCTGGACTCCACCGTGGTCGTCGTGATGGGTGAATTCGGCCGATCGCCCCACCACAACTCCAAGGCTGGACGAGACCACTGGCCCCACTGCTGGTCGCTGGCGATCGGAGGCGGCGGCATTCGCGGAGGCCAGGTGGTGGGGGCCAGCGACGAACGCGGCGCCTACGTGGCCGACCGCATGATTTCCATGGGCGACCTCTACGCCACCATCTACAAGGCCCTGGGAATCGATTGGACCAAGGAATACATGAGCCCCATAGGCCGCCCGGTAAAGATCGCCAACGCCCTGGACGACGAGACCGGCCAGCCCATCGAGGAGTTGGTCTGAACGGGTACAAGGCACCTAACTCGTTTCCTCCCACATCTGCATTTCATCTCCTCCCATCGTTCAACAGGCGTGTTGCTATACTGTGAGCATCGGGAAACCCCGCAGGGCAGAAACACGTTGGAATCATACAGGCAGGAATCAGCATAGATCCTTGGAGAGGTTCCCATGATCGAATGGGACATTTTCATTTTGGTGTTGGTGAACCTGCCGATTGCCTGTGGGCTATTCATTCATTGGCGAAGTCGCAACAAAGACATCCAAAAAAGACATCCGTCAATGAAGATACATCGAAAGCAATTGCTTATCTGGTTGGTCGGCATCTGGTTGATCGGTATCTGGTCTTGTTCGTTCATCGACTATACGAGGTACGTCAGCGGGCCGTTGCTTGGTATGCATTTGCTCGCTATCTGGTGTGTTTGCTTCGCTGCCATCAATTTGTGGCACAGCCGGGAAGTGAAAAGGACTGCTCCAGACAGTAAGAGTCTAATGAAGCACCTGTAGCATGGACCCTGCGTGAACTATCATTTGCGTTTCCTACGCGCTCTTTACCAGCTATTCCAGTAATTCAACAACGTCCCCAGCGCTACACCAATAAGCCTGACAGTCACTCGACATGAAAACCTAAAAATTATACAACTCATTAACCTAATGAAAGAGCGACATGATAACCTAATCGATGCGCGAGAGAGGAGCCGCAATGCCGCCCCCGCAGAAAAAGCTCACCCAGTCGCTCGAGGCTCTGCATGAGCTGCAGCGCCGCGGCGTGGTGGCCATCCGGTCGAACGACTTGAGCCGCACCGACCGTCAGCGGCTTCTCAAGAGCGGGTTCCTCAAGGGCGTCATGAAGGGATGGTACATCCCCTCGCGCCCGGACGAGGCGCCTGGCGACAGCACGGCGTGGGTCGCCTCGTTCTGGGATTTCATTGCAGCCTATCTCTCGGACCGCTTCGGCGAGCAGTGGTGCCTCGCGCCTGAGCATTCCCTGTCGCTGCATGGCGGCAACCGGGTAGTGCCGGCCCAGTTGCTCGTACGCGCACCCAAAGGCGGCAACAAGCCGACGCCGCTGCCTCACGCCACGTCACTGTTTGACATGCGCGCTGCGATGCCGCCCCGGCGGGAGATCGTGCAGCGTGATGGCTTGAGACTGTTCTCGGTGCCTGCGGCATTGATTGCCGTTTCCGAACAGTTCTTCCGGCGCGCGTCAACGGACGTGCGGGCTGCGATGGCGACCATCGAGGACGCATCGGATGTTCTCGCGCTGCTGCTCGAAGGCGGTCACAGCACGATCGCGGGACGCCTTGCCGGGGCGTTTGGAAATGCCGGACAGCACCGCATCGCCGATGACATCGTGAAAACGATGGAGAAAGCGGGCTACACCGTGCGCACAACCGATCCGTTCAAGGACGGGCCGCGCATCATGCTTCAGACGCGCGAGCCATCGCCCCACGTCAATCGCATCAGGCTGATGTGGCAGACAATGCGCGATCCGGTTCTCAGCGTCTTCCCTGCCGGGCCGGGCTTGCCACGGGATGCCCGCACCTACCTCAAGGCAGTCTATGACATTTACGTCAATGATGCGTACCACTCGTTGTCCATCGAGGGCTATCGCGTGAGTCGCGAGCTCGTGGAGAGAGTGCGCAGCGGCAAGTGGAGCCCCGATCAGAATCCGCAGGATCGGGACAACCGCAACGCGCTCGCAGCGCGCGGCTACTACGACGCCTTTGTCAGCGTGATGGCAAGCGTGGAGACAGTGCTCACCAGCGCGAACGCGGGTCGGGTCAGTCAGAAGGATCACGGGGACTGGTACAGGCAGCTCTTCGGGCCCAGCGTGACCGCCGGAATTGTGAGTGCGCCGGAACTGGCCGGCTACCGGGTCGGCCCGGTCTACATCAGGGGCTCGATGCATGTGCCGCCGCCGCGCGAAGCCGTGCGCGAATGCATGCCCGCGCTGTTCGAGTTGCTCGCGAACGAGGTTGAGCCGGCGGTGCGCGTTGTGCTCGGGCATTTCGCATTCGTGTACATCCATCCCTACAGGGACGGCAACGGCCGCATGGGACGTTTTCTCATGAACGTCATGCTCGCCTCTGGCGGTTATCCCTGGACGATCATCCCGCTCGAGAGGCGCCACGAATACATGGCCGCGCTCGAATCAGCCAGCGTCCGGCAAGACATCCGGCCCTTTGCCGAATTCGTCTCCAAGCTGGTCGACGCCGGGCTGCGAGATCAGGCGGCGACGCCCGTGCCCATCGGGGGCGGTGGAAAAACAAGCGATCGTCAAAAAAGGCGAACCACGAATGAACACGAATAGACACCAATACCGATGAACCTCCTTTGCTGCGACGACGTAACGGGATGAAGGCCCCCCCGGGAGCGCGGGCGTCCCGCCCGCACAACACTGGCGCAGGCTCACCCCTCTCCTCCACCCGGCTCGACCGGCAACGGCGCCACGATTCCGCTTCAGCCGAGCCCATGGGGTTCCCGGCGGCAGGGTGACCGGGCGCCGCATCACGGGGAAACTGAGCAGCCACCCAATGCAGAGGATGCGGGCGAGACGCCCGCGCTCCCGGAGGGGCGCCACCACAGCGTTTGCACTTGCGAGGGAGGCTCACGAGACGCCCGCGCTCCCGGAGGGGCGCCTCCTCCCATCCTTCTTGCTCCGCGAGGAGGCACTGCCCCTGCCGATGCGGCAGTGCCGTTCCGCTTCGTGTGCCTTCGTGGCTCCCTTTTTTTTCTTATGTTTCAAAGAAGCAGCGCCCCCGCCCGGCTTCTCCCCGGCTCGCTGTTCTTGACACCCGCGCGGCCCGTTGATTAAATGGCCCGCATCGGTTCATGGTTTCTTCAGTCCGGGAACGTAGCACCGGGAATTTCTTGCCCCTCCGTCTCACCCCTTCAAACGAGGAAGAGTGAATGAGTTCCGTCAACAACGTCGATCGGTTCCGTCAGCGCCTGCAGGAAGGCAGGATTTGCGTGGGGACCTCTGTTTCGCTTACCGATCCCATCGTCAGCGAGCTGGCGGCCGAGGCGGGAAACGACCTGGTGTGGATCGAAATGGAGCACTCCTACCTCGATCTCCGGGCGCTGCTGGGACACCTGGCCGCGCTGCGGGGCACCCAGGCGGCTCCCATCGTTCGGGTCGCCTGGAACGATCCCGTCCTGATCAAGCCGATCCTGGACCTGGCCCCCGCCGGCATCGTGGTGCCCATGGTCTGTTCGGGCGAAGAGGCCGCCAAGGCCGTCGCCGCCTGTCGCTACCCGCCCCAGGGCGTACGTGGATTCGGCCCGATCCGCAACATGTACGGCATCGAGAGCATGGAAGAATACCTGGCCATAGCCAGAGAGCAAATCATGGTCTTTGTCCAGATCGAGCACATCCAGGCCGTCCACAACCTGGACGAGATCCTGGCGACCCCCGGCCTGGACGGCATCGTGATCGGCCGAAACGACCTGACCGGCTCCATGGGCAAGCTGGGCCAGCACAGCGACCCCGAAGTGCTCCGAACCATCGACAGCGTCTTCGCCCGGGTTCGTGAAACCGATCTCTTCCTGGGGGCCTCGATCGGCTGCAACCTGGAAACCGTGAGGGACTGGTACGGGAAGGGAGTCCAATGGTTTGCTCTCGGTGACGACGTCGTCCACTTTTTCGAAAGCGCCAAGGCCGTGGCCGACGAGGTTCACGCACTGGGAGAAAAGGGCTAGCCCGCATTTCTCACCAGGGGGCATGATCATGGCGCAGGAATTTTCCCTCCAGCGCGTGCTCGCGACCGAAGAGCGTAGCGGTTTCTACGGTCGAGGGAGCACGTGCGCGCTGGAGGGAAAAGAACCAGCCAGGGCATGCCCAGCGCCGTCTGTAGTCAGCAAGCCCTTGACATGGAGCTAGTCAAGGCACTGAAGACAAACTGCTTTTGTCCTGCCTCCAGCGGCCTGGTGAGAAATGCGGGCTAGCCCGCCACATCTCCCGAGGAACTTCATGCTGAATGGAATCTTCGTCGTCATCGTCCTGTTCTCCATCCTGATGGCGGCCTTCACGGGACGCATGGAGATGTTGAGCAAGGCGGTGCTGGAGTCGGCGCGGTCGGCCGTCACCCTCGCCCTGGGTCTCATCGGAGTCATGGCCTTTTTTCTGGGCCTCATGCGAGTGGCCGCCGACGGGGGCCTCTTGCGGATCATGGCCCGGGCCGTGCACCCCGTGATGCGATTCCTCTTCCCGGCCATCCCCAAGGATCATCCCGCCATGAGCGCCATGATCCTGAACATCACCTCCAACCTGCTGGGGCTGGGGAACGCCGCCACCCCGTTCGGACTCAAGGCCATGATGGAGCTGGACCGGCTCAACAACGAAAGGGGCACCGCAACCGACGCCATGGTGCTCTTCCTGGCCCTCAACACCTCCGGCCTGGCGCTGCTGCCGCTGGGTGTCATCAGCTTGAGAGCGGCGGCCGGCTCCCAGGATGCCGCGGGAATCATGGCCACCACCTGGTTCGCCAGCGGATGCGCCACCGTGGCCGCCATCGTGGCGGCGACGCTGCTGGCCCGAACGCCACGCTATCGCCTGGCAAAAGCGACGTCCGACCAGGCTGACCAGGATCAGCGGGTTGAAGCAGCCTCCTCCGATCAGGCCCAGGCGGAGGATGCGTCCATGACGCCCCAGTCCCAGCCGGGACTGGTTCGACCCCGCTGGGGCAAGCCGGTAGTCTCGATCTTTTTCCTGGCTCTGGCGGCTGCTCTGGCGATGCATATCGTGCAGCGGGTGAATACCACCCCGGCGATGGAGCTGGTGCGCAGCATCATGTCGTTCTGGATGCTTCCGGCCCTGATCGCGGGACTGGTGCTGTTCGGATGGACTCGCGGGGTGAAGGTCTACGAATCCTTGGTGGAAGGAGCCAAGGAGGGATTTCAGGTCGCCGTGAAAATCATTCCCTACCTGGTTGCCATCCTGGTGGCCATCGGGATTTTCCGGGCATCGGGGGGGCTGGAACTGTTGGCCAAGGGGATCGGCCCGCTCACCAACCTGATCGGCATGCCCGCCGAAGCCTTGCCGGTGGCCCTGGTGCGGCCACTCTCCGGCAGCGGGGCTCTGGGAGTGATGACCGAGGTCATGAACGCCCAGGGGCCGGACTCCTTCACCGGCTACATGGTCTGCACCTTCAACGGAAGCACCGATACCACCTTCTACATCCTGGCGGTGTACTTCGGCTCGGTCGGCATCAAGAAGACCCGTCACGCCCTGCCGGCCTGCCTGACCGCCGACGTCACCGGCATCCTGGCGGCGGTCCTGATCGTGAACCTGCTGTTCGGGTAGTCCGAGATGGCGACTTGATTTCCGAGACAGGACACTCGAATGCAACGCGCTCGGGAGTGACCTACCGATGAACCGCCGACTTCTTCTCGTCCTGATCTGGGGATTGGCCGTGTTGGCCGCCGCCCGCTGCGGCCTGCTTCAGGAAGAACTCCGCCGTGTCCGTCTCTCGCTGGTCGACGGCGAGACCGGCAAACCCGTCCCGGGGGTGATTCGCTGCTTTATCCAGGGCCGGGAGGAAGCGGTGCCGATCCATGGCCTGCTGGAACGCGGGCAAGGGGTGGGATCCGTGGCCCTGCAGCAACAGGGCAAACGGCCGCCGCGCCGTCCCATCCACGACTGGTACGTCTTGTCCGGGCCCAGCGAAGTGAGGCTGCCCCAAAAACCCTTGCGGCTGGAAGCCTTTGCGGGACTTGAAACGGAGATGGCGACCCTGGAGGTCGATCTCGGCAAGAGGGATGAAGCCTCCTTGACCCTTTCCCTGAACTCATTCAGCCAGGTGAAGGGAAAGCAGTGGTTTGGCGGCAACACCCACCTGCACCTCTTCCGGCTCGATCCGGAAGAGGCCGATCGCTATCTGAACACGATCCCGGCCGCGGACCGGTTGGACGTTCTGTTCACCTCCTACCTGATCCGCCCGTCCGAAGACGCCGATTACATCACCAACCGTTATCCCATAGGCGACCTGACCCGATTCCATTCCACCGGAGTGCTGGTCAACCAGGGCGAGGAGCATCGTCACAACCTGACTCCCTGGAGTGGAGGCTACGGCCACGTCATGCTGCTGAACATCAAGAAGCTCATCCAGCCGGTCAGCATCGGCCCGGGCATCACGGGGGCCGGCACTGACGGGATTCCCCTGCAGGATGGGATCGATGAAGCCCATCGCCAGGGAGGAACGGCCATCTGGTGCCACAACGACCTTGGACTGGAACGGGTGGTCAACTTCGTCCTGGGCAAGGTGGACGCCCAGAATATCTTTGACGGGCTATCCCTGGAGGACTATCCCCGATTCGAGGACACCTTCTATCACTACCTGAATGCCGGGCTCAGGGTTCCCTTCTCGACCGGCACCGATTGGTTCCTGTTCGACCTGGCCAGGGCCTACACCCGGGTCGAGGAACCTTTGGGAATCGCCTCCTGGCTGGAGGCGCTCAAGCAGGGACACTCCTTCATCACCAACGGCCCCCTGTTTCACTTCCGGGTGGAGGACCGATCCATCGGAGAGACCGTCTCACTGAAACGCCCCGGGGAGGTCGGAATCGAGGGTCAGGCGTCGGGGCGGGTCGACTTCGGTCACCTGGAACTGATCCACAACGGCCGGGTGGTCGACCGCATCCCATCCCAAGCGACCGGGCAACACTTTTCGGCCGAGTTGAAGAAGATGTTTGCGGTGGAAGAGCCCGGTTGGCTGGCGCTGAGAGTCTCCGGGCAGGCCGACAGCGAGTACGGGTTGCCCATCTTCGGGCATACCTCGGCGATCCATCTCGAGGTGAACGGAAGATCGATCCGGCAGCCGGCCGCGGTGGACCATCTGCGGAAAGAGATTCAGGAAGCGAGAGCTACAGTGGCCGGCGAGGCACTCTTCGCCACGCCTGAGGAACGAAAGCGGGTGCTGGACATCTACGATCGCGGCCTCGCGGCCCTTGACGACGAGTCGCGATAAGTGGAATTCCCCCTGAGCCTTTTGCAAAATTCGGCAGCGGGTTCTTCGCCGGGAATGGCCACAAAAGGCACAAAAACACAGAACATCGTTCCCTACCCGCTTTGGGTGGATGCCCCCTCCTTGGCCCAACCTCCCCAGGCCTCCACGCGCAGCGCCAGTTCCCCAAAGAATTCCGCTCCGAAGTCACGGCGGATCTCACCCGCCATCTGCTCCGCTTCCTCACTCAGGGAGGACAAGGACAAGTCCGCCAGAACAGTCGATTCTTTCCGGGGGCCACGGGAGGCAGCCAGAATCTTGCCGGTCAGGACATCGGCCCGGCAGACAGCCACCAGTTGCCGGAACAACAGGTCAAGGTCTTCATAGTCCTCGGGAGACAAGACCGCCCGGCCCTCAACCGAGACTTCGTCCGAACAAAGCCGAGCCAGGCGGAGTCCCTCCTCCTTCCGGGAAACCAACTGACACCAGCCAATGGTCTCGACGGCCGTCCCCGGAGGCATCCAGTCCACCACCCTCGAAAAATCGTTGTCTCCCAGTCCCCCGGTGACCTCGAGGATGTCCGGGGGAGGATTCCAGGGCACGGAACCGTGATCCTTCAGCCGGGTGGGCGGCCACGGCAGGGTCGTGTGCTCCATGACGCTGAACGGGTGCCAGTAGCCGCACCACAGCGGAGCGAATATCCCATGCACAATCTGCGGGGTACGCTCGAAGACCCGGGCCAGCAGGGCACCTGCATCGATGCCGTAGCGGTCGGCCAGCCACTGCCAGGTATAGGTCTGCCAACGCCGGGAAGGAGCCAGAAAGTCCAGCCACTCCCCAATCGGTCGGTTCCGGCCGGCGTCGGAAGCCCAGCGGGAGAAGGCCACGGCATTGGCGGCATTGGGCGAATCGAAGATGGTTCGATAACGACGCCACTCGCGCCCCGACTCATAGGCGATGCGTGCGGTCACCCCGCTGGGTTGCAGGGCGTAGAGGCCGTCCAGTCGCTCGCAGAAGTGCCCCGGGTCCACATAGGGTATGTCGGCCCGGCCGTAGTACTCCCCGTACACGTCGAACTCGACGATCATGGGTCGGTCCGGGTAGGCGTTGAGGTTGGGATGGGGGATTTCGGCATTGGTGACGAAGTCGAGCACCACGTTCTTGATGTGAATCCAGACGTCCTCGGGAAGACTATCCATCGCCTCCTTGAAGATGGATCCCTGCCACTGATTCTTACCCACGGCCCCCCAGTCGCGAATGATCAGAGTCTTGCCTGCCCTGCGGCAGGCCCGCTCCATGGCTCCGAACACGCGCGCCAGCCGAGCCACCTGGTGAGTCCGGTCGGGCATTTCCAGAACTCCCGGAGTTTCCGTCAGTGACGTCACCACCAGCATGTCGACTTCGGGCGCCACTTCGAAAAACTCGGTCAGCGTGGCTTCCTCCCAGTCTTGCAGAAAACCCGGATCTCCCGAAGCGGACTCCGGGTATTCCTCAGCCAGTTGGTCCGGAAGATCCCGGCGAACATGATGCCAGGCCATCACTCCGAGACCGGAAGCCTTGACCTTGCCGAACAGATCCTTCATGTAAGCCAGGTCCCGGCTGCGATCCTCCGGAGTCGAGACCGCGCCGCGGCTGTGCAAGTCATGGTGGCGAGCCAGCCTGGGGAAATCCCTGAAGGTCTGCCCACACAGGACCCAGTTCGCACAGGGCGGCACCGGTGAGTTGGTGTAGGCGTAGGGCAACTGCATGGCCATGTTGGGAAACTCCAGGTGGGTCACGTCAAAACCCGGAGCCTTCTCTATCGACCGCTGTGCCGCGTGAGCCAGGTAGGTCCTGTCGTGGTTCACGAGAAACTGCCAACCTCGCAGGCCGAAGGGTCGATGGCCCCCTCTCGAGACCGTCTCTTCCGGATTCACCCGTCTCGCTCCTTTTTCGATCTCTAAACCCCGAGGCGTTTCTCCAGCGTCGCTACCAGCGTGGACAGTGTCTTCACGCGGGCCCAGAGCTTGTCCTCCGCCTCCACCACCGTCCAGGGAGCGTAAGGGGTGCTGGTCCGCTCGATCATCTCCGTGACGGCCCTTCGATAGTCATTCCATCGCGTCCGGTTCCTCCAGTCCTCCGAGGTCAATTTGAATCGCTTGTGCGGAGTGCATTCCCGGGACTGGAAGCGGCGCAACTGCTCCTCCGGGCTCAGATGGAGCCAGAACTTGACGCACACCACGCCCGCGGCGGCGAGGTGCCTTTCGAACTCGTTGATCTCCTGGTAGGCGCGGGCCCATTCTTCCTCGCAGGCAAATCCCTCCACCCGTTCCACCAGCACCCGGCCGTACCAGCTTCTGTCGAAAATGGTCATGTGGCCGGCCTTGGGCAATTGCCGCCAGAAGCGCCACAGGTAGTGGTGGGTCTTTTCTTCAGCGGTAGGCGCGGTGATCGGAACTACCTCGTAGCCTCTCGGGTCCAGTTCCTGGGTCAGCCGCTTGATGTTGCCACCCTTGCCTGCCGCGTCCCAGCCCTCGTAAACCACCACACTCGCCACCCGCCGCCCATAGCACTCGAATTCCAGGTCTCGCAGGCGTCGTTGCAGTCTGGAAAGCTGTTTCTCATAGTCTCCCCGGTCCAGTCGCTTGCTCAAGTCGGACCGATCCAGCACCGAGGGGCCGGAGTCGACCTCGACGTGAAGTCCTCGACTCCGAACTCCCTCATCGATGTCTTCCGCTGCCTGCATCGAAGGCCCGACTGCCTCCGGACCCTCGACCTGCCCGGACAGACGGCCCGCGAGCGCGCCAAGCAGGTGTTCGAGGATCTTCACTCGCCGGTATCGGCGGTCATGAGCTTCCACCGGCTTCCAGGGAGCATTCACCGTACCGGTAAGGGCAAGCATCTCTTCCGCGGCTGCCAGGGTTTTCTTGTAGCTGCGTTCTTTCTTCCAATCCGGCTCATTCCAGCGCCAACGCTCGAATCGATCGCTCCGCATGCTCGCAAGACGGCGTTCTTGCTCTTTCTTGCCCACCTGCAGCCAGAACTTGATCAGCACCACGCCGTCGTCGGTGAGCTGGCGCTCGAACTCGTGAATTTCACCCGCGGCCGCCAGGGCGCCGCTACGGTCCAGACGCCCGTCCACGCGTTCCTCCAACATCTGTCGATACCAGGAGCGATCCCAGAAGACCCATTCACCCTTCCCGGGGAGGCGGGTCGAGAAGCGCCAGAGAAAAGGGTGGAGCTGCTCTTCAAGGGTGGGCGCCTGGGTGGTAAAGACCTTGAATCCCCTGGGGTCGAGGGGGCGCACCAGGGCATTGATCGCATCTCCCTTGCCCGCCGCCTTCCAACCCTCGAACAGGACCACTACCGGGACTCCGGCGGCCCTCGATGCATGCTGCAGGTCGCGCAACTGTACCCTCAGCCGTGGAATGGCTTCCTGGTATTCCTCCTTGCCCATCTTCAGGTCGAGATCGAGAACTTCAAGCATCGGTTCAGTGCAGCCCCTGCACGAATTCCAGCCAGTTCCCCTCCGGATCCTGGGCGTAGACGATTCCGAGCTCGCCGTTTCGAAAGGATCGGAACTTGGGCTCGGTGACGAATCGAACTCCTCGGCTTTGCAGCTCGGTATAGGTCTGCCTGAGATCCTTCACATCGAAACAGACGTGGCCGGCGCCGAGCTGATGCTTGTCCAGGTAACCTTGACGGGCCGGTGGATCGACGAAATGAACCAGTTCGATCTGGTGGTCTCCGGGGAAGCCCACAAAGACCAACTGCCGGCGCGCCCCGGGAATGCCGGTGTGGTCTCCCTCCGGAGGGGCCACCGAGTCGATTCGACGCAGGATTTGCAGGCCGAGAACCCGGGTGTAGAAGCGAACCATTTCCTCCAGGTCGCTGACCACGATGCCGGTATGGTGGAATCCCTCGATCAAGCGAACCTCCTACGCGGAGCCGTCAACGCTCGACTGCCCCCGGTCCTCAGGCGACCGGTTCTGTTGCGGCGAGCTCGACTTGTAGAAGTAGCGGTCTACCAGATGAGCGGGGGCGGGACCGGTGCTCCTGCTGACCAGGAACCCCAAGCCGAATGAAACCATCAATCCCCACAGGTTGGGGTGCAAACCCAGCAGATCGATGCGACTCCCGCCAAACAGGGTCGGCAGGAAGAACCCTACCATTACCGTGAATCCGCCCACCATGGCGCTGAGAGCGCCCTGCCGGGTCATTCCCTTCCAGTAGAGGCCCAGCATGATGGGACAAAGAAAGGTGGCGGCGAACCCGCTGCCGGTAAAGACGATGATTCGCTGCAGAAAGTCGGGAGGCCGGGTGGCCAGCAGCGTCACCACGATGCCCACGACCACGGTGGTGGCATAGCTGGCTCGCTTGACGGTTCGATCGCTGACCCGGGGGTTGATGGTGCGCTGGTAGATGTCTCGCACCAGGCCCGAGCTGATCATCAGGAGAAAACTGTCGACGGTCGACATGACGGCGGCAAAGGGCGCCGCCACCAGGACCGCGCCCAGGACCTGGTAGGCGAGCCCCATGTCTCCCACGACCCGGGTGGTCACCAGGACCATGGCCTTGTCGGAGTTTTCGGCATTCAACTCGGGAATGAGCACCCGGGCGGCCACGAAGATGAAGACCAGCGGCAGGTAGACCATGGAGTAGAACCCGGTGACGGTCAGGATGGCCCGTTTCAGAGTTCGGCTGTCCTTGAAGGCCATCAGTCGGAGCATGGTCCCCGGCTGCCCCATGCCGGTGATGGCCCACATGAAGAAAAACGAAATGGCCATGCCCAAGGGGTGAAAGGGGGCTCCCCGGTGGGAGCGGCCCGGTCCGAACAGCACCTCGTCGCCGCGCAGGAACACAAAGCGATCGGTGCTCCGGGAGCTGTCCAGCCCGATCACTCCCGTGGCTCCCCTTTCGGTCCGGCGTCCGAACCGGTCGGTGACGACCTCGTTGTTGTCGTAGGGAAAGCTGACCCGGAAGCGCGGGCCCAGCTTCGGGTGGTGCTCGATGGCTCGCTTGACGTCGTTGCCGGTGCTGGTGGCCTGCCCCTCGCCGTCGGTCGCCAGAAAGACCTCGATGAAGCGATTCTCCGCCCCGACCTCCGGATCCCACCGGATCTGCAGGGGAGCATCGGCTCGCCGGGGGTGACGATAGAGCAGGCCGGCCGAATCCAGTGGTCCTCTGGCCTGAATGACCAGGTCGTTGTAGGGCCCCGCCACCGAGGTGATCAGCGTTGGGGGGCGCTCCCTGAGCTTGCGGTTGATCGACTCCATTCCTCCGCCCCGGCTGATGATCACGGGAAGCAGCAACGTGATGCCCAGAACCATCACCACGCCTTGCAGGACGTCGGTCCACACGACCGCTCGAAACCCTCCATAGGCCGTGTAAAAGATCACGGTGACGGCAAAGATGATGAGTCCGGCGCTGTAGCCCCAGTCGGCCGGAAGGTTGAACGTTTCTTCGATGATCAGGGCTCCGGCCTTGAACTGGGCGATCAAGTTGCAAACGGTGAAGAAAATAATGGTAGAGGTTGCAAAGATCCCCAGGGCCGTCGAGTCGTATCGGTCGCGAAGCACGTCTGGGATGGTGATGGCTCCCGTCTTGCGAGCCACCTGGTTCAACCGTTTTCCCAGAACCCCCATACTGCAGACTCCGGCAACCATGTAGCTTGCAATCCAGAAGGCCAGCACCCACCCGTAGCTGTAGATGAGAGAGGGAAATCCGGTGAAGCTCCCGCCGGAAGCCGCCGTGGCCGCAAAGGTAAAGGCCAGGGCCCAACTTCCCAGGCCCCGGCTCCCCAGAAAATATTCACCCAGGAACGACCGGGTCGCCAGAAGTCGATGGGAGAGCGCGGCTAAAACAAAGACGCAGGCGATATAGGCGATAAAGGTGACGGTGGTGGCCGGGCTGGTCTCAGTCATGAAGGGTTCCCGGCTCGTCCCCATCCAGGCTCGAGGGGCTCAAGTCATCCTCCACGAAAACATGGAGGCAGAACAGGACGGTGATAGCGACCGCCGCCAGCCAGGGCGCTATCACGCCGTAAAACACCCAGTCCGGAACTCCCAATCCGAGCGGGGTGGTCAGGGACTGCGGCTGCCGGTCGAATGCCGTCAGTGGTCCGATCAGCTCGCCGATGGAGGGCCCGGTGGCATCGGGGTGAGGTTCATGCACCAGGTAGCCGGCCAGGTAGCAGTAGGTCACCGTGTAGAGACAACAGGCGAGCCACAGCAGGAGGAGGAAGACGCATTCTCGAAGGGAGTTGCGAAAGACCGGATCAATCATCTTGCGAGGCCTGATTGAGTGGGCAGTCAGCGCAGATCACCTCGTCCGGAAGACCGGCTGACAGCAGCCGGCAACCCGGACACTCTACCACGAAGCGTTTGCAAAAATCGGCAGGGGGATATTTTTTGGGTATGGCCACAAAAGGCACAAAAACACAAAAAGAATCCTCCGATCGTCAAGACTCGAAGTCAAGCCACTCCTTTTGTGCCTTTTGTGCTTTTTGTGGTGAGTGCCGGAGCTTACAGCCCTGCACCTTTGCCGCCTCCATGTCATTCCCGATTGGGAATTTTGCAAGAGGCTACCACGAAAATCCTGGCCGTTGAATATCGGGTCCGGGGAGAAACCCGCCCCATCCGAGCTTTCCGTTCTCGTGGGGATTTCCGCGCCGGGGCGATGCAACAGCAGCATCCATGGCCGATCCGGCGAACCGTCCCGGGTCCAAACCGGTCGCGTCACCTTGACATCGGCGCCGTTATTGTCGATGATCCATCCCGGCTGAGGCGACCGAGGGCGCCGCGGAACAACCGCCATCTACAGAGAGCCCGGAACTCCCGCAGGCGCGATCGAGCCTGGCCGAAGCAAACCGCAAACCCGCTGCGCCCCACCCTGAAGCGCACGATTTCCCGGGGCGCCTGCACTCCCGTGAACAAGCCGCCGGCCTGCAACCCTACCGGCGGCGGCTGCGTCCGGAATTGATCCTTGGAGCCCACTTGATCGAGGAGTTGATTGGATGATTCAAACCTGGATGAACTTCGTTCCGATTGCAGGACTCATTGGATTGGCCTTCGCCATGGTCATTTATCTTACCCTCAAACGCCTGCCGGCCGGCACCGAGTTGATGCGCGGCATCTCGGACCAGATCCAACTTGGCGCCATGACCTACCTGAAGCGCCAATACCTGACTCTTTTCTTCTTTGTCACCATTGTAGCCCTGCTTCTGGGCTTTTTCTTGACCTGGAATACCTCGCTCGCCTTTGTTTCAGGGGCGCTCTGCTCGGCGCTGGCAGGCTTCCTGGGAATGAAGGCAGCCACCAGCGCCAACGTCAGAACGACCCAGGCCGCCAAGGAGGAGGGGCAGGGCACGGCCTTGCTCACCGCCTTCAACGGCGGCGCCGTCATGGGAGTGAGCGTCGCCAGCCTGGGACTGATCGGCCTGGGGGTCCTGTTCCTGATCTACGGGAAGCCGGAGACCGCCAGCGTCATCAACGGATTCGCCATGGGCGCCAGCTCCATCGCGCTGTTTGCCCGAGTGGGTGGCGGAATCTATACCAAGGCCGCCGACGTCGGCGCTGACCTGGTGGGAAAGGTGGAGGCCAATATTCCGGAGGACGACCCGCGCAACCCCGGCGTGATCGCCGACAACGTGGGGGACAACGTCGGGGACGTGGCCGGCATGGGGGCTGACATCTTCGAGTCCTACGTCGGTTCGATCGTGGCCACCATCGCTATCGGGGCTACCTTGGCCACCCAGCAGCTTGCGGCCTTGAAGTCGACCCCTCAGGTGGGCGACCCGGAAGCCAGGACCATCCTGATGGCCTTGCCGTTGATGCTGGCGGTCACCGGCCTGATCGCCTCCTTTGTGGGCATCTTCTCCATGAAGGCCCTCAAGCGGATCTCTCCCGCCTCGGCGCTTCGCTACGCCACCTACATCGCCGCGGTCCTGTTCCTGGTGGGCGCCTACGGGCTGGTTTCGGCCTATGCGGTGAGCAACCAGGTGTTCTGGGCAATCCTGTGGGGCACCCTGGCGGGCGTCTTCATCGGCTTGATCACCGAGTACTACACCTCCGGCAAACCCATTCGGAGAATCTGCGATTCCAGCAAGCAAGGGGCGGCAACCAACATCATCAGCGGAATGGCGGTGGGCCTGGAGTCGGCCGCGCTGCCGGTCCTGGCCATTTGCCTGGCCATCTTCGTCGCCAACGACACGGCCGGCCTCTACGGGGTAGGGATCGCCGCGGTCGGAATGCTGGCCACGGTGGGCATTACCATGTCGGTGGACGCCTATGGGCCCATCGCGGACAATGCCGGCGGCATCTCCGAAATGTCCCGCCTGGGACCCGAGGTGCGCAAGATCACTGACAGCCTGGACGCGCTGGGCAACACGACAGCGGCCATGGGCAAGGGCTTCGCCGTGGGATCGGCCGCGCTCACGGCCCTGGCGCTGTTCGCCGCCTACTCTCAGGCCGTGGTCGGCGCCATCCAGAGCAGGCTGGAGGCGCTGGCAAGCGAGCAAGCCGAACTTACCGGCCAGTGGAAACAGTACGCGGCCCTGCTGGCCGACGGCGAGACACCGCTTCGGATCGTGATCACCGAGCCCACGGTGGTCATCGGACTCTTCATCGGTGGGATTCTGCCCTTCCTCATTGGCGCCCTGACCATGACCTCGGTGGGCAAGGCGGCAGGCAACATGGTCGAGGAGATTCGCCGCCAGTTCCGGGAAATCCCGGGGCTGCTGGAAGGCAAGGAAGGAGTGGTTCCCGACGCCGCCCGTTGCGTGGACATCTCGGCCAGCGCCGCCCTGCGCGAGATGATCCTCCCCGGAGTCACCGCCGTGGTAGCTCCGGTGATCGTGGGCTTTCTGCTGGGGCCGGCAGCCCTGGGAGGGATGCTGGCCGGGGCCACCGTTTCCGGGGTGCTGCTGGCGCTGGTGATGGCCAACGCCGGGGGAGCCTGGGACAACGCCAAGAAGGCCATCGAGAAAGGCGAAGTGGCCGGAGAACAAAAGGGCAGCGATGCGCACAAGGCCACGGTGGTGGGAGATACGGTGGGAGATCCCTTCAAGGACACCTCCGGCCCTTCCATGAACATCCTGATCAAGCTGATGTCGGTGGTGTCTCTGGTGATTGCTCCGCTGCTGGTTTGATCCGGGGCGCCCCGTACGCGTCCCTGACCGGCCAAACGGGCAGAACTGGGCAACCACAAGGGTTGCCCCTACGAGAGGGGGGTAGCGTGGGATGGTCCGGGGGGCGGCTTGACGCCCGAGCCGGTCGCGGGTATAAAATGCAGGCTAGTTGATTCCGGGGCTGGCGTTTGGATCAGGCGAGGTACCCAAGTGGCTAAGGGAGAGGTCTGCAAAACCTTTATTCAGGGGTTCGAATCCCCTCCTCGCCTCCAGATTCCCTTTCAAGCGTCACGACATCACCTTGCCGCCGCAAATGTTGAAGGCTTGCCCGGTAATGGCCGCCGATTCGTCCGAGGCCAGCAGTATCGCCATCGGAACGATTTCCGGGGGTTGCAGTCGCCTCCCGATCGGGGTAATACCCGCTTCCAGTTCCGATAGCTCGATCCCCATGCGCTGGGCGTCATAGCGGATCCTTCGATCGTTCATCTCGGTCTGCACGGGCCCCGGACAGATGGCGTTGACGGTGACGCCGTCCCTGGCTGTTTCCGCCGCCAGGGTGCGCGTGAGCCCCAGCAGTCCATGCTTGGAGGCCGTATAGGCCACTCCATGGAATTGAGGCGCCCTGGAGGCTATCGAGGCGATGTTGATGATGCGCCCCCATTTCCTCTTGATCATGGACGGCAGAGCCGCCTTGCACAACAGGTAGGGAGCGGTCAGATTCAGGGCCAGGGAGCGATCCCAGAACCGGTCGTCGAATGCAGTGACCGGCTTCGGGTCCGAGCCGCTGCCCAACCCGGCGTTGTTGACCAGGATGTCGAGGCTTCCCAGCTCTTCTTCGGCCAAGCCCACCAGGCCCGGCGCCGCGGACGAATCCAGCAGGTCGGCCGGAATGGCCAGGGCTTTCCTTCCTGAATCACGAATTTCTTGAACCAGTGAATCCAGGTCTCTTGTGGTTCGGGCCGTGACGGCCACCCGGGCGCCTTGGGCGGCGAACCCCAGGGCGATGGCTCGCCCGATGCCGCGGCTGGCTCCGGTGATGAGAGCCGTCTTGTCTTTCAACTTGAGTGGTTCCATCGATTCGGTCCCTTCCTGACCGGCAGAGGGCCGGACTGAATGGAAAGAATACTCCGAACTCCGACTCCTTTCAATCACGGGATGGCCCCTCGGCCATCACCCTGGGCGCCGGCTTCCGCGCCCGCTCCCAACAGCCAAGTCCCGGTTGAAGCACCCTGCCATGGAACCTCCGGAAAGGGCTCTCAACTCGCTGTTGCGAGGGCCCGCAACCGGCACAGACCCTTGACATTCATGGCAAAAGGGGCTAGTTTGGCGCGTCCCGGCAATCGGAGGGATCGAGACCATCCGGCATGGAAAAGTGGCCGTTCTTCAGCCATATCAAGCCCTTTCTTCCACTCATCGCGGCCGCCACCCTGCTGATGGGTCTGGCAACAGTCCTCCAGGGCTTCCAGGTCATCCTGGTCAAACCGGTGGTGGATGACGTTCTCGTTTCCGATCCGCCAAGCCGCGTATCTCTCGGAACGCTGCCCATCCTTTCCAAGGAAGTCTACCTGGAACAGATCAATCCCTTTCCCTTTGAGGCTCCCTGGCTGGTGGTGGGATTGCTGGGAGTTCTGGCCGCGCTGGGCAAAGGAGTGTCGGAATACGGCTCGACCTGCATCCTGAACTACGTGGGTCAGTCCTGCGTGGCGGGCCTGAGAGCAACCGCCTATGAAAACGTGGTGTATCAGTCTTCCCACTTCTTTTACAAGCACACCACCGGCAATCTCATCTCACGGATCACCAACGACGTCGAAAAGATTCAGTTCGCTTTCTCCACCAACCTGGCCGATGCGCTGAAGCAGACACTGACCCTGGTGACGTTTCTCGCCATACTCTTTTTTCTCGACTGGAAGCTGGCTCTCATCATTTTTCTGGCGGCGCCCCTGATCGCTCTTCCCTCCAGGATCCTGGGCCGGTTCGTGCGGCAGCTCAGCCGGGCCAGCCAGGAAAAGCTGGGGCAGGTCGCCGAGATTCTTCAGGAAAGCATCAGCGGCCAGCGCATCGTCAAAGCCTTCTCCATGGAGCGGTTCGAGCTGGACAGATTTCGGCGCGCCGTTCGCCAGGTGGCCAGGATCAATCTCAGGCACCTTCGCCTGCAGGCGCTGCCGTCTCCGCTCATGGGGCTGTTGGGCGCCCTGCTGCTGGTGCCTCTGCTCTACTACGCCCAGCAGGCGATCGCCGAGGGCCGGATGAGCCAGGGAGATTTCGGGGTGTTTTTCGTGGCTCTGCTGAGATTGTACGAGCCCATTCGGCGCATGAGCGGCATCTACGTGAACTTTCAGCATGCCAGGGGCGCATCCGGCAAGGTCTTCCAGATCATGTCCGAGCCTCGCCAGGTGGTGGAAGAGCCCGATGCCGTCGAGGTATCCGGTTTCCAACATCAGATCGAGTTCCAGCGGGTGAGCTTCAACTACCCCGAGAGCGGCCTCCCGGTGCTGCAAGGAATAGACCTGAGAGTGGGCCGCGGCGAAGTGGTGGCCCTGGTCGGACCCAGCGGTTCGGGCAAGAGCAGCCTGGTCAATCTCATCCCCCGTTTTTTCGATCCCACCGAGGGCCGGGTGCTGATCGACGGGATCGACATTCGGCGCCTCAAGCTGTCCTCGCTGCGTGGCCTGATGGGGATGGTGACTCAGGAGACCATCCTCTTCAACGACACGCTGCGCAGCAACATTTGCTACGGCAGGGCCCAGGTAACGGAGGACGAGATGCGCCAGGCGGCCCGGGCGGCCCTGGCCGAGGAGTTCATCCTGGCGCTGCCCTCCCGATACGACGCCAGCATCGGCGAGCGCGGACAGCAGCTCTCGGGGGGGCAGCGGCAGAGGCTGGCGATCGCCCGGGCGCTTCTGAAGAACGCTCCCATTCTGATCCTGGACGAAGCCACCTCTTCCCTGGACACCGAGGCCGAGATACTGGTGCAACGGGCATTGGCCAATCTCATGCGCGGCCGAACGGTGATCGTCATTGCCCACCGGCTTTCGACCATTCGACGGGCCGACCGCATCGTAGTCATCGAGAAGGGCAAGATCACCGAGGTCGGGACTCACTCCGACCTGATGGAAAAGCGAGGACTGTATCAGCGGCTCCACGATCTTCAGGTGGAAGGCGACGAGTCCGAGTTGGAGCCCCCGCCTTCACCGGGAAGACCTGCATCCCGCCGAACCCGGAGCCGGCAGCCATGATCGGGTGCTCATGATCCATAGCATGACCGGATATGGTCGAGGACAGTGGCAGGAGGGAAGTTGGCTCTGCCGTGTCGAGGTCAAGTCGGTCAACCACCGGTACCTCGACATCCAGAACCGGCTCCCTTCGGAACTCTCGAGCCTGGACGGCAAGATCAGAAAGTGGATCCAGAAGCGAATCAGGCGAGGACGCGTTGACCTGTTCCTGAAGATCGAAAGAGGCGATGATCCGGGTTTCAGCCTCAATCGGCCGTTGTTCGAGGGCTACCTGGACGCCCTGAAACTCCTGGAGAGGGACTATTCCATCGGGGGAAACGTCGACCCGGGCCAGCTTCTGAGGATGCCCGGAATGTTGGCCCGGGAGTCCGCCCCCGTTTCGGATGAAGAGTTGGCCGTGCTCGAGGTGGGGATGGCGAGCGCCGTCGCCCGGGCCCTGAGCGACCTGGAGGCCATGCGGAGCGCGGAGGGCCAGGTTCTGGAGACTGAAATCCGGCGGCGCCTGGACGCCATACAGACGGAGGTCCAAATGATCGAGACTCGGTCGGAAGGACTGTTGGAGCTGCATCGCGAGCGCTTGCAGACTCGCATGGAAACCCTCCTTGCGGACGTCGACGTCGACCCCGCCCGCCTGCTTCAAGAGGCTGCCCACCAGGCCGACCGCGGAGACATCAGAGAGGAAGTTTCACGATTGATCAGCCATGGGGCGCAGTGTCGAGCTCTCTTGTCGGGCTCAGGCGAAGTGGGCAAGAAGATCGATTTCATGATGCAGGAAATGAACCGCGAGGCCAACACGATTCTGTCCAAGTACTCCGGCCTGGCGGATCGCCGCCTGGATATCACCAACGCGGCCATCACCATCAAGACCGAAATTGAAAAAATTCGTGAGCAGATCCAGAATGTGGAATAAGCTCGGCGCCGATTGGAGACAAAGGGCCGCCCCTGCCCTGCGGGGCAGATCATCCGAGAACGAAACTGCCGATCTCTTTTGAAGACGAACCACAAATGGACACGAATGAACACGAATAGGGATGGATTTCTTTCAGTTTTTCTTCGTGACCCTTCGTGGATCACTCTATTTCCGTTTGTTTCAGACGAAGGGCCGGATAGCCGCATCGAGTAGCGACAATGAAGGCAAAGGGACAGATCTTTATCGTGTCGGCCCCCTCCGGATCGGGCAAGACCACGCTGCTCAGGAAACTCCTGAAGGAAGATGCGCGACTGCGCTTCTCGGTGTCCTACACCACCCGCAAACCGAGAGGCCGGGAGCGCGACGGCAAGGAGTATTTCTTCGTGTGCGAGTCGGAATTCGAAGGCATGATCGACCGCGGCCAGTTCCTCGAGCACGCCAAGGTGTTCGGCAATTACTATGGAACCTCGAAGCAATATGTGGAGGAGTGCGTCGCCGCCGGCGCCGATCTGCTGCTGGACATCGACACCGACGGGGCTGCTCAGGTCAGAAGGCAACTGCCCGAGGCCGTTGCCATCTTCATCATGCCTCCTTCCTTCCAGGCGCTCAAACAGCGCCTGGAACGACGCCACCTGGACAGCGCCGAAACCATCCGGCAGCGCCTGGATTGGGCGAGCCGGGAAGAGGTCCATCAATTTCGACACTACGACTACGTGGTGGTCAACGACCGGCTCAGCAGGTCCCACGACCAGCTTCGCTCCATCGTCCTGGCGGAAAGATGCCGCCGGGACCGATCGCATGCACAGATCGAAACCATCCTGAAATCCTTTGGAGGAGATTCCATTGACCGATAACATCGGACAAATCGACAGCAAATTTCGATACATCATCGTGGCGGCCAAGAGAACCCGGCAACTGCAAGGCGGTTCAAACCCCCTGGTTCAGAGCCCGTCGAAAAAATTCACGCGGATTGCCCAGGAGGAAGTGGCCGCGGGCATGGTGAACTTCGAGATCGTCGGCAGTGAACCCCAGGACGAAGAAGAGACCCTGCCGATCGAGGCCGGCCCGGCTCTCCATTGAGGCCGGCAGCTTCTGCGGAGGCCGTTCAATCCCATGAATCCGAGCCTGATTGTGCTGGGCGTCACCGGCTGTATTGCCGCCTACAAGTCCGCCGAACTCCTGCGCCTGCTTCAGAAGCAAGGCTTTGAGGTACAGGTGGTCCTGACCGAGCACGCTCGGAATTTCGTCACCCCAATGACTCTGGCGGCCTTGAGCCGGCGCCGGGTCATCACCTCCCTGTACCAGCAGGAACAACAGGCCGACGGGCCTCGAGAGGTCGCCATCGAGCACGTTCAGCTTCCCCAGGCTGCCGGCGCGCTGGTGGTGGCTCCCGCCACGGCCAACTGTCTGGCCAAGTTCGCCGGCGGCATCGCCGACGATTTCCTCTCGACCCTTTACCTGGCGACCACCGGCCCGGTGGTTGTGGCTCCCGCCATGAACGTGCACATGTGGAACCATCCGTCGGTGAAGGAAAACGTCGAGCGGCTTCGCTCCCGGGGAGTCATCCTGGTGGACCCGGAAGAAGGCTACCTGGCCGAGGGAATCGAAGGCAAAGGTCGAATGGCCGAGCTGGAAACCATTGTGAGCGCCGTGGCCAGGGCTGCCGGAGGCGCCCGGGACCTGGCCGGAGAGACCGTTCTGGTCACGGCCGGTCCCACCTGCGAGGACATCGACCCGGTCAGGTATCTGAGCAATCGGTCCTCCGGCAAGATGGGTTACGAAATCGCCGCCGCGGCCCGGGCTCGCGGGGCCACAACCCTATTGGTCAGCGGCCCGACGCGGCTTCCGCCACCCGCCGAGGTCCGATGTCTCCGGGTGCGTTCCGCCGAGGAAATGAGATCCCGGGTGCTCAGCCATTATCCGGCAGCCACCATTGTGATCAAGGCGGCCGCCGTGGCCGACTTCAAACCCGCCAGACGGTCCGGACAGAAGTTGAAAAAGGGACAGGCCCCCCCGAGCCTGCCGCTGGTCCCCACTCCCGACATCCTGGCCGAGCTGTCCAGCCAAAAGCAGGGTCGGATCCTGGTGGGATTCGCCGCCGAAACCGAGCGGGTGCTGGAAAATGCCCGGAGAAAATTGGCTGCCAAGAAACTGGACCTGCTGGTGGTGAACGACGTCACTCAGGAGGGAGCCGGATTCGACGGGGATACCAACGTGGTCACCCTGCTGACGGACAAGGGTTCGGAAATCTCACTGGGAAAACGATCCAAGAGAGAGATTGCCCACGCCATCCTCGACCAGGTGGTTATATTGAAACAACGCCATGCCTGACCCTCCCGATCCCGCCCTGCTGGAACAATTGAAAGCACATCTGGAGGTCTACGCGGAAACCGGAATCGACCGGTTCGATCCGAAAGCGGTGCGCGGAGCGCTCAGACTGGCGGCATCCGCGCGCGGCGAAACGAAGAGCAGTTCCCACCCACCGCAGCAGTCCGCACCCTCGACTCAGCCGTCCCTGTTCGCCGAGTCCGGCCCGGCGCGAGAGAGAGACTCATCCCTGGAAGAGGTCCGCCATGACCTGGGAGACTGCCAAAGGTGCAAGCTGTGTCAGGACCGCACCCACATCGTGTTCGGAGCCGGCAACCCGCGGGCCCGGCTGGTTTTTGTGGGCGAGGGCCCCGGTTTTGAAGAGGACCGGCAGGGTCTGCCTTTCGTGGGACGGGCGGGGCAACTGCTGACCCGGATGATCGAAGCCATACAGATGCGGCGGGACGAGGTCTACATCTGCAACGTGGTCAAGTGCCGGCCGCCCGAGAACCGCACGCCCGAGGAAGATGAGATCGCCGCCTGTTCGCCCTTCCTGGTGCGACAGCTCGCGGTCTTGCAGCCCGAGGTGATCTGTTGCCTCGGCCTGACCGCGGCCCAGACTCTCCTGCAGGTCAGGACCGCGATCGGGCGGCTCCGCGGCCGGATTCACTCCTTTCAGGGAGCCCGACTGGTGGCCACCTATCACCCGGCCTACCTGCTGAGGAATCCGGCCGCCAAGCGGCAGGTCTGGGAAGACCTCAAAAAGATTCGGTCCCTGTTGTCATCCCCATAGTTTTTGCTATAGTTCCCCTCGCATGCTACCCCCATTTTTGAGAGAGGTGACCACGATGAGATCCTATTGTCTTTCCCTCTTGGTGTCGTTGGCCCCCATGCTGGTCTCGCCGGCCCTGGTCTCGGCGGATCATTGCGCAGACCGATCGGTCGTGGCCGGCGCCGTGCGCACCCAGGGGGACGTCCAGGCCTTTGTCCAATGCGCCTACGAGTATGTCCAGGAAATGGGGTTCGAGGAGGCGCGGCGCGCCTTCCACGAGGACGAGCGTTGGAGGAGCGGCCCCACCTATCTCTTCGTCGACGAAGTGACTCCCATGACCGCCATGGCTGGATCGATCGTCTTCCCCCCCGACCCCTCCAGGGAAGGGGTGCCCTGGGGCCTGCTGATCGACGTCTTCGGCAACGACTACTTCAAGGAGCTGCATCGTGTCCTGAGCCACTCCGACGAGGGCTGGCTCTACTACTCCTTCACCAATCCGGCCACCGGCAGGGATGAGCCGAAAGCATCCTATGTGAAGGCACTCGACTGGAAGGGAACCCGGGCGGCGATCGGCGCAGGAGTCTATCGCCGTGACCTTCCGGGCACCTGCTGGAGCGAAGAAGTCAACGCCATGGAGCTGCAGAAGGATCCCTCCCCCGAAAGGCTGCAGGAGTTTGTCCGCTGCGCCGCCATGGAGCTGGATTCCAGGGGGTATTTCGCCTCGGTCAGCCTGGCCAACGACCCCCGCTGGCGAAGCGGCTCCATCTACCTGTTCGGCCTCGACACCTACGGCTACTCTCTCTTTACCGGCTCCCCGGCCAACCCCCTGCTCGGTTCCGAGTTGTCCTCGGACTACATCGGCACCTTCGGGGGACGGAACGTTCTGGGCGTCGCCAATGCTTTTGGTGAAACCTTCCTCTACTACTCGAACCGGAATCCGGCCACCAACCAGTGGCAGCGCAAGGTGACCCTGGTCAAGAGGGTCACGTCCTTCGGGGTTCCGGTGCTGATCGGCGCCGGCTATTACCTGGATTGATCGGAAAGGAATTCACCATGAAGGTCTACGCGCCTGCGGATATACGCAACGTCGCCGTGGCGGGACACGGCTCCTCGGGGAAGACTTCCCTGGTGGCCGGCTGTCTCTATGCCTCCGGCGTCGGCAATCGGCTGGGACGAGTCGACGACGGGACCACCCTTACCGACTACGATGCGGAGGAGATTGAACGAAAAATCAGCACTTCCACCGGCATCGCCTTCATGGAACGAGGCAAGACCAAGATCAACCTTCTGGATACTCCGGGAAAAGGCATCTTCATTCAAGACGCCCGCAACAGCATGCGAGTCGCCGAGGCTGTCCTGATCGTCGTCGATGCCGTAGCCGGGGTCGAGGTCCAGACCGAGAAGGTCTTTCAGTTCGCCCAGGAGTTCGATCTGCCGGTTGCCTTTGTCCTGAACAAGCTCGATCGCGAGAACGCGGATTTCGAACGTGGGCTCTCTCGACTGCAGGAGCACTTCGGCCGCACGGTCATTCCGATGCAGTTGCCCATCGGCAGTGAAAAGAGCTTCAGCGGAGTCATCGACCTGGTTGAATTGAAAGCTACCCGATACGACCCCAATGGCGACGGAAAGGGGTCCCCGATCGAGATTCCCGAGTCCCTCGCGGCAGCAGCCGAACAGGGGCATGAGACGATCGTGGAGATGGTTGCCGAGGGTGACGACCAGTTGATGGAGCAGTTTTTCGACCAGGGCACCATTCCGAACGAAGACCTGGTTCCGGGGTTGAAGCGCGCCGTCGGGGAGCGGCTGATCTTCCCTGTCTACTGCACTTCGGCCCTCCTGAACGTGGGGTCCGGCGACCTGGCGGAGGCCCTCGTCGATTATCTGCCCTCCCCCGGTGAATCCAGGTGCCGGCTCGGAGGCAACGGAGAAGGCTCCGGCCAACCCCGGGGAAAGGAGAATGATCCCGCCTCGGCTTACGTCTTCAAGACGGTGGCGGACCCCTTCGCGGGAAGACTGTCCTATCTGAAAGTGGCTTCAGGAGTCATTGAAAACGACGCCACGCTCTCCAACTTCAACCAGGGACCCTCGGAGAGACTCTCCCACCTGTCGGTCCCGCAAGGCAAGTCGGCCGTGGAAGTCTCCAGGCTGTTTCCCGGGGATATCGGCGTGGTGGCGAAACTCAAGGACACCGTCACCGGAAACACGCTGGGGGACAAGGACCATCCGGTCCTCTACGACAATCTGAATTTCCCGGAACCGCTGATCTCGTTCGCCGTGGCGCCCAAGTCGCGGGGAGACGAGGACAAGATCAGCAACGCGCTCCACAAGATTCTGGAGGAAGACCCCACCTTGCGCTTCGGCAGGGATCAGCAGACCAACGAGATGCTGCTGTCGGGCATGGGTCAGCTTCACATCGAAATCATCGTGGCACGCCTGAAAAAACGGTTTTCCGTTGACGTGGGGTTGAAACCGCCCAAGATCCCCTACCGTGAAACCATTCGGGGAAGGGCGGAAGTTCAGGGCAGGCACAAGAAGCAGTCGGGCGGCCACGGGCAATACGGAGACTGCAAGATCCGCATGGAGCCCCTGGCTCGCGGAGAACATTTCGAGTTCGTGAACGAAATCTTTGGAGGAGCCATCCCCAGGAACTACATCCCGGCTGTCGAGAAGGGGATCCTCGAATCCGCCTCTCGCGGCTACCTGGCGGGATACCCGGTGGTCGATTTCAAGGTAACGCTCTATGACGGGTCCTACCACGACGTGGACTCCTCGGAGCTTGCCTTCAAGATAGCGGGATCGCTGGCATTCAAGAAAGCCATGGAGCAGGCTTCGGCGGCCCTGCTGGAACCGATCATGAACGTGGAGATCTATGCGCCGGAGGCCTATGCCGGCGATTTGATGGGAGACCTGAATTCCCGGCGCGGCAGGGTGCAGGGGATGGACTCGCGTCCGGGCTCGCAGGTCATCAAGGCCCAGGTGCCGATGGCCGAGATGCTCTCCTATGCGCCGACGCTGACTTCAATGACCCAGGGCCGCGGGGACTACACCATGGAGTTTTCTCATTACGAGATCGTGCCGGCTCAGATCTCGGACAAGATCATCGAGCAGGCCAAGGCGGCCAACGACAAGGATCAGGGTGAGGGGTAAAACGACAAGAAGACAAAAAAGACATCCACGAAGGAACACGAAGAACGACCCAGGGGGCGCCAAGGGATCCAAGTAGAAGCTGACGAAGAAACTCGTTTCTGTTCTTTCTTCGTGGGTCTTCGCGGTCCTTCGTGCCCCTTCGTGGATTCCTCTTGAGACATGCCGGCTAGGTGGCGACCTGATCCCGGACCGCTTCTTCAACGTAGGTGGGCCTTGCTTCCTCGACTTCCCCCTCTGCTTCGATCTCCGGCTCCTCCGGGAGGTCGGACTGAAGTTTCACGTTCCGGTAGTAGTCCATCCCCGTCCCCGCCGGAATCAGCCTCCCCATGATGACGTTTTCCTTCAGGCCCCGCAGGTAGTCCACCTTTCCGCTGATGGAGGCCTCGGTCAGGACCCGGGTGGTCTCCTGGAAGGAAGCCGCCGAGATGAACGAGTCGGTTGAAAGCGAGGCCTTGGTAATCCCCAACAGCAGGGGGCGTCCCTCGGCGGGCTTGCCGTCGGCCGTGATGGTTCGCTCGTTCTCCTCCTGAAAGCGGAACTTGTCCACCTGCTCCTCCAGCAGAAACTCCGTATCGCCGACGTCCTCGATCTTCACCCAGCGCATCATCTGGCGAACGATCACTTCAATGTGCTTGTCATTGATATTGACGCCCTGCAGCCGGTAGACCTCCTGGATTTCATTGACCAGGTAGGACTGCAGCTCCTTTTCTCCGAGCACGGCCAGAATGTCGTGGGGGTTGCGGGGACCATCCATGAGGGGCTCTCCGGCTCGGACCGTATCTCCCTCCTGCACGTTGATGTGAACGCCTCTAGGCAGGGAGTACTCCCGCTCCATCCCGTTGTCGCTGGTGACTGAAATCTTGCGAGTCCCCTTCGAGATGTCGCCATACTTCACCACGCCATCGATCTCGGTGATGACGGCCGTTTCCTTGGGTTTTCGGGCCTCGAACAACTCCACCACGCGAGGCAACCCCCCGGTGATGTCCTTGGTCTTGGTCGTTTCCCTGGGAATCTTGGCCAGGATGTCGCCGGGGTGCACCTCTTCGCCGTCGACCACCATCAGGTGGGCTCGGGAAGGCATGAGATACTTCTTCACCGTTCGGGCCTTGGCGCCGCCCTTGCCGTCGCTGCTCTTGATGAGGATCTGAGGCTGCCGCTTCTCATCCTGCGACTCGGTCACCATCCAATGGGACAGGCTGGTGACCTCATCCACTTCCTCCTCCATGGTCACGCCTTCCAGCAGATCCCTGAACTGGATGAACCCGCCCGCTTCGGTGAGAATGGCGTAGGTATAGGGATCCCACTCCACCAACTCTTCCCCGACACGCACGGTCTGACCTTCTTCGACCTTGATCTTGGCGCCGTACACGACCGAGTAGCGTTCCTTCTCGCGGCCCTTTTCATCCACCACCGCGATCAGGCCATTGCGGTTCATGACGACCAGGTCTTCCTGCTTGTTGCGCACCGTGGCCAGATTGATGAAACGAATCAACCCGTCGTTCCGGGCTTCCAGGGTGGACTGCTCCGAAACCCGGCTGGCGGCCCCTCCGATGTGGAACGTGCGCATGGTCAACTGAGTGCCCGGCTCCCCGATGGACTGAGCGGCAATCACTCCCACGGCTTCACCCAACTCAACCATGTTGCCCGCGCCCAGGTTGCGGCCGTAGCACCTCACGCACACCCCCCGCCGGGATTCGCAGGTGAGCACCGACCGGATCTTGACCCGTTCCACGCCGGCCCCTTGTATCTCGCTGGCCAGGCTCTCGGTGATCTCCTGGTTGACGCCGACGATGGTGCTGTTCTCGTAGTCCTTGATCTGCTCCAACGACACCCGACCCACGATCCGGTCCCGGAGCGGCTCGATGATTTCACCGCTCTCCACGATGGGTCCAACCCAAATGCCATCCAGGGTTCCGCAGTCTTCCTCGGAAATGATCACGTCCTGGGCCACATCGACCAGCCGCCGGGTGAGGTACCCCGAGTCGGCCGTCTTCAGGGCCGTGTCGGCCAACCCCTTGCGGGCCCCATGGGTGGAGATGAAGTACTGCAACACGGTCAATCCCTCCCGGAAATTGGCCTTGATCGGGGTTTCGATGATCTCGCCCGAGGGCTTGGCCATCAGGCCGCGCATCCCCGCCAACTGACGGATCTGCTGCTTGGAGCCTCGAGCCCCGGAATCGGCCATGATGTAAATCGGATTGAACTCCTTTCCTTCCTGGTTCTTGCGTTCGATTCCGTGAATCATCTCGTCGGCGACCTTCTCGGTGACGTCCGACCAGATTTCGATCACCTTGTTGTAGCGCTCTCCCTTGGTGATGGCCCCTTCCTGGTACTGTCCCTCGACGCTGAGAACCTCCGTTTCAGCATTGTCCACCAGCGTGGATTTCGCATCCGGAATGAGCAAATCCTCGACCCCGATGGAAATTCCGGCCTTGGTGGCGTAGGAGAAACCAAGGGACTTGATTTCGTCCAGCACCTGGACGGTCTTCTCCCGGCCCAATTTCAGATAGCAATACTGCACGAGCTGGGACAAGCCCTTTTTCTTGAGCAGCCCGTTCACGAACGGCAGGGCCCGGGGAAGATGATCGTTGAGGATGACCCGCCCCACGGTCGTATCGATGAAATCCCGCTCCAGGGTGATGACCTCGGTGTGCAGGACGCTCTGGTCGTCGTACGCGTTGCTGAGGTCGATCACTTCCCCGCTGTAGCGAAAGCGAATGGGGGTGAGGGTCTCCACTTCGCCCATTTCCAGGGCCAGCAACACTTCCTCGCTGCTGCCGAATGCTCGCCCTTCTCCCCGGGTCCCCGGTTTGGACATGGTCAGGTAGTAACAGCCCAGAACCACGTCCTGGGAGGGAACGGCGATGGGGACGCCGTTGGAGGGCGACAAGATGTTCTTGGCCGAAAGCATCAGAACCGATGCTTCGATCTGGGCCTCCGGCGACAGGGGGATGTGAACCGCCATCTGATCCCCGTCGAAGTCGGCGTTGAAGGCCGTGCACACCAACGGATGGATCTGGATGGCCTTCCCCTCGACCAGAATGGGCTCAAAGGCCTGAATCCCCAGGCGGTGCAGGGTGGGCGCGCGATTGAGCAAAACGGGATGTTCCCGAATGACTTCCTCCAGGATATCCCACACGATGGGGTCCTGCTGCTCCACCATTTCCTTGGCGGCCTTGATGGTGGTGCAGTGCCCGTCCTGTTCCAGCCGGTTGAAGATAAAGGGCTTGAAGAGCTCCAGCGCCATCCGTTTCGGAAGTCCGCACTGATGCAGCTTGAGGTCGGGCCCCACCACGATCACCGAGCGTCCGGAGTAGTCCACGCGCTTCCCCAGCAGGTTCTGGCGAAAGCGGCCCTGTTTGCCCTTCAAGGTGTCCGAAAGGGACTTGAGCGGACGATTGTTGGCGCCGCGCAGCACGCGCCCCCTGCGGCCGTTGTCGAAGAGCGCATCCACCGCTTCCTGGAGCATTCGCTTTTCGTTGCGAACAATCACGTCGGGCGCATGCAGCTCCATCAGCTTCTTCAACCGATTGTTGCGATTGATCACCCGCCGGTAGAGATCATTCAGATCGGAAGTGGCGAAACGCCCTCCATCCAGGGGCACCAGCGGGCGGAGCTCCGGCGGGATCACCGGAATCACGTCCAGAATCATCCATTCCGGCTTGTTCCCCGACTTTCGAAAGGCATCCACCACCTTGAGGCGCTTGGAGAACTTGAGCTTCTTCTGCTGGGAAGTCTCGGTCTTCATTCGATAGCGGAGATCGATGGACAGTTCCTCGATATCGATCTGCTTCAGGAGCTGCTTGATCGCCTCGGCGCCCATCAGCGCCTCGAACTTTCCCGGATATTCCTCTTCCATCTGGCGATACTTCTCTTCGCCGATGACTTCCTTTTCTTTCAGGGGGGTGTCGCCGGGATCCAGAACCACGTAGGCCTCGAAATAGAGGATACGCTCCAACTCCCTCAGGCTCAGGTCCAGCAGGTGCCCGATTCGACTCGGCAACCCCTTGAAGAACCAGACATGGGAACAGGGACTGGCCAATTCGATGTGGCCGAGACGCTCCCGCCGAACCTTGGACAGAGTGACCTCGACCCCGCACTTGTCGCAGATCACTCCCCGGTGCTTCATCCTCTTGTACTTCCCGCAAAGGCACTCCCAATCGGTGACGGGCCCGAAGATCTTGGCGCAGAACAGACCGTCCCGCTCCGGCTTGAAGGTCCGGTAGTTGATGGTCTCAGGTTTGGTGACTTCACCCTTGGACCAGGATCGGATCGTGTCCGGCGAGGCCAGGCTGATCCGGATGCTGTCAAAATCGGCGGTGAAGTTTCCCCTGTCCTGGGGGTTTGGTCCAAACACGATCGCCTCCTTGAGAAGCCGACTTCCGTAGTGGGTATGGCCTTGCGGTCCCAGCCCCGGGCCACCCATGGGGAAGCCCACCAATCAGGACTGTTTTCCGTCCCTAGTTTTGCTCGTACTTCTTCAGCAACTCCACGTCCAGACAGAGACTCTGCAGCTCGCGAATCAAGACGTTGAAAGACTCCGGCAAGCCCGGCTCGATGGCTGCCTCTCCCTTGACGATGGCCTCGTAGATCTTGGCTCGTCCATAGACGTCGTCGGCCTTGGCGGTCAGCAGCTCCTGCAGGATATGGGCGGCCCCGTAAGCCTCCAGCGCCCAAACCTCCATCTCCCCGAATCTCTGGCCCCCGAACTGAGCCTTGCCGCCCAGAGGCTGTTGGGTGATGAGGGAGTAGGGTCCGATGGAGCGGGCATGAATCTTGTCGTCCACCAGGTGGGACAGCTTCAGCATGTAGATATAGCCCACGGTGACCTCCTGCTCGAAGCGTTCTCCCGTCAGGCCGTCACACAAGCGGGTCTTCCCGGAAAGGGGAAGTCGGGCGCCATCCAACTGGGACTTGATTTCCTGCTCCGAGGCGCCGTCGAAGACGGGGGTGGAAAAATGCAACCCCAGTGCCCTGGCGGCCCAACCCAGATGGGCTTCCAGGATCTGTCCCACGTTCATGCGGGAGGGAACGCCCAAGGGGTTCAAGACGATTTCGACGGGAGTCCCGTCCGGCAGATAGGGCATATCCTCTTCAGGCATGATCCTGGCGATGACTCCCTTGTTGCCATGCCTCCCGGCCATCTTGTCGCCGACCGAGAGCTTCCGCTTCATGGCCACATAGACTTTGACCAGCTTGATGACTCCGGGCGGCAACTCGTCGCCCTTCTTCAACTTGGACAACTTGTCCTCGTGAAGGGCCTGAAGGACTTCGATCTGCCGCTGGGTCATTTTTTCGATTTGCAGGATCTGGGACTTCAGTTTCGGATCCTTGCGGCCGATCTTGACCCGACCCAGATCCCTGGCGCCCAGGCGTTGAATGATCTCCCGGCTCAACCGCGTGCGGCGGGCCAGAATTCGCTTGCGGCTCCGCTCGTGGACCAGGTCGGCGGTGAGAACCTTCCCCTCCAGCAGTTCGCAAATGCGCTTGTTGCGCTCACCGGTCAGAATCCGCATTTCATCGTTGAGATTCCTCTCGATTCGCTCGATTTCGTGGTCTTCGATAGCCTGGGCCCGCTCGTCCTTTTCCTGGCCCTTTCGAGAAAAGACCTTGACGTCCACCACCACGCCTTCAATCCCGGGAGGCGTGATGAGAGAGGCATCGCGCACGTCGCCCGCCTTCTCCCCGAAGATGGCTCTCAGCAGCTTTTCTTCGGGAGTCAACTGGGTCTCGCCCTTGGGGGTGACCTTGCCCACGATGACGTCGCCGGGCTTGACGCCGGCCCCGATGCGAATGATCCCGCTCTCGTCCAGGTCGCGCAGGAAGCTCTCGCTCACGTTGGGAATATCCCGCGTGATCTCCTCGGGTCCCAGCTTGGTGTCGCGGGCCTCGATTTCAAACTCTTCGATGTGGATGGAAGTGTAGTAGTCGTCCCTGATGAGTCGTTCGCTGACCAGGATGGCATCCTCGAAATTGTAGCCTCGCCAGGGCATGAATCCGACCAGGACGTTTCGTCCCAGGGCCAGCTCTCCCAGGTCGGTGCAGGGCCCGTCGGCCAGGACCTGTCCGGCCTGCACCCGGTCACCCTTGGCGATGATCGGCTTCTGGTTGATGCAGGTGTTCTGGTTGGAGCGTCGAAACTTCTTGAGCTGATAAATGTCGGCTCCGACCTCTCGAGAGAGCTGGCCGTTCTCTCCCGTTTCAACCCTGACGATAATCCGCTCGGAGTCGACGCTGTCCACCACGCCCGACCGGCGGCACAGCACAACCGCCCCGGAGTCGTGAGCCGTGACCCGTTCCATCCCGGTCCCCACGTAGGGCGCCTCGGCCCGCAGGAGGGGCACCGCCTGCCGCTGCATGTTGGACCCCATCAGCGCGCGGTTGGCGTCGTCGTTCTCCAGGAAGGGGATCAGAGATGCCGCCACGCTGACGAGCTGCTTGGGAGAAACGTCGATGTAGTCGATCTCTTCCCGGTTCTTGAGCACGAAGTTGCCGGCTTGCCGGGCGTTCACCAGGGGACTTGCGATCCGTCCCTGGGAGTCCAGTTCCACGTTGGCCTGGGCAATGACGAAGCGGTCTTCCTCCCAGGCGGTCAGGCAGAAGGACCAGGGCTCGAATTCGACCAATCGCTTTTTTTCGGCCGCGAGGCTGCGGTTCGTCTCTTCGACCTCCGATCGTTTCAATTGTTGCCCAATCTTGAGGTCGGAGTCCCCGCCGTTGGTCACGGCGACGGTATCCACCACCTGTCCGTTCTCCACCTTTCGATAGGGGCTTTCGATGAATCCGAATTCGTTGATCTGGGCATAGCAGCTCAGGGAAGAAATCAACCCGATGTTGGGCCCCTCGGGAGTTTCGATGGGACAGATGCGCCCGTAGTGGGTGGTGTGAACGTCCCGCACCTCGAATCCGGCTCTCTCGCGACTCAAGCCGCCCGGACCCAATGCGGACAGGCGCCGCTTGTGAGTGATCTCCGACAGGGGATTGGTTTGATCCATGAACTGGGACAACTGGCTGGAACCGAAAAACTCTCGCACCGCGGCCATCACCGGCTTGGCATTGATCAGATCGTGAGGCATGGCGGTGGAGATCTCCTGGTAGACGGACATCTTTTCCTTGATGGCCCGTTCCATGCGCACCAGGCCGATTCGAAACTGGTTCTCCAGCAGCTCACCCACCGCTCGAACCCGTCGATTGCCCAGGTGATCGATGTCGTCAACGTTTCCGATGCTCTTCCGCAACTTCAGGAGATAGGCGATGACGGCGTAGAAATCGTTGGGATCCAGCGTGCGTTTCTCCAGCGGGGTCTCGAGACCCAGCTTGATGTTGAACTTCAGGCGGCCCACTCTGGAAAAATCATACTTGCGAGGATCGAAGAACATCCCCTGAAACAGGTTGGTGGCCGTTTCCAGGGTGGGAGGGTCTCCGGGACGGAGCTTGCGGTAGATCTCGATCAAGGCCTCCTTGGAGGTCTTGATGCTGTCCTTCTTGATCGTCTGGCTGAGCACCACCCCCACGTCGTCCCGCTCCGGCTCGAAAACCGAAAACCGGGGGATGCCGGCATCGATGATTTCCGCGGCATCGGCCACCTTGAGCTCTTCATTGGCTTCAATGAGCACTTCCCCGGTCTCGGGATTCACCACGTCGGCCGCGGTAAAGTATCCCTCCAGATCGTGGGCGCTCACCTCTACCTGGCCGATTCCGGCTTTGGCGATGTGATTGTACTGGCTGTGGGAGATTCTCTTGCCGGCATGGCTCAGCACGTCCCCGGTCTCGGGATTCACCACGTCATGCGAAATCTTCATGCCGATCAGGCGTTCCGAAACGTTCCACAGGAGCCGCCGCTCGGAGACGCCGATGGTATCGGTCTGGTAGAAGGCGCCGATCAGCTCCTCGTCGTTCTTCAAGCCGAGGGCCCGCAGGAAGATGGACCCCAGGAACTTCCGCTTCCGGTCGATCCGAACGTAAAGGATGTTCTTCTGATCGTATTCGAATTCCACCCAGGAACCCCGATAGGGAATGATCTTTCCCAGGAAGTAGGTCTTGGCGCTGGCCGACTCGAAGAACACGCCGGGAGATCGATGCAACTGGCTGACAATGACGCGCTCGGTGCCGTTGATCACGAAGGTTCCGTTCTCGGTCATCAACGGAATCTCGCCGAAGTAGACTTCCTGCTCCTTGATGTCCCGGATGTTCTTGCCTCCCGAATCGGGATCCTTGTCGTAAATCGTCAGCCGGATGGTCACCTTCAGCGGCGCGGCATAGGTCATTCCCCGTTCCTGGCACTCGGCCACCTCGTACTTCAGCTTGAGGCTGACGGGATCGCCGCAGTCGTCGCAAAATCGGGCCGCATTCCGGTTGTAGGTTCCGCACTTGGCGCAGACGACGTCGTCGACGGAGAAAGGGTTGGTCACAATGTCCGCCCCGCAGGACTGGCACTGGACTCTCAAGTGCTGCAATCCCTTGAGCTGACCGCACTTGCACTCCCAGTTGCCGATCGAGTAGTCCACAAACTCCAGCGAGGAGACACCCCGAAAGTCGCTGATGGGAAACACGGAATTGAACACGGCTTGCAGGCCGGTATCCTCGCGCTCATGGGGCAGCAGGCTCATTTGAAGGAATCGCTCATACGATTTCCTCTGAACCTCGATGAGGTTGGGAATCTGAATGGAAGTGAGGATCTTGGAAAAGTTCACTCGCTCCCTGGAATGTCCGTTTGAAGCAGTGCCCATTGGCTTGACTCCTTCAGATGGCGTGGAAAGCGCTCAGCCTGAGTGCTTTACCGGCAACCCGGTCAGGAATGCAGGCCATCGCCGGGCCTGCCCTCCACGACAACGCCAAGGAAACCGGCTTGCCTTCGAGTCTGCCGTGTCCGGGCCTCGAAGTCCCGGACACACCTGCAGGTCGAATTGTGGGTTTGGAAATTCGAATCAAGGGGATCGTGGTTCTCAAGCTATTTCAATTCGACGGCAGCTCCCGCATCCTCGAACTTCTTCTTGAGGGCTTCCGCCTCGTCCTTGGGAATGCCTTCCCTGACGGGCTTGGGAGCACTGTCTACCAGGTCCTTGGCCTCCTTGAGGCCGAGACTGGTCACTTCGCGAACCACTTTGATGGTATTGATCTTCTTGCCGTCGCCGAAACCGGTGAGAATCACGCTGAATTCCGTCTGCTCCTCAACCTCCTCGGCTGCCGGACCGGCCGGTCCGGCCACGGCCACGGGAGCGGCGGCGGCGGCGGATACCCCGAACCGTTCCTCCAGACCCTTGACGAGCTCGGAGGCTTCCAGCAACGTCAACTGTTGAATCTCGTCGAGCAACTTCTGAATCTTCTCCGACATCGAGTCCTCCTCTTGCACGGTAGCGAATGATTACTCTGGAAATTTCTTCTGCTTGCCGGCCTCTTCCACCACCACGGCCAGGTTTCCGGGCACCGCCTGAACCACGCCGGCCAATCTCTGGGCTCCTGCGTTGAGTAGAAACATCAACTTGGAGATCAACTCCTCCTTGCTCGGCAAAGCGGCGATATGGTTCAGGTCAGCCAGATCGATGACCCGGCCTTCCACCACGCCCGCCTTGAATTCCAGGCGGGGGTGAGCCTTGGCGTAGGTCGTGACCGCCTTGGCCAGGGCTACGGGGTCTTCGGCGTTGTAGGCAACCGCGCTGGACCCGGTGAACCGGTCCTTGATGGGCTCCAGGGCCGTCCCTTCGGCAGCTCGCCTGGCCAGCGTGTTCTTGACGACCCGGTAGCTGGAACCGGCAGCTCGAATGGCCCGGCGCAACTCCGTGTCCTGTCCCACGGTCAGTCCCTGAAAGCTTGCCAGCAGCAGGTTCCTGGCATCGCCGAACTCCTTCCGCAGGCTTGCGATTTCCTTTTCCTTGTCGTCGCGACGCACGGTCGAATCCTCCGAAAGGGTTACTTGTCCAGCGATGTCAGTTCCACGGGAATCCCCGGGCCCATGCTGGAGCACACGAAAACACTGCGCAGGTACCTGCCCTTGGCCGCGGGCGGCTTTGCCTTGATCACGGATTCGATCAGTGTCCGGGCATTGTCCAGGAGTTGATCGCCGTCAAAGGACACCTTCCCCAGAGGCGTGTGGATTATGGCCGTCTTGTCGACCCGAAACTCGACCTTGCCGGCCTTGATTTCCTTCACCGTGTTGCCCACGTCAAAGGTAACGGTTCCCGTCTTGGGATTGGGCATCAAGCCCTTGGGGCCCAGAATCCTGCCAAGCCTTCCCAGGAATTTCATCATGTCGGGGGTGGCCACCAGCGCCTCGAAGTCCAGCCAGCCGGCCTGGATCCTGCCCACCAGTTCTTCGCCTCCCACGTGCTCGGCGCCGGCTTGTTCGGCTTCCGTCCGCTTTTCCCCGCTGGCGATCACGCAGACCTTCTTGGCCTTCCCCAGACCGTGGGGCAGGACCACCGTGCCACGCACCATCTGATTAGCGTGCCTGGGGTCGACTCCCAGGCGCAGGGAGATTTCAACCGTCTCGTCGAACTTGGCCGAGGACAGCTTCTGCACCAGCGGAAGAGCCGCCTGCAGAGGATAGACCTGCCCTTGAATCTCCTGCCTGGCCCGGGCCATGCGCTTACTCGTCTTCGCCATTGGGACTCCTCAGTTTTCGACCTCGATCCCCATGCTGCGGGCCGTTCCCTTCACGATGGCGACCGCCCCCGCCAGGTCGTGGGCATTGAGATCCGGCATCTTTTGCCGGGCTATTTCTTCCACCTGATCCCCGGTGACACTGCCCACCTTGTTCCGGTTGGGAGTGCCCGACCCCTTGGCGATTCCGGCCAGGCGCTTCAGCAGCACGGCTGCCGGCGGCGTCTTGGTGATAAAGGAAAAGGAGCGATCGGCAAACACCGTGATCACCACGGGAATGATGAGGCCTTCCTGATCCTTGTTGGAGGTCTTGGCATTGAAGGCCTTGCAGAAGTCCATGATGTTGACTCCGTGCTGGCCCAATGCGGGACCCACCGGGGGAGCCGGAGTCGCCTTGGCGGCGGGAATCTGCAGCTTGATGTTTCCGATTGCCTTTTTTGCCATCGAGACCTCCGAGAGCGGCCGACGCCGATCCCGAACGGGGTGTGCTCTCGCAACCGGGAGCAGGCTCCCGGCGAGAAATGCCTGCTAGGACTTTTCGACCTGCAGGTAGTCCAACTCCACCGGGGTCTGGCGTCCAAAGATGGTGACGTTCACCTTGAGCGTGTTCCGGTCCTCGTTCAACTCCTCCACCGTTCCGGTGAAGTTGCTGAAGGGACCGTCGATGATCTTGACGGTCTCGCCGTGCTCGAAGGTCAGCTCGACTTTGGGTTTCTCCGCCGTCGCTTCGGCGTGGTAGATGATCTGGTCGACTTCCTTCTGGCTCAGCGGCGAAGGAATCTGCCCCGAACCGACGAAACCGGTGACCCTGGGAGTATTCTTGACGACATGCCAGGCCTGATCCGTCATTTCCATTTCAACCAGCACGTAGCCCGGAAAGGTTATCTTCTTGCTGGTGACGCGCTTGCCGCCCTTCATCTCGACGACGTCCTCCTCGGGAACCAGGGGCTCGCCGAACCCCTCCTGCATTCCGAAGGCTTCGACCCGGCTCTTCAGACTTTCGGCCACCTTGCGCTCAAATCCGGAATAGGTGTGAATGATGTACCACTGCTTGGCCATTCCAGACGCCTCCCGAAGAGCTGGCCCTTTCCAAAAGACTCAAGCACAACAACCGCTACCGGCCGGCCAACCAGCCATACAAGCCCTGAACCCCGAACTGCAGGATGGTATCGACCAGACCCAGATAAATTCCAAAGAAAAAAACCGCGCAAAGGACAACGATGGTGGTCCCGTAGACTTCCTTTCGCCCCGGCCAGGAGACCTTTCGCATCTCCATCTTGACGTCGCCGAAGAACTGATTGATCCTGGAAACTTTCAACGATTCCAACAAGGAGCCACCTCCGTGACGGGCACGATCGCCGAATTCATGGAGAAGAGATGGCAGGCCAGGAGGGATTCGAACCCCCAACATCCGGTTTTGGAGACCGGCGCTCTACCAGTTCGAGCTACTGGCCTGCAGCGAGGGCCAAACGGCAAGAATTTCCTTGTCACCGCAATCTCTGACCCGCATTTCTCATCGGGTCTCTCGATGGATCTTGTGGGCTCGGCAGGCACGACAGAACTTCTTGAGCTCCAGGCGCGCGGGAGTCTTTTTCTTGTTCTTGGTGGTCGAATAGTTTCTTTGTTTGCAACTGGTGCATTGCAGAGTAACAATGTCTCGCATCGACTTGGCCTTCCGCTCCAGGCAATTGGCTCAAGGGGGTTGGGCGCTCCTATTCCAGTATCTCGGTGATGGTGCCGGCCCCCACCGTTCGCCCTCCCTCCCGGATCGCAAACCTCAGCCCCTTCTCCATTGCGATCGGCGTGATCAACTCGATCTCCAGGCTCACGTTGTCTCCCGGCATCACCATCTCCGTCCCTTCTCCCAGACTCGCCACTCCCGTCACGTCCGTCGTCCGAAAATAAAACTGCGGCCGATACCCCGTGAAAAACGGCGTGTGCCTCCCCCCCTCCTCCTTCGTCAGGATGTAGGCCTCCGCCTTGAACTTCGTGTGCGGCGTAATGCTCCCCACCTTCGCCACCACCTGCCCCCGCTCCACGTCCCGCTTCTCCACTCCCCTCAGCAACAACCCCACGTTGTCTCCCGCCACCCCCTCGTCCAGCAGCTTCTTGAACATCTCCACTCCCGTCACCACCCGCTTCTGCGTCGGCCTCATCCCCACGATCTCCATCTCCTCCCCTACCTTCACCTTCCCTCTCTCCACTCTCCCCGTCACCACCGTCCCTCTCCCCGATATCGAAAATATGTCCTCGATCGGCATCAGGAACGGCTTGTCCACCTCCCGCTCCGGCAACGGTATGTAGCCGTCCACCTCCTCCATCAACTCCTCGATCTTCGCCTCCCACTCCCCCTCCCCATTCAACCCTCCCAGCGCCGATACCCGCACCACCGGGACTTCCTCCCCAGGAAACTTGTAGCTCTCCAGCAACTCCCGCACCTCCAACTCCACCAGGTCCAGCAACTCCTCATCCTCCACCGCATCCACCTTGTTCATCGCCACCACGATCGACGGCACCCCCACCTGCCTCGCCAACAAGATGTGCTCCCGCGTCTGCGGCATCGGCCCGTCGGTCGCCGCCACCACCAGGATCGCTCCATCCATCTGCGCCGCTCCCGTGATCATGTTCTTGATGTAGTCCGCATGTCCCGGGCAGTCCACGTGCGCATAGTGCCGCTTCCCCGTCGAATACTCCACGTGCGCCGTCGCGATCGTGATCCCTCGCTCCCGCTCCTCCGGCGCATTGTCGATCGAATCGAAACTCCGAAACGCCACCTTCGGGTCCTTCTTCCCCAATACCCGCGTGATCGCCGCCGTCAACGTCGTCTTCCCGTGATCGATGTGCCCGATCGTCCCGATGTTGATGTGCGGCTTGCTTCGATCAAATTTCTCCTTCGCCATCGCTTGCTCTCCTTGCGTTCACGGGACAGGCCTCAGCCACTCCGACATGAACGTGAAATCGGACCTCTTTCGGGTGTGGACGGAATGTTCAACGGAAGGCAGAGCCCACGACCAGGCTTGAACTGGTGACCTCGTCCTTACCAAGGACGCGCTCGTACCATCTGAGCTACGTGGGCATAACTCTGGAGCGGGAGACGGGGCTCGAACCCGCGACCAACAGCTTGGAAGGCTGTGACTCTACCACTGAGTTACTCCCGCCTCTGGCTATAACAATGTGGTGGAGAGAGGAGGATTCGAACCTCCGTAGCTCGCAAGGAGCGGCAGATTTACAGTCTGCTGCCATTAACCACTCGGCCATCTCTCCCAACGAACCCAATCGCTGGAGCTGGCGAAGGGACTTGAACCCCCGACCCTCTGATTACAAATCAGATGCTCTACCAACTGAGCTACGCCAGCCCGTTGGCAAACGCCCAAGCATAGCAAAAAGCCGCTCCCCGCACAAGAACAATTTCCTGCAAAAGGCTCACCGGGCTATCTGCTACTACATCGGTTGCGACCTCGCTGGCGGATGGCCTCATAGAGCATAATGCCGGCGGCAACCGACACGTTCAGCGACCGGATGGGACCCGGGGTGGGAATCGATGCCAGGAAATCGCATTTTTCCCGCACCAGCCGCCTCAACCCCGTTCCCTCATTCCCCAGAACCAGCGCCGTGGGCAGGGTCAAGTCCAGGTCCTGGCAACCCAGCGGCTGCCCCGTTTCCACCCCTGCAACCCATATTCCCCTGGTCTTGAGTTGATCGATGGCTCTGGCCAGATTGCTCACGCGAGCGATGGACAGGTACTCCAGCCCACCGGCCGCCGCCTTGGAGACGGTGGCCGTCACTCCGGCGGCATGGCCTCTGGGGACGATCACCCCGTCCACCCCGGCGGCCGCGCAGCACCTCAAGACGGCGCCCAGGTTTCGCGGATCCTCGACGGAATCCAACACGACCACCAGGGGCGCCGGCCCCAAGCCGTCCAGGAGATCCTCCAACTCGACATGGGGCCGGGCGACACAGACGGCCACCACTCCCTGGTGGTTGGCGCCCCCCACCCGCTGGTCCAGAAGGCGGCGCGGCTCGAACCGGACGGCGACTCCCCGGCGCCTGGCGAGATGGACAATGGCCTTGAGTCCCCGGCTGCCGGCTTCACGGGCGATATGGAGGCACGAAACCGGTCTGGAGCCGGACCCCAGACACTCTCTCACCGGATGGATGCCGTAGATCAGTTGCTCCATCAGTGGATTCGGCTTGTCAGTCCCTGGGAAAGCATGGCGCCATGGAACTCGTCGATCCTGGCCCGGCAGTCCTTGATCGGATGGGGCAATTCGAGCCGGCTGCCTCCCTCGAAAATGGGCACCAGCTTGTCCAGCTCCGGCCCTGAATCCCTGCCCGTCAGCGCCACCCGAATGGGATGAAAGAGCTTTCTCCCCTTTTGACCGCTGGCGGCCTTCACGCTCCCCACGATGGACGGCCATTCCCTGACCACGTCGCGCTCCTCCTGAGCAAGCTGATTCCTGAGCGCCTCGACCACTCCCGCGGCCCCGGGCAGCGACAGCACCTGGCGTACTCCCTCATCCTGAAGGGCCCTTGCCGCCTCAAAGGACCACAACTGGGGAGCCTTGCGGGCAATCTGGCTCAAGTGGTCCAGTCCGGGCAGAAAGGCCTCCACCACCTGTCCTACCCATTGGCGTACTCCGGAATCCACCACTTCCAACAGGCCCTCCCGCCTCAGATGGGCGATGGCCCACTCCACGGCGCGGGAGGGCTCGCATGCTTTCAGGTAGTGCCGGTTGAAAAAATAGAGCTTGTGGACGTCGAAAACGGCCGAACTCTTCGACACCCGCTCGATGTCGAAGCTTGCAACCAGCTCTTCCGGCGAGAGGATTTCACTCTGGTCTTCCCCCGGCGCCCATCCCAGCAGGGTCAGGCTGTTGAGCAAGGCCTCCGGAAGAACTCCCTGGTCCCGAAAGTGCTGCAGAGAGGTGGCCCCGTGTCGCTTGGAAAGACGGGTGCGGTCGGGCCCGAGAATGGTCGACAAGTGGGCGAAGACCGGCAAGGGCCATCCCAGGGCCTCGTAGATCAGAACCTGCCGGGGGGTGTTGGACAGGTGGTCGTCGCCCCGCACCACGTGGCTGATCTTCATCGAGCCATCGTCCACCACCGCCGCGTAGTTGTAGGTGGGCATTCCATTGGACCGGACCAGAATGGGGTCTCCCACCACGGCGCTGTCAAAGGTCATCTCGCCATGGACCAGGTCCTGAAAGGCCACCGCGCCGGAGCGGACCCTCAGCCGAATCACCGACGGATGGGAATCCTTCAGCCGTTGGGCCACCTCCCCCGCAGATAGGCTCCGGCAGATTCCGGGATACTTCCAGGCGACTCCCGTCCGCCGCGCCTCCCGGGCCTGCCGCCCCAGTTCCTCCTCACTGCAAAAACAGCGGTAGGCGGACCCTTTCTCCAACAGGGACCCGGCATGGCGTGCATAAATGGCCGCGCGGCTGCTTTGGCGATAGGGACCGAACGGCCCGCCGCAGTCCGGCCCTTCCTGCCAATCCAGACCCAGCCACTTCAGATTCCGGCAAATGAGTTCCTCGAAGCGACTGTCGGAACGAGCCCGGTCGGTGTCTTCAATGCGAATGACGAGGGCGCCGCCATACTTTTTCGCGAACAGCCAGTTGAAGACGGCGGTCCGGGCATTGCCGACGTGCAGTTCACCGGTCGGGCTGGGGGCAAAGCGGAGACGATTGGGCATGTTTGACCCACCTCTCTCACCAGGTCGCTGCGTTCATCCGGAGGACTGCCGGACGAAGAGCTCGGCCAGCGGCAGATCGGCAGGCTTGGTGATCTTGATGTTCCGCTCGCTACCCAGCAGCACCGTTACCGGATAGCCCAGGCGCTCCACCAGGCAGGACTCGTCGCTCGCGTAATAGTGGTCGGCGCGGGCCCTTTCCAGCGCTTCCCGGAGAATGTCATAGCGAAAGGCCTGGGGAGTCTGAACCATGACGATCTTCTCGCGCGGCAGAGTGGCCACCACCCGCTGCCGTTCCACCTGCTTGACCGTATCGATGCAGGGGAGGGCCAGGATGGCGCTGCCCTTCTCGGCCGCCGCATCGATGACGGCCTCGATCATCGCCGGCTCCACGAAGGGCCTGACGCCGTCGTGGACCACCACGATATCGGTGCTCGAATCGAGAGCCCTGAAGCCGTTGTAGACCGATTCCTGGCGATGAGCTCCACCGGCGACCAGGCGGGCGAAATCCGACAGCCCCCGCTGCTCCAACTCCCGTCGGAAACCGGGCATGTCCGCCTCTCTGAGCGAGACGCAGGCGGTCGGCACCCGGCTGCAGGCCGCGAACTTTTCCAGCGTATGGATGAGGACCGAACCGTCTCCCAGCGGAATGAACTGCTTGGGACCGGAGGACTTCATCCGCGTCCCGACGCCGGCAGCCGGAATGATGGCAGCCACGTTCATGGTCCCACGGCTTCCATCTTGTGCGAGCGGTCGTGGTAGCGACCGAATATCATCTTGCCGGCGGTGGTTTGCAGGACGCTGGTGACCGAGGTGTCGATGGTCTTTCCGATCATCTTTCTGGCGTTGTCCACCACGACCATGGTGCCGTCATCGAGGTAGGCCACCCCCTGGTTGTACTCCTTGCCCTCCTTGAGAATGAATACCTTCATGACCTCGCCCGGAAGCACGACCGGCTTCAGGGAGTTGGCCAGCTCATTGATATTCAACACGGGCACATCCTGCAACTGGGCGATCTTGTTGAGGTTGAAGTCGTTGGTAACGATCTTGGCCTCCAGTTCCTTGGCCAGCTCGATGAGCTTCAAATCCACCTCCCGGATCTGAGGAAAGTCCTTCTCCAGGATCTGCACCTCGATCCCGGCCATTTTCTGCACCCGCTGGAGAATATCCAGGCCGCGCCGCCCGCGATTCCTCTTCAGGGAATCGGCCGAATCGGCGACCTGCTGGAGCTCTCGCAGCACGAACTGGGGAATGAGCAGAATTCCGTCGATGAAGCCGGTCTCGCAGACGTCGGCCACCCGCCCGTCGATGATCACGCTGGTATCCAGGATCTTGTAGTTCTTTCCGCTGCGCCTCTCCCCGGCAAAGAACCCGCCCATAGCCGAGAGGTTGAGGAGATCTCCCTTGTTGGCTCCCATCACCAGGCCGACGTAGCCCATGAAGAGAAACAGTCCAATCTGGAGAAACGACTTGGTTTGAGGGTCAATGGTAGTCTCGACCAGCATGATGCCGATCATGGCGGCGCCGCCGATGCCCAGAATGGACCCGATGGCCGCACCGATGAGCTGCTTCAACGAGGTCTTTCTCAGGCGGACCTCGAAAACGATGATCGCCGCTGAAGTCACGACTCCGACAGCCGCCGCCCAGAGCCTCGTCAATTCAAACGGCTGAAAGTAGTAGCAACTGAAAATGAAAACCGCACAAAACACCACCCGAATAAAGGTTGTCTCCAACATGATGGTCTCACCCCCTTCGAATCAGGAAGGAACGCCCGCAATCTGGCTGGGAAAAGCCGCAATGCTTGAAACGACAAATGGCAAGGGAGTCACCGGCACGGGCAGGCTTTCGGCGAGAAGAAGCTCGGAGGAAACATCAACAGGCTGCCTGCCGACGTTGGTCATTTGGGCACCCCATATCATTCGCGGCGACACTGAATCGGCCGGCCGAATCGACGAATGCCCTGGGAGCTGCAGGAAGCGACATCCTGCACGGACGCAGTATAGCACTGTGCCGGCGCCTCATTCAACCGCCGCTGACGTTTCGCCGCGAACGTTTCGCCGCGAAGAACTTGTCCCGGCAAGCTCAAACGCTTATACTCGATCCGACCTGATTTTTCGTTGAGCAGGCTCGCGGTGATCCCCACCCTCCTTCACCCCGATGACCGTCTCAGGCCGATTCCGCCGGCAGCCGGTCTTGCACGGCGTCCCGGTCGCCTGCCGTTTCTACTGGCGATTCTGGCCTTGGCCGGACTCCCTTCCCTGCAGGCTTCCACCTTCGAAGGGGAGGTGAGACCCTTCCTGGCCGAACACTGCCTGCAGTGCCACAACGCCAACCTCCGAACCGCCGAAATCGACCTGAGCGACTTCGACCCCGCGCATCCCGTCCGCGAACGGCAGGACCTTTGGCAGGCCGTGCTGAGGGAGCTTCGCACCGGCCGCATGCCTCCGCAGGGAAATCCACGTCCGGCGGCCGAGCAATCGAGGGAGGTGGCGCGCTGGATCGAAGCGCGGCTGGAGGAAGAGGCCGCCGGCGTGGCGCCCAGCCCCGGACGGGTCACGGCCCGGCGGCTCAACCGCAGTGAATACGACAATACGATCCGGGATTGGCTGGGCCTCGATCTCGGCTTGTCGGAAGACTTTCCCGTCGATGACACCGGCTACGGCTTCGACAACATCGGGGACGTGCTCTCGCTCTCTCCGCTGTTGATGGAAAAATACCTGGCGGCCGCCGAAGAGATCGCCGGCCGGGCCGTGGTGGTTCGGCGGAAAGTCAAGCCCATGCTGGCCCGCTACCTGGCATCCCGAAGCCGGACTCCCCCCTCTGTCCCGGAAGGCACCCACACCGTTCCCTACTCGCCCGGAGGCAGGCTTCTCGCCCGGCATCCCTTCCCCTCGCCGGGAGAGTACGAGCTGCGGGTGCGGGTGGTGGACCGGAGGAGAGCGCCGCCGGCCGAAGCCGGACAGTGGATACCGGCCGAGCTGCCTTCGGCCACCCTGTCCGTCCTGCTCGACGGCAGCTATCTTCAGACCTTTCACGTCGAAACCGACGCCTACCACCGGGGCACCTTCGACATTCGCATCCGGGTCGACTCGGGCCTGCATCGGCTGGAGGCGTCGCCCCGGCTGGATTCCGAGTCGCTGGGCGCCGCACTCGACCAAGCGGTTTTCGAGGACCGGGTGGAGAAACCCCCGGAACGCCTGGTCTATGCCGATTCCATGGAGATCCTGGGTCCGTTCCAGGTGAAGCCAAAGCCCTTGACCGACAGCCATCGCCGGGTCCTGATCTGCGGACACGACCCCGGGAAACACCTGGCCGGCTGCACCGATGCGATCCTGCGGAACCTGGCGCTGCGCGCCTACCGCCGGCCGGCGACCGAGCCGGAGATCGACCGATTGCGGGGGCTGGCAGCCTCGGCTCAACGGCAAGGGGAGCCCCTGGAACGGGGAATCCAGAGGGCTCTCCAGGCCGTCCTGGTGTCCCCCCATTTCCTCTTCCGGCTCGAATTCGATCCGGAGGCCGCCCCTGACGGCTCGGCCCACCCCCTGGGGCCCTATGAGCTCGCCTCTCGGCTTTCCTACTTCCTCTGGAGCAGCCTTCCCGACGACGAGTTGTTCGGTTTGGCCCAACGTGCCGCACTCGACGATCCTCGAGTCCTGAGACAACAGGTGGGGCGGATGCTCGAGGATCCCAGGTCCGAGGCCCTGGTGGAAAACTTTGCCGGCCAATGGCTGCAACTACGGAATCTGGAGAGCGCCCAGCCCGACCCCGACCGCTTTCCCGACTTCGACGAACCGTTGCGGGAGGCCATGCGTCGCGAAACGGAGCTCTTCTTCCGTTCGATCCTGGAGCAGGACCGCAGCCTGATCGATTTTCTGGACGCCGACTACACCTTCCTCAACCAGCGACTGGCCCGTCACTACGGGCATCCGGGCGTCGAAGGCCCGCACTTCCGCAGGATCGAGCTCGCCGGCGGCCAGCGCGGGGGCCTGATGACTCAAGCCAGCATATTGACGGTGTCCTCCTACCCGACTCGCACCTCCCCGGTCTTGCGGGGCAAATGGATCCTGGAAACCCTGCTGGGCGCTCCACCGCCGCCGCCGCCCGAGATGGAGACACTCGAGGAGGAACCCAACGGAGCCCATAGGACTCTCAGGGAGCGGCTGGAGAAGCACCGGAGCCGGCCGGCCTGCGCCGCCTGCCACCGGAAGATGGACGCCCTGGGCTTCGGGTTGGAAAACTATGACGCCGTGGGAGCCTGGAGGACGGAAGACGGCGGGGTTCCGGTGGACGCCGCCGGAGAGTTGCCGGGTGGACGCTCCTTTCGGGGACCGAAGGATCTCAAGGCGCTGTTGGCCGACACGGAGCGCGACGCATTCGTTCGCTGTCTCACCGAAAAAATGTTAACCTACGCCCTGGGAAGAGGCCTGGAACCCTACGACAAGCCTGCGGTGGACCGGATCTGCCTGGAGTTGGAAGACAACGGCTTCAGATTCAGCCAACTGGTCCAATCGATCGTGGAGAGCCTGCCGTTCCAGATGAGGACCACCAACGGAGGAGGATCATGACGCCACGACATCTTCCACGCCGAACCTTTCTGCGCGGGATGGGAGTAGCCATCGGACTTCCCTGGCTCGACGCCATGGCGCCCGCCTTTGCAGCCAAGGCGCCGGCCGCGGCCGATTCACCGACCCGCCTGGCCTTCGTCTACGTTCCCAACGGGATCATCATGTCCGACTGGACGCCGGCCAGCGAGGGCTCCGACTTCGAACTGCCGTCCATCCTTCAGCCCCTGAAAGAGTACCGGGACGACTGTCTGTGGCTCAGCGGACTGACCCACAACAACGGCCGCGCCCTCGGCGACGGTCCGGGCGACCACGCCCGGGCCGCGGCGTCCTATCTCACCGGAGTCCATCCCAAGAAGACCCAGGGGGCGGATATCCGAAACGGCATCTCGGTGGACCAGATCGCGGCTCAAGCCGTCGGCGGCCGGACCCGGTTCGCCTCCCTGGAGTTGGGGCTTGAACATACCCGACTGGTCGGCAATTGCGATTCCGGCTACAGTTGCGCCTACAACAACAGCATTTCCTGGCGCAGCCCCACCAGTCCCATGCCGCCCGAGGTCAGTCCCCGCTCGATCTTCAATCGCCTCTTCGGCGCCCCTCGGGATGCGAAATCCGGCCAGACCGGCGCCAGGGACCGGTCCAGCATTCTGGACCTGGTCCAGGATGAAGCCCGCAGTCTCTTCCATCGCCTGGGTCCGGTGGACCGCCGCAAGCTGGACGAATACCTGTTCGCCGTCCGCGACATCGAGAAACGGATCGAGTCGCTCGAGAACGCACCGGCCGGGCCGGCGCCCGCCATGGACATTCCCGCGGGCATCCCCATCGATTTTGCCGAGCACCTGCGACTCCTGTTCGATCTGCAGACGGTGGCGTTCCAGACGGACCTGACCCGCATCACCACTCTGATGGTGGGGCGGGAAGGCAGCAATCGCACCTACCGGGAGCTTGGCGTGTCCAATGCTCACCACGGACTCACTCACCACCAGGGGAACCAGTCCAAGATCGAGCAGATCATCAGGATCAACCGCTACCACACGCAACAGTTCGCCTATTGGCTGGGACAACTGAAGTCGATTCCCGACGGCGACGGCAGCCTGCTGGACAACCTGATGATCGTCTACGGCAGCGGTCTCAGCGACGGCAACGAACACCTGCATCACGACCTGCCGGTGATGGTCGCCGGACGAGGCTCGGGCAATCTCCACCCCGGCCGCCATATCCGCTACCCCGACGAGACACCGTTGACCAATCTTTACATGACTCTGCTGAGCCACATGGGCATCCACCCCGAGTCGATCGGCGACAGCAACGGCCAACTGAAGCTTCTGTCGGAGATTTGATCCTGGTTTGCCGGTGGCGAATTCCGCACTCTACAGATTCCGGGCTCTGATCAGGAGCGCCATCGCATTCACGCTCCTGGCCGCCGTCGCGCCGATGCACGCCGAGACCCTCTTCAACGGCCGTCCTTCCCTGATTCTGGAGGGCCGGGCCGCCCGGTTGGTGGTGGATCTCGGCGGAGGCTCGCTGGTGGACTTCCGCCTGGGCGGCCACTCCGTCAACCCTCTCCAGTGGGACCCGGGGGAATCGGTAGTCTTGAAACCCCTGGGCCACTTCCTCTGCCTGGATCGCTGGGGCGCCCCCTCGGAAGCCGAAGAACGCAACGGAATGTTCTTTCACGGGGAGGCCAGCCGAGTCGAGTGGACGGTTCAGGAGGGACCGGCCCGCAAGGGCGAAGCCCTGGAAGCGACCCTGTCGGCCCTGCTTCCCATGGCCGGACTGGAAGTCGTGCGGACCATTCGCCTGTCCGACTCCTCGGCGAGCTGCATCGTCTCCGAAAGCGTTACCAACAGGAACAAGCTGGGCCGAATCTACAACATGGTCCAGCACCCCACCATCGGCCCGCCGTTCCTGGACGAGGGCACCCTGGTCGACAGCAACGCCCGCAAGGGCTTCATGCAGACCAGCCCCCTGCCCAATCCGGAGGAGCCGGCAGTCTACTGGCCCCAGGCGCTCAAACAGGGTCAACCCCTGTCGCTGCGCCGGCTGGCGGACGACTCCGATCCCAACGTGGTCTCTTTCGTCTTCGACGAGGACCTTGGCTGGATCACCGCCAGCAGCCCCTCGCAGGGGCTGTTGATCGGGTACCTGTGGAGCACCGCGGAATACCCCTGGCTCAACATCTGGCGCCATTCGGAAAACGGCAAGCCGCAGGCGCGCGGCCTGGAGTTCGGAACCAGCGGGCTGCACCAGCCCTTCCCGGTCCTGGTCGAGAAGGGCAGGATCTTCGGTCGTCCGCTCTACGTCCACCTGGACGCCGGCCAGACCACGGTGCGGTCCTACCTGGCCTTCCTGTTCAAGATACCCGAGGACTACCGGGGGGTCTCCCAACTGACCTACCGCGACCGGCGCCTGGTCATCCGCGAGCTGGGAGGAAGCCGTGACCGCGACCTGAGCATGACCACCGGAGATTTCGCTCCCTGAATGGACAGCGGCCCAATCTCGCAGACGCGGCAGACCCACCGGCTTGGCTGAAACAACAGAAAAAAGAGTGATCCACGAAGGACCACGAAGCGGAACGGCACTGCCGTATCGGCAGGGGCAGTGCCTCCTCGCGGAGCAAGTAAGGATGGGAGGAGGCGCCCCGCCGGGAGCGCGGGCGTCCCGCCCGCATTCTCTGCGTTGGGTGGCCGCTCAGTTTCCCCGTGATGCGGCGCCCGGTCACCAGGCCGCCGGGAATCCCATGGGCTCGGCTGAAGCGGAATCGTGGCGCCGTTGCCGGTCGAGCCGGGTGGGAGAGAGGGGTGAGGCTGTGCCAGTGTTGTGCGGGCGGGACGCCCGCGCTCCCGGCGGGCGTCCCGCCCGTGACGTCGTCGCAGCCAAAGAGTGATCCACGAAGGACCACGAAGCGGAACGGCACTGCCGCATCGGCAGGGGCAGTGCCTCCTCGCGGAGCAAGTAAGGATGGGAGTAGGCGCCCCTCCGGGAGCGCGGGCGTCTCGCCCGCATCCTCTGCGTTGGGTGGCCGCTCAGTTTCCCTGCGATATGACGCCTGGCAACCCTGTCGGTGGAAACCCCATGGGCTCGGCTGAAGCAGAATCCTGGCGCCGATGCCGGTCGAGCCGGGTGGGAGAGAGGGGTGAGGCTGTGCCAGTGTTGTGCGGGCGGGACGCCCGCGCTCCCGGCGGGCGTCTCGCCCGCATCTTCTCCCGTTGCGTGCCGTTCAGTTTCCCTGCGATGTTGCACCGGGCCGCTCCCCCGGCGGGATCATGAACGCACCCTGGAAAACGAACATCCGCCAGAGAACTCAGTGCGCCCCCGGGAAAACCCGTAGCCTGCTGACCTGCGTGCTGCTGGCGCTCTGCCTGGCTGCTCTCTCCATGCAGCCGAGCAAAGGCGCCCTGCCCCAGGACGACTCCGAGGACTCCCCTCCCCTGGAGTTGTTCTTTCAGGCCGGCGCCGTCGAGGACGCCGATGCCGAACCCGCCCTGGAGGCCATCAGCCGTTCCTGGCGAGACTCCTATACGGCCATGCTGGTCGAGCTCAGCGGGCCGACCTACCCGGAAATCAAGCGTCGCCTCTATCGCTTCCTCAGCAAGCAGACCGGCCAGTTCTTCGGGCAGGACAGCCAGCGCTGGTTGAGATGGGTCTGGAAGCAACCCTACCAGCCCCACCCCGAATACCTCATCTTCAAGCGGTCCTTCTACAAGATCATCGATCCGGGAATGGTCAAGTTCTTCCCGCCGGCTGCCCGTTCCCTGGTCCGGCTGGACGAGGTGCAGTGGGGAGGGGTGAAGGTCAACGGCATTCCTCCCCTGGACCACCCCGAGAACGTCCCGGCCGGCCAGGCCGACTACCTCAAGGATAGCCACGTCGTCTTCGGTCTGTCGGTGGAGGGCCGGGCCCGGGCCTACCCCAAGCGGATTCTGGCCTGGCACGAGATGGCGCTGGATCGGTTGGGCGACACCGAGATCACCCTGGTCTACTGCACCCTCTGCGGCACCGCCATCCCCTACAGGAGCGTCGTCGGGGGGCGGCGCCGGACCTTCGGGACCAGCGGACTGATCTACCGGGCCAACAAGCTGATGTTCGATCACGAGTCCAACAGCCTGTGGTCCACCCTGCTGGGAACCCCCGTGATCGGCAAACTGGCCGGCTCCGGCCTCAAGCTGGAGTCGCTTCCCATCGTGACCACCCGCTGGGGGGAATGGCGGAAGAAACACCCCGGCACCACCGTCCTGTCCCTGGACACCGGGCATGAGCGCGACTACCGGGAGGGCCAGGCCTACAAGCGGTACTTCGCCACCGATTCGCTGATGTTCCAGGTGGCCGAGAAGGACAAGCGCCTGCGGAACAAGGCCGAGATCCTGGGGATCGTGCTCTCTCCCTACACCCCCGGCGGCACGGCGCAGCCGCTGGCGGTCAGCTCGAGATTCCTCAAGAAGAATCCTGTCTTCCGGACCGAGCTGGCCGGCCACCACCTGACCATTCTGACGACGCGGTCGGGCGCCAACCGGGTCTACAAGACCGGGGAGCAAGGGTTCCAGCGGCTGTTGCGGGACGACCGGGTGATCGACGACAGCGGAAAAGCCTGGAAAATGACTGAAGACGGCCTGGTTTCCGAGGAAGACCCCGACCGGGTATTGCCCAGAGTCCCGGCCTTCCGCGCCTTCTGGTTCGGCTGGTTCGCCCAATACCCCGAGACCCGGCTGGTCAAGTAACCTGCCCGGGGGGATGCGGGTCTCGCACCTCCAAAAGGTCCCAGGCCGCTCTCTGCCTGGCGATGGAGGCCGGATTGGGCCATTGGGCCGGCGAGGTGATTCGCCCCGGAACTCCCGCTCGCCAAACGGCCCGGGGACGGAGGCGCTGTCGGACTCGGCGCAACTGCGATTGGCAGTCCTCCAATTCGGCGTCCACCGAATCCAGCGAGAGCACCGTCACGTCGGCTTCCCTCCCGACCGCCAGGCTTCCGATGCGGTCCTCCCAGCCCATGGCCCTGGCCGGCTCGATGGTGGTCCGCCCGATGACTTCCGCCAACGGCAGACCCAGGTGGAGCAGCCGGGTCATGACGGTCGGCAAGTCGTAGGCCGGACCTTCGCAGGTTCCGCTGTGGAGGTCGCTGCTGATGGTGTCGGGCAAAAAACCCTGCTGAAAGCTCAATTCGGCAACCGTCCAGTTGAAGGAGCCCTGCCCAAAACCCACGTCGAACAACACGCCCCGTTCCCGGGCCGCTCGGACCGAGGTATCCAACGTTCCGTCCGGGCGGATGATGGTGCTGCGAAATCCGTGGTAGGCGTGGGTATAGATGTCGCCCGCGGCCATTTTGCCCGGACAGTCCGCCAGGCTCACCGTGGAGAGGGTATGGTGAACCATCAGGGGAAGCCGGACCGCGCGAGCGGCGGCCAGGGCCCGGCGATAGGCCTCGGCCTCGTTGCGCCCCTCGTCGGCCAGCGAGGCCGAAAGACGGACCTTGACGCCCGCAATCAGGTCTCGATTGGCGTTGACGCAGTCGATGCAGCCCTCCAGGTCGGCCAGGTCCAGCAAATCCAGCTCTCCCGGCGTGGCCTTGTCACCGCCCAGCTTGGCGAATGCCAGCCCGGCGCAGGAGATGTTGAGCAGCGCCAGCAGGCGTGTGCGGCTGGACCGGCAGGCATAGGCTCGGAAGCCTTCGAAGGTGCTGCAGCCGGCGCTGCCGGTATCGAGCGCGGTCGTCACCCCTCGACCCAGGCAGTAGTGATCCACGTCGATGCCCAGCGGGGTGACGTGCTCATAGCCGTGCATGTGCAGATCGACCAGGCCGGGAACCACCAGCAACCCCCCGGCATCGAATCGCCGGTCGGAGGTTTCCGCCCGGGCCGACCGCGTCAACAGGGAGATGCGGCCCTCCCGGATGCACAGGTCCAGCTCGGCGTCCACCCGATTGGCCGGGTCCATCACCCGGCCTCCCGCGATGATCCAGTCGTGATGCGCCATGCCATCTTCCTCGGGAAAGACCCCCACCCGGAAAAGGTGTTTTCCCCGGGTGGAATTAACAGTAAGATTCGACCGGGTTCAGGGCCCCCCGGGCTCGCTCGGCCATGCAACCGGCAATGAGAGCATCCCGGCTCCCAATCCTCACCCATTCGGCGGCGCCATGAAGAAAGCGATCGATCTGGAGGCGGCCATCAGACATCTCGACCGGGAGGGGTACGTGGTGCTCGAAGGGGTCCTGGACCGGGAGCTGCTGCAACGGATTCGAGAGGAGGTGGACCGGCTCTTCGAGCAGGAACAGCGGCAGCCGTTCGACCCGGGCGACGGCCCCGAGGGGCCCGATGACGACGCCATCGAAGCCTTCATCTCGGAGAGCTACACCGCCTCGGAGGCCGAAGTGGCTCGAATCATGAAGAGGATTCGCCACACCCGCGCTCTCAACGGAAACACCTCCTGGCCGGTGCCCCCCGACCAGGTCATGAAGCTCTTCTTTCACCTGCCGCTGCTCTTCGACCAGGATCGGTCCCAACGCATCATGAATCTGCCGGCCAAGTCGGATGGGGCCCTGCGCCTGGTTGAAGAACCCCATATCCTGAAGCTGGTCCGGGGGGTCTTGGGCGAGGACTGCGTGCTCTCGGACCTGAGCGCCACCAGCATCGGCGCCCACGCCACCGAGGGAGGCGCCTGGCACGTGGACGTGCCCCTGGGCCAGCTTTCCGAACCCCTGCCCGATTTCCCCTTGACCGTGCAGAACGCCTGGATGCTGGACGATTTCACCGCCGAAAACGGCGCCACCCGGGTGGTGCCCCGAAGCCACAAGCTGAGGAAGAAGCCCGCCTGGGCCCCCCGACAGGAGCACCGGGAAGCGGTCCTGACCGCCCCCGCCGGGTCGGTGGCCGTCTGGCTCTCCAACACCTGGCACCGCTCGGGTCCCAACACCACCGACCGCCCCCGCCGGGCCCTGCTCGGCTACTATTCCCGCTCCTGGGTCAAGCCCTTCAGCGACTACCGCGCCTGCTTTTCCGAGCGGACACTGGCCGGACTCTCCCCGACCCTGCGATACCTGCTGGGCTTCTCGGCCAACGGGATCGTGAGGGGATGACCGGGTCGAGCCCTTCCTCAATTCCGGCTTTCGGCCGGCTCCATCGAGAAAACCCGGTCGTAGGATTCCAGGGCCACTCCCCCAAGCCTTTCCGCCATGCGCCGGAAGGCCTGCCTGCGAAGACCCCAGCGATCATCCCGCGCCACCTGCTCCAGCCAGTCGCATAGGTGGAGCCGGCACAGGTCGTCGAACTCCTCGGTGGAGAGCTCGATCTCCTGCTGCACGAATCGGTCCTTCAGCCTGTAGGGCGCCTGTCCCCGCGCCACGCTCTCGTCCAGGGATTCCCGCAACAGGCAACAGTTGAGATAGACCAGTCTCTCGGCCCGCTCGCCGATGAGGTCCCGCACCTCGCCCCGGCGTTCCAGCGGCAAGGTGAACCCCTGGAACAGCTCGGTGCCGTAGATCGAATGAAACATGCCGGCATCGCACAGCTCCTGGCCGCAGCCCCAGGACTTCAGGTCGCGATAGACCCCGGCGCCATGGGCCAGGTAGGTATTTTCGGAATGCCCGATATCCGCGGCTCCCAGTTCCTTGAAATAGTCGGCAAACCTCCTCATCCTCTCACTCATGGAAACCCTCCTCGGATCGATGGGGAAAAGCGCCCCGCCAAGCTTGGAAATGCTGCCTGGAAGCTTACTTTACACCAGAGAGACCGGCCCGCCTTGCGGAGTTGTTGGAAACCAGCGAAAAAAGAGTGATCCACGAAGCCATTTGCAAAATTCCCAATCGCGAATGACATGGAGGCGGCAAAGTTGAAGGGCTGGTGGCTCTAGCATTCACCACAAAAGGCACAAAATGAGTTGCTTGATTTCGAGTCTTGACGCTCGGAGGGTTCTTTTTTGTGCCTTTTGTGGCCACTCCCGGAAACGATCCCTCTGCCGATTCTTGCAAACGCTTCATTCCAAATAAATAAGCACGTTCCCCGTTGCAGTGTCGTGGGTTACGGGAGAGCTGCGAAGCTGCGGTTGGAGTGGGTAACCCGGCGATACGCCCCCTACAAGCCATCCTTATAGAGCTGCGAAGCAGCGACTCAGGGTAGCCCCAGGCGGAAGCCTGGGGTCGTATGGGTTCTGCACCAACCCAGCCGCGAACGCGGCGAATAGAAAGCACCCCTCCGAAAAGCAAAGCCTCTCCAAAACAAGGCCACCCTGTAGCCCCGACCAGGACCATCCCGCGCTAACCCCCACCCTGTAGGGGCAACCCTTGTGGTTGCCCTGATGTTCCCGCCAACCTCGCATTGGGCGCCCACAAGGGGCGCCCCAACAATCCCACCTGGGATATGGCGGTGATTTGGGTAGCGTGGGATTGCCCTGCGAAAACGACACTACCTTCTTGAAGTCGGACGCGCCTTCAAAGTAGCATCGGTCCCATGGCCGAGGTTCCACGCAATCCCTATCGCCTGCACCCCGATTCCGTTCTGAAGCCTCCCGAACGCTTTTTTCCCATTCTCGGGCGCATCGGCCCAGGACTCATCCTGACCAGCACCATCGTGGGATCGGGCGAACTGGTCGCAACCACCGTTCTGGGGGCCGAGAACGGGTACACGCTGCTCTGGCTGATCCTGGTGAGCTGCATCGTCAAGATCGTGGTCCAGAACGAGTTGGGGCGCTACGCCATCGGGACGGGCGAGACCACCCTGGAGGCGTTCGACAAGCTTCCGGGACCTCGATGGCGGGTTTCCTGGGTGGTCTGGCTCTGGTTTCTGGTGGTGCTGCTGGGACTCTTCTCCATCGGAGGCATGCTGGGAGGCGTCTCGGAGGTCCTCCACACGCTGATTCCCGATGTCTCCTTCAACGTCTGGTTGTGGTCCCTCAACCTCTTCACCATCGCACTGCTGGTCGTCGGCCGCTACTCGCTGATCGAGCGGGTGGCGATCGCCATGGTGGTGACCTTTACCCTGATGACCGTCGGCTGCGCCTACCTGCTTTCCAAGGACCCGCAATACTTTTCCTGGGCCAGAGTCCTGGACGGCCTCTCCTTTCACGCCCCGCAAGGCGGCATGAGCACGGCGGTCACCGTCTTCGGGGCCACCGGCGTGGGCGCCATCGAACTGATCGCCTACCCCTACTGGTGCATCGAGAAGGGCTACGCCCGCTTCACCGGCATTCGGGAGAGGTCCCAGGAGTGGAAAGCCAGGGCCGAGGGCTGGATCAAGGTGATGGGAGCCGACGTTCTCAGCGCCTGTGTCATCTACACTTTCGCCACCGTGGCCTTCTATTTCCTGGGCGCGGGGGTCCTTTCCGGGATGGGGCTGGTGCCCAAGGGTCTCGACATGGTCCAAACCCTCTCTCACATGTTCACCCAGATTCTCGGAAACTGGTCCTTCTACCCCTTCCTGATCGGCGCCATGGCCGTTCTCTATTCGACCGTCTTCTCCGGAATCGCCGCCCTGAGCCGCATGCTGGCCGACTTCGCGGGCATGCTGGGCCTCTACCGCAAGGACGACTATGCCGCCAGGCTGAGGGCCATTCGACTCCTGGTGGTGGGGCTGCCGTTGATTCCCACGCTGCTGTTCCTCTACTTCCAGGAGCCGGTGCTCATGATCAAGGTCAGCGGAATCAGCCAGGCCCTGCTGCTGCCCGGTATCGGCTTCGCCATCCTCTACCTCGGCAAGACCTGGCTGCCCCGCGAGATCGCCCCCGGGAACTGGATCACCGCCGCCCTCTGGGGAAGCAGCCTGGTCATGGCCCTCATGATGGGCTATTCGGTGGTGTTGGCCCTGCTTCGCTGGTGACCGCCTGCCTGAGAGCAATACCCCGACATTGTATATTTTCGACGGGAAACCGGATATCGAGTTATCGAAACCGACTGTCTACATCAAATCATCAAACATCTTGACATCTGATGTTCATTAGATCATCATCACCGTTATGAGAACCACACTCGATATCGACGATCCTATCCTCCGGAACCTGAAGCAGCTAAAGAAGAAACAGGGAAAGTCCATGGGACGGCTTGTGTCCGATCTGTTGGCCCGCGCCTTGAGGGAGGATGCAACCTCGGCTGCATCCCCTCCTCCTGTCTGGATCGCAAAGCCCATGGGCGCTCGCGTCAACCTCTCTGATAAAGAGGAAGTCTACCGCGTCCTGGATCGATGATGGCAGAGACCCCCGGTTCCGAGCAAGGCTAACATGAGCTATTCCCTTGACGCCAATCTCCTGCTCTATGCGTCGGATGCTTCCAGCCCGTTCCACGCCCAGGCTCAGCGCTTTTTGAATTCCTGCATGAACCAGCCAGAGGTGATTTATTTGACTTGGCCGACAATCATGAGTTATTTGCGGATTGCCACCCATCCATCGATTTTCGACGAGCCTTTGTCGCCCGAAGAAGCCATGGCCAACGTAGAGACGCTGCTCAAACTACCCCAGACACATTGCCTCTCCGAGGAAGACGGATTTTGGGAAAGCTATCGAGCCACCACCGAAACGACCCCCGTGCGAGGAAACCTGGTGCCGGATGCTCACCTCGCCGCCCTCCTGCATCTTCACGGAGTGCGCAAGCTGCACACCCATGACCGAGACTTCCTGAAGTTCGACTTCCTTGATGTCAAGGATCCACTCGCGTGACGACAGACAGACAGATAAACCAAGAATCAGGAGGCAAACCATGAAGATCCTTGTTTCAGGTTCCAGTGGGCTGGTCGGCTCGGCCGTGTGAAAGTCGACGATTGGTCACGCCGGTTGTGTCTCTCCTGATCCGACTGGTAAATTACGTGCAGTATGTGTGTATGGAATGAACATGCAAAAGAAGTTGACGATCACCATAGACGAAGACGTGGTCGCAGGTCTCTACCAGGTCGTGGGCAAAGGCAAGATCAGCCGGTTCATCGAGTCGTTGGTCAGGCCTCACGTCATGTACGGCGATATTCAGGAAGGATATCGTCAAATGGCTGCGGACATCGAACGAGAAACCGAGGCGATGGAGTGGATGGAGGGTACGGCTGAGGACGTCAGTGATGACGCGAGGAACGTGAACACTATGAGCAGGCAACCTGATTCCATTCCCGTTTTTCGGAACGAAGCCGAGGAGCGGGCCTTCTGGGAGGCTAATGATTCCAGCGGACATATCGACTGGACCCGCGCCAAGCGTGCCCGTTTAGTTAACCTCAGACCGTCAACCAAATCCATTTCGCTGAGGTTGCCTCTACCCCTGCTCGAGCAGATCAAGATGGCAGCCAACCGGCGCGATGTCCCCTACCAGTCACTGATCAAAGTCTGGCTGTCTGAAAAGGTCGAGGCCAAGTAAGCCAGGGAATGCCTTCCGGAACATCGGGCAGGGGTGCAGCGGAGTGCCCCGCGGCGGATCAATTCTGAAACACACTCGAAGATGAGTGAACCGTGCCCGAATGTCCCAAACTTTGATCCGGAGGTGATGATGGGCTTGGATTTTTGAACCTTGAAACTTCAGAGCTTCCGTACCTCGCCCTCAGGATTTGATTTCACCGAGCGCCTTGCCTTCGAAGACAACCTGTTTCAGCGTTTCTGGATCTCCCAGTCGCTTCATGGCATCAAGAATTTCGATGCCGGCCAATCGGTCAGCCTTGTCGTAATCCAGCGCGACCCCGTCCTCAAGTTGCTTGGTCGTTACCGTTGTTTCCTTGAAGCGAATGTACAGAGCGTCTACTTCACGATTATAAGAAATTTTCATCAGGCCTCCCCTCAGAAGAAATAGGTGTATACGGTTACCACCACCATTGTCGAAAGCCTGCAAAGATTTTCTGGCTCGGGTTCAGTCCGGATGGGTCGGCAGGCGGAATGGCCTCGGTCGGTGTCAGAGCGGCCGGACATCGGGCAAGCCGGCCATCGTCCGGTCCAGTGTCAGGACTGGCAAGCCGTGGCGTGTGTAGTCGTCGGCGATGAGGCGGTCGAAAAGGCCGGGGCCGCCGGATGCTTCCAGGGCTTCGATAACGGCACGCCCGTTCAGGGGGGCCACGAGACCGCTACGCAGCGCCTTCGATAGCTCGGAGCGGGCGTCGACCGCAGGGACGCCGTAGTGGTGCCGAACCGCGACGAACGCTTCCCCGATGACCTGGTTCGACGCGAATATCTCCGCGCCGCCGGCCACCAGCGCGCTCAGCCGGTTCACGCAGTGCGCATAGGCTTCGGGAGGCGTACCGGTGATGAGGCGCACCAGCACCGATGTATCAATCCCGTAGCACCGGGTCATATCCCTCCTCCCGGAACTTGCTGATGTCGAAGGGCGGGTGGCCGGGTGGGATCTTGTCGCGCAGGCCTCCGAGCAGAGACAAGTCGATCCTTCGTGCCCGCAGAATGAAGCCGTCCAGACCTTCCGCCAGTTCGAGTTGGTCGCCGGGGCCTACCCCCAGCGCATCCAGCACCCGCGCCGGGAAGGTAACCTGTCGCTTCGAGGTAATCTTGACGATCATGGCCTTTCTCCTTACAATAATTGTATCCAAGTAAGGTGCAGAAATCAAGTAGGGCGTGCATCCGCATCCGGTTTGCATTGACTGGAGCCGTTGCGAATTGCGGCAGGAATCCCGTATCCTTCACTTTTCCTTCTTGCGAAGCGTGCTCACGCACCCGACCACGCAACGGTTGCCGGATCCAAGGGTAACTCTCGATGCTCACCAAGCTCAACATACGCAACTTCAAGCGTTTTGACGAGGTGGAGATCGAACTGGGAAGTCCCGTAGTTTTCATCGGTCCCAACAACTCTGGAAAAACCTCGGCCATGCAGGCGCTGGCCCTTTGGGACGTCGGGATCAAACGCTGGAACGAAAAACGGTCGGGAAAAACCACACCGGAAAAGCGTCCGGGAGTGACCATCAACCGGCGAGACCTGATTGCCGTACCCGTTCCGGGGGCAAACCTCTTGTGGCGGGACCTGCACGTGCGGGAGGTGCGCAAGGAGGGCGGACGGCAAAAGACTCGGAACGTGCGAATCGATATTACCGTCCAGGGAGTAACGGAGGACAAATCCTGGACCTGCGGCCTGGAGTTCGACTATGCCAATGAGGAGTCGTTCTATTGCAGGCCGTTGCGACGCCCCTCGGGAAGAGACCTCGAGCGGATGTCAATCCCCAAGGAAGCCGGCAAGGTCCCGATTTCCTTCCTTCCTCCCATGTCCGGGCTTGCCGCCACCGAGACGAGGCTCGACCAGGGCGCCATCAACGTGCGAATCGGCGAGGGGCGCACCGCCGAAGTACTGCGCAACCTCTGCTACCAGGTACAGACTGTAAAGCCGGTGTTGTGGGAGAAAATTGTCGCACACATCCAGGGACTGTTCGGTTCCCAACTGACCTCGCCCAAGTACGTGGCGGAACGCGGCGAGATCTTGATGACCTATCAGGAAAATGAGATCCAACTGGACCTCTCCTCGTCGGGACGGGGGCTGCAGCAAACGCTGCTCCTGCTTGCCTACATGTACGCAAATCCCGGCTCGGTCCTGCTTCTGGACGAACCGGATGCACACCTGGAAATCCTCCGCCAACGCCAAATCTACGGTTTGCTGACCGAAGTCGCCGCAGCCACCGGCAGCCAGATCATCGCCGCCAGCCACTCGGAGGTCTTGCTCACCGAGGCTGCGGGCAAAGACATGGTCGTAGCCTTCGTCGGACAACCGCACCGCATCGACGACCAAGGAAGCCAAGTCCGGAAAGCACTCAACGAGATCGGTTTCGACCAGTATTACCAAGCCGAGCAAAAGGGCTGGGTGCTCTACCTGGAGGGAGCAACCGACCTGGCTCTGCTGAAAGCCTTCGCGCAACGCCTCGATCACAAGGGCGCCATCACGGCTCTCGAACGCCCGTTCGTGCGCTACGTAGGGAACCAGCCCCGGTCGGTCAATCGTCACTTCCACGGACTCAAGGAGGCTATTCCCAATCTCGGAGGCGTCGCGCTGTTTGACCGTCTCGAATCCGATGTTCTTGATATCGAACCGGTCGAATGCTTGATCTGGAAGCAGCGAGAGATAGAAAACTACCTCTGTTCGCAATCCACTCTGGAAGACTATGCAAAGGCATCATCCAATGAAGATAAAGTGGGACCGCTCTTTTCGAAGGCTGAAGCCGAGAATCGCGTCAATAGGATGAGGGAGGCCATCCGGGAAGTGCAGTCGGCATTGGAAACGCTCAACAAGGGAACTCCCTGGAGCCCGGACATCAAGGCGAGCGATGATTTCCTCGGTCCGCTCTTTCACAAATACTTCCAAAAACTGGGCCTCCCCAACCTGATGGCCAAGAAAAACTTCTACGAGCTGGCCACACATGTTCCCGCAGCCGAGATCGATCCCGAGATATCGGAGAAGTTGGACGTCATCGCGCAAGTGGCGCAGTGCGCGGGGGCTGCCCAGGAGAATCCAGGAGGATAGCCATGAAGATCCTTGTTTCAGGTTCCAGCGGGCTGGTCGGGTCGGCCCTGTTGCCGGTGCTGAGATCGGCTGGACACGAAGTCGTCAGGCTGGTGCGGCGCCCGTCGGGTTCCGGGGATTCGAAGGTGCAATGGAATCCCGAGACAGGAGAGTTGGACGGCGGTCGGCTCGAGGGCATCGAGGCCGTGGTGCACCTGGCGGGCGAGAACATCGCCGCCCGGCGCTGGACGGCGGCGCAGAAGGCCAGGATCCGCGACAGCCGCGTGCGGGGAACGGCCCTGCTGAGCGACCGCTTGGCCAACCTCGCCCAGCCTCCGGCCACGCTGGTGGCCGCCTCGGCCATCGGTTTCTACGGAGACCGCGGAGACGAGCGGCTCCACGAAGACAGCGCTTCCGGCAACGACTTTCTGTCGGAGGTCTGCCGCCAATGGGAGGCCGCCTCCCTCCCCGCGGCGGAAAAGGGAATTCGGGTGGTCCGGCTGCGGCTGGGCATCGTCCTCTCTCCCCGGGGCGGCGCCCTGGCCAAGATGTTGACGCCCTTCAAGCTGGGGGCGGGAGGCAAGATCGGCAGCGGCCGGCAGTACCTGAGCTGGATCGCTCTGGATGATGCGGTAGGGGCCCTTTGTCACGCTCTGGCCGACTCGAACCTCAGCGGCCCCGTCAACGCGGTGGCGCCCAACCCCGCCACCAACCTGGAATTCACCAAGACCCTGGGAACGGTGCTGTCCCGCCCCACCCTGTTCCCCATGCCTGCCTTTGCAGCCCGCGTCGCCTTCGGGGAAATGGCCGAGGCCCTGCTGCTGGCCGGCGCCCGGGTGGAACCCGGACGGCTGGCCGATTCCGGCTACTCCTTCCAATACCCCACGCTGGAAGCCGCCCTGCGCCACCTGCTGGACAAGCCCGCCCACGGCGCCTGAGGCGAATCCAGCCTCAGGCGCCCTGCCGCTCTTTCCACCATTGGATCCCCTCGCAGAGCGCCTTCAGGGACCGGCTCAACAACTCGTGTCGCAGGGCGAAGGTCAGGGCCAGGTGGGCCGGAGCATGTCGCAGAAGTAGAGGCGATTGCGCTTTGCCGGCAAACGGCCGGCCAGCCTGGAGAACCTCACGGCCCCTACTGGGGGTTCAGCTCCTTGAGCTTGGCGACCACGTCCTCGGCGGCGGTGGACGCCCTGACCTGGCGATCCACGTAGAGGAGCTTCCCGTCCTTTCCGATGTAGAAGGTCCATCGTTCCGGCAGGCTTCGGTTCTCGTGGACGACGCCGTAAGCCCGGGCGGTCGCTTTGCCGGGGTCGCTCAATATGGGATAGTCCGCCTTCAGAGATTCGGCAAACCGGCGGTTTTCGTCGGCGGTGTCGCAGCTTGCAGTGAAGTAGGCGACGTTCAAGGATCGCAAGGCTTGGCCGTTCTCACGGAACGACCGGCACTCGGCCGTTCAGCCCCCGGTGAAGGCCTTGGGAAACCAGGCCAGCACCACCACCTGCTTGCCCTTGAACTGTTTCAGGCTGTAGGTCTTCCCGTCCGAACCCGGAAGCGAGAAATCGGGCGCCGCGTCTCCGGGTTTCAGGTCGGCCGCCAGGGACTGGCCCCAGGCGAGAGCCAACAGCAAAACGAGCACCATGGAGATCTTCATCAACATTGGAGTCTCTCCTTGTTCAACGGATTGGGGACTATCCATCAAGACCCGACCGGGCTTGAGGCTCAACCAGACTCTCTTCAAAACCATCGTCACGCATCAGGACTCGGCCGCATGCAGCCATGCGCCGGGAACCGGGTCTACGTCGCGGTGACCGGATTCCCCGACGCCACCCACTCCTTGTAGCCTCCCGCCATGGAGAACACCTTTCGGTAACCCATGCGCTGCAAGGCCTCGGCGGACAGCGCCGACCGGTAGCCCCCGCCGCAATAGAGAACGATCTCGGCGTCGGGGTCGGGCGCCAGCGCCTCGATGTCCCTTTCGATGATTCCCTTTCCCAGGTGGACGGCGCCCTCCGCATGGCCGCGGGCCCACTCGTGATCTTCGCGGACGTCGATGAAGTGGAGGGATTGCCCCCTTTGCAGCTTCTCCTGCACCGCAGCCACCGAAACCTCTCGAATCCGGGACTTGGCCTCGTCGACGATCCGCAAAAATGCCTCTGAGTGCTGCATTTCCGTCCTCCTCAACCTGAACCTGCATCGCTCACCGGGCGGCTGGAACCCTGGTCCCGCCTCCCCGGAAACTTGCCGCTACACTGCCTCCAGCTCCACTTCCACCGGACCCGAGACCTCGGCCAGGCGCCGGAAATCGAACAGCCCGGCGTCCATCAGGTGCGAGGGGATCACGTGCTTGAGAGCGGCCAGCATGGAGTCCCCCACTCCCGGATTCTCCGCCTGCAGCCGGGCGATCAGCGCCTTGACCTGCTGGCGCTTGAGATCGGGCTGAGAGCCGCAGAGGTCGCAGGGGATGATGGGATAGTCCATCAGGGAGGCGAAGCGGGCCAGATCGACCTCGCGACAGTAGGCCAGCGGCCGGATGACGGTGTTGCGTCCGTCGTCGCTTCTCAAGACGGGAGGCATGGACTTCAACACCCCCCCCGTAGAACAGGTTCAGAAGCAGCGTCTCCACCATGTCGTCGGCGTGGTGGCCGAGGGCGATCTTGTTGCACTCCATCTCGACGGCGGCGTTGTAGAGGATGCCCCGGCGCAGGCGCGAACAGAGCGAGCAGGTGGTGCCGCCTTCCGGAATGTGGGACTGAACGATGGAATAGGTGTCCTTGGCCAGAATGCGATACTCCTGTCCCAGGCGTTGCAGGTACTCGGGCAGCACCTCGGCGGGAAACCCCGGCTGCCTCTGGTCCAGATTGACGGCCACCATCGAGAAGGAGACCGGCGCCCGCCTCCGCAGGTCTCTCAGCAGCGTCAGCAGGGCGTGGCTGTCCTTGCCTCCGCTCAGGCAGACCATGACCCGATCGCCCTGGGAGATCATGGAAAAATCGGCGATGGCCTGACCCACCTTTCTCAGAAGGCGTCGTTTCAGGCGAGGCAGATCCCCGCTGGAGGGTCCGGACGCAGACGGCCCGCCCGCCACCTCCACCGTCCGCTGCTCGGGAAGCGTGTCACAGAGTCTCAACCGTTTCCTCCAAGCGCGCGTAGTCGGCCCTTCGCTTGACCGGCTGGAACCCCTCGGACAAGATGGCCTCGCGCAAAATCTCTTCGGTGGCCCGGTGATGAGCGCCGGCCGGGGTGATCACGTTCTCCTCGATCATGATGCTGCCCATGTCGTTGGCCCCGTGGTGAAGCCCCTGTCTGCCCACCTCGACGCCCTGGGTCAACCAGGAAACCTGGATATTGGGGACGTTGGGCAGGCAAATCCTGGCCAGCGCCAGCCAGCGCAGGTACTCCTCGCTCGACTCCCGATCGGGGACCTTGCGGCTGATCTTGGTGTTGTCGGGCTGCAGCGTCCAGGGAATGAAGGCCACAAAGCCCCCCGTCCGCCGCTGCAGCTCGTAGATGCGCTCCAGGTGCTCGATGCGGTGCTCCAGCGTTTCTCCCATTCCGAACATCATGGTGGCCGTGCTCGGCAGTCCCAGGCCGTGGGCCACCTCCATGACCTCCAGCCACTCGGCCGTGTTGCACTTGTTGGTGTTCTTTTTCCTGACCTCGTCCACCAGGATCTCGGCCCCGCCGCCCGGAATCGAGTCCAGTCCGGCGGCCTTCAGCCTGAGCAGCACTTCCCGGGTGTCCATGTCGAAGATGCGGGTGAAGGCGTGGATCTCCGGCGGAGAGAAGCAGTGCAGGTGGATCCGGTAGCGCCGCTTCAGCTCGCTCAGGAGCCGCTCGTACCACTCCATCGGCAGGTCCGGATGGAGCCCGCCCTGCATGAGAATGCCGCTGCCGCCAAGCTCCAGGGTCTCCTCGACCTTCTCGAAAATCTGCTGGTGGCTCAGCACGTAGCCTTCGCTGGACCCGGGCGGTCGATAGAAGGCGCAAAAGGTGCAGACGGCCGAGCAGATGTTGCTGTAGTTGATGTTGCGGTCCACGATGTAGGTGACGACGCCTTCCGGGTGCAGCCGCCGCCGGATGCGGTCCGCCGTCTGCTGCAACTGCTCCAGGGAAGCCCGCTCGGCCAACAGGGCGCAAGCCGCCGGACTCAGCCGTTCTTCCTCGGCCCGGCTGAGGCTTTCCTGCACATTCATGGTCGCAAGCCCGTCCACTGGCGCGTCTACCGCCCTTCCAGAGTGGCCGTGAGTTGCAGTTTCTCACCCTCACGCACCACTGAGATCTCCACCTCATCCCCCGGTCGATGCTCCTGCAGGAGGTAGGTCAGGTCGTAGATGTTGGTGATCTTCTTCCCCGACCACCCCACGATGAGATCGCCCGATTGCAAGCCGCATTTGGCTGCCGGACTCCCCTCTCTGACTCCGGTCAGCCGGACCCCTTCGACCTCCTCGCCGTAGTCGGGAATGATTCCCAGCGAAACCCTGAATCCCGTTCTGCCCGATTCCGGTTGGGCGCCGGCAGTCTTCCGGAAGGCCGGCGGCTGATCCATCCCGCAGATGGACCGGGCGGTCTGAAGGATGAATTCCACGACCCGGGCGGTCGCGGCCGCCTCGATCTTATCATAGTCATCACTGGGCTTATGGTAGTCCCCATGGACCCCGGTGAAGAAAAAGAGCACCGGAATATCCCGCCCGTAAAATGAGGAATGATCGCTGGGTCCGAACCCTCCGTCGCGAAACTTGAGCTCCAGGCCAGCGTCCTGGTTCAGCCGAGTCAGCAGGTCCCGCCAGCCCGGCGAGCTTCCGGTGCCGCCGACGATCAATCGCCGGCCCTGCATGCGTCCGATCATGTCCATGTTGATCATGGCCACCGTCTTGTCCAGGGGCAAAGCCGGATGATTGACGTAGTGTCGAGAACCCAGCAGGCCCTGCTCTTCGGCGCTGAAGGCCAGGAAGAGGAGGCTGCGGCCCGGTTGATCCCTTCGGGAGGACAGCGCCCCTGCCAGTTCCAGCAGTCCGGCCGTCCCCGAAGCGTTGTCGTCGGCGCCGTTGTGGACCTCGCTCCCCGGGCTGGCCGCCAGCGAGCTCACTTCGCCCATTCCGAGATGGTCGAAGTGAGCCCCGATCGCCAGCACTTCCTCCGCCAGTTCGCCGGCGCCTTTCAGGAACCCCACCACGTTGCGGGCTGACCGGGTTTCCTTGAGCAGATCCGCTTGGAATTTCAGGCGGACACCCGGCATATCGGCGGAACTGCCCTTCCGGCTCCGGGCGGCCCGCTCCAGGTCTTCCAGTTTCAACCCGGCTCCAGCCAGGACTCGGCGGGCGGAGGGACGACTGATGGCCAGGGCGGCAATGCCCGAATCGGCGAAAGAGCGGTCGAACCTGAGCTTGGAGAGCGAACTGCTGGAAAAATCTTCCGAGTCATCCACGAAGACGATGCCGGCGGCGCCCAGGTCCCGGGCCGTCTGGGCCTTGAAGCGCAGGGCATGGTAGCGCCCGAACTGCCCGTGGGGATCGTCTCCCTCGGGGCCGTAGCGCGACACGAAGACGAATTTCCCCTTCACATCCGTGTTGCGATAGTCGTCGTACTGGAGCGACGGCGCCGAAATCCCGTACCCCGCAAAGTGGGCCGCGCCCTCGAACTCCCCGCTCAACGAGAAGGAAACCGGCGTGAAGTCGCTGCCCGGCTCCAGAACGCTCCTTCCACCTGCCCGGCTCGAGGAGCCGGCCGTCCCCCATGCCACCTCCAGGGAATTGGCGGTGCCCAAGCGCACCCCGGAGACGAAGGAGAACTCCTGGAAGTAGCCCCCCTCGTCGCCCATCGGCGCCAGGTTCCTGCGGGCGAACTGTTCCGCAATGTAGCGCGCCGCCTTCTCCGCTCCCGGGCTTCCGGCAAGCCGTCCTTCCAGCTCATCGGAGGCCAGATACCGGATGTGCGGCATCAGGCCTTCGGAGCTGATGGCGCCGGCGGCTGTTACCGGCATGGAGGACCGGAAATGCCAGTTGCCGATGGGCACCAGGACGGCAGGCGCCAGCAGAATGGCCCACACGAGACAGTTTTTTCGGTTGAATGAAATCTTCATCATCGTCGCTTTCGGAAATCGATCTCGCCGCCTGCAACGGCAGCCAGGGAGCCCCCCGGACGGCGCCGAATCCGCATTCAGTCGGTGGACTCGGCCCCCTGATCCGGGGGAACGGACAGCAATTTCCAGCCCTTCTTCTTTCGGGGCAGGAAGTAATGGGCCTGAACCCGGGGATAGCGCCTCAGAAAGGCTCGGGCTTTCTTCGGGCCCATCACGAAAAGTGCGTTGTCCAGGGCATCCCCCTCCGTCCCGGACCCGGCCACCACGGCCACGCTGAGCAGACCCTGGACCGGACGTCCGCTTCTGGGGTCCATGATATGGGAATAGGTCACGCCCTCGTGAACGAATGAATTCTCATAGCTGCCTGAAACGGACAAGCAGCGGTTCCGGAGCGCCACGGTGAGGGCGCTCCTCTGGGAGTCGCGTGGATAGGCCGGGTCTCGAACCTTGACTTTCCAGGCGGACTTTCCGGGAGGAGCCCCCAAGCCGAAGACCGTGCTTCCGCCGGCGCTCACCAGGGCGCTTTGGATGCGGTATTCTCTCAGCAGGCTCACCACCCGGTCCACCGCATAGCCCTTGGCGATGCCTCCCAGGTCGAGAGCCATGCCGTCCCGGCTGAACCGGACGGTGCGCCGGCCGGGGTCGAGGCCGAGCTTGCGGTAACCCACTCTCTGCATCGCCTGGCGAAGCTCGCTTTCGGGCGGCAGGCGACCCCGGCCTCCGAAAAATCCCCAGGCCCTCATCAACGGCTGCACGGTGACGTCGAAGGCTCCCCGGGATTGCCGGCTGAACGCCAGGCACCGCTGCAGAAACTCGAACAGTTCCGGCTCCACCGGGACCGGCTCCCGACCTGCCCGGCGGTTGACGAAAGAGACGGCGCTGTTCCGCTTGTAGACACTCATCAGGCGGTCGATGCGGTCCACCTCTTCGAAGGCCCTCTCCGCCACCAGCGGCAAGTCTTCCCGGCCGGACCCGTAGAGCTGAATCCTGTAGGTGGCGCCCATGGAGGCATGGCTGCCGCGGTAATGGGCCACGGCCGGACCCGAACCGGAGGCGCCGAGGCTGCCGAAAAGGGCCGGAGCCCCCACCAGGAACGCCAGTATCTGGGCCAGGCCTTTCATTGCCATTGCAGGACGAGCCTTTTGCAAAATTCCCGATCGGGAATGACATGGAGGCGGCAAAGATGAAGGGCCGGCAGCTCCGGCATTCACCACAAAAAGCACAAAAGGCACAAAATGAGTGGCGTGATTTCGAGTCTTGACGATCAGAGGGTTCTTTTTTGTGTTTTTGTGCCTTTTGTGGCCATTCCCGGAAAAGATCCCACTGTCGAATTTTGCAAACGCTTCGGACTCTAACCGGTGCGACTGATCCGCTTCGGTTCCGAATCCCCCGACTCGGGCTCCGGCCAGGTCACCTTTTCCTGCCGGTCCATGGCCCGATTGGCGTAGATCACCGCCCGGGAGTCGGCGGCGCCCACGTCCAGGTCCGCCAGCGGCTTCCCGCCCTGGCGAATGCACTCGAAGAAATGCTCATCCTCGGCCTGAATGGGATTGCGCTCCCGCTCGACCTCGATCACGCCCAGCTCGAGCAGCCAGCGGCGGGCATGCTCGACTTCGCGAGCCACGAATCCCTGGGAATCGGCCGGAGGCTCCGACGTTATGGGAACCCCTTTGGCCTTCTCGAGGATGGTGGCTCCCGCCATCCAGTCCAGCTCCTTGGGAATACTGGAGGACTCTCCGGCCGTGGGGGCGCCCCGAGCCAGTTTCTGAGGATAGAAGGTGGCTCTGGGATCGTTGCGTCCCAACGTAATTTCGATGCTTCCCCGATCCCCCAGAATGGTTTCCGAGAATTCCAGGCGCCGGTTGTGGCCGATGGCGCTGAAGAGGAATTTCTGTCCCTGGGGATACTGGTAGATCACGGCCACGTTGTCGAAGATCTCGCGGCCATCCTTCCAGTAGTCGTTGCCGCCGACCCCGGTGACGCTGACCGGCTCCGACTCGAAGGCCCAGTTGGCGACGTCGGCCATGTGGGACCCCAGTTCGGCCATCAGGCCTCCCGAGTACTCCCGGTACATCCTCCAGTTGATGCTTCGCTCCAACCCGGGATCGGGAACCGGGCGCCGCCAGCTCGTATTTCGGTGCCACTGAGCCCGGATGGTCATCACCCTGCCCAGCACTCCGGTGTGAATCATGCGCATGGCGTTGCGGTAGACCCCGCTGTAGCGCCGCTGAAGCCCTACCTGCAAAACCAGTTCGGGGTGGCGGCGCTTGGCCTCGTAGACCTTCGGAATCTCCTCTTCCTCCTTCATCAGGCACTTCTCGACGAAGACGTGCTTCCCGGCGCTCAAGGCCTCCAGCAGCATGGGAACGTGCAGGTGGTAGGGGGTGGTGATGAAGACCGCCTCGACGTCCTTGCGTTCCAGCACGCGCCGGTAGTCGCCCGACTCGGTGTCGGGGCGACCGCCAATCGCCTGCACCCCCTTGGCCAGGTTGGGCGGGTAGGTGTCGCACAGGACGGCGCACCGCCCGGACTTCAGGGTGCTCAAGTTTCTCAGGTGGTTCCTCCCCTGGGAGCCGGTGCCGATCAGGGCGTAAACCACGGGCGAGTCCAGGTTCCGGGCTGAAATGACTGCCGGGGCCGCCGCCTGGGTGGCGGCAGCCGCCGCGGCCGCCATGGAATGCTTCAGAAAGCCGCGGCGGTCGATGGACGAACGAGGCCGGCGGTCAGACATTCGATTCCCCCTCCTGAATCCCGGTCCGGGATGAAAGACGACCAATCACAGTCTATTCCCTTTCACCCCGAAACCAAAGCATAGCCGGTATAATCACGCCGTGCCCTCACTGCAACAGACCTTCCATCGTTCTCTGGAAATCCTCTTCGAGTTGGTTCGGATCGAATCGGTCAACCCCACCCTGGTGTCCGGAGGGGCCGGAGAGCAAGCCATCGCCGAACATCTCTCAGGCCTGCTGAAAAGCGAGGGAATCCAGAGCGAACTGCAAACCATTGCCCCGGGGCGATTCAACCTGTTGGCCGCGGTGCAGGGGTCGGGCCCCGGGCCCAGAGTGCTCCTCAACGGACACCTGGACACGGTGAGCATCGCCGGGATGAAAGACCCGCTGGCGCCGGTCCTCAAGGAGGGCAGGGTCTACGGCCGGGGGGCGCAGGACATGAAGGGCGGGCTGGCGGCAGCGGTTGCGGCGTTGCTGGCGCTGTCCCGGCGCAGGGAAAACTGGAAGGGCGAGGTGGTGCTGGCGGCCGTGGCCGACGAGGAGGACCTGAGCCTGGGAACCACCTGGTTCCTGGAGCATTGGCCGCGGGACAGACCCTTCGATTTCGCCCTGGTGCTGGAACCGACCGATCTTCAGGTGGCCACCGCCCACAAGGGGTTTGCCTGGGTCGAAGTCACCACCTACGGAAAGGCGGCCCACGGCAGCCGGCCGGCCGACGGCGTGGATGCCATTCGCTTCATGGGTCAGGTTCTGGGCCGTCTGGACCGACTGGACCGAGACCTGCAGAGCCGTCCTCTCCATCCCCTTCTGGGATCGGGCTCGCTGCACGCCTCTCTGATCCAGGGCGGCCGCCAATGGAGCAGCTATCCCGACCGCTGCCGCCTGAAATACGAGCGAAGGACCGTTCCGCCTGAAACGCGGGAAACCGTCGAATCCGAATTTCGACGAATCCTTCGAGAGTGCCGGCAACAGGATGCCCGCTTCCGGGGGGAAGCGTCGCTGGTCTGCGCGCGAGAACCCTTGGAGGCGAACCCCGATCAGGAGGTCTTGCAGCGCTTCCATGACACCGCCCGGTCCCGATGTCCCCGCCAGGTTGGCTGGGGCAGTGTCTCGTTCTGGACCGACGCCGCCCTGTTGGCCGCCGCCTCCATCCCGACCCTGGTCTTCGGCCCTCGCGGGGCCGGACTCCATTCCCTGGAAGAATACGTGGTGGCCGAGGATCTGAGCGCCTGCGCCGAGATCATCTTTCGTTTCGTGACTCGAGCTGGACCCGGCTAACGGTCGCGGTCCAGAATCATTCGGGGGATCGCCTGCAGCGCCCTGCGGCAGGGAGAGGAGGGAAAGCATTCCATGGCTGCTTCAGCTCTGGCGGCGAACTCCTCTGCACGTTCCCGAGCCTTCTCCAGGACACGGTACCGGGTTACGATGGCAAGGATCTCCTCCTTGGAGACGGAGCGAAACGCCTTCTCCTGCAGCACCGTCTCGATCATCCGGGACTCCTCCCGATCGCAGGACTGGAGGGCGTAGACCAGCGGCAAGGTCATTTTGCCCTCCTTGAGGTCGCTTCCCACCGGCTTGCCCAAGACCCGTTGGGAAGAGTTGAGGTCGAGGATGTCGTCGGTCACCTGAAAGACCAGCCCCAGGCTCAGGCCATACTCGCCCAGCGCCCGTTCCTGCTCATCGCTCACCCTGCCCAGCAACCCTCCGATCCTGGCGCAGCCGGAAAACAGGTGAGCCGTCTTGCGCCGGGCGATATCCAGCACCTGCCCCTCGCTGACCTTGGAGCTGCCATCCAGGGAGAGTTGCATCAATTCCCCCTCCACCATTCTGCGGGTCAAGTCGATCAGGATGTCCAGAATGCGAAAGTTGCGTTCCTGGAGCGCCACGTAGAAGGACTGCATGTAGAGCCAGTCGCCCACCAGCACCGTGATCTGGTTGCCCCACTTGTGGTTGGCGCTGGAGCGTCCGCGCCGGACACTGGCGCCATCGATGATGTCGTCATGGACCAGGGTGGCCGTATGAATGAACTCGACCACCGCAGCCAGCTTGATGGCCGACTCGTTCATCCGGCCGCAGAGCTTGGCGCAGAGCAACAACAGGCTGGGACGGATGCGCTTGCCGCCGCCTTCCTGCAGGTATTGGCCGATCTCATCGATGGCGCCGACCGAAGAATGGCGCTGGCGCGCAAATTCCCCCTCGACCTGCCGCAATTCGTCCTTGACCAGATGGAAAATCTCTTGAGGCTGCACTCAAACCCTTCCGGCTATCGACCTTGTCTTGTCTGAAAAAAAAGAGTGATCCACGAAGTTACACGAAGCAGAACGGCTCTGCCGCATCGAGAGGGGCAGTGCCTCCTCGCGGAGCAAGAAGGATGGGAGGAGGCGCCCCTCCGGGAGCGCGGGCGTCTCGCCCGCATTCTCTGCGTTGGGAGGCCGCTCCGTTTCCCCGTGATGCGGCACACGGCCACCCTGCCGGCAGGAACGGCCTGGGCTCGGCCAAAGCGGAGCCCTGGTGCTGTTGCCGGTCCATCCGGGTGGAAGCGATGGGTGAGGCTGTGCCAGTGTTGTGCGGGCGGGATGCCCGCGCTCCCGGGTGGGCCTTCCTCCCATGACGGCGTCGCAGCCAAGGGGGTCCATGGGTATTCGTGTCTATTCGTGTTCATTCCGCTCAAGGCTGGGCCCGCCGTGCAGAGCCGTCGAATCCTCAACCCGGCCGGCCGGGCGGTTCGAGTGGAACAACCGTCGATAGTTCTCGGTCGTGTGCTTGGCGACGGTGTCCAGGCTGACCTGCTTGACCTCTGCCAGGACCTTGGCCGTCTCCACCACGAAAGCCGGCTCATTACGTCTTCCGCGGAAAGGAACCGGCGCCAGGTAGGGGGCATCGGTCTCGATCAACAGCCGGTCCAAGGGCACGGCCTCGGCCACCTGGCGGACTTCCTGGGCCTTGGGAAAGGTCAACAGCCCCGAAAACGAGATATGAAATCCCATCTCCAGAGAGGTTCGGGCCATGGCCGGGCTGCCGCTGAAACAGTGCATCACGCCCGCCGAACCGCCATTGCCGCAGTGCCGGCCCAGAATCTTCAGCGTCCGGGCTTCGGCCTCCCTGGTGTGAACCACCACCGGCAGACCCACCTCTCGGGCCAGAGCCAACTGGCGGTCGAATACCGCCTCCTGCTCTTCGGGCGGTGAATGACTGTAGTGGAAATCCAATCCGATTTCTCCCCAGGCAACCAGCCTGCCCGACCGCGCCAGCCGGACGAGACAGTCCAGGCTCGTCTCCGAGGCCAGGCTCGCCTGGTGCGGATGTATGCCCGCAGCCACATCCAGGTCATTCTCGCGTTCTCCCAGCAGAACCGCCTTCTCGGCCTTGACCGGATCCACCCCGTCTCCGATCACCAGCATCCGTTCCACCCGCGCCGAGCGGGCTCGATCCAGGACTGACGGGAGGTCCGATTGAAACTCGGCTTCGGCCAGATGGGCGTGGGAGTCGATGAACATCAGCTTGGCGGCGATTTCCCGGCTCTCTGCCTGATCCGGTGTCGCGCCCATTCGTAGAGAATAGGCGTAATCGAAAGGAATACGATCAGCAGGACCACCTTTTCCAGGTTGTCGCGAATCCAGGCCACCTGACCCAGGTAATACCCGGCCAGGACCATCGACACCACCCAAAAGATGCCGCCGAACACGTTGAAGGCGGCAAAGCGGGGGTAGGACATCTGGCCGATGCCCGCCACCACCGGCGCAAAGGTTCGGGCGAAGGGGACGAAGCGGGCCAGGACGATCGCCTTTCCTCCATGCTTCTCGTAGAACACCCGGGCGTAGTGGAGGTGCTTCCTGCGGAACCAGAAGCTGTCTTCCCTCTTGTAGAGCGCCACTCCGGCCCGGAAGCCGATGCCGTAGCCCACGGCATCACCGACGATGGCCATCACACTCAGCAGAACCATCAGAATGGTGACGTCGAAGAACCCTTTGGCAGCCACCAGCCCGGCCAGGAACAGCAGGGAGTCCCCCGGCAGGAAAAAACCGATAAACAAGCCGGTTTCGGCAAAGACGATCGCCGCCAGCACCAGGTAGCCACCCGACCGAATCAGGTCGGTCAGCTTTTCCGGGTTGTAGAGACTTGCAAAAAACTCGAGTATCGCTTCCAAGGAACCTCCGGGGGATAGCCCCGCGATGCTCGCCGCGGGGCGTGACGATGGCGCCTGGTTTCGGCGTGGTCCGATCGGAGCCGGCCCGGGTCGATTTCCTGCCCTATTTCAGGCGAGCCCCGTTGGGAACCTCCTCCAGAAAGGTTGCCAGCACCGGTCTGTCTTCTTCTCCAACCGAGGCCGCCAGCAACATTCCGTTGGATTCCAGTCCCCGCAGCTTGCGCGGCTTCAGGTTGGCCACCACGATGATCTTCTTTCCAACCAGGCTCTCGGCGGGATAGGCCTGGGCGATTCCAGCCACAATCTGACGGGTTTCCCGCCCCAGGTCCACGCTCAGGCGCAGGAGCCGGTCGGCGCCCTTGACCTTCTCGGCCTCGACCACCTGGCCCACCCGCAGATCGACCTTGGCAAAATCTTCAATGGCAATGATGTTTTCGCCGGCGGATGACTGCGCCGCAGACCTGGTGGAGCCCGGCGCCTGCGCGGCCTCTTTTCGGACCGCCGGGGTCTTTTTCCTGTCCTGACCGTCAGCGGACTTCTTCTGCCCACCGCCACCGGAGCCGAAAAGCGAATCCAGCAGAGCCTTCTTGTCCAGACGCGGAAAAACGGCCCTGATTTCACCCAGCTTGTTCCCCGACAATTCCCGGGTCCATTGCAACCGGTCCAGCCGTTGAAGGCTCAAGGGCTCCTGCTGCCCCAACTGTTTCCAGACCTTGACGCAACTGGCAGGCAGAACCGGAGCCAGCAGGACAGTGACGATGCGGACCACTTCGGCGCAGGTGTGGAGAATGGTCGCCAGGCGGGGCCGCTGGGACTCGTCTCCCGCCAGGGTCCAGGGAGCGCAGACGTTGATGTACTTGTTGGTGCGGGCGAGCAGTTCCCAAACCGCCTCCAGGGCTCTGCTGAAGGCCAATCGGTCCATGTGGTCCTGGTAGATCTCAATGGTCGCCAAGGCCTGTTTCTTCAGCTCGTCCTCCAGCGTCGAAGGCTCGGCCGAGGGGGGCGGAACGGTGTCGCCGAAATTCCTGGAGATCAGCGCCAGGGTGCGGGAGACCAGGTTGCCCAGATCGTTGGCCAGGTCGCTGTTGGTCCTCTGGATCATGGCCTGGTAGGAAAAGTTGCCGTCGGCGCCGAAGGGGATCTCCCGCAGCAGAAAATACCGGACCGCATCCGGACCGAAGTGATTGAGCAGCAGATGGGGGTTGATGACGTTGCCGCGAGACTTGGACATCTTGGCTTCGTCCTTGAGCCACCAGCCGTGGGCATGGACCCGTTCGGGAAGCGGGAGGCCGGCTGCCAGCAGGAAGGCCGGCCAATAGACGGCGTGAAAGCGAATGATGTCCTTTCCCACCAGGTGAACCTGGGCCGGCCAGTACTTGCGGAACTGGTCCTGCTCCTGGCCGTTCCCGAATCCGATTCCCGACAGGTAGCCCACCAGGGCGTCGAACCAGACGTAGATGACGTGGTCGTCGTCGACGGGAACGGGTATGCCCCATTGGACCGAGGTCCGGCTGACGGAAAGGTCCTTGAGGCCATCGCTGACGAAGCGCATCACTTCGTTGCGACGAGAGGGCGGGTTGATGAATTCCGGGTGTTTTTCGTAGAAGTCCAGAAGCCGCTTCTGAAAGACGGAAAGCTTGAAGAAATAGCTCTCTTCGGTGACCCGTTCGGTGGGGCGCTGGCAGACGTCGCAGTCGGGAGCCGATTCCGCCTCGGGGGCGAACAGGTTGCAGGGAATGCAGTACCAGCCGGAATACTCGCCCTTGTAAATGAATCCGTTGTCGAAGGCGCGCTGAAACACCTCGGCTGCGGCTGCGTAGTGGCTCTTGCTGGTGGTCCGAATGAAACGGTCGACCTCCACCCCGAACCGCGACCACAGCTTGCGATAGGCTCCCGCATTGCGCTCGGCCAGCACCTCGGGCGGCACCCCCTGGGTTGCGGCGGCTCGCTCGATGTTCTGGCCGTGCTCGTCGGTGCCGGTGAGAAAGCAGACGTCACAGCCTTGCATTCTCTTGTAGCGGCTCAAGCAATCGGCCACCAGGGTGGTATAGGTGTGTCCCAGGTGCGGCCGCGCATTCACGTAGTAGAGAGGAGCGGTGATGTAGAAGGTATCCATTGAAGTCGCGGGGCGCAGGCTGCCGGCGCCCTCTCTATCCCAACTCTCTTCCCTGCCGCTTCAGGAACTCTTGAACCACCTGCCGCTGCACCCTTTTGAAGGGTACCTTGTGGCGATGGGCCAGGACCTTGCATTCCTCGTACTCGGGAGAAAAACTGACGATTCTGCCGTCCATCCGGGCCACTTTGACCGACACCCTGCCCAGCGGACTTTCCACCGGCTCGACCGTTCTCTCCAGCACCTGTCGATGGCACTGGTGATAGCGAAGGCCCAGGGTGGTGGTTTCCTCGAACAGCACCTTGCAGACCCCATCCAGGAGCTCCAATGGAAGGATTGCGGTCAGAAGGATTCCCGGACGGTTCTTCTTCATCTGGACCGGGCAGGTGAACACGTCATGCGCTCCCAGTTCAAACAGCTTCCCCTGGACGTATCCGACGATCTGGGGGTTCATGTCGTCGATGTTGGCTTCCACAACCCACACCTTGGAATCCGGGGAAGCCGAATCGGAATCGACCCGGCGGCCGCTCGACACTCTGAGCACGTTGGGTCCTTGCTCGTGGTCCCGGCTTCCGGCGCCGTACCCGATTCTCTCCACCCGAAAGCCCGGCAACTCCCCGAAACTCCGGCAAATGGTGGTCAGGATGGCCGCTCCCGTCGGCGTGACCAGTTCCCCTTCAATCCGGTTGGTGTAGACGGGAACGCCCTTGAGCAGCTCCGCCGTCGCCGGGGCGGGAACGGGCATGGTCCCGTGGGCGCAGTCTACCGTCCCCCAACCCACGTTGAGCGCGGAGGCCAGACACCGGGGCGCGCCCAGCCAGTGCAATCCGATGAAGGCTCCGACAATATCGACGATGGCATCCACGGCTCCCACTTCGTGAAAGTGAACCTTCTCCACGGTGGTGCCGTGCACCTTGGCCTCGGCTTCGGCAAGCCGGAGAAAGGACCGGCAGGCATTGTCCTGGACCCAGGCATCCAGAGTGCTGCCGCGGATAATCTTCTCGATGGTCGAGTAGTGCCGATGATGGTGCTCTTCACCGGTTTCCACGTCGACCTTGGTCGCCTGAATTCCCGCCTTGTTGACGCGGTGCGACTTGAGATGGAAGTTCCTGACGTTCAGCTTTTCCAGCTCGCCGGCGAGATGCTCCGGCGGGAGTCCCAAGTCCACCAGCGCCCCCAGAATCATGTCTCCACTGATTCCGGAAAAACAGTCGAAATAAAGCGTGTCTCTGCCTTGGCTTCCCACCTGTCTCGCCTCCACGGAACTGCAGGGCGCCGTCGCTCTCCGAAATAGGGACAGCCGGCTTCCGAGACAGAACACTAGGCCCGGATTCAGCCGTTTGTCAAGGTGAACCCTGCGACTTCAGGTCACCGGTGATTCATCCTTCCGGGATGGCCGGTGTCCTGTCTCGGAAATCAAGTTGCCATCTCCGATGGAGGTTCCACGGGGAAGCGGCCGGCATGGCATGGAAGTCCTTGGGGCGAGTCCCGTTCCTACTCCATGAACTGGACGAAGACTTCGTTGGAGAACAGCCGCCCTTCGGGGGTCAGCTTCAAACGGCCTCCCTCGATTTCGATCAGACCCCCCTGGGCCAACTGGCTCAATTCGGGGCCGAAACGGTCCCGCAGGTCAAACCCGAATTCTCGGCGACAGCGCTGCAGGTCCAGGCCGGCATTGAGCCTCAGACCCAGAAAGATGACCTCCTCGAGATGCTTCCTGGGAGTGATCTCGGATCGAAAAGTGGTGGCGGGCTTTCCACCCTCCAGCAGCTCGACGTAGCGGACGGGGTCTCGCTCATTGCCCCAACGCTCCCCGGCCCAGTAGGAATGGGCGCCGCATCCGAAACCGATGAAGGGTTGATCGGTCCAGTACTTCAGGTTGTGGCGCGACTGCCGGCCCGGCTTGCAGAAGTTCGAGATTTCATACTGCTCCCAGCCGGTGCTTTCCAGCCATTCCACCGACTCCCGGTACCAATCGGCAACCCGTTCCTCGTCGGGCAGGGAGGCGCCGGCCAATCCCTCTCTCTTCCCCAGAGGGGCATCCTCGTGGATCTCCAGCAGGTACAGGGAGAGGTGCTCCGGCGAGAGAGCATCCACCCGGCTCAGGTTCTCCCGCCAATCGTCCTCCGTCTGGCCCGGCAGTCCGGCAATCAGGTCGACGTTCACGTTGTCGATCCCCTTGCGGCGGCACATCTCCGCGGTCGAGATCGAATCGGCCACGCTGTGAGACCGGCCGACCTTCTTGAGCAGGTGGTCCTGGAAAGTCTGGACCCCAAGGCTGATTCGATTGACGCCGGCTTCCCGGTAGCAGTCCAGCTTGTGGTCGGTCAGGGTGCCGGGATTGACCTCCAGGGTGATCTCGGGGACAGGAGCGAGGGAGAAGGCATTCCGAATCCACTCCAGGGTTTGCCCGATCTGCCGCCCATCCACCAGGGACGGGGTGCCTCCGCCCACGAACAGGGTATCGACCACCCAATCGTCAGCGCCGTTTGTGTCTGCATCCAGCGTTTGCAAGAGCCTCGGCAGCGCTTCCATCTCCCGCCGCAACGCCCCGAAATAGGGCCTGATCAAACTCCCGGGGAACACTCCCGAAGCGAAATGACAGTAGCTGCACTTCGACAGACAGAAGGGAATATGGATGTAGAGGCCAAGAGCCCGCATATCTCACAAATAAAGCAGTTTGTGGTCGGGATCGGAAAGGTCGATGGCGTCGTGGAGATCGTCCAGGAATTCCGGTCCGTAGCGCGACAGAAAGTAGAAAATATTGACTTGACGTTCCTGAAATCCGCCCGAGGGATAGAGCGTCGTCAAGAGGCTGTCGACCTGCCGCTTCAGGACTTCCCGGCGGCGGGACTCGGCGCTCACGAATTTGGATCGAAGGTTTTCCAATTGATAGCGGATTTTCTTGCGCGCGGTCCCCAGTGCTCCAGCCAGTGTGGGATCCACCGACTTCAGGGGCTCCTCCATCTCGCCGAGGCGACCGTCGATGGTTCTTTCGAGCCGATCGAACCGGTTGCCCACCTCCTGGTTGACGGTCCCTTCCACGATCTGTTTCAGCAGTGCCTGGCTTCCTCGAAACAAATCGCAGAATTCCAGCCGGTACCTGGCCAGCAGCTTCTGCATCCTTCTTTCGATCACCGTGAAACCGGCGCGCGGAACGACCGGGGGCATGACCCTCCCCAGGGCCTGATAGAGCGGAGAGAGCTGGGCATGGTAGGCGACCTCGGAGGGGCCGGCCACGTAGGCCAGCGTCGGAAGCAGAAAATCCTGGACGACGGGCCTGAGGAGCACGTTGGGACTCACCTGCTCCGGCGCCTGCTCGATGAGGCCCCGCAGATCGGGCAGCGCCTCGGAGCTCCCCCTCAGCGAAAAACCCTGGCGGGCGCCCACCACTCCCCGGCGTTTCCCCTCCTGCTCCCAAAAGAGAAAGCTCGTCCCTGCTTCCCTGCCGACTTGAGGGGGATAGCCGGCGCCGGCCAGTTGCCGGTTGCGGCCTCCAAGCAGCTCATCCAGTTTCTCCCAGGCCTCGGCAACCTGCAGAAAAAGGGGCTGGGCCATTTTCTTGAGGGTTGGCTCTCGCGGATCCAGCAGGATGAGTCCATACTCGGAAAGGAGGAAGGAAACGACCTCCGCAAACGCCTCCCCAAAGGTATTCCCCTCTCGATAGGCCCGTTTCAGCCGGGCGGCCAGCACGGGCTTGAATTCGGAATCCGGAAGGCCCTGCAGAAACCGGTCCCGGTGGCCGGCGATGGAAGGACCGAAGGCAATGGGTCCGACCGGCAATCGATTGCCTTCCGAATCTCGATCAAACTGGACCGATTCCGGAGTCGAGTCAGCCGCCAGCATCCAGGTGCGACCCACTTCCGCCAGGTCGTGGTCCTCGGTGGCCATCCAGAACAGGGGGACTGCTTCCACGCCCCGGCGTCGATAGGCCTCGGCCACCTTGACGGCGGTCAGGGCCTTGTAGATGGTATAGGCAGGACCGGTAAACAGTCCGACCTGTTGGCCGGTAACCACTGCCCGGCAGCGGTCGCCGGCCAGGCGGTCCAGGTTCTCCAAGGTCTTGGCGGAAGCCCCCCAGCGCCGATTCTGGCGCCCCAGGGTTTCCACCAGGGCCGCGCGATGGGCCAGGCGAGGCCAAGGGCCATCCGGTTCGGGCGCTCCGGAGAACTGGCCGCCGGAAATCCCGGGAAAGAAGGTCCGAACCCTCTCGGCGTGGTAGAGGTAATCCAACAGCAGGGCCGGAGTCTTCGGAATCCTTTCGAAACTCAGACCCACCGACTTGGCCATGGTGTGTCCCAGGCAGCTCGGGCTATCCTTGTTGGAGGGGTGGCTGGCTCTCGAGGGCCGTTTCCGCATGCTGCTTCGGCCCCCCGGCGCGGCGATTCCGGTAAGCCGCTTCGACAAAGGCCCTGAAGAGAGGGTGAGAGACCAGGGGCTTGGACTTGAACTCCGGGTGGAACTGGCAACCGACGAACCAGGGATGGTTCTCTATCTCGACCACTTCGGCAAAGCTGCTGTCCGGGGAGGCCCCCACCACCCTCATGCCGTTGGCAGCCAGCGTCTCCTCGTATTCCCGGTTGAATTCGTAACGGTGGCGGTGGCGCTCCGAGATCTCGGTTTGGCCGTAGGCCCGGACCGTTCGCGAGTCGGAATCGAGGTTGCAGGGATAGGCTCCCAGGCGCATGGTGCCGCCCAGATCGTCGATGCCTCTCAGTTCCCTCAACTTGTAGATCACGCGATGGGGCGTGGCGGGATTGAATTCGGAGCTGTGGGCCTCTTCCAGGCCGCAAGCGTTGCGGGCGAATTCGATCACCGAGCACTGCATTCCCAGACAAATGCCGAAAAAGGGCACTTTCCGGGTTCGAGCATAGTTGATGGCGCGAATCATCCCGGAGATTCCCCGCTTGCCGAAGCCCCCGGGAACCAGAATGCCGTCGAACGGGGTCAACTGTTCAGTCCAACCGTCTCCCTCGACGCCTTCGGCTTCGATCCAGTGGATTTCGGTCCTGAGACGGTGAAACAACCCTGCGTGTATCAGGGCCTCCTTGAGGCTCTTGTAGGACTCCTCGAACTCGACGTACTTGCCGACCACGCCGATTTTCACCGAATCCGAGGGATGCTTGATGCGCCCTACCAATTCCCGCCACCGGGTCATTTCGGAATCTCCGATCGGCATTTCCAATTGCTTGAGAATGATCTCGTCCAGACCCTCGGCGGCCAGGGTGAGGGGCACTTCGTAGATGGACTCCACGTCTCTGGCGGTGATGACGGCATCCTCCGCCACCGAACAAAAGAGGGCGATTTTCGCCTTCAGCCCCTTGGAGAGAAAACGCTCGGTCCTGCACAGCAGAATGTCGGGTTGAATGCCGATGGCTCTCAATTCCTTGACGCTGTGCTGAGTGGGCTTGGTCTTGAGCTCCCCGGCGGCATTGATATAGGGAACCAGGGTCAGGTGAACGAAGAGGGAGTTGGGACGTCCGAGGTCCTGGCGCAGTTGCCGGATCGCCTCCAGGAAGGGCAACGACTCGATATCGCCGACGGTTCCACCGATCTCGACGATGCTGACGTCCACCTCGGTGGCCACCTTCTTGATGGCAGCCTTGATCTCGTTGGTGATATGGGGAATCACCTGGATCGTCTTCCCCAGGTAGTCCCCCCGCCGTTCCTTCTGAATCACCGATTCATAAATCCTGCCGGTGGTCAGGTTGTGGTCCTGAGTCAACTTGCTGTCGGTGAAGCGCTCATAGTGACCCAGGTCCAGGTCGGTTTCGGCTCCGTCGTCGGTGACGAAAACCTCCCCGTGCTGGAAGGGGCTCATGGTGCCGGGGTCCACGTTGAGGTAGGGATCGAACTTCTGCAGGCTGACTCGATAACCCCGGCTCTCCAGCAAGCGGCCAATCGAGGCCGCCGCCAGCCCCTTCCCCAACGATGAGACGACTCCACCGGTCACGAAGATGAACTTGGCCGCCATGCCGACTCCTTTCCTTGCTTCTCGCCTCTCCCGGAACGGACTCTTTCCGGACGATCAGCCCGCCCTGCTGCCCGGGAGCTTGCCTCGAACGGCAAGCTCATTGATCCGAACCAGGTCCTCGGGCGTGTCCACCGCCACCCCGCGGTAGGGGTAGGGCACCACCCTGATCCGATATCCGTTGTACAGGAACCGGAGCTGCTCCAGGTCTTCCACCTCTTCCAGCCGGCAATCCGGCAGATCGGGCAGAATTTGCAGGAATGCCCCGCGGTAGGCATAGATTCCCACGTGCTTGAATATGGCCGCCCGTTCCCCTTCGCCGAGTCTTTGCCGCCTCAAATGGGGAATGGTGGACCGGGAAAAATAAAGGGCGTCCCCGTTGCGATCGGTGACCACCTTGACGACGTTGGGATCGGAAATCTCCTCGGCCTCGGCAGCACATTTCAGCGTCGAGATCATCAGGCCCGGATCGGACCGGAACGGTTCGATGACGGCTTCGATGCAACCCGGATCCATCATCGGCTCGTCACCCTGAAGGTTGACGACCACGTCGACATCCAGATTCCCGCCTATCTCCGCCACCCTCTCGGTTCCGGATCGGTGAGTGGCGGAAGTCATGCAGACCTTGCCTCCGAAGACCTCGACCGCCTGCACGATTCTCTCGTCGTCGGTGGCCACGATGACCCCGGCAATCCCCCGAGCGGCCGAAGCCCGCTCGTAGACGTGCTGAATCATGGGTTTTCGGGCAATTTTTGCGAGGGGTTTTCCGGGAAACCGTGTCGACTGAAAACGGGCGGGGATGACGACGACAGCCTTCAGATCATTTTTGGTCAAAGCCTGATCAGAGTCCGACGATGAGGGGCCTGGCCGAAACCGGGCCGTCAGAAGGATTCCCCGTATCTTTGTTGAAAATCGAGCAGAGATCAAGTCCTAAATTGGGCGATCCCCTGCTTGAACAGAGGTCATGGGGTGAAGCCCACCCGGGGGCGCGGGATTCGAGCCCGACAGCGATCTCGCGGCCTTTACTTGTCCTTTACTTTTCCACGGGCCTGGGGCAAACTGAAGCCGGGCTTCATGTCGATAGATGACTTGCGCCAGGCTTTCCCGCGCTGGGGCGGCGCTCCATGAAAGGACGACCCTTTCCCGTGGCTGCTCTCTTCCGCACAACCGCCGGATCGATCGGTCTTGGGCTTTTTCTCGCCGGCTCCTCGGTGTGCCTGGCGCAAGGCGGATTGTCGGGAGATTCTGCGTCGGAGAACGGATTTTCCTCGCTGAAGATCGACGTGGACCTGGTTCTGGTCAGCGCCACCGTCACCGACCACAGCCGCCGCTTCGTTACCGGATTGGAAAAGCAGCACTTTCGCATCTTCGAAGACAAGATCGAGCAGGAGATCAGGCACTTCAGCAACGAGGACGTGCCGACCTCCATCGGGCTGCTGTTCGACGTCAGCAGCAGCATGGGAGACAAGATCGCCCGCGCCAGAGACGCGGCCGTGGCCTTCCTCAAGACCAGCAATCCGGCCGATGAGTACCTGTTGATCGCCTTCGCCGACCGGCCTTCGGTGGAGGAGGATTTCACCTCCGACATCAGCGAGATTCAAAACCGCCTGGTTCACAAGAGAGCCAAGGGATCGACGACGCTTTACGACGCCATCTACCTCGCCCTGGAAAAGATGAAGCAGGCGAACCACTCCAAGAAGGCCATCCTGCTCATCACCGACGGCGAGGACACCCGCAGCCGCTATTCCCTCATCAACGTGCGCAATGCCGTCAAGGAAGCCGACGTGCAAATTTTCGCCATCGGCATCGTCAATTCCTACTATTCCGACCTGGCCCGCGGCCGCTCCGGACGGGGCATTCTGGAACAGATCACCGAGATTACCGGGGGGCGGTCCTACTTCCCCAATTCCGTGTACGAGCTCGAGGACATCTGCACCAAGATTGCCATCGAGCTCAAGAACCAGTACATCCTGGGCTATTCCTCCACCAATCGAGCCAAGGATGGCCGCTGGCGCAAAATCAAGGTCAAGATGAAAACGCCCAGAGGGCTCCATTCGCTCTCGGTGCGGACCAAGACCGGTTACTACGGCCCCCAGGGATGATCCGATGAATTCGGCCTTTGGAAAAATCCTTCTGGCGGCGCTGCCGCTTCTGCTGGGCGTCCAGGTCATGGCTCAGCGCCAGACCCGCAAGGCCGGGGACGACTTTACGCTCAAGGTGGACGTGGATCTGAGGCTGCTCCACGTCACCGTATTCGACTGGAAGGAACAGTTGGTCAAGGGACTGAAGCAGAAGAATTTCGAAGTCTACGAAGACAAGATTCAACAGGAGATTTCTCTCTTCAAGGTGGAGGACATCCCGGTGTCGCTGGGCCTGGTGATCGACAACAGCGGAAGCATGCGGAACAAGCGCAACCGGGTCAATCAGGCCGCCATCACCTTTGTCAAGACCAGCAACCCGGAAGACGAAGTCTTCCTGATCAACTTCAACGACCAGGTATTCCTGGACCAGGAATTCACCCAGAACCTCGACGACCTGACGGATGCCCTGGACCACATCGATGCCCGGGGCGGCACCGCCCTCTATGACGCCATCTACCTGGCTCTGGAGCACATTCGGGAAGGACAGGAAGAAAAGAAGGCCATACTGGTCATTACCGACGGCCAGGACCGCGACAGCCGCTACCGGTTCGACACGGTGCTGGAATTCGCCCGGGAGTCCTACGCCAGCATTTACCTGATTGGACTGTTCGACAAGCTGTCGGAGCGCACCCGGAAGGAGAGAAAAGCCGCCAAGCTCCTGCAGGAGCTCTCCGTCGAAACGGGGGGAAAGTACTTCTTTCCTGAATCGGTGGACGAGGTGCACGCCATCTGCACCGAAGTGGCGCACGAAATCCGCAACCAGTACACCTTGGGCTACAAGCCCACCAACCTGAGCCGGGACGGAACCTGGAGAGACGTCACGGTCAGAGTGCTGGGGGCCCCCAAGCCCAGAGGCAAGCGAAAGTGGATCGCCAGGACCAAGCGGGGCTACTACGCCCCGACGGAGAGCTAGATTTCCTCAGAAGCTCCTGGAGCTGTCCAGCAAGAGTGTCACCGGGCCGTCGTTGGTGGACCGAATCCTCATGGTTGCCCTGAAGACACCGGTCCGGACCCTGATCCGCTGCTGCCGGCAGCGCTCCACGAAGGATTGGTAGAGGCGATTGGCGGCTTCCGGGGGCGCCGCCATCGAGAAGGAAGGACGCCGTCCCTTGCGGCAGTCGCCATAGAGCGTGAACTGGGAGACGATCAAGAGAGCCCCGTCGACCTCTCTCAGCGACAGGTTCATCTTGCCGCCGTCATCCTCGAAGATCCTCAACCCCAAGACCTTGTCCACCAGGTAGTCGGTGTCGGCCGGGCCGTCACCCTCCTTGACGGCCAGGTAGAGCAGCAATCCCCTGCCGATTTCTCCCACCACCTCCTCACCGACGCTCACCGACGCTTCGAGAACTCGCTGAACCACCACGCGCATCGGCTGTCTCCTTCTCCTCGGGGTTGCCAAAACGGAGCCCCGGCGAAATCGTTGACACCTTCAGGGGCCTCTTTTACTATCACGCAAACTCGTTTGGGGCAACGTCATGGGAAGAACACCGGCCGGTCGGACCCGGCTCGACAAATCGAGGCGTCGCTGGGAAGAGGAGACGCTCGCCCCTTCATGGAAGCGGTTCCCTCCGAGGCTGCCCGAGTTCACCAGCATCTCGGGACACCCCATCCAGACTCTCTACGGTCCCGACGACCTGGAGGACTTCGACCCCGAACGGGAGTTGGGGTTCCCCGGAGAACCGCCCTACACCCGGGGCATTCATCCCGGCATGTACCGCGGCCGGCTCTGGACCATGCGGCAATTCAGCGGCTTCGGCACCGCCCAGGACACCAACCGGCGCTTTCTCTACCTGCTCCGGCAAGGACAGACCGGCCTTTCGGTCGCTTTCGACCTGCCCACCCTCATGGGTCTCGACTCGGACCACCCGACAGCTTCGGGCGAGGTCGGCAAGTGCGGCGTGGCCGTCGATACGCTGGCGGACATGGAAGTTCTCTTCAGGGACATCGACCTGGAAGCCATCAGCACCTCCATGACCATCAATTGCCCGGCCGCCGTCATCTGGGCCATGTTTCTGGCTCATGCGGAGAAGAGCGGCTGCGACTGGGCCAAGCTGCGGGGCACCCTGCAGAACGACATCCTGAAGGAATACATTGCTCAGAAGGAGTGGATCTATCCGCCACATCCCTCCATGCGGCTGGTTACCGACACCATCGCCTTCGCAACCCGAAACGTCCCCCAGTGGAACAGCGTCTCGATCAGCGGCTATCACATCCGGGAAGCCGGTTCCACGGCCCTGCAGGAGTTGGCCTTCACGCTACGCGACGGCATCGAGTACGTGGAAGCAGCCATCGCGGCCGGGCTGGAGGTCGACGAATTCGCGCCCCGGCTGTCCTTCTTCTTCAATGCCCACAACGATTTCTTCGAAGAAATCGCCAAGTATCGAGCGGCTCGCAAGGTGTGGCACCGGGTGATGAAGGAGCGCTTTGGCTGTAGAGACCCACGATCCGGCATGCTCCGGTTCCATGCCCAGACGGCGGGGTGCTCCCTGACGGCTCAGCAGCCCCACAACAACATCGTTCGCACCGCCGTCCAGGCCCTGGCGGCCATCCTGGGCGGCACTCAGTCCCTGCACACCAACTCCATGGACGAAACCTACGCCTTGCCCACCGAGCAGGCCGCCACCATCGCTCTCCGAAGCCAGCAGATCCTGGCCACCGAAAGCGAAGTGGCCAATACCGTAGACCCCCTGGCCGGATCCTATTTCGTCGAAAAGCTGACCCTTGAGCTGGAAAAGGGCTGCTGGGACTATTTCGAGAAAATCGACGCCATGGGCGGAATGGTCGCGGCCATCGAGCGCTGCTTTCCCCAGAAGGAAATTCTGGACGCCGCCTACCGCTATCAGCAGGCGGTTGAACGGGGTGAGAAGGTCATTGTGGGGGTGAACCGGTTCGTCGTCGACGAGGAACAGCCGATCGACACCCTCGCCATCGAATCCGGGGTGGCCGACAAGCAGTTGGACAGCCTCCACCGTGTCAAGAGCAGCCGCGACGGGCCGGCCGTGCAACGGTCGCTGGCGGAGCTGAGACGGGCGGCCTCCACCGATCGGAACCTCATGCCTTTCCTTCTGTCCTGCGTCAAGGCGTACGCCACCCTGGGAGAGGTCTGCGAGGAGCTGAAACAGGTGTTCGGCACTTACGAGGAGCCGGTTTACTAGATAAATGGCAACGAGTGCGGCCGGGATGCCTGCGTTCGAGCAGGAGTCCAACCATGAGTGAGCAGCCCATCCGAGTCCTGGTGGCCAAGCCTGGCCTGGACGGTCACGACCGCGGCGCCAAGATCATCGCCCGGGCGCTTCGAGACGCCGGGATGGAAGTGATCTACAGCGGTCTGCGCCAGTCTCCCGAGCAGATCGTCAACGCAGCCCTGCAGGAGGACGTGCACTGCATCGGACTCTCCATACTCTCGGGCGCCCACAACGTGATTCTTCCCCGCATCACCGAGCTGTTGCGGGAGAAGAAGCTGGACGACGTGCTGGTGGTCGCCGGAGGCATCATCCCCGATGCGGACATCCCCAAGCTGAAAGCCTGCGGGATCTCCGAAATCTTCCTGCCCGGGACCTCGACTCAGGCCATCATCAGTTACATCAGCAAACATTGCCGGACGACGCCGGTTTAGCCCGCCTTTCTCACCCACGCCCCTTTATTCTTCATCAGGCTGTCGACTCCCCCTGTTCTGGGGGTTAGCCGGCATCGAGCGGATTCAGTGTGGTCAGCCCTTCCAACCCGGACACCTTGCAAAGACGAACGTCTGCACAAACGAATGTCACGGGTGGCATGCTGTGACGGATCACCAAGCAGCCAGCCAGTTGGAGGGCGTCATAGGCCTTGAGCGGGTGCAAGTCGATCAACCGGGCTGCCTCCTCGATGACCGCCGAGCTCAAGGGCTGCACCAGATAAAGCGACGAGGCGTCTTGGTCGATCTGCTTGAGAATTCGATTGGCATCCGGTCCCGAAATGTCACCCTCTCGTTCTCGCCTGCGGACCGCCGAACGAGACTCCAGGAGGGTAACATCCAGCACGACGATCTGGTCGCCGTCGAGGGTCTCCGCCAGATGGAGGATCTGCGCCGTTCCTTCTTCCTCGATGTAGAACTTGATCAGTGCGCTTGTGTCGAAATAGAAGCTTGCCATTGGCCCGGGTCAACGCCTATCGCTGAGGACGGTGTCGGAGATCAAGCCGCCCCGAATACGTACCGGCTTGAATCTCGCGCTACGCACGGGAACCTGGGGCTGAAATCGCGGATGTCTTCGATTGACCCTTATTGCGGTAACCGGGCGCAGTGGCTGGTTCGGGTTGGAGATCTGACGGGTCAGGATCAAGCGCTGCTCGGTCGCATGGCGGAGCAGAGACCCATTCGTCCTCGGATCACGAGCCCAACTGTGGCCGCATTGAGGAAGAAACTGATCGCGGAACCACTTCAGCCCCACGAACGGTCTCGTCACTTCGACTGTCCTGAGTTCATTGACGAGCTGGGTCGTCGCCGTCTCGAAGTTGAACTCGTCAGCCGGCTCGTCTGAATGGGCCGCGCCAGATTCGAACTGCGAGATCTCGTCAGGGGGGGCGTCAATTGAAACGAAGCTGATGACCACCTCGCAACTATCGGGATCGAAATAGCTGGCGTCGGCATCCCCACGGACTTTTCTATTTCTATTGATGTTGCGAATGCTTACCTGGGGGTTGCGGTCAGCTACAGGCAGATGTCTGAGCCCCTCCAGTTCAAGTGGAACAGTCAGAGTGGACAGGCTGGCAAGGCTTTCCTCTATATCCCGCTGAACGTCTTTAATTTTCATGTTTCTAACTCCTTTATATCTAGATTTTTATTAGATATTATTTACTCTAATCAAAGAGACGACGTCAAGACCTTTCAGGCGCTTTTTTGTCTGAGGCAACAGCAGCAGGGAACGAACCTGGGATCAGACAAGAAAAGGGGCCCTGCTGAGGCCGCAGAGTCATGCGGGAAGGGTTGACCCTCCAAATCCGGGTCGGTAGAATCCCGGCTATGGCGTCAGGCAGGAGGTTTCCAACGATGAAGACCGATAGGCATGCGGGCAGGTTTCTGTGTTTCATGGGAGTGTTTCTCTTGGGCGCATCCGTCGCCGCCGATCGGATCTGCGCTCAGAGTCTCCCCGTCAATCCCACCCTCAAGAAGAAGATCAGGGACGACGTCGACAACCTGGTGGTGAACGTCGAACTCGTCAACGTCCTGTTCACCGTCACCGATCGCAAGGGACGCCTGATCACCGATCTGCAAAGACCCAACTTCAAGTTGTACGAAGACAACAAACTGCAGGAAATCACCAATTTTTCCCGCGAGACCGATCTGCCGCTGACCATTGCCGTTCTGATCGACACCAGCACCAGCATCACCGACCGATTCAAGTTCGAGCAGGAGGCGGCCATCGAGTTTCTTTTCCAGACCCTGAGACCCCGCAAGGACAAGGCCCTGCTGATCACGTTCGACTCCGCCATCGAGCTGGTTCAGGACTTCACCGACGACCCCCAATTGCTGGCGCGGTCCATTCGGCGCATTCGGCCCGGCGGAGGAACCAAGCTGCTGGACAGCATCTTCCTCACCTGCCAGGAAAAGCTGAAAGCCGAGCCGGGCAGCACCAGAAAGATCATCATTCTCATCAGCGATGGAGACGACAACCTCAGCATACAGAACCTGGCCTCGACCCTGGAGATGGTCCACCGTTCGGACGTCTCGATCTATGCCGTCAGCACCAACTCCAGCGGTTTCTTCAGCATCAAGGCGCCCAAGTCCGACAAGCTCCTCCGGCGCCTGGCGCGGGAAACGGGTGGGCGAGCCTTCTTCCCCTTCAAATCGGAGGAATTGAGCCAAAGCTTCGCCAATATCGGCACCGAACTTCGCAGCCAGTACTCGCTCGCCTATCGGTCCTCGAATATTTCGCGCGACGGCTCTTTTCGCTCCATCAAGATCAAGACCGATCGCAAGAGACTGAAGGTGAAGTCCCGCAAGGGATACTACGCCTCCCGGAGTTCCAGCTAGACAGAAGTCGCCGGTCGGTACATCCCTGCTCCTCCAAGCCGGCGCTCGGCGCCGTGTTCCGGTTGCGCCCCCACTCGAGACCATAGAGCCCCATGATCGGTTTCAGCCTGGTGGATTGGAGCATCATCGTCGCCTACCTGGTCGCCACCATGGCTGCCGGCCTGGCCATGCGCCGCTACGTCGGCAGGGTCGAGGACTTCATCCTGGCCGGGCGAGGCATGGATGTCTACCTGGGGGTGGCTTCGCTGGCCGCAACCGAGTTCGGCATCATCACCGCCATGTATACGGCCGAGCTGGGGTACAAGAACGGCTTTGCGGGCGCCACTCCCGGGATCCTGATGGCCGCCGCCATGCTGGTGGTCGGACTCACCGGTTTCGTCATCAAGCCCTTGCGGGACTCGGAGGCCTACACCATTCCGGAATTGCTGGACCAGCGTTTCGGCCCCCGCGTTCGCTGGCTGGCGGGCCTGGTGATCGTCCTGGGGGGAGTTCTCAACATGGGGGTCTTCTTTCGGGCCGGAGGCGAGTTTCTGGTGATCATGACCGGAATCCCCCCGGGTTACCTGGAAGTCACCATGACGGCGCTGGTCATCCTGGTGCTGATCTACACGGTCCTGGGAGGAATGATCTCGGTCCTGATCACGGACTACCTCCAGTTTCTGGTTATGGGAATCGGCCTGGTCGCCGTTTCCCTCCTGGTGGCCCTCCAGGTGGGATGGGAGCAGGTGGTGTCGGCCGTCGAGAGAGAGCACGGGCCGGGAGGGTTCAACCCCTTGACCAGCCAGGGCATGGGCCCCGCCTACGTGGCCTGGCAGGCCCTCAATCAACTGGCCGTAGTGGTCACCTGGCAAACCGTGATTCAGCGCGTTCTCTCGGCCCGCGACAGTCGGACTGCCCGGAGGATCTATACCCGAACCAGCTTCTACTTCGTGGGGCGCTTCCTGATCCCGGCCTTCTGGGGCATGGCCGCCCTGGCCGTGCTGGGAGCCGACCACCCCCCGTCGGCCTCGCTGCAGGCCATGCCCACCTTTCTGTCCTCCCTGCTTCCCTCGGGACTGGTGGGACTGGTGATCGCGGCCATGCTGGCCGCCGAGATGTCGACCGATTCCAGCTACCTGTTGACCTGGAGCAGCATCCTCTACAACGACCTGATCTGCTCGGTCCGCAAGCAGCCCTTCAGCGAAAAATCGGGACTGCGCCTGAACCGGTGCATCGTGCTGGGCATCGCCGGATTCCTGCTGCTCTACGGACTCTGGTATCAACCTCCCGGAAGAGTCTGGGACTACCTGTCCATTACGGCCAACATCTACCTGTCCAGCATCTTCGTGCTGCTGGTGGCCTGCTGTTACTGGAAGGGAGCGCGAGCCGCGGGAGGAATCGGCGCCATCGTCGGAGGAGCGCTGCCTCCGCTGGCGTTCCTGCTGCTCAGCCAGGTCCGGATTCCGGCGGTTGAAGGCAGCCAGCCCTTCAGTCTCTTGTCATCGGCGGCGCAGTGGCTGAGCCAAAGCGAAGTCAGCGGCCTGCTCTCCTTCCTGTTTGCCGCCAGCGGCATGGTCCTGGGATCCTGGCTGGCCCGCAGACGGGAGGGGAAACGACTTACCTGAAACAAACATGTTTCCATCTCATCCCGTTTGGTTTTGTCTGACCTGGCTCTGTATCCTGTGGTATGGATTCCTGGTGCTCTACGTCGGTTGGAAGGGGTTGGGCGATATCCGCCGGCTGATTGCCAATCTGAAGGACAGGAACAGATAGCGTGGCGATTCGGTCGGGATGGCTGTGCGGCATCGGACTCGCCCTCTCCTGTCTGGTGGCTTCGGAGGGCTGCCGGTGGCAAGCCTCCCGATCCGGGAAGGAGTCGGAGCCACTGGTCCGACAGGAGCAAGCCCGGTTGCCGTCCGAATCGTTCGAGCTCGGCGATCGACTGGACATCAACGCTGCCGGAGCCCGGGAACTGGAATCGCTGCCGGGCATCGGGCCCGTGCTGGCTCGACGAATCGTGGAGTTCCGCGCCAAGAATCCCCCCTTCCGGAGAATCGAGGAAATCCTGATCATCCGGGGAATCGGCCGGCGCAAGTTCGAGGCCTTGCGGGATCGGATCCGAGTGGCCGATTCCGCCGGCCAGGCCACCCGGCCGCCTGGTCCCGGCTCTACCGAGGGCTTGAGATGAAGACCGGCATTCCGCCCCACAGTCCCCTGCCCCCGGGGTTTCACCCCTACCTGGCCCAGTGGTTCCGCCAACACTTCGCCGCCCCCTCGGCTGCCCAGAAGAAGGGTTGGCTTCCGGTGATGGCCGGAAGGGATACGCTGATCGCCGCGCCCACCGGCTCGGGCAAGACCCTGGCCGCGTTCCTCTGGTCCCTGAACGGACTGGTGCAGGCGGATCTGAGCGGCCGGCTCGAAGACCGCACCTACGTGGTCTACGTGTCGCCCCTCAAGGCGCTGGGAAACGACATCCACAAGAACCTGCAAGTCCCCATGGAGGGAATCGGCCGCATCGCCCAGCAGGCGGGCGAGGCTCCGTTGAATATTCGCGTGGCGGTGCGCTCTGGAGACACTCCCAGCAGCCAAAGGCAGTCCATGCTCCGGCGCCCGCCCCATATTCTGATCACGACTCCCGAGTCGCTCTACATTCTGCTCACGGCCAAGGGGAGCCGCGGCTACCTGAGGGGAGCCGGCACGGTGATCGTGGACGAAATCCATGCGGTGGCGGGCGACAAGCGCGGGTCTCACCTGGCCTTGTCGCTGGAGCGCCTGGACCACCTGGCCGGCCGGCGCCTGCAGAGGATCGGGCTCAGCGCCACTCAGAAACCGGTTTCCGCCATTGCCCGCCTGCTGACAGGCACTCCGGGACTCAGGCCCAGGGGCAGGGTGGCCTGTTCCATCGTGGATATCGGCCACCAGCGGGACCTGGAGCTGTCCATCGCCATACCCGACCTGGAGTTCGGGCCCATCGCCAGTCTGGAGCTTTGGGAAGCCCTCTATGAGCGCATTGCCGCTGAATCGCAGGCGCATCGGTCGACGCTGGTCTTTGTCCATACCCGCCGCCTGGCGGAACGGGTCGCCCACAAGCTGAGCCAGCGGCTAGGAGAAGACCAGGTCGCCACCCACCACGGCAGCCTGTCCAAGGAGAGCCGTTTGGCGGCGGAACAGCGGCTCAAGTCGGGCGCCATTTCGGTGGTGGTGGCCACGGCCTCGCTGGAGCTGGGCATCGACATCGGTCACGTCGACCTCGTTTGCCACGTCGGGGCTCCCCGCTCCATCGCCAGCCTGCTGCAGAGAGTGGGCCGCTCCGGGCACGGCCTGGACACCGTCCCCAAGGGCCTGCTCTTTCCTCTCACCCGGGATGAGCTGCTGCAGACCGCCGCGGCCGTGCGGGCCGTCCGCGCCGGGGAGCTGGACCGGGTCCACATCCCCGAAAAGCCCCTGGACATCCTGGCTCAGCAGATGGTCGCCACCGTCGCCGCCGGAGAGATTGCCGAGGAAGAGCTTTGGGATCTGTGCCGCAAGGCCTATCCCTATCGCGACTTGACCCCCGCGGAGTATGCAGAGGTGGTGGAGATTCTCTCCGAGGGGATTTCGACCCGCCGCGGCCGAGGCTCGGCCTACCTCCACCGCGACGGAGTCCACCGCCGCCTGCGGCCTCGCAGGAACGCGGCCCTGGCCGCCATCACCAGTGGGGGAGCCATCCCCGATACGGCCGATTACGACGTCATCCAGGAACCTGAAGGCCTCTTCGTAGGGCAGGTCAATGAGGATTTCGCCATCGAGAGCATGGCCGGAGACATCTTTCTGCTCGGCAACCAGTCCTGGCGCATCCGTCGGGTGGAAGCCGGCAAGCTCCGCGTGGAGGACGCTCAGGGCGCGCCGCCCACCATCCCCTTCTGGGTGGGGGAAGCCCCGGCGCGCACGGCGGAACTGTCCCAAGCGGTCTCGGAACTCCGCCGCAAGCTGGCGGAGCTGCTGGACCGTGAAAACGATTCCGCCATCGACTGGCTGTGGCGGGAGTGCGGCCTGGATCGGGCGGGAGCCGAACAACTGGTCGCCTACGTCGCCCGGACCCGGGCCGTCCTGGGAGAGGTTCCCACCCAGCAGGCCATAGTGGCCGAGCGCTTTTTCGACGAATCGGGGGGCATGCAACTGGTGCTGCACACGCCGTTTGGAGGCCGCATCAATCGGGCCTGGGGCCTGGCCCTGCGGAAGCGGTTTTGCGTCTCTTTCAATTTCGAGCTGCAGGCGGCGGCCACCGACGACGGGGTGGTGATTTCCCTGGGAGAACAGCACAGCTTCCCCCTGCAAAGCGTGGCCTCCATGGTGCGATCCGATCGAACCGAACGCGACCTGATCCAGGCGGTGCTGGCCTCTCCCATGTTCGGAAATCGCTGGCGCTGGAACGCCACCCGCTTTCTGGCCCTGCTGCGGTTCCAGCAGGGACGCCGGGTGCCGATGCCGATTCAGAGGATGCGGGCGGAGGATCTGCTGGCCGCCGTATTTCCGGCCCAGTTGGCCTGTCAGGACAACGCCCCCGGTCCGGTGGAGCCGGTGGACCACCCCCTGGTGAACCAGACGTTGCACGACTGCCTGCACGAGCCGCTGGACCTGGAGGGGTTCCTGGAGGTGCTGGGCCGCCTGGAGTCGGGTGACATTCGCTTCCTGGGGCGCGACACGCCCGCCCCCTCGCCCATGTCGCACGAGATCCTCAACGCCAACCCCTACGCCTTCCTGGACGACGCGCCCCTGGAGGAACGACGGGCGCGGGCGGTGTCGCTGCGGCGGATGGAGACCGACGCCATCCAGTCCGATTCCCTCCTGGACCCCGAGGTGGTCGAGCGAGTGGTGGCGGAGTTGTGGCCGGATATCAGGGACCGGGAAGAACTGCACGACCTGCTCCTCAACCTGGTGATCCTGCCTTCCGATGCGGTTGGCTCCTGGCGGGAATTCATGAACGAGCTGATCGAATCCAATCGGGCGGCGCCGGTTTCCTGGGTCAATCCGGCAGGATTCCGCCAGGAAGCCCATGTGGCCGCCGAGCGGCTGTCCTGGCTGAAGCGCCTGCTTCCCGAAATCCGGGTGGACCCTTCCTTTGAGCGCCGGGCCCGGGACTGCGACTCCGGCTCGCCATTTCTGCAGGCTGCCACTTCGACCACAAACAGACTCCCCGGAACTTCCGAGGAGATCGCCGCCTTCCTGGTGCGCGAGTGGCTGGAATGCCTGGGACCGGCCACGGCGTCGGAGCTGGCCGGCCGGCTCGGCCTGCCCCGCTCCATGGTCCAACTGGCCCTGGCGACCCTGGAGGCCGGCGGCGCCATTCTGCGGGGCCGTTTCCGTGACAGGCCCGGTCTGCCCGCACCGGTGGGACCCCTGTCCCCCGAGGCTGCTTCGACTGCAGGCGCTTCCGGCGGGAACGGCCTGCACGCCACCCACGAACCGGGTCCCGGCACGGAGTGGTGCGAACGCCGGATCCTGGCCAGGATCCACCGCCTGACGATCGGTCGGCTGCGCCGGGAAATCGAGCCGGCCACCACCGCCGAATTCATCCGCTTCCTGCTGCACTGGCAGCACCTGGAGCCCGGGACTCAGCTCCATGGCCGGGAGGGCCTGCTGAAGGTCTTGCAGCAACTGCAGGGGCTGGAGCTTCCGGCGACGGCCTGGGAGCGCGACCTGTTGCCCAAGCGCATTGCCGGCTATCGGCCTGAAGACCTGGAAGCCCTGTGTCTCTCCGGCACGGTGGCCTGGGGCCGGCTGCGGTTCTCTCCGCCGCCCTCATGCGACCCGGAGGGTCCTTCGGCCGGAAGCGGTCAGGCTCGGACCAGGCCCGGCCGCTCGGCCCCCCTGGCCTTCTTCACCCGGCAGGACTCCACCTGGCTGCTGGAGCCGAGACCCCTCTCCCTGAAGGACGTTTCGGGGTTGTCTCCGGTGGCCGTGGAGGTCGCCGAGGCGCTGCGCCAATGGGGCGCCTGCTTCCTGTCGGACCTTTCCAGGAGTACGGGAAGACTGGCCGCCGAGGTGGAGGATGGGCTGTGGGAGTTGGTGAGCCGCGGCCTGGTCAGCGGAGACGGGGTGGCAGGGCTGAGGGTCCTGTTGCTGCCCAACCGGAAGCGGCGCGGACCCGAGCACCGCCTGCGAGTCGTTCGTGGAGGCAACGCCCCCGGCCGATTGCTGCCGCTGGGCCGGTGGTCGCTCCTGCAACCGCGGCCTCCCCATCTTCCGGACCACCCGTCCGCCGAACCTCCCCAACAGGACGAGTCCGCCCCTCGGATGCGGCCTCCCGGTGAAGATCACGATGAATTCGACCTCCGGATGGCCCATCAGCTCATGCGCCGCTACGGCATCGTCATCCGGGAGCTCATGACCCGCGAGCCTCACGCGCCCCGATGGAGAGTCCTGCTGAGCATTTACCGAAGGATGGAAGCTCGGGGTGAAATTCGAGGGGGGCGGTTCGTGAGCGGCTTTGTGGGCGAACAGTTCGCCCTCCCGGAGGCGGTAGACACCCTGCGCGCGCTGCGGCGCGACCGGGGGCCGCGGGGCGACACGGTGCTGGTCCCCGCGGCAGACCCGCTGAACCTGGTGGGCATCCTCACTCCCGGAGGTCGAGTGTCTCCCTTCTCCCACCAGTGGATCGCCATCCGGGAGGGTCTGCCGGTTGAAGTCGGGGAGCTGGGAGAGGTGCTGAGCCGATTGCAGCCCAAGCGCTCCGCCGGCGCCGAGCAGGCGCGAAGCCGTTCAGGCCCTGGTTCCGGCGGCGATATCCATCGGTCATGATCTATTTCGGGAGCGCCGACACGACCGAACGCCACTGCGTCAACCGCACAAAAATGTTGAAACCGGCCGCCGGAGGCCAGCGTTGTTTAGGTTGATCCGATGGCCGTGAAGCATCCTGGAAAGGTAAGGGTTCATGAGACTGAAACGTAATCTGGTTCTCCCTGTCGTGGGGCTGGTGGTCCTGATCGGCGTCGTCTACCTGGTCTGGGGTGGGGGGGACGGCGATCCGGCCGAAAAGTATTTGAAAGTGGCGGTGGAGCGCGGGGACGTCCGCAGGACCGTCACCTCGACCGGGACCCTGCAGGCGGTCGTCACCGTGCAGGTGGGCAGCCAGGTCTCCGGACGGATCCAGGAACTGCATGCCGATTTCAACAGCGTGGTCAAGAAAGGACAGACCCTGGCCATCATCGATCCGGCCAACTTCGAAGCCCAGCGGGACCGCGCCGCAGCCTCCCTGGCGACCTCGGAGGCCGCGGTCAAGAACGCGGAGGCCAACCTGATCAATCGCAAGGCCGAGCTCCAGAGCGCCGAGGCCAATCTCCAGGTGTCGCGAGTGGACCGGCAGGAGGCCGGCCGGCAGCTCAGGAGAGCCAAGGGACTGTTCGAGGACGGCCTCATCCCCGAACGGGACCTGGAGACGGCCCAGGCCGGGCAGGATCAATCGGCCGCGCGGCTCCTGCAGGCCGAAGCCCAGATCAGCCAGATCAAGGCCTCCATTCGATCGGCCGGGGCCCAAAAGGAACAGGCGCTGGCCAACGTCAAGCAGGCCAAGGCCGAACTGAAGATGGCCCAGGTCAACCTCTATTACACCAACATCACCTCTCCCATCGACGGGGTGGTGATCGAAAGAAGCGTGGATATCGGGCAGACGGTGGCGGCCAGCTTCCAGGCCCCCATACTGTTCCTGATCGCCAACGATCTGGCCAAAATGCAGGTCATCGCTCAAATCGACGAGGCCGACATCGGAGCCATTTCCGAACAGGCCGAGGTCGATTTCACGGTCGACGCCTTCCCCGGACAGAATTTCCAGGGGAAAATTTCGGAGATCCGCCTGAGTTCCAAGCTTCCGGGTTCCGGCGCCGAGGCCCAGCAGGCGGCCGGGTCCACCAACGTGGTCGTTTACAACGTCATGATCGACGTGGACAACCCCCAGTTGAAGCTGCGGCCGGCCATGACGGCCACCGTCACCTTCACCGTGGCCAGCGCCGAGGACGTCCTGAAGGTGGCCAACGTGGCGCTGCGCTACCGGCCGTCAGACAAGACGCCCGAGGAGATTCAGTCCATGCTGGGGGGCGGCCCGCCCGGCTCGGGAGAGGGTGGAGCGACAGCCGGCCGGCCCGAAGGCGGTGAGAATCCGGCAGGGTCCGGCGGTCGGCCCGGCATGGACCCGGAGCGGATGCGAGCCATGAGGGCCCGGATGGCGCAGGGAGGCGGAGGCCGCGGCTTCGGCGGACGCGGCATGGATCCGGAGCGGATGCGGGCCATTCGGGCTCGCATGGCTCAAGGGGGCGGCGGTGGACCCTTCGGAAGGGGCGGGCCCGGCATGCGTCGGGGAGGCCCGGCCGGCGACGGCGCCCGGACGGTCATCGCACCCGCCATTCAGACCCGGTACGGCATCAACCCCGGCTTGAAGATCCGGTTCCCCCAGGCCGAGAAGGCGCGATCCCGCCGCGGGGTGTTGTGGGTCCTCGATTCGGAGGGCCAACCCGAACCGCGCCGGGTCCGCTTCGGGATCACCGATGGCCGGGACACGGCGATTCTTGGAGGGGATCTGGAGGCAGGAGAACAGGTCATTAGCGGGGAACTAGCCACCGAGGTCAGAGCCAGCGGAACCTCCTCTCCCTTCGGCGGCCTGTTCGGAAGCCGGAGGCGAGCACCGCAACGAAGTCAGCAAAGCCGACGCGGGGGGAGCCGTTAGCCCATGCAACACCTCATCAACTCCCTGGCCGAAAAGACGCCTTCGATGGACCGGAACGGGGCAGCCGTCATCGCCCTGCACGAGGTCTGGAAGATTTACGACACCGGAGAGATCCGGGTCGAGGCCCTGCGCGGGGTTTCCCTGGAAATCGACCGCGGGGATTTCGTGGCCATCATGGGCGCCTCGGGATCGGGAAAGTCGACCATGCTGAACATTCTGGGTTGTCTGGACCGGCCCACCCGAGGCGTTTACCGCCTGGACGGCGTGGACGTTTCCACCTTCTCCCCCTCCGAGAGAGCCGACATTCGCAACCAGAACATCGGATTCATCTTTCAGACCTTCAACCTGCTGAGCCGGACCTCGGTCTGGGAGAACGTGGAAGCCCCCATGCTCTATTCCGGAACCTCGAAGACCGAGCGCACCCGGCGCATCGAGGAGGCCTTGCAGGTGGTCGGCATTCCCGAGAAAGCCAAGGCGCTGCCCAACCAGCTCTCGGGAGGACAGCAGCAACGGGTAGCCGCAGCCCGGGCCCTGGTCAACCGTCCCGCCATCCTGCTGGCCGACGAACCCACGGGAAACCTGGACTCAACGACCTCCGAGGAGATCATGACCTTCCTCCAGCGCTTGAACGCGGAACAGGGAATTACCCTGGTCATGGTGACCCACGAACAGGAGGTCGCCAACTACGCATCACGGCAGATTCAAATGAAAGACGGTCAGATTCTGACCGACAAGAAGACCTGACCCCATTCACCAAAGGCGTCGGTCCGGATCAGCTACATTCCGTTTCTCGACCCGGAGCACTGAAATGAATTACTGGATGATCCTGAAGATTTCGCTCAAGGCCCTGAGCCGCAACAAGATTCGTTCCGCCCTGACCATGCTGGGCATCATCATCGGGGTGGCTGCCGTCATTGCAACCGTGAGCCTCGGCCAGGGCGCACAGCAACAGATTCAGGAAGAAATCGCCAGCCTGGGAGACAGCACCGTCTGGGTGAGGGCGGGCAGCCGTCGCTCCTGGGGTGTTCGCAGCGCCTCGGGAACCATGAATACCCTGAAAGTCGCGGATTTCGAGGCGATGTTGAACGAATGTCCCGCGGTCAAGGCGGTCAGTCCCAGCGCCAGGTCGATGGCCCAGGTGGTGTTTGGAAACCAGAACTGGAATACCCGGATCGAGGGATACAACGAACTCTATCCGGACATGCGGAACTGGACCATCGCGCAAGGCAGTTTCTTCGACGATTCCCAGGTCAAGGCGGCCGCCCGGGTGGCCGTGCTGGGCAACACCGTCTGGCAGGAGCTCTTTGCCGGCAGCGATCCCGTCGGGCAAACCATTCGAGTCAAGAATCTCTCCTTTCAAGTGATCGGAACCTTCAAGGCAAAGGGATACAATACCTGGGGCCGCGACCAGGACGACATCATCATCGTTCCCTACACCACCGTGCAAAAGAAGTTTCTGGGGGGAGCGCTTCACGTGGAGTCGGGACTGGTTCAGGCGGTCAATGCCCGCGCCACCTACGCGGCCGAAGAGCAGATTCGAGCCCTGCTGCGCCAGCGGCACCGCCTGGGTCCCTTTCAGGACGACGACTTCATGATCCGCAACCTCAGCGAAATCGCAGAAAGCGCCGAAGCGACCAACCGCACCATGAGAATACTGCTGTCCACCATCGCGGCTGTGTCTCTGCTGGTGGGCGGTATCGGGATCATGAACATCATGCTGGTGGCGGTCTCGGAGAGAACCAGGGAAATCGGCATCCGGATGGCCATCGGAGCTCGTCCCAGCCACGTCCGCATTCAGTTTCTCTCGGAATCGATCGGCCTCTGCCTCCTGGGCGGCATCCTGGGCCTGCTGACCGGGATAGGTATTTCCACAGCTATCGCTCAGGGGCTGGGCTGGCCCACCATGATCTCCTACAATTCGGTGGTGATTGCGGTTCTTTTCTCGGCCGCCATCGGGATCTTCTTCGGCTACTATCCGGCCCACAAGGCGGCGGCGCTGGATCCGATCGAAGCGCTCCGCTACGAGTAGTTTCAGGACACCGGCCGGGGGCGGATGAACGCACTCGTCCCTCCGTCCGGATAACCCGGGCATTTTCGCCCCCCAAGACTCAGCGGATAAACTTCAGGTCGGACTACAGATCTTCGAAAAAGCGGTGGTCGGTGACGTAGGAAAACCCGTCGGCGATTTCCCGTATGTAGAGTTCGGCCCGGAGCGCCTGGATGCATCCCTCGACCAGGACGCGGTCCAGGGGCCATTGGTTGTCCTTGGCGATTTGGTTGGCTTTCTCCAAGGCAAGCTCGGTCAATTTGAAATGCCCGTTGCAGGTGGATCGTCCATTGTGAACCTTCCCCGCAAACTTGTGAAATTTCCCATCCACCTCCACCCAGTTCTCCATGGATAGGGTGTAGCGCCTCTCCAGAAATTGAAATTCCTTTTTCATCGGACCCTCGGGCGGTTGTTTCGCCCAGAAATCAGCGGCTTGCCGGTGAGAGTGTAGCCCATATTGCCCGCCCGGCAAATTCCTTTTTCCCAACGAGCCTCTTGCAAGATTTCGCGGAAAGGGGAGTCGGGGACGTGCCCGGCGCTGCACGACGAATTTTGCCAAGGGCCCCGAATGATATAATGCAGCCGCCAAAGGAGACACCTTCATGGAATCCGTCCTGCAATACATTCACCGGAACCGGGACCGCTACATCGCGGAGCTGAAAGAATTCCTGACCATTCCCAGCATCAGCAACAACGCCGAGAACCGCGCCGACATGGAGCGCTGCGCCGCATTCCTGAAAGACCAGCTCGAAAGCATCGGCATGCAGAAGGCGGCCGTGTTTCCGACCGAAGGCCATCCCGTCGTCTACGGGGAATGGCTGGGGGCGCCCGGGAAGCCCACCGTGCTCTTCTATGGGCACTACGACGTCCAACCGGTCGATCCCCTGGAACTCTGGATCTCGGGACCGTTCGAGCCGACCGTCCGGGACGGCGAGCTCTATGCCCGGGGAGCCGTCGACGACAAGGGCCAGGTCTGGATGAACTTGAAGGCGGCCGAGGCCCACCTGCAGGCTCAAGGGACCCTGCCGGTCAACCTCAAGCTCCTGATCGAGGGAGAGGAGGAAGTCGGCAGCGCCCACCTGGACGCCTTCATCCAGAGCCACCAGGACCTGCTGCAAGCCGATGTCGCCCTCATTTCAGACACCCCCCTGTTCGATCGGGGCATTCCTTCCATCTGCTACGGGCTGAGGGGATTGGCCTACTTTCAACTGGACTTGAAGGGGTCGAGCCAGGACCTGCACTCCGGGTCCTTCGGCGGGACGGTGATCAATCCCAACTTCGCGCTGGCGCACATCATCGGCTCGCTCAAGGATTCCGAGGGGCGCATCCTGATCCCCGGCTTCTACGACGACGTCGCTCCCATGAGCGATCGGGAAAGTGAGGAGCTTTCCCGACTGCCTTTCGACCCGGAGCGATTTCGGCGGGAGGTGGGCGCTCCCGAACTCTTCGGTGAAAAGGGATACGGCACGCTGGAAAGAATCTGGTGCAGGCCCACGCTGGAGGTCAACGGCTTGTGCGGGGGCTTCACCGGCGAGGGAGCCAAGACCGTGATCCCGGCCACCGCCATGGCGAAGATCAGCATGCGGCTGGTCCCCGATCAGGATCCGGACCGGATCGCCCAACTCTTCGAACAACACGTGAAAACGGTCACTCCCGGCTCGGTGGAACTCACGCTCACCCGCATGCACGGGGGGAACCCCTGGCTGGCCTCCATCGACCATCCAGCCATCGGGGCGGCCTCCCGGGCCTTCGAGAAAGGCTTCGGCGCCAAGCCCGTCTTCGTGCGGGAAGGGGGATCGATTCCGGTGGTGACCACCTTGGCCGAGACTCTGGGCCTGTCCACGGTGCTGATGGGAGTGGGGCTCCCCGATGAGAATGCCCACGCCCCCAACGAACGACTGGACCTGGGCAACTATCAGACCGGCATCGTGAGCATCGCCCACTTCTTCGACCAGTTTTCAAGAAGCTGAATCGGTCGGCGAGCCGGGCTGATCCAGGACCGGGGTTCGAGCAAGTGGCTGCGCCTGCGACTTCACTTCCAGGCGCAGCCTCTCCAGGATCTGGCTCATCCTGGAACCATCCACCACCTTCCCGCCGCCTTCCGTCTGGACGTAAAACACGTCAAAGGCGTAGTTCCGATCGGTCGCCAATTTGGCGGAAACGATATTGAGCCCCAGTTCGGCCAGAATTCCGGCGATCCGGTAACTCAAACCCCAGCTATCCCGGGCCTGCACTTCAACCACGGTGCTGCGGGCGGAGATGTCGTTGTCGATCCTCACCCGGGGAGCCACGGCAAGGGCGGCGGCGCCCGCCTCGGCGCCAACTTCATAGCGCCGGCCCCGCAGCAGGTCCTCCAGACGGGTCTGTCCCAGGATGATTTCGGCGAGCACCCGGTCCACCCGGCGCCGCCCGGCGTCATCGATCAGCAGGTGTCCGCCCATATCGCTGACGTGGAAGGTATCGATCACGATGCCATCCTCGCGAGTGTTGAGCTGGGCGCTCAACAGCCGGATGCCCAGGGCCGTCAGGGTTCCGGTGATCTGGGCGAAACGCCCCGGCAGATCGCGGGTTGAGAGGTGGAGCTCGTGGTAGCCGCCATCCGGGTTGGCAACCCATTCACTGGCCAGGGGCTGTTCCTTCAGATTCTCGCAGAGACGAACGTGGGCCACGATTTGGGGAAGGGGGGTGTAGAGGGCATATTTCTCGGGAAGGAAGGAAAAATGGTTCAGCACCGAGTCCACCGGCAGCTCCCCGGCCAACTGCTCCAGGACGCCACGCTGAATCTCGGCGACCCGGGCGTGTTCGGCCCCGCTCAACTCCCGGCCGAACATGAGACGGTCCATGACTCTGAAATACAAGGACCACAACAGGAATCGGTTTCGTTCCGACCAGGCGGTCTCATCCGCCGAGGTCAAGTCTGCAAAGGTATGCAGCAGCAGCATGTTCAGATTGTCGGTGGTCTCCACCACCGAGCTGATCTCCTGGACGATCTGGGGATCGTCGAAGTCTCTCCTCTGCGATACGTGGGCGAGCAGGGTCTGCTCCCTCACCAGCATCAGGACCTTGTCCCGGTCTTCCGGCGAGGCATTGAGGCGCTGCAAGGCCCGAACCGCCATGGGCTGGCCATTGCCGGACCATCGATCGGGTCCGCTGGAGCCGGTCTCATGCAGGAGCAGACCCAGGTAGAGGATCGAAGGGTCCTCCACCTGTTCCAGCAAGCCTCGATAGTCCCTCAGTCCCGGATCAGTTGAACTGGCCACCTGATCCAGGCGGTCGACGGCCCGCAGCGTATGCTCATCGATCGAATACCTGCGGCCTCGGGCAATGCCGGGGAGGCAGTCCAGGCGGCCGAACTCCGGCAGGTAGCGGCCCAGGAATCCAAGGTCGCGCATGCGCCGCAGCGCCGGTCCCACCCTTCCCCTGTTCTTGAGGATGACCCGGAAGTCGGCGTGCATGGCGGGAACCCGCCAATAGCGAGCCGGCCACTGGTGCAGTTGCGCCTGCAGCCGTGCAACCATCGGGGGCTGCACGATCTCGGGCTCCATCTGACTCAGGCGGAAAATCTTCATCCAGCGCCGGGGCGTCTGCTCTTCGCTTCCCTGTTCCGGTTGGGCAGCCAACCTGAGGTATCGAGACTTGAAGGGTTCGGCTCCTTTCAGAAAAGCCGCCTTGTTGCGCCCCAGGCAACCCTCAAAGAGGGCCATCAGTTTCCTTTTCCGCCTCAGAACGTCTCTCACCAGCAATTCCAGCGCCGGAAGCTGACGGGAATCGTGAAATCCCAGGAATCGGGCCGTTTGAACTCCGGCCTCGCCCAACAGGTCCGACTCGGCCGCCCCCGCCAGAAAATGCAGATGGGTTTGAACCTGCAGCAGGTGTTCCCGAATCGCCAGAAGCCGGGTCCACTCCCCGGGCGCAATCCCTCCCTTTCCCAGAATCCGGACGGGGTCGCCGGTCCCGGCAAGCAGCCTCAAGGCCTGCAACAGCGCTCGACAGCACCACAACCCGCCCGGCCCCCGTTCCAGACCGGCCGTCAGGGCATAGACACTCGATTCTCCGCCATCCGGCATCTGCCGGTAGTGGCTCTCGAGGTCACAGAGAAAGACGACCGGCCGCTTGACCAGAGTCGACCGCAGCCGCTGCTGCAGATCGGAACCCACCGACCTGGCCCCACCCAACCATCGAGAGGACAGCAGCTCCAGGCAAAAGTCCATATCGGTCTGAGATCGGCGCAGGCACTCCCGGGAGCCGAGCTGAACGACCTGGCCATGAATTCCCATGGCCGCCATCCGGGATCGAGCGGCCTCCAGGACCCGGCTTGCCTCTCCCTCTCCGATCGATCCGGTCAACAACAACCGGAGCGGAGAATAGGGAGTCAGTTCCAGACTGCCGTAGGCGCCCAGAGCCAGCCAACAGGTTGTCCGGTTGCGGGCGGGGCTGGCGGGAGCCAGGAGGCGGCTCGGCTCCAGCAGGGATTGCAGGCTCAGATCGACCAGGCGGCAGTGTTCGGCTGCCAGATCCGGCGCCGGCGTTCCGTTGAAGTGGCGCCATCGCAACTGCGCCATTCCCCGACGATAGGCGCGGTCCGGTTGGGCCGGCAACCATTCACTGCCCGGTTTGTCCGGTTTCGGCAGATTCATCCAGGCCCCCGAAACGCCGGAATTGGATCTGTCCATCTCGGCCAATGAGCAAAAATATTAACATCAATGCACAGGATTAACAGGATTGGTGTTCATTCGTGTCCATTCGTGGTTCGTTGTTCCCCTTCGTGTTCCTTCGTGGATGGCCGTGCCCACGCTCTGGCGGGCGGATCATGGGAGGAAGAAACTGCCGACGGTTGTTGAAGGTGAACCACGAATGAACACAAATAGACACGAAGACCGATGGACCTGCCTGGCTGCGACGCCGTCATGGGATGAAGGCCGGGAGCGCGGGCGTCCCGCCCGCACAACACTGGCACAGCCTCACCTATCTCCTCGACGTGGATGGACCGGCAACTGCGTCATGGCTCTGCCTCGGCCGAGCCCAGGCGGTTCCCGCCGGCAGGGTGACCGGGCGCCGCATCACGGGGAAACGGAGCGGCCACCCAACCCAGAGGATGCGGGCGAGACGCCCGCGCTCCCGGAGGGGCGCCTCCTCCCATCCTTCCTGCTCCGCGAGGAGGCACTGCCCCTGCCGATGCGGCTGAGCCGTTCCCCTTCGTGTAACTTCGTGGATCACTCTTTTTTTTGTTTCAGGCAAGCACCACCCCCGCCCCCCACGACGGGGCGGATCATCCGAGGGTGAAACAACCAATCGTCAATAAAGGCGAACCACGAATGGACACGAATTCCGATGGACCTGCTTGGCTGCGATGACGTCACGGGATGAAGGCCGGGAGCGCGGGCGTCCCGCCCGCACAACACTGGCACAGCCTCACCTATCTCCTCGACGTGGATGGACCGGCAACTGCGTCATGGCTCTGCCTCGGCCGAGCCCAGGCGGTTTCCGCCGGCAGGGTGACCGGGCGCCGCATCACGGGGAAACTGAGCGGCCACCCAACCCAGAGGATGCGGGCGAGACGCCCGCGCTCCCGGAGGGGCGCCTCCTCCCATCCTTCCTGCTCCACGAGGAGGCACTGCCCCCTGCCGATGCGGCAGAGCCGTTCCCCTTCGTGTAACTTCGTGGATCACTTTTTTTTTGTTTCAGACAAGCACCACCCCCGTCCCCCACGACGGGGCGGATCATCCGAGGGTGAAACAACCAATCGTCAATAAAGGCGAACCACGAATGGACACGAATTCCGATGGACCTGCCTGGCTGCGATGACGTCACGGGATGAAGGCCGGGAGCGCGGGCGTCCCGCCCGCACAACACTGGCACAGCCTCACCTATCTCCTCGACGTGGATGGACCGGCAACTGCGTCATGGCTCTGCCTCGGCCGAGCCCAGGCGGTTTCCGCCGGCAGGGTGACCGGGCTCCGCATCACGGGGAAACTGAGCGGCCACCCAACCCAGAGGATGCGGGCGAGACGCCCGCGCTCCCGGAGGGGCGCCTCCTCCCATCCTTCCTGCTCCGCGAGGAGGCACAGCCCCCTGCCGATGCGGCAGAGCCGTTCCCCTTCGTGTAACTTCGTGGATCACTTTTTTTTTGTTTCAGACAAGCACCACCCCCGTCCCCCACGACGGGGCGGATCATCCGAGGGTGAAACAACCAATCGTCAATAAAGGCGAACCACGAATGGACACGAATTCCGATGGACCTGCCTGGCTGCGATGACGTCACGGGATGAAGGCCGGGAGCGCGGGCGTCCCGCCCGCACAACACTGGCACAGCCTCACCTATCTCCTCGACGTGGATGGACCGGCAACTGCGTCATGGCTCTGCCTCGGCCGAGCCCATGGGGTTCCCGGCGGCAGGGTGGCCGGCTGCCGCATCACGGGGAAACGGAGCGGCCACCCAACCCAGAGGATGCGGGCGAGACGCCCGCGCTCCCGGAGGGGCGCCTCCTCCCATCCTTCCTGCTCCGCGAGGAGGCACAGCCCCTGCCGATGCAGCAGAGCCGTTCCCCTTCGTGTAACTTCGTGGATCACTCTTTTTTTTGTTTCAGGCAAGCACCACCCCCGCCCCCCACGACGGGGCGGATCATCCGAGGGTGAAACAACCAATCGTCAATAAAGGCGAACCACGAATGGACACGAATTCCGATGGACCTGCTTGGCTGCGATGACGTCACGGGATGAAGGCCGGGAGCGCGGGCGTCCCGCCCGCACAACACTGGCACAGCCTCACCCCTCTTCTCGACCCGGCTCGACCGGCAACGGCGCCACGATTCCGATTCGGCCGAGCCCATGGGGTTCCCGGCGGCAGGGTAGCCGGCTGCCGCATCACGGGGAAACTGAGCGGCCACCCAACCCAGAGGATGCGGGCGAGACGCCCGCGCTCCCGGAGGGGCGCCTCCTCCCATCCTTCTTGCTCCGCGAGGAGGCACTGCCCCTGCCGATGCGGCAGAGCCGTCCCGCTTCGTGTAACTTCGTGGATCACTCTTTTTTTTGTTTCAGACAAGCACCACCCCCGCCCCCCACGACGGGGCGGATCATCCGAGGGTGAAACAACCAATCGTCAATAAAGGCGAACCACGAATGGACACGAATTCCGATGGACCTGCTTGGCTGCGATGACGTCACGGGATGAAGGCCGGGAGCGCGGGCGTCCCGCCCGCACAACACTGGCACAGCCTCACCCCTCTCTTCGGCCCGGCTCGACCGGCAACAGCCCCACGACTCTGCCTCGGCCGAGCCCAGGCGGTTTCCGCCGGCAGGGTGACCGGGCGCCGCATCACGGGGAAACTGAGCGGCCACCCAACCCAGAGGATGCGGGCGAGACACCCGCGCTCCCGGAGGGGCGCCTCCTCCCATCCTTCTTGCTCCGCCAGGAGGCACAGCCCCTGCCGATGCAGCAGAGCCGTCCCGCTTCGTGTCCCTTCGCGGTCCTTCGTGTGACTCCGTGGATTCCTCTTTTTCCCGTTTGTTTCAGACAAGGGCCGTTCTGTATAATTCCCCACTTTCCGTCTCACCCCTTCCCATAATCCGGACTCCCTCTCCCTGACCACTGATGAAAATCACCATCAGACCCTCAAGCCGGATCCGGGGCCGAGTGGAGCTTCCCGGCGACAAGTCGATCTCCCACCGGCTGGCCATGCTGGGCGCCATCGCCAAGGGGAAAACGGTCATTCGGGGTTTTTCCGGCAGCGCCGACTGCGCCGGCACCTTGAGCTGCCTCCGACAACTCGGGGTCGGCATTGAATCGCCGGGGCCCGGCCACGTGGTGATCTCGGGGCGCGGGCTTGGCGGCCTGGAAGCTTCCGAGCACCCCCTGGACGCCGGCAATTCCGGAACCACCCTCCGAATGCTGTCGGGCCTGTTGGCGGGTCAGCACTTCTCGACAACCATTTCAGGAGACCCCTCCCTGAGGCGGCGTCCCATGCGGCGCATCATCGCCCCCCTGTCCCGAATGGGAGCCGAAATCCAGGCAGGCCCGGACAACACCCCTCCCCTCTCCATCAGGGGCGGAGACCTCCGGGCCATCGATTACCCCATGCCCGTGGCCAGCGCCCAGGTGAAGTCGGCCATCCTGCTGGCGGGACTCTACGCCTCCGGAACGACCCGCCTGGTCGAACCCCTCGCCAGCCGCGATCATACCGAAATAGCCCTTCGACAATTCGGCGTTGACCTGCAGGGTTCCGGGAGGGAATTACTGATTCGAGGGGGTCAGCAGCCCCTGGCGCAGGCGGCTGCCGTTCCCGGGGACCTCTCCTCGGCCGCCTTCTTCATGGCGGCCACTCTGCTGCTGCCGAACTCGGAAACAGTCTTCCAGGGGGTGGGGTTGAACCCGAGGCGCCGGGCCGTGGTGGACGTTCTGATCGAGATGGGCGCCGCCATCGACGTCATCGATGAATATCCGCTCCACGGGGAGCTGGCCGGCGACCTTCGAGTCCGCTCCTCCAATCTGCGGGGCGGGAGCTTGTCCGGAGCGCTGATCCCGCAGTTGATCGATGAGATTCCCGTCCTGGCCGTGCTGGCGCCCCGCACTCAGGAGGGCATTCACATCCGGGACGCCGCCGAGCTGCGGGTCAAGGAGAGCAACCGGATTCAAAGCATCGTGGAGAACCTGCGGGCGATGGGGGTGGCGGTAGAGGAGCACCCGGACGGGATGTCGATTCCGGGCCGCCAATCGCTGCGGGGAGGCCTGGTCGACTCTCACGGCGACCACCGCATCGCCATGGCCTTCTCCATCGCAGGCCTCATGGCCGGCGGCCCCACGGTGATCGGCGATGCCGACTGCGTGTCCGTCTCATTCCCCGGGTTCTACGACCTCCTGGCCCGATTGACCCAAGCCTGAGAATCCTTCCCCGTCGAGAAATATCGGTCATGAAATTCATCCGGGCAACCCTTGACATACAGACGTTTGTCTGTTAAATATTCGCTTTTTATTCCCTTTTAGGGTTGCCATCGAAACGGGAGGGTGGCCCCACCAGCCCCGGGAGAATCCATGTCAGCCCTGCAGGCCGGTATCTCAGGGGACTTGCGGTCCCGACTCAAGGGAGCGGCAGCCGAACCCCGAGGAGACACACCGCTCTGGTCGCGAATGCAATTGGCCGGACGCCTGTGCGAGCTTTCCTCCGTTCCCGGGTCCACCCTGCTGACGGCTGCCTTCCGCCTGGTGCTGGACGCACAGAGGGAGGGTGAGCCGGTGGCCTGGATTGCAGCCACGCCCGACACCTTCTTTCCCCCGGACGCCGCCGACAACGGCGTGGACCTGAATGCCCTGGTGGTGGTTCGCGTGCCGGGAGCCCAGGCGGCGGCTCGCTCGGCGGACCGGCTGCTGAGGTCGGGCGCCTTCGGCCTGATCGTGATGGATCTGAACTCCAATCCCACCCTTTCCATCCCGCTTCAGGCGCGCCTGGTCCAGCAGGCGCGGACCCACGACACCGCCGTTCTCTGCCTGACTTCCAAAGCCGGGAACGCTCCTTCTCTGGGGTCGCTGGTCTCTCTGAGAGGGCAAACCTGCTGCCGGAGCCTGGGAGCCGGCCGCTTCCAGGTCGACATCGAAGTCCTGAAGGACAGACGCCATGGACCGGGTTGGCGCCACACCGAGATCTGCCGTGGACCGGACGGCCTGCATTGACATCCGGGCGCTGCCGCTGCAACTGCTGTTGAGGAGACACCCGGAGTGGAAGCAGCGGCCGGTGGCCGTGGTAGAGCAGGAGAAGCCTCAAAGCCCCCTGCTGTGGGTGAACGCCCCGGCCGGCCGGGCCGGCATCCGGCCGGGGATGCGCTACGCCTCCGCCCTTTCGCTGGACCGGGACTTGTGCGCCGGGACGGTTTCGGAGCGGGAAATCCGGGAGGCCGTGCGGCAGGTCCATCAACTGCTGCACCGCTTCAGTCCCCGGGTCGAGCCCTGTGAGGAGGAGCCCGGAGTTTTCTGGGCCGACGCCGGCGGACTCGACAAGCTCTACGGATCTCTGGAGGCCTGGGCCCGGCAAATCGACTCCGACCTCTCCCGCCTGGAGTTTCCGGCCAGCATCGTCATCGGCTTCAGCCGTTTCGGCAGCTATGCCCTGGCCAAGGCGGAGAGGCGGGTGACGGTGCTTCCCTCCCTCGAGGCGGAGCAGGCCCGCAGCCGCCGGGTGAGCTTGCGGCGCCTGCAACTCGATCCCGGGCTGCGCGATCGGCTGGAGAAGCTGGCGATCCACACCCTGGAAGACCTGCTGGGGCTTCCCCAAGCCGGCATCCAAAGCCACCTGGGCGAGCAGGCGCTCAGCCTCTACCGCCTGGCCTCGGGAGAGCTGTCGCTGCCGCTCCAGCCCCGAAGCCTCCCCGAGCCCCTGCGCGCCTGCATGGACCTGAACGAGCCCGACCCCAATGCCCAGAGACTGCTTTTCCGGATCAAGCAGTTGCTGGACCCCCTGTTGAGGGCGGCGGCGGAACGATGCCAGGCGGCGGCAGCCCTCCGGTTGCAGCTTCGGCTGGAGAACGGGACCCGTCACCGCCACCGCATCCAGCCGGCCCGGCCCACCCTGGAGGTTTCGGCCCTGCTGGACCTGGTCCGGTTGCGCCTGGAGAGGGTCTGCTTGCGCGCTCCCCTGCTGGAACTGTCCCTGGAGGTGGAAGCCGTCCGCGTCTCCGCCAAGGCGCGGAACCTGCTGCAGCGCACCCCCCGGCGCAACAACGAAGCGGCCCTGCGCGCCCTGGCCCGGGTTCGGGCCGAGTTCGGCCCCGATTCGGTGCTTTCGGCCCGGCTCAGGCCGGGACATCTGCCCGAAGCCCGCTGGGAGTGGCGCCCCTTCCGGAAACTCCCTCCGGCCGTCCTGCGGCCGGTCCCCATCCGGCCGCTGGTGCGGCGCGCCCATGTCCGGCCCAAGCCTCTCCACTGGAAGAAACCGCCGGACAGGCGGCCTCTACTCGGATACCTGATCAGTGGGGGATGGTGGAATCGAGAGATTCGAAGAGACTATCGGTTCGTCAACACCCAACGGGGAGAGATCCTGTGGGCCTATTACGACCCGCGAGAACGTCGCTGGTACTCCCAGGGCCGGGTGGAGTGACCGCGAACCATGACCGGACCGATCCCTGCTCTCAATCACCCCTACGTTCCCCTCTGGTGCAAGAGCAACTACTCCTTTCTGGAAGGAGCCAGCCATCCCGAGGAGCTGGTCGACGCCTGCCGGCAGAACGGCATTCCCGCCCTGGCCCTCACCGATCGCCACGGGGTGTACGGGATGGTCAGGGCCCATGTCCGCGCCCGCCGGCAGGGCATCCACCTGATCGCGGGGTCGCAGGTCAGTCTCCGGGAGGGGGCCGAGATCCTGCTGCTGGCCCGGAACGAGGAAGGTTACCGCAACCTGTGCCGGCTGCTGACCGACGGGCACCTGCGTTCCTCCAAGGGAACGTGCAGGCCGGACGCGCAGGCGGTGTGCGGTCGCAGCCGCGGCCTGATTGCCCTGTGGATCGGCGCCCCCGATCCCGGGGCTTCTCCGCAAGCCGCCTCCGAATCCCTGCTGGAGCCGTTCAAGGCGGCCTTCGCAGACTGTCTCTACCTGCTGCTGGCCCGACACCGCCAGGCGCAGGAAGCCTCGCGGGAGATGCAACTGCGAAAGCTGGCGGAGCGGTTCAAGCTCCCCACCGTAGCCGCCGTGGAGGTCCTCTACCACTCTCCCGAACGGCGCCGGCTGCAGGACGTCCTGACCTGTATCCGGGAAGGAGTCACCCTGGCCGCGGCCGGCCGGCTCATCCGGCCCAACGACCAGCACGCCCTCAAGAGCCCCGAGGAGCTGGCGCGTCTCTTCAGCGATGATCCGGAGTCGGTCCGGCGGACCCTGGAGGTGGCCGCCCGCTGCTCCTTTTCGCTGCAGGAACTGCGTTACCGCTATCCCCTGGAGCCTCTGCCGGAGGGCAAGACCTCCAGCCAGCACCTGCGCGACCGGACCTTCGAGGGAGCCGCCCGCCGCCTGGGCAAGGAGTTCCACGGCCTGGTTCCCCAACTGCGGAAGGAACTCGATCTCATCCGGGAGCTGGAGTACGAAGGCTACTTCCTGACCATGCACGAGATCGTCGAGTACTGCCGCCGCCAGGACATCCTCTGCCAGGGGCGAGGGTCGGCCGCCAACTCGGCCGTCTGCTTCGCCCTGGGGATCACCAGCGTGGACCCCACCCAGGTGGACCTGCTCTTCGAGCGTTTCCTGTCCAGGGAGAGGGCCGAGCCTCCGGATATCGACCTGGACATCGAGCACGACCGCCGGGAAGAGGTGATCCGGCACGTCTACGAAACCTACGGGCGCGACCGCGCCGCCATGGTGGCCAACGTGGTCCGCTACCGGCATCGGTCCGCCATCCGGGAAGTGGGCAAGGTGCTGGGGGTTGCGGCCACCAGCCTGGATCGCCTGGCCAAGCTGGTGTCCCACGACCACTGGAGCGACGAGCTCGTCCGGCAGGCCGGACTCGATCCCCGCAACCCGGCCCTGCGCCATCTGCTCCCTCTGGTGGAAGAGATTCAGGACTTCCCCCGCCACCTCTCCATCCATCCCGGGGGCTTTCTGCTGGGTCACCGCCCCGTCCACGAGCTGGTGCCGATCGAGAACGCCTCCATGCCGGGGAGGACGGTCATCCAGTGGGACAAGGAAGACGTGGACCAGGCGGGGCTGTTCAAGGTGGACCTGCTGGGGCTGGGCGCCCTCACCCACCTGCACCTCTGCTTCGACCTCCTGCGCCGCCACCGGCAAGAGGAGCTGTCCCTGGCGACCCTCCCCAGGGGGGACCCCTCGACCTTCGACATGATCTGCCGCAGCGACACGGTGGGGGTGTTTCAGATCGAGAGCCGCGCCCAGATGGCCATGCTGGGGCGCCTCAAGCCGCGCAGCTACTACGACCTGGTGATCGAGATCAGCATCGTGCGCCCCGGACCCATCACCGGCGGCATGGTCCATCCCTACCTGCGGCGGCGCAATGGCCAGGAGGCGGTCGAGTACCCCCACTCCTGCCTCGTTCCCGTCCTGAAGAAGACCCTGGGCATCCCCCTGTTTCAGGAACAGGTGATGCAACTGGCCATGGTGGCCGCCGACTACTCTCCCGGAGAGGCCGACCAGCTCCGGCGCGACATGGCGGCCTGGCGGCGTTCAGGGCGGATCGAGCGGCACCGGCAGCGGCTGGTCACCCGCATGGTGGCCAAGGGGATCCGGCCCGAGTTCGCCGAGCGCGTCTTCCGGCAGATCCGCGGGTTCGGCGAGTACGGCTTCCCCGAGAGCCATGCCGCCAGCTTTGCCCATATCGCCTATGCCACCGCCTACCTCAAGCGCCACTACCCGGCCGAGTTTGCCTGCGCCCTGCTGAACGCCCAGCCCATGGGGTTCTACTCGGCCGACACCATCGTCAACGATGCCCGCATTCATGGAATCGAGGTGCGTCCGGTCAGCATTCTCGACAGCCACTGGGACTGCAGCCTGGTCGAAATCGAGGGAGCCCCGCAGGAATCCATCCCGTTCGCGGTGCGCATGGGGCTGCGCTACGTCAAGGGGCTGGGGCGGGAAGACGGGCGCAGGCTGGCGGAAGCGGCCCGGCAGGCCCCCTTCCGCAACCTTGCCGACGTGGCCCGGCGAAGCCGGCTCCGCCAGGACAGGCTGGAATCCCTGGCCGAGGCCGGGGCCTTCGAGTGTTTCGGCCTGGACCGTCGAGGGGCCCTCTGGCAGATTCAGGGACTGGCGACCGAACCCCGGCCCGCGCTGCCCCTGGCCGGCCATGACCCCGTGCCCCGGTTCCCCTCCCTGAGCGGCCTGGAAACCGTCCTCTGGGACTACCGGGCCGGCGCCCACAGCTCCCGGGCCCACCTGCTGCAACCGCTGCGTCCCGCCCTGCAAGCCCAGGGACTGCCCACCGCGCAACAACTCAACCGGATGCCGAACGGCCGCCGGGTCCGCTACGCCGGCATGGTCATCTGTCGCCAGCGGCCGGGGACCGCGGGGGGAGTCACCTTCATGACCCTGGAGGACGAGACCGGCTTCGTCAACCTGGTCGTCTGGAAACGGACCTTCGAGCGCTATTCCCTGCTGGCCAAGACCCTTTCCTGCATGGGGGTCACCGGAAACCTGCAAGTAGCGGAAGGAGTCACCCACCTGGTGGTGCAGAAAATCTGGAAGCCGGAACTGGAGAAGGGAGCCCTGCGCCTGAAGAGCCGGGACTTTCACTGACCGTGGCAGGCCGAGGACTCACCCGTATTCCCACCTCCGCCGAACCCGATTTTTCACCTCAGGAGGCACCGCCATTCCAACCGGCAAACGACCACGCAACCAACCCTTGACGGCAAGTCTTCCTTAAGATTAGACTAGCTTTCAACTAGTTTGTTTCTTGTTCAGGAGGCTAACATGTCTGAAGTCGGCGCGTTCGAGGCCAAAACTCATCTTCCCAGGTTGCTGGAACGGGTCCGGAAGGGCGAGCGCTTTGTGATCACCAAACACGGCAACCCCGTGGCCGAACTCATTCCATTCAGGAAACGTGATCCGGAAAAGATTCGCGCAGCTATTGACGACCTCAAGTCATTTCAGGAAGCCCATAGCCTGGGTGGATTGTCCGTCCGCGAGTTGATTGAGGAAGGACGCAAAAACTGATGCCGTTTGTATTGGACTGCTCGGTAGCCATGGCTTGGCTATTTCTCGACGAGGGCAACGATTCTACCGATGCATTACGGGAGAAACTCTTAACGGAGCACGCGGTTGTGCCCGCACTATGGCCCATCGAAGTCGGAAACGCACTATTGGCTGCCACGAGGCGTGGCAGACTTTCCGAGGATGATTGGCCGCGAATTCGGGATGACCTCGCTGAGTTACCGATCGAAATCGATACGGATTCATGCGCCAAGGTGTTGGACAGGGTACTGCCCGTGGCCAGGGATCATAAGCTGTCCGTATACGATGCAACGTACCTGGAACTGGCAATGAGGCTTTCCCTGCCACTTGCCACGCTGGATCGACAACTGGCCGCAGCCGCCCGTGGGGCCGGGATCGAGGTTCTCTGAGGGCTTCCTGTCAGATGAAGAAAGAACAGATGGTGAACATCAAGCTTCCGTCAGATTTGGTCCGGGAATTGAAGCTCATCGAGGATGTCGAGCAGTCTGATCGCTCGACTACGGTGCGCCGGCTGCTCTCGAGAGCGATCCGGCAATGGAAGCTGGAGCACTACGCCAGGCTGTATGGGGATGGAAAGCTGACGCTGGCACGGGCGGCTCGCGATGCCGGCGTGTCCTTGTGGGAGATGCTGGACCATGCCCGCACCAAGAAGATATCGGCACAGTACGACCTCGAAGATCTCCGGCGGGACTTGGGAACCATCTCCGGCAACCTGCAGGGCCGGGGCTAAGATCGGCACAGATGCCGGACTATTCCACGCTACCCTCCCCCAATGTAGGGGCAACCCTTGTGGTTGCCCTGTTGTCCCCGGTGACCTCGGATTGGGCGCCCACAAGGGGCGCCCCTACAATACCCACAGGGAATGTTGGCCTGACTCAGAGGTCTTGACAGTTCTGTCACCCTGAATGAGGGTGCGTGGGATGGTTCTGGGTACAGATACTGCACACAAGCGTAACCACGGTCACACCCATGACATAAAAACGACCGCCTACCCCATTGAGAGCAATGCCATGGAAAAAGACCCCGGCAAAGCGGGATGCATCCGAACCATCAAAGCGTCCGAGTTCAAGGCCAAGTGCCTGAAGCTGATGGACGAGGTCGCGGAGAGCGGCAACGAGATCGTCATCACCAAGAATGGGCGCCCGGTCTCGCGGATCGTGCCCTACCGGAACAAGCCGCAAATGCTTTTCGGTCGCCACCGCGACAAAATTCGAATCCTTGGCGACATCGTCTCACCGATGCCTGCGGAATGGTTTGAGACACCTGACGACGGCGGAGAGGATCTGTTTTGATACTCCTCGACACTCACGTTCTGAGGAAACGCTCACTGAGGCTACCAGTCCGTCGATCGGTTACGGCATGCACGGGTAACCGAGGGCGCCGCTACGCCTGCAGGGTGGCCCATCGAGGCAGGAAACCTGGCCGCCATGCTGCGTAGCAGGCTTGCCGAAGATGATGTACCGGAAATCGCGATGACCCAGGAGAAGATCACCCTCGCCCAACTCGAATCCTTCCTCTTCAAGGCCGCCGACATCCTGCGCGGCAAGATGGACGCCTCCGAGTTCAAGGAGTTCATCTTCGGAATGCTGTTCCTCAAGCGCCTCTCCGACGAGTTCGACCGCAAGCGCCAGCAAATCCGTGAGCACGACTATCCCCACTTCAAGGACCGGCCCGAACTGCTGGAGAAATTGCTCGAAGACAAGATCTCCTACGGCGAGACCTTCTTCGTGCCCCTCCGCGCCCGCTGGCACGAGACCTGGACCGACGAGAACGGCGAGCAGGTCCCTGCCCTCAAGGACCTCAAGCACGACATCGGCAACATGCTCAACAAGGCCATCGCCGCCGTGGAAGACGAGAACGACTCCCTGGAGGGAGTGCTGAAAAACAACATCGACTTCAACGCCGTCAAGGGAAAGACCAGGATTCCGGACCAGAAGTGGAAAGACCTGCTGGACCACTTCAACCAGCCGCGCTTCGTCCTGGTCAACGACAACTTCGAGTTCCCCGACCTGCTGGGCGCGGCCTACGAGTACCTCATCAAGTACTTCGCCGACAGCGCCGGCAAGAAGGGCGGCGAGTTCTACACGCCGGCGGAAGTGGTGCGCCTGCTGGTGCAGCTCACCAAACCGGAAGCCGGCAACCGGATCTACGACCCCGCCGTCGGCTCAGGCGGCTTCCTCATCCAGTCCCACCAGTACGTCGAGGAGCAAGGCCAGAACGCCGACGATCTGGCTCTCTGCGGGCAGGACTCCAACGGCACCACCTGGTCCATCTGCAACATGAACATGATCCTCCACAACGTCACCGGTTTCGAAATCGTGAACGGAGACACGCTGGAGGACCCGCAGATCCTGGAGAACGGACAGATCCGAAAGTTCGACCGCGTGCTGGCCAATCCCCCGTTCTCGCAGAACTACAGCCGCGCCAACATGCAGTTCACCAGCCGCTTCCGCGAGTGGTGCCCGGAAACCGGCAAGAAGGCCGACCTCATGTTCGTCCAGCACATGCTGGCCAGCCTCAAGCCCGACGGCCACATGGCCACCGTCATGCCCCACGGCGTGCTCTTCCGCGGCGGCAAGGAAAAGCTCATCCGCGAACTGTTGATCGGCGACGACGTGGTCGAGGCCGTCATCAGCCTGCCGCCCGGCCTCTTCTACGGCACCGGCATCCCGGCCTGCGTGCTGGTGTGCAACAAGAGCAAGCCCGACGAGCTGCGCAACAAGGTGCTGTTCATCAACGCCGACCGCGAGTACGCCGAAGGCAAGAACCAGAACAAACTGCGCCCGGAAGACATCGAGAAGATCGATTTCGTCTTCACCCACAAGCGCGAGATTCCCAAGTACAGCCGCCTGGTGGACAAGACCGAGATCGCCGATGCCCACGACTACAACCTCAACATCCGCCGCTACGTGGACAACACCCCCGAACCGGAGCCGGAGGACGTGAGCGCCCACCTCATCGGCGGCCTCCCGGAAGCCGAGGTCCAGGCCCGCGCCGGCGACTTCCACCGCTTCGGCATCGCTGCCGACCTGCTGTTTCGGCCCGAACGCCCCGGCTACCTGGCCTTCGGCGAAACCGTCGAGGCCAGGTCCGCCATCAAGACCACCCTCGAATCCACCCCTGCTCTCCGGCGCACCCTCGCCGCCCACTTCGAAGCCCTCGAAGCCTGGTGGAACCTCGCCCGCGACGACTTCGCCCAACTGCAACACGCCCGGAACCCGGCGGCGAACGGCGGCGGCAAGATGCCCGAGGTGCGCCACCAACTGCTCGACACCCTCAAAGGCAGGCTGATCCCCCTGAAGGTTCTGGACGAATTCAAGAGCGCCGGCGTCTTCGTCAACTGGTGGCAGCAGATCCGCTTCGACCTCAAGACCATCGTCTCCATCGGCTGGCACCACAGCCTCATCCCCGACGACTATCTGACCCGAGCATTCTTTCAGGCCGAATCGGAGGAGATCGAAAGCCTGGAAGCCGACATCGGCCAGGCCCAGGGCGAGTTGGCGGAGGCCGTGGAGACCGCCCGGGACGTCGCAGCCCATGAGCCCGACGAAGGCGAGAAGGTCACCGCAGCCGTCCTCAAGAAGGTCCTCAAGTCCCTGATCGCCGACCTCAAGGACAGCCCCGGCGAATCGGCCAGGAGGGAGCTGGAGCGCCTCCGGGAACAGGACCGGATCCTCAAGGACATTGATACGCGGATCAAGCAGGCCAGGGCATCGCTCAAGGACAAGACCGCCGAACTGACGCTCAAGCTGCAATTCAAGCGGGTGGGCGCCCAGGACTACCAAGCCGAAACCCGGGCGCTCATCAAGCAGGTCGACACCCGGCTCGCCGACCTCGACCCCCAAAACCAGGCGGACAAGAAGAAGATCACGGCGCTGAACAAGGACAAGACCGCACTGGCAAAGCGAATCGCCCACGCCCATGCACTCCTGGCCCGGATCGGCGGGCAACTCTCCGAGGATGAAGCCCGCAAATTGATTCTGGCCAAGCTCCACGACATCGCCCGAGCGGAGTTGGAGCGATACCTCAATGCAGAAAAGCGGAATCTGGTTTCAAGCGTTGAAGATCTGTGGGACAAGTACGCGGTAAGCAGTCGGGAGCTGGAGGCGGAGCGGGATGCGACGCTGAAGAGGCTGGATGAGTTTTTGGCTAAATTGGACTACTTACCATGACATTGCCAAATGGATGGGGGATGACTCCGCTCGGGGAGGCAGCCGAGATTGTCATGGGGCAATCTCCCGATTCAAAGCTATATTCGAAGGAAGAAGTTGGCCTTCCTTTTTTGCAGGGTTGCGCAGAATTCGGCGGGTCGTTTCCTGAACATAAACTATTTTGCAGGCAACGCAAAAAGCTCGCCCCAAAAGGATCGATTCTTTTCAGCGTTCGTGCGCCGGTTGGTAAGTTGAATTTCGCGGATCGGGACTATGTCATTGGCCGCGGTTTAGCCTCAATATCCGGGACAATGGTCACAACGCAGTACTTAAACCATTTCCTACAGTTTGAAGAAGATCAATTTCGGGTGGCATCTCAAGGCTCGACTTTCGAGGCAATCAACTCAACCGAATTATCACGATGGCCGGTACTCCATCCAATGTGCATGAACGAACAAGAGGAGATTGCCGAGATCCTCTCAACAGTTGACCGGACCATCAAGCAGACCGAATCCTTGATTGCCAAACAGCGGCGCATCAAGACCGGCCTGATGCAGGACTTTCTGACACGCGGCATCGACGAACACGGAATTCTCCGCTCGGAACAGACCCATCGATTCAAAGACTCGCCATTAGGACGGATCCCCGTCGAGTGGGACTTACAACCTATTGGAAGGGCATTTATTGCCCAACTTGGCAAGATGTTGAGCAAGAAGTCGAAAACAGGAAATGCCTCCTATCCATATATTGGGAACAAGAATGTTCAATGGGAACAAATTGACTCTACTACGATTGAATGGATGGACTTCTCACACCAGGAAAAGGAGAAATTTGAGCTAACTCCCGGAGACATTTTGGTGTGCGAAGGTGGCGAGGTTGGGCGTTCATGTATATGGCAAGGGGAAATTAGCAACTGTTTTTACCAAAAGGCGGTGCATAGACTCAGACCAAGAGAGCAATACCAAACTAAGCTTTTTCCGAAATTCATGAGGTGGGTCATTTCCAGAGGCGTACTTTCTAACTTTACAAGCCAAACAAGCATCGCCCATCTGACTAAAGAGAAGCTCGAAGCTCTCCCGATAACCATTCAGAGTAAAGAAGAACAGGTCCGGATGTGTCGAGTATTTGATTGTGTCGATACATCAATTGTGGCAACAGAAAACCAACTTAGAAAACTTGTATTGTTAAAGACATCTCTTATGCAAAGCCTACTCACTGGTAAATGTAGTTTGAACTCTCGTGACTCTTACATCGGAGAGGTTAACAAATAGTGCTGCAGGAAGTAGGTGCAGGAAGTAGAAAGTAGGCAACGAATCACAAAAATCACAAAAATGACAGAGTTCTATCACTACGAATTGAAAATCAGGCAACTAACTACTTGATCGGTTGGAATGCCGCAATGGCGACAGTACCTCAGGTCATTTCACAAATTCGGTTCGCTATAGAGCAGCTATCCGCACGCAATGCTCACCATGAGTTTGAGCATATGTGCAGGCACATTGCTCGTCAGCGGATATGCACGAACATTCTCCCCGCAACCGGGCCCGTGGCTGTAGGAGGTGACCAAGGCCGTGATTTCGAAACTTTTCGAACCTATTTGAACAATTCTCCTCTCGCAAATTCATCGTTTGTTGGACGCTCGTCGGAAGGACCATTGGCTTTCGCCTGCACCCTGCAAAGAGATCAAATCCCCACGAAGGTCAAGAGTGACGTTACAACCATAATGAGTTCGGGCATTGCCGTCGACACCGTCTATATTTTCTTGGCTAGTGATCTAACTGTCTCTCGTCGTCATCAGCTCCAGGAATGGGCACAAGAGGAGCACGATGTTCATCTGGAAATCATCGATGCACAGGCCATATCGGAGAATTTGTGTGACATTGAGATCTTCTGGATTGCCGAACAATACCTTTCAATTCCACGTGAGTACCGCCCCCAACATGAGTCCGAAGACGTAGACGAATGGTACCGAACAGCGCTGGGTCGGTGGTCAGAAGACAAAGAATTCACCCCAAATCCAGCGAATTTCCACGAACTCGTTTCCGCTGCACGTCATGCTTGTTTCTCGGATACGCTCAAAAGTGATTTGCCGCTTTGGATGTCACGCCTACGTGAGTTTCGTGCACATGAACAATGTCCTAACGCATCGAAGCGGAGAGCAACCTATGAAATCGCGTTCGCATCACTGCGAGGCCTTGGAACTCTGCATGGGCTCGAAGAAGAGCTGCGTTCGTACTTTGTCGGTGTCAACGAGCTCGAGTTACCTGCTGACCTCGAAGATGCAGGTCTCCTAATCAGTTTTTGTCGGAGTGCTTTCTACAACAACGCGGTCGGACTCTCTCCCTCAGAGATCGACGCAACTACAATCGCTGTCCAAAATCGTCTGGAAAATCGGTTAGCGGCTTCTGAGACCACCATCAATAAATGCGCGATCCTTGAGACTCTTGGTCACCTTTCAATGAGTCTAGCCGGGACTGTTGAGAAACCGGTACGCCCAAACTCCCAAAAAGCTGAAGCCGCCAAATTCTGGAGCGAGATGCTGGACTTGGTGAAGGACGCTCCAATTTATCCCCTTGAAAGATTCGCAGACCGAGTTACACAAATCATCGAGTTACTCGGCGAATCATCTGAGTTTGACACAATTACCAACAAATTGGATGACTTGCTCTCTAAGCGCTTTGGTGGATTTATTGCTGCTGAGAAATGTCGTGATCGTGCCATCGCCCTATACGAGAAGGGGTATGTACTTAAAGCAATCAAAGAACTACATCGTGCGAAGATCGCCTGGTTCGCGGAGGAGAGCTTAAAGGGCTCAATTCTTGCAATGTTATCTCTCTCGCAGTGGTACTTGGAGTTGGGTCTTTCTTACGCGGCAAAACAGTACGCGATGGCTGCCGCGTACATAACCATGGACACGCCTAAGACAGAACTAAAGCGGTACGTACCAGTCGCCTTCATGGAAGCAGCGAAATGTGCCTACGGTCAAGGGTGTTGGTGTGATTATCTCGGTCTCGTAGATTCCGCAATGTGGGCACACAACCTAGTGCCAAATCAGGATGAAGACGAAGATCGTGCAAATAGCGAGGTGCGGCAAATCGTCTTCCATACCGCTATCGTGATGATGGTTGCAGAACGATATGCACCGAAGATTTACAGAGAAATTAAAACACTGACAGACGAGTGGCCATACCATGACATGATTGATCGATTTGTCGCTGTGGCTCGCGATGCTTGGTCAGATAAGGGAAATGAGAACCTGTGGGGCGATCTTGAAGCACAGATGTATGGTCGTCCGTTTTGTGACGTAGGGACCACTAGAACGACTATCTGGAAGCAACTTGGCCTCACCTGGAACGTTTCTTGGGAAAATGATTACAACACTACGGCTCTAGCGGAACAGTTTATTGGGACTGCACAGATATTGATGGCTGAGTGGGCTGGTTTGGATCTCTGTTTGCTCAGAACACAGATTCAGGTGCGGATCCGTAAAGCGAATATCACCAAACCTGAAGTTCATCCTTTGGCTTCAAATAGCGGGCGATACTGGCAAATAACTTTGCCGGAGAAAAGAAATGCCGTCCTACTCGACAACCTCCAGCAAGAAGCGTTTGCCTCTGTTGTGACGATCATCGGCGAAGTATCGCTCCTGCCCCAGCCGGAATTCAAAGAACGCTTGGAGAACACATTCAAGGAAGGAATCGCTGCAAAAGTCCTAGTCGCCAGACCCTATGAAGATCTCTATAGAAACTGCATCGTTGAACCAAGACCATTTGAGGATAAACGTCGAGCATGGAAGTTACCCGAAATCGGTCGCGCGTTTCGCATTAGACAACACAAGGATATGGCCTGGTTCGACGGACCGGGTCCCGGTTATAGCCAAGAGGATGCTGACGAACAACTACGCAACCGCTACAAGAACACCGTTGTGCCTATCAAACACACGCTCAAGCGCCTCGCCCAAGATGAGCAGTTCATTAGTGTCGCCAAGAAACTGCGGAACAAAGGATGGCTTGATTGGCATATCCTGACCGCCATTGCCAACATTACAGTGAGCTACAGAGTTATCAAATGGGCGCAGCAGCAAAGGCGCACACAGGAGGAAATTCAAAAAGAAGTGCGCGTCGGAATGTTTTCTGAGGAGCCTAAGGATGCTGCCCCGGTACCCGTCCGAAAGTTCTCCGAAGAAGCAATGCGACTTGCGCTAAGAACATCTCAATTGTCGACGCTCCGAAACAATAAACTTGCCTGCCATCAGCAAACCCCGGACTTCGAGGCCATCGATGACTTTCTTCGACACCGATTCAATTATTGGATCGATGATGTCGAGCACGAGAACCCTCTGCCCTCCATGCATGAGTTCGACACCCTGATTGGAGAAGCTCGCAAACAAGCTCGAACCGTAGGCCTGAAACCGTCTGACATCAAGGCCATCATTGATGAAGTTCGCTCTCGGAAATGAGGGTCATTCTCGATACCAATGTTCTGATATCGGGCATTTTCTTTGGCGGACCTCCGGCGACAATTCTACGAGCATGGCGCGACGGCAAAGTGCAATTTGTCGTCTCGACCGAGATCCTGAAAGAGTATGACGAGGTCGCGAAACGGCTGTCGCGCAGATACCCGGGCATCGAGGTGGGTCCCCTTCTCATGCTGCTCGCTCGGAATGCGGAATTGGTAGACGCCGCAACATTGCCCCTGCCTGTATCCACCGATCCTGACGACGACAAGTTTCTTGCCTGTGCCTTGGCGAGTCGTACCGAAGTGATTGTCAGCGGCGATCGTGATTTGCTTGGTGTTTCCGGCTACCGGAACCTCCGCATCCTCGCGCCTCGGGAGTTCGTTGACACCTGTATCGATTCGTCGGGAGATCTCTGAGCAGGCTGGCCCGGTGCAGGCTTGCACCGAGCTTCCGATGGCCTCCGTCAATTCAAGCCGGACGCCACAAGTCATGACACCGCAACCTCACGAAGGCACCTGTGCGTGGTCGGCAGCTATGCGCGGGTGAACGTGGATCTGCACGTCTACGTGCTGGCCGAGCTTGTAGAGCACAGTCATCAGGCGGTCAATGGTGAAACGGTCAAGCTGCGCGTTGCGAATACGGGTAAAGTCCGCGTGACTGACCCCGGTGCGGCCCTCGGCCTTGCGGGTCGAAAGCCGTTCATCGTCAAGAATACCGATGATGCGGGCGGCGAGAAGCGCCTTGGTCTGCTGTACGTCGGCGTCAGCGCGGCCGAAGTCGCGAAAGACATTGCCGCTGCCGTGCACCAACTCGAGATCGTCGTCTGTCTTGCTCATGGCTGTAACTCCTTCTTCAAGCGGTTGAGCCGTTCGCGGATCAGATTGATTTCCTGCTTTGGGGTCTTGATGCCCTGCCTCGCCTTCTTTTGGAAGGCGTGTAGAACCTATTTGCATGGGATATGGTGGCAAATATGTCACCGGAGGTCAAGTCGGTCTCTTTCACAATTTTGGCAGGCCATCGTGTGGATCTGGATCTGACCGATAACCGCATTGACAATGCACTTTAGTTTTCCGAATCAACGCCAAATAGTTGCCTCACGATGTCCGGGGCGCACGGCTCCTGACTAGGGCCATGTTTGCGCAGACAATCGCTCCAGGAGTTGAGAAATTCGGAGAATGTGCTGTCCTTTCGGACGTCCCAGCAGTTCAACCAGCCGCAATCGCGCCAAAGGGCAGGGTTTTGCCTGAAACTGCCTGACAGGGATACCGCCACCACACGATTGAGTTCCCGACAGGTGGAGTTTTTCTCCAGCAGGTCGATGTTTCGGTTGAGCCAAGCGGGAAGATCGGACTGTGGAGGAATCGGGGCTTTCCTTTCGACTTTCTCGGCATACGTCTGATGGTGTCTGGCGAATGCGGAAGCTTCGTAAACGCCGGACGGAGGATCCTCTTTCCAGACCTTTGCCAGGGATCTCAGGACATGGAGGGAGGCCAGTTCGCAAAGGCTTTCCTCGAACCACTTGTGCCTGTGTGTCTTGTATCTGTCGAAATGGGTCAGGATGCGACAGAGCTCATGGGAAAACTGATACACGTACTGGCTCCAGTAGGTATCCCCCGCGCTGAGAAGAAGCTGGTAGGGACGCTTGTCGTACGCCGTAAACGGATAGTCCCTGTTCCAGCGGGAAACATGAACGGCTGCCTCGGGCTCCTTTTCAAATGAACGGACCAGCACACCATAGGCCGATTGGAGGACGGCGCGAATCGCGCTCAGGCTCGTCAATCCCCAGTTCCCGTTGATGACCGTGAGGGCAACCTCTGTGTTCTCCGACGTCATTGGAGTTCTCCGCTAACCTTGGGCGATACGAAGAGTCGGCCCAAGTTTCCTCGTTCATCGGGGGTGTGCAGCATCTTCTCGAAGTCCTGCAAATCTCGGCATATCCATCCATCGGATTCGAGCCTCGATCGCCTGTCATCGGTAAAATTCGGAGCAAAGAGCGCCAACTCCTGTTTCCAGTTCCGGAAACGGCCTCCCTTGCGGGTAGACAGAAAATCCGCCACATGCCTTCGGAAACGATCGAGGGATTCCCGGTCGTGGTTTCTCGCGGTCCTCTTGCAGGACCCAAAGCGTACTCTCCGGTTGCGTTCGTCTTGTGCTACCAGGTCAATCTCAATGGGCACTCGGCCGCCTCGCGGTCGATTCCAGTAGCCGTGGATCTGTTGGGTCATGGAAAAATCCCCGGTCTCCAGGCGCGACGCCTCCTCACAGGCTTGCCGAACCAGCACCTCGAACGCGTGTCCTTCCAGGGTTTGAAGTCTGGAGAGAAGTCCTCTCACCAGCCGGGAGCCGGGAAGCACGCGCATGTCTTGCCGCGTCTCTTTCAATACGGCCAACCAGGAGCGCAGAAACGGGTCCGAGACGGCGTAGCGCGCGTTCCTCGGTTTCCCTTCCGCGAAGACCGGAAACGACTTTTCGACCAGTCTCAGATCTCTCACTAGGACTTCGAGATAAGCCCCCAAGGACGACACCTCGGGAAGCCGGTCCAGCAATTCGGCATGGGAGCAGGGTCCATGCCTGGCCAGAGTGTGAAGAATGGCCAGATTGTTTCGGCGCAATTCGCCTCCGAGCAGTGTTTCGCCCTCCTGACTCAAGGGAGCGTTGCTGAAAAGGAAGAGCCTGTTGCACAAATCGGTTGCCCAATCGTCCCACTCGTCAATAGCGTCCAGGCCCTCTTCCCTGGCAAACAACTCCCAGTACCTGGGCACGCCGCCGAACAGCGTCCAGAGGGTCAGACGTCTTTGAGGATCGGCGGCCCCATGTTTTCGGCTGACTTCAAAGAGGGTCCGAAGATCCCAGGGCCCCAGCCTGATGTCGAAGGTGGTCCGCCCGAACAGCGGCGCCTTGCGGTCTTCAAGCAACGCTTCCATTTCAGTCTGGATGGAGCCAACCACGATCAGACCGCCTTTTGCCTTGCCGAGGCCGAGCCGGTCCACTTCCGCCTGCAGCAGAGACGGAAATCCTTTGAGCGGCCCTTGGTAGCAGTACTGAAACTCATCAATGACGACTATGGCTCCCCTGTTGCAGAGCGAGCCGATCGCCGTTGCGACTCCTTCCAGGTCCCGCACCTCATCGAGGCCAACGATCTCTTGCTCGAGATTCCATCGTCGGGCAGCGCGCCGGAATACGCTGGCGGTGTCCGAAACACTGCTGTCGGGCAGTTGAAACAAGAGCGCCAGCCGCCAGCTCGGATCATCACTTCGGATGGTGGTGAGCACCTGGTCGATGAGTGCCGTCTTTCCTATCCGGCGCCGTCCCCGCATGGAACCAAAGAACCAGCGTCGCTTGCGCATCTGTTCAAGGAGTTGCCCGGCTTCTTCCCCACGACCATAGAATGACCATTCGGCGCTCATGCTTATAGGGTAATTTATATTTTCTAATTGTCAACGTCGTTCGAGAGTGGCATGCTTGTGAGGTCGCGATCTAGAATTGTCACAAGGGTCGATGGGGTAAGGATCCAAACGTGTCTGAAATCGGCGTTTCTGAGGCGAAAACACATCTTCCGCAGTTGCTGGAACGAGTTCGGAAGGGTGAACGCTTCGTGATTACGCAACATGGCAATCCCGTGGCCGAACTCATTCCCTTCGGAAAGCGCAATCCGGAAAAGATTCGAGCCGCCCTTGAAGACCTCAAGGCATTTCAGAAAGCCCATAGCCTGGGTGACTTGTCCGTACGGAAGATGATCGAGGAAGGACGTAGATACTGATGCCGAAGGATATAATCATCAAGAAGGGCTCCTCACCACCCTCCAGGGATGAGTTCGATACCCTGCTCGCAGGCGCTCGCAGGCAAGCTCGAAAAGCAGGCCTGAAGCCGTCTGACATCGAGGCCATTTCTGACGAGGTTCGCTCTCGGAAATCAAGGGAGTTCGTTGACACCCGAATCGATTCGCCGGGAGACTTCTGAACACGCCGACCCGGAGCAGGCGCCGCACTGAGCTTCCGGGCGGCCTCCGGTAAACCAACCCCAGACGCCACCAGCCATGCCCTCCCAATCGCATCGCCTGGACGAGCGCAACCACGTCGAGAAACCGTTCCTCGACCAGCTTGCCGGGCTCGGCTGGGAGATCCTCGACCTCCACCTCGACAAGCAGCAGAACCCCTCCGCCAGCCATCGTGAGAAATTCGCCGAAGTAGTGATGCTGCCCGTGCTGCGCGAGCGGCTGCAGGTCATCAACCCCTGGCTGGAGAACGACCAGGTCGAGGAAGTCGTCAAACGGCTCACCGCCAGCTTCCCGGGCACGGGGCTGTTGGAGAACAATCGGCACGTCTTCAATCTGCTGCTGGAGAACACCAGCGTCAGCCGCAACCGGCAAACGGGCGAGAACAGCCCGACCGTGCGCTTCATCGACTTCGACGACCGCGGCAACAACCGCTTCATGGCCGTCTGCCAGTTCAGGGTTCAGGTCCCTGGAACCGGAGGCCACATCATTCCCGACATCGTGCTGTTTCTGAACGGCCTGCCGGTGGTGGTGATCGAGTGCAAGTCACCCAGGGTGAAGGATGCCATTCCGGAGGCCATCGACCAGCTTCTGCGCTACAGCCAGCAGCGGGAGGCCAGAGGCGAGGGAAACCCTTCCCTCTTCTACTACAACCAGTTCGTGGTGGCCACCTGCCGGCAGCAGGCCAAGTTCGGGACCATCACCACCCACGGCGAAAAGTACTTCTACCGCTGGGCCGACCCCTATCCCCGGACGGTGGACGACCTGGAGCACGGGGCAGGAGGCCCGAACGACCAGCAGCGCCTGGTGGCGGGGATGCTCGATCCCGGCAATCTGCTCGACCTGATTTGCACCTTCACGCTGTTCACGGTCAACGAAGAGGGCAAGACCCTCAAGATGGTGGGGCGCTACCAGCAGTTCCGGGCCGTGAAGCTGGCGGTGAAGCGTCTGCGGGAAGGCCGGAGTCCAGGCCAACGTAGCGGCATCGTGTGGCACACCCAGGGTTCGGGCAAGTCCCTGACCATGATGTTCATGGTCCGCGAGATGTACCGCCACGCGGCGCTCGCCCGTTGGAAGGTGGTATTCGTCACCGACCGCACCCAGCTCGAACGGCAGCTTTCCGAGACCAGCCTCAACATCGGCTTTACGGTGAAAGTGGCCGACAGCATCCAGAGGCTCAAGGAGCTGCTGCGGGCCGACACCTCGGATCTGGTCATGGCCATGATCCACAAGTTTCGCGACGTGGACCTCCAGGAGACCTTTCCCGAACTCAACCCCAGCCCCCATATTCTGGTCATGACCGACGAGGCCCATCGTTCCCAGTACAGGCTGCTGGGCGCCAACCTCGACAGGGCGATCCCCAATGCCACCAAGATCGGTTATACCGGCACGCCCATCGAGAAGACCGAAAGGGTGTTTGGCGACTATATCGACAAGTACACCCTGCGCCAGTCCATCGAGGACGGCGTGACGCTCCAGATCGTCTACGAGGGGCGCACCCACAAGGCCGGAGTGCCTGACCAGGCGGCGATGGACAGGGCCTTCGAGGACGTGTTCAGCGATTACGATCTGAAAGAGCGCCTGCAGATCGTCGGCTTCGGTTCCCGCGATGCCTACCTGGAAGCGGAATCCACGATTGCAGCCAAGGCCAGGGACATGGTCGAGCACTACCTGACCCACGTGTATCCCAACGGCTACAAGGCCCAGGTGGTGGCCACCTCACGCGAGGCGGCCGTCCGGTACAAGCCGCACCTGGATGCGGCGCTCGCGGCAGCCCTGGCAAAGCTCAAGCAGGCCAATCCGCAAAGGCTGGACCTGGAACGCCTCCAGGCGATGCGGACCGACGTCATCATTTCCCATAGGCACAACGACTTGCCGCGCTTGAAGGCCTATACGGACCCCTCCAGGCACGAGACCAGCATCAAGAGCTTCAAGCTGTCGTTCGGGAGCGAAGACGAAGGCGTGAGCGGCGACATGGGGATTCTCATCGTCAACAACATGCTGCTCACGGGCTTCAACGCCCCCCTGGAACAGGTGATGTATCTCGACAAGGTGGTCAGGGCGCACAACCTGCTGCAGGCCATTGCCCGGGTGAACCGCATCGCCGGGGAGGACAAGACCAAGGGGTTCGTGGTCGACTACGTCGGCATCGGGCACCATCTCAAGGAGGCCATCGACACCTACGACCAGAAGGAGCAGACCGAAGTCCTCGATACGCTCAGCTTCCCCGAAGACGAGTTGCGGGAGCTTCAGCACAGCCATGCCGCCATCATGGAGCTGCTGAAGAACAACGGCCTCGAGGATCTGACCGACCACGATGCCTTCTTCGATGTCTTCTATGACGAAGACCTGCGCTTCGAGTTCATTCTGGCCTTCAAGAAGCTCACCCGGCACCTGAACCTGCTGTTCCCGGCCAGGCAGGCTCTCGACTACATGCAGGACTACAAGGCCCTGGCCGAGATCAACCTGTTGGCCGGCAAGCACTTCCGCGACCGGCGCCTCAGCATGAAGGGCATTCCGGCCAAGTTGCGGGCCATCACCGACCGGCACCTGGAATCGCAGGGCATCGACGTCAAAGTGCAGCCCATCTCGATTCTCGACGAGGATTTCGTCAAGGACCTTGCCAAACGAACCCGCACCCGGACCAAGGCAGCCGAGATCGAGCACGCCATCCGCCACCATCTCGAGGTGGAACTCGACGACGACCCCGACCTCAAGGCTTCCTTTGCCGAGGCGCTGGCCGCCATACTGGAGCAGTTCCGCCACAACTGGCAGAAGATCTACGAGGAGCTGGAGAAGCTGCGAAGGCGCATTGCAAACGTGTGCAAGGAACCGACCTATGGACTGCATCGCAAGAAGCAGATGCCCTTCTTCCGCATGTTCCGCCGGGAGCTGTTCGGCGACGACCCTGTTGACGAGCACGGCGGCAGGCTGGACGTGGCGGACCCGAATCCGCCTTACGGATGGAGCGAGGACCAGGTAGTCGGCTTCCTGGTGGACCTGACGCAGAAAGTGTTCCTGGTGATCGAGCGTGAACTGCAGCTCACCGGGTTCTGGCAGAGCATCCCGGCCCAAAACAGGTTGAGGGCGGAAATCCAGAGGACGCTGCTGGCGCCGGAGTTCGCCTCGGTCCGCCTCATCACCGAGAATCGGGCGCAGTTGATCAGCCGGGTGATGGAGATTGCCAAGAGGAACAACGACGTCATTCTGTTTGCGGAGTAAGGCGCCATGGATTCGGGTTACTCGGTCCGGAGATCGAACAGACGCAAGAAACTGGCCATCACCGTCGAGCGTGACCGCCGGGTGGTGGTGCAGGCGCCGGCCGATGCTTCCGACGAGTCGATCGAGCGAGTGGTGCGCAAAAAGCGGCAGTGGATCTACGAGAAGACCCGGCACCGCCAGAAGTACGAGGCCTTGCCGCATCCCCCGGGCAAGGAGCTGGTGACGGGCGAGTCGGCGCTCTACCTGGGACGCCACTATCGGATCGAGCTGGTGGCGGGAGACGGCAGGGAGGTTCGGTTCAGTCGGCGCTTCCTGGTGCCGTCCTCGACGACAGGACGGAGGAAGGGCGCCATGCGCGATTGGTACCTCGCCAGAGCGCGAAAACTGCTCCCACCCCGCGTGGCGCGGCACGCGCGACAGCTTGGGGCCAACTTCAGACAGGCGAAAATCGTGGACAGCCGCTACCGCTGGGGTTCATGCACGGTCAACGACAACGTGAACCTCAATTGGCGATTGATCAAGGCGCCCATGTTCGTGATCGACTACGTCATCGTGCACGAACTGGCGCACCTGATCGAGGCCAACCATACGCCCCGATTCTGGAATATCGTCAGGACGCAGGTTCCGACCGCGGAGAAGGCGAAGAGCTGGCTGAGGGAACACGGGCAGCTTCTGGAGCAGGACATTTGAAGACCGGGTTATCTGGAACGGCCCGAGGAGAGCCGTGGCGCTGTGGCCGGTCGATCCGGGCGGCGGAGGCCGCCGAGGTCGTGCCGGGATTGGTGCGGGCGGGACGCCCGCGCTCCCGGTGGGGCTTCATCCCATAGGGTCCGCCCGCCAGGGCGGGGGCCCGCTCTGCTTCGGAGCGTGGCTACGACTCCCGTTCCAGCACGTAATCGGCGATCTCCAGTAGGGGCCAGGCGGCTTCTCCCAGGAAATCAAGGCCGGACTTGGCCTCGGAAATCCAGCGCTGCGCTTCCTTTCTGGCGCCCTCCACGCCCAACAGGCTGGCGAAGGTCACCATGTCCCGCGCCTGATCGCTATGGGCGGCTTTGCCCATCTGCTTCGGGTCGCCCGTCACGTTGAGAACGTCGTCAATGACCTGGAAGCCCAGGCCCAGCCCCTTGCCATAGCGCCGCAGGGCCTCCAGCACCCTGGAGTCGGCGCCCGCCAGCAGGCCCCCGCATTCCAACGAGGTTTGAATCAGGGCCCCGGTCTTGCGCCCGCAGGTCTCTTCCAGGGTTTCCTTGCGCCCATCCCGGGCGTCGTTGGAGATATCCATGACCTGGCCGCCCACCAGGCCCACGGTGCCGATGGCCCGGGCCACGGCGCGGGCTGCTTTCAACTGTGCGCCTTCGGGAAAACAGTCCTTTCGGTCTTCCGCCAGCAGGCACTCGAAGGCCAGCGCGGTCATGGCGTCTCCCGCCAGGACGGCCATGGCTTCTCCGAAGACCTTGTGGCTGGTGGGCCGCCCGCGACGGTAGTCGTCATCGTCCATGCAGGGCAGGTCGTCGTGGATCAGCGAATAGGTGTGGATCAGCTCCATACCGCAGGCCGGCTTCAGGATGGCGTCGTGGGCGCCGCCGGCGATCCGGTAGGCGGCGATGGCCAGGATGGGGCGAAGGCGCTTGCCGCCGGCAAAGACGCTGTAGCGCATGGCCCGGTGGATGACGCCAGGCTCGCGGTCCTCCGGAGGCAGCACCTGATCCAGGGTGCGGTCAACCTGAACCCGTTTTTCTTGCAGATAGGCTTTTAGTCGAGGGGACATGGCCACACCCCTGCGCATTCGAAGTCGACCAGATAGATGTTCCCCCTCTTGGGTCGAATCATGGGGGGCAGTCGGGAAGGACGAACCATTCTTCAGTCATCTTCCGGTCGCGCTCGGATCGAGCGGTTGCACCCAGAGCGAGCTGCCTTCGAAGATTCGCTCTCCCCTGTTCCTTGACGAAGCGTGTCACGGCTTCGTCAATCAACATCGAGCGCTGGCCTCGAGGCGCAACTCGATCGAGCATCCTGACCGTCTGTTCCGGCGGGGTGGTGTTGAGCCGTCGGTTCACTCGGACCTCAAGTGATCTTTATTTCCCGAGAAAGAACACTCATTCGCTCGACATTCGCACGGCAGGCCCGCAGTGAGCCAGGCCACGCTTTTCCAGGTACTGCTGGTGGTATTCCTCGGCTCGGTAGAAGGTGGAGGCCGGAGTGACCTCGGTCACGATGGGGCGCGGGTAGCGGCCGGAGGCGTTCAGCCTGTCCCTGGACTGCCGGGCCGCCGATTCCTGGAGGGGGTCGTGGTAATAGATCGCCGAACGATACTGGCTTCCGAAATCGGGCCCCTGGCGATTCAGGGTGGTGGGATCGTGATTCTCCCAGAAGATGTCCAGCAGTTGCTCATAGGTGACCCTGGAGGGATCGTACTCGACCTCGATCGCCTCGGCGTGGCCGGTGGTGTCGGTGCACACCGCCCGGTAGGAAGGATTCTCCAGCGTTCCTCCCGTGTAGCCCACCGCGGTCGACAAGACCCCTTCGACCTGCCGAAAAGTGGCCTCCACTCCCCAGAAGCAGCCGGCTGCAAACGTGGCCCTGGCCATAGGTGCTCTCCTTTCTCCCGATGCTCTGAACCCGTTGAGACTTGCGCGCCAAGCCAGTATAGCGGATTTCCGGCCGGAGCAGGCGTCCAAGGGCAGGATTCGACAACAGAGGATCCACCTCCGGGATAATCGACCGGCGTTCTTTCGAATTGTTGTATGATCGGTGGCCGTATCCGATCCGGGGAGGGGCGATGGAAGCGATTTGGGCGGCAGGCGGCTGCCTGGCCGCCTATTTCATTTTCTACCGGTTCTATGCCCGCTACCTGGGCCGCTGGGTCTTCCGGCTGGACCCCGACAGACCGACTCCGGCCCACCAGTTGCGGGACAACGTCGACTACGTCCCCTGCCGTCGCAGCGTTCTGTTCGGACACCACTATGCCTCCATCGCCGGGCTCTCGCCCATGCTGGGGCCGGCCATCGCGGTGATCTGGGGATGGCTTCCCGGCATGCTCTGGGTGGTGTTCGGCACCCTCCTCATCGGAGCCGTCCACGATTTCGGGGCCCTGGTCCTTTCCATGCGCAACCGGGGGCTGAGCATCGGCAAGGTGGCCGAGGACATCATCGGGCCGCGAGCCAAGTCCCTCTTCCACGTTCTCATCTTCTTCCTGGTCTGCCTGGCCATGGGCGTCTTCGTCCACGTGGTGGCCGGGCTGTTCACCGCCGCCTTCTACCCCGAGGCGGTCTTCCCCACCTTCTCCCTCATCGCCATCGCCCTGGTGGTGGGCTGGGCCGCCTTCAGGAAGTCGGTCTCGGTGTGGAAGCTCACCCTGGGGGGCTTTGTTCTCATGCTCTTCACCATCTGGCTGGGCCTGCAGTTCGACAAGCCCGATCTGACGGCCGGGGTATGGGGAGTGCTGATCCTGATCTACGCCTTCTGCGCCTCCACCCTCCCCGTCTGGGCCCTGCTTCAGCCGCGCGACTATCTGAACTCCTTCCTGCTCTACCTGGGTCTGGGGCTGGCTTACGTCGGTTTCTTCGTCCTTCGGCCCGACTTCGCGGCTCCGGTGCTGGACGCCAGTCCCTCCGGCGCTCCGCCCATTTTTCCCTTCGTCTTCATCGTCATTGCCTGCGGCGCCGTTTCCGGATTCCACGGACTGGTCTCTTCAGGAACCACCTCGAAACAGATCTCACGGGAAACCGATGCCGTCTCCATCGGCTACGGCGGGATGATCGGGGAATCGCTGCTGGGCCTGCTGGCGGTGCTGGCCTGCACCGCCGGATTCCGCACCGTCGAGGCCTGGAGCACCCACTACCAGAGCTGGTCGACGGCCGGCACCCTCTCCGAAAAGATGCGGGCCTTCATCGATGGGGCGGCCCTGTTCATCAGTGAGCTGGGAGTGCCCTTTTCCTGGGCCCAGGCCTTCATCGCCCTGGTGGCGGTCTCCTTTGCGCTGACTTCGCTGGATTCCGGCACCAGGCTCCTGCGCTACAACATCACCGAGATCGCCGGCGGCCTGCGCCTGCCTCTTCTGACCAACCGCCACCTCTCCTCGCTGTTGGCCGCGGCTTCCATCGGCTTTTTCGCCTTCTATGAAGTCGACGGCAGACCGGCCGGTCTTCTGCTCTGGAAGCTCTTCGGCAGCACCAACCAGGTCCTGGGCGCGCTGACCTTGCTGACCATCGCCATCTACCTCCGCCAGCGCCGCAGAAACCACTGGTTCGCCAGCCTGCCCATGCTGTTCATGATTACCGTGACCGTGATCGCCATGGTCATGGAGATCAAGGGCTACTGGATCTCCAGCCAGTATCTGCTGCTCTCGGTGGGCGGCGCCATTCTGCTGCTGAGCCTCTGGGTCGTGGTGGAGGCTTCCATTCGCTTCCGAAAAGACACCCTTCCCTGACCCGCATGTCTCACCAGGGGGCATGACATGGCGCAGATCCCCTCAAGGGCGGCGCCGGTGCTCCTTGCAAGGGAGTGGGGTGGATGGGGGGCGGTTTGCAGGAACAAGGATGCGGGCGGGACGCCCGCGCTCCCGGGGGTTGTCCTTCCGACGGAACTTGCAAAAGGCTCTGATTACTGATCGGAGGGAGACTCGTCGGCAGCCGGCTCGGTTGGCGGCTGGGCCTGAGCCTCGCGGGCCTGTCCGGCCATCTCGACCAGGTCTTCCAGGGTCCGCAGGATGGGCAGGATCAATTGATTGCCGCTCAGGCGGGAACCGCCTCGGGCCATGCCGGCCGGATTTCGCCGGGTCACCAGAATGCCCAGCGGCGCTCCCTGGGAGTCGTAGACGATACAGCCCAGGTTGGCGGCGAGGGAGGCGTCGCACACGTAGAAGGGGCGCGGCCCCTTCACCAGGGCCTCCACCCGCCCCAGGTGCAGCCGGATGGCCCGATTGCCGATCTTGCCCAGGCGACCCACCGCAAAGACCTGATCCAGCATCCGAGGCCGGCGCGGGTTGGCGCCCAAGGCCACCGCCTCGAAGGGACCCTGGGCCTCGCGCGGCTTGATGAAGATCATGTCCAGGTCGCTGTCCTTCAGGATCACCTCGGCGTCCACCTCGGTTCCGTCATCCAGAATGAGGGTGGTCTCCTTGAACTCCGACTTGATGTCGGCTCGCGTGGTGGCCCGCATCATGATGGTCGGGTCCAGCGCCGCAGCCGAAGCCACGGTCAGCCCCGAGGCGTCGATGACCGTGCCGTTGGCTTCTATCTTGCGCTCCTGGTCCCGGCTCTGGCCTCGGATGGAAAACTCGATGCCCATGACGACTCGCACCGTGACCAGCGCGCCCTTCGATTGCTCCGCTACCGATCGAGCCGTTTCCCGGATATCGGCAGCCTGGACCGAGCCTGCCAGCAGCAACCCGATGACCGGATGCAAGCAGATTTTCAGCCGACCGGCAAGGTGGATCATGGCTCCGCTCCATCCAACCCAGCGGCGCCATTGCCCTGGCTCCAGTTGGGTTGCAACTCCAGAAATAGCGTATAGATGCCCCGCTTGACAAACAGCGGGATGTTGGGTGGCTTGCTGTCGCCGGCGGCCTCCAACCGGGCTTCCAGGTCCTGAACCCCCGAGACGGCCTGGTGATCCACCGCCTTGATGAGATCCCGGGCCTTCAATCCGGCCACTGCCGCCCATCCTCCGGCGTCCACCTGAGAGACCAGGGCGCCGCTCTCCTCGTCCGACCATCGATTGGCGATGCGATCCAGGTAGGAGATGTCCCGGGCCTTGAATTCGAAAAGGAGGTCCTCGTATACCGGCAACTCTCCTTCCGGAGTGGGCATGGCTACCAGGTCAGCGCTCAGAGTGCTGGTCTCTCCCGACCGTATCACGGTGAACTCGGCCTGGCTGCCGACCCGGTAGGCGCGAATCATGGTCTTGAAGACCTCGGCGTCCTGGGGCTCGGAGGCCTCGATGAGTTGGGAATCCACATGAGTCAGGATGTCTCCCACCTGGAAGCCGGCAGCTTCGGCGGAACTGCCGGGATAGATCTGGGTAATTCTCACTCCCTTCTTGCCCCGAAGGTCGAGGGCCCTGGCCAGCTTGCGCGACAGCACCTGCGTCGCCACCGGCAGCCAGGCCTTTCTGGCTTCGGCCGGGGGCCTCTGGGGGCGCCTCAGACCCACTTCCACCAGGGTCAGGAGGCGCTCGGAACGACGATCGAAGGCGACCACCACCGGGACGGGACCCTGCCGGTCGCCACAGATCTCGGCGGTCAATCGATTGAAGGCGCCGACTCCCTTGACTGCCTTTCCGTCGATCTCCACGATGACGTCGCCCGGCCTCAGACGGGGCACGGCCTGGTCCGCCGCGCCTCCGGGTCGAATGCTGCTGACCAGCACCCCTTCCGGGCTCGATCGACGCAACTCCTTGGATTCCAGCCGGGTCAGGCGCCTGAGGGTGACGCCCCATTCCCTGGCCTCGACTTCCCTGCCCCTGGCGTCATCGCGCAACTCGGAAGTAATGCTCAGGGAAAGCTCTTCCTGTCCCCGCCTGACGCTCACCTGCATGGGCGCACCGACCGGCTTGGAGAGCAGGCGCCGAATCAGGCCCGGCATTTCCTCCTCGAACTTGACGCGGACCGGATCGCCGTCGATGCTCAACAGGACGTCTCCCGCCCGGAGTCCGGCCTGGTCCGACGGAGAGCCCGGCAGCACTCCCGATACCAGCGCCCCCTGATCGGCCGCGCCCGGCGCGCCGTTCTTCAACAGCGGTTGAAAGCCGGCGCCGACCCAGGACCGGCGCACCCGGCCCTGCTCGATCAATTCCCGCGAGACCGGTTGGGCCAACTCGCTGGGGATGGCGCCGCCCAGACCGAGGCCGATCTCGTTGATCCCCACGATCTCGCCCCGCAGGTTCACCAGCGGCCCTCCGGAGTTTCCCGGGAAAATGCCGGCGTCGTGCCCGATCCACTTGACCAGGGACCCGACGTTTTCGCCATCCAGTCGCAGGGGAGCGCTCATGCGCTTCGGAATCATCATGTCCTTGTTGGAGACCACGCCGCGTGTCACCGACTGCGAGATCGCCAGCGGACACCCCATGGCCAGGACCGGTTCTCCCACCGCCAGGGCCTCCGAGCTGCCGAATCGCGCGATCGGCAGAGGACCGCTGGCGGGGTCCCGGGACGACATGTCCAGCTTGATCACGGCAATGTCGGCCAGGGCGTCGGTCCCCACCAACTCGGCATCCAGCTCTTCCCGAGTGGAGAGGACGCAACGAATCGAGGTGGCCTTGCCGGCCACGTGGTGGTTGGTGATGACGTAGCCCTCCCGGGAGATGATCACTCCGCTCCCGGTGGACTCGAACTTCCGCCCTCTCCCTCCTCCGTGACGCAGAGACAACACGTAGATCTGGACCAGCGCCGGATAGACGGCATCGATGGCCTGCCGGATCTGCTGCTCGATCCCCGTCCCCCTGCCCGGGTCCGCCGCGGCTGCGGGGGAAGCCGACAGGGTCAGCACCAACAGCCCTATCAGCCCCGAGATTCCCTTTCTGCTTCGATGAACCATGCATCCCCTCCCGGGCATCCGCCCGCCGCTGCCTCCACCGCCGCCGGCGGCTCCCCGGATCAGTACCTGGGCACGGAAGGATCCACCTCTTGAGACCAGCGGTCGATGCCTCCGGTGAGATTCTTCACATTGGAGAAGCCGGCCTTCTGCATCTGCTCCACGGCCTTGGCGCTGCGTCCTCCCAGCTTGCAATGGACCACGATTTCGTCATCGGAATTCAATTCGTCCATGCGTTGGCCCAGTTGCCCCAGCGGGATCAGAACGGAGCCGGGCAGCCGGCAGATGTCAACCTCGTGGGGTTCCCGCACATCCAGAATGACGGGGGTTCCCCCGTTGTCCAGCACCGTCTTGAGTTCCTTGGGTGTCATGTCGTCGGACTCCTCCGGCTCAGCCGCCCCGGCCGCAGCCTGAGGCGAAATGCCGCAAAATTGTTGGTAGTCGATCAAGGCCTTGATGGTGGGCCGGTCTCCGCAGAGAGGGCATTTCGGATTCTTGCGCAGCTTCAGCTCCCGGAACTTCATCTGCAGCGCATCGTAGAGGATCAGGCGGCCGACCAGCGAGCGGCCGCTGCCCAGAATCAACTTGACGGCTTCGGTGGCCTGAACCAGCCCGATGATTCCGGGAAGGATCCCCAGGACGCCCCCCTCGGCGCAACTGGGCACCAGTCCCGGAGGGGGCGGCTCGGGATACAGACAGCGGTAGCAGGGCCCCTGGCTGGCGTCGAACACGGACGCCTGGCCTTCGAACCGGAAGATGCTCCCGTAGACGTTGGGCTTGTTCAACAGAACGCTGGCGTCGTTCACCAGGTAGCGGGTGGGAAAGTTGTCGGTTCCGTCGATCACCAGGTCGTATCCGGCGATGATGTCCAGGGCGTTGTCGGACGTCAGCATGGCCTCGTAGGTCTCCACCCGGACGTTGGGATTGATGTCCAGGATCTTCTCGCGGGCGGAGTCCAGCTTGGGACGACCCACGTCCTTGGTGCCGTGAATGACTTGCCGCTGAAGGTTGCTGAAATCGACGGTGTCGAAGTCGACCAGCCCCAGCTTGCCGATGCCGGCGGCCGAAAGATAGAGGCCCAGCGGGGCCCCGAGGCCCCCGGTCCCCACCAGCAGGATCTTGGCGGCCTTCAGCTTCTTTTGGCCCTCCATGCCGACTTCAGGCATGATGAGGTGCCGGCTGTAGCGCTGGATCTCATCCTGGCTGAGGTCCAGGCTTTCCGCAGCCGCCTCGACGGCGCCCAGGCTACCGCCGGCGATGGAGGGCACGATGCTCACCACGTCTCCTTCCTCGACGGGCGTCCGGTCTTCCTGCAGATAGCGGACGTCCTCGTCATTGACGTAGACGTTGACGAAGTTGCGGACCTGCCCCTGGTCGTCCAGCAGATGGGGCTTGAGCTCGGGAAACCGCCGGACCAGTCCATCGATCACCTCGCCCACGGAATCGCCGTCCAGTTCCACCTCATCCCGATTGCCGGTGAGATGCCGCAGCGCAACCGGCAGGAGCACCTTCAATGCCATGTCCCCTCCTCCAGGTTCATCCCCGCACCCGCTGACATAGTATAGCCCGCATTTCTCAACGGTTCCCCGCGGACGGAGCGAAAATCTGCATGGGATTGTCTGAAACGACTGTCCTGCAACCAGCCATGCGGCCCGGCTCAGCCGGCTTCGATCTCCTCGGGACCGAAACGGGACCGGTCGTCGGCCAACCTCCAGCAGGTCATGGCCCCGGCCCGTCCATCGGAAACCGAAACGATGAGGTAGGAGTAGAAGGGCCAGGCATGATCCAGGTCGAACCGGGAGGGCCGGGCCTCGGCGTCGGGATGGGAGTGGTAGAAGCCCAGCACGTCCATGCCCTTTTCCCGCGCGCGCTTCTCGGCCTCGAACATCGTCCGGGGAGAGATCAGAAATCGATTGCGCCGGTCGCTCTCCTTCCGCGCATTCTCGGCAGGCAGCAGTTCCAGGATGTGCTTGTCGCCCTCGACCAGCCTCCCCAGCATCAAGCCGCAACACTCGTGGGGATAGGTGGCCTCTCCATGGGCCTGAATGGCCCCGGGATGCTCCGGTCTCAACTTAATCGCCACCCGTGCCGACTCCCCAGAAGCGCTCGTTCAGGTATTTCATGCCGCCGTCGCACAGCACCGTCACCACGACCCCGGCCTCCAGGTTCCGGGCGATCTCGACCGCCGCCGCCACGTTGGCTCCCGCCGAGATGCCGACCAGGAGTCCCTCTTCCCGGGCCAGCCGGCGAACCATCTCCTGTGCGGCTTCGGTCGAAACCTCCGAGTGCCGGTCGGCCAATTCGGCATCGTAGATGGGCGGGACGATGGAGGAAGGCATGTGCTTCATCCCCTCCAGGCCGTGCAGCGGCGAATCCGGCTGCATGGCGATGCACTCGATGCCCGGATCGAACTCCTTGAGCCTGCGGGTGGTGCCCACGAAGGTGCCGCTGGTGCCGAGCCCGGCCACGAAGTGGGTCACCCGCCCGGCGGTCTGCCGGTAGATTTCGACTGCCGTGCTCCGGTAATGAGCTTGCCAGTTGGCCGGGTTGCCGTACTGATCGGGATAGAAGTACCGGCCCGGGTTTTCCGAGTAGAGTCTTTTGGCTGCCCGTATGGCTCCGTCGGACCCCTCTCTGCCGCTGGTCAGGACCAGCTCGGCCCCGTAGGCCCGCAGGATCTTGAGTCGTTCCGGGGTCACGTTTTCCGGCATGGCCAAACGCACCGGAATCCCCCTCACCGCCCCGATCATGGCATAGGCGATCCCGGTGTTTCCGGAGGTGGCGTCCAGCAGGACCTTGCCCGGCTTGAGCCTGCCGGAGCGCTCCCCCTGCTCGATCATCTCCAGGGCGGGACGGTCCTTGATCGAGCCTCCCGGATTGCACCATTCCGCCTTGGCGTAGACGCTCACCTCGGGCGCCCCTTGCCAGACCCGCTCGAGGGGAATCAGGGGGGTGTTGCCGATCGTATCCAGAACGGCCGTTGCTCCACCGGCTTCCAGAGTCCGGGACTTCATGGGCGGCACCTCGACCCGTCACCCGGCGGCAATCCACCACCGACTTCAGCAGCCCCGTAGCCTAACATGATCGCTGCTGCTTCACAATCTCACCTCCGAGGCAGTCGTCGCGCCCCGTGGGCCAACTCTTGTCACGTGGTTGGCGTGCGTTTGAAGAGGGTGTGCGTTTCGGGACGCCGTTTCCAATCCACCGCCTGCGCGGCTATTGTGAATCTCCGGTAACAGACTAACTATAAAGGACTTGATAAGGTTCTCCTCGTTGAATCGACAATGCGGTCCGTTCTGTTGTGCTCATCATTGTACCGCCACCCCCACCGCTTCTCCGCTCTCAACTTCCATTGCCCAACCTGACTCTGTGACAAATTGGGACAGTCCTGGCGAAAAATACCTTGCATTTATAGTCTCAGTGTGATTTCTTGCGCAAGTTTGCGAACATTGTGCAACTTATGGGTAACATCCCGCTGAAGAGAGACTGAGAATGAATCGTGAAGGCAAAGGCTTGTATTCCTCCAGGACATTCCCAAATAACCCCATCTAAAACGATCCAAGTTATTGAAAGCAAGTCAGTAAGAAGATTCAACAAGTGAAAGAGGTCGAATTTTGGGAAAAGTGCGGAAACTTTTGATTTTGATTCCCAGCAGCTTGACAATGAGGAGGCAAAGTGATCCACATCTTCTCAAGAGCCAAGAGCCAAGAGCCAAGAGCCAAGAGCCAAGAGCCAAGAGCCAAGAGCCAAGAGCCAAGAGCCAAGAGCCAAGAGCCAAGAGCCAAGAGCCAAGAGCCAAGAGCCAAGAGCCAAGAGCCAAGAGCCAAGAGCCGTGGTCCTGAGCTAACCGGCTCTTCCGAGCTTCCGCCGCCCGTCCTGGGCGGCATCTGGGCGAAACCAGCGTTGCGGTTCGTTGCGTTCCTGTTCGCGTTCCTGCCCGCGGTTGCCGGGGCGCAGACCAACAGACCGCCGACGATCGAGATTGACGCCGGCAATGTGGAAAGAATCCCGAGGGGCACCTCCAGGAACTTTGGCGTCACCGTTTCCGACCCCGACGGGGACACGCTAACGGTTAGGGTGAGGGCGAACCGCGACTGCCCGGCAACCATCTCAAGCGACAACACAACCCTTGCGGTTTCCGTCAGAGCCACTGCCGGCGAACGTATCTGCCGAATCCACGCGACGGCGAGCGATGGCACGGACTCGGATAGTGACGCCCTGAGTGTGCGGCCCGCGGCCGGTGTCGTCCACGTGAATCCCGAGGCCCTGTCCACGCCGGAGGGAGGGACGGCGTCGTACAACCTGTGGCTCACCGGGTCGCCGGTCGGTACGGTGACGGTCACGGCAACAAGCGGCGACACGGGCATCGCGACGGTCTCCCCGGACACGCTCACGTTCACGAGCAACAACTACTCCGCGCAGCAGACCGTCACGGTGACCGGGGTGGACAACTCCACGGACGAGGCAGACCGCGCGGTGCGGATCAGCCACACCGTGGCGGAGGATTGCTCGAACGCACCCGTCCGATGCAATTACCTTTCCTACACCGGCGCCAGCGTCTCGTCGGTCAACCTGACAATCACCGACAACGACGACTCACCGGGGTCCGACAACGACGACTCACCGGGGTCCGACAACGACGACTCACCGGGGTCCGATAACGACGACTCACCGGGGTCCAAGCCGGGCGCGGTCACCAACCTGACGGCGGTAGTCGAGGACGGCGCGGTGGTGCTGACCTGGGAGGCGCCGTCGAGCGACGGCGGGGCGGCGATCACCCATTACGAGTACCGGATCAACGGAGCCCTCCCCTGGATCTCCACCCGCTCGACCGAAACCACGCACACGGTGACCGGACTCAACAACGGCACCACATACATCTTCGAGGTGCGGGCGGTCACCAGCAGTGGCACGGGCATCGCTTCGGGACAAACCGAGGCGACGCCGGAAGTGTTCACGCTGAACTTCGCGCATTTCGCCAATGGGGGCGGCTTCGCCTCCAATCTGGTGTTCGTGAACCCCGGGAGCGTCCCGGTCCGGCCCGCCATCTATTTCTACGACACCGGGGGCGAGCCGATTGCGGCCGCATCGGTGGTGGACGTCACAGGCGACCTGGAGGTCCGAGAGGACGGCGGGCTGACGGTCCTGACGGAGGTCCCGCCGCTGGGAGAACTCACGGTCCCAACCCACGGTCGCGGGGAACTGCTGACGGGATCGGTGAAGGTGGTCTCGGGCGTTCCCCTCGGGGGTGGCCTGCGCTTCGATCTTCACCAGGTCGGCATGGCCATGACGAAGGTCGGCCCGCGCCTCCGCAACGCCATCTTCCCGGCGCGCCGCACCAACGGTGGCATCAACACCGGGGTCGCCATCCACAACCTGGAAGCGGAACCGCTGGAGGTGCGTTGCCGATTGATGCGGGGAGGCGCCGTGCTCGAACAGGTAAGCCTTCCTCTGACGGCCCACGGGCAGACCTCCTGGACGATCGACGCGGCGTTCCCCATGTCCGATACTGCGGACTTCACGGGATCGGTGCGTTGCGATGCGGCCCGGAGCGGCTGGTTCACGGCCCTGGCCGTGGAAATGGACCACGGCGCCGGCATCTTCACCACCCTGCCGGTGTTTCCGGTGAACCGGCGTGGCGGAAGCAGAGCGGCGGTCCTGGACTTCGCGCATTTCGTCAACGGGGACGGCGCCACCTCCGATCTGGTGTTCGTGAACGTGGGCATCCACCCGAGCAGGCCTCCCCTCATCCCCTTTCACCCGTCCATCCCTCCCATGCGGCCGGTGCTGTATTTCTACGACACCGAGGGCGCGCTCGTGCCCCCTGCATCGGTGGTGGACGTCACAGGCGACCTGGAGGTCCGAGAGGACGGCGGGCTGACGGTCCGGACGGAGATGCTGCCGTTGGCGGAGCTCACGATCTCGACCCACGGCCGGGGAGCGCTGCTGACGGGATCGGTGCAGGTGGCCTCGGACAATCCCCTCGGCGGCATGCTGCGCTATGACCTGCCCCATTTCGGCGAGGCCGTGGCGGAGGCCGGTTCACCTGTCAGCGACGCCATCTTCCCGGTGCGGCGGCAGGAGGAAGGCGTCAATACCGGGGTCGCGCTGCACAACCTGGAATCGAGTGCGGAACTGGTGCGCTGCGAATTGCTGCGCAAGGGCGTGCTGCTCGACTCCACGATGATCTCTCTGGAGGCCAACAGCCAGACCTCCTGGACCATCGACCAGGCGTTTCCCGGCGCCGATACCTCCGACTTCGCGGGGTCGGTGCGCTGCGATGCAATGGCCGGCGGATCCTTCAGCGCCGTGGCCCTGGAAATGGACCCCGGCGCCCGCGTCTTCACGGCCCTGCCGGTGGTGCCGTTGGCAGAGAGTATGGATCAGGAATAGCCGGGGCCTGAACGGCGGGGCGACAGCCCGAGGGTGTTCGAGAGCAGCTCTCGGGATTGAGCCAACTTGCACGAGCGGTGGCGACATTCAGCCATTGGCGCAAGTCATTCGAAGCGACCAACGACCATTCCCCATGCGCTGGATCCTCTGATATACTCTGGAGCGTTGACTCCCTCCACGGCAGCACCTCTCCCTTGAAAATCTGCGACCTCCTCCTTTCGGCGGAAAGCTTCAATGGCCAGGCAAGCCGCCGAATCTCCGTGGCCGTCCTCGAATTCCGAGTCTCTGGTGGAGTAAACCGGATGGACGAAGACACTCTCTCCTGCCTGATGCTGGCCTCGGTCAAGGGACTGGGCTGCCGGGGCGCCCACCGGCTGATGAACGCCCTGGGACCGGCCCGGGCGGTGGTGCAGGCAAGCGCCGGCACTCTCAAGCGCCTGGGCCTTTCCAGCGATGTCGCCAATTCCCTGACGTCAGGAGAGGTTCGCCAGCGAGCCGAAAGGGAGCTCGACCGGTGCCGGCAGCGCCAGGTCACCGTGCTGACCCTCGGAGACGCCCGCTACCCCTCCCTGCTCAAGGAAATCTTCGATCCGCCCATCGTCCTGTTCGCCTCCGGAGACCTCTCCTGCCTTGCCCTTCCCTCGATTTCCATGGTGGGTTCCCGCAAGGCCACCGCCTACGGCCTCAATACGGCCGAGAAGATTGCCTGCGACCTGGCGGAACGCGGGCTCCTGGTCACCAGTGGACTGGCGCGAGGCATCGACACCGCCTCTCACCGGGGCGCCTTGCGGGGCAAGGGACAGACGGTGGCCGTCCTGGGCAGCGGCCTCGACTCCATCTACCCGCGGGAAAACGGGCCCCTCGCCCGACAGATTCGGGCCAACGGCTGCATCCTCTCCGAGTTCCCTCTCGGCGCCCGTCCCCTGGCGCAGCACTTCCCCATGCGGAATCGCATCATCAGCGGCATCTCGCTGGCGACCTGCCTGGTGGAGGCCGGCCAGTCCAGCGGCTCGCTCATCACCGCCCGGCTGGCCCTGGACCAGGGACGGGAGGTGCTGGCCGTGCCGGGCAACATCACCTCCACGACCAGCTACGGGCCCAACCTCTGGATCAAGCAGGGCGCCAAGCTGGTGCAGGATTGGCGGGACGTCGTGGAGGAGCTGCCCCCGTTTGTCCAGGAACGGCTGCAGGTCCCAATCGGCCCTCCGCCGCCGGACAGGCTGACCGAAAAAGAGCGGAAAGTGATGGAATCGTTGAGTGCCGATCAGGCCATGCCCATCGATCAACTGCTGGAATCGACCCGGTTGACATCATCGGAACTTTTGTGCACGCTGTCAGAGTTGGAGATGAAGGACAGGATCCGACAGCTCCCCGGAAAAGCCTTCCTCAAGCGCCTGTGAGTCGGTTCTCGGCCGAGGGGCGGGCGTCTCGGAGAGAGGGGCCCCTCGGGAATCGGTAACGCTCGTGCCCAAATCACTGGTCATCGTCGAGTCCCCCGCCAAGGCGCGCACCATCAACCGCTACCTCGGCAAGGACTTCAGCGTCCAAGCCTCCATGGGGCACGTGCGGGATCTTCCCAGGAAAAAGCTGGGAGTGGATCTGGACAACCGGTTCCAGCCGACCTATGAGCTGATTCCAGGCAAGGAAAAGGTGATCAAGGCCCTCAGGTCGGCGGCCCGCGGCGTCGATTCCATCTACATCGCCACCGATCCCGACCGCGAAGGAGAAGCCATCGGCTGGCACTTGTCGGAAGCCTTGTCCGACGACAATCGCAAGTTCTTTCGGGTTCTCTTCAACGAAATCACTCAAAAAGCCGTTCGGCAGGCCTTTGATCGTCCGGGTGAGATCGATTCTCGACTGGTGGACGCCCAGCAGGCCAGGCGCATCCTCGACCGCCTGGTCGGATACAAGATCAGTCCGCTGCTATGGCGGAAGGTCCGCCGCGGAACCTCGGCCGGCCGGGTTCAGACGGCGGCCCTGAGGCTGGTGGTCGAGCGCGAACGAGAAATCGAGGCTTTCGTAACCAGGGAATACTGGACTCTCACCGCCAATCTTTCGGCCTCGCAACCGCCCCCCTTCGAAGCTCGCCTCCAGAAGTTCAAGCGGAAGAAGATCGAGGTCGGCAACCAGGAACAGGCGCAAGCGATCGTCCAGGCCCTGGACGGGGCCTCATTCACTGTCGAAACCGTCACCACCAAGGAAAAGAAGCGGAATCCCGTTCCCCCGTTCATCACCAGCAAGCTTCAGCAGGAGGCTTCCCGCAAGCTGCGGTTTCCGGTGAAAAAGACCATGCGGGTGGCTCAAGGCCTCTACGAAGGGATCAAGCTGGGGCAGGAAGGCAGCATCGGCCTGATCACCTACATGCGCACCGATTCGCTCCGGGTTTCCAACGACGCGCTGGCCGAAGTCCGAACCCACATTGCTCAGAACTACGGCAAGCAGTATCTGCCCGCCAAGCCCAAGGTCTACCGCAGCCGCAAGGACGCCCAGGATGCTCACGAGGCCATCCGGCCCACCTCGGCGGCTCGCCGCCCCGAGGCCATCCGGCAATATCTCAGCGACGACGAGTTCAAGCTCTACAAGCTCATCTGGCAGCGGTTCGTGGCCTCCCAGATGCAGGCGGCGCTGCTGGACCAGACCGTAGTGGAGGTTGCAGCCGGACCCTATCTCTTCAGGGCATCCGGCTCCGTCCTGAAGTTCGACGGCTTCCTGAAAGTCTACGAGGAAGGCCGGGACGACAAGGCCGAAGAAGAGCCGGCCACCTCCCTGCCGCTCCTGACCCGGGGCGAGGTGCTGCAACTGAACAAGCTCTTGCCCGAGCAGCACTTCACCCAGCCTCCGCCCCGCTTCACCGAGGCCACCCTGGTGAAGGCGCTGGAGGAGAAGGGCATCGGCCGCCCCTCCACCTACGCCGCCATTCTCACCACCATTCAAGACCGCGAATACACGGTCAGGAAGGAGGGCAGGTTCCGGCCCACCGATCTGGGTCTGGTGGTGAACGATCTGTTGGTGGCCAGTTTCGCCGATCTGTTCGATATCCGGTACACGGCCCGAATGGAGGAGGAACTGGACGAAATCGAGCAGGGCAAGATCCCCTGGATCCAGGCCTTGCAGGAGTTCTACGGAAAATTCGCCGCCGATCTCGACCAGGCCAAGGACCGGATGAAGGTCACCGAGGAACCAACCGGGGAGGATTGCGACCAGTGCGGGAAACCCCTGGTGATCCGGTGGGGGCGTCACGGAAAGTTTGTGGCCTGTTCCGGCTTCCCGGCCTGCAAGAACACCCGGCAGCTTGTAGCCAATGCCGGAGATGGGGACCGGCCCGGGCCATCTGAAGAAGAGATCCCCCAGGAATCGTGCCCCAACTGCGGCAAGCCCATGGCCCTGAGAAGCGGACGCTACGGACGCTTCCTGGCCTGCACCGGCTACCCGCAATGCAAGACCACCCGCAAGCTGGGAGCCACCGGCTCGGGCCAGGCTCCGGCGGCGCAAACGCTCCTGGAGGAAAACTGTCCCCGCTGCAGCAGTCCTCTGGCCCTCAGACAGGGACGCTACGGGGAGTTTACGGCCTGCAGCAGCTATCCGAAGTGCCGATACGTGAGACGAAAGACCCTGGAAGTCTCTTGCCCTCAGCCGGATTGCGGCGGTGAAATCGTCGAGAGGAAGTCCCGCCGGGGCAAGACGTTCTATGGGTGCGACCACTATCCCAAGTGTCGATTCGTCCTCTGGAACAAGCCGGTCAAGAAGGCTTGCCCGCAGTGTGGCGCCGGCTTTGTCCTGGAGAAAGCAACCAGGAAGCAAGGGTTGCTGCAGTACTGCCATGATGAATCCTGCGACTTCCGGGAATCGGCCGGAACCGGGGCCTGAGGCGGCCCGGCCCGGCGCCCTGTTCGGGCCCCCGTTCCGAGGTCCCGCGGGCTAACGGCTCATCGCTCATGAAACCGGTCCTGATCATCGGCGGAGGCCTGGCGGGTTCCGAGGCGGCCTGGCAGATTGCCCGGCGGGGCATCCCGGTGCGGCTGTGTGAAATGCGGCCTGCCCGAACCACGCTCGCCCACCAGACGACCCACCTGGCCGAGATCGTCTGCAGCAACTCCTTCAAGTCGAACCAGCCGGGCACCGCCCCCTGGCTGCTCAAGGAGGAGTTGAAGGCGCTGGATTCCCTGCTGCTGGAGCTTGCCCATCGACATCGAGTTCCCGCCGGAGCCTCGCTTTCGGTGGACCGGGAACGATTCGCCGCGGCCGTGACCGAAGCCCTGGAGGCCTGTCCCGGGGTCGAAGTCGCGCGGGAGGAGGTTCCGGCCCTGCCCGGACAGGGCCCTGCCATCGTCGCCACCGGCCCCCTGACTTCGCCGGCGCTCTCTCGATCCCTGCAGGAATTCATGGGAGAAGACCATCTCTACTTCTACGACGCCATCAGTCCCATCGTGGAGACGGACAGCATCGACCTCGACAAGACTTGGCGGGGGTCCCGATACGGCAAGGGAGGCGCCGACTACCTGAACTGCCCGCTCGATCGGGAAGAGTACCTGGCCTTTTACCAGGCCCTGATCCATGGCGAGTCGGTGCCTCTCCATCAATGCGAGAAGAGCCTCTACTTCGAAGGCTGCCTCCCTATCGAGGAGATGGCCCGCCGCGGGGTGGATACCCTTCGATTCGGTCCCATGAAACCGGTCGGCCTGATCGATCCCAGGACCGGCCGACGACCTTATGCGGCCGTACAGTTGAGACAGGAGACCCTCAAAGCCGACAGCTACAACATGGTCGGCTTTCAGAACCATTTGCGCTTCGGAGAACAGCAACGGGTCTTCCGCATGATTCCGGGCCTGGAACGGGCCCGCTTCCTGCGGCTGGGGCAGGTCCATCGCAACACCTTCATCAACGCACCCCTTCTACTGAAAGACACCCTGCAGTCCCGCAAGCGCCCGGACCTGTTCTTCGCCGGGCAGATTTCCGGAGTCGAGGGCTACGTGGAGTGCGTCGCCACCGGCCTGGTGGCCGGAGTCAACGCCGCCCGCCTGGCGGCCGGCCAACCGCTGCTGTCCTGGCCTCGGGCCTCGGCCATCGGGTCGCTGTTGCACTACCTGGTGAGCGCCGACCCCGGGAACTTTCAACCCGAGAACATCAACTTCGGCATCATTCCTCCGCTCCGGGACGGCCCAGCCCGGATGGACCGAAAGGAAAAACGCCGGCGTCAGACCGAGATCGCCCTGAAGGAAACCTCCCGGTTGGCCGCCGGCCTGTCCGGAACACCCCTGCTTCGCCCCCTGTGAGCCGCCCCGTCGCATGGGACGGCGGCGCGGCCAGGGGAAAAGTGGAGAGTAAGAGTAAGGGGGCTGTTCTCTCGATCCGCTCCACCTTAACAACAGAGCTATTTGTGTGAATTCACTTTAAGAGTTCACAGATTTTGTGTATTTTAATCCCATTGCTTGGAGGTGACGACTTTCGATCAGGGAAGGAAATCACGACCCATTCAAAAAGGGATTTCATTTCAACCCTTTGGAACCGATGGACCGGATTTCGGTGAGGGGCGATGCTCATGTAGGAAAGCCGGAATCGTTTTGGTTCACGGAATGGGCAGCCAACAGCGCTGCCATTGCCTTCAGGAATTTGTCACCAACTTCCAGTACTTTCCGGTCAAGCTTTCAAGAATTTGATGTAACCGGTTTATTCCCATCAGTACTGATTAGGAGGCAACCAGGTTTCCATGTTGAATCAATTCCTCCGAGGTAGCCACCTGAAGTTCCAGAGCCGGGGGGCGTTCCTGCTGGCGAGGTCATCCCTCGCGGCGCTGCTGTGGCCCTCCCTTGTCTTTGGACAGACGCTGAACGTCAAGGTTATCGATCCGTTCTCGGACGCCGTCGTGAATGCAATTGTGGCGATCGGAGACACGGAGGCGCCAACCGATGACGCCGGAGTCGCAGTTTTCTCCGACCTCGGCGACGGTCCGCATTCACTCGTCGTGACCGCACCCGACTTCGCCACCGCCGTCCAGGAAGTGGCCGAATCCGATGGCTCGGTCACGATCAAGCTGCAACTGCAGGCGGTGAGCGACGTCATCGACGTGGAATCCAACGTCGGCACTCGTTCCGAGGGCGTGCGGCCGCTGGAGTCCGCAGTTCCGGTCGAACTGGTGCTGGGTGAGCGCCTGCGGAGCACGGGGCAGTTGGAGACAGGGCGCGCCCTGCAGATGCAAGCGCCCTCGTTCAATTTCTCCAGTTCGACGATTAGTGACGGCACGGACGCGCTCCGCCCCGCGACCCTGCGGGGTCTGGGCCCTGACCAGACGCTTGTCCTGGTCAATGGCAAGCGGCGGCACAACAGCGCGCTACTCCACGTCAACACATCGGTTGGCAGGGGCACGGCCGGGACCGACTTGAACGCCATTCCGACCGCGGCAATCGAGCGCATCGAGATCCTGCGCGATGGCGCGGCGGCCCAGTACGGGTCGGACGCGATCGCCGGAGTGATCAACATCGTGCTCAAGGACAGCCCCGGCTACACGATGGACACCGCCTGGGGACAGACCTACGCGGGAGACGGCGACACCTTCATGCACAGCATGCACGGAGGATGGGCGTCGGAAAAGGGCGGGTTCCTGAACCTGACCTTCGAGTCTCGCGACCGTAACCGCACCAATCGAGCCGGCTGGAGCGCCAGGACCCAGTACCCGCTGGTCGACTGCGCGCTTGACGCGCCCTATGCCATCGGCGTCGGCGGCGGGAATCCGGGCGCGGGAACGCCCGGAAGATGCTTCGACCCGCGCGAGTACGACTTCTATCGGAAGAACTTCCGGATCGGCGATGCCGACAGCGAGCAGTACAGCGTGTACTACAACGCCGGGGTTCCGATTGGCCAGCGGGCCAGCTTCTACTCCTTCGGCGGCTGGACTCACCGCAACAACCAGAGCACGGGGTTCTATCGTCGCCCCAACGTCAGCAACACCGTCCTGGAATTCTATCCCGACGGATTCCTTCCGGAGATCAATACCGAGGTTTCCGACGTGTCGTTGGTGGGGGGAATCGACTTCACCTCGGTCACTGGCTGGAACCTGGACCTGAGCATGAGCCACGGTCGGAATACCTTCGACTTCCTGATCACGAATTCCAACAATGCCACCTACGGCATCGCCAGCCCGCGCCAAGCGGACTCCGGAGGACCGCGGTTTGACCAGACCACGTTCAACCTCGACGTTTCCCGGCAGTTCGAGGGCGACGGCCGGACCACCAACCTCGCGTTCGGTACCGAGGTCCGCCGGGACCGCTACGGAATCCGGGCCGGAGAGCCGGCATCGTACCTGAACTGCAAGGACGATCCGAACGTCGAGGACAAGTCCAACTGCGTCGCGGCGCCGGCGGGTATCCAGGTCTTTCCGGGCTTCCAGAGGAACGTCAACGAGGGCCGGACGAATGTCGCGGCCTACGGGGATGTCGAATTCGCGTTCGCAACAGGATTCAAGCTCGGAATGGCCGGACGCTTGGAGCGCTACAGCGACTTCGGCGGCTCGCTCACCGGAAAGCTATCCGCCCGCTACGATTTCAACCCCGTGTTCGCCCTTCGGGGAAGCGTCAACACGGGCTTCCGGGCGCCCTCGCTCCACCAGCTCCACTTCACGAACGTCAGCACTCAGTTCGTCACCAATGCGGCGGGCGAAACGGTTGCGCAGGAACGCGGAACCTACCCCAACAACAGCTCGGTCGCCAAGGCCCTGGGCATCCCGGACCTCAAGCAGGAGCGGTCCGTCAACTTCAGCGGCGGCGCCGTTGCCCGCATCAGCCCGACGACATCGCTCACGGTCGACGCGTTCCGGGTCAGCGTGCACGACCGCATCGTGATCAGCGGCTCCTTCACCGCCTCCAAGCTTGCGGGTGTTCCGGAAGCGATCGCGGGCCTGGATGCCGTCAATGCCACGGCGGCGCAGTTCTTCACCAACGCCGCCGAGACAGTGACCTCGGGAATGGAGTTCGCCTTCAACAGCTTGCATGCCTGGCGGAACGGGTCCGTGCTGGATATTGGCGTTTCCGGCATGCTCGTGAACACGGAACTCGTCGGCGGGGTCAACGCGCCAATGCTTCTGGCGGGCCTTGAGGATACGATCTTTGGCAGCCAGGATCGTTCGATCCTCACGGAGTGGCAACCGAACACGCGTGTTCAGAGCATGGTGGACTACAGCATCGGTCCGTTCAAGGTTGGCGGCGCGGTACGCTACTTCGGCAGCTACTGGGTGCAGGAAGGCGGAAGCCTCGGCGAAAGGCCGTGCGGCGCGTCGGGCTTCTCCGTGAGTCCGATTGGCGGGTCACGCCAGCAGTTCTGCGGCAAGGTGGTGACGGACATGCACGTTGGTTTCAAGGTCTTCAAGCACACCGAGTTGACGATAGGCGCCCAGAACCTGCTAAACACCGTTCCGGACCAGAACCACGTGGGCCAGACACGAAACGGCCGGCTCGAGGATTCGAGCGGCAGAGTCATCATCGAATCCCCCGGAATCTTCCTGTTCTCGCGCCGAGCTGCACCATTCGGATTTAACGGCGGCTTCTACTACGCGCGCCTTTCCTTGCGGTTCTAGCCCGCATTTCTCACCAGGCCGCTGGAGGCCTGACAAAAGCAGTTTGTCTTCAGTGTCTTGATTGGCTCCATGTCAAGGGCTTGCTGACTACAGACGGCGCTGGCCATGCCCTGGCTTGTTCTTTTCCCTCCACCGCGCACATGCTCCCTTGACCGTAGAAACCGCTACGCTCTTCGGTCGCGAGCACGCGCTGGAGGGAAAATTCCTGCGCCATGATCATGCCCCCTGGTGAGAAATGCGGGCTAGTGGAGGGCTTGCGCCGCTTGGCCCTGGCCTCCACCGTCGGCGTTTCCCTACCCCTCCGCCCACCAACCTTGGTAAACTCGGCCTCAAACGCCTCAGTGGCCCTTCTCACCGCTCTTTCGCAAACTCTGGTGAGAAATGCGAGCTAGCGGTCAGTGGTTGGTTATTTGATCGACACGTTGATCATCTTGCCTGATACGCCCCTGTTTCACCCTGTATGATCTGCACGGCAGGGCGGCGGCGGGATTATCGGTGCCGGACCGGCTTGACAGTCAAGGTGACGGGATGGACGCGGAAATTCGACAGTTCGCCGACAGTCTGATGGGCCGCAACGCCTCCGAACACACGGTGAAAGGCTACCTCGGCGACCTGCGGCAATTTCACCAATACCTGACTCGGACCGAGGACTCCGAAGGCAAGCCGAAACCTTTCTCGGTCCAGGAGCTGGACGCCCGGATCATTCGCGAGTACCTGGGCCACCTGCACTGGCAGAAAATCGAAAGGTCGTCCATTGCCCGCAAGATCTCGGCGATTCGCTCCTTCTGCCGCTTTCTCTGCCGGCGCCAGATTCTGCCCCACAATCCGGCCAAGCTGATTCGGTCACCCAAGGTGCCCCAGAAAGTTCCCAACTACCTGTCCATCGAGGACTGCGTGACCTTGATCGAGACCCCCGATCTCAACCGTCCCGGGGGCCGGAGAGACCGCGCCATCCTGGAACTGCTCTATGCCTGCGGCCTGCGGGTCAGCGAGCTCACCGGCATCGACAGGGGCGACATCGACTTCGGGGAGAACCTGATTCTGGTTCGGGGCAAAGGAAGAAAGGAACGCCTGGTCCCATTTGGGAAACAATGCCACGCGGCCCTCAAGGCCTACCTGGAAGAACGCTGCTCGGAGCCCGCGGTCCCATCGGCCGAACCGGACCTGCCGGTGTTCCTCAACGCCCGCGGTTCGCGATTGAGCACCCGTTCGGTGCATTACCTGGTCGAAAAGCACCTGAGGTCGGCCCTGCTCTCGAACCGCCTGAAGCAGAAGATCAGCCCGCACGGACTGCGGCACTCCTTCGCCACCCACCTGCTCAATTCGGGAGCCGACTTGAGGTCCATCCAGGAACTCCTGGGACACAAGAACCTCTCCACCACGCAGCGCTATACCCACCTCAGCATCGGCCACTTGATGGAGCAATATGACAAGGCTCATCCCAGAGCTCACACCAAAGCCTGAAACCGGGGGGCCGCCGGCGCAGTTGGCGGACCGGATCGGTTCCAAGGCCCTGGCGCTGGGGTTCGACAAGGTCGGCTTCAGCCGGGCCGTTCGGCTGGGTTCCCGGAGCGGTCTGGAGAAGTGGCTGGAGTCGGGCCACCAGGGCGAGATGCACTGGATGAGCAGGAACGCCGCCAAGCGCCAGGACCCGTCCCTGATTCTGGCCGGAGTCAGGACCGTTCTCTCGGTGGCCGTCAACTACTACCATCCCCTCGACCACTCCGAGAACCCGCGGCACGGCAAGATTTCCCGCTACGCCTGGGGCCTGGACTACCACCGCCTGTTGAAGGCCCGCCTCAAGGAGCTGGCCGGATGGATCGCCGAGGCCCTGCCCCCGGCCAACGGGCTGTTCTATTCCGACACCGGGCCGGTGATGGACAAGGTCTGGGCGCACAAGGCCGGCCTGGGGTGGATCGGCAAGCACTCGAACCTGGTCAGCCGGGATCGGGGATCTTGGCTGTTCCTGGGAGAGATCCTGTTGGACCTGGAGCTGCCGGAAACCCGGGAGAGCGGCAATTTCTGCGGTACCTGCCGGCGCTGCCTGGACGCCTGCCCCACCGGAGCGATCGTGGCTCCTTACGTGGTGGATTCCCGCCTCTGCATTTCCTACCTGACCATCGAGTTGCGAGGCCCCGTACCGCTGGAGCTGCGGCCTCTGATCGGCGCCCGGATCTTCGGCTGTGACGACTGCCAGGATGTCTGTCCCTGGAACCGGTTTGCCCGGCCCAGCCGGGAAAAAGACTTCTACCCCTCGCCCGGGAACCATGCGCCGGTTCTGATGGAGCTGATGCGGATCAGCCGCCGGGAATTCACCGAGCGTTTTCGCCTCAGTCCCATCCGGCGCTGCGGCTATGCCGGATTCCTGCGAAACGTGGCCATCGCGCTGGGCAACAGCGGCCTCCCGGAAGCCGTTCCTTCGTTGACGACCGCACTGCATCACCCGGAGGGCCTGGCCAGGCGCCACGGGGCCTGGGCCCTGGGCCGCATCGGCGGCCGAGAGGCGCGATCGGAGCTGCTGCAGGCGCTTCCGACGGAATCCGACCCAGGCGTCCGAAGCGAAATCCGGCTGGCTCTGGACAGCCTGGAGTTCAGACATTCCCGTCAAGCCGCCGTGCCTGGGGCATCTCTCGGTTAACCCTGTCGATCCGCCCCGGATTGTATTTTCCCTGCTCTCGCCCCATAATGCCCCGACGCGCCAACCTGGAGGCCAATCATGTCTTCTTCCAAAAAATCCTTGCGCATCCTGGTGGCCCCCAACGCTTTCAAGGAGAGCCTGTCGGCCATGGAGGCGGCGGCAGCCATCTCACGGGGGCTGCTCAAGGTGCTTCCCAACTCCAGAATCACGCAACTGCCCATCGCCGACGGCGGAGACGGGACGCTGGAAGCCGTGGTCGAGGGCACCCGTGGACAAATCTTCCGGGCACGGGTGCTGGATCCGCTGGGAAAGAAGATTTTCGCCCAATATGGATTGACGGGCGACGGCGAGACCGCCGTCATCGAAATGTCGAGGGCCTCGGGCCTGGCCCTGGTTCCACCCTCACGACGCAATCCCATGCGGTGCACCAGCTACGGCACCGGACAGTTGATCAAGGCCGCGCTCAAACGCGGGGTCAAGGACATCATCCTGGGCATCGGGGGGAGCGCCACCGTCGATGGGGGGATTGGCGCCTTGCAAGCGCTGGGAATCGAATTTCTCGATCGTCGAGGCAAGCCGGTCGGTTGGGGCGGCAACGGCCTGAAGTCGATCGCTCGAATCGACAGGGGCCGGATCCACCCCCGGCTCGAGCAGGCCCGCATCCTGGTGGCCTGCGACGTCGACAATCCCCTGGTGGGCCCGCGGGGATCGGCGGCCGTATTCGGACCCCAAAAGGGAGCCACCCCGGGCATGGTTCGCAAGCTGGATCAAACCCTCGGCAAGCTGGGCCGGCTCATTCAGGAGACGACCGGCCGGGACGTCTCCCAGGTTGCCGGCAGCGGCGCCGCCGGGGGAATCGCCGGAGGGTTCATGGGACTGCTGGGCGCCCGGCTGAGTCCCGGAAGCGACCTGGTGTTCGACCTGCTCCAGGTCGAAGAGCAGGTGAAGAAAGCGGACCTGATCTTTACGGGAGAGGGTCAGATCGACTTTCAGACGCCCTTCGGCAAGGGACCCGGGATGCTGGCCAAGCTCGCCAAGAAGAACGGGGTGCCCGTGGTCGGCATCGCCGGAAGCGTGGCCGGCGACGTGGGGGGCTTGTACGACCAGGGATTCACCGCGCTCTTCAGCATCGTGGCCTCGCCTCTGACGATCGAGGCGGCCATCCGAATGGCGGACCCACTCCTGGAAGCCCAGTCGGAGCAGGTGGCCCGGCTCCTCCGTTTCGGCCTGGATACCGCTTGAGCCGCAGCCGGAACCCCTGAGATTCAGCGTGGAAAGGGAGCCATCAGCCACCCCAGGCCCAGGGAGACCACCAGAAAGATCAAGAAGACGAAAAGGCCGTAACGCAGCCGCTCGCGGGGGGTCTCCTTGCTGCTGAGGGCAAAGACGGTCGACACGCACAAGGCGAAGATCACCAAAGCCGTAAAATGCGAAATCACCATTTCAGCGTTTGCGGCCCACGGCGATGTCGTAGGCGTTGAGGGCGGCCAGCAGGTTGAGCAACCCGGCCACGGCCAGATAGGTGGTCCCGTAGTCGAAGGACTGGCTCTCCAGGTTACCGGCGCCGTAGCCCCAGTACTTGACCAGAAAGTAAAGCAGACCGATTCCGAGGTCGGCGAAGAGAAAGACGAATTCGATGAATTGCTCGGCGGCCAGCGTATGCAGCTTTCCCCCCAGGCTCAGCCCCAGGCCGAACAACAGCAGGATGGGAAAGGCGAACAGGAGGGAGCGCATCCACTTGCCCAGAATCAGGTGTCCCAGACCCGGAAACAAGACCCCTCCCAGACCGATCAGAATGGCTTGCATGGACCTGGATTCCATCGGTCAACCTTCCTTCAGGCGACGCCCGAAGATGGCGGTGCCGACCCGAACCATGGTGGAGCCCTCCTCGATGGCCACGGGAAAATCGTGGCTCATCCCCATCGACAGAACCTGCATGCGCACCTTCGGAAGCCGAAGGCCCGCCAACCGGTCGAACCACCGCCTCAACCGCCGAAAATAGGGCCGCACGGCTTCGCCGTCTTCCAGGTAGGGGGGAATGGCCATCAGCCCCTGAACCGAGATGGAGTCCAGGTCGACCAGGCGCCCGGCCAGCTCTTCCAGCTCTTCTTCCGCCACCCCCGCCTTTTGCGGCTCTCTTCCGATATTGACCTGGATCAGCACCGAGACCGTCTTGCCCAGCCTGGCCGACGATCGATCGACCCGCCTGGCCAGGTCGAGGCTGTCGACGGTCTGGATCCAATCGAAGGTGGCCACGGCGCGGTTGACCTTGTTCTTCTGGAGCGGGCCGATCAAGTGATACTCGAAATCCGGTCCCGCCAGGTGGCCCTTCTTGGACTGGGCCTCCTGAACGCGATTCTCGCCCAGGCAGTCGACCCCGGCCGCAAGCGCCTCGCGGATCCGGGCGGCAGCCACCAACTTGGACACGGCCATCAGCCGCACCGACTCCGGGCGGCGGCCCGATTTCAGGGCCGCTTCGGCAACCGCCTCCATCACCCGCTGGACGTTTCCAGCGATGACACCCATCGGTTTGAAGCTCCCGCCAACCCCGACCGCGGACTTGTCCGAAACAGGAAAAGAGTTATCCGCGAAGGGACACGAAGGACGACGAAGGGCCACCAAGCGGGACGGCGTTGCCGCATCGGCAGGGCTGCGGCCCGGCAACCCGGCACGCCCCCCCTTCAGGGGCGCGGGTGAGGGGAGGCCCCCCGGGAGCGCGGGCGTCCCGCCCGCATTCTTAACCTTATCCTTTGCCCGCCGCTCGATCCCCGATCAACGGACCCCGCCGCCTCGAAAAGGGGCCATCTTACCTCAAGTCCCGGCCGATTTCCAAGCGCCCCGGCAACCGCGGCAGGCGCCGGCGCGCGCGCCTTGTTGGAGCCTTCCGAGTTGTGCTATTTTGCCAAGGAATCCCGGCCCCCGGGCCGGGCCTGAACCCTGGTTTCTCCATGCCTCCATTCATTTCCTTCGAGGGATTGGACGGCTGCGGCAAGACCACTCAAGTGAGGCTGCTGGCCGACTACCTGACCCGACGCCGCATCCCGGTGGCGGTGCTGCGGGAACCCGGCGGAACTCCGGTCGGAGAAGACATCCGCGCGCTGCTGCTCAGCTCCCGCAACCGGGGCCTGCTGCCCTTGAGCGAGTTGCTGCTCTACTACGCGGCCCGCAACCAGAACCTCCACCGCCAGATCATTCCGGCTCAGGCGGAGGGAAAGTGGGTCTTGTGCGACCGTTTTGCGGATGCCAGCGCCGCCTACCAGGGATACGGGCGTGGGCTGGACCTCTCGGTGGTTGACACTCTCGATCAGATGGTAAACGGGGGCAGGAAGCCCGACCTCACCCTCTTGATGGACATCGAGCCCTCTCTCTCCCTGGCCCGGGCCAGAAACAGGAACCGTCGAACGGGGCTGGACGAAGGCCGATTCGAGGCGGAGTCTGCGGCATTCTTCCGGCGGGTCCGAAAAGGATACCTGCAGCTTGCGGCGCGGGAGCCCGGCCGGGTCCGCGTCCTGAACGGAAGCCGGACCATCGAAGAGTTGCACCGGGAAATCCTGGGGTTGATTTCGACCTTTCTACCGGGAGGACAGGTCTGATGGGATGGAGCGATTTCCTGGGAAACGCCGCCGTTCGGGACCTGATCAGGCGCAGTCTTGCCGAAAGCCGACTGCCGTCCTCGCTGCTGTTTGCGGGCATCGCGGGAGTGGGCAAGGGGACCCTGGCCCACTTCCTGTCCAAGGCGGTCAATTGCCGGGAACTCGAGGATGACTTCTGCGACGACTGCGGGAGCTGCCGCAAGATCGAGCAGCAGGCGCACCCCGACGTTCGAAGCTACGCGCCCGACGGGGCCTTCATCAAGATCGATCAGATGAGAGATCTGATTCGCGAGGTCTTTTTCAAACCCTTTGAAGGCCGCCGCCGCGTCTTTGTGATCGACCAGGCCCACCGGCTGCGCCTGGAAGCCGCCAACGCCATTCTCAAGACTCTGGAGGAGCCGCCGCAGACCTCCCTCCTCATCCTGGTGACCGATTCTCCCAACGATCTTCCCGGCACCCTCCGGTCCCGCTGCCAGCGCATCCAGTTCTACCCCTTCTCTGCGGCCGAGCTGGAAGGCATCCTCCGGCAACGATCGATCTACCCGGCCGGGGACCTGCCCCTGGTGGGCCGAATTTCCCGGGGCAGCCTCGGAAGGGCCTTGAGCCTGGACCTGCAGCAGTACCGGGAGGCCCGCGGGGAAATGGTGGAGGCGGTCCGGGCCTGCGCCGGAGCTTTCTCCTATCACCGGGCTCTGCAAGTCACCGAGCCTCTGGCATCGCCCAGGCAAAAGGAACACTTCGAGTTCAAGACGGGTGTGCTCTACGACCTGCTGCGCGACCTGCTGCTGATTCAGCTTGGCGCTCCCGGCGAAAGCCTCACCAATGTCGATCTGCATTCGGAGTTGTCCGAAATCGGCTCCGCCCTGACTTTCAGTCAGATTGTCGATGCCGTGGGCTCTCTCGACCACTTGACGAAGGGACTGGGGCGCAATCTCAACAAGTCGCTGGCTCTGGATCGATTTCTGTTCCGGCTGAGCGGCGCAAGCGCCGCGCCCTCAACCTGAACGCCGGCTTCTTGGCACTTGTGACGAAATGGGCCCCGTGCTAGACTACCGTCAATCTTGACGCTCACAGGCCACCTCGAAAAACCCCGCGGGTCAGCGCTGTGACACGGCCGTTGGCCGGCCAATGAGTTTCTTGTCGTCCGTCCTGAAGTGATCGCAGGATTCGGAGTCCCCACCGGAACGCGGAAGACTCGAGTTCTCTTGACAAGCGGCAGGGGTTGGGTGGCGACCCGGCGGCGGCCGGCCGCCGCTCTGCACGCGATCCAGGCAAAGCCGGAGGAGGATTTTCCATGAATCGTCGGCTCATCCGTCCGTCGCTATCGGACATCAAAGACAAGATGACCGTGCGATCTCAGAAGAAGCGGCCCACGCCTCCGGAACAGACCAACGCCGAAAGCTTCTACTACCTGAAGCAGATGCAGAACAAGACGCCCATGGTGCTGGTCTTCCACGACGGAGAACGGATGAAAGGGGTCATCGAGTGGTACGACCGCAATTGCATCAAGTTCAACCGTGATCCCGAACCCAATCTGCTGATCTTCAAACACGGCATCCGCTACATGTACAAGGAGGACGAGGACAAGTCCAGCGACGATTGAGATCGGCAGTCGCCCCTCGATGCCTCGTTGATCCAACCCACTCCCGGATTGCGAAAGGAAGTTCCCCCATGAAAAAGCTTGGATTGTCGGTTGCGTTTCTCATCACCCTGTCGGCGCTGGTTCAGTCTCACCCCCATATCCGCAAGACCGTCGGCGCATCAGCCGAGGGCGTTCAACTCAAGTTGAGCTACTTCACCCTCCCCTACAACGCGGAGCATATGGCCGACGTCAAGGAGGGGTTTGTCTTTCATTGCGGCCGCGCCACGCTGGAGATCAGTGGAGCGGTCGAAAGCGCGGGAGTGAAGGTGTCCACCGGGCAGTACGACCTCCGGGCCAAGGCCGTCACCGCCGACAAGTGGACCCTGCTGCTCATTCCCAAGGCCCCCGAGGGCTCGGCAGGCCAGCCGGGCTCAAGCCGCGAAATCCCCCTGGAGAGCCGATCGGCCAAGGGACAACTTCAGGCCCACCACCTGAATCTGGACTTGACCAGCGGGCACGGCGACACCCACGGCAAACTGATTCTCTCGGTGGCGTTCGGACCCAGGACGGTCGAGGGAGTCCTCTCTCTTCCCGCTCCCGGAGCTTAAGACCAAGGAATCGCGGTGGGCTCGACCCTTCTCAAGCAGCGCCTGGCGCTTCCCCAGCCCCTGCTGGTCCCCGCCTGCTACGACATGGTCTCCGCCAAGGTGGTGGAGCGCTGCGGCTTCGAAGCCGTCTACCTCTCCGGGTTCGGGCACTCCGCCTCTCACCTGGGCCTCCCCGATGCGGGCCTGATCTCCTTTTCCGAGATGCTGGAGCGGTTGCACCACCTGGTCCGCAGCGTCGACATCCCCGTCCTGGCGGACGCCGATACGGGATTCGGCGGCGTGGCCAACGTGCGCCGGACCGTGGAGGAATACGAAGCGGCCGGAGCCCAGGCCATCCAACTGGAAGACCAGTTGATCCCCAAGAAGTGCGGCCATACGCCGGGAAAGCAGTTGGTTGACGCTTCGGAGATGGCGGGCAAGCTGGAGGCGGCCGCGGCCGCCAGGCGCAGCGACCGCTTTCTGATCATCGCCCGAACCGATGCCATTGCCGTCACCGGATTCGACGATGCCATTCGCAGGGGAAAACTCTACCAGCAGGCGGGAGCCGACATCCTCTTCATCGAGGCCCCGACCAGCCTGGATCAGATCGAGCGGATCGGCGCTTCCTTCCACAAGCCGCTCATGATCAACCTGGTGGAACGGGGGAAGACGCCCCTGCTCTCCCTGGAACAACTCCAGACCCTGGGATACAAGGTCGTCGCCTACGCCTTGACCACCCTGATGGCCTCGGTCCGGGCCATGGAGCGCACCCTGTCGAAGTTGAAGGACGGGGCCCCCCCCGAAAAGTACCTGGACGACCTGGCCACCTTCGAGGAGCTGGATCGGCTATTGGGCTTCCCGGAATGGCGTCAATGGGAAACCCGGTTCCGCCGGCCGAGCGGATGAGCATCCAGGGCATCCAGCGCCGAGCGGAAGGCCCGGATATGGGCCGGGGTGGTGCCGCAGCAGCCTCCGATGAAGTAGGCTCCCTCCTCCACCAGGTCGGGCAAGTGGCCGGCCATTTCCTCGGGGGTCTGGGTGTAGTAGCTCCTGAGGTCGTCGTCGAGTCGAGGCATCCCCGCATTGGGGTAGGCCATCATGCGTATCGGTTCCATTTGCCTGGAGGCCATGGTCTCCCGTAGCTCCCTGACCCCCTGGATGGCATAGGGCATGCCCGTATGCTCCTCCCGCCGCGGTTCGGCGCCGCAGTTGAGGCCGAGAAGGTCCACGTGCTCCAGCAGATTGTCTCCCCCCGATAGCTCCCCCGCCGAAAAGATTTCCAGCAGATCCCGGGCCGAATGTCCCCAGTCCGTCCTGTAGGTCACCTTGCCGCTGTCTCGGTCCCGGGTGTACTTGTAAGTGAGGTTGACGGCCACCGGAAGTCCATACTGGCGAGCCACATCGGCAACAATGGACGCCTCCCGGGCCGAAAACATGGTCTCGATGCAGAAGAAATCGACCCCGCCTTCGGCCAGGGCATCGGCCAGTCTGCGGTGGGCATCCCTCACCAGTTGGTTGGCGATGCCGAAGCTGGTGTCGCCACTGTCGGCTTCGATGGCTCCCGGGGAGGGTCCCAGCGAGCCCGCGATATAGGTCTCCTTGCCGCTTCTCTCGACCGCGGCCCTGGCATGCTCCACCGCGGCTCTGGCCAGGCGATCGCACCCGGCCGGATCTTTCCCGGCCATCTTGAGGTGCAGGGTGGATCCCACGAAGGTGTTGGTGCCGATGGCATCGGCCCCGGCTTCGATATAGGCGCAATGGATGCCGACCACATCGTCCGGATGCAACTCGTTGGCCACGCTGCTGTTGGGCAGCTCGATGCCTCTGGCGAAAAGCTGCGAGCCGAATCCCCCGTCATAGAGGAGAGGTTTCGGCTGCTTGAGTCTCTCCGATAGAGGAATCATGAACCTCCTTTGATTGATGAAACCTTCTGCTCGGGGTTGCAATGTCCCGGGTCAAGCCAGCCGCGCGCACCGGCTGGCTCAGGCGAACCCAACGCCTGCCGGCGTCAGCGATCTTCCGAGACCCGACCGTTCTTCAGAGATCCATCAGTTCCCGCACATACTTGGGGGCCGGCGACCCGAAGGACAGTATTCTGTCGTGAAAGGCCTTGAAGTCCTTCAAGGGTCCATGCCTGGCTTCGTAGGCTTCTCGTATGGCATTGACTTCACGGTTGCCCACATAGTAGGTCGAGAGCTGGGCCGAGGTCAGGCAGGCCCTGCGCCACTTGCCGGCTGCCTCTCCCTCTTCCTGAAATCCCTCGTTCATCATCAGATCCATGGCCTCTTGGCGGCTCATGCCGCCGGCATGGACCTGTTGATCGATGATGGCATTGATGATCAGCCGCAATCGCATCTTCAACTGCTGCATCTTCACGGCCGGACCTCCAAAGCCCTTTTCCGCCATGAGCTGCTCGGCATAGGTCGCCCACCCTTCCACAAAGGTTCCGCTGCCGAAGACCGCTCGTATCCTGGTAGGCGCCCGGAACCGGTTGGAATGGGCGATCTGCAGGTAATGTCCCGGAGTGGACTCATGGATGGTCAACTCCTGCAGCATGTAGTCGTTGTACTCCCGAAAGAACGACCTCACTCGATCGGCCGGCCAGTCGGCAGGAGTGGGAGAGATGGCGTAGAAGGTCTCGCCCCGAGTCTCCAGCGGCCCGGGAGAATCGCAGTAGGCCACGGCCACCCCCCTCTGGAACTCCGGCATCACGATGATCCGGATCGGTTCTTGCGGAACCGTCACCAACTCCTGCTCCCGGGTGAAACGGGTCACCTGGTCCAGGGACTGCCGGGCCTTCTCCACGATGGTTTCATTGTCCGGACGGGAATCGGCCAGCTTGTCGAGCACCTCTCCCACCACGGATTTCGTGTCCTGTGGCAGCCGCCCATGGGGGAAGAGGCGGGGGTAGAGGCGGCGGGCGGTTGCATCCAGGTCATTGCGGGTACGGTTCAGGTCCTGCATGGCGGCTTGGCGGATCTCCTCCAGGGACAGGTCCGATTCCAGGGTGTGCCTGAGCTTGGCTCTGTAGAGCCGTTCGCCCAGCCGGAAGTCGCCGTGCGCGCCGGGAAGCAGATCCTGTTCCAGCCATCGCCCATAGTCCTCCAGGGCCTGGACGGCTTGCCGGCGAGCCTGGAAAAACGACTCCTCCAGGTCGGGTATCCGGTCCAGATAGGGTTGCAGCCCCCCGGCAATGAGGCGCAGGGTTCCCTGATTCTGCTGAATTGCGGTCTCGGTATGGATCCTGGGAGGATTGCGCAGATTGGCCTTGGCCGCCGCGACTACCGCGGGAACAGCCTGAAGCCTCTTCTGAAGGCTGGCCATTCTTTCCGGCAGGGGCGCAAACTCGCGCGCCACCAGCGAATAGACGGCGCTGCCCACGTTGTAGACCATGGGGTTCCACTGGTGTTCCTTCAAATCCTCCAGTCGAAAAATCAGGGACTGGATATTGGCTTTCAGGATCCGGTAGTCCACCCGGTTGACTTCGCTGAGCCTCGCTGGATCCATGGTTTCAAGCCGCCGGAGAGATTGGCGTTGAAAGGCGAGGTCCCGATCCACGCCGTCACTGGAGTAGTCGTCGAGACGGTGGTCGTAGCGGTGGTCTCCCAGTTGTGTGGCCCACTCGGGCCTCATGGCCAGCAGTTCCTCCACGTAAGTCTCGGCGAAGGATTCGAACCCGGCATCCTGACCGGGCCTCCACCAGCACCCCGCCCCAAGCAGCAAGACCCAGGCCGTCCATCTCTTCATGAGTCCCTCACGCCGGTCGGAGGAGTTTGCACGACTCAAACCGGGAATCCGTCTCACCTGTCCCACCGGCCCCGGTCCATTCCCAAAACTGCCAGGGGATGGTAGCATAGCCGCAGCTTGCGCGCCTAACCCCCAGTCCTTGCCTCATTTACAAGGAGGGCTGCCGGGGAAATCCCTGGATCTCGTTCCGGTCAGCCGCCCAAGGCAGGCGGCCGGAGGCTCCTGAAGCGGGGACCTTTTCCGCAAGCTCCGATCCCGGTCGGCCCTGCGGCGAATGGAGATTCCGATTGCCGCCGCAACGTCGAGACAAGGAGGATTCATGGCCAGCAAGGGCGTAAAGATCTTTGGTGTCATTCTGGGGGTCCTGCTGATCCTGTTCGGGATCATGGTCTTTGCACTGATTCGCTTGACCCGGCCGGCCGAAGTCGAGGTCCGGAACGACTCCGTTTTGGAGCTCACTATCGCCGGTGATCTGTCGGACCTGCCACCCACCTCGCCCCTGGCGCAATTCGCGGGGCAAGGCAAATTCTCCCTGCTGGAGATGGGACAGGCCTTTCGGGCCGCCGCCGAGGACGAGCGCATCGCCTCGATCTACTGCAGGATCTATCCCGTGCAATCGAGTTGGGCAAGCGTGGAGGAGATCCGGTCCTTCATGCGCCAATTCAGGGAATCCGGCAAGAAAATCTACGCCTACCTGTCGTTGGACCTGGTCAGCGACAAGGACCTCTACCTGGCATCGGCTGCCGACGAGATCCACCTGAATCAGGATTCGGCCCTGATGGTCAACGGCCTGGTGGCCGAGGTCAGTTTCTACAGCAAGATGATGAACAAGCTGAAGGTCCGACCCGACGTGCTCCAGTTCAAGGAATACAAGAGTCCCGAAAGCTTCACCCGATCCGGAATGACCCCGGAATTCCGCTCCATGTACCGGAGCCTCTTGTCCGACATTCAGCAACGCCTCGAGCAGGCCCTGAGCCGGGAGCGCGGGATCGAGCCGCAAGAGCTGGATCGCCTGATGCAGAGCGGCATCCTGAGTGCATCCTCGGCCCTGGCCGCGGGACTGGTCACCCACCTCGGATACGAGGATGAAATTCGGCAACGGCTGAAGACCGAGTCCTCCGAAGGGGAACCGGAATACCGTTCCATTTCGGCGTCGGACTACCTGAAAGCCGTCAAGCGCCGCAAAAAGCCCTCCCGGCCGCACAAGGTGGCGCTGCTGGGCGGCATCGGTCCGATCATGACCGGACGGAGCGACGAGACCTGGGAGAATACCATGGGAGGAGACACCATCGTGTCCCGGTTGAGGAAGATCCGGGAGGACAAGAAGGTGAAGGGTCTGCTCTTCCGCGTCAACAGCCCGGGAGGCTCTGCCGTGGGCTCCGACAAGATCTGGCGCGAGATTCGACTCCTGGAAGAAGCCGGGAAACCGGTGGTGGTCAGCATGGGGGGAGTGGCCGGGTCAGGCGGGTACTACATCGCCATGGGGGCCCGAAAGATCGTGGCTCAGCCGTCAACCGTGACGGGCTCCATCGGGGTCATCTTCATGAAATTCAACCTGAGCGGCCTGTTCGATCAATGGCTGGGAATCACCGTGGACCGGGTGAAGCTGGCTGAAAACGCCGACATCCTTTCTCCCACGACCTCCCTCAACGCCAGGCAGAGGGACGAGGTCGAGGAGTGGATGAGCCACATCTACGACACCTTCGTGGAGAAGGCGGCCGAAGGACGCCACCTCACCGTCGAGGAGCTGGAACGTCAGGCCGGCGGCCGGATCTTTACCGGAAACCAGGCCAGGCAGCGTCAACTGATCGATGCGGTGGGCGGCCTGAGCACGGCGCTGGACCTGCTCAAGCAGGAATTGAAGATTCCAGAGGAGGAAGAGGTGGAACTGGTGCTCTACCCCAAGCCCAAGAGCCTGTGGGAGAGCCTGCTCGAAGGGGATTGGGCTCAAGTCTCCAGGCCCGGACCATCCCTGGAGTCGCTGATCAAGAGGCGGCTGCCGGAAGTCACCCATCCGGCTCCCTGGCTGATCGTCCCCGAGCTGAAGATTCACTGACACGCGGCCGTTCGTTGTTTCAGTCAAGCAGCGCCCCCGCCCCCCGCCCTGGCATGCGGATCATACGTGAGTAAAACACCCAATCTTCGATAAAGACGAACCACGAATGAACACGAATAGACACGAAGACAGACGAACCTCCTTCAACGACCACCGGCGCCACAATGCTTCAGGAACTTTGTACCCTTGGTATGACTTCGTCTTCCTTCGTAGATAGCCCCTCGAAATCGGTTGTGATACCTCCCCAATCGACACCTCGTCAATCATAAGAGCCATTTGCAAAATTCGGCAGATGGACGTTTACCGAGAATGGCCACAAAAGGCACAAAAACACAAAAAGAACCATCGGATCGGCAAGACTCGAGTTCAAGAAACTCGTTTTGTGCCTTTTGTGGTGAATGCCGGAGCCGGTAAGCCACCTCAATGTCATTTCCAATTGGGAATCTTGCAAATGGCGCATTGTTGATTGGTGTTCATTCGTGTCCATTCGTGGTTCGTCGTTTTCCTTTGTGGATAACTCTTGTCGGACCTTCGCGCCCCTTCGTGGATCATTCTTTTTTCTTTTGTTTCAGACAAGCACCACCCCTGCCCTGCCGGGCAGATCATCCGAGGGTGAAACACCCAAGCGTCAATAAAGACGAACCACGAATGAACACGAATAGACACAAAGACCGATGGACCTGCTTGGCTGCGACGCCGTCACGGGAGGAAGCCCCCCGGGAGCGCGGGCGTCCCGCCCGCACAACACTGGCACAGCCTCGCCCATCTCCTCGACCCGACTCGACCGGCAACGGCGCCACGATTTCGCTTCAGCCGAGCCCAGGCCGTTCCCGCCGGCAGGGTGGCCGTGTGCCGCATCACGGGAAAGCTGAGCGGCCACCCAACGCAGAGAATGCGGGCGAGACGCCCGCGCTCCCGGAGGGGCGCCTCCTCCCTTCCTTCTTGCTCCGCGAGGAGGCACTGCCCCTGCCGATGCGGCAGCGCCGTTCCGCTTCGTGTGCCTTCGTGGTCCTTCGTGTGTCTTCGTGGATCCCTCTTTTTTGTTTGTTTCAGGGCATCAGGTTTGGTTCGGTTCACCTTCCAGGACTTGCACCAGGACCTGGCTGACTCGAAGCTTCTCCACCCGGTGAACCACCATCTTGAGGTTGCCATGGATGGACTCGGCCCCTTCGGAGGGAATATTCCGCCAGTGGTTGACCAGGTAGCCGCCCAGGGTGGTGACGTCGTGGGCGCCGTTGAACTGGGCGCCAAAGGCTTCCTCCAGGTCGTGCAGCGGCGTGGAACCGTCCACCAGAAATCTGCCCTCGCCCAGCTTGACGATTAGAGGGGCTTCCTGGTCGAATTCGTCCTGAATCTCTCCAACCAGCTCCTCCAGAACGTCTTCCAGAGTCACCAGGCCCACCGTCCCCCCGAATTCGTCGACCACGACTCCCATGTGACACTTCCTTTGCAGGAAGGTTTTCAGCATCGTCTCCAGCGAGGCGAACTCCGGGAAAAACAGGATCTCCCGGCAGATCGATTCCAGGTCGACCGGGTCGGTCCCGGACTGGAGCTGCCAGAGCAGGTGCTTGATGTGGACCATGCCGACCACGTCGTCGAGCGTCTTGCGGCAGACCGGAAACCGGGTGTGACGATAAGCCTTGACGACTTCGAGGTTCTCTTCCGGAGACATCTCCAGGTAGAGGGCGTCGATCTTGTTGCGGGGCAGCATGATGTTGCGGGCCTGCAGCCTCTTCAGGCTGAAGGTCCTGCGGAGAATGCGCCGGCTCAGCGAATCGTGGGAGACTCCCGGACCCGATTCGGAAAGCAGCATGCGCAGCTCTTCCTCGGAATGCCCCACCTCGCGCCCGCTGGCCGGTCGAAGCCCCACCGCCCTGAGAATGCGGTTGGCCACCGCGTTCAGCAGCCAGATGGCGGGATAGAAGGCCTTGTAGAAAAAGGTCAAGGGGATGGCGACCCAGAGCGTGGCGCCTTGAGCCCGCTGGATGGCCAGCGACTTCGGCACCAGCTCACCCACCACGATGACCAGAAAAGTGATGAAGACGAACCCGACGACAACGGATAGAGAACTGACCACATCCGGAGAGCGCACCCCCAATCCCGAGAGCACCGGCCGGAGCATCTCGGCCACAAAAGGCTCTCCCAGCCAGCCGAGGCCCAGGTTGACCAGGGTGATGCCCAGTTGAGTGGCCGACAGGTAGGCATCCAGGTGGCGGAGGACGTTCTCGGCGACCTTGGCGCGCCGATGCCTCTTTCTGGCCAGGGTCTCGATCTGAGTGGAGCGGACCTTGACGATGGCGAATTCGGCTGCAACGAAGAAGCCGTTCAAGAAGACCAGAAAAAGGATGGCCAGCAGCCTGAGTGAAACGCCGAGGAAGGTTAAATGTGGAGGGTCGTCCATCGATTCCGGGAGTCAGAATCCAGCAAGAAATCTATTTTACCATCAAATTCATTCCGCAGCCTCCATCACGGCTGCAAAGACACCGTCCGATCGGGTCTGGAGAGGCGAGAGGCGCATCAGCCCGTCCCGGCGGAAGTAGGGGTTCAACCCCTGGTCGCGCGGAAGGCGCAACCGGAGCCCCGGACGGCTCGACAGGAAGCGCTCCACCACCTGTTCGTTTTCCTCCGGTTCCAGGGAGCAGGTGGCGTACACCAGGGTTCCGCCCGGTTTCAACAGGTCGGCGGCGTTGTCCAGGAGCCTGAGCTGCAGCCCCGCCAGCCTGGCGGGGTCTTGCGCCCGCAAGCGCCAGCGGATTTCGGGGTTGCGTCTCAAGGTTCCGGTTCCGGAGCAGACCGCGTCCACCAGAATCTTGTCGAACCTCGTTGACAGCGGCAACGGCCGGGTCCCGTCGGCCACGACCCAGCCCAAGCCGGGCCATTGCTTCCCGTGACGCTCCCTGGCGATCCGGAGGCGGCCGAAATGGGAGTCCACGCCGATAACGCTCGCCTGGCCTTCCCCCAGTTGAGCCATGTGGGAGGCCTTGCCTCCGGCGCCGCTGCACAGGTCCAGGCACGCGTCCGAGGGCTTCAACTCCAGCAAGCGGGCAATCAACTGGGACCCGGCGCCCTGTATGGCCAACTGTCCCCGCCGGTACAGACTAGACTTGGTCAGGTCTCCCTCATCGACGACCCAGATTCCCTCCCCCAGGGGATCGGGACAGACACGACAGCCCTCCGCTTCCAGGGCGGCCACCATCTCTTCCTGCCCCAGTCGGGGCCAGTTGGAACGAAAATGCACCTTGGGAGGGTCGTTGTTGTGGCGGAGAACCCTGCCGGCGTGATGCAGACCCCAGCGCTCGATCCAGCGGCTCACCAGCCATTGCGGGTGGGAGAAGCGGAGGCTGAGCCCCCGGGCGGAATCTGCCGGCAGCCGGCGGCATGCCTGCTCGAAACCGGCCTCGCCGGCTTTGCGCAGCACCGCGTTGATCAGGCCGGCCGCATGAGGCTGCCCGGACTGCTTCACCAGTTCCACCGCCTGGTGGACGGCCGCGCGCGCGGGAACTCGAGACAGAAACAGGACCTGGTAGGCCCCCAACCGGAGCACCATCCGGACTTCCCGGTCCAGCCGTTCCAGGGGCCGATCCACCAGCGAGGCCAGGTACCAGTCCAGGCAGCTCTTCTGCCGCAGGACTCCGTAGACCAGCTCGGTGACCAAGCGGCGGTCGGCCGGGCTGAACCGGTTGACCGGATCGTCGTGAAGCCTGTCCACGGCGAACCCGCCCCCCTGCTCGATTCTCGTCAGGATGCGGAAGGCGGCCAGCCGCGCCGGCGAAAGAGGCATGCGAGGGGTCCTGGAATCGCGTTTCTCGGGTGAACGTTCTACCGGCCCAGCAGAATGGACTGTCCGGTTTGCATTCGGAGGCCGTTCAGGAAATCCGAGGCCGCCAGCGGCCCGCGGTTTTCCGGCTGAACTTCCAGCAGCTCGAGCCAGCCTTCTCCACAGGCGACCAGGGCGCGCCTGGAGTCCCACCGCCACAGGGAACCCGCGGCCTGTTCCTGCAGGGGTGGAGTGACCGGTCGCGCTTTCAACAGGCGCAGCCGGGAGCGGCTCCGGCGGGTAAAGGCGCCCGGCCAGGGATTGAAGGCCCGCACCCGATTGAAGATCTGCCGGGAGGACCGGCTCCAGTCGATTTCACCGTCGGACTTCTTCAGCATCGGAGCGTAGGAGGCCAACCGAGGGTCCTGCGGCCGGGGACGGACCCGGCCGGCCTCCAGTTGGTGCAGCGTTTCCTCCAGCAGATCCGCCCCCAGAACCGCCAGGCGCTCCCCGAGCTGCACCGAAGTCTCCTCCTCGCCTATCTCCACCCCCTTGTGCAGAAGCAGGTCCCCGGTATCCATGCCCCGGTCGATCTTCATGGTGGTGACGCCGGTGCGAGTCTCGCCGCGGGCAATCGCCCAGGGAATGGGTGCGGCGCCCCGGTAGCGCGGCAGCAGCGAGGCGTGCACGTTGATGGCGCCGAAGGGCGGCAAAGTAAAGAGCCAGGGAGGCAGGATCTTGCCGTAGGCGACCACCACCAGGGCGTCGGCGGTGGTTTCCACCAGGGTCTTCCACTCCTCCGGCGCCAGCCTGTCGGGCTGGTAGACCGGAAGCCCGCTATCGAGAGCCAGTTGCTTGACGGGACCGGCGGCCAGTTTGCGGCCCCGGCCGGAGGGACGGTCGGGTTGGGTGAAGACCCCGCTGACCTCGTGCCGGCTGGAGAGGAGTTTTCGGAGGGTAGGCACTGCGAAGCCGGGGGTCCCCATGAAGAGCAGGCGCATCACCACTCCCCGGCCCGAACCTTCTTGCGAATCTTTCTCTTGATGATGTCGCGCTTGATCACGCTCAGGTGATCGATGAAGAGCACCCCGTTCAAGTGGTCGATCTCGTGGGACAGGATCCGAGCCAGCAGCTCCTCTCCCTCCACGCTCGTCTGACTGCCATCGATCCGCTTCCCCGCAACGACCAGCTTCCCGGGTCGGTGGACCCGCGCCATGAACTCGGGAATGCTCAGGCAACCCTCTTCCTCGTGCTGGTCCCCTTCCGACTCCAGGATCTCCGGATTGGCCAGGACAATCAGGGAACCCGCTTTTTCTCCACCCGTGGGATCGATCACCATGAGACGGGTCGACACCCCGACCTGGGGGGCAGCCAGGCCAACTCCCGGAGCCGCGTACATGGTCTCCACCATGTCCCGGCTCAACCGCTCCAGGGTCTCGTCAAAGGCAGTGACCGGCTCGGCAACCCGGTGCAGGACCGGGTTTCCGTACTTGACGATGGGAAGAATCATGGGGAAGGGTCCGGAGGCGAAAGGCTGTCTGCGGCGTGATTCTATCGTTGGACTTCGGACACCGTCAACCGCTCCCGCCGGCGGCGGCAGGGTGATCCCACGCTGCCAGGATTCGGGCGACAGGCAGGTCGGAACAACCGCGGGTGTTCCGATTCGCTTGGGAATGTCGTTGCGCTCCCGGCGTCTCACGGGTCGGAGCGGCCCGGCCATCGTTCCTTTAAGCTATTGATAATACATGATATAGGGAACTGGTAGCAAGCTACTGCATTTGGATGGAATCTTGACTTGGCCTTTTCCAATCGATTACGATTTCTTGATGAACGGCCTCTCCGACAGATCGACCACGATGCTGCAGAGCTGGGTGCTCGAAGTTCAGGACTTCACCCTGCTGGGGGTGCGGTCGATCCTGAGCTTCTTCCGCCGGCCGCTCTACCTGAGGGAAACGTTTCAGCAGATGGACATCGTGGGGGTGGGCTCGCTCTCCATCTCCTGTCTCACCGCCTTCTTCACGGGAGCGGTGCTGGCTTTGCAGACTTCCAACACGCTTTCCTCGTTCGGGGCGGTCGGCTACACCGGTCAACTGGTGGCGGTCTCCCTGGTGAGGGAGCTGGGGCCGGTGCTGACGGCGGTGGTGGTTGCCGGCCGTGTCGGCTCCGGCATCGCCTCCGAATTGGGGTCGATGCTGATCGGCGAGCAGATCAACGCCATGCGGTCTCTGGGCACCGACCCGATCAAGAAGCTGGTGACCCCGCGGGTGGTGGCCTGCACCACCATGGTTCCGGTTCTGACCGTGATCGCCGACCTGGTCGGCATTCTGGGTGGATTCTTCGTGGCCACGATCTTTCTGGGAATCAGTCCCTCCCTCTTCCTGACCTCCGCCTACGACCGCCTGCACTATTCCGACCTGGTGCAGGGGCTGGCCAAGCCTCCCATTTTCGGCTTTCTGATCGCCATCGTGGGCTGCCACCGGGGACTGGGAACCTGGGGAGGCACCGAGGGGGTGGGGAGATCCACCACTCAAGCTGTGGTCACTTCCATGATTCTGATCTTCATCGCCAATTTTTTCATCACCCGCATCCTCCTGACCATCCTGTGATGAACCAACACCGCCACCATTCGGACGACGCTCCCGCCATAGAGCTGAAGCACGTCACCAAGTACTACGACGACAACCCGGTCTTGAAGGACATTTCCTTCAGCGTCCAGCGCGGGGAGACCAAGATCATCCTGGGGGGCAGCGGCTCGGGCAAATCCACCATTCTCAAGTTGATCATCGGCCTGGTGCAGGCAGACGAGGGAGAAATCTGGGTGGAAGGCCGCAACATCACCCGCTACGCTGAAAGACCGCTGATGGAGGTCCGCAAGCGCATCGGCATGGTGTTCCAGGAGGGGGCGCTGTTCGACTCTCTCTCCGTGGCCGAAAACGTCGGCTTTCGACTCTACGAGCAGGGCGAGCTGGAAGAGGACAAGGTCCTGGAAGTGGTCAGGAAGACCCTCGGGTTCGTGGACCTGGAAGACGCCATAGACAAGATGCCCTCGGAACTGTCAGGCGGCATGCGCCGGCGAGCGGCCATCGCCCGGGCGCTGGTGGGGACCCCCAACATCATGCTGTACGATGAGCCCACGGCCGGATTGGACCCCATCACGGCCCGAACCATCAACGAACTGGTCATCAAGTTGAGAGATCTGGAGGATGTCAGCTCCATCTTCGTCACCCATCGTTTGAACGATGCCTATACGCTGGCCAATGAACACTTTGTCCAGGAAAACGGTCGTTGGGTCGTCCACCGGGAGTCCATCGATTTCGGCCGGATCAACACCCACTTCATCATGCTGAAGGACGGAGGAATCATTTTCCAGGGAACGGAGAAAGCGCTGAGGCGCAGCCGCGATCCATACATTCGGAGATTCCTTATTTGAGAGGAGGTACCATGGCTCGACAATCAATGGCTTGGAAAGAACTGCGTGTCGGTATTGTGGCCATCTTGGGCTTTGTGATCCTGGCGGCCGCCCTGGTCCTGATCAGCGGCGGACGGGGCCTTTTCACGCCCAAATACACGGTCAAGACCCACCTGGAAAACGCCTCCGGCCTGCGCAGGGGATCCTTGATCTGGCTGGCAGGGGTCGAGGTAGGCAGCGTAGGCGAGGTTCGCGTCTCCCGCTCGGACGATCCCAACCGGGCCGTCGAGGTCCACATGACCATCGATCGGGCCTTCCAGCAGTCCATTCGCCGGGACTCGCAAGCCACGCTGGGTTCCATCGGCCTTCTGGGGGACAAGTACCTCGAGATCTCGCGCGGCTCCCAATCCGAGGCCGTGGTCCCGGATGGCGGCGAGATCGACGGCTCTTCCCCGCCCGACATCAAGAGGATCATCCAGGGGACCAACGACCTGATGGCCAACGTGGGCGACCTGGTGGAGAGAGTCACCGGAATCGCCGGCAAGATCAACGTCCAGGAGGGAACCCTGGGGAAACTGATCAACGACCCCGGCATTTTCAACAGCCTCAGCGGCACGTCGGAGGAACTGCAGGATCTGGTCAAAAAGATCACGGCCGGAGAAGGGACCATTGGACAGCTCATCTCGAATCCCCAGCTCTACGAGGAACTGGAGAAGACGGTGCAACAGGGCCAGAACGTGGTGGCCAAGGTGGAATCGGGAGAGGGGACCCTGGGCAAGGTGATCAGTGATCCTGTGCTCCACGACCGGGCCGACCGCATGCTGGCCAGAATCGAGAAGGTGGTGCAGAGAATCGAGGACGGAGAGGGGTTCCTGGGCCGCTTGTCCAAGGACGACACGCTCTACAGTCAATTCAACCAGAGCCTTGGGAAGTTCTCCAACGTGGCCGAAAAAATGAGCAACGGGGACGGAACCGTTTCCAGGCTTCTGCACGATCCCTCCCTCTACTTGAATCTCAACCTGGCATCGGCCGAGCTGGTGAAGTTCATGCACGACCTCCGGCAAAATCCCAGGAAGTACCTGCGCATCAAGTTCAGCTTGTGGTGAGGCCCCGCCCGCATCTTGCCTGGGTGACACCGGCGGATCGCAGAGAGCTGCCGCCAACCGCCGCAGCCTTTCTCTCACCCGCCGGCGGTCTGAAACGGCGGAGGCTTCGCGCCGGCATGCTTTGACTATTCAGCTTACTGAAACTATTATTGGCGGCTTCCCGAGTCCGAAAAACAACTCCCATGACCAGCGACATCAAGAGGAAACTGGAAGATGAAATTCGCGTGATCCAGCACGAGCTGACCAAGGAGCTTCCCGAGGAGCTGAAGAAAGCCATTGCGCTGGGCGACCTGAGCGAAAATGCCGAATACCAGTCGGCCAAGCAGCGGCAAGAGATCCTCAACGCCAAGCTGGCCCAACTCCGCAAGCGATTGGCCGACGTGGCCATGATCAATTTCGACAGGATACCCAAGGACCGCGTTTCCTATGGATCCACCGTTGTCCTCTATGACCTCCAGAAAAATGCCGAGATCACCTACAAGCTGGTGTCGACCGAAGAGTCGAACATTCAAAAGGGCTTGATTTCGACGACCTCTCCCATCGGACGGGGCCTGCTGAACAAGAGGGAGGGGGACACGGCCAGGGTGCACACGCCGGGCGGCCTCAAGGAATTCGAGATCCTGAGTCTCACCACCATTCACGATCAATCGGGGGCCACCGAATAGTCCGCCATGCTGAGCCAAACCATCGGCAGGATATGCAGAGCCATCCTCAATTTCATGGTCAGGGGTATATCCCTGCTGGGCGTCAGTCCCAACCTGCTCACCCTTGTCGGATTCCTGATCACTCTGCTGGCCGCCTGGTTTCTGTCCCAGGGGAGGTTCTTCGATGCCGGGATCGTGATCATATTCTCGGGCATCTTCGACATGCTCGACGGACGGGTGGCCCGGGTCACCCGATCCGAAACTCCGTTCGGCGCTTTCTTCGACTCGGTCCTGGATCGCTACTCCGACATGGCCCTCTTCCTGGGACTGCTGATTCACTACGCCCGAGCGGAACAGATGACCTACCTGGTCCTGTCGGGCATCGTCATGATCGGCGCCGTCATGACCAGTTACACCCGAGCCCGGGCAGAGTCCCTGATCCCGCTCTGCAAGGTCGGCTTCATGGAGCGTCCGGAGCGGCTGGTCCTGATCATCATCGGCGCTCTTTCCGGCAAGATGGCTCCGGTCCTGTGGGTCATGGCCGTCATGAGCAACCTGACCGTCATCCACCGCATTGTCTACACCTGGAAGCAGGCTCCCCGGAAAAACCCGGCGGAGCAGCCCGCCGCTTCCCCAAGCTCCGACCCCGCCCCGCCGAAACCCCACCAATCCGCTCCCCAGGGCCTCCACTGATTCTGGCGCCCCCGGAATCTGAAACACACGAAGGACCGAGAAGGGACACCAAGCGGGCCGGCTCTGCCGCATCGACAGGGGCTGTGCCTCCTCGCGAAGCAAGAAGGATGGGAGGAGGCGCCCCTCCGGGAGCGCGGGCGTCTCGCCCGCATCCTCTGCGTTGGGCGGCCGCTCAGTTTCCCCGTGATGCAGCACACGGCCACGCTGCCGGCGAGAACGGCCCGGGCTCGGCTGAAGCGGAATCGTGGCGCCGTTGCCAGTCGAGCCGGGTGGGAGAGAGGGGTGAGGCTGTGCCAGTGTTGTGCGGGCGGGACGCCCGCGCTCCCGGGTGGGCTTCCTCCCGTGACGTCGTCGCAGCCAAGCAGGTCCATCCGTCTTCGTGTCCATTCGTGTTCATTCGTGGTTCGTCTTTATTGACGTTTGGCTGTTTCACTCTCGGATGATCCGCCCCGTCGTCGGGGGCGGGGGCGCGGCTTGTCTGAAACAGATTATCCTGTGCATCCTGTCTATCCATGTTCAATAGTCCGGAATTGATGTTAAAATAGGTTTTATGGTCGGCGAATGCGGATTGGTCATCGAGGATAATGACCAAGAGAGGAGCGGGTTCGATGAAACGTAAGCTCAGGCAGTTGGTGGCCGTGACCTTGGCGGCATTTCTCGGATTCGGGATCCACAGTCCCCTTCTGGCCGAAAAGAAAAAGAAGAAGCGGAAGAAGAATGCGGACGTGGAGAACGTCGGCAACCGGGAAATCAACAAGCGCAATTTGAACTTCTACTCGATCGAGCGGGAGATCGCCCTGGGCAAGCGGCTATCCATGCAGATCGAGCAGCAGGTCAAGCTGGTCACCGACCCGGAAATCAACGAGTACGTGAACCGGGTGGGCCAGAACCTGGTTCGAAATTCCGACTCCAAGGTGCCGTTCACCATCAAGGTGGTGGATTCCGACCAGATCAATGCCTTTGCCCTTCCGGGTGGATTCTTCTACGTCAACTCCGGATTGATCACCTCGGCAGATTCGGAGTCGGAGCTGGCCGGCGTGATGGCCCACGAAATAGCCCACGTCACTGCCCGCCACGGGACCGAGCAGGCCACCAAGGGCCAGATCGCCAACTACGCCAGGCTGCCCTTGATCTTCATGGGAGGCGCCCTCGCCTGGGGTCTCTACCAGGCCGCCGGGTTCCTGATTCCCATGCAGTTCCTGCATTTCAGCCGGAAGGCCGAAACCGAAGCCGATTTTCTGGGCCTGCAGTACCTGTACAAGACCGGGTACGATCCGACGTCTTCGGTCTCCTTCTTCGAGAAGATTCAAGCTCAGGAAAAAAAGAAACCGGGCAAGCTGGCCAAGGCCTTTCGCACCCACCCCCCGACAGGCGATCGCATCGTCAAGACCCAGCGGAACATCGCCACCATGCTCCCGGACCGGGAGCAGTACGTCATCAACACCTCCGAGTTCGATTGGATCAAGGGCAAGCTCCTGGCCCTGGAAAATGCCAGCAGACCCAAGAAGGGCGAAAAATCGAACCGCCCGTCCCTGAAGCGGCGCACCAGCGGCGAGGTGGAGGAAGTCTCGGACGACCCGGCGGACGACGAGGAACGCCCCACCCTCAGGCGCAGGAAATAATCTCTCACCAGACCCCGGGCACAAAAAAACCGGCGGCCTTGCGGCTCGCCGGCTTTTTTGCTTGAGGACTCAACCAGAATCGAGGTCGACTACAACTTCTTCAACTCCTCGGCGTAGTACTTGCGATAGAGAATGTCCCACTCCAGGCTGCCTTCGGGAACCGTCTTTTTCTGAGACTCGATCTTCCTTCTGGCTTCCTGGTCCAGGCCTTCCTCCTTCTTCATCTCCTCGTTCAGAACCTTCACGATTTCCAGTCGGATGGTATTGCGGTCCTCGACGAATTCAACCTCGTCGTGGACCACCAGCTCATCCGTCACCACGTGAGCCAGCTTGTTGATCTTGTCACGGCTCAGGCGCATGGGGACTTACAGAATCACCTTCTTTTCCTTGACCAGCCGGTTCTTCACCATCTTGAACATCTCGTGATAGGCCACGCCGTTTTGCCGCATGTGTTCCGCGTATTGCTGCAGCAGGTTTCTGGCCTCGTCGTTGATGCGATCCTCCACGGCCAGTTCTTCCTCCATCACCGCCAGCACCTGGTCCCGCAGAGGGGACTGAACGGGAATCTCGATCATTTCCCGCTTGATCAACTCATTCACAACCCGCTGCGAGAGGTAGCGGACATATTCCTTTTGCAGCCCCATAGGCGCGATGGATGGCGGGGCCGACGGGACTCGAACCCGCGACCTCTGACGTGACAGGCCAGCGTTCTAACCAACTGAACTACGACCCCGCGGAAATGACGCCTCACCATGGTGGGCGGTACTGGGCTCGAACCAGTGACCCCATCCTTGTAAGGGATGTGCTCTCCCAGCTGAGCTAACCGCCCGTTACAGCCCGGCTCGAAACGGACTGGAATATACAATGGTTGGTACCCGAAGTCAAGGAACCGAAGGGGGGCGCGGGGCACGGCCAAGCGGGGGAGCGACCGGCTGCCGCGGCCCTCTCCCACGATCCTCAAGCGGACCTTGACAGCCCCGTGAACAGCCTCTAAGATAGCTCAGCTTTTGCGGGGGCCGTTAGCTCAGTTGGTAGAGCATCTCCCTTTTAAGGAGAGGGTCGCTGGTTCGAGCCCAGCACGGCTCACCAGACCTGACCATTGACCGAACCTGCAGCCGGCCTGACCTCCACAGGGGCTGCCTGCCGAACCCACCTCCACGTCCCGTTCGTCTAGTCTGGCCCAGGACACCGCCCTTTCACGGCGGCAACAGGGGTTCAAATCCCCTACGGGACGCCATATTCTTCAATCACTTGCAAAGTAGCAGTCCTCAGTAGTCGATCCATCCCGCCGAGCGCATGGCCAGGTGCAGCCAGGAAGAACTCCAGGGGCCCGGGCGGCCGATCTCCTTGTGCCCGCTCAAGGCAAAGGCCACCGACGACAGCGAAACGACCAGCAGCAGGTAGGCAATCCAGCGGTAGCCGCGGATGGGCAGAACCTGTCTGACGACCGCGGGGAGCGTGAGCAGCCAGAAGGGGATCAACCAGAAAAGCCAGCGCGCCCCCTGGCAGTTTCCCCCGTAGTTGTTGGTGTGCAGCGTGTAGAAGACCACCATGGCCGCGGTGAGCACCCCTCCCAACCGGTAGATTCCCTGCAACCTGTCTTTGACGAAGAACCCCGCAAAGGAGAGGATGAACACCGGGGTCAGGCTCAGCACGCCGTGGTGCCCCAGGACCAGGTTGAACAGGTAGAACCACTTGGGATCATCGGCAGCGTCAATGCCCTTGGGTTGGTTCCAATAGCTGCCCTCATAGTGGTAGAGCGGCGTATCGAAGTACAGGTAGTAGGGGAGCAGCCCCCCGGTGGAGAGGTAGAGGGTGATCATGAAGGCAGCGCCCACCAGGACGGCCGGCGGCAGAAACCAGGCGGCCGCTGCTTTGGGGGAGGTCCGAAACAGCCATCCCATCAGGACCAGGGCCAGGGGCAGGGCCAGCATCTCGTTGGCCACGGCCCAGGCGGAGCACGACCCGCAGGCTGCGAAGTACTTCCACTCCCTCTGCCCTTCATAGGCGATGCGAATGAAACAGTAGAGGGCAAAGAAGGCGGCGGTGGCCGCCAGGGTGTGGTTGTTGAGCGTTACGCTGTAGGCCGTCAGATAGGTGCCCAGTCCGGCGGCGCAAAGACAATAGTGGACGGTGGAGGTGTCGAAGCCCAGCCTCTGAAGCAGGCGGGAGTAGAGCACCAGGAGCCAGGCGAACGGGATGAGATTGATCAGGACCAGCACGAAGCGCACGATGAAGTCCTGGTGGTCGGGAAGGGTCATCCCCGTCACCAGGCCGATGGCCCAGACCAGGCCCGCGATCAACGTCGGCGGCAGGGCCGGCTTGCTGGAATAGAAGTGGTCCCCGCGCTTGACCTTGTCGATGGTCGGGTAGGGAGTCTCGTCGATGACGTAGCCCTGTCCGGCGTTCAGGCTCCAGACGGTGCTCCAGCGAGACCTGTCGTTGGCGCTGGAAAGCGGTTGCAGCCGAAGCAGCGATCCAAGGATCAACCCGACGGCCACCAAAATGATCAGGGAGGTGAAACTGCCTTGGTTGTTCATGGTCTTGCGAGGCCCCCGGTCTCAGGGCTCGCCGATTCTTTCGGAGATGCTGTAGGGAAGCGGGTCCCCCTGCCCGAACCTCGAACCCGGAGAGGTGATGAGTTCGGCCAGGATGCCGAGGGTCATCATCTGGCCTCCCACCACCAGGGCAGCCACCGAGTAGATCAGCAGGGGCCGGGAGCCGATGGGACCCCCGCCCGAGAACCACACGACGGCCAGGTAAGCCAAGCCCAACACCCCCGCGGCGAAAGCCAGCAGTCCCAGCCCGCCCAGCAGATGGATGGGACGCCGCCGGAAGCTGCCCAGGAAGCCCAGGGTCGAGAGGTCCAGCAACCCCGTCAGGAGGCGGGCCGCTCCGTATTTCGAGCGTCCGTGGACCCGGGGTCGATGGCGTGTTTCGATTTCGGTGACACGGAATCCGCTCCGGTGAGCCAGCAGCGTGATGAATCTGTGCAATTCCCCGAACAATCGGATCTCCTGGACCACCTCCGACCGGTAGCCCTTGAGGCCGCAGTTGTGATCGTGCAGCCGCAGTCCGCTGAAGATACTGACCAGCCAGTTGAACAGCAGGCTTGGAACCCGCTTGTGCCAGGGATCGAAGCGTTCCCTTCTCCAGGCTGAAACCAGGTCGAAGCCCTCCTCGAGCTTTTGAATCAGTCGGGGAATCGAAGCGGGATCGTCCTGCAAATCGGCGTCGAGGGTGATCACCAGGTCGCCCCGGACGCTGGAAAAAGCGGCGCTGAGGGCTGCCGCCTTGCCGAAGTTTCGGCGAAAGCGGATGCCTCGCACCCGGGCATCGATCTCGGCCAGGCCCACGATCCTGGACCAGGTGCCATCGGTGGACCCATCGTCCACAAAGATGATTTCAGCCTGCAGGGCCGATGCGGCCAGCACGGAGTCGATTTCCCGGTGAAGAAGTTCCAGGCTGTCGGCTTCGTCGCGGGCGGGGATCACGATACTAAGCATGCGGCCCCCCTGCCCTTTTAAGGCCGTTGAGGAGGGCCGCCATCCCCAACTCGCCGCAGACCTGCAAGCCCCTGGCGGCAACGGCAACCAGCGCCGCCGGTCCTTCCCCTACCGAGGGGCCCAGGGTCTGCACCAGCAGCCATTCGCGAACCCCCAGACCGGCCGGAGCCACCAGCACCACGAACCCGGCGGCGACCGCCAGCCCCGCTGCCGCTGCCGTCAACACCACTTCACTGGGCCCGGGGTAGGCCACTCCGATGCCCGCTCCCGCCAGGGGAAAGCTGGCGCCGGCCAGGATCCAACCCAGAATCAGCAGAGGCGCTCCCTTCCACAAGACCCTCCAGGCAGGCACCGGCATGGGGTTTCCCTCCCTGCCTGTTCCCGAAGCCGCCACCCCGGCGATCCAGCTCGATACCGGGGGGTGGGAAGCAGCCAGCAGCGCCGCCGACAGGCCAAGCGCCAGCCACAGCAGGGTCGGATCGCTACCCAGGAGCAGCAACGCCAGAAAAGCGAGCAGCGCCCCGGAACCCATCACGTTAAAGGTCTCATAGATACTGGAGGCGGTCGCCGCTCTGAAACTCAGGCGGTTCTTTCCGATCAGCCCGTATCGGATCAGTATCACCCAGGCCTTCCCGGGAACATACTTGCCCAGTTGACTGACGAAATAGGCGAAATGGCAATCCACTCGGGGCAGCTTCCCTTCAAGAGCACTCACAGTCCGCCGCCAGAACTCTGCAAACAGGGCCATTCCCGCCAGGTAGCAGAGCAGGCTGAGGCCCAGAATCGGCGCCGAAAACCGGACCTGGGAGGACTCCATTCTGGCCAGCGCTCCCAACACCTCGTTCCCCGCGGCGACCAGGACCACCAGCCCCAAAACCACCTTGGCCAGGGAAAGAAGCGATTGTTTGAGCCTGGAGTCCATGAGGTCGGCCGAAACTGAATACGCTGCTACTTCCGAGCCCGGCGCAGACGCCGATAGACGTCCGTGCCCTTCAGCTCGAGATTATGCCGGACGGAGTCCCAGGGAAGTCTTCCCGACTCGTCCGGCAGGCTCGCATCGGCTCCCGCATCCAGCAATGCACCGATGACCGCCGGGGCCGCCCGCCCGCAGTCGGCCGCCAGGTGCAGCAGAGTCTTACCGCCTGCTGTCCGCTGGTTGGGGTCGGCGCCGGCTACAATCAGCATGTAGATGATCGCCGGATTGCCATTCGATGATTGGACCGCGAAGGCAAGGGGCGTAGAGCCGTTTCGGTCTCTCATCCGAGGATCCGCGCCCGCTTTCAGAAGCGCAATCACGACGCCGGGAGAACGGCTGACGCCGGCCGCTTCGTGCAGAGGGGTGCGGCCCGATTCATCCGCGGCGTTGGGATCTGCGCCCGCGTCCACCAGAACGGAAACAGCGGCAGCGTATTTGCAGGCCCGGCCGGCCTTGTGCAGAGGAGTGCTGCCTCCCTGATCTCGTGCCAGAGGGTCGGCCCCGGCTTCCAGAAGCAGGGAAATAAGGGCAGGAGGAGCGGCAGCACCGGCCGCCAAATGGAGGGAAGTATTGCCTGGATGGATCCGGGCCTCGGGGTCGGCGCCAGCCTCCAGCAAGGCGGTAAGGACGCCGATATTGTCATTCCTCATTGCCGCTTCGTGCAGAGGGGTGTAGTTCGACTTGTCCCCGGCGTTGGGGTCTGCGCCGGCTTCCAGCAAGGCAGAAATGACGGCGGGACTCTCGCTCCACCGTGCCGCCCTATGGAGAGGGGTTTCGCCGTCCTTGTCCCGGGATTTGAGATCGGCTCCAGTCTCCAGGCAGCCAGTCACTTCCTCCACGGTTGCGGTTTCAAAAAAGCCCTCCCGATGCCATTCATCGCAGTCCGCCGCAGTTGCCGGCGCCACTCCCCACAACAGCAAACCGGACCAAAGCGCCATCCATCTCATGTTCCCTCCCCCAGCCGGTTCCGGCTGTTCGACTGTTCCCGAAAGCGGTCCACCAGGAAACCCGGCGATTCAATCCGCCGGCAAACGGTTTCGGTACGCTACCCTAACTGGAATAACTCGGTTCTCCGTTCCTTCAATTCCGGTTATTCAACAACGTCCCCTAATGTCCCGGTCGTGGCCTGCCAGATGGCCGTTCAACTCCGGGACCAGCCAGCCATTGTGGTCGTTGAAAGAAGATCTTCAAGGATCTGTGAACAGCATTCGATGCAGGGCTTGCTCAGGTTCGAGGGGCTCCATGTGTGCCAGTTTGTTGCGGACGTCCCGTAGCCTCCGCACTTGCTTCCTTAGCCGCCAAGGACTGCCCGGCCGGTCAAGATGCCATGCCAAATGACCCACCCCAAGATCAAGGGGGTCGTCAACCCATCTTCCGTCGTCAGTCTTGATGGGTAGCTCAAGATACCGGCCGTAGCGATCTACAAGGCCAATACGCCGTTCTTCAACCAGAGGCAGTAAGACCGCCGCTTGGGCTGCCCAGATTCTCTGGCGCACCAACTGGGACTTGCCACACACCTCGAGCAACGCTGAGTGCACAGTGGGCCGTTCCACAGGACCATCCACTGTTCCATTCTCCCAACATGTGGGCGTTTCTGCCGTCCATCCGCGATCGAGCGCGAACTGCCGCAAAGCGACTTCGGGACTTAGCGCTTCAGCAAGTGGCAACGCCAGAAGTTGCTCAGCGAGCAAACTATCCCACTGTGCAACCTGAGCCACGGTGTGCGCCAGCAGCGCTCGATGTTCACGACACTTGACACTTGCAGGCACCTGCTGCAAGGCGAAGACGAATAGATCCAACGTATCCACGGAACCCCGGAAGTCACGGCGAACAAGGGCAACTTCTTCGGGGACTTCACGTGTAACGGTTTCTCCAGACAACAAAACAATGAAAACGGTGCGGTGCAGAATGTCTACATTTCGGCACGCATCCGAGTAAGCTCTCAGAAATCTTGACCAATCCGGCCACATTCCTGAGTCGATTTTCTCGATCCAGACGAGCCTTCCCTGAAACGAGCCAGTTGCTACCAACTCCGTAACGCTGCTAACCTCAAATACACTGACACCCGGACACATCTGCTGAAGCAGAAAGGAAAGCGGACCCGAGTCGGCTTGCGACGCATCGACGGAAGTCCACTCGAAGAGGGAGTGCAAACGCTCCTTCAACTCCCGCTCCAGTCCCCCGGGGACCTCAGACGGAAATCGTGCGATGACACTCGCGCCATCCCGCACGGCGTCTTCAATATCGTTGACGAAGGATGAAGGACCATGAAGACTCCAAATGTCCACGTGTCAAGCACCCGCCAGTGTGAGTACGCGTGCCGCGATCTCATCCATCTGCCATCTATTTGGACCTTCCCGGCGCACCAAGTGGAGCAACTCAGCCCACTCAAGTCCTTTTTGAACGGTACCGCCATCTAGTCCGTCGTCACCAACCAACTCCTTGAGGTCTTCTAAAGATACAGCCCCGCCGAGTTTAGCAAGGGTGCCTAGTGCCTTTTGGGCGCGAGGGTCATCAAGACCAAACTGTTTCAGCAACTGAGCCGCGTTTTCCCCGCGGAATTCGTCTTCCAACCCATCGAGACTAGCTTTCAGATTGCCCATTTTTTGCTTCAAATCGTGCAACCGCTCGAGGAGAACTTTCCATCTGCCTGTCCGCTCTGCAATTTGTTTCCTTATATCCGGATCATTTCCAAATCCGACATCAGCCATCCACTGGTGAAGGAAGTTCTGCTGCCATGGCCGCAACGAGATCCACTGGAGCCCGTCCCGGTTTAGCTCTTCGAGCGCAGAGAATAGTTCCCACAGGTGACGTGGGTCCGTCATAAACACTACTTGTACGTACTTACCCTTGGCCCGCAACTTTCCGACCCGATCCAACGCCACCTGGACCCACTTCTCACCCCACGGCACGGAGTCAGAAACCACATAGATTGTCGTCCCCTCCTCCCGCTGGCTATAGTGATTGTGCAACTCCTTCTCGAACGCTTGCAGATTGACTAAATCTCCTAGCTCAACGACGGAAGCTTCCGCGCGCACCTTGAGAAAAGGGACAATGTCATCAAAGCCAGAAGCTTTCAGACCACAGACTACTGAGATACCATTCCGCTCCGCACGTAGAAGATCTTCCTGCTGAAACGTAAGCGGGCTGCGAGAGGGCCCGTCGGCCTTCTGTGGATGACGGGCTCTAAAGAACTCCCGTTCGAATTCCTGTGGCGGTTCTCGCTCACTAAGCAGGTTGTGGGCAATCTCATCCTTCGTACCCATCAGATTCAGGACGTTTGCATTGCGCAAGGTATACCGGGCTTTTCCCTTATCGACTGTACGTAGCACTCCGAGCCCGACCATCTCATCCAATAGAGACCAGAACCTGTCCGTGTAAGGTTCAATGTCTTCGAAACCCTTTGGCCACCATTCTCTTACGGCGTCATCGATACGTCGGCGCTCAATTCCCTTTTTGAGCAGGCCGTCCTGTTCAGCACATTCATTGGCAATTGCGTATGCGATCACCTCATAGCGTGGATCAAGTTGTAGGGTCCAACGAAATCTTGAACCGATCACCTCACGGAGACTTCTTTCCCGATAGGTATCGTCAAGCACGAATTCATCGATTTCATATAGCGGCGTGCCTGCCCGCCGCTTGGAACACATCGTTTTGATAAGAGCCGAACCGTAGAGTTGGATAAGGCTCGGGTAGTAGTTTGTCTGGGCCAAAATACGAGTCACCAGACTGTCTTGCTTGAATTGGTAGCCGGATGCAACTAGCGGCTGACGAACCAATTCCTCAGCAGTCCTCCATCCCAATGGCCCTACCTGAATTGGCGTCCCAAAGTGGCCCAACGGGTGATTTGAACCTTTGGCGGTGCGCTGAACGTTGTGGAGGCCTGCAAAGACCACCTTAATGGAACGTCCGGTATCTTCCATCAGCGCCTTGAGGCGTGATGATTCCTGATATCCGCTCGTCGCAACTCCTGGATTTCGTGCGTCCACTTCCAAGAATCGGTCCGCCTCATCCAGCAACAAAAGCAATGTCCGACCTTCAGAATTGTTAAATCGGGAACACAATTCGTGCATAAAGTCCACTATGCGCTTTTTGTTGTTAGGTTCCCTGATCTCTTCCGTAATCGCATGGATACTTCGGAGTTCCCGCCAGATAGCTGGCCAGATATCGGAGGCACCGCGGTCGTAACCAATGCCCCTGCCTTTGAGATCCATCCAGACCGCATACCTGTTCTTTTTCGGTTGATGTTCTCTCCTCTCGACCTCTCGAAGGAGTGCTGTCTTACCAAGCTGTCGCCCACCATAGATGAAGACAGGACCATTGGGATTTGCGATCTCTCGCAATTCTTGTTCGCGCCCATAGAACATCTCCGGGGGAACCAGCCCGGCAGTCGTCACGTATGGTTGCACGTACGTGAACGGCACAGCACAGGCAAAGAAAGGCGATAGGCGTGAGCCATGCTCTCCGCAAAGGAATACAAGTAACAGTTCATCAATCACGAGTATTGTTCGAAACCGTTCGCGAGAAATGCGAGCAAGAGCCTTACGTGTCGTCGCACTTAGGCGCCCAAAGTAAAGAACAATAGTGGACAGATCCCCACTATGCTCGCCGACATGCCGAAGGATATCCTCCTCGGTGGGTCGCCCCCAGAGCAGTACGAGGCGATACTTACCGTCAGCAGAGGACCCAAACGCCGGGACAGGACAGAGTTCCCTCGCTCGTAGCGGATCTGTGACAAGGCGGGCTTCCCCAAAATTCCGACCGGACCGAGTAACTGTCACCCTCCGCCCAACTGACACCGTCCGTACGAGGAAACCCAGTTCCAAGCAGAGTACCTTTATTTTCTCTTCAATGGTTTCCTCAGTCTGCTTATCGACACGACCGGCACGCTTGAGAGCAAACCACGCTTCAAGCATCTTCCTAGCCGACTTCCGTTGGGCGCCAGGAATATTTTGGAGCGTCATCCCCGCAAGTTCACTTCCCTTGTCGATCTGCGCGAGGACATTTTTTGAACCGCTCACGGCCAACTTCTCCAACGTTTCCTGTATTGCGTGGGATCGCTCGGGAAAGAATTCCTGAAACACCTGCCTCCGGTCATTAACTGACTGCCCGGGTGACGGCAAGGATTTTTCTTCGCGAATGCGGCTGATGATCTCATTGGCGGTGATGATATCTCCCTGTGCAATTGACTTAGATATCTCCATATATGGTCTGCTATCAGAGGAAAGTCCAAGGCCGGCGAGATCAGCTTTTGCTTTGCCCTTTTGCACCGCGATGTCCTTCTCGATTTCTTCGACTATGTCGTTCAGCCTTTCCTTCTCCCGATCGAATCGAAGCACTTGCGATTCTGTCAGGCGCCGTTCGAGTTCAACGAGAATCGCGTCATAATCAGCTCGTGCCTCACCGGAGATGTATCCGTAAACCAAGGCTCCCTCGATCCGTGTCCTCGTGTCCTCTATTTGCTGACGAAATTTTTGGGTTTCCGAATGAAACGCTTCACTCAGACTATTCCGGAATGCTTCGGTGTCATTGAGCTGTTTGTATTCAATCCAGTCAACGATCCGTTTAGCTGTCCCAAGGTCCCCTGCATTCAAGCGCTGGCGAAATGCTGATTCAAAACTTTCTGGTTGAAAAGACAGAAGAATATCAAGTGTCCTCTGCGAGTCACCCTGTGGATTTCCATCGTTATCGATACGGATAGAGGAAAAACCGAAAAGTCCAGAAGCAAGCAGTTCCTTCGGGTCAAGTTCCTTGTCCTGATCTTTCTGCTCGGGATCTAGTAACTCACGAAACCGATTGATCGCATTGACGGCTGTGTTCGCCAGTCCAGCAGAAAATCCTTTGTCTCCACTTGCGAAATGTTTCAATTCTTCCAATGCGGGTGGTGCCAAATGTTCAATTTCACCTCGTAGCTCGGCCAATGCCCGAGTCAGAAAGCCTGACTTTGACGGCTTGGAACTATTCAAGCTCAGGTGACGGCGCGCAAGAGCCACGGCTTCTCGTGCGTGCTCGTGGAGTTGATTCAATGCTCCTGCCTGTATGTCTTGGCCTCTCCGGCGCCCGATCAAATCTCGGTCCGTCTTTTTGACTTCTTGCTCAAACTTCTTTCGATCACCCAAAATTGCAAGGATCGTCTCTATTGACGTGTCACCGTCACTTTCGCCCGAGACAATGGGCCTCATCAACCGACCTATCAAACCGTCCGGCTTCAACCACGATTGCCATACTTTAGTAGCAGGCGCATACTTAACGGTTCTGTACCGGACCTGCTTCAGCCAATTGACCGCATCTGTGCGCAGCGTTTGCCGATCCTTTTCCCAAGCGGCCTCAGAACCAGCGCCCCTCAAAACAGTGAGGTCGATTCGCACTGTCTGGAGAATTTGGCACTTCTCTGCAATGCCGCTGGCAAATCGATATACGGCTTTCAGCCGTTCGCTTGGCTTCAGTTCAGTCAGTAGCGCCCAGGCACCGGATTGCGGTGCAAGTAGCACTGGCCTCAGGGCACCCGATAGAGCCATCACCACATAAAGGTCACGGTCGGGACCCTCCGCGAATTGCTCGGGTGGTGGGAACCGTTCAAAAACCTGCTTCAACGAGCTTGCCAAGCTTCCGTCGGGCAAACAAAGGCGGTCGGACAACAACGCCGCCTCAAAAAGTTCAACTGGCGGATGGTTTTCAATGGAGGGCTCTAGGTGGTTAAGTAGACGCCCGACCTGCACGGTGTAGGCGATGCGAGGCGGAGACTCGAGTAGTGCCTCAGCCATTCGGACCCGGGCGCGGGCTGCAAGCGAATCCGCTGCTGTGTCACTCTCCGATTTTGGACACTCAATCTCCGGACACGGTGAAGAAGCATGCGTCTGCGATGGCTTGTCTTCAGTTTCATTACTTGGCTCCGTTTGCCCACCCTCGCGTTCCTGCTCCTGTTTGGCTGGCTCGGCGCTATCGGTAGTCACTACGGTAACATCCGGAACCTCGATCGCTTCACTGGCTTCAGTTGGCGGCTCCTCATCGACATCCTGTTTCGACGGGATGGGGGGCTCTCCGGCAGGTATAGTCGAAATCGGTTTTGAGCTTGAACCATCCGGGCTTGGGTCAAACGCTTCCCCCAACGGCGAGAGCACGCCGAGCAGTGCGAGCCTCACGTGCCGCTGTTGTAGTCTCAAGGAACGTCTCCGTTCCTCCAACTCCTTGAGCTTTTCTTCCCAGGATTCCCAAGAAATGCCAACATAATCAGACGGTTCTTCCGCACGAAGAGAATCGATCTGGTTTGTGACACTCGACAAATTTGCCGCAATCGAACGAACCTTTTTAACTGCGTCACGAAATTTTTTGTCTAGCCGATCGAATTCTTCTCTCAGTTGAACGGAAGACAGCGACTGCTGCTCTTTCTGCCACTGGGCGTCTAACTGCTCACGGAGACTCTTGTCGAGCCAAGAGAAGACGTCGTCAGCTTCAACTTCTCCGAACAACCCTTCCAGGTGCAACATCAAATTCTCGAAGGTTGACTCTTTGAGATAGCCTCGCACTGACGGCTCAATGGATTTGAGACCCTCGACAACTTGCACGATTTTGTCGAGAGCATCGACCATAGGTGGTGGGCCCGCCGACCTTGCCGCTAGTGTTTGAAGTGACTCGCAGAGTTTCTCCCACCGGGACAGCACATCTTCATTCTTCTCCTCGGCAGGGGAGTCGGACGTTTCGGAATTTATGTCACCTACGTTGAGCACATCGCCAAATTCCGCACTTAGTTCAGGAACCTTATCGACCGCAACGCGGAGTATCCGCTGGTCATCAATGATGGTTGCCACGGCGAATGCCGCCATTGCAGTCTGCCTGCGTTTCTCATCTTCAAGGGCTTCCCAGCCATCGAGATCCTTTCTCACATCGGACCACACACGTGCTGCCAAGCCTGCCCATGGAACTTCATCTCTATCCTCGAGGCACTGAACGAGGTCAGGCCAATCGCCGAAAGCTTCATCGATTCTTGCCGTATCGTGTTCTGTGGGGAAAGGATCTGGAATGTATTTGCTGAGAATATTCCATTCAAGCGAGGGAAATGATGCGGAGTCTGTCCTATTAACGGTGTCACTGGCCGCAGCCTGGTCATGCGAAAATTTCCAGAAAAAACGACGTATATGTGGGTCGCCGTAGAGCTCGAAGAGCTGTAAACGATCGCGTTCTCCCGGGCGCAATCGTCTATTGCGCAATGTCTTCTTGCGAAGATCACGTGTATCCTTCAGCAGAGCCTTACAGAAATCTCGGTTGAGCCCGAGCATGCTCTTCAGACGTTCGAATCCATCGGCACCGCTCCCAATACAGCGGGGAAGACCGTTGCCAATCCGATTTTTCTTTTCGTTTTCAGACACTCGTAACCTCTTCGAAACAAGACACAACAATTCCTGAAGTTCTTAATCCAACGTGAGCGGAGACGTGTTTGTCATCAGATTCCCTGATTTCGTCCGGATGACCACGTGCAGTCGCCCCGCTTATTGGACAATTGACCAGCAAGCCCTTTGCGAAATTCGTCGTATGGCGGTGTGGACGTTATAGGACAAAAGCAATTCAGCAGCGGCCGATCCAAGTTATCCAAGTTATTCCAGTAATTCAACAACGTCCCCTACTCCCCGTCCCCTACTCCCACAAGCCATTCCGGCAAGCCACCGTCCGAGTGAGCATTGTGGCACACCCGTCGCCGGTCGCCAAAACATCTCCTCGTTCCGTGTGCACGGCAATTGTGTAAGGGGAGGCAGGACTATCCCACACTACCCACGCTCATCGTAGGGGCGTCCCTTGTGGGCGCCCCAAGCGCGGCGCTGGCCGGGCCAACGGGAACAACGGGGCAACCACAAAGGAGGGCAACCACAAGGGTTGCCCCTACAATGGGATTTAGTGGTGGATCGCCCTGGAGGGGAGGGTGGGATGATTTACATCAATAATTTTCCATGGCGCCAGCAACCCCTTTGTCCCTATAGTGGGTCCTTGCCCCCATTTCAACAGTCCAGCACGGAGGTCGCCCCATGTCCGGTCGGTTCCTGTCCATTTCCCTGACCCTGCTCCTGACGGCCGTTATCGCCGTCGAGGTTGAAACCGCCGGTCCCCTTTCGGGCAGCCGGAGCTCGGACGGCATCCACATGATCCTTCCCGAGGGAGAGGCCCATCGATACTGGTCCCGCTGGCGGGGTCCTTCCGGCCAGGGGCTGGCGCAAGGAGGCGGCTATCCCGATACCTGGTCGGCCACCCAAAACGTCCTGTGGCAGGTCGAGGCGCCGGGGCGCGGCAATTCCTCGCCGATCGTGTGGGGGGACCGGATCTTTCTGACCACCGCCCTGGATGGCGGGAAACGCCCCTCGGTCCTGTGCTATCGGAGGTCCGACGGCAAGCTCCTCTGGGAATCCACCCTCCCGGCGGGCGAGCCCGGCAAGGTCTACTGGAAGAACTCCCACGCCTCGGGCACGCCGGTCACCGACGGGCAACGGGTGTATGCCTCCTTCGGAAACCAGGGGCTGGCGGCGGTGGATTTCCAGGGGAAGGTCGTATGGCGCCACAGCCTGGGAGCGATCCGAAACTACCACGGATCGGCCGGCTCGCCGGTTCTCTACAAGGACAGGATCTTCCTTTACGAGGACCAGCGCCAGGGAGCCTTCGTGGCCGCATTCGACAAGCGGACCGGCAAGACCCTCTGGAAGACCGAGCGCAAGGCCAGCGTCGGCTGGGGCACGCCCGTCGTCATCCGGGCCGGAGACCGGGACGAGCTGATCGTCAGCAGCCAGGCGCGGGTCACGGCCTACGATCCGGGCAGCGGCGCGGCTCTGTGGCACTGTGAGGGCAACCTGGCCGAGGTCATTCCCACTCCGGTGGTGGGTCACGGTCTGCTCTTCTGCGTGTCGGGCCGGGCCGGGCCGACGCTGGCCATCCGACCGGGCGGATCGGGAGACGTCACCCGGACCCACCTGGCCTGGAAGCAGTCCAAGGGAGCCTCCTTCGTCCCCTCGCCGCTGCTCTACGACGACCTGTTGTACCAGGTGAACGACATGGTGAGCGTGGCTACCTGCTATGAAGCCGCCACCGGAGAGGTCCTGTGGCAGGGACGCCTGGGCGAGCCCAAGTCGGAGGGGTTCTCCGCCTCGCCGGTGGGAGTGGACGGCAAGGTGTTCTTCACCAACGATGCCGGCGAAACCTTCGTGCTCAAGGCGGGAAGAAAGTTCGACCTGCTCCGGGTGAACCGCCTGGAGGCTCCCGTGCTGGCCTCCCCCGCCCTGGTGGACGGCCGCTGGTACTTCAGGACCGACCGGCACTTGCTGGCGATCGGGAACTGACGGGGCATAGCACCCCGGACTTCTCTTCTTTCGCCTGTGGTCCTGGTGTCAATGGGCATCGAAAATGGCAGGGTTCTGGGCATCGAAATCGGCCGCGCCCGAGCGCTGCCCATTGACCGCGGACAGATCTTGCGATGGTTCGCCCTCGGAGACTCTTCATCCGGGACCGTCGAGTGGAGTGGCAAGCTGCCCGTGCCGCCGATCGGAGATTTCGGGTCGTGTGCGTCCTCCAGACAGTGTCGTATGCGTTCGGATGTTCTCAGATCGCGAGCTGTGCGTGGGACCCGATCCGAACAAGTTCCAGAACGTCGGAATCCAGTTTCCGGTAGACCAGCACGAGGTCGGGTCGCAGATGGCAGTCCCTGCAGTCTTTGAACTGACCCTTCATTTGATGGTCGACGTAGCGAACTGGGAGCGGCCCGTCCGCCGCCAGCAGTTCGAGTGCGTCGAGAAGGGTCTCGTCAAGATGACTGCCGTGCACGCCACGCTTCACACGTTTAAAATCTCGCTTGAACTGAGCGGTCCGTTTGACCGTGCGGACTCTCTGGTTCCTGGCCATGGTCGACCGGATTCCTCAGTCGTCGCGATTGAGTTCGGCGAGCGCATCTTCCGGACTCCCGAGTTCCACCAGGTCGCCCCGGCGCGCCGCCTCGATGGCCGCGACGGTGGTGCGGTTGGGGGCCAGCGCCCTGCTGTCCGGCCCGGGGCCCGCTTCGGTCTCCCCTCGGACTAGCGAGCGGGCATCAACGAAAAGGTCCCCGGCCGGATGCGGACGCTCGACACGTTGGAGGAATCCCTTCTTCTGAAGCGAGACCAACCGGTTGCCCGCAGCCGTTTTCTCGATACCGACTTGCTTGGCAAGGCCCAGTGCGCTTACGGTCCCACCGGCTTCGAGGACCAGGCCGAGAGTTTCGTGGTCCCTGGCAGTCAAAACGCCAACGGGTTCCGCATACTCGAGGTCTGCGTAAGTGGAACACAGGAACACCGCAACGTTTTGGGACGCGGCAATATCGCCGATCACGCTTCGCGTGTCCTCGTCCTGGCTGCAAATGAACAAAGAGCAGCTACCGTATCGGCCTGCCTTTACATCCTCGGCAAGGGTCACGACGACATTTCTCAGGACCGACGGGGTCGGGCGAACGGCACCCATGTGGATGACGCCGAGCATCGGGGGATGCTTGCGCTCCGGGGGCATGAACCGGTGGACGACTTCGGCGGCGTAGGGGTCATCCCAGACGGCCGCTCCCGTGCCGGCGGGTACGAATTTGACGTCAAAGTTGACTGTGTCGGACATTCGCCGTTCTCCTCCTGCGGAAATGGTGACATGGTCCCGTATCGTAGGACAGGATGGCGGCGGAAACAATGTGTATTTCGGACAGGACATTCCCCAAAAAACCATTCCAGAAAGACCCAAGTAATTGAAAGCAAGTCAGCAAGTAGATTCAACAAGTGGAAGAGGTCGAATTTTGGGGGAAATGGGGAAACTCATGTGGCGATTCCCCTCTTGAAATCGAGGCGGCGAGTGCGCATAATAACCACGGTACGACGTGTGTAACGTGAGCACCCTGAACGTCGTCCAGGAGGAGACCGTGATGAGCGACAAATACGTTGACCTCAACTTCATCGTCAATGGACAGCCGGTCCCGGTGAAGGCCGACTGGGGGTGGGAGTTGCGGGAAGCCGCTACGAAAGCACTGGATGAGTCGGGCAATTCGGGGCAACCGGTAGAAAATTGGGAGCTTCGGGACGTTTCTGGAACCGTCATGGACATGGGGACAAAGATCGCGCAATCCGGCATCAAGGAAGGGGCGACGTTGTTCCTGAGCCTGAAGGCCGGCATCGGCGGCAGCCGTGTGGGATAGGGCGCAGTTCGCAGACCCAGCCGTCTCTCGTCAGAAATTCGACCGAGAGATTGCCGAATTCCGGTCGCAGGCCGAAGAGTATGGACGCCGCGGATGGTTTCTCGTCCGAGCCGACTTCCCGTGTGCGCTGGTGATTCTCGCGACCGCGAGGACGCAACCAATCGCGATCGTGTGCGGGGTGTGGTTCGACTACACAAACTATGACGCAGCACCGCCCTCGGTTAGGCTCGTGCATCCGTTGACCTGTGTGCCCTACAGACATGGCGAGTTGCCCACGCCGTTGCTGCGGTCACTGCCAGGGAGCGAGGCGCCGGCAGTGATCCAGGGAAACGTGCAACTGCACCTGCAGACGCAGCAGCCACTCATGCAAGCGCACGGGCCAGAAGACATCCCGTTTCTTTGCGTTGCAGGCGTCCGCGAGTATCACGAGCACCCGGCCCATAGCGGAGACCACTGGGAACTGTATCGACCCTCTGGTGGTGGGCGACTAATACGGCTATTGGAAATCGTTTCCAAGTACGGCCTGGAACCAGTCGTGGGGTTCCATGTGCAAATGATACCGCAGGTGGGGTTCCGCTTCGGCGTGGCGCCAGAATGAAGACCTTCAGTTCAATCCGCGAGTTTATTGTTCCGGAACGCATCTGTGATGAGACAGACCGAGTACTGCGCGACGCAGGACTTGGCCAAAATGAGCATTTCGCGCTGTGGAGCGGCACTATTGATAAGGAGCGCTTTCTTGTCAGGACGTTTCACAATCCCCGTCAAACCGCTTACCGACTCGAGAGCGGACTTTGTGTTCGTGTGGAGGGGGATGAACTCGACCGACTGAATCGGTGGCTGTACGAGCATGGCGAACGGCTTGCGGTGCAGGTGCACTCCCACCCGACCGAAGCTTTTCACTCGGATACGGATGACGCGTTTCCGATGGTGACCACACTTGGCGGCCTGTCCTTGGTGGTTCCGGACTTCTGCCGGTACGGCGTGAGGGGACCCGATACCGCGCTATATCGTTTGGCCCGCGTTGGATGGGAGGAGCTATCACCAACCGATTCTCGGCGCATCCTGCGAATGGAGGGGTGATCCGTGGCGACACCTGACTACTTTCGTCGCAACGCCATCGCTATTGCACAAGCTACCTCCGGTTTGGACGAAAAGCGTCTGGAGACGATGTTGGGAGACGTATGCGTCGGGGTGACCCTTGGGTCAGGCGCAGGGGGAAGTGAGGGTCGTGCAGCCGTAGACCTCCTGGTTCGGCTGTTCGCTCGTCTGTATCCGGCAATAGCTGTCCGCGATGAATCCACTGGCGGCGCTGACCGCGAAGCTGCCGAGTTGGCGAGGCAAGTGAATCCAAGGGTCGACTTGTCGCAGACGCCGACGGTGGAGGTGGTCGTTGGTTCGGTGAGCGGGGGACGGAAGGCGCCCCGAACCCTTTTCGCAGGTTGTAGCGGGTGGACTGCGAAACTGTCGAGTAGTGCCCCCCAGACGTGCGGGGACAGCAACAACCCGTTTGGCGCAGGACTAGCGGCGTGTCTAGCCGCTGCCGATGTGTTCAGGCACCTGTTCTTGCGGGGAGCCGAACTCGAACACGATCTGGAGCTAGCAATTCCGGTTGCATGTGGCTCGGACGACGACCCCGACGTCAAGGGTGACGTTGGCCGCCTTGTTCTCGCCGGCGCGGGTGCCGTCGGCAACGCGACAGCTTGGGCCCTGTCTCACGCTCCGGTTAGTGGATCAATCGAGATCGTGGATAACGAATCGATCGACCTAGGCAATCTCCAACGCTACGTATTGGCCGAACGAGACGACGAGAACAAGCCCAAGGCAGAGTTCCTGGCCGCAAAGTTCGCCGGCCCACTGAGAGCTGAAGCGTACCGGTGCAGTTTGGCAGAATTCCTCGAGAGGAAAGGTTACAGGACTGATGTCCTCCTCTTGGCATTGGACTCGGCGAATGATCGCCGCGCAGCGCAGGCATCGTTGCCCCGTCGCATCGCCAACGCATGGACTCAGCCAGGCGACTTGGGTGTATCCGTCCACAACTTCACGAACGGTGCGTGCGTGAACTGCCTGTACCAGCCGAATGGTCAGCAGCGTAGCGAGGATGTAATCATTGCCGAGTCGTTTGGCGTTTCGGACCGGTTGATCGAGGTACGGGAACTGCTTCACAAAAACGAGGGTGCAACAAGGAGCTTGCTGGAGGCGATAGCGGTGGCGCGCGGCGTTGCCCTCGAGAAACTCTTGCCCTTCGAGGGCCGGTCGTTACGTGATCTGTATTCGGAGGGTTTTTGCGGTGGCGCCGTGATTGCGCTGGATGAAATCGGTGTCCCCACCGATGATGTTCATGTCCCACTAGCCCACCAGTCCGCCTTGGCCGGCGTCCTGCTCGCCGCCGCCGCGGTGAGGCTGGGTCGAAGCGAACCGGAACACAGCACAATCGCGCAACTCGACGTACTCAAGCCGCAGGAACGGTTTCAAGTGTATCCAGTCGCTAAAGACTCTCAACGCAATTGTATCTGCCAGGACAAAGACTACGTCGAGGCTTTTCGAGGGAAATACGGCGTGGTACTGACAGGGGGCCCCTACTCGCCCGACCCCGCCGCCGCGGTCTCCAGCTCCTGAAAGACCTGGAAGTGCCGGCCGGCCTCCTGGTGGCGGCCCAGCCGGGTGAAGGCCTTGCCCAGCAGGAGGTGCGCCCGTTTGTTCTTGCCATCTCGAGCCACGGCTTCCTGCAGCACCCGGACGGCCTGTTCGTAGTCGCCCGTCCGCAGGTAGCTGTCTCCCAGCTCCACCCGGGCCTCCACTTCCCCGGGATCGGCATCCACCACCTCTTTCAAGAGCGGCGCGGCCTGGTCGTCCCGGCCCAGCTTGACCAGAACGGTCGCCAGGTTGAATCGGGCCTGGCGCCGGTCCTCCGGCTTGCCTTCGGAAAGATCCACCGCCCGCCGCAGCGCCTGTTCCGCCGACTCGAACTCACCCACAGTCTGCAAATCCATCCCGGCCTCCAGTTGGGACTGGAGGTGAGCCGGAAACTTCCGAACCGCCTGGCGGGCCTGGCGGGTGGTGGCCTGGATGTCACCCTTGGAGCGGTAGGCGCTCAGCAGCAGCAGGTGGACCTCCGGCTTGTCGGGGTCCTGCTTCACCAGCGCCTCCAACTGGGCGATGGCCCCCGCGTGGTCGCCCTCTCCAATCAGGGCCTTGCCGAGCAGAAAGCGGAGACGGGGGTCCTGCGGCCGCAGTCTCTGAGCCTCCAACAGGCGTTCCCTGGCCCGGCTGAACTCGCCCTCGGCCAGCAGTCCGCTGCCGTAGAGCAGCAGGGTCGGCGCCGAGTCGGGATCCAGCCGGCGGGCCTTCTCCAGGTAGGGCCACATCCGTCCGGTCTGGCCGGTCCGAAAGAGGGCGGTCGCCAGCAGAAAGTTGGCCTCGGCCGACCCGGGGCTGGCCTCCGCCACTCGGCTCAGCAGAGGCAGCGATTCGGGAAATCTCTCCTTCCAGACGAACAGCTTGGCCACCCTGAGCGCCATCTCGGGACCGAAGGCCTCCATTTTTTCAGCCGCGGCCACGGCGTTTGCAGGATCGCCTGTTTCCAGGTAGGCCAGGCAAAGATGAAAGAGTGCTTCGGGATGGCGGTGGAGCGCGGTCTCGATCGGCCGCAGGATCTCGATGCCTTCCCGGTGCCGCGCCTGCCGGGTCAGGACGATGCCGAGCCGCACCCGGGCGAAGAGAAAGTCGGGGGCCAGCCGCATCGACTCCCGGTAGGCCTGCTCGGCGGCGGCGAACCGGTTCTGCATCTCGCGGGCGTAGCCCAGCAAACCGTAGGCATCGGGCGCGGGCTCCGTCTTGACCGAAGCCTCCAGGACCGCCTCGGCCCGGGCGTAGCTGCCGGCGCGCATCAGCTCGGTTGCCTTCCGGTGGCGAGGGTCGGAGAAGACCGCGTTCGGGTCCTGGGCGGCGGAGGCGGCCGGCAGGAGCATCACAGCCGGGAGGACTCCCGCCAGGAAGCGACACCCGGCGGCCGCCAGGCTTGTCCATGGGTTGCGACAGTTCATGGCGTCTGAAGGGGGATCAGAAAACCGGACTCTCCCGGTAGGTCCCCCAGACCTGCTTGAGGGTCTCGACGATATCGCCCATGGAGGCCCCCTGCCTCACCAGCTCGACGGTCACCGGCAGGATGTTCTGCGACTGGTCCCGCGCCACCGCCTCGAGCCGCTGCAGCAGCTCGCCCACCGCGGCCTCGTCCCGGTTGGCCCGGACCTGCCGGGTCCGCTCGACCTGGCGTTCCGCCGACCTGGGATCGTAGGGGTGCACCTCCAGGTCGAGGGTCTCCTCTTCCTCCACGTAGCGATTGACTCCGATGACCGGCTTTTCGCCCGACTGCTTCCTGAGGGCCGTCTCGTAGGCGTCCTCGGCGATCTTGCGCTGAAACCATCCCTCCTCGATCAGCTTCACCGTGCCCCCGCGCTCATCCACCTCCTTCAGGATGGCCTGGATGGCCTGGACATACTGGTCGGTGAGCTTCTCCACGTACCAGGAGCCGCCCAGCGGGTCCACCACGTTGGCCACGTTGGATTCCTCGGCGATGACCTGCTGGGTGCGCAGCGCGATCTTCATGGCCTCCTCGGTGGGAATGGAGAAGGCCTCGTCCATGCCGTTGGTGTGCAGGCTCTGGGCCCCGCCCAGCACGGCCGCCAGGGCCTGCAGGGCGGTCCTCACGATGTTGACCTTGTACTGCGGCCGGGTGAGGGTGGCCGCCGCCGTCTGGCAGTGGAACCGGAGGCGCATGGAGGCCGGATCGGTGGCCCCGAAGCGTTCCCGCATGAGGGTGGCGTAGACCCGGCGCACGGCCCGGAAGCGGGCCGCCTCCTCGAAGAAGTCGGAGCCGCAGGCAAAGAAGAAGGACAGGCGGGGGGCGAACCGGTCCACCGGCATGCCCGTCTTGACCACCTCTTCCACGTAGACGATGGTGTTGGCCAGGGTGAAGGCCAGCTCGTGCAGCGGAGAGGCCCCGGCCTCGTTGATGTGGTACCCGCAGATGTTGACCGGGTTGTAGCGCTTCATTCTTTCAGCGCAGTAGGCGATGCAGTCCCTGACGATGCGCACCGAGGGGGCGATGGGAAAGATCCATTCCTTCTGAGCCATGTACTCCTTCAGCATGTCGGCCTGAATGGTCCCCGACAGCCGATTGAGGTCGAATCCGCGCTTCTCGGCCAGGGCCACGTACATGGCCAGCAGGATCCAGGCCGAGGGGTTGATGGTCATCGAAACCGAGATTTTTTCCAGGTCGATGCCGGCAAAGAGATCCTCCATGTCGGACAGGGTGTCGATGGCCACTCCGCCCCGGCCCACCTCGCCCCGGCTCATGGCATGGTCGGAGTCGTACCCCATCAGGGTCGGCATGTCGAAATCGGTGGACAGCCCGGTCTGGCCCTGCTCGATCAGGTACTTGAAGCGCTTGTTGGTATCGGCCCCGGTCCCGAAGCCCGCGATCTGGCGCATGGTCCAGCGCCGGCCCCGGTACATGGTGGGATAGGGGCCCCGGGTGAAGGGATACCGGCCCGGCAGGCCCACGTCGTCGAGCGGGATGTCCTGAACGTCCAGGGCCGTATAGACCCGCTTGACCGGAAAACCGCCCAGGGTGGAGAACTGCTCCTGCCTCTCCGGCTGGCGGGCCAGAAAGCCGGCAACCTCCCCTCCCTCCCAGGCCTGCAGTTGCTCGGCCAGGTTCTCGACGGTCTGAGCCCCTTTGGTCTCTTTCATGGTTTCCTCTCGCTACGGAATTGATTCAGCAGGATTTGAGCCGCCGCCTGGGGATGGGTCCGTCCGGACATCATGCGGTCGGTCAGCTCGGCGATCTGGCGGTCGTGGTGGCGTTGAAACTGGTCTCTCAGGATGTTCTCGGCCGATTTCAAGAGCCGGGTCTGGGCGATGCGGCGGCGGCGCTGCTCCAGCTCTCCCGAGGAGGTCAGCGCTTCCAGGTGGCCGTCGATGGCGGCCAGCAGTTCCGGAATGCCTTCCCCGCTGACGGAGCTGGTGGGGATCAGGGGCACCTGCCAGCCGTACCCCAGGGAGTTCCCATGCCCCATGGCCAGCATGTTCTTGAGGTCGGTGACGGTTCGATGGGCATCGGAGCGATCGCACTTGCCCACCACGTGAATGTCGGCAATCTCCAGCACTCCGGCCTTGATGGCCTGGATGTCGTCCCCAAGGCCCGGGGCCGACACCACCAGTGTGGTATGGACGGCCTGGACCACGTCGATCTCGTCCTGACCGACGCCCACGGTCTCGATCAGAACCACATCGTATCCGGCGGCATCCAGGATGTCGACTCCGCTGAGCGAGGCCCGGGCCAACCCGCCCAAAGCTCCCCGGGTGGCCATGCTGCGGATGAAGATGCCGGGGTCGGTCACCAGCTCGTTCATGCGAATCCGATCCCCCAGGATGGAGCCCCCCGAAAAGGGGCTGGAGGGGTCGATGGCGATTACGCCCACGCTTCGCTCACGGGCCCTGAGGGCCTTGCAGAGCCGGGTGACCAGCGCCGACTTGCCGCTTCCGGGCACGCCGGTGATCCCCACCACGTGCGCTTTGCCGGCATGGCGGTAGATCTCGGCCAAGGCCTCCTGGCAGGCCTCCTCCCCCGACTCCGCATGGGTGATCATCCTGGCGACCGCGGACAGCCGTCCTTCCAGAACCGGTTGCACCAGCGCCAAAGGCGGAATCGCCCTTCCCATGAGTCAGCGCTCCTTCTCCAGCTTGCGGTTGAGCTCGCGAAACACGTCGCGGTCATCCACCACACGCCGCGCCTTGAAGTCGGTCCTGGGCAGGGAGTCGGGGGGCAGCGCCTCCACCCGTACCCGAATCCCCATGATCCGCTGCAGCAGGCCGGCCGCCTGGTCCCCGAACCCCCTCATTGCCTCTCGACCGGCCCCGTAGACGGCCCGGGTGGGCTCCACCTGCACCAGCAGCTCGTCCATGGTCCGCTCGCGGGAGATCACGATGCGGTGCTCTCCCCCGTAGTCGGCCATGGTGTTGAGAGCCGCATCGATCTCGTTGGGATAGACGTTCTCGCCTCGAATGGTGAAGGCGTCGTCGATGCGGCCGAAGATGCCGTTGGGCAAGCGCGGATAGGTGCGCCCGCAGGGGCTGGGACCCTCCTCCCACAGGGCCAGGTCTCCCGAGAGCAATCGAATCATGGGCTGGGAGGTCCTCTCCAGGTGGGTGTAGACGGGCGTGCCGCGCTGGCCGAAGGGGACCCGCCGGAAGGTGGCCGGATCGCACACTTCCGTGTAGACCAGGTCCTGCCAGAGCAGCATGCCCTCGGTCTCGGCCGTGCCGGCGCAGCTCATCCAGGGAGTCATTTCGGCCATGGATCCGGAGTCGACCACCCGGGCGCCGAAGGCCTGTCGAATCCTGTCCCGCACGCCCGGCACCGAGGCCCCCGGCTCACCCGAGAAGAACATGATCCTGAGTCCGAACTCGACCGGGTCGACTCCCTGGCTCCGGGCCGTCTCCGCCAGGTGGAGCGCATAGGAGGGGGTGGAATAGAAGGCCGTGGGCTTGATCCGGCGCAGCCACCCCACCGCTCGCGCCGTCATCCCGGGAGCCCCGGCTCCAAAGGGAAAGGACCTGGCCCGCAACCGCTCGGAGCCGATCAGGGCTCCCCAGGAGCCCCAGTAGAGGCTGAAGAGGGAGGCGATGAAGAGGGTGTCTCCCGGCCGCAATCCCATGCCCCACATGATGCGGGCGTGGGCGTTGCCGATGGCCTCCCAGTCGCCTCTGCCGACGGCGAAGGCAGTGGGCCGCCCCGTGGTCCCGGAGGTGCCGTGGATGTGGTGGATCTCCTCCTCGGGAATGCAGAGGTAGTCGCCGAAACCGGGAAACCGGGCCTGGGACTCCCTCAAGTCCTGCTTGGTGATGACCGGGACCTTCTCCTCGAAGTCCTCCAGGCTCCCCAGGTGATCGGGGTGGAAACCGGCCCTGTCCCAATGCCTCCGATAGAAGGGCGAACGCTCGTAGGCATATCGCGTGACCTGCTGCAGCCGTTCCAGGATCAGCCCGTTGCGCTCTTCCGGCGGCAGGGTCTCGCGCCGGGGATACCAGTGCTTGCTGGCGGGATCAGGCAGGTAGTCCGGGTTGTAGCTCGGTGGGAACGACCAGTCCTCGATGGCAAACCTCCTCCGTCACCGCGGGCCCCGCTCCCGGACCAGGCGCCGCATGGACTCGACAATCGCCTGCGGCGGCGTGTCCTGGAGGAGGATCTCGCTCACGCCCAGCCGTTTGAGCTCGGCCACGTCTTCGTCGGGCATCACCCCGCCGCCCACCACCGCGATGTCGCTGCCGTGCTGCCCGCGAAGCAGCTCCAGCACCCGGGGAAACACGGTCATTTGAGCGCCGGAAAGGATGCTGATGCCCAGGATGTCGACGTCCTCCTGGACGGCCGCCAGAGCCACTTCCTCGGGAGTGCGGTGGAGCCCGGTGTAGATGACGTCCATGCCGGCGTCGCGCAGGCAGCGGGCCACGATCTTGACCCCCCGGTCATGGCCGTCCAACCCCACCTTGGCGATCATGACGCGGATGGGCTGGGTGTTGGGTCCTTCCATGCCGTTTTTCTCTCATCCTGAGCCGGCCACGCCGCCCGGCCTTCACCCGTTCGGGCAGGAGGCGCGCGGCCACGCTCCCAACGGCGGCCGGCCGCCGCGCCCGGCCGCTTGGTCGCCCGAACGGAGCCGCCCCGCTAACGTAGCGCATCCTAAACGATACGCCTGTCGGGGTCAATCGCCGTGCCGGGGCGGCGCCGCGCTCCCGGGAAGAGACTGAATCACCACCCAGGGACTTGGAGGTAGTCGGTCCTGTCTCCTCAATGAGGATTTGCACCCGGTTGACCATGGGGGTTTCCCCCGCCGGGAGCGCGGGCGTCTCGCCCGCACAAGACCTGGCGCAAAGGAAGCAACCCTGCTGAAGGCAGGTTGGGTGCGGCTTGCAGAGGAGCGCCCCTGGATGGGAGGCTGTTAGCAGGATCAAGGTGCGGGCGGGACGCCCGCGCTCCCGGGGGATGCCGTCCTGGCTGATATTCGCTCACGGGGCGTGGCGTTTGTCCCCCACCGCATCAACCTTCGCCATTCGGCTTCGACTCCCCCTCAAGGGGGAAGTGATTCTTGCGGCTCGCAACGACCCAGTCAGAAATATTCCCGGGCGGCCGTGATAGGATAGGGCATCTTCCGGTTCTCAATCCAAACCAGGGCCGGCTCTCGGATGGCTGCCATGGAGGCCGCCCCCATTTCTCCTGGAGGAATCGAATCATGAAACGCCGCCAACTGCTGCAAGCCGGACCCCTGGGCGCGCTGGCCGCTGGTATGGGCTCCCTTGGGCCATCCATCACCGGAGCCTCTCTGCTGGCGGCTCCACAGCAGCGTGCCGGGCTGCCGCCCATCAAGATCACCGACGTCAAGTGCATCCTCACGGCACCCGCCGGACGCCGGCTGGCCGTGGTCAAGGTCTCGACCAGCGAACCCGAACTGTACGGCCTGGGCTGCGCCACCTTCACTCAGCGGATTCGCACCGTGCAGACGGCCGTGGACGTCTATCTGAAGCAGTTTCTGGTGGGCAAGAGCCCCTGGGATATCGAGGACATCTGGCAGTCCTCCTTCGTCAGCTCCTACTGGCGCAACGGACCGGTCCTGAACAACGCCCTGGGCGGGGTCGACGCGGCCCTGTGGGACATCCTGGGGAAATGGACCGGCCTGCCCGTCTACCAGTTGCTGGGAGGCAAGAGCCGCCAGGCCGTGGACACCTACAGGTCGGCCGGCGGCCGGACCTTCGAAGAGCTGGTCGATTCGTTCCAGCAGTTGCGGGAGCAGGGCTACCGGCACATTCGCTGCGAGCCGGTGGTGCCGGAAGCCTCGCCTCCCCTCGGTCCGGAGAACGCGGCCCGACCGGCCAACCAGCGGACGCGCCTCTGGGAGGCGGCCCCCTTCGCCCGGGCGCTTCCCCGGTTCTTCGGGAAGCTGCGCGAGCGGTTCGGCGAACAGGTGGAGCTGCTGACCGACGTCCACGAGCTGCTGCCCCCCATTCTGGCCATCCAGTTGGCCAAGGAGCTGGAACCCGTGCGGATGTTCTTCCTGGAAGATCCGCTCTCCCCGGAAGACGTCGGATACTTCAAGCATCTGCGCCAGCAGAGCAGCACCCCCATCGCCATGGGCGAGCTGTTCAACAACCCCAACGAATGGCTGGACATCATCAGCCAGCGGCTGATCGATTTCATCCGGGTCCACATCTCCCAGATCGGCGGCGTCAGCATGGCCTTCAAGCTGTCCCATCTGTGCGAGTTCTTCCGGGTTCGCACGGCCTGGCACGGCCCCGGCGACACCTCGCCCGTCGGGCACGCCGCCAATATCCACCTGGGCCTGGTGGTCAACAACTTCGGCATCCAGGAGTTTCACGGCCTCACCCAGTCGGAGAGGGACGTCTTCCCCGGAAGCCCGCAGGAAAGGAACGGCTACGTCTACATCAACGAAGCGCCGGGCTTCGGGGTGGACCTGGACGAAAAGCTGGCGGCCCGCTTCCCCATCAGGGACGACCCCAGCTTCGACCTGCACTGGGGCAACCTGCGGCGCAAGGACGGAAGCATCGTCAAACCCTGAACCCACCCCAAGGAGCTTCTGCACCCAACTATCAATCTGGAGGTCCCATGAAAAAACAGATATCCGGCTGGGTGGCCCTGCCCTTCCTGGCCTTTGCCGCCGCCGGCTGCCAGCCGGAGGCCCCCGCGGGCGGGGCCGGCGCCGTCCCCGCCGAGGACAAGCCCCCACGCATCGCCGCCGCCGACCTGGACCAGCTCATGCAGGAAGAGGCGCTGCTGCTGGACGTCCGGGAGCCCAAGGAGCTGGAAGAGCTGGGAACCCTGGAGGGCTACGTCAACATCCCCATCGGCCAACTCGAGCAGCGCCTGGACGAGCTGCCCAGAGACCGGCTGATCGTCACCGCCTGAAACGGCGGCGGACGAGCCGCGCGTGCCGCGGCCCTACTCAAGAAGAACGGATTCCGCACGGCCGGCTCCTGCGGGCTGAGAAGCTACAAGGGAAAGAGGATCTTCCCCAAGTCGGGGAGTTGAAGGCCCTCCGTCAGGCCAGGGCCTGGCGGCAGTACTCCAGAGACTCCCTGACTCCCTCCAGGGCGGGTTGATCCTTGATCTCGTGCTCGATGTTGGCCGGAATCGGGTAGGTCCCCGCCTTCAGTTGCTGCAGGACCTCCCGGATGGGCGTGTCCCCGGTCCCGAACTTCAACACGGGCGATCGGGGGCCCAGCCCCTTCTTGCGATCCTTGAGGTGCAGGGCGACGATCCGCTGGTGGTGTCGATCGATGTAGTCCACCGGATCGAACCCGGCAGCCACGAAGTGGCCGATGTCCAGGTTGACGCAGATGTAGGAAGAGTTTCCCTCCATGGCCGCCGCAAAATCCTGCGGACCGTCGAAGACATCCTCCTTGTCGCCGTGGGCGTGGTTGTGCATGCCCACCCTGATCCGGTGCTTGCCGGCGAAGGAATCGATCAGGGGCGCCAGGCTGGGCCTCGCCGAAGCCGTGATCACATCGGTGCCCAAGGCCCGGGCCATCAGAAAGCCCCGATCCACTTCCTCGGGACTCATAGTCTTCTGAAAGCTGTAGTTGTAAGCATTGAGCCCGATGCCGGCCTGCTCCAGCTTGCGGCCCTTGTCCTCGAAGAAGCTGAGCGGGGTCGCCAGCCGCCACCGGCGCAGCTCGGCGGGCTCCAGCCCTCTGGGCTCGATGTGTCCCTGCCAGAGCTCACAGCTATCGATACCCACCTCGACCATGGCCTCGATGGCCTCCTCGAAGGAGCGATCCCGAAAGCTGTAGCTCTGAACCCCGATCTGCACGCCCTCGATCAGCGAGCTGGCCGCCTTCCTCCGGCAGCCTGCCTGTAACGGCAACAGCCCCGCCCCGGCCAACAGAGCCATGTTCCTGGCAAAGGCGCGCCTCGAAATCGTTTTCATTGGAAGGCCTCCCTGCAGCCAATTTACTCAGTGCTCGGGGACCCAATGCGGTCCCGGAAGAACACTAAACACGTACCGGGCGCCAGCCCGGGGATTCCAGCCAGCCGCGAAGCGGCAACTGCATTCCGTCAATTGCAACATACCAATTTTCGTGGTATGAATGTACAACATTCCAACAAATTGCACGTGAGGCTTCTATGCCGCTCGTAACCATTAAGCCGAAGTTCCAAGTCACCATTCCAGCCAAGCTCCGCAGAGGGATTGATCTTCGTGAAGGCGACATCATGGAGGCGACCCTTGTCGGCGACGGCATCCTGTTCAGGCCTAAAGAGGTGGTGGACCGAGATGCGGCCGCCGACCGCATTGCCGCCAAGTTAGCGGAGACTCAGCCCTCGTCCAGGGATCTCGGGCACTCCGAGGACGAAATTATGAGAGACGCGATCACCGAAATAGCCAATTCGCGCCGTGAACGCAGCCACCGTGGGACATGAGAGTGGTCTTGGACTGCAACGTTCTGGTATCTGCGGCACGAATCGACGGCGCTTGCCGTGAAGTCATTGAGAGGGCAGTGCGACGGCACGAAATCGTCCTGTCGGAGCCCATCTTGTCCGAGTATGAAGCTGTCGCTGGACGGCCCGGCCAAGCACGGTACCGCGACACCATGAAATTCGTCATCAGAGAGCTTGAACGGTTGGCCGTCTTCGTCGAGCCGGCGAACATCCTGTTCGGTCTCCGGGACCCTGACGATGAGGTGTATCTGGCGACTGCGGCGGCTGGCGGCGCAGTACTGATTACCGGAAACACGCGGGACTTCACAGAAACGCGATATGGGGCGATCGACGTCTGGTCCCCGCGCGTGTTTCTCGATCGGACGACATACGGGGCCGAGGCGCAGCCCCCCGGCGAGAAATGAGAGTCAGGCAACAGGCAAGCGCCGGGGCCGTTCACCGACCGCTCAACAACCCCTTGCTCACCTTGCAGACCATGGTATAGGCCGGGTCGAAGATGTTTCCCAGGTCGTAGCGGACGCACTGGGACAAGAGCAGGTTGGCGCCCAGCCCGTCCAGGCCGTAGTCCTGCTGCAGCCAGCGGAGCATCTCGGTGGTGGCGTGCTGGGTGGCCTGATCCAGCGGCCGGGCGTTCCCGACGGTAAAGATCCACTCGTCGTTCTCCCCCCGGGGCCACCCGATCGACTTGCCTTTGAGAATCCGCAGGGTGAGGCGAACGTCCATGGAAATCTCGATCCCGGTGCCCACGATCTCGCCGTCCCCCTGCACGGCGTGTCCGTCTCCCAGAAAAAACAGGGCCCCCGGCTCGAAGACCGGGAAATAGACCGTCGCGCCGGCCACAAACCCCCGATAGTCCATGTTGCCGCCGTGCTCGGCCGAGGTTGCGGTGGAGATGGCCTGCCCGCCCTTGGCCGCCACGCCGAAGCAACCCAGCATGGGCTCCAGCGGGATCACCAGCCGCCCCAGCCTGGATTCCGGGCCGACGAGAGTGGCGGTTCCCTTCTCGGCATCCACCCTCCACTCCGCCACCAGAGCCGGGGGCAACTGGCGCACGTAGTCGGGATCCACCACGTTGGGCGCAACCGCCGAGTAACAGAACCCGTAGGCGCGGTTGGGCCGGATCTCCTCCAGGTCCACCGCCAGGGTATCGCCGGGCTCGGCCCCCTCCACGTAGAAGGGCCCGGTCTGCGGGTTGCTTCTGGGCGTCACCGGCTCGCGCCGGTGGTCGATCCCCCAGGCGTCCACCGTCGTGGTCACCAGGGTATCGCCGTCGCCCACCCGCAGTACCGGCGGATGCGGCCCCAGGGTGGTGTAGTACCGGGTGGGAGTGAAGTGGTGCTCCATGGCTTGGGACTCCGGTTCAGGGCGATTCAGGGGCTCCGGCGCATCGGGCCGGCCGCCTCACCCCGGGAGAGCGCTTCCTCCGCATGCCTGCTCGGACCCGGGATCCTACCGTCCTCAAGGACCCGATTGGGTCAGCCAGGACAGGAGCCGCTCCGAAGGCAGCTCGTTCGGCTCAATCCCCAACAGGTCGGGCTTTCCGGCCAGCTCATAGGCCTGCCGGAACCAGCCGGTATCGAAGGATTCACCCGTGTTGTGGATCAGCAGCCGGGTGGCCGATGCCAGCATGGCGGCGGTCTTGAAGTCTCCCGCCCGCCTCAGCACGGGAACGTAGAGATGCTCCAGGTAGGCCCCGTCCTCCTCGCTCGAGAAACGGGACACGTCCACCAGGGTGCGGTGGAGCTGGGGTGCAAGCGCCCGAGCCAGCAGACACCACAGTCCCCCTTTCTCCACGCCCACCAGGTTCACCCGGACCACCTCCGGCCGGCTCTCGAGATAGGCGATGGCCGTCAAAATGTCCTGAACCCGATTGGAATCGTCAGTCCGATTGTAGGTGGTGAAGAACGGGTCGCTCATGTCCCGCCTGGCCTTGGCCGCGCCCGTGTTGAAGGCGTCAATGGACATCACCAGGTGTCCCCGGGCCAGCAGAGGCCGGACCCAGGATGCGCCCGGGGCTTCCAGCGCCGCCTTGCCCTCGGGGTGAACCAGCAGCGTGGCCGTCAGATTCCTGCGCTTGCCCCTTGGAAACCATAGAGCGGCCGGCACCCGGTCGCCACGGCCCCGACGGCCGATGTGAAACTCCCGGCTCGCACCCGGCTTGGGAGAGGGAACGGGAACCGCCAGCACCTGCCCGGATTCGGGATAGCCGGCGGCCAAGGCGTGCTTCAGAACCGGGGACATGAGCTCCCGGAATCGGGACAGGCCTTCGGAGTCCCGGGGCCGGAGATCGTCGATCTGCCGCCGGTAGCTGTCCTTCAGCGAGGCCAGCATCTCCTCCTCGGTGACCGCGGATTCGGGAAGGTCACGACCGAAGAAGACCAGGAACTCCGAGGGACTTCCCAGGCGAAAGCGCTTCTCACTGAACCGGCTGGCATCGCTCTCCCCCAGCAGCCAGCGGCCAAACCAGGCATAGACGGCCTCCCGGCTCTCCCGGTTGTAGTTGTGATCGGCCATGGACTGCATGGTCTGCGCCTTGTCCCCGGCGCCCAGCAGGCGATAGACGCTCTGGACAGCCGGGAATTCCACCCGGGGCGTTTCCCGGGTCCAGTCCCCCGAGGCCGAGACCATCAGCAGCGGCCGGGGAGCCATCAGGGCCGCGATCTCCATGTTGTTGGTGTCGAGCCTGAGATTGGCCTGGTTCTCGCAGATGCAGCCGCCCTGCATGTAGTGGGAGATCATGTTGACCGGCGCCGAGACCTTGACCCGATCGTCCACCGCGGTCAGCAGAAAGGTCTGGGTCCCCCCGCCCGAAGCCCCGGTGCAGCCGATCCGGTCGGGGTCCACGTCGGGCAGGGACTGCAGGAAATCCACCGAGCGAATGCTGTTCCAGAGCTGAATCCCCAGCCAGTCGATGCCCCACAGGCTGAAGCTCCGGTCCAGCGGACGGCGGTGATCCTCGACCTGGCGGCTGTCGTTGTAGGCCAGCATGTCGTAGGCAAAAACCACGTGGCCTTGCCTGGCCAGGTTGATGGCGAGGCCCGGCATCGAAGCCAGGGACTGATTCTCCAGCCGCCCGTAAGCCCAATGGCCATGGGGGGTCAGGATTCCCGGGAAGAGGCCCTTCTTCCCCAGCGGACGGTAGAGATTCCCGGTGACGTAAAACCCCGGATAGCTCTCAAAGAAGACCTTCTCGATGGAATAGTCCCCCTTGGAGACCTTCCCGAAGATCCGCGCCTTGAGGGGGCTCTTCTCCACCGGCGGCCACAGCCCGGCGCTGACCTCTATCTGCCGCCGCAGGTCCCCGGCCCGCTTCAACCAGGCCTCCTCGGTCAGAAAGGGCTGGAAGGAATAAGGCAGGTGCAGGTGGCGTATCCGGGTGGCCCGCCGGTCCATCTCAGGCAGACCGTGCAGCGCCTGAGCCCCCGCAGGCCCGCTCGGCAACAAGAGGCTAACGCCCGCCAGCAGGATCTTTTTGACGGAGATCATGGGTGCCTCACCTTCGTTGGGCCATCAGCACAAGTCCGGAAAATTCTATCCCAGGAGAGGAACTTTTGCGATGCCGGTGCCCGACTTCCCTGACAGAGTGCGAATGACTTTCATGGCTGTACCTTCAATTCGCTTGCGCATATCCGCTCACGAATATCCGCCGCCACCTCCAGCACTTCCGTGGGGGCGCGCACTGCCTCCCCTGAGCGCTGCCGGAGAGCAACGATCAGGGGGCCGAGGGCGCCGGCTTTGGTGCGGTCTCCTGAAAGGATTTCGGCAACTTCGCGCTCAGAAGCGCCGGCTGCGATGAAATGGATCCCAAGCCTGATCATGCAGCCAACCGGCACTTGATGGGTTGCCGGGAACAAAGCGTATGCCGAACGAAACACGTCCATGGCCTTCGCCGTTTCCCCACGAGCCATCATCGCGATCGCTCTCACACACATCGCTTGCGACTCGACTCCTGCCTTCAAGTTTCCTTGTAGCCTGCCCAGCTTTTCGTCAAGTTCCTGACACGCCTTTTCGGCCTCTTCCAAACGGCCAATCTCGACCAGACTCATGCTCTTGAACACCAGGGCCAGCGGGACATCGTGTGGGTCCGTATCACTTTCTCCGGCGCCACCGACTAGTCCAAGCAACTCGTCGTACGACTCTATTGCCCCAGCGAAATCGTCCATGGCGCCTTTCATGAACGCCCGATTCATGAATGCGTCGATGACCAGGCGTTTGATATCAACGTCGGTATTGGTTCGAAAATCGCCGATTATTTCATCAAGCGCTGCAAACGCTGTCTCATCGTCGCCGAGTTGCATTCGGGCAATGAAAGCCTTTTGGCTCAATGCCTTGGCGACTATTCCCTGAAGTTCGGCTGCCTTATGGCCACGAAAACGATCCAGAATGTTGTCGGAGATTGAAACGGCAGTCTCGTGATCACCGAGTCGCTTCTTGATTTCGGCCCTCAATAGCAGACCTGCTCCGACAAATTGTTGGAACCGGGGATGGTCGTATTTTCCGAACCAATCGACCAGTTTCCCGGCGCTACTCATTGCATTGCGATAGTCCAGAAATTCAAATTGTGCGGCTGATTTGCGATAGAGAATCATCGCCGATCGAAGAAGAACGAACGTGTCTCCGGTGTCTCGAAACCGATCGACAATCTCCGAGGTGATTGCATCTACCTTCTCGAAATCGCCCATGCCCAAATAGGCATCAACCCTCAATTGCGCCAATTTCACCGAGTCATGCTCCTGGGAGACCTTCGAACGATAGGTCCAACCCGCGGAAGCATACTGATTGATGAGTTCAATCGTCCTCATCCATTCCCCCACCTCAAGTGCGGACTCGATCTCCTCCCGAAGACGGATTTGGGCCTCCGAACCACGATAATCCCAGGCAGTCTCCGAAACACGTCGTAGTCGATCCCAGGCGATTCTTGAATCCAGGTCGGTGTCGTCCGGTCGTTTGGCAAGAGCGCGGTCGATTCCATACAGCAAGGAGGGCGAGTCCTTCACATCGGACCAAAGCCTGTCAAAAACCGGATAAAGGACGGAAGTGTCGTAAAACGCCACCATGAAACGGATAAGACTCTCGACCACCGCCGCTTCGTCACGCTCGCGTCGAAGCTTGTAATAGATGCTGTAGAGGGGTTCTGCGGCGGAATAGAGGCGTTTCTTTGTACTTATCGAACGGTCCGGCACCACCACTCCGCGATCAATCAAACGCCCGAGCATGGTCGAGGCGACACGAACGTCCATCCGGGCGCGCTCGGCAATCTCACCGGCGCTTGAAGACTGCCAGAGGTCCATGATCGCAACGTAGACCCGCCGCTCGCTTTTCGGCAGGGCTTCCAGGTGGCCGCGGAAGTACTCGGTGTGTTCGTCGATCAGGCGGACCAACTCTTCCATCAACGCACGAAGCGAACGGTGTCTTGAGAAGCCGGCCACTACCACCATCAGCCGGGGATTTCCGCCCGTCAGGATCTCAAGCGGTCGGATGTCCCGCGCACTGACCCGATCTCGACTGACCGTATTCCACAAACGGCGGCATTCTTCGGTGGTCAACGGCGCGAGGTCGATGACCCGGAACAATTCGAAAAAGGGTTCTTCCGCATCGTCCAGTCCCTCGAACCGGCTGGTTGCCGAAGCAAGCATCATGATCTGGGGCTCAGACTGGAGTGCTGCTCGAAGCTGCCAGCCGAAATCGTCGTCGACACTTCCGCAGAGCGTTTGCAGGTTTTCAACCATCAGCACGAGCTTCCGGCCGATACGCTCCGCCGCGTTGAGAACGGCGGCGCGGGCACGGTCACCCAGGGCTCGCTCACGCCAGTGCCCGGACAAATCCGAGTGCGTTTCTCGCAGTTCCCGGGCAAGTTCCGGATAACTTGCCGCACTCTCTCTTGCCAGATGGAACAGCGTCTCCAACCAAAAGTCCGCCACATCGAATATTTCATGGCTCTCTTCCATGAATCGAACCGGCAACAGGAATCCGGAAAACTCGGCATCGGTACGCAATTCCGCCGCTACCCGAGCCAGCAGCATCGTTTTTCCTCTGCCGCGAGGAGCTACGATCAGAACATGCTGGCAAGAAGACGATTCGATGTTCCCCTGCAGTATTTCGAGCACGGTGTCGAGCTCGCGGTTTCTGACCACGAACTGATCCACCACCCCTTGGTCGGGCTGGAACATGCCCGGATTGAACTTTCGGACCAAATTCCCCGGGGGTCTCGCCCCGGGGATCTTCCTGGTCATAGCGCTGGTTCTCCAGAGTCGTCAATGGTGCGCCGGCGTTCCAGCGGCACGTAGTGGCCGCGGAAGCGAGCCAACCACCAGTCTCGAAGCAAGCGGGAAGGAAAGCGGTAACCTTCGCTGGAGCTTTCGAGGTATCCGTCGTGAATCAGAACCTCGAGGGTATCTGCAATTCGGCCGGAGGGGTCGTCGGTGATCGCGGAGTACATTGGTTCGAGTCGGCGCCTTGCCCCATCGGTGAACCCTCCTTGAGTAGAGGCCTCGGCCAGGACCTGCATGGCAAGCGCATAGCTGTCGTCGTCCAGAACCTCCTTGAGGCGGGTCTCGTAGTGGACGAGATCCGGCTGCCCCCAAGGCCCCAGGAGCGCGGTGCGATAGACATGAGCGACATCGTCCACCATCACGCGCTTCCCTCCATGCATGGTCGAGAAATCCCTCAGGCGTGCGAAGAAGGATTGGACGTGATGTGGAATTCCTATGCCGAGCGCCTCATACACCGCTTCAGCCACCCCAGCCACAATGGGCAACCCGTGACTCCGAGCAAGCCGCTCGAAACACGCGATGCTCTCCTCCCTGTTCCACGGCTCCAAGCGCAGGGTGAATAGATGATTGATCCGGTCAGGAATGCCCAGCCTTCGCACCAAAGGCCCCAGCCCGATACTCCCCGATACGATAAGAACGAAGGATTCCCCGTCAAGCGCCTGCAGTACGCCACGCAGCCAACTCAGAAACTCGTCGACGCGCCGCTTGTTGCCGTCGCGATTGAGCATGCGCTTGAGGAAGATGGGCAGTTCGTCAATGACGAGAAGCACCGGCTTCTCCTGGATGGCGCAGTCGCGTAACAACTGTTCTCCGTGACGCCTCCAGCTTCCGGCATCCAACCCGGCACGGATTTTCACTTTGAAGTCCAGCGCGCTGATTTGTTCGACATTCTCGTTCAGCACCCGCTGCATCGTCCCTGCGAAGCGAGATGCGATGGACCGAACGGGATGCACTGCCCTGGCGATTTCAGAGATCGCATCCTCTGGGCAGGTAGCACCCTCGACGTCCGCGAAAAGAAATATCCATCCCTCGGACTCAAGCCGCGATCCGAGCTCACGCAGGATGCTTGTCTTTCCCATGCGGCGTTGTCCGGTCAGCAGTACATGGTTCTGCTCGCGAACCCGCGTCTTGAGCACTTCCAATTCGCGCTCACGGTCAAAGAAATCTTCACCGCTTACCCAACGGCCGGTGGCTGATCTCATGATTCCGCCTTATTCATCAACGCACTTTGCACGTTGAATGTAGAATACACCGAAATTGTTGTCAACATTATTGTTGACAACAAAATGGTTTATTTATCTCGTGTTGACCGAGACCCTACTTTCCGAAAGTAGTTCCCCGCCCCACGATTTCCTTGGACAGTGATTGGAGAAACTCTGTGCGAAGGTACGGGAGAGGAGGATCACGCTGTGTCCAGAGGAAGGAATGGAGCAGTTGGGACGCGAAGGGCCGGCCTTAGCAGCCCCAGGTACTGTACTCGGTGGAAGGGTCCGGTGGTCGGGCCGTCGCAAGATACCGGTAGTGTTGGTGTTGCTGCTTGGAGCGGAAGAAGCTGACTACGATTGCACAAAGGATCAAAAAATGATACTTTATGCATATGATATCCAGATCTCGCCAGCTACGTGCCAAGGACTTTATCAGTTCCCTTGCCGCTTCCGGGCGCTATCACTTCCTGTCGAGTGACGCTCGAAAAGCGCTTGGCGTGTCCGCCGACGCCACCAAGCTTGCCCTGAACCGGCTCGCCCGGCAGAATTTGATCGCACAGCCTGCACGGGGCTTCTACGTGATCGTGCCGCCGGAATACCGTGCTCTGGGATGCCTGCCGGCAGATCAGTTTATTCCGGCGCTGATGGAGCGAGTAAACCAACCCTTCTATGCCGGGCTCCTATCGGCAGCGCAATATCACGGGGTAGCTCATCACCGACCGCAGGAATTCCAGGTGATCCTCGAAAGGGCGCGCCGACCCATTTCCTGCGGCCACGTGCGCGCGAAGTTCATCGTCCGCAAGCGCCTTCGGCAGGTTGCGGTTCAGTGCTTCAAAACGCCCCGCGGTCCGATCCGCGCTTCGACGCCGGAGGCGACGGCTGTGGATCTCGTAGGCTATTGCGACCGCGTTGGCGGGCTCGATCAGGTGGCGACTGTCCTTTTGGAACTTGCGGAGCGAATCGACCCCCAGAAACTGCTGACGGCTACGCAAAACGCTCCCATCACTTGGGCACAAAGACTTGGACACCTTCTTGACTGTGCCGGCGCTCACGAACGGACCCGCTACCTAAGAACCTATGTCAAGGCCAAAGCCCGACAAACGGTTCCGCTACTCCCGGGGATAATCCGCAAGGAAGCGCAACGCGATGCGAGTTGGAAGATCCTCGTAAACGTTGATATTGAACCAGATCTGTGATTCCGCGCGATTACATCACCGAGTGGCGATCTCAAGCACCTTGGGTGCAAGATTTTCAAGTAGAACCGGACTCTTTCATCAACTTAAGTGTCTATGCGTTTTGAACCAGGTCAACGAGTACAAAGTATCGATAATCCCGGACGTCGTGGAATAGTCACCAATTCCCCTCCACGCATCAGACGATCCGGAACCTACTTTCAGGTTCTGTGGACCGATGACCTGATCGACTCATGTCACGAGGACGAGCTTGAACCTTGCGAGGCAGCCGACGCGAGTGACCCGTTCTCCCTTGCCAAAAACGGCCGATACGGGCGCGCTGGAAATCTCCGCCGTAATCTTACTTACGTCCACCTGTCAGGGCGCCTTGCAAACCTCGTCTATGCGATGGGAATAACCAATACAGATTTTTACTCGCACCAATACCGCCCTCTATTGACTCTTCTGGATTCGCCAGCCACGGGACTTCTAATTGCCGACGAAGTTGGCTTGGGGAAAACCATTGAAGCCGGCCTGATATGGACGGAATTCAGGGCACGATTTGATTTCAGGCGACTTCTCGTAATATGTCCTGCGATGCTGAGGGAGAAATGGCGGGACGAACTAAGTAATAGGTTTGGAATAGACCCTCAAATCGTCGACGCCAGGGGATTTCTTGATGATCTTAGTCGGCCGACTCAGGCATTTGGTCAGGGCAAGGCATGGATCATCAGTTTCAACGGGTCGCGGCCTCCAAAGTCTTGGCGATACTCGGCTTCAGAGGAAGAGAAAAAGTCTGGGGGTGCCCGGTGGCAGTTGGCCGACTTCCTTTACGAGAACAGTGCGGAAGAGCCACTGATTGATCTCGCGGTCTTCGACGAAGCCCACTACATGAGAAACAGCGAAACCGCCACGTGGCGACTTGGAAACCTGCTCCGCGACGTTTCAGCGTTTCAACTGATGTTGTCCGCTACCCCAATCAACCTCAGGAATCGGGATCTCTACAATCTACTAAACCTGCTTGACGTAGATCATATTGGAAGCCTGTACGATTTCGAACGCCTGCTCAACGCGAACAAGCCACTTGTAGCGGCACGCGATACGGTGCTTAACCTTCAGTCTAAGGCTTCCGAGGTAGCTGCCCGTTTGAAGGAAGCGGCTGAACAATCGATTCTTTCCAAATCGACCCAGCTTCGCAACCTTTTGGACAACTTGCCGACAGATGCTCAATTGTCCGACAGGAGATACCGTGCGAAGTTGGCGGGGACTATTGAGCGTCTCAACCTCCTATCACACCTAGTCACCAGGACCCGAAAGCGCGACGTGCAGCAGCGTCGGATTCTCCGTGACGTCAGGCGTGAAGCCGTCCCAATGAATCAAGCGGAACAACACCTTTACAATCTCGTTACTGATACGACCCGCCGGTACGCGATTCAAAACGGTATCAGTGATGGCTTTCTACTTGCTACACCGCAGCGCCAAGTCACCTCCTGCCCCGCGGCTGTAGCGAGGGCGTGGCAAAGAGGGGCGAAAGAACTCGATCAGTTGATCGAAGATTCCGAGGTTGAGGTTGAGGAGCGTGGAGCCGAAGAGCAGGAGGGAGTCGGCCCATTGAAAGCATTGCTCCAGGCAGTGATACCTTCTTCCATCGACATCGCTGCCCTCGAGCAGTCTGATTCCAAATTTACCCGCTTTTTTAAGGTAGCAGGCGAATTCCTCACAGAGAATCCCGCGGAGAAGTTGATTGTGTTTACGACATTTCGTCCGACTGCCAGATACCTCGTGGACCGACTCAACGCCGAAGGGATACGATCCACGCTAATCTGGGGAAACAGAGATGGAACTTCGAAGACAAAGCAGGAGGTGATCAATGAATTCCGCAATAGCTCGACCTTGAGGATCCTCGTATCGACCGAAGTCGCCTCTGAGGGCGTCGACCTACAGTTCTGTAAGGTTTTGGTGAACTATGATCTGCCGTGGAATCCTACCCGGATTGAGCAGCGAATAGGGCGAATTGACCGCCTGGGACAGAAGGCCAAGATCATTCACATCTGGAATCTCTACTTTGAAGAAACCATTGATGCCAGGATCGTCAACCGCCTTCTGAGCCGGTTGAGAGTGTTCGAAGAAGCGCTGGGCGAGGCTGAAGCCGTGGTTGGCGAGATCGTACGTAGGCTAGAGTCTGCGCTCCTGAACCGACCATTGACGCCCGCTGAGGAAGAAGCACAGATCACCCAAGCGGCACTGGCCCTGGAAAATTTAAGAAATCAAAGGGAAGAACTTGAGCGCAACGCGCCGCACATGATGGCTCATGGCCAGTATGTGATTGAACGCATTGAAGCTGCCAGGGAACTTGCACGGCGGGTGACAGAAGTCGACCTAATGGTTTATGTTCGGGACTACCTGACAGATTACTGCCCAGGGCACCAGTTCCTACAAGACGGTGGCGATCGAAACCTCGTTACTTTGCAGCTTCCTGCGGATGTTGCGGTACGGTTTACAGCGTATCTTCAAGACGAGGGCTTGCTCGGCAAAACGGCTCTGGACCGAGGTCGAACGACGCGGATCCGCTTTCTGAATCGAATCAGTGAGCAATACCACTACAGCGAAGAAGTCCTGCATCAGTTTCATCCACTTGTGCGATTCATCACCCACGATTTGCAGCAGCGAGATGAGCATTTTTACCCACTCGCCGCCGTAGAAATCCATGGCGCTAAAGATGATGAATTCCAACGAGGGGACTATACGTTCTACGTACGCTCATGGGTATTCAAGGGAGTCCGCGAAGAAGAAGTCTTGTCCGTAGCTGCGCTGCGGCTTGACGATGGCACACTGCTCGAAGAGCCGGCGAGCGAGGTTATGCTCCAAAGAGCTCGTCTGTCAGGCGTAGACTGGATAGGCGCGAACAATGAAGTGGATGGGGAATCCGTGGTTCGAAGATTCGAACAGGCGGAGGACGTCTTGGGTCAAAGGTATCGAAGTGAATTGGCGGCAAAGAAGAATGAGAACGCAGACCGGGCGCGCTTTCAATTGGATTCTGTGGATCGATATTTGAACCGTCGCCTTGCAACGCTCACAAAGGTTTTGCGAACCCACGAGACGTTGGGGCGAACATCCCTGGCTCGGGCCACCCAGGGCCAGATTGATAAATTGAAGGGGCGAATGGACGTTCGCAAACAAAAAATCACCGAAAGTGCAGAAATAGTTGCCGACAAAAACTTCGTCTGTGCAGGGCTCATCCGTGTCCACTAAATTGCAAGTTGCGCTATGGACAAGTTGAGAAAGTGGTTGCGAAGACTATTCGGGGACTCTCCTTCCCCTCAACTGTGCCATCCACGAGATAGTACTGTTCCGAAGACCATGCCTGAGCACAGCAGGCCCAAAGAAAGTCAGCTTCGATCCGCGGAATCGGAACTGATTCGAGAAGTCGCTCCACTAATACACTGGGTGGACCGTGGGAAACATCTTCAGGCGACGGAAGGTATTGGCGGTAGAAGGAGAGCTGTGTATCTGGGATTCGATTTCGGAACGGCGCTCACAAAGGTCGCGGTTCGCATTGCAGATTTTGTCTTCTTCATACCCTGGAAGGAATTAACTGGGAACGTCGGATACCTGCTGCCAGGAAGATTATCGACTACCAATAATGGAGCGAGCGTGCCTGGTATTGGCCAAATTCGCGCTCTGAAGGAACCGTTTCTTCCGGGAAATGTAGCTGCTGAAGACGACCACGTTCGTGCGGTCGAGTTCCTCTCTGCTGCATTGCGGTTTGCACGGGCGTGGCTATTCGACAACCATCCCAACCTAGTCCGCTCCTACTCACTTGCGTGGAACCTACGAATCGGCTGCCCAACGAACCTTTTCGAAGCAGATGATTCCAAGGATCTGTACCAGAGACTGGCTGCTGCTGCATGGGTTGCAAGTCAGACCGACAGCCTTGCGACCGGCGAGATTGTGCGCCGTATTCTGAGAAAAGGAGTCGAAGATAGTGATACAGGTCTTGATGAACTCACGGCCGTCCCCGAGTTCGTTGCCCAGATCACCTCATACAGTCACTCGCCTCAACGGGCCGATGGACTTCACCAGTTGGTTGACTGTGGAGCTGGAACAGTTGACGTGGTCACCTTCAACGTTTTTCGGCATCCGAATTTTTTTGAAGATCGTTATCCAATCTGGTCGTCGGACGTAAAGCCGAAGGGTACACGATTCCTAATGGAGGGCTATTTGGGAGGCGAGTGGGACCAATGGGATACCGATGCGCCAGTTCCAAATCAAGCAGAACTACGCAATAGTTACGGTGTGAACCAAGCCAAGCTGCTTCAGGTGGAAAGTAGCTTCCAGGCAGATCTCTCTCAGGTGATTTACAACATATTGCGATTCACGAAGCAGAAAAGGTACCCAACGGCACCGGAGTGGCAACAGGGCCTGCCGGTCTTCGTCTGCGGAGGTGGTTCGGCTTGCCGCGTGTACTTAAACTCGGTCAAAATCGGCTGCCGCAAAATTCCTGTTACGCCATTGCGGAAAGGATTCCCACTGCCGGAGAATCTACCGCAAAAAGACATTTCTCTAGAACTGTTCAGCAGGCTGTCCGTCGCATACGGACTTACATTTGATTCAGGACGCATCTTTCCTGCTCGCGAAAATGAAGACTTCACGCCCTTACCGCCGCGACCTCGGCCGGACAGGGACGACTTGTATTCAAAATAGGTTCCCACTTAAGTCAGAGCTTCATTGAATAAGGGCTTTTCGGATATGTTTTCTGAATTATTCGACAGAGCCAGACACACTAACTATGTGGAGCTATTGGAGAACCAAGAGGAGTCACAATGTCCGAAGAACTGGAAAAGTTGCGTTACCCGATCGGCCAATTTGAACCTCCATCCCCGATAGATGAGGATCAGATCAACAGGTGGATCGGCAACATTGAAGCTCTCCCTGCCGACCTCAGGAGAGCCGTCAACAGCCTGACGGACACCCAACTGGATACCCCCTATCGCCCCGGAGGCTGGACCATCCGCCAGGTGATTCACCACTTGCCGGACAGCCACATGAACAGTTTCATCCGGTTCAAGTGGGCGCTGACAGAGGAGCGGCCCGAGATCAAGGCCTATTTCGAGGATCGGTGGGCGGAACTGCCGGACTACTCGGCCGCTCCGGTCTCTGCATCTCTGGATCTGCTGGAGGCGCTCCATCGACGCTGGGTGGCGCTCTTGCGGTCCCTCACCCGCCAAGATCTTGACAGGACTTTCATTCACCCTGAATCCGGCCCTGCAAACCTGGCGGAAACCATTGGGTCCTATGCCTGGCACGGGCGACACCACCTGGCGCACATCCGGGAGGCGATCCGCCGCGAGGGATGGAATCGCCAATAATCACTCTGTCCTCAGAGAACATCCGGTGGCGAGGGATTTCGCAGGGGGCGCTCTCAATAAACGCCGGGAATGATCCGGTACTTCACCCGCGCCTGGTACTCCGACCACTTGTCGGCGCCGTATTTCTCGGCGCAGCACCTGTCGTCGTCGCGCTGACGGAAAATGAACTGCAGGACGATGAAGACGAAGTAGGTCCAGGCCCAGGGATTGGTGAAGTAGCCGAAGGCCAGGGCAATCGACAGGGCCATGAACCCCTCGCCCATGTAGTTGAAGTGGCGGGCGACGCCCCACAGGCCACTGCACAGGATCTTGCGGTCACCGGCCTCGATGGTTTCAGGCTGGATGAGCCCGAGAAACTTGCGCTCGGGCCATCGCTTGAAGGTGTATTTCTGCAGGTTAGCGCCGCGCGAGATGGCCCACCCGAGCAGGAACAGTCCAGCCGTTCCAATGAGCCACACAGCGGTCCGTGCCGGGGAGAATCCGGGGGCCGGGTAGGCGGCCATGCCCCACAACGGGAGGATGAACAGCCACCCGTAGACTATCAGGCCACCCCAGAACATCTTGAAACCGAGATTCTCATGGATCACGTCGTAGGTATAGAGCTGGACGCGCTCGAAGATGAAGTAGTCCAGTACGTAGAAGGTAAAGAACGCCGCGAACAGGAAGACGCCCGGGTTGGAGTCCTGGCCGAAGCGTTCGTAGTGGTAGGCAGCCCCCGACAGGGCGTTGAGCGACAACATCGTGCCGCCGACGACGTAGAAATACATCTTCACATCGAAGCGCTCGTTGAAGAACGACAGTTCCTGGACACGCCCGAACCACAGCGCCAGGATCGGATTCCTTACCCTTCCTTGCGGCTGGCTGAACACCGCCAGCAACGTAAAGATCGTGGTAAAGACCGTTCCGCCCGCCACCGCATGGATCGAGGACCGGTAGAACCACTCCCGTGACATCCCGGTGAGCTCGAACGCCCACACGATCAGCGCAATCGCAAACACCAGGATACCGTTGAGCCGATAGCTGCGGGGTTTGCCGGTCTCCGGATTGACGACATAGCCGGGAACCCGCTTTCCCGGCAGGATGAGCTGCGCCAGCAAGAACACCGCAAAGATCGCCAGCGGGGTGAAAAACCCGGCAACCGCTTCCGTCCGGGAAAGCTCGAAAAGGTGGCCGATACCAAGCCATTCAATCACGGCCGAATTCCCTTTCTTCCAAGGTTATCTTTCTTTTTTGCAGCCCAGTCTCGTAAACGGAACGAGCTTTGGCACCGCGGCCTGGTACTGGCTGTAGGCGGGGTATTTTTCGCTGGAAATCTGCTCTGCGAGTCGGGTGGAGCCCTGAAAGACCAGTATCAGCAGAAGGCAGCCCAGACCCGTCCAGTGCCAGACCTGGCCTGATGCGGAGACGGCGAAGACGTAAAACGTCACCCACATCCCCATTTCACAGAAATAGCTGGGGTGGCGGCTGAATCGAAACAGGCCGCTGTCCATGAACGGCCGCTCCACTTCGGCCCCCTCTCGAACCAGACGTTTCTTGTTCTGCTGAAACCGCCACATCTGGGCATCGGCGATACTCTCAAGAGTCAGCAGTGCCAGAAACACCACGACCGCAACAAGATCCAGCCAGCCCAGGGGGCGCTCGGCATACACCCAGGCCTGATGAATGGGCGAGGTGAACAGCCACACCACCGCCATCTGACCCGGTGCGATGGCTGTCGCGTTCATCAACTGAAATCTCAGGCTGCTCATCTGTTTTCTGAGATAGATCCACCGATAGTCTTCGCCGCCGATCCAGTACCCTCCCTTGCGGGCGTAGTTGAAGGTCAATCGTATCCCCCACAATGTCGCCAGCACGGTCATGACGTTGACGCGAGCCGATTGAAACTCCAGATCGACAGCAACAACCAGGCAGTAAACCGCCGGGACCACCGACCACAGCCGGTCCGTCCAGGAATATTCCCTCGTCAGGACCGAGAGCACCCAGCAGGCAACGCCCAGCACGATGCACAGATCCAGAGCCACACCATATGGGGTGCCGACCAGGGGATGATCGATGAAGTTGAGGGGACTCATTTTCCTGTACAGTGGCAGTTATTTCCCCACGTTTGACGCTCCCGACAGAGGCCGCCAATCACTTCGTCCCGAACCGCGTTGCCACGTACCTCTCGGCGTCCTCCCCGCTCAGCTTCACCGTTCCGGGGCCACTCCGGACAAAGAGATCGCCGTCAGCCCCTTTCTCCAGGCCCTTCCATTGCAGGAAGACCGGCTCGGGGCTGCGCTGGCAGCTCACCAGGCAGACCGTCTTGCCCTCCACAATCTGCGTCTTGGGATCAATGCAGGTGCCGGCGCGGTCGCCGAGGCCGTTGCGCACCGCCTGGGCCAGGTGCCGCATGAACTTGTCGTCGTTCCCCAGGCGGTCGTGCTCGATGCCGAGCACCTTGCGGTTGTCGTCCACCCCGATGAGCAGGTCGCCACCCTCGGTGTTCAGGAAGGCCGCAATGGACTTGAGTGCCGCGAAGGTAATGGTCTTGTCGTCCTTGTGGTCCTCCCGCAGGTTCCAGCGCAGGCTCGACTTGAACTCCAGCGTCTTCGACTCCTGCAGCTTCAGAAGCTCCTCGGCCCGGCGGTGCCGCCGGATGTAGTCGTCGAAGAGGTAGTTCTTGAGCGCCCGGCCGAAGCCGGGGTCGTCGGTGATGCGCTTGTAGAGCTCGAAGTTGGTTTCGACAATCTCCTGGATCTTGTCCTCGAGCTTGGGGTCGAAGGTCAGCCGCACGTTCTCGCGCGTGTTCACCCGGGCGCTGGCGTCGAGGCCGGCATCCTGGTCGAGGGCGGAGCGCAGGTGCTCCAGCGTGACGCGGTGCTCGGGGCCAAGGTTCAGGCCGAAGCGCTCGTTCAGCGACTCGATGATGCGCGAGAGGGCCTCCAGCTCCTCCGCGCCGGCGCCATGCGGCTTGCTCCCGGCGGGTTCCAGCGCTCCGACCCGCTGTTCCAGCGCAATCCGGCCGCGGCCCGTCTGCTGGATGCGGAACGACTCCATGTCGATGTTGCTCTGAACCTCGCGCGGCAACTCGTCGGGAACAGCAGGCAGCAGGCGGCGGAGGTGCCGGGCGAAGACGTAGAGCTTCTCCAGATCGGTGTCGGCGAAGGTCAGCACCTGGGAGAGGAAGGCATAGAGGCGGCTGTAGTCGGTCAGTTGGCCGCGGAAGTCGCCCGCCTCATCGGGAGCGAGATCGTCGAAGCGCCGGCGCGCCGGCTCCAGCGCCGCGTAGAGCCGATCCTGGGTCACCTTGGGGTCGAAATACACCCGTGCGAAGACCTCGACGTCCTCCGCCGTGAAAACGCCGAAATCGAGCAGTCTCCCCTGGACCTCGTAGAGCAGGTTGGGGTCGGTCTGTTCCGAAAGCAGGGTGGTCTCATAGTAGGGCTCGAAGGCCTTGCGGATCTCCTCGGCTTCGTTGGCGAAGTCCAGCACCATCACGCCTTGCTTCCCGGAGTGGGTGCGGTTCAGACGCGACAACGTCTGGACCGCGTTGACGCCACCCAGTTTCTTGTCCACGTACATCGTGTGGAGCAGGGGCTGGTCGAATCCGGTCTGGAACTTGTTGGCCACCACCAGGAAGCGGTACTCGGGCTTCTCGAACTCGGCCGCCGTCTGCCGCTCGCCGATGACCCGTTCCTGCCCAACCGAGTTCATGCCGGACTCCGTGTAAGCTTGCCCGCTGTCCTTCACCGTGCCCGAGAAAGCCACCAGCGCCTTCCAGGGATGTCCCTTTTCCGCCAGGTAGCGGTCCAGCATGAGCTTGGAGCGTACCGCGTGCAGGCGCGAGCGCGTCACGATCATCGCCTTGGCCCGTCCGCCGATCCGGTTCGCGACCTGCGCCTCGAAGTGCTCCACGCAGAGGTCGATCTTCTCGCGGATGGCGTGCGGGTGCAGCTCGACATAGGACTTGAGCAGATATTCCGCCTTCCGCTTGTCGTAGCGCGGATCGTCCTCGATCTTCTTCAGCAGCCGCCAATAGACCTTGTAGGTAGTGTAGTTGGACAACACGTCCAGGATGAAGCCCTCCTCGATCGCCTGTCGCATGCTGTAGCGGTGGAAGGGCTCGAACTTCCCGTCGAGCCGCTTGCTGCCGAACAACTCCAGCGTCTTGGGCTTCGGGGTCGCCGTAAAGGCGAAGGTGGAGAGGTTTGGCTGGCGTCCGCGGCTGCGGATCTCTCCCAGGACGCGATCCTCCACTTCTTCTTCAGGGGTCCCGGCGCCGGCTTCCTCCTGTTCGGCCTCCTCCAGGCTCCCCGCCGCCAGCACGGCCTTCAGGCTCCTGGTGCTCTCGCCCGACTGCGACGAATGGGCCTCGTCCACGATTACGGCGAAGCGCTGGCCGGGTAGCTGGTCGATCTGCTCGGCGATGACGGGAAATTTCTGAAGCGTGGTGACGACGATCGTCCGTCCCGCCTCCAGGGCCTCGCGGAGCTGGCGTGACGTCTGGTCGATGTTCTCCACCACGCCCAGGGTCTGCTCGAACTGCCGGATGGTCTGCTGGAGTTGCCGGTCGAGCACCCTCCGGTCGGTCACCACCACCACCGAGTCGAAGACACGCCGGTCATCCCGATCGTGCAGCACCGAGAGCTGGTGGGCCAGCCAGGCGATGGTGAAGCTCTTGCCGCTGCCGGCCGAGTGCTGGATCAGGTAGTGCTTGCCGGTTCCGTGATTTCGTGCGTGGCGCACAAGGCGGCGCACGCAGTCGAGCTGCTGGTAGCGCGGAAAGATCAGGGTGCGCCGTCCGGTCTTGCGCCCGCGGTCGTCCTCGTCCTCAACCTCATGGATGAACTGGCGGATGAGGTCGAGCACGCTGTCCCGGGCCCAGATTTGCTCCCACAGGTAATCGGTCGGGAAACCCGGACGGGTGGGTGGGACCGGCGGATTGCCCGCGCCCCCGAAGCGTCCCCGGTTGAAGGGCAGGAACCGGGTGGCGGCGCCTGCCAGCCGGGTGGTCACGAACACCAACTCCGGGTCCACGGCAAAGTGGGCCAGGCAACGCCCGTTGGCCAAGAGGGGCTCCCTGGGGTCGCGGTCTTGCCGGTACTGCCGGATGGCGTCCTCCACGTCCTGGCCGTTGAGCGGGTTCTTGAGTTCCGCCGTGAATATGGGAATGCCGTTCAGGAAGATTGCGAGGTCGAGGCTCTGCTCGCCCTGCTCGCTGTAACGGAGTTGGCGCACGTCCGCGAAAAGGTTGGCCGCGTGCAAGCGTTGCAGTTCTTCGTTGAGCCCGCTGGCCGGCCGGAAGTAGGCCATCCGGAACTTGCAGCCCATGTCCTTGACGCCGTTGCGCAGCACGTCGAGCGCCCCCCGCCGCCCGATCTCCCGCGAGAGCCTCCCCAGGAAGCGCGGCTTCACCTCGGAACTGTGGTGCTGCTTCAGCCTCTCCCACTCCTTCGGCTGGGTGGCCAGCAGGAAGTCGAGCACGTCGCCCGGAATCAGGCACAGCCCGCGGTCGTAGTCCTCCGGCCGGCGCTTGAGGTAGCCGCCCGGCGTTGGGTCCTGGCCGTAAACCGGTTCCAGCTCCCGCACCGACGTCGGATCGCCCGGGCAGGCGTCGGGACCGTGCCGCAGCAGCGCACACTCGATCGCCTCCTCGAAGGCGCGCTCGGAGACCTCGGGACTCATGAGGCTTCCTCCCGGACGTCGATCTTGCCGGTGACCGCCGCCGAGATCAGGGCGGTGCGGAATTCCTTGAGGTAGCCGATGGCTTGGCGGACTTTGGCGATGAGGGCGTCGATTTTGGCTGTCTCGCGGTTGGCCCAACGGGTGATCTCAACTTGCCCGTCGAGTCCTGGTAGCGGAACCGGAAGATTGCGCAGCTTCGTGCTATTGGTGGACGCCAAGTTTGTCGACTGCTTGGCCGTCGCCGTGAAGTACGCACGGCCGTACGCGCTGCTCATCACAAGGGCCAGGAAATGAGAAGTCAGAGCACTGGGTCGTGGCCGCACTACGAAGATGTGATTCTGGTGCAAGCACTGGGTAAGCTGATCGTTCCACACATGTCCGCGGCCAAGCTTGTCGAAATCGCCACCTTCAGTCATCAGCACATCCCCCGACTGGAGTTCGAATCGCTCAACATCACGGATTGGAACCTCAACTTCTGCGATGTCATTGAGTGCGAGATACCCGTCCTGGACATTCGCCACCCGCAAATAAGGCCTGATTGTCATTGCCTCTCCTTTGTATCTCTTGCCCAGCGTCAGACCCGTTTGGAGCTCACTAATCGACTTCAACGGCTTCACATCCCAATGCGCAGGAATTTCCCCCAACCACTCGACACCGGAGTCCTTCATGGAAACGTTCGGGTCAAGGCCCCGGGTGACGGCGCGGGTGATGAGGGCTGTGCGCTTCTCCTGAAGCAGCTCCATCAGCCGCTCCTTCCTCGCTACCAACCCATCAATCTTCGCCGTTTCGCGGTCCAGGAAACTGGCGATGGCCCGTTGCTCAGAAAGACTGGGCACAGGATGACGGAAGTTGCGAATGAAATCGTCCGAAATTCGCTTTTGGCCACCGGCACCGAACATTGAAGCTGTCCCGATGCGGCGAAAGTGGTCGCTGAAGGTAAGGTACAGCAGGAAACGAGCGTCCAAATTGCCCGACGGACGAAGCACGTGGAGCTCGGTTGTTCCGAACCCAATCCCATTGAACATTCGGTTTGCCAGAGCACCCTTCCCGTTCTCGAAGCACGGGGTGATCTTGGCGACAATGACATCCCCGTTGCGGAAATACGTATAGCCATCGACAACCTCGGAAAGCGGTTTTGTCGTATCCAAATCGAGGCCGCCGTATTCTCCGACCGCCTCCATGGGGATGAAGGAAGCCTTGGTCTCAGGATCAAGTTCACGGACCTCTTTTTTGGTGACGCTTGTTATGGCAACAAAGCGAAGCCGAAATGACGCCCATTCCTCCGGGATCTCTCGCACCCACTCGACGCCGCTCGGCTTATACCTGGGATAGAGCGCCAGCTTCACGAAATGGCCTCCCGCGTCAACCGCTCCGGGTCCCAAATTTGTTCAGCGAGCCGGCGGTAGAGTTCCTGCCGCGCGTCCAGGTCCGCCTTCTTGAATCCAGCGTGGTCGTGGAACGGCAGACCGCTCCTCTCAATGAACCGTCGGAAGCCCGGGTTGCGGTCATAGGCACGCTCGTGAAGGCTGCACGCCAACAGGTTCTGGCTCCGGTAGTGCTCGCGTTTCTCGGCGTAGGGCAGGTCGCTGTAGCTGGAGTTAAAGCTCTTGGGAAGAAGTAGGAGACCACCTATGTGGTTGCGGTATTCTGCGAATTCGCTTGGGTGGGAGAACTCATCCACGTGGCGTTCCGAATGGTCGGCCCAGATGTGCTCGATCTCGTATCCCTTACGGCCACGCTTCGCGTACTCCGCGTAGCGCGATTCTTGCCCTGATTGTGTTTCGAGGTAGTCTGTCATGCGTGCGAGCAGGCGATGGATCTGCGGTCCGTTCATGGCATGCAACCCGAATCTCGCGTTTCTATCGTTGACAACAAAGGTCTCATGTTCAGCGTCGAGCCGTTCACGCAGCATCCCGACCAACGTTGGCGCATCTTTCCCACGGATGTCACGCATGACCACGAACATGGCGTATTGCATTGTCGAGTGGTCGATGGCCCGCCAGTTCCAGATGCGCCGATGGATCAAAATATCGAGCCAAGCCACCACGATGCGCAGCTTGCGCAATGCGCCGGCCTCGTCATCGTTCACGGTGAGCGGCGCCAGCAACACCGGATACTGGAGCGTGAAATTGTGCTGGGCGTTGTAACGCACACACTCGAGCGGGGGCGTGAGTGTGTGGCTTACCTGTCGCAGGCGTTCATACCAATGGCTGTAGAAGGCGAAATCGCGCTCGATGATTTGGGCAAACTCGATGCTGGTGGTGAGGCCGAGCGGAGCCTGGTGATCGCGCACCCAGCGGTGGAACTCGGTGCCGATGAGGTCGAAGTCGCGGGGCACGGCGCCACGTCTACGTTCGCGGATGCTCTTAGCGTACTGGCTGCGCAGCCAAGACTTGATGCCGTCTGCATCCTCATCCTTACCGATTTCATTGAGCGCCTGAATGCGCTTCTTCCACACCTGGCTCGCGCGTAAACGGCGCTCGGGGTCGGTGATGTTGGCGAGGAGGTAGCCCTTGAGCATGTCCGCGGGTGCTAGCGAGAGCCCGCGGTCGTTCATGGTCTCGAAAATGGTGTAGGCGTCGTCGTCGGAGTAGGCCGTGATTTCGATGAGGTGGACGTTCTCGATGAGCCAGTCCACGAAGTAGGGCAAGGCCGCGCCGGCCAGTTTTTCGGGGAACCGCTCCTCCAGGTCGGAGTAGCGCTCCAGGATGTTGCCCACGGACTCCGAGACCTCGGCCTCCACGAACTCCTTGCCGGCGTAGAGTGCCTCCATGCAGGGCGTGCGCTCAGGCACGTCAAGGTTGAAGGAGCGCTTGCCGTACTTTTGCGAAAAGATGAGGTCTGCGATCTGCCCTTTTTGCTCGGAATCGGTGAGCCGATTGTGGAGAGAAATCAGCAGCAGGGTCAGCGTGGTGAGGCGCTGCTGACCATCGATGATGAATTTTTGGCCCTCCTTGTCGCTGACGATGATTGATCCGAGGAAGTAGTGGCCATATTCAGCGACGGCGCTACGCTCGTTGTCTTTCTCGTGGCTATCCAGGAACTTGCTTGCGAGATCGTCAATCAACTCGGTGACCTGCTTCTGCTGCCATTTGTACTCGCGCTGGTAGTAGTCAATTGAGTACTTGCGCCCGGCGAGCAGTTCGCGAACGGTGCGGCCCTTGCCGTCGATCTCGCGGGGCGGACGATTCTGCGTGATCATGGGGTTACCTCGTTGCTGCCGGTTACGTCAGCGAGCAGGTCCAGGATTTCCTTCTCAACCTGCTGGATGTCGGCTTGGATCTCCTCCAGGGGACGGGGTGGGCAGTACTGGTAGAAATAGCGGTTGAAGTTGATCTCATAGCCCACCAACCCGACCTTCCCGTCCTGGGGGTCCCGGCGGTTGGTATCGATCCAGGCGTCGGGGACGTGGGGCTTCACTTCACGCTCGAAGAATGTCTCGACATCCTCAAGAAGCGGCACGTTCTCCGTGTCACGCAGCTCCGGGTCGGGCTCCGGCCGGCCTTCCCGGTCGCGGCAGATCTCGGCTTTTTCGTTGCGCTCCGACAGAGCGGAGAGAATGGCCTTTCTGATGGGCGCTGCCAGCTTGAGCTTCGCCTGCTGAGCCGCCTTGGAAAGCTCGGACTCGAAAACCGCCCGATCCATAAAGAGCTTGTCCGGCAGGCCCCGGAGCAGGTCTCGGATGGCGGCCTGTTGCTCCCGACCCGCCGCCTCGTCCGTTAGCTTGGCCGGCCCCTTCTTGCGCGACACCGCCAATTTGACGAAGGCGCGCTCGCCTTCGAGCTGGCTGATCCTTTCGGGGCTGGCCTGGAAGTCGAGCCTGAGCGGCCGTTCGACCGTGATCTTTCGGAAGCCGAAGTGAGTGGTGGGATAGATGCGGCTGACGACGCCCTCGCTTTCCTCTCCGTCTTCGGAAACCCTGATTGTTGCATTGTCCTCGAAGCCGTTCAGCAGCCGCAGAATCTCCTCCTTGCTCTCGAACGGAATTTGGCGGCGCTTGTCGCCCAGGCTCTTGCGCAAAAGGACCCAAAACGTGGTGGCGTCGATGAGCTGGACCTTTCCGCGTCGCTCCGTCCGTTTCCGGTTGGTGAGCACCCAGACGTAGGTGGCGATGCCGGTGTTGTAGAAGAGCTGCTCGGGCAGGGCGATCAGTGCTTCCAACCAGTCGTTTTCCAGAATCCAGCGGCGAATCTCGCTCTCGCCGCTGCCGGCGTCGCCAGTGAAAAGCGGCGAGCCGTTCATGATGATGGCGATCCGCGACCCGCCCCTGGCCGGGTCCTTGGCGTGCGCCAGCATGTGCAGCAGGAACAGGAGCTGGCCGTCGCTGATCCGCGGCAGCCCCGGTCCGAAGCGCCCGCCGGCGCCCCGGTCGTGCTCGTCCCGCACCGCCTCCCGGTCCCGCTTCCAGTCCTTGCCATAGGGCGGATTGGCAATCATGTAGTCGAAGGTGGCTCGGGAGTGCCGGTCGTTCGAGAGCGTGCTCCCGAAAAGGACGTTCTTCGCGTCGCGGCCGTCTTCCGACTTCATGAATAGGTCCGACTTGCAGACGGCGAAGGTCTCCGGGTTCACCTCCTGGCCGAACAGGTGGATGTCTGCCTCCGGGTTCACACCGTTGCTGAGTCGTTCGCCCTCCCGCCTCTCTCCCAGGATGACGTGCTCCTTGGCGATGGTGAGCATGCCGCCCGAGCCGCAGCAGGGGTCATAGACGCTGAGCACCACCCCCTTCGTTTGCAGACGCTCCTCGTCGCCGGCCAGCAGCAGGTCGACCATGAGATGGACCACGTCGCGGGGAGTGAAGTGCTCCCCAGGGTTCTCGTTCAGCGCCTCGTTGAATTTCCGGATGAGCTCCTCGAAGATGGTGCCCATGGCGGAATTGTCGATCGCGTCCGGGTGGAGATCCACCTTGGGATCAGCAAACCGCTGCATCACTTGGAACAGGAGGCCCGCCTCGTCAAGCTTGGAGATGGTGTTGTCGAAGTCGAACTTCTCCAGCACCTCGCGCATGTTGGGGCTGAACCCGGCGATGTAGTTGCGCAGGTTCTCCGCGATGTGGGGAGCATCGGCCAGCAGCCTGGCGAAGTCGTAAGCCGACGTGTTGTAGAAAGCAAATCCGGAGGTGGTCTGAAGCAGGCGGTCGGGGTTCTCGATCTTGTCCTGATACCGGGCCTGGACCTCCATCACCCTCCGTTTACTCGGGGCCAGCACGCAATCGAGCCGCCGCAGCACCGTGAGCGGCAAAATCACGTCCTGGTACTTGCTACGCTTGAACGTGTCCCGAATCAGATCCGCCACGCCCCAGATGAAGCTGACGATCTGGCTGTGATTCATGTCGGGGCCATTTCGAATGTTTAGTTTGCCGGGGGCGTGTCCTGCGTAGCAATCGACGACGTTATGTGCCGACAGGCAGGCGCACATCCGAGAAAGCAGGAATGTCTAAGCGAACTGCCTTTTCAGGCGCGCGCCAGATTTTCCCTACATTGACAACTTGGCTGGGGTTACGGTCCCAGAGCGCCGATCCTCCGAGCCTTTCGACGGTGGAGGAAAACACCCTATCGCTTGGGACAGCCCAACTCGTTTCCCCTACCGCGCGAGGCAAGCTTTTGACCAAACATGGACCTGTCACAGCTACTCACGCAACAGAAGATCGTCGTAGGACCCGACGCCTTATTGGCCAACCGAGTCTCGATTCTCATGTCTGGTGTGTTCGTCGATCAAAAAGTTGACATAGCTCCGAATTAGATTACAGAACAAACGCGCTTCGTGGAGCTTTAGTGACTGAAGCGCCCTCAAGTCGGCTCCATGTCGAATCCCGCCACCAGTAGGCGATGACAGATAGCCGTGTAGCTTCATAATCCAGGAAAGCACTTGGTGCATATGCGTGCCTTTATTCTGGGACTTCAAGTCTACAACGATCTTGTTGAAATACTTCCCCTGGACAGTACCGGTATTCGTATCAAGGCCACGAAACGCAGTGGCGATAGTCTCCAGGACCCAAAGGATCTCCTGGACAGCTTGCCGGCCCTTGCCTTCGGCCAGCAACTGCTCAGACGTGCTGATCGCGTTTTGCAGGACTTTAAGCGCCTGCTCGTCGAGCGAGGGCCTAGAATGTTGGACAGCCACCGGCGCAACGACTTGACCAGTGAACACTAACTCTGGCGGATCGAGTCTGTAGGGAACTCCGCTGTCGGCGATCAAACGGTTGACTAAACCCACTTCTGGAACGGCCACGCCTTTTTGTCGAAACGCTTCGCAGGCGTCGACGAACGCTTCAATAAATAAAGGCACGTTCAGCGACGCCTGTTGCATGTACGAATCGAGATCCGTCTGTGCCCATCCTGAGTTTGAGCTCCTAGTCGAAGTCGTTCCCGCGGCCGCTGCAAAGTACTTCTTGAAATGCTCGAGTGTGGCTTGCCCCGGCCTTATTGTGCCAATCTGAGCAATCAGTCGCGAGAATTCGTCGATGAGTTTGTAGGGCACCTCGCCAGGTGGCGCTTCAAATCGCCATGATGCGTCGAATACCAAGGGCATCGTTTGCTCTTTCTTACTAAGATTCCTGCCGAATGGCACCAGCCGCTCGGTGATCCCGCATTGCGTCGGGGGAAGCGGGTCGGGGACGTTTGTCAACAAAATGACCTGCACTATGACGAATTTTGAAAAGGGCTCTGTCAAGTGCGGTTTTGCCCGAACAGTCTTCTACGAGTACTTCAAAATGCATTCGATTGCCTCGCCTCGAGATAGTCGCTGTACCAGAGGCTGCCCAATGGCAATCCTTCCTCGACCATGTTTCTCACCATCGGATTGTCGCTTGCCCGGCGAATCGTCGACATACCGTCTGCGGCCTTTTCCAGAATCCACACTTCGTCAGGTTCCAGCGCGTCGACGAAATAGGGTTGGTGAGTTGTTACAAAAACCTGTGAGCTGCCCTTGGTTCGGCTGGCATGTCCGCGGAATTCGGTGGCCAGGGTTTCCAGCAGCTTGTGGTAGAGGCCGTTTTCCGGTTCTTCCATGCAGAGGAATGGGGGAGGGGTCGGATCTTCAAGCAACAACAGATAGGCGAACGCCTTCAGCGTACCGTCGGACATCTGTTGGGCATAGAAAGGATCCTGAAAGCCCTTCTCGTTGAACCTCAGCAACAACCGCCCGTCGTCCGTTTCTTTGGTGGCGATCTTGTCTATGCCGGGAATTTTTTTGGCAATGCTGGTCAGAATCGCCTGGAAGCGACGTGGATGTTCGCGCTCCATGAACTGAACGACGTTGCCGAGGTTGTCACCATGCGCATTGAGATGTTTCCGGGGACCGGCTAATGGCAGGCCGCGGGCGGCGTCCGGGGTGAAATAGCTGAGATACCAACTTTCGATGAAGCGACGAAACGAGGAAATTCTCGGATGCTGTTTCAAGGCGCCGAGTGTAGCAATGCCGAGCTTGCGCCAGTCTTCCAATTCGATGGTCTCACACTCGGGGGATTCCTCTTCCTCGCTGTTTAGCAAATCCCATAAGCTCTTGATATCAAGTGCTTTCTCTCCTTCGTCGATCTGACGACCTTCCTGGTCTCCTTTCCATGCCACGCCTTCACCGTTATTGAGCAACAAAAACGAGAACGGCCAACCGTGTTTTTGACCTTTTCGCCTTTGTCTGAGGCGTTCCCGCAATACATAGGGACGCCCGAAGTCGTCAGCCGCAATGGCGATCTCATAGGTAATGGGCCGGGCATTTCCATGTTCCCTGTAGTACACCTCGAACTCGATGTGACCTGATTCTCCTTGTGTCCGCAGCCTCTGGAATCCGCCACGGCCGCGTGCGTCGCAGGCCTCGTCGACTCCCAACTTGAGAGCATCGGACAGGAATCCGAACGCATCGCACAAGACACTTTTCCCCACGCCGTTCTTGCCGATTACCGCTGTCATGGGGGTGAGAGGTCTGATTTGCCGTCGGTTGCACAGGCAACCCAATGTCACATCCTTGAGCACCTTGTAGTTTCTTACCCTGAAGCCTTCTATCTTGGCCATTTCGATTCCGGTCGTGAAAAAGTCCCGCCATCGCCGCGTATTTTCACCTTCTCACGCCGGTGTCTTCAGGATTGTGCAGGCTTGCGGGCCTTGCGAAGCTCGCGTCGCGTCATTTCTTCGGCAATCAGCTCAGCGGCGCGCGTTTCCACCTTCTTGCGCTGAGTGGGGCTCAGTCTTTTGATTTTGTCTTCAACGTTCACAGCCATGATTTTTCCCCTGCTTCTTCAAACCGGCCAGATGGCCTCGAAACACTCATCGGCCTTGCGGACTGACTTGATGAATCTCGGAATATGCGGAGCGAACCGGGGAGATGCGGGCTTGGCCTGACTTCCCTTGATCGGAGATGCATTCTTCACGTTCATGAAAAGAAACCCCGCACCGCCTGAAGGGCTTCCGCCGTTTTCTGCCTTGTGAGCGTGCAGACCTTCTTTACGATAAGTGACGAATGAATTGTGAACAGCTTGGTCGTCTTGACGATCGATTTCTTGGGAAGCCAGCCTTCTGAAAAGTCGGCGCCGGAGAGATGGACGACGTTGGGGTCATCTGTGATGCGCGAGGTTATCGCCACCAGCACGAGGTCCTCGCCGGCGGCGTTGAAAGAATCAGGGGAGATGATCAGTGCAGGCCGCCTCTTGGAGGAGGTTAGATCGGTGAAGGGAAAGGAGACCAGAACGATGTCGCCCCGTCTATAACTTGTCGTAGACGGCATCCTCCTCATTCTCCCAGAACTCAAAACTCCGCTCCAATCCCTTCAGCCAGGGCAGATCTTCGGCGAGACGCTTCAGCTCATCCTCCGAGAAGACTTGGTACATCTTTCCCGGAGCGGCGTCGCTCACTTCCGCCAGGGGCTTGAAGACCCCGTTCCTGTACACGGCCTTGATGCTCATGACCTAAATTATATCAGGCAAGCTCAAACGATTTTGTAGAATCCCGATTGCAATCCAACGAAGTTGTCGATTGAGGAAACCTCCACTTGTGAGCGAAAGCGTTCGATCAGTGAAACCCTTATGACGCTCGCCACCAAGCAAAGCCTCTCAACGAAATTCCAGAACTCCGTCCCAAGGCACCGCTGTCCCCAGTGGCGGGGTCCAGACGACGCCGGTAGGGACGGATTGAAGGTAAGCATAATAGTGGACTAACATGGCTTAATTGCCAGTAAACGGTCGCGAAGCGATTCCCCTGCGGTTGGGTTCAAACGGCACAAGAGTGCCACCCTCCCATAAATTCGTCTCCATTCAACCAAGAAGAATGGCGTCTGCCTCATCAACTTTGTCTGGTTGGCCAATTGCACGCATTGATGGACCGAGGCACGTATTTGCGAGCGGTACTCTTTAGGCAAGCCAACTTGCCGATTGACAATCAAACCAGTCGTGCACATTCGACTGCCGTTTGTGGCCAAGCCATGCTTCGATCGTTTTAGACGAAAGCCCAGAGGCGAACACATTCCTGCGATTTGTCTAAAAACCTCCGCGGTCTCTTTCCGTGCGAGGTTTCTGTCAGTTGAAAGCGTGATGTCGTCAATATAGCGAGAGTAGGCAAATCCATGCCCTCTAAGCCACTTTACCAGTCTAGGTTCTGTACGCCACAGCACCAGATTCGCCAAGTAACTACTCGTTTTCGCGCCTTGCGGTAAATAGCCTTTTAAGGTTGTCAATCCCGTCAGCACACGCGCAATAGGATCAGGAAAATGGAAGAGAAAGCGCCACAGGTCATAGATGAGATCTGCACTTGTCGAAGGGAAAAAATTCGCGATGTCTTCGGAAATCACGATCCGCCGACCACAGTGCAATGAAGCATTGCTAACGAAGTCTCTGGCTTGTTCTTCGTCTCTGATGCCGCCTTGCAGGTAGTCGGGGTATTTCACTTTGCGTAGGATTAGACACTGGATGCGAGCTTGGATGGACTTGAGTGGTGGCAGTGCATCCCATGTTTCTCTCGCCTTGCCCTTACGCTTAATCGGGATATAACGATAGTATTTGTGTGGCGATTCTGCAATCAATCGCAGTGTCGGAAATTCCTCTCGAAGGAGTCTGCCCAACGTCAATGGGCTGCTGAAGGGATCATACGGGTAGTTAGGTTTTAGTAGTACTTGACTCATTCAACAACCTCAAGATTACGGATGACAGCTTATCTCGAACCCCTTCCGGAAGACCCTGTAATTCTTGGACGTCCGACGCTAAAAAAAACAAAAGATTGAGTGGGATTTTCAATCCCTGCGCAATGGACTCCAAAGTGGAGATACTTGCATCACGCTTGTCGTTCTCCAGTAGAGACAAGTAGGACAAGGAAATCCCAGCTTGCTTGGCCAACCTTGCTTGGGTTAGTCCGCGATGGGCTCGGCAGACTTTGATGGCATTGCCAAGGTGCAAGATCAATCTCGAAAAAAAGAAAATAGTCTGCTGCATCAGTTCTTGTATCGGTCGATAAGGTCGGAGACGTTTGTTGCGACGTCGATCAGGCGTCCAAAAAGCAGAACAGCTCTATCGACGCACTTCGCCGGTTGGCGAGGGCCTGACCCACGATCCAAACAATCTTGAAGTTGACCTATAACCGAGTCGAACTCCATTCTGATGCTGGGGTCCAGCACATGGTTTAACTGCGTCCTGATCTCTCGAAGAGACCGAACACAGCCAAGAAGATCTGCGTTGTTCATTTTCGCACCTCCTTTCCGACGCTCGTAATGCGTCGTCCGTCAGCGCCGCAACTAGGAGAGTCGGCACGGCTGAACCCCACAGACTATTTCCCTTAAAGATCCGTCGGATCTCGTACCTAAAGTGCGAGTAACGGACCCGTCTAGAACCTCTCGCCCCACTACCGGCCGCCCGCGCTTGGCAGCGGCCGACACCGGAGATGGGAGAGATTCTTGACCGCCGAAAGGCCCCAAAGGGCCGCCCGAAAGTATCGAGCATGTAAATCGTTCCTAGTCGCATTGAACAACAAGTATCTTCTTGCAGAAGTGCAGCCGGTATCGGCTACCCGTGACTAAAATAGCATAGAAATTTTTTGAAGGTCAAAATTTTTTTCTCTTAGTCAATTTTCAGGGTGATTGTATTGTCCCTGAACCACTGGACATGCAGGCTCCAAATGCGCTTGATGCCCTTGGTGTGTTCGTCTCCTACAACCCAACCACCTGCGATTGTTGGAGTGCCCGATTCGACCCAGCTTTAGCGGTCGCCCCAAGCAGGGATGGGCTCCCGGCTGATCTCCGGGATCCGGCCGGCCTGGAGGGGGGGTGGACAACCTCGGTGCCGTCCTTGGGGTCGTGGAGGCTCACGCGATAGCGGACCACTGAGGCTTGGACGCGGAGGTAGAGTTGTACCTGCTTTTCCAGTGCGGTGGTGGATAGAAGTAGGGGCAGCAGATGGCAGGTTTCCTGGGGTTACCAGTGAGGTCGCCGACTGGGTGGACCAAGAAACTATGGCCCCTAACCTATCCAAAAACTCACCCTTGAATTGGACCGTTTTGGCGAGATAAGGTCGGTCCTTGGCAATGCTCGGCGTGCTCGGAAAACGCCCTCGCAGGGAAGCTGCGCCGGTGGAATGCTGAGCAACTCTGCTGCCCGCAAACCCCGCACCCTCTCTCACGGCTTCACCAGCACAACCCCTTCCTTCTCAATCCGGGCGAACATCTTGCGGTATTCTTCGGAGCCGTCGTCGTCCCAGTATTCGGTGGTGAGGGGGGAGTCGTAGCTCATGGGGATGAGGCGCCAGCGGTCGGGGCGCACCATGAAGAGGGACCGCTCGGGATCGGCGATGTTGTACATGCGGGTGCCGTCGGTAAAGCGGGTCTTGATGATCCACTTGGGCTGCTCGGGGAGTTGCAGCTTTTCCAGTCGCTCCAGCTCCGCCCGGTCCAGGGTCACGCCCAGTCCGGGTCGTTCCGGAACCTTGACGAATCCATTGACCGGATCGAGCCGTTCCTTGACCACATCCGACTTCTTGCTCTCGGAGGTGTTGACGAAGTGGAAGCTGGCCGTCTTGAAGGCCGACTGCATGTGGGCCGTCATGGCCCGGGTGATGTTGCCGCCCACGTTCTGCAGCATGAAGGGGATGTTGGCGGCCGCGAAGAGGCCGGCCCGCCGCCGGGCCGTTCCGATCTTCTGGTGTCCCAGCATGTAGGCGTCGGCCGCCCGCCTCAGCACCTCGAAGGTGCCTCCCAGCGGGGTGTGGTGGTAGACGATCGGCAGCCGGCAGCGCTTGCGCAGCTCGGCGTAGCCTTCGATGTCCCGCTCCTGCAGAGGGTCCTCGAAACAGCCGGCGATGCGGTACTTCGAGATGTTCTCCAGCAACTCGAACATGTGGTCGTTGGTGCCGTGCATGGTGATGTCGTGGTGGATGCGGAACCCCTCGGGGGCCACTTCCTGCATGGCGTCCATCTGGTCCATCACGTTCTCGAAGGGCGAGAGGTGGTACTTCATCCAGGTGTAGCCCATGGAGGAGAAGTTCTTGACGGCCTGGGCCATGCGCTTGGGGTGGGTCGAGACCGTCCAGGAGGCCACCGGCACCCAGCGGCGGTAGCGCTGCCCGAAGAGCTTGTAGACGGGCACTCCGGCCGCCTTGCCCATCAGGTCGTACATGGCCGTCCCCAATCCCAGGGAGTTCTCGTCCCCCACCCAGTCGAAGGGGCTGGTGCCGATGTATTTCTCGATGGTCTCCTCGGACTCCGGACTTCCGCTCTCGCCCAGCCCGGTCAGCCCGGTGTCGGTGTGCACCACGTAGATGGTCCGTTTCCAGGGACCGTAGAAGTGGTTGAGCTCATAGGCAATCCAGTCCACGAACTCCTCGGTAATGTTGTGGACCTCGATGTCGGTGACCCGGATGGATCCGTGCCGGGACTCGGCATCCTTTTTGGCCGCCCAGACCGGCTTCCAGCCGTTCAAGAGAAGGGCGGCGCCAACGCCGGCGAAAAAGCCGCGGCGGGTGAGAGAGCCGTATTCGGTTTCAGAACTTCTTGCGGAAGCGTTGGAAAAGGGCATGGCCGACTCCAGTTTTTTGACGAAAGTTGAAAAGAGCCCTCATTATAGGCAGGTTTGCTCCAAGATGACACAGTGGCCGCGTTGCGACCGCTCACAGATCGGATCCTGAACGGCAGGTCTTCAGGCGCCATGCCCAAGAACAGAACCGTGAGAACCCTGGCGGCATCGGTCCTGCTGGTGTTCCTGGTCAAGGCGTTTTCGGTCGGCGCCAGCGCGGAAGAGATCAAGGTGGCATCCTGGAACATCTACTGGCTCACCTCGGAGGACCCCGATCGTCACAGACGCAAGGCCAATGATTACAACAGGTTGGCCTCGTACGCAAATGACCTGGAGGCGGACGTCGTCGCCTTGCAGGAAGTGGATGCGGGCTTTGTCCGCCGGGTGTTTCCGCTACGGCAATACCGTATCGAGTTGTCGCACCGTGAGGACGCCAGGCAACGCACCGGCTTCGCCGTCCGCAGGGGCGTCCGATACCGTCGCCTGCCCGACTATCGAGAGCTGAGCACGAAATGGGGATTGCGCTACGGCACCGTGATCGAGTTGGAGATGGGCGGCAGGAAGATCGACCTGATGTCGGTGCACCTGAAGTCCGGCTGCTTCGACCGCGACCTGGACCGCCCCGCGACCGGGAGCTGCCGCGATCTCAAGTCCCAGGCGAGGCCGCTCGAGTCATGGATCGACCGGCGCTTGGAACGGGGACGGGCCTTTGTTCTGCTGGGTGACTTCAACCGACGCATGGACCGGCGGCGCGACGATCTCTGGCGTTTCATTGCCGACGGAAATCCAAAGCCGATAGTCCGGGTCAACGCCGGCCGCAAGCCCAGGTGCTGGGGCGGCAGGTTCCCGGAATTCATCGATCACATTGTGGTGGGACCCATCGCCGGGAAGGCTGTGAAGCCCCATTCATTCGAAGAACTGACCTACAGCGAGACGAACTATTTCCGTTGGCGCAAACGCTTGTCCGACCACTGTCCCATTGCCATGAGGCTCGTCTTCTGAGGAAGAATTCCAGGAGCCTTCGACAGCCCTATCCCTGTTCCTATCCCTTTCCCCTCCCCTATCCCCCCAGGTTCTTCTCGTAGTCGTCCAGTTGGTAGGCGTCCATCCAGTTGCCCGACGGCGCCGGTTCGTTGGGCAGGACGTATTTCAGCAGTTCCACGGCCTTGGCCAGCGAGTCGTCCACGGTGAGGTAGGGCTCCTCGCACTCGATGCTGAGGGGGCCGTCGTAGCCGGCCCGGCGCAGGCTGACGATGAAGTTGCGCCAGAAGAACTCGTCGTGGCCATAGCCCAGGGTGCGGTAGCTCCAGGACCGCTGGTCCCACTCGTCGTAGTAGGCGCTGGAAGCCAGGCCGTCGCGGGCGGTCAACCGCGGGTCCAGGGCCACGTCCTTCACGTGGCAGGTGTAGATGGCCTCGCCGATGGTCTCCACGAAAACGATGGGATCGATGCCCTGCCACCACAGGTGGGAGGGGTCCAGGTTCATGCCGATGGTGGGCCCGACTTCCCGGCGCAGGCGCAGGAAGGTCTGGGTGTTGTAGACGCAGTCGCCGGTGTGGGGCTCGATGCACAGCTTGACCCCGTAGTCGTCGGCGATGGCGGCGGCCTTCTTCCAGTAGGGGATGATTCTCTCCTCCCACTGCCAGCGGTAGGCATCCTTCCACATGACGAAGGCGGAGTTGATGATCCAGTTGGGTGTCTGGTCGTCGGGACCGCCGGCGGGGGTGCCGGCCAGCAGGCTGATGTGGTGAACGTCCAACCGGCCGGCCAGCTTGCAGGTGGCCACCAGGTCGGCGTGAGCCCCCTCGGCGATGGCCGGGTTGGGATGGATGGGGTTCCCGTGGCAGCCGAAGGAACAGATCTGCATCTCCCGCTCATCCAGGCTGCGCTTGAAGGCCTCGAAATCGGCCGGCGAGGATGCCAGCTTGACCGGGTCGTAGTGGACCTTGGGAATGTGCCCGCCCCCGCAGGCCTCCACCAGGCGAATGCCGTGCTTCTTGCAGGAGTCCAGCATCTCCTCCCAGGACCTCTCCAGCATGCTTGCCGCCATCAATGCGATTTCCATGTTTGTACTCCTCCATAGCCGAGTGAAGCGGGAGACGTACTCTATCAGTCCGGGAGCAAGCCGACAATCGCTTGAACCGTTTGCAAAAAGGCTCGAGAGGCAGTGCTTTTCGGGAGGGTGCTTTCTATTCGCCGCGTTCGCGGCTGTGGCAGTGCAGGGTTGATACGACCCCGGGCTTCCGCCCGGGGCTACCCTGAGCCGCTGCTTCGCAGCTCTATAAGGATGGCTTGTAGGGGGCGTCGCGTCGGATACCCACTCCAACCGCAGCTTCGCAGCTCTCCCCTAACCCACGATACTGCAATGGGGAACGTGCTTGTCTATCTGGAATGAAGCGTTTGCAAGAATCGGCAGTGGGGTCTTTTCCGGGAATGGCCACAAAAGGCACAAGAACACAAAAAAGAACCCTCCGATCGTCAAGACTCGAAATCACGCCACTCATTTTGTGCCTTTTGTGCTTTTTGTGGTGAATGCCGGAGCTACCGGCCCTTCACCTTTGCTACCTCCATGTCGTTCCCGATTGGGAATTTTGCAAAAGGCTCGCTCAATAAGCTGTTGGGGCGCCCCTATGGACGCCCTTGAGGCGGCACTGACCAGACCAACGGGAACAACCGGGCAACCACAAGGGTTGCCCCTACGTCGGGGGATGTGTCGGGGCATGCCCCGTTCCCCCGGCTGGGCATCGATTGCGAGCCGGGGTATGATGGCCGACGGACATTCCAGCCCACGCGGTCCGAGTCAACAGGCGTGGGCTCCGGAAGACCCGGCACATCGCAGATCCCGCATGGCCACTCACCCTACCCAGACCGACTACCGGATCGGCCGGGACAACATCCAGTTCCTGGGGCTCGACGTTCACCATCCGGTCTTTGCCGTCGCCAGCCTCACCATCATCGGGTTCGTCGGCGGCGTGCTGGCCTTCCGGGACGCCGCGGCCGCCGCTTTCGACGGGCTGCACGCCTGGCTCACTTCGACCTTCGACTGGGTGTTCCTGGGCGCGGGCAACCTCTTCATCCTGTTCTGCCTGCTGCTGGTGGTGACGCCGCTGGGCCGCATTCGCCTCGGGGGCCCGGACGCCAGGCCCGACTACTCCGCTTGGTCCTGGTTCGCCATGCTGTTCGCGGCAGGAGTCGGCATCGGCCTGATGTTCTTCGGGGTGGCGGAGCCGATCACCCATTTCCGGAATCCCCCGCTCGGGATCGACGCCGCCGACACGGCTGCCGCCCAAAGGATGGCCATCGCCTCCGCCATCTTCCACTGGGGCCTGCACCCTTGGGCGATGTACGCCGTCGTCGCCCTGGCGCTCGCCTTCGCCGCCTACAATCTCGGCTTGCCGCTGACGCTGCGGTCGGCGTTCTACCCTGTTCTGGGCAAGGCGGTCTGGGGCCGGTTCGGCCACCTGATCGACGTCCTCACGGTGTTTGCGGCGCTCTTCGGACTGGCTACCTCGCTGGGCCTGGGCGCCGAGCAGACGGCGGCCGGGCTGGCCCACCTGTTCGGCGTGCCGGCCACCGGCGCCACCAAGGTGCTGATCATCGCCGCCGTCACGCTTGCCGCCATGGCATCGGTGGTCGCCGGGATGGACAGGGGAGTCAAGCGCCTGAGTGAGGCCAACCTGCTGCTGGCCCTGCTGCTGCTGGCGTTCGTGCTGGCGGCGGGGCCGACTCTCGACCTGTGGGCCGGATTCGTCGCCGGCATCGGCCACTACCTGGCGGCGATCGGACCGCTCAGCAACTGGGTGGGTCGTAGCGACCTGGATTTCCTGCACGGATGGACCACCTTCTACTGGGCCTGGTGGCTCTCCTGGTCGCCCTTCGTCGGCATGTTCATCGCCCGGGTCTCGCGCGGACGCACCGTGCGCGAACTCGTGGGCTGCATGCTGGTCGTCCCGACGCTGGTCTCGGCGATCTGGATGAACACCTTCGGCGCGACCGCGCTCTCGCACTATCTCGATGGCGGCCACACCGCGGTGGTCGAGGCGGTGCAGGCCGGGCAACCGGAACTGGCCCTGTTCAGGATGCTGGAGGCGCTGCCGTTCGCCGACGTCACCTCTATGATCGCCATCGTCCTGGTCATCGTCTTCTTCGTCACCTCCTCCGATTCAGGTTCCCTCGTCGTCGACACCATCACCGCCGGAGGCAAGCTGGATGCGCCGGTGGTTCAGCGCGTCTTCTGGTGCGCCTTCGAAGGCATCGTCGCCATCACTTTGCTCATCAGCGGCGGACTGGTGGCGCTGCAAACGGCATCGCTCTTGACCGGCTTGCCGTTCGCGCTGCTTCTCTTGGGAATGTGCTACAGCCTCTGGAAGGGCCTGCGGGCCGCCCAGTGAGAAACGCAGGCAAATGCTGCGAAGACGTCATGGGAGGGAGGTCCCCCCGGGAGCGCGGGCGTCCCGCCCGCACACGTCCTGGCACAGCCTCGGCCATTTCCTCTACCGGGTTCGACCGGCAACGGCGCCAGGGATCTGCTTCGGCCGAGCCCATGCCGTTCCTGCCGGCAGGGTGGCCGGGTGCCACATCGCAGGGAAACTGAGCGGCACGCGACGGCGGTGCATGCGGGCGGGACGCCCGCGCTCCCGGGGGGGGGCCTGCTCCCATCACTCTTGCGGCTCAAGGGGGAATGCGCCGGCTTGCGGGGTGCAGAATCGCAGGGAAACTGAGCGGCACGCAACGGCATAGCATATCGCGGTAGGAATCCGCATTGCTGGGGACCCCCCGCACAGATCCGGACGTGCGCAGCTAGCGCATCCGGCTCCTCCCTCAGGTGTTGACGAGCATTCGTCGGTCCGGCCATGGATGCCGGATTCCCAGTCTCGGCCAGTAGGTCGCCGCCAGTCGGTTCATCGCCTCCCAGCTATATCCGCCCTTCTGGGATCGTCGATTGATTGCTCGCATCCACAATCTCAGGACGTGGCTCGCAAAGCGTCTCAGATAGCGCAGGCTGGTCGGGACAGCAAAGTAGTTCAGCCATCCGTTCAACACTCGCCCCAGCCATTTGCCGGTCTTCCCGATGCCTTCATGCATCCGCCTGCTCAGCTCCTCCTTCACTCGCTTCAGGGTGCGCCTCATCCGTTTCGCTATCGGTTTGCGCCCCAGCCCGTAGCGTCCCTTCCGGTCCTTCCTGCAATAGTGCGTGAAGCCCAGGAAGTCGAACGTTTCCGGTCTCCCCTCCCCCCTCCTTCGTCGGTTCTCTGCCGCATACCGTCCGAACTCGATGAGTCGGGTCTTCTCCGGGTGCATCTCCAACTCGAACCGTCCGATTCGCTCCTTCAGGTCGTTGAGGAATCGCTCCGCATCCCGCCGGTACTGAAATCCCACCACGAAGTCGTCGGCGTACCGCACCATCAGGGTCTCGCCTTCGGCCTCGCGGGTCCGCCATTGCCTCTGGAACCAGAGGTCCAAACCGTAATGCAGGTAGACGTTCGCCAGGATCGGCGATATCACCGCCCCTTGCGGCGTCCCCTTCAGGTCGTCCCTCCACTCTCCATCCTCCATGACGCCGGCGTTCAACCACTTGGCAATCAACCGTATCACCCGCTCATCCCCGATGCGGTGCCTCAGAAACCGCAGCATCCAGTCCCGCGACACGTTGTCGAAGAATCCGCGTATGTCCGCGTCGATGATCCACCTGATCTTCCGCCGCCCGATCCCGACCGCCAGGGCGTCCAGCGCATCGTGCCCCCCTCGGCCAGGTCGAAACCCGTAACTGAACCCCAGGAACTCCGCCTCATATATCGGCGTCAGCAGGTTGTCCGCCACGGCCTTCTGGACGATCTTGTCCTCCAGCGCCGCCACGCCAAGCGGTCGTGTCCCGCCATCCGCCTTGGGTATCTTCACCCGCCGCGATGGCGTCGCCCGGTACGCTCCCCGCTGTACCCGGTCATGCAGGTCGACCAATCGATCTTCCAACCCAACCGCGTACTCTTTCCACGTCATGCCGTCCACGCCGGGGGCCGCCCACCTCTTCAACTCCCCGTAGGCTTTCCTCAACGCCTCCACCGTGATGTGGTGCAGCAGCGCCGTCAACCGACTCTTCGGTTCCCGTTCGATGAACTCCCGTATCCGGTCCGCCGCCTGGGACACGCTCCCCCGTCTCTGCGTCCGGCGCGTGCTTTGGCTTTCCGGCTTCCCTTCGGGTAAGGCCCTTCGCTCCACCGACTCCGCCGGGAATCTCTCCCCTTTGTTCGCCGGCTTCTCCACTACTATGGCCTCATCTGACTTCTTCATGCCGTGCATCTCCGGTCTCGGATCTCTCCTTCCCTTTGCGGTCCCGCCACGACTGACGGAACAGCATGAAGACCTCCCAGGTCCCGGTGAAGCGCTTACGTGCGTGCCTGGGTTCTAAGACACCGCGGGGCTCCTCTCCCCCTCACCTTGGCGGTGGAGCGGATCTTGCCTTCGGCTGCCCGCATGGCCTCGGCACCCCGGATGAGCGTGTTTTCGGTGCTCAATAGCCCTGCCCACACGCACCCCTGTCAACGCTTGACCCACACCCTCGCGGTTGTAGGCCCATGACTCGGGGCGGAAGTGGTGGTTAACCTTTCCTTCCCGCCGGACTTTCACCGGCTACGCTTCACCAGTTAGCCTGGCGCTCGCGGGCGGGACGCCCGCGCTCCCGGCGGGGCCTGCTCCCGTCACTCTTGCGGCTCAAGGGGGAATGCGCCGGCTTGCGGGGTGCAGAATCGCAGGGAAACTGAGCGGCACGCGACGGCGGTGCATGCGGGCGGGACGCCCGCGCTCCCGGCGGGGCCGGCTCCCGTCACTCTTGCTTCTCAAGGGGGAATGCGCCGGCTTGCGGGGTGCAGAATCGTAGGGAAACTGAGCGGCACGCGACGGCGGTGCATGCGGGCGGGACGCCCGCGCTCCCGGGTGGGCCTCCTCCCATCACTCTTGCGGCTCGAGGGGGCCCGCGCTGGCTTGCCGGGCCGCAGCCCCCTTACACGCAGCCGGGGTATTCCCTGCCCTGCAGGAGCACATAGTTGGGCTGGGGCCGGCTGTCGTCGGTCCAGCGGGAGCGGGCCGACATGTAGTGGACGGCCAGGCCGCGCCGCGAGGTGGTGGAGCGGTTGGGCGTGGATCGGTGCAGCAGCAGGCTGTGGTGGAAGGAGCAACCGCCCGCCGGCATGAGCAGCGGCGTTTCCCGGCTGAGGTCCATGGCCTCGTCGGGCACCTGCTTGTCTCTGCGGTCGCGCACCACCCAGGGCTGGCTGTGATCCAGAACGCCTTGCCGGTGGCTTCCCGGAATCACATACATGGGTCCCTTCTCCAGGGTGACGTCGTCCAGCGCCGTCCAGCAGGTCACCAGGTCCATGGGCTCGATGGCGAAGTAGGCCGAGTCCTGGTGGTAGGGCTTCTCCACCCCTCCCGGCGGCTTCATGAAGCACTGGCTGTTGTAGAGCTTGATGTCGGGACCGATCATGGACTCCACGATGGACAGAATCCGGGGGTGGCCGGCATGAGCCAGGAAAACCGGATCGTTAGTGGCGGGGCGGTTCAGCTTGCGCACCGTCGCCAGCTCCACCCTCTCGGCGCCCGGCTCCAGCTCGATATCCTCCATCGGATATCCGGGAACGGCGCCGGAAATCAGGTCCTCGGTCCGCTGCCTCACCCGCTGCACTTCTTCGCCTGAAAGCAGGCCTTCCACCACCAGGTAGCCCTGCTCCCGATACTGCTCGGCGACGCTTCCGTTGTCCTTGCCCATGTGATTGTCCTCGATCCCCTGTGATTTATCCCTTGCTGCCGTAGTCGATCTCCACGCTCATCTGCGCCAGGACCAGGGGTACGGCCAAGCGCGGGTTGCGCTTTTTCAGAACCAGCTCCAGCCGGTTGAATCCGCTCTTGAGGAGGTCGGCCCGGAACGGCAGGTGGAGAAAGTCTCGACTGCCGAAGAGCGTGGGCTCCCGCCGGACCTCCTCCTTTTCTCTGGAAAGATCCACACCGTTCAACCGGAACTGCAGGTCGTCATCATCCATTTGCTGTTCCAGGCGCATGACCATCTTGGCCTTGACCGACTTGCCCGTGGCGCTGGCCTCCTGAACGTCGTCTCCAACGAAAAACCGCACCCGGGCGGGACCTCCCACCTCTTCCGGCTGGATCTTCAGCGGAAGCTGGGCCTTGGGGTGGGATCGCCGCCACAGGGAGCCGACCTGCTCATCGATGAGGTAGCGCTTGTCCCGGTGCTTCAACAGGCCGGGGTCTCCGATCTCCACCAGTGACTTGCGCCAGAGCTCCGGGTCCCACAGGGGGGCGTACCAGTTGAAGAGATAGATCCCGTCCACGCCCTGTTTCCAGTAGTTCAAGGCCGTGGCCCGGGTCTGCTCCGCCGGATGATACAAGCCGATCTGTCCCAGCAGGGTGAGATCGCGGCCGCCAACGAATTCCACGTATTCCCGCATGGACAAGTCGGATTCATGGCCCCGCGGGGTTCCCGCCGTCACCACGTCCAACAGGCCTTCCTCGATCCAGGTTGGGACGTCGAATCCCAGCTTGAAGGCAAGGTTGAAGGTGAAAGGGACCCTGGCGGCCAGTCGAAAGGGTTTGCCGCGGCTCTCCGAGGCCCGGTCCACCAGGGCTCGCACCCTGCGAACCAGTTGGGTGATCAGGTGGCGGTTGCGAAAGGCCTCGTCGGGCTTGAAGAAGGCCGGGTGACGCAGAAAATCCAACTCGATGCCGTCCAGGTCGTAATCCTGAACGATCTCTTCGATGACCTTGAACTTGTTTTGCCGTACCTGCTCATGGGCGAAATCGAATCCGGTGGCAAAACTGGGATGGACAGCGTCTCCCAGCAGCAGTTCCGGGTGAGCCCTCTTGTACTGGCTGTAGAGATCGACGGCGTTCCAACCCTTGGGACTGTCGTGGGCATCGTTCATCCGCACGGTCACAAAGAACTGGATACCGATCTGGCGGCAGCGATCGGCCATGGCCTGAAAGTAGTCCTCCCGCTCCTTGAGAACGCTCTCCAGGCCCTGTATGAACCGAAGGCCCCCGGCACTCTGGAACCGCTTCAGGTTCTCCCCGTACATCTCGGCAGTCCTGGTCCTGAAGTAGTAGACGTCGGCTTCACCAACGCTCCAGAACAGGGCATCCACCTGGGTCCCGATAAAGCGGTCCACCCCTTTCTCCAACAGCTCCCCGACTCCAGACACCCGTTGCAGGGTGTGGCCGTCGTCGTTGTAGACGATGCGGTAGTTGCAGGAAGGGCGGTTTGCGCGGGCACGAGCGGCCCCCAGGACCGAAGATCCGGCTGACAGGGCCACCGCCGAATGGGAAAGGAACTTCCTTCGATTCATGCTTCCCTCCAGGTCAGTGAGCGGCTGCTTGGCCGGACGCGGCCGGGTCGCCGGCGGCCGCCGCTTCCGGGTCCGAATCCCGAACGACCTCCAACCGAGGCCGCGCCTCCGAAATGCCCCTTCAGCCCCACTGCCTCAGGCTGTCGTCCTCGATGGGCCGCAAGGGGGTGAAATCCCGCTGGTTCTGGAACCAGGGCCGTTCGGTGCCGGTGCAGGCGTTGCTGACGGCGTTGTAGATCAGGTACATGATGGCCCGCCGCCAGGGCGAGACGTTGTTGGCCGAGCCGTGGACGACGATGCTGTGGCAGAAGCAGACCGATCCCGCCGGACCGATCAGGGCCTCTATTCCGTTCTCTTCCGCCAGCCTGCGAAACGTGTCCTCATCGATGTGGTAGAGGGAATACCCCTGGGCGTCCCGGTGCAGCTCGATCGAGTCCAGAAACCCGTCCCGATGGGAACCCGGCACCACCAGCAAGGGCGAGTTGACCGGGGTGCAGTCGTCGATGAACACGGCCACCATCAGGCAGCGAGGTTCGGGCATGCCGTCCACCACGTGCCAGGCGCCGTAGTCCTGGTGCCAGTCCCAGGAGGCCCCTCCCCCCAGCCCAGGCTTGGGGTTGATGCGGCTCTGGTGCAGGTAGACCTCTTCCTGCAGCAACTGCTGCGCCGGACCCAGCACCCGAGGCAACAGCGACAGCCGCCGGAAGGGCTCGGAGTAGAGGTGGGCGCCGAAGACCAGCCGGGCGGCCTGGGGGTTGTCCTTTTCGGGAACGACTTCCGGCCCCGGACGGCTGAGGATCGCGGGCATGGCCTGCTGCAATGCGGCCACCTCCCGGCTGTCCAGCAAGCCCGGAAACAACAGGTAGCCGCGCCGGTTGAACTCTTCGATCTGGCTTCGGGTCAGTTGCATGGCTTCGGTTCGGGAGGCCTGGCTCCCACCTCCTGGGCCGAGTCGGCAAGCCCGCCCCCGGAGGCGTCCTCTTCAGCCGGCAGGACGGGCGCCTGCCGGTCGATCGATTCCTGGACCGCCAGAGCCACCGCCAGGGTACGGGCGCCGTCGGCCCCGTCCACCAGCGGGAGTTCCCGCCCCCGGACCACCCGGCAAAAGTGCTTCAGTTGCAGGACGAGCGGGTCCGCCGGGGCCACCTCTCGGCGAGTCCGGCCCAAGGGATGTTGCCAGCCGGCCCGGGACGGGTCCCGGTAGCGCCACAGCTCCATCCGGGGAAAGGCCAGGGCCCCCTCCGAGCCCAGAAAATGATAGCAGTTTTGGCTGGTGTGAAAATAGTAGGGGTTCTCTCCACTGGAGATTTCGTAGGACCAGGGCGAGGGGGTGGCGTCGGAGGCGATGATGGAGCCCAGGGCGCCGTCGGCAAGGGAAAGCGTGATGCTCAGGGTGTCCTCGACCTCCAGGCCGCGGGCCATGGAGGCCGATTGGGCATGCACCTGGCGAATCTCGCCGCAGACGTAGCGCAGAATGTCCAGCTCGTGAATGAGGTTGATCAGGATGGGTCCCCCCTGCGGACGCCGGCAACGCCAATCCACCTGGAAATAATCGGCCGGCTTCAGCAGGGTCCACATCATCGATGCCGCAATCAGCCGCCCCAGCGCGCCGCCTTGCACCAGGGAGCGCGCTTCCCCAATCAAGGGATTGTGACGCCGGTGGTGGCCCACCAGGACCCGGCAGCCGGCGGCGGCGCCCACCTCCACGATTCTGCGGGCGGCGGGCAGGGTGTCGGCAATGGGCTTCTCGATCAGCAGGTCGACGCCCTTCCCGGCGCAGACCTCGGCCACGGCCAGGTGGGTTCCGTTGGGCGTGGCCACGATGGCCCCCTCGGGCTGCTGCTCCTCCAGCAGTTCGGGAAGCTTCCGGTAAAAGGGGACTTCCAGCTCCTCGGCCACCGGCCGGCGCCCGGGATCCGGATCGCAGATCCCGACCAGGGAGCACTCCGGCTGCCCGTGGACCAGCCGGGCGTGCTTGCCGCCGACCAGCCCGGCCCCCACCACCGCCAGCTTCACTGGTTCCATGTTCGCTTGCTCAGCCTGCCCGGTGATGCCGGTTGCTGCCCCACTACGGCATGACCGGCCCGTTTCGGCTTCAGGCGGGATTCAGGAAGTCGTGGACCACCTCTCCGTACCCCTCGGTGTAGTCCTGTTCCAGGTAATAGGCGCCGTAGTACTCCCGCGGCGTGAAGTCGGCCAGGTTGTAAATGGGCGAGGGGTCGCACTGGATCACCCCGTCCCCGGCCCTGCAGACGTGCACGTCCACGTCGGAGGTCACCTTGGCGCCGTCGATCAACTGGAGCACGTCGGCGCCGCGGCCGTCCACCCGGGGAATCGCCTTGAGCCGCCAGGAGGGAGTGAGGTTGGGCAGTTCCTCCACCCGGGCCTCCCGGTGGAAGGTGGAACGGATGGCCAGCACCGAGGCCCCCGCCAGGCGGGTGTCGGTGTAGGCTACCCGTTCATCCATGCCACACTCGAACTCCGCGAACACCTTGGGGGTGCCGTAGATCTCGCGTCCCGCCGGGATGCTGGAGCGGGAATTCAGAAAGGCCACCGGGGCGAAGTACCCGGTTTCTCCCCTGAAGGTGCACTTGACCGTCAGGACGCTTTCGTCGAAGGCCCCGTAGCTGGAAGCCCAGGGAATCGAGATGCCGATGGCCACGCAGGTGCCGTCCTCGGCCGGCTCCAGGCAGGCGGGGAGCACCCGGTCCACGGCGGAGGGGTCGGCCCGGAAGAAGACGAACTGAAAGCGCGCATTGCGGTAGCGCACCGGCGGCGGGGGATAGTAGGGAGAAAAGGCCGGCATGCTGGTGATTCGATCCATGGGAATGCTCATGGCTGGCTCCTGCGGACGGAAGTCGTTTCAGGGCATGATCTTGGCGGACCTTCGAGGGCTCGATCTTATCCCATCCCCCGAAACCGGCGCAAACCGGGCGTGGCCTTGACGCTTGCACAGGGGCATCACCCCCAGGACTATCCCACGCTACCCGCCCTCACCGTAGGGGCGTCCCTTGTGGGCGCCCCATAGGCGGCGCAGGCCGGGCGAACGGGAACAGCCGGGCAACCACAAGGGTTGCCCCTACATTGGGGTTCAGCGTGGGATAGCCCTGGCATCACCCCTGAGGTTTCCCGCACCCGACCGCCTGGGATAGAATGCGGCCGGCAGGAACGGCGCCGGGCGGTTGGCCATCCCGCCGGAAGAGAGGCCCATGACATCCATTACCGATGTAAAGGCCAGGGAGATTCTGGATTCGCGGGGGAACCCGACGGTCGAGGCCACGGTGGTTCTGGAAGGCGGAGCCAGCGGAAGCGCGGCCGTCCCCTCGGGCGCCTCCACCGGTGAGCACGAAGCCGTGGAGCTCAGAGACGGTGACCCCCGGCGCTACCTGGGCAAGGGCGTGCAGCAGGCGGTGGCCAACGTCAATCGAAGCATCGCCGGCGCGCTGCAGGGGCTGGATGCCTGCCGGCAGGCGGAAGTCGACCGCCAGATGCTGGAGTTGGACGGGACGTCCAACAAGGCGGACCTGGGCGCCAACGCCCTGCTGGCGGTATCGCTGGCCGTGGCCCGGGCCGCCGCACAGGCCTGCGGCGAACCCCTCTACCGCTACCTGGGAGGCGTCAATGCCCGGTTGCTGCCGGTGCCCATGATGAACATCCTCAACGGCGGCTCCCATGCCGACAACAACGTCGACTTCCAGGAGTTCATGGTCATGCCGGTGGGGGCCTCCCGCTTCAGCGAAAGCCTGCGCATGGGCGTCGAGGTCTTCCACCACCTGAAGCGAGTGCTTTCAAAACGGGGATACGGCACCGCCGTCGGCGACGAGGGCGGCTTCGCCCCCAACCTCAAGAGCAACGAGGAGGCTCTTGAAGTCATCCTGGAGGCGGCCGCCCAGGCCGGCTTCAGCCCGGGGGAGGACCTGCTGATCGCGCTGGATCCGGCCTCCAGCGAGTTCTACCAAGAGGGGCGCTACTGCTTCAGGAAGTCGGACGGGTCCGAGAAGAGCGCCGAGCAGATGGTGGAATTCTGGGAGAACTGGGTGCGCCAGTATCCCATCGCCTCCATCGAGGACGGCCTGGCCGAGGACGACTGGGAGGGATGGGCCCTGCTCACTGAAAGGCTGGGAGCCAAGGTGCAACTGGTCGGGGATGATCTTTTCGTCACCAACACCCGGCGGTTGGAGCGAGGCATCCGGAGCCGGGTCGCCAACTCCATCCTGGTCAAGGTGAACCAGATCGGTACCCTGACCGAAACCATCGAAGCCGTCGAGCTGGCCAAGACCCACCACTACTCGGCCGTGATCTCCCACCGATCCGGAGAGACCGAGGATACCTTCATCGCCGACCTGGCGGTGGGATTGAACACCGGACAGATCAAGACCGGCTCCGCCAGCCGCACCGACCGCATCGCCAAGTACAACCAACTCCTGCGGATCGAGGAAGACCTGGGAGCGGAAGCGCTATTCCGGGGGAAGTCCTTCCGGCAGGGTTGATCGGGACGGGGGAGCAGGGCCGGGCTGCGCCCGGAGTGGGGCGGGCGGGACGCCCGCGCTCCCGGGGGAGCCCCTACCATCACTCTTGCTCCTCAAGGGGGCGCGGGCCAAGTTGCCGGGCCGCAGTCCTGCCGATGCGGCAACGGCGTCCCGCTTGGTGGCCCTTCGTCGTCCTTCGCGTCCTTTCGTGGATAGCTCTTTTCGTTGTTCGCAAGAGGCCGCCTACGTCCTCTCCGTCCGCCGTCCGATCACCCCGTCTTCCTGCAACCGGTCCAATTCAGCATCGCTGAAGCCCCAATCCTTCAGGGCGTCCCGGGTGTGCTCTCCGGGCTTGGCCGGAGACCGCTGGATGCGGCTGGGAGTGCGGCTGAAGCGCGGCGCCGGCGCCGGCTGTGCCACACCCTCGACCTCGACGAAGGTCTGCCGCTCCCGGTTGTGGGGGTGCTCCGGGGCCTCGCCCATGTCGAGAACCGGGGCGAAGCAGGCGTCGCTTCCCTCCAGAAGCTGCCGCCACTCTTCCCGGGTCCGGGTGCGAAAGATTGCGGCCAGGCGCTCGCACATTCGCGGCCACTTCGACCGGTCCTCCAACTGGTGCAGACCTTCCTCCGCGGCTCCGATCCGTTGCAGCAGCCCGGCCCAGAACTTGGATTCCACCGGACCGATGGCGATGTACTTCCCGTCCCCGGTCTCGTAAGCGCGGTAGTTGGGGGCTCCGCCGTCCAGGGTGTTCTCGGCTCTGCCATCGGTCCACTGGCCGGCCGCCCGCAGGCCGTAGACGTAGGTCATCTGGGAAGCCGCGCCGTCAACCATGGCCGCGTCGATCACCTGCCCTTTGCCCGAGGTCTTGGCCTCCAGCATCCCGGCCACCAGGCCCAGGGCCAGGTAGACCCCGCCGCCGCCGAAATCCCCCACCAGGTTTAGGGGCGGCACCGGCAGTCTGCCCTGCTCTCCGATGCCGTGCAGAGCTCCGGTCAAGGCAATGTAGTTGATGTCGTGGCCGGCAGCCTGAGCCAGCGGGCCGTCCTGCCCCCACCCGGTCACCCGCCCGTAGACCAGCCGGGGATTGCGGGCCAGGCAGTCGTCCGGCCCCAGTCCCAGACGCTCCATCACCCCGGGCCGGAATCCCTCGATCAGCCCGTGGCTGCCGGCGATGAGCTTGAGCGCCGTCTCCCTGCCCTCCCGATGCTTCAGATCGATGGCCACCGACCGCCTGCCCCGGCACAGCAGGTTGTAGCGATGCTCCATCAGTATTCCCAGGTGGGACTCCTCCACCCGGTCGATGCGCAGCACCTCTGCGCCCATGTCCGACAGCAGCATAGCCGCCATCGGCGCCGGTCCGATGCCCGCGAATTCCACGATCCTGTAGCCCGACAAGACTCCCATGAATTCAGCCTCCTATCCTTGATTCTCAAGCTTCACGGACCATTGGAGATCACCGAAGAATGACCTTGACAGGACATGATCCGGCATTAGTATTTTCTTAATCAAGGTAAAAAGAGGGAGGATAAGAGAACTTGAATGAATTTAAGGAAGTTTCGAAGATCCTGACTCTATCGGAAGCAGCGGCTTTCATTCGCGTGAGTGAGAAGACGTTGGGAGAGATGGCGCGAGCGCGACGTATTCCGTCTCAAAAGGTAGGCCGCGAGTGGCGTTTCTTGCGCAGCGCCCTCGAGGATTGGCTGGTTGGGGGATCGGATCCTGCCTACAACACAAAATCCAACTCTGTTTCAAAAGAGGGTTTGGCCGTCGCTGAACCCTCGGAGCAGTACGAGCTTCAGACCTCGGGCTTTCGTGATACGGCTTTTTCCGATAATCATGACCGCACGCTTCATCGCTGGGTGCCCTGGATCGCCGGCTTCTCAGGCTCGTTCGTCGCAGACGTGCTTGAAAAGGCAAGAAGAGATGGGCAGAGATTGAGGGTACTGGATCCATTTGCCGGGGTTGGGACGACCTTGATCGAAGCCCTCAAGCATGAAGATGAAGCGATCGGCTTCGAGCTCAACCCCTATGCGGCGCTGGCAAGCAAAGCCAAAATCCGGGCGCCACACTATGACGTAGACGTCTTGGAAACCATGCTCGATCGGTTTGAAGAATATGGCGAGGAAAAACTGTCTCTCAACGACGCCGCAGTATCAACTCCTCCCGAGGGCTTCAAGAGCCGGGTACGCTTCTTCAGTCCGGAGGTAGAGCATCAAGTCCTGCTATGTCTGGATTTTATCGCTGAACAAACAACGGATTGGGTAAAGGACTTGTTTCAAGTGGCTTTCGGCGCTGTGATGGTGAGCTTCTCAAACTACTCCTACGAGCCGAGTCTCGGCACGAGGGCCGGCGCCAGAAAGCCCAACATCGAACACGCCGACGTGTTCAGCATCGTGAAACGCAAGCTCTGGGAAATGCATGCGGACATCGTCACCTTCCAACAGTGGATAGCCAAGCAAACCCGACGGCCGCAAGCTACCGTGCATCCGATTTCATATTTCGACGATGGAGATTGCATTCCACCGGAGAGTATCGACCTTCTTGTTACATCGCCCCCCTATCTCAACAACTACCACTACATTCGCAATACGAGGCCCCACCTGTTTTGGCTCGGCATGGTCCAACACTCTTCTGACCTGAAGGCCATCGAGCACAAGAGCTTCGGTCAATTCTGGCAGACGGTTCGATCCGGACCAGAGGTCGCATTGAAGCCTCCCCTGCCCCACTTGGTGGAACAGTTGAAGGAACTGAGGGAACTGCACTCCGAAAGAGGCGCCTACGGAGGAAGCGGGTGGGCCAATTACGCTGCAACCTACTTCAATGATTGCCAGCGCTTTTGCGCTCGCATTCGGACTCACATGCGATCCGGCGGGACAGTAGTGGTGGTCATCGGAAACAATATTCTGCAAGGCATGGAGTTCAAGACCGAAAAACTGTTTGCTGAAATCGCCCGGCAGGAGGGTTTCGAGATCGTTGAACTCCATGAAGTCCGAAAAAAGCGTACGGGCAACAGCATCGTCAAGTCTGCAGTACGTGTCGGCACGTTGAGGCAACCGACGCGGTTATATGAAACCGCTGTTGAGCTTCAAAAACGTTAGCCTATGGCGCCGGCCTATCGAGAGTCCGGATGATATCCTCAACGGTTTCCTCGGCTTTCAACCTTGTCGCCCAGGGACGCCCCGGGTGAACGACGTCCCAGCGCGGTCGCCGCATTTTGAGGCGGCCTCTCCCTGGGTCGTGATTGCCGAAGCCATCCACCACCGTGTTCCAAACTGGACGGAAGTGCTCAACAAGAAACCGTTCAGCAAGAGAGATCCACACAGGCATGACAACCAGAGAGCGGCATCGAAATTCGTGCAGGTTGAGGTTTTTCGCCTGTTCAATCGACTTGGCATGTTGCTTCAAGCGGTGAAAGAGCTCGCTGCTGGCTCCAGCGCCTTTTTGGGGGCTCCCTTTTCTCCCGCCGGTCGGTATGGCTTTACCAACATAGATAGGCCTGATTAAGTCGGCTGAAGAATAGCCGGCATAGTAGGGAAGGCCGCCCAGGTAATAGACGGCATACACGCCGGAACCGGTAAATCTTTCGGCGGGTGGCAAGGAGGTCGCACCGGTTGCCAGCAGCGCATCCACAACGCTACGGGCCAAGTTCTTGTAGTCCAGCGGGTCGTATGCTTCAGGCATGGCAGATGGGACGAGAGCAGGTCAATCGCACAGCCGAACGTTGGTGAAATGCACTGGACGGGTTCAGCGGCTCCAGTCGGGGCTGGGGGCAGACTGCTGGCGGATCTGCGGACGGTGGCTTGGCCGGAGTTGCTTCGGCATCCAGTCGGAATCTTCAACCTGTTGACGGGTGTAGGGGTTTTCCTGGGGCAGGGTGCGGCGCCACTCTCGCGTCAAACGCTTTTGTTCGCGAAAGAGCAGTGAGACATTCGTGATGTTTTCGGTGCTCTGGTGTACGAATGCATTGACAGCATCTTTCCTGGCTCGTCGCCAAGCATCCTGGAACAATTCATCGCGCTGACGCTTGAGTCCGGGATTGCGCTGTAGAATATCCTCGATCTCCGTGCGGGCCTGGTTCACGGAATGGGTCCAGCCGGCCACGGGCTCAGTTTCCTTGCTCTCTCGATATTGCAGCTTGAGAAGATGCTCGACCGCCCTGGCGTATTGGCTTCTCAGCCGGTCTGCATGACGCCCACCCACGTCTTCGATCTCCTCGATCACATTCTTCCAATCGACGGCGGCGAAGTCACGCCTGCGAAGCGCCTCAGCCTGCTGCATCGCCCAGGAGTAAGGGTCGCGCCAATAAAGGTCCTCCATCTGGCGCTCACCGGTTGGTTGAGTATCGGGGATTCCGGCAACCGTTCCCATCGCCATTCTCCAGCTTTAGTGAATTGCTGTGCTTGGGTGTTTATGCCGCCATTTGTTGGCGAAGTCAAGATCTTGCATCCGTGGAAAACTCGGAGAACAACCTACCTCGGCAGCGGCCTCCAGCGGATGGCCTGCATGCGGGCCGGGAGGTACTTTCCTTTCCGCTCGCCCACGATGGTCAGGATCATGCCCGGCTTTCCGTCGGCCAGCTCGGGGGGGAGAACGCAACTGGCGGAGTACCCGGGCTTGGTCACGTGGTCGTTGATGTACCACATGCCCTTCAGCGTCTGCCCCTCCCTGGGGAAGCTGCGCCGCCGGCTTTCCTCGAAGGTGAACACCCCGCCGTCGGCGTCCTTGAGGGCGGTCAGCACTTCCTTCCAGTTGGGGGCCGCCACCGTGTTCAGGTAGTACAGCTCCTCTTCCCAGGTGTAGCCGCCGTCCCGGCTGACCTTGGCCCGCTCGCCTCCATGCAGCGCCGGCAGGCGGTGAACGTACATCAGGACGATGCGGCCGTCGGGGAGCTGGACGGCCGACCCGTGCATCTCGTCCAGCAGGTGGGTCACCGCCCGGGGGTTCTTCCAGGTGATGCCGCCGTCGTCGGAGTCGGCCATCAGCAGGTTCTTTTCGTAGGAGCTCAGGCGGTTGCGGTGGTGGTCGTAGTAGCTGGTGGCCCACTGCCAGAGCCGCCAGGGGGGTTCGTTCCGGTAGAACTTCTCCCACTCGCCCGGGGCCCGGGAGGGATTGTGGCGGGCCACCGCCAGCACCCGGCCCGATTCGAGCTGAATGAGAGCGGGTTCCCCTCCCGGAACAATGGGGTATCCCTCCGACCAGGTGCGGCCGCCGTCCTCCGACCGATAGGCGTAGACGGTGTGGGGAACTCCCGGGCGGGGCTGGCCGATGGGCCAGACCAGGGTCCCATCCTTCAACTGCGTCACCGGACCCGCCTGGGAGCCGGTCACCGGGATGAATCCCAGTGCCGTCCAGGTGCTCCCCTCGTCCTGGGAGCGGTACACCCGCAGTCCGCCCGGCTCGCGGGTGGCGTTGAGAAAGGCGCCGTCGGGAAGCACCGACAGCAAGGTCTTGCTGGCCTGGATGATTTCCCAACTGCGCCCCCCGTCGCGGGTGACGGCCACCACCCCGGCCTTGAGCCCGGCATAGATGGCCCCCTGCCGGGTGACCGTCAGGTTGGGTTGAGGATCGGCAAAGAAATCCTCCTTGTCCCCCCAGGGAATCCAGACCCGCTCGGCCGGAAGCTGGTAAACCCGGCCGCGGCGGGACCAGGTCACGGCCTGAAGATCGCGGTGCATGACCGGATGGACCACGAACAGGTAGTCCTCCAGCCCGATCGGCGCCCCCGAGCGGGAGCGGACCCGCGCCCGAAACTCTCCCACCCGCTCGAAGGGGTAGCTCAGCTTCCGCTCCTCATATCCGGCCGGCACCGGCTCCCGGAGGCGCTTTTCCAGGACACCCGCTCCCTTCAGGGTCTCGACATTCAGCTTCACTCCTGCGCTCCAAGGGGAACCGCTGCTGTTGTAGCTGGCCAGAACCAGTTCCAGCGGCTCGTCCACCAGGTGGACCATGGGCGGCTGGCGGCGTCCCGCCAGCACCGCCTCCACCGGATAGCGCGTGCGGAAGGCGGAAGCCTTCGGCCCCTCCTCGAGCTGAACCGCGTCCACCCAGGCCCTGCCCGGACCCTCGCCGCCAACCACCAGGTCGGCCACCCCCTGGGAGACCAGGTGCTCCACCACGAAGGTGAACCGGTACCGTTTCCACTCCCCGGATAGCTCCATGGGTTCACTTTGGGCGTCGGGCCCGGAAAAGGCCAGGTATTGACCTTCGGAAGCCGCCGGGTCGGTCTGTCTCCAATCCAGCGGCCGGGTCCACAGGCACAGCCTCACCCAGGCGGCCGGAACCTCGCTCCGCACATAAGCCGAGAGGGTGTAGACCTGGCCGCCCCGCACCGCCACCACCGGAGAGGTCAGGTGTCCCACGAAGGCGTCTCCGGCCGGGTCCAGAGTGACCTGGGCCGCGTGGTCGCCCTCCACCGCCTCGACCGCCACTCTTCGGGGCGGCCAGTTCCCCGGCTGCTGGTGGGTGGCCGCCAGGTTGATGGTGAGGGGGTTGAGGATGTCCCCCCAGTTTCCGGGCTGGCGGGGCTCCTCGCCCAAGGGCAGCTCGAAGCTGGCGTTGGGCAGCAGATTCACGGCCTGGACGGTCCCTGGCGCCGAATCGGGGGCGCCATCCGGGCCCGGGACGCGACAGGCCGGCGTAGCGGCCAGCAGTCCGGTCAGCCCCGCCATGGCAATCATCGGCCGAATCCAGTGCATTTCGGATCTCCTCGCGCCGCGCGCTCCACGGGCAACATCCAGCTTCATGGGTACACCATGTTCCCGGTTTTTACCGAACCAAGTTCCTTGCTCGATGCCTTGCCTACCGATAGTCCACCTGCAGTTCCAGCTTCTCGACGAACAGGGGGGCTGCGGCTTGCGGCGACCGGCCGGTCACCCGCACTCCCACCAGGTTGGTCCCCGCCGCGAACAGATCCGGATCCAAGCCGGGAAACACCAGCCACCCGTCCTCCTCAACCGGTTCCTCCAGCAGCAGGTTGTTGATCCTCACCTCGATCCGTTTCCCGATGTCTTCAAGCGGCGAGCTGTTGTAGAGGTGGTTGATGCGCTTGAAGAGGGCGATCAGGGCCCTGGGCATCCGGTTCGGCCCCGCCGGCTCGGGCTTCACCGAGGTTCTCATCTTCTCGACGTGGGGCCCGGCCGCGGCGTCGTGCAGAATGAGACGTAGACTGATGTCCCGGATGTTTCGGGATTCCCGCCCCAGAGGATCGGCCACCCAAAGCCTCAAGAGCGTGTCGGCCTTCCCCCGGTTGTCCAGCGCGGCCGGCAGTTGGGCCAGCATGTTGGTATTGAGAAAGAAGCGCGGGGTCTCCCATCCGACCGTCCCGGGAGCGCCGCTCCCTCCCCCGCCGCGGCGCTGCACCACGAAGGTCTTGTCCTTGTGCCGGAGCCCTTCCGGATCGCCGATCTCCCGGTAGAGGCGGCGGTGCACCGGGGCCATCCTGTAGTCGTGCAGCAGCGCGCCGATGCGGTCCGCGTCCTCCTTCATGGCATAGGTCCAGTTGAAGCAGTAGATCCCGTCCACCCCCTGTTGCCACCAGTTGGCGAACACCCCGCGCAACACCTCGATGGGAGGCCAGTCGTAGCCGTCGGAGGTATGGTGTTCGTCCGAGCCCCCCAGCAGCTTGATGGGGGTTCCGGCCGTAATCCGGCGATAGGCGGCCACGTCGCCCTCGTAGGATCGGCAGCCCAGCGCAATGATGTCGAGCAACTGCCGGCGGGTCCAGGTCTCGATGTCGATGCCGTCGATGCGGCAGCCCTCGATGCTGGCCGGCAGCCGGGCAGCCAGCAAGATGGGGCGGCCTCGCCGCTCGGCCGCGTCCAGGGTCAACCGCCGGACCTTGCTCATGAAGTCGGTCAGATGGTGGCGGTACTTCCACTGTTGGCCCAAGGGCAGCGTGATCGGACCTCGGGCGAAGTCGATCTCGATCCCGTCGAAATCGTAGTTCTCAACCACCTCGCGAAGAATGCTCAACTTGTAGTCGCGGATCTCCCGGTTGCGAAAGTCCCAGAAAATCTTGCGGTCCGGGGCCCAGGGCCCGGCCAGCAGCCACTCCGGGTGACGTTGCTTCATCGGAATCTCCCGGGTCACCACCAAATCGTTGTCGGAGCCGTTGACCCGGTAGGAGTAGAAGGCCTCCAGCCCCCGCTCCCTGGTGGCCTCCAGGAAGATCCGCATGATGTCGACGCCCTCCTCCACCCACTTCCGATAGCCCTCCTGGTCGTAGAGGGGCATCACCTCGCTGGGATAGGGGGACTGGTGGCCTTCGCCCCAGTTCCACCAGATGCTGTCGATGTGGCTCTCCGGGTCGTCGGCGAAGGTAAAGCTCAGCTTCACCAGGTCACTGGGAGGGATGTTGGCGAATTTGAGGTCGCCGTGGATGGCGTCGAAATTGACCACCACCCGGCGGCGGCGCTCGATCTGGGCCAGGTGTTGGGGGGAGAGAACGAACCGTTCGCCGTCCTCAACCGCGACCTCGCCGGCCGGCCGACAAGCCGCCGCACAAAAAAAGCCCGCCAATACCACCGCGGCCACGATGCCTGTCGGTCTCACTCCGAATTGTCCGTCCATGGGAAGGGCTCCAGGGGGTGGCCGCTTGGCCGGCCAAAACTGAATCAAACGGAAAAAGAGTTATCCACGAAGACACACGAAGCGGGACGTCCCTGCCGCATCGTCAGGGGCAGCGCCTCCTCGCGGAGCAAGAAGGCTGGGAGGAGGCCCGCCGGGAGCGCGGGCGTCTCGCCCGCATCCCCTGCGTTGGGTCGCCGCTCAGTTTCCCCGTGATGCGACGCCCGGCCACCCTGCCGCCGGAAACCCCATGGGCTCGGCCGAAGCGGAATCGTGGCGCCGTTGCCGGTCGAGCCGGGTGGGAGAGAGGGGTGAGGCTGTGCCACTGTTGTGCGGGCGGGACGCCCGCGCTCCCGGCCTTCATCCCGTGACGGCGTCGCAGCCAAGCAGGTCCATCGGTCTTCGTGTCTATTCGTGTTCATTGGTGGTTCGCCTTTATTGACGATTGGGTGTTTCACCCTCGTATGATCCGCACCGTCGTCGGGGGCGGGGGCGGTGCTTGTCTAAACCGGCCCCGCGGCTAAAGGAGATGGATCTGCCGGCCCATGTCGGCCCACCGGAGTCACTCCGCCGACGAGGGGGAATCGCCCTGCCGCTTGAAACCGTGCTTCTTGAGGAACTCGCGGGTGGCGACATGGATCCTGAGGAGCTCCGCCCGGCTGAACCGGCCGTGCTTCCCGCCGGGGATGGTCACCAGTTGGTTGGGGACCTCGGACTCATCCAATGCCCGGTGAAGGCGAACGGCATGGTCGTAGGGAACCACGCGATCGGCATCTCCGTGGATGGTCAGCACCGGCGGCAGTCCCGGCCGGACGTAGCTCAGAGGCGAAACCCGACGGGCGATTTCATGGCGGTCGCTCTGGCCGCCCAGCCAGGTCACGGCGTAGGACTGCATGTTCTCGCCTTCCAGCAGGTCATCGACATCGGTGATCCCGAACCAGTTCACGATGGCGGCCACCTTGAGCTCGTCCCTGCCCAGACAGCGCCGGTCCAGGCTCGAGGAAGCCGGCAGCATGCCGGTGATCAGGGAAAGATGGCCGCCCGCAGACCTTCCGGTGAGCACGATCTTGTCGGTGTCGAAGTTGTATTTCCCGGCGTTCTCGATGACCCAGCGCAGGGCGCAACGGGTGTCCTCCACGGCAGCCGGCGCCAGCGAGACCCTGGCCAGCCGGTATCCCACGTTGACCACCGCCCAGCCCATCTCCAGATAGGGCAGGAAATGGAGCGGGCGGACGTTCTTGGTGCCCGCGACCCAGCCCCCGCCATGAATATAGACCACCGTGGGCGTCGGCGACGTCGCCTGCCGCGGCCGGTAGACATCCAGCTTGGACTCCCAGTTGTCGGCCACCAGGTAGGTGATGTCGGTCCTGACGCCGTAATGACTGAACAGGGTGGCCGCCCAGCTTTCCGTGGCCGAGACCTCGTCCCCGCCCCTGGCCTGTGGAGAAAGCGCCAACAGAGCCGCCAGCGTCAATACGCCCCTGAACTGATTGCGACCCAACATCTATAACCTCCTCGAGGGGTTACCGTCGTAATCCCCCTCCGCATAGGGGTGAAAAACCTCATCTTTCTCTTGGTTTATCTTCGTGTCCCTTCGTTGTCCTTCGTGTCCCTTAGAGGATTTCTCTTTTCCTTCCCTGCCCACTCGTGATCAGGCCGACAGGTTCCAGACGCGGGCCGCATTCAGCCCCAGCATTTTCTCCACGTCGTCCGGACTGAGAAAGGTCATCTCCTCCCGCACCAAGGCCAGCTCCTTGGCCAGGGTGGGTCGCTCCCAGGCGGCCCGCGAAGCGCCCGGGTAGCCCGTCCCCCACAGCAACTGGTCAGCTCCGAACTCCTCGTAGACCCTTCGCACCCAGGAGAAGGCTTCCCGGAAGGGATAATTCGCTCCGGAAACCGAGGTGAGCTCGGAGACCTTGACCCAGAGGTTGGGGTACCTGGACAAGGCCAGCAGCTTCTTGAACTCGGGGGTGGGATCCTCCACGGTCAGATCGATCTGGGAGAGATGATCGACGCAGACCTTCACCTCCGGATGGCGGCTCACCATCTCTTCCAGCTTGGGGAGCTGCCGGGTGGAAATATAGAAGTTGAAGACCGCACCCAGTTGGGCGGCCTTCTTCCAGAGCTTGTCGGTGTCGGGATGGTTGAGCCACCCATCGCCCCCCTTGGCGCCGTCGAGGTAGTAGATGGGGCTGAAACGCATTCCCGAAAAGCCATGCTCCTTGACCCAATACTCGAGCCGGTCGGCCACCTTGGGGTCGGTGGGATCGATGAGGCCATGCGCCCGAACCCGGTCCGGGTGGGCCTTGAGGCTGTCGGCCACGTAGGAATTGTCCCACCCGTGGTAGATCACCTGCACCAGGATGCTGTGAGTCACGCCGTTGCGGTCCATGTCCTCGATGAGCATCTCGGTGGTGCCTTCGGCGGGAATGTCGGCGTATTTGAAGTCGGGAATGTAGGGGTGCGGAAAGGGATAGCGGACGGGATCGTTGGCCCAGACGTGCATGTGGGTGTCGACCACCGGGAGCCGCGCGGGAGCAGGCGGCTCCGCTTCGGGACGGCACCCCGGAGCCAAGGCCGCACCGGCCAAACCCAGCGCCGCCGCGTAGCGTCCGGTGGATTCCAGAAACTCGCGCCGGTTGACGGGACTATTCAGGCTGTCGCTCTTCATTATCCCTCCCTGGCCGAATCCGGCGGAAGAGACCCGGCCGGGGTTTCTCCGTCTACCGGACCCCTCCGGCCGTCCCGGCCGCCGCTACCTGCCGACGCGGCAGGTAGTCGACCCGCACCTCGACTTTCTCCAACGTCATGGCGGGATCATCCGCCTTGCGGCCCTTTGCCAGAATGCCGACCAGGTTTTCCCCCACGGCAAACAGATCGGGATCGGGGCTGAAGACGACCCAACCCTCCTCGGCCCTGCCTTCGCCCACAAGCACCCCGTTCACCCGCACTTCCAGGCGGGTCTCGATCCCCGCCCTGGGAGGCGAGGTGTACAACTGCGGGAGGGTCCAGAAAGGATTGATGGGCGCCTTGCCGATGGTCTGTTCGGCCGGCAGCTTGCCGGTCCCGGGGTCCGACAGCAGCAGCGCCAGGGTCAGATCCCCGATCTGGGCGACATGGTCGGAGAGGCGGTCCCCGACCCGCAGCTTGACCAGGGTGTCCACCCGCCCGGAATTGCTCAGAGGCGCCGGCAATTGGGCCAGCATGTTGGTGTTCTGGTAAGCAAAGCGGGGTGTCTTCCACTCGTGCACGTTGGGTCCCCCAGAGCCGCCCCCGCCCCTGCGCTGGACCACAAAGGTCTTGTCCAGGAATCGAAGGGTCTCCGGGCTGCCCAGCTCCTTGTAGGCCTGCTGGTAGATCCGGATTCGATCGGAGTCGTCGAAATAGGCCTGGTGGACGAACATCCCGGTCTTTTTCCTGACTTCCGGAGAGGCGGTGCCCCAATTGAAGGCCTGCAGGCTGTCGATGCCCTGCTGCCACCAGTTGGCCGCCACGCCCCGCATGACCTCGATGGGAGGCCAGGAGTAGCCGTCGGAACAGTGATGGTCGTCCAGGGTGGCGTAAATCTTGATGGGCTTCTCCCCGACCAGGTGGCGGAAACGCTCGATCTCGAGCTCAAGGGACCGCACTCCCAGAACCAGGATGTCCACCAGGTTGTCTCGAACCCAGGTCTCCACGTCCAGGCCGTCGAAATGGCAGCCGACCAGGGTGTCGGGGATCCGGGCCGCCAGCAGGAAGGGGCGGCCGCGCCGCTCCTCCACCTCGAGGGTGATGGCCCTCAGATCGCGCAGGAACCGGCTGATCGCCCGCCGGTTGGCCCACATCCGGCCGGCAGGCAGGTTGCTGGGGCCGCGGGCGAAGTCCACCTCCAGGCCGTCGAAGTCGTAGTCCTCGACCAATTCCCGCAGAACGCTCAACTTGCGGGCCCGCGCCTCCGGGACGGCGAAATTCCACTTGGCGTTGCCCCATTCGTCCTTCACCACCCAGTCGGGGTGGGCCTCGGCGAATTCCCTGCCGAACTCGGTGTGGCTGGTGCCGTCGCTGATCCGGTAGGAATAGAAGCACTCGATCCCGCGCTTCCTGGTTTCCTCCAGGTAGACCTTGGCGATATTGATCCCTTCATCGGCCCATCGATAGATGGTCTCGACGTTGCCGCCCATGTAGGGCCCCTTGGCCAGAGGGCTGTCCCGGGCGGTCATGGGCCGGGCCTTCATGGGGAACAACTGGTCCAGGCACCACCACTGCCCGTCGATCTGGCTGCCGGGCTCGTCGGTGAACCCCAGCTCGTAGGTCATCAGGTTCTCGATGCTGACCTGGCGCTGGATGGCGGCCAGCAGGCCGTCGGCCGGATGGTTGACCACGATTCTCCGCTTGGCCTTGACCGCGGCAACATGTTCGGAAGACAGGCGAAATGCCCCATCCGCCGCCTCGTGGCTCTCTACGGGAACCAGAACCAGGCCGGCAAGCAGCCCCGCCGCGGTCAATGCGCCCAGGGCTCGGCGCCCCTTGGCCGGCCGCCAGCGCCGGCCTTCTGCAGCATCAGTCTGTTTCTTTAACATGGCAATGAACCTCTTGTTCCTCAACAAGTCACCAAACAGTTGCGATGGTTCAACTCACAGTTCCGGCACTCACTGACGCAGCAGCACTTCCCCGAAATCCCTCAAGCGCGCTTCAATCGTCTCACCTGCCATCCAATGAGTCATCTACATGGGAATACCGGTTTCGCAGGACTTCGCGCAGTGTTTCGGCTACCGGCTTCGTAAGCCGCTTCAAGTCAAACGTCGCGAGTACCTCCTTCAGATGAGCCTCCGAACCAGACTCCATCTCCTCGTTGTAGTCCGCGAGTAATTGGCGAGCAACAAGTTGCATCTCGCTGGGTGGAATCTCTTCAAACTTGCGGGGGCCTCTCGCCCGAGCCATGATCGGTGGAGCATCGGACGTCCGGACAATTAACCGAACCAATCCACCCATTTCCCATTCGTCCTCTTTAACTACACGGCCGCTTCGGATAGTAGCTTGGAGTGCCCTGTTCATCAGTTTTTTGAGCTCACCTCCCATTCGGCGAATTCCGCATCCTCGAAGATAAACATCGTACGCACGCTTGGCGAGGATGGGCCCCTCTTGTTCAATAATCCGACAAAGCCCATCCGATACCTGAAGCAGATTGGCGCTCCGTGGGTCCGGGCCAGCCTGACCCTCAAACGAAGCATATGGAGCGAGGAAATCTCGCGGCTGTTTCAGGTCCGCATCCGGCTCGGATTCGGGGACCCTCGAGTCATTTTCGCAAGATGGGTTGCTAACTCCTTCTGTCGGCTCTGCTTGTCCGCTCCCATTGGAGCCTGAATCCCTGGAGACAGTCACTTTCTCCGGGAGTTCTTGCTGGGCCTCTTTCTGACGAGATTCCTCAAGGAATTCCCGCAGGGCAGCGTCCAATTTTCTAACTGCCCCTTCCTTATTGGTCCACCAGTCCGATGACCAGACACGAAAGATCTTCCAACCGCGTGTTTCCAGCACAGCCTGACGGATTTTATCTCGCTCTCGGGCAAAGGCGGAGCTATGGTACATGGCCCCATCACACTCAATGCCGGCAAGGTAGCGTCCGGGGAAATCCGGGTGCACAATTCCCAAGTCGATTCTGTAGCTTGAAACCCCTACTTGCGGATGGACTTGCCAGTCCCTCATTTTCAGTTCTTGAGCGACAGCGGCCTCAAGGGGCGACTCGAAGTCTCCCGGAAGAGCCGACGGACCAGGGAACCGCCCACTCTCGGCATATTTAAGGAAGTCCTTCAAGTCGGCAACTGCTCGTGAGTTCGTGCGAGATAGATCTATCTGGTCCCAATGCAACGTGGAGAAGACGACCATCTCTCGTCGGGCGCGGGTGATAGCCACATTGAGCCGCCGTTCTCCTCCCTGCCGGTTGAGTGGACCGAAATTCATCGTGACATGCTCGGCCCGGTCCGGTCCGTAGGTAATGCTGAACAAAATAGTGTCACGCTCATCACCTTGTACTGTTTCGAGGTTCTTGACGAAAACGGACTCATCCATATTTTCTTGGGAGAACGCCTTTTCTATCTCAGGGTGCCTTGAGCGAGCATCGTCCAATAGGTCTTCGATCAGGGTTTGTTGTTCGGAGTTGAAGGTCACGACGCCGATCGAACGTTTTCGGACCTCTTCATCCTCATGCCTCAAGCGGTAGACGATTTCGTCCACAATTGCCTTCGCCTCCCCCTCGTTATGACGAGCGCCTCCGCGGGCATAGAACCCCTTGATCTGGCGGAGGCTCAGCGCTCGGTCACCTACATCCGGAGCGGGAAAGGTTATTAGGCTGTTGCCGTAGTAACGATCGTTGGAATACCGGATCAAGCTTTCTTGGAGCGACCTATAGTGGAGATTCAACGTCTTTTCAGGAACGCCGGCACCGAGCATCTCGTCCAGAATACTTTCCAGATCCCCTTCTGTGTCGATTTCACCGTCCGGGTCGTCGTCGGAACGTGCAAAAAAGTTGGTTGGAGGCATTTGCTTGGGATCACCTGAAACGATCACTTGCTTTCCGCGGGCAATTGAGCCCACGGCGTCCCAAACCGTGATCTGAGATGCTTCATCGAAAATGACCACATCGAACAAAGCGTGCGCGGCAGGCAGGTATTGCGCCACCGAAAGCGGGGACATCATGAAACACGGTGTGAGCGACCTCAGGACATCAGGGGCTTCCTCAAGCAGCTTGCGAACCGGCTTGTGCCGTCTCTGTTTTTGCAACTCGCGTCTCAACACACCCCAGTGCGAGTTTCTCTTGACGTCGTCCTGATCCGGCAAGCCACCTGACAGCTTCGAAGCAATATACTCAGCAGTGAGTTTCTGGAAATCATCGTCTGTTCGGCGGAATTTTTCGATTGCTGCCTCGTGCTCTGGAACGGACAAAGTTCGCAAAACTTCGTCTTCCTGGATCACTGCCCCCGACCACCACGTGCAGTACGCTGCGTTAAAGGTCTGGTCTATGTCGTCCGGCGCAACGTTTCCTTGTTCCACGGCTTCGACAATCGGTAGCAGGCCGGCGTCGATTGCCTCCGCTCTGCGTTTTCGCCAAGCGCACCAATCCCGGAGCTCTTGGTAACGAGTCCGGATGGTGTCGGCCGCCTGTTGCACTTTTTGAAGAACATGATCAGTGGCAGCAAACACTTTTTCCACGGAATTACCCGCGACCTCCTCGAACTCGCTGCACGCTTTTTTCAGGGTTTCGAGCGCATCCAGAAATTTGATCGCAGGACCTCCCACGCTTCCTCCGGGGTCAAGCAGATCGTTTCCATCGTGAAGTAAGCTCCGAAGTTTGCGGCGAACCTCTACCAGCGCCGGTGGACTATCAGCCAGCTTGCTGGCGGCAGTGCGAGCACGTTCGCCGAGCTGAAGCAGAGATTCTGCCTCCATCGGTTCGGTCGCATGCCCGGACCACTCTTTTAAGTCGGATAGTCGCTTGTTGAGACGGTCGATGGCCTCACCCTCTTGACGCAGCACTGACAACACCGGGGCATCATTCTCTGGATTCGGGTTCCCCCAACATCCGTTTGCGCGCATCTCTCTAATGATTCGGCGCTTTTCAAAAAAGCGCTTCGGCCACCACGTCATTTTGGCCTTCGCCCAATATTGCCCGAGGAGTTGTCCGTTGATGGCGCGCCACGCAAACGGTTCGTAGTCACAGCTCAGCGATCCCTGCGCGTTTGCATACGCTGTTAATCTTCCGGAGGCTCCACGCAAGGCTTCGATTTGATCCTGGCCGTTTGGCCCCAATGCAAATGCCGCGGGTCTCCGGTAGGAATCAAGCAAGAGTCTTGCGAGTCCCCCAAGCGCGTCGAGCTGTGTCAACGAGTGATCGGTCAGGTCAATTCCTGTTGCTTTGCAAAGGGCTTCGCGGGCGATTTCCGCCTTGCCGGCTGCGGCGGACAGTGCACCGGCTCGTTCGTACACCAAGGATTGCCACATTGGAGTCCACTCTCTCTTCTCGATAAGGTGGAACGGGTTTTCAGAGAAATCACCAATTTCCTTGGCCTGAATGGAGAGATTCTCCACAGCTTCACGAGCCCGATTGAGCGCAGACTCGTTGTGATGACCTGCAGTTGGCCAGGACAATGTGACTTGGTTGGCAAGTTCCATGTCCCGAACTTTCACACCGATCGCATGGTGTGCCGTTAAACCATTGCTACGTTTCCGGTGCAAGCGGTCGACCAAGCGGTTCAGACGGTCACGAAGGACGAGGAACTCTTCGGCTCGTTGCTGCCATTTTGCCTTGGATTGGGAATCCGCACGTTTCCATGCCTTTCCCAACTGTCTCAGAACATCCGCTTTACGTGCCTTGTTGGAGTGCAACTCAAGGCAGAAACGGCCAAGGCCGATTTTCTTCAATCGGTCGAAGACCACGTTAAGCGCGGCTGTCTTCTCAGATAGGAACAGGACGGTCTTACGCGTACCCAGCAGGTGTGCAATGAGATTTGCAATGGTCTGGCTCTTGCCGGTACCCGGCGGACCGATGATTACGAAGTCCTTTCCCCGGTCGGCTGTGGCGATCGCAGACATCTGCGATGAGTCCGCCGGTAGTGGAGTTAGAAGGTCGGACGGTTTGTAGTCACGGTCGAGACGACTTGGATTGACGAATCCCTCATTCGTACCGTATCGATCATTAGGCGTATCCAGCAGATGGCGAACGACAGCGTTTTCTCGCAACGCGTCGGTCCGGTCGACAAGGTCTTTCCACATGAGATATTTAGCGAATGAAAAGTGACCCAGCACAACGTCCTCGACGACCTCGAAGCCGGGTGCTTCCCTGACTGCAACTCGAACTCGGTTCCAAACTTCTGGCACATCTATTCCACTTTCGTCTTCGGGCAGAGCTTCATCCAACCTCGGAATTTCAATTCGGAAATCCCTGCGAAGCATCTCAAGCAGCGTCGTGTTGAAGCGCGGTTCGTCGTCATGCCCTACGATTTTGAATCCGCTTCGGACTGAGGTCCTTTCCAGACTGACCGGCAATAGAATCAGGGGAGCGCGAAACCTGCGATCATCCTTTTCATCCCGTTTCCAAAGCAGGAATCCAAAGGCGAGGAAGAGGGTGTTGGACCCACCTTCCTGTAAAGCCGTTCGCGCTTTACGATATATCTCAACCGCTCGATGCAGGAGTTGTTCTTGGGTGAGGTCGACGAGAACGCGGTGGCGTTCCAGTTCGTCGCGCGCATACTCCTGGGTGATGAATTCACCCTGTCTCAATCGATGAATTTCTTCGTCTTGTTCTTGTGAAGAAAGTGTGGGAACGGCAGCGATTCGAATGCGCCTGCCTGCAGCGAGTTTGTCTTCCAGCCGATTAGGCTCCGGGCAGATAATTTGCAGACTGCCTTTTGTCGCCCGATGATTCAGTAACGGATTACGCAGGGTAAGATCGAGGAGCTTCCGTTGCCAGCGTTCCAAGCGGCTCTCGGGAGTATCGCGTTTCTCATCCTCAAGATCGGTGAAGTTGAAGTCGGGAAGCTCTGGTGACGGTTCCAGGGGCTGCACCGTCGTGGCGGGCTGACTCTCGCCGTCACGTGCCGACATTCCCGATTTGAGGCTGAGTGGAGTGATGCGATGTGATCGCGCCCGCCGGATATCTACCGCCGCCGTAAACGTGTCGTCGAGACCATCGCGAATACAGTCTCTGGCCGCAGCGATAGCATTTGAGAAGACACGAGCGGGATGAGACGTCACATACGTGGTCTCAATGAGTAGAAGTTCTTTCAGATCGATCCGTTTTCTGAGGGTCTCCGCCTCATCAATTACAATGCTCGAAAGGTCCTCTGGTTGAAGCCAAACGCCAGCGAGCGCATGGCCCTTCGGCAGTGCGATGATCGGATTGAGTCCTGCCTGCTCAAACGCCGAAGCAAACAGCATGGCGGTGTCGAGGCAGGTCGCGACGCGCCCGTCAAGAATCTGTCCCGGCAGTCGAACTTTCTGCCCGTCGCTCTCGAAGCTTGCTGGAGGGGCAGCGTAGGTCAAGCCGAGGTTGGCGATTGCCGAATAGATGGCGGCTGCGATTTCCCAAACGCGCTGGCGGCTTCCGGATTGATAGCCATCGATCTTATCCAGCTTTCCCGCCCGACGCAGGGTCTCGCTGGCGCTCCTAAGGATTCGGTCAACTGCCGGGTCATTCGGCATAGAAAATGCCGCCAACAATTCCGGCATAACTCCACATCCACCCCACTCGTTGTATGCGAGCAATTCGACTGGCTTTGCAAGTTCTGCCAGAAGTTCATCGTCCTTTTCGAGCCGAAACACAATGTTGCCGCGGACGGATTCAGCGAGTCCCAATAGGAACCCGCCATTGACCGTAAGGTCCCGATCTTTGATGGATATGAGTTCCCCGGGACCGACCCGATCAACGATCCAAGTTTTTTCTCTGATAAATGCTGGCGTCGATCGAAGTGTCAGAACCAGTTTTTCAAATTGTTGAACGGCATCGGGGTTTTCTACGCCGAGACTACGCAAGACGGAAAATGCACTCTGGTGCGCTGCAAAATTCAACTTCGCGGCAATGTCTGCGTGAATACGCATTTCAATCCTGTCCCTACGGAATTGGCAGAACTTCAATACGGTATCGTGTCATCGAAATGGAGTAGACGGAAGAGGGGCCGTTACTACACTGAGATCCTTTGATCGACATAAACAAACCTGAACCACACCCTGTCCAAATGACTGAAGTCTCGGTCCGTTGACACAAGCGTAGCTTGAGTTGAATGAGCTGTCGCTGCAATCCAGAGATCATTCTGCTTCATTGGGACAGCCGGTCTTGGCGGCGGAAGTATTGCACCGGCCGAAAGCACAGGATTCCCATGGGTCCAGGAATCGATCCTGGCGTATGCGCTCAAGATGGATTGTCTATTGATGTCGAGTACAGGAAGTCGATTCAGGATGTTGTCCAACTGCCACCGCTTCCCTTCACCCCAGCCGCGCTTCTCTGCAAGCGCAATAATCTCGCCGCGACAGATCACAGAGGTAACAGCAGCCGTTTCCTGATCATTCAGAGGCAGTTGCTCCCAAGCTTGGCGAGCCCAAGGCGCTTCTCGGGCGAGCCCAAGCAATACGCCGGTATCCAGTAGAAAATATCTCATGGAGAACAACGGGCTCAATCGAGCTGCGCCAGAAGTTCATCAATGGGTTCATCGCCCGGCCACGAACCCCACAGTTCCATGAAGTTTGCGGAACGGGCCTGTCTTTCCTGAGCTGGGGTCAAGCCCTGAGGCCCAGGAGAATCTATTGTCGGTGTTTCTTCGAAGCAAAGGTCGCCGTCGGTAAAGCGGCTCACGCGACGAGCCTTGATGAATTGTGGAAGTCCGTTAGCCCTGAAGTGAACCGTACCCTCAACCGTGACTCGTTTTCCCCAGAGAGGGCGCAATGACTCAATATGCAAGAACTCCGGATGCAGCCGTCCGGGAAGGCGGCGCCCGTCGGGAAGCCAAAGACGAAATCTCCCCCGACCTCCGTACTTGATCTCGTCGAGCCGTCCGCTCACGACAAATGCCTTCGGAGCCATCATGCTCTTCAACCGTTGGTTCAACTGTGCACCAACGTTTTCGGCCAACTTGAACCGGCCCCGCGCCGTACCCTGTGGAATCAGCTCATAGCAAACTCCAGTATTTCCTCCGGCTTCCTTGAACTTGAGAATGGCTTCGAGAACGGCGCTATCGAAACGGTCTCCTTGGGAATTGCCGGCTCTGGCTTCTTCGATTGCAAGAGCAGCAAGATCAATCGCCGTATCGTCGAGTCTTGGCTGTTCAGGCCGAGACTCTCCCCTGAAAAATTCTTCGTGGGCTGTCTCACTCAGATGGGGCGCTTCAATGTCCAGAACCGTAGACCCGGGATTCTGTCCTGTGATCGTGAAGTCAACGCTTGCCTGGAGCCATGCGGGTCTCGGGCCCCTCCTGCTACCCTCACCGGTCGCAAGAAAACGGGTCGCGCTCTCAGCCATTTTTAGCAGGGCATCCACAACCCGCACGAGACGTGATGCCTTGATCTGACCCTCATGCTCACGAAGGCCGGTGAGACGCAATCGGTAACGGTGCGTGTTCATTACAAGCCCTCCTGTCCCCTGGTCTCAGCGGGGAATAAGCCCAAGCGCCTTCAAAGTGCAATCTTCGCCAAACCTGATTTCGTCCTTCTCACGTTTGAGATAGCTGCTATCAAGCCAGCGCAAAAATCCGAAAAGCCCAGCATTTGCCATCCAATGAGTCATCCACATGGGAATACCGATTTCTCAGGATCTCGAGCAGCTTCTCTCCCACCTGCTTCGTAAGCCGCGTCAAGTCAAACGTAGCGAACGCCTCCTTCAGATGCGTCTCCGATCCAAGCTCCATCTCCTCTTCGTAGTCCCTGAGCCTTTTGCAAAATTCGTCGGAAGGACACCCCCCGGGAGCGCGGGTGTCCCGCCCGCACCTTGATCCTGCAATCAGCCTTCCATCCCGGGTCACTCCCCTGCAAGCCGCACCCGACCCGCCTTCAGCCGAATCGCTTCCTTTGCGCCAAGTCTTGTGCGGGCGAGACGCCCGCGTTCCCGGGGGGGCATCAGACCCAAGCTCGGCGATAGCCTGGGAGAGATTCCGTCCCGACTTCACTATAACCCGTCATGCCGTGCTGTCGCGATCGCGGGCGGCGCGTATGATCTCACTGCTGTCGATGGAGGATCGAAGACGTTGCCGTAGCGCCTTGGCCCGGGAGGCAAAGTTCTCTTCTTTCTCGAGTAGCGCCACGCGAAGGATCTCCCGGTGTTCGGCCTCGGCAGACCGACCATGAGCGACGGCTCTGTGCTTCAGTGCACGAACCAACTGCGGGGCCACATTCCGGACGGTTAATTGCGCCATGGTCTTTGCCTGCAAAAGAGTGTATTCATTGCCTGCAAGTATAGGTCCTGACACGCCGCGGCGACAAGCAAGCCTCAATCGCTGCGAGTCCAGCCGTTACCTGGAAGCCCGCTGCCTGGTTCGCGAGTCCCGATACAACTGAATATACTCTTCGACCGAGGTTGCGGCGATGTTTTCTCCGATCACCTCAAGGGGCAGGTCCTCCAATTTTCTGAAACGCACGCAGGATTTGCCCATGTCCAGTTTCTTGCCGCTGGCCCTGAATTTCTCTTCAAACTCTGCCCGGGAACCCTGGTGGCTGTAGACGCACATCAGGTAGACGGCCATGTGACGCTTCTGCGAAGCCAGGCCGGCGTACATCAGCGGCTGCTTGTTGTAGGTGTCGGGACAGAGCGCCAGGGGAACCTCGTAGCAGATCATGCCCCAGTTCATGGTCTCGACGTAGCCCGGCGGCAGATGTTCCAGGACCACCCGGCGCACGGCCCTGAGGGCCTCCGCGCGTTCCGGCGGAAGCTCCTGCAGGTACTCTTCAACGGTGGCGGCGCTGCTTCTCGCCATGATCGCACCCTATCGAAAAACACCCCCCCTGCAGGGAGCGCACCACGCCGGCCATCAAGTCAGCTTCCTCCAGGACTCCCAGACCAACAAGCCCCAACCCACCAGGAAACAGAGGCCCCCCAAAGGGGTTATGGCTCCCAGGCCTCTCACTCCGGTGAGACTCAGTGCGTAGAGACTTCCGGAAAAGAGAACGATGCCGGCCAGCCAGAGGCCGCCGGTCCACTGGAAGACCGTGCTGCCCCACCGGTCCATCGCCAGGGCCAGCGCCACCAGTCCCAGGCCGTGATACACCTGGTAGCGGGCTCCGATCTCAAAAATCTCCAGCAGATCGGCGGAAAGCCGCTGTTTGAGCACATGGGCGCCAAACGCGCCGGCAGCGACCGCCACTCCCACCATCAGGCATCCCATCCCGAACCAGAATCGTGCCATTGCGTCGTCTCCTTGAAAACGCTCTTCGTCTTGCAGGAACCTGCAGCCCGCACTCGGAAAACCTGCTCCAGCGGAACGGCCTTGAACTATTCCCCGCCTCCTGAAGGAACCAGCCGCCGCAACTCCGAGAGAGGAAGCTTCTCCAGCCAGCTCCGGGAGCGGCGCTTCAGGTAGACTCGGGCGCCGTCACCTGCAGGCTCCATCCAGAAGACTTCCCAGCGCTCGGCGCCCAGTTCGTTGAGCCGTGCCTGCCTGGATTGGGCGTCTTTCTGCGGCAGGTCCACGATCTTGTATTCCCAGTCGCCGATCCGGTGCAGATCCTGCCTGGCCCACTCCAGGGCATCCTTGGGAACCTGCTGCCCCGACTCCCGGGCCTGCTGGTAGAGTTCCCGCACTCGCTCCTTCAGGGCGGCCACCCGGTCATCGGGTGAGCCCGGGAGATCCGGGTCGGAGGCGCAGCCGGCCAGCACCGCCGCCAGCAACAGGTGCAGAAATACGGATTTGCTCATGGGACCCCTATTGTCTCCAACCCAAGCCAAAAGTCCAACCTCGATCCGCGCAAGCAGGTCCAAGTGTCTGAAGCAAAAGAAAAAGGAGTGATCCACCAAGACATACGGGAGAGGCTCCCTCCGGGAGCGCGGGCGTCTCGCCCGCATGCACTGCCGTTACGTGCCGCTCAGTTTCCCTGCGATGCGGCGCCCGGCCACCCTGCCGGTGGGAACGGCATGGGCTCGGCTGAAACGGAATCGTGGGGCCGCTGCCGGTCGAGCCGGGTGGAGGAAATAGGTGAGGCTGTGCCAGTGTTGCGCGGGCGGGACGCCCGCGCTCCCGGGGGGCCGTCCTCCCATGACGGCGTCGCAGCAAAGGAGGTCCATCGGTCTTCGTGTCTATTTGTGTCCATTCGTGGTTCTTCTTCCCTTACGGCGCCCCCCGGCGCTGACCCGAAAGCGATGGAAAGAGACCGGCGGCTGTACTAAGATCACGGCATGACTTTCGGAGTATTCGGTCTGTGGCTGCTTCTGGGACAGCTTGCTGTTGCGGCGGTGGTCGGCGTGGAAGTGCGGGGCCGGTCGGAGGTCCTGCACGGTCGCAGCTTCGGCGCGGCGGGCGCCTACGAGAAGATCCACGGAAAGGTGTTCTTCGAAGTCGATCCCGGGCTGGAACAGAACCGGATCATCTGCGACATCGACCTGGCGCCCCGCAACCGCCGGGGCAAGGTGGAGTTCTCCTCCGATTTCTATCTCATCCGGCCCACCCGTCCCGGCAAGGGCAACGGGACCGTCCTCTACGAGGTCTGCAATCGAGGCCGCAAGGGGATGCTGGGAATGTTCAGCCGGGCGACATCCTCCCGGGAACTGACCACCCCGGCGGAGTTCGGAGACGCGCTGCTGCTGGACCACGGCTTCAGCCTGGCCTGGCTGGGCTGGCAGTTCGACGTGCCCCGGGCTTCCAACCGTCTGAGGCTTTACGCTCCGGTGGCCAGGCAGGGCTCTACGCCCATCCGGGGGCTGGTTCGGGCCGAGTTCGTTCCCGAAACCAGGGTTCGGAGCTTCCCCCTGGCCGACCGGAACATGGATCCCGCCTATCCCGCCGTCGATCCCGATGACCCCGACCTGAAGCTGACGGTCAGAGACCTGACCGACGGACCCAGAAAGACCGTGCCGCGCCATCAGTGGCGCCTGGCCCGGCAGGAAAACGGCAAACCCGTCCCCAGCAGCGGCCACGTCTTCATGGCCTCGGGATTCCAACCGGGGCGAATCTACGAGCTGGTCTATGCGGCCGAGAATCCGACACTGGTGGGACTCGGCCCGGCGGCCACCCGCGACTTCATCGCCTTCCTGAAGCATGGCGGCGCTCTCGAGCAGGGCGGCTCGGCGCGGGGGATAGGATCCAGCGTGCGGAGAGCCATCGGCTTCGGGACGTCCCAGAGCGGGCGCTTCCTTCGAACCTTCCTCTACTACGGGTTCAACCAGGACGAGGGTGGGCGCCGGGTCTTCGACGGCGTCATCTCCCACGTGGCCGGCGCCAGCCGGGGCAGCTTCAACCACCGCTTCGCCCAGCCCTCGCGGGACGCCCACTCCTTCATGAACACCTTCTATCCCACCGTCATCTACCCCTTTGCCGACCTTCCACTGCCGGACCGTGAACGAGGCCTCGACGAAGGGGTGCTCGACCGCAGCCGGCGACAGCAATCGACCCCGAAGATCTTCTACACCAACGCCTCATACGAATACTACGGGAGGGCCGCTTCCCTGATTCACACCAGTCTCGACGGCGCCCGGGATGTGCCGCTGGCCCCAAACACCCGGATCTATGTCTTCGCCGGCACCCAGCACGGCCCCGCCTCCTTCCCGCCGCAAAGAAGGAGCACCGCCAACCTGCCCAATCCCAACGACTTTCGCTGGCCCATGCGGGCGCTGCTGCTGGCCCTGCAGGCCTGGTTGGCCGAGGACAGGCCACCGCCTCCCTCACAGTATCCCCGTATTTCCAAGGGAGAGCTGGCGCCCCTGGACCGGATGAGCTTCCCAAGGATTCCCGGCGTCCGGCTTCCCGCGAGGATGATGCAACCCTACCGCCTCGACTACGGCCCCGATTTCCGAACCCGGGGGATTGTGACCCTGCAGCCGCCCCGGGTGGGAGGGGCCTTCAGGCCGCTGGTTCCTCAGGTGGACCGGGACGGTAACGAGCTTGCCGGCATCCGCCTTCCCGTCATCGGCGTGCCCCTGGCCACCTATACCGGGTGGAACCTCCGGCATCCCGACATCGGCTCCCCGGACGAGCTCTACAGCATGGTGGGCTCCTTCATCCCCTTCCCCGGGACCCGCCGGGAACGCCTGCAGGCGGGAGACCCGCGTCTCTCCATCGAAGAGCGCTATGCGAGCCGGGAAGCCTACCTGGAGCGGATTCGAAGCGTGGCCGGGCGCCTGGCGAGGCAGCGCTACCTCATCGGCAGCGACATCCCCCACCTCACCCGGCAGGCGGCCGAGCTGTGGGATCATCTGAGAGGACCCCGTCAATGACCGCAGACACCCCAATCGCCTTCGACGCCAACAAGTTCGAGCTCGTTCACCAGGTGGGCGGCATCCGCACAGCCACCTTCGACTGGCCCGACGCCGGCGGCGCTCCCGGCTGCCGGGTGGCCATGGTGGACACGGGTTCAGGCCTGCGCTTCACCGTGGCGCTGGATCGAGGCGGCGACATCGTGGAAGCCTTTTACGGGCGCCACAGCCTGGCCTACCTGACCCCCAACGGCTACCGCCCGCCGCGCCAGCCGCTCCACCGCGACGAGGACTGGCTGGCCGCCTGGCCCGGGGGGCTGCTCACCTCCTGCGGCCCCCGCTACATGGGGCCCGGGCGGGAGGAGGACGGCCTCGAGCTGGCCCTGCACGGCCAACACTCCAACACCCCGGCGGCGCTGCTCCAGCTCAAGAACCCCGACCCCGGCCGCGGCCATCTCGACATGCGCCTGGAACTGGTGATTCGCGACACCCAGATGTACGGGCCGGTGGTAGAAGTCCGCCGCCGGATCGCCTGCCGGCTGGGCGAGCCCGTGATCCGGCTGCGGGACGAAGTGGCCAACCTTGGCAACTCCACCGTGGCCCACAACTGGCTCTACCACGTCAACCTGGGGTATCCCCTGCTGGACTCCGGATCGCAACTGGTTTACGGCGGCCGGGTCAACGGGGGCTGGCAGATGGCCGCCGACATGTCCATGACCGACCTCTCCCCTTCGGACAGCGACCTCCAAGGCTACCTGGCGGTGCCCGAGCCGCTCCCGGAGCACGCCGCCTGCGGCTCCCGGGGCCTGATGCTGGATATCGCCGGCGATGCCGAGGGTCTGGCCCACTGTGGCGTGGCCAACCGGAACCTCGACCTGGCCGTGGAGCTCTGCTACCCGGTCCGACAACTGCCCCGGCTGGCCAACTGGCAGCACTACGGCCCCGGCGGTTCCTACGTCTCCGCTCTGGAGCCCTTCAGCGGCTCCCTCCTGGGCAAGGACCAGGACAGCCATCCCCTGGCCGCCCAGTGGCTGGAACCGGGTCAGACTCGCCTCTACGAAGTCGAGATTCGCGTCCACACCGGCTCGACCGCCATCGACGGCCTTCTGGTTGAGAAACTACCGCTGAGCTGGGATGCATGACCGGGTTTCCGGGAGCTACGGCGCCATGAAATTCCAGGCTTTATTGCTGGTTTCCGTGCTGGCGGTTGCGGCCGGCGCCGCGGCTGCGGCTCCCGACTGGGTCCGGATCGAATCGCCGCATTTCGAGCTGTTCACCAATGCCGGGGAGAGAAGCGGCCGCCGGACCGTTCTCTATTTCGAGCAGGTCAGAGACTTTTTCCTCAAGACCGGCAGCGTGGGCAAAGTGCCTGCTTCCCCCGTCCGCATTGTCCGGTTCCGTTCCCCCAGGGAGTTCGAACCCTACCGGCCCTACAAGGCAGCCTCCGCTTTCTACATGTCCAGCCCCAAGCGGGACCTGATCGTGATGGGCACGCCCAACCGCCAGACCAAGAATGCCGCCGTTCACGAGTACGTCCACCTGCTGGTGAAACACTCCGGAGCGGACATTCCCGTGTGGTTGAACGAGGGACTGGCCGAGCTCTATTCCACGCTGGAACCTCAAGGAAAGCAGGTGACCTTCGGCAAGGCCGCTCGCGTGCTTGGAGACAGGCAGTGGCTGCCCATCAGGGAATTGCTGTCGGTGGATTACAACTCTCCTCATTTCGACGAGAGCGACCGCACCAAGGTCTTCTACGCTCAGAGCTGGGCGCTCACCCACATGCTCTGCTTCTCGAATCCCTATCGGGAACGGTTTTCCGACTTTCTCAAGGGAGTGGACGGCGACACGGGCGAAGAGGCTTTTCGATGGGTTTACGGAAAGACTCCCGACCAGGTCGAGAGCGATTTCAAGCGCTACGTGGTCCGGAAGCGTCTCCCCACAACGGTTTATGAGATTCGCCTGGACAAGTCTGTGGAAAGGCCGAAAGTCCATCCGGCAACCGCCACGGAAGTCAGCCTGGTGCAAGCCGGCCTGCTGGTTGGGCTGGACAGGCGGGAACAAGCCCTGGAAATCTACCGCGACCTGTCCCGGCAGGACCCCCGGGACTGGCGGATTCCGGAAGCGCTCGGCTATCTGGCCAGCTTTTCGGGGGATGGGGAGTCGGCTCGGCGGCATTTCGCCAGGGCGGTCGAACTGGAGGCAGACAATCCCCGGCTCTACTACGACTACGCTCTGTTGCTGCAGGAGGCCGATGCCGAACCCGAGGTCATCAAGCCGGTGTTGCGCAAGGCGATCGCGCTGGAGCCGGGCTTCGATAACGCGCACCGATTGTTGGGCTCCGTTCTGCTGTTGGAGGGGAAAGCCGGAATGGCCCTGGCCCAGTTGATACGGGTCAAGCAGATCAGCCGCGAAGAAGCCGTTCACCACTACCAGACCGTGGCCCAGCTCTACCACCGGCTGGGCAGGCTCGAAGCCGCGCGCCAGGCGGCCGCCCTCTGCCTCAAGTACGCGCGGTCCTCCGAGGAGGTGGACCTGGCGGAAGAGCTGCTGGAATGGCTCGGCGCCGGGAATGAAGATGCCCCGGTGGAAGCAACAGCGCTGCCAGTGGATGCCGGAACGCCGGAAGAGACAGCCTTCGCCCCGCTCCGGGAGGAACCCGGCCGGCCGGTGAACGCCCCCGACGGCGCGCCGGGCGCCCCTGCGGCCCCGAGTCGGCTGAAAGTGCAGGGATTTTTCTCCAGGCTGGACTGCCTGGGAGATCGGGCCCGCTTGCATCTCCAGGTCGAGGGGGGAGTTCTGCCGCTGGCGATTCTGGATGCGGCCTCGGTGAGAGTCTCCGGCCCGGAGGGCGGCCTGGTCGAGTTGAGCTGCGGCGAACAGAAACCCCGGCCGGTGACGGTCGAATTTCAGCCCTTCGAAGACCTCGATTTCAGGACGGAGGGCATCGTCAAGGTCATACAGTTCCGATAGGGATATTCGGGAGAGCCTTTTGCAAAATTCCCAATCGGGAATGACATTGAGGCGGCCTACCGGTTCCGGCATACACCACAAAAGGCACAAAAGGCACAAAACGAGTTTCTTGAACTCGATTCTTGCCGATCCGATGGTTTTTTGTGTTTTTGTGCCTTTTGTGGCCATTCTCGGTAGTCGTCCCGCTGCCGAATTTTGCAAATGGCTCGGGAGTGTTCACAATCTCCGGCGGCGACATTGGAATCGGGAGCGAAAGGAGGAGGCCAGTGAAGACAAATGGGACGGGAATGAGCGTTGAACGGAGGCGGTTTCTGCGGCGAACGCTTCAGGCAGCCGCCGCAACCCAGTTGGGCTGGGCCGCGGCCTGCGCGGGGCCGCAGACCGGCGGCGCGGGGGGCGGAGTCTCATCCGAAGGAGACGGAAAGCAGCGGTTCCGGTCCACCGAGTGGCTGGGGGGCGTCACCCTTTCTCCCCAACAGATGCGGGACATGCAGGCCGGACCCTACATCCTCCATGCTCGCGGCGGCGCCTTGAACCGGGTTCCGGCCGAAAAGGCCCTTCTGCCGCACGACCCCCGGGGCCACGTGCAGACGGTGGAGCTGGCCAGGGCCCCCGACGGCGCCCTCTACGTCAACCAGAATACCCTGATGTGCCGGTCCCGGGATGGCGGTCAAAGCTGGGAGGTCAGCCCGCGTCCGGAAAACATGGTCGGCACCTTTCAGATTCTGAGCGACGGGACCTTCGTTGCCGTCAAGGACGCGGGAGAAAAGGACCCGGCCGCAATCCTGGTCTGGGGCTCAGACGACCAGGGCCGGACCTGGAGTCAACTCTCCGAGATCGGAAACCCGGCCAAATGCGAGCGCCGCATCCCTGGAACGCTGGCCCGGCTTCCCGATGACACCCTGGTGGTGCCGGTCGAGTCGCGGGCCCACATGATCGACCCGGCCTATGTCCATAGCTCCAGCGACGGGGGGCGCACCTGGAGCGGACCGACCGGATTCAACACCGAGACCGGCTTTCTGGGAGGCCACTGCTACGAGACCATGATCGCGCCCATGGCCTCGGGAAAGCTCGTCGCCGTCATCCGCTATCACGGAGCCGTGGTGCCGCAGTGGCCGCTGGTCGATCCGGGCCGGCGAGCCTATTACAAGACGGTCTTCCTGGCCGACTCCGACGACGGCGGAAAGACCTGGAAACGCTTCCGGCAGCTCACCAACTATCACGGTCAGTGCCATGGCTACGGCGTCGGCCTCTCCGACGGGACCTTCGTGGTGGCCTACGATCACCGCTATCCGCGCGACCTCTCCAGCGGACGGGCCATGATCAGCCGCGACGAGGGGGAAACCTGGGAGGACGAGGTCTACTATCTCTACTACGGAGACGGCGTCAGCGGCTTCAGCCAGAGCCTGCCTCTGGACGACGGCTGGATTCTCACGGTCGGTGGGATCAGCCACGAACTGGAAGGCAGACGGAGCTGGGCAGGGGCCACCGGCAAGTCCGAGCTGTGGGCCATCCGCTGGAAACCCGTCCCGGCGTGAGGGTGGAGCGGCATGGAGGTCATCCGCGACGGGGGAAAAGAGTAATCCACGAAGACACACGAAAGAGGCGCCCACCCGGGAGCGCGGGCGTCCCGCCCGCATGCACTCCCGTAGCGTGCCGCTCAATCTCTCTGCGATGCGGCACCCGGCCACCCTCACGGCGGGAACGGCATGGGCTCGGCCGAAGTGGAGTCCTGGCGCCGTTGCCGGTCGAGCCGGGTGGAGGAGAAAGGTGAGGCTGTGCCAGTGTTGTGCGGGCGGGACGCCCGCGCTCCCGGGTGGACCTTGATCCCATGACGGCGTCGCAGCCAAGGAGGTCCATTGGTATTCGTGTCCATTCGTGTTTATTCGTGGTTCGCCTTTATTCCTGACAGTTGCCTGGCCAAGGCCAGGAAGGCGTTCACCTCGTCCACCCGGGTCGCGAAGCAGGTGACCAAGCGATAGTGGTCCCGGCTCCCGGGCCAGAGGTGGAACTCGTAGCCCGCCTCCTTCAAGCCGTCGGCCAATCCCGGCGGCATCCCGACGAAGACTTCGTTGGCCTCCACCGGATAGAGGACCTCCACGCCGGCTAGCGCGCCAAGGCCTGCCGAAAGCGCGTCGGCCGCCCGGTTGGCCCGCTCCGCAAAGCGCAGCCACAGGTCGTCCTCGAGGTAGGTTTCCAGTTGAACCGACATGAAGCGCATCTTGCTGAAGAGATGCCCGGCCCGCTTGTGGCGGCGGGCCAGGCCCGCGGCCCGTTGGCTGTTGAAGACCACCACCGCCTCGGCAGCCAGGGCGCCGTTCTTGGTGGCCCCGAAGGAGAGGATGTCGACTCCGGCCTTCCAGGTCAGCTCGGCGGGCGTGCAACCCAGTCGTTGCACGGCATTGGCGAGGCGGGCGCCGTCCATGTGCAGCCCCATCCCCCCGGCGCGAGCGATCCGGGAAATCTCGCGGACCCCATCCGGCTTGTAGACGGTCCCCAACTCGGTCGCCTGGCTGATGCTGACGGCGCTGGGCTGACTTTCATGCACCCCCATCTCCTTCATCTTGGCAACGGCGGCTTGGAGGGTCCGCGGGCAGATCCTGGCCAGTTCCCCGGACAGGGGAATCACCTTGGCGCCCCCGCTGTAGAACTCGGGGCCCCCGCACTCGTCGGCATGGAGATGGGCCTCCTGGTGGCAGAAGACGGCGCCGTAAGCGGGAGCGAGCTGGGCGATGGACAAGGAGTTGGCCGCCGTGCCCGTCGCCACCGGGAAGACCTCCAGGTCGGTCTCGAAGGTCTCCCGGAAGCGCTCTCTCATCCCGGACGTGATCCCGTCCTCTCCATAGGCATGGGCGTGACCCGAGTTGGCCGACTGGAGAGCCGCCAGGATTTCGGGCGCCGCCGGCGATTCGTTGTCGCTGCGAAAATTCATCCTGATCCTTTCCCGCAAGAACCGGTATTCAGGGGTCGCTGTTCCTTGAATCGATCTCCTGTTCCGGCGGCAACGCTCAAAGGTGAAACAACCCCCTGGGAAACTTGTTGAGGACTTCGACTCCACCGGCGGTCAGGTAGCAGAGATCGGCGATGGGATTGATCAGGAGCGTCCCCCCGGGCTCTCCCAGGCAGACGTGGAGAACGAACACATGGCCCGGCTGCAGCACCTCGCGGCTGCCGGCCAGCAGAAAGGGCCGTTCGGAGTAGTCCAGTCCCTGGCCATGCCCGATCCTTCCGCCCTGGATCTCATACCCGAACCTTGCCGCGGCCCGGTTGCCGATCTCGATCAACTCGCCGATGGGGAGTCCGGGGCGGATGACCCGGAGCACCTCGTCCTGCACCTGCAGGTTGGCCTCCACCATCCCGGCGGCCGAGGTGTCCAGAACCGGTCCGATGGTTCCCGCCCGGTCGCTCTGAATCCAGTAGCCCTTGTAGACCAGGTAGGCGTTGACGTTGATGTAGTCGCCGCGGTTCAGGCGCCAGTCATGGCATTTGACCGACAGCTTGCCCGCCTTCAGATCGGTCCCGGGAGCGGTATGCATGCAGTGGTAGACGAAGTCGGCGCCCCGCTGCCTGGCGGCGGCGTCCATCTCGGCGGTGAGCTCGTACCCCCGCATCCCAGGCCTGAGGACTTCCGCCATTCGGTGGTAGCTCGAATCGGAGATCTCGGCCGTGCGCCGCAGCAATGCGGCTTCCTCCGGCGTCTTGAACTGCCGGAGCTCGGCCACCACGTCGGGCGCCTCCGCGATTCCGGCCGGAAGGTTCCGCTCCAGGTCGCGATAGAGGGTGACCGGCATGGCCTCGATTCCCGAAACGGCGACCGGCCGTCCATCGAGGCCTTCGGCTTTCAAGAGGCGGTCGATTTCAGCTCCAAAGCTGCGGGCCCCCTTGGCGGCGGCTTCTCCACCCACGCTGGAGTCGAAGGCGCGGGAGATCGCCCGCGGGTCGGGAGAGCTCACCAGGCGCACCTGGCCGATCCAGGACACCTCCTCGATCTGGTCCAGCATGTACTCCACGCCGGCCACCAGCAGCGCCGCCTTGCCTTGGCTGGGGACCAGCACCATGGCGTCGGTGATGCGGTCCAGGTTGGACCAGTTGGTGAGATAGCCCACGTGCCCGGTCTGATTCCACTGGTGAATCTTGGGCGCCGAGTAGACCACCACCCCGGCCAGGTCGCGATCTCTGGCAAACTTGCGCACCCTCTCGATCCGCCCATCGAACTCCGCACGGGGAATCTCGTGCTCCTCTTTCTTCCACATGGCCGTATCCGCCCTTGCAAATGGCAGTGTTTTCCTGGACAGGGCGGCTGAATCGCCGCCTGCGCAGGCTGCTGTAGATGTTGATGTGCTATTGGGGACTCGTCCTGCCGGTGGCGTAGACGAGTAGCCGCCTAGGTCGCCGGCTGCGGCTCGTAGCGCTCTACCTTGATGCGATCCTGGTCCTTGCGCGCTTGCGCCAACTCGTAGGCGGTTTGCAGGCGCAGCCAATGGTCGGCTTTGGACCATCCGGCCTTCTCCAGGCGGATCGCCATATCGGGGGAAATTCCGTTCTGGCCGTTGATCACGCGCGAGAGCGTATTGCGGGTGACGCCCAAGACCTTCGCGCCTTCGGTTATATTGATACCGAGCGGCTCCAAACAGGCGTCCTTGATCGAGCGGCCCGGATGCGGCGGGTTCTTCATGGGCATGGCTGTTGCTCCTTGTCTTTTAGTGGTAGTCGACCAAGTCGATATCATAGGTATCGCCGTCCTCAAAGCGGAAGACGATGCGCCAGTTGCCAGAGATCATCACGCTCCAGTAGCCCTTCAGGTCACCCTTGAGTGGGTGCCCGGCAAATCGAGATCACCGGGGGATTGAGCGTGGTCCAGATGGAGCAGCACATCGTTGATGCGGTTGCGTTGGTCGGCGCGAATTTTGCTGCCGTCTCCCTGCTCATAGAGCCGCTTCAGACCTCGGTGTCGAAAACTCTCGATCATGAGAAATTGTAACATGCAACGGTGCGCGTTGCAATATACACGCAGCCCAGGACTTTCTCCACCGCAACCGCCTGAAGGCAGACTGCTGAATAAATTATTAAAAAAAGGGGCCTGGAAGATCCAGACCCCTTTCGGAAACGGCGCCTTGGCGCCGACCGGCGGATTCAGGCGGTGGCTTTCAGCTTCCTGCCGCCGAGACCCTTCACCTCGATCTTCTTCGGCAGGGCGGCCGGGGCCAGGGGCGCGGTGATTTCCAGCACCCCGTTGTGGAAGGACGCTTCGATCCGGTCCAGGTCGGTTCCCTTCGGCAAGAGCAGGGTCTGCTCATACTTGCCGTAGGAAAAGCCCTTCACGTGCCAGTCGTCCTGGTTGACGTCGCCCGGCTCCTTGCGCTCCACCTGCACCGTCAGCCTGCCGTCGACCACCGAAAGATCGACGTCCGCCGCCTCCACGCCGGGCAGAGCCAGCCGGTAGACGTGCTGCCCGTCCCTCTCGAAGGCGTCGAGCTCGGGACGAAAGACTCGGAAGCTCGGCAAGATCCGGATATCCCGGTTCCAGGCATCGTTGAAGAATCGATCGACCTGCCGGTCGAAGGAGGGAAAGTCGTTAAACAGCCTTCTGGAAAGTGCTAACATTTGGAAACCTCCTGATTTTGAGTTTTGTTACTCCGGTCCTGATTGTGACCGCTCAACTACGTTTCACTGAATATGTAAGATCGGGGCCTTGGCCTGTCAAAGAGCCGGACGCATTGATGCAGAGATTCCGGTCATCTCACCCGGTTCGATGGCCCTGGATGGGCCGCAAGGCTCCAGAATCAATCCACTAGGAGCCGGGGAAATTCCCGGCGGAACACGGAGGAGTGCCATGGTGTGGAGAACGCTTCCAGCGCTGGTTGTCGCCTTGATTCTTCTGCAGCAGTCGCAGGCCGGAAACTGGCCGCAATGGAGGGGCCCCACGCTGGACGGCATCAGCCCCGAGAAAGCCTTGCCCGTCTCCTGGGACCGGCGGACCAACATCACCTGGGAGCTGGCGTTGCCCGAATTCAGCGGCTCCACCCCCATTGTCTGGGGCGATTCCGTCTTTCTCAACGTGGCTGACGGCGCCGACCTCTACCTGTGGTGCGTCGACCGCGACAAGGGCGCCTTGAAGTGGAAGCGGAGCCTGGGTCAGGGAAACGTCAAGATGCGCAAGCAGAACATGTCCTCCCCCTCCCCGGTCACCGACGGCCAATCGATCTTCGTCATGACCGGGACCGGCGTCCTCAAGGGATTCACCCTGGACGGAGAGCTTCTATGGGCCCGCGACATCCAGCAGGACTACGGAAAGTTCGGGCTGAACCACGGCTACGCCTCCTCTCCGCTGCTGCACCAGGGAGACCTCTTCATCCAGGTCCTGCACGGAATGAAGACCGATGATCCCTCCTACGTCCTGCGAGTCGACGGCGCCAACGGCAAGACCTCGTGGAAGGTGGAGCGGCCCACCGAGGCCATCCATGAATCGCCCGATTCCTACACCACTCCGACCCTGGCCCCCACCGCCAAGGGCCTGGAACTGGTGATCACCGGAGGAGACAGCGCCACCGGCCACGAACTGGAAACGGGCCGGGAGCTCTGGCGGGTGAACGGGTTCAATCCCACCAACAACCGTTACTTTCGGGTGGTCGCCTCGCCGGTGGTCGCCGCCGGGCTGGTCTACGTGCCCACCCGGGTGAAGCCCTTGATGGCCCTTCGACCGGGCGGACGCGGAGACGTCAGCCGCAGCCATCGCGTCTGGTCGTTCGAGAACGGCCCCGACGTCCCCACTCCGGTCTCCGACGGGACCTATTTCTACTCCGTCGGCGACAAGGGGATCATGTGGTGCCTGGATGCCAGGAGCGGCAAGCAGATCTGGGGAGGGCAACGGCTCAGACCGGGGACCTACAGTTCCTCGCCGGTACTGGCCGACGGCAAGATCTACGTGAGCAACGAGGACGGGGTGACCAGCGTGGTCGAGGCGGGGCCCGAATTCAAGATCCTGGCCGAAAACCCGCTGGACGACTACTGCCTCAGCTCTCCGGCCATTTCCGACGGCCAGATCTTCATCAGGACGGCCGAGCGACTCTTCTGCATCGGGCAGCGCCGCCGCTGAGCTCTCCGGCGCTGAACTCAGCCACTGTTCTCTCAACGGACCTGGCCTGCCCGGCCGAGGGAAGCACGCGCTACGCCCATCGCCTGGCGTGGGCGACGAAGTCGAAGTCCAGGTACTCCTTCCAGCGCTCTATCAGTCGCTGGGTGCAGGGTCCCGGCCTGCCGTCTCCGATCGGCTGTCCGTTGAATCGTGTGACCGGCATCATGCACAGCGAGGTGGAGGTCATGAAGGCCTCGTCGGCGGTGGTGGCGTGGTAGGGCTGAATATCCGTCTCCCTGACGGTCAGGCCCAGTCCGCGTGCCAGCTCGATGGTGGTCAGCCGGCTCACCCCCTGCAGGATGTTCCGCTCGCTGGGGGTCAACACCTCTCCTCGATTCACCACGAAGAAATTCCAGCCCGTGCCCTCGGCCAAGTTTCCCTGGTGGTCCAGCATCAGGGGCAGAGCCTCGGGATCGATCAGCCGGGCCTCGGCGTCGGCCAGTGAGAAGTGCAGGCGGCTGCGGTACTTGATCTTGGGATCGATGGTCAGCGGGTGCATGTGTCGGGTCGGCGGCGTCACCACGTGCAGTCCCTTGTCGTAGTAGCCCGCCTTCGCCTTCAGTCCGGTAGACAGAGGATAGAAATACATCACGAAGGTCGACTCGGTGGGGGGCAGCACCAGCCCCATGCGGCCGCGGCTGACCAGGTGCCCCACGCCGGCTTCGTCGCCCTCTTCCAGGGTCGGCAGGTTGTCCTCCAGGAACTTCTGGGTCACCCGATCCAGCTCCTCGATCGTCAGGCCGAAGTCCATCCTGGCGGCCTTGATGGAGCGAAGCAGGCGGTCGCGGTGCTCCGGCCAGCGAAACAGCTTGCGATGGAAGGTTCGGGCCGTCTCGATCACCGAATCCCCAATCAGGACCGCGCTGTCGAAAATCGAAATCCTGGCTTCCTCTTCCGGCACCATCTCCCCGTTGACGTAGACTTGCCTCTGCTTCATCTCACCCTCCCATGGTTACCCTGAATCGAGAGTGTACGACAGTCCTCCGGCGGTTGCACCAGATCCCTGGCTCGCTTCCGAAAAAAATACCGGCTTTGAAGGAAGAAGGAAGAAGGTTGAATGGGGTTCAGCGTGGGATGGCCCTGCCTTGAAGACGGCCGACGGTTCCAATACAATGCCTGAACGGACTGACCGTTCCGCCGGCAGCCCCGTCTCTCACCGCTCGCTCATTCCAACGCCGTCCCCGATTCGATCACTCCACCATGAGCCGACTCCTGATCGTCTCCAACCGACTGCCCATCACTGTGAGGTCGGAGCAGGGCAAAATCCGGGTGAGCGAGTCCATCGGAGGCCTGGCGACCGGCCTGCGCGGCCCTCACCAATCGGGGGAATCTCTCTGGGTGGGTTGGCCGGGCGAGGTCTCGAGCCGGGAGGGCCAGCGCTCCCACCTGGAAAAGGAGCTGGCGGACCTGCGGGCGGTGCCCGTCTACCTGACCCGGAGCGAGATCAACCGATACTACGAGGCCTTCTCCAACGGCGTGATCTGGCCTCTGTTCCACTATCAGACAGACCTGATTCAACGGGACGCCTGGAGGCACTGGGAGACCTACCGGGAAGTCAACCGGCGCTTTGCCGAAGTGGTCGCCCGGGAATACCGAACCGGGGACCTGGTCTGGGTCCACGATTACCAGCTCACCCTGGTGCCCGCCATGCTGCGCCGCCTGCTCCCCCAGGCCAGAATCGGATTCTTCCTGCACATCCCCTTTCCTTCCTCCGAAGTGTTCCGCATCCTCCCCTGGCGCAGCCAGATGCTGGAGGGCATCCTGGGAGCCGATCTGGTCGGATTCCACACCTTCTCCTACATGCGGCATTTCGCGCGGGCCATCCTGCTGGTTCTGGGAGTGGAGTCCCAGGGCGAAATGCTGACCTTCGAGGAACGGAAGATCCTCATGGGAGTCTTTCCCATCGGCGTCGATGCCGCCGAGTTCGGCCGGCTGGCCGAAGGGGAATCGGTGCTGGCCAAGGCGGAGGCGGTGCGGCAGGAGTGCGGGGGGCGCAAGCTGATCCTGGGGGTGGACCGCCTCGATTACACCAAGGGACTGCCGCGGCGCATGCTGGCCATGGATCGATTGCTGGAGCGGGAGCCCGGGTTGAGGGACAAGGTGCGCCTGATTCAGATCGTGGTGCCCTCTCGCACCCGGGTCGACTCCTACGAGCAATACCGGCAGAGTCTCGACGAACTGGTGGGCCGGATCAACGGCGCCCACGCCACCGTAAACTCGGTGCCCATACACTACCTCTACCGCTCCATACCCCAGACCGAGCTGGTGGCGCTCTACCGCTCGGCCGACCTGATGCTGGTCACTCCCCTGCGGGACGGAATGAACCTGGTGGCCAAGGAGTTTGTGGCCTCCCGCCCCGATGAAGACGGCATTCTGATGCTGAGCGAGTTTGCCGGGGCCGCCGAAGAGCTGCGGGAAGCCGTGTCGGTCAACCCCTTCGACATCGACGGAGTGGCCGCCACCATCAGCAACAGTCTCTCGCTTCCGGAGGAAGAACGGCGGGCCCGCATGCGGGTGTTGCGCAGCCGCGTGCTGACCTACGACTGCTACCGCTGGGCCAACAGTTTCATAGAGGCTCTCGAAACGGCTCCGGGAGTCACCACCCAACCGGTGGAGGCGCAGTCGGCCCATGCCAGGATGGAGGCCATGCTCGAGAAGCTGAGCCGCTCCGACCGCTTGCTGCTGTTGCTGGACTACGACGGCACGCTGGTGCCCCTGGCCAGCTCGCCCCAGTTGGCCGTTCCCGACCCCGAGGTGAAGAAGCTGCTCCAGGCGCTGGCGGCGCGGCCGGGCACCGCCGTTCACATCGTCAGCGGCCGTCCCGCCCCCGTGCTGGAAAGCTGGCTGGGCGGCATGCCCATCGGGCTGCACGCCGAGCATGGCTTCTGGTCCCGCCCCGAACCGGGAAGCCCCTGGCGACGCAACAGCCCGGACGACTCCCAGTGGAAAGAGGTCGTTCTGCCCATTCTGGAGCAGTTCGCCTCCTCGACGCCGGGCTCGCTGATCGAGCGAAAGAGCGCGGGACTGGCCTGGCACTACCGCATGGCCGACCCCGAGCTGGGCAAGGCCCATGCCCGGCATCTCCAAAATCGGATGGAAGGAGTCTTGCCGGGTCTGTCCGCCGAAATGGTGATGGGCCACAAGGTGGTGGAGGTGCGTGCCCAGGGCATCCACAAGGGGATGGTCGTCCCCTCGCTGACCAAGGTGGGAGAAGGAGACCGGGCCATCCTGGCGGTGGGAGACGACCGGTCCGACGAAGAGCTGTTCGCGGCCCTGCCGCCCGGGAGCTTCGCCATCCACGTCGGCTCCGGCGAGAGCCGCGCCGGCCACCGCCTGCCCGATCCGGCCGCGGTCCGGGACTTCCTCTCCCGGCTGCTGGAAGCCGAACCCCGCTGACAACCTCTCCCCAACTCCCGAGGCTGACGGGATCGTGTTCAGGCACTGACCCGGGGTTGCAGACGAGGTCCCGCCCCCTGCCCTGCCGAAAAGACGAACCACGAATGAACACGAATAGACACGAATAGACACGAATAACGACGGACATCCCTTGGTGCGACGCTGTCATGGGATGAAGCCCATCCGGGAGCGCGGGCGTCCCGCCCGCACAACACTGGCACAGCCTCACCCCTCTCTTCCACCCGGCTCGACCGGCAACGGCGCCACGATTCTGCTTCAGCCGGGCCCATGGGGTTCCCGGCGGCAGGGTGACCGGGCGCCGCATCACCGGGAAACTGAGCGGCTACCCAACGCAGAGGATGCGGGCGAGACGCCCGCGCTCCCGGAGGGGCGCGTCACTGACCCGACTTGAAGACGTCCAGCATGGGCACCGGACCGCCGCTGGTGACCACTGTCGGCATGACTCCGTTCCACTTGTCCACGGCAGCCCTCTGAACCTCGATTTGCCGCAACTGGATCAACTGGGTGGTCACCTGAGCTCGTTGGAGTTCCAGTCCCTTGGCTTCGGCCCGGGCCTGCTCGATCTGCTGCTTGGCCTCGAATTCGACCCGCCGAAGCGCGTTCTCGGCTTCCAGAGCCTGTTGGACGGCCGTCACCTTGGCCTCGATGGCCTGCTGGAAAGCGTTCGAAAACTGGAAATCGGTGATCGACACCTGCACTACGTCCAGGCCCCTCGGCTTCAAGCGATCCGAGAGCAGTTCCTGCAAGGCGGTCTTCACTGCCGGCCGCTGGGTGATGAGCTCTTCGGCATTGTAGTTGGCCGTGGTCGATTTCACCGCTTCCTGGATATAGGGTTGAATCACCACATTTTCGTAATTGCGCCTCAGGGTGCGATAGACCTCGGCAACCTCGCTGGGCCTCAACTGGTAGTTCAGGGTGACTTCGGTGGTCACCACCTGCAGATCCTTGCTGGAGGAGGTCGCGGGCGCGGTGTACTTGTTGATCTGGGTGGACATCAGGACCACGTCCTCGATGAAGGGAACCTTGAAGTAGAGGCCCTCGTCCAGGATATCCCCGGTCGGAGCATTGAATCGCAGCAGAACGCCGCGCTGCCCGGCGCCTACCGTTCCGAAGGCTCCCGAGACGATGATCAGGGCGACAATCACCACCGCTCCCATGGCGATGATCCTTCCCAAGTTAACTGGCATGCGAAATTCCTCCCGTGCATATCTTGCCATTGCAATCTCCTTTCCGTTTGTGGAATTGCTCCTGCAATTTCATGGGACCATTCTACTTGAGCCGGAGGAGAAGGGCATGTTTTTCAGGAAAGCACCGCCCCCCGCCCTGGCCGGCGGATCATTGGAGGAAGAAACTGCCGATGGTTGTGGATTCCTCTTTTTTCCGTTTGTTTCCGGCAAGCCCGCCTATAATCAGGCGGGCGGTTGCCGTACTGCCGGCGTCCCGCTCCCCTGACCGGCCGGGCCAGGTCGCGGGAGCTCGGCCCGATTCCAATTTTCCCGAAAACACGCAGACCCTTGCTCTTTCTTCCCTGAAACCCGGAGACCCGACCCATGCCCACATTCAGCCCACAAGTGCTCCGCGATATCGGATACCAGCTCTTCGAGACGGCCGGCTGCCGGGAAGCAGACAGCCGCGCCGTGGTGGACCACATCGTGGAATCGAATCTCTTCGGCCACGACTCTCATGGAGTGATGCGATACGCGGAATATCTTCGCGCCCTCAGAGAAGGACGCTTCAAGCCCCAAGCCACTCCTGTCGTCGTTACCGACCACCCCTGCACGGCCGTGGTGGACGCCAACGGAGCCCTGGGCCAGATCGGAGCCAATTTCGCCACCCGCCTGGCCATCGACAAGGCCCGAGCGCAGGGAATGGCGGCGGTCGGCCTGCGCAACACCAGCCACATCGGCCGCATAGGCGCCTACCCGCTGCAGATCGCCAGGGAGGGACTGATTGGATCCATTTTCGCCAACGCGGGCCGCTTGGGCTATCAGATCGCTCCCTTCGGCGGCATCGACGGGCGGCTCAGCACCAACCCGATGGCCTTCGCCGCGCCGCGCCGCCAGGCCGATCCGATCCTGATCGACATGACCACCTCCATGGCAGCCGAGGGCAAGATACGGGTGGCCATGAACCAGGGCAAGCACCTGCCCGAGGGATGGATCATCGACTCGGAGGGCCGGCCCACGACCGACCCCCACAAGTTCAAGGGGGACCCGCCGGGAGCCATTCTGCCTCTGGGGGGGCCGGTAGGCCACAAGGGCTACGGCCTCAGCATCATGGTGGAGATCCTGGGCGGCGCCCTCAGCGGGGAGGGATGCGCAGCCGGGGAACGCACCATGTCCAGCAACGGCGTCCTGATAACCGTCTACAGCATCGAGAACTTTTGCGACCTGGACCGCTACTACGACGAAGCGGACTCTCTGATCGCGCACGTCAAGACCAGCCGCCTGGCCGAGGGCTTCAATGAGATCCTGGCCCCCGGCGAACCCGAGTTCCGCAGCGCCCGCCGCAGACAGGCCGAGGGCATCATCGTGGACGACAACACCTGGGCTCAAATCTGCGAAGAAGCCCGCTGGCTGGGGCTCTCTCCCGAAGACTGGCCGGCGCCAACCGGTTGAGCTCAAAGCTACTGTCTTCCTGCGGTCTCGAGAAGCTGCATCGACGACTCGACGCTTTCTTGGGGGCTCGCCACGTCGAAGGGCAGGCAAAGCAGGGTTACCTCGTCGAGGAGTTGGTACCGAAGTTCACTCGTGAATGTCTGTGTTCGAGGGTAGATGAGCGCCACGGTGTCACAACCATTGCCCTTGGCGTAAGCGTAAAGCTGGTACAGGTCGTCTTGGCTGATGTCGTGCTTGGAATCTTCGGACAGGGCGTCGATTTCCTTCCACTTGGCATCGAGAATGAACGCAACTCGATCGCTCCTCCACAGGGAGATGTCCGGTTTCATCATGAACGCCTCTCGGCCATCGATTCTGGCCAAGGGCTTTCTCGGGCTCTGTGCCGCCACGCGGTAACCCGACAGGTGCTGCCGGAAACTGTGGGTGACGAAGTCCTCGAAAACCTCCTCCATGGGAAACAGCAGTGACAGGTTGCGATGGCGGCCGGAGTAGGTGGCCAGCCCATGCCCGAACAGAAACAGGCCCACCCATTGCATCACCGCCTGATAGTGCGGCATGGAACGGTCCACCCGGTGCCGCTGCCAGTCGGCATGGGTACTGGCCGCTTGCGGCACCTCGGCAATCTCCATCAACTGGCGCAGCAACCCCAGCATTCGACGGTTTTCCGTGCTCCTCACCAGCGGCTTCAGCCTGACCAGCGCGCTGTGGATGAGCCGGTTGGCGGGCCGATTGACGCTCAGCACGTCGTGGGCGACATAAAACCGCGCCCGATGGACCAGGTTCTCACGGACCTGTTCGCGAAAGAGCAGGCGGCCCCGCAGGTAGGGCAGGTTCTCCTCCACTGCCACATAGCGCCTGGCGAGACCGGCGCGGGCGAGCGCGTTCAGGCTGTCGAGAAACCGGCGCACGAACACTTCGAGCATGGGGAATTGCCGCACGGCGCGAATGCCGCTTTCGGGAAGCCTTGGCACTTTCTGGAACCGACGCCAACATCGCAGCATTTGCAGAAACAGGCGCCGGGTCGTTTCGTGGTCGGAGTCCGGCGCGCTGCCAAGGTCGATCTTGGGGAGGATTTCCAGCACCGTGCCGCGCCTGGTGGTGATGATGCCCACGTAGTTGGCGGCGGCAACACCCCCGTCCGGATTGCGCTGAAGCACTGGTCTTGTGTTGGCAATGGACTTGAGTTCCTCAAAATCCGCTTGGTGCAGTTCGCTACGGTCGAAGGACTCATGCTCCTGGATGGTGTAGGGCTCTGGCATCAGCCACTCTGCAGGACCGGTGTTTCGTAGATACGCCGGTATTGGTCGGGTTCGGTCCACCTCGGGTCGGTGCCGGGCAGCCGACGGTAGACCCGTTCTTCCACCTCTTGTTCGGTTCCCTGGAACAAGCCCGCGGTTGGTTCCACCACGACAAAGCTGTTTCCACCCAGAACGTCCCGTATCTTCGACCAATCGTCGAAGAAATACTCCTGCAGCAGCGGGAAGATCTTGTTCCGGAAGGCGTACGACAGTTTCTCCATCGTGTCCACGTCCATCAGGTAGGTATGGCCGATCTGATGCTCCCGGTCGAGCAGGGCGGTGATGCGCTGATTCATGACCCTCAGCATCTTCTGACAATCGACACCCCCCACATCCGTGGCAATCGCTTTGTGCTCCGGCTCCGGCATCATCTCCACGAAGTCGAAGCGCCTCCGCAACGCCGTGTCCAGCAGTTGAATCGACCGGTCGGCCGTGTTCATGGTGCCGATCAGGTAAAGGTTGTTCGGGACTCCGAACGGCTCCTTCGAGTATGGCAACGTGACCCTGGTTTCATCTTCCGCGCCAAGTCGCCGGGAGCCCTCGATCAGCGTGATGAGCTCGCCGAATATCTTGGCGATGTTGCCGCGGTTGATCTCGTCGATGATCAGGACGAACCGTTTACCCTTTTCTGCGTTCGCTGCCTTGACCATCCGCTTGAAGATGCCGGGCTGCAACACGTATCCAACTTGGCCACTGACCCTATCGCTCAATTCTGGCCGAATGCCCTCGATGAAGTCTTCATAAGCGTAGTTCTGGTGAAAGGTCACCATGGCGATTTGTCTCGAATCTCGGAGTTCGCCAAACCTCTCGCTGTCGCCTTTCCCACGCTCACGCACACTCGCGCCATCGATGATTGCCAAGGCATGGTCAACCGCGTGGTAGGTCTTCCCTGTTCCCGGAGGACCGTAGAGGATCTGATTCCTGGGATGTTCCACTTCCGGTTTCTGCTCCGGTTTCTGCGCTTCCTCTTCAGTTGTCACAGGCTCTCGACCTCCGAGTTGATCCAGCAACTCGAACGTCTCCGAATATGCCGGCGCCTGCCGGAAAGCGTTCAGCGTCTTGTTGCCTGCGTCGTTAAAGCCCGTTCGGTCCGTTTGTCCCGCCAGGCTTCCTGTCACCTTGTTCAACCAGCCAACATGTATCCTGCTATCCTCATCGAGGCGGTCCCGATAGTCATTCTTGTAGACGATCCCCACGCCGCGCCCTTTCAACGTGCCGGTTCTGACAAGAATCACGTCACCTCGTTCAGGATCCCGAAGCGGGTATTTGGGGGGACCAGGCCTCGACTCGTCATAACCCTCCCAACCGCCTCCGGTAAAGACCCAATGGTTCGGTTCAAAGTCAAGCTTCGGTTTGAAGTCTCTCCAGTAGTCGCCTCCGCTTTGGCCCATGACATTCGTGCTGATCTGAAAGCATCGATCAGAACGGACATGCAGACGATTCGACCATACCTGATAGGCCAAAAAATTGACTTCGTAGGGCTCACAGCCCGGGAATCGGCCAAGGACCATCTGAAGCCATTCCCTGTAGTGCGCCCAATTGAATTCGCCAGTCGGCGGCTCCACAAAAAGGGCCATCTTCCCGTCACAAGCAATAAACTGTGACGGGTTGATGAGAAAGAGCACATGCGTCAATTTCACTCTACCAACCTGGCGAATCCTGGTTGCGCCATCGAAATCCTCGGGAGCCACCGAGTCAATCCCCCGAACGGCTCCGCGGAACAGGTTCCAAAGCAACTTCGGGTTGCCCTGACGGCCGTCGTGAAACAGCACGCTGGCGTTGTACGACGGCATCGGGAAAATGAACGCATCTTCCGATTCGTCGAATGCAATCGGAGGATGTCTTTCCATGTCGAATGCTTCGTTAATGCTCGGAAATACCCGATCTCTGCTCCCCGAGCCCTGGCTCCGTTGCGCCAAGGTATAGAAGAACGAGAACGGGTCTATATTCTCGTCGCCGTAGTTGAGCAATGGCTGCTTCTTGTCATCGTTGCGCCACTCCACTTTCTTGGCGGCCTCGGCCAGATAGGCCTCCCCGCCCTCGGCAATCCTGCTTGCGAGTTCCCCGAACCAGGGAACCCACGCATAGATCTCCTTCATGCGCTCTTCCTCCTCCTGTTACACTGACGTCTGTCGATTGTCATTGTACCTACGAATGTGAATCTGAGGGTCTGATATGGCGATGAAAAATCCTGTTCATCCGGGCGCTATCGTGCGCGAGGAATGTCTGAAGCCCTTGGGCCTGACGGTCTCCGAAAGTGCAAGGAGACTTGGCGTCGGACGCCAGACGCTTTCCAACCTGGTGAATGAAAAGGCATCGGTTTCCATTGAAATGGCCTACCGGCTGTCGAAGGCGTTCGGCTCGACTCCCGAAACCTGGCTGGGCATGCAGTTGGCGTTCGACCTTGCCCAATCTCGGGATCTGGAACGACAGATCAACGTCAAACGCATCGTGGCCGCATAGCAGCCCCATTTGAGAACAAGCGACCCTGTCGGCGCGCCCCATCAGCCAAACTGAAGGGGGTATTGGAGCAGTTACCGGTTGAGCGTAGTCGGGCAGACAGGCCAAGCTCTGCCACGCCTTGTGCGGGCGGGACGCCCGCGCTCCCGGGAAGTCGTCATCCCACCCGACAGGCGGCGCCCAATCGAGCGCCCGAGACCTTTCCGGTATATACTACCCATCGAGAGAAGACCGTCCGACCGGCGGCCGTCGCAACAGGCGGCTTCGGCCGGCGGTCGAGTGACAGCCATGCAGCGCATCTACCTCGACAACAACGCGACCACCCGGGTGGCCCCGGAGGTGCTGGAAGCCATGCTGCCTTACTACGGGGAGGTCTTCGGCAACCCCTCCAGCGTTCACGGGTTCGGGCAGGAGGCCAAGGATGCCCTGGACCTGGCTCGGGAACAGGTGGCCGACCTGCTGAACTCGGAGCCCAACGAGATCGTCTTCACCGGCGGCGGCACCGAGAGCGACAACCTGGCCGTCCGGGGAGTCATGGAAGCGGCCCCGGAAAGCGCCAGGCACCTGGTGACCTCGCAGATCGAGCACCATGCCGTGATCCACGCCTGCCAGAATCTCGAAAAGCGGGGTGTCGAGGTCACCTACCTGCCCGTCGGCCGGGAAGGCGTGGTGGACCCCGAGCAGGTTGCCCGCGCCGTGCGTGAGGACACGCGGCTGATTTCCATCATGGCCGCCAACAACGAGACGGGCGTTTTGCAGCCGGTCCGCGAGATCGGGGAGATCGCCAGGGAGCGCGGAGTGGTCTTCCACTCGGACGCCGTTCAGGCGGCCGGCAAGGTCCCGCTGAACACCGCCGAACTCGGCGTCGACCTGCTCACCATCAGCGCCCACAAGCTTCATGGGCCCAAGGGGGTGGGAGCGCTCTTCGTGAGAAAGGGGACACGTCTGCGTCCCCTCTTCTATGGCGGGGGCCACGAGAGAAACCGCCGGGCCGGAACCGAGAACGTGCCCCAGATCGTGGGTCTGGGTCGCGCCGCCGAAATGGCCGGGAACTCCATGGATCAGGACGGGGAGAGAATTCGAGAGCTGAGGGACTGGTTCGAGCAGGAGGTGCAGCGCCGCATCCCGGAGGTCTCGGTCAACGGGTGCGCCGATTCCAGGCTGTGCAACACCTCCAACCTGCGCTTTGCCGGCGCCGAGGCCGAGGGGTTGATCATCAATCTGGACCTGGCGGGAGTGGCCTGTTCCACCGGGTCGGCCTGCTCCTCCGGGGCCATCGAGCCTTCCCACGTATTGACGGCCATGGGTCTTTCTCCGGCCGAGGCCTTCGAGTGCCTCCGCTTCAGCTTGTCCAGGGACACCGGCCGGGAAGACCTGGGCCGGGTGCTGGACCTGCTGCCCGACCTGGTGGCCCGGCAACGGGAGATGTCTTCTCCCGAAAAACATGCCTATTCCATGATCTCCTGATCCGGCCGCTGGCAGGCCCGGGGCCTGCCGGGCCGGAAGAACCGCTTCCCCGTCATCACTTGTCGCACGCACGGACCTCGAATCGACGCCGGCCTCCGGCGAGGGGTAGTCAATATGTCAGAGAAAATCGTCATTGCCATGAGCGGCGGGGTGGACAGCTCCACCGCCGCCGCCCTGCTCAAGGATCAGGGACGGGACGTGGTCGGCCTCTCCATGCAGTTGTGGGACTACACCCGGCGCGAGACCGGCGACGGCGAGGCCTGGGAGCGCAAGAACTCGGGAACCTGCTGCTCGCTCGACGACATCCATGACGCCCGCAGGGTGGCCCGCTTCCTCGACATCCCCTTTTACGTGGTGAACTTCGAGCGGGCATTCGAGCAGGAGGTGGTGCGTCCCTTCGTGGAGAGCTACCTCAGCGGGGAGACGCCCATCCCCTGCACCCGCTGCAACACGCTCATGAAGTTCGACCGGCTGCTGGCGCGAGCCGCCCAGATCGGCGCCGACCGGATCGCCACCGGCCATTACGCCCGCATCCGCCGCAACCCCCGGACCGGACGCTACGAGCTTCTCCGCGCCCTCGACCGAAGCAAGGACCAGTCCTTTTTCCTGTTCGACCTGACCCAGGCCCAATTGAGTCGCATGCTCTTCCCGCTGGGCGAGTTCGCCAAGGCGGAGGTGCGCGCCATGGCCGAAGGCTATGGCCTGCCCATCGCCGACAAGCCGGAAAGCCAGGAGATCTGCTTCATTCCCACCAAGGACACCGGACGGTTCGTGGAGCGGTATCGGGAAAAGATGCAGGCCTCAACTGCCGGACCGAACGGCTCCCAGCAGGACTCGGGGACGGACGCCGCCCCCTCGGACAGCACCGGGCCGCGCCCGATCGTGAACCGGCAGGGAGAGGTGCTGGGGGAGCACCCCGGAATCCACCATTTCACGGTCGGCCAGCGGAAGGGACTGCGAGTGGCCGCCGGGGAGCGGCTCTACGTGATCGAGACCGACCCGCGCCGCAACCGAGTGGTGGTGGGCCCGGACCGCGATCTGCTCCGCTCCGGCCTGATCGCCTCCAGAGTCAACTGGATCTCCATCGAGGAGTGCTCCGGGGTGCTGCGGGTTCAGGCCCAGATCCGCAGCCGGCACCAGGCCGCCGAGGCGACCCTGTCAGCTCGGGAGGACGGGTCGGTGGAGGTTCGCTTCGACCGACCTCAGCGGGCCGTGACCCCGGGGCAGGCCGTGGTCTTCTACCGGGACGAGTTGGTGGTGGGCGGCGGCTGGATTCAGGAAGGGCTGTAGCGTCCTGTCTCAGAGACAGGGCGGCCATCTCCGATGGACGTCCCACCCGGGAATGAGGGCTGACCCCATGAAGACGGGAATCCTCTGGGACGATCTCTTCCTGAAGCACGATACCGGGGCGGCCCATCCGGAGAGCAAGGAGCGCCTGCTCTCCATCCGGCGGGGGCTGGATGCCTATCCCCACCTCGAGGACCTCAAGCGCCTGGGCCTGAGAGCGGCCACCGAGGCGGAGCTCGGCCTGGTCCACCCCGCCTCCCACATTCGCGCCATTCAGCGCAGCGCCGGCAAACCCTTCGCCTATCTCGATCCCGATACGGCCGTCAGCGAAGCCAGCTACGAGGTGGCCATCCATGCGGTGGGAGGAATCCTGCAGATGATCGAGTCGCTGATGTCGGGCGAGATCGACAACGGCTTCGCCTTCGTGCGGCCGCCCGGCCACCACGCCGAACCCGACCGGGCCATGGGGTTCTGCCTCTTCGGCAACGTGGCCCTGGGCGCCGCCTACGCCCTGAAGCGCTTCGGCCTGGAGCGGGTGCTGGTGGTCGATTTCGACGTCCACCACGGGAACGGCACTCAAGAGACCTTCTACCGTCGCCAGGACGTGCTGTTCATCTCCACCCACCAGTTTCCCCTCTTTCCCGGAACCGGAGCCTTCCCGGAGATTGGCAGCGCCTCCGGCAAGGGCTTCACCCTCAACTTTCCGCTTCCCGCCGGAACCGGAGACGTCACCTACGGCCTGCTGTTCGACAAGATCATCCTTCCGGTCGCCAAGACCTACCGGCCCCAACTGGTGCTGGTGTCGGCCGGCTTCGACGCCTACCTGGAAGACCCCCTGGCGGGAATGCGTGTCACTCCGGACGGATTCGCCTCCATGGCCGGCTATCTCAAGGCCCTGGCGGACACGGTCTGTGAGGGGAAAATGGTCCTGGTCCTGGAGGGCGGCTACCACCTGGCGGGGTTGCAGCAGAGCGTGCTGCGGGTGGTGGACCAGATGTGCGGGCATCCGGGACCCGTTCCATCCCCGGGCCGCTCCGACCTGTTCGAGGCCGTCCTGGCCAGGGCCCGGACCCATTTCGGGAACCGCTGGAAGTTCTGACTCCCGCCAGGCAGCGAAGCCGCTTCGGGACATTCTCCGAAAACCGCATCTAAAACGACCCAAGTAATTGAAAGAAAGTCAGTTAGCAGATTCAACCAGTGGAAGAGGTCGAATATCGGGAAGAATGGGGAAAGTCCTGATGCGGGCACGACTCGAATTCACAAAAAAATAGGGAATTCCGCGTGAACGTCTCGAATCAAGGAGGTCGACTATGTCAACTCTGCAGCCAGCCATGAAATGGCCTATCGCCATGGGGGGGGCTGTTGCTTGCCCTCAGCTTGCCCGCGTTTGCCGAGATTCCCGTTCCGGATTGGGAAAAGAGGAAAGTGGGTGATCTCAACGATAGCGCCGTCATTCCTGTGGCTGCCAACAACGCGGGACGATTCGGCGCCCACTTCAAGACCCGGGTGGTGATTTTCAACCCGACCGATCGGGCCTATTCCATTAACGCGATCCTGTTCGACGGGACGGGTCGAGCCAGCGAGAAAGAGATCTCGATGGGCGTGAATGTATACCGCGTCTGGGACAATTTTCTGGTAGACGACGGATTTGTCGTGTGGGAGGTCAACGGCGAGTCTGACTCCCATTACTTCTACGCTGTCGAGGTGGACAACGAGTCCAACGATGGAACCCTGAACTGGTCCGTACCTGTTCCATGAATTCCTGGAACCGCGCCCGCAGACTCCCGGCCGCGTCCACCTTCGTGATCGTTCGTCTCCATGGGTGGGGACAAGTCCCTGGCCACGAAGCCGCTTGCGCCGATCGGAGCACCTCCTCTATAATTCAGTCAGCAAGAATCAGCTACCCAGGGTGGTTCCCATGCTGAGGCACTTCGGCATCGCGCTTGTCTCCCTCGCCCTTTTCCCCCAACTCGCGATCGCCGAGGACGAATCCTCCCAACTCGACACCCCGGCTCGCCGCGAGCTGGTTCGGGCGCTCTCCAGCGAGTACGCCACCCTGAAAGTCTCTCTTCCCATCAACAAAAGGGGTCTGACCGTAGACGACACCGGCGAGTTCGACTGGGAAAAACATGAAGTGTCCCTGCTTCGCAGCGGCCAGTTCATCACTTCCGGCATCAGAGTCCAGATCACCAAGATCAGCTTCGACAAGAAGAAATTGCGCTTCGAGCTCAACGGCGGCGGCAGGAAGTTGAAGAGGCGCATTCTGGAGCGGATCTACGCGGGTTCGGGGACGTCGGTGACACCGCTGGCCAGACCCTCGGATGCCTCCAACCCCAAGGGCTCCTACGTCACCATCAAGTTCGACGAGTTCGTTCCCGACCTCACCCCCGAGGAAGTCAGGTCCATCCTCTCCACCGTGCTGGATTTCAGCAAGAAGAGCTCGACCAGGAGCTTCATGGAAGCTCAGCCCGAAGAGTTCAAGGAAGCCATCCGCAACAAGCGGGCGGCGGTGGGCATGGACAAGGACACGGTGCTGGCCTCCATGGGACAGCCGCTGCGGAGGGTGTGGGAAACCAAGGAAGACACGGTGGTGGAGGAGTGGATTTACGGGGAGAGGCCCTACAAGGTGATTTTCGTGGAGTTCCACGAGGGAATCGTGGTCAGCGTCAAGGAATACTAACGTACCTCCCTACCCAACACGTCGTTTCCCTTCAGAATTTCCTGATCTGCCGCAGCGCTTCGTAGACGACCACGGCGACGGCGTTGCTCAAGTTGAGGCTGCGCGCCTTCTCGCCCCACATCGGGATCTTGAGGGACTGGTGCGGCCGGTTCTCGATCAGTTCCCGCGGCAGTCCCCGGGTCTCGCATCCAAACACCAGGTAGTCCTCCCGGCGGTAGCTGACCTCGGTGTAGAGACGGGTGGCCTTGCTGGAAAGATAGTAGAAGCGGGCGCCGGGGGCCTGTTGCTGCAACTGCGCCAGGGACTGGTGGCGGGTGACCTCGAGGAAGGGCCAGTAGTCCAGTCCGGCCCGTTTCACGTGATGGTCGGAGAGCGAGAATCCCAGGGGACCCACCAGGTGGAGCTGACACTGGGTGAGGACGCAGAGACGGCCGATGTTTCCCGTGTTCTGAGGAATCTCCGGCTCCACCAGGACTACGTGCATTGGCTCGCCCGCATTTCTCACCAGGGGGCATGATCATGGCGCAGGCATTTTCCCTTCAGGGCGTGCTCGCGACCGAAGAGCGTAGCGGTTTCTACGGTCGAGGGAGCACGTGCGCGCTGAAGGGAAAAGGACAAGCCAGGGCATGCCCAGCGCCGTCTGTTACCCGCAACCCCTTTCATGGAGCCAATCAACGGACTGAAGACAAACTGCTTTTCACTATGTTTTCAGCGTCCTGGTGAGAAATGCGGGCGATATCCGCCAACCCGGAGGGAAAACGCCTACGGAACCTCGATGGCGGCCTTTCCCAGGCCCAGGTTGCCGGCGGCATCGTAAACCCGCAGAGACACCACGTGCTCGCCTTTCCCGAAGGCCTGGGTGGTGACCCGGAACTCCTCCGTCCTGGAATCGATGATGCCGTCGGTCGAGTAGACGGCCTTCCACTTGCCGCCGTCGGTGGAGACGTCGGCCCTGCGAAGACCGGAAACGCCATCCTCCACCCGAAAACGCACCACCGCCACGCCTTCTCGAACCGTCATGGAAAGGATCTCGACCGCCGGCGGCGAGTTGTCGACGATGAAAGGCGCGCTGACCAGTTCTCCGGTCCTGGCCCTGGAGGCGGGGTTGGAGGGCGAGTCGCTGGCCACGATCCTGAGCCGGTAAGAGCCGTCGGGCAGCGCACCCGATTGCAGCGTGTAGTCCCGGCCGGGGTGGTCGCGCACCAGCGGCTTCCAGTTCGACTCGCCCTCGCCCCGATAGTGAAGGGTGAACGCCAATTTGTCCCCGTTGGGATCCGAGGCATTCCAGGTGAAGGACCGGGAGCCCCGCTGGAAGGCCCGCCGCGGCCGGCCGGAAGCGGCGGCGGGCTCGGGAATGGCCTTGGCCGCGCCCGAAATATCGGCCGCCTCCCGGTCGGCGGGAGAGACCGGGCGTGGATTGGATGACAGAGCCTCGCTCTTCAGAAAGGCCACGCCTTGAGGCAGTATCCGGATGGACTCGACCTCGGGAGCCAGGTTCTGCTGGAGATAGGGAATGACGACTCGACTCAGCTCGGGGGAAGCCTGGTTGGCCGTCTCCAGCACCGCCTTGTACTGTATGTAGCGGGCCGGGGGACTCTCGACCTTCTCCCCGTCCGCTTGGGTATAGGGCCTGGACCAGTCGCTCCAGGTTCGATCGGGCCGCCGGGTATTGCCGCTGCGAGTGTAGAGCTTCAGACTGGCGCCCTTGGGAGCCCTGGCCTGCCAACTCAGGCTGCCCCACCGCGAGACCACCGTCGAGTCCCGGACCTCCGACTCGAAGCTGCCCCTGGAATTGAGCCGGTTCCTGAGGCGATAGATCTTGGCGAGATTGCTGGTGCAGGCCACCAGGCCGTCACCGGCGGGGACCAGGCGGGTGGTCTGCTCTTCGCTGGTCTCGATCAGGAGGGTCAGCTCCTTCCTGGGGGAGAGGGAGTAGATTTTCCCCTTGTCGCCGCTGGAGAAGAGGACGTTGCCGCCATTGTCCAGGTGCAACCCGTAAGCCGTCTCGGTGTTTGAAGACCAGAGCGTCTCCACCGAGCGGTCCTTGCCGATCCGGTGCAATCGACTCTTGAGCTTGCCCCGGCCGGCCCGCGGCGGACTCGCAACCACCGGAGCCGGAACGGGCGTGGGGAGGGTTTCGCCCTTGGAGACGTCGGAAAGCGACAGCGCCACGGTGACGGGCGGGGCGGCCGTGACGGACCGGGCCGTCGCCACAGCCGACGCCCGGGTCCCGGGACCGCCGTTGACCGCAATCAGATAGATCTCCCCCCCGGCGCTGACCTGGATGTCGTGCACCTCGTTCATCCCGGTGTCGAACAGCACGAAGGCCTTGCCGTCGGGGGCGATGCGGTAGAGGTAGCCCTTGGGGTCGCTGCCGGCCAGCAGGTGATTCTCTGGGTCGACCGCCAGGCAGATGACGTTGGTCTGGCCGGTGTCGACCAGCTCGCTGGCCTCTCCCTGCGGGCTGACCTTGAACACCCGTCCCTTGCTTCCGGTGGCCACGTAGAGGACGCCGTCCGGGCCGAACGCCAGGTCCCAGATAAAGCGGTCGTCCGGATCGAAAAAGACCGAGGATTCCCCTTCGGAAGATATCTTGTAGACCTTGCCGTTGGGAGAGGTGGCCGCGTAGAGGTTTTGCCGGGCGTCCAGCGCCAGCGCCAGAACGTCCAGCTCGGCGGAGTCGAAAAAGAGCGACGACTTTCCGGATTCGTCGATCCTGAAGACCTTCCCGTCGTGCCCGGTCGCCACGTAGAGATGGCGGCTGCCGTCGTAGACAGCCGACCAGATGAGGGCTTGATTCGACTCCAGCACCGAGTCGAACTGGCGGGCCAGCGCCAGCGTGCCGTCCTGGCGCAGGGAGAGTCCGCGAAGAGTGCCCTTGGAAAAGTCGCTGAAGGTGGAGGTCGTCCAAAACCGGGGATCGACGGCCAGGGCCGGCAGGCAGAGCAGCGGCAGAAGGCCAAGGCAGACCCTCCGGAAATTCGTATTCATTCAGGCTCCGTTTCCGCTCTGAGGGGCTCCCACGGATTGGCATCGGCCCCGGGCCGGAAAAGCCCTGCCCTCAGTGGACCACCTCGAGCGTCAGAGTGCGGCGGCCCCGGACCACGAAGGGCATGGAGGGCAGCTCGTACTCATACAGGTTGGAGGCGCCCATCACCGTCAGGCTGCTGCTGGCGCTTCTGGCCGAGATCAGCACCTGTCGAAACGACGGCGGCAGGCTGGAAAATTCCTCTCCGTGGAGCAGGACCGCGGGTTGCGGCCGCTGCAGCCGCACGTAGACCCGATCGTTCTTGCGCAAATGGTTGATGGCTCGGATCAGGTGGTCGAGGTTGCGGGGGACGAACCTCCTTCCCACCCGTTGGTTTTCGGCCGCGGTCAGGGTGGAGCCGTCGGCCACCGTGGCCAGCAGCCTTCCCTCCGCAATGTCCTCGGGAACCGGAAGCGGAACCTTTTCCTCGTATTCCTCGCCGTTGGGCTTGCGAAAAACCACCGACAGCATCACCGTCTCTCCGGGTTTGACCGATTCCCGGTTGGGCCAGACCCGCTCCAGGCGACCCGTCCTCTTTTCATCGCTGGAGGTGATATCGACGGAAATCTCCTCGAGGTCGACCCCGTCGAAGCCGCTTCCCAGGAGGTAGCCGAGCGGCCGCCCCACCGCCATGGAGGCCAGCAACTGGGAGTTGGCGTCTCCGGAAAAGAGGTTCTCGACACGCACCTCGGGCCGGTCCTTGAGACGGATCCTGCCCTGTATCTTCAACGTGGATTCTCCCAGCGCCCGTTCCTGGGAAACAATGGTGTTGAAAAGGGCGAAGTTGGTCAGAAAAGGCGTCAGGAGACGGTCGTTGACCAACTCGAACCTGAAGGTGCGGGAGGTGTTGCGGCTCGAGGTGAGGTTGACGACCAGCGGAATCAGCTTGGGGGCCAGGCCGATCGTCCCCAGCAGACCCTGCGACCGGTCCTGCGTGATCGACCCGACCAGATCGGTCGGCACCGCGATCTTGAACGAGCTGTTCAGGTTGGGGAGCAGCGAAACCACCTGGGCCTTGGAGACCGGAAGGTCGACGGGACCCAAAGAGAACCAGGGGTGTCCGAAGGCATAGATCTCGTCGCCCTCGCGGTGGGTCACCGTCCCGGAGGCGCTGGCGCCGAATCCCAGGTCTCCCCTCATCAACTGGACGGCGATCGACGAGCCGGGGACAATGTCGGACCCGTCAGCCAACTCCCCGCCGGTCGCTCCTGAAAACGGCCCTCCGCCCTGCAACACCCTCATCCCGTAAGGGGCCAGGGCGCCTCCCAGAACGCCGGCAGCTTCGGCCGCCGCCCCCGACAGGACCAGGGGCGTGTCGATATAGCGAAACAGGTGGCCGGCCAAGGGCTTCAGGGAAGCCGCGGCGGCCATCGATTCGGAGACGGCGAAGACGGGAGCGGTCCCGGAATCGGGGGCAGAGAGGGTCCCGGGGCCTCGAATCCCGAGCGTGCGGTGAGGAGCGATCGAGGAGACCTCGATCACGATGGGGTCGCCCCGAACCGGCTCATCCGACTGCTCGAAGGTATCGACCAACTGCTCGATGGGAGTGACGCCCGCCACCGCCTCCTTGGAGAAGGGGAAGGAGAAGGACACGGCCCCGATCAGCCGGCCGTCGACGTAGACCGGGCTCCCGCTCATGCCGCCCATGACTCCGGTCTTTTCCAGGGGACCTCCGGAAAGCCGGGCCAGAATGGCGTCCTGGCGGGGACCGATGTTCTTGAGGACTCCCAGGACTTCGGCCTCGAACTCTTCGACCTCGGTCCCCCGAAAGACGGTCTTTCCGATCCCCTTCATGCCCGGCTTGACCTCGTCCAGGGGCATGAAGTTGCGGTCTTGGCCCTCCGGCCCCGCATGCAGGCAGAGGGTGAGCAGGAGCGGCAGGACCACGCCCGCGAGTTTGCGCCTGCAGGTCCGCCCGGACCGGACCAGCCCCTCGAACGGTTGGGAACGGAGAGTCTTCATGGAACCCTTGCGTCTTTCGTCCCGGAGCACCACGGAACCCGCCAAGCCGGAGGGGATGGCCCCGGCACAGGCGCGGAATTATAGCAAAACCCTGCCGAGCCGGCGGCAGCAACCGGAAGGCGGGACACACTCCCAATCGGGCTACGGCAGGGGCTGGGAATCGGCATGGTACCAGGTCGCGTTGGCAGCCTCGATCAGTTCGAGGCGCCGTGACGGGTCGTCGGGAATGACGCCGAGCCAGACCTCGGCCATCTCCTCCTCGGACTTCCAGCCCCACCGGATGGGCTGCGGCGGATCAAACGGGTTGTCGAAGTTCTTGGCCGAGTTGTCCCAGACAAACCAGGCGTCGAGCCGCGAGCCCGTTGGAATGTGCAGCGGCGTCCGCAGCGAGTAGACGTTCTGCCAGCGCAGGTCCCAGTCCTCGATCCCGAACACCGAATGCCGGCGCCCATCGGGGAAGGTGACGACCATGCGCGCCTTCGAGCCGATGTAGTGCATGTGCGGCATGGCGTCGACCAGGCGGAAGCCGACCGGCACGTTCATGGAGATGTGGCGCACATAGGCCCTATCTCCGGGGGGAATGTCGAGGTCCTGCGTGCCGATGAGCAGGCCGTCGATGTATTCCGGCGTGGGCCGATCGGAAAAGTAGAACCCGATCCGGCCGCGATAGATCATGCGGTCCTGTTCACTGATGAGAAAGGACTCGGCCAGGGTGACCGGGCCGAGACGGGCCGCCAGATCGCCCGACGGGTCGAACAGGACCGGCATGCGCAAGCCGTAATCGTCGCGCAGCCTCCGCGCATCGGCCCAGGTTCGAAAAGGACTGGACACAACCGCGTAGAAATCGACCCCTGCAGCCTCGGAAGCGGCGGCGAAATCATTCAGCTCGCCGAGATAGCGCGCCGATACCGGGCATTCGTCGTCCACGAACACCAGAGCCGCCGGGCCGGCGCCGTTCTCATCCCCGAGATTGCGGATGTTGCCGTCGATATCGAGGAAGCGAGCCCCGATAATCCGGGTGAACCCCTCTTTCAGCGGACCGGCCGCCACCAGGGGTAAACGCCTGGTTTTTCCGGAACCGCCGTCTTGGTCCGATGGACTGTCGCCGGGGGTTACGGTCTCGGTGAAAAGCAGTCCAGCACATGCCAACAGCAGGATATACCTCATGATGGGACCTTTCTTGCCCGGCCGCCGGGCGGTGGTATTTCACCGGTTCAGAGGCAAGCGCCACCCCTGCCCTGCCGGGCAGATCATCCGAGGGTGAAACAAGAGAAGTTCATAGCCTATCGGGAACAAGAGCATTGAACATCGATGCACAGGATGCACAGGATTAACAGGATGAGAGCGTCCTGCGCCAGAAGCCGGCTCGGGCGATGATTCGGTGCGATTTTGCGAATTCCCGGCTAGCCGTTTCCTGAAAAAATCCTGTGCATCCTGTGTATCCTGTGCATCGATGTTAATCAAAAATATACCCTTGCTTGACTATGAGCCGGTTTCCATCCACCAAGCGCAAGCGTTTGTTTCAGGTAAGCGCGCCTCGCGCTACGGGCTCGTGTCGGGAATTCTACCAGCAAGACTCCGGCCGTAGCGTCCTGTTTCAGAAATAGAGGAATCGTTCCCTGTTCTTTCTCCCAAAAGACAAAACGACGTGCGACCAATGGTCAGCAGCGTCTGGCCCGGATTTCTTGCCAGAGGCAGGTCGCATCGGTTTTCTGAATCTGGTAAAATACTCTTGAGAAATAAGTTAACAAGATTCTTGGAGGAGACCGGTGCCCGCACAGTGTAACACCAAACCCCTGGAGTTTGAACCCCGCCGACGCCGCCGGGCGACAGTCCAGGCCGAGGTTTCGCGCCGAGGCCCCGATTCCCACCTCGTCGTCGCCTCCCCGTCGGCTGGAAGTCGCTCCGCTCACCCCCTCCATAGGCCGATCTGCCGCGCCGGCGGAGAAACGGACCATCTCACTTCCCCGCCCGCAACGCGCAAGCAGGTCAAGGAACGGCAACGGGGACGATCGGGATCCGGGGCGACCCCGATTCCCATCACGGGGCATGTCCTGGCAGGAGGCCGAAGCGCCCGGATGGGCCGGGACAAGGCCCTGCTGGAGATTGGAGGGCAGCCTCTGATCCTGTCCGCCGTGAATCTCCTGAAGGCATTGACCGATCGGGTCGTGATCCTCGGCCCCGCCGAGAGATACGGGTTCCTGGGCCTGCCCGTGCTCCCCGACCTGGCGCCTTCGCGGGGACCTCTCAGCGCCATCTATACCGGCCTGGAGCATTCGGAGAGGGACGTCAACCTCTTTCTGGCCTGTGACATGCCCCTGATGGAAGGAACCTTCCTGAGTCTGCTGGTGGAACGGGCCCCGCTGGCCGACGCCGTGCTGATGCGCCTGGACGACGGCAGCCTGGAGCCCCTGTGCGCCGTCTACAATCGCTCCTGTCTTCCGGCGGTCAAAGCCAACTACGGGAGACAGAGGTTCAAGCTTTCCGACCTGTTCCTCGAGTTGAGGACCCACTACCTTGGCGAGGCCGATCTGCAGGACCTGGGACTGGACCGCAGGATCTTCACCAACCTCAATACTCCCGGGGACCTGGAACAGTTTGGGATGCTTCAGTCGAGGGCTAACGTGAAACGGTGAACGGCGAGAGATTGGGAGTTACTCTAGCTGATCCAGCAATTCTGTTTTGCTGATTTCAAGGTGGCTGGCAACTTCCATGAGGATAGCGTTGAGTGTTCCAATACGGAGGTTCTTGTGCTGCGGAATTGTAATGTGGTGAGACCCCTTATCGGTCGTTCGCGTCAACCGCTGGTGGCTTCCCGTTTGGCGGGTCAACACATAACCGAACTGGCTGAGCTTGCGAGCAAGGGAGTTGCCGCTCAGATCCCGTGGTAACTTCATACGGCGATGACTTCATCGCGCACGAAGTGGAGCACGATGAGCTTGGGACATTCGCCCTTCTCAAAGTGGCACTCGGTCGCATCCCTTACAGCCAGGCGTAATTCCTCCAGAGTGTCTGCCTCTGTGAACACAGGGGCAGACAGTGCTCTGGCTTCGTAGCCGCCTTCCGGAGATTCCTGAACGGAAAAAATGATCTCCTTGGCCATTTCGCACTCCTCAGTCGATTCGACCTGATTCTACCAAACTTTCCGGTCGGACCTCACGGCCAAGTGCTATCATGGCCGCCATGAAAGAGGTCTGTGACTCCCTCCGTCGCGTCCTTGTCGCCGCCTTGTGGGCTGCGCTGGCATGCATCCCGGATGCGGCCCTGGCCCAGGACGGTCGCGACGGCGTCTACGCCAGCGTGCAGCTCGGCGTCGCGTTGCCCACGGCGGTGCAGTCGGCCCGTCGCTACGTCAGCCACCCGACCCGCTGCGACGTGCTGCTGTATCCACCGTCGGTGAGTCCTCCCGTCGATGATCCGGCCTGCTCCGACGACAGGCCTCGGGTCGTGTCCAACGAGTTCGACCCGGGGGCGGGGCCGCTCGGCGGCTTCGCGGTGGGCTACGCGACCGGCGGACTGCGCTTCGAGATGGAGTACCTCAACGCGTCTCTGGGGAGCGCCGAGTCGCCGGTCGGCACCAGCACGGTGCTTCAGACCAAGACCTCGGAGTGGAGCGCTGAGCATCCACCCTTTGAGCGGGTTGGGGAGTACAAGGCTCACCAGGTGTTCGCCAACCTGTACTACGATTTTCTCAACGACTCGCGCTGGACGCCGTTCGCCGGAGCCGGCATCGGCTTGGCCGCAGTGGAATTCAACTACTACCTCCAATTCCTCCGCAAACCCGAAGCGGAGTACCTGCAGATCGAATTCGACCCGGACTGGCCGGAGGTGGCCAAGCGCGCCGCAGCGGGAACCGCCAGCATCCTGGACACGCACCCGGGCCAGAACGTCCTCGGCTACCAGGTGCTGGCGGGCGTCGACTACGCGTTGAGCGAACGCACGTCGCTGGGTGCTGCGGTTCGCTGGACGAGGTTCAACGATGTCCACCACGAGGCGGTCTACAACGTCCTGCGCAGCCACGCCGGTGTTCTCGCCGACGGCGTTACGCCGTTCAACAACGAGCTGACATTCTCAGGCATCGGCTATCGGGCCCTGACAGTCCACCTGAAGTACCACTTCTAGTCGACTGGGACCAACTCCCGATCAGCTCGCGCCTTCTTTTGTTTTCGCCCAATCGACTTGTCTTCCAGAAATGATCCGCTCCGCAATTCTTCCAAGCCAACCTTGTCAGCCGGCTCTTTTATCCGGCGGCGGGCCTCAGCCAAATCCATTCGATCCTCGAGAAGTTGCAGCAACTCCAGGTCTTCAACTCCGATGACTGCCGCTGCCGGTCGTCCGTGCTGAGTGACCAGGATGCGTTCTCCCGCAATACGGACGGCATCGATGATCCTGGAAAAATTCTGACGAGCCGAGGAAGCGCTCATCTCGGTGGCTTCAAGTTCCGTGTTCATTTGCCTTCCCTGTACACTTCTCTGCGGTGCTTGACACGTACGATTCTCACGATCACCGTGTCTTTGTCGATGTTGTAGATAATCCGGTAGTGACCGACCCTGTATCGAAAGATCCCGCCAGCCAACTGGCGTACACCCTGGCGATAGGGATCAGCGAGCAATAGTTCAATCGCGGCGATCACTCGGACACGGACCGGCCGGTCCAATCGCTTGATGTCTTTCCGTGCCGACCGGACTATCTCTAGATTGTACACTATGTATAAATTGTAACAATATTCGATTCGCTTTCCAACGGGAAACGTTGCTGCCAGCCCTTCATTCCGGCTTGTGCCGGATTCTGAGAATGCTGCGGGAAGGGTATTCCGTCCGTCCTTCCACTTGATTGCGGGCGAAAAATTTGTCGGCCTTGAAGTCGGGCGAGGTCACGAGGAAGGCTTCCCTTCCCCTCGGATAGTGCAGGTCGCCTTCCGAGTAGATGATCCGGGCGGGACTGTTCAGGTAGAAGCCCAGCCCATAGGCCACGTTGCGCGAGATTCCGTAGACGAACAGGGGTTGATCCCGGAATCCCTCCTCTGTCTGAAGGTAGGCCGCCAATCGGCGGGAGGACTCGGCGGCATCCACCCGGGGGAAGGCCCCCCCCGTTACCAGGATCACCGCCAGAGCAACCGCCGCCAGGGTGCAAGCCACCGAGGCCGTTCGCCGGCGGCGCCAATGGAACAGCAGGGCAAGCAGGCCCGTGCCCGCCAGCAGCCCGGAGGCGGCCCCCGCCAGCGACTCCACCGGCAGGTTCAGCCGGGTGGCGTAGAAGGGCAGCGCCAGGCCCGTCGCAATCAGGCACAGGGCCTGGTAGAAAAAGAAGTCCTTGAACCAGAGGGGCCGGGCAGTGCCCGGGTCGGGCTTCAGCCAGAGCCGGACCTGGCGGCCGATCAGCAGGGCCATGGCGGGAGCCGCCGGCAGCAGGTACCCCGGCAACTTGGATCGGGAGAGGGAGAAGACCACCAGCGGCGCCAGCAGCCACAGCCACAAGAAGAGATCCTGGGCCGAGGCGAGCGAACGCCAGCGCCCTCCGTGTCGAAACAGTCCCCGGGCCGATGGAATCAGTTGCAGGCTCCAGGGGAAAAAGCCGATCAGGGCAACCGCCGGAAAGAACCAGAAGGGCTGGGGGTGCTCATAGCGGTCGGTAAAGAACCGTTCCAGGTTGTGCCGGATCAGGAATTCCTCCACGAATCCCCACCCATTGGCCAGTGTGCACAATCCGTACCAGGGCAGGACCACCGCCAGCAAGACCAGGGCTCCGGTGACCGGCCTGAACCTGGCCGCCAGCTCCATCCGACCCGTGACTGCCAGAAAAACAGCCAGGCTGACCAGGGGCAGAACCAGGCCGGCCGGTCCCTTGGCCAGAGTCGCCAGTCCCAGGAACAGGTAAAGGGTCAACAGCAACCCCCGTTGAGGAGCGGAAGCGGACGAAGCCCGCCACCAACCCTTGTCGCCGAACAACAGGAAGAACAAGGCGGTCCAGCCCACCGCCATGGAGGCCGAGAACACCATATCGGTGGAGGCGGCCCGAGCCAGGGAGAAATAGAGAATCGAGGCCGCCAGGACGAGACAGGAGAACAGCCCCTCCCGGGGGCCCTCCCGCTGCCTGCCCACCAGGTAGACGCAAAACACTCCCAGCACGGCAGCCAGCGCCGAGGGCAGCCGGGCGGCGAATTCGTTGACTCCGAAGAGCCGGTAGGCCGCCGACGCCAGCCAGTAGTAGAGAACCGGCTTCTCCAGCCAGGGCTCTCCGAAGTAGCGAGGGGTCACAAAGTCGCCCGAGGCCAGCATTTCCCTGGCGATGTGGGCGTAGCGCGGCTCATCCGGACCCACCAGTCCCAGACCGCCCAGGCCCAGGAAGAACTGGACCCAGACGAACCCGAGAATCAGAAGCAGGTGGCCGGGTTGAATTCGCCTGAACACGTTGATTAAAAAAGGACTATGACGTCTGGAGAAAGGCGGGCTAATAGTAGTCCGAGCAGGACATGTAGTAGCCGCACTGGGGACACCGCAGCTTGCAGTGGTCGGGGCGCAACTCCAGGCCACACTGAGGACAGAACTGGCTGGGATCCTTGTGCCGGTTGGCAACCGCCGGCGGGCGTTCCCGGGAAGAACCCTTTTCCGGGAGGCGTGGAGGGTAGGAATTCAAAGACGTGACTACCGGCATGCGGGGATTGGAGGCTGTTGCCGCGGCCGGAGACCTGGCGGTTGCTGACCGCCCGCACCCGAGCCTATTGCAGGTGCGGATCGATCATCTTTTGAAATTCCGACTTCGGCATGGCGCCCAGCAGGTTGCCGACCACCTGGCCATCCTTGAGAAGCAGGATCGTGGGGATGCTGCGAATACCGTACTTGGAGGCGACTGCCGGGTTATGGTCGGTGTTGAGCTTCCCCACCTTCACCTTGCCGGCGTAGGCGCCTGCCAGCTCCTCGATGATGGGGCCCACCATCCGGCAAGGGCCGCACCAGGGAGCCCAGAAGTCCACCAGCACGGGCTGATCGGCCTGCAGGGCCTCAGCGTCGAAATTCGCATCGGTAAATTCCACTACGTTTCCACTCATCGTTTCGCCTGCTCCTTCCTGAGATCGTTGCGTCAATGCACCCTAGCTTGCCCCCGGCCCCGGCGCTTGTCAAGGTCTTGACCCGCATTTCTCCGAGGTCAGCGCCTGAACGATACGGGAGGCCGCGGCCGTCAGAGGATAGCGGCCGGCCTGGCTCAGCCAAATCCAGCGCGCGCCCTGGACCGAAAGAGTGGGCGGCAGTGGCGGTTTCAGCCGGGCCTCGTAGACCGTCAGAGTGATTCTCCGATGGGTGACGGCGTGTTTGACCACGGTCAACCGGTCGCGCAACCGGACGTTCAACCGGAACTCCGACTCCAGGTATTTCACCAGGGAGCCGGCCAGGTCGGATCGACTGAATTCCCCCCCGGGAAACTCCCACAGGTCCTGGAGCAAACGGGAGCCGGACCTCTTCCGTATCAGGATTCGCCCCCGATGCCGGATCACGGCGGCGGCTTGACGGCTCAGGCGAGTTTCTGACCGCTTGCCCTTCTCCGGCAGCCGTTCCTGCATGCCCGATTTCAGGGCCTCGCAATGGGAGGACCAGGGGCACAGGAGGCAGCGCGGGTTGCGGGGCAGACAGACCGTCGCCCCCAACTCCATCAAGGCCTGGTTGAAATCCCCCGGCCGGGTGCCGGGAAGCATCTGTTGTCCGGCGGCAGCCAGCATTCCCTGCAGGGGCGACCTGGCGGGGTCGCCCCTCAGGCAGAACAGCCGGCTCAGGACCCGCGCCACGTTGCCGTCCAGGGCCGGCAGCGGCTGGTCGAAAGCAATGCTGAGGACGGCGGCGGCCGTGTAGCGCCCGATTCCGGGCAATTTCAAGGCTTCCCGATAGCTCCCGGGAAACTTCCCTCCATGCTCCCTCACCAGAATCCGGGCCGCCTTCCTGAGATTTCTGGCCCGGGAGTAGTAACCCAACCCGGCCCAAATCCGCAGCAGATCCTGGGCGTCGGCCCCGGCCAGATCCTCAAGGGTGGGGAAAGCCTTCATGAAACGCAAAAAATAGGGAACGACGGTTTGAACCTGGGTCTGCTGGAGCATGACCTCAGAGACCCAGACGGGGTAGAAGTCGCGCGATTCACGCCAGGGAAGCTGGCGCTGGTGCTGCCGGTACCAGGCCAGGAGCCGGGCCTGCAGGCGCCGGATTTCGGCTGGAGGGAGAGGGACCGCTTCGGTCGCGGCCGTCTTCGACATGCCCGCAGGATCTTCCATCCATTCCCGGCTGTCAAGGCCTTCAGCCCGTATTATTTCCATGGACAGGCCACCCGAAAGTTGCTAGATAGAGGGGCATGGGTGCCTCCATTGCCGAAATCGCCCGCTATCTCCGATGCCCCTTCCACGGGGACGGTTCCCTGCAACTCCGGCGAATCTCCAACTGGGAGGAAGCCGACCGGACCTCGCTGATCTACTGTGAGGGCTCGACCAGGGCCGCCCGCCTGCCTGACGAGCTGACGGCCGGCGGCATCGTGACCACCGCCGACAACCACCGCTCCGGCTGGAACACCATCGTTTCCGAGCGACCCAAGCTGGACTTTTCCCGAGCGGCCCGCCTGCTCCATCCCCGCCCGGCCGGACGGGGAGCGCGGGATCCGTCCGCGGTGGTTTCCCCCGAGGCGGTCATCGGACGGCAGGTGGACCTGGGGCCTCACGCGGTCGTGGGGGCCGGGGCCCGGGTGGGCGACCGCTGCATCCTGCAGGCGGGCGTGGTCGTGGGAGAGCATTGCCGAATCGGCAGCGACTCCATACTCCATCCCCGGGTGGTCCTCTATCCCGGCACGGAGCTGGGTTGCCGGGTGACGCTGCACGCCGGCGTGGTGCTGGGGGCCGACGGATTCGGCTACGTGTTCGACGGAACCTCCCACGTCAAGTTTCCCCAGGCAGGCGGGATCGTGATCGAGGACGACGTGGAAATCGGAGCCAATACCACCGTGGATCGCGGCTCGCTGGGGATGACTCGGATCGGCCGGGGCAGCAAGATCGACAACCTGGTCCAGATCGCCCACAACACCCGAATCGGTTCGGCGGTGATCATTGCCTCTCAGACCGGCATCTCCGGCAGCGCCGTCATCGAGGACGAGGTGGTCATTGCCGGCCAGGCCGGCTTCGGCGAGCACATTCGGGTCAAAAAAGGCGCCGTCATCGGAGGACAGGCCGGGGTCCTTCCCGGGAAGATCCTGCCGGGCAATCAGGTCTACTGGGGAACGCCTGCCCGTCCGCTGAGGGAGTTCAAGCGTATTCTGGCTCTCCTCCCCCGCCTTCCCCAGATGCGTTCGGAGCTGGAGCGGTTGAAGAAGCGCCTCGATCAGCTCCTGCGGGAAAACGAGAAGTCCGGCCAGTAACGACCTTGCGCTTCAGTGAGGAGATCCGGCTGACGGATCGAGGCTAAAGCATGGACGCGGTCCGATTCTCGCAAATCGTGGATGACGTCCTGGCGGACTTGCCCCAATTTTTCCAGAACCGCTTGGACAATCTTGCCGTCATCGTCCAGGACTACCCCGAGCCGGACTTGCAGCGGCAATTCCCCGGACGTCTCCTGGGCCTGTTTCGCGGCGTTCCAAAGACCCGCCAATCCGTCTTTGCCGCCGCCTCTTTTCCCCAGCAGGTCTATCTCTACCAGAAGAACATCGAATCGGTCAGCACCGGCGAAGCCGACCTGCGCCGCCAGATCGAGAAGACCCTGAAACATGAAATCGGCCACTACTTCGGGCTTTCCGAGGAAGATCTGAGGGCGCTCGGCTACTGAGGGACAGATCCCTGCGGCCGCGGGCAGCGAACGACATGCCGTTTCAATCCTGGCTCCACCTGGAGCGAACCCCCGAGCCGGAAGTCATGGACGACCTCGACGGGGTCGAGGCGTACCATGCTGCGGCCTCTCAGGCCTACCTGGAAAGGATTGACCGGACCTTCGTGGAACACGCGCTGAGTCTGGGGGTCGCCGAGGGTCACGCCCTGGATATCGGCACGGGACCCGGGATCATCCCCATCATGCTGGGCGCGAGAGTCCCAGAGCTGCGCCTGACCGGCGTGGACCTTTCGGAACCCATGCTGCAGAAGGCCCGCAAAGGCGCCGAGGAAGCCGGAGTGGCCGACCGGCTCGACTTCCGGCTGGGCGACGCCAAATCCCTGCCCTTTTCCGAGCGGAGCTTCGACCTGGTCCTCTGCAATTCCCTGCTTCACCACCTGCCCGCCCCCCTGGCGCTGCTCAACGAAATCTCCCGGGTGGCCAGACCCGGGGCCGCCGTCCTGCTGCGAGACCTGAGAAGACCGTCCCGCCTCGAATTCCCCCTCCACGCCGGCTGGTTCGGCCGCCGCTATTCCGGGGTGATGAGGCAGCTCTACCGGGACTCCCTCCTGGCCGCCTACACCCGAACCGAACTCGAAGATCTGCTGCACCGCTCCAAGTTGGCCGGCGCCCGGGTCTTCCGGACCGGCCGGACCCACATAGGCATCCAGCGGGAGGCGGGTTGAGGTTGCTTGGGTTGAGGTTGCTTGGGTTGAGGTTGCTTGGGTTGAGGTTGCTTGACTTGGCGTACGCGATGACGTACGCTCACACTCTCGGAGGTGAGCCGTGACCACATTGAACGCGACGGAAGCTCGTTCCAGACTCTACAAGTTGATCGATGAGGCAGCCCAATCCCATAGCCCGGTTGTGATTACGGGAAGACGCGGCAATGCGGTCCTCATTGCCGAAGAAGACTGGAACGCCATTAACGAAACGCTCTACCTGCTTTCGATCCCGGGAATGCGCGAGTCCATTCGCGAAGGAATGGAATCCAGTCTCGACCAATGTGAAAAGGAACTGGACTGGTGACCTGGGAGCTCTATTTCACCCGGCAGGCCAGGAAAGACGCGAAAAAGCCGGCTGCTTCCGGATCAAAGGAAAAAGCCCAGGAACTGCTCGACATCATTCGAGATGACCCATTCCGGAAGCCGCCGCCCTATGAAAAGCTGGTGGGGGACCTGGCCGGCGCCTATTCCCGACGAATCAACATTCGACAACGGCTGGTTTACCAGGTGCTTGAGGCGGACCGATCGGTAAAGATCCTCAGGCTATGGACCCACTTCGAGTAGATCCGCCAATGGTCGGGTTGGGTTCAAGCAAGGGAGTCAGGAATCGGGGAGCCAACGGCGAAAGTGGCGGAGCCAGTTGGCGTGGAAGATGTTGTCCAGGTCGGATTCGGTATATCCCCGTTCCGCCAGGAGGGGTCCCAGCTTCTGGAGGTCGGCGATGGTGTGAAAATCGGAAGGCATGTGGTTGAGTCCTCCCACGTCGCTTCCGACGGCGGAGTGGAGGCTGTTTCCCGCCAACTGGCAGACATGGTCGATATGATCGGCCACGGCCGCCAGGGTGACGTTCTCCGCCGAAGACTCGCCGTGAACCCAACCGGGAACCAGCATCCAGGCGTCCAGAACCGAGCCGATCACCGCAGACCGGTCCAGCAACAGGCGAATCTGGCGGTCGGATAGCTGCCGGTCCCCGGGGACCAGGGCCTGGCAGTTGTTGTGGCTGGCGATCACCGGTCCGGGGAAATGGTCCAGGGCGTCGTAGAAGCTCTCCTCCGCCAGGTGGGAAACGTCCAGGGTCATGCCGACCTCGGCCAATCGGGACAGCAGTTGCCGGCCTCGCGAAGTGAGGGGGCCCTCGACGCCGGTGCCGGCCGCGTACTGGCCGTAGCCGAAGTGGGTAAGCGAGACGCTGCGCAGGCCGCCATTCCACCAGGACTCCAACTGATCGGGTCCCAAAATGGGATCGGCGCATTCCATGGAGACGATGATCCCCACCGGAAGGTCGGAATCCGAGTCCCGCTCCCATCGCTCCCACTGCCGGTCCAGCTCCTCCACGGTACCGATCAGCGTGACCTCGCCCATCTCCTCCAGCACCCGGTAGTAGGCCAACTGGCCCTGGGCGTTGGCGTAAGCCATGGCCTGGGTGCCAAAGTCCAGATCGAGGCGGCTGACCGGCCTGGTCTCCCGGTTTACCCGGGCCGCCAGGGAAGACTGGCACACCGCTATCCTGCCCCGTCTCATGTCCGGCAGGCTGACGGCGCCCCGGCCCCGTTCCAGCGCGTCGGTCATTCCCTGCTCGCGCCGGTTGCTGGACGAGGCGGGCTCGGTCATGTCCCGGTTGTGGGCCAAGGCGAACAGGGCCAGGTCCAGGTGTCCGTCAAAGATCGGTCTCACTCTTTACGGGATTCCTGCTGGAGTTCTTCGGGAAAGCTATCGCCGAGCGCCTGTCCGGTCGACTGGGATTCCGAGGCGTTTTCCAGGTATTCCTGAACGTCGGTCCTGGCTTCCTCTTCGCTGACCGCTCTGGCGCTGAGCGAAATCCGGCGGTTGTCGAGGTCCATGCCCAGCATCTTCACCACGATTTCTTCCCCGGGGCGGTAGTTGGACACGGAGGCCCGCCCGGGTGTTTCGGGAAGCTCGGAGACGTGCACCAGGCCTTCAACTCCCTCGGCCACTTCCACGAACAATCCGAAGTCGGCCGTACGGGTCACCATGCCCTGAAGAACGGCATCCACCTCAGCGCTGCGGGCAAAAGCCTCCCAGGGGTGCTCGGTGACCTGCTTCAGACTCATGGACATCTTCCGATTGGAAGGGTCCAGCCTGGTCACCAGGGCGTCGATGACGTCGTTGACCTGCAGAACCTGGTCCGCGTGGGACAGCCGCCGGGTCCAGGAAATCTCGGAGATCGGCAACAACCCCTGGATTCCCGTTTCGAGTTCGACGAATGCGCCAAAGTGCTCCAGTTTCTTCACGGTTCCGGTAATGATGGTGCCTTCCGGGAAGAGCGCGGCGGCATCGCGCCAGGGATCGTCTTCGGGTTTGCGGAAGCCCAGCGAGATCCGGCACCTCTCCTGATCGTATTTGAGAACCGCTACCTCGATGTGGTCTCCGACCTTGAAGAGTTGGGAAGGATGCTTGATTCGCCTCCAGGACATCTCCGAGATATGAAGCAGCCCCTCCACGCCGCCGATGTCCACGAAGGCTCCGTAGTCGAGGATTCTTCGAATAATGCCCGGCAGACGCTGTCCGACGGCCAGGGTGGCCAGGGTCTCCTTGCGCTTTACGGCCCTGGCTTCGTTGAGCAGTGCGCGCCGCGACAGAATCAGCTTGCCGTTGGGCAGGTCATGCTGCATGACCTTGAGGGTCAGCGTCTGTCCCAGGTAGGGCTTGAGATCCTCGACATAGGACTCGTCGACCTGGGAGGCGGGAATAAAGCCGCGCATGCCCACGTCCGCCAGCAAGCCGCCCTTGACGACCTCCACAACCCTGCCTTCCAGGTTCTTGCCGCTGTCGATGGATTCCTGCAAGGCCGCCAGTTGCTTGGCTCTCAGCGCCTTTCTGTAGGAAACCCTGAGCTGGATGTCGGAATCGGCCGAGCCTTCCAGCATGACCGATATGGAATCGCCCATTCCGAACAGCAATTTCCCATCGGGTCCCTTGATCTCGTCCTTCATCAGGGTGGCTTCGGACCGGCCGCCCGCATCCACCAGGAGTTCGTTGTCGTAGATCCCCACGATCTTGCCTTCGACCACCTGACCCGGTTTCAGCGGCGGGCGGGATTGCTCATACTTGGCAAGCAGCGTGGCGAAGTCTTCCTCTTCTTCCTCGTCCACGACTTCGCTGCTTGCATCCACTTGATCTTTGTCTTCCATTAAATAACTCCGGCAAATTGAAAATTTGGATGGGGATTATAGCAAATGCGCGGTGCTTTACCAGCGCAATCGGATCAGGAGCATCCCCTGCGGCGAGGACTCGTCGGACTCTCCAATCAGAATCCTTGCAATGGGACCGCTGCTGGAAGCGAGAGATTCGGGAACCGGGTGGGGCCAGGGGGAGGATTGGGGGGAGCAGGGTCTCGACAGGCTTTCCGGACCCACTCCCCCGGAAGGATTCAGGAACTACCCCGCCACATGCCTCCGGTATCGGCTCTCGATCCTTTCCCAATTGAGGTTGGCGATGAAATTGTCGATGTACTTGACACGACCGGGTCCGTCCTTGTGGTAGTAGGCGTGCTCGAACACGTCACAGGAAATCAGGGGGATCCCTCCCCAGATGGCCCCGTACTGATGCTCGTCAACCAGGACATTGATCAGCCGTTGCGAATAGAGGGAATCGTAGACCAGCAATCCCCAGCCACTGAGCTTTGCGGCAAAGGCCGCGGCTTTGAAATCGGCCTTCCAGTTGTCTACCGAACCGAACTCGGCGGTCAGCGCCTTGGAGAGTTGGGGAGCCTTGGAAGCATCGCCGTCTCCACCCATGACTTCCCAGTACACGTCATGGAGCAGGGCGCCCGCGTGGTTCCAGGTAAATCGGCGCTTCAACTCTCCGACCTGGCTGTAGTTGCCGTTCGCCTTGGCCCGGTCCGCCGTCTCCAACTCCTTCTCGATGTTGTTCAGGAAAGTAACGTATCCCTTGTGGTGGGTGTTGTAGTGCCAGTCGCTCGTTTCCGGCGAGACCACATCCTTCAACAGATCCTCGGCTTCCTCATCGGAATAAGGCCTCGGATTGAACTTCCATTCGTAAACCATACGGATTTCCTCCTTGGGATAGGGAACCGGGGTGATGCGCAGACGGCTCCTTTCAAGAGCCGGGCAATGGCGCCGGCGATTCTGCTCGAAATCGTCCGATAATCATAATGAGATCGACATCGCGCGTCAACCGTAGCCGGGCCGGTTCCCGGCCTTCAGTAAGCCCAGCGAAGCAGCGCCGTGCCTACCGTGAATCCCGCGCCCACCGAGGCCAGCAGGACCACGTCTCCCTTGACCAGCCTGTTGTCGGAAAGAGCGTCCCGGATGGCCAGGGGAATGGTGGCCGCGGTGGTATTTCCATACTTCTGCAGGTTCACGATCACCTGATCGTCACGCAATCCGAGCCGCTCGGCCGTTCCCCGAATAATCCGGGCGTTGGCTTGATGGGGAACGAGAAGTCGGAGATCGGCGGGCGACAGTTGGTTTCGTTCCAGCACGATCCGGCTGGCTTCCTCCATCTTTCGCGTGGCGAACTTGAAGACCGGCTGGCCTTCCTGCTTCACATAGTGCAAACGCTGCTTGACCGTCTCGCAACTGGGTGGCATCAAGCTCCCTCCGGCCGGCATGCACAGACTGGGACCGCCCGAGCCGTCGATCTCGTGGTGGGCGTCGATGAAGGAATACTCCTCCCGGACCGCCGGCTCCAGCAGGACCGCGCCGGCTCCGTCGCCGAAGAGCACGCAGGTGTTGCGGTCCTGGTAGTCGATGATCCGGGACATGGAATCGGCGCCGACCACCACCACGCGGCGGTGCATTCCGGAGGCGACGAAGGCCACGCCGGCAGAGATCGCATAGACGAAGCCACAGCAAGCCGCCGAGAGATCGAACCCCCAGGTTCGTGAAATTCCGAGCTTGTCCTGCACCAGGCAGGCCGTGGCCGGAAAGGACATGTCCGGAGTGACGGTGGCGATGATCATCACTTCGATCTCGCGGGGTTCCATCCCCGTGGAACGGCAAAGGGCCTTGATGGCTTCCACCGCCATGTCGGAAGTGGCCTTGCCGGGCTCGAGAATATGGCGGGTGGCAATGCCGGTCCTTTGCCGGATCCACTCGTCCGAGGTGTCCACCAACTTTTCGAGGTCCCGATTGGTGAGGAGCCGCTCGGGCACATGACAGCCCACACCGCTGATCTGGACGGGACAGGCAGATCTCATCGACAGGGACTCCCGGGGAACAGGTACTCGGCGGCGGGGCCTTCCACCGCAATCGGGGGACGGACGTGGCCGCTTATCTTAGGGCAAGCCACCCCAAATGTAAATGATCCGGAAGGCAGGGGAGGCGGCGCAGGTTGACCCTGAATCGATCGCGGCCGCCATTGACAGAGGCGGAGGGGGTGTGTTACCTCTGGCAAGCCGCTTGATTCCGGAAATCCGAAGGCGGTCGAGACCAGGAATGGAAAAACTCTTCTCAGTTGCGGAGGCCAACGCCCTGCTCCCTCGGCTCAGGCAGTTGTTGAGTCGCGTACAAACCGAGAAGCGGCGCCTGGTCGCCATGAAGGCTGCCGTGGAAGGGGCTCGGGAAGGCCACCTGCGGGACTGGGGCACCCCTCGGGGGCCCGCCTATATCCGGATCCTGGAGAGCTTCCGGGAAAGCGTCCACAATATCGAGGAGCTGGGCGTCCTGGTCAAGGACTTCGATGCCGGCCTCTGCGATTTTCCCCACAAGCGCGATGGCCGCGTGGTCTACCTCTGCTGGAAGCTGGACGAAAAGGAAGTTGCCTGGTGGCACGATCTCAATTCCGGATTCTCCGGCCGGCAGCCATTGTGAGCCGGAACTCCTCCCCCTCGAATCCGATCAATTCCTGCTCCAGTTCCAGATCGATCCCGAACCGCATCGACACCTCCTCCCGGGCCAGGCGAATCAGACCCAGCACGTCGGAAGCCCTGGCGCCGCCCAGGTTGATCACGATTCCGGCATGCTTGGGCGAGATCTGGGCCCGACCGAGCACCCTGCCCTTGAGACCCGCATCCTCGATGAGCTTTCCGGCGTAGTGACCCGGCGGTCGCTTGAAGACGCTGCCGGCGGTAGGATACTGCCAGGGCTGGCGCTGTCTCCGCCGAGCCAGGATATCCTCGCGAATGAGAAAGAGCGATTCCTTGCAACCCGGGGGAAAGCGGAAGGTGGCGCCGGTAATGTAGGTTTCCCGAATGCGAAGCGCCCGGCGGTAGGAAAATTTCACTTCCTCCTTTCTCAGCACCTTGAAACGGCCCCGTCCGTCCAGGCACTCGACCTCGACCAGGTGGTCGGAGATCTCCGCTCCGAAAGCGCCCGCGTTCATTCTCAGGGCGCCGCCCAGGGAGCCGGGAATTCCCGAGAGACACTCCAGACCCGCCAACCCTCTTCTCAGGCACGACTTGATGAACTCATCCAGCACCAGGCCGGCGCCTGCGCTCACTCTTCCCTGCCGAAAGGAGAGCCGGTTGAACCCGCCGAGATGGACGGCCACCCCCGGGAATCCCCGATCGCAGACCAGCAGGTTGGCGCCGCCGCCCAGCACGAAACTGGGCAGGCCCTTTTCGGCCAGATAGGCGTTCAGACGACGCAGGTCCTCCAGGTCGGCGGGACAGGCCAGCAGGCGGGCTTCCCCGCCGATGCGGTAGGTGGTGCGTTCCCGCAGAGGCACCCCGGCCGACACTTCTCCCCGCAAGAGACGGGTTAGTTCCTGATGGGTCCCAGCGCCCATTCCGGTGCCTCCGAATCGCAATGCCCCCAAGCTATTCGGGCCGAATGCCCCTGTCAAGCGTCCTTCGGTTTCCTGAAACAATTGAAAATAGAGTTATCCACGAGAGCCTTTTGCAAAATTCCCAATCGGGAATGACATGGAGGCAGCAAAGGTGAAGGACTGGTAGCTCCAGCATTCACCACAAAAGGCACAAAATGAGTGGCGTGATTTCGAGTCTTGACGATCGGAGGGTTCTTTTTTGTGCCTCTTGTGGCCATTCCCGGAAAAGATCCCTCTGCCGATTCTTGCAAACGCATCATTCCAAATAATAAGCATGTTCCCCATTGCAGTATCGTGGGTTACGGGAGAGCTGCGAAGCTGCGGTTGGCGTGGGTATCGGACGCGACGCCCCCTACAAGCCATCCTTATAGAGCTGCGAAGCAGCGCCCGCGTGTAGCCCCAGGCGGAAGCCTGGGGTCGTATGAGCCCTGCACTGCCACAGCCGCGAAGGCGGCGAATAGGAAGCACCCGTCCGAAAAGCACCGCCTCTCGAGCCTTTTGCAAAAGGCTCACGAAGTTACACGAGGACGACGAAGGGCCGCCAAGGGGATAGAGAAGGCTTGAGAAGGACGGGCCAAAGGTCGGCAAGGGGGTCAACGAAGGACACGCTGGAAGTGCTATAATGCGCCGGCGACTGCGGCCTCCCGGCCCGCAGCAAGCTGCGAGGAGACGATTTCATGGCAGAACGATTGGTGCAATGTGTGAAGCTGAAGCGTGAACTACCCGGCCTGGACCACCCACCCTTCAGCGGAGAACTGGGAGAACGGATTTTCCAGAATGTTTCCCAGGAAGCCTGGGTCATGTACCGCGAGCATCTCAAGATGGTCATCAACGAGTACCGCCTCACCCTGGGCACCCAGGAGGCCAACGAGATGATCGAGAGGCATACCGAAGACTATTTCTTTGGACCGGGCGCATCCCTCCCTCCAGGTTACATTCCTCCCAAGACCATGTAGGACCCTTTCAGGGCCGAATGCCGACGCGAAGGGCGCGACTGTCCAGGGCGACCTGAAAGGCCCGGCTGACCTCGGTAAGCGGAAACGTCCGGGTGAGAAGCTCGGAAAAGGGAAACCGGGTGTGGTGCTGCTCGAGGAAAGCCACGGCCGCCGACAGATCTTCCGGAGCGTAGTTGTGAACGCCCCGGATCTGCAGCCAGCCGCGCACGATCCGTTCCGGATCCAGGGATAGAGGGCTGCCGGGAAACACGGCTCCCACCAGGACATAGCGCCCCCCGGTCCTCAGCAGAGGCACGGCCGCCGCCATGGCGCTGGCGGCCCCCGACAGCTCCAGGGCCAGGTCCACTCCGCGTCCCCGGCTGACCTCCCCTACCGTTCGAGCCAGCATTTCGGGCCCTTCTGCGACGGACACGCAGTGGCTGGCGCCGAAGCGTTCGGCCTGCTTCAGTCTGGTTTCGTCGACGTCACAGACGATAATCCGGCCGGCGCCTCGGGACCGGGCCAGGGCGCAGGCGGTCAGACCCAGCATGCCGGCGCCCTGGATGAGCACGATCTCGCCCCGGCAGCCTCCGCCGGCCCGCAGGGCGGCCACGACCGTGGCCGTGGCGCAGTTGGCCGGGCAGGCCACCTCGTCGGGCAGACTCTCCGGAACCGAAACCACCGGGGTGCCGGCAATCAGGTGGCACACCTCCGCCAGTCCCCCGTTGAAGAGGTGATCGGGCCGAAGGCTCTCGTGTCCATACTTGAAAAGCCGTTCGCACTTCTGTGACAGGGAATGCCGGCAGAAGAAACACTGCCCGCAACTGGCAGCGACGGACCAGGAGATGCGATCTCCTACTCCCACCGCCTCGCCGTCCGGAGTTCGCACCGGCGGCCCCGGGCCCGCTTCGATGACTTCACCCAGAATTTCGTGGCCCAGGATGGTGGGCGTGGGGGTCTGGCGGCGGCCCTGATAAGTGTGGAGGTCGCTGCCGCAGATCGAGCTGCAGCGCACCCGGACCAGCAGTTGCGAAGGTCCCGGCCGGGGCAGTGGAAAGCTCTCCAGCCGCAGGGGCTCTCCCGGTCCCGCAAACACCGCCGCCCGCGCCTCTTCCATCTTGGCCTCTCCGCAACTACCAGGGCAGTGAAAAGGTCTTGACCGTGGACATGAACTTCATGGCCTCGATGACGCCTTCCTTGATTCCCAGCCCCGAATCCTTGACGCCGCCGAAGGGGGTGGACTCGATGCGGTAGCCGGGCACCTGGTTGATGTTGACCGTCCCGGTGCGAATTCCCTTGACGGCCTCGACGGCCGCCTGGAGGTCCCGGGTCACCACTCCGGCGGAAAGCCCGTAAGCGGTGGCGTTGGCCAGGCCGATCCCGTCCTCCAGGTCGCGGATGGCCAGAATGGGCGCCAGCGGGCCGAAGGATTCTTCGACCACCATCTCGCAGGATCTGGGGACGTCGGCCACTACCGTGGGTTCCATGAGAGCCCCTCTTCGCCGGCCGCCGTGCAGGATTCTGGCGCCGGCCGCCACCGCTTCCTCCACCCGCCGCTCGAGCCCGGCCGCGGCGGCCTCGTCGATCACGGCGCCGACACGGGTGGTCCACTCCTCGGGATCACCCGACCGGTATTCCCCGGTCTTCTCCACCAACAACCGGGTAAAGGGCTCCAGCACCCTTTCATGGACCAGCAGCCGCTTGACGGCGGTGCAGCGTTGCCCGGAATTGCGGTAGCACCCCTCGGCCGCCAGGCCGGCGGCCAGCTCGAGATCGGCGTCTTCCAGGATCAACAGGGGCGAGTTGCCGCCGAGCTCCAGGCACAACTTCTTGTAGCCGGCGATGGCTGCCAGGCGGCGGCCGACCGCTCCACTCCCGGTAAAGGTGACCGCCTCGATGCGGTCATGCGTGACCAGGGGCTCGGCGAATTCCTCGACCGAACCCAGCAGCACACTCAGCATCGGTCCCGGAAGCCCGGCCTGGTAGAGCAGTTCCGCAAATCGAATGGCCGCCAGAGGCGTCTTCTCCGAGGGCTTCAGTATCAGGGGCGCCCCGGCGGCCACCGCGGGCGCGATCTTGTGCACCACCTGGTTCAGGGGATGATTGAAGGGCGCGATGGCCCCCACCAGGGGAACCGGCTCCCGCAGGGTGAAAATTTTTCGGGCCTTGCCCTGAGTCGAGACGTCTCCGGAAAATACCTGGCCGTCGTCCTTGAGGGCCTCGACGGCGGCGCACTGCAGCACGTCCAGCGCCCGCCCCACCTCGTAGGTGGTGTCTCGCAGACACAGCCCGGATTCCCGAGTCACCAGCAGGGCGAATTCCTCGGCCCGCTGCTGCAGGGCGGAGCGGGTGTTCAACAGGATCTCATGGCGCTGGTGGCGGGTCAGAGACCCTCCCCAGGCCAGCGCCTCCTCGCAGGCCCGGTCGAGATGATCGCGCCCGGCCGCGGCGACGGTCCCCACCAACTCGCCCGAATAGGGATTGAAGACCTCCAGGGTGCGGTCGGTCCGGAGCGGCTGTCCGGCCAGATAGCCGGGCAGATCCGGAGTTTCCTGGCGGGACCGGCTGAGCGTCATCGGGAACCTCCCTCGCAGAGATAGGCAAACAGGTCGAAATTTCTCGGGTCCCTGGCTGCCGCCGCGCCTGAACAGGGTTCGGAAAGCAGCAGGGGCACCGTTTCCTCGAAGCGGCCGCCGTGGGACCTCAAGTCACCCCTCAGGGGGCGCAGGTCGTGATACTCGGGCGTGCGGCCCATCACGACATCCCGATCCGAAAACACCATCAGGTCCCCGATGCGGTCCGGCGGGAGCTCCAGCCGCGTAGCCGCCTCGGGTCGCCCGCACACCTCGGTAACGCCCCGGCGTCGAGACAGCCAATGGACCACCCCATCCTCGGATACTCCTTCAGCCAGGTGAATCGTCACCGCCGACCCCAGGGCCCCATGGTGCACCACGTAGGGATCGGTGATGGGACAGATCACCGTCACGCCCTCGCCAAACTGCTCCCGGAGCTCGCTCTCCAGGTAGATCACGTTGGGCCGGCCGTCGGCCCTGGTCTTGGCATTCATTCCGTGATCGGCCGTGGCTCCCACAGCCGCGCCCAGCTCCAGCAGGCGGCCCAACTGATGGTCGATGGCTTCGTAAAAGTCCAGCGCCTCGGGCGCCGACGGCGCATGGCGGTGCTGCACGTAATCGGTCAGTGACAGATAGAGGAAGTCCGATTGTCGGCTCTCCAACAGAGCCACGCCGGCGCGCAAGACGAACAGGCTGGCCTCTGCGCTGTAGATGTCGGGACTGCCTTCCCGGATAGTCTCCGCCAGACTCTCCAGGCCCGGAAGACCCCGGATCTGCTCGCCGGCCCGCTCCGACGAAAAAGCGATTCCCTGCAGTCCACGGGTCAACAGGTCACGCAGCTTTTCCTTGGCCGTCACCATGGCCACCTTCCTTCCCGACCGTGCAGCGGCCGCCAGGATGGTGTCGCACCGCAGGTAGCGGCCCGAGTTCATCATGACCTCGGCGCCGCTTCCGGGATCGAGAAAGAAGTTGCCGGAAATGCCGGTGACGGAAGGTGGCACGCCGGAGACGATGCAGGCGTTGTTGACGTTGGTGTAGGTGGGCAGAGCCGCCCGGGCCAGTCCCCGGTAGCCGTCCGCAGCCATTCGGGCCAGGTGGGGCATGCGGTCCCGGGCGATCGCCACGTTCAGGTAGTCGTCCTCGCAGCCGTCCATGCAGATCGCCACGACCGGCCTGGCCGGTGGCTCGTATCGGCGGCCGTTGACTGAGAAGGGCAAGGTGGAGAAGTTTGCATTCATGGTCATGAGAATTGATGACTAACGTTGGACAAACAGCGCAATCGACCCGCTGAGCAGACAGGCCCCGGCAACCAGCGGGAACACCAGGCTGGTGTTATCGGCGCTTCGCTGGATCATCCAGCCGATGAAGGGCTCTCCCAGTCCCGCCAGCAGATAGGCATGCATGTTCATGACTCCCGTTCCCGTGCCGGCGTGGCGGGTGCCCAGCAGATCGGGACACAGGGCCCAGAAGGCCGACTGGGGGCCGTAGGTGAAGAACCCGCAAAGGGCCAGCAACGCCATGGACCAGAAGAAATGGTACGGCAACAGGTACATGGCGGTACAGGCCAGCGAGGCAGCCGCCATGAACAGGAAGATAACCCTCGATCGATTGGAATGAAAGACCCGGTCGGACAACCAGCCGCTGCTCACGGCCCCCAGGGTCATGCCTGCCGGAAGCGCCAGAGTGATCCAGGTCCGCCCTGCAAATCCTCGCCACCCGGTCGCCAGGAAGTGGACCGGCACCCAGGTCAACAGGCCGTAGCGGGCCAGGCTCTGGAAACCGATGGCCAGGCTGGCGATCATGAAGCGCCAATTGGAACACACCTGCCGGTAGCGATGCCAGGTGGTCTCCTCGTTATTTTCCTTTCCCGGGGGCGCGGCCCGGCCTTCATCCCGATTACCTTCCAGGTGATTCGACCCGGAGAAACCGAGTTCCTCGGGACGGTCCCGAGCCACCCGGTAATAGACCGCTCCACCCAGCAGGAGCAGCAGCACCGGGAGACGAAAGATCCAACGCCAATTCAAGTCCAGGGCCAGAATGAGATTGGAGGTGGTGAAGGCCAGAACGGAGGAAAGACCGGCCGCGCCCACGTAGAGACCGTAGACCTTCCCTCGCTCCCGGCGGCTCCACCAATTGGACAGTACCCGGCTTCCCGGAGCCCAGCCCATGGACTGGGCGTAGCCGTTGATGGCCCAGGGAACCAACAGACTCACCAAACTGCCGGCGAAGCTGACCCCCCAATTGAACATACAGGAAAGCAGCGCCCCCAGGCTCATCATCCGACGACCGCCAAAACGATCGCCCAGGTTGCCGTTGACGGCCTGCCCGGCGGCATAGCTCCACAACATGGCGCTGCTGACCCATCCCAGGCCCACTTTGCCAATGCCCAGCTCCCGCTCGATGCCCGGAATGGCGAAACCGAAGGTCTGCCGGCCGGTGTAGTAGAAAAAGTAGCAGAGCATGGTGGCCCACAGAATGCGCCACTGAGCCCGCCGAAACCGACAGTCCTCTTCCGCCATGTTTATTGTCCTGTCTGAAACAAACGGAAAAAAGAGGGATCCACCAAGACCCACGGGAGAGGCGCCCTCCGGGAGCGCGGGCGTCCCGCCCGCATGCACTCCCGTAGCGTGCCGCTCAGATTCCCTGCGATGCGGCGCCCGGCCACCCTGCCGGCGGGAACCGCAAGGGCCCGGCCGAAGCAGAGTCCTGGCGCCGTTGCCGGTCGAGCCGGGTGGAGGAAATGGCCGAGGCTGTGCCAGTGTTGTGCGGGCGGGACGCCCGCGCTCCCGGGGGGGCTTCCTCCCGTGACGTCATCGCAGCAAAGCAGGTCCATCGGTCTTCGTGTCTATTCGTATGCATTCGTGGTTCGTCTTTATTGACGATTGAGTGTTTCACTCCTCGCATGATCCGCCCGGCAGGGCGGGCGCTGCTTGTCTGAAACAAATTTGGGAACCAGCCCGCTTCAGTTGGATCTATCCCGTTGACTCACAGGATGTTACGCTCTCTTTGAGGCCCGCCGGGCCGGCTCCGCTTTCGGGGCGAAGCCGAATCCCCTTTTTTATTGACATGGATGCACAGGATGCACAGGATTTTTTCCGGAGACGGCTGGTTTGAAGTCCTGGATTTCCGCAAATCCGCCGCGATCACCGCCGGAGTCAGCTTTGGTGCAACACCCTCCCATCCTGATTATCCTGTGCATCCTGTGCATCCATGTTCAAAAATCTTGTTCCCGACAGGCCATGAACTTCTCTTGTTTCGCTCTCGAATGATCTTCCCGGCAGGGCGGGGGCGGTGCTGGTCTGAACACATGGGGGAATCTTGCAGGCAGATGGGGTGACGGGACCGGTGGGTCCGGAATGGAAACGTCCGGGGGAAACGGCTCCGAAACGGCGCGGGGTTGCTCGCCCCGGGGATCAGCCGCCCAGGCTGATCATCTCTATCTTCTTGTGGTCCTCGGCGCGATAGCCCTGTTGGGAATGGAGGGCCTCCAGCCGGGATTCCGAGTAACGGTCGCTCCTCCGATTCCAGATGGAGACCACCCGGTTGCGAAGTTCCCCATCGGAAGCTCCCGCCCGCATTGGCGATTTGAGGTCGTGTCCGACTTCGGAAAAAAGGCAAGTGACAAACTTGCCATCCGCGGTCAGCCTGGCCCGGCTGCATCCGCCGCAAAAGGGTTCGGTGACCGAAGCAATCACGCCGAAATCCCCGCCGCCGTCGGCAAAACGGTAGTCGACCGCCGGCGCCCTGCCCTGTTCCCGGCCCACCTCGGTCGTGGAAAAGACGGAACGGATTCGCTCCAGAATCTCCTCCTTGGAGACCATCTTCGCGGACTTCCAACTGTTGGAATTCCCCACGTCCATGTACTCGATGAACCGGATACCGAACCCGTGGGAGCGGGAAAACTCCACCAACGAGATGATCTCGTCGTCGTTGACTCCCCGTTCCAGGACCGCGTTGATCTTGATCGGATGCAATCCCTGACGCTGGGCGGCAAACAGTCCCTCCAGCACTTTGGCCAGGTTGCCGCGCTTGACGATTCGCTTGAACTTTTCCGGATCCAGGGTATCCAGGCTGACGTTGATCCGTTTCAGCCCGGCAGACTTGAGGAGGGGGGCTTGCTCGGCCAGCAGGGCCCCGTTGGTGGTCAGGCACAGGTCCTGCAGCCCGCCGAGGGCAGCCAGCCTCTCCACCAGCCGGTGCAGATCCTTGCGCAGCAGAGGCTCGCCTCCGGTCAGGCGAATTCTCTCCACGCCCAGCCCGATGAAAATGCGGGCCAACCGTTCGATTTCCTCGAAGGTCAGGATCTCCTGCTTGGCGATCCAGACATACTCGTCAAAGGGCATGCAATAGGTACAGCGGAAGTTGCACCGGTCCGTGACCGAAATCCTCAGGTCCTTCAGAGGGCGTTGAAAAGCATCGAACAGCATGACGGGAACCACCGCTTCCTGAACGCCGGGAGCCACCTATGAAAAAAGGCCATTCCTCCTCTCGGAAAAATGGCCTTCGAATCTCTGCAGCCCGGATCTGCGATCAGACCCTGAAGGGCAGCCGAATTACACGTGAAAGGATTCGCCGCAACCGCAGGTGCTCTTGACGTTGGGGTTGTGGAACTTGAAGCCGGCGCCGGTGAGGTTCTCGATGTAGTCGATCTCGGTTCCGTCCAGGTAGATCATGCTCCCCTTGTCCACGAAGACCTTGAAGCCCTGCAACTCCAGGATCTCGTCCCCTCCGTTGGCCTGCTTCTCGAATCCCAACTGATACTGAAAGCCGGAGCACCCGCCGCCCACGATCTGCACTCGCAGACCGGCGTAGGCCTCCTGCTGGCTGTCCAGTATTTCCTTGACCTTTCCCTGCGCTTTGTCGGTGATTTTCAGCATTGCGTTTGCGGCTCCTTTCAGCCCCTCCTGCCATGATGACTGCTCAATGGAATCATTGTAGCGATTCCGGCGAAAAAATCAATCCCCCCCATCGGGGGAAGCTGCCGGCCCGCGCCCCTCGAGCACGCCGTTCCAGGGTGGAATCACGATGGAAACGTCCCCGTAGCACTTGGATTGGCAGGCCAATCGGACGGCCGGATGCTTCCGGGCGACTTCCGCCGGGGGAGCGTAGCCGAAATACTCCAGGCGGCGCTTTTCGAATGCGGTCATCTCGGAAAGGTTCTCCTCTCCCGCCAGCACACCGATCCAGCAGTAGCCGCAAGCACCGCTACGGCACTGCACCGGCACCGGTCCGGCAACGCGCCGCGGGTCCGACTCCCGAAAATCCCTGGGGTCGCCGCCGCTGGCCATCGACAGGTCCTGGCCGTCCAGGGCCTCGTAGCAGGACTCCGGAACACGCTCGTCGAAGGTCACCCGGTACTTCCTGGACTTCCAGATCAGGGACTTCCAGCCCCGCCCTCGTCGCAGCTTCAACACCTCGGCCGCCGACCTGGGGCGCCCGTTGGGGGCCGGGTCGGCAGCGCACCTCGACAGGGAGGACAGTCCCACCTGCCGCAGCACCATCACGCCCACCGCAACGATTCCCGCCAACAGGGACCGCTCCACCCGAAGCCTGGCGGCCAGCCGGCCGGCCAACTCCAGGATGTGGGCATCCAGGCCGGTCTCTTGGGGCTCCGATGCCTCCTCGGCGTAGGCCGCCACCACCTGCTTGACCTCCGGCCACCAGTTCGACCCGAACAGAAAGGCCACCGAGGCATCGATCTGCTCTTCCAGAAGAGGCTTCCCGTCCAACTGGAATTGCTTGAAAACCTGTTCCGGATCGGCCGAGCCGTCCAAAGCCTGCCGGAGCTTCAGGGGCCAGAAGGCGAACCAGATTCGGGTGGCCTGGCGGTCGGCCGGGTGTATTCCAGGAAGGATGCCGGCCAGGGCCTCGGCCCAGGCACCCTCGTCCAGCCCGCCCAAATAGCCTTCGAATTCGGTCTTGCCGGCAGCCATGATCCCGCTATTCCGCCTTTCTTACCCAACCAAAAAATGGGCTATCCGTCACGGATAGCCCATTGATGGCCTTGCCTGGTCGCAACCCCTCGATCGACCGCTACTTGGAGGGAACCGAGATCTGGACCAGTTCGTCCGGCTTCTTGTTGAGCACCATTTCCTCGTAGACCTTGCGCATCTTGGCCTCCTCCCGGGCCGCCTTCCTGCGCATCCGCGCCTCGTCGGCCGCCGTCTGCGGAGCATCCTCCAGGACTCTCACCTTGGCGGCATCCTCGGCGTCCACCTTGAGAAGGTGCTCGTAGCTCTCCAGGTTGACATTCTTGCCCTTGGCGAACACCTCGTGCTTTCCGCGCTCCCTGTACCACTCGGCCACGGTCGCGTTCTTGTGCATGTTCTCGATGATCTTGCGCCATCCCACCCCGGTGTTGTAGGCGCAGAAGGAGATTTCCCCCTCCTGGGTGGCGTAGGGAATGATGCACATCTCGGTCCGCCGGAAGTCGTAGTTGAACAGGTCCTGGAACCACATTCCCGCGATGAAGAGGAAATTCCAGGGATCCTGGCGGCGCTTCTGAATGTCTTCCAGGGTTCGGCTGGGGTCCGACCTGCCATATTTCGCGTCGGCCTTGCCGGAGGTGTTCCAGGTCTTGTCGAACTTCTTGAGGATATCGGAAAGCGTCAGACTCGGCGGCGCCTTGAAGGGGGAGTAGTTCTTCAGCAGGGCCATGGCCATCAGGAAGTTGGAGAAGACCTTGCCTCGAGCCGCGTCGGTAATCATGCGCATGTCGCTCATCAATCCGGGAACATTGATGAACTGGGGAACGGCCGCCACTTCCTTGTTCTCCTTGTTGATCATCACGGCCGTGCCCACGCCGCAGTTGGGGTGGCAGCCGCAACTGAAGGTTCCCCATTCCCGGTCGGGGCCGTGGACCAGGTCGGCGTAGTCGGCAAAGCCGCCCATGATCGAGATCGGGAACCAGTCCCGGGTCGGCTCCGCGATCCCGGTCTGATCCTTCACGTCGCTGGCCATGTGTGACAGCGTGTAGCGCTGGCGGTGGCGGCGATCGGGAGTGATCTCCTCGTCCCGGCCGGTGAAAGAGACCGGCTGGAAGGAGATGAAGGAGATCTTCTTGGGATTGTCCATGGCGAACCGGATGATGGGGCCGACCTGGTCGTTGTTGACGCCGTTGATCAGGGTGGTCACCAGAACGATCTCGATGCCGGCTTCGTGCATGTTGTTGATCGCTCTCAGCTTGACGTCGAACAGATTACCGATCTGGCGGTGGCTGTTGGCGTCGTTGCCGATCCCGTCGAACTGCAGGTAGGCATAGCGAAGGCCGGCCTCGGCGGCCTTGCGCGAAAACTCCTTGCTCTTGGCGAACTCGATGCCGTTGGTGGCCGCCTGCACACTGTTGTATCCCAGCTCCCGCGACAACTTCACCGCCTTCAGAAAGTAGGGCGACATGGTCGGTTCCCCGCCGGAAAACTGAATGGACATCTGCCTCCTGGGCTTGATTTCCAGGGCGTTGGTCATGATCTCCTGGATGTCTTCCCAACTGAGCTCATGAACATAGCCCACCTGGTTGGCATCCATGAAGCAGGGGTCGCACATCATGTTGCAGCGGTTGGTCAGGTCCACGGTCAGGACCGATCCCCTGCCATACTTGATGGTGCTGGTGCCGTGCTTGTGCAACCGCTCGTCGTTGTGAGCCCGGATGTCCCGGCCGGGGAAGTTGCCCTCGATCCAGTTCAGAAACCCCACGTCCTTGGCCATCATGTCCTCGAACTTGCCGTGCTGCGGACACTCCTTGACCATCCAGACCTCGCCGTCCCGCTCGATGATCTGCGCCTTGATTTCACCCACGTGCTCGGTCACCAGCGATTGCCAGTCCTGCTCCCCGTTGATGATCCTTTCTCTGGCCTCCATCACGCAGACCGGGCACAGGGAGTCGGTGGTTCTGGGGAACCCCAGGGTGGGTTTGGACTTCTCCCAGGACTTCTGCAGGGGCTTGTCCGACCATTTGGGGATAAAGGATGGATTGGGGAAATGCTTGTTGAAGAACTGGACCGTGTTGAACACGACGCCGGCCGCCGAACATGCGGCGGAGTCCACGTACTTCATCAGGCGCTTGCTTGTTGCGCTGGACATGATTCTCTTTCTCCCAAAAAGGGCCTTTCACCTCCGTCTGCGGGAAGCGAAAGACAGATGGCCCGACGAATCGCGATCCTTGCCTATGGGTGCGATTCCCGAGTGGTTGGCCCTCAAGACCCCGAACTCACCGATTGAGGTCTGCCGGAAGCAAGACTGTTTCCGAATGAGGTTCAGGATGTGCCGGTTGCGGCATACTAACTCAAAACTGAAATTATTGGTAGCTCGTCGGGCGAACGTCCGATGGGGACCCTGGAATCGACCGTCCGGGCTGCCGGTTAAAATCCAAAAAATGCAGGGTAACTATAGGAGTTTGTTCGGGCAACTGAAAAGCACATTGCAGGGAATGGCGCCATTTGGAGGGCGAGCGGTCCAAAATGGGACTCCTTGCGGTCCTGGATGCGGGTGGGTTGCAGTAACGTGGGTTACGGTAATGCGGCTTCAGTGCTTGCCCCCTCTCGTGCAAGGGGCTATCTTCGCAAAATCACCCGGCGGAAACTCTTGCACGCGCAGACCCGCCGGAGAGACACATTCCCGTTTCCGTGGGAGAAGATTTTCGTGACAAGGATCCACGTCTCCTGGTCATTTGTATTGGGGCTCTGTCTGGCAGGGCCGGCCGGTGCGGAGCAACCGCATGCGACCGACCAGGCCTGGGTCGCGATCGTTCGAGAACTCGACCGGTCCGTCATCCTCGGGGACCTGGAGGGGATGACCCGTGCGCGCGACACCGCCCGGAGTCTCCTGGAGCAGACGCCTTCCGGAAATTCCCGTGCACGGCTCCGCTACCTGCTCGCCTACGCCAATTGGCGACTGCTCGGGAGGAATCCGGCGCCACGCGATTGCGAACGCGATTCCCTGGCCGACGAGGCGGAGTCCCTGCTCAAGGTCAACCTGGCCGTCAACCGACGAGATGTCGAGGCCTACGCCTTGCTCGGCTCCATCTACGGGATGAAGATCGGTTCCTCGATGTGGCGCGGCATGACCCTTGGTCCCCGGTCGGGCAAGGCGTTCGACAAGGCCCAATCGATCGACAAGGGCAACCCCCGGTTCCTGCTGCTCATGGGAATGGGCGCCTATCAACGACCCAAGCAATTCGGAGGAGGTCCCGAGCGGGCCGAGCGTTGGCTGCAGTCGGCTGTGAGTTCGTTCGCGGCCCAACCCCCGAACCCGCCCTGGCCCAACTGGGGAAGCCTCGATGCCCGGATATGGCTGGGGCGAACGCTGGCCCGGCTGGGTGATCGGGAAGCTGCCCGGAAAGAATACCAAAAGGTCCTCGCGATCGAGCCCGACCATGTCCTTGTGCGTGACTTCCTGCTGCCGGGCCTTGATCGATGAAAATCTTCCTCGCCTGCGCCGAACCAGGGTCGCCGCCAAGAGGGCCGGCTCCAACGGCCACGTTCGCTGAAGCAACATTTGTGCTATTGTGTCGCCTGTTTCTCGGACCGGGACCTGACCGGGACGCCCCCCGGGTCCGCGCGGCATCCGACAACGGTCCCGGACTACGACCGAAGGGCTACCCATGGAAGCACCCTTGAGCAAGCGAAGCCATTGGGGCTCCAGGATCGGCTTCATCCTGGCGGCCGCCGGATCGGCGGTGGGGCTGGGCAACATCTGGAAGTTCCCCTACGTCACCGGGGAGAACGGCGGTGGCATCTTCGTCCTCATCTACCTGGGTTGCGTGCTTCTGGTCGGGCTGCCGGTCATGATCGCCGAGATCCTTATCGGGCGTTCCACCCAGAACTCGCCGGTGGGAGCCTTCCAGTCTCTGGCCGGAGCCCGGAGCCCCTGGGTGGGGATGGGATGGCTGTCGGTCTTGTCCGCTTTCGTTCTCCTCTCTTTCTACAGCGTGGTGGCCGGGTGGTCTCTCCACTATACCTGGCTCTCCATCAGCGGACAGTTGGCGGGATTGGGACCGGACAACGTGGCGACCGTTTTCGGAAGCCTCCACGCCTCGGTCGGGGCCAATCTCTTCTGGCACCTGGTCTTCATGGGCTTGACCGTCGCGGTGGTCTATGGAGGCGTCTCCAAGGGAGTCGAACGGTGGTCGCGCATCCTGATGCCGGCTTTGCTGATCATGTTGCTGGTGCTGCTGATCAACTCCCTGACGCTGGACGGATTCGGAAAAGCGTTCCAGTTCCTGTTCGGTTTTCACCGGGACAAGTTCACGGCCGGCGGGGCCCTGGAAGCCTTGGGGCATGCCTTCTTCAGTCTCAGCCTGGGGATGGGCGCGATGCTTACCTACGGCAGCTACCTGCGCCGCCGGGACGATGTGGTGGGGGTTTCGGTCACCATCTCCGCCCTGGACACCGCCATTGCTCTGGGCGCCTCTCTGATGCTCTTCCCCATCATCTTCAGCTACGGCATGGAGCCGGCGGCGGGCCCGGGCCTGGTCTTCATCAGCGTTCCCATCGCCTTGAGTCAGATGCCGGGAACCACCTTCCTGGCGACCCTCTTCTTCGCCCTGCTGGTCTTCGCCGCCGTGACCAGCGCCATTTCCATGCTGGAAGTCGCCACCTCCTACCTCATCGACCAGCGAGGTTGGCGGCGCCACCGGGCTGCGATGGCGGCGGGACTGACCATCGCCCTGTTGGGGCTGCCGTCGGCAATCAGCGGGGGGACCCGCCTGTTCGGCTCCGGCATGGAGGCATGGGTGGGCAAGAACTGGTTCGACAGCCTGGACTACCTGGTTTCCAACTGGATGCTTCCCCTGGGCGGGCTGGGCATGGCCCTGTTTACCGCCTGGCGCATGGACCGGCGGTTGCGCCGGGAGGAGTTCCTCTCGGGCAGCCGCCTGCGCGGCTTCTACCGGACTTGGCTGTTCCTGCTGAAGTATCCGGTTCCGGTGGCCATCCTGCTGGTCTTCCTGCACGCCGTGGGGCTGCTCTAGGATTATAAAGAAGGATCGGAGCGGCAGTTCGTTCAGCCTGTTTCCGCGGGTTTACGGCGTCGGAATCGAGTCGGCAACGGTGGTTCCGAGGCAAAAGGGCGGTCGATTCCCCAATTTCCATCCAGTCCCCGGAAGTTTCGCAGCACAACAGCCCTTGACCATCTCTTGGAGAGCGTTCCTTGATTTCGTTCGCCCTCATCCTCCTGGCCGCTGTCGGCCTGACCATTTCCAGCTACTTTACGGCGGTCGCCTACGGCTGGATCGACCCCTCCGAAGCGTGGATCCCCTCCTTCTGCCGCCTGGGAAAGCAGACATGCAGCCGGGTGATCGACTCCCCCAGGGCCCGTGTCTTCGGTCTCCCCAATTCGCTGCTGGGCCAGCTTTTCTACCTCGCCATCCTGGCGGCGGTCTTCGCCGATCTGATCTTTCTGAAGCCCTACATCTGGCTGTTTCTGTCGGCCGGCCTGCTCACCGTGCTGCTGGGGATCTATCTCAGCTACTCCCTGCTCTACCTGACCCGGATACGCTGTGTGCTGTGCTTCACCTCTCACGCCATCAACGGGATCATCTTCCTGATTTTGTTGCTGGCAGGAGCCTGACCGACACCGCGGGTGACGGTCGCGGGGCGTGGTATGCTTACCGCTGACGATGTTCCCGGTGAGGGGTGAGGAACGACAAGCTCTGCACGAGGACACTCATGGACCTTGACACGCTGCTCGGTACGTTTACAGACACGAAGAAAATCACAGATGCGGTTTTCCGGACTCTCAGGCAAATTTCCAGGCTGGATGAAGACCGCGCCGCCAATTTCCGGCAAATTCAGTCTCGCATGGCAAAAATACGCGACCTGAAGGGGAAGATGGAGCCCGGGAGCCGGCAGGTGGACAGCCTGCAGGCGTGGCTGGACAGGTACGCGAATCAACTGGAAGAGGCGCGGGACGAGCTGGGGCGGCGATTTGGAGTGGATCTGGAGCAGCGGCTGGGAGAAATGGGCCGTTCCCTGTCGGGACACTATCCGGAGCTGAAAACCGGCCTGTTCACCATCGAACTCGACTTCGACCGAGGTCACGCCATCCTCTGGTACGGTCCAAGACAGGAGCAGTTGGGACGATACCGCCTGTCGCCGCAGGAAGTCGCCAACCGCGTACAGAAAAGCGAGCAAAACCTGGGAGCGGAGCTTCCGGTTGAAGACTTTCTGGCGCGACTGGAGGAAGCCTGGCTCAGTTGCATCGAAGGGAAACGAAGTAGAAAGGCCCCCATCATCCAGGTTCTCTTCCAACTGTCCTTTTTGCTCCAGACACCCAACTTCAGGAGTGACCCCAGGAGGGAGTATTACAGGGGATTTGGCCGCGCCGACTTCAGTTACGACCTCTATCGCGTCCTGCGGGAGGCGGACCGGACCCGGCAGAGCCACAGGCTGCACCTCGCCGTCGCCACCAGGTCCCAGACCGAGCAACGCGCCAGACATCTCTGGATTCCGGAAAGTGAAGACGGCAGAGGTTCCGCCTACTCCCATCTCACCTTCGAAGAGGAGGTGGCGAGTTGATCGAAATCGCCCCTGACGCAGCCCGCAGGATCATTGAACGAGTTGGAAGCAGCGGCCAGCCGCCCGAGTATGGTTCTCACCTGTTCACGGTCGGACTGGAACCCTATCTGACAGTCATCGAAAAGGAATACCTTGCCGGCTTCGTCCGCCAGGGCGGTTCTGCCTTCAAAATGGTCGTCGGCGTGTATGGAGGGGGAAAGACCCACTTTCTGTACTGCGTCCGGGACCTCGCCTGGAAGCACGACTTCGTGGTGTCCTACGTTGACCTCAGGCAGGGTGAAAGCCCTTTCCACCGGCTGGAACTGGTGTACAAGGCAATCGTCCGGCGCATCATGCCGTCATTCAGGGACGGGGATTCTCTTTCGCCAGGAACTGAACAGGAGCCGGGAATCTTCAGCTTTCTCAGAACCTGGTACGCCCACAAGCATCAGGAATTCGACAGAATGGGGACGGAGGATGGGCTGCGCCAGGAGATGCTCAACTACGTTGACGGAATCGCGGGCATTGAGAGCATCAGCTTTTCCAGAGCCGTCAAGGCAGCTTTCAAGGCATTGTTGGACCGGCGGGAAGATGACTTCATCGACATCTGCCAATGGCTGAGCGGCGAGGGCTACGACCGCCGCACTCATGGACAGCACGGCATTCTGCAGCGGCTTGACCGGACCACCGCCTTCTCCCTGCTGCGATCCCTGGTGCAGTGGATTCGCCAGATCGGCTATTCCGGTCTGGTGATTGCGCTGGACGAGGCCGAGCGCATCCCAAGCCTGGCTGCCAGGCAACGCGAGCAGCACCTGAGCAATCTGCGCGAGATCATCGACGAATGCGGGCATTCCAACTTTCAGCGGGTGATGATCCTCTACGCCGTTCCGGACGAGACCTTCCTGGAAGGCAGAACCCAGACCTACGAGGCCTTGCGCCAGCGCGTTTCCACCGTGTTTCAAATCCCCAACCCGACCGGCGTGAAGATCGATCTGGAAAAGATGATTCCCGATCCGATCGGGTTTCTGCGCCAGGTTGGCGGCAAGATCGCGACGGTCTACTCTCGCGCCTACAACCACTCTTTTGATGCGGCCGAACTCCGGAAGACGGTCCACCTGGTCGCCTCCAAGGCCCACGAGTTGAGATTCGGCGACACCGGTTACAAGCGCATATTCATGCAGAATCTGGTCAGGGGGCTCGACATCCTGCGAGACACGGATTCAACTCCCTCTTCCGATCAACTCCAGATGAATTAGTCGAAGACTCTCTTCCATCATGGCTGACAAGGAAACGCTTCATTCCAGGTACGGTGCTGGAAGAGTTGTCGGCGAGCGGCATGGTGGCTTTGAGAAGCGGGTCCTGTTCCGGAACGGCCTGGAACGCTGGGTCAGGCTGGACGACCTCAAGAATGTGAACCGGCGGCCGTCCAAGTCCCTGATCACCCCGAAATTTCAGCACGTTCCTGATGAAGAGTTGAGCGCCCGCCAACTCATCGAGGCGTTCCGCCTGGGAATCGTGCCCGACCGCCATGTTGAAGATTTCACTTTCGGGCGCAAGAGAGAAATGGAGAAGTTGCGGAAATGGCTGGGCATGCCCTCCAGAAGTTCTCTGCGGGTGGTCGGGGAATATGGGGTAGGCAAGAGCCATATCCTTGCCTACGCTCATCGTCGGGCTCTGCGCGACGGCTTCGCCGTGGCCGCGGTTGACATGGACCCCAATGAAAACCCGTTCCACAAGCCAAAGCGCATCTTTGGGCGACTGGTGCGGAGCTTTCGCTATATTTCCAGGGTCGATAACCGAGAGCGAGGCTTTCGCGACTTTCTGCAAGAGGCGTTGCGCGCCGGTTTCCTGGATGACCACCGCTATTTCAGCCGGCTCATCCAGCCGGACGACGACCTGTGGAACTGGATAGAGGCGCGGGAAGCGGCCCCGCGCCCGGTGCTGAATTTTGACCCTGCCTACAAACGCTACCTCTCCCTGTTCGACTTTTCCAACGCCGCCAACATCTACTGCTACCTGATCAGCGGCCTGGGCTGGGCCGCGCGGGAGGCCCTGGGGCTCAAAGGACTGCTGCTGCTCTTCGACGAAGCCGAAACCGTCGGCGCGCGCGGCCACACCTACCAGCTCCAACGGGGCCGTCAATTCATCACCGCGCTGATACGGATGGCCGCAAACAACCGGCGCCTGGCGAGGCACCCGGGAATCACCGGCCTTCCCTACTCTCGCCATGCCTCGGACGTCCCTTTCCTGTACCGTATCCCCTGCGGAGTGAGACTGCTCTTCGCATTCACTCCCGAGGTTGACTGGTACCGGATTTCCGAACTGAGGCGCGTGCCGCTCATGGAGCTGCAATCCTTGTCGGCGCCGGCGCTGCGGGAGGTCTTCGAGGAAATCTGCAAGTTTTACGGGGAGGCCTACGACCTGTCAGGGGACTTCAAACCGGGCGGACTGTTTCCCCGCCTGCGTTCAATAAGAAGAAATCACACAAGGACCTTCGTCAAGGGATCGGTCGAGGCTCTGGACCTGGCGCGATTCTCTCCGGGGAAGCCCCCGGAGGAGGCGCTGGACACAACCGCGTAGGCATGCCGCATCACCTGGAATCGAATCTCTCGACTTCAGAGTTTTCAGAACCTCTGACGCGGCAAGATCCCACAGGCTGCCGCGACATGATGCTTCACAACGGAGGCTCTGCCGCAAGGCGCAGGCTGAGACGCGCCTGGACGCCCTTCTTCGCCCGTTTCGGCCGGCTCACCCCGATACAGGTCGAGGCCGTACCCTCGATCCTGAAGGGCAGAAGCGTGGTCGTCACGGCGCCCACCGCCTCCGGCAAGACCGAAGCAGTCGTAGCGCCTCTGGCCGAGCGGTGCGCCGGCGAAGACTGGCGGAACCTGTCGGTCCTCTACCTGGTTCCCACGCGCGCGCTGGCCAATGACACCCTGACTCGCCTCCGGGACCCCTTGCAGGACATGGGACTGAGCGTGGTCTTGAAACACGGAGACCGTCCCTACCTGCCGCGCCATCTGCCGGACTTCCTGATTACGACCCCGGAGTCTCTCGACTCCCTGATCTGCCGCAAGCCGGATGCCTTCCGTCATTTGCAGGCGCTGATCATCGATGAAATCCATATCCTGGACAGCACTTTTCGCGGCGACCAGATTCGGCTGCTGATACCAAGGCTTCGCAGCCTGGCTGCTCGGGCCGATTTCAGCGTTCATTTGTTGTCCGCCACGCTGTCCTCTCCCCGGGAAGTCGCATCCAGATACGCCAGGGGCTTCGACGTGGTGACAGCGAAGGGGCCGAGGAAAATCGACCGCCAAATCCTGGGCTCTCTGGATGAAGTCCGCAGATTGGCGAGAGAGAGGGGATGGAAAAAACTGCTTGTCTTCTGCAACCTGCGCGAGTCGGTGGAGCGCATCGGCGACGAACTCACGGGGTTGTGGCATCCCTATCCCGTGGTGGTCCATCATGGAAGCCTCGACCGCCGAATCAGAGAGGAAGCCGAGGAGGTCATGAAGAGCGCCGAGGTCGCCGCCTGTGTCTCAACCTCGACCCTGGAAGTGGGCATCGACGTAGGCGATATCGATCTCGTCGTGATTGCGGAGATTCCCTGGAGCCTCTCCTCGCTGCTCCAGCGCATCGGACGGGGCAACCGGCGGAGAGAGATCATCCACGCCGCCGCCATCGCCAACTCGGACGAAGAGAAGGACCACCTGGAATCGATGTTCGATCTGGCCTCTTGCGGACAGCTTCCCCGTGAAAGCTACCAGGCTGATCCATCGGTAGTCGTCCAGCAGGTATTCTCCTGCCTGTTTCAATGCCCTCAAGGAGTTCACGAGGCAGCCCTGGTCGGCCTGCTGTCGACTCTATGCCCAGAGGAAAGTGTAAAATCGATACTCAATCACCTGTATCGGAAGGACTACATCGTACAGGGTCGAGGCCGGTGGTACGCAACCTCGAGATTGATGAACCTGGGAACGCGGGGGAAAATTCATTCGAACATCCCCGACACACAGTCTTACGATGTTGTCGACGTCAGCTCGGGGAGGACGATCGGGACCATCGCGGGCGTATTCGATGAGGTGTTCTCTCTTGGAGGGAGGGTGTGGAGGGTCGCTTCGGTATCAAGCAACATCATCAGGGCCAAGCGTCATGGCGGGCGGGCATCGGCCCCCATGTTCCAGCGCCACCGAAACCGGGGCGCTTTCGCTCACCTTCTGCCTGAGGAACTCCTCTGACCATTGTCCCTCTCGCCATGGAAGACTCTCGTCTCATGGGGATTTCATAGCGTGGCTGGAATATCAGCCCGGCGGACCACGGGACTTCGCAGGTGGAACGGACGCATTTGGAGGCAACTGAAATGAAGATGCGCGCGGCTCTGGACCAGATGGGAGTCGAGGAAGGCCTGCTCTCAGCCGAGGAAAAATCCTTTCTGGACGAGAACGGATACCTGGTCTTTCCCGAAATCCTCAGCCGGAACCAGGTCGAGACCTTCAACGATCACCTGGCGGCGCTGGCCGAGAAGGAGGAAAACAGCGGCCGAATCGAGGAGGGCTTTCAGCACGGCACCGTCGTGGTGCTGGACCTGGTCAACAAGGACCCGGTCTTCGACGTCTGCATCGGCCATCCGAGGATTCTGGCGGCCGTGGACCGCGTCCTGCCGAAGGGGTTTCGCCTCTCTTCTCTCTGTTCACGGGCCGTGCTCCCCGGGGGCGGACACCAGGACCTTCATCCCGACTGGCATCCCGCCTGGTGGCGGGACCGCAAGCAGCCCAGCGACCACTTTTCCTGCAATACTCTCTGGATGCTGGACGACTTCACGCCCGACAACGGCGCAACCCGGATCGTGCCGGGGTCCCACCTGGGACTGACGTTCCCCGAGGACGAGATGGAAGACATGCAGCAGCCGCATCCCGGGGAAGTCTGCGTCACCGGAACCGCCGGCACGGTGGTGGTCTTCACCGGACACACCTGGCACAGCGGCGTCAAGAATCGAACCGATGCGCCGCGGCGGTCCCTCACGGCCTATTTCTGCCGGAGGGATCAACCCCAACAGACCGACCAGCGGGAGGCTCTTCGACCGGCTACCTCGCGACGGCTCAGCCAAGCGACCCTGTACCTGCTGGATGTTTGACCTGAAACACCCCTGCTTCACTCCGTAGGAGCACGCTATTGAACCGCCGAAGATTTCTAAAACAGCTCACCGGCCTCACCGGCGGCCTGGCGCTGGCTCGGCTGGCGGCGCCTGCCCTGTCCTTTCCACCTGCGGCTTCAGTCCGGCCTCGTCCCAAGGAGGGTGGGCCAGGGGAGACCCTCTACAACGGCATCCGGCTCCCGCACCCCTGGCCTCCCCGCGACCCGCCGGAGGACTTCCGCACGCCTGCCGCGCCTCCCTACCTGGCGGAAATCCCCCAGGTCATCCCCATCGACCGGGGGCGCCAACTGTTCGTGGACGACTTCCTCATCTCCGAAAGCAACCTCCGGCGCTCCTTTCATAGGGCTCGCCTGCACCCGGAGAACCCGGTCCTGAAGCCGGAGACCCCCCTGGAAATGAACGGGGGCCTGCGGCCGGTGGCCTGCCCCTTCAACGACGGCGTCTTCTACGACCCCGAGGACCGCTTGTTCAAGATGTGGTACCACGCCGGCTGGTTCGACGGCATTGCCTACGCCACCAGCCGGGACGGCATTCACTGGACCCGACCGCGCCTGGACGTCGAGCCGGGCACCAACAGGGTCCTGGTTCGGGGAAAGGGATATGAAAGGGACGGGGTGGGAATCTGGCTGGACCAGGAGACCGCCGACCGGCAGCAGCGATTCAAGATGTTCGCCTTCTTCAGGGGGCCGGACGACTTCCGCAGGGGAGAGGTCTATACCTCGCCGGACGGCATTCACTGGGGCCGGCCCATCCCCACCGGCCCCTGCGGCGACAACACCACCTTCTTCTACAACCCCTTCCGCAAGGTCTGGGTCTACAGCATTCGCACCTTTCAATTCCAGCCCAGGCTGAGCCGGCTGCGGGGGTACCGGGAACATCCCGACTTCGTTGGCGGAGCCGCCTGGGAAGAGGGCGACGTCCACCACTGGGCCGGCGCCGACGAGCTGGACCCGCCGGCGCCCGACCTGGGCCACCCGACCCAACTGTACAACGTGGACGCGGCCGGCTACGAGAGCCTGATGATCGGCCTGCTGGCCATCCACCGGGGACCTCCCAACCAGGTTTGCCTGGAGGGAGGGTTCCCCAAGCTCACCGAGTTGTGCCTGGGCTTCAGCAGAGACGGCTTCCACTGGCACCGCCCCGACCGGCGCTCCTTCATCGCCCCCTCCCGTCGCGAGGGCGCCTGGAACCGGGCCTACCTCCATTCGGCCGGAGGCTGCTGCCTGGTGGTGGGAGACCGGCTCTACTTCTACTTCGGGGCCTGGTCCGGGGAATCCCCCAAGCTGGGAGGCCACATGTATGCGGGCGGCAGCACCGGTCTGGCCGTGCTGCGCCGGGACGGCTTCGCCTCGCTGGACGCCCCGCAATCGGGGGGAACGGTCACCACCCGGCCGCTGAGTTTCCAGGGCCGTCACCTGTTCGTCAACCTGAAGGCTCCGCGGGGACGGCTGCAAGCCGAGGTCCTCGATGCGCAGGGCGTCCCGATCGCCCCCTTTTCCAGGCAAGACTGCCTGCCGGCGAGCGGTGACAGCACCCTCAGCCAAGTCGTCTGGAAGGAGACGGCCGATCTCTCCCGGCTGGCCGGCCGACCCGTCCGCTTCCGCTTTCACCTGGCCAACGGCAAACTCTTCTCCTTCTGGGTCAGCCCCGGCGAGAACGGAGCCAGCCACGGCTACCTGGCCGGCGGCGGCCCCGGCTTCACCGGTCCGAGTGATACGGTGGGAAGGGGCGCAGGTTGAGCAGTAGGGACGAGGGCAAGCTCCGGCAATCCGATGTCCAATGCAACAAATCTCGGTCGGTTTGACATCTTGATGCCTATCTGATACATTTTGATGTATGCCACGGACGACACTTGCCATTGAAGACCGTCTTCTCCGCCGTCTCAAAGAGAAGGCAGCTCGCGAAGGACGTACTCTTCAGGATACTGCCAACGCTCTGCTGAGGCAGGGTCTGGACACGCGACCGCGGCGGTTGGACTACCAGCTCAAGCTCGAAGGTTGGGATGCTGCGGAACTGCCCGGCGTCGATCTGCTCGACCGGGACAAGCTGTTGGACATCCTGGGGAAAAGCTGATCCGTGCGCGCCTTCGACACCAACGTCCTGGTCTTCGCCGAAATCAGGACCAACCCTTTTCACGAAACTGCCCGCCAAATCCTCGGTGAGGCGGCCGAAGGGTACACCCCCTGGGCTCTACCGTGGCCATGCGCTTACGAATTCCTTCGTGTTGTTACCCACCCGCGGATCTATTACCCGCCGGTCCCCGTGACGAGGGCTCTTCAAGACCTCGATCGCATCCTCGCCTCTCCGACCCTCATCCTGCTATCGGAAACCGAGCGTCATATCGAAATATTTCAGCAGGTCATCAGGACATCCGGAGTGGCGGGCAACCTGATTCACGATGCCCACATAGCAGCGCTTTGTCTGGAGCATGGAGTTTCCGAGTTGGTCACCGGGGATCGGGATTTCCTGAGATTCCCGGATCTTCGGATCATCAATCCGTTCAAATAGCCATAAACCCCGAGGGTTCTCGGCAAACCTGGGGCTTTCAAGCAAAGCTTCACACCCCGTTTGCTGAATCTACAGCGATTCCGCAATTCAATTCCCAAACCGGAACGAGAACAGGTCGGCGTCCTTCATCACGAAACGGAGGCGCACCGGCTTACCCGCCAACCGGCTCACATCCTGACGCCCCTCCCAAGCCGTGATCGGGGTCTGGTAGCTGAGGTTGCTCTCGGCTGCGGTGCTTTTGGGGTCCCGGCCGGTGCTCAGCGGGGGCGGCACCTCTCCCCAGGCCACGATACGCGAGATCTCGTCTCCGATGATCTCCGGGCACTCGGCCAGGGAAAATCCCGGAATGGGTTTCCCATCCGCGGTCTGGATCTCCACCCGAATGCTGCCGGCGGCGCTGGTGGAATAGTTGATCTCGAGCCGGCTCCCCTCGAAGGTAATGGGCTTGGTCACCATCTCTCCCCCGTGATAGGGAGCATGCAGCGAGGCAAAACCGTCCAGTCGCAGCGACATCCGTTGCAGGTGGGCGGTGGACTGGCCGTAGTCGCGCTGCACGTAGAGAGACATCTCCGCCGGGCCGGTCTGCACCACCCCCAGGCCCGGGTAATTGGTGCGGGTGGACCAGTTGCTCTGACCGAGGCCGGGTCTGAGGAAACTCTCCTTGAAAGTGAAGTCGTAGCGGGTCGAACCCGGGCGCGACGACAGCAGCACGGAGTCGGAAACATCCCGCATGCCCCCGCTGATGCGATTGTGACGAAGCTCCAGGAACTGCAGCTCCGCCGGCGTCATCAGGCGCCGGCCGAAATGGATGCGGGCCGGGAGAGCGATATAGATCTGCGGGGCGCGAAAATAGGGTTGGGTCTGGTTGGTATAGAGGTGCTGAGAGGGCCTGGTGGTGCCCGTGTCGCTATAGCTCATGAGTGTCTGCGGGCTCCATTGGAGGAAGTCCCTGGAGGTGGCCCGGGCCGTGGCTCGGCGGCCTTCCACCATGTGGCGGGCGTAGAGCACGTACCGCTGTTCCGCCTCCGACCAGAACATGACGTTCTGCGAATCGAAGTTGTTTTCCATGGCATAGTCGACGAGGGGAGCTTCCCGGATCTTTCGCCAGCGAACGCCGTCTGCCGAAACGTAGCCCATCAGGCTGTACGGGGTCCCGACGTCTCGCGCATTGGCCTTGAGGCGTTCCGACCGGGGCACGCCGGGACGGGTGTCTAAAAAGGCGCAGAACTGACCCGCAACGGGCAGGATGACGTTGTTGGCGGTGGACCCGTCCACTTCCACCAACCCCAGGTGGGGCTTGGTCCAGCGGATCCCGTCCCGGCTCTCGGCATAGCAGGTCAGCCGGGGCCTGGTGAGTCGGCAGCGGTAGTACATCCGGTAGACGTCGCCGTCCTTGAGCACGGTGGTGTAGAAGGCCAGCCTGTCCTCCCAGGGTTGGTCATACTCGATGGCGATCTCTTCCGGTCGGGGTTGCTGGAGTCTCAACTCCAGTCCTTCCAACCGGTCCACCAGATACCGATCCACAAAGAGCTGCCGCTCCGAGCCCAGCGGCAGCGCCTGGGGAATCCCCACCACCGGAAGGGCCAGAACCAGGAGTGCCACTCCCGCCACCAAACTGTTCAATCGATTGAATTTCATTGGACTCTCCCTGGCCGTCGGACGTCTATTGCTTCAAGGCCACTGTTTGCACACTGATTGCACGGGTTGAAACGGCGCAGGCATGAGGATATCATCCCTGCCCCGCATTTCTCAGCGGGTTCCCGGAATCAATCGAGTCGTTGGCGGCAGGCTCCAAAGCAATCCCGGCAAACCCTTGGCGCTCATCCAACCCGAAGACCGCGACTTCTTTGAACGGGAACTGGCATCCTTCCTGCCCGACCGGGTCTACGACGCCCACGCCCACGTCTGGGGCCACCACAACATGCACCCCGGCCGCAGGATCAGCTCCCTGCCCAGAGACGGAGACTACCAGGAGTTCTCACGAATGCTGCAGGCCCTGCATCCGGGAAGAACCTGCGCGGCCAACATCTTCCACCGCATCTGCCCCCGGGAACACTTCGAGGGCGCCAACCGCTGGACAAGCTGCCAGGTCGCCTGCAATCCCCGATACCGGGGTCTCTTCCTGACCGGTCCGGAAGCCGACCCCGAGTGGCTGCGGCAGGAGGTGCGGCGCCTGGGACTGGCCGGGCTCAAGTGCTACCACGTCTACGCCGAGGTGGAACCGACCTGGGAGGCTCAGATTCCCGACTTCCTTCCGGAATCCCACGTGCAAATGGCTCACCAGGAAGGCTGGGCCATCATGCTGCACATGGTGAGGTCCAGGGCCTGCGCCGACCCCGGCAATATCGGCTGGATCCGCCACTACTGCACCACCTACCCCAACATGAAGCTGATCCTGGCCCATTCGGCCCGGGGATTCCAGCCGGCCCACAACCTGGAGGGACTCCCGCACCTGAGGGGGCTCGACAATCTCTGGTTCGACACCAGCGCCAACTGCGAAGCCATGGCCCACCAGGCCATCCTCCGCATCATCGGGCACCGGCGGCTCATGTACGGCACCGACATCCCCGTCAGCCACCTGCGCGGGAGGTCGGCCGCCGCGGCCGACACCTTTTTCTGGGCTTACCAGGACTCGCCCGTCTGGGGTGAGAAGCACTCCGAGATCAAGCCGGTGCTGATCGGACTGGAGCACTTGCGCTCGCTCAAGTGGGCCTGCTGGTCGGAACGACTCAGCGACGCCCAGGTCGAAGACATCTTCTGGAACAACGCGGCCGAACTCTTCGCTGTTGAATAACTTCAAGGTCACAGGAGGCACCCATGGCATCCGATCATCCCGACTATGTCTCTCGCGAGGAAGACCGGGAGTTCTACCAGCGCGAGCTGGCTTCGTTCATTCCCGACAAGGTGTTCGACGCCCACACCCACGTCTGGCACCCCGACCACAACGTCTTTGCGGGGAGTTTCCCTTCCCTGGTGGACTACGAGAACTACATCCGATTGATGGGGGACCTCTATCCCGGCCGAGTCGCCAAGGGCCTGTTCATCCCCACCTTTCGCGACCCCGTGAATATCCCCGCGGCCAACCAGTGGACGGGAGAGCAGACCGCCAAGGATTCGAACTGCCGCGGGCACTTCTTCATCTCTCCCGAGGACGATCCCGAGTGGGTGCGCCAGGAGGTCAAGCGCCTGAAGCTCCACGGCCTGAAGTGCTACCACACCCTGGCCCGGAACGCGGACCCCACCTGGGAAGCCGAGATCCCCGACTACCTGCCCGAAGCACACATCCGGGTGGCTCACGAAGAGGGCTGGACCATCACCCTGCACATGGTCAAGGCCCGCGCCGCCGCCGACCCCGGCAACATCCACTGGATCCGGCACTACTGCGAAAACTATCCCGACATGCAGTTGATCCTGGCCCATTCGGCCCGGGGCTTCCAACCGGCCCACAACCTGGAGGGACTGCCCCACCTGACCGGATTGGACAACCTCTGGTTCGATACCAGCGCCAACTGCGAAGCCATGGCCCACCAGGCAATCATCCGCATCATCGGCCACGACAAGCTGCTCTATGGAGGCGACCTGCCGGTCACCCACGCCCGCGGCCGCTCGGTGTCAGTCGAGGATTCTTTCATGTGGCTGGGCAACGACTCCCCCCACTGGCGGGAAAAACATCAGCAGCTCAAGCCGGTGCTCACCGGCCTGGAGCACCTGCGCTCGCTCAAGTGGGCCTGCTGGTCCGAGCGCCTCAGCGACACCCAGGTGGAAGACATCTTCTGGAACAACGCGGCCCGGCTGTTGGGACTGAAGTGAAGGGGGAGCGGTAGGGGGCGGCGCCTATTCGAAACAAACGGGAAAAGAGTTTTCCACGAAGGGACACGAAGGACGACGAAGGGCCACCAAGCGTGGCTGCCTGTCGCATCGGCAGGGCTGCGGCCCGGCAAGAGGGCGCGCGCCCCTCGAGGAGCAGGAGTGACGGGATGCGGCGCCCTCCGGGAGCGCGGGCGTCCCGCCCGCATGCACTCCCGTTCGGTGCCGCTCAGTTTCCCTGCGATGAGGCAGCCGGCCACCCTGGCGGCGGGAACGGCATGGGCTCGGCCAACGTAGAGTCCTGGGGCCGTTGCCGGTCGAGCCGGGTCGAGGAATTGGTTGAGGCCTTGCCAGTGTTGTGCGGGCGGGACGCCCGCGCTCCCGGGTGGGCCTTCATCCCGTGACATCGTCGCAGCAAAGCAGGTCCGCCGGTCATCGTGTCCATTCACGGTCCGTGAGAATAAGCGTTATGGCCTCAGCCAGATTCTCGCGTGCTTCCTCCCTGGTCTTGCCTTGACCGTTGGCCCCGGGAATTTCAGGACAGTAGGCGATGTACCATTCTCCATCCTGCTCAATAGTCGCCGTGAACTCGTTTTTCATCGAAAACCTTGTCAACTTCCGCAACGTAGCTTCCTTCGTGAACGAGCCTCGTCCGTTTTTTCCTACAGGAAACTGGCATCAATCAAGACCGCCACGGGTCGTGGCCCCCCGCACGAGCGAGCGCCTGCCGAGCCTCCGCGAGGTCATCTGCAAACTGGGCGGCTTCGGTTGGGGATAGATGGGGAAGCGACGCCAACAGCACAGGGAGTTCCGCCAATCGTTTCCCTGCAGGAAGCGGGCGCAGTTCCGCTACGCGCTTGCTGCCACGCACGAGCACAAAAGATTCGCCGCGGCAGGAAACGCGGCTGACGTATTCGTCGAAGTGACGGGCAACTTCAGTAACAGAGACAGAGAGTGTTTGCGCCATCAGAGACACTCCGTGAAGACCTCAGAATCATATTGTCCAATTCCACGACCGATGTTTACTGTCTCCCGATTTTCACGGCTCTGACTGCGGTTTGGAACGGAAATCGCTTGAAAATTTCTTCGGATGATGAGGCCGTAGACACGGTCCATGTCGTTTCCAGTCTCCAAGGCGTCGCATTTTCCAGAGCCATCCCGGCTTACTTCGTCGAGAGTCAGTCGGCGACCAGCAACGTATCCGGTTCCTATGGGCACAGCGGAGGATGCTCGCTCAGGCGACGTGAGCTGACCCGTGAGCATATTCGAGCCATACGTGAAATAGTGAAACGTCTTGTGTGCGATGATGATCCTCAATGCCAGATTAAAGCGGAACCACATGCCGTCGCTTGGTGGTGTCCTCGTGAATGAGGTGTGACGCAGCCCTATACAGAGACAGGCGTTAGACTGAACACGCGTGAATATTTTGCAGCGGTTTTGACGTCACCTCGACGGAGAGCCTGCCGTACATCATCGAGACGAAACGCGTCTTCAATGGAAAGGTACGGTGACCAACCTTCAGGCTCCTCCAGTAACTCTACGTCAACTTCTGCAATGTAGCTTCCCTCGTGAACTAGCTTCGTCCGTTTTTTCTTGCTCATTGGCGTCTCCGCTTGAATCCAGGTTCCCATTTCTCGGGATCAGGTAAGTAGGCTGTAATCAGCACTGCCGGACTTGAATGGCCAGCAGGAAGCCCCCATACAACGTGGACCGGGCGCCCGTCCTCCGTTCGTTGCAGTAGCAGAATACATGGTCCTTTGGGGTACTCGGGATAGTCCTCAATGATTTCCGCAGCTTCCACACCCTTGACAAGTTCCCTTGCAAGCAATCCATCAGCAGCGATTTCTTCGTATCCGTGCTCTGAAATTCGGACGCTGCCTTCGATAATCAGCGACCGAATGCTATCGAACGTACTACACACAATTGTCGCCGTCGGGCATGTCTACGATCATCCCATGTGGCCGAATAAGGACTAACAAAAACGACACAAATGGAGGACAGGCGAATTTGCGCCATAGGCTAACATGCGTTCGAACGCAAGTTCACGCAGGATTTCCTCATAGGTCGCATCATCCGGTTGCGAATCAATGACTTCCTTCATTTTCTCCTTCACTATCGCCATGGACTCTCCTCCAGGTGAGGCAAACAGATTCTCAAACAACCGCTGAGCTTGAAACCGTCCCGAACGACTCCGGGCCTACTCCGTCCCAGCCGCCTCGGCGGCTGACTGGGGACGGCCGGAGACGTCGCCTCCCAGCCAGCGGTAGGGGCGGGGGTAGAGGGCCAGGGAGCGGTCCTCCAAGGGCAGCTTGACGGGCACGCTTCCCCGTTGGGCCGAGATCTTGCTGGCGATGGCCACTTCCAGGGCGTGGCGCTGGGTCTCTCCGGTGATGCGGGGCGGAATCCCCTTGGCCACGGCGTCGATCAGGCAACTGATGGGAGCCAGCACGTAGTGACGCTCCGACCCGTGGTGGCCGATTCGATCCAACAAGGGGTCCAGTTGCTTGGAAACGGGGTCCCAGGACCAGGGCCGATAGCCGCGGTCCACTTCCTTGCGCGCGCCCTTGGCGTCATATCCCTGGAAGATCTGGGTCAGGGGCTCTCCGTGGCGGTCCCACCGCACCAGCGCCTCCTCCGTCCACACTTCCACTCCCCGGTGGGGAGCCTCCTCCTTGCTTCCAAAGACCTGGCACTCCAGCCCGGAGGTCAGTCGGAAACGGCCGTTGATGTTGAGTCCATAGTCGGTGGCGGCATCGTCCAGAGCCTCGGGCGGGCTTCCCCAGGTGATCAGCTCCTCCACCTGCGCCTGGGCGAAGTGCTCCAGAACCAGGATGCGGGCCGATCCACCGGCCAGGATTTCGCCTCGGTAGCTGTGGACGGCCGCCCCCTGGCGCTTCCCCAGCTCTCCCGAGGCCAGTCTCCTGCCGGCCTCCTCCACCTCCCAGTTGGCCCGCTCCAGGGCGCCCCCGGCCAGCACCGTCCCGCGCTGCTTGCAGGTCTCGATCATCCGGTCGGCGTCCGACAGCTTGGCGGCAAAGGGCCGGTCGGTCTGGACTCCCTTGACTCCCGCCTCGGCGCAGGCCACCACGCCGGGCGTCATGTACTTGGTGGGGGTGATGATGGCAGCCAGGTCGGGAACCACCTCCTTCAGCAGGGCGTCGGCGTCCCGGAAGAGAGCCTTCACCCCGAAGCGCTCCCCCACCACCTTGCGCCGCTCGGGATTCCATTCCGCGATGGCCACCAGGTCGGTCTGGGGGAGCGCCCGGTAGATCTCGGCGTATTGCTGGCCCAGGCGGCCGCAGCCGATGACGGCCACGCTCAGCCTGTCCTTGGCCGCAACCCCGGCCGCCTGGCGAGGATAGAGCCCTCCGGCCGCTACCGCCGCCGATACCGATTGAATGAGGAAATCCCTTCTGTTCACCCTGTTCATGCTTTCCGCTCCTCTGGAGTTTCTGCCGGTTGCCCGGGCTTGGATGGGTTCGGTCCCGGCCCGTCAGTTCTCATTGGGCCGAGGCCAGTCGTCATGATGTCTCCCCGAATCCTGATCTTGTGTCGCAGGCTGCCGATCAGGTCGGCGCACTGCCGGTCATCATGCTGCCGGTCATCATGCTGCCGGTCATCATGCTGCCGGTCATAGGGAACAACCCGCGCGACCGGCTTGCCGTGCCTGGTTACGATCAAGCCGTCGGCGTCAAGCCGGTCCAACAAGGCCAGGCACTGCTTCTTGAACTTTGCAATTCCAATCGTTCGCATCTCACGTCTCCTTCCGGAATGCACATAAGTATACGCCTGGATTTCCCGAGCCGAAACGGCACTGAGTCCGAAACGACATCGAAAGATGGGTCAAGGTCTACGAATTGCGATTGGAAGTTGTGTTTAGACAGAGCCTTTTCCAAAATGCGTCGGCGGGACACCCTCCGGGAGCGCGGGCGTCCCGCCCGCATCCTTATTCCTGCCAACAGCCCCCCATCCATGGCACTCCCCTGCAAGGCGCAGCGACGCCGCCTTCAAGGGGATCCGTTCCATTGGCCACGTCTTGTGCGGGCGGGACGCCCGCGCTCCCGGGGGCATTGACTCGTTCCCCCGCTCCCGTCCGCTGCCACCCCCCGCCCCATTGTCATGCCCGATTCCGAATTTTGCAAAAGGCTCGACAGAGCACCGAAACGCGGAGGCAAAAGTCTCCCGGCAAGAAGGGTTCATGATATCCTGCACATCCTTCAAAACCTTTGTGGACCGGGAAGCCGCCGCGACAGCCTCACCGGGAAGGCCCTTCCCGCAAACTGGCTGCTTCAGGTCCGCTCCCTGCAAGGAGATTCGCGATGATCAGACGCCAATTCATGAAAACAGCCCTGGCTGCCGGTCTGACCTCGGCCGCCGTCCCGGCGGCATCGGGCGCGGGGCGGCCGGCCCCCGCAGCCGGCGGTCACGGGGGCAGGAAGAAACCCCGGATCATGTTCTATAACGACGCTCGCCATCCGGCCATCTACATGTACGAACCTCCCATGGAGAAGGAGCAGTTCGAGGCCGCTGTGGATGAAGTGCTGGGAACTCCGGTCGACACCCTGGTATTCGGTCTTGGGGACGGGCGCACGGTTTTCCACAAGACCGAGGTGGGAGAGGTGTGGGGAGATCCGGTAAAACAGTGGCCCCACCTGATCTTCCGCCGGGCCCACCAGAACGCCAGGATGATGCTGGATTCGGGAAAGGATCCCCTGCGCATCGTGTGCGACCACGCCCGGGCCAACGGACTGATGCTCTATCCGTCTCTGTTGCTCAACCGGGGACGGGGAGCGGACCGCCATCGGGACGTTCGCGCGGCCAATTTCACCTGGGAAAACCGGCACCTGGAAATTGGAGCCGGTGGCAACCTGGACGAGAGCTTTAACGGGGCGAGGCAACTGGACTTCAAACACCGGGAGGTGCAGGACGAGCGTTTCGCGCTCATCGAGGAAGTGCTCAAGAACTACCCCATCGACGGGTTCGAGTTGTGGTTCGGCCACCACTACTTCTTCCACCCCAAGGAGGTGGAAGCCGGCCTGGAAACCATGACCAAATGGGTCAGGCGGGTCCACAAGGCCGTCAAGGCCAGCGGCAAGGACCGCGAGTTGGCGGTTCTGGTCCCCGCCAACATCGAGTGGGCGCGCTCGCTGGGGCTGGATGTGCCGGAGTGGATCCGGCAGGGCATCGTGGACGTGATCAACGGCCAGAACTACTATCAGAAGGTCGACAACCTGGCGGACTTCCGGCCCCTGCTCGAGATTGCCCAGGGCACATCCTGCCGGATCAATGCCGGCACCAACGCCATCCTGAACTCGGACCGCGTGAGCGGCGCCACCATTGAAATGCTTCGCGGCGTGGCCTGCAACTACTGGGCCCAGGGAGTCGACGGCCTCTACCTGGGCCAGTGGTTTGCCGGCACCAACTGGCCCTACCAGGCTCCCTTCTACGAGCAGTTGAGAGAGGTCGCCTATCCCAAGCTGATGGCCCCCAAGGACAAGTTCTACATGGTCCCCACGGCCGATCAGACTCGAAGCCGGCCTCCGACCCAAACGGCTCCGCTCCCGGTCGAGCTGAAGGTGAACCGGCCCGTCAAGTTCGAGCTGCCGATTGCCGACGATCTGCCTTACTGGGACAAGCAGAAACGGGTTCACGAAGTGCTGTTGCGAATCCGTCTGGCCGACAGCACCGAACTCGATCGAGTGACGTTCCGGTTCAACGGCAAGGAACTGCCCCAGTCCCAGGCGCGCAAGATCAACCACCTCTACCGCATGCATGCGCCTCGCTTCCGGGTCAACAACGCCTACTGGTACATCTACCGGCTGGACCGGGACCACTGGCCCAGGCAGGGCAAAAACAGCATCGAGGTCACCCTCAACAAGCGGGACCCCGACATCACTCCTACGCTGAAACTCCGCGACATCGAGATCGAGACCCGATACTTGATGGGGAAAAATTACTATCGGAGCAACGAGGATACCGACCTCGGCCCGGCGGCCATCGCGAGGCCCCGAGCCTAGAGTAATCGTAGGAGGAACTGACGGCATGCGTCCTTTCACCAGACTGGGGACAATCCTTTTCCTACTGCTTTGCTGGTGCGGCAGCTCCGCGTTTTGGGGACAACCGCCTCCGGAAGTCCCCATGACTCAGATTCCCCACATCGCCCCGTTCGCCCGGGACCGCGAGATTGCCGACCGCTTCTCAAACCTTGCGGAGTTTTCCATTCGGCTCCTGCAGTGGAAGGACACGGACCGTCCCTCCGTGATCAAGGCGCAACGATGGCTCAAGTCGGAACTCTACAAACAGACAGCGCTCGGCGGCGGCGCCAGCACTCCGACCCGGGCCGAGGCCGACCGCATGGCCAGCGACGGCTACTGGTCGCTGGAGAGTCCCCATCTGGCTAAAATCAAGGTTGGGGAAGACATCAAGGTGATCGCGAAGCCGCGCCCACTGCGCCTCTTGGGAGGCAAACCCTATCCGCTTCCGGTGGTTCTGCGAAACAGCGGCGCCTCTCCTGTTACGGTCAGCCTCCAAACGACCAGCAGGAAGGGAACGGAGGTCCACACGCTTCGTCTACTGCCCGGCCAGGCGACGGGCACCTTCATGACGCTGCACACAGAGGCAGACTCGGAGGCCGTGCCCAGCCTGGAAGTGCTGGCCCAAGGCCGGACCAGGCCCATTCCGCTGGCGGCTTCAGTGGTCCAGACGGGCCGCCTGACGGTGCGTGTGCTGGATGAGGAGGGCTCGGTGACGCCGGCCCGGATCTACCTCACCGGCTCCGACGGGCGGGCCTACCGGCCGGCGGGTACGCAGGCCCGGGTGTCCAATGCCGACTATGGACAGCCCTTCGGCGGGGACTACTACTTCTACAGCGGCGGCGAGTTCCAGGTGGATCTGCCTCCCGGGGAAGCCACCCTGGAGGTGGTGAAGGGTTTCGAATACCAACCCGTCTCCCGGGAGATTTCCATCGCGGCCGGCGGTTCCGGCACGGCCGAAGTCCGGCTGCAAAAGCCCTTCGACCTGCGCCGGCAGGGTTGGTTCTCCGGAGACACCCACATTCACCCCAACGTCTACGACGATCGTCTCATCAGCCCCGCCGAGGTTCGACTCATCTCCAGGGCCGAAGACCTCAACCTCCCCCAGTTGCTGGTCTGCAACGACGTTTCCTCGCACCTCAACGACCGGCAGTACTTCCAGGGGCGGCCCCATCATCTCTCCGGGGAGAACACCATCCTCTACTGGAACCAGGAGATGAGGGCCGGGGACGTCAACAACCACGTGGGCTACCTGGGCTTGAAGAAGCTGGTTCAGCCGGCCTACGTGGGCTGGCCGGGGACTCCCCTGCCCTTCGACTATCCACCCAACTACCGCATGGGCCTGTCGGCCAAGGCCCAGGGCGCCGTGGTCACCTACGTGCATCCCGGCCTGCCTTCCCAGTACCCGATCGATATTGCGCTGGGAGCCGCCGACACCATCGACGTGCTGTGCCAGCGCAACGAGGAAGTCAATACCGAACACTGGTACCAACTGCTCAACTGCGGCTTTCAGTGCCCCGTCTCGGCGGGAACCGATGCCTTCCTCAACGTCCCCTATCACCTGATCCCGGGCGCCGGACGGCTCTATGCCCGCGTCGACTCCCCCCTCACCTACGAGGGATGGCTGGAGGCCTACCGGAAGGGCCGCAGCTTCGCCACCAACGGGCCGCTGCTGAAGTTCAGGGTCAACGGCAGAGAAGCCGGAGAGGAAATCCGCTGGAAGACCGGGAGCCTGCTGCTGGAGATCGAGGCTGAGGCCGTCTCCCACGTGCCCATGACCCGCATGGACCTGGTCGTCAACGGCAAGGTGGCCGCCGCCCAGGAGGCCGAGGAAGGCGGGAAACGCATTCGCCTGACCCGGGAAGTGGAGATCTCCGACAGCTCCTGGGTGGCCGTGCGGGTCCACGGCGAACCCCACAAGCTGGTCCCCAACGACGTGGCTCTTTACGCTCACAGCAGTCCCGTGTATTGTTACCGGGGCAACCGGAGGATCGCCGTCAGGGAGTCGGCCGCCTTCCTCATCCGACAGATCGACCAGCTCATCCACAGGGTGGAAACCCGAGGGGTATTCAGGGACGAGGCCGACAAGGAGGCCATGTTCGAATGGTTCAGAAAGGGACAGCAGGTATACCGAAAGATCGAGGCCGAGGCGGTGAGGTAATCGTGCGCAGAGCCTGTTGCCGCCTGGCAGCCGGGCTTTGGCAGCAGGGCCCAAGCCGGAATTCCGAAGCTCTCCGGCATGGACTCGGAATCGCTATCTCACAGGGAGGTTTCTTGTGATCAGACGTGAATTCATCAGGTCGGCCGCGACTCTGGGTGCGGTTTCGGCAGGCGGACTCTCATTGGGTGCGGCGCCCGCCGCCTTGCCCAAGAAGCAGGGAAAAGCCAAGTATCGAGGCGGCGTGGTGGGCCTGGGCTGGATGGGCGTGCTCTATGACATGGGCACCCGCGACTACGAAAATATCGGGGGTTCCTACAAGACTCCCAAGTACGACCTGGAGAGCACCGAGCGCCCCACCCCCGACTGGCTGGACGTCCACCGCAAGTTTCACCACCACGACCACCCGGGCAAGGAGGGGCTGGTGGCCACCTACGCCGAAGCCCTCTGGGACCGCCCCGAAGTGGACTTGGTGGCCGGCGCCGACCGCGACAAGAAGCGCTTGGCCATGTTCGGGGAGCGCTACGGCATCACCGCCCTCTACACCGACGCCCTGGAGATGTATGAGAAGGAGAACCTGGACATCCTGGCCATCGCCACCAACACCAGGGGGCGCTCCTACCTGACGGTCAAGGCGGTGGAGGCCGGAGTGAAGGGGATCTTCGTGGACAAGCCCATGACCTTCACCCTGAAGGAGGCCGACGACATGGTCAACGCCTGCGCCAAGGCCGGCGTCCCGCTGGTGGGCGGCGCCACCACCGTCTCGCACCCCTCCTTCCAAAAAGCCAAGGAGCTGATCAAGAGCGGGGCCATCGGAGAAGTCACCTCGATCGAGGCCCAGGCGCCCCTCACCTCCCAACACCAGGACTGGAGCTATTTCGTGGACAGCGAGCTGGCCTGGGTCAGCGGCACCGGCGACAAGCCCCGGCGCGAGCGCGGCAGCAGCGAATTCATGGGACAGGGAATCATCGTGGCCAAGGATGGCACCGTGGTCCACATCCGCGACGGTGCGCCCATGGTGCGCATCTCCGGCAGCCAGGGCGAGATGAGTTTCGACAGGACTCGACACTACTGGCGCCTGTGGCAGGACATCGACACCCCCGCCGGCAAGCGCAGAGTCCGGATGCCCTGGCCGAACCCGCAGTTCGGCCTGGGAATGCGCACCGTCTACTGCCTGGACGACCTGATCGCCTGCATGGAGGGCCGCATGGAGGAGCCCAAGAACTCGGGCCGGCTGGTGGCCGTGGCCCTCGAGGCGGAATTGGCGATGAAGCAGTCTTCGGCCAGGGGCGGCGAGCGGGTCGACCTGCCTCTCACGGACCGCAGCCTGGGCTTGACCTATGACTGGTTCCGTTAGGGAGACCGCCGGCTGTAGCCTGAAATCGGTTTGTCGGGACCCATGCTCCGAGTCCGCCTGCATTCCCGCGGTCGGCGCGATCTGCAATCCATAACAAGTGAGGAGAACCAAGATGATTCGACGTGACTTCATGAAGTCGGCCGTGACCCTGGGAGCGGTCTCGGCCAGCGGACTTTCGCTGGGCGCGGCGCCCGCCGCCCTGCCCAAGAAGAAGGGAAAAGCCAAGTATCGGGGCGGCGTGGTGGGCCTGGGCTGGATGGGCGTGCTCTACGACATGGGCACGCGCGACTACGATAATATTGGCGGGTCTTACAAGGATCCCAAGTACGACCTGGAGAGCGCCAACCGTCCCACTCCCGACTGGCTGAACGTCCACCGCAAGTTCTACCACCACGAGCATCCCGGCAAGGAGGGCCTGGTGTCCACCTACGCCGAGGCCATCTGGGACCGGCCCGAGGTAGAGCTGGTGGCCGGCGCCGACCGGGACAAGAAGCGGCTGTCCATGTTCGGGGAGCGCTACGGCATCAGCGCCCTCTACACCGACGCCCTGGAGATGTACGAGAAGGAGAACCTGGATATCCTGGCCATCGCAACCAACACCAGGGGCCGCTCCTTCCTGACCGTCAAGGCGGTGGAGGCCGGAGTGAAGGGGATCTTCGTGGACAAGCCCATGACCTTCACCCTGAAGGAGGCCGACGACATGGTCAACGCCTGCGCCAAGGCCGGTGTACCCCTGGTGGGCGGGGCCACCACGACTTCCCATCCGTCGTTCGCCAAGGCCAAGGATCTGGTCACCGGCGGCGCCATCGGGGACGTCACCTCCATCGAGGCACGGGTCCCCCTGTTGTCCCAACACCAGTGCTGGGCCTACTTCGTGGACAGCGAGCTGGCCTGGGTCAGCGGCATCGGCGACAAGCCCCGGCGCGAGCGCGGCAGCAGCGAGTTCATGGGACAGGGGATCATCGTGGCCAAGGACGGCACGGTGGTCCACATCCGGGACGGAGCCCCTCAAGTCAAGATCTCGGGAAGCACGGGGGAGATCGTCTTCGACGGCAAGCGCTGGATCCTGACGCAGGACGTGGACACCCCCTCGGGAGGCAAAGGGCGGGTGGAGATGCCCTGGCCCGATCCCCAGTGGGGGAGCATGCGCACCCCCTGGTGCCTGGACGACCTGATCGCCGCCATGGAGGGCCGCATGAAGGAGCCCAAGAACTCGGGACGCATCGTGGCCATGGCCCTGGAGGCGGAATTGGGGTTGAAGCAGTCCTCGGCCCGAGGCGGCGAGCGAGTCGAGCTGCCTCTGAAGGACCGCAGCCTGGGACTGACCTACGACTGGTTCCGTTAGTTCCTGGCGGAGGGCACGAGTCCGGCGGTCGCCAAGGAAACAATCTGCCAAAACTCCCGGGGGGACCATCGTCTCCGCTGCAGTTGTAAGGACTCCCGTCATAGCCCCTGCTGGGGATCGACCGGGAACATAAGGAGAACAACCGTGATTCGACGCGACTTCATGAAATCCGCCCTGACCCTGGGTGCTGCCTCCGGGGCTGGCCTCTCTCTGGGCCCGGCGACCCCCGCGGCAGCCAGGAAGACCTCGAAACCAAAGTATCGGGCCGGCGTGGTGGGCCTGGGATGGACGGGGGTCCTCTATGACGTGGCCAAGCGGGACGGCTCCCACCGCCAGGGCCCCTGGTGGGACCCGGCCTACAAGGTGGAGGACACCCGGCGCATCACGCCCGAGGTGGACGTCCATCGCAAGTTCCACCACCACGACCACCCGGGCTTCGAGGGGCTGCCCTCCTCCTACGCCGAGGCCCTGTGGGACCGCCCCGAGGTCGAGCTGGTGGCCGGAGCCGAGCGGGACGTGGACCGCCTCAAGATTTTCGGGGACCGCTACGGCATCGAGGCCCTCTATACCGACGCCCTGGAAATGTACGAAAAGGAGTCGCTGGATATCGTGGCCGTCTGCACCAACACCAAGGGCCGGGCCTTCCTGACGATCAAGGCGGCCGAGGCCGGAGCCAAGGCCATCTTCACCGAGAAGCCCATGGCCTTCACCCTGGAAGAGGCCGACCGCATGGTGAAGGTCTGCGCCGACCGGGGAATCCCCCTTTCCTGCGGGGCCATCACCACCACCCACCCCTCTTTCGCCAAGGCCAAGGAACTGGTGACCGGCGGCGCCATCGGAGAGGTGACCTCCATCGAAGCCAGGGGCGCCAGCGCCCAGCACCAGAACTGGTCCTACTTCCTCGACAGCCCGCCGGCCTGGGTGAGCGCCACCGGAGACACGCCCCGCCGTCCCGGCGGCAGCACCGAGTTTGGGGGCCAAGGCATGCTGGTGGCGGAGAACGGACAGGTGGTCCACTTCAGAAAGGGAGCCCCGGGAGTGCGCATCAGCGGGACCAAGGGCGAAATCCAGTTCAGCTTCCGCCCCGGCTGGCAGTTGTTCCAGGAAGTGACCCCGCCCGGAGGCAGAAAGCAGATGGTGGAGATGCCCTGGCCGGCGCCCCGGTTCATTCCCCCTTACGGAGCGGTCTACAGCCTGGACGACCTGATGCGGTGCCTGGCCGGAGAGATGGACGAACCCAAGAATTCCGGCCGGCGGGTAGCCACCGCCATCGAGGTCGAAGTCGCCCTCAAGCAATCCTCGGCCCAGGGCGGCGCCCGGGTCTCCCTGCCGCTCGAGGATCGGTCCCTGGGCCTGCTCTACGACTGGTTCCGGTAGAGGAGAAATTCTGCCTCTTGTTTCAATGACGCTGCCGTTTGCACATAGGAGTAGGCCACCCGAATGGCGCCACTCAGTGGAAAGCAGGCGTTGCGGTCATCACGATAGGCCCGTGGCCCTAAACCGAAAACCGAAGCTTGATGCCGCAGGCGGCGGACAACTTCGCCAGCGTGTCAAGCCGAGGGTTTCTGCGCCCGGAGAGTGCGCGGGAGAGCGCAACTCGATCCAACCTCGCCTGTCGCGCAATCTCGGACACACCGCCTTGCGCCTCGGCAACGTTGCGAAATGCCTTCATGAGCAAGCGGGGGTCGTCGTCCATTTCTTCGATCGCCGCATTCAAGTAGGCGGCGATATCCTGGGGTGTCTTGAGGTATTGGCTGGCCTTGTGTTCCCTGATGGGCATTCCGTTTCTCCTGTGAGCTTTTTGCGAAACTCGCAGCAAGGCAGGTCGATTTGCCGACACAAGTGACGTTCTGCCTTTTTCGATTACGGGTGCGAACTCGTGAGCACTGCGGGTTCACCACAAAAGGCACAAGAGTCACAAAACGAGTTTCTTGATTTCCAGTCTTGCCGATCCGATGGTTTTTTTGTGTTTTTTGTGCCTTTTGTGGCCATTCCCGGCAAACGTGTCGCTACCGAAATTTGCAATAGGCTCTTGTTTGCAGTTGTAGTCAAATGACTACAGAAAATCAAGTATAACCAATCGTCGTTGCCAAACCCCTTTCCCATAAAAAAGGACAGTTCCTTCAATGACCCCGTCCATCCTCGATTTTGACAAGCTGAGAGTGGTCGACCTTTCCAAGCCGCTGGACCCCGCCACCGAGAAGAGGCGCTGCAAGCTCCATCGCCATCACACCTTCATCGGCGGGGTGGACGGATACCACGCGCACATCGACATCACCTCCCACCTGGGGACTCACCTGGAGTTTCCCTACCACTTCAGGAACGAGTGGAAGGACGGCATGAAGCTGCCGATCGAGCACTTTCTGGGACGAGGCATCCTGCTGAACCTGGAAACCGCCCGTCCGCGGGAGCTGATCCGGACCGAAGACCTGGAAAAGGCCGACCGGGGCCGGATACGGCCGGGAGACACGGTTCTGCTGGACTCGCCCTTTCACAGCACGCCCTTCGTCCATTCGCCCGACGACCAGCGCCCGGACATGTCGGAGGAAGTCGGCCGCTGGTTCCTGGAAAAGAAGGTCAAGTGCGTGGGCTGGGGTGACGGCATCGCCATCGAGAACCACGTCCAGGGCTGCATCGCCTGCCATGAGCTGCTGCTGGGCAACGACATCCTCCTGCTGGAAGTGGTTTGCAACATCGATCAGCTTCGAGCGGAGACCTTCATGATCACCTTCACCCCCCTGCCCATTCACGGCCTGGACTCCTGTCCGGTGCGGGTGGTGGCGGTGGAAGGGATTCCGGGGGTATAGACACACCTCACCGGGCCGTGGCCACATGGTCGGGGACAAATTCCCCCACTCCTTCCGCCGCCCAACCATCGAATGGTGAGATCGACCGTACCATCCGGCCCGGCCGGAACGTGAAACCCCCGCAATTCGCCCTCTCGTAACCGAGCCACTGAATCCACCTGACGGAGGCAAACAGCATGCTGGGACTGCAGGCCCTCGACTGGGCCATCCTGATCCTCTACATCTGTATCGTGGCCTACCTGGGGCTCTTCCTGGGAGCCCGGAAGACCCGCTCCCTGGGTGACTTCTTTATCGCCGGGGGATCCTGGGGCAAGCTGCCGGCCTTCCTCTTCAACTTCAGCTCGGCGTTGGCCGGGGCCGAAGCGGTGGTGGTCAGCGCCGCCGCCTACCGCAGCGGCTTGTCGGGCATCTGGCTCTGGTGGTCCCAGTTGTTCGCCACGCCCATGTACTACCTTTTCTCGGTGGTCTACAAGCGGGCCCGCGTCTTCAACATGGCCGAATTCTTCGAGCTGCGCTTCGGTCCCGGCGTGGCCACCCTCTATTCGGTCCTGGGACTGCTTATCTCGGTCAACTTCATCGGCATCTTCATCACCGGAGGCGGAAAGGTCCTGGCGGCCATCACCACCCTCTCGGTGGACTCGGCCGTGCTGATCTGCTGCACCCTGGTGGCCCTCTACGTGGCCACCGGCGGCGCCATGTCTTCCCTGCTCACCGATCTCTTTCAGGGCATCCTCTGCCTGGTGGTGCTGAGCTTCGGCCTGCTGCCGTTCCTCTGGAAAGCGGCCGGCGGGCTGGACGCCCTGGCGGCCCTGCCCGAGGCGACCTGGTCGCTGCAGTCGGTGGAGATCCCCTGGACCTACGTGATTGCCCTGCTCTTTTCCGGGGCGGTGGGCTCGGTGGTGGCGCCCAACATCCTGACCTGGATCGCCATTGCCCGCGACGAGAGGACGGGCACCCAGTGCGGCTGGGCCCATGTCTGGAAGCGGCTCATCACCATCCTCTTCGCCCTCTACGGCATACTCTTCGCCATCTACTATCCCGGCCTGGAAGACCCGGAACTGGCCTGGGGGACGCTGATGAAGTCGCTGCTGCCCGCCGGAGTGCTGGGACTGCTGGTGGCCAGCTTTGCCGCCGCCCTGATGTCTTCGGTGGACACCTTCGCCACCACCACCTCGGGGCTGGTGGTCGACTACCTCTACCGCAAGCGGCTCTTCCCCGCCCGCTCGCCGCGCTTCTACATCACCCATGCCCGGATCTGGGGGTTCATCGCCGTCTTCCTGGGATACGTCACCACCCGCTTTCTGGACAACATCATTCAGTACATCGAGTTGGGCTGGTCGCTGATTTCGTTCATCTCGGTTCCCCTCTACTTCGGCCTGGTCTGGAGACGCGCCAACCGCCAGGCGCTCTGGTCCGGAGTGGCGACCGGCGCCCTGCTGTTCCTGTGGCTCAAGCTGTGGCTGCAGGCCTCCTTCGAGACCACCGTCTTCATCCCCACCCTGGCCTGCGCCCTGGTCACCTGGCTGGTCAGCCTCCGCACGCCTCCGGAAGACGAAGCCCTGCTCAACCGCTTCTACGCCATCCTCGGCACCCCGGTGGGCCAGGACGAGAAACTGCGCCAGGCCGGCATCCAACTCCCGGCCATGGCCGGAACCGATGCCGCCGAGCCGGCGGCGCCGGACCCGGAGAAGATCGGCGAGCTCTACCGCTTCTACGCCCGCGACAAGATCTTCGGACCCTCCAGCACGATCGAGCTTCGGCGGGAAGCAGGGCTGCAGTGGTTCTACAGGGGATTCGTGTCGATCACCCTCTGGTGCCTGGGCCTGATCGGGGCGGCCCTGGCCTTCTCCTGGTGGATGCAGTCCTGAAATGGCAACGATCGACTGGTTGATCCTGGCCGCTTACCTGGTGCTGATCGTCTTCATGGGGGGCTGGTTTGCGCGCCGCCAGAACAGCACCGAGGCCTTTTTCCTGGGCGGGCGCTCCGTCCCCTGGTGGGCGGTGGGCTTCTCCTTCTTCGGCTCCTCCATCAGCACCGGGACCTTTCTGGCCTTTCCGGGACAGGGATACGGGGGCGACTGGATTCCCCACCTCTCCCACCTGATCTTCCCCGTCATCGCCGTTCTGGCCGCCTGCTGGGTGATTCCCTACTACCGGCAGCGGGTCCGCATGAGCGCCTACGAGTTCCTGGAGCAGCGCTTCGGGTACGGGACCCGCTGCTACGCCTCGGTGATCTACGTCCTCTACCACCTCTTCCGCAACGGAATGATCCTGTTCCTGATGGCCAAGGCGCTCAACGCCATGACGGGATGGGACCCGGTGGCCATTCTGGTGGTGTGCGGCATCCTGGCTCTCCTCTACACCATGTTCGGAGGACTGGAGGCCGTGATCTGGACCGACGTCCTGCAATCGGTCACCCTGTTCGGCGGAGGGTTGTTCTGTCTCTGGTTTCTGACCCTCGGTTCGGACGACGGCGCCTTTCACCTGTTCCAGGTTGCCGGGGAGGCCGGCAAGTTCAAGCTGGTGGACTGGTCCCTGGACCTGTCTCATCCGACTATCGTGGTGATCGTTCTCTACGGACTGGTCCACCACGGCACCTACTACACCACCAGCCAGGACGTGGCCCAGCGCTACCTGGCCGCCTCCAGCACCCGTTCCTCTCAAAAGGCGCTCTTGTTCGGCGGGCTCAGCATCGTGACCACCTGGACCCTCTTCCTGCTGATCGGCTCGCTCCTCTATGCCTATTACCAGCTTCACCCCGGCCAGTTGCCGGCCGAAATCGCGGCCAAGGAGACCCAGATCTTCCCCTTCTTCGTGATGAACACGATTCCCCCCGGAATCGCCGGACTGATCCTGGCCGGAATGTGCGCGGCAGCCATGTCCAGCCTGGACACCACCATCAACAGCCTGGCAATGATCACCGTTCGGGACTTCTACCTGCACTTCCGTCCCCAAGCCGGCGACCGCCGCCAGCTTCTGCTGGGGCGGATCGCTTCCGGTTTTTGGGGTGTTCTGGGAATGGGCTCGGGGCTGTTGATGCTGGCCGGCGTGGAAAGGGCCTACTATTTCGGCGCCACCGTGAGCTCGTTCATCGGAGGGGGTATCCTGGGACTCTTCCTGCTGGGAATGTTCGTCCCGAGAGCCCATACCCGCGGCGTCTGGGTAGGGGTGGTCACCGGAATAGCCATCTCGGTCTGGGGAGGAGCGGACACCATCCTGGAGATGCTGGACGCCTCGCCCGCCTTCATCGACAGCGTACGCTTCCCCTGGCACCCCTGGATGATCATGGGCCTGGGAAACATCGCCTCCTTCACCGTGGGCTGGCTGGCCAGCGTGGTGCTGCCGGAGGGGAGGAGGGGCGCGGCCGCGGCCAAGGCGAAGATCGACAATTGAGGATCAAAAGAGTGATCCACGAAAGGGGCACGAAGTGAGACCAAGACAACTCGATTGCACAAACTGGTCCGCTCAGAATACCAACCCTTCAAAACTGAACTACGAGAAGAATTTAGCGTACCTGGCATTGACAACAAGTCCCTGGAACAGACCGCCCAAAAAGTCCTTCAGCCGGTCAATATCGAGTGGGTGAATACACCCAAAAATCAAAAATAATGCGGTATTTTCATGACAAGACTTTAAGATCCCCTCGAACCACCAGGCACTTAACATATGGATTGAGATAGCAACACCGAAAAGCATCGAAAAGTATTTGAGTTCGGTGCAATCCAATGTGGTCGCATGGCATGGCACAACCTCCCTGGGGCGTCCAAACGCAGTCGGATTCTATCCTCTCATGAGGCACGACACCGAAGGCCGGCCAAGTGATTCTCACAATGCAGGAACGTCCCCCAATAGCACCTGACCTACTGGACATACTGGACACTCTTGCTCTATAATCTGCCGTGAATTGACCAGATGCACAGGACAGGTGAGTGGGGCAAGCAAAATGACCAAGCAAGCCGCTGGGTTCCATGTCGAGGGCCTCTCGGGCCTATCAAGAACCGCTACAAACTTTCTTCATCAGCGCCCCGCCGAAGCGCGTGTGGCCGTCGCCGTCGCCCTGGAGGCCGCTGCTGCCCAGTATGCAGCGAAGGACGGACTCGTCTCTGTGGAGGCACCTGAGAGTCTCGAACCGTTCATTGTTCACCGGCCACAGCGCTCGGACATGATCGGCGTGTCGGAAACAGCCTTGCGCCTGAAGGTTTCGCGAACGACGGTCTATGACTGGGTCGAAAAAAAGACCCTTCTCGCCTGGAAATCGACCAAGCGCGGTCTGATCATTCCCTCCGAGCAGATCCTCGGTCCGGGCAAGGTCGTCCCGGGGATTGCACGCGTCCTTGAGATCATCAACGGCCCCGAGCTAGCCTGGGCGTTCTTGACTCAGGAATGGCCGTTTTCCGACAAGGCGGCACGTCCTCTAGATAAGCTGAAGGTCGGTGACATCGAGGAAGTTGTCGACGCCGCTCCCGGTTTCGGCTTGGTTTTCACATGAGCGGACTGGCCTATCCGCGCAACCGGATTTAGACTTGCCTCATTGAGGCTGTGCTTCCGCTCAGCTATCGGATCATCCCTGGAAACTACCTGACATCGCCTTTGGGGACCGCGCCAGCCGATTCCCGGTTCTGCACCAAGCTGGATGGCTATACGGTCCTTACCGAATCGGTCGGGGGCGAACCGCAGGTTCCGTTGCAGCCACCCCCACTGCTCGGCGCTGAGCGTCCGAGTGTCGGCACTTTTGCACATAATTCCCCCGTCCCCCTTCGTGGATGATCTTCATCCAGGGCTAAAGCGCTCAAGGATTGGTCGGCGCGGTGCAGACCAGGATTTCCATGGTTTCCTCGCCGGTGTTGTCCACGGCGTGCTCGCACCAGGCGGGAAGGTGGACGAACACCCCCGGCTTTACCGGCACCCTGCGGCCCGCCAGGATCATGTCGCCGCTGCCCCTGAGGACCAGATAGCACTCTTCGGTGTAGTGACTGGCCGTCTCCGAAGTCACATGGGGCGGCAGATAGTACATGGTCAACCCGAAGTTCTTGGAAGGAGCCTTGGGGTTGGTGGGATGCAGCACCCGCACCCCGACACCCTCGCTGCCGGGAAACTGGAGCGGCAACCCGTCCTGCACGGTCACCACATTGGGCTGAACCGGTTCCGCCGGCTTGGGGACCGGCGGTTCCTCACCACTCTGATAGCCCTTGTACTGGGTAATCTTGGCCATATTGTCACCTCGTTTCTCTCCAGAGCCATATGCAAAATTCGCCGCAAGGACAACACCCGGGAGCGCGGGCGTCTCGCCCGCATCCTTTTGCCATTGGCTTGGCCCGAGCCTTCCTGCGATGCTGCGAAACGCCGTCCTGCGGGGGCAGCCCCATCACCAGGGCCGAAGGAAGGTCGTTGCGCCGGTGCCGCTGGACCGGGGTGGGAGCAATGGCCGGGCTGCGCCCGGATGGGGGCGGGCGGGACGCCCGCGCTCCCGGGCGGGAATCGACGCATGCCCCGCTCCCGACGGTTGCCGCTCCATTGTCATGCCCGATTTTGAATTTTGCAAAAGGCTCTCCAAGTAGAGTTCACCGCTTCCAACTTGATTGCATGCTCTTCGAGGAGCCCTGGGAGCCCGCCATGTTGAAGGGCTTCCTCATGGCCACGAACCGCATCAGCGCAGGTGACGCGATAGTGTCGTCTACATGACCAACGCCAACATGCCATCGTGTATGTCGGACCATTTCCGGGCGAGGTCGATAGTACGGGCTCGGACGGTGAATCCTTCCAGACAGACGTCGACCGTCACCGGCGCGTCAACGGTCGGATAGAGCAGAATCCCTTCGTGCTTTGGCCCTAGGGAATGGGTAGCCTCGCGATTTCTCAGGTAGGCCAGGAGTTGGTAGAGATTCTCAGACCGCAACTTCCCACCGTATCGTCCACCCAATGTCTTCTCGTAGTACTTGGCATCCATGATGATTCGCCGATCCGGGGCTTCGAGAATGACGTCGGCTTGCATCCGTGGAAGCTTGGAGCGCTGAGGGTCGGGTGTGCCTTGGTCCTCCCAGGCGATCGTACGCCCGCGATGGTTGACCCGATAGCGGTTCTGCTCACGACGATAGAACTGGATGATGAAATCCTCATACAGCTTTTCCATTCGCTCTTCGCTGAATTCAGTGAACCTGGCCTTCCCGGACTGCTCATCGACCAGCAATTGCTCGTGGATGAGCTGGCACACGGACAACAGGAATCGATAATAGCGACGGTTGCGGTCGAGCTGCACTTGCTGGAACAATCGGCGGCTCAACGGCACCAGGCTGACGCCGTCAAGTTTCGTGTAGGCGTTGCGGATCTCGGCTCGAACGGACGAATGCAAATCCGGCAGCCGCAGCAGGGATTTGAGCGTGGAACGCAGGATGCGGTTGTGCAACACGTCATGGGACAGCTCCTCGAAATCACAAGCAACCTGTCCGCGGGCGCGCAAGGCCCGTTTCGCCGTGTCCCCCACGGCCATCTTTCCGCGTATGCCGGCAACGTCCTCACGCACCTCACGGTAGCCGCGATCGATGCCTCGGCGGATCAACCGGAAGGTTCCCTCGGCCAGCACCTTGCCCAGGAGGTCCTGTACTCGTTCCAGCTCGTCCAGCGCCTGCAGCCGCACGACATCTCGCTCCTCAAAATGGTCCCAGGCGTAGCAAAGGAGATAGTAGATGTTGGCGATAGGGATTTTCCTTTCCCTCATCGCCGCAGCTCCTCGACACGCTTTTCCACCTCTTCGGGACGGTCGAACCAGTACTCGCGCAGCAGGGGCGCGATCTGGGTATCGACGATGCCCAGGTACCACTGCTCATCCGGCTCATCCGACGGCCTCTGGGGGACGAAATAGCTATGTCCGACCTGGAATCCCGGCCCCAGGTCCTTGTCTTCACGGATGCGCTCGTTCAGCGCCGACAGGTTCCGGTCGATCCGGTCCACCAGCACCCGGTCGACGTCCTTCCCCTGCAGGTACTCCCGAAATTTCCTGCTACCGTAGGCCGGCTCGAGTGTCTCGAAGGCAAACCGGCGCCGCAGCGCGTAGTCCACTATCGCCAGAGAACGGTCCGCAGTATTCATGAGTCCCAGAAGATGCACGTTGTCGGGGACGCTGAAGCGTTCTCCGGGTGCGCCGTAGGTGAGAGGGATCGCGTGCTCGGGGCCGCGCTTGTCGGCTTCGATGAGCATGAGCAGTTCCCCGAAGATCTTGGATAGATTGCCCCGGTTGATCTCATCGATGATGAAGATGTAGGGGGTCTCGGGCTGCCGCTCCGCGCGTTTGCAAAACTCGAAGAACACCCCGTTCCGCAACGTGAAGCCCCCGGCTTCGTTGGGCCGCCAACCCTGCACGAAGTCCTCGTAGGCATAGGACTGATGGAACTGCACCAATTCGATGGGCCCCGAGTCCTTGCGCCCGATCAGGCACCAGGCGATCCGTCTTGCAATAAACGTCTTGCCAACCCCCGGGGGGCCTTGAAGGATCAGGTTCTTGCGGAGTTTGATGGAATTGAGGATACGGCGAAACTGCGTCTCATCGACGAACAGGTCACTGAGCGCGGTGGTGACGTCATAGGCGGGAAGCACTGGCTCCGGTGGCTTGTCCTCCGGTTTGGGTCCATAGGTCTCCCGGTAGATTTCGCCGACGTTCCGGCCTTCAAACGTCCATTGCGGGCAAGGATTGGTCCGGCGTCCCACGGCTTTCTCGGTCGCTGCCGAGAGCGACATCTCTTCGTTGCGAAATGTCACTCTATTGTTCGGCAAGACCGTCGCTTCCTCACCGGTTTTCTCGGACACCAGCCGAGATCCGACCGGAATCCCCATCGCGTCGAAGTTGAAGTTCGGGCTGCGTCCCCGCCCTTGTTGCTCGTCCTCGTCGACATCTTCTGCCGTACTACGATCCGCCGGCGAACCGCCTTGCCAAAGTTCCCAGATGGGAGACTCATAGAAGAAATTTATTCCGTGCCCGGGATACTTGTCTCTGAGCCGAGGCCTCATGGCGGCCAACGCTCTGTCGAGTTCGATGAGACTCATGCGGCTGATATCAAAAGAATTGCCGGTTTCATCCGCAAAAGCCCTGACTATAGCCTGCTTGTGCCCGATCGAGAGGATGGTTTCAAATATTTTGGGGAAGAGCAGAAACAATAGGGCATGGCGGAATTGACGCCGGAGGCCGTCTTCCTGATCGTCAACCCATGCAGCAAAGTTCCAGGGATTCTTTAGCAATGACTCTCGTTCCTTCGCGGAACGGGAGCACCAGTCCAGCATCATGGTGATGATGAACCTGAACTCACGCCACTTGTACACCGTATAGGCCGAGCCCGGATTGACGAGCCCGTTGTCCAGAACTTCGTCCAACGCCCAGTGATTCTCGGGCAACGCAGTGTCTGACGACTCCCAGACTTTCTTGATCCATTCGAGTTTCTTTCCCCCGGTCACGGAACCCGAACCCACGACCAAGTAATACACCCAAATAATCTCTGCCCAGAGACGCCGCATCTCCGGGGGTGCGGGTTCGAGTTGCCGCAGTTTCTCCTCGAACGAATCGCTTTGCTCATCGGGGCGTTCGACGAAGTAGGTTTGAAGTCCCTGGAAATTGTCTCTACTCCAGAGACGTTCCTCGGAGAACACGGAGCCGCCGCCGAGCAGGCATCGCTGCTTCCACTCATTGGCGGCCCCAAGGATAGCCGCTGCCTCATCCAATCGACCCATGGGACCTCTACTGCGGTTTTGTGAATCACTCATGGCCGGCCTTGCATTACCCAACTCGCCCGGCCCTGAATTTGATGGGTAGCCACCAATGAAGCGCCCCCTGAGCAAGGGTCACTTATCCCAGGGGGGAGTGTTTCGCACGACAGGTGCACTTTCGTGGAGGGCCGCCCGAAACATCACGGCGGCCCTGACAAGAACCGGCTGTCACGGCGTCCACACCCGGTAAGGCCCCGTGTCCGGATCCTGGCCGCGGGCGAAGTTCTTGCCGTCCAGGTATTTTACCTCTATCTCCACGTCCTTCAGGGCCAGCTCGGGGATGATGTCGTCGTCGCGGTGGTGCAGCGTCACTTCCACCTGGTTCTTGCCCTGCATGGGCCAGTGGTCCCGCGGCAGCCGGTAGATGTACCAATAGCCGAAGACGCGGTAACGCGGGGCCCTCATGCGGTAGACCCGGTTGATTTTTCTCAGGCTCGATTTGGGTAGCTTCTTGCCGTTGAAGCGGAACTCCATGCGGTCGGTTTCGGTGGCTCCGGTCAGCCGGAATCGGAGCAGGACCTCGTGGACTCGGCCCATCTTGTCCCAACGCGGCAGGTCATCCGAGACCGCCAGGTGGGTCTTTACCGGCTGGTTCACTTTCAGAGTCTTGGGCAGAGGCATCTGAGGTCCGGTCGCCCTCTGCCTGGTGGGGACGTAGTAAAACTTATCCTTGGCGGTCATGATATCGGGGTGGCTCATCTCCCGCAACTGGGCATAGAACTCAGCGCGGTAGGGATAGGCCGTGAACCACTGGGATAGATAGAGTCCATCGATGCCCTGGGCCCAATAGTTGCAGGCCACGGCTCGAATGAACTCGATGGTGCCGTTGTCCAGCCTGTCGGATTGAACTTCGGGCTGGATGACGGCATGCACCCGGCAATCCCTGTTCCGGGCCGCTTCCACCATGGGACGAAAATCGGCCAGTTGATCCATCCTGTAGGAATAGCTCTCTCCAATCACAACCTCCACGATTCCCCGATCGATCCACTCCCGCACGTCCAGGCCCCGGGAGTTGGCCTCGTCCAGGCTGACCGGCACCCGAACCGCCAGCTCGCGGTTGGATCCGCTGGCCTTGAGGGCGTCATGAATCCGCTTGACCCAGGCGGTCATGAGGGGGCGCCCGGCATCTACCTCCTTGGGGTGGAAGTAGTGGTAGTGGCCAAAATACAACTCAAAGCCGTCCACCGGGTAGTTCTGCAGCACTTCCTGGATGAGAGCGAAGCGCTCGTCCCGCACTTCCTGGTGCTTGAAGTCCAACTTCCGCACCCCCGGAAAACTCTCGTCCAGGTCGCCCCGGGCGCCAATCTCCAGGTGCTGGTTCTCCCAGGTAAAGTTGGCCGACCGAACGTCGTTCCGGCGCTCCTTGCCTCTCCCCCGGTTGAGGAACAGGGAGGGATAGACGGCCAGTCCCTTGGCCCGGGCCCGCTCGCACACGATACGCAGGGGATCCCCTCCGGAATCCAACATCATTCGGGCGTTCTGGTGGGCCCGGCGGAAGACCAGGTGGGTCCACTCCTTCACCGGATCTCCCCAGAGCTCGCCGACCTTGGTGTCGTGCAACACCGTCCGGCCGTCTCCCAAGCCGAACATCAGGGCATCCACCGGCGTGCCCACCAGGTCGTCCACCGAGGCTTCGAACTCTTCCTTCAGCATGGGGGGCTCGTACATGTAGATGGAGGAATGGCGGCTGTCGTCGTAGTACATCAGCCGCGGTTTCCCGCTCGAGCCGTGACTCACGGGGCCGGGAGCCAACGTCGCTGGCCCGGCGGTCCCGACGGATGCGGCGGCCCCGAAGTGCGGGGCACTTGAGGCCAAGCCTGCAGTGAGCGCCGTCCTCACGAATTCGCGTCGCTTCATTTTTCAAGACTCCTTTCCAAAGATTGTCGAACTTTTCCGAACCAGGTCAGGGACCACCCCGTTCCCGGCTCCTTCAGGCTAGGACATATGCACCAGGTAGGAACCAGCGTCGGGATCCTGGCCGCCCTGGCCGCGGGCAAAGTTCTTTCCTCCGAGATACTTGATTTCCATTTCCACGTCCCTCAGGATCAGTTCGGGAACGATGTCGGCATCGCGCCGCAACAGGGTTGCCTCCACCTGGTTCGAGCCTCTCTCGGGCCAGTGTTCCCGGGGAAGACGCCACACGAACCAGTAGCTGTGCACCCGGAAGAGCGGGGCTCGCAAACTGTAGTACCGATTAATCTTTCTCAAGCCGGAATCGGGCAATTCCTTTCCGTTGAGACGAAACCTCACTTGATCGGTCTCGGTGGAACCAATGAGCCTCAAGCGGAGCAGCACCTCATGCACCCGTCCCGCCTTGTCCCAACGATCCAGGTCGTCTGCGATGGGCAACGGCACCTGGACCGGCTGATTCATCTTCAGCGTCCGGGGAAGCGCCGGTTTCGGCTCGGACGGCTTAGGGGAGAAGACACTCTGGGTCGAGGCGTAATAGAACTTATCCCTGGGAGCCATGATGTCTGGATGACCCACTTCCCGCAGTCGTTCATAGAAACTGGGTTCGTAGGGCCAAGCGGCAAACCACTGGGCAAGGTAGAGCCCGTCCACGCCTTGATCCCAGCAGTTGGAGGCGACGGCCCGGGTGATTTCAATGGGACCGTCTTTCAGCCTGTCGGAATTGACTGCCAGGCCAATGGCTCCGTGAATACGGCAGCTCGAACCCTTTGCCGCCTGAACCAGGGGCCGGAAATCGGCCTGCTGATCCATGGTGTGCTGGTAGGTCTCGCCGATCAGGACGTCCACAATGCCTTGCCGGATCCACTCGCGTACGTCCAGGCCCAGGGCATGGGAGGTCTCGATGCTGGCCGGAACCCGGATGGCCAGCTCCCTTCCCTCTCCGCTGGCCTTGACGGCGTCGTAAACCCGCTTGATCCAGGCCGTCATGAGGGGGCGTCCCTGTTCCACTTCCCCGGGATGGAAGAAGAGCACGGCGGGGCTCTTGTAGTTCAACTGCAGCTCGAAGCCGTCCACCGGGTAGTTCCGCAGCACCTCGTCGATCACCGCGAAACGTTCGTCGCGCACCTCCTGGTGCTTGAAATCGAGGTTGGTGCTCCCTTCCAGATCCTCCAAATCGCCCTTGGCCCCGATCTCCAGGTGCAGATTCTCCCAGCGGAAGTTGGAGCTGCGGACGTCGTCTTCTCGCGTCCCCCTTCTGCCCTGGTTGACCAGCAGGGTGGGATAGATGGCCACCCCCTTGGCTCGAGCCCGCTCGCAGATGATGCGGAGGGGATCCCGCCCCGAGTCGAGCATCATGCGGGCGTTCTGGTGGGCCCGGCGGAAGATCAGGTGGGGCCATTTCTTCACCGGGTCGCCCAGGACCTCGCTGACCTTGGTGTCGTGGAACATGGTGCGCCCGTCGGCCAGCCCGTACATCAAGGCATCCACCGGAGTTCCCACGATCTCGTCCACCGCCGCCTCGAACTCCTCCTTCTCCATGGGGGGCTCGTACATGTAGACGGCGGGGTGGCGGCTGTCGTGGTAGAACATGACCCGAGGCCTCTTCCTGGCCCCGTCCCCCTTGGGCCCGGCAGAGGACGGCGCCAGGCCCAGCGCCCGCGAGGGCGCCCCACCCGAGGCCAGCCCTGCAGCCAGGGCGGTGGTTACGAATTCACGTCGTTTCATTCCGCTGCTCCTTTCCCGGATGGCTCCATCCGTGACTTCCGTTTGGCCGCAACCGGGCCGGGTTTGCGCCTCCCGGCTCCCATCCATCTCTACGCCTCGATGGCGGCCATCATGGCATCGAAGGTCTCGCGGTCCAGGCCGCGATAGTGAAAATAGTTCCGAGGGTGGCCGACCAGGTCGGCGAAGGCCGCCAGGTGGTTCAGCGTCTCCAGCACCTCCGGGCGGGTGCATCCGATCTCGGCCGGACGAAAACGGGTGCGGCACTGCTCCAGCAGCGCCTTGGTCCGATCGAACCCCCAGCCGTAGAGCCAGGCGTTGATCAGGGAGCCCAGGGCCACCGCTTCCCCGTGCAACAGCTCCCGGCCGTGGACCCACTCGAAGGTGATGCAGAAGGCGTGGTCCAGACTGTGCCCCACCTTGAGGGCTGAGAGCTTCAGGTCGTACCGCTGCCGGTTGATCTCGGCCGCGACCCTGATGCCGGCTTCGCCGGGCCGGCCCTCTTCATCCAGACTCCGGCGGAACTCCCCCACCCGGCTGTCGACCCAGTCCAGGATCTCATCGGCCACTCCCTGGTCCCAGGCCGGGGCTTCCAGATTCTGGTCCAGCCACCACTTCCAGGCTCCCACCTGGGCAAGATAGCAGATGCACTCGGCCATGCCGGAACAATTCAGGTGGGCCGGGGCCTGGCGGATGACGCCGTAGTCGAACAGCAGGTACTCGGGCGCGACCGTCCCCATGATCCACTCGAACCGTTCCCGGCGCCTCAGCGCCAGCGGAGACTGAAAGACGGCCCCTGTGGAGACGATGGTGGGAATCATGACCAGGGGCCAGCCCTTCTTCCAGGCCAGGTACTTGCCCACGTCCAGCGCATTGCCGCCGCCGATCGCCAGCATGAGGTTCGCCTCGGTAAGAGCCGCCAGCATCTCTTCCAGGACGGAATCACGCATGCCCCGCTGAAACAGCACCTGCCGGGGGCGGTGGACCAGCAGCGGCTCCACCAGGGCCATGGCGCTGGGTGAGGAGACCACCGCCGCATCCTCGAAGCGGGGGGCATGCCCGGAGATCAGGTCCCATCCGTAGCGCGCGTCCCATCGCCGGCTGTCCAGATCCACGCCCTCAACTCTCCTTCAGCCCTGCTTCCCTTGAAACCGCGCCTGGCCTATGATGGACGCTCCAGCCGATCGGCGGCGCCTGACTGGAGCACTTGGGCGCCGTGAGCGCACCCGAGCCCTCCGAGGCCCTGGACCGGGGGAAAGGAACAGACATGAAGATCACCGACATCAAGACCTTTTTCGTGGGTGTCCAGGGCAAGAACCTGCTGGTGGTCAAAGTCGAGACCGACCGGGGCATCCACGGCATTGGCCAGGGCGGCACCACCACCCGCGAACTGGCCATGACCGGAGCCATCGAGCACATGCGCCACTTCCTGGTCGGCCAGGACCCCCGCCGCATCGAGGACATCAACCAGGAGCTGTACCGGGGGCAGTACTACGAAGGCGGAACCCTCATTGCCGCCGTCACTTCCGCCATCGACATCGCCCTCTGGGACATCCTGGGAAAGCACCTGAACACGCCCGTCTGGCAGTTGCTGGGGGGAGCCACCCGCCAGCAGGTCACCTGCTACATCGACGGACCGGCCGGGGCCGGCGACAGCTACGCCGACCAGGCCGAGGACCTGGCCGGCAAGGGCTGGAGGACCATCCGCTTCGCCCCCGAGACCGGAGACCCCGACTTCCGCCAGGACCGGGACAGCATCTTCGAGCCCTGGGAGTCCATCGATTGGACGGCCAACCAGATCCGCGAGGCCCGCAAGCGGGTGGGACCCAAGGTCCGCCTGGCCATCGACTACCACCACCGCCTCAACGTGGCCGAGGCGGCCGCCTTCTGCCAGCGCATCCGGGACGTGGATCTCATGTTCCTGGAAGAACCCATCCGCTCGGAGAGCCCGGACGCCTACGCGGCTCTCAGGGCGATGACGCCGATGCCCTTCGCCATCGGAGAGGAGTTTTCGGGAATCTACCCCTTTGCTCCCTTCATCGAACGCGGGCTGGCCAACTACGTTCGCCTGGACGTCTGCAACGTGGGCGGCTTCACGGCCAGCCGCAAGGTGGCCGCCATGGCCGAGGCCCATTACCTCGACATCGTGCCCCACACCCCCCAGGGGTCCATCTGCCTGGCCGCCTCCGTGCACCTGTGCGCGGCCGTCCACAACTTCGCCGTTCTGGAATACAACTGGCAGATGCCTCACCTTCCCCGCGACCTGTTTCCGAAGCAGCTTGAACTGCAGGGCGACGGCTTCCCGCTGCCGCAGGGCCCCGGGCTGGGCATCGCGTTCGACGAAGAGGCTGCCCGCCGCTATCCCCCGCTGTCCTGGGAAGCTCCCCACTTTCGCCGGCGCGACGGCGCTTTCACCAACTACTGAGGCGGGCAGGACGCCCACAACCCTGCAGGAGCCGGCCCGGTCCGGCGGCTTTCCTCCGCACAGGTTGCCTCTATTGAGCCGACTGCCCGTCCTTGACCGGTTTCCAGCGGATGGCGTAGAGATCGGTCTTGTCCCGGACCGCATCCCAGGAGCCACCCACCGAAGAGGCGGCAATGGTCAGAATGGTGTCGTCTTCCAGCACCAGGCTGGCGCTGTAGCTGCCGGTGAAGTTGGTGGAGTCCAGGTAGTAGACTTCGTCCTCCCAGGTTCGGCCTTCGTCCCGGCTGACCATGGCGCGGCTCCCCGGCGGTCCCGGACCGTAGCGGGTATCGTGAACCACCACCGCGGTGCCGTCGCTCTGCACCGCCGGATAGCCGAAGGTCTGCCCGTAGACCGTGGTCAGCATGCGCGGCCGGGTCCAGGTGGCGCCGTCGTCGCTGGAGTTCACCAGGAAGACGTTCTTGAACCCGAGTTTCTCCGGGGTGCGGGGGTAGGCTCCCATGTGCTCGACGATCTCGGCTGAATCCTGGGGATGCTTGTCGCGCTGGTAGCGCATGGTGGCCAGGATCTGGCCCGAAGGGAGCCGGGTCGCCGACCCCTCCGAGCCCCAGTCCCACATCAGGGTCGGCCCCTGCCAGGTCCGGCCCTTGTCGCCGGAACGAAACAGGAACAGACCGTGCTGCCTGGGCAGCCCGTCCTCGGGGTCGGCGTCGCTTCGAACGTCGATGGTCCACAGCAGGGTGTCGTCCTGCAGGCGGTCCAGCCCCCGATGGCAGTAGCGCTCGTCGTAGGGGGAGCCCGTGCCGGGCATCTTCAGGTCCAGGGCGATCTGCGCCGTCCTGTTCCAGGATTGGCCCTGGTCCTGCGAGGTCCACGCCTCGGCCGGCGCCCGCTCGTCCTTCCCGGTAGCCACCGCCACGCAGAGGAAGGAACCGTCGCTCAAGACCTTCCAGCGGCCGGTTTGGTGGATCTCATAACCGGAAGGAGCATTTACCTCCCTCTCCGACCAGGTGAGCCCGCCGTCGGTAGAGGTGCACAGCTTGTTGGCCTGGCGGACGTAGACGGTCCCGTCCGGCCCCAGGTCGACCGAGGTGCCGCCCTGGGGCGTCATGGGCTGAGCATGCGGCAGCAGAACCTTCTTGACCGGAACTTGGGTGAGCTTTCCGGCCTTTGCATGCAGGACGTAGTCCGAGCGGTGCATGGCCTCCAGGGTTTCCTTGGAGGGCGGCGGCGCCCCTCCCAGCTCGCGGGTCATCACCGTCGGATCGGTGATCACCTCCATGAGGGGCGGATCCGCCTCCGACCCGGTCGGTCCGGGCGAGGAACAGGAAACCGCAAGCCAACCCAGGCCCGCAATGGCGGCGAGTGTTCGATAACTGATCTTCACCCCAACCCTCCTTCCGGGAGACATGGTCCCAACAGGCGCTTCACCCGCAGGCGCCGGTCAGCGCCGTTCCGCCAGGTCGTCTCCGACCGGAACGGCCCGGTAGCGGTGTTCAATGGTTCGACCCAGCACAGGGTCGTGCAGCCGGGCCAGAAAGGAGTCGCCCACGCCGTGGCCGGTCTCTTCGGGAAGCGAATGCTCGCGGATGGCCCGGGCCACCGAATCCATCGGAGACACCGCTCCGCAATAGAGAATGGAGGGCAGGACCAGCGACTGCACGTCCTCCATGGCCAGAAGATACTCCAGGTCCACCAGGGCCGAGGCCGGGGAGTCCTGCAGAGGCACCACTTGGCCTCCCACCGTTACCTCGCTGGAAATCTGAAGCTGGTCCCAGTGCCCGCGCACCTCGCTGTAGGGCCAGGCGGTGCGGGCGATCGGATGGGGACACATCTGCTTGGGCTTGTCCTGAAACAGCGGGTCCAGCTCGCGGTCGCACTGGTCGCTCCCCGTCGTGATGAGGATCTCGCTTCCATCCCGAATGGCCACGATCTCGGCCTCGCCGCCGGTCAGCGGACCCTGGACCTCGAACTCCGACGACTGGGTCAGCAGATAGCGTCCGATGTGGAAGATGGCCGGATTGGTCTTGGTGCCCGACTCGCCTCTAGCCAGGGCGGCATCGAGCTCCTTGCGCATGCCGGCCACGTCCCGGGACGAGAATCGGGCGCCCGCCACCGATCCGATGGGAATGATCTTTCTCTCGATCCTGTCCTGGCGCCGCACCAGAATTTCCACGGGTTCAATTCGCATGAGCCGCTCCCTGTTGCCGGTTGAACGTTGTCCGGCGATTTAAGCACACTTGCCGTCGGACAACAAACGGATTGTGGTGGCGGCGAGACATTCGGGACAATCCAAATCACAATCTTCTATTTGCATGTATATCGAAACTATTATTTAATTATTGCATGTTCGAACGCATCCTGAGTTTTGCCCGAGCCGGGAGTCGGAGTTGCTTCCTGTGGGGGCCTCGACAGACCGGCAAGAGCACGCTATTGCGGCAACGTTATCCGGACGCCCCATCCTACGATTTGCTCCTGGCCTCCGAATTCCGGCGCCTGTCCGCCAATCCTGGACTGTTGCGCCAGGAATGCCTCGCCACAGGCCGAAAATCGGAACCGATCCTGATTGACGAGATTCAGAAATTGCCCGAGTTGCTCGACGAAGTGCATTCCCTCATCAGCCGAGACGGTTTCCGGTTCATCCTGTGTGGTTCGAGCGCCCGCCGGCTCGTGCGCGGCGGCGGCAACCTGCTGGGCGGCCGCGCCGTAAGACTCGAGCTGTTTCCGTTGACCAGCAGGGAGATCCCGGACTTTTCGCTCGATCGAGCTCTCAACCACGGGTTGTTGCCGACCCACTACCTGGCCGACGACCCTGAACCTCTCATCGAGGCTTATGTAGGAGAATACCTCAAGGAAGAAATCCTGGCAGAATCTCTCACACGCAATCTTCCGGCCTTCCAGCACTTTCTGGAAGCTGCGTCATTCTCCAACGGTCAGACGGTGAACTTCGCCAGCATCGCCCGAGAAGTGGGACTCTCGGCCCCCGGCGTCCGTGGCTACTTTGAGATCCTGGTCGACACTCTCCTTGGCTGCTGGGTGCCTGCATGGCGCAAGCATGCCAAGCGCCGGGTCATCCAGTCGCCGCGCTTCTATTTCTTCGATGTGGGAATAGTGAACGAACTCGCGCATCGCGGCACTCTGAAGCCCGGTTCGCTCGAATACGGCGCCGCCTTCGAACATTTCCTGTTCATGGAGTTGCGCGCCTACACGGGCTACAAGGGCGGGCGGCCCACCATCGCCTACTGGCGCACCTCCTCCGGCCTCGAAGTCGATTTCGTGCTGGGGGACGCGAACCTGGCCATCGAGGTCAAGTCGACCGACAACCCCACCCGCGACCACATGAAGGGCCTGCGGGCCTGGAAGGCCGAGCACAAGAACAGCCGCTGTCTCCTCGTCTGCCGCGCACCGCGCGCCAGGAAGACCGAGGACGGCATCGAAATCATGCCCTGGCGATCCTTCTTGAACCGGCTTTGGGCCGGCGAGTTGTGCTGAGGCGGAAAACAGGGGAGGTTGTTCTCCCGGGATGGACAGGACGAGAGGATTCCGAAGATGACCGATGGCGACCGATCCACCACTTCCCATGTCGTTCAACCCTGTCCCGCGATCCGCCTGCTGGCAACTCTGCTGTGGGCGAGCATGGCATCCATCTCCGGCGTTTCCGCGGGTGCGGAACCGACACAGGGGCGCTACTGCAACTTCACGCCGCCCGGGGACACCAACAGGTTCGTTCCCGGGCTGATCGTCGGCGCCAATGTCCTCCTGCCGGATGGGCATAGACCGGACCACGCCGTCCACTTACGCTTCAACGGCACCGTAGGCGCGGTGAAGGAGTTCGATGCCCTGCGCTCGGCCTATCCTGACGCGGCCGTGCTCGATTGCCGCGGCAGAGCCGTGTTGTCGCCGGGCTTCGTCAACGCCCACGAGCACCCGGCCTACAGCTACGACTTTCCCCACCGCAAGCTGAACCCGGACAATCTCCACCGGGACGAATGGCGTTTTGGTCTCAACGGCAAGGCGAAACTGACGTCACCGTGGAAGTACGATTTCGAGCCCGGCAACAGGAAAGCGGCCGCGATCCTTGTTTCCGTAGAGTTGCGACACCTGATCGGTGGCGCCACCGCCATCGCGGGCTCGGGGGGCGTGCCGGGTGTGATCCGCAACATCAACCGCCATGAGCGCCGTAGCGATCTAGGTCTCTATGACGCGGAGGCGGACGTCGTGACCTTCCCGTTCTCATACCGGGTCGTCGAAGACCTCAAGGATGAATGCGCCGGCGGTCCGGCACACCGATTCCCTCCTGCTCCAGGCGGTGATTTTGCGTTTATGGCCTATGTCCCCCATGTGGGCGAAGGCCGGACGACAAGTTGCGCCGCCAAGGCCGAGGTGGCGCGCTATTTGAAGCGGGTCGAGCGCCGCGACCGGCGCTACTCCCTGGTTCATGGGGTGTCCACTGATCGGGAAGACTACGCGCGGATGAGCGAGTTCGATGTTTCCCTGGTCTGGTCTCCGCGGTCGAATCTCGCACTCTACGGCCAGACCGTTGATTTTGCGGGTGCGCTGGAGCATGGTGTGAGAATTGCCTTGTCGACGGACTGGTCGCCGAGCGGGTCATTCAACATGCGCGAGGAGGTCAGGTGCGCGAGACAGGTGGCAAAGTCCGCCGGCGTGGCATTGCCCAGCGAAGCACTGTGGCGCATGTCGACCGTCAACGGAGCCTACGCGTTGGGCCTGGAGGACAAGTTCGGCGCGATCGAGGCCGGAATGCGGGCGGACTTGATCCTGGTCAAGTATGCCGGTGGAAATCCGTACGACGCGGTATTGAATGCAACCGACAAGGATATTCTGGCGACCTGGGTTGACGGACGGGCGGTCCTTCTCTCCGAAATGCTGGACCAGGCTTTGAGCGACCGCGAGTGCGTGACGCTGGACGGCGTGGCGCCGAGGGTATGCGGCGTGCTCGACGAATTCGGGCTTCCGGTAAGGGATTTTGGAGAATTCACCAAGGGAAACGTGCCGCTGAACGCCACCAACCGGCAGGCCCCCTGCAGGGTACGGCATTGAAGACACCGTGGCTCCCGTGCTCGGCAGCTCTTGATGATCTCGCAGGCCCGACGCGGCTGCGGGGGGTAGAAATGCAGAAGCCCCCGGGATTACACCCGGGGGCTTCTCGAAGAGTCGAACAGCAGGGGGCGATCTATTCCTCTCTCTCCTCCCTGCTCTCCTTCCAGTCGCGCATCAGGGCCCGGCAGGCGTCCTTGACGGCGTTTCCCAGCGAGCGGGTGGAGCCGCTCTTGATGGCGTCTCCGTCCTCGCGAAACACCACGTACTTGTTGTCTTTGCTCAAGAGATCCTTGCCGCCCTCGTGCTCCAGGAGCACCACGTAGTCGGCGCGCTCCTCTTTCCTGGTGATGATGCAATCACCGCAGCGCTTGTGGAAGGTCTTGATGATTTCGGCTGTCTGAGGACGGGCGCCCCCGCCGAACTCTCCGCCGAAAGCCCCGACGTCACCGATGCTGGCGCCGCCTCCTCCGCCTTCGACTTCCCAGGACTGGCTCTCCTTGATGAAGACGCGGGGCTTGGCCTTTTTCCCCTTGCTCCAGGCCGGAACGGAGCCGACCAGCAACAAGGCAGTGGCGACCAGGATAGTGCAAGCGATTCGGTGCGTTCTCATGGGTTCCTCCTGATCCGCTTTCGGTCTTCGACCGGGGTCCGGGTCAAGCGCCCCCAAAACGGAACGGCCTCGACCTCTATACCAGGCCCTCGATCGGGACTCCGGTGGCATCTCCGATGGAATTGGCGATCTTGATAGGACGCCCCACCGGCGTCATGTAGGTCTTCTCCCAATCGATGCCGAAGGCCTTGTAGAGCGTTGCATAGAGGTCGCCCACCGTAACCATGCCTTCGGCCACCTGGGCCCCTCTCTCGTCGCTGGCGCCGATGATCTGACCGCCGCGGATGCCGCCGCCTCCCAGGGCCAGCGACCAGCAGTGGGGCCAATGATCCCGGCCGTTGTTGGGATTGATGTGGGGCGTGCGTCCGAATTCGCCCATGACCAGCACCAGGGTGGAGTCGAGCAGGCCCCTCTGCTCCAGGTCCTCCATCAAGGCCGCCAGCGCCTGGTCCAGGGGAGGGCAGAGCTTGTCCCGATGGCCCTCGTTGTTGTCGGAGTGCGAATCCCATTGGTTGTACCTGTAGCCGGCCGCCGTCACGAACCGGCAACCGTGCTCGACCAGCCGCCGGGCCAGCAGCACGCTCTGTCCGAAGCCGTGGCGGCCGTAGGCATCCTTGGTTTTTTCGCTCTCATGGGAGAGGTCGAAGGCCTTCTTGACCTCGGGAGAAAGGATCAGGCTGAGGGCCTGCTCGGTGAAGCTGTCCATCCTGGAGTATTCGGCCACTTCCTCCTTCCGGCGGCACAGCCGATCCACGATCCCGAGCAGCGAGCGGCGATCCTGAATGCGCTCCACGGAGATCCCCTTGGGCAGGGAGAGATCCGGAACCGCGAAGTCCTTGCGGTCGGGGTCCGGGACCACCATGGGAGCATACCTGGGACCGATGAAGGCCGACCCGAAGTAGCGCTCGTACCCCTTCCAGTCGTCGTGCTCGCCGTGGCGGACGTAGGCCGGCATTCCGTTGCGCTGGCCCAGCTCCTTGGCCAGGATCGATCCCAGGCTGGGGAACTGCATGGCGGGGTTGGGCCGATGTCCGGTGATGGCGTAGTGGGTGGCCTCTGGGTGGTCGATCTCCTCGGTGTGCATGGACCGGATGATGGACAGCTTGTCCATGTGGCGGGACACCCGGGGCAGCAGTTCCGACACCTGGATGCCGGCCACGTTGGTGGGGATGGCCTTGAACCCGCTGTTGGACTTGGGATCCCAGGTGTCGACCTGGCTGGGCCCGCCCTCCAGCCAGAGAAGAATGCAGGACGTGGCCTTGGCCTTCGCCGGCGGCCCCGTCTTGGCCATCGAGTCCTTCAGGGCCAGGAACTGGCTCAAGTTGAAGCCCAGCAGGCTCAGCGAACCGACCCGCAGGAAATCGCGCCGCCGAAGATTCTCCCCGGTGCACTGCAAGCAGCCTGACCACGTCATGACATCGCTCCCGATAGGGACTCAGGACTATTCGAACCCACCAAGTATAAACCCGATCCTCAATGAACGTAGGCAAATTCGCGAGAACCGACCAGGGCCCAGACCAGGTCCTCCACCGCCTTCTGCCGCGAGTCCTGCCCTTCGATCCAGCCTTCCAGCTCCCCCAGCTCCTCGGCGGTCGGAAACCGCGAAAGGGCCGCCAGGTAGAACTCCTCGACGATTTCGGCATTGGAGGCCCCGGCGGCAAGCAAGCGACCGATGCGGCTTCCCTCCCCGGAAAGTTTGTCGGTGTAGGTAGGCCCGGCCAGCAGATGAAGGGCCTGACCCAGGCTGGCTTCAACCTTTCGCTGGGGCACCATCTGCCGGTTGGGCCGGCCGTAGAGGTCCAGAAAGCGGGAGGGATACATGTCGCTGGAGACCAGGTTGATGGCCCGCGTCCCTTCGGGCTTGGTTCCAAACCGCTCCGGCACGCCGGTCACCTGGGAAATGGCGTCCAGCAGCACCTCGGCATCCAGCGGCCGGGGATGGGCCCGGGCATAGTTGGTTCGGTCGGTGCGGTTGCTGGCGTTGGGGACGCTGGACAACTGATAGACCCTGGACCGGACGATTCTGCGCATGAGCTGTCTCAGGTCGTAGCCGCCGGCCCTGAAATCCTCGGCCAGAGCCGCCAGCAGGTCGGGATGGGTGGCGGGATTGGCCAGCTTGAAATCGTCCACCGGATCCACGATTCCCCGTCCGAAAAAATGGCCCCAGATGCGGTTGACGATGGCTTCGGCGAACTCGGGCCGGTCGGGTGAGGTCATCCACTCCGCCAGGCTGGCCCGCGGATCCTCGGCCCCATTCCGCCCGGCCGGCTCTCCACTGAGGAACGCCGGCTGCACCTCCGTCTTGTTGCGCGGGTGAACTGTCGGTCCGCCCTTTCCCAGCACGCCGTGCCCCTCGGGGTCATCCATGATGATGTTGTAGGGCGCGGTGCCCGTATTGATGTCCCCGACCCGGGTCAACTGGCCGTAGAAGGCGGTCATGCCCCAGAACTGATTCTGGCTCCAGGGCTCGTAGGGGTGGTTGTGGCACTGGGCGCAGTCCAGCCGCCGGCCCAGAAAGACCCGAACCTGCTCGCCCATCATGTCCTGGGGAGAGGGGAGATCCCCTCCGATGAGATAGTAGTGCAGGGCCGGGCCGCCGTAGCCCTGAGCCGCGATGCGCTCCCGGGCCATCTGGTCGTAGGGCTTGTTACGGGCAATCCCGTCCCGTATCCATTCCCAGTAGAGGCGGCTGTACTTGGTAAAGCCTTGCACCGACTTCCCCACCCGGAAGAGATCGGCGAACCTGAAGGTCCAGTAATCCAGAAACTCCGGAGAGTTGAGCAGGGTCTCGATCAGCTCGTCCCGCTTGCCGGGACGAGCATCGGCCAGGAATTCCCTCACTCTCTCCGGCGGGGGGAGGGTCCCGGTCAGGTCCAGACAGACCCGCCTCAGGAACTGCTGGTCGCCCGCCGGCTCCGACGGCAGGATGTGCAACCGCCTCAGCTTGGCGAGCACCAGCCGGTCGATGAAGTTCCTTTGCGAGACCTGGGGATAGCCGTCCAAAGGCTGTCGAATCACCCCGACGATCACGGTTGCCGCCCGTCCCGCCGCCCGGACGACGACGGCGGCCTCACCGGGCTGCCTGGCCCGAACCAGGCCGCTGTCGCCGACCTCGGCCACCTCGGGTTGGTTGGACTCGAAATTCACCTGATCGGTCACGTCTTCCCGAAGCCCCCCGGCCAGAGTGGCCGTCACCAGGAGCTGCTGTTCCTCGTCCACCCCCATCACCGGCTGGCGGGGCGATACCTCCAGTTGTTGAATTTCCCTGGCTCGATGGTCTTCCTCGCTGCCGTATGGGGCTCCCGCGCGGATCCATTCCACCAGCGTGCGATAGTCCGCCGAGTCTCGGCTCAACCGCTCGCCTCCGCCGTGGGGCTCTTCCATGGTGGGCTTGGCCAGCAGGAGGCTGTTTTCCGGCTGCTTCAGGTCGACCCTTGACTTGCGGGGCCCCAGCGGCTCCGGACTCAGCACCTGGTAGACGCCTCCCTGGACGATCCACTCATGGTCGTCCCGGGGATAGAGCGCGTTGGCCGAAAGCTTGAACCCTCCGCGGCCCTTGACACTCCCGTGACACTCCTGGTTGTTGCATCCCCGCTTGGTCAGGATTCCTCCCACGTCGCGCGGGAAGCTGAAGGGCCGCGCACTCCCACCGGCATGCAGGGAACCGCCTCCCTGCCCCGCCAGGAGGCTCCCCAGCGCCAAGGCTCCGAGCCGAACCAGCCACTTCATTCCGGGAGCAACGCTTCCGAACATCAACTCTCCTCCACGTCCCCGGAGGGACGAACCACCATGGTGGGGATCTCTTTGATCAACAGGCTGGAGCCCGGACCGTCATCCGAAATCGGCCGAGCCAGCAGGCGCAACTTCACCGGCAGCGGCGTGGCGGGAGCGTCGGCGCCGGCCAGCAGAACGATGGTCACGCTCTCGCTCGTGGGTGAAAACCGTGGCCTCAACCCGTCCTCGGGCACCGGGCCCTGGTAAGCCTTCACCTCGGTACCCGGGTAGAACGCGACGCCCTCGGGAAGTCCTTCCAGCACCAGGGCGATGTCGCCCGAGTACCCCTCCTCCTGGTCGGTGGCCACGGTCATCTTTCTGGCCTGTCCGGCAACCAGGTTCAGGCGATCGGTGTCTGTGCGAACCTCCCCCACGTGAGGAATCTGTGGCCGCAGCAGCAGGCGATAGCGAAAGCCGGCATTTCCGAAGCGGCGGGTCAGGTCGCTGACCACCAGCGAATATTCCCCCGAACGCTCAAAGGTGTAGAGGGTCTTGGGCTCGACCGTCTTCAGATAAAAGGTAAGCTGCCTGCCCAGGCGCTTGTAGACGTTGCTGAACAGTTCTCTTCCCTCTTCGTCCAGAATGCCGAAACGGGGGTTGAACTGCGGAGGACCGACCTGCGGGGTCTCCACTTCAAAGGCCACCTGCTGGCCGCGTTCGGCCTTGAAGGCATAGCGGTCCACGTCACCGGGGCGGTCGATGGTTCCCTCCGCGATGCCGGGAACGGAAACGGAGAGAGTGTCCCCTTCCCTTTCCCCGTTCTCCTGCTCTTTCACCAGGACGATCGAGGCCTGGCCGTCTCGACCCTTGGCGCCGGGCTGCACGGGTTCCCCGTGGCTGGATGCGGCGCCGTTGGTCAAGGTGCCATCGGCGCCGGTCCCGTTCGAGCCCGCCGACCTCGACTCGAGGAGAGCAAGCCGGCCGGAGCCGATGGGCCGGCGAAAAGCACGCTCCTTCCAGGAGGCGGGAACCCGGTTGTAACCGTTTCGATCCAGTTGGGCGAAAGTGGGGGCGCTGGAGTCGCTGATCCTCAGTTGATAGGAAAAGTGTGGGCTGCCGCCACCCAGAAACGCCCCCACGCCGATCAGGTAGCGCCCCTTCTTCCGAAACCGGTAGGTCAACTGGGGAAGCCGGCTGACGTGATAGGAGCTGGGATCGTCGTTGTAGGCCAGACGGGTGGTTCGCTCCCGGTCGAACCAACTGCCGGTCGGCTGATAGAGGGTCAGCTCCGGATCCAGGCCTACATCGTCGGGCGGTTTACCCGGGGTCTTGCAGAAGACCTCGAAGCGCAGTTCCCGAGCCTCCTCTATCTCAAAGGCATAGAAATCTTCCTCCCCGTCGCTGGCCACGCGGCCGTTGACCACCGCCGGAACGGCGACCTGCTGGGCTGTCGAGGGCGTCTGGTGAGGCTGGCCGGTCTCGTCCAGGACGGCGTCGGAGTTCACCCGAAACATCAGAGCATTGGAAACTCCGCGCTTGGCGACCAGGCGAAACCGATGGACGCCGGCAAGGGCGTCGGAGGGAATCTCCAGCTCGACCCGGACACCCAGCAGCACGGGCTTGTCTCCGCCACCAGCTTCGGAATCGCTGTTCCCCTCCACAGGGACCGCTCGGACGTCCCCGACCCGGCCCTGAAGCCGACCCTGCTCGAACCAGACCGCTCGCGCGCCTTCCAGCAGATGTCCCTGGACTTCGACTTCCAGAGAAGAGCCCGCCCGGGCGCCCAAGGGATGGACGGAGAGGAGCCTGGGCTCGGTCGAAGGCGTCGCCTCCTGAGCGTTCAGCTCAACTGCCGGAAATGTAACCGCCAGCAGCGCCGCCGCGCCCAATCCGGCGATCCTGCTCCATGGCGAAAACACGTTCATTCGGTTCGCGGCCGCGCTTCCCCGGCCGACCGGAATCCAGTGAAATCAATTTCTCGCAAAACCATACCGCCCGGGCTTTGCCATTGTCAATTTTGGGCTGGATCGGGACTGTTCAATTTGGGAATGAGATCAGTTTCCTCGACGATTCGGTCCTGCGGGACGCTCTCGGACAGGCGGCGGGACTTCCCCCCACCGGTGCTTCACCGAGCTCACATCCCACTCTTGCCGCCATCCTCAACCATGGCTCTTAACGCTTGACTAAAGACGTCCAGACGTCCATAATGCGGATTGAAATGGTGGAGAGGCAACCCAGATACGCTCCCGGACGTGTGAGGGACGGAATCCTGCAGGTCATGTCGTTCACATCCAGGGCGCTGTCAGTCAAGGAGATCGGAGAGCGGGTGTCCGAGGTCGTTGGGCCAACCAAGGAGTCATCCGTTCGGTCCTACCTCAGGCTGAATACTCCCCGGTTGTTCGTCCGAGAAGAACGGGGAGTATACAAGCTGCATTCAACTCCGGTTCTCGGCATCCAGCGCGGACTGCCGCTGCCGGAAGAGTCCGAGGCGCCGGTATCGTTTGGGCGATCAAGACTCGTTCATGCGGACTGCTTCGACTGGCTTGGCCAACAGAAAGACAACAGCATTCACGCCGTGGTGACGGACCCTCCCTATGGTCTCCACGAGTACACCCGGGAACAACAAAGCAAACTCCGGCAAGGCAAGGGGGGAGTGTGGCGCATTCCACCATCATTCGACGGCCATCTTCGATCCCCCGTACCGAGATTCACAACGCTAACCAAGGACCAGCTCACCTACATCGGGACATTTTTCTTTGTGTGGACCCGCCTCCTTCTTCCGAAACTGGTGCCGGGGGCTCATGTAGTTGTGGCCTCCAATCCTCTGCTGTCCTACCTGGTGTCGACGGCTCTTGCGGAAGCGGGCCTGGAGCGACGGGGAGAAATCGTGAGGTTAACCATGACCATGAGGGGTGGGGACCGTCCCAAGGCTGCTCACGACGAGTTTTCCGATGTCACTGTGATGCCGCGTTCGATGTGGGAGCCTTGGGTCGTGTACCGGAAACCCCTGGAAGGACGAGTTCAGGACAATCTGAGGAAATGGAAGACGGGCGGCTTTCGCCGGCCAAGTCACGACAAGCCGTTCGGCGACGTGATCGCTTCCTCGCCAACCAGAAAAAGCGAACGCAAGTTGGCGCCGCACCCTAGCCTGAAACCTCAATCCTTTCTTCGGAAACTGGTAGGCGGTGTGCTGCCGCTGGGGGAAGGCATGATTCTGGATCCGTTCGCGGGCTCCGGCTCAACCTTGGCGGCCGCCGAAGCTGTCGGTCACACCTGTACTGGAGTCGAGAAAGACGACCTCTATTTCAAGATGGCCGCCGATGCCATTCCCAAGTTGATTCGCTATTCCCAAAACCGAGATCAGTCAACTCGATAGACCCAATTCTCGCGAAACCTCCGGATCCCCTCCTTGTGAAGCGTAGCAGTTCGCGTACCAAGCTCCCCGCGAGGATTTCGTCGAAAGTCTTCAATGGTCACCTGCCCCAGGTATACCTCGGTAATGGTCATCGGCAATCTTACGGCAACGAAGGACTCGGGACAACAGCGCCGGTGAGGTTGAGAGAAGCCGCGCCCCTGCCTTGCCAAGCAGATCATTCGAGGAAAAACAAGCGATCGTCAATAAGGGCGAACCACGAATGAACACGAATAGACACGAAGACCGATGGACCTGCTTGGCTGCAACGACGTCACTGGAGGAAGGCCGGGAGCGCGGGCGTCCCGCCCGCACAACACTGGCACAGCCTCGCCCCTCTTTCCCACTTGGCTCGACCGGCAACGGCGTCACGATTCCGCGATTCCGCTTCGGCCGAGCCGATGGGGTTCCCGGCGGCAGGGTGGCCAAGCGCCGCATCACGGGGAAACTGAGCGGCCACCCAACCCAGAGAATGCGGGCGAGACGCCCGCGCTCCCGGAGGGGCGCCCCCTTCCATCCTTCCTGCTCCGCGAGAAGGCACTGCCCCTGCCGACGCGGCAGAGCCGTCACGCTTCGTGGCCCTTCGTGAATCTTCGGTAGAGTCGAGGACTGGCGCGTTGACTGTAGGGTCCGGTGGCTATTCCGTCGCTTTCGCTTCGGGCCTCAGTCCGGCTCCCTTATCACGTTTCCAGTCCCCGCTCTCCGAACCGGACGTGCGGTTTTCCCGCATCCGGCTCTCCAGTGGGATCATGCGTCTCGTACACGGGTCCCCGGTCGCTTTCGCGGACGACGCCTGTGGGATTGGCACCCGTCCCCTACTCCATCCACTTCCGCGCCCGGGTTGCCGCCAGGCCTGTTGACGCCCTGACGACGCCGTCCTCTTTCCACGGCCCCTTCACTTTTGCATGTGATGCTTCCGGAGTCTCCGGTCCTTTTGCCGGGGTTTCAGGCTTTCGCCACTCCCGAGACCCTTCCCCCTTCGGTCACCGCTCCTCACCTGAGGCCCCTTCCCTCCACGGGCGTTGCCCCGCTTCTCCGGTACTACTGGCCTCTCCGCCACCCTGTCGGCCCAGCCTCACTCTCACGAGCTGCCGGTTCGATGCGTGCCTCACCACCCACAGGGCTTCCCGTGTTGCCACCCTCTTCCCCTTCCATGCGTGCCAGCGTCACTACCCCGACGGAAGCGGTTAGGTGCTCGCGTCGCTCTCTTCCCCATCCGCCATCGGCCTTCCCCTATACACAGGAGGGTCGGCTTCCGTATTATCCGTTTCGAGGCCTGCTCGACGTTCACTCCCGTTCCGGCCCGCATGCTCGCTGGGCCGCCCTTGGCGGCCTTTGTCGCCAGAGTGCTTCAGACCATTTCGTTACCTCCATGATCCGCCCTGGCTGCTACCAACCGGAGCGACAGTTGTTGGGCGGGATTCGCACCCGCTAGAAGAAGGCGCCTTTCCACGGCGCACTGTGTCTTCGTGGATCCCTCTTTCTTCCCTTTAGTTTCAGACAAGGGACAGCCGTGTTCACACCACCCTTCACGGTCCGCAACACCTCTTCGCCCCTTCCATTCCGTGTGCTGAACCTGCCCCGGCCGGCGCCACCCGACCATTCCGGCGCCGGTTCGCACCGGTTGGCTCAAAACCGGCCCGCCTCAACGCCCGCGGGACTAGGCGGCGTGCCGGGTGGCGTGGTAGAGTGCTCACCGACATGAGCATCATCGTCCAACGCGGGCGGAGGTGGCGGATGGCTTCAACCCGGCGGCATCTTCTGAGGGTTCTTGCCTCGGCAACACTGGTCGGTCTGTTCTGGGCGGTCCATCCCCTCTTGGCCCAAGAGGAGTTCGACGCCAACAGGGTGTGCAGGGACCTGCCCGACCACGAGCAGGTGACCGAGATCCTCAAGACGGTCGTCAAGGATCCCTTGGGGAACGGCGGACTGGGGAACGACCTGTGGGCCACCATCGTCAACCGGGATGGCGTGGTCTGCAGGGTCACGTTCTCCGGCGAAGACCGGGGCAGCCAGTGGCCGGGAAGCCGGGTGATCTCGGCCCAAAAAGCCTCGACCGCCAATGCCTTCAGCCTTCCCAAGGGAGCCGGAGGCGCCCTGCCGGGCCTGGCGCTGTCGACGGCCAACCTCTATGCGGCCGTGCAGCCGGGAGGCAGCCTCTTCGGGCTGCAGCTCGGCCATCCTGTCGATCCCCGGGTGGCCTATCGCGGCAACCCCAAGAACCATGGCGAGCCCAGGGACCCGATGGTGGGACGACGGGTGGGGGGGATCGACGTCACCGGAGGAGGCCTGGGCCTCTATGACAGTCAAGGCGACCTGCTGGGCGGCCTGGGCGTGAGCGGCGATACCTCCTGCACCGATCACGTGGTCGCCTGGAAGGTCCGGGACGCCCTGGCTCTGGACCATGTTCCCGTCGGCATCAGCCCCACCGGAGACGACAACATCATCTTCGACATGAAGGCCGATCCGGCCACCGGCCTGGCGGTGAGCCAGGGAGGCTTCGGTCACCCTCACGATTGCGCGGGGTCGGAAGTCCGGGATATTGCCCGGCAGCTTCCCCAGTCGCACCCGATCGGCAGCAAGCCCCAACACCCGTAACCGCAGCCGGCCCGGTTCTTCTTTCAGTTTCTCCCTGTTTCGATGCCGCCCTTTCCGCATTCCCTGGTCACCCTGCTGGCGGCCCTTGCCGTCGCCGGCTCCCCACAGGCGGCAGCCCCATCCGATTCCCCGACAAACGGCTCCCAAAGAACCCTCCAGGCGCGGCGGGTTGCCGAGCCGCCTCGACTGGACGGCCGGGTCGACGAAGCCCTGTGGCAGCCGATCGAGCCGGCTACCGGGTTCATCCAGAGGAATCCGGAGGAAGGAAGGCCCTCCAGCGAGAAGACCGAGGTGCGGATCGCCTTCGACGACGAGAATCTCTACGTGGGCATCATCTGTTTCGATTCCCGGCCCGAAGAGATCGTGGTCAACCAGAACCGGCGGGACGGACTGAAAAACGACTCGGACTACCTCATCGTGATGCTGGACACCTTTCACGACCGGCAGAACGCGTTCGTATTCGGCACCAACCCCACCGGCATCGAGCACGACGCCCAGGTCTCCAAGGCAGGCCAGACCCGCGGAGGCGGGGGCGGCCCCTCGCGCGCCGGCGGCGGGGGAGGAGCCCAAAGGGGAGGCTCCAGCGCGCTGAGCCTGAACTGGGACGGCGTCTGGGAGGTGAGATCGCAGATTACGCCGCGCGGCTGGGAGAGCGAGATGGCCATCCCCTTCCGGACCTTGCGATACCGGCCAGGCGCGGACCAGTCCTGGGGCCTCAACATCGAGCGCAATCTGCGGCGCCGCAACGAGCTGTCCCACTGGTCCCCGGTCTCACGAGCCTTCCGCTTCATCCACGTCGACCTGGCCGGGACGCTGAAGGGGCTGGAAATCCGCAACCACCGCAGTCTCAAGCTGCTTCCCTACGTGCTGGGGGGATACAGCGAAAACTACACCCATCCCGGAGATCCATCCAGGTTCGAGCGAAACGTGGGACTGGATCTGAAGTACAGCCTCACTCCCAGCCTCACCCTGGACGGCACCGTCAATACCGACTTCGCCCAGGTCGAAGTCGACGAAGAACAGGTCAATCTCACCCGTTTCGACCTCTTCTTCCCGGAAAAGCGCCCCTTCTTTCTGGAAAACTCCGGCTTCTTCGAGTTCGGCACGCCCCGGGAGGTGGAAATCTTCTTTTCCAGGCGCATCGGCATCGACCAGCACCAGCACCTGGTTCCCATCGACGGAGGCGCACGGTTGAGCGGCAAGGCGGGTCCCTACCAGTTGGGCCTGCTCAACATGCAGACCCGCAAGGTGGACGGCGTGGTTCCTGCCGACAACTACTCGGTGGCGCGCTTCAGCCGGGAGCTCCCCAACCGCTCCTCCATCGGAGTCATCGGCGTCAACCGGAGTTCGACTTCAGCCTTCGACGGTGGCCGCCCCTACAATCGAACCTTCGGCTCCGACGCCAATCTCGGCCTGGGAAGATTCGCCAACTGGTACAACTACGCGGCCTTCACCCAAACCCCGGGGCTCGAGGGCGGAAACCACGCCTACTCCTCCCTCCTGGAGTACGACGATTCCACCCACGAGTTCAGGCTTGGCTACCTGGAGGTGGGTGACCATTTCAATCCCGAGGTCGGCTTTGCCCCCAGGGTCGGGTATCGCAAGACCAACTACTTCTACCGATTCCACCACTATCCCAACGGCGGCCCGATACGAAGCTGGGAACCTCACGCCTCCAGGAGGGCCTGGTACTCGCTGGAAAACAGCGACCTGGAATCCGACTTTCAGCACTATCACATGGATTCCAAGTGGCAGAACGGCGCCCGCCTGGGTGTCGCCTGGAACCGAAACTTCGAGCGCCTGGACGAACCCCTGGAGGTGGTGCCCGGGGTCATCATTCCGGTGGGACGGTACGGCTACGAGGAGATCATCGCCAACTATCGCACCGACCCCAGCAGGCCGCTCTTCCTCAGCGGCACCGCCGCGGCCGGCGGCTTCTACGACGGGAAAATACGCAGCCTCAACCTGAGGGGGGGCTACCGCCACAGCCACAGCCTGTCCTGGACGGCGTCCTACCTTCGCAACATGGTCAGGCTGCCTGTGGGGGACTTCAACGTGGACCTGGTGGGGTTGCGCTTCAACTGGTCCTTCACCTCCAGGAGCTTCCTGCAGACCTTCAGCCAGTACAACAGCGTGTCGCAGACGTTGGGCCACAACATCCGGCTGGGACTCCTCTCGTCGGCCAGCACCGGTCTGTACGTGGTCTACAACACCAACAATTCCACCACGCCCCTGCTCGACGCCCACCGGCTCCCCCGAAGGACGCTGACCCGGGCCCTGTTCGTCAAGTTCAACTATCTCTTCGACTACTGAGAAGCTGCCTCAATCCGATTCCGGGGCCAACTGCAGCAGCTCCAGCCTCTCGCCGTCCGGACCGTAGAAGTAACACCAGCGTACCCCGTTGGCCATGGTTACCGGGGTGGAGGCGAATTCCACCCCCTTGTCCCGAAGGGATTGCCAGGCCTGCTGGATGTCGTCAACTTCAAAACAGATATGGCCGAATCCCATGTCGTTGGCCCTGGAATCGGACGGCATGGGCCGGCTGGGTGGATTGAGGTACTGAAAGGTCTCGATCAGAGTGTCGCCCCCCGGAACGGAGAAGAAGGTTGCGGCCACCCTGGTGTCGGCCAAGCCCGCCCCGCGGCTGAACTCGCTGTCTTCGATCGAGACCTCCAGGGAAATTTCAAGTCCGAGAGTTTCCGTGTAGAACCGCTTGGTCCTGCTCATGTCGGAAACCACGATGTTGGTGTGGTGGAGACCTTTGATCATGGGTGCGCTCCTGAGGTGAAATACAAGGCAGTGATGATATCATGCGGCCCGTAACCGGTCAGAACAACCCTGAGTCATGGCATCCTCTTTCCGGCTGGACCCGATTCGATTCGAAGTCATCCGAAACGCCCTGCTGGAAGCGACCGAGGAGATGTCGGTCTCGCTGCGGCGCAGCGCCTACTCCACCAACATCAAGACCCGAAACGACTTCTCCTGCGCCTTTTTCGACCGCCGCCTGCGGCCCGTGGCTCAGGCCTTCAATCAACCGAACCACCTGGGCTCCCTGGCTCTCAGCGTGCCCAGCGTGGTGCGCGCCTACGGCCCCGACCGGCTGGGTCCGGGGGACGCGCTCATCGCCAACCACCCCTACCAGGGGGGAGTCCATCTCAACGACATTACCTTCGTTTCACCCGTTTTCCACCGGGACCGTCTCTTCGGCTATGTCGCCAACCTGGCCCACCACGTGGATGTCGGGGGCGGGGCCCCGGCCAGCGTGGGGGCCTTCCGGGAGGTGTTTCAGGAGGGCGTCATCATCCCTCCGGTCAAAGTGGTGGAGAACGGGGAGCTGGTGGAGGACGTGGTTCGGCTGGTCCTGGCCCAGATCCGCTCCAAGCACGAGACCGGCGGCGACTTTCGGGCCCAGGTGGCCGCCAACCGCACCGGGACTCGTCGCCTGGCCGCCCTGATCGAGCGGCTGGGACTGGAAACGATCACCGACTATACCGAGGAACTTCTGGAATACACCGAGCGGCGGACGCGAGCGGAAGTGGCCAAGCTTCCCCAGGGCGAATTCAGCGCCGAGGGCGTGGTGGACAGCGACGGCTTCACCGACCGCCCGGTGCGCCTGGCCGCCACAATCCGGTTCGAGGGCGCCCGGGGGGTTCGATTCGACTTGACCGGCTCCGACCCCCAGAGGCGGGCCCCGGTCAATTCCACCTACGCTCAGACCTTTTCGGCCTGCGCCTACGTGCTGAAATCGCTGATCGATCCGGACCTGCCGGTCAACGACGGCTTCTACCGCCTGATGCGGATCGAGGCTCCGGCCGGAAGCGTGGTCCATTGCCGGCCGCCGGCCCCGGTGGTGGGGGGATGGGAAGTCCAGACCCGCCTGGCGGACGTGATGTTCAAGGCCCTGGCTCCCGCCCTTCCCGGAACCATGCCGGCGGGCACCAAGGCCATGCAGTGCCATGCCGGGTTCGGAGCCGTCCATCCCGCCAGCGGCGAGTACTACTGCTTCCTGGAAACCCTGGGCGGCGGCTACGGAGCCCGGGCGACCAGGGACGGCCCGGATGCCGTTCAGACCCATGGTCAGAACACCGAAAACGCTCCCATAGAAGAGACCGAGTCCAACTACCCGGTGCGCATTCTGCGCTACGAGCTGGTCAACGATTCCGAGGGCGCCGGAACCTGCCGCGGCGGACTGGGCCTGCGCCGGGACTACCTGTTCACCGACCACGAGGTCTCCTTCACCATTCTGGCCGACCGGGAGCGCTGGGGGCCGCACGGCCTCTTCGGCGGGCTCCCGGGCCGCAGAGCCAGCTACCTGCTCAGCTCCGGAGGCCAGGAGGTGGAAGTGGGGTCCAAGCAGACACTACAGCTCAAGCCGGGCGAGATCGTCAGCTACCGCACCTGCGGGGGCGGCGGATACGGTCCCCCTAGCCGCCGCTCGCCACGGGCCGTGCTGCGGGACGTACGGGAAGGCAAGGTCAGCGCCGAAAGGGCCCGGAGCGTCTACGGGGTCGCGGTCGACACCGCTATCTGGAAGGTGGACGAAGCCGAGACCCGCCGGCTGCGCGGTGACGGCGATCCGGGCGGTTCAGCGTAAATTCCAACCAGCGGAACCTTTTGCAAATTCGTGGTTCAGCGCTGAACTATTCGCGTCCCCTACCTGCGGAATTTTGCAAAAGGCTCAGCGATAACCCGGAGGTTCCAATAGGGTGGCTGACCGCAAGTCCGACCGACCTCAACCCATCTCAAGGATCAATTGGTCCGGCCTGCAGCAGGCCATGGAGGGGTACACGACCGACCTGTATGTCATCCAGTGACCCCTGTCCCGGGGAGGAATGGCGTCCGGGTCTCACGCCCGCCCGGGATGGCGGGTCCCGGACCAATCTGTTAAGATCATCTCAAGACCTGCCGGCAACAACCCGAGGGGGAGACAAGCCATGGAAAGACGACACTTCTTGCTGCAATCGGCCGCGCTCACGCTGGCGGCCACCGGACTGCGATGCGCGGCCTCCCAGGGGCTGACCGGTCCCAGCCAAGCCGGCGGCCGCAAGGAAAAGCACCGGGTGGCCATTATCGGTTGCGGACGGATGGGCCAGTACTATGCGGAAGTCTATCGCGCCATGCCCGACACCGAGCTGGTGGCCATCGCCGAGTGGAACGAGGAGCGGCGCAAGGTGGTCGGCGAGCGTTTCGGAGTCAAGGCGCTCTACAAGGACGTGCACGGCATGCTGAAGGAGGTGGTGCCCGATGTCGCCGCCGTCATCACCCCCACCAAGTTCATGAAGGATGCGGTCATCGCCTGCGCCGAGGCCGGCGTCAAGGGGGTTTCCACCGACAAACCCATCGCGGCCCGGCTGTCGGACGCCGACGCCATGGTGGAGGCCTGCAAGCAGCGGGGCGTGGTCTTTGCCGGCGGCAACCTGCAGCGGGCCAAGTGGAACGTCCAGGAGGCCGGCCGCCAGTTGAACGGAGGGAAGTGGGGCACTCTCAAGGGGGCATCGATCCACGGTTTCGGCGGCGAGATCTCGGGCGGAGGCTGCCAGCATCTCTCGGTGCTGCGGCTTTTTGCCGGAGCGGAAGTAAAGGAGTTGATCGCCTGGGGCACCCCCCTGGAAGCGCTGGCTCCGGAGAAAGACGACGCCGGACTGATCATCAACGGCCTCTTCTCCCTGGATTCCGGACTGGAGGCTACGGTATTCGGCCAAAAGACTCCCTACAGCGGCGTGGAGGCCTGGACCGACGACGCCCTGGTCCGCTGGAACTGGAACGAGCCCCAGGTCTATATGGGGACGGACAGCAAGGGCGCCCGCCAGGAGGTGGACCCGCAATACGCTCCCAACCTCTGGCTGGACTACGTCAAGCAGAACCAGGGGACCATTCCCGGAACGGAACGGGCCCCCTGGTACGGGGACGACTACCTGGTCACGGCCATTCGCTCCTTCCTGGATGCCGTGGACACGGGACGGGAGCTGTTCATTTCGGGCCACGACCTGCGGCAGGCCCTGGAGATCGCCATCGCCTGCAAGCTGTCGGCCCAGCGCGGCAATCGTCCGGTCAAGCTTCCCCTGGAAGACCGATCCCTGGCCCTCTACCCCAGACCCTACCGCTGGCTGGGCGGAGACGTCACCAATCGCCCCCAGTCGGCCGAAGAAGCTGCCGGGCAGTCGAGCTGAAGCCGCCCCCCGGTGGCTTCGGCCTGATTGACGGCGGACCCGCCCGGCTCCGCCCCCCAGCCAAAACCTGAGGAGGCAAGTCTCTGGAAGCGCCATCCTTCGGAACTCTGAACACGCTGGTCCTGGTGGGTTACTTCGCGGTGGTGGTCGGTCTGGCCCTGGGTCTTTCCGGCAAGCAGAAGGACACCGGGACCTACTTCCTGGCCAACCGGCGCATGCCCTGGCTGGCGGTCGGCCTCAGCGTGGTCGCCAGTGTGCTGAGCGCCATCACCTACCTGGGCGCGCCGCAGGTGGCCTACGAGGAGAATGCCGCTCTGGTCGTGGGGCTGCCGGCTACCCTGCTGGCCGCGCCGCTGGTCATCCTGCTGTTCTTCCCCCTCTACCGCAGACTCCAGGTCACCAGCATCTACGAGTACGTGGGCTTGCGCTTCGGGAGCCGATCCCGCTACGCCGCCTCCTTCTTCTCGATTCTGCAGTTGCTGGGCTGGATGGGCATCGCCCTCTATGCGCCGGCGCTGGCGCTTTCCACCGTCACCGGCCTCGACCTCTGGAGCGCCATCATCGTCATGGGCCTGGTGGCCACCGCCTACACCACCCTGGGAGGGATGGCGGCAGTGATCTGGACCGACGTGGTGCAGTTCCTGGTCCTGGCCTTCGGGGCCGTCCTGATCACCCTTTCCCTGGTGGAGCGCGTGCCCGGGGGGATGGACCGGATCATGGAAATGGCTTCCGCCCATGACAAGCTGCCGCTGCTGGACCTGACCTTCAGCTTCTCGGAAATCAACGGCTTGACGGTGGTGATCTGCTATTTCATCATCGCCTTCGGCCAGTACGGCACCAGCCAGGTGCCGGTCCAGCGGTTGCTCTCGATCAAGACCTTCGGAGGGATGGTCAAGGCGCAGATCCTGGATCACCTTCTGGAAATCATCCTGCTGGCGCTGCTCTTCTTCATCGGGTTGGGGCTCTTCGCCTACTTCTCCCTGTTTCCGGAACGTCTGGCCGAAGGGATCGGCGGCGACAAGATTCTCCCGTTTTACATCATCCACGCCCTGCCGGCAGGAATTTCGGGCTTGATCATCGCCGCCGTCTTCGCCGCCGCCATGTCCACCGTCGACTCGGGCATTCACTCCATGAGCACCCTGATCCTGGTGGACTTCATCCAGCCCTTGAGAAAGAGCGCCCTGGATTCCCGCCGCAGCCTCCGGATCGCCCGCGGACTGACGGTCGGCCTGGGTCTGCTGGCCACGCTTTCCGGCCTGCTCGTCTCTCAGATCGAAGGAATCCTCAAGGCCATCAGCATGGTCGGCGGCTACGTGGCCTCACCCGTCACCGCTCTGTTCCTCATGGGGATTCTGACGCGCAGGGGAAATTTCGGCGGCTGGCTGATCGCCACCTGCCTGGTCAGCATTCCCACTCAGGTCTACATCCAGAACTATTCGGACACCCATTGGATCTTTTACGGGGCTCTCGCGATGGTCATCTGCCTGGCGGTCTCCTACCCCTTCAGCCTGATTTATGCCAGGGTAAGGCGTCTCCCGCCCGCCGACCGGGAGTACACCCTGTGGCGCCGCAAGACAGCCGCGGAAGCGCCCGGATTGCAGGAAACCTGAGGAGCCGGGCGATTCCGCCCCCGAACGGCCTCGAGGAGGAACCGGTGCAAACCAGAAGACAATTTCTCAGAACCTCGGCCGCCTCCCTGAGCCTGGCGGCCGCCCAGGGCCTCGACCCGTCCCGCGCCGCCCCGGCGCAGGGCTCTCGCGCCGGCGGCGGGCGGCCCCGGCTGATCTACAACAACGACGGCGACGACAGCTACTCCCCCCTGGCCACCACCCCCGAAGGGTTTCTGGCCCAGCGAATGGAGACCCTGCCGGGCACCCACGTGGACAGCATCTACTACTGCGGATTCGTGACCCGGCCCCACTGGGAGACCTCCTATCCCATGGGGCCGGACAACGATCCCATCCGGGTCACCGTGGATTTCGCCCGGCGCCACGGCCTGGAGTGCGTCTTCTCCTTCCGCATGAACGACATCCACGACGCCTTCATCGCCGGGCGGCTCAACCCCTTCAAGCGCCGGCACCCCGAGTTTCTGCTGGCGAGCTTTCCCGATTCGGACTCCTTTCAGCCCTTCCTGCGCTGGAATCGAAAGGAGGCCGAACATCCCCTGAGGCCGACCCGGGAAGCCTTCGGTGTTCGATCCTCCGAGTGGTTCAGTTGGTGCGCAGTGGACTACGCCCATCCCGAGGTGCGCCAACGGTACCTGCAATCCATCGAGGAGGCCTGCCGGCGCTACGACCTGGACGGCGTGGAGCTGGACTGGTGCCGCCACCCCTTCTTCTTCAAACCGGGAACCGAACGCCAGCACGCGCCCCTCCTGACCGACTTCGTGCGGACGCTGCGCCGCCGCCTGCGCGACATTTCGAGGCAGAAGGGCAAGGCCATCCAACTGGCCATGCGCGTGGCCGACACGCCCGAACTCTCGCTGAACAACGGGGTGGACGCCGCCTCCTGGATCCAGGAAGGCCTGGTGGACCTGCTGGTTGCCGGGGCCGGCTACGTCCCCTTCACCACCCCGGTCGAGACCTGGATCGAGCTGGGCCATGCCGCCGGCATCCCGGTCTATCCCTGCCTGAGCGGCTCCACCCGGGCCTTCCAGGATGTTCGAGCGGCTCGGGCCGCGGCCCAGCGCTTCTGGTCGGCGGGGGCCGACGGCCTCTACTGGTTCAATCTCTTCGTGATGTCGGGCATTCGCAGCGGCAGACGGACTCCCGAGGTCCATGACCCCCACCAGCAGCAGATCGCCGAGGAAACCGGAGAGGCCGTCGTGCTCTCCCGTCTCGACAAGCTCTACACCGTCGACCGCACCCAGGAGGCCGGCTACATCGCCCACATCTGCCCTCGGGCGCCGCTGCCGGTGACCTTCTCCACCGCCTCGGGCTCGCAGGAGAAACGGATCCCCATCCCTGTCGGGGACGACTTGAAGGAGAATTCTGCCGCCGGCGCCCACCCGGAGACGCAATTGCGGGTTGGCTGGTCGAGGCCGATCCCGCCGGACCAGGCGTCCTTCGAGCTCAACGGGCTTCGGCTTGCCGCCGGTGACGGCGTTCGAAGGCCGGGCTCCGGCGGCATCGCCTGGACGGATTGGAAGCTGCCCCCCGGGCGGATCCGTCGGGGAACCAACGAGTTGACCGTCCGCGTGCACCCCAACTGCCCGGCCGGCCTGACGCTGGAAGAGGTTCACCTGGCTCTTCGCTACGCATAATCCGCCCCCGCCGCTCCCATCCAGTAGTTCCGGTCCAGATTGCGATACTGAATGGCCTCCGAGATGTGGTGGGGTTGAATGGCCTCCGCCTGATCCAGGTCGGCAACGGTGCGCGCCACCTTGAGGATGCGATCGTAGGCGCGGGCGCTGAAGCCCATTCGGGTCATGGCCCGTTCCAGATGCCGTTGCGCCTCTGCTCCGATATCGCAGAAACGACCAATCAGCCGAGGCGTCATCTGGGCGTTGGAGTAGATCCCGGCGCCGGCGAAGCGTTGCTGCTGAATTTCCCGGGTGCGGGTGACTCGTCCCCGAATGTCCTGCGAGGGCTCTCCGCTGGTCCTGGCCGACAGCTCGGCGTAGGCCACCGGCGGCACATCGATGTGAATGTCGATCCGGTCCAGCAGAGGCCCCGAGATGCGGGCCACGTAGCGCTGGATGAGACTCGGGGTGCAGGAGCAGTCTCGGCCGGGATCGTTGTAGAAACCGCAGGGACAGGGATTCATGGCCCCCACCAGGGTGAAGCGGGACGGAAAGGTCAGCGAGAGGGCGGCCCTCGCGATGGTCACCTCGCCGTCCTCCAGCGGCTGGCGCAACACCTCCAGCACGTTGCGGGCAAACTCGGGAAGCTCATCCAGGAAGAGGACGCCGTGGTGGGCCAGGCTCACCTCCCCCGGTTTCGGCAGCGCTCCCCCGCCAATCAGCCCGGCGTCGGAGATGGTGTGGTGAGGAGCCCGAAAGGGACGCTGGTTGATCAGCCCGGCGCCGTTGGCGAGGACGCCGCCGACCGAGTGTATCTTGGTGGTTTCGATGGCCTCCGCGAAAGTCAGAGGCGGAAGGATGGTGGGGATGCGCTTGGCCAGCATGGTCTTTCCGGAACCGGGCGGGCCGATCATGATGAGGTTGTGCCCGCCGGCGGTCGCCACCTCCAGGGCCCGCTTGGCCGTGAGCTGCCCCTTGACGTCCCGGTAGTCCAGCGGGGATCGGGGCTGGGCGGCCAGCAGACGCCGGGGGTCCACCTGGCTCGGCTCGAACTCGCGGGCGCCGTTGACCAGGTCCACCACTTCCACCAGGTTCTTCAGACCGAAGACCGACAGGCCGCCGACCACCGCCGCTTCCCGGGCGTTCTCCGCCGGCAGGACCAAGTGGCGAATCCCCTTTTGCCGCGCTGCCACGGCGATGGGGAGAGCCCCGCGGACCGGACGCAATCCTCCGTCCAGGGAGAGCTCTCCCAGAAACAGCCAGTCGCCGAGGTCCGGGCTCTGCAGCGTTCCCACCGTTCCCAGGATGCCGATGGCCATGGGAAGGTCGAACGCCGAACCCTCCTTCCTGACGTCGGCCGGCGCCAGGTTCACGGTAATGTTCCTGAAGGGAAAGTCCAGTCCGCAGTTCTTGACGGCCGAACGAATCCGCTCCTTGCTCTCCTTGACCGCTGCATCCGGCAGTCCTACCGTCAGGAAGTTGGCCTTCCCGGGGGAAACATCCACCTCCACCTCGACCACGTAGGCATCGATCCCGAAAACGGCTGCACTCAGCGTCTTGAACAGCATCCTCACCTCCAGCCGTCGCCGGCGGCAGCGGGCCGCCGGCCGGCGCCGGGACGCAACCTTGCGCAATGCGACGCACGGGCGGCGCGTGCGCGGGAAGACCGCGCCCCGACTTGAAATGTGAGGGAGATCGGAGTGAGAGAGGATCAACGGATCGGCACCCGACCGGCGGCCGTCCGCTGAACCTCCGCATTATAGGCGATGAATCGAGGCCAGGCAACGGCCTCGCGTTCAATGCTATACTCCGAAAGAACACTTCGGGCAAGTCCGGCCCCCGCCCCTCACCAGGGAGCCGATCATTCGAGAGCAAAACAGGAGCAGTTCATGGCCTGTCGGGAACAAGAGTATTGAACATGGATGCACAGGATAATCAGGACCAGAGCTTCCCGCACGAGGAGCCAACTCAGGCGATGAACCGGTGCGATTTTGAGGATTCCCGGCAGTGGAAGCCCCCCCGGGAGCGCGGGCGTCCCGCCCGCACAACACTGGCACGGCTTCGCCCATCTCCTCCACCCGGCTCGACCGGCGACGGCGCCACGATTCTGCTTCAGCCGAGCCCAGGCCGTTCCCGGCGGCAGGGTGGCCGGGTGCCGCTTCACGGGAAAACTGAGCGGCCACCCAACCCAGAGAATGCGGGCGAGACGCCCGCGCTCCCGGAGGGGCGCCCCCTCCCCTCCTTCTTGCTCGGCGAGGAGGCACTGCCCCTGCCGATGCGGCAGAGCCGTCCCGCTTCGTGTGCCTTCGTGGATTCCTCTTTTTCCCGTTGGTTTCAGGCAAGAATCGGGCTCTTGGTTCTGCTCGCTCTCGCGCTCACGGCCGGCCTGTCGGGAACCGCCGAAGCCAGGCCGCCTCTGACCCCGGAACAGGTCGCCACCATCGTGACCGCTTCCAAGTTCGGAATCACCGTCGAGCGGGCAGTGGAGATGATTCGCGAGCGAGGGATCGGGTTCACCGTCACCGACGGCTTTCTGAAGAAGCTGGAAGCCCAGGAGGCCGACGCGGCCATCGTGAACGTCGTGAAAGAGTTGGGAGGGAAGCGCGCGACGACCGTCCAGCCTACCGCGGCCCCCGGCGTCATTCCCACCCAACCCGACGGCGCCGAGCAGGCGCCTCCGCCGCCGCCCGACGTGGATCTCCTGCCGCTGGGGACCGTGCCCACGGCCGAGAACTGGACTGAGTTCCTGGAGTCGGTCAGAAACCGGGTGCTGAGATATGCCCACTCCCTGCCGGATTTCGTCTGCAATCAGGGAACCCGGTCCTACCAGGCCTTCGGACGGAGAGGCTGGACCCAGAGGGAAATCTACGAGGTCGAGGTGACCTATTTCGACCAGTCACCCCACTACAAGCAGATCAGCAAATACCCTCTCTTCCGTGACCTGGGGGAATTCGGTCCCGTATTGACCGGAATCTTCATGCCCCCGTCCCAGGCGACCTTCAAGCTGCAGGGCCTGGAGAAAAAGCATGGACGGAACACGGCCAGGGTGTCCTTTCAGGTTCCCCGGGAAACCTCCCAGCGTCCCATACAGGTCAAGGACGAGGGGATGGTTCCCTTCGGCTATCGCGGGCGTTTCTGGGTGGATCTGGAGACTCAACTGGTGGTCCGGCTGGAGTCCAAGTCCACCGACATGCCCCGGAAGGCCCCCATCACCGACGAGGAACTGGTGCTCCGCTACAAGGAAGTGATGCTGGTGGACAAGCTGGTATGGCTGCCGGCCGAGCTGCACGTCATCGTCAAGACCGACGCCATGGGCGACGGCGGGCTGAGCACCGGCGCGCTGAACGCCGGCGGGACCCCCAACTTCCAAACCGGCGACAAGACCTCCCTGCGCTGGGTCAGCTTCTTCAGGAACTATCGCCCCTTCGAGGCGGAATAGGCCCCGCGGTGGCCATTTCGGGCTGCCTGAACACCGACCCTTGAACTGTGTTATTTGGGATAGAGGCGGCACGGGGAATGCTGCGTCGCATGAGGTGCGTAAGCGGTAGCGAAGTTATTCCAGTAGTTCAACAACGTCCCTTACTTTTCCTGCACGAAATCTCTACTAACCCTACGTCTGTAGTAATATGTAATAATGATCCTCGACACCTCTACTCTCATACTCCTGGCCAAGGCCGAGCTTCTGGAACTTTTCCTGGGGCATATCGGTCAGCAAGTGATGATTCCAAAGGAGGTTGAGAGGGAGGCATGCGGCGAAAAAAGATCGCTCGACACTCTCATGATCGAGAGGGCAATTGACGACGGGGGACTCAAGGTGTTGGCAATCAAGGACAGGAGCATATGTCAGAAAATTGCAGCGGACTTCTCTTTGGGCAGCGGCGAAGTTGAGGCCATTGTGCTGGCGTCGTCAGAAGAGGACCTTCTTGGTATTGACGACAAAAAGGGCATCAATGCTTGCAAGCTGCTGGGAATTCCTTTCACAACCGCGATAGCGCTCCTCGTGATAATGCGGGAAAAGAAGATACTCACCAGGAGGCAGTCTCTTGCCGCTCTCAGAGAGCTCGATAGGTTTGGGCGATATAAATCGGAAATCATCGAAGACGCGCGTGTACGATTGGAGACGGAAAGATGACGAGAACGATGAGCATAAGGATGGATGAGGAGAACTACGAGTTCATCAGCGACCTCTCCAAAGAGGAGAAGGACGATCTCTCAAAGACGGTCAGAGAATTGGTTTACAAGGGCCGCGTCATGCTCGGGGTGGAAAGATACAAAAAGGGTGAGGCGTCTTTGGGCAGGGCGGCAGATCTTGCAGGAATACGAGTGGGCCGGATGATAGATGTTCTCGCCGAGTACGGGATCAAGGCAAACCTGGAGAAGGAAGACTACCTGGAAAGCCTCGAGCACCTGAAAGGTGCGTGGTAACGATCTCGAAAATCCGGTATTGAAAGCAAGGAACTCACCGGAAGCAACGTCAGAAGACGAAACGAATCCCCACGCGCGCAGAGATCGGACCCAGAAACCGGTCATGCTGCAGGAAGCGCGGGTCCCGGGTGGCGCCCTGGGAGGCCGCGATCGCCTGGTAGTCGTAGCCGTCCAGGACTTGCGAGACGGGGTCGCCCGGTTGCCACAGGGGAAGGGACTGGCGGTAGAGGCTCCGAAAGGTCCGCAGGGGCGTCTCTTGATTGAAGAGGTTGATGACGTTGAGGTTGATCTCGAGCCATCGAGTTTCATCCGAAAAGGGGTGGAAGCGCTGGACCAGGGAGAGGTCGGTCTGGGTCCAGGCCGGATTTCTGCCGTCGCTGCCCCGGTTGTCCACCAGGACGTCCACGTGTTCCAGGTTGACTGTCCGGCTGATCGGCGCTCCGCTCATGGCTCGGAAGAATCCTCCGACTTCCATGTCCCAGGGCGTGACCCAGGTCCAATTCGCCTTGAACTGGTGGGTTCTGTCGGTGCCCAAGGGTCCGTCGATCAGGTTGCCCCTGGAATCGTAGTTGAGAAACCAGAGATCGAAATCGCGGTTGACGTTGGGGCTGAGGCGCCCGTTCTCGTCCGAGCTGCCCAGGCCCGAATAGAGGCCGTGAAGCCTGGAGTTCACGTAGGCGACGTCCGCAAGCCAGTTGTGGCGGAATGCCTTTCGCAAGCGGAATTCGAAGGCGTTGTAGGTCCTCTTCGGTCTGGGTGTGGCCGGAAGGCCGACTTCCACAAACCGGCCGACCGAGAGGCCGCGTCCCGGGTTGGTGATGTAGTAGGCTTCGCCGGCCGGGGTCTGGCGGCCGACATCCTCGATCGCCTGGTCGAGATTCTTGCGCGTGTAGCGGACCGAGACCACGTGGTCGGGGGCGGCTTCGTACTCGAATCCGGCCACCGTCCCCGTCATTCGCATGGGCTTGAGATCGGGGTCCAGGTCCTCGAAGGAGGGGATGCGCCAGTTCCTGGTCTCGAGGTAGGTTCCCGGATAATTCCCCTGGCCCGACAGCCCGCCGATGCGGGTCCAATCGAGGGCCGCGTCGTCCATCAGGTAGTAGTGGCTCAACCACTTGAAGCCGCCGAACGACCCCTGGGCCATTTCAAGCTTCATGGCGTCGTAAAACCATCCCCAACTACCGAACAGCTTCAGCTTGGCGTTGCCCAGGACGTCATAGGCCAGGCCGGCCCGAGGCGCGACCTTGTCGAGGAAGTTCCACTGGAACGCCGCTCCGGAAAATTCCGGAAGATCGCTGAAGGAGGGTATCTCCTCGCGCTCGAAGCGCAGCCCCAGATTCAGCGTCAGCGCGCCGCCTATGGTCCAGGCGTCCTGAACGAAAAGGGCGTGCCGGTGGGTGGCGGCGTTGGCCACCACGCCGAACGGCGTTCGCAGTTCGTAGTAGCCGCAGGGATCGTAGACGTTGCCGTCGGGTCCGGTGCAGGTGCTGGAGCGCACCGTTCCGTCCACCATGTTGTAGGGCCGGGTGTAGTAGTAGAGGAGGTAGTCGAACTTGTAGGCATCGTTGATGTCGTGGGCCAGCCCGTTGAACTGCCAGCCGAACCGCAGGTTGTGCTGGCCGGCCCCGCGCGTCAGGGTGCTCCCGCTCAGGGACAGGGTGCTTTTCTTCTGGAAGTCCTGAGACGTGTTGAAGCTTGCGCCATGTCCGATGGTGGAAAAACCGCGGGGGCGGTACAGGGCGTCATCCGGCGAGTATCCGATCAGGCCGGGCGACTCGGGGAACCGGTGACGCACCTGGGCCGGGCCCAGCAACTGTTCGGTCTGGATGGCATTCAATCCCCAGCGGGCGTCCACCGCCAGGAAGGGGCTGAAGGTGACCATGGCGGCTCCCGTGAGGGTGTAGCCGGGGTATTCGAACCCCTCCCTGGCCCATTCGAAATCGGGGTTGGAAGTCCCGTCGAGATGGGGCAGCCCGCCCTTCCAGTCCAACCGGTCCACCACCGCCGAGGCCATCAACCTGACGTTTTCGGCCGGTTGGACATCGATCTTGATCGGAAGGCTGCGCAACCGGTCCCGGCGCTGAAATTGCCCGGTTTCTTTCGAGGTAAACGTAACCGAGCGGGTCCGATTCCGGACTTCCGACAGGAACCCCCCGAAGAACCAGGCCCGGTCTCGCCAAATGGGGCCGCCCAGCGTGAAACCGTATTCCTGGATCGCTTCCCCGTCTTCCGGATCGAGCACATATTCGGAGTCGTCGATCGACTGAGCAGGATCGAGCCTCAGGCGCTTCCTCGGCCTGCCCGTCAGCGCGCTTCCGCTGCCGTACCAGAGGAGGCTGCCGTGAAATTCATCGGAGCCGCTGCGGGTCCGGGCACTGAGCACGCCCCCCATGGCGCCGCCGAATTCCGCTTCGTATCCGGCGGTCTTCAACTGGAACTCCTCCACGGTTTCGACCCGCAGGTTCTGGTTGTTCAACCCGTTGTACATGCTGGTGGTATCGACGCCGTCCACGTAGAAGACGTTCTCGGCGCCCGAGGAGCCGTCGACCGATATTCCATGGACGCCCCGTCCTCTATAGGTCACGTTACCCGTCAGGGCTTCGATGTTGACGCTGGGGGCGAAGCGGGCGTAGTCGGTGAAGTCCCGGCCGCCGGCGGCGTTGGTCAGACCCTCGCCCGTGAAGACCGATGCGGCTTCGCTATTGACGGTATCGATGGCGGCTCCGCCCGCCTCGACGACGATGGTGCTCTCGAGGCGGCCGACCTCGAGAGACATTTCGACGGAGAAACTCCGCCCGACCTGGACCGCCACCTCGTCCTTCACCGCCGTCTGGAATCCCGGGCAACGGGCGGTCAGGGTGTAAGTCCCGGGCGGAAGGCTGTTGTTGATCACCAGCCCCTGATCATCGGAGACCCCCAAGACCGGCCGGATCAATGCCGGACCCCGAAACTCGACTTCGGCTCCGGGAATGCGGCTTTCGCTCGGATCGACGAGGATGACCCGGAGCCCCCCGGACTGCTGCTGCCCAACCAGGGGAACCTGCAGGGCGGCCAGGCAGACCACCATGCCGGCCACGATCCAGCCTCTCCACCCTCTGTCAGACATGAAGCCTCCGCGATCCGCTCGATCTAGGCGAAACACCGCCGGGCGACTTGAACGGCCTCCTCCACGTCCGGGCGGGAGATATCCAGGTGGGTGACCGCGCGCAAGCGGTGCGGACCCGGCTGGCTCACTCGCACCCCCTGCTCCAGCAGCCGGCCGAGCACGGCCGAGGCCGGCTCCGACACTTCGAACATCACGATGTTGGTTTCGACCTCGCCCGGGTCCAACGCAACGCCCGGAATGTCCGCCAGGCCCTCGGCCAGGACCCTGGCGTTGGCGTGGTCTTCAGCCAGGCGCTCCACGTGGTGCTCCAGGGCGTAGAGCGCCCCGGCGGCAATGATGCCGGCCTGCCGCATGGCCCCGCCCAGTCGCTGCTTCCACACCCAGGCTTCCTCGATCAGTTCCCGGCGTCCGGCCAGCACGGCCCCCACCGGCGCTCCCAGCCCCTTGCTGAAATCCACCCAGACGGTGTCGAAGGGGGCGGCGAAATCCCGGGCCGGAGTCCCGGTGGCCACCACGGCGTTGAACAGCCTGGCCCCGTCCATGTGAAGGATCAGGCCGCGCTCGCGAGCGACCGCGGCCACCTCTTCAATGGCCTGGACGGGCCAGGGAGTCCCTCCCCCGGAATTGGAGGTCTGCTCGATGGAAACCACCCGCGTGCGCGGGGCATAGCGATTCAGCGGCCGGACGGCCGCCCGGACCTGCTCGGCGCTGAAAATCCCCCGTCGAGCCTCCAGCCCGGTCGGGATGGCGCTGGAGAGGGCCGCCAAGCCTCCCGCTTCCGAGATCAGGGGGTGGGCCGAGCGATGCAGCAGCACCTCGTCTCCCGGCCGGCAGTGGATCCTGAAAGCGATCTGGTTGCACATGGTCCCGGACGGCAGATAAAGCCCGGCCTCCTTGCCCAGCAGTTCGGCCACCCTCTCCTGCAGCCGGTTGACGGTCGGATCTTCGAACTTCTGCTCATCCCCGACTTCAGCCTCGGACATGAACTTCCGCATCGGCGCCGTCGGCCGGGTGACGGTGTCGCTGTAGAGGTCGATCTTGATTGGCGGCATGATGGTTCTCTCCTGTCGTCAAGGTCCGCCTATTATCCATGATTCATCCACTGGGCGGCCACGGATTATTCACCTTTAAGGCCCCTCGCGACGGCGCTGCCGGAATCGAACGCTCCCGCTCGAGCCACCGGCCCGCCCGCCGGCCCCGATCTGGTATAATCGGAGCCCTTCTGAAGGTCCCGATCAACTGCGATTCAGGAGCTTCGGTCGGGCACACTCCCTCTCGGAAGCGGATGTCCATCCACGAGATTCGAGAACGCTACAGCCGGGCCGGCCTGAGCCAAACGAGCCTCGACCCCGATCCGATCCTGCAGTTCCAACAGTGGTTTCAGGATGCCGCCGCTGCCGGGGTGTTCGAGCCGGGCGCCGCCTGTCTGGCCACGGCCAGCCGGGCGGCGGACCCATCGGCCCGCATGGTGCTGCTGAAGGGGGTGGAGGCGCGCGGATTCGTCTTCTTCACCAACTACGGGAGCCCCAAGGCCCGGGACCTGGCCGAGAACCCCCGAGCCGCCCTAGTGGTGGCCTGGGTGGAGCTGGCCCGTCAGGTCCGCATCTCCGGAAGCGTGGAGCGGATCTCCAGGGAGGAATCGGCCCGTTATTTCGAGAGCCGGCCGGCCGGCAGCCGGCTCAGCGCCTGGGCCTCTCCCCAGAGCGAGGTGGTTGACAGCCGCCAGGTGCTGGAAGAGCGGATGCGGGGCTATCGAGCCCGATTCGACGACGGCGGCATTCCCCTGCCCCCCTTCTGGGGAGGGTATTGCCTCTCCCCTGAACAGATCGAGTTCTGGCAGGGACGGCCCGACCGCCTGAACGACCGGCTTCGCTACCGCCGCCAGCCGGAAGCCGGGTGGGTCGTGGAGAGACTCGCTCCCTGAGCCACAGCCACAGGCCGGGGTTTGAAACGCATGAAAAGCTACCGATAAGAATTGTTGAGCCGCTTTCTGGAGACCCACCCATGAAAACCATGGCCCTGACGTTTGCCCTCCTTGCTCCCTCTGCCAACCTGCTGGCCGGCTCGACCGACTCGGTCCGGACGGCCGAGGGAATGCTCAAGATCACCCCGGTGACTCACGGCAGCCTGATGCTGGAGTTCAAGGGCAAGGTCATCCACGTCGATCCCTGGGGCCGGGGAGACTACTCCGGACTGCCCAAGGCCGACCTGGTCCTCATCACCGACATCCATGGAGACCACCTGGATCCGGCCCAGGTGCAGAGACTGAAAAAGAGCGGCACCCGCATCGTGGCTCCGCAGTCGGTGGCCCGGACCGTGACCGAGGCGTTGGTGCTGCGCAACGGCCAGAAAAAGGAAGTGGCCGGCCTGGAGATCGAAGCCGTCCCCATGTACAACCACAAGCGGGGCCCCAGCCCCGGCAAGCTCTACCACGACAAGGGTCGAGGCAACGGCTACGTGCTGACCCTGGGAGACAAGAGGGTCTACATCTCGGGCGACACCGCCTGCATTCCGGAGATGAAGGCCCTGACCGGCATCGATATCGCCTTCGTCACCATGAACCTGCCCTACACCATGCCGCCGGAGGAAGCGGCCGAGTGCGTCGCAGCCTTCAAGCCGAAAATTGTCTACCCCTACCACTACCGCGGCTCCGACCTGAGCGTTTTCACCCGGGCACTGGAGGCCCACCCCGACATCGAAGTGAGGATCCGGGACTGGTATTAGAGAAGGGATCCCCGGAACCGATCCCACCCGGATTCCTGTGGACCGAATGTAAACCGAGGCGGCAATGACGAACCCGGGAAAGACACCCTCTTGGCTGACTGTCCTGATTTTGACCGGACTTGGCCTCTCCGTCACTCCTCACCAGGTTCTGACCCGGACGGATGAGGTCTCAAGGGCTCTGAGCCCGATCCTGTCGAGCTATGAAGTCATTCGCATGGCTCCCGGAGAGATTGAGCAGCAGATCCGCACTACGGGAGAACTGCGGTTCCGGTTCGACGATACCGACTTCTACTTCAATCTCGAGCCTCACGACCTGCGGGCTCCCGGTTACCGGGCGGTAGAGACGGGCCCCGGAGGGGTGAGGCGGACGCTTCCTCCCCAGCCGGTGCATACCTTCAAGGGAGTGCTGGCGGGACGGGAGGACACCCAAGGCCGATTCAACCTGACCGACGGCGGGGTGGAGGGAGTCGTCTACGCCCCCGAGGGCCGGGTCTACGTGGAGCCTCTACGGAACTACCTTCCCGATGCCCCGTCAGGGGAGCTGGTGAGCTACAGGCAGTCAGACATCAAACCCGGACAAGCCTTCAGGTGCGGCGTGCCGCTGCCCCATCGCCTGCAGCGGAGGGTGGATCAGGTGGCGGCTCAGGTGCAAGCAGGCACCCCCACCAAGTATGAGTTCGATATTGCCACTGAAGCCGACTACGAATACGTGCAGGCGCTGGGAGGCGCCGAGGCGGCCAACCGTGAAATCCTCGGCATCCTGAACCAGGTGGATGGGGTCTACCAGAGCGAGCTGTTGCTGCAACTGCGGGTCAGCTTCCAGCATGCCTGGGCTGACAAGCATGATCCCTATCCCTACACGCCATTGCACAGAGCCGATTGGTGATCTGCGACCTCACTGATCGCAACGCCAACGTGCTGTACAAGACCGGCATCGCTCACGCCCTCAACAAAAACGTCATCATGATCGCTCAGAATATAGAGGACATCCCCTTCGGCCTAAGTCAATTCCGCGTCCTCGAATAGCTGCCGAATCAGAAACGCTTGTTTAAGCTAACAGAAGACCTTCGACAGGTCGTTACTGGCAAGAAGTCAATCATTTTGTCGAATTTTGTCGAATAGCAAGTTTCTAAAGACACGATTTCGATAGAGGCTTTTACTATGCGACGGACATTTTGGACCGCATTGGGGAAACAACTGTCAAATATCGACCTCAGGGCTTGGTTGAAGAGCTGGCTGAAGTTCACTACAACTGCTATCGCTAGCTTCGCAATTGGTGCCATCATGTTGTCGATCCATGGATTACTCCAAGGTCCGGAAAAGTACATAGTCTATTTGATTGGGGACGCCAAGGATCAAGGAACCCGTCAAACTCATGAAGGGTTTGAGGAACACTGGGAGAAATTGAAACCTTTAGCAGTCAATAACATTCCCATAACGATAATGCGGGAGAGGGATGGAGGGAACCCGGACACTGGCAAGAGTTACGCACGGGAGTTTGCACAACGGAGTGATGTGCTTCTGGTAGTGGGTCACGGAAATAGTTCCACTTCGAAGGAGGCACTGAAGGAGTACATGGCGCCGAAGCCAAGAATACCAGTGATATTAGTGACCGAAACAAATCCTGATCTTCTTCCCAAACCATGCGAAACGTCGGAACATCCTTGTCCCGTCCTTCGACTATCCCCAACGGACGACAAGCAGGCAAAAAAGGCAGTTCAGCTTGCAATGGGAAAGAAGGCCAAATCATTTCTTGTGATCAAAGATACGGACAATCCAGTGTATTCAAATTATCTAGCCAAGCGGCTTGCTTTTGAGATTACACAACGAAACAAAACGGTTTGCGTAACAACAACGGACGAGATGACCAAGATACGTATAGACATGATAAAGACGCTGAAAATTGACTGCGTTATCTTTGTAGGGGCACACGTTCAAGCTAAGAATGTGATCCGTTGGACGAATAAGGTCTACAGGAACAACGATTTGTGTCCTAGGAAACCTATGATCATACTGAGTGATTGGTCCGCCAAGCAAGACTTGCTGACAATGGAAACAAGTGAGCTTGATGGCGTTTTTCTTACCCATCCGCGGAGTGCGGATGAGATCGGGGATCCCGATGTCGGTTATAAGCGTTTTGGTGAAGACACAGCTTGGATTGTAGGGCGATTGGTTAGTGATACGAATGCAATTCTGTCAAGGCGTTCTACTTGGCGTACGAAAGTGTGGAATTGGCTTGGGTACCACCGCGTGACTGATGTCCGTGAAGCACTTGCTCTTGCTACAATCAAAATCTCAAATCTAACTGCCAGTCCTTCCAAAGAAAAATATTCTTTTGATCGTAACGGGCAACTCCTTGACGGGCATTTCGATGTCTGGAAGATTAAGTGCAGAAAATTCACTGAGCCAACTGGCAATGAAACTCCAATTACTTGGTGTGAAGATACTTCATCGGGAGGTAGTCCTGCGTTGCAAAAATAATGATGATCGGCAAGCTAGTGTGCCGTATTGCAAGTCGTGTTAACGGCCACGGCCAATGTATTGGATCACCGAACGAACTGAATTATAAGGATCTGCGATGAATTTGAGAGAAGGTAAGTAGCGCCTAAACATGAATAAAAATTTAGATACGGAACACTAGTGTCAAGTCACTCTTGAAGTGTCGCAATTAAGATCGTACACTTCTCCACAAGGAGGAGTGCGATGCCAGGAATCAAGTATAAGGTCACTTTGACGGGTGCAGAGAGACAAATGCTGGAGCAGATCGCGACGCGGGGCCGGCACAGCAGCCAGAAGGTGCTGAATGCGCTGATCCTGCTGCGATGCGACCAGGGTCCCGCCCAAAAGCGGAAGCTGACGAACCAGGCGATTGCGGAGGTGTTGCCGGTCAGCATGAAGAAGATCGACCGGGTGAAGCGCCGATTCGTGGAGGAAGGTCTGGAGGCGGCCTTGGACAAGCGCAAGGCGGACCGGAGCCATACGCGCAAGGCGGATGGGGATTTTGAGGAGCATCTGGTGGCGCTGAGTTGCAGCCGGCCGCCAGCGGGACATGCCCGCTGGTCGTTGCGTTTGCTGGCCGACCAAATGGTGGCCCTGCACTATGTGGATGCCATTTCCCATGAGACGGTCCGTCGGGTGCTAAAAAAAACGAATTAAAGCCGTGGAAGAAGCAGCAGTGGGTGATACCGCCGGGGGGAAGCCGACCCCGGTCCCGGCCGCGTCACTTGCCATGACTACGAATACGAACGATGTGGCGTCTGCAGCGTGTTCATGGCCGTGGAACCGCTCAGCGGTCGGCGCACGGTCCGGGTGAGTCAACGCCGCACACGAACCGACTGGGCGCACTTTCTCAACCACATCGCCCAGCTCTGGCATCAGGCTGAGAAGATCACGCTGGTCATGGATAATCTGAACACGCATGGATAGAGCGCCGATTCTCCGGGACGGGAGATTGGGCTGAGATTGGGGTAGTTGCCGCCGACGTCGCCAAGTTTTTGGATGAAGGGCTCAATCCTGTCACTGTCTACGATTACCGCGTGGAGGCTTTCGGCATCGGGGGAGCCTCGACCGTCTCGAACGAAGCCACGGCGAGGACCCTGGCGGTGATGCCCCTGACCCTGAGCGGGTTTGCCCCGAAAAAGGGGCCTGTCGGCACGCGGGTTACGCTTACTGGAAACAATCTGTTCGAGGCCACCTCCACCGAGTTCAACGGAGTCAGTGCGCCAGACTTCGAGATCGTGTCGGGGACAGCCATCGAGGTTGTCGTTCCCAGCGGAGCGACCAGCGGACCGATCAGCGTTGTGGCTCCCGGGGGAACAGTGACCAGCGCCGAGAACTTCACGGTGACCACCGGGATCGGGAGCCGCCAGTTCGTGCCCGTCGTGCTGCGGTCACAGGGGCGGACGCCGGGGGCCTTCTTCACTTCCGAGCTGACGCTCACCAACCGGGGAACCACCCCGGCTGCCATCCACTACACCTATACGGCAGCTTTCGGAGGGGGCTCGGGCACGGCCGTGGACTTGCTGGAGCCCGAGCGGCAACGCATCATTCCCGACGCCATCGCCTATCTGACCGCTCTTGGGGTCCCCATCGGAAGCGGTTCGGCCGGCGGCACGCTGGCGGTGGATTTCTCAAACCTCTCCTCCCCTTCGGATGCCGCCGTCACCGTGAGGGTCACCACCCCGGTCGAAGAGGGAAGCGGACGAGCCGGCCTGGCTTTCCCGGGATCGAGCCCCGACGGACTGCTTACCGGCCCGGCCGTCATCACCGGCTTGCGTGAGAACCGCCAGGACCGCTCCAACATAGCCGTTCAGAACGCCGGAGATGCCGATGAGGGGAGCATCACCCTGAGGGTGACGGTCTACTCCGGAAGCCCGGCGTCAGCGACGAGAAGCATGGTCTTGCCGGTTCGCACCCTGCCACCCGGAGGGTTTTATCAATTCAACCGCATTCTGACCGAGGCCGGCTTCGACAACGGCTACGTGAGGGTGGAACGGGTGGAGGGGACGGCGCCCTACCATGCTTACGGAGTCGTCAACGACAACTTCAACTCGGACGGGTCGTTTGCCTTTCCGGTGAGGGAGGACGCCCTGGTGGGCAAGAGGGGTCTGACCCTGCCAGTCATCATCGAAACCAGGGACTTCAACAGCGAGTTGACGCTGACGAACTTCTCACTGATGCCCAAGACGGTGGATTTCCGCTTCGTGGCCGAGACGGTGGAGACCGATGACGACACGGCCAGGTTCAGTCTGAGGCTGGAGGCGGGTGAGCAGCGGACCCTGCCGCGTGTCGTCAACTGGATGCGCCAACAAGAGGTGGAAGGGATCGGTCCGGCTGACGAGCCCTTTGTGGGGGCGGTGTTCGCCACGGTGGCCGAGGGGGACACGAGCGGGATTGCGATCGGAGCCCGGACCAGCTCGCCCGGAGGCGGCGGGCAGTACGGCGTCTTCTACAAGGCGGTGCCCCATGGATCGGCTTCCATCGAAAGCGCCTGGATCTACGGCTTGCAGCAGAACGAAGAGAACCGCAGCAACCTGGCTTTGGTCAATACGGGAGAAATCGACGGCGGCGATATCACCCTTGAGATCGATATCTACGCAGGAGACGGAGATTTCCAGCCTAGTACCAGGAGCGTGGTCCTCGGTCCCCGGCGTTGGCATCAGTTCAACGGGATTCTGGGCAACCGGCGTCAAGGATACGTTCAGGTGAGGAAGGTTTCAGGCAACAACCCGTTTATCGCCTACGGGGTGATCAACGACGGCGGCAAGAGTGGTCAGCGGAGTGGGGACGGGGCTTTCATCCTCAGCCGACCCTGACCCAAATCCATTGGGAATCGGCATCCGCTACAGTACAATGAGGCCCGGAGGAAGGCGGCCGGGTTGCACAGTCCAGTTGCAGGGCCGGCCACCCGGCAAGAATCCATGGGCGTTGACCACAACCCGCCGGTCGGCTACCACATCGACGACTCTCCCTTGGGGCGGCTGTTGATTGCAGCCACCTCACGGGGGCTGTGCGGCCTGATGTGGGCAGACGGCGACCGGGAGCTTCTGGAGGCGCTGGCAGGGCGGTTTCGGCGGCGCACCCTTCACCGCGGCCTGGAGAATCCCCAACAGTGGTTCGGACCCGTCAATCGATTTCTCGGGGGAGATCCGGTCGACCTGTCCTTCCCGCTCGACACGGGGGGAACAGCCTTTCAACAGAGCGTATGGGCCCGGCTCCAGGAGATTCCGCTCGGCCAAACCCTCACCTACGCAAGCCTGGCAAGGGCGCTGGGCAGCCCCGGCGGCAGCCGGGCGGTGGCCGGCGCCTGCGCCGCCAATCCGGTGGCGCTGGTCATCCCCTGTCACCGGGTCGTTCGCGGCGACGGCGGGTTGGGAGGCTATCGCTGGGGGCTGCAGCGGAAGCGGAAACTGCTGAGCCTGGAAGCCTCCATGGCGGAAGACGGCCCCTGGAGTCTGACCGCGCCTGCCGGGGCGGAGCGGGTTGGCGCCGCACTCCCGAGCCCTCTTCCCGGGCGCGGACCCTGCCAGGAGAGTGGCAACCGTTGACTCGTGCGACCTTCCCCATGACTACAACCGGCAAAAATCCCTGAAATTCGAACAGGAGGTCAGATCCATGGCATCGGCCATTCGCATCGGCATCGTGGGCGCGGGAGACAACACCCGCGTGCGTCACATTCCGGGTCTGCAGGCCCAGGAGGGCGTCGAGATCGTCTCCGTCTGCAACCGCAGCCAGGAGTCCAGCCTACGGGTGGCCAAGGCGTTCGGCATCCCCGTCATTCACGACAACTGGCGGGAGCTGGTCGCCTCGGACGCAATCGACGCGGTGGTGATCGGGACCTGGCCCTATCTCCACTGCCCCATCACCCTGGCGGCCCTGGAGGCCGGCAAGCACGTGATGACCGAGGCCCGCATGGCCATGGACGCCGGCCAGGCCCGGCTGATGCTGGAGGAGTCCCAGGCCAACCCTCACCTGGTCACCCAGATCGTTCCCTCCCCCATCACCTTGAGGGTGGACGGCATGATCCGGAAGCTGGTGGCCGAAGGATACCTGGGAGAGATCCTGGCGGTGGACGTCACCAACAACGCCAACAGCTTCGTGGACCGATCCGGCCCGCTGCACTGGCGCCACGATCGCAACCTGAGCGGCTTCAACATCCTGGCCATGGGGATCTGGTACGAGGCCCTGATGCGCTGGGTGGGCGAAGCCGTCGAGGTGGTGGCCATGACCCAGGTCAACGTCACCCGGCGCCCCACGCCCGAGGGCGTGCTGCAGGCCATCACCATCCCCGACCACGTGGACGTCCTGGCCAAGATGGCCTGCGGGGCCCAGGCGCGCATGCAGTTCAGCGCGGTGACCGGCCTGGCGGCCTCCATCTCCAGGACCTGGCTGTTCGGCAGCGAGGGGACCCTCTGCTACGACCTGGACGCCGACGAGCTGTCGGGGGGAAAGCGGGGGGACCGCGATCTCGCGCCGATCACCGTCCCGGCCGACCTGGAAGGAAGCTGGCGGGTGGAGGAGGAGTTCATCAACGCCATCCGCGGCGAGGAAAGAATCTCTCACACCACTTTCGAGGACGGCCTCAAGTACATGCAGTTCACCGAAGCGGTGACCCGCAGCGCCCGCTCCGGCGTCTCGGTCTCGGTACAGGACGTGGGCTGATCCTGAGCGGCGGAGCCGGGCGGGATTGCTGCCTCCGCCGGATTCCGGGTTGCCCGGGATTGAAGACCAGGCTGGGTGCGGTTGTGACGTCGCTACTCCCGAGCCGGCAGATAGGCCCCGTCGCCGCTGCGCTGCCCGGGAGCCCCGCCGTCGTTGATCACTCCGTAGGCCAGGAAGGGGTTGTTGCCGGAGATCCTGGTGATCCGCACATAACCTTGGGCGGTTTCCGGAGCGTAGTCGGCCAGGATGCTGTTGACTTGACGCCAGCCTCCGGCCGGAACCCTCAGGCCGGTCACGGTGTTGACCAGCATCCCCGTCAGACGGTAACTGCTGAGATCCAGCGACGGCTTCCCGTCGTAGATGTCCAGTTGAAAAACACTGGGGCTCCCGTCGACTTCTCCGGTGTTGATCAGCGCCAGGTTCGACCGGCTCTCCTCGTTCTGCTGCAACCCGTACACCCAGGCGCTGTCGCCGAAGGCCTCCCCGTAGGGCACCGCGTTGTAGAAGACACCGTACTGCCCGCCGCCTCCGGGCGAGCTGGTCCGGGCCCCGATCGCAATGCCGCTCATGTCCCCCTCCGCCACCGTGGCAAACAATGCCCCGGAGAAGGTTTGTCCGGAGGGGCCGATCCCCGGCGTGCCCATCTTGCGCATCATGTCCACCAGGTTGGGAACCACCACCTGCTGGCCGGGCCGGAAGGTCCATTCCACCGTGGCCGTCTTGTCGGGAGTCTCGACCGCTTCAGCCCTGAAGCGAAACCTCACCGTCTTGGGCGCGTCCGAGAAGTTGGTCACCATCAGTTCGCTGGTGAAGACGTTCGTTTCGACGATGACCGGCAAGGTCTGTCCCGTGACTCCTGCCAGCGAACTCTCCCGGACCGCAGAGACAAACGAGCCGTCCGAGTTGACCTGGTCGTTGATGACGCCGTAGGCATGGAACGGCGCCGCGCCGCTCACCCGTTCCACCCTGGCGTAGCCCTGGGTGAAACCGGCCGTCTCCAACAGCCCAGAATACTGGTGGAACCCTCCCGGAGCCAGAGTCACGTCCTCCAACACGCGGGGACCCTTACCGTCTACGTCTCCTGAGAACACGGTCGTCCTCAAGGTGATCGCCCCTTCTTCCCAGCCACCCATGTTCTGAAGGGCCACGTTGGAGCGATCCTGCTCGTCTTGGCGCAGCCCGCACACGTACACGGCTTCGTCGCCAAAACCGGCTTCCGCGGGAATCGCCGGGTAGGCCAGGCCGGCGCGTCCCTCGGGGACCGGCGTGGTGGTCCGCACCGTGACGGCCACGTCGGACGATGAAAACTCTCCGAACTCTACCCGCAAAGTCCCGATCCGATCCTCGGCGGCGAGAATGGCGGCACCCCGGCCGCCCCCGCTCTCGAGGGGGTCGATGGCGCTGATGACGATAGTAATGATGTAGAAAGGGCCGCCCCCACTCTCGAGATAGTCGACGGCATTGGGAATGATCCTTTGCTCTCCCGGATACAGCCAGGTATTGACGACGCTGCTTCCCCCTCCGATATGGGCTGTGTAGACAAGATCCAGGTCTGCCGGCACGGTTCCTCGATTGGTCAAGGTCAGTTCCGAGCTAAAGAAGGACCTGTTTCTCCCGCCGGCACTGAGGATCACCGGAACAAAGGGTGTCGAGGGGGAGTAGTCCTGATCCCGGAGTTCCCCGATGCCGTCCAGCCACTCACGGAATGCCACGTGAGCCAGCACGCTCAGACCGGGATTCCCATGAAAGTAGAAATGCTCCAGCGTCAGGTTGGTGAAACTCTCAGGAATGGGTCCTGTCAGTTGGTTGGTGGCGAGACTCAGTTCGCTGAGGCGGGAGAGGTTGCCCAACTCCGGCGGAATCCGGCCTGTCAGTTGGTTGCTGCCGAGATTCAACGACCAGAGGCGGGAGAGATTGCCCAACTCCAGCGGAATCGGGCCTGTCAGTTGGTTGCTGCCGAGATTCAGCACCCCGAGAAGGAAGAGCTTGCCCAACTCCGGAGGGATGGGTCCCGTCAGGCGGTTGCTGGAAAGATCCAGTTGACCTCCCCAAAAAAACCAAAAGATGTCGGTCTCAGAATTCGGATTGTCCCCCTGGAGAAATGAGAGGTTGCCCAACTCCGGCGGAATCGATCCTGTCAGACGGTTGTCGGCGAGAATCAGTCGCCCGAGGCGGGAGAGGTTGCCCAGTTCAGTGGGGATGGGGCCCGCCAGTTGATTGCTGGCGAGATTCAGCAAAAAAAGGCGGTCAAGGTTGCCCAACTCGGGGGGGATGGGTCCTGTCAGTTGGTTGTTGGCGACACTCAGTTTTCTGAGGCGGGAGAGATCTCCCAACTCCGGAGGAATCGATCCTGTCAGGAGGTTGTTGGAGAAATCCAGCCAATAGGGGCTGGAGCGGTTGCCCAACTCCGAAGGAATCGATCCTGTCAGGAGGTTGTTGGAGAGATCCAGCGCTCCAAGGCTCGCGAGATTGCCCAACTCTGGAGGAATGGGGCCGGTTAGTTGGTTGTCGGCGAGATCCAGCCCTCCAAGGCTCGCGAGATTGCCCAACTCCGAAGGAATGGGGCCGGTTAGTTGGTTGTCAGTGAGATCCAGCCTTTCAAGGCTCGCAAGGTTGCTCAACTCGGAGGGGATGGCGCCCGTCAGGCGATTGTCGGCGAGATTCAGCCACTCAAGGTTGGAGAGGTTGCCCAACTCCGGAGGAATGGAGCCGGTCACGCTGTTCCCGACCAGCCACAGTTCCTCAAGGAGGGAAAGGTTGCCCAACTCGGGGGGAATGGGGCCCGCCAGGTCGTTCTGACTCAGACCCAGACGAGTGAGGCTGGAGAGGGCACCCAACTCAGGAGGAATCGGGCCCCTCAGGCTGTTACTGACCAGCCACAACTCCTCAAGGTTGGAAAGGTCGCCCAATTCGGGGGGGATACCCTCCGTCAGTTGGTTGTTGGCGAGATTCAGCGACCTGAGGCCCAAGAGGGTGCCTGTTTCGGGGGGAATGGGGCCCGTCAGGCGATTGCCGGAGAGATTCAGTTGCCCGAGGTTGGAGAAATTGCCCAGCTCGGGGGGAATCGGGCCCGTCAGTTGGTTGCTGGCGAGATTCAGCAAAATGAGGCTGGCAAGGTTGCCCAACTCAGCAGGAATGACCCCCGTCAGTTGGTTGTCGAAGAGATTCAGTTGCCCGAGGCTGGAGAGGTCGCCCAACTCAGGGGGAATGGGACCCGCCAATTGGTTGTCGAAGAGATTCAAAATCTTGAGGCTGACAAGGTTGCCCAACTCAATGGGGATGGGGCCGGTTAGTTGGTTGTCTTCGAGATTCAGCCTTTCAAGGCTCGCAAGATTTCCCAACTCCGGAGGAATGGGGCCGGTCAGTTGGTTGCCGTCGAGATTCAGTACCCCAAGGGTGGAGAGGTTGCCTAGCTCAGTGGGGATGGGGCCGGTCAGTTGGTTGTCGGCGAGATCCAGCCTTTCAAGACTCGCGAGATTTCCCAACTCCAGAGGAATGGAGCCGGTTAGTTGGTTGTCGTCGAGATCCAGCCTTTCAAGGCTGGCGAGATCTCCCAACTGCGGAGGAATGGGGCCGGTCAGGCGATTGTCAGAGAGATACAGATTCTCAAGGCTCGCAAGATTTCCCAACTCCGGAGGAATGCGTCCGGTCAGGCGGTTGTTGGAAAGAAATACCCCGGTGACGCGGCCATCGCTGACGGTGACGCCGTGCCATTCGCCGAGCGGCTCATCGGTCAACCAGTTCTCGTCGTTGGCCCAATACTCGCCATCGGTGGCATGGTAGAGGGCCACCAGCGCCTGCTTGTCTCCGGCCGAGTCCTGCGCTCGGGCTTCGCCGGCCCCTCCTGCCGTCACGACACCGGCCAGCAGGCAGGCCAGGAGGATCCGGAACCCCGAATGGTCCAATGGATTCCTGTTCAATTGGAGGGATAGAGTGAGGGTATTGAAGCGGGCTGACACACAGTAAACTCTTTATGATTAGTTTGTTGCAAGTGATCGACGGCAGTCGCCGTACTTGCGGCCCGGAGTTCTACCTCCCGGAGCCCGACTCGGCCACCAGACGCGCCGTCTCGCGGGCGATCACCAGTTCTTCATTGGCCAGGATGACCAGCACCGACACCCGGGACCCGTCGGCGGAAATCACCGTGTCCCTGCCGCGCACCTGGTTCCGGTCGGGGTCGATCCGAATGCCCAGGTACTCCAGGCCCCGGCAGACGGACTGCCGGATCCGGATGCCGTTTTCGCCGATTCCTCCGGTAAAGGCCAGAATATCCAGGCCCTCCAGGACCGCCGAATAGGCGCCGATGTACTTCCGGGTCTCGTGCACCAGCACCTCCAGGGCCAGCCTGGCCCGGGGGTTCCCCGCCGCTGCCGCTTCCTCCAGGTCGCGCACGTCTCCGCTCAAGCCCGAGATTCCCTTGAGTCCTCCCCGCTGGGAAAGGCCTTCCCGCACCTGGTCCACGCTCAGGCCCTCCTCCTGCATGAGATAGAGCGGGACAAAGGGGTCCAGATCGCCGTTGCGGGTGGCGTGGGACAGGCCCGCCTGGGGAGAGAAACCCATGCTGGTTTCAAGGGACCGGCCGTTCCTGATGGCGCAGATGCTGGCGCTGCCGCCCATGTGGCAGGAGATGACTTTCAGATCTTCGCCCGAGCGCCCGGCCAGTTCGGGGGCGCGCCAGGAGATGTAGCGATGGGAGGCTCCGTGAAACCCGTAGCGCTGAATGGCGTGTTTCTCGGCCCACTCGTAGGGGATCCCGTAGGTCCGGGCGTAGTCGGGAATGGTCTTGTGGAAGGCGGCTTCGAACACCCCCACCAGGGTCTTTTCGGGCAGAAGCTGCCGGAAGATGCGGAAGGCCTCGATGTAGGGGGGATTGTGGGCCGGAGCCAGGAAGATGTAGTCCTCCATGGCCTGGATGACCTCGTCGGTCACCACCACCGAATCGGCGATGCCCTTGGCGTGAACCGGCTTGAAGCCGATGGCGTCCAGTTCCTCCAGGCTGGTCAGGACCTCGGCCGCCGGGTCGGTCAGGATTTCGAGCACCTGCTCGATGGCCGCGCGATGGTCGGGGGCCAGGATTTCCCTTTCCTGCCTGGCGCCCTCCCCCAACTGGTAGCTCAGCGGCGAACTGGAGCCGCCCACCCGCTCGACCTTGCCCACCGCAGCCACCGATTCGTCTTCCATCTGGAACAGCCGGAACTTCAACGAAGTGGATCCGACGTTGACGACCAGAATCTTCATGACGGTTTCAAACGCCCTTCCCGGTCCGGCTCAGCTCGCGGCGCCTTCCGCGGCCTTGCCGACCAGAACGGCCAGCGCGATGGATCGGATCTTGGTTTCGGGAGTCTCGGCCCGGGACAGCAGGATGAGCGGGACCCGGGCCCCCAGGACGATGCCGCCCGATTCCCCCTGGGCAAAGTAGAGAATGGCGCGGTAGAGGATGTTGGCCGCCTCGATATCGGGGGCCAGGAAAATATCGGTGGCCTCCACCAGCGGGCTGTCGATGCCCTTGCGCTCGGCGGCGAACCGGCTCAAGGGAGAATCCAGGGCAATGGGCCCTTCGACGTAGGCTCCCGAAATTTGCCCGCGGCGATTCATCAGGGTCAAGCCGGCCGCGTCCAGCGTGGCCGGCATCTCGGGATTGACGAACTCCAGGGCGCAGAGCGCCGCCAGGTTGGGTTCGGACACACCGATGGCGTGAGCCACTTCGATGGCGTTGCGGCAGATCTCGGCTTTCTGAGCCAGGTTGGGAGCGATATTGATGGCGGCGTCGGTCATCACCATCAGGCGCTCGATTCCCGGCACCTGGAAGACGATCACCTGGCTCAGCAGCCGCCCGGTGCGAAGGCCGTTCTCCCGGTCGAGCACCGCCCGGACCAGGGTCGAGGTGTTGATCTTGCCCTTCATCAGCAGGCTGGCCCGGCCTTCCCGAATCAGGCCGATGGCTTTTCTGGCCGCCCGGGCCTGGTCGGGCTCGTGGATCACCTGGTCGGGAGCCAGCTCCAGTCCGACCCCCTCGACCATGGGTTCCATCCGGGACCGGTCCCCCACCAGGATGCCCCGGGCCAGACCCATGGACTGGGCCTGCTTGAGCGCCTGCAGTACGTCCGGGTCCTGCCCGCAGGCCACCGCAATGCCGGCCGGCCCCTCGCTGACGGCCGCGGCCACCAGTTCATCCAGGCTCTTGTACATGGAAAGAAGCCTCCTTTGATGCATCCTCGGGGGCGCACCGATGGCGGGCCTCCGGCGTCCGAGGCTCGCTCGCCCCCTGACGTCGCCCTGTCTGCTGCCTGCCGTCCGCAGGCAGTGTCAGACCGAGGCTGGCGCCCCTTCCAGGACCGATTTCACGATCCGGTCGAACTCGCTGTCGGACAGGAGGCGCTTGCTGCTGATGGAAGCCTGCTTGACCTGGGCCAGGATCTCGTTGGCCTGCTCCGGGGTGGCCTGCAGTCCCCGGCGTTCCAGGTGCTCCTCGATATTGGCCAGGCCGCTCCCCTTGCCCAGGGCGATATCCACCGCCGGCCGGCCGACCACTTCCGGAAGGAAGGGAATGTATTCCAGAGGCTCGGCCTGCTTGCAGCGGCTATGGAACATGGCCACGATGCCCGACTCGATGTGGTAGAGAGAGTCGCCCACGATGGGCCGGTTGGGAGGCACGCTGAACCCGCTCAACTCCTGAACCAGCTTGGACAGCTCGTAGAGGCCCTCGGTCTTGACGCCGGTATCCACGCCGTAGAGGACCTTGAGGGCCATGATGGTGTCTTCCAGGGGAACGTTGCCGGCGCGCTCTCCCGTGGCCGTGACGGTGACGTGGGCCACCGAAGCCCCGTTGGCCAGGGCCGAGATGGTGTTGGCCACTCCCAGACCGAAGTCTTCGTGGCAGTGGATCTCGATGGGCTGGGCGAAGCGTTCCCGAAGCTTGCTCACCACCATGGCGATGCCCTGGGGCGTGCAGACGCCGAAGGAGTCCGCCAGGGTCATCGAGTCCATGTGTCCCTCGGTGGAGACCCGCTCCATGAGGTCGAGATACCTGTTGAGGTCGGACCGGGTGCTGTCAATGGTGAAGAAGACCGTGTAGAGGCCCGCCTCCTTGGCCGCCAGGGTGGTGTCGATGGAAGCCTTGATGGCCCAGTCCATGCTCTTGCCGTAGGCGTGCTTGATGATGTGGTCGCTGGAGGGAATCTCGGTGATGATGCCGTTGACGCCGCAATCCTTGGCCATCTTGACGTCGGCCGGCATGCAGCGGGCGAAGGAGAAGATCTCCGGACCCAGGTCCAGGCTCACGATGTCCTTGATGGCCGCCTCGTCTTCAGCCGAAACCGCCGGCATGCCCGCCTCGATGCGGTGGACGCCGGCCGCAGCCAGCTTCCTGGCGATCGCCACCTTCTCCTGACGGCGAAACACGATCCCCGTCTGTTGCTCTCCGTCGCGCAGGGTCACGTCGTGAATGCGAATCTGCTCCGGGAAATTCATGCCCTGGGTGGCTTCGGGCGCGTAGTTCCAGGGGCTGGCGAACCAGCTATCGGTCTTCCAGGGTTGACTCATCTGAATTCTCCTTAACGTTGGAAACTGGGGGAAACTGGGCGAAATCGGTTTCAATCAAGGCGGTTGGGCACGGGGATGATTGCGACGGCGCCACCGGATTCTCGCGGCTCAATCTATTGCATCGAACCGACACCTGTCAAGCTCGCCCGGGGGGACCGCGGCGGCGGCAGCCGCGCGGATCATTGGACGGTGAAACGGCCGATCACTGAACAAAGACGAACCACGAATGAACACGAATAGACACGAATGCTGATGGGCTTCTTTCAACGACAAGCGGCACTAAAATACTTCTGCAATATTGTGAGCCTTTTGCAAAGGGCTCGAGAGGTAGTGCTTTTCGGAAGGGTGCTTCCTATTCGCCGCATTCGCGGCTGGATTGGTGCAGAACCCATACGACCCCAGGCTTCCGCCTGGGGCTACACGCGGGCGCTGCTTCGCAGCTCTATAAGGATGGCCTATAGGGGCGTCTTGCCGGGTAACCGACGCCTACCGCAGCTTCGCAGCTCTCCTCTAACCCACGATACTGCAAAGGAGACCGTGCTTGTTTACCTGGAATGAAGCGTTTGCAAAAATCGGCAGATGGATCCTTTCCGGGAATGGCCACAAAAGGCACAAAAACACAAAAGTTATTGGTGTTCATTCGTGTCCATTCGTGGTTCGCCGTTTTCCTTGGTGGAAATCTCTCTGGAGGCTATCGGGAGACCGGTTTGCCGGCGGCATCCACGATTTCCACCGGCCCCAGATCGAGCCGGCGCACCGGATCCTCCAACTGGTTCAGGTCTCCGACCACGACCACCAGCAGCCGGGTCGCGTCCAGATAGCCTCGAGCCGCGGCCTGAACCTGTTCGAGCGTCACCGAATCGACCGAGGCGGGGTAGCCGGCCAGCGTCTCCAGGGGAAGGTCATGGGCGAAGAGGTCGGCCATCTGGTCGGCCACTCGCCCCAGGGTCTCGAACCGCTGGGCAAAGCCACGCACCAGGTTCTGCTTGGCCGTCGACAACTCGGCCGGGGTGATGGGCCGGGAGTCCCCGATGGATTCGATTTCCCGGTGCATCTCCAGCAGCGTCTCGGTGGTCACCGAAGTCTGCACGGCCGTGCCTCCGACCCAGAATCCCCCCTGGCGGGCGAAGGCGAACCGGGTGGAGGCCCCGTAGGTGTACCCCTTGTCCTCCCGCAGGTTGAGATTCAGGCGGCTGCTGAAGCTGCCTCCCAGAACGGCGTTCATCAGCTCGATGGCATGGTAGTCGGCCACCTTGCGCGCGGGACCGATCGACCCCAGGCGGATCTGCGCCTGGGGCGCGTCCTGGCGGTCCACCAGGACCACTCGGACCCCCTCGGGAGGCGTGGCTTCAGGCAGAGTGACCCCGGGCGCCTCACCCGCTTCCCAGCCGGACAGGCAGTCCTGGGCCAACCGGGCGGCCTCGGCCAAGGTGATGTCTCCCGCGAAAAGCAGGACGGCGTTGCCCGGCCGCCAGTGGGTTCGGTGAAACTCGACCAGCTCCCGGCGGGTCAGGGCCCGCATCGAAGCCTCGTCGCCGCCGGTCGGAAGCCCGAAGGGGTGGCCGTCCCCGAACAACAGGGACCGGAAGACCCTGGCGGCCGTGGCCGAGGGACTGTTCCGCTCCTGCAGAATGCGGTCCAGGCGCAGCTTCCGCTGCCGCTCCAACTCTTCGGCCGGGAAGTTCGAGTTCAGAACCAGGTCGGCCAGGAGCCGGACTGCCGGCTCCTGGCGCTCCTTGAGCACTTCCAGCGCCAAGTGGCAGTTCTCGGACTCGGCGCCGGAGCCGAAGGAAGCGCCCAGCCGGTCCAGCTCCGCCTGGATCTCCAGAGTCGTCCTGGAGCGGGTGCCCTCGTCCAGCATGGCGGTGGTCATCCAGGCGACCCCCGGCCTGGAGAGGGGATCCGAACAGGACCCCGACTTCAACAACAGGCTGACGGCCACCTTGGGAAGCTCGTGCCGCTCGGCCACCGCCACCGTCAGCCCGGAGGCGAGGGTCTCGACAGCCGGAGCAGGCGGTCGAAAGGACTTGGGGCTTCCGATCCCGGGCTGCCGCTCCCGGTTCGGCTCGGACCTGTGGGGGCGGGCCGACGACTCGGGTAGGAAGCTGAGGGCCACTCTGCGAGAGGTGTTCAGCCAGGTCTCAGCAACTCTCCGCACCTCGTCCGCTCCCAGATTCTGGTAGCGCAGGTAGTCTTGCTGGAAGTAGCCGGGTTCTCCCAGGAAGGTGTTGTACTGGTTCAAGAGATCGGCCTTCCCCCCGAAACCCCCGAGTCGCTCCAGGCCGCTCACGAACTCGAACTCCTGTTTGACTTTTTCCCGCTCCAGCTCCTCGGGGTCGGGTCCTTGCCTGGCAAAGGCGGCGATCTCCTCCCGGATGAGTTTGTCCAGGCGGCCCAGGGTCTGGCCCGGGCGGGCGGTGGCGACCACGCCGAAGAGCCCGCTGATTTCCAGCGAGTAGTTGAAGGCGGATACGTCCGAGGCCACCTGCTCCTGGTAGACCAGCCGCCGGTACAGCCGCGAGTTCTTGCCCCGTGAGAGTATGCGCGAGGCCAGGTCGAGCTCCGCGTCTCCGGCGTGGAAATAGGCCGGCGACGGCCAGACCAGGTAGAGGCGCTCCAGCGGCACCCGGTCGGAGACGGTGACGCGGCGCTCGCCTTCCATCCGGGGCACCCACAAGCGGGGGCGCTCCAGCGGGGGCCCGGGGGGGAGCGGCCCGAAGTACTTCTCCACCCAATCCTTGGCCTGAGCCCGGTCGAAGTCGCCGGCAACCACCAGGCTGCAGTTGTTGGGCGCGTAGTGCCTGTGGAAGAAGTCCTTGGTCTCCTGCAGGGAAGCCGCGTCCAGGTCCTCCTGAGATCCGATCACGATCCAGGAATAGGGATGCCCCTGGGGGAACAGGTTTTCGAAGATCAACTGCAGCGCCCGTCCGTAGGGAACGTTTTCGTAGCTCTGGCGGCGCTCGTTCTTGACCACGCCGCGCTGGTTGTCCAGCTTCTCCTGAGTGAGGGCATCGGCCAGATAGCCCATGCGGTCCGACTCCAGCCACAACACGTATTCCAGCGCCTCGCCGGGCACCGTCTCGAAGTAGTTGGTGCGGTCGAAGCTGGTGGTGCCGTTGACGCCACCCTCGCGCATGTTGGCTCCGGCCCGTTCCAGGTAGGTCAGGTATTCCCCGTCGGCGTTCCTGGACCCCTGGAACATCATGTGCTCGAACAGGTGGGCCAATCCGGTGCGGCCCGGCTGCTCGTTCTTGGAGCCGACGTGGTACCACAGGTTGACGTGGGCCACCGGAAGCTTGGCGTCGGAATGCAGAATCACCTGAAGGCCGTTGGCCAGGCGGTACTTCTCGAAATCGATGACCGGAGCTTGCCGTACTGTTTTCAAGAGTTTCCCTGCTCTTTATTGGCTACCTGATTTCCGCTCGGAAGGACCGTTGCCATAAAGCCCCTCGGTCTCATTTCCCACATTGGTTCTTTATCTCTCATTAGCCCTTTCAAACCCCGTGGAAATCGGTTAAGTAAGGACCCATGATCCTGGAAGTGAGCCTGCCGCTCCCCATCACCCGACCCTTCTACTATCGTCTCCCGGAGGAACCCGCCACGCCCATGCAGCCGGGCCAGCGGGTGCTGGTGCCCTTGGGGAGCCGCAAGGTAACGGGCTACGTGCTGAAAGCCCATCACCGCCTCCCGCCGGATTTCCCCCGAACGGCCGAGCTGAAACCCGTCCTGGCAGTGTTGGACGAGTCCAGCCTGATCTCCCCCGATCTCTTCCGACTCGGCCGCTGGGTGGCCGACTACTACTTCGCTTCGCTGGGGGAGGTCCTGAAGGCCTGCCTGCCGCCCGGGATCAACCCCAGGATGGAGCAGCGCCTCAGCCTGACGGCTTCGGGTGAGCGCCTGCTGAAGCAGACGAAGAATAGCGCAGAGATCGGCCAAAGGAAACGCCAAATCCTGGAATTGCTGGCCCGACACTCCGAGATGGATCGCCGGTCTCTCCAAAGACTGGCGACACACAGGATCTCCGCCGCCGACCTCGAAGCATGGGCGGCTGCAGGCTGGATTCGGATCGGACAGTCACCGCGGGGAAGGGTCGTCGCGGCCAAGAAACAGTGGTTCCTCTCGCTCCACCCCGAATGGAAAGAAGCCTGGCCCGCGGCCAGGCTGACCGACAACCAGAGGGCCTTGATCTCCCACCTGCGGAGCGCCGGAGGCGCCCTGAGCCTGGCCGGTCTTCGCAAGCTCTTTTCCGTCTCCCGGCCGGCCCTGGAACGCCTGGAGCAACGGCGGCTGGTCCGACTCAGCCGGGACGAGGTGGCGCGCGATCCTCTGGGTGAACCGGACCCTGCGAGCCCCTGTCAACCCCGAGTGCTGTCCCAACAGCAGCGGAGAGCCCTGGAGACCCTGATCCCTGCGCTGAACGCCGGTCGGTTTTCGGCCGTGCTCCTGCACGGCGTGACCGGCAGCGGCAAGACGGAAGTCTATCTCGGCCTGATCGAGCACACCCTGAAGTCGGGAAAGTCCGCCCTGGCGCTGATGCCGGAGATTGCGCTCACCCCGGCGGCGGCCCAGGAATATCGCGCCCGCCTGGGCGACACGGTGGCCATCCTGCACAGTGGATTGTCCGACGGAGAACGCCACGACGAGTGGTGGCGAATCAAGCGCGGGGAGGCCCGGGTGGTGATCGGCACCCGCTCGGCGGTGTTCGCTCCCCTGGAGAATCCCGGACTGGTGGTGGTGGACGAGGAGCACGATCCCTCCTACAAGCAACAGGAGAGTCCCCGCTACCACGGGCGCGACACGGCCATCGTTCGCGGCAAGCAGGCGGGGGCGGTGGTGGTGCTGGGCTCGGCCACGCCCTCGGTCGAGACCTTCCACCACTCCCGCGAAGGGAAATATGGCTACCTTCGCATGGCGGCCCGCATTCACTCCCGGCCTCTCCCCGAGACCCGCCTGGTCGATATGCGGGCCGACTTCAAGGCCACCAACCGAAGATCTCCTCTCTCCGCCGAGCTCGGCGAAGCCATCCGGGACCGCCTGGAGAGGCAGGAACAGATCCTCATTCTGCTCAACCGCCGGGGATACGCCGCACACGTGCTTTGCCGCAGTTGCGGAGAGAACATTCAGTGCCGCTTCTGCAGTATCGCGATGGCCTACCACAAGAGGCGCAAGTCCCTGGTCTGTCACTACTGCGGCTACTGGCAGCGGATTCCCCAACAGTGCCCCGCCTGTCAGGGCAAGTACCTCTACTTGATGGGAGAGGGCACGGAAAAGGTGGAGGGGTTGCTAAAGGAGACCTTCCCCCAGGCCCGCGTGGATCGACTCGATCGGGACGCGGCCCGCAGGAAGGACGCCCACCGTCAAATCCTGGGCCGGTTCCGGCAACGCAAGACCGACATCCTCGCCGGTACGCAGATGATCTCCAAGGGCCACGACTTTCCCTTCGTCACCCTGGTGGGGGTGGTTTCGGCAGACCATTCCCTGTCGTTTCCCGATTTTCGGGCTGCCGAACGGACCTTCCAGCTCTTGAGCCAGGTCTCCGGGCGCGCCGGAAGGGGGGAGTTGCCGGGCGAGGTCCTGATTCAGAGCTACTGCCCGGAGCACTACTGTTTCCGTTTCGTGACTTCCCACGACTACCAGGGGTTCTACGAGAAGGAGATCCAGTTCCGCAGGTTCATGCACTACCCGCCCTTCACCGCCCTGGCTCTGGTTCTGGTCCGCGACAAGAACCCGGCGGCGGCCAGCCGGACCATCGCCCGCTTCGCCGAGTTGCTCCAGGGAGCCCGCGGCCCGCAGACCCGCATTCTGGGCCCCACCCAGTCTCCCTTGGCCAGAATCCGTTCCGAACACCGATTTCAGCTCCTGATCAAGTCGGGGAGTCGATCCCGGCTGCAAGCGCTTCTCCGCAAGACCCTCCACCAGGCCCAGACCCATGGACTGGATCTCCGCAAGATCCACATCGACATCGACCCGGTGGACCTGATGTGACCCGGCGGTGCCGGATCGCTGCCGGCAGGCCGGCTACCGTTTCGAGGAGGGAACGTTCGGGGTGTGGAAGGAAAGCGGGGGCAGCCGCACGCCAGGCAGCTCAACGACCTGTAGAGGTATACCTGTTTGCGGAGGATTCGACGGGGCAGCCATCCGGCGGCTTCTATCCGGACGGCACGGCGGTGTCAGATGGATTGGAGATCCTTGCCGGGCTTGAAGCGAACGGCCTTGCCGGGTGGGATGGAAACCTCTTCCCCGGTTCTGGGGTTGCGGCCGATTCCGGTTTTGCGAGGCTTGATGTTGAAGACGCCGAATCCCCGAAGCTCGATCCGATCGTTGCGTTGAAGCGCGCTCTTCATGGCATTGAACACGGCGTCAACGGCAGCTTCGGCCTTGTTTCTGGGAATTCCGGTCCGGTCGACGACTTGGTTGATGATGTCTAGTTTGATCACCGCAAAAACCTTTCCTCGAAGAGATGCCGACAGAGTCTACCGGCTAAGTCCAATGCTGTCAAGGCTGACCCGCCGGCAGGGGCTTGAAGGCAAGGACCGTCCGCGACCCTGAACCGCCATCCTCCCGCAGGAAATCGACCTGGAGCGGCATCCCGACGGAAATCGTGCCGGGATTGCGCGTATCCACCCCCTGGATTCGGGCCACCACCCGGGCTTTTTCCTCGAGCTCGACCACGCCGGTGCAGTAGGGGTTCTCGCGGCCGTAGCCCAGCTTCAGCATGGCCGGGGTGCCGATGGCGATGCAGGTGAAAGCCACCAGCTTCCCGCGTCCGTCCATCCGCCGCCACTCCATGTTCGAGCTGTCGCATTGGGGACACAGGGCTCGAGGCGGGACAAAGACCGCCTGGCAGTCCAGGCATCCGGACCCCATCAGCTTCCCTTCCCCGAGGAAGGTCTGAAAGGAGTGATCGGTGAAGGGCCTCGGTTCCAGGGGACTATCTCCTTTCGAGTACGGTGACGGTCGACGTGCCTCCGGTCCCGCCCAGGTTCTGGGCCGCGCCCAGGCGCGGATGGCCGGGCACCTGTCTCTCCCCGGCCTGTCCCCGGAGCTGGGTCCATACTTCGAATATCTGGGCAGCCCCGGTGGCCCCGACGGGATGGCCCTTGCACTTGAGCCCGCCCGAGGTGTTGATGGGCCTGGACCCGTCCAAGCGGGTCTGACCCTCCTCGACAGCCTTGTACCCCTGACCGGCCGGAAAGAAACCCAGATCCTCGATATGCAGCAGTTCGGCGATGGAAAAACAGTCGTGCACCTCGGCGAACTGGACGTCGTCCGCGGCGATGCCGGCCATGTCAAAGGCTTCCCGGGCCGCATAGCGGGTGGCTTCGAAGGTGGTCAGATCCTCGGAGGCGTGCAGACCCCGCCCGCTGGCCTGCCCGATGCCGGCAACGTAGAGCGGATCATCGGTAAAGTTCCGGGCCAACTCTTCGCCCACCAGCAGGAGACAGCAGGCTCCGTCGCTGATGGGGCAGCAGTCGAACAGGTGAATCGGCCAGGCCACCGCCGGATTGGCCTTGGGGTCTCGCAGAAAAGCCTTGGGGTCCGGCCAATCCGGAACCGTGCGCCCTTTGCTCTCGGCCCTTTTTTTCTTGGCGGCCATGACCTCTTCCATGGTGGCGCTGAGCTGTGCCTTGGGGTTCCGGGCCGCGTTGTCATGACTCTTGATGGTGACGTTCATGAGATGCTCCCGGGAGGCCCCGAACTTGTCGAAATAGGCGGTGGCAATGGTGCCGAAGACTCCGGGAAAGGTGAACCCGACCTCCCGCTCGTAGGGAATGGCGGCCATGCCCAAGCCTTCGGCCACCACTTCGGTGGCGCCCTTGGACATGTCCTCCACGCCCCCGACCAGGACCGCGTCGTAGAAGCCCGAGGCGATGGCGAACACGCCTTCCCGAAAGGCCAGGGCGCTGGAAGCGCAGGCTCCCTCGGTCCGGGTCGCCGGCCGCGGAACCAGACCCAGCGCGTCGGAGAGAATGGCGCCCCAGTGGGACTGGCGCACGAAAAAGTCGTTGCTGTAGTTGCCGAGGTAGAACGCGTCGATATCGGCGGGGTCCAGCCCCTTGTCCACCGATGCGATCATGGCCCGGAAGGCCTCCAGGAAAAGGTCCTTGGAGTCCCGGTCCCTGAACATGCCGAACTGGGACATCCCGGCGCCAACCAGGGCCACCCCACGGCTCAGTTTTCTCTTCTTTCTCATCGTTCCCCGCCCCGATTTTAAAGATGGGCCGCCCTGGCGGCCGGTTCCCGGCATGTTACCACAAACTGCGCGTCCCCAGCCGCCGGCCTGGAGTGAGAATCCCCCGGGAGCGCGGACGGGACGACCGGTTGATACGAATCAGGTGCTGAAATAACAGAAAAAGGAGGAATCCACGAAGACCCACCGGAGAGGCGCCCCTCCGGGAGCGCGGGCGTCCCGCCCGCATCCTCTGCGTTGGGTGGCCGCTCCGTTTCCCCGTGATGCGGTACCCGGCCACCCTGCCGGCAGGAACGGCCTGGGCTCGGCCGAAGCGGAATCCTGGCGCCGTTGCCGGTCGAGCCGGGTCGAAGAGATGGGTGAGGCTGTGCCGATGTTGTGCGGGCGGGACGCCCGCGCTCCCGGGTGGGCTTCATTCCCTGACGTCGTCGCAGCAGATGTGAAGGGGTTTCCGGATTGCAGCCAGGTGCGAATGCGTTGGCGGGGGGGGGGAAGCTCCGGCGGGGAACGCATGAGGGCGCGACGCCCGGCCGCGCGGCACGGACGCTTTCCGCTGTCTCTACTCTTCCCTGCCCCTCACACCTGCTTGCCTACCCACCTGACCTCGCCGAAGACGGTGGCGCCGACAGGCCAGGGGATTGGAGTCCAATCGGGGTTGTCGCTGATCAACCGCCAACTGCCGCCGGCTTCCCTGTCCAGACGCTTGACCATCATGCCTTCATCGGTCTGGAGAACAAAGATTCGGCCCTCCTTGAGCTGGGCGCGGTTGCGGTCGACCAGAATGGCGGAGCCGTCCGGAAGGGTGGGCGCCATCGACTCTCCCTTGACGCCGACGATGGTGCACTGGTGGGGGTAGAGCCCGTGGCGATCCAGCCAGCTTCGAGTGAAGGTGATATAGCCTGCCACGGTCTCCTTGGACTCTTCCTTGCTGCCCGCAGCGGCTGCCAACTGCTTGATCGTTACGTGGTGGTCGCCGGCCGGAATGTCCGATTCCTTGGCCTGGCCGAGAATAAGGGAAAAGTCTCGGCGGATGTCTTCACGAAGCCGCCGGGCCCAATCGGGACGCTTCTCGACGGCGGGCGCCCCCTCGGGTGACTCCGCGGGGTCATCCAGAGCGGCCGTTTGAAGCCGAAGGCCGAGGACGCGGCAGATGGCTTCCAGGGAATCCAGGCGCGGGGAGGAGCCGCGTCGGATGTTGCGGACGGTATCGGAACTGCCGGTAGCCAGGATGGAGAGGTGCCGGTCGGAGACGCCGCAACGGTCGATCAGGTCGAGGAGATGTTGCCTGAAACTCATGAGGTAATAATACCACAAACCAGGCCTCGAAATGAAAAGTGCTTGAATAACGGTTTGTTAACCGTATAGTAGCGGCATGACTCACCGAGAAGTTCTCCTCACCCTGTTCGAGTGCTATTGCCGGAGAGTGAAGCTCAGCCAGTCGCGCGTCTCGAGTCTGGTCTTCAACCACGGGGGCCGAATTGCCAGAATCCGGGCGGGACGAGACTTCACCGTAGGCAGCTACGAACGGGCCCTGCGGTGGTTTTCCGACCACTGGCCGGAGGGACTTCCCTGGCCGGCGGGGATAGAGCGTCCGCCCCGGTGCGGTGAGAAAATGTCCGGCCGGGTTGCGGCCCCGCGGAACCGGATACAACCTGGCTGATCTTCGTCAAGCCTCAGCCCCCAGGAGCGGCAGATCATTCGAAGGTGAAACAACGGACGTTCATGGCCTGTCGGGAATAAGATGATTGAACATCGATGCACAGGATGCACAGGATTAACAGGATGAGAGCTTCCTGCACCAGAGGCTGACTCCGGCGATGATCGCATGTGGATTTGAGGTGGGACTGCTCATCCATTTCGGCAAACCCACGCTCGAATTCAAATGCCATACCCGAAGCAACACGGAGGCTCAGGACTACAAGCCAGCCGGCTCCAGAAAAAATCCTGTGCATCCTGTGCATCGATGTGAATCAAAAATCTTCCCGTGCCTGACTATGAGCCGGTTTCCATCCACCAGGCGCAAGCGTTTGTTTCAGGCAAGCAACGTAGCTTCCGCCCGAGGGGGCTCCGCTCTTGCCTCCTCCGGCCGCGATCACCACGAACTGGCGCCCCGCCACTTCATGGTCCCTGTCAGACGGAGCGTAGGGAATAGAGCCTGGCCCGGCGCATGCGAAAGCGCAACCGGACCGGCCGTCCCCTCCAGGCGGACAGATCCGACTCTCCCCTCCAGGTGACGGTGTGGTCGAGGTGGTCGCCGGAGATGGGATCGCAGTCTTCGAAAGAGCGGCCGGGAAGGGCCGGAGCATGGGTCCTGCGGTTGTCGCGGGAGGCGTCGGCCAATTCCACCCGTATCTCACCTCCGAACCGGGTCCAGGCGTTGAGCGCCAGGCGAGACCCGCCGAGGGCCAGAATCAGGGTGGAGCATCCGCCCAGCGTCTCTGCCTCCAGCGAGACAAAGCCGTCCCGGCGCCAGTTCGCCGTCAGCACGCCGGTCTCGGGACGGGAGTTGTCGAAGAAGAGCTGGTTGTGGGAGCTGCGCCGGGGCGAGTAGGGCAGCGACCACTCCCCCGGGGTCAGGCCGGCCAGGCCGCAGCCGGCATAGGCGCCTCCCTCGGCTTCGGAACCGGGCTCGCCCGCCGCAATGATCGGCTGCCGCAGGGGTCTTTGCCAGTCGAGGCCGTCCCGGCTGGTCATCAGGTGCACTTCGGAGAAATCGCCCGAGTGGCGGTAGAAGGCCGGAAACATCAGGTGGGCGTCGGCTCCGGGCCAGCGGGCATAGGAGTTGGTGTAGATGTCGGTGTCGGGACCGTCGTTCATGCCGATACCGACCAGCGGCCGGGGAGTCGGCCAGTGTTCGAAGCGGTCCGTCTCCGCGTAGCTGATGATGCGGCGGGCGTGGGAGGTTCCATGCTCGTGGGCTGTCCAGCCCCTGAAGTAGCCGACGTAGACTCCCCTTTCCGTATCGAAGGCGACCACGCTCTGGGTGTCGCTGAGGTAGTTCCGGATCAACGGCTCCTGGATCATTCTCCAGCGCAGCCCGTCGGAGGAGAGCGCTCCGTAGACGCAGAAGCTCCCCCGGTGCGAACCCAGGTGGACCATCTTGTAACGCTCGGACGGAGGGGCCGATGGGTCCTTGAAGAAGGTTGCCCCATGGGCGTCCCGGCCCGGCGAGGCATCCAGCCCGAAGACCAGGTTGTTGCGGCGCGACCCCCGGTAGGTCACCACCCCCAGCTCCGGCTTGACCCAATGGATTCCGTCGCTGGACTCGGCATAGGCCATCACCCGCTGGGTTCCCACGTCCTGGTCCACCTCCAGCTCGCCGCTCAGGTCCCCGCTGTCGTAGTAAAGCCTCCAGCGCCCCTCGTCCTCCAGCAGCGTGCTGTAGACTCCCAGGCCGGCACGGGCGTTTCCGGCTTCCCAGGGCTTGTCGGCCGTCACCAGGGGAACCCGGTCCAGGCGAGGCGGATGGGCCCTCAGGCGGACCCCGTAGGGCATCTCCCAGCTCTCGGGCCGCTGCCCGCCGAACGACAGGCCGTAACCCGGCTCGATCAGGCTCCAATCCACAAAGACGTGCTTGCGGCTTCCCAGTTGGAACGGCTTGTAGGTCATTGGCCGCCTCCGGTCCTCAATTGTGAATCGGAAGCATACAACAACTGCCGGAATGCCGGGCCATCCCACGCTACCCAAATCACCGCCGTATCCCATGTGGGATTGTAGGGGCGCCCCTTGTGGGCGCCCAATGCGAGGCCAGCGGGAACATCAGGGCAACCACAAGGGTTGCCCCTGCGAGGTGGGGGTTTGCGCGAGATGGTCCTGGCCGGAATGCCCCGATCTCTTTCTTCATGGCCCGCATCGCGGTATACTTCGGAAAGCATCCGAAAGAATCGCTCTTCCGAAGCCGACAGTCCGCATGCATCGATCGAGACAGTTTCACCCCTTCCAGGTGGCGGCGCTTCTGCTCCTGCCGGTTCTGGCCCTGTGCGGACTTTCCGCCCCGGCCTGGAGCCAGGGGTCGGACGCGGAGGAACTTTTCGAGAGAAAGATCCGGCCGCTGCTGGTCCGGCACTGCACGGCCTGTCACAACTCCGAGCTGGCAACCGCCGCACTGGATCTCTCAACCGCCGAGGGATTCCGCCAGGGGGTGGCGGGGAGCCCTCTGCTCTCGGCCGAATCTCCTTCTCGAAGCCGCCTCCTCAAAGCCGTCCGCTACCAGGACGCGGTCAAGATGCCCCCGGCCGGCAAGCTGGACCCGGCCGAGATCGCCGACCTGGAAACCTGGGTCGGGCTGGGAGCGCCCTGGCCCGAAGCGTCGGCCGGGACGGGCGAGGAAGCGGGAGCTGTCCCCGCGAGCTCAACGGGACTATGGTCCTTGGAGCCGGTGGCCGATCCCGAGCCGCCGCCGGTAACCCGCCAGGACTGGGCAAGGACGCCCATCGACCGTTTCATTCTGGCCAGGCTGGAGGAGCAGGGCCTGGAACCGGCGCCTCCGGCGGACAAGCTGACCCTGCTGAGGCGAGCCACTTTCGACTTGACCGGCCTGCCGCCTTCCGTCCGGGAGATCGAGCGCTTCCTGAACGACACCTCCCCCGACGCCTTCGACAAGGTCATCGGGCGGCTGCTCGACTCGCCCCGATACGGGGAGCACTGGGGCCGGCACTGGCTGGACGTGGCCCGCTACGCCGACTCCACCGGCAACGACGAGGACCACAAGTACCCCCATGCCTGGCGTTACCGGGACTACGTGATCGACGTCTTCAACCGGGACCTTCCCTACGACCAATTCATCCTGGAACAGATCGCCGGAGACCTGCTTCCCAGGACGGGCCACCTGGCTACCGACCGGCGCCGGATCATCGCCACCGGTTTCCTGGCCCTGGGCCCCAAGGCCGTCGCCCAGCAGGACAAGGTCCGGATGGTCTACGACGTCTACGACGAGCAGCTCGACGTGGTCTCCAAGAGCATCCTGGGGTTGAGCATCACCTGCGCCCGCTGCCACGACCACAAGTTCGACCCCATCCTGACCCGGGACTACTACTCCCTGATCTCCGTCTTCGCCAGCACCCGCAGCTTCGTGGACCCGACCTCCCACGTCTCCGAAATGTTCATGAAGCCCCTGGTCCTCCCCGAAGAGCACCAGGTCCATCTCGATCACAAGAAGAAAATCGACGACCGCAAGCAGGCCCAAGGGAAACTGGTGGAAAAGGAAAAGGAACAGTTCGTGGAGGCCGAAAGCCGGCGGCTGGCCGACTACATGTTGGCCGCCCATCGGGTCTACGCCCAGGGAGCCGATCCGGCGGAGCTTTCCCGCAAGCTGGATCTGAAGGAGTCGATCCTGGAGCGCTGGGCCGGCTATCTCAAACCCGGCCAGGGGTTCCGCCCCCACCTGCTGGCCTGGCGCCAGTCGGGGAAAGAGGAGCGTCCGTCGGTCGCCAGGGACTATCAGGACAAATTCCGACAGCAACTCCACGAGTGGAACGGGGAGCTGGAGGCCTGGCGGCAGCGAGTGGAGAAGGCCGGGCCGGATGAAGCCAAGGAGGACCGACCCAGGTTCATTCCGGGCAGGGACCGCTTCTTCCACGAAGTCTATCTGAAGGGCAATCCGAGGGACGATAGCTACCAGACGCCCTTTATCCTCGAGCCCGGCGACACCCGACTCTTCTCCGAGGAAAACAGGGAAGCCATCGTGGGGCTTCAGAAGGAGATCGAGCAGTTGGAGAAGGACGCGCCTGCGGAACCGGACATGGCCAACGCCGTGGAGGACGGAGAGGTGGTCGCGCAGAAGGTCTTCGTTCGGGGCGATCCCGCCCATCCGGGCGAGGATGCTCCCAAGGCGTCTCCCAGGGTGTTCGACACCCGCTGCCGGCCCATGGATGCCGGCCAGGGCAGCGGCCGCCTGCAACTGGCCCGCTGGCTCATCCAGCCGGAGCATCCGCTCACGGCTCGGGTGATGGCCAACCGGGTCTGGCACTGGCACTTCGGCCAGGGCCTGGTGCGGACGCCCGACAACTTCGGAGCCAAGGGGGAGGCGCCGACCCATCCCCGACTGCTGGACTTTCTGGCGCGGAAGTTCAGGGAGAACGGCTGGTCGGTGAAATCCCTCCACCGACTGATCATGCGGTCCCGCGCCTACCGGATGGCGAGTTCCCGGTCGGAGCTGACGGCTCGAACCGATCCCGGGAACCTCTGGCTGTCCCACTTCCCCAGGCGGCGGCTGAAGGTGGAAGAAATTCGCGACGGCATGCTGGCCCTGGACGACTCCCTCGACCTGAAGATGGGGGGCACCTTGCAGAGTGGGACCGGATTCCAGCCCGAGAACAGCAGCGAGCGGCTGAGCATGGACCCGGAAACCCAGCGCCTGCGCACCATCTATCTGCCCTTGCGACGCGCCAATCTCCCACCGCTGCTGGCCCTGTTCGACTTCGGCGACGCCACCACCTCCTCGGGAGAGCGTCTCCAGACCAACGTGGCGCCCCAGGCCCTGTTCATGCTCAACAGCCAATTCGTGGAGTCACGCTCCCGCGGGCTGGCGGAGCTTCTGCTGAAGGACCCCAACTCCAGTGACCGGGAGCGGCTGAATCTTGCCCATCTCAGGACCCTCAGTCGACACCCCCAGGGCGAGGAGCTCGACCGGGCCCTGGATTACATCCGGGGATTCCAGGAGCGGGCGCCGGGCGCCGAGAGCCGGCTCCAGGGCTGGCAGAGCTACTGCAAGGCCCTGCTGTCCTCCAATGCCTTCATCTACGTGGATTGAGCGCCCCCGGGCTGCAAACGGCCAGCCAATGGATTCGAACATGAACGATCTCCATTCCCTCTACCGAACCCTCCAGGCGCCGGTTTCCAGGCGCGCCATGCTGCGGGCTTCGGCCGGCGGATTCGGATTTCTGGGTCTGGCCGGATTGCTTGCCGAGGAGTCGGGCCTGCTGGCCTCGCCTTCGGGAAACCCGCTGGCCGAGCGGCCACCCCATTTCAAGCCCAGAGCCAAGCGGGTCATCTTCCTCTTCATGCACGGGGGGCCTTCGGGCATCGACATCCTGGACCCCAAGGAGCGCCTGACCCGAGACCACGGCAAGCCGCTTCCCATCGAGCGGCCCCTGGCCTTCGACGACGAGAACCCGGCGGGGCCCCTGATGCAGTCACCCTGGGAGTTTCGGCCCGGGGGCCAAAGCGGGCTTCCCATCAGCGATCTCTTCCCCCACGTCCGCGACTGCGCCGACGATCTCTGCGTGATCCGCTCCATGGTCGGAGAGGGCGTCGACCACGGCGCGGCCATGCTCCAGACCTTCACTGGCACCAGCACCTTCGTGCGGCCCAGCATGGGGTCCTGGGTCGTCTACGGACTGGGAACGGAGAACCGGAACCTGCCGGGATTCATCATGATCAAGCCGGCCCTCTCCCACGGCGGCGCCAAGAACTGGGGCTCGGCCTTCCTCCCGGGCGCCTATCAGGGCACGGCCGTCGGACACGGGGGGCTCTATGTCAAGGACGTCAAGAAAGAGCCCATCCGCTACCTCCTGAACGAGCGCTATTCGCCCGAGCTGGCCCGCTACGAGCTGGACATGCTGCAGAACATCAATCGGCGGCACCGCCAGATGCGCCGGCACGACCCCGAGCTGGAAGCCCGCATCCAGGCCTTCGAGCTGGCCTTTCGGATGCAGGCGGCGGCCCCCGAAGTGTTTGAAGTGGAAAAGGAGTCGGAACCCACCCGGAAGCTCTACGGCCTCGACGACCCGCTGACCGCCGACTTCGGCTGGCAATGCCTGCTGGCCAGGCGCATGGCCGAACGGGGCGTCCGCTACATTCAGTGCACGCACACCTACATGCCCGGCGGGGTCGGCTGGGACCAGCACGGCGAGCTCTACGCCAAGCACACCGAGAACGCCCGCCAGGTCGACCGGCCCATCGCGGGCTTGCTGAAGGACCTGAAGGGACGGGGACTGCTGGAGGACACCCTGGTCATCTGGGCCGGCGAGTTCGGCCGCACCCCCGTTTCCCAGAACGGCGACGGCCGCGACCACAACCCCTACGGCTACTCCATCTGGATGGCGGGCGGCGGCGTCAAGGGCGGCATCGCCTACGGAGCCACCGACGAGTTCGGCTACCACGCGGTTGAAGACCGCATGCACATCCACGACTTTCATGCCACCATGCTCCACCTGCTGGGCATCGACCACGAAAAACTGACCTACTCCTACGGGGGCCGCAACTTCCGCCTGACCGACGTGGCCGGCGTGGTGGCCCACAAGATTCTGGCGTAGTCCCTCCGGTCCCGAATGAACCGCAGACGATTCTTGCAAACCCGGGCGGCCGGTATCCCCGCAGGTCCGGCTGCCCAGGCGACCTACGGTTCAGGCACCCCACCCGAGCGCCGGGACCCGAACGCCCCGCCTCGCGTCTTCCTCTTCAACGACGGGCGCCACGTCGGTGGACTGGACAGCTTCGAGCCGCCGGTCACTCCGCAGGATTACGGAACGATCGCCGATCAACTGGCGGGAAGCGGCGTGGACGCCCTGGTGCTGTTTGCGGCCGGGGCCCATGGGACGGTTCTCTATCCCAGTCGAGTGGCCGACCTGTGGGGGGACACGGTCGAGAGGTGGGACCACTACGTCTGGGCCAGAACGGCGCGGGTCCTGCGGCAGTTGATCGCCGACGGCCACGATCCTCTGAAGCTCCTCTGCGACCGCTGCCACCATCACGGCATCCGCATGATCCCCAGCACCTGGATCAGCCTTCACAGCGGCGACCGGCAGACCCACCGGAACCTGGGGCGTTGGTCGGCCTTCACCCTGGACAATCCCCAGTTCCAGGTGGGCGAGGACCCGGATCCCAGGGCCGCAGGCCTCTTGAAGACCCGCTTCAGCTTTCTCCACGCCGAGGTAAGGCAGGAGCGCTTCCGCCTCCTGTCGGAGATGCTCTCCGACTACGAGACCGACGGCCTCGAGTTGAACCTGATCTCGGCCCTGCCCTACTGCCGGTTCGGCGACGTGGACCGGCTGGCCCCGCTGCTCACCCAGTGGCTGCGGGACCTGCGCCGGGTGGCCGACCGGGCCCACGACCTTCAGAAACGCCCCAAGCCCATCTACCTGCGCATTCCGGCTCATCCCGATGCCTGGAAACTGGCGGGGTACGAGGTGGGCCGGTGGGTCTCGGAGCAACTGGTGGACGGGCTCTTCTGCGAGAGCAGCTTCACCGAGGAAGAAGGGGTGGACCAGGACGTCGACCTGGCCCCGGCGGTGGCCCTGACCCGCGGCGCCCCATGCCGGGTCTACTCCGCCTTCCACGCCAACCTCCATCGGCAATTCGCCCGCAGCGCCACCCCGGCCATGATCTGGGCTGCCGCCGCCAACGCCTACGGCCAGGGCGCCGACGGCTTCGCCATCGCCGACCACGTCTGGGCTCCCAACGGCTGGCCCTGGACCACCCGGGATTATGAAGCGCTGCGCCTGCTGGGTCACCCCGGGCTCCTGGCCCAGGCCGACAAGCACTACCTGGTGCGCTCCGACGTCCGGGACGAGGCCACGGCCGGGTGGCTGCCCGGAAGAAACATCCAGCTCCCCAAGGAGCTGGATGCCGGCGAATCCCACCAGGTGTCGTTCCGGGTGGCCGACGACCTGCAGCACTGGGGCCGATTGGGCCGCGTCGAGTCGGTGGTGCTGCGAGTCCGCTTTCGGGAGATCCTCCCCAACGACGACAGGGTGGAGGTCCATCTCAATGAGCAGGCGCTGCCCGATTCCATTCTCCGGAAGGAGGACATGACCTACCGGCTGGTGGACCGGCAGTCCAGCGCCCACTCCATCACGCCCTACGGTTACGCCTACGACTTCCATCTCGACCCCGCCCGCTACCCCAGGCAAGGCCGCAACCGGTTGAGGGTCAAGCTCCTCAGGCGAGACCCCCACATCAAGGGCAGACTGGCCCTGGTGCGGGTCGACTGCCGCATCCGCTACCGGCGCCATCGACACTTCGAAGACCGGCCCATCCAATACTGAATGGCCGTCCCGCCGTTCCCGGACGACGGGACGGATCATACGAGAGTGAAACAATCAATCGTCAATAAAGGCGAACCACGAATGAACACGAATAGACACGAAGACCGATGGACCTCTTTGGATGCGACGACGTAATGGGATGAAGGCCCACCCGGGAGCGCGGGCGTCCCGCCCGCACAACACTGGCACAGCCTCACCCCTCTCTCCCACCCGGCTCGACCGGCAACGGCCCCACGATTCCGCTTCAGCCGAGCCCATGGGGTTCCCGGCGGCAGGGTGGCCGGGCGCCATACCGCAGGGAAACTGAGCGGTACGCAACGGCAGTGCATGCGGGCGAGACGCCCGCGCTCCCGGAGGGCGCCTCTCCCGTGGGTCTTGACGGATCACTCTCTTTTTCTTTTGTTTCAGATGAGGCAGGATTGCCGGCAGTTACAGCAGGATTTCCTGCGGCACCTCGCCGGCGACGTCGGTGAGGCGGAAATCGCGCCCGGCGTGGCGGTAGGTGAGCCTGGTGTGGTCCAGGCCCATCAGGTGGAGCACGGTGGCATGAAAGTCGTTGAAGGTCATCTTGTTTTCCACGGCATACCATCCGAACTCGTCGGTGGCGCCGTAGCGAATCCCGGGCTTGACGCCGCCGCCGGCCATCCAGATGGTGAACCCGGTGGGGTTGTGGTCGCGGCCGTCTTCCCCTTGCACCGCGGGTGAGCGCCCGAACTCGGTGCCGAAGATGACCAGGGTGTCCTCCAGCAATCCCCGGCCCTTGAGGTCCTTGAGCAGTCCGGAGATGGGCTTGTCGACCTTGCGGGCGTTCTTCTCGTGGCCCTCGCGCAGCTTGGAATGCTGATCCCAGTAGTTCCTGGGGTAGCTGTGGGAAACCTGCACGAAACGCACGCCCCGCTCCGCCAGGCGCCGGGCCAGCAGACACTGGCGCCCATACTCGTCGGTGGGCTCCTCCCCGATGCCGTAGAGATCCAGGGTGCTCTTCGACTCCCTGGAGAAATCCAGGGCTTCAGGGGCATGGCGCTGCATGCGGAAGGCCAGCTCGAAGGCCTGGATGCGGGCTTCCAGCCGGGCGTCGTAGGCGGTCGAGGCCAGATGGTTCCGGTTCCAGGCCCCCATGAGGTCGAGTTGCCGGCGCTGCGCCGCGAGGTCTCTTCCCCCTGTCTTGAGGTTGGGTATTTCCCCCTCGACGAACTGGGTGGCGCCGTCGCCGATCCCCGTCCCCTGGTAGACGGCGGGCAGAAAGGCCGACCCGAAATTCTGGCCCCCGCCATGGATGTAGGGCGGCGAGATGTTGATGAAGCCGGGGAGGTTCCGGTTGTCGGTTCCCAGGCCGTAGAGGATCCAGGATCCCATGCTCGGCCGGATCAGGTTCCCGTCCCCGGTGTGGAGCTGCAGGGCGGCGCCGCCGTGAGAGACGAAGTCGCCCACCATGGAATGGATCATGCACAGGTCGTCCACGCAGGCGCCGACGTGGGGAAAGAGCTCGCTCACCGGTTGGCCGCATTCCCCGTATCGGCGAAATTCCCAGGGCGACTTCAACAGGTTGCCGGTCTCGGCGAAGGTGATCTCGGGCTTGGGGAAGGGCAAGGGCTTGCCGTGCATCTCGGTAAGCTTGGGCTTGGGATCGAAAGTATCGATGTGGGAGACGCCGCCGTGCAGGAAGAGGAAGATGACCCGCTTGGCCCGGGGCCGGAAATGGGTCGGCTTGGGACTGAGAGGATTGAGGTCCCCCGATGGAGCCCCAGCGGCCCGGGCTTCCAGCGAGGACAATCCCGCAAAGGCCAGGTAGCCGAAGCCGCAGGCGGCCTGGCGCAGGAGTTGGCGCCGGGAAACCGGACCGGGAAGGAAAGCCGGGCGCGCTGGCGAAGAATCATTCATGCCGGGTGTTCCTGGAAGGGTAGGCTCGCTTCTCACTCAATATACATGAATTCATTGAGGCCGAACAGCAACTGGCAATAACTGGCCCAGGCCTCCCGCCGGCCCTCCGTGCCCTCGGCCTCGCCCGAGCCCTGTGTCCGAGGGTAGGCCGCAAGGTAGGCCAGCGCCTGCTCGGTCTCCTGGTCGGAGGGGGGGCGCGCCAGCACCTTGCGATGGGCCAGTTTCACCCGCTCCCTGTCGTCGGCGCCCTCCCGGGAGAGCAGGGCCTCGGCGAAGTGGCGAGCCTGCTCCATGACGAAGGGACTGTTCATCAGGAACAGGGCCTGGGGGGCCACGGTGGAGTCGCCGCGCCTGCTGGTGACGGCGTTGGAATCGGCAAAGTCGAAGAGCTGGAACATGGGGAAGAGCTGGTTGCGCACCACCGGAAGGTAGACACTGCGGCGCCCGCTCCGATAGGCGTCGAAGCCGTAGCCCCCCTTCCCTGCCGAGAACAGGCCGCGGTAGTAGTCGTCCACCGCCGACTTGCCCTTGTAGTCGAAGATGGACCCGCCCATGGTCCGGTCCAGCCTGCCGCTGAGGGCCAGGATGGCATCGCGCAGGGCTTCCGCCTCCAGGCGGCGGCGCGGGAACCTCCAGAGCAGGCGGTTGGCGGCGTCCGCAACCTCGGCCGAGGGGTTGGAGACGCCGCTCTGCATCCGGTAGGCGCTGGAGTTCAGGATCAGCCGGTGCAACTGCTTGACGGACCATCCCGACTCCACGAACCAGGCCGCCAGTCGATCCAGCAGCTCCGGGTGGGAGGGCCGGTCTCCCAGGGTCCCGAAGTTGTCGCTGCTGGCCACCAGGCCGGTCCCGAAATGCCACTGCCAGACCCGATTGACCATCACCCGCGCCGTCAGGGGGTTGTCGGGGCTGGCGATGAACCGGGCCAGCTCCAGGCGGCCGCTCTGGTCGCTGTCGACGATCCCGCCAGGGTCCCGATCCAGGATCTGCAGAAAGCGACGCGGGACCAGCTTGCCGGGATTGCGGTGGTTTCCGCGGACCATGATCCGCATGGGCGCCGAGCCCCCGTCCTTGACGGCCATCACCGTCAGCGGATCGGCGGGCGGCCCGGAGCAGTCGCCAGCGGCAAACACTTCCACTTCCGCCATGTGCAGGGCGGAGGTCTCTTCCTCCCTGGGCCCCAGCAGCTCCACCCGCACGATCCGGCCCCTGGTTCCCTGGGGCGGGCAGATGCGAAACCCCTCGGCCGGGGTCGGGAACTCCTCGGCATCCGGACCCTCGGGGAAGAAGACCCGGTTCCACACCTCCTGTCGTCCGTCGGTCAGCACCGAGACCCGGAAGTTGGAGAGGCGCTTGAATTCGGCATCCACCCGGTTCCACAAGACCACCATGCCGATGGGACCGCTTTCGGCCAGCTTCACCTCCCACCAGGGGCCGGCGTCGCCCTCGCCGGTCTCCTGGCGGTTGTTGAAGACGCCGTCGATGGCCTTGTCGGCGGTGGCCTCGCAGCGGGTGCTGGACTGGCTGGCCTCGCCCAGGGGAGCCAGGCTGGGCGCGGGAGCGGGAAACCGGTCCGGGTAGCGCTTGCGCAGCTCGCTCGCCAGGGGCCATTCCTGCCACTTGGAGGCGAACTCCAGGTCGGCCATGGTGCGGGTGCCCTTGAAGATGGCGGCCAGGGAGTAGTAGTCGGCGGTGGGTATGGGGTCGAACTTGTGGTCGTGGCAGCGGCTGCAGGCCAGGGTCAGGCCCAGGAAGGCGCGACCCGTGACGTCGATCTGCTCGTCGGCCACGTCGAACAGGAACTTCTCCTTGTCCTGCTCCGCCAGCGCCTTGGGACCCAGCACCAGGAATCCGGTGGCCACCATCCGGTCGCGGAAGGCACGCCAGTCGGCGTCTCCCGAAAGGAGGTCGCCGGCAAGCTGCTCCAGGATGAACCGGTCGTAGGGCTTGTCCTGGTTGAAGGCCCGCACCACGTAGTCGCGGTAGCGGTAGGCGAAGCGCATGATGTAGTTGCCGTCATGGGCGGTGGTGTCGGCGTAGCGAACCACGTCCAGCCAGTGGCGGGCCCAGCGCTCGCCGTAGTGGGGTGAGTCGAGCAGGCGCTCCACCAGGTTGGAGTAGGCATGGGGCGAGGGATCGTTGACGAAGGCTTCAACCTCCCCGGGTTCCGGCGGCAGACCCAGCAGGTTGAAGGTGAGCCGGCGAATCAGTGTGCGCCGGTCCGCGGGCGGAGCCGGCCGCAGACCCTTGGCCTCCAGCCCGGCAAGGATGAACCGGTCCAGCCAGGTGCGGGGCCAAGCCTGGTCCTTGACTGCCGGAGGCTCCCCGGGAGACACGGGCTGGAAGGCCCAAAAGGACTTTTCTTCCTCGCTAAACTCGGCGGCCGTCTCCTCCGGGTTCCAGGGAAGCAGGATGTCGTACTTGTCCCCCAGGTAGGCTTCCACCGACCGTCGCTCGGCTTCGCTACGGGCGCTGTCGTAGAGGATCACTTCCGCCAGGTCCCCGCGGAAGGAGATCCGGCCGGAAGCAAGCTGGTCCAGCAGGGATCGGACCGCCGGAGAGCCCTCCGATTCCCTTCCGTTGAGGTAGTAGGCGACGGCGCCGTTGGCGGCCCCGGGGCGGCGGGTCCTGGCGATGATCCAGGGGCCGCCGCCGGGCGCGGCCGTGCTTCCCTCCGCTTCGCCACTCTTGTCCGGGGATTCAAGGCGGGCCACCGCGAAAACGGTCCCGGAGGGCTCGTTCCCCCCGGAGAGATGGCTGTCCGGACCCTCCATCCGGCTTTGCCCGTCGAATCTCAGGGCCGGCTTCCCGTGCACCCGGCTCTCCGGGACCCATTCCGGCGCCGCGGCCTCAACCGACGGCCCCTCCACCGCGGAAACCTTCCAATGGTTGCCGCGGCCGCCGGCGTCCTGCCAGGACTCGAGCTTCTTCTTCTCCTCCTCGAGCCGGATGGCGTCGGCCTTCAGCCAGACCTGCAGCTCGGCGGCCAACGCCCCGGCGGCGGGGGACCGGGCGACGACACGGCTCCGCCGCTCCGCCGACTGCTGGCGGACCGCCCGGGGCTCGGGCCAGACGGCGCCGTCTCGAACCCACTGCTCCAGGGCGCTGATCCGGTTCTCCGGCAGAGGACCGGTGGGGGGCATCTGCAAGTCTCCGGAACCCCGCACCAGTTGGATCAGGCGGCTCCGCTCCACCTGGCCCGGCGCCACCGCCGGTCCCGACCGGCCACCCTGACGCAGAAACTCGGCCGAGTCCAGGCGCAAGCCTCCTTGCTGCAGCCGGGGACCGTGGCACACCTGGCAGTGCTCCACCAGCAGGGGGCGGATCTCTTTCTCGAAGAACTCGATCCGGGTGGGATCCGATGCTTGACCGGAGACGGCCGTGGCCACAGCCATCAGGAACGAAAGCAGAAGGAAGCGAGTCTGCATGACGATTTCCGAGAAAAACAGGGATGATTGCGGCCACACTGGAGTTCGGCGATTCGTAGCCGAGGCTGAGGCTCCTGGACTAACGATTCTAGCCCGCGCGAGGTCTCATAATGTCGATACCCGCGGCGATCGTCCTTTCACGACCGTGACGACTCGCTCACCTCGGCGGCGAATCGCACAACCGCTTCAAGCGTCTCCCGCACGTCATCCCAGGTCGTGTTGTGATTCAGGATACACAGCCGCAGGACAAATCGCTTGTTCACCATCGTGGACGACAGGAACGACTGCCCGTCCCAGAATATGTGCGCCAGCACCCTGCGGTTCATGTCGTCCAGGACGTCCTCGCTGCCGTCCCCCGAATTGACGCGAAAGCACACGATCCCGAGCGACTCCGACATCAGCTCCAGTGAGCGGCTCTCTCTGACGTACTCCGCAGCCCGAGCGGTCAGATCGAGCCCCTTCTCGATCGCCGCCCGGAACGCCGCCATCCCGAAGGTCTGAATCGACATCCAGATCTTCAAGGCGCGGAAGCCGCGGCTCAATTGGATGCCGTAGTCCGCCATGTTGGCGTGCTTCACGCCCCACACCGAATCCTGCAACACGTCGTGCCGAATCGAGAAGGCGCGTTCAAGGGCGCCGACATCGCGAACCAGGATGCAGCCGGCCTCGTAGGGCTGGAACAGCCACTTGTGCGGGTCGACGCTGATCGAGTCCGCCCGACCGATTCCCTCTAGCGCCGCGGCCCCGCGCGGGGCCAGGATCGCGAAACCGCCATAGGCCGCGTCGATGTGAAGCCATACCCGCTCAGCAGCGCAGATGTCCGCCAGTGCCGGTAGCGGGTCGACCGCTCCGCTGCTCGCCGTGCCGGCGTTCGCGCAAACGACCATCGGCGTGTTCCCGGAGGATCGGTCGGAGGCGACAGCTTCCGCAACCTCGCCCGGATCGATCCGCCCTGAAGCGTCGGTCGGGAGAAGCCGAATCCGATCCGGCATGATGCCCACGATGCGCGCGGCCCGGATCTGTACGCTGTGACTTTGCTCGCTCATGTAGACGACCGGGCGTTCCGGATTTCCGGCCGCCTCGCGTGCCGTCACGAGCGCGTGGAGCGCCGCCGAAGCCCCGCCGCTGGTCATCAGCCCGCCCGCCCCACTCGGCAGTCCGAACCACTGCCGGAACCAACCGATGACCACTTCTTCGATCTGGCTCGGGCCACTCGCTACCAGCCAGGTCGGCACGTTGACGTTGAAACCGGACGCCATGAAGTCGGCCAGCACCCCCGGCCAGGTCGGGCAGGTCGGCACGAAGCCGAACGACCGCGGATGATCGAGTCTCAACGCATTGTTCAGCACGTCCTGCGCTGCCCGGTCGACTACCTCCCGGGGCGGCCGGCCGGTTTCCGGCGGGTCTTCGCCCAGTCGATCAACCAGGGCGTCCTTGAAGTCGCCTTCCCACACCCTCTCGCTCGGCAGACGCAAACTCCGTCCGATCAGTATTTCGACCACGTGGTGCGCAAGTTCGCGCATCGTCTCCGGCCCCATCTGCAACATGCGAGTGTGCCCCCTTTGCAAAACGGGAGCGGGGAATCCGCGCCCCCCACCCAATCCGTCAACCTGCGCGGTTCATGGCGGCGTTTACGCACGCTCGCCTGCGCCACCGCGCCGGGCAAGTCGTAGCCGAGGCTCAGGTCCCCGGTCCATCTATTCTATTCCAAGTCATCGCCCGTTTGAGATTTCGTTGTGCCGGCGCGACAAAGGCGAAGAAGAGGTTGGCGCAACTCGACCGCCCGTCAGGGGGATACCCGGGCACAGACCAACTCCTCTTGGCTGCGAACGAAAACCTCCTGGCCCGAAAATGCCGGGTGCGCCCATACAGGCGCGTCTCCCCCGTCGATGATCCTTACCCGCCCCCGGTCTTCGAACCTCTCGGGGGTCAGGTTCAGAAGCACCAGCTCGCCTGCGGCGTTGACGGCCACGGCCGTTCCCCCGGCATTGTTGCCGGAACGGCCGTCCCCCGCCCACGCCAGGGCCGCGTGAGGGTTCCGTCCCCTGGGGGTGAGGCGGTGCTGGTCGGACCAGGCCACCTTCCCGCTGGGCCAATGGATGCACAGCAGGCCGTCGCGCTTGTCCAGAAGGTAGAGATGGTCCCCGGACCAGAGCGGCGTCGACATCAGGCAACTCAACCTCCGCGACCGCCACAGCTCCTCGGGACCTCGACCGTGTTGCAGGCTGCAGGCCAGGGCGCCGTCCCAGTAGCCCGAGACGAACAACCGGCTGCCGTCGAACACCGGAGAAATGATGGCCACGTCGTAGCTGCTGGTTCGGAAGGGCACCCCCCAGATTTCCTTTCCTGTCCGCGGGTCGAGAGCCACCAGGCGATCGGCCGTCCACACCAGCAGTTGGCGGGTCGATCCGACCGTGGCCATGACCGGAGAGGAGTATCCGGGACGGTCCTCCAGGGCCCGCCAGCGTTCCCTGCCCGTCCGGCGGTCCAGGGCCACCACGGTGGCGCCGGCCTGCCCTCCGGCCTGCAGGTAGACCAGGTCCCCGACCACCAGAGGCGAGGCGGAGTGGCCCCAGGTCGGTTGTTTCCCGCCGAAGCGCTTCTGTAGATCCAGGCTCCAGCGCGGCTTGCCGTCCGAGAGGCTGAGGCAGGCAACCCTGCCGACGGCTCCCAGGGTAAAGACCTCCCCGCCCTCGACGGCGGGAGTGGCCCGGGGCCCCTTGCCCCAATCCAGGTCCCCGTAGGGCGCCGGATAGCTGTGGGCCCAAAGGAGAGAGCCGTCGCGGCGGTTCAGGCAGAGCACCCGTTCCTCCTCCCCCGGCCCGACCCGGTCCATGGTCAGCACCCGGTCCCCGACCACCACCACGCCCGAAAACCCGCCGCCGACCCGGGCGCTCCAGAGCTTCTCGACCTTACCCGGGTCGAGCCGCCGCGGCAGCCGGACCGAGGACCACACCCCGGCGCGGCCCGGACCCTGCCATTGAGGCCAATCCCGGGCATCGGCGGCAGAGATCGACAGGTCCGGGCCCAAGACAAGCACCGTGAACCATCCGGCTGCAAGGGCCAAACCTGACGGCCGCCAACTTGACCTCGAGCGGGCCAGGGCCGAGCGCCGTCGAGACGGCCGCCGCAATCCAGCCGAGACAAGACCGGACGAAGGGCAGGAGCTTGGGACTGGGGGGATCGGTTGGCCCGTCATTGCCGAATCCATTCGGCATGGACGACACAGGCGGACAAAAGAATGTTTCTGACAGTGATCTTGGCGTTTAAGGTCTTGCAGCTTCACGTCGCCAGCATCCTGCGTTCGATCAGATCCACGAACGCCGGCTTCAACTCAATTCCGACCCAACGCCGTCCCATACGGTCTGCTGCGAGGAGAGTCGTCCCGGATCCTGCAAAAGGGTCCAACACAACACTGTCCTGACGACTGGTGATGGCGATGCACCTTCTTGCGAGTGTCATGGGCATCACGGCTGGATGATCACCGTTTTCCAGATCACCCGGTTTCCTGGGCTCTGTCGGAAGATCCCATACGGTGCGCAGTCGCCGACTGTTTGGTCCTTGGATGGCATCCTTGTTGTAGTAATAGCGCACGCTCTTTGACAGCAGAAAGACGGTTTCGTGCGCCTTGGTGGGACGGTCGCAGACGGACTCCGGATGGGCGTTCGGCTTGCTCCAGATAATCTCAGACCGCAGCCACCACCCCTCTTGCTGGAGCGCAAAAGCCAATCGCCAAGGTACTCCGATGAGATCCTTCGGCTTCAAGCCTGCTGGCGTGTGAGGTCGAACACGCATGGCTCGAGATCGATTTTTTTTGTCCGGTGCGCGATAGCGGCGATTTCCGGACGTGTACGAATCTCCGACGTTGAGCCAGGCCGTGCCGTCGTGCCGCATGACCCGTTTCAGCTTCCGAAACGTCTTCACAATGCTGTCCAGGTAATCCGTGAGCGCGTCATCGCGCCCGATCTGCTCCTCGACGTGATAATCTCGCAATGACCAGTAAGGCGGTGAGGTGACAACCGTCTGTACCGATTCATCCGGGAGCAGGTCAAGCGCTCGATGGGCGTCACCACAAATGAGAAGAGAGTTGACGAGCGACTCGATGCGCCCCATCTCCCCGTCATGGTCAACCCGGACAAAACTGTTGGTCTCATAGAGGCTCAATTGCTTTCGAATGACTGTTCGGGGACCCATGGTATTCCGATCAGTAACCAGTCCAACTTTTGAACGTTAATTATAGACGAAATCGGGTTCGTCCAGGCAATCCGAGGCATGTGTGCTGCGGCATGTTCTGACTGCCGGTCGGGATGCACGGAAGACCCTACTTGAATAAATGGACACTCTCATCGCTTCGAAAACCGGAACCACGAAAGCATGCTGAAACCCAACCCTCTTTACCGCTTGTCCAGATTGGCTGCACTCTTGCTGCAACTCGTGGCAATTCAGGCGTTTGCTCAGCAGACCGACAGCCGGGAAGACCAAACTCAATCGGGACAGAAGGAGGAAGAGTCCGAGCTGCTTGAAGTCATCACGGAGGAGATCGTCGTCATCGGCAGTCGCGCCAAGCCGCGTTCAGTCACAAAGTCAATGGTGCCAGTGGACGTGATTAGCTCCCAGGACTTCAGCAGCCAGGGCGATGCCGACTTGAGCAACCTGCTGCGCACACTGGCGCCGTCGTATAACGTCAACACTCAACCCATCAGCGACGCCTCCACCATCGTGCGACCCCTCAGCTTGCGCAACCTGGCCCCCGACCACACCCTGGTGCTGGTCAACGGCAAACGGCGCCACCGTGCGGCCGTCATCCACTGGGGCGGCAGCGGTCCTGCCACCGGCGCCCAGGGTCCCGACCTTTCGGTGATCCCCGCCATCGCTCTGCGCCAGGTCGAGGTGCTGCGTGACGGGGCTTCGGCTCAGTACGGTTCGGATGCCATTGCAGGCGTGATGAACTTCCAACTCAAGGATGCCCGCCAAGGTGGAACCGTCGAGGTTCGAACCGGCGCCTATACCGCCGGTGACGGCGAAAGCTGGAGCGCGGCCGGCAACCTGGGCCTGCCCTGGGGGCAATTCGGCTTCCTCAATCTCAGCGGCGAGTTTACCACCAGCAAGCCGACCGACCGCAGCCTGCAGCGGGCCGACGCCGCGGCGCTGATCTCACGGGGAAACACCCACGTTCGCGATCCGGCGCAAATCTGGGGTTCACCCGACATCGATGACGACGTCAAGCTGTGGGCCAATTTTGGGAACGTGTTCGGAAGTACCCAGTTCTACGGTCATGCCAACTATGCCACCAAGAAAGTGACCGGCGGCTTCTTCTTCCGCAACCCCAATACCCGCAGTGGCGTTTTCAGCGCCGATGGCGGCCGGACCCTCCTCATCGGCGACCTGCTGGACGCCAGGGACGGCGTGCTCGACGGTTCGGCCGGCTGCCCCGAGGTTCGGGTCGTCGACCACGTGCCGGATCCGGTAGCGCTGAAAAGGGTCTTCGAAGATCCCAACTGCTTCTCCTTCCAGGAGCGCTTTCCCGGCGGATTCACGCCCCAGTTCGGGGGCGAAACGCTGGATGCCTCGCTGGTGGGCGGATTCCGCGGCCAGACGGGGAATGCCATCAACTGGGACGTCAGCCTCAGCGCCGGCAGCAACGATGCCGACTTCTTCATCTTCCACACCGTGAATGCTTCGCTCGGACCCGACTCGCCCACTGAATTCGACCCCGGCAAGTACACCCAAAGGGAACTGAACTTCAATGCCGACCTCTCCTACGCGCTGAACCGCAAAACCAACCTGGCCGGTGGCTTCGAGTGGCGCAACGAGCAGTTCGAGATCGGCATGGGCCAGCTCGAATCGTTCCGGATCGGCCCTCTGGCTCCGCAGGGATTCAGCGCTACCTCCAATGGCTTTCCCGGTTTCAGCGCCATTGCGGCCGGCCAATGGAATCGATCCAACTATGCCGTCTACGGAGACCTCGAGTTCCAGGGAGACGACGATGCCTGGACCGCCGGCGGCGCGCTGCGCTTCGAGGATTTCGAGGGCTTTGGCGGCACCTTGAACGGCAAGGTGGCGGCTCGTCTCCGACTGGCCCAAGGCTTCTCCCTGCGCAGCAGTCTGAGCACCGGCTTCCGCGCTCCCACGCCGGGACAGTCGAACGCCTTCAACGTATCGACCCAATACGATCTTGCTCTCATGGACCTGGTCAACAACGGAACCATTCCGTCAACCTCGGCGGTCGCCAGGCTGAGAGGCGGCAATCCTCTCGAACCGGAGACGTCGCGGAACTTCGCCTTGGGCGGAATCCTGGAGCGGGGTCCGTTCACACTGACCGCAGACCACTTCCGCATCGAGGTCGGCGACCGTCTGACCCTGACCCAGCTCTTCAGCTTGAGGCCTGAGGAGGGCGACGAACTGGTTGCCGAAGGCGTTACCAGCGCCTCCAACCTGCAGAACTTCCGCTTCTTCACCAACGACTTCTCGACCAGGACGGCGGGGCTGGATGTGATCGCGACCTGGACCCCGCCGCAGCTTGGCGGACGCACCGACTTCAGCTTCCTGCTGAATCACACCGATACCAGGGTGACGGACTTCAATCCCGACACCCTCAGCCAAAGGCGGCTTCGCTCCCTGGAGGAAGCGCTTCCGCAGACCCGCTACAGCTTCACCGTCAAACACAAGGCATGGGAGGAAAAACTGCGGCTCCTGGGCCGGTTCAGCTACTACAGCAGTTGGTTCGACTTCGACAACTCACACACCTCCGCGGGCAAACACCTGCTGGACCTGGAGTTGGCCTACTCCTTCAAACGGAATATCACCCTTGCCATCGGCGGCCAAAACGTCTTCAACACCTACCCGGACGAAAACCCCATAGCACTGAGCGTCGGCGAACGCTACAGCGAGTCCTCCCCCTTCGGATTCAACGGCGCCTACTACTACGCTCGTCTCAGTTATTCCTTCGGGACTGCTTTCAAATAGTTGGGCCTTTTGCAAAACTCCCAATCGGGAATGACATGGAGGCGGCAAAGGGGAAGGGCCGGTAGCTCCGGCATTCACCACAAAAAGCACAAAAGGCACAAAATGAGTGGCTTGATTTCGAGTCTTGACGATGGAGGGTTTTCCCTGTGTTTTCGTGCCTTTTGTGGCCATTCCCGAAAAAGATCCCTCTGCCGACCTTTGCAAACGCTTCATTCAAGTAAATAAGCACGTCCCCCTTTGCAGTGTCGTGAGTCACGGGAGAGCTGCGAAGCTGCGGTTGGCGTGGGTTATCCGCTGAGACGCCCCCTACAAGCCATCCTTATAGAGCAGCGTAGCTGCGGCTCAGGGTAGCCCCAGGCGGAAGGCTGGGGTCGTATGAACCCTGCACTGCCCCAGCCGCGAATGCGGCGATTCGGAAGCACCCTTCTGTCCGAAGGTCCGTCACCAAGCCGGGAAACAGCAGCCTATCCCTCCACCGGTTCGGCGCCGGCGATGGTGGTGCGGTGCATCACCCGGCGTTCGGCGCCGTGGTCGAAGGGAGTCACCACGTGGATGCACCAGCGGTTGTCCCACATCAGGACGTCGTGGGGATGCCAGCGGTGCCGGTAGACGAAGCTGTCCTGGGTGGCCCAGGCCATCAACTCGTCGATGAGTTGCCTGCTTTCCGCCTCGCTCAGCCCCAGGATGCGCTCCATGTAGGTGGCGCTGACGTAGAGGGAGAGGCGCCCGTCCCGGAGGCGGCGGACCAGGGGATGGTCCACCGGCGGCACCCGGGCCGCCTCGGCCGGGTCCATGGGGGGGAGCCGGCGAAGCTGGCGGGAGTATTGGAAACTGTGACGCGCCCTCAGACCCTCGATCCTCGCTTTCAGCTCCGCCGGCATCTGCCGGTAGGCGTGGCACATGTTGGCGAACAGGGTGTCGCCGCCCCTGCTGACCACCTCGATGGCATGCAGCACCGCTCCCTTGCTCGGCACCCGACGGTAGCTGCTGTCGGTGTGCCAGACGCAAATCAGGGTGCTGTAGCGGGCGCCGGGGGAGTCGACCGGCCGGATGCGGTCGTCGTCGCCCACGTTGGTGACGCGGAAGATCTCCGGGACGGCCCGGGAGCGGTTGGCCGCCTGGGGAAAGATCTCGAGCGACCCGAAATGGCGGCTGAAGGCCACCTGCTGCTCATCGGTGATCGGCTGCCGCCGGAAGAGCAGCACCCCGTAGCGGCTCCAGGCGCTCCGGATGGCTTCCACCGCGGCCCGGTCGATCGGCCCGGCCAGGTCGACCCCGGTGACCTCGGCCCCGATCAACGGATGCAGCTTCCTGAAGCGAATCGACATTTCGCGAGCCTGGAAACCGACAAGCAACAAAAGGAAAAAAGATATCCACGAAGGGCCACAAAGAACTACATGTGGATGCTTGATTTCAGCCCCTCAGCTTGAAGGAGTAGAGCCGGGCGTTCCGCAGGTAGAACTTGAGGCGGATGACCTTTCCTTTGAGGCTGCCCAGGGAGGACTGGCGCCAGGTCAGCGCGTGGCGCACCGAGTCGCCGTCGAAAACGGCGCAGTCGATCTTGCCGAACCCGGGGACCTGGGTCCCCTCGGCGTCCAGGACGGCCACGGCCACCAGTCCGCCGGGTGCCTGGGCGTTGATCTCCAGCGAGTCCCCCACGCAGGTGAACGGCTGCGTCACCAGGGTCCCCATCTCCTCGCCCGCGTCCACCGAGACGAATCCGTCCAGCCTCAGCTTGGCCAGGCAGATGGGCCCGCTACGTCCGGTGGGACCGTGCTCGATGGCGGAAGGCGAATAGTAGAACCATAGCTCATCGCCCACCCTGACCGGAGCATTGGCTATGTAGACCTCGCCCGAGTCGATGCTCCCGGGCGGTCCGTTGGGGATGAAGGGCTTGCGGTCGCCGACACGCTCCCATCGGATGCCGTCCCGGCTGGCGGCAAGCTGGATGTCGATGGTCCCGAAGAAGCGGATATGGGGTTCCTCCGGAGGGGTATGGTAGGCCGCGAGCTGTCCGATATAGAGACCCTCGTACTTGAAGACCGGCATCTGGTAGAACTGCAGGCCCGGGGGATCCTGCTCGTCGGGGACCACGATCTCCTGGGGAAGGCTCCAATGGATGAAGTCCTCGCTGACGGCGCGCCCGATGCGGCGGGTTGGATCGCCCTCGTGGACGGAGGGACGGCAATGGGCCACGTACTGGCCGTGGTTCTCGTCCCAACCCAGCAGGGTGTGGGAGTCGCTGGCCCGAGTGATGACCGGGTTGCCCGGATGCTTGGTCCAGCTCAAGCCGTCGGGCGAGAAGGCGACCGAAACCCCGTCCCCCTGGTTGGAGGTGCCGTCCGGATCGCGGGACTCGTAGAAGAGGGACTTGTAGAGCCGGGCCGGATCGGGATCGCGCGGGTCCCGGATCACGTTGCCGCCGGCGGCGTTCAGCAGCACCAGGTTGTTGTCGCGGGAACCTTCGTACTCGACCAGGCCCAGGTTGGGCCGTTCCCAGAAGATGCCGTCGCTCGAGGTGGCGTAGGCCGTGCTGTAGAGCAACTGTTCGGGGTCGAACCCCATGAACCCCCACCGGGTCTCGTTCCTCTTGCCCATGGGGGTGATGCCCATGTTCCCCAATCCCGTATACCACATCCGGAACCGGCCGGTTTCCTCCTCCCGCCAGACGGTGCCATACAGCTCCAACCGGCCTTCCCAGGGGTAGAGGGGAAACATGAGGGGATTGCCGGCATACTTGGCGGGCTGGTTCAGGGTGCGGCGCAGGTTCCGGGTCTCCTCCACCATCCAATCATCGATGAAGAGCTGCCGGCTGTTCCCCACTTCGAGCACTGTCTCGTTTCCCATAAAGGCGCTCCGTTTGTCTTGTCGGGAACCTGCCGTCGTTGTTCCCACTCCCGTTCAATCAAATGTCAAGGGAAGGATCCAGGAGACCACTTCCCCGACTTCATGGGTCTCCAGGGGGTCCAGCATCCCCCGTTCATCGATCCGATAGCTGGACAGCCGGCCGGATTCGTCGCTGCCGGCAAAAAAGAAGCGACCGTCCGAGGTAATGCCCAAGGGCCTGGGGATCGGCTGGCTGGGAACCCAACCCAGGGGCGAAAGCAGTCCGGAGCCGCCGTCCACGGCGAAGGCGGCAATGCTGTTGTGACCGCGGTTGGAGACGTAGACCGCCTTCCCCTCGGGGTGGACCCGGACCGACCCGGTGCTGTTCTTGCCCTGAAAGCCTCCGCCGGGCAGGGTAGACAGGGACTGAAGCGGGGTGAGGTTGCCGCTGGAGGCGTCCAGGCCATAGACGCCGACGCTGGAGGACTGCTCCTCGTTGGCGTACACCACCCTCCCGGAGGGATGGAACGCCAGGTGCCGGGGTCCGTGACCCGGCGTGGTCGCAATTCTGGGAATCCGCGACGGGCGCAACGTGCCGCTGGAGGGGTCGAAGCGAAACTGGTGAATGGCGTCGGTGGGAGCCACGTGGGGGACGAAGGCATGGCGATTGGACGGATCGGTCAGGATGGAATGAGCGTAGATCTCGGTGACTCGCTGGTCGCAAGCGGGGCTGCGCACGGCGCCGTCGCCGCCGATCGGATGAACCGTCACCATTCCGGCAATCAGGTAGGCGGCCAGCAAAAAGCGCCCGTCGCGGTCGGTGGCCACGTAGCAGGCATCGGCTTCCAGCTCGACCTCCCCGATCTGGGTCACATCTCCGCTGGCGGGATCGATGCGAAAGCTGGCCACCCCACTGTAGGACTCGCTCCGAAGCTGCTGGTAGAGATATCGCTGCCCGGGATCGGCGCAGAGCTGGTAGGGACGCGCCGACAACCGGATCTGCCGTTTCAGCCGGAGCTTGCCGGAGGCGGCATCCATCCGGAAGATCAGGAACTTGCGCTCGTCAATGAGTGGAACGTAGAGGTAGCTGGACATGGTTTTCCTTCAGTTGCGGCTCCCTCCCTGCTGCCGGGGTCGAGGCAGTCTGCGCCAGCCTATCACAGCTCGGAAGCGGGCGGTAAAGGCCACCCAAGGACAGTGTTCCGTCTCAGAAATGCAGGCCGGCTTTCAGAGAAGTCCCCTCCGGAAACCCTCCAACGCACCATCGGGGCGACACCATCCGGGAGCGCGGGCGTCCCGCCCGCATTTTCTCCCTTGGGTTGCCGCTCGGATTCCCTGTGATGCGGCAGCCGGCCGCCCTGCCCGCGGCAACCGCATCGGCCCGGGTGAAGCAGAGCCCTGGCGCCGTTGCCGGTCGGGCAGGATGGAGGAGATGGGTGAGGCTGTGCCAGTATTGTGCGGGCGAGACGCCCGCGCTCCCGGGTGGGCCTTCATCCCATGACGGCGTCGCAGCAATGGAGGTCTATTGGTATTCGTGTCTATTCGTGTTCATTCGTGGTTCGCCTTTATTGACGATCGCTTGTCTTTCCTCGAATGATCCGCCCCGCACCATGGGAGGCGGCTACCCTCGCAGGGTCAGCCCAACCAGTCTCTCCGGGGGCGGACGTGTGAACAGGAAGCTGGCCAGGGCGCCCACCAGCAGGTTCGCCACCATGCTCAGAATCGGGACCCACATCCAGCTAATGGGCTCATGGGCCACTTTCACCACTGCGCCTTCCCTCTCCAGGAGGTAGAAAAGCTCTCCGTTTCTGATGTCCCAGCGGCGCCCCTCTTCCCGGACCGACACGGCCGCATCGCTCCTGAGCACGATTCCATGGGTCCTGAACCTCCCCGCCAGCCTCCTGGAGATCGCACCCTGGTCCAGGCCTTCGGGGACGCCCGAGTCCACCGCAAAAAGAGTCGTCTTGTTGAGGACGGGCTGAACCATGGGCGGCAGGCCGTTGAACCCCAGCGACAGGGCGATGGCCGCCACCGCGCCGCACAGGACGCCTGGCGTATTGACTCTCCTGGACAAGATGCCCAACACGAAAAACGCGCCGATGGGAGCCGAAACCAGGCTCGTCAGCCGCGTGAAATGTTCCCCGGCGGTGCCTCTCTGCTGGTCGTACTGAGAGAGCGCAAACGCCAGCAAGACCAGGCCGAAACCCAGTGTGAGGAGCTTGGCCACCCTGACGTAGTGGCCCTCGGAACGATTCGGCTCCAGGTAGCGCCGGTAGAAATCATGGTTGGTGACGTTGCTCATGGAGTTCAGGGCCGAGTCGAAGGTTGACATGAGGGCCGCCAGCACCCCTCCCATCACCAGGCTGCGCATGATCAGCGGCAGGTTCAGCAGAACGAAGTGGGGAAGCACCATGTCGGGATGGGTAACTTGCCGCTTCAGTTCCGGATGCTGGGAGTAGTAGGCCACGAATCCCCAGGCCACCGGCACCGTGAACAGGACAAAACCGTAGCCGGTGACGGCGTTGGCCAGCAAGGCCTTGAACATGGTGCGCCTGTCCCGGGTGGCGTGCATGCGCTGCACCGTGATCTGGTTGGTTCCGAAGGCCAGGGCACGGACCACCGAACCGGACAGCAATACCCAGAGGGTCCCCTCCACCGCCAGGCTCCATTCGTGGGAAATGAGCTTGGTGTGGGGATGGCCGGTGCGCTCGGAAATCTGATTGGAGGCCAGGGTCCAGATCTCCATGAGGTCGAAGGTGCTCAGAAGAACGATGGCGATCATGAGGTAGCCGCCCACAAAGACCACGTATTGGACCACGTCGGTCCAGATGACGGCCCTCATCCCGCCCAGCACGGTATAGAAGGCGCCCAGCAGTCCGATGACCAGCAGGCAGAGCCGCCCGTCGAAACCGCTCACCGATTCAAATCCCTTGGAAGCCGTCACCAGGGCGGTGGAGAGCCAGAAGACGGTATAGACGATGAACAGCAGGGCGCCGATGGAACGGACGGCCGGATGAAACCGCCTCTCCAGGTACTCGTAGATGGAAAGCACTCGCAGGCGCGCCCAGATCGGAATCCAGAGGGCGGCCGTCGGAAGAACCATCAGGAACTCGATAAAGCCCCCCGTAATGGTGCTGCGGGTGTCCCGTTCGAAGATCCAGCCGGGAAGCGCCAGGTAGCTGATTGGACTCAGGTGGGTTGCGATCAGCGAGATGCCCACCGCCCACCAGGGCAGATCGCCCCCGGCATGAAAATACTCCTTGAGGCTATGCTGCCTGCGCGAGAAGAGAATGCCCATGACCACCATCGAGGCCAGGTAGATCCCGATGACCAAGTAGTCGAAGATGGAGAACTTGTCCATGGGCGGAAGCATACAACACTTCATGGTTGCCAAAGGAGGCTCCGGGCGCCAACGTTGACGCAGCAATAAATCTCATAACGGCCGGTTACGAAGGATTCGTCTACTTGGCGAAGGACTCATCGGTCATAATAGTCATCATATTGGCCTTCGATCCTGCGGGGAACCAGCGAGGGCTTTGCCCGGAAAACAGGCGACAAGACCGATGGGATGACGACGGGGGAGGTGACCGTGCAAACCAATGACGCGTTCCGGATCGTAGCGGCGATCGGCATTCCCGCGGCATTCTTGGCCATCCCGATGTCGGCGGCGGACTGTGACGAGTGGAATACGAGAGACTACTTCAGTGTGGCGACGGTCCAGGATGTGACCGCCTGTCTCCAGGCAGGCACAGCAATCGGGGCGCGGGACAAGGATGGCAACACCCCGCTTCATCATGCGGCCAGGCGTAGCCGGAATCCCGCCATCGTCCAAGCGCTGCTGGACGCCGGGGCCGACCCCAAGGTTCGGGACAATGAGGGCAAGACTCCCTGGGACTACGCCAAGGACAGGGAGTTGCTCAAGAGTTTCGACGCCTACCGGCGATTGAATGAGGAGTGATTCAAACCGGCAAGCCCCCCAGACGCCTGGACGGGGGGCGTCTGGCCGGCTACCACTGGCCGGGTCCGGCGCCTTCCTTGCTGCTCATCCCGGGGAGAAGGGGCGCCGGATTCCGTCCATGAACGACTTGGCACAGCCAACCAGCCGCAGAAGCTTCCTGCGCACCGCATCGATGGCCGGGGCAGGCCTGTGGGCAGGCCAGGCGGCCTGCCGGACCGGATCCGAGCCCGGCGCCAAACCCGGCGGCGTCCCGCCATCGAGTCGATTCGACTGCGTGGTCGTGGGAGGCACCCCCGGAGGGATTGCCGCGGCCGTGACCGCCGCGCGCATGGGACGCTCGGTGGCGCTGGTGGAGGAAAACGCCCACCTGGGCGGCATGTCCGCCAGCGGCCTGGGCAAGAGCGACATCGAGAACCGTGCGGCCATACGGGGGTTTTTCGCCGAATTCGTGGAGCGTATCCACCGGCACTACCTGGAGAAATACGGTCCCGACTCGGAAAGTGTCCGCTTGTGCCGGGAGGGCTACTACTACGAACCCTCGGTGGCTGAAGCCACCTTCGACCGAATGGTTGAAAAACAGCCCTCCATCACCTTGCTGAAGTCTCACCAATTCCAGTCCACCCTCACTCGAGAGGGAAGCGCATGCGGGGTAGTGGTCCAGGACCGGGAAACAGGGGCCCAAAAACGACTCTCGGCCCGGCTGGTGATCGACGCCACTTACGAAGGAGACGCCTATGCCTCGGCCGGAGCCCGCTACCGGCTGGGCCGGGAATCCCGGGACGAGTTCGGGGAGCCCCACGCCGGAGTCATCTATTACGACTACCGCAAGCGGGTGTTTCTGCCGGGATCCACCGGTGAGGGCGACCGGCGTCTGCCGGCCTACACCTACCGACTCTGCCTGACCACCGATCCGGACAACGCACACCCCTTGAGCGAGCCGCCCCCCGACTACGACCGCTCCCCTTACCTGGGCTACTTCGAAGACCTCCAGGAGGGGCGCCTGGCCGGTCCCAAGCGCTTCAAGCCGGGCCGAGGCTACTATCCGGCCCATTTCAACACGCTGGTGCGCGCCCTGTCCGTGTCGGAGATCCCCAACCGCAAAACGGATGTGAACATGAATCCCCGGCCCCTGGGATTTCCCTTTGCCGAGGAGAACCAGGGCTATGTCGAGGGAGACCGGGAGGTCCGGCGGGAGATCCGGACCCGGATCCGCAACCGGACGCTGGGGCTGTTGTGGTTTCTGCAGCAGGATCCGGAGGCGCCTTCGACCCATCGGCGCATTGCAGGCCAGTATCACCTGCCCCTGGACGAGTTCACCGACAACGGACACTTCCCCTTCCAACTCTACATTCGCGAGGCGCGCCGCCTGGTCGGCCTGTACACGCTCACGGAGCTGGATGTCAGCCGAAACCAGGCCAGTCCGGAGACCGGCCGCTTCGAGGATGCCGTCGCAGTGGGCGAGTTCCCCATTGACAGCTTTCCGGTTCGCAAGCGCCGGCCCGGAGACACCACCGTGCTGGAAGGGTACTTGTACATGCTGGAAAACACCCGTCCCTATCAGATCCCCTACCGCATCATGATTCCGGAGAAGGTAGACGGACTATTGGTCCCGGTGGCCGCCTCCACCAGTCACGTGGCCTACTCCTCGATTCGCACGGAACCGACCTGGATGGCGCTGGGCCAGGCCGCCGGCGTTGCCGCCCACCTGGCCCTGGAGCAAGATCTCCAGCCGCGCCAGGCGCCGGTGGGCCGGCTCCAGGACATCCTGCGCCGCCAGGGACAGGTGCTGGATCTCGAGGGCTCCTGAAACGGAACGGCGTCCGCCGGGTCGTCGCCAACCCGAGGGTGGTTCTGATGCCCCGAGGCTATTTCCACTACCAGACGTTGGAGGAGCTGGACCGGGAGGCCCGGCTGCTCAAGCTGGATCTGCGCCTGGAACCCGACACCCGCCGCGTCAGGAGCCTGCTGGGGCGGCCGGTCCGCATCGGCCACTACCGGGCCGGCAACTCGCTGGCCATCCATCCCATGGAGGGGTGCGACGGCACCCCCCAGGGCGAACCGGATGAACTCACCTTCCGGCGGTACGACCGATTTGCCCGAGGCGGCGCCAAGCTGATCTGGTTCGAGGCCACGGCCGTGGTCCCGGAAGGCAGGGCCAACCCCAGGCAGTTGCTGCTCAACCAGGCCACCGCCAGATCGCTACGGTCGCTGTTGGATCGGACCCTGGAGGCTCACCGGGAGGTCCATGGATCGGCGGACGACCTGGTGGTGGTCCTGCAACTGACCCATTCGGGACGCTACAGCCACCCCCGGCCCCTGCTCTGCCACCACCACCCCATCCTGGACCGGCTGACCTGGCTGGAGGGTTCCAGGCGAGCGCCCCTGCCGCCGGACTATCCGCTGATGGACGATGCCTCCATCGAAAGGCTGGAAGACGCCTACGCCCGGGCCGCCGGCCTGGCCGCAGACATCGGGTTTCACGGCATCGACATCAAGCTGACCCACGGCTACTTCGGCAATGAACTCCTGGGAGCCAAGACCAGGAAGGGCCGCTACGGCGGAAGCCTGCGCAACCGGACCCGTTTTCTCAGAAACGCGATCGAAAAAATCAGGGCCGCCACCCACGACCGGTTCCTGCTGGCTTCCCGCATCGGGGTCTTCGACGGGCTCCCCTTCCGGGCCGGAGCCGACAACGGCCGGGGTGAGCCCTGGCCCTGTGCCCTGCCCTACCGTCACGGGTTCGGCGTCGATGAACACAGACCTCAAGAACCCGATCTCACCGAACCCAAGCAGGTGATCGCCCTCATGAAGCGATCGGGGGTCGGCCTGGTCAACGTCTCCATGGGAAATCCCTACACCAATCCCCACATCGGGCGCCCCTTCGAAAAGCCCGACGAAGGCAACTACCAGACCCCGGAGCATCCCCTGATCGGCGTGGACCGGCACTTCAGGCTGTGCGGGGAGATTCAGCAGGCCTTCCCCGACCTGCCCATGGTGGGCACCGGCTACAGTTGGCTGCAGCACTGGCAGCACCACGCCGGGGCGGCCAACCTCCGGGACGGCCGGGCTACGATCATGGGCATCGGCCGGGGAGCCCTGGCCTATCCCGGTATTGCGGCCGATATCCTGACCCGAGGGACTCTGAATCCGGCCACCACCTGCAAGACCCTGACCTTCTGCACCTATCTCATGCGCCAGAAGGCCCACCCCTGGGGCCAAGTCCCCACCGGCTGCCCGCCGTTCGACAAGGAGATCTACGGACCCGTCATCAAGGAAGCCCGTTCCGGAAAGCGGCGAGGGTAGCTGCTGCGGAGCCCGCTTATTGCACCGGGGCTCACTTTGAAGAAGAGTGCAGGGCGCGCTGGTGGTGATGGATCGGGGAGTGGCGACCGAGGATCGCATTGAGTGGTTGAGAGAGGAAGGATACCGCTACCTGGTGGCCAGCCGCCAAGGTCTGCGTCAGTTCGACCCCGAGGCGGCCGTGGCGGTGGAGACGGCTTCCCAGGCCACCGTAGAGATCCACAAGGAGGTCTCGGAGGATGGAGAGGAAGTGCGTCTCTACTGCTGCTCCCAAAAGCGTGCCGAGAAGGAGAAGGGCATCCTGGAGCGCTTCAGCCGGCGCTTCGAGCAGGGGCTCACCCGCCTCTCCGAGGGGCTGAGCCGGCCGCGGGCTCACAAGGGCGTCGAGAGGGTCCGGGAGAGGATCGGACGGCTGAAGGAGCAGTGCCGCAGGGTGGCGCAACACTACACCGTCGAGGTCCTCACCGATGAGAGCGGCCGCAAGGCAACGGAGGTGACCTGGAAGCCCCGTCCCCGCCAGGGCTCGATGGCCACTCATCCGGGGGTCTACTGTCTGCGCAGCAATCAGACCGACTGGGATGAGGAGAGCCTATGGCGCACCTACACCCTGCTGACCGACGTGGAGGCGGTGTTTCGCTCCCTGAAGTCCGAGTTGGGCCTGCGGCCCATCTACCACCACAAGCCGGTGCGCTCGGAGGGCCACCTGTTCCTGACGGTCATCGCCTATCAACTGGTGCAGGTCATCCGCAAGCGGCTCAGGCAAACGGGTGACACCTCCAGTTGGACCACGTTGCGGGGCATCCTGGAGGGGCAGCAGCGGGTGACGGTGACCTTCCGGCGCAAGGACGGGCGGACCTTGCACGTCCGCAAAGCCACCAGGGCCGAACCCGATCAGAGGGCCATCTACGACGCCCTGGGCGTTGATCCCGCTCCAGGAGGCGTCCGCAAGATGATTGTCTGAGTTTCCCGAAATCTCCGGTTTCAACCGGTTTGTAGTGCCAGAAGAGCGTTTCTTCCCTTGTAAGGTGTTGATAATAAACGTGTAGTTGAAAGCACTGTTAAAGATGGGCTAAGTAAGAGCCTTTTTTGGTTAGCGGCAGGCGGGGAGCACGACATGGTGGATGCAGTGGAAGTCGCCGGGCAGGATATGGAACAGGAAGCATCGGATGAACTCTTCGACTGAGAGAGTCACGGTCTTGAGGTGGGGGAACAGGTGGGAGAGGACGCGGACGGGAAGGAAGAAGCCGGGGATATGGCGATTCAGCAGTCACCGTGGAGGGTGATGCCGCCGCCTGTTTCTAGGACTGGTCTTGCCGAAGTCACAACCGAGAAGGAGGATCTGTGATGGCGAACACCTCTGCACTTAAGAAAACGGGGCGGTACACACCAGTAGGGTTAAGAGTCTTGTCAATCATTCACAGAGGAACAAAGAGTGTCGCCCAGGTTGCTATTACGTTGAACCGATTTGTACACAACTTTGCTCCTTGGGGCATCTTTCTGACCTTTATTGGGCTATTCGTGACATTGATCGGGTTAATGATCGAACTTGAGGATCGGCAAACAGAGAGGATATTTCGTGCTTGGAATACTATATAGGGCGTGAAGGCGGACAGATCAGAAAGTAGCCCTAGCCTAAACGACGAGGCTCCGGGTAGCGGAGGAAGTGGCGTCCGGCAGGCTGTGCAGTATCTCAATCGAGATTTTGATGGTAAAGGCTGCTTTAGTTGGGTGACTACCTTATCGACTTACCTTACCGGGAATAATCTTCGCCAGTGTATTTTCCCAAAGAAACATCGCGAGACCCTTGGGTTTCTTTCTTTACCACCCGGAGCAAATCTAATAGGCATCTCGCTCTCCGGGGCAGAGTTGTGGGGAGCCACTCTGACGAATGCCTTCCTGATTAACGCTGACCTGTGCAAAGCCCGCCTAACGGAAGCCAACCTAAAAGGGGCCAAGCTAATTGGAGCCAAATTAGGGGGAGCCGTCCTTATCGATGCAGACCTGACTGGCGCAGACCTTCGTCGCGCCAAAGGTCTCATTCAAGAACAACTCGATCAAGCGTGCGCCGATCCCGATAACCCACCCAAGCTGGGGAGCCTCCGTGATGCTGAAGCTGGCGTGCTTCTTGAATGGCGCGGCCCGACTTGCAGTGTCCTGATGGTGCCCGAGCACTGACTCCGACTATTTTGGTCAATACATTGCGGAATTCCCAAATTAGGTAATTCTCGTTATTCGACAACGTTCTTTTCCCACTCCCTCTTCTTGCTCACGCAAACTGTCTACCGCTTCAGCAACAACCCCAACAACCTAAACGTCATCTGTAATGCCGGTTGCTTGATCGACCGGAAAAGAGACTCTCATGCTAAGAACGACAAATGCCGCATCACAGGAACTTGCTCTTTAAGAGATATTTTCTCTTTAAGATTGACTTATTAGACAAAACCCCGCAAATTCCAGGTGTGATAAGGGATCTTTCACTCCAGGAGGCAGCGCGATGATCGTGAGTTTCTCGATTGAAAACTGGATGTCATTCCGCAACAAAGTCACTCTTTCGATGGTTGCAAGTAGAGAGCGTCAGCACGGTAAACGGGTTGCCAGGTTGCGCAAGTACCAAACGGGAATACTTCCAATCGTAGCAATCTACGGCGGCAATGCCTCGGGCAAAACCAACTTGTTCAAGGCCTTGCATTTCGCGAAGACGTTGGTCGTCAGGGGTACTCAGCCCGACAGCCCCATTGGTGTGGAGGCCTTTCGTTTGGATCCCGGCGAGACAGATCAGCCTACACGCTTTGCGTTTGAGTTGCTAATCGACGAGCGCATTTACGAGTTCAGCTTTGCGGTTACCCGCAAAGCTATCCTGGAAGAGAAGCTGGTTGTGATCACAAGCAACAGTGAAACGACTCTCTTTGACCGTCGCGATGGAAATCCCAACATTGATAAATCGTTGGCTAAAGATCAATTCATTAAGTTCGCGTTCAAGGGGACCCGAAACAATCAGCTTTTTCTGACCAACTCTGTTTCTCAGAGGGTAGACAACTTCCGACCGGTATATGACTGGTTCAAGGATACGCTTAAGCTGATTGCACCCGACTCTCGTTTCGAGCCGTTCGAGCAGTTCTTGGAAGAAGAGAATCCCCTCTATGCCATCATGAACGAGACATTGCCTCAGCTCGATTCTGGGATCGCCCACCTGGGCGGAGAGGAGATTCCATTTGACAGCATTCCTCAATCGGAGTCCCAGAGAACCAAAATCGAGGAAGAAGTCGGAGAAGGAAGGACCGTTCGATTAATAGAAGAACCTGGCAAGGAACGCTTTGTCGTCACACGCAAGAATGACAAACTGATCGCGAAGAAGCTGGTGACCTTCCATCGAAGACCTGATGGGTCTGAAGCCAAATTTGAGATGCGCCACGAGTCAGACGGCTCACGGCGAATGATCGATCTGCTGCCGGCTTTTCTCGACCTTTTTAGAGGATGTTCAAAAACGGTGTATGTCGTCGACGAGGTAGACCGTAGTCTTCATACGCTGTTGATCAGGAGCCTGCTTGATAAATATCTGAACACCTGCACGACGCAAACCAGATCGCAGTTGCTGTTGACTACTCATGATGTTCTGCTCATGGATCAGCAATTGCTTCGCCGGGATGAAATGTGGGTGGCGGAACGAGGTGCTTCCGGTGCCTCAAATCTACTTTCTTTCAGTGAGTACAAGGACATCCGTTACGACAAGGACATCCGAAAAAGCTATTTGCAGGGACGACTGGGAGGAATCCCACGCATCTTGGAGGGAGGAGCTCTGAAAGATCCCCTCCTCACGGAGAGCGGTGATGGGGATAAGTGATGGGGCGGAGTAGACGCAAATTCCAAAGATCACCCGGGACTCGACGCTATCGGAAGCTGTTCGTCATCGCAGTTGAAGGCATCAAGACTGAGCCTCAGTACTTCGCTATTTTCAATAGGAACGAGGTCACGGTAAAGTGTCTGGGAGATCACCACAGAAGCTCGCCACTACAGGTCTTGGAGCGGATGAAGAAGCACCTCATGAACGAATCACCGAGGTTAGCTGACGAATTCTGGCTCGTCGTTGACAAGGACAAGTGGCCCGACAAACACTTCACCGAGCTGGATGCTTGGTCTCAGGAGCAGGACAATCGAGGATTCGCCCTCAGCAACCCCAAGTTCGAATATTGGCTTCTATTGCATTTCGAGGATGCCAGCAACATCACATCACACAATTGTTCCGATCGGTTGGAAAGACACCTGCCCGACTATAACAAAGACATCGCCGTCCACAGGTTCACCGAGCCCCGAATTCAGCAAGCAATCCAGCGCGCAAAGTTACGCGACAGCCCTCCATGCGCCGATTGGCCACGCACTCCGGGTGGCACGACGGTCTACCGACTCGTCAAGAGAATTCTCGACGCATCATGAACCGCATCCGACACAGGATCGGGATCTATGAAACTCCTTGGGGCAAGTATGTTCTCTATATTGGATACAAGTCATTTAATTTCAGTAACATATGAGGTGTATTCGGTTGTCGCCGCCTCTATCAGCCGCCTCCACCAGAGACTCTTCCGCAACCATTCGATAAGGAGGTTATGTTGCTGAGATTGGAAGGGAACCTACCCAATGTGCAATCAAGGGCCAAACGGGCAAAGAGCCGGGGCTACTCCTTCTCCAAGACCCAGCGCACCGCGCCCATGTGGTAGCGCTGGTGCTGGGGAACCCGGTTGCTGTAGTAGGCGGTCAACAGGGTTCCATCGGTCAACTGGACGGTAGAGGGGTATCCTCCGTCGGTGGTTTCCTCGAGGTTGACGATCCGGGTGGGACGGCTCCAGGTCCGGCCCTGGTCCCGACTGGTACGGTAGCCGATGCCGTGGTGCCCCTTCTCCCGAATTCCGTAGGTCAGTAGAACCCGCTCATCGGCCATCTCCAGCAGGTGGGCCGGATGGTGGCCGGGAAGCGTCAGGAGTCCCGACCTGGCCCAGTGTCTTCCTTCGTCTTCCGAGACATAGAGCGCCAGGTGGCCGTCGGCGTGACTCCGGGAGGCGGCCAGCCAGCGGTCGGGTCCCAGCCGCAGCAGGGCCGTCTCGTTGTAGTCATCGGGCGCCAGCTTGACGGCGTCGCCCCAGCTCCGCCCGTCGTCCCGGCTGAACAACAGGTAGGCGTTGGCCTTCCCCGGGACCTCATGGTAGAAGCTGGCCGCCAGCAGTTGGCCTTCTCCCCGAACGATGTCTCCGAAGGGAATCAGAAAATCCACCCCCTCCGGCAACTGCACCTTGGAGGACCGATGCCAACTCCTGCCGCCGTCCGATGATCGCGCCACCAGGGTGGGCAGGATCTCTTCCCGGAAATCACGGCCGCCCCATCCCGAGGCCAGCACCACCAGGGATCCGTCGTGGGCCAATCCGGCCGCCACGTTCATCCGGTTGCTTTGTCCTTCGTGAACGGCCGGGCTGCCCCGTTTTTCCCAGAGGCGGCCGTCCCGGCTGGACCAGCACTCCACGTCGCCGACGCCCAAGCCGTGATAGGGCCGGTTGAAGATGGTCGCCACCACGCTCCCGTCCGGCATCAGGGTCAGGTTGGGCCAGGCGCAGACGTTGTCGATGGCCACGTATCGTTCGGCTCCCTGGTGAACAACGCCAAGCAGCAACCAGACGAGACCGCCGGCCAACGCAATGGCGGCGCGGCCCGTCCAAGTCCCTGCCGATCTGAGCAAGGGTCTCCCGGTCCGGGCCGGCCCTGGCGCCCGGGACCTTGATTCTGCGGAGACGACTTGGTGGGATTGGTTCCGGCTGAGGGGGCCGAGCCGCTTCCGGCAATTCGAGAGCCGGTTCCTGAGACCGCCCGGCTTCCCCGGGTCAACGCTATTGGTGTTCATTCGAGTCCATTGGTGGTTCGTCTTTCTATGGTAATCCTATTCCGGGACAGGATCCCAGGGTTGCACCGCAGAGGCCGCACCACCCCGCAACCGGCTCAGGAGTCCCGAGTAGCGGCGCTCCTGCTTGTCGTTCCTGACCGCCGCCTGCAGCGCCCGGGCCTGTCCGATGACCACCACCAGCTTCTTCCCCCGAGTGATCCCGGTGTAGATGAGGTTGCGCTGGAGCAGCAGGTACTGCTGCATGGCCAGGGGAATGACCACCACCGGGAATTCGGACCCCTGGCTCTTGTGAACCGAGATGGCGTATCCGGGAGCCAGTTGATCCAGCTCGTTGAAGTCGTAGATCACTTTCCGGCTCTCGAATCGGATGGCCACGCCCTTGTCCACGGGGTCGACCATTTCTATCCGCCCCATGTCGCCGTTGAAGACGTTCTTGTCGTAGTTGTTCTCCATCTGAATGACCTTGTCCCCGACGCGGAATTTCCATCCGAACTTCTCGACCTCCTCCCGCCCCGGCCGAGCGGGGTTGAGGAGTTCCTGCAGCCTCCGGTTCACCTCCCGGCCCCCCAGCGACCCGCGATGCATGGGACAGAGGACCTGAATGTCGCGGATGGCGTCGACGCCCAGCCGCCTGGGGATCCTTTCCCGGATCAACCTCGACATCAGCCCCGCGATCTGCTCCGGGTCTTCCCTCTCCAGGAAGTAGAAGTCCGAGTCGGGAGAAGGCCCCGAGATCGGGGCCGGAGCCCGGCCGCTATTGACTTCGTGGGCGGTGGTAATGATCCGGCTGCCTCTGGATTGACGAAAGACTTCCTTCAACCGGACCACCGGCGCCACCCCGCTGGCGATCACGTGCTGCAGCACCATCCCCGGCCCCACCGAGGGAAGCTGATCGGCGTCGCCAACCAGAATCAGCGAGCCACGCGCGGGATGGGCGGCCAGCAGAGCGCTCATGAGCGGGACGTCCAGCATGGAGCACTCGTCCACCACCATGAGGTCGCATTGCAGGGGATTGCGCCGGTTCCTGGCGAATCGACCGGTGGCCGGTATGACCTCCAGCATGCGGTGGATGGTCTTGGCTTCCAGTCCGGTGGCCTGGGAAAGCCGCTTGGCCGCCCGGCCGGTGGGAGCGCACAGCAGGCATTTCACCTTCTTGGCTCTGAGGATCATCAGGATCGAGTTCATCAGGGTGGTCTTGCCCACCCCGGGTCCTCCCGTGATCACCAGAACCCGGTGGCTCAAGGCCTGCGCCAGAGCCTCTCGCTGACTTTCCGCCAGGATCTTGCCCGACCGCTGCCGGCACCAGGCAATGGCCTTTTCCAGGTCGATCGGCGGATAGTCGGCCCGGCTCCGGGCCAACTGGCCGATCCTGGCCGCGATGACCCTCTCGGCGCTCGCCAGGTGGGGCAAGAAGACCAGGTCTTCCCCTTCCAGGTTTTCCCGCAGCAGTTGTCCTTGCGCAATCATCCAGGCCAGGGCCTCTTCCACGATGGCCTCGGAGATTTCAAGGATCTTCACGGCTTCCTGGTGAAGTTGTGAGGCGGGAAGCGCACAGTGGCCGGCCTGGGTCGCTTCCAGCAAGACATGGTTGAGACCGGCCCGGGCCCGCAGGGCGGAGTCCCGCGAGATCCCCAAATTGGCGGCGATCCGGTCGGCCGTCTTGAACCCGATTCCGGTGATGTCCTGGCTCAGCCGGTAGGGATTCTCCCGGACCCGGGCCACGGCATTGGACCCGTAGGTTCTGTAGATCCGCGCGGCCCGCCGGGTTCCGACACCGTGAGAGTGGAGGAAGAGCATGATCTCCCGGATCGCCTTCTGATCCGACCAGGCCTGAGTGATACGCCTCCTGCGGCCCGGTCCGATACCCTCGACGGCTTCCAGGCAGGCAGGGTGCTCCTCGATGATCTCGAAGATCTCCTCGCCGAATTTCCGCACCAGCTTTCGGGCGTAGACCGGTCCAATGCCCTTGACCATGCCGCTGGCCAGGTACTTTTCGATGCCCTCGGCGGTGCTGGGCGGGATGCATCTGAGCTGGTCCGCCTTGAACTGCCGCCCGTGGTTCCTGTCGATGACCCAGGCCCCTTCGGCGCTGAGCCACTCTCCGGAGTTGACGGCCGGCGCCGAACCCACCACGGTCGCCAGCTCGCGTTGCCCCTTCACCTTGACCTGAAGCACACAGAACCCGTTCTCTTCGCTGAAGAAGGTGACCCGCTCGATGGCGCCTTCGAGTCTCTCGGAAGACGGCGGCGAAGCCGCCGGCCCGGACCGGCCCCTTTTTTGATTGGTATCGACCGCAATCAATGTCTCTCCGGCTCTCCGTAGATCATTCCACGCAGGTCCTGCCACGAATAGGCCTCCAGCGGGTCAGCAGACTCCGGATCACCAGTGCTCAGATCCGGCAACCGGTACCGGTGCCGTGACTCGGGCCGGGAAAGCAGTTGACGCAGGCCCTCCTCCACCACGGAACGCAGGGAGCACCCTTTTCCCCTGGCGTGCTGCTTGGCGCGCGCCAGCAACTCGTCATGGATTTCAATCGTCGTCTTCATGGGAACCGAACCGGCAGGTGGGAAACGGGCGGATGGCTCCGGCTAGGAATCAGGGGATCGCGCGGCTTTTGTGGAAGGGAAGTCAGTCCCGGTCGGCGGCGCGGCTTCGGACGACGGCGGCGCTTTGGCTACTTCGATTCTGCCACGGACGACGGCTCCGTCCTCGATGTGGATCCGCGGCGTCTTCACGTCGCCATCGATCGAGCCGGTATTGCAAAGCCTCATGCGTTCCAGGCAAACGATATTCCCGGTAATGCGACCCCTGACTGTCAAGTTCCTGGCTTCGACGTCGGCGTGGATCCTTCCGGTGGGGCCGACCGTCAAGCTGCACTCCGGAAGCCGGATGGTTCCCTTTACGTCCCCGTCGACCAAAACGTCTTCGAGTCCGCTGAGAGATCCCTCGAATCTGATGGACTCTCCTATGTTGGCTATACTCATCTGACGGCGCCTGGCGGGTTCAACCGCGACTTTGCTGTCGAATGATCAGGGGTTTCGTTTGCCTGGCCGCCGGGAAGCTCATGTCCTGTCCGAGGGACTCGATCTTTCCATGGACGACCGCGCCCTCCTCAACCACGATTCGCGGCGTCTTTACCGTGCCTCTGACTGTTGCGGTCTTGAGGATCTCAATCCTCTCCGCGGGAAACATCTTCCCGGTAACTCTCCCGAATACGGTGATCTTCCTGGCCTTGATGTCGGCTTTCACCTTTCCGTTGGGACCGATGGTCAGGTCGCTGTCCGGCAACTCGATGGCCCCTTCCACGGTTCCGTCTATGAAGACGTCTTCCTGGCCGGCAAGTTTTCCGGTGAGCACCAGCGATTTTCCTATGGCCGCGGTTCTACCGGATTTTCCACGGGCGGGCCTCGCAGCAGCCGGAATTTCGGGAGCCGATTGGACAGGCGGACCCGCACTCAACGGTTGGGGCGCCGGTGACATGGATGGGGATTTCACTCCGGAGCTGGTCCCTTTCTGCATAGCGCCTCGCTGGTCTTCAAGGAACGTTGGATACCTGGCAAACGAAGGATGTTATAGGAACTCCCAGGGGATCGCCACGTTTTTCCGAATTCGTCTCAGGAGCGGCGAACGCTGGGGTCCCGGATCGGAAACCCCGCTCAGGACGCGGGCGCAACCGCTTCATCCACTCCGGTCTCGCCTTCGGAGCGCGCGATGATGGCGGCGCCGCAGGAATCGCTGAAGACGTTGACCACGGTGCGGAACATGTCCAGGGGACGGTCCACCGCCAGCATGGCTCCCACCAGCAGTTCCACCTGCGGTCCCGTGAGGTTGACGGCCTCCAGCACGATGAAGATCACCACCAGTCCGGCAGAGGGCACGGCCGCCGCTCCGATGGAGGCCAGCAGCGCCGTCATCACTACCAGAAGCTGCTGTTCCAGACCCAGTGAAACCCCCATCGCCTGGGCGATAAAGAGGACCCCTGCGCACTCGTAGAGCGCCGTGCCGTCCATGTTGACGGTGGCGCCCATCGGCAGCACGAAGGAACTGACCCGATTGGAGACGCCGACCTTGTTTTCGACGGCATTGATGGTGACGGGCAGGGTGGCGCCCGACGAGCTGGTGGAAAAGGCCATCACGATCGGCTCAACCATGTTCCTGAAATGGATGATCGGATTGATCCCGCCCAGAAAACGCAGGAAGAGCGGCAAGCTGACGAACAGATGAATCGTCAGGCCGCAGGCCAGCGTCAGGGCATAGAGCCCCAGAGGCTTGAAGGCTTCCAGGCCGGTGGTGCCCACCAGGCGCACGATCAGACCGAACACTCCCAGCGGAGCCATGATGCGAATGATTGCGCCGGTCAGGCGCATCATGGTTTCAAAGCCCGCCTCGATAAAACTCAGCAACGGCTTGCGGTAACGTTCGTGGAGGCCGCCGATACTGAGGCCTACGACGATCGCGAAGAAGATGATCGAGAGCATCTTGGTCTCTGCCGCTGCCGAAACGACGTTGTCGGGCACAATGTCCAGAATCAGGTCCACCGGAGACTGGACGACGGCGAGATCGGGCACCTCCTGGGTGTCGATATCCACCAGTTCCGCGCCGACCCCGGGGCGGATGGTGTTCACCATCAACAGACCCACCAGGCAGGCGGCCAGGCTGGTCATTGCGTAGTAACCCAGGGTTTTCCCGAACAGACGCCCCAGGCCGGCCCCCGCCCCGACCGAAGCCACGCCCGAAATGATCGAGGTCAGCACCAGGGGCACGATGATCATCTTCAGCAGGCGGATGAAGAGGTCCCCGAGCCAGCCCACCTTGGCGGCCAGGGGCTCCCCGCCGATCAGACCGGCAACGATGCCCAGCAGCATGGCTATCGCGATCCGCCAGTGCAGCTTCTTGTGCCAGGGTTGGCCGGGTGCGGTGTCCATTACGGCTCCTGTTCTACCTTAGAACTCCACCTTCAACCCCACCTGGAGGGTGCGGGCGGAGAAGGCCGAGCTGATCAGGCCGAAGTCGGTGGTGTTGGGATTGTGGATGTTGGCCACCCCCAGGCCGCTGATTCCCGCGGTGCTGGTCACGCTGAAATTGGTGTGGTTGAGCACGTTGAAGGCGTCCACCCGGAGCTGCAGCCGCGACGCTTCCGTGAAGGGCAGCGCAACGCTCTTGCGGAGGCCCACGTCCAGCGTGGTGAACCAGGGACCGCTGACGGGGGACATGCCCAGACTTCCCGCCTGCAGGATGGCCGGATTCTTGAAGACGAGGGGATTGCCGAAGCCGCCCTCGGCAATGAGGCTGGAGTCGAACAGGGTCACCCGGCCGTCCGGGTGGCGGTGGGCCCCCGTCTTGGTCTGGAGAGCCTTGATGTCGATCCCCTCCAGGTGCACGGTATTGGTCAGCGCCCGGGGACCGCCGCGATTGATGGTTCCCCTCTGGGAGATGATGTTGACCACCTCTCCCGACCGCATCCTGAAGAATCCGCTGAGGTCCCAGCCGCCGGCGATCGCGTCCAGGATGCTGCCGCCGTTCATCCACCGGCGTCCGGCGCCGAAGGGGATCTCCCATACCCAGTTGCCGTTGAAGGTGTGGGTGATGTCGAAATCGGGACGCAGGATCTCCAGCTCCGGCTGGGCGTTGTCGAAGAGCCCGCGGAAGTTGGACTGGCTGCCGGAGAAATTGGTCAGCACCTTCCCCCAGGTGTAGTTGAACTGGCCGGTCAGGCCCGAACGCAAGCGCCGCCTGATCTCGACCTGGAGGGCGTGGTACTTGGAGAAGGCGTTGTTGCCCACCACGTCGCTCACGAAGGCGTTGGGATTGCGCAGGAAATAGCTGGCGGGCAGGGTGGCCCCGAAGCGCTCGCCTCCCTCGCCGTTCAGGAAGAAAATGCGGTTGGGGGCCACAAAACCGCCGATGTACTGGCCGATCTCACCGTTCCGAATCCAGTTCTGGACGTACCCCGCCTGCAGGAAGCCCGCAAGGCCCAGTTGCGGAAAGAGCTGCAGCGGCTCGCCGACCCTGGGGTCCCCGTTGGCGGCCAGGTTGCGCTGGGCCCGCCGGAAATCCTCGATGAAGTCCGGGGGCAGCAGCACCTGGTTGAGATCGATGGCCCGGGTCAGCTTGACGCCGTGGTTGCCCACGTAGCGCAACTCGACGGCCGTGTCCTGCATGAGCCGGTGCTGCACCCCCAGGTTCCACTGCTGCACGTAGGGAGTGCGCATGCCGGGGTCGATGGTGAAGATGGCCGCCGTGGAATCGGCCAGAATCCCGTCGCGGGCGGTGCGCGGTATGCGGAACTCGGGAACCGGAATGGGCACCAGCCCGCCGCCGCTGACGGTGCCGCTCAGTCCGGAAAGGGATACCGACTGGCTCAGGCCGTCGTTGCCCCGCAGGGCGTTGAGCACGGTGGTCAAGCCGTTGTCGACCACGTAGTTGATGCCGTAGCCGGCCCGTATGACGGTCCGGTGCCCGGGGCCGGGCTGATAGGCGATGCCGATGTTGGGAGCGAAGTTGTTGCCGTCGCCGGTGTAGAAGGGCCTTCCGTTGGTGGAGCCGGCCAGATCGATGACGGCGTCAGGATCCAGAACCGCTTCCCAGCCGCCCACCGGCAAGAGGGCCAGGCCCTTGGCCTCGTCCGGCACCGAGTGATATTCCCAGCGGAAACCCAGGTTCATGCTCAGACAGCGGGTGATCCTCCAGGTGTCTCCCACGTAGAAATTGACGAAGTTCTGCTTGAGCAGGTTGGTGTTGGAGGCGCCGTCGACGAAGCCCGAATGAGGCGAGGAGGCGTTGAAGGTCTGATCGGCGCTGTCGATAAAGCCTCCCAGAGTTCCCAGGAGCCCGGAGGCGGCGCTCAACTCGCCGGAAGCGATCCCTCCGGGGAAGATATCGGGCACCAACGGATCGGGGTTTCCGGGCCCGAACCCCAGGCTGTAGGTGGGGACGGTCCCGGAGTCATTGAACTGGTCCACCTGGGTCAGGCGCACGCTGCCCCCCACCTTGACGGTATGGTTGCCCTTGACCCAGGAAATGTGGTCCATGATGTCCACGTTTCGGGTATCGCGGCCCTGATCCAGAAAATTCCGGACGGGGTTGCTGAAACCGCCCGCCAAGTCCAGTTGGTAGCCCAGGGGAAAGGTCTCGTTGGTGTAGAAGCGGGGATTCGAGGACTGGAAGCCCACCCTGGCCTCGTTGGTGACGGTGGGCTTCAACAGGCTGGTGAGAGCGAAGGAACCCAGTCGGCGCTTGGAGCCCTGCCCGGCGCCGGGCAGACCGGGAAAGACGGCGTCGATGCCGTTGAACACCGAGTTGGGGGACTCCAGGCGAAACTGGTGGAAGGTCCCGGTGAAGGAGTGGCCGGGGTTGATCTCGTAGTCCGTCCTCAGAACAAACCAGTCGGAATCGGTGTTGTCGGGGCTGTTGAAGCGATACCCCGAAGTGTTTCTGCCGTCGCCCACGCTGCTGTCGTTGGGCAGCGGGGTCACATCCACCACGGAGGCGATGGCCGGATCGGGGCTGAACCCGGAGAGTTGGAAAAGATTCACCGTGGCAATCTGGCCGTTGTCCTGCCTCACGTAGCTGAAATTGCCGGCCCGGGCCGACTGCGTCAGGACGGTTCGGACCACCGAGGCCGTGCCGGGGCTGCGCTCCTCCTCGTAGTTGACGAAGAAGAAAAGCTTGTCCTTCAGGATGGGACCGCCCACGTTGAAGCCGAACTGGTGGATGAAGACCCGCTCCTTGTCGATACCGGCGGCGTTGTTGAAGTAGTTGTTGGCGTTGAGGGCGTCGTTGCGATGGTAGTAGAAGACCTCGCCGTGATAGGCATTGCCCCCGGACCGGGTCACGAACTGGGTCTGGGAGCTCCCCAGGCCGGCATCCACGTCGGCGTTGGCGGTGGTGATGCTCACCTCCTCGATGAAGCTCTCCTGCACCGGGATGACTCCGAAGAGGGCATCGGTTCGAATGAAGGTGTCCTGGTTGTTGATCCCGTCGAGGGTGAAGTTGTTGAAGGTGCCTCTGCCCCCGTTGATGGCAGCCGAGCGCGTCCCGCCGGGGCTGGTCACGCCGGCCTGGGTAAGGGCCAACTGGGTCACGCCGCGCCCGTTCAAGGGAAGATCCTTGACCTGCTCCCGGTTGAGGTTGGTGCTGATCTCGGCGTTGACCTCGTTCATCACCGATTGGGTCTCGGCCGCCGTCACCACCACCGTCTGGGTCACCACCCCCACCTCCACCACGACGTCGACGTTGGCGGGGGCGCCCAGCGCCACCTGGACCTCTTCAATCAGGGCCGTCTTGAAGCCGTCGGCGGCGGCTTCAACGCTATAGGTTCCCTGGGAGACGTTGGGAAATACGTAGAGGCCGGAGCTGTTGGTGGCGGTCTCGCGGGCCACGTTGGTGGCGGCGTTGGTCAAGGTCACGGTCACGCCCGGCACCACGGCGCCGGTCTGATCCAGCACCCTTCCGTCCACCCGGGAGGTCAAAACCTGGCCGGCGGCGGGAATGGACGCCGCAAGCAGCACCGCAAGGACCATGACGCTCCCGGCAAACGGCAACCTTGGAATTGAATTCGGTCTGACGAACACGATATGTCTCCTGGGGCCGCCCCGACCCGAACTCGTCAGGCAAGACTTCCGAGGGCGGCCATAACCACCATTGGCAGGGCGGCGATAGAAGGATGGATGAGTCCCATCCCCGGGTAAACGCCCCGGCACAACAACTCCATCACTCTGGATTCTGCATCAAGTTCAACGCCTTTGCAACCGGCGGCTGGATTTCAAGCAGCCCCGCAAGAATGGAGAAAAACCGTTCGGGCGCGGGACAACCCCTTGCCAACCTCGATCCGCGAGAGGCGACACGGTCCGATTCACTCTTTCGATTGCCCGGTGCTCGGGTACAATGCTCCGGCGTGGACACGCGAATGCGGAGCGAATCAGGCGAAATCATCGACACTCAGCGAGGAGCGAACAACATGGCCAGCCAACAGGGAGATCAGCCCGTCAGAGTGGTGAACGTGGACTGCGACCGTCCGGATGAGGAGAAGGAACGCCTCTATGCCCCGGAGAGAAAAGCCGTCGAGGACCTGGGAGGGGAGTTGGTTCTGCTGTCGGCGCAGACCGAGGAGGAGATCGTTCGAGCCTGCGCCGGCGCCCGGGTCATCCTGACCGAAGGCCTGTTCACGCCCATGACCAGAAGAGTCCTGGAAGCCCTGCCCGATTGCTGGGCCGTGGGCCGCTACGGGATCGGAGTGGACAACATCGACGTCGAGGCCGCCACCGACTGCGGCATCGTGGTCTTCAACGTGGCCGACTACTGCGTGGAGGAGGTTGCCGACCACGCGGCGGCCCTGGTGCTGACCTGCGCCCGGCGCGTGGTCCTCCTCGACCGGCACGTGAGGGCCGGCGGTTGGGACAAGGCTCCGCTGGGGCACCCGCTGCGCCGGATCAGCCGGCTGACGTTGGGATTGGTCGGTTTCGGCAACATCGGCCGCCACATGGTTCCCCGGTTGCAGGGATTCGGCATGCGCATTCTGGCCACCGACCCTTACGTGGATCCCCACCTGGCCGCTGAAGCCGGCGTGGAGTTGACGTCGCTGGAACAGGTCCTGGGAGAGTCGGACCTGGTGTCCCTGCACACCTTCCTGACCGCCGGGACCCGGCATCTCATCGGCGCTCCCGAGTTGAGGCTGATGAAGCCCTCGGCGTTTCTGGTCAACACCAGCCGCGGCGGAGTGGTGGACGAGCAGGCGCTGATCCAGGCCCTGAAGGAACAGCGGATCGGCGGCGCCGCTCTGGACGTGACCGAGGAGGAGCCCCTGGGGGCCGACAGCCCCCTCAGAAGCCTCGACAACGTGGTGCTCACCCCCCACCAGGGATCCAGCTCGGTGGAATCGGGCGAGGACCTGCGCCGCGGCGTGACCGAGGCCCTCTCCTGCATAGTCCAGGGATACTTGCCCCCCTTCGTGTTCAATCGCTCCGTCAAACCCAGAGCAGAATTGAAACCCAAGCTGGCGTAGCTTACCTGAAACAAAAGAAAAAAAGAGTTATCCACGAAGACAAACGAAGAACTACGAAGGGCCACCAAGCTTCACGGCTCTGGCCCATCGGCAGGGATGAGGCCCGGCAAGCCGACGCACGCCTCCTCGAACAGCAAGACCCATTGAAAGAGGCACCCCACCCGGGAGCGCGGGCGTCCCGCCCGCATTCGTCTCCGCACAGCCTCCCGCAACTCCTCCACCCCGCTCGATCGGCAAACACGCCACGGATCTGCTTCGCCCAAGCCTACGCCGTTCCCGCTGCCAGGGTGGCCGGCTGCCACATCGTAGACTTACTGAGCGGCTCGCGACGGCGGTGCATGCGGGCGGGACGCCCGCGCTCCCGGGTGGGCCTCATTCCGTGACGGCGTCGCAGCAAAGGACGTCCATAGGTATTCGTGTCTATTCGTGTTCATTCGTGGTTCGTCCTTAAAAGAGATCGGCAGTTTCACCCTCGAATGATCCGCACACCAGGGCGGGGACGGTGCTGATCACTGACCACTGATCACTGGCCACCGATCACTAGCCACTGACCACTGACCACTGACCACTGACCACTATTCACTCCCTGCCTAACCCCAGGTCTCCAGCGGATGTCGCCGGTCCTCGAGAGGCAGGTCCACCCGGGCTCCGGTCTTCTGGGACTGGTAGACCGAGGTGATCATCTCGATGGTCCAGCGTCCATCCTGCTCGCTGCAGGCCGGCTTGCGGTCCTGCTCGATGGCCTCCAGCAGGTCGGCGACCAGCAGGGCGTTGCCCAGGGTGCGGCTGTCGGCCCGGAAGCGGCTCGATGCCGGGGGCTTCGCCTCGATGGGTTCCCAGCGGTGCGCCTCGTCGGGCAGCCAGCCCGGAGAGCGCAGAATGCAGGGCCGGCCTCGCGGATAGACGTCGTTGGGCAGGTGAATCACGCCCTTGCTGCCGTAGATCCAGAGGCCGAAGCGCTTTCGGTCGGTTCGATCGCTGGCCTTGGAGCCGAAGTAGGCGTGGATGCCGCCGGCGAAGCCGAAAACCGCCGCGACCTGGTTGCCGGCCACCGGTCCGACGGGTTCGGTAGCCTCCCGCACCTGCCCCCGGCCCACCTCCTTTCCGTCCTCGGTCACGTGGGAGAAGACCCACCCGGGGTCGCCCAGGAAGTAGCGCATCATGTCGCAGATGTGGGAGCCCAGCACCATCAGGTCCTCTCCGCCGGCCCGCCGGTCTTCCTTGCCCCGTCCGCGCACCTCCTGGATCATGCCGATCTCGCCGGCTTCGATCATCGCCTTGACGCGGATCACGAAGGGAGAGGTCCGCATCTGGTGGGCCATCTGGACCTTCACCCGGTTCCGCTCCACGGCCGCCACCATGCGGTCGGCATCGGTCAGGCTCGGCGCGAAGGACTTCTCATGGAAGATGTGGCAGCCGGCCTCGGCGGCAGCCGTGGTCATGGCCGCCCGCTGGTCCAGCCAACGCGGAGCGATGGCCACGATATCCAGCCTCTCCCGGTCCAGCATCCGGCGGTAGTCGCGGTAGTCCCGCAGGGCCCCGGTGCGCTCCCTGGCCCGGGCCCGGCCCTCGTCGTCCGGGTCCGCCACCGCCACCACCCGGGTATCGTCAAAGGCCCGCCACACCGTGTCGAGCCCGTGCCCGTAGTTGCCGCGGCCGGTGTGGCCGATCACGCCGATGCGATATTTTTCACGTCCGGCCCAACCCATAGCCGCCAGCCCCGCCAGGCTTGTCTCCAGAAAGGATCGCCGCTTCATTGCGAAGTTTCCGAAATTCTCCGAAATTATACCAACGGCCTCGCCCAGGCTCAGAAAATGACGACGGCGGTGCCGCTAACGCTCACCATCAGCATGCTTCCCTTCCCGCCCAGGACCTCGTAGTCCAGGTCGATGGCCACCACGGCGTTGGCCCCCAGGTCCCGGGCGGCTTGCTCCAGTTCTTCCAGGGCGATACGCCTGGCCTTGGCCAATTCCTGTTCGTAGGCGGCGGACCGGCCTCCGATCAGGTCCCGAATCCCGGCAAAGAGATCCTTGACCAGGTTGGCTCCCAGTATGGCCTCTCCGGTCACGACGCCGCGATATTCCCGGATGGATTTGCCCTCGATCGAGGGAGTTGTCGTCAGAATCATCATGACCTCCGCTTGGTCGACCCGCGCTTCTCAGCGGGTCGCTGGATAGTTGATAAAAGAGAGATCAGGCATCCTGCTCCGAGGGCGGCGCCTGCGCAAGGCTCTCCCCGGCCGGCCCGCCCAGGTGCCGCCAGAACAGCCAGCCGGCAACCAGGGGACCGGCCGCCGCCAGTCCGTAGTGCAGCAGGGCTCCCCCGTAGGGTTGGTCGACGGCCTGCTGCAGGAGACCGAGGGCCAGGTAGGAAGCCAGAGCCAGAGGGATCAGGCCGGCCTCGGCCCGCAAGTAGACATGGGCCGCCAGCAGCGCGGCCCCCAGCAGCAGCCCCTTGACCAGCCATTCCCCCAGGCCCTCGACGTCCGAGCCCTGCACCACCAGCCCCAGCAAGATCAGCAGGCCGCCGGCGTAGCGGCGCCGGCTCCAGCCGCGGGTCAGAACCTCCACGAGCGAGACCGCAACCAGCAGGATGCACAGGAGCATGAAATATTGCGTGACCGCCTGGATCAGCGGACCCAGCACCGGCAGGAGGTTGTCCAGCGCTTTGAATTCCGGCCAGGCCGGAGCCCTGGCGCCGGTGAAAGCCGTCGCCAGCACCTGGAGCCCCTTGGCCACAGCGCCCACAGCCACGCCCAAGGCCATTCTTCTTCCCGTGGACCCACCGCCCCAGCCGCCCGAGGCCTTGACCCAGCCGAACAGCAAGGCCAGCAGGAGCGAGAGAAAGAGCGTGCCGATCAGGCCTCCGGCGATCAGGGCCAGAAGCTGGTGGCTCACCGGCTGAGCCGTGGTCAGATTCGAGATCATGGCCGGCCACCCGTTGAAAAAGGCGGCAAGCTGAAGCAGGAACAGGATCGGGGCCAGCCAGAAGAACGTCCGGGCCGAAAACCTTCCTCGGCTCCAACCGACCACGGCGACCACGGCCGCGGCCAACGCTCCCAGAACCAACAGGATGCCGCCGACAATGCCGAGGAGCCCGACAAGATTGCCGCGGCTGCGCTCCTCCCTCTCCCAATCCTCGGGCAGGTGAACCAGGCGGTAGACGTCGGAAACTTCGTCGCCCGCCACCACGGCCGCCACCCGGGCCTCTCCCCGGGGAAGCGACCGGGTCCGATCGGCGAAGACAAAGGTCCAGTCGCGGCGGGCAGGCCGCTGGGAGGGTTCGGCCGAAACCGCCTCGAGATCTCCCGGTTCGAGGCCGAAACGGGCCGCAATCCCCGCCTGGGCCCTGGTTCGCGCCTCCTCCTCGGACAGGGCCGCTCCCTTCCTGGCTTCCGGAAGCCGGTGGATGACACGGGGAGCCGAGTCCGAGTCGGCCACAAACACATGGTACTCCTCGGCCCGTTCCTCCACGCTTCCTTCAAAGGTGGCGACACGAACCCTCCAGCGCGCTCCGGGCACGTAGGATCCGGTCAGTTCCTGGTGGGTCTCCGGGCCGGCCGTCTGCCAGACGAAGCGGCCGGTCCGGGTGGCTTCCCCCCAAACGGAAACCATCTCCCGCCAGGACGGAGGAACCCGGACGCCCCTTTCCTCCAGTGCTTCCCGGGCGATCTTCACAGCCTGCTCCCGACCCACCTCCAGCGCGGGCGCGTCCGTCTGGAATCTCCCCAGCAGGACCCAAACCGCCAACCCGGCAATCCCGCCCAGGAGCAATCCGTTCCGCAGAGCCGGGGACAGGACCGGAACGCTCGCCACCGGCGGCGCTTCCGCTTCGGCCTCGGGCTCTCGGGCCGCCGGCGGGCTCCAGGCCCCGTTCAGCTTGTCGGGCGTCAGGGCGCTCCATTCCCGGGACCGCCAGCGCACCCACCCGATGGCCCCCAAAGGAACCAGGGTGAGCAGCACCACCAGGACCTGATCCACCCAGACGCCGGGCGCCTCGGACACGAACAGCGGGATGGCGAACCAGACCACGTCGAAGGCGAAGTGGAGGACGATGGCCGGCAGCAGCCCGTACCTCAGGTAGACGGCGCCAAAGAACAGCGAGGGCAGGATCAGCTCCACCACCCGGGCGTAGGCGGGCTGGGCGGGATAGGCGGCGTGGCCGGCCCCGAAAATCAGCGCCTGCAGGACCATGGCGGCTCCGATCCAGAGTGCGGGCCTTCCGAAACGGCGCCCCAGCAGCGCCGCGCCCGCCAGGGGGACGGCCCGAAACAGGCACTCCTCCCAAAAGCCGGCCTGAAGCGAAATGGCAATGGAGGAGAGCCAGGGCAGATAGGTCGCCAGGACGTCGGGCTCCAGCAGCGCATTGGAGGGGGACCACCAGCCCAGCACGTTGTTGGAGAAGAAATAGAGGGCCACTTCATAACCGAAGAAGAGGGGCACCAGCAGATATCCCGCCACCGTGCATCCCAGGACCGGCGTGGTATTGGCCACTCCCCGAGATCCCAGCTTCCAGAACTGGACATGGTGGGGAAAGGCCTTGCGCGAGAGCGTCTCGGCGGCCATGAAGGAGAGGGTCAGCACCATGCCGAGGGCCACAAACTGGACCAGGGCCCACACGACCTGGTCGGCCAGGAATCCCTGCCGCGACAAGGCCGTGTCATAGTTCATCCAGGCCAGCGGCAACTGGTTGAGGGCCACCAGGCCTTGCAGAAAGGCGACCAGCAGGCCCCAGAAAAGGGCTTGCTTCCACAGCACCCAGCCCCGGCGCAGCAGAAAAAAGAGACCGATGAGGCACCCGCCCAGGATATAGACCAGGACCATGGCCACGCTTCCAACGGCCCCGATGGCGTTGTTGGACGAGCGCATTTCCTGGTAGCGCCGGTTGAACGCCTCGGGCACCTTGACGAATCTCCCGATCTCGGTGAACCGGTCCCCGCTCACCGTCAGGCGCAGCCGGTAGCGAGCCTCGCCGATATCCCGGCGCCGGTGCTCGTAGACCAGGCGGTGATCGGTGCGCCCTCCCGGCTGCACCTCCTGGGCGTGCTCGACCAGCTCATAGGGGCCGAGCTCGATTCCCAGAATCTCCTTCAGTCGGGTCTCGGCCAGGCTTCGAGCCTCCTCGTCCGAGAGGGTGGCGCCCGGCTGGTCTTCGGGCAGTTGCTCGCGAAACCCCCAGAGCTCCCCGGCCGGGGTAAAGCGAATCAGGCTCTCAGTGGTCTCCTTCTCGCGGAAATGGCGGACCCGCCAGGTGTAGGCGGAGTAGAGATCGCCGGCCATCACTCGGGAGAAGGTCTCCTTTCCCCCGCCCTCGAGCTCGATGTAATTCTGCACCTGAGAGCTCGATCCGAAGGAGGCGGCCTGCTCATACTCCCCGGGACCCCACCGGTAGCGGCCGGCCAGTTCCCCGGCCCGCTGCAGGGCGGTGGCCCGATCCATCTGGAGATCCAGCCTGATGAGAGGGAAGGCCTCCCCAAAATAGCGGTAGGCGCCCACCAGGGAACCCAGCGAGAGCAGCACCAGCACGATCCAGAAAAGAGGTCGATTGGTTTTCATGAGTACGAGTTCAGGTCGATGGTCGACTGAGTGGCTTCCCTCAGGCCTCCCGCCCGGGGCTGCACACGGATGCCGACTCGGCGGCCAATTCCGGGATTATGCCACAGGGCCGGCCAATTGCAGCCGGACTCCCGCCAGCCTCGGCCCCTGAATCGGAATGGATTGTTGACGCGATGCAGACTGGACAAAGTGATTTCCGCGGGCATATTCTTGCACTGCCTCAAGGCCGCGGTGGCGTGACCGCATCGATCATGGGCGCAGAAGGCGTGGAAAGGAGACCCGTGGCCATCCCCTCAAGGGCCGTCAACCGCCGGGCCTGGCTGGCGGGCGCCCTGTCCCTGGGCTCGCTGCCCTTGGCCGGCTGCCTGAAACGCCCGTCGGAGCCTTCCGAAACCACCGCCACCGACTTTTCACGCTCGTTCTGCTACTACATCCCCAAGAACCGGAAGATCCTGGTCCGCATCCAGATCGAATGCCGGTGCGAGGTCTTCGACCGTTCCAGCGGCCAATCCGACCCATACTTCCTGACCGTCCGGACCCAAACCGGCCTCAGGACCGACCCGCCCTCCCAACACCTCGATCCGGGCTACGACTTCTGGATGATATTTTCCGGAAAGCACGTCTTGATCCGGCGCGTCCACGCCTCCTCCTACCACCTGAACCCCAGCCGGCCCGGAGTGGACCGGTTCCACTCCAGCGGCTGGCGCCTCCAGCCCGCTCCGGCCAGCCTGCTACGCTCCGGAAAGGAGATTCGCGAAGCTGTCCAGTCCTGGCGTCCCCTGGTGGCTGTCAGTGAGTTCGTGGGAGAGGATCCTTCCCGTGGCTACCGGATCGAGTACCCGGTGAAATGGGCGGACGGAAACCCGGACGACACCTTCCGCGTCGAAACCGGCCCGGTGGTGCTGCTGGATCCCGATCGGGTCGAGGTGGGCCGCAGCCTGGAGTTCGACGATTTTCAGTGGGCCTACCTCGACTACCGCTCCTTGGACCGGGTGCGCTGCTTCCTGGAGAAGCCCACCTCCATTCTGTCGGGGGCCACCTACCGGCCCCCCGAACGTCTCCCGCGCCGAAATCCGGCCCTGACGGGCGAACAGGTCGCCCGAATCCGGAAGCGCCTCTTCAGCGGGTGGAAGCCGCCCCTGCCCTTCGACCAATTGCGCAAGCTGTTTCAGACCGATCACCATTCGGCCGTGGACCATCGACCGGTATCCACCACCCTTTACGCCCTCGATTCGCCCCCCGATGGGCCGATGGCGCCCAGCGCGGCTCTTGCCCCGGCAGAAGAGACCGCATCCTGAGAGGAGCTCACCCATGAAGACACCCCTGGCCTACTGCCTGCTGGCGGCGGCAATGCTGTGCGCTCCGACTTGCGGTCCGGGGTCGGACGGGCCGGACGGCGGCGGGCCGGAAGCCGGCCAATCCCGGACCGGCCTCTTCCAACAGACCGACGTGTTCGTCGCCGGTCAGGACGGCATTTCCCAGTTTCGCATCCCGGTGCTGCTGACCTCCACCCAGGGGACGCTGCTGGCCTTCTGCGACGCCCGGGTGGAAAAGCCGGGAGATCCGCCCAACAACATCGACCTGGTCATGAAACGGAGCACCGACCAGGGCCGGACCTGGGGACCGCTCCAGGTGCTGCTGGACGTCGGGGAGGGCGCTACCGCCGATTCCTGCGGACTGGTGGACCGGCAGACGGGCACGATCTGGGTCTTCACCGTCTACTGCCCGGTGGGAGTCGGCACCCGCACGGCCAAGCCGGGACTGTCCGGAGACACCTTCATGTACTGGGCCATCAAGAGCACCGACGACGGCCTGACCTGGTCGGACAGGATCGACCTCACGCCCATGTTCAAGAAAGCGGAGTGGAACTCCGGATCCCCCGGACCCGGCAAGGGCATGCAGATGCGAAGCGGACGGCTGATCGTTCCCAAGTATTTCGTCAAGGACGGCTACTCGGCCTCTCACCTGGTCTTCAGCGACGACCACGGAGAGTCCTGGACGATCGGCGCTGAAGCCTTCACCAACGGGACCACCAACGAGAGCCAGGTGGCGGAGCTGAGCGACGGGACCCTTCTGCTCAACATGCGCGGGACCGAGGGGAACCGGCGCAGAATCAGCAGAAGCACCGACGGAGGGATGAGCTGGTCAAGAGTCAGCCTCGACCCCGCTCTCATCGAGCCTCGCTGCCAGGCCAGCCTCTCCAACTTCACCAACCGGCTGGACCACGACCGGGACCGGCTTCTCTTCTCCAACCCGGCCGCCCTGGAGCGCAGGAACATGACGGTTCGTCTCAGCTACGACGAGGGCCGCACCTGGCCCGTCTCCCGGCAGATCCACGCCGGGCCCTCCGCCTACTCCTGCCTGACGGTGCTTCCCGACATGACGGCCGGCTGCCTCTACGAGAGAGGCGACCGGACCCCCTACGAAAAGATCACCTTCGCCAGGTTCGACCTGGAATGGCTGACCGGGGGCAAGGAAGGGTGAAAGAAGAAGGATGAAGGAAGAAGGATGAAGGAAGAAGGCTTTTGTTTCAGACAAGCCCCGCCCCCGCCCCTCACGACGGTGCAGATCATCCGAGAGTGAAACAAGAGAAGTTCATGGCCTGTCGGGAACAAGATTTTTGAACATGGATAGACAGGATGCACAGGATAATCAGGATGGGAGGGTGCAGCAGCAGAGCTGACTCCGGCGGTGATCGCGGCGGATTTGCGGAAATCCAGGACTTCAAACCAGCCGTCTCCGGAAAAAATCCTGTGCATCCTGTGCATCCATGTCAATAAAAAAGGGGATTCGGCTTCGCCCCGAAAGCGGAGCCGACCCGGCGGGCCTCAAAGAGAGCGTAACATCCTGTGAGTCAACGGGATAGATCCAACTGAAGCCGGCTGATTCCCAATTTTGTTTCAGGCAAGCACCACCCCTGCCGCGCGGATCATGCGAGAATGAAACGCCCAATCGTCAATAAAGACGAACCACGAATGAACACGAATAGACACGAATTCCCATGGACCTGCTTGGCTGCGACGCCGTCATGGGATGAAGGCCCACCCGGGAGCGCGGGCGTCCCGCCCGCACAACACTGGCACAGCCTCACCCCTCTCCTCCACCCGGCTCGACCGGCAACGGCGCCACGATTCTGCTTCAGCCGAGCCCATGCGGTTCCCGCCGGCAGGGTGGCCGGGCGCCATATCGCAGGGAAACTGAGCGGCACGCTACGGCAGCGCATGCGGGCGAGACGCCCGCGCTCCCGGAGGGCGCCTCTCCCGTGGGTCTTGGTGAATCCCTCTTTTTTCCGTTTGTTTCAGGTAAGCGGAGGTTCCGCTCATGAGCTCTCTCATCTCCGATAGCGTCTACCTTCGGGTGGGCAGCCGCCGGCAGTTCTTCTTCGACGACCTGCTGCTGGAGCAGACCCAAAACCTGACGCGGCGCTTCCATTCGCCCCAGCCGGCCGGTGACCGGCCGGTCCTGGTCAAGGACCGCCCCTGGGAGCACCTGCTCTATTTCACCTGCAACACCTGGAACGTGATTCGGGACCCGCAGGACGGCCTCTTCAAGTGCTGGTACGAGGACTGGCGGATCGACGACTTCGCCAGGGCCGCCTCCTGGGTCCGCCCCTCCGACCGCAAGCTCTGCCTGGATCTCCACCGCTCCTGCCCCTCCCGGGTGCTGTACGCCCAGTCCGAAGACGGGATCGCCTGGGAAAAACCCGAGTTGGGGATCGTGGCCGAAAAGGGCCGGAAGACCAACGTGGTGCTGGGCGGCTACGAGCCGGTCGGGCCGGCCCACTGCGCCTACGTTCTGCTGGACGCGCTCGACGCCGACCCGTCCCGTCGCTACAAGGCGATTTTCGAAGGCGGGGCCAGCCCGGAGGCCGAAGACCCCAGCGGCGGCACCTTTCGCAGCGCCTGGTCCGGCGACGGGATCCACTGGAAAGTCCATCCCGAGCCCGTCCGCTACGGCCACTGCGGCTCGGTTGCGGGCGACGTGGTGACCGTCTCCATCGATCCGGAATCGGGCATCTATCGTCTGAACGGACGCCACCCCAACATGGGCTCCAACGTCGTCCAGGACCTGCGCAACCCCACCGACGGCGGCTGGATCGCCCCCAGCTATCCCCATCGGTTCGGACAGGAGCGGCGGCGGCGGATCTTCCGGATGGAGAGCAGCGATATGATCCACTGGTCCACCCCCACGCCGCTGGTCGTTCCCGACCCCGACACCGACAACATCGACGACGAGTTCTACGGCATGGAGCAGTTCCGGATCGGGGACGACTGGCTGGGACTGCTCAACGTCCTCCACAACACCGACAACACCATGGACGTCCAGTTGACCTGGTCGCGCAACGGGAAGGACTTCAAGCGGGTCCGTCCGGGACAGCCCTGGCTGGCTCCGGGGGAGGCGGGGAGCTGGTATCCCTGGATGTGCACCGTGTGCAGCAAGCCGATCGAGGTGGGGGACGACCTCTACGTGTACCACGGCGGCGCCAACGTGCATCACGACTGGTGGATGGTGGGATTCCACGAGGGACTGGAGGTTTCCGAGAGCGGCAAGCTGGATGGGGTCCACTACGCCCTGGGCCTGGCCACAATGAAGCGGGACCGCTTCGTCTCGCTGGCCGCGGGTCCGGCCCGCACCGGGATTCTGGCGACCCGGCCCCTCTTTCCCACCGGCGGCAGCCTGGTGGTCAACCTGAAATGCCACCCCGGAGGCCGGTTGCAGGCAGCCATCGCCGACGGGCAGGGGAAGGTCCTGCCCGGTTTCGAGCGGCAAAACTGCCGGACGGTCGAGGCCGACAGCGTGAGTTGCCCGCTGAGGTGGCGCGGTCAATCCAGGATTCCCGCCGAGAGATTCCTGAAGCTGCACTTCTTCCTGCAGAACGCCGAGCTGTTCAGCTTCCAGTTCGTGGAGGAGAGCTGATCCCGGAGCAAAGCTAACAGCCGAGACCCTGAGACACCTGGCAGTAGCTGGTGAGCGGGACGGCGCACATCCGGTCCCAGTCCGCCTTGTCGATGACCGGCCGGTTCATCAACTCGATCATCTCGTCGAATTTGCGGAGCGCCGCGCAACCCACCACCTCGGGGTCCGCCGCCTGTCGGTGCCGTGGCCAGGCGTGGTCGCGAGCGTGGCGCCAAAATTCGCTGTCGACCCTGGAGCCGCAGGAATAGTGCCAGCCCACGAACAGGCCGTAGCAGAGCATGTTGTTGACGAGAAACCGATTGACCACCGGAGCGTCGCGCTCCAGGTGCTCTACGGCGCGGTTGAGGCGCATCTGGAGGACCATCCCGATCTGAAACTGGGCGGAAACGATCGCGGTGGCTTCCAGGGGTTCCATGAAGGCGGCCGCATTGCCGATGCGGGCCACGGCGCCATCGTAGATGCGGCGATGGACGAAATTGGGAAACGGAATGACGGCGCGCTGCTCGAATTCCGTTACGCCGTCGGTTTCGAGGAAGGCGTCGAAGTCCGACTCGACCTCGGCAAGGCTGGAGATGCCGCGGTTGAAGATGTACCCGTAGGATGTGTGCGCCGTCAGCGGAATGACGAATACCCAACCGTGGCGGCGCGCGACCGCGCGGGTATAGGTCGGTTGCAGCACCGGCCCGTCCCGCCCTCCTTCGACGATCGCCGGGCAGCGGCGGATGACGGCCGTATTGGTGGGGATGAATGAGATGTCGATGTGCCGTTCCGGATCGAGTTCCCCCGGAAAACCGCGAGCGTCGAAGACCAGGTCGTAGCGTTCCGGCGCCAGGCCCTCGAATTCCACTTGGGCGCCGCCTTCCACCCGCGTGATATCGAGCACTTTGGCGTCGATGTGGCGCGCGCGCGCACTTTCCTGCAGCAGGTCCGCCATCGCGTCGGCGGACAGGTGGTAGGCGTAGGACACCTGTTGGGGCGTGAAGTAGTGGGTGAAGTCTCGATGGCGCCGCCCCCATCCCTCGAAGGCCACGCCGTACTTGCGAGTTCCCTTCAGGCGCTGCTGGACGATTTCATGGGGAAGATCCGTCAGTCTCCGCAATTCCTGCACCAGGCTCGGCCAACTGCCTTCGCCCACTCCGATGACCGGGATGCGCGAGTCGTAGATGTGGTGCAGCTCGTGGTCGCTGTCGGGATGAAGACGGGTCACGCTGGCGGCCGCCATGCACCCCGCGGTTCCTCGCCCGACAACCGCGATCTTCCGCAAGGATTTACTGCCCGGCTGTATCACTCCACCTGACTTCCTTGGTGTCGGTCGATGATCCCGTCTTGGAAACCCTGAAGGTGCTGTGCGAACAACAAGCTACCACAATCCCGGCATCATCGTCCCGACACTTGACCTCGCCTCGGCGAGATTGCGTATAATTCCCTGCATCTTTCGCTCAAGCCGGATGAGAATTTCCTTGTCCCTGCTCGATCTGCATCGCCTGGCTACTCACGGTCGTGTTCAATAATCCATTTGACTCGTTTCACAATACGGTGGCCGAGGCCAAGGAAGAGCGCGAACAGCTCGACCGGCTGCTGACGATTTCAACGCCGCGGGAACGTCTGCTCGTCTCCGTCGTGGCCCTGGCTGTGATTGTCCTGGCGGCATGGCTCTGCTTCGGCAGCGTCGCCCGCAGCGTTGCCGTTGACGGCGTGCTGGTCGAGCCCGGCGACAACCGATTCGAGGGCGAACGGTTCGTGCGGGCGCTGGTCTGGGTTCAGAGGGACGTTGCGCCGCAGATCGAGGCCGGCATGCCGGCGCTGATCGAGCTGGCCGTGACAGATGGAGACGCCGCCGCACTCGAGGGAAAGGTCGCGGGAATTGCCGCCGTGCCCCTGTCCGATGAGTTGGCGGCGTTCCAGTCGCCGCCGCCGGCCTCCCTGCACCGAGTCGAAATCGCGCTCCATGAAGGCTTTGAAACTCCTTCCCTCGAGGGTAGGAAGTGCCGGATCGTCATCGAGCTCGGCAGGCAGTCTCCGGTGGCGCTTTTTGCAATGAGGCGATATTAGGATGCCGACGCGGAGAAGCGACAAGGCCGCATCGGGAGTCTCGAAAAAGAGGATAGCCACGCCCATTGTGCTGCAGATGCACGCATCGGAGTGTGGCGCCGCCTGCCTCGGCAGCATACTGGCCTGGTTCGGCCGCTGGGTGCCGCTGACCGAACTGCGCGAAAAATGCGAGGTGAGCCGCGACGGCAGCAGCGCCGCCAGCATCTTTCGCGCCTCCAAGCACTACGGGCTCCGCTGCAGCGGACTCAGCGTTCGCGCCAATCAACTGAAGAAGCTGCAGTTGCCTCTGATTCTCTTCTGGCAATTCAGCCATTTCCTCATCCTGGAAGGGTTCGACGGCCGCCATTTCCATCTCAACGACCCCTCCACGGGGCGGCGCAGGGTTCCCGCCGAAGAATTCAACAAGAGCTACAGCGGCATTGCGCTGCGGTTCGAGCGGGGTCCCGATTTCAGGCCCGGCGGCGAGCGGCCCGGTTTGTTCAGGCAATTGGCCGGTCTGCTCGACGGATCGTGGAGCGTGCTGACCTGGGTGATGGCCTGCGGACTGCTGTTGACGCTGCTGGCGCTTGTCGTTCCCGTCTCTCTCGGAGTTTTCGTGGACGACGTCCTGCAGGACCACGGGCCCTGGGGCGGGCTGGTGGCGGCCTTGCTCGGCGGCGGCATCCTGGTTTACGTCCTCTCCCTGCTCAAGCACCGATTCCTGAAGCGTCTCTCGATCCGGATAGCCGTGATCGGCTTCAATCGGGGCCTGTCGCGGCTGCTGCGGCTGCCGGTGGAGTTCTTTCAACACCGGCTGGTCGGCGACTTGACCGATCGAGTGTCGTCCACCGACAGAATCGCCAAAAATCTGACAGACCAGTTTCTGGTGCTGGTGATCGACATGGCCATGAGCGCGGTCCTGCTCGTCGCCATGTTCGCCTACGACGTCCGGCTCGCGCTGATGGTGCTGTCGCTGGCCCTTCTGCACGGATTGGCGGGCCACTTCCTCAACGGGCTCCGGGCTGTTCGAAGCCAGGCCATGAGGCGCGAACAGGGATTGCTGATCGGCGTGGGCATGCAGATGTTGAGCCATGCGGACAACCTGCGCATGACCGGATCGGATGACCGCTTCTTCTCGCGCTGGAGCGGCCAGCAGGCGCGCGAACTGCAGGCGCGCCAGCTCTGGTCCGAGCTGGGCTCCGTCAGCACCGCGCTTCCGGGCCTGGTCACGACCCTTCGCAGCGCGGCCGTCCTGGGCATCGGGGGAAGCCTGGTCCTGGCCGGAGACATGACCCTGGGGGCTCTGGTCGGGTTCCATGTCCTGGCCGAGATGTTCCTGGCGCCCGTGGGGCGATTCCTGGAGTTCGCCGACCAGCGCCGGGCGCTCGAAACCGACTTGCAACGACTGGAAGACGTCTCCAAGACCGCTGAAGACCCTGCCTTCAAGCGCCGAAATCCGGAATCGGCCTCGATCCCCACCTTCAACGGCCGGCTCCAGCTTGCAGGCCGGCTCGAATTGCGAAAGGTCACCTTCGGTTACAACAAGAGCCGCCCACCCTTGATCAAGAACTTCAACCTCACGATCGAGCCGGGACAGCGGGTTGCCGTGGTCGGCCCCAGCGGTTCCGGCAAGTCCACCCTGGCGCGCCTGGTTTCGGGCATCTATCAGCCCTGGTCCGGCGAAATCCTGTTCGACGGGCATCCTCGGGAGGAGATTCCCGAGGAAGTGCTGCGGCGGTCCATTTCCATGGTGGACCAGGAGGTGGTGCTTTTTTCCGCGTCCCTGCGCGACAACATCACTCTGTGGAACCCGGCCGTTCCGGATGCAGCCATCGTCGCCGCCACCCGAGATGCCTGCATCCATGACGAGGTCCTGGTCAGGCCGCTGGGATACTCGACCCCGGTCGAGGAAGGCGGGGTGAACTTCAGCGGCGGCCAGCGGCAGCGGCTGGAGATCGCCCGTGCGCTGGTGGGCAATCCCACGGTGCTCATTCTGGACGAAGCCACCAGCGCCCTCGATGCAGCCACGGAGGAAGGCGTGGATGACGCCTTGCGGCGTCGCGGCGTCACCTGCCTGATCGTGGCCCACCGGCTGAGCACGGTGAGGGATTGCGACGAAATCATCGTGCTGGACAGGGGCGTCGAGGTGCAGCGCGGCACGCACGACCAGTTGATGGCGGACCGGGACGGCGCCTATTGCAAGCTGATCAGGTCGGGCTGATGCAGAAAACGAGGCAGGAACCCACATCCCTGGCCGAACTGGCGGCGCGCTCCGGCGCATCCGTGCCTTGCGCCGGCAACCTGCCGCTGAAACTCGATGATCCGGACAGCGTCTGGTTCATCGATCGGGGCGCCGTCAACCTGTTCCTGGTCGAGTTCAAGGACGGAGTGGAGCGGGCGGCGCCGCAGCACCTGATGCGCCGCCAGGCGGGCCGGTTGCTGCCGGGCGTGGCGCCGGGCCAACCGGACAAGGACGACGACACCACGCTCAGCCTGATTGCCAAGGGCTCGCCGGGCACCCTTCTGAAACGCCTGCCGGCATCGTTGCTGTCCGAGATTCATCCAGCCGAACTGGCGGAACAGATCGATACCTGGCTGACCGCCATGACCGACACGCTTTCCCGTTTTGCAGACCGCCTTCCGCGTCCGACCGCGCTGGCCGAACCCGGCCTCGCCCGGACCCTGGCCCCCGGCACGCTATCGGTGCGGAAGGGCGTGGTTTGGGTTACGGAACCGCCGAGCGGCGCCAGCCTCTACATGGACCTGGTCGACAAAACGGAATTTGCCGAGGCAGGCGGCCCAAAGGAACCCGTGATACCGCTGACGCGGACGAGCTGGCTCACCTTGTTCGACGAGGCGACGCTCTCCGGCAACTCCACGGAAACACTGGCGGAGCAAGGCAGGCTGCTGCCGGCGCTCGCCTCTTTTCATGCGGTGGCTCTCGGCATGGAACGCCTCAACCGCCGACTGGCGGTGGTGGATGACGCCAATCTCGAACGCGCGCGCACAAGCAGCCGCCGCACGGCCGAACAAGCCGCCCGGCAGCGGCTCTTCAATATCTACGACCTGCCCATGGACGGTGACGCCCAGGCGCAGGACACGGCGCTGGCCGATGCCCTGGGCATCATCGGCCGCCATCAGGGAATCGATTTCAGGATTCCGGCGCGCCCGGGAACTTCCGATTCTCCGGTGGGTCTGGTCGACGTTCTCGATGCATCGGGAGTGCGGGCCCGGCGCGTGCGATTCAACGCCGAGGGCGACTGGTGGCGCGGGGACAGCACCGCCATGCTGGCCTTCCGCGCCAAGGACGGCCGGCCTGTGGCGCTCTTGCCGGGAATGTTCGGGCGCTACCGGGAAATCGACCCGGTCAGCAAGCGCAGCACACGCATGACGGGCGATCGCGCCGACGGGTTGCAGCAGGAAGCCTGGATGTTCTATCGGCCATTGCCGCCGGGGAGCGCGAAACCGGCAGACCTGCTGCGAATGGCCCTGCGTGGATCGGCCGCGGATATGGCGCGAGTCGTGATTGCCGGGCTCCCGGGCGGCCTGATCAAACTGCTGCCGGCACTCGCGCTCGGATTCGTGGCCAACCATGTCACGGCGGGCGGAAGCGCCGGCACTCTGTATGCCGTGGCCGTGACGCTGGCCGGGTTCGGCCTGCTCGGCGCACTGCTGCACCTGCTCCAGAGCACGGCCATGATGCGGCTGGAGGGGCGCTCCCTGTCACGGGTCGAAGCGGCCTTCTGGGACCGCCTCATGCGCCTTCCACCGAGCGTTCTGCACCGCCGTCCGGCCGGCGACCTGGCCCTGTCGGGAATGACGTTCCAGAATCTTCGCGACGGCTTGCAGGGAGTGGTTGCCGACAGCCTGCTGTCGATCATCTTTCTGCTTCCGGTTCTCGGCCTCGTCTTCTTGTACGATGCCACCCTGGGGGTGATCGCTCTCGCCTTCAGCCTGGTATCGCTGCTGGTCACCGTGGTCCTCGGGTTGCGCCGGATTCCACCCTGCGGGCGGATGATCAGCGCCGCACGTCGCGCAGCCGGCCGGCTTTTTCAGATCGTGGGCGGTATCGCCAAGCTGCGGGTGGAAAGCGCGGAAGGGTCGGCTTTCGCCATCTGGGCGCGGGACTATCGCCGGCAGAAACGCGCGGAGCTCGAACTGGGCGCGCTCGAGGGACATTCGCGGGCATTTGGCGCCGCGCTTCCCTTTCTTGCCGGCGGGGTATTGCTTTTCGCGGTGGCGGCGGCCGACCAGCGGAACGTCCCGGTCGGCGATTTTCTGGTGGTCTACACGGTCTTCATCGCTTTCCAATCGGCCATCGCCCGGCTGGGCGAATCCCTTGGCGCCGTTGCCGCCATGCTGCCGGCGTTCGAACAGATGCGCCCGCTGCTCTCCGCGGTTCCCGAGGCCGAGGTCGAAGGCGAGCCGGTCGAATTGCTGGGCGGCCACATTCTGTTCGACCACGTTTCCTTCCGCTACCATCCCGAAGGTCCCTTGATCCTCGACGACGTCACCATTCGCGCCGAACCCGGCGAATTCGTCGCGATCGCCGGCAAGTCGGGCGCGGGCAAGAGCACCCTGTTCCGGCTGGCGCTCGGCATCGACCGGCCGTCCGCCGGCGCGGTCTACTACGACGGACGCGACCTGAGGCACCTGAACCTGAAGCAGTTGCGCCGCAAGATCGGCGCCGTGCCGCAGTCGGTCGGACTCCATCCCCAGGATCTCTGGGACAACCTGGTCAGTCACCGCCGGGACGTGGCCGGCGAGGAGGTGTGGTCGGCGGTCCGGCTCGCCGAAGTCGAAAAGCAGATCAAGGCCATGCCCATGGGGATGATGACCATGGTCGGCGCCAGCGGGGCTGTCCTTTCAGGCGGCGAGAGTCAGCGCGTCACCATCGCTCGCTCGGTGATCGGCGCCCCGCGCATCATGCTCTTCGACGAGGCGACCAACTGGCTGGACAACGAAAGCCAGGCCAGGGTCATGCAGAACCTGACCGCTCTCACCTCCACCCGGGTGGTCATCGCCCACCGCCTGTCCACCCTGGAACAGGCCGACCGCATCTACGTGCTGCAGGACGGGAAAGTCGCCCAAACCGGCTCCTTCAAGGAACTCATGGAGGTCGAGGGGGTGTTCAGGGAGCTGGTCAGGCGGCAGATCGCCTGATCCGAAGTTGCAGGACGGAAGCCTTCAATGAAAAAGGCCGTTGACGCGACAGAATTCCTCGAGTCCAGAGCCGCCGAAGACGGCGAGTTCCGCGCACGCCTGCTGGCGAGTCCAAGAGAGGCGATCGAGCAGGAATTCGGCGTGAGGCTGCCCGCCGGCCACGAGATTCACGTGCACGAAGAATCCTATGCCGCCACCCACCTGGTGCTTCCGCCGCCCGGCAAGCTCAGCCGGGAGGAGCGGGAGGCGGCCAGGACCGGGGCGGCCTCGCTCGAGTTTCTCAAGAAGACGATGTTCGATCCCGCTCCTCCGGTCCGTCCCCACGCCCCCGAAGCGCCGGCTGCCGGGGGGCGTTCCCTGGCGCCCGAGTCCCTTGCGAAAGCGGGCAGGGAGAGCATCCGGCGCGGTCTCGCATTCCTGGAATCCACGATCGACGACAACGGAGCCTGGCGCTGCATCCGGTACAACGTCGCCAACCCGGACGTTCCACGGCATTTCGAAAGACCTCCCTTTGTTTCGGCTCTCTGCGTGCTGGCGCTGGAACGTTGCGGTGAAGCGCGGGCCAGGGCCCTGTGCACGGCAACCCGGGCCTATCTTGCCGACACCATCGAGCATCCCGGATTCTGGCGCTACTACCGCCATCTGCCCCAGGATCTCGACAGCACGACGCTCTGCTCGCTGGTGATCGGGACTCACCCCTGGATTCTTCTGGGAAGGAACGTTCCGGGAATACTGGCCAATCGCGACAAGGAAGGTCGTTTCAGGACCTGGATGCTGGCCAGAGACGAACCCAACGTGGTGGCGACCTTTCGCTTCGAAGCCGACCCCGTGGTCAACGCCAACGTCATCGCCTACCTGGGCGACCACCCCGAAACCAGGCGCGCCCAGCGATGGCTGGAAGCCTTGATTGTCGAGGACGGCCTGGAGGGCTCGTCCAAGTGGTACCCGGACACGGTCGCGATCTACTACGCCATCACCCGGGCCATGGTTCGCGTAGGGCCTGCCCTCGATCGACTCCGCCCCCTCGTTGCCGATCGAATCCTGGGCCTGCGCGACCGGCAGGGAGAATTCGGCAACGTCCTTCAGACCGCTCAGGCGGTGTCGGCGCTCCACAACGCCGGAAGACTCGATGGCATCGACGCCAGGCGCCAGGCGGAGAAGCTGATGGGTTCCCAACGTGGAGACGGGAGCTGGCCGGAGCTGCTTGCCTTTGGCGACCAGTCGCTGAAGTGGGGCGCGGTGGGGCAGATCGGACATGGCTCCGAAGCCCTGACCTCCGCCTTTTGTATCGAAGCTCTGGAGCGCCTGGTCGAATTCCTGGGAGCCTGAAGGATTCGCGGATCGCGAGTTCCGATGGTAAGATGAACCTCGATACAGGGAATCCATCGTTCAACAGAGACGCTGACATGCCGCAAGAAACGGCCATCGGTAACGGCTTGGGCCCGAACCAGGCCGACGTCAGGCCCTACATCAAGCCGTCCATCCGCAACGCCCTTCCCCACTACCTGCCCTTGGGCATTTTCCCGTTGATTCTCGCCGCCGCCATCCATGGCGGCTGGTGGCTGTTGCCGGCGTTTCTCTTCATGAGCGTGGCGGGGCCCCTCGATCGCGCGCTGGGTGTCGACGGACGCAACATGGACCCGAGAAACACACCGGAACGCCGGCTGCTCTGGCACAACCTGCCGGTCTGGACCTGGGCGTTGCTGTGGCCGCCGACGCTCGTTTTCGGCCTGTGGCAAATCCTGGTCGCCAATCCGTTCGCCCTCTGGGAAGAGGTGCTCCTGGCCATCATCCTGACCATGGAAGCCCAGGCCGTGTTCGTGGTCGGCCACGAACTGATTCACCGGCGTTCCGCCTGGGAACGGCGCCTCGGCGAATTCCTGCTCGCCTCTGCATCCTATCCGCAATATGCCACCGAGCACGTCTACATCCACCATGCCCAGGTCGGCACGCCCTACGACGTGGGGTCCGCTCCAAAGGGAGAGAGTTTCTGGAGATATTTCCCCAAGGAAGTCGCAAGCAACCTCGCCAATTCCTGGGATGCCGTTCGACAACGCCTGGCGCGGCGCCGCCTGCCCCGCTGGCACTACAGCAATCCCTTCTGGCGCTACGGCCTGGCGGTCGCCTTCTGGTATGGACTGGTGTTCTGGATGAGCGGGATCCTGGCGGTCCTGGTCTTTGCCTTCCTCGGGCTGAGCTGCGTCTTCTCCATGAAGATCAGCAACTACTTTCAACATTACGGCCTGCGCCGGGTCCGCCTGCCCAACGGCCGCTGGGAAAAGGTGATGCCACGCCATTCCTGGAGCGCCGACTGGAAGTTCAGCAACTGGATGTTCTTCAACATGCAGCGCCACGCCGACCACCACGCGGTGGCATCCCGGCACTATCCGCTGCTCCAGGTTCGCAGCGCCGATGAATCGCCCGAATTGCCGGGAACCTACGCCGACATGATGAACATCGTGCTGCGGCCGAAGCGCTGGTTCGAGAAGATGGATCCGCTGGTCGATCAATGGCGCCAGCACTTCTACCCGGAGATCGACGACTGGAGCGCCTACGACAGCCCCATTGCGGCGGCCCGTCCCGACGCCTTCGAGGCGATCGTCGAAATCTTCGGAGCCGCCCCGCGACTGGCCGGGTCGATCGAACGCAATCCGGAACTTCTCGACAACCTGCAGGACCGGGAGTTCACCGATCTCGACCTGCCCAAGGGATTCGGACCCAACCAGGAATACGAATCGATTGCGAGGCGCGGGCTTACCCGGCTCTATTGGACCCACGAAATGGGTGTCCGGGAGATGAAGGACCTGGTGGCCGAACTGCCGACGGCGGATGCCAGGGAGAGCGCCGAAATCGTGCGAAACTGGTCCAACGACAAGGCCTTTCAGGTCGGCATGCACGTCGTGCGCGGAAACCTGTCGCCGGAGGAGGCCAGGACGGCGCTGTCCAATCTTGCCGAAGCGTCGATATCGACGGTGCTGGCCGCCGTGGTCGCGGATGTTGTCGACAAGGTCGGGCCTTTGCGCGCGGGCGGGGTGGCTGCCATATTCCTGGGCGATCTCGCGAGCCGGGAAGCCTATCCCGGAGTGGCGATCGAGGCGCTGTTGGTCCACGACGGCCGGCGGATTGGCGAAAACGAACGCCTGTGCCGGCGGTTTCGACAGGCCCTGACCGACCTGGCGAAGGACAATCTCCTGTTCTCCCCGATCCGGCCCGATTCGAATTCCCTCCTGGCGCTGCCGCTTTCCGAAGTGGCCGAGCATTGCGGCAATCCCGCTTCCGGCAAGGTTCCCGTCCTCAGCCGGGCGCGTTGCGTGTTCGAGTGCGGCGATTCCGAAATCGGCCGCCGCTTCGTGGAGGCGCGGCGGCAAGCCCTGGCCCAATGCGGCGCCAACCAGTCACTGATCGCCCGCTTGCGCCTGCCGTTGGAAGACCCCGCCGAGCCGGGCGTGGCTGCATTTCTCCGCATGCGCGGCGGGCTGGACGACGTCGAGAGGGCCGCGCGAGTCCTGCAGTTGACCAGCAACGGAGCCGGTCTCGATGATCCGGCTCCGACCGCTGCAGCGGTGTTCGATCACGCCGGCTCCGAAGCGCTGGCTCAGGCCGCGGCCACGTGGCGCGATTTGCAGGGCATCACCAGCCTCATCGGCGAGGAAGGATTCGACCTGGCCGCGGCAAGGCCGAAGGTCAAGTCTCTGGTGGCGAACGCTTGCGGGCGCGAGGACTTCGAGGCGCTGGAGTCGCTGGTCGCCGAAACCGCATCCCGCGCCGCCGCCGAGATCGACAGGCTCCAGCGTGCCGGCTGATCCGGCGCGGAAATCCCAGATGCCAGCCCGGACGGACACGGATCTCCGACAGGGGATATTGGTCAGGACGACCCCCGCGGACCGGGGCCTCGTCCAGCTTCCCGCGCTTACCCCCCACCTGCAATTCCACGACATCGGCGAACGGCAGACGCTGCTGGTTTCCGAGTCGTTCAACACCCTTCTCCACGGCCGGCTCTATTCCGACCTGCTGCCCCTGCTCGACGGCCGGCGCCCGCAAGACGAGATCGTCGCGGCCCTGGAGGGCGCCCATGCCGCCGTCGATGTGCTTGCCGCCCTCGTATCACTCTCCGCCAAGGGCTACGTCGTCTCCGGCGATCATGGGATGGACCGGTGCCGGGCGGCCTACTGGTCGTCGCTCGGCGCCTCGCCAAGCTGGGTCGAACAACGGCTGGCCGAAGCGCGGGTGGCGGTTGAAGGCGACGACGGCCGCCTGGTCCGGCGCCTGGAAGAGAGCGGCGCCGATGTGGGGAGGGGCGATCCCAGGCTCACCGTCATGGTCTGCGACGACTACCTCGGAGCAGGCCTTGGGGAGGTGAATCGGCGCCGGCTCCAGGCGGAAGCGCCCTGGACGCTGGTGCGGCCGCGCGGCATGGAGGCGCTGTTCGGCCCCGTCTTTCGCGCCGGCAGACAGGGACCCTGCTGGGAGTGCCTGGCTTTCCGCCTGCGCGGCCATCGGGAAGTTCACAACTTTCTGCGCAACCTTGCCGGCGAGGAAGCGGCCTTCAAGCCCTTCGCAGCACAGCCCGCGGTGCTGGAGGCGCTCTACGGGTTGATCGCGGCAGAGATTGTCAAGTGGCTGGTGCTGGATGAGGCGGCCCCGATCGACCAACAGGCCATCGCCTTGAACGTGGGCGCCTTCGCAAGCTCGCACCATCGGGTCATGCGCCGGCCGCAGTGCCCGGCCTGCGGCGACGAAGCCCTGCGTCGGCCCGATCGGCCGCCGGTCCCGCTGTGCCTGAAGGCCAGTCCCAAGACCCATCGCACCAGCGGCGGCGCGCGCACGGTGGCGCCGGAAGTCACCCTGGCGAAATACCGCCACCTGGTGAGCCCGACCAGCGGGGTCGTCACCTGGCTCAAGCGCACGACCGATGAGAGCGATCCCTGGCTGCATGTCCATTGGGCCGGAGCCAATCTCGGCATGAGAAGCCGGAGCCTGAGCTCGCTGAGGCGCAGTCTGCGCAGCAAGAGCGCCGGCAAGGGCAGCACGCGGGAGCAGTCCGAGGTCAGCGCCCTCTGCGAGGCCATCGAGCGCTACTCGGGCGCCCGTCATGGAGACGAGATCCGCACCCGCAAGCGACTCGTCGAGTTCGCCGGGGGAGACGAGGCCATCCATCCCAACGATGTCCAGCTTTTCAGCGACCATCAACTCGACAACGCCAGGAGCATCAACGCCCGGGGACACCCCTACAACATCGTCCCGGCGCGACTCGACCCCGACGCCGAAATGGACTGGACACCGGTCTGGTCGCTGACCGAGCAGCGGCATCGCTACCTGCCGACCTCGATGCTCTACAGCATGCCGGCCGAAGAGCGCGGCCCCGCCGACCTGGTGGCCGACTCCAACGGATGCGCCGCCGGCAATACCCTGGAGGAAGCCATCCTGCAAGGCTTCTATGAGCTGGCCGAGCGCGATGCCTTCGCCATCTGGTGGTACAACCGGCTGCGCCTGCCGGCGGTCGATCTCTCCAGCTTCGACGACGACTACCTGGCAGCGGCCTCCGGCTACTACGCCCGCTACGAGCGCCATCTGTGGATGCTCGACGTCACCTCCGATATCGGCATTCCCGCCTTCGTGGCGCTCTCGCGCAGACCGGACGCCCCGACCGAGGACATCATCTACGGCGCCGGCGCCCACGCCGACCCGCGACTGGCGGCCCTGCGCGCCGTTTGCGAATTGAACCAGTGCCTCACCTGGCTGCCGCGTCCCGGGAAGGGCGACGGGCGGCCCATGATCGACGATCCACTGGCGCTCTGGTGGTGGAAGACCGCTCGACTGGCCGATTGTTGCTGGCTGGCGCCGTCGGCAGAGGAACCTCTCCGCAAGGCTTCGCAGTATCCGGTGATCGAATCCACCGACACGCGCGACGATGTGGAATATTGCCGCGGCCTCGTGGAAGCCAGGGGGATGGAGTTCCTGGTGCTGGATCAGACCCGGCCCGACATCGGCATGCCGGTGGTGCGCGTCATCGTTCCGGGGATGCGCCATTTCTGGGCAAGATTCGCGCCCGGGCGACTCTACGAGGCGCCGGTCGCCCTGGGCCGCCTTGGGCGCCCTCTGGCTGAAGCCGATCTGAATCCCGCGCCGGTCGTGGCCTGAGGAGACGACATGGATATCGACCAGGCAGTCACGCTGACCCAGGACCGTCTCGCCCGGGAAGGCGACACCATGGGTGACCTGCTCGGGCACTTCCGGAACAGGATTTCACCCGTTCTTGTCGGGGATCGGGAATGGGACCGCATCCTCGACTGCGCCGGGAATCTTCCCATCACGTTGGGCGCCCTTCCCTTCGGCTTGGAGCTGCCGCTGCATGCACGAAGGCCGGAGGCGGACTTCGGGGTCTCGGTGGCCGGCGCAACCCGATCGGCGGCCTTCTTCCGCGAGCGCGCCCGCATCGACCGGACGGATGACACCGCCAGAGCGATCACCCGGCTGTTCAGGCAAGTGGATGCCGAAAACTCGCCTCTGTGCGCCATCGTCGGCCGCAAGGTGATGCTGGAATACGACATCGGCTCGGCCCCGGGGGGTGAGCCTGCGCTTCCGGGAATGTTCCTGCGGCCCGGCGAACGCCCGATCATGGGCGCCCGCGGTCAGGTGGACGATGTCGGCCTGGTGGTCGAGGCCCTGGTTTCCAGCGTTGGCTGGAGGCTGAGCGGCGCCGAGCGCGGGAACGTCGAGCGAGCCTATCTGGCGCAGCCGGAAGATACGCGCATGGATTCGTTCGGCGTATTCCCCTCTCGCTCGCGCGCGATCCGCTTGGCCATCATGGGCTTCAAATCGCGGCAGGAAATCTGTTCCTATCTTGAAGACACGGGTTGGCCGGGCCGGATCTCGGCGGTCGAGGCCGTGATCTCACGCTTCCAGCAACGCGTGAACATCGTCAGGACGGGGGCGAATCTCGACCTGCGGGAAGAGGGCCTGGGGCCGACGCTCGGCCTGACGCTCATCGTCAAGCAGAGATATACCAAGGATTCACGGTATTGGCTCGACGGACTGACCGACTGGGACCCGTTCCTGCAAGCTCTGAGCCATGAGGACCTTGTCGTTCCGGAAAAGCTCAGGGCGCTGGCCGGCTGGGTTTCGAAACCGACGATGCTTTTCGGAAAGTCCGGGCGTTTTGTGCTGCTGCGCGGCATTCACCACATCAAGCTGGTGATATCCGGAAATCAGCTCCGAAAAGCCAAGGCCTACGTGTTCATGGTGCTTTCCGCAGCGGCCTCCTCCTGAAATCAGCCGGACACGGGAGCCTTTTGCAAAATTCGTCGGAAGGACGCCCCCCGGGAGCGCGGGCGTCCCACCCGCACCTTGATCCTGCAAACACCTTCCCATCCAGGGACACTCCCCTGCAAGCCGCAGCCAACCCCCTTCAGCCGGATCGCTTCCTTTGCGCCAGGTCTTGTGCGGGCGAGACGCCCGCGCTCCCGGCTGGCATTGACTCGTTCACCGCTTCCGACCGTTGCCGCCCCAATGTCATGCCCGATTCCGAATGTTGCAAAAGGCTCAGGGGCAATAAACAAACCCCCACCGGCCCCGCGATGGAACGGGGGTGATGGGGGTTCGGTTCAATCTACGCAGCCATGCCGACTCGGAGGTTTCCGCTTCCAGCCCGGCTACTCAACGGCCGTTGGGGCTTACCAGCAGCAGCAAAGACCGGCCGAGACGGCTTCGAGCTGCTCCTCGGTGATGTTCGGGTCCGGGGGCAAGGCCAGGTGCACCGTCTGCATGTCGCTCTCATGGACCTTGATGGTCATCGACTCGGGAATCGTAATGCCCAATTCCTCGCTGATGGTCGTCTTGGGGTCCGAGAGAAGCTGTTGCCTGAAATCCGCATCCAGGGCGGACTTCTCAACAATCTGCTGCAGCATTTGATCGCCACTTCTCATGGCAATTCTCCTTCCGTTCTCTGTGAAGAACGACTGACAAAAACGCCAAAATATTTACTGGCCAATCACAATACACCGATCACAACACAAATATGCCGCAATTGCAACACAAATATGCCGCAGATTCAAGTCCGCCAATCAACGGTAGCGGACCCACAGCTCGACCTCGGTCAGCTCCAGCTTGGCCGTGACCATGGGATTGCGTTTCTTGAGGAAGAGACGGACTTCGTTGCTGCCGGGCTTGGGGTAGGGACCCGAGGTCAGGTCGATTTCGATCCAGCGCTCGCCGAAGGCCACCGGGTCGGCCTGGCAGCGGTGTCGGCTGAGGGGAATGGGCGCTCCGTTCAGATGGACCTCCCACTCGTCGCTTTCCGGGGTGATTCGGGGGACCCCCAACTTCAGGCTGACCTCCTCGACCAGCCCGGAGGCGGCTGCCGCCGGGAGATCATCACCCACAATCAGGGAAACGGAATGGCCGCCGGCCCGGGTGTCCAGCGTCCTGGGAATCTGCCTGGGGATGTCGGCAAGGTCGTGCCTTCCGTTGGGCAGCAGGAAGTAGTGCTTGTCTCGCAGCCGGATGCCCTCGGGGTCGCCGATTTCCCGCAGGATTCTGCGGTCGTCCTGGCAGAGGGGGTGAGGCCGATGGTTGAAGAAGTTGTAGAGGTAGAGACTGTCCACCCCGGCCTGCCAGTACCTGGAGGCCGCCGCCCGGAACTGCTCGTCGCTCACGTCCATTCTCTGCTCCAGGCAGGGCGCCACCGCAATGGAGGTCCCGGAGGTCAGCTCCAGGAATTCCTCCACCGGAACCTCCATGTTGAACCGGATGTAGTGCTTGGGAACGACCGAGTCCACCAGGCCCTCCTCCACCCAGGCCCGCACGTCCAGTCCGATCTGCAGAGCACCCTCCAGGGTCCTCGGCACCAGCACCTGGAGCTGTAGCTCCCTGCCCTTCTCGCGAGCGATTTCCTGCATGCGGCGGCGCACCTTCCTCACGAATTCCGTCATGACGGGGGCCTTGCCGCGGGCCTCCTCCGGCTTGAAGAAAAAGGGGTGCCTCAGGAAATCGAGCTCGAAACCCTCGATGTCGTAGCGCTGGCAGGTTTCCTCGATGATGGCCAGGTGAAAGTCGTGGATTCGGCCGTGGGAGAAGTCGAAGAGATGCCGGGAATAGTGCTTGGAACTGCCCCCGATCCGCAATTCCGGGTGCTGATGCCAGAAGGTTCCGGTCCAGAAATTCTTCTCCGGCCCCTCCCTGGAGTAGGCGAAATGGGCGTCGTTCATGCGCTGGCTGACAAAGTACTGAAGCCCCTTCTGGTGAGCGCGCTCCCCAAGCACCCGCACCGGGTCGTTCCCCTGCTCCACCAGGTGGCGCGCGTTCTCCCCTCTTCGAAAATCGAAGGCGCTGGCATAGGTCCCCTTTGCCAGATCCCAGGCCCTTTCGCCGACCTGGGTGTCGTGCAGGAAGACCCGAGGGAGCACCAGGCAGTAGACGTACCGGTCCACCGGGGTTCCCGAGAACTGATCCACCAGGTCGGTGAGCTCCTCCACCTTCATGGGGTAGCGGTGGGGGATGAAGACCACGCTGTTGCCGTCGTCGTTGTAGATCAGGCGCGGCTTTTCGGTCTTGCTCCGGGTCTCGCGCCCGGAGTCCGGGCTGGGCGCCGCCGCTGCCAGCAACCCGGCGGCCCCGGCGCCGACCTTGAGAAACTGTCGTCTTGTGGCCATGGGACGGACCTTGTCGTTCAGGGATGGGCGATCAAGGGCAGGTGGGGAACATCCCCCGTTGGTCTTTTCAGCGTGACATCCTCGAAAAGAAGCTGGGGCACGACCAGTGAAACCACTGTGGACGACATCGGACCCGAACTCGGAAAGATCAGTGCAGACAAGGTAAAGCCCATTCGGGGTTGATGGGTTGCATGGTAGACGCTCAGAGATTCCGAGGCGGCCACGATTTCCCGGAAGCTGGACTCGCTGAGCCCCAACAGCTCGGCCTTTCGAATCAACTCCTCCCGGCCATCCGGGAAGAGCTTGAATGCCCGTGTCACCGGCTCCACGTTCGATCTCCCTGACTCGTCCGGAAGAAATAGCGCGAACCGCCGCTCCCGCGACAGCGTCATTTGGGGGTTTCCGAGACGGCGCACGATGATCCCGAAGTCCAGTCCCCGTTCCTGGACCAGGGCAAGCAGTTCCTCCCTCATCTCCTCGTGACTCATTCCACCCCGGGGAACCACGAAGAGATTGGAGGGGGACGGACCCGCGCTCCTCCTGTTTCCGGTGCTGTTCAGCACGCCTGCGACCGGACTGCGGGTCGCCAGCAGGGTCTTCAGGATACCCCGCTCCACCACGCGGGTCTCGCCGGCAGGCACGCCGTCGTCGTCCACCTCGTATCCGCCCAAAAGGGAAACCTGGCCATGGGTTTCCACGGTCGGATCATCGATGATGCTGAGAAACCTCGGCAGGACCCGGGCGCCCAACTTGTCCAGAAACGGGTTGTTTTGCCCGGATCCGAGTCCGCCGAACGAGAGGAACCGGGGACCGTCCGTCACCGGAGTCGGCAAGGCAAGCAGTCTGGGCACCAGGATTTGATTCACCAGTTCCGCCGCAGCCTGTCCCTCAAAAAGCACCGGCCCGTTGTAGCGGTCGATGAATTCCGCTTCCCGGCGTTGAACCAGGCGTTCGACCATGGCCTGAACCTGTCCTGCCAGTTCCTCCCGGTCCGGTAGATCCTCCCATCTGCGACCATAGGCTGCCACGAAGTCCTCCAGCTCCGTCCCATCGACCGCCTGCGTGCCGGCCAGAGCACGAACGGAGACGCCGGGCGATCTCCGGGTGAATGAGGAGCCTTCGCTGTTGACGTAGTAGGTCGTCCCGAGTCGGAGGTTGGCCTGGACGTTGGAACTGAAGATGTCCGGAACCCCCTTGAAGACAGTCGATAGATCCTTCACCAGTTCTTCCACGCGGACCGCGTCCGGCAGCTTTCCGGCGGCGCTTTCGTCGGTGAACCGATAGGGTTTCTCCTGGCTGAAGTCCGGAACCTCCTCGACGCGCGTCCTGTTTTGAAGCACCGCGCGTTTCTTGGCGAACTGATCCAGAGCCTGCTTGTAGGCACTGTCGGTAGCCAGCCAGAGCTGCCTTCTCAACTCCTTGTAGTCATCGGCCAGCGGCAAGCCGCGTATTGAACCGAAATTGGGTCCGAACTCCCCGGACAAGTCAAAAAACCTGGTGTTGTCGAGATTGTAATCCCCGACCCTCACCTCCACCGACAGGACGCGGTTGGAAGAACTCTCGCCACGGTTGAGCAATCCGCCGAGGCTGGCTGCAATCCCCATGGTCCGCGTCTCATGAACCCAGTAGGCGACGAAGTAGGGTTTTTGCATGCCTTCGAGCTGCAACTTCTCCATGGTTCGTGTCAACTCGTCCTTCAAGGCTCTCATCAGGACACTGTCCTGGGCCTCAATCGGAGATCCTGACAGCAGAAGGATGAACGAGAGAATAGAGACAGAGACGCCTTTCATGACATTGCTCCTCGAACGCCGGCTCCCGAAGCTATGGAGCGGGAAGGATGGGCCCCCGCTCCTGGGATTTCATCTTCTTCTGGACCTCGATTTGCGAAACCAGGACCGCCGGCGAGACCCCGGCTACGGGTACGCGCCCGGACTCGGCGCCGCAGATGCCGTTAAAGGCTCCCAGGCGATTGTCGGCAGCGGTGATCTTGCTGAACGTGGTCAGGGGGGTGCCGATGAGGTCCACGCCACGCACCAGTTCCTTCCGCCCGTCGGAATGGATTCGATACACCATGACCGGCAGGACGTTGAAGGCATTGGGTCTGGTCCTTCCGGTGTTGGTGAATCCCCCCTGGACGTCTTCGAAGTAGAGCCCAAAGGACTTGCCGGCCTTTTTCACCAGGTCGATCAAGTGGCCCTCGAGCGCCTCGCTGGACTGCGGCTCGCTCACCTCGACGAACAGATTGGACTGGCGCGCCACCGGCGACAGTCCCGCCTGCTTGCGGCCGTGTCCATTGGAACGGGAGAACCCCTCGACCGGAGTCCGGGACATCAGGAAGTTCTTCAGGACGCCGTTCTCGATGACAGGAACCCTCTGCGCCTTCACGCCCTGGTTGTCAAAGCGGTAGGAGCCGACCAGGTCCATCGACTCGATGCTCCTCACCGTCGGATCGAAGACCACCGAGAAGATCTCCGGCAGCACCCTCCGGTTCACCATCTTCTTGAAGGTCTGGGCGTCATCCTCCTCCTTCTGGCGATGTCCCTCCACCCGGTGCCCGAGTATCTCGTGGAAAAACACGGCACTGGCGCGACCGGAAAGGATGGCGGGACCGGTATAGGGATCGACCACGGGGGCCAGCCTGAGGGCTTCAAGGTCCTGAACCATCTCTTCAACCACCTTCAGGATCGAATCGTCGTCGGGGAGCCCGTCGGGCGTGAAGGAAAAGAACGACTCGTAACGCGGCAGCTCCATCCCGTCTTCGGCCTTGGTGAGAGCGGCAATGAACAGACGATAGTAGGGTTGCGACGTCCGGATCTCGGTCCCCTCGCTGTTCACATACCAGCGTGTCTCCACGTTGGCCGAAACCCTGGCATCTGCCGAATAGATGTGATCGGACCGGGAGAAGGGGACCGTGTATCTTTCGAGCTTTTCCTTCCAGGCCGCCTGGTCCAGGGTGAGCGCAATCGACTCTTCGACCAGCTTCTCGGGTTTCTCGGGCGTAAAATCTCCCGCCTGGTCCTCTTCTTCGACCTTGATCCTGACATCGGCCCTGACCTTTGCCAGCCGCTCTACGGCTTCCTTGTACTTCTTGTCCGTCTGGCGCCAGAGGATGGTTCGCAGCGCCTGGGCGTCATCCACGGGAACCTGGACTCCGCCGCGGCCAAAGCGCTGGGAAAAGCGGCCGAAGCGTCCCCGGATGGTATGGGTGTTGTCGAGATCGTAGCTGCCCACCCTCAGATCGATGTCGGCCAGGCGTTGCCGCCCCCGGGAGCTCCCCGAAAAATGGCCGAACGACGCCGCCAGCGACACGCGAACATTTTCGGTGACCTCGTAGCTGAGAAAGTAGAGCGGCGTCGGCTGCTTCGAGAGCGTGTCCACGGAGCGCTCCAACTCCTGCTTCATGGCCTCCAGCACCGGCGTGGCGCCGCGGGCCGGATGGACGGCCAGGATGAAGGCCGCCACCAGCAGGGTTGGAAACAGGAGGCCTCGGCGGGGTGATCTCATTCCATTCCTCTCATCGAGAACGAATCGAAACGACTGGGATTGATTGCCCTATTGAAACCATTGTAACCGTAAAATTGGCCACCGACCAAAATACCTCCGACAAGTCCGGCCCCCGCCCCGGTGGGCGGATCAAACGAGGAAGACACTGCCGTTTGTTGGCCTTTGTGGTTCACCCACGCTAGCTTCAGGCAACACTGGCCCTCAGCGGGGCTGATTCCAGTCGAGGTGCTTGCGCAGAAAGCGGAAGGTCCCTTCCCCGTGGATCTCGTGCTCGCCTTGGAACCACTCGATCTCGGTGCGGCTGCCCAGGCCCAGTTCGGTGTAGAGACGCCGGACCTTGGCGTATTCGTGGGCCACCCACTCGTCCCGTCCCACGGCGTCCCGATGCCCGCGCTCCACCATGAAGGGTCGGGGGAAGATCAGATAGGCCATCTCGGCGTAGTCGAAGCTCAGACCCAGGCCGAACTCGGGCATTTCATATTCTCCGCTGAACATGTAGCTGTTGAGCCAATCCACGGTCACGTTCTTCCAGAGCCACTGGTTGAAATCCCCGGAGCAGATGGAGAGGGCGTAGTCCTCCAGAACCGCCGGAACTCGCATGGCGGTCTTGCCGCCGTAGCTGAGGCCGTAGAAGCCGATCCGCCGGCCGTCCACCCAGGGAAGGGTCTTCAGCCAGTCCAGGACCCGGCGGTGCTGGCCCACGATGAAGGAATAGAGGGAGAGCTTGAGAGGATTGGCCTTGCGCTGCAGCACCCGGAAGCGGTCCCCTCCCCGGTAGGGATTGTGGGGGGCGAAGACGATGAACCCCTCCTCGGCCAGGCGGGCGGCAAAGGCCCGGTAGTTGCGAAAGTAGGGCACGTCGGTTCGGACCGTGTCCTCGGGCAGCCCCTCCAGGCCGTGCTGAGCCACCACCACCGGGCGGCGTTCCCCCGGCTGAAGATCCTTGGGGACCAGGAGAAGGCCCCAGGCAAAGACGTCGGGCCAGACGTCCAGCACCACCTCGTACCCCGTCCAATTTCCGGTCTCCCGCCACAGGCGGGAGCGCGGGTTGGCGGCAACCATGGGGTCTTCGATCTTGCCCAGGATCTCCTTCCAGAAGGCGGAGCGCCAGCGGGCCGTCTCGCGGGTGAAGGCCTCGGCCGATTCCCGGCTGGGCTGTTTCAGATAGCGCTGGTCCCGGAGGCGGTCCGAGACTCGCAGCAGGTCCTGCAACGTCCCCTGGATGCCGCGCACCAGGCGCCGCTGCTGCTCGACCGCATCGAGCCCTTTCCCCCTGAGCTTCGGAGCCACTCCCGGAACTGCCGCAACCACCGCCCCCTCCGCCAGAGGTTCCAGCAACCCCTGCAAGGCCGGCTCCGACCCTACGGTCACCGCACCAGCTCGCGGGTCCGGGGGCACCAGCTTGACCCGGTCCCCGGCCCCGGCGGGAAGGGCCGCCGCCCACTGCTCCAGCCGCTTGAACTCGGAGACCACCCGCTCGGCCGGGGGAGTCTCGATCCTGCCGGGAGCGGCCACCGACCTGCGGCCCTCCGCGGCGGGAGGGGGCCCTTCGACCCGAGGGGCCCGGGAGTGCTCGATCACCAGCGTGCGCGGCAGCACCAGGCTCCCGATCTCGGCATCTCCGAACTCGGTCAGCAGGGCCCACACGTTGCGGTAGATCGGTTCCTGCCAGACCCGCTCGCGAGCGGAAAAATAGCCGCTCACCAGGCAGGTGTCGATTCTCGAATCGACCGCAGCGGCATGGAGCGCGATCAGTCCCCCCTCGCCGTGCCCGGCCAAGCCAATCGGGGATCCCGGCGAGGATCTCTCCTCCAGCCAGTCCACCAGAGCCAGCACCTTCTGAACTTCGTATCCGATGGGGTGGCGTCCCAGGGGGTAGGCCATGCGGTAGAGCCATTCCCGGTGAGTCATGTTGGTCATGGCGCGCCGGGCGGGCCCCAGAGCCGGGTTGCCCGAAAACCGGCTGCCGCGGCCGACCAGGGCCGGCACGATCACCTGGCAGCCGGACTTCGCCAGCCGCAGGGCAAAGCGGTCTTCGGGCCGGACTCCCGGCTGCAGGCCCACCAGTTGCTGCGGGGTGACGCCGGCATCCGGCAGCGCAATCACCCGGGCGACGGGGGCCCGGTTCCCGGGACTGAGCAGCAGCCCCTCGCCCTTCAGGCCCGGCAGCACGTCCCAACGGACGCGCCAAACCGTCACCGAATCGCTTTGGGCCAGGGGCGTCCCTCCCTCGGTCGAGAGAAACTCCAGCCGGGGCGGCGACCTGCGGTCCACCACTCCGATGATCTTGCGGAAACGCTCCCGGTTGGCCTCGACCGACCGGAGGTAGCCGGCCTCCGAGGAGAAGTCCCTGCTCCAGGAGGCCGCCCGTCCTGCCGGGGCCGCCTCCAGGCGCCGCATCAGGAAACGGTCGATCCCGGCCACCATGCGAGCCGACAGATCGCCCTCCCAGGTCAGCTCGGCGGTGCCGGAAAGATGCGCCGGTTGCCCGGACGAAACCGGGGGTCGGAGCAGAACCAGAAATACCAGTCCGAACAGATAGATTCGCTTCCGCGTGGTTCCGATCATTCTTGCCTTGAAACAAACGAAAAAAAGAGTGATCCACGAAGGACGACGAAGGGCCACCAAGCGTGACGGCTTTGACTCATCGGCAGGGTTGAGGCCCGGCAAGCCGGCGCCTGCCCCCTCCAGGAGCAAGAATGTTGGGAGGAGGCGCCCACCCGGGAGCGCGGGCGTCCCGCCCGCAGGCTACCACGTAGCGTTCCGCTCAGTTTCCCTGCGATGCGGCACCTCGCCGCCCTGCCGGCGGGAACGCCATGGGCTCAGCCGAAGCAGAGTCCCGGCGCCGTTGCCGGTCGAGCCGGGTGGAGGAGTTGGCCGAGGCTGTGCCAGGACGTGTGCGGGCGGGACGCCCGCGCTCCCGGGGGGGATTCATCCCATGACGTCGTCGCAGCAAAGTCCGAGTTCCAGATTCCGCCAGAATAGCCGGTCCCCGGCGTGAACTCAAGTTCGACAAATGGGACAATGGAAGTAGCATCCATGTAGCGGTCACCGACTCATGAACGGGCTGGAGGGGGAAGAGAATGAATCACGGCAGACGATTTCAAAAACCGGCCAATACGGTCCGAACAAACCCAGGGGCCGGCCTGGCCCTGGTCCTGGTTCTGACGGCGGCAGGGTGCGGCGGACCTGCGCCCGCCGAGCTGGAGGTCACCGCCTCCCAGCGGGTGCATCCGGTGCTGATCCGGAACGAACACAATTCCCTGATGCGGCTGACGGTTGAATCCAGGGCGCCCGGCCAGCGCGTCCGATCCTTCACATTCAGGCTGAGCGGCACCGACGATCCCGGCGACATCGAGTCGCTGGAGCTGTTCTATGCGGGAGACGGGGAGGCGGGAGACGGGGAGAATCTTCAGGCCGGAGACCGCTTCGGCGATCCCACCGGCCCCGCCCCTGAGCTGGTCTTCCAGGGCGACCGGGAGCTCCCGCCGGGGAAGCACCTCTTCTGGCTCTCGGTTCGGCTGCAGCCCGACGCCGACCTGGGGCGCCGGGTGGACGCGGTCTGCACCGCCGTGGAAACGTCGGCGGGAACGGTGAAACCCACCGACGAGACTCCCGAGGTCAGCAAACGCATCGGGGTGGCTCTGCGCAAGCACATGGAAGAAGGGGTGCACACCTACCGCATCCCCGCTCTGGCCACCACTCCCAAGGGCACGCTGCTGTGCGTCTACGACATGCGGAGACGGAAGTCGCGCGACCTGCAGGAAGACATCGACGTCGGACTGAGCCGCAGCACCGACGGCGGCCGCACCTGGGGGACCCAGCGGGTGATCATGGACATGGGCGAATGGGGCGGGCGCCCCCAGGAGGAAAACGGCATCGGCGACCCGGGCATCCTGGTCGATCCCGAGACCGGAGAGATCTTCGTCTGGGCCGTGTGGATGTGGGGCAAGCCCGGCAAGCACCAGTGGGTGGAGGACGGCTCCGAGCCCGGATTCGACATCGCCAGGAGCGCCCAGGTCATGAGGGTCCGCTCCCGGGACGACGGCTTGAGCTGGACCGAGCCCAGAAACCTGACCCGCAAGCTGAAGCAGCCGGAATGGTGGCTCTTCGCCCCGGCGCCCAACCAGGGGATCGCTCTTGCCGACGGCACCCTGGTCATGCCCACCCAGGGGCGCGACCGGACGGGATACCCGTTCGCCAACATCACCTACAGCCGCGACCACGGGGCCACCTGGACCGTGAGCAACCACGCCTTCAGCGGCGGCAATGAATCCCAGGCGGTCCAACTCGGCGACGGGTCCATCATGCTGAACATGCGCAACGACCGCAAGGAACCCTACCGGGCCGTCTACGTGACCCGGGACCTGGGGCAGACCTGGGAGCCGCACCCCACCAACCGCAAGGCCCTGGTGGAACCCAACTGCAACGGCAGCCTGTACCGGTTCGACTACCAGGAAGGGGGAGAGTCGAAGATACTGCTGCTGTTCGCCAATCCCAACTCGAAGGAAGGGCGGCGCCATCACACCCTGAAGCTCAGCTTCGACCAGGGCATGACCTGGCCGGAGGAGCACCAGATCCTGCTGGACGAAGGCCGGGGGCGGGGCTACCCCAGCATCAGCCGGGTGGACGACCGGCACGTCGGAATCGTCTACGAGGGAAGCCAGGCCGACCTGGTCTTCGAGAAGTTCTCGCTGGAGGAACTGCTGAAGCGGTGAGGGCGAGGGGAGCGCGCCTGCCGCCCTGACGGCCGGTGAGGCGGCTCAGGGCCTGGCGGCGACCACCCGGTTCTTGAGCACCCCGACGCCATCGATTTCCACCGTGACCAGGTCGCCGGGCTGCATCCCCTTGGTGGTTCCGGGCGTTCCGGTGAAGATGAGGTCGCCGGGCTCCAGGGTCACGTACCTGCTGATGAAGCTGACGGTTTCGGATATCCCGTGAATCATGTCGGAAATGCGGGCCTGCTGGCGCACTTCCCCGTTCAGCTTGAGGACCATCCGGAGCCGGCCGTAGTCCACGCCCGAGAGGATGTAGGGACCCGTGGGGCTGAAGGTATCGGCGCCCTTGGCCCGCCACCACTGCACGTCTCCCTTCTGCCAGGTCCGGGCGCTGATGTCGTTGCCGCAGGTAATCCCCAGCACATGGTCGAGAGCGGCCTCCTCGGAGACGTTCCGGGCCCGCTTGCCAATGACGACCACCACCTCGGCCTCGTAGTGCACCGGATCGGTGTCTGAAGGCTGGACGATCTCTCCGCCGTGACGCAGCAGGGAGGAAGGCAGCTTGATGAACGGCTGCGGATGGGGGCTGGGCTCGGCATCTTCATCCAGGTGGGACTTGTAGTTGCCCGCCAGCGCCAGCACCTTGGAAGGATTCCTGCTGGGCACCAGGATGGTGACGTCGGCCAGGGCATGGGTGGTCTCCGTTTTTTCCCAGGTTCCGAACAGGTCGCCCTCGAGCTCTCGGACCCGGTCCCCCTCCAGGATGCCATAGGCTTCCCGCTCGCCCAGGCTGAAGCGAAGATATCGAGTCCCGCCATCCTGCCGGGCTCCGGCCTGGCAGGACTGCGCCAGTCCCATGCCGGCCAGCAACAGGAATACCGCCGTCCGCCGCCAAGTCATACCGACCCCCGTTCATTGGAAGTTGTCGCAAGAGGGGCGCCAGCATATCCCGACCCCTCCGGCACTGTCAACGTGGGCGGGGGGTGGATTGACCCGAGGACTTCAAGGCGCGGTTGCTTCCGGTGGCGCTTTCGCCGCCGTCGGCAAAGAGGCAGGCGCCGGTGACGAAGGAGGCCTCATCGGAAGCCAGGAACAGGGCGCAGGCGGCGATCTCCCGCGGCTCCCCAGGCCGCCCGAGCATGGTGGGCCGCCCGAATTCTTCCCGGAACGCCTCCAGCGTCTTGCCCGCCTCTGCGGCGCGCCGATGGTGAAAGGGGGTCATGGTGGGACCCGGACAGAGGGCATTGACCCGGATGCCGTCCTCGGCGTGGTCCCGGGCCATGGCGCGCGTCAGGCCGGTGACGGCTGCCTTGGTGGTGTCGTACTGAACCGAGTGGTAGCTGGCGATGAAGGCGCTGTTGGAGGCGACGTTGACGATGCTCGCCTTGCCGGAACGACGCAGCTCCGGGATGGCGGCCTGGGCGCAGAAGGCGTACCCCTTGACGTTGACGCCCCAGATGGTGTCCCAGCCTTCCTCGCTGGCGTCCTCCACGGTGTGGTAGAGGCGGATGGCGGCGTTGTTCACCAGGATGTCCAGCCGCCCGAAGCGCTCGACCGTGCGCCGGATGAAGGCCTCGGCCTCGGCCCGGCGCTCCATGCGGGCTTCCACGAAGAGAACCTCGCCTCCATCGGCCCCTATCCGGTCCGCGAGATCGCTGCCGCGGGCGGCGTCCCGGTCGGCGAAAGCCACCCGCGCCCCTTCGGCCACGAACAGCCGGACGGTAGCTTCGCCGATGCCGGAGGCCCCGCCGGTGACCGCCGCCACCTTGCCGTCCAGTCTTCCCATGGGTTCTCACCTTGCAAACATCGGTGGGGGCAGGCGGGCAGGCCCACAACCACCGCCGATCAGCGCGGCGTCTCCGCGGTGGGGAAATCCGCCGGCATGCAGATCTCGATCACTTCGAAATCTTCGGAGAACTCCAGCACCTCGTGCTTGATCCTGGGGGGCTGGTACCAACTGTCGCCGGCCTCGAAGCGGACCTCGCCGATGTCCTCGAACTCGACCCGGGTCCAGCCGCGCAGCACGTAGTTCATCTGGAACTCCAGGTCGTGGGTGTGACGGCCGCCGGGCCCGCTGCAGGATTCGGTGGCCCGGATGCAGTGGGCCAGAACCTTGCCCTTGGTGGCCGCAACGATGCCGAGGTCCCGATACTCGAAGTAGGAGCGGAGGCCGGGCTTCCATTCCGCCGACTTGTGAAACGCCGTAGTGGTCATGGTGACTGATCCTCCCTGGGTTGGACGAGATTGATTGAGGACAGGCAGGCATTCTAATCCGAACCCGACTCCCCCGCCCCATCAAATTTGCGGTGCGGCCAGACGGGGAAGGAACCCACCGCCAATAAAGACGAACCACGAATGAACACGAATAGACACAAAACCCGGTGGGCGTCCCTTGTTGCGACGACGTCACGGAATGAAGCGCCCCCGGGAGCGCGGGCGTCCCGCCCGCACAAATCCTGGCACAGCCTCGCCCCTCTCCTCGACCCGGTTGGACCGGCAACGGCGCCAGGACTTCGCTTCGACCGGGCCCATGGCGTTCCCGCCGGCAGGGTGGCCGGTTGCCCCATCGCAGGGAACTGAGCGACAGGCTACGGGAGTGCATGCGGGCGGGACGCCCGCGCTCCCGGGCAGGACTATCCCACGCTACCCGCCCTCACCGTAGGGACGTCCCTTGTGGGCGCCCCATAGGCGGCGCTGGCCGGGCGAACGGGAACAACCGGGCAACCACAAGGGAGGGCAACCACAAGGGTTGCCCCTACAATGGGGTTCAGCCTGGGATGGCCCTGCGCTCCCGGGGGCCTGCCTCAACTTGACTCCCCGGTGGGGACGTGAAATCCTTGCCACCTCCCAAGGCAATCGACCCGGGAGGAGGCCGCCCGGCGCCACCAGGAGGCAAGTCATGATGGAACGCAGGCAGTTCCTGGCGCTGCTGGCCGCCACCCCCGCGCTCGGCAAGACTCCCCTGCGAAAGGCCGGCCAGGTGGAGACCGTCTTCAAGAGCCCCGGGCCCTACCCCAACGGCCTGCAGGCGACCGGCGAGGGCCTGTGGATCATCGACGGGGAAGACGCCCGCGCCCACCTGGTCAGCTACAGGGACGGAACGGTGCTGCGGGGATTCGACACCGAGGCCGTCCACCCCAGCGGGATCACCTTCGACGGCACGGCCATCTGGGTGGCGTCGACCTACAGCCGGGAGCTCATCCGCGCCGACGCCTCCAGCGGCAAGACCCTCGCCAAGCACTTCACGCCCGGCGCCGGCGTGATCTACCGAATGCCCTCCGATCCCCCCGGCCGCCGAAGCCCGTTGGCCCCTCCCCCGGAGCCCGCGAGCGCAACTGCCGCCCCCGCCCAGCCCCGCCCGGCAACCGGCGCTCACGGCCTGGAGTGGCGGCAGGGCAAGCTGTGGGCGGCGGTGCCGCCCTCCCGAATGATCTACCGCATCGACCCCGAAAGCTGGATGGTCGAGCAGCGCTTCCCCTCGGTGGGCAACCGCCCCCACGGCATCGGCTGGGAAGGCGACACCCTGTGGTGCACCGACACCAATCTCAACGCCTTCTTCAAGCACGATCCCGCAACCGGCGAGGTCCTCGAAAAGATCCAGCTTGCCGACGACGCCCCCCTCCCCCACGGAATGACCATCCGCGACGGCGTCCTCTGGTACTGCGACGACGTCGGCATCGTCTGCCGGCTGACGCTCTGACCTGCGTCAAGCACCGAGACCAGCTCCTGTATCGGACCCCGGCACACCTCTGAATACGCCTGGTGTTCCAACCTGACGGACTTGGGGGAAAAGTTCAGTCTGCGATGGGGCAGCCCCTACGGCTTCCGTCCGACCGCCTCTCCCCAGGCGATGGCGGAGACAGCGCCCGGGGAATCCTTCCATTGGCCCAGCAAGCGGCGCCAGTGGTCGAACTTCTCCTGAGTGGCCAGCCCGTGCTGGATGGCGGCCTGGACGACTTTTGGAGCGCAGAACCAGCCGATGGCAAAGTCGTGGTAGAAGGCAACGTCCTCGGGGGTGCCGAAGTACTCGAAGGAAGCGCTTCCATGGACCACCGAGAAGCCGGCCTCCAGAAATCTTCGCGGCAGTTCCTTGCCCATCTCCGGATGGGACCCGTTGGCCTCTAGCAGCTTGGAGAAGGTCACCCAGGCGTCGGCCAGGACCTCGAAGGCGGGTTCGGAAAAGGACGAGGAGCCGATCATTTCGCGGGCCGAGATGAGGCCTCCCGGCTTCAACACCCGTTGCACCTCGGCCAGGACGGCTTCGGTGTCGGGAACGTGCATGAGGAGTGCGTGACAGTGGGCGGCATCGAACGAAGCGTCTTCATAGGGAAGCCGGGTCACGTCGCCCGTCCGGAAGACCGCGTTGCGGTGTCCGCCGGCGGTAGCGGCTCCCCGGGCTATCTCGATCTGTGATTCTTCCATGTCGATGCCCTGCATCTCTCCGGGTTCTACCGCCTTCGCCAAGCCCAACGAGATGGTTCCCGGACCGCAACCCAGGTCCAGAACCCGCATTCCGGGCTCCAGGTGGGCCATCAGGTGGGCGGCGTTGGTCTCGGCGTTGCGGCGGTCGAGCAGTTGCAGGAACTCGTCGCTGTAACCCATGGTGTAGGAAGAATCGGCGGAATCCGGGTTCCGGCTACTGTTCATTGACTGTTCCCTCCTGGTCTGTGGCGACAACCGCTTCCGCGGTTAAAGCCGGCTGAAAACGGACAATCGACACTCAAGCCGTGAGCTTGCTCCTTACTCCAAGATTCCGGAAATGCGGGCCAACTGCAGGACCGAGAGCGCCGCGATCACCAGCACCACCAGCACCCCAAGCGCGTTGACCAGGCGGGTGTTGCGGAAGCGGCCCATGAACTCGTTCCGGTTGGCAATGACCAGCAGCAGCACCAGCACCACCGGCAGGAAGAGGGCGTTGGCCGCCTGCGCCAGGACGATCAGCAGGATGACCGCGCCCCTGAGCAACGGCGAGGCGATGCCGGCTCGGATCGACTCGGCCAGGCCCTGTCCCCCGGCGATGCCCACCCGGGCCGCCATGTCCTGCAGGCGGTAGGGTACCACGATTGCCGGTTGAAGGCGGCAGCGCGACCTTCGGGATTTTTTTTGTTTGACAAATTGCAAGGTGTGTACTAGTTAGTACACATGACACATTTTGGAAAGAGCATTCGAACCCGCCGAGAGCACCTCCACCTGGAGGACAAGCGCTATTCCTTGCGCCAGGTGGCCCTGCGCATCGGGATCGAGCCGGCCTACCTGAGCAAGATCGAGCGCGGCGAGGTCTCGCCGCCATCGGAGGCCACCACCGTCAGGCTCGCCCACGAGCTGGGCGAGGACCCCGACGTGCTCCTGGCCCTGGCCGGGAAGGTCTCGGGCGACCTTCAGAACATCATCCGCAAGCGGCCCAAGCTGTTCGCGGAGTTGATCCGTCAACTGAAGGAAGCGCCCGACCACGCGCTCCTGCACGTGGTGCGCGAGGTGCGGGACGGCGAATGGTGAGGACGAACCGAAAAGGAGACATCGACTATGATCACCCTCAAGAACGACAGCCTGGAATTCCGCTTCCCCGAAGTGCATCGCGACGCCCGCTGCACGATCGAGTTTCAGCGCACCCTGCGAATTCCCGATGACAACAGGGACTATCCCCTGCCGCCGGGCCTGGACTCCTTTCCCCTGCGGCATATCGACGACTTCGCAAGGCGCTTGCCGGAGCAGTGGCGACGCAGGGGCGGCGTGATCATGCCCATGCACCAGGCCGAAGCCATGTGGATCTCGTTCGAGGACTATTCCGGTTACCCCTTTGCGGTGAAGATCGCCACCGGCAAGAGCTGTGCCATCAGTGGCAACCCCTGGGTCAATCACCTGAACAAGGATCCGCAGGACTACGTGGTGCTGCCCGAACAGCCTTGGCTGGACGGCTACTGCGTGGAGAAAGGTATCATCCGCCAGTTCGTGGCCATGCCCTTGGGCAAGGGATACACGGCCGAGGAACAGTTGACCGGAGCGGCGCAGCACGGCGGCCTTCAGATCGTGGTCTTTCCGATGAAGCGGAAACGATACAAGCGGTTGATGGCTCGGAGTTCCCTGACACTACACTCACCGCAGGTTCCTTGTTGCATCTCGCCGGAGTCCATGGGACTGGCCCCCGGAGGAAGGATGAGACAGGAAATCCATGAAGACCCCTACGGCCTGGACGCCTGGGACCGACAGCATTCCAGGCGCTGCTTCGTCACCATCGCCAATTCCACCCAGTGGACGGCGATCACGGGTGAACGGCCGCCGACAGTGCCGCCGTCGGCGTTGGAGTACACCGAGGCGGGTCTTCCCTGGTTCGAATGGTATGGGGGCGACGCCGTGGCGGTCGATGGCGCCAAGAAGCTCGAAAAGCTGGCAAGCGTGGCCCAACTGGGCAAGAAAAAGGGAGAGGCGCCGTTGCCGGAAAACGAATCGGTCGAAGTCACCCGGGTTGTGGGGCTTTCGGCTGGAGGCGCCACCCTCGACCGCGAGTTCACTTCCGACGAGATCCTGCGTCCCTGAGGTGACCCTGCCGTCCCCGATATCGCCGGTGGGCGGCGAGCGCCTCGGGAGCACCCATGATGGAGCGTCACTGTCCGCATTGACGGAGTTGGGGTGGTGGAGGCGCCGCGGCCCTGCCGGTCCGGCAACCAGAAGTTCTCCGGTTCGCGGACCCGGCCGGTTGCGCTATGCGTTTCAGTTCCCCGATTGTTGCGTGTCGTCCATCGGCGTCGGCGACTCCAGGTAATAGCCCGCGCCGATGAGCACCGGGACCCCGAAGGCGGTCACCCTCTTGACGAAGGTCACCTTGCGCTGCCACTGGTTGGTGGCGGGATTGCGGTTCCGGTAGTACAGGAAGGTCTCGCCGAAGGCATCGGCAACTCCCAGAACGTTCCGGCCTCCAAAGCCGCCCATGGAGTCCGAGGACAACTCGGAACCGAGCAGGCGATTTGCCGGGGAGCCGGTAAAGAGGGTGTAGCCGTAGGTGTCCAGGCCGAACAGGTAGATGGAGCCGCTTCGCCAGCGGGGATCGTTGGCCAGGCTGACCGAGGCGAAATACCCCATGGAATCCAGCTCCATGGCGGCGCAGCGGACAAACTCCTGCAGCCGCGCCTCGGACGGGTCGGCATCAAGTCTGGCGGCGTTGACCTCCTCGCTCCGACAGGTGCTGGGCAGGTCGCGCCGATAAATTCCCGCCCCGATTCCAGCGGGGATCCCGTTCCATTCGATGGACTTGAAGTAGGAGGCCTTGGGCTCGGCCCTGCCGGTGGCCGGGTTGGTGAAGGAATAGTAGATCCAACCCTCGCCGAAGTTGTTGGCCACGCGAACAAACTCCAGGACCAAGTCGCTGCCGAAGTCGTCCACCAGAGGTCCCGAGGCCAACCCTTCTCTTGATGGGTCGGGCGGGTAAACGAAAGCACGGGAGGCCCCGATCACGTCGGTTATTTCGTCGACGAAGACATAGGTGGGGCCGCTCTTCCAACGCTCGTCCTGGTTGAAGGCCCTGCGGGCCTCCTCGAAGCCCACTTCATGGAAAAACTCGTAGGCGCATTGGACAAAGGCTCGGACGTCCTCGGTGGTGCGCACGGCGCTGGCGACGATGGTGCGGTCGTCGCAGGAATCGTTGGAGGCCAGCGCCGGCGAGACCAGGACAGCCACAAGACAGATCAGAATTGAAAGGATCTTGTTGTTCATGGTGCGGTTACTCTACCGGAACGAAGAGAGCCCACGCAACCATTTCGATAGGGTGTTGTCTCTCTCTGGTCGAGTCTGAAGGTTCAATCGAGCGCCGGCTTCAAGTGGAAAGGCCCTCTCCCTGCTCTTGGCCCGTGGTCTGGCGTGTGAGAGAATGGACCAGGATTGGTCGGAGGACGCCTGCGACATGGGGTTGGCTGTCCGGACTTGTGAAGCGAATCAAAGAGGGAACCGCGTTGCCAGTGATCCTCAAGTGGTTGGGAACGATAGCAGTTCTGCTGCTGATGAATTTGGCGTTCGATGCACGAGCCCAGTCGGAAGTACAGCCGGAAGCTCAGTCGGCAAAGCAGCCCCCGGAGCCGTCGCCGACCTCGCCGGCAGAGCAGTCCTCGGAGCAACCTTCGGCCCAGTCGGCAACTGAGGCGGAGGAGCAGCCGCCGAGTCCTGCGACAGAGAAGTCCGGAGCCGAGGCGGAGGAGCAGCCAACCGTTCAATCTACAGAGCAGCCGCAGGACCGATCGGCAGACCAGTCGGCAGAGCAAACGCCGACTCAGCCCCAAAAGCGGTCAGCAGCTCAACCTGAAGCCCCGCCGGCAAAGCTGCCGCCGGCTGATGCCTACCGATTGACCGTGACCATTCACGGCGCCTTCGGCCTTTGCCACAACGATGAATTCGGGTCGGAGGAATTGTACGTGGTGGTGAAGCGCCTGGACCTGGAACTGCAGGACCGGATCGACGACATCGAACGCGAAGCTCAGCAGATTACGGGAAGAAGTTCCTGGCGCTATGCCGAGCAGCGCGTGGATTCCTTGCGGAAACAGGACTTCAACAGCAAGAGCGATCCCCTTTCGGAGGCCGAACTGGAGGCATTGGAGCGGTTGCGCGACATGAAGCCAACCGAGCGCACCGGCGACCAGGACCGAGAGCTCAGGTCGCTCCGGGCCAGAGAGCCCATCTCGACAGCCGATGCGTCGGTGCTGGCTCGGATGCGGGAACTGGAGAGCCAGCGCCGCCGGTTGGCGCGCCAGGTTGAAATGCGCTCCAGCGCCAACACGCCGGGCTCCCTGCGAGTCTATCCCGACGACGAACTCCAGGTCGTCCTGATGGAAGACGATCCTTTCTTTGACGATACCTGCTTCGGTTCGACCGTCCTGCTGGACCCATCCTCCCTGACCACGCCGTCGCTGGAAATCAAGAAGGACGACAACACCTTGTTGACGCTGAACTTCAGGCCGCTCAGCAGGTGAGCGTCGTTTACGAGCTCGACGTCGAGTCTTTCCGCGGCACGCTTCAGTGGTCGGTCCAACGTCAGCAGGGGTGCACGGTAGCGCGCGGCGCAATCGAGAAAGTATGCGTCATATGTCAAGGGCCGACAAAGACCGATGGACCTGCTTGGCTGCAACGGCGTCACGAGAGGAAGGCCCCCCGGGAGCGCGGGCGTCCCGCCCGCACAACGCTGGCACAGCCTCGCCCATCGCCTCCACCCGGCTCGACCGGCAACGGCGCCAGGACACTGCATCGGCCGGCCCCATGGGGTTCCCGCCGGCAGGGTTGCTGGATGCCACATCGCAGCGAAACTGAGCGGCACGCAACGGGAGTGCATGCGGGCGGGACGCCCGCGCTCCCGGAGGGGCGCCTCCTCCCATCCTTCTTGCTCGGCGAAGAGGCACTGCCCCTGCCGATGCGGCAGTGCCGTCCCGCTTCGCGTGCCTTCGTCTTCCTTCGTGTGTCTTCCTGGAACCCTCTTTTTTCCGCTTGTTTCAGGCAAGCACCACCCCTGCCCTGCCGGGCGGATCATACGAGGGTGAAACACCCAAGCGTCAATAAAGACGAACCACGAATGAACACGAATAGACACGAAGACCGATGGACCTGCTTGGCTGCGACGACGTCACGGGAGGAAGGCCGGGAGCGCGGGCGTCCCGCCCGCACAACGCTGGCACAGCCTCGCCCATCGCCTCCACCCGGCTCGACCGGCAACGGCGCCAGGACACTGCATCGGCCGGCCCCATGGGGTTCCCGGCGGCAGGGTGGCCGGCTGCCGCATTACGGGGAAACTGAGCGGCTACCCAACGCAGAGAATGCGGGCGAGACGCCCGCGCTCCCGGGGGGTGTCCTTCCGCCGAATTTTGCAAAAGGCTCGACCAGACTATTTTCAGATCAGGATACCGGGCACATTCGTGGCGAATGACGAACTCAGGAGGCGCCGACTACGCCGGCGGCGGACTCCAGAGGGTGGCTCCGATGTAGCGTTCCGGGCCGGTCGCCTCGTCAGTGAAGTAGTACACCGCAACGACCTTACCGTCGGGCCTCTGGACGGCCCTCACGTAACCGACATCCCAGCTTGTCCCGCCGTCGCGGAGCGTGACGGGGTCGCTCCAGGTCCTGCCCCTGTCGCTGCTGAGCACGGCGCGAATGCTGAAGGGCTCGGCCCGATAGCCGTAGAGCAGGCAGATCCGTCCGTCCTGCAGCTCGATCATGGCGGGCGGATTGCCCACCCCCGCGTCAGTCACCGCCTCGTTCAGGTACTCCCAACCGGCGCCGTTGTCGGTTGACAGGTAGGTCCCGATCCACCTCCGGGCCGCCTCCCGCATGCGAACGGTCACCAGAACGTCCGTTTCGGAAAGCCGAAGCGAGGCCGGCATGATGGAAAACCCTTCGGGCTCCGGCCCGATCCGGGAAACGAGTTTCCAGGTCTTGCCGGTGTCGGTGGTGCGCACGCAAAGCGGCCTCCCCTCCCTTCCGTTCGCCTTTGCGGCGGTGATGAAAAGCGTGCAGGTCTGCTTGTCGTCAACGATGTAGTCGGTGCGGGGGGCAATGCCGGGCGCCCCGAAGCTCGGCAGGCGGAAGGGGCCGTCCCAGGTGCGGCCTCTGTCGTAGGAATAGAAGATGCGCCCGATTCCTGCGTGAATGCTGTTGGTTCGAACGGTGAGGGCGAAGTCCGGGTGGGTGAAGTCGATGCCGCCCTCGCTATCTCTCAGCGGCGGAATCGTGACACCCGGACGGGTCACGCCGTGCAGGTATCCGCCCTCCGTCAGCAAGTACCCCTTCGCCCCCGGGTCCTCTATCGACCAGGTCTCGCCGCCATCGAGGCTGCGGGCCAGCATCGGAATCTCCGGCTTCTCGCGATCGATGTGGTGATTCTGACCCTGGTCCTTGTAGTAGCCCATCCCGAAGCCCACCAGGATCTCGTTCCCCCAGCTCCAGATGCCGTGATTGGCAGGCCACCCCCCGAACATGCCCTTCTCGAAGTAGACCTTGACGTGCCGGGGTTCGTCGGCCGTCACCTGCTTTTCGCCGGCAGAACTCGCGTCATCCGACGTGGAACAGGCGACCATTCCAGCCGCCAGCAGACATGTGACAAGAAAGACTCTCATTTTCATTCGATTCCCCCTGCTCGCAGAATTCAAACCAACCTGCGGTAGAATGTGTCCATACGAAATCACGATTTCCGTATCAGCCGTTCGGAGCAGCCATGACACGCAGTCGCGTCAAATACGTGGGCCTCATCGCGGCAGTTTCGCTGCTGGCTGCTCTCTTGCTCTCCGCCGTGGTTTACAGTTGGACCATCACTCCCCACGGAAGACTCGACCTCGTGTTCGCGGTTGGACTCAAACTGGCCGAATCACTGCCCTTCCCCGGCACCATGCCGATAGAGGAAGAGCGGGCAGAGTTTCGAAACATGATGGGGCAATGGCGGGCTGACTCGAAGCCGCTTCCCCGGGTCGAAGACCGCCAGATCCCCGGTCCGGACCACAGGATACCGATCCGCGTCTACTCACCTGTGAGCGCCGACGGGCAACCGATACTCGTTTTCTACCACGGGGGCGGCTTTCGGCACGGCGGCCTGGACTCCTATGATCCGATCTGCCGAGACCTGGCCGCCCGCTCCGGCGCCATCGTCGTCTCGGTCGCATACCGGCTGGCGCCCGAGCATGTCTATCCGGCGGCGTTGGACGACAGTTACGCCGCGCTCGAATGGGTGCACTCGCACGCCGCCGACATTGACGGCGACCCAACGCGTATCGCAGTGGGAGGCGACAGCGCAGGGGGAAACCTGGCGGCTGCCGTATCGCTCAGGGCACGCGACCTGGCCGGGCCTCCGATCGTCTTTCAGTTGCTGATCTACCCAGTATTGAACTTCGCGGAGATGGAGACGGAATCACACAAGTTGTTCGCTGACGGCTACCTCATTGGTGGGGCAGTGCACGAGTTCATGCGAGACATGTATTTACCGAATCCTGCCGACCGCCGGAGCCCCTTTGCCTCGCCGTTGCTGGCGGATGACCTCACCGGTCTCCCTCCCGCCCTGGTGATTACTGCGGAGTTCGATCCGCTTAGAGACGAAGGTGAACTGTATGCGCGCAAGTTGGCTGATGCGGGAGTGCAGGCACGCGCCACTCGCTATCAAGGCGTGCCCCATGCCTTCATGTTCGTCCACCCCGCCATGAGCCGCAAGTCAGACCGAGCCCTGGACGAGGCTGTGGCGGCCCTTCGAAGAGCGCTGGACTAAGCACGCGAACGCCACTCCAACACCATCGGCCAGCCTGCACTTTACGGGGAGAGAACCGTTCGTTCAATTCCTCACTGTTGCGCTGGATCTTTTCCCGGGAAAGGCCAGTGCCCGCCGAAGGAGGCCTCGTCGATCTCCAGTGCTCGCTGCATCAGTGGTTCCGCCTCCTCCATTCGGTTGGTGGCCTTCAGCAGTTGCGCCAAGTTGTTCAATCGAATCGCCACCGTCGGGTGGTGCTCACCGTAGGAAGCCTCGTCGATCTCCAGCGCCCGCCTCATCAGCGGCTCCGCCTCCTCCATCCGGTTGGTGACCTTCAGCAACTGCGCCAAGTTGTTCAGATCTATCGCCACGGTCGGGTGGTGCCCGCCGTAGGAAGCCTCGTCGATCTCCAGCGCTCGCCGTATCAGCGGCTCCGCCTCCTCCATCCGGTTGGTGGCCTTCAGCAACTGCGCCAGGTTGTTCAAACAAATCGCCACCGTCGGGTGGTGCTCGCCGAAGGAGGCCTTGCTGATTTCCAGCGCTCGCCGCATCAGCGGCTCTGCCTCCACCATCCGGTTGGTGGCCTTCAGCAACTGCGCCAGGTTGTTCAGATCTCTCGCCACGGTCGGGTGGTGCTCGCCAAAGCAAGCCTCGTCGATCTCCAGCGCTCGCCGCATCAGCGGCTCCGCCTCCTCCATCCGGTTGGTGGCCTTCAGCAGTTGCGCCAGGTTGTTCAAAAAAATCGCCACGGTCGGGTGGGCCTCCCCGTAGGAGGCCTTGCTGATCTCCAACGCTCGCCGCATCAACGGCTCCGCCTCCCCCATCCGGTTGGTGGCCTTCAGCAGTTGCGCCAAGTCGTTTGAAGCCACTGCGACAAGTTTCGCGTCGGCGTGTACCATTGCCTCAGCGAGCGCTTTGCGTTGCTGAGTTTCAGACTCACCCCATCGTGCAAGATCCATCAGTTCATTGGCAATTTTCAGGCGCTGCAAGATCCGTTTTTCCGAATCGTCCATGCTCTCCAGCGTATCGCGCAGAAAGTCCAGCCTGGTCTCGGAAAACGTGAGCGGCGTCAATCCCTCTCCCATCTCCATGAGCCGATTGGCGAACTTCTCGAACTCGCCGCTTCGGTGCATTTCCCAACATTCGATCATTTCCTCGACTTCGGCGAGAAAGTCGGGAGCCGATCGATGGCTCGTCATAACGCGGGCAATCGATTGACTCACCCCATCGCCAGCCAGCGGCGCGGCTTCGCGAACGTAGCTCGCCATTTGCTCGGCATCTCCACGGCGGACAAAGATCCTCGCCATGTCGAACTTGGCGGTCGCCCTCTCGTTTTCGTCGCCCACTTCACTCAGGTAGTCGAGGGTCTTTTCCGCATCGACACTGCCTTCTTCGACAAGTTTCTCGCGCAACAGGCGGCGCTTCTCTTGGCGGGCATCGATGCTCGGGTAAAAGAGGTTGAAGAATTCAAGCAGAAACGGCAGGCGTTTGCGCGCGCCGCGGGAAAGATTCATGGCGAGCCAGATATCGAAGAATCCTTCACGAATCGTGTAAAGGCGCGAGCGTTTGTCCAGCGGGTGCTGGCTGGCGCGCAGGTAGTGGGCATCGGAGAGGCGCTTGAGCAGCGACGAAGTCTCCTGCTGACTCATGCGCATTCGCGCCGCAATGGCGGCCGGTGTCTTTTCCTGGTCGCGCATGCTCGCCAGGCATTCCAGCAGCGCGCGTTGGCCGGGAGGCAGGTCGTTCAGCCGATCCTGGAAGAACGGCGATATCCGGTCGAGCAGCAGGTGGAACTGATCCTGGACCTTGGTGACCGACTCGTGGGCGATCAACTCGTAGAGCATCATGATCAACCGGGGGTTTCCGCCCGTCATCCGGTAAAGCGCCTGCAAGCGAGAACGCATGTCCGCAAAGTTTGCGAGGATATCGTCGCGGCCTTCCCATTCGAGGTTGCGCCGGATTAATTCAACGGTATCGTCGAATCTCAGGTTCTCGAGAATCTGAACGTCGAAGAAATCGTAAAACGGCTGTCCAACATCGGTGATGGCGTCGAAGTGCAGCGGCGAGGTGGCCAACAGCAGGCAGCCGTTGTCGGCCATGAAGAACTTGCGCAACGAGGCGAGCTCGTTAGGGTCGCGAATTTGCCGCGTAAATATCTCGCCCAGGTTCTCGAGCATGATGAGCAGCGTGCGACGTCGCTGGCGATTCTGTTGGCGGATTGCTGGCGCCAGGGTGTCGACGACCCGGGCGTCGTCTTCCTCGGTCTGCACCTTGGAGAACAGCTCCGCCCATAGCGGCTCGTCATCGACGGCATCTTTCAGGATCTCGCATAGACCGATAAGAAAATCGGCGAAGGACAACGTCCGGTTCGATTCCTCTGGAAATCGGACAACTACGTAGCTCGCGCTGAGCGCTTCATTCGATTGAACCGTGTCTTCAATGCAGTCGAGCAGATGGGTCTTTCCGATTCCGCGCGGCCCGATAAACAGAAGATGGTGTTTCGATTTCCTTCCGACGGAACCATGCAAAGATTCAACGGAATTTTCGAGGACATGTTCCCGCGCAACGCTGGTGTGGCGCAGGCGCTCAGGACTGGTTACCCCTGAGCGATACAGGCCGATCTTTGCGCTGATGGTGGTCTCAGGCATAGTATTTCCCCCACCACGATTTCAGCACACCACTGGCAAAGTCATAGATTCCCTCCTTGACTTCGACGATGTAGAAATCGTTCTCCAGGTCGAGCAACATCTGGTTGAACAGTTGTTTGCGCTCGTGCGACGGGAGTTCTATGCCGCTGTCCACTAGCAGGCGCTCCGTTTCTTGCGACAGAGCTGCACGGCCCAGCCCGGACTCGCATACGCTGATTTGACCCAACAAGGCATAGGCGATCGAGCGCTTGGGCTCCGTATAGTATTGCCTGATTCGCGAATAGTAGTGTTGCAACCGGGTGCGCGCACCGGGACCAATAATCAACGCTTCGAAGATGGCATCGACATCCGACGGGACGATTCTGCGTTGCTCCTTTTTCCACAATCGGTAGAGAGCCAGGGTCGCCATCTGCATGAAAAGCGGAATAGGACGACCCAGGCGAGAGACGAGGCGCTGTGGAACATCCTCTTGGTAGGGGACGCCTCGCCCCTTCAGCATTTCCGTCACAAAAGCCCTGATGTCATCGTCAGTGAGAGGAGGCAGAGGGATGTCTTCGAGGTCGTTTATCAGATCCACCTGCCCGAGCGCGTCAAGTGTGCCTGCCAGATTGACCGAGCCGCCAACCAGCCAACGGATCGAGTCTCTTGCGGGTGCTGGATTCAATCGCTGGGTTCGAAACCAGGCGAGAAACTCACGCAGCAACCCTGCATCCCTCCGGGACAAGTTGAGCAGCATGTCAGGCAGCTCGTCGATGATGAACAGAATCGGTACGCCGGTCTTGCGGGCCTGTTTGAGAAAGCTGTCGCCATGCTGCCGCCAGTTCTCGCGCCAACCGGGATCACTTTGGCGCAGTGCGAGTTTGAAGCCACCGACACCGATCTCCCCGACCTTTCCCAAGGCGCCACTCACAAGTTGCCAGCCTGCGGCAAGTCGGTCCCGCACGAAATCCGAATGCGCATCATGAAATGCGTCGAGCAGCCCCTGGAAGAAATCGGCTGGATGGGTCAAGTCCTGGACGTTGATCGAAACCGTCGAGAAACCGTTCCCGGGATAGTCCCGCAAGTGATCCATGACGCTGGTCTTCCCCGTTCGCCGGGCCGCCGTGAGCACCAGATGCCTGGTGCGCAGTGTTTCCCAAAGCTCCGCCACAAACTCCTCGCGAAATCGCAAGTCCACCGGGTCGACCGGAGCCCCGGTGTAGAATTCAGGAGCGCCGCTCATTTATATTTCTAATCTGTTGTATAACAAAAGTGTCGGCTACTTGAAGTATACAACACTTTTGCTGTAATTCAATGTCTTTAGCCCATCTTTAACAGTGCTTTCAACGACACGTTTATTATCAACACGTTACAAGGGCAGAAACGCGCTTCTGGCACTACAAACCGGTTGAAACCGGAGATTTCGGGAGACTCAGACAATCATCTTGCGGACGCCTCCTGGAGCGGGATCAACGCCCAGGGCGTCGTAGATGGCCCTCTGATCGGGTTCGGCCCTGGTGGCCTTGCGGACGTGCAAGGTCCGCCCGTCCTTGCGCCGGAAGGTCACCGTCACCCGCTGCTGCCCCTCCAGGATGCCCCGCAGGGTGGTCCAACTGGAGGTCTCTCCCCGCTGCTTGAGCCGCTTGCGGATGACCTGCACCAGTTGATAGGCGATGACCGTCAGGAACAGGTGGCCCTCCGAGCGCACCGGCTTGTGGTGGTAGATGGGCCGCAGGCCCAACTCGGACTTCAGGGAGCGAAACACCGCCTCCACGTCGGTCAACAGGGTGTAGGTGCGCCATAGGCTCTCCTCATCCCAGTCGGTCTGATTGCTGCGCAGGCAGTAGACCCCCGGATGAGTGGCCATCGAGCCCTGGCGGGGCTGCCGCTTCCAGGTCAGTGCCGTTGCCTTGCGGCCGCTCTCATCGGTGAGGACCTCGATGGTGTAGTGCTGCGCCACCCCGCGGCACCGCTCCTTCAGCCGCCCGATCCTCTCCCGGACCTTCTCGACGCCCTTGTGGGCCCGCGGCCGGCTCAACCCCTCGGAGAGGCGGGTGAGCCCCTGCTCGAAGCGCCGGCTGAAGCGCTCCAGGATGCCCCTCTCCTTCTCGGCACGCTTTTGGGAGCAGCAGTAGAGACGCACCTCCTCTCCATCCTCCGAGACCTCCTTGTGGATCTCTACGGTGGCCTTGGAAGCCGTCTCCACCGCCACCGCCAACTCGGGGTCGAACTTGCGGGGGCCCTGGCGGCTGGCCACCAGGTAGCGGTACCCTTCCTCTCTCAGCCACTGGATGCGGTCCTCGGTCGCCACTCCCCGATCCATCACCACCAGCGCGCCCCGAGGCGCCCCCAGCCCCTCCAGCATCCCCGCCAGGGTCCGGTGCTCGTCCACCCGGCCGGCAAACACCTCGGAGCGGCGCACAAACCCCGCCCCGTCCAGCACCAGCCCCAGCGTCAGCAGCCGGCAGTCGCTGCGCTTGTCCTTCGAGTGCCCCCGCTGGGCCTTGGGCTGCCTCCTGGCCGCCCCTTCGAAGAAGGTGTTGGTCAGATCGAACAGGGTGACGGTCGGCTCCAGGTCGAACAATCCCATGGCTCGGGTGAAGAGGTGACCCTCGATTCCCTCCCGGTGCTTCATCAAGGCGTCCGAGGCCCGATACATCTGCATCAGACTCAGGTTCTCGAAGTCGAAGCCCAGCAACTCGCCCAAGCCGCTATGCCGCCTGAGCCAATGCCAACTGGCCCGCTCCGAGCCTGGTTGGGCCAGACGGCCCACCATCGCCCCCAGCGCCGCCGCCCGCATCGGTCCATTCAGCCCCAACTCCTTCAGCAGATCCTCCAACCCCAACTGCTCCAGCGCCCAGCAGCCCACCTGCTCCACCCCCACGCTGCGCGGACGCCTCATCTCCACCGAACCCACCTCGACCGTCTGCAGGTCCTCTGCAGAAGCCTCCCCACCGATGCCGGCCACGTCGGCTTCACCCTCCAGCAAGCGCTGGGCCATGCCTTGGGCTTCCTCCTCCAGCGGGGCCGACACCTCGGGCAACAGCGACCTCTGGCCGCTGAGGATCTCATCGAGACGTCGGCACAGCAGGGGCCAGTCCTGGCGGGGGATGGAGAAGTGGCTGCCGAGGTTGAGGAGGGTCTGCTGGCGGACCTTGCCGGAGACACGATGGGAGCGGACGAGGCGAAAGGTGAAGTAGGACTGGCCGGAGGAGAGGCTGCGGGTCTGGGTGCGACGGATGAACATGGGAGGGACCCTAACAGAGGGAGAGAGACGGGTCAAGCCCCTCCCATACGATTATGGCACTACACCCACCTCCCCGAACCAGGAATCAACAACTTACGGGTGATTTAAGGGCAAAATAGGGGTAAAATCCCTCCAATCGGCTGTTGACTTGTTAAAGATGGGTTAATGGAAGAATTCGGGCTTCCCCTAGCGGAAGCTGCTCGACAATTAGGGGTCTCTCTCTCCGCAATTGGGAAGAGACTACAGCATCGCCAGACAGAATAATTCCACTAATTCAACAACGTCCCCTATTGACCTTGATCCCGCTCCCGGGGGGAGTCGCAAGATGATCGTTTGAGTCTCCCGAAATCTTCGGTTTTAACCGGTTTGTAGTGCCAGAAGCCTGTTTCTGTCCTTGTAAGATGTTGATAATTTACGTGTTGTTGAAAGCACTGTTAAAGATGGGTTAAGCCACGGTTACCGCGTTTAGCGACTCTTGGGGTGGGTATAGGTGGAGGCGGCGGGAATCGACTATGCCCCGTAGATTATTGAGATAAAACACATTGTGTCCGATATGTCGATCACCCCTGAGTCAGCCAGCGCTACTCGTAGGGACCCTTGATCGAAACAAGGTGGCTTCCGGTCTCCAGCAATTTCTTGTCATTGATATTGTGAAGCTCCCAATGGATCTCCACTTGCACCAGATCGCACTTGGGTGTCTTGAGCACCTCCAATCTTGGCAGCCGAACGGATTTCTTAAGGTGCGAACATCGTCGCGGGACCGTGATGGTCTGCCAGTGACGAGTCGCGCTGCCCCTTAGCACCGGGCCCTCGATACTGAATGACCCTGCCTCCGGATCGTCGCCGAAGCCATACTCGATTCTGACTTGAAGGTCATCGTCAGTTCGATTGAATCCGACAAGAGTAAACCTGGACTTGCGCCACTCGTCGAACGATACTTGATCGTCGCAGACCAATTGCAATTCATGGCTGGGTCTTGAGACTCCGAACCAACCGCCTATGGACCCCATTGAATCCAATACCTTTTCGATGTTCTGCAGGAAGAGAGCAATCGCCGCCAGCGACGACGCGATAATCCCTAGACGGGTCATGATTTTCTTCATGACTCAATGGCTCCTTTGCAAATCAACTCTCGATTCTCCGCATTGATCCCTGCTACATCCGATACGAAGCAAGTGGCCTCATCCGCCATCGAACCGCCAAGGGCGCGCTCTTCAATCACGGAACATCTCCGACCCCTCCGCGACCGCAGTGTCACGAAGAGTTGCCTGAACAAATACCCGGGTCGCGCTGAATCCCGGCGTGTCGATGCGAAACTCTATGTCGGATTCACCGCGGCCCCCTCTGATCATGCTCCAGGTTCGATCCCATCTGCGCACGTTTCCGCTTCCAGCATGATGTTTCATTAGACCCATGGCAACACCATCGCGCTCGTCGAAACCGAATCTTTCCGCCGCAACCCACTTGGTCCAGACAGAGACGTTGTTCCTTGGCACAGACAGAAAATCGAAGTCAGATTGAGTGCCGACCTGTTCTGTCAGTTTCAGGGAAGTCTTGAGGTTTCTGAAGACCTGCGGCATGAACTGAAACAGGCCCAGGGCTCCAGCAGGGGATATCGCTCCGGCGTAAAACCGGCTCTCGTTGCGAATGACTGCGTACATGAGACTCCTCGACAACTCGCTCGAACCGCCGACGTCCCAAGCGTTATCGACCAGGACTTGGCCTAGATCCGACGGCTGCAATTTGCTCAGCGCCGGATACACGGTTGCGAGGTAGCTCGGATCTGATTGCAAGTCTATAGTGATTCGCTTTCTCCACGGAAGCCTTTCTCCGACCACGGAGGCCACCTCGATCGCGACCGGCCAGTCCCCGACCTCATGCCCGGCGAAACCCGCCAGCCGTAGCCAGTTGTCGGCGGTGGTCTCGGAATCTCGCGCAGCAAGCACATCTTCCCGGAGTGCCAGGAGAAGTCCGACGGGCGTTATGAGCCCTTCGGATTCGAGATCCTCAAGGGAAATATTGTCCAATCGCCGGCGGTAGGAGCGTTCGACCTCCGAAACTCTCTCGAGGACTCTACGGTAAAGCCCGGAATCCCCTGCCGATTGAAGGCGTTGATGGTATGCCGAGCGCCGACTCAACCGCGTTCGGACGAGATCTGAACGGTAGGAGCTTCTTACATGTGAGGCGGTAGCGGACCCTGGATCGGGCAGCACTTTGCTCTGTGCCTCCGGGCCCAGCTCAAGATGAAGCTGAGCCCGAATTCCGTAATAGCTGTACGGAGCCTCCTGCACGACTCTTTGGAATCGATCCCTCGCGATCCCGGCGTCTCCGATGGACTCGGCAATCCGTCCCCGCCAGAACAGGCTTCGCAGTCGAAATACACCGTTCGGATACGTTTCGAGGTATTGCTCCAGGAAGCTGTCGGCTTGCCTGATAGCGACCATGTCGGGGTTAACCGTGTCATGCCGTCCGACAAGTCCCATTGCGGGAAGAATGTAGGCAGAGTCCTCATAGTCATGAGGCCGGGGAAGCCCCTGTAGTCGTTGGTACCGTTCGATAGCCTCGTGCAGATCCCCTCGGAACATGGACCTTGTGGCTAGCTGATACAGCGCGTCATCGCTCAGAAAGCTGTCTGGATAGTGCGAAATGAGTTGTTCCATGTCCCGCTCGAACAGTCTCTGGCCGTCCTGTGTCATCGCCCGGCGATAAAGTGCCAATTCGGCAATCTCATCGTCGCCGGCGAGCTGGATGACTTCCGACAGGATCTGAATGATCTCACTCGATCGTCCACGCCTCCGCATGGCGTCACACCAAAGGTATCCCGCCTCAGCGCGCAACTTCTTCCCGAGACTGGCATTGTCCCAGATGCTCTTGAGCAACCTGATCGCGCGGTCCTCCTCTGGACGGGTGGTTACGAGGGCAAGCAGCCTCTTCGCTCGGAACAACTGCAACTGCGTCGGATCGAGCAACCCGTCGCTGATCAAGTCGTCGACGATGGCCTGATCTGCGGGCGAAAGCCGATGAGTGGTGTAGGTGCTCAGTCCTTCCAGGAACAGCATTCGTCGTTTCGGATGCCTGATTTTCCATGCAAGGTGCGCAAGTCTCCGAGCCAAGCTTTCCTCCAACTGCGGCAATCCGGGCAGGAGTCCTGATTCCAGCATCGCCCGATAGAAGCGAGTGCTCTTCAATCTGAGGGCTGCTGCGATCGCTTCGGTCACAGCCTCAGTGTCCGTGGATTCATCCCGTTCCAGAATTCCGAGCCAACGCCACAGTCCAAGAATCGTGAGGGCGCTACCGCCCCAGGTGTCGGAATCCTCTTGATCCAGTTCAATCGCGGAACCCCATTCCGCAAGGCTTCGAAACGCCCTTCGTGCATTCCCGACGTCTCCTCGCCGCAACTCGATCTCGCCGGCTATGAATGTCAGCGTCGGCCAGTTGGGGTCGGAGTTCGGAACCTGCAGGCTCTTCGACAGCAAACCTTCCGCCTCCACGTCGATAGGGGATCGTCCCTGGATCAGCGACTCGTAGAGGCCATAGAGATCAGCGACCAGAGTCTCCGATCCGGTGACTCCGTTATAGCTGGAACCGTCCTGCGAAGGTTGTCCGCAGGAGTGCATCAGGGTAAGCAACAGAACGAAGCCTAGCGTCGCAACTGCGGAGCAATGGCGGATCAATTTGGTTCGAATGTCGCTGGAAGAAGAATCAAGGAAAAGCATTAGCTCTCCGTTTCGTGGAGACGGTTGCATGGGCAAACGACTGAACCAGGGCTCGAGCACTACGTATCGTCATCGCCGCTCGCGAGAAACGCCCCAATGAGAAGATGCGGAAGATCCGAAACATCCGTAGCACACGCAGTACCGGGAAGGTGTCCGCGCCAGGGAACACGAACTCAAGCCAAGTGGGCACAATCGAAACGAAGTCCACCAAGCCGAAGAATCCAAATGCATAGCGGGACGGCCTCGGATGGCAGAAGAGCCGCACCAGGTATTCCACACTGAAGATCACCGTGAAGGCAATCTCCGCCATCCGCAGTTGATCGAACCACGCGGACCTGATGTCGGCCACGGATTCCAGCATGACGACACTGACGCTGACCAAAATGGCGGCAAGCAGCCACAGGTCAAAACTCTTCGCAACTCGACCGCCGCCAAACAGGACATCGAACAATGATTCCCGAATGGTTTTCAATTCAACTCCTCCGCTACGAGCGTCATGGCACCGACCGGTGATGGTCGCCGACGCCTCTGACCTGACGCTCCCGGGTGGGAATCTCCTTAACTCCCTGATTTTTGATCTGTCCAATAGGGTTAACCGGAATCAATCGACCCTCATCTTTCCGCGGACGGCTTGCGGGAGGCCGTGCCACACTCGGCGGATGTCCGTGTCGACGTGGCGGAGTCGGAGGAACTTCCGGAGGCCAATGGGTGGCGAACTACCAGAGCGGAAGCCACATATTTTGTGGTTCCGGTTCAGGCGTCGAAAAAATCGCGGGAGAGAGTAATTTTCAACAATGTCCCCTATTGATCTTCCCCAAGTTTCCTCTGCGGGTTGAGCTTCCTGTGACGTCTCTCGAAATCGGTTAGACGCACTGGCACTTTTCCCGTCCGTCGTGCGGTAACGAATTGAGTGTTCATCCAAAGAACCTCAGTCCGTGCGTAGCTTGACCCGGTCGTGTCGCGTGTTTGCGTTTCGATCAGGCGCTTTTCCCATCCGTCTTCCGGCCGGAGGAGGTCCTCGTAAGCCTCAGTTTGGTAGGCGCTTATCAAAAGCATGCACCTCGCCTTCTTACACTCCTCCAGCAATTTCACATGGAACTCCAGGTCCCGGGCATCGATGGCGTAGCCATGTTCACGCTTAGTGAAATATGGTGGGTCCAAATACATCAACGTGGCGGGATTGTCGGCGAACATCGCGACCAACTCACGGGCATCTCGATTCTCAATTCGCACCCCCCGCAACCGCTCCACTACCTTGTCAAGACGTTCCGGGAGATTGTACCAACGGTTGACACGCGCTTCCCGACCACCCCTTGCATACGACTGGGAGAATGAAAAACCACTGCGGCTCCCATTGACGGCGGCGTTTACGGTCATCATGGAGCGGATGAGAAATCTGCGAGCCCGTTCCAGTGGATCTACTATTTTCTCGCCATTTCGAGCAAGTTCGTACTCCTCGCGCGCGTAAGGCGTGAGCGCGATCGCACGACATAGGGCATCCGAGTTGTGCCTCAATTGCTGGAAAAAGTTAACGATCTCACCGTCGGCGTCGTTGATGATTTCGATGGCTGCGGGAGGCTTGGCCAGAGTGACAGCGGCTGACCCACAAAAGCCCTCAACCCAAGCGTTATGCGGTGGTAGGTCTTGTACGATCTGGCGAGCGATCTTGAGTTTGGCGCCGTAATATCCAAACGGGGACTTGATGCGCATTGAGTTCTCGTTGTACGTTCGTGAAACGCACTAGTGTCCTGTCATTCCTCTATTGTCGGATAGAGCCGGTTCAGTTTAATGCGTGCGTCGTCGGTGGTGAACTGCCAGTCGACCTTGGCATGGGACCGGTCGCGTGATTCCTGCCAAGCGGCGACCTCGGCGCGCAGGACTTCGATGGAGTCGATGCGTCGATTCAAGCACTGGCGGATCATGACGTTGAGTTCGACCTCGGCGACGTTAAGCCAACTGCCGTGCTTCGGCGTGTAGACAAACTCGAAGCGATCCCACAGCGCCTTGGCCCGGGCCGGCGGAAAGGCTTCGTAAAGCGCACCAGGGCGGTGGGTGTTGAGGTTGTCCATCACCAGGGTGATCCGCTGGGCGTCGGGGTAGCGCTCGGCGATATCAGCCAGAAATCGCGCCCAGTCGATCTTGGTCTTGCGCTCGGTCACCTGAGTCATGCGCTTGCCGGCCAACGGTTCGGTGGCCATGAAGACATTGCATGTCCCGCAGCGTCTGTACTCGTAGTCGTGGCGCGCTGGCCGTCCGGGACCTGCAGGTAGCGGCGAGCGCGTTTCCCGGATCAATTGTCGGGGCGTCTCGTCCATGCAGACCACCGGCACGGTAGGATCGTACCGACGCTGGTAGACATCAAGCAGCCGCTCCATCGCCGCCACGAAATCCGCATGGCCTCGCGGGGGAATCACCCAACCGACTCGCCGCCACGGTTTGAGAGCGTTTTTTTAACACCCGCCGCACCGTCTCGTGTGACACCTTGTCGATATAGCCGAGTTCCACCACGCGGTCGGCCAGCAACCGCAGCGACCATTGGGAGCGCCCCTGCGGCGGCTCACCGCAACTCAGCGCGATCAGCCTTGCCTCGAACTCACCGTCAGCCTTGCGGACATAGCTCAAACGGCGCCCCTGCCGACCGTCCAGCGCCGCCTCCATCCCGCCTTCGACGAAGCGCTTCTTCACCCGGTCCACCTTCCGTACACTGATGCGCAGAACCCCGGCGATCGCTTCCCCGCTCGCTCGACGATCGTTGAACTCGCTCTCGTCGCAGTTCAGCAAAATCAGGGCGTTGATCACTTTCTGCGATCGATGAGAGCCCTTGCGCGTGATGGCCTCCAACTCCGCCCGCTCCCCCTTCTCCATTGTCACCACGTAACGCTTCATGCCGACCTCCTCGCCGTTGTCGAATGACGAGAAGTCTATCACTATATATGCGGCATAGCACGTGTGACATGACACTAGGCAGCCGTCGACGAATCTCAATTCCGGTTGTCCGGGGTTATGCTGCACTTGAGGACGTTAGATTCCACAGTCCATTCTGACGACGGGCCCAGTACAACAGTGTTCGGATCAGGGATCATCGTCAGCCGGGAAAGGTCGAACCCGCCCTGCTGATCGACAGGCAGGAGGTAGAGATAGTAGTACTGTCCAAGCACTCTGGCTACCTCAACCTCCCGCCGACTCCAATAGAAGGTGAAGGTTTTGGGCGAGACGGCTTTTACCTCGATATACCGAGGTACTTGTCCCGCTCCCTGATTCACCGTGACGCTCCTAATGTCGTATCCAGCCGCGACATTTGTGAGTGCAACGTGCGTAACTTTTCCAGCCAAATCCGGTCCGACCCGTTTTCTTTCAAATGTCATCACTGCGATTTCGGCTGTATGCCCTAATTCGTTCTGCGCTCGAATCGAATGGTCAAGAGCCACAGGTGGTGTCTTGCCGATCGCATCGTGCGCTGCAGAATAGAGCCAAACATGCTGACCCGACAGGACGTGTTCATCTCGATCGGCGCGGTAGAGTACTAACTTCAATTCCATAAGGAAGTTGCGGGTAGCCTGTTCCTGTGATCGGCTCTGAACGGGCGAAGCATACGACACTTCGCCGTTCTTGACCTTGAATCGCCGGACGAAGCGATAGACCTCTGAGCGGTAGCGATTCCTTACTCGGAGGAGCCGGTATAGTAAGTGTCCCAAGAAATCTCTTGTTCGAGCACTTGGCACTTCAGTCGTTACCTTCAGGGTAGAATCATCACTTGAGTTGACGAGTCCCAACCGCCGACAAAAGTTGAGGGTAGGCTCGAACCCCTCCGCATGTCTCGAAAAGACCTTCTCGATCTGCTCTTCGGTTCCTAAGGAACTAGCCTGGGTTGCCGCCACCAATCCGACGACCGCGCGAACGGTTACGCCGTCAAACGCGCTGGCCGCAGAAAATTCGCTCATAGGCCTCAATGTCCTCATCGAACGTGAACATGTCCAAACCGTAGATCGGGTATTCCTTGTCAACAATCCGATTCATTCGATCAGCCTTCTGGCGAACGTTTTCGAGAATGTCGGAATCAATAGTGTCCGCGTACTGCAAGAAATCGTAGCAGGCAACTATTTCCTCTGAGCCTCCAACACGGTGAATTCGATCAAGAGACTGCAAGTACTGCGCGCAGTTGTAGGACAGGTCGTAGTAGACTGCGTGCGAGCAGGTCTTGTGCAATGAGATCGACTCCGCGCATGCTGCAGGGTTCGCTACAAGAACATCAATGCCACTGTCTGCTTGGAGAAATTCTCGAATCATTCCCTCCCGCGTCATTTCATCGGCTACATTTGCAGCTTCCGTTGGAATTGCACCGTAGATCAGCCGCACTCCTATTGCCAGGTCGCTAAGCGTGGACTCAATTTTCTTGAGGGTACGCACGAAGTTTGACCACACGACGATTTTCTTACCTTCGCTCCACAACTTGCGCACGAGGTCTGAGAGCACGTCGAGCTTCGCAGGAGTCTCAAGATCGTCGTAATGTCGCACGATGTCCGCGACCGATATCTGTCCGCCAAGCAGGTCTTCTTCGTAGCCTTCTATAGCAGTGGCTAGAAGTTTCGTGTACGAAAGGCACTGGCGAAGTCTCATCATGCGTCCACGGCGTAAGCGCATCAACGTATCGAGATCTCGGAAGTGCTCTGCCGGCGTGGCAGCCTGGATCCTGTCCAAGATTGCATCGTACACAAGTCGCTCGTGTTTCTTCATTTGCACCAATGTTGGCTCATGAAACTCTTGGGGAGTCAGACCCAAGTCCTCTTTTCTTACCCTGTAGAAAAGTGGCCCCACAGAGTCGTTCATGATCTCAACGGTTTCGTCGACCCGCCCTTGCTCGCTGAATCGCACGATCCGGGTTCTGTCGATCGGCTTGATCGCGGGGGCCGAAGGCCATAGGACGTCAAACAGATTGAACGCATCGGAGAAGCTCCGGGGAAAGGGTGTTCCTGTGAGGATGCAACGCCTATGCGCGAAGCGAGCCACCTCCAGTGCCGCCATAGCCCAGGCTCCGTCGATGCGTTTGATGTAGTGAGCCTCGTCTATAACAAGAAAGAAGCGAACGTCCTGCTGCTCGAAAAGCAGGCGCACATGATCCACGTCGCGCTGTAACGTCTGAAACGAGGTCAAATAGAGATCCTTGACAGACTCGCGGTTAACCAAGTATTTGGCTCGCCGTTCCTCGACGTCTCCACCGGCGAGTATCTCGTGCGCGGCTAAACGACCCAACGTCGCCCTGTATTCTGTGCGCCACGGACCGAAACACGCTGGGGGGCCAACAACGAACAGCGCATCGATTAGGTCGAGCTCCCGAAGCCACTGAAACACGGCAAGCACAACCGAAGTCTTTCCGCTGCCTGGCACCGAGAAGTTGGCAGCATTCCCTGCGGCTATGAGATGCAAGGCGGCCTTGCGTTGGTGTTCTTTCAGCCGTCGTGGAACACTACTTGTAAGGAACTCGAAGAATTCCTGCGATCCCTCTGGTTTGTGTTGACCCTCCTTGAATGCGCGTCCGAACTTCCGCGCCGCGCTGAGCGCTTGGTTGGCGTCGACGCTCGCTGCCAACGCATCACTTGCGCTTTTCTCCATATGGACCGCGAATTCGCTGTTTGCGAAGTAACCGGCGACCTTCTCTACAAGATCCCGTCCGGAACCAGTACCGGAAACAAACCGATTCTCGAACGACTCGGCGGCGAATCCCCAGAAAGCCAACTGGCTTTCGTGCCTTGGCGCGAGTTCATCCTCTCCTACATCCAGCACCAACCGGCCCTGTTCGATAGAAAAGCGAATCATTTCCCTTGGTTGGTCAGTTTCTTGAAGTTCTTTTTCAGTCGGTAGATCTCCGATTCCAGATCACTCGCCCTCACCTGAATCTCTCGTGCTAGTTGGCGAGCTTTGTCGAAGTCGCCTACCTTCATTGTGGATAAGTCCATGTCCTTGTGGATCAGCTTCTTGTGGGCCGCCTCCAGGAGTGTTACGGGAGTCTCTTTCTCGGTTAGAACCTCGTGGCTCCTGACAGCCTTCTTTAGGCGATAGACGATTTGCTGTTTGTTCTTGGCGGCCCATTTGGCGTCCACCTCGACACGTCCCAGGGGTTGCCCTGACTGGTCGACGCTCTCCCGCACCGAGAGCCGCGGCTCAACCTTGCGGGCGATCATCTTAATCTCCTTTTTGCCGTCAGGCGTCCGACAGTATTTGGCAAGGTGCCGCATGACCAAGTGAGCCTTTGGCAAATCAGGCAGTTGCCGCAGGCGAATGATGTTAAAGGCAGCCTCTTCTAATTCACCGATCTCTTCCTCCCGGATCCCGTATTCGAGCCGCTTCTTCTCGTTCTTGAAGTCCCGTGAATGCATTAGACTGTAGTCTACAAACGATTGCCACCGGCCTTCTTTGTCAGTAATACCGGCTGAGACAGCCCGATACTGCTTTTCACGGCCAAACTGTCTCAGGTACCTATCGACGCACTCCAGAGGTTTCAGGTAGTCCTTTTCGAAGCTTCTCACCTCGTTCTTGAGCTTGGCGTCCGTCAGTCCAGCGTATCTAGGGTCATCGCGTACCTGCTCCTCAAGACTGAGCCCCAGGTCGATCTTACGCTTGATCGATAGGGCACGATCGAAACCGTAGTACTCCGACTTGCCATCGCTCTGTAGCTGGTAGCGATTTTCCAGTTTCTCGATTTCAACAAGGCTTGGTGGGCCGCCGGGGTCACCCTCGCCCGGCAAGATGACCACCTTCATAAAGGCGTACCGCTCGCTTTCCGGAAAATCGGATTTCAGTTGGTCAATCACCATCTTTCGGCGATTGCCATTAATTAGAAAGCCATCGCAGGTAATGATTGCGGGTTCTCGTTGTCCGGCATGCATGATCGACTTTCGCAGAATCTCAGTTTTTTCAGGATCTTTACCTCTAAGGAAATCACTGAGGGTGCGCTGGGACTCGTCGTCCCTCTCGTCAAGAACCCCAATATTGCTTTCATAGTCGAGCACGTCGGAGGCGATTCGCCCGTTGTCCTTTCGGAAGCGTAGCAACTCGATTGGCACCTGCCACACCTCTCTCTCGTACTTGTCGGTGTATTCGCTACGAAAGTTGATCACTTCTTTGGAGGGTTTCGCAGTTTTGGCTCGCTTCGCTCGAATCTCGGCTGCGAAGTCATCAATGATTACGCGAGTTACCGGTTTTGTGATTTCAGCCATATCGGATCTCAGTTTTTAGGTGTTCTTTGGTGCCGCGTCAGACCTCTCGGCCACATCCGTTGCCGTGTAGATCATTTCGGACTTGAATAATACCCCACGCCAGTTCGTTCCAAGCGGGAGCGGAGAGAAGCTGCTATTCGAAGGCCGAGGTCAGCAGGTGACCGGCCGGCATCCCACCGTTGATGGCGTCCAAGTGCAGCTTGTAGCCAATCCACCTATCCTGATGCCCCTTCCCGTTGCGCTTGACGCCGATGTCTCAGGCCTTGCGCAACGCCATGGCTAATCAATCGAATAGGTCGGTATGGGTTCCGGTCCGAACCAGGATGAGAGTATCGTCCTGCTGGTCCCAGACCAACAGCCAGTAGAGCCGTTCCACGACACTCCAGAGCTTGTCGAGATTCTTGCCGCGCTTCCTGCCACGCTTTGGATCCTTCTCGAATCGCTTGGTGGTGAGCAGGCGCATGGATCAACCGTGGCGGGCTTTGAGAGCCTCCAGGTCGGCGTATTCGGTGAGGCCCTCTCTTGCGCGGGCCTGCCGGATTGCCTCCATGGTCTCGGCATTGGGAACCTTGACTGCGAATGGCAAGCCGTGATGCAGCGTCACCTGTCGATAAAACAGAGTGATCGCCTGGGTCGGCGACAAACCGAGACTCGAGAAAACTTCTTCGGCTTGGCTCTTCAACTCCGGTTCAACCCGGGCACGGATCATTTCGGTCTTGGCCATTTAGGCACCTCCCCATCTTGTTCGCTCTGTACCGCCCCCAATTCCCCGGAAAGACAACATGTGCCTATTCATCCTTGGAACGACGTTCTACGTAGCTGAGCGCGGCGCGAGCGAGCAAGCCCGACCGTGTGTCCCCTTCTCGGGCCGCCGCCTTGTCCACGATGGCCAGGACGCGGGCGGGCACCGTGATGTTGATTCGCCTGGTCTGGCTCGACAGCTTGGAGAGATCGACGTTGACCAGTGCCCAAATCCCGGACTTGTAGTCATCATTCGCCTGGTGTGTTTCCAGCGATTCCCTGGCAGGTATGGGTTCTCCATCCATGAGGAGTCCCTCCAGATGGCAGGCAATAGCCTCCTGGGCCGCCTCGACGGCTTCCTCAAGCGTATCTCCCGCCGAAAAGCAGCCAGGCAGGTCTGGTACGCTAACCCCGTAAGCACTCGCGACATCCTTGTGGATCACAACCGGGTATCGCATCTCAGCGGTCCTCCCATTGCCTATTGGCTTGTCGGTGGATGTTGCGCAGAGTGCCGATGGGGATCTCCTTACCGGGGTGCTTCACAGTGACCCGACCGGACTTTTCAGAGTGGACGAACTGGGGAATGCCCTGAAAACTGGTACATTGTAACATGTAATGGTACACTTCCCTGCATGATCAAGGGGTTTGCTTCCAAGATCCTCAGGAAAGCGTTTGAAGTTGGAGACTACCGGCGGATCAACCCTCAATGGAGGGCCCGGGGCGAACTTCTCCTGGACGCGTTGGACGCAGCAGAAAAAGTAGAAGATTTGAACCTCCTGACGCTCGGCACCCATCCGTTAAAAGGCGACCGAAAAGGTCAGTGGGGAATGACTGTGACCAAGAACTGGAGGATTACCTTCAGATTCGAGGCGGGAGACGCGGTCGAGGTAGACCTGGAAGACTATCACTAGAACGGAGGGTGGAACATGGCCAGAAATCTGGAGAGGCGACCGACGCATCCAGGCACGTTGCTACGGGGCGAGATCGAGGCTCGGAAACTCAATCAGGGGCAGGTGGCGGATCTTGTTGGTGTCGGGCGCAGGACCATCAACGAGATTTGCCAAGGACGAAGATCAATGAGCGTCGACATGGCGCACCGGATCGGGAAACTCTTCGGCAACGGTCCGACGCTCTGGGTCAACATGCAGAAGGCGATGGACCTATGGGACGCTGAGCGCGAACACTCGACAGACTACGCCAGGATTCAGACCTTGGAGGTAGCTCGATAGAGTCCGGCACACGGCAAATACAGGCCTGTTTTTCGCCTCTTGCCGGTCTTGGGTCGGCAGGTTGCTGCGCTGGAGTGGTGGAATAACCGGAATTACCGGGACCGGCGATTCTGCAAACGCTGGGCGATGGCGGAACTGGAGACACCTGCCTGGTGGACGACCTGCGCCTGAGCCCGGTTCGAACTCCTGAAAGCAAAGACATTCCGGTATTGCAACAACGTCCCCTACGTTCCCTACTTTTCACTGTCAGGCAATGATGTCGTGCACGACGTTGCCGTAGACATCGGTCAGGCGGAAGTCGCGGCTATTGTGGCGGTAGGTGAGCCGCTTGTGATCCAGGCCCAACAGGTGGAGGATGGTGGCGTGAAGATCGTGATGGGAGACGCGACCCTTGACAGCGTGCATGCCAAGCTCGTCGGTCGCGCCGTGCGTGATCCCCGGCTTGACGCCGCCGCCCGCCATCCACATGGAGAAGCCGTAGTGGTGATGGCCGCGGCCGAGGGATTCCTCCTTATTAGCCTCCTCCATCGGCGTGCGACCGAACTCGGTGGCCCAGACGACGAGAGTCTCGTCCAGCAGACCGCGCGACTTCAGATCCATGATGAGGGCGGTGATCCCGCGATCGGTGCGCGCCGCGTTGGTTCGGTGGTTGTTGACGAGCCCGCCGCGGTTGCCGTGCGCATCCCATCGCCGCCCCTGGGCGCCGTCGAGAATCTCCACGAAACGGACGCCGCTCTCCACCATCCGTCTCGCCGTCAGGCACTTCCTCCCGAAGTCGGTGTCGCCATAGAGCGCCTTCACCGAGTCCGGCTCGCTCCGGATATCGAAGATCTCCGGCGCTTCCATCTGCATGCGAAAGGCCGTCTCGAATGCAGCGATGCGTGCGTCGAGCTCGGGCTGGGTGCGATGAATACCGCGATGGAGGCGATTCAACTTCCGCACCAGGTCCAACTGCTCGCCCTGCCGGCCTCGGCTGAGAAATGCCGGCGCCTCGAGGTGCGGCACCGGTGGATGTCCGGGCTTGAAGTCCGCCAGCGTGGCCTGGTGGATGCCAGGGAGGTATCCGGCCTCGTGAAGCGCGCGCCCGCCGGACGGCCGGCCGTCTGTCATCACCACGAACCCCGGCATGTTCCGGTTCTCCGTCCCCAGACCGTAGGTCACCCACGAGCCCAGACTGGGGTGGCCCTGCCTGGCATAACCCGTGTGCATGAGGATCTGGCCGGAGAAGTGAAGTGCTGAATCGGTGTGCATCGAATTGATGAATGCGATGTCGTCGACCACCTTCGTCAGGTTCGGGAAGATCTCGCTGACCCATGCGCCGCTCTGCCCATAGCGCTTGAAGGAGAACACCGGCGGAACGATGCGCGTGTGGGTGTAGTTCTTCTCCGGGCTGAGGCCCTCCAGGTCTTTTTTGGAGAATATGTCTCGCGCCAATCTTCCGGCGTACTTTTTCAGAAGCGGCTTGTGATCGAACGTCTCCAGTTGACTGGCGCCGCCGACCATGAACAGAAAGATGACGCTCCTCGCCCTGGGAGCGAAGTGGGGCTGCCTGGGCGCCAGTGGCTCGCTGAGGTCGGCCGCCGCACCGCTCGCCGCCGGGTCCGCCAGCAGGCTGGCCAGAGCGATGCCACCCAGGCCCAGTTCCTTGAGGAACCCACGGCGGTCCCTGCCAACCGGTCGAGTTCCATAAGCTGCGTCAGTGAACATAGATGAACTCGTTCAGGCTCATGACGGCATGGCAATATTGGACCAGCGGACTCTGCGCATCCAAAGACCCCGGCTCCTTGCCTGCCTCCGACGAGCCGGCGCGCCGTTGACCGAGAAACGACAGGCCGATCTCGCGTTCTTCCACGGTCGGCGGCCGAGAAAGAGCCATCCGGTATGCCGACTCGATCTGTCGGCCGGGGTCGCCTCCGACTCTGTCCCGCACCCGTTGTGCGAAGCGCTTCGCTTGCTCCCACACGAATGGCGCATTCAGCATGAAAGCCGTGCCGATCGGTGTCGTGCCGACATCACGAAGGCCGACGCTTTGCGTGTTGTCCGGAAGGTCGAAGATCTTGAGGACCGGATGGAGGATGAAGCGCGGCGACATGAGGTAGACGGACCGGCGCCAGGTGTCCGGCGTGTCCTTGAAGGGTTCCTCGCGGCTGCCAATGGGAGTGCTGGGCCCGTACAGGTTCGTGCGGAGAGCGCCGGAGACGCTCAACAGGTGATCGCGGATGATTTCAGCCTCCATGCGCAAGGGCCGGCGGTGCCACAGGTACTCGTTGTAAGCATCCTGCCGGGCCTGAGCCAACTCGGTGCCGGCTGCCTGTCTGTATACGGCGCTGTTCATCATCAGCCGGTGGATCGGTTTCAATCGCCAGCCCTCCTGGATCAGCTTGGAAGCGAGCCAATCCAGCAAAGCGGGGTGGGTGGGTTCGGCGCCGAGTCTGCCGAAATCACTGGGAGTGCTGACGATGCCGCGCCCGAAATGATGTTGCCAGAGACGATTGACGATCACCCGAGCCAGCAAGGCGCCGGCGCCGTGCTCGACATCGGTCAGCCAGCTCGCAAGCATCCGAAGCTTCGACGCCTCAAGCTGGGGCTCGGGGCCATCGGAAGCCTCGGGACGGGGCCGCCAATCCTTGGCGCTGCGACCGTCCCGCATCAAGACGCGCAGGAACCCCGGCTTGACCGGCTTGATGGGGCTCGCCCAGCTACCGCCGGCCAGAAGATGGGGCGTGGGTACCTCCAGGGCAACATGTTTGCCGCCTGCATCCGGCTTGACCTCGACTTCGTCGAAGAATACGGCCGTCAACTGATAATACTCTTCGGCCGTGATCGGATCGACCTTGTGGTCGTGGCAACGCGCACACCCGACCGTCAGGGCAAGGAACGCTTGACCGGTCGTCGACACCATGTCGTCGAGCCGGTGAAACTTCCGATCGTTCGGGTTGTCGTTCCTGCTCAGATTCGTTCCAATCTGAACGAACCTGCCCAGGTCCCGCCGGCCGGCGGGGGAACCGCTCGGAGCGCCGGCAACCTGGTAGCGGACGAAGTCGTTGTAAGGCAGGTCGTCATTGAATGCGCGAATCACGGCGTCGCGGTATCGATAGGCGTCCTCTCGAATGGCGTTGTCCCCCTCGTGTGCTCCAAGGCTCTCGCCAAACCGGGCCACATCCAACCAGTGCCGTCCCCACCGTTCGCCATAGTGCGGGCTGGCGAGCAGCCGGTCAACGAGCTGGCGAAAGGATTCCGCAGAGGAATCCCGAACGAACGCCTCGACTTCGTCGGGCGCAGGCGGCAAACCGATCAGGTCAAAGTAGGCGCGGCGAATCAGCATCGCCCGATCGGCCTCCCCTGCAGGGCGAAACTGCTTCTCGTGCAGCTTGGCGAGGACGAAACGATCGATCGGCGAGTCCGTCCAGGCGGACTCTTCCGGACTTGCCGCCGACACCCGAGGCGGATCGACAGGACGCAGGGGGCGGAAGGCCCAGTGGAGACGTCCTGATTCGAGATCCATCTTGGCCCTATCAACCGCCTGCCCGTCTCGCGGATCGGGCGCACCGAGGGCCACCCATCGGACGAAATCAGCGATGACCTCGTCGGGCAACTTGCCGGCGGGCGGCATCTGCAGGTTGGGGTTGGTGTACTCGAGGGCCTCGATCAGCATCGACTGATCGGGTCGCCCCGCCACCACGACGGAGCCCCGCGACCCGCCCCGCTGGACCCCCTCCCGGGTGTCGAGCTGCAGCTTCCCCATCAGCATTCCCGCGCGGGCGGCCTCCGCCGAGTGACACTGATAGCAGCGCTCCGCCAACACGGGACGAATCTTCTTCTCGAAGAAGTTGATAGGGTCTCGACCGGCTTCCCCAGGGGCTCCGAGCAAGCTGAGGGCGACTACGAATAGGATCACGCGACTACCTTGCCTTGTGTACTTGAGATCCTATTCGGATTGTAGAAAGAAATCCACCAGGCGAGTCGCCTCAAGAAAAGTGCCCGAAAGAGAATTGTAGCGTCACGAAGAAAGGTACCCGAAGGGAGAGAGCGTTGTGTCGGGTAGAATGTTGGAGGCGGCGACAACCGAATATGCCTCATATATTATCGAAACAAAACACATTGTTTCCGATATACGGAACATAGTTGCCCAAGAACCGTAGTTCAGTTCCTGACTTTTGAGTTGGACCTAAATTGGGAGGGGAGGTCAACTTGGCTTAGGCATTCAACTGCCGTTCGCGAGTTACGAATGACGCCCATTGTAGGGTGGGCGGACCCGATGGCTAGTCCCGGCATCCGCCGTGTTGCAATGAACCGGATGAAACCTACCAGGGCTAGATAGAAATTGCGACAATGACTGTAAATTCTTCATGAAACTGTAAATAATTCACCATGCCTTAAATAATTCCAGAACCATAAATTTTCTTGCACCAATGTCCGAATATGTGTATGCTCTCCTTCATGAGAAACACATTTGTTCCTTGGGAAAAGTATCCTCAACTTTCGCGGCAACGTCTCTCAGTAATCGCGAGTTTGATTCGAGACGTCCGCCTTTCGACAGTGCGCTTGCATGATCCTGAAGCCGGAGATAACAACTGGAGCCTTGGATGTCGCAGTTACGTGAGGACATGCCACGGGCTCAGAAGCGCTGCACACACACACGATTGGTTGACGATCCCATCTGAAGATGGACTCTGTTTCACGTTCGCAATTGGCTCGATTCCCTTTAAGTTCTATTGCGGTAGAGCTAATGATCCTCCTGGCAACTATCTAATCCAGAGCTGGGGGGAGCTTCATCAGCAGCAACGTTGTCTCGACTCTGGTTGGTTCCCTCCCGACAGGATTTTGCGCCTCGCGATCGAAACTGATCCACAAACTCTCGACGTTTTGAGAGTGATTTTGGTTGAAATGGACAAGGCCGCAAACATTGTCGACACTTACGTTATTCCTTTCGATTCTGCTGATGGGCAGATTACATCGGTTCTGCCACAAGGGATTGATTTACCGCCCGTGCCAATAGAACCTGTAACAGCTTCCGAAGAAGAGAGTCAAAACGAAAATGCCGGTTCCTAACGAAATGTTTATGGGAAAACGGCTTCAAATTGCGCGTGAGTTCAGAGGGCTAACCCAAAAACAAATCGCGGAGCAAGTCGCTGCGTCTCCAGCTCTCGTATCATTGTGTGAAGCAGGCAAGAAAAAGGAGCCTGCTCCTGATTTGGTCGAAGCATTTGGGGTTGTCTTGGGATTTGAGCCGAAATTCTTCTACCAACCAATCACCGAATTGTTTCTGGATCAGGAATGTAGCTTTCGCAATCGCCGTACAGCTCCAGAACGCCTCAAGAATCAGATACGTGCACACGGGAACCTAATCGGCATGCTTATTGAGCGCCTAAGAACCCTGCTGAATTTTCCGCGACTAAACGTACCGAAAATTCCGGCGCTGAACGATGAAGAGATTGAGGCGGCGGCTGAGCGTTGCCGACACTGCTGGAATCTCAGGATAGACGCTCCAATCCTAAATATCAGCCGAGTTGTAGAACACAGCGGAATTGTAGTCGTGCCGCACGTAGTCAATACCACTAAGGTAGATGCGTTTTCGCGCTCCGGTCAAATTTCCATTATCTTCTTGAACCAGACAATTCAGAGTACGTCGCGTTGGATTTTTGATATTGCTCACGAATGTGGGCACTTGGTCATGCACGCAGGAATCCAGACAGGGGACCAGAACACTGAGCGTGCAGCAGATAGGTTTGCGAGCGCCTTCTTGATGCCACACAAGGCATTTGCCAGGGAATTTAACATGGGACGGTTTTCTTGGAAGCATATTTTAGAGCTGAAGCGACGCTGGAGAGTAAGTGCCCAAGCAATTGTCAGGCGCTCATACGATCTTGGACTGATTAATGCTGTCACATATCGTCAGGCATTCAAGGCGATGTCAGCAAAAGGATGGCGCTCTCAAGGGGAACCATACGAACCGGCCTTTCAGAATCCGGAGGTGTTTTCAGTCGCTCTGAATGCCCTGGGAAGCAAGGTAGAGCTTACGCTGGAGGCGCTATGTAGGGATTTACATTTCATGCCATCTACCTTTTTTGATGTGACAGGGGTTCCTATCCCCGTAGCAAAGACCGCACCGATATTGGCTTTCAGAAAGCCTTAGTACACTGAGCCTTTTGCAAAATTCCTCGTGGGGCGCGTCAATGTGACGGCCAACACGACGTTGCAGCCGTGACGACCTGACCACAAAGCCCCTTTTGAACGGAAACAGGCGGATCTGATGGCCGGATCGCCAGCGGTCGCCGGAGGCGGACGCAGCTTGCCCTCTGCCTGCCCGGAAGCGGGTGTTTTCCGGCCCTTTCGGGAACCTGTGGGGGCGCGCTCAGAGCGTCAAGCGCATCAACTGCTCCACCGTTAGCGCCAGGATGCCGAACATCAGGTGGCACATCACCTTCTCAGGGCCACGCACCCTCACGTGTCGCCCGCCAAACTCCTCCTTGAGCCGACCATTGACCCGCTCCACGGTGGAGCGTTCCCGATAGCGCCGCGCCTCAGGGGACACCTGACCGATACAGCGCTGGGCCAGCGCCTCCCGCTTCCGCTCGGCTTTCAGATCCGCTCGCCTGCGGGGGTTGGTGTCAATGATCGGCACATGCCCCAGCTTCTCGCTGTAGGCCCGGATCTCCGGCGCATCGTAGGCGCTGTCCATCAGGTCGTAGAGACTGTCCACCCGCCTTGCCGTCATCGTCGCCAGCGGAATGGCCGCCTGAGAGTCATGCACCGAGGCCGAGGTCAGCAGACAACTGACCGGTATCCCGCCGTCGATGGCGTCGATATGCAGCTTGTAGCCGGTCCATCTCTCCCGATACCCCTTCCCGGTTGACTTGACGCCGGTGTCGCAGCCCTTGGGCAACTCCTTCAGCATCTCCTCCAGCGTCATCGACCCCTGCCGCTGGAGACGGCTCAACTCCTTGGGTCGTTGCTCGCCCTTTGGCGGACGGCCCCGCCGACGCTTCCGCTTCCCCGCCGGGGCCGCCTTGGGCGCTGGCTTTTCCCGTCCCGCAATCGCCGTCGAGTCCCTCGACACGTGCCCCGCCAAGTGCCCCGCCAGCGTCTCCTTCAACAGCGCCTCGTGCAGACGCCTGGTCAGGTCAATGGCGGCAAACTCCGCAAAGGCCCGCGAGAAGGTCGACTCGCTCGGCACACTCCCCGCCTTCTCCCAACCGCATAGCCGGCGCAGCTTTGGCTCGTTCCCCACACGCTCCACCAACGCCCGGGTCGTCTCCAGGTTCAGCACCGCCTTCGCCAGAAAAGCCCGCGCCAGCGCTGCCCGATCCTCCAAGGGCCGCCCCCGCCAGCCCCGACTGGAGGGCAGCAACTCCTCCACCCTCACCAACTCCAGCACCTGCACCAGCCGCTGGTAACGCTCCCCCAGCGGCCCCACAGTTTCCTCCACCAACGGAAACAGCTCTCGTTGAAACCTCAGCCAGTGTCGTGATACTGTTTCTTTAAGGGACAAGTCTCACCTCCGCTCATCATGTGGTTTCGGCACCTTCATGATACAACAGAGTGTGGTCTTGTCCCTCTTTTGACCTATTCTCCTACCTTGTCCCCTTACAAAATCCCCCTATCTGAGGATTTTTGTAAAAGGCTCTACCGATTGCGGCCCGATGCGGCTTGTCATAGAGACATTGCCCAATGGTGCCAAAGAGATCGGTCTTACAAGAGACTCGATTCAAGCTGCCGTGGAAAGTCGTCTGCGGTCTGCTCAACTCTACACCAGCAGCTCAGGGTTCTTCCTCTACGTCAATGTAAGTGTGGCAGGCGATGCCTACCACGTAAGCCTGAGTTTTTTTAAAGTGCTTTATGACCCCTTGTCCAACGAAGAAAGTATTGCGACCACATGGCATAGAGGTATTACGGGAAGCCGAGCTCGCGGATCAGATAAATTATTGTCCGCAATATCGCAGCTCATGGATGAATTCCTTCTTGAATTCCTGCGCGCCAATGAGGAAGCGTGTGAGAAACGTTTTAGTCCGCCAACTTCTCAGCAAGGGGAGTAGCCCCAGAAAAAACCCCTCACCCCTCCATCACCAGCCCGCTGAGCGCCGCAGCTTTCCCGGACTCCATCCCGCTGGCAACCATCGACTGAAACGCCCGAGCCCTTCCAGCCAGATCGGACGCCCGCAACTCTTTGAAGGACAAGCTCAGGTCCGGCACTTCCAGCTTCCGCCGCAACTCCTCCACCACCAGCGCCGCGAGTGGGGCAATGCTGCCGAACAGGAACCGCCTCCAGGACTCCCGGTCCGCGTTGCCGGACTTGGACTCCACCAGCTCGACAGGAACACCGCAGGCAGCCAGCACGGACCGCCCCACGTCGGACCGTTGAGCGCTCAGAATCTCCGGCGGCTCCGGTCCCACCCTCATTTGCTGGGGGGGGACATAGGGGACTTTGTGGGAAATAGGGGACGTTGTGTAGAGTCGAGGACTGGCGCGTTGACTGTAGGGTCCGGTGGCTATTCCGTCGCTTTCGCTTCGGGCCTCAGTCCGGCTCCCTTATCACGTTTCCAGTCCCCGCTCTCCGAACCGGACGTGCGGTTTTCCCGCATCTCGGCTCTCCAGTGGGATCATGCGTCTCGCACACGGATACCCGGTCGCTTCCGTGGACGACTCCTGTGGGATTGGCACCCTCCCCTACTCCATCCACTTCCACTCCCGGGTTGCCGTCAGACCTGTTGACGCCCTGACGACGCCGTCCTGCTCCACGGCCCCTTCACTTTTGCATGTGGTGCTTCCGGAGTCTCCGGTCCTTTTGCCGGGGAGACCTAGGGGAGAGACATAGGGGACGTTGGGAGAGACATAGGGGACGTTGTTGAATTACTGGAATAACTTTCCCAGCTCTTCATTCCCGACCAAATAAAACGGCCGAGCGGATGGCTTTCCGAGCGCTCCGGCCCACTCGCAGGCACTGACACCGCGATTTGTCCCCACAACGCGAGGCACATGCGCTGTTGGGATCCCTTGCCCGTCAAGGGATTTGAAGGGGTGCAAAAAGATTTTACCCCAGGGGCAGGCAGGATTATCAAGGGTTTGGAGGGTTGTGGAAGGGGAGGGAGGCGGGATTTCACCCCAAGGACAGCAGGAGAGGGTATTGGGTGGAATGGAGTGGCTGGGGAGGAGACAAACAGGGGGCAATCCGGGCGGTTGCGGGGGGAGGGGAAGGCTGGTCTTTGGGATATCTATGTGATAGACTTCATTGAAGTTATTTCTGAGACTGGCCCCTGGGAGAAAGCGACATGGCGAAGGGAACGCGGCCCTTGTTTTCCTGGAACGATGTGGAACCCCGCCCGGATCTGGTGCGGCTGGAGAAGGTGCTGAAGGCGCTGCCGGACGAAGCGTTGCTGAAGGCGTTGGAGCAGCGCCGGGGACGGGGGAGGGACGACTATCCGATCCGGGCGATGTGGCGGGCGCTGATTGCGGGGATCGTCTTCCAGCACGTGTCGGTGGAGTCGTTGCTGCGGGAGTTGAGGCGCAACCCGGCGCTGTTGGACGTGTGCGGGTTTGATCCGATGGGACCGAGGAAGCGGGGGAAGAGGCGAGGGGTTTCGGGGGTGAAGCGGGAGAAGAGGGACGGGGTGCCGTCGGCGTGGAACTTCTCTCGGTTTCTCAGTGCAGTGGTGAAAGTGGAGGAGGAAGAGGGACTGATTGGGGCCATGATGCGGCAGTTGCGGGAGGAGTTGATGGAGGAGGTGGAGGACTTCGGGGAGCATCTCGGCTACGACGGGAAAGCGCTGAAGAGTTATTCGACCGGGAGGAAGAAGGGAAAGACGGGGAAGGCATCGGATGCGGAGGCGGACTGGGGGAAGCACGAGACGGGAGGGAAGGACCGCAGGACGGGGAAGCTGTGGAGGAGGGTGAAGAGTTGGTTCGGCTACCGGGTGCACGTGATTGCGGACACCCTCCATGAGATACCGGTGGCCTGCCGGGTGACGCGGGCCTCGCGCTCGGAGGTGAAGGAACTGGAGGCGATGAGTGAGGAGGTCTTTACCGAGACGCCGGAGTTGGCGAAGCGGTGCCGGGAGTTCAGCGCCGACCGGGGCCTCGACAGCGGGGGGTTGAAGGAGAAGTTGTGGGACCAATACGGCATCCGCCCCTTGATCGAACCCCGGCAGTTGTGGAAGCAGGAGCGGCAGGAAGGGGGCCAAGACGCCGGCGAGGCGATCACGCGGCCGCTCTATCCAGACCGGGCCGACACCATCGTGCATACCGAAAGGGGGGAGGTCTACTGCTTCTGCCCCCACAGCGGGCGTCAGCGGCGCCTGGCTTTCCAGGGCTTCGAGGCCAAGCGGGGGACGCTGAAGTACCGCTGCCCGGCGGCGGCCTACGGTCGCCTGTGCCAGGGGCAGACGCTCTGCTACCGGACAGCGGGCACGCGGGCGGGCGCCTACGGTCGCATCGTGCGCATTCCCCTCGCCGCCCAGGATCGGCGCATCTTCACTCCAACCCCCTACGGGAGCCCCTCCTGGAAGCGGGGCTATCGGCGCCGTAGCGCCCTGGAGAGGATCTACAGCCGGCTGGACAACGACTTCGGGTTCGAGCGGCACTTTCTGCGGGGACGCAGCCGGGTGGCGGCGCGGGTAGGTCTGGCCATGACGGTAATGATGGCCCTGGCTCTGGCCCAGGCCCGGGCCGGGCGCCGCTCCTACATGCGTTCGCTGGTCGGTGCGGTTCCCCTGGCCGATACCGGATAGCCTCGACTTCTCTTCTCCCTGCCATCGCCGCAGAGCCAACCGAGGCGGTTCAAGCCGCCCGAGGGAGGGGTGACGCCGAATGGCGCCCTGTGGGCTTACGGAAACCGTTTTTCGCGGCCACGACCTCCCTTTGGAGCCTGTCCGGCTGCTGCAGGAGCCCTCGCGCTGCCCCCAGGCCCCCTGTCGGGTCCCAACCGGCAGCCAGAAAGCGCCTCAGCGCAAGTGCCTCCAACGCGGCCGAATCTTGCGCCAAGCAGTCCCTCCACGGTATCCTGAGTCTTCCCTCTGGGTCTTCCTTCCGTTTTTCCCTCCCTCTCCAGGCGTCACGTCGGTCGCTTGGTTCTACCGGTTTTCGATGGAGACCGCCCGGGTTCGAATTCAGCAGGCGTGCTGTATCGGACATTCCTGAGTCACCGAAGAACTGCTGCTGAGTTTCCAGGTTGTCACCGCCAATAGGGAGAGAAGAAATGCCTCGCCAGGCACGGCTGGACACTCCAGGCACACTGCACCATGTCATGCTGCGTGGCATCGAGCGCCGGGCAATTGTGACCGATTACGCAGACCGTCACGATTTTGTCCGGCGCTTGGGTGCCTTGGCCATGCAGAGCAGGACAGCCGTCTATGGTTGGGCCTTGTTGACCAATCATGCCCACCTATTGCTACGTAGCGGTCCCGATGGGTTACCCCAGTTGATGCGCCGCTTCTTGACCGGCTATGCCCAAGCCTACAATCGGCGCCACCAGCGTCACGGGCACCTGTTTCAGAATCGCTATAAATCCATTGTGTGCGAGGAGGACGCCTATTTTGTGGAGTTGCTCCGCTACATCCATCTCAATCCCATTCGTGCCGGGCTGGTCGGGACTTTGGACGATTTGGAGCGCTATCCCTGGAGTGGGCATGGCGTACTGTTGGGAGAGGTAGCAGGGAGTTGGCAAGAACGGGAGTGGGTGCTGAGTTGGTTCGGTAAAACGGCCAATAGAGCCATACAGGCCTATCGCGAATTTGTAGCGGAGGGTGTGCGACCGGAGCGGCGTCCTGAGCTGAATGGAGGCGGACGGGTCCGATCGGGAGGAGGCTGGTCGGTAGTGCGTGGCCGAAGTCGGCAAAAAACAGGGGATGGGCGGATTCTTGGCGGTGAGGTCTTCGTGGACACGGTACTGCGGGAAGCGGAAGAGCGAATACGCCGACAACTTGTGGTGCGACGAAACCAGCCTGATATAGCCGAGTTAATAGAGCGGGTCTGTCGGCAGGCTGGCGTCAGCGCACGGGAACTGCGGGCGGGTAGTCGGCGAAGGTCGGTGTCGAAGGCTAGAACCTTGCTGGCACAGCAGTTAGTGGCAGAGTTCGGGATGTCGCTTGCGGAAGTTGCTCGCCATTTAGGGGTCTCCCTCTCCGCAATTGCCAAGAGTTTGCAGAATCGCCAGACAGAGTAATTCCACTAATTCAACAACGTCCCCTATCTGACGCGCAGAGTATGCTGGCGCGCGCTTGGCGCCCTCAAAGACAGTTTCAAGAGCCAAGTCGCAGTGTTCCAGGGGCTTGCAGGTTGCGTGTTATAAAGTAGAAGATTTGAACCTGCTGACGCTCGGCACCCATCTGTTAAAGGGCGACCGAAAAGGTAAGTGGGGAATGACTGTGACGAAGAACTGGAGGATTACCTTGGAGATAGCTCGATAGAGTCCAGCACACGGCAAATACAGACCTGCTTTTCGGTTCTTGCAGGTCTTGGGTCGGCAGGTTGCTGCACTGGAGTGGTGGAGGCGGCGGGAATCGAACCCGCGTCCGAAATTACTTGGCGAGAAGAATCTACGTGCGTATCCGGTTCCTGTTTGGGTTCGCCGCCCGACATCGAGAACCGGCAAGAGTGCCTGGCGACTAGACCGGTGAGTTTCGCCGGCGGCTCCCGGACGGCTGCCATCGGCTAGCCTGTTAGTCGACGCCCCACATCCGCCGCACAGGCATCAGCGGAGGGAACGGCTACTTAAGTCTCCTTAAGCAGCAAGTGCCAATTGGTTATCAGCAGTTACGTTTAGGTCCATCTTTTTAACGAGGGGATGGTCCTCGGCACGCATCTTCAGCCTCGATAATCCCGTCGAAACCTTTTCGCCCCCAGGGGAGTGTGCCCCGCTGAAGACTCGACAGCGGTTGAGGTGGATCCATTATAGGCAGGCTTCCACGAGGCTGTCAAGCCGCCGGCAGCAACCACAGTCCTTTTAGAATGAGTGGGATAGACGGTCTTCCCGCATGTTCCGGCGGGCTGTGCTACCCGCGATCGGCCGGCCCGCTTCCCTCCCCCGCTTCGATCCCCGCCAACAGGTCGGTTTCAGGCCTCGACGCCAGCGGCGGCCCCCAGGCCTGGCGGAAGGGTTCGCTCGAGAGCGCGGCTTGCGGGTCCGGTCGATCGAACCAGATGCGATTGATGGAGAGGTGCTGGGTGCGGTGGGCTCTCAGGGCCTCGGCCTTGCGGGCCGACCAGGCCCGAATGTCGATCAGGAAATCGACGCCCGCCCGGTCGCCCAGGGGCGGGCCGGCCCCGATCTCCTCGGGCCGCAGCGGCGGCGTCCACAGCAGCCGTGGCACTCGATGGGGCCGGCCGGCCTCCGGCAGCCAGCGGGGGTCGGCGGCTGCCGCCAGGGCGTCGGAGGTGAACCGGCTGATGGCGATATGGTCGGGATGCCGGTTGAACCCGCTGGGGTCGAAGGTGATGACCAGGGCCGGCCGGTAGCGGCGAATCAGGCGGACGAGCTGCTCCCGGATCTGTGCCGGGTCGGCGTCACACAACTGTTTGTCCCGGTATCCCAGCAGGTGGAGCGCATCGATGCCCAGAAGATCCACCGCCCGGCGCAGCTCGCTCTCTCTCACCCGGGGCAACTCTTCTCTGGAACAGACGGGAGGATCTCCCACCTTTCCGGCATCGCCCAGGGTGGCGGTGGCCAGCACCAGCCGGACTCCCCGGGCGCCATACTTGCAGGACACGCCCGCCACCATGAAGCTCTCGTCGTCGGGATGGGCCAGGCTGAAGAGGATGGTGGGGCGATTTCCCATGGGACGCCTCGTAGTCTAGCAAAGACGGAGGACATCCCGGCATGCAGGCCCTCTTCCTGGTTACTTCGCTATTGCTGGAGCCGGTACCCTCGGATAGAGTAGCCCTTCCTGACGGTGCGGCTCGGATCGGGCGAACCGGATCTTGCCGCAAGCCGCGGCGCGCTTGGCCTTGTATCCCGCTGCCGGTGCGTCCCTCTCGTTTCGTTGCCAGGCATAGGAGGCGATATTCTCATGCTTAGACCGATTTCTATCATCTCGAACACCCTGATGCTGGCGCTCTGGGCTACAAGCCTGGTGGGCTCGACGACACGGGCCGAAGCCGCCCCATCGGACGATGCGAAAGCTCAAGAGGTCGCCGGCAAACTGATGGAAGCCTTGGGGGGACAGGAAAACTGGGAGCGGGCCCGCTATCTCCGTTTTGACTTTGTGGTGAAGCGCGAGGGAAAGATCGTGTCCACGGTCAAGCACCTCTGGGATCGTTACACCGGGCGATACCGCGTGGAAGGCAAGACCCGGGAAAAAGGGGATTACGTGGTCCTGTTCGAGGACATCAATGCGAAGAAGGGCCGGGCCTTTCGCAATGGCAAGGCCGTCCAGGGGGAGGACCACCAGAAGCTGATCGACATGGGCTATGGCCGCTTCATCAACGACACCTACTGGCTGCTGATGCCCTTCAAGTGGAAGGATCCGGGGGTTCACCTGAAGTACGAAGGAACCGCCAGCGGGGACGGGGGGACAGTCTGGGACAAAGTCCTTCTGACCTTTGACGACAACGTGGGTCTCACGCCCAAGGACCGCTACTGGGCCTACATCAACCAGGAGACGGGGCTGATGGATCGCTGGGAATACATTCTGAAAGGCGGAAAGGGTCCGGCGACCGGGTCCGATTGGGTCCGGTGGGAGAAGTTCGGAGGCATCCTGCTGTCTCAGGAAAAAATCATACGGGGACGGCCCGTGCGCATTCTCTTTCACAACCTGCAGGTATCGTCATCCACCGACGAGAATCCCTTCACTTCGCCGGAAGCAAACCTGTAGAGGCCACCGGGAGCGGCGCCATGTCCGACAAGCCCCACCGGCGGGAGACCGACCTGATCCATGCGGGGGAACCCAGGCCCCGCATCGAGGGGGCGGTGACCCTGCCGATCTTCCAGTCATCCACCTTCGAGTTCGGGGGCGAATCCGACTACGACCACATCCGTTATCTTCGGCTCAGCAACACTCCCAACCACCAGGCCCTGCACCGCAAGCTGGCGGCGCTGGAGGGGGGACAGGCGGCGCTGGTGAGCGCCAGCGGCATGGCCGCCATCGCCAGCACGCTGCTGGCCTGCCTGGACGCCGGCGATCACCTGCTGGCCCAGGACTGCCTCTACGGGGGAACCCACGGGTTGATCACGGGGGAAATGGTGCGCCTGGGGCTGAGCTACGATTTCATCCCGGGCGACGATCCCGACTCCTGGCAGCGCTGCCTGAAGCCCAACACCCGGGTCCTCTACGTGGAGTCCATCACCAATCCCCTGATGCAGGTGGCCGACCTGGAAGCCCTGGCCCGCTTCGCCCGCGAGCACGGATTGATCTCGGTCATCGACAACACCTTCCCCACCCCGGTCAACTTCCGTCCCCTGGAATGGGGGTTCGACCTGTCCCTTCACAGCGGCACCAAGTACCTGAACGGCCACTCCGACATCGTGGCCGGCGCCGTGATCGGCTCCCATGGGCACATCCGCAAGATCCACCACACCGCCAACCACCTGGGCGGCTCGCTGGACTCGCACGCGGCCTTTCTGCTCCATCGAGGCATCAAGACCCTGGCGCTGAGGGTGGAGGCCCAGAACCGCAGCGCCCTCCAGTTGGCCGGGTTCCTGCAGACCCACCCCGGCGTGGCCGGCGTCAACTATCCGGGCTTGAAAGACCACCCCGACCACCAGCGGGCCTCGCGCCTCTTCAGCGGCTTCGGGGGCATGCTGAGCTTCGAGCTGCACGGCGGAACCGAGGCGGCCGAGCGGTTCCTGAAGGCGCTGCGCCTGCCCGTCAACGCGCCCAGCCTGGGGGGCGTGGAGTCGCTGGTCACCCGGCCGGCCGCCACCTCTCACGTCGGCCTTTCCCGGGAAGAGAGACGCCGGGCCGGGATCTCCGAGAGCCTCATCCGCCTGTCGGTGGGCCTGGAGGCTCCCGAAGACCTGATCGGGGACCTGGAATCGGCTCTCGGAGCCGCTTGAGGCAATGGCGGCTGTGGTAATATCGGCGGGTCGCCCGGCGGGCCGCGCGCCAACCCGGCGTGAGCGCTCAGGCAGCGGCCCCACAGCGAATGGACCACTCGGCGGCGGATGGTCCGGCCGCCTTCGATCGGCCCCTCTCAAAGGAAAACGGCAGCCATGAAGTCGAAGCGTCTGGATCTCTCCAGCCGGCGCCCCATCAACCAGGACAGCTTCATCCAGGAATGGCCCGAGACGGGGCTGATCCTGTTCAACAGCCCCTTCGATCCCAAGCCCGGGATTCGGATTTCCCAAGGACGTCTCTGCGAGCTGGACGGCAAGCCTGAAGCCGAGTTCGACCTCATCGACCGGTTCATCGCCCGCTACGCCATCGACCTGGCCCGGGCCGAAGAGGCCATGGCGCTGGATTCCACCGAGGTGGCCCGCCGGCTGATCGACGTCGACGTGCCCCGCCGGGAGCTGGTGGAGCTCTTCGGCGCCCTCACCCCCGCCAAGATCGTGGAGGTGGTCAACCGGCTCAACACCGTGGAAATGATGATGGCCCTGCAGAAGATGCGGGCCCGCCGGACGCCCTCCAACCAGGCCCACGTGACCAACCGCAAGGAGAACCCGGCCCTGCTGGCTGCCGACGCGGCCGAGGCGGTGGAACGGGGCTTCTCCGAGCTGGAGACCACGGTGGGCGTCTCCCGCTACGCCCCCTTCAACGCCCTGGCCCTGCTCATCGGTTCCCAGACGGGACGGGGCACGGCCCTGACCCAGTGCGCCGTGGAGGAGGCCCTCAGCCTGAAGCTGGCCCTGCTGGGGCTGACCACCTACGCCGAGACCCTGTCGGTCTACGGCACCGAGAAGGCCTTCCACGACGGCGACGACACGCCCTGGTCCAAGGCTTTCCTGGCCTCGGCCTACGCCTCCCGAGGCGTCAAGGTGCGGTTCACCTCGGGGACCGGCTCGGAGGCCCTGATGGGCCACGCCGAAGCCAAGTCCATGCTCTACCTGGAAGCCCGCTGCCTGGTGGCCATCAAGGGGGCCGGCTCCCAGGGCGTACAGAACGGCTCCATCAGTTGCATCGCCCTGCCGGAGTCCCTGCCGGGAGGAGTCCGGGGAGTGCTGGCCGAAAACCTGATCGCCACCCTGCTGGACCTGGAGCTGGCCTCGGGCAACGATGCCCTGGCCTCCCATTCCCCCATCCGAAAGTCGGCCAAGCTGATGCTGCAGTTCCTGCCCGGAACCGACTACATCTTCTCCGGCTACAGCTCCATGCCCAAGGAAGACAACCTCTTCGGGGGCGGCAACTTCGACGCCCACGACCTGGACGACTACAACGTCCTCCAGCGCGACATGCAGGTCGACGGCGGGCTGCGCCCCGTCAGCGACGAAGCCGTGCTGAAGGTGCGCCGCCGAGCGGCCCAGGCCGTGCAGGCCGTCTTCCGGCAACTGGAACTGCCGCCGGTAAGCGATGCCGAGGTGGAGGCCGCCACCCGGGCGGAAAGCAGCGCCGACATGCCGGAGCGGGACGTGGTGGGCGACCTGGAGGCCGCCGGCCGTTTCCTGGAGGAAGGCAGGAGCGGACTGGACGTGATCCGCGCCCTGGCCCGGGAGGGATTCGACGACATCGCCCGCAAGGTTCTGGCGCTCCAGAAGCTGCGGCTCTCCGGAGATCACCTGCAGACCTCGGCCATGGTGCTCCCCGGACCCAGAGTGGTCAGCGCCGTCAACGATCCCAACGACTACCGGGGTCCCGGGACCGGCTACAGCCTCAGCCCCGAACGCCGGCAGGAGATCGCCTCGCTCAACCAGGCCCTGGACCCGCGCGAAATCGGGCGGGAACCGTCCTCCCAATCCGGCGGCTTTCTCAGGGAGACGGGAGAGGCCCGACCCGGGACGGACCCGCGGGAGATCGTGATTGCGCTGGGCCCCGCCTTCGGCGCCGAACTGCGAGCCACCCTGTTGGGCATCCCCCACCAGGAGGTGCTGCAGGCAATGATCGACGGCATCCGCGCCGAGGGTCTGCGGCCCAGGGTGGTGAAGATTTACGCCACCTCCGACTGCGGCTTCATCGGCCACCGGGGAGCCCAACTGAGCGGCTCGGGGATCAGCATCGGCATCCAGTCCAAGGGGACCACCATCATCCACCAGCGCGACCTGGAGCCCTTGAACAACCTGGAGCTGTTTCCCCAGGCCCCCAACCTCGACCTGAGCTCCTACCGGACCATCGGGCAAAACGCCGCCAAATACGCCAAGGGAGAGCCGGTGGCGCCCGTCCCCACCCGGATCGACAACACGGCCCGGCTCAAGTACATCGTCAGGACCACGGTCCTCCACCTCCATGAAACCCGGCAAGTGGTGAAGGACCGCAAGCCCCGGGAACTGGACTGGAGTCCGATTCAGGCCGAGGTTGGATCGGAGGCCGTCGAGAAGGTGGCGCAGGGCTGACCGGCCCGTCGAAGTACCCGACCGGCTGCGGCCAGACTCCAGGCGGCAAGGCAACCATGAGCAACATCACCGACGACTACCCGCTGTCCGAAAAGCGTCCCGACCGCTTGACCACTCCCACGGGCGCCTCCTGGACGGACATCGACCTGCAGTCGGTCCTGGACGGCGCCCTCGGCATGAGCGATCTGCGTATCGCCCCCGAGACCCTGGAGCTTCAGGCCCGGATCGCCGAGAGCGCCGGCAGGAGCCAACTGGCCGAAAACCTGAGACGGGCGGCCGAGCTGGTAGGGGTTCCCGAGGCCAGGATCCTGGAGGTCTACCAGGCCCTCAGGCCCGGCCGCAGCACCCCCGGCGAGCTGGAGAGCCTGGCCGACGAGCTGGAATCGCAGTACCGCGCCGACCGTTGCGCCCGCTTCCTGCGGGAGGCGGCCCAGGCCTACGCTTCCTGAGTCGGTCCGGCCCGCCGGCGCGGGCACCCTCGAGGAGCAAGAGTGAGGGGAGTGGCGCCCCTCCGGGAGCGCGGGCGTCCCGCCCGCATGCACTCCCGTTCGGCGCCGCTCAGTATCAAACAATCGAGAGAGGATCATGACCCATCACACCCTGCGACGTTTCCCCCTGGCCCCGGCCGGAGGCGCCACCGCCGGCCTCTTGAGCCGGCTGGACTCGGGCGACCCCGTCCACCTGGACGAGCTTCCCACGCCATGCCTGCTCCTGGACCTGGACCTGTTCGAGGCCAACCTCGACAAGATGAGCCGGAACGCCAAGCGCCACTCCATCGGGCTGCGGCCTCACGCCAAGACCCACAAGTGCCCCGAAATCGCCCGGCGGCAGGTGGAGGCGGGTGCGCTGGGCGCCTGCACCGCCACCATCCACGAAGCCGAGGTCCTGGCCGCCGGAGGCATTCCCGGCCTGCTGATTACCTCCGAGATGGTGGGGCGCAACAAGATGGAGCGGCTGGTGGCGCTGACCCGCAGGCAGCCCGACACGATGTCGGTGGTGGACGACATCGGGCACGCCCGGCAGCTCAACGACGCCGCCGAGGCGGGCGGCGTCCGGCTCAACGTGCTGGTCGACATCGACCCCATGGGGCGCCGCACCGGAACCACGGCCGGAGATGCGGCCATGGCGCTGGCGGAGGGGATCCTGAAGCTGTCGAAGCTGAACCTGCGCGGCGTGCACTCCTACTCGGGGGCCAGCTCCCACGTGGTCGGATTCGCCGAGCGCAAGGCCCACTCTCAGGAGGTGATGGCGCCTCCCATTGAAACCTGCCAGAGGATGAAGAAGGCGGGGATGCCGGTCGAGATCCTCACCGGGGCCAGCACCGGCACCTACAACATCGACCCCTTCCTGGACGAGATCACCGAGATGCAGGTGGGGTCCTACGTCTTCATGGACGTCGACTACCGGATCATCGGAGGGGAAGGCGGGGAGGTGTACGACGATTTCGCCCCCGCCCTGACCGTGCTGACCACCGTCATGAGCAAGCGCCACCGGGACCTGGCCACCCTGGACGCCGGCATGAAGGCCTTCGCCACCGACCGGGAGTCGGTGCCCGAAGTCAAGGGCATCAGCGGCACCCGGTACCAGTTCGGCGGCGACGAGCACGGGATGCTCCAACTCCCCAACCCCAGCCGGGAGATCAAGCTGGGAGACCGGCTGGAGTTCGTGACGCCCCACTGCGATCCCACCGTCAATCTCTACAACACCCTCTTGTTGCGCCGGGGAGAGCAGGTGGAAGGCTACTGGCCGGTGGCCGGCCGCGGGCACTCGTAGGAGGTGGAGGTCACAGCGACTTCAGCAGCCCGGCCACGTGCCCTTTCACCTTGACCTTGCCGTGGACCTCGGCGATGTTGCCTTCCTCGTCGATCACGAAGGTGGAGCGGACGATGCCCATGTACTTCCTGCCATACATGGACTTCTCCTGCCAGGCTCCGTAGGCCTCGGCGATGACGTGGTCTCCGTCGCTGAGCAAGGCAAAAGGCAGGGAATACTTGGCCTTGAACTTCTGGTGGGATGAGACCGAATCCGGGCTGACTCCCAGCACCACCGCGCCCTTTCCGCCGAGATCGGCCATCGAATCCCGAAAGTCGCAGGCCTCCCGGGTGCATCCCGGCGTGTTGTCCTTGGGATAGAAGTAGAGCACCACCTTCTTGCCACGAAAATCCTTGAGGGCCACGGTCCGGCCCTGATCGTCGGTGCCCGTGAATTCCGGGGCCTTGTCCCCTGCCTTGAGCATGCCATCCTCCTTGCGTCGGTTCGGTTGAAAACGTTTGAAAATAAAGGAATCCGGGGACGGAAACGCTCCATTGCCCCCCTGGCGGCTGCCGGCGGCGGCGATTCCGAGCGGCCCGGGCCCCCTATCCTAATCGGAGGCGGACTCCTCGCCAAGCCTCAAGGGTCTTGCCGTCCAGGATTCTCGCACTTGGTGTTGGTGACGCGCGCGTGTTTTGTGCAATTTTGGAGGGGGGGGGTAGTTGTATCGCGGTAGGAATCCGCATTGCTGGGGACCCCCCGCACAGATCCGGACGTGCGCAGCTAGCGCATCCGGCTCCTCCCTCAGGTGTTGACGAGCATTCGTCGGTCCGGCCATGGATGCCGGATTCCCAGTCTCGGCCAGTAGGTCGCCGCCAGTCGGTTCATCGCCTCCCAGCTATATCCGCCCTTCTGGGATCGTCGATTGATTGCTCGCATCCACAATCTCAGGACGTGGCTCGCAAAGCGTCTCAGATAGCGCAGGCTGGTCGGGACAGCAAAGTAGTTCAGCCATCCGTTCAACACTCGCCCCAGCCATTTGCCGGTCTTCCCGATGCCTTCATGCATCCGCCTGCTCAGCTCCTCCTTCACTCGCTTCAGGGTGCGCCTCATCCGTTTCGCTATCGGTTTGCGCCCCAGCCCGTAGCGTCCCTTCCGGTCCTTCCTGCAATAGTGCGTGAAGCCCAGGAAGTCGAACGTTTCCGGTCTCCCCTCCCCCCTCCTTCGTCGGTTCTCTGCCGCATACCGTCCGAACTCGATGAGTCGGGTCTTCTCCGGGTGCATCTCCAACTCGAACCGTCCGATTCGCTCCTTCAGGTCGTTGAGGAATCGCTCCGCATCCCGCCGGTACTGAAATCCCACCACGAAGTCGTCGGCGTACCGCACCATCAGGGTCTCGCCTTCGGCCTCGCGGGTCCGCCATTGCCTCTGGAACCAGAGGTCCAAACCGTAATGCAGGTAGACGTTCGCCAGGATCGGCGATATCACCGCCCCTTGCGGCGTCCCCTTCAGGTCGTCCCTCCACTCTCCATCCTCCATGACGCCGGCGTTCAACCACTTGGCAATCAACCGTATCACCCGCTCATCCCCGATGCGGTGCCTCAGAAACCGCAGCATCCAGTCCCGCGACACGTTGTCGAAGAATCCGCGTATGTCCGCGTCGATGATCCACCTGATCTTCCGCCGCCCGATCCCGACCGCCAGGGCGTCCAGCGCATCGTGCCCCCCTCGGCCAGGTCGAAACCCGTAACTGAACCCCAGGAACTCCGCCTCATATATCGGCGTCAGCAGGTTGTCCGCCACGGCCTTCTGGACGATCTTGTCCTCCAGCGCCGCCACGCCAAGCGGTCGTGTCCCGCCATCCGCCTTGGGTATCTTCACCCGCCGCGATGGCGTCGCCCGGTACGCTCCCCGCTGTACCCGGTCATGCAGGTCGACCAATCGATCTTCCAACCCAACCGCGTACTCTTTCCACGTCATGCCGTCCACGCCGGGGGCCGCCCACCTCTTCAACTCCCCGTAGGCTTTCCTCAACGCCTCCACCGTGATGTGGTGCAGCAGCGCCGTCAACCGACTCTTCGGTTCCCGTTCGATGAACTCCCGTATCCGGTCCGCCGCCTGGGACACGCTCCCCCGTCTCTGCGTCCGGCGCGTGCTTTGGCTTTCCGGCTTCCCTTCGGGTAAGGCCCTTCGCTCCACCGACTCCGCCGGGAATCTCTCCCCTTTGTTCGCCGGCTTCTCCACTACTATGGCCTCATCTGACTTCTTCATGCCGTGCATCTCCGGTCTCGGATCTCTCCTTCCCTTTGCGGTCCCGCCACGACTGACGGAACAGCATGAAGACCTCCCAGGTCCCGGTGAAGCGCTTACGTGCGTGCCTGGGTTCTAAGACACCGCGGGGCTCCTCTCCCCCTCACCTTGGCGGTGGAGCGGATCTTGCCTTCGGCTGCCCGCATGGCCTCGGCACCCCGGATGAGCGTGTTTTCGGTGCTCAATAGCCCTGCCCACACGCACCCCTGTCAACGCTTGACCCACACCCTCGCGGTTGTAGGCCCATGACTCGGGGCGGAAGTGGTGGTTAACCTTTCCTTCCCGCCGGACTTTCACCGGCTACGCTTCACCAGTTAGCCTGGCGCTCGCGGGCGGGACGCCCGCGCTCCCGGGGGGCATCCGCTTCTTCTCGTCCGGTTCATAAGGCCCTATGGGTCCCTTATCGGCAGGGGCAGTGCCTTCTCGCGGAGCAAGAAGGATGGGAGGAGGCGCCCCTCCGGGAGCGCGGGCGTCTCGCCCGCATCCTCTGCGTTGGGTGGCCGCTCCGTTTCCCCGTGATGCGGCACACGGCCACCCTGCCGGCAGCAAACGCCTGGGCTCGGCCGAAGCGGAATCGTGGCGCCGTTGCCGGTCGAGCCAGGTGGAGGAGATGGGTGAAGCTGTGCCAGTGTTGTGCGGGCGGGACGCCCGCGCTCCCGGAGGGGCCATCCCCTTGCTGCGCACCTGCTTCTCGTCCTGTTCATAAGGCCCTATGGGTCCCTTATCGGCAGGGGCAGTGCCTCCTCGCCGAGCAAGAAGGATGGGAGGAGGCGCCTCTCCGGGAGCGCGGGCGTCCCGCCCGCATCCTCTGCGTTGGGTGGCCGCTCGGTTTCCCCTGGATGCGGCGCCCGTCCACCCTGCCGCCGGGAACCCCATGGGCTCGGCTGAAGCGGAATCGTGGCGCCGTTGCCGGTCGACCCGGGTGGAGAAGACGGGTGAGGCTGTGCCAGTGTTGTGCGGGCGGGACGCCCGCGCTCCCGGGGGGGCATCCCCTTGCTGCGCACCTGCTTCTCGTCCTGTTCAAAAGGCCCTATGGGTCCCTTTTCGGCAGGGGCAGTGCCTTCTCGCGGAGCAGGAAGGATGGGAGGAGGCGCCCCTCCGGGAGCGCGGGCGTCTCGCCCGCATCCTCTGCGTTGGGTGGCCGCTCAGTTTCCCCGTGATGCGGCACACGGCCACCCTGCCGCCGGGAACCCCATGGGCTCGGCTGAAGCGGAATCCTGGCGCCGTTGCCGGTCGAGCCGGGTGGAGGAAAGGGGTGAAGCTGTGCCAGTGTTGTGCGGGCGGGACGCCCGCGCTCCCGGGGGGCATCCGCTCGCTGCGCACCTGCTTCTCGTCCTGTTCATAAGGCCCTATGGGTCCCTTATCGGCAGGGGCAGTGCCTTCTCGCGGAGCAAGAAGGATGGGAGGAGGCGCCCCTCCGGGAGCGCGGGCGTCCCGCCCGCATCCTCTGCGTTGGGTGGCCGCTCGGTTTCCCCGTGATGCGGCGCCCGGCCACCCTGCCGGCAGGAAACGCCTGGGCTCGGCTGAAGCGGAATCGTGGCGCCGTTGCCGGTCGAGCCGGGTGGAAGAGATGGGTGAGGCTGTGCCAGTGTTGTGCGGGCGGGACGCCCGCGCTCCCGGGGGGGCATCCGCTCGCTGCGCATCCGCTTCTCGTTCGGTTCATAAGTCCCTATGGGCCCCTTATCGGCAGGGGCAGTGCCTTCTCGCGGAGCAGGAAGGATGGGAGGAGGCGCCCCTCCGGGAGCGCGGGCGTCCCGCCCGCATCCTCTGCGTTGGGTGGCCGCTCCGTTTCCCCGTGATGCGGCACACCGCCACCCTGCCGGCAGGAAACGCCTGGGCTCGACTGAAGCGGAATCGTGGCGCCCTTGCCGGTCGAGCCGGGTGGAAGAGAGGGGTGAAGCTGTGCCAGTGTTGTGCGGGCGGGACGCCCGCGCTCCCGGGGGGGCATCCGCTCGCCGCGCACCCGCTCCTCGTCCTGTTCATACGGCCATTTGGGTCCCTTATCGGCAGGGGCAGTGCCTTCTCGCGGAGCAAGAAGGAGGGGAGGAGGCGCCCCTCCGGGAGCGCGGGCGTCCCGCCCGCATCCTCTGCGTTGGGTGGCCGCTCGGTTTCCCCGTGATGCGGCACACGGCCACCCTGCCGGCGGGAAACGCCTGGGCTCGGCCGAATCGGAATCGTGGCGCCGTTGCCGGTCGAGCCGGGTGGAGAAGACGGGTGAGGCTGTGCCAGTGTTGTGCGGGCGGGACGCCCGCGCTCCCGGGGGGGCATCCGCTCGCCGCGCACCCGCTCCTCGTCCTGTTCATACGGCCCTATGGGTCCCTTATCGGCAGGGGCAGTGCCCTCTCGCGGAGCAGGAAGGATGGGAGGAGGCGCCCCTCCGGGAGCGCGGGCGTCCCGCCCGCATCCTCTGCGTTGGGTGGCCGCTCGGTTTCCCCGTGATGCGGCACACGGCCACCCTGCCGGCGGGAAACGCCTGGGCTCGGCCGAATCGGAATCGTGGCGCCGTTGCCGGTCGAGCCGGGTGGAGAAGACGGGTGAGGCTGTGCCAGTGTTGTGCGGGCGGGACGCCCGCGCTCCCGGAGGGGCCATCCCCTTGCTGCGCACCTGCTTCTCGTCCTTATTCATAAGGCCCTATGGGTCCCTTATCGGCAGGGGCAGTGCCCTCTCGCGGAGCAGGAAGGATGGGAGGAGGCGCCCCTCCGGGAGCGCGGGCGTCCCGCCCGCATCCTCTATGCTGGGTGGCCGCTCCGTTTCCCCGTGATGCGGCACACGGCCACCCTGCCGGCAGGAAACGCCTGGGCTCGGCTGAAGCGGAATCGTGGCGCCCTTGCCGGTCGAGCCGGGTGGAAGAGATGGGTGAGGCTGTGCCAGTGTTGTGCGGGCGGGACGCCCGCGCTCCCGGAGGGGCATCCGCTCGCTGCGCATCCGCTTCTCGTTCTGTTAATGCGGAAATAATCCTGTGCATCGATGTCAATTTTCGATGTGAGGCACATGGTGGCGTGTTCGCCCCTCCAGTCTCCGATGCCGGTCAAGGTCCGGGCTCTTGACTCCACCGTGCCGGTTCACTAGTCTAAACTCATCAACAGACGACCCCCACGAGGCCAACTCCATGGCTGCGCTGCTGTCCCGAGCGTCTCTGATCCGCCTATCGTTGCTGACTGCCTGGCTGGCCCTGTTGCCCGGCGCCATCCCCGCGACTGCCGAAACCGTCCCTTCTCCCGGCTTCGAGACCCGGATCCTGCCGCTGCTGGAGGCCAGGTGCCTGGCTTGTCACAACCCGCAAACCCGGCAGGGCGAGCTCGACCTCGGCTCGCTGGAGAGCCTTCTCCAGGGCGGGGCTTCGGGGCCTTCGGTCGTTCCGGGGTCGGCCGAGCAGAGTCTGCTTTATCAGAAGGTGGAGACGGGGGAGATGCCGCTGGGGCAGGACCCGCTGAAACCCGGCGAGCTGGACGTCGTTCGGAGCTGGATCGACCAGGGCGCCCTGGCCGACGGACAGGACCCGGAGACATTCCAGGCTCGGAAGGATCTGCAACCCGGCCTCACCAGCCACGACGTGCTGGCGCCCATCCTGCACGTGCGCTGCCTGATCTGCCACGGCCGCAGAACGCAGCAAGCCGGCCTGGATCTGCGGACCCGCGCCAGCATCCTGAAAGGCGGGAAGTCGGGGCCGGCCATGGTTCCGGGAAAGCCCGAAGAGAGCCTGCTGCTGCAGCGCATCCAGGCCGAGGAGATGCCGCCTCCCAAGGACTATTCCCGGTACTGCGTCCGCCCCGTCACCTCCCCCGAGCTGGAAAAGCTGCGCCGCTGGATTGCCGACGGCGCACCGGAAGCCCCGCCAAACGGGGCCTCGAACGCTTCCAAGGGGTCCGCCGACAAGCCGGAATCCCCGGTCCTCTGGTCCTTGCAGCCGCCGCGCAGGTCTGGGGTCCCCCGGGTCGCCCAAAGCGACCGGGTCCGGAACCCGATCGACGCCTTTCTATTGAAAAAGCTGGAGGCTGGCGGGCTCGGCTTCGCTCCCCCGGCCGAGCGCCTGGCCCTGATGCGCCGGGCCTGGCTGGACCTGGTGGGCTTGCCCCCCACCCCCGACGAAGTCAGGGCCTACCACCGGGACTCCGACCCTCGAGCCTTTGAACGGCTGGTCGACCGGCTGTTGGACTCCGCCCACTACGGGGAACGCTGGGGCCGGTACTGGCTGGATGCCGCCGGTTACGCCGACTCCGAGGGCAAGGTCCATGCCGACAACCTGCGGCCCCACGCCTACCGCTACCGGGACTACGTCATCCGTTCCTTCAACGACGACAAGCCCTACGACCGCTTCCTGCTGGAGCAGATCGCGGGCGATGAGCTGGTGGACCACCGAAAGCTCGATTCCCTGACTCCCGATGAGGTGGAACCCCTGGTCGCCACCGGCTTCCTGCGCATGGCGCCCGACGGCACCTGGTCCGGGGCCCAGAACTTCGTTCCCGAACGGCTGGACGTGGTGGCCGATCAGGTCGAGGTGCTGAGCTCGACGGTGATGGGCCTGACCTTGGCCTGCGCCCGCTGCCACGATCACAAGTACGACCCGCTCCCCCAGCGCGACTTCTATCGCTTCAGCGCCATCCTGCGCTCGGCCTACGATCCCTACGACTGGCTGATCCCCCAGGAGCCTCTGATTGCGCCGGCCGGCGGCCCCTTCCCCAAGCGGCTGCTCCGCTACGGGTCGGAGGAAGAACTCCGGGAGTTGAAGCGGAACAACGGTCCGGTGGAGCAGGAGATCAAGCGTCTGAAGCGTTCTCTGGAAGAAAAAGCGGCCCCCTTCAGGGAGCGACTGCTGCGGGAAAAGAGGGAAAAGATTCCGGAAGCATTGCGGGCCGACGTGGAGGCTGCCACAAAGGTCTCCGAAGACCATCGCACCGAGTTGCAAAAATACCTGGTGGAGGCCTTCCAGGAGTTTCTCACGCTGGAACCCGGCGAGTTGGAGAAGCGCTTCGAGGAGTATCGAGAAGAGGCGGGCAAGGTCAACGAAGCGGTGAAGAAGGCCGAAAAGAAGTTGCAGCACCGTCCATCCATCCGAGCCCTGTTCGACATGCCGGGGAAACCCACGCCGAACTACCTGCTGGTTCGGGGGGAGCACACCCGCCCCGGAGATACCGTCGAGCCCGGAATCCCTTCGGCGCTTCAGGCGCAAACCCGGCCCTACCGCATCGCCAAGCCCGAATGGAGCAGCGGGCGGCGCCTGGCCCTGGCCAGGTGGCTGGGCCAACCCGATCACCCCTTGACGGCCCGGGTGATGGTGAACCGCCTCTGGCAACATCACTTCGGCAGGGGCCTGGTGGCCACGCCCGGCAACTTCGGCAAGCTGGGGGCCGCCCCGTCCCATCCGGAGCTGCTGGACTGGCTGGCCACCGAGTTCGTCCGGCGGGGCTGGAGCGTGAAGGCCATGCACCGGCTGATCATGACCTCCAGCGCCTATCGGCAGGCCTCCGCAAGCGCCGGCGAAGAGGCGGCCAACGGCCATTCCGACAACTCCCTGCTCTCCCGCTTTCCCCTGCAGCGGCTGGATGCCGAGGCCTTGCGCGACTCGATCCTGAAGATCTCCGGCCGGCTGGACCCGACGCCCTTCGGACCGGCGGACCAGGTCGAGGTCCAAAAGGACGGCGAGGTCACCAGCCAGTGCACCTCGGCCGGCTGCCGGCGCAGCGTCTACATGCTGCAGCGCCGCACGACCCCCCTGACCATGCTGGACACCTTCGACGCACCCCAGCTCAACCCCAACTGCGTCAAGCGCTCCCAGTCGATGGTCACCTCCCAGGCGCTGCAACTCTGGAACAGCCAGTTGGCCCGCAAGAGCGCCCGCCACTTCGCGGGCCGGGTCATCGACGCCGCGGGCAGCGACCTGGAGAGACAGGTGGAGCAGGTCTACCTGGCCGCCCTCTCCCGTTGGCCCACCACAGCCGAGAAAGTGGCGGCCCTTGAGGAGATCGGGCGACTGGACCGGCACTGGGCCACGCACCTGGAGAGCCACACGCCGGCCGAGCCCAAGCGGTCGCGGGCCCGCTGGCTGGCCCTCTCCACTTTTTGCCACGCCATGCTGAACTCGGCGGAATTCATGTTCTATTGAGCGAGGAAACCATGAGACCCGAGGACCGAACCCGTTTGGAGTCCACCCTTGCGAGCGGGGAGTCCGCGGAAACGACGCCGCTGCCCTCCCGCAGGGAGCTGTTTTCCAGCCTGGGCAACGGGTTCATGGGAGGAGCCCTGGCCTACCTGCTGGGAAGGGACCTCCTGTCCGCCCCTCCGCTGCTGGCCGGCAGCCGCCAGGCGCCCGACCTGAAACCCCGGAGGCCTCACTTCGAGCCGCGGGCCAAGTCGGTGATCCACCTCTTCATGAACGGCGGCCCCAGCCAGATCGACCTGTTCGACCCCAAACCCATGCTGAAGAAGCACGAGGGGCAGCCGCCGGGCCGCGACCTGACCAACGACGTGGAGCAGATCGCCTCCATCGGCACCCTGATGCCCTCCCCCTTCGAGTTCAAGAAACGGGGCCGGTGCGGCATGGAGATATCGGAGCTGCTTCCCTTCCTGTCCCGCAAGGTGGACGACATCGCCCTGGTTCGCTCCATGTTCACCAAGCACTTCAACCATGAGCCCGCCATCTTCCTCATGCAGTCGGGACGGACCATCGTGGGACGCCCCAGCCTGGGGTCCTGGGTGGTCTACGGTCTGGGCAGCGAGAACCAGAATCTCCCCGCCTACGTGGTGCTGGACGATCCCAAGATGCTCCCGGTGAACGGCACTCAGAACTGGCAGGCGGGATGGCTGCCGCCCATCTACCAGGGAACCCGCCTGAAATCGCAGGGCTCGCCCCTGCTCAACCTGCAGCCCAAGGAGGAATTCCCCGGCCCGGTGCTGAACATGGCCCGGTCGATCCTCACCCGGCTGGACCGGGGCCACCTGCACCGCCACCCGGGCCAGCCGGAGCTGCAGGCCCGCATCACCAACTACGAGCTGGCCGCCCGCATGCAGATTGCGGCCAGCGACGCTTTGGACCTCTCCCAGGAGAGTCCGGCCACGCACGAGATGTACGGATTGAACGACGAGGCCACGGCTTCCTACGGGCGGCGCTGCCTGATGGCCCGCCGGCTGGTGGAACGAGGGGTCCGCATGGTCCAGCTCTACATCGAGGAGCAGATCTGGGACCAGCACAGCAACCTGGAGAAGGGCCTGCGCTACGCCTGCGGCAAGACCGACAAGCCCGTTCACGCCCTGCTGACCGACCTGAAGCAGCGAGGACTATGGGACAGCACCCTGGTGGTGTGGGGCGGCGAGTTCGGCCGGCTGCCTCTTTCCCAGCATCCCGACAAGGCGGCGGGCCGGGATCATGGCCCGCCCGGATTCAGCGTCTGGCTGGCGGGAGCCGGGATCAAGGGGGGAACGGTCCATGGCGGCACCGACGAGCTGGGCCACCGCGCCGTCGACAACCCGGTCAGCGTGCACGACCTGCACGCCACCATCCTGCACCTGCTGGGAATGAACCACCGCGACCTGGTCTACCGGCGCGAAGGCCGCAGCGAGCGCCTCACCGACGAATTCCCCGCCCGGGTGGTGAAGGGGATCCTGACCTGAAACATCGCTGTTTCGCCCTGTATCAGACATCCCATCGTATGGAAGGGTGGCGCGGCCAGGTGAAGAGTGGTTAGTGATCAGTGGTTAGTGATCAGTGGTCAGTTATTGGATCGACACGTTTAGCGTCTGAAACAAATTCATTTCGCTCTCGAGCCTTTTGCAGAATTCGCTAGCGGGACGTTTCCCTGGAATGGCCACAAGAGGCGCAGAAACACAATTTGTGCCTTTTGTGCCTTTTGTGGTTGGACAGCATTTTTCACCCGGTCGCACCCGATATTGAAAAATGCCCGGTCGAAGATTAGTCCTCCGATGAAACCGCGCATCCTCCCCCTCCGGTTCCAGCCTCTGCTTCTACTCCTGCTCTTTTCAATCGGCTGGCCGACCGGCGCCGGGGCGCAGGATTCGACCGGGGCGGACTCCCCCGTCCAGATTTCCAAGGTCAGCTTCCTGATCCACCCCGTCTGCTGGGACCTGGCGCTGGCGGAAGGGGGCCGCATGCGGCCCGATTTCCTCTACCAGTCCTTCACCTATCGAGGTGGCGCCTGGTACGACAAGCAGGAGTTCTACGAGATCCTGGAGTGGGAGCGGCGGGTCAACCAGAAACAGAAGGAATACATCCGGGCCATGGGTCCGGACGAGGCGCTGATCATCTACCCCATTGGCAACCGGCCGGCCATGCAGGCCCTGGAGAAGGAGGGGCTGGAGAAGCTGGGGCGCCGCTGTCTGATCATCCGCTCGGAGAGTCCTTCGGCCAACCACAAGGTGGACTATCGCCAACTGCTCCCCGACGCGGTGAAGATCGAGTTGCTGGACGACCTGCTGGAGGCCGTTCGCCACAACAGCGACACCTGGAACGCCCAGGCGCTGGAAGTCATCTTCTACAACCGCATGATCGCGTTGGAAATCGAGCGGGAGTTCAAAGAACGACGGCTTCGGGTCGATCCCGAAAGGGTCGAAGCCCTGGCCTTCGGCGAGGGATTCGAACAGTGCGCCACCACCTGGAAGGCCATGGTGGGCACTTACCTGGGCTGGTCCCGGCCCATCGAAATCGACTACAACCTGTCGGTGAGCGGCATGCCGCTGCTGCGGGGGGCTCGGTTCAAGGAGAGAGTGGCGGTGGGAGAGGAGGTCCGCATGTTCCTGTGGGAACTGGAGGACGGACGTCCCATGGCCTGGTTCGTGCGGACCCGGGGCAGCCTGGCCCAGGCTCAACTCTTCGTCAGCCTGCCCTTCGACCTGAAGGCCTTCAAGCTCTTCGACGAGTTCGGCGCCCAGCTCTGGCCCGACCCCGTTCGCGAGACCCAGCACCTGGGGGGCGTCCACTGGTGGTGGATGGGATCGGCCAACGATTCTCCGCTCCGAATGGACTTCAAGGGACCCATGAAGGTGCCGGTCTCGGTGGGCCTTCGCCAGTTGCCCACCGACCGCAACATCTTCATCGTCTCGGGCGGCATCCCCTTCGACGAATTTCGCCAGGCCCTGCTGCAAAGCCCCATCGGCCCGGCATCGGCGGATGAATCGCCCTGACCATCAACAGGGTTATTCCGACACCAGCCACAGCACGACCAGTCCTGCCACGACAGCCAGGATGACCAGGACGCCGGCCAGGGCCCCGATCCATTGTTCAATCCGGGTCTGCTGTTCGTGATGCTCGTCTTCGATCAGGTCTTCGACCAGGTCTTCCGGATCCAATGACATAGCTCATTCTAGAACTCATAGCGCAGGCCGAACTGGATCACTCTGGGCGGAACCATCACCCGGGAGTAGTTCCCGAAGCTTCCGGGGAAGGTGAAGGAGAGGGTTTCCCAGGCGTCGGCGTTGAAGCGAACGCTGTTGGTCAGGTTGAAGGCTTCGGCCCGGAACTGGAGGCTGTGATTCTCGAACGGCAACGGAAATCGTTTTCCAATGGCCATGTCGATCGAGAAGATCCCGTCGCCGCGCAGGTTGTTGCGCTGTCCGACCTCCCCGGGCAGGACCTGCCTGAAGGAGGCCAGGGCAGAGGCCGGATCGCTGAAGACGTTGGGTCCGGTCCCCCCTCCGATCAGCCTGGCGTTCTTGGCGTTGGCCTGCTCCGGCACCGGTCCGTCGGTTTCGGCGAAGTGCTGGTAGCAATAGCAGGTCGGCCAGGCCAGGCCGTTCAGCACGCTGAGGGGAAGGCCCGAGGTCAGGCGCATCAGGCCGCTGAGCTGCCAGCCTCCCAGCACCGCCTGGCCCGCCCCCCCCAGGTCGGGGAGGATCGGCTTCCCGGCTCCGATCGGCAACTCCGCCACCCAGTTGGCGTTCCACTGGTGGCGCATGTCGAAATCGGAGACGGACCGCTGGGCTTCCCGGTCCCAGGAGTTGATGACGCTGAAGGCGGACCAGTAGGTGTCTCCCGGAATCTGGCCGAACCGTTCTCCGATGGTGCGCCGGGCGGAGACCGACACCAGGTCGGTGGACTTGGACAGGGTGTAGTTCAGGTCGAACTGGTACCCCTGGGAGAAGGCTTTGCGCAGCGACACCTGCATCGAGTGGTAGGTCGAGGTTCCGAAGGACCGGAGCGCATCGAAGCTCCAGAACTGGGGGTTCATGGACACCCCCGCCCCCATGTCGCTGCAGAACGGGATGCAGGCGTAATCGAGATAGTAGAGAGCCGTGCCCGTGTCGGGACTGGTGGATCGGATGACCTCGTAGACACGCTGAGTGGCGGTGGCCTCCGGCGTGGCGGCTCCGGAATAGAGGCTCTCCCAGAACCGGATCGGCTGCACCGACTCGGTCGGGACGCCGCGCTGCACCATGCGTTCCATTGCCTGGAGCGCATCCAGCAAGTACTGGCCCGACCCCGGATCCTTGAAGTTGGTGTACTGGGCCGAGGCGGTGTCGTTGACCAGCAGCCTGCGACCGAGTCGCCCCACATAGCCGATGTCCACCAGGAATCCCCCGCCGAACTCGCGGGCCAGGGAAAAGGTGGGGTTGATGCTGTAGGGGGGCTCCAGGCTGGAGTCGACTCCCTGGCTCCATCCCAGTCCGGTCGGATTGGGCGTGCCCGGGCCACCCGGCGGAGGAGGCAGGATCCCTGCCGCGGGCGGGGTCGAGATCCCGGTGAAACGGGGGGAATCGGCCACTCTGGGAATCTGGTTGGTCACCTTGCTGGTGAGCCCGAAGGCGTTGCGGTCGAGCATCTGCATCATGCCCATCCCGAAGCTGTTGTAGAAGATGCCCGCCCCCGCCCGGATGGAGGTCCTTCCCGGGCCGCCGAACAGCTTGCCCAGAAATCCCTCGGTGCTTCCCGGCGAGTAGGCGATGGCCAGCCGGGGCGAGAAATTCTTGTAGTGGGTCGACCACAGGGGACCGCCCTCGGCATCGTCGACCCCCACGAAGCCGATGGGGCCCGCCTCGCGCGTGGGGCGGCCGTTCGCCGCCAGGTCCAGACGGTTTGCGATGTACCGGTCGAGATCGGGGGTGATGCTGACCTGGAGTCCGTTCACCTCCCTGACCGGCGGCATGATCGACCAGCGCAGGCCGCCCGTGATGGACAGGCCCGGCCGGACGCGCCAGGTGTCCTGCAGGTAGAGCTCCAGTTGCTCCACCCCGAACGTCCGCCTTACGGGATCGCCCAGGGCCAACGCATTGCCGTTCAGGTCGTAGTTGTAATTGGCGTCGAAGAAGTTGAGGACCCCGAGGGCGGTCGCCATCGTCTCCCGGTAGACTCCGGGGTTGGCGGGCGCCGCCGCGAGCGGCCCCTCGAATACCGCCGGGGCGTCGGCCAGGGCCCAGGCGGCCTGCTTGGCGAAGTGAAAGCTGTTGTCGTAGTTCAAGCGGCGGTTCCGATTGGAGAAGAAGGCCCCGCCGAACTGCAGCGAGTGGGCGCCCTTCATCACCGAGAAGTCGGCCGCCAGGGTCTGGGTCGGCAGGTACGATTCCCGGGGGGTGGTTGCGCCTTCGATATCGTCGATGATGCTGTCCCCGATGCTGGCCCTGGATGCGGTCTGCACGCCCGAAACGTCCACCCTCTGGCCGGTAAATCCGTAGCGGAAGGTGCCCACGACGTTGCCCGCGAACAGGCCGTTGTACCCCAACGCCATGCCGCGGCTGGCGTCGGTGGTCTCCCGGTTGGGGGACTGGCCGGGAAACTGGGGAAGGCCCGTGATGCGGTCGTTCTGGAAGTTCAGACGCAGGAACATGTTGTGCGAGCCGTCCTGATCCAGGTTCCAATCGGTCTTGGAGATGAAGGTGTTCCAGCTCAAGGGCGTCGGAGCCGTGAACCGGTATCCGGCCGTGTTGAGGCCGTCTCCGACGGTGGAGTCGTTGGGTTCCGGAAAGGACCTGAAGTATTCGAGGGTGGCGGGACCGGGACCGGTCCCCAGCGGATCGATCCGGGTGCGGATGAAGGCCGGATCGAGCGTCTGGACCTCCCCGCCGACGCTCCTGTAGCGGACGAACCCGTCGCGCATGGACGCCGTCGGAACGGTGCGCACGGCGCTGCCGTCGCTGGCGTCGCGGCGCCCTTCGTAGTTGAGGAAGTAGAAGAGCCGGTCCTTCTTGACGGGACCGCCCACCGAGCCTCCGAACACGTTCCGGATGAGCTTGGGGCGATCCACTCCGGCCCGGTTGTTGAAGAAGTCATTGGCGGCGGTGACGGTGTTGCGGTGAAATTCGTAGAGCGATCCGTGGACTTCGTTGGTCCCGCTCTTGGTCACCAGCGACACCTGCGCGCCCGATGAACGGCCCTGGTTGGCATTGGCCGTGGTGGTCACCACCCGGAATTCCTGAATCGAATCCAGCGTGTTGCGCAGCACGCTGGTAAAGGGCAGGCGTCCGTTCTGGTCGTTGACGTCGACGCCGTCGAGCGTCACGTTCGACTGGTCGCTCTGGGCCCCGTTCACGGTGCCGTTGCGGATGTCTCCCGACAACTTGGAATCCAGCGGGTCGGAGGTCAGGAAGGTGACGCCCGCCTGCAGCGAGAGCAGCCCGGCCGGATTTCGCGCATTCAGCGGCAGTTGTCGGATCGGCTTGGTTCCAAAGGCGTTCCCGACCGAAGCATCGGTGGTGTTCAGTTGCGGAGCCGTGGCCGACACGTCGATGGACTGGTTGAGAGCGGCCAGGGCGTCGAACTCCACCCCAAGCTCGCGGTTGGTGTTGACCAGCAGGGTGATGCCTTTAAGGGCCACTGATTTGAAGTCGGGGTGTTCGGCCAACAGCGTGTAGGGACCGGGAGGGAGCTGGGCGAAGACGTAGAGGCCCTCCTGGTTCGACAGCACGGTCCGCTGGAGGTTGTTGTCCTGGTTGGTCACGGTGATCTCGGCATCGGGCAGGATGCCGCCGGTCTCATCGGTGACCACTCCGCTCAAACTGCTCGATTGGGCCTGTGCCCTGGGCGCGGCCAGGGCCATGGCCGCCAGCAGGGTCAGAACGGGAAGGCAAGCAGGAGCTGTTTTCATTGTTGGAGTCCTTTCCAGCAAAATCTCGGGCTGGATCCCTTACCTTGGGCAGGTGGCATCGGTTCTCGCAATGTGATGCAATACCTGTGTGAAAAAAGTTAACCGGACTTGAAGAGGAGAACTGGCGCCCAGACAGCAAAATCCGACGGGAAGTGAGGCTACAGGTGCGCTGGCCGGCCATTCATGCCGCAACTATTCGGTTATCTTACCTCTTTTCAAACCTTTTCACAAAAATAATCCTTCATGCGGTTGTTTCGGAAACGGTTGCTGCCGGCTGACATCCTGAAGCATCAGTGGTTCACATTGTGTGTGAATTACATCCTGAGACCGCTCATCCGGGGGCAGCAGAATTCACATATTCTGTGCTGACGCAACCCTTCTCCCGAACCCTTTCGGCCGTTGAGTCGGGAATGAGGAACGGCCTTGCTGAGAGGCAGCAAATAAGTCCTCTGGAAAAGTAGGATAGTCCTGTGATGGAGTGGACTTGATATATATACGAAATGTATATATAATGCGGTTGTCAGGGTACAGTTCGCACGGGACTAATGCCGCTTCAGTTCGAATGGGACGAAGAGAAGAACCGGCTCAACCACAGCAAGCACGGAGTCGGCTTCGAGGAAGCCAGCCTGATCTTCACCGGCCCTGTGCTCACTGCCCCGGATGACCGACAGGATTACGACGAGAAGCGTTTTATCAGTTACGGTCAATTGGACACAGCGGTCGTCGTTGCCGTGGTCCACACGTGGCGGCGCGGGCGAATCCGACTGATTTCCGCCCGAAAGGCCAACCGCAAGGAAAGGCGGGCTTTCCATGAGCATCTCGAAAAAGCGGCTCCGGGAAATTGAGTCGATCCAAGACAAGGACATCGACTATTCCGACATCCCGGAAGCCGATGAGAGCTTCTGGCGTCGCGCCGAGCTGCGTATGCCTCAGCCGAAGAAAGGCATCTATGTCCGCTTGGACGCCGACGTACTGGATTGGCTGAGGTCGAAGGGCAAGGGCTACCAGACCCGCATGAACGCCATGCTGCGGACTCTGATGGAAAGCGACCGGCGCCCAAACTGATCCTGAGGCTCAACTGAGTTTTTTGCAAAAGGCTCGAAAGGCAGTGTTTTTCGGAAGGGTGCTTTCTATTCGCCGCGTTCGCGGCTGGATTGGTGCAGAACTCATACGACCCCAGGCTTCCGCCTGGGGCTACACGCGGGCGCTGCTTCGCAGCTCTATAAGGATGGCCTGTAGGGGGCGTTTCGCTGGGTTACAGACTCCAACCGCAGCTTCGCAGCTCTCCCGTAACCCACGACACTGCAATGGGGAACGTGCTTATCTATTAGTGAGACTGTTTCAAACTTGGGCGCATTCCTGATAAAATTCCCTGTATTGTTTCCCGTACCTCTTTGCCCCGGCGACGATCGGTCTCGGGATAGAGGGCGCAAGCCATGAAGCTATCTCCGCTGCTGCTGCCGCTGCTCATCGTTGCGCTGGCTGTCCTGGGCCGGCCCGAAGACAAGGAAAGCGACAAGCCCCATCCGCCCAAGCCCGGGTCGGGCAGCCGGGCGGAGCTGGATGAAGTCACCAGCCGGGTGACGGCCGGCCTGGCCGGCCCGGAACACTCGCTGCCGGTCCGCAGGAACAACTACATCGACGACTTCATCTTCGACAAGCTGGAGCGGGACGGGATTCCCCACGCCCCCCTGTCCTCGGACGCCGAGTTCCTGCGCAGAGCCCACCTGGACCTGACCGGCCGCTTGCCGGAGGTGGACCGGGTGCGGAGCTTCCTGAAGGACACCGACCCCGACAAGCGGTCCCGGCTCATCGACGAGCTGACCGGCGCCCGCGTGGACCCCGCCGCCGCCGACCACCCCTCCCACCCCTACCTGGACCGCTGGACCTATTTTCTGTGCGACCTCTTTCGCACCACCCAGGGCGAGGTAGGACCCAAGGGTCGGAACCTCTTCTGGGACTACCTCAATACGGCCCTGCTGCTGGACGTGCCCTACGACGAGCTGGTCACCGAGATGCTGACGGCCACGGCCCGCTCCAACTGGGAGTCGGCCCCCGCCAACTACATAGCCAGGAACCACGCCGACGATGCCGACGGGTTGGGCGTCAACCACGAGGACAGCATCGAGGACATCGCCATCAGCAGCACCAGGAACTTCCTGGGGATCAACCTGGAGTGCATCGCCTGCCACGACGGCGCCTACCACCTGGAGAAGATCAACCTTTGGCTCAGCCGGAAGACGCGGGAGGAGTTCTGGCGCCAGGCCTCCTTCTTCGGGGGTATCCGGATGTTCCGGGGCTTCGGGATCGGCCAGGAATTTCCCGTGCAGGAAGACACCCACCGCTACGACCTGAAGTACCCGAGCGTCAAGCGCATGAAGCGCTATTCGGCGGACACCACTCCCACCTTCCTGCTCGACGGCGAGCGGGCCCGGCCGGGAGAGGACTTTCGCCGGGCCTACGCCCGCATGCTCACCTCCCATCCCCAGTTTGCCCGGGCCACCGCCAACCTGATCTGGACCGAGCTGATGGGGGTCGGCATCGTCGATCCTCCCTCCGAGTTCGACCTGGCCCGGCAGGACCCCGACAATCCTCCGCCGGCTCCCTGGACCATCCAGCCCACCCACCCGGAGCTGCTGGACGCCCTGGGGAAAGACTTCGCCGAGAGCGGCTTCAGCTTGCGGGCCATCATCCGTCGGATCGGCAAATCGAGCGCCTATCAGCTCTCCAGCCGGTTTCCCGGGCGGTGGCGCCCCGACTACGCCCGCTATTTCGCCCGGCGCAACACCCGGCGCCTGTCGGCGGCCCAACTCCACGACAGCCTCTGCCAGGCCACCGGGGTCTTCCCCGAGATCCCCATCATGGGCACCGACCTCAAGGTCAAATACGTGATGCAGACTCGGGGGCCCTACGACCTGCAGGGAGAGCTGAAGGTCTTTCTGGCCGCCTTCGGCCGGAGCAACCGCGACGTGGCCGACAAGAGCCTGGCCGGCTCGACCGTGCAGGCCTCGCTGTTGCTGAACAGCGACCTGGTCAAGGAGAAGGTTCAAGCGGAGAAGGGCCGGCTGAATGCGCTGCTCGATCAGGAGCCCCTCAAGACCAACCGGGCCATCGTGGAGGAGCTCTTTCTGGCGACTCTGGGCCGGCTCCCCCGAGAAGAGGAAGAGCGTCTCGGGGTGGCCCAGATCGAACGCTACCGCGAGTCCGGGGCCGAGGACCTGCTGTGGAGCCTGCTCAACACCAAGGAGTTTCTGTTCAACCTCTAGGAGAAGAATCGGACCCATGGAAGACGCCATGACCCGTATTCCCCAATTGACCCGGCGAGGCTTCATTCGCGCCGGGGCCGCCACCGCCACCTGTTTCTGCCTGTCGCCCATGATGGACCCGCTCAACCTGCGGGCGGCCCGAAGGGTGAACCCCCGGGGCAGCGCCGACTACTGCATCTTTCTCTTTCTGGACGGCGGACCCAGCCAGATCGACACCTTCGACTTCAAGGAGGGGCGTTACACGCCGGCGGACTTCGACCTGCGAACGGTCAAGGGCGGGATGTTGAAGCTGCCCTACGCCTTGTTCCCGCAGCTATCGGAGAAGCTGGACGACCTGGCCATCCTGCGTTCGGTGGAGGCTTGGGAAGCCGGCCACTCCCGGGCCCAATACGTCCTGCAGGTGGCCCACCCGGTCAGCCCGGCCCGGCGGGCCGAAATGCCCTCCCTGGGAGCCGTCATCGCCTACGAAATGGAGGCCCGCCGCAAGCCCGGCGACTTTCTGCCTCCCTTCGTGGCCATGAACTACAACATCACCAGTGGCGCCGGCCTGGTGGGCGCCGGCTGTCTGGAACCCAAGTATGGCCCCCTGGGCTTCAATACCCAGGAGAGCCGCCACTTCCTGCTGGAGGATGGCGAACGGGAACGCTTTCTGCGACGGTGGGACCTGCTGAGCCGTCTGGAGCAGGGACACCCGGTTTCGTCGACGGGCAGCTCGCGCCCCATTGAAGAGTTCCGATCCTACTACGGGGAGGCCCACTCCATCATGATGGCGCCCGAGGTGCGGGACGTCTTCAAGCTGGAGACGGAGGAACGCAAGCGCTACGGGTCCTCGGCCCTGGGGGATGCCTGCATCCTGGGGCGCAACCTGATTGCGGCCGAGGCCGGCACCCGCTACGTGTTCATCACCCACGACGGCTGGGACCTTCACGCCAAGGCCTACGACAAGACCAGCACTCCCAACCAGTACACTCTGGGCCGGGAGCTGGACGCGGCTTTCGCCAGCCTGCTGACCGACCTGAGCCGGCTCAGGACCAAGGACGGACAGGCGCTGCTGGACCGCACCCTGATCGTGTGCATGGGCGAGTTCGGGCGCACCGTGGGAGACCTGACCGTCAACAAGGGCCGCGACCACCACCGGTTCGCTTCCACCAGCCTGTTTGCGGGCGGCGGCGTCCGGGGCGGCCGCATCATCGGCGCCACCGACCCCACCGGCGGCAAAGTGGTCGATTCCGGATGGAGCCAGAAGCGCTCCATCTACATGGAAGACATCGCCGCCACCATGTACTCGGCCCTGGGCATCGACTGGTCCAAGAAGATCACCAACACCCCTTCGGGCCGGGATTTCGAGTACCTGGAGCCGGTCTCGGGAACCACCTTCCTGAAGGTGGACGAAATCGCGCCGCTGTTCGTCTGATTTCTGCCCCGGAGCAAGCTGACACCCCGGCGACCACCCCCCACTGCATGCCGTCGTAGGGGTAACCCCTGCGGTTGCCCGGCTATCCAGGACGCAGCCCGCTGTCTAGCCTGTGGGGGGCGCTTTGCCCCGCCTCGTGAGTTTCAGGAATTACCAACATCGATGCACAGGATGCACAGGATTTTTCAGGAAACGGCTGTTCCGCGACGAGGACATCCTCGAAAGCGGTCACTTACCGGCGCATCGGCAAAAGTGTCAGCGGCCTTGGTGCCCCCGAGCATCATCGATAGAGACTATTTGCTGGTGTCACCGTACCCAGTAACGGCTTGTTTGTATATGGAGGAATCACTATAATCGGCATGGTCGCCGGCCTACCCAAACCTGTCGAATGGATCGGCTCCAGCAAGGCGGATCTAAAGAGCTTTCCGGAGGCGGTGCAGGACGTGGTCGGCTACGCGCTCTATCAGGCCCAGGTCGGACTGAAACACCGAGGCGTCAAGCCGCTCAGGGGCTTGGGAAGCAACGTCCTGGAGGTGGTCGCGCGCCACGACGGTGATGCGTTTCGGGCGGTTTACACGGTCCGGTTCAGGGCCGCAGTCTACGTGCTACATGCCTTCCAAAAGAAGGCCAAGCGGGGAATCGCAACGCCACAGCCGGAAATCGACCTGGTCAGACGGAGGCTCCGGGTGGCGGAGCAACACTACCGAGAGAACTATGGCGGAGGGCAGATCGATGAAGGCCGGCAACGTGAAAATCGAACGGGGCAGCGCCAACGTATTCGCTGACCTGGGTCTCCCGGATCCCGACACACACTTGCTCAAAGCCGAACTCGTCACTCGGATCGACAAGATCATTCGCCAACGCGGCCTCAAGCAGGTCGAGGCGGCGAAACTGCTCCGGCTGTCTCAGCCCGATGTGTCGCGCCTGCTGCGAGGGAATTTCCGGGAGTACTCCATGGAGCGGCTTCTACGCCTTTTGACGGCCCTGGGACGCGATGTGGACATCATCATCCGAGAGCCCCATTCGGAGCGCCAGGGACGGCTCCGCGTCGAAGCATAGGCCTTGTCTGGAACACCCCTGATTCGCCTCTCATGAGACGCCCCGTCGTCCGGGACGGCAGCGCGGCTAGGTGAAAAGTGACTAGTGATCAGTGGTTAGTGGATAGTTATTCGATAGACACGTTCAGCAACTGAAACAAACCTGTTTCGCTCTCGTATGACCCGCCCGCTAGGGCGGGGGCACGGCTAACCACTTACCTGAAACAAAATTGGAAATCAGCCGGCTTCAGTTGGATCTATCCCGTTGACTCACAGGATGTTACGCCCTCTTTGAGGCCTGCCGGGCCGGCTCCGCTTTCGGGGCGAAGCCGAATCCCCTTTTTTATTGACATGGATGCACAGGATGCACAGGATTTTTTCCGGAGACGGCTGGTTTGAAGTCCTGGATTTCCGCAAATCCGCCGCGATCACCGCCGGAGTCAGCTCTGCTGCTGCACCCTCCCATCCTGATAATCCTGTGCATCCATGTTCAAAACTCTTGTTCCCGACAGGCCATGAACTTCTCTTGTTTCACCCTCGTATGATCCGCACCGTCGTGGAAGGGCGGGGGCGCTGCTGACCTGAAACATAAAGAAAAAAGAGTGATCCACGAAGTCACGCGAAGGACCGCGAAGGGACACGAAGAAAAACTGACAGAAATCCATCCCTATTCGTGTTCATTCGTGTCCATTTGTGGTTCGTCTTCAATAGAGATCGTCAGTTTCTTCCTCGAATGATCCGCCCCGTCGTGGGGGGCGGGGGCCTCGCTTGTCTGAAACCACCCGGTTTCATCCTGTATGATCCGCCCTGTCGTCTGGGGCGGGGGCCGGGCTATCCACGAACCAAAAACCGCCAAGACCGACTCCTTTTGGCACTTTCAATCCTCCCCCGGATAGGCGATCATGAAACTTGAGGGAGGTCGAATTGGCAAGGATTCCTGCAGCGTTGGCGATAGGGCTGGGGCTGGCCCTGGCCCTGTGCCGGCCAGCGGCGGCGGCCAAGCCGCCTCTCTGCGCCGGCGGACAATCCATCGGCCAGTTCCGTTTCCTGGTGCAACCGGCGCCCAAGGTGAGGGCGCTCCCGCTGGCCGCGGTCAATCGACTGGAGAAGGGCCGGAAGCTGCTCTACATCCCGATTCGCCAGACGTCCGACCGAAAGCGCCAGGCCAGCATCGCCCTGGTGCTGATCGCCGCCGGGAGCAGTCCCGAAAAGGAATGGGTGGTGCTGGACCCCAGGCCGGCCGGGGCAGCCACCCAGTGGGAGGTTCCCTTCGACGTCGAGGTGGTGGCGGCCGTCTACGGTCCCCGGGGGCTGAACGTCAAGAAGGTCAAGTCCCTGGTCAGGAACAACGAGGACGTCATCACCCAACTCGCCGACTACGCCCAGCAGACGGCCCAGGTGGGAGCCCTGGTGGAAGCGCTGGCGGCCTGGGAACGCTCCCCCGCCAACTCCCAACCCCTGGACGCCGTGCTGCAGGGGTTCTCCGCCCAGCACAACGTCAGCCTGCCCCGCATCGACCCCGAGGCGCCGGCCGACCAACAGGCAACCCTGCTGCTGCGCACCCTGCTGCCGTCACTCTCGACCTACGACCCGCTCAACCCCCAGCCGGCCCACGGAATACGGCAATCGGCCGGCCTGGCCGCTTCGCTGGCGACCCTGTTCCTGGGAAACTCGGCCCTGCTGGCCACCGGAGGAGTGGCCCTGTTTCAGAACCTGAGAACCCTGATCTCTCCCGGGACCGACTTCCGCTCGGCCTTCGCCCAGAACGTCCCGCCCCACGACGTTCAGCTCTGCTCCCAGCGTCGGCCTCCCAAGGCCCGGGCCAGGATCGCCTACCTGTGGGCCCTGCGCATCCCCTCCCGAGAGCCGCCTCGGGTCAAGGTGGCTTCCGATGTTCATCTTCCCATTGGCCGGGAGGCCCTGCTTCCGATCCAGGCGGAGGACGCCTCCGACAGGAGACAGTTGCCGCGCGCCCATGACTGGAAGCTGATCCAGGCCGGAAGCGGCCGGAAGTTTGCCGTCGGGGTTTCTCTCCAGGCGTCGCTGCGGGCTCTGAAACTGGACACCGGCGAAACAGCGGTTCCCCCCGGGGAGTACACCCTGGCCGCTTCCTGGGATTGGGAACCCCTTGAGCTGGACGGACGTTTTCGGCTCCACCGGTTGGGGGACCTCGACCTGTCTCGGCTGACAGCCCAATCCAGGGACAGGCTGGTGACCAAGAGCGGACGGGTCCGCATCGAGTTGACGGGCGCCGACTTCCAGTTCGTCAAGAGGCTGGAGCTGGTGGAGCCCGACGCTTCAGGCCAGACCGTGACGCCGCTGCCCTTCCTGCTGTCTCCAAGGACACCCCGCGGATGGCAGGAGCAACTGGGTTTCTCACTGGATACCGACCGGCTTGCCCCCGGCCTCTACGGGCTGAAGATCTCCCAGGACGACGCCGAGCCTCGGGTTCTTCCTCTGGAGGTTCACCCCGCGCTGCCCCGGCTTGCCAATCTCCCTCTCAAGGTCAATCTCGGAGAAGAAGGCCAGGGACTATTGCTGGAAGGAACCGGCCTGGAGCGCATCGACGGGCTGGAGAGCGCCAAGGCCCGTTGGGCGCTGGCGCCGGTGCCGCCGGCAACCCAGGAGCTTGAACGGCGCGGCGTCACGGCCTACCTGGAGGATGCGGCGCAAAAGGGAGATCTCCTCCCTGTCACCTTGAGGGTCGCCGGACTGGAGGCTCCGGTCGTGCTGACGGAGGGACTGCAGGTGGTGGGGCGCCGGCCGGCCATTGCAGGCGCCCACACCTCCTTCCCGCCCAAAGCCAGGCTGGGACTGCGCGAGGGCGAGCTCCCGGCGGGCCGGCCGGTCAGCTTCGCCATCGAGGTGGAGCACCTCGACTCGGTGGCCTCCTTGCAACTGGGATGCCGGAGCAGCGGGATATTCCAAGCCAGGCTGACCCTTGTCCCCGGCCAACCCCAGGGCGCCGGCCGGCTGGACGTCACCGGGAAGGACACCCTGTTCCTCTCGCTGGACCCGGGCAGCCTGAGCGCCACCGACTGCTCCCTGGCGGCCGTGGTCCAAGACGAGACCACCGGATCGTCCGATCCGCACTCCTTGGGCCGGGTGGTCCGCCTGCCCAGGATCGAGCGCTTCGTCCTGACCGGCAAGAAGCTGGGGGAATCGCTCTACGAAGGTATCCTGACCGGAGAGGAACTGCACCACATCGCCAGGGCGGGTTGGGACGAGAGCCAGGGTCGCCCCGTCGTGGGCATCCCCACCCCCTTCCCCGACGATCCCCAAAAACAGACCCTGCGGATCAGCTTGCCCTGGCCTTCGCCCGAGCCCCACGCCCCAGTCTTCATCTGGCTGCGCGGCGAGGACCGGGGACGGCCCACCCAGGTGCGGTATTGACTTGAGAAGGAGCAATGAAACGACCGTTGCTGGGATTCATGCTCGCCGGATTCTGGCTTGCCCAGAGCGCCTGTCAAACGGGTGATCGGTCTTGGCCGGCCCAGGGGTGGACCGCCGGAGCCGCTCCGCTGCCGGCATCCGCCAAAGGCAAGCCTCCTTCACCGGCAACCCACCCCGGCGTTCGCTTTCACTCCAAGCCCAAGCCCCTCCCTTCAGGGGCCGTCACCCACGATTGGACCTCGTTCCTGGGACCGACCCACAACGGGGTTTCCAGCGAGACCCGCCTGCTCAAGCATTGGCCGGAGGGCGGGCCGCCCCTGGTCTGGGAACTGGCCAAGGGAACCGGCTACACCTCACCGGCCATTGGCGGCTCCCGGCTGGTCTACTTCTACCGCCAGGGCCAGGAGGAGATCGTCGACTGCCTGCACCCCGAAACCGGACAGCGCTACTGGACCTTCCGATACCCGACAGGCTACAGCGACCGCTACGGCTACAACGACGGACCCCGCTGCAGCCCGGTGATCGACGGCGACCGCGTCTACACCTACGGCGCCGAAGGCCGGCTCCATTGCCTGGACCTGGAGTCGGGCGCCGTCCACTGGAAGCGCCACTTGTCGCGTGAGTTCCGGGTGCCCCAGGATTTCTTCGGGGTCGCCGCCACGCCCCTGGTCGAAGGGAACCGGTTGATTGTCAACGTGGGCGCACCGGGAGGGCCCTCGGTGATCGCCCTGGACAAGCACACCGGCAAACTCGCCTGGGAGACCGGAGATCGGTGGGGTCCCAGCTATGCGTCCCCGGTTCCGGCCACGGTGAGAGGCAAGCGGCGCATTTTCGTCTTCGCCGGAGGCGAAAGCCGCCCGCCCACCGGGGGGCTGCTGAGCATCGATCCCGCCAACGGAAAGATCGACTTCCGCTTTCCCTGGAGGAGCCGCAGCTACGAGTCGGTCAATGCCTCCAACCCGGTGGTGATCGACAACCAGGTGCTGATCTCGGCCAGCTACAAGACGGGAGCCGCGCTGCTCGACCTGCTCCCCGGCGGCGCTCACCGATTGGCCTGGACCGCGCCCCGCTTCGGCCTGCACTGGAACACGGCCATCCACCGGGAGGGATACCTCTACGGGTTCGACGGACGCAACGAGCCCGACGCGGCCCTGGCCTGCATCGACCTGAAGACGGGAAAGGAGATGTGGCGCGCCGTGCCGGAATGGGAAGAAACCCTCGAGTTCGGCGGCCGCCAGGTGACCCGAACCTTCACCACCTACCGGGGCTCCCTGCTCTGGGCCGACGGGCACTTCCTCTGCCTGGGAGAGCTGGGCCACCTGCTGTGGCTCGACCTCTCTCCCCGGGGCTACCGGATCCTCTCCCGCGCCTGGCTGTTCGCCGCCCGCGAGTCCTGGTCTCCGCCGGTCCTGAGCCGGGGCCTGCTCTACGTCTCCCAGAACCGCCGCGACTTCGTCCGGGGAGGATCGCCGCGGCTGCTGTGCTACGACCTGCGGGCGAATGAAGGGCGACATGACCAGTCCCCTTGACCGGCCGGGCTCAGGGCCCGTCGCCGAGACCGCGCGCATCGAGGCGATCGACGTCCTGCGCGGCTTCGCCCTGCTTGGCATCCTGGTGATGAACATCCAGGGATTCGCGATGCCCCAGGCGGCCTACTTCAACCCGACCGCCTACGGCGACCTGGAGGGAGCCAACCTCTACGTCTGGCTGGCGGGACGGATGCTCGCCGATCAGAAGTTCATGGCCATCTTCTCGATGCTGTTCGGCGCGGGGATCGTCCTGATGGCGGAGCGGTCAGAGGGGAGCGGCGGCGCCAGGTTGCACTACCGGCGGATGGGGTATCTGCTGGTCATCGGCCTGCTCCATGCCCATCTGCTCTGGCATGGCGACATCCTCGTCACCTACGCGGTTTGTGGAATGGCGGTCTACCTGCTGCAGTCCGTCCTGTGTACGACCCTCTTCTACGGCCACGGGCTCGGCTGGTTCGGGTCGGTCGACCGCCTGGGCCAAGTGGGCCTGGTGGCCGGCGTCTGGGCGGTGCAACTCCTCGCCTCGCCGCTCTGGCTGCGCCGATTCCGCTTCGGACCGGCCGAGTGGGCCTGGCGGTCGCTCGCCTACGCTACGCGACAGCCGCTGAAGCGAACACCGGTCCCCAGGCCCTGAACGATCAGACACTCTCCTGCATTTGTCCCTTCGTGGCCGATCGTTGTTATCGATCGGGTTGAAGATCCACGGCCACCAACTCCTTCTGATTGCGTGCAAACAGGCGGCCGTCGGCCAGAGCGGGATAGGCTCGCACGGTGGGGGCCAGGACCCTGGCCTTGGCGATGAGGCGGAAGCCCTGGGGCGAGGCCGCAACCAGAAGCAGCTCCCCGTTTTCCTTCAGCACCACCAGCCGGTCCCCCGCCAGGCTCACGGTGCCGGCTCCGAAACCGTCCCGGCTCCAGAGGACCCGGCCCGTCTTCAGCGCCACGCAGCGCAGGGACTGGCCGTATTCCTGGCGGCCGTGAAATCCGAAGAGGTGGTCGCCCCGGATCACGCTGGTCGAATAGTGGTTGGAGAGGGACTCGTCCGAGGTCCAGACCGTTTCCGGCTCGGCGCCCTTGACCCTGAGCTGCACCGCTCCCGTTCCATAGCTGGCCGAGAGGAAGATCAAGGGGCCTGCCGCCAGCGGGGTGGCGGCGTTCACCGAAGCCCGGCTGCGGGCTCTCCAGCGAAAGCGGAACAGGACCTCCCCGCTCTTCGGATCCACCGAAACCAGTCCGGTGCGGGTCAGGAACAGCACCTGGCGGCGGCCGCCCAAGGTGGCCATGGCGGGAGAGGAGTAGCTGGCCTCGTCGTCAGTGGCGGTCCACAGAACTCGCCCGGTGCGGGCGTCGAACGCCACCAGCCCCGCCTGCTCCCGTCCGCCGACGTTGAGGAACAGCCGGCCGTCCTCGACCAGAGGGGAGCAGGCAGCGCCGAAGAAGCCCTTGCGACCGTCGAACTTCCGGTGGGTCTTCACGCTCCAGACTTGCCTGCCGCTTTCCAGCTCCAGGCAATGCAAGACCCCCTGGGCCCCGAAGGTGTAGACCTTGCCTTCCCAAATCGACGGGGTGGCTCTCGGCCCGCCGTCGAAACCGAAATCGTCCCGGTAGTCGGTAGGATAGTCGTATTGCCACAAGGGCCGGCCGGTTCGAGCATCGAGGCACTCCACCCGTTCCCGGCTTTCGATCCGATGGAACAGAACCAGGCGCCCGGCCTGAACCACAGCCCCGCTGAACCCCTCCCCCACCGGCTTCCGCCAGAGGATGGGAGGCCCCGAGGCGGGCCAGGAACCGGAAATCGCCGGTCCCCCGTAGACGCCGTTCCGCGTCGGGCCCAGGAACTGGGGCCAGTCCGATTCTCCGGCGGCCAACCGGCCGACCCCAGCCGGTTTTGCGCCCAGCCACAGAAGCAGCCCGGAAAGCAGCAAGATCCGGCATGAAGGAATCAGGATTCGAGCCATTGGGGCCTTTCTCGGTGATCAGGGGGCTGCATCAAGCAGTGAAAAGAGACCCAGTATTGCAGGTCGGTCCGGCTTTGTCTTTCTTTTTGCCCGAGGAGTCTCGCCATCTCCGGGAATCGTTGCCTTGGCTCGGAGGGATGGGTTATCGTGTAGGCTCGCCATCCGGCCTGGCGCCGGCACCATCCGCTTGGAAACAGGTCCCATGAAACGCATCCACCTTGCCGTCGCATTCCTCCCCCTCTGCCTGCTGGCCATGAGGCCGAGCGAGCCGCTGCAGTGGTACAAGGGGAACACCCACACCCACACCATCAACTCGGATGGAGACAGCACCCCGGACGAGGTGGTGCGCTGGTACAAGGAGCACCGCTACCACTTCCTGGTGCTGACGGACCATAACTTTCTGACCGAGGTCAAGGGCCTCAACAGCATTTTCGCAGCCCGGGAGCAGTTCCTGGTCATCAACGGAGAAGAAGTTACCGACAGCTTCGAAGGAAGCCCCATCCACATCAACGGACTGAACCTGCGGGAGGTCGTCCCGCCTCAAGGGGGCTCCGACCCGGTGCAAATGCTCCAGCGCAACGTGGACGCCATCCGCGGGGTGGGCGGCGTGCCCCACATCAACCATCCCAACTTCCGCTGGGCTCTGACCGCCGATCAGATGCGCCAGGTCCGCAACAACAAGCTCTTCGAGATCTACAACGGCGCGCCCTCGGTCCACAACCACGGAGGCGGCGGCTCGCCCGGCCTGGAGGCCATGTGGGACGAGATCCTCAGCAGCGGCAAGCTCATTTACGGCATCGCCGTGGATGACGCCCACCAGTTCAAGGGGGAATTCAGCCCCGACCGCCTCAACCCGGGGCGCGGCTGGGTGGTGGTCCGGGCTCCCCGTCTTTCGACCGCGGCCATCATGGAGGGCCTGGAGGCCGGCCGCTTCTACGCTTCCACCGGCGTTTCCCTGTCGGACCTTCAGGTGGACGACCAGGGAATCGAGATCGTCATCGAGGAGAAGCCGACCTTCAAGTACACCACCCATTTCATCGGTGACGGGGGCCGCCTGCTCACCAAGGTTCAGGGGTTGACGGCCCGCTATCGGATCCAAGGCGGCGAAGGCTATGTGCGGGCCCGGGTGGTGGACTCCATGGGATATACGGCCTGGACTCAGCCGGTATTCGTGGACAAGGACTCCTGATTGGACCTGGCCCCGCCCTGGTGTGCGGATCATTCGAGAGTGAAACACTCAAGCGTCAATAAAGACGAACCACGAATGGACACGAATGGACACGAATACCCATGGACCTCCTTGGCTGCGACGCCGTCATGGGATGAAGGCCCACCCGGGAACGCGGGCGTGCCGGCCGGCCGAGCGGTTCCCCGCCGGAAGCCGGTCCTACCCATGGACGGCAAGCAACCGCCCATCCACCAGAGGAACCCATGATGAGAAGCTATGGAGAACTTGCGCTGATTCTGATGGCCTTGGGCCTTCTGGCCGGGACTCCGGGTTGCGGCCCGCCGGAATCCAGCCGGTCCGGCGACGGAGAGAAACCGGTCCGAATGCAAAAAGTGGAGTGGGGACAAGTAGGGAATTCCCCCGTATTTCTTTACACCTTGACTAACCGCCAGGGCCTCAAAGCCAGGATCACCAACTACGGCGCGACTCTCACCGAGATGCACGTTCCCGACCGCCAGGGCGAGATGGCCGACGTCACCCTGGGGTTCGACAAGCTGGCGGACTACCTGCCGCGCCATCCCTACTTCGGCTGCATCTGCGGGCGGGTGGTGAACCGCATTTCCAACGCCCGGTTCACGCTCGACGGCCGGGAGTACTCCCTGACCAAGAACTACGGGGAGCACCACCTGCACGGAGGAGACCAGGGCTTCGATCGAAAGGCGTGGGCGGTGGCCGGCGAGTCCGAATCCGACGAGGGAGCTTCGGTGACGATGACCTACACCAGTCCCGACGGAGAGGAAGGCTATCCGGGAAATCTGACCACCACGGCCACCTATACCCTGGTGGATGACAACTCTCTGAGGTTCGAGATGGAGGCCGAGACCGACGCTCCCACCATCGTCAACCTGGCCCACCACGCCTACTGGAACCTGGCGGGGCATGACGCCGCCGACGTGCTGGGACACGAGCTGCAGTTGAACGCGCCCAGCTACACGGTATCGGACGGGCTGGGCGTGCCGACCGGCGAGATCAGGCCGGTCGAGGGGACCCGCTTCGACTTCACCAGGCCCAAGACGCTCGGCGCCGACATCGGAAATATCGCGCCGGATGCCAAGGATCAGCGCGAGGGCTACGACGTCAACTTCGTTCTGGACGGGTCCCCCGGCCGGTTGAGGCGGGCGGCAAGGGTGCGGGAGCCTGCTTCCGGCAGGACCCTGGAAGTGCGCACCGACGCGCCGGGAGTCCAGCTCTACACCGGCAACTACCTGGACGGATCGTTCCAGGGCAAGGGCGGCATCGCCTACCAGAAGCAGACCGGGTTCTGCCTGGAGACCCAGCACTTCCCCGATTCCATCACCAAGGAGGGCCGGCCGGGCTGGCACTCCATCATCCTGCGGCCGGGTCAGACCTACCGTCACACCGTGGTGTTCACATTTGGAACGGAATGAGAGTTCACACCCTGAAGCACGTGCCCTTCGAGGGACTGGGATCCATGCTTCCCTGGTTCCGGGAACGCGGATGGCAGGTCAGCCTGACCGAGCTCTATCGGGACGAACCGCTGCCGCCGGTGGATGAGATCGATTGGCTGGTGGTGATGGGCGGCCCCATGAGCGCCAACGACGAATCCAGCCACGCCTGGCTCAAGGCCGAAAAGGACTTCATCGGCCAGGCCATCCAGGCCGACAAGGCCATCCTGGGCGTCTGCCTGGGCAGCCAGCTCATCGCCGACGTTCTCGGCTCCAGGGTATACGGGAACAGCGAGCCCGAGATCGGCTGGTTTCCCATTCAGCGCTCCGCCGAGGCGGCTGCTCACCCGTTGGGGAGCCTATTCCCCGAACAAGCCGAGGTGTTTCACTGGCACGGGGAGACCTTCGACCTGCCCCGCGGGGCCGTCCACCTGGCCCGCAGCCAGGCCTGTCTGAACCAGGCCTTCGCCTACGGCGACCGGGTCCTGGGCCTTCAATTCCACCTCGAAACCACCCGGAAGGCCCTCGAGGACCTGGCTCACGGCTGCGCCGACGAGCTGGTCGACAGACCATTCATTCAGAGCGCCGAACGGATGTTGTCCGATCCCGGTCGCTTCACCCGGCTGAATCGGCTCCTGGACCCGATTCTCGAGGGGCTGGCGGCCCGGTTGGGGTGAGCGGGAAAGAGGCGTCATGCAACCTCCAGCCTACAAGGTGGCCGCCGCTCACGTGGCCCCGGTGTTCCTCGATCGGGACGCCACCGTGGACAAGGCCTGCGCCCTGATCGGGGAAGCCGCCCGCCACGGAGCCCAGCTCATCGTCTTCCCGGAAACCTACGTTCCCGCCTTCCCTCTCTGGTGCGCCCTGCAGGCGCCCATTGAGAACCATGCGCTCTTCTGCGACCTCGCTGCCGGCAGTCTGCGGGTGGACGGGCCGGAAATCGGCAAGGTCGCCGAAGCGGCCCGCCGCAGCGGCATCTTCGTCTCGCTGGGATTCAACGAGGTCTCGCCAATCAGCGCCGGCTGCCTCTGGAACGCCAACCTGCTCCTGAGCGACCGGGGGGACATCCTCTGCCACCATCGCAAGCTGGTTCCGACCTTCTACGAGAAACTGGTCTGGGCGCCCGGTGACGGCAGCGGACTGCAGGTGTGCGAGACCCGCCTGGGTCGGATGGGAATGCTGATCTGCGGAGAGAACACCAATCCCCTGGCCCGTTTCGCCCTGCTGGCCCAGGGCGAGCAGGTCCACCTGTCCACCTATCCTCCCATGTGGCCCACCCGGGACCCCGCCACCGGCGGCAACTACGACCTCAAGCAGGCCATACGGATTCGGGCCGGCGCCCACTCCTTCGAAGGCAAGGTCTTCAACGTGGTGACCTCCGGCTTTCTGGATGCGGCCGCCCGGGACCGCCTGGCCCGGCTGAACCCGCAGGCCGGGCGCATCCTGGACGGGAGCCCCCGAGGCATCTCGGTAGTCATCGGTCCGGAGGGAACCCCCGTCAGCCCGATTCTGCAGGACGAGGAAGGCATCCTCTACGCCGAGATCGATCTCTCCCAAGCGGTGGCCCCCAAGCAGATCCACGACGTGGTGGGCGGGTACAACCGGTTCGACATCTTCAAGCTGAGCGTGGACCGGTCCCGGCGGCCGCCCCTGAGCCTTGAAGCTGCAGACCTTCGCCCCGAGTCGACTGATGCCGAGCCGGATGATGACGATCGTTCGTGAAGTCTCCCGGTCACGGGAACCGACGAGGCCCCCGGCCCTGCCGGGCGGTTCATCGGAGGAAGGGACTGCCGACGTGAGCCTTTTGCAAAATTCCCAATCGGGAATGACATGGAGGCAGCAAGGGTGAAGGGCCGGTAGCTCCAGCATTCACCACAAAAAGCACAAAAGGCACAAAATGAGTGGCGTGATTTCGAGTCTTGACGATCGGAGGGTTCTTTTTTGTGCCTTTCGTGGCCATTCCCGGAAAAGATCCCTCTACCGATTCTTGCAAACGCTTCATTCCAAATAATAAGCATGTTCCCCTTAGCAGTATCGCGGGTTAGGGGAGAGCTGCGAAGCTGCGGTTGGCGTGGGTATCCGACGCGACGCCCCCTACAAGCCATCCTTATAGAGCTGCGAAGCAGCGCCCGCGTGTAGCCCCAGGCGGAAGCCTGGGGTCGTATGAACCCTGCACTGCCACAGCCGCGAATGCGGCGATTAGGAAGCACCCCTTCCGAGAAGCACTGCCTCTCGAGCCTCTTGCAAAAGGCTCGACGTGTGTATTCTTGGATAACTCTTTTGTTTCAGGAAAGAAAGGTCTTGACCACGAGGCTTAGTACACCGGCCAGAACAAGGCCGACCATCCACTTCAGGAGCCTCACGTCCGCTTCGATGTTTGCCAGGCGGTTTTCGTAGGTCGCAATCTCCACGGCTGCCTCTCGGGCCTTGTCGTCAGGCGCGCCAGCGGCCCCTGAAGGCCTCATAGGTCTTGGAGAGCATGATCGCCATGTCAAAAGCATACAGCGCAAGTCCCGGACAGGCAAGGGAAAGGGACCCTATGGAGACCCGCAACTTGCGCTACCGCAGGATCACGCCCCCTGGCGAGAACTGCGGGCTGGTGGCCCGCCAACTGCAGCTCAACCGTGAGACCGTCGACAACTGGCGCCTCTACCGTTCTCACCGGAAAGCGGTGGCCGACCTGATCTGCCTGACGCCGCAGCCGGCCTCGGCCAGGCTCTGCATCCTGGGCGCCGGCAACTGCAACGACCTGGACCTGGCCCGATTCAGCGAGCGCTTCTCACAGGTTCACCTGGTGGATCTCGACGGGCAGGCCATGGCCGAGGGCGTCCGGCGGCAGTCTCCTCCCGCTCCCGGCGGCATCAGCCTCCACGGGGGAATCGACCTCACCGGCATCCTGAGGAACCTGGACACCTGGGAACGCTTCCGGCCCGGCAGAGAGGGCATCGCCCACTGCATCCGCGAGGCCCGGGCCTTTGGGGGTCTTCCCTTCCTGGGCAGGTTCGAAGTGGTTGCATCGATCTGCCTGTTGTCCCAGCTCATCGATACGGTCGTCTCGGTGACCGGACCCAAGGCCGTGCCCCTGGAACTGGTGGAAGCTCTGCAACAGCGGCACCTGCGCCTGTTGGCGGAACTTCTCCTGCCCGGCGGCGCCGGCCACCTGGTCACCGACTTCGCCCTGGAGAGGGGCGGCCCCCGGCCGGCCCGGGAGACCTCACCGCAGCCGCAAAGCGCCGGGGCTCCCGGCAGCGCCTTCCTGGGCCTGAGCCCCCGGGAGCTTTGCGCATTGGCCGGAAACGACGCCATCCTCCGCACCCAGGCGGAAAGGGTGCGGGTGAGCCCGTCATGGCTCTGGCGGCAAAACCCGAGACGCACCCTGCACGTCTGCGCCGTTCAGTTCCAGAGGATTGAGGAAACGGTGCAATGAATGCTGCCGCCGCTTTGGCGGCTCACTGGAATCCCCGGGCTGGCGCCCAGGCGACCGTAGTTCAATGATCTTTTTGAGCGTACGGTCCGCACGGCAGTGCGGGGCGCCAACCAACCACTATTCACTATCCACTGACCACTAAAAAATGCTTCCCCAGGAATAGTTGATTCGGGCGTAGTAGTATCCGCCGCTCAGGCCCCAGGGGGTGAACTGGCTGTAGGGGAGTCCGAAGATGTCGGCGAAGAGGTCCATCCGCTGGGAGAAGGTGTTGAAGACGTTCTGACCGCCGAGGGCCAGCCTCAGGTTGTCGGTGAGGGAGATGCTGGCTTCCAGGTCGAGGATGTGGCGGCCGTCCAGCAGGGGCGAGTCCTTGCCGCGGACGAAGCGGGCGTCGAAGTGGTCGACCCAGGAGCCGAACCAGTTCACGCGACCCAGCAGGTCCACCCGCCCCAGGCGCTGGGTGACGGCGGCGTTCCAGCGGATTCGGGGAACGCCGCGCTCCAGGCCCAGCACGTCTCCGGGGGTGAGCAGTTGCGAATCTTCCGTCAGTTCCGTGTGGGTATAGTTCAGCGCGTAGCTGAAGACCGTCCTGCCTCCCAGCTCGGCCGGGGTGTAGGTCGAGACCAGGTCGATCCCCTGGTTGCGACTGGAGAAGTCGTTGATGAAGAACCGGAAGAAGGCCAGCGTGCCGGCGGAGGCGATCCCCTCCGAGAGCAGCAGCGCCCGTTCGTCCTCGGTGAGCGTGAAGGTTTGCGACAGGGCCAGGCGATTGGAGAGGTCGACGCGGAAATAGTCTGCGGTCAAGGTGAAGGGGCCGGTGTCGACCACCAGGCCCGCGGTGGTGTTGACCGAGGTCTCGGGCTCCAGCGGCTTGCCGCCCTTCAGTTCCGCCGCCAGGAAGGTGGAGGGCACGTTGGCGCTGTCGACCAATTGCAGTGTCTTGGGGTCGATGGTGGTCTGCACGTTGAGCGTGTTCTGCTGGCCGGGCGTGGGGGCGCGGAACCCGGTGCTGACGCCGCCGCGCAGGGAGACGGCTTTGCTCAGCCCCAGTCGGGCCGACAGCTTGCCGTTGGTGGTGGCGCCGAAGAGGTCGAAGTGCTCGAATCGGAGGGCGCCGCCCACCGTCCAGCGATCCTCCGGGTCCCGCAGTTCCAGGTCGCCGTAGAGGGCCGCGTTGCTGCGATTCCAGGCCCCGGCCGTATAGTCGGGGAATCCGGGAAAGCCGTTGGAGCCGGAGACGAAGCCCTGGGCGGCGTAGGGTCCCACCTCCCAGGAGGGTCTGCCGCCGGCGCCGATCTCGAAACGCTCGTTGCGCCACTCGGCGCCGGCCGCGATGTTGATCACGTCGGTGGCGGCATGGGAGACGTCGAAATTGAGGTTGGTGTCTTCCTGACGGTAGAGGCCCGGGTCGAACTCCCGGGGGGTGTCGGGCCCCAGTGAGGCGTTGACTGTATTGTGGAAGAAGAAGTCGGACTGGTGGGCGCCGAAACTGGCGCTGGCGTCCCAGGTCATGCCGTTGCCCAGGAGCCCGCGCAGGCCGCCCACCACCGACATGTCGGTGACCACGCCGCCGAACCGGGGCGTGAATCCTCCGGGGGCGATCTCCCGGAAAGAGAAACAGTTCGGATCCTCGAATACCCGCGCCAGCGCTTTGGGGTCGGGGACGTTGTCGGTGATGCGCACCACGGGGCAGTTGGCGGACCCGTCGAGGACGCCGTCGCGCGCGTCCAGCACGTCGCCGATCAGGAGGGTCTCGCCTTCGTCGAGGCTGTAGATGTTGGCCCGATTGTTGGGATTGCGGAAGTAGAAGCCCTCCGTCACCTTCTTCTCGGCGTAGTTGGCGTGGCCGTAGAGCTGCACGGAGCTGGAGAACAGGTGGCCGAAGTTGCCGAAGAACTTGACGTCGTCGTCGATGGTGGGATTGCCCCAGATCTGCGCCGGATTGGCCACGGCCGTGTTGCCGGACGCGATCAGGGCCGCCGCGTCGGCGCGCTGCACGCTGCGGTTGGTGGGGTCGGAGTTGCCGTATTCCAGGCTGAGGTTGGCGAACCCGCTCTTGCCGAGGGGCAGCCCGATGTTTGCGGCAATGGTGTAGGAATCCCCGTCCCCGGCGCGGTAGGTGCCGGTGTTGAATTCCAGGCTGCCTCCCTGCCGGGCGTCCTTGAGCTGGAAGTTCAATACGCCGGCGATGGCGTCCGAGCCGTATTGGGCCGAGGCCCCGTCCCGCAGCACCTCCACTTGGCGCAGCGCGATGGCGGGAATGGGCGCGATGTCGGGACCCTGCGCGCCGTCCGTCACCCCGGCGAACCAGGCGATGACCGAGGAGCGGTGGCGGCGTTTTCCGTTCACCAGCACCAGCGTGTGGTCGTGGGCCAGGTTGCGCAGGCTGGCCGGTCGCACCAGGGTGGCGGCGTCGCTGATGGGATGGGTGGCCACGTTGAAGGACGGGACCAGCGTCCGCAACTGGTAGTCGAGGGTGGTCGATCCCTGGCTCACCACGTCCTGCAGCGGGATGGCGTCTATCGGTACCGGCGACTCGGTCACCGACCGGGGTTGGGCGCGGCTCCCGACCACCACCAGTTCGGTCTCCAGGAGCAACTGAAGGATGACGGCGATACTGCCCTGGGACGACTCCACCGAACCTTCATGGGTCTCGAAATCCTCCGCCGACACCACCACCCGGTGGGGGCCGGGACCCAGATCGCAAAGGGTGGCGACGCCGGAGCCGTCGGTCAACTCCTCTCGATTGCCGACCGTGACGGTAGCATCCGGGATCGAGGCCGCCGAAGGATCGAGAACCCGAACCTCGAGGCACTGTTCTTGCCGAGGGCCGGCCGACTGAGCCTTTGCCGACAGTGTCGCGACCGGCACAAACAGCGCCCCCAGCACGACCAGACAGAAGGGCCGACCGGCTTTAGGCATCATTTCTCCTCTTTTTCAACACGCACAAGTCGGGCACGAACGGGGAAAAAAAGCCATAATGAAACCTTGGTACCGCTCATTGTAGCAAACGTACCGCATTCCGCAGGCTGGGTAGAATTGTCAAGCTTGCGCGGAACCGAGCCTGAACGCATGCCTCGACTATCCGACTACAGTGCCCTCACCTTCGACTGCTACGGAACCCTGATCGACTGGGAAGTCGGGATATGGGACGCCCTGCAACCGCTGATCCTGCACAATCCCGGGTCGGACCTCACTCGCGAGACCGCCCTCGGAGCCTTCGCCCAGGGGGAGAGCCGGCAGCAGCAGACCCGGCCCGATCTGCCCTACCCGGAGTTGCTGTCGCGGGTGCACCACGGCATCGCCGAGAGTTTCGGTCTCGATTCCAACCGGGACCTGGATGCAGCCTTCGGAGACTCGGTGCCTCACTGGCCGGCGTTTCCGGACAGCGCCGGCGGGCTGCGTCTCCTCGGCCGGCGCTACAAGCTGGTGATCCTGTCCAACGTGCACCGCGCCGGGATTGCCGCTTCGATGCGGAAACTCGGAGTTGAATTCGACGCGGTCTACACGGCCCAGGACATCGGCTCCTACAAGCCCGCCGACGCCAACTTCGCCTACCTGCTGGCCCACCTCAAGTCGGATCTGGGCCTGGACCGGTCCCGGATCCTGCACGTGGCCCAGAGCCTCTACCACGACCACGCACCGGCCAACCGCTTCGGCATCGCCAACGCCTGGATCGACCGCCAGCGGCTGTCGGAAGGCGGGAGTTGGGGAGCGACCGAGCGAATGGAAACCATCCCCTCTACCGATTTTGTCTATTTCACCATCGGAGAGATGGCCGAGGCAGTGGCGGAGGAGGAGGGAATAGAAAAACGGGGGTTGGCGGATAAATGAATGAATATAAAGGGAAGGCGGCCAGACCCGTCGTTACCTTGGTGCATTCGACTCCGCTGGGGGGCTGGAGTGACCGACTCTGTCGATCTTTTCGTCTATGCAGCTTGGAAGCGACGCAATGAAGACCGTTCGGCGTGATGAGGTCAATGGCCTGCAACGGCCGACGCCGGTCCTCAAGTCGTAGATGACGTTGTACAACCCGCTGGATCAACTTGGGGGGGCTTGCTGGTTGGTATGCTCCAGGAGTTTGTCTCGCAGCACGATAGCCAGCACCCGCCGCACGGTTGAAGTGTCGACACCATTTTCGTAAGCGGCTGTGTGCAGGGCCAGTTTTTGCTCAGGGGTGGGGGGCAACTCCTGAGCATATTGGAAGCAAAACTCCTGAATTTCGTAGGGCGATTTGTCCGATACGTCTTTTTCGAGATTCGGAAAAATTTGCTCTGCCCATTGTTGCGCGTTAATTTCCCGTGCGATCTTATTCCCTAAATCATTCAGACGTAGAGGGCTGGAGCTAACTATCGCCTCGGGTCCGACATACCCAAGGATCTTTTTAATGTCGGCTCGAACCTCGTCCATGAACTCCTTGAAGTTTCCACGATCGGAATTGACCTTACCGTACCAATCCCCTGCCTTGAAGATGAGTGCCACTACAGCGATCAACAGGGTGACGATCACAGCCACCCAACCCGGATGGATAGCAGACTGGGCTGGGTTGGAAGCGGAAAGCACAAATTCCATGGTCGGTTCCGTAGTGGCGTGCCGAGCGGGAAGCGCTCAGGAGGTGAGTTCTCCCCGTTGGGGGATACACATTGGGCAAGTCTATGCTACCACTAATTATTACAAGTAGAACTGCAATAATTGGTGGCCCTTCGTCGCCCTTCCTGCCCCTTCGTGGGTCACTCTTTTCTGGTTTGTTTCAGTTGCTGAACGTGTCGAATCAATCACTATCCACTAGCCACTGACCACTGGTCACTTGCCTGACTTCTTCCTGCCTTTCCCCTGAACGAACTGCCAGCCGAAGCGGCCCTTGATGCAGAGGTGTCCCTGGGTGACCTCCTGGTCGAGCGGTGAGGTGGCCTTCACGATCCGGTTGTCCTGCACGTGCAGGGTGAGGGTGCAGCCGACCCCGCAGTAGGGGCAGATGGTGTCGGTGCGCTCCTGCTCCGATTCCTTCCAGGCGCCGGCTTCGCGCATGTCGTATTCCGACTTGAACATCAGGGCTCCGGTGGGGCAGACCCCGATGCAGTTGCCGCAGTAGACGCAGGCGGAATCCGGGAGCGGAACCGAGTATTCGGTGGAGATGCGGCTGTCGAATCCGCGGCCGGCCACGGCGATGGCAAAGGTGTTCTGGGCCTCCTCGCCGCACGCCTGCACGCACTTGTAGCAGAGGATGCACTTGCCGTAGTCCCGCACGTAGAGGTCGTTGTCGATCTTGACCGGCTGGGCCACGGTCGCCGCCGCCTGGCCGTCGGTCGGACAGTGGTTTCCGGCCCGCTCGGTTCCCGGTTCTCCGGCTGCCGCCGGCGGGGCCGCGGGCCCGTATCGCTCGGGTTGGCCGCCATAGCGCTCCAGGTAGGCCTGCAGTTCGGGAGCGGTGGAAACGTCGACCGAGGACGCCAGAAACTCCAGGACCATGCGACGGCTCAGACGGACGCGCTCGCTGTCGGTACGGATCACCATCCCTGCTTCCACCCGGCGGGAACAGGCCGGAACCAGGGTCCGTGACCCTTCCAGCTCGACCACGCAGACGCGGCAGACGTTGACGGGATTCAGGTTTTCCAGGTAGCAGAGGGTGGGCGTGTCGATCCCGAGAGTCCTGCAGGCCTCCAGAAGCGTGGAGCCTTCGGGAACCCGGACCGTCTTTTCGTCGACGGTCAGGGTGACCTCGTTGACGGGGGCCGCCGGCGGTGGCGCCGGAATGGGACCGGGGGGCACCGGGACGGTCGGGCAAGGAGCCGAGTCGTCGAAGGAAAAACTGTCCTGCGTTGCCGGTTTCTTCTTTTCCATGGGTTCGATGGCAGAGGTCCCGAGCCCTCAAGCCCGGCAGGAGGTCTTGCCTGAAACAAGGAGCTTCGCCGCAAGCTAGTCGTCCGGATCCGATCCGTGGCGGAGACCCGAAAACTCGGCCCAGCGCGCCAGAGCCGACTGGATGGCGCTGGAGGCGGTGTGTCCGAGCCCGCAAATGGAGGCGTCGCTCATGACCTGGCCGATCTCGGCCAACTGCAACGGCGCCTGCCCCACGCCCTTCGCATTTTCGGCGAACAGGCGGGACAGGGCTTCCTCCTGTCTCACCGTGCCGACCCGGCAAGGAACGCATTGGCCGCAGGACTCGTCGCGGAAGAAGGCCGCGATTCTCAGCAGGATTTTACTCAGGTCCACGCTGTCGTCAAAGGGCATCACCACGGCCGAACCGAGGGCGGCGCCGGCCGCGCGGGTGCCTTCGAAGGTCATGGGAGTATCCAGTTCCCCGGGAGAAAGGAAGGTCCCGGCCGCACCGCCGATCAGGACACCCTGCAGCCGGCCGCTGCCCCCCACCCCTCCCCCCAGTTCCAGCAGGTCTGCCAGGGTGGCGCCGAAGGGGACCTCGTAGACTCCCGGCCGGCCCACGTGGCCGGAGAGACAGAACAGCTTGGTTCCCGTCGACCGGGAAGTCCCGATGGCGGCGAATGACCGGCCTCCCCACAGGACGATCCCCGGAACGTTGACCAGGGTCTCGACGTTGTTGACCAGGGTGGGACGACCGAACAGGCCCACTTCGGTCGGGAAGGGCGGCTTGTTGCGGGGCTCTCCCCGGTAGCCCTCGATCGAGTTGAACAGGGCCGTCTCCTCGCCGCAGATGTAGGCGCCCGCTCCCCGCCGGATCTCGACGTCGAAGGTCAGGTCCCGGTTCAGGATTCTCTTTCCCAGGAATCCGTGACGCCTGGCCTGGCCGATGGCGTGGCGCAAGCGCTCGAAGGCCAGGGGGTATTCCCCGCGGATGTAGAGGAAGCCCTGCTCGCAGCCGGTGGCCAGTCCGGCGATGGTCATGGATTCGACGAGGAGAAAGGGATCTTCCTCCATGATCACCCGGTCCTTGAAGGTTCCAGGCTCCGACTCGTCGGCGTTGCAGACCAGGTAGCGGACCGGCTGGGAGGAACGGGCGCCATGGACCGCTTCCCATTTCCGCCCCGCCGGAAAGGCCGCCCCGCCCCTTCCCACCAGCCCGGAATCCATGACTTCGCCAATGACCCGCTCGGGACCGATGTCGACGGCCCGACGCAAGGCCTCGTAGCCCCCCTGGGCCAGGTGGTCCTGCAGGTTGTCCGGCTGCAGGCGGCCGACCCGGCGCAACAGGCGCAATCCCGGTTGACCCTGTTGGGGGACGCTGAGGGAGGTTGGAACGGGCGGCGGCTCCGGCTGGCGTTCCGGTTGGTCCGCCACCGCCAGGAGGGCATCGGCCGTGGCTGGCGCCAGAGCGCATTCCCAGGGCCTGGGGCCGGCCGCCGAGACCAGGGCGGCCGGGGCCCGTTCGCACAGGCCGAGGCAGGGACTCCTGAGCCAGGTGAGCCTGGACGAGGGCTCTGCCGCTCCGGGAGGACCCAGGCGGCCCGCCAGGCGCTCGCAGATGGCAGGGGCTCCCCCGATCAGGCAGGCGATGTCGTCACACAGGTGAATGACGGTCCGAGGCCGTCGAGTCATGGAGAAGAGCCCGTAGAAATCGGCAACGCCGAAGGCTTCGGCGGGAGGGAGGCTCAACCGGCTGCAGGCGTAGTTCAGGGCTCCGGGGCTGATCCAGCCGAGGCGGCTGTTGATGGCGTGGAGAACCGGAAGCAGCAGGTGCCTCTGCGACCGCTCCGTCCGCTGCTGCTGGAGATGAAAGCTTTCCGTCTTCCCCGCCTGGAGGGGACCCAGGATGCTGTCGACGGCGGATTGCTCCTCCCGGTCCGGAGATTGACCCGCAATGTGAAGATCCAACGGTAGTCTCCTGGGCTATCCCGGCCGGGTTGGTCGAGGCGTCTTCCAGCCTGTCTCGGAAGCCGCGAGCTTGACGATGCGAACGGCGGAGGCCTTGAACTCGGCGGTGCCCGACTTGGGATCGACAGCGTCGATGGTGAGCCGGTTGGTCTGAACCTCGTCGGGAAAGTGCAGGGTCATGAAGGCCAGACCGGGGCGGAGACCGCTATCGAAACGGACCGGAGCCGTCACCGAGCCGCGACGCGAGACCACCTTGACCCGCTCCCCCTCCATCACCCCATAGCGCTCGCCGTCTTCGGGGGAGAGGTCCAACGATTCCCCCCGGCGGAGGGGAGAGGCATAGGAGGAGGTCTGGGCGCCCGTGTTGTAGGAGTCCAGATGCCTGCCGGTGGTGAGTCTGAGAGGGAACCGATCGTTCAACTCGTCCACGGGGGGTTCGAACTCCACCGGACTGAAGGGCGCCCTGGGTCCCAGCAGGGGTTCTTGCCACAATCGGCTGTGGAGGAAGAGCTCGCCCGGATGCGACTCGTCATAGCAGGGCCAGCGGATGCCGTCGAGGGCTTCCAGCCGCTCATAGCTCATTCCCCGATGCATGGGACTGAGGCCGCGGAGCTCGTCCCAGATCCGCTCGGGGTCCGGCCGGCCCCAGTCGCTTCCCAGGCGGCGAGCCAATTCGTAGAGGATGTCCAGGTCGTCCCACACTCCGGGGGGCGGGGAGAGCGCCCGGCGAACGCGCTGCACCTTGCGCTCGCTGCTGGTGACGGTGCCGTCCGACTCGCACCAGCCGGCCGCGGCCGGCAGGACGACGTCGGCCATGGCCGCGGTGTCGGTCATCAGCAGGTCCTGCACCACCAGGCATTCCAGCCCCCCGAGCAGACGCTGAGCCCGCCCCTGGTCGGCCTCCGACACCGCCGGGTTCTCTCCCAGAACATAGAGCGCCGCCAGCTTGCCTTCCTCCATGGCGTCGAACATTCCGCTGAGATGCAGGCCCCGCTTGGGTGGAACGTCTACGCCCCAGGCCTGTTCGAACCGTGCGCGGAGCCGATCGTTCTCCACGTGCTGAAATCCGGGAAGCCGGTCGGGGATGGCGCCCATGTCGCCCCCGCCCTGGACGTTGTTCTGGCCCCTCAGAGGGTTCAGCCCGCTCCCGTATTTCCCCACGTGGCCCGTCAACAGGGCCAGGTTGATCAGGGCCAGCACGTTGTCGACGGCGTTGTGGTGCTCGGTGATCCCCAGTGTCCAGCAGAGTTCGGCCTTGTCGGCCCGGGCGTATTCATGGGCCAGGTTCCGAATGCTTTCGGCCGGGACTCCGGTCTCCCGCTCGCCCCGTTCCAGGCTGTAGGGTTCCACCGAGCGGCAGTATTCCTCGAACCCGCTGGTGGCATGCTCGATGAAGGACCGATTCTCCAGGCCGGCGTCCAGGATTTCCCGGGCCATGGCGTTGGACAGGGCAATGTCGCTGCCCACCTCCAGACCCAGCCAGCCGTCGGCCCATTGGGCCGAGCCGGTTCTGCGGGGGTCGATGACGAAGAGCCGGGCCCCGCGTCTGACTCCCTTCAGCACGTGATGAAAGAAGATGGGGTGCGTGTCGCGGGCGTTCGATCCCCACAGGAGGATGACGTCGGCATCCTCGACTTCCTGGTAGGAGCTGGTCCCGCCCCCCATCCCGAAGACCGTCGCCAGACCGACGACGCTGGGAGCGTGTCAGGTGCGGTTGCAACTGTCGATGTTGTTGCAGCCAATGACCGTGCGAACGAACTTCTGGGCGGCGAAGTTGAGCTCGTTGGTCGTCTTGGAACAACTGAACATCCCGAAGGCCTGCGGCCCCTGGCTCGCGGCAACCCTCTGAAATCCCCGGGCGGCCCGTTCCAGCGCCTCGTCCCAACCTGCCGGGCGAAGTCCGGCGCCGTCCCTCACCAGAGGCTCGGTCACCCTTTCGCCTCGTTTCCACTCCATTGAAGTCTTCCTTTCACCCCTATTTCCACGGGCTCAAGAGTTTACCGTCACAACCGGAACCGATGCAAGCGCAAGTCCTCGACAGAGACCGACATGCAGACCGGATTGACAACGGCCGCATGACGCCGGATAATGCCGACAATCAGAAACAGGTTCTCCGAAAAACTCCCGAAGACTGGGCGGCTCCATGGAATTTGCCGGTTACGATCTTGACGACGGGATCTACGACGAGATGCTGCAGCCGAACGGCGAGCCCCGGGAGCATTCCCGACTGCTCTACGAGGCCCTGCGCCAAATCTCCAGCGACGAGATCAACAGCATCCAGGAGCGGGTCACCCGCTCCTTTTCCAATGAGGGCATCTCCTTCACCGTCTACGGGGACGCCGAGGCCAACGAGCGGATCATCCCGGTCGACTGCCTGCCCCGCATCCTGCCGGCCTCCGAGTGGAAACATCTCGAAACCGGCCTGACGCAGCGCCTGGCGGCCCTGAACCGCTTCCTGAACGACGTCTACGGGGAGGCCCGCATCATCGGCGACGGCGTGATTCCGGCCGACGTGGTGCGGGGCTGCCCCCAGTACCGCAGCGAAATGCGGGGCGTCGCCGTGCCTCACGGAACCTGGGTCGCCATCTGCGGCACCGACCTGGTGCGCACCAACCAGGGCTTCCAGGTGCTGGAAGACAACCTCAGGGTCCCTTCCGGCGTGTCCTACATGATCGCGAACCGCAAGGTGGTCAAGACCAGCCTGCGCCGTCTGTACCGAAGTTCCCGGGTGCGGGGGGTCGAGCACTACGGCCGCCTGCTGCAGCAGACGCTGCGGGAACTCTCGCCGAGCGGCCGCAACGACCCCTGCATCGCCCTGCTGACGCCGGGAGTCTACAACTCCGCCTTCTACGAGCACATGTTCCTGGCCCGGGAGATCGGCGCCGAGCTGGTGGAAGGGCGCGACCTGCTGGTCAACGGCGGTTTCGTATACATGCGCACCACCACGGGACTGCGGCGGGTGGACGTGGTCTACCGGCGGGTGGACGACGACTTTCTGGATCCCCTGGTCTTCCGCCAGGACTCCCTGCTGGGCGTCCCCGGGTTGATCCACGCCTACAAGCTCGGCAACGTGGCCGTCGTCAACGCCCCCGGAACGGGCATCGCCGACGACAAGAGCGTCTACGCCTACGTGCCCGACATGATTCGCTACTACCTGGGAGAGGAGCCGATCCTGGGCAGCGTCCAGACTCACCTGTGCCGCCGGCCCGAGGATCTCGAGTACACCCTGGACAACCTGGAGAACCTGGTGGTGAAGCGCGTGGGCGAGTCGGGGGGGTACGGCATGCTGATCGGTCCCCACTCGACCCCCGAGGAGCGAGAGGCCTATGCCGGGCAGGTGCGCGCCAACCCGGCCGATTTCATCTCTCAGCCGGTGCTGCCGTTGTCGCGCGCGCCCTGCCTGATCGAGGGCAGCCCCGAGCCCCGGCACGTGGACCTGCGCCCCTTCGTGCTCCATGGGACCAGCACGCGCCTGGTGCCCGGAGCCTTCTGCCGGGTCGCCTTGCGCCGCGGCAGCCTGGTGGTGAACTCCAGCCAGGGGGGCGGGGGCAAGGATCTTTGGGTGTTGGAGGATTGAATCGGGTTGGACGGCGCGGCTGCCGGGCCGGAAGGAGCGCTGCCGCCGCCGGGTCGTTGGCAGGAACGATCCCTGCTGAACACTCTCTTGCGGCATTAGTCGGAGGTAGATGTAAATTGCTGTTGGTCGTCTCAACCGTTGCCACTCGAAAGGCCAGGAGGTATCCATGCCAAAATCAGTGATGAACGGATTCTTGAACAAGAGCCGCGCCGGCAACCTGGCGGGAAAGACGCTCCTCCTGGCCGGCTGCCTGCTGCTCGGAACCACGGCGGCGCAGGCAGCGGTCGAAAGCGAAGCCGTCTTCGTCTTCAACACCTTTTCCTTTCTCCTCTGGGGCGCCCTGGTGATGTGGATGTGCGCGGGATTCACCATGCTCGAATCCGGTTCGGTGCGCACCAAGAACGCCTCCATGATCTGCATGAAGAACATCGGCCTCTACTCCATCGCGGGACTGGCCTACTATTTCATCGGCTACAACCTCATGTATGTCGATGTGGGGAGCGTGATCGGCTCGTTCAAGTTCTTTTACGGGCCGTCGGAGACCGAGGTCGCCCTGCTGGCGGCAACCGAGGCCGCCGCCCCCTCGGCCGAGTTGCTCAAGAAGGGCTACTCCACCATGTCGGACTGGTTCTTCCAGATGGTATTCGTGGCCACGGCCGCCTCCATCGTGTCGGGCACACTGGCGGAACGGGTCAAGATGTGGCCGTTTTTCGTCTTCACGCTGCTGCTGACCGGCGTCATCTACCCCATCGTGGGCGCCTGGACCTGGGGCGGGGGCTGGCTGAGCGCCATGGGCTTCACCGACTTTGCCGGCTCGACCATCGTGCACAGCACCGGGGGATGGGCGGCGCTTGCGGGAGCCATGGTGGTGGGGCCGAGGTACGGCAAATTCCGCAAGGACGGCACCACCAAGCCGACCCCGCCCTCGAACATCCTGGCAGTGACCCTGGGGGTTTTCGTCCTCTGGTTCGGATGGTTCGGCTTCAACGGCGGCTCGCAACTGGCGCTGGGGAGCGCGGCCGACGTCATCGCCATGAGCCACGTGCTGGTCAACACCAACCTGGCGGCAGCCGCCGGCGTCATGATGGCTCTGGCCGTATCGCGGCCCATCCTGGGGCGCATGGACCTGTTCGCCGGTCTGAACGGCGCCATCGCGGGACTGGTCTCGATCACCGCCGCGCCCGACATCGTGGACCACTACTGGGCCGTGATCATCGGCGCCATCGGAGGCATCGTGTGCACCGCCGGGCTGAAGCTCCTGGAGAAGGTCAAGCTGGATGACGTGGTGGGAGCCATTCCGGCCCACCTGTTCGCGGGCATGTGGGGAACCCTGGCGGCCTGCATCGCCGGAGGCGGCAAGCTGGGCGTCCAACTGCTCGGCATCCTGGCCATCGGAGCCTTCGTGTTCGCAAGCTCCTGGGTGCTGTGGCGCTTGCTGGACCTGACCATGACGGCCCGAGTGACACGCCAGGTGGAGCAACTGGGACAGGACGCCGGCGAGTTGGGCATCGAAGCCTATCCCGAGTTCGTGTTGATGCCGGAAGAAGAGGATCGTGACTGAGCCCGGCGGAGCGGGCGCGGCCGGCCTCGTTCCGGGGCCTGGTTGAATGGCTTGAGAAAAGGGGGGAATCGCGGCGGCAAGCGCGGCTGGTGCTGGTGACGGCGCGCGGCCGGGGCGATTCCCCGTCGGGTCGGAGGCGAAGCGGAGATCGTTTCGCTACCGGAGAGGGATCATGCTTTCGCGCAGCGCGCAGGGCCTCTACTGGATGGGCCGCTACCTGGAGCGTGCGCAGCACCTCTGCCGCCTGCTGCAGTTGCAGGTGGAGGCGCTGGTGGACAGGCCGGTTCGGGAGATCCATCTGGGCTGGACCAGAATATACGGCGCCTTGAACCGGCAGCCGCCTTTCGGCGGCATCCAGTTCGACAGGAGAGACAGCTATACCCTGGCCGATTCCTACACGCTGGCCGGAGATCTCACTTTCGAGCGCTCCAATCCCGACTCGGTCTGGAACTGCTTCGCCCTGGGACGAGAGAACGCCCGTCAGATGCGCCACCGCATCAGCGCAGAGATGTGGATCTGCCTGAACCTGGCCTATCTGAGGATGCAGAAATTGAACATCGAGGACATCTGGGAAACCTCCCCCGAGAATTTCTACTCGGGGGCGGTGGAAGACATCCATACCTTCGCGGGGGTGGCCGCGACCACCATGTACCGCGACGAAGGCTGGCGCTTCATGCAGTTGGGCCACGACATCGAGCGCGCCCAGCATTCGGTGGCGCTCCTGCTGTCACAGATCGCCACCGCCAGGCTCTACCCGGATTCTCCGGATGCGGACTGCACGGCCCTGCTGCGCCTCTACCATGCCTTCGATGCCTATGACCGCAAGCACAGCGTCGAGATCCGGCTCGACCAGGTGCTGGACCTGTTGGCAACCGACCCCCTGCTGCCCAACTCGCTCTGCCGGTCGCTGGACTCCGCCGCCGCCGAACTGGCTGCCATCGCCTACGGACCGAGCGCGTCCAGCAGCGCCGCCGCCGGCCGGCTGGCAGGCCGGGTGCAGGCCCTGATCCGGTATGAATGGCCGGATAGGACAGACCGGGAGGCCATGCTCCAACAGATCGGCGAGCACTGCCGGAACCTCCACGATCACATCATGACCGCATACATCGACTATAGCGTCGAGGACGCCCCCGTCCACTGATTCCATGGCTGAAGCCGTCCACTACGACATCGACCACCTCTCCCGCTACCACTACTCTCGCAGTCCGAGGCAGTGCATGATGATGCTCTGTCTGAAACCGCAAGACGACCGCGGGCAGCGCGTCCTGAATTTCGGAATCGAAACCGACCCGGCCGCTCTCCTGACCTCCGAGCAGGATTGTTTCGGCAATACTCGACACGTCTTCAGTCTCAATGGCGAGCATCGGGTCATGGAGATCACCGCCCGCTCCACGGTCTCGCCGGCCCCCTTCAGCGCCTTGCCGCCCTCTCTGGGCGCAGGCGCCTGGCATGAAATCCAATCGTGGAAGGGCTCCCTCGCTCTCTGGGACTTTGTTCACCCCAGCGCCCTGACCCGGCCGTCACCCCTGCTCGCCCGATTCGTCGAACGACACGGCATTCGGCCCGGGGACGATCCTCTGGAGGGGCTGTTGCAGCTCTCGGACACGCTCCACCGCTGTTTCCGCTACGTTCCCGGAAGCACCTCGGCAACGTCCTCCATCGAGCACATCCTCATGTCCGGGAGCGGCGTCTGTCAGGACTATGCCCACGCCATGATCGCGATCGCGCGCTCCTGGGGCATTCCTGCCCGCTACGTCTCGGGCTACTTGCATCTCTCCGGCCTGGAGGGCGAGCAGGCGCCGGGAAACGCCACTCATGCCTGGGTCGAGTGCCTGCTTCCGGAACTCGGCTGGGTGGGGTTCGATCCTACCAATCGGCGCCTGGCCGATGAGCGGCACGTGCGAATTGCAGTGGGACGAGACTACAGGGACGTGTCTCCCACACGCGGTGTCTTGCGAGGTGGCGAGAGCACCCGTATCGAGGTAGCCGTCAAGGTGAGGGCGCGCGCGCGTTCGCCGGCTGCGCGGGAGGAGGCCTTTGAGGCCTTTGCGGAAAGGACCGGCGTCCTGTCTCGGAAATAGGGTTGCCCCGTGTCGGGGCGAAACGGCGCCGGATTCATGGTTTTTTCGTGTGGCTATTCCGATTGGACCATTTCTGTTACACTAAGCCATTTGTGAGCAGGTAACTATAATGCAGGTGTCACGGCCAACCTGAGGTTGCACCTGACATCAAGGAGACGAGGCCGATGGAGATCAGTACGGAGCGGGAAGGTACGCTCCTGGTCGCAAGGGCGGGAGGCCGCCTCGACAGTATCAATGCACGAGAGTTCGACGATGCCTTGAAATCCGCGATCAGCGAAAGCGACCAGGTTTTGATTATGGATCTGGAGAAAGTCTCATACGTCAGCAGCGCCGGCCTTCGGGTGATTCTGCTGACCGCCAAGACCCTCCAGCAAAGGAGCGCCAAGCTGCTGATTTGCTCGCTCGCGGAGCCCATTCGGGAGGTCTTCGAAATCAGCGGCTTCGACAAGATCATCCCGATACACGCCAATTTGGCTGAGGCAAGAGCCGCTGTCGGCTAGCGGCATTCGCGTTCCCGGTGGTCCGACGGGAGACGGTTTCCAATTGACCGCGCTCGATCCTCACCGGCCCATGGGGCGTAGGGCGGTTGTTCCTCCCGGAAACGGGAGGCGGGCGTCTGCAGGCAATCGGGAGTGTCCGGCAATAGCGATGGGATCACCCGCAGAGGGGTAGGCCGACAGATGAAATCGAAGTACAAGATTCTGGTGGTGGATGACGAGGTGGATCTCGAACGGCTCATGTTGCAGCGAATGCGCCGTGACATTCGCGCCGGCCGCTACAGTTTCGTCTTTGCCCACAACGGCGTGGAAGCCCTGGAGCGGCTGAAGGAGGAGCCGGACATAGACCTGGTGCTCTCCGACATCAACATGCCCAAGATGGACGGACTGACGCTGATCGAGCAGATTCCCAAGGTCCAACCCGACGTTCGCTCGGTGATCATCTCGGCCTATGGAGACATGAAGAACATCCGAACGGCCATGAACCGGGGCGCCTTCGACTTCGTCACCAAGCCGATCGACTTCGACGACCTGAAAATCACCATCTCACGCACCCTGCAACACCTTGTCGAATGGCGCGAAGCCCTTGAATCGCGCGACAAGCTGGTGGCGCTGCAAAACGAGCTCGGCGTGGCCAGCAAGATACAGCAGTCCATCCTGCCCACCCGTTTCCCCGACCGACCCGGCTGCCGGATGTCCGCCAACATGAAGCCCGCCCGCAACGTGGGCGGGGACTTCTTCGACGTCATCCAGCTCTCGGACAACCGAATCGGCATCGCCATCGCCGACGTATCGGACAAGGGGGTTCCGGCCGCGCTCTTCATGATGTCCTGCCGCACCTTGATCAAGGGTGCGGCCATCGGCAAGACCGATCCCGGGGAAGTGCTGCACGAGGTGAACCAGTTGCTGCAGGAGGACAACGAGGCCGCCATGTTCGTGACGGTCTTCTATGGCGTCTACGACCCCGACAGCCGGCGATTCCACTATGCCAACGGAGGGCACAATTCTCCCCTGGTCGTGCATTCGGACGGAAGCTCGGCCGAATTGCCCCTGACCGGAGGCATTGCCCTGGGCTTGATGCCCGATCTCGAGTACGACAACAATACCGTGACCCTGACTCCCGGGGACCTGCTCGTTCTCTACACCGACGGCGTCACCGAAGCTTTCGACGCACAGGGGAACCAGTTCGGCACCGAGCGCCTGCAAGAGGTCTTCGCCGGCGCCGAGCCGACCGATGTCGAGGCGGCCAACCGTTCCGTATTCGACGCCGTCGAGAAATTCGCCGGCGACACCCCACAGTCCGACGACATCACGTGCCTGACACTTCTGCACGATAGCGACGGCGACTAATCCCGATGCTCTCATTGCGTCTCGAATCCCGGCTCGACGAATTGCAACGACTCGAAGCAGCCGTCGAGGATCTCGGGGAAAAGGAGCAATGGCCCTCCAGCCTCCTCTACCAGGTCAAGCTGGTGCTGGAGGAGGTGATCGTCAATGTCGTCAACTACGGCTACGAGGGAAGAGGGGGACACAAGATCGAGGTCGACCTGATCTCCGAACCGGACGTCCTCACCATCAAGATTGCCGACGACGGCCGCGCCTTCGATCCACTGACCCAGGCCCCGACGCCCGATGTGGACGCCAGCCTCGAAGACCGTCCCATCGGCGGGCTGGGCGTCTACCTGGTGCAGACCCTGATGGACGAAGCCCATTACCGGCGCGAACAGGACAGAAACCATCTGACTCTGGTCAAGCGGAGGGACGGATGAGTCCGGCGTGCCGGAAGGCGGCAGCGCTGCTGCTCGCCTCCGGATCTCTATTCTGCGGGCACACCGAGGGCTTCGCGCAAGAGGTTGGGGTCTCGGACAATCGTATCCTCTTCGGACAATCGGCCGCCTTCACCGGACCCGCCCGAGAGTTGGGGCGGAACATGCGCCTGGGAATCGAGGCGGCCTTTCACGAGGCCAATGAGAGAGGCGGCGTTCACGAGCGGCAGTTGGAGCTGAAGAGCCTCGACGATGCCTATGAGCCCGAAGCCGCCATCGCCAACACCCATCAACTGATCCACGAAGCAAAGGTCTTCGCCCTCATCGGGGCCGTGGGCACGCCGACCTCGCGCGCTTCCACCCCCGTGGCCGCCGGCGCCGGAGTTCCCTACATCGCGCCCTTCACCGGCGCCGCATTCCTGAGAGAGCCGGAGTGGGAAAACGTCATCAACCTTCGGGCCTCCTACGGCCAGGAGATCGATACCATGGTCTCCCACCTGGCCGACAAGCTGGGCATCGACCGTATCGGCGTCATGTACCAGGACGATTCGTTCGGCCGTGACACCTACCGAAGCCTGAGACGCTCCCTGGGGCGACGTCAGCTCAAGCCGGTATCGGTGGGGGTGTATCAGCGCAACACCACCGCCGTGAAGACGCCTCTGCTCGACCTGCGCGCCGAAAATCCCGGCGCGGTGATTCTCATCGGCGCCTACAAGCCGGTCGCCTCCCTGATCGCCTGGGCGCGCCACACCCGAATGAATGCGGTGTTCATGGCGCTCTCCTTCGTGGGCAGCAACGCCCTGTCCCAGGAGCTGGGCCGCGACGGCGCCGGGGTGTTCGTCACCCAGGTGGTTCCCCCGCCGACAGACACCAGCTACCCCATCACGGCCAACTACAACCGAGCCCTGTGGGCCTTCGATTCGGACGCCACTCCCGGATTCGTCTCGTTCGAAGGCTACCTGGCCGGCCGCCTGGCCATCGCGGCCCTGGAACGCTGCGGCCGGGACGTGGATCGAGCCGGATTCCTCGACAGCCTGCGCCTTTCCGACCCGATCGATCTGGACGGGTTCGAGCTCCGCTTCGGGGCCACCGACAACCAGGGCTCCGATTCCGTTTTCCTGACCAGGATCGGCCGCGACGGCTACTATCACCCCATCGAGACGCTCCGGGGCGGGGGGCGACCGTGATCGACCGGCTGCGACGCTTGTTCAAGAACCGTTTTCACTCCGGGGAATCCGAGCGCCCTGCCGGCCGCTCCAAGACCCCATTCGGCCGGTCGGTGGGACCCGCCGCCGCCGCTCTGCTGCAGCAACTGTCCGAGAGCCGATTCGTGACAGCCGTCTTGAGCCTCTTGTCCCGCCTGATCGGGACCGAGAGGGTTCAACGCCATCGCAGCCTGGCGATGGAGCTGGCGCAGCGGCTCCTGGAAGGCCGAATCCGGCTTGGAATGCAGCTCTACATCGGGCTGGGCGGAGCGGTGGCCATCACCCTGTCGGCAAGCCTGGTGGCCTGGTTCTCCTTCAACCAGGTGGGCGATGCCCAGAACCGGGTCAACGAGGAGAGCATCCCGGAAATGACCGCAGCCTTCGGCGTGGCCCGCCAGGCCGGCATCCTGGTGGCGGCGGCCCCGCGCCTGGTCACCGCCGCAACTCCGGCGGACTTCACCAACGTCGCCGCCGCGGTCGCCAAGGAGCAGACGGACTTCGAAACACGCCTTCAAGCCCTGACCCCACGGGAAGGAGAAGAAGAAACCGTCTCGCGCATTCTCGCCCATGGGAGTGAAATCATCTCGAACATCGGGGCCATTCGAGATTCGGTATCCCAGTCCTTCTCGCTGAGCCGGCGAAGCGAAGAACTGCTCGCGAATCTGGAGACCCTGCAGGACGAACTGACCCGCATCCTGGTTCCGGCCGTCGATGACCATTACTTCTATGCGCTGACCGGCTACAGCAACCTTGGCCAACAGCCGGATTCCCCGGCACGGCACTTCTCGAAGTCCGAGTTCAACCGCTACCGTCACATGACTGAATTGCAGGCCCATGCGACCACGGCCACCCAGCTTCTGGCGGGCGTCACCAATCTGACGGAAATCCCCCTGATCGAGCCGGTTCGGGAACGTTTCGAGTCGGCCCGCGACGGTATCGGGCGCAGCCTTTCGGCTCTCGGCAGGGCTCCGTTGCGAGACAGGATCACCCCGGTTTTCGACCGCCTGCTGGACCTGGGGCTGGGGGAACAGAATGGATTCGATCTGCGCGCCCAGGAGCTCGGTCTCTCCAACAGGCAGCGGGACCTGCTGGAGCGCAATCGCAGACTCTCCATCGACCTGGTGGCCGAAGTCGAAGGGATGGTCGGTTCGGCCAGTGCGCGGGCTCAGGATGCGACTCTCTCCTCCGCGCAGGCCATCCTCTTTGGAAGCAGACTGCTGTTGATCCTGAACCTGGTCAGTATCACGGGCGCCTTGCTGATCGGCTGGCTGTTTGTGGGAAAGATCCTGTTGCGCCGCCTCAACAAGCTGTCCGATCGCATGCGCGGCATGGCCGGAGGCGATCTGGAGGCCCGGGTGGAGATCAGCGGGCACGACGAGGTGGCCGAGATGGCGGCGGCCCTGGAGGTATTTCGGCGTCACGCCCTGGAGGTTCAGCGCCTGAACCTGGTCGAGAAGCTGGCCGAAGAGCTGAAGGGAAAGAACTCTCAGCTCGAGAAAGCCATGGACGACCTGCGCAAGGCCCAGGACCAAATGGTCATGCGCGACAAGCTGGCGGAACTCGGCCAGCTCACCGCCGGCGTGGCCCACGAGATCAAGAATCCGCTCAATTTCGTCAAGAACTTCTCGGAAGTCTCCGAGGAGCTGATGGAAGAACTGGGGGAGGTCCTCACCGACAACCAGGAGAAGCTGAGCAAGGAGGACCGGGAGTTGATCGAGGAGATTTCCGGAGATCTGACCGGCAATCTCAAGAGCATCCGCCACCACGGCGACCGCGCCAACCGGGTGATACACGACATGCTCTCCATGGGGCGAGGTTCGGGCGAGCGGCAGCCGACCGACATCAACGGTCTGCTCGATCAGAGCGCTCGACTGGCCTACCACAGCGCCCGGGCCACCGACAAGTCGTTCAACCTGGATATCAAGCAGGACCTGGACCCGCAGATCGAATCCATCGACGTCGTCTCTCAGGACATCGGACGCGTCTTCCTCAACCTGGTCAGCAACGCCTGCTATGCCACCGATGAGAGACGGCGTTCCCTGGAGACGGACGGCGGAGAACAGGCTGACGGGGAGGGCGAATACAGTCCGATTCTCTGGCTCAATACCAAGCGCCTGGAGGACCGGATCGAAATCCGCGTGCGGGACAACGGGAGCGGCATTCCCGCCGAGGTCGTCGACAAGATCTTCAACCCCTTCTTCACCACCAAGCCCACCAACGAGGGAACCGGGCTGGGGTTGGCCCTGTCCAACGACATCGTGCGCCAGCATGGAGGAGCCATCAAGGTGGAGACCGAACCCGGCAGCTTCACCGAGATGCTGGTCGAGTTGCCCCTGGAATCGCCCGCGATAATGGCTGAACCGGAAGATGCGGACGAAGAGGAGGATGAGCCGGTGCTCTCATCCGGGGAATCGGACAGGCTCGAGCCCAGGGACTCCTGAGCCGGCGGCAGGCGCCCCGGCCGGAACGGCATGGATCAAAGGCAAGGCCTTGAGGTCATCTCCAAACCGTAGTTGGCTTGACCTCCGCGGTGGGGACTCTCCGAGCCCTCATGCGAGAGAGACAGGAATCACCGAGTCAATGGCTCTACGCCAGCCATCAGGACAGGTCTCGACCGTCCCTCCAAGCCGTACCGCCCGGCGGAAGGCCTCCGCCTTGCTCAAGCGGGCGGTTCTTGCCGGACTGATCTGGGTCCTGTCGACGCCCGCCGGCTTTGGCCAAGGCGGCGCCCCGAAGCATGACGAAACTCCGGTCACGCTGCAGAGCGGTCTGGGTGACGAGCTGCCGGGCTGGCTCTCCCTGGCCGGCGAGTTCCGCTTTCGCGTGGAAAGCGGACGGGGCCTGGGCTACAGCCAGGACAGCGACGACGACTACGGACTGACCCGGACCCGCCTGGAGGTGGGGATCCGGCCGGTCTCCTGGCTGAACTTCGGGATTCAGGCCCAGGACTCCAGGGCGCCGGGCATCCGGCCGGCGCTGTCCAACTCCGGAGCCGTCCGGGATCCGTTCGACCTGCGCCAGGCCTATGCCGAGATCGGCGCCAGCCAGGCCCCGGCTTCTCTGAAAGTGGGCCGGCAGGCGCTGATCTACGGCGACTCGCGCCTGATTGGGGCTCCCAACTGGTCCAACACCTCCCGCGTCTTCGACGCCGTCAGGCTGCAGGTGCGGGGAGCGGGCGCCAAGCTCGACCTCTTCTCGGCCTCGGTGGTGCGGAACGACCCCAACCGCCGCTTGAACCGGTCGGTCGAGGGAGAATACCTGCACGGACTCTACGGCTCCCTGGAGAACGTCATCCCCGGGTCCACTCTCGAACCCTACCTGCTCTGGCAGACGAAGTCCTCGGTCGTCAACGAGCTGAAAGCAGTCGGAGACCTGGACCGTTATACCCTGGGACTGCGGGCCTGGGGCAAAGGGCTCGGGCCCTGGGACTACAACGCCGCCCTGGTCCGCCAGTGGGGGCAGGCGGCAGGCGCTGAAATCCAGGCCTGGGCCGGCTACGGAGAACTGGGCTATTCGATCGAGGCCAGGCTGAACCCGCGCCTCTATGTCCACTACAACTTCGGCTCGGGCGACAAGGATCCCGACGACGGCCGAATCGAGGGCTTCGACAACCTCTATCCCACCACCGCCTTCCTGTACGGCCGCGCCAACCGGGTCGGCTGGCGCAACCACAAGGGCCTGCGCCTGGGGAGCGAGTTCAAGCCGCACTCCAAGTTGACGCTACTCCTGGAATTCCACTCCTTCCGGCTGGCCTCCAGGACCGATGCCCTCTACAACGCGGTCGGGCGAGTGTCGGTGGCCCCACCCCACGGGGGCGCCCGCGACGCAAGGGTCGGCGCCGAAGTCGACGCCGTCTTCACGGTGCCGGTGACGGACAACTTCACGCTGGGAGCCGGCCTGGCGCACCTGCTCCCCGGCCCCTTCGTCAGGGCCAACACCCCCGGCCACCCCTTCACTTACTCCTACCTGTTCACCAGCTACAAGTTCTGAGCGGGAAGACTCTTCCGATCACAAAAAGACGTGACACCTTCAAAAGCGAAAGTTTGGCATTGATATTGCAGCTATATATTGTTTCGGGAGTTTTGCAGCAAGATCTGTGTTTTCTCCGACAGATTGGATTGAGATCCGAAATTTTGTAGAGAAACGGAGAGAGGCCATGAGATTTTGGGAAACTTTGTGGTGGAAAATGGTTTTTCATTTCAGGCACCCAACGCCTAGCCTGTCTGTCGCGGTTATGGTAGAAAAAGACGGAGATGCGTATCATGCGTTTACGCCTGGCTTGAAGGGCATCCACGTGTATGGTGAGACTGAGGAGGAAGCAGGCAGTCATGCCATGGATGCCGTTATCGCCTATCTATCATCTTTAGCCAAGCACAATGAGCCCATTCCAATCGGAGCATTTGTCAGGAAAGAACCGGCCGGAGAACCTACTCCTGAAGGTTGTTCGCTACGAAATCTCACAGTTCAATGGCCCTACCTAAAGTCGTCTGGGATCAGCTAAGAGCGGTCACGGCAACCAAAATCATTCGTGCCCTCCTAAAGGACGGGTGGATTGAAGATCAGACAAGAGGTGCGACGAGGGTCTTCATCAAAGTAGGCAAACAGAAAACCCGCGAACGGGTTGTGATTCACTACCACCCCCGCAAGACCTACCCTCCTGGAACGCTCAAAGCTATACTGGCAGACATCGGTTGGGACGAGAACGACTTGATACGGCTGAAACTCATCAAGAAACTTTCCGACAAGAAGACCTCCAACTGATCTCTTCCGGATCCTGACTTCTTTCTACAATCTTCGCAATCAGCCCCTTGCCTCCACCTCTTACTCTCTGTCCGCTTTATAGCGGGCTTTCTCCGTGAGACAAAGCGACTACTGAGGGAGTGGAATCAAATCCTGCCTGCCGAGCCTTTTGCAAAATTCGTCGGCAGGACAACCCCCGGGAACGCGGGCGTCCCGCCCGCACCTTGATCCTGCAAACAGCTCCCATCCAGGGGCACTCCCCTGCAGGCCGCACCCAACCCGCCTTCAGCCGGATCGCTTCCTTTGCGCCAGGACTTGTGCGGGCGGGACGCCCGCGCTCCCGGGTGGGCATTGACTCGTTCGCCGTTCCCGGCCGCTGTCGTCCCAATGGCATGCCCGATTCCGAATTTTGCAAAAGGCTCTGCCGACAACCCCTTTTCACGCCGCCAGGCTGAGGATTTCCTCTGGTTGCCCGAGCCTCGTGTCTTGACCCGGCGCCCCCAAAGCCGTGGCGACTCCGACACCCTTGATTGGAGCCGTTGATAGCTTGCGGAGGCGGGAGAAGTCGCGTCGGCCCAACAGCCGAACCTCTTGAGGGGAGAGCGGATTTTCGGAGATCAAGGTGAGCAGGCGAATGGATTGCGCCAAGTTGTCTTTCTCTTTATCGCAGATCTCCAGGTCGCTCACCGTCGGCTCCCGCAAGGTCAGCCGATTCATGCTGGTCCCGTCGGCCTCGACCGAAGCCGACAGACCCTGATTGAACCGGAAACTCCACAGGTTCACCCCCGCGCCTGCGGGGAATAGCGGGACGACGGGACAGTCGTTGCTTGAAGAAGCCCTGAGCGATCTGTTTGTGAAAAAGGGCAAGAAGGCGCTGCAGTTGAGAAGTGGAATTTAGCGAGACCATTCAGGGTCGGAATGAGGGCGAGCAAGGGGCCTTCGGGGAGACAGTTTTGGGAGTGGGATACCAGTCGGGAGCTTCAAGTTGGTTGAGGGTGTAAGGAATATTTTCAGGCAAGAGCCGGTTCCATTCTCGGCGAAGTTGTTTTTGCTCTCGTTCATAGATGGAGTCAGTTTTGATAGTGCGGGTCGCGTCCGCGACAAGGGCGTTAATGGCGTCGGCCCGGCCGTCAGACCAGGCTTTGGCCAAGAGAGTGTGGCGGATGGATTCAAGACGGTGGCTGTCGCGGAGAATTCTTTGAATTTCAGTGCGGGCATCGTCGATGGAGTATTTCCAGCCGCGAACAGGGTCGCTTTCGCCGGGGTGGCGATATTGGAGTTTCAATAGGTGCTGGATGGTTCGCGCATACTGACTCCTGAGTCTGCGAGCGTCGCTTCGGGCCAGGTCTTCAATCTCCTCTATAACATTTTCCCAATCAACAGCGCCGAAATCGCGGCGGCGCATGGCTTCGGCCTGCGCTAGCGCCCAAGCGTAGGAATCTGTCAGGTAGAGCCCGTGGGTATCGGGCTCGGCAAACGGTCGGGCTTGAGGGATTTTGGCGGCGCGGGCCATCGGTCACCTCCACAGCGGCCGAAAGGGTATAGGTGCGTTTATGCACCGGTTGGGCGGGGAAGTCAAGCGCCGGGAAAGAAGCGAGCCAAGCGCGAGAAAAAAAGAGGCGACGGCCGAAGGCGCCGCCTCAAGAAAATCAGTCGGTTCATCCCCGCGCCTGCGGGGAACAGTGCATCTCCTGGTAGTTGGCGGCTGCCAAGGTCGGTTCATCCCCGCGCCTGCGGGGAACAGCAGGTTCCACGACTCCGCCGCCCGCTGTAGCACGGTTCATCCCCGCGCCTGCGGGGAACAGAGCGCCATGGCAAAGCGCACACCCACCAAGGACGGTTCATCCCCGCGCCTGCGGGGAACAGGAAACGCCTGGCGGGCGCCATTCCGGTCCGTTCGGTTCATCCCCGCGCCTGCGGGGAACAGTTCACCGGGGCGGATATCGGGAAGTGGAACAGCGGTTCATCCCCGCGCCTGCGGGGAACAGCTGAATCACACGCTCAAGAGGACCACTCACAGCGGTTCATCCCCGCGCCTGCGGGGAACAGTTTTCTGGTGCAGGGCCATTTTTTGTTGACGGGCATTTGATTAAGAGCAATGGGGGTAGGATTGAGTCTGGACAATCGGGAACTGATCTGGGATGATGGGAGGGATGGCGATGGACACCTCCCGAGTTGCTGTGCTGAAAGAGCGGCCGTTGCGAGCGGTGCGGGTGCGGCCGACCCGGGGGCTGGAGGAGCGCCGCCGCTGGGACCGACTGGTTCGGCAGCATCACTACTTGCCGTTTCAGGGTCTGGTGGGGTGCGGGTTGCGTCACGTGGCGGAATTCGACGGGGAGTGGGTGGCGCTGGTGGGCTGGCAGGCAGGAGCCTTCAAGCTGAAGGCGCGGGACCGGTGGATTGGATGGGTTCCGCAGCAGCAGTTCCGGCGGCTGCATTTGATTGCCAACAACACCCGCTTCGTGGTGTTGCCCGGCCCCCATCGACCGAATCTGGCCTCGCGGGTGCTGGGCTTGAGCCTGCGGCGGGTATCGAGGGATATGCGAGCGCTGCACGGCCATCCGGTGCTGGTGGCCGAGACCTTCGTCGACCCCAGCCGCTTTGGGGGCATCTGCTACCGGGCTTCCAACTGGCTGAGGCTGGGCAGGACGCGGGGCTATCGACGCCAGCCCGGGGGCAGCGCGCGCTGGTGCCTTCACGGTCAACCCAAGGAGATCTTCGTGTACCCTCTGCAAGCGGATGCCTGTCAGCAACTGAGTCAACTGGATGATTCCCCCGATTGGCGCAGCCAAGGGGAGTCCAAGCCCTTGGGCGAGGGAAGCCTGCGCTCTCTGTTCGAGACCTTGCGCACGGTGGAGGAGTTCCGCAGGCCTCGGGGCAAGCGCTACCCGCTGGCCACCCTGCTGACGATAACCGTGGCGGCACGCTTGGCCGGCTGCCGAGGCGTGACCGCCATCGCCGAGTTTGCCTCCCGTCTCACTCAGAAGCAGTTGGCCGCCTTGCGCGCCTACTACAGCAAGAAACTGAACCGCTATACGGCCCCCACCGTCACCACCTTCCACAACGTGCTGGCGCGGCTGCCTCCCGACACCCTCGACCGGGCCTTGCGGCTCTGGGCCAGCAGGATGAGCCGCCACCCAGCCCCGGTCGCCGTCGACGGCAAGCAGGTGCGCGGCGCCTCCCGCCACAACCCCCGGGGCCGCACGCTGCTGGTGGCCGCCCTCGAACATGGGTCGGGCCTGGTGCTGGGCCAGGAAGCGGTCCGGGACAAGAGCAACGAGATCCCGGCGGTGCGCACCCTGGTCAGTCAACTGCGCTTGGCGGGTCGGACCGTCAGCCTGGATGCGCTGCATGTGCAGGGGGACACTCTGCGCCTGGTGGTCGAACAGGGTCAGGCCCATTGGGTGGCCACGGCGGTGAAGCACAACCAGCCCACCCTGCTGGAGGACCTCAAGGCCATCGACTGGGAGGCGCCCGCCTGCGTCGCCTCTCAGCGGGAAACTCTCGACAAGGCTCACGGGCGCATCGAAACCCGCCGCTGCCGTCGCCTCGACCTGACGGGTAAGCAGTGGAACGACTATGCTCGCCTGCCCTATCGCCGCCAAGCCTTCCGCATCCAGCGGGAGCGCACCCACCTGAAGACCGGCGCCAGAAGCACCGAAGTCGTTTACGGCCTCACCTCGTTGCCCCCCGCAGAGGCCGACTCCCAACGCTTGATGGCTCTGGTCCGAGGTCACTGGGAAATCGAGAATCGACTCCATCATGTCCGCGACCTCTCCTGGGACGAAGACCGCTGCCGCGCTCATGTCGGCCACCTGCCCCGCAACCTCGCCGCCATGACCAATGCCGCCATCTCCATCGTCCGCTGTCAGGGTCGCTTCTCCTACCTGCCCCAGGCCCATCGCTTCTATGCCGGTCAACCCCAGGCCGCCCTCAAGGCCGTGCTCAACCCTCTGAGAGCCTGAAGCCCCCCCTCAACCCACCAGCCAGCCCCCAACCCTCTCTACGGGCCGCCCACCCCTGCCTACCATCCTCCAATCCATCCCTTCGCCTCCCCACCATCGCCTCCAACCCCTCTGCCATCCCCTTCTCTACCCACCAGCACCACAGATTCAGCCCTCCCCCCTCTTCCCTCCAAGCCTGCCAGTCTTGAACAAAAATTCGCCCTGGTTTCTGGTGTTGGCCCAGGGCTATTTCACGCTAGCGGCAAGAGGGTGACATTAGGATAGTTGTACAGGGGGCTGGCTTTTTGGGAGAGATTCGGATATAAAGGGGGCATGGCGGATGGGTTCGACAGGTCGCAGGTGGTGATAGGGGAAGTGGAAGTCAGGCTGGCACGGCCGGACGAGCGGCGGCGCTGGGACGCACTGATGGACGGGCACCACTACCTGGGGTTCCGGCAATTTGCAGGCCGGGGGCTGCGGCACGTCGCGGTGTGGCGGGGGCACTGGCTGGCGCTGGTGGGTTGGCAGTCGGGGGCGTTCAAGTGCGCGCCGCGGGACCGGTGGCTGGGCTGGCACCGGTCGGTGCAGTTCCGGCGGTTGCATCTGATTGGGAACAACACGCGGTTTCTGATTCTGCCGGAGGCGGGGGGAATCAAGAACTTGGCGTCGCGGGTGTTGGGGCGCAGTCTGAGGCGTTTGAGCGCGGACTGGGAGACGGCCTACGGGCATCCGCTGGAGCTTGCGGAGACGTTCGTGGACCCCTCGCGGTTTCACGGCGGCGCCTATGACGCCTCCAACTGGGTGCGGGTGGGGCGCACGAAGGGATTTGCGCGCCACAACGGCGCCTATACCGACCCGCACGAGGTGCGGAAGGAGATGTTGGTGCGCCCGTTGCGCCGTGATGCACGGGAGCGCTTGGCGAACCCGGTGGACCGCAAGGAGTGGACGTGCCGGGCGACGCCGTTGAGGTATACGCGCGAGGAGTTGCGCTCGCTGCGCGAACTGTTCGGGGAGATGCCGGATTGTCGTCGCGGCCAGGGGATGAAGCACAAGCTCGATACGGTCCTTTCGGTGTGCGCGCTGGCGCGGATGGCCGGGGTCTCGGGGCCGTCGGCGATGGAGCGTTTCGCCCAGCGCTTGAGCCAGGAGGAGTTGCGCGCGCTGGGGGCATGGTACGACCCCAAGGCCGGGCGTTGGGTCGCCCCGTCGGACTCGACGCTGTGCCGGGTGCTTGCCGATACCGATCCCGACGCCTTGCAGGAGGTGTTGCGCCGATGGGCGGTGCCGCGTGGTGTGGTGCGAGGCCCCTCGCCTGCGATCGCCGCCGACGGCAAGCGCATTCGGGGCGCCAACCGCCACGCCGGCAAGGGGGTGTACTTCGAAACGGTCACCCTGGTCACCCACGATGGGCGGCCACTCGCCAGCCGCTGCTGCCGTGACGAAGGCGGGGAGATCGCGGCCACAAGGGCGCTGCTGGAAGACGTCAATGTGCGCGGGTGCGTCATCACCCTGGATGCTCTGCACACGACCCGTGACACCGAACGTGTGATCGTGGACATCCACCGTGCCGAGTATCTGCTCACCGTCAAGGGCAATTGCCCGGACACTTCCGAGGCGCTCGCCACGCTGGACTGGAACGCGCCCGAGGTGCGCCATCACGGCGCGGGGCCCGAGAAGGGCCACGGGCGCATTGAGAGGCGCCGCCTCGACGCCTTCACCCTGCCCGGCCGCTTCTTGAACTTCGAGAAGGCGCGCCAAGCGATGCGCGTCATCCGCGAGCGCACCGACCTGAGTACCGGCGAGACCACCACCGAGACCGTCTACGCCATCACCTCGGTGAGCGCCGAGCGGGCCAGCCCGGAGCAACTCCTGACCTGGAACCGCGGCCACTGGGCGGTGGAGAACGCCAACCACTATCGCCGCGACACCAGCCTCGGCGAGGACGCCAGCCGCCTGCGCGCACGCCACGCCCCCGCCAACAACGCCACCCTCAACAACATCGCACTCGCCATCGTCTTTCACCGCGGCTTCCACTACGTGCCCGAAGCGAACCTGCACTTCATGATGCGCCGCCAAGACGCCCTCGACGCCATTCTCTCGCCGACCTGATCGCCCCCGCTCCCTGTCCGGATGGCTTCCTCGGCGCCGGCACCTCCAGACGCCTCCCCACCCGTCCATCTCCATCGCCCGCAGGCGACAGTCGCTGACTCCGATCGCCATCCCTTCCGGGCGCACCTCCCCTCCACATCCTCTCCTGCGACTGGTCCGTCCTCCAATCCCTCTGGCAATCCCCTCTGACCATCCCACTCCGAACTCCAGCGTGAAATCCCCCTGGGTGTTGGCCACACGCCTCTTTCGCCATTTTCGTGCTATATTGCTCTCAGCGCCGGCCGGGAGCGCTCTGGGCGAACGCTGTAAATCCCGGCAAGCAGGGCCGTCTTCGGGCGGCCCTGTCGCTATTTCCGCAGCGTCTTGCCCGATCTCCGGGTGGCCGCCACGTCTCTCTTCCGCACCCGGTGGAAGCTGAGCAGAAACAGCTCCCGGTTCATCCCCGCGCCTGCGGGGAACAGTCACTACCGAGCCGTTCCTGAAACGTCAAGGGCGGTTCATCCCCGCGCCTGCGGGGAACAGGAGCCACTGCTGGCCGAAGTCGCGGAGGGCTCCGGTTCATCCCCGCGCCTGCGGGGAACAGTACGGCCCGCTACCCCGCCGCCGCCCGGCCCGCGGTTCATCCCCGCGCCTGCGGGGAACAGCTCGCGGGTAGCGGTGTCGCGCATCAGCCGCGCGGTTCATCCCCGCGCCTGCGGGGAACAGACCTCGGCGAATTCCTCGTAGGGGATCGCCGTCGGTTCATCCCCGCGCCTGCGGGGAACAGTCAAACCCAGGAATCCCAGCCCTATCAAACGACGGTTCATCCCCGCGCCTGCGGGGAACAGTTCGAGGCGTCCGTCCGCAGGGTATAGACCAACGGTTCATCCCCGCGCCTGCGGGGAACAGACCACACCCGCCCCGTGACTAGAATGCACAGTCGGTTCATCCCCGCGCCTGCGGGGAACAGCCCTGGAGCCACCCCGCCCAATCCCACACGCTCGGTTCATCCCCGCGCCTGCGGGGAACAGGACTTAGCGGCGGCGGCCGGGACGGCCCCCTACGGTTCATCCCCGCGCCTGCGGGGAACAGATTATCGGTTTGCGGCATGAAGGGAAACAGCCCGGTTCATCCCCGCGCCTGCGGGGAACAGTCCTCTCCGTCGCTCAGCAGCGCGTTGACCAGCGGTTCATCCCCGCGCCTGCGGGGAACAGTGCTCTCGATCTGCGAGATGCGCTCCGACAGCCGGTTCATCCCCGCGCCTGCGGGGAACAGTTCAACGCCGCCAGACTGCCAACGTTGCACCGCGGTTCATCCCCGCGCCTGCGGGGAACAGGTGGACCACGGGCTCGACGCGCTGATATCTGCCGGTTCATCCCCGCGCCTGCGGGGAACAGCCCGCCTACCCGCCTACCCGCCTACCCGCCTACGGTTCATCCCCGCGCCTGCGGGGAACAGGGGGTAATCAGGTCGATGGGAACGGTCTTGACCGGTTCATCCCCGCGCCTGCGGGGAACAGACCGGGAAGCGGATTCCGCCCCACGGTTGACGCGGTTCATCCCCGCGCCTGCGGGGAACAGATCGCCTCCTTCGGCATTTGGTCGATTTCCAGCGGTTCATCCCCGCGCCTGCGGGGAACAGGATATCCTCCGGAAGCTGAGCGCGGCTCCCAACGGTTCATCCCCGCGCCTGCGGGGAACAGTCCGTGGAGCTGAATCTTCAACCAATTCTCAGCGGTTCATCCCCGCGCCTGCGGGGAACAGCCGCGGTCGAGAAAGCGGGGGTGGGTGGCCACCGGTTCATCCCCGCGCCTGCGGGGAACAGCGCATCCGGTCGGTATAGATCGCCTCGGCCGGCGGTTCATCCCCGCGCCTGCGGGGAACAGCCCCGGCGTTGCTGGGATTGATCGGTCGAAGCCGGTTCATCCCCGCGCCTGCGGGGAACAGGCACGCCCCCGCCCGCCGGTCAGCCGTGGAGACGGTTCATCCCCGCGCCTGCGGGGAACAGCTCGGGTCCTGCGGCTGCCCCTGGAGATCAAACGGTTCATCCCCGCGCCTGCGGGGAACAGCCCGGCGACCGGAGCACTTTCCTGATCAAGTGCGGTTCATCCCCGCGCCTGCGGGGAACAGGCGAAACTCACCGCCTCGTCTACCTCGAGGGACGGTTCATCCCCGCGCCTGCGGGGAACAGAAGGGGCTGCTGATTTGCCCCTATCACAAGGGCGGTTCATCCCCGCGCCTGCGGGGAACAGGGCGGCTTCAAGCGCCCCAGCCCCTTTCGTGACGGTTCATCCCCGCGCCTGCGGGGAACAGGCCCCGGGGGTGGGGCGGGCGAAGGGGTTGTTCGGTTCATCCCCGCGCCTGCGGGGAACAGTGTTCGGCTATTGGGCCGCCATTTGGGTTCACCGGTTCATCCCCGCGCCTGCGGGGAACAGCGCTGCAGCCTGCTTCACCAGACAGAACAACCCGGTTCATCCCCGCGCCTGCGGGGAACAGGAGATCGATCTCCTGAGCCATGCGCTGAATCTCGGTTCATCCCCGCGCCTGCGGGGAACAGTCGATGTCATCGAGGCAGTGATGCGGAAAAGTCGGTTCATCCCCGCGCCTGCGGGGAACAGGACAGAGTTTCCAGAGGCTAAGAGTTCAAAATCGGTTCATCCCCGCGCCTGCGGGGAACAGAATGTCATCCAGATAAGGGCTCTGTCCAGGGCCGGTTCATCCCCGCGCCTGCGGGGAACAGCTACCAAACAAAAATCAGTCTTGAGCCAGCACCGGTTCATCCCCGCGCCTGCGGGGAACAGGGCCAAGTCACCGTCACCTACACGGTCACCGACGGTTCATCCCCGCGCCTGCGGGGAACAGACCGAACCCGAATGGCGCGACGCTCGCCAATCCGGTTCATCCCCGCGCCTGCGGGGAACAGGGCGTGTGGGACCCCGAACGGATGGTCGCGGACGGTTCATCCCCGCGCCTGCGGGGAACAGGTTCCAAAAGGTCAGTTCCTCGGGATGGAACACGGTTCATCCCCGCGCCTGCGGGGAACAGGAATTCACGAAGCTCGAAAACCTGAAGCTGGGCGGTTCATCCCCGCGCCTGCGGGGAACAGACCGCAGGCCCTCGCGGACCAGTCCGTCACCTAGGTTCATCCCCGCGCCTGCGGGGAACAGGATGTGGGTTAGCCGGACATTCATCAATGGACCGGTTCATCCCCGCGCCTGCGGGGAACAGCGCAAGTCCTTCAAGAATGAAGTGCCGGACGGCGGTTCATCCCCGCGCCTGCGGGGAACAGTTTCGTTTTCAGCAGTTTGCATGTTCTGCCTCCGGTTCATCCCCGCGCCTGCGGGGAACAGGCCACATCCGAGCTCGGTCATGCCGCCAGCCTCGGTTCATCCCCGCGCCTGCGGGGAACAGCACCGAGTGGCACTTGCTGGACACGAGGAAGCCGGTTCATCCCCGCGCCTGCGGGGAACAGCCGCAGCGAAAGCGCGGCAGCCGGTCGACCAGAGGTTCATCCCCGCGCCTGCGGGGAACAGTTCGTCAGCTGGTATTTCAGCCCCTCCAGCGCCGGTTCATCCCCGCGCCTGCGGGGAACAGCTTCGCCGGCAGGAGCGCGAGCATCTCCGTACCGGTTCATCCCCGCGCCTGCGGGGAACAGCGAATAGCGCACCCAGTCCGTGAGGGCATAGGCGGTTCATCCCCGCGCCTGCGGGGAACAGAACCCCTCTTAGGTCGACACCGGGGAGGCCGCCGGTTCATCCCCGCGCCTGCGGGGAACAGGCTCCAAAATACAGCCCCTGAGCGGTCGCCGACGGTTCATCCCCGCGCCTGCGGGGAACAGTGTCGCGCGGCATCACAACCACTGTATCCAGACGGTTCATCCCCGCGCCTGCGGGGAACAGTCGAGACGCGAGACGTCGCGGCCCACCTGGTCCGGTTCATCCCCGCGCCTGCGGGGAACAGAGCTGATCGACCGGCGGGATCGTTGCCCGGTACGGTTCATCCCCGCGCCTGCGGGGAACAGGCCCTCGACCGTGGTGGCCAGGGCTTCGTCGACGGTTCATCCCCGCGCCTGCGGGGAACAGGAAGAACCGGGCGCTGCTCTCTTCCTCGCCTCCGGTTCATCCCCGCGCCTGCGGGGAACAGTCGTCATCGTCCTTTGTGGCGTCGATCAGCATCGGTTCATCCCCGCGCCTGCGGGGAACAGAGCTCGCCGACCCCGCCGACCCGGTTCCGGATCGGTTCATCCCCGCGCCTGCGGGGAACAGAGCTGATACGGAAAGAGAAACGGCCTGCGGTACGGTTCATCCCCGCGCCTGCGGGGAACAGTCGCCGACGGTATCGCGGAGCAACGCGGAAAGCGGTTCATCCCCGCGCCTGCGGGGAACAGGCCCCGCCGCACCGTACCCTGCCGCACCGAACCGGTTCATCCCCGCGCCTGCGGGGAACAGTGTAGAGTTTCACATCTTCAGGGACCGTAGCCCGGTTCATCCCCGCGCCTGCGGGGAACAGTCCACGCAGGCCGGGTTCCCCAGAAAGCCCGGCGGTTCATCCCCGCGCCTGCGGGGAACAGACTAATCTCCATGTTATTGATGTGCAGAGAGTTGTAGGTTGCGTTGATTGCTACCAAGATTACCCATGCCCGCGAAGGTAATTGTAACCCCCACTATCACGCACGTTTTTCCTGTGGCGCAAAGCTGACGAGTTTCAGCCCGTCAAACCCCACAGGCATTCTGCGATTGATTCCCACGGTGTCGAAGTCGAAGCCCTGGTCCGTCGGCGCGCTCCAGCAGATTACGGCGTCGCCGTCTTCGATCCCACCCCGGACCTGTTCCCAGATTCGTTCTCTCACTCGGGCCGAATAGAAGCCTACGTAGACACCGGCTCGGATTTCCAGCAGCCACACCGCCAGTCTCCCCCGCAGGCGCGGTGGAACGTTGTTAACCACGATAACCATCATCGCCGCTCTGCTCCTCTTCAAACGCGGGCCCAATCGCTTCGGGGGGAGGCTCGGGTCGGGGCAGCTCTCCGGCGGCCAGCACTTCCTCGATGCCTGGAATAATTTGCTTGAGCAGCCCCGTCTTGCGGAAGCTGTCGCGGCAGGCCAGGCGCACCGCCCTCTCGAGGGGCATGTCGAGCTTCCCTTTCTGCTGACGCCCTGCGACGCGGAATGCCTCCGGTACGACCGTCTGCAGTTTCCACAGATCGGCGATGTCGTAGACGAAGCTTCGCGGCTTTCCGGTGTGAAGGAAGCCGATGGCTGGAGCGTATCCCGCAGCCAGCACTGCCGCTTCGGTGAGTCCGTGCAGGCAGGCGGTGGCGGCGGAGAGGCAGCGGTTGCCGACGTCGGCGCCGTCCCAGTCGGTGGGATCGTAGTGGCGCCTCTTCCATATGACGCCGTACCGCTTGGCCAGCAGCCGGTAGGTGTGCCGCACCCGCTGTCCCTCGATTCCCCTCAACTGATCGATCGAGCGTTTGAGGGGTGGAGCCTGGCCGAATCGCAAAGCGTACATCTTGCGAACGACCCGCAGCCGTGCAGACGGGTCGAGAGCCAGTTGCGCTTGCCACAGAAGCTTGTCGGAGCGCGCCCCGCCCGGCTGCCCCGCGGAATAGAACCTGACGCCCGCTTCGCCAATCCAGGTCACCAAGGTTCCGGCCCTGGCGGCCAAGGAAATGGCGGCATGGCTGATTCGGGCCCCGGGCTCCAGCATCAGGCAGGCAACGCCCCCGATGGGGATATGGGTCCGCACGCCATCGGCGGCGATGGCCACGAACGCCCCGTCCACGACGTCAATCTGCGCGCGTTCGACGAAGACCAGCGCCGCGCGTTCCTTGAGCGGAATCGGTTTCGGAGGCGGAAGGCCTGGCAGCATCATCTTGCCCGACGGATCAACATGAGCCCGCAGCCCCAGGCCTTGGCTCGGCCGAATCCCGTCGCCAGCGCAGCCAGGAACGCCTCCGGGTCGGTCACGGCAAGGATCCCCGTCAGGTCGAGAATGCCGAACGTGGCTCCCTCACGACGCCTGCGGCCCAACTCTATAGTGGAATAGCCTTCCACCAAGGTCATTCTCGGTTCGAATCCCCGGGCGGTTCCCTGCCGGGCCATCCAGGCCTCGGCCGCGGCTTGTGCCGTGCGGTCCCGGATGGCTCCACGCTTTCCGTTCTCGGGCGCGGACCGCAGGAGGTCCATCACCACATCCACCCGCCGGCTCTTGCCGCGCCTGGCGGACTTCTCCATCCGGCTGACGGCTGCGCGGTCCTTGGTGGCATTGGCCCGCAAGGTGAATTGCAGCCGATCGCCCGTACGAAGAACCGGATTGAAGGCCTTGCTCTCGGGCGGGTTGAAGAGGCTGCTCGATTGCGGCTGCCGTCTTGAAAGCGTGTAGAAGCGGCCCTGCCCGTCATGCCGCCAGAGGAAATCCCGCCGGCGGTCCGCGCTGTCGGCAAAGACCGACCAGATCAGCCGGTGATGAGCGTCCGCCGCCATTCCCGGCTCCCGTGGGTTCAGCAGGGGCAACAGCGCCGCGGCCGGAGCCTCCCGGTTCAGCGTCAGCCGTGAGAGATAGAGTGTCATGGGTGCGTCCCTGATTCGCGCGGACGGGCCACATACACCCTGCGGGGCCCAAAATGCCAGGAGGCTCGGTCCAGCGGCTCGTCCCACCGGATCTCATGCCTGCCCCCGTCCAGGGGTTCCTCGGAGACCACCATTATGGGCCTTTTCGGGTCCAACAGACCTTCCAGAAACGGGGGAATGTGGATACGAGCCAGCGCCTCGACCGGGTTGGCGGCCTGGATGACTTTCGACGCCGTCGGGGCGGATAGTGGACAGCTCTTGCGTCCCAGGTAGAGGGTGAAGTGAGGACGGATCAGGGCGTTGCGGACTTCTTCGGAATCTTCCCCGCCCCACAGCGCTACACCGAAAGCGCAGTCGCTACGATAGTCCCGCCAGGTAATCACTGGCTTGTCTTTGCTTTCGAGCGCCTTCAGCGCGTCCCGCCGCGTTGCCGGCCGCCTGATGCGTGCCGTCGGAACCGTCTGCACCGTGTGAAAGTCGCGGTAGGCGACTCCCCGAGACAGCACCGACACCGCGGTGCGCCAGCGCGACAGCCTCTGCTGCCCGGTGGCTTCATCCCGCCGGACGCCGAGGGCCGCGCCGACCAACCCAAGCACCGCAGAGCGGGCCGGCCAAGTGCCGGAATGACGCCTCTCGTGACCGGCCAGATCGGCGAATGCCCCCATCGGCGCGGCCAGCGTGAAGATCACGAACTCAGTCATCGGCCACCGCCCCCCGGACAAAGTCACAAATGTCCTTCAGCGTGCCCTGCCCTACCGCCACGTTCATGACTTCGGAGGCTTCACAGCAGGCGCCGTAGGCGGCGTCGAGGCGGTCTGCCATTGTCTCCAACGCCGCGACCGACGCCGCCATCAGGTCTGTGTCATCCACCGGCTTGAAAAACGCCCCCGCCAGACTGCGAGGCTGGGCATCGCCTCTCTCGGCCCGGATGTAACCGGCGCGGGTCTGGTGGGCGAAGCTGTTGCGCTTCCCCGAGGGCGTGGCCGTCGCCATGGCCTCGACCAAGGCTCCGGCGGCGCGAGCGGCCAGTTCACGGTCTCCGGCGAGATTCTTAGCCAACAACTCAATGTCCACACAGGCGTAGGTATAGAACACTCCAGATCCGAAGCTGGCTTCGCCCACAAAACCCGCACCGGAGTCCTCGGACGGAGTCTTCAGGTCGTCGACGGCGGTATAGTAGTCGTCCTCCACCAGCGCGCGGTGCGTGGTCAGCGCGTGGCTGACTTGTACGGCTGCCTCGCGGTTGAAGTCGGGATCGTCGGCCAGCATGCGGCCGAACATGGCCAAGTCAGCCGCGCCGTCGGCTGTCCGCAGCACCCGCTTCTTCAGTTGCTTGAGGTCCGGCAATTCCTCACCCGCCAGCGCCTTCCTTGCCATCTCTATAGCCGCGGCACATTCCTCCGGCGAGATGAACGCCAACTGCCGGGTCCGAATGGCGCCCTTCTTTTCCGCACCGGTATCCAGCTTGCCGAAGACGTCAGCCACCTTGGCGGCGATCTCGGTCACCCGGTCTTCACTGACCGCGCTGCCAGCCAAGGCCTCCCGGACGACCTCGCCGATCCGCTGAGTCCGGTCGCCCAGATGACCCTGAAGCCCGGTCTTCATGGCCGGCGATAGACGGACCGCCCGCTTCAGAGACTGGCTGGAGATTCTCAACCTCGGCGCACCGCCGTAGTTAGCCGTCTTGGGGCGGCCGAGGTCGTCACGGTTGGGATTGGAAAGGGGATAGACGGTCAGGTAATGCAGTTGCAGAAAACAGCTCATGAATTGGCCTCCTCCGGGGTTGGCCTGGAGTCCGATGCCCCATGGTAGTCGAAACACCAGACGGTCCGGGTCTTGTCATTCCACCAGTAAAGGTCGGCGGCGAGCCGGCGCACGTTCGCGGAGCCCTTGGCGACCTGTAGTGCACGCACCAGCGGGCGCATCAACCGCCGTGGCTCCTTGGCCCGGATGAGGGCATTGAACCGCACACCGCTCAGCGCCTTCGGCTCGCCGGCTCCGAACCGTTGGGCTGCCGTTTCGCGCTGGTCCTGCGCCACTTGGGCCAGCGCCACGGCGATCAGAGCCAACTGGTCAGGACCGTCCGAACGTTGACGCAGGTCATGCCCGGCGCGAAGGAGCCGCCGGTTCAACTCGTGGGTTGCCGAAACGCCGAGGGCGTCGGTGACGCTGGCTGCGCGCCGCAGTTCCGCCCGGGCCCGACGGGCAGCGCCAGTATCGGCTGCGATGCAGACATTCCACCAACCTTTGCAGACTTCGGCTATGGATGGGGTGTCAGTCATGCGTCCTCCCTGCCTATCCAGACGGCCTGGACGGCCTCTCCAACCCAAGCGGATCGAAGATCTTCTTTCCGAAAGGTGGCCGCCCTTCGAAGGCAGCCTTCAGTTTCGATCGCGCCCTGATGGCATCGTCTCGGCGGGTGTCTGCAAGGTCCGCCAGCCCCGGCAAGACCTCCCGGTCAAAGATCGGCAGCGCCGCCCGTCGGAGCGTCTTGACCCATTCCCCCGGTACGAAGGGTTCACCTGCCGACATTGATGCGAGCATCTCTTCGAACGGACCTTGCGTCTCGGCAAAAAACGCCTCCCGCGCTCGTTGGCCGGCGCCCGATTTTACATCGCCATCCCCGACGCCGTCTTCTACGCAGACTGCCACCGCGAAGCCGGCCTGTTCGGATGCTTCCACCGACGCCTCGGCGCGACTTTCGTCGTCCTTGGACAGGGTGAACACGGGCTGTTCCGACCAGAGGAAATCGAGCGGATTCATGTTCTTCATCGCCCAGCCCGCCACGATCAGGCTGCAGTGCGCCCATTCAATATCGCGCAGATACTGCTCCAGCGTCCGCGGCCGCAGACCGCTGTCACTCTGAAGGATCACTCCTCGCCAGTTTCGATAGCCGAAACTTCCCGGCTTGGGATGACGCGGCAAGAACTCGTCGTCCTTTCTGTAGTAGGGCGTCAGCGGATGACGCCAGTGCTGGTAGTTCGTGCCCCACGGTTCCTGAATGACTTGTGTCACCGCGCCATCCCGGGCCACCAAGCACAATCTGCGGGGCTGGCCAAAAAACACCTCGGGGTCGATCCTTGATTGGCTGTCGCTGGCGGGCACTGTGACCCGGGGCTTCTTACCGACAGGCTTGGAGGTTTCGGTAAATCTCATCCATGGCAATGCTTCAAGGTCGCGCGGCTCCAAGGACGGGCCTTGCGGCACGTTCGCCCAAACCAGCGGCCATAGTCCTTCTTCGGCTGGCTTCACGAGGGTCACCATCGGACCTCCGCCGCGCATGGAGGTGCGATTCCCCGCGCCGCCGGCCGGCGCGAAGGCCTGCAGCGTGTAGAGCGCCATGGCCGCCAGCGGCAACGGTAGCGCCGGATAGCGCCCTCGGCGCACCATCAGGTCGGCGTTTTTCCTGGCCGTACTCTCACCCGCACTGTCGATGAACAGCATATCCGGAGGATTCCCCTCACCTTCCAGCGGCTCCAGGTCCTGCAGGAAGCGCGGGCCATTGCCCAACAGGTTGAAGGCCGGCGCCAGGGGTTTCATGGCCGCCCGGAGCGAGGCGGCGTCCGGAGGGTTGGCACGGTCGTCGCTGCCGTTGGGCGGATGTGCAAGGTATACCAGACCGATGAGCAGCTCATAGCAGGCGAGGTTGAGATCGGGGCGAGGCCAGTCGGGACGAAGGACATCGGGTTCGGCGATCTGGTCTGGACGGATGGTGTCGCATCCGGAACGGCGAAGGACTGGAATCCAGGGGTCGGAGATAAGGTTCAGCATGGCTGCCACGTCAGGCTTCGCACGTCATTCCGTGAAAACAATTCCCAGATCGCTATTGTACTGCAACCCGTCGCAAATCTTTCCGCTCTCCTCGACCGGAGCCACGCCCCCCCGCTTCCGCATCCAATCCGGCCAGTCCTCAAGCACAACTCTGATTTCCGGGCGCTCCTGGTCCACGCCTTCCAGGTTCCGGTAACGCACAGCCGAAACCAGTACTTCGGACAGTCTCCAGCCGAACAGGTCTTCCCCCGACCACGGCACCAGCTTCCCGTTCTCTTCACGAGCCAGCCGCAACGTCACCTGCGGCAATCCCAGGCGCGTCGGGAACCGGTCGTCGTCAAAGACGCGCTGCATCTGGGGTTGGTCGTAGGAGTCCTCCGCGTCGAGCACCTGGTTGAAGGCCTGCTGGGCCTCGGTCATCTTCCGGCCGATCGTTTCGAACTCGTACCCCTGCAGCACATCTGGCACCTCGGGGAGTTCATCTCCGTGCACCGTCTCGATCAAATCGCGCAAACCGCCCGGTGCGCGGATCACCCCCTGATCGAACAGCGCCCTGGCGGTGCGCCACTGCACATCCTGAGGATAGACCAGGGCTCCCGACCCAAGGACTCGCTTCATCCAGTCCGCGCCGTCCACCCGATCCGGGTCCGGCGACAGAACGTGCAAAACGGGCGCCGCCGACGGACGCTTCGACGCCGGACGCAGGTCCATGTGCCGCCACAGACGCCCAGCCCGCTGGACCAGCGACCCGATCGGGGCCAGATCGGTGACCATCAGGTCGAAATCCAGATCCAGCGAAGCCTCGACCACCTGGGTCGCCACCAACACCCTTCCCGCCCTGCCGAAGCCATCCCGCCCGAAACACCTCTGAACGGCGCCTTCTTGTTTCAGCCGGTCGGCCACCGTAAACCGTGCATGCAAGACATCGACCTGGAGCCCCGCTTCGCGCAGGGCCATGGCCGAAGCAATGGCGCCATTGACGGAATTGCGTATCCATACGCAGGCCATCCCTTTTCGGCTGCCGGCTTGCAATAGCCGCACGGCAGCGTCTTCATCTTCCAGCCGCCGCACGGCGAGGTCGCGGCAGGTGGCCGGAACGGCATCGGGTTCCACGCTGTCGATGCTTCGGCCGATGACGTTCAGCATTGGATAAGCCTGACCCTCGACCTCGCAAGATCTGCGGAGACCGAGACCCTGCTGAAAGGCCTTGGCATAGCCGGCCCGCATACCCAACGGCAAGGTTGCCGTCATGACGATCACGGAGCCGCCCAACATGGCGTGGAACTGCAGCAAGCGCTGCAGTTGGGCCTCCATGTAGGGGTCGAATTCGTGGGCTTCATCGACGATGAGAATGTGTCCTGACAATGCCCGCAGGCGTAGCGTGTTGAAACGGGTCGGCAGCACCGCCATCAACGCCTGGTCGATAGTCCCCACTCCGATGTCGGCCAGAAGAATCCGGCGGCGGTCGTTAGCCAGCCACGAACCGCAACTCGGTCCCCCGCCCGGGTCGGACCCGTCGCGCCCCAGGATCTCGCGGAACCGTTCATGCATCCCGGCTCTTCCATGGGTCAGCGCCAGAGAGGGCCGGCCATCGAATAGCCGCGGCGCGATAGCTTCCAGGCGCCCCAGCATGGCGTTCGACGTCGCCATGGTCGGGAGGGCGAAAAAGAAACCATCCCCCTTGCCTGCCGCCATCATGCGAGACGCAAGGATGAGCGCTGCCTCGGTCTTGCCGGAGCCTGTCGCATCTTCGATCAGTGCGAGCACAGGTCCATCCGGCAATTCGATCTTCGCTGCGGCCGCCTGCATCGGACGAAGCTCGGCGGACGCAGGCAGAACCACTTCGGTTCCCTCAGGTGACGGGCGGGCAGAATGCAAACCGGCCTTGGCGATCGCGGCTTCCGCCCTGGCAAGGGCATTTTTCCAATAGATGACAATTGGAGTTTCGGGACCCTGGGGACCGAACCACTCCGAATTGGAGCCGATCCAGTCCGCTTGAACGGTCAGACCGGACAATGCCCACGACAATCGCCGGGCTTCGGGTTCCGTCATTCCCTCCAGGGAGGCTCCGGGAAACCGGGACGCGACAGCCTCGATGGCCTCGCCGGCAATTCGGGAGGCCTCGGCTCCGATCTGCTTGGCCTGATCCCCGGACTTTCGATAGTCCAGGTGCTCCGGCGGGCCTCCATGATGCCCGGCGACGGCGGCATACAGTATTCGCCGGACGCCCTTTGTCGCTCCCAGCCTGTCGGAGAGGAGACCGTCATGATCGCACAGCAGCCGATAGCTGTGCTGCCAGTGCCTGAGGCCCGTGTAAGGCAGGCCAAGCAACATGGCGCGAAAAGAAGTGCTGAACTTCCCGAGATCGTGCAAGGCGACAAGAAAAGACGCCGCCCGGTCGGCTTTTCGGGTCCCGATCAGTGGCCTGCGGTCGGTCAGGCAGGCCGCCACCGCGCCCACGTCGAGCATGTGCCAAAGGGCGGGATGGGTGCATCCGTCGATCAATTTGCCTGGCCACGCGCCGATTTGTTCTGGTGTCATTTTTTCGGAGCAGCCCTCATGAACCGATGATTGAAGTGACCGTTGCTGACCGCCCTGGACTTGGACCATGCGGAAAGCCATATGATACCGTCTTGAGCGATGAATTCTTTCGTCGCTATCGATTTCGAGACTGCCAATGCTCAGAGGGTCAGTGCCTGCGCGGTGGGCCTCGCAAAGGGGAGCAACGGGAAAGTTGAGGCTACGCGTTCATTCCTGATCCGGCCGCCGACATCGCGGTTCGAGTTCTCTCATATTCATGGCCTCCATTGGCAAGATGTGCGCAACGCGCCCACCTTTGGCAATCTCTGGCCGACACTGCTCCCCTGGTTCGATACGGTGGAGTTCATCGCAGCCCACAACGCGCGTTTTGACAGCAGGGTGCTCCGAGCCTGTTGCGCCATGTACGGAATTCGCGTGCCGGCGCTGCCGTTCACATGCACGGTGGAGCTTGCGCGCTCCCAGTGGAGCATCTACCCGACAGGTTTGCCCAGTGTCTGCCGGCGGCTCCGCATCCTGTTGCGACACCATGATCCCGGGTCGGATGCGGAAGCGTGCGCCCGCATCGTGCTTGCGGCCCAGGCCTCGGGGTGGCAAGCGCCGGTGTCCAGTGAATCCGGCGAGTCTTATGGGTAGAAGGCTCGAAGTTGGCCTTCAATGAGTCCTGTCGATGTTGGAGGTGGGCTGCTGTCGGCTCTGAGGACGGTTGGTCAAGCGTAGCCGCTGAGGAAGCCAGTCTGAATCTTCAGCTTGCTGGCGGGTATAGGGGTTTTCCCGAGGCAGTGCGCGGTTCCATTCACGGGTCAGCCGCTTGCGTTCGCGGTGGCGCAACGAGTCATTCCGGATCGTTGCCGTTGCACGGTTCACGTGGGCCTTGATGGCTCTTCTTCTAGCGCGGGGCCAAGCCTCCTGAAACAATGGATCGCGCTTGTCCTTCAATCCAGGACTTTCTTCCAATAGTTCATCGATCTCTGTACGGGCATTGTCCACGGAATTTTCCCAGCCCGCCACCGGATCGATTTCCGTAGCCTGGCGGTATTGAAGCTTCAGCATATGCTCGATGATCCGGGTGTACTGGCTTCTGAGGCTGCTTTCTTCTCCCCTGACCAAGGCTTCAATCTCCTCCGTAACCTTCTCCCAATCAACAGCGTCGAAATCGCGACGCCTCAAGGCGTCCGCCTGCTGCCGGGCCCAGGTGTAGTAGTCCCGATCGTAGAGGCCCTTTTGCTCTCGAGCTTGCTGAGTGTCGGGAATTCCGGCAACGGTCGCCATGGTCTTCCTCCAGACTTTGTGAAGCGGTGGGTTGCCATGTTTATGCCGCCGTTTGCTTCTGAAGTCAAGACCCTGCGGGAAACGCGAGAATCCCAGGGGGGCTCGCCCCTGAGAGAAGAGGCCGGCGGCCGCATGCAATGGGTTGATCGAAAGCCTCTGTTGCTTGAGCGTCGCCGGTTCATCCCCGCGCCTGCGGGGAACGGGGGCTACCAACCGACCCTCCCCGGCTCCCTGAAGGCGTCCTTGATGAGGAAGACTTCCGGGTCCGCCCAGCTCCCTTGAATGCCCACGATGTCGAAGCGCCAGGCAGCCGCCCGGCGGCGAAGTCCGCGGCGATAGTCGGCGGCTGCCCCGCAGATCTGCCGCTGCTTGGCAAGGTCCACCGCTTCCTCGGGACCTCCGTAGAGACGATTCCGGCGATATTTCACCTCGATGAAGGCCAGGATGTCACCGTCCCAACCAATGAGATCGATCTCCCCCGAGCAGCTGCGGTAGCGGTGGGCGACAATCCGATACCCTCGCCGCTTCAGGTAGGCATAGGCGACCAATTCTCCTTTCATGCCGGTTTCGGAGGTGTTGGGCCGGCCCGGGTCCCGGGACCGGGCGAAGCGCCATCCGGCAAGCCAACGTTTTCCCTTTTCAAACCAGGTGGAGCGCACCGGGTCCCCCGCACGGATGGCAGCCCGACCCAATGGATCTGTCGGATTCAGTCAACCGGTTGTGGAGGGAGAGATGCCCGGGGAGAATTTGAGCAACGAGGAGGGAGAGCTTTTCTGTTCTGCCCGAGGGAGCGCCCGCGGGGCAGACCGGCTCGGTGGGAGTCGGTTCGGAACCGGGTCTATCGCTTCTTCCAGCGGACGCCGTCCCTGGTGTCCTCGACCAGGTAGCCCAGGTCGAAGATCCGGTTGCGGAGCTCGTCGGCCAGGGCGAAGTCTCGGGCCTGCCGCGCCCGGCTTCTTTGCTCGATCAGGCCTTGGATGCGGGGGTCCGGCCCGGGTTCTTCAGACTCCCACAGCGGCAGGACCCGGTTGAGCCTGTCCATGGTCGCCAGAATCGCCGAGCCGTCGCCGTCATGGACCCGGCCGGCCGCCAGGGCGGTATTGACCTCGCGCACCCAGTCGAAGATGGCGGCCAGGGCCTGGGCCGTGTTGAGGTCCTGGTCCATGGCCTCCTCGAACTTCTCCAGAACCGCCTTGCAGCCGGCCTGGAGCTCGGCGCCGGCGCCCCTCGGCAGAGTCTCGGTTTCGATCCGCTGCCTGAAGTCGCGCAGCCGCTGGAGCGAGGCCCCGGCCTGCTTGACGGCGTCCGCCGTGAAGTTGAGCTGGCGCTTGTAGGGAACGCTTTGCAGAGCGTAGCGGATGGCTCCCGGTTGAATCCCCTTCTCCAGCAGGTCCCGCAGGGTGAAGAAGTTGCCCTTGGACTTGGACATCTTCTCGCCGTCCACGATGAGATGCTCCCCGTGGACCCAGTAGCGCACGAAGGGCTTGGCGGTGGCGGCCTCGCTTTGAGCAATCTCGTTCTCGTGGTGGGGAAAGATGAGATCCACCGCTCCGCAATGCAGGTCGAAGGTCTCGCCCAGGTATTTCATGCTCATGGCTGAACACTCGATGTGCCAACCCGGCCGGCCGGGACCCAGGGGGGTCTCCCATCGAGGTTCCCCGTTCCTGGGAGCCTTCCACAAGACGAAGTCCCGCGCATCCTGCTTGTCGTATTCGTCCACGTCCACCCGGGCCCCCACCCGAATTCCCTCCCGGTCCAGCTTGGCCAGCTTCCCGTAGTCCCCGAAGGCCTCGATGCGGAAATAGATCGATCCGTCCTGCTCGTAGGTGTAGCCTCCGGACTGAAGCTGCCGGATCAGGGCCACCATGTCGTCGATGTGATCGGTGGCGTGAACGGCCCGGTCGGGCTTCTCGATGCCCAGCCGATCGCAGTCCTCGAAAAAGGCCTGGGTAAAGCGGTCGGTAAACGTTCTGAGCTGAGCGACGGTCTGCGCCTCGGAGTTGCGGATGGTCTTGTCGTCGACGTCGGTGATGTTCATGACGTGAAAGACCCCGAAGCCCTTGTGCCGCAGATAGCGCTTCAGAACGTCCTGGAAGACGAAGGTCCTGAGGTTTCCGATGTGGACGAAGTCGTACACCGTAGGACCGCAGGTGTACATTCGGACCTGCCGGGGCTCCAGCGGCTGAAAGGGTTCGATCCTTCCGGAGAGGGTATTGGACAACCGCAACACGAGTGAAATCTCCTGCAGGGGGCCTCGGCCCGGCGGCGCCTTCCGCCCGACCGAATACGACTTGGGGTCGGGTCGATTTTCGGGCCTAGAATAGACCGCTGTTCACTGATAAGTCAATACGGGCGAGTCCTTTCCAGGGCGCTTTGCACTCCTGTCCCATCCGTGGTACACTCGCCGGGTCAGCATGAAATCCTACCTTGTCCCGACCCTGTCGAACCCAACGTTATCCAGTGGGCGGTAAGCCTTCGAGGGTGCCTTCCTATTGCTGAAACTGAAGCAAATCCGGATTCAAGGGTTCAAGTCCTTCGCAGATAAAACCGAGCTGACTTTCGACGGAACCGGCATCGCCGCTATCGTCGGGCCCAACGGCTGCGGGAAGAGCAACATCTCGGATGCCATCGCATGGGTGTTGGGGGAGCAGAGCGCCCGAACCCTTCGCGGCGGGAGAATGCGGGACGTCATTTTCAACGGCACCCGCTCCCGGCTGCCCCTGGGGCTGGCCGAGGTCAGCGTGGTCCTGTTCGATCCGGAGAGCATGGAGAAGCCGGCCTCGACCGCCCCCTCCGCCTCAACCGCGGATTCGTCCGGCAATGGCCCGGCATCCGGCCGCGACGGCTCCCCTCGGAAGGGCGAGGCCAGGATGGAGGGATCCGGCCCGGCCCTTCCCTTCGAGGCCGGGCCGGCCCCGGCCTCCAGAAAGAAGGGAAGGCAACCCGGCCCGCCGGCCAATCCGGGAGAGCTGGTGGTTTCCCGGCGCCTCTTTCGTTCGGGAGCGAGCGAGTACCTGCTCAACGGCAGGAAGGTCCGGCTGCGGGACGTTCAGGAGATATTCCTGGGAACCGGACTGGGGCCGGATTCCTACGCGCTGATCGAGCAGGACCGGGTAGGACTGATCCTCAGCTCCAAACCCTCCGATCGACGGGCCATCATCGAGGAGGCCGCGGGCGTCACCCGATTCAAGGTCAAGCGCAAGCTGGCTGCCTCGAAGCTGGAGCAGGCCAGGCAGAACCTGCTCCGTGTCAACGACATCACCGAGGAGGTTTCCCGCCAGCTCGAGGCCCTCAAGCGCCAGGCCGGCAAGGCTCGGCGCTACCGGGAGCTCAGTCAGGAAGCCCGGGAACTCTCCAAGAGCCTCTTCTCCGCCCGCGCCCGCCGCCTGAAAGCCCAACTGAGCCGGGTTTCGGAACAGTTCGAGCAACTCCGGGACCAGGTCGATGGCAAACAGGACTTCATCCAGGACCAGGAGACGCATTTTCGCCGGGAGAACGACGCCCACTTCGAGGCCGAAACCGCCTTGAAAGGGCAACGCGAACAGTTGTCCCGGCTGCAGATGGACAGCCAGCGGGACCAGCAGACGATTCAGCATCAGAAAGACCGGTTCGACCAACTGGGGGTCCGGTCTCGAGAAAACGCTCTCGAGCTCCAGTTGCTCTCGGAGCAGGAGGAACAGCTCCAGGCCCAAGCCGGCGAAAAGCAGCAGGCCCTCCAAGAGGTGATCCGGCAGTTCGACGGCCTGGAGGAGCAGTACGACGCTCGCAACCGGGAACAGGTGCTCCGCCAGCGAAGGCTGGGCGAGCTGGAAGCCTCGGGTGACCGGCTGCGGTCGGAACAACTGGAACTGCTGAGTCGAGCCGCAACCCTTCGCAGCGCCACCCTTCAGTTGGAGGAGCAGGAAAAGCAATTGGCGCTACAGGCCGGGCGCCTGGAAAACGATCGCAGGCAGGCATCCCGCGATCGTCAGAACCTGGCGGACTCCCGCGAAGAGACCGGCAGCCGGCACGCCCTGAAAGAGGCAAGCCTGCGCGAGTTGACCGGCAGGGTCGATGGGCTCTCGACCGAGTTGAGCCGGCAGCAGGAGGAGCAGGTTCGAGCGCGGCGTCAGGTGGCCGAGAAACGGGAAGACCTCAGCGCGCAGGATCAACGGCTCCAGTCTCTTCAGGAGCTGGCCGCCCATCACGCCTACAGCGCCGAGTCGGTGCGGATGCTGCTGTCGGTGGCCGACCGGTCCGGGGGCGCCGACTTTCGGACCCACGGGATCCTGGCCGACCTGGTGGAAGTGGATGCCGAGCACGAGAAGACCGTGGAACAGTTCGTGCGTCACGAGCTGGAATATTTCCTGGTGGATTCTCCATCCAACGCGCGGGAAGGCATCGATCTGCTGCGCAAGAGCGGCGCCGGCAGATCCACCTTTCTCTTCCCCGGCAACGGAGCCTCGGATCCGGTTCCCGACACCCTCGAAGCCCTGATCCGGGACCTGGCCGATCGAGACCCGCGGCTGATTCCCATGAGCGCCGTCATTCGCCTTCCCTCCCAACACCGGCAGCGCCTCCGTTCCGCCCTTCCCCATCTGTTCCACAGCCTCATTGCCCCCAGTTACGAGGCGGCCCTGGAGATCGCTCGAGCCCACCCGAAGTTGACCGTGCTGACGCCGCAGGGAGAGGTGTTTCGCGGACAGCTCATTTCCGGCGGCAGCGGGGACCAGCGCGGACACCTCTCCCTGAAGCGAGAGATCCGCGAGCTGGACCGCCGGCTCGAATCGGCCCGCCGGGATCTGCTGTTGCTGGAGGAACGGTTCACGGCGCTGGACCAATCGGTGCAGGCCCGCCAGGAGGAGCTGACCCGGGTGAACCGGCAGTCGCAGGAGCTGGAAAAGGAGCTGGTGGGTTCCAACCACCGCCTGGAGACCCTCGCCGGCGAACTCCAACGCCTTGCCCAAAGGGAGCGGGACCTTGCCGGGGAAATCGGGAGCGTGGCCCAGGAGCGGTCGGAAATCGGCCGGCGCCGCCATCGGTCCGGATCGGAAATCACTGGGGCCGAAGCACGCAAGACCGAGGTGGACCAGGCCATCGAATCGAATCAGGCCGACTGGCGCCGCTTGAGGGACGAATGGCTGCAACGTTCGCAGCAGCTCAGCCTGATCGGCTCGGAGCTGGCCGCCTGCGGTGAGCGCAAACTCGCTACCGAGGCCGACCTGGAACGGGTTCGAGCCAACCTGCAAGCCTGCCTCCAACGCAGGACCAGGCTCAATGCCCAGCGGGAGGAGTGGTCCGGTCAGAGCCTGGAGCTGCAGACCTCGGTTCGACAACTGGAGGAGACCGTCTTCAATCGAGCCGTGCAGCGCGCTTCCCTGGAGGCCGAGATCCGGATCGGGGAGGGCCGGTTGGAGGCGTCCCGAAAGGCCCAGGCGCAACTGGGAGAAGAGCTGCAGGGGTGGCGCCTGGAACTGGACGATCTGAGGAACCGGAAGACGCAAATCGAGGTCGACCGGGCCCGGCTGGCCTCCGGCTATTCCCACCTGGAGGAAACCTGCCGCCAGGAGCTGGGGGAACCCCTGGAATCGCTCCAGGTGGAGGAGGCCGGCGAATTCGACCCGGAGACCTTTCGGATGGCCGAGGAACGATACCTCCGGCTCAGGAACCGCCTGGATTCGATGGGACCGGTGAACATGATGGCCCTGGAGGAATTCCAGGAATGCGAGGAGCGATTCGACTTCCTCAACCGGCAGCGCCAGGACCTGCTCGATTCCATAGAGGACACCGGCGCCGCCATCCGCGAGATCGACGAGGTCTCCTGCGAGCAGTTTCAGCAGGCCTTCGACGCCGTGAACCTGAACTTCAGGGAAAGTTTTCGGGAACTGTTCGGCGGGGGACGGGGCGAAATGAAACTGCTGGATCCTCGGGATCTGCTGGACACGGGGATCGAGATCGTCGCCCAGCCTCCGGGGAAACGATTGCAGAACGTGCTGCTGCTCTCGGGCGGCGAAAAGGCCTTGACCGCCATCGCCCTTCTGCTGGCCATATTCAGCTACCAGCCCAGCCCTTTTTGCGTCCTCGACGAAGTCGACGCTCCCCTGGACGACGTCAACCTGGGGCGATACTCGCAGAAGATCAAATCCATGAGCGGGGAGACCCAGTTCCTGCTCATCACCCACAGCAAGCGGACCATGGAGGCGGCTGACGCCCTCTATGGAGTGACCATGGAAGAGGCCGGCGTGTCCAAGCTGGTCTCGGTCCGGATGAACTGATTTCCCTTCCGCCGGCCGTCTTCCGGCGGGTTTCAAACGGGTTCTCACATGAGCCTTGACAACCGTCCTCCATGTACTAGAATGGCCCCCTCCTGAAGAAAAAATCCGGGCAAGCCGAAGGGTTCGAGGGTCTCCTCCCTGCTTCCGCCCGGCGTTCCCAAACGAAAGGACAGCGAGTAATCCCATGGCCGCAGAGAGCCTGCAAACCGAGGTAAATTTACCCCATCACCCCCTGGTCGGCCGAGGCAAGGTTCGAGACAACTACCAAGTCGGGGACCACCTGCTGATCATCGCCACCGACAGAATTTCCGCCTTCGACTACGTGCTGGCCAGTGGCATTCCCAACAAGGGACGCATCCTGACCCAGATGTCGCTCTTCTGGTTCGAGCGCATCGGCGATATCGTTCCCCACCACCTGGTGACTGCCGACGTTGAGGAGTACCCGGCCGATCTTCAGCCCCATGCCCACCTGCTGGCTGGACGATCGATGCTGGTGAAGCGAGCCGAGGTCTTCCCGGTGGAATGCGTGGTCAGGGGATACCTGGCCGGATCGGGCTGGAAGGAGTACCAGCAGTCCCGGTCGGTGTGCGGCATCCAACTGCCTCCAGGACTGCCGGAATCGGCCCGCCTGGAGGAGCCACTCTTTACTCCCGCCACCAAGGCCACCACCGGTCACGACGAAAATATCTCCTTTGAACGAATGGTCGACGTGATTGGGCAGGACACGGCCGAGAGGCTCCGCGACATCTCTTTGGCCATCTACTGCAAGGCCCGGGATTACGCGGTTTCCAAGGGCTTCATCATCGCCGACACCAAGTTCGAGTTCGGCGCCTACCAGGGCGACATCATTCTCGTCGACGAGGTGCTGACTCCGGACTCGTCCCGGTTCTGGCCGGCTTCCGACTACCAGCCCGGAAAACCCCAGCAGCCCTTCGACAAGCAGTTCGTGCGGAACTACCTGGAAGAGATTCAGTGGAACAAGAAGCCCCCCGCCCCCGAGCTGCCCGACTGGGTGGTGGAAGCGACCAGCCGGAAGTACATGGATGCTTTCGAGCGCCTCACCGGTAGAAAACTGGACGGCTGACTGCCGGGAGTTCGCCTTGCAGAAAGCAGCTCGCTTCTACGACCTGCACATTCACTCGAATCACTCCAGCGACGCGGACCATCCGCCCCGGCGGCTCTTTGAAATGGCTTGCGAGGCCGGTCTTGCCGGTCTTTGCATCTCCGACCACGACACGGTGGCGGCCGTGGCCGAGGGGACGCGTCTGGCCCGGGAATTTCCCCTCGAGTTCTACCCCAACGTCGAGATCAGCACGCACTACCTGGCCCGCAAGTTCCACGTGCTGGCCCCCCTGGTCGACTACCGGTCCGCCGAGCTGCAGTCGAGGCTCCAGGTCCTGGCCGAGGGAAGACGCCAACAGGCGAAAGCGAGGGTCGAGCGGCTGCGGGACTGCGGTTTCGAGATTACCTACGAAGAGGTCATGCGAGCGACCGGCAACCCGATACCGACGGGCCCTGCCATCGCTCAAGCCCTCCTGGCGAAACCCCAATCCCAGGAGTCCCCCAGGCTGCGTCGCTATCTTCACGGAAAGGACGCCGCCCGAGGGGTCATCGCCTTTTATCGAGACTTCTTCGCCCGGGGGAAACCCGCCTTTGCCGAGATGGAGCGGCTCGAAACCCCGGAAGCCCTGCAGTTGATCCGCCGGGCAGGCGGCGTCCCGGTGCTGGCCCACCCCGGGGCGCCCGGCTACGAGGCCGATGAGACGGTGCTGGAGACCTTTGTCGCCCATGGGCTGGCGGGGCTGGAGGTGTACTCCTCCTACCACGATCCCCAATCGACTCGACGGTTCTCCGACTGGGCGGCTCGCTGGGACCTGGTGAAGACCGCCGGCTCGGACTTTCACGGGAGAGTCAAGCCGCACGTTCGCATCGGCTCCGTCAAAGTCCGCGGCAGAGAGATGATTGAAGAGTTGATGGACAGGAGGGACTGACCGGATGGAGCCTCTCCACGACCTGAACTCCCTCGACTGGGTCGTCCTGGCGGTGGTGTTCATCTCCGTAGCGGGCAGTCTGCTGAAGGGCTTCGTCCGGGAGTCCATCTCGCTGGGGTCGGTCGTGGTTGGAATCGTGCTGGCTTCGCGGCTCTATCCCACGACCGGCGAGTTCCTGCTTCAGTTCGTCGGGAGCCGGAACCTCGCCGCCACCCTGGGCTTCGTGACGATTTTCGCGGGATGCCTGATTGCAGGCGCCCTGGTCTCCTTCTTGGTGCACAAATTCGTGAGAGTGGCTCACCTGCAGTGGTTCGATCGCCTGCTGGGAGCCGCCTTCGGACTGATTCGCGGCTGGATGATCGCTGCCGTTCTGGTCCTGCTCCTGACGACCTTCCGGGTGCAGTTGGCCAGCGTCCAGAAAGCCAGGTTGGCCCCCTTCCTCCTGGTCAGCGCCCGGGGCCTGATCGTGCTCACTCCTCAGACCCTGAAGGATCGATTCATGGAAGGCTACGGCGAAGTGGAGAGACTCTGGCGGGAACAATCCGAGCCGGCGAGTGAAGAGGACGCTTAGAAATGGGGACTCGATCGTGAAAGACCAACTGGACCGTCTGATCACCGAAATGCTGGACCGGGGGCTTCTCTATGAAGAAGCCACCAAGGAATTCGAAAAACAGTTCATCATCAAGTGTTTGGAGCGATCGAGGGGCAATCGGACCCAGACCGCCAAGAGGTTGGGAATCCACCGCAACACCCTTCAAAAAAAGCTCTCGTCCTCCAACCACTCCAGCCCCCGAAAAAAAGCCGGCCCACCCAAAAAACGCTTGACTCGCTAGGGACCCGTTCCTATTATCAGCACTCTCGAATCTGGAGTGCTAACCACTCCGCTCCGAACGGAGACTGGTGACATTGTGGAATAGAAAGGAGATGCCGGCATGAAGGTCAGACCGCTCCACGACCGGATACTGATCAGGCGCATCGAGGAGACCGAAAACGTCAGGGGTGGGATCATCATTCCCGACACCGCCAAGGAAAAGCCCCAGGAAGGCATTGTGGTGGCGGTGGGCAACGGAAAGATCCTGGACGACGGGACCCGTTTGAACCTGGAGGTCAAGGAAGACGACCACATACTCTTCGGCAAATATTCAGGAACCGACATCAAGATTGAAGGTGAGGAATACCTCATCCTGAGGGAAGACGAGGTCCTCGGTATCCTTGCGGACGCCGGCTAGCAGGCAACGGCGTTCCACCCGGGCCAATCCGGCCTCGACAGATCAACCCACGAAAAACATGGAGGAATGAAGAATGGCAAAGCGAATTACTCACGGTGAAGACTCCCGTCAAGCCATCCTGAAGGGTGTCAATCAGTTGGCCGACGCGGTTCGCATCACCCTGGGTCCCAAGGGACGCAACGTCGTCCTGGACAAGAAGTTCGGATCGCCGACCATTACCAAGGACGGAGTCACCGTGGCCAAGGAGGTCGAGCTCAAGGACGTCGAGGAGAACATGGGAGCCCAGATGGTTCGGGAAGTGGCTTCCAAGACCAGCGACGTGGCGGGAGACGGCACCACCACGGCGACGGTTCTGGCTCAGGCGATTTTCCGGGAAGGCGTCAAGACGGTCGCGGCCGGGGCCAATCCGATGGCTCTCAAGCGTGGCATCGACAAGGCGGTCGTGAAAGCCGTTGACGAAATCGGCAGCTTGTCCAAGCCGGTTCGGGGCGAGGCCATTGCCCAGGTCGGCACGGTTTCCGCCAACGGGGACGCCACCATCGGCACCATCATTTCCGAGGCCATGGCCAAGGTCGGCAAGGACGGAGTCATCACGGTCGAGGAAGCCAAGACGATCGAGACCGCACTGGAGGTGGTGGAGGGCATGCAGTTCGACCGCGGCTACCTGTCTCCCTACTTCGTGACCGACCCCGAGCGGATGGAATGCGTGCTGGAGAATGCCCTGATTCTGCTCCACGAGAAGAAGATCAGCTCCATGAAGGATCTGCTCCCCCTGCTGGAGCAGATCGCCAAGACCGGAAAGCCGTTCGTCATCGTGGCCGAGGAAGTGGAGGGCGAGGCCCTGGCGACCCTGGTGGTGAACAAGCTGCGTGGAACGCTCAACTGTTCGGCCGTGAAGGCGCCCGGATTCGGCGACCGGCGCAAGGCCATGCTGGAAGACATCGCCATTCTGACCGGCGGCCGGGTCATCAGCGAGGACCTCGGCATCAAGCTGGAGAACGTTCAGCTCGGCGACCTCGGCGACGCCAAGAAGGTCACCATCGACAAGGACAACACCACCATCGTGGAAGGTTCGGGAGCGAGCTCCGACATCCAGGGCCGGGTCAATCAGTTGAGGTCCCAGATCGAAGAGACCACTTCCGACTACGACCGGGAAAAGCTGCAGGAACGGCTGGCCAAGCTGGTTGGCGGGGTGGCCGTCATCAAGGTGGGAGCGGCGACCGAAACCGAGATGAAAGAGAAGAAGGCTCGCGTCGAAGATGCGATGCACGCCACCCGGGCTGCCGTCGAAGAGGGGATCGTGGCCGGTGGCGGGGTTTCCCTGATTCGAGCCATTCCCAGCCTCGACCAACTGGAGTTGGAGGGCGATGAGCAGATCGGCTGCAACATCGTCCGCCGGGCGCTCGAAGAGCCCCTGCGGCAAATCGCCCAGAACGCGGGCGTCGAGGGCGCGGTGGTCGTCTCCAAGGTCGCCGGAGAGGACGGCAACCACGGCTACAACGCCGCCAGCGACTCCTACGGAGACCTGGTGGAGGCGGGGGTGATCGATCCGGCCAAGGTGACGCGGACCGCTCTGCAGAACGCCGCATCCATCGCCGGGCTCCTGCTGACCACCGAGGCGCTGGTGGCGGATATTCCCGAGGAGGACAAGGCTCCTCCGGCGGCGCCGCCTCACGGCGGCGGCATGTACTGACGCCGCGACCGAAAACCCTCAAAGCCACCGGAGCCCGCTCCGGTGGCTTTTTTTTGTGGGGGGGCAACGGCATTCAGCCAATGGGAACATCTCCCCAACCAACAATTGACCGGGTTTTTCTTCGTGTCCCTTCGTCGTTCTTCGTGTCTCTTCGTGGATATCTCTTTTCGCCGGCGTTTCGGTTTGCGGCACAGCCTTGCTACCGGTTGAAGATCATCGAGAACTCCGCTCCTCCCCGGTCGTTGTTCTTCCACTCCAAGCGACCGTCGTGGGCTTCCACGATCCGTTGGGCAATGGGCAGGCCCAAACCCGTCCCGCCGCGCTTGCTGGAATAAAACAGGTCGAAGAGCCGGCCGGCTTCCCCCTCAGAGACTCCGGCGCCGCTATCGCGAACCCGGACCACCAGGCGGCCCGAGTCCCGCCTGGCCCCCATCGAGATGCGGCGGGGTCCATCCTCCCTGGCCAGGACGGCTTCCCTGGCATTGACCAGCAGGTTCATCACGGCCTGCTGCAACAGGTCCCGGTCACCCCGAACCTCCAGCTCTCCCGGACCATCCTGCCTCGCCAACTCGATTCCCGCTCTGTCACACTCCCTGGCCACCAGTTGAACCACATGGTTCAGAACCTGGGGCAGCGACACCACCTTTCGGTCCAGCCTCAACGGCTTGGCATAGACCAGGAAATTGCGCGCCAACCGCTCCAGCCGCCGAATCTCCGACTTGGCCCCGGCCAGGAGCTGGGCCATCTCGCCGGAATGGGCCGGTGACTGGGAGACTTCTTCTTCGATCATCTGCAGATTCAGGTTGATGGCGCTCAGAGGGTTCCGGATCTCGTGGGCCAACCCGCTGGCCAGCGTCCCCAGAACCGCCAGCCGGTCGGCCGTGTGGGCTTCGGCCTCGATCACCTGGGCTCGCTTGAGCAGCCAGCGCACGTAGAACAGGGCCACCAGCAGAAGCGCCAGCACCACCGAGGAGGCCGCCAGGATCTGCCGGTTGATCCGGCTCCGGTCTTCCGCCACCCGGCTGGCGATGAGGGTGTTGTCGAAGCCGAAATGGATGAACAGCCTCAATTGTCCCCGGGAAACAACCGGTTCGACCCAATCGGTAATGCGCTCTCCGGGATTGCTGACCGAAGCGATTTCCTGACTGGGGCTGCGCGCGGCTCCGGGGGGCAGAATGAGGTCGGGAAATTGGCTCCGCTCCAGCTCCCTTCCCATCTGCAAGCGCTGCCAGGCCAGGTCTCCCCGGGGATGCTGCGCAAAAACGTAGACGACCTCGTCATGGGCCGCCAGCAACTCCTCCAGGTAGGGCTCCATCTGCTGCCGGCGTCGAAGCTCATCGGCCGGGCCGGCGCCCGCAAGCTCCAGGTCGACGAGGCGCATGTGATTCTCGATCCGATCCTTCAAATCGTCGCGCAATGCCTCCATTTCAAGCTCCACCCGCTCGTCTGCCCAGCGGTTGGCCAGGTCGAACAGCGAAAAGGCGATGGCGGCGATCACCAGCAGAAAGAGAGCGGAGCTGATGTAGAGGTGGCGCCTGAAGATCGGCTTGCCCTTGACCAGGCGTGCCCTCAAGGACTTCCGATCTGCGCCGGGAGAATCGGCCATGGCAGGTCACCGGCAGGAGGGCGAGGGTCAGTCGGAATCCTCGCCCTTGAGGCGCTTCTTGCCGAAGATCCAGGCTACCAATACGCCCACCAGGTACAGCAGCAGCATGGGCGCGGCGAAGACCATCAAGGTTGGGATGTCCGGAGTCGGCGTGATGACGGCTGCCGCAATGAAAATAATGAGGACCGCGTAGCGAAGGTTTCGCAACAGGAATCGGGCATTGGTGACGCCCATGATGGAGAGGAAGAAGATGACGATCGGAATCTCGAAAATGATGGCGCATCCCAAGATGATGACCAGAGCAAAGTCGAAATAGAAGGTCGCGGTCACCATCTCCTCAAAGGCTTGGCCGAAATTGGTGAGAAAGTTCAAGGTCATGGGAAGGCCGACCGCGTAGGCAAAGATCCCCCCCAGGATGAAGAGAATGCTGGACGACAGCAGGAAGGGTATGGCGTATCGCTTCTCCCGGGAATAGAGCCCGGGGGCAATGAACAGCCAGACCTGCCACAGAACCACCGGGGAGGCCAGAAAGATCCCGGCGTAGAAAGAAGCCTTCATGTAGATCATGAAGGGCTCGGTGGGGCGCAGATAGGCCAGCTTGCGGTCTCCCAGGTGCTGGGTGATGGGGACCGACAGGAATTCGAAGATTCTCTCGTGAAAGATCCAGCAGGCGACGAAACTGATGCCCACCGCGACGACGGCGACGATGATGCGCCGGCGCAACTCGTCCAGATGATCCAGAAAGGACATCTTGCCGGACGCCGCCAGCTCTTTCTCGCCCGTCGGGTCAGTGTCCATCCGGCTTGGGTTCAGGCTTGGGTTCAGGCTTGGATTCAGCCGTGGCTTCCGAGCTCAAGCCGGGCGGGGAGGCTGGGGCAGCCTCCGGCTCCGGGCCGGCGTCGGCTTCCGAATGTTGGGAGGGTGCTTCAGCTTTCTCCTCGACGGAGGCGGCCTCGGCCGCGGTGTCACCGGCCTCCGCTTCCGAAGTGGTCGGCGGCGGTGTTTCCTCCCCGGTCTCGACGGCCGGCTGAGGGTCGGCAGGCGCGGCTTCCGCCGGCTTGTCCAGCTTGGGTGGGGGAGGGGGAGGCTCGTATTCGGCCGCGCGAACCTCTTCCTCCAGGGTATTTCTGAGCTCGTTGGAGGCGCGCCGGAACTCGGAGAGCCCCCGGCCGAGAGACTTCCCCAGCTCCGGCAACTTTCGAGGCCCGAAAACCAGCAGGGCCACGATAAAAATGATGATCAATTCGGGTACGCCGAGCGGTCCCATGCGTTCCTCCAAACGTACCGAATCATAATGGGAGCGGGGGTTCAAGTCAAGGCAGGGCTCGCGTTCGAGGCTGTCCGTTTGAGGCTTTACTTGAAGCGGGGGCCGATGCTATATTTGGGCCGACTCAAGAGGTGGATATGCAGAGACTTCGATCCTGGACCACAGTCGCGGCCGTCATCGTTATCGCCTCCCTGATTGGAGGATTTTGGGGGAGGCCGGTTCAAGCCACGTCCCAGTCCGACGAACGCAATCGCCTGCTCAACGTCTACTCCGCCGTGCTCGATCTGGCCGAGCAGTACTATGCCGACGAAATCGACGTCGAGAAGAGCGTTCACGCCTCGCTGCGAAGCATGCTGAAGACGTTGGATCCCCATTCGAACTTCTTCGACGCCAAGCAGTTCGCCCAATTCCGGGAAGACCAGCGCGGGAATTTCTATGGGCTGGGCATCATCATCTCCATGAAGAACGCCATGCCCACCGTGATCACGCCCATTCCCGGGACGCCCGCATACCGCTTGGGCATTCGCTCCGGGGACGTCATCGCCAGGATCGAAGGAAATCCCACCGAGGGATTGGATATTCAGGCCGTGGTGGAGCGGCTGAGGGGCCCCAAGGGAACGGTGGTCAACATCTCCATAGACCGGGCCGGAATCCCCAAGCTGCTCGATATGGCCATCGTTCGCGACGAGATCCCTCACCACAGTGTCCCCTTCGCCTTCTTCTTCCGCCCGGGCATCGGCTACATCAAGCTCGCCACCTTCAACGAGACCACCAACCGGGAAGTCCAGGAGAGCCTGGAAGAGCTGGGACCCGATCTGCAGGGTCTGATCTTCGACCTGAGATCCAACCCCGGAGGGTACCTGCAGGCGGCCATCCAGGTGGCCGACAAATTCCTGAAGAAGGGCCAGAAGGTCCTGATTACCGACGGGCGCACGCCGAGCGCCAAGCAGTCCTACGAAGCCCCCCGAGGATCCGGGGGAGTGCTGTTCCCGCTGGTGGTGCTCATCAACACCGGCAGCGCCAGCGCTTCCGAAATCGTGGCCGGCGCCATTCAGGACCATGATCGCGGGCTGCTGGTGGGTGAAGTCAGTTTCGGCAAGGGTCTGGTTCAGACGGTCTATCCCCTGGACAACGGCTCGGGCGTTTCCCTCACCACCGCCAAGTGGCACACTCCCAGCGGACGGCTCATCCAGAGAGATTACGCCAACCAATCCTACATCGACTACTACTACGCCAGAAACAAGGACTCCGAGAAGCGGAAGGTCTACAAGACCGCCAGTGGCCGCGAGGTTTACGGCGGAGGCGGCATTACTCCCGATTTCCAGGTCAAGACCAGGAAGATCAATGAATTCCAACTGCTGCTCACCAGCAGGGGGCTGGTCTTCAGCTTCATCCGCGCCTACAACGCCGACCATCCGACCGTGGACCGGAATTTTCAGGCGACGCCTGAAATCCTGAAGGAATTCCGGACTTTTCTGACCGACCAAAAACTGGTCTACAAGGAAAGCGACTTTCAGGACAACCTGGACTTCATCGAGTTCCAGATGCGCTACGAATACTTCCTCTCTCGGGTGGGTCAAGCCGAGGCTCACAAGGTTCTCCTGGAGAACGACCCCCAATTCGCCAAGGCGCTGGAGGTGCTTCCCCAGGCCAAGGCTCTCATCAACCGTGACTCGGGCGATACGGACCTGCTGGTCAGAAAGCAGGGAGACTAGGGCCCCATGACCTATGAAGCCGTCATTGGCCTCGAGGTTCACGCCCAGCTTCTGACCCGAACCAAGATCTTCTGCTCCTGCCCGACCCGGTTCGGAGCCCCCCCCAATACCAACACCTGTCCGGTCTGCCTGGGTCTTCCCGGAGCCCTGCCGGTGCTGAATCGCCGGGCCGTGGTCATGGCCGTCAAGGCAGCCCTGGCGTTCCACTGCCGCATCAATTCCCTTTCGATTTTTGCGCGCAAGAATTACTTCTATCCCGATCTCCCCAAGGGCTACCAGATTTCCCAATTCGACAAGCCCCTGGCGGAATACGGACACCTCGACCTCGAAGAGAACGGCCATTCCCAGAGAGTGGGGATCAAGCGGGTCCACCTGGAGGAGGATGCCGGCAAATCCATTCATGACGGCTTCGCCGACTCCGATCGCTTCAGCTATATCGACTTGAACCGCAGCGGCACCCCGCTGATCGAAATCGTCAGCGAACCCGAGATCTTCTCTCCGGCCCAGGCCCACGACTACCTGACCCGCCTGAAGGTCATTCTCGAATACCTGCAAGTCTGCGACGGCAACATGGAGGAAGGCAGTCTCCGCTGCGACGCCAACGTGTCGATTCGCCCGGTCGGCTCACCCACTCTGGGAACCAAGACCGAGCTGAAGAACCTGAACAGCTTCCGCTTCCTGCAGAAGGCGCTCGACTATGAGATCGCCCGCCAGACCCGCCTCTTGCAGCAGGGAGGCGCCGTCACCCAGGAAACCCGCCTGTGGAGCACCACCGAGCAGCGCACCTTCCCCATGCGCAGCAAGGAAGAGGCTCACGACTACCGCTATTTCCCCGAGCCCGACTTGCCGCCTCTGGCGGTGGACGCCGATTGGCAGCGGGATATACGGGCAGACATGCCGGAGCTGCCCGAAGAAAAAAAGCAGCGGTTCGTGGCCGAGTACGCCATTCCCGCATACGACGCCGGTGTATTGACCACCACCCGGGCCCTGGCCGATTTCTTCGAGGAAACCGCGGCCCGCTCCCGCAATCCCAAGGCCGCTTCCAACTGGATCATGGGAGACCTGTTGCGCGACCTCAAGGAATTCAATCTCGACATCGAGTCTTCTCCCATCGGCCCGAGCCGCTTGGCCGAATTGATCGGATGCATCGACAGCAAAGAGGTTTCGGGCAAGATGGCCAAGGAGATCTTCGAGGCCATGTTTCGGGAGAAGAAGCCGGCCAGGCAGGTGATCCGGGAAAAGGGTCTGAAGCAGATCACCGATCCCGATGCCGTCACCACCGTGATTGAAGAAGTCCTGGCCGCCAATCCCGCAATCCTGGCCCAGTACCTGGGTGGCAAGAAGGCCACCTTCGGCTTCTTCGTGGGTCAAGTCATGAAGGCGACCCAGGGGCAGGCCAATCCCCGCCTGGTGAACGAGTTGTTGAGAAAGAGGCTGGACGGTTGACGCCGCAGGAGACCAGGCTCATGCCGAAGCGATCTTCCCTGTTTGAAACCCAGCGGGACTCGGGAGCGGACTTCGTGGAATTTCGGGGCCGGGAGGTCCCCAACCGCTTCACCTCTCTGGACGAGGAGTACTCCGTCCTGGGACGTGGGGCCGGTCTTCTCGACCTCTCGGTTCAGAGCGTGGTCGAATTGCGGGGCCGGGATCGAGCGCGGTTTCTCCACGGAATGGTCACCAATGACATCCGCAGTCTCTCAGCGGGTCAGGGCTGCTACGCGCTCATGCTGACTCCCCAGGGACGGATCCTCACCGACATGAGGGTCTTCTGCCTGGAGGAGGCCCTGATGCTGGTGGTCGATGCCGACCTGGTGGAGAAGGACCTGGCCCTCTTGAGGAGGTACATCATTGCGGATCAGGTCGAGGTCGTCGACCGGTCGGCCGACCTGGCCCTTCTCTCGCTGCAAGGACCCAAGGCGGCCGAGGTCGTCGCAGGGCTGTGTGGAGGAGCCTCCCCGCCGGAGGCTCCTTTCGAACACCGCCTCATTCAGGTCGGGAACCTGCAGGCGCGCTGCGGGCGCGTGCGGCGAACCGCCTCGGGCGGCTACGACCTGATCGTGCCCGAACCCCAATCAGTCGACCTCTGGAACCTTCTCCTGCAGGCGGGAGAGCCGGCCGGCCTTCGCCCGGCAGGCCTGGAGGCCTGGAACGTCCGCCGGCTCGAGGCGGGAATCGCCTGGTATGGCGTCGATATGGACGAAGCCCGCATACCCCCGGAAACCGGCCTGGAAGAGGCCATCAGCTATGACAAGGGCTGCTACATCGGCCAGGAAGTGGTGGCCCGGGCCACCTTCCGCGGGCAGGTCAATCGCAAGCTCATGGGTCTCCTGCTGGCATCCGGGGACCCCGCCCAAGGGGGAGACAAGATATTCCACAACGGGCGGGAGGTGGGCTGGGTTACCGACAGCGCCTACTCACCCGGGCTGCGGCGGGCGATCGCCCTGGCTTACGTTCGCAAGGAGGCCTGGGACCCCGGCACCAGGGTCGCAGTGGATGGCGCCGGAGGCCGGACCGATGCCGAGGTGACGCAGTACCCTTTCGACTGAGGGCCGGCGACCTGTCTCAGAAACGGGACCGTCCTCTTTCCGGGCGTTCACCGTCTCTCAAACGGCCCGACAGCTACCAGCCAATGCCAGCCTTTCGCTTCACCACCGACCTGGAGATCCGCTTTCGAGACCTGGACGCCCTGGGCCACGTCAACAACGCCGTCTACCTCACCTATTTCGAGATCGTTCGCACCCGATACTGGGACCACCTGTTCGGGCTCCCTCCCCCCGATGACTGGGGATTCGTGATGGTGCGGACCGAGTGCAACTACCGCTCCCCCGCCCTCCTGGGCGAAACCATCGCCATCGCCGCCCGCATCTCCGCTCTCAAGAACTCCAGCTTCACCTTCGAATACCGACTGACCGAAAGCCGGAGCGGGCGCCTGATTGCAGACGGCCTCTCGGTGCAGGTCTGCTACGACCGCACCCAGGGCCGGACGACCCCCATTCCCCAGACGATGCGGCAGCGAATCAAGGACTACGAGGGCCTGGACTGAGGATTCTCCAGGTAAACAGCGCCCCCGCCCCTCACGACGGTGCGGATCATGCGAGGGTGAAACACCCGATCGTCAATAAAGACGAACCACGAATGGACACGAATAGACACGAATACCGATGGACCCCCTTTGCTGCGGCGATGTCACGGGAGGAAGCCCACCCGGGAGCGCGGGCGTCCCGCCCGCACAACACTGGCACAGCTTCACCCATCTCTTCCACCCGGCTCGACCGGCAATGGCGCCAGGACTCTGCTTCAGCCGGGCCCGTGCGGTTCCCGCCGGCAGGGTGGCCGGCTGCCCCATCGCAGGGAAACTGAGCGGCCACCCAACGCAGAGTATGCGGGCGAGACGCCCGCGCTCCCGGGTGGGTGCCTCTCCCGTGGCTCCTCGTGGCCCCCTCCTTTTTCTCTTGTTTCAGGTAAACAGCGCCCCCGCCCCTCACGACGGTGCGGATCATGCGAGGGAGAAACACCCGATCGTCAATAACGACGAACCACGAATGAACACGAATAGACACGAAGACCGATGGACCTGCTTGGCTGCGACGACGTCACGGGATGCAGGCCACCCGGGAGCGCGGGCGTCCCGCCCGCACAACACTGGCACAGCCTCACCCATCGCTTCCACTCGGCTCGACCGGCAATGGCGCCACGATTCCGCTTCAGCCGAGCCCATGGGGTTCCCGCCGGCAGGGTGGCCGGGCGCCGCATCGCGGGAAAACTGAGCGGCCACCCAACGCTGAGGATGCGGGCGAGACGCCCGCGCTCCCGGAGGGGCGCCTCCTCCCATCACTCTTGCTCCTCCAGGGGGCACGCGCCGGCTTGCCGGGCCGCAGCCCGTGCCGATACGGCAGAGCCGTCCCGCTTGGTGGCCCTTCGCCGTTCTTCGTGTATCACTCTTTTTTTTCGTTTGTTTCAGGTAAGCCCTGCCTGGGCCTTCAGAGCTCTCAGATTCTCCAGGAAGGGAGGCCGGGCGACGCCGGCGTCGGTGATGATGGCCGCCAGGTAGCGGTGTGGCGTCACGTCGAAGGCGGGGTTTCCGGCGGGGGCCCCCTGGGGAGCGATGGCCTTCTCGCCCAGGTGGGTCACTTCACGCGGGGAGCGCTGTTCAATGGGGATCTCGTCACCGGTGGGAACGTCCAGGTCCACCGTCGAGAGGGGCGCCGCCACGTAGAAGGGGATCTGGTGCTCCCTGGCCAGCACGGCAACCGAATAGGTGCCGATCTTGTTGGCGACGTCCCCGTTGGCGGCGATCCGATCCGCGCCCACGACGACGCAGTCCACCTGGCCCTGCTTCATGTAGTACCCCGCCATGTTGTCGGTGATCAGGGTGACCGGTATGTCGTCCTTTTGCAGCTCCCAAACGGTCAGGCGGGCTCCCTGCAGGAAAGGCCGCGTTTCATCCGCCAGCACCTCCACTCTCTTGCCCTGCTCCACCGCGGCCCGAACGACTCCCAGCGCCGTGCCGTAGCCGGCGGTCGCCAGGGCGCCGGCATTGCAATGGGTCAGAACCCGGGAACCGTCCTGGATGAGGGCCGCCCCGTGGCTCCCCATGCGGCGGTTGAGACGAATATCCTCGTCGTGGATGCGCAGGGCCTCGGCCTTGAGGGCGGCGGCTACGGCCTCGGCCCCCTGGGACTTGTGTCGCCGGTAGACCCCCTTCATCCGTTCGATGGCCCAGAACAGATTGACGGCGGTGGGCCGGGTTTCCGCCAGGGTCCCGCAAATGGACTGAAACGCCTGCTCGAACCGCTCCGGGTCATGGGACTTGATCGACTCGGCGCCCAGCGCCACCCCCATGGCGGCGGCGACTCCAATGGCCGGCGCCCCTCGAATGACCATGTCCTTGATCGCCTGCGCCACTTCCTCGTGGGTCTTGAACACCGGGTACTCTTCGACGGCCGGCAGCTTCCGCTGGTCGATCATGACCACGCCTTCGTCGCTCCATGCAATGGTCTCGAACACGATCTTCAGCCTCCCAATCGGGGTCTGGTCTCAGAAAAGCCCGTTAACCGCCACCGACTATACCATAGACCCAGCGCCCCGGCGGACCGAAGGCCCTGCCTCGCATGGGTCCGCCTCGCCGGTGGTGGAGACCAACACGCGACACGGCCATCCCCGCTCGGGCGGCACAGAGCGAGTTTTGATTTTTGCGGGGGGTTGGGCTATATTCTGGCTCTCTCAAGAGCATCGGGTAACCGGTCGGCATTGCTCACCGATACCCTCGGAAGGCTAGGTTCGCACCCATCCTCAAGGAGGATTCTTCTATGGATCGAAGGAAATTCACTCAGGTCATGGGAGCCGCCGTGGCCGGCATGGTGGCCGGTTCCAAGGCGGTCGGCCAAACGGATTCCCTGTTGCTGGCCGATGACGACAAGAAGTCCAAGCACGTCTGCAAGGGCCGCAACGCGTGCAAGGGTCAAGGCGGCTGCGCCAGCGGCGACAACGGCTGCGCCGGCAAGAATTCCTGCAAGGGCAAGGGTGGCTGCGCCACCGCGGCCAGGCACTCCTGCAAGGGCCAGAACGAGTGCAAGGGCCAGGGCGGCTGCGGCAGCGGCGACAACGGCTGCGCCGGCAAGAACTCCTGCAAGGGCAAGGGCGGCTGCGCCGTTCCCCTCCACGGAGTCGAAAAGAAGAAGTAGCCCGAATCTCTCCAGGACTGACCGGTCCCCGGCTTTTCCGACCGCTTCGTGCATCCCGCTACTCTCCGGCCGGGAAGCGGGACCGGTCCCGTCCGTCCTATTGAACCGGGAGGTCCCTGATGGGCAGGAACCGGTGGAATTTGCCCGACCTGGGGTTCGGGATCGGTCTGCGTACCGTCCATTACAGCTACATTCTGGCCAACCAACCCCCCATCGACTGGTTCGAGATCCTGTCGGAAAACTACATGGATACGGGGGGCCGCCCGCTCTACGTGCTCGACCAGGTGGCGGAACGCTATCCGGTCGTGCTCCACGGCGTTTCCATGTCGGTGGGAAGCACCGACCCCTTGAACCTGGACTATCTGAAGAAACTGAAGGCCCTGGCCGACCGCACCCGCGCCCACTGGGTCTCGGACCACCTCTGCTGGACCGGCGTGAGCGGCATCAACGTCCATGACCTGCTGCCGATGCCCTACACCGACGAATCCCTGCGCTACACCATCGAGCGGGTGAGGGCCGTTTCCGAGATCCTGGAGCGCCCCCTGGTCCTGGAGAACCCCTCCACCTACCTGGAGTTCGGGACCTCCACCTGGAACGAAGTGGACTTTCTTTCCACCCTGGCCCAGGAGGCCGACTGCGGGATTCTTCTGGACGTGAACAACGTCTACGTCAGTTGCTTCAACCACGGCCTGGACCCGGAAGCTTTCATCGACCGGGTCCCGGCCGACCGCGTCGTTCAATACCACCTGGCCGGACACACCCACAAGGGAACCCACATTCTGGACACCCACAGCGATCACGTCATCGACGAAGTCTGGTCCCTCTATCGACGTTCCTGCCAAAGGACCGGCGGCGTGGCCACCCTGCTGGAGTGGGACGAGAACATTCCCGGCTTCGAGGTGGTTCACGCCGAAGCCCTGAAGGCCCGCCGGCACCGCGGCCTTCCCGAGCCGGACCACCAGAGAGCCTATGGCACCTGATCTGGGCAACACCCAGAAATGGATGCAGGCGGTCATCCTGCATCCCGGCTCCGACCGCCAGGCGGTGGCTTCCTCCGAGGCCCGGAAGCTGGTGCCGCCGAGCCGGTTTCCACGCCTGATACGGCCATCCCGCACGCTCGACTCCTTCGAACGCATCGGCATCTACCGCGGCATGTACCTGGCCCGCTTGCAGGAAGCCCTGGAGGCCGATTTCCCCGGGTTGCTGCATTTTCTGGGCCGGAAGCGCTTCTCCGACCTGGCCACGGGCTATCTCGACCGCCATCCCTCCCGAAGCCATACCTTGAACCGCCTGGGAGATCGCCTCCCGGAATACATTCGGAGCAGCCCGGGCATGGCGCGGCAGGACTTCCTCTACGAGCTGGCTCGCTTCGAGCTGCTGATGAGCCGGCTGTTCGACGCCGAGGAATCGCCGGCGCTCACCCCCGAGGCCATTGCCGCCGTGCCCCCCGAAAGCTGGGAGACAGCCCGTCTCAAACCCGTCGCCGCCCTTTCGGTGCAGGCGCTTCGCTACCCGGTGGGGGCCTACCTGGAGGCGGTGCGCCAGGGCAAGCCAGGGCCCGCCACCCGGCGCAAGAATCACTGGGCGGTCGTCTACCGGCGCCAATACGCGCTCCGCTGGCTGGACCTGTCCCGTCCCGCTTTTCGGCTGCTCCATGCCCTGGTCGATGGCGTGCCGCTCGGAGAGGCATTGAGCGGCGTCTTGAGAGGCGGGCGCCAGCCGGTTGGAGAGGTGCAGCTCTTCTCCTGGTTCCGCGGCTGGGTGACCGAAGGCCTGTTTCAGGCGGTTGAGCTGGAAGACCCGCAATAACCCCCTCGATCCGGGATGGCGGGGTGGTCCGATCCCGGGTGGAGGCCGATGGGGAAACCGCGATCCCACCCGTTCACACCATGGCCGGCAAACTCACCAAGAGCCAGCTCGACAAGCTCAAGAACTTGTCGCAGGAATTCGCGGCGATCGCCAAGGAAGGAAAGAAGACGCCTGCCGCCTCCGCCACCCTGGCCGAACCCACCGAACATCACTCCGAAGCGGCCAAGGTCGCGCCGGCCAGGCGGTCAGGCAAGGGCGGGCGCGCAAAGGTCAGAACAGAGCGGAGTGAATGAATTGTTGATTGTTGTCGCCGCATTCGCGGCTCTACTCACGTTCCCCCGCCCCACGATTTCAACCAGCACGTGGAGTCAACCAAAGCGATTTTTTGGATCGACTACGCAGATGTGGACATCGTTGTGTTCAATCATATGAATGGAAACAAACGAAAAAGCAATTGGCACAATGCATAAGGTATTTAGAACGACCGGAAAGCTACACTGGGTCAAGGATGCCTCCGGAAAGCCAGTTTCCAATGAATTCGAGTGGCCGGTCATCGTGAATGCAAAGTACGAGCTAAAACCGTCCCCGCAACAACCCGTTATCATTGAAATTTGCGGACAAAATTTAATTGGCATGGGCCAGACCTTGGAAAAGTTGGTTCTCGACAACGGCATTACGCTGACTGGGCGAACCATAGGCGGTGGAGGGCAACTGAACACCGGCGAAATCAAGAGAATGCGTATGTTCGACCTAGAACAAGGAAAAATCGTACTACGTCCAACGAACGCTGGCTCCCCTGTGGCTGACATAGATTCCGTAGTCTTCGGTGTCGTGTCTAGTAGTCCGCTTGGAAGGGCCAATTGTTCAAACGGCGTAGCTCGTCCGGGATTCCCGTTCAGCTTTAGGGAGACCTTTCCAAAACACTTGACAAAGACCAGATGGAGTGCACATGCACTCCGACTTCACTATAGAGACTTGGAGATCATCTTCGTCGGCACTTCCAAGTACTGGAAGAAATTGGTCGCCCGCCACACCCTACAACACGACTCCATCGTAGGTGTCCGGAAGTCGAAAGGTAGGCCGATGACTTGGGACGAGTTCAACAACGCAGCCACTCTGCTGTCCAACTTCCTTGGATGGATTAATCACTGCGTCTCCCCCGTGTTTCATGTGAAAGCCTACAAAAAACGTAGGCTAGTGTACCGGGGCTACGATCTGTATCCACACGCGACCATCCAAAGGGACGAGTTCTCTTGGCTTCCACGGTTCGGTCCCGAAAACGAGCACGGCGTTAGTGCTGGCAGGCACGCCGATAACGTGCAAGATTTGCTGAATAGCTTCGTCCAAGTGTGGGACAAGAATATAGCTGAAAGAGGCATTTTTCATTTGGCGTTGCAGATGCTACGAAGTCGAGAAAAAGGGTCTCCGAACGACAAGCCCGCCATTGGCTACATGCGTGATACGTTCACGGCGTGCGACATACTCCTAGGTATTCTAATCGGCTCAAACAGCCGCAGAAGCAGGAACGACGTGATGCTCCATTGCATCAAAAAAGTAGGTGTAGAGAACGAGCTTCCGTCATTGGAAAAGAAAGATCGAGAATCAGTACTGTCCGGTTAAGCTATCAAGACTTTGATGTAACCGGTTTATTTCCATCAGGTTACGAGTGACAATGAGTGTTTTCGACTTCAACGCGCCGCAGGATTGCAGTTCGCAGGATTTCAGCCATACTTTCTCCGAGTTCAAGTGGAAAGGAGTGGCTGATGTACACAGGACAAATGGTGTTTTCCCAGTTGATGGATTTCCTGCCCAGGCACGAGTTCAACCAGTGCGTTCGTCGCTATCAAGGCAACTACCGGGTGCGCAAGTTTTCCTGCCTCGATCAATTCCTGTGCATGGTCTTCGCCCAACTCACCTATCGGGAGAGTCTGCGCGACACCGAAACCTGTCTGCGCGCCGTCGAGTCGAAACTCTATCATGCCGGCATCCGCGGCCGAGTCTCCCGAAGCACCTTGGCCGACGCCAACGAGAGCAGAGACTGGCGCATCTGGGCCGACTTCGCCCAGGTGCTGGTGGGCAGGGCCAGAAAACTCTATGCCGGAGAGGACTTCGGCCTCGCCTTGCAACAGAGTGCCTACGCCCTGGATTCCACCACCATCGATCTGTGTCTTTCGCTGTTCCCCTGGGCGCGATTCCGAAGACGCAAGGGGGCCGTCAAAGTACACACCCTGATGGACTTGCGTGGCAGTATCCCCTGTTTTATCCGCATCACAGCCGGGAACGTGCACGACGTCAATATCCTCGACGAACTGCTGTTGCAACCCGGCGCCTTCTACGTCATGGATCGCGCCTACATCGACTTCGCTCGTCTCCATGCCTTCACCCGCAGTTTGGCCTTCTTCGTGGTCCGTGCCAAAAGCAATCTCACCTGCCGCCGGCTCGCTTACCGCCCCGTCGACAAGTCCACAGGTCTGCACAGCGATCAGAGCATCCGCCTTCGAGGACCGAAAACGTCCCAAGCCTATCCCGATACGCTTCGCCGCATCAGTTACGTCGACCCCGATACCCGGAAGCGCCTAGTCTTCTTGACCAACAACTTTTCCCTTCCGGCCTTGACCATTGCCCACCTTTACAAGTGCCGCTGGCAGGTGGAGTTGTTCTTCAAATGGATCAAACAATACCTCAGGATCAAGGCCTTTTTCGGAACCTCCCAGAACGCCGTCAAGACCCAGATCTGGATCGCCATCAGTGTTTATCTGCTCGTGGCCATCCTCAAGAAGGAACTGAAAATCGACCGCAGCATGGGTGAAATCTTGCAAATTCTCAGCATCACCCTCTTTGAAAAAGTCCCTATGAATCAAGTACTTACGAGATTCCACTTGCAACAAAAAGAGTCCCAATCTTGTAAACAGTTGATATTGTTCGAGTTTTAACCGGACAGTACTGATCGAGAATACGTTATCCAGACATACCCGGAATTGTGGTGGGCTGAGAAGCAGAGAAGGATACTGGAAGACGAGAAGGCAAAGGGAACGCTCAATCGTCCTTTGGCAAATGTCGAGAACTGGCTGCTACATATCGGCGACCCTAAGAATGCCAAGATGCTACTTGGCCTCCCCATATCGCTTCAGCAATACCTGCTTGAAGTTTCGATCTGGCTGGCGGATTTGATGCTGCTGAAAGTGGTCGGGTATTGCGGTCTCTACTTCAACAGGCTCACGCACAAAACCGAGACAGTGCCGTGGGTGAAGTGACAATAAGGGTGTCCCATTTGACGCCATTTCAGCTAAGCAGGTTCATCCGTTCGTGGTTGATGCCAAAGAGGACAGCTAGAAATAATTCCCTCGCGTTCCGAGGCTTCCCATAGGGATTTGTGCAATGCGTTGATGCGTGTTATTTCGGTGGTTCCAGTACTGTCCGGTTAAAACTCGAACAATATCAACTGTTTACAAGATTGGGACTCTTTTTGTTGCAAGTGGAATCTCGTAAGTACTTGATTCATAGGGACTTTTTCAAAGAGGGTGATGCTGAGAATTTGCAAGATTTCACCCATGCTGCGGTCGATTTTCAGTTCCTTCTTGAGGATGGCCACGAGCAGATAAACACTGATGGCGATCCAGATCTGGGTCTTGACGGCGTTCTGGGAGGTTCCGAAAAAGGCCTTGATCCTGAGGTATTGTTTGATCCATTTGAAGAACAACTCCACCTGCCAGCGGCACTTGTAAAGGTGGGCAATGGTCAAGGCCGGAAGGGAAAAGTTGTTGGTCAAGAAGACTAGGCGCTTCCGGGTATCGGGGTCGACGTAACTGATGCGGCGAAGCGTATCGGGATAGGCTTGGGACGTTTTCGGTCCTCGAAGGCGGATGCTCTGATCGCTGCGCAGACCTGTGGACTTGTCGACTGGGCGGTAAGCGAGTCGGCGGCAGGTGAGATTGCTTTTGGCGCGAACCACGAAGAAGGCCAAGCTCCGGGTGAAGGCATGGAGACGAGCGAAGTCGATGTAGGCGCGATCCATGACGTAGAAGGCGCCGGGTTGCAACAGCAGTTCGTCGAGGATATTGACGTCGTGCACGTTCCCGGCTGTGATGCGGATAAAACAGGGGATACTGCCACGCAAGTCCATCAGGGTGTGTACTTTGACGGCCCCCTTGCGTCTTCGGAATCGCGCCCAGGGGAACAGCGAAAGACACAGATCGATGGTGGTGGAATCCAGGGCGTAGGCACTCTGTTGCAAGGCGAGGCCGAAGTCCTCTCCGGCATAGAGTTTTCTGGCCCTGCCCACCAGCACCTGGGCGAAGTCGGCCCAGATGCGCCAGTCTCTGCTCTCGTTGGCGTCGGCCAAGGTGCTTCGGGAGACTCGGCCGCGGATGCCGACATGATAGAGCTTCGACCCGACAGCGCGCAGACAGGTTTCGGTGTCGCGCAGACTTTCCCGATAGGTGAGTTGCGCGAAGACCATGCACAGGAATTGATCGAGGCCACTAGTGTCTCGTTAAAAGTCCAACAGAATCAAGCACTTACGTGAGAGTCGGTTCTTGGATCTGGTTTTGCATTTCAGAAGTTATAGATTCTAAAGCACTTGCACGGCCGGCAGGTCCAACGGAAACTGTTGGTTTTTGTAGAACAACAAGGAATCGCAAGGGACTTGCGAAGGGCAGAAGGGGACACACCGGCTGAGACAGCAGATCATGCTTGAGCATTGATGGCGATTGGCAAGCCGCTGGGAAAGTGCTGGCTTGGCTGGACTGTCGGCGATTGGGCATCGGTTCGGGCTGTTGTCAAAGGCAAGGGGTGTGGCGTCAAGGGGAGAACAGAGGCAGTTGATCCGGGAGCGGCGTGTCTGCGGAGATGGATTCAGATGTTGTAAGCACTTCATAGAGAGGGACTTGTTCAAACGGCAGGACCGACAGGATCTGGAGTATGGCGTAGAGTGGGGTCTTGATGTTGAGTTCCTTGCGAAGGGTCGCGACCAGCACGTAGACGGAGACGGCGGCCCAGAGTTGCGACGTGACGGCATTTTCCGAGGTGCCGAAGAAGCGCTTGATCCTCAGGTGTTGTTTGATCCACTTGAAGAACAACTCGACCTGCCAGCGGCTCTTGTAGAGGTTGCAGATGGTGCGGGCCTCCAGGTCGGTGCGGTTGGTGAGGAACACCAGAGTCTTGCCGCTGGCGGGGTCCCGATAGCGGATGCGGCGCAGGTGGGCGGGGTAGCGTCGTTGGCTCAAAGGGCCATCGAGAGCGATGGTTTGGTCAGCGACAATCCCCCGCTCGCGGTCCTTGCGGGCAGAGTAGACGCGGTGGGCGCGAAGATTCTTCTTGGCCCGGGTGAGGAAGAAGGCACCGATTTGGTGCATCAGGTAGAGACGTTCGAAGTCCAGGTAGGCGCGGTCCATGACGTAGATGGCTCCCGGTTCCGGGGCGAGGATATCGAGCACGTTGACGTCGTGGAACTTGCCGTCGGAGACGTGCATGAAGCTGGGGATGGATCCGCGCAAATCCAGCAATGTGTGCAACTTCACAGCCGCCTTGGTGCTTCGGAAGTTGGCCCAGGGGAAGACCGACAGGCACAGATCGATCGTGGTGGAGTCCAAGGCATAGACGGTATCGGCTAGTTCCACGGCGAGCGGTTCGCCGGCATAGAGCCCTCGGGCGCGGGCGATGAGGCGCTGAGCAAAATCGGCCTGGATGCGCCAGTCGCGACGCTCGTTGGCTCGGGCCAGGGTCGCCCGTCTCACCGGTGCCGAAAAGCCGGAATGGTAGAGTTTGGCGGGATGGGCCGCCAAGCACGTTTCGATGTCACGCAGGCTCTCCCGCAGTGTGAGTTGGGCGAAGGCGAGAGCGCGGAAGTGCTCAGTGCAGGGCAGGCTGCGAACTCGCCGGTCCCCTGAGTAACGGTCTACGATCCGAGCGAAGGTCGACCAAGGAAGGAAGCTCATGACTTGAGCAAAAAGAGTTTTGCCAGTGTACATCCGGATAGACTAGGAAATCAGCCTTTGCCCGGCAATTCCGCTGGCAGGTGGCGGGGCCACCGAAAATGACCCGACCCTCAGGTAGAGTCAAGTCGCCACCACCTCAAATCATCTCTATGTTATTGATTATGAGTTGATTACAACCCTGAGTCCGTCGCTAAGCGAGACACTAGTGGATCGAGGCAGGAAAACTTGCGCACCCGGTAGTTGCCTTGATACCGGCGAACGCACTGGCTGAACTCGTGCCTGGGCAGAAAATCCATCAACTGGGAGAACACCATTGGTCCCGTGTACATCAGCCACTCCTTTCCACATGAACGTGGAGATAGTATGGCTGACATGCTGCGGCGCGTTGAAGTCGAAAACAGTCATTTCCACTCGTAACCTGATGAGAATAAATCGTTTACATCAACGTCTTGAAAGCTTAACCGGACAGTAGTGGCCGGGATTGTAAAAAGGATTTCTCCCTGAAGACAGGGAGCGTTATGCACGGATCGAACCTCGGTTGCCGGATTTAGGACGTTGCTACTTACGCAATCACAACGGGGGTTAAGGGGATCTCCTCGATGCGGCTACATCGTGAACTCGGGATTACGCAAAAAAACCGCCTGGTACCTAGCGCATCGAATCCGGGAGGCTTGGGAAGAGGAGAAGCTTCCCGGATTCAAGGGTCCTGTCGAGGTAGATGAAACCTATATTGGAGGAAAGGAGCGAAACAGGCACGGACGGAAAAAGACTCGAGCCGGGCGAGGGCCAACGGGAAAGGTCCCGGTTGTAGGCGTCTTAGACCGAGGAACTAACCGGATCAGCGCTCAAGTGGTCCAGCATACTACGAAAGGGGGGCTCCATTGGCTCCTGGATGAGCGAACGCACTTGGAATGCTAAAGTCTACACCGATCAAAACCGGAGTTATTCCGACTATCCTAACCGGGAATATGCCACTCGCGAACTGGGAGAGTACGTCCGGGGATCGGTTCATACGAATGGGATTGAATCCTTCTGAGCTTTCCTAAAGCGGGGATATCACGGAACCTATCACCAGTGGAGCCGGAAGCATCTCCAGCGCTACGTCAACGAATTCCAGGGAAGGCATATCCTTCGTCCCCTCGGAGTAATGGAACGGATGGCGGTTATAGCCCGGGGGATGGATGGGAAGAGGCTCCGGTATTGAGATTTAATAAGAAGGCCCTTAACCTTTTCCTCGCAGCCATCGGCCTAGATCTGATGCGAGCCAGAGGATGGCCATTCCGATAATCCAGATAGGGACAGTAAGCTTATCTGAGTTTTCGTGGGATACACGTAAATAGACAAGAACTACTAACCCTGCAACCAAAACAACCAGAGCTAAAGTTGCCATACCCCCTCGCCCTTTCGCTGCTGTTGAAAGCCTCGCTCTTAAGGTTTGAATGGTTGCTCTGAATCCTTCTCCTTTTTCTTCCATCAACCCTCCTATCGCCTGCGAAAGTACCCCTCTATCAAATAGTGGATTTACCGGCCCCGATTTATTGGACGGTTAAGACGCACCATACTCAAGCCGCCGGTTGCAAGGCAAGGCGTTGTCTTGCCTGAACCGGAGGCTCGAAGCCCAAACGCTCAATCAACCAGTGCTGGTTGTAGAGAGCGCGAAGCTCCTCTAATGCCCGGACCAGTTCGGGTATGGCCTGGAAGTGCCGGGCCCACAGCAGTTGCTCCTTGAGCATCCTGAAGAAACGTTCAATACAGCCGTTGCCCTCGGGCTCGCGAACGAATGCCGGCGAAGACTCGATTCCCAGGAAGGCGAGCTTGTTCTGGAAGTCGTCAAGTAGTGGATCAGAACAACAGCGATCAATAAGATGATACAGGGGACGAGAAAATCCTTCATCAACCCTCTTCTCCTATCGATACGGCATCAAATCCTCCGAGAAATACTGAACCCCCCCCCGAGTAGCCTTAGCTCCTATGGCAATGATCGCTAGCTTGAAGGAGTGTCCCAAATTGGGGCCCGTAAGGCAAAGCTGCAGAAGTTTTGGCTCCGATAGCTTCCAGGGATTCAGAGCCGTTTTCCGACCCGTAACAGGAACACTTTCTAACTTCCTTTCGTAGACGGCATCCCAGTTAAAGGCCGTAGCTTCTAGCATCGTCCCCGGGGGAGCTACGTCTCCCGGTTTAGCCGTTACGAACGCTAGCCCAACGTCTCTTCCATTCCCAAACTTCGAGGCTAGGGATATGCATCCTCCTCCCCTGCTAAACCAATCTTGCTCTGCTTGCGGGCTAACGGAGAAAACCTCCTGAATCTCCTCTCTTCGGTTCTGGATTAGATACCTCCCCTGAACGTTTAAGAAAGAGCAATTGGACTCAATATAAAGCGATCCGTGGATAAATTCGTTGTTGGGCGAAGTGATATTAACGGATCGGGTAGCAAAGGCAGGGAGGGAGAGGGACAAAAGGTTTTTGGGATAGATCATCTCATCGAAGTAAACTGGAGGGGCTTCTTCAGTCCCTAGGGAAAACTTCAAATTGACGGAGCAAGGGGACTCTCCTTGGTTTGTGATTACTGCCTCGGTCCAAGAATCATTGCCGTTTAGGTCCCCTGAGAATACATGAGTCAAAATCACCGGAGCCGAAAGCGAAGAGGATAAGTAAGATTGGACCCATTCATAGATGGAGGAGGCCCGGGTATAGAGGCCAAAGAGGCGAGGGAGCCCGTCTGAACCCAAACCTCCGGTAGAACGAAAAGCAATCCCTGCCTGAACAAATTGTTTCCGTCCAGTAGAGATCAATAAAGGCCCTCCGCTATCTCCCGAAGTTAACCGCTTCATTCTCGTTCCAGCGCAGAGGGTGCTATCCAAAACTATTTCTGGTAAACCTCCCCAATCCGAGCGGCAAGGCCCTGGCAACTTAACCGGAACCTCGGCTTGGTGTAACCAAGTCATGTACTCCCCTCCGGGAATAACCCCGTGACCTACCATCATCCCTGTCATCCCTGGCCGCATCATTTCATCTTCTAGTCCCCGCGACATAAGGGGAAGGGGGTCAAATCCCTCTGGGACGGGATCTAGCAGTTCAATCAAGGCAACATCATATCGATAGCTGCGGCCGTCCCGGGATTCGTATTCGGGGTGAGCGATGACTCTACCGATCCTGGATATTGTTTCCTCATAAGACGTTTTCCACCCAAAGGTAACGGAGCGAATTCCAGACGGCTCCATCAAGTCGGATTTCAGGCTGCAATGGGCTGCGGTAAGGATCCAATTTCGATGCACAATCGTTCCTGTACAAGCGTTACCATCTCCCTTGCTGACCAGTACTACAGACTTCATACTCCCAAAAGGAGTCCGGTCTCCTCCTCTAATAGGGTGAGACTGTCGGGAAAGCCCCTCCCCGTATAGGGGAAAAACCAATAGCAAAACCAATAAGAAGATCTTTCGCATGTCGCTACTCCATTTCGCATTTTGGAGGGACAATTTGGAGGGATTGGAAGCCGGTCCTTGCGATGGCAGTAGCGATTGACCATCCCGTTTATTTCCCATAGCCCGGTGTGTCTGGCCCTCAACGTCAAGCGGGTGGGTGCGCTGATGGCGGCCTGAGGCCAGAAACGGGCGATCCGCGACCCCGGCTGTCTAGATTCCCGTCGGCACCGGCGTGCTCAGACGCCTTTACAACTGAAAGTGGATTACACGCGCCTCCCGCTCTCAATCAGCGTCCGCGCGCCGCCGATACGCGGCCAAGTCTTCAGGTGTGAGTTCGTTCGTCTCCACCAGCTTGTAGTGCCGCTCCGACAGAATCTTTACCTCGCCGTCCGTTCTCTCGAACGAGAAAAGTGCGATCACTTGGTCACGCATGAATTGGGCCGCCACCGGAAGGCAGATCAGATCCGGGAACCTGGATTCGCAAAGCGCCATGTCTTGTTCGATCTGGACGATGTTCAACTCGTCGCGTCCGCCCTTGGCCTGCACGGGAAGGACGTACTAGCGCCCCTTCTTATCGACTCCCACGTACAACTCGTCAGTTTCAACCTGTCCGATGTCGGGCACCGAGGTCCGCAGGTGGTTCTGCAACGAGTAGCAGGTGATGCCCGTGAAATCGCGGCGTACCTTGACTTGGCCATGACGATCAGCGCCGCCTCGAACGAGCGGGATCACCCCGCCCATCGGAGCCGGACAACCTCCTCACGCAGGTACTGCCGACTGGCCGTGGCGATTCTGGTCCTGAACAGGTCGATTCCATCCAACTCGTAACCGAGGTTCTGAGCAAGGTCGCCCAGGAGTCGGCCGGTCCTGATCATGACCCTCAGGTAGGACGCTTGATCCCCGACGACGTACGCAAGCCTCGCGCCCGGACGCAATCGACTCCTGAGGCTCGCCAGGTGCCGGACCATCCCTCCGAAGTACAGCTTCGTGACTCTCGCGTACTGGCGTTCGAAACCCGATGTCTTGCCCTGCTCGAGGCGGCGTGCTTCGATGAGCCGGGCGATGCGCTGAATGCCTTCGTGTTCCCTGACCAGGGCATCGTCGCCATCCGCCTTGTACACGCTTCGCGTATTGGAGCGGACCAGTCCCTGCTTCAAGCAACGGAGATCCTGCTTGTTCCCAACGAAGCCGAGCAGCACACTCTCGAGCCGAGTCGTCCGCGTGTAGTCTTTCTCGTTCGGATACGGCGGAGAGGTGATGACGACATCGATGGAGGACGGCTCCAGAAAATCCTCCATTCGGCGAGCGTCCCCAAGATGGACCGTGGCTTCGGATTCGATCATTCCCCGCAACATCCCAAGATCACGACCCATTGTCGTGACGTGACTCAGCCATGGACCGATCACCGGAGCGTCCTTTTGGATTCTTCTGACCCCCACCTCGGGACCGAAATGGAGGTTGCCGATTTCCGAGACAAGCGCTGCCGCGAGCGCCAGTCGCTCATGAGACCGGAACCTGTCGTTTCGGTTCTGATCGAGGAGGTCGAGCAGCAGCAGCGTCTTGTGAAGCGGCAGCGGGCTGATCGAGTTCTTCAGCAGCAGGCTCAGCTTGTCGGGAGGTAGTGTCTGGAGGTCGTTGATCGGGATGCCGTTCGCCGGGAACAGGGGCGCTGTCCCGAAGTCGTTGATTCCTTGATTTTCAAGCAGGTCGATCGCTTGTGCGCCCACTTCCCTGGCGTGAGAGACAAGCGTGTCGGGATCGACGCCCCAATCCAGCTTTGTGCGGCTCGCGAATCCGGCCATCGGATTGCGCTCGATCCCGACGCTGGGGATGCCTAGCTTCTTGCACTCCACCAACGTCGTTCCGGTGCCACAGAACGGATCAAGGACCCGCTGCCCGGAATCGACACGGAACGCATCGAGGTAGTCGCGAACGAGGTGCGACGGAAAGGACAACACGAAACGGTACCAGTCGTGAACGGTGCGATCCTCGGGCCTGAGCCGATTCCGTTCCGGGGCGTTTCTCCCGCTGGTTGTCATTAGAGCAGACATAACGCACAGGGGAGACATTCACAACCGCCCTGGGTTATCTCCCCGTTGTACTGCGAATGAACGATTATAGCCGCGTAGGCGGCGGATCAGGAGAATCCTTCCGGAACAAGATGCCCCTTCCCAGAAACGCAATCACGACTCGCAGCTAGCCCCCGGGAGACACCCCACCCTCCATAGCCCGCCTGACCACGTCGGCTAGCATCCGGATGAAGCGGGGGTGGTCGTTGACCGTCGGAGCCCGGTAAAACTCCATCTTCCACTTCCGGGCGACCTGCCGGGCCTCGACGTCCAGGTCGTAGAGAACCTCCACGTGATCGCACACGAAACCGATGGGAGCCAGCAACACGCCCGGACATTTCTTCTTGCCCAGGCTTTCGATGACGTCGCAGACGTCCGGTTCCAGCCAGGGGTCCCGCGGCCCGCCGCTGCGGCTCTGGTAGACGAGTTCCCAATCCGGGATCTCCAGGGCCGAAGCCACCGCCCGGCAGGACTCCCGAAGCTGGTCCACGTAAGGGCTATCGAAGCGGCTGGGAACGCTGTGGGCCGTAAAGAGCAGCCTGGTCTTCGGCCGGCTCCGGCTTGGAATCCGCTCCCACTGGCGCCGGATCCGGTCGGCGACCGCCTCCACGTAGTCGGGATGGGCAAACCAGGCCTCGCAGTAGTCCACCGCCGGCGCCGGTCGTCCCAGCTTGGCCTCCACCGAGATCCGGGCCTCCCCAACCGCCTCCTGGTAGCGCCCCCAGCTTGCCTCGCCCTGGTGGGGCGCCAGGATGACCCCGACCGCCCGGCACACCCCGTCCTCGGCCATCCGTTCCAGAACGTCCGCCAACAGAGGGTGCCAGTTGCGCATTCCCACGTATACGGGGATTCCAGGGCCCTCCTTTTCCAGCAGCCGCCGCAGGCCGTCCGCCTGGCGGAAGGTCAGCTCGTTGAAGGGCGAGCGGCCTCCGATCAATTCGTAATGGTGGGCCACTTCCTCGATCCGTTCCCGGGGCACCCGGCGCCCGCGCAGGACGTTGTCCAGAAAGGGACGAATCTCATCGCTTCGGGTCGGTCCCCCGAAACCGATCAGTAGAACGGCTTGACCCTTCTTGTTGGCATGACAGTCTTCGGACACCGGACTCCCCACTCTTTCCTTGGTTTCAGTTGAGCGCAAGACGCCAAGTCAGCTTCATTCTTGTTTTTCCTTGATTTCCTTGATCGCATCCAGCAAAGCATAGTGCAGGAGTGCATGTTCTGACACCACGCCATCACGAACAAAGGACTCTCGTCTCTTTTTCCACTCCTTGAATAGCTCTTCTTCTCTTTTGCAGATGGTCACTGCTTTCCTCGCAGTCGTCAAAGGGAGAATCAACCACATACCCAATCACGTCCTTACGTCGTCGTCGTTCTCGTTGTAACTTCTTGGGGCAACTGGGGGTTGGCTGAGCAGGGAGTAAAAAAAGTTGTCAAGTAATGTTCATTATGTCCTAATTGCACCAATAAGACCCACCGGACCGTCGCCCGAAGCCCGAACAGGGAATAACGAGTGTCCGGTTTGTTGTGACCCCAGGGACGCCTTGTGCGTCCCTGTAATTTTGTGGGGTACAAAAGGTCTGATCGTGATCCGATTGACGCGATAAGGATCCCGGTTCTTGGAAGCCGGAAACGCCGGGGAATGTCACAAACCAAAGGGGGAGGACTTTCATGACGGAACCGACTCAAGACAGGGTGCAGCGAGGGTTCGAGCAGTTCGCTCAAATGGCCGGAGCAGACAGGGCGCGCCAGCTCCGGGAGGTCTGGGGACAGATTTCGCCCGACTTCCAGCAGTTCGTATTGGGAGTGCTGGCCGGCGAGGTGTGGACGCGCTCCCAGCTCGACCTGCGCACCCGCAGCCTGGTCACCATCGCGGGCCTGACCGCCTTGGGGAGGACCCGGGCACTGGAGCTCAACGTGGAGATGGCTCTGGGCAACGGCGCCACCCGGGAGGAGATCCGCGAGACCATGCTCCAGATGGCCTTCTATGCGGGCTTTCCCTCCGCCTGGGAAGGGCTGCAATCCGCCGAGGAGATCTTCCGGAAAACCGACCGATCCGACCCGGAAAATTGACTCGCGCTTCTCAGCGGGCGCTGCCGGGGCGGGCGCTCAGGTCGGCAACCAGGCGCTCCAGGCGGAGGCGGCTGTCGGGGCTGGACCGCTTGATGCCGTCATCGATGGATGCCAAGCGATCGATGGCCGTCACCAAGGCCTGGCGGCGAAAGCGTTTGGCGGGGTCCCGCAGCCGCTTCAGGAAATAGGGATTGGCCCCGATCTGACGAGCCATTTCCCCCAGCTTCATGGCTGGCGAGATCTCCTGGATTTGGAGCAGGCTGCGCAGCCGCCGCCCCAGCAGCGTGACCATCGACAGCATGCCTGCAGGCTGAGCCGACAGTTCACAGCACAACCGCAGCGCTTGCCGGCGATCCTGGGCCAGCACCGCATCCAGGAAGTCGAAGACGGTGTGGTCCCGGCAATATCCGGCCGACTCCTGAACCATTTCCAGAGTGACGGCGTTCCCCTCCCCGGCAAGCAGTGACAGCTTTTCCACCTCCAGGTGCAACCGGCCCAAATCGGTCCCCTGGAGTTCGACCAGGCACTCCACCGCCTCCTCCTGGATACCGTGCCCCCGCTTCCCCAGGGCCTTGCTGATCCAGCTTCGGGTCTGAGCCTCGTTCAGGGCGGCCAGGTCCACCATCCGGCTGCCCGCCTGCAGCGTCTTGAAAATCTTTTTCCTGCGGTCGTCGCGGCCCAGCTCTCCGGCCAGGAACACCATTACGGTTGCCGTGCCGGGACGCGCCAGGTAGTCGGCCAGTTCCCTGACCTGCCGGTCTCGCAGCTTCATGACTCCCCGGACCTTAACCACCTGCCGGGGCGCAAACAGCGAGGGGGTCAAGGCCGAGGCCAGCAACTCGTCCAGCCGGGTCTGGTCCAGATCGACGTTCGAACTCGGCGGTTCGCCTCCCCAGGCCCGGGTCAAGGCTTCCATGAGAGCCTTCCTGGCCGCATCTCTCAGGTAGGCGTCGGGACCGAAAATGAAATAGGCGGGACTGAACTTTCCCTGGCGGAGGTGCGCCTGAAACTGGGCGAAGGACATGTCTGTCAGAATGATTCCAGGATCGTGCTGACCAGATCGCGCGAAAAGGCCTTGGCCAGCCGATCCAGAGCGGGCCCTTCCTCGGGGAAAAAATCCTGCGAGGCCCGACTGATCTCGAACTCTTCGCGGAAGAAATAGTTTCGATTCTCGAAGAGAAGCTTCTTGGACCTGGAGTCCTTGAGGTCCACCTGCAGGCGCACCGTCACCAGAAAGGTGGACCCCGCCCTGCCCGAGAAGATCACCGGGGTCGAGGTGAATCCGGTGACGACTCCGGTCAGCACGGCCGCCGCCGAAGCGGGGTCGGAGGCGATGCGGTAGCGGGTGCGCGAAGTGAGCTCGTCCACCACTGCCGAGGTCAGGCGCTGCTCCAGCCTGTACTTGGTCGTCCGATTGGTGAAAATGGGAACGGCGATGGAATCGACCGACTCGGGGATGGCCGTGGCTTTGCCCGCCAGGCGGTATCCGCAGCCGGCAGCCAGCAGGCTGCTCAGCAGCCAGACCGTCAACCCCTGGCGCAGCTTGGACGAAACCCCCACCGATCTCTCCCGATCCTGCAAGTGTTCACACCACGATGTTGACCAGTTTCCCCGGAACATAGATCAATCGCTTGGGGGACTTGCCGTTCAAATGCCGTTGCACCGACTCCTGGCTCAACGCCGCCTCCCGAGCCTGGGCTTCCGTCAGGTCGGCCGGAAGGTTCAGCCGCCCCCGCACCTTGCCGTTGACCTGAAGCACCAGCGTGATCTCCTCCTCGGCCGCCAGCAGGCGGTCGGCCCGGGGCCAGGGCTGCCGGTGGATCGAGTAGGGGCGCCCCTTCAATGCCCACAGCTCCTCCGCCATGAAAGGGGCCACCGGCGCCAGCATCAGGAGCAGCCCGTCGGTGGCTTCCACGAAGGCTTCTCTTCCAACCGCAACCGGCTGCCTGGCGGCCTCATGAAGCGCGTTGGTGAACTCCATGAGCGACGAGATCACCGTGTTGAAACGAAACCCCTCGATGTCGCTGGAGACCTTGAGCAGGGTCTTGTGGGTCCAGCGGCGCAGGTCCCGGTCCTGCTTCCGGGTCCGCGAGGAGGAGGCCCCCTCAGGGGGAGGGCGCAAGATCACCTCCCAGGCGCGGCGCAGCCAGCGAAAGGTGCCGGAGAGGCCATTGGTGTTCCAGGGAGTGGACATTTCGAAATCGCTGATGAACATCTCGTAGGCACGCAGGGCGTCGGCGCCCCAGGCCTCCACCATTTCGTCGGGCGTGACCACGTTGCCCCGGCTCTTGGACATCTTTTCTCCGTCCTGCCCCAGGATCATCCCCTGGTTGCGCAGGCGCTCGAAGGGCTCGCCAAAGGGCAGGTGACCCAGGTCGCAGAGCGCCTTGGTCCAGAAGCGGGCGTAGAGCAGGTGCATGACCGCGTGCTCGGCTCCTCCCACGTACAGGTCCACCGGCAGCCAGTAGTCCACTTCCCGGCGGTCGAAGGCGGCCTGGTCGTTGCCAGGACTCACGAAGCGCAGGAAGTACCAGGAGGAGCAGGCGAAGGTTCCCAGGGTGTCGGTCTCACGGCGTCCCCGGATGCCGCCGGGCAGGGACACCTGGACGAACTCGGGAATGGCCGCCAGGGGCGACTCTCCGCTGCCGGTGGGCTCGTAGTGCCGGACCTCCGGCAGCCGCACCGGAAGATCGCCGGCGGCCACGGGCACCTCGCCGTCGGAGGTGTGAACGATGGGGATGGGAGTGCCCCAATACCGCTGGCGGCTGATCCCCCAGTCGCGCAGCTTGTATTGGACACTGGATCTGCCCCGATAGGTCTCCTCCAACCAGTCGGTGACCCTGTCGACGGCCTCGGCGGTGGGGGTGCCGTCGAAGGAGCCGGACCGGCTCATGACTCCCTCGCCCGTCCAGGCCTCCTCCATGGTGTCGGAACGCAGCGGTTCATTCCGTCCCACCGGTTGGATCACCACCCGGATCTCCAGGCCGTGGCGGCGGGCGAACTCGAAGTCTCTCTGGTCGTGGGCCGGGACCGACATGATGGCGCCGGTTCCATACCCCATCAGCACATAGTCCGCCACCCAGATCGGGATGGCTTCGCCATTGACCGGATTGGTGGCGTGGGATCCCAGGAAGACACCCGTCTTGGCCCGCCCCTGGGCCGTCCGATCCAGATCGCTCTTGCCCTGGACCTGCTGCAGATAGGTCGCGACCTCTTTGGCCGATGAAGGAGCGGTGAGGGCCTGTACCAGAGGGTGCTCCGGCGCCAGCACCATGAAGGTGGCGCCCCAAAGCGTATCGGGACGGGTGGTGAACACCGTCAGCGGCCCGGCGGCGGTGGCGAAACTGACTTCGGCGCCCCGGCTGCGCCCGATCCAGTTGCGCTGCATCCGCTTGATGCTTTCCGGCCAGTCAAGGCCCTCCAGGTCGGCCAACAGCCGGTCGGCGTAGGCGGTGATGCGGAAGAACCATTGCATCAGACGTTTCTTCTCGACCAGGGCTCCGCTTCGCCAGCCGCGGCCGTCCACCACCTCTTCGTTGGCCAGCACCGTCTTTTCCACCGGGTCCCAGTTCACGGAGGATGCCTCTCGGTAGGCCAGCCGAAAGTGGCTCAGATAGTCCTTTCTCCCGGCGGCCGGCAATTGCCTCCAGGCCTCGGCGGTGATGGCCGGGGCTCCGGGGATGTCGTCGCTGCCCCGCCTCGCCAGCTCCTCCTCCAGGCCGGAGATGGGACAGGCTTTCTGCAGCCGAGGGTCGTACCAGGCGTGGTAGAGCTGCAAGAAAACCCACTGGGTCCAGCGATAGTATTCAGGCTGGGAGGAGTTGATCTCCCGGTCCCAGTCGAAGGAGATGCCCAGCAGCCGCATCTGCCGCTTGTAGTTGGCGGCGAAGCGGGCGATCAGCCTGGCCGGGTTGGTCTTGAGGCGGATGGCGGCGTTTTCGGCGGGGAGACCGAAGGCGTCCCAACCCATGGGATGGAGGACGTTTTCGCCCTGCATGCGGTAGTAGCGGCTCAGCACGTCGGTGGGGACGTAGTTCCGGCAGTGGCCCACGCTGAGCCCGTCCCCCGAAGGGTAGGGAAAGAAATCCAGCACGTACCGCTTGGGGCGGCCGTCGGCCGGAGCGGTCCGATAGAGACCGTCCCGTTCCCAGCGGTCGGCCCACTTGGCTTCGATGGCGGCAGGGGTGTATTTAGGAGTCATGACGGGTATGCAGCGAAGGGGAGAGTCGCCCGAAATCCCTTGCCTGCTTTGGCTTTCGGCCGTTCCACCCGACCGGCGGCGATGTTAGCAGAGCGCCGAAACAAGGGTCAAGCTCGGGGCGGCCCGCAATTCTCGCCAGGGGGCGTGAAATGCGGGCCGGGCACAGGGCCGCGCAAAATGGGGTTGCCGGAGACGGGCGAACGTTTCATAATGAACTACCGCTTCCGGTCCGTATGAACCCTCCAGGAACAGGTGCAGACCATGTCTCTCGCAAGGCCCTTTCTCCCCGGCGCAATCTTGACGCGAATCCTGGTTGCCGCCTGGTTGACAGGCGCCTTGGCGCTGATCCCGGCAACTACGGCTGCCCAGCCCCAGGAAACCGAAAACGTGCGCGGCGAGTCCTCCTCCGGATTCACCCTCAAGGTGCCGGTGGAAGTGGTGGTGGTCAACGCCATCGTCACCGACCGGGACGGCAACCCCATCACCGATCTGACGGTCGACGATTTCGAGGTTCTCGAAAACCGCAAGAAGCAGACCATCCAGTCGTTTTCCCAGGAAATCTTCCAGGGCTCGCAGAGCTCCCTGACCTGGGGCAACGCGGTCGGCGCGGAGGAGCCGGAACCGGAGGCGGCCCCCGAAAAGCCCCGTCTGCTGAGCCTGGTCATCGACGATCTCACCTACCCGCCACTGGGCACCCTCAGCCGCACCATCCAGGCCATTCGCGGATTCGTGGAAAGGGGATTGAAAGAGGGGAACTACATCTCCATCATGACGGCCTCCCGCGGCCATTTCGTGCCCTTCACCCAGGACAGCGAGCTGCTGCTGGCCGAAATCGACAGAATCCACAAGAAGCTGGACTTCACGGCGGCGATGAGCCTGGCGGGATGCCTCAGGATGACCGATGCTCAAGCCGAGGAAATCCACGTCATTTCGTCCTCGCCGGGCAACCGGGCCTTCGACGTGGCCATGTCCGAAGCCGAAGACTGCGGGGTAGGCCAGGCTTCGGCCAATCCGCTGAGCGCGAACCCAAACCAGCGAGTCGGGATCGGCGCCACCGGCCTCGATGCAAACCAGCAGATCGTTGAAGCCTACGTGCGCACCATGGCGGCCCAGCACCTGTCCCTCAAGAAGGGCCGCACCCGGCGCTTGCTGGACGTTCTGCGGGGGCACATCCGCTCCCTGGGACCGGTGGAGGCACAGAAATCCCTGGTGCTGCTCTCGGCAGGCTTCCTGCACCGGGCGCTTCGCTACGACCTGGAGCGCCTGGTCGACAGGGCGCTGAAGACCGGCATCATCTTCAATACCATCCGCATCACCGGGCTGGAAACCAGCCCCATGTACGACGTCAGCGACAGTTTCACCGAAAACAGCAATCTCCGCATCGACAAGTCCCTGCTGGTCACGGAGGACCGCCGGCAAAAGGGCATTTCCCTGGAGTACCTGGCCAGGGCGACGGGAGGCATCTACTTCAAGGACAACAACGACCTGGGGGCGGGTCTGAGACAGGTGGTGGACCAGCAGTTCTCCTACTACGTCCTGAGCTACGCCACCCCGCCCAAGAAACCCGACGGCCGCTACTACAGGCTGCGAGTGAGAGTCGCGCGGCCCGGAGTCCGGGTCACTCACCGCAAGGGCTTCTATGCCCCCAAGGAGCGCTTGTCCCCCGAGGAACAAAAGAAGAAGGAAATGCTGGAAGCCATGCGGGCGCCCACCGATCTCAGGGAAATCCCGCTGCAGATGTCCTACCACGCCTCCCGGCTGGATGGAGACACCTACCGGTTGGAGATCGTGACCCGGCTGGGATTCGAGGACCTCCCCTTCCTGGTGGAAGAGGGCAAGCGGATCAATCGGATCAACCTGGCGGTGGTCGCCTTCGACGCCAAGGAGGAGTATGTCGGCGGGGACGAAAAGGCCTGGAACTTCAAGCTCGGCGACGGCAGCTACCAGGCTTTGCTGAAATCGGGCCTGACCTCCAAGGTGGTGCTGGAGGTTCCGGTGGGGCGGTACCAGGTCAAGGTGGCGGCGCGGGAGAACCTCAACGCCGGGCTGGGCTCGCTCCGTCGAACCGTCGAGGTGCCCCTGCCGGCAGACCGGGAAATCATGGGGACCCTGGAAAAGGCCGCGCTGCGCGGACTCCAGGCATCCGAGCAACAAGAGGATCTGAATCTGGATTTCAAGGCCAACGTCTTCTACCAGGAGTCCGAGCAGGCTCTGGCCCTGATCACCGCCAGGGTCTCCCGCGGGTCGGAAGGGAATACCCCAAAGAGTTGGCTGCCTGGGAGAGACCTTCGCCTGATGGGAGTCGCCTACTCCGACGACGGTCAGGCGGCTTCGATTTTCAGCCAGACACTCCCGCTGGCGAACGGGAAGGCGGAATCGATCGTGGAGGGGTTTCTCAAGCTGAAGCCGGGCAAGTATCGCATCAAGCTGGTGGCTGCCGACCGCCACGCCAGATTGGGGACGGCCGAGCAGTCCCTGTGGATTCCGGTCCTTGCCCCGGATGCGCTCATGACCAGCGGCCTGGTCTTGAGTCAGGACCTGGAGCCGTTTTCCCCATCGGTGGCCGGAATGCAGGTGCCGGAAGCCCGCTGGCTGTTTCACCGCGGGTTCCGGGTGAAGCCGGCGGTGAGCAACCACATTGTTCCTCCCCAACCTCTGGCCGTATTCTACAAGCTCTACAACGCCTCCAAGCTGGAGGAGGGCAATCTCACGGCTCGCGTCCAAGCGGTCAGGGACACTGGCGAGGCCGTCGACTTTCCACCCATCGCGCTGGACCGCAACCACCTGGAAGAGCGGGCGCCCGGTCAGGTTGCCGTGGGCTTCAAGCTGTCCACCCAGTCTCTGAGCCCGGGCAGCTACCGATTCGAGATTACGACCGAAGAGTCGGACAGCGGCCGGGCCACCATCACCGAGACCGATTTCGTGGTGAAGCAGGGTCTGCAAACGGCCGCATCCGGGGAGGCGCCGTCGCCGGTCATTGCCGGTCAGGCCCCGGCAGAAGAAACCTCCGGCCCGGAACCGGTGGTTCGCCTCGACCTGAGGAAGATCAGGGACAGCCTGGAGATCCCGCGGTCCTCGGGCGACGCCGCCAATGCGGAGACCTACCGATTCCGCAGTGACGTTATGGCCTGCGCCAACGACCGGGGAGATCTCGGCTACAACCCCGATCACCCGGGCGAATGCGGCGATCTGCGGGAAACCCGACTACAGTCGTCCGCCTTGAAGGGAAAGAATCTCTTTGGAGCCAACCTGAGCGGCATGGACCTGAGCAAGGCCGACCTTCAGGATGCGGTGCTGCTGAGAGCCGACCTGACCCAAGCCAGGCTCTGGGAGGCCGACTTGCGAGGCGCCGATCTGCGGGGCGCCAAACTGACAGGCGCTGAACTGATCCATGCCAGGTTGGACGGCGCACGACTGCAAGGGGCCGATCTGACCGATGCCAGCCTGACCCAGGCCAGCCTGGAAGGCGCCGACCTTCAGGGCGCCATTCTGCAGGGCGCCATTCTGAAAGACGCCCGCTTGAACCAGGCCAACCTGCAGGTGGCCGACCTCTCGGAAGCAGTCCTGTTCGGCAGCGACCTGAGGCGGGCCGACCTTCGGGGGGCGAGGATGACCCAAGCCGCTCTGGTCGACGAAAGGGAAGCCAATCTCTTTATTCCCCTTGCCGGCCACATCAGAATCGGCAAGACGCGGTTTGCGGAAGCCCGCTTCGACGAAAGCACCCAATTGCCGTTCGACTCCCAGCAGGCCGCGACCAGGAAAATGCAGCTCGCCGACACCCCCTCCGCCTACCATCGCCCCAAGTTCATGATGGATACCGGTTCCGAGGAGTTCACCGTCAGCGGCTCGGCTGCGCCCACTCTCGCCTCCGGCCGGCCCGGCGGGGCGCCGACCGACGCCGAATGGCCCGATTTTCTGGATGCGGTCCGCCGCAGGTTGGATGCGACTTTCTCGAACCTGCCCGACTTCGTCTGTCGCCGCCGGACAGAGCGATTCGAGCGGCTGTTCCAGGGTTGGCAGGAAAGAGACCGGTTCCAGGAGGACCTCCTGTTCGCCAATGGAGAAGAGACCTATCAGCCGGTGGAGGGGCAAAAGGCGCAGGGCAGCCAGGACGGCGCCTATTCCATCGGTCAATTCGCGGCCGCTATCCAGAACGTGTTTACTCCTCAGAGCAGGACCTCCTTCCGCCTGGAGGGCGCCGAGGAGATGGCGGGGCGTCAGACCGTGCGGGTGGCCTATCGGATTCCGCAGGAGACCTCCGCCCTTCAAGTGACCTACCAGGGCAATCCCCTGCGGGTGGGATACCGGGGACTGTGCTGGATCGACGTCAACTCCTACCAGATCGTCAAACTGATCAAGAAGACGGTGGATCTCCCGGACGACTTCCCGGTCAAGACGTCGGAGGTGACCATCGCCTATGACCAGGTCCGCATCGGGGAGAGCCAGCACTGGCTTCCGATCCGGGCTCAGTTCAACATGTCGGTCGGCATCCTGCAGAGCGCCCGGGTCCACACGAGAAACGTCACCCGGTACACCGACTATCGACAATTCGAAACCGACGTGAAGCTGGTGCTGGAGTAGAGCGTTCCGATGGCTCGCCCCGGGCCGCCCCCGGCCCGAACACCGGCCGTCTCTCACTTCTCGCCCCGCAACAACAACCGATGGACCTCCATTGGTGCGACAACTTCACGGGATGAAGGCCGGGAGCGCGGGCGTCCCGCCCGCACAACACTGGCACAGCCTCGCCCATCTCTTCCACCCGGCTCGACCGGCAACGGCCCCACGATTCCGATTCAGCCGAGCCCAGGCGTTTCCTGCCGGCAGGGTGACCGTGTGCCGCATCACGGGGAAACTGAGCGGCCACCCAACCCAGAGAATGCGGGCGAGACGCCCGCGCTCCCGGTGGGGCGCCTCCTCCCATCCTTCTTGCTCCGCGAGGAGGCACTGCCCCTGCCGATGCGGCAGCGCCGTCCCGCTTCGTGTGTCTTCAGTGAAACACCCCATCGTCAATAAAGACGAACCACGAATGAACACGAATACCGATGGACCTGCTTGGCTGCGATGACGTCATGGGATGAAGGCCGGGAGCGCGGGCGTCCCGCCCGCACAACAGTGGCACAGCTTCACCCCTCTCCTCGACCCGGCTCGACCGGCAACGGCGCCACGATTCCGCTTCAGCTGAGCCCATGGGGTTCCCGCCGGCAGGGTGACCGGGCGCCGCATCACGGGGAAACCGAGCGGCCACCCAACCCAGAGAATGCGGGCGAGACGCCCGCGCTCCCGGAGGGGGGCGCCTTCTCCCATCCTTCTTGCTTGGCGAGGAGGCACAGCTCCTGCCGATGCGGCAGAGCCGTTCCGCTTCGTGTGTCTTCAGTGAAACACCGGATCGTCAACAAAGACGAACCACGAATGCACACGAATAGACACGAATACCGATGGACCTGCTTGGCTGCGATGACGTCATGGGATGAAGGCCGGGAGCGCGGGCGTCCCGCCCGCACAACAGTGGCACAGCCTCGCCCTTCTCCTCGACCCGGCTCGACCGGCAACGGCGCCACGATTCCGATTCGGCCGAGCCCATGGGGTTCCCGGCGGCAGGGTGGCCGGGCGCCATATCGCAGGGAAACGGAGCGGCCACCCAACCCAGAGAATGCGGGCGAGACGCCCGCGCTCCCGGTGGGGCGCCTCTCCCATCCTTCCTGCTTCACGAGGAGGCGCTGCCCCTGCCGATGCGGCAGCGCCGTTCCGCTTCGTGTGTCTTCAGTGAAACACCCAATCCTCTATAAAGACGAACCACGAATGAACACGAATGGACACGATACCGATGGACCTGCTTGGCTGCGATGACGTCACGGGATGAAGGCCGGGAGCGCGGGCGTCCCGCCCGCACAACGCTGGCACAGCCTCACCCCTCTTCTCGACCCGGCTCGACCGGCAACGGCGCCACGATTCCGATTCGGCCGAGCCCATGGGGTTCCCGGCGGCAGGGTAGCCGGCTGCCGCATCACGGGGAAACTGAGCGGCCACCCAACCCAGAGAATATCGCGGTAGGAATCCGCATTGCTGGGGACCCCCCGCACAGATCCGGACGTGCGCAGCTAGCGCATCCGGCTCCTCCCTCAGGTGTTGACGAGCATTCGTCGGTCCGGCCATGGATGCCGGATTCCCAGTCTCGGCCAGTAGGTCGCCGCCAGTCGGTTCATCGCCTCCCAGCTATATCCGCCCTTCTGGGATCGTCGATTGATTGCTCGCATCCACAATCTCAGGACGTGGCTCGCAAAGCGTCTCAGATAGCGCAGGCTGGTCGGGACAGCAAAGTAGTTCAGCCATCCGTTCAACACTCGCCCCAGCCATTTGCCGGTCTTCCCGATGCCTTCATGCATCCGCCTGCTCAGCTCCTCCTTCACTCGCTTCAGGGTGCGCCTCATCCGTTTCGCTATCGGTTTGCGCCCCAGCCCGTAGCGTCCCTTCCGGTCCTTCCTGCAATAGTGCGTGAAGCCCAGGAAGTCGAACGTTTCCGGTCTCCCCTCCCCCCTCCTTCGTCGGTTCTCTGCCGCATACCGTCCGAACTCGATGAGTCGGGTCTTCTCCGGGTGCATCTCCAACTCGAACCGTCCGATTCGCTCCTTCAGGTCGTTGAGGAATCGCTCCGCATCCCGCCGGTACTGAAATCCCACCACGAAGTCGTCGGCGTACCGCACCATCAGGGTCTCGCCTTCGGCCTCGCGGGTCCGCCATTGCCTCTGGAACCAGAGGTCCAAACCGTAATGCAGGTAGACGTTCGCCAGGATCGGCGATATCACCGCCCCTTGCGGCGTCCCCTTCAGGTCGTCCCTCCACTCTCCATCCTCCATGACGCCGGCGTTCAACCACTTGGCAATCAACCGTATCACCCGCTCATCCCCGATGCGGTGCCTCAGAAACCGCAGCATCCAGTCCCGCGACACGTTGTCGAAGAATCCGCGTATGTCCGCGTCGATGATCCACCTGATCTTCCGCCGCCCGATCCCGACCGCCAGGGCGTCCAGCGCATCGTGCCCCCCTCGGCCAGGTCGAAACCCGTAACTGAACCCCAGGAACTCCGCCTCATATATCGGCGTCAGCAGGTTGTCCGCCACGGCCTTCTGGACGATCTTGTCCTCCAGCGCCGCCACGCCAAGCGGTCGTGTCCCGCCATCCGCCTTGGGTATCTTCACCCGCCGCGATGGCGTCGCCCGGTACGCTCCCCGCTGTACCCGGTCATGCAGGTCGACCAATCGATCTTCCAACCCAACCGCGTACTCTTTCCACGTCATGCCGTCCACGCCGGGGGCCGCCCACCTCTTCAACTCCCCGTAGGCTTTCCTCAACGCCTCCACCGTGATGTGGTGCAGCAGCGCCGTCAACCGACTCTTCGGTTCCCGTTCGATGAACTCCCGTATCCGGTCCGCCGCCTGGGACACGCTCCCCCGTCTCTGCGTCCGGCGCGTGCTTTGGCTTTCCGGCTTCCCTTCGGGTAAGGCCCTTCGCTCCACCGACTCCGCCGGGAATCTCTCCCCTTTGTTCGCCGGCTTCTCCACTACTATGGCCTCATCTGACTTCTTCATGCCGTGCATCTCCGGTCTCGGATCTCTCCTTCCCTTTGCGGTCCCGCCACGACTGACGGAACAGCATGAAGACCTCCCAGGTCCCGGTGAAGCGCTTACGTGCGTGCCTGGGTTCTAAGACACCGCGGGGCTCCTCTCCCCCTCACCTTGGCGGTGGAGCGGATCTTGCCTTCGGCTGCCCGCATGGCCTCGGCACCCCGGATGAGCGTGTTTTCGGTGCTCAATAGCCCTGCCCACACGCACCCCTGTCAACGCTTGACCCACACCCTCGCGGTTGTAGGCCCATGACTCGGGGCGGAAGTGGTGGTTAACCTTTCCTTCCCGCCGGACTTTCACCGGCTACGCTTCACCAGTTAGCCTGGCGCTCGCGGGCGAGACGCCCGCGCTCCCGGAGGGGCGCCTCCTCCCATCCTTCCTGCTCGGCGAGGAGGCACTGCCCCTGCCGATGCGGCAGTGCCGTCCCGCTTCGTGTGTCTTCAGTGAAACACCCCATCGTCAATCAAGACGAACCACGAATGAACACGAAGACCGATGGACCTGCCTGGCTGCGACGCCGTCACGGGATGAAGGCCGGGAGCGCGGGCGTCCCGCCCGCACAACACTGGCACAGCCTCGCCCCTCTCCTCGACCCGGCTTGACCGGCAACGGCGCCACGATTCCGATTCAGCCGAGCCCATGGGGTTCCCGGCGGCAGGGTGACCGGCTGCCGCATCACGGGGAAACGGAGCGGCCACCCAACCCAGAGAATGCGGGCGAGACGCCCGCGCTCCCGGAGGGGCGCCTTCTCCCATCCTTCCTGCTCCGCGAGGAGGCGCTGCCCCTGCCGATGCGGCAGTGCTGTCCCGCTTGGTGGCCCTTCGTGGATAACTCTTTTCAGCCTTTGGCGCGGGCTTGGGCGGTTGCCGACAAATTCGGGCGCTGTGCTATACTGCTCGCTCCTCGGGGGAGGGTCTCCGGGAAACGCACCCTTCCCGACACCCGGGGCCGGTCCAGGTCAAGGAGCTGAATTGCCCATTCCCAAGTCGCAAAAGATCTGGTTCAACGGACATTTCGTCCCTTGGGACGACGCCAAGATCCATGTTCTTTCCCACGTGGTGAATTACGGATCCGCCGTTTTCGAAGGCATTCGCTGCTACCACACGGTCAAGGGCTCGGCGGTATTCTGCCTGGAAAGACACGTGGAGCGTCTCCTGAACTCGGCCAAGCTCTACCGCATGCAGATTCCCTACTCTGGCGAGGATCTCTGCCAGGCCATCCTGGACACCATTCGGGAAAACAAGCTGAAGGAGTGCTACATCCGTCCCATCGTTCTCAGGGGCTACGGAGAGATTGGCGTCAACCCGCTGGGCTGCCCCCTGGAGGTCGTCATCGCGGTGTGGGAGTGGGGCCAGTATCTCGGCAAGGAAGCTCTGGAGCAAGGCGTGGACGTCTGCGTCTCTTCCTGGAACCGCATCGCTCCCAATACGCTCCCCACCCTGGCCAAGGCGGGAGCCAACTACATGAACTCCCAACTCATCAAGATGGAGGCCATGCAGGGCGGCTACTCCGAGGGCATCGCCCTGGACACCGCCGGCTACGTCAGCGAAGGCAGCGGCGAGAACATCTTCGTCATCAAGGAGGGCGTGGTCCTGACGCCGGCGCTGGCATCCTCCGTTCTCCCCGGAATCACTCGGCATGCGGTGATCGAGATCTGCCGCGACCTCGACATCGAGGTTCGAGAACAGGGCATCGCTCGGGAACTGCTCTACCTGGCGGACGAGTTGTTCTTCACGGGGACCGCCGCCGAAGTCACGCCGATCCGCAGCGTGGACAAGATCAGCGTCGGCAGCGGCCGCCGGGGACCGGTCACCGCCAGAATCCAGCAACGATTCTTTCAGATCGTTGAGGGCAAGAGCGACGACCACCCCGATTGGCTGGCCTTCGTATGACTCCGACAGCCCCAATCCCCTCCAACGCTCCGTGAGCCAGGAGCCCCGACCCCACGATTCAGAGTCCCTCTTCCAATGGGCGCTCCGGGCCCTGGGCCGGAAGGCCCACTCCATCCGGGAGATGGAAGTCAAGCTGCTGGACAGGGCCGACGATGCGGCCGCGGTGGCCGGCGTCCTCGGCCGTTTGAAGGCGGGCGGCTACCTGGACGACCGCCAGTGCATCGAGACCCATGCGGCCGCGCGCCTGCGCCGCGGCGACTGCGGCCGGTTCCGGCTGCAGAGAGAGATGGCTGCTCGGGGGCTGCCCCGGGATCTGGTCAACCGGGTGCTGGACGAGATGTTTCCGCCGGAAGAGGAGCTGGACCACTTGCGCCGCAGCCTGGAACGAAAGCTGGGGACCTTGCCCGAGCCGCTGGATGAAAAAAGAGTGGCCAGACTCTATAATTACCTGCTCGGCCGGGGCTTCCCTCCGGAGGCGGTGCGCCGGGAGTTCAGGAAGCGATTCCATCGACTGGTCGAATGGGCGGATTGAGGCCCTCCTCCGCCAGTCCATTTCGCATTGCAGGAAACCGAAGTCGTGACCGGAAACGATACCCGCAGGCAGTTCCTGGAATTTTTTCATCAGAGAGGGCACCGAATCGTCAGGAGCTCCTCGCTGGTCCCCGCCGGCGACCCCACGCTGCTGTTCACCAACGCCGGCATGAACCAGTTCAAGGACGTTTTCCTGGGACAGGAGAAGCGGGACTACCTGCGGGCCACCACCTCCCAGAAATGCGTTCGGGCAGGCGGAAAGCACAACGACTTCGAGAATGTGGGGAAGACCCTCAGGCACCACACCTTCTTCGAAATGCTGGGGAACTTCTCCTTCGGCGACTACTTCAAGTCGGAAGCCATCCCGCTGGCCTGGCAACTGGTGACCGAGATCTACGGGCTGGAGCCGGAGCAACTCTGGATCACGGTCTACCGGGACGATGACGACGCCCACCGGATCTGGAACCGGGACGTCGGGGTTGGGTCCGACCGCATCTTTCGACTGGGAGAAAAGGACAACTTCTGGGCCATGGGGGACACCGGCCCCTGCGGCCCCTGTTCCGAGATCCACTTCGACCAGGGGCCGGCCGGCAGCGAAGCCGGACATTCGCAGTGCAGCTTCCCCTGCGAGTGCGGCCGCTTCGTCGAAATCTGGAACCTGGTGTTCATGGAGTTCGACCGGCGGAGCTCGGGGCAACTGGTTCCCTTGCCCAAGCCCTCGGTGGACACCGGCATGGGCCTGGAGCGCATGACGGCGGTGCTCCAGGGAAAGCACAGCAACTACGACACCGACCTGCTGAAGCCGCTGACGCAATACGCGGCCGAAATATCGGGGCGGGACTACGGCAGCGACAAGGCCGCCGACGTTTCCATGCGGGTGATCGCCGACCATGCCAGGGCGACGGCATTCCTGGTCAGCGACGGGGTGGCGCCCGACAATGACGGGCGGGGCTACGTCCTGCGCAAGATCATGCGCCGCGCCATCCGCCACGGAAGGCTCATCGGAATCGAGGACGAGTTTCTGCACCGGATGGCCGACCGGGTGGCGGACCTCATGCAGGACGCCTATCCGGAGCTGGCCTCCACCCGGGACTACGTGTCCAGGGTGGTGCGCCACGAAGAGCAGCGCTTCTCTTCCACACTGCGGATCGCGTTGGACCAGCTCAGTGACGTGCTGGACCGGCTGGAACCGTCCGGGAGCCAGAGGGGCAAGCTGCCGGGCGAGGTCATGTTCAAGTTCTATGACACCTACGGCCTGCCCCTGGACCTGATGCAGGAGATCGCGGACGAGAGTGGACTGATCCTGGACGAGGAGGGTTTCAACCGGCGCCTGACGGCACAGCGCGAGAGGGGACGGGCAAGCTGGAAGGAGACGGCCGCCGCTGCCGGCTCGGCGCCCCCGCCCACCGCCGAGAAGACCCGATTCCTGGGCTACACCCGGCTCGAAACCGAGGAGGCGATCATTCAGGGCATCCTGATCCAGGGCAGGCAGACCGACTCGCTGCCGGCCGGAAAGGTGGGAGAGATCTTTCTGGACCAGACTCCCTTCTATGCGGAAACGGGAGGCCAGGTCGGAGACACCGGGGTCTTGCAGGGCGCCGAGGCCGAGGCGGTGGTGCAGGACACCTATCCTGCTCCTCCCGGCTACTCCGCTCACCGGGTCCGGTGCGCCCGGGGAGCCCTGCGGGTGGGAGACCGGGTCGAGGCCAGGGTGGAGGGGACGCGCCGGGATTCCATCAGGAAAAACCACACCGCCACCCACCTGCTCCATGCCGCCCTCCGCCAACGGGTCGGGTTTCACGTCAAGCAGTCCGGCTCGCTGGTGGCGCCCGATCGCTTGCGCTTCGACTTCACCCACTATGCGGCCCTTTCGCCGGAGGACCTCGTCGAGATCGAGGACCTGGTGAACCGCAAGGTGATGGACAACCTGTCCGTCACCACGCTGGTCCAGGACTTGACCCAGGCGGTGTCGGAAGGAGCCATGGCTCTTTTCGGAGAGAAGTACGGAGAACAGGTGCGGGTGGTGTCGGTGGATGGCTTCAGCAAGGAGCTTTGCGGCGGCACCCACGTCACCCGAACCGGCGACATCGGACTGTTCAAGATCGTCAGCGAGAGCGGGATCGCTGCAGGGGTCCGCCGCATCGAAGCCATTACCGGCGCCGGAGCTCTCCGGCGTTTTCGCGAGGACGAGGTTCTGCTCAGCCGGTTGGAGGGGCTCTTCAAGGGGACTCGGCCCGAGCTGGTGGGGTCGGTCCGCAGGGTCCAGGCCTCCATCAGGTCTCTGGAGAAGGAACTCCAGGAAATGCGCTACCGCCTGGCCCAGGAACGGGTCGGGCAACAGCTCGATTCCGCCGGCAGCGTCAACGACGTCAAGGTCGTGACCGCGGTGGTGGATCGGCTGGACAAGGCCTCGCTGCGCAACCTGGCTGACGAGCTGAAGTCGCGGATCGGCCGCGGCGTGGTGGTGCTGGCCACTTCGGATTCGGGCAAGGTCTCCCTGGTGGCGGCCATCACCTCCGATCTGACTCCCCGTCTCCACGCCGGCAGAATGGTCAAGGAAATCGCCGCGGTGGTCGGCGGCGGGGGAGGCGGCAGACCCGACCTGGCCGAAGCCGGGGGCAGGGACCCGAGCAGACTACCCTTGGCGCTGGAGGCGGTGGCCGGCTACGTGGAAAGGCATGTCGAAGCGGCGGGCTGAGAAGTCATTAGACTTTTTCCGGTTCCGCGACATCCCTATGTCCTGAGAGAGTCAACCTGGCCCCATCCTCCAGTCCCTGTTCCCATGGCCATCCCTGAGAAAAACAACTCGACCGGTTGGAACCGCAAGGTGGCCTTGGCCGTCTGCCTCTCTGCCCCGGTGGTGTTTCCGCCCTCGACCGCTGGGGAGATCGTCAGCTTCACCGGACCCGACGGACGTCGCATCTTCTCCAATTCCGGCGCCCTCTCCATCTCCCCGGCCAACCCTTCCCCGGCGCCTGAACCGGGCAGGTCAGCGGGGATTCGCAGAAAGGGGCAACCTCCTGCCGGGATCGCCAGACTCATCGACCGCATCGCCCGCAAGCACGGGATGGATCCGGAGCTGGTCGAGGCGGTGGCCAGGGTGGAGTCCAACTACGATCCAACGGCAGTCTCCCACAAGGGAGCCCTGGGCGTCATGCAGTTGCTGCCGGAGACCGCCAGGCGGTTCGGGGTAGCCGACGCTTACGATCCCGCCCAGAATATCGAGGGGGGCATACGCTACCTCAAGTTCCTGCGGGATCTGTTTCCCGGCAACCTTTCCCTGGTGCTGGCGGCCTACAACGCGGGCGAAAACGCCGTCCTCAGGCACGGCGGCATTCCCCCCTACCGCGAGACTCGGGACTACGTCCGCAAGATCCGGCAGCTCTATGGCCGCGACCTGCCGGACACGGCCGGCGGCGCAGTGAAACCGGATATCGTCAGCTTCCGGGATTCCTCCGGCCGACAGGTCTATTCCAACCTGGAGTCGGCCTTTCGTTGATCTGAAACCTCCCTGTTTCGCCCTGTAACAGCCGCCCCGTCAAATGGGACGGCGATGCGACTATGTGACAAGTGGATAGTGATTAGTGGATAGTTATTTGATCGATACGTAAAGCATCTATTCGATCTCGGCGGCATCCCCCAAGAAGTGCAACCACGTCATCAGGCGCTTGGGTCCTCTCGTAAACCTCCACTCTCCACTCCTCACTCCCCACTCTCCACTCTCCACTCCCCACTCCCCACTCTCCACTCCTCACTCTCCCACCGACTCAATGGTCACCCCCGTCAGGTAGGGAGTCGCATGGCCCCGCCCCGCTTTCAGGGTCGCCCGGTACTGCAGCCAGCGTTCTTCCCTCCCGACACTGAACTCGCCACCGGGCCCCGGCTCCCGCCAAGCTGCTGTTGCCAGCCCGGCTGAGGTCCCGGCCGTTCGAACCGCCAAGCTCACCTCCGAATCCCTCGGCGTCTCTGCCTGGAAAGAGAGAGCCAGCCTGGCCGGCTTCGGGTTCAGCTCGATCGGAACCGAGTGGTAGGACTCTCCGGCCTTGCGGCTGGACAGGTTTCCGATGTCGACGTTCTGCATGAAGTGGGGCCCGTGGGCCGGCAGATAGCTGCGATTGCGGGTGTGGTAGCCCCGCTCAGACCCCCAGTAGACGAAGCTTTCGTTGCTGTGATTGTCATCCTTGTAGGTGGTCTTGTGGTTGAAGACCAGCAGGTCCTGGTGTCCGTCTTCATCGAAATCCGCGGCCAGCAGTCCGGAAGCGCTTTCCGCCGGCAGATCCGTCCGTCTCCCGGAAGAAAATTGGCCGGCGCCATCGTTCCAGAAGAGGTAGACCGGCAGATTGCGCCGATCCCGGGAAGCGTACTGCGAAACGGCGATGTCCAGGTCGCCGTCGCGGTCGAGATCGGCCACGGCCACGTCGAATGCACCCGAAGTGGGAAACTCGAAGCGGTGGGTCCGCGCAAACCCATCCGGCCCTCCCGGGTAGATGCGGAGCCAGGAATCGTTGCGGTCGAAGGCGTTGTAGGACCGGGTGAGCATCATGTCCAGCCATCCGTCCCCGTCCAGATCGGCAAACTCGCTGTTGGCGACATAAGCCGCCTCCACCCAGGCCGACCGCTCCAGCGAGAAGCCTCGGCCGTCTCCCAGCAACACCCGGCTCCTTTCGCCCTGCACGTCGGCCACCAGCACATCCAGCCAGCCATCCCGATTGAAGTCCAGCAGCCGGCAGTTCTGGCTGGCCTTGGCCACTCCTTCCACGCGTTGGGGATCGGTGGAGACTCCCTCGGCCGAGCCCCAGGCAATGGCCAGCGAATCGAAGTCGCAAGCCAGGGCATCCAGGAATCCGTCGCGGTTGAGGTCGGCCACCGACCAGGAACCCACCTCCTGTGCGGGTATTTCCAGCCTGTCCTCCAGGGCGGGGCCGGCGGGACCGCCGCGGTAAACGTAGCTGGCCCCCGATTGCCCGCTGTAGTGGCGGCCGGAGTTGGCCACCAGCAGCTCGGCGTGATCGTCGTCATCCAGATCCGCCATCAGGGTGGCCATCCCCATCACGCAAGGATAGGCCGTCATGGCCGCGGGGCTGTAGCCCCGGTGGGGCCGTCCCCAGTAGACGTAGATCTCTTCATCTCTTCCCCCCTGGATGCCGCTGCCCGAGTTCCCGAAGACAAGGTCCAGGCGGCCGTCCCGGTCGATGTCGCCGGCGGCGACGGCGGTGGCTCCGAAGGTCTGCAGGTCGGTGCGGCTTGCCGGCCCGTAGCCCCAGGGTTCTCCCCAGTAAACGTAGGAGGCCACGTCCAGATCCCCGTGGGTTCCCTGCAACTGGTTGGCAAAGGCGATCTCGGGCCGGCCGTCGCCATTGAGATCGGCAACCGCCACGTCGGTGGCTTCCAGGGTGGGCAGCCACAGGGCTCCATCGGTGGACCAGCCCGACTTCCCCCACAGAATGGCGGAGCGGTCGCCGCCGGCCACCACCAGGTCGGTGCGCCCGTCCCCATCCAGATCGGCCGCGACGGCCCGGGCGCCTCCCCAGGGAATGGCCTTCTTCTCCACCAGACTCCCCGAAGCCCAGGCAAACAGCCGCAGGTGCTTCTTGGACAGTGCCAGCACCACCCTGCCCAGACCCTCCACGTCACCGACGCGGACCGACTGCAGGTCGTCGACCGGAACCTTGACCACGGCCTCGAGATCCGGTCCTTCGGGCGAGCCCGGAAAGAACCACAGGCCGCCACCGCCTTGCTCCGCGGTGGCGAAAATCAAATCCGGATGGCCGTTTCCGTTCACGTCGCCCAGGGCGCAGCCGATCGCCGACCGGGTCGGCGCCAGGCTCCGGTGGTGCGTCCCGTAGCGATCGCCCGAGCCCCAGTAAATGTAGGATCCCTCCTCGTCCTGGGAGGGCTTGCGGCTGCCGGAATTGGCGAAGACGATCTCGGTGTAGCCGTCCCCATTCAGATCGCCGACCGCCAGGTCCCTGGCCCCGACCGTGGGCAGCGCTATCCGCCTCCGCATCCGATACCCGGTCGCATCGCCCCAGTAGACCAGGCTGTCGGTCGAGACGGTGTCTCCGGCGCCCGAGGAGGCGAAGAGAATGTCCGTCCAGCCGTCCCGGTCCAGATCGTGAAACCGCACCGCAGCGGGGCGTTCGACCGGAAACCGGACCACCCAGTCGCGGCTCTTCTCTTCCTGGAGCCACAGGTCGTAAAGCGCAATGGAACGGTGGACGGGAGAGATGGCCGATCGAAATCCCCGCCCCGTCTGCAGGTACCCCAGCGCATCCACCCCGCCCACCATCACGTTGTGGGTATTGCTGAAGACAAACTCGTAGAAACCGTCGTTGTTCAGGTCCCAGCGGTGAATGAGCTGGATGCGTCCGCCCCGGGAAACGTAGATGTTTTGACCGGCATGCTCGAATTCGCCCCTGGAGAAGGCCTCGAATCCCTGGTGGACGACCTGGAAGCGGCCGTTGCCGGCTGCATCCGCGTCGCCGGACTCATCCGGTCCCTGCAGGAAGAGCGTCAGCAGCACCACTACCAGACCCGGCAAGAATGTCGATTTCGTCATGACCTGCACCTCGCGCTCCAGTTCAATTCCAAACGACGGTTCCCGTATGGACCCCATTTCTCCCAGAACCTTGAACAGGAATGCTCCTGGGCGGGCCGGAAAGGTAACGCAGCAGCAAACCCCAACCAACGCCATCCGCCGTAGCGTGGGCCGGCCAAGGCGGCAAGTTGCCAGCCTGATTGCAGAGCTCTCGGAAGTGGACGCGCACAGCTCGCCATTTCCGCCAGATGGGTAAGGTCAATTCGGCTGGACTTCATCGAGCATCAGTTGAACCCAGGCGGTGCAGCATCTGGTTGATTCCCTTAGTGGACGCTACGACACCAGAGGCATTTACCCCGAAGGCAAATGATCGAGAACAATGCTGCCATCGGCTGGTAAACGATCCGCCGCCTTCTTGCATTGCCTGAAGGCCGTTTTGTGCAAGCCTGGTAACTCTTCCAACCTCTCTTCAAATTCAGTTCGATCCATTTCACGTACCTTCTCAAAGTAATATCTTGGCGGGCACGGAAAGTGGTCAAGGTCCGGCGAAATAGCCATAGAAATCAGGGCATTCTGATAGCCTGCAAAATACGCAACTTCAAGGTAGTTCTTCCTTGACCGGTAGTGCGTTATCTTTGCATCGTAGCCGTCGATTTTTGCTTGCAAAATGCTGGGGTCAGAGTATTGGCCTGTCCCCATCATATCTCTTACCACTTGATACCCGTGGATTAGTCCGTCCTGGTAAAAGGCAGATAGAAGCATTTGTGGATGCTCTTTCGGACGATACCTACTCCAAAGTTCGATGTGTTCTTGTTGGACTTCGTACAATTCTTCCTCAGCCTGGATGTATGTATTGTCGCCCAAATAGCCCGCAACAGAGCACAGATGTTCTTTGACGACCTTTAGGAAATAGGTGCCATCTGTCCGAATACGCGAGATGTTGTCGTGGGATACGCAATCGTCTACGTTAGGGCCGACAAAATAGTGCATCTTCTCGAAATTTCCTTGTACAGCTCTGACAAATTCAAAAATTTCCTTGAAATCATCATCAGTCATCGAGTAGCCGACAAAAATAAAAGTCTTGGTTGTAAGCAGGTCTTTCAGCTTTGCGCCAATAAGAGAACTTTTCATATCATCTGAACATCGGTTGTAGTCGTCCCTGGTTGCGACAAGCGATGAATAATGATCAATGGTGCCATGAATTTTGAGAACTCTCCGGAATGGGATCTCCCAAAACCTCAAATCAGCGTCGTACACATACGGTTTGGCATGGCAAATTTCTTCAAAACAGCGATCCCAGTTCGTCGTTACGAATGTCCTCAAATACGGCATCGTGGCCAATTCTTGATAGAACCTTGTAGCCTGTATCCGTAAGTCGGAAAATTTGGATATGTAGTCGAATCTTTCCTGAATCCGATTTAACAGCTGAAATCTTCCATCGGGTCTCTGACAAAATAATTGAGCGAGATCAGGAAACGAGAGCGTGCATTCTTTAATGCCGATTTCTGCGGCAAGTGCACTATAAAGAGAGTGTGGGGCGCTGTTCTGATTTTCAGTGCTGACCCCCGCGCCAGCAAAAATGACTGCATTGCCACAACGGATTTCATTGATCAAGAATTCGTCTAGTTGAAAATTGATCTGATCCCTACAATATTGACATTCGCATTCTTCGATGTCTCTCACGTTAAATCCTTTCACATAAATGACTTGATCAAAAATCTCATTCTAGCCTGGATTGTTGTTCCTGACCTGATTTTGGGTTGGCCGGGGCTAGAACAGAACTGTCCTGAGGCACGCCTGAGATGCCGTGAGTTGCTGTCAGTAGATTCTGTCCATCCACGTGAATAAGAATACATCAATTGACAGCGTGCACAGGAATAACGGGACGCCTGACTCCCAGCCTCCCAATCAACAACTCGTCAATCCGTCTATTGGTGTTCATTCGTGTCCATTCGTGGTTCGTCGTTTTCCTTCCTGTCTTTCTTGGCGGCCCTTCGTTGTCGTTCTTGGCTCTTTGTGGACAACTCTTTTTCCTCGCCCCACAAATTTATCGTACACCCAAATGACTGGTACGGTTATCCTGTCCGTGGTAGACAATGGGGGAAGCCGGTATTTCTGACGGCGCTGTCGGCGTCAGACGGAGAGATTCCATGACCGAAACACTCGACATCCATGCCGCTTCGCCCGAGGAGCGGCTGCAGTGCTATGAGAACGTCTACGAGTTCTGGCCCATGGCTTCCTCGCTGGAAGAGCATCTTCGACTCCGATTGGCCTCTCCCAAGCACCAGCGGGCCCACTGGGTCGCCGGATGCCTGGACGGAAGGGTGGTGGCTTCGCTGGGATGCTTCCCCTTGAAGTTTCACGTCGACGGCCGGGAGGTGGAGGGCTTTTCCATCGGTTCGGTTCACACCCGTCCCGAATATCGACGCCGGGGCTTTGGGGCCGCGGTGATGGATTGGGCGGAGCGCGACCGCATGAAGCAGGGAGCGCGACTCAGTTCCCTCTACTCCGACATCGATCCGGACTACTACGGCAAGCAGGGTTACCTGCGCTGCCCTTCCTGGAAGGCCTGGGCGGCCACCGATCGGGCTTCCCTCGCAGCCGGGGAGCGCTCCTGGGACTTGCAGCAGTTCCCGGCCTCTCAGGCCCTGCCGGAGCTTCAGGACATCTACCGCGCCTATCACGGAGCCTACCCCCTGGCGGTGGCGCGCTCGCCCGGCTACTGGAAATACACCTTGCTGAAGCAGCCCGGCGACCAATTCTATTGGCTGAAAGACCCGGAGTCGCAGACGCAGGGATACGCGCGGGTCACCGAGATGGACGGGGCCTGGCAAATCAGCGACTTCGCAGTCAGGCGGGAGCGGCCCGACTCCCTCCGCCTGCTGTTCAGGCTGGTCATCGACCTGGCTGAACGCAAGGGAATGACCGGGGTTGGAGGCTGGCTGCCCGACGAGCCCGCCATCCGGTCCCTGTTCGACCTTCAACCCCGGACCCAATCCGTGACCATGGTCAAATCCCTGGACGCCGGACTGAAGATCGAGCAGGAGCACCTGGAGACCGCCGACCGGTTCTGCAAGATCGACCACGTCTGACCCGGACCCGTTCACCCCCCGGACAGGGCGGACGCCGGACCATTCCGGAATGGCAAATCCTGCACCCAGCCTCTCCATCACCGACACCATCGGCAACACGCCCCTGGTGGAGCTCAGGCGCACGGTTCGCATCCTGGGGCTTCGGGGGCGCCTGCTGGCCAAGCTGGAGTACTTCAACCCGGGATTCAGCAAGAAGGACCGGGTTGCGCTGGAGATGATTCGCGAGGCTCGGCGGGACGGCTCGCTCCGGCCGGGCCAGACGGTGGTGGAGCTCACCAGCGGGAATACCGGCGCCGGCCTGGCCATCGTGTGCCGGGCGCTGGGACATCCCTTCGTTGCGGTCATGTCGCGCGGCAACACCCCCGAGAGAGCGCGCATGATGCGGGCCCTGGGCGCGGAGGTGGTGCTGGTGGAGCAGGCGCCGGGATCTCCCCCCAACCAGGTCTCCGGGGAGGACCTGGCCCTGGTGGAACAGAAGACCGGCCGACTGGTCCGGGAGCGCCGGGCCTTTCGCGCCAACCAGTTCGAGCTGACATCCAACGCGCTGGCTCACGAACGCTTCACGGGTCCCGAACTGTGGGAGCAGTCCGGCGGTTGCGTCGAGGTGTTCCTGGATTTCGTGGGCTCGGGCGGAAGCTTCAGCGGCGTGACCCGCTACCTGAGAGGGCAAGAGCCCGAGATTCGCGCCTACGTGGTGGAGCCCGCCGGAGCCGCGGTGCTGGCCGGGAAGCCGGTCGAGCGTTCCAACCACCAGCTTCAGGGAGGCGGATACAGCCTTCCCGATCTGCCGCTGGTGGATCGAAGCCTGGTGAGCGGCTTCCTTCAGGTGACCGATGACGAGGCGATCGCAGCCGCCAGGTTGCTGGCGGCAGAGGAGGGGATATTCGGCGGTTTTTCGTCAGGGGCCAACCTGGCCGCCGCCGTTCAACTGCTTCAAGGACAGGAGCAGGGGGCCGCCATCGCTTTCCTGGTCTGCGACAGCGGCTTGAAATACTTGAGCACTCCCCTTCACCCCGACCCGGAGGCCCCATAGCCCGCAGGGCTCGCCAAGCCGCTGAGCCTGCGAGAAAGCCGGGCAGGGGTCCCTTACTTCTGGTACCAGTTGGCGTTGATCTCCAGGTAGTGCGCCCACTCGTCGGGAAGGTCGTCTTCAGCGAATATGGCCTCCACCGGACAGGCCGGAACGCAGGCGTTGCAGTCGATACACTCGTCCGGATCGATGTACAACTGCTCGGCGCCCTCAAACTCATCCTCGTCGGACTTGGGGTGAATGCAATCCACGGGACAGACGTCCACGCAGGCGGTGTCTTTGGTTCCGATGCAGGGCTCGGCAATCACGTAAGCCATGATCGATTTCCTCCTTGTTTCAGCATTGGGAGCATGAGATTCGAATCGTTGGAGGGGTAAGTCCACCCCATCCCGTCATTGAGCGAAACCGCTTACTTCTTGTACCAGTCGGCGTTGATTTCGAGGTATTCGTTCCACTGTTCCGGAAGGTCTTCTTCAGCGAATATGGCCTCCACCGGACAGGCGGGAACACAGGCCCCGCAGTCGATGCACTCTTCCGGATCGATATAGAGCTGCTCGGCCTCCTCGAATCCATCTTCGTCGGACTTGGGATGAATGCAATCGACCGGACAGACGTCCACGCAGGCCGTGTCCTTGGTCCCGATGCAGGGCTCTGTGATGATGTAGGTCATGCCGGACTCCTCTTGAGAAATGGGGATTATATACGATATGGAGAACTTTCCGCCAGACTCAAGATTTTATTGACCTGGGTGTCCGACCGGGATTCACCCCTCCCTGGGATGGCGGGCCTCGATGATGCTCTTCATGCCGCCGCGCACGTTGAATTCGCCGCGAACCAGTGCCCGGACGGGCCGGCAGGCCTCAACCACGTCCCGCAGGATCCGGTTCACGGCATTCTCGTAAAAGATGCCCAGCGAGCGGTAGCCGAGGATGTAACCCTTGAAGGACTTGAGCTCCAGGCAGACCCGGTCCGGCACGTAGCGAAGGGTGATCGTCCCGAAATCCGGCAGGTTGGTCTTGGGACAAATGGAGGTATATTCCGGCACCTGGATCGTGATCTCGTAGTCTCGAAACTGGTTGGGCCACACCTCCAGCCCGGGAAGTTCCGCATCGATCCCGGACTGGGCATGATCGGGGGTGTATTCAGACATCGGAGACCTCCTCCAGCAACCGGTCGGCCAGGGCTGAGACTTCGGGGAGAGTGTCGGATCCCACGAACTTTCCGGCCAGCCTGCCCCGGGAGTCGATGACGAAAAAGGTGGGCAGGACGGCCACGTCTCCCAACGGGTCCAGGTCGACCAGCGTTTCCAGTAGAAAGGCGGGAGCGGGATGGGGGACGGCCACCCTGTAGTTGATCTCGGGATGCCGCTCCAGGAAGGGATCGAGATCTTCCCAGCCGCCGCGGTCCACGCTCAGCCCCACCAGGTCGAAGGGAGCATCCCTGAATCTCTCCGCCAGCGCCACCAGGCGCGGGATGCCCTCCACGCAGGGAGGACACCAACTGGCCCAGACGTCAATCACCACCACCCGGCCGGAATAGTCGCCGATTCCCTCGACTCCGCGCCGGGTCTCAAATCGAAATCCCTTGAGCTCGGGACGGGAGGCCGGGTCCGCATAGCGCCCGGCCATCCGGCCGGCACGGATCCGCGGCGCCACCTCCCAATGATAGTAGGCAAAAGCCGAGGCCAGCAGGACGATTCCAGCCACTCCCAGCGCCAGCGGCAATCGTTTCATGGGACAGGTCCCGATTGGTTGGACAACTCCCGCCTGAGCAGGTCCAGGGCATGGGTCACCAGTCGATCCCGGCGCAGCCGGCGGCCCTTTCTCACGTTGATCCTGCGGGAGGCGAAGCCGGTCCCGACCGAACCGGCGGATATCCAGACCGAGGCCGCCCCGCTCTCGTCCACGCCCACCGGACCCACCACCAGTCCCCAGGCCCCCTCTTCTCTCTCCGCCGCTCGTCTCGCCAGCCTGCTGACCAGGCGTTCCGGTGACGGCTCCGAGCCCGCTGCTCCTGCGCCGCCCAACAGCCGGCTCAAGGCCTGAGGACTCCCGGCCGCGTAGGCCCCGGCGAAACGGGTGGACTCTCCCTGCCCCGCCAGCAGACTGGAGGACACCGCTCCTCCGCTGGCGATTTCGCCCAGCACCAGGGAGACCTCTCGCTGCTGCAGCAGTTGCCAGATTCGATCTTCCAGCGAAGCACCGGCGTCGGAATACATGTACTCGCCGATATGCTGGAGGAGTTTGCCTTGCAGAGCTCTCAGGCGCTCCAGCTCCCGAGGCGTATTGCCCGGGAAGGAGAAGGTGATGTCGACGCGGTTGGAGTTGAAGGAAGACCAGACCGCCAATTCCTCCGGCAGCTTCAAATGGTCTCGAATCACCCGGTCGATGCTGGACTGGCCGATCCCCGCAAACCGCATGGTGAGGGAATGGCCCACCTTGCGCAACCCGAAACGCTCCGAAAGCCAGGGCACCAGCTCGTTCCTGACCATGGGTCGAAGCTCGCGCGGCGGTCCGGGCAGCGCCACGATCACGGGTCGGCCGTCATCGAAAACCAGCCCCACCGCAGTGCCGTTGGGATTGGGCAGGTAGGTCCCCTTCTCCGGGGCCAGCGCCTGACCGCGCAAAACGGGTCGCAAGATTCCCTGAGCCCCTCCGTATCTCTTCTTGAGATCGGTCAGGGCTCCGGGATGCTCCTCGAGGGCGATGGAGGTGTAATCGGAGAGCACCTTGCGGGTGATGTCCTGACTGGTGGGGCCCAGACCGCCGGTGGTCAGGATCAGGGGAGCCTTCCGGCGAGCGAAATCGAGGGCCTGGAAGAGGTCCGTCCGGGCGTCTCCAATGCTCATCGAGCCCAGGCAGCGATATCCCAGGGGACCCAGGGTCCGGGTGATGAACTGGGTGTGCTGATCGGCGTAAACCCCCTGGAGCAGCTCACTGCCGGTCACGATGATGAAGTAGTCCAGGCTCTCCCGGCTTGCCCCCTCGACCGCAGCGGCTGCGGGAACGGCTCCGGCCGAGCTTCCCGATGAAGCCAGCACCAGCAGAGCGACAGACAGCCACTTTCGGCCAGCTTGCATCACTCCTCCAATCGTTGAATTCCGGCCAACTGCAATTCTCGCCGGGGGGCGTGAGAACGGCGCGGAAACCATCCACTTCAATTCTCCGCCAAAGCCGCCAGCAGGCGTTCCACGTCCCGGCTGCCGTTGTAGAGGTGCCCGGAAATCCTCACTCGGCCCAACTCCCCCCAAACCAGGATTTTTCGGCTCCTGAGATGATCGCGAACCGACCCGGCCTCGTCAGTCAGGAAGCAGGTGTTTCCGGAACGGGCCGAGGACTGGCCGGGTGTGATGACGGTGTGTCCCAGTCTTTCCAGGCCGGCGCTGATCCGCGCCGACAACTGCCGGGCATGCTCCTGGATGCGATCCATCCCCGTGCTCAGCAGCAGGTCCAGGGCATTGCTCAGGAACATCACCGACACCAGGCCCGGGTTGCCGGGCTCCATCCGTTCCGGCATGGGCCGCACCGGCACTTCCGGCAGCACTTCCATGCGCTCCCGCGGCCAGGCCACCAGGTTGCGCCAGCCGAAGCAGGTGGCGGCCGTGCGACTCTCGGCCCTGGGGCTCAGGTAGCAGGGGGCCACCCCGTGGGTGGCCAGCATCCACTTGTAGGAACTGCTCACGCACAGGTCGGTCAGGCCCGCCGGAACCTCCACCACGCCCGAGGCATGGGTGGCGTCCACGGCCAGCAGAACTCCCCGGCGGGAGGCGCCCTCCGCCAGGCGCTGCAAATCCAGGCACTGGCCGGTGTAGAAACTGACCTGGCTCACGGCCAGCACCCGGGTGCGGGCGTCGACGGCGGCCAGCAGGTCCTCTTCCCCGACCCTCCACCGGCAATGGGGAACTCTTCGGACCTCCACGCCCCGCCCTTCCAGAGACCGCCAGGCGTAGGCCACCGAGGGAAACTCCAGGCCGGTGGTCACGACGTTGTCCCCGGCGCTCCAGTCGAGGCCCCGCGCCAGCCAGTTCATCCCCTCCGAGGCCGAGGGCAGAAAGGCCACCCGGTCGGCGGGGACGCTCCACAACCGGCCCACCTTCTTCCGGCAGTCCTCGGTCCGCTCGGCCACCTCCCCCCGCCCTTCGTAGCCCAGACTCTTCAAACGCGCGAAATCGGCATAGACCGACTGGTGGCTCTTCATCCAGGGAGACTCCCCACCCGTGCACAGGTGGGTCAACCCCTCCAGGCCGACGAAGGCGTCGGGAGAGACGAGAGGTTCTATGTCCATCGCTCACTCATTGGACTCTGGATGGGAACTGCCACCTGATTCATTCGAAACGGTTGAACTGGACTGGCTGGGCCCCGCCCTCGACGAACGCTATGCCCAATGGTCTGAGGCCGTCTCCCTGATCCACCCACTCGCTCCCTGGCGAACTGAGCCTGTTTGCCGACGAGCACCTCGTCGAGGCGGCGGATCGGGTCGGAAGCCTTGTCGCCAACGCCACGATTGCTAGTATAAGCTACCAGCGAACATTCGTGGCTTGATACAATGGGATCGGGTAGCCTACGGACCGTTTACATGGGCAACAAATCCGCAATCGAATGGACTGACGCAACCTGGAATCCGGTAACCGGTTGCACCAAGATCACGCGCGGCTGCGACAACTGTTACGCCGAGCGCCTTGCCGAGCGGTTCCGCGGCATACCCGGACATCCATTTGAGAATGGGTTTGATCTCACGCTTCGCCCGGAGCGGCTTTCCCAACCGCTCTCATGGAAACGACCGCGAAGGGTCTTCGTTAATTCGATGAGTGATCTGTTTCACCAAGAGATTCAAACACAATTCATCGATCGAGTCTTCGATACCATGGAGGCTGCTGACCACCATATATTTCAAGTGCTCACAAAGCGAAGCTCGCTTATGAAGAACTATCTGCAACGCAGATACGGGCAGAGCATGGCACCGCGACATATCTGGTGCGGGGTCTCCGTCGAAGACCACACGGCAACCGCCAGAATTCTTCACCTTCAGAAGGCACCGGTTCCGATTCGTTTTCTATCCATAGAACCGCTTTTGGGTCCCGTAGGAGACATCGACCTTGAAGGGATATCCTGGGTCATCGTCGGCGGCGAGAGCGGTCCAAATGCACGCCCCATGAAACAGCGCTGGGTTCTCGAAATCAGGGATATCTGTGAGCGAAAGGGCGTTGACTTCTTCTTCAAGCAATGGGGGGGCCTGACGCCGAAGTCCGGTGGACGCCGGCTTAAAGGTATTGAGCACAATGCCATGCCCGATTACTCGACGGAGGCGAAAGACTGTGGATTTCAAGTGGCATCCTGACGAACCTCCGCCCCTGATTGAAGAGCACAGCAAGGCGAAGCTCACCGTCTTGCGCAGCTACCTTCGCGCCTATTTCGACCGGCTGAACGTCAATCCTAATCGCGAAGAATTCAAGCTCGATCTTGTCGATGGCTTTGCCGGGGGTGGCACGTTCCGGGACGGCGATGAGACCGTGTCCGGCACGCCCTTGATCATGCTGGAAGAATCCACAGCAGCGAAGGACAGATTGAACCGGAACCGCACCAAGCCCTTACGTTTGGATTGCAAACACTACTTTATCGACAAGGAATCCGCGCATGTGGATCATCTCAGGAGAGTTCTAAATGAACGCGGTTTCCGAGTCAATGACGGAACGATCGTCGTTACAAACGAACGGTTCGAAGAAACGGTTGACAACATAGTCGCTGAAATTCGCCGTCGGCAACCTCGGGCCGGCCGCTCGATTTTTCTTCTTGACCAAACCGGCTTCTCACAGGTCGCGCTGCACCTTGTCGCTCGGATTTTTCGTGAACTTCCGGCGGCAGAGGTCATACTTACGTTTGCCGCAGATGCGCTGGTTAACCATCTTGCGGAACGACAGGCGCTGATCAAGGCGGTGGCTCCGCTCGAATTGACGGAATCACGAATGTACGAATTGGTCGAGCAGAGGGATGGAGTTGGCGGAAGAGCCCTCGTTCAGAGAACGTTGCGTGATCATATTCGCCGTGTAACGGGCGCAACCTACGATACGCCTTTCTTTGTGCGCCCCAGACTGTCACGCCGTGCCCTGTGGTTCCTCCACCTGTCAAGACATCCTACGGCCCGCGATGTGATGATCCAACGCCATTGGGATATCTCGAATACATTCGAACACTATGGTCCCGGTGATTTCGGGATGCTGGGCTGGGAAGCGTTGCACTCCAAAACATTACCTCTGTTTCATTTTGAAGAGTTTGAAGCCGAAGAGGTGCAAGACCAACTTCTCAACTCGATGCCAAGTGAACTGTTTGGTTTGGCGTCCGAAAAACCGGTCACAGTAGACACCATGCGGCATATGTTTGCAAACCGGACAACCGCACGCTTCTCGGATCTGGACAAGACGGTCCTCAAGCTCTTTCGCGAAAAGGAGATTGAAATTTTAGATCCTGATGGCAGGGTGCGCTCGCGCACGCTGGAGCGTCTTAGGGTTACAGACCGGATTGCGTTTCCTGCAATGCCGCTGTTTCCAGCTTTCTCCCGCCGAAACTGACTTCCAAAGTTATTCAGCGTTTTTCTTCAGAAATACCAGTGACTTCAATAACGGATGCGCCGCCATTCTTTTCCAGATGGTTTCACTCGATAGATCAATGAAGAACTTCAATTGTTCGTTAGGAGATCCGCAGGTGATTTCGGGATCAAGCAGTCGACAAAAAAGGTACCGGAAGTTCGCCGAAAGCTCATCTACTACGACGCTATTCGATATTGGTGCACCGGTGATGATAGAACTCAGAGTTTTGGCATCTTGCGGGACAAGATTGATCCGTTTCTGCCATTCCATGACCAACTGGACTTTACGCTCTGAAACATCTCTTAACCCACAAAAAATGCACATGAGACTTTCATTGTAGAGAAATCCAGATTTCAAACAGCTTTCGATTCGATTGGCTAGTTCTCCGTCATTGAGACTAAGCCTGGGAGCAACCAGTGCCAATGGAGCGTGAAGGGCAGAACGTAGCGAGCTGTTGTGATGGTTGATATTAGCAATGAGCCACGACAAGCTGGTGAGGTCGCTGGATAACAGGAATTGGGCAACATCCAGATAAGGGATTCTGTACCAGCCAAAATGCTTGAAATCCGGACGCTCGTGGACCGACGTGAGGATTTGCCTAAGTTGTTCTCTCCCCTTCAAGGTTACTGCTTCTGGGGTAAACGCCGCGATCCCGCCGATTGCTCCAGCGCGCAAGTCTTGCTCAATCGGTACGGGCTCCACCTCGAAATCGGAATGGAAAGCCAACAACTCAGCATTGAACAACCTGTCGAGCATATCTAATGAAACGCGGTGTCCGATAAGCGCGTGACGCATGAGGGAGTTAATTCCTTAAATTGCAACCAGTACTGTCTTAATTCATAGCACTTGCCAACACGATCCCCGCAATTCTCCTCGCCGTATTCGTGAAGTGCTGGACTTCCTCGGGCTTCAGCGGGCGACCGAGAACGTCACGTTCTCGGTAGGAGAGCCACTTCTTGAGGACTTGGTAGCCACCTAGCCTGTACGTCCAGACGGCGACGGGGACGTTTCGCCAGTAGGTGCGGGTGTTGAGATAGACGTCGACGGTAGATTCGCCGAGAGCGGCAATCCTATCACCCAAGGCGGTGTGTTCGGCGGAGGCATAAGCGCGTTCGATAAACCGGCCCTGACCAGGCATAACGGCCTCGCTAACTCCGAGGTAGCCCCACCCCGCTGTAAGCGCAAAATCGTCACCAGCCCTGTTTCGCCCATCGATCGTGGCGGGTACAGCAACGGCGGCAATTTCCGGTCGCAGATTGCCTTGAGTGACGCCGGGCACTGGCCTTTCGGAGTCGAGCAGGCGGGCCAGTTCACGGCCCCGCTCGGCTGATTTGGCGAGCGCCTCCGCCAAGCCATTAGATTCTCCATCGGGCCAGCCGGGAAGTGGGATGCGTGGCCATTCCATCCGTAGCGCACCGGCGTTGGCCTCGCGGTAGGCGGGATCGTGGAGGGTAGCAAGGACATGATGAAACAGGTCGTCTACGCCGAGACCCAGACGACCGAGATAGTGTTTTGCTGTGGCCGACAGGTTGGGCCGGCGTTGCGTGCTGTACTCACCGATCCCGAGGCGGTCGCTGAGGAGATAGGCGGGGAACATGTTCGCACCGCGCTCAATCAGGTGCAAACATGCCATCTGTTGTGTGATGCATGCCTGTGGTTGTGTCGCGTCTTTCCTGAGATGCGGAACGGCAGACAGCCATATATTCCCGTCGAACACGTGTGGGCGGTAATCTGTACGCTTTTCGTTGAGTAGCTTGGTATCTGCCTCCCAGTAAAGCCAGCGAGTGTCGAATGGACGATAGGCGTAGAGAAGAAAGCCGGAATCATTCGGACCGCCTCGTGTAAGAAGAGTGTCGCGTATCGCACGGGGATGGTATCGCGCTCTAGTCCGCATCGCAGCGGGGTGGAGCTTGGCGATCTCCTCGTGGCTGAGTTCCGGGTTGAAATAGTCGGCGATACGCGACTTCAATGAAGTCAGATCTATGTCAACAAGGAACGCATCACGGTTGGTGTTGACTCCAGAGAATTGGACGGGAAACAGTTCCCTCAGCGATGGCCAGTCAAACCAGCTTTCACTTACTTCCGTTCTCACATATGGCAGGCCGAGTTGCAAAATTGGATTGATGCTTTCGTAAAGCTCATTCGGTTCCGACTCTGCCGTCTTCATAAGTTCCGCGCGTTTGGCCTGCCCCCACAGATGGCGAAAACCAACTTTCTCAGCCGGGGCATGATCGGCCTTGCGCACCATGGTCGCGATGGCAGTGCCAACCTGAATGCCGACTGGGTCGGGCTCCGTCGAAAAGATACTCGGGTCCGGCGAACCGTCCGGAGCCACTTTGCCGGTCTTGTACTTGTCGCCGTTGAGGCAGTCGATGCGGATAGCGTCGAACGCCTCCAAATAGCGTTCCCGCATCCCGGTGAAGGAGAGCCCGTCGAGCCAGGAGTAGTTGGAAATGAAGCAGATGACGCCGCTTCCTGTCTTCTCAGCGATGCGCCGCTCGGCCATGCGGAAGAAGCGAACATAAAGATCGTGTAGCGCCCTGGTATCAGGCAGTTGTACCCGCTTGGACGACCGGTAGACTTCCAACATTTCCTGCTCCTCATCTAGGGCCATGCCGGCGAATCCGTTGTAGGGCGGATTGCCCAGGATCACCAGAATCGGCGTATCCCGCTTGACCCGCTCGGCCCGGTCGCGCTCTTCCTCCAGTTCGGGAAATGGCAAAGGCTTGGTCGTCTTTGGCTCCCAGCCGGTGAGCGCGTTGGTGAGGAAGACGCCGGCGCGCTCATTCCCATCCTCCGCCAGCGGTGCGTCGAGGTCCTGCATGGTGAGGCCGACCTGCAGATGGGCGACGACGAAAGGCGCGGGCATGATCTCGAAGCCGAACACGCGCTCGGTGGCTGCCTGCTTGACCCGTGCGCCTGCAAGTGCGCCCAGGCCCCGCTCTTCCAGATTGGCGGAGATGCGGCGCAGCACTTCCGCCAGATAGGCTCCGGTGCCACAACAGGGATCGAGCACGTAGACGTTTTCCGCAGCCAGCCCGTCGGCGATGTCGAGGTCATCCTTCAGCGCCTTGTCCACGCGGGCGACCATGTAGCGCACGACGTCGGTCGGCGTGTACCAGACGCCCAACTGCTTGCGCAGACCGGGGTCGAAGGCTTCCAGGAAGGGCTCGTAGAAATAGGGAACGGCCTCCCCTTCGTTGAAGCGAGCGAAGAAGGCGGGCCGGTCCACCCGGTCGAGCGCCGCCGCCGTCCAGTCGAGCACTTCGACCAAACCCAGCGGTTGCAGGCGTCCGGGGCCGGAGAGTTGGTGAAACAGCGCCCGCAGCACCGGCGCGCGCAGATGCCAGACGGCTTCGCGCCAGTTGAACCTGCCCTTGGGGCGAGGGGTCTGGCGCGCCCACAGCACCCAGGCGGAGAAGACCCCATAGAAGAGCGTCTGCACCAGGGTCGAGCAAAAGAAGCCCTCGCCCCTCTGGCCTTCAAAGCGGACGCCGAGCGCCTCCTCCAGTGCCGACCGCACCGCTTTAAGCTGCGGCGCGTCGCCTGCCGCCTCGACTCGCGTCAGCCCGTCGCGGGCATAAGAGGCGAGCAGCCAAGCCAAGTCTTTGGGTTCGGCCAGAGCAGCCCGATGGGACAACGCCCGACAGAGATATTCACCCAGGCCGGCGCCGACTTCGCGGGCGAAGGCGCGCGGTTTCCCCAACCGGCGCCCGAATGCTTCCTCATTTTCCGCCAGCCGGAAGGTCTCCAGCTTCGCAGGCCGGCCAACTCCATCCTCGCCGAGCAGCACAAAGTCGCGGGTATTGGTCACCAGCACCAGCCGGTAACGGCTCCAGTAGCGGCTAGCCTGATCGCCGTCTGCCGTTAACCAGGCATCATCACCGACGGATTTCACCTCGACCACGCCACGTTCCGGCGCCTGCCCCTGGCGTGGCTGGCCCTTCTGTAACTGCTTTGCCGCATAGAAGCCGAAGTCGGGATGGCCCGCGCCCTGGTCGGCCAGCTCGCCGACGCAGAACACCTTCGGCTTGAGCGTCGCTCCGACGGCGTTCAGCAGGTTGGCCAGCGGCCCGTAGCTCGATCGCTCCCCGGTGGCGCCGCCGGACGCCCGCATCCGCCACAGGTCGGTGAAGTAGGTTTCAACGGCTGCCGTCAGCCGAACCGTCGTTTTCGTCATCAGTCGTCATCGCTTCTATGGCGACCTTGGTCCAAGCTTCTCAAGTCGATCAAGCCACGCATTGAAGTGGGGACACTTGGACCGGATTTTCTCCAGGCCAATACGCTCGGCCATCTGCGTTCCTACTGTCGTCTTTAGGTCACTGTATTGGGGGAATTGGGCGATGATTCTCTTCGATGGAGCGGTCTGTTGCCCGTCGTCGATCAGTTCCGGGGACTGGAGGTCATCGACGATTTTCTGCAACGCGGAGATTGGAGAATTTGCATTTTCGAAGAAAGAAGCGAAGTGTGGCACACCGCAAAACAAATAAGCTTCAAATTCATGTAGCTGAAGGAATGGGATGAAACGGGTGTCATCGGTTTCATCAGACCACGCTCTTTCGAGAGACTCCACCCGTTGATACGGGAAGTGACGCAATTTCTGGGCTTCTCTACCTCCGGGAAAATCCCCATGCAGGGCATAGAGGTCGATCATCGTGGTGAAGAACACCTGATCGCTCGGTTCCTGCTTGAGAAAGCGTTTGATGTCGTTCTGCATTGCTGCAAAGTTTCTTCCGCCACCTCGATGAACTCTTCCTTTCTTTCTGGCGTGTGCAATCAAAACCGGATTGTTCAGGTAGACGCCAAAACTTGCCAAGTGCCTCTTCAGAACAGTATTGGCAAACGTCTGCTCTGTCTGCCCTTCAGCGAAGAGATAGAGGCGAACCACTAATGCGGTCCTCCGCCAATCACATTCTTCTCCCAGACCTCCCCGAGCAAGTAGTCATGCAACCATGCGTCCAGCTTTCCCGCATCCGGCCTGCTGAACTCCGTAGCCTCGCCGTTGCGTTCGACAACCACGATGTCCTCCGACTCGAAGTTGTCCAGAAATGCGCTGGACTGCGTGCTCACGATAGCCTGCGTATGGCGGGACGCAGCACGAAACAGTGAGGCAATCACCTTGAGCGCATACGGATGTAATCCGAGTTCCGGTTCATCCACTACAATCAGGTAGGGAAGGTTTTCTTTGGGCTGCAACAGAAGCGAAATCAAGCAGATGGCGCGTAGCGTGCCGTCTGAAAGCTGATGAGGTCCGAATACCAGATCGGAATTTCGATGCCTCCAGTTGAGAATGATGTCTGTTTGGCCAGAGCCAGTGCGGTCGAGACTAAAGTCTTCGAAGAACGGCGCCACCTGCCGCACCGTCTCGACGATTCGACGATACTCGAGTTCCCTGTGGGACTTCAGCTCGCACAATATCGCTGCCAGATTGGCTGCATCCGGCATGAGCCAGCGATTGTCACCAGCGTAACAATACTGCCGAATTCTCGCAGTTGGCGATGTGTCGTGGAAGTGATAGACACGACAATGATTCAGCAAATGCCTCAGCGCTTTGGCTACTGGTCCGTTTCTTTCCGCCTCTTCTCCGATGCGTGTCTCCTGATGGCCCGCCCCTAAAGGCACGACCCTTGGGTGCGGATAGCCGGTTTGATGGAAGGAAAGCGTTTCTTCAGCAAAAATCAGTGAATCCCCGGACGCGTGGAACAGTCTCATCCGGTAGGTGTCTGTTCCGTTCTCAACCTCGAACTCCATTTCCGCTTCCAATTGAGGCGCTATCTTTGGTCCAAAGTACAGATTGGCCGTGGCCCGGCCTGTGGCCGCGATATGTTGCTGAAGCCGTCCGCCCATCAATTCATTCACCAGCTTGAAGAAGGCAATCAGATTACTCTTGCCTGCTCCGTTGGCGCCGATCAAGACATTGAGGGGGCGGAGTTCCAGCATCATGTTTTTGATTGACCGAAAGCCCTTGATCTCGATTCTCTTCAATTTCGGCATAGTGCTATTTCCTTGACTGTCTCGTCGATTGCGGCGCCCGGGCCAAGAACGCGCGTTCGTGTCCCAATCCGCCTGGCTCCAGCAACTCACCCCCAGCTCCTTCTGAGAAACTCGATCCAGTTGCCGTGCATGACCTTGGCGACGTCCGCATCGGCGTAGCCCCGCTTTCGGAGGATCTCGGGAATGCGCTGCAGGTCGGCGATGGTGTCCATGTCGCAGGGCGCCTGCTCTTTCCCATAGCCCCCATCCAGGTCGGTCCCGATCCCGACGTGGTTGCAGTTGCCCGCCACTTGGCAGATGTGGTCCATGTGGTCGGCCACCGTCTCCAGCGTGATGCCGCTGTTGTCGATGGCTTGGCGGTCCCACAGCGGTGAGAGCATCCAGTCGTCCAGGGCCACCCCGATGACCCCGGAGCGCTCCACGATGGCCCGGATCTGGCTGTCCTCGAACTGGCGGTCATGGTCGCAGAGGGCCCGGCAACAGTTGTGGGTGGCCAGCACCCGGCCTCCAAAGGCGTCCAGGGCTTCCCAGAAGGCCTGATCGGCCAGGTGGGTCAGGTCCAGCAGCATGCCGGCCGCCTCCAGCGCTTTCAGCAGGGGCCGCCCGCGGGGCGTCAGGCCCCCCGGAGCCTGGGTCCCGTGGGAATAGCTGCTGACGCCGTAGTGGCAGAGGCTCACCACCCGCAGGCCTTCATCCCACCACTCAGGAACCTGCTCGGGTGAGACGATGCCGTCGGCTCCTTCCATGGTGAGCACGAACCCCAGGGGCGTGGACCCGGAATCCCGGCCCCAGTCCTCCAAATGGGCCTCCAACCCCTGGCGGTCCCGAACCTGGCGGAGCACCCCCTTGGACTGCATCAGGCGGTAGTAGGCCAGTTCGCCGCGACACTTGGCGTAGGCGATATCCTGGTTTCGCACGCCCGAGAAGCGCTTTCCCATCGATGCGACCCGGCAGGCGACGGTGACGAAAAAGAGCCCGATCTCGCCCCGGCGCTGCTCCTGGTAGTTGACCATGTTGAGGCCCCGGCCCTTTTGGGCCATGCCGGCTTCCGACTCACGGATCGCGGCGATGCTCTGCAACAGGTCCCGGTCCCATTCAAGGGCATTGTGAGCAATATCGACGTGGGAATCGACAATCAGCATCAGTGGCAACCCCTCCCTGGAAGTATTGGCCTCGCCGTCGGTTCGAAGCTCGAAGTCAAGACGGATGGCGGGTCAAGCCTAGCACCGGCGCCTCGCCAATTCCATCACTTTGTAGAACACGAGTCTCGGCGGCAAAATGGACTCCTTTGCCATGGTTGAAACCATCGAGGGTTTCCCAAAGAAGCCAAAAAAAAGAGGAATCCACGAAGGGCCACGAAGAACGACGAAGGACCACCAAGGACTTGGAAACGGCTGTTTACATTTGAAGGTCAGGAAAACGAGATGCGGTTTAGAGAAGGGTGTCGGAACGAGAAGATCGGCTCTTGGGGGAAGTTGAAGTAATTGTCGGGACGGAGCTTGCGAGAGATGGAAGCCGGGCCGGCCATATTACCCCTTTTTATCGAACGCGAGAGTAAAAGACAGCGGGCCGTTCTTCCTCGGGGAAGATGCACTGTCGAATGAGGAACTCCCCCGCGGCGAGGTTGTCCTGGTACACCGCCCTGCAGTAAGCCGCCTTGGGAGATTCAAAGAAGCCGACGACCCGGCTGTTCTCAACACCTCGAATGTGGTCGACTCTTTACAGCCTCTTTATGTTTCCATGTGACTCGTTGCTTGAGGAGGCGGGCATTCTGCAATCCTGGGCATCGATGTTTTCAGCGGAAATATCATCGATCCCCATGAGCCGCGGCGCTTCCGTCCCGCCGAGTCTCCGAGCCCGATTGCTTCTGCTTCGGGAAACATGTTACATTGGTTCAGTTGTCTACTTCCGACCCCGCAGGCGATCACACCGCAAGGGAAACATCCGTGCCAATCAGGAAAATCATTCTGGCCAACCCCAGGGGGTTCTGTGCCGGGGTGGTCCGCGCCATCGAAGTGGTAGAGCAAGCGTTGGATCTTCTCACTCCGCCCATCTACGTCTTCCACGAGATCGTCCACAACAGCCACGTGGTGGAGCGTCTCAGCGGCCGTGGGGTCGTCTTCGTGAACCTGCTGGAGGAGGTCCCGGACGGTTCCATCTGCATCTTCAGCGCCCACGGGGTTTCGCCGGCAGTCCGCCGATTGGCCGAACGCAAGCAGCTTCGGGTGGTCGACGCCACCTGTCCCCTGGTCACCAAGGTCCACCTGGAAGCCATTCGGTTTACCCGGGAGGGATACTCCCTGATTCTGATCGGCCATCCCGGCCACGACGAGGTCGAAGGGACCATGGGCGAAGCCCCCATGCACCTGGTCAGTTCCGTCCAGGATGTCGAAAACCTGCAGGTCTCCAATCCCGACAAGGTGGTCTATCTGACCCAGACCACCCTCAGCCTGGACGATACGGCTCAGATCGTCGAGGCCTTGCGAGCCCGCTATCCTCGACTGACCTCCCCTCCCAAGGACGATATCTGCTACGCCACCCAGAACCGCCAGAATGCCGTGAAGGACGTGGCCAGACAGGTGGACCTCATGCTGGTGGTGGGATCCTCCAACAGCTCCAATTCCCAGCGCCTGACCGAGGCCTCACATGCGGCCGGCGTCCCTGCCTACCTGGTGAACGACGAAACCGAGATTCGGCCCGAGTGGCTGGAAAGGGCCGAGGTGGTGGGAGTGACCGCCGGAGCGTCGGCTCCGGAAGAGATAGTCCTGCAGGTCGTGGACCATCTGAGATCCCTCCAGGCTGTCCAGGTGGAGGGTCTGGAACCGGAGGATGAACGCGTCCACTTCGCCATCCCCCAGGAGCTGGTTCAGATCGCGGTCCAATGAGCGGTGCGCCGAGATTGTGAAGCTCCGGCGCCGGCCGGGATGCGACTACCCGCCGGAATCGATGGGGATTTGCGGGCGCTCGGGATGGGGCCAGTCCAGGTGGAAGCGGGCACCGCCAGGCTGGTCGGTACGCTCGTAGGTGTGGGCGCCGAAATAGTCGCGCTGGCCCTGCAGCAGATTGGCGGGAAGGAACGCGGAGCGGTAGCCGTCGTAGTAGGCCAGGGCCGACATGAAGGCCGGAGCCGCCAGCCCCGCCCGGGCGGCCAGGCTGACGACCTCGCGCCAGTGTGATTGCCCTTCCCGGATCTGCCCCTCGAAATAGGGATCCAGCATCAGGTTGACCAGCTCGGGATCGCGAGTGTAGGCCTCGGTGATCTTTTGCAGGAAGCGGGCGCGAATGATGCACCCGCCCCTCCAGATGCTGGCGATGGAGGCGAAGTCCAACTTCCAGCGGTACTCCACCTGGGCCTGCCGCATGAGCTGAAACCCCTGGGCGTAGGCGCAGATCTTGGAGCAGTAGAGGGCGTCGCGGACGGCGGCGATCAGTTCCCGGCGGTCGCCCCGGTAGCTGAAGGCGGGACCCGACAGGTGTCTGGAAGCTTCCAGGCGCTCGCTCTTGAGGGCGCTGAGGTAGCGGGCAAAGACGGCTTCGGCAATGGCGTTGGCCGGAATCCCCATGTCCAGGGCGTTCCCGCTGGTCCACTTTCCCGTGCCCTTGTGCTGGGCCGCATCCAGGATGCGATCCACCAGGAACCCGCCGCTGTCGGCAGGATCGGGCTGGCGCAGGATTTCCGCCGTGATCTGGATCAGGTAGGAATCCAGGTCCCCCCGGTTCCACTCGGCAAAGATCGACGCCAGTTCATCCGACTTCAGGTCCAGCAGCTTCTTGAGGAGAAAGTAGGCTTCGGAGATGAGCTGCATGTCCACGTACTCGATGCCGTTGTGGATCATCTTGACATAGTGCCCCGCTCCGTTCTCCCCGATGTAGCTGGTGCAGGGCACCCCGCCCCGGACGGGCCTTCCGGGCTCCGCCGTCTCCAGGGGCCTGCCGCTGGCCTCGTCCACCTTGGCCGCGATACTGTTCCAGATCGGCTCCAGGTGTTTCCAGGCCGAGGCTTGCCCTCCGGGCATGAGCGAGGGTCCGAAGCGGGCTCCCAATTCCCCTCCGGACACCCCCGACCCGAAAAAGAGGCAGCGGCCCGAATATTCCCGCTCCCGGCGGATGGTGTCGGTCCAGAGGCTGTTGCCGCAGTCCACCACCAGGTCGTCGCGCTCGATGCCGGCCTCCAGGAGCTGTGAGATGACCCGGTCCACGGCAGGCCCCGCCTTGACCAGAATGATCACTTTCCGCGGTTTCTCGAGGGCTGCCGCAAAGTCCGCCAGCGTGGCGCAGGCCACCAGCCCGCCGGGAGTCTCGGGGTTGTCGGCCACGAACCGGTCCATGACCGATCGCGTGCGGTTGTAGACCGCCACCCTGAAACCGTGGTCGGCCATGTTCAGGGCCAGGTTCTGGCCCATCACGGCCAAGCCGATCAGCCCCACGTCCGCGCCAGCGCCTTGAGCCATGGGATACTTTCTTTTCGGGAAAAAGGACAGGAGTGCAGCGGCAGGACTCTTCCGGTGCTACATGGTCTCCGAATCGTCAGCCCTCCCCTGGTCCACGCTCAACTCGTCTTTCGAGATCTTGTGGACGCTCTTGGGGTTGAAGGTCTGGCGGGTTCCGACTCTGAGAGCCACCTCGATCCGACCGCCCGTCAATACGAAGAACTGCAGGAGGTATCCGCCCCCTTCCATCACTTCCACCTGGGTCTGGTCCGCGGGCGTTCCGCCCAGGGCGGCGGCCAGTTGCGCCTGAAACTCGGGAGCCTCGACCACCCTGCCGGGCAGAGCCATGATCAGGGTGCCCGGGTCTTCCCGGAGAAGCTTCCGGATCCGTTCCCGAATATCAGCCATCCGGGAAATCAGGCTGCCGGCGAATTCGACTTCATCGCCGGGCGCCTCGGCCGGGGGGCGGATGCCCCAGGTGATGTGATGGATGAAGGGATTTCCGTACCCCTGGTCCATCATGCGGCCATAGCCGGTCTCGTCCAGGGGATGAACCACGGCGATGTGGTCGGGCCAGCCCTTTTCCCGGGCCGGGCTGACCTCCGGCAGCGAAGCCGCCACGTTGATGTAGTCGCAGCCGTCCACCGGAGAGGGATAGCAGCGGTTGTCCGAGCCGACCACGTACCCCAGGCTCCTGAGAGGCTCCGCCAGCAGGCGGGGCGGCTCCGAGAAGATCGCGTAGTGGTCGGGGTGATCCATCAAGGGGACCCCTGCGCCCAGCAGCCGATCGCCCACTTCCCTGGCCTCCCGCAACCGCTCGGCGGCGTTGGGGATGGCCATCCTCTCTTCAAATCCCTCGGGCAAGGTCACACGGGTTCCCATGGCTCGTCTTCCCCGATCAGGACCAGAGATCCAGCACCGGGTGGCCCTTGACCAGTTCGCGGGGCTGTTCCAGGTGGTTGAGCACTTCCATTTCGGGATTGATCCCCAGGGTGAAGTAGACGGTTGCCAGCAGATCGTTGGGGTGGACCGGCTTGTCCTTGGGCGCGGAACCGGTTTCGTCCGAGGCCCCGTACACCTGGCCTCCCGGGATTCCGGCCCCGGCGATGACGGCGGTGTAGCAGTAGGGCCAGTGGTCCCGGCCGTCGGGGGCGTTGGTGTTGCCCGAGGTGCTCACGCCCAGACGAGGCGATCTGCCGAACTCTCCCACGGCCACCACCAGCGTCTCTTCCAGCAGCCCGCGCTGGTGCATGTCTTCCAGCAGCGCCGAGAGGGCCCTGTCCAGCTTGGGGCAGTGGAGGTTGCGCAGGGGCTTGAAGTTGGAGGCATGGGTATCCCAGGCATCCACCTCGGGATTGCCGTTGGCGACGGCCGGCCAGTTCAACTGGACGAAGCGGGTCCCGGCCTCCACCAGCCGGCGGGCCAGCAGGGCCCCCTGGCCGAAGGTGGTTCGGCCGTAACGGTCCCGCATCCGGCTGGACTCCTTGTCCAGGTCGAAGGCATCGCGAGCCTTGCCGGAAAGCACCAGGTCGAAGGCCTTTTCGTAGTACTCGCCCAGCGCGTGCTTGCCCACCGCCTTTTCCAGCTCCGGCATGGACTGGTTGAGCCCCTTCAGCAGCGTGTAGCGGTCCTTCAGCCGCTGCTCGGTAATCTCCTTGCGCAGCGTCAGGTCATCCAGGTTGATGGACTCGTTGGGGTCCTGGTAGAGACGATAGGGGTCGTAGGCCTTGCCCAGAAAGCCGGCGGCTCCCCCCTTGCCGATCACGCTGGATTCCTGCAAGGGGCGGGTCAGCTCCACAAAGGGCAGAACCGGCTCATCGGGCGGAAGCATCTTGGAAACGTGCGAGCCGGCCGTGGGAAAGTCGGCCGGAGAGGGAGGCTCGAGTTGACCCGAGGGGGCCACCTTGTCGGGAGGGTAGCCCGTCAGCATCTGATAGATGGCCGCGGTGTGGTTGAAGAGTCCCTTGGGGGTGTAGCTCATGGAGCGGATCAGGGTGCACTTGTCCACCTGGTCGGCCAGCAGGGGCATGGTCTCGCTGAGCTGAATACCGGGAACCCTGGTCTTGATCGGATTGAACTCGCCGCGCACGTTGGAAGGAGCATCGGGCTTGGGATCCCAGATGTCGAGATGGCTGGGGCCTCCCTGCAGAAAGAGCAGCACCACGTGCTTGGCCGCGCCAAATCCCCGGACTCCGGCGAACCTGGCCGCCAGGTCGGGCGTGGAGGCCGCCTGCGCCTTTTGCATGGCCAGGAAATGAGGCAATCCGAGACCGAACAACCCTACGGATCCGACCCGCAAGAACTCCCGGCGAGTGGGTCCATCGCAGAAACTGCCGCCGCGGCCTGGAATCACTAGCATTGTGTCCCTCCTTCGGAAAACGCCTGCTTGTTTTTAGGGATGAGCCCTTCGCAAAATTCGTCGTGCAGCGCCGGTCCCCTATTCACAACCTGCGGAATTTTGCAAGAGGCTCGGATGATCATACCGGTTCAACGGTTAAAGAGAAAGCCATTGCTGTTGAGCAGCGCCCACAAGAGGTCCTGAGCACCGGCGGCCCGGCTCTCGGAATGCTTCAGATGGTCCACGCCCACCTGCATTTCCCGAGAGGTCGGCGGCCGGCTCAAGGTCGCCAGGTGGAGATCCTCCACAAGCTGGCGGTCCGACTTTCCCTGCTGGATGAGGGTGGCGATACGGCCCTCGGGAGCAGAGACGGCATCGGCCAGGATGGGGCCGTTCACCAGGTTGAGGGCATGAGGCAGGCTGACGTCGCTACGGCGCTCGCACTCGCAGGGTTCTTCCCGTTGCGGGCGTCCGAACAGATCCAGGAAGCCGCCCTTGCCCACGTGGGGATCGGGGACCTGCACCGCGCTGTAGTCTTCCGGCATTTCGGGGAGCTCGAAGCGGACCCCGGTCGCCAGGGCGATGGCGTCGGCCAGCGGCTCGGCGCCCAGACGGCGGGGGATCTGGTGGGAGAAGTTGCGATCGTCATGCCGGTTCCACGGGTTGGCGCGGAAGGTGGTCTGGTAGATGCGGGAATTGGCAATGGTCCTCATCAGGTGCTGCAGGTCGAAGTCGTGCTTTTCGAAGTCCTCGGCCAAGGCCGCCAGCAAGGCTTCGTTGACCGGGGGATTGGAGGCGCGGATATCGTCCACCGGACTGATGATCCCCCGGTGGAAGAAGTAGCTCCAGACACGGTTCACGATGGCCCGGGCAAAAAAGGGATTCTCCCTCGAAGTCAGCCACTCCACCAGGGCCGGCCGGCGGTCTCCCTCGGAGGCCGCGGGGATGGATGTTTGCGTCCCGGCCGCCACCAGAAAGCGGGGATTCACCACTCGCCCGTCCTTGGGGTGCTTCAACTCGTTTTCGACCCGCTTGAGATAGACCACTTCCTCGCCGCTCTCGAATCCCGGCCGCACCCCGATGGCCGAGAAAAAGGCAGCCATTTCGAAATACTGGTTCTGGGTCCACTTTTCAAAGGGGTGGTCGTGGCATTGGGCGCAGACCATCCGAACCCCCAGAAAGAGCTGGGTGGTGGTCTCCATGGCGGCCGTGGGGCCGCGAGCCGAGAGAAAGAAGTTGGCCGCCGGATTCTCGAAGGTGCTTCCCTTGGAGGTGAGCAGCTCCCGAACCAGCCGGTCGTAGGGCTTGTTGTCGGCGATGGACTGGCGCAGCCACTCGCGGAAGGCCCACATGCCCTTGTAGCTCATGAACTTGCGATTGCTGCGCAGCAGATCGCCCCACTTCAGGGTCCAGTAATCGGCGTAGGCCTGGCTGCGGATCAGCTCGTCGATGGCGCGGGAACGCTTGCGGTGGGTCTCGGTCGGATCTTGAACAAAGGCGCGAATCCGCTCCGGCTCCGGGGTCTTGCCGGTCAGATCCAGGCTGACCCGGCGCAGGAACTCGGCGTCCCCGGCCAGCCCGGAGGGTTGTATCCTGAGCCGCTCCAGCTTCCTGTCGACCATCTCATCGATGTAGTTGTTCTGGGGCAAGGATGCCCAGACAAACCCGGGCCTGGGGTTCAGCACGGTGACGGGAACCATCTCGAACCGGCCTTCGTATCGAACCATCAGGGTCGACTCCCCGCTACGGATGCCCTTCACCCCGCTCCCCTCGACGGCCACAGCCTCCCCGTTGCTGCTGCCGAGGTGCGACTCCCGGGTCACGTCCCGGCTCGATCCGTCCGCGTAGCGGGCCACCACGGCCACCTGCTGGCTGCGCCCTGGGGCGTGCATGAAGATCTCCTCCGGATGGACCTCCAGCCCCGCCACCCGGTCCGACTCGGGATCGCCGAAGGGAACCTCCTGCTCGATCCAGGCCAGAATGGAGTTGTAGTAGGAAGAGCCCGGCTTCAACCGCAATCCGCCTCCGTGGGCGACCTGCTGGGTGGGCTTGGCCAGCATCAGGCTCCGAGGGGGGTCGGCTCGATTGAAGCGCCGGCCGGACATCTCGAAGAGGAGGGCCCGATAGTCGAACTCGGCGTCATAGCCCCGCAGGGAGAGCTTGAACCCGTTCTTGCCCTTGGCCGCCCCGTGACAGACGCCCTGCGAGCATCCCACCTTGTTCATGATGGGCAGGACGTCCCGCAAAAAGGTGGTCCTTGCGGGACCGTGCGAGGCATCCACCCGCACGTCGATCTCGGCCGAATGTCCGCCGGCCCGGACCGTCACCCGGGTCTCTCCTTCCCGCACCGCCCGCAGATAACTGTCCGGTCCCAACGCAACGATCCCGCCTGGCGACTCGACCCGGACCGTCTCCGTCAGGTCCAGCCGCTCGCCACCGGTGGAGATGCCGGTGACCAGGAGCCTCCGCAATTCTCCCGGCCTGCTGAAGACGAGACCGGCCGGCCGGACTTGCAACTCGCGGATTTCGGCCGGCGGCGCGGTCGAGCCGTCACCGGCCGCCAGACCCGTGCCGGCAAACGCCAGCAGGAGCCCGCCCGCCCAAAGACAGGTCGCTATCGGCTTGGAAACCATGAAACGCTTACCTCTCGATCGGGATGATCCTCGCCGTGTCCTCCCCGGCCGAAACCACGATCCTGGAGCGCAGGGGAGCAATACTGTAGGGAACCTTTTCCTTTTCCCTCCCCGCCAACACGGAGGAGGAAGTGATCTCGAACTCATACTCGCCCGGAGCGGCCGAGCCTTCCGCCCGGCACTCCACTCGAAACAGGTCTTCATCGGCGGGAACTTCCAGTGGGGGGCAGGACACGCCCAGGGGAAAGTTTTCCGGCCGGATACTCACCGGCTGCTTGAAGGCCGGCTCCCTCTCGACCCTGCCCAGCAGTTCCCCGCCCCCACCCGGAGTCAACCCGATCCCTTCGCCTTCCAGACTGAGACGGTATCCCGGCACCACGTCAACCGTCATGGGCCTCGAGTAAACGGTCATCGGAACGCCATCCAGGTCCAGTTGACCGGAAAGAACCAGGTTGAACTTCAGGACAGGCGTTCCCACTGTGGTGCCGATCCTCAGCCATCCCTCGCTGATGTACTTGGCGCCGACCTCCCCCACCCTCGTGTTGACTTCCCGAGATCCAGGTGAGTTGGCGACGACCCTTTCCGGGGGGCGAAGTCCGGGCACGGCGCTCTCGAACTTCCATGTCAACCGGGTCTCCATTCCCTGGACCAGCCGGATAGACCGGGGGCCCTCCACCTTCAGGGCGGCCAGGGGGGATTGGGAGACCATGGCCGGCAGCTCCATCCCCAGCCAGTGGGCCACGAAGGGGGACTGCTCGTCCCGGTTGTTGGGATCGGGCCGCCCGGTTCCCCGGCTGCTTTGAACCTGGGTGATCAATCCGGGGCCTCGCGCCCTCCGGCGCAGCCGGGCGCCGTCTTCCAGGACCGCCTCTCCCCAGATGGACAATTCTCTCGGCCTCGGCGACGCACCCTTGCGTGCAGTGACGGTCAGCAGGCCGGAACCGGAACGGGCCCGCTCTCCCTGCACCAGGGAAGCGGTCGGAACCAGCCCGCCTTCCACCACCAGGTCTTCGCCGGCGTCCGGTATGCCGAGTTGTATTTCCCCCAGGTACCCCCTGCGCTGAACGTTGACCTCGATCGCCGCCGTCCCCTCGGCCGGAATATTGACATAGGGGGTTTCCAGGCTCAGGACGAAATCGGCCGCTTGGCGGCGAGCCAGGAGCCGGTAGCCGAACAGCGGACCTCCCCGCTCCACCAGGTCCTCCACCGCCACCACCAGCTCTCGCACTCCTTCGGGCACTTTCACTCTGAGAAACGGGTCGGAGCTGGTCCTCAAGCCGCGCAGCACTGCCGAGAAGACCGCGACTTCCGGAATGTCGTCCCCTGCCGAGGCCAGCCGATTCCCCTCGGCGTCGTAGGCGGTCAATCGGCCGTAGAGGCGCGAGGTCCCCAGTCCACCGGCCTCCAGCCGGATCATCCACTCCTCTCCGGGCTTGACGGCCAGGCGATAGCGGTCCACCTCCCCGGGGTTGGCGATGCGCCCGTTGACGACCGTGTCAGGCTCGATCCTGACCTCGGCTCCCTCGTCCGGCTCCCTCCTCTCCGGAAGATCGGCCACCGCAAACAGGAGCGGGAGACTCCCGGGGGGTCCCGGCACGGTCACCCTGGCGAAATCGGCCGCGGCGCCGACCCGGGTCAAATCCACCGTCAACTCCCTGTCCCCCCCGAGGTTGCCGCCCACCAGCCGGACGGGCACCTTTTCGCCTCTCCTCCCTCCCAGGGGAAAGAGGCCGGCGGCGTAGGCGAACTCCCCGATCTTCAGCCGGTAGAAGTTCTGCTCCTGCCGGCTGAAGCGGGCATCGTGCACCATCAGGTAGTAGCGGCCCGATCGGGGCAGCGAGACGTCCAGCCGGCAGTCCACGCCCAGGCCGTGGGTATCGTTGGAAATGCCGATCTGCTCCTTCTCGGCCGTCAACAGCCGGATGACCGGATCCAGCGCCGAACCGGCGCGCCGGGCTTCCACCTCGATCACCAGGCGCTGCCCTTTTCGTCCCTGGAAGCGGTAGACATCCCGGTCGGGTCCGGAGAGCGTCCCGTTGACCGTGGCCGGAAGCTGCAGCGCCTGGCTGCCTTCCACCGAATTGTTCAGGGGCCGGTGGACCGGTTGGCGCGACTCCTCTTCCGACACCTCCGGCAAGGCGCCCACGCTGAACAGCAGCGCGTTGGACAACCCCTCGGGAGAGCGAAGCCTCAGGGTGTAGAGCCCCACCGGCGTTTCGCCCGGCAACTCCACCAGGAAGGGCCGCTTTTCCTCCGCCTTGCCCGGCGCGGCCCCCTGCCCGGTGACCGTCAGGGGAGTGAAGGTGCCCGGCAGGTTGGAGACGATCTCGGCAGCCTGGAGGTGGCGCCCGACCAGGGTGAGGGTGAAAGCGGTTCCGCGCTGGGCTCCGGGCGGGTCCAGCCGCTTCAGGGCCGGGCCGGCGCCCAGGGCCGAAGACGCCAGAGCCCCAAGCATCAGGACCCCGAGCAGACCGGCGCCCCGGCAAGCCTTACACCACCCGCTGCGGCGGATCTCGATCATCCCCTTTTCCTTTCGTGTCTTTCCTGGTGGCCCTTGGTCGTTCCTGGTAGCCCTTCGTGGATCGCTCTTTTTTCTCTTTTTCCCATAGGTTTCCGGCTACGGACCGGAGGCCGCCATCTCCGCTTTCATCGGAACGGGAACAAAGTCTCGCAGCAGCTTTCCCGAGGCCACCTCGTGGATCCGAACCCGTCCCTCGAACCCCGCCATGGCCAACTCCCGGCCTCCCGGGTGAAAGGCAAGGGTGTAGATCCCGGCCTCGTGCCCGGTGCAGGCCGCCAGGCGCTCGCCGCTCTCCACGTCATAGACAGTGGCCTCGGCTCCGGCCCCGGCTACGGCCAGCTTCCGCCCGTCGGCGCTGAACTCCAGGGCGAATATCTCTCCCGACTGGCGTTCGAAGGCGCGAATCAAGGTGCCTTCCTGGCCGGCGAAGATCTTCTTGGGTCGATCCATATGATGGTAGTAGGGGATTCGCTCCTCGCCGCCAACCACCACCCGGTCCCGGCTGGGATGGCGGGTCACGGCCGCCAGTTCCTTCCTCAGCTTGTTGAGGTTCTCGATGAAGGCCCCGGACTCGGCGTGCATCAGCTTGGCGGCGAAATCCCGCCCCACCGAGACGATCCGCTTGCCGTCCATGCCGAATCGGGTTCCCAGCACCCAGTTTTCGTGATGGTTGGTCTTCAGCAACTCCCTTCCGGATTCCACATCATGGATCCGGACGGTGCTGTCGGAGCAACCGAAGGCCACCCGAGACCCGTCGGGCGAGAGGGACACCCCGAAGAGAGTGTCCTGACAGACGGTGACCGAGCGTTTCAACTGGCGCGAGGCGACGTCCCAGAACTGCAGCTCCCCGAAACGGGCCGGCGTCCCACCCCCCGCCACCAGGGTCTTTCCATCCGGGGAAAAAGCGAGCGACTGGATGCGATCGGAGAGCCCCACCAGCCGGCCTTCCAGCCCGCTACCGTCCGAGCGGTGCAGCAGGACTTCCCGGTACCCCGAAACAGCCAGCAGAGAGCCCTCCGGCGAGTAGGCCAGGGCCGTAATCACGGGAGGAGAGGTGTAGACGGGAGGCTCGTTCTGCGAAACCCTGCCGATCTCGAGGGGAGTGTCGTCGGGGGCGCCGGCTTCCACCCAGGCGCGGAACGTGTCGATGATATCCCGGTCCAGCGGCGGACCGCCCAGAGGCATCAGGGGCGGGCGCCGGCCCTCCATCATGGCGATCAGAAGGCTTCTCGCGGGATCTCCCGGGACCAGGCCCGGACCGCTGTGCCCTCCCCTGCGAAGCGTCTCGTACCGGGTCAGGTCGAGGTGTCCCTGCATGATGGCGGGCTGGTGGCAGCCCTGGCAGTGCTGCTGGATCACCGGCCGGATGTCCCGGAAAAAGCTGGGAGCGGCCGCCGGCTGCTTCTTCTCGGACTCGTCCGCTCCGATGGCCGCCGGGACCACCACCCAGGCAAGCGAGAAACACCCCACGGCCTTGAAGAAGGACGACCGACAAAACCCTGCCATTGGCAAACAACCCTTAACTTGAGTGATTTCGGATGGAGCCGTGCTCTTCCAGCCGCAATGATAGGACTTCCGCCACTCCCCCGTCAAGGCGGCGCCATCGGTCCGAAGCCGTGTGATCAGATCCAAGAAACCGACGTGCACCCCCGGGCCCGGCGACGGTCACCTCTTCAACACGGTAAGTTGGTCGATGCATGTTGATCGTGTCGTATACGGAACGCAATAATAGTGTATGAATCCGCTTGAACGCTTTCTGCCGGATGATCCGCCCGAATGGCTGAACCGCGCCAGAAGCAGTCTCGCCAGTCAGCCGGAGGAGGGCTGATGATCACGTCAATTCGCCTCATGAATTTCAAGAGCTTCGCCGACGAAACCCTACGCGTCGGCCCCTTCACCGTAATCGTGGGCGCGAACGCAAGTGGCAAGAGTAATATCCGCGACGCCTTCCGCTTCCTGCACGGCATTGGCCGCGGCTATACGTTGGCGGAGATCATCGGCGGCAAGTATGGCCCTGGCGGTCAACGTGAATGGGAACCGATCCGCGGCGCTCCAAACGAGATTGCTCGATTAGGATCATCTTCCTTCTCTCGCTTGTCGTTCGACGACTCTCACTTCCCTTACTATTGGCCCTCCGAGTTCTTACTGAATGTCGAACTGAAACTGGAAGAAAAAACATTCTATTCGATAAAGGTCAGATTTGGCCCACAAAGCCCTGACGGTTTCCAGGTGTTTGAAGAAGAACTCAAAACTGAAAAAATGACCATCTATAGGACAGAGGACGATCCTGAACATGGTCTATGTCTTTTTACAGACAAGCCATTTGCATATAGAGAATTAAGCCGCTCTCAACCAGCCTTGACCCAAGTGTCGCAAAACGACGGAATAAGGGAAGATATGTTTCAGGTGGTGGATGAAGTGATTTACTCCCTTGGCGACATGCGTTTTCTGGAGTTGTCACCGGAGCGGATGCGAGAGCCTTCTTTTCCAGGTGCTACCAAATTGGGCGACTCCGGCGAGAATTTGCCGACGGTACTAGAGGATATCTGCGCCGACCCCAAGCGAAAAAAGATTCTTGCCGATTGGTTATGCGAACTCACACCTTTGGATGTAGCCGACTTCGAGTTCCCGCCTGATCCCAGCGGTCGGGTCCATCTCATGCTCTGCGAGGCAAATGGCAGAAAAGTGTCGGCCTATAGCGCGTCGGACGGCACGCTACGGTTTCTGGCCATGCTGGCCGTGCTGCTCGGGACAAACCCGGGCGGCCTTTACTTCTTCGAGGAAATCGACAATGGCATCCACCCATTGCGGCAGTCGCTCTTACTTGAACTGATTGAAAAGCAGGCTGCAAAGGGCGAGATCCAAGCGGTCACCACCACTCATTCACCGGACTTGTTGACCATCGTCAACGACGACACGTTCGAGAACACCTCCGTCGTTTGCCGTCTGGAGGACGCGGACGACGCCATCATTCGTCCAGTCGCCGAACTGCCCAACGCCAGGGAGTTGCGCACGTCCGGGAGAGGGTTGGGAGGGCTGCTTGCCGAAGGCTGGATGGAAACCGCACTCGGCTTCACCGAAAACTACGGCGAAGCGCAGGGAGACGGAGAGTGAACATCCTCATCATTCCCGAAGACTTCCGCAACGATCAGTACATTTTGAAACCCCTTTTCTCGCGGCTCTTTCAATCCATTGGCAAGTCGCGTGTACGTGTCGATGTTTGCCGCGATCCTCTGCTTGGAGGCGTCGCAGAGGCGTTGAAATCAGAGCGCATTGCAGAGGTCGTCAGAAAATACAGGGGAATGACGGATGTCTTCCTCCTGTGTATAGACCGTGACGGCGACACGAATCGGCGTCAGAGTCTCAACCGTCTCGAAGCACAATTCGGAGTCATCCAGACCTTCTTGGCCGTGAATGCCTGGGAAGAGATTGAAACCTGGATCCTCGCGGGCTTGAATTTGCCCGCGGATTGGAAGTGGAAGACTGTTCGAGCCGAAGTACAAGTCAAGGAAATTTACTTCGAGCGGCTTGTCGCCCGGCGCAGCCTATCGGACGCGCCCGGCGGTGGTCGAAAGCCTTTGGTAGAAGAGGCATCGCGTCGGATCGATGCCATCCGGCAGAAATGCCCCGAGGATTTCGATGCCCTCGCTCGGCGTCTCGAAACCGCGATACATGACACCGGAACTCATGCCTGATCAGGACTTTTTTTGCGCCCCATGAAAACCTTTGCATTTTGAAGGGCTCCTCCTAACGGCGCAAAGGCCTCGGGCCGCGGCTGCGCGCCGAACAGTCGCCGTTGGACAGGGTCGATCCCCGCAGGAAAATTCGTTCATGAACTACAGGGTTGGCCGCGCTTCCGCCGGTCCCCAATCGCGTTGGACTCGACCCACCGAACATGACCGTCATTACCGCCAATCTGCGGCTCGCCCGAGAGCTCCAGCAGGAATACGACCGCAAACAGGAGGCCGCCGGCCTGTCTTCCTGGCCCACGCCCGCCATCCTGCCCTTGTCGGCGTGGCTGTCTGAAATGTGGCGGGAGTGGCTGTTTTCCGGACAGTCGCAAAACGCCGCGCGCCTCCTTCGTCCTGCCGAAGAACGGGCAATCTGGGAAGGCATCATCCGTGCAAGGGGTGCAGACCAGTTGCTGGAGGTCTCCAGGACCGCCGAATCGGCGCTGGCCTCCTGGAACCTTCTGTGCGCCTGGGATCTTCCCTTGGACGCCCCGGAGTGGAGAGACCAGGAGGATTCCGAAACCTTCCTGGGTTGGGTCGAGGAGTTTCATCGCCGCTGCCGGCTGAACCGGTGGTTCTCAGGCGCCGAACTCCCGGTGCTTGTGGCCGATCTCATCGAAAGAGGAGACCTGCCCGTCCCCGGCCAGGTGGAGGTCGCGGGCTTTCTCGAGCCGACACCTGCCCAGCAACGGCTGTTCGACTCCCTGGCCGGGCGTGGGACCGAAGTCCGCCGGCGTGAATTCCCCCAATCCCCCGGCAAACCGGTGCGCCTGGGACTGGTCGATGCCGCACGCGAGATTGCCGCCGCCGCCGCTTGGGCGCGCCGGATACTGGAAAACGAGCCGGAGGCTGCATCCCCCAACTTCCGAATCGGCGTGGTCGTTCCCGATCTGGGCGGGCGCCGCAGCCAGGTCGAGCGGATTTTCGGTGAAACCCTGCATCCCCGCACCCGGGGGCGGCAGGACCTCGACCCGAGACGGCTCTTCAACCTCTCCCTGGGTCTGCCCTCCAGCCAGTACCCCATCATCGAGACGGCACTCCTCCTGCTTGGGACCGACCCCGGAAACATTCCAATCGAGAACGCCGGCAGACTCTTGAGATCCCCGTTCCTGCAGGGTTCCGAGGAGGAGCTGACCAGCCGCGCCCTGCTGGACGTCGAATTGCGTTCCAAGGGGGAGGCCTCCATTTCATTGAGAGACGTCATCCGGTTGGCCCGCAGCGGCAATGGCTCCCTGCAGTGTCCCCGGCTCGCTGCCCGGTTGGCGACCTGGATGGAGCAGCACCTGGCCCTGCAGGCCAGCCGGATCCCCAGCGACTGGGCTCCCGCCCTGTCCGGATTCCTGCAGGCGGTCGGGTGGCCCGGAGACCGCGGCATCGACAGTGCCGAGTACCAGGCGCTTGAAGTGTGGAGGGAACTGCTCTCCGACCTGGCCCGGCTCGACCGCGTCTCGGGGCGCATCTCGCCGGGGACGGCCGTGGGCCTGCTGAGGCGCCTCGCTTCGGCCCGGCAGTTTCAACCGGAGTCCGAGCCGGCGCCTGTGCAGATTCTGGGCCTTCTGGAAGCCTCCGGCCTGCGCTTCGACCGGCTCTGGATCATGGGCATGCACGACAATGTCTGGCCGCGGGCTCCCGCCCCCGATCCGTTCCTGCCCTTCAGCCTGCAACGCCGCTTCCATCTTCCACACTCTTCCCCGGACCGCGAACTGGAGTTTGCCCGGAAGCTTACGGTCGGCCTGCTTTCGAGCGCCCCCGCCGTGGTGGTCAGCTATCCCCGGCGGGAAGGCGATTCGGACTTGAGAGTCAGCCCGCTCCTGACCGGATTGCGGGAAGCCGCCGAGGCCGACCTGGGGATTCCGGTCCCGGTCGGCTACCCGGAACAACTTCGGCGCTCCTCCCTCATGGAGACCATTCAGGACCACCGGGCCCCGCCGTGCGGCGATGCCCCCTTCAGGGCCGGAACCTCCCTGTTCAAGCTGCAGGCGGCCTGTCCCTTCAGGGCGTTCGCCGAGGTGCGTCTGGGAGCCAGGGCGCCGGACCGGCCTGCGCCCGGCTTGAACGCTCTCGACCGCGGGCAGTTGGTCCATCGAATTCTGGAGCGTGTCTGGGCGCAACTGGGCTCCCACCAGGAACTGCTGTCGATGAGTGAGCGACGGCTGGCGGACCTGGTGCGGGTCCAGGCCGACTCCGAGATCCGGGAGTTCTCCCGACGCCGTCGCATTCTGCGAAGCCCACGGTTTGCGGCCATCGAACGTCAACGGATGGAAGGCATCATCGGGCAGTGGCTGCTCCTGGAAAAACGGCGGCAACCGTTCACGATGCTCGAGCAGGAGGCAGGGCGGCGCGTAACCCTGGGGGGGCTCACGCTGAAAGTCCGCGCCGACCGCGTGGACCGGCTCGAAAATGGGACACTGGTCATTCTGGACTACAAGACAGGGGAGTGCCGGCCTGCGGATTGGGACGGCGCCAGGCCCGATGAGCCCCAACTGCCCATCTACGCCGTGACCGCCGGCGCTCCGGTGGCCGGCGTCTTCTTCGCCAGCCTCAAGACCGGGACCTCGGCCTTTCGAGGCCTCGCCGACTCCGAGGGCCTCGTTCCCGACGTCCGCGTGCCCGAGGACCAGCCGCCCCTGGAAGAGACGATTGCAGAGTGGCGGGAGGTGCTGGATCGACTGGGCAGTGACTTCAAGGCAGGGCAAGCCATCGTGGATCCCAAGGATTCCCGCAACACCTGCCGCCATTGCGCGTTGCCGGGGCTCTGCCGGATCGGACAGGCTGCCGCCGAGTTTGAGGACGGTCATGATTGAACAGGTCCGGGACCGGCAACAGCGTCTGCAGGCGCTCGACCCCACCCGATCGTTCATCGTGCAGGCGCCCGCGGGTTCCGGAAAAACCGAATTGCTGATCCAGCGGTTCCTGAGGCTGCTGGGACGGGTCGAGCAGCCCGAGGCCGTGGTCGCCATCACCTTTACGCGGAAGGCGGCCGCCGAGGTGCGCCACCGCGTCATTTCCGCAATCCAGGGGGCCGAAGGGCCGCAACCCTCGACTCCGCATGAAGCGCACACCTGGAAACTGGCGCGGGCAGCCCTGGCGCAGAACGACACGCTCGACTGGCGCCTGACCGAACATCCCTCCCGGCTTCGCATTCAGACCATCGATTCGCTGTGCGCCCTGCTGGTCAGGCAGATGCCCTGGGTTTCGCGCATGGGAGCCTCGCTCGGCCCGGAAGAAGACGCGGGGCGCCTCTACCTCCAGGCGGCCCGCCGAACGCTGGCCATGCTGGATTCCGACCAGACGGCAGCCGACCTGTCGGGGGCCTTGTCGCAACTCCTTGCGCACCTCGACAACAACGTCGCCTCGGTTGAACAGTTGTTGAGCACCATGCTGGGGAGCCGGGACCAGTGGCTGCGGCACGTCGTCGGAAGGCCGGCGTCAGCCGTCATGCGCAAGGAGCTGGAGCGTTCCCTCGAGCGGGTGGTGGAGCGCGCTCTCGAACGGGTGGAGGCGGCATTCCCGGAAGGATTCAGGACGGAGACGGTCGCACTGGCCCGCTTCGCGGCCGGGAACCTTCGAGAACTGAATCGCGCCAGTGCCCTGGACGCCTGCTTCGAGCTGCCGGAGTTTCCGGACGCAGCCCTGGAGGCGCTGCCCCCTTGGCTGGGGCTGGCGGAAATGTTCCTGACCCGGCAGGGAACCCGCCGCCACGCACTCAACAAGAACCAGGGATTCCCACCGACCCCTGAAGGACGGGCGGCCAAGGAGGCGTGGCGCGGGATTGAACTCGACGACGACGCCCTGGCCGGGCTGCACGCCTTGCGGTCGCTGCCGCCGCCGGGCTTCCACCACGGTCAGTGGGAGGTGCTGGCCGCCCTGATGCGCCTGTTGCCCATGACCGTCGGCCAACTCCACCTCATCTTTCGGGAAGAAGGCCGTGTGGACTTTACCGAGATCGGCATTCGGGCACGAGAGGCTCTCGGCACCGACGAGGTTCCCACCAACCTTGCCTTCGCTCTCGACTGCCGCATTCAGCACCTGCTGATCGACGAGTTTCAGGATACCTCCCAAACCCAGTACTCCCTGCTGGCCCGACTCATCGGCGACTGGCAGCCGGGAGACGGCCGCACGCTCTTTCTGGTGGGCGATCCGATGCAGTCGATCTACGGCTTTCGGGAGGCCGAGGTGGGACTGTTTCTGAGCGCTCGGACCAACGGAATCGCCAACCTCCCGCTGGAGCCGCTCACGCTCTCGGTGAATTTTCGCTCCAGTCCCGGAATCGTGGATTGGGTGAACCGCGCGCTGAGAGAGGCCTTCCCGGAAACGGAAGACGTGTTGACCGGCGCCGTGACCTACGAACCCTCGGCGCCGTTCAAGAAAGACAGCCCCGGCGGGGCCGTTGGCCTGCATCCGTTTCTGACCGATGGGCCGCCGTCCCAGGAAGCCGGGCGTGTCATCGAACTCATCGAGGAAGCCCAGTCCAGGAACCCAAACGGGACGATCGCCGTTCTGGTGCTGGCTCGAAGCCACTTGTCCCCTATTGTGGCGGCGCTTCGCCAAAGCCGAAAGAAATTTCGCGCGGTGGAGATCGATGCCCTGGGCGAGCGCCCGGTGGTTCGGGACTTGATGTCGCTCACCCAGGCGCTCCTGCATCCGGGCCACCGGCTGGCCTGGCTGTCGATTCTTCGAGCGCCCTGGTGCGGCTTGAGGTTGGGGGACCTGGACGTCTTGGCGAAGGGCAATGCCACGGCCGCGGTCTGGGACCTTGTTCGGAGTCCCGCCAGACAGGAGCAATTGTCTCCCGACGGCCGCAGACGACTCGACCGCCTGATCCCTCTTCTCGGCGATGCCCTGGCCCGACGGGGACGACTGCCGGTCCGCCGCTGGGTGGAGGGCCTCTGGATCGCTCTGGGCGGTCCGGCCTGCCTTGAAACGCGGGCCGACCTCGCAGATGCCGCTGCCTGCCTGGACCTGCTGGAGCAGTCAACCGACGGCATGCAGCTCCTCGACGAGAACGGCTTCGCCGAGCAGGTTGCTCGCCTTTACGCTCCCTCCGACGTCGAAGCCGGCGAAGAACTGCACCTGATGACCATTCACAAGGCCAAGGGGCTGGAGTTCGACACGGTGATCCTGCCGGGCCTGGGGCGGCTTGCCCGGCCCGACGACCCACGCCTGCTGCGGTGGACGGAATACCCGGACAGCGATCGGTCGCGCCTGCTGCTGGCGCCGATTCCCCAGGCTGGGGGCGAAAAGGACCCGCTCTACGATTTCCTGAAGAGCATCGACCGGGAGAAGCGCGTTCATGAGAACACGCGCCTCCTCTACGTGGCCGCCACCAGGGCTCGGGAGAGCCTGCATCTGCTGGGGCACGCCAAACTCGACCGCAAGGGCGCCGGGTTGAGATCTCCCGATTCGCGCACCCTGCTGGCCAAGATCTGGACAACGGTCGAACCGGAATTCTCGGAGAGGCTGAAGGACCACGCGGTCGAGGAAGAAGATCGGGTCCCTTCCGTCGCCCCGGAGCCCGCAGGCATCCCGCTGCGGCGCCTGACCGCCGATTGGACGCCCCCTCTTCCCCCGGGAGATGTGGATTGGGAACCGCGAAGGCAGTTGCCGGGGACCGAAGATCACGGTCCGCGCCACCCGACCTTCGAGTGGGCGAGCGAACTGCAGCGGCGAGTGGGAACGGTAGTCCACCGCATGCTTCGGCAACTGCGGGCGCCCGACCGTCTCCACTTCAGCCGCGACACCCTGCTGGCCGCACTGAGGCAGGAGGGACTGGACGGCCGGAAGCTGCAGGAGGCGCAGTCCCGAGCCGTTTCCGCTCTGACCAACATGGTCGGCGACGAACGCGGCCGCTGGATTCTTTCACTTCACCAGGAAGACCGGAGAGAGTATGCCGTCTCCACGGTGGTCCAAGGCAGGGTTCGGCGCCATGTCCTGGACAGGACCTTCGTGGCCGGCGGCACGCGCTGGATCATCGACTACAAGACCGGACCTCACGCCGGCGGGTCTCCGGAAGACTTCCTCGACAATGAGCAGGCGCGCTACCGCGCCCAGTTGGAAACCTACGCCAGCCTGCTTCGGCCCATGGATTCCCGCCCCATTCGCCTGGGCCTCTACTTCCCCATGCTCCGGGGCTGGAGGGAGTGGGCTTTCGCGGGTTAGCCCGCATGTCTCGCCCAGGGGGCATGATCATGGCGCAGGATTTTTCCCTCCAGCGCGTGCTCGCGACCGAAGAGCGTAGCGGTTTCTACGGTCGAGGGAGCCTGGGCGCGCTGGAGGGAAAAGGACAAGCCAGGGCATGCCCAGCGCCGTCTGTAGTCGGCAAGCCGTTGACATGGAGCCAATCAAGGCACTGAAGACAAACTGCTCTTGTCCTGCCTCCAGCGGCCTGGCGAGACATGCGGGCTAGCCCGCATGTCTCGCCCAGGGGGCTGGATTCCCAGGCCTCGCCTATCACCCTCGTTCTCCACCAAAAACCCCGGATGTATCCCTAATATATGAACAACTCATATATTCTCAAGTTTATATAATGAATATTAAATGAACTTATGAATTCCGGTGTTATCATTGACGCCAACGGAACGCGGTGCAGGTCCCCCGTTTCCATCGAGCGAGGCGGCAGGTGACCCGGACCGGGCTTGGCTTCGGGTCGCACGAGGGTCGGACATTGACCAATCCCGACAGATTGAAACGAGAAAACGAGACGCTACGTGAATGTATCTCCAAGCTGAGCGCGGCCAGCCTGCGCATCATCGCCAGCCTCGACTTGGGAACGGTTCTGCATGAGGTCGTCGAAGGCGCCTGCGCGCTCACCAGCGCCCGCTACGGCTTGATTGCGACTATCGATGACTCGGGGCAGGTCGAGGACGTCGTCACCGCCGGTTTCACGCCGGAGGAGAACCGGCGGCTGTTGGCCTGGCCGGACGGTCTGCAGTTGTTCGAACACTTCCGGGACCTTTCAGGACCGCTCAGACTGCAGGACCTGCCCGGCTATATTCGGTCACTCGGCTTTTCCACCGACCCGGTTCGATGGAAGATCTTTCAGGGAACACCCATACATCACCGGGATGTCCACGTCGGCAATTTCTTTCTGGGCGAGAAGGAAGGCGGAGGGGAGTTCACCAGCGAGGACGAACAGGTCCTGGTCCTGTTTGCGTCGCAAGCGGCGGCCGCGATCGCCAACGCACGCACCCATAGGGCCGAGCGGCAGGCGAGGGCGGACTTGGAGGCGCTGGTGGAAACTTCGCCGGTGGGGGTGGTGGTGTTCGGCGCCAGAACCGGACATCCGTTGAGGTTCAACCGGGAGGCGAGGCGGATCGCCGAAGGTCTACGGCAACCGGACCAATCCCCGGAGCAACTGCTGGAAACCATTACCTACCGCCGCGCCGACGGGCGTGAAATCGCTCTGAACGAATTTCCGCTGGAGCAGGAATTGAGCACAGCGACGATGGTGCGCGCCGAGGAGATCGTGCTCGAGGTTCCCGATGGTCGCAGCGTCACCACACTGATCAATGCCACTCCGATTCGTTCCGCGGACGGAGACGTCGAATCGCTGGTGGTGACCATGCAGGATCTGGCGCCGCTGGAGGAGCTGGAACGGTCGCGGGCCGAGTTCCTGAGCATGGTGAGCCACGAACTTCGCGCCCCGTTGACTTCCATCAAGGGTTCGACGGCAACCGTGCTGGGCGCCTCGCCGTCTCTGGAGCCGGCTGAGATGCTCCAGTTCTTCCACATCATCGACGAGCAGGCCGATCACATGCGGGGCTTGATCAGCGATCTGCTGGATGCCGGGCGCATCGAGACGGGCACCCTGTCGGTGGCCCCCGAGCCGACCAACGTGGCCAACCTGGTAGAACAGGCCAGAAATACCTTCCTCAGCGGAGGGGGCAGACACACTGTGCTCATCGACCTGCCTCCGGACCTGCCCCCGGTGCTGGCCGACCGGAGGCGCATCGTCCAGGTTCTGAACAACCTCTTCTCCAACGCCTCCAGGCACGCTCCCGCATCCTCTCCGATCCGAGTGGGCGCGGTGCGGGATGGCGTTTACGTAGCCATTTCGGTCTCCGACGAGGGCAGGGGTGTGTCGGCGGAGCTGCTGCCCTACCTGTTTCGGAAGCACACGCAGGTCGGATCGCGCAATCAGCAGGGAGGAATCGTGGGATCGGGCCTGGGATTGGCCATCTGCAAGGGACTGGTGGAGGCCCACGGTGGCCGTATCCGGGCCGAGAGCGGCGGGAGGGATCAGGGCGCGCGGTTCACTTTCACCATCCCGGTGGCCGAGCAGACCGGAAACATCACCGCGCCCGGCTGGACTCGAAGCGCTTCCCGCTCGCCGAGGAAATGGAGCGAACCCAGACGTATTCTGGTGGTGGACGACGATCCCCAGACGCTTCGCTACGTGCGGGACGCTCTCACGGCAGCGGGCTACTCACCGCTGGTGACCGGCGACCCGAGGGAAGTGCCCAATCTGGTCAAGACGAAAAAACCCCACCTGGTGCTGCTGGACCTGGTGCTGCCCGGGACCGACGGCATCGAGTTGATGGAGCGTTTGCCCGAGCTGGCCAACCTGCCGGTCATCTTCATCTCGGCCTACGGCAGAGACGAGACCATCGCCAAGGCCCTGGAGACGGGAGCCACCGATTACATCGTCAAACCCTTCTCGCCGACCGAACTGGCGGCAAGAGTCCAGGCCGCCCTGCGCAGACTTGCCGAGCCGACCGAACCCTTCCAACTGGGGGATCTGGCCGTCCACTATGAGCAACGCCTGGTGACGATGGCCGGGCGTCCCCTGGAGTTGACGGCCACCGAATACGAGATGCTCCGTGTGCTGTCGGTCAACGCCGGTCGGGTAACGACCTACGATTCGCTGATACGCCAGGTGTGGAGCGGTAAAGACACCGGCGACTCCCAGTCGGTGCGCGCCTACGTGAAACGGCTCCGGCGCAAGCTCGGCGACGACGCGGCCAACCCCGAGTACATTTTCAACGTGCGCCAGGTCGGCTACCGCATGCCCGCGCAGAGTGAAGAGTGAGGGCATTGCGCGTTGCGGGCTAGCGACCCGGAACCTCCCTCGATTCCAGGTTCGCTTCGATTTCCTTGCGGGTCCGCCACACCGGACGAAGCTGCTTGCGGGCAAACAGGGCCAACTGGTCGCCGCGGTGAGGCGAGCCGGGTTGGCTGGCGTTTCCGTAGCTCAGCAGGGCCTTCGCCCGGACCGGTTGAGAAAACTCCACCAGGGCCACGAAGGAGTCGCCGAACAGGGCCCGGAAGCGGCCGTCTTTTCCCGGAGCGAACTCCAGGGACCGAAAAATCCCCAGGCGGCTGGGTCCTCCGCTGGCCGGCAGATCGCGCCCCGCCACTCTCAAGCGATAGACCTCTCCCCAAGGCACGTCCAGAGAGCCGAATCGGTCCCGGGTGAGGCGGGCGGCTCTCTCCAGGGCGGCCACGGCGGCGGCGGGATCAGCCAGCCCCTTGGGCGTGGACAGGGGCGCTCGCTCCCGCCAGGGCGTGGCAAACATGCCGGCGCCGAGAATCCGAACCCACTCGGCAAAAAGCACGGCCCCCCGGCTCTCGGCCTCGGCCCTTCGATCCCAATCCGCCAGCACCCGAGCCGCCTGTCGCGCCAACTCGCTCGACCCCGAGCCGACCGCGGCCGTCAGTTCGTCCAGAATGCGGTCGGCCACCTCCACCCGGGTGGAGTGCTTGGAGCGGCTCAAGGATTCGAAGTCGATCTTCCGGTCCTGCGCCAGCATGCGCACCGATCTCTGAGCACGGAAACGCAGTCCACGGGGGGCCAGATAGGCAGGGAAATCGCCGGGATTCAGCAGCCGAGGGAGGGTGGAGCTCCAGGGCGGATCGTTGGCATTCTGCACCCATCCGTTGGAGGGGTCCACCACCCGGGGCAACTCCTCGTAGGGATGCGTCCGGGTCCAGAGCAACTCCGGCCGGTCTCCGGCGACCACTCCCTGCCAATCCTGCCAGTCGCCACGGGAGCGGACAGGGGTCCGTCCGCCGAACAGGTAGAGGATGTGTCCTTCCCGATCGGCATAGATGAGATTGAAGATCGGGATCTGCAGTCTCCGTAGCGCCGATTCGAACTCCCCCAGACTCCTGGCCCGGATCATGTCCCAGTACTGCTCGAACAGGTGGGGCTGATCCAGACCGACCAGCCGAACCGCAATGGCCTTGTCGCCCTTGACCTCCAGGACCGGGCCATGGACCGAGCGGCGCACCGTCAGGGTCTCCCGGCGAACGGTTCCGTCCGGCTGGCGGACCCGGATGGACTGGGTCTCGGTCTCGAAGGCCCTGACGGCTCCATCCCAGCGGTAACCGCCTTCCACCAGGGTCAGCTCGAACAGATCGATGCCATCCATCGGATTGGTGGTATGGGTCCAGCCCAGGTGATCGTTGAACCCCAGCCCCAGGATGGGCATTCCGACCAGGGTGGCGCCGTAGGCATCCACCTCCGGAGCCTTCCATTGGGCTTCGAACCAGGTGAAGAGCCCGCTCCAGGGCAGGTGGGGGTTGACCAGCAGCATGGCGTTGCCCCCGGCCGAACGCGAGGGGGCGATGGCCCATCCATTGGACCCCGGGACCGGTTGCCCGGCTCTTCCGAAAGTGATCTCTCTTCCGACAAAGGAAAGGTGGATCACCCGCTGCAAGTGACCCAGCACATCGGTGGCGTCCAGGGGCAGCACGACCTTCAACTCGGGATCGATGCTCTCCGGGTGCCGGCGCGCATAGGCGTTCATTCCCTCCACGAACCGGTCCAGGTACCCCTGAAACCGTGGCTTCTGCGCTCCGTACCAGTGCTGTGCCCGCTCGGGCACGCCCATGGTTCTCAGATAGCGGTCGGAAGCCAGGTGGGTTTCCCCCCAATACTCCGCCGCCCGGCCCCGCGCCTCGCCGTATAGCCGCAAGATGAGGTTGGCATGGTTCCTCATCTGGGCCCATCCGAAGGCCCGGAACAACTCCCCGGAGTCGACGGCATGGATGTGCGGCACTCCCCAGCGGTCCCAGAGGATCTCGGTCGGCCCTTGACTGCGCGGGCCGCAGGCTGCAACCGCCAGCGCCAGCGCCATTCCGGGCAGCAGAATCCAACAGCTCGGTACGCAACGGCTTCGACTTCTCATCGCCAGTCTCCTCGAACAGTTCGTTTGAAACAAAAGAAAAAGAGTGATCCGCGAAGTGACGCCAAGGACCACGAAGGGCCGCCAGGAAAGACACCAACGAAAAAGAGACGTCCTCGACGGGGAACGGGGAACCACCAATGGACACGAATATACACCAATGAACGGATCGACGAGTTCTTGATCGGGGGGTGACATCCGATATCGAGGGAATGCTTGCGAAGGAAGCAAAGTCCTGTCGAGGTAGCAACGTTGCAGAAGCATGGTGTTGCCGCTTGTCGTTCGAGCAATTCCGCCTGTCTTCGTTTTTATCCCGTCCGACCTCCACAAGGTGCCGGCGCCGACCCAAACTATACATAATAAATACACAATAATTAGGCCTGTATTCACAAAAAATACACTTTAATTTGATATAATTTGCTTGGGCTTGGGCTTGGGCTTGGGCTTGGGCTTGGGCTTGGGCTTGGGCTTGGGCTTGGGCTTGGGCTTGCGGGACCGTTGCAGCCCCTGTTGGGTAGCGGTGATGTCGAAGTGTTTTTCGCCCCCGTAGCGACGGGCAAGGCGCATGCCCGCGGCGGGGGTCATGCCTCGGTCACTCCCCCCCGGGGTGATGCGGCAGACCCGGAATCGATCCCGGATCTTGCCGATCTGCGAGGCGGCAGTGCCGGCGTCACCGGTGTTTCCAGGGAGGACTTCGACGGCGATCGAGTAGCCGTCCGCGGCGCAGAGCAATAAGGAAGATCCTCTGTCCTTCGTCTCTCTTGCCGTTGGAGTCTTGGCCGAGCCTGCACGGGAATGTGCTGTCTATAGCAGAAGGCTTGTAACGGAGCACCTTTCCCGAATATGAAACCCGTCCACCTCACTATCGCCCTGCTCGCATGCAGCGCCCTGCTGCTGCCCGCCGTTGCCGAAGCGCAGGCGCCGGGGAAGGTCACCGACCTCACGCTGCATCAATGGGACCGCACGACGTTCGAGTTGCGATTCAACCCGGTTGCGGGGGCGACGTCGTATCAGTACCGGGTCAAGTTCACGGCCGGCGGCGACTACGACGGCTATTTTCATCTGGCCTTGGACAACTCCACATACAGGGCAGGGGTCACGAGGCCCGGCACGGAGTACACCTTCCAGGTACGGGCGGTGAAATCCAGCCAGGTCGGCGAGCCGTCGGACCCCGTGTCCGCCCGGTTGCGCGACGTGCCGCCGAAGGTGACCACCCTGGTTGCCACGCCGGGCGACCGGAAGGTGACCCTGACCTGGGATGGATCGTTCGCGCAGGCGGGTGACAACTGGCAATTGGTGTTCAGCCGATCGGCGGACCCGTCGCCACCAGATGACCCTTGGCCAACCTCATACGGGAATGTTACCTCGCCATATGTGTTCGGGGCGGCCGCAGACGCAAACGGCAGTCTCCACCACTTCTGGGTGAGATTGGTGAACCCGGCCGGCAAGGGCCCGCCGTCGAACCGGGCGTCGGCCGTTCCGGTGGCGGCGGCGCCGGCGAAGCCGGCCGGATTGACGGCGCAGGCGGGCAACGCGCAGGTCCGGCTGAGCTGGACGGCGCTGGCGACCGCCAGCGGCTGGGAGTACCGGCGCAAGACCACCGGCGACTACGGCGACTGGCGCTACGTCCCCGGCAGCGGCTACGCGACGGCCGGGCACCTGGTGACCGGCCTGGCCAACGAGACGGAACACAGCTTCCAGGTGCGGGCGATGAACGTGCACGGCAACGGGCCGGCGTCCGACCCGGTGAAGGCGACCCCGCGGGGGCCGCCCGCCAAGCCCGCCGGCCTGACGGCGACGCGCGGCGACGCCCGGGTCACGCTGTCCTGGACGGCCCAGGCGCTCGCCACCTCCTGGGAATACCGGCAGAAGACCGGCCGCGACTTCGGAAGCTGGAAGACCGTGCCGCGCAGCGGCGCCGCCACCGCCGGCCACCTCGTCCGCAACCTGACCAACGACACCCAATATACCTTCGAGGTGCGCGCCAGGAACCGGAGCGGCCGCGGGCCGGCCTCGGACCCGGTGACGGAGACCCCGCGCGCCCTGCCGGTCAAGCCCGCCGGCCTGACGGCGGCGCGCGGCGACGGGCGGGTCACGCTGTCCTGGACGGCCCAGGCGGCCGCCTCCTCCTGGCAGTACCGGCAGAAGACCACCGGCGACTTCGGCGCCTGGCAGGCCATCACGCCCAGCGGCCCGGCCACGGCCAGCCACGCGGTGACGGGCCTGGCCAACGGCGCCGAATACACCTTCGAGGTGCGCGCCAGGAACGCTTACGCCGACGGGCCGGCGTCGGACCCGGTGACGGCCGTCCCGGGGCGGCCGCCCAAGCCCGCCGGGGTGACCGCGCTGGGGGGCAATCGACGGGTGACGCTGAGCTGGACCGCGCTGGCGACCGCGGACTCCTGGGATTACCGGCAGCGGGCGGGAAGCGCCACCTGGAGCACCTGGACGGCCGTGCCCATGAGCGGCCCCGCGACCACCGGCCACACCCTGCGCGGCCTGGCCAACGGCGCCGAATACACCTTCGAGGTGCGGGCGACGAACGTCGTGGGCGACGGCCCGGCGTCGGACCCGGTGACGGCGACCCCGGCGTTGGGACCCCCCGAACAACCCCGGGTGACGGCCACGGTAAGCGACCGGCAGGTCACGCTGTCCTGGGACGCCCAGGCGGTGGCGGAAAGCTGGCAGTACCGGTACCGGGCCGGGAGCGGCAACTTCACCGCCCTGATCGCCATCCCGGGGAGCAGCGCCTCCACGAACAGCGTCACCGTGGGAAGCCTGACCAACGGCGTGGAATACACCTTCCGGGTGCGGGCATCCAATGGGCACGGCGCCAGCCCCGAGTCGGGCAACGTGACGGCGACCCCGGTGGCGCTGCCCGGGAAGCCCGCCAACCTGCGCGGGGTCGCGGCCGTCCAAGCGGTCCTCCTGCTATGGAACTCGCAGCAGGACGCGACCGGGTGGGAGTACCGGCAACGTCGGAGCGGCGGAACTTGGGGCGCCTGGACCGTGGCGGAGTCCCGGGATACCGGCACGACCAACTTGTTCGAAGTGGAGGACCTGGTGTCGGCGAGGGCCTACGACTTTCAGGTGCGGGGGGTGAATGCCGCCGGCGCCGGGCCCGCCTCGGATTCGGCGACGGTGACCCCGGATACGCTGTTCCCCCGAACCACGTTGCAGGCGGTCGCAGGCGACGGACAGGTGGCGCTGACCTGGTACGCCCTGCCCAGCGCGAGTGCGTGGTTCTACCGGCAGGCAGAAGGAACCGGCGTGTTCTCCTCGAAACAGCGGATCGGAGGACGCGGGACGACCGGTCACACGGTGACGGGCCTGACCAACGGCGTCTCCTATACCTTCGAGGTGGTGGCGCAATTCGGCGCCGGCTCCAATCTGAGAACCACAACCACGAACCGGGCCTCGGCGACCCCGGTCGCCAAGCCGGCCAAGCCCGCCGGCCTGACGGCGACGCGGGGCGACGCCCGGGTCACGCTGTCCTGGACGGCCCAGGCGGCCGCGGTGAGTTGGCAGTACCGGCAGAAGACCACCGGCGACTTCGGCGACTGGCAGACCATCACGCCCAGCGGCCCGGCCACGGCCGGCCACGCGGTGACCGGCCTGACCAACGACACGGAATACACCTTCGAGGTGCGGGCGCGCAACGCCGGCGGAGATGGCCCGAAGTCGGACCCGGTGAAGCAGACCCCGAAGGCGTCGCGGCCGCCCAAGCCCACCGGAGTGGGGGCGGCGACCGGCGACCGGCGGGTGGTGCTGAGTTGGGACGCGATAGCCGGGACCATGGGCTGGCAGTACCGGCAGAAGGCCGGGAGCGCCCGCTGGACGGGCTGGATGAGCGTGCCCCGCAGCGGCGCCGCCACCACCGGACACACCGTGCGGGATCTGTTGGCCGGCACGGAATATACGTTCCAGGTGCGGGCGGTGAACGCCGCCGGCTTCGGGTTCGCGTCGGACCCGGTGAAGCAGACCCCGTGGGAATCGCCGGTCAAGCCCGCCGGCCTGACCGCCACCCCCGGCGACGCCCGGGTCACGCTGTCCTGGACGGCCCAGGCGGGCGCCTCCTCCTGGCAGTACCGGCAGAAGACCACCGGCGACTTCGGCGCCTGGCAGGCCATCACGCCCAGCGGCCCGGCCACGGCCAGCCACGCGGTGACCGGCCTGACCAACGGCACGGAATACAGCTTCGAGGTGCGGGCGCGCAACGCCCACGCCGACGGGCCGGCGTCCGATCCGGTCACCGAGACCCCGGGACGGCCGCCCAAGCCCGCCGGGGTGACCGCGCAGGGAAGCCACCAGTCGGTGGCGCTGGGCTGGACCGCGCTGGCGACCGCGGACTCCTGGGAGTACCGGCAGCGGGTGGGAAGCGCCGCCTGGGGCGCCTGGACGGCCGTGCCCATGAGTGGCGCGGCGACCACCGGCCACGTGGTGACCGGCCTGACCAACGGCGCGGCCTACACCTTCGAGGTGCGGGCGAAGAACGTCGTGGGCGAGGGGCCGGCGTCCGATTCGGCGACCGCGACCCCGACGGAGTTTCGTCCGCAGAAGCCCACGGGCTTCCGGGTCACCGGCGGCGACGGCGAGGTGACGTTGCGCTGGGACTCGATGGCCGGCGCGAGCGCCTGGTGGATCGAGTGGTCGGCGGTGGGAACCATTTTTGGCGGCAGTCGGAGCCTTTCCGACGGCCAGGCGACCGGCTACGAGGTGACGGGCCTGACCAACGACACCACCTACACCTTCCGGATCCGGGCGCGCCGGGTACATCAGGGCCAGGGCTACAACGGTCCGTTTTCGGAGGTGCTGTCGGCGACCCCGCGGGCGCTGCCGGCCAAGCCCACCGGCCTGGCCGCCAGCTACGTCGCTCCTTCGGGGGTCTCCCTGCAATGGGATGCGCCCAGCGGGTGGCGAACCCTGAGCTGGGAGTGCCGGCAGCGGACGGGAAGCGCCCCGTGGGGCGCCTGGACGGCGTGCGCTCCCGCAACCCCCTCCGGCAGCAAGTTCTCTTTTTCTGTGTCCGCCCTGGCCCCGTTGACGGCGTACTCCTTCCAGGTGCGGGCCGTGAACTCCACCGGCGCCGGTCCGGCGTCGGACTCCGCCACGGAGACGACCGGCTTCGGCGTACCACCGGCCGGCTTCCGAGTCCGGGCCGGCGACGGCGAAGTGACGTTGAGCTGGGACGCCCTGTCCGGCGTGGACGAATGGAAATGGCAGCAAGCGGTGGAGGGGGGCAGTTTCGGCGCATCCAACACCATCAGTGACGGTGGGGCGACCAGCCACAAGGTGACGGGCCTGACCAACGGCACCTCCTACACCTTCCGCATCCAGGCGCGGAAAACCCAGGGCAACACCGTGACGAGTCCGTTTTCGCAGGGGCGGGCGGCGACCCCGTTCGCCAGACCCGGCAAGCCCGCGGGCCTCACCGCCATGGCCGGCGACCGGCAGGTGACCCTGAGCTGGGACGCGCTGGCGGCGGCGAGTTCCTGGGAATACCGCTTCCGGGCGGGGACCCGCACCTTCGGCGACTGGATCGCCGGTCCGGGCGACGGCGCCGCCACCACCCGCTACGCGGTCCCGAACCTGACCAACGGCGCGGTTCATACCTTCGAGGTCCGGGGGCGCAACGCGGCCGGGCCGGGCCCGAAGTCGGACCCGGCCACGGCCACCCCGAAGGCGGCCCCAGCCAAGCCGGCCCTGACGGCGAGGCCGGGCGATCGGAGGGTCGTGCTGTCCTGGCCGGCGCAGGCGGTGTCCGATTCCTGGGAATACCGCCAGACGCGCGGGGCCGGCGCCTCCGACGTCTGGCGGCCGGTGCCCTTCAGCAGCGCCGCCACCACCGGCTACACCCCGCGGGGCCTGAACAACTATTCGAGCTACACCTTCCAGGCGCGGGCGCGCAACGCGAGCGGCCCCGGCCCCGCCTCGGCCGAGGTGACGGACATCCCGCAACCGCCACCGTCGGCGCCCCGGATTACCCGGATCAGACTGGACAACCGGCTGCTCCACGTCTATTGGGACAGGCTGCCGAGGGTGACGGGCTGGCAATACCGGTCCAGGACGGAGCAGGGTCCGGGGCCGTGGAGCGAGTGGGCGACCGTGTCCGGTGGAGGCTCGACGACCGACGTTAAGATAACCGGTCTGACCAACGGTGTCCGATATGACGTCGAGTTGCGGGCAGTGAACCGATCCGGCCCGGGGCCAGCCACCCGCAGGGGCGGCGCGCCGATCTCTCAGGCGCCGCCGGTGACCAGCAGCCTGACGGCGCAGCCGGGCGACAGGCTGGTTGTACTCACGTGGGACGACCACGGAAAGCGCGAGTATTGGGAGTACCGCTACCGCGCTGGCAACGGCTCGTGGAGGGCGTGGACCGACGTCCCGGACCGCTTCACTGTGACCTTTGCGCATGCCGTGACGGGACTGACGAACGGCGTAGAATACACCTTCGAGCTGCGGGCGGTAAACGCCGTCGGCACCGGCCCGGCCGCCACGGCGACGGCGATGCCCATGGCGCGGACGGCGAGGCCTCCTAAAATCGGTTTCAATATCAGCCCGTACGGAGCCGCATCACTAAACCACGTCAAAATGATTCTGAATACACACCCGGACGTGACGAGCTATCAATACCGGTTCAGGTCGGTCGAGGTAGGGTGTGCTTCAACGCCGCCCTCCGGGGGCACCTGGAGCGCCTGGGCGAACGTTCCGAGACCCGGCCGGTCATGGCGGGAAAGGGTGTTCACGGTGAGCGCGCTCCATCCCGTTCCCCAGTTAACCTGTTTCGTCTTCCAGGTGCGGGGCGTGAACAACGCCGGCCACGGCCACGCCTCGGACGTGACAGGGCAACACCAGATAGAGAGAACCGCTTACGCGAGTCCGCCCAGGTCTTCGCTCGCGGCCACGCCCGGCGCCGGGCAGGTTCGGCTGGCCTGGCCCGCGCAGCGCTCGGCGCGGAGTTGGCAGTACCGGTACCAGGTGGCGAGATCCGGCGGCGCCTCGGCCGCCGGCGGCGTCTGGCGGCCGGTGCCGCGCAGTGGCGCTTCGACGACCGGCCACCTCGTCACCGGACTCACCAACGGCACCACCTATGCCTTCGAGGTGCAGGCGGCGAACACGTTTGGTTTCGGCGATGTCTCGGAGACGGCGACCGCGACCCCAGGCCCGAGCTTCGGCGAAGGCACGGTCGCCAATCAGAGCTGGACCGAGAACCAGGCGATCCCGACCCTCTCCCTGCCGGCCGCGGTGGGCGGCAACGGCGCGCTCGCCTACAGCGTGAGCCCGCTCCCGGCGGGGCTGCGGTTCGACGGCGCCATGCGCCAGATCACCGGCACGCCCACGGACCCGCAGGCGGCGGCCACCCACACCTACACGGCGCGGGACGTGGACGGCAACACCGCCTCGCTGAGGTTCGACATCACCATTGCCCCCGACGTCACGCTGCGGTTCGAGGAGACGGTCTCGGACCAGAGCTGGGTGGAGGACTCGGCGATCGCCACGCTGACGCTGCCGGCGGGCCTCGGCGGCGACGGCGCGCTCACCTACTCCCTTGCCCCGCCCCTGCCGACCGGCCTGAGGTTCAACTCGGTCACCCGCGAAATCACCGGCACGCCGACCACGGTGACCGCCGCCGCCACCTACACCTACACGGTGACCGACGGCGACGAAGTGGACCCCGACACCGCCACGCTCACCTTCAAGATCGCGATCGTGGAGGACACCACGCCCAGCTTCGGCAGCCAGACGATCGCCAACCGGAGCTGGACGGTGGGCGAGGCGATCACGGCGCTGGCCCTGCCGGAGGCCACCGGGGGCAACGCGCCGCTGAGCTACGACCTCAGCCCGGACCCGCCGGACGGTTTGACCCTGGCTGCGGCCACCCGCCGGATCACCGGCACGCCGACCACGGTCCAGGCCGCGGCCACCTACACCTGGAGGGTGACCGACATCGACGGCGACACCGCCACCCTCACCTTCGACATTGCGGTAGTGACGCCCGGAGTCGAGGTGGCGACCTCGCCGCTGAGCGTTACCGAGGGCTCCTCGGCCACCTACACGCTGAAGCTCACCGCCAAGCCGACCCACAACGTGACGATCACGATCACCAGGAAGACCGGAGGCGACGCCGACCTGACCCTGGCCGACACCGACTCCGACACCGACGGCACCCAGAACACCCTGACCTTCACCTCGGTCAACTGGAACACCGCCCAGACGCTGACGGTCAACGCCGCCGAGGACGAAGACACGGCCGCCGGCACGGCCACTTTCGAGCACGCGGCCTCCAGCACCGACAACCGCTTCGGCTCCTCGCTGACCATCGGCAACCTGGTGGCCAACGAGGTGGAAAACGACATGGCGGGAGTGACGGTGGCGACCTCGCCGCTCTCGGTGACGGAGGGGTCCAACGCCACCTACACGCTGGTGCTGACGGCCAAGCCCACCGCCAACGTGACCATCACCATCACCAAGGCCAACGGAGGGGACGCCGACCTGACCCTGGCCGACACCGACCCCGACACCGACGGCGCCCAGAACACCCTGACCTTCACGGACGCGAACTGGAACACCGCCCAGACGCTGACCGTCAACGCGGCCGAGGACGAAGACACGGCCACCGGCACGGCCACCTTCGAGCACGCGGCCTCCAGCACCGACAACCGCTTCGGGTCTTCGCTGGAGATCGACGACCTGGTGGCCAACGAGGTGGAAAATGACATGGCGGGAGTGACGGTGGCGACCTCGCCGCTCTCGGTGACGGAGGGGTCCAACGCCACCTACACGCTGGTGCTGACGGCCAAGCCCACCGCCAACGTGACCATCACCATCACCAAGGCGAACGGAGGGGACGCCGACCTGACCCTGGCCGACACCGACTCCGACACCGACGGCACCCAGAACACCCTGACCTTCACCTCGGTCAACTGGAACACCACCCAGACGCTGACCGTCAACGCCGCCGAGGACGAAGACACGGCCGAGGGCGCAGCCACCTTCGAGCACGCGGCCTCCAGCACCGACAACCGCTACGACAGCAGTCTCGCCATCGACGACTTGGTGGCCAACGAGGTGGAAAACGACATGGCGGGAGTGACGGTTGCAACCTCGCCGCTCTCGGTGACGGAGGGGTCCAATGCCACCTACACGCTGGTGCTGACGGCCAAGCCGACCCACAACGTGACCATCACGATCACCAAGGCGAACGGGGGCGATGCGGACCTGACCCTGGCCGACACCGACCCCGACACCGACGGCACCCAGAACACCCTGACCTTCACCTCGGTCAACTGGAACACCGCCCAGACGCTGACCGTCAACGCCGCCGAGGACGAAGACACGGCCACCGGCACGGCCACCTTCGAGCACGCCGCCTCCAGCACCGACACCCGCTACGGCAGCAGTCTCGCTATCGGCGACCTGGTGGCCAACGAAGATGAGAACGACATGGCGGGGGTCACGGTGGCGACCTCGCCGCTCTCGGTGACGGAGGGGTCCAACGCCACCTACACGCTGGTGCTGACAGCCAAGCCGACCCACAACGTGACCATCACGATCACGAAGGCGAACGGGGGCGATGCGGACCTGACCCTGGCCGACACCGACTCCGACACCGACGGCACCCAGAACACCCTGACCTTCACCTCCGTCAACTGGAACACCGCCCAGACGCTGACCGTCAACGCCGCCGAGGACGAGGACACCTCCGAGGGCGCAGCCACTTTCGAGCACGCCGCCTCCAGCACCGACACCCGCTACGGCTCCTCCCTCGCTATCGGCGACCTGGTGGCCAACGAAGATGAGAACGACATGGCGGGAGTGACGGTGGCGACCTCGCCGCTCTCGGTGACGGAAGGCTCCAACGCCACCTACACGCTGGTGCTGACGGCCAAGCCGACTCACAACGTGACCATCACGATCACCAAGGCGAACGGCGGCGATGCGGACCTGACCCTGGCCGACACCGACTCCGACACCGACGGCACCCAGAACACCCTGACCTTCACCTCCGTCAACTGGAACACCGCCCAGACGCTGACGGTCAACGGGGCCGAGGACGAGGACACCTCCGAGGGCACGGCCACTTTCGAGCACGCCGCCTCCAGCACCGACAACCGCTACGGTTCCTCGCTCGCCATCGGCGACCTGGTGGCCAACGAAGATGAGAACGACATGGCGGGGGTCACGGTTGCGACCTCGCCGCTCTCGGTGACGGAAGGCAGTTCGGCCACCTACACGCTGAAGCTCACCGCCAAGCCGACCCACAACGTGACGGTGACCATCACCAGGAAGACCGGCGGGGACACGGACCTGACCCTGGCCGACACCGACTCCGACACCGACGGCACCCAGAACACCCTGACCTTCACCTCCGTCAACTGGAACACGGCCCAGACGCTGACGGTCAACGCGGCCGAGGACGAAGACACGGCCGCCGGCACGGCCACCTTCGAGCACGCGGCGTCGAGCACCGACACCCGCTACGGCAGCAGTCTCGCCATCGGCGACCTGGTGGCCAACGAAGATGAGAACGACATGGCGGGGGTGGAGGTGAAGACCTCTCCTTTGAGCGTTACCGAGGGCTCCTCGGCCACCTACACGCTGAAGCTCACCGCCAAGCCGACCCACAACGTGACGATCACCATCACCAAGGCGAACGGCGGGGACGCCGACCTGACCCTGGCCGACACCGACTCCGACACCGACGGCACCCAGAACACCCTGACCTTCACCTCGGTCAACTGGAACACCGCCCAGACGCTGACCGTCAACGCCGCCGAGGACGAAGACACCTCCGAGGGCACGGCCACCTTCGAGCACGCGGCCTCCAGCACCGACAACCGCTACGGTTCCGCGCTGGAGATCGGCGACCTGGTGGCCAACGAAGATGAGAACGACATGGCGGGAGTGGACATCACCCCGACCGCGCTGAACGTCAACGAGGGCAGTTCGGCCACCTACACGCTGGTGCTGACGGCCAAGCCGACTCACAACGTGACCATCACGATCACCAGGAAGACCGGCGGGGACACCGACCTGACCCTGGCCGACACCGACTCCGACACCGACGGCACCCAGAACACCCTGACCTTCACCTCCGTCAACTGGAACACAGCCCAGACGCTGACCGTCAACGCGGCCGAGGACGAAGACACCTCCGAGGGCGCAGCCACTTTCGAGCACGCGGCCTCCAGCACCGACACCCGCTACGGCTCCTCGCTGGAGATCGGCGACCTGGTGGCCAACGAAGATGAGAACGACATGGCGGGGGTCACGGTGGCGACCTCGCCGCTCTCGGTGACGGAAGGCAGTTCGGCCACCTACACGCTGAAGCTCACCGCCAAGCCGACCCACAACGTGACGGTGACCATCACCCGGAAGACCGGAGGCGACACGGACCTGACCCTGGCCGACACCGACTCCGACACCGACGGCACCCAGAACACCCTGACCTTCACCTCGGTCAACTGGAACACCGCCCAGACGCTGACCGTCAACGCCGCCGAGGACGAGGACACCTCCGAGGGCGCAGCCACTTTCGAGCACGCCGCCTCCAGCACCGACACCCGCTACGGTTCCGCGCTGACCATCGGCGACCTGGTGGCCAACGAAGATGAGAACGACATGGCGGGAGTGACGGTGGCGACCTCGCCGCTCTCGGTGACGGAGGGCTCCAACGCCACCTACACGCTGGTGCTGACGGCCAAGCCCACCGCCAACGTGACCATCACCATCACCAAGGCGAACGGGGGCGACGCCGACCTGACCCTGGCCGACACCGACTCCGACACCGACGGCACCCAGAACACCCTGACCTTCACGGACGCGAACTGGAACACCGCCCAGACGCTGACCGTCAACGCGGCCGAGGACGAAGACACCTCCGAGGGCACGGCCACCTTCGAGCACGCGGCCTCCAGCACCGACACCCGCTACGGCTCCTCGCTGGCTATCGGCGACCTGGTGGCCAACGAAGATGAGAACGACATGGCAGGGGTCACGGTGGCGACCTCTCCGCTCTCGGTGACGGAAGGCAGTTCGGCCACCTACACGCTGAAGCTCACCGCCAAGCCGACCCACAACGTGACGATCACCATCACCAAGGCGAACGGCGGCGACGCCGACCTGACCCTGGCCGACACCGATCCCGACACCAACGGCGCCCAGAACACCCTGACCTTCACCTCGGTCAACTGGAACACGGCCCAGACGCTGACCGTCAACGCCGCCGAGGACGACGACACCTCCGAGGGATCGGCCACCTTCGAGCACGCGGCCTCCAGCACCGACAACCGCTACGGGGCCTCCCTCGCCATCGGCGACCTGGTGGCCAACGAAGATGAGAACGACATGGCCGGGGTGGACATCACCCCGACCGCGCTGAACGTCAACGAGGGCAGTTCGGCCACCTACGCGGTGAAGCTGACGGCCAAGCCGACCCACGACGTGACGGTGACGGTGGCGACCAAGAGCACGCCCACACCGGACGGCGATCTCAGTTTCGACACGGACACGGGGACCACGGGCCAGCAGACCACGCTGACCTTCACGGACGCGAACTGGAACACGGCGCAGGACGTGACGGTGAAGGCGGCCGAGGACGAAGACACGGCGGCGGGGTCGGCCACCTTCAAGCACACCGCCTCCAGCACCGACACCCGCTACGGCTCCGCGCTGACCATCGACGACGTGGTGGCGACCGAGGTGGAGAACGACAGTGCCGGGGTGGAGGTGAAGACCTCGCCTTTGAGCGTGACCGAAGGCTCCAACGCCACCTACACGCTGAAGCTCACCGCCAAGCCGACCCACAACGTGACGATCACCATCACCAAGGCGAACGGCGGCGACGCCGACCTGACCCTGGCCGACACCGACTCCGACACCGACGGCACCCAGAACACCCTGACCTTCACCTCGGTCAACTGGAACACGGCCCAGACGCTGACCGTCAACGCGGCCGAGGACGAGGACACCTCCGAGGGCACGGCCACTTTCGAGCACGCCGCCTCCAGCACCGACAACCGCTACGGCTCCTCGCTGGAGATCGGCGACCTGGTGGCGAACGAGGTGGAAAACGACATGGCGGGAGTGACGGTTGCAACCTCGCCGCTCTCGGTTACGGAGGGGTCCAACGCCACCTACACGCTGGTGCTGACGGCCAAGCCGACCCACAACGTGACCATCACCATCACCAAGGCGAACGGGGGCGATGCGGACCTGACCCTGGCCGACACCGACTCCGACACCGACGGCACCCAGAACACCCTGACCTTCACCTCGGTCAACTGGAACACCGCCCAGACGCTGACCGTCAACGCGGCCGAGGACGAGGACACGGCCACCGGCACGGCCACCTTCGAGCATGCGGCGTCGAGCACCGACAACCGCTACGGCTCCTCGCTGGAGATCGACGACCTGGTGGCCAACGAGGTGGAAAACGACATGGCGGGGGTGGAGGTGGCGACCTCGCCGCTCTCGGTGACGGAGGGCAGTTCGGCCACCTACACGCTGAAGCTCACCGCCAAGCCGACCCACAACGTGACGGTGACCATAACCCGGAAGACCGGAGGCGACACCGACCTGACCCTGGCCGACACCGACTCCGACACCGACGGCACCCAGAACACCCTGACCTTCACCTCCGTCAACTGGAACACGGCCCAGACGCTGACCGTCAACGCGGCCGAGGACGAAGACACGGCCACCGGCACGGCCACCTTCGAGCACGCGGCCTCCAGCACCGACACCCGCTACGGTTCCGCGCTGGCTATCGGCGACCTGGTGGCCAACGAAGTGGAAAACGACAGTGCCGGAGTGACGGTGGCGACCTCTCCGCTCTCGGTGACGGAGGGGTCCAACGCGACCTACACGCTGGTGCTGACGGCCAAGCCGACCCACAACGTGACCATCACCATCACCAAGGCGAACGGGGGCGATGCGGACCTGACCCTGGCCGACACCGACTCCGACACCGACGGCACCCAGAACACCCTGACCTTCACCTCGGTCAACTGGAACACCGCCCAGACGCTGACGGTCAACGCGGCCGAGGACGAAGACACGGCCGCCGGCGCAGCCACCTTCGAGCACGCGGCGTCGAGCACCGACACCCGCTACGGCTCCTCGCTGGCTATCGGCGACTTGGTGGCCAACGAAGATGAGAACGACATGGCGGGGGTCACGGTTGCGACCTCTCCGCTCTCGGTGACGGAAGGCAGTTCGGCCACCTACACGCTGAAGCTCACCGCCAAGCCGACCCACAACGTGACCATCACCATCACCAGGAAGACCGGAGGCGACGCGGACCTGACCCTGGCCGACACCGACTCCGACACCGACGGCACCCAGAACACCCTGACCTTCACGGACGCGAACTGGAACACGGCCCAGACGCTGACCGTCAACGCCGCCGAGGACGAAGACACCTCCGAGGGCGCAGCCACTTTCGAGCACGCCGCCTCCAGCACCGACAACCGCTACGGCTCCTCGCTGGAGATCGGCGACCTGGTGGCCAACGAGGTGGAGAACGACAGTGCGGGGGTCACGGTTGCGACCTCTCCGCTCTCGGTGACGGAGGGCAGTTCGGCCACCTACACGCTGAAGCTCACCGCCAAGCCGACCCACAACGTGACCATCACCATCACCAGGAAGACCGGGGGCGACACCGACCTGACCCTGGCCGACACCGATCCCGACACCGACGGCACCCAGAACACCCTGACCTTCACCTCGGTCAACTGGAACACCGCCCAGACACTGACCGTCAACGCCGCCGAGGACGAAGACACCTCCGAGGGCACGGCCACCTTCGAGCACGCGGCCTCCAGCACCGACAACCGCTACGGCTCCTCGCTGGAGATCGGCGACCTGGTGGCCAACGAAGATGAGAACGACATGGCGGGAGTGGACATCACCCCGACCGCGCTGAACGTCAACGAGGGCAGTTCGGCCACCTACACGCTGGTGCTGACGGCCAAGCCGACTCACAACGTGACCATCACGATCACCAGGAAGACCGGCGGGGACACCGACCTGACCCTGGCCGACACCGACTCCGACACCGACGGCACCCAGAACACCCTGACCTTCACCTCCGTCAACTGGAACACAGCCCAGACGCTGACCGTCAACGCGGCCGAGGACGAAGACACCTCCGAGGGCGCAGCCACTTTCGAGCACGCGGCCTCCAGCACCGACACCCGCTACGGCTCCTCGCTGGAGATCGGCGACCTGGTGGCCAACGAAGATGAGAACGACATGGCGGGGGTCACGGTGGCGACCTCGCCGCTCTCGGTGACGGAAGGCAGTTCGGCCACCTACACGCTGAAGCTCACCGCCAAGCCGACCCACAACGTGACGGTGACCATCACCCGGAAGACCGGAGGCGACACGGACCTGACCCTGGCCGACACCGACTCCGACACCGACGGCACCCAGAACACCCTGACCTTCACCTCGGTCAACTGGAACACCGCCCAGACGCTGACCGTCAACGCCGCCGAGGACGAGGACACCTCCGAGGGCGCAGCCACTTTCGAGCACGCCGCCTCCAGCACCGACACCCGCTACGGTTCCGCGCTGACCATCGGCGACCTGGTGGCCAACGAAGATGAGAACGACATGGCGGGGGTCACGGTTGCGACCTCGCCGCTCTCGGTGACGGAGGGCAGTTCGGCCACCTACACGCTGAAGCTCACCGCCAAGCCGACCCACAACGTGACGATCACGATCACGAAGGCGAACGGCGGCGACGCCGATCTGACCCTGGCCGACACCGACTCCGACACCGACGGCACCCAGAACACCCTGACCTTCACCTCGGTCAACTGGAACACGGCCCAGACGCTGACCGTCAACGCCGCCGAGGACGACGACACCTCCGAGGGCACGGCCACCTTCGAGCACGCGGCCTCCAGCACCGACACCCGCTACGGTTCCGCGCTGACCATCAGCGACCTGGTGGCCAACGAGGTGGAAAACGACATGGCGGGAGTGACGGTGGCGACCTCGCCGCTCTCGGTGACGGAAGGCAGTTCGGCCACCTACACGCTGAAGCTCACCGCCAAGCCGACCCACAACGTGACCATCACCATCACCAGGAAGACCGGCGGGGACACCGACCTGACCCTGGCCGACACCGATCCCGACACCGACGGCACCCAGAACACCCTGACCTTCACCTCGGTCAACTGGAACACCGCCCAGACGCTGACGGTCAACGCGGCCGAGGACGAAGACACCTCCGAGGGCGCAGCCACTTTCGAGCACGCCGCCTCCAGCACCGACACCCGCTACGGCAGCAGTCTCGCCATCGGCGACCTGGTGGCCAACGAAGATGAGAACGACATGGCGGGGGTCACGGTGGCGACCTCGCCGCTCTCGGTGACGGAGGGGTCCAACGCGACCTACACGCTGGTGCTGACGGCCAAGCCGACTCACAACGTGACCATCACGATCACCAAGGCGAACGGGGGGGACGCCGACCTGACCCTGGCCGACACCGATCCCGACACCGACGGCGCCCAGAACAGCCTGACCTTCACCTCCGTCAACTGGAACACCGCCCAGACGCTGACCGTCAACGCCGCCGAGGACGAGGACACCTCCGAGGGCGCAGCCACCTTCGAGCACGCGGCGTCGAGCACCGACACCCGCTACGGCTCCTCGCTGGCTATCGGCGACCTGGTGGCCAACGAAGATGAGAACGACATGGCGGGGGTCACGGTGGCGACCTCGCCGCTCTCGGTGACGGAGGGGTCCAACGCGACCTACACGCTGGTGCTGACGGCCAAGCCGACCCACAACGTGACCATCACCATCACCAAGGCGAACGGCGGCGATGCCGACCTGACCCTGGCCGACACCGACTCCGACACCGACGGCACCCAGAACACCCTGACCTTCACCTCGGTCAACTGGAACACGGCCCAGACGCTGACGGTCAACGCGGCCGAGGACGAAGACACGGCGGCGGGGTCGGCCACCTTCAAGCACACCGCCTCCAGCACCGACACCCGCTACGGCTCCGCGCTGACCATCGACGACGTGGTGGCGACCGAGGTGGAGAACGACAGTGCCGGGGTGGAGGTGAAGACCTCTCCTTTGAGCGTTACCGAGGGCTCCAACGCCACCTACACGCTGAAGCTCACCGCCAAGCCGACCCACAACGTGACGGTGACCATCACCAGGAAGACCGGAGGCGACACCGACCTGACCCTGGCCGACACCGATCCCGACACCGACGGCACCCAGAACACCCTGACCTTCACCTCGGTCAACTGGAACACCGCCCAGACGCTGACCGTCAACGCCGCCGAGGACGAAGACACCTCCGAGGGCACGGCCACCTTCGAGCACGCCGCCTCCAGCACCGACACCCGCTACGGCAGCAGTCTCGCCATCGGCGACCTGGTGGCCAACGAAGATGAGAACGACATGGCGGGGGTCACGGTGGCGACCTCGCCGCTCTCGGTGACGGAGGGGTCCAACGCCACCTACACGCTGGTGCTGACGGCCAAGCCGACCCACAACGTGACCATCACCATCACCAAGGCGAACGGCGGCGATGCCGACCTGACCCTGGCCGACACCGACTCCGACACCGACGGCACCCAGAACACCCTGACCTTCACCTCGGTCAACTGGAACACCGCCCAGACGCTGACCGTCAACGCCGCCGAGGACGAAGACACCTCCGAGGGCACGGCCACCTTCGAGCACGCGGCCTCCAGCACCGACAACCGCTACGGTTCCGCGCTGGAGATCGGCGACCTGGTGGCCAACGAAGATGAGAACGACATGGCGGGAGTGGACATCACCCCGACCGCGCTGAACGTCAACGAGGGCAGTTCGGCCACCTACGCGGTGAAGCTGACGGCCAAGCCGACCCACGACGTGACGGTGACGGTGGCGACCAAGAGCACGCCCACACCGGACGGCGATCTCAGTTTCGACACGGACACGGGGACCACGGGCCAGCAGACCACGCTGACCTTCACGGACGCGAACTGGAACACGGCGCAGGACGTGACGGTGAAGGCGGCCGAGGACGAAGACACGGCGGCGGGGTCGGCCACCTTCAAGCACACCGCCTCCAGCACCGACACCCGCTACGGCTCCGCGCTGACCATCGACGACGTGGTGGCGACCGAGGTGGAGAACGACAGTGCGGGGGTGGAGGTGAAGACCTCTCCTTTGAGCGTTACCGAAGGCTCCAACGCCACCTACACGCTGAAGCTCACCGCCAAGCCGACCCACAACGTGACCATCACGATCACGAAGGCGAACGGAGGGGACACCGACCTGACCCTGGCCGACACCGACCCCGACACCGACGGCACCCAGAACACCCTGACCTTCACCTCCGTCAACTGGAACACGGCCCAGACGCTGACCGTCAACGCCGCCGAGGACGAAGACACCTCCGAGGGCACGGCCACCTTCGAGCACGCCGCCTCCAGCACCGACACCCGCTACGGTTCCGCGCTGGAGATCGGCGACCTGGTGGCCAACGAAGATGAGAACGACATGGCGGGGGTGACGGTGGCGACCTCTCCGCTCTCGGTGACGGAGGGCAGTTCGGCCACCTACACGCTGAAGCTCACCGCCAAGCCGACCCACAACGTGACCATCACCATCACCAGGAAGACCGGCGGGGACACCGACCTGACCCTGGCCGACACCGACCCCGACACCGACGGCACCCAGAACACCCTGACCTTCACCTCGGTCAACTGGAACACCGCCCAGACGCTGACCGTCAACGCCGCCGAGGACGAAGACACGGCCGAGGGCACGGCCACCTTCGAGCACGCCGCCTCCAGCACCGACACCCGCTACGGTTCCGCGCTGGAGATCGGCGACCTGGTGGCCAACGAAGATGAGAACGACATGGCGGGAGTGGACATCACCCCGACCGCGCTGAACGTCAACGAGGGCAGTTCGGCCACCTACGCGGTGAAGCTGACGGCCAAGCCGACCCACGACGTGACGGTGACGGTGGCGACCAAGAGCACGCCCACACCGGACGGCGATCTCAGTTTCGACACGGACACGGGGACCACGGGCCAGCAGACCACGCTGACCTTCACGGACGCGAACTGGAACACGGCGCAGGACGTGACGGTGAAGGCGGCCGAGGACGACGACACGGCGGCGGGATCGGCCACCTTCAAGCACACCGCCTCCAGCACCGACACCCGCTACGGCTCCGCGCTGACCATCGACGACGTGGTGGCGACCGAGGTGGAGAACGACAGTGCGGGGGTGGAGGTGAAGACCTCTCCTTTGAGCGTTACCGAAGGCTCCAACGCCACCTACACGCTGAAGCTCACCGCCAAGCCGACCCACAACGTGACCATCACGATCACGAAGGCGAACGGAGGGGACACCGACCTGACCCTGGCCGACACCGACCCCGACACCGACGGCACCCAGAACACCCTGACCTTCACCTCCGTCAACTGGAACACGGCCCAGACGCTGACCGTCAACGCCGCCGAGGACGAAGACACCTCCGAGGGCACGGCCACCTTCGAGCACGCCGCCTCCAGCACCGACACCCGCTACGGCAGCAGTCTCGCCATCGGCGACCTGGTGGCCAACGAAGATGAGAACGACATGGCGGGGGTGACGGTGGCGACCTCTCCGCTCTCGGTGACGGAGGGCAGTTCGGCCACCTACACGCTGAAGCTCACCGCCAAGCCGACCCACAACGTGACCATCACCATCACCAGGAAGACCGGCGGGGACACCGACCTGACCCTGGCCGACACCGACCCCGACACCGACGGCGCCCAGAACACCCTGACCTTCACCTCGGTCAACTGGAACACAGCCCAGACGCTGACCGTCAACGCCGCCGAGGACGAGGACACCTCCGAGGGCACGGCCACTTTCGAGCACGCCGCGTCGAGCACCGACACCCGCTACGGGTCCGCGCTGGAGATCGGCGACCTGGTGGCCAACGAAGATGAGAACGACATGGCGGGGGTCACGGTGGCGACCTCGCCGCTCTCGGTGACGGAGGGCAGTTCGGCCACCTACACGCTGAAGCTCACCGCCAAGCCGACCCACAACGTGACGATCACCATCACCCGGAAGACCGGAGGCGACACCGACCTGACCCTGGCCGACACCGACTCCGACACCGACGGCACCCAGAACACCCTGACCTTCACCTCGGTCAACTGGAACACCGCCCAGACGCTGACCGTCAACGCCGCCGAGGACGAAGACACCTCCGAGGGCACGGCCACTTTCGAGCACGCCGCGTCGAGCACCGACACCCGCTACGGGTCCGCGCTGGCTATCGGCGACCTGGTGGCGAACGAGGTGGAGAACGACATGGCGGGAGTGACGGTGGCGACCTCGCCGCTCTCGGTGACGGAGGGCAGTTCGGCCACCTACACGCTGAAGCTCACCGCCAAGCCGACCCACAACGTGACCATCACCATCACCAGGAAGACCGGCGGCGACACCGACCTGACCCTGGCCGACACCGATCCCGACACCAACGGCGCCCAGAACACCCTGACCTTCACCTCCGTCAACTGGAACACGGCCCAGACGCTGACCGTCAACGCCGCCGAGGACGAAGACACCTCCGAGGGCGCAGCCACCTTCGAGCACGCGGCCTCCAGCACCGACAACCGCTACGGGGCCTCCCTCGCCATCGGCGACCTGGTGGCCAACGAAGATGAGAACGACATGGCGGGGGTGGACATCACCCCGACCGCGCTGAACGTCAACGAGGGCAGTTCGGCCACCTACGCGGTGAAGCTGACGGCCAAGCCGACCCACGACGTGACGGTGACGGTGGCGACCAAGAGCACGCCCACACCGGACGGCGATCTCAGTTTCGACACGGACACGGGGACCACGGGCCAGCAGACCACGCTGACCTTCACGGACGCGAACTGGAACACGGCGCAGGACGTGACGGTGAAGGCGGCCGAGGACGAAGACACGGCGGCGGGGTCGGCCACCTTCAAGCACACCGCCTCCAGCACCGACACCCGCTACGGCTCCGCGCTGACCATCGACGACGTGGTGGCGACCGAGGTGGAGAAGAACCGCGCGGGGGTGACTCCTACCGTGCGGCTGTCGGCCGAGCCGAACCCGAAGGTGAGGGAAGGGTTGCCGGTGAGGGTGATGGCGCGGTTGTCGTCGGCGCTGCCGGCCAGCGTGGTCATCCCGTTGACGTTGACGGCGGGCTCGGCCGAGCCGGAAGACTACGGATCGCTCTCATCGATCACCATCAGCAGCGGCTCGACAACCGGATCGGATTTGATCTCCACAACCCAGGACGAAGACGAAGACGACGAGACGTTCACGGTAGCGTTCGGCAAGCTGCCATCGTCGGTACGTCGGGGGAATCCCGACTCTGTGACGGTGACCATCCTCGATGCGACGTCGGCGAACGGGCCGCCCGCGTTCGGAAAGGCGTCCTACCGGTTCAAGCTTCGGGAGAACAGGAACGGAAGCCGCCACCCGGTGGCGTTGGGTACGGTCGCAGCCGAGGACCCGGGCGGTGATCCGATCACCTACTCGCTGGTCTCTGGCGGCAGCGGGCGCTTTGCGGTCGGGTCGACCGACGGCGCGGTGACCTACGTAGGCTCGGGCGAGGACTACGAGTCGGAACCGAACCGGTTTGAGTTGACGGTCCAGGCCCGCGACCCGCAGGGGGCTCAGGCACGGGTGCAGGTGGTGGTCTCGGTGACGAACCAGAACGAGTCTCCCGCGTTCTGGAAGGCCTCCTACAGGTTCGGACTTCGGGAGAACAGGAACGGAAGCCGCCACCCGGTGGCGCTTGGCGAGGTTGTGGCCGACGACCCGGACGGCGACGCCATGACCTACTCGCTGATCTCTGGAGACGCGGAGCGCTTTGCGGTCGGGTCGACCGACGGCGCGGTGACCTACGTAGGCTCGGGCGAGGACTACGAGTCGGAACCGAACCGGTTTGAGTTGACGGTCCAGGCCCGCGACCCGCAGGGGGCTCAGGCACAGGTGCAGGTGGTGGTCTCGGTGACGAACGTGAACGAGCCGCCCGTGTTCAGGGAGACATCCTACGGATTCGAGCTTCGGGAGAACAGGAACGGGAGCCGCCACCCGGTGGCGCTGGGCGCGGTTGCGGCCGACGACCCGGACGGCGACGCCATGACCTATTCGCTGATCCCTGGAGACGGGAAGCGCTTTGCGGTCGGGTCGACCGACGGCGCGGTGACCTACGTAGGCTCGGGCGAGGACTACGAGTCGGAACCGAACCGGTTTGAGTTGACGGTCCGCGCCCGCGACCCGAAGAGAGCGGAGGCTCGGGTGCAGGTGGTGGTCTCGGTGACAAACGTGAACGAGCCGCCGGAGGCCGAGGACGACACGGTGGAGACGTCCGAGGATGTTCCGGTATTGATCGATGTGCTGGCGAACGACGCGGACCCGGACGGCGACAGCCTGAATATCGCGTCGGTGTCGGCCCCTTCGCACGGGACGGCGCGGGTAGCTCCGGGCGGGGTGACGTACACGCCGGAGGCGAACTACCACGGGACAGATGGTTTCACCTACGTGGCGTCGGACGGCAATGGCTTGACGGACGAGGCAACCGTGGCGGTGACGGTCGTGCCGGTGAACGACGCGCCGACGGCGGTGGGGGTGATTCCGGACCAGAGGCTGGACGAGGGAAGGGAGGAGGCGACGGTGGAGGTGGCGCCCTACTTCGAGGACATCGACGGAGACGCGCTGACCTACCGCGCCGCGTCTTCGGAACCGGCGGTGGCGGCGGTGTCCATGGAGGGATCGGTGCTGACGCTGATGCCGGTGGGTTACGGGTCGGCCATGGTGACGGTGACGGCCGAGGACAAGGGGGGCCTGACGGCGACGCAGACCTTTGCAGTGGGGGTGAGCGACCGATTGACGCGAAAGGTGGTGACGGACACCCTGGCGGGGATGTCGCGGTCGCATCTGGCGAGCCTTCGGATGACGTTGGGCCGGCGGATGCCGGCGCAGCAGGCGGAGGGCGGCTCGCGTCTGACGGTGCTGGGCCGCTCGGTGCCGCTGAACAATGCGTCGGCGCAGCAGGCGGCCGCCCAATTGCTGAAGGGCTGGGCGGGCGGCGCGGGACACGACGTCGGCTGGGGCGGAGGGCCGGGGCCGGGCACGCCTGCCGGATACGGGACGCCGTGGATGGGCCTAGCCTCGCCGGGCGGGGCGGCCATGGGAACAGCGCGGGGGAGGGCCGGATTTGGATCTGCCGGAGGCATGGGTGGCTTTGAACCTGGCGGAGCCATGGGTGGCTTTGGACCCGGCGGAGGCGTGGGTGGCTTTGGACCCGGCCGAGGCCGGGGCGGCCTGGCGGCGGGCATGAGCCCGTTCGGCGGCTTGGGGGCGGGGAGGGACCCGCTGCGGGGCTCTGAGTTCCAATGGGCCCTTGGCGGCGGCGAGACAGAGGGCGAGAGGCCCTCGGGGAGGCGCTGGCAGGTGTGGGGGCAGGGCGACGTCCAGACGTTTGCGGGGTCGCCGTCGGCGGCCACCCGCTACGAGGGGGATTTGCGGACGGGCTACCTGGGGGTGGACACGGTCCTGTCGGAGCGCTGGCTGGCGGGGGTGGCGGTCTCGCGCAGCACGGGCGCGGGAGACTGGCAGTCGGGTTCGGTGGGCGGCGCGCTGTCGACGAGCCTGATGGCGGCCTATCCCTACGTGCAGTGGTCGGCGGGGGCGAACTCGGCGTGGGCCGCCTTGGGCGGCGGCCGGGGGACTGCTGAGAACGCGCGCGAGTCGGGCCGCGCGGGGACCAGCGACCTGGGCCTGCGGCTGGGCCTGGTGGAGGCGCGGCGGGACCTCGATCCGCTGGGCGGCGTCTCGCTCGGGGTTCGGGCCGACGCGGCCTGGGCGCAGCTTCGGACCGGGACGGGCGAGGAAACGATCGACCGGCAGAGGGCGGCGGTCAGCCAGTTGCGGGTCGGCACGGAGGTATCGCGCTCACTGCAATGGGACAAGGGGCTGTCGCTGTCTCCGTTCGGCGAGGTTCACCTGCGGCGGGACGGCGGCGCCGGCCAAACGGGGATGGGCCTGGAGGTGGTGGCCGGGACGCGGCTTGCCGCCGGCCGGCTGCGGGTGGAGGCGCAAGGCCGGATGCTGGTGCTGCACTCGGCGTCGGGCTACCGGGAGCGGGGCCTCGGGGTGAAAGTCTCCGTGGGCGAAGGGAACCGGGAGGGGCTGTCTCTGTCGGTGACGCCGCGCTGGGGGGATGCGGCCGAGGGCGGCGGGACGTTGTGGCAGGAGCAGGTCTACCGCGGCTACCTGCCGGAGGCGGCGAACCAGTGGGGGATGGAGGCGCGGGGCGAATACGGGACGCGGCTGCCGAGCGGGCGGCTGCTGACCTGGTTCGGGTCGATGAACCAGTCGTCCCAGGGCCGGCGCCTCCTCTTCGGCGCTCGGGTCGGCCTGTCCTCGCCCGACCAGCCCGGCCAGCCGCTCTGGGGCGCGCTCTGGGGCGCCGGCGCCAAAGGGGACACGGCCCAAAGGGTGGCTGTCGCGGCCGGGGAGGACGCCAACGGCAAGGACGACACGGCGACGCTGACCCGCGCCGCCTCGGGGGCGAGTGGATACGTGGGGGTGACCCGCTCCGCCGCGGTGACGGTCAACGACAACCATCGACCGGACCCGATCGAGCCGTCGGTTCCTGCAGCACGGCTGTCGGCCTCGCCGAACCCGAAGGCGAGGGAGGGCCCACCCATATCGAGAACGATGTCCATGACGCGGCTGCCGAGGCCGACCAACCTGCGCGCGCGCGCCGGCAGCGGCGGCACAAGGATCAGTTGGTCCGCCGTGGCCGGCGCCAGCCAATACACGGCCCAATACCGGCTGGCGGGATACGCCGATCCCTGGTCCATCAAGTGCGACCCCGCTCTCTCCCGAAACATTCTTGGCTGCACTACCGATGCCAATGGCATCACCGATACCGAATTCACGCCACGATTGCACTACACGATTTACGAAGTGAGAGTGAAAGCGTCGGGACCATCGCACGGAGACAGTTTGTGGACAGAGCCACTCAGATTCTGGGTGGACTTCCGTGGTTCAGACACAGCCCCGGAGCCCGATCCGCCAGAGCCGTGATGCCGGTGGGTTGCGGGTCGGCGGTGTCCGGGGGGACGTTCAGCCGGCGATTGACAATGCGGCTCCCGCAACGGTGGCCGTTCGCCGTGGCCAGCGGCGCGGAGTGAAGACATGCAGAAGCAAAAGAAGCGCCTGACACGCCGCCAGCGGCGGGCGGGCGAGCGCGTCTCGCTGCCGGCGGGGGGCGAGGCGGGCGGACCGCAGGGCGCCGCACCGGCGCCGCCCGCCGGAGGCCGCCTCCGCGACCTGCCGCTGCGCCGGGCGCTCCTGCTCGGCGCTCTCGTCATCGCCGCCTACCTGCCCGCCTTCGAGGCCGGATTCGTCTGGGACGACAGTATTATCGTCAACGGGCGGCCCGTGCACGATTGGACCGGGTTGTGGAACCTCTGGTTCTCGCCTGCCGACCTCGAGCGGGAGGCTCACTACTGGCCCGTCGTCTACACGAGCTTCTGGCTGGAGCACAAGCTGTGGGGACTGGCGCCGCTCGGCTACCACGCGGTCAACGTGCTGCTGCACCTGGTCAACGTTCTGCTGATTTGGCGCCTCCTGCAGCGCCTGGCGGCGCCCGGCGCCTGGGTCGTGGCGGCGGTCTTCGCCGTCCATCCGCTGCACGTCGAGTCGGTCGCCTGGGTCATCGAGCGCAAGGACCTGCTCTCGGCCCTGTTCTACCTGGCCGCCGCGCTGACCTGGGTCCGGTTCACGGAGGGGCCGCGGCCTGGACGCTACCTGCTGGCGCTCGCGCTCTTCACGGCCGGCCTGTTGTCCAAGTCCATCGTCGTCACGCTTCCGCTGGCCCTCCTCATCTGGTGCTGGTGGCGGGCGGGACGCATCGGGTGGGCCGACCTGTCCAGGCTGACGCCATTCTTTGCGATAGCACTTGTCGTCACCGCGGCCGACCTGGCGTTCTACGCCTCGCGGGAGCCGCTCCCGCCGCTCGACTACTCCCCCATCGAGCGCGTGCTGATCGCGTCGCGCGCGCTGTGGTTCTACGCCGGCAAGCTGCTGTGGCCGGCCGATCTCATGGTGATCTACCCGCTCTGGGAGATCAGCGCGGCAGACCCGGTCGCCTGGACCTACCTCCTGGGAGCAGCGGCCCTGGCGGGCCTGCTGTGGCTCGGCAGGCGGTGGTTCGGGCGGGGGCCGCTGGCCGGCGCGCTGTTCTTCGCCGTGACGCTGGCGCCGGTGCTCGGATTCGTCGACTACGGCTACATGCAGTTCTCGCTGGTGGCGGACCGCTTCCAGTACCTGGCCGGCCTCGGGGTGCTGGCGGTGCTCGTCGGGGCGGCCGCCCGGGGCGCCGGCCGCCTGCGGGTCGGTTACAGGCGGGTGGCCGCCGCCGGACTTGCCGCCGTGCTTGTGACGCTGGGTACGCTGACATGGCTCCAGGCGCGCATCTACCGGGACAACGTCACCCTCTTCAGCCATATCGTCGCGCACAATCCCCAGGCGCGCTACGCCCACCACAACCTGGTGGTTCCCCTGGCGAACGTCGGCAGGCTCGACGAAGCGCTCGCCGCCGCCCGCATCGCCGTGCAGCGGACTCCGAAAGACGTGGATGCATGGTCGCATCTCGGCCACGTGCTCTTGCGGCTGGAACGGTTGGACGAGGCCGACGCCGTCCTGCGCGACGCCCTGGAACTCGATCCCCGCCACGCCGAGCTGAACCACCTTCTGGGAGAGGCATTGCGGAAGCGACGCCGGCACCGCGAGGCGGTCGAGATGTACGGCAAGGCGTTGGAGAACGACCCCGATCGGGCCATGAGCCATGCCGGAATCGGCACGGCGCTGTTCGAGTTGAAGCGCTACCAGGAGGCGCTGGCGGCGCTCGAGAAGGCGCATGCGTTGGGTCCGGACGATCCCCTTGCGGGCGCGACCTCATTGTTCGCAGGCCGCGCGGCGCGCGAAACGGGTCAGCTCGAGGTCGCTGACGTTCACTTCCGGCGCGCGGAGGAGCTCCAACCGCAGAACGCGGCGCTGCTGACCGAACTCTCGAACCTGCGGTTCGTCCAGGGGCGCCGAGCCGAGGCGGAGCGGTACCTGCGCCGAGCTCTGGAAGCGCAGCCGAACGATCCCGCCGGGTTCCACGTCGTTGGCGAAAGGCTGCGCAAGTCGGGGCGTGGCGAGGAGGCCCTCGCCGCTTACGGCGAGGCCTTGCGGATCGACCCGGACTTCGCCCCGGCTCACATCGGCATCGGCGCGGCGCTGCTCGACCTGGGGCGCCACCGGGAGGCGCTGGAAGCGCTGGAGCGCGGCATCCCCCTTGTTCCCGAACGCGACCAGGCAGCGACCGCACACTATCTGGCCGGCCGGGCCTTGGAGGAACTCGACCGCAGGGACGAGGCCGCGGCGCAGTTCGAAAGCTCCATCGAGCACGACCCCAACCACTCACTTGCCCTGAACCACTTGGCCCATTGGCGCTTCGAACAGGAGAAGTACGAGGAAGCCCTGGCGCTGTTCCGGACCCGCGCCGACCTGGCGCCCGACGACGCGACCCTACATTCCAACCTGGCCGTCACGCTCTACTATCTGGGCCGTTACCAGGAAGGGCTGGCGAGCGTCGAACGCGCATTGCAGCTCGATCCCGGCCAAGGCACCGCGCGGCGGCTGGCCGAGGACTTGCGCGCGTCGATAGCGCAGGCCGGGCCCTAGCCCGCATGTCTCACCAGGCCGCTGGAGGCAGGACAAAAGCAGTTTGTCTTCAGTCCCTTGACTGGCTCCATGTCAAGGGCTTGCTGACTACAGACGGCGCTGGGCATGCCCTGGCTTGTCCTTTTCCCCTCAGCGCGTCCATGCTCGCTCGACCGTAGAAACCGCTACGCTCTTCGCTCACGAGCACACGCTGAGGGAAAAATTCCTGCGCCAGGGGGCCTGATTGGGAGGTCTTGGCAGTTCTGTCACCCTGAATGAGGGTGGGTGATGGCTCATCCCTCCCTTGAAGCTCCAATGGCCCTTTTGCTATTCTTGACAGCCAGGAGAAAGAGGTGAACAGGAGCAATCCGGCTCGGACGGCCCTGGCGCTTGCGGCCATCGCCGGGCTGCTGGCCGTCGCGGGACAGGCCGCCGATTCCACGGTGGATTTCGCCCGGGAGATCCAGCCGATCTTCCAGGAGCGCTGCCTGGCCTGTCACGGCGGCCAGTCCCAAATGCACGGCTTCAGGCTGGACCGCAGGTCGGATGCCTTCAGGGGCGGCGACTCGGGCGTCCCGGCCATCCTTCCGGGAAACAGCGCCGACAGCCTGCTGCTGCGCTACGTCTCCGGGCGGGACCCCGAAGTGGTCATGCCGCCCGAGGGACCGCCGCTGACCGGCGAGCAGGTGGAACTGCTGAGGCGCTGGATCGATCAGGGCGCCGCCTGGCCGCAGGAAGGGGACGCCTCCGAATCCGCGACCGGTGTCAGTGATCACTGGGCTTTCCAGCCCATCTTCAGTCCCGAGCTGCCGGCCGTGCAGGCGAAGGACCGGGTCAGGAACCCCATCGATGCCTTCGTCCTGGAAAAACTGGAGGCGAAGGGCTGGAAGCCCTCTCACCCGGCCGAACCCCGTCAACTGCTGCGGCGGCTCTATCTCAACCTGATTGGACTGCCGCCCAACCTGGCGGAGCAGGAAGCCTTTCTGAAGGACCCGAGCGAGGCTGCCTACAAGGCGACCATCGAAGACCTGCTGGCGCGCCCGGCCTACGGAGAGCGCTGGGCCCGGCACTGGCTGGACCTGGTCCGCTACGCCGAAAGCAACGGATACGAGCGCGACGGCGCCAAGCCCCACGTCTGGAAATACCGCGACTACGTGATCCGGTCCTTCAACCGGGACAAGCCCTTCGACCGCTTCGTGCTGGAGCAACTGGCCGGAGACGAGCTGCCCGACGCCTCGGCCGAGACATTGATCGCCACCGGGTATTTCCGCCTGGGACCCTGGGACGATGAACCCGCCGATCCCGAAACCGACCGATTCGATCAACTGGACGATATCGTCAGCACCACCTCCCAGGTCTTCCTGGGACTGACCCTGGGTTGCGCCCGCTGCCACAACCACAAGTTCGATCCCCTGACCGCCCGGGACTACTACTCCATGGTGGCGGTCTTCAACGGCTTGCAGCGCCCCCGCGACTACCGCACCGAGCTGGACCTGCCCATCGGGACTCCCCGGCAACTGGAGCAGTACCGGGCCACCTCCCGCCGGATCGAGCGCCTGCGGGAGGCCCTCGACCGGTCGAGGGCCCGCTTGCGCCGGAACTTCCTGGAGTCGGGCCGATCCAACCTGCCGGCCCTGGCGGTGCAGGCCTTTCTGGCCCCCGATCCCAGCCGGAAGCAGAAGGGCTTGAGGAAGATTTTCGAAAAGCAGTTGGCGGAAGAAGTGGGAAACGCGCCGGTGCCGGACGCCGTCCGGGAGAAGCTGGAGGTCGGGGAAGGGGAAATCCGGGCGCTGGAGACCGCCCGAATCGACCTGCCCCGCGCCTATTTCATGCACGAGCCGGACCCGTCCCCGCCCGCCACCCACCTGCTGATCCGGGGAAGCGCCGCCAATCCGGGGCCGGAAGTCGCTCCCGCCTTCCCGGCCATTCTGTCGGAGACGGTCTTTCGGCCCGAGCCCCGCAACAGGAGCAGCGGGCGGCGGCTGGCCCTGGCTCGATGGCTGGTCGATCCTCAAAACCCTCTGACCGCGCGGGTGATCGTCAACCGCATCTGGCAAAAGCACTTCGGATTCGGGCTGGTCCGCAGCCCCAGCGATTTCGGCGCGCGAGGCGAGAAGCCGACACACCCCGAACTGCTGGATTGGCTGGCCGGCTGGTTCGTGCGGGAAGGGTGGTCCTTCAAGAAGCTCCATCGCCTGATTCTCGCCAGCAACAGCTACCGAATGAGCCGGCAGTGGAATCCTCGCTACGGCGAGGAAGATCCGGAGAACCGTCTCTTGTGGCGCATGCCCCGGGTCCGACTGGAGGTGGAGGCCATTCGGGACTCCATGCTGGCGGTCAGCGGCCGGTTGAACCGGCGCATGTACGGCCCCAGCATGCTTCCCAGAATCTCCAGGGCGGCGCTGGAGGGGCACAGCGATCCCGACACCGTCTGGAAACCGTCCGCCGAAGAAGAAGAACGCTCCCGCCGCACCATCTACGTCTTCCTGAAGCGCTCCCTGGTGGTTCCCATGCTGGAGGTGCTGGACCTGTGCGACACCACCAGGACCGCTTCCCGGCGAATGACCACCAGCGTGGCTCCGCAGGCGCTCGCCCTGTTCAACGGGGAGTTCGTGAACCGGCAGGCCCGCTACCTGGCCGCCCGCCTGGAGAACGAAGTGGGGACCGACCCGGAGAAACAGATTGAAAGGGCCTATGCCCTGGCGCTGGCCCGGCCTCCCAGCCAGGCGGAGAAAGGGAATCTGCTCGCGTTCTTGCGGCAGGAGACCGAAAACCAGACCCGGCAGCAGGACATCGTTTCCGCCAACGGGCGCCGCGGCGCCCTGCGGGAGATGTGCCGGGTGATTCTGAACCTGAACGAGTTCGTCTATCCGGATTGATGAGGCAAGACCATGTCCCATCGGTACATTCCCAACCCCACTCCCTGCGGCCGCAGCCGGCGGCAGTTCCTCTGGGAGGTGGGGGGCGGCTTCGCAGGCCTGGCCCTCACCGACCTGCTGATTCGCGACGGCTTCTTCACCCGGACCGCGGCCGCCTCGGACAACCTTCGCGGGGCCGGTTCCCTGCTGGCCGCCAAGACGCCGCATTTCCCGGCCAAGGCCAAGCATGCCGTCTTTCTCTTCATGAACGGAGCTCCCAGCCAGGTGGACACCTTCGATCCCAAGCCGGCCCTGACCCGCTTTCACGGAACGCCCTACAAGGGTCCGCTGGAGGTGGGCTCCAACAACCGGGCCATCGGCTACCTGATGCAGAGTCCCTTCCCCTTCCGCAAGCACGGCCGCAGCGGCCTGGAGATCAGCAGCCTCTTCCCTCACACGGCCAGATTCGCCGACGACCTGTGCGTCATTCGCTCCATGCATACCGACACGGCCGCCCACGCTTCCGGCTGCCTGCAGATGAACACCGGCAACGTCACCATCGGCAAGCCCTGCCTGGGATCGTGGCTGAGCTACGGGTTGGGCACTCTCAACCAAAGCCTTCCCAGCTTCGTGGTGATGACCGATCCCCGGGGCGGTCCCATCAGCGGGGCCTCCAACTGGACGGCCGGATACATGCCCGCACCCTACCAGGGGACCTTGTTCCGCAGCAGCGGGGCGCCCTTGCTGGACCTGGCCACCCCTCCCGGCGTCAGCCGAAAGACCCAGCGCCACTCCCTGGACCTCTTGCGGACCTTGAACGAGGAGCACCTGGCCTCACGTCCGCGGGAAGCCGAGTTGGCGGGCAGGATCAACACCTACGAGCTGGCCTACCGCATGCAGACCACGGCCGCCGAGGCGGTGGACCTGGATCGGGAAGACGCGGCCACCCGCGACATGTATGGCCTGAACCGGCCCCTGACGGCCGACTTCGGACGCAAGTGCCTGATCACCCGCCGCCTGCTGGAAAACGGGGTCCGCTTCGTGCAGCTCTACTCCGGGGGCGGCCACATCGAGGACACCTGGGACGGCCACGGCGACTGCATCACCAACCACAAGCTCCACGCCGGAGAAACCGACCAGCCCATCGCCGCCCTGATCGCCGACCTCAAACGCACCGGCCTGTGGGACGAGACCCTGCTGATCTGGGGCGGTGAATTCGGCAGGACCCCCACCAGCGAGGGGGTCGGCAGGCCCGGAAGAGACCACGACTGGCACGGCTTCAGCATGTGGCTGGCCGGCGCCGGGGTCAAGGGCGGACAGGCGGTGGGTTCCACCGACGAGCTGGGATTCGCGGCCGTGGAGCAGCGCTGCCACGTATCCGACCTGCACGCCACCATCCTGCACCTGATGGGCCTGGACCACGAACGGCTCACCTGGTTCTACCAGGGGCTGGACCAACGCCTCACCGGCGTGCGGGGAGAGGTCATCCAGCCCGTGCTGGCGTAGCCTGCCCGGCGCCACCAATAGCTGACCAATGGACTTGCAGCAAGGCAGAGGCTGGATCGCGGAAAGCCGCTCGGTGACGGGATTCACCGGAGCCGGCATCTCGACCGAGTCGGGAATCCCCGATTTTCGCAGCCCCGACGGAGTCTGGGCCCGAAACCGGACCGTCTATTTTCAGGAATTCCTCGACAACGAAGCCGACCGCGTCGAATACTGGCGGCAGAAGGTGGAGAGCTGGCCGGCCATGCGGGACGCGGCTCCCAACGCCGGTCACCTGGCCTTTGCCGAGCTGGCCCGCCAGGGCAAGCTGCTGGCCATGATCACCCAGAACATCGACGGCCTCCACCGGCGTTCGGGCCTGGACAGCGAGCTGATCCTGGAACTCCACGGGACCACGGCCGAAGCGGCCTGCCTCGGCTGCGGCAGACGGATCTCGATGGATGAGGCTGTCGACCGCGTGCTCAAGGGCGAGCCGGCGCCTCGCTGCACACACTGCGGGGGGCTGCTCAAGCCCGCCACCGTTTCCTTCGGCCAGTCCCTTCCCCCGGAGGTGCTGGACCGGTCGCAGCGGGCCGCCCGGTCTTGCGACGTCTTCCTGGCGGTCGGCTCCTCCCTGGTGGTAGAGCCGGCGGCCTCCCTTCCCCTGCTGGCCAAGCAGTCGGGGGCCAGACTCATCATCCTCAACCGGACCGAGACCCCGTTGGACAGCATTGCCGACCTGGTGATCCGGGACGAAATCGGGCGCGCCCTGCCCCACTTGGTGGAGCCAGTGTCCGACAATCGTCAATAAAGGCGAACCACCAATGAACACGAATAGACACGAATACCGATGGACCTGCTTGGCTGCGACGCCGTCACGGGATGAAGGCCGGGAGCGCGGGCGTCCCGCCCGCACAACACTGGCACAGCCTCACCCATCTTCTCCACCCGGCTCGACCGGCAACGGCGCCACGACTCTGCTTCGGCCGGGCCCGTGCGGTTCCCGCCGGCGGGGCGGCCGGCTGCCCCATCGCAGGGAAACTGAGCGGCCACCCAACCCAGAGGATGCGGGCGAGACGCCCGCGCTCCCGGAGGGGCGCCTCCTCCCATCCTTCTTGCTCCGCGAGGAGGCACTGCCCCTGCCGATGCGGCGAAGCCGTCCCGCTTTCTGTGCCTTCAAAGACGAACCACGAATGCACACGAAGACCGATGGACCTGCTTGGCTGCGACGCCGTCACGGGATGAAGGCCGGGAGCGCGGGCGTCCCGCCCGCACAACACTGGCACGGCTTCACCCCTCTCCTCCACCCGGCTCGACCGGCAGCGGCGCCACGACTCTGCTTCGGCCGAGCCCGTGCGGTTCCCGCCGGCGGGGCGGCCGGCTGCCCCATCGCAGGGAAACTGAGCGGTTCGCAACGCCATAGCATGCGGGCGGGACGCCCGCGCTCCCGGTGAGGCGCCTCCTCCCATCCTTCTTGCTCCGCGAGGAGGCACTGCCCCTGCCGATGCGGCGGAGCCGTCCCGCTTTGTGCGCCTTCAAAGACGAACCACGAATGCACACGAAGACCGATGGACCTGCTTGGCTGCGACGACGTCACGGGATGAAGGCCGGGAGCGCGGGCGTCCCGCCCGCACAACACTGGCACAGCCTCACCCATCTTCTCCACCCGGCTCGACCGGCAACGGGGCCACGACTCTGCTTCGGCCGGGCCCGTGCGGTTCCCGCCGGCGGGGTGGCCGGCTGCCCCATCGCAGGGAAACTGAGCGGTTCGCAACGCCATAGCATGCGGGCGAGACGCCCGCGCTCCCGGTGAGGCGCCTCCTCCCATCCTTCTTGCTCCGCGAGGAGGCACTGCCCCTGCCGATGCGGCGGAGCCGTCCCGCTTTCTGTGCCTTCAAAGACGAACCACCAATGAACACGAATAGACACGAATTCCGATGGACCTGCTTGGCTGCGACGACGTCATGGGATGAAGGCCGGGAGCGCGGGCGTCCCGCCCGCACAACACTGGCACAGCCTCACCCCTCTCTCCCACCCGGCTCGACCGGCAACGGGGCCACGACTCTGCTTCGGCCGGGCCCGTGCGGTTCCCGCAGGCGGGGCGGCCGGCTGCCCCATCGCAGGGAAACTGAGCGGCCACCCAACCCAGAGGATGCGGGCGAGACGCCCGCGCTCCCGGTGAGGCGCCTCCTCCCATCCTTCTTGCTCCGCGAGGAGGCACTGCCCCTGCCGATGCGGCGGAGCCGTCCCGCTTTCTGTGCCTTCAAAGACGAACCACGAATGCACACGAATGCACACGAAGACCGATGGACCTGCTTGGCTGCGACGCCGTCACGGGAGGAAGGCCGGGAGCGCGGGCGTCCCGCCCGCACAACGCTGGCACAGCCTCACCCCTCTCTCCCACCCGGCTCGACCGGCAACGGGGCCACGACTCTGCTTCGGCCGGGCCCGTGCGGTTCCCGCCGGCGGGGCAGCCGGCTGCCCCATCGCAGGGAAACTGAGCGGTTCGCAACGCCATAGCATGCGGGCGGGACGCCCGCGCTCCCGGTGGGGCGCCTCCTCCCATCCTTCTTGCTCCGCGACGAGGCACTGCCCCTGCCGATGCGGCAGAGCCGTCCCGCTTCCTGTGCCTTCAAAGACGAACCACGAATGCACACGAATGCACACGAAAACCGATGGACCTGCTTGGCTGCGACGACGTCACGGGATGAAGGCCGGGAGCGCGGGCGTCCCGCCCGCACAACACTGGCACAGCCTCACCCCTCTCCCCCACCCGGCTCGACCGGCAGCGGCGCCACGACTCTGCTTCGGCCGGGCCCGTGCGGTTCCCGCCGGCGGGGCGGCCGGCTGCCCCATCGCAGGGAAACTGAGCGGTTCGCAACGCCATAGCATGCGGGCGGGACGCCCGCGCTCCCGGAGGGGCGCCTCCTCCCATCCTTCTTGCTCCGCGAGGAGGCACTGCCCCTGCCGATGCGGCGGAGCCGTCCCGCTTTCTGTGCCTTCAAAGACGAACCACGAATGCACACGAAGACCGATGGACCTGCTTGGCTGCGACGACGTCACGGGATGAAGGCCGGGAGCGCGGGCGTCCCGCCCGCACAACGCTGGCACAGCCTCACCCATCTTCTCCACCCGGCTCGACCGGCAACGGCGCCACGACTCTGCTTCGGCCGAGCCCGTGCGGTTCCCGCCGGCGGGGCGGCCGGCTGCCCCATCGCAGGGAAACTGAGCGGTTCGCAACGCCATAGCATGCGGGCGAGACGCCCGCGCTCCCGGTGAGGCGCCTCCTCCCATCCTTCTTGCTCCGCGAGGAGGCACTGCCCCTGCCGATGCGGCAGAGCCGTCCCGCTTCGTGCGCCTTCAAAGACGAACCACGAATGCACACGAAGACCGATGGACCTGCTTGGCTGCGACGACGTCACGGGATGAAGGCCGGGAGCGCGGGCGTCCCGCCCGCACAACGCTGGCACAGCCTCACCCATCTTCTCCACCCGGCTCGACCGGCAGCGGCGCCACGACTCTGCTTCGGCCGAGCCCGTGCGGTTCCCGCCGGCGGGGCGGCCGGCTGCCCCATCGCAAGGAAACTGAGCGGTTCGCAACGCCATAGCATGCGGGCGAGACGCCCGCGCTCCCGGTGAGGCGCCTCCTCCCATCCTTCTTGCTCCGCGAGGAGGCACTGCCCCTGCCGATGCGGCGGAGCCGTCCCGCTTTCTGTGCCTTCAAAGACGAACCACGAATGCACACGAAGACCGATGGACCTGCTTGGCTGCGACGACGTCATGGGATGAAGGCCGGGAGCGCGGGCGTCCCGCCCGCACAACACTGGCACAGCCTCACCCCTCTCTCCCACCCGGCTCGACCGGCAACGGGGCCACGACTCTGCTTCGGCCGGGCCCGTGCGGTTCCCGCCGGCGGGGCGGCCGGCTGCCCATCGCAGGGAAACTGAGCGGCCACCCAACCCAGAGGATGCGGGCGAGACGCCCGCGCTCCCGGTGGGGCGCCTCCTTCCATCCTTCTTGCTCCGCGAGGAGGCACTGTCCCTGCCGATGCGGCGGAGCCGTCCCGTTTCCTGTGCCTTCGTGGATCCCTCTTTTTTCCGTTTGTTTCAGACGTCGGCGCAGTCGTCCAAAAAGTGCAACCAGGTCATCCGGCACTTGCGTGCTTGTAGAACTGGCCACCGGCCACTGGCCACTGACCACCTGCCTCAAGTACCCCTGTTTCAGTCCGAATGATTGGCGGCGTCCTGGGGACGGCAGGTTGGTCCCGGCTCACTCCCGGGGCGTCTGGTCGTTGAAGACCTGGGTGCGCTTGAGGAGACGGCGTTCCCGGCTGGGAAACCCTTCCCGGCGGTGCATGGTGCAGCGATTGTCCCAGACCACCAGGTCGTCGATCCGCCAGTGGTGGGTCCAGACAAAGCGCGGAAGCTCGATGTGCCTGAAGAGCAGGTCGAGCAGCCGCCGGCTCTCGGGGGGTTCGTACCCGACAACGTACCTGGTGAGGTGAGGGCCCAGGTAAAGGGCCTTGCGGCCTGTTTCCGGATGGGTGCAGGCCAGGGGGTGAGACACCGGGTAGGGGCGATTCTGCGCTTCCACCGAGTGTCGATGGACGGCCCTCAGCCCCCGCAGGCGCGCCTTGAGACCGTCGTCCAGAGCGTCGTAGGCGGCGTATCCATTGCACCACCGGGTGGCGCCACCGCCGCCCTCGGGGAGCTCGACGGCGTAGAGGGTGGAGATGGTCCCGGGCTGGGGCAGGTAGGACAGGTCGGAGTGGAACCCGATTTCCTCGTTGCTGAGGGCTCCGATCGGCTGCCCGTTCTTCTTGAGATTGGAGATGAGGAAAATCTCCTTGACGGGTCGATCCAACTGCTTGCGCACATGCTCCACGGGCCGGCCGAAATGGCGGGTAAAATCCACTTGGTTCCGCTCGCTGATGCGCTGCTTCCTGAAGTAGATCAGGCAGTGCTGCCGCAGAGCCCGGCGAATGCCGGCCACGGCATTCGCCGGCAGCGGCCTGGACAGGTCCACTCCCCTGATCTCGGCGCCCAGGGCTCCGCCGGTGGGAATGATCTCGAGTGTCTCCGGCTTGGCGACGGCCATGAATCCGCTCCCGGCCCACATCCGATGGTATCGAAACAAGCGCTTCGATTATACTGGAGCAGCCGGCGACGGCAACTACAAGAGCCCGGAAAGCACTGGCGCAAACCGCTCTGACCCACCGAGTCCCTGGCGCCGCCCTCACCCATTCCGGAATATCCATGAACCACCGACTCGCGCAGACCATCGGCCTGATCGTTCTCCCGGTGATCTTCGGAGAGCCTGCTGTCGCCTCGAGCCACCCAACCCCACTGCAGGAGCCAGCGGCGCCTTCTCGGCAGACGGGAGAGACCGACCGCGGCAACCGGGAAGAAGAACCCGAGGCGGCCGCTCAAGACGACGACACCGACATCCTGCTGACCGATGAGAGCGACATCATCTACACCGAGATCGACGTGACGGGCACCGTGATCCGAGAAACGCCCATCGACTCTCCCAGCTCGGTCTCCATCATCGACCGGGAATCCCTCTCCCAGCAGGGATCGCCCTCGGTGGTGGACCTGTTCAAGAACATGAGCGTCAGCGGCGGCGTGCTGGGCGAGTCCAACAGTTGGTACAACGGCGCCTCGACCGGCATTGCCGAGACGGTGGCCAACGTGAACCTGCGCTCCCTGGGGGCCTCTCGCACCCTGGTGCTGCTCAACGGACGGCGGCAGACCTACCTGCCGGCCCGTCTGGCCGGAGGCCGCTTCGTGGACGTGAACGCCTTTCCGGACATCGCCATCGACCGCATCGACGTCCTCAAGGAAGGCGCCGGGGCCGTCTACGGCTCGGACGCGATCGCCGGCGTGGTCAACTTCATCACCCGCAGCCAGTTCGAGGGCTTCGAAGTCTCGGCCTCCTACGACCACTTCTCGGGTTCCAGGGACGGGATGCTGGGCGGGATCTGGGGCAGGAAATTCGGCTCTTCGGCCCACCTGGTGGTGGCCATGGAACACAAGCGCACCGGCCATCTCGGAGCCGAGGAAACCGGGTGGACGCTGCGCTCCTACCCGGGATGGGGGTGGGGATGGTCGGGGACGGGCAACCCCGGCGCCTTCATCGTGCCCCGGACCGGGGCCACCGGAATATCGGCCCTGGTGGAAGCCCCCCGCTTCATCGACCCGGGCTGCGACGCGATGGGAGGATACAGCGACAAGGGCTCCCGCACCTGCCGCTTCCGCTACCAGCCCTGGGACAGCCTGATCTACGCCCAGCAGCACAGTCGGGGGTTTGCCGAGATCAACGGGACCTTCGGCGACAACAGGACCTACCACCTGGAGATGCTCTATGCCGATGCCCGAATTCCCGATTGGGAGACCACCCCGTCGTTCCCGCCCGTGTCGATTTTCGACGGACTGCAGGTGGTCGGCGCCGACCACCCGGGCAGAAGGGCGTTCGTCGGCCAATACCCGACGCTGACCACCACCGCCGGCGAGCCGCTGGACCTCACCGGAGAAGAGCCCTGGTACTTCTTCGGCCGCCTGGTCGGAAACTCGGGCCCCGGCCGCAGCTCGCCCCGGCAGTCCCGCACCCGGCGGCTTGCCGGGTCGGTGGGGAGCGAAATCGGAGAAACCGGCCTCTTCTACGACCTGGGAGCCACCTGGTCCGACGCCAGGGGAGAGTTGAGCCACCCGGGGGAATGGGCTCATCGCAAATTCCTGGCCTATCGGGGTTTCGGCGGCCCCAACTGCGGGGCCACGGTGGTGGTGGACCCGACGGCCCCCTCCGGAATGGCGCTCGGTCCCATCCCCGAGGGCATCGCGCCCGGGCGGGGCGACTGCTCCTACTACAACCCCTTCAGCAACGCCATCGAATTCTCGGCTCAGCCGGGCGCCCGCTTCAGGGACACCCGCAACCCCGAGTATCGTCCCGAACTGGCCAACACTCCCGAACTGCTGGGATGGATCAACCAAGACGTCACCTCCGTCAACCGGGCCAGCCTGCTGACGGCCGACGCCACCCTGAACGGGACGCTGCATTCCAGCGTGGCAAGCTACGCGGTGGGCTACCAGTACCGGCTGGTGGACGTGGGGGCGAGGCCCAACAGCGCCGGCAACCTGGACGTCAACCCCTGCCCGGTTCCGGGAGACTCGAGTTGTCCGGTGCAAACCGGCTCCTTCACCTTCACCTCCGGCGCCCATCCCTACGACGACCGGCAGGGCACTCACGTGACCTTCGCCGAACTGGCTCTCAAACTGGGAGAGCGGGTGGATGCCCAGTTGGCCGCCCACTATGAACGCTACCAGTTCGCCGACAGCTTCGACCCCAAGGCCTCCATACGCGTGCAACTGAGCAACCTGGTGGCCCTGAGAGGAACGGTGCAGACCTCCTTCCGCACCCCCTCGGTGGACGACCTCAACCAGGACCTGGTCACCACCACCGACTACGTGGCCACCAGCGGCACCTACAAGGCCATCAGCACCTCGGGAAGCAACAGCCTGCTTCCGGAAGATGCGCTCAACTACAACCTGGGGGTGATCCTGAAGCATGACCCCGACTTCGACTTCACCCTGGACTACTGGGGATTCGATTTCAACAACCCCATCGGGGTGCTGCCCCACGCCGCCCTGGCTTCCGCCTATGCCGACCCGGCCACCCGAGGCGCAGTGAAGGAACGCATCTTCTGTCCCGGCAACCGCAACGACGGCAGTTGCGATCCGGTGAACATCGAGAGAATCCGCGTGCACCACATCAACTGGCCGGGCATCGAGACCTCGGGGATCGACTGGCACCTGGGCGGCCGCCGGCTCATGGGTCCGGGCGTGCTGGTGGGCCACCTGGATGGGAATCACACCCTGGACTTCGAAGTGGAGGCTCTCCTTCACAACGGCGTGGTGCTGCGTCCCAGGGAGCAGGCGGCCGGCTACCTGAACTGGACCAACCCGCTGGCCCCTCCCCTCCCTCGCTGGAGGACCCACGGCAGCCTGGGCTACCACTGGAGCCGCTACGGCCTGATCGGAGGGGTGCACTACATCTCGGGATACGAGGATCGGGACACGGTGGCCGCCTACCGCCGGATCGACGAGTTCCTGACCTTCGATCTGAACTTCCGCTGGCAGATTCCCGATTCCGGAACCACCGTGACCGTTTCCGGTCTGAACCTGGCCAACCGGCGGCCTCCCCTGGTCAATACCGAGGGGACCTACGATTCCCTGACGCACAACCCCAGGGGACGCCGGGTGAAGCTGACCGTCACCCAACGGTTTTGACCCAGCCGGCTCCGAGCCCCATAGCCGCCGGCTCTCTTGTAATTCCGGGAGAATGTTTCATGGAACCAGGACTGGTCCGACAAGCCCGGCGGCATCCCGATCGAACCGCCATCGTGGCCGAGGGCTCCCGTTTCTCATACCGCGACCTGCTGCGGGCCTCGGCCGCTGCGGCCGGGAGATGGCTCCAGGGAGCCGGGGACCTCGGCGAAAAGAGGGTCGCCTTCCTGCTGCCTCCGGGGTTTTCCCACGTGGCCACCCAGTGGGGAATCTGGCGGGCCGGCGGCATTGCGGTTCCCCTGTGCGCCGAGCATCCGCCACCGGAGTGGGAAGTCGTCATCCGGGACTCCGGCGCCCACCTGGTGGTCGTCCACAAGTCCCTTGCGGAACGGGTCCGTCCGGCGGCCCGCGGGTGCGACCTGGCCGTAGTGGAGGATGCCTCTCCGGAGCCGGACTCCACCTCGGTCCGGCTGCCCTCGATCCCCGCCTCGCGACGGGCCATGATCGTCTACACCAGCGGCACCACCAGCCGGCCCAAGGGGGTGGTCTCCACCCACCGAAACCTCGAGGCCCAGATCGAGACCCTGGTCGGCGCCTGGGGATGGCAACCGCAGGACCACGTCCTGCATGTCCTTCCCCTGCACCACGTGCACGGCATCGTCAACCTGCTATGCTGCGCTCTCTGGTCGGGCGCCGCCTGTGAGATGCTGCCCGGATTCCAGGCCGGCGAGGTGTGGGAGCGATTCGTCCGCAGCCCGCTCACGCTGTTCATGGCGGTGCCGACCGTCTACTCCCGGTTGATCGCCGCCTGGGAGGCCGCGCCTCCCCCCCAGCGGGAGATCTGGTCCCGGGCCTGCTCCAGGATGCGCCTGATGGTTTCGGGCTCGGCGGCGCTGCCGGTGCAGGTGCTGGAGAGGTGGCAGCAGATCAGCGGCCATCGGCTGCTGGAACGCTACGGCATGACCGAGATCGGGATGGCCCTCTCCAACCCCCTGGAGGGCGAGCGGCGGGCGGGATTCGTGGGCACACCGCTTCCGGGCGTCGAGGTGCGATTGGTGGACGACCAGGGGAAACCGGTCGAGCCCGGCGCTCCAGGGGAGATTCAGGTCAAGGGAGCCGGTGTCTTCGGGGAGTACTGGCGAAGACCCGAGGAAACCCGGGCGGCGTTCAGCGACGGGTGGTTCCGGACCGGGGACGTGGCCGTGGTGGAGAGAGGCTCCTTCCGCATCCTGGGGCGCCAGAGCGTGGACATCGTCAAGACCGGCGGGTACAAGGTCTCGGCCCTGGAAATCGAAGAGGTCTTGCGAACCCATCCGGACATCGCCGAGTGCGCCGTGGTCGGACTTCCCGACAGCAAGTGGGGAGAGTGCGTGGCGGCGGCGCTGGTTCCCCGCCCCGGCCGGTCTCCCTCGCCGGACCGCCTGCGCCGGTGGGCCAAGGCCAGGCTGGCCGTCTACAAGGTGCCCCAACGCTTCCTGCCGATGGACAGCTTGCCCCGCAACCTGATGGGCAAGGTCAACAAGCGCGAGCTGGCCAAGCACTTCCCACCGAATCAATCCTTGTCCGAAACCCGTTGAGGCATCGTCCACGAAGAGTCGAAAGGACAAAGAGTTATCCACGAAGGGGCACGAAGGACGACGAAGGGCCACGAAGAAAGAGACTCGGAGGGAAAAGAAATCCACAAAGGAAAACGGCGAACCACGAATGGACACCAATGAACACCAATAAACGGGTTGATGAGTTGAGTTTTTTGCAATATTCGTAGCGGGGCAGCAGGTCCTATTGCCGGCGAACGTGATGTTCTGCCTTTTTCAATACCGGGTGTGACTTGGTGAGAAATGCGCGTTCACCACAAAAAGCACAAAAGTCACAAAACGATTCTTTGAAATCGTTCCGCTCTTTTTGTGTTTTTGTGCCTTTTGTGGCCATTCCCGGCAAAGGTCCCGCTGCCGAATTTTGCACGTGGCTCCACTGAATGATTCGCGCGGCAGAGCAGGGCTCTGCTCACCAGGGTTGGGACGCGTCCCATTATCCTTGATATTTATTATAAAGTAAGGGATATTTAACTTAAGTAAGGAATCAGGTGTTTGCCATGGTTCAATCTGCCATCACTTCAAAAGGGCAGACGACATTGCCTAAATCCGTGCGGCAGGCACTCGGAGTCAAGACAGGAGACCGCGTCCGTTACGTCATCCTGGACAATGAGGTCCGGATCTTGCCCGTGCGGCCCATCGGGCGACTGTTTGGTGCATTGAAACATCACGGTCCGCCCCTGACGTTGGAGGACATGGAACAGGCGGTTGCCGAGGGGGCCCGCGAGGAGTGATCGCGCTCGATACCAACGTCCTGGTCCGCTACCTGGTGGCGGACGATGCCAGCCAGGCAACGGCCGCCCGTTTGTTGCTGGAAGGGTTGACGACTGAACGACCGGGGTTCGTCTGCCGTGAGGTGATTGTCGAACTGGTATGGGTATTGAGACGGGCCTACGGGTTTTCCCGCGACCGGATTGCGACGGTGCTTGAGAATTTGGTCGCCACCGAAGCCCTTGTGGTCGAGGCGGCTGAAGACGTGGCCCGCGCCGCTGTGAGCTATCGGCGGGGAGGCGCCGGGTTTTCCGACCTGATGATTGCTGCGGCTGCAAATCGGGTGGGAGCGGATACCCTATATACCTTCGACCGAATGGTGGCGCAGTTGGATAGGATAACGCTATTGGAGGACCGGGGTTCGTAACTGTAGATTCCGGATTTGAGGCACAACCGATTGTCCGTGCTCTCCAATCAACAATCAGAAATCAACCATCAACAATTCTCTCCAGGAGGTTCATCTGATGGCTCCCTCAATCAAGGTTCTCTTGCTCGCCACGCCCCCTCCCGACTTCTGGGAGGAGGAGGCAATGAAGCTGATCGCCCCCCGTCACCAGGTGGTCCGTTTCGACCCCAACCAGGACCCGGCCCCGCAGTTGCAGGGAGTGGAGGCCGTGTTGGACCTGGGCGGTCCCAAGGACAAGAAGCCGCTGGCCGACCTGCTGGCCGGCTCGGTCAAGCTCTGGCAACTGGTCAGCACCGGATTCGACAACTTCGACGTGGACTACTGGCGCGAGAGGCGGATTCCGGTCGCCAACACCCCGGGCGGTTCCAGCGCCGTGCCCCTGGCCGAATGCGCCCTGATGCTCATGATCATGGTGTCCCGCCGCTGGCCGGAAGCCCAGGCCCTTCTCCGGGACCGGGTGGTGGGCCGGCCCAAGGGGCTGGACCTGGAAAACCGGCGGCTGGGCCTGGTGGGTTTCGGGGCCAGCGCCATCGAGCTGGCGCGGCGGGCCAAGAGCTTTTCCATGAAGATTTCGGCCATCGACATCCGGTCCGTCTCCCCGGAGGAGCAGGAGGAGCTGGGAGTTGATTTCGTGGGCGGACCCGATGAACTGGACCAGGTCGTCGCTCACAGCGACTACCTCTCCCTGCACCTCCACCTCAATCGGGAAACCCGGCATACCATCGACGCCCGCCGGCTTCGGCTGATGAAGCCGACCGCCTACCTCATCAACGTGGCTCGCGGAGGCCTGGTGGACCAGGAAGCCCTCTATGAGGCCCTGATCGAAAAACAGTTGGCCGGGGCCGGCCTGGACGTCTTCGCCGAAGAGCCGGTCGATCCCGATTCCCCGCTGCTTCAGCTCCCCAACGTGGTGGCGGCGCCCCACATCGCCGGCCAGACCCAGGAGACGGCCGAGCGCCGGGCCGCCATGGCGGCCGAGAACCTGGACCGGGTGGCCCGGGGGCTCGATCCGATCTACCGCATCGATCAGTAAATTGGTGAGGGATGGCGCCGAATGTCAGGGCGGGAGAACAGTCGGGCAACCACAAGGGTTGCCCCTACCGTTCGATATCCGGCCAGGCGTGTCGGGCGGGATCCATGAGGCGGCCGGGAGCGAAGTAGGCGGGGGGATAGTCGTCGGGCTCGTCGTCCAGGCCCAGGATGCGGTTGACGATGCAGCGGCCGCCGTTGAAGGAGACCCCGCTGCCGGAGCCGGCCATTCCGCCGATGATGTGCCGGCGCTTTCCGTCCAGCAGCCCCACGATCGGGTATTCGTCCGGCGTATAGCTCACGGTGCCGCTCCACTCGTTGGCCATGCGGAGCCGGAAGGGACCGAATTGCTTCTTCATCTCCGCCGCCACGAACCGGGTGAGAAAGCGTGAGGGACGGTTGCGCCCCGCCTCCTGATCGGGAACCCGGGGGCCGCCCGAACCGAACAGGACCCGGCGGGCGTAGCGTCCGGCGAAGTACCAGGAGCCGCTGATGCCCACGTGGGGCTTCATAGCTTCGGGCCCGCCGTCGCCGCTGGCGGCCTGCTGCTGCATGGGCAGGATGCAGTCATGCAGCCGCGGATAGATCCTGGGAGTGTAGGACTCGGTGGCGTAGACCAGGTGCCGGGTCAATAGGGAGCCCCGGGTCGTGGACACGCGATAGAGTTCTCCCTCGTCCTCGACGCCGGTCACCCGCGTTCGGGTCATCAGCTCCACGCTCGGCTTTTCGAGCGCGGCGCCCAGCAGGCACCAGACCCACTTGGCCGGGTGCCAGGAGGCCGCCGCCCGCGAAAACCCGGCCGGATGATCCACCCGCATCCCGCTGCGCTCCAGCACCTCCTCCGGACCGATGGAGGTCCAGTCGGTGAAACCGGTTTCGACCGCCATCTTCACCGACGCCTCCAGCCCCTCCTGTTCCAGGGCATCCTGTCCCTGAACCCAGCCCGAGCGGGAATAGTCGCAGTCGAAGCCCTCGCTCCGGATGGTCTCCTCGATCATTTCGGCGTTGCGGTAGGCCGCCAAGCAATAGATCCGGGCGAACTGACGGGCCAGCCGCTGCCGCCGGTCCCGTTCCAGGTCGGGACGCAGGCCCGGCAATGCTTCCAGCACGGTGTCGTAGACATACTTGAAGTAGCGGCCCATCACCACCAGCCCCTCGTTGCGGCCCGAGCTGCCGCTGGCGGGATCATCCATCTCCAGCACCAGCAAGCGGCGGTCGTGCGGAGCCCTGCGGGCCCAATGGTATGCCAGGGCCGCACCGGTGAAGCCGGCCCCGATCACCACCGTGTCGACCTCCCGAGGCAGACGGGCGGAAGGATCGCTCGCCCAGGGGTGGTTGGCCAGGGGATTGGCGTCGATCAACCACATGGGCGTCCTGGAGATCTTGCCTTCGATGACCAGATCCCGGTCGGCGTCCGGGATCGTGACCCACATCTGGCGCCAGGCCCACCCCACCAACTTCGCCCACCTCACCAGCATGGAGTGGCCGGCGAATTGGGCGTCGGCGTAGATCCTGGCTGTCTGCAGGTCGGCCGGACGCAGGCCGATCAGCAGCCCCAGGGCAACGCGCAGACGGGTGCTCAGCGGGACGGCTGCCGGCCGCCGGGAGCGGTCGGATGAGGTTGGGTTGGACATGGCGCGGATTCTACCAATGGCTGGTGCCGGGCACAAGCCCGCCCCAAGCCCGGCTTATACCCACGGCGAAGCGCTGCCGCCGCATTCGCGGCTTGACTCCCCAACGCGAGGTATCCCGATGGCTCCCCCCGGGCTCCTCCCGGGGGCATTATTCTAAATGGAAAAGCACCTTTCCCCTTGCAGCCTTGTGGGTTGGGTGAGAGCTGCGAAGCTGCGGTTGACGTGGGTAGGCCACGGAAACGCCTGCTACAAGCCATCCTTATAGAGCTGCGAAGCAGCGGCCTCGTGTAGCCCCGGGTGGCAACCCGGGGTCGTATGGGTTCGCGCTAACCCAGCCGAGAATGCGGCGAATAGAAAGCACCCGTTCGGGAAAGCACTGCCTCTCCAAAGAAACGCCGCCGCACGCCGGACGCGTTGACTTTTGCGTCCGATAATTGCGCAGCTCTTTCATGTGACGACCTCGTTGTCGGCGAGGAAAGCGTCGAACAGAGCGAAGCACTGCTCCGGCTCCTCGAGTTGCAGGAGGTGGCTGGTATCGGGCACAAAGGCGTATTCGATGCCGAAGGTCTCGCAGAACAACTTGCAACATGGCGCAGTCTTCGGCGCGTCCTCCGGCACCGGGTCGGAACCGACGATCAGGAGCGGGCGCCCCGCCGGGTTGGGCTGCCGCCATATTTCCAGTTCGGCGACGTCAGTATAGAGATCCGCCTCGACTGTGCCAGGGCAACGGAGCAGCCATTCTCCGCTGGTGCGATCGAAGTGCAGCACCGAGCGTGCATTGAGTTCCGCCACTCCCGGCCGCAGGCGGCGGAACCGGTGCATCCAACGGAAAACCTCGGCAAGTTCCTCGGGGTCCCGCAACCGGTTCTGGCGGGCCATGGCGGCGGCGCGCAGCGTCTCGCCCTCGGACACCAGCGGGCCGCGCCAAGGGTTACCCTCCGGCGGGACCACCGGCGGGTCGAACAATACCAGCGCGTCCCAGTGCCAGACGCCGTCGATGATCGCTAGCAGGGCTGCGATCGCCGTCATCGAATGGAAGACTCCGATCGTGGTCTTCTCGCCCCATTCTTCCGCAATCGCGCCGTGCACCTGCGCCATGTCGCGCACGAAGCGCGGATAGTCGTGAGCCTCGACCTCGTGAATGGGGTTGCGCCCACAGTTGCGGACGTCGTAGAGCGCAAGGTCGAACCGCTCGAGCATAGGTCGCCAGAATGGGAAGTAGGAATCGCTCGCGAAGCCATTGCCGTGGCTCAGCACGACACGTGGCCCAGACGGGTTGCCGTGGCGCACGACGCGAATCGGCGCGCCATCGTCCATCACGACGTTAAGGGTTGCGACAGGTTCGGGAAGGACGAATCCAGCCGTTGTCCGCCCGTCTGTTGTCGGCGAATAGGGTGGGCCTGTCACGTGAACGGGTCTCGCTGCAGCGGCACTGGCGGCGATACGATCGCGATTCATCGCGAATATACCACTTCAGGCGGTCAGCCCCAGTGTTTGGCGATCAGCGGGTCTAGGAAGGCCTTGCTTTCGGAAAGGACCTTGCGGTAGTCCTTGGAGAATCCCCAGGCAAAGGCCTCGTACTCCATGGCGATGTAACCGTCGTAGCCGGCCCGGGCCATGGCGCCCAGCAGGCCGTCGAAGTCCACCTCCCCCTGACCCAGGGGCGGAAAGACGATGTTCTCGGGATCGCCCGCGGCATCCTTGGCATGCATGTGGACCACGCGGTCCTTCAGGGTGTTGAACACCGTGACCGGCGAGTCTCCCCGAATGTGGTAGTGGGCGCAATCGAACAGGGCCTGCAGTCCTTCCAGGCCGCTGGTGCTCAGCAGCTTCCGCATGGTCTCGAGGTTGTAGATCAAGGAGCCGGCCGGACTGCCGGCTTCGATGGCCAGGGAGACCCCCAGGCGTTGGGCGGCCGGCAGCACCCGGCGGAGGACCTCGACGGCCCAATCGAAGAACCACTGCTCATATCCGTAGGCGTTCTTCCCTCCCCCGGCGGTGACCACGACGGGCGCCCCCAGGTCGGCCGCCATTTGGACGGACCCTTCCAGAAAGCGGGCATTGGCGGCCCGCTCCGCCGGATCTCGGGCGCAGAGGTTGGTGTGGGCGTTGAGGGCGGCGATGGCGATGCCGGCCTCTTCGGCCCGCCTGCGCACCTGCTCGCGCTTGCCGGCCCCGTCCTCGGGGCTGAGGTGCGGGGTGGGCACCGGAACGAAGGGAGGCGCGATTTCCAGGCAGATGTCAATGGCCGCGTAGCCGTGCTCGCCCAGCACGTCCATGGCCTGCTCCACCGGCAGGTCGCTCAGCAGATTGGAGTTGCAACTGATGCCCTTCATGAATGGTCCGTCTCGATAGATCTGCCGCATTGTGGCGGCGGGGGCACCCCTGACCGGCGGTTGGTGCTCCGACGGCAGCACCGGCGCCCGAGCGCTCACAGGCCCACGATTCTGCGGGCTTCCTCCGGCGAGGCGACTTCCCTGCCGATTTCCCTGGCGATGCGCACGGCCTTTTCCACCAGCTCGGCGTTGGTCCTGGCATAGACCCCGTCTTCCAGGTAGGGGCAGTCCTCCATGCCGATGCGCACGTGCCCTCCCACGGCGATGGCGTGGGCCACCATCGACCAGTAGACCGGCGGCTCCATGCAGCTCATGCTCCAGTTGGCATCGGGGGGAAGGTTGTCCACCATGTACTGCAGGGCCCGCACCGTGGGAGGGGTCCAGCTCTGGCCGTCCCAGCCGAAGAAGAGCGTGAGCCACAGGGGATCGGCCAGCAGGCCCGGTTCCTGCTCCCGCACCCCTTCGTCGGTCCAGAAGTCGCCCGATCGAATCTTGCCGATGGCCCAGAAGGCGCCCGTGCTGAAGCACTCGATCTCCAGCTTGACCCCCCGTTCCTTGGCCAGGCGGGCATACTCCCGCAGCTCGTTGATGGGATGGACGGAGTAGACGCTGAAGGGCGGATATTCCGGATCGGGCTGGAAATACTCGTCGTGGGAATTGAAATTGATGGAGCTCATGTCGGGCCGAAGGGTCTCCCAGAGCTCCAGCTTCTGCTCCAGGCGCATGCTGGCCATGCCGAACTGCATGATGGGATCGAACCTGGCGCGAATCCGCTCGGAGATGTCCCGCCAGCCCTGCATGTCGGGGATGGACAGCTTGCGCCCGTCCGGCTGAATGACGGGATCGTGGGTGTAGGCGCCATGGGTGTGCACGATGGCGGCGCCGGCATCCAGGGCGCGCAGGTACTCCTCGGCCACGCCCGCGGCATCAGTGCAGGGCGTCAGGTAGGGGTTGCGGGGATAGGACCCGGTGGAGTCGGTGGTCACGGTAATGACGAGCTTGTCCATGGCGGTTCCTCATGAGGCCCGGCGGGAACAACCCTCGCGGGGTTGGCAGGCTGCTCACTATACTGATTCCGGCTTCCGCTCGTAAACCCAATAGTTCCAGCCCGCCGGCAGCGTGGCCGCCCGGCGCGGGGATGGCCGGGCCAACGGGAACGACCGGGCAGCCACAAGGGTTGCCCCTACGGGGGCGGCCCGGGATGGCCGTGCGGGAGTGCACGGGCGGGTTTCCCTGCAGCCGACCCCTGTGCGATAATTTCCGCTCTCCATGCGTTACCGGGAAAAGGGGTAGAGATGAGCCAGAGCAGCATGCGGGCGGGTTTGGCGCTATTGACGATGGCGGTGGCTTTCCTCGGATGCGGTCCAGGGAAGGACCCGGAGCAGGAACGGATCGATCGGGCCGTGGCCGCCATCGAAGCCGCCGCTCCCAAGGCGGCCCGGGACCCTGACCGTCCGGTATACCACTATCGCCCGCCCGCCCTGTGGATGAACGACGTCTGCGGAGGCTTCCACTACCGGGGCTACTATCACGTTTTCTTCCAACAGGGCCCCTTGTCCGACGGGCACAACCGGGGGCGCGGCATCGGCTGGGGACACACCAGAAGCCGGGACCTGGTGAACTGGGAGCACCTGCGTCCCGTTCTGATGCCGCCGGAAGGCGCCAGGCTGGAAGCCTCCGGCAGCGCCATCATCCGAAAGGACGGCAGCCCAATCCTGTTCTTCGCCCATACGCCCATGGATCTCTCCAAAAACAAGCGCGAACAGTGGGCGGCCGAGCCGGTCGATGAGGACCTCAGGGTCTGGCGCAGGTTCGACATCGGACTGAAGGCCGGCAAGAGCGGGATTCCCCAGGACGTCAAGGCCAACTGGGCCGACATGTTCGTATTTCAGGTGGGAGGCCGCGTCTTCGCCACTTTCAAGGAAACCGAGGGGCTGATCTGCAAGGCGAAAAACGATCGACTCACGGCTTGGGAAGCGGTGGGCAAGGTCGAGGGAGTCGATGGCGAATGCCCCAATGTCTTTTCGCTGGACGGCCGCCAGGTGCTGATCCGCTCCACCTATCCCATCAGCTATCTGATCGGCGACTTCGACCCGGAGGCCATTGCCCTGGACCTCAAGACCCAACCTCGGGTTCTGGACTACGGCTACGGCGGCGAGGAGATGCCGACACCCCTGCACCGGGGTGTCTACGGCACCACCGTGTTCACCGATCAGGCCGGTCGCACCATCCTGCTGGGATGGGTGAGCGGCTTCAAGCCCGATCGCGGCTGGAACGGCTGCATGTCCCTGCCCCGCCTGCTGAGCCTGGACCAGGATGATCGTCTCATTCAGACCCCGGCGCCGGAGCTGGAACAACTGCGGGGGAAACACCGGAAGCTGGAGAATCTGGGTCTGACCAACGAGTTGAAAGTCATTGAGGGCGCCGGCGGCGATGCGCTGGAGATCAAGGCCGAATTCGCCCCGGGAGACGCCGGCGCCTTCGGGCTGAAGGTTCGCTGCAGCCGGGACGGGCAGAACGGCATTTCATTGCGCTACAGCGATGGAACCTTGAACGTGGCGGGAACCGAGGTGCCCCTGGAGGTCGGTTCCCGGACACTCGAGGTGCACCTGTTTCTCGACAAGTCCGTCCTGGAAGTGTTTCTCGACGAAGGACGCACCGCGGTCACACGGGTCAACTACGCGCCGGCGGAAGATCTCGATATCGCCGTCTTTGCCGAAAACGGCCGCGCCGTGCTGAAATCGCTGGACGTCTGGTCGATGAACTCCATCTGGTGATTTGTTGAGTGGAGAGTGGAGAGTGGAGAGTGGAGAGTGGAGAGTTTTTGGATCGATGCGTTTAGCCTCTTGTCGATCTCGGCGCAGTCATTCCAACAGTGCATCCAGGTCATTGGGCGGTTGCCTGACCTTGTCTTGGCAGTGGGGATAAGGGTAAAATTGATTTTCCTTTTCCGGCCTGGTTCCGCAATTGGCTCAACCAATCGGTTAACCCCCGTGATCCAAGAGAAGTAACCGTGTCGGCAAGCATTCCCAACCGTAAATCGCCGGGCCTGGCTCTTCTGCTGCTGGGGGGGCTTCTCTCGACCGCCTCCTGGTCTGCGGCCGCCGGCGCCGACGCCCTGCAAGCCCCGGTTCTCAAGCCTGCCGAGGTCGAGTTCTTCGAATCCAAGATCCGCCCGCTGCTGGTCGAACGCTGCTACGCCTGCCATTCGGCCGAGCCCGCTCCCATGGGAGGGTTGCGCCTGGATACCCGGGAGGGATGGGTTACCGGGGGGAGCCGCGGCCCCGCCATTGTTCCCGGCAACCCCGCCGGAAGTCTGCTGATTCAGGCCGTCAACTACCAGGACCCCGAGCTTTCCATGCCGCCCGAGGGGACCCTGCCGCCGGAGGAGATCGAGCTGCTGGAGCAGTGGGTGGGGGTCGGCGCGCCCGACCCCAGGAGCGACGCTTCCGGAGCCGCGCCGGTCCAGGACTCCATCGACCTGGAGGAGGGGCGCAAGTTCTGGTCCTTTCAGCCCCTGGCTCGACCGGCGCTTCCCGCCGTGGAGGACGGTGACTGGGTCCGTTCTTCCCTCGACCGCTTCGTGCTGGCCCGACTGGAAGAGAAGGGACTCGAAACGGTGGGACCGGCCGACCGGCGCACCTGGCTTCGCCGGGTCACCCTGGATCTGACCGGCCTGCCGCCCTCCCCGGAAGAGGTCGAGGCCTTCCTGGGGGATTCTTCGCCCCAAGCCCATGAAACCGTGGTCGACCGCCTGCTGGCCTCTCCCCACTACGGGGAGCGCTGGGCCCGCTACTGGCTGGACCTGGCCCGCTACGCGGAAGAACAGCGCGCCAACAACCACAGTAGAAAGGCACTGCCATACGCCTACAAGTATCGGGATTGGGTGGTGGCGGCCTTCAATCGGGACCTGGCCTATGACCAGTTCATCATGCAGCAGATCGCCGGGGACCTGATGAGCGGCGTGGGCATGGAAGGGTGGAGCGCCCTGGGTTTCCTGTCTCTGGGTCCCATCTACGAATCCGATGGCGGTGGCAAGGAGAGCAAGCTGCGCCACCGCTACGACACCATGGATGACAAGATCGACACCCTGTCGCGGGCCGTTCTGGGCTTGACGGTCTCCTGCGCCCGTTGCCACGACCACAAGTTCGATCCCATCCCCACCGAGGACTACTACTCCCTGGCGGGCGTTTTCTTCAACACCGAGTACGTGTCCCGCAAGTGGACGGTGCCCTCCAAGGTGTCCGACCGCTACGAGTTCCTGGAAGCGGTGCTCAAGGACAAGAAGAAATGCGTCGAAGAGGCCAAGACCAAGAAGATCTTCTTCCAGGACGACGAGGTCGACGCCATGAAGGAGCAGCAGAAGGTCGTCGACGCTCTGACGGCCAGACTGGAAGCCTTCAAGGAGACGCTGCCCCCTGAGCCGACACACGTCCACAGCGTCGCCGAGGGGGGCTCGGAGGACATCCCTGTGGCCATCAGAGGAGATCCGGTCCATCCTGGCCAGAGGGTGCCCCGCCGATTCCTGCGCGTCATCGCCGGGGACCGGCCGGCGCCCTTCACTCGAGGCAGCGGCCGGCTGGAGCTGGCCCGGACCATCGTCGGCGAGAACAATCCGCTGACGGCCCGGGTCATGGTCAACCGCATCTGGCAGCACCACTTCGGCCAGGGCCTGGTTCGCACCCCCAGCAACTTCGGATTCATGGGGGAGCCTCCCACCCACCCGCTGCTGCTGGACTGGCTGGCCCGCCGCTTCATCGACTCCGGCTGGTCCATGAAACGCCTGCACCGGGAGATCCTGCTGTCCGCCACCTACCGCCAGAGCAGCGCATTCGACCGCGCCAACTTCGAGGTGGATGGGGAGAACCGTTGGCTCTGGCGCATGAATCCCAGGCGGCTGGACGTGGAGGCCTGGCGGGACGGACTGCTGGCCGCCGCCGGCGAGCAGGACCTGCAGATCGGAGGCCCTTCGGTCGAGGACATTCTCGGCAGCCGCCGGCGAACTCTCTACGCCTCCGTCCACCGGGACATGCGCTCGGCCTCCGACCAGTTCCTGCGCCTGTTCGACTTTCCCAGCGCCTGGCTCTCCCGCAGCCAGCGAACCGTCTCCACCGTGCCCCAGCAGCAGCTCTTTCTGATGAACAGTCCCTTCATGGTGGCTAGAGCCCAGGCCCTGGCCCGGCGCCTCTCGGCGGTGGAGGAAGATGGCAAGCGCATCGACGAGGCCTTCCGCCTGGTGTTCTCGCGGCCCCCATCGGAAACGGAACGGAGAATGGCGCTGGAATTCCTGGAGGGCGACCCGGGAGTGGACCCGCCCAAGCGGCTGACTCGCTGGGAACAGGTCGCCCAGGTGCTGCTGAGCTCGAACGAACTGATGCACGTGCGCTGAGCCCGCATTTCTCACCGAGCCGCTGAGCCTATGGATGTGATAGCCACCCCCAGGTACGGTGCCGGGTTGGAGCAAACCGGCAGAGACCCGGGTGAAAGAGTTACGACCCGGGCGCGGCTGGAGGAAGTCGTCGAATCGGCGCAGCGGCAGCCGCGCGTCGCGGTGGACCTGGAGTCCAACAACTTCCACCGCTACCCCGATCGGGTGTGCCTGGTGCAGCTTGCAACCCCCGGCGCCGTATACATCATTGATCCGCTCTCGATCGAGGACATCGCGCCTCTCGGGGAACTGCTGGCCGACGCCGCCGTCGAGAAGGTTTTCCACTCTGCCAACTCCGACCTGCGGCTGCTGGATCGTGATTGGAAGTTTCCCGTGCGGGGCCTGTTCGACACCAGCGTGGCCGCCGCCTTGGTGGGGTCCGAGAGGCTCGGCCTGGCAGCGGTCCTGGCGGAGTATCTGGGCATCGAGATAGACAAGAACAAGAAGCTGCAGCGCGCCGACTGGTCCCTCCGGCCCCTTACGGGAGCCCTGTTGCGGTACGCGGCCCTGGATGTGCTTCACCTCGAACGGCTGGCGACGCTCCTGTACCAAAGGCTGGACGAGCTTGGCAGAACCGAGTGGGTCGAGGAGGAATGCCGGCGGCTCGAGGCCATTCGCTACGTGGCGCCGGACGCCGAGTGGCGATTCCTCTCGGTCAAGGGCAGTCGAGACCTCGACGGACGGGGATTGGCGGTCCTGCGATCGCTCCACGCCTTTCGCGAGACGGAAGCGGTGCGGTGCGACCGGCCGCCGTTCAGGATCTTTTCCGACACCGCCATGGTGGAGTTGGCGGCCGGTCCGCACTCCGACCTTGCCCGCGTCAAGGGCCTGGGACGATACGGAAGGGGCCGGTTATCCTCGGGAGTGCGCCATGCCATCCAGGTGGGGCTCAGGGCAGGCCCGGTCCGGCGCCCGCGGAAACGCACGGCGGCGTTCAGGGAAAATCGAACGAGGCTGCGTCTCCTGAAGGATTGGCGGGCCGGAGAAGCGAATCGCCTCAACCTCTCTCCGTTTCTGCTTTGGCCAACCGCCAGCCTGGCGCGTCTCTCCACCACCTGGACGGATGGGCTCGACGACGAGATGGAAAGCAAGGACGTTCGACGATGGCAGCGTCAGGAGCTGGGAGAAGCATTATGGACTTTCATGCACCGTTGTCCCGCCGGGAACTGCTGAGCCGGGTCGGCACGGGAATCGGTTCCCTGGGACTGGCAGCCGTGATGGACCAGGCCGGGTGGCCGGGCTCCGGCAGGCTGCAGGCCTCGGAAGCGCGGCTCGGCAACTCCCTGCTCCCCAAGGCGCCGCACTTCGCCCCCCGGGCCAAGCGGGTGATTCACCTGCTGATGAACGGCGGCGTCTCCCACGTGGACACCTTCGACCACAAGCCCCTGTTGGAGAAATACCACGGCCAGCGCCCGGCGGCGGTAGACATCAAGACGCTGCGCAAGACCGAGGGACTGATGAAGTCGCCTTTCGAGTTCCGGCGCCACGGCCAGTCCGGCCGCTGGGTCAGCGAACTCTTTCCCCACCTGGCCCAGCGCATCGACGACCTCTGCATCATCCACTCCATGCATACCGACCTCCCCGAGCACGTGGCCGGGCTGTTGATGATGAACACGGGAGCGATCCAGCCCAACCGGCCCAGCTTGGGCGCCTGGCTGGGATACGGCCTGGGCACGGAGAACCAGAACCTGCCCTCCTTCATTTCCCTCTGTCACAAGGGCCGCCACCGTCCCGGAGAACCCGGCTGGAACAGCAGCTTCCTGCCGGGCATCTACTCGGGCACCTTCGTCGACACCGGGGACCTCGATCCCGGGAAAGTCGTTCCCGACCTGCGCAACCCCTACCTGTCCCGCGCCGAGCAGCAGCGCCAGGTCGACCTGCTGGCCCGGATGAACCGGTTGAACCTGGAACGGGTGGAGCGGGACCAGGCTTTGGAGGCCCGGATTCAGTCCTTCGAGTTGGCCTATCGCATGCAGACGGCCGCTCCCGAGGCCTTCGACCTCGGCCGGGAGACCCAAGCCACCCGCGATCTCTACGGGATCACCGACGAACCCACCTACAGCACCATCGGCGGCCGCCCCTTCGGAGGCTTCGCCGAGGGGTGCCTGCTGGCCCGCCGGCTTTCGGAACGGGGGGTCCGGGTGGTGCAGTTGGCCTTTGCCCCCGACATCGCCTGGGACGACCATGGCGACATCCTGTGGCATCGGCCCAAGGCCAAGGACTGCGACCGGGCCATCGCAGCCCTGCTCAAGGACCTGAAGGCCCGGGGGCTGCTGGAGGAGACCCTGGTGTTGTGGGCCGGGGAGTTCGGCCGGACTCCCACCGCCGATCCCAGCACCAAGAGGCCGGGGCGGGACCACAACCACTACGGCTTCACCGTGTGGATGGCCGGAGGCGGCGTCAAGGCGGGCATGACCTACGGCGCCACCGACGATTTCGGCATGCGGGCCGTCCACGACCGCGTCCACGTCCACGACCTTCACGCCACCATCCTGCACCTGATGGGTCTGGACCACGAACGGCTCACCTACCGCTACTCCGGCCGCGACTTCCGCCTCACCGACGTCCACGGCCGAATCATTCACGAGATTCTCGCTTAGCCTGGGAACTACGGGGACAGATGAGACATCCACTTCTTCCAACACCCCTGAGCCGCCGGGAACTGCTGAGCCGGGTCGGCACCGGAATCGGCTCCCTGGGACTGGCGGCCGTGATGGACCAGGCCGGATGGCTGGGCTCCGGCGCGGTGCAGGCCTCGGATGCGCGGCTCGGCAACTCCCTGCTCCCCAAGGCGCCCCACTTCGCCCCCCGGGCCAAGCGGGTGATTCACCTGTTGATGAACGGCGGCGTCTCCCACGTGGACACCTTCGACCACAAGCCTCTGCTGGAGAAATACCACGGCCAGCGCCCCGCGGCGGTGGACATCAAGACCCAGCGCAAGACCGAGGGCCTGATGAAGTCCCCCTTCGAGTTCCAGCGCCACGGCCAGTCCGGCCGCTGGGTCAGCGAGCTTTTTCCCCACGTTGCTCAATGCATCGACGACCTCTGCATCATCCACTCCATGCATACCGACCTTCCCGAGCACGTGGCCGGGCTGTTGATGATGACCACCGGGGCGATCCAACCCAACCGGCCCAGCATCGGAGCCTGGCTGGGATACGGCCTGGGCACCGAGAATCAGAATCTGCCCGCCTTCATCTCCATCTGCCACAAGGGCCGCCACCGTCCCGGAGAACCCGCCTGGAACAGCAGCTTCCTGCCGGGCATCTACTCGGGCACCTTCGTCGACACCGAGAACCTGGACCCCGGCAAGGTCGTCCCCGACCTGCGCAACCCCTACCTCTCCCGCGCCGAGCAGCAGCGGCAGGTCGACCTGCTGGCCCGCATGAACCGGTTGAACCTGGAGCGGGTGGAGCGGGACCAGGCCCTGGAGGCCAGGATTCAGTCCTTCGAGCTGGCCTATCGCATGCAGACGGCCGCCCCCGAGGCCTTCGACCTCGGCCGGGAGAGTCAAGCCACCCGCGATCTCTATGGGATTACCGGCGAACCTACCTACAGCACCATCGGCGGACGCCCCTTTGGAGGCTTCGCCGAGGGGTGCCTGCTGGCCCGCCGGCTTTCGGAACGGGGGGTCCGGGTGGTGCAGCTCGCCTTTGCCCCCGACATCGCCTGGGACGACCATGGCGACATCCTGTGGCATCGACCCAAGGCCAAGGACTGCGACCAGGCCATTGCGGCCCTGCTCAAGGACCTGAAGGCCCGCGGGCTGCTGGAGGAAACCCTGGTGCTGTGGGGAGGAGAGTTCGGGCGCACCCCCACCGCCGATCCCAGCACCAAGAGGCCGGGGCGGGACCACAACCACTACGGCTTCACCGTATGGATGGCCGGAGGCGGCGTCAAGGCGGGCATGACCTATGGCGCCACCGACGATTTCGGCATGCGAGCCGTCCACGACAGGGTGCACGTCCACGACCTGCACGCCACCATCCTGCACCTGATGGGCCTGGACCACGAACGGCTCACCTACCGCTACTCCGGCCGCGACTTCCGCCTCACCGACGTCCACGGACGAATCCTCCACGAGATCCTGGCCTAATGCTCCGTCGAATGACACACCTTGGGCTCCTCGCACTGTTGTTGGTTCCCCTGACAGGGACCGCCCAGACTCTCATCAGCTATCCGGGTCCCGTGACGTGCGCGGACCAATCGGTGGCCGCCAGGGCAGTCCAGACACCCAAGGACGTTGAGGTCTTCGTGCAATGCGCCTACGAGTACGTCCAGGAAATGGGCTTTGACGAGGCACGGCGAGCCTTCCACGAGGACGACCGTTGGAAGAGCGGCCCCATCTACGTCTTCGTCGCCGAACTCACGCCGGTGCCGGGGGCGTCCCGGGCGCTGGTGCAGCCGCCCGACCCGTCGAGGGAGGGGACGCCGTGGGGGTTTCTGATGGATGACTTCGGCAACGACCTCATGTCGGAATACTATCGGATCGGGTCGAGCTTCGGAGGAGGTTGGATCTACTACGCCTTCACCAACCCGCTGACGGGGAAGATTGAGCCGAAGGCGTCCTATTTCAAGACGATCGACTGGGACGGAATCCCGGCCGCCATCGGGGCGGGGATCTACCGGCGCGACCTGCCCGGAACCTGCCGGCGCGAGGAGGTCAGCGCCGTCGGTCTCGACGCCGGCCCTTCCGAGGCGCGCCTGCAGGAGTTTGTCCGCTGCGCCGCCATGGAGCTGGATTCCATGGGGTATTTCGCCTCGGTCAGCCTGGCCCACAATCCCCGCTGGCGCAGCGGCTCCATCTACCTGTTCGGCCTGGACACCTCCGGCTACACCCTCTTTACAGGCGCGGCCAATCCCCGGCTCGGCGCCGAGTTGTCCTCGGACTTCATGGGCGGCTTTGGGGGGCGGGATGTTCTGCGGGTAGCCGATGCCTTCGGAGAGACCTTCCTCTACTACTGGAACCAGAATCCCGCAACCAACCTGTTGCAGCGCAAGGTGACCTTCGTCAAGCGGGTGACCGCCTTCGGGGTTCCGGTGCTGATCGGCGCGGGCTATTACCTGGCGTCGGAAAGGCCGAACGAAAGCACGCAGGAATCGGGAAACTGAACCGCCCGGCGGTTTGTCAGCCGCCCGGCCGGCGGTTCAAATCAACTCGGAGATGGGTTGACCGGTGAGGTCGTCGAAGGAGTTGGCGATCTTGATGGGACGTCCCACGGGCGTCATGTACTCCTTGTGCCAGTCGATCCCCATGGCCTTGTAGACGGTGGCGAACAGGTCCCCGATGCTGATGGGCCGCTCCACGATCACGGCTCCCTGCTCGTCGCTCTTTCCCACCACCTGGCCCGTCTGCAGGCCCCCGCCGCCCAGGACCAACGACCAGCAGCCCGGCCAGTGATCCCTGCCAAAATCGGGATTGATGTGGGGGGTCCGACCGAACTCGCCCATGGCCACCACCAGGGTGGACTCGTAGAGCCCGCGCCGGCTGAGGTCGTCCAGTAGCGCCGAGAGCGCCCGGTCCAGGGGTGGGGTCAGGCGGTCGCGGTGGCCCTTGTCGTTGTCCTTGTGAGTATCCCAGGAGTTCCCGTGATAGCCGGCCGCGGTCACGAAGCGGGTGCCGGCCTCCACCAGGCGCCGGGCCAGCAACAGGCTCTGGCCCACCGAATCCAGCCCGTAGGCCTCCCGGGTCCTGGTCGATTCCTTGGAAAGGTCGAAGGCGGCTCCCACGCTCGGAGTCAGGATCATGTCCCAGGCCTTCTCCAGGAAGGCATCCATCCGCGAATGCTCCAGGCTCTCCACCCGATGGCGGTAGAGCCGGTCCACCGCCTGGAGAAAGGAGCGGCGGTTGTCCACCACTGCCGGCATGAGCGACTTGGGCAGGCTCAGGTTGGGGACCCGGTAGTCCTGCTTGGAAGGATCCGGAATGGTCATGGGAGCATAGTCCGGACCCAGGAAGGCCGACTTGAAGTAGTCCTGGTACTGGGTGCTCTTCTCCCAGCGGGGCGCAATCACGTAGGGAGGCATGTTGTTCTGCGGCCCCAGCTCCTTGGCCACGATCGACCCCAGGGCCGGGAACTGCATGGCGGGGTTGTGCAGGTGTCCGGTGGCGGAGTAGTGCACCGCCTGGGGATGGTCGTTGCCGAAGGACTTGATGGAGCGGACGACGGCCAGCTTGTCCATCCGCCTGGCCAGCCTGGGAAGCAGCTCCGAAATCTGAATGCCGGCCACGTTGGTGGGAATGGGCCGAAAGGAGCTGTTGGGCTTGGGATCCCAGGTGTCGACCTGGCTGGGACCGCCGTCCAGCCACACCAGAATGCAGGCCTTGGCCTTGGCTCGACTGGACCGGCCGGGATCGGCCAGGGCCGCTTCCAGCCGCAAGGCCTGGCCCAGGTGGATACCCAGAAACCCCAGCGACCCGACGCCGATAAACTCCCGCCGGTTCCACTGCTCGCGGGTGGCGGACAAACAGCCGACTTTCTTCAGCACTGACCTATCCTCCTGCCTTCCTGGGGGCAGCCCGGGACATGCGACCGCTCGTTCTCGCCTGCTCCGACGTCAACCGGTAGCAGAAGCTTCACGGCTCAATGACCACGATACTCCGACGTGAAGGCATATTCAAGGATGCTCATGAGTCTTAGACCCATCACTTGCCTTTGAGATTTGGCGATGGTCACTTCGAACTTGGGGGTTGGGAGAATGCCCTGCCATTTCGCCGGATAGTGTCAGCGATAGGCCCTAAGCGTGACGGTCCGGAAAACATCCCACCGTCCAGTACTTTCTTAATCTCGTCGGTCTCCATTGTTGCCAAGAATCTAAAAACCCTTGGAATGGCGCTGGAGCGAGATTTGGAAGCCGGTTCGTCAAGTCCATAAATCTGACAGAAGTTTCTAACGTCGCCAGAAGTGGGCAGAAAAGACTTTCGCTCAAACCTTTTTGCCAGCTCGACAATGACTGGATATCTCTCCGGTGACAGTTCCATCCTCTCAACAAACTGGTCGGCAGTAGCTCTCCTTTTCTTACTTGTGGCGACAACGGGCACCTGCTTGTTCTTGTTGGATGATTGATTAATCAAATTGCTCTTTTTCGATTGACCCGCTGAAATTGCCACTTGGTGCAAAACTTTTTTGACTCGCTCGTAACCATATTCGCTGACCATTAAGCGTAATGTACTCCTGAGATTTGAACTGGTCATGATCCATCACCCATCTTGGTCTGGCTGTAGACCAAGTCGATCAAAGAATTCTTTTGCAAACCAAACGTAATCCGTAGCGTTACCAGGATAATTGAAATTGCCACGCATTATCTTGGGGAAACCTCTAGAAAAAGGTATTTGTTTCTGGAACAGGTGCCACCCGTTCTTTGTTGCCTCCTCTAATATTTCGTGCATAGCGGTTGCCCTCTCCGGCCCGCCACGGTTCCCGCTGGTATGATAAGACGAGTTATTGATGACAACGCCGATAACATCAATCGAGTGGCCACGATTTTCATTCCTGAAAGTGGTGAGAGATTCATTCAGTAGTGGGAAACCAATGGTTGCAAGACGATCGTTGTCTTGCCAACGCCTCCTTTCATGTTAATTACAGAAACACATACCGGTCGATGCACTGTCACTCTCTATCCCCTACGCTAGGCCCGCTAGCCCCCACACACTCCGAATATTAACACTGCCGCGAACTGCCATTGGGGGCCTCCAATTGCGCTGCCATCTCATCCAACCACAGTCACTCTATTCAACACTGGCCTTTCCTCCCGCAGCCCCGTCACTCTTGGCAAGCCTATCTACAATGTCTCGGACGACCCGAGCAATCCGATCCAAATCCTCCGTATATTCGAAGGGAGTGGGGTGGATAAAGCGCTTCCCGTGTTCCTTGTCGGGTTGAAACGGAATCTCCAATCTCTTTAGCTGTTTTTCCAACTCGTCGTTGGTGCCAATTCGTGCGTGGAACGTGATCTTCCAACCTTCAGGGCTGATGAACGTGTCCACTGCGACCTCAAGATTCGAAGCGAGCCTGATGTGATGGCCGAGAATATCAAACAGTTCATCCTTTTTTCTCCACGGAAGTTGTCTCACATTAGATTGGACATCGACTAGATCGGCTAGCCCGCGAATCTTTTTGCGGAGTTCATCCTTGAACAAGTTGATCTCTCTAAGGAAACTCTCAGTGTCACTACGACGTGACGCGAGAAAGCCAAGAAATTCCGGGCTCATGACCGTACCCCTATTCAAATTGTCAAGCGTATTCAGAAAATCCAGCAGGAATGTCACATAGCGCGTATCCGCACCAGCGAGGTAATTTCCAAGCAGTGCACGGATTTTCTTCACCAACTGTTCGTGGGTGATATTTTCAAACTCGTCGCCGACATCTTCGGGGTGAGGCCTAAGCGTAAGAAGAAACTTGTGTTTGGACCGTCCTGCCGGTTCCAAGGAATCAAGGTGGGCCGCATACTCACGAAATGGATTGCGAACGCCCGAGTCAAATTTGTTCTCTATCAAGATCGCGTGGCTACTGAACTGAATGAGAAGATCGATCCGTTTTCCAGCTTTGGTTGTGGTTTCGCGGGAAACTGAAACACTGCTGCCGACCTCCTCCTGAATCGGAACTTTGCCAATTTGCGCGAGCGCGTCCAAGAAAAGCGTTCCAAGTCCATGTGGGCCACTTGGGTCAACGAAAAACGCGAGGATGTTGCTGCACGCATTCTCCTTATGCGCACAGCCTGCAATCTCCAGAAAGGTCGGTTGGCGGTCAGGACATGGCGGAAGCCTGCCGAACTCTTCCAAGAGGTTGTCAAACGGGGTGGCCACTACGGTTCTTGGTTCTTTTCGACCATGTCAAGGGATGAAGCCCACCCGGGAGCGCGGGCGTCCCGCCCGCACAAATTGGTGTTCATTCGTGTCCATTGGTGGTTCGCCGTTCTCCTTCGTGGGAGTCTTTTCTTCCTTCCCTACCTTTGGCGTGCCCCTCTCAAGCCATCTCCAACCCCTTGGTGGCCCTTCGTCGTCCTTCGTGTCTCTTCGTGGATTCCTCTTTTTTTACCGATCCGTCAGTGATTCTCCGCAAACTCCCGCGAAGTGATCAGCCCCCACTGCAGGTCCATGAGGGCCTGCTCCCGGCTGGCGGTGCCCGCGATCAAACGCTCCAGTTCCTCGACCTCCTCCGGCTCCGGGAACCGCGAGAAGGCCGCCAGATAGAGCTCCTGGATGATCTCCGCGTCCGAGGCTCCCCCCTGAAACAGTTCATGGACCCGCGCCCCCTCGGTCCAGAGCTTGTCGTTGTAGGTCGATCCCACCAGCAGATGCAGGGCCTGGGTCAGGTTGGACTTGCCGTCCCGCTCGGGAATGGAAAACCGGTTGGGACGCCCGAAGGTGTCGAGGAAGGTGGACTGATAGATGTCGGTTTCCTTGAGCTGGACGGCCCGCGTTCCCCTGGGGGGCCCGCCCCGTCCCTTCTTCTTGTGCAGCCAGTTGCCGAAGGTCTCGGGGACTCCGGTCAGGTCGCAGATGGCATCCAGCAGGATTTCCGCGTCCAGGGGACGGCTCAGGGCGCGGGAGTAGTTGAGGCGGTCGGCCCGGTTGGTGGGGTTGACGGCGCTCGACAACTGGTAGGTCCGGGAACTGACGATCCGGCGAAACAGGTGCCTGAGGTCGTAGCCGTTGCGGGCAAAGTCTTCGGCCAACCGGCGCAGCAGCTCCGGATGGGTGGGCGGGTTGTTGCTGCGGAAGTCGTCCACCGGGTCCACGATCCCTCGTCCGAAGAAGTAACTCCAGAAACGGTTGACGGAGGCCTCGGCGAAATAGGGGTGCGAAGTGATCCACCTGGCCATCTCGCCCCGCGGGAAGCCGGGCCCGTCGTAAGACACGCGGGCGCCGTTCAGCAGGGTGGGGACCACCTCCTGGCCGGTGCGGGGGTGGAGGACGCGCAGCTCGGTGGGGCTGGGCACGTCGGCGGCCACCTCCCGTCCGTCGGGGCTGTCGAAGACCACCGATTCCGGATTGGCGCCGAGCCTGAACATGGACCCGAAAAAGGCCGCCATGCCCCAGAACTGGTCCTGGGTCCAGCGCTCGTAGGGGTGATCGTGGCACTGGGCGCAATCCAGGCGCCGCCCCATGAAGACCCGAACTTCCTCGCCCATCATGTTCTCGGGTGGAGGCAGGACCAGGTAGGGAAGATAGTGCCTGGAGGCGGGGCTGTATCCCTGGGCGCTGATCCGCTCCTCGGCCACCCGGTCGTAGGGTCGGTTGCGGGCCACGGCGTCCCGAATCCATTCCCAGTAGGACTGGCTCCACTTGGGATTGATCCCCACCGGAAAGACGGCCACCCGGAACAGGTCGGCCAGGCGGAAGGTCCAGTAGTCCACGAACTCCGGCGAGTCGAGCAAGACCTCGATCAGCTTCTCTCTCTTTCGGGGATCGGGGTCGGCCAGAAACTCCCGTACGCGGCCGGCGGGAGGAATGCGTCCAGTGAGATCCAGGCAGACCCTGCGGAGGAACTCGCCATCGCCGGAAAGCGGGGAGGGAAGGATGTTGAACTTTCTGAGCTTGGCGAAGACCTCGTCGTCGATGAAGTTGGCGCGGGGCAGCTCCGGATAGTCCGGAATCCACTCGGCCACCACGCCGATCCTCGATTGCACTTCGTAGCCGGCGCCGCGGACCAGGATATTGGACTCGCCGGGATTGAGAGCCCGCACCAGGCCCTGTCCGTCCAGGTCGGCCACTTCCTGCTGCTTGGACTCGAAGCGCACCCGGTGGGTAAAGTCCTCCCGGGCGCCGTCGGAGAGCAGGGCCGTCACGATCAACTGCCGGCTCCCTCCCTCCTGCAGCAACCCTTCCCGGGGAAACACCTCCAGCCCTTCCACCTTGGGCAGAGACTCGCGATTGCCCTCGCGGTAAGGCGCTCCCCGGCCGATCCAGTCCAGGATCACCCGGTAGTCCTCCGACCCCTTCTCCAGCCGCAGCCCGCCCCCATGGGCAACTTCCAGAGACGGTTTCCTCAGCAGCAGGCTGCGTTCGGGCGCCTCCGTGTCAACGCGAGGAACGATGGGCCCTCCGGGCTCGTCGGTCAGAACCTGGTAGACGCCGCCCTTGACGATCCAACCGTAGTCCTGACGGGGATGAGCGGCATTGACGGATAGCCTGAAGCCGCCCTGGCCCTTGACCCCGGCGTGGCAGGCAACGTCGTTGCAGCCCCGCCGGGTGAGGATGGCCCCGATCTCTCTTTCGTAGCTGAACGGAGGAAGACGGGCCGAGTCGACCGCCACCACGGCGGCCCGGGCCTTCAAGGACCCGAATGTCACCTCAAGGGTGGTCTCCCCCTCCCCTGCCGACGTCACCCGGCCGGCCGAACCGAGTCGGGCCACCCCCGGATCGGCCAGCGAGAACCGGGCCCGGGCCGTCACGTCCTTTTCGCGCCCGCCGGCAAGAGTGGCCACCACCGAGAACTGCTGGGAAGCGCCCTTCCACCGCAGGGTGGTCTTTTCGGGCGCAAGGCGCAGGGAGAGGGGGTCCGGCGAAGTGGGCTCGGCGCCGGCCGCCGACGGAAGCGCGGGGATCAGAAGAAATCCGGCAGTCAGGAGCGAAACGATCAGGCGCCGGGAAAGGCAGGGGGCATGCTTGCTCATCGCATTTCCATCAATCGGGGGACACGCGCTCATTATCTCTTTCCGGACCGTTCTTTTCAACCGGCTTCATCGCTGCCTGAGCCGAGGTTGCGGCCGGAGCCACCACCATCAACAGCAGATCCTTCACCGGGGTCCTGCGGCCCAGGCGTCCCTCCTCCACGGGTTGAGCCATCACCGTCACCGGAACCGGGACCGGCGTGGCCGGTGCGTCGGCGGCTGCAACCAGCACCAGGGTCGCTTTGCGGCTCCGGGAAACGTAGCGCTCCTTGCGGCCCTCGTTGACCGCGGGAGGGGCGTCTGGCGCCGCCTGGGTGCCCGCCACCGCCGTCACGCCGGGCGGCAGTCCCGCCAGGCTCAAGGCGATGCTGCCCTCGAAGTGCTCCTCCTGGTCGGTGACCAGGCTCAGCGGTGTGGCCGTGCCGGCGACCAGGTTCAGATGGTCCTCCTCCAGGTGGACCTGCCCCATGTGGGGCACCTGGGGACGGATCAGGACTCGGTAGGCCATCGAGGGCCCGCCGAAGGCCGCCGTGATGTCCCGGATCTCCAGCGTGAACTCCCCGGCTCGGGGGAAGGAGTGGATGACCTTGGGCCGGATCTGCTTTTCGATCTCGGTGTTGGCATTCAATATGGAGTGCACGTTGGTCAGGACTTCGGCGCCTTCGGCATCCACCATCTTGAGGTAGGGGTTGAAGACCGGCACGGTGGCCCGGGGAGTCTCGATCTCCAGGGCGATGCGGTCGCCCACCTTGGCCGCAAACCGCACCCGGTCGACATCGCCCGGATGCTCGATGGTTCCCGCCAGCAGCGACGGCAGGGTAACCACCACAGCCTTCGAGGCTTCGTCCGGGGCTTCATCCAGCTCGACGACCGGAATGGCCTCCGGCCGCGGGGTCTCCCTGGTTCCGGCCTGATCCTCCCCAGCCGGCTCCGGGTCGGACGGAGGCCGGGGCGGCGACGCCGTTCGCGCCCGCAGCGCCTCCATTCGATCGGTTCGAAGCTCCCGAGTCCAGCTTCGTTCCTGCCAGAGGTCCCTGCCCGAGCCGATGGTGGCCGAACCGGATGCCTTTCCGTTCTGCTCGTCCGAATCCCTGCTGATTTGCAGAAGGTAGGGGTGGTCCGGACCGCCCTCGCCCATAAAGCCGCTGACCCGAACCAGGTAACGTCCGGCCTCCCCGAACCGGTAGCTCAGGACGGGCTCGGTGCTCAGCTCGGGATAGGACACCGGCTCGTCGCTGAAAGCCAGCCTGCGGGCGCGGTCGGGGCTGAACCAGCTCCCCGCGGGCTGATAGAGGGAGATGGCCATATCGGAAAGCGCCAGCGAACGCACCTCGAAACGCAATCGCTCTCCTGCGGCGACGCTGAAGGCGTAGTAGTCCACCTCGGCAGGCTGCCCGATGGTCCCGTGAACCGCCAGGGGCCACTCGGGCAAGGTCTGGGCCTCGGAGGCCAGATCGTGGGAAGCCGGGCTCTCCAGGTGGCCGGGCTCGGCGTGCACGTGGAAGGTCAGCGGATGGGAAAGGCCGCCAGGCGTGATCGCCCTCAGGCCGCGGGGACCCGGTCGGGCAGCCGGGTCCACCTGGATCCGCAGGTCGAGCAACTGGACCGGCTTGGCCTCCGCGTCCGACTGGGGCGTCTCTTCAGGCTTGGGCCCGTCCTCGTTCCGGACGCCCAGCACGGTTGCCCTGACGCCGCCGGAGTCGAACCAGAGCCTGCGCGCTCCCTCCAGTCCGCGCCCCCTGAGGGTCCCTTGAAACTCCTCTCCCGGCCGGCCTCCCAGCGGAAACAGGGAAAGGATTTCAGGCGGACCGGAAGAGTCGGCCCCGGCCGCACAGGGAAAGGGTTGAAGCAGGGCCAGCAGGGCAGTGACCATCCATCCCCGGATCAAGGGGCCGGCGGTCTTGCAGGAAAGGGCCACGACGATTCCTCGAGCTTGGAAGGCAGGCGAGGGCGACCCGATCGGTGAGCCGATCCGGGTGTCCTGTCTCAGAAACAAGGTTACCATCTCCGATGGGGGTTCGACAGAGAAACGGTTGGTTCGACCTGCCTGGTGCAGGCAGCAAGGCCATTTGCAGAAGGGTCCATGGTCAACTTCACCTCCCTCGGCCTCCGAAATCCATTGATACTCTTTCAAAGAGGGTCTACCCTGTCGGCGGAACCAACCGGACCGAGCCATGGACCCCGCCCCCCGATTCAAGCAGGCCAGAGACCGCGGAGGCGCCTTTCTCTTGCGCCATCAGGGCATCCGGGGAGACTTTCCCCGGAGCCGACCGGCTCTGGACGACTACTACAAGGTCCTCACCGCCTTTCAGGTCTGCGGGCATAACGATGCCGCCAACCGCCTCTGCCAGTGGATTCGCACCCGGGGAATGACTCCCGGGGGCGATTTCGGGCCCAAGAAGGAAGGGGCCTCCGGATACTCCTGCGCCTATTTCAATGCCTGGGTCATCCTGGGGGCACAACGGCTGGGCCAGCTCGACCTGGCCGCGCGGGGAGTCCACTTCCTGCTGGGGTTTCAGGATGAGAAAACCGGAGGCTTTTATTCGGACCCCACCGAACGCACCCCGGAGACCAGGCAGGACCTGATGGTGGTGAGCCTGTGCGGACTGGCCTGTCTGTCCATGGGCAAGACCGAGGAGGCCTGCCGCGCCGCGGGTTGGCTGAAGAACCTGATGGAGGCTCAGCCGGATTTTCCAAGGCAACTCTACACCGTCTACAGCAGAAGTAACGGTCTGCATACCGCGTTCAATCCGGGTGAGGCTATACGGCATGTGGTGGTGGCGGACTCCCGCACCGACCAGGCCTTCTTCAACCCGGGAATCGCCGCCGGCTTCCTCTGCCGGTTGTACCAGGTCAGTCAAGAGGCACAGTGGTTGGACCTGGCTATTGAATACATGCGCTTTGCCGAAGGGGCCAGCGACGAGCTCTTCCGACTGATCCGGGCCGGCAAGGTGGGCTGGGCCGCTTCCCTGCTCTTCCGAATCACGGGAGAGGAAAAGTATCGGGCCATGGCTCTCAGGATCGGCGACAATCTGATCCGGCTGCAGTCCAGGCAGGGGTACTGGTCGGGAGTGGGACAGCAGACACCCAACTTCGATTCCACGGCCGAACGAGTGGTCTGGATGGATGAGATCGCCCAGGTTGCCGGAGGATGAGACCTGCCGGCCGGATTGAAGCGATGCAACGGATCCTTCCGGTTCCGAGCCCGAATTGACACGCAGGGAGGTGGACCATGCTGATCATCGACGGGGACTACCCCATGGCCATTGGCGCCATGGACTTGAACCGCGACCTGACCCTTCCCCTCCCGGAGGTTCGCGGCGCCGCTCCCGACCGCTTCGCCGAGAAGAACCGCCCCGACGCCGAGACCATGGCCTCCCTGCCGGAGATGCGCCGGGGCGGAATCGCCGCGGCCCTGGTCAAGGTGGTGGCCCGCCACTATCGCTCCGGGAGCCCGTTGTGGGGATACCGCGGCCCCGAGATGACCTACGCCGCGGCCCGGGCTCAACTGGCCTACTACCGGATGCTGGAGGTGCGCGGCGAGGCCAGCATCCTGCGGACGGGGGCGGATGTCTCCGACCATCTGGAATCGTGGTCGAACAGTGAGTTGCGGGACGAGTTGCCCGTGGGATTCATCCTCGGCATGGAGGGGGCCGACCCCATTCTGGAGACGACGCAGGTGGCCGGGTGGTGGGAGGACGGAATCCGGGTCATCAGCCTCTCCCACTACGGACTCAGCACCTACTGCCACGGCACCGGGACCGGGACCTCGGGGGGCTTGTTCCCGCCCGCCAAGGCGCTGCTGCGGGAGATGGATTCGGCCGGAATGATCCTGGACGTCACCCACGCCTCCGACGCCTCGGTGCGGGAGGCCCTGGATCTGTTCGGTGGTCCGGTGCTGGCCAGCCACCAGAACTGCCGGGCCATCGTCCCGGGAGAGCGGCAGTTCCCCGATGACCAGCTCCGGGCCGTGATCGGCAGGGGCGGAGTGATCGGGGCTTCCATGGACAGTTGGATGCTCTATCGGCCGGGGCGGGACTGGGGCGGCCCCGTTCCTCCCCGGTGCAGCGTCTACTCCAAGGAGGCGGTGACGCTGGCGGACTACTGCGACCACATCGACCATGTCTGTCAACTGGCGGGCAACAGCCGCCACGCCGCCATCGGCGGGGACACCGACGGCCAGGGCGGCAGCGGAGGGGCTCCGGCGGAAATCGACACGGTGGCCGACTACGGGAAGATCGCGGGGGTGCTGGAGCGGCGGGGCTATTCCTCCGAGGCCGTCGAGAACGTCATGTTCCGCAACTGGCAACGGTTCTTTGAAACCCACCTCCCCCGGTCCCAGGACGCCGGTCCCGGCAACCGCCCTGAAGGAGCATGAGTTTGCGCCGCCCTTTTCCTGCCGGTATCCTTTTTCTGGCCGCCCTTGCGGGCGGCTGCGGGAATTCCGACCCCCAACAGCCGAACCCCATGCAATCCGAAACTTCGAAACACGTCCTGGCCTATTTCGGCACCTTTACCCGGGGAGAGCACGGCGGCAAGGGCATTTACGTGAGCCGTTTCGAGACCTCCAGCGGCAGGATGAGCCCCATCCGCCTGGCGCTGGAAGCGGAAGACCCCTCCTACCTGGCCGTCCACCCCAACCGGCGCACCCTCTACTCCACCAACGAGGTGGGAGGCCGCCCTGGAATGGTCAGCGCCTATGCCGTCGATCCGGCATCCGGCCGGCTCAGGCTGCTCAACCAGCAGCCGGCCCAGGGCAGAGGCACCTGTCACATCAGCCTGGCCGGCGACGGCAGCATGCTGGCCGTGGCCAACTATGTCACCGGCACCGTGGCTTCCTACCGGGTGCTCGGAGACGGCCGGCTGGGAGAGACGGTGAGCATCATGCAGCACCGGGGCGCCGAGCCGCCCCATCCCCACTCCGCCAACTTCGCGCCGGACGACCGCTTCTTGATCGTCCCCGACGTCGGCACCCACAAGGTCCACCTCTACCGGGTCGATGCCGCCAGGGCGGTGCTGCAGCCCCACGCCCCCGCCGAGTTCCCGTTCCGGCCGGGCAGCGGCCCCCGCCACCTGGCCTTTCATCCTTCCGGCCGGTACTGCTATATCATCGAGGAGACGGGAAACGTGGTGATGGCGCTGAAGTGGGACGAGCGGCGCGGGACCCTGGAGGAGCTTCAGCGGATTCCCACGGTTCCGGCATCTTTCCCAGGGGAGACCTGGACCGCCGAGATCGTCGTCCACCCTACGGGGAAGTTCCTCTACGGGTCCAATCGCGGGCACGACTCCATTGCCGTGTTCTCCATCGACCAGGACAGCGGCCGCCTCACTGCTGTCGACACCACTCCCACCCAAGGCAGCTACCCGCGCAACTTCAACCTGGACCCCAGCGGCAGGTGGCTGATCGCGCTGAACCGGGAGAGCAACACCGTCGTCACCTTCGCCGTCGATCAACAGACCGGAAGACTCACCCCCACGGGACAGGTGCTGGAGTTGCCCAGCCCCTCCTGCCTGCGCTGGGTGCCGCTGGATGCAGAGTGACGGCAATCCCCTGCCGGTTTTCCTGCCCAGCAGTTTGCTGAACCGGCAATTGCGCCGCTTCCGCCCTGCCGACCCAAGAAATCTATCGGCTACTCGAGCAGCAGCTTCACGTCGGTTTCGAATTGTCGGTAGTCGGTGAACCGGATGATGTTTCGAGTGTGGATCCGGACACTCTGCAGGATGCCGACCGACAGGTTGAACTGAGCCCGGACCGGAAGCCAGTGTTGGCCCCCACCGATCCGGATCCGGTCGTAGGCGATGCTCATCTCCGACGCCTTGATGGGAAAGTCCTCGGGAAGATCGACCAACTCCTTGGTGAGTCTGACAACCTGGTAAGAGTTGACGTCGATCCAGCACAATCCGCGGTAGCCCACCCGCAGGGGATTGCCCTCGTAGGTCAACTGAAGAGAGGAAGCCTGCTGTGGTACCCGGTAGGCCACCCGCAGGGTCTGACGTCCCGCAATCTCCTCGGCTTCCTCCGGACGGAAGGAAGTCCTGCTTTCAGGAGCGAACACGTTGCGGAGAGCGGCGGCGAATTCCCCGATGGAATAGGTGCCGTCCTGGCTGCCCGATGCCTGTTGCCCCTCCACCGGCTGGTAGCTCTCTTCTCCGTTGGTGAACATGAGCTCTTCCTGGAACCGGTCCTTCTCCCGCCAACCTCGGAACAGCCTCTCGAATCGCTCTGTCCGGCGGCGACACACGAAGTTGGGCAGATTTTGGGAGGTTGCGTCGATCCTGCGACGGACGGCTTGCAGAAAGTCCGGCCATTCGGCGTCGGCCGGCACGCCGCCGGGCCGGCCCAGGGCAAGAGTGGGCGGTGCGAAGCCGCTGACCGTAAACTCCTCGGAGCCGGGTTCCATCGTGAACTCGGGGCGATCGTAGACGGAGGGGGTGTCGGCGGGTTGCATGTTCCTGGTGGCGGCCTGTCTGGAGTCGAACGGCAATTGGGTATTCTCGTCATAACGGGCTCCGGCAAACCGCGTCCTGCCGATTCTGATCCTGCCGCCAGAGGAAACAACAATAGAGACGTCGGCCGCCTTTCCATCGACCAGGGCGGCTTGGGTCATTCTTGTCCCCCGAAGGTCGGTCCGCCTCAGATCGCTGCCGAACAGGACGGCTTCCGACAGGTCGGCCATCTGAAGATCGGCCTGGTTCAAGTGAGCATTTTTCAGAATGGCGCGCCGCAAATCGGCGCCTCGCAAGTCGGCGCCTTCCAGGCTGGCCTGGGTCAGGCTGGCATCGGTCAGATCAGCCCCTTGCAGTTGCGCGCCGTCCAGCCTGGCCTCGATCAGTTCGGCGCCCGAAAGTTTCGCGCCTCGAAGATCGGCGCCTCGCAAGTCGGCCCCCCAGAGTCTGGCTTGGGTCAGGTCGGCCCTTGGCAGCACCGCATCCCGAAGATCAGCCTTGCTCAGGTCCATGCCGCTCAGGTTGGCTCCAAAGAGATTCCTTCCCCTCAAGGTTTGCGACTGCAATGGGCTCCTGCGCAAATCCCCGCATTCGCCTGGATGATCGGGGTTGTACCCGAGCTCTCCCTGGTCGTCGGAGCAGGCCAGGATATCGCCGCGGAACCGGTAGGCCAGTGCGGGAGTCGTACGGCCCGAGGACCGGGGGATCTTCAGGCTGTCCCGGATCTTCTTCAGGTCGAGGCGAAAGACCCGTTCCGGACCGGAAAATTGTTCGGCGCGGGTCTGACCGGCAATGACCGGAGAGGGCACGTCCCCGGATGCGGCCGTTCCCGAGCCCTGTCTCACCACGAAATCGGTCTCGGTGATGGTGGCTCGGCCGCTGTCCGACTCTTCGGTCCTGATCTCGAATCGGTAGCTGCCAGGGCTCAAGGGCAGGGTGGACAGCTTGAAGCCGACGGCAATTTGACCGGGCGCCCGCTCTTCCAGGTGGTTGCGGTCCAGCGCGATGGGCGGAAAGTCGACGGCCTCGCCGTTGTCCTTGACGGCCTGGACGTGAGCCGTGAGGTTGCCGTCCTCCAGCTTGGAGGCGTTGTAGAGCTTGTAGAACAGGGCCAGAGGCTGAGGAGGAACAACTTCGTTGCCGATCGCCGGCTTCACCTGATACCCGCGGTGAAACAGCCAGCGGGCTTCCGGGACTTGCATTCCGGCCACCGCCGGAGAAAAGGGCGCCAGGTTCTGACTCAGGATCAGGCCGCTGGCCATGAGCGCATCCGGGGGAAGAGACGGAATCCACAGCGCCTCTTCGGTGGTGGCCAATCTGCCCTGGCGGTCTGCAGCCACCAGCTTGATGCGATACTTTCCCGGCTTCAGCTTGAGGAATCCCTGCACGGCCGATTCCGCCTTCCCGTAGGCCAGCGGGAGCGTCTGGCTGAAAATCGACGCGGCCTGACCGTCGCCGGAGTAGGCAACTCCCATCAGGCGAAGGTCTTTCCCCGGCAACCAGCTTCTTGCCATATTCCCATCCGATCCGTGGGAGACCGCGGCCGAGATCAGGACCAGAGCCCGGTCGGACTCCTGGTAGAAGACGTTGGCCTTGAAGTCCAGATTCAGATCCTGGCGCCGCTCGGATGACCGCAGTCCGCGGAGCGTGGTCTTTTGCAGGGTTCCCATGGTATCCCGGTCTGCGGGCAGCGGCACCTCAACGGTTCGACGGAGCGATCCCAGTCCGGCGTTGAGGTTCTCCCGGGCCGCCACCTTGACCTGGTAGCGCCCCGCCGGAACCTCCAGCACGACCTTGGAGGTCAGGCCCGATCGCAGCAGAGACTGGTAGCTGCTGTCGACGAGCTCGAAGTTCCAGGCCTTCTCGTCTCCTCCGACATACTTCTCCCTGGCGTCGAAGGCGACCACCGCCAGGTTGATCCGATTGATCCGCTTGCCCTCTTCCACCAGGAAGGGCAGATCCTCGAATCCCAGCCGGGTCACGATCTCCAACCGGTAGGTGTCTCCATCCAGGCGGGAGGCGTGGTAGGACATCTGCAGCGGGATTTCCCCGAGATCGGTGGGCGCCCGCATGGCCTCCAGCATTTCCTTCTTCTTCTGTTCTTCCGGGGACAAGCGCTCCTTGGGAGCAAAGAAGCCCTTGCGGTGAGTGACCCGGACTCCGGGCCGTGAGACATTCACTCGAAGCCTGTAGTAGCGCCCGTCGGGTTTCTTGGGAGGGGTGGCGTAGCTCAGGACATAGTAGGAGAACTGCCGGTCGACCACCTGTCTCAGACCCGCCCCCAGGTCGTTGTTGTCCTTGAAGTAGGTGCCTCCCGTAGCCCGGGCCAGATATTCGAGGGACATCCCCTTTTGACTGCGGTCCTCCATGACCAGCCAGGCCTTGTCCAGCCGGAGGCTGCTGTGGCCTTCGCTAACGTCGTACAGGGAGCTGGTTTCCAGCCCGGTGGTCCGGATGGAATTGAAGATGATGCCGGTCTTCAGGGCCACGTCGACCAGGCGCTCCAACTCATAGCGAAGCGCCCGGTGCAGGAAGCCTGCCGAGAGCAGCACTATGGATTTGTGCGCCTCCACCGGTCCCAGAGAACGGATGTGCCCCCGCAGAACATCCAGCAAGCGCCGGGTGCGGGCCTTCGTGAAGGACAGGCGCTGGGACGCCAGGCTGCGCACATAGGTTTCGACGGCCTGCTGGGTCGGATCGAGGCTGGGTGAACGGACCCTCGCTCGCTGTCCATCGTTCAGCGGGTTGGCCGAGGCGCCGCCTATCCCGCAGATTTCGGCTTCGGCCATGGCCACGTCGAAGGCCCGGATGCCCGGCGCCGCCGAAACGACATCGATTTCCTCGGCTTGAGCATCGGTCATGGTGACGCATCCCGGGTGGTTCATGGACGGCGTGAAATCCAGCTTCTTGTGGATTCTGTCGATCTCGGCCAGCAGCAGTTCGCTGTCCTGAGTGAAGGGGACGAAGTAGCCGCGGGAGGCCGTGACGATGGAGATGTAGTTTCCCGCATTCAATCCCCTTTCCACGAATCCGCGGATGGCCTGGATGGTGCGGTTGAGGGTGCCTACCGGGGGGTAGGTGAGGTCGTCGATGACCAGGCTCAGCAGCCGGGGCTTTTCAGGGGCCGCCGCCGGTTCCTCGGCGCCGACCGCGCTGCCCCAGGTCAGGGAGCTTTGCGGGCTCTGGTGGATTTCCCGGGAAAACGACTGGATGGTCTGCTTCTTGCGGTTTTCGAAGACTTCGAAATCGTCAACGGTCAGATCGGTGATGGGCTTCCCGTCCCGGTCGGTGACGATGGCATTGACCACCACCTCTTCTACCGGCACCTTGAGGGTGAATCCGGAGGAGGACTCGCCGCGGACGTTTTCGGTTTCCTCCGGACTGGCCTCCGCGGTTGCCGGGATTGGCGCCAAGCTGGCTCCCAACCCGATGGCAACCAGGGTTGGCGCCAGAATTACGCCGGGGAGAAAAGCCCTTGTGAGAGATACGGTCTGACTCCACAACATGGCGTAGAGGCTAAAACATTCCTTCCGGTGTGGCGACAACCATTTTCGCCTGTCGAAAAATCCAAGGCTTCTACTTCCCGAAAGCAGCCGAGCGAGCCCGGACTTGCAGGCCTCGTTTCTTGACTCTGACTTTGATCTTGTCATGGCGACGGTTGAGGGACTGGGGGCCTGGTGAATCCGGGGTATAGGCCAGGAGGTAGTACCCTTGCAGGTCTTGGAGGATCCGATGGGTGGCGATATGAGGGGAATTGCGGGATTGAAAGTACACACCGCCGGTTTGCTCGGCCAGATCGAATCTGCCGTCGAGCCCATTCCTTGCACCGCCTCCCCTTCGGGGCAGTTCCGAATCCGCATTGTATTGCGACAACATTCTCAGCCCTTCCGCCTCGATGGAGTAGATGATCACCGAGGCCCGGTGGCAGGCATCTGTCAGACGACGCATCGTGCTTCGTATGTCCCGATCGATCTTGCTGTAGTAGACGAGCGGCAAGCCGCCTGAAATAAAGACCACAGATTTGCGAAAGGGCAAATTCTCCATCATGGCGACGGTGTTCAAGAGTGCGTCGAGGGTGTACAGGGTAAGGTTCGCCTGCCTGAAGGGCGAGGACCCGCTCACCCTATCTCGCGCGACCAGCGTATTGTGGTTCAGTCCTGGACGGCTGGAGGAGTTGACCTTGATCTTGTCCAGCGCCTTTCGAAGAAGCGCCTTGTCCGAAGTGAAAGAGATCCCATCGGTCCCCACGCCAGCGCGAACGAAAGCCACCAGATCATTGGCTTGAACTTGCTTGTCCACAAATTCCTTCAGCCCCGTCCGGATTTGAGACATATCCCTCTGGTCTATCCCCAACTCGTCCACTACCACGGCGATGAGGCGTCTCTGCAACTCAGGATTCGATGTCGACGCCGATGCGGCCGCAGAATCGGGGGAGGCTTGCGATGCCGGAGCCTCGCTCTGAAGATCCACCGTGGGCGGTTGCACCCATTGGTAGGACAGGCTCTGTATTTCTTGGGGGCTGCCGTCCTGCAGAACCACGAAGTCCTCTTTCCGGAGATCCGTGACGTGGCGTCCATTCCGGTCCGTCACGATGACGTCCATTTCCACCAGTTCCACAAAGACTCGGATCGTTCCGTCTTCGGAAGATGGATTAGGCATCTCCCGAGGAGGACCGCTCCCCTGCTGTTGAGACTGCTCCGCTTGCATTGCCTTGTCCCCTTGACCTTCGCCTACTGCGGCCATCGAGGACCGAATCCCTTGGGCTATTCGAAAGGCCAGGGTCCTTGCGCCCTTCATCACGGCCGGGTCCTGGGCAATGCGTTGCAACACGGGAATCAGGCGGTCCGGCGCCGGCACTCGCGAAGACCTCAGATTCCGATCCAATTCTTTCAGCTTCGCGAGCAACCTCGAGCCATCCTGAGCGACGGCCCCATTCAGTTCCAGCAAGGCAAGTTCCTGCTCGCAGAGGTTCTTGAAAAAGGCATGAATGCTCTGGAGCTTGGCGTCACTCCTGGCGACGGCAACCAACCGGGTTCCGACCATGTTTTCGTTGCCGTAGTCAACTCGGATGGTTGACTTTCCCCTCGCTTTCGGCATCCGTCGGCGGGACCTTTTCCCTTCCTTTTGGAAGGAGCGGGACTGAGTAAAGAGGTGAAACAGATTCCGGACCAGATTGGACTGCAGATGCGGTTTCAGATCGAATTCGAGTTCGACCGGATCGTGCTTCCGTTGCTTCACCCGGATCCGGACGGGACCCTGATTGCCGAGAACAACGCGCCGGAACTCGGTCTTGCCTTTGCCCGAGTGCTCTTCCCAAGTGAAGCGGACGAACTGGTTGGGGGATGCCGCAAGTACGGCCGACTGCGCGGACAATGCCAGCAACAGAGCGAGTTGAGTGAGCCGGTTGAAGGACCAGGCTCTCTTCAAGGACAATTGGACCACCTTACTTCGCGAACCTCTTTTGTACGACCACAGTCTCCGCAATGAGGTCGTGAAGGGCTCTCTTGCGTTCGTTGAAAAGCAGGAAGACGACTTCACTCCAGGTCCACAACCAGTAGATGGTTTCAACGGCTCCGTGCCACGCAGGAATGAACGCCAACAGATATTCTTCCCGCCCGACCCAGTCCTCCGACAGGTACTGCTCTGCATCGGCATTGCTTAACGCAATCAGTCGAGCAACCATCTCCGTTATCAACAGGCCGCATTCCACACTGGAGCGAAGAAACGCTTGCTTGATTCCTATTGGTGAACCATCGGGGCGCGTTACCTTGATGTCGGTAGCCATCTTCCCCAGGGTTGCACCGTATCGGTAGTGAAAATAGATGTTGTAGGCAGCATAGAAAACGGTGAAAGCTACCGTGGCTACTATGGCGCTCCAAATGGATTTCCCCTCGATCAAGATGAAAATCACCCCGACGGGGATCAGGACAAAGTTGTCGACGAGCAACGCCCCAAACCTCTTCCAGAATCCGGCGTACACCGGCGATCCGTCCTTGTGGATCGGTAGAAACTCGGAGTACACCGACAATCCGTCCTTGTGGATCGATGGAAACTCCATGGGTCCTCTCTATGGGAAATCGAGCAAAAGCACCCGCCTGCTCTCAACCTGGCGGCCCGGTCTTGCGAAGGCCTTCAAATCTGCTGCAATACTCGACAAGCACCGGCCGGCCGACGATATCGAGAATCCGCACTTGGAGCCTGTTTCCGGCGGCATCGGTCAACCTCAGTTCCTCGCCCGGGACAAAGTCGACAGGCTGCTGTTCTCCCTCATTGATGGCGATGTCGGAGGCGTAGAGTCCGGAACACCGACCGCGCCCAACATGCGCCAGGGTATCAGCCGACCCTCGGCACGCTGTTGAAATTGATCGCCGCCATAGGCGACCGCAACCTCACACGGGCGGGACAGCTTGCCGAGATGCCGCCGAACTCGCTTTACGCCGTCGAATAAGCTCGACGATGGAGTCGCGGCGGACTTGGCCTCCACCAGGGTGATGCGATCAGCTCGATCGATGACCAGGTCGATCTCGGCGCCGTTGCTCTCGCGATAGAATGACAAACCACCCGTCTCGCCTCGGTTGGTTCGGTGTTTCACGATCTCGGAGACGACCCAGGTCTCGAAGATCGCACCGCGAAGTGGGTGCGATCGTAGCTGCTCCGGTGTCCGGATACCCAGAAGCCAACAGACCAGGCCGGTGTCGTAGAAGAACAGCTTTGGCATCTTCACGAGCCGCTTGCGCAGGTTTGCGTGAAACGCCGGCAGGTGGAAGACGACGAGACTCGCCTCCAGAATGCTGATCCAGGCCTTTGCGCTTGGCTGTGAAATGGCGCAGTCGTTGGCCAGCGACGAGTAGTTGAGCAACCGGGCCGTACGTCCGGCGCACAGTTCGAGGAACCGTTGGAATGTCGCCAAGTCGCTGACGTTGCTGATCGTTCGCACATCCCGTTCGAGATAGGTGGCGACATATGAGCGAAGCCAATCCACCGGATCGAGGTCGCGGTCGAAGATGCGAGGGTACCCGCCAACCCAAAGGGCCTCTTCGAGGTGCTTGGGATGTTTGGGAAAGCGAGCAACCTCGTCTCGGGTCAGTGGAAGCAAGTGATGCATTGCCGTCCGCCCGGCCAGCGATTGACTGACCGACTCCAGCAAGGACAAATTTTGCGAACCGGTGAGAATCCAGCGCCCCGGCGATGGATCGTGGTCGACGATGCCTTGCAGATAGGAAAGGAGATCGGGAACGCGTTGCACCTCGTCGATGACGGCGCCTCTTGGAAATCGAGCCAAGAACGCCCGGGGATCTTCAGTCGCGAAGGCACGGTCGTCCGGAGCCTCGAGCGTCACGTATGGATGCCGCGGGAACAAGGCTCGGCACAACGTGGTTTTGCCGCTTTGCCGAGGCCCGGTGAGCGTCACGACCGGTAGTTGAGACGCCGCTTTCACCAATTGTGGTGCAAGATTACGACTGATCAGCATAAGCCGGATCCTAACAGTATAATCATGATAATTCAAATATATATTTTACTATTACATGATTACAAGGGGTCGTTGGCGACGCTGACGGCTATCTGCTACCATGAGGCCCGCAAGGTCCTGTCACAAGGGGGTGGGCATGGTCACTGCGGAAGAGCGGTATCTGTTCGATCTCAATGGCTACCTGGTGCTGAGGAAGGTCCTGCCGCCGCCGGTTCTGGCTGTCATGAACGAGAGCATCGACCGGCTGGAGACCCTGAGCGACCAGGAGGTGGAGGCCCTCAACCTGGCCCGGAAGTACCAGCAGGACAACGTCTATGCCCAGGTGGGTCCGGCGCCGCAACTGGGACTGGCGGACTACTCCGGCAACATCCTTCCCTGCGGCGGCCCCTTCGAGGAGCTGATCGACTGGCCCGCCACCCTTCCCTACCTGGAAGAAACCATCGGAGTACCCATGCGGCTTGACGCGGCCAGCTTCATGTCGCGCCATGGCGGAGGAGGTTTCGTTTTCCACCACGGCTATGCCGAGCTGCTGCCCTACAGCGAATATGCCTTCGAGCAGGATGCCTTTCGCTGCGCCAGCATCAAGATATCCTTTGCCCTGACCGAGGTGGGCGTCGAGGACGGCTGTTTCGCCGTCATCCCCGGAAGCCACAAGAGTCACTTTCGCAACCCGCTGGTGGGACAGATTCCCGATCCTGCCCATCCGCTGGTGCGGCCTCTGCCCTGCGAGGCGGGAGACGCCGTGCTCTTTTCCGAGGACCTGTCCCACGGAGCCGTGGAGAACCGGGGCTCCAGAGTGCGTCGAACCCTGTTCTATTCCTATGCCCCCGCCTTTCAGTGCGCCTGGGGCCGGTTGACCGAGGTGGCGCCCGGCTTCGAGTCGAGGGCCAATCCGCGCCGGTTGGAGCTGGTCCGGGGACCGGCGCCGTTCGAAAACTCGCCCGCCGACCTTGTCACCGCATGATCCCGGGCAGATAAGGACGCGCCGGTAAGGAAAACCCGCTCCCGGACCGGGCTGCCCGGGCACCTGGCAGGCAGGCGGCCCCTCTGAAACGAGCACCGTTCAGCCGTGGACACGACTCCAATCCAACCACTCCCCACCGAGGAAGACGTCTTCGACCTGCAGACGGGAAGCGGCCGGCAACTGCTCTCGTTGGAAGAGCAGCACTTCTTCGATATCGCCGGATACGCCCTCCTGCCGGAGGTATTGAGTCCGAGCCAGGTAGAACAGGCGCGGATTGGCGTCCAGAGCCTGGCCCAGACGCCCTCCGCCGGGGTCAGCCTCCGACGCGGGGACGGCTCCGAGGTCGAGCTGCTCAACATCATCGAAGCCGGGGGCGTCCTGGAAGAGGCCATGGCCCTGCAGCCCCTGCTGCGCCACCTGCAGGCGCTCATCTGGAGACGGCAGTTTCGCCTGATTGCTTCCCGGGCAAGGATTCGGGGAGTGGGGAGCCGCGGCCGCCTGACCCAGGGCGGACGGGCCGACCCGCGGCGATATGCGCGCTACCGTTGCGGCCCCGAGGGGGAATTCCGTTGCCTGCTGGTGACCTGCCTGATTGCGCTGGACGACACCAATGCGGGGGATGGAGCCTTCTGCCTGATCCCCGGAAGCCACAAGTGCTACCTGCCCCACCCCTACGCCGACCGGGAGCTGGACCAGGTTCCTCCCCTGCTGGACCTGCCCCTGACGGCCGGCTCGGCGGTGGTCTTTACCGAGAACGTCTCTCATGCCCTGAGGCCGCCCCGCCTGGAAAGCCAATCCTGGCTGGAGTTCCAGTACGGCCCCTCCTACATGGAGAACTGGCCCGGCTGCGAGCCCTCGGCGGACCTGCTGCGGCGCACCCAGGCCGACCCGGTCAAGTCCCACCTGCTGCTGGCCCCCTACTATCACCCCGCCGGGTCCCAGAAGAAAATGGACTGATCGGGCTCAAGGCCGGTGAGCTATCTTCAGGGTCCGGTAGAGCAGCGTTCCCAGCTCGTCGTAGAAGGCGAACTCGGCCTGAGCCGGCCTGTCTCCGGCCGCTGGATGGACCCGCACCCGCAAGAAACCGCCGGACTGGCCCCGCTGAGTGTACTTGTGGATGATCCTGCCCTCGGGGTCGGTCGAGTTGGGGTCGCCGGGTGAAATGGCCGCGAAGGCGTTGGGGTCGCAGAGGGCTCCGCAGGCGAACTCCTCCACGCCGCCGGGATGGACGGCGTGATACTGCCAGTGGCGGTCACCGCAGATGAGATAGAAATTCCTCTTGACCGGACTGTTCCGGTCCAGCCAGCCGAAGAACTCCCCGGCCTCGTGCCGGAACCCGCCGATGTTGGCATGGCTGTCCCGCTTGGCGGCGCCGTCGGGACCCACCATGGCCGTGGGTGAGATCAGGATCTTGAAGGGGGCGTCCGATTCCAGCAGCGTCCGCTTCAGCCAGGCGAGCTGCGCCTTCCCCCACAGGGTCTTGGCCGGACCGTCGTCCATACTATTGGGGCTGCGGTAGTCGCGGCCCTCGACCAGCCAGATCTGCAGCTCCCGGCTGATCCGGTGGGTACGGTAGGTCACCGCCTCCTTGTCCGCCGGGTCCACCACCGGCACCTGCTCCCGAAAGATCTCGATGCCCAGGGCGTTGGAGGGCTGTCGGGCCAGTTCCGGATTCTCCTTGTCTTCCACCCAGGCGTGGTAGCCCTGCACGGGAGTGTGGGGATCGGAGTCGTTGAAGCGGTGGTCGTGATCGTCCTTCTCCCAATAGGTCGGAACCTGTCGGAACAAGTCGATGAACCTGGGCTGCACGAACTGCTCGTGCCACTTTTTCCGCAGCTCGGCCCGGGTTCGGGCGCGAGAGTCGGCCGGGTGGTCGTAGTAGACGTTGTCTCCGGTACCGACAAAGAAATCGGGCTTCATGCGCAGGATGGTGGCCAGAGCCGGATAGCCCAGGGCCTTGTCGTGGCCTTCGTATTTGGGCCTCTGGAACTGGGGAGCGCCGTCCTGGAAGAAGGCGTAGTTCATCCCGGTCACCACCACGAAGCTCACCACGGCGCTCCCTTCCCGTCCGGCCAGGGTCTTGAAAGTGGCGGCGGGACCGAGCCTGGTACTCCCCTGATCGACACCGTAGCGCAGCCGGTAGTGATAGCGGGTGGCCGGGGTCAATCCCGATACCCGGGTCTTGACGATATGGTCGTTCCGGGGCAACGCGGTCATCCACTCGGTCACCCTCGGGTCGGCAAAATCCTCGGCCGCCGACAGCTCGAAACGGGCGACCCCGGGGCTGCCCGGAAGATCTCCATCCACCAACGCCGTGCCCCGCGTCAAGCGGGACTGCAGAATCACGCTGGTCTCGGTGACCTCACCCGCCATTTCCCCCTGTCCGTTGTGGACCTCTTGCGCGGATAGGGCGCCTCCTGTCAGCAAGAGAAGGGCCGTTACGGCCTTGACCAATGGTCTGAATCGCATGGCGAACCCCTTGTCTGGAACACCCCCGTCTTGCCAGCTATTGACTACCCCGTTATACGGGAAGAGAGTGCGACCAAGTTAAGAGTGGATAGTGGTCAGTGGATAGTGGCTAGCCCGCATTTCTCACCAGGCCGCTGGAGGCAGGACAAAAGCAGTTTGTCTTCAGTGCCTTGATTGGCTCCATGTCAAGGGCTTGCTGACTACAGACGGCGCTGGGCATGCCCTGGCTTGTTCTTTTCCCTCCAGCGCGCACCTGCTCCCTCGACCGTAGAAACCGCTACGCTCTTCGGTCGCGAGCACGCTCTGAAGGGAAAATGCCTGCGCCATGATCATGCCCCCTGGTGAGAAATGCGGGCTAGTTGATTTGATTCATCCGTCAAGCATCTGGTTGATCTTGGCGCAGTCACTCAAATAGTGCAACCAAGTCGTCAGACACTTGCCTGTTCCCGAAACCCTCGTCTGACCAGTCTTCACTCTTCACTCTCCACTCTTCACTCTCCACTTTTCTGAAGCAGGCCTGTTTCACCCCCTACGATCCGCCCGGTGGTGCGGGGCTCGTCTAACCGGTTGACTCCGCCGGTCAGGTTCTGGAGAATCGACCCTTGGCCGAACGTTTCCTGCCTGGAGAGCCAGGGATGACCACCGGCGACAGCCTCCCGTCCACAGACGCCACCGGCAAAGCGGCCTCCCGCCGGCGAAACCTGGCCCTGTTCGTGCTCGGCCTGGTGGCCCTGCCCGCCTGCCAGACCATGCTCCTGGTCTACGGGACCCGCATCCGGGAATACTTCGCCATCAACGCCGAGCAGTTCGGGACGCTCTTCGGCAGCCGCGGCCTGGGCCGCATCCCGGCCCTGTTGACCATTGGCCCGCTGCTGGGCCGACTGGGCGTCCGGCGGGCGACGGCACTGGCCACGGTGGGGGCCGGAGTCGCCTTCCTGATCCTGGGGGTCGGAGGAACCCTGCCGGCCTTCCGGGTGTCCATGCCGGCCATGGGCTTCTTTCTGGGGCTCTCCGGCGTTGCCATCCCTGCTTTTCTGATCTCGCTCTTTCCGGATCGCAAGCGGCGCATCTTCTCCGTCATGCTGGTGGCCTCGGCGGCGCCTACGATCCTGACTGCCCTGCTGGCCGACGAGTTGTTGAAGTGGTCGGACGGGCGCGGGGACGGCGCATTCGCCACCATTTTCCAGACCCCGTTCGCCATTTGCGGCGGAGCGCTGCTGCTGGGAGGCCTGCTGTTGGGCCTGGCCAGACTGAAGGAATCCCGGGGCGAGCTGGAGAAACCTCACCGCATCCGCATCAGTCAACTGCTGCGTCTTCGTTCCCTGGCCATCGTGCTGATGCTTTCCCTGCACGCCGCCGCCGACACCACTCTCTACACCTTTCTGCCCATGTTCATGGCCAGCCAGTTCACGCGGCTTCCCCTTCGGCCGGCCACGGCGGTCGCCGGCCACGGCCTGGCCTACGTGGCCACCCGGACCCTGCTGTCCTTCTGGCCCGAGGGGAAATGGCACCGGGGCATCTTGTGCCTGGCGGGACCGCTCGGCGGAACCACCGTCATTCTGACCCTCTGGTTCGGACCGGCGGTCTCGGTGCCGATCCTCTATACCCTGGCCAGCATGATGTTTGCCGCCGAGTACCCGGTGCTGGTCAGCGAAGTCTCCTCGGAGTCCATGGCCGAGTTCGGCTCCATCGTGGCCGGCGGCATGCTGGTCAGCGAGCTGATCAGCTTCGCTCTTCTCAAGGGAACCGGCAGGCTGGCCGACCTGACCGGCGATTTCCGGCTGGCGCTGAGCGTGGCCGCCTGCGGTTTCCTGGCCTTCGGCCTGATCGCGGCCGTGACCGGGCTGGGAAAACGAACCCGGCCCGCGCAATCTTCCACTTCCTAGGACAAACGAAAAAAAGAGTTATCCACGAAGGGACACGAAGGACGACGAAGACACACGAAGAAAAACTCATTTGTGTTCATTCGTGTCCATTCGTGGTTCGTCTTTCCCCTTCGTGGATATCTTTTCCCCCCTTATCGCCTTGTGGACGACAACACCCTCGGGCAGACCACGCCACCGAACCAGGCCGTCACCAGGAAGCAGGCCATTGGCACCGCGTAGGCAATCCGGATGCTGCCGGTCATGTCGGAGACCTGGCCCTGGAGGGCCGTCAGGACGGCTCCACCCAGGATGGCCATGATCAGCCCGGCTCCACCGATCTTGGTGTCGCGGCCGAGCCCCTGCACCGACAGGCCGAAAATGGTGGGAAACATCAGCGACATGCACCCCGATATTCCGACCAGGGCATAAACCCCGACCGGTCCTCCCGCAAGTATCACCCCCAGGGTGCAGCCCATGGCGATCAGGGACATCAGGCACAGCAAGGCCCCCGGACTCAGGAAGCGCATCAGCCAGGTGTTGACGAAACGGGATACGGTGAAGAGAATGAGCGCCGCCAGGTAGTAGCTGGCCGCCTGGTCCTCGTTCAGCCTCAGCTCCTGCATCACGTAGCGAATGGTGAAGGACCACACCCCGATCTGGGCGCCCACGTAGAAGAACTGGGCCGTCACCCCCCAGCGGTAGCGGGACACCCGGATCAGCCTTCCCACCGTAGCCGCCAGTTCCAGGTCGCCGCCGCTGTCGGCAGCCCTGGGCCAGCGGGTGACGGCGATGAGGATCCATACCAGGGTCAGGAACAGGGCCACCGCCACGTAGGGCTCCATGACAGCCGCCAGCTCCTCGGCCTGAATCCGGTCGAGCTGCTCCCGGTTCATGGCGGCCCGATCCTCGGCGCCGGCCCGGTTCAGCTCGGAAAGAATGAACCACTTGCTGAGAAAGACCCCCAGGATGGAACCGATGGGATTGAAGGACTGGGCGAAATTCAATCGCCGGGTGCCGGTCTCTTCCGGTCCCATGGCGATGATGTAGGGATTGGCGGCAGTCTCCAGGATGGAGAGTCCCCCCGCCAGGATGTAGAGGGCCAGCAGGAAATGGGCGTAGCTCATGGTCTGGCTGGCCGGATAGAAGAGCAGCGCACCGCACACGAACAGCCCCAGTCCCAATAGCACCCCGGCCTTGTAGGTCCACTTCTTGACGAACAGCGCGGCCGGCAGGGCCAGGCAGAAGTAGGATCCATAAAAGGCGATCTGTATCCAGGAGGTCTGGAAGTCCGACAGGCTCATGATCCGCTTGAAGGCCGCCAGCAGCGTATCGGTCATGTTGTTGGCCAGGCCCCACCAGGCAAAGCAACTGGTGAGCAGGACAAAGGGCCAGAGCACCCGGCGGGGGATCAGCACTCTCGAGGGATCGTCCATTGCAGTCTCCAGACCGCCTTTCCGGGACGGGTTCTGCGCTTCCTGACGGTTCCGCGCCAGTCGGCAACCATTGCGCTTGGGCAAGTACCGGCAGGAGGCAAGGCTACTGGACTCGGGCGGGTGGATCAAGAGTTCGTGACAACCCCGCGCGAGGGAATGAGTCTTCTTTCGAATTTCCTTTCGGAGGGACCCCGGCCCGCCTAGAATCGTTGCGGAAGAAAGGTCGGAGACTTGCGGGGCGATCCCCGCATGAACCGTCCCGAACGATTGCCGTGGAAGTACTGATGCGAACGACAAGGGGGTAACGCATGTCACCGTTGGCGAGGTGGAGAACCACTCTGTTTGCCATACCGATCCTGCTGGCCGCGCTCTGGACCGTGGCTCCGGGAGAATCCGGGTCCAACCGGGAATGGACCACCTCCTCCTTCCTGGATTTCGTGGACGGCACCCTGACCGACGGCGGCGCCAACACCTACGTGGGGGCCGACGGCACGGTCCGGCTCATCAACCTCTGGGACCTCAACAACGACGGCCAACTGGATCTTTTTTTCCCGAGCAGCCACGACCACAACGAGAAGGTGGACCTGTTCATCTACTGGGGGGGTTCTGATTTCGACCCCGCCGGCAGGACCCGGCTGCCCAGCAACGGGGGCAAAGCCGCGACCATTGCCGATCTGAACCGGGACGGTCATCCCGACCTGGTGCTGGTCAACCGCTTCAACGGCACCCGCAGCGACCTGGACTCCTTCGTCTACTGGGGCAGCCGGGACGGCTTCGATCCCGGACGCCGCACGCTGCTGCCGACGCGGGGCGCCGAGGCCGCGGCCGCCGCCGACCTGAACGGGGACGGCTGGAAGGAGCTGGTCTTCGCCAACAGCGGCTTGAGCTACCACGTGCCGGTGGATCGATTCAACCAGTCCTTCATCTACTGGGGCGGCCCCAGCGGCTACAGCCCGGATCAGCGCACCAGCCTGAAGACGGTGCTGGCCCGAGACCTGGAGATCGCCGACCTGGACCGGGACGGCTCCCTCGACCTGGTCTTCGCCATCGAAGGAAACCGCGATGAAGAGTCGGGCGCCTGGATTTACTGGGGGGACGGAAAAGGAGATTTCTCCGGGCGTCCGGCCACCCGGCTGCCCGGTGAGAGGAGCTCGGCGGTGGCCGTCGCCGACCTCAACGGCGACGGCTGGCCGGAAGTGGCGCTGGCCAACCGCTTCAGGCTTCGGGCCCGGGAGATGGACATCTACAACATCGTCGATACGGTGGCTGTGGATTCGTATGTCTACTGGGGAAGCCCGGAGGGCTATGAGGCCGAAGAGCCCACCCGGCTGCCGACGGTGTCCGCCACCGACGTGCAAGCGGCCGACCTCAACGGAGACCGCAGGTCCGACCTGGTCTTCGCCAACGGGGCCGGTGGGGCCTCCTACGTCTACTGGGCTTCGGCCGAAGGGTTCCACCCGAACAAGCGCCTGGCCCTTCCCACCTCGGAAGCCGCCGCTGTCGAAGTGAACGACATTGACCGGGACGGCTACCCCGACCTGGTCTTTGCTCAGCGAGCGGACCGCCTGGACCAGGAGGGCGGCTCCCTGATCTACTGGGGAAGCGGCCAGGGATTCAGCCGCGACCGCAAGCGGACCCTTCCCACCTTGAACGCCAGCGGAATCGCCATCGGCGACCTGGACTCCGACGGCGCCCCGGACCTGGTTTTCGCCAACAAGTCGGACGGCAGCAGCCAGGTGCCCTCCCTCCTCTACTGGGGAGGTCCCGAAGGGCGGTACAGCCGGGAAGCACGCTTGGAGCTCGGCAGCGGCGGCGCCGGTTCCTATGCGGCGGCCGACCTGAACCGGGACGGATTCCCCGATCTCTTCCTCCCGGGAAAACCGTCCACCATTTACTGGGGCGGCCGGGAGCCCTATTCCCCGGACCGAACTTCCAAGGTGGACTCCGATCCGGCGATGTCGGGGAGGTTCGCCGACTTCAACCGCGACGGCTACCTGGACCTGGCGCTGAGCGAGTGGGAACCGGGACACGGGCAGACCAGCCTTCTCTGGGGAGGGCCCGGCGACTATTCCCGGGACAACCGTTTCGTCTTCCGGGTGGGAGGTTTGCGCCACCACCACCTGGCCGACCTGGATCGGAACGGCTGGCCGGACCTCATCTTCACCAGCACCACCAACCGGGAGATCTTTATCTACTGGAACGATGCCCAGGGCTTCGACAACGCCCGCAAGACCCGCCTGCCCACCGGGGTCGCGGCCACCGTCGAAGTGGCCGACCTCAATGGAGACGGCCGGCTGGAGATCATCGTCCCCAACCTGTTCGATCCCGATCCCGCGCCCGACAAGCCTCAATCCTTCGGGGGCTCTCCTCAAGGCGACACCTTCATCTACTGGGGCGGCGCCGACGGCTATTCCCCGTCCTCCCGCCAGGTTCTGCCCTCCATCGGGAACGCCGACGTGGCCGTGGCCGACCTGGACCGGGACGGCCGCCTGGACCTGGTGCTCACCAGCTATCACGCCGGCCATACCCGCAGCCATCCCTCCACCATCTACTGGAACAGCGCCCGGGGGTTCCAGCCCGACCGCTTCACCCGGCTGCCGACCCATTCGGCCTCGGGCGTCCTGACAGCCGACTTCGACCGCAACGGCTACGAGGACATTCTCTTTTCCTGCCATTCCCGGGACGGAAACCACCGCAACCAGGCCTTTCTCTACTGGGGCGGCCCCGCCGGATTCTCGACCGACCGGCGCAGCCAGGTGCCCGTATTGGGGCCCCATTACCTCAGCGTCATCGACATCGGCCACATCCATGACCGCGGCGACCGCTACGACTTCATCTCCCCCGCTTTCGACGCCGGCCCCGGAGTCGATTTCTCCACGCTGGCATGGAAGGGCGACACCCCCTGGCGGACCGGTCTGGAGTTTCAGCTCCGCGCGGCCGAAACGCGCCGGGGATTGGACGCCGCCCCCTGGCAGGGTCCCCGGGGTCCAGACACCTTCTACCGAACCACGCCGGCGGGGATCGAAGGCCTTCCTCCAAAGGCTCGCTGGATCCAGTACAAAGCCAGCCTGATCAGCCCCGATTCCGCCAACAGCCCGGTATTGCGATCGGTATCGGTCGGGTATGACCGGCAGGGTGATTGATGCATTCGGAAGGATGAGTCGCGCCCATGGCGACCGAGCTCATCGGCTACAGCGACAAGTTCAGCGTGGCCCCCGGAGAAAAGCTGGCATTCAAGGTCAGCACCGACCTGGCCCGGTACGAAGTCGCCATCGTGCGTCTCATCCATGGAGACGGGAACCCGGCCGGGCCGGGCTACAGGGAGGAAGTCGTTCCCACCCCGATCGACGGCGCCTACACCGGCCGCCGGCAGGAGGTCCACTGCGGATCCTGGCTGGCGGTTCCCGACCATCCTGCTCTGAGGAACTTGAAGTCGCTCACCCTGCAAGCCTGGATCTTCCCCACGGGAACCGACAGAGGGGAAAGGCAAGGGCTGATCTCCAAGTGGTGGTCGTCGGAGCCGGCGGGGTACGGGCTGGGATTGGGCCCCGGGGGCGACCTGGAGCTGCGGGTGGCCTGCCCGGATGGCCCCAGCTACAGCCTCTCGACCGGACGGGCCCTGCGGGGCCGTCACTGGTATTTCGTGGCAGCCACCCTCGATGTCCCCAGCCGGCAGGTTCTCCTGCGCCAGCAGGAGTGTTTCGGAGCCGGCCCCGACACCACCTCCTGCAGCGTCACCGGCGCGCTTCCCCGCCAGGCGGCGCTCGACAGCGACGCCCCCCTGCTGATGGCGGCCGGACGCGCCTGCCGCCTCGACGGGCGCATCCTGGGGAAACAACTTTATGACGGCAAGCTCGAACGACCCAGCCTCTTCCGACGGGTCCTGGGGGCCGAAGAGCTGGAGCAGTTGAGAAAGGGAGCCTCTCCCCGCCAGGTCGGGCGGCAGGACCTGATTGCCGCCTGGGATTTTTCCAGGGAGATGCACACCTCCCGGGCCAGGGACCTGGGTCCCAACCAACTGCACGCGGCTGGGGTCAACATGCCGGCCCGGGCCGTCACCGGGCACAACTGGAGCGGGCGGGAGACCGACTTCAAGCGGTCCCCGGCGGAATACGGCGCCATCCATTTCCACGGCGACGACCTGGAGGATGCGGCCTGGCGGACCGACTTCACCCTGGAGGTTCCCCCCGCGCTCAGGAGCGGAATCTATGCGGCCCGTCTCAGAGGGGCCGGTCTGGAAGATCACATCCCCTTCTTCGTCAGGCCCGGCAAGGGAGCGCAGCCGGCCCGGGCGGCCCTGCTGGTCCCCACCCTGACCTACCTGGCTTACGCCAACGAGAGGATGGACTACAGCCCCGGCCTGGCGGCCTTGATGGCCAGCCCGCGGCCGCTCAATCGGGACCCGAGAGACCTCTACCTGGTGGACCACCCGGAGCTGTCGGCCTCCCTCTACGACCATCACCGGGACGGAAGCGGCTTCATCTACGCCTCCCGATTGCGACCCATTGCCAACCTGCGCCCCAAGTACCTCAAATGGCGGCAGGGAGGCCCCCGCCACTTGGCCGGCGACCTCTACCTGGTGGATTGGCTGGGGGCCAAGGGACTTGACTGCGACGTCATCACCGACGAGGACCTGCACCGCCAGGGCCTGGAGCTGTTGCGGGACTACCGGGTCCTGCTGACCGGCACCCACCCCGAGTACACCACCGCGGCCATGCTCTCGGCCCTGGAGCAGTACCTGGGCCAGGGGGGACGGCTGATGTACCTGGGGGGCAACGGGTTTTACTGGGTCACCAGCATTTCCGAGGAAAAACCGCACGTCATGGAGGTCCGGCGGGGACATGCCGGATCGCGGACCTGGGAATCGGCTCCCGGAGAGGTCCACCACAGCACTACCGGGGAGATGGGAGGGCTGTGGCGACACCGGGGCAAGGCTCCCAACAAGCTGGTGGGAGTGGGCCTTTCCTGCATGGGCTGGAGCACCCAGTCGCCGGGCTACGCCCGCACCTCGGCCAGCGGCGACCCGCGGGCGGCCTTCATCTTCGAGGGCGTGGGTGACCAGGAGATCATCGGGGACTTCGGCCTGGCCATGGGCGGGGCCGCCGGGGACGAGCTGGACCGGCTCGATTTCGAGCTGGGGACCCCTCCCCACGCCCTGTTGTTGGCCTCCTCCAGCGGCCACAACCACCACTACCAGCAGGTCATCGAAGACATTCCCCAACTCAAGAGCGAACGGCTCTACGGCGGCAGCACCCATCCCCCGATTCGGGCCGACATGGTCTACTTCGAGACCGCCCGCGGAGGAGCCGTCTTCTCGGTGGGGTCCATCTCCTGGTGCGGCAGCCTGTCCCACAACAACTACGACAACAACGTGTCCCGGATTACGGAAAACGTTCTGAGGGAATTCCTGAGGTAAGTGGAGAGTGGTCAGTGGTTAGTGGTCAGTGGTCAGTGGTTAGTGGTCAGTGGTTAGTGATTGGTCGTGTCCTCGCCCTGGCGGACGGATCTTACGAGAGTGAAACTGCCGATCTCTTTTAAAGACGAACCACGAATGAACACGAATAGACACGAATACCGATGGACGTCCTTTGCTGCAATGCCGTCACGGAATGAGGCCCACCCGGGAGCGCGGGCGTCTCGCCCGCATGCACCGCCGTCGCGAGTCGCTCAGTATGTCTACGATGTGGCAGCCGGCCACCCTGGCGGCGGGAATGGCGTAGGTTTGGGCGAAGCAGATCCGTGGCGTGTTTGCCGATCGAGCGGGGTGGAGGAGATGCGGGAGGCTGTGCGGAGACAAATGCGGGCGGGACGCCCGCGCTCCCGGGTGGGCCTCCTCCGATGCGGATTTGCGGATTCGCGGCATTGGAAGCCGGCCTTTTCCTTAAAAAATCCTGTGCATCCTGTGCATCCATGTAAATAAACCATCTACCTATGCGTCGCTTGGAACCGGTTCCCCGCTACCCGGCACGAGGCTCTTGTTTCAGGACGACGGGAGCCCTGACCATTGAGATCAGAGTGAATTTCCGGTAAGGTAGAGGCGTTCGGACAAGGCTTTTTCCGCTCGACCCACGGCAACCGTGAACCGCATGCCGGCAAGACTTCTTCCATGGCTGGTGTCGCTACTGCTGGCGGGCTCCCTGCCCTCCTCGGCTCCGGCCCAATCCGTCCCCGCTTTCGAAGACATCCGGCCCATACTGGAAAAACACTGCCTGGCCTGTCACGACTCCCGGTCGCACCAGAGCGGCCTGGTCCTGGAGAGCCCCCAGGCCGCGCTCCAGGGAGGCGCCTTGAACGGACCCGCCGTCATCCCGGGAAAGAGCTCGGAGAGTCCGTTGATGCTCTACCTGACCGGCCGCAAGCAGCCTCGCATGCCCTTGAGCGGCAATCCGCTCAGCGACGAAGAGATTGCCTCGATCGCCGGGTGGATCGATCATCTGCCGCCCCTTTCGGAAGCCGGAGATCAGGTGCGGGGATGGCCCTGGACGGCGTTGAAGGCGCCCGAGATCCCGCAGTTGAGCCATGACCCGTGGGTGGAGAACCCGATCGATGCCTTCATCCTGGCCAAGCTGGAGAGCCGCAAGCTGTCTCCCGCCTCGCCGGCCTCGAAGCGGCTCCTGCTGCGGCGACTCCATTTCGACCTGATCGGCCTGCCCCCGACTCCCGAGCAGATGCGTCGATTCACCACTGATCCCGACCCCGACGCCTACCGCAAGGAAATCGACCGGCTGCTTCGAGACCCTCGATACGGCGAGCGCTGGGGGCGGCATTGGCTGGACATTGCGCGCTACGCCGATACCGACGGCGGCTATGACGGTCCCCTCCCCCACATCTGGCGCTATCGCGACTACGTGGTCCGGGCCTTCAACCAGGACCGGCCTTTCGACCGCTTCATTCGGGAGCAGATTGCCGGCGACTCCTATGCGCACTATGGCAAGGAGGGCAAGCTGGGTGTCGGATTCCTGCATGGCACGGTCTACAGCGAGGACGGCGTGCGGCGCGACGCTCTCAACGACATCGTCAACACCACCGCTTCGGCCTTTCTGGGACTGACTCTGGCCTGCGCCCGCTGCCACGATCACAAGTACGACCCCATCCCCATCCGTGACTACTACCGGATGGAGGCCTTCTTCGCACCCGTCAAGCTCAGCACCATGGAAGTGCCCTTCAGCCAGTACGAGCTGCCCGGCCGGGACCCCAAGGCCTGGGAAGACGGCAAAGCCCACTGGGAAGGTCTGCTCAAGCGCCAGAAGGAGTTCCGCGAAAAAACCACTGCCAGGTTCAAGGAACGGCTGGAAAAGGCCCGCTTCCTGCAGGCTTTTCAGGATCTCAAGGAACTGCCTCCCTTGAGCAACAGTCCCGTGAACGGAGACCTCAAGCGGGCAGCCCTGGAAGGCGTCCTCCTGAACGATCGGGAACAGGCGCTCTACCACCTGATGCGCAAGCAGACCACCGCCTATCGCAATCCCCACAGCCCCGACTACTACAAGGCCATGGCCCACTCGGCCTCGGCCTCCCTGGGCCTGAACTACGCAGCCGCGGGAACGGATGCCGGAGGCCTTCCGGACCCGCCGACGACCTTTGTCCTGGAGGGAGGAGATCCCAAGAAGCGGGGCGAGGTGGTCCTGCCGGGATTTCTCAGCGCCCTGACCGGCCACTCGGAACCGGCCGGGCTGGAAGAGGTTGGCCACGACGGGGTCTCCCGTCCCATCCGCAACCCCACCAAGGTCCTGGCCGAGTGGATCGCCAGCCCTGAAAACCCGCTGACGGCCCGGGTGATGGTCAACCGGATCTGGCAGCACCATTTCGGCCGAGGACTGGTCCGGACCCCCAACGACTTCGGCCGCAACGGCTCCGGCACCGACTACCCGGAGCTCATCGACTGGCTGGCCACCCGGTTCATCCGGAGCGGCTGGAGCGTCAAGTCGATGCACCGGCTCATTCTGCAATCCAACACCTATCGCCAGTCGATGCATCACCCGGAATTCGACCGCTTCCGGGAGATCGACCCCGAGAACCGCTATTACTGGCGATGGAGCATGTTGCGGCTGGAAGCCGAGGCCATCCGGGACAGTGTGCTGGCGGTGAGCGGCCGCTTGAATCCGCTCATGGGAGGACCCGGATTCTATCCCAGGATCGACAAGGACTTGCTGGAAGGGGCGGTGACCTGGTTCGAGCCCTCCCCTGCCGAGGCGAGAAATCGGCGCAGCCTCTACATGTACCAGCAGCGCAGCCTGGTGTTGCCCCTGGTGAAGGTCTTCGACGGCACCCAACTGGACGAGAGCTGCGCCGCCAGGGAGGTCACCACCGTGACCCCCCAGGTTTTCGTCCTCTTCAACAGCCGGTTCGCCCACGAGCAGAGCCGCGCGCTGGCCGGCAGGATCGTTGCGGCGGTCGGGGACGATCCCGCACAACAGCTAGAGCAAGCCTTCCAGCTCGCCCTGCAACGCTCTCCCACTCCTTCGGAACGAACCGACGGCCTGGAGTTTCTGGGAGCGGCTCGGCCGGTTTCGGGAGATCCACGGGATCCTGTGAGCCTGGCCGCGGGTGGAGGCGGTTCCATCGAAGACGACCGCGCAAATCCCGCCGCACGGCGGAAAACGGATGCAGAGGGAACCTTGGCCGATCTCTGTCTGGCCCTGTTCAACCTGAACGAATTCATCTATATCGAGTAACGGCGACGCGGGAGGATGGCCCCCTCATCCCCGGCAAGGAGAACCCTCACCATGGCTTATGGTCCGCCGAAATGGAATCCCGTCCCCAGTTCCATGAACGGTCCGCAGACGGGACCGGTGGGACGCCGGCACTTCCTCTTGCAGGGTGGAGCCGGTTTGGGGGGATTGGCCCTGTCCTACCTGCTGCAAAGAGAGACTCTGCTGGCCTCGGAGTCTCCCGCCGGCCCCCTGGCCCCCAAGCCCCCCCACCTGGCGGCCAAGGCCAGGTCCTGCATCTTCCTGTTCATGGGCGGGGGTCCCGGCCACATGGACACCTTCGACCCCAAGCCGGATCTCACCCGGCACCACGGAACGGTCGCCAGCGGCGGACCGGACCAACCCGAAGACGCCAAGCTCCTCTATATCGGCAGCCCCTTCCGGTTCAGCAAACGGGGGAAGAGCGGCATCGAGGTCTCCGATCTCTTCCCTCACTTGGGCGAGTGGGTCGACGAAATGTCGGTGGTCCGGTCTCTCTACACCGACAGCGACAACCACACCGCCGGCACCCTGCTCATGAACCTGGGCCGCCCCATGCCGGGCAGTCCCTCCCTGGGCTCCTGGATGGTCTACGGCCTGGGCACCGAGAACCAGGACTTGCCCGCCTTTGTGGTCCTGCCCGACTACCGCTTCATCCACGGCCCCCAGAATTGGTCCAACGGGTACCTGCCGGCCATCTATCAAGGCACCCTGCTGAACCTGGTGGGGCCGCCCATCGTCGATCTGAAGCCGCCCGAAGGGGTGACCCGACCCCAACAGGCGGCCAATCTGCGCCTGATCAACAAGTGGAATCGAGACCATCTGCGTTCCAATCCGGTCAAGGATGACCTGCAGGCCCGCATCCGCAACTATGAGCTGGCCTTCCGGATGCAGACCTCGGTCCCCGAGGCCCTCGACCTGGAGAAGGAACCCGAGAGCATCCGGGAACTCTACGGCCTGAACAACGCCGTCACCGAGCCCATGGGACGCAAGTGCCTGATGGCCAGGCGGATGGTGGAGCGCGGCGTCCGATTCGTCCAGGTTTTCAATAGCAGTTGGGATTCCCACTTCGATCTCACCAAGGAGCACTCCCGCAGGGGTCTGGAAACCGACCGGCCGATCGCGGGTCTTCTGCAGGACCTGAAACAGCGTGGCCTGCTGGACGAAACCCTGGTGGTCTGGGGAGGCGAATTCGGGCGCACCCCTGCAAGCGGCCGCGGCCTGGTGAAGGAGACCATGGGGCGCGAGCACAACAAGGAAGCCATGGCGATGTGGTTTGCCGGCGGGGGAGTCAAGCGGGGGACCGTGGTGGGAGCGACCGACGAAATGGGACGCCGGGCCGTTGAAAACCGCTATCACATCCACGATCTGCATGCCACCATCCTCCACTTGATGGGGTTGGACGATATGCGCCTGACCTACTATCACGGCGGGCGTTTCAAGCGTCTCACCGATCTGGGCGGTCACTTGATCAAGGAGATGATCGCCTGATGGAAATCATCAGCCGGCGCGGCTTTCTGGCCATGGGCGCCGCCGGAGCCGCCCACCTGCTGCGGCCTGCCGCTGCTCTCCCTTCCAGGATTGCCTCTCCCGCAAGACGCCGCCTCCTGTTCAACTGGGACGGCTCCATGATCCATTGCTGGGGGCGCGCCGCCCTGCCGCACTCCAAGGGCCCTCTGACCCGCGACCAGTTCACTTCCCTGGTGTTCACTCCCATTGAAGACTCGGCCGTGGATACGGTGCTTTTCAGCTTCGGCAGCGGAAACGTGGCCGAGTACCAGAGCCGGGTGCTGGAGTGGCCGGGAGAAGCCGACAACTTCCAGTTCCCCGAGGAAAGAACATGGCACGCGGGCATCCCGGTGGACCCCAAGGACCAGTACCGGAACCCGAAGTCGCTGGCTGAGGCCGGACACAATCCCCCGGCGCTCGTGGTCGAGGAGTGCCGCCGCCGTGGCCTGGAGGCCTTTGTTTCCCTGCGCATGAACGATTGCCACGATGCCCTTCGGGGGCGCGGCCAGTTGCCCAACCCGGAACTGCCCACCTTCAAACGTCTCAATCCCGATTGGCTTTCCAATCTGCGTTGGTGGACGGCGCTCAATTTCGAAAAACCCCAGGTCCGCGATCTCAAGCTGCGAGTGATCGAGGAATTTTTCGATCGCTGGGATTTCGACGGCATCGAGTTGGACTGGCTGCGCCACACCTTGAACTTTCCCCGGGGCACGGAACGCGAGAACGCCAAACACCTCAACAGCTTCATGCGCTCGGTGCGCCGGAGTCTGAGAGAACGAGGCCGGCGCCGCGGCAGACCCATCGAGCTGGGCGTACGGGTGCCGGAGCGCCTGGAGTGGTGTCTGGAAGGAGGTTACGACCTCCCCACCTGGATTTCCGAGGACCTGGTGGATTTTCTGATCCTGGGACAGGGATTGACCGAACTGCCTCAATTGAAAGAGTTTCGACAACTGATGACCCGCGCAGACCTGCCCATCTATCCCTGCCTCTACATGTACGGCAATGGGTACCGGGTCAGTCCGGATGCCGTGATCCGAGGCAGCGCGGCCAACCTCTGGCGGGACGGAGCCGACGGTCTCTACACCTTCAACTGGTTCACCTACGGGCCATGGCGGAAACCTCTGCTGGATGAGATTGCCGATCCGGCGACCCTGTCCAGGAAAACCAAGCACTACACGACCGTCCATCGGTTCGACTCGACGCCCTTCACTCCCGTCACCGACGCCATTCGCTACAACACCGCCCTCCGGGATGCCCCGCTCCCTTTCGATCTGAACCCCAACGGCAAGGCAAAGACCCTCCTGGTTCCCATGGCGGATGACCCGAGATCCGGCAAGAACCGTCCCCGGAAGGCTGAACTGTGGATCGGCATGCATTACCACAGGACGGGAGACGTCTTGAACCTGGTACTCAACGGGCAGCCGCTGGAACCCGGGGAACTGCACGTATCCAGCCACTGGCGGCAGGCCGGTTACGAGGTCAGTCCGCCGGCCGGACAGGGAATCCTGGGCTTCCCCGCCGGAGAATCGTACGACATGCGGTTCAAGGCCCTGCGGCTCGAGCTTCCCGTCAACAGGCTCGAGAAGGGCCGCAATCGGCTGGATCTCAAGCTGTTGGCCCGTGGCGCCGGGTCGGACAAGCCCTTGCGAGTCACCCGGGTGGAGGTGCTGGCCGAGGCTTGACCAGAGATCGGACAACCGCCGGCGGCAGCCGATCGACCCGTTCTGGCTTTTACATGCGGGCAACGGCGAAGATGGAGAGGAAGGACCGAAAATGAACACTTCGAAGCTCAGTCCCACGGAACTGGACCGGCATGCCGCCAAGCTGACAGAGGACGGCTACACCATCATCCCCGAGGTGTTGTCCCGGGCAGACCTGGACGAGGCCGAGCGGGCCATCGACGAGACCCTGGAGGCGGAAGCCGCCACCGCCCTCAAGTACGGCCTGCAGAACGAAAACCTCCTGATGTGCTACAACGCCCAGGGGAAGCATCCCCACTTCCCGGGCATGCTGACCCGCCACCCCGAGCCGCTGCTGGTGGCCCGCCGGGTGCTGGGGGAGGACATGTTCGCCCACAACCTGGCCATCCGCAAGCCGCTGCCCACCGGAAAGAAGGACTGGACCAGGCTGGGCGGCTACCTGCACGCCGACTGGCACCACTTTACGGTCAACCCCTTCATCGGCGGCAAGCACTATCCGCTGGCCGTGCAGTCGGTCTGGTGCGTTTCCGAGTTCACCCGGCAGAACGGCGCCACCTACGTCTGGCCCCGATCGCACCTGTCCCTGGAAGTCCCCCCGGAACAGCCGAAGACCCTGCCGGAGGGGTGGATTCGAGCCGAGGCCCCGGCCGGTTCCGCCATCCTCTGGGACTCGGCCCTCTGGCACACCAGCGGCGCCAACTGCGGCACGGCGCCCCGCTATTCGCTGGTGTACTACTTCCAGCGCTGGTGGGTGAGGGGTTTCAACGACGCCTACCGGCTGTGCCCCCCGGAGGCCAGGGCCCACATGACCGAGGAGGAGAGGCGCGTCTGGGGCTTGGAGGCCGCCGTCCCGCCCAATACCCACTTCCGGGGCATGACGCCGCAACAGATCGAAGCCCTGACGCCCGAGGAAAAAGCCGTCCTCAACATTGCGGCGTTTTGACGGAAGTGTCATCGCCTCAATGACACTCGGTGCACGCTGCAAGACCGGCACTGCAGTCCGGCCTGAACGTCACTTTTCGGGGGTGGGAATACCTGCTTGGGTGGGTCGATTTCCTGCTATACTGGCTTCTCAGGGAACCTCCATGACCACGATTGTTTTCGACACCCACGCTTTCGTCAAGGAGTTGGGCGAGGCAGGAATGCCGGAGAAACAGGCCGAAGTGCTGGCTCGCTCGCAAGCCACGCTGATCAATGAGACGCTGGCCACCAAGCAGGATTTGAAAGAACTGGAGGCCTGCCTCAGACGCGGTATGCAGGAGCTGGAATTGCGGCTGAAGCACGACCTGACCATACGCCTCGGTTCCATGATGGTGGTTGCCATCGGCGTGGTCGCCGCCCTGGTGAAGTTGCTGTAACCGACGGTTTCCCCCGTAACGAACTACTCCGTTTTACCCTCGCGAGTGCACCCGGAACAGCCGCAGATACTCCGCCACAGTAGGTTTCGATAAGGCATCGTGACTGGATCGCACACCTCCGGACGGCGCTTGCCGATCTTGAGGACATCGAAACCATTGAACGTCCGGAGGACAGACATTGCTACATGGTCTACCAATACAGGGGCGGGCTGAAAGTGCCTTCCTGGATGGTATCCGACGGCACCCTTCGACTCACGGCACTGACCTTGCCGGCATATCTGAACGAACTCAAGGGGATCTATCTGATCGAAGAGCCGGAGAACGGGATTCATCCCCGGGCCGTGGCGACCGTTTATGACTCCCTTTCCTCGGTGTACGAGGCCCAGGTCCTGCTGGCGACTCATTCGCCCGTGGTCTTGAACGCGGCCGATGTGGGCAACGTGTTGTGCTTCGCCAAGGATGAAACAGGATCGACCGATATCGTTCTCGGCGCCGAGCATCCCAGGCTGCATGAGTGGCGTGGAGAAGCCAATCTTGGCACGTTGCTCGCGGCAGGGGTCTTGGACGGCGCGAAAACCCCGGAGTGCGTCCTTGTACGAGCAGATCGCGAAGAAGGTTTCCCTGCGCAGATGTACGGATACAGCCTTCCTGGACCTCAAGGGCATTCTGCACCAATGGTTTCCGCCCGAGGAAAACATTCATCCGGATGAATGAGGTTCCATGAAGGCAACCATCGATCTCCCTGACGCTATTTTCCGGCAGGCCAAGGCCATCGCCGCCGCCCGCGGCATGACTTTGAAGCGGTTCTTCTCCGAAGCGATTGACGAGCGACTCCGGCGCGACGCCGAAGACACCCGGAGCAAAGGTGTCGAGCCTCCCTGGATGGCCGGATTCGGCGAGCTATCCGATCTTGCCGAGGAGAACCGCCATGTTCTCCAATCAATAGAGGAAGAGTTCGAGCGGATCTCCCCTGCGGTCAGGGCGTGACCTGCTCCAGGATGGCGACGTCCCCGGGGTTCCAGGTCTGGGCGATGATGTAGAGCTTGCCGTCGATGCGGCGCACCACGGCGTCGTGGATGTGTTGAAAGGTCTCCAGGCCCAGCTCGTCCTTGACCATCACCGTGGAAATCACCCGGTCCCCTTCAAGAATGTAGATGGGCGCTCCCTTGCTGCGGTCCGGTCCGTACAGGCAGCCCACCACGGCGTATTCCCCCACGTAGTCGATGTCGATGGGAAAGGAACCGACCGGCAGCTTCAGGGTGGACCGGTAGTGCCCGTAGCGGGTGAAGCGCTCCACCTTGGCGTTGGGTCGGTCCGAAACGGCCAGGTGTCGCTTGTCGGGAGTGAGGGTGATACCGTGCCCGGTGCCGAAGCGGCCGGGGCCGCTGCCCTTGCCGCCGAAGGCCAGGTCGCGCCAGGTGACCCGAAAGGGGTCGGTGCTCAGGACTCGAGCCGTCAGCACGTAGTCGAGGCTCGAGTAACCGGTCGTCACGTAGAGCGTTCCGTCGAGGTGCTCCACGTCGGTCGGGGCAAAATTCCCCTTCCCGCGGAAGTAGTCGTTGACGGTGGGATGATCGAAGTCGTCTTCCGAGGTGGGCGAGGGGAGGGTGTGGACCAGGGCTCCGTCAAGGGTGGTGGTGTAAATGTCCCCGGTCTTGTGGGCCGGAAAGGTCAGGTAGCCGGTGCCATCGGGGCCGTACCAGATGGTGACGTTGTGCAGGTTCACCTCTCTGATCGGCTCCGGCGTCTCCAGCAGCCGTATGGTCTTCAGGTCGGCGCTGATCTGAAGGATCCCCGCTCCGGCCAGGGCGAAGTAGGTCTCTCCCCTTCCGGGGCGGCGGTCCACCGTGAAGCCCCCGTGGGCGGCGGCCAGGACCTTCCTGGCTTTCTCGGGCAACTGTTTCGAGGTATGCAGGACCCGAAACTTCATGGCCCCCTGCCCGCTCACGGCCTCTTCGGCAGTCTCTGCGGCGCCGGCGCCTTCCAGGCCGGCGACAACCGTGACGGCCACCGCGGACCGGTGGTCATGAGAGAAGAGCGCCGGAGAACCGGAGCCGAGGCACAAGACAACGGCCCAGACACAGGCGAGGACGCGGGTTCGCCGTTTCATGGAATGACCCTCCCCGTTGGCAATGGGATCCAAACGACCCTCCGATTCGTTCGCCCGGAACCGGACTCTTCGGCTGTGGCGGGCGAACCTCGATGAACGAGCCTCCGGCGGTCAGGCCGACTCGGCCTCCGTGTAACGCACCATCAGCTCCAGCTTCTCGATCAGGACCTCCTCGGAAATTTCGGCCGCGCGGTCGGCGACGCGAACCCCCACCAGGTTCCTTCCCACGGCGAGCTGGTCCGGCTTCACCTTGAATTCCAGCCACCCGGCGTCGACACGGGCGCTTCCCAGGTTGAGGTTGTTGATCCTCACTTCGACCCGCTTCTCGATGCCTCGAGCCATGCCGCTGGTCCAGTGAGGCTCCGGACCCGGTCCGCCCACCCGCTCCGGGACCAGTCTGTCCCTGACCATGACGGGGGGATGCTTCCGGCTCTTGGGCAGCTTCGCCGCGGCCGGATCGTTCAGCAGCAAACGGAGGCGGAGATGGGCGACCCGGTCGGCCTCCGACGGGATGTCGTCGCCCACGTTGAGGGTCAGCAGGGTATCCACCCTGCCGCTGTTGTCGAGAGCGGCGGGCAACGCCTCCAGCATGTTGGTGTTGGAATACATCAACCTGGGAGTCGTCCAGTCCTCGGGATTCGGCATCACGATTTTTCCGTGACCGCCGCCCCGTCGCTGCACCACGAAGGTCTTGTCCAGGTGGCGAATGACCTCGGCTCCTCCCATCTCGCGGAAGGCCTGCTGATGCATGGGCCAATGGAGTTCTCCCGGGTCGGGGCCGTACTTGAAGTTGAAGGTCTGAATGCCGTCGGCCCCCTGCTGGTACCAGTTCGACCAGACGCCCCGAAGGACTTCGATGGGGGGAGCGCAGTAGCCGTCCGAGGAGTGATGGTCATCGATCACGCCCAGCAGCTTGGTGGGCAATCCCTCGGCGAGCTGGCGGAAAGCCGCCAGGTCCACCTCGAAATTGCGGCATCCCAGAGCCAGGATGTCCACCAGTTGCTCCCTGATCCAGGCGCCGACATCCATTCCGTCGAAATGACAGCCCAGCAGGTTCTCCGGGACCCGGGCGGCCAACAGGAAGGCCCGGCCGCGGCGGCGCTCCACTTCCAGGGTCATCCTCCGGATTCTACGGATGAGATCGGTCAGCAGGGAGTGATGTTCCCAGGCCTGACCGGGAGGGAAGATCGGGCACATGCGGGCGAAATCCAGCTCGATTCCATCGAAGTCGTAGACGGTCGCGACCTCCTCCATTTTGCGAAAGACGTAGTCGCGCACGCCCTCGACGGCATAGTTCCAGATCCCGTTGGGATTCCAGGGCATGACCATGATCCAGTCGGGATTTTGCTGCTTGAGCGGGATGCGATTCTGATTGTGCATGTCGTCGATGAAGGTCCCCCGCCCGGGAATGAACTGCGGGTCGTTGTCACTGCCGTTCATGCGTTCGGAGAAGAAGACTTCGAGCCCGCGCTTGCGGGTCTCGTCCTGAAAAATCCGTACGATATCAGTCCCTTCCCTGATCCAGCGCTGGTAAGCGGGCTGGTTGTAGGTGGGCAGGATCTTGCTGGGGTAGGCGGCCACGTTACCCTCCCCCCAGTTCCACCACACGCTGTCGATGCAGGACTCCGGGTCGTCGATGAAGGCGAAGCGGCTCTTGAGGATGGCATCGATGTCCGGATAGGTGTCGGGATCGATCAGCAGCACGTCGAAGTTCTTGGCCACCCGCCGGCGGCGGTTGACGGCTTCCAGGTGAAGCGGCGAAAGCCGGACGGGCGATTTTCCCCCGCCGGGGCGATCCTCCAGGTCCACACGGCACCCACTCAGTTGCGCCGCTCCGACCACGCCGGCTACGGCTGCGCCCAGAAATTCGCGACGATCCATGGTTTGACCACTCCTGGTGTTCTGTCTCGGAGAACAGCCCTTGCCGTCCTCAAGGGCGAAGCTCGGGCATCCTGCTTCCCGGCGGATGCCGAGGCGGAAAAACCCCTTTCCGTTCGGACGGACTGAAAGTCCCTATCAGCCTATCACAGCGGCAGGCGGGCAATGAAAACCACCCTGTTCCCGCGGCCAATTTCCCGTCGCAAAGTTGCTGCTGAACCCTTCCGGCAATTGGTAGGATAGTACCGGGCCGGCGGGCTCCCGCCCGCGCGATCTCGGTTCGCCTCAGTTGAACCTGTTGTCACCCGGCACTCACTTCCACTTTCCTGTCAGGGGGCTTACCCATGAATCGACCGCTCGGACCATCCGTCCAGGAACTGATTGAAAACAAGAACTGGCCCGAGCTGCGGGCCCTGGTGTCGGACTGGCCTGCGCCCGAAACGGCCGAACTGCTGCTGGGAATGGACAAGTCGGACCGCGTCCTGCTGTTTCGCTTCCTTCCCCATGCCGTCTCCACCGATGTCTTCGCCTATCTCGGCACCGAGTCTCAAGTCGCCCTGGTCAAGGAGCTGACCGACGAAGAGACCCGGCAATTGCTGGCCGACCTGGAGCCCGACGACAGGACTCACCTGCTGGAGGAAATGCCGGGACGGGCCATCCAGCGATTGCTGAACCTGCTGAGCCCCGAGGACCTGGTGGAGGCGCGCAAGCTGCTGGGATACCCGGAAGAGAGCGTGGGCCGCCTGATGACCCCGGATTACGTGGCCGTCCGCGCCGAGTGGACCATCGAGCGCAGCTTGAAGCACATCCGCAAGGTCGGCAAGGGGCTCGACTCCATCGCCACCGTCTATGTGACCGACCCCCACTGGAAGCTGCTGGACGAGATCGAGCTGCAACAGTTCGTGCTGGCGGCGCCCAAGGATCGAGTCGATGCCCTGATGGACCGCTCGGTCGCCAGCCTGTCCCCCTACAGCGACCGCGAGGAGGCCGTGGGCCTCATGGGCAAGTACGACCTGGTGGCGGCGCCGGTGGTGGACTCCGGCGGCGTGCTGCTGGGGGTGGTCACCGTCGACGACGTCATGGACGTGGCCGAGGAGGAGGCTACCGAGGACTTCCAGAAGTCGGCGGCTGTCGAACCCCTGAAAATGAGCTACGAAGAAGCGGGGGTCTGGTCCCTTTACCGCAAGAGAATCCCCTGGCTGGCCCTGCTGGTGCTGGTGAACCTGGCCGCCTCCTCGGTGATCGCGGCCTACGAAGAAACCCTGTCGGCCGCCATCGCCCTGGCATTTTTCATTCCCTTGCTCATCGGCAGCGGCGGCAATGCCGGAGCCCAGTCGGCCACCCTGATGGTGCGCGCCCTGGCCACTGGAGACATCCGGGAAAGACAGTGGCCCCGAACCGTCCTCAAGGAGCTGGCGGTGGGTGGAACCCTGGGAGTCACCATGGGCGCCACCGCCTGGTTCTTCGGTGTGCTTAGAGGGGGATTGGACATCGCCATCGTGGTAGCCCTGGCCATGCTGGCCATCGTGGTGGCCGCCAATACCATCGGGGTGGTGCTGCCCTTCCTCTTGAGCCGGCTGGGAATCGATCCGGCCGTGGCCAGCAGTCCCCTGATTACCTCGATCGCCGACGTGGCCGGATTGGTGATCTACTTCTGGCTCGCCTCGGCGCTGCTGGGCGGCATGGCCTGAGAGTGGGCTGGACAGGCCAATCGTCGTTCCGATACACTCACCCGTCTGCCCCGAATCCCTTTCGGAGCAAGGGGTTTCAGGGTCGGCCCTTTTCGAGTCACTACAAGCCGGGACTGGTGAATCAGTGCCCCCGGAGGTCCATTGTCGATGGCCGCAGCCAGCAAGAACAACCCGGCTTCCCCCAACGGCGCCGAGCGCAGCCCCGGCCCCACCGATGTCCTGATCATCGGCAGCGGCATTGCCGGAGCCACCACGGCCCTCCGCCTGGCCCGCAATCCCGGGAGGAGAGTGACGTTGGTCACTCGCGAGGAGGACCCCAAGCAGTCCAACACCCGCTGGGCCCAGGGAGGGGTGGTGGGACGCGGAACGGACGATGCACCGGAAACCCTGGCTTCCGACATTGTCGCCGCCGGAGCCGGAGCCAGCTCTCCTCGAGCCGCCAGGCTGCTGTCCGAAGAGGGTCCGCGGCTGCTGCAGGAAATCCTGGTGGAGGAAGCGGGGATCCCCTTCGATCGGGGGGATTCCGGCCAATTGGCCTTTGGACGGGAGGCCGCCCACTCGCGCCGGCGGGTGGTCCACGTGGGAGACGCCACCGGCCTGAGCATCATCGAAGGGTTGATGGCGGCGCTGCGACGCCGTCCCAACGTGAGCCTTCTCACCGGCTTCACGGCCGTGGACCTCATCACCTTTCCCCACCACTCCAGGGACCCGCTGGCCACCTACCAGCCCATCACCTGCCACGGCGCCTACCTGTTCGATCGGGCGGCGCGCCGGGTCCACCGGCGCCTTTCCCGATTCACGGTCCTGGCTACCGGCGGCCTGGGCAGGATCTTCCGCAACACCACCAACCCCGCGGGAGCCCGCGGCGACGGCCTTGCCATGGCCCACCGGGCGGGCGCCCGAATCGTCAACGCCGAGTACGTCCAGTTCCATCCCACCGCGCTGGCCGCTCCGGGCGGGGACAGCTTTCTCATCAGCGAGGCCGTGCGCGGTGAAGGCGGAGTCCTGCTCTCCCCGGAGGGACGGGCCTTCATGGCCGATTATTCCCCCGAGTGGAAAGACCTGGCCCCGCGCGACGTGGTGGCTCGCGCCATCCACCACCAGATGGAAACCCACGGATATCCGCACGTGCTGCTGGACATCGCCTCCCGGATGCCGGCCGCGGCCATCGAGGAGCGATTCCCCAACATCCGGTCCACCTGTCTCGAGGCCGGCATCGACATCACCCGGGAGCCCATTCCGGTAGTCCCCGCGGCCCACTACTTCTGCGGCGGGGTATTGGTGGACTCCTGGGGGCGCTCCAACATCCGCAATCTTCACGTGGTAGGCGAAGCCGGCTGCACCGGCGTCCACGGGGCCAACCGCCTGGCTTCCACTTCCCTCCTGGAGGGTCTGGTCTGGGGCAGCCGAGCCGCCGACAAGATGGAAGCCTGCATGGACTCCGGCTCCCTGCCCCCGCCTCCTCTCCTGGAGACCCTGCCCCCCTGGGATGACAGCGGCCTGGTTTCCGATCCCGACCCGGCGCTCATCCAGGGAGACATGCAGACCATTCAAAACATCATGTGGCATTACGTGGGTCTGGTTCGCAGCGGCGACCGCCTCTCCCGCGCCATCCGGGAGTTGCGTCATCTCTGGAACGAAATCGAGACCTTCTACCGAACCACCAAGCTGAGCGACGGGTTGATCGGCCTGCGCAACGCGGTGGAGGCCGCCCTGATCGTGGCCAGGGCCGCCTACCACAACCGGCAGAGCCGCGGCTGCCACTACCGCCAGGACTCGGTGCTGGCGGACGGCGACCGCCTGATCTGAGCCAATGGAAGTGGTTGAAGGGGCGGGCATCGCCGCCAAACTGGCGAAGTCGGTGCCTCTGGCCGTCATGAAGGGTTAAACCGCGTGTCTCACCAGGCCGCTGGAGGCAGGACGAAAGTCAATCGATTGTCTGTTGCCCTGCAAGCCGTACTGGGATACACTTTAAGGTTCGAAGGCCGGTAAGAACTCCTGTAGAGCGTCACCCGACATGGGCCTTTCAGGGTGAATCGACCAGGCGACGCCCACGGCCCTGGTGGTCCTGCGAGCGTTCCCTCGTTTTCAGAAGCCCTTCCAGGCAGTTTGCCAGCCACATCACATGGAGTCCCAGGAGCGCAGCCTGTCCTGCGTTGACGCCGCTCTCCCTTCTGCGGGCCGACTCATCGGCGGCTTCTCAAATCGTGCTCCGGACTCCAAATCCGGGCGGCGGCCATTCAGGGTCGTCTTCGATTCTCGAGCAAGCGAGTCAAAAGGACCCATGATTCCGCGCACCGATCAAGACAAGCTGTTGGAGCAAACCCTGACTCCGAGTGCGGATGCGCGCGAGGTGGCTCCCCGGCCCGGCGCCCTCGATGAAGATCTCGGGGAATCCCTCCCGGAAGGCGCCAGCCGTTTTCTGGGGGAAGAATCGGATCGCCAGAGGTCCCTGGGAGGACAGGCCAACGAAGAAGACTCCGGCGCCGCGGGAACAGGCGAAGGAACCGGAACTCGGGATCGGGACGACTCCGCCGGGCTGGACCTGACACCCGGCGCTCTGGACCGCGCCGGCGAGACCGACCCGGTCAGCCTCTACTATCAGGAGATGCGGTCGGTTCCGTTGTTGACCCGCGAAGGGGAAGTCGCCCTGGCCAAACGCATCGAACGGGGCAACCTCAAGATTTCCAAGGCCCTGTCCCGGTCGCCCTTCGTCGTGGGTGAAATCCTCCGGCTGGGCGCTCAACTGGAGAGAGGCGAGCGTTCCGTCAACCGGGTGGTGGTGTCCAACGGTGACTTGATCGATGCCAGGCTTCGGGACGCGTTGGACCGTATCCGGAGGATTGGAGAGTTGGCTGAAGAATGGGAGCGGTTGCAGCGCCAATGGGCCTCGGCCGACCCGGGCGAATCCGGGGAACGTCGTCGACTGGGCAACCGGCTTGCCCGTCACACCATCCTCGTCTCCCGAGCGGTTCGGCGCCTGAGGCTGACCGACTCCGAGCGCGCTCGTCTGATGGGGCAGCTCAGGCAGCACTACGAAGACCTGCCCGCCAATCCGGCCAAGTCGCGGGCTCCCGGCAACGATGCCACCTCGGCCGACCGCATGCACCCTTCAAGGACCGGCCGGGAAGGACTGCGGCGGACCCTGGCCGTCCTCTCCCGAAACGGCAAGAAGGTGGCTGTGGCCAAGCGGGACCTGGCTCAAGCCAATCTTCGACTGGTGGCTTCCATCGCGCGAAAATACTCCGGGCGAGGCCTGCCCATGCTGGACCTGATTCAGGAGGGCAACATCGGTCTCATGAGGGCGGTGGACAAGTTCGAATACCGGCGCGGCTACAAGTTTTCCACCTACGCGACCTGGTGGATTCGGCAGGCGGTGACTCGAGCCCTGGCCGACCAGGCCCGGACGATCCGCATTCCCGTACACATGGTCGAGACCATCAACAAGCTGATCAGGGCTTCCAGGGCCCTGGTGCAGGAGTATGGAAGGGAGCCGAGCTCGGAGGAAATCGCCGGCCACCTGAACATTCCCGTGGGCAAGGTTCGCCAAGCCTTCAAGATCGCCCGCCAGCCCATCTCCCTGGACACCCCCGTCGGCCAGAACGAGGATTCCGTGCTGGGAAATCTGATCAAGGACGAAAAAGCGGCCTCGCCGGACGACCTCCTCAAGAACCGCGACCTGAAGGAGGCCGCCGAAAGTGCTCTGAAGACGCTCAATCCGAAGGAAGAAAAGGTCATCCGACTCCGCTTCGGACTGGAGAACGGGGTCACCCACACGCTGGAGCAGATTGGCAGGAACCTGTCCCTGACCCGCGAGCGCATCCGCCAGATCGAGGCCAAGGCGCTGATCAAGCTCCGTTGCTCTCCCTCCAACCGCAAACTGCTTCACTTCCTGGATCCCGTCGACGAAGAGTAGCTTCTTTCCGTCAATTCCTCTGGGGCACGGGGATGCCGAGCTGCTGCAAGGTGTCCTTCACCGTAGGCCGGCGGAGACGGATGCGCTCATCGTTCAACAGGTAGGAGAATATGTATCCGAAGCAGAGAATCACCACTCCGATCAGAAAGCAATAGATGACGGCGCGATCGGGATACCTGTCCTTGAGGTTCCCGACGTAGAGCGGCCCGAAGATCCCCGCCGCCGCCCAGGCTGTCAGCATGGTCCCGTAGATGGCTGACATTCGCTTGGCCCCGAAAACGTCCAGGATGAAGGACGGCATGGTGGCGAAGCCTCCCCCGAAGCAAAGCAGGATGTAGCAGACGAGCACCGAGAAGACCCAGGGGTTGCGCTCGGTCATGAGTATGCCGAAGACGACCATCTGGCTGGCGAGAATGATGCGGAACACCCGGATCCGGCCGATGCGATCCGACAGCAGCCCCCAGAACAATCGTCCCGCCCCGTTGCACAACGAGCTGACGGCGATCAGGGTGGCGCCGTAGGCAACCAGCGTGGCAGGCTCGATGGTCGGATCCGACAATCCCCACACGTCTTGCAGCAGCGGAGACTGGAAGCTGATGACGGAGATCCCGGCGGAGATGTTGAAGAAGAAGACCAGCCACATGACAATGAACCTGGAGGAGAGCAGGCATTGCCCGATGGATTCCGATTCCGGAACAGCGCCGCTTCCCGCGGCGCTCTCCGGGCCGGGGGCCGCAGGGGCGGGTGGATCGGAGAGTAGCAGACTGGACGGAATCAGGATGCAGGCGAAAATGACGCCGAGCGAGGCGAAGAGAAGCGCCAGATCTCCTCCGGCGAAATAAAGCATGAGAACGGGCGCCAGCAGCTTGCTGAGCAGAAAGGCTCCGATGCCGAAGCCCATGACCACGATTCCGGTGGCCAGCCCCTTGCGGTCCGGAAACCACTTGGCCGTGGTCGCGACCGGAGTGACGTAGCCAAGCCCGATCCCCGCCCCCCCGATCACGCCATAACCGAGGTAGAACAGAATCAGGTTGTCCAGATGCAGGGCCAGCGCGCCAATCAAATAGCCCGCAGAAAACATCAGGCTGCCGGCGGTCGCCAATAGTCGGGGTCCGGTCTTGGGCAGAACCATGCCTGCCCAGGCGGCCGAAAGCCCCAGAGAGAAAATGACGACGCTGAAGGCGATGGCGGTTTGGGTGAAGGTCCAGCCGTAGTCCTGCACCAGAAGCGTCTGGAAGAAGCTCCAGGCATACACCGTCCCGAAACAGATCTGCAGCAGCGTGCAGAGCAGGACGATCACCGTGCGTGGGAGTACGACCCGCGGCATGGCCATTCCAACTGCCTCCGGGTGCTGGCCCGCATGTCTCACCAGGCCGCTGGAGGCATTACAAGAAGTAAATGGTCTTCAGTGCCTTGATTGGCTCCATGTCAAGGGCTTGCGGACTACAGACGGCGCTGGGCATGCCCTGGCTGGTCCTTTTCCCTCCAGCGCGCCCAGGCTCCCTCGACCGTAGAAACCGCTACGCTCTTCGGTCGCGAGCACGCGCTGAAGGGAAAATGCCTGCGCCATGATCATGCCCCCTGGCGAGACATGCGGGCTGGATCAGACCTGCTCGCCAGGCGGAGCGCCTCGCGCCTTGTCAATGTCCATGACCATCGAAAAATAGAGAAAAAGGCGAGCGAGCTGGCCGACCTCGTCGTCGCGAGCCAGGAGCTTTTGGTCCGAGCTGTCCTGGTCTCGCTCCCGCGCCAATCTGGCGGCGTAGCCGATCACCGAGTCGATCGGTCGTGCCGCAAGCCTGACCAGCCAGATGGCGGCAAAGACGCCGATGATGAAGATGGAGGAAATGAGATAGACCTGCTGTCCGACCGCCCGTTGAATCTTCAGCGCGATCAATCCCGTATCCATGCCGATATGCACGGCGCCGGCGACACCGGCAAGGATGGGGCTGCTGACCTCGACAAAATCGCCCATTCCGGGGAGATTGCGCTCAACGGTCGCCCTGGAAGAATGATCGCTCGCCGCGATTTCAGCAGGAATTCCCGGAACGAACGTGTGGGCCAGAAACTCGCCGTGTTCGTTGGTGATGTAGATGTAGCTGATTCCCTGGATCTCGATGAACTGGTCGATCAGGGACTGCAGGGCGGACAGGTCGCGATTCAGCAGGATGTCGACGCTGGAATCGGCGATCGTCTTTGCGATTCCTCGGCTGTTGCTCTCGTATTCAGTAGACAGGTGGGTATCGACCGTGTAGATGCACAGGGCGGAGGTCGAGAGACTGATCACCGCAAACAGGAAGAAGATGCCGACCAGGGTCTTCTGAAACAGCTTCTGAATTTTCATGACGCAAACCTGTCCTCCCAGCTCTTCAGGGTAACGAAGCGACCCGATTCGACAACGGTGTAGTAGACCTGTTGCAGCCCCTGACGCCGATCGGGGCCGAAGGAAACGCGCTCCGAAATGCCGATGTCGAAATCCCTGATGGTGAAGATGGCCTCTTCGAGTTTGTTTCGATCGGGTTGATCCCCCAATCGACGCAGGATTTCCACCATCAGCTTGGCGTTGAGGAAACCCTCCAGGCTCACGAAACTGTACGAAAACGGCGTGTAGTCTTCCTTGAGCAGCTCCGACGGCGGTTGGGGATCGTACCGATCCATCATTTCTCGATACTGCTTGACCGCCGGGATCGAAACGTCTTCATAGCTGGGCACGACCTGCGAGTTCACCAGCAGCCTGGTGTAGCGTTGACTGTCGTCCCGTCCCTCCGTAATCAACTTCAACAGGTTCTCGCTCCCCACGAAGGAAAGGTTGGCGATGGGGACTTCCAGCCCCAGGTCGACGGCGTCCCGCAAGAATGCCGCGCAGGCGGCATAGGAGCCGATACAGATGACGGCGCTTGGATCGGACTGCTTCAGTATCTCCACCTGGCGGCGCATGCTGCCGGAGAATCTTGCACCCCGGCGATAGGTGGCTTCGCCGGCGATCTGCGCTCCATGCCGGCTCATCGCCCGTCGCACGCCGGCCCAACCGCTGCGACCGTAAGCATCGGCCTGGTAGAACACGGCGATGCGTTTGTTGCCTATCGACACGAAATTGTCGACCAAACCGGCGGTTTCCTGGCGATAGGAAGCCCTGAGATTGAAGGCGAAATCTCCGTAGGGCGGCTCTCTCTGGGGTTGGGCGCCCGTGAATGGAAAGAACAGGTAGGCATTTCTTTCCTGGAACTTCTTCAGCATGGGAAGGACCCGCGTGACGGTTGGCGTGCCGACATAGCCGAACAGGGCGAATACCTGGTCTTCCAACACCAGGGTCATGGTGTTGGTGACTGCCGGATTGGGCTGGTAGCCGTCGTCATAGGTCTTGAGCACGACCTTGCGGCCTCCGACGCCACCGGCCCGATTGACGTGTTCGAAATAGGAATTGGCGCCCCGGTAGAGCTCGATGCCGAGACCTCGCGAGGGACCGGAGAAAGCCGCCGATACACCGAGAACAACTTCGGTATCGGTGAGACCGGTCTGCTCGGTACGCGCATCGGAATTTGTTTCTCCGTTCATTTCTTGCCTCCTCTTTTCGTCAGTCAGGTCGGCCGGTTCCGCCCAAGCCTCTGGCCCGGACAGCCATGGGATGGCCATGTATCCGACAAGACCGGAGCCCAGCAACTCCCGCCTGGTCATCCACCGCATGGCAAACACCTCGCTAATGAATTGTCGATGGAAGATTTATGAATGTCAACTGGGGGAGTTCTGCCAATAGCCCCCACCTGAAACCAAAAATCTACAATATTCAATCTTCAATTCACAATTCTGCTACTTTCACGGCGATTCATCCGGGTGCGACTGCAGCAACTCTCGAGTGCTTGAATTGACCCTTCAATATATCAGGAAAACCGTCCGCGCCAGCGGGAAAGGATAAAAGGCAGGGTCAAATCACGGATAGAGTCCCCTCAGCCGGGTCGCCCTGGCCACTCGTTCGATCCCGACCATGCTGGCTGCCGTCCGCATGGGCACTCTTCTGTCGACGGAGAGGTCCAGAACCGACTTGAAGCTGTGCCTCATGATGGATCGCAGCCTCTTGAAGACGTCGGCCTCCTCCCAGAAGAGGTGTTGGATGGATTGCACCCACTCCAGGTAGGAGACCGTGACTCCCCCGGCATTGCACAGGACGTCCGGAATCAGGAACACCTCCTTGGCCTGCAGGATCCTGTCGGCGGCCGGAGTGGTGGGGCCGTTGGCGGCCTCGGCGACGATTCGGGCCCGGATTCCGGCGGCGTTTTCCTCGGTGATGGCATCTTCCAGCGCCGCCGGAATCAGAACGTCACAGCGGCAACGGAGCAAGTCCTCGGCCGGCATCGGCTCCGACTCGGGAAAACCCGAGACACTCCCGGTCCGACTCTTGTAGTCGGCGAGCTCTTCGAGCGGCAGTCCGTTCCCGTTATGGACACACCCCTGAGAGTCGCTGACCGCAATCACCTTGGCCCCGGCTTCGTCCAGGAGCCGAGCGACCACCGAGCCGGCGTTTCCAAACCCCTGAACGCCCACCTTGAGGGTGTCCAGCCTCAGGTTGAGGTGCTCGGCGGCGCACCCGATGGTGAAGAACACGCCGCGGCCGGTAGCCTCGATGCGGCCCATGGATCCTCCCAACTCCAGGGGTTTTCCAGTGACCACTCCCGGAACGCAGTAGCCCTTGTTCATGCTGTAGGTGTCCATGATCCAGGCCATCACCTGGGGGTTGGTGTAGGCATCGGGCGCCGGGATATCCTTTTCGGGGCCGATAAAGGGAAGAATCTCGTTGGTGAACCTTCGGGTCAGCCGTTCCAGCTCTCCGCTGCTCATGCTCTTCGGGTTGCAGCAGACCCCGCCCTTGCCACCCCCGAAGGGAATGTCCACGATCGCCGATTTCCAGGTCATCCAGGTCGCCAGGGCCTTCACTTCGTCCAGGTTCACCCTGGGATGATACCGGAGTCCTCCCTTGGCAGGTCCTCTGGCGGTGCTGTGCTGCACCCGGTAGCCCTCGAAACGCCGGATGCGGCCGTCGTCCAGCCGAATGGGCACGGAGACGATCAGGCAGCGTTCCGGGTACTTGATCTTGTTCCTCACGTCGTCGTCCAGTTGCAGGAGATCGGCCGCGGTTTCGAACTGCTCCATAGCCATGTCGAATACGCTTGAATTTGTTTCAGTCATGGAGATTCCTCCTTTCACGAAATTGAGATACACTGGAGCCAACCATGCCTTTGAACCGTAGGGGGACTCATGTGGGGCGTCAATCCTGTCACCGTTTTCTTCATTCTGGTGGTTGTCCTCTGGTTGATCAACTCGATCAACGTCCTGAGGGAATATGAACGAGGCGTCATCTTCAGACTGGGGCGCCTGCTGTCGAAACCCAAGGGACCCGGCCTGATCTTCGTCTTCTGGCCCATCGATCGCATGGTCCGGGTCTCCCTGCGAACCGTGGCGCTGGACGTGCCCACCCAGGACATCATTACCAGCGACAACGTCTCGGTGAAGGTCAATGCCGTGGTCTACTTCCGCGTGCTCAACGCCATCCGGTCGGTGGTCGAGGTCGAGAACTATCTCTACGCCACCTCCCAGCTCTCCCAGACCACCCTGCGTTCCGTGCTGGGGGAGGTCGTGCTGGACGACCTGCTCAGTCAACGGGAGACCCTCAACATGAAGTTGCAGGCGATCCTGGACAAACAGACCGATGCCTGGGGAATCAAGGTCTCCCTGGTGGAGGTCAAGGCGGTGGACCTGCCGCAGGAGATGCAGCGGGCCATGGCCAAGCAGGCCGAGGCGGAGCGGGAAAAGCGCGCCAAGATCATTCACGCCGACGGCGAGTTTCAGGCCGCCGCCAAGCTGGCCGACGCGGCCCGGGTGGTGTCCCGCCAGCCGGTGGCGCTTCAACTCCGCTACCTCCAGACCTTGACCGAAATCGGCGTCGAGAAGAACAACACCCTGGTCTTCCCCCTGCCCCTCAATCTCATCGATGCCATCATGAGCCTGAAGAAGAAGTCCTGACTCCCCCGGGTTTCCGTTCGCATGGCCGTCCCCCGCCATCAGGGGAATTTTGCAAAAGGCTCCACGGTCAAACAACATGCTTCCACGCTACCGGTCCGGCCTGATTTCCGGGCCAAAAGCCACCCAGGCCGCCGCTCCGCTTCACCGACTGCAGCTCCCGCTTGCCTTGGCCTGCCTGCTGGCCTGGTGGGGAGCCGTGGGGCCGGCCGTCGAAGCCCGGGCTCAGAACCTGGCCGAGGACCGGAGCGAAGGTTCGGCCAGGCTCGCCCCGAGTGGCTCGGCAGCAGGCCAGGGCTCGGGCGCACGCGCCATCTTCGTCCCGGTCATCCTGACTTCTTCGGGGCAAAACGACTCGTTTTTCACCTCTGAGCTGACCTTGACCAACCGGGGGAATCAGCCGGCAACGCTCAACTACACCTATACGGCTCATCGCGGCGGAGGAAGCGGCGCGGCCTCGGAGAGGCTGGCGGCGGGGAGGCAGAAGATCGTGCCCGACGCCATCGAGCATCTGAGGACGCTGGGTCTTCCCATTCCCAAGTCCGGCAACCGCATCGGGACCCTGCGGGTGGCGGTTTCGGGGTCTTCCCGGGTCGGAGTCACGGCGCGGACGACCACGCCGGTCCCCGGCGGTCGCGCCGGCCTGGCCTACCCGGGAGTGGCGACCGGATTCGAGGAAGCCGTCTTTCTGTGCGGCCTGCGCCAGAATCGGCAGGACCGCTCCAACGTGGCCTTCCAGAACCTGGGGACCGAGGGTGAGATCACCCTGAGGACCACCGTCTATTCCGGGGAGGCGGGGACTTCGAGTCGGGTGCTGGAGGACGTGACCCTGGCGCCGGGAGGATTCCATCAATACTCGGGCCTGCTGGCTACGGCCGGTTTCACCCAGGGCTACGTCAAGGTGGAACGGGTCAAGGGCACGGCGCCGTTCTACGCCTACGGGGTCATCAACGACCAGGCCAACTCCGACGGCTCCTTCGTCTTTCCGGTGACGGCCGGTTCGCTGATGGGAATCCGGGGACAGACCTTGCCGGTGATTGTGGAGACCGGAGTCTTCAGCAGCGAGTTGATGGTGACCAACTTCTCGAAAGAGGCCAAGACGGTGACCTTCCGTTTCAGGGCGGAAGCGATCCAGACCCCCGACAAGACGGCCACGGCGGAATGGACCTTGCAGCCCGGCCAGCAGGTGATTGTTCCCGATATCGTGGAGAGGATGCGCCGGATGGGAGGGTCGGGGATCGGTCCCCCGGGATCGACCTTTGGCGGGGCTTTGATCGCCACGGTGGCCCAGGGGGACATGAGCGGCATTGCGATCGGAGCCCGGACCGGCTCGCCCGGAGGCGGCGGCCGGTACGGAGTCTTCTACAACGCGGCGCCCTACGGCGCGGCCTTCCGCCAAAGGGCCCGGGTGGACGCTCTGCAGCAGAACCGGGAGAACCGGAGCAACCTGGCGCTGGTCAACACCGGGGAAGCGGATGGCAGCCCCAGCGTCTTTCAACTGGACATCTTCGACGGGGCGACCGGGATGCGGGCCAACACCGTGACCGGCATCCGGGTGCCGGCCCGGGGCTGGCGCCAGATCAACGGCATTCTGGCCCGGCATGCAGCGGGCGTCACCCAGGGCTACGTCCTCGTCAGAAAAACCTCCGGCAGCAATCCCTTCCTGGCTTACGGAGTGGTCAACGACGGCGGTGCTCCAGGGCAGCGGAGCGGAGATGGCGCCTATTTGCCGGCCATGGAGGGGACCATCGATCCGGGGACCGGCGGGATGACGGACCGGCAGGTGCTGGAGGCGCTCTACCACGCGACCGGGGGGGCCAACTGGAAAGACCGCTCCAACTGGCTGAGCAACGAGCCTCTCTCAAAGTGGCACGGGGTGGAAACCGATGAGAGCGGCCGAGTCACGAGTTTGGATCTCAGCCAAAACCAACTCAGGGGGCCCATCCCGCCCGAACTGGCCGGGCTGGCCAGCCTCCAATCGCTGTCACTCTCGGGCAACCGACTCAACGGGGCCATTCCTGCCGCACTGGCCGGGCTTGCCAACCTCCGGGAGTTGAATCTCGGAGGCAACCAGCTCAGCGGGATCATTCCTGCCGCACTGGCCGGGCTGAGCAACCTCGAACGGCTGGAACTCTGGGCCAACCAGCTCAGCGGGGCCATCCCGCCTGAACTGGCCGGGCTTACCAATCTCCAAACGCTGTCACTCTGGGGCAACCACCTCAACGGGACCATTCCCGCCGCGCTGGCCGGGCTCGCCAACCTCCATGAGCTGAATCTCGCAGGCAACCAACTCAGCGGGGCCATCCCGCCCGAACTGGCCGGGCTCACCAACCTCCTGTGGCTGGATCTCAGCTTCAATCCGGACTTGACCGGAACCATCCCGGCCGGGTTGCAGCAACTGTCGCTCGCGACTCTCTACCTGATGGCGACCGCCGTTTGCGTTCCCGAGACTTCAGCCTTTCGGAACTGGTCGGCGACGTTCGCATTTCTGCCATCGGGCGCACCCTGCGGGCGTTCTCTGCCTGAGGTGCCGACGATCGACGTGGCGGTCTTTTTCACTCCGGCGGCGCGCAAGCTGGCCGGCGGCGCCGCGGAGATGGGGGCAGCGATCGACCTCATGGTCGCCCAGACCAATCAAGCCTACCAGGATAGCGGCGTGAATCAGCGAATCAGGCTGGCGGTCAGGCAAGAGGTGCCCTACGAGGAGGAGAATCAGAGTGGGTCTCTGGTTGTGGAGCGTTTGTCCGCCAAGTCCGATGGCCACATGGACGAGGTCCACGCCATTCGAAACCGGGTCGGCGCAGACCTGGTCCACTTGATCGCCGAGGTGACGGACGTGGGCGGCATCGCGGATTTGCCGGGAACCTTTGGCCTTACCTGCGCCGGGTGCGACGCCGTGACGTTCGCTCACGAGCTGGGACACAACATGGGACTTTCCCACGACCGCTACGTCGCCGGAGACGGCCTGCTACCCTACAGCTACGGATACGTGAACCAGAAGGCGTTCGTCGAGGGCGCTCCCGAGTCGGCGCGGTGGTTCACCATCATGGCCTACCCTGACCAGTGTTTCGACGCTGACCTTGATTGCCCAGCCATTCTGCGCTTTTCAAACCCCAACCAGACCTGGATGGGAGACCCGCTGGGCGTGCCTGGCGAGGAGCGGTCGGCAGCCGTGACCGGACCGTCCGACGCAGCACGCACGCTCAATCTCACGCGGCACTCCGTGGCCGACTTCCGGAATCGGGCTGCAGGGAACCAACAGATGCTCTCCTCCACCCTCTCGCCCTCCCGGCCCGCCGACAGGACCGGCCGGGCCATGGCGCCGGCCCCGGGCGGCAATCTCTTCCGGGCGATCCCGCCGAACGGGGCAAGGGCCGTCCTGCAACCGGCCGACAGCGCTCTCGGTCGTCCAACCCTGCGGCGGCGAGAGGTGAGTGTCGACGTCGGGAGGCTGGCTCGCCTGCCGGCCGGCGGACGCACGGCTCTGAGGCTGAACCTGTTCGACGACCTGGTGCTGACGGGATTGATCGAGCGGCGGACACCGACCTTCTCCGGCGGCCATGCGCTCTCGGGCCGGCTGGCCGAAGTGCCGGGGGGAACCGTGACCCTGGTGGTCAACGGGAGCGTGGTAGCGGGCACGGTGCGCCTGCCCGGCGCCACCTATCGCATTCGGCCCACCGGCAGCGGCAGCCATTCCATTGTCCAGTTGGATCCATCCCAGTTCTCCTGGCGCTGTGGGACCGAACGGCGACCGCAATAACACCCAACCGCCAACGGCGCCCTTCCAACCCCTCCATTCCTTCCTACTGTCCCCAGACCCGTGGCAGGGACCGGCGCCTCGTTCCCATGCCTCCGGGGGATTACTCCTTGGGTCCGCCCCGAAAGGTCGCCCAACGGTTTCAGGCAAGCACCACCCCTGCCCTGCCGGGCAAATCATCCGAGGGTGAAACACCCAATCGGCAATAAGTTGGCTGCGATGACGTCACGGGAGGAAGCCCTCCGGGAGCGCGGGCGTCCCGCCCGCACAACACTGGCAAGGCCTTACCCATCTTTTCGACCCGGCTCGACCGGCAACGGCCCCACGATTCCGATTCGGCCGAGCCCATGGGGTTCCCGGCGGCCGGGTGACCGGGCGCCGCATCAGGGGGAAACTGAGCGGCCACCCAACGCAGAGGATGCGGGCGAGACGCCCGCGCTCCCGGAGGGGCGCCTCCTCCCATCCTTCTTGCTCCGCGAGGAGGCACTGCCCCTGCCGATGCGGCAGAGCCGTCCCGCTTTCTGTGCCTTAGTGGATTCCTCTTTTCCGTTTGTTTCAGACAAGCACCACCCCTGCCCTGCCGGGCAGATCATCCGAGAGTGAAACAAGAGAAGTTCATAGCCTATCGGGAACAAGATTTTTGAACATGGATAGACAGGATGCACAGGATAATCAGGATGGGAGGGTGTTGCACCAAAGCTGACTCCGGCGGTGATCGCGACGGATTTGCGGAAATCCAGGACTTCAAACCAGCCGTCTCCGGAAAAAATCCTGTGCATCCTGTGCATCCATGTCAATAAAAAAGGGGATTCGGCTTCGCCCCGAAAGCGGAGCCGACCCGGCGGGCCTCAAAGAGAGGGTAACATCCTGTGAGTCAACGAGATAGATCCAACTGAAGCGGGCTGGTTCCCAATTTTGTTTCAGACAAGCGCCTGTTTGTTTTTTTTGTTCTGTACATTGTGGTGGGGGCGGCCTATACTGCCCTCAAGTATCCAAAACACAACGTTGCTGCCGTTGACCTCAGGGCGCGATTTGCCCTGAAGCTGGTGGTGGTCCATCTATGCCGCAGCGCAGGCTTGGCTGCGCGAGGAGGGATGATGGTTTCGCGAACTGAAGGGATCGCGTTGAGTCTGTTCCATCGGATCGGTCGGTCAACTCCGACAGGCCTGTCGACCCTGCTGACCGGCCTGGCCGCTTTCATTCTGGCGGCGCCCCTGGCGACCGCCCAGGAGTATGGCGGGTTTCGGGGAAAAGTGACCGATCCCACCGGAGCCATAGTGGTCAGCGCAGACGTGACCGCGACTTCGGAAAGCACGGGACTGGGCAACAGCACCGTGACCAACGAGGTGGGAGACTTCGAGCTGAGAGGACTGTCGCCGGGGTCCTACACCCTGGAAGTCGAACTGTCGGGCTTCAAGAAATTCGTCAACTCCGGCCTGGTGGTCTACGCCGGACAGGCCCGGCGGATCGATGTCACTCTGGAAGTGGGTGAGGTGGCCGACACCATCACCGTCGAGGAAGAAGGCTACGTCATCGACACCGACACGCCCACCATCAAGCAAACCACGGCCATGACCGAAATGGTGGGTTTCAACACCAATGCCGCCCTGATCTACACCATCGGCCTCAATCCCGGCAACGAGCCCCGCAGCCAGGTGCACGGCAGCTATGCCAACAACACCAACACCGAGCACATGGGCCTGGCCACCAACGCCTACGGCGGGTCGGGCCGGGACTATACCGAGACCACCCAGGAGCTGATTCAGACCACCTTCAATGCGGCGGCCGAGTACCGCACCTCGACCACGGTGATGGCCATCGGCCGGGGAGGCACCAACAAGTTTCACGGGGAGATCTTCTATCACCTCAACCATCCCCGTCTCAATGCGCTGCAACCGAGCCAGAATGGCAGGCCCCGGCCACCCTCGCGTCCCAACCGGCGCATCTCCTACGAGGCGAGTGGACCGGTGTACATTCCCGGTGTGTATGACGGCAGGAACAAGACCTTCTTCCACTGGAACTACCAACCCTCCAGCAACGTCAACTACTTCCAGAGTCAGAACTGGATCCTGCCGACGACCAGGATGCGCCAGGGCGACCTGTCCGAATTCGCCCGCTTCCAGCGGACGACTCAAGGGAACCCGGACTTCAACATCATGGACCCCTTCACCGGCCAGCCCTTCCCCAACGACATCATCCCCAGGGAACGGTGGAGCCCGGTGGCCGTCAACCTGCTGGATACCTCCCGGGGGATTCTGCCGACGGCCCATAGAGATCGACTTTACGACAATTTCGACTTCATCGACTACAACGCCAATGAGCGCGACACCACCCATATGCGCTTCGACCACCAGATCACCGAAAACAATCGGGTGACCGCGACCATATGGTGGGAGCGTTGGGTGTTCGACGAAGGAGGGGGCAGCCCCTTCCTCAACGGCAAGGGCCTGTTTGGAGACGACAACCGGCGGGCCTTCGCCTTGCAGAATGCCCACACCTTCAATCCCCAGGTGATCAACGAGTTCAGCTTCGGCTGGAACCGCCAACGCAGCGTGTGGAGAAGCGGCGACTTTCCGGGCCGCCAGTATCTGGATCTGCTGGGCATATCCGACCTGGGCGGCCGCGAGAAGCTGCTGCCCAACGGCTCCGGCAATCCCCGCTTCGTGGTTCGGACCCTGGGGCGGCAAACCGGCGCCTCTTCGGCATCCTTCAACGTGGGGCCCGCCAACCTCATGGGCGGCCTGGGCACCTCGCCCCTGATCGACTTTACCGAAGCCGCGGTGTGGCAGATACGAGACACCCTCTCCATCCAGAAGGGCAGCCACCTCATCAAGACAGGCATCGAGCTGCGTCACCAGTTTCCCCACAAGGAGGGGGATCGAAACACCAACGAGTTCGGCCGCTGGGATTTTACCGGGAACTTCACCGGCTACGACTTCGGCGACCTCTTGCTGGGGCTGCCTTTCGCCACCAAGATCGAGGCCATCACCCCCCGAGCCGAGGCTCGGGACTGGGAGTTCGGCTTCTTCATTCAGGACGACTGGAAGGTCCGGCCGGACCTGACCCTCAACCTGGGAGTCCGCTTCCAGCACTACGGCACCCCCTACGAAAAGGACGACCGCTGGTACAACTTCGATCTGGCCAACCGAAGGGTGGTGGTGCCCAGCGACAAAGCCTTGCGCCAGGTGGTCCCGGGTTATCCGGTTCCGGTAGTCACTGCCCGCGAGGCCGGCTATCCCGATCGGCTCATCAGCTTCAAGTCGGTGTTGGTGGATCCGCGGATCGGCATCGCCTTCCGTCCCCGCGAGGGAACGGTGATCCGTACCGGCTACGGCATCTACTCCGTTCCTTACGCCACCCATGCGGCTCAGGCCGCCGGTTTCCCGGTGGGCGGGTTCGGCATCGATCGGGCCGGCCTGCTGGCGGCTCGGGTCCGGGGTCCCTACCAGTTGGTGGAGGAGTTCGGCCCCAACCAGATCGTGGACGGAGTGCCGGATCTCACCACCCTGAGAGGGTTCCCGCAACTGACGGGCACCCTGGGGCGACAGTTGGTCTACGGCATGGATCCCGATCTGCGCAAGAACAACTGGCCCTATGACCAGCAGTGGAATCTGACCATCGAGCAGGAGCTGGGCCACGGTTTCGCCATGCGGACCTCCTACGTGGGCACCAAGGGCACCAACTGGCCGGTCATTCGAGACCTCCAGCGACCGGCGCCCAGCGCCATTCCGTTTGCCGAACGTACCGACAAGGACCCCTTCGGCCCCGGATTCAGCACGGTGGGCCTGCTGGACCTGGGCGGCAACTCCAGCCATCACGGGTTCGAGTTCGAAGTGACCCGTCAATTCTCGAGCGGACTCTACCTGAGAGGCTGGATCGCCCGGCTCAACACGCTCAACGACATCCAGGGCGGCCTGTTCGGCTCCACAGTGGGGCTCTTTATCGAGGATCCCTACGATCGAGCCAATGAGAAGGGCCACCAGAACGGGTTCACTCCCTACGAGGCCCGGATCGTGGCCGTCTATCCGCTCCCCTTCGGCAGGAACCAGAAGTATGGCTCCAACATGAACCGGGTCATGCAGAGTATTATCGGCGGGTGGACCCTCGCTCCGGAATGGCGAGATCGCAACGGAACCCGGTTCACGCCGGGCTTCTCCGGTACGGACACGGCCAACGTCGGCAGGTCCGGCGGCCGCCCCGATCTGCTGCCCGGCTGCAATCCCAATGTCGGCGGGGAGACCGAATTCAAATGGAACGCCGGCTGCTTCGCCGTTCCTCCCAACGGCCGCTTCGGAACGGCGCCGCGGGGCATGATGCGAGGGTTCTATACCTGGAGCTTCAACCTCAATGCCTTCAAGCGCTGGTATCTGGGCTACGGCGAAACCGGGCCCTACTTCCAGTTGGAGGCCTACATGCGCAATATCCTCAACCACCCCAACCGCGGAGGCCCCAGCTCCACCAACATCACCAGCCCTGCCTTCGGCCAGTTTCGCCTGGGTGGCGCTCGCAACATTCAGATACGCCTGAGAATAGGCCTTTAAAGGCAGTGGTCAGTGGCTGGCCCCGCCTCCGCCCTGCCGTGCGGATCATACGCGAGTGAAACAGGGGAGTTCCGAGCAATAAGCTCAACCAATCGATCAAAAATACTAGCCACTGACCACTGATCACTAGTCACTTTTCGCCTAGCCGCGCTACCGTCCCGGTTGACGGGGCGTCTCACGAGAGACGAATCAGGGGAGTTCCAGACAAGTGACGCCCCCGCCCCGCCGGGCGGATCATTCGAGGGTGAAACTGCCGATCTCTTGTAAAGACGAACCACGAATGAACACGAATAGACACGAATACCGATGGACGTCCTTTGTTGCGATGCCGTCACGGAATGAGGCCCACCCGGGAGCGCGGGCGTCTCGCCCGCATGCACCGCCGTCGCGATTCGCTCAGTATGTCTACGATGTGGCAGCCGGCCACCCTGGCGGCGGGAACGGCGTAGATTTGGGCGAAGCAGATCCGTGGCGTGTTTGCCGATCGAGCGGCGTGGAGGAGATGCGGGAGGCTGTGCGGAGATGAATGCGGGCGGGACGCCCGCGCTCCCGGGTGGGCCTGCTCCGATGCGGATTTGCGGATTCGCGGCATTGGAAGCCGGCCTTTTCCTGAAAAAATCCTGTGCATCCTGTGCATCGATGTGAATCAAAGTTTTGCCCCTGCTCGACTTTGAACCGGTTTCCAGCCGCCAGGCGCTGGCGTTTGTTTCAGGTAAGCCTTGCGTAGCGTGACGGGCGCAGGCCATCACGCGCTTGCCTGCCCCCGAAACCCTCCGCTGATCACTCTCCATTTGCCGGGAACACCCCCGTTTCAGTCAACGTTTGACACCGGATCAGCCCGATTTTTATACTGGGTTTTGTGGTTGCTACCCCCAACATAACCCAGGTTTGACCCGGTGACCGGTCCCAGCAAAACGGACAGGTGCAGAACCGCCAGGCGGCGTTGGCGCGGCGCGGTGGTTTCCCTCGTCCTCACGCTGGTCTTCGCCTCAGCCGTCCTTCCGGCCGACTCATCCCCCGCGGATGCTCAAGCCGAAATGCACTTGGCCAACGCAGCACGGCTCATTCGTGAAGGAGACCTTCGGAATGCCGAAACCGAGATGCGCCGGGCAGTGGACCTGGTTCCCGACAATCCCGCCTACCTGGCCAGGCTGGGCCAGGTTCTGGGAATGCAGAACAGAATGGAGGAAGCCGGCCGCTACTACAGTCGGGCATTGAAACTGGCGCCCGACAGCACGGCCATTCGCCGCAATCTGGCGCTGACCCAGTGGTCCCGGCGTCGGTTTGCGGAAGCCAAGGCCAACCTGGAGCAGGTGCTGGCCAGGGCTCCCAACGACGAGCTCACCCGGTTCCTGCTGGGCATGATCCTGGTGAATTCCGGAGAATATGCCCGGGCGGTGGGGCTGCTGCAGTCGGTGCCGCAACGGGTGCGCGGCCAGGGCGAAGCGGTAGCGGCTCTGGCCAGGGCCCAATACGCCCTGGGCAAGCAGGAACAGGCCCGGGCTACTTTGGAATCGATGGCGCTCAACCGGTCATTGCCCCCCGGCGATGTCTATGCCTGCGCCACCACAGCTGCCAATGCCGAAGATTTCGCCACCGCCGAGAAGCTCTTCCTGTCGATCCGTCCCACCTATTCCGACGCCGCGGCGCTGAGCTACCAGATCGCCCTCATGCAGTTTCGGTCCGACAGGATCGGCCGCAGCCTCCAGACTCTCCTGGAGGCGATCGAGAAGGGGCAGAGCGCCGGGCCGATGCACAACCTGCTGGGTCACTGTTATGCGGTTCAAAACCAGTTGCAGAGCGCCGTTGCCTCTTTCGAACAGGCCATGGAGATGGAGCCGGCCGAGGAGTCCCACTATCTGGACGCCGTGCAGTTGCTGGCCGAGCATCAGATCTGGCGGGTACTGATCCGCATCGCCGAAAAGGGCGTGGCCCGCATTCCTCGTTCGGACCGTCTCTATAGAATGAAGGGATTGGCCGAAACGGCCATGCTCTACAGTGAGGATGCCGTCCGGTCCTACCGCCGGGCTCTCGAGATCAATCCGGACTCGGCCAAAGCCAACCTGGGGCTGGCCATAGCCCAGCGAACAGCGGGAAGCCGGGAAGACGCCGCCGCCACCTTCGAAAAGGGTATCCGGAAATTCCCCGCCCACGGAGCCCACTATCAGGAATTTGGACTGATGCTCCTCAAGACTGGAGAGACCGGGGACGAGGACGCTCTGAAGCGGGCTGTTGCCCTGCTGCAGAAAGCCGTCGAGCTGGATGCCTCTCTTCCCGTTGCGCACTACCAGCTCGGTCGGCTGGCCCTGGAGAGCGATCGAGCCGGCGAGGCGCTCCCCCATCTGAAAACCGCCGCCAGGCTGAATCCCGATCAGAGCAGGGTTCACTATCTGCTGGCGCGGGCCTATCGCCGCCTCGGGAGGGGCGAGGAGGCGCGGTCCCATTTGAAGACCTTTCGCCGGATGAAGTCGGCCGAGGAATCCCGGCACGAGCCTGATGCGGGACCTGAGTTGCCCCGGTCATCCAACGAACTGGCGCTTGAAGACCCCCAAGCCCTTGCAGCCGTCCTCAGCCACCATTACAAACAGGGGAATGGAGACAAGGCTCGCCGGATCCTGGCCGAGATGTCCGGGAAGCCAACCGTGGACCCTCAGAGCCGGTTGCTCTATGGCCGGATCGCCGGGGAGGCGGGAGACTACGAAAGCGCCGAAAGACTCTTTGCCTCCATCCTGTCGAGTCATCCCCAACCCCTCACCGTGGGCTACCATCTCGGCCTGGTGCAATTCCGCACCGGCCGGTTCGCCGATTGCCGGCAAACCCTGGTCAAGGCCCTCTCCGGTGGGCAGGGAAACAGCAAGATCCAAAACCTTCTGGGCCACTGCCATCAGGGAGAGGAGAAGGTGGGGGAGGCCCTCGCAGCCTTTCAGGAAGCTATAGGCCAGAATCCGACCGAGGAATCCAACTACCTGGACCTGGTCCGGCTTCTTGCCGACGAGAGCCTGTCGGACTATTGGCTCGACGCCAGTCGAGGCCCCCGGCTTCGCTGGCACCTGGCTCTCCAGGCTCTCGACGGGGGCGTCGAGAAGCTCCCGTCTTCCGCTCGCCTCTTTGAAACCAGGGGTTTCGTTCAGGCCAAGCTAGACTACACCCGGGAGGCCATACAATCCTATGGCCGCGCCCTGGAACTGGATCCCGGCTCCGCCAAGGCGCATCTGGGTCTGGGCGTGTCACAACGGCTGGCAGGCAATCCCCGCCAAGCCGGAGAAACCTTCGAACGGGGCATCCGGCAGTTTCCCGTGAATGCCTCCTTCTACCAGGAATACGGACTCCTGCTGGCCAAAGCGGGAGATTCGGGGGACGAAGCGGCCCGAGCCCGTTCGGCCGCTCTGCTCCGGAAGGCCCTCGACCTGGATGCCTCCCTCGTCGAGCCCCACTACCAGTTGGGCCAGTTGGCCCTGGCGCAGGGAAATGCCGAAGAAGCGGCCCGGCATTTCGAATCGGCCGTGCAACTGGCGCCCCGCGAGAGCAAGCTGCGCTACGGCCTGGTCCGGGCCTACCGCAGACTGGGACGCCAACAGCAGGCCCGAGAACAAGCCGGAAAATACCGACAGCTCAAGGCCGCCGAGGAAGGCGAGGGAACGCCTCCCCAGTGAGCCGCCGCCACCTTCAGGCCCATACACAATGAAATACTTCGCCTATGGTTCCAATATGTTGACTGAGAGGCTTCAGGACCGTGTGTGCTCCGCCAAGAATCCAGGAAAACGGCCTGACCCAACAGATTCAGTCGATGAAAACAGCCTCCAGGTTGATCTGCGTCGTCAGCAGGCATCGTCAGCAGGATTGCCGTAGTGGTACTAATGTAGTATCATATCGAAGTGCCCCCTAAAGTCCGCGAACTAGTCCAACGCCTTAATGCTGCTGGATTCCGGAGTCGTGGTGGAAAGGGCAGTCATCGAAACTATAGCCATCCCAAGGGTGTACGGATAACGATTAGTGGTTCATCAGGATCGGACGCCAAGCCGTACCAGGAAAAGGCGGTGAAAGCAGCCATTGCCAAGGTGTGGGAATGAAAAAATCAGCTCAATATCGAAAGATCGTGGAGTGGTCCGATGAGGACCGCTGCTATGTGGGTCGGTGCCCCGAACTCATGTTCGGTGGTGTGCACGGAAAGAACGAGCAGAAGGTTTTTGCCGAATTGTGCGCTGTTATCGCGGAGTGGATAGAAACTTCAGAAAAGCACAACGAACCGCTCCCTCCCGGGTTGGCTGGAAAGAAGTACTCTGGCAAGTTCAACCTTCGGCTGGCTAGAGAATTGCATGAGAGCCTGGCGCTGGCAGCCATGAAAGAAGGCAAGAGCTTGAACACATTCTGCGCCGAAGCGCTCGAAAGCACGATCGACCGCTGACATAGCACCGCGCCGAACTCCGCGAACTGCGCCGCCTACCTTGGCTGGAAGGACTCACCCAAAAACTTGTTGCTGAGACCATCGTGACACTCTAGGAATGGATGCAAGCTGTGGACGAGAACATTCCCAGCCGTCGTGACGAATTGCGACCGATCTTGTCGCCCGGAGAGAAGAACTTGTGTGAAATCGGTGAGCGCATGCCAGCACAAAGGAGTGGACCGTGGTCGTAATGGTTCCGAACACAAAGCCGGAACCATTGACCGACACGTTGTAGCGCCAGCCGGCATCTGCAGCATCAAAGGGTTATTCAGAAGTCTCCTCTGAATGCCACCTTCTATCGGGAGTATGGACTCCTGTTGACCAGAGTGGGAGATTCGGGAGATGAAGCGGCACGATCCCGTTCGGGTGCTCTGCTCAAGAATGACCTCGACCTGGATGCCTCCCCGGTTGTGCCCCGCTATCAACTGGGTCAGTTGGCTCTGGCGAAAGGAAATCCGGAAGAGGCGGCCCGGGAACAGGCCGGAAAATATCGCCAGCTCAAGGCCGACGAGTAAGCGCAAAGAACACCTCCTCAGTGGGTTTCAGCGTTGGCCGCCTTTGGGCAATGACATTCCACTGGGCCCAATCCACCACTCCCACGGGGACGGGCAGCAAATCGAACGGGTTCTTGGAGCCATGAGAGGACGCTTTGCCGGTGGGCTTGTTGTTTCGGCATTCGCCTTGGCACCTTGTTGATGGGCACGACGGTGAGGGCCACCAATTTGATGGTGGACTAGCTGTGGCTAGCTGTGGGTGATCCACCTGGGGTGAAACCCTGCATCAGGATTTCAAGCGGAATTGCTGGTTAATCGATGGATTCATGGTCTGGAGAAAATCTGGAGAAAATGATGATCGAAACTCTTCTTATGATAATCGTCGTGGTCACCACTTCGACTATGATTTTGGGGATTGTATTGCTTGTTCGCCCCTCAAGGGGCTTGGGTAGAGAGGTACGAGACGAACTCAGCACTAGCCGCGATGAAGCTCGTAGAGCTGGGAAGGAACTCCGAGAAGAAGTAGCGACCGGGTTAAATTTGACCAACAACACCCTTTCCAAGACGTTAGATGGAATGGGTAAGAACCAGCAAACACAACTTGAGGGAATGACGCAGCAACTGAGGCAACTCGCGACATCGAACCAGGGCGCATTGGAACACGTCCGCAACACTCTTGACTCTCGCGTTAAAGAGCTTCAGCAGGGCAACGACAAGAAATTGGACGAGATGCGGAAGATCGTCGACGAGAAGCTACAGGATACACTCGAAAAGCGGCTCGGAGAGTCATTCAAACTCGTGAGTGATAGGTTGGAGGCGGTCCATCAGGGGCTCGGAGAAATGCAAACTCTAGCCACGGGGGTTGGGGATCTAAAGCGAGTTCTGACGAATGTGAAGGCACGTGGCACGTGGGCAGAGGTGCAGCTCGGAGCGATCCTCGAGCAGGTCCTCACAGCGGAGCAGTACGAAAAGAACGTCTGCGTAAAAGCCAACTCAGCGGAGAGGGTTGAGTACGCCGTTCGGTTGCCGGGTCCAAAGGATGAACCAGGAAAATGCGTGTGGTTGCCTATTGACTCGAAATTCCCTCAGGAGGACTACGTCCGTCTTCAAAATGCTGCCGACAACGCTGATGCGGATGAGGTTAAGGCCGCAGCAAAGGCCTTAGCAGGAGCAGTTCGAACCGATGCAAAGAAAATCCACGACAAGTATGTAAACCCACCCAGTACAACTGATTTTGGAATCATGTTCCTGGCTACTGAAGGGTTGTATGCTGAGGTGCTGCGTCAGCCGGCTTTGATTGAAGACCTACAGCAGGAGTATAGGGTTGTCTTGGCGGGTCCTACAACGTTAGTGGCGATTCTTAGCAGCCTTCGCATGGGCTTCCAGACACTCGCTATTGAGCGGCATGCCTCCGAGGTATGGAGAGTCTTGGGTGCTGTGAAAACCGAGTTTGGGAAATTTGGTGATGTGCTGGACAAGGTCCAGCGCCAGCTAAATACCGCAAGCCGTACAATTGAAGTAGAAACTGGCAGGCGGAGACGGGCCATGGATAAAACGCTCCGTTCGGTTGAACAACTGCCTGAGGCGGAATCATCGGAAATTCTCGCGCTGTCCACTGGAGAGGCACAAAACGAAGAAATGGAGGACTCGGCACTGGAAGGTGTAGGCACAACGATTTACCAACAGGACTAACCTGTACATTATGCAGCGATTTTCGGATGGCCTCATAATGGCCGGTTGAAGGGGAATGTCCGCTTCGCGTCCCGCAACCGAACCGGGCCGTTAGATTTCTGGGAGGGAAAAGTTACAATGCCTTTCACTCCGTTCGATGCCAATGACTTTGCTCAAATGGCAAACGTATCTTACGGTTCCATTCCAGATCAATTGAGCAAAAAGATCGAAGAACTAAGAAACGGTCTCGGGTCTTTTTCGGAATATCAGCTTGACTTCTTCAGAAAAAGAATCGTTCGCAGACCTCGCATGCGTGGGGCAAGCGGCCTCGTTTTCGGGAAGCCTCGAAGCGATGATAAGCATTGGTTTCTATTCGTTGTCGGAGGTGACCAAGATCAAGTCCAACTCAATATTGGGATGTGGCCAGATTACATTCGGGTGGGACTTGGCTTTATGATTGGACGCCAAGTTGCCCCAAAAATACCGGCCTTTGCTCTCTTTCAAATGTTCCTTGGAGCGAGACCCCCTTTGCCGTTTAGGCACGCATTCTACCAATGTGTACAGCGAAATCAGTTTGCTATCGAGTCCATCCAAACTAAAGATGCTGACGAACTTCTCCACCGGCTTGAAACCTACGTTGTACCGGCTGATGGTTCGCCAGTCTTCGTCTTTGTGGGTGCACTTTGGGACGTTAGCGAAACGTATCAAAAAGATCTAAACGATTACAGACGAGTTTTCTTGGAACTCATGCCATTTTATGAGGAATTGCTTCTTGCAGGCGGTAGGTATCAGTTCCACATCTAGTTGGGGTCTGTATTGGAGGAGTTGACACATGCCAGAACGTGGCAGAACGATCGTTTACTTCGATAATTCAAACATTTTCAGTGGGCAGCGCGATGCGGGGTGGCGCATTGACGCGGAGAAATTCGTCAGTCTTATCGAGCAAAATGGACCAATCTGGCAAGTTTACTTTTTTGCTGCAGTAACGGATCCTCCTCGTTACCAACAAACCGGATTCTACCGGATGCTAAAGGAACGCCTGCACTGGGAGACGGAGATATTCCCGCTTGGCTCCAAAACTCTACGGTGCAGACGTTGTGAACAAACTTGGCGTACGCACACGGAGAAGGGTGTAGATGTCGCTCTTGCTACAAGGATTCTCACTCACGCATCGAATCGAGCCTTTGACACAGCCGTATTGGTTTCTGGAGACAAGGATTACCTCGGAACGGTTCGCGCAGTAAAGACTCTGGGGCTCCGCGTGGAGATCGTGTCCTCCAGGCGCAGTCTATCGAACGCTCTAGGGGCGGAATCCTCTGCTCCAGTCCTATTCCTAGACGAGCATCGCTCACTGCTGGAACGAGTCGTGCGAGACGAGGAAGCTGAGAGACTTGAGACTGGCGAAGATGAAGATCGCTAACAATGCGGTCGGGAGGCACTTGGTAGAGAGCTGTGCGCTTTACCACGGACCTCATCCTGAGCGCTAGTCTGCATGGGTGCAACCGACCGTTAAGATCCGAGAACTCAACCCCTGCAATAGTCCAGGAATTCAAAATGGCACAATGCAAATGGTGCGACAAGAAGGGCCTATTCTTATCGGTTGATTCCAACGGTCTCTGTCGAGAATGTCAACCATTGATCATCGAGGTGGAGAGCAAAGCACGTGTTCTTGTTGACTCGATGCGATTGGCGCACGAAGGAAAGACGTTTGGCACTCGCCTGTCTCGCTGCGACCTCACGATTGAGCATGCGGAGTACCTTTCCAAATTCGAACACAAGGGCGTCCCAACGGTATCACCTTCTCCATCCGTTATCCTAACGGAGTATCGTTCCCTGCGGACAGAGCTCATTATTGAGGAAGCCAGCGCGGTAGCTGACAAGGCATTCGCGAAGTGTAGCGTGGCCTCGACACCAAGCGGAAAGGAGCGCGCCCTCGCGGCAGGCATCTTGAAGGTGCGCGAGGTCAGCGAAAGCCTTGAGGATCGCTCACTCGCCACCTCTTTAGAGGAACGACTTCGCCTCGAAATCCACCGCGTAACGCTTAATGGCTACATGGAAGCTGCCCGCAAGGCAGAGTTCAAGGGCAACGTCAAGAAAGCCATTGATCAATATCAAGAAGCCTTGTTCTTCATTCGAAACGACAATATTGATGACGCCCAGCAGCAGTCCCTGATAGACACAATCGAAGCCAAGCTTAAAGAACTCATTGCAAAGTAACATCGCTACGGAAGCAGATTAACAAGTGGCTCCATCCGACCGTAATTTCAAGGTGCTCACCAGCGGCAGGCAAGTTTGATCGAATTCGGGCACCCGTCCGGTCGACAGGTGCTGGGTGCACTGGGTCACCGAGTAGATTCCCTCCTTTTCCATGGCTTTGTTTCTGGCTTTTCTCACAGCAGTCCTCCTCGTGACCCACTCGTGGGAACCATGGGCCGAACCTGCCGAGAAATCCTCCCCGGAACTCTTCACCGACGTTTCCGGCCAAGCCGGCATCACCTGGAAACATTTCAACGGCCAGTCCCGGGATCGCTTTCTCATTGAAGTCTCCTGCGGCGGTGTGGCCTTTCTGGACTTTGACAACGACGGTTGGCTGGACATCTTTTTCGTCAACGGCGGTGAAACTCCCAAGGGCAAGAGCCGGACACCTGTCCACAACGCACTCTACCGCAACCTCGGCAACGGCAAGTTCGAGGACGTCGCCCAAAGCGCCGGGGTGGCCGAAGTGCCCTTCTACGGAATGGGGGCGGCCGCTGCCGACTACGACAATGACGGGTTTCAGGATCTGTTCGTCACCGGCTTTCCCACCAGCGCCCTGTTTCACAATGAAGGAGACGGCACCTTCCGCGAGGTCACCCGGCGGGCGGGTCTGGAAAATGCCGGTGAATGGGCGGCCGGCGCGGTCTGGTTCGATTATGACCGCGACCGGCACCTGGATCTCTTCGTTTGCAACTATGCCGAGTTGTCCTTCGCCCATCCCCGCCCCTGCAACTTTGCCGGCAAGCCCGAATACTGCTCGCAGCGGGCCTACCCCCCTCGGCGCCCCAGGCTCTATCGCAACAACGGCGCCGGCGTCTTCATAGACGTGAGCCGTTCGTCGGGAGTCTCCCGTCACCTGGGACGGGCCTTCGGAGTCGTCAGCGTGGACATCGACGACGACGGCTGGGACGACCTGTTCGTGGCGGGAGACGCCTCGCCCGACCTGCTGCTGCTGAACCGCGGGAACGGTTCCTTCGAAGATCGCGGGTTCGACGCCGAAATCGCCTACAGCGTGAATGGCGAAGCACGTGCCGGCATGGGGGTGGACGCCGCGGATCTCAATGGGGACGGCCGCCCCGATTTCATAGTGACCAACTTTCATGACGAGTATCACGCCCTCTATTTGAGCACCCCGGAGCTGCTCTACCGCGAGTGGACCCGACCTTCCGGGCTGGCCGGCTTCACCCGGCCCTTTGTGGGCTGGGGCACCCGCTTCATCGACTACGACAACGACAGCGACCTGGACCTGGTGATCGTCAACGGCCACGTGAGCCAAACCATCGAACTTTCCCGCAGGGACATCCGTTACCGCCAGCTTCCCCTGCTGCTGGCCAACGTCGGGGACCTGAAGTTCCGCAACATGGCTTCCCGGGCGGGACCGGTGTTCCAGACCAGGCACTCCGCCAGGGGGATGGCGACGGGGGATTACGACAATGACGGGGACACGGATGTGGTCTTTGTCCGGCTCAATGAGAGGCCGGTGCTGCTACGCAACAATATTGGGCAGGAAGGGGCCTGGATCGGATTCGAGCTGGAGGGCAACCTCAGCAACAGGGACGCCATCGGCAGCAAGCTGTCCTTGAAGTCGGGTGACAAGCGTTTCACCAAGTGGGTGACCGGTGGGGCCAGCTTCCTGGCCTCCCATGACAAACGCGTGGTCTTCGGTCTGGGTAAAGCTGTGAAGGAAGAGTGCAGCCTTGAGATCCGGTGGCCCGGCGGTGCAGTCCAGAGAGTTTCCGGACTCGAGTTCAACCGCTACCATAAGATAGTCGAGTCCGACGAGATCCCCGGCGGTGAGAAAAAAGCCTCCAGCGACGGTAAGGACAGCAACGGGAGCGTGAACCGATGAGACAGACCGCCACCTTGATCACCGGAGCCAGCGGTGAAATGGGTCACGGGCTCATTGGCCGCCTGGCCGAGGAAGGCATCGAGGACCTGGTCGCCCTGGACATCCGGCCCATCGACCAGCGGATCGGAAACCGGTGCAAGGCCTGCGTCAACGGGGACATTCTGGATGAGAGACTGCTGGAGCGGATACAGAGCGAGTACGAGATCCACACCGTCTATCACCTGGCGGCTCTGCTGTCCACGCGGGCCGAGTTCACCCCCGATGCCGCCCACAGGGTCAACGCGGGTGGCACGCTGAGACTGCTCCAGATGGCCGTCGAGCAGTCACACTGGCACGGCCGCCCGGTGAAGTTCATGTTCCCCAGCTCCATCGCCGCCTACGGGCTCCCCGGCCGGACCGCCAAGCAAGGCACCGGCAAGGTCCGGGAAACGGAGTGGAACTTCCCCACCACCATGTACGGGTGCAACAAGCTCTACTGCGAGCATCTGGGGCGCTATTACGCCAACCACTACCGGCAGTTGGCGGCCGATTCATCGGGCCACGGCATCGACTTCCGCTGCATCCGCTTTCCCGGACTCATCAGCGCCGTCACCCTGCCCAGCGGCGGCACCACCGACTATGCTCCGGAAATGATCCATGCCGCCGCCAGCGGACAGAGGTACGGCTGCTTTGTAGTCCCCGACACCCGCCTCCCCTTCATTGTCATGCCGGACGCCGTCAACGCCCTGCTGCAACTCCAGGAAGCGCCGCGGGAGAATCTCCGCCAGACCGAGTACAACATCAGCAGCTTCAGCATGACGGCGGAGGAAATACATCAACGCATCCTCGAAGAGTGGCCTCGGGCCGAGATCGACTTCCAGCCCGATCGAAAGCGCCAGGCCATCGTGGATTCCTGGCCGGCTGAAGTGGACGATTCGGCAGCCCGCACCGATTGGGGCTGGGCGCCCCGCTACGACAAGAAGGCTGCCTTCGGCGAGTACCTGATCCCTCGAATCAAGAGCCGGTATCCCGGTTAGCTAGAAAGCCTCGAGTGTTCCCTGGGCCAGTTCAGGCAGGTTTCGGAGCTGTTCCCGGGTTCCGAGAACAATCATCCTCAGACCGGCGGTCAATGGGGTATCGGCGGAGGGGCTGACATTGATGCCGCCATCGGCCAGCTTGCAGGCCAGAACCGTGACACCGAAGCGGGCCCGCCAACGGCACTCCTCCAGGGTCTGGCCCACCAGGGGCGAGTCCGGCGAGAGCTGGAACTGCTCCAGGTAGAGCTCGATGCCGCCCCCGTAGGCTACCTCATCCAGAAAGTTCGCGACCTCGGGCCGGATCAGCATGGTGACCATCCTGCGGCCACTGAACTGATAGGGCAGGATCACCCGATCGGCCCCTGCCTTCACCAGCTTGCTTTCCGACTGCTCGTCGATGGCCCGGGCCACGATCAGGAGGTCCGACCGCACGCTGCGCGCACTGAGCACGATGAACACGTTCTGGGCATCGGAATCGGCGGCCACCAGCAGACCGCGGGCCCTTTCGATTCCGGCTTGAGCCAGAAGAGCTTCGTTGGCCCCGTCCCCCTGGAGCCCCAGGTAACCGGACTGGTCGACCTGGCTGATTTTCTCGGCCGAGGGATCGAGCACCACGAAGGGAAGGCTCTGGGCGGCCAGTTCCTGAGCCACGTGGCGGCCCACCCGGCCGTAACCGCAAACGATGACGTGTTCGGAGAGTTTGTCCAGCATTCGGAGCAAGCGTCGTTTTTGCAGGTAAGCCCGTCCTTCGCCGGAGAGTAGAAAATCGGCCATGCCGCTCAGCAGGTACATGGCCAGCCAGCCGGCTCCCAGAATGAGTACGATGGTGAAGAGCTTGCCACCCGACGACAGGGGCCGGACTTCCCCGAAGCCGACCGTGCTCAAGGTGATCACGGCCATGTAGAGGGCATCCAGAACCTCCATGCCCTCCAGCAGCCAGAACCCCGACGCACCCAGCAGCAGCAGGCCGACCAGGGCAACCGCCGTTTTCCAGAAGCGCCGATGAGGGTAGGAGGCAACCCGCCTGTGCACCAGGGACTCCTTGATCGACCCGGCAGCTCTCAGGACCAGCCAACTCGACGGAACAATAACATAGTTCCAACTGATTCAATCAACAGACCCGAGGCGCCACCAACGTGGAGCGGTTTTCGAGAGAGCGGCAAAACCGAGCGCGCGTGTAGAATAGCGAGCGGAATATTTGTGAGCCCTTTGCAAAATGCGGTAGCAGGGCATTTGCCAGGAATGGCCACAAAAGACACAAAAAACACAAATGGTGCCTTTTGTGCTTTTTGTGGTTAAACAGCTTTTTCACCAAGTCGCACCCGACGGAGAACCGGTCCCAACCCACCCCTCCCCGGAAGCCACCACGCGCGACACGCCATGGACCCTTCCAAATTCAACATTCTTCCGGACCCTGGCGAGCCGCACGGCCATGGCTCCTCACAACCCGATTCCGACACCGTGCGGGACCCGGTGTGCGGCATGTGGGTCAACCCCAAGACCGCCGCCGATTCCCATGCCCATCGCGGTCAGACCTACTACTTTTGCCGCACACACTGCCGGGCTGAATTCGAGGCCGATCCCGATCGTTACCTCGGCAGCCGGGAGACCCCTGCGGTCCCAGCCTCCGGGAGCGGAACACCGGAATCGGAGGACCAACGACAGCCGGCGAGCTACACCTGCCCCATGCACCCCGAGGTCCTGGCCGATCGACCCGGAGCCTGTCCCCTCTGCGGCATGGCTCTCGAACCCCGAGCGGTTAGTCTGGAAGAGCCCGACAATCCGGAACTGTCCGACATGAGAGGCCGTTTCAGGATCAGCCTGGTTCTGACCCTCCCCATCTTCCTGCTGGCCATGTCGGAGATGGTTGGGGGCAGCTTGCAGCAGCCGCACTGGCCGGCCGGGATCTCGGCCTGGATTCAATGCCTGCTGGCAACGCCCGTGGTCCTCTGGGGCGGATGGCCGCTGCTGCAGCGGGGATGGTCTTCCCTGCTCCACCTAAGCCCCAACATGTTTACCCTGATAGGACTGGGCACAGCGACCAGCTTCCTCTACAGCCTGGCGGCCATCCTTGCCCCTTCCCTGTTCCCGGAGGCATTCAGAGATTCTGAAGGAGCCGTTCCCGTATATTTCGAAGCGGCGGCCGTCATCACCACCCTGGTCCTGCTGGGACAGGTTCTGGAGCTTCGCGCCCGGCAGCGGACCGGCGGCGCCATCCGCTCGCTCCTGAGGCTGGCTCCCGAAACCGCGCACCGATTGAGGGAAGACGGAACCGAGGAAGAGGTCTCTCTGGATCTCGTCGCCGTGGATGCCCGGCTACGGGTGCGACCCGGCGAGCGCATCCCGGTGGACGGTGTGGTCCTGGAGGGCGCCAGCTCGGTGGATGAATCCATGGTCACCGGCGAGCCCCTGCCGGTCCAGAAGCTTCCCGCCCACCGGGTGACCGGCGGCACCATGAATCAGACCGGCAGTTTCGTCATGCGCGCCACCCGGGTGGGGCAGGACACCCTGCTGGCCCGGATCGTTCGGTTGGTAGCCGAAGCCCAGAGGACACGCGCGCCCATCCAGCGTTTCGCCGACGCCGTTTCTGCCCGCTTTGTTCCCGCGGTCCTCCTGGTCGCCGTGCTGACCTTCGTGGTGTGGAGTTTGCTGGGGCCGCAGCCCGCCATGGCCTACGGCCTGATCAATGCCGTGGCCGTGTTGATTATCGCCTGCCCCTGCGCCCTTGGCCTGGCCACACCCATGTCGATCATGGTGGCGACCGGACGGGGAGCCGGCTCCGGCGTGCTGGTGAAGAATGCCGCGGCCCTGGAAGCCCTGGACAGCGTGGACACCCTGGTGCTGGACAAGACGGGCACTCTCACCGAGGGCAAGCCCCGGCTGCGCACGCTGGTGGCCCTGCCGGGCTGGAGTGAAGAGGAGATGCTGTCGGCGGTGGCCAGCCTGGAACAAGCCAGCGAACACCCCCTGGCAGGCGCCATCCTGGAGGCGGCCGGGAGCCGCGGATTGGACCTGGCCCCCGTCCAGGAATTCCAGGCCGTTCCCGGGAGAGGAATTCGGGGGCGGGTCCGAGGGCGTCCCCTGGTCGTGGGCAACTCACGGATGCTGGAGGAACTGGGAATCGAAACGGGGGCGCCGCATCACCGGCGGGACAACGTGAGGGAGTCGGGACAGGCCGTGGTGCTGGTGGCCGCCGAGGGCCGATTGGCCGGATGGCTGGGGGTGGAAGACCCCGTCAAGAGCTCCGCCAAGGAGGCCCTGTACGAGCTGCAGCGTGCAGGGCTGCGTCTCCTGGTGGTCACCGGGGACCACCGAAAATCCGCCGAAAGAGTGGCCTATGAGTTGGGGATCGACCAGGTCGTGGCCGAAGTGGATCCCCGGGAGAAAGGAGCGATCGTCAAACGGCTGCAGGAGGAGGGCAAACGGGTGGCCATGGCCGGCGACGGCATCAATGACGCCCCCGCACTGGCGCAGGCGCAAGTGGGCATCGCCATGGGAGGCGGCACCGACGTGGCCATCGAGAGCGCGGGGATCACCCTGGTGGGAGGAGACCTGGGAGGTTTGGTTCGAGCCTTTCGCCTGAGCCGGCTGACCATGCGCAACATCCGCCAGAACCTGTTCCTGGCCTTCGTCTACAACCTGCTGGGCATTCCGGTTGCCGCCGGTCTCCTCTATCCCCTCTTCGGCCTGTTGCTGAACCCCATGATCGCCGCCGCCGCCATGACCTTCAGCTCCCTGTCGGTCATCGCCAACGCCCTGCGCCTCAGACGCCTGCCGCTGTGAGGAAGCCCACCCGGGTCGACCGGCAATGGCTCCAGGACTCCGTTTCTGCAGAGTGGCCGGGTGCCGTATCGCAGGGAACTGAGCGCCACGCAACGGGAGTGCATGCGGGCGGGACGCCCGCGCTCCCGGGTGGGCGCCTCCTCCCATCATTCTTGCTTCTCGAGGGGGCGCGCGCCGACTTGCCGGACCGCATTAATTTATTGAACTTGGATGCACAGGATAATCAGGACCCGACGCTGTTGCACGAGAGGCTGGCTCCGGCGATGACCGCGAGTGGAATCGTGGATGTTTAGGACTGCAAGCCATCCGTCTCCAGAAAAATCCTGTGCATCCTGTGCATCCATGTGAATAAACCATTGACCCATGCGTGGCTTGGAACCGGTTTCCTGCTACCCGGCACAAGGCGTTTGTTTCAAATAATGTTCTCCGGGTTCGGAATTCGTACCGCTCCTCCCTTGGCGGCCGGGAAGCATTGCGCCTCTCTACAATCAGAGGTTACAGTAGTGCCCGAGCGTGGCTTCGGCCGGCTACAGGCGAGGTGGCGAGCGGCCGGCCGGGAATCGGGAGGAAACGAGTTGCAGCGCACGGAAAACCGAAGGCGTGACAGGCGCATTCACCGCACTCTGGGACTGCCGTTGCTGGCAATCACCCTGATGTCGGCGGGGCTCACGGCCGGCGACCGGCATTCGCCTCGGGCGATCATCGACCGGGTGGACCGCGTGTTGAGAGGCGCCTCCAGTCGGGGCGTGGCCACCATGAGGGTGACCACCCGGCACTGGGAACGGAGCCTGACCATGGAGGTCTGGTCCCTGGGCGCCGATTACTCCCTGGTCCGGGTCCTCTCTCCCGCCAAGGAAGCCGGCACAGGCACGCTGAAGGCCTCCAGGGATATCTGGAACTACCTTCCCAAGGTGGACCGCACCATCAAGATTCCCGCCTCCATGATGATGGGGTCCTGGATGGGGTCCCACTTCACCAACGACGACCTGGTCAAGGAGAGCCGCCTGGTCGAGGATTACGAGATCGAGACCACGTTTGACGGAACCCGCGACGCCGTCAAGATCTGGGAATTTACCCTGACCCCCAGGCCGGAAGCCGCCGTAGTCTGGGGAAAGATCGAATACCGGGTCCGTCAACGGGACTTCATGCCCTTGCGTGCCCGCTACTTCGACGAAGAGGGCGAACTGGTCCGCACCCTCACCTTCAGCGATTTCCGGCGCATGGGAGGCCGCCTGGTTCCGGCCCGCATGGACATGCAACCCCACGACAAGCCCGGCGAGCGGACCAGCGTGAGCTACGCCGAGCTGCAATTCGACCTTGGCATCGACAAGTCCTTCTTCTCCCTGCGGACTCTCCGTCGCGGGAGGTAAGCGGTCATGGCTCTTCCTTCCTGGTGGCTGATCGGCTGGCGCAATCTCGGGCGCAACCCGAGACGCACCTTCATCACGGCCCTGGGACTGGCGGCCGGCTACTTTGCCGTCATCTTCATGATCGGATTCGCCGACGGACTCAAGGTGGAGATGATTGAAAACGGCACGGGCCTGATGACAGGGCAGATACAGATCCACTCACCCCGCTACAGGCCCGACCGCAGCCTCTACGAAACCCTCGGAGGCCGTGCCGGAGCCGACTTCGAGGCCGTAATCCGGACGGTTGTCCGCGACCCCGCCGTGGTTGCGGCCGCTCCCCGCGTCTACGGCGCGGGCCTGTTGAGCTCGGGACAATCCACCAGGGGCGGCATGCTGATGGGCATCGATCTCGATCGCGAGTCCGGGGTCAGCCGCCTCATGAGTTCTCTGTCGCAAGGGCGGGCTCCCAACCCGGCGGCCAACGAACTGTTGATCGGGACCGAGATGGCCCGGCGACTGGAATTGCAGGTCGGCGACGAGGTCATTCTGGTGGCGCCCGCGGCAGACGGCTCCATGGGAAACGACATCTTTCGTGTATGCGGGCTCTACCGGACGGGAATGGCGGAACTGGACGGCGCCTTCGCCCTGGTCCCGATCCGGTCGCTGCAACGTTTGCTGGCTCTCGATCCGGGAAGAATTCACGAGATCGCCCTCTCCACCACCGATCCCTGGCTGGCTCCTGAAGCCGGCCGGCGGCTGGCCGCCGGCCTGGCGCCGCTGGGGGTGGAACTGCACGTCCTTGACTGGACCGGGCTGCGGCCCGAAATGCTGGAATACGCCCTGTTGATGGATTCCTGGTACTCGATCGTGGTCATCATCGTCTTCGCCATCGCCCTTTTCGGCGTCGCCAACACCATGCTCATGTCCACCTTCGAGCGTCGGCGGGAGTTCTCGGTGATGCTGGCACTGGGAGCCCGACCCCACCAGATACTGCTCACGGTGATTTCGGAAGCCACGGCGCTGGGGTGGATCAGCCTGGTCCTGGGCGTGGCCGTCACCTTTCCGCTCATTGCCTGGTGGCACCAATACCCGATCGACCTGAGCTGGATCTACGGCGATCTCACCATGCTGGGAGCGCTGATACGTCCTGTGCTCAGGATCGAGTACAACTTCCCCATGTCCATGTGGACCGGCCTGGCGTTGCTGCTGACCGCGGTGACCGCCGGTCTCTACCCCGCGGCGCGGGCCGCCTGGATGCCACCGGCGGACACACTCTCCGGCCTATGAGCTCCAAGACCGCCGTCATCGCCAAACTGGCCCTGCGCAACCTGAGAAGACAGGCCAGACGCAGCCTGCTGACGGCTGCCTCCATGATTGCCGGCGGCGCCCTGTTGATATTCAGCCTGATCCTGGGGGACGGAACCCACGAACAATGGATCGACTCGGCCGTGCGCATGGCCGACGGACACCTTGCGGTCCAGTCGGTCGGGTTCCAGGACAGCCGCGCCCTGAAGGACAGGATACCGTCGGAATCCCGAGGCCTGGTGGAGCAAGCCCTGCGCCAAGGCGGCTTCCCCGCGAACATCAATGACATGGTCCCCCGGCTCGCCGTGACCGGCATGGCCAGCTCCGCAGCCGGCGCGCGACCGGCTCGCATCCTGGGGGTCGACCCTGTAGTCGAGGCCGCCTTTTCCGTGCTGGACGAGAAAGTGCGGCAGGGGCGCTACCTCCAATCCGGCGACAGGCTGGCTGCCTTTGTGGGGATCGGGCTCCTCGAGGCTCTCGACCTGCGGCTGGGCTCCAAGTTCGTGCTTACTGCCCAGGATGCCGGCGGCGAGATCGCCGGCCAGTTGGTTCGGGTGGTGGGGACCTTTCGCACGGGCATTCCCGAGGTGGACCGCTCGCTCCTGCATATTCCGCTATCCACCGCCGGGGCCTGGCTGGGCTGCAGCGGCGATGTCACCTCTATTGGGCTGCTGTTGGGCAACAGCGAGCAGGTGCCTCAGACCCGGAGCTCGTTACGGCAGAGGCTGTCGCAGCATCCGGGTTCGGAAGAGCTGCAGGTATTGAGTTGGCGGGAATCCCTGCCGGAGCTGGACGCCGCCGTCAAGATCGACGACTTCTCCAACTACCTCTTTCAGGGAATCCTTTTCGGCATCATCGCCCTGGGAATCGTCAACACGGTGCTCATGTCGGTGATGTACCGGCGGAGGGAGTTCGGCGTGCTTCAGGCCCTGGGCCTCACTCCCGGCCAATCGGCCAGCCTGGTTCTGGTGGAGGGGCTGTTTCTGACCGTGCTCAGCGGAACTATCGGCATTGCCCTGGGCCTGTCGGTCACCTGGTTTCTCTGGGGAGAGGGACTCGACCTGTCCTCCATGATGAACAACGAGTGGACATTCTCCGGGGTGGTCATGGAACCGGTGGTGGTGCCCCGGTTTCGGGTAGCCCGGATGGTGCAGGGTCTGTCGTTCATTTTCCTCATAGGCATGCTGGCCTCCCTCTACCCGGCCCTGAGAGCCCTGCGCATCGATGTGGCCGAGACCATGAAGTTCGAGCGCTGAAGGAGAGAGATGGTGGGCAACCCGGCCCTGCGTACCGAAGCAGTCTGGAAGGTCTTTCATCAGGAAGCGGAAGAGGTGCGGGCCGTACGCGGCGTCACCCTCACTATCCAGCCCGGAGAGTTCGTCGTGCTGGCCGGCCCCTCGGGATCGGGCAAGACCACCCTGCTCAACCTGATCGGGGGATTGACCAGGCCCACGGACGGCCGGGTGTGGGTGGACGGACTGGAACTGACCCGGATGGGCAGTCGCGAGCTTGCCCGGATGCGCCTGGAGAAGCTGGGCTTCATCTTCCAGTCCTACAATCTGCTGCCGGTCCTGTCGGCCCTGGAGAACGCCGAGTTCCCGTTGCTGTTGCGCGGCATGGAACGCGACCAACGAGAGCGGCGGGTCCGGGAACTGTTCCAGCGCACCGGGCTGGCGGGACTGGAGCACCGCCGGCCCGGAAAGCTGTCGGGGGGCCAGCAGCAGCGGGTCGCCGTCATCCGGGCAGTGGTGGGAGAACCCGCCCTGGTCCTGGCCGACGAGCCCACCGCTAATCTCGACTCTGCAGCCAGCGACATCCTGCTGACGGTGATGGAGGAACTCAACCGGGACCTCGGAACCACCTTTATCTTCGCCACCCACGACTCCCGGCTCATGGAACGGTCCCGTCGCCTGATTCACCTTGTGGACGGTCAAATAGTCTCCGACCAATGGCAAGAGTCCCGGCGCGAACAATAGTTTCCGCGGCATTCCTCCTGGCCCTGTGGGCAATCCACGGAGATCCCGGTCCGGCAGCGGCCCAGGCTCCCCTGATCCGGGGCTATTACCACAACCTTCCCCTGTGGAGCCGGGCGACCCCATCCCGCGCCGGATTCTTCGGCGACTTCAACCGCTTCCGGCTGATGAGCGAGCCTCGCTGGGGCCCCCTTTCCCTGGAGGTCGCTTACGAGCATACCCTCGGCTTGAACCGGCAACCGACTTCCCGGGCCCTGGCGATCGCCGGCCTTCCCGAAACCGTCCCTTGGCTGAACCTCCAGTGGAACCTTTGGGAAAGGGACCATCTGAGCTGGCAGCACCGCTTCGATCGCCTCAACCTGAGCTGGGCGCCCACCGGGAATCTGGACCTGACACTGGGGCGCCAAACCGTCTCCTGGGCAACCACGCTCTTTCTCACCCCGGCCGACCCCTTTTCCCCCTTCAATCCCGCCGACCCCTTTCGCGCCTACCGCGGCGGCGTCGACGCCGCCCGGCTTCAATTCCATCCGGGCCCCCTCAGCCGGGTCGAGGTGGTGGTTCGGCCAAGCCGGTCGGCCGCCGGCAGAGAGATCACCGCCTTGGGGCGAGGTCTGACCACCTGGAAGAACTGGGAATTCTCGGGTTGGGGCGGAGCCCTTTTCGACGAACCCGCCGCGGCCGGGGCCGTTTCCGGCTCGCTGGGTCCGGTGGCGCTGCGCGGCGAGGCATCGCTGCGCAGGATCCGCGGTGAAACCGTGCTCAGAGGAACCGTGGGAGTCGACCGCCGCCTCACCGTCTCCAACCGGGACCTCTACCTGGTGGCCGAGTACCAGCACGACGGCTTGGGCGCCGCCGGCGCCGGTGAAACCTCCCCGGTCCTGGAGTCCGAGGCCTTCACCCGGGGCGAGCTGCAGGTGCTGGGGCGAGACGAGGCCGCCGCCCAGGCCCAATACCAACTCCATCCCCTGTGGAGCCTGTCGCTGCTCTGGCTGTGGAACCTCAACGACAGCAGTTCCCTGCTGGCCCCAAGCCTCTCCTACTCGGCAAGCAACGAAGTCACCGTCACCGGCGGTGTTTTCAAGGGGTTCGGCGAAGTCTCCCCGGGCTCGGAGGGACCGCCCGCCTCCGAGTACGGCGCCCTCGGCACCACTGCTTACCTCTCGGTGAGCATTTACTTCTGAAGGCAGAAAGGGACATTTACAGGGGACTTGGCGCTGGTAAGGACGCAAGGGAACATGGGGGGGAATCTTTCGGCGCTGAGCCAAAATCGTGGTAGCATTCAAGTAAAGGTACCCTCCTGATGACAAGAGCGCCACGGGTGCTCTCTCCGGATACGGAGTAGTCAGGAGGGTCATTTTTTTAAAGCAGCATGACCTCCGTGCGTCAGCCAATGGTCTCCTCCTGCCAGTATCCTCTTCCGTGGTAGACTTACGCCTCAACCAGACTTCCACCGCGCCGGGGACGGTCCCAAACGCCGGGGCTGACGCCCCCGATCCATCCGGAGAATTCAAAGGAGCCGCCATGAAAATCGCCAACCTTCGCGGACCCAGAGACCTGCACATCGAAGAGCGCCCCCTGGACACCAGCAACCTGAAGCCGGACGAAATCTGGATCCGGACCCGGGTGAGCGCACTGAAGATCGGGACCGACCGAGGCAACTACGAGGGGGCCGAACACGTCCCCGGAGCCCCGGTATATCCCCGGTGGGTGGGAGACAGCAACCTGGGAATCGTGATGGGAGTGGGCAGCGCGGTCCGTCGGGTTCAGGTCGGGGACCGGGTGGTGACCCGGCAACCCCATCAGTCGGAATACATCACCAACGAGGCGGCCAGCATGGTGAAGGTTCCCGAGGGGGTGGACGACGAGGACGCGGTTTGGGCTCACCTCTACGCGCTCAGCTCCTTCTGCTACCGCAAGGCCCATTTCGAGCCGGGCGAAAACGTGGCGGTGGTCGGACTGGGAACGCTGGGTCTGGGCGCGGTGGCCCTGGGGCCGTTGTTCGGTGCTCACCTGATTGCCATCGGCAATAGTCCCACCCGCCTGGAGATGGCCCAGCGGATGGGGGCTCACGAGGGCTTCCTCTACAACGACCCGGACCTGAAAGCCAAGCTGGACGACGTCACCGGAGGCTCCGGAATCGACCTGGTCATCCTGACGGCCAATCCCTGGCCCGCCTACCGCACCGCCCTCGAGATTGTGCGACTGCACGGCCGAGTGTCCATCGTCAGCCTGTTGGGGCGGGGGGAAACCGACCTGGATTTCAATCCGCTGTCCATGTCCCTGTTCTACACCCGGGGCATTTCGCTGCACGCCGTTTCGGGGCCGACGGGGTATCTCTATCCGGACGGGGGCGGCGGTTCCACCATGGAAAACCGCTTCTCCAACGATCGAGCCGCTGAGCACATGCTGTTTCTGATGAAGACCACCTCGCTGGAACCCAAGAAGCTGATCACCCACCGCTTCCACTACTCCCGGATGGTGGAAGCCTACGAGATGATCTACCACCGGGAAAAATCCATGCTGGGAGTCCTCTTCACCTGGGAGGACTGAAAAGAGTTCTACCGGGGCCACGGCGCGGCGGTGGCGCCGACCGGAGAGGTCTACCTCTGCGACGTGCCGGGCCGGCGGGTCCAGAAGTTCGTGGCCGGCCCCTCCGGCCGACAGAGGGACCGGCCGCGGCCGGCCGCGAACAGTTGGGCCCTGGACAGATCCAGGCTCACCCGTTCCGGCGGGGGCTGTTCGGCCGCTTCAGGCCCCCAGAGCGCCAGCAGCGTATGGACGCCGGCCTTGAGGTAGAGGAGGACGCTGCTGCCCATCGGCTCCATCACATCCACCTCGATTGCCAGAGGCACCAGGTTCGAGTTCCGGGAAGGTTCGGTCTCGCACCTGAGAATGTGTTCCGGGCGGATCCCCAGGGTGACCTGCTTGCCGCTCCAGTCCCCATCAAGGCTGAACTCCGCCAGCGGCAGCCGCAGGCTTTCGGTTTCCAGCCACAGCTCTCCGCCCCTGGCGGCCACCCGTCCTTCCAGGAAGTTCATCTCCGGCGATCCCAGGAACCCGGCCACAAACCGATTGGCCGGCCGATTGTAGAGATTGAGGGGGGTATCCACCTGCTGGAGGACCCCCTGGTTCATGACGGCGATGCGGTCACCCATGGTCATGGCTTCTACCTGGTCATGGGTCACGTAGACCGTGGTTACCGCCAGCCTCCGATGGAGCTTGACCAGTTCGGCCCGGGTGGCCACTCGCAACTTGGCATCCAGATTGGACAGGGGTTCGTCCATCAGAAACGCCTTGGGCTCGCGGACGATGGCCCTTCCGAGAGCCACCCGCTGGCGCTGCCCGCCGGAAAGCTGCTTGGGTCTCCTCCCGAGCAACCCCTCGATCTCCAGCATCCGGGCAACCGACCGGACCCGGCGATCGATGTCCTCCCTTTTCCTCTTCCAGGCCTTGCGGTCGAGAATCCATGCCAGCGGGCCCTTGGGGGGGGTCCGAATACGCAGGCCGAAGGCCAGGTTTTCCCGGATGTTCATGTGGGGATAGAGGGCATAGTTCTGAAACACCATGGCCACGTCCCGATCCTTGGGAGAGAGCGTTTTCACCCGGCGGTCCCCGATAAAGATCTCTCCCCGGGTCAACTCTTCCAAACCGGCAATGCAGCGCAGCACGGTGCTCTTGCCGCAACCCGAGGGCCCAACCAGAACCAGGAACTCCCGGTCGGCGATTTCCAGACTCAGGTCGTCCACGGCCGTGACCTCGCCAAACCGTTTTGTGAGATTGTGCAGCCTGATCTTGGCCATGGGCTTCAATCCCGTCTATTTCGTCTTTCCATGTAGCTGTCAACCGTTGCCGCCTCCGGCTGCAGCCGTCGGCTCGAGCCGACCGCGTCCCGCCATGCCGGGGCAGGCCCCTTTGAACGCACCGATTGGGAAGTTCCCTTGGCTGCGGCGCAAGGCAACTCAATATTGAACGCGCGCACCAGACTTCTCGTGCGGCGACAACATGGACAGATGAGTCTGGTTTCGCAGATGGAGCGAGTTCAGGCGACAAGCGGAATTCCACCGCCCGGCGCGAACTGTCCAGGCGACACGAAGATGAGGCATCACCACCAATGAACACGTCTTGCTTTCTGCAAGTCCGTGGATGTGAATTGGCGGTTCTATTCTCCCTCCGTGCACGTCGGGCTATGGCACGGCCTCACTAGGAATCTGCGCCGCAGAAGGCTTGAGGTGAAAGGATTATACCTTTTGGACCGAAATAATGCAACTTCGGGCACGGGCCGAAGAGCCGAGTTCCAGTCAAAATTCACGGAACCTATTTTCAAATTCATCTCATTTTCACCATAAGGGGCATTCCGAGACCCTTGCAGACAACGCTCAGGCGTTTCCGGTCCGCAGGACCCTCCCACGCTCCCACCCTCACCCACAAGGGTTGCCCCTACAATGGGGCTCAAAGTGGGATGGCCCTGTTCAGGTCCGGCCGCCCGGTTGACGCAACCGGAGGAGCAGGATATCTTACGGTGGCGATCCGGCCTCGCTGGAATTCCGGGCCGGCCCCTGACCCACTCCGCAGCCACTCCCGCCGCGGCGGCGCGCCGGTCGCTGGAAGCTCATGAACCTCTCCCTCCTGTTAAGCCGCGCCGCCCGGGCCCACCCGGACAAGCCGGCCCTGGTTCAGGGCGACAGGATCCTGAATTACGCGGAGTTCAACCGTCGGGCCGGTCGATTGGCCGGAGCCTTGAGGGGCCTGGGAATCCGCCCAGGGGACCGAGTGGCCATCCTCCAGCACAACCGGCCGCCGTTTCTGGAGACCCTGTTCGCCCTCTTTCGGCTGGGGGCCGTGGCGGTCCCTCTCAACTTCAGGCTCCACCCGCGCGAGATCGGCTACATCCTGGAGCAGAGCCGGTCCGCCGCCGTGATCCACGGCGACTTTTTCAACCCCCCGATTCCGCAAGCCCGCCGGGGAACCTCGGTTCACCACTGGGTCAGCACCGGCAAGCCCGCTTCCGCCGACTCCCTCGGCTACGAGGACCTGCTGGCGCAGGGTCCCGAACTCCTGGACGACGTCGAGCTGGAGGAGGACGCCCTGGCCTGGCTCTTCTACACTTCCGGGACCACCGGCAAGCCCAAGGGAGCCATGCTCTCCCACCGCAACCTGCTGGCCATGACCATGAGCTTCTTCGCCGACCACTACGTCCCCGACGAAACCGACGTGGCGCTCCACGCGGCTCCTCTGTCGCACGGCAGCGGCCTCTACGCGCTTCCCCTGGTGGCCCGCGGCGCCACCCACATTCTCCACGATTCGGTGGGCTTCAGTCCGACTCGTGTGTTCGAGGAGATCACCCGCTGGGAGGTCACCCTCATCCCCTTTCTGGCGCCCACCCAGGTCAAGCGGCTGGCCGAGGAGCCGGTGGGCCCCGGCCACGACCTCTCCAGCCTGCGGGCCATTGCCTGGGGCGGCGCCCCCATGTACGTGGAAGACGCCCGCCGGGCCGTGGCCCGCTTCGGTCCCATCCTGACCGAGCTCTATGGCTTGGGCGAGTCCCCCATGACCATCACCGCCCTCAGCCGGCGAGCCATGGCGGCCGAGCTGGAGACGACGCCTGCGCTGCTCACCGCCGGTCCGCCGCGCACCGACGTGGAAGTCCGGGTTGTGGACGAAGCCGGCCAACCGCTGCCCGCCGGCAGGAGCGGCGAGGTCCTGGCGAGGGGCGGCGTGGTCATGACGGGTTACTGGAACGACCCGCAAGCCACCGCCGAGACCCTGCGCGGGGGTTGGCTGCACACCGGGGACATCGGCTACCTGGATGAACGGGGGTTTCTCTTCCTGGTGGACCGCAAGAACGACATGATCCTCTCCGGGGGGGCCAACATCTACCCGCGAGAGGTCGAGGAAGCCCTGATGGAGCACCCTCAGGTGGCCGAGGTGGCCGTGTTCGGCGTGCCCGACCCGGAATGGGGGGAATCGGTGAAAGCGGCCGTCAGGCCCCGCAACCCGCAAGCCCCGCCCCCGGCCGGTGAACTGATTGCCTTCTGCCGGGAGCGCATCGCCAGCTTCAAGAAGCCGCGGTCGGTGGTCTTCGTGGAGGAGATTCCCAAGAACGCCTACGGGAAAACGCTGCGGCGGGAACTGCGGGAACGCTTCGGCTCCGCCGATTGACCGGGCCGCCGCCCAGGCGGTCGAATGATTCGAGGAAAAATGGCCAACCGTTAACAAAGACGAACCACGAATGAACACGAATAAACACGAAGACCGATGGACCTGCTTGGCTGCGATGCCGTCACGGGATGAAGGCCGGGAGCGCGGGCGTCCCGCCCGCACAACACTGGCACAGCCTCACCCCTCTCCTCCACCCGGCTCGACCGGCAACAGCGCTACGATTCCGCTTCAGCCGAGCCCATGGAGTTCCCGCCGGCAGGGTGACCGGGAGCCGCATCACGGGGAAACTGAGCGGCCACCCAACGCAGAGCATGCGGGCGAGACGCCCGCGCTCCCGGAGGGGCGCCTCTCCGGTGGGTCTTCGTGGTTTCCTCCTTTTTCTGTTATTTCAGACAAGCACCACCCCTGCCCTGCCGGGCAGATCATCCGAGAGTGAAACAAGAGACGTTCATGGCCTGTCGGGAACAAGATTTTTGAACATGGATGCACAGGATAATCAGGATGGGAGGGTGCAGCACCAAAGCTGACTCCGGCGGTGATCGTGTGGGGATTTGCGGATGTCCAGGACTGCAAGGCCGCCGTCTCGAGAAAAAATCCTGTGCATCCTGTGCATCCATGTCAATAAACCCTCTACTCATGCTTGACTTTGAACCGGTTTCCAACCATCGGTCGCCGGCGTTTGTCAAAGAAGAAAAATCCTGTGCATCCTGTCCATCGATGTGAATCAATAATCCGCCCATGCTTGGCTCTGAACCGGTTTCCAGCCATTAGGCGCCGGCTCTTGTTTCAGAAAACCATGGAACGCAGCACCGAGAGACCGGCATGAAACCGAAGGGACCAATCCGGGTGGGGGCCGACGTCGGGGGGACCTTCACCGACGTGGTCCTGGCCGATGCCGGCGGAAGCGTCTGGACCGCCAAGGTTCCCTCGACGCCTCCCGACTTCGAAACCGCCGTGCTCAACGGTATCTCGCGGCTGCTCCAGGACACCGCCGCTTCCGGGTCGGAGGTGGCCGAAGTGGTTCACGGAACCACCGTGGCCACCAACGCCATCCTGGAGCGGCGCGGGGCGCTGACGGCCCTGATCACCACCCGGGGGTTCCGGGACGTGCTGGAGCTGCGCCGCATCCGGGCGCCCCAGATGTATGACCTCTTTTTCCGGAAGCCTCCCGAGCTGGTGGAGCGCTTCCTGCGGTTCGAGCTGGGGGAGCGCCTTTCGGCACGGGGCGAGGTTCTGGCTGAGGTGGACCCCAACGACCTGGACCGAATCGCCCGCAGCCTGAAGGAAAAGAGGGTCGAATCGGTAGCCGTGTGCCTGCTGCACGCCTACGCCTGGCCCCAACACGAGACTCTGGTGGGAGACTATTTGCGCCGAAACCTGTCCGATGTGCAGATATCTCTCTCCTCCGATGTGCTTCGCGAACGCAAGGAATATGAACGCACCGCCACGACCGTGGTCAATGCCTACGTGCGGCCTGTCATGCGCGGCTACCTGGCGGCCATGAGGTCCGGACTGGAAGACCTGAACATCCATTCGCCTTTGCTGATCATGCAGTCCGCCGGGGGGTTGACCCCGGAAGAGGAAGCGGCCCGCCGTCCCGTCTACATGCTGGAATCGGGCCCGGCCGCCGGGGTGCTGGCCTCCCAGGCTACGGCCCGCCACCTGGGCCTGGAGAACGTCATTACGCTGGACATGGGGGGAACCACCGCCAAGGCCTCGCTGATCGAGGAGGGCCGGGTGCGCTACAGCCCCGAGTACGAGGTCGGCGCTTCCCTCTCGGCCGGCAACCGCCTGACGGGCGGAGGCGGCGAGCTCATTCGGGCTCCCAGCATCGACATCGCTGAAGTGGGCTCCGGCGGGGGCAGCATTGCCTACCTGGACGGAGCCGGCGGGCTGAGGGTGGGGCCGCGCAGCGCCGGGGCCGTCCCCGGACCCGCCTGCTACTCGCGCGGCGGGGAGGAACCGACCGTGACCGATGCCAACGTGGTGCTGGGATACATCCGTCCGGGCCGACTGGCCAACGGGGACATCGCCATCGACCCGGATGCCGCCGCAAGCGCCGTTCGGGACCGGATCGCCACCGCTCTGGGAATGGATCTGCTGCAAGCGGCCGAGGGCATCCACCGGATCGCCAACGCCAGGACCATGCGGGCCCTGCGAGCCGTCTCCACCGAGCGGGGCCGGGACCCGAGAGAGTTCGCGTTGATGGCCTTTGGCGGATCCGGCCCCGTCCACGCCGCCGGGCTGGCCCGGGAGTTGCACATTCGTCAGGTCGTTGTCCCGCCCCTGCCGGGCCTCTTCAGCGCCCTGGGCCTGCTGGCCTCGGGAGTGGAGCACCACGACGTCAGGAGCTGCCTGCTATTGGCCGACGCCACCCAGGCGGATAGCCTGGAGCGGATCCGGCGGGAATTGAGGCAGAAGATGCTGGACCGCTTCGAAGCCGAGGGCTACGCTTCCGCCCGGGTCGCCTTGAGGTGGAGCGCCGACCTGCGCTTTCAGGGACAAGCCTCCGAAATCCGCCTGGAGCTTCCAGGCGGCCCCCTGGACGGGCGGGGGATCCAGGCCTTGAACGAGGACTTCGAAGCCGAACACGAGCGGCTTTACGGCCACCGGTCGGACCCCGAGAACCCCACTGAGATCATTGCCGTGCGCCTGGTGGGCCAGGTGGCCGCGCCGGGGCGCGAGTCGGGCTTCAGACCCAGGGATTCCGCCTTTACGGCCCAGTCCCGCCGGCAGGCCTATTTCGGTTCCGACTACGGTGTCGTCGACACTCCGGTGGTGGCCCGCTCGGGCCTCTCCGAAACCGCCAGAGGTCCCCTGCTGATCGACGAATACGACTCCACCATCGTTGTCCCCCCTTTCATGTCGGTTCGGCGGGACAAACATGGGAATGTGGTCATGGAGGTGGAGGATGAGTAACGCCGACATCACAGCCGGAAACGGAGCCGTCGGGGAGGCTCCCGTCGACCCCATCACCCGGGAGATCATCCAGAACGCCCTGGCCTCCGCCGCCGACGAGATGGCGCTGGCCCTCTACCGGACCGCCTACTCCACCATCGTCCGCGACTGCCTGGACTACTCGACCTCTCTTTGCAATGCCGAGGGCGAGATGATAGCCCAGGGTGTCACCACCCCCCTGCACCTGGGCACGGTTCCCTACGCCATGGAGACTCTCTTCCGGAAGTATGGAGAGAGCATGTGCCCGGGCGACGTCTTCATTCTCAACGACCCCTTTGACGGGGGCATGCACATCCCGGACATCTTCATCGTGAAGCCAATCTTCTGGGAAGACCGCCTGGCCGCCTTTGCCGTGAGCACGGCTCACCACCTCGACCTGGGGGGACGCCTCCCCGGCAGCTCGGCCTGCGACAACACCGAAATCTTTCAGGACGGCCTGAGGATTCCCTGGTTGAAACTCTACCGGCGCGGAGAGCCGGATGAGGCCCTCTTCTCCCTGCTCAGAACCAACGTACGGGTGCCGCGCATGACCATCGGGGACGTGCAGGCCCAGATCGCCGCCTGCCACATCGGGGAGAGGGGCATCCACGAGCTCATCCGGCGCTACGGGCTGGAGACCTTCACCCGCTGCGCGTCCGAGATGATCACCTACACCGAGCGGCTGCTTCGGCGGGAAATCGCCTCCTGGCCGGACGGCCGCTACTCCTTTACCGACCACATGGACAGCGACGGCGTGGGCGGCCCCCCTGTACCTCTGAAGGTCACCTTGACGGTGGAGGGAGACTCCCTGACCGCCGATTTCACCGGCTCCGCTCCCCAGGTCCGGGGAGCCATCAACTGCACGCTCTCCTTCACCGCCTCGGTGGTGGCCCTCACCGTCCGTTCGGTCATGCGGGAGGAGGTCCCCAACACCGCCGGACTCTTCAAGCCGCTGCGCATCGTGGCTCCGCCGGGCACGGTGGTGCACGGGGTCATGCCGGCGGCTTCCTCCATGAGGGGAATCACCGGGTTCCGCCTGGCCGATACCATGTTCGGCGCCCTGGCCGGCATTCTGCCCGACCGCGTGTTCGCGGCCAGTGAGGGAGGCAACACCCTGGTGATCATCGGCGGCCTGCGGGAACAAGGCGGCCGCCGTGCGCCCTATGTCTACTACGAACTGCTCTCCGGAACCTGGGGAGGCCGTCCCGACCGCGACGGCAACGACGGGTTGTGCAACATCGCCAACGTGGCCGCCAACATTCCGGTGGAACAGGCCGAGTGCGAGTATCCCGTCCACATCGAACGCTACGGGATGGTGACAGACAGCGGAGGGGCCGGCCGATTCCGGGGCGGTCTCGGCATCGAGCGGGAGTGGCGCCTGCTGGAAGGAGAAGCCCACCTGGCCATCCGCTCCGACCGCCGCGACCATCCCCCCTACGGACTCTCGGGCGGCCGGCCGGGAAGGGGCTCCATCAACGAGTTGCGGGGAAAAGAGGAAACCAGGGTCCTGCCGACCATGATCTCGACGTCCATCAAGGAAGGCCAACGCATCTACCACCGCCAGGCGGGCGGCGGCGGCTGGGGCAACCCGCTGCTGCGGTCCCCCCAAGCGGTGGAGCGGGACGTCAGGAACGGCAAGGTCTCCCTGGAAGCCGCCCGGCGGGAGTATGGAGTGGCGATCGATGATCAGAGCGGAAAAGTGGACGCGGCAGCCACGGAGGCGTTGAGGCGAGAACAGCGAGGCGAGGGCTGAGCCGGTGGGGGACGTTTTCCCACGCCTCGTGAGTCACAGGGGCAAACTACATTGATAGACAGGACATTCAGGGGCACCTTTGACGGCCCCGCGTCCCGCAATCCGGGTCATCAGATTCAAGTGGCCGGGCCTGGGTCTTGAGGTTTATTTCGCTTGGAGGGCAGGCAAAGACTCTGCTGGAATCTGTGGTCAGGAGTAGAAATGTTCTTCGTGGAGGACAAGTTGAGCGACTTGACTAAGTTTGCGGGCAAGAAACCTTCGCGCCATTCGCTCACTTACTGGAGGCCACCCGATGATTCGGACGTGTCGGGCTGGTGGAGATGGTTCAGCGCGTAGCTGCCAAGTGCCATCCTTGCTCCTTGCTACGTCTTCAGGTGTAAAGTCTCCGCGAGCGACGGCTGGACCATGAGAACGCGGTTGGGCGTAACCCCACACCTTCTCATCGGCGAGTCCTTCTGTTCTCCAGACAGAGATCTCATCTGAATTATCTCCCTCTTTCGGAGGTAAAAACCCACTTACGTCAACACGTTCTTTTTGAATCTTGCATTTACTCCTGTCGTAGACAAATCGCGACAGGCGTTCGTTGGAGTGGATAGGACCACTTTCGTAAGGATCAGTCACGGGCCGACGAGTACACATGCTCCAGAAGAAATAGAACGATGCCAGGAGGAATGTTAGACGATTCACGGTACTCAACTGTCCCATACGAGGGCATCGCTTTGAGCAGTGTTACAAACCCGATCTCGGGGGACGTGTCAACTACGAGATTGACAACTCTTTCTCCTCCTTCGTCCCAATCTAACCCGATCTCGTCCTTTGACTCCACACACACAAAAGGTAGGGGTATGTTGCTGGGCAGGGACTTAAGCAAGCTCAGGGCCTTGTTGAAGGTGATCACCGACACACCAGGAGAATTTCGTACAACGTCAAAGAGATGAAAGAAGATCTTGACCTCCCTATGCTCAACCGTTGGATCGAAGGCCTTACTCACCGAATCCTGCAACTCTATCGCATCTGTTCCCAAGGGCCGGAATCCCCAATGGACCAAAGGAGGGGACGCGAACGATGGTTGTGCGTCAGCAAAACTCATTGGTAGTGCCTCACTGCTTTATCTGTGAGAAGCGAGAAGAAAATCTCGTTCTTTAGCTGTCGGAGAGAATCGAGGACTTTCCCCAATGGAGCCGCTTCCACGGGGAAAGTCCCTGTCCGAAACACGTCTACGGCGATTCTGACCCGACGATATTCGTCTTTTTGGGGTGATGGCTTAACCTGTTGAATCACGATCGCATTTGCTTCTCGATCGTGATCGTAGGCTGTGACCTGAGTAAGGAACCCGTTGATTGTCTGGGGTGAGCCATGGGGAAGACTGGGAGGATTTTGGAAAAACAGATTGGTTCTCTCACCTCGCTTAAGCGGTAAATCACTCAGTTGGTTCAGGTAGTAAAGACCTACGCGAGACACGTCTGTAATCTCAGTCTGTTCAACCAACCAATTCCAGAGATCAAGTGCTTCACCAATAAGTCGATCGCCACCGATGTAGCTTCCTGCGGTTTTCACTACATTGTTCAGAGTGAATCCATCGGGGCGAAACTGCACATAGATCGTTTTCCCCTCGTTCGCTGCGAAAATACCCGCAAACGCGGGAGGACTAACGTGGGATCGCACGTCACCGTCTCTAAATTCCAGTTTGCCCTCAAATTGACGATTTTCCTGTAGGTGAGGAAATCTATGCTTCAACCGCCCGGCAAGAACGCTAAACGACTCAAGATCTCCGGGAATGGTTGCCCGAAGATCCACAAGCGCTTCGGTGATGGGAGGACGTGTGAGAGTCGTTGGCTGCGCCACGCTACTCCATGCCAGCGATGTGAGTTCCGTCAACTCCTTGAAAAAACAGTATAGTCGAAACTCCCAGTGAAAGTTTCAAAAATTGTTCGGATCGGTAAACCAGGTAGCATCGGTTCTGATGATGAATTACAACTCAACTTTGCCTACCACGCTATTGACCTCCCACAACCAGCTTCGGCTGATCAAGAGGGGGTGCTGGAAAGTTAGAGCTTGCCTCACGCCACTGGAAAGCCTGTCCGGATCGAGCAAGCCCCACAACCAGATGCGCGTATCCAGAAGCAGCCCCACTTATCTCATCGCCTCCCAATCGGAGAGATCTGACGCAGGGGCCACGAGATCCTCGTGGATCTTGCCGCTGTCTCTCATGGAGCCCAGCCAGTTGCCGGCTGGGTTGGAAGGGGGAGGAAGGATCCGGGCAACCGGCTTGCCGGTCTTGGCTACGCGGTCCAGAATTGCCAGGCAGGTGGCATTGAATTTGGATATATGGTCCCCCATGGACCTTTCCTCGTCCCGCTGTCGTCGGGCTATCGCCGGGCTTGAGCGGTGGCGGCTTCGGCAGGTTCTTCAGGCAGCGCTTCGCACAGGTGAAGGGCCACCAGGGGATAGAGGGTCCCGCTGAAGGCGATGAAGTGGTAGTTGTCGGTGTTGAGAGAACGGGTCCACCAGCGGCCCGACTCGCGCTGATTGGCCAGCAGCCAGCCGACACCCTTTTGGATCCTGGGATCCCCGGCGCTGACTCCGGCCTCGCGCAGAGCAATGAGAGCCAGCCCCGTCTGGTGGCCGTCGCTGGGGGGGTCGGCGAACTCCTTCTCCGCCCTGAGCTTCTCGGCCCGGTTGCCGTTGCCCCACTGCTCGGGCTCGGCAAAGGCGCGCAGCGCCCAGCCGCCGTCGGCCCGCTGCTTGCTCCAGATCATCTCGATGATCCGGTCCTTCTCGCCCTCCTCCAGCAGGCCGTCCAGCTTGGCCGAGGCCCACAGGAGCACCACCCTCCCGTAGTCGTGTGGCGGCTCGACCCGGCGCAGATAGTCCTGCAACCGCTTCACCCCGGCCTTCAGCCCCTCGTCGGTCAGGCCGGCCAGCCAACCCGGAGCCGTCCCCACCGCCAGGGCCGCCACGGTGGCCTCCTGAAAGGCGCTCGACTCCAGCGGCGGCCAGCACAGAGCGGCCTTCCATTCCCCGGTGGGAAGCTGGCGCTCGAACAACTGCTTCAGGGCCTGCCTGGTATCGTCCGACAAGGTTCCCGACACGTGGGCGTCCCATTCGGCCAGGCCGCGGGCAAGATAGATCATTTGCGAGTCGCCCAGCTTTCCCTTCTGGCCCAATCGGGAGGATCCTTCCCGCAGCACCTTCCCGAAGAAGTCGCGCAGTTCCCCGGAGGGTCGGCCCAAGGGCTTGGTCAGCGCGGGACGCAGGGCCATGTAGCTTCCGTTGGTGTGGCAGGTCACGCACTTGTGTCCGCGGCTCCAGGCAGTGGCCCCCTGGTCGAGAAAATCCAGGGCCCGCTGCACCGAGACCTCCGGGAGCTTGGGCTCGTCGGCGTCCAGCCTGGGGACCCGGATGGAGCCGAACTCGTATTGATACTTGAACTTCTCCTCGGCCCCGGCAACCCCGGCCACTCCCAGCAACAGTAGAACTCCCAAGCCACCGGCCATCCATGCTCTCTTCGCCGTTCGACCCATCATCCGCCTCCTTGCTTCCCATGAATTTCGTCGGGCGCCAAGCCGCTCCGGACGGCCCCGCCCCCCTCATCATCGCAAATTTCGCCGCAACTCGTCCATGCTTCTCACCGTTGCCCAGGACAAAGTGTCGATGGACTCCTCGGCGGCCAGGCCCAGGCAGTGCAGCCGGGCCATGTCTTCGGCCGGCACCCCCAAGGAGGGCTTCCCCTCCAACTGGTCCAGGAAGTCCGACAGGCACTCCCGCAATCCGGGCCATCCGGCGAAGGGCCGCAGGGCCGAGACCACTCGATCCACCCGCCACTCCGGGTGGGAGCGGTTTCGAAGTCTCAGCTCTCCGGTGAAGAGATCCGCAAAGAGATCTCCGTCCCGGCCCTGGACCTCGACCCAGGTTTCGGGGCCCTCAACGCTGGAGATGTTGGCTTGAAAGGTTCCCCAGACCTCGCCGTAGTCGAGCTGGGTGAGGGCGTAGGCCTGCATGCGGCCTTCGGTTCCCCGACCATCCTGCACCAGCACTCTTTGAGGTTGAGAATCCAGCATTGCGTCCAGGACGTCCACGTACCAGGGAGCCAGCACCAGGGGCAGGCTGAGGCCGGTGCCCGGCCGGGCATTCCAGTTGCCGTTCATCCGGATCCTGGCGGTCTGCGGCTCTCCGACGGCGCCCTCGGCCAGTCTTTGGGCGGCCGCGGCCACCACCGGAAGATATCTCAGCTCCAGGTCGGCCTGCTGGACCTGGGTGGCTCCCAGCAATGCCTCCAGGACCGGAGCGATCCGGTCCCGGCGGTGCGACACCGGGGGCTCATAAAAAAAGGGAATCCCCGAAGCGATCGCAGCCAGCAGGCTCGGCTCGTGCACGGCTTCGGGAAGAGCCATCAGCACGCCATCCAGACCGCCGGCCTCCAGCATGCCGTCGAAGTGAGGATAGATGCGGACCTGGTCGCCCAGTTCCTCCCGGATGCGCTGCCGGGTGGCCCGGCTGGGAGCCGAGGCGGCCACCACGTTGCCCCTGCCGTCAGCCCGGAGCGCAGGCATGTAGGCCTCGCGAGCCCAGTTGCCGTAGCCGGCAAGGCCGATGCGCAGCGGGTTCATGGTAAGGTCTCCTGGGGTCACGCCAACCTCACGACGAAAACCAGTGATCAGTGCATACAGCCGCGAAAGATGTTTGCGGGGGTATCGGGGGCGGGTATTGACATGTGGAGAGCAACTGAGAGGCTACAAGACCAAAAAGAAGCTGATCCAACTATGTGATTGTGGAACTGTTTTTTTGGTCATGCGATATTCTCTTGTGAAGGCCAGGGCACATCTCTTCGAGTATCACAGTGTGCTAGGAGTTCTGGTGCCGGGCTGTATCCAGGAATACAGACGAGAGTAACTTGAAGACCAGACCGCCTTGCATATTTCATAGCCGGAATGCAATCGGTGTCATTGGTAAAAAGAGCTACCAGCTCAACAGATCGATTGGCGGCATAGTTCGCCATATCCAAGCCTATTCTCATATCCACACCTTTTTGTTCAAAATTTGCTTTAAAATCTCGGTCGCTCAAACCACGTCCCGCAACAGGTATGCTTTTTGGAACCCATCCCCGAAACTTGAGCACTCCTCGGCGTACTGCAAAAAGTGGACGTAAAGCCAATTCCCTGAGAATATGATCTGAGCCGGTGAAATCGCGCCAATCACCAGAAACCGGGAGCCTTGCTCTTCCTTCATAAGGCCCACAATCGTAAAACAATATTCGGTGAATTTCTTCGCTACTTTGTTGTGCACAACTAATTGCAAGTTGCTCGATTAGATTCGCGCTAAATTCCTTTCCAGCCTTTCGAGCGTAGGCTCGAACGTGACCACCGTCTACCAAAATAGCAACGCTTTTCATTGTTGTATTAAGAAGTAAAGGGCCTCCGAGAAAGTTCCCTCGGAGGCCCTTTAAAGATGTCAACCCGCCTACGGGCATATCGGATATTTGAGTACACTATAGCATGTAGGGCTTGAGGCACAAGATAAAAGATACAAAAAGTAGATTGTTACTGAATCAGATTTTTGCAACGTTACTGCAATCTCAAAAAGAAGCAGCAACCGTAGCTCGTGCCGCCCCCAGTCCCTTGGTAAAAACCGTATACAATTCCCTTTCTCGAAGACAGGTTCTTCTTGGTTTTTCTTAGTGGCCCTTCGCGGTTCTTCGTGTCCCTTCGTGGGTAACTCTTTTATTCGTGGCCCTTTGTAGACTATGCGCCGACATCGGTGAGCATTGCGAGTTTACCCGGGTCGGGCGTGAAATCCCAGCAGGGCCTCCACCTTGCGGGCGGCCGCCAGCAAGGCCGCGTCGGCCATGGGGCGGGCCGACAACTGCAGGCCCAGCGGCAGCCCTTCGGGCGACAGCGCCGCCGGCAGCGTGACCGTGGGACATCCGGTGTAGGTCCACAGCAGGCTGAAGCGGGGATCGCCGGTGATGGCCAGGCCCCGGTGCGCGGCCCCCTCGGCCGACGGAGACAAGACCAGGTCCACCTCCTCCAACAGAGACGACATGGAGACCGTCAGCGCGCGCCGGTGCTGCTGGATCCGATCCAGGTCTTCGGAAGTGACCGCTCTCCCCTCCAGCAGCAGCGCGCGCAGCTTGGGGGGGTAGCGGTCTCCGTGGCGGGCCATCAACTCCGCCTGGCCTCGGGCTCCTTCGGAGGCGATCAGGTCGAAGTGGTTCCGGTAGGCGGCGGCGCACGCTTCGGGCAGGCTCACCCTCCTGACCTCGCAACCCCCGGCGGCCAAGCGGCCTCCGGCCTGCGACAATGCCCTCAGCATGACGCCCCCGGCAGGCTCGGTGTGAAGGTCCGGCGCCAGTCCGATCCTCAGGCGTCCCGGCTCCCCTGCCGCGGGCTCTCCCAACAGGGCCGCGGCCGCTTGTTGCATGTCGGCAACGCCGCGGGTGAAACAGCCCACCGTATCCACGCTGGGGGAAAAGGGAAAGACGCCGCTGACAGGCAGGCGTCCGTAGGTGGGCTTGAACCCCGCGACCCCGCAGTAGCTGGCCGGACGATTGACCGAAGCCACCGTCTGGGAACCCAGCCCCAAGCGGACCATCCCGCAGGCCACGGCCGCGGCCGAGCCGCTGCTGGAGCCGCCGGGAGTGTGGGCGGGATTCCAGGGATTGCGGGTGGCTCCGGGATCCAGAAAAGCCAGGCTGGTGGTGACGGTCTTGGACAGCACGAAGGCGCCCAGAGACAGCAGGCGCTCCACGATGCCGGCGTGCTCGGGGGCCGGCGCCTCCGGGAGAAAGTCGACGTTGCAGCGGGTCGGCATTCCCTGGACGTCGATGATGTCCTTGACCCCCAGCGACCAGCCGCTCAGCGGCCCGGCCCCACTCTGCTCGCGGCGCTGCCGGGCCCCTTCCGGGTCCCAGTCCACCAGGGCCCTGACGGTTCCCTCCCAACGCCGGATGGCTGCAAGCTCCTCTTCCATGCCTGTACTCCCGTGGCCGCTCCAGGCTTGGTGCGGGCGGAAGGCCCGCGCTCCCGAGCAGGGAACCCCGAGTCCGTCAGCCAAGCCGCCGGAAACCTTCGGTATAATCATCCGGCCGCGAACCCGACCGACCCGGCCCGCCGACCGACCCCATGCAACCCATCGCCCTGCTGCTGATCCTCGTCTCCGCGGTCATTCACGTGGGATGGAACACCCTCGGAAAGCGCAGTCAACCCAGCGGCGCCCTCTTCCTGGCCGCCAACCTGGTGGGTTGCCTCTGCCTGCTGCCGGGACTGGCCTACCATATCCCGAAAATTCCCGCGATTCTAGCGGAATTGTGGCCGCTGCTGGCGGTCAGCGGCTGCGCCACCGTCATCTACTACCGCAGCCTGGCCGCCGCCTACAACTCCGGGGACCTCTCCCTGGCCTATCCGCTCTCCCGATCCTCCCCGCTGTTCATCGTGGCGGTCATGTTCCTGCTGGGCAGAGGCTCGGAGATCAGTCCCGCCTGCCTGGCCGGGATCGTGCTGGTGCTGGCGGGATGCATTCTCCTCCCCATGAGGCACCTCTCCGACCTCAAGGTCAGCCACTACCTCAGCCGCGTCTTCCTGGCGGCCCTGCTGGCGGCCCTGGCCACCACCGCCTATTCCATTGCCGACGAGCAGGCCTTGCGCCTGCTGGCCTCGGGGCGGTCGGGGCCGCTGTCCAACCTGGAGGCCAGCCTGGTCTACGCCGCCCTGTGGGCATTCTCCTCCAGCGGTCTGCAGGCGGTGGTGGTGCTGGCCCGCAAGCCGGAGCGGACCGTCTTCCTGGAGCTGATTCGCCGGCGCTCCCGCATCTACGTTCCCCTGGGACTGGGCATCAACCTGGGCTACCTGCTCATCCTGGCCGCCATGACCTGGAGCCACAACGTCAGCTACGTGGTGGCCTTCCGCCAGATCAGCATTCCCCTGGGCGCCCTGCTCGGCATCTTCTGGCTCAAGGAGCCGCTTCCCCTTCCCAAGGCCCTGGGCCTGCTGATTCTCCTCATCGGCCTGACGCTGGTGGCCGGGGGCTGAAAGGCGCCTGGGAGCAGGGCTCAAAGCAGGGCCGTCCCGCGCAAACCCCCACCCTGTAGGGGCAACCCTTGTGGTTGCCCTGATGTTCCCGCTGACCTCGCATTGGGCGCCCACAAGGGGCGCCCCTACAATCGCCCATGGGATACGGCGGTGACTTGGGTAGCGTGGGATGGTCCTGGCCTCAAAGGGAGTGACATTGATCCGGGGCTTTTGTATATTCTGGTTTATCCTTCAGTCAGTAGCCTGGTCCCGCCGCCTGGGCCGGGCGCGGGGAGCGCGGATGAACAGGGCATCGCCACATTCCGGCCCGTTGCGAACAGGCCGCAGGAGATCCCTGACAGCCTGCCTGAGCTCGACCCTGTTGCTGATGGCCGGGGTTTCGGCTGGGGCTTCCGTGGACTTCCAAGATGAGGTGCTGCCCGTCCTGCAGGAGAGCTGCCTTCCCTGTCACGACCGCCACACCCGGACCAGCGGCTTCTCGGTGGAAAGCCTGGACTCGGTCCTGGCGGGAGGCGCCCGCCACGGGGCCGCCGTCCTGCCGGGAGCCCCCGAGCAGAGCCCGCTGATCCAGGTGCTGCGCGGCCAGATGGAGCCGCGCATGCCGCTGGGCCGGCCCTTCTCCGAAGACCGCATCCGACTCATCGAGCAGTGGATCGGCGGGCTCTCCGCCACTCCCCAGGCAGCCTCGCCGGCGGAGCCCTACTGGGCCTACGTCAAACCCGCCGGCGGGCCGCCTCCCGAGGTAAAGGATTCGCCCCCGATCCGGAACGGCATCGATTCCTTCATCTTGAATCGCCTGCAGGAGGAGGGCCTCTCGCCCGCGCCCCCCGCCTCCCGAAGCACCCTGATCCGCAGGGTGTTTTTCGACCTGTTGGGGGTGCCGCCCGAGCCGGCCGAGGTGGAGGCTTTCGCCGACGACCCCTCCCCCAACGCCTACGAAGCCCTGGTGGACCGCCTGCTGGCGGACCCGCGCTACGGGGAGCGCTGGGGGCGCCACTGGCTGGACCTGGCCCGTTACTCCGACACCAACGGCTACGAAGGCGATCCGGAGTACTACCACACCTGGCGCTACCGGGACTACGTCATCGACGCCTTCAATGCCGACAAGCCCTACGACCTGTTCGTCAAGGAACAGTTGGCCGGAGACGAGTTCTTCGAGATGATGTCGGCCGGAGCGCTGCCGCCGCCGGACCCTGAATCGGTGGTGGCCCTGACCTTTCTGCGCCTGGCCCCCTTCACCGAGCCCCGCGGCGAAGAGGACCGGCACGTCCTGCTCAGCGAGATGACCTCCACCGTCGGTTCCGTCTTTCTGGGGCTGACGGTGGGCTGCGCCCAGTGCCACGACCACAAGTACGACCTGCTGCCCACCCGGGACTTCTACCGGCTCAAGGCCTTTTTCGCCGCGGTGCAGATCGATCCCCCCCGCCCCGGTGACATCCAACAACTGGGCGGCCCGCAACCGGCCGCTTTCGTCAATCCGGCCCGCAAGGAGCGGTGGGAGCGGGAGCGGGCCGCCCTGGAACAAAGGCTGCAGGCCACCGAAAAGTCATTCGCCCTCTTCTACGAACCGCTGCTGGAGCGACTGAAAGCCTACAGGATGGAAGCCGCCCGCGACCGCCTGGCCTCCCCGGAGCCCGAACCGCCCACCTTCAAGGACCTGAAGAAAGCCATCCGGGACGACCAGGGCTACCGGCAGTTTTCCATGGAAGAGCACCGGCAGTTTACCGACTTCAGACACCGCGTCCTGCGGCTCAAGAACGCCGTCGAGCGGCGCAAGCCCCTGGCCATGTCCCTGAGAAACGCCGACGGCCCCCCCTACGGCCCCAACGTCTCCACCACCTACGTCCTGGAGCGGGGTCATTGGAACCGCAAGGGAGAACCGGTGGAACCGGGATTCCCCAGCGCCATCGAGGGGCATTCCCAACCGGCGACGATCGACCTGGATCCCTTCGGGCGCTACCCGACTCGAGGTCGCCGACTGGCGCTGGCCAAGTGGATCAGCAGCCCCGAGAATCCCCTGACGGCCCGGGTGATGGTGAATCGGCTCTGGCAGTGGCACTTCGGGAGGGGCATCGTGGACACGCCCAGCGATTTCGGCAAGAACGGGGCGGCCCCGACCCATCCCCGCCTGCTGGACTGGCTGGCGCGCGATCTGGTGGAGCGAAACTGGAGTCTCAAGTCCATGCATCGACTCATGGTGACTTCCGGCGCCTACCGCCGGTCTTCGCGTCACTCCGATCCCGAGGCCACCCGCATCGACCCGCAAAATCGATTCCTGTGGCGCTTCCAGCGGCGCCGGCTGGAGGGAGAAGCCGTCCGGGACAGCATCCTGACGGCCAGCGGCAGGCTCAACGGCGACCGGGGCGGGCCTCCCGTCTTTCCTCCCCTGCCCCGGGGGCTCGACGAAGCCCAGAAGGTCCAGGGCACCAACACCTGGGAGACCATGCCCGGCCCCCGGGGCCGCAAGCGTAGCGTCTACATCTTTCAGCGGCGGTCCCTGAGCATGCCGCTGATGGAAACCTTCGACGCCCCGGTTCCCAACGCCTCCTGCGCCCGCCGGGAGACCTCGGTCTCGGTGCTGCAGGCCCTGACCATGTACGACGGGGAGTTCGTGAACCAGGAGGCGCGCCACTTCGCCGAGAGGGTCGAGCGCGAGGGCGGCGCCGGCGCTGCCTCGCGGATTCGTCGGGCCTTTCGAATTGCCCTGAGCCGGGACCCCCGGTCCGATGAGACGGCGCGGTCGAGGCGACTGTTGCAGGAGAGCCCCTCCGGCGACGGGTTGACGGCCCTCTGCCGGGTGCTGCTGAACAGCAACGAGTTCGTGTATATTGATTAGAGGAGCTGGACCATGAACAAGGAACACCGGAACCGCATCGCCGGGCTGCCGCCGCAGGCTCTGTCCCGGCGGGACTTTCTCTGCCGTTCCTGCAACGGGATCGGAGCCCTGGCCCTGGCCGGCATGCTGGCGGACGAGCTGCCGGCGGGAACTCCGGCTGCGGCGGGACCTCCCCTGCCCCACTCAGGGCGCAAGGCCAAGCACTGCATCTTCATGTTCATGGCGGGAGGGGTCAGCCACGTGGACAGCTTCGACTACAAGCCGGCCCTGCAGAAACTGGCCGGGCAGGAGCTGCCCCCCTTGAGCGGTCTTTCGGGAGAGATCCAGGGCTACCTCAACAAGCCCCACCGGGTCATTCCCAGCGCCTTTGACTTCAAGCGCTACGGACAGTCGGGCCGCGCCATCTCCAGCCTCTTTCCCCGCATCGGCCAATGCGCCGACGACCTGGCTTTCGTCTATGGGATCGAGGTCGAGAACAACAACCACGGCCCCGCCACCATGCACGTCACCACCGGGTCCCAGTTTCAGGGCAGCGCCTCGGTGGGTTCCTGGGTCACCTATGGACTGGGCAGCCCCAACCGGAACCTGCCCGGCTACATGGTGATTCAAGACCCCCGGGGCGCCCCGGTGAACGGCGCCGCCGTCTGGGGGAGCGGCTATCTGCCCGCGGCCTACCAGGGAACCGTGCTGCGCTCCAGCGGCGCCCCCATTCTGCACCTGGACCTTCCCGGCGGGGTGGACCGCGCCCAGCAGCGGCGGGAGTTCGACCTGCTCCACTTCCTCAACTCCCGGCACCTGGACCAGCGGCCCGGGGCTTCCGAGCTGGAGGCCAGGATCAGCGCCTACGAGCTGGCCTACCGCATGCAGGCCTCGGCTCCGGAGGCGGTGGACCTGTCGGGAGAGTCGGCCCACACCCGCCGTCTCTACGGACTGGACAATCCCGTCACCGAGGGGTTCGGCCGCCAGTGCCTGCTGGCCAGGCGGATGGTGGAACGGGGGGTGCGCTATACCCTGCTGGTTCACGGCGTCGAGATCAACAAGCACAGTTGGGACGACCACACCAACGTGGAGGGACGCATGCGGAACCACGCCGCCGAGGTCGACCTGCCGGTGGCGGGACTGCTGCAAGACCTCAAGCAGCGGGGACTGCTGGAGGAGACGCTGGTGGTGTGGGCCTCGGAAATGGGCCGCACTCCCTTCCTCAACGACCTCGAGTCCAAGACTCCCGGCCGCGACCACAACCAGTTCGCCCTGGTCATGTGGCTGGCCGGCGGAGACGTCAAGGGCGGCGCCACCGCCGGAGCCACCGACGAGTTCGGCGTCAAGGCCCTGGAGGAACAGATCCCCCTGCGCGACGTGCACGCCACCATCCTCAACCTGCTGGGCCTGGACGACATGCGCCTGACCTACCTCCAGGGCGGCCGCTTCCGCCGCCTCACCGACATCGGCGGCCGCGTGCTCCACGAGATCATCGGGTGAAGAAAAAAGGCAGTGATCAGTGGCCAGTGGTTAGTGGTCAGTTCTCAAGCTGTTTTAACCCGCCGACAATTTGAGGCTGAATTACGTCACAGGTCCATGACCCGGTCCACGTCCGGGTCGAGCTTGCGGGGCTTGGAGAGGAGGGAGATCCCGAAGAACAGGGTGAGGGAGACCAGCAGGGCGATGGCGCCGGCGTCGATGCGGAAGGGAATCCGGACCTTCAGCAGCTTGACCCCCAGATTGATGAGCAGGCTGGAGATCATGGCCGTATTGGCGGCCGGGGCGGTGGCCCGCTTCCAGTTGAAGCCGATGGTCACCACCGGGACCAGGGCCGCCGCAAAGGTGCCCCAGCCAAAGGCCCCCAGGATGGCCACCAGGTCGCCGGAGTAGACGGCAATCAGGGATGCCACCAGCGCAATGGCCACCGTGGCCGTGCGGGCCCAGAGCAGCTCGTTCTTCAGCGACCGCCCCCGCAGGGATTGGGGAATGTCGTGGACGATGGCGGCCGAGCCGATGTTCAGGAAGCCGTCGGCGGTGGACATGATGGCGGCGAACAGGGCCGCGAAGACCAGCCCGGCCAGCAGCGGATGAGTATAGGCCTGCAGGAATTGGGGCGCCGCGGCATCGATCCCGGGCAGTTCGGGATGGCTGCCCGAAAGCACCAGGGTTCTCATGGCCAGGCCGATGCCCAGCCAGAGGAGCGCGGTCAGCGAGTACCCCACCACCGAGATGGGCAGGGTGCGGCGCACGTCCCCCACCCGCTTGCTCATCATCAGCTTGGTGATCACGTGGGGCTGTCCCGAGCCCCCCAGGGTGAAGAGGAAATACCAGGAGAGGCACCCCAGCATGCCCACCGATCCCCAGGGACTGATGGCTTCGGGGTCGTCGGCGCCGATGGTCAGCGACATGCCGGCGAAGCCGTCCGGTACGGCGGTGGTGGCCGCCACCAGCACCAGCAGGGCCGCGATCACCATGATGAAGCCTTGAATCACGTCGGTATAGACCGAGGCGATGATGCCGCCGGTGACGCAGTAGAACACCAGGACGGCGAACGACACGGTCACGCAGGCTTCCAGGCTCAAGCGGCCGATGGGAGTATTGGCGATGATATCCTGCAGGACGGTGGCCATGGCCAGAATCTGGGTCCCCAGGTAGCCCATCACGCCCAACAGGATGGCGAGGGAGGTCAGCAGGCGGGTCAGTCGGCTCTGGTAGCGGGCGGCCACCACGTCGGGCAGCGACACCGACTCTTTCAACTCGGCCAGCAGGCGGATGCGCTTCCCCAACAGGTAGAAGGAGATGCAGGTGCCCATGGGGGCGCTGATCACCATCCACAGGGAGCTCATTCCCATGTGGTAGACCAGACCCGGCCCGCCCACGAAGCCGAAGCCGCTCATGATGCTGGAAAAGACGGCGAAACCGGTGACGATGACCCCCAGGTTGCGGCCGGCCATGAAGAAGTCCGCGCTGGAGCGGGTCCGCCGAAGGGCCCACAGCCCCACCACGATGCAGATCCCCATGTAGAACACCACCGAGAACAGGATGGTGACGCCCCGGTCGGTGTCCATCAGCCTTTCTCCTCGGGCGATTCGGGGCCGGTCGGGGTGTTGCTGCCCGCCGGCGCGGCATCGACCAGCTCCCTGAAGCGGCGGCTGTCCTCCTTGCGGAACACCCAGTCCTCGAACTTCAGGCTGTAGACCAGCACAAAATAGAGGGGGAAGGGCCACAGAACCCACAGCATGACGGCCGTGGGCGGCGGCAGCGACACCAGCAGCCGGGTGGGATCCTTCACGTAGTCCTGGTAGGTGAGGACCAGGGCCATGAATATGGCCAGATAGAGAACGCCGCCCAGCAGGAGAGCTCTTTTCTTGGCCCGGGAAGAGCCCCTGGCGCCCCGCAGGCCAAAGCCCAGGCAAGCCACGAACAGCAGCAGCTGAAGGACCCCGAAGGCGGCGCCCAGCCACAGGACCTGGGCATGGCGCTCGCCGGTCCCCCCTTGCCGCATGGTGCGCAGTTCCCCGTGCCCATACCCCTGGCTGTCGGGAGGCTCCTCCCAGAAGAGCGCCACCCCCACCACCAGGCACAGTGCCAGCAGCAGTCCGAATAGGACCCAGTGCAGCCAATCGGAGTCAGGGGTTCGGGTGGTGGTCAAGGAAACGGAACCTTTCAGGAAATGGATTGAGCGTGATCAGAGCATTCGCTCCACGTTTCCGCAGACGCTGAGGGCCTGGCCGGTGACTGCGGCACCCGCCTCCGAACAGAGAAAGAGGGCCATGTTGGCGATCTCGTCGGGGTTCACCATTCTGCGAAGAGAGACCTGGCTAAAGTGCTCCGCCTCCAGTTCCGCATAGGTCTTTTGCATAGCCGCTGCCTTGGCGGCGATGACCGAGCGGATGCGGTCCCCCTCCACCATTCCCGGCAGCAGGGCGTTCACCCGGATCCCGTGAGGCCCCACCTCCATGGCCAGGCTCTGGGTGAAGCCCACCACGGCCCACTTGGAGGCGGCGTAGGGGGTTCGCATGGGATATCCCAGCCGGCCGGCCACCGAAGAAAGGTTGATGATGGAGCCGCCTCCAGCCTCCTTCAGCAGGGGCACCGCCAACCGGGCGCAGAGGAACTGGCCGGTGATGTTGACGTCCAGGGTGCGGCGCCAGTCCTCGGGGCTCACCTCCTCCACCGGAGCGGTGGGGCCGGCGATGCCGGCGTTGTTGATCAGCACGTCCAGCCCGCCCAGACGAGCCGCCAGGTCGGCGAAGACCCGATCCACCTCGGCGGGGACGGCCACGTCGGCCCGGGTGAATCCCACTCCCGGCAGCTCCCGGAGCAGATCCGCGCCCCGGTCCGCGGCAACGTCGCAGACATGCACCCCGGCCCCCTGCCCCAGGAAGGCGGCCGCAATCCTGCGGCCGATCCCGGAGGCTCCGGCCGTCACCAGCACCCGTGTTCCCTCTTGAATCTTCATGGTTGGCTCGTTGGTTGCTTGTCGATCCCCTGCCCGCGGCTTGCGTCGGAGGGCTCCGATTCCCGGTGGAACAGTCGCAGCAGGGCCAGAAAACGGCGGTCTCGCTCCGACACCTTTGCTTCCACCACCTCCGGGGTGTAGCGGTAGATCCCTGCCCCGCTCTTGACACCGAAACGGCCCGACCGGACCGCCTGTTCCAGCGCCGCCGGAAGCTGGCGGTCGGAACGGACGTCCACCACCAGGTTCTCGAACACGCTGGCGGTGACATCCAGGCCCGCGAAGTCGATGACCTCCAGCGGGCCGATGGCGGCCAGGCGAAAACCGATGGTGCTCTTCACCGCCCGATCGATCTCCTCGGGATCGGCCACCCCCCGGTCCAGCAGGTCCAGGATCTCCCGCAGCATGGCAATCTGGATGCGGTTGACCAGAAAGCCCGGAACTTCCTTCTTCAGTTGCACCGGGGATTTCCCAACCTGTCGCAGCAGCGCCAGGGTCGCTTCGACGGCCTCGGTCCCGGTCTTCTCCCCCGGAACCACCTCCACCAGGGGCACGATGTGGGGAGGATTGAACCAGTGGGTGATCAGGGCCCGCCGGGGACGGCTCAGATCAGCGGCAATATCCGAGATGGGGAAACTGGAAGTGTTGCTGGCCAGGATGGTCTCGGCCGAAACCCGGGATTCGATCCGGCTGAAAAGCTGCCGCTTGACCTCCAGGTCCTCGGCAACCGCCTCCACTACGAACTCCGCCCCCTGAACCGCTTCGGCCTCGGTCTCACAGACCCTGAATCGAGCCAGCGCGGGTTCAATGGCATCCTCCTCGCCGAAGCCGGCTTGGGCAGCCGTCCTCAAGTTGTGCTCGATACGGCCGGCCACCGACCCCCGCACCTCCGGCGACTGGTCGTAGCCCCTGACCCGGCAGCCTCCCACCGCAAAGGCCTGGGCGATGCCATGACCCATGGTTCCCAGCCCCAGCACCGCGATATTTCTGATGGTGGACATAGGTCGGTTCTCCTCACCCCCAGGGATCGGGAGCCAGGGCCGCCATGTCGGTGACCGCATCCAGCACCACCGGGCGGTCGGCCCGCAGGGCCTCCTCCAGGGCGGGGACGACCCCTTCGGGCTGCTCCACCCGGATGCCCCGGCAGCCCAGCGACTCGGCCATGGCGGCGATGTCCAGGTCCCGGAACTGCCACATCTCCAACCCCTCCCGCTGCACCCCGCCGTAGGCGCTGGCGTAGATCTCGGTCTCCTGATTGAGGGAGCGGTTGTCGTTCACCACGATCACCGGATGGATGCCGTAGCGGAGGGCCGTCTCCAGCTCCGACAGGTGGTAGTAGAAGCCGCCGTCGCCGGTGAAACAAACCACCGGCCGCCCGGGCGCGGCGCACTTGGCCCCGATGGCCGCCGGCAGGCCCCAGCCCAGCGACCCGGCAGCCCGGATGTAGCTCTGGCCGGGGTGGTGCAGCTCGATGTGGGTCCCCGACCAGATCCCCGAGTGGCCGGTATCCGAGACCAGGATGGCGTCCTCGGGCAAGGCCGACTGGATTTCCCGGCAGAGGCGCTCCGGGCGCATGGGCACTGCCGGCGAAGAACGCAGGGGGGCTACTTCCGAACGCCATTCGGCGACCACCTGCTCCACCCGCGAGAGCCAGCCCGATTCGGGGGGGCGGGAGGCCAGGGCGGCATTCAACTCCTGCAACCCCACCTTGGCATCGCCCCACAAGCTGCAGCGGTTGGGATAGTTGCGCCCCAGTTCCCCGGGCTCGATATCCAGTTGCAGGACGGGAGTCCCCTTGGGCGGGATGCGCCAACTGTTGGTGACCTGCCCCCCGGTGCGGCTGCCGATGAAGAAGACCAGGTCGGCCTCGGCCACCAGCCGGTTGGCGCAGGGGCGGGAATAGGAGCCCACTACCCCGATGGACAGGGAGTGGTTTTCCGGAAGGGTTCCCTTGGCGTTCAGAGAAGTCGCCACCGGGATGGAGAGCCTTTCCGCCAACTGCCTCACTTCGGCCTGGGCTCCCGAAAGAGTGACACCGCCGCCGGCAACGATGACCGGCCGGCGGCTTCCGCTCAACAGGTCGGCCGCCCGCTGCAGGCTGTCGGGCTCCGGCCGAGGTCGGATGGCGGGATAGCGAGCGAATTGGGGCTCGAAGACCAGGTCCAGGTCGGCCTCTCCCTCGATGGCTTGCCCGATGTTGCCCCCGATCTCCAGGTGGACCGGAGCCGGACATCCGGTGGTGGCTTCGCGGAAGGCCTGGCGGAGCAGGTCGGGCAGGCGCTGGGGCAGGTCCACCTGGGCGTTGAACTTGCTCAGGGGCTCGAACAGGGGAAAGTCATCCACCTCCTGGTAGACGCCGCGGTGCTTGCTCTCGGGAAGCTTTCCACCGCTGACGGCAATGACGGGGGCACAGGCCAGGTAGGGGTCCCGCAGTCCTGCCGCCAGGTTGGCCGCGCCGATGGTCTGGGCCATGGCCACCCCGGGCCTGCCCGAGATTCGAGCGTAGCCGTCGGCCATGTAGACGGCCGCCTTCTCGCTGTGGGCCGTCACCCGCACGATATTGCGGCCTGCCATCTCGGCCAGGGCCGGTGTCACGATGGTGGGGACCAGAAAGACGTGGGTGACTTCATAGGCCTGCATGGCCTCTGCGAAATAGCGGGATCCCGTCATGAGTGGCATGGGCGTCCTTCAGGTCGGGCTTGACGCCCGGCGTCGCTGGCGCGAATATTACTCTGCCGCCGCCTATGGATACAACCCCGTTGCGGAGGTTCAGACAAGATCCTTGGAGGATGAAACTGCCGATGGTTGTTGAAGACGAACCACGAACAGACACAAAGACCGATGGACCTCCTTTGCCGCGACGACGTCATGGGTTGAGGCCCCCCCGGGAGCGCGGGCGTCCCGCCCGCGAGCGCCAGGCTAACTGGTGAAGCGTAGCCGGTGAAAGTCCGGCGGGAAGGAAAGGTTAACCACCACTTCCGCCCCGAGTCATGGGCCTACAACCGCGAGGGTGTGGGTCAAGCGTTGACAGGGGTGCGTGTGGGCAGGGCTATTGAGCACCGAAAACACGCTCATCCGGGGTGCCGAGGCCATGCGGGCAGCCGAAGGCAAGATCCGCTCCACCGCCAAGGTGAGGGGGAGAGGAGCCCCGCGGTGTCTTAGAACCCAGGCACGCACGTAAGCGCTTCACCGGGACCTGGGAGGTCTTCATGCTGTTCCGTCAGTCGTGGCGGGACCGCAAAGGGAAGGAGAGATCCGAGACCGGAGATGCACGGCATGAAGAAGTCAGATGAGGCCATAGTAGTGGAGAAGCCGGCGAACAAAGGGGAGAGATTCCCGGCGGAGTCGGTGGAGCGAAGGGCCTTACCCGAAGGGAAGCCGGAAAGCCAAAGCACGCGCCGGACGCAGAGACGGGGGAGCGTGTCCCAGGCGGCGGACCGGATACGGGAGTTCATCGAACGGGAACCGAAGAGTCGGTTGACGGCGCTGCTGCACCACATCACGGTGGAGGCGTTGAGGAAAGCCTACGGGGAGTTGAAGAGGTGGGCGGCCCCCGGCGTGGACGGCATGACGTGGAAAGAGTACGCGGTTGGGTTGGAAGATCGATTGGTCGACCTGCATGACCGGGTACAGCGGGGAGCGTACCGGGCGACGCCATCGCGGCGGGTGAAGATACCCAAGGCGGATGGCGGGACACGACCGCTTGGCGTGGCGGCGCTGGAGGACAAGATCGTCCAGAAGGCCGTGGCGGACAACCTGCTGACGCCGATATATGAGGCGGAGTTCCTGGGGTTCAGTTACGGGTTTCGACCTGGCCGAGGGGGGCACGATGCGCTGGACGCCCTGGCGGTCGGGATCGGGCGGCGGAAGATCAGGTGGATCATCGACGCGGACATACGCGGATTCTTCGACAACGTGTCGCGGGACTGGATGCTGCGGTTTCTGAGGCACCGCATCGGGGATGAGCGGGTGATACGGTTGATTGCCAAGTGGTTGAACGCCGGCGTCATGGAGGATGGAGAGTGGAGGGACGACCTGAAGGGGACGCCGCAAGGGGCGGTGATATCGCCGATCCTGGCGAACGTCTACCTGCATTACGGTTTGGACCTCTGGTTCCAGAGGCAATGGCGGACCCGCGAGGCCGAAGGCGAGACCCTGATGGTGCGGTACGCCGACGACTTCGTGGTGGGATTTCAGTACCGGCGGGATGCGGAGCGATTCCTCAACGACCTGAAGGAGCGAATCGGACGGTTCGAGTTGGAGATGCACCCGGAGAAGACCCGACTCATCGAGTTCGGACGGTATGCGGCAGAGAACCGACGAAGGAGGGGGGAGGGGAGACCGGAAACGTTCGACTTCCTGGGCTTCACGCACTATTGCAGGAAGGACCGGAAGGGACGCTACGGGCTGGGGCGCAAACCGATAGCGAAACGGATGAGGCGCACCCTGAAGCGAGTGAAGGAGGAGCTGAGCAGGCGGATGCATGAAGGCATCGGGAAGACCGGCAAATGGCTGGGGCGAGTGTTGAACGGATGGCTGAACTACTTTGCTGTCCCGACCAGCCTGCGCTATCTGAGACGCTTTGCGAGCCACGTCCTGAGATTGTGGATGCGAGCAATCAATCGACGATCCCAGAAGGGCGGATATAGCTGGGAGGCGATGAACCGACTGGCGGCGACCTACTGGCCGAGACTGGGAATCCGGCATCCATGGCCGGACCGACGAATGCTCGTCAACACCTGAGGGAGGAGCCGGATGCGCTAGCTGCGCACGTCCGGATCTGTGCGGGGGGTCCCCAGCAATGCGGATTCCTACCGCGATACAGGTCCTGGCGCAGCCATGGCCATCTCCTACGCCCGGGTAGACCGGCAACGGCGCCGGGACACTGCTTCGGCCGAGCCCATGCCGTTTCCACCGGCAGGGTGACGGGGTGCCGCATCGCAGGGAAACTGAGCGGCACCGAGCGGGAGTGCATGCGGGCGGGACGCCCGCGCTCCCGGAGGGGCGCCTCCTCCCATCCTTCTTGCTCCGCGAGGAGGCACTGCCCCTGCCGATGCGGCAGTGCCGTCCCGCTTCGTGTGCCTTCGTGGTCCTTCGTGTGTCTTGGTGGATCACTCTTTTTTCTTTTGTTTCAGGCAAGCACCACCCCTGCCCTGCCGGGCAGATCATCCGAGGGTGAAACAACGGATCATTGTGACAGAATAGGCTCCTGGCGAGGCTCCGGCAGCTACACCCCGTGCGAACATTGGTGCCCAGTGCCCCAAGGCAAGTCTGGGTCCGAGCAGGCCATCATTCATTAGTGAGGCTTCTCTGGAAGCTCTCCTCAAGACAAGAATCCGAACGACCACGCCAACTCGGGCCGGAGCCATCGCCCCCGAGGAGGCCAATCTCATGGACAAGAGCAGAAAAGTCAACACGAAGGCGAAGAAAAGCCGCAAGAGGAAGCGCAGCAGTTCCACGGCGTTGTCGCGGATACACCCCCAGGTGGCGGGGATCGACCTGGGGAGTCGGGAGCACTGGGTGTGCGCTCCAGAGGTGACCGCTGGGACGCCGAACGTGCGCACCTTCGGCACCACCATGCCGCAGTTGCAGCAACTGGTCGAGTGGTTGCTGGAGCAAGGGGTGGAGTCGGTGGCGATGGAGAGCACCAACGTGTATTGGATTCCCCTTTACGAACTGCTGGAGTCCTGCGGCATCGAGGTCCTGCTGGTCAACGCCCGGCAACTGCGCTACGTTCCGGGCCGCAAGACCGACATGCGGGACTGCCAGTGGATTCAGTTGCTGCACAGTTGTGGCTTGCTGCGGGGATCGTTCCGTCCGCACGAGATCATCGTCGCCATCCGGGGTCTGCACCGGCAGATGAGCAATCTGGTGAGGGAAAGCACCCGTTTTGTCCAGTGGATGCAGAAGGCGCTGGATCAGATGAACATCCAGATCCATCGTGCGGTCACCGATCTGACCGGTCAGACGGGAATGGCGATCGTGCGGGCGATTGTGGACGGAGAGCGGGACCCTCGCCGTCTGGCGGCCCTGCGTCATGGGCGGTGCAAGAAGTCCAGCGAGGAGTTTGCCGAGCACCTGGCGGGCAACTGGCGGGAGGAGCATCTGTTCAACCTCGAGTCGGCGCTCAAGTTATATGACATGACTCAGCGCGAGATCGCGGCCTATGAGGCGCGCATCCTGGAGGAGATACGCGCCTTGCAACCGGTGGAGCGCCGCGACCAATCCGCGCCCAAGCATCCCAATGCGATCAAGGAGAAGGCGATTCGCCGCCGGGGCGGCCAAAACGTGCGCACCGAACTGTGGCGCTTTGCCGGGGTCGACCTGACGCGCATCGACGGCATCGGCACCGAAGCCGCCCTGACCCTGCTGACCGAGGCCGGCTTTGACCTGACGGCCTTCCCCTCGGAGAAGCACTTCGTCTCCTGGCTGCGCCTGGCTCCGAAAACGGCCGTTTCCGCAGGCAAGCCGCTCCACTACAAGAAGCCCAACGGCACCGGGTCCACCCGGGTCGCTGGCGTCCTGCGCATGGCGGCCGTCTCCCTCAAGCACTCCAAGACCGCTCTCGGCGCCGCCTTCCGTCGCAAGGCCCGCCACAAGGGATGGAGTGTCGCCGTCTTCTGCATGGCCCGCAGGCTGGCCGTTCTCGTTTACCGAATGCTGCGCTACGGCCAGGACTATGTCGACATCGGGCAGGACCTCTACGAAGACCGCTTCCGGCAACGCCGCCTCGCGGGCCTCAAAGATGCTGCTAAATCCCTTGGCTTTCAACTGCTTCCGCAAGTTCCGACTGGTTGAGTCGAGGCTTTTGTTTCAGACAAGAGGCAGTCAGGTCTTCAGGAGTTAACGATGCATGGCAAACTGCCCGGCCGCCGGGACTTCCTTCGGACTTCGTTCCCGCTCATGCTGCTGGGCGCAGGCTGGGGGTGCGCCTCCAAGGGAGGCGGCGGCAAGACGCCATCCGCACCGGCGGAGGGCAAGGAGGCTCGCATGAAACTATCGCTGTCGGCCCGGGTCGCGGAGAGCTTTTCCAACAAGGAAGAGGCCTCGCTGAACCTGGCCGAACTCATCCACCTGGCCCGGAACCATGGGTATCGGGCCCTCTGCATGCGGGCCTCCCAGGCGGGCATCCATTCGCCGCCCGAACAGGTGGACCGCATGAGCCGCCAAATCGGGGAGGCGGGCCTGCAGGTCTCCATGGTCACCGGAGACTTCGCCGTGCCCCGCAACGACGAGCTGGGTCCGTCAGGACTGCGCAACATCGCGCCCTACCTGGACCTGGCGGAAACCTTCGGGGCCGACCTGATCCGGATCTGCATGAAGAAGGAGGAGGACATCCCCTGGGCCCAGAGGGCCTCCGACAGCGCCGCCGAGCGGGGCATCCGCCTGGCCCACCAGTCCCACTGCTCCAGCCTCTTCGAGACCGTGGAGGGCTCCCTCCAGGTGCTGGAGAAGGTCGACCGGCCCAACTTCGGGATCATCTACGAACCCGCCAACTGGATGATCGCGGGAGAAGACTACGGCCGCGAGACCCTCAAGAGGCTGGGACCACACCTGTTCAACGTCTACGTCCAGAACCACCGCCTCAACCCCCAGGGAGAAGGGGTGGTCCAAACCTGGAACCGGGGCCCGGTCCGCCTGGACCACATCGGCCTGTGGGAATCGGGAGGGATCGATTTCGACGAAGTATTCCAGGGTCTGGCCGACGTCCAATACCGGGGCTTCGTCACCGTGCACCAGGCCTTCGCCGGCATCATGTCGGTAGCCGAAGCCACCCGCCGCAGCGCCATGTTCCTTGAGCCTTGGATGGAATGAGGAGGGAGCCGCTCGAAGCAGAAAACGGCGCAGACTATTCCCTCCTTTGAGGCACTGCATTCGCGAGGAGAGTGCGAAGCGAGGGCCGGGGTAGATGTTCCGAAAACCATGCCGGAAAGGACAATCCCACATCCAAGCTATCTAGCTGGAATACACCACAAGACCGTAGCGCCTCCCCGTTTTTCTTAGCTTGCCAGTTTCAACCGCAGTTTCAACCGCAGCACCTGCACGACGTATAGCCTCATAGGTACCAGTATCCTCCATCCTCCAAACCCCATCCTGAAACAACCCATCCCTTTTGTCTAAACGAGTAGACAAAAAGTCTTGACACCATATAAAATCATATAATATAGTATAATATATTATTTTAACGAGATTCTGCAGATGTTGTGATTTGTATCTACTTACAGAAATACTTGTCTGAATGGTTTGCTGCAAACATCAGAATGCTGAGCAATCTCTACTAGAAACTGCGTGTGATATCTGTCAGAAAAAATTTGAATTGGTTTTAAAAATCGTGGGGCGAGGGAACAATTGATGAAACTCAGTCTACAGCGGGATTTATTTTGCAAAAAAACACTCAGTGCATCTGTTTTTGAAGTAGCGGACAATCACTACGACAAGCCTGTCCAAGAGTATGCTCGTCCACCACCATTGTCCCTCGCAGGCATATGCCTGCTCAGCAACTCTGAGTGAGGTCACACTCTTCTGTAGTGCGTGGGTAGACACACGGTCGAAAAGCGAATTAGGAGTGGCTTCTACTCAGGAACAGCTTCCCCCACGCCACGATTTCCTTGGGCAATGATTTGAGAAACTACATGAGAAGCGACATAAGAGGAGGGCGTATTGAGTAGTGAAGACACGACAGGACGCGATGATCGCGACGACGAATCCATGATAGGTACTCCTCCATCTCCGGGAAGGACCGACAGCCTTGTCCAATTTGTGAGTACTAAAGGAACACAGGTTGCCGGTAGATTCAGAGACAAAAGTGAGCGGATTAAGGAGACCGTACTGGATCTCGAATTGGCTTGTGAGGGCGCGTTCTTTCTGGCTGGGCGAACCGCGCCGATGGATCGGTGGCAGTGGTGTGCACCACTTGCCCGGGCGTGTTCCGTGTTTCTGAGAAAGATGGCGATCGGCGACAGGAACGACTCGGCGACCCGATTACTGGACGACAGTGTCGCTCGCACATTCGGTCTGGAATTTGGCAGGCTACGCCGAATACCCGCCGAACGGCGGACACTAAATGTGGGCATGTCGACGCAAGGAGGAGTGGTGGCGATGCAAAAGCTGGACGAGGCCACCGGACGCCCGGAGGCCACGGTCTCATTGCCTATTCCGCCTCATACATTGAGCATTGCCATCGAGTGGCCACTGCCTGGTGCCATAAGTTGGACTGCGCCGCCGACCGTCGATCAGCCTTGGACCATGGCCCCAGGCGAACTATTCGAGTTAGAGGGCGAGGAGAAGCTTGATTGTAACGGGTGGCTCGGACAGCAGCTGGTGATGTTTGACCAGCGGGGGATCACGCTCAAGGACGTAATCAGGACAGTGGCGACGTACGAGGGCGCTCATTCGATCAATGTCTCCAGGCTGCTTCAGGCGGAAGGCAAGCAGGTGAGAGGGCCATTCCGGTATCCAGAACGGCACATACTAGACAACGTGACGGTGTTCGGGATGAAATATACGCATATCGTGGTCATCGAGTGTGCCCTCTATCTGTACGAGATGCTCGCAGGCGGCGGACACATCGAACGCCTGCGTGGCAAGGAGTGGAGACTCAGACCCTCGCTTGTAACAACGGAGAAGGACGAATTCTTCTCGGGGAAGCTGGATTGGCTTGGTTTCGCGGGAGGAATGATTCTTTCGATTGGAACGGGCGAGCGTTCGATAACCCATGGGATTCGGGCAGTTGGAAGGTGAGGGACGCAGTCGTAGGTTGTGCACTGGAATTCGGATGACGATGATGGAGGGTGTTTGGTTGTTGCTGGTTCGATGGCTAATGTATCGAGATGGTATCGGCTTGACTGAGAGACTTTCCTCGCGTTGGTTGCACCACCGCCAAGACGAACAGAGGTAGTCTGGAGTGAAGGTGGGCAAAGCGCAATTGAATCCAGAGGACTGAAGTAGGATTGCAGACGATATGCGTCTTCAACACAAATAGTAGTTGGGGCTCGTCAGAGCAGGTCTTGGGGCTTGGTAGGCGGGTCTGCGGTATTCGGGAAGTCCTCGTCCATGGGCTTCAATCGGGACAAGACGTCGGCAAGTGAGGGACGTTTTTGGACGGGCACGACAACCAGACGGTCCCCTTCCCTACTTATCAAGACTTCATCTGCGTTCAATTCGAACTCTCGCGGAATTCGAACAGCTTGGTCGTGGCCGATTCGAAACAGCCGTGCACGGCGAGCCGGACTTCGAATGTTTGGTTTTTCGTTCGGCATAAGATAAGTCAGACACTAGGGAAATTGCTGCCGCCGCCTTCGCGGCTCGGGAGTTTAGCTACCTATGTCCATGGGCTTACGCCCACGGCTAACTGCGGACGCCGCCTTCGCGGCTTTATTGGAACCCCGGACTGGTGCCCGGTAGTCCAATAATTCAAATAGTCCTGTCCCCCTGCAGTGTCGTGGGTTAGGGAAGAACTGCGAGGCTGCGGTTGACGTGGTTGCCCCAAGAAAACATCCCCTTCCGGCCATCCCTATGGAGCAGCGTAGCTGCGGCTCAGGGTCGCCTGCGGGGTGAGCCAGGAGGCGCCCGGCAGAAGTTACGTTTGGCAGCGAATGCAGCGTCCTCTGGTTGACGGAGGTGGAAGCCCGGGGTCTTCTGGTCGCGGGCTGCCGTAACCGCGTACGCGGCGAATTTAGAGCTGGGTCTCGGACCGCAGCGCTTCTCCAAAAAAACTCCAACCACTCACGGTTTCTCAATAGATCCCTGCTCTGGGCTCCCTAATACCACTTGGCCTTGTCCACCAGGTTGCGCAGGGGCCTGCCCTCGGCGAAACGGCGCACGTTGTCCAGCAGAACTCCCAGGTGGCGTTCGGCGATTCTGGGGGTAGCCGCGGCCACGTGCGGGGTGATGATCACGTTGTCCATCTTCCAGAGCGGATGGTCCGGGGGGAGGGGCTCGGTCTCGAAGACGTCCAGTCCGGCGCCCGCAATCTCGCCCGCCTGCAGCGCCTCGGTCAGGCCAGCCAGGTCCACGATCATCCCACGGCCGATGTTGATGAAGTACGCCTCGGGCTTCATCTGCTGAAAAAGCGGCCGGCGGAACAGCTTCTCGGTCTCCGGCGTGTGCGGGGCCGCAACCGCCACGAAATCGCTGGCGGAGAGCAGGTCGGGCAGGCGGTCCGGCCTCCACAGGGCCTCCACACCGTCCGGGGCCTGCTGTTGCTGCGGGTCCACGGCAAGCACCCGCATCCCGAAGGCCAGGCCTCGCCGGGCGATTTCGGAGCCGATGCTACCCAGGCCCACGATCCCCAGGGTTGAATCCGGAAGATGGCGGTGGGCGCGGTCCATGCCGCTGACGCTCGAGGGTCCCAGGACAAAGCCCGAGCGTTCGGCCTCCCCGCCCGCCGCTTCCCAGTGGGAGCGGAGCTGCTGCCGAATGTATAGGGGGAAATTGCGGGCGAAGCAGAGGATGTAGCCGAAGACGTGGTCGGCAATGACGTCGGCATAGATCCCGCGCATGTTGGTAAGCCGGCAGGGGTGGTCCACCAGCGCCGGGAACATGTAGTGCTCCAGGCTGGCGGTGGGAGACTGCACCCAGCGTAGCCGCCCCGCCGCCGCCAGCAGCGGGGGCGTGAGCTTCCCGAAAAAGGCGTCGGCATCGGCGATCTCCCGCAGGGCTGCTTCCTCCCCGCCGGCGTTCACCACCGACATGGGCCGGGCGGCCTCCACGATCTTCCGGAGCCGTTCCGATTCAACCGCTGGATAGATCAGCATCTTCATGACGACACCTCAGCGCCACTTTCCCAAGACCTGCCTGAATCTGGGGAAATCAGATTCTTGCCAATAGCGATTCGTATCGAGAACAACGCGCTCAGCTCTCATCGGCCAGTAGCGCATCGAGTCCGGCCTCTGTCAAACCGTTGCCGAACGCTTCCGCACCCAGGGTGTCCATGGTGCTTGCCAGACGCTCCCAGGCGACCCCGCGAAGCCGTTCATAGTGTTGCACTGACATCATCACGCCGACCGAACGGCCTTTCCGGGTCACCCTCAAAGGTGCGCGCTGCACGGCGTCCAGCAATTTGCTGAAGCGGTTCTTGGCATCCGTTGCGTTGATCTCTTTCATGAAGGCCATTGCAGCGAGTGGAGCCTTGTCCTATGACTCGGACGACCTCGTCCTCACACCGACCAGGGCTCCCGGTACTCCTTGGTCAGCATCGCGTTGGCTTCGGGGTCATCGAGTATGGTTTCGGTCTTCGGATCGAGGTGAAGCACTCGCTGGGTCAGGTAGGCGATGTCACCCAGATGGCTGAGGGCGCAGGAGAGATGGGCCACCTCGGCCGAGGCGTTGGGCTGCTTGCGGGAACGCACGCAGTCCAGAAAATTGGCGAAGTGCTCCTCCTTGCCGATGCCGCCGCGCATGCCCGGACCCTTTTCCTCCTTCTTGCCCAGGTAGACCTGAAAATAGCCCCGCCGGGAAAACACCATGAAGCCCTCGGTGCCGTAGAAGGCGTTGCCGCTGTCGAAGCCGTAGCCGCCGTAGGGCGTCCAGCCGCGGTCTTCGTAGAGCAGCACCTTGTCGTCCGGATACTGGAAGGCCACCATCATGTTGTCGGGGTATTCCCGCAGGCCTTTCAGGTCGATGCGACTGCCGTGCGCGGTAATCCTGACGGGCAGGCCCTTGGGATTCAGCCCGAAACGGGCCATGTCCAGGTCGTGGCTGCCGTCGTTGCCGATGTCGCCGTTGCCGTAGTCCCGGTGCCACTGCCAATAGTTGTGAAAGCGATTGGCGTTGAAGGGCCGCTTGGGAGCCGGACCCAGCCACAGGTCGTAGTCCACCCCGGGCGGGACCGGGCCGTCCGGAACCGGGGTTCGATGCCTGTGGCGCTGCAGGTTCCAGGCCTTGGACATCTTGACTTCCCCGACCACCCCCGCCTTCAACAGTTCCCCGGCCTTGAGCGTCACCGGGCTGGAGCGCATCTGGGTGCCCTGCTGCACGATGCGGCCGTGCTTCCGGGCCGTGTCCAGGATCACCCTTCCCTCCCGAAACACGTGGCTGGCCGGCTTCTCCACGTAGAGATCCTTGCCCGCCCGCAGCGCCCGAACCGCTATGGGAGCATGCCAGTGGTGAGGGGTGGCAATCACCATGGCATCGATGGCGGGGTCATCCAGCAGATGGCGAAAGTCGACCACCACCTTGGGCTTGCGACCTGTAGCCTGCTTGACGGTTTCGGCGGCGCGCGCTCGAAATTCCGCGTCCACGTCGCAGACCGCCAGGCAGTCCGTATCGGGCCCCGCCAGGATGCGCTTCAGATGGCTGAAACCGATCCCCCGCAGCCCGATGACGGCCATCCCCAGGCGGTTATTGGCGGACCAGGCCCGACGGGCCGCCAACACCGGTCCCAGCGCTCCCAGCGCCGCCCCGCGGGCCGACCGGGACAAGAAGGTCCTTCGGGTGAGTGGATTCACGACAATCTCTCCTTGATATCGTTGCCTCCCGCCGCCATGCGGTTAACGCCCCTCACACCTCCCCCTCCACCTTCCGAATCATCTCGTTCAAATTGCGGTAGTTGATCTTCATGGCTTCTACGCGGGAGCCGCTGGGGGGGCGGAAGTGGGTGGCCAGGGAGAGGAAGACGTCGCAGCCGTGGTCGCGCATGCCGCGCAGGATGGTGAGGTAGTCCACATCGCCGTCGCCCAGGGGGCGGTATTCGAACTTGAGCCGGCGGCCGTCGGTCACGTGCAGGTCCTTGAGATGGAGCCCGTGGAGCCAGGGCCGGATGTTGCTGAAGCCGGCGGTGGCCACGTCCCACTCGCCGCAGTTCCAGCAGTCGGCCGGACCCCACATCACCGTGAGGCGGCGGGAGCCCACCCGTTCCACCAGGCTGCGGAAGTTGCCGGTGGTGTTGGTGTAGTTCCAGGGCATCATGGAGAGGGCCACGTCCACCTGGTAGCGCTCGGCCTCCTCCGCCACCAGGGTGAAGGCCTTCACCAGCTTCTCCATGTCCACCTCGGCGATGACCCCGCCCCGGGTGAGCCAGCGCATGGGCCAGGTGGGCTTGCCGCTGGAGTACTCGCCCGGCCAGGCGAAGGTGAAGGCGCCCACGGCGCCCACGCCGATGCGGGAGGCGATCTGCATGGAGCGGACCAGGTTCTTGAAGTCCTTTTTGAACCCCTGGTGATCCCCCATGGTCTTGAGATCCAGGTCGGTCAGGTGAACCTGCTTGAAGGGATTGCCCGCGTTGAGCAGGAAGATCTCGAGGCCCTGCCGCTCCACCCTCTGGGCCATGCGGTCGGCGGCCGCGTCGCTCATCTCGGCTATGTCGGTCTCGTTGAGCAGGCGGTTGAACCAGACGTAGTCCACCCCGACCTCCTTGGCCGTGGCCAACTCCTCGTCGAAGGGCAGCCTCAGCTCCGGGATGTACATGGCCAAGCGGAAGCGGTGTCCGGTGCCGGTCTTTTCGGGAGATCCGGAGGGGCCGGCGGGCGCCGAGCCGGCCCGGGCCTGACCGGCTCCCGCCGTCATTAGAGCACCGGCGGCCACACCCATGCCGGCGCGTTCGATGGTGGTCAGGAATTCTCGTCTTTTCATCTCATCTCTCCTTCGCAGAGGGGGATCGGCGGAGCTACAGGCCTTCCACGCCCCAGGGTTCCCGGTAGGCCTTGGTCAGCATGGCGTCGGCCCGGGCATTGTTGGAGAAGCGCTCGTTCTCCGGATCGAAATGCAGCACCTGGGAGAGCCGGAAGGCGATCTCCCCCAGGTGGATCAGGGCGCAGGAAAGGTGGGCTTCCCGGGCGGGAGCGGTGGGGCGCTTTCGGTCGCGCACGCACTGGAGGAACTGAGCCATGTTCTGGCGACCGGTCTCGGCCAGGCTCCCTTCCTTCATGCCCTCTCCCTTGTGCTCTTTCTTGCCCATGTAGACCTGAAAATATCCTCGCCGCGAGAGCACCATGTAGCCCTCGGTCCCGTAGAAGGTGTTGCCGCTGTCGTACCCATGGAGCCCGTAGGGCGTCCAGAGGCGTTCCTCGTAGAGGAGCACCTTCCCCTGCCCGTACTGGTAGGCCACCATCATGTTGTCGGGATACTCCCGCGCTCCCGCCAGGTCTATCCGGCTTCCGTGGGCGGTGATGCGGTTGGGGTGCGTATCAGCGCCCAGCGCCCAGCGGGCAATGTCCAGGTCGTGGGCCCCGTCGTCGCCGATGTCTCCGTTGCTGTAGTCGCGGAAGAGTCTCCAGTTGCGATGGAATCGATTGGGGTTGAAGGGACGGCGGGGGGCCGGACCCAGCCACCTGTCGTAGTCGACTCCCTCGGGAACCGGCCCATCCGGCGCCACCGGGCGCTCGATCTGCCGCTGCACGTTCCAGGCCTTGGTCGTCTTGATCTCGCCCAGGGTCCCGGCGGCCAGGATCTCGCCGGCGCGGGCCAGCAGCGGACTGGCGCGCATCTGGGTTCCGTGCTGAAAGATTCGATTGTATTTGCGTTCCGCCTCGACCAGAAGCTGACCCTCCCGAAAGACGTGGCTGGCGGCCTTTTCGACATAGACGTCCTTGCCGGCCTTCATGGCCCTCAGGGCCATGGGAGCATGCCAGTGGTGGGGGGTCGCGATGACGATCGCGTCTATCGAGGAATCGGCCACGACGTTGCGGAAGTCGCTTTCCAGCTTGGGCTTTTTGCCGGTCGCATTCTTGACCGTCTCACTGACCTTCTGCAGAACCGCCGGGTCCACGTCGCAGAGGGCCACAATATGGGCATCGGTCCGGTTGGCCAGGGTCCTGACGTGAAAGTGGCCCATGCCGTTGATGCCGATCACGGCTACATTCACCTTTTCGTTGGGCGAGCCGGATCCGGACCGGATTGCCAGAGTGCCCATCACCCCCAAGGCGGCCGATCCGCCCAGCGAGTAGGACAGGATCCTGCGACGAGTGATCGTTTTCATTTGCCTGTATCTCCGTTGGCGCCGGCCGTCAGCGCCCTCTATGCCTCCGATTGCCCCACACCGGGGACAAATTCCGTTCACTCCCCCATCCTGCCGCTCAGTCCCGCAGCCTGTGGTCGGAGCTTTGGGGCGCGAAGCAAATCACGACCATCCCGACCGCGTAGATGAGACTGGTGACTCTTCCGATGCGGGCATAGTCCCCGTCCAGGTATGCAATCAGCCATCCGGCCAACAACACGGCTACCGCCGAGAGGATGCGACCGAAATTGAAGCTGACGCCGGCGCCGGTGGAACGCGCGGCAGTAGGAAAAAGCTCCGGCAGAAACAGCGGCAACCACCCGAAATAGACACCGGAAAAAAATCCCAGGGCCGAGGCCCAGATCAGGAAGGTGCCATCGGTGGGAGTGAGCAGCCAGAACATGTACTGACTGGTAAACAGAGCTCCCAGACTCATCAGGAAATAGGTGCGGTGGCGGCCCACCAGGCTGGCGATGACACCCCCCAACAGGCTGCCGATCATCCCCGTCAGCGATCGGGAAGTCTGAACCCAGGCCGGCAGACTGGGGTCCTCGGTCGCCGCGCCGGCCCAGGGAATCATCCAGTTGGAGGCGCCCCATCCCCCCAGCAGGGGAACGGTCCCCAAAGCGATCCCGATCAGGGTCAACCGTCGCAGAGGCGGCCGGAAGACCTCGGCGGTGGTTGTCGATGGCTTTCCCGTGTCGGTTCGGGGCGCCCGCCTTTGCGCCAGCCAGCGGGGAGACTCCGGAACCGCAACCAGAACGAACAGACCCAGGACGACGGGCGCCGCTCCCACCACCATCACCCAGCGCCAGGTGTCCGGGGTGATGTCGACTCCCGTAGCGGTCCAGGCCATCAGGAGCAGGCCCACGTTGGCTGCCGTCCCCATGATGCCCGCCAGGATCGGTCGCGAGAGGTCGGACCAGGCCTCCGAGACGATGGCCACCCCGTTGGGCCACATGCCCCCGATACCCAGGCAGGTCAAGAATCGCAGGACCAGCAACTCGAAGGGACTTTGAGCCCACCAGGACAGGCCGGAAAAGATGGAGAGACACAGAATGCTCCATCCCATGCCCCTGACGCGGCCGAAGCGGTCTCCCAGCCGACCAAAGAGCCAGCCCCCTGCAGCCGCGCCGAAGAGAAAGGCGCACACGTACCAGGCGAACCACTTTCCGACCAGCGCCTCGTTGGTCGACTGAAGCAGGTCGAGGGCCGCCGGTCGCATGGCCAGGGAGGTGACGGACATCTGCACCCCGGCGAACATCCACCCCAGAAAGGCCGTCACCACGATCAGGTAGCGGCCTCCCGCGGACAGTGGCTGTGGAACAGGACCCGGCAGTCCTGCTGCTGAAGCATCCGGCTTGGTTGTCACGTGATTCCCTCGATTGTGCAGCGCTGTATTCCCACCCTTCGCGGATCTCTTTTCCCTGCTAAAACTTGACTCCCCGCCATTCGTCCTTGTCGGCGGTCACGTCCACCACGTTGCCGTCGGGGTCTTCGATCTTGAAGGCCCGATCGGGCAGCCGGCGGCGGTCCAGGTCGAGGCGCTCCTTGACGGTCTTGGAGGCCTCGGCGCCCCACTGGCGGCAGCGCTGCCAGGCGGCCTCCAGGTCCTCCACCATGACCCCGAAGTGGACATACTCGTCGCCCTCCTCGAGGCGGGGCCGATCGCAGTCGGCGGGCTGTTGAATCAGGGTGATGTTGGTCACGCCGTCGGTCAGGTCCATGCCCAGCCGGCTGGGCCGATAGCCGATGAATTCCCACCCGAAGACTGTTTCATAGAAGCGGCGGGACTCTTCCATGTCGCTGCATCGGAGAGCCAGATGACGTATTCGAGCCATGATATGCCTCCTGATTCGTTCCCTTGGCGGGTATCTTTTCTCTCCAGAGCCTCTTGCAAGATTCAGCAGCGGGACAGTTATCGGATATGGCCACATAAGGCACAAAAACACAAATTGTGGCTTTTGTGCTTTTTGTGCCTTATGTGGTTAGACAGCATTTTTTGCCAAGTCCCACCCGATATTGAAAAAGGCAGAACCTCAGGTTTGCCGGCACGATGACCTGCGCCACTGCGAAAGCTGCAAAAAGCTCCCCAGCCTGTCGATCTTTGGCTGAGGCGCGGACGCGTTATATCAGCTCCTCGATCGGCCTGCCGGTGGTGTCGTCGAAGGAGTTGGCGATCTTGACGGGCCGGCCCACCGGGGTCATGTACTCCCGGGTCCAGTCGATGCCCATGGCCTTGTAGATGGTGGCGAAGACGTCTCCCACCGAGATGGGACGCTCGGCCACATAGCCGCCCCTCTCGTCGCTGGCTCCGATGACCTGCCCTCCCTGCAGCCCGCCTCCGCCCAGGACCATGGACCAGCAGAAGGGCCAGTGGTCGCGGCCGTTGATGGGGTTGATCTCGGGGGTGCGGCCGAACTCGCCCATGGCCATCACGATGGTGGACTCCAGCAGCCCGCGCTGCTCCAGGTCCACCAGCAGAGCGGTCAGGGTCTGGTCGAGGGTGGGGCACAGCAGGGCCCGCAGCTTCTTGTCGTTCTCTCCCCCCGACCCCCGTCCGTGGGTGTCCCAGCCGCTGTCCAGGTTGTAGCCGGCCGCGGTGACGAAGCGGGAGCCGGCTTCCACCAAGCGCCGGGCCAGCAGGGCGCTCTGTCCGAATCCGTAGCGGCCGTAGGCGTCCTTGGTCGTCTCCGACTCCTGAGAAAGATCGAAGGCCTTCTTCATGACCGGAGACAGGATCATCTCCATGGCCTTGTCCCGGAAGGTCTCCCGCGCCGCCGCTTCCGTCAGCACTTCCTTGCGGCGGTAGAGGTCGTCCACCGCCTGCAGAAAGCCGCGGCGATCCTCGATCCGTTTCTCGGTGATGGACTTGGGCAGGGTGAGGTCCCTGAGCTTGAAGTCCTTCTTGGCAGGATCGGGGACCACCAGCGGATTGTAGGCGGCTCCCAGGGAAGAGGCTCCGTAATAGCTCTGGGTGAGGTGGGGCGCGCCCAGCACGTAGGGAGGAATGTCGTTGCGAGGCCCCAGCTCCCGGGCGATGATGGACCCCACGCTGGCGAACTCCATGGCCGGGGCCGGGCGGTGACCGCTGGTGATGTACTCCCGGCCCAGGGGATGGTCCACTTCCTCGTGGGTCATGGAGCGTATGATGGACAACTTGTCCATGTGGCGGGCCATCCGAGGCAGGATCTCGGAAACCTGGATGCCGGGCACGTTGGTGCCGATGGGCCGGAAACCGCTGCCGGGTTTCGGATCCCAGGTGTCGACCTGGCTGGGCCCGCCTTCCAGCAGCAGCAGGATGCAGGCCTGGGCCTTGGCTGGAGAGGCCTTGGCGCCCGCAGCAGCCATCAGGCCCTTCATTTCGAGATACTGGCCCAGGTGGATCCCCACCAGGCTCAGAGACCCCACCCGCAGAAAGTGCCGGCGGGCCAGGCTCTCGCAGAAGCTGTCGCATCCCCATCGGTTCATGGCCGGGACTCTCCTTGTCGGATCAGTGGTTGTTCAGGAACTGCTCGGAGTTCACCACGGCCCACAGCAGATCCTCCACGGCCTCTCGCCGCGAATCCCGCCGTTGGATCAAGCCCGTCAGCGAAGCCTGCTCGGCTTCGGTCGGGAAACGGCACAGGGACGCCAGGTACAGCTCTTCAATGATAGCCTCGTCGGAGGCCTGGCGCAGCAGCAGGCGGTCCACCCGGCCTCCCTCCCGGGAGAGCTTGGCGGTGTAGGTCGGACCGGCCAACTGGTGCAGGGCCTGCAGCAGGCTGGGCTTCATGTCGCGTTCGGGAATGAAGCTCAGGTCGGGCTTCCCGTAGACGTTGAAGAAGTTTCCGTCCTCTCCCTTCACGCCGCTCACCTGGGAGATGGCCCTCAAGAGCACCTCGGTTTCCAGGGGACGGGGAAGCGCCCTGGAATAGTTGACCCGATCGGTGCGGTTGGTGGGGTTGGCATCTCCCGAAAGCTGATAGGTCCTGGACTCCACCATGAGGCGAATGAGGGAGCGCAGGTCGTAGCCGCTCCTGACGAAGTAGCGGGCCAGGGCCTCCAGAAGCCGGGGGTGGGTGGCCAGGTTGTTGGAGCGAAAGTCGTCCACCGGATCCACGATCCCCCGTCCGAAGAAATAGCCCCACATGCGGTTGGCCATGGCCGGGGCGAAGTAGGGGTTTTCGGGAGAGGTCATCCACTCGGCCAGCGCCAGCCGCCAGTCGTCCCGCCGGTTCTCGGGCACGGGAGTCCCGTCCAGGAACCTGGGCTGAACCTCCTGCTTTGTGCGAGGGTGAACGACCTTGGCCCCCTTGCCGAAGGTCCCGTAGCCCTCGGGGTCGTCCATGATCACGAAATCCACCTGGGGGAATCCCGGATGGAGGTTGCTGAGCCGCCCGAAGAAGGCGGTCAGGCCCCAGAACTGGTCCTGGCTCCAGCCCTCGTAGGGGTGGTCGTGGCACTGGGCGCAGTCCATGCGCCGGCCCAGAAAGACCCGCACCTGCTCTCCCATGGCATTCTGCGGCAGAGGCACGGCCGTGCCTCCCATATCCTCGTAGTGGCGGGAGGGGCCGTCGAAACCCTGGGCGGCCACCCGCTCGCGGGCGAACTGGTCGTAGGGCTTGTTCTCGGCGATGGCCTGGCGAACCCAGTCCTTGTAGGCCGGACTGATCACCCGCAGGAAGTCGTAGAAGCGCCAGGACCAGTGGTCCACGAACTCGGGAGATCGGAGCAGCAGGTCGATGAGCCGGGTGCGCTTTTGCGGGTCGGGGTCGGCCAGGAACCGGCGCACCCGATGGACGGGAGGCAGCCTGCCGGTCAAGTCCAGGCAGAGGCGCCGCAGGAACTCGGCGTCGGAGGAGAGCGGCGAAGGGACCAGGTGAAACCTGCGGGCCTTGGCGAAGACGTGGTCGTCGATGAAGTTGTGGCGGGGAACCTCGGGGTAGGCCGCCACCGGCTCTTCGATCACGCCCACGGTGGCGCTGGCGCTGTGGCCGCCGGCCAGCACCTGGATGGCGGTCTCGCCCACCTGCCGCCCCCTGAGACGGCCATCGGGTCCCACCGAGACCACTTCCGGGTTGTTGGAAAGGTAGCGCACCTGGCGGGTGACGTCCTCCCGGGCGCCGTCGCCCCTATGGGCGGTCACCAGCAGTCGCCGCTCCCCTCCCTTCAGCATCACCACCTGCCCGGGCGTGACCGCCACCCGTTCCAGGGGCGCCGATCGAGCGCCATTCTCAGGGCCGTAGACCGCGCCTGCGCCAATCCAGTCCAGGAGGCGGCGATAGTCGCGGGAGCCCTCCTCCAGCCGCTTGCCGCCCCCGTGGGGCACGGCCAGGCCGGCTTTCAGGAGCAGCAGGCTCCGAGCGGGATCCTTCACGTTGACGCGGGGCGCCTTCTGGCCGGTCTCGGCCGTGAGGACGTGGAAGGCGCCGCCCTCCACGATCCAGCCGTAATCCTGGCGGGGAGCGGCGGCGTTCTTGGAGAGCTTGAACCCGCCCTGTCCGGTGACGCTGCCGTGGCACTCGATGCTGTTGCAGCCCCGCCTGGTCAGAATCCTGGCGATGTCGGGGTCGAAGCGGAGGGGGCGGCTCAGGGCCGATTCCCGAACCTGCAGGGCCGCCTGCAGGAGCTGGTCCGAGGACCGGACGGTCAGCAGCGTGCGGCCGTCGGACCGCGCCACTACCTTGCCTTGGGCATCGATCACGGCCAAGGCGGGATCGGCAAGGGAGAATCGGCTCGCCTCGGTCAGGTCCCTCTCCAGCCCGTCGGCAAAGGTTCCGATGACCAGGAGCTGCTGGGCGGCGCCTTCGCCTCGCAGGCGCACCTCTTCCGGCAGGAGCCTGACGGAAAGCAGGCGGGCGCCGGAGGGAGACTCCGCGTCCGCCTTCAGGCCGGCGGACCGGAGCGGCGCCGGCCAACCCAGCAACCCGATCACCAAGCCGATTGCGCACAGACTGGACCCGGAGAGAGATCTCCCGCTGCGTCCCGCACTCCTGTTGCCTGTCCTCATGCTGTCCACTCGGTCCTTCAGTTGCCTGGAGAAAGCACCCGGCTGACGGCCGGTCCGCCTCCCGAGGAGTGAAGCACCATCATCGGGATGCGGGCCACGGGTATGGACGGTCCCATCCGTCCCTCCCAGATGGGCCGAAAGGGGTCCTCGCCGGTCATCTTGCGATAGCGGTTCAGCCGGCCGGGCTGGACCGGCCGCAGATGGAACCGGAGCCAGCGGGGCGTGTCCGTCGGGGGCGCGTCCGCACGCACCGCCAGCAGCAGGGTGACCACCTGGTCTTCCGAGGCGAAGACCTGCTTGCGGCCCTGGTCCTGGGGCAGCCCCAGTTCCGGCCCCATATCCGCTCCCGGAAGCACCTCCACCCCCTCGGGAAGGTTATCCACCGAAACCGCCAGGTCTCCGGCAAACCCCTCCTCCCGGCTGATGATGACGTGCACCTTCTTGGCCTCGCCCGGATAGAGATTGACCCGGTCCAGCGGGATCATCCAGTCGAGCATTTCCCGGCCCAGGATGTTCAGGACCTCCGCCACCTCGACGTCGCCCAGGTGGGGCGCCTGGGGACGCACCATGAGCCGGTAGCGGAATCCGGCCCCGCCCTTGCGGCGGGTCACGTCCCGAACCCGGACCAGGTAGGACCCGCTCTCCGCAAAGCTGAAGACGGTCTTGGATTCGGCCGTCTTCCAGAACCACATGTTCTGGGAGGCCTGCCGCTTGTAGATGTTGTTGACCAGCTCCCTGCCTGCCTGGTCGAAGACCTCGATGCGCGGGTTGAAGTAGGGGTAGTGGCGCTCGGGGGTCTCGAGCTCGAAAGCCAGGTCCTGCCCGTCCTCCAGTTCGAAACGGAAGTGGTCCAGGTCCGCCGGAGAGCCGATGGTTCCCTCGATGATGGAGGGAACGGCAACCGGGAGGGCCTGTTCGGCAGCGTCGTTGGGTTCCTTTTCCGGGACAATGGCGGCCGGGGGGGCGGCGGCAGGTCCGGTCGGCCTCTCCTGGCCGCTCAGGCCCATCAGATCCCTCAACTGCTTCTCCAGCACGGCCAGTGTAGCTTGGCGGTCCGATCCTCCCGATCGAGCCTGCAACCGGGACAGGCGGTCCGGCTCCAGCCTGCGGGTGAAGCCTCGCTCCCGCCAGCGGTTGGCGGCCAGCTTGTCGAGGCCCCGGGCCCGGACCAGAGGAGGAAAGTCGGCGGGAGCGCCGATCTGCAACTGGTAGGAGGCGCCCGGCTCCCCCTTGACTTCCAGGGTGTAGGAGCCGCCTTTGGCGAAGCGGTGCACCAGCCTGGGCTTGTAGGCCGAGATGAACTTGTGAAAGACGGCGGTATTGGCGGCGCCCAGCTTGACGCGGCGCTCGGCATCGAACCAGCTTTCGCCGGGCCCCGTGAGTTCCAGCGTAAACCCCGGAGATCTCCTGAGGTCCCCCCACAGGCGCTGCACGCCCTCCACCACCTCGAAGGCCAGCTCCTGGTCCGGTCGGGCCTCGAACCGGTAGAAGTCGGCCTGGCCCTCTTCGGCAATCCGCCCGCTGAGGGCCGAGGGAACGGCGATGGCCTGAGCGTCCTTGGCGGTCCCGTGCTCCTCGGCCGTCTCCTGCAGGGTGGGCATGGGAACCACCCAGAAGATCATCTGGTTGGAGACGCCCTGGGCCGAAACCAGCCTCAAGGCGTGGGGGCCCCGTTGGGCTTCCGGGTCGATCGTTACCTCCGCCACCACCCTTTGCCCCGGGATGTCCTTGACCTTGCGCCCCTCCTTCATCCTGGCCGAGCCCGGCTCCACCCGGACCACCCGGGCCTGGATGGCGTCGGTGCCGACCCAGAGGGCGCGGGCCCCCTCCAGGTTCCTTCCCTGGATCTCGATCTCCAGGCGGCTTCCCGGCTGCCCGCCCAGAGGAAAAAGGTGGATGACTTCGGGATCGGTGGGCTGAAGATGGGCAGCGTCGGATCCGGCGTGCAGGACTCCCGGCAGGAGAAGCGCAACAACCGCACAACCGCAATATCCTGCAGCCTTTCGCCGGAAAGCCATGCCCTCGCCTCGATGGAACACGGATCTGGCGGAAGTATACCGGAGAGAGAGCCTCGTCTCAATCCTGGAGGATCACCCGCGACGGGCCGCGAAAGGGGAAAGGAAATTCACAAAGGAGCGCGAAGGACCACGAAGAAGGAATTCAACCGGCTGGCGGACCGCTTCGCCGGTCCGCTCAAAGCAGGCCGTGACGGATTGCCGCGGGAACCGCCAGGATCCCCAATATCAAGATCCCGAATATCAGGTAGAGGACGCAGGAAACCATGTTGGTTTCCACGGCGGCGTGGCGGAAGTGTTCCTTCATCGCCTGGACGATCTTTTCGAGCAAGGGACCGTGGCGACCCGGCCTGACCTTGATCTGGGCGCTTCCCATCCACGACTGAACAGCCACCTGCAGCTCGGCGTCAACCGAGGTCAGCCGTATCGAGGAAAGGCTCTCTTCGTTCCCCCAGGTGGTCCACCGCCTTCTCGACCAGGGAAGTGAACGGGGGGACCAGGCCGTTGGTTCGGGCCAAGATCCTGCCGTCCTCGTCGGCCAGCACATAGGTTGGATAGCCCCTGATGCGCAGGAGTCGCTCCAGGTCGCTCTCCTCGCCCAGGTGCCAGTTCGTCCAAGGCATGGGTTCATCCTCGATAAACCGGGTCACGGTCTCAAGCTCGTCGTCGACGCTAATGGAGATGAGGGCGAACCGGTCCGCCGGCAGCCTGGCAACCAGCTCCCGAAGCTTCGGCAAAGCCGCCACGCACGGACCGCACCAGGTCGCCCAGAAATCGAGCAGCACGATGCGCCCCCGATAGTCCGACAGCCGTTCCTCGACGCCGTCGAGCCGCTGGCCCGCCACGTCCGGCAGCGCACCCCGCCGTACGCTGCGAAACACCTCCGCCTCCGTGCCTGCCAATGCTTGAGATTTTGGAGTGCCGGCGGCGTAGACCTGCGCCACTTTCTGTTCTTTCCACGTCGTGTCATCGATCTTGTAATTTTCCGGAATCTTGAAGACCGATGGTTCCGGCTCGGCGAAGCGGATGTCGTAGAGCTCTCTGACTTGCCTTCCTCGACCGAAGTTCGTCTCCGTTTTGACCCTCAGGTTGGCATCTCTCGCCACCCAGACTTTGCCGACAGACTCCTCCGGATTGCCGGGGGACAAGACCGGCATCGCCAGGCAATCGAGCCCTGCAACGACTCCTTCGTCAACTGCCCTGTCAGGCCTCAACACAAGAGGGCGGAACGGTTCCGGCCGGACTTGTTTGAGGACCGCTTCCTTGAGACGGTGGTTCAGCACATAGGTTCTTCGAGTCGAAGAATCCATGAGAGTCGATCTGCGCCCTCCCTGCTTCTTCCCTGTGACTCGCGCCATGGTATCCAGCACCGAACCGGAGGAGGAACGGAAGTAAGTGCCCTCCTCCCGCACGACCTCCACTTCGGTTCCATCGGACTGAACGCGAAAGTGAACGCTTCGCTGCTTGGCCATGACGGGCACGAATTGCGCCAGCAGATCGGTCGCCCAACCGAACACGAAGATCAGTGAAGTCAGCAACGCACCGAGTCTCATACCGGAAGCCTCCAGTCTCGTCAGTGAACCAAGCGGGAAGCAAGAGATGAGTCAGAGAGGACTTCCTTGTAGAGCACATGGTGCCTCGGGGGAAGACCTGGCCCCTGTAGCGCCCCCCGCCTACCGGCTACCGGCGATCTGCAGCGGGTGGTGGAGGCGGTAGTGCCGGGCCAGCACGTCACGGCCGAAGTCGCCGTCGAAGTCTCTCCAGACGGAGTGGCTGTGGTTGTTGTTGTTCTGGGTATTGTCGTATTCGATCAGGAAGGAAGGGGCCTGCACCCGGTAGTAGTCACCGGCTCCCGGCTGCACCGAACCGGCCCAGGCGAAGAAGAGCTGGTCGGGCGGGGTTTTGCGGGCCTTTTGCATCCGCCGCTCGGCCACCTCGTCGGGAAGAATGTTGGCATACTCCCCGATCAGGGCCATCATCCGGTCCACCTGGGCGGGGGTCATGTCGGAGGCCGGCAACCCTGAGGGCTGGCCCTCCAGCCTGGCCCGCGAGTCCGCCTTGGTGAGGACGTCGGGATAGGCCGTCTCGGCCACCATCGCCTTGCCGAGCTGCTTGCCGTCCAGCGACCGGACCAGGGCGCGGGCCAGGTCTTCCTCCTTGGCCAGGGCCCTCATCCCCTGGTAGCGCCCGGCCAGCACCCGGTGGGGGTTGGCTCCCAGGAAGGTGGGGCTGGCCGAAACCAGGCGGCCCTCCTTGAAGGTGAAGTTCAGGGAGATGTGGTGCCCCTCTACCCGGAAGCCCCAGGTCCCCTCCAGCGACGGCTTGCCGAAAACGCTGAAGTAGTACTTGTCGATGTCCCGGTTGCCGGTGGTGTCCTTCTCCAGCACCCGCAGGATCTCCTCCAGGGTCTGGACCGCCATCACCTTGGCGAAGCCGGCCTGGCTCAGGCCGGCGGCCAGCAGGGCGTCGGCCAGGCGGCGCTGCTCGGGCGCCATGCCCTTGTAGTTCACCCCTTTTCTGGCGTAGCCGTACTCCCTGGCGAAAGCGCTGTCCGGGAAGAAGTGCCACACCGTCCGGGTCTGGTGGCCGAAGTCGTAGACCACCTGGGCCCGCTGCTCCTCCGAGAGCGAGTCCACGAATCGGGTGGCGGTTTCATACAGCACCGTCTCGGTCCGGGTCCGGTGTTGGGCCGCCACAAGGGCCAGGGCGCAAACGGCCAGCGCGCAGAGTCGGAAAGTCGTGGGCTTGGTCATGCCACCCTCCTGGTGATGTTGGTCGAGTTCCCTGAATCATACTCCAAGCGGGACATCAGTCCAAGGGAGTGAAAGGCCCGCACGCCGCAACACGTTGGTGCTGCTTCGGGATATTGTCCGTTGCCTGGCCCATAAACTTCGAGCGGCCGAACGTCCACCATCAAAAGAGGGTACTGGTCAGGGCCACCCTATGGCTGAAACAAACGAAAAAAAGAGGGATCCACGAAGACACACGAAGGACGACGAAGGGGCACGAAGCGGGACGGCTCTGCCGCATCGTCAGGGGCAGTGCCTCCTCGCGGAGCAAGAAGGATGGGAGGAGGCGCCCCTCCGGGAGCGCGGGCGTCTCGCCCGCATCCTCTGCGTTGGGTGGCCGCTCAGTTTCCCCGCGATGCGGCACACGGCCACCCTGTCGGCGGGAATCGCCTGGGCTCGGCTGAAGCGGAATCGTGGCGCCGTTGCCGGTCGAGCCGGGTCGAGGAGAGGGGTGAGGCTGTGCCAGTGTTGTGCGGGCGGGACGCCCGCGCTCCCGGGGGGCTTGATCCCATGACGTCGTCGCAGCCAAGGAGGTCCATGGGTATTCGTGTCTATTCGTGTTCATTCGTGGTTCGTCTTTATGACGACGATCAGTCTTTTTTCCTCGTAGTGATCTGCCCAGTGGTGTAGGACGGGGACACTGCTGACGGGGAACACCACTTTCGACAAGTGCCTCCGTGATAGTCGCGAGCGATCAAGCGGTTCGACTCGACCGCTCACGCTTTGGCCTGCTGCAGGTAGTCCTGGACGGCCGGGCCCAGCACCGACTCCAGGGAGATGGCGATGAAGCGGGCGCCCTTTTGCCGCCACTGGCGGGCGGTCTCCAGGTTGCGCACCATGAGTCCCAGAGCCACGTCGGTAGGGGCCACCGCATCCGCGATGCGCTGCATGGCCGCCTGGACTTCGGGGTGCTGGGCCTGACCCGGCACCCCCAGAGACTGGGAGAGATCAGAAGGGCCGATGAAGACCACGTCAATGCCGCCCACCTTGAGGATTTCGGGCAGGTGGTCCACCGCTCGGGCGGTCTCGATCTGCAAGACCACCAGGGTCTCGGCGTTGGCCTCTTCCGTGTACTCCCCCAGAGACTGGGTCTGTCCGTAGTCGGCGGCCCGCACTCCGGCCAGGCCGCGGACGCCCAGGGGCTGGTATTTCACCGAGCGAACGGCGGCCTCGGCCTCGGCCGCCGTCTGCACCCAGGGCACCAGCAGTCCCTGGGCGCCGGTGTCCAGAAACCGCAGGATGATGGGCTGCTGGTTGGTGGTGACCCGAACGATGGGCGTCACCCCCCGCAACTCCGCCGCCCGGGTCATGTTCTCGCAGTCCCGCGGCTCCACCGTGCCGTGTTCGGCGTCGAAGACCAGGAAGTCCCAGCCCTGATATCCCAGGAATTCGATCAGCCCCGGGTCGGGATAGCGGACGAAAGCCCCGAAGACGGTTTCGCCGGCCTTCAACCTGGCCTTGGTCGTATTCTTCTGCAAAGGAGCACCCCCTCTGATCTATTTGGATCTGATCGGCCCGGTCGGCGACGGCGGCCGGCTCACGTCTCATCCCGGGTTGCCGACGCCGACCGGACGGTTTTCCCGACAGGACCTCCAGGCCGCCAACCCCAGCTCCACCGCCCGCCGCCCGTCCCGGCCCGTGACCGGCGGCGCGGAGCCCTCCAGCACCGATCCCACAAACGCTTCCATCTCGGCCAGGTAGGACTCCTGGTAGCGTTCCAGGAAAAAATGGAGGGGGAGCGGCCCGTGAACCCCCTGGCCGTTGCTGTAAACGGCTTGATGGGGGGCGTGGTTCCCCACCGCCACCTGTCCCTCCGAACCGAACACCTCCACCCGCTGGTCGTAGCCGTAGACGGCCCGGCGGCTGTTGTCGATGGCGCCCAGGGCGCCCTTGGCGAAGCGAAGCATCACCATGGCCGTGTCCAGATCGCCGGCCTCGCCGATGGCCGGGTCGATCAGGGTGCTTCCGGTGGCATAGAGCTCCTCGATCTCGTCGCCCGCCAGGTAGCGGGCGATATCGAAGTCGTGGATGGTCATGTCCAGGAAGATGCCGCCCGAGGCCTTGACGTACCCGGCGGGAGGAGGTTCGGGGTCGCGGCTGGTGACGCGGACCAGGTGGGGCGTTCCGATCCTGCCGGCGGCCACGGCCTCCCGCGCCTGCCGAAAGCTGGGGTCGAAGCGCCGGTTGAATCCCACCTGCAGCTTCACCTCGCAGTCCCGAACGGCCTGCAGGGCCTCGTCGATCTCGTTCAGATCCAGGGCCAGCGGCTTTTCGCAGAAGACGTGCTTTCCCGCAACGGCCGCCTCCCGGATCAACCCGGGATGGGTGGGCGTGCTGGAGCAGATGACCACCGCGTCGATGGAGGGGTCCTCCATGATGCGGGCCGCCTCCTCGCTGAACGAAGCAATCCCGAAATCGGCGGCGCAGCCCTCGGCGGCCTCCCGGGAAAGGTCCACCACCCCCGACAGATGGGCTTCCGGGATGCGGCGGGTCAGGTTGTGGGCGTGGATGCGCCCGATGCGGCCGGCGCCGATCAGGCCCAGGTTGAGCTGAGCGGCCACGAATGGAACCTCACAGTGAGCTGCGCTCGATTATCCGATCCCGATGTCCCTCAGATACTCCCGAGTCCGCCTGGCGATGGGCAAAGGCTTGTCGAAGGGGGCCGGATACATGTCCTGCTCCACGATGGCATAGCCGTGGTAGTCGATCTCCTGCAGCACCCGGCACAGCGACGGGAAATCCACCACTCCCTGCGACGGCTCGCAGAACAGGTCCATGCCCACCGCGTGAGCGAAGGGAATGTTCTCCTCGGCCACCTTCCTCTGCAGATCGGGGCGGACGCTCTTGAGGTGGAGATAGGGGATCCGCCGGTGGTGGCGCCGGAGAAAGGCGATCGGGTCGCCTCCCCGGTAGGCATGATGGCCGGTGTCCAGGCAGAGCACGACTCGCTCGGGATCGGTCTGGCTCAGCAGCCTTTCGATCTGGTCCTCGTATTCCACGTGGGTCTCGGCGTGAGGATGGAAGACCACCTGCAGGCCGAACCGGTCCCTGACCAGGTCCACCACGTAATGGACTCGGTCGATGAGCCGCTTCCAGGCCTCGTCGTCCAGCCTGCCGGGAGCGGTGGCCTCGCCCGTCCAGAGATTGGTATAGGTGTCGTCGATCAGGATCAGGTATTGGGCGCCCAGAAAGGCCAGGGATTCAGCCGCGCCCAGGATCTGCTTCTCCAGACCCGGCCAGGCGGCGGGGTCTTCCAGGTGTCCCATGGCGAAGGTGCCCGAAGCCCGCAGGCCCCGCTTTGACAGTTCGCTTTGAAGCGTGGCCCGATCGGTGGGCAGATAGCCGTAGGGGCCCAGCTCGGTCCACTCATAGCCCGCTTCGGCGATTTCGTCCAGGCAGCGTTGCCAGGGAATTTGCTTATCGTCGCTGGGAAACCAGACACCCCAACTGTCGGGGGCACTGCCGATCTTGACGTCCATGGCGGTTCCGGCCCTCCCTGACCGGTTCAATAATGGAAGCGCTGCAGCCGCGCTCTTTCGCTCTCGTACTCTTCCCGGCGCTTGCGGGTCTCGGGGTCCCCGCTCACCTCGGCCGCGGCCACGTCCCACCAGATGCCGGCCCCCGGAGGCGTCCGGTACTTCTCGGTATCCACCACGATGACGCAGGGCTGCGACTTCTTCCTGGCCTCCTGCAAGGCTTCCCGAAACTCGCCGGGGGTGTAGACGTGCATGGCGTGGGCCCCCAGGCTCTGGGCGTTGTGAGCGAAGTCGATGGGTACGAAGTCGGCATCCAGGCGATTGGTCTCCTGGTTGCGGGCCCGGAACTCGTTGCCGAAGCTGTGTCCCGCCCGAGCCAACTGCAGGCCGCGAATGCACTGATAGCCGTGGTTCTCGGAGATGACCAGGGTGATCTTCAGCCCTTCCTGCACCGCGGTCATCAGCTCCATGGGATTCATCAGGTAGGTGCCGTCGCCCACGAACACGTACACTTCCCCTTCGGGCTGGGCCATGCGCACGCCCAGTCCGGCCGGGATCTCGTAGCCCATGCAGGAAAAGCCGAATTCCACGTGGCAGTTCTTCCCGCCGGTGGCATCCCACAGCTTCAGCACGTCGCCGGGCGGATTGCCGGCGGCGGCCACGATGGTATCCCCCGGACGCGCCTCCTGGTTGAGGACGCCCACAAGCTGGGCCTGGCTCATGGCTTCTCCCTCGACCTGTTGATAGACCTCGTTTTCCAGTTGACTCCGCCACTCCCGCTTCCACCCGGCCACTTCCCGGACGTAGTCGGCCCGCGGCCTCACCCCGGCGGCCAGGGCCGCCTCGGTGAGGGCTTCCAGACCGGCCCGCGCGTCCGCCAACAGGGGCACGGACCCCTGCTTGTAGGCGTCGTGAGGCCCCACGTTCAGGCTGATGAACTTCACCTCCGGGTTCTGAAAGGCGGACTGGGACCCGGTGGCGAAATCGGTGAGCCGGGTGCCCACGCAAATGAGCAGGTCGGCCTGGCCGGCCACCTTGGCGGCGCAGGGATTCCCGGTCACCCCGTAACCGCCCAGGCCCACCTCCGATTCCTCCCGCAGCGCGCCCTTGCCCGCAAAAGTCTCTCCCACGGGAATGCCCAGCTCGTTTGAAAAACGCTGCAGCGCCTCGCAGGCCTCCGAGTAGTGGACCCCGCCGCCGGCGATCACCATGGGACGCCTGGCTTGCTTCAACAGGCCGACCGCCTCCCGAATCCGTTCGGGGTCGGGCAGGCGACGCTCCACCAGCCAGGTCCTCTCTTCGAAAAAAGCCTCCGGGTAGTCACAGGCGTGGGCCTGCACGTCCTGGGGCAGCGAGAGGGTGACGGTTCCGGTCTCGACCGGATCGGTCAGCACCCGCATGGCCTCGGGCAGGGCCGTCAGGAGCTGCTCCGGCCGGGAGATCCGGTCGAAGAAGCGGCTGACGGGGCGGAAGCAGTCGTTCACGCTCACGTCGGCCGATACCGGATGCTCCAGCTCCTGCAGCACCGGGCCCTGGTGGCGGGTCACGTAGTAGTCGGAGGGCAGCAGCAGGACCGGCAATCGATTGATGGTGGCCGTGGCCGCCCCCGTCAGCATGTTGGTGGCCCCCGGCCCGATGGAGGAGGTGCAGGCCATGGTGGCCAGGCGGCAGTTGGCCTTGGCGTACCCGGCGGCCGTGTGCACCATCGACTGCTCGTTGCAAGGTTGATAGTAGGGGAGATCGGCCCCGTACTCGTAGAGCGCCTGCCCCAGGCCGGCCACGTTGCCATGGCCGAAGATGCCGAACATGGCCGGGATCAGGCGGCGCGACCGCCCGTCGCGCCTGCTGAACTGCACCTGAAGGTACTTCACCAGGGCTTGGGCGACCGTCAGTCGAACCGTTCGCTGCGGACTCCGTTGCATCATCATCCTCACCTCAGCTTCTTACCTGAAACAAAAAGAAAAAAAGAGGAATCCACGAAGACACACGAAGAACCACGAAGGGACACGAAGAAAAACTGAAAGAAATCTATCCCTATTCGTGTTCATTCGTGTCCATTTGTGGTTCGTCTTCAAAAGAGATCGGCAGTTTCTTCCTCGAATGATCCGCACGGCGCCCTTCCAAAGCCTACTGCCAGCGGAACCACCGCAAGGCCAGCAGGAAACTGGCGCTCCCCCAGGCGGCCATCACCAGCACGTCCGGCAAGCTGGCGGCGAGGGGAAGGCCTTCATTGATGTTGGCCCGCAAGGCGTCGTTGAGCGCCGTCAGCGGCAGCACCTGAATGACCGGTTGCCAGAACTCGGGGAAGCGGGTGGCGGCGAAGAAGGTCCCCGAGAGCAGCCACATGGGCAGCATCACCAGGTTCATCAACCCCGAGACGCCTTCGATGGTCCGGGTGCGGGCAGCCACCAGCAGTCCGAGTCCCGCGAAGGCCATGGACCCCACCAGCGAGATGATCCCCAGTTCCAGGATCGAACCATGAACGGAAACGCCGAAGGCCATCCAGCCGAAGCTGATCACGGCCACCACCTCCAGCGCCAGGAAAATCAGGCGCGACAGCATGAAGGACAGCAGGAAGTGGGTCCTGCGCATGGGCGTGGCCGCCAGCAGCTTCAGCAGCTTGCGGGTGCGCGCCTGAACCACCGCGAAGCCCAGGCCCCACATGCCGCTCCCCATGAGGTTCAGCCCCACCAACCCGGGGATGAGAAAATCGATGTAGCGGGCCCCGGGCTGGGCCACGGCTTCGTCCCTCATCTGGGCGACGTCTTCCCGTCCCATCCCCCGCTGCAGGGCGTCGTCCACCACCAGCCGGGCAACCCGGCTGTCGGGCCGGGTCGGGTCGTAGCGGTAGATGAGGCCTTCCGAATCCAGATCGGGATGGGACGGGGCGGCGAAGGCCCTCTCTCCGGCCTCGGGACTCCCGGCCGCCGCAGCCTCCGGCCGAGCAGGCCGCAGCACCAGCGCCACCCGGCCCGTACGCAGCGCCCGCGCCGCCTCCTCCGGCGACAGCAGGACAGCCTCGATATCGGTACGCCCTTCCAGCCATTTCATCAGCCGGCTGGAACTCGAGCCCGGCCCCTGGCGCTCCTCCGCTTCCACGGCTACCGGGACCGTTGCCGGACCCGTTTCGCGAAAGGCGATTCCCAGGGCGACGGCCAGCAGCACCGGAAAGACGAAGACCCAGAAGACGGCCTCGGGCTCCCGCACGAACTCCCGAATCCTGGCCAGCGTGAGCTCCCACAGAGGATTGACCGGGCGGTAGCGGCTGACTCCCGGAAGCGGCGGCGCTGCGCCCGGACCGGACGCCTCCGGACCCGGAGAGGGGCCGGTCTGCTCCGCATCGGTGGAGGTCAGGGTCTGCTCCGGCCGGGGGCGGGGCTTGGCGCCGATGACGTCAGGCATCTCGGAGCTTTCTCCCGGTAAGGGTCACGAAGACGTCTTCCAGAGTCGCCCTGTGGGTGGCCAATCCCACCAGCCTGGACTCCTGAATCTCCACTTCAGCCAGCAGGGCCGGCAAGGCTTCAGCCACGCTGGAGACGGTAAGCAGGTAATTTCCGTCGCGGCTCCGCACCCCGCGTACGCCGGGCAGCCGGGAGAGCCGGTCGGCGGCGACGAAGCCCTCCAGGCTGAATTCCACAATCTCGTCGGCGCCCAACGACTCCACCAGGGCGTTGGGAGTATCCAGCGCAATCACCTTCCCATGATCCATGATGGCCACCCGGTCGCACAGGCGGGACGCCTCCTCCATGTAGTGGGTGGTCAGCAGTAGGGTACCACCCCGGGAACGAAACTTTTCGATCAGATCCCAGAGCTGCAGCTTGGCCTGAGGATCCAGTCCGGTCGTGGGTTCGTCCAGGAAGAGCACCTCCGGAGCCGCCACCAGCGCGCAAGCGATGGCCAGCCGCTGCTTCTGGCCGCCGGAAAGCTTTCCCACCCGGGCATCCCGTTTCTCCTCCAGCTCCACCAGGCGGATGACTTCCTCGGACTCCCACCCCCGCTTGTAAAGGCTGCGGAACATGGCAATGGTTTCCACCACCGTCAAGCGATCGGCGAACTGGGTCTCCTGGAGTTGAACGGCCAGGCGTTCCCTCAGAGCGCGGTCATCGCCTTCCCCCCAGCCCTGGCCCAGCACCTCCACCCTGCCGCCGTCGGGAATGGTGAGACCCTCGAAGATCTCGACGGTGGTGGTCTTGCCGGCCCCGTTGGGCCCCAGCAGCCCGAAACACTCACCCATCCCGACTTCCAGGTGAATGCCGTCCACGGCCACCACCTCGCCGTAGCGCTTCACCAGGGACTCGCAACTGAGGGCAACCTCCCCGGAGAAGTTGGCAGGTTGACTGGAGTCGGTTGCAGGCATGAGAGGCTCCAACTGTTCCAATCCACCCGAGCGTCCTGTCCAAGAAACAACGTCACCGGCTCCGCACGGCGGCCAATGCTACCGCCGCAGGCTCCACTTGGGCGTGACGCCGGGATTGGCGCAGGCATCGGGCCAGTGACCCTCGGCCATTCGAATCAGGGTCTCCACCGACAGGCGCCAGAAGGAGTCCTTGCTCAGGTCGGAACAGCCGGCCACGTGAGGGGTCAGGACCACGTTCTCCATTTGCAGCAGAGGACTGTCGGGGGCCAGGGGTTCCGGCTCGAAGACGTCCAGTCCCGCCGCCGCGATCCAACCCTCCTGCAGCGCCCGGATCAGGGCCTGCTCGTCGACGACCGGTCCCCGGCAGGTGTTGATGAGCACCGACTCCGGCTTCATCGACCGCAACTGCGTTTCACCGATCAAGTGGCGGGTTCCCGCGCTCAGGGGCGTATGAAGGGAAACGAAGTCGGATTGGGAGAGCAGGGTCTCCATCTCGACCGGACGGACGCCCTCGGCCACGATCACGTCCGGTTCCAGCAAGGGATCGCAGGCCAGCATCCGCATCTTGAAGCCGTGCATCTTGCCGGCCACGCTGCGGGCGATGCGGCCGAAGCCGATCAGGCCCAGGGTGTTGCCCCGCAGGTGCCAGCGATGAATGTGCTCCCGGCGTTCCCAGCGTCCCTCTCTCAGGGCTCGATCGTGGGGCACGATCTGGCGAATCACCGCAAACAGCAGTCCGATGGCATGGTCGGCCACTTCGTCGAAGACGGCGGTGGGAGTGTGGGCCACGATGATTCCCTGCCGGGTGGCGGCCTCCACCGGAACGTTGTCGAAACCGCTGCCGGTCCTCAGGATGGCTCCACAGCGCGACAGCTTTTCGAGGCGTTCGGCAGTGATGACCGGATTCCCGTAGAGCCAGACCACGTCGGCATCGACCGCCGCCCCCAACAGCTCCTCTCCGGATGTGCAGGGGTGAATCCGAAAGTCCAGCCCCGCCTGCTGCAGGTCCTGTTCGACCCAGGAGGGCACCGGAACTCCGTCCGCCTCCACGTAGACAACGGTCAACGGTTTCACAGGGCTACCTCCTCCAGATACGGCCAAACCGGACCGGGTGGACCAGGCGTCCCATGGGGAAAGCCCTATCCCGGTAGGGCATAGGATTCAAGGGCAATGGCGATGCGGGAACTCCAGAGTCCGGCTGATCCGGACCTTGCCGAAAAGCAGGTATGCCGATGCCCCGAAACGTTTTTGCCGGCGTTCCCAAGCGGAACCAACCAATCAGTGAATACGCTCGATTTCAGGGATGGAATCGAAACCGGAATCGACGAAGATCACCGAAGACGTTGTCCTTCCTCGATCTCGCGTAGCATGACGTCGATATCAGCCGTTGGGAACTGGTAACGGGAGGCCTCGGCCACGGCGCGCAGCTTGGCTTCGACGGTGACGGAAGAGTCGCTACGGGCCTTGCGTAGTGCTTGGCGTACCCACTCGGCAACCGTCATTCGCTGCCGTCTGGCGGTTCCCTGTATCTCGCGGTACTCTTCCGGGTCCAAGAGGACTTGAAGTCGCTTGCCCACAGTCGGATGGTACAGTCTGATAGACTAATACGCAATATTGGAGGTTGGAGGAATCGATGAAATCACCAAAGCCTTTTCGTTTGCACGGCCGACTCGGCTCTGCCTGGTGGATGCTGGCAGGAGTTCTGATCGCGGTTCCCTGGTCGCTCTATTCCTCGGAGCCACCCTCGGCGCTGGTGTGGCGGGAACACACCTTCGAGGATTTCGCCGACGGCCGACTGGGCGACGGCGGGGCCAACACCTACGTCTCGGCTCGAGGCCGGGTCCAACTGGTGAATAGCTGGGATCTGAACCAGGACGGCTACCTGGACCTGGTGTTTTCCAATACCCACCCCCACCGGGAGGCGCTGGATGCGGCCATCTACTGGGGCAACGGCAAGGACTTCGACGGTTCGCGGCGCTCTTTCGTCCCCAACGACGGCGCCCAGAACGCGGCTGCCGCCGACCTGGACGGGGACGGCCGGATGGACCTGGTCCTGGCCAATTACACCAACGGGACCTGGGACGGCATGGATTCCTACGTCTATTACGGCGGCATCCAGGAACTCAAGGCGCGCAAGGACGCATCTCAATGGGGCTTCCATCCCTTCGCCCGCAAGGTGACGCTGCCCAGCCGGGCCGCCCAGCACGCAGCCGTCGCGGATCTCGACAAGGACGGCTTCCCCGACATCGTTTTCGCTTTCTCGGCCGGTTTCTGGGAATATCGGGCCGCCACCGGAGGGTATGAGTCTCCCTCCAGAATCTACTGGGGCTCGGCCAACGGCTACAGCGGTGATCACCAGACCGACCTCCCGGCCCTGGGCGCCTCCTCGGTCGTTATCGGGGACTTGAACCGGGACGACTGGCCCGACATCGTGCTGGCCAACCAGGGACGGGACGGCAATCCCGACGTGGACTCCTACGTCTACTGGGGCGGGGCCAAGGGGTTCGACGCCGCTCGCCGGACCGACTTGCCCACCCACCAGGCCAACTGGGTGACTCTGGGGGATGTGAACAACGACGGCCGCGCGGACATCGTCTTCGCCAACGGCAAGGGTCCCGTCTCCTTTGCCTACCTCAATGGCGCCGAGGGCTTCCAGCCCGGCCGGCGGCTGGAGCTGGCCACCAGCAACGCCAAGGCCTGCGCCGTGGCCGATCTGAACCGGGACGGCCGCAACGACGTCTTCTTTACCAACCACCACGCCAGCAACAATCGCCTGACTCATTCCTACCTCTATTGGGGAGGGGAGAAGGGCTTCAGCGAGCAGGGCCGGCAGGAATTCGAGACGGTGGGCGCCTGGGGAGTTTCGGTGGCCGACCTGAACCACGACCAATATCCCGAGATCATCGTCTCCAACTACAAGGAGCACTTCTCCTTCGACGTGCCCTCGGTCATTCTCTGGAACTCGGAGGGCTCTTTCTCCGACGTGCGCCGCACCTCCCTCTTCACTCAGGGGGCGGTCGGCAACCTGGTCTCGGACTTCAACCAGGACGGCCACCCCGACCTGCTGTTCATGAACACCGTGTCCCGCTCCCGCGGGGGCGTGGTCCCCACCTACATCTACTGGGGCAACCGGGAGGGCCGCTATACGCCGGAAGACCGCCTCTCCCTCCCCTCGGTCGACCCCTACGAGTGGGCCGCCGCCGACCTCAACGACGACGGCTGGGTCGACTTCCTGGTCTCCAACTTCGGGGAAACCGTGCGCTGGCGCCAGGAAAGCTATATCTACTGGGGGAACTCCGAGGGTTTCTCGGTCGACAGCCGTTCGGCCCTCATGGGCGTGGGCAGCGCCGGGGCCTCCATCGCGGACCTGGACCAGGACGGCCACCTGGACGTCATCCTCAGCAACTCCCCCCGGCCGGAAGACGGAGTCAAGGGAGCTTTCATCTATTGGGGGAGTCCGGAGGGGTTCGTGGTGACCCAGCGGAGCGAGGTTCCCGGCGGCGGCACCTCCACCGTCGCCGACCTCAACCTGGACGGCAGGCCCGACCTCATCTTCGGGGGAACCGAGGGGGTGGGAATCTTCTGGAACGACGGCAGCCGCCAATTTTCCGAGAGCCGCAAGACCCTGATCCCCGACAGCAAGGGAATGCACGGGTCCGAGGTGGCGGACGTCAACCGGGACACCTACCTGGACGTGATCCTGACTCGGGGCGGTTCGCTGGGGAAACGCCAGACCACCGGCTTCGTCTATTGGGGGAATCCCAGCGGGGAATACAAGAGCGAGGGGAGGCTCGAGTTCGCCACCGAGGGACTCATCACCCTGACGGTGGGCGACGTGAACCAGGACGGCTGGCTGGACTTCATCTGCCCCAGCTACAACACCGGCTCCAGCCGGGCCACCATGACCAAGGTCTACCTGGGGGGGCCGGACGGCATCAGCTCCGACCGCATGTTCGAGCTACCCAGCAACGCCGGCACCGGCAGCATGGTGGCCGACTTCAACCGGGACGGCTACGCCGACATCCTGATCATCTGCCACCGCTCCGAAGGCGATCCCAACCGGATCGGATCCTTCGGCGACCACGTGACCGACTCCTATCTCTACTGGGGCAGCCCTGAGGGCTTCCGGGCCGACCATCGCCTGGAGATCCCCGTGCGCGGCCCCCACTTCGATTCGGTGGTGGACCTCGGCAACATCTACGACCGGCGCCACGAGTTCACCTACGTCTCGTCGGCCTTCAACTACGGCGACCGGCAGCCCGCCGACCTTGCCTGGCGGGGACAGACGCCCCATGGCAGCAGCCTCCGCTTTCAAATTCGCACGGCCGCGGACGAGCAGGGCCTGGAAAAGGCCCGCTGGGAAGGCCCTGCCGGCCCCGGGTCCCACTTCGAGCACTCTTCGTCCCTGGCGGACCGTCCCGAGGGCCACGGCTGGATCCAGTACCGGGCCTTCCTCAACACTCCGCACGGCGCGGTCTCGCCCATCCTGGAGGAGGTTGCCCTCACCTTTCGCTAGGAAGATCGCCGGCGGCGGCGATCCTGCCTCTCACTCGTCCCAGGTGCCGCGGGCGTTGATGCCGCCGTCCACGCACACGTACTCGCCGGTCATGAAGGACGCCCGATCGCTCACCAGGAAGACCAGCACGTTAGCGATCTCCTCCGGACCGGCTGTCCGGCCCAAGGGATGGGCTTGGCCCAGCTTGGCTCTCAGCTCAGCCACGTCACCGCCCGAGGCCTCGAAGGCCCCTGCTGCAGGGGCGTGTCCACCCCGCCGGGACAGATGGCCAGCACCCGGATGTTGTCGGCCGCGAAATCCAGGGCCAGGTTGCGGGTCAGGGAGAGAATCCCTCCCTTGCTGGCCGCGTAGGCCGGGACCTTCTTCATGGATTGGAGGCCCTGGACGCTGGCCATGTTGACGATCACGCCTCCGCCCCGGCGCCTCATCTGCGGAATGGCGAACTTGGACATCAGGAAGAAGCTCTTGAGATTGACGTCGATGATCCGGTCCCAGAGCGCCTCCGGGGTGTCCACGGCATTCAGGTAGGAACTGGGCGGCTGGATCCCGACGTTGTTGACCAGAATGTCGACTCCCCCATAGCTTTGGGCGGCCTGGCCGACCACCCGGGCCGCCTCGCCGGAGTCGGCCACGTCGGCCGCCGCCGCCTGGACCGCCAGCCCCTCTTCCCCGGCCAGGGCCAGCAGTTCCCGGTTGGCCGCACGATCGATATCGGCAAACACGACCGAGGCTCCCTCCCGACCCAGGGCCAGCGTGCAGGCGCGGCCAATGCCCTTGGCTCCGCCGGTCACGATGGCCACCTTGTCTTTCAATCCTGCCACGAAGCACCTCCTCTCATCGCATTGTGAAATTTCCCCTGGCCGAAAGCTGGAGCGCTTCCAGATCGGTCCCTCCCCGGCCCTGCCGTGCGGATCATTCGAGAAAGAAACTGCCGATCACTATTGAAGACGAACCACGAATGAACACGAATAGACACGAATACCAATGGGCCTCCTTTGGTGCGACGACCTAATGGGATGCAGCCCCCCCGGGAGCGCGGGCGTCCCGCCCGCACAACACTGGCACAGCCTCACCCCTCTCTCCCACCCGGCTCGACCGGCAACGACGCCAGAAGTCTCCTTTGGCCGGGCCAGGCCGTTACCGCCGGCAGGGTGGCCGGGTCCCCCCTCGCAGGGAAATTGCGCGGCACGCAACGGGAGTGCATGCGGGCGGGACGCCCGCGCTCCCGGAGCGGCGCCTCCTCCCATCCTTCTTGCTCCGCGAGGAGGCACTGCCCCTGTCGATACGGCAGAGCCGTCCCGCTTCGTGTCCCTTCACCCTTCTTGGTGGCCCTTCGTGGATAACTCTTTTTCTCTTGTTCCAGCCGAGCCCGCCTCACGACTTTTGGGGGCGTTTGCTTTCCAGGTAGGAGGCGAAGCGGGGAACCGACACTCGGGCGCGCTCGTGCCGGCCTTCCGCGATCTTCTCGACTTCGTCGAAGGCTTCCAGTTGAAAGAGGATTCTCCGCCCCGCAACCTCGACGATGCGGGTCTTGAGGGTGACTTTCATGCCCAGGGGCGTGGGGGCCAGGTGCTTCAACTCCATGGCCGTTCCCACCGTCTCTTCATCCGGTTGCAGCAACGGGGCGGCTGCCTGACGGGAGGCCATCTCCAGCCACAGGATCAGGGAGGGAGTCGAGAGCACCGGTTGGACCCCGGGGCCCATGAAGCCGATGCACACCGGCTCGGTGACCACCTGAGTCTGCTCCAGCCCTATGTTCTGTTCAGGATTCGCCATGGGTCCTGGCCCGGGGCCGGTGGAAATCAACGGTTCCAAGGCCGGCCGGCATTCCTCCGAAGGCCCGTCCGGCTCTATCGGGAGGGCAAATGATATCCCGCTTTCGTGGTCCTGACCCGCTGGAGCTTGTCGCCCGACGTGATGTAGAGCGTCTTGATCTCTTTTCCGCGGCCGAAACCCACGTTGGTCGGCAAATCGGGCGTACGAAGATAGTCGAGTTCCTTGCCCTCGGGAGAGTAGACGTAGATGCCGGGACGAGTCTGATCCCGAACCGCCACATAGAGGTTCCCCTCCGCATCCACCACCAGTCCGTCGGGTCCGTCCTGCGGATAGTAGTCCACCAGCGTCTTCCTGAAGGTTGCCGTTCCCTCGGGACTCAGGTCGTAGGCCAACAGGGCCATTCTTCCCTTGTGGAACGGAAGGTCCGTCGAAAACTGGAAGATGTCGAAGTTGCCGTTGTCGTTGGACACCACGTAGAGCGACTTCTGGTCGGGCGAGACGCAGACTCCGTTGGGTTTTCCCGCATCGGTGATGATCTGGTGAATCGATCCGTCCGGGTCGATCCGGTAGACCGCCATCACTCCCTGCTCCATGGGCTCGTGGCCGACATAGCGGGGATCGGAGAAGTAGATCCGACCCTTGAGATCGATGCTGATGTCGTTGGGAGCATTGAACTGCCGACCATTGTAGAAATTCCCGATGATCACGCTCTTGCCGGTCTTCATGTCGGTTCGAGTGACGCGCCGCCCTCCGAAGTCCGCTCCTTCGGCCACGATCATGTTCCCCTGGGCATCGAACTTGATGCCGTTGGACATGCCGCTGGGGGATCGATAGACGCTGACCTCACCGGTCTTGGGCTCGTACTTCATGATGTGACCCGCCTGCATGCCCGCGGTCCGGGTGAAGGTGATGTCACTGAAATAGATGGTTCCATCGGGCGCGGCTGCCGCGCCCTCGGTGAGGACCCCGCCGGTGAACAGGGTTTCCAGGGTGTCGGGCTCAAAAAAGGCGGACTCGCCGGCAGCAACAGCCCACCCGGCATGATGCATCATCGCCACCGACAAGAACAGAAACTGAACGGTTCGAAGCATCGGCTTGCCTTTCTCCAGGCTCAAGGGTTATCGAAACGGTGCCGGGTATTCTATCAACCCCTGTCAAACGGCTCGGACAATCGCGCCTTGCTTCTCATACGCTTCTTTTTTTGCAGGAAAGCTCCCCGGACGCGATAAAATAACAACCTGTATCCACCGGCAGCAGTGTTCACTTTCTTACGGCTGGTCCTTTCCGAGAGGATCGAGGTGAGCGTTACTACCCTTCCCCCAAGATCAGCGGCTCTTGGAGTCATTCTGGCCCTCTGCCTCGGGGGCCTGGCCACCCCGGCCATCTGCAGCGCGACGGCTCTCCAGAAGTCTCAAAAATCCTCGAAACCCCAACTCAAGCGGCGGTCTCGCCTGGATATCCTGCAGACGCTCGTCAAGTCGAGGCGCTGGGACCAAGCCGAGAGGGTGGCCACCCGGCTCCTGGCCGGCTCCCCCGACAATCCGCAGGCCTTTTTCCTGGCGGGAATGGTCCAGTTTCGACAGGCTCGCTATGACCGCGCCATCCCTCTTCTGAAAAAGGCGCAGGACCTGGGGGCCGAAATTCCCGGTCTGTCCAAGACTCTGGCCATCTGCTACTTCTCGTCCAGGCAGCACCGGCTGTTCGAGTCCCAAATGGAGCACGCTTTCCTTCAGACCCCCACCGATCCCGAGCTTTCCTTTTTCTGGGGACTCCACCAGACATCGGTGAAGGACAATCCCCAGGCCGCCGTCAAGGCCTTCGACAACGCCCTCCGGCACAGACCCAGCTACGTGCAGGCGCTCTACCACCGAGGCCGCGCCTTCCAGAAAATGGGTCGAAAGGACAAGGCTCGGAAAGACTTCGAGGCAAGCATCGCCCTCATCGAGCAGACCTTCTTCAGGGGCTACAGCTATCCCTATCAGAGCCTGGCCCGCCTGCTGCTGGAAGACTCGCCCAAGGGCGCCCTGCGCTTTGCCCTGAAATCGGTGGAGGTGCAGCCGAGGCTGAAGAACACCCACATCCTGGTGGGAGAAATCCACTGGCGCCTGGGCCAGTTCAGGAAGGCCGCCGAGGCCTTCGAGGACGCGGCCTACCTGGACCCGCAGGATTCCCGGCTGCACTACTGGCTCCATCTCCTCTACCAGCGGCTGGGGAGAAAGAAAGCCTCGAAAATGGCGCTGGTGGAGTTTCAGCGGCTGAGCCCGTCCGAGAGCGGCGCCTCGCAGCCCGCCGCGCCAGTGGCCACTCCCTGAATCCTCCCAATGGGCTTACGCCCACGGCGTCGATTCGGAAAGGCTGTGCCTTCCCGAACAGGTGCTTTCTATTCGCCGCATTCGCGGCTACTGCAGCGCGGAATCAAACGACCCCGGGCTGCCGCCCGGGGCTACCCTGAGCCGCAGCTACGCAGCTCTATAAGGATGGCCTGTAGGAGACGTTTTCTCGGTTCGCCACGGCAACCGCAGCTTCGCAGCTCTCTCCGAAATCACGACACTGCAGGAGGACGGGAATATTTGAATTATTGGCCCGCCGGAGGCCAGCTCCGGCGGTTCGAGGACTACACAATCACCCGGACTTCTCCGGCCCGGCGGGTCACTCGCTCCCGGTCCAGGTGTTCCAGCAGTGGAATGGCGTACTTGCGGGTAACGCCGGCCAGTTTCTTGAAGGCAGGGACATCGATGCGGTCTTGCTGCTTCTTGTGCTCCCGCAGCTTCTTCTTGACCTCTTCGATGGAGTCGGCGTGGAAGAACAGAGTCTCGCTCAGCTTGACCAGCTTCTCTTGGCGGGTCAGCAGGGCCATCAGCCGCCTGGTCTGTTCCTGCGGGAGAGCGATTTTCCTGAACACCTCTTCGACCGAGGGCGCCTGGAGACCCGCTCTGCGGAAAGCCTGTTCAATGCTGTCCAGAGCCCGGGCCTCGTCGGCGCTCAAGCGCACACCCGAGCCCTTGAGCCGCACCCGACCCCGGTCGAGCTCGACCAAGTTCCGGTCGCACAGGTGGGCCAGCACCGACTTGAACCCGTTCTGGGAAACGCCGGCGAACAGGCTGGAATGGAGCTGCTCCCTCGGAAGCCCCGCCGACAGCGGTTGGCGCTGCTGGTAGTCCCGGATGAGCGCCAGGGACTGGCGACAGAGGCCGTCGAAGCACTCCCGATCCATCACCTGCAAAGGGCGCCGGGCCAGCCGGCGCACCCGTCCCTCTTCAACCAGTCGAGACAGGACCTGGCGGACGGTGGTCCGGGTCAAAGCCAGTTGGGAGAGAACCCGGTCTTCATCGATGCCTCCGGTAGCCTCCCTGGCGGCCAGTTGTCCGATCATGGTCTCCGGATCGTCCGAATCCATGGCCCGAAGGAACTCCAGCCTGCGATCCAGGTCTCGACTTCGACGGCGTCTCGGCGGAAAGATATCCAGGATCACTCCCCCTCCAACGGTGATCATGGGCGAGGTCCGGCGCAGGATGAAGGAATCTCCCACCAGGGCCAGCACCGGCTTCTCCAACGCCAGGCGCGCCATGCCCCTTTGACCGGGAGCCAGCGTCTTCGGCTCCAGGGGGCGGACTTCGGCCAGGACTTCTGCGGCGCCCAGGTGGAATCTCACCCGGCTGCGATTCCGGAGCGTCACCGGCGAAGACTCCAGCAGCGAGAGACGGCAATCGCAGTGCGAGACGGCCCGGAAGCGCCCACAGACCGAGAGTTGCACGCCTCTGTGGACTTCCCCGACTTCCACCCCTTGCAGATTCAGGGCCGTCCGCTGACCGGCCTCGGCTCGATCGACCTCGCGGGAATGGACCTGGAGGTGCCGCACCCGTGACCGCTTCCCGATCGGATAGAGCTCCACTTCTCCGTCTTTTCGAATGGCGCCGCTCACCAGCGTCCCGGTGACCACCGTTCCGAATCCCCTGGAGCTGAAGCATCGATCGATCGGCAATCGAAAAGGAAGATCCGGATTGCGTGGGGGCAGCTCGTCACCCAGTTCGGCCAGGGCTTGCCTGAGGGGACCCAGCCCCTCTTGACTGGAGGCGCTGAAGGGAATGACGGGGGCTCCTTCCAGGAAGGAGCCGCGCAGGTAGTCCTGCAACTCCAACTGAACCAGCTCGACGATTTCCCGCTCGACCAGGTCGCACTTGGTGATCACCACCAACCCTCGCGGGATGGACAGAAGCCTGCAGATATCGAAGTGCTCCCGGGTCTGCGGCATGATGGACTCGTTGGCCGCCACCACCAGCAGCACCGCATCGATGCCTCCAACGCCGGCCAGCATGTTCTTGACGAAGCGTTCGTGGCCGGGAACGTCCACGAAGCCCACTCTCAAGCGGTCGCCGAGCTGCAGGCTGGCAAACCCCAGATCGATGGTGATCCCCCGCTCCTTTTCCTCTTTGAGTCGGTCGGGATCCACTCCCGTCAGCACCTCGATCAGGGTGCTTTTGCCATGATCGATATGGCCGGCGGTCCCCACTACAATGTGCTTCATGGCCCGCTACAGGAATTTGTGATTTTTTTTACTTGACAGATAAGAAATATAGTTTACACTCAAAATCAATTCAGCTCGGTTTCCAGTGACGCCCATTCAGAAAGCTGTTTGACCCGTTCCGGGCGTGACAAGGGAATCCTCTGGTAGCAGAGATTCCTCAAGGAAAAGGGCCCCTTCCTGTAACGTAGTCAACCCAACTATTCGCTGTCCTTTCTGGGCAGCCGACCAGTAATTTTTTTTCACTTCACTGCTTTAAGGCACACCTAGGCTTTCCCCCTCCCGGCAGGTCCGGGAGGGGCGAATCTTCTTGCCCGATCTTCCGAGGCAGGACACCAGGTACTCTGCAAACCTTCCGCCCAGATCCTCCCGCTTGAGAGCGAATGCGACGGTCGCCTCCAGAAAGCCCAGCTTGTCGCCGGCGTCATAACGTTGTCCCTCGAAACGGAGAGCGTGAATGGCCTGGGTCTCCAGCAGACCGCGCAACCCGTGGGTGAGTTGAATCTCTCCACCCCGGTCGGGAGCCGTCCGGTCCAGAACCTCGAAGATTTCCGGCGTCAGCAGGTAGCGGCCGATGATGGCCAGGTTGGAGGGCGCCTGCTCGAAAGGAGGCTTCTCCACCAGGTCAAGCACCTTGAAGACTCCCGGCCCGGCGACTCCCGCCACCGCTTCCGCCTCGATCACGCCATATTGACTGATGGCGGGACCGGGCACCGCCTGAGTGGCCAGCACCGAAGTGCCATGTTCCTCGAAAACATCCATCATCTGTCCGACGCAGGGCCTGGAGGCGTCGATGACGTCATCGCCCAGCAGCACCGCGAAGGGCTCATCGCCAACCAGGTCCCTGGCGGCCAGCACGGCGTGACCCAGCCCGAGCGCCTGCTTCTGACGAACGAAGGAGACCGTGGCCAGGTCGGAAGGCGCCCGCACCTGCTGCAGCAGATCGCTCTTTCCCCGTTCCTCCAGGGTTCTTTCCAGCTCGAAGGCCACATCGAAATGGTCCTCGATGGCGCTCTTCCCCCTGCCGGTCACGACGATCACCTGGTCGATGCCGGAGGCCACGGCCTCCTCGACCACGTACTGGATCAGGGGCTTGTCCACCAGAGGAAGCATTTCCTTGGGCTGTGCCTTGGTGGCCGGAAGAAACCGGGTCCCCAGGCCGGCCGCCGGAATCACTGCCTTTCGAATCCGCATGGGCTCCCCGGCGCTACTTCAGGTGCAGAACCACCATTTTCTGTTCCGTCATCTCATGGATGGCGTACTTGGGGCCTTCCTTGCCGAATCCACTCTCCTTCAGCCCGCCGTAGGGCATCAGGTCGGCTCGCCACTGGGGTCCCCAATTGACATGCAGGTTGCCGGAGTCCACCTCGCGGGCAAACTTCATGGCCCAATCCAGGTTCTCGGTGAAGATGCCCGCCGAGAGTCCGTAGTGGGTATCGTTGGCCAGCCTGACAGCCTCATCCACCGACGCGCAGGAACTGAGCGCCACCGCCGGACCGAACACCTCCTCGCAGGAAATCCGCATGGCCGGGTCCACGTCCCCGACCAGTGTCGGCGAGTGCAGGGTTCCGTCGCGGTCTCCGCCGGCCAGGAGCCGGGCGCCGCCTGAAACGGCCTCCTGCACCCAGGACTCCACCCGCTCGGCATCGGACTCCCGGATCATCGGTCCCATGCTGACACCTTCGCTCAGCGGGTCGCCGAAACTCATGGACTTCACCTTGGGACTCAAGACCTCGCCCAGCTCTCCATAGACGTCGGACAGCGCCAGGACCCGCTGGGCGCTGATGCAAACCTGACCGGCGTTGCTGTAGCCGGTGGCCAGGATGGCCTGGCACACCTTCTCCAGGTCGGCGTCGGGCATGACGATCAGCGGGGCGTTGCTGCCCAGCTCCATGGTGACCTTCTTCAACCCGGCCGTCTTGCAGATGTCCTCCCCCACGTCCCGGCTGCCGGTGAAGGTGATTTTCCGGACCCGCCGATCGGCGCACAGGGCCCGGCCTATCCGTCCTCCGCCTCCGGTAATGCACTGTACGGCCGGCGGCGGGAACCCGGCTTCGAGCATGATCTCGGTGAGCTTCAGCGCCGACAGCGGAGTGTCGCTGGCGGGCTTGATGATCACGCTGTTTCCGGCGGCCAGGGCGGGCCCCACCTTGTGGGCCACCAGGTTCAGCGGGAAATTGAACGGCGTCACCGCCGCCACCACGCCGCAGGGAACCCGCAGGGTGAACCCCAGGCGGTTGCCCGAGCCGGGCGCGCCGCCCAGTGGAATCATCTCGCCCGTCACCCGTTTCGCCTCTTCGGCCGAGACCTCCAGGGTCTGGGCGGCCCGCGAAGCCTCCACCCGGGCCTCCCCGATGATCTTGCCTTCCTCCAGGGTAATGGTCCTGGCCAGATCCTCGCTGCGCTCTTCAACCAAACGCGTCGCCTTGGCCAGCAATTCATACCTCTCGTAGGCGTCCATGCGCCTCATGAGGTCCGCCCCCTGGCGGGCGGTCTCCAGCGCGCTGTCCACGTCGGCCAGGCTGGCCCGAGGCACGGTATCGACCACGCTGTCGTCGTAGGGATTTCTCACTTCGATCTTTTCCGACCGTTCGACCCATTGGTCCGCCAAAAACATTTTCATCTCGAACACCCCCCTCATGTCACTGGTGGAGGCCATTCTAACTGAAGACAGTGGTCAGTGGTCAGTGATTAGTGGTCAGTGGTTAGCCCCGCATCCGCTCTGCCGTGCGGATCATACGAGAGTGAAACAGGGGAGTTCCGAGCAATTAGCTTAACCAATCGATCAAAAATACTGGCCACTGACCACTGATCACTAGTCACTTTTCGCCTAGCCGCGCTGCCGTCTCGGACGACGGGGCGTCTCATGAGAGGCAAAACAGGGGTGTTCCAGACAAGTGGTCAGTGGTTAGCCCCGCATCCGCTCTGCCGTGCGGATCATACGAGAGTGAAACAGGGGAGTTCCGAGCAATTAGCTTAACCAATCGATCAAAAATACTGGCCACTGACCACTGATCACTAGTCACTTTTCGCCTAGCCGCGCTGCCGTCTCGGACGACGGGGCGTCTCATGAGAGGCAAAACAGGGGTGTTCCAGACAAGTGGTCAGTGGTTAGCCCCGCATCCGCTCTGCCGTGCGGATCATACGAGAGTGAAACAGGGGAGTTCCGAGCAATTAGCTTAACCAATCGATCAAAAATACTGGCCACTGACCACTGATCACTAGTCACTTTTCGCCTAGCCGCGCTGCCGTCTCGGACGACGGGGCGTCTCATGAGAGGCGAATCAGGGGTGTTCCAGACAAGTGGTTTGTGTTCAGTCGTTAGTGTTCAGTGATTTGATCAATGCGTTGAGCATTTTGCCGATCTCGGCGCAATCGTTCAACAAGCGCCTGCCTTTCTCTGGCGTTGTCAACTCCAACTTTGTTGACAGCGTCAGAAAGGTTTCAAGTTCCGCTAAAGACCCCCGCGCAACACCAAGCAAGTGAACAAACTCCCCCCTCGAGCGGCGTGCCTGCCCCTCCGCGATGTTCGCCGGAATGGAAGCAGCCGACCGTCGCATCTGTGACGTAATGCCAAATCTTTCCGCGGCGGGAAAGTACCGCGTAAGCGCGTAGATCCTTACGGTCAAGTCCATTGATTTCTGCCAGACCATCAAATCCCGATAGGATTGTACGGATGTCACGATGCATACCTCGCTTTCACAGGTGTCCACTACCAACAACCATTCACACTGTCTGAAACAGGGACTCTTCAGTCACTCTACGTATCGATTGAGTAACTGACCACTAGCCACTGACCACTGATCACTCCTCCGCGTCTCTCCCCAAGCGGTCTCCAATTCGTTTATACTGGCATATTCGTCGGCCCGCGAGGACTCGGGGCCGCGGAGCAGACCGTCCCCATCGAAGAGGAACCGGGCATGACCACCTCCAGGAACGTCGATATCTACGAAGAAATCACTCGCCTGCGCAGTCAGGGCCAACGGGCGGCGCTGGCCACCATCATTCAGATCCGGGGGTCGGTGCCGAGCTTTGAAACCGCCAAGATCCTGGTGCGCGAGGACGGTTCCACCCTGGGCACGGTCGGCGGCGGCTGTGTGGAAAACGACGTCTGGAAGGCGGCCCGCCAAGTGATGCTGGCGGAGAAGCCCAAGCGGCTGCTCTTCGACCTGACCGACACCTCCAACCTGGAGGCCGGACTGATCTGCGGCGGCAAGGTCGAGGTCTTCGTGGAACCCATCCTGGCCACCCCGACGGTCCATATCTTCGGGGCCGGCCACGTCTCCAAGTTCATCTCCAAGGTGGCGGTGCTGGCCGGATTCAACTCGGTCATCGTCGACAACCGCCCCCAGTACGCCAACGCCGAGCGTTTCCCCGAAGCCACTCGGATCTACTCGGAGAGCTTCGAGGCCGCCTTCGAGGCCATCCATCCCAACGAGTTTTCCTATATCGTGATCGTCACCCGGGGCCACCAGGAAGACCAGACCGTCCTCGGCTGGGCAGCCGGCACCCGGGCGCGCTACATCGGCATGATCGGAAGCAAGGTCAAGAAGAGGACGTTGTTTCAGAATCTGCGGGAGGAGGGCATTCCCCAGGAAGCGCTGGATCGGGTCCAATCCCCCATGGGGGTTGAAATCAACGCCATTCTGCCCGAGGAAATCGCCGTGAGCGTGGTGGCTCAGATGATCGAATACCGGCGCTCCAAGCCGGGCGGGCGGCCGTCTCGCGCCCGGGCGCGGGCCGTGGTGGCCGCCACTGCCGGCTGAGCTCGTCCCATTCCCGAGGCCGGGCTCCCGGCGGGGTCGCCGAGGCCCGCATCCCCTTTACAGGCCGCGCCCATCCACGGCCACATACTTCCTGACTCCCTTCATCAGCGCCTCGAATTCATCCGGCAGCAGCGACTGGGGTCCGTCGGAGAAGGCCTCCTCCGGCTTGGGGTGGACCTCCACCAGCAGGCCGTGGGCGCCCACGGCCACTGCCGCGTTGGAGACGGGAGCAATGAGGTTGCGCTTGCCGGTGCCGTGGCTGGGGTCCACCACCACCGGCAGGTGGGAGAGTTGCTGCAGGGCCGGTACGGCCGAGATGTCGAGCGTATTGCGGGTGTAGTTCTCGAAGGTGCGGATGCCGCGCTCGCAGAGAATGACCTCGGAATTGCCCTGGGAAACGATGTATTCCGCCGACATGAGAAACTCCTTGAGCGTCGACATCATGCCCCGCTTGAGCAGGACCGGTTTCCGGGTTCTGCCCAGCCGCTTCAGCAGGGCGAAATTCTGCATGTTCCGGGCTCCAACCTGGAAGATATCGGTGTATTCGTTCACCAGATCGACGTTCTCCGTATTGACGACCTCGGTGATGATCTTGAGTCCGGTACGCTCCCGGGCCTCCGCCAGCAGCTTGAGTCCTTCCTCTTCCAGGCCCTGGAAATCGTAGGGAGAGGTCCGCGGCTTGTAGGCTCCGCCTCGAAGAACCTTGGCGCCGGCGGCCTTGACGCTGTCGGCCGTCTTCATGAGCTGTTCCCGGTACTCGACCGAGCAGGGACCGGCCATCACCACGAACTGGTCCCCTCCGATGGTGAAACCGTCCATCCGGATCACGGTGCGCTCCTGCTTCAATTCCTTGCCCACCAGTTTGAAGGGCTGCTGGATGGGAATGACCGACTCCACCCCGGGGACCGATTCCATGACCGAGATGACCCGATCCTTGTCTTTTCCGTCGCCCACGGCGCCGATGACCACGCGTTCCGCACCCTGGATGGGATGGGCGGCATAGCCGAAACTCTTGATCTTGTCGCACACGTACTCCACCTGCTGGCTGGTAGCCTGACGAATCATGGAAATGATCATGAGACACTCCTTAACCGCAAAAAAGCCCGCCGGGGAGGCGGGCTCGAATTCATTCCAAGGATCATCCTCAGCTCGATTCAATCCGCCCGCCTGCCCCGAAATACCCAGGACAGGCCGCTAAAGGAACCGAAGCTGGAATAAGGCCGATTCCGGCGAGGCGCCGGATGCCGGACGTTATCACCCGACGGCGTCGTCAATTTCGATGGGAAAGACTGCGGAAACACGGACAAACCTCTGGACAACTTCACCGAAATAGCCTTTGGAGTTATCTTAGTCGATCCGCGGGCGTTGTCAACACCAAACGCACCCATGTCGGATGCTTGAGGCACACCTCTTGACGGCTCACTGAGAACGCCACCATTCGAGATTCGGACCCAATGACAAATGGCCCGATAGGAAGAATGGGATGCCGCTCAGGTGACAGGCTTCAACCAGAAAACCGGTCGACGGTTCCCTGAAACTCTTACTGCTGGGCCGGCACGTAGGCCCCATCGTCGCTCCGCTGACCAGGCCTGCCGCCGTCGTTGATCACCCCGTAGGCGACAAACGGGTTGTTGCCGGAAACCTTCCGCACCTGAACGTAGCCTTGACGGATATTGCCCAGAATCCAATTCCACTGTGTCCAACGGCGGCGACCGAGCGTTATGCTTTCCGTTCTCGGTTGAGCATCCCCGCCGCCGTCGTAAATGGAGATCTCGAAGGTGCTGGCGCTGTCGTCCACTTCCCCCGTATTCACCACGGCCAGGTTGCTGCGGTTCTCCGCGTTCTGCTGCAAGCCGTAGATCCAGGAGCTCTCGATGGAAGCCGAGCCATAGGGAACTGCATTGTAGAAGACGCTGTACCGTCCCCCTCTTTGGTCCGGTGATCCCGTCCGGGCCCCGATCACGAGCCCGCTCATGTCTCCCTCGGTCGCGGTGGCGAACAGCGCTCCGACAAAGGCCCGACCCGACGGACCGATGCCGGCGACGCCCTGCTGGCGTAGCCAGTCGACGATCTGGGGAAGGATCCGCTGCTCACCGGCTTGGAGAGTCAGGCTGAACTTGGCCGCGCGACCGGCGGTCTGGATGGCATCGGCCACAAAGCTGAAGTCCACCTGCTTTTCCGAAGTCGAGAAGTTCGTCACCGTCAACTCGCTGGTGAAGGTTCCGGTTTCGATGATGACGGGCAGCGTCTGTCCCATCGTGCCTACCAGGGAGGACTCGGTGAGGGGAAAGACGAAGGAGCCGTCCGAGTTGAAATTGTCGTTGATGACCCCGTAGGTGTAGAAAGACGCATCTCCGTCAATCTTTTCCACCTTGACGTAGCCTTGGGCCGGACTGCCCAGCCTTCTCAGCAATTCCGAGTACTGGTGGAAGCCTCCCGGATTGAGCGTCACCTCTCCCAGGTCGAGGGGGCCGGTGTCATCCGCCTCCCCTGAAAAGAGGGTGGCTCTCAGGGTGATGGGGCCCTCATCGGGAGTCCCCATGTTCTGGAAGGCCACGTTGGAGCGGTCCTGCGTGTTCTGGCGCAGCCCGCACAGATAGACTGCTTCCTGAAACCCTTCATCCTGGGCAATGGCGGGATAGGCCAAGCCGGCGCGGCCTTCAGGCACGGCCGTGGTGGTCCGCGTCACCACGCTCACCCCGGAAGAACCCGAAACCTCCACTCCCAGGGTTCCGATGCGATTGCCCGAGTCGGGAATGGAGATGCCGAGGCCGGTAAGGTAGCCAATGGCGTCGGATTCGATCCTCTGACGTCCCGGGGCCAGCCTGTCGGTGGCCGTTCCGCTTCCTCCTCCGGCTCTTGCCGTATAAGTGTAGCTCAGTGTTGCTTCCTCGGAACCGCGGTTGGTCAGGGTCAGCTCGGAAGTAAAGAAGGAACCCGCCCGGCGGCCCTTCGACCGCAGCACGACGGGCACGAACAAACGGCTGCTGACGCCACCCATTTCACCATTCCCCTCCGGGTCGGGATCCGGGTCCGGGTCGGGGTCGGGATCGGGGTCCGGGTCGGGGTCCGGATCGGGTCGGGGTCCTCGGTTGGGCACCGAATCTATCCGCCACCGTGACGTATCGGTTATCCTGCTCGCCCTGAATACGCCGAACTGCACCGCATTCTCGGAACAGATGGCGCCGCCGAAGCAACCGAGTCCATCCGATTGGACCTCGAAGCGGTTGGTTAGCGGGACCCCAAGGGGAGGAATGTAGATCGTGCAGTAATCACCGGGGCTCAACTCCTGCCCGACACGACACGCGTCCGACTGCGCGCCTGCGGCGCCGGCGAAGACGGTCCAGACAAACAACCCGACGGCCACCCATTGGCTCAGCCTCGCCTGCTGACGGGGAAGACGGACTCCGGCCGCTGCTCCAACTGCGGCCCGAAAGCCGCGTTCATGGTCGCTCAATGGCGATGGGGGTCGTAACATTTCCCCATCATAAGATTCCGGCGCGGCGGGCGCAAGGACGACCGGATGCAGTATGCGGACTTCCGTGCTACCATTTTTCCCGGTGACCAGGGCCGTTGCCGGCCGAGTGACAAGACGGCGCCGGCCGCCGGTTTTCCTCTTTCCAACCCTTCGATCCGGAGGTCCGCCCAGCCACCCGCCATGACAGCCAGGATTATCGACGGCAAGAGGATCGGACAGGAGATCAGGGAGGAAGTGCGCCTCGATGTGGCTCGCCTGAAAGACAAGGGGGTGGTTCCGGGCCTGGCGGCCGTGCTGGTGGGCAGCCATCCGGCCTCCCGCGTCTACGTCAGGAACAAGATCAAGGCCTGCCGGTCTCTGGGCGTCTGCAGCGAACTGGTGGCCTTGCCGGAAGAGACGACGACCGCCCGGTTGCTTCAATGCGTCTCCGATCTGAACCGGAAAAGCTCGATCCACGGCATCCTGGTTCAGTTGCCGTTGCCGGACCGGATCGACGAGCAGGCGGTGCTGCAGGCCATCGATCCCGCCAAGGACGTGGATGGCCTGCACCCCATGAATGCCGGAGCCCTGGCCCTGGGGCAGGAGGGTCTGCGGCCCTGCACCCCCAGCGGGGTCATGGAGATCCTGCGCCGGGAAGACGTTCCCCTCCGGGGCGCTCGCGCCGTGGTGATCGGGCGCAGCAACCTGGTGGGCAAACCGTTGGGCCTGCTGTTGTTGCAACAGCACGCCACCGTCACCTTTTGCCACTCCAGGACCCGTGAGCTGGCATCGGTCGCCCGATCGGCGGACATTCTGGTGGCTGCCGTGGGAAGGCCGGCCTTGGTGACGGCGGATTTCGTCAAGCCCGGGGCCGTAGTCATCGACGTCGGAATCAATCGCGTCGAGGGGGCCGCACTGGAAAGCCTGCTTGCGGAGGACCCGTCGCTGAAGCCTCGCCATGAACGCAACCGCGGCAAGGGAATCCACTCGATCCTGGTGGGAGACGTCCACTGGTCCGGCGTCTCCGGAGTGGCCTCCGCCGTCACCCCGGTCCCCGGAGGGGTCGGTCCGCTGACCATCGCGCTCCTGATGAAGAACACGGTCGAGGCCGCCAACCAGCAGCACTTCGGCGATTGACGCGAGCCGCATCTCCCACCGGCGGCCGCTTGACCCAGCGGCGGACCGGGAAATAGCAACTTCAACGGCCCTGAGCTATGCTTAGAGTAGGCTTGACGGGAGGCATCGCCACCGGGAAATCAACGGTCTGCGACCGGCTCGCCGAGCACGGATTCAGGGTGATTGACGCCGATCGCGTCGCCCACGGCCTGATTCGGAAGGGGCAACCCTGTTTCGACCCGGTGGTGGCCGTCTTCGGGGCCCGGATCCTGGATGCGGGCGGAGAAATCGACCGGAACAGTCTGGGCCGGGTGGTGTTCAACGACCCTGCCCGCCTGCAAGAGCTGAATGCTCTGGTTCATCCGGAAGTCATGCGGAGCATTCTGGAGCAGCTCGACCGGCTGGAACGATCCCGTCCGCTGTCCAAGGCGGTGGTGGACGCCTCGCTCATGATCGAGTCCGGCTTCCACAAACAGTTCAAGCACCTGGTTGTGGTCAGTTGCGGCGCCGACCAGCAGGTGGAGCGCCTGATGGAGAGGAATCGGCTCTCCCGGGCTCAGGCCCTGCAGCGCATCGGGCTGCAGTGGCCCCTGGAGGCCAAGCTGCCGCTGGCTACGGTGGTGATCGACAACTCGGGAACCCTCGAGCAAACCCGGCGCCAGGTGGACCGGCTGCCGGAAACGCTGGAGGCAAGAGAGAAGGCCAATTGCTGAGCCGCTTCACCATTCGATCGGGCTGGGTCTGCGGGCTCTTCCTTTGCCTGGGCCTGGCTCAGCCGCACCTTTCGGCCCAGGGCAGCCGCCGCGTGGTCGGTCTCGAGGCCTTTCCCTCGGTAGACGGCGCGCGAGTTGGAGACCCCTTTCAAGTTGCCATTGTTCTGGACATTCAGCCGGGTTACCACATCAACGCCCACATCCCGACCCTGGAATACCTGATTCCCACCCGGTTGACTTTCGAGACCTCCGAAGCCGTCCGAATGGCCGAACCCCGCTACCCCCAACCCATCAGCCAGACGTTTGAATTCGCCCCCGGGCAGCCGCTGGACGTCTACGAGGGCCGTGCCATCATCACCGCCGCCGGAGAAGTTGTCCGAATCGAAGATGCCGGGTCGATTCCGGTGCGCGGCAAGGTGACGGTCCAGGCGTGCAGCCACAACCAGTGCCTGGCTCCGGTCAACCTTCCCTTCACCATCTCCCTGAAGGTGCTGGCGGCCGGCGCCGACCCCAACCCGATCCACCCGGAACTGTTTCAGGCGTCCGGGACCGACTCGAAGGCCTCGGGCCCGGAGTCGGCTCCTCCGGGGGCGCTTCAGGAATTCGCCGGCTCGCGGCGAGAGGACAGGCTGTCCGAAACCATCGCCCGCCAGGGGCTGCTGGTGACCCTGGGACTGGTCTTTCTGGCGGGACTGGCCCTCAACACCACCCCCTGCGTCTACCCCATCATTCCCATCACCATCGGGTTCTTCAGCAACCAGACCGAGGGACGCCTGAGCCGCACCTTTCTGATGGCCGCCGCCTACGTCCTGGGCATGGCGATCACCTACTCCGCCTTGGGCGTGGCGGCCTCCCTGACCCAGGGGATCTTCGGGGCGGCGCTCCAGCACCCGTTGGTGCTGCTGGGCCTGGCGGGGCTCATGGTGGCCATGGCGCTCTCCATGTTCGGACTCTATGAATTCCGCCTGCCGGTCAGCTTCAATCGACTGGTCCCCCAGAGCTCCCAGGGGAACCTGGGAGCGCTGGTGATGGGGCTCACCATGGGCATCGTGGCGGCGCCCTGCATCGGTCCGTTCGTGATCGGGTTGCTGGTCCACGTCAGCAACAGGGGAGAGCCGGCCTATGGATTCTTCATGTTCTTCGTCCTGGCTCTGGGACTGGGGCTTCCCTACCTGGTTCTGGGAACCTTCTCGGGCGCTCTGAAGAAGCTCCCCCGCTCCGGACAATGGATGGAGACCGTCCGACGCTTCTTTGGCCTGGTGCTGCTGGGCATGGCTCTCTACTTTCTCAATCCTCTTATGGGCTACTACGGCGCCTGGGCGCTGGTAGCCTTCCTGGCGGCTTCGGCAGCCTGGTTGATTCTGGTGGAGGCCCGGCGCGCCGCCTCCCGGGTCTTTGCCGGGCTGTTGGCCTGCCTGGGAGCGGGACTGGGACTGGCGGCGGTGCTGCTCGTTCCCGGCGAACCCAGGGAGGGCATCGTCTGGGCCACCTATTCGGAAGAGGCGTTGGCCCGGGCCCGCCAACAGGGGCAGCCGGTGATGATCGACGCCTACGCCGACTGGTGCCTGCCCTGCAAGGAACTGGATACCTTCACCTTCACCGATCCCGAGGTGCGAAGCGCCGCCGAGGGACTGGTCAGGCTCAAGCTCGACCTGACCCTGATTGAATCGGGCTCGGAGGCCGAGCGCGCCCGGGGGCGTTTCGGCATCCTGGGAGTCCCGACGATTCTCTTCCTGGACTCCTCGGGGCGGGAACGCACCGATCTGCGCCTGGAAGGATTCGAACCGCCGGACCGCTTTCTGACCCGGATTCAACGGATCGAGGCCTCCTCCAACTCCGGTCGGGACAGCCTTTCCTCTCTCGGAGGCAAACCGGTACCGAGGGCGCCACTGCCGGAATCTTGTGCGCCCGAGCGGGTGGCAACTACAATGAGGACCCGAATCGAACAGGGGCACGAAAAGGAAACCTGATGAGCTCGTTCATGACCAGGGCCCGAAGGAGCCGCTGGCTTGCAGCCGCCCTGTGCCTGATGCACGGATTCTCCTGGTCCTGTGTTTTCCCCACCACTACCGGACCCGGGGCGCCGGGGTCTCGCCTGGTCTCGAGCCTGCCCGATTTCTCACTGACCACCCTGGCCGGAGAAACGGTACGCTCGCAGGACTATGACCGGAAGGTCCTGGTGGTGAATTTCTGGGCCACCTGGTGCACGCCCTGCGTCTACGAGATTCCGCACTTGAACGAGCTCTACAGGGACTTTCGTTCCAAGGGGGTGGAAATCCTGGGCATCTCCATGGATTCGGGAGACCCCGAAGAGGTCCGGCGGTTCATCCGGCGGCACCGCATGAAATACCCGGTGGTGGTGGGAGCCACCTCGGTGGGAGAGGATTTCGGAGGGGTCCGCGCCATTCCGACCACCTTCATCGTGGATCAGCAGGGAGAGATCGTCAAGAGGTACGACGGTTTTCGGCCCTCCTACATGAAGGAAACCCGACGGACCATCGAGGAACTGCTGGGGTAACGGAGTCCTTTCCACTTCGTGGTTGCCTGAAACAAACGATAAAAGAGTAATCCACGAAGACACACGAAGGGCGACGAAGGACCACCAAGCGGGACGGCTCTGCCGCATTGGCAGGGGCAGCGCCTCCTCGCGGAGCAGGAAGGATGGGAGGAGGCGCCCCTCCGGGAGCGCGGGCGTCTCGCCCGCATTCTCTGGTTTGGGTGGCCGCTCAGTTTCCCCGTGATGCGGCGCCCGGCCACCCTGCCGCCCGGAACCCCATGGGCTCGGCTGAAGCGGAATCGTGGGGCCGTTGCCGGTCGAGCCGGGCCGAAGAGAGGGGTGAGGCTGTGCCAGTGTTGTGCGGGCGGGACGCCCGCGCTCCCGGGTGGGGCTTCCTCCCGTGACGTCGCCGCAGCCAAGCGGGTCCATCGGTCTTCGTGTCCATTCGTGTTCATTCGTGGTTCGTCTTTGTTGACGATTGAGTGTTTCACCCTCGTTTGATCCGCACCCTCGTGGAGGGGCGGGGGCGGAACTCACCTGAATCATTATGAAGCTGACCCTTCGCTTGTCGACGCTGGTGTTGCTGCTGGCCCTGGCCTCCGCCCTGACCTGGCTGCTGGGGCGCCCGTCTCGCGACGACCTGCAGCCCGCTTCCTATCCCGGTCAATCCGCCAGCGTGGTGGCCGCCCCCCTGCCCGACGGCCCCCTCAGCCAGGACGAATCGGAAAATATCGAGATCTACCGGCGGGTGAGTCCCGGCGTGGTCAACATCACCTCCACCACCCTGGGCTTCGACTTCTTCTTCAGCGCCTTCCCCCAGCAAGGCTCCGGTTCCGGAACCGTCATCGACGCCCAGGGCCACATCCTGACCAACTACCACGTGATCAAGGAGGCTCGACTCCTGGAAGTGACGCTGCTGACCGAAGAGCGCAAGTTCGAAGCCCAAGTGATTGGCGCGGACCCGCCCAACGACCTGGCCATCATCAAGATCGATCCCACCGATGCGCCGCTTACCGTCGTCCCGTTGGGGGCTTCGGCCGATCTCAGGGTGGGGCAGAAGGCGCTGGCCATCGGAAACCCCTTCGGCCTGCAGGGGACCCTGACGGTGGGGGTGATCAGCTCCCTGCAGCGGTCGATCCAGGACCAGAGAGGCCGGCTGATCGATGACGTCATCCAGACCGACGCCGCCATCAACCCGGGAAACTCCGGAGGCCCTTTGCTCAACGCCCGGGGCGAGATGATCGGCATCAACACCCAGATCTTTTCCACCAGCGGCGGCAGTATCGGCATCGGCTTCGCCGTGCCGGTGGACACCGCCAGGCGCATCATTCCCGACCTGATCTCGACCGGAAGGGTGCGGCGGCCCTTCGCGCGCCTGGAGGGCTATCGGATCACCCCGCGGCTGGCCCGGGTCCTGGAGCTTCCGGTGACTCAGGGTGTCCTGGTGGCCCGCACGGCCAGTGGAGACTCCTTTTCCAAAGCCGGGGTGCGGGGCGGCCGGCAGACCTATCGGGTCGGCAACAGGCGGCTCCTCCTGGGAGGGGACATCATCGTGGAAGCCGACGGACAGGCGGTCGACTCCATCCCCCGCCTGAAACGGATCGTGGACAAGAGGCGGCCCGGAGAGGCGATCGATCTCAGGATCTATCGCGACGGCCGCCCCGTGACCATCGCCATGACCCTGCTGGAACGGCCTCGCTACCTGTAGGAGAGAGTTGCGGGCCGGCTGGCGGCCCGAAGTTTCAACATCCCGGGCAGACGGACTGGAGGCATGGTGCAACCGGGCAGGAATCGACTCTTGAAAACGCCCCTGATTCTGGCGGGAGCCGCGGTCGGTCTGGGCATTCTGATCTATTTCTTCGCCAACTTTCGGGAAGAGCGTGCCGTGCAACGGTGTTTCGAGGCCCTGCAAGGGGGAGACCTGGAAGCGGCCTATCGGATCTGGGGCCCCACCGAGGAGTACACCTTCAAGGACTTCCTGCAGGACTGGGGAGAAGACGGATACTACGGGAAGGTCCGCCACTTCAAGATCGTCGAGTCGGAGTCGCAGGGCAGCGGCGTGATCGTGAGGGTTCGGATCAGGACCGACGAAGGCCAACTCAGAATACCCATTGCCTTTTGGGTCGAGCGCAAGGACCGCAGCATCGGCTTTGCGCCTGCGGATTTCTGAAGCCGTAGGGGCGCCCCCTGTGGGCGCCCGTTGGCGCAATCGACACCAGGGTAGCCACAAGGATTGCCCCTGCATGGGGATGCGGCGGGGCGTTTCAATCGTCGACCAGGGTTTCCATGGAATATTCGTTCTGTCCTCGTTGCGGCGGACCCCTGGCTTCCCGAAAGCTGAAGCCCACCGAGCCGGAACGCTTGGTCTGCACCGTCTGCGGCTTCGTTTTCTTCCTGGATCCGAAGGTGGCCGCCGGCACCCTCTTCACCATCGACGGCAAGGTCCCGCTGCTGCAGCGATCCATCGAGCCCAGCTACGGGAAATGGGTGTTTCCGGGCGGGTTCGTGGACCGGGGCGAAGCCGTCCGGGATGCGGCTGTGCGGGAGACCAGGGAAGAGGCGCACCTGGAGGTGCGCCTGGTCAGCCTGCTCAACGTCTACTCCTACTCGGGGAGTCCGGTCATACTGGTGGTCTACGCCGCCGAGGTCATCGGCGGCGAGCTCGAAGCCGGGGATGAGTGCCTGGACGCGAGGCTCTTTGCCCCCGAGGACATTCCCTGGCGGGAACTCGCCTTCCCCAGCACCCGGGAAGCCGTCGGCGAGTACGTGGAGAAGTTTCTTGCCCAAAGTTAGCCCTGGTGCTCCGAACGAGGTTTTACCCATGGCCGGCTCAGATCACGAGATTCACGTCGGGTCCCTGGCGGAGGTGCGGGCCGGGAGTCCACTCCTCGTCTCGGGCGGTCCCGTCCCGATCGTGCTGTTCCATCACCAAGGAAAGATCCACGCGGTCGACAACCGCTGTCCGCACATGGGCTTCCCCCTCAATCGCGGCACGGTCGAGGACGGGATTCTCACCTGCCACTGGCACCACGCCCGCTTCGACCTGGCCAGCGGCTGCACCTTCAACCTGTTCGCCGACGACGTGGAGGCCTATCCGGTCAGAGTCGAGGGGGGCGAGGTCTACCTGAGCACGGCCAGGCCGCAACGGGATCCGGTGGCGCGTTGGTCTCGCCGGCTTCGGGAAGGGATGGAGCAGAATCTCAGCCTCATCATCGGCAAATCGGTCATCGGCCTCCTGCACAGCGGCGTCAGGCCCGATGAGATCGCCAGGCTTGGGGCGCTCTACGGCGTGCGGCACCGGCAGGACTGGGCCTCGGGCCTGACCATCCTCAGCGCGATGGCCAACCTCTGTGATCACCTGGAGGGAGACGACCGGATTGCGCCCCTGTTTCACGGGCTTGTTCACGTGGCGCGGGACTGTGCGGGAATGACGCCCAAATTCGAGATCAGCCCCCTGGACAACCAGGAGATTCCCCACGAGCACCTCAAGCGCTGGCTGCGCTACTTTGTCGAGGTCCGCAGCACCGAGGGGGCGGAACGCTGCCTGCTGACCGCGGTGCGGAAGGGCACGTCCGGCGCCGACATCGCCGACATGATCGTGACCGCGGCCACCGACCACTTCTATCTCGACGGCGGCCACGTGGTCGACTTCATCAACAAGGCGTTCGAGCTGCTCGACCGCATCGGATGGGACCATGCCGACCGGATTCTGCCCTCGCTGGTCCACCGGCTGTGCACCGCAGTCCGCAGCGAGGAGCGGAACGCCTGGCGCCATCCCATCGACCTTCTTCCGGTGTTGCGCGGCGCCTTCGAAGAGCTTCCCGCCATGCTGGCCCAAGGGGCGGGGAAAACCTGGGCCCGCCGGCCGGACTTCGCCGATCAGCTCCTGTCGGATGATCCGTTCGTCTGCCTGGAGGCGCTCAAGGGCGCCTTGCGCCAAGGGGCGAAGCCGGTGCAACTGGCGCAGGCCGTTGCCTACGTTGCCGCGCTCCGGATCGTGCGCTTCCACGTCCAGAACGAGTTCGCCGACTGGATTGCGGCGCTCCACACCTTCACCTACGCCAATGCGCTGCATCAACTGCTCAAGCGGACCCAATCGGCCGACCTCCTCCGCGGCGTCTTCCACGGCGCCATGCGCTGCTATCTGGATCGCTTCTTCAACATCCCTCCCGCCCGGATGCCGTCGGGCAACGGGGAAGCCGGCGACCGCCCGGAGGCCGCTCTCCAGGATCTGCTCGACCTGATGAACGTTCAGCAGCAGACCGACGCTGCCGGGCAAAGGGTCCATGGCTATCTTTGCGGTGGGGGCGACAGCACCGCGCTCTTCCGTGCGTTGACCGAGAGCCTGCTCCGCGAGGACGCCGAGTTCCACAGCTTCCAGGTCCTGGAAGCCGCCGTCCGTCAGCACGACGAGTTGGAGGATGAAGAAGAAAAGCGGCTGGTCATGGTTGCGGCCGCCCGATACCTTGCGGCCCACGCGCCCACCCAGCGGGCGCTCAACCAGACCCTGCGAATCGCCGTGCGGCTTCACCGGGGCGATCCCGTGTACGAGGCGGAAACGGAATAGCAGGCGCTCCTACGGCAGGATTTCGACCTTTCGGATGACCAGCGGCCGGGTGGGCCGGCTCATCTCGCCACTGCTGCTGCGGGCCGTCGGAACACTCGCCAGAGCGTCCACCACCTGCAGGCCTTCCACCACGTTGCCGAAGATGACGTAGTTGGGCTGCAGGCGCGAGTTGCCGTGCATGATGAAGAACTGGCTGCCGTTGGTATCGGGGCCGGCGTTGGCCATGGCTACGATACCGCGGCGATAGCCCCGCCGGTAGAGGGCGGAACTGCGATCGATGTCGTCGTCGAAGGTGCCTCCCCAGGCGCTTTCGCCTCCGGTCCCATCCCCCCCGGGGTCTCCCCCCTGAATCATGAAGCCTTCCACCACCCGGTGAAAGGTGACCCCGTCATAATAGCCGCGCTCGGCCAGCAGGCGAAAGTTCTCCACTGCCTTGGGAGAGTCGTCCTCGTAGAACTCGATGGTGATCGAGCCCATTTCGGTTTCGATTCGGGCCTGCTTTCCACTCGAGCTCTTGGCGCCCTTGGGCGCCTTCGGGTCACCCGGTCCGGAGGCGGAACAGCCCAGCAGGGCTGCCGCCACGAACCAGACGGCCATGAGTTGCCAATAGAGAGTGATTCCCATATCCGCCCAAAACGGTCTCAGGTTCATCCACATGGTGCGTCATTCCTTTCTCCGGGTTCCGGTGGCGCCACTGATTGCCAATAGTGCCTGATCCAGTTGGCTTCGCGTCAGACTCCTTGATTGTACCCTCTGGGGGCAAGCTCCCTGAAAATCGACTTTCGTTTGTGTTGAATGGCGGCATGGTGTTAAGCTTTCGTTTGTGAGATTATTCACAACATGGCGCAAGGGATGACGGTTTCCGTGGCCCGCCTTGAATTCCACTGACACTCGAATGTCGAAGTCCTCGATCCACGCTCCCGCCGCCGTCACGGCGGTGGCCGCATCTCTCTGCCCGGCGCCGGACAAAAGAGGAGACCGGACGGTTGATGGCGCTACAGCCCCATGAGTGGGTTCCGGCGGGCTGCCCCGGCTTGGCGGAGACCGCTCCACGGCTCCAGAGGGCGGGCCGGACTTTCCGGTGGCCCCGTCCATAGGTCGCATGCTTCACAGAAACACCAAAGGTCTGGATCTTCCCATCGCCGGTGAGCCCGAGCACCGGATCGAGACGGCCCCACCGGCGCGCCAGGTGGCCTTGCTGGCCGCCGACTACCCGGGCATGAGCCCGACCATGCACGTGAGGGCCGGAGACGAGGTCCGTCGCGGCCAGCTCCTTTTCGAGGACAAGAAGACCTCCGGGGTTCGATACACCTCGCCGGGCTCGGGCCGGGTGACGGCCGTTCACCGGGGCGAGCGGCGCGCCCTTCAGTCGCTGGTCGTTCAACTGGACGCCTCCGAGTCGAGCGGCCGCGCCGACAGCGTCGGCTTCAGCGCCTATACCGGACGGCACCCAGGCTCCCTCGCCCGGGCCGAAGTCCAGGAGCTGCTGCTCGAATCCGGCCTGTGGACGGCACTGCGGGCCAGGCCCTTCGGCAAGGTGGCCAACCCGGCCGAAACGCCGCGGTCGATCTTCGTCACCGCCATGGACAGCCACCCCCTGGCGCCCCCTGCCCGCCTGGCGCTGAAAGGACAGGAGGATGCCTTCGAGCGGGGATTGCGGGCGGTGGCCAAGCTCACCCAGGGACCGGTCTTCATTTGCGAGCGCCCCGAGAGCGGGTTCCCCGTTCCTTCAGACCCCCAGTTCCGCCGGGAAGAGTTCAGAGGCCCTCACCCTTCGGGCACCGTCGGATTCCACATCCACACCCTGGATCCGGTGGACAGGAATCGCCTGGTCTGGCATTTGAACTCCCAGGACGTGGTCGAGATCGGAAGACTTTTCGCTGACGGCCAGTTGCACCCGGAGCGGATCATCTCCCTGGCCGGGCCTTCGGCCAGGCGGCCCCGTCTCCTCAGGACGCGATCGGGCGCTTCCACCACCGACCTCACCCAGGGAGAGCTGATCGATGGCGAATCCCGCACCATCTCGGGGTCGGTCCTGTCGGGGCGGACCGCTTCGGGCGAGATCTTCGGCTTCCTGGGACGCTACCACCAGCAGGTTTCCGTTCTCCCGGAAGGCCGCTCGCGGGAGTTCCTGGGATGGCTTTCTCCCGGGGCCAGCCGCTATTCCACCGTCAACACCTACCTGTCCAGGCTGCTGCCCGGCAGGAAATTCCGCTTCACCACATCGACCAACGGGTCCCACAGGGCCATGGTCCCCATCGGGATGTACGAGCGCGTCTTCCCCTTCGACATCCTCCCCACTTTCGTTCTCAGGGCCCTGCTGGCGGGCGACACCGAGAAGGCCGAAGAACTGGGGTGCCTGGAGCTGGATGAGGAAGACCTGGCCCTGTGTTCGTTCGTCTGTCCCGGCAAGGTCGAGTACGGCCCCCTCTTGCGGCAGGTTCTGACCACTATCGAGAAGGAAGGCTGATGAAGATCCTGCGCGCGATTCTGGATTCACAGGCCAGGCACTTTCACAAGGGCGGCGCGCTGGAACGTGCCTACCCCTTCTACGAAGCGCTGGACACCTTTCTGTTTACGCCGGGACAGGTGACCAAGGGCAGCTCCCACGTCCGGGACGGCCTCGACCTGAAGCGCATGATGGTGACGGTGGTCATCGCTCTGGTGCCGGCGGTGTTCATGGCCATGTACAACACCGGCTTGCAGGCCCATCGGGCCATCTCCCAGGGCGCCCTCCCCCTGGAGACCTGGCAGACGGCGGTCATGATCCAATTGGGACTGGGCGGGTTCGACCCGGGCGACCCCTTGGCCTGCATGCTGCACGGGGCGCTCTACTACCTGCCCGTGCTGCTGGTCACCTTCCTGATCGGGGGCCACTGCGAGGCTCTTTTCGCTGTCGTTCGCAAGCACGAAATCAACGAGGGATTCCTGGTGACGGGAATGCTCTTCCCCTTGACCCTGCCGCCAACCATCCCCTTGTGGCAGGTGGCCCTGGGCATTGCCTTCGGGGTGATCATCGGCAAGGAGATCTTCGGGGGGACGGGAATGAATATCCTGAACCCGGCGCTGACGGCCAGGGCCTTTCTCTTCTTTGCCTATCCCGCCGAGATTTCGGGGAACAAGGTCTGGGTGGCGGCCCAAACCAGCGCCGACGGCGTCAGCGGGGCCACCTGGCTGGCCGAGGCGGCGACGCTGGGGCATCGAGCGCTCCTGGAAGGACTGAGCTGGTGGGACGCCTTCCTGGGGCTGGTCCCCGGGTCCATGGGCGAAACCTCGACCCTGGGATGCCTCATCGGAGCCTTGATTCTGATCGTGACAAAGGTGGGCTCATGGCGCATCATGCTAAGTGTGGTGCTCGGCTCACTGGCGGCCTCGACCCTGCTCAACGCCATCGCCTCCGACACCAATCCCCTGCTGGCGGTTCCCTTCGGCTGGCATGTGGTCTTGGGGGGGTGGGCCTTCGGAGCGGTCTACATGGCTACCGACCCCGTCTCGGCCTCCCACTCCAATATCGGCCGGTACATCTATGGTCTGTGCATCGGGGTCCTGGCGATCCTGATCCGGGTGGTCAACCCGGCCTACCCCGAGGGAATGATGCTGGCCATTCTATTCGTCAACCTGTTTGCCGGCCTGATCGACTACTTCGTGGTTCAGGCCAACCTCAAGCGCAGGAGGGCGCGCTATGCAGCATAGCGTCGGCTACACCATTCTCTTCGCCGGCCTGGTTTGCGTCGTCTGCGCCGTGCTGGTCTCCTCCTCGGCGGTGTCGCTCAGCGAAATGCAGCAGGCCAACGCGGCCCTGGACAAGCGCAAGAACGTCCTGCTGTCGGCAGGCCTGGCCCGACCCTCCGACAAACTGGACGCCGCCCGGGTTCAGGAACTGTTTCGGGTGGTGAAACCGGTGGTCATCGACCTGCGGTCCGGAGAGGCGGCGTCGGGCATCGACCCCTCCACCTTCGACCAGAGGAAGGCTCGCAACGATCCCGATTCCAGCCGTGAAGCCCCACCCAACAACTCGAGCATCAGCCGTCTGCCCCATCATGCCGTGGTCTACCAGGTCTTCGACGACTCCGGGGAACTGCAGATGGTGGTGCTGCCCATCGAGGGATACGGACTCTGGTCCACCCTCTACGGCTTCCTGTCCCTGGACGCCGATACCAGGACGGTGCGGGGGCTCACCTATTACCAGCACGGCGAGACCCCGGGATTGGGGGGCGAGGTGGACAATCCCCGCTGGAAGGCCCGCTGGCCCGGCCGGATCGCCTTCGACAGCGCCGGTCAAACGGTGATCGAAGTGATCAAGGGGCAGGCCGGCCCGCCCCGGGAAGACCCTCATCGCGTTGACGGACTGGCAGGCGCCACCATCACCAGCCGGGGCGTCACCAACATGCTGCGGTTCTGGCTGGGAGAAAACGGATTCGGACCCTATTTGAAGAGACTTCGCGACCGTCGCAAGTCATCCTGAGGAAGCGAAATGGCAGGTCCCGGGCGCAAGGCGCTACTCGATCCACTCTTTGAAAACAACCCCATCGCCCTTCAGGTGCTGGGGATCTGTTCGGCCCTGGCCGTGACCACCAAGATGGAGACCTCGGTGGTGATGTGCGGGGCGGTGATCTTCGTTCTGACCTTTTCCAACTTCTTCGTCAGCCTGCTTCGCAACAATATTCCCAGCTCCATCCGCATCATCGTGCAGTTGACCATCATTTCGTCCCTGGTGATCATCGCCGATCAGTTCCTGAAGGCCTACCTCTACGACATCAGCAAGCAACTGTCGGTGTTCGTGGGTTTGATCATCACCAACTGCATCATCATGGGCCGGGCTGAAGCCTTCGCCATGCAGAATCGGCCCAGCCTGAGCATCATGGACGGCCTGGGCAACGGCTTCGGCTACAGCCTGATACTGCTGGCCACCGGCTTCTTCCGTGAACTGCTGGGTTCCGGAAAACTCTTTGGCCACACGGTGCTGCCCCTGGTGACGGAGGGTGGGTGGTACTCGCCCAACGGATTGATGACGTTGTCGGCCGGCGCATTTTTCATTATCGGCGGCTTCATCTGGGCGCTTCGTGTCTGGAAGCGCGACCAGGTGGAAGAGGAGGGCTGAACGGCATGCTGGAACACTACCTCGGTCTGGCGGTCAAGACGATTTTCGTGGAGAACATGGCCCTGGCCTTCTTTCTGGGCATGTGCTCCTTTCTGGCGGTATCCAAGAAGATCAACACCGCTATCGGCTTGGGCCTGGCGGTGATCTTCGTGCTCACGGTGACGGTGCCGATCAACAACCTGCTCTTCAACTACGCCCTCACGGAGGGGTCTCTGGCCTGGCTCCATCCCGACCTGGCCGGCTACGACCTCTCCTTTCTGGGATTTCTCTGCTACATCGGAACCATTGCCGCCATGGTGCAGATCGTGGAAATGACCCTGGACCGCTTCGTACCCACCCTCTATGCGGCGCTGGGTGTTTTTCTGCCCCTGATCGCCGTCAACTGCGCCATTCTGGGCGCCTCTCTCTTCATGGTGGAGCGGGACTACGACTTCGGCGAGAGCGTGGTCTTCGGGCTGGGTTCCGGAATCGGCTGGTTCCTGGCGGTGGTGGCGCTGGCCTCCATCCGGGAAAGAATGCGCTACAGCAACGTTCCCCCGGCGCTGCGGGGGCTGGGCATGACCTTCATCCTGACCGGGCTGATGGCCATCGGGTTCATGGCCTTCGGAGGCATTCAGCTCTAAGGGGCAAGCCGGCCGGACAGGCCGGAGTTCGGGAGTGTTCTGTTTTTCTGAGACAGGACACTCAAGCATCGCAGGAGGGACGGTTCCTCATGACTGTGACTGTGATTCTGGGCGTGATCATGTTCACCGTGGTCATCCTCTCGCTGGTGGTGGTGTTGATGGTCGCCAGGAGCAAGCTGGTGGCCGGCGGCGAAGTCAACATCGTGATCAACGACGATGCCGACAACACCATTCAGGTGCCGGCCGGGGGGACCTTGCTGAACGCCCTGGCGGCCCGCAAGATCTTCATTCCGTCAGCCTGCGGGGGCAAGGGAAGCTGTGGCGTCTGCAAGGTGGACGTCTTCGACGGCGGCGGCGCCATGCTGCCCACCGAGCCCCCCCACATCACCCGCCGGGAGGCCCGGGAAGGGTGCCGGCTCTCCTGTCAGGTCAAGGTGAAGCAGGACCTGAAGATCGGCGTCCCGCCCGAGGTCTTCAGCGTACGCCAGTGGCGCTGCAAGGTGCGGTCGAACCACAACGTGGCCACCTTCATCAAGGAGCTGATCCTGGAGCTGCCCGCCGGGGAAGAGGTGCCCTTCCGCGCCGGAGGATACATCCAGATCACCTGTCCTCCCCACACCGTCGGATACAAGGACTTCGAGATCGAGGAAGAGTTCCGCCAGGACTGGGACCGCTTCAATCTCTGGGAGATCCAGTCCACGGTGGAGGAGCCTGTCGACAGAGCCTACTCCATGGCCAACTACCCGGAGGAAAAGGGGATCATCATGCTCAACATCCGGGTGGCCACCCCGCCCCCCCGCAGCCCCAAGGGTACGCCTCCGGGAAAGATGTCCTCCTACACCTTCGGTCTGAAGCCGGGCGACGACGTCACCATTTCCGGCCCTTTCGGCGAGTTCTTCGCCAAGGACACCCAAGCGGAAATGGTCTTCATCGGCGGCGGCGCCGGCATGGCTCCCATGCGGTCCCACATCTTCGACCAGTTTCGCCGCCTGAACACCCAGCGCAAGGTCAGCTTCTGGTATGGGGCCCGCAGCCTCCGCGAGGCCTTTTACCTCGAAGACTTCAACCAGATCCAGGCTGAAAACTCCAACTTCGAGTGGCAACTGGCCCTGTCGGAACCCCTGCCCGAGGACCAGTGGACCGGCTACACCGGTTTCATCCACCAGGTCCTCTACGACAACTACCTCAAGGACCACCCCGCCCCGGAAGACATCGAGTACTATATCTGCGGCCCCCCCCCGATGATGAATGCCTGCTTCAAGATGCTGGACGACCTGGGGGTAGAGCCGGAAAACATCGCCTTCGACGACTTCGGCGGTTAGGCCGGAGGGCTCGGCCGGGCACGCACTCTCGAGATGAGAATGGCGCCGGGATCGAGGGCCGGGTTCGGCGGGTCCTTGGGCCGGTTGTGGGTTCCGCGGGGGTGTGCCGAATCGGGCGCCTGCGCGGCTGGGCGTGGTGCGGGGATTAGCGTTGTTTCCTATAGAGGCATTGCGTTCCGGGACCGGTGCTTTCTATTCGCCGCATTCGCGGCTGGGTTGGCGCAGAATCCATACGACCCCGGGTTGACACCCGGGGCTACCCTGAGCCGCTGCTACGCAGCTCTATAAGGATGGCTTGTAGGGGGCGTTTGCTTGGCCTACCCACGCCAACCGCAGCTTCGCAGCTCTCCCCTAACCCACGACACTACAAGGGGAAACGTGCTTTTTTATTGGAATATTGCCCCGGGCGTCAGCCTGGGGGTTCCATTCGAGCTGCGAAGGCGGCGGCGCCAGGTAGCCGTGGGCATCAGCCGGGCTCGTCCCGGACCCGCGGCCGGGGTTCTCCTGCTGGTCCTGCTGGCGGCCGCAACGGGGTGCCGGCCAGCCGACTCCACCCGGGAATATCGATTCCAGGGCAGCAGCATGGGAACCACTTTCGAGGTGAAAGTGGTGGCCTCCCCGTTCCCGGAACAACGGCAGGAGGCGGTGCGGGAGGCCATTCGGGCGCAACTGCAGGACGTGGACGGCAAGATGTCTACCTACCGGGAGGCTTCCGAAATCTCCCGCCTGAACCGCTCGCGGCAAACCACCCCTCACCCGCTGTCCCGGGAAACCTTTGCGGTGTTGGAGGAGGCGCAGAGAATCAGCCAGGTGACCGGCGGAGCCTTCGACGTTACGGTCGGCCCCCTGGTCAACGCCTGGGGATTCGGGCCGGCGCCTCAACCCGCCTCCCTCCCGACGTCCGCCGAGATCGAGCACTTGAAGTTGCGAAGCGGTTGGGCCAAAATTGAACTGCATCCCCGGGATTCCACGATTCGCAAGCAGGAGCCGGCCCTTTACCTGGACCTTTCGGCAATCGCCAAGGGGTACGCCGTCGACAGGCTTTCGGAAATCCTGGCCGAGATGAGCCTCACCAGGCACATGGTGGAACTGGGAGGCGAGGTGAGAACCAGCGGCCGCAATGCCGTCGGAAATCCCTGGCGGATCGCGATCGAGAAACCGGTATCCGGCGGCAGGGCTTTCCAGCGAATCCTTCCCCTGGAGAACCTGGCCCTTGCCACCTCCGGAGACTACCGCAATTTTCGCCAGGCGGAGGAGGGACAGCTCTCCCACACCATCGATCCCAGGACGGGGCGACCGGTGAGGCACGATCTGGCCTCGGTCAGCGTGGTGGACGCTTCCTGCATGCGGGCCGACGGCTATGCCACGGCCCTGATGGTTTTGGGAGAAGACGAGGGCTATCGCCTGGCGGTCGAGCAGGACCTGGCGGCGCTGTTCCTGGTGCGGACCCGCCAGGGATCGTACCGGGAGAGGGAGACGCCGGCCTTCCGGCGGCTTTTCGGGGTCGAATCTACTGGAACAGGTCCGGACGCGGGAAGGGAGAGCGGATCGTGAATCTTTTCCTGGTCACGCTGGTGGTGGTGGGCGTGGTCATGCTCCTGATGGCGGTGGGTCTCTTCTTCAAGAGACCCTGCCTGCGCGGTTCCTGCGGAGGCCCCGACCTGTTCGACTCCAAGGGAGACTCCCTCACCTGCGCCGCCTGCCCCCGCCGCCGATCCCTCCACTCAGAGGAAGAACCTTCGGCTTAGCCCCGCCCTCGCCCCCCACGACGGGGCGGAGCCTTCGAGGGTGAAACACCCAATCGTCAATAAAGGCGAACCACGAATGGACACGAATGGACACGAAGACCGATGGACCTGCCTGGCTGCGATGACGTCACGGGAGGAAGCCCCCCCGGGAGCGCGGGCGTCCCGCCCGCACAACACTGGCACAGCCTCACCCAACTCCTCCACCCGGCTCGACCGGCAACGGCCCCACGATTCCGATTCAGCCGAGCCCAGGCCGTTCCTGCCGGCAGGGTGGCCGGGCGCCGCATCACCGGGAAGCTGAGCGGCCACCCAACCCAGAGAATGCGGGCGAGACGCCCGCGCTCCCGGAGGGGCGCCTCCTCCCATCCTTCTTGCTCCGCGAGGAGGCACTGCCCCTGCCGATGCGGCAGTGCCGTTCCGCTTTCTGTGCCTTCGTGGATTCCTCTTTTTCCCGTTTGTTTCAGACAAGCATTCGAGAGCGAGACGGCCGACCGTTGATTGCTTCTATCCGCCGCCGGGCCGGGTGACCGCGCCCTGAGAGGCCGAGGAAACCAGGGCCATGTACTTGGCGAACACCCCGGAGGAATAGCGTGGCTCGGGCTCGGTCCATTGGGACAGTCGCCGCCCGATCTCCTCCTCGGAAAGCTCCACGTCCAGCCGACGCCGGTCGATGTCCACCACGATCATGTCCCCTTCGCGGACGGCAGCGACGGGGCCGCCGCGGGCGGCTTCGGGCGCCACGTGGCCGGCCATCAGCCCTCGGGTGGCGCCGCTGAATCGTCCGTCGGTGATCAGGGCCACGCTCTCGCCCAGCCCCGCTCCCACCACGGCCGCCGTAACCCCCAGCATCTCCCTCATGCCGGGTCCTCCACGAGGCCCCTCGTAGCGAATGACCATCACGTCACCCGCCTGGATCTCTCCGCGGGTCACGGCCTCCATGGCCGGTTCCTCCCGGTCGTAGACGCGCGCCGGCCCGCGGTGGTAGAGCCTCTCGTGGCCAGCCACCTTGACCACGCATCCTTCCGGGGCCAGGTTGCCGTGCAGGATCACCAGTCCGCCCGTGTCCTTGACAGGATTGGCTAGCGGGCGCAACACCTCCTGGCCCGGCGTTTCTACGGCTTTGCCGCATTCCTCTCCCAGGGTGCGGCCGGTCACGGTCTTCTGAGCAGGGTCCACGAATCCTCCCTCCACCAGCCGCTGAGCAATCACCGGCACCCCACCGGCCTTGTCGACATCCACGGCCACAAAGCGCCCTCCCGGCTTCAAGTCGGCGATCAAGGGGGTCCGCAAGCTGATCTTGTCGAAGTCGTCGATCTCCAGATCCACCCCCATTTCGCGGGCCAGCGCCAGGAAGTGCAGAACGGCGTTGGTGGATCCACCCGTGGCCGCCACGCTGGCAATGGCGTTGTCGAAGGATTGACGGGAAATCAGGTCTCCGGGGCGGGCGCCGCTCCTGAACAGGTCCATCACCAGCTTCCCGGCCTCGAACGCCACCCCATCCTTGCGGGCATCGGTGGCCGGCACGCTGGAGGACCCCATGGGAGACAGGCCCAGGAATTCGAGGGCCGTGGCCATGGTGTTGGCCGTGTACTGGCCGCCGCAGGCGCCGGCGCCCGGACAGGCCCTGTTCTCGATCTCCAGCAACTCGGCATCGCTGATGCGCCCCGCCGCGTTGGCGCCCACGGCTTCGAAGACGTCCTGGATGGTGATGTCCCTCCCTCGATACTTCCCCGGGGCGATCGATCCCCCATACAGCACCAGCGAAGGCACATTGAGCCGCATCAGCCCCATGGCGCCCCCCGGCAGGGTCTTGTCGCAGCCGACCAGGGCGATCATGGCGTCGAACATGTAGCCCCGCCCCACCAGCTCGATCGAGTCCGCCACGATCTCACGGCTCACCAACGAGGCCTTCATTCCTTCGGTGCCCATGGTGATTCCATCGCTCACGGCGATGGTGTTGAACTCCATGGGGGTCCCGCCGGCAGCCCGCACGCCTTCCTTGACCTTTACGGCCAGAGTCCGCAGGTGGAAGTTGCAGGGCATGGCCTCGATCCAGGTATTGGCGATTCCGACAATGGGCCTGGACAAGTCCTGGTCGGTATACCCGATGCCCTTCAGAAAGGACCGCGCGGGGGCGCGATCCCTGCCCTGCAGGATGGTTCGACTGCTCAGTGGTGGGTTGGACATGCAATACCTCCGGAATCAGGAGAATTTCCGGCCGAAACTGCCGGAATCGGGGTGAGGGCCAAGCCAGGATCGAGTTTGGAATCACCAGGCCGATGGGCCTGACGGATTCACCGGCGGATCAGCGGCGCCGCAAGAGAATATAGAGGGCTCCGCCGCCGCCGTCCGCAAGACGAGCCGACGCGTAGGCGATGACGTGACGGCTCATGCGCCGCGTGTCCAGCCATTTCGACAGCTTGTCCTTCAATGTCGGCCGACCTTCCCGCGAGTGGTTTCCCCGACCGTGAACCACGCGAACACAACCGTGGCCCCGCTCGAGGCTGGATCGGATGAAATCCTCGAAGGCTTTCCTGGCCTCGGCGGCAACCATTCCGTGGAGATCGAGGTGGGCCTGCACTGAAAATCGCCCCTTTCTGAGGCCGCCGATCCAGCGGCGGCCCTCGGGATGCGGCGTCCCCTCCAGGTATTCTCCACTCATGGTCAAGTCGAAACGCCCTTTCCCCGCAACAAACTGCTGCAGCAAGCGCAGCCCTTCCTCCTCGTCGTCGATGGGGTCCGGGATCTCCAGCGCCGGAGTGGGCCGGGATGGAATGGAACTCCAACCCAGGGGAACGACGTCCCGCATGGACCGGGCGAACAGCTCGCCGTCGCTGAGAGTCTCGGGCAATCCACCCGGGGCCTTGGGCTTTTCCGGGACAGCCTTGGGGGATCGAGGACGAATCCGGCCCAATTCGGAAAAAGACTTGAAGGCTCGAAAATTGGGAGTCTTCATGAGATGAGAATCAGCAACACTCCGACGATCAGAGCCGCGCTGACAGCCGGCGGGAGAACCCGTCATCCGAGGCCTTGGGCGAGGCGTTCCGCCGTGGTGGATTTGCTCACATCGGCCTGCGGTTCAGACTTGGAGGGGTGACAGGAACGGTGAGGAACTTGGATGATTCGGCGGAGTCCCTGTCGCAGAGCTGGGTCGTAGATTCAGCAATCAGTGCTCCTTCAACGGGACAAGACGTTCACGTAGCAGTTCCTCGAATTGCTTGCGTGGGATAGGTGATGCCGATAGCAACTTGGTAGCGGAATCCTCCAAGGTCAGCACTTCCCAATGTCCCCGTTTCAGCTCGTAGTCGATACCGATCTCGGGGACGAGCCAAATCACGTCACCCGCATCCAGATCATGGCAGATTTCGTTCGACGGGCCCCCTATTGCGGCGAAAAAAGGCCTATCGACTGCCACTGCTATTTTGGAATGCCATCTGCGAAGCGTTGGCCCTTTTACCTGTAGCTGGGGCATAAGCCGTTTCGCACTCGAAGACCTCCAATCAGGACGCCGAACGGCGGCAGGAAACGGCGGTCGAGATTCATTGCTGTTGTAGAGTGTTTGAAACTCGCTTTCCATCCCTTCACCCGAGAAGTAGACTGCTTGAATCTCCAACCCATACCACGTTAGACGCTCTTTGTCAGCGGCCAGTACAAGATCAATCTTGCCGGCAGGCTTGCTTGTTCCTTTGCTGTGCATGAAGGGCACCTCTCTCGCCAGCAACACATCTTCTGCCGCAAAGCCGACGATCTCAGCAAGCCAGTGGACCACCGTCCGGCCCTGTTCAAATCTGCGTGGGCAGGTAATAACCGGATTGCCGGCAGCTTCACCGATTGCACCCCCATCGCTATCGTAAGGCTGTATCGAGCACACTCCACCACGTTTGTTGCAGGTGCCGCCTCCAAACGGACACTCGGGAGTCTTTGCCCGCTCCAGGGCAGCCGCTGCCAATTCTCGCCGTTTTCCGGGGGGGAGGCTGAGGAACGGCTGACCATACCACTCTGCTATCCCAAAGCGGGTCATACGAACAGCCGATCGCGGGTGATGATCAGTTCAGGAAGTCTTTCATGGTGACCATTCTTCATGGTTACGACCACGGCGTGGAAGCGGTGCTTGCGGACCAGTTTGATGATCTCTTCGGAACAGTCGTAGGTCATGAGAACATTCACGCGGCTACGGGCCATGATATCAAACACCCGCTCATGGTCTACGTCGTTGTGAAGATATAGCCGAGAACCCGCACGCTTGCCTCCTTTGGCTGTGTAGGGTGCATCGATGAAGACGCATGCCCCCGGTCTATGGATTGCCACGTCCTCAAGTAGCTGCACGCCATCACCTTCACAAAATGACAAACGCTCCCGAACGGACTCGATGGCGGCCAACCGCTTTCGCAGGGTGGAGGGATACCAGCGCGAGGCTACGCCGTTGCCATTCTCTCCGTTCCTTGTCAATGAAGCTCCAGGGGCGAGAACCCCGCCACGGCGGGTGCGGTTCAAAACCAGGGTCCTGAAGCCATGCTCAATGACATCTTGAGGGGCCTGATTGCTTATCTCGGTGACTCGTTGGTGGGTAGGCACGAAGCCGCCAATGAGATGGATCAGATCCTCACTGTGATACAGGGCGGCTCTCCAAAACGCAGCCACGTCCCGATCCAGATCTACCATGAGGGCTCGGCGTACATAGCCCTCCATGACCGCGGTAAGCGCAACAATTCCGCCACCGGCAAATGGCTCAATGAGAATCGGATGCGGCGCTGCATACCTGAGCCACTCTCGAATATGGGGAACAAGCCACGTTTTCCCGCCTGGATACCGGAGCGGGCTACGTTGTGGCACGCTCGCAACGTTCACGGCGGGGATCATTGATTGTGCAAAGCGTATCATGGGATCAAGTCACCGAACCTTATGCGTTTGTTCTCTATACCCGGGGCGAGCAGGGCCATTTGAGAGATAGGCTGCATCAAATTTCACGCGACCCTTGAATAGTCCCCCATCCGCTTCGAACGCCTTACAGATGCGATGCTCTGGATGCCAAGCTGACTTTTGCGACATCCCCAAGTCGTTTTCCAGCTTCGTACTCGATCGGCTCTTGAGGTTTGTTGTGAGCAAGTATACAGCGATTGTCCCACTTGTTAAAGATCCCCGCTGCACGCCAACCCTTCGAGGCAAATCCCATCAGGCCGCTTCCCTGTCCTCGGTGATGACCGGCGGCTCACCCCAGTGCGGGCCATAGAGTTGAATCAAGCGGGAGGCGGTCTCGTCGAACCCATTCAGGTAGGCGCCCTGAAGAAAACGGCGGTTCCGGCGAGCCCGGGGAATGCGCAGCCCCTCCAGATAGTAGCCGCGCAGAATTCGTCGAATCTCCAGTCCCAGCAGTTCGGGAACGCCCGGGACCCGTGAATCCACCGACAGCCCCTGCGTTTCCCGAATGCTCTTCAACCGGGCTTCAATTTCGCGGTGAATCTCGAAGGCCGCACCGGCGAACCCGCAGGCGATCAGCATCCCAAGAATCCGACGCTCTCTGTGGACCTTTTCTCGAAATCGGTCCAGCCATTCAGCCGTCTCCACCGGCAGTGTCAGTTCCATGGAAACCTCCTGGTTGTCTTTCAGAGACTCTTGCAAATTTCGTCGTGCATCGCCGGGGAGGCTGCAGCGCTCCATTCACCTCCCCCGGGGTGGGGAGATCAGAATCGTCGGAACACTCCGATCACCTTGCCGACGATCTCAACCTCGTCCGCCCCCAGCTCGATGACCCGGTAGCGGGGGTTTTCCGGCTTCAGACGGACCCTTCCGTCCGATCGATAGAAACGCTTCAGGGTGGCCTCGTCTCCGTCGACCCGAGCCACCACGATCTCTCCGTTTTCGGCCAGGGGCTGTTTTCGAACCAGAACCATATCCGCCGGCAGAATGTGAGCGTCGATCATGCTGTCGCCTTCCACCTTGAGCAGGAAGACGGTTTCGTCCCCGACCCATTCGCGTGGCAGAGGGAGCGTCCCCTCCCGGTTCTCCTCGGCCAGAATCGGGAGGCCGGCCCGGATGCGTCCCAGCAGGGGCAGATCCACCACCCGCTCATTCTCCGAGACCCCTGCCAGGGGCACGTTGGCCCGCGACTTGGAAGGCTGGTGGTCCAGATAGCCCTTGGCCCGCAGGACCTCGATGTGTTGCTGGATGGCCTGGGCCGACTTTCCCAGCGCCCGGGCCACCTCTCTCACCGACGGAGGCAGTCCCTCCCGGATGAAGGTGTCCTGAATATATTCGTACACCCGGCGCTGCTTTTCGGTTAACGCTCTCATGAGGCTGCCCTCCTGGAGGCCGGCAACTGCCCCGAGGTCCTGGATATCCCTTTCGGCTGCCTGCACAACCGGTGGCGGATCATCGAGGCGACAGGCATGCGATCCGGGCCTATCTCGAATACAGACAAGCGTCAGCATAGACATCTGTCTGTATCCTGTCAAGGGAAAACTTTCCTGGCCGGCGGCGCCGCTTCCAGTTCCTCTCCGCAACCGTCATAATCACAGGGGCCGCTGCGCCGGGGGAACGGGAGCCCATCGGCGTTTCCGTCGGCCGGGAACCGGAATTGGAGTCCATTCCATGAGCCGGTCCTGCAGCAGGGCCGGATGCCGCCAAAAAAAGGAAACCGAAGCAGCCGCGGCTTCGTTGTAACTGTATGTCGCAAACAGCCGGGCTGCGGGCGGGAACGCGGGAGCCATGACACCGCAGACCGAACTGGTTCGACGCAGCCAGCAAGGCGACGTGCAGGCCTTTGAAGATCTGGTCCGCAGTTGCCAGCAAAGAGTGTTCGGTCTGATCTATCAGATCCTGAGATCCCCGGAGGACGTGGAAGACGTCGCGCAGGAGGTTTTTACCAAGCTGTACTTCTCCCTGTCCCAGTTTCGCCTGGATTCCTCCTTTCAGGCCTGGCTCTACCGAATCGTGGTCAACCAGTGTTATGACCATTTGCGGAAGCGCAAGCGCACCCCTCAAATCAACTACTCGGATCTTTCCGAGAGCGAGGCCACGGCCTTCGAGAGCCTGCCGTCGCTCACGAAATCCCGGCCTCCCGATATCGCCAGGACGGTGGAGTTGCGGGAGATCTCGGACCGCTTGCTGAGCCTGCTGCCGCCTGCGGATCGCATGCTGCTGGTCTTGAAGGAGATGGAGGACTTTTCAATCGAGGATCTGGCCGGCATCTTCAAGATTTCCAAGAACGCGGTCAAGCTGAGGTTGTTCCGGGCGCGCCACCAGTTGCGGCGGGCCTATGAGAAGGGAAGGCTCTCCAGGAGGAAGTAGCCCCATGGGCCATCGAACGGTGCGGTCGCAACTGGAAGAGTTCGCGGCGTCCAAGCTGTCTCCGGAACGGAAGCAAGGGGTCGAGCGCCACCTGGCGGCCTGTTCCGCCTGTAGAGGGCACCTGCGCGCCCTGGGGTGGATCGGAGCGCTGTTGCGGGCGGTCAAGCTGAACGACGCTCCCGAGCCCTCCCCGGGGTTTGCTCGCAGGCTGGCCAACCGCCTGGAGAGCCACCGTGAGGTCTACCTCTTCTGGCTGCCGCTTCGCGCCATGGCCCTGAAGGCCATCCCGGTGATGGCGCTGGTGACGATTCTGCTGGGGGCCATGGCTTACCTTCAAGGGCCGTCGGAAGCGCCGACCCTTGCCACCTGGGAAGATCCCCTGCTCGAATCCTACTCGGAGCGGCAGGACGTGGTGACCGAAGCCCTGTTCTCGGAAGCCGTTGCCGGAGATCCGAACCTGGTGGTCCGGACATTGTTGGGAGACCCCGCGATTGGAATCGCGGAGGACGACTATGATGAATCTTTCTAAATTCAAGGCCCTGCTGGTCATTGCGATTGTCTTCCTGCTGGGGGCGGTGGCCGGCGCCTCGCTCGGCCGCACCGTTCTCCGGTCGATTTCCGCCAGGGGACCCCACCACCACTCCCGCGGACCCTTTATTGAAAAACTGCAGAAACGGCTCGACCTTTCGGGTGAGCAGAGGACGCAGATTCAAGCCATCCTGGATGAGTCCCACCAGCAATTCCGCGGCCTGCACAAGAGCGTCAAGCCCCAGTTCGAATCCATTCGCAAACAGATGGCGGAGCGGATCCGCAAGGAGTTGAATCCGGACCAGGCCCGGAAATTCGCGGCCATGCGCGCGGAGTACGATCAGCGCAGAGCCAGGCGCGGGAAGAAGTACCGGTGAGATTGCCTGCACTCTCCGCAAGTCCGTTCCCTATCCCGCCGATCGGCATCCGCTCGAGGCGCCCTCTCGTTTCCCTCCTCTCTTGTTTCCTGCTGACGGCGGCGTTCGCCTCCCCCCTTCCTGAATCCGACTCCGGCGGCAGCGCCCAGGGCCCGCCTCGCTACAAGGGGCGCCTCATCGCTCCCGTGATGAGCGCCGCCGGGGCCGATTGGCTCAATCGCGCCGAGCGGGAGAAGACGGAGATGCCCGACCGCCTGCTGGATGCCCTTGAGATCAAACCCGGGATGACGGTGGCGGACGTGGGGGCCGGAATCGGCTACTTCAGTTGGAGAATCGCTCGGCGGGTGGGCGCCGAGGGCCGGGTCCTGGCGGTGGAGATCCAGCCCGAGATGCTGGAAAGCCTGGGGGCGGAAATGAAGAAGCGGGACATCAGGAACGTCCGGTCCATCCTGGGGACGCCGGTGGACCCGAATCTGCCGGCTCGAAAGGTGGACCTGGCGCTCATGGTGGACGTCTACCACGAGTTCCGGCACCCGGAGGCGATGGTCGCCAGAATTCGCGCATCCCTCAAGGACGACGGCCGCATGGTTCTGGTCGAATACCGCGGCGAGGACCCGACGGTGCCCATCAGGCCCCTACACAAGATGACCGTCAAGCAGGTCCTGCTGGAAATCCTGCCCATGGGATTCCGGCTTCAATCCCGGCTCGATTTTCTTCCCTGGCAGCACGTCTTCGTGTTTGTCAAGGACTAACGCAACCCGGCGAGTTGCTCCATCAGCGTGAAAATGACCGAGTGGTCCTTCTGGCCCTTGCCCTGGGCGCTGCAGGAGGAAAACAGCTCATGCACCAGGCCGGTGGAGGGGAGCGCCACTCCCAGGGCCTTGCCTGCCAACAGGGCGTTCTTGACGTCCTTGATGTGCAGGTCCATCTTGAAACCGGGTTCGAACTTGCCCTCCACAAAGGCCGGGATCTTCATGTCGAGGGTGCGGCCGCCGGCCATGCCGCCGCGAATGGCCTCATACACCAGTTGGATGTCCACGCCGGCCTTCTTGGCCAGGACCATGGCTTCGGAGACGGCCTGGAGCACGCCGGCCACGATCACCTGGTTGGAGAGCTTGGCGAATCCTCCGGCCCCGACCTCTCCCACACGCACCACGCTCCGGCCCATGCTCTCCAGAATGGGCTTGACCCGCAGGAACACCGACTCCTCGCCTCCGACCATGATGGAGAGGGTCCCCTGAACGGCGCCGATCTCGCCGCCGCTGACGGGAGCGTCCAGCATGGCGACGCCCCGGCCCTTCAATTCGGCGCTGATCCGCTGGGTGGTGATGGGAGAAATGGAGCTCATGTCCACCACCACGCCCTGCTCGGCAATGCCCTCGATCACCCCGTCGTCACCCAAGATGACCGACTCCACCTCGGGGGAATCGGACACCATGGTGATGACCACCTCCGCACCGGCTCCCACCTCCCGGGGAGACCCGACCTGGCGGGCTCCCAATTCCACCAGATCCGCGGCCTTCGAAGCGGTCCGATTGTAGACCACCAGCGGATACCCCGCCTCGATGAGGTTTCTGGCCATGGGTTTCCCCATGATGCCCAGACCGATGAATCCGATCGTTTGTTCCATGACACTCTCCTGTGAATTCATTCCCATCAAGCCGGCGGCAATTCCACCGGCCTTCTCTCTCTGGCCGAGCGGTAGACCGCCAGAACGATCTCCAGGGCAAATGGCATGCTTCAGGACTGGTTGGCGCGGCCTTTCCCGAACAGGTAGGCGCCCAGGACTCCACCCAAGGTGGTCAGAATCCCGCAAAGGATCAACTTGCTCAGCAGGCTGACGATGATGAAAACAGGGTCGAGCGGATCCTTCAGGAACTCCATCGCCCGCTCCAGGGCCTCCACGAACTCGGGCGGGAAACCCTCCATCCGGCCAATCCCTTCCTGAGCCTTCCGAAATTCCTCCGGCCCTGAGACCAACCGGACCAGAATCTCCAGGAATTGCCAGACCAGGGAGCCGAACAGACCGGTGAGCAGTCCCAGGCTGGCGCCGGTCGCGGAAGAAATCACCGCGGCTGTCTCGGTTCGGAGAAAGTAGACGGCCAGGACTCCGGCGCCCGCCACCCAGAGCAGACAGCAGGTGTTCACGTAGGGCGTAGCGGACAGCACTCCCAAGAGGACTCCGGCCATCAAGGCCGGCCTGGTCAGGCTGGGACCGGGAGTGGGTGGAAAGGGGGGTGGCGAGGACGCCTCCGGCGGTGCGGGCTCGACGGGTGCAGGCGCGCCGGAAGCCGGCGGCGATTGGTCCAGAGGAACGTTCACCGGCTTGGGCTTGGGATCGATGTGACCCACCGGCGCTCCGCAAATGGGGCACAAGCTGGCGCTGTCGTCAAGCATCTGCTCGCAACTGGGGCACTGTTTGGGCATGGCCTGAAAACCTCCGGCCCCAAAGCTTGAAAGCAAGCCGACAGGTTGTCAAGCAGAAGAAAAGGCGGGTGAAGAAAAAGGCGGGGAGACCACTGCGTCTCCCCGCGACAGGTGGGAATGGCGGCGACTGCTCTATTCTTCGGGCGGATATATGGGGCCGACCCGGGTCAGGCTGAAATTTCCCTTGTCAAACCGGTCGGTTTCGTCGAAGTAGATGGTATCGCCTTCGATGGTACCTTCACGGGAGGAAAGGGCAAACATCCGATAGCCGATGAACGTGCAGGGATCATCGTCTTCCACGCAGTCGTCGAATTTGTCTCGAATTTCCAGGGAAAAGGACCCGTTGACGACCTCCCCGCTAACGAGAAATTCCCGGTAGGTAGTGGGAAAGCTTCCGCCCAGGATGGCAAGCGTCCCGTAGAGCATATCCCTTTCCTGATGGAGCGTCACCCGGACTGTGGCGTTCATGATCGCCCCGGTGACTTCACCCTCCCAGACTCCGGCGATGGCCGGGGTGTCGGACTGCGGCATGGCGAAGGCGGGCAAAAACCCGGCGAAAGGACCTGTGGTGCTTTCCACAAGGGATGTGGCAACGATTTGCGGTACGCGATCAGTCCGGGTAGGGCTGAGGTCCTCGACTTCGATGACGATCTGACCGTAGCTGCCCGGCACCGAGGAACGAATGTCGTTGTCCACAAACATGCCGAATTTGCCGACATCGACGGGAGGCAGCGTCCGTTGCAGGCGCCCTGTTCCATCAAAGAGCTTGATTCGGAGCCTTCCAGATCCGCTACCGACGTTCACAACCGCCAAACGGGATTTGAACGATCCCGCCTTGACTGAAGACTGGATGAGAAGGGGGTTGAAGGGAGTTCCCTGGCTCTCCACAAAGGCCGCCGGTTTGAAGAGCTGGTCGGCGATGGCCAGCTCCATGGCGGGGTCGTTGCTCACCCGATCCAGAATCACCGAGGCCCAGGCGGTAACGGGTTCATCCGAGGCGATCAGCAGCCATCCCGTGGTTGCGACCCCTCTTCCGGGAAACGGGTTCAAGCTGTTGAAGATATCGGTGATCTGAAGCATCTGGTTCGATCTCACCTCATAGACACCCCGGCGGTCCAGTTTCCCGGATGGATCGTACAGGCCGATGCCCACGCTGGCTTGTGGATTGGCGGCGCCCTTGCGCACCGAAAACCGGCTGAAGTTGTTGAGGCCGAGGTTGGTGCGGGCTCCATTCTCGTTGGTGACCAGGGGAATCAGGCTGACGTAGTTGTCTCCCTCGAAGCTCGTCTGATTGGCTTGCTGCAAGTGGCTTTGCAGTTTCAGCAGGGATCGATCGAGGTTTGATCGGTTGAGGCGAATGGCCCTCACCCGGTCCTGCATCGCTTGCCTGGCCCCAACCGCACTCCTGACGGCCGCCTCTCTCCCCACCCCCCGGTCTTGAGCCCAACTCGCCGGAGACAACAGCAACAGAGCGGTCAAGCACCAGATTGCCCGTTCAAGAATTTGCATGGCCTTCCTCCTTACGGATCGATTGGCTGGATCGACTCCCAGCAGAATGCTGGTTGTGATGCCCCCGACGCCCAAAGGGTTGACGCTCGTGCCGCCGGTAGTTACTCCCTCGACGCGCGTCTGCCCCCCCTCCGGCTCGACGGCGGGCTCCGCCCTTGGATTCCCTCCCCTCTTGGGGGAAAGTCGCCGCACCTCCACCCCATGCGATGGGGAGTTTCATTCGGAACGATACAGGGGAATGTCAGAGGAACCCTATGCAAATTCCTAATCGGGAATGACATGGAGGCGGCCTACCGGCTCCGGCATTCACCAAAAAAGGCACAAAACGAGCTTTTTGAACTCGAGTCTTGCCGGTCCGATGGTTCTCTTTGTGTTTTTGTGCCTTTTGTGGCCATTCTCGGTAAACGTCCCGCTGCCGAATTTTGCAAAAGGCTCAGAGAAGTTTTTGGTAGAGATTTTCGGGAGCAGGAAAGTCCGTAATGACTTTGGTAGCACTCTTTGAAGAACGGCGCCAAGACCAACAAGATGCTTTAGGTGTCGATCAAAAAACTATCCACTGATCACTGGCCACTATCCACTTTTCACTCGGCAGCGCTACCGTCCCATTCCACAGGACGGCTGATGCAGGGTGAAACAGCGGATTGCCGGACAAGCTTCAGAGTTGGGCGGAAATTTCGTCCAGGCGGGATTGGTTCACCAGGATGTCCCCCGCTTCCTGCATTCGGGTCCTGGTCCCTTCCAGGAAGGCGTCGAAAACAGTCTGTCGCTTACCGGTCAACAACCGGTCGCGTATCTCCTCTTTCTCGGCGGCGAACAATTCCGGATCGATATCCTGCCTCTCGGTCAGAACCGCCACCACCAGGCGCCTGCCCACCTGGATGGGCTCGCTGACCTCTCCCTCCTTGGCCGAAAAGGCAAACTCGTCCAGCGGGGTGCTTGCGCCCAGATCGGGGATGGAGCCGTTGCGGCTGAAGGGATCGCTGAGCTTGACCTCGATGCGGTCGCGCCGAGCCGCCGACGACAACTTTCGACCGGCCTTCACTTTCTCGACCAGGTCCTCTGCCTTGGATCGAGCGGCGGCATTGCTCGTTTTGGTTAGCACGTCCTGTTCCACCCGGCCGCGAACCTCCTCATATTCAGGAACGTGGGAGGGCTTCACCTGGACCAGACGGGCCAGAACGAATCCGTTGGGGACCCGCTGGGGCGCGCTGACGGCCCCCTCCGTCATGGAGAACACCCTGGTCGACAGGTCCGGTGCGTTCCCGATGCCGGGAATGGCTGCTCCCGGAGAGAAAAAGGGCGACGTCTCGGTCACCAGGTCCAACTCCTTGGCTATGTCTTCAAAGGAGCGCTCATTCCGGGTTTGCCGGTAGGCCTTGTCGGCCAGGTCTCGTGCCGTCGCCTCGGCCTTCTCACTGGCAAGCGAAGACTCGATGAGGCCCTTCACCTCCTCGAAGGCCTGGGTGCGAGCGGCCTGCTTTTCAAGCGCCTTGACGATGTGAAATCCAAACTGGGTGGTCACCAGGTCGCTGATCTCACCCTTGGCCAGGCCGAATGCCGCCCGTTCGAATTCAGGCACCATCCTGCCGCGGCCGAAGAACCCCAGGTCTCCCCCGTTCGCGGCCGAACCGTCCTCGGAGTGCCGCTGCGCCAATTGGGCGAAATCCTGGCCGGCCCTGGCCTCTTCAAGGACCTTCTCGGCCTTCTGCCGAATCTTCTGCACGGACTCGGGCGATTCGCCGGCGGTCTTGAAGAGAATGTGAGACGCCTGAACCTGCTCCTGAACCTGGAATTCGGACCGGTTCTGGCGGTAGTAGTCCTGCATCTCCTCGGCAGTGGGCTCCAAGGCGGCCCTGAGCCGGCCGGTGTCCGCCAGGAGATACTCGATCTGACGCTGCTCGGGAAGCCGGTAGCTCGACTTGTTCTCCTCGTAGTGGGCCCGGATGTCATCCAGGGCGATGAATTCCGTTTCCTCGAATGAAGCCGGGTCGATGACCGCATAGCGGATTCGGGCCTTCTCGTTCCGAAGCCGATAGTCTTCCTCGGCCTCCCAATCGGAGACACTCACATACTCGGTCACCAGGCCGCGCAGCTTTTCCTGCATGATCTCGTAGCGAATCGACTCTTCGAACTGCTCCACCGTCAGTCCGTTCTGGCGCAGGATCGCCTTGTATCGCTGGAGGAAGAAGTTCCCCTCTTCAAGAAAGGCCGGAACGGTCAGGATCTTCTCTTGAATCTCCTCGGAGGTCGCATCCACTCCCAGCCGGCGCCCTTCCTGCAAGACGATTTCCCGGCTGATGAGCTGATCGAGGATCTGCTGCTCGATCCTCAACTGCCGCAACAGCTTGCGATCGTAGGGCACGCGGCTGCTGCGCAGGAACCGGTGCAGGGCATCCCTCAGTTCCACCGGCGAGATCTGGGTGCTCCCCACTTGGGCGACGAAGGGCACTCCGATCTGTTGGCTCCATAAGCCGCCGGACCCGGGGATCAGGTAGGCCACCAGCCCTACCACCAGCAGCGGCAGAAACAACCAGGCGAACAATCGCTTTCGCCGACGCATGAGATCCAGAATCATTGGTCTTCACGCTCTCCTGTTCGAGCGGCCGTCCATGGCGCGACGGCCCCATGCCGACAACGGACAAACCTCAAGTCCGCCATTATAGCAGAGCCGGAAACGCCGGACAGCCATCCCTCCGACAGGGGCCGCTCAAGTGTTAGTAAAATAAGGGAAACTTTGCTATGCTGAGTCAATCGCAACAGGGTTGCCGTCCGCTTCGACCGGGGTGCGGGCGCCAGGTCTCCCAACGCCATCTGAATCCGTCAGAGCAACCGACCGAATGAGTTTTCGAACCGCTTTCCACCTCTTTTCCAGCGACCTCGCCATCGACCTGGGCACGGCCAACTCCCTGGTCTATGCCAAGGGCAAGGGAATCGTCGTCGATGAACCCTCCATCGTGGCCGTCAACGACTCCACGGGCGCGGTGGAAGCCGTGGGCCGGGAGGCCAAGTACATGCTGGGACGCACCCCGAGCAACATCGTCGCCATCCGGCCGTTGAAGGACGGCGTCATCGCCGACTTCAAGATCACCGAAAGGATGCTGACCTACTTCATCCGCAAGGCCCATGGCCGCAAGTTGCTGGTCCACCCCAGGATCGTCATCGGAGTTCCCTCGGAAATCACTCAGGTCGAGAAGCGGGCCGTCATCGATTCCGCCTACAGATCCAAGGCCAGCGAAGTCTTCCTGGTGGAGCAGGCCATGGTGGCGGCCCTGGGGGCGGGGCTGCCGGTCTCCGAACCTTCAGGGAACCTGGTGGTGGACATCGGAGGCGGGACCACCGACATCGCCGTGATCTCCTTGTCCGGGATTGTCTACGGCCGCTCCGTCAGGCTGGCCGGCCACGAGCTGGACGACTCCATCATTCGATACATCCGGGCCAAGCACAACCTGCTGATCGGCGAACGCACCGCCGAACAGATAAAGATCGAAGTCGGTTCGGCCTACCCCCTGGACGAGCCGGTCACCATGGAGATCAAGGGGCGCAACCTGGTCGAGGGAATTCCGAAAACCGTGGTCATCACCGACGGCGAGATTCGTGAAGCTCTGGCGGAGGGGGTGGGGGCCATCGTCAATGCGATCCGGGCGGTGCTGGAAAAAACCCCTCCCGAACTCTCGGCCGACATCGTGGACAAGGGCCTCATCCTGACGGGAGGAGGCGCCTTGCTTCGGAACCTGGACAAGTGCATCCGGGAGGAAACCGGGCTGCCGGTCACCGTGGCCGAAGATCCCCTGTCCTGCGTGGTCCGGGGCACCGGAAAAATGTTGGGAGACTTCGATCTCCTCAAGAGAATCTCTGTAGACTCCTACTGACGACGTCACGACCGGGTTAAAGCACCGGGCTCGAAGCCCTCCGGAGGCGTGGCATCCATGAAGGCGCTATTCCAGTCTCGAAAAGAAGCGGTGATCGTCATTGTTACCCTGGCGGCTCACCTGGCGCTGCTCTCCACCCAGATCCCGAAGGTCAGTTCCACTCCCCTGTTGCGTACCTGGGCCATGGAGTTCGTCCTGCCTTTCCTGAAAGGGGCCGTCGGAGGGGTCAGCAGCCTGAGCGGGCTTTGGGACGACTACGTCCGCTTGAGGGTCGACAAGGAAGAGCACGAGCGCCTCAAGGGCGAGGTGGAGGACTACCGGCAAACCCTGCTCGTCTACAAGGAGGAGGTCCTCCGGCTCAAACGGTTGGAGGTTCTGGATCAGGTTCAGGCCGCCCTGAACCGACCCAGCGTGGCGGCCAAGGTGATCGGCGGGGACGATCGCATGGGCTACAGCTCCAGAGTGGTGGACAAGGGTTCCAGCTCGGGTATCAGTTGGGATTGCCCGGTGATCAACTCCGAAGGCGTGGTGGGTCGGGTGGTGCACGTTTCCAGGAACAGCGCGGTGGTCCAGTTGATCTCGGACCTGGACAGCGGCGTGGGCATCCTGCTGGAAACCAGCCGGGCTACCGGCGTTTTGAGGGGCGCCGGCCGGCAGACGGCCACCATTCACTACGTCCCCCTCACCGACAAGGCTGCGCCGGGAGAGCGCGTGATCACCTCGGGACTGGATCGGATCTACCCCAAGGGACTGCTGGTTGGAAACGTGCTGTCGGCCACCTCGGTTCAGACCGGCGCCCAGCAGGTGAAGGTTGGCATCGCCGCGCAAATGAAAAAACTCGAAGAGGTCCTGATTCTCAAGAAGGAGTCGACAGGATGATGCAATCCCTCTTCCAGCCCCTGGTGGACCTGCTGCTGCTGACGGGAATGGTGGTCATCCAAGGCGTGTCCGCCCACTTCTTCCCCAACGCCGCCGCCTTGTTGAATCTGCCGCTGATCGTCCTGCTCTACATGACGCTGACCCAGGCCGACCTGCCCTGGATTCTTTTCCTGGGAGCGCTGGTCGGCCTGCTGCAGGACAGCCAGGGCGTCCACCTTCTGGGACTCAGCGGATTCTGCAATCTGTCGGCATGCGTCCTGGTCTACCTGGGCAGCACCATGATTGCAATGGACGGCTGGATCATGCGAACAAGCGTTCTCGGACTGTCCTGCCTCGTCTCCGGCCTTCTCTCCTGGGTCCTGCGGGTCGCCTTCCTGGACCGCTTCGAGAGCCTCATGGTCGACCAGTTGCTGATGGGCGGCCTGGTTTGCGCCGGCCTGGGGCTGCCGATCTTTACTCTTTTTGATCGAATCCTGAAGCAACGAGCCCGTTGATCGATGCAACTTCGAGACTTCTACAAGGACAAGGAGACGATTCAAGCTCGCATCCCGATGCTTCGGGTATCGGTAGTCCTGGGCTTCCTGTTGCTGCTGGCCGGGCTGTGGAAGGTGCAGATCCTGCGGCACGGCTACTACGCCGGCCGGGCCGAGCAGAATCAGATTCGATCCATCCGGTTGGTGGCCCCTCGCGGCAAGATCCTGGATCGCTACGGGCGGCCGCTGGCCGACAACCGCCGTTCCTACACCCTCAGCGTGACCAGAAGGGACCTGTCGGAACTCGAATCCTCCCTCGATCTCCTGGCAAAGGGGCTCCGGTTCGAGCCCGGCTTCCTGAAGTCTCGGATCGAAAAGCAGCGACGCCGGCCCAGATACTTGCCCCTGGTTCTCAAGGAAGATGCCGGAATCGGCGAAATTTCCTTCATCGAGGCCCACCGCCAGGAGCTTCCGGCCATTCAGGTGGTTCCCAATCCCATCAGAAACTATCCTGAAGACGAGGTGGCGGCTCACCTGCTGGGATACGTGACCGAAATTTCGGAGAATCAACTGGAGTCAAGGATATTCGGAGACACGGCCAAACCCGGAGACATGGTTGGCCAAGAGGGGGTGGAACGAGTCTACGACCATTTCCTCAGGGGAGAGGACGGGGAAAAGAGGGTGCGGGTCGACAGTCGCGGCCGCGAGATCGAAACCACCAGGATGATCCCGCCCCTCGCTGGAAACAACCTGCGCCTGACCATCGATATCGATATCCAGCGGGCCGCCGAGAAAGCCTTCGGCGACAAGGCGGGAGCAGCCGTCGCCATGGATCCCCGGACCGGGGAGGTGCTCTGTCTGCTGAGCCGTCCCGCTTTCGACCCCAACAGCTTCGCCACCCGCATCAGCCGTCAAAAGTGGGAACAACTGCTGCTCGATCCCCGAAAGCCCATGCAGAACCGAGCGATTCAGAGTCGCTTTCCCCCGGGCTCGGTGTTCAAGATTTTCCTGGCCGTCGCCGGCCTGCAGGAAGGGGTACTGACCCCGACCCATACCGAGTACTGTTCCGGGGGCGCGCAAATCTACGGCCGCCGCTTCAACTGCTGGAAGAAGGAAGGGCACGGGAGCGTCGATCTGCACCGCGCCATCGTGTCTTCCTGCAACGTCTTCTTCTATCGCCTGGGTCGAAAACTGGGGATCGACAGGATCGCAGTGCATGCCAAGGCCATGGGATTGGGATACAAGACCGGAATCGATCTGCTGGGCGAAAATCCGGGAATCATTCCCTCGCGCGAGTGGAAGCGGCGCATCTTCAATGCCAACTGGTATCCCGGAGAAACCATTTCGGTGGCCATAGGCCAGGGGGCGGTTTCCCTGACACCCATTCAACTCGCCCGGGCCTTGGGGGGGTTGGGTTTGGGAGGAGTCTACAACGTGCCCCACGTGGTGCCCTCCGAGGAACGCAGGCGCGCGGGGAGGCGGTTGCCGGCCGCGTTCAAGCCGAATCCTCCTCTCGAACCCCGGACGGTGCGCCTCGTCAGCCGGGGTCTGTGGGGTGTCGTCAACGAGTACGGCACCGGCAGGCGGGCTGTCGTTCAGGGATTCGACGTCTGCGGCAAAACGGGGACGGCCCAGGTCATCAGAAGGGAATCGCGGGCGCGCTTGCAATCCGAAGGCGAACCGTTCCAGGACAACGCCTGGTTCGTCGGCTTTGCCCCCAGGGACCTTCCGGAAATCGCGGGCGCCGTTTTCGTGGAACAGGGAGGAAACGGCGGCGCCAGTGCGGCGCCCGTCCTTCAGGCCATGTTCCAGGTCTATTTCGACAAGCACAAGAAGAATCAGCTTCAAGACAGGGCCCCCTCGGCGCAAGTCACCTTTTCTCTGCCTTCCGAAGGGGCGAATTAGTGTTCTGAGTCAGAGAACCGAGCCAACTTGCCAAAACGTATCCTGCCCTATCTCAAGCAGTGCGACTGGGTGCTGCTTTCCCTGGCCCTGGCCATCGCCGCCGTGGGCGTGACCGAGATCTACAGCGCCACCCAGTACGAACTCTCGGAAACCTTTTACGTCAAGCAGATCTACTACATCATCCTGGGACTGGTGGTCCTGGCGCTGGTCGTCAGCCTGGACTACCGAATCCTGTCCCAGCAGGTGCCCTACATCTACCTGGTTGCAGTACTCTCGCTGATTCTGGTCCTGTTCATTGCCCCGGCCATACACGGCACCCGTGGATGGATTCCGCTGGGCGCCTTCAAGATCCAGCCCGCGGAATTCGCCAAGGTGGCCATCGTGGTGACGCTTGCCCGCTTCCTGAGCGAGAACCGCACCCACTTTCTCACCTCCGCCGAAATCATCAAGGCCTGTCTGCTGGTGGGGCTTCCCCTGGGACTGATTCTGCTGCAACCCGATCTGGGTTCGGCCGTTACCCTGGCGCCGCCGCTCGCCGTCGGCCTGGGGCTCGGAGGGCTCCGCCGCAGGTGGATCCTCGCCGCCGTTGTCCTGGCGACCTTGATTACTGCCGCCGGATGGTATAGTCTCAAACCGTATCAGAAGGAGCGTGTCTACACGTTCCTGGAGCCGGAAAGGGACCCTGGCGGCCAGGGATACCAGGCAATCCAGGCCCGCATCGCCATGGGCTCCGGCGGCCTTCTGGGAAAGGGAGTCGCCCGGGGAAGCCAGACGGCGCTGGGGTTTCTTCCCGAACGCCATACCGACTTCATATTTTCGGTGGTGGGTGAAGAGCTTGGATTCACCGGTTCGTTCCTCATTTTGGGTTTCTACTTTCTGATCATCATGCGCTCCCTACGCATTGCGCAAACCGCGCGCGACAAGCTTGGCGTTTTCCTCGTGCTGGGGTCGGTGAGCGTGCTCTTTTTCCATATCCTGGTGAACGTCGGCATGGTGGTGGGCCTGGCGCCCATCACGGGAATTCCCCTTCCATTGCTGAGCTATGGAGGGTCTTCGATGCTCACCACATTCATGTTGCTGGGATTGATCATCAACGTCGGAATGAGGCGGTACGTCTACTGATTCCGACCCGACTTCCGGTCTATTGACGCCAACTGGGGCGGCCGGGGTTGAAGCTCCGAGCCGGCCCTGAGATTTACCGACGTTTTTTCCGAAATTTGCAGCCCGGTCCCGGTTCGACAGGGATTGTCGAGCGGATCGGGATTATCGAGAAACACCCAAGAGCTTGAACGGTAGTGTTCCCGGCGGGCCCGACTTGCTCGCCAGCGGAAGCCAGGCATTGGCACGGCCACAGGATTAGATCCATGACGGGATCGACAGGACTCTCGCTCGATCTGGGGTCGAGTCTGCCCCACCGAACCGGGCATTCGACTCTCTTCAACCCACCCTCTGCCCCACCGAACAGCTCCTCAGTGTTTCACCAAGGAGGAGTGCCCCATGTCGAAGGAGCTTATTGTTTCCGCTTCGTCACAAGAAACCAAGGTCGCCATCCTGGAGGGCGGCGAAGTCGTTGAAATCCACATCGAGCGCGAAGGAGACCAGGGAATCGTAGGAAGCATCTGCAAGGGTCGAGTGACCAAGGTGCTTCCGGGAATGCAGTCGGCTTTTGTCAATGTCGGCCTGGAACGCGATGCCTTCCTCTACGTCTCCGATTTTTTCGAAGACACCGACGAGTATGACCTGATTGCCGGCGCCGCCGAAGAGCCGGTCGCCAAGCTCGAACAGGACCGCCGTCCCGAAGCCGCCAGGCAACCCGCCCCCGGTGGAGAAGACTCCGGCGGCCCCCGCTCCCCGGACCCTCGCAAGCGCCCCCGCCGGGCCAGACGCGGCCGCTTGCGGGGGAAACGCCAGGAGGCCGCTCCTTCGGAGCCCGCCGCCGCGGCGGCAGCCAGCCAGCCGCCCCCCCCGCCCTCGACTCCGGTTTCCGGCCCACCCGAGGCCCTTTCCGTCCTTCCCGGAGAATCGCTGGCCAAGTACTCGGGGGTTTCCGAGCCGCCCCCGCCGGTGGAACCCGAAAGCGCGCCCGAGGACGCCGCTCAGACCGATCTCGCCGCTACAACTGAACCCGCTTCATCAGCCGAGTCAGCCGATCGATCCGAACCGGCCGCAGCAGAGGCGGCGGGCCCTGCCGAGCCCGGCGCTGTGGTTGAGCCGATCCCTGCAACCGAGCCCGAGTCCCCTCCCCTCAAGGGTAGACGGGGGCGACGGCGCTCCAGGCAAGCTGCCTCCGAAAGCGCCGGGGCGGAATCCTCTGCAGCATCCCCGCAAGAGGCGCAGGCCCCGGACACGGAAGCGGTAGTGCAAGCCGACGGAGACGTCGGTGCCGCGGTCGTCGAGGAGCCCGGCTCCGAAGCGGAGGCGGGGACCGCCGAGTCCGCGACCGCCGAAGTTGAAGAGACCACCGCCCAGGCCGCACCGTCCACTGGTGAGACCGAGCTGGCCCCGCAAGCCTCCTCCGAGGCAGCCGCCGGCACCGTCACGGCGCCGCCAGAGCCCGAAGCGGCCACCGGGGACAACCCTCCCGGCCCGGAGCAGACAGGGGCGTCGGCCGAGGAAGCGGGCCAGGAAGCTGAAGCTGCCCGGGAAATAGACGCGCAGGCGCCACCGGAACCGGAGGCCGCCCAGGAAGCCGAGCCCGGCGGAGAACCGGCGGCCGAGGTGGCCGCGCCGTCCGTGGAGGCCACCGCCGATGAATCCGGCGCCGCTGCCGCCGCAACCGACGATGATGGTGGAGAACAGGTCGAGGCAGCCGAAGCCTCGACCGCGGTGGACAGCCCTGAGGAACCGGCTGCACTCTCGCCTGAAACAGACCAGGCTCAGGATTCGGCCGCCGCCGAACCCGAGCCCGAAACGGCCGGGGCAGCCCCGACACCCTCCGGCCCCGCCCCCAGGCCTCGGGCCTCCAACGCCCAGTACCGCAGCCGTCCCAGCACTCCCCGGTTCTTCCGCCGGTCGCCCGACCGGCGCCGCTCCCAGTATCGCGGCGAGGATCGCCAGCGCCGGGAGGCGGCTTCCCCGGCGCCCATGATCGCCGACCTGCTCAAGGAAGGTCAGGAGATCCTGGTCCAGATCGCCAAGGAGCCGCTGGGGAGCAAGGGGGCCCGGATCACCTCCCATATCGCCATTCCGGGTCGCTACCTGGTCTACATGCCCACGGTCAACCACATCGGAGTCTCCCGCAAGATCAGCTCCGGAGACGAGCGCCAGCGACTCAGGAAGATCATCCAGGACAACCGCGGGGATCTGCCGGGCGGGTTCATCGTTCGCACGGCCGGGGAGTACAAGGGAGAGGACGAATTCAAGGCGGACATCGGCTTTCTGCGCGCCCTCTGGACGGAGGTCAAGACCCGGTCCGACAAGAAGTCCGCCCCCGCCATCATCCACCGGGAACTGAACCTGGTGCAGCGGATACTCAGAGACCAGTTCAACCGGGAGTTTTCCGCCATCCGGGTGGACAACGAGTTGACCTACACCTCCATCGTGGAGTTGATCCAGCGGTTCCAGCCCAGCCTGGTCAAGAAGGTCAAGCTCTACACCCGAGAGACACCCATCTTCGAGGAGTTCGGGGTCCAGGCGGAACTGGACAAGGCCCTGCGCTCCAAGGTGTGGCTGAAATCGGGAGGCTATATCGTCATCGACCAGGCCGAGGCCCTGGTGGCCATCGACGTGAACACCGGAAAGTACGTGGGCAAGTCGAACAAGCTGGAAGACACCATCGCCAAGACCAACATGGAGGCAGCCAGGGAGATCGCCCGTCAGTTGCGGCTGCGCGACCTGGGAGGCATCATCGTCTGCGACTTCATCGACATGGAGGACCGCAAGAACCGGCTCAAGGTGACCCAGACGCTGGAGACCGCTCTGAGACGGGAGAAATCACCTTCGAAGGTGCTTCAATTCAATGACTTCGGGCTGGTGGCCATCACCCGCAAGCGGGTCAAGCAATCGCTGCTCAAAGTGCTGTGCGAGCCCTGCTCCCAGTGTTCCGGGTCGGGAATGGTGAAATCTCCCCGGACCGTCTGTTACGAGATTCAAGGGGAAGCGCGCAAAATGGCCGGCGCCATCGAGGATCCGGAGATAACCTTCCGGGTGAACCCGGCGGTGGCCAAGGCCCTGAAGACCACCGAAGCCTCCATCGTCGACGAACTGGAGTCGAGCCTGAAGAAAGATGTGGTGATCAAGACCGATCCCCTCTTCCCCCAGGAACGCTTCGACATCTTTTGAGCGGCCGCGCCGCCAGGTTTGGGGACATGGCTTTGCGACCCCAATCCCAACAATGAACCCCGCAAGAACAGACTCGCAACCGGAAGATCGCAACCGGAAGACCCATAGGGACACAGGGCATCTGGGCATATGAATGAAAAATATCTATGGGACTTTTCTCCCTCTTGACTAAAATGCACATAGGGGTAGCCGGGAAATCGGTGCGACAAGAAATTGCACCAACCGCGCCCACTCACAACAACCCAATCCAACCTACAACGATCCGGAGAGCCCATGTGATCGAGGCCTTGCTGGATTTTTACAAAGAGAAGCAAGTAGAAATCGCCAGAGACCACCAAGGGGAGTTCGTTCTGATTCACTCGAGTAAAATCATCGGGTTTTACCCAGGCGTCCGGGAAGCCTATCTTGACGCCGTTGAGGAACGGAATTTCGAGCCCGGCCATTTCTTGATCAGACAGTGCGTTCTTCCAGAGGACGAGGTTCCCCTAACCTTTTACTCACGCCTTGGGTAACCGGCTTATGGAATTGTCGGCGTTCTCCAAGCTGATAAAGCCCAAGCCGTTCTATGTCTTGGAGAGTAACATCGGAATCAGCCTGCCTTGGAATCCTCATGGAAAAGGGGAAAGACCACCGTCCATCCCGGCAATCGGCATCTGGGACACAGGGGCCACCCACACGGTTTTTGATCGCTCCCTGATTGAAAAACTCGGCCTCAAGGCAGTTGACAGAACTTCGGTCAACACATCCAAGGGGCGTCAAGACGCTGGGATCTACGTGGCCAACGTGTACCTGTCGGGTAACATCATCATTGATTTGATCCGTATCATTGATGGAGTCGTGCTTGGAGGGGACGACGAAACCGGCAAGGTCTTGATCGGAATGGACATCATTTCCAAAGGCGATTTCTTTCTCAGCACCAATCCCCAAGGCCAGATGAAATTCTCCTTCCGCATCCCTTCTCAGGGACACGACTTCCCAAACTTGCCTCCAGTTTCCCCTGATTCCGTAGTGCAGTTTCCCGGGCCCCGGAACTAGCTCGCCCTGAATGTAACCGCACCCGAGTAGAGCATGGCGAGGCATTCGGTCGTCCGGCGAGCTACGTCAGGCGGGCTCTGAAGAAGTGGTTACCTTCAAAACATAAGTCCCCAAATTTCCTATGCCGCCATCGCCGTTGCTCGCACGTTCTGGAGTACGCGCATTAACTCATCCATTTCCGCGTTGCTGAATAGACCATCAGGCCCGCGAGGCGTGATGTCGGTAAACGGGGATTCATAGAGCCGATCAGGAGCTACAATGCCGTGATCCGTAAGGTGATCGACGACGAGGTTCACGAACTCGATCTGGTTGGCCGATAGCGACTTCCCTGCAAGGAAGGTCCGCAAGGCATCCTTGGCGGCGCTGCGATCCATGCCGACCAGCGACCGCACGAACAGTCCAAGTCCCTGAGAATTCTCGGCCGCCCGCCGAAGATCGTCGGGCGCGCCGACACCGCTCTCGACGAGCATATGCTCCAGCTCGGCGAGGTCAGTCACAGTAAGCGGTCTGTTCGTTCTCAATTTCGCGATCGTCACGTGGTCCATGTGTTCGCTAAGAAACGCACGCGCCTTGGCCAGGAACTTCGTGTGGTTTGTGCCGGGAGAGAATCCGGGCAGTTCGACGTCGCTCTCGCCACCCATGAGGTCCTCGAAATCGGTGTAAACCGGTTTGCGTTGTCGTTTGTCGATGAGCCTGACGAGACTCCGGAGCCGACGACGCATGACTTCGAGCATCGGAACGGTCACGCCCTCCCACCACTCGCCAGTCTGCACCTCCTGGATGAGCAACATCTGGTCGCCCACCATCGGGATGGAAGCCTTTTCCTCCAGCAGTCCGGCAATTTGCTTCACCTGTTCCCGCATCCGGACGAAGCCGGGTTCGCGCCGCAGCAAGCTGAGTTGCAGGCTCAGCACGAGCAGGTCGAACCGCTTCGCCTCCTCGTTCTCCGGGTCCAATGTACTTGATCCCCTCCCGCTGAAATTTGAGTGGCGCTGCGACGGCCTGTGGCGGCACCAGGAAGCCATCGCGCACCGCCTCCTCCAGGGAGTAGGCGTCGGTCGGAACGCCGTTCTCGAGGTCGAACAGGCCGTAGGTGTTGCGGTCCACTTCGTCCTTGGGCGTAGCCGTAAGCCCGACCAGCACCGAGTCGAAGTAGTCGAAGATGGCACGGTACTTCTGGAACACCGACCGGTGAGCCTCGTCGATGACCACCAAGTCGAAATGGCCGACGCCGAAGCGCCGCTGACCGTCGCTCGTCTCGTCGATCAATCCCATCATGGTCGGATACGTCGAAACGTAGACTCGTCCCTCGGCGTTCCTCTCGGTAACCAGGTTGACGGGCGAGGCATCGGGCAGGTGACGTTTGAAGGCATTGACCGCCTGTTTCACCAGCGCTACTTCGAGTAGAAGATGACTGGCCGTTCTCCGAACTGGCGCTCCAGGCAATCGGCGTAGAGTTTGGCCTGCTGCTGCCCGACGCGGGCGTCGCCCCGCGTGCGCTTGGCCTCGACGAGCCCGAGCGGCTTTCCGTCGTCGCCCCAGAGCACATAGTCCACGAAGCCCTTGCCCGCGGTATTGGGCATCCCGCTCACTTCGAACTCGCGGTCGCGGTCCTGATCGAGTTGCCAGCCAGCTTCCTTCAGCAGCAGGTCGATGAAGTAGTCGCGAGTCTCCGCTTCGGAGTAGTCGTGCGTATCCGGCTGCGTGGCAGCCACCTTCTTGGCCTTGGCCACTTCGGCCCGCAGGCGCTTGAGATTCTCGTCGAGCGAGTTATTGTCCGCAAGCAGCGTCGCGAGCCTCTCGTCGCGATCACGAAGGCGTTCGGCGAGCGCACGCAACCTCTCCGCCGTCTGCTGTTCCGTTGCCGCCGTCTGGGGCAGCGCCGCACGATCGAACGCGAGCCCATACTTTGGGCGGCCGGCGCGGGCATAGGTTCGGGCGAACCAGTAAGCCACGTGAAAGAGTTCGCGTAGCGCCGCCAGCGCGTCATTCTTCGGAACGGGACGATGGCTATGCACCGCCCGGTTCCCGAGCGTGTTGATCACCCGGGCCTTGCTGAACACCGCCTCCCCTGCTGCCCGCTTGAAGCTCGGTTCGTGGATCAGGGCCGAAAGTTTGTCCTGATAGGGTAATCGGAGGTCTGCGTCGTGCTTGTACGCCCAGTTCACCGCCAACTCCAGGGTACGTCTGGCGTAGAAGCAGGACGCGCGAGGATCCACATGCACGGACGCCTCGGCTCTCGAAGCGGAGTCAAACACCGCAGGCCATTCGCGCTCAAGGAAGGCGAACTGACTCACCTTATGCCCCCCGATACACGACGTCCAGATTGAGCCCGTGGGTGAGATAGGGTGTGAAGCCAGCGAGTAGGATCGACATTGCCACCATGTCCCGCATATCTACGGCACGCAGCGCGGAGGTCGGTGTTCCGCCATGACGGATCCCCGGATAGTCGCACGTGAATGTCTACAAGGACTGCAGCGCGCGCATCACTTCCTCATGTGGCCAGTTCTTGATCTGCTTGGAAATTGCACCGAGGGTCTTGCGCCTCACTCCCGGATGAATCTGACCAAGCGCTTCAAGGAGGTTCACCTGCTTCTGGATGGTGGTCTTGATCCGTCCATCCGAGCAATCAATGCGTAGATCCCGGACTGACTCCTCGAAGTCCTTCATGAGGCTGTCGAGATGTGCGTCCTGACTCGTGATTGCTCGAAGGTCACGGAAGAGGCTCGCGAACACTCCGGGCAGCGTCGGACAGAGTATGCAGGGTCGGCGCAGGTCGTAGCGAAGGCTGAATTTGTCAATGAACTGGGATAGCAGATTGAAGTAGCGGTTGGAGAGTGGATCGCCACCGACGTCATCAAGTATTTCGAAGGCCGATTCGAGAAACCTGACAAGGGCGATCTCTCCAACAATTTCGGAAGATTGAACTTGTTCAAACGCATGCCTGCTCTTGAACGCGTCGTTAATGATGTCGTCTCGCGCTCGTGCCTTCGCCTCCGCCCGCCGCTTGGGATCACGCGTAGAGTCCGAAAGCGTCTGCGCCAGTAGCTTCTTGGCTGAAGCTGCATCACCTATCAACGTCCCCAAGCATTCCTCAATCGCAGACCTTCGCTGGTGTAGGTCTTCGCGATAAGTCGCACCTGACGCACCGAACGCGACTTCGGCAGTCGCGAGTTCGATCTCGACGCCAGACATAGACAGTGTTCGATCAAAGGCTTCTCGGAGTTGAATCGAATCGCTGAGGAGGATGACCTGAGCATCGTCGCCCATTGGTTCCTAGAGGGCAGGAGAGAGCTCCCTATACAGTTGGGAGAAGAGGTCAATCGGAGCGCCCGCCTCCTCGGAAAGAGGGTCCCATATCTCGCGGTAAGAGTCTTCCCACACGTTCAGCAGTTCACCGCGCATTGCTATAGTTCTCCTCGGAACGCCATCACTTGCAAAGCGCTGAACAGCTCGTTCGATGTCGAAAGCGCAACACGGTGGTTCGCTTGGATGCGTTCCACTCTCTCGATTTGCAACGCGAACTCGCCTTGAGCAAGCAAGGGAGGGCGAGGAATCTCAATCCGCTCAAAGGAAGACTTCTTTAGTATCGGCAGTGTGGTCGAAGACCCCCACGCCATGATTGTCGGCTTAAAGAAGCGCATAACCGCACAGCCGTACTCAGGGTGTATTTTTTCGCCCCATTCAACTGCATTGATCTGCTGATTGAACGCACTGCGCACCGTCGATTTGCCGATCTTTCCGATCGTCGCTCCAATACAGCAAACAAGCGTTGCTCCCGCGTGAACAGTTTTGCTCGCTTCAGCACCGGCATCGGTCACATTTCGCTTGACGGGCTCGTCGCTCTCAAGGTCCCCGGGAGTTACGAACGGGATAACGCCACCGAACATTCCTTCCTTCAAGCTTGGCGGCGTACCTCCAGTCATCACCCGACCCAGACTTCGTAGCGCTGCCACCGGCCACCCCTTCGGATTCCTGCCCGGGTCGCCGAACATGTCGAGGAAGATAGATCGGGCGAGCGTGTCGAGTAGAGCCAGGGCCCTCCGGCGCTTGGTCCGAAGTCGGTCCACCTTGTCCAGGATTTCCGCGATCCGCCGCTGCTCGGGAAGCGACGGGAGGGGAATCTTTGACTCGCAAACGATGCGATCGCTGACCGCCGGGTAGCTTGCACCAGTCGCTCTTTTCACCATCTCACCGACGAAGTGAGGCGAGCGCACCCAATGGAACAGGTAAGCACCGTCCGCCACCTCGGAGCGTGGGCGCAAGACGCAAAACCCGGTCGACGCCGTGGCTCCATCCAGTTGCAAAGGGACACGTGCGACGGTGTTCAGATTGGGTCGTACTGTTGACACGAGTACGTCACCTGACCCAATGATTTGGCGGGCTCGACTCGGGGCATGCGCGCACTCTAACCGGCGAGGCCTTGTAATCGTCTTTGAATCCTGGTCAACGGCACTCAGGTCGACGTAAATGAACTCCCCGTCTGGATCGTCGCGCCCGGGCATCCAAGACGACACTGTTTCCACTACCTCACCGATTGCGGGGGAAACAACGGTGTTCATCCTAGCATCTCCTCCAACTCCCTCATTCCCCCCTGAATCTCCTGCTCCAGCCTCGCCAAATCAACGAGAATCTCCCTGGGCGCGCGGTGCTCGACAGCCTCGTAGACCACTTCCTTGTAGCGATTGAGCGACAGGTCGTAGCCGTGGGCGACGATTTCGGCTTGGGGCACGCAGAAGCTCTGCGCAGTGCGTGGCCGTTCGCGCTCGCTGTCGGCACGCCCAGCCCATCGCATCAGCGCATCGGGCAGGTTGTTCTTCGCGTGCTCGGCTGCGACGAGCGCTATTCGCGGCACAGGCCCGAGCTTGTCCTCAGAGAGGAGCGGCATACGCCTATCGTCGAGGCTCCAACCGTCGGCTGTGACGTCGTAGAACCAGACGTAGTCGGTGCCACCAGAGTTGGTCTTGGTGAAGACGAGGATTGCGGTGGAGACTCCCGCGTAGGGCTTGAACGCGCCACCTGGCAGGGACACTACAGCGTCGAGCTTCTGGTTCTCCACCAACATGCGGCGCAATTCCTTGTGTGCCTTGCTCGAACCGAAGAGGACCCCATCGGGAACGATCACCGCAGCCCGCCCGCCTGGCTTCAGGAGACGCAGGAACAGTGCGAGGAAGAGCAGCTCCGTCTTCTTGGTCTTGACGATTTGCAGCAGATCCTTGGCGGTGTTCTCGTAGTCGAGGCTGCCGGCGAATGGTGGATTGGCCAGCACTAGCGTGTGCTTCTCCTCCTCGCCCCCGTGCTCGTGCGCCAGAGAGTCACGGTAGCGGATGTCCGGGTTCTCTACGCCGTGCAGCAGCATGTTCATGCTGCCGATGCGCAGCATGGTGTTGTCGAAGTCGAAGCCGTGGAACAGGCCATGGTGGAAGTGCTCGCGCAGCATCGGGTCGTGAAGCAGCTTCGGGCGGTGCTCGCGCAGGTACTCGCCCGCCGCGACCAGGAAGCCTGCCGTACCGCAGGCCGGGTCGCAGATGACGTCGTCGGGCTGGGGTGCGGTAAGTTCGACCATCAGCCGGATGATGTGACGCGGCGTGCGGAACTGCCCGTTCTGTCCGGCGGTGGCAATCTTGCCAAGCATGTATTCGTAGATATCACCCTTGGTGTCGCGTTCTTCCATTGGCACTTGATCGAGCAGATCCACCACCTTGGCCAGCAATGCCGGAGTCGGGATGGTGAAGCGTGCGTCTCTCATGTGCTTCGCGTAGGTGGAATCGCCACTCCCGAGCTGCCGGACCAGGTCAGTGCGCAGAAAGGGAAAGACGTGCTCCCCTACCACTGTGAACATTTCGGTGGCGGCGAAGTGCTTGAAGCGGGGCCAGCGAAAGTCCTCGTAGGACCGACCCTTTTCGTCCTTGCCTTCCGGGAATACGCGCCGCTCCATTGGCTTCCTGAGCCAACTGGCCTTGTTTTCCTCCAGCGTGTGCATGTCGTCCAGCCGGCGAAGGAACAGCAGGTAGGTGATCTGCTCCATCACTTCCAGCGGGTTCGAGATCCCGCCGGACCAGAATGATTCCCAGATGCGGTCGATTTGGGTTTTGATGTCGCCAGTGATCACTTAAAGGAACTCCCAGGTTTGATTTCGCAGCGCAAAGGCCGATTGTTCTTGGGCGAATTGACGGCATGTTGCAACTCGCTGAAGGTGAGCCTCCGGCGTCCGACAGGCTTGTCGGTGGCCACCCGTGGGCTGCACTCGGATTGCTTGGTGCTCTCGTAGGCGTTCCCTGTCGCAGTTGTTCGTTCCTCATTCGGATGGCCACATCTCCTTATCTTGGTACATGGCATGGGACTATCGTCTGTCTGGGCCGAAAAGCCAATGTACTGCCATTTCAGGGATCAAGCAAGGCGAGATGCCGAACGGGGTTCCCCGCCTGTGCCGGTTCCTGTTGATGCCCGCCCATCACCACTCACCCCGCCCCCTGCACCCTCACCCTATCCCGCCTCAGCGGCAATCAGCGCCTCATATCCCTCCCTGAACGTCGGATAGCGAAAGGTGTAGCCCGAATCCAGCAGGCGGGTGTTGCGGCACCGCTTGGCGCCGCGGGCGGGCTTGCCTGCCTCGGGAGGCAGGCGGCGAGGCGCCGGAACCTTCAAACGGCCGCTGATCCAGCGCAGGACCCCGCACTGCTCGGCGGACTCATGGTCCACCAGCAGATAGAGTGACCGAGGGCTGTCGATCCCCATCAAGTGGGCCAGCGCACCCGCGCAGTCATGGCGATGGACGTGGTTCAGATAGCGGGGCGGCCCTTCGAAACAGCAGGCCTCCCCTCGCCGGACGCTGTCGATCAGCCGCTGCCGGCCCGGCCCGTAGATGCCGCCGACCCGAACCACCGTGCCCGCGATCGGGCCTCCCAGCAGCACCTGCTCGGCGTCTCGGAGCAGCCGCCCCCGGAAGTGGCCGGCCTCGGCCGGTGAATCCTCGTCCACCCATTCCCCGCCGGACTGCCCGTAGACGGCGGTGCTCGAGGTGAAGAAGAGGCGGCGAACGGGAGGCCTCTGCCCTTGCAGGGCCTCGATCAGGTTACCCAGGCCCTGCAGGTAGGCCGACCGGTAGCCCGCCTCCGAGCGGCGATCGGCCCCGGCCGTGTAGAACACCACGTCGAACGGCCCCGGCAGGTCTTCCAGCGTTTCGGGCCGGGTGAGATCGGCGCTGAAGCCTTGCAGCCCCGGCGGCAGCCGACCCGGGTCCCTCCGCAAGCCGTAAACGAAGTGACCCTCCCCAACCAGGCGCAGACCCAATTCCTGCCCCAGGTAGCCGCAACCGGCAATGAGTATGCGAGCCATGGAGTTTGACTACTCCCGGAATTTGGGCTGGTTTGGACGCGGCGGCGGGTTGTCCGGGAGGGTTCAATCCCTTTGGCCGCTGGGGCTGCCTCTGCCCCCAGCCGAACGCCGGGAATCACCGCGCCCCGATCACACCGCCTTGTAGGAGAACAGCCTGGCCGAGTTGGGGGCCAGCGGGACCGAGAGCCCGCCATGCATCAGCTCGCTTCCCGACAGGACCCGGCTCTCTCCGGTGCCCTCGTCCTGCAGGCGATAGCGGCGGCCGGCGTCCAGGGACTGCAGGAAAACGGATTGGCGGGGCCGGCGCCCCAGGTAGCGGAAGACGAAGACCACCCCTTCCCGGGCGCCGTCGCAGAACTGGGCCCCGTCCCAGTCGGCCTCGCTGTCGGGCACCGGCATCAAGCGGTAGAAGTCCTTGACCAGGAGCGGCCGGATCTTCTTGTAGACCCCCACCCAGTGCCTGGCCCGCCGCAGCACTTCGGGCGGCCAGGCGGCCAGCCCCCCGTGCAGGAGCATCTGCCCGGTCATGCGGCTCAGAAAGGCCTGGTCCGGAAAGCCGGCGTCCAGGCCGTTGTCCCGCCCCTCCCGGTCGGGTCCCACCGCCGAGCCCATGTAGTTGGCTGGAATGAAGGCATTGGCTCCGAGCTGGATCATGCGGCAGGAGTGGGGATGCCCGCTCATGTCGTTGGCCCAGGCGCAGTGGTGGCGCCTCAGGCTGCCCAGGTCGATGGCGTTGCCGCCCCCGGCGTTCAACTCCAGCATCAGGCGGGGGTGCCTGCGGGTCAGGGTCTCCCACACCCGGTAGAGCCCGCGGACGTGAGCGAAGCGGGTCTTGCCGTCGGAGTCCACCAGGTCCCAGTGAAAGGACTCCTCGCCCCGCATGGGATCGGTGTAGAAATCGGCCCGGATGTAGCGCAGGTCGTAGCGCTCCACGAAGCCGCCGATGAGGTCGATCCAGTGGTCGCAGGCTTGGGGCGAGCTGAAGTTGTACTTGAGCGGATGGAACCCCTCGGGAAGCTTGTAGAAGAACTCGGGATGCTCGCGGGCCAGCCGGGTCCAGGGAAAGGCCACGGCCTCGAAGTAGAGCCCCATGCCCATTCCCTTGGAGCGGACGTAGTCGGCAAAGGGCTCCATCCCCCGGGGGAACTTCTCGGGGTCCACCTCCCAGTTGCCCCGGCCCCGCGAATGCCCTCCCTTGTACCAGTCGGCGTCCACGCAGAACATCTCCACCCCGGCCTCGGCGGCCGCGTCCACCTGGCGGCGCAGTTCCTCCTCGGTGTAGGTCACGCTGATGCCGGGCCAGAGCGTGTAGGCCACGTGCGGCAGCATGGGCTCCCCCCGGTAGCGGGGCGTGAGGCGCTGGTGAATGTAGCGGCGCAAGCCGTTGGTGCCAGACTCGAAGCCCTTCTCGAAGAAGCCCAGGTGGACCACCGGCAGGTCCAGGCTCTCCCCCGGGTCGAGAACCAGGTCCTTGATCAGGGGACCCACCTCGATCTTCACGTCGGAGGCAGATCCGTCATAGGCGACGCGGGCCTGCCAGAAGGTGGACCACTCCATGCCGAAGAAGAGCCCCGGCTGGTCCGAATCGGGACCCTGGCTGACCATGAACAGGGGAAGGTCCTGAGAAGAGGACCCGGTCCAGCGTTCGCCGAAGCCCCTTTGCTTGACGGGCACCGCTACCTCGCAGGAGCCCGTGGGGCACCCGGTCAGGTTGCGGTGGCTGGCGAACTCCACCGGGCGATAGTGGAAGGGTTCGATCCAGCGGGGACGAAAGGCATCCGAGGGATACTCGCGGGCGTGGGGGAAGTATGAGGCGCTGCCGGCCCCGGAACAGGCCATGATCCGGGGGCCCGTCACCCCGCCCAGCCGCAGCAAGAGGGAATAGAGGCGGGTCAGGGGCAGAGAACGCCCATCGGAGGTGTTGGTCAGCTTCACCCGGTATTCCGCCGTTCGCAGGGTCCGGTCCAACCGCAGGCTTCCGGCAGCCTCCAGTCCGTCGCGGGAGCGGTAGCGAAACTTCCAGAGATCGGCGGTCTCCGGCTCGAGGGAGTCCAGTTCCCATTCCAGCATCTCCCCATTCCGCTCCATGGCGAAACCGGGGCCCGGTTTCAGGGACACCCCCTGGGGCGCCAGCTCTGCGATGACCTCCACCAAGCCGGCCGGCTTCCCGGTCTCCTGGCCGGCAGTGGCCGCGCCGGCTCCGACCCAGGCGGGTGCGGTTGCCAGGACGGCGGTGCTGCCCAGGAATTGACGGCGATTGATCCCCTTCAACGGCGTTTCCATGGTCGTTCCTCCCTCGTTGCTACCCGAGGCGGCATGATACCACGCTGGCACGAGGGACCCGGGGCGTAGCGCCAACGGAAACCGAGCTCAGGCACCTCGCCGGCTCCCCCCTCAATAGGGGAATGACGCCACGAGATGACGACCCACCCGGGAGCGCGGGCGTCCCGCCCGCACAAGGCCCCCGCAACTACGAACTCTCCCCCAAAATAGCCACCTCATCTCCGCCAAAGGAACACCATCTGGTAAACTGAAGGCTGACCTGCAGACTGCCTGCAACGCTGGCCTGAAGAACCATTTCGATTGCCACGGGAGAACAGAGAGACGTGCTCAAACAAAAAGATCGCAAGGACCGCATCGTCGAGACCGATTGGGCCGGGATGACCCTGGGGGAACGCATCGAGCACCTGGAGGTGGAGGGCTACCTGGTCCTGCCCGACCTGCTGGACCCGGACCACGTCCGGCGGCTTCAGGACGAGACCGCCAGGTTCGAGACCTTTCACGTCGACTACAGCGTCCATCAGAAGGGGTGCCAGGACATCCAGTTCCGGGGCGGAGCCATTACCGAACTGATCGCCCATCCGCCGCTCATCGACTTCCTCAAGGCCCTGTGCGGCCCCGAGCTGATCTTCATGAGCTACGACTACGCCCGCTCCGAGCCCGGCCATCCCGGGATCAGCCTGCACTGCGACGGACAGCCCTGGGGATCGGAGATCTTCGGCTACCAGCAGAGCTGTCCCCGCCTGATTCGAGTGCTCTACTACCTGCAGGACCTCACGCCCGAGGTGTCGGCCTTCAAGGTGGTGCCGCGCTCCCATCTGAGCTTTCACCATGACGGCAACCCCTACCTGCGCTACGACGAGCATCCCGAGCAGGCCATGGTCACCTGCCGGGCGGGCTCGGCGGTGTTGATCAACCAGAACGTCTTTCACGGGAACTACCCCAACATCGGCGCCTACGCCCGCGAGATGCTGGGGCTCGCCTACCGCCCCTCCTGGGCCGGACCCAGTGACAAGATCGAGCCCTGGGACCCGGAAGAGCTGGCCAAGACGCCCCCCGCCGTACGGGAGCTCATGGCCGATCCCAACACCCGCATCTGGCACTTCGAGGGCGGCAACAAGCCGCCCAACATGTCCAAGGAGGGACCCGGCATCGACGCCAGCCGCTGGGACCGGACCAGTTAGGCTCGCCGGCGCCGGCCGGCTTGGCTGGCCTGGAGCCGGCCAAAGCGTGACCCCCAAGAGGACCCATGGCAGCCACCTGTCCCAAATGCCGCCAAGAGTTGTCTCGCCAACTCCTTTGGAAGGCATTGAAATCGGCATCGGGCGCCCTGGCCAAGGTCGAGATCATATGTCCCCTATGCGGGCAGTTGCTCAGCATCACACCCAAGAGTCTCAGGATAATCCTGGTGCTGGCCAACCTGCACAGCGTGCCCATAGTGCTTTGGATCATCATTTTCCTGCCCGAGCCGCGCCAGGACCCAACCGTTGTGCTGGTTTTGGTGATTCTGATGCCCTTGATGACTGTCGCCCTGTCGACTGGCTTGTACCTGAGGCTGGCCCGGTTTCACGAAAAACGCTCGCCCTACTCCATCAGGGTTTGACCTGCTCTTCCCCATCCCCGAGACAATAGGGAGGCCATGCCATCGATTACGCTCCGGAGTCTTGGCCCATGAGCAAGAAATCACTGACTCGGCCTCTCGTCCTTCTGATCGCCCTCTCGGCCATTGCGGCCGCAAGCGACCAGGCGGAGAGCGAACGGCAGTGGCTCGGCATGAGCGGCGCCGTCATCAAGACCCTGGAGGCCCTGCAGGCGCACAACGCCACCCTGCCGCCCCCGCCGGCAGAGCCCCGCGACACCGGGCTGCGGCTTCGGGTGCTGACCTTCAACATTCACAACTTCAGAGGCTATCCGGAAGACCTGGGGACGGCGCGCTGGAAGAGCGACCCCCAGGAAAAGCTGGACATCCAGCTCAGGACCCTGGGGATGCTGGACGCCCACCTGGCTTCCCTGCAGGAATGCGACTATGACAAGCCCCTGCAGCTCCGGCTGATCGAGCGGCTGGGATACCTGGCCAGCTTCTTCCCGGCCTCCCACCACAAGCACTGCGCCGGGGCCACCCTGAGCCGATACCCGCTGCTCGACAACCTGAACCTGACCTTCCTGGAGATGGAAGGCCAGGTGGTCATCAAGCGGTTTCTGGGCCGTTCCCTGGTTCGGCTGCCGGGGGGACAGGAGATCCTGATCTACGGCGGGCACTACGACCCGAATCCCGAGGCCGAGATGGACCTCATCGAGAAAGTCTGCCGCCTGGACCGCGCCCTGAAGCGTCCCATGATCTGGATGGGCGACTGGAACATCCAGCGGACCCACGTCCTCTACAAGCGATTCCGCAAGATGGGCCTGGTGGATGCCTTCGTCCACCTGGGCCTGCCCCATACCACCACCAGCCTCAAGGGAGACCGCACCCGCGGAGGCATCGACTACATCTTCTGCACCCCCGACATCGCCGACCGCCTGGAGTCCATCGAGATCGTGGCCCGCGGCGCGGCCGCCCTCGACCCCAACGACCCCCAAAGCATCGCCGCCAGCGACCACCTCCCCGTCCTGGCCGTCTTCCGGTTCTGAGATCCCCTCCGGGAGCGCGGGCGTCCCGCCCGCATCCTTATTCCTGCAAACAGCCTCCCATCAGCGGCACTCCCTTACAAAGGCCACCGTGGTCGGCTTTGAGGAATGTATGCGGTTTGTACGGAAGCCGAGCCCCCAGGCGAAGGCTGGTGCCGTGAGGGAGTGATACCGAGGCGTCACTATGTCCAGTCCACGCCAGATCACTTCAGCACCCCTTCCCCGCTCCCTCCCTTGACAATATCGCCACATTCTGAAAAATGTCCCCCCATGAGACACCAAACAATCCTTGCTATTCTCCTTGGCGCACTGGCCTTCGCCATTGCCGCCGCCCCCGGCCAGGCTCAAACCCTCGAGAGCCGTGAGGACCCGTCGCTCGACTATCCCATCGAGGTGCTGGAGGCCGATCCCTACTGGCAGCCGGCCGGCAAGTGGGCGCTGGAATCGCCCCTGACCACCCTGGGAGCCATGCGCGCCCTCTATCGCAAGCTGGGCACCCTGCCCGCCCAGCGGCTGCGGCTGCCGGTTCCCAGGTCGCCCTGGAAGCTGACGGGGCGGGTCGGCCGGACGGGCGACGGCATCATCTACGCCGCCTTCGGCCGCTACCTCTACCATTCCAGCGACGAAGGCCGAAGCTGGCAGGGAAGAAAGCTCGACAACCTTGCCGGCGCCCGCGCGGGCCAACCGGTCAGCACCGCCGCCTTCGGAAGCAACGACCAGTACATCTTTCTGGCCCACGCTCACCGGGGGCTGCTCCCCATCGACCCGGAGTCGGAGAACCCCACCTACCCGGAGGTCATCTCCCGATCCAGCGACGGCGGCCGGACCTGGCAAGCCAGCGATCCCTTGAAACATGCCTTCAAGAAAGCCGGCGGCGACGGCAATCACATCGTCAGCCTGGGCGGAGGCGAGCTGCTGGCCAACCTGGACGGATACGGAGGAGCGCTGGACCCGAGCGTCAAGCAGGAAGGGGGCATGGTGATCTTCCGCAGCACCGACAGCGGCAAGACCTGGAAGCAGGACTCCATCGTGCCCCGGGTCGCCGAAACCGGCTTCCTGCACCTGGGCGGCCGGCGCATGCTGGCGGCCTTTCGCAACGAAAGCGGGAAACACGACAGCAAGACGGTGCAGTTGGCCAACTCGGACGATGGGGGACGCACCTGGCACAGCCATCGCCCCCTCACCCGCATGTACGGCCAGGCTCACGGAGACCTGGTCGCCCTGCCGGGAGGAGGCGTGGTGGCCACCTTCGAGAACCGCTACCCCTACGCCGACGGGGGCGCCATGCTGGCTCGGGTAAGCTGGGACGGAGGCCAGACCTGGGAACCCGAGCTCTACAAGCTCACCCGCGGCCACGGCTACTCCGGCTCGGTGGTGCTGAAGGACGGCACCATAGTCACCCTGGCCGGCGACGGCCAACTCAGCCGGGTGGGCCGCCCCACCGGCCGCCACTACACCCTGCAGGCCGTCCGCTGGAAGCCGTTGCCGAAGGGGAAGAAGGTTGGAGAATAGTCAGACAGGCCGAGCCTTGCCGATACCTGCATTCATCCCATAGTTGGGGCCGCATCCCGTGGTCTTGCTTGCCGTTGCCGCGGCAATAGGCCGCCTCGCACCTCTCCTGGTAACCCACAGCATGACCGACTGAAATACGGAAACAGCCAATCTGAACACGAAAATAGTGTACACTATAATAGTGGAACCTTGGCGGCAAGGAGCTAACCATGAAAAACATCACCTTGAGCGCGGACGAGAATCTGATTGAAGGGGCGCGACGACGGGCCCTGTCGGAGCACACGACCTTGAACGAGCAGTTTCGGTTGTGGCTCCGGAACTACGTTCGGCGCGAGCAGCAGGCTGCCGAAGCCATGAGAGTCATGCGTGAGTTGCAAGGGAAGTTGCGGGTTGGACGCAAGTTGACGCGGGATGAAATGAATGAGCGTTGAAAATTTCATAGACACCAACGTCTTCGTGTATCAGCTTGAGCGGCTTGACACCCGCAAGGCGGCGATTGCCGAACGTTTGATCCGGCACGGGATAGCGAGCGGAGCTGCGTGTATCAGTTTTCAGGTTGTCCAGGAATGTCTCAACGCGGCGATTCGCAAGGCGGAAATAGGGCTGACCAGGAATGAGATGGAAAAGTATCTGCAATCCGTGCTCGCGCCCTTGTTGAGGGTTCAGCCGAGTCTTCGCCTCTATAGATCGTCCCTGGACATCCAGTCGCGCTACCAGTTCAGCTTCTACGACAGCCTGATCGTCGCCGCCGCGCTCGAAGCGGGCTGCAAGACCCTCTACAGCGAAGACCTGCGGCACGGACAGCAGCTTGACGGGCTGGCGATAGTCAATCCTTTCAGGAAGTGAGCAGCCGGGATGGTTGAAACGAGTGAAACCACGGGCAGATAGTCTGCCCATAGGCAGGAAAGGGCCGACAAGGCACTTGCAGGACCCACAGCGTGCCGAAAGCCTGCCTGCTGAATCTCGTCCAAGGAAAGCGATCATGCCCTGGGATAGCCAACGCTTGTTGCAGCAACTCGAACTTGGCGAGGACAGCCGCGTCGAGTTCAAGGAAGTCGTGTTCTCCGCCAATCGTGTCGGCCGGCCTCATCGGGACTCCGTTGCCGACGAGTTGGCCGCTCTTGGCAACACGATCGGCGGAACCGTGATCTTCAGCGTGTCGGACACTGGTGAGGTGCGGCCGATAAACCGGCGACAACTGGATGCCCTCGAGGCCTTTGTCGGTGAGATTTGCGCCGACAGCATCCGTCCGCCGCTGGCGTTCCTGACCCAGCGGCTGGCCTTGCCGGACGGTTCCTTCGTGCTGGTCGTCGAAGTCGAACAGAGCGCACTGGTCCACAAGAGTCCCGGAGGATACCTGTCTCGGCAAGGCAGCTCCAAGCGTGAATTGTCGCCGGAAGCCCTGCAACGACTGTTCCAGCAGCGGGGACGTTCGGGCCTGTTCGGGCCTGACGAAGCCATCGTCGCCGGAACCGGACCCAATACGCTGAACGCCACCCTGGTGGATCGTCTCCTGAGTTCGCGCGCCGCCGAACCCGCCGTGGTCCAACTCGCAAAGCTGGGGTTGGTGCGGGAGGATGACAATGGCGTCAAACGCGCCACCGTTGTCGGTGTGCTGCTTTGCACCGAGCGTCCCGAAGCGCACCTGCGTGGCGCCACCATCGAAGCGGTTCGCTACCTCGGGACCGTGCTCGGCCGTGCGAGTCAGCACGACGCAGCCTCCATCACCGGCCCATTGGACCGGCAGATCCGCGACGCCGTCAACTTCGTCCGGCTCAACACGCGGGTGGCGGCGCGCAAGGCTCCCGGACGGGTGGAGATCCCTCAATTCAGTCCACGGGCGGTGTTCGAGGCCGTCGTCAATGCGGTGGTGCACCGCGACTACTCCATGGCGAACAGCAAGATACGGCTCTTCATTTTCGACGACCGTCTTGAGTTGTACTCGCCGGGCGCCCTGCCCAACACGCTGCCCATCGAAGCCATGCGCAATCGACAAGCCACCCGCAACGAGACGCTGGCGTCCATCCTCCACATGCTCAGGGTAGAGGATATCTCCGGGGCCGGCGACCGGCAGTACTTCCTGGAGCAACGCGGCGAAGGCGTACCGATCATCTATGAGCAGACCCGGGACCTGACCGGCCGCGACCCGGTATACGAACTGCTCGGCGGCTCGGAGCTGCGCCTGACCATGCCTTCCGCGCGCCCGCCGGTAGCGGGCATCGAAGGCACGGTGTCGGTATTGGCGTCCGGCCGGCCTCTGGCAGGCGCACAGGTGGTTGCGTTGTATCCCGACAAGACCTGGATGGAGGGAACAACCGATACGCTTGGCCGGGTGGCTTTCGGTTTTCACTCGGAACTTCCCATATCCGTCCTCTGCGCCGCGCCCGGGCATGGCGGCGGCGTTGCGCAGAACTGGCGGCCGCCGCAACCGCTCTCCGTGCAGCTTGAACCGCTTCCAACGGGCGGCTCGGTGGTGTTCACGCAGCAAACGGGGCATCTGCCCAATCTGGCCGGGAGCCTCAACCCGATCCTCGACAACCTCGACCGCATGTCCCTGTACGCAATGAACGTTGTCATTGACCAGGGCAAGCCACAACCCGTCCGCTTCGAATTGAAGCAGCCCTTGCGGCTAACGGATGTCAACGGCTTCGAATGGATCGTGCGGTTCATCGATATGCTCGGCGAGTCGGCGCTGCTGGAATACGAACTCCCCGGAACCAGAGCATGAATCAAAGGAGCTATCCGGACTTGGACAATCCATTCTTCAAAGGACCCGTCCTCAACTCGCCTTACGAGTACCCCAGACGGCACTGGGAGCTGGATGAAACGGGCCAGCCGACCCAGAGGACCATCGAAAGCCGCCGGCCGGCCGATTTCATCACGCCCATCCCGAAGCCCAAGAAGCGAAAGGGGACTGACAAACAGGCCGAGATCATCTTCGACGAGGGAAAGGGTCTGTCGACCGAGAAGCAGCAGTACCAGCACACCGCAATCATCAACGCCGTTCGCCAACAGGTCGATCGGTGGCGAAACCTTCAATCCCCGAAGCAATGGCAGGTCACCCCGGAGACGGCCCGCCTGCTCCGCCACTGGCGGCACCACCGATTCACCGGCATTCGTCCCTTCTTCTGCCAGGTCGAAGCCCTGGAGACCGCCATCTGGCTCACTGAAGTGGCGCCGCAGGCCGGTCGCACCGGCAAGCGCTTTCTCGACCATCTCGCCATGACCAATCATGAAGCCAATCCGGGCCTGTCGCGGCTGGCTCTCAAGTTGGCGACCGGTGCCGGCAAGACCACCGTCATGGCCATGTTGATCGCCTGGCAGACCATCAACGCCGTCCGCCGGCCTCAGAGTTCCAGGTTTACGCGCGGCTTTCTGGTGGTCACTCCGGGCATCACCATCAAGGACCGCCTGCGCGTGCTGCAGCCCAACGATCCCGACAGCTACTACCAGAGCCGTGAGCTGGTTCCCAGCGACCTGCTCCCCGATCTGGAAAAGGCCAAGATCGTCATCACCAACTATCACGCCTTCAAGCGGCGGGAGCGCCTGCCGCTGTCCAAGGGTGGCCGCTCCCTGCTTCAGGGGCGCGGCGAATCGCTGAAGACCCTGGAAACCGAGGGGCAGATGCTTCAGCGCGTCATGCCCGAGCTCATGGGAGTCAGGAAAGTCCTGGTTCTCAACGATGAGGCTCACCACTGCTACCGCGAAAAGCCGGGCGAGAAGGAGGAAGGCGCGCTCAAGGGAGAGGACCGCAAGGAAGCCGAAAAAAACAGGGAAGCCGCCCGCTTGTGGATATCGGGACTGGAAACCGTCGGCAAGAAACTGGGCATCAGCCGCGTGATGGATCTTTCGGCGACGCCCTTCTTTCTGCGCGGTTCGGGCTATGTCGAAGGCACTCTGTTCCACTGGACCATGAACGATTTTTCACTCATGGACGCCATCGAATGCGGCATCGTCAAGCTGCCCCGCGTGCCGGTGGCCGACAATATCCCCGGCGGCGACACGCCCAGGTTTCGCAACCTCTGGGAGCACATCCGCACCCGGATGCCCAAAAAGGGGCGCGGCAAGGCCAAGTCCCTGGACCCGCTCACCCTGCCCGTGGAACTCCAGACCGCCCTGGAAGCCCTCTACGGCCACTACCGGAAGACCTTCGACCTTTGGCAGGAAGCAGGCATCAGCGTGCCGCCCTGCTTCATCGTGGTCTGCAACAACACCTCCACTTCCAAGCTGGTCTACGACTACATCTCCGGCTTTCACCGCCACAACGACGACGGCTCGACTCAGCTCCAAAACGGGCGGCTGGAACTGTTCCGCAACTTCGACGAGCATGGCAACCAGTACCCGCGGCCTCGCACGCTCCTGATCGACAGTGAACAACTGGAGTCCGGCGACGCCCTGGACCGGAACTTTCGCAAAATGGCGGCCGACGAGATCGACCGCTTTCGAAGGGAAATCATCGAGCGCACCGGCGACCGCCTCCAGGCCGAGAAAATCAGCGACCAGGACCTGCTCCGGGAGGTCATGAACACGGTGGGCAAACCGGGCCGGCTGGGGGATTCGATCCGCTGCGTGGTGTCGGTCTCGATGCTCACCGAGGGATGGGATGCCAACACCGTCAGCCACGTGCTGGGCGTGCGGGCCTTCGGCACCCAGTTGCTTTGCGAGCAGGTCGTCGGCCGGGCGCTTCGCCGCCAATCCTACGACCTCAACGAATGCGGCAAATTCAATGCCGAGTACGCCGATGTCCTGGGCATCCCCTTCGACTTCACGGCCAAGCCTGTGGTTGTCAAGCCGGTGCCGCCGCGCGAGGCCATTCAGGTGAAAGCCGTCCGGCCCGAGCGAGACGCCCTGGAGATCCGTTTCCCGCGAGTGGCCGGGTACCGGGTGGAGTTGCCCCAGGATCGGCTCAAGGCCCACTTCATTCCTGACTCGGTGTTGCACCTCACGCCGGACCTGGTCGGTCCGTCGATCACCAGGAACCAGGGGATCATCGGCGAAGGGGTCGATCTCAACCTGGTTCACACCGACGACCTGCGTCCCTCGACCCTGCTCTTCCACCTCACCCGCCGGCTGCTCGACACCAAGTGGCGCGATCCGGGCGAAGAACCCAGGCTCTATCTCTTCGGGCAACTCAAGCGCATCACCAGGCAGTGGCTCGATGGCTGCCTCGTCTGCAAGGGCGGCACCTACCCCGCCCAACTCATGTACCAGGAACTGGCCGACATGGCCTGCGGGCGCATCACCGATGCCATTACCCGAGCGGAAATCGGGAGCCGGCCGGTCAAGGCCGTGCTGGATCCCTACAACCCGTTCGGCTCGACAGTCCACGTGAATTTCAATACGACCAGGACCAGTCGATGGGAGACCGATGCCCGCCGCTGCCACGTCAACTGGGTCGTTCTCGACAGCGACTGGGAAGCCGAGTTCTGCCGCGTGGCTGAATCCCACCCTCGCGTCAAGGCCTACGTCAAGAACCACAATCTGGGCCTGGAGGTTCCCTACCGCTACGGCTCCGAAACCCGGACCTACTTTCCGGACTTCATCGTCCTGGTCGACGATGGCCACGGTCAAGACGATCTCCTGCACCTCGTCGTCGAGATCAAGGGCTATCGAAGGGAGGACGCCAAGGAGAAGAAGGCCACCATGGACACCTGTTGGGTGCCGGGTGTGAACCATCACGGCCGCTACGGCCGCTGGGCCTTTGCCGAGCTCACGGACGTTTACGAGATGCAGTCGGACTTCGAGGCCATAGTGGAACCGGCGTTCGACCAGATGATCGAAAGAGCGATAGTTGGGCGTGAACGGCAGGTCGCCGAGGCCTTGAGAGTCATGCGTGAGTTGCAGGGCAAGTTGCGCGTGGGACGCAAGTTTACGCGGGATGAAATGAATGAGCGTTAAGATACTGGTCACCATCACAAACCCGTTCAGGACATGAGCTGACCGATGGCGAAAACATCAAGGCGCAGGAAATCCAAGGTCGTGGCGACCATCACCCACGGCAAGGTCAAGCGCACCAATATCCCCACGGCCGAGTACCAGGCGGTGATGGCGCAGGACGACCGCAATCCCATCCGGGCCGCCTACCAGCGCCGCAACCGGGACCTCGACCCGCAGCTCGTCTGGCGCGGCAAGGACCACCAGGACTGGTCGGACCTGGTGGTGCAGGCGCCGCCGCTATTCATTCAGGAAAAGGTGCATCCGAAGGTGCTGGTCGACGACCTGCGGCAGCGGAGCAGGGAGACGAAGAAGCACGACGGCGGAGCCCCCTTCCAGGCCGACCTGTTCGCCGACTTCAACGGCCTGCCCAGCGAAGCAGCCGCCACCGAGTTCTACCAGCACGACGCCAACTGGTCGAACCGCATGATCCTCGGGGACAGCCTGCAGGTGATGGCGTCACTGGCGGAGCGGGAGGGGCTGCGCGGCAAGGTGCAGTGCATCTACATCGACCCGCCCTACGGCATCAAGTTCAACTCCAACTTCCAATGGTCCACCACCAGCCGCGACGTCAAGGACGGCAAGGCCGACCACATCACCCGCGAGCCGGAGCAGGTGAAGGCATTTCGGGACACCTGGCGTGACGGGATTCACTCCTATCTGACCTATCTGCGGGATCGGCTGACGGTGGCGCGGGATTTGCTGACGGAGAGTGGGTCGGTTTTCGTTCAGATTGGGGACGAGAATGTGCACCGGGTGCGGGCGTTGATGGACGAGGTGTTTGGGGAAACCAATTTCGTTTCCCAAATTGGGATTCAGAAAACTGGAGGATTTTCGCAATCCAAAATTGGAAATATAGTTGATCACCTTCTTTGGTACGCGAAGGATTTGGATCAAGTTAAATATCGTTCCGTAGTGAACTTGATTCCAGAACCTCCCATAAGTGATCCGAACTATGTGTTATTAGAATTCGATGACTACACATTCCGACGCATGACAACTCAAGAAAAATCTCGCCAAGTAGCACTCCCGAAAGGACGAATTTTTCGGTATGGCCCATTGCAATCCGATGGCTTAAGCAAAACTGATCAGAGAGTTAGCTTTGAAGGCGAAATTCTTCTCCCTGGGACAAACAGTCATTGGAAGACAAATGTTGATGGAATGCAGAGATTAGGTCGAGCAGGCAAATTGATTCGAGTCGGAAAGAGGATATACCATCGTTTGTACTGGGATTCCTTTGCAGCGAAAACGCTGGACAATATTTGGCTAGACACACAGTCCGGTGGTTTTAATGATCCAAAGGTGTACGTCGTTCAAACAACGACAAAAGTTATCCAACGCTGCATCCTGATGACCACGGACCCCAGCGACCTAGTTCTAGACCCCACCTGCGGGGCCGGCACCTCCGCCTACGTCGCTGAGCAGTGGGGACGGCGCTGGGTCACGGTCGACACTTCCCGCGTGGCACTAGCCCTCGCCCGAGCCCGCATAATGGGCGCCCGGAATCCTTACTACCTGCTCGCCGATAGCCGAGACGGCCAGTTCAAAGAAGCCGAACTGGCTCGTAAGGCTCCCTCAGAAACACCCACCTACAACGACATACGACAGGGATTCGTGTACGAACGGGTCCCCCACATCACCCTCAAGTCCATCGCCAACAACGCCGAAATCGACGTGATCTGGGAAAAGCATGAGGAGCGGCTGGCGTTGCTCCGTGACCAGTTGGCAGTGGCAAGCGGTCAGACGAAGACACTTGAAGAGTGGGAGATTCCGCGAGAAATCCCCGAGGAATGGCCCGCGGCGGCGCGCCCCTTGCATGAAGCTTTCTGGAAGGCAAGGGTTACGCGCCAGCGCGAGATCGACACCTCCATCGCCGCCAAGGCCGACTACGAATACCTCTACGACAAGCCCTGCGAAGACAAGAAAAAAGTCCGCGTGGCCGGCCCCTTTACGGTGGAAAGCCTCTCGCCCCACCGCCTGCTGGGCGTGGACGAGGAAGACGAACTCATGGACGGGGTCGCTGATCCGCCCAGGAAAGTCGCAGAGGCCCAGCTCGGCTACGGCGAAACGCAGGACTTCGCCGGGATGATCCTCGACAATCTCAGGACGTCCGGCGTCCAGCAGGCCCACAAGGAGGACCGCATCGCCTTCTCATCTCTCAGACCCTGGCCCGGCGAACTCGTCTGCGCCGAAGGAAGCTACGTCGAAGGCAACGCCGATGCCGCCCCCCAGAGGCGCGCCGGCATCTTCATCGGCCCCGAATTCGGCACCCTCTCCCGCCCCGACCTGGTGCAGGCCGCCCGCGAGGCCGCCGACGCCGACTTCGACGTCCTGATCGCCTGCGCCTTCAACTATGACGCCCACGCCTCCGAATTCAGTAAACTCGGCCGCATTCCCATCCTCAAGGCCCGCATGAACGCCGACCTCCACATGGCCGACGACCTCAAGAACACCGGCAAAGGCAACCTCTTCGTCATCTTCGGCGAGCCGGATATCGACATCCTCGACGCCGAAGACAATCAAATCCAAGTCAGGGTAAACGGCGTCGATGTCTTCCACCCCAACACCGGAGAAATCCGCAGCAACAACACCGACGGCATCGCCTGCTGGTTCGTGGATACCGACTACAACCAGGAAAGCTTCTTCGTCCGCCACGCCTACTTCCTCGGCGCCAACGACCCCTACAAATCCCTCAAGACCACCCTCAAAGCCGAGATCAACCAGGAAGCCTGGGAAACCCTCCACAGCGACACCTCCCGGCCTTTCCCCCGGCCCACCTCCGGCCGAATCGCCGTCAAAGTCATCAACCACCTAGGGGATGAGGTGATGAAAGTCTTTCGGGTGTAAATGGCTTAAGTTGAACCGCGTCATGTACCATAGCGGGGAGTGGCACTGATGGCTCGGAGAGGGCACGATGGCGTTTAAGCGACAAAAGGCTGACAACTGGCAACGGGAGGTGCCGGGTGCACGCTGGTTCAAGGCCGATCTGCATATCCACACGATAGATGACCTGCCGGGTAACAGGGCTAAGGTCCCGGAAGGCGTCGACGGTCGCCGGCCAGTGTCAGAGGAGGCGCTCAGGGCTTATGCCCGGAAATTCCTGCAAGCCGCGGCCGCTCGGGACATCCGTGTGCTCGGTGTCACACCACATTCACCGCACGTCGAGACCAGCGACGAGACGAGCGCAGTCTGGCGAATCGTTGAAGAGTGGAATTCCGGCGTCGACGATGACAGCAAGCTGTTCCGGGAGAAGATATATGCCGTGTTTCCCGGCTTTGAACCGTCGCTCAAACAGGGTAAACGGGGGCTGCATTTGCTGTTTCTTTTTGATCCTGAGATCGGCCGCGAAAGCTATATGAAAGCGTTCAATCTAGCCATGGGTGGCGTGTCGCCATGGCGCAACAACGAACTGCAAATCTCCAGCAAAAGCGCCGACGAAGTTTTTCGCGAACTCCGCGAGTTCCATGGCCAGGAGTGCCCTGCTGACAAGGACGGACAGCGTCCTTGGAGCTACATCACACTCGCGCCCCATGTCGATAACGAAAAGGGACTTCTGGGCGCGCTTAATGCGCAGGTGCTGAAGAACTTTCCACATAACGAGATCAGGAGTCTTGAACTCGGCGACGAAAAGCTTCCCGCGGATGCCGTGAATAAACGCGAGTGGCTGCCAAAGGCGATGGCAGCCCGCCGCCAGGCATTCTTCCACGGCAGCGACGCCTACATGGTGAATGAAATCGGAAAGCGTCACACCTGGCTCAAACTTGCCAGCCCAAGGATCGAAGCGTTGCGCCAAGCCTTTGTCGCCAACGACTCGCGGATACGCATTGCTTACGAACGAGATGCGAATGGTGACCTCACGGAGATTGCAAAATCGCCCGATGTAACGGTAAACGAGCGGCCCTGGCTCAAATCCGTGACGGTTACCGGAGGGGCTTCATTTTTCGGCGCAACCGGCAAGGGCAAACCGGGAGCCCGTTTTGACCTCAGCCCTGATCTCACCTGTATCATTGGCGGAAGCATGACCGGCAAGAGCACGTTTCTGGACGGCCTGCGTCTGTACACAGAAGCACCGATGCCTCAGGACAACGGTATCAAACAGCAGGTCGAAGCACGCAGCCGCATACGCTTCCTAGGAGGTTCGCCGGTAGTCAGACTGGAATGCCCGGGTCGGGATCCGACTGCATCGGATCATGAGCGGTGGCCGGCCGTTTTCTACGCGCAGAATGAATTGCAGCGACTTGCCCAGGAACCGGAAGCCGTAGAGGAGTTGCTGGCTCGACTGGTGCCGGCAGAAATGGAGGGCATTCAAGCCCGTCAAGCGAAGTTGATTGCCTTGGACAAGGAACTCAGGAATGCAGCGCAGCGTTTGGCGAAACTGGATGAGGACCTGACAGATGCCCAGCAGGCATATGACAGGACGACAAAAGCCGCTGCTGAACTCTCAGCATTCTCCCAGGCCGGCGTGGAGAAACTGCATCAAGCCTCCCGCGAACTTCGCCGGTGGCAGGAATCGGCCGACAATTCCGGTGAACTGGAAGCCGACATGGATCGCCTACTGAAAGCCGTGGAGGCCTTCGAGTTGCCGGTAATCGACGACCGTATGGGTGAGTTACTGAAAGATGCCATCGCTGGCGTGCGCTACGAGGATCTGCAGGCTCGCTGGAACCGTATCCGGGAGCATGTCCGATCGGCAAGGCAGGAGCTGGCAGCGGGCAAAGGCGAAGCCCAGTCGATCATCGGCGCGCTGGAAACACAGGAGCGTCGGGTTCGCACGGAAGTGGATCGCGCGCTCGCGGCTCACGGGCTCGATGGGACGCGGATCGAGGAATTCAAGGCGCTGAACCGGCAGGCATCGCTCTTGGAGAGCTACAAGGCCAATCTCGAACAGGTGGAGCACAAGCTCGATTCCGGTCAGCGCTCTTTCGACGGACAGGTTGCAGAAAGAAGGAGTATCGTGGAAGAGCAAAGGGCCGCCTTCGACCGTGTGATCGATACGATCCACGTCGAATTTGAGGACCGGATATCGGCCCGTCGCGTCGACGACGGAAACCGCCGGCCCCTTGATCACTTCCTTAGAGATTTCCGCCAGAAAGGAATCACCCGATGGTGGAATGAACTGGACGACCGGTATAGACCCGCACCAAGGGAACTGCTCCGTCACTTGAGCCAGGACACGTTGAATGAAGTCGGCATGAGTGACGCCGTGCAGGCGACCTTTCGGGAACAACTCACCCGGACGAAGCAACGCCACATGGCCGCCATTCGTTGTACCGACCGCTACTTACTGGAGCTCAGATTGGACGACGGCAGCCATCGACGGTTGGACGACCTCTCAGGCGGGCAACGGGTAAGTCTTCTACTCTCGCTGCTGCTGGAAACGAGTGACGAACGCCCTTTGGTCATCGACCAACCCGAGGACGAGTTGGATAACCGGTTTCTCTTCGACACGGTCCTTCCTGCGCTCAAGCGCCTCAAGGGGCGGCGCCAAATCATCGTTGCGACGCACAACGCCAACATCGTCGTCAACGGCGACGCCGATCAGGTAATTCAGCTTGAGGCGACTGCCAACCGAGGCCATGTCGCTCAGGCGGGAGCCATTGAGGATCCGGCAGTACGGGATGCCATTGTTCGAACGGTTGACGGCGGTGACGAGGCGTTTCGCCTCCGTCGGCTCAAGTATGGATTCTGAGGTCGTTCGTCATGGATTGGCTGGATATCCTTGGGTCTATAGAAGCAGGAGAGAACGAGCGAACGGAGTTCAAACGCGGACTTGGCGACCTGTCGGCGGTCGGGAGGGCAGTTTGCGCCTTCGCAAACACTGCGGGAGGCGTCGTCATCCTGGGAGTAACCGACTCTCAGCAAATTGAGGGTGTCAGCGAGGACGCGGAGCGTGTTCAGGAGCGGTTAACATCTTTCCTGCAAACTGGTTGTAGTTCGCCGGTCACGGCTCGTCCCGAGCGGCATGAGGACCCGAACGGCTGGGTACACTGGCTGGAGGTTCCCCGGCAGCGTGGATTCGAGCCGCTACGTTTCGACGGTCGCGTGTGGGTGCGCCGCGGACGCAGCAGCGTCGAGCCCTCACCAACCGAACTTCAGGAACTCTACAACGCTTTTGGTTACATCTTCACGGAGGAACGCACGATACAGGCGGCGGCAGCGGAACATCTCGATCACCAGGTCTTTCGCACCTATCTTCAGAAATTGGGACTCGATACCGAGAATGAACCGCAGCCTGATGACGAGGACGATCTCCGCAATCGCGGCGTAGTCGCTGAGCTCGGAGACACGCTGCATCCGACACTCTACGGCGTGCTGGCCTTCGGCCGGGAACCGCAAGGTTACCCCCAGACACGCAATTTCCGAGTGGAATGCGCCACCTACGAAGGAGACGACCGGGCAACCGAGGTGTTGCATGTGGCTGAAGCCGCGGGGCGCCTGGACGAGCAGGTGCGGCGAGCAGTCGCATGGTTCTCGGGCCTCGGACGGTTCGAGTCATACCGCGGACTGACCCGCGACGATCAACATCTGCTTCCGCAATCAGCCCTTCGAGAGGCGCTGGTCAATGCGGTAGTCCATCGGGACTATTCAATCACCGGATCGAAGGTATTGCTGGAGGTATTTGCAAGGCACGTTGACGTGACCAGCCCGGGGGGACTGCCCAATCACATGAGCGTCGAGAGCGTCCGAGCCGGCGGTCATCCGCGATCGAGGAACGAGTCGATGGCGAACTACATGCAGGTCATGGGTTTCATGGAGCAGCGGGGTAGAGGCTGGCCCGTTATGCGCAGGGCAATGCGTGAGTTTAATGGGACCGAGCCCGATATAGTTCAGGACGACCGGGCCAAGCACGTCAGGGTAACATTCCACCTCGCCTCGCCCGAGGCATGAAGTGCCATTCCGAATCGGCGATACCTTCACCGCCAGCCTCGCCAAGCTCACTGGCAACGAGCAGAAGGCGGCGAAGACCATTGCTTTGGACCTTCAATTGAATCCGGCCCGGCCCGGATTGGGATTCCACAAGCTGGATAAATCCCAAGATCCGAATTTCTAGTGTGTCCGTGTCAGCCGCGATGTCTGATTGATCGTGCACCGAGACCGGAACAGCCTAATGCTCTGTTACGTGGGTCACCACGACAGCGCCTATCAATGGGCTGAGCGGCGACAATTGGAAACCCACCCCAAGACCTGCGCGGGCCAACTGGTTGAAGTGCAGAAGACGGTTCGAGAAGTTCGAGAAGTTCGAGAAGTTACTGTCCCCGTTTATGCAGCCAGTGTGCAGGAGGTGTCACCCAAACCACCCCTTCTTGCAGACATTTCCGAGAGCGATCTGCTGGGCAACGGCATCCCGGCTGCATGGTTGGACGATGTACGCAACGCCAACGAAGACAATTTTCTGGAACTCCCCACACTATCTCTGCACGACGCAATCGATGATCGCAATGATTGCTACCACGCCTTCTAGAGTGGAATTCGAGGAGGCATCATGAATTTCGAGAAAATTGCGCCTTACCTGCAGGATCCGCTAGTTTTAATTGGCTTCGTCTTGTTCCTTTTCTTCGGGATGGGACGGTTAGTGCTCCAGTCTGGCATTATCCCCCCACTACCGGCAGGGTTGGCTTATCGTCTTGTTAGGCGATTGCTGACCTACGGCTTTGTCTTGGCACTTTTGGTCGTAGTTGTCCGATTTAGCAACAAGTACCGCGAGTTGTCGGAACAAGAGCAGAAGGCAGCAGTACGACTATTGAAACAAGAACTGCAAGGAAACATCAACGTCATTGGTGAACTCAAAAAAAACATTGAGATGATTCTCAAGAATGTAGAAATTGTGCATGAACTGCTTCGACATCCGGGAATTCGACTAATGGTTATCCTTTTCCCCTCAGAAAATACTGATCCGGAAGCCGACGTTCCGGCGTCGTTCGAATACGCTCAACAGCGAATGCTGATAGCCAAAAAACAAGGTCTTCTAGACGACGCGAGGGAAAAAGAAAAATTCCGCAACGCGGGCAAAGCGATCGCTGGAACAATCGATCGGACCAAATCCACAATTGTTTCGTTCGCCGATATTGAGGGCAGCAGGTACCAGATTTCAACCAAAGTCTGGACGGCCCACTTGCCAATTCTGCGAAAAGTCGACGTGATTGATGTGACAAAATTGCAGTCACTTTACCAGGAGATGGAACGTCTACGCACAAATTACACCGTCACTGTCGAGCACTCGGTCAAGTATCTCAATGTGGTGAGAGATTACTTTGCAAATAGCGATGACGCGCATACGAAAGAGCGGTTAGCAGAGGTCCTCGCGGCCGAACGCATCTCTGTGATCACTATTGTTGAGTATGGAAGGATAGTGGTGGATAAGCTTGAGCGAATAATAAAGATCCAACAAGAGCTCGACGAGCCATCTGTCAGATGACTACCATCACTCTACACAGCGCTGTTAGCCTTTTCCCCAAAATAGGTCCGGTTCGAACGTGAAGATTTCTTGATTTGTTCAACCGGCCCTAATTGATTTCCACCGTCGATCAGAAGTAATTACCTCACCCTCCCCCCTCCAACCAATCCATCGTGAACCGTGCAAACGTGATCGTCTCGTAAGGGATCGACTTGCCACGCTCGTAGAGGCAGGCGATGGAGCCGTCCGGGAGGATGGCCAGGTTGGAATAGGCGGAGCGGCCGGGGTTCAGGAGTCTGGAGACGGGCCAGGTCTTTCCCGAGTCGTAGCTGAGCCGGACCGTCAGGTCGATCCGGTCTGTTGGACTGGCAGGATTCGAGAAGAGCAGCCGGGAGGGTGACTCGGCGGCGGCGTACCCTGTGTGGCGTATCAGGCTGGCTTGGCAGATGGGTTCGATGAGGGTGGAGTCGAAGGAGAGTTCGGACCAGGTGGCTCCGCCGTCCTGGCTGGTTGCCAGCGCCCGCATGCTGCCGCGGTCGGGCCTGCCGCCTTGGCGTCCCCAGTAGTTGCGCATGTTGATCAGGAGGGTTCCGTCGTCTTTCTCGATCACCTGGCATTCGTCCGTGTGGGGGGCCACGGCGGCGCCGAGTTGCCAAGTCTCCCCGTGATCGTCGCTGTAGAAGACGTGAGAGTATTGAACTCTCTCGTCGCCCTCGTCGCCACTGCCCTTTCCATGGTCGCTGGGGATAACCAAGCGCCCCTTGTAGGGCTCGTTTTCAAGCTGAATTCCAATCCCGGGGCCAGTTGCCACCCAGGTCCAGTCGGGTTTTGTGACGTCGGCGGTGATATCGACGGGGTCTGACCAGGTGACGCCGTCATCGATGCTCCTGGTCACCAGAACGTCTTTGTTGTCGCGGCAGAAGGGGAGCCAGATGGCGCCGGTTTCCCGGTCCACCACGGGACAGGGATTCCCGATGGTGATCTCTTCCGTTCCGCCCTCCTCGTACACAATCTGCTGATCCGACCAGGTCCGACCGCCGTCGGTGCTCCTCTTGAGCAGCAGGTCGATGTCGCCGTGATCGCGGCGATTGTTCTTTCGGCCTTCGCAGAAGGCCAGCAGACTGCCTTCCTTGGTGACGATCAAGGCTGGAATCCGGTAGGTATGGTAGCCGTTTTCTCCGCTCACGAACAGGTCGGCCTGGCTGGGGGCGGGCGGAGACGTCTGGGTTTCAGGCGGCGGTCCGCAGGCGATGCCGAGAAGCATAGTGGCCATGGAGGCCTTGAGCAGGCTGTTGACGGGTTTGCTTGGAATCACGATGCCTCCTTGGTCTCGTTCCCGTTTCGATTGGCAGGATACGTGCCTTTCCGACAGGTTCCTGGGCCGCCGACGGCGGGTCGCTGTACAATTCCCACAAGAGGGACTAACGTCATGGCTAGCCCGAATACCGGCGAGCAGCAAGCAGGCTTTCAACGACTGCTTTGTGGGGACAATCCCGTCAAGCCTAGTGGATTCCGTCCCGTAGCTCAAGGGGCCGCTAGGAACGGTTGATAATCGAGAGTAAGGAGGAGGCGGGATGATCAAAGTCGATATCCACAGCCATATCTACGAACGGCGTCACTGGGCCGACAGGACCATCGCGGAGGTCGAGGCCAGCTACGGCAAGACCAGCAAGTGCCACTGTCCGCCTGATGAACACTGGGAACAGGTGGCGCAAAGGGTGGAGCGGGCGGCCGTTTTCGCCATGATGATGAACGCCGCCGGGCTGGTGGTTCCCAACGACTACGTCCACGAGTATGTCCGGCAGCACCCGGAGAAGCTGGTGGGCGTGGCCAGCGTGGATCCCAATGATCCGGGCTGCATCGAACAGTTGGAGCATGCGGTCAGGGTCTTCGGCTTTCGGGCGGTCAAGTTGAGCGGGGCCTACCAGGATTTCAATCCGGCCGATCCGCGCCACGACCCGTTGTATCGCAAGGCCCAGGATCTCGACATTCCCGTCTTCTGGCATCAGAGCACGACTCCCTTTGCCATTACTCCGTTGCGTTGGTCGAAACCCATTCTCCTGGACGAGGTAGCCCAACGGTTTCCCAAGCTGCGGCAGATGATCTGCCATATCGGACACCCCTGGCACACCGACGCGGTGATGATCGTCCGCAAGCACAGGAACGTGTATGCCGACATGTCGGGGTTTTGTATCCGGCCCTTGCGGTTTTACGAAGCACTCGTCACGGCTATCGAATACGGTGTGGGGCACAAGATACTCTTTGGGTCGGATTATCCATATGTTGGAGTGGATGATAGCGTTCGCGCACTCTATGACACGTCCAGCATGGCTGAACGAGCTGGGTTGCCGCCGGTCCCGAAGGCTTTTGTTGAGGAGTTGCTGGAGCGGGATTCGCTGAAGGTGATGGGGATGGATTGAGGGCGGCGAATTGTCGGCGGGTGGTACGGACCGCATTCTTCCTTTACACAATGAGCTGGGGCGCGGGCGTTGGTTGATTGAAGTGCGAGAGATAGGTGAAGTTGTGCCGGGTGCCGCATTCCAGGGAAACTGAGCGGTACGTAACGGGTGTGCATGCGGGCGGGACGCCCGCGCTCCCGGGGGGGGCCGTCTTCCTACGGCATTGCTTTTACCCTCCCCGGCGAGTGATTTCGGTACGGGGCGGGGGCGTCCTTGGGTGATTGAAGTGCGAGAGATAGGTGAAGTTGTGCCGGGTGCCGCATTCCAGGGAAACTGAGCGGTACGTAACGGGAGTGCATATCGCGGTAGGAATCCGCATTGCTGGGGACCCCCCGCACAGATCCGGACGTGCGCAGCTAGCGCATCCGGCTCCTCCCTCAGGTGTTGACGAGCATTCGTCGGTCCGGCCATGGATGCCGGATTCCCAGTCTCGGCCAGTAGGTCGCCGCCAGTCGGTTCATCGCCTCCCAGCTATATCCGCCCTTCTGGGATCGTCGATTGATTGCTCGCATCCACAATCTCAGGACGTGGCTCGCAAAGCGTCTCAGATAGCGCAGGCTGGTCGGGACAGCAAAGTAGTTCAGCCATCCGTTCAACACTCGCCCCAGCCATTTGCCGGTCTTCCCGATGCCTTCATGCATCCGCCTGCTCAGCTCCTCCTTCACTCGCTTCAGGGTGCGCCTCATCCGTTTCGCTATCGGTTTGCGCCCCAGCCCGTAGCGTCCCTTCCGGTCCTTCCTGCAATAGTGCGTGAAGCCCAGGAAGTCGAACGTTTCCGGTCTCCCCTCCCCCCTCCTTCGTCGGTTCTCTGCCGCATACCGTCCGAACTCGATGAGTCGGGTCTTCTCCGGGTGCATCTCCAACTCGAACCGTCCGATTCGCTCCTTCAGGTCGTTGAGGAATCGCTCCGCATCCCGCCGGTACTGAAATCCCACCACGAAGTCGTCGGCGTACCGCACCATCAGGGTCTCGCCTTCGGCCTCGCGGGTCCGCCATTGCCTCTGGAACCAGAGGTCCAAACCGTAATGCAGGTAGACGTTCGCCAGGATCGGCGATATCACCGCCCCTTGCGGCGTCCCCTTCAGGTCGTCCCTCCACTCTCCATCCTCCATGACGCCGGCGTTCAACCACTTGGCAATCAACCGTATCACCCGCTCATCCCCGATGCGGTGCCTCAGAAACCGCAGCATCCAGTCCCGCGACACGTTGTCGAAGAATCCGCGTATGTCCGCGTCGATGATCCACCTGATCTTCCGCCGCCCGATCCCGACCGCCAGGGCGTCCAGCGCATCGTGCCCCCCTCGGCCAGGTCGAAACCCGTAACTGAACCCCAGGAACTCCGCCTCATATATCGGCGTCAGCAGGTTGTCCGCCACGGCCTTCTGGACGATCTTGTCCTCCAGCGCCGCCACGCCAAGCGGTCGTGTCCCGCCATCCGCCTTGGGTATCTTCACCCGCCGCGATGGCGTCGCCCGGTACGCTCCCCGCTGTACCCGGTCATGCAGGTCGACCAATCGATCTTCCAACCCAACCGCGTACTCTTTCCACGTCATGCCGTCCACGCCGGGGGCCGCCCACCTCTTCAACTCCCCGTAGGCTTTCCTCAACGCCTCCACCGTGATGTGGTGCAGCAGCGCCGTCAACCGACTCTTCGGTTCCCGTTCGATGAACTCCCGTATCCGGTCCGCCGCCTGGGACACGCTCCCCCGTCTCTGCGTCCGGCGCGTGCTTTGGCTTTCCGGCTTCCCTTCGGGTAAGGCCCTTCGCTCCACCGACTCCGCCGGGAATCTCTCCCCTTTGTTCGCCGGCTTCTCCACTACTATGGCCTCATCTGACTTCTTCATGCCGTGCATCTCCGGTCTCGGATCTCTCCTTCCCTTTGCGGTCCCGCCACGACTGACGGAACAGCATGAAGACCTCCCAGGTCCCGGTGAAGCGCTTACGTGCGTGCCTGGGTTCTAAGACACCGCGGGGCTCCTCTCCCCCTCACCTTGGCGGTGGAGCGGATCTTGCCTTCGGCTGCCCGCATGGCCTCGGCACCCCGGATGAGCGTGTTTTCGGTGCTCAATAGCCCTGCCCACACGCACCCCTGTCAACGCTTGACCCACACCCTCGCGGTTGTAGGCCCATGACTCGGGGCGGAAGTGGTGGTTAACCTTTCCTTCCCGCCGGACTTTCACCGGCTACGCTTCACCAGTTAGCCTGGCGCTCGCGGGCGGGACGCCCGCGTTCCCGGGTGGGGGCGTCCTTGGTTGATTGAATGTCGAGAGATTGGCGAAGTTGTGCCAGGTGCCGCATCGCAGGGGAACTGAGCGGTACGTAACGGAACTGCATGCGGGCGGGACGCCCGCGCTCCCGGGTGGGCGGCATCATCGATGCCGCCGTTGTGCGTCTTCCCGGAGCGGTGGATTCGGCTACGACCTTGCCGCTACAGGTCGAAGCGGTCCAGGGTCATGACCTTGGTCCAGGCGGCGATGAAGTCCTGCACGAAGTCTTTCTTGGCATCTCCGGCCGCGTAGAACTCGGTCACTGAGCGCAGCTCGGAGTTGGAACCGAAGATCAGGTCGACCGGAGTGGCCGTCCACTTGAGCTCGCCCGTGGCGCGGTCGCGACCTTCGTAAATGCCGGCGGTGGAGGATTTGGTCCACCGGGTGGACATGTCGACCAGGTTGACGAAGAAGTCGTTGCTCAGGGCGCCGGGACGGTCGGTGAACACGCCGTGACGAGAGCCCCCCGAATTGGCATTCAAGACTCGCATGCCGCCGACCAGCACCGTCATTTCAGAGACCGTCAGGTTGAGCATGGCCGCCTTCTCCACCAGCCTCTCCACCGGTGATCGGGAGTTGCGGCCGGCGAAGTAGTTGCGGAATCCGTCGGCGGTGGGCTCGAGCAGGGCAAAGGAGGCCTCGTCGGTCTTCTCCGCCGAGGCGTCCATGCGGCCGGGTGTAAAAGGCACGTCCACGTCCACCCCCGCCTTCCTGGCCGCCTTCTCGATGGCGGCGGCCCCGCCGAGGACGACCAGGTCCGCCAGCGAGACCCGCTTGCCGCCGGACTGGGCGCCGTTGAAACCACTCCGGATCCCCTCCAGGGTCTTCAATACGCGGCCCAGCTCGGCCGGGTCGTTGGCAGCCCAACCCTTCTGGGGGGCCAGGCGAATCCGTCCCCCGTTGGCGCCGCCGCGCATGTCGGTCCCGCGGTAGGTGGATGCCGAGGCCCAGGCGGCCCGGACCAGTTCAGCCGTAGACAGCCCGGAGTCCAGAATCCTGGCTTTCAGCCCGGCCGCGTCCTCGGCGTCGATCAGGGCGTGATCGACCGCGGGGATCGGATCTTGCCATACGAATTCCCGGTCGGGGGCCAGGTCGCCGAGGTAACGCGACCTTGGACCCAGGTCGCGGTGAATCAGCTTGAACCAGGCCCGGGCGAAGGCGTCTTCGAACTCTTTCGGGTTCTTGAGCCAGCGCGAGGTGATCTCGCGATAGGCCGGGTCGACTCTCAGGGCGATGTCGGTGGTGAGCATCATGGGCGCGTGCCGCTTGTTCGGATCGTGGGCATCCGGCACCAGGTCGGCCGCGGCGCCGCCGGCCGGCTTCCACTGGGTGGCGCCCCCGGGGCTCCGAGTCAGCTCCCACTCATAGCCGTACAGGTTCTCCAGGAAGTTGTGGGTCCAGGCCGCCGGATCTCGCGTCCAGGCGCCTTCCAGGCCGCTGGTGATGGTGTCGCCGCGATTGCCCTTGCCGTACTTGTTCTTCCACCCGAATCCCTGGGCCTCGATATCGCCGGCCTCCGGCTCCACGCCGACGTACTTGGAAGGATCGGCGGCGCCATGGGCCTTGCCGAAGGTATGGCCGCCGGCAATCAGCGCAGCCGTCTCTTCGTCGTTCATCCCCATGCGACCGAAAGCCTCCCGAATGGCGTGAGCGGCTGCCTGCGGATTGGGTTTGCCGCCCGGGCCCTGAGGATTCACGTAGATCAGGCCCATCTGGGTGGCGCCCAGAGGGCGAATCAGCTTCCCGTCCTTGTCGCGTCGATCGAAGGCGAGCCACTCGCCCTCAGGGCCCCAGTTCACGTCTTCGGGATACCAGGCATCCACACGACCGCCCGCGAAACCCAGGGTCTTGAAGCCCATCGACTCCATGGCCACGTCACCCGCCAGGATCAGCAGGTCGGCCCAGGAGATCTTGCGGCCGTACTTCTCCTTGATCGGCCAGAGCAATCGCGTCGCCTTGTCCAGGTTGGCGTTGTCGGGCCAACTGTTGAGCGGCGCCAGGCGCTGCAGTCCGCCGTCACCGCCGCCCCGCCCGTCGATGGTTCGATAGGTGCCGGCGCTGTGCCAGGCCATGCGAATGAAAAACGGCCCGTAGTGGCCGTAGTCGGCCGGCCACCAGTCCTGGGACGTCGTCATCAGCCTGGTCAGATCGGCCTTCAACGCCTGCAGGTCGAGACTCTCGAACGCCTTGGCATAGTCGAAGCCGTTGCCGACCGGACCGGATTCCCGAGACGCCTGCCGCAGCGGTTCCAGGCTCAGCCGGTTGGGCCACCAGTAGTCATTGTCCGGCGCCTTGTCCTCGGCGCCTGCCGTGCCGATCGGCGCGACCGGCGAGAAGCCGATCGCCAGCAGGGTGATTACGGATATCGTTCGTTTAAGCATCTGAGTTGCTCCTTTGCATGGGGTTCATCGAATACGGTCTTCGGGCTCAGGGGGCCGGCCTCCGTCTCGCCGCAGCAGGCGACGGGCGGCTGCGATGTCAGCCCGGGACTTGCGTTCAGTGAAAAACTCGGCGGTTTTCATGGCGGAGACCTTCTCGGCCACTGCCGTGGCCACGAACTGGTTGATGCTGGTGCCGTCGGCCTTGCTGATTTCCGCAACAGCCGCCTTCAACGACGTGGGCAACCGCAATGGATAGGTGCTGAGCTGTTTTTTCATGGCGAGAGCCTCCTCAAAGCCTCCTGGGGCGAAAGCAAAGCAATGCCGAATCGGCCGGGACTATAGCCGAAGTCCCGGCGGTTGAAGGTGACCAAGCCATTGGCCATGCCATTGATGGCAACCTCGATCACCATTTCATCGGCCGGATCGTGCAACTGGGGGCGCCACAGAAACCACGGTGAGACGGGTTCAGCGACCGCGCTCAGCGCCCTGATGACGACATCGACTTCGGTTTCGCTCAGTCCCGACACGATACGTTGTGCCGGGTCGCTGCAAACTGCCTCGTATTCCAACGCCAGCGCCACGGACAGCAGCAAACTGAATTCCTTGTTCAAGGCGCGATCGATCAACGCCGCCGAGGCGCCTGACGGACTTCGCAGACCGGCGACGATGACGTTGGTGTCCAATACGTATCGTATCACCAGAGATATGATATCTTATTTTTTGAGAGTATCCAATACGTTTTCAGGTTTGCCGATTGCATGGAGGGAGAGCTGGTAGCGGGGGGGGGACTCGAACCCCCGACCTAAGGATTATGAGACCTTCGCTCTAACCACTGAGCTACCCCGCCACTCGGGATCGAGATTATAGCACCTCTTGCGGAACCACCGAGAGGTCCACGCGGCGGCGGAAGCGGTCGATGCGGTCGACGCAGACCCTCAGCCGGTCCCCCAGCCGGAAGACCGCGCCGAACTGCCGTCCCACCAGGGCGAGGGGCCGGGTTCGGAGCCGGTAGTCGTCGGTCTCCAGAGTCTCGATTCTCACGAAGCCTTCCACGAACAGCTCGTCCAGCTCCACCACCATCCCCTCCCGGGTCAGGTGGATGACCGTCCCCTCGAATTCCTCTCCCAGCTTGGCGGCCATGAACTCGAGCTTCTTCAGCTCGATCAGCTCCCGTTCGGCCTCGTCGGCCCGCCGCTCGGCGTCGCTGGACTGGAGAGCCATGCTTTCCAGGGCCGGGAGATCATAGAGCTGCCCGGCATCCGGAGGAACGGCGGTGCCCCCGGCCTTCCCCTGGCCGTCCTGGCGCAGGCGATGCTTCAGGATGCGGTGGACGATCAGGTCGGGGTAGCGCCGGATGGGGGAGGTGAAGTGGGTGTAGCACTCCGAAGCCAGCCCGAAATGCCCCCGGTTTCGGGGGGAGTAGCAGGCCTGCTTCATGGACCGCAGCATCAGGTAGGACAGAATCCGTTCTTCGGGCCTGCCCAGGATTTGATTCACCAGTTTCTGGTAATCGCGCGGGGTCACCTTGACGTTGAGGCCGCGCAGTTCCTTCAGGTCCCTGCCCCGCTCTCTGAACCCCCGGCCTCTGAAGCGGGCGCGGTCCCTCACCCGGGGCACGGCCGCACCGCCGTCGCCGCCGGGCGGGCCCAACCGGTAGCCGAAGCTCATGCTGATCCGGTTGAACTCCAGCACCTTGACGGGGTCCGGAGCCTCGTGGATGCGGTAGAGGAAAGGGAGCCTTTGCCCCCTGAGGTGGCCGGCCGTGACTTCGTTGGCCAGCAGCATGAACTCCTCGATGATGCGATGGGCGATGTTGCGCTCCGACTGCAGGATGTCGGTCAAAGTGCCCGACTCGTCCAGGGTCAGCTCGGCTTCCGGGAGATCGAAGTCGATGGAGCCTCGCTGCCGCCGCTTCCCGTGAAGCAGCAGGGCCAGCTCCCGCATCCGCTCAAACTGGGGGACCAGGGCGGCGTAGCGGGCGCACTCGGACGGGTCCCGGTCCAGCAGGATGGCGGCCACCGCGGTGTAGGTCATCCGTTCCCGGCTGCGGATCACCCCTTCGTGGAAGCGATAGTCGCGCACCTCTCCGGCGTCGTCGATCTCCATCACCACCGACAGGGTGAGCCGATCCTCCCCGGGTTTCAGGCTGCATATCCCGTTCGACAGCTCTTCGGGAAGCATGGGGACGGCCCGGTCGGGGAAATAGACCGAGGTGCCGCGCCGTAGCGCTTCCCGGTCCAGGGCCGAGTCCCTGGCCACGTAGTGGGCCACGTCGGCGATGTGAACTCCCAGCCGGAAGCGGCCGTTCTCCAACCGTTCCAGGTGGACGGCGTCATCGAAGTCCTTGGCGGTTTCACCGTCGATGGTGACCACCGGCAGTTGGCGGAAATCGGTGCGCCGGGCGGCTTCGGCCGCCGCGACCTTCCAGCTCCCGGATCGGACCTCCTCCAAAACCGAGCGGGGAAACTCCACCGGGATCCGGTGCTTGCGGACCATGATCTCGACGTCCACGCCCATGTCTCCCGGCGAGCCCAGGACCTCGATCACCCGGCCTCGCAGGGCCTGCCCCAGTCCCGAGGGGAACCGCGTCACCTCCAGGTGGACGATCTCTCCATCGACGGCCTCCCCTTGGTCCCCTTCCCGAACCAGGACGTCCTGCCCGATCCGGAAGTCGTGGGGAATCACCCGGTGGAAGGGCCTGCCTTCCTTGAACTGCCCCACCACCGTGGTGTTCCTGCGCTGCAGGATCTTGAGGACCCGCCCTTCGGCCCGATTGCTGCCCGGACGCCGTTCCAGGCTGGCCAGCACCGAGTCTCCCTGCATGGCCTCGCCCAGGCGCCTGGCGGGAATGAACACGTCGCCCTCCAGTTTGGTGGGCCGCTTGTCCGGGATGACGAAGCCGTAGCCGTCCCGGTGGACCGAGAGCCTGCCGGTCACCAGGGACTGCCTGGAAGGAACGGTGTAGCGGTTTCCCTTCAATTTCAGCAGCACCCCCGCCTTCACCATGCCGTCCAGGACGGCCCGAACCTCCCGCCTGCTGTCCGGGCCCAGGTCCAGTTGGCGGCTGAGCTGACGGAAGTTGCCGATCCGGGACGGCGAAGCCTCGATCAGCCGCATCAGGGTCTGTTCCAGCGGTTCCATGTCGGGATTCTCGACCAATGGGGCTATCAGGCGCGCGCAGGGCTCCCTGCGGCGGGCGGCTTCTTTCGGCGGAATGCTTGCGCCGGCGGCCTCTGTTGGCGGCCTCTTTACAAGGGCCGGACGGCGTGCTAACGTTCAAACCGCCTACCCGAGCGGAAGTGGCGGAATTGGCAGACGCGCTAGATTCAGGTTCTAGTGGCCGCAAGGTCGTGGGGGTTCAAGTCCCCCCTTCCGCACCACCTGCTGCACACGCCTTACAAGATACCATCAATGGAGAGAAGGATATGGGGAAGAGAATGCAGAGCCGGAGACAGTTCCTGGCCACCGGCGCCGGAGGGGTTTTGGCTGCGGCGGCTCTCCAACAACCCTGGCTGGCGCTGGCGGCAAGGAAGACCGCCGACTCGGTCCGGGGTCCGATCCGGATCACCGACATCGAGAAACACGAGATCCACCCCGACTACGTGGACTGGCTCCACTACGAGCTGAATCACTTCTACGGTCCCACCAAGCGCAGCGTCTACGTGGTTCACACCGACAAGGGCCTTCAGGGGTTGGGCGAAGGGAGGGACGAGCCGGACGAGGTGCTCGAGAAATACATCGGCACCAGCCCCTTCGACTGGGTCGGGGACGAGACCTCCATTCCCATGGCCAAGGCCACCTACGACCTGATGGGCAAGGCGGCCGGGGTCCCGGTCTACAAGCTCTTCGGCCAGCGCTACCGGCGCTGGGTGCCCTTCTCCTCCTGGACGGTCTCCACCCATCCGCCCCACATGGTGGAAGCCGTTCAGAAATACTCGGCCATGGGCTACAACTGGATGAAGTATCACCTCTCGCCCTTCGAGAACGTCTTCGACCAGCTAGAGGCCATGGAGCAGGTGGCCCCCAAGGGATTCAAGCTGCATTTCGACCTCACCCGCTTCCACCACTACGGGCACAACCCCGACCTGGTGGAGCGGGTGGCTCGCTCTCCCATCGCCGGCTGCTTCGAGGACCCGCTGGAAACCACCGACATCGATGCCTACATCGATCTGCGCAAGCGCATCCGGCTGCCCATCCTCATCCACGGCAGCAGGATCCAGCACAGCTTCGAGGTGCTGCGGCGGGCCGCCGACGGCTACATCATCGGGCACAGCAAGCTGGGCCTGGTCATGCAGCGGGCCGGACTGTTCGCGGCCGCGGGCGTGCCCTTCACCGTCCAATGGGTCGGCGGCGGCATCACCCAGGCCATGTTGGTCCACATGCAGGCCGCCTTCAAGACCGCCGACTTCCATATCACCACCGCGGCCGAGACCCTGGCCGGTGACGTGACCAACGAGCGGTTCAGGCCGACCAACGGCTTCGTGCGCGTCTCGGAGAGCCCCGGCCTGGGAGTGACCCTGAACCGGGAAGCCCTGGAAGAGCTCACCCGGAACCGGCCTCCCCAGCAGCCGCCCTTCATCCTGAGGACCCGCTTCAAGAACGGGTCGGTGATGTACAACCTGATGAAGCCTCCCGAGACGCGGCACCTGATGGTCCTGCCCCACCGCTGGCGGTTGATCCCCATGGCCTTCGACGCGCCGCTTTCCACCGACTACTGGGACAACGACGGCTCCCCCGAGTTCCAGTCCATGATGAAGCGCCTGGAATCCGAGGCCATGGTGCTGCAGAACGAGCAGGGCTGAGTTTTCTTGACAGTGCTCGGCCTTCGATCTCACCCGCCGAGCCAGCGGCGCCATGAAGCCGAGGGCGCGATCTCTGGAGGATTCCGTGAGTCCATCCGAACCCGATTCCAGCAAGACCGAGCGGCGGCGGCGGCTTCGCTGGTGGCCGGCGGCGGCCATCGGGGTCGCCGCCCTGGCGGCCTTGACCTGGGTCTGGTCGGCCGAGGTGAGCCACGAAGCGGTTAGAACCGTCCGGACGGCCCTGGTCGTGATCGTCTCCCTGCTGCTGCTCGTCCTGTGGTGGCTGCTGGCTTCAGGTCTGAGCTGGAAGGCCAAGGGGTTGGGATTGACAGCGGTGATCCTGCTCGGATTCCTGCTGCGGAGCGTGGTGTCCTATGAGGGAGTGGACGGCAACCTGGTTCCCATCCTGCGCTGGAGCTGGACCTCCCGGGCTGTCCTGGACCTCCCGGGCACCGCTTCGGGAATGCACACGGTTACGGTAGCCGGCGCCGAGACCGACTTTCCCCAGTTTCTGGGACCCGACCGGGATGCGCGATTGCCCGGACCCAGCCTGTCCACCGACTGGACCCGACATCCTCCCAAGCAACTCTGGAAACAGCCGATCGGCCTGGGATGGTCCTCCTTCGCCATTGCCGGCGAGCTGGCCGTCACCCAGGAACAGCGCGGCTCACGGCAACTGGTGGTCGCCTACCAACTGCGCAGCGGCGAGGCCGTCTGGGTTCACGCCGACGAGGGCCCGTTCCAAAGCGCCCTGGGGGGAGACGGCCCCCGGGCCACGCCCACCATTTCTCGGGAGGGCAGAGTCTACACCCTGGGCCCCAGGGGCCTGCTCAACTGCCTGGAGCTGGAAACCGGCAAGCTGCTCTGGCAGCGCAACATCGAGACCGAGAACGCGGCCGGCGGCATGCGCTGGGGGCGCAGCTCTTCCCCGCTGCTGGTCGACGACCTGGTGGTGGTCAACCCGGGAGGCTCCCCCCATCGTTCCCTGGCCGCCTACCGCCAACTCGGCGGCGAGCTGGTCTGGACCTCCGGAAACGCCGTCACGTCCTACGCCTCGCCGACCCTGCTCACCCTGCTGGGCCGGCCTCAGATCGTCATGGTGAATCAGCAGATGGTCACCGCCCATTCGCCCGAGGACGGCCGCATCCTCTGGGAACAGGCCTTCCCCAGCGGTCAGCCTCACTGCTCCCAACCGGTGGCCGTAGCCGACGACCTGGTGTTCGTCTCCAGCGGCTATGGAATCGGCAGCAGGCTGTTCCGCATCAGCGCCGGCGAGGACGGGAAATACCGTTCGGAAACCGTCTGGGAAAGCCGGGGGCTCAGAACCAAGTTCACCAACACCGTGCTGCACCAGGGCTCGATCTACGGCCTGGACGAGGGCATCCTGGTCTGCCTGGACCCGGAGACCGGCCGGCGGCGCTGGAAGAGGGGCCGCTACGGACACGGCCAGCTCGTTCTGGTGGGAGACCTGCTGCTCATCACCTCGGAGCAGGGCGAGGTGGCGCTGGTGGAGACCAATCCCGAGCGCTTCAAGGAAGTCGCCCGCTTCCCGGCCCTGGAGGGAATCACCTGGAACACCCCGGCCCTCAGCGGCGACCTGCTCCTGGTCAGGAATCACCAGGAAGCCGCCGCCTACAAGCTTCCGTTGGCGCAGTAACCCATGGGGCTCACGCCCACGGCTAAGCGCTGTCTCCGCGTTCGCGGATCAACTCCCCTACGCAACGTTTCCCGACGGCTCCCCCGGGCTCTTGCCCGGGGCATATTCTGAAAAGAAAAGCACATTTCCCCTTGCAGCATTGTGGGTTAGGTGAGAGCTGCGAAGCTGCGGTTGGAGTGGTTAGGCAAGGAAACGCTTACTACGGGCCATCCTTATAGAGCTGCGTAGCTGCGGCTCAGGGTAGCCCCGGGCGGCAGCCCGGGGTCGTATGGGTCCGCGCCAACTCAGCCGCGAATGCGGCGCATAGAAAACACCCGTCCCGAAACGCAATACTTCCCAAATTACCCGCTTGGTGAATCCTCCTGTTGGGAGGCCACGGGGTCCCCCCGCCGCCGCAAGTGCAACCAAAGCGCCGCCACCGCCACCAGCCCCACCGCCGCCAGCCCCCAGGAACCGCCCTTCTTCCACACCATGATCAGGCTGCCGCAGCCGGCGACCGCGGTGGCCAGGGTCATGAGGCTGTTCCAGGTCCAGCGGCGGGCGCCTCGCGGCATCTCCGCACCCAGCACCTTGGGCTGGTTCATCAGCAGCAGGAAGGTCAGGTAGGCCAGCGGCAGCAGGATGAAGCCGAAGACCGAGGTGGGGATGGCCAGCCAGAAGGCGGCCTTGCTCCAGACGAAGGGTCCCAGGGCCCCGGTGGCCGCGGCCAGGGTGGCCAGCCGATAGGTCCAGCCGGTGGCCGGCAGGTTGAACATCTCGCAGATCACCAGCCCGGAGGCCAGCATCAGCAGGGTGATGGTCGACAGGGCCATGCCCAGCACCCCCAGGCCGAAGACCAGGTTGGCGAAGGATCGACCGCTCAGCGGCTGCAGCGAGTCGGCCAGGTCGAAGGCGTCCCGGGTCACCAGCGTGGCCGCCAGCTTTCTCTCCGCCGCGGAGAAGGACATGTATTCTGCCGGCGCCACGGATTGGCCGGCTGCCGCTCGACCCTGCAGCAACTGCTGGAACTCCCGCTGCTGAATGGGAGAGGCGGCGGCCATCCGTTGCTCGGCCGTCTCCGGTCCCAGACCCGGCTGCGGCTGGACGTGGAACTGGGTGGCGGCGGCGATGACCACGCAACTAGTGGCGATCACGAAGGGAATCAGCATGCCGCTGCCCAGATCGAAGATCACGAAGCCGCGAAAGGCCTTGCCCCACTTGCGCCTGAGCAGCGTGTAGGGAAAGAGGAAGGTCATGTTGATGCCCACTGCGGTGGCCGCGGCGCTGACCAGCACGTCGGTCTGCTTCTGCACGATGAGGTCGCTCCAGTAGGAACGATGGGCTTCTTTCACGGCCTGAAGCAGTGGGAGATACTGTTCCGAGGGAGTGAGCAGCGATTGCGGATTGGGGATGAACCCCTTCCACAGCGACTGCCAGGGCAATCCCTGGGAAGAAAGGCCCAAGGTGATCACCACCGCGATGAAGCAGGCCACGATCAGGGCCACCGCGATCTTCAGGATGACCTCGTAGAGCTTGACTCCCATGCGGCCGCGCCCATAGCTCCAGGTGGCGGCCGTCGAGACCCCCAGGATCAGGAGCACCACCCCGACCTTGCCCGGCCATCCCTCCACCACCCCCGGGAGCAGGTTCTGCTGCACCACCGCCGTCGCCAGCGAGTACTGGGGCATCGACCACACCAGGCTGGCCAGCAGCGAGGCCAGCGCCCAGCCCCAGCCCAGCACGGGGTTGACCTGACGGTTGACGGCCTGAAAGGGGGAAGCGCCGGTGGAGGTGGTGACATATCCGATGGCGCTCAGCATCACGATGCCCAGCACCATGGCCAGCGGCTGCAGCCAGAGCAGCGAGGTGCCGGCCAGCACCCCCAGGTAGAGGCTGCTGCTCAGGGAGCCGCCCCCCAGGGTCAGGGCGCTCTGCAGCCAGCCGGGCCCCGACAGCTTGAAGTAGGCCGAAACCAGCGCCAGCCCGCCTTTCTCTTGGGCCTGGAGAAGGGTCTGCTCTTCCGAATTTGCGACGGGCGGGGCGGGGCTATTCATGGCGGGGTCCTCGCAGAAGGGGGAGTTGGAAACCGGGGGAAGGTGGCTGAACGAGACCCGGAGAATATCGGGGGGGCTTTTGCCTGTCAAGAAGGGTGCTTCTTATTCGCCGCATTCGCGGCTTGGTTGGTGCAGCACCCAAACGACCCCAGGCTTCCGCCTGGGGCTACCCTGAGCCGCTGCTTCGCAGCTCTATAAGGATGGCTTGTAGGGGGCATCGCGTCGGATACCCACTCCAACCGCAGCTTCGCAGCTCTCCCGTAACCCACGACACTGCAATGGGGAACGTGCTTGTTTATCCGGCGAGCCCGGCAAGCCCGCCATGAGCCCGACCGGCTCCCGACTCCCTGAAAAGACTTGACAAGCCGCCCCGCCTGAAGGAACTTAGGGGCTCCCGGCAGGGCGGTCATCCACCATCCGGGCCGCCCAAAGCCCGGCTGTCCAGGGTGTTCCCGTTCCACGGCCGGTTGAGATTTTCCGGCCGGCCCGGACCTCGACTCCGGCAACGGGCTTGGCTGCAATCGCCATAAAACCATTTCAGAAAGGTAACCCTCAATGCTCCAACGTCCCTTGTCTTCGCATCAGGTCGACCACCCCACCGACCGCAGGACCTTCCTCAAGGCCTGCGGAGCGGCTGCCGGCTCGGTGGTTCTGGCGCCGCTGTCCGGTTGCCAACAGGCCCAGCCGCCGCCCGAACCCGCCGGTCGCCCCTCCCACCTGGTGCAGTTCGGCCACACCGACCTCTGGGTCTCCAGGCACTGCCAGGGCACGGCCTTCCGGCGCCATCTCAGCCGCGAGGGCGGGGATGCCGAGGCTCACAAGCTGATCCGCCACTGCATCGACATCGGCATCAACTTCTTCGACTCTTCCGAAGCCTACGGCCACGGAGGATCCGAGACCGCATTGGGACACGGCGTCGCCGGACGGCGTGGCGAGGTGGTGATCGCCACAAAGGCCGCCGCAAGCGGCGCCGACGGAAAGCCCCTGGTCTTCACCCGGGAGATCCTGACCCAGAAGTGCGAAGCCAGTCTCAAACGCCTGCAAACCGACACCATCGATCTCTACCTGTTGCACGGCGCCGACAAGCTCACTCCCTCCGACGAACAATACTCGCCGCCTCACGACACCCCGACTCTGGAACACATGGTGGAGATCGCCGACGCCCTGGACAGCCTGGTTCAGTCAGGCAAGATCCGCTACTGGGGAGTTTCCAACCACCTGGCCAAACAGGTGGACGAGCTGATCGAGATCGGAATGAGGGCCGACAGGTCCGGCAGGTCACGCCTCGCCGGCCTGCAGGACTACTACAACATCGTGTCCGGCGCCCGCCGGGACTTCATGAGCCAGGAGCTGTTCCCGCTGATTCGCAAGGGCAACCTGGGACTGATGGCCTTCAGTCCTCTGGGCGAAGGCAGACTGGTGCCGGGTCGAGAACCCGAGGAAGGATCTCCCCTGGTGGGCGTGATCCAGGAGCTCGACCGGGTCGCCGAAGAACTGGGCGTCAGCCGCCCCCAGGTGTGCGTGGCCTGGGTGCTCTCCCACCCCGAGGTGACCAGCGCCCTCTCCGGCGGCGAAAAACCCGAGCACGTGGAGGACAACTTCAAGGGCACAAAGCTCACCCTCCCCGAAGAGGCCCTCAAGCGGCTCAAGGCCGCCTCCGACACCTACAACGAGCTGATGGCCAAAGCCAAGAGCTGAGGGTCTCTACGCCGGCAACAGGTTTCGCCGCAATCCCGATAGAATCGTTCCCGAGAGGTCAACCACCATGTCCCAACGCCCCCTGTCTTCCCGACACGTCGACGACCCCACCGATCGCAGAACCTTTCTCAAGGCCTGCGGAGCGGCTGCCGGCTCGGTGGTGCTGGCTCCGCTGTCCGGTTGCCAACCGGCGCCACCGACACCCGAACCCGCCGGCCGTCCCTCTCACCTGGTGCAGTTCGGCCACACCGACCTCTGGGTCTCCAGACACTGCCAGGGCACGGCCTTCCGGCGCCATCTCAGCCGCGAGGGCGGAGACGTGGAGGCTCACAAGCTGATCCGGCACTGCATCGACATCGGCATCAACTTCTTCGACTCCGCCGAAGGCTACGGGATGGGAGGATCCGAAACCGCGTTGGGGCACGGCGTCGCCGGACGGCGCGGCGAGGTGGTGATCGCCACCAAGGGCTCGCCACACCCCGCCGGCGAGGCGCCCCTGACCTTCACCAGGGAGATCCTGACCCGGAAGTGCGAAGCCAGCCTCAAACGCCTGAACACCGACTACATCGATATCTACCTGCTGCACGCTCCCGACGCGATTACTCCGTCAAGCCAACGTCCGGAGCCGCCCGCCGGCACCGCGACCCTGGAGCACATGGAGATGATCGCCGACACCATGGACAGCCTGGTTCAGGCCGGCAAGATCCGCTACTGGGGAGTTTCCAGCCACCTGGCCAAGCAGGTGGACGAACTGATCGAGATCGGAACGAGGCCGGACAGGTCGGAAAAAGCCCGCATTGCCGGCCTGCAGGACTACTACAACATCGTGTCCGGCGCCCGCCGCGACTTCATGAGCGAGGAGTTGTTCCCGCTGATTCGCAAGGGCAACCTGGGACTGATGGCCTTCAGTCCTCTGGGAGAAGGCAGACTGGTGCCGGGTCGAGAGCCCGAGGAGGGATCTCCCCTGGTGGGCGTGATCGAGGAGCTGGACCGGGTCGCCAAAGAACTGGGCGTCAGCCGTCCCCAGGTGTGCGTGGCCTGGGTGCTCTCTCACCCCGAGGTGACCAGCGCCCTCTCCGGAGGCGAAAAGCCCGAGCACGTGGAGGACAACTTCAAGGGCACCACCCTCACCCTGCCCCAAGAGGCCCTCAAGCGGCTCAAGGCCGCCTCCGACACCTACAACGAACTGATGGCGAAAGCGGAGAGCTGAGAGGCTGGGGACGGAGGGTGCGGGAGCGAGGCGGCCGATCCGGCGCCTGCGCAGCTCCGGTCAGCCGGCGCGGGGAACGAAGCGTTGGCAGGAACAGGGATGCGGGCGGGACGCCCGCGCTCCCGGGTGGGCATCATCCCATGACAGCAGTGCGGCCGGTGGGGCCGAGCTTAAGGCCCGTCAGGCTGGAACACCAACTCCGGGACGACCACCTCCCAGGAATCGCATCTCATTCTTTCCCGGAAATCCGGGTCCGAGGCTTCGCGGCTCCAGCCGACCATGGCCAGCACTTCGGCCGAGCGGCAGGATTTTCCGCGCGGGGGGCTGAAGCGCTTGGAGAGCCGTCCCACCACCCTTCCCGCGCCGTTCAGCAACTCCCATCGCCCCTCTTTGCCAACCCGAACCATCAGGGGATCGCCGGGTGACAGCGCGGCGATGGCTTGGTGGATCCGGTCACCCGCGCGCCGGCGCCCCGCGAAGCCGAGATCCACGTCCCGAAGGCCGGGCCGGACGTAGTGGTTTTCGATGGCACCGGAACTCGCGGGAAGCTCGACAGGCTGGCGGCGTATCACCGAGGGATGGCGGGCCAACGCGTCCTGGAGCCTGTGACGCCGATGGAACCGCGCCAGCGCCAGGGTCTGGCGGGCGCGTGTCATGGACACGTAGTAGAGCCGCCGAGGCTCGTCCGGGTCCTCGCCCGATCCGATGCGGTCCCAGCCCCCGTCGAGCACGGCCACGTGGTCGAACTCCAGCCCCTTGGCCCGGTGGCCGGTCAGCAACAGGAGGCCGCGCTGGCGGCGGCGGATGTCCCGGCCCCACTCCGCCAGCCATTCGATGAAGTGATCCACCGGCACTTCCCCACCGCCGGTTTCCAGCCTGTGCTCCCCAATGGCCTGGCGCAGCAGATCGTGCCAGGGATCGGACGGACGTGTCTTGGCCCAAGTCTTCAGAGCCTTGCTATCGATCAGGCGCGGTTTCCGCCCTCGTAGCCATTCCACCAACGCCCGGGTCTCCCGGAGGCGCCAGAAGCGCGGGATCTCCTCGTTTCCCATCTGCGCCGGAAGGCTGTGGGCCTCGCAGAAGGCGCGCACCGGGAGCAGGTATTCCCACTCGCGCGCAATCACGGCGCAACGCTTCCAGTCCCAATCGGTTGAGAGCCCGGAAAGGCGCAAGAGCTCGCCCATGACCACCCGCGCCTGCGAGACGGGATCACCTCCGGCAGGCAGGATCTGCACCCGTCCCCGAGAAACGGGATCCAGGTCTTCCCAAGCGCCGCCTGCAGGATCCTTGGAACGCGCCCGATCGACCCGGATGGGATGACCGGCCTTCATCCGCTCCCGCACCGGCTCGATCACGGCGTTGGCCGCCGCCACGATGTGGCGGGTGGAGCGGTAGTTTGCCGTCAGATAGGTCGGCTTGGGACCGTAGTCCTTCTCGAATCGGCGGATGAATTCCACCGAGGTCCCGTTGAAGGCGTAGATGTTCTGGTCGTCGTCACCCACCGCGAACAGGCTGAGCTTGCCGGCTTCGTCCTCCAGCCTTCGCCCGGCCAGGGCCGAGATCAGCTCATACTGGTCGGCCCCGATGTCCTGGTATTCGTCCACCAGGATCCAACGGAAGCCGGCCAGCAGGCGTTCCCGCCTTTCGTCCGCCTCCTCCACCGGCAGATCCTCGCCGTGCAACAGGTCCACCGCACGGCGGATGATCTTCCGGAACTCTTCGTCGTCGGGACGCTCCGCCCGACCGGTGAAGCTGGCTCCGGCCAGCCGCATGGCCAGGGCGTGGCAGGTGAGCACGGTGACGCCCCGCGCATCCTCTCCGATCAACTCCTGCAGGCGGCGCCGGATATCGACCGCGGCGTGACGGTTGTAGGCCAGGGCCAGAATGCCCCGGGCGTTCTCGCGGCGCACGCGGATCAGATAGGCGATGCGATGCACCAGCACCCGCGTCTTGCCCGAGCCCGGACCTGCCAGAATCAGCACGTTGGTCTCTTCCCGATCGTCGGCGACAATGCGCTGCTGGACGGGGTTCTTCAGGTTTTCGACGATCTCGCGCCATGACTTCAGGGTGGTCTGGCGTCTGATCTCTCTGTCCCGGCCGGGCAGCCAGCGTTCCAGAAACGCTTCTTCCTCCAGGGTGAAATAGTCCCTGGCCAGGCGCTGTGCCTCGTTGATGGCGGCCAGGCCGCGCGCGGCATACTCGGCCATCACGTGGATCTGCAGGGTCTTTCCGGTGTAGTGGAACGCCAGCGGCTCGAAGTCGGCCTTGGCGAAACCGCGGCGCTCTCCCTGTTGCAAACGGATGGTCATGGCCGGACGGAACACCGCCAGGCCCCTGTGGAGCTGGATCACCGCCTGCTCGTGCAGCCACATCAGGGCTCGGTCCAAGAGCTTGTCCGGGCGCCGGACCCGGCTCCTCAAGACCAGGTCGGACTTGATGGCCTGTGTCAGTTTCCCGAGCGTAGTCTCGGCCAGCAGGTCCGTGCCCCTGCTCCCCGGCGGCAGGCAGGCCAGCAGATGGTCCAGCAGCCGGCCGGCCGCCTGCCTCCGAATGTCGGCAGTCTCTTCGAGCGCCCGCCACTCACGCTTCAACGTCACCCGAACGGTCTCCGCGTCCCGTTTTCGAACGCTGAGGCTGCCGGCGGCCCCGTCCTCACCCCGCCCGTCATGGGCGATGCCGCGGACGATGCGCCACAGCCGCTCCGGCAGGGGATCGGTCAATCCCTGGTCCCGCAGAACCTGGGAGGCCATGCGCAGATGCAGGGAGGAGGACTCTCCCTTGCCCAGGTCGGGCGCCGCCTCGCGCAGGTGCGCGATCAGGGCCGTCTCAACGTCGGCCGCTTCCTGCAGGCGCCGGCCGGATGACCGCTTCACGCCGGCGTGGACGAAGGCGGTCAGAACGGTGTCGTCGCTGGCGATGCCCAGCCGCTCCAGGTCGTACAAGGCCGCGCGCACGCCCTCGGGACCCAGTCCTGAACTTTCCATCAGTTGATCGGTGCTGATGCCCTCATCGGCGTCGGCCTCGATCAACACCTGGGCAATGCCCAGCAACTGGCGGCGGTACTCTTCGCTGATCCCTGCTCTTTCGAGCCGCTTGCCGGCCTCCTCGACCGAATTTACCCGCAACGAGGACGGAAATATGTGGACAGCGTTTTCCTCCCGGGTCAGCAGCTCCGATTCCTCCAGCCAGGCAATGGCGGTGCGCACCCGGGTATCGTCGGTGGCGGAGTCGCGCTCGAACGCCTTTTCCTCGTCCTCGCCCAGGATCTCTCCGGGGGTGGCCACCACCTCGCCGCCCAATCGCTTCCTGCGGTCCAGGTTGCGCAATGCCCTGAGGATGCCGTGGATTTCTCGCCGGGTCAGCCGCGAGCGCGCCGACATCCCGAACTGGCGCTCCACATCTTCCGGCTCGTACAGCAGCACGCAACGGGCCGATGCGCGGTCGCGCCCGGCGCGGCCGGCCTCCTGGAGATAGTTTTCCAGCGACCCCGGAATGTCGCCGTGAATGACCAGCCGCACATCCGGCTTGTCGATCCCCATGCCGAAGGCATTGGTGGCCACGATGGCGCGCAGATCGCCGTCGATGAAGCGCTTCTGCACTTCCTTCTTGCTCTCCGGCTGCAGGCCCGCAAAGTCGTGGCCCCAGCGCGACAGGCAGTGGGCCTCGTCCAGCACCCAGCCCCCGATCTCGCGCTGGTCGAGCACCCGCCGCACCGAACGGGAGCGGAGTTGCTCCGGAGAGATGAGGAGGATACCGGCGTCCCCCAGGCGGACCCGGTCCAGGGCATCGGCACGTTCGGGCATGGACAGGAGTCCGTTGACGGTCACACAGGAGCCGATCCCGTGCGCCTCCATTCCCGCCACCTGGTCCGCCATCAGGGCCACCAGGGGCGAGATCACCACCGTCAGGGCGCCGGTGTTGTGATAGCGGGACAGGGCCGGGACCTGGTAGCAGACCGACTTGCCGGCGCCGGTCGGCAGAATGCCCAGCACGTGCTTGCCCGCCATCGCCTCCTCCACGATGGCCTGCTGCAGGGGGCGCCCGTTGTCGTCCGCCGGCTTGGGCCGAAAGTCCTCGAAGCCGAACCAGCGCTTGAGCGCCTTGCGGGCATCGTGCCGTTCCCGGCACCAATCGCAAGCGGAATCGGCGCAGGCGGTGTCCCTGAGCCGGCGCACCAGGCGGCCCGCTTCGGGGAATTGGTGGCGCACCCAGGGCGGCATGACCGAGTTGCCGCCCGCCACCGACAGCCATGCCAGCGTGTAGGCCAGCGCCCATCCGTGGTCTCTCGCCTGGCTCAAAACCTCCCACCCCTGAGTCACGCAGGCTGTGCCCAAAAGTCGCCGGGAAATAGCCGCCCGGGCCTCGCCGTTCGAGGGTCTTCCCGCATCGCGGAGCGCCGAGAAGAAATCGTCCAGACCGCGGTCCAGGACGCCGGACTCCGGGGTGGTCAACCAGTGCCAAGCCGCCAGCAGATCCGGGGCCGTCTCCTTCAGGGCTGCCTGCTCGTCCCTGAAGACCGCCAAGGCAATCCGGGAGTCCAGCTCCGGGTTGTTCACGCGCTCGCGCTTGAGCCCCCCATCCTGGTAGTGCTTGACGAGGCCATGATAGGGGTTGCGCGGAAAGGCCAGCGGGCTGAGGCGCAAGGTGTCCACCGCCGGCAGCTCGAGCAGCCGCAGGCCGGGCCGGGCTGCCGCCAGGTGAGGCAGGTCGAAGTCGATCAGATTGTGGCCCAGGACGAAGTCCGTACCTTCGGCCAGATCGTCGAGCCTCGCCAGCTCCGATGCCGAACCGCCGCCGGTATGCCCTTCCCCGGTATCCGCCCGCACCGCGCCGAAGGCACGGATACGGCCGTTTTTTCTGGTTATCTCCAAATCGAGGGAGAGGCAGCGGGGGCGGAAGGTCCCGGGAATTCTGTCTTGGTCACCCAAATCGTTAGCCCGTCTTCAAGGAAAGGACCGGTAATTTTTCGGGATTCTACCCTAAATTGCTATAAAACCATCCGTAAGTTGTTGATTCCCGGTAGGAGGCCGGAGGCACCGGCGGGGACGAAGCGTTGGCGGAAATAAGGATATCGCGGTAGGAATCCGCATTGCTGGGGACCCCCCGCACAGATCCGGACGTGCGCAGCTAGCGCATCCGGCTCCTCCCTCAGGTGTTGACGAGCATTCGTCGGTCCGGCCATGGATGCCGGATTCCCAGTCTCGGCCAGTAGGTCGCCGCCAGTCGGTTCATCGCCTCCCAGCTATATCCGCCCTTCTGGGATCGTCGATTGATTGCTCGCATCCACAATCTCAGGACGTGGCTCGCAAAGCGTCTCAGATAGCGCAGGCTGGTCGGGACAGCAAAGTAGTTCAGCCATCCGTTCAACACTCGCCCCAGCCATTTGCCGGTCTTCCCGATGCCTTCATGCATCCGCCTGCTCAGCTCCTCCTTCACTCGCTTCAGGGTGCGCCTCATCCGTTTCGCTATCGGTTTGCGCCCCAGCCCGTAGCGTCCCTTCCGGTCCTTCCTGCAATAGTGCGTGAAGCCCAGGAAGTCGAACGTTTCCGGTCTCCCCTCCCCCCTCCTTCGTCGGTTCTCTGCCGCATACCGTCCGAACTCGATGAGTCGGGTCTTCTCCGGGTGCATCTCCAACTCGAACCGTCCGATTCGCTCCTTCAGGTCGTTGAGGAATCGCTCCGCATCCCGCCGGTACTGAAATCCCACCACGAAGTCGTCGGCGTACCGCACCATCAGGGTCTCGCCTTCGGCCTCGCGGGTCCGCCATTGCCTCTGGAACCAGAGGTCCAAACCGTAATGCAGGTAGACGTTCGCCAGGATCGGCGATATCACCGCCCCTTGCGGCGTCCCCTTCAGGTCGTCCCTCCACTCTCCATCCTCCATGACGCCGGCGTTCAACCACTTGGCAATCAACCGTATCACCCGCTCATCCCCGATGCGGTGCCTCAGAAACCGCAGCATCCAGTCCCGCGACACGTTGTCGAAGAATCCGCGTATGTCCGCGTCGATGATCCACCTGATCTTCCGCCGCCCGATCCCGACCGCCAGGGCGTCCAGCGCATCGTGCCCCCCTCGGCCAGGTCGAAACCCGTAACTGAACCCCAGGAACTCCGCCTCATATATCGGCGTCAGCAGGTTGTCCGCCACGGCCTTCTGGACGATCTTGTCCTCCAGCGCCGCCACGCCAAGCGGTCGTGTCCCGCCATCCGCCTTGGGTATCTTCACCCGCCGCGATGGCGTCGCCCGGTACGCTCCCCGCTGTACCCGGTCATGCAGGTCGACCAATCGATCTTCCAACCCAACCGCGTACTCTTTCCACGTCATGCCGTCCACGCCGGGGGCCGCCCACCTCTTCAACTCCCCGTAGGCTTTCCTCAACGCCTCCACCGTGATGTGGTGCAGCAGCGCCGTCAACCGACTCTTCGGTTCCCGTTCGATGAACTCCCGTATCCGGTCCGCCGCCTGGGACACGCTCCCCCGTCTCTGCGTCCGGCGCGTGCTTTGGCTTTCCGGCTTCCCTTCGGGTAAGGCCCTTCGCTCCACCGACTCCGCCGGGAATCTCTCCCCTTTGTTCGCCGGCTTCTCCACTACTATGGCCTCATCTGACTTCTTCATGCCGTGCATCTCCGGTCTCGGATCTCTCCTTCCCTTTGCGGTCCCGCCACGACTGACGGAACAGCATGAAGACCTCCCAGGTCCCGGTGAAGCGCTTACGTGCGTGCCTGGGTTCTAAGACACCGCGGGGCTCCTCTCCCCCTCACCTTGGCGGTGGAGCGGATCTTGCCTTCGGCTGCCCGCATGGCCTCGGCACCCCGGATGAGCGTGTTTTCGGTGCTCAATAGCCCTGCCCACACGCACCCCTGTCAACGCTTGACCCACACCCTCGCGGTTGTAGGCCCATGACTCGGGGCGGAAGTGGTGGTTAACCTTTCCTTCCCGCCGGACTTTCACCGGCTACGCTTCACCAGTTAGCCTGGCGCTCGCGGGCGGGACGCCCGCGCTCCCGGGTGGGCATCACCTCGTGACGGCAGTGTGGTACATGGGTCCGTGCCGGGCCTTGACCTTTTGGACGGATTCCCAAAATATATAGGCATGCGACAGCGATTGTATTGTTTGCCATTGTTGCTGATTCTTGTGATTGCCGCGCCGGCTGTCGGCGCCGAGGCACGCAGTGAGGCGCCGACTTGCGGGGAAAGCGCCATCGTGGCCGGCGCCGTGCGCACCGTGGAAGATATTGGAACCTTCGTTCAATGCGCCTATGAGCTGGTTCAGGAAGTCGGCGCCGAGGCGGCCCGTCGGGCCTTCCACGAGGAAGAGCGTTGGAGGAGTGGTTCGATCTATGTAGTCGTCGTCGAACAGACGCCGGCCCACGGGGCAGCTCGATATTTCGTCTTCCCACCCGACCCTTCGAGGGAGGGGATGCCACACGGACCTCTGATCGACATTTACGGCGGCGACTTCGCCGTGGAAGGGAACCGTGTCGTAAGTCAATTCGGTGAAGGTTGGGTCTACTATACGTTCGCCAATCCTGTGACCGGCCGGGAAGAGCCGAAGTCTTCCTACTTCAAGGCCATCGACTGGAACGGAATGCCCTCCATGATCGGCGCCGGGATCTACCGACGCGATTTTCCGGGCACCTGCCATGGCGAGGAGGTCAACGCCGCCAGGCTGGACGCCGACCCTTCCCAGGCCGGGTTGCAGGAATTTGTCCGTTGCGCCGCCATGGACCTGGAATCGAGAGGATACTTCGCTACCTTCGCCCTGTCGTTCGATCCCCGCTGGAGAAGCGGCTCGGTCTACCTTTTCGGCCTCGATACTCAGGGCAACGCGCTCTTCACCGGAGACCCCTACAGTCATCCGTTCGGCCCCGGCCTGTCCGAACTGGACCCGAACCTTGCCGGAACCTTCGGCGACCGGGACGTCCTGAGCGTGGCCAATGCTTTCGGTGAATCCTTCCTCTACTACACCACCCGCAATCCCTTGACCGGACTGCAGGCGCGCAAGGTGACGTTCGTCAAGAGGGTCATGGTCTTCGGGGTGCCTGTGCTGCTCGCGGCCGGCTACTATCCGCAAGACCCGGACCACGGAGACAGCGGCGGTTCCGATAGTCCACCGGATGATGACACCCAGGGCGCCGGCCAGGGGGGAAGCGCCACCCTCCTCTACTGGCAGGCGCCCACCATTCTCAACCCCTACCTGTCCCGAGGCACCAAGGACGTGGAAGCGGCATCGCTCGTCCTCGAGCCGCTGGCCGAGTACAACCCCGACGGCGAGATGGTCCCCGTTCTGGCCACGCGGGTGCCGACCGCCGGGAACGGCGGTTTCTCCGCCGACCGGACCCGCATCACCTGGACACTCCGGGAGGACCTGCTCTGGTCCGACGGCACCCCCGTGACCGCCGAGGACGTGGTCTTTACCTGGCGCTACTGCACGGCCCCGGGCGGCGGCTGCGCCCACTCGCGGAGCTTCGACAACGTGGCCTCGGTGGATGCCGTCGACGAGCGAACCGTCGCCATTGCGTTCATTGAACCGACGTCGTTTCCCTATGACCCGTTCGTGTCCAGCCTGAGCCCCATCCTGCAAGCCGCCCAGTTCGCCGACTGCCTGGGCGAGGCCGCGACCGGCTGCACCGGCGAGAACCTGGGACCCATCGGCACCGGTCCCTATCTCGTGTCCGACTTCGGCGCCGACGGCGCCATCCTCTACCGGTTCAATCCTCGCTACCGGGGCGCCGAGTCCGGTCTTCCCTATTTCGGTGAAGTGATCCTGAAGGGCGGCGGGACGGCCGAGGCTGCGGCGCGATCCGTTCTCGATCTCAACCAGGCCGACTATGCCTGGAACCTCCAGGTCGAACCCGAAGTCCTGGCTTCGATCTCCGAGGGCGGCGGTGGAACCATCGTCTCGGCTTTCAGCACGACAGTCGAACGCCTGCTGATGAACCAGACCAACCCGGACCCCGGTCTGGGCGATCTTCGCTCGGAGTACGCGGACGGCGCCAACCCGCACCCGTTCCTGACCGATCCGGTCGTGGGGCGGGCTCTCTCGCTGGCCATCGACCGCGACACCCTGGTCGGAACCGGTTACGGCGAGCAGGCCGGGCGCCCGACCTGCAACGTCTGGCCGGCTCCGGCCGCCCAGGCATCGACCAACAACGACGAATGCCTGGTTCAGAACATGGATCTCGCCAAGGAGATTCTCGACAACGCCGGGATCGTGGATTCCGACGGCGACGGCGTGCGGGAGCGGGAAGGCGTTCCCCTCAGGGTCCTCTTTCAGACTTCCACCAATTCGGTGCGCCAGGAAACCCAGGAACTGATCCAGAGCTGGTGGGCGGAACTCGGCGTCGAGACCCGATTGAAGCAGGTCAATCCCAGCGTGTTTTTCGGTGGCGACCTCGCCAGCCCCGACACCGTGGGCAAGTTCTACGCCGACGTTCAGATGTACGCCAGCAGCGGAAGCAGCCCCGACCCGGAGAGCTACCTGGGCTCCTGGGTCACCAGCGAGATCGCCGGGGCGGCCAACTCCTTTTTCGGCTCGAACGTCCCGCGCTTCCAGTCCGACGAATACGATCGGCTCTTCGCCGAGCTCCAGACCACGGTCGACGTGGAACGGCGCAACCGGATCACCATTGCGCTCAACGACCTGCTGGTGGGCAGCTACGCGATCATCCCCCTGGTTCACCGGGGAAACGTGTCGGCCCACTCCAATGACATCGAGGGTGTGCGGATGAACGCCTGGGACTCGGAGCTGTGGAATATCGAAACCTGGAAGCGCCGCGAGTAGATCAAGCTGATCTCAGGGCGCCAGGCTGAAGGTGAAGAGATTGCTGCCGGCGGCCACGGCCACGATCTGCCTGCCGTCCAGCATGTAGGTGATGGGGTGGGTGGTGATGGGCGACCCGGTCTGGAACCGCCACAGGCTCTTGCCGGTGTGGGCATCCAGCGCGGTGAGATAGCCCTCCATGTCGCCCACGAAGACCAGTCCTCCCGCGGTGGAGAGCGTCCCCGCCCAGGTCGGCGTGTGGAACTTGAACTCCCACTGGACCTCTCCGGTGGTGGGCGCCAGGGCCTTGACCACCCCCCAGGTATCCTCGTCGGGCTTGACTCGAGGGAAGCTCCCCAGCCAGAAATGCCCCGGCTCCAGCTCCTGCTCGCTGCTGAAGTAGTCGGTGCACTCCTCCCGGACCACCACGTAGAGCAGCCCGGCGTCGGGATTGTAGGAAGGCGCCATCCAGTTGGACCCTCCTCCCATCCCCGGGCACTGGCGGTTGCCCTCCGGGGTGGGGGCGGTGTCGGGAAGCACCATGGGACGCCCCTTGGCATCGATTCCGGAGGCCCAGGTGACCCGAGCCACCGCATTGGCGTGGAGGAACTCTCCTGTTTCCCTGTCCAGGACGTAGTAGAAGCCGTTGCGATTGGACTGGACCAGCAGCTTTCTGGGCTTGCCGTCCATTTCCAGGTCCAGGAGCACCGGAACCTCGTTGGCGTCCCAGTCGTGGACGTCGTGAGGCGTGAACTGGAAGTACCACTGCATCTTGCCGGTGTCGGGGTCCAGCGCCACCACCGAGGCCGAGTAGAGATTGTCGCCCAGGCGGGTCTCCCCGTTGAGATCGGGGGCCGGGTTGCCGGTGCACCAGTAGAGCAGGTCCAGCTCGGGATCGTAGGTTCCCGTCATCCAGGTGGGCGCCCCGCCCGTCTTCCAGGAATCTCCCAGCCAGGTTTCCGAGCCGGGCTCTCCGGCCGCCGGAATGGTCCAGAACCGCCACAGCCGCTTGCCGGTGTCGGGGTCGTAGGCATCCAGGAAACCGCGGACGCCGTATTCGCCGCCGCCGGTTCCGATGATGACCTTGTCCTTGACGATGAGGGGAGCCCCGGTGGAGCTGTAGCCGATTCGGTAGTCGGCCCGCTCGATGTCCCAGAGCACGTTTCCGGTCTTGGTGTCCAGGGCCACCAGGTGGGAGTCGAGGGTGGCCATGAACAGCTTGTCCCGCAGCAGGGCGAAGCCTCGATTGATGGGCCCGCAGCAGAGGCTCTGGTCGGGCAGGCTGCGCTGGTATCTCCACAGTCGCCGGCCGGTTCGAGCGTCCAGGGCGTAGCCGTTGTTGTAGGGAGCGGTGATGTACATCATCCCGTCCACCACCAGGGGGACGGTCTGGAACTTGGCGGCAGCCCCCACGCCGGTCTGAAACACCCAGTCGACCCGCAGGTCGGTCACGTTACCCTTGTGAATCTGCTTGAGCGGGCGGTAGTTGCGGCCGCTGTAGTCCCCCCGGTAGGTGAGCCAGTTCTGCGGCTCCTCCAGGGCCCGCACCAATCGTTGGCTGGTCACTTCGCCCGCCCGGGACAAGCCGGTCAAGCCGGGAAACGTCAGCCACAGGCATACCGCCGGCACAAACCAGGTTCGCTTCATTGGTTCTCCTCTTGGGATATCGCTCCTGCGCCAGCCGGCCCGCCCGGGAAGGGAGCGCCCGCGGCGGCTCTATCCGGCCAACTCGAATCCATCTTCCCGGAAACCTTCATTCCGCCGGCCGAGTGAGGAAGATCAGCAGATCCCTCAAGTCCTGGTCGGAAAGCGCGCTTTCCGCATAGACCGGCATCAGCGAATGGTCCAGGTGGGTGAGTTCCCGCAGCTCGCTCTTGCGATAGCTGTAGTAGTTCTCCTGCTGGTCCAGCACCTGGATGGTGTAGGTGTCCTCGTTGCGGACGACGCCGGTAATCCGCTTTCCCTCGGAGGTCACCAGCCGGACCGACTCGTAGCCGCCCGCCATCCGCCCGTCCGCCTGGAGGACGTTCTTGAACTGAGCGCTGGGCTCCCGCACGGCTTCCCGGAAAGACTCCCAGGGGCGAGTGCTTCCGATGCCCGTCAGGTCAGGGCCGAAGCGGCCTCCCTCTCCCCGGACCATGTGGCAAGCGGAGCAGAACCCCTTGCCGTTGAAGATCTCCCGTCCCGACTCCCAGTTCCCGCTCAGATCCTGAGGACGGGCCTTGGAGCGGAGATCGGTGATGAAGGCGATCATGCGCCACAGGTTGCTGTCGGGAAGCGTCTGGGCCGGCATCTGGGTTCCCTGGATTCCGTTCCTCACCACCTCCAGCATGTCGTGATCGTCCACGACATGGGTGAGCCGCCCTCGAACCAGGTCGGGGCCGCGGAATCCCCCGCCGCCCTCCATGCCGTGGCAGCCGGCGCAGTAGTAGCGGAAGAGGCCTTTCCCCACCAGAATGTCGTCCGGGTTCCCCTTGTAGGGGTTCTGCTTCCTCTCCTCTTCCTCCGCCACCGCCGGTGACGGGAGGGCAGCGGTCGATCCCAGGACGACAGCCAGGATGACAAGAGCCGAAAACGGCAACCGTCTCGCGAGAGTTCGCATGCTTACCTCACCGGAGAATTGCGGGCGATTTTATGGCAAGGCTCCCCGGAAGTCAAAAGGCGGCCGGCGCCCGAACGGCGGAGGTTTCACTGGCGCCCGGGGGCGGGAAACTGGTACAAACGGCATGGCGCTGTTCGGCCTGGAGCAGGATCGGAACCTCATCGCTATTCAATTCCGGAAAGGGCACCATCATGACGGAGCCAGTGATCTCGGTGGAAGAGGAATACAGGAGGCGCACGCCCAACTCGGCCGACGCCTTTCGACGGGGGCGGGCGGTGAACGCCGGACCGGCCAAGGGCGCCTACTTCTATCAGCCCTACCCCCTGACCATGTCCAGGGGCCGGGGGTGCTTCCTGGAAGACATCGACGGGCATCGCTACGTGGACTTCGCCAACCACCACTCCACCCAGATCCTGGGCCACAACCACCCCAACGTCATGGAGGCCGTTCGCTCCCAGTTGGAACAGGGAACCGCCCTCGGCGCCCCGACGGGCATCGAGACCGACATGGCCGCCGAAATGTGCCGTCGGGTCGCCAGCCTGGACCGGGTCCGGTTCGTGAACTCCGGCACCGAAGCCACCCTGCACGCGGTTCGGCTGGCCCGGGGATTCAGCCGAAAGTCCAGGATCGCCAAGTTCGAAGGCGGCTACCACGGCAGCCACGACGCGGTGGAAGTCAGCGTGTTTCCGCCCGTGGACCGGGCCGGACCGATGGAGGCTCCCCATTCCGTGCCCGGCGCTGGAGGGATGTCGCCCCACGCGGCCGGCGAGGTGCTGGTGCTTCCCTACAACGACGAGGCCGCCGTCGCCAGGCTGATCGAAGCACACGCCCGGGACCTGGCCTGCGTCATCTTCGACCCCAAGGCGGGGATGCTCCCGGTTCGGCCGGATTTCGCCCGCGCCGTGAGAGAGATCGCCCGCAGGCACGGGCTGCTGCTGATTTTCGACGAAATCGTCGGCTTTCGCGCCGGCAGAGGCGGACTGCAAGAACAATTCGGAATCGATCCCGACCTGACCTGCTTCGGGAAGATCGTGGGGGGAGGGTTCCCGGTGGGGGCATTCGGCGGCCGGGCCGACCTCATGGACCTGCTGGATCCCGGCCGGGGCCCGACCGGCTTTTCCCAGAGCGGAAGCTTCAGCGCCAACCCCATGACCATGGCCGCCGGCCTGGCCACCCTGCGAGAACTGACGCCCGAGGCCTTCGACCACCTCAACGACCTGGCGGACCGGTTGACCGCCGGGTTGAACCACCTCTTCGCCCGCCGGGGCGTCCAGGCTCAGGCCATCCATACGGGCTCGGTCTTCAGCATCTACTTCGTCGAGGGCAAGCTGGAGACCTACCGCGACTTGGCCCGCGCCGACCGGGCCCTGAGCCACCAGGTCTTCCTGGCCTTGCTGAAGGAAGGGTACTTCCTGAGCCACACCCTGAGCATGTGCGCCTTGTCGCTGCCCATGGGGAGCGAGCAAATCAGCGGGCTGATCGCGGCCATGGACAAGGCGCTGGACCGGGTGAAGGGCGCCTGAGAGATCGGGCAGCTCTCAGCCGCTGTTCAACAGGCGGTTTCGGTCCTCTCCCTGTAGCGGCAGCTCCGTCCAGGCCCCCGAGCGGTCGTGGGAGACGTGGAAAGCCACGATACTCTCCAGGACCTGCAAGGCTTCTGCGGCGTCGTAGGCGAAGGACCCGCGGCCGTCCAACCAGGCCACGATCTCCTGCACGGCCCGGTCCATCCCGTTGGCCTGACTGCGCAAGCTGGGCCACTGTTCCCGCCGGCCGTCCCAGTACTCCAGGCTCACTTCGTCCCCTCCGGTCAGGGCCCGTCCCTCGCTTCCGTTGATGCTCAGGCTCATGGGGACCCTGGCGTAGTCGGAGGCATCCACGGTGACCATCACCCCGCCCTCCAGGCGCATCGAGCCCCATCCGCCGGGGTCCTGAAAGGCGGGACCGCGGCAGTCGGGCTTCCCCGACAGATCCAGGGTCCCCGAGACGGCTTCCACCCGCCGGCCGGTGACCATGCGGATGGCGTCGAACAGGTGGGTGCCGACATTGCCCAGGCGCCCGCTGCTCCACTGCACGTTGACCGAGGTCAGCTCACCCAGTCCCCCATCGCCGATCAGATCGCGCAGGCGGCGATAGTTGGGATGAAAGCGCCGGTTGTGGTTGATTGCCAGCAGGGATCCCGACTCCCGGCAGGCCCGCAGCATCCGATCTCCCTCGGAGACGCGGGAGGCCATGGGCTTTTCGCAGTAGATGGCCCGGACCCCGGCGCGGGCGCACGCCACGGTGATTTCCTCATGCACCGGCGTGTAGGTGGCCACGCTCACCAGGTCGAGGGCTTCGGCGGCAACCATCTCCCGCCAGTCGGCGTAGCTGGCAACTCCGGCGCGCTCTTCGAAGCGGGACCGGCGTCCCTCATCTCGGCTGCTTCCCGCCACCAGTTGAATTCTCGGATTTCCTGCAAGGGCCCCCAGGTGGGTGCCGTCCAGGTTCTCCACCTGTTGCCCCAGGGCATCGCCGGAGGTCTGGTCGGCGGCGCCGATAAACCCCAGGCCGATGATCCCCGCCCGATAGGATGTCGTATTCACGCTTTCAAGCTCCGCTTCAGCGCTTGTCGGGCTTGGCGCTCTTCCGAATCCAACTGGAGAAATAGTGGACTCGAAGCCGGCGCTTTCCCCACTTCCGCGCCGCCTCGAGGTCGTCACCCATGTAGATGTCGATGCGCCGGCGCCAGCGATAGTGCATCTTGTCCAGGACCACGAAGCGCCGGCCGGGGAACCCCTCGATCCTCACCCGCGCTCCGCGAACGAAGCCCAGCGGAATCAGGTCCCGGGAGACGGCGATGGATCTCATGCCCGGTTTCAGCCGGTCTCCCCAAGCGGCCACGTAGGGAGTATTGTCGGTCTGGTTGCGATGGGAGCTGTAGGCCGAGGCCGTGACTTCTATCGTGTCCTCTCCCACCGGAATGCAGGCGCCCTGCAGGGCCAAGGCCGCCAGCGCCGCCGCAACCAACCATCCAACCGGCCTCTGGGGGCCTGAAGCCACTCGTTTCCTCCGTCCGGCTTGGGTTTTGCCGAGCCGCCCGGGACTGCCGCGGCCGGCAGGAAGACGTTTGCCGGGAAATACTGTATACGGGTGGGGGGCGGGAGGCAAGACCGAGTCCCATGGGCTGACGTTCACGGCTACGTGTTGTCGTCGCTTCGCGGCTCGACTTCTGTGCGTGACCTCCGCGTCCCATGGGCTCACGCCCACGGCTACATGTTGTCGCCGCGTTCGCGGCTGTCAAGGTAGCTGGCTCATGCTGCGTTTTTGCAGATGAGTAGCGGGCTTGCGCTTGAGGTTGGTATGCCGATGTTTGCTGCCGCCGCGTTCGCGGCTCTACTCCTCTACGTTACCTCCGCGTCCCATGGGTTGACGCCCGGGGCTGGAATCTCTGGACTGACGCCCGGGGAAATATTCCAATAAACAAGCATGTTTCCCCTTGCAGTGTTGTGGGTTCGGGGAGAGCTGCGAAGCTGCGGTTGACGTGGGTTGTTTGGCGAGATGCCACCTACGGGCCATCCTTATAGAGCAGCGGAGCTGCGCCCGCATGTAGCCCCAGGCGTAAGCCTGGGGTCGTATGATCCCTGCACTGCCACAGCCGCGAATGCGGCGATTAGGAAGCACCCCTCCCGGAACGCAATGCCTCTCCAAGAAAACACTGCCCGCACCCCGGGCGTCAGCCGGGCGAAGCCATTGGACGTCTCGATCCGCCGCTCCCACAGCCGCGTGCGCGGCGGATCAGCGTCCGCTGACGCAGCGCTCTCGCCGGGATTGGAAGGAAGGCTGATTCCGGTTGGATGCGGGCTACGCCAGGATGGGTCGGATCAGGTTGCCGTGGACGTCGGTGAGGCTGAGGTCCCGCCCGCCGAAGCGGTAGGTCAGCTTCTCGTGGTCGAGGCCTACCAGGTGGAGGATGGTGGCGTGGAGGTCGTGCACGGTGGTGACGTTCTCCACCGCTTTCTTGCCGATCTCGTCGGTCTCGCCGTAGAGCGTTCCACCCTTGATGCCCCCGCCGGCCATGAAGATGGTGAAGGCGGTTTCCAGGTGGTCGCGGCCGTCGCCGTTGGAGCTGTCGGGGGTGCGCCCGAACTCGGTGCCCCAGATGAGCAGCGTCTCCTCCAGCATGCCGCGGGACTTGAGGTCCTTGATCAGCGCCGCCACCGCCTGGTCCGTCACCAGGGCGTTGGCTTCGTGGCCGCGCTTCAGGTAGGAGTGCTGATCCCAGGTCCCGTTGTTCTGCCCGAACAGGACCGGGCAGGTGATCTCCACGAAGCGCACCCCTTCCTCCACCAGCCGGCGGGCCCGCAGACACTGCAGGCTGTAGTTCCGCTTGTCCTTGTTGGTGGTGTCCAGGCCGTAGAGACGCTTGGTGGCCTCGGTCTCCTTGTCCAGGTCCAGAACGTCCGGCACCAGCGACTGCATGCGGTAGGCCATCTCGTAGTTGCGGATGGCCGCCTCCACGGCGTCGTCGCCGCCGGCCGAGGCGCCGAAGGACCGGTCCTGGTCCAGGAGCAGGTCCAGCTTGGCCTGCTGCAGCCGCGGGTTATCGGAAGCCGCCAGGTTGTCGATGGCGTTGCCCTCGGCCTTGACGGGCAGGGCCTGGTGGGTGGCCGGCAGGAACCCGTTGGAGAAATTCTCCAGGCCGCCGGGGGGAATATCTCCGGTGTGCAGCAATACGTATCCGGGCAGGTTCCTGTTCTCGCTGCCCAGGGCGTAGGTGATCCAGGACCCCAGGCTGGGATGGCCTCCCACGTTCCTGCCGGTGTGGAAGAGGATGTTGCCCCGGGGATGGAGCGGGAACCCGGAGACCATGGAGCGGACCACGGCCAGGTCGTCCACGCAGGTGGCGATATGGGGGAGCAGCTCGCTGACGGGCATCCCCGACTGTCCGTAGCGCTGGAAGCTCCAGGGGCACCCCTGCCAGGTTCTCTGCCCGTCTCCCGAAAGCTGGCCGTGCAGCTCGTTCAGCTTGGGCTTGGGGTCGAAGGTATCCATGTGGGAGACCCCTCCCGGCATGAAGCAGAGGATGACGTTCTTCACCCTGGAGGGAAAATGAGGCCTGGCCGTGGGAGTGGGAACCAGCCCGGCGTAGGCTTCGTCGGCCATGAGCGAAGACAGCGCCAGCATTCCGAAACCGTTGGCGGCCTGCTTGAGCACCTCGCGCCGGGTCAGCGGAGCGCCGGCATACCCTGGACAACCCTCTCCGTTCCCTTTTCGCATCGACATGGTGGGGCCTCAGAACAGGTAGATAAGCTCTTTCAGATTGAACATGGCGTGAGCCACGTCTTTCCACACTTTTTTTTCGCCCAGTATATTCTCTTCGGAGATGCCGTGCAAGGTCGATAACCGCGAGACCGCCCCTCTGAATCGCCCCAGCTCGGTCGCGTCCGGGGAGCGGCCGAGCGCCCGGCGGAACATTCGTTCCAGGCGGGCGTCCACGGTTTCATCCCCTGCAGCCAGCAGCCGCTCCGCCCAAAAGCCGGCTTGCTCGACCACGAAGGCGTCGTTGAGCAGGGCCAGGGCCTGGGAGGGCACGTTGGTGCGGTCTCGACGGCCGCGGGTGGCCGAGGGCGCCGGAAAGTCGAAGAGCTCCAGAAAGGGCGGGCTCTCCATGCGGGTCACTCTCAGATAGAGGCTGCGCCGCCCGTTTCCGTCCAAGGGGCCCGAGAGCAGCTTGCGATAGTCCTTGGGGTCGTCCCGAAAGGGCTGGATGCTGGGACCGAAGAGGCGGGGTTCCAGCCTCCCGGAGGCCGACAGGATGGTGTCCCGAATGACCTCGGCTTCCAGGCGCCGCAGCGGATAGTGGTGGAGGCTCCGGTTGTCGGGGTCGACCCGGATGGCCAGGGGCGACGGCCGGCTGGACTGGCGAAAGGTTTCGGAGAGAACCAGCAGGCGCAGCAACCGCTTGACCGACCATCCATCCTTGACGAACCGGCCGGCCAGGTAGTCGAGCAGTTCGGGATGGGTGGGCTTGTCTCCGAATCGGCCGAAGTCATCCACGGTGGCCACGATGCCGCGGCCGAACAGGTGGTGCCAGAGACGGTTCACCATCACCCGCGCCGTCAGCGGATTGTCGGCGGAGGCGATGATGTCGGCCAGTTCCCTGCGCCCGCTGCCCGGGGTCCGAAAGGCCGAACCGGAGGCCTTCAACAGGGTCAGGTAGCCGCGAGGCACCGGACTCCCGGGACGCTTGGCGTCTCCCTTCTCCAGCAAGGGGGCATCGAATCCGGGGTCGATGTCGCCCATCGAGCTGATGATCCGCGGATTCGAGAGCCGCGATTCCAGGCTGCGGTAGGCGGAGACCAACCGGTCGAGCCGGGGGCTCAGGTCCTTGCGGTTCTCCAGCAGCTCGTTCCCGATCAGCCAATTGATCCAGCCCACCTCCGCCAGACCCGCCTTCCCCCTGGCCCAGGCGGTCAGGGCGCGCCGGCTGGCGGCTCCATAGCGCCGGGCCAACTGCTCGGCGCTTCGCGGCGGAGCCCCCTCGAACAGCGGGGCCAGGTGGTCCAGCTCCTCCCGCGGCAGTTCCTCGATGTCGTGCAGCACCGCCCGAGAAATGCCGAAATAGGACCCGGGGCGGACGAAGTCTTCCTCGGTGTAGTCCTTCAGATGCCGGGGGCGCTCGGGGATGCGGGGATTCCCGTCCTTGGTGACCAGCTCGATGTAGAGCGGAAAGGCCGTGTCACGGTGCTTGATGGGGATCCGGTACCAGGACAGGCTGTCGCTCTCCAGCGGCTTGTAGTCGTCGCCGAGGATGCAGTGATCCACAATGGTCCGGCGGGAAGCCAGCTTGCCTCCCATGAGCCGGAGACTCACGAATTTCTTGTCCTTGGGCAGATAGGGAGAGCGCAGGGCGCCGTTGAGCCGTTCCGAGAGGACGTGGCTGTAGAGGCCGGCGGACAGCACCCCCGAAACGGCTCGAGAGCCTTCGTTGCCGAGGGTCAAGGCGCCGTCGGTTACCGCGCCCCCCAGGAGTCCGAGGCCGTCGGGGCGCCAGTCGCCCAGACTGCCGGAACGAAAATCGCCGAAGCTCAGGAAGTGGGTGCGGTTGAAGTCCTTGCGCTCCGCCATCTCCCGCTTGTAGTGGGTCTCCATCTTCGACCAGGCCCGGCGAAACCGCGCGGGAGACAACCCGGCCTCACAGGCGATGGCCGCCCAGGGGTAAAGAATATCCTCGGGGTCCATGCTCTTCTTGAGCAGGACCTGGTGCCATCGCTCCAGCCTGTCCGGATCGAGACCGGCGGCCCGGGCCGCCTCCGCGACGCCGACGGCCTGGGCCGCCTGGAGCGCCAGCAGGGTGTCGGGAATCTGTTCGGACTGCCGAATCCAAAGCCTGGCCAGCTCCTTGCGGATCGAGGATTTCAGCTTCTTGAGGCGCTCCTTGATCCATCGGTCGGAGTCCCCCACGTCCAGCGTCCGGGAGAGCTGGCGCGAGCTGTTCAGGATCCCGTAGAGCGCGTAGTAGTCCTGGGTGGGAACGGGGTCCAGCTTGTGGTCGTGGCAGCGGGCGCAGGCCACCGTCAGACCCTGAAAAGCCTTGGTGAGGGTGTCGATCTGGTTGTCGACCACGTCGGTGCGGATTTCCCGGAAGGTCACGCAGTTGTCGTGACCCATCTCTCCCAGGCGGAAGAAAGCCGCCCCGGCCAGGGACTCGTTCAGCCCCAGCCTGCGGTCGATGCGGGGTTGTTCCAGCAAATCGCCGGCCACGTGTTCCCGGACCAACTGGTCGAAGGGCAGGTCCTGGTTGAAGGCCCGGATGAGATAGTCCCGGTAGCGCCAGGCGGCCAGCAGCTCGTAGTTCCACTCGTAGCCGTAGGTTTCCCCGAAGCGCATCACGTCCATCCAGTGACGCGCCCACCGTTCCCCCAGGTGAGGCGAGGCGAAAAGACGGTCCACCAGCCGCTCGTAGGCGTTGGGGGAGCCATCCCGAACGAATCGATCGACTTCCTCGGGCTCGGGAGGCAGCCCGGTCAACACCAGGCTGAGCCTTCGGACCAGGGTCTGCCGGTCTCCGGGCGGGGCCGGCTTAAGGCCCCGGCGCTCCAACTCGGCCAGAATGAACCGGTCCACCGGATGCGCCGATGCCAGCGCACCATTGCCCGGCGCCCGTGGTTCGGTCAGAGGTTGATAGGACCAGTGCTCCCGCAGCATGGCGGCGTAGAACTCGTCCACTCCCCCGGGCCCGCCCGGGGCGGCGGCAGGCTCGGGCCAGGGAGCGCCCAGGGCGACCCAGCGTTCCAGGGCGCCGATCTGCTCGGGCGAGAGCCCGCCGGCCGGCGGCATCTCCAGCCCCTGGTGGCGAACCGCCTTGATCAACCAGCTCGACCCGGGCTCTCCTTCCACCACCGCGGCTCCCCGGCTTCCCCCCTTGAGAATCCCCTCCCTGGAGTCCAGCCGCAGCCCGCCCTGCTGCATCTGGGGGCCGTGGCAGTCGTAGCAGTGCGTGGCCAGGAGCGGACGCACCTCCTTCTCGAAGAACTCCATGGCCTCGGCCGGAAACTTCTCGGACGCCAGCCCCGACCCGGCCAGGCAAAGCACCAGGACCCCGCCGGCAATCAGTCTCGACTTCAAGGATTCAGCCTTCATGGCAGAAAAACCGTCCAACCGACCGCACCCACTCTTCCGGGGGCAAACCCGATTGCAGGTCCCCACTCGGTGCTCTCATTCTATTCCCGCGCCCAGTCGGGCGGCAACGGGAAGTTGATCGCTAACGGGGAGAAACCGCGTTCGCGGCTTGACTCCCGTGTGTGAAGTCCGCGTCCCATGGGCTGACGCCCACGGCTACCTGTTGTCGCCGCATTCGCGGCTGTCATGGAAACTGGCTCATGCAGCGTATTTGCAGATGATTAACAGGTTTGCGGTTGAGTTTGGTATGCCGGTGTTTGCTGCCGCCGCGTTCGCGGCTCAACTCCCCTATGTGACGTTTTCCGATGGCTGCCCCCGGGCTCTGGCTCGGGGCATATTCCAAATAGAAAAGCACGTTTCCTCTTGCAGTGTTGTGGGTTTGGGGAGAGCGGCGAATGCTGCGGTTGAAGTGGGTTACCCGGCGAGACCCCACCTACGGGCCATCCTTATAGAGCTGCGTAGCTGCGGCTCAGGGTAGCCCCGGGTGTCAACCCGGGGTCGTATGGGTTCAGCACCAACCCAGCCGCGAATGCGGCGCATAGAAAGCACCCCTCCCGGAACGCAATACCTCTGTTCGAAACAGATCCAAACCCCTCCACCACCCACAGCCGCGAATACGGCAATTTCGAAGCACCCTTCCGAAACGCACAGCGTATCCACAACGCCCCCGCTTCCAACACTGAGTGTGATCAAAGTTTTTCCAGTAATTCAACAACGTCCCCTATGCCCCCACTCGCATTCCCGCCGGCTCATGAAACATGGGAGCCGGAATTCACGTAGGCCGTGAGAGGGAGTAGGATGAACCCATGAAACATGAGTCCTTAACCCTTCGGCGACTGGGGCCGGATACCGTGCAGGACTTTGCGAGGCTGCTGGTGACACCGCCGCATGAGTGGTGCTGGTGCGTGGCCTGGGACACTCCTTGTTGGGAAGGGTGGAAGGATCGTAGCGAGCAGGAAAACCGATGCCTGCGCCGGGAACTCTGGGATGCCGGGTCTTACCATGGACGGATTTTCTACCTGGAGGATCGGCCGATTGCCTGGTGTCGCGTCGGTCCGCGGACGGCATGGCCGAAGTTGTGTGCGACCTTCGACCTGGAACCGGTCGGCTCGGTCTACGCCTTTGTTTGTTTTGGCATCGCTGAATGCCATCGCGGTCAGGGCCTTATGCATCGAGCGATAGCGCTGGCGTTGAGGGATTTGGCAGCGGAAGGCGTGGTGGAGGTCGAGGGCTTTCCGCGCAAGAGGAGTCTGACGAACCGTCTGGATCCCGGCGATGTGTGGATGGGCCCGGCGCGCCTCTTTTCGACAGCAGGATTTGAAATCGTGGAAACCCGTGGTACCGCCCTGCACATGCGCCGCAGGATGGTCAACGGAAAGTCATAGCTCGCCATCCATCATCCGACGGCAGAGGTTTTCTCGCGTTGCCTCGCAAACAGCTTGTCAGGGTCAAGTGCAAGCTTTGTGAGTTCGCTCTCATTGGTGAAGACCTGATAGGCCGTAACGAAACTACGGCGGCTCGAAGCGAGCCGCTCGAATCGCTTGCAGCCGATTAACACCGCCACGGGTTTGCCGCGCCGGGTCAACTCCACTTCCGTTCCCTGTTCTGCTGCGCGAACGAGTTTCGGTAGATTGCGGCGCGCCTCGGCGATAGAATGCCTGTCAGTCATGGCTCCACCATTAATGTTCATAAACTGTACATTATCCTCTACCCTCTCCAGGAATCTGCAACCATGTCCATGGATTCTATCGGCGTAGACGATCGTCTGATCCGGGCCCTGTTCGCCATCGACCTGGTTGCCCTCTTCCTGCTGCTGGCCGCAACCGTCTGGTCGGTGGTCCGGCCCGACCGCCGGATCTGGCCTCCACCGGCGCGGCGCTCGTGGCAGTTCGTGATGATCTGGATCTGCTACCGCGGGGCCTTGGGACTCAACGCCTGCCTGCTGGTCCTGGATTGGGACTCCTGGGTCTTCTCGGGAGGCCTCCGGTTTCTCGTCGGCATCCCGCTTGCTCTGCTCGGGGAAATGCTGGTGCTGTGGGGAATCGCCACCATCGGCCGGAAGAATTCCTGGGGCATCAGGGACGGCTTCGTCGACTCCGGCCCCTACCGGTTCACCCGCAATCCGCAATACCTCGGATTCAACGTCCTCTTCCTGGGCCTGAGCATCATCGCCAACTCACAGTTGCTCTGGATCACCCATGGGCTGCTCGCCCTGGTGTTCATCGTCATGCCGCTCAGCGAGGAGGTTTGGCTGAAGGAGCAATACGGGGAGGAGTACGAGCGGTATCGGCGGAAGACGCCACGATTCCTGTGAGGCCGCTGCCGGTGTCCGGTCCCGGCAATCAATCCCCGGTCCGACCGCGAATGACGGTGCCCTTCCCGGAGAGGGCCTGGGTGACGGGATCGGGCAGCCGGGCGTCTCCGAAGACGACTTCCCGGACTCCCTGCTGCACCGCCTCGACCGCTCCCAGCAACTTCTTCTTCATGCGGCCCCGGGCGAATTCCATGAAGGCATCGGCCTCTTCCACGGGGATTTCGCGGATGAGGCTGCTCTCATCCTCCAGGTCGCGCAACAGCCCCGGGATATTGGACAGGATGACCAGCTTGTCCACCCCCAGGGCCGCCCCGAGCACGGCCACGGCTCGATCGCCGTCCACGTTGATGGCTTCCCCCTGGCGGCTGACGGCCGGCGGCGTCAGCACCGGCGTGTAGCCGTGATCCAGCAGAAGGTTGAGCAGGTCCAGGTTCACGGTCTCGATGCGCCCGGTGTAGTCGTCGCGCAGCACCCGCCTCTTTCCGTTCTCCACGATGGTGATGGTCGACTTGCGGCGTCCCTGCCAGATGCGGCCGTCCATCCCGGAGAGTCCCACGGCGTTCACCCCCAGCTTCTGGAACCGCTCCACGATTCCCTTGTTCATCTTGCCGCAATAGACCATCTCGAAGATGGCCAGGGTCTCGCGATCGGTGTAGCGGGACTCATAGCCCGAGACCGTCGTCACCATGCGGGGGGGCTTCCCCAGCTTTTCGGACAGGGCGTTGGTTTCGGCCGAGCCGCCATGCACCAGAATGGCCCGGCGTCCCGACTGGATGAGGGAGGCCAGGTCGCGGCACACCGAGTCGTAGTCGATGCCGAGGCTGCCTCCCACCTTGACCACCAGCATGAGTGCTCGATCTCCTTGATTTCGACTGGGATTGGCTTGGGGAAACGGGCTCAGGGCGCAACCCCGGGATCGAGGCGAGTCCGGCCGCTACCGCCTGAATACCGCGGCGGCGTTCAGCGCAGCCTCTTGTCCAGCCACTCCACCACCAGGTCGGAGGCTTCCGGAATCTCCGCAAGCACCTCGATCCCCCGGGAACTGGAGCCTTCAAAGACGCGGGTTTGCCGGGGGTATCCGGTCTGCTGCTCCAATCCGGCGATGGAAGCGGTGGAGGACTCATCCCCCCGGGTCGCCAGAAAGAGGATGGAGTGAGGCTGGAAGTCTCGAGACCGCTCGGCCACGCCGCGGACGTTGGCCAGGTTGCCGGAAACCACCACCGCCGCGCGCACGTTTTCGTACTTGCCGGAAGCCAGAAAGGCCAGGTCGGCGCCAAGACCCGCGCCCACCACGCCGATGAGGTAGGGATCGATGGTTCCCCGGGCCTCCAGCCAGGGGAAGGTCGCCTCGAACAGTTCCAGCAGGGCATCCATCCGGTCGGGAACCACCTCCGAAGGAGTGGCCGAGCCCGCTGGGGGCTCCTCTTCTCCGGGGGTCAGATCGAGGTTGAGCACCCCGACCATGTTTCCCGCAAGCTTCTCCCGGATGAAGGCGTCCCAGACGCCTCGGGTCTCCCCGGAACCGTGCAGCAGCACCACTGCCGGAAACCGCCCCTCCTCCGATTCCGGCGGGGGATACCAGTCGCCTGCAAACTGCAAGCCTCCCTTGCCGGAGATCTCGACGGTCTGCATCCGAACCGGGACATCGGCGGGTTTTTCCTCGACCACCCTCTCCGCCAGCTTGAAGTTGAGGACGTTGTCGTAGCGATTGAGCATGGAGCTGATGGCCAGAACTCTGGAGCTGAGTTGCTGGTATTCGGCGTAGACCTCGTAGTCGATCGCCGGCTCCAGGCCGAAAATGGCAAAGAGTCCCTTCTCGTCCGTGATGAGTATGGTGGTGGTCTCGTTCTTGACGTTCCTGACGAAGACCTTGGCCCCCGGCTGGGATTTCCCGTCGGGCCCGGCCACGTGGCCGCGAATCGACTTGGTCCGCGGCCCCTCCTCGTCGGCCTGGGACCTGGCTTCCCCGGAAAGCAGGCCCCAGATCAGAGCCGGCAACAAGAGAAGGGACGCCGGACCCACCCGTCCGATGGTTGGCCGTCCCGCGGTCGTCTGGAGACTTCGTCCGATCATGGTTCTGGCGGCAGGGGCCGGCATCGAATCGTCAGCCCGCAGTTCAAGGGAGGAGCTACTCCGACTTGGCGACCGGCTTCATCCGGATGACGATGTGCTGCAGCTCGTCGGCGTAGAACTGAACGGACTTTTCCGTCTTCCGGTAGCCCTTCCTGCTGGCGGTCACCACCACGGTCCGTTCTCCGGCGGGAAGGCGGACCGCAAATTCCCCGCGGCGGTCCGACTGCATCCGCCAACGCTTTTCCTTCTTCTTTCCGTTCTCCCCCGGCGGCAGCGTCACCTGAATGGCCACTCCCGGCAGGCTGAAGCCTCTCTGGTCGAAGCAGCTTCCCTTGAGCAAGGCAAAGGGTTGTTCCTGCTTGGACTCCTCCTCCGCCGCAGCCGGAGCCGGCGCCCGGGAAAACAGAATCAAGGCCGCCAGGGCGGTTGCCCCGAACAACCCGAGTGATATCGACCTTCCCATCGCCATCGGAGGGCTCCGCAAGTACGTTGTCCCGTTCATTATACGGGATGCAAACCGGGAAAGCCCAAACCCAGGGTCTCCTCCCAGCCGTGCATCGCGTTCATGGCCTGAACCGCGTTCCCCGCCGCCCCTTTCATGAGGTTGTCCAGGGCGGAAAGCACCACCAGGCGTCCCTCGGCCGGGTCCAGCTCGAAGCCGACGTCGCAATGGTTGGACCCCGCCAGGATCTTGGGTTCCGGGTAGCGGTAGACCCCCGATCTTTCCTTGACGACTCTGAGAAAGGGCTCCGCCCCATAGGCCTCCCGATAGGCTCTCCAGAGGGCCTTCTCCTCCGGAACCCGCTCCGGCAGCACCTGGGCCGTGGCCAGAACGCCCCGCACCGAATCGGTGGAGGTGGCCGACAAGTGAATGCGGGGGCTGGCCCCATCGAGAGCCAGCTCCTGGCGGACCTCGGCCGTATGGCGATGGCGGGTCGGCCGGAAGGACCGGAGGGAGCCGCTGCGCTCCGGGTGGTGGGAAGCCAGGCCGAACTTGTTGCCGGCCGCCGACGAGCCCACCTTGGCCTCGATGAAGATGTCCTCCGAATTCACCAGTCCCGCCTTGAAGAGGGGGTAGAGCCCAAGAATGGCGGCCGTGGCCAGGCAGCCCGCCCCGGTCACGAGCGTAGCCTCTCGAATCTCCTGACGGTGCAGCTCGGGAATGCCGTAGACCGCCTTGCCCAGCAGCTCCGGCCGGGAATGCTCGTGACCGTACCAGGCCAGGTAGTCCGCCGGGGCGCGCAAGCGAAAATCGGAGGAGAGGTCGATGACCCGACTGCCCAGGGCCAGGAACTCCTGCATGCGATCCATGGCCGTCCCGTGGGGCAGGCAGAGGAAGAGCAGGTCCACCTTCTTCAGGGCCTGGCTGGACACGAACCGCAGCTTGCAGCGCTTGCGAAGGTTGGGGTGCGCCGAATGGACGAACTTGCCCACCCTGGATTCCGAGGTCACCTGAGACAGCTCGACCTCGGGATGGCCCAGCAAGAGGCGCAACGCCTCTCCACCGGTATAACCGGAACCTCCCACGATGGAAACCGAGATCATGGAAGCCCCTCGGACCCGGACTGTCCTTCGGCGGCAGCCTCCAGCACGTAGTCGACGATCCTGGCCGGGATGTCGACGCCGGTGGTATGGATGGAATTCCGGAACTCCATGGTGTAGTTGACTTCGTTGACCTGAAACCCCGACTCCGACTCGAAGAGATCCACGGCAAGGACCCCGCCGCCCACGGCGCGGGCGGCCGCCTGAGACAGGCGGTCGATTTCCGGGGTCACCGGGCAATTCTCGGCCCGCCCGCCCCGGGCCGTGTTGGTGATCCAGTGAGACGCATAGCGATAGATGGCGCAAATGGTCTCGTCACCCACCACGAAGCTCCGGATGTCCCGGCCCGACTTGGGAACGTACTCCTGGATGTAGAAGACGGAGTGCTGGTAGGAACCCAGGACGTCCTTGTGCTCCAGCACGGCTTCGGCGGCCTCTCGATCATTGATCTTGGAAAGGAGCCGACCCCAGGAACCGACGGCCGGCTTGAGCACCACCGGATAACCCAGTTCCTCGATGGCTCTCAGGGCCGACTTGGGCGTGAAGGCCATGGCGGTCCGAGGAGTGGGAATCCGATTGCGGAGGAGGGCGCTGGTGGTCAGGAACTTGTTGCCGCAAATTTCGGCCACCGGATAGCGGTTGACCGTCCGGATCCCCCAGTCGTTGAGGACCTTCAGGGAATAGAGCGCCCGGGAGTGGTTGACGCTTCTCTCCAGCACCGCGTCGAAATCCAGGTGCCTGGAGTCCAGGCGAAAGACCAGCTCGCGGTCGTCGACGATCTCGGGAGCAACCCCGCGGCGGCGAAACTCCTCCAGCAGCAGCTTTTCTTCCTTGCGCAGGATGGAGCAGAGCAGTCCAACTTTCATCGGTACACGCAAAAAAACCACAGGGAGCGGAATCGGTCAAGCAACTCTCGCATCCTCTGTGGTCGATCGGGTCGGAAGGTGAGTTGTCAGCACTCCTTGCCGGGGGATCACTCCCCCCAATCTTCTTCTTCCTCCGGAGCCAGGTCCAACGTCAAGGGATCCATGCCCACGACCTCCAGGTCGGCCCCGCAGTCGGCGCAGGTTACGATCTCACCCTTTTCCACGTCGTCCGCCAATTCCAATTCGGCTTCGCATTCCGGACAGTCGGCCACGGGTCCCTCCCTGGACACCGATAAAGATCGCAGCAATGTTGAATTTCGTGGAGAACCTGCAACAAAGATGCGGCAGTATAGGAAAGGGCCGAAGAGACTGTCAAGCGCATTATAGGGCTCCCGGTGTCCTCCCGAGGCGCCCGCCGGACGCTGCCCGATCGCGTCAGGCGTTGTTTCTTTTGGGTTTACAAGCCGAGCCCTCTTTTCCTATGATGGTGTGATCCTGCCATTCACCCCGGAGACCCTCATTGATGAAGGCTGCTCTGATCAAGCACTTGCGACCGCTCAAATCCGGTCCCTGCTGTCTTGCAGTCCTGCTGTTGAGCGCCTTCTGGCCCGCCGTCGCCAACCAGAGCAGCGAGCTTCGACAGCCTTCGGCCCAACCGCTGCCCGCCCCGCCCCGGCAACTGGAAAGCACGGCCCTGCAGAATTTCTCTCGCCGAATCCGCAGGCACCGCTACAACCTGGACAGGCAGGGGATTCTGGTGGAATCGCTGGACGGCCGGGCCGTTCTGGCGCAACTGAACGTGGACACCCCGCTCAATCCGGCCTCGGTCATGAAGCTGGTCACCTCCCTGGTGGCTCTGGCGCAACTGGGCCCCGATCACCGCTTCGTCACTCGAGTCTACGGCGACGCCGCCATCGATCAGGAGGAACGGGCGCTGCGCGGCAACCTCTACCTGGTCAGCGACGGAAATCCCCTTCTCGGCAGGGCCGAACTCTACCGGTTGACTCGTTCCCTGAAGCGAAGGGGCTTGCGCCGGGTGACGGGAGACCTGGTGGTATCCGGACCCTTTTCGGTGAACGCCAGCAGCAACCCCGACTTCCCTGTCCGGTACCTGGCGCGCTACTTCCGGCGAACAGGCATCAGGATCAAGGGACGAGTCTATGCCGCGCCGATAGAGTGCGTCAGCGAGCGGTTGCGCATCGAGTATCTCAGCCACGCTTCACCGAGCCTGCGGGACATCCTGTGGCAGGTGAATGCGTTCAGCGTCAACGATATCGCCGACAGGCTGGGGCGCGCTCTGGGAGGAGCCGAATCCATGCGGGACACTCTGATCCGGGAGATGGGCATCCGTCCCTCGGATATTTGGATAGAAAAACCGTCCGGGCTGGGACGCAGCCGCATGACCGCGCGCGCCGCCATCCAAGTGCTTCACTGCCTTCGCGCCATCCTGCAGGGTCATGCCATGAAGCTGCAGGACATCATGCCCGCCGCCGGAGTGGACCAGGGAACGCTTCGCGGGCGCTTTCGCCATTCCAGGGTCCGCGGCCGTGTCCTGGGGAAAACCGGAACCAATTCCTCCAAGGACGGCGGGGTCAGCACGCTGGCGGGCGTGGCCATGACCCAGGCCCACGGACCCGTCTTCTATGCCATTCTCAACAACGGCGGGGGAGTCATGGCCTACCGGCGATGGCAGGATGAGTTTCTGCGGAAGCTGATCCAGGAAAACGGCGGCAAGGCCCAGGCCATAAAGACCCGTCCCAAGTCCCGCCTGCCCAAGGGCTCTTCTTCCTGGAATCCCTCCCCCTACTGGGAAGGGCTGGCCCGGGTTCCCGCCTATCGGCGAAAGAATCGCAGAAGGACCAGGCAGCCTGTTCGGACAGGTGAAATCCGAATCTTCCCCGCCCCCTCTCCCGCCTCGGCCTGAGCGCAACACACCCCCCGGCCATGCCCCACAGCGAGCCCTTCGTGTTCAATACGGAACGCCGGCTGGTGGTTCTGACCGGTCAAAGGGCTCGCAACCTGCCGGAGTTGCTGGCCATCCTCAAGCGGATTTCGGGCTCCTCCATCTTCTACCACACCCACGAGGAGTATTTCCTTTCCCGGCAGTTCGCCCGGCACGAGTTCACCAACGACTTCGCCCTCTGGATCTCGGAAGCCCTGCAGGAGGAGCCCCTGGCGGAAAAGCTGGCCGCCATCGACCTGCTCCGCCTTGCTTCCATCCGTCAGATTCGGGAGCGCATGGTGGCCGAGATCTCCGGCTTTCTGGAGAGCAGGGAAGGCCGCGCCCGCGAGTGTCCTCCCGGAGACGAGTTTCACTTCTGCAAGGCCAAGAGCTTCGTGGCGCCGACAGGGATCGTGGCTCGGGACCTGCCCGATTTTCTGAACCGGCTTCCCTCGGTCTCCAACACCTCCCTCTACTTCCATTTCTTCGAGGCCCGGCTCCGACTGGAGCGGATCACCAACGATTTCTCCCTTTGGCTGAGCGGCATCGGACAGGAAGCCCTGGCGGACGAGATCGACCGGCTCAACCCCTACGCCATGACCCTGGACGAGTTGCGCCACCGCATCATCCAACTGGGGATGAGGCGCCTGAAAGGCTGACATGGCCATCCGGCTGCAGGACTACGAGCAGATCGTCGGGCGGGAAGAAATCGCCGAGCTCTCCGTCTTCGCCGAGAGGGTCCGGAACAAGCGGCTGCAGCACGTCAACTCCACCGCCGTCGGCGGCGGCGTGGCCGAGATCCTCACCCGGCTGGTCCCGCTACTGGGCGAGCTGGGGATCGAGGCCACCTGGGACGTCATCAAGGGAGACCAGGCTTTCTTCAACATCACCAAGGCCTTCCACAACGCACTGCACGGGCACCCGGAAGAAATCACCCGGGAAATGCTGGACCACTTCCAGGCCAACACCGAAGCCAACCTCGAGAGCCTCGACCTGAACGGCGACGTGATCGTGGTCCACGACCCCCAGCCGGCGGGCCTGATCCTCAAGAAAAAGGACATCGGGCGCCGCTGGATCTGGCGCTGCCACATCGATGTCTCCTCCCCCAATCCCGAGGTCTGGAACTTCCTCCGCCCGCTGATCGATCAATACGACGCCTCGGTCTTTTCGATGCCCGACTTTGCGCGGGACCTGGCGGTCCCCCAATACATGGTCCCGCCCTCGATCGACCCGCTGAGCGACAAGAACAAGCCCCTGAGCCAGAGCGCCATTCAAGAGGTGCTGGACAAGTACGAACTGGACAGCACCCGTCCGATCCTCACTCAGATCTCTCGCTTCGACCGGCTCAAGGACCCGCTGGGGGTCATTGCCGCCTATCGGCTGGTCAAGAGGAACTACGACTGCCAATTGCTGCTGGCCGGCGGCGGCGCCCCGGACGACCCCGAGGGCGAGGTGGTGTTGCGGGAAGTGGAGGAAGCGGCGGCCGGCGATCCGGACGTTCACGTGTGCCTGCTTCCCCCCTTCAGCGACCTGGAGATCAACGCGCTGGTGCGCGGGTCCACCGTGGTGATGCAGAAATCGATCAAGGAGGGGTTCGGGCTGACGGTGAGCGAAGCCCTCTGGAAGAAAAAGCCGGTGGTGGGAGGAAGTGTCGGCGGTATCAGGCTGCAGATTCTGAACGGAGTGACCGGATTCCTGGTACACTCGCCTGAAGGAGCGGCCCGGCGCACCATGCAACTGCTGGCCAACCCCGGACTGCGCCGGACCCTGGGGGAGAACGGGCATCAGCACGTCAAGCAGAATTTCCTCCTGACCCGGCACCTCAAGGACTATCTGTTTCTCATGCTGTCGCTGGACCACCCGGATGAAGACATCGTCCAGTTTGCCTGAAACAAATCCGATCGGATCCAAGGAGATCACTGATGAGAAGAAACTGGGGATTGCTCGTTATTCTGGCGATTCTGTTCGGCCTGGGGCTGTTCAACGGAATCATCGGCTTGTGGATGGACTGGCTCTGGTTCGAGGAGACCGGATACCCCGTGCTCTTCACCACCAGGCTGGTGACCCAGTGGACCCTTACGGGGCTGTTCGGACTCTTCTTCTTCATGGTGGTCCACGCCAGCGCCAAGGTGGCGCGCCGGCTGGCCGGCGACCAGCCCTCCTTCTCGCCCGACAACCTGATTGAAATCCCCGAGGGCGTGGACCAGGTGTTCCGCAAGTTCCTGCTGGGCGGCACCATTTTCATCGCCTACATCGTGGGAAGCTGGGCGGGCACCAAGTGGGAGGTCTATCTCGCCTATCAGAACGCCGTGGGCTACGGCAGCGTCGATCCGCTCTTCGAGAAGGACATCGGGTTCTACTTCTTCACCCTGCCCTTCTACCAGTTCATCTATCAGTTCGGGTGGGCGCTGCTGGTCTTCTCGGCCATCGCCGCCGCCGCCGTCTACCTGATTCAGGGGGGAGTCCAGATCACCCGGAGCGGCCCCCGCATGATCACGGCGGCCCGTTTCCATGTTCTCGGCCTGGTGGCTGCATTCCTGGCATGGCGGGCCATTCACTACCACCTGGAAAAGTACAACCTCCTCTATTCCGACCGGGGCGTGGTCTACGGAGCCGGCTTCACCGACATCCACGCTCAGCTCCCGGTCCTGACCCTGATGATCGCCGTCAGCCTGGTGGCCGCGGGGCTGGTAATGACCAGCGCCTTCCGCAGCAAGTTCACCCTGGCCCTGGCCGGAATCGGGATTCTGCTGGGGGTGGGATTCGTGGGGAATCAGGGGTATCCCCTCCTGATTCAGTCCTTGGAGGTGGCTCCCAATGAGATCAGCAAGGAAAGCCCCTATATCGCCCACGCGGTCAAGCACACGCGCATGGCCTACGGGATCGACCGGGTGGCGGAGGAGGAGTTCCCGGCCCTGGAGAACCTGACCGCCGAGAACCTGAAGCAGAACGAACAGACCATGCAGAACATCCGGCTGTGGGACCACCAGCCGCTGCTCCAGACCTACGGGCAGCTCCAGATCATCCGCCCCTACTACGATTTCGTGGACGTGGACAACGACCGCTACTGGATCGACGGCGAGTACCGGCAGGTGAGCCTGTCTCCCCGGGAACTCTCCTCCGAAAGCCTGCCCAGCCGCATCTGGATCAACGAGCACCTGACCTATACCCACGGCTACGGGATCTGCCAGGGGCCGGTCAACCAGTTCACCCAGGAGGGTCTGCCCACCTTCATGATCAAGGACATCCCGCCGGCCTCCAGCACCGACATCGAGGTCACCCGGCCGGAGATCTACTACGGGGAACTCTCCCACTCCTACTGCTTCGTCAAGACCCACGCCAAGGAGTTCGACTACCCCTCCGGCGACGAGAACGTCTTCACCGACTACCAGGGAGAGGGGGGCATCCCGGTGAACGGCTTTCTGCGCAAGCTGCTTTTCGGCCTCTACTTCAAGGAACCCAAGATCATTCTTTCCAGCGACATCCACGCCGAAAGCCGGCTGATGTACGACCGCGCCGTGGTCACCCGCCTCCGCACGCTGCTGCCCTTCCTGCGATTGGACAGCGACCCCTACATGGTGATCTCGGATGAGGGCAAACTCTTCTGGATCGTCGACGCCTACACGGTCAGCAGTCTGTTCCCCTACTCTCAACCGGTGCGGGGTCTGGGAAACTACATCCGCAACGCGGTCAAGGTCACCATCGACGCCTACAACGGCACCGTCAAGCTCTACGTGAACGACCCCGAGGACCTCCTGATCCAGGTCTACTCCAGGATCTATCCCGGCGTCTTCCAGCCCCTGGAGGGCATGCCGGAGGACCTCAGGCAGCACCTGCGCTACCCGGTGGACCTGTTTCGCGTCCAGGCCAACATCTACGCCACCTACCACATGACCGACCCCCAGGTCTTCTACAACAAGGAGGACCTGTGGCGGATCCCCTCCCTCTCCCAGCAGGAGGGCGCCACCCCCCTGGAGCCCTACTACACCATCATGAAGCTCAACAGCGAGGCGGCGAAGGAAGAGTTCATCCTGATGATTCCCTTCACCCCCGCCCGCCGGGAGAACATGATCGCCTGGATGGCCGCCCGTTGCGACGCCCCCAACTACGGGCAGCTCGTGGTCTACAGGTTCCCCAAGCAGCGCCTGGTCTACGGTCCCTCCCAGATCGTGGGCCGCATCAACCAGGAAGCCGAGATCTCGCAACAGCTCACCCTCTGGGGACAGGGAGGCTCCTCGGTCATCCGGGGGAGCCTGCTGGTGATTCCGGTGGAGGAATCGGTTCTCTACATTCAACCCCTCTACCTGGCGGCCGCCTCCGACCGCAGCCTGCCCGAGCTCAAGCGGGTGATCGTGGCCTACGGCAACCAGATCGCCATGGAAGAGACCCTGGATCTCTCCCTGGCCAGGATCTTCGGCGGCGGCGGCAGTTTCGCCGCCGCTCGGCCGGCCGAGGCCAACGGCCGGCCGCGGGAGCAGGAATCGGTTCAGTCTCTCATCCGGGACGCGACGGAAACCTACAACCGGGCTCAATCGGCCCTGAAGCAGGGGGACTGGGCCCGCTACGGCGAGGAGACCCGCCGCCTGGGAGACATCCTGCAGCGGCTTCGCCAGAGGCAATAGGCAGGGCGGGACGACCCTGCAGTGAATGGAGCGCCTGCCGGGTCGGGCCCGGGGAGTTCAGGGGAAACGAGGCTATCCCCGGGAGGGCGGCTGCCAGCCGGGAGGCGTGGTCTTGAGGTGCAGGTCGCGTTGGGGGAAGGGAATCCGGATCCCGTGCTGCTGGAACTTCTCGTAGATGGCGAGGTTGAGCTGGCCGAAGAAGACGCCGCGGCGATGAAGCATTCGGGAAGTCCAGACCCTGAGCTGGAACTCCAGGGCGCTGTCGCCAAAGGCCCAGAAGACCACCCGCGGCGAGGGTTTCTTCAGGACGTTTTCGTTTTCCCCGGCGACCTCCAGCAGGAGCCGCTCCACCAGGCGCGCATCGGTCCCGTAAGCCACCGTTACCGGCACCCGAAAACGCACCTTCTGGTCTCCGTGGCTCCAGTTGATCACGTTGGAGGAGGTGAAGCTGGAATTCGGAATGATGAAGTCGATGTTGTCGTTGGTGCGCACCGTGGTGGCCCGGGCCGCAATGTGCACCACGTGACCGTGCACCTCCCCGACCTCGATGCGGTCTCCCACCTTGATCGGCCGTTCGAAGAGAATGAATATCCCGCTGATGAGGTTGTTGGCGATGTTCTGCAGCCCGAAGCCGACCCCCACGCCCACTCCCCCCGCCACCAGACCCAGCACGGTCAGATCAATCGCGGCGGCGCTCTGAAGCAGGACCAGGAACCCCACCGTGACGATCAGGTACTGGGCCGAGGTCGCGATCGCGTGGCGGACACTGAGGTCCATGGGGGTCTTGTCGAGGATGTGGTTGAGCAGCAGGCGGCGAACTCCCCGGGCCAGCAGCGCAATCACCGCGAAAGCCGCCACCACCAGGAAGAGGTGCTTGATCCTGAATCCCTCGTGCTCGGTCTTCCCCGGCACAATGGGACTTTCGAAGAACCCTACGAGCAGGGAAACCCCCTGGGAAAGCAGCTCCAGCATGCGGGTGGTGAGAAACCGGGTCTGGGGAATGGCGGCCAGCACTCCCGCAGCCACCGCAACCCAAACGGTCAGACTGAACAGGACGAAAAGCCAGTCCACCCCGCTGTGCAGCATGGGGCCGAAGGGGTGCTCCTTTCGGATCCAGTCCTTCACGCCGCGCCGCACCCGGCGGAACAGGACCTGGGCCGCCACGGCCACCAGGACCATCAAAATGATGGCAATCACTCTCCATTCCTGATCGAACATTACCCTCAACCTCCTTCAAGGGCCCATCCTGATCCTGACCGGCTTCAACCCGTATTTCTCACCAATGCGTTCCATACATTATAGAAGATCGTCTATCTTGAGGGCTTTCTTTGCCCTGTAAGTAGATTTGGAGATATCCACGAAGGAGAACGGCGAACCACAAATGGACACGAATGAACACCAATTATCCCAAGTCATCGAAAACTCCGGCGAGGAACAGGTGTCCGGCATTCTGGCGGGCCTGAAGAAGGCCTATCCGGAGGCCGAGTGCGCCCTGAGGCATGCCGACCCGCTGCAACTGCTGATCGCCACCATCCTGTCGGCCCAGTGCACCGACAAGAGAGTCAACCTGGTCACGCCGGAGTTGTTCCGCAAGTACCCCTCCGCCGAAGATTTTGCCCGCTCCTCTCTGACGACCCTGGAGCGGATGATTCACTCCACCGGGTTCTTCCGCAACAAGGCCAAGAACATCCGGGAAGCCTGCCGCCGCCTGGTGAAAGACCACAGCGGGCAGGTGCCGCAATCCATGGAGGCGCTTCTCCAGCTTCCCGGAGTGGCCCGCAAGACGGCCAACGTGGTGCTCGGCACGGCCTACGGGGTGGCCTCGGGGGTGGTGGTCGACACCCATGTCTTCCGGATTTCCCGGCGGCTCGGCTTGACGCGGGCCAAGACTCCGGAAAAAGTCGAGCAGGATCTCATGGCCGCCATCCCGCCCACGGAATGGATCAACTTCTCCCACCGCCTCATCCACCACGGCCGCCAGGTCTGCAGCGCCCGCAGTCCCCAGTGCAGCCTGTGCGGGCTGGAGCCCCATTGCCGCAAGGTCGGTATCGATTGAGCTGGGCTTGCCTGGAACAAACGCTTGCGCCTGGTGGATGGAAACCAGCTCATAGTCAGGCACGGGCATATTTTCGATTAACATCGATGCACAGGATGTACAGGATGCACAGGATTTTTTCTGGAGGCGGCTGGCCGGTGTTCCCGGGCATCCGCGTTGCTTCGGGTAAAGCCATTGAATTCGAGCGTGCGTTTGCCGAAAGGGACAAGCAGTTGCCCCTGAAATCCGCACGCGATCATCGCCAGAGCCGGCTTCTCGTGCAGGAAGCTCTCATCCTATAAATCCTGTTAATCCTGTGTATCGATGTTCAATACTCTTGTCCCCGACAGGCCATGAACGTCTCTTGTTTCACGCTCGTGTGATCCGCACGGCAGTGCGAAGGCGGAGCAAACCACTCTCCACTCTCCACTCCCCACTCTTCACTCCCCACTCTCCACTCTCCACTCTTCACTCTCCACTCTCCACTCTTCACTCTCCACTTGGCCGCACCGCTCGCCGCCGGAGTCGACTCTCCAGCATGTGCAGCCCGATCAGCGTCTTGGCATCCTGGATCTGTCCGGAGCGGGCCATTTCCAGAGCCCGGCTCAAGGGCACCCAGCAGGCCTCGATGTCCTCCTCTTCCTGCGCCACGCCGTGAACGCCCAGGGACTGCTCCGGATCCTCCAGGGCGCCCAGGAAGAGGTGCACCTTGTCGGAGCAGCCGCCGGGACTGAAAAAATACTCGGCCAGCAAGTCCAGCTCCGCCAGCTTGAGCCCGGTCTCCTCCAGGACCTCCCGGCGAGCCACGGCCTGGATGGACTCCCCCTTCTCCTGGATTCCGGCCACGCATTCCATCACCCAGCCGTCTCCGGTGCGGGCGTGCACCGCATAACGGAACTGGCGGATCAACAGCACCCGGTCCCGACCCGCGTCGTAAATCATCACCGCCGCCACGTCCCCGCGGTGGTAGCGGTAGCGCCGGACGGAGCCGCTCATCTCCCCGCTGAACTTCTCGAATGCGAGGTCGGCCCTCTCGATCCGGATGAAGCCGTCGTACTCCAAACCCGTGTCTCTGATGTGAACTCTCACGAACCCGACCTCCCTCCTTCCCTCAGATGCCGGCGACCCTCCTGATTTGCTCCCCGACCTCGGCCAGTTGCTGCTCGATTCCCTCCACCCCGGAAATCACCAGATCGGCCTGCCGCCGAGCCGGCTCGACGAAGCGCAGGTGCATGGGCCGCACCGTGTCGAGGTACTGGCGGACGATCGAATCCACGCTCCGCCCCCGTTCCCGCATATCGCGCCTGAGGCGGCGGATAAAGCGGATGTCGGGATCGGCATCCACGAAGAGCTTCAAGTCGAAGCAACCCACCAGCTCCTCCGCCGCCAGGACCAGCGTCCCCTCGACCAGAATGACCGGACGCGGAAGAGCCGGCTCAGCGGCCTCCAGGCGAACGTGCCGCCTGAAATCATACCTTGGCCGGGCAATTTCCCGGCCCGATTGCAGTTGTTTCAAATGCCGGACCAGCAGCTCGAAATCCAGCGCCTCCGGCCGATCGAAGTTCCGCAGGGCCCGTTGCTCGGCGGGGAGATGGCCGGCGTCCCGGTAATAGTGGTCCTGAGACAGGATCAGCACCCGCTCCGGCCCCAGGAACTGGGCCAGTTTCCGGCACAGCGTCGTCTTGCCCGACCCCGTTCCCCCGCCAACGCCGATGGTTATCCTGGGCTTCATGGTTGAGTTCCATCGGTCTTCGTGTTCATTGAAGACACACGAAGGACCAACAAGGGCCACCAAGAAATACACGAAAGGAAAAGAGATATCCACCACGGGGAACGGCGAACCACCATATGGACACGAATGAACACCAATGAATGGATCGATGAGTGGTGGATCGGGGGGTGTGACAACCGATATCGAAGGGATATTTACGAAGGACGGGAGGAGGCGCCCCTCCCGTGACGTCGTCGCAGCAATGCAAGTCCATCGGTCTTCGTGTCCATTCGTGTGCATTCGTGGTTCGCCTTTATTGACGATGGGGTGTTTCACTGAAGACACACGAAGCGGAACGGCTCTGCCGCATCGGCAGCGGCTGTGCCTCCTCGCCGAGCTAGCCCGCATTTCTCACCAGGCCGCTGGAGGCAGGACAAAAGCAGTTTATATTCAGCTCCTTGATTGGCTCCATGTTGAGGCTTGCAGATAACAGACTGCGCTGGGCGTGCCCTGGCTTGGCCTTTTCCCCTCAGCGCGCACATGCTCGCTCGACCGTAGAAACCGCTACGCTCTTCGCTCCCGAGCACGCGCTGAGGGAAAAATTCCTGCGCCATGATCACGCCCCCTGGTGAGAAATGCGGGCTAGAAGGATGGGAGGAGCCGCCCCTCCGGGAGCGCGGGCGTCCCGCCCGCATCCTGGTCCCTTCGATAGCAGTTGACAACCGAGAAAGCCTGCCTCTATGATGCAGAACTCTCTGGATTCATCCGGAATCAACGCCCATTCACAAAAGAGGTCGGGGGTCTGACAGGACCGGACATCGGCCGGTGAGACGCCCGCTTGGAACAGGCCGATGTCCACGGCTTCCCTTCCGGCCGCGATGGTCTTCTTTCTCAGGAGGTAACGCATGCCAAAACCCAAAGAGCCCGAAGTCAAGGGCGCGCTCGATGTGTCGCGCAGAGGCTTCCTCACCGGCGCCGGCGCCGTGATTTCCTCGAGCCTGGTGGCCGGGACCGAAGCGTTGCGCGCTGCTCCGGAATCCTCGGGGGCAGCGGTGGCCGGTCCGGGCAAGGTCGACCTCACGCTCACGGTGAACGGAGCCGAGAGGGCGCTGGCGCTGGAACCTCGCGTCACCCTGCTGGATGCGCTTCGCTTCGAGCTGGATCTCACCGGAGCCAAGAAGGTCTGCGACCGCGGCACCTGCGGGGCCTGCACGGTCACCATCGACGGGAAACCCGCCTATGCCTGCTCCCTTCTGGCCATCCAGGTCCAGGGGAAGGACATCCGGACGGTGGAGGGGCTGGCCCAGGGCGACCGACTGCACCCGATTCAACAGGCCTTCGTCGACAACGACGCCCAGCAGTGCGGCTATTGCACGCCCGGGTTCGTGATGGCCTGCAAGGCCTTTCTCGACAAGAACCCCAACCCCACCCTGGACCAGGTCCGCACCGGTCTGGGAGGCAACCTGTGTCGCTGCGGAACCTACGTGGGCGTGGCCCAGGCCGTACTGCAGTCGTCAGAGAGTCAAACCGGCAGCCTGGCTGGCGAAGGGAGGAATCATGCCTGAGTATCGATGGCCCGACAGGAACGAACGCCAGGTCCTGGGGAAGCGAGTCAGCCGGCTCGACGGCCCCGACAAGGTCACGGGAAAGGCCAAGTACACCTCCGACGTCAACCTGGCGGGAACGCTGCACGCCAGGTTCCTGCGCTGCCCCCATGCCCACGCCAGGGTCGCCAGCATCGACACCAGCGCCGCCGAGAGCCTTCCCGGCGTCAAGGCCGTGCGGGTGATCCAGGGTCCGGGGAAAGAGGTCCAATGGTCCCTGGACGACATCGCGGTGGTGGCTGCCGTGGATGAGGCCACGGCCGAGGACGCGGTTGGAAGGATCGCGGTGGAGTACGAAGTGCTGCCTCACCTGGTCAACGAAGACGACCCCGGCAAGGCCGGAGACCGCACCAAGCCGGCTTCGGAACAGGTCAAGGGCGACCCCGATCAAGCCTTTCAGGATGCCGATGCGGTGGTCGAAGGCAAGTATGGGATCCCGGTCATCACCCATTGCTGCCTGGAGCCGCACGGCCAGGTCATCGACTGGAGCGGGGAGACGCTGACGGCCTACCAGTCGACCCAGAACATTTCCGGGATGGCCAACCAGTTCGCCCAACCGCTGGAGATCCCGGCCGCCAACGTCTCCATTGTTCAGGACCACGTCGGCGGCGGCTACGGGAGCAAGTTCGGGGCCGATAGCTGGGGCCTGGAAACCGCCAGGCTGTCTCGGGAAACCGGCCGGCCGGTCCGCAACTTCCTGGAGCGGGACGCCGAGCTGTTCGTGGCCGGGGTCCGACCCTCCGGATTCGCCAGGATCAAGGTGGGAGCCAGGAAAGACGGTTCGCTGACCGCCTGGGAAGCGGAGTCCTGGGGCACCAGCGGCTTGAGCGGAGGGGGAATCTCCATGCAGGTCCTTCCCTACGTGATCAATCCGCCCAACGTCCGCAAGAAGCACACCGGGATTGCGACCAACACCGGACCGGCGCGGGCCTGGAGGGCGCCCAACCATCCTCAGACCTGCTGGCTGACCTTCGCCGCCCTGGACGACCTGGCGGCCAAGCTGGAGATGGACCCCCTCGACTTCTACCTCAAGAACCTCAACCTCACCGAGCGCCCCGACCTCTATCGCAAGCAGTTGATCCGAGCCGAGGAGCTGATGGGGTGGCGCAAGAAGTGGCGCCCCCGAGGGCAGGAAACGGCAAATCCCGTCAAGCGGGGGCTGGGGCTGGCCTTTCACACCTGGGGAGGACGGGGCCACAACAGCACGGCCCGCCTGGTGATCGATCCGGACGGTTCGGTTTCCGTCAGCATGGGCACCCAGGATATCGGAACCGGCACCACCACCGTCATCGCCATGGTGGCCGCCGAGACCTTTGGATTGCCGGTCAATTCCATCAAGGTCAACACCGGCCGCTCCCCCGACTACCCCCGTTCCGGCCCCTCCGGCGGCAGCACCACCGTCGGCGGGGTGTGCGCGGCCACCCGGCGGGCCTGCCAACTGGCCCTGGAAGAACTCTTCGAAAAGGTGGCGCCCCGGCTGGGGGCGGAGCCGTCGGAGCTGGAAGCCGCAAGCGGCCGCATCCGGGTCAAGGGAAAGCCCTTCAGGAGCCTTACCTGGAAGCAGGCCGCCTCCCGGTTGGGAGTGACTCCCCTGGAAGTGACCGGCAGGAACGTCAGCGCCAGCCGTCGAGCCTCGGACGGCAAGCTGATCGATTCCGGAGTGGCCGGAGTGCAAATGGCCGAAGTCTCGGTGGACACGGAGACCGGAGTGGTCAGGATGAAGAAGTTCGTGGCCATTCAGGACTGCGGCCTGATCGTCAACGAGAAGCTGGCCGACAGCCAGGTCTACGGGTCGCTGATCATGGGGATCTCCTCGGCTTTGACCGAGGAGCGCATCATGGACGAGCGAACCGGATCGCTCCTGAACGGTGAGATGGAGTTCTACAAGCTGGCCGGCCTGGGAGACATCGGCCAGCTTGTGGTGGAGATGTGGAAGGATGCGGAGCAGGACGCCCGCGGGGTGATCGGGCTCGGGGAGCCCCCGGTGATCGCGCCGGTCGGGGCCATCGGCAACGCCGTGGCCAACGCCATCGGCGTGCGGGTGCCGCGGGCGCCCTTCATTCCCAGGCGCGTCCTGGCGGCACTGGAAGAGAAAGGAGGGCTCTACGCATGAAGGCTTTCGAATATGCCAGTCCCACCACCAAGGAGCAGGCCATCCGGTTGCTGGGAGCCCGGTGGGAAGAGGCCGAGGTCCTGGCCGGCGGCACCGACCTCCTCAGCCTCATGAAGACCTTCGGCGCCACGCCCAAGCGGGTGGTGGACATTCAAGGCATCCGGGAATTCCAGGGAATCGACTACATTGCCTCGGCCGGCCTGCGCCTGGGAGCCCTGGCCACCCTGTCGGAGCTGATCGACCATCCGGCGGCCCAAAAGCACTATCCCTCGCTGGCGCAGGCAGCCGGCGGTGTCAGAAGCCAGCAGATCCAGAGCTTCGGCACCATTGGCGGCGACCTTTGCCAGCGGCCCCGCTGCTGGTATTTCCGCAACGGCCTGGGGTATTTCCCCAAGGACGACTCGGGGCAGGACCTGGTCAGGCAGGGAGAGAATCAATACCACGCCATCCTGGGCAACTCGGGAGAGGCGGCCTTCGTCAGCGCCTCCAGCCTGGGGCCGCCGCTGATCGCCCTGGGCGCCACCCTGCGGATTGTCAGCAAGGACGGCTCGCGCGAGCTGCCCGTGGCCGAGTTCTTCCGAACGCCGCAGCAGGAATCGGATCGCGAGACCATTCTGAAGCCCGGAGAGATCGTGGGGGAGATCCACGTTCCGCCGGCCGGGCAGGGGCTCAACGCCACCTACGAGGTTCGGGAAAAGGAGGCCCTGGACTGGCCGCTGGCCACGGCCTCGGTCGCCCTGAAGCTGAGCGAAGGCAAAGTGGAACGGGCCCGCATCGTCCTGGGTCACGTCGCCCCCATCCCCTGGAACGCCGGCGGGGCGGCCAAGGGCCTGGTGGGCAAGGCCATCGACGAAGAGTCGGCGGCTGAGGCGGGCGCCGCCGCCGTTGCCGGAGCCACGCCTCTGAGCAGGAACGGATACAAGGTTCAACTGGCCCGGGTGGCGGTGAAACGGGCGATTCTGAACGCTGTCATGGGAGGGGCATAACCATGGCCGGACGATTTGAAGGTTACGAACATGAAGTCTGCAACTGCCTGCGCTGGAAGAGCCTGTTCTACGAGTCGGTCCCCGATCCCACCGTGCCTCCGGCAGGCGACGAAAACTACTGGTGCGCGCTGACCCAGAGAATCCTGGGGCCCGACGAGCATCTGGTGGAGCCCGAGAGCTGCAAGCTGGGACGAACCTGCTTTCGAGGAGGTTTCTAGGCAGATTCGGGGGCCGCGACACAGGGCTCGACGGGTGCGGTTGAGTTGCATCTCGCCGGCTACTATAATGGCGGGGACGAGGGAGTGAGGCACCATCCACCGGAGGGACAAGCAATGAAAGCCACCATCCTCTTGGTCTTGATCCTGGGTTTGGCGGGCCCGGGCTGGGCGGCCGTCATCTCGGGCGACTACCTGGAGACCCGCAGCGCCAACGTCTATACCGGGCCCTGCGTGGCCAATGCCGAGTCGGGTTTGACCGGCGACCAGGCCATTCTGGCCTGGCGGATCCGAAAGGGAAGCTGGCAGGGGGTCGAGCTGGACGGCCTGGGCGTGGTGGGCGTCACCAAGGCCAAGGCCACCCTGGGCGATCCTTACGGCAACCCCTATCCGGCGAAATCGGTGCTCATCGTGGATGCCCGGGCCAACCCCCGGCAGCGCGAGGCCCTGGAGGCCTTCGCCCAGGCCATGGCCCCCGAGCTCTTGCGGAACGTGGTGAACGTGGAAACCGCACCCATTCACCTGGCGCTCGGCGAGGGCGAGGCGCACGGATCGGCCGAGTTGCAGGCCGGCAATCTGGCCAGGATCAAGGCCCGGCCCATCGGAGCCAAGGACCACCTCTGCGGCAATGAGCACGTCTACTACCCTCCACTGACCCGGCTCTCCCATGCCATGCCGGCCTACACCATCAACGACGAGTTCCAAGGACGCGGGCTGGGAGTGAACTGGAAGATCAACGGCAAGACCAACGCCTTCGTGGGACACTTCTCCCACGACTCCGCCCCGCAACGCTGATTCCCCAGGCTTGGCGGCCAAGGCGGATGGGAGACCGAAGGTCATGCTTCAGTCATCGCCCATCGCCGCTGGAACGACTAGGCCCCGGCACTTTCAAGAAGGCTACAAACCCTGCAATAGCGGCCTTTTTTGCCCCCTGTCCCAGGCGTTGGGATCTCTGACGGGAGAAGTAAGGGGACAGGTCAATCGAGGGACCAGTTCACTCTGAAGCCGATCGACCACAAAAGGCATTTTGTGGTTAAGCCTTTTGCACCATTTGGCAGACAGCAGGGTCCTTGCCGGGAGAGGCAAAGGGACAGGTCAATCGAGGAACAATTCCCTCTCTGTTGTAGCATGGCGCTGCCCAATTCTTCTTCAGATTCAGGTATTTCCGTCCCAAGTCCATATTGTGCGGTACAATCATCACTTTCCATACGATGGCGACCGTACGGAGACTTAGCCCCATGGTCTTTCGTTTCGCCAGCATCGGCCTGCTGCTGCTCACTCTGCCGGGGACGCCAACGGCCCTGGGAGAGGACTTCTCTCTGGAGAAAGTCGAGCATCCGCCCGAGGCCGTGGCCGAACCTCTCAAATCCATCCTGAATCCGGCCGGAGTCCGTGTCGTGAACGAACAGGGAAACACCTGGTGCGAGGTCTGGGTCCGCCGGGAGATCGCCGATTCGGGTCAGCCCGCCTCTCCGGAAGCCGTATACCCGGGGCTCCATTCGGGAGTCCTGCTGGGGTTGATGAGGTTTCCCGAGGGTGGCGCCGATTTCCGGGGCCTTCCGGTCGGGAAGGGCGCCTACACCATGCGCTACGGCGTGATTCCCCAGGATGGGAACCACCTGGGGGCTGCGCCCATCGTGGATTTCGTGCTGCTGATTCCCCTGAGCGAGGACACCCGGGCGCCGGATGCGCGCCTCAGTTCCGAGGAGTTGGTGGAACTCAGCAAGAAAGCTTCCGGGACCCACCATCCCACCGTCATCAACCTGGCCTTCCCTCCCGACTCCGTAGAGGGCCCCCTCCTGGAGAACGACGACTCCGACCATTGGATCCTGTCGCTGCCCCTGAATCGGAAAGCCGGCGGGCCAACGCCGCTGAGCATCATCGTGCACGGCCAGGCCGAAGGTTAGCCTCCGCTGCCCGGGGAATCGTTCCCCCCGGACCGGCCGGTCGCGATTTTCGAGTTGCCATGCGTGCCGACTTCGTTGCATGATTTCGGTTCGTTTGGGCTGACCTCACTATCGGAGAGTGTGCCGTGATCGAGAAAGGGACCGAAGTCGCCGCACCCCAAGGCAAGCTGGGAATCCTTCTGCCTGGGATGGGCGCCGTGGCGTCCACCTTCATTGCCGGAGTCGAGGCCATTCGCAGGCAAAAAGCTCCGCCCATCGGGTCCCTCACCCAGATGGGAACGGTCCGCTTGGGCAAGCGCACCGAAAAACGGACCCCCTTGATCAAGGACTTCGTCCCCCTGGCTTCGCTGGATGACCTGGTCTTCGGCGGCTGGGACATTCACGGGGAGTCCTGCTACGAGACGGCCGTTCGCTCCGGCGTGCTCGACCCCCGGCAACTGGAGGAGCTGCGGCCCCACCTGGAGGAAATCCGCCCCTGGAAGGCGGTCTTCAGCCGCAAGTACGTCAAGCGGCTGGCGGGACGCCACGTCAAGAGGGGCGCCAACAAGCGCCAACTGGCCCTGCAGGTCATGAAGGACATCGAGCAGTTCCGCAAGTCCCACGACCTGAGCCGCCTGGTGATGATCTGGTGCGGCAGCACCGAAGTCTTCCTGAAGCCCGGCGAGGTCCACTCCAGCCTGGACAGGTTCGAACAGGGACTGGAGGAAAACGATCCCAGGATCTCCTCCAGCATGATCTACGCCTACGCCGCCCTTTCGATGGGAATCCCCTATGCCAACGGGGCTCCCAATCTGTCGGCCGACATCCCCGCCATGCTGGAACTGGCCCGGAAGAACAAGGTTCCCGTTTGCGGCAAGGATTTCAAGACCGGGCAGACGCTCATGAAGACCATCATCGCTCCCGGACTGAAGTCCCGGCTCATCGGCCTGGCCGGCTGGTACTCCACCAACATCCTGGGCAATCGGGACGGCGAGGTGCTGGACGAACCTCAGTCGTTCAAGACCAAGGAGGAAACCAAGCTCTCGGTGCTGGATCAGATCCTGCAGCCCGGCCTCTACCCCGAGCTCTACGGGGACTACCACCACCAGGTGCGCATCAACTACTACCCGCCGCGTGGAGACAACAAGGAGGGATGGGACAACGTGGATATCTTCGGCTGGCTGGGATACCCCATGCAGATCAAGGTGAACTTCCTCTGCCGGGACAGCATCCTGGCGGCTCCCCTCTGCCTGGACCTGGCCCTGTTCCTGGACCTGGCCAAGCGCGCCGGAATGCACGGGATTCAGGAGTGGCTGTCCTTCTACTTCAAGAGCCCTCAATGCGCGCCGGAACTCTACCCCGAACACGACATCTTCATCCAGCTCATGAAGCTCAAGAACACCCTGCGGTACCTGAAGGGCGAGGAGATGATCACCCACTTGGGCGTGGAGTATTACGACTGAGCCTTTTGCAAGAGGCTCGAGAGGTAGTGCTTGGGGGAAGGGTGCTTTCTAATCGCCGCATTCGCGGCTGAGTTGGCGCAGAACCGACCCCAGGCTTCCGCCTGGGGCTATGAAGCTACGGGAAGGTCGCTCCACTCCAACCGTTCGCAGCTCAGCCTGGACGATTTACTTGGAGTGAAGCGTTTGCAAAAGGCTACGACTGGTAGCGGGCAATGAAACCAGGAAGCTGCTCCAGATTCAGCCTGGAGGAATGATCCTGGATTTCAGCTCGGCTGCCGGCGATTCCCTTGCTGTTGATGGCGCTCTCCAAAGCGGCGATCTCTTCCTTGGCCACCAACTGCGGCGGCATCCGCCTGAGCGCGGACAGGACCCCTTGCCAGGCCACCCAGTGGCTGAAGGTCCTCAGGGCCGGGTAGTAGAAGAACAGGTTCGGTCCGGGAATGGGGACCAGAACGGGAGCCAGAGGCACCATCCCCAGGGCCAGCAGGCCGTCGAAGATCATCCAGAATCCATGACGAATTCTCTGGCCCAGCAACAGCGACTTCAGCCTGGCCCGGGCCTCCGATTCCGACAGGGAGGAGGAGAAGTGCACCCGCAGGGGGCCGGCGTGGCGCATGCGCTTGAATACCCGTTCCATGGGATCGAGCCGGTTCTGGAGCTCGTAGTACCCGTCTCGCACGCCGCGGATCAGACGGCTCATCCCCGTCGCCCCCCAGGTTCCCCGCGCCGCCAGGTTCCGGATGATACGGTCGACGTGGTTCGGCGAGCGGCCCGCTTCCCCCTCGGGGACTGGCGGGTCCTCGGCATACAGGACCCAGCGTTTCCCGATTTGAATGAGATAGGAATCCATTGAGGTTCCTGCCGGGATGTCGAGGTTGACATTCGGCTCTCACCGGCAAGAATGCAGGCGGGCCCCATCAGTCGAAGCCCGCGTTCACGGGGTGGGCATGACGGCGGCTGGTCCGGTCGTCGTTTACTCCGGCAGCTTGGGTGCGGTCAGTTGACAGTCGTTGCTCAGCGACCCCAAGAAGGCGATCAGATTCTTCTTTTCATCGTCGGTCGCTTTCCGCTTCTTGAGATTGGTGCGGTCCAGGTACTTGTTGGGCTTGCCGCCTCCGATCATCAGGTCCACGGCCTCCTCCAGGGTGGCCACGCTGCCATTGTGAAAATAGGGACCCGACTTGGCGATATCGCGCAGAGTGGGCGTCTTGAAGGCTCCCGTGTCCTTCTCGTTCCCGGTCACCTTGAACCTGCCGACGTCCGGTTTTTCGGCGTCCATTCCGATGCCGACGTTGTGATACTGCATATCGGTCAACAGGACTCCATCGTGACAGTTGTCGCACTCCAACTTCTTGAATACCTCGTAGCCCTTCTTGACCTCATCGCTCACCGCCGTTTCGTCCCCGCCCCGCCAGCGGTCGAAAGGCGTGTTTCCGCTGATGATGGTCCGTTCAAAGGCGGAAATGGCCTGGACGATCCGTTCGGGAGTGGCCTCGCCTCCAAACACCGTTTGAAACTGGGCCCGATAGCCTGAGACGGCATTGATGGAGGCGGTCGCGATCTCCACGTCGGCGCCCATGTTGCCGCCCTTCCAGGCCGCCAGGGCCTGCTTTTCCAGGGAGCCGCTGCGACCGTCCCAATAGAACTCCGAGTGGTATCCGATGTTCCAGAGAGTGGGGCTGCTGCGGGTCAGCTTCTTTTCCCGAGCCCCGATGGCCGTGGGCAACCCGTCGGTCAACCCGTTCTCGCACAGATGACAGGAGTAGCAGGAGCGGGACCCGTCCGCGCTGAGGCGCTTGTCGAAAAAAAGCTGGCGTCCGAGGGCGACCTTCTCCGGAGTCATGGGGTTGTCCTCCGGAATCTTCATCTCCTCATAGGTCGCCAATTGCTCGGGCAAGGGCAGGATCTCCGGCTGATATTCCGGGACCGGCGGTTCACCGGGAGCGCATCCCGTCAGGGACACGGCCAGAAGGATACCGATCGCCAGAGAGATGGCGACAGGGCTCAATGGATGCATGGACCGCATGATTCCTCCTCGAGTCTGCTTGAGTTTATCCTGGTTCCAGACCCCTTGGCTGGAGTTCCCCGGGCGCCCCGGATGCTCCCGATATCGGTGGGTCGGCGCTTGAATCTCGAGGCCTGCCGCTTTTGCCACCGTCGCCGGGAAAACGGAGCTACCCTGCCAATTCCTGAAGGCAATGAAAGTCAAGGAAGGACTGCTACGTCGACAATCGCGCCCCATTGTACCCAAGGATCGGCCCCGACTCAAGGGCGAGATGGGCCTGGAAGGCCGCCCTGCCCGGCGCCCGCGGGCCGACCTGCGCCGGCCCGGAAGCCTTTTGAGCTTGAAAAACCCCTGGGGCTTGCGTATTCTTTCCGATTGCCGGTAGCGACCGGGCCACCCTTCCGGGTCCGGGAATCGGCCGGCCCACGGAAGGACGTTTTCCCGCCCGGGGCCGATCGCCAACCTTGAATGGCGGCGCCCGGCGGGACAACAGCGACTCGGTGCAGAACACCATTGCCAAGACCGGAAAGCTTGCCTTCGTGAGTGCCGACGGTGGGCTGTTCCGGGTCAACTCCTCGAGACTGGCCGCCCACTACGCCAGCAACGCCCAGACCTTTGCGGGCCGAATCCACCGCCTGCTGGGCGTGGGCCTGATGCGTTCCATCCACCTGATCGTGGGCATCTGGAACCCCCGGCTGGCCACCCGACTGATCCACCTGCCGCTGAGGGGCACCAGCCGGGACCGCCTGGACCTGCTGGGCGAAGAGTATTTCCAGTACAAGCTGCGAAACCATCTCGAGCCCCAGGGGGTTGCGGCCATTAGACAGTTGAGCGCCGCCGGCAACCGGGTGGCGCTGGTCAGCCGGGAACTGGATCATCTCCTCCGGCCCCTGGCCCAGCATCTGGGTGTCGGGAGCCTGGTCTGCAACCGGCTGGAGTTTCGGGACGGACTGGCCACCGGGCGCCTGCATTCGCCCGTCATCTCCGACAGCCTGCAACCCGAGCCGGTCCCGGCGCGGTTCGGTTCCCAAAGCCTTCTCATCGACGGCCTGCCCGGGCTTTCCTCCAGCGCCCTGGAACCGCACATCCAGGGAGCCGCCCGGCAAACCAGCAGCCCCGCCTCTCCGGTGGTGGACTTCCACCGGCGCCGGGCCAATCCCGAGAACCTGTCGGTGCGTCAGGCCCTGGCCGGCAAGCACGTCCTGCTGATCGGCGGGACGGGATTCATCGGCAAGGTCTGGCTGTCCATGCTGCTCGAAGATCTTCCGGAGATCGGAAGGATCTACCTGCTGATCCGACGCCAGGGCTCGCGCAGCGCCCTGCAGCGCTTCGAGAAGATCGTCTCCGAATCTCCCGCGTTTACTCCCCTTCACGAACGCTTCGGCGACCGACTGTCCCGGACGCTCAGGGACCGGGTGGAAGTGCTGGAGGGAGACATCGGAGATCCCGACCTGGGATTGAACGAAGCCACCCTGGGGCGCCTGGCTCAGGACCTGGACCTGGTGGTCAATTCGGCCGGCCTCACCGATTTCAACCCGGACATCCGCCTGGCCATGACCACCAACGTGGACAGCGTCATGGGTCTGATCGACTTTCTGAAGCGCTGCAAGCGGGCCGCCCTGCTGCACGTCTCCACCTGTTTCGTCAACGGTCGCATCGACGGGCGGGTCTCCGAGGAACTGCTTCCCGACTACACCCCCGCCGGGCGGGCGGATTTCGACGTCTACAAGGAATTCCGATGGGTCCATCAAGCCATCGAGCGCATCACCCGGGAAGGAGACAGCCAGGCGGTAACGGAGGAAGTCCGCGCCCGGGTCTCTGCCCGCAAGCCGAACCTGAGCGACCCCTCACGCCTGATTCGCAAGGAGCGCACCCGCTGGATTCGCGACCGCGGCATCGAATTCGGGATCGAGAGAGCGCAGCACTGGGGCTGGCCCAACATCTACACCTTCACCAAGAGCCTGGGAGAATCGCTGCTGGCCACCCAGGATCTCCCCCTTGCCGTGGTCAGACCCTCGATCGTGGAGTCCTCCATCAGCCAGCCGTTTCGGGGCTGGAACGAAGGCGTCAACACGACCGCCCCGCTGTCCTATCTGTTGAGCACCTACTTCCGGCAACTCCCCTCCAACAAGCGCAAGCGCCTGGACGTCATCCCGGTCGACCTGGTGTGCCGGGGACTCACCCTGGTGGCGGCGGCCCTGGTCGAGCGGCGTCACGACCGGGTCTACCAACTGGCGACCTCGGCCACCAATCCCGCCGACATGCGCCGGACCATCGAGCTGACCGGCCTGGCCCATCGCAAGTACTATCGATCCCTGGAAGGACTGGAGCACTGGCTCCGGGCCCGCTTCGACACCATTCCGGTTTCCCAGGCGCGCTACCGGAACATTTCCCTCCCTCTCCTGAAGACCTTGCTCGAGGGTCTTCAGCGCGTGACCGGGGTGCTCCCCGTCAAGAACGACGGCCTCACCCGCAAGCAACGCGCCCTGGACCGGGTCCACAAGGTCATCGAACTCTACCAGCCCTTCATTCTGGACAACGAGTACTTCTTCGCCGCCGACAATATCCGAAAACTGGGGGCGGCCTTGCCCGGCGATGAAGTCGCCGATTTCGGATACCATCCGGAAAACATCGACTGGTACGACTACTGGGTGAACCTGCACGTGCCGGCCTTGCGCCGCTGGACCTATCCCATCATCGAGGGGCGCCGCCCCGACACCGGCCTGCTCCCCCGCAACTTCAAGCTGGAGCCAGCCCCCGCCACGGCGGCGACCGCCAGCGCCCCCGGAGACCCGATGGGCGCCAGCGTCTACCATGCCCGGCCGAGCCAGGGATAACGACCCCAATGGGCATCTTCCTCACGGGATCCACAGGCTACCTCGGCGCTCACATCGCCACCGAGTTGCTGGAAAGACACCACCAGCGTCTCATTCTCCTGGTGCGGGCCCCCAACCGTGAAGCCGCCGCCCAGCGCCTTTGGCGAGCCTTTCAGCTTCACCTGGACTTCGACCGCTTCCGCCACCATCTGAACACCGGCATCGAGGTGCTGACCGGGGACCTCACCGAAGAGGGATTCGGCTTCGGTCCCGGCCACTACCGCCGGCTGGTCAAGAACGCCGACTCGATCCTGCACGTGGCCGCCTCGCTCAATCGCAAGTCGGAAAGAGCCTGCCTGAACATCAATCTGCGAGGGACTCTGGAAGTCGTCAAGCTGGCCCAGGCCATCTCCGCCGATCACGGCCTGAAGCGATTCAGCCACATCAGCACGGTGGCGGTGGCGGGAACCCGCCAGGACGAAGTTGTCGGGGAAGAGGACGCCATCGACTGGGACCGCTCCGACTACGATCCCTACGCCCGCACCAAGAAGTTCTGCGAACACCTGATCCGGGAGCTCCTGCCGGAAACTCCCCTCACCATCTTTCGCCCCAGCATCGTGCTGGGAGACAGCCGGCGGGCGGAAACCACCCAGTTCGACATGGTCCAGGCCTTCGCCTTCCTGGCGGGGTTGCCGCTGCTGCCGCTGCGAGCCGGCGACCGCCTCGACATCGTCAACGTGGACTTCGTGGCCGAGGCGGTGGCGACCCTGCACCAGAAAGAGAGTCCCGGCTTCGACACCTACCATCTTTCTTCCGGCAGAAGCTCTCCCACCTGCCAGGACATCACCAACGCCTTGAGCGCCGTGCGAAACCGCCGCCGGCCCGCCTATGCCCCCTCGCTGATCGGCCCCGTCAACTCGCTGGTGAACCGGCTGGCCCGGCGCCGGGGAACTTCGGTCGGCTACCTGGCCAGCCTCATGCAGGTCTTTCTTCCCTACCTGCATTGGAACACGGTCTTCGACAACAGCCGGGTGGTGCAGGAAACGGGGACGAGCCCCGCACGTTTCACCGATTACTGCTATCCTCTCTACCGGTTCGCCACCAGGAACCATTTCACCTATCCCTACCGGGAATGGCCCGAGACGGGAGCCGCCCCATGATGGATCTGGGACTGGAGCTGTGGGTCAGCAGCCTGATCGAGCTCTCCAAGCTGAGATGGATGCTGGGCTCCGGGGAGTCCTGGACGCCCGGAACCCCCCTGCGCCTGCTCTTCGCCGGGTACAACGGAAACCGCAATACCGGGGCCGACGTCCGCGTCCAGGAGATGATCCGCCAGGTTCGCCACGTGCTGGGCGACTCCAACCTGGAGTTGAGCGTGCTTTCGCACAACCTGGAGTGGTCCCGCGGCTATTTCGACACGGTGCGCCAGGTCAAGCTGCCCGACGTCTTTCCGCCATTCCTCTTTCGCGAGGTCGGCCGCTATCACGGGGTGCTGGCCTGCGAGGGCTCGATGTTCAAGAGCAAGTTCGCCAACGCCCTCAGCGCCATGATGATCGGCTGCCTGGGAATCGCCGCCGCCCACAACCGGCTTTCGGTGGGATATGGGGCCGAAGCCGGCGCCATGGACCGCACCCTGAAGACCATGTGCCGGCGCTACTGTTCCGATTCGCTGATCATCACCCGCAACGAGGAATCCCAGGGCATCCTGGGCGGACTGGGGGTGCCCACCGAGTTGGGGACCGATACGGCCTGGACCTTCGAACCCCACGGCCCGGAATATGGGGAAGAGCAGTTGAAGGCCGCCGGTTGGGATGGACGCACCCCCATCCTGGGACTCTGCCCCATCAACCCCTTCTGGTGGCCGGTGCGGCCTTCGCTGGCCAAGTTCACCGCCCGTACCCTGTCGGGGTCCTACAAGGCCAGCCACTACCGTTCCATTTACTTCCATCACGACAACCGCGAGGTGCGGGACGCCTTTCAGCGCTATCTCGATGCCTGGAGCCGCGGTGTCCAGGCTTTCCAAAGAAATCACCGGGTGTTTCCGGTATTGATCGGCATGGAGGCGCTGGACCGGATCAGTTGCGAGAAAATCAGCCATGGCCTGGGAGGCGCTCCCTGCTTTATCGCGGACCGGTTCGACATGTACCAGTTGGTGAGCATCCTGCGCCAGTGCCACCTGCTCCTTTCTTCCCGATTTCACGGGGTGGTCACCAGCATGCCGGCCGGCGTGGCCTCGGCGGGCATCACCATGGACGAACGCCTGCGCAACCTGATGCGGGAGCGCGGACACCCGGAATTTCTGCTGGAGGTCGATGATCCCGACCTGGAAGCCAAGGTGGAGACGCTTCTCCCGAAGTTGCTGGACCAGGCCGAGGCAATGCGGGCCAGCCTGGGTGCGACGGTGGTGAAGAACCTGAAGGTGATGGCGCGCATGGGGGTCTATTTCCAGCAGCACCTGCTGGAGCGCTATCCCGAGTTCCCCGTTCGGGGCGGCCATCTCTCCTGGGAAGACTATCTCCCCCCGTTGAGCCCCAACCTGGTCAAGTTGATCGAGACTTACGAATGAACTTCCTACAGACGATCTTCTCCAATCTTTCCCAAAGCCCTCGAAAAACGGTCCTGCAAGAGGTTCGGGAGGATGGCCTCCACTCGGTCAGCGGCGCCGATCTGCTGGATTGGATCGGCCGGGCCCGGCGCCGCCTGAGAAAGGCCGGGCTGCGCCCCGGAGACCGATGCGGACTGCTGGGCCCCAACAGCAGCCGCTGGGTCGCCATGAACCTGGCGATCATGGCCGAGGGCGCCCTGGCCGTTCCCCTCTATTCCCGGCAGGCCCCGGACGAACTGGCGGCCATGATGAAGGACTGCGGGGTTTCCCTGCTCTGCTGCGCCGGCGCCTCCGAAATCGAAGCCATCCGCTCCTGCTGGAACGACCCGCCACCCGTCCTCGATTACTCGCAGGCTCTGGAAGAAGCCGCACCCGATGCCGGCGACGCCGGCCAAATCGGGAGCGGGGAGGCGCCCGGCCGGCTGGAGGTGGTGACCATCATCTACACCTCGGGCACCTCGGGCGAGCCCAAGGGAGTCATGCTCAACGGCGACAACATCGACTTCATGCTGGAGCGGACCACGGCCCGCCTGGAAGAACTGATGGAGGGCGTCCCCGGGAATGGAGACGACCGTGTCTTCCACTACCTGCCCCTCTGCTTCGCGGGCTCCTGGATCCTGCTGCTCACCTGCCTCCATCGCAACAACAACCTGATGTTGTCGACCGACCTCAACCGCCTGGCCGACGAGTGGAAGCTGGCCCGCCCCCAATACATGCTGAACGTCCCCGCCCTGCTGGAACGGATCCGGACCGGCGTGGAGGAAAAGATAAAGGCCGGCGGCGGGGTGGGATGGCTGCTCTTCAGCCGGGGTCGATCGGCCTGGTTGCGGGCACAGGAGCATCGAATCCGGCTGCTGGACGGGCTCTGGCTGGCCCTGGCGGGACACCTGGTTTTCCCCAAGATCCGGGACCGCATCGGGTCCGGCCTGCGGGCCCTCATCTGCGGGTCCGCCCCCCTGGCGGAGGAAACCCAGCAGTTCTTTCAGATGATCGGAATTCCGGTCCTGCAGGTCTACGGATTGACGGAAACCACCGCGATCTGCACCATGGACGACGTGCACCGGGTGACGGCGGGCCGGGTGGGCCCGGCCATCCCGGGCATCGACATGCGGCTGAGCGAGGAGGGAGAAATCCTGGTTAAGGGGCCCAACGTCTTTCCGGGATACTGGAATCGCCCCCAGGCCAACCGGGAAGTCCTTCAGGATGGGTGGTTCCGCACCGGGGACCAGGGGGAGGTGGACGCCGCCGGAAACTGGAAGATCGTGGGAAGAATGAAGAACCTCATCATCACCAGCGGGGGGCACAACGTCAGCCCGGAGCCCATCGAGCAGCGCCTGCTGGAAGCCCTGCCGGCCTCTGCCCAGGTGATGGTGGTCGGGAACGGGCGCAAGTACCTGTCGGCCCTGCTGACCGGACCGGTGAGCCGGGAAGAGTCGGCTCGCGTCATCGACGAGGTCAACCGGCAACTGCCCCACTACCGCCAGATCCGCCGGTTCCACATCGCCGCCGAGCCCTTCAGCATCGAAAACGGCCTGCTTGCCGCCAACGGAAAGCAGCGCCGAGCCGCCATCGAGGCCCATTTCCGGGACGAGATCGACGCCCTTTACCAGTCTGAAGCCCAATAAAGGAAAACGACGAACCACGAATGGACACGAATGAACACCAGAGCCCTTTGCAAAAGGTTCGAGAGGCGGCAGTGCTTTTCGGAAGGGTGCTTCCTATTCGCCGCATTCGCGGCTGTGGCAGTGCAGGGTTCATACGACCCCAGGCTTCCGCCTGTGGGGCTACATGCTGGCGCTGCTTCGCAGCTCTATAAGGATGGCTTGTAGCAGGCGTTTCCGTGGCCTACCCACTCCAACCGCAGCTTCGCAGCTCTCCCGTAACCCACGACACTGCAAAGGGGAACCTGCTTATTTATTTGGAATCAAGCGTTTGCAAGAATCGGCAGAAGGATCTTTTCCGGGAATGGCCACAAATGGCACAAAAACGAACCCTCCGATGTATTTGTGTTTATTCGTGTCCATTCGTGGTTCGTCGTTATCGACGAGTGCGCGTTTCACTCTCGTATGATCCGCGTGGCAGAATGCGGCCCGGCGAACCCGGCTGACTTCACCTCAGGCCCATTAACCATCATGAGCTCTTTTCAAGGAAAGACACTTTCCTACAGCCTGGCCGATGAGATCTTCGAGCTGCGGCTGCACCGCGAGCCCTGCAACGAAATCGGGTCGCTGGCGCTGACGGAACTGGAGGGATTCGTCCAGGCGCTGGAGGAGCAGGCGGTCCGGGCCAAGGCCCTGGTGGTGCACAGCTCGATGGAGGCCGGGTTCAGCGCCGGAGCCGACCTGAGGGAGCTCCATTTCGGGCTGCAGTCGCTCGACAAGGCGGAGAGAAGCGCCGGGGTTCGCGATTTTCTGGAACGCATCCATCGGGTGTTCAATCGCATCGACCAGGCCCCGCTGACCACGGTGGCGGCAGTTCACGGAGTCGTCTTCGGGGGAGGGTTCGAGCTGGCGCTGACCTGCGATATGATCGTGGCCGACCGCACCGCCCGCTTCTGCTTTCCCGAATTGAGGCTGGGGCTGATCCCCGGGTTCGGCGGAATTCCTCGACTCAAGCGGGACCTGGGCAACGCCCTGGTCCGCGACCTGCTGCTGACAGGCAGGAGCATCAACGCCGCCAAGGCGGCCGCGTCCGGGCTGGTCAGCCAACTGGTGGCGCCCGGTCATGCCTTGAGGGCAGCCCGCGGGATCGCCACCCAGGCAACCAAGTTCGACTCGCGCGCGGCTCGCGAGGCCAAGCGCTTCATCAAGCCGATCCCCCGCCTGGAGCTCGAACGGGAAATCGAGACCTTCTGCGCTCTCTTCGATCGCCCCGAGGTGGAGGCGGCCCTTCTCAAGTTCGTGGAGAGCAGCCAGGTTCAACCCTACCTGCCTTGAGCCAAGGAGACCCTTTCATGCCCGCGCAAGAAGAAACCCTCAACCGGATCCTCCAGTTGGCCTCCGAGCGGTTTCAAATTCCCCTCGGCCAGCTTGGCGGAGACGACGACTTCTTCGAAAAGCTGGGAATCAACAGTCTGCAGGCCCTGGACCTGTTGACCCAACTGGAAAATCACTTTAGCATCGAGCTTCCCGACTACGAGCTTCAGGGGGTGACCGACTTTCGAACCCTGGCCGAGCGGATCGATTCACGACTCTGATGAAGATAGCCGCCCCCGACCTGACTCCCTATCGTTCCCTGGGTGAGGCTCTGCGCGCCTCCACCTCCAAGTGGGCGGACCACCTGGCGCTGATCGAAGCCGACCGCGACCGGGAGAACTGCCGCCTGTCCTACCGGGACTTCTCCGAGGCCGCCCTTCCCATCGCCGCCGCCCTGCAGGCCGCCGGGCTCGGTTCCGGCGACCGGGCCGCCATCCTGATGTCCAATCAGTCCAAGTGGCTCATCGCCGCCTATGCGGTCTTCCACGGCGGCGGCGTGCTGGTGCCCCTGGACTACAAGCTGGACCCTGCGGAACATCTCGCCCTGCTGGCTCACGCCAAGGCCAAGGCGATGATCGTCGAGTACCCGATCTGGCGGGCCCTGGCCCAGGAGATCAAGCCGGAGGACTTCAGGCCCGAAACCGTCCTGGTCACCGAAGCCCCCCCGGAGGCGGAACTCTCGGGCGCTCAGCGCTGGGAAGACTGTCCCTCCGACCCCGACCTCGCGCCGGAGTTCGTTGCCCGCGACCGGTCGGACCTGGCCTGCATCGTCTACTCCTCCGGAACCGGCGGAAGGCCCAAGGGATGCATGCTGACCCATGACAACTACCTGAAGCAGTGCCAGTCGCTCATGACCTGGTATCCCTTCTGGCCGGGGCTGCGCTATCTCAGCATCCTGCCCACCAACCATGCCATCGACTTCATGGTGGGCTTCATCGGGCCCTTCATCTGCGGGGCCACCGTCATCCATCTGAGGACGCTCCGGCCCGAATTCCTCAAGGCTGCCTTCCCCCGCTACCGCATCAACTACGTCAGCGTGGTGCCCATGGTGCTGAAGGCCATGGAAACCGGCATGAAGGCCAAATTCGCCGAGCTTCCGCCCTTTCGGCGCTGGGTGCTGAACCGCCTCATCGGGATCAACCACCTGCTGACAGCCGGCAAGCCCAGACCCGCCCTGAGCCGGCGGCTGCTGCCCCAGATCCACCAGGCCCTGGGTGGGGAGCTGGTCGCCTTCATCACCGGCGGGGCTTTTGCCGACCCCGACACCCTGCAGTTCTTCTATGACCTGGGCCTGCCGGTCGCCAACGGCTACGGCCTCACCGAAGCCGGGACGGCGGTCACCGTAAACGATCTCGATCCCTTTCGCCCCGACACGGTGGGCAAGCCTCTGCCGGGAGTGGAGATTCGGGTGCTCGACCCCGACGCCGACGGCGTGGGCGAGATCGCCGTCAGGAGCGAGACGCTGATGCGGGGCTACCTGGACGAGCCGGAGCTGACGGCCGAGACCTTCAAGGACGGCTGGCTTCTGACCGGAGACCTGGGCCGCCTGGAAGCCGGAGGCCACCTCCAGTTGGTGGGCCGCCTCAAGAACATGGTGGTCACCGAGGGAGGCAAGAACATCTACCCCGAGGACATCGAGAACGCCTTCAGCGGCCTCGACGTCAAGGAGCTTTGCATCTTCGCCGCCAACTTCGTCTGGAAGCGGCGTTCCCTCGCCGGGGAAAAGCTGATCATGGTGTTCCACCTGGAGACGGGCGCCTCCCCGCCCTCCGAAGTATTGGAGGAGCTGCGCCGCCGCAACCGGAGGCTGCCCGACTTCAAGCGCCTCTCGGGCACCCTGACCTGGCCGGAAGACTTTCCGCGGACGGCCTCGCTCAAGATCAAGCGCCAGGTGCTGGCCGACGCCATTGCGGCCCGCATGGACCCGGAAGAGGTCCGTCCTCTCTGATGAAACCCTACTTCGCCATCGTCAATCCGGCTGCCGGCGGAGGGCGTTGCGGGCGGCAGGCTCCGGCGGCCCTGGAGCGGCTGCGGTCGCAAGGCGTGCCGGTCGACTCGGTGGAAACCCAACGCGCCCAACAGGCCACCAGTCTCTGCCGCGAAGCCTATCGGAGTGGCTACCGCCGCTTTCTGGCCGTGGGGGGAGACGGAACCGGCTTCGAGGTGGTCAACGGCCTCTTTCCACGGGAGGATGAATCAGAGCCGGCGACCCTGGGATTTCTGCCCCTGGGGACGGGGAATTCCTTCTTGAGGGACTTCAGCGATCGCGGACTGGATCATGCCATGGAAGCGCTGGCGGCCCGGCGTTCACGCCCCTGCGACGTGATGCGCCTGACCCACGAGGCAGGCGCGGTGCACTACATCAACCTGCTCAGCATCGGCTTCACGGCGGATGCCGGCGACCTCACCAACCGCCGCTACAAGGGCTGGGGAGAGCTGGGCTACCTGATGGCCATCCTGAGGTGCTGGATGGGGCTGCGCCATCCCACCTTCCCCTTCCGGTTGGAGGAGGGGGGAGAGACCGAACGCCAGCCCTGCACCTACCTGACCTTCTCCAACAGCCGCTTCACCGGAGGAAAGCTCATGATCGCCCCGCAAGCCGATATCGCGGACGGGTTGATCGAGATCACGCGGGTCGGCGCTATCGGACGCTGGGAGTTCGTGAAGACCTTTCCACGGATTTTCTCCGGAACCCACATGTCGCACCCGCTGATCTGGCGAACCGCGGCCCCGAGGGTCGAGTTCGACCTGGAGGGGCCCACGCCGGTCATGATAGACGGCGAGGTGATCGTCTGCCAACCGCAGTCCATCCAGGTCCTGCCGGGAGCTCTCCGGGTGGCGGCGTGAGTCGGAGAAGCTCCCCCGACCCCGGCCGCCGGGCTTGCCAATTCCCGCCAGGCAGGCCGGTTCCTGCGAGTCCATCGAATCGGAACCTTCCATGCGCCGACTCTATCTCACCCTGCGCTGCGGCCTGATCTGGGCGGTCAGTTGCCTTCACTTCTTCACCGTCTGCACCTTCCTGGTCTTGCTGGGCATCTTCGTCGACCCGCGCTGGAACGATTGGCCCCAGAGGGTCTTGTGCCGCAATATCGTTCGACTGGCAGGTGTCCGTTTCGCCAGGCGATGGGCCCCGGGTTTCGACCCCGATCAGACCAGCATCTTCATCTGTAACCACGTGAACATCTTCGACGCCTTCGTGGTCTATTGCGGCATCCCCCAGTTCGTTCGAGGACTGGAGCTGGAGTCCCACTTCAAGATCCCGGTCTACGGATGGATGATGAGCCGTTTCGGCAACATTCCGGTCAGCAGGGGTGGGGGGCCCTCCCGGTTCAAGACCCTGTTGAAGCGGGTTCGCTCCCACCTCCAGGATGGAATCAGCGTGGTCATATTCGCCGAGGGGTCGCGGACCCTCAACGGCCGGGTGGGACCCTTCCAGAAGGGCGCCTTCGTCATCGCCCAGCGGCTGGGCGCACCCATCGTTCCCATGAGCATTTGCGGATCGTTCCAGTTCTGCCGCAAGGGAAGCCTCATGCTCTACCCTTCCCGAATCACCGTGCACCTGCACGACGCCATCCGGACCAAGGGGCTGCGCCCGCAGGACATCCCAGCCCTGATGGAACGGGTGCACCGTATCATCGCCGAACCGGTGGAGAAGAATCTTCGGAAGCACCCTTGCGGCCATGCCGGCGAGACGTCAGTGGATAGTGATTAGTTGTCAGTGGTCAGTGAATAGCAAACGGTCCTGGCGGCGGGCGGCGAGCTCGCGTCCGATCAGCGCCGGAACCAGGTCCCACTGCGAGGCCAGCAGCCGGCAGGGCTGCTTCCGGAAGCAGGCCAGGGCCGACCGCACCAGGGCCTTGGCCAGCCGTAACGGACTGTGCCCCGCCACGTTGTGGAGCCAGGGATCCTCCCAGGCCAGCGGCCCCAGCCCTTTCCTGCCCAGCGGCGCCGCCAGCACCACTTTCTCTATGCGGGATTCGTCCAGAAAGCGGAAATTGTGCACCCACCCCCGGCCGCTGGCCTCTCCGGGACCGGGGCCCCAGGGCAGAGTGGTGGCGTAGGCCACCCCGGGATAGCTGTTGATGGCCACCACCCCGTGCTTGAGGCCGCGAGCCAGTCGCCGCACGGGCTCCGAGTTCGGATACGGGGTAAACAGCGAGGCGCCCAGGTCGCCGGCCAGAGCGGGCTGATTGGCCCGAGAAAGCGCCGACCGGCTGAAGTCGCTGTCGGGCAGGCTCGCCAGGCCCACCACCGGACCGAAGGCCTCCTCGCGAAAGAATCGCATCTCTTCGGTGATCCCGCTCAGGAACGTGACCGGGAAGCGACGCCCCCTGGCCCTCTCCCCGAAAGAAAGCGCGATGGCGCCCAGACGGCGGGCGTCCTCGACCATGGCCGCCAGCCGGGAGGACGCCGCCTCGTCGACCAGCAGCCGGTCGGGACTGACCGGGCCACCCCGCCGGTAAAACAGCGCCATCTCCCTGGCCACCGCCCAACCCAGCTTCCCCCGCAGGGAATCCGGGACCAGGACCACCTGAAAGCTGACGCAGTGCTGCCCGTTGTTGGCCAAGGCGCCGAAAACCACCTGCCGCGCCACCTGGCGCAACAGGCGGCTGTCCTGTCCCACCTCGGGAAGGACGATGGCCGGGGTCACCCCACCCAGCTCGCAGGTGACCTTGTCCTGCCCGGCGACGGCCTGCACCGCGGCGGCCGTGCCCGCACTGCCCGTCAGGTGGATCCGGTCGAACTCGGGACGCGCCGCCAGCCGCGCACCGGTGTCGGGTCCGCCCTCTACGAAGGACACGGCCCCACAGGACACCAGGGGGGCGAACGTCGTCTCCAGGTGGTCCTTGAGAAAGGAAGCCTTCTCGGAGACCTTGGCCACGACCCTGCTGGGACCGTGGCAAAGCAGGTGCAGGATGTCCAGGGCGCCGATGCCGGCCAGGTTGAAGGGCAGCAGGCAGAGGGCCAGTCCCTCGGTGGAGGGCTGCGTTGCCGGCAGGCTCGGGGACGGGCGCAGCAGGACATGCCCCGAAAAGCCGGGCAAGAGCAGGCGTTGGAAGGGGTTGGCGGGAAGCAGCCGCAACGCCGCCGATCCGGCGAAGTCCTCGGTGGCTTCCGGCTCCGAGGCAGCGACCTCGCCCAGCGAGCCTTGCAGGGGCTTCAGATAGGAGGCGGTGGACAGCAGGCCCCACACCGCCGGGAAAATGGACTCGAACCAGACCGAGGCCGGAGGCGCCCCCATGCGTTCGGCGGTCTCCGAGGCCAGGGCGTCTCCCCGGGTGTAGAAGGCCTCCGCCACCTGGAACAGCTTGCCGGCCAGCTCCGGCGCCGGAGTCCGGGCCCAGGGGCGGGACCGCTCGGCTTCCATGAGCGCTTCCAATGCCTGCCCGAATTCTGCCGATGGCTCAGCGACCTGGTGAGAGATGCGGGGTTGCATGGCGGGAGCTTCAGTGGGGGCTGGCGGAGGCGTGTGGGAATCGAACCCACCCGTCCCGACATCGTCGCGACGCACAGGTTTTGAAGACCAGGAGAGTCACCAGACCCTTTTCGCCTCCACCCGGCAATATAGCATAGCTGCGCCCCCGCCCCGTCGTTTGGGGTGGGGGCGCGGCTGAGTGGAGAGTGAATAGTGGTCAGTGGATAGTGATTGGATCGATGCGTTCAGCACTATTTGAAAAAAAACGGAAAAAGAGTAATCCACGAAGACCCACGGGAGAGGCGCCCCCCGTGACGTCGCCGCAGCCAAGCAGGTCCATCGGTCTTTGCGTTGATTCGTGGTTCGTCTTGATTGACGAATGGGTGTTTCACTGAAGACACACGAAGCGGAACGGCTCCGCCTCATCGGCAGGGGCAGCGCCTCCTCGCCGAGCAAATAAGGATGGAGGAGGCCCCCCTCCGGGAGCGCGGGCGTCTCGCCCGCATGCACTGCGTTGGGTGGCCGCTCCGTTTCCCCGTGATGCGGCACACGGCCACCCTGTCGGCGGGAATCCCATGGGCCCGGCTGAAGCGGAATCCTGGCGCCGTTGCCGGTCGAGCCGGGTGGGAGAGAGGGGTGAGGTTGTGCCAGCGTTGTATCGCGGTAGGAATCCGCATTGCTGGGGACCCCCCGCACAGATCCGGACGTGCGCAGCTAGCGCATCCGGCTCCTCCCTCAGGTGTTGACGAGCATTCGTCGGTCCGGCCATGGATGCCGGATTCCCAGTCTCGGCCAGTAGGTCGCCGCCAGTCGGTTCATCGCCTCCCAGCTATATCCGCCCTTCTGGGATCGTCGATTGATTGCTCGCATCCACAATCTCAGGACGTGGCTCGCAAAGCGTCTCAGATAGCGCAGGCTGGTCGGGACAGCAAAGTAGTTCAGCCATCCGTTCAACACTCGCCCCAGCCATTTGCCGGTCTTCCCGATGCCTTCATGCATCCGCCTGCTCAGCTCCTCCTTCACTCGCTTCAGGGTGCGCCTCATCCGTTTCGCTATCGGTTTGCGCCCCAGCCCGTAGCGTCCCTTCCGGTCCTTCCTGCAATAGTGCGTGAAGCCCAGGAAGTCGAACGTTTCCGGTCTCCCCTCCCCCCTCCTTCGTCGGTTCTCTGCCGCATACCGTCCGAACTCGATGAGTCGGGTCTTCTCCGGGTGCATCTCCAACTCGAACCGTCCGATTCGCTCCTTCAGGTCGTTGAGGAATCGCTCCGCATCCCGCCGGTACTGAAATCCCACCACGAAGTCGTCGGCGTACCGCACCATCAGGGTCTCGCCTTCGGCCTCGCGGGTCCGCCATTGCCTCTGGAACCAGAGGTCCAAACCGTAATGCAGGTAGACGTTCGCCAGGATCGGCGATATCACCGCCCCTTGCGGCGTCCCCTTCAGGTCGTCCCTCCACTCTCCATCCTCCATGACGCCGGCGTTCAACCACTTGGCAATCAACCGTATCACCCGCTCATCCCCGATGCGGTGCCTCAGAAACCGCAGCATCCAGTCCCGCGACACGTTGTCGAAGAATCCGCGTATGTCCGCGTCGATGATCCACCTGATCTTCCGCCGCCCGATCCCGACCGCCAGGGCGTCCAGCGCATCGTGCCCCCCTCGGCCAGGTCGAAACCCGTAACTGAACCCCAGGAACTCCGCCTCATATATCGGCGTCAGCAGGTTGTCCGCCACGGCCTTCTGGACGATCTTGTCCTCCAGCGCCGCCACGCCAAGCGGTCGTGTCCCGCCATCCGCCTTGGGTATCTTCACCCGCCGCGATGGCGTCGCCCGGTACGCTCCCCGCTGTACCCGGTCATGCAGGTCGACCAATCGATCTTCCAACCCAACCGCGTACTCTTTCCACGTCATGCCGTCCACGCCGGGGGCCGCCCACCTCTTCAACTCCCCGTAGGCTTTCCTCAACGCCTCCACCGTGATGTGGTGCAGCAGCGCCGTCAACCGACTCTTCGGTTCCCGTTCGATGAACTCCCGTATCCGGTCCGCCGCCTGGGACACGCTCCCCCGTCTCTGCGTCCGGCGCGTGCTTTGGCTTTCCGGCTTCCCTTCGGGTAAGGCCCTTCGCTCCACCGACTCCGCCGGGAATCTCTCCCCTTTGTTCGCCGGCTTCTCCACTACTATGGCCTCATCTGACTTCTTCATGCCGTGCATCTCCGGTCTCGGATCTCTCCTTCCCTTTGCGGTCCCGCCACGACTGACGGAACAGCATGAAGACCTCCCAGGTCCCGGTGAAGCGCTTACGTGCGTGCCTGGGTTCTAAGACACCGCGGGGCTCCTCTCCCCCTCACCTTGGCGGTGGAGCGGATCTTGCCTTCGGCTGCCCGCATGGCCTCGGCACCCCGGATGAGCGTGTTTTCGGTGCTCAATAGCCCTGCCCACACGCACCCCTGTCAACGCTTGACCCACACCCTCGCGGTTGTAGGCCCATGACTCGGGGCGGAAGTGGTGGTTAACCTTTCCTTCCCGCCGGACTTTCACCGGCTACGCTTCACCAGTTAGCCTGGCGCTCGCGGGCGGGACGCCCGCGCTCCCGGCCTTTATCCCGTGACGGCGTCGCAGCCAGCAGGTCCATCCGTATTCATGTCCATTCGTGTTCCTTCGTGGTTCGTCTTTATTGACGATCGGGCGTTTCACTGAAGACACACCAAGCGGAACGGCTCTGCCGCATCGGCAGGGACTGTGCCTCCTCGCGGAGCAGGAAGGATGGGAGGAGGCCCCCCTCCGGGAGCGCGGGCGTCTCGCCCGCATCCTCTGCGTTGCGTACCGCTCAGTTTCCCTGCGATATGGCACACGGCCACCCTGTCGGCGGGAACAGCCTGGGCTCGGCCGAAGCGGAATCCTGGCGCCCTTGCCGATCGAGCCGGGTGGGAGAGAGGGGTGAAGTCGTGCCAGCGTTGTGCGGGCGAGACGCCCGCGCTCCCGGCCTTTATCCCGTGACGGCGTCGCAGCCAGCAGGTCCATCCGTATTCATGTCCATTCGTGTTCCTTCGTGGTTCGTCTTGATTGACGATCGGGCGTTTCACTGAAGACACACCAAGCGGAACGGCTCTGCCGCATCGGCAGGGGCCGTCCCTCCTCGCGGAGCGGGAAGGATGGGAGGAGCCCCCCCTCCGGGAGCGCGGGCGTCCCGCCCGCATCCTCTGCGTTGGGTGGCCGCTCCGTTTCCCGTGATGCGGCGCCCGGCCACCCTGCCGCCGGGAACCGCATGGGCCCGGCCCAAGCAGAATCCTGGCGCCGTTGCCGGTCGAGCCGGGTCGAGGAGAGGGGTGAAGCTGTGCCACTGTTGTGCGGGCGGGACGCCCGCGCTCCCGGCCTTTATCCCGTGACGGCGTCGCAGCCAGCAGGTCCATCCGTATTCATGTCCATTCGTGTTCCTTCGTGGTTCGTCTTTATTGACGATCGGGCGTTTCACTGAAGACACACCAAGCGGAACGGCTCTGCCGCATCGGCAGGGGCTGTGCCTCCTCGCGGAGCAGGAAGGATGGGAGGAGGCCCCCCTCCGGGAGCGCGGGCGTCTCGCCCGCATCCTCTGGGTTGGGTGGCCGCTCCGTTTCCCCGTGATGCGGCGCCCGGCCACCCTGCCGCCGGGAACCCCATGGGCTCGGCTGAAGCGGAATCGCGGCGCCCTTGCCGGTCGAGCCGGGTGGGAGAGAAGCGTGAAGCCGTGCCAGTGTTGTGCGGGCGGGACGCCCGCGCTCCCGGCCTTTATCCCGTGACGGCGTCGCAGCCAGCAGGTCCATCCGTATTCATGTCCATTCGTGTTCCTTCGTGGTTCGTCTTGATTGACGATCGGGCGTTTCACTGAAGACACACCAAGCGGAACGGCTCTGCCGCATCGGCAGGGGCCGTCCCTCCTCGCGGAGCAGGAAGGATGGGAGGAGGGGCCCCTCCGGGAGCGCGGGCGTCTCGCCCGCATCCTCTGGGTTGGGTGGCCGCTCCGTTTCCCCGTGATGCGGCAGCCGGTCACACTGCCGGCGAGAACCCCATGGGCTCGGCTGAGCGGAATCGTGGCGCCGCTGCCGGTCGAGCCGGGTCGAGGAGACGGGCGAGGCTGTGCCAGTGTTGTGCGGGCGGGACGCCCGCGCTCCCGGCCTTCATCCCGTGACGTCATCGCAGCCAAGCAGGTCCATCGGTATTCGTGTCCATTCGTGTGCGTTCGTGGTTCGTCTTTTCCACGTGGGAGGGCGGGGGTGGTGCTTGCCTGAAATGTCCTGAACACCCCGGGGCGGGCGAAATTCCGGGTTGCATTTCCCCGGCATCCTCCCTAACCTCAAGCCTGGGTTTCCGGCCGGGGAGAGTCATGAAGGACGAAATGGTGCTGGGGGTCCCCAGACGACTGCTGGAGACCCTGGAGATCGGGCAGGGTTTCCAACCGGAGGCGGAGGCTCGGCTGGAGGTGCTGCTGGACCCCCGCAATTCCCGTTTCCGGCCCAGGTCCCAGGCCGAGCAGGACCCCGAGTTCAAGCAACTGATTCCCTACGTGCTGATCCAGAAGGAAGACCGCTGGCTGCACTACGTGCGGGGGAAAGCCTCGGGAGAAAAACGCCTGGTCCACAGGGGCTCGATCGGCATCGGCGGCCACATCAATCCCAGAGACGAGAGCCTGTTCCATCGCGGCCGGGAGTTCTACGAGGCGGCGCTGCAGCGGGAACTTTCGGAAGAAATCTCCCTGGAGGGTGTTTTCCCCACCGAGCCGCTGGGGCTTCTCAATGACGATTCCACGCCGGTGGGGCGGGTCCACCTGGGGATCGTGCACCGCTGCCGTCTGGACCACCGGGAAGTCAGCAAGGGGGAGGGCTCCATCACCGAGCTTCGCTTCCTGACCCTGAAGCAACTGGCCCGGCGGCGGCCGCAACTGGAGACCTGGTCCCAGCTCTGCCTGGACTATCTTCTGACGGTCGCCTGAAACGCCGGTTCCCCTTGGCGCCAGGAGAAGCCAAGATGCCTGACCATCCCGCAAATCGAATCGGTTGGGGTGACGCCAGACCAGCGGCTGCGGGACGGCTTGGCCGAGCCGGAATGGCCATGCGACCCCGCAGCCCGGCGGCGCTGCTGAGCGGACTTCTCCTCTGGACTCTCGCCCTGGGGTGCGGCGGCGGCCAGCGACAGGCGGCAACCTCGGAAGAAATCCGCTATACCGCCGTGGCCGAGGGGGAAGTGTGGTTCCGCCACTCCTCCATTCAGATCCGCTTCGATCGGGAGCTCTACTGCAGCGTCTTCTTCCGGCAGGAGGGCAGACTGCTGGCCCTCAGCCACAACCCGCCCGATCCCACCCTGGCCAAGCCCAGCCACTTCATTGCGGTCGAGGGACAGGAAGTCCTGGATTTCTACGTCGACTACCGCAACATCGGCCTCTCCGAGGTGCGAGGCCGCTTCGGCCCCGGGAAGCGCCTCAAGATCACCGGCCTCGGAGAAACCGAAGAGAACGTCCTGATCGAAAAGACCCTGGTGGTCGAGCTCTACCAGGCCTACCCGGACATCGCCACGATCTGGGCCGTCTACCGCAACCCCGACCTGGAACGCCCCCTCCGCATCACCCGCATCACCAACCAGTTCTTCCGCATGGATGCTTCCCTGACCGACCCCCAGGCCCCCCGCCATGGCCTCCAGTGCTTTCACCTGGATCAGCCGGTCCATGGAGAGGCCCCCGCCCCCCTGCTCGGCCTCGACTTCGCCCGGACCGTGACCACCGCCTCTCCCGGATTCGCCCGGGTAGCCTTCTGGAACCGCGTCATGGGAATGACCGTGGCCAGCCGCCCTCCCGAGGCGGGGACACTCGCCATACCGGTGGAGACCGCCCGAGACCGGCGGGTGGAAGTCTCGTTCCGCTACGACCTGGATCGGATCCTGGAGCCGGAAGAGGAGCTGGTCGGCCCCAAGGGCTTCGTCATGGTCTACAGGGGGAATTACCGCTCGGGGTTGGCCCGCGAGAAGGCGATAAGGAGCGGGGAAAGATAAGTTCAGAACCCATACCGCAGGGAAACCCAGACCCCTTGCCCCGACAGCTTTGCCCGGGTCTCGGCGAGGCCGAGTTCCAGAGGTTGGCGGTTCCCGTCATGCCAGACGATTCGTCCCGTGGCGCTGCCGGTCTCGGCGGCTCCGAAATTCGTGTAGCGATAGGCGACATCGACGATCACCGACTCGGTAAGCGTTATCCCGACGCCTGCCGCCAGCATGCGGGCGAAACCGATCCTCCGCCCACCCGGAACGATGGTTGCCGTTTTTGGAAACTCCATGCGGGTTTCGCCGATTTCGATACGGGAAACGCCGGCGCCGCCCCCGACAAACGGACTGAAGGGGCCGAGCCTTCCCAGGCCCGCCCGCGAGAGATCCACGTAGGCGGCCATCATGCCGGACAGGGAAGACACATCTGCCGAGACCGACTGCCTGGCCGAGGTCTGGACGAAGTTGGCGCGGCCCTCGAAGGAAAAGCCGGGGCGGTGTTGCAAGACGGCTTCCAGACGCAAGGCCGGCGCCACGGCGCGGCCAATCCCGAGTTCGTAGCCGGCCATTCTGCCGAAATCGCCCGCCGCGCTCAGGGGCGCGCCGTCGTTGCCTGTCCCACAGCCGTACAACGCCGCCGGAGAGGTGCTCGAACAGGACTTGTCCTTGAACCGCGTATCCTCCGACCCATCGAAGCCGACGCCGGCCCGCAGGTAGAAGTCGTCCGCGCGGGCCGCGTTCCCGCACAACGCCCCGACTGCCGCGACTGTCAGAAGAGTGGCACGGAACCGCCACCTTTTCATTGGTCCCTCTGTGGCGGGCTTCAATGGACCGCCGCCATCGTATGGATCAAGGACCATTCATGTCCCTTCACGTCGTTGCCTCTCTTTCAACAGCGAGACCACTTCTTCCGGGTCGGTGATCTTTTCCCTCGCCTTGCCCCGTTTTCGGCCTCGCTCCTGCTCCTCGGCGTCGATGAGTCGCCAGTCCCGAAAGTGAACGGGCCGGATTCCCCGCTCCATCAGCCGACGTTCCAGGACCCCGTGAAATCCCTCCGGAAGGGGCCTGGCCGCCCGGCCCTGAAGGTCTTCCATCATCCCGCTGACCGTTTCGGCCGAGTCCCGCCTGTTGGCTCCAATGAGACCGGAAGGCCCGCGCTTGATCCAGCCCACCGCGTATTCGGAGGTCCCGGCTTCATCGCCGGGGGGGCGAAGGACCCGCCCCGCCGCGTTGGGGATCAGGCCCCTGCGTTCATCGAAAGGGACGCCCGCAATCGGAATTCCCCGATACCCCACCGACCGGAAGACCAGGCCGACCTCCAGGCTCTCGAACACTCCGGCGCCCAGGCAACGGGATTGTCCCTGTTCATCCCAGGTCAGGCGATTCCGCTCCATGCGGACGGAACCGACCCGCCCCTGCCTGGCCTGGATTTCAACCGGTGAGGTGAAAAAGCGCAGCCGGACCCGGCGGCGTTCACGACCGGCCCCCTGGCGGGCCTGCCCCTTCAGGTACTCGAAATTCCGGCGGGCAGCCCCTCCCTTCTCCAGTTGGGACCGGGCAGACGCATCCAATTCCAGGTCCTGGGGCCGGACCGTCAGATCCACACCCGGCAACTCGCCGATCTCACGGATCTCCTTGGGAGTGAACTTGGCCTGGACCGGTCCGCGGCGCCCCAACACCACCACTTCTTCAACCGAGCTCTTGCGAAGGGCTTGCAAGGCGTGCTCGGCGATATCGGTCGAGGCCAGGCCTTCCGGGTCCTGCACCAGGATTCGAGTGACGTCCATGGCCACGTTGCCCACGCCCACCACCGCCACTCGCCGCCCGGTCAGATCGAACCGGTGGTCTCGATAATCGGGATGACCGTTGTACCAGGCCACGAACGCCGTGGCCGTATGGCTGCCCGGCAGATCCTCTCCCGGAATGCCCAGGCGCCGGTCCGACTCGCAGCCGACGGCATAGACGATCTGATCGTAGTGCTCTTGCAGCTCCTTCACCTGCAGGTCGCGGCCCACCTGGACGTTGCCGAAGAATCGGAAGCGCGGGTCCCCGGCCGTGGCTTCGTAGACGCGGATCACCTGCTTGGTTTTCTGGTGGTCCGGAGCCACGCCGTAGCGCACCAGCCCGTAGGGCATGGCCATGCGCTCGAACATGTCCACCTTCAGGTGGAGGTCCTTCTGCTTCAAGAGGGCGCCGGCAGTGTAGAACCCCGAAGGACCGGAGCCCACGATGGCCACCTGGAGGGGCCGCTCGCGACTGCCTATGGGAAAACTTCTCCGAGTCATCGTTCCGACCGTCCCGACGGGCGTCTGACAGGAATGATGAGCGATGACCGATTCACCTCCTGGGCAACAGACTTCAGCAAGGGACAGTCAACGAGGTGTTCCATGGTCCTGCCGTTTTCCATGGACCCGGTGCTCGACGCCTTGCGGCATTCGGCCGCCAACTACGCGCCGATCGACTGAATTGTATCCCGGTCCATGGCCGCGCTCAACGCCTTGCGGCATCTTTCTAGGGTGGGAGGGTGAAGCTGCATGGATGGACGGATAAGACGTGGTGAAATTTCGCTGGCGCGAAGGAAAGCACCTCAGACGCCAATGGGCTCAGATTCTTCCCTCCCGCAACCCCTACACTCTTCTCCAGGCACAAGACCTCGACTGGATCCCTCAGCCGGTTCGCGTGCCTGACCGGCCGGCCACCCATCATCACGCTGCCTTGCGCCCCGAATTGGCCCGCTGACGTTTTCCCTGCCGTTACGCACAGGCTCATCTATGCGCTTACCCATTTGCGGCATTCCGCATTCGAGAGGCCCTGACTTGGTCGATGTGGTCGGCTGAAACGCCGCAACCCCACCAGCCTGCCGCTTCAGCCTGCCCAGCGCCGCCTGAGTCTTGATGATGCGGCTGGTCACTCGGCGTATCGGAGCCGTCGCCCTGTCGACGGCGGCAATAACAATAGAGGCTCTTGGATCAGGCATGATACCCTTGGGGCATGAAATCCTTCTGTCTATGGATTGCCGTCCTGGCAGGCTGCTGTTTCTTTTGGGAGTGGCTGGCAGCGACGGCGGTGACGCTGGTAGTGGTGGCAGCTATAGGGCTTGGTCTGAAAGCTGTTACCGGTCTGGTCTCGACACCCGGTCGAGCGGCCACGCTGATGGCAGGCATCCTGTTAGGGGTATGGCTCGCCGAAGGCGACTAACCAGGCGCCCGTTTTCGGGAACGGTCTCTCCACGGTCCATCCCCGCGCCTGCGTGGGGAACTCAAGGCGGCGGGGCCTGGCTCCGCCGCTTTTTTCACCACCAAACAAGCTCTTTGAGACCAATGTCTCCGCGGGCCTTGACTCCAGCGCTAAATGGAGGGATAACCATTGATGCCTGTTGCTTCGTTCAATCGGAGAAAGATCCATGACAACCGCTGCAGGAACTCCCGCCATACAGCAAACCCAGCAACCGGCGAGCCTTTACGATCGCGATCGCTATACCTGGGCCAGCCAACAGGCCGACGCCCTGAGGCGGCGGGACTTCAATGCCATCGATTGGCACAATGTTACAGAGGAGATCGAGGCTTTGGTCAGAGGTGACGAAAGCAGTCTTAAAAGTCAATATGCCAGGATCATTGAGCACTTTCTGAAGCTGCAGTACCGTACTGCTCAGGATGATGGAGCCGTGGCTGGTTGGAGAATTTCTATAGACGACGCCCGCCGGCAAATTACATACCTTCTGGACGATTCCCCTGGCCTGGCCGCCAAGCAGGAACAGTTGTTCAATGAGGCTTGGAAGCGCGGCCGGGGACAAGCTATCAATGCCTTTATCTCTCAGCCTACGGCCGGCATTCGAAATCAGAGGACCTTTCTCCAAGAGACAAAGCGACTGACGCGGGAGTGGAATCGAATCCTGCCTGACGACAACCCTTTTTCACGCCGTCAGGCTGAGGATCCCTTCTGGTTGCCCGAGTCTCGCGCCTTGACCCAGCGCCCCCAAAGCCGCAGCCGCTCCGATACCCTCGATTGGACCCGCTGACGTTCTCCCTGCAGTTGCGCAAATAAACATCCTCTTTGCCACTTCGGCAAAGACCCGCCTGCCCCACAAGCGGCGAGGCCCCCGGGCTCTGAGAGACACGACCTTCAGTGGTGAGGTCCATCCCCGCGCCTGCGGGGGAAACCTGAGCGGGAGGAACTCCCCCTTGACTTCACGATTAAACCGAGTCATAAGCATAGAACCAGCTTCCAAAAACTTCGGAGAAGGACAATGGCTGCTCCTACCAGCACTTCTGCTCCCCCGCCTCTCGATACAAACACCCTCTACGATCGCGATTATTACGGCTGGCTTTGCCAGCAGGCCGACGCTTTAAGCCGTCGTGCTTTTGATGCTATTGATTGGCACAACGTAACTGCAGAAATTGAGGCCTTGGTCAGACAAGAACAAAGCGCGCTCAGCAATCACTACTCGACCATCCTACAGCACTTTTTGAAACTTCAATACCGCCACTCATCAGAGATTGCACCCGTCCGCGGCTGGCTTCGGACTGTCAGCAACGCGCGCGATAAGATCGAGCTTCTCTTTCATCGCAATCCCAGTCTCGCAACTCATTCTGACAAGCTCTTTACTGAAGCATGGCCTACGGCTCGAAAACAGGCCATCAGAGCTTTTGCCGACCCTGCGACTGAGCGCATCCAAGACATTCCGGCTTTGCTTCGCGAGCACAAACGCCTAACTCGGGAATGGAGCAAACTGCTGCCTCAGAAGAGCCCTTACACCCGCCGGCAGTGCCAAACTCCAGACTGGTTCCCGGAGCTCGTACCGTTACTCCAGCGGCCGCGCCCTCGATATCAGCCTAACCCCGAAATTGATTGGACCCGCTGACGCTCTATCTGCAGTTACGCACATATACATTTGCGCACATATACATTTGCGCACTTACGCATTTGCAACATTCCGCGTTCGCGCAAATACAAATCTTCCTTGCCAAGTGGGCAACGCTCCAGCCCTTAATCTTTTTGGGAGGAGGCCGGATTGAACGTGTGCGGTCGTTCCTGGTCCGCCCACCCTCTTCGCAGTTCGTATTCAGCGATATCCACGGCATTCGCTGGGAGGATGTACGAGGCGCCCCAAGCTTCAGTGATCTTTGGCCGACGATGCTTGCCTGGATCGACGACGTAGAGTTTATTGCAGCACACAATGCGTCGTTCGACCAGGGTGTGCTCCAGGAGTGTTGCGCGACGTTTCGGTTGCGTGCTCCACGGGCGCCGTTCGTCTGCACCGTACGGCTTGCCCGCTCGCAGTGGGGTATCTACCCGACACGGTTGCCCAATGTTTGCCGTCGGCTGGGTATCCCACTGAGTCACCACGATCCAGGGTCCGATGCGGAAGCCTGTGCGCGAATCGTGCTTGCTGCCGAGGCCGAGGGGTGGCAAAGGAGACGAAATCCTCAACACGATTGAGAATTACGCCGGAAACCGCTCGGACACTCCACTGCGGAACCGAATGTTCCTGGTTTGCGGAACTCAAGGAGAGACCAATCAGAGGTGTGAAGTGTTCCCTGCCCGTCACAAGGAAGTAGAGATCGATCCCAAGACGAACCGTCGCCTTGCCCCGTCCCCTGCCCCTCTCACCCCTTCACCTCGGCGGCCAGGATGATGGCTTCCGAGATCTCTCGCATTGACTTGCGGAGCTTCATGCTCTTTTGCTGGATGCGGCGGTAGGCGTCGGCCTCGGCCAGGCGCTCATCCTTCAGCAGGATGCCCTTGGCCCGCTCGATGACCTTGCGGGTCTCCAGGGCCTCCCTCATGGCGATGGTTTCGCTCATGAGCTTGGCGTTCTGGATGGCCACGGCCGCCTGGTTGGCCACCGAGGTCAACAACTGCATTTCCTCGCGGGAAAAGCTTCGCTCCTGGGAGCTGTAGAGATTGAATACGCCGATCACCAGGTCCTTGATCATCAGCGGAACGGAGACCAGGGAGCGGAGTCCTTCCCGGCGGGCCAACTCCCGATAGGCGTAGCCTCGCTCCTGGGTGACGTCGCGGATGACCAGAGGCTTGCGGCCCTTCACCACCCGGCCCAGCAGGCTGCGGTGGACGGGAATGTTGGGCTTGGAGGCATAGTCGCTACTGAGGCTGTGGGTGGCCTTGATTTCCAGCTCCTGGCCCTCGTCGTCCAGCAACATGATGGAGCAGATGGGAGAGTTCATGGCCTCCGCGATCATTCCCACGATGAACTGGAGCATCTCGTCCAGAAAATGGTGGGAGGTGATGGTCTGGCTGACGTTGGAGAGGGTCTCCAACTGAAGGGCCTTCCGCCGGGCCTCTTCATAGAGGCGGGCGTTCTCGATGGCGGCTCCGACCTGGTTGGCGATAGTCATCAACAGGGTCTTCTTGCTGGCGGAGTGGCGGTGGGGCCGGCGGTGCTGCACGTTGATGACCCCGATCACCTCGTTCTTGGTAATGACCGGCACGGAGAGAAAGGCCTGGTACCGATCTTCCGGGAGGTTGTGGAACAGTTTGAAGCGGGGATCGTTGCTGGCGTCCTTCTGGATGGCGACCGGCTGTCGCTCCTGAGCCACCCAGCCGGTAATTCCCTCCCCCAGCTTCACCTTGATGCGGCCGATGATCCTGGGGTGAGGGTTCTTGGAGGCCCGCAGCACCAGCTCTTCCCCGGTGGGGTCCAAGAGGTAGAGGAGACAGGAATCTCCCTTGGTCACATGGGTCACCAGGTCGACGATTTCGTGCAGAACGTCCTTGAGGTTCAGATTCCCGCTGATCGCCCGGCTGATCTGGTGCAGGACGGCGACTTCCTGCTCCTTGAGTCTCAGGGCGGACCTCAGCCGAGCGGAGTTATCGACTGAATCGTCCGGGCTCCTTCGCTCCACGGTCTTCGACATCGGGATTCCCGTCCAATGGAGGGTTACGGCGAGTGGCCGAATCATAGCACAGCGTCCCGCCTTCATCACTCGAAGGGAAGCAACTGTCGCCTGAACCGTTTCTTGGGGAAAGACAGGGAGGGGGCGCTTCGCAACCGCCAGGCCCGGTCGGGCTACTGCTTGGCGGAGCAGGCGTTCAGGGGCTGGCTCCGGTTGCAGCGGCTGCACCGGCAGACGGGCGGGTTGGACTGCTGCAGGGTCTACCCATGCTTCATCGGATCAGCACCCGGGGGCCCTGGTAGCGGTAGGGCTCCTCGATGTGCTTCTGGGCGACTTGCTGGGCGCCCTGGGTGTTGTCGTTGGTGTCGAGAGCCTTCTGGTACTCGTTGAGGGCCCGGTCGCGTTGACCCGCCATATCGAAGATCTTGCCCAGGTTGACGTAGCACCAGACTTCGATCCACCGGGGATCCAGGTCGCCGTTGAGGGCCTCCCGGAAGGAATTGGCGGCCGATTGGGTGCTGCGCTGCTCCAGGAACACTTCGCCAATCCGGAAGAAGGCCAGCGAGCTTCTCTTCTTCAGCCCGATCGCCTGCTGGTACTGGGTAATGGCTTGCGTGTACTCCCCCATCCTTCTGAGCTCGTCCCCCTTGGCGATGAGGGAGGCCAGCCGAATGTCTTCGGAGACCCGCAGCAGGCGATGGTTGGGATCGATGATCGCCTTGATCGGCTTCCCGAAGGTGGAGACCGAAAAGAAGGACTCCATGCCCATGACCTCGACCTGCCTCATTTCGGGCTCGCCCTCCGTCTCGATCAGAATTTCCATCGGCATCTTGAAAAGGTCCAGGTCCTGCTTGATGACTCCATCCACCCGGAACCCGTCCTTGATGCGGTAGGTGGTGAATTCGTACTCGAACTCGGGCACGCCGGTCTGCTCGATCCACTGGGAAAAGAAATACCCCAGGTCCTGCTCCGAAATCTTCTCGGCCAGGGCCTTGAAGTCTCCAATGGAAGCGGTCTTGTAGCCGTAGTCGTAGACGAATTGCTTCATCAGCTCAAACCACTTCTCGTCGCCGACCACCGCCCGCAGCATGTGCAGGACGTAGGCTCCCTTGTTCTTGAGCACGGAGTTGTACTCGGGAGAGTAGAGGTCGAGAAGGCTGGCGTTGAGAATGGAGGACTGATCTTCGTAGAGCAGGGCCGCCACGGCGACTTCCTTGAGCCGCTCGGCAAACTCCTCCCGGCTGGAGACGCTTTCCTGGTAGAGCAGGGCCGAGTAGGAGGAGAATCCCTCTTTCAGCCACAGGTCCCGCTCGGTCCGGGGGGTGACCAGGGAACCCCACCACTGATAGGCGATCTCCTTGGCCAGCAGGTTGACGTTCGGCTCGGGACCGAAGGCCCGGTCGGCCAGAAACTGAATGCCCGGCGAGGAATAACCCAGGAGGGAGTCGTCGTCGATCACCGCCACCCTGATGGTCCGGGAGGGATAGGGGGCGAACCTGTCGGAGTAGAGATCCAGCAGTTCGTCGATCACCCGGGTATGGGCATCCAGGAAGTCCCGCTTGTGGTCCATGACGTAGTACCGCACTTCCACCTGGCCCGCCTGCACCGGGATTTCGTTGAAGGGGGCGGCCACCAGCGAGCCGGGGAAGTCCTGCTGCCGGTTCACGATGGTGAAGGTCTCCTGCTCCTCCCGCCGTTCCCGGGAGACGACCTCTCCATTCATGGCGACCAGGAAACCCGAGGGGACCGTCACCCGAAAGGTGGCCCTGGCCTGGTCCTGGCGGTATCCGTGCATGGGAAACCAACGACTGACGTCCAGCAGGTAACACGCCTCCTCGCTCACGCGGGCGGTCGCAACGCCGTAAAGGGGAGAGTGGTCGGCGGAGACAAGCCTGCCGTCATATTCGATCACCAGGGAGGCGGCCTGTCCCGAATCGAGCCAGCGGGGGAATTGGACTTCCAGGAGGTGCTGGTCGAAATCCTGCTGAAACGCAAGCAGGTTGGGATCTTGCGCTGTCGGCTCGGGAGCGGGAACTTCAGGGTTGGAAGAACGCTTGGGAGCGGGGGGGCGCCGCCGCGTCAGGAAGGGCACGCCCTCCCTCTCCCCTTCCCTCTCCCGGTCCGGGGCGGAGGCGACCCGCCTGGGAGCCGATGCCCGCGACAGGCTGCCGGGAGCCGGAGCCTGGTCCGCGAAGTAGATCCGCTTCACGGTCAGATTGCCGTTGAAATCCAGGAAAATACGGGTCAACCGGTCCTGGCTGGAGGTGAACTCGAGGGTGGCGGCGGCTTGCAACTCCTGCTGCGTCGGCCGGAGCTCGACCGAGACGTCATACTCTTCCACGTCGATGGAGGGGCCCTGGTCGATCTGCGGGGCCGGCAGGACCGCGGAGCCGGCCAGCAGCATCGCCGGGAGAGCCAGGAGCCATGGGCAAGATCTATTGAACCATTCTGACATCGGCAATTCTCCAGTCGTTCCGGACGGGATCAACCCTGCAAGCGGTCAGGATGAAAATCGGTCCGATAGCGTTGTCTCCACCCACCTGAAAATCCCGGCCGACCGCGGAACCGGCCCGGACGGCATCATCCCCCTTTCGGTCCCGCTTCCATCCAGGAAGCGATGCTCTCTGCAGCCCTCGAGACGGCCCCTCCCCGACCCAGTCTTTCCCTGACTCCGGATAGCGCCATTTTAACACGCGCGGAACGACCGGATTCGGTGAGAAGCTTCCGGATCTCTGCATGGAGCCGGTCTTCGGTAAAGTCCTGCTGGTAGAGCTCGGGGATGATCTCGCGGCCGGCAATCAGGTTGACCAGGCTGTAGCAGGGCACGTCGATCAGGTACTGGCCGACAATCCAGCTCGGAATCGAGATCCGGAACACCGCAATCAGGGGAGTCCCCAGCAGGGCGGCCTCCAGGGTGGCCGTGCCGCTGGAAACCACCGCCAGCTCGGAATGGCCCACGCTGTTGTAGGTGTCGTTCTCGACCAGCGATGCCGAGAGTCCCGGGGCTTCGTCGCGGATCAGTCCGCGGACCAGCGGGGCGTGCGAGGGAGAGGCCAGCGGGACCAGGCACTGGGCCGACCGCTCCCACTGGAGCCGCCGCGCCGTGCGGGCCATGGCCGGCAGATTGAACCGGATTTCCCGGGGTCGGCTCCCCGGAAGCAGGCTGAGGGTCAGGCGGTCCTCGGCCAACCCGAGCGAGCGCAGGAACTCGGCCCGCGAGCGGGACGTCTTCACCCGGTCCACCAGGGGGTGGCCAACGTATTCCACCTGCATTCCGTATCGCCGGTAAAACTCGGCTTCGAAGGGCAGAATGACGATCATTCGGTCCACCCATCGCCGGAGAGCATGCACCCGGCGCTTGCGCCAGGCCCAGATCTGGGGGCTGATGAAATAGACGACGCCCACGCCCAGTCGCTTGAGCTTCCTGGCCAGGGGGAGGTTGAAATCCGGGAAGTCGACCAGGATGGCCCAGCCGGGCTTCCTCTGCCTGGCGGCCGCCTCCAGTCGCCGCAGGGCGGCAAAGAACCGGCCCAGGTGGGAAACGGCCTCGAAAGGCCCCAGCACGCTCAGTTGCCGGTTGTCTACCAGGACCTCCATTCCCGCCTGCCGCAGCGCCGGGCCGCCGCAACCGAAGAAGGCCGGTCCGGCGGCGCCCAGCCTGGCTCCGAGAGCCCGGACCAGTTCGGCGGCGTGCATGTCCCCGGAAGCCTCGCCCGCCACCACCAGCACGGGCGCCGCCGGCTCTTGTGAAACGGGTTTCATGGGAAACGTCCTCCCCCCTGGTGTTCTGCCTCAGAAATAGGGCGATGCCTCCCCCGGCGGGCGGGTCTTCCAACGGCGGTGCACCCAGAGCCATTGATCCGGGTGCCGCCTGACCAGGCCTTCCAGGATCCGGTTGAAGCGGGCCGTGTTCTCCACGATGTCGGCGCGGGTGTCGCCCGTCCGCACGATCTCGACCGGAGGCTCGAAGTGGAGTCGATGGATCTTGCAGGCGCTGTCCCAGATGAGCACGCCTGGAATGACGGTGGCTCGCGTTCGCAAGGCCAGGGCGGCCAGGACCGTGGTGGTGCAGGCCGGCAAGCCGAAGAAATCCACGAAGACCCCCGCGTCGCGGGTGGTGTTCTGGTCTATGAGGATGCCGACCCCTTCGTTCCGTTTCAGAGTCCTGAGCATTTCCCTCAAGGAGTCCTTCTTCCGAATGACCTGGTTGCCGGAGGCGGTTCGGTAGGCGTTGACCAGGCGGTCGACGTAGGGATTGTCGATCGGCCGGACCACGAATTTCAGCGGGTGGCCATAGAGCGCATGGGCAAAGGGACACAGCTCCCAGGCTCCGTAGTGAGCGGTCAGAAACAGGGTGCCGTTGCCCCGCCGAAGCGATTCGGCATAGTGCTCGAAGCCGTCGTAGACCACCAGCCGGGAAATGTTGTCGCGGTTGAGCCGGGGCAGCCTTGCAAATTCGACCAGCAATCTTCCGAAGTTCTGAAAGACTCCCCGGACCACGGCCCGGGTCTGTTCCGAGGTCCAGCGGGGAAAGGCCAGCCTCAGGTTTCGGGCGGCGGTGCGGCGCAGGTGGCCCAGGCTCCGATAGGCCAGGCCGGCGACGCCCCGGGCCAGACACAGGGAGGCCCACCGGGGGAGAGCCCCGAAGATTCCAAGCAGGAGCCGGGCCGCCAGGTACTCCGTCCTCAGACGAATCCGGACTGGCAGGGAGGGACGATTGCCGATGAGGTTGCTCCTTCCTGGTGAGCAGCGCGGGCTAACCCAACACCTCCAGGCTGCGGGTCTTGATCAGGCAGGTCACCTGCGAGCCCGGTTGGAGCCCGAGGTCTCGCACTGCGGCCGGGGTCACCTCGGCCCACAGGATCTGACCCACGTCCACCGCCACGAAAAATCCGCCCGCCAACTCCAGCATGCGGCCGACCACCCCCCGGACATGGTTTCGGGTGCTGAGACCCTGGACATCCTCGAGGCTCAGGGTCACGTCCGAGGGCCGGAACCGGACGAAGAGCGGGTGGGAGGGAGCGCCGTGCACCTCGGGGAGCTTCAATTCCTGCCCCCCCAGCCTTCCCGACCACTGGTCGCCGCGCCGGGCGGCGCCATCGATGCGGAGCAGGTTGACCGGTCCGGCCGAATGGGTCCATCCCAGGGGGGTGGGCTGTCCCAGCGCCTCTTCCGGGGCGCCCTTCGCCACCGCCCTCCCTTTCTCCATCACCACCACCTGCTGCGCGAATCGGCGCACCTCGGCCTGTCCGTGGCTGACGAACAGGGTCGGGATGTTCCACTCCGCCACCACCCGTTCCAGGTAGGACAGGACCCGAAGCTTCAGAGGCTCGTCCAGGGCGGCCAGCGGCTCATCCATCAGGAGCAGCTCCGGGTTGCTCAACAGCGCTCTTCCCAAAGCCACCCGCTGGCGCTCGCCCCCCGACAAGCTCCCCGGATAGCGGCTCGACAGGCCCTCCAGCTCCAGCACCTCCACCACCCGTTCGAAGCGAATGGGCGGCCTGCTCCCCCGGCGCCGTTGCCCGTAGCCGAGATTGTCGCCGACGCTCATGTGGGGGAAGAGCCAGTGGTCCTGGAACACCATGCCGACCTGGCGGCGCTCGGCGGGCAGGTGGATTCCGGCCGGACTGTCGTCGAGCCAGCGCGAACCCAGCCGAATCCGGCCGAACTGCGGCCTCAACCAGCCGGCGATCATGCCGAGCACGCTGGTCTTTCCGCTTCCCGAGGGGCCGAACAGGGCGGTCACCAGGCCGGTGGCTTCAAAGGCAAGGTCGACCTCGAACCCGCTCGGGAACCGGTGCCGGCAATTGAAGTCAAGCCGACTCATGGCGCAGCCCCTTGCGTTCCAGGACTTCGCTGGCAACCAGCGCGCCGGCGGCCAGAAGCAGCGAGACCGCTACCAGCGGCCAGATGGAGGCCAGCCCGTCGGGCCGGTCCTTCAAGGCGTAGACCAGCAGCGGGATGGTCCGGTTCCCCTCCCTCTGGCTGGCCAGCATGACGGTCGCCCCGAACTCCCCCAGGCTCCTGGCGTAGGCCAGAACGCTGCCGGCAATGACGCCGTTGCGGGCCAGCGGCAGGCTGACGGTGAAAAATGTCCTCCACCACCCCGCTCCCAGGGTCCTGGCGGCGGTCTCCAGGTTGGGGTCCACCGACTGAAAGCCGAGGCGGATGGCCCGGACCATCAAGGGGAAACTCATCACGGCGGCCGCCACCACCAGTCCCGGAAACTCGAAAGCCACCTTGAGCCCCAGCGCCCGTCCCAGGAACCCGCCCACCGGAGCGGCCGGCTTGAAGACCTGCAGCAGCAGGTAACCGGTCACCACCGGTGGAACCACCAGCGCCAGGTTGACGGCGACCTCCAGCAGCCACTTCCCCGGAAACCGATGTCTGGCCAACACATAGCCCAGACATACTCCCGGGGGCAGGCTCACCAGCACCACCAGGAGGCCGACCCTGAGGCTGTTGTGAATCGCAGACCACTCGGCGGCGCTGAATTCCATGGAGACCGTTCTCGGTGGCGATAGAAGAGGCTGCCAGCCCAGGCGCCCGGAAATTCACCAGCGCTACTCCGGCCCGGTTTCGGCCAGGCGGGCGAAGCCGTGCTGCCGGAACAGGGCGGCCGCTTCGGCGCCCTGCAGGTATTCGAACAGGTCACGGGCGGCGGCGGAACGGGCGCCACCGCTCACCAGCAACAACGGATAGCGAATCTGCCGGTGCAGCCGGGGAGCGATCTCCAGGGCCAGGCGGACCCGGGAGCTGGCCAAGGCGTCGGTCCGGTAGACGATGCCGGCCGCCACGCTGCCGGTCTCCACGTAGGCCAGCGCCGTCCGGACGTTGTCCCCAAGAACCATCCTGGACCGCAGCGACTCCCACAGGCCCAGCCGGACCAAGGCTTCCCGGGCATAGAGACCCGCCGGAACCATGGAGTCGGGACTGGCCATGGCCACCGAGGCGAAAGACGCCTCCAGCAACTCCCGAGGGGAATGCAGGGAGCGACCGCTTCCCTTGGGGAGCACCACCGCCAAGCCGTTGCCCAGCAGATCGACCCGGTCCGCCACCAGACCCGGGATGCCGGCCAGGACCCGGGCCCAGGCTTCGTCCGCCGCCAGAAACAGGTCTGCTTCGGCTCCGCTGCGGATCTGCATGGCCAAGGTGGCGGTGCTGCCGAAGTTCAACTCGACCGCCTGGCCGGTTTGACGGGTGTATCGATCCCGGATTTCCTCCACCACGCCGGTGGTGCTGGCTGCCGCGCAAAGCAGCAGGGGTTTTTCGCCGGGCGCCTGAGCCCGGCATCCCCATCCAAGCAGGCCCAGCAGCAGCGCTGGCCCGGCGAGGCGCCGACTCCAACTCCACCCTGCCATGGCCTCCCCCCAGTCCGGCAACGCGCCGCCGGTGGCACACGCAACCTCCGCCGGCCCATCTTAACATGGGGTTTCCAATGGCCTGCGCCGCGGCCGGCGCCCGGCGACCGCAGGCGGTCCCCGCATTCGCCGCATGCGGGAACCCCCGGGCCGCGCCTGGGGGATGCTCATTTCCGGTTCTTGAGGAATCCTCTGGGAGGAACGAACTGGTGCCGACTCATGTCTACCTGCCGGCCGGAAAACAGCACCCCCTCCTGTTCCAGCAGTTGACGCTGCTGCAGGGAACCCCCCGGCGGGTTGGGAGAACGGGTCAGGAGGCGTCCTCCCGCGCCGACCACACGGTGCCAGGGCAGCCCCAGCGGACAACTGTGCATGGCCCAGCCCACTTGACGGGCGAGGTAGGGGGCGCCGACAAGGGTGGCGATCTGCCCGTAGGTCAGCACCCGGCCGCGAGGGATGGCGCCCACCACGCGGTACACCTGCTTGAAAAAGGAAGCTTTTCCGGCGTTCGACAAGAGCGCCCCCCCGCCCCGCCGTGCGGATCATCCGAGAGTGAAACAGCTATCGTCAATCAAGACGAACCACGAATGAACACAGAGGCCAACGGACCTCCGTGGCTGCGGCGAAGTCACGGAATGACGCCCCAGCCGGGAGCGCGGGCGTCTCGCCCGCACAACACTGGCACAGCTTCACTCCTTCCCTCCACCCGGCTCGACCGGCAACGGCGTCGGGACTCTGCTTCGGCCGAGCCCAGGCGGTTCCCATCGGCAGGGTGGCCGAGCGCCATATCGCAGGGAAACTGAGCGGTACGCAACGACAGTGCATGCGGGCGGGACGCCCGCGCTCCCGGCGGGGTGCCACCTCCCATCCTTCTTGCTCCACGAGGAGGCACTGCCCCTGCCGATGCGGATCATCCGAGAGTGAAACACCCAATCGTCAATCAAGACGAACCACGAATGAACACGAATAAACACAAATACCGATGGACCTTCGTGGCTGCGGCGAAGTCACGGGAGGAAGCCCCAGCCGGGAGCGCGGGCGTCTCGCCCGCACAACACTGGCATAGCCTTGCCCATCTCCTCCACCAGGCTCGACCGGCAATGGCGCCACGACTCTGCTTCGGCCGAGCCCAGGCGGTTCCCATCGGCAGGGTGGCCGGGCACCATATCGCAGGGAATCTGAGCGGTACGCAACGACAGTGCATGCGGGCGAGACGCCCGCGCTCCCGGCGGGCGCCTCTCCCCTGGGTCTTCGTGGACTCCTCTTTTTCCGTTGGTTTCAGGTAAGCCCCGCCCCCGCCCCGACGACGGTGCGGACCATACGAGAGTGAAACAAGAGAAGTTCATGGCCTGTCGGGAACAAGAGTATTGAACATCGATGCACAGGATGCACAGGATTAACAGGATGAGAGCTTCCTGCACCAGAAGCCGGCTCGGGCGATGATTCGGTGCGATTTTGCGAATTCCCGGCTAGCCGTTTCCTGAAAAAATCCTGTGTATCCTGTATATCCTGTGCATCGATGTTAATCAAAAATATACCCTTGCTTGACTATGAGCCGGTTTCCATCCACCAAGCGCAAGCGTTTGTTTCAGACAAGCACCACCCCCCTTACCGCTCGCCCCACTTCAGCTTGCGCGTGAGGATGTCGAAGAAGCTGTTGCCGGGAGATTCGATCAACTCGACCGTGCTGGCCGACTTGCGGACCTGAATGCGGTCGTCTCCCTGCAGGTCCAGGCCGGTCTGTCCGTCGACGGTCAGGAACACCGACTCCTGGGTGGCTTTCAGACTCAGTTCGATGGAGGCGGAATCGGGCACCACCAGCGAGCGGAAAGTCAGGGTGTGCGAAGCAATGGGAGTCACCAGCATCGCCCCCAGGGTGGATAGAGAATGGGGCCGCCGGCGGAAAGAGTATAGGCGGTCGAGCCGGTAGGGGTCCCCACGATCAGGCCGTCGGCCTTGTAGGTGGCCACGAAGTGCCCGTCGATGCGGACGTCGATGTCGATGATCCGCGCCAGCACCGCCTTGGTCAGGACCGCGTCGTTCAAGGCCCGGTAGGCTGCGAAGGGTTCGCCGCCGCGAACCACGGCCACATCGATCATCATTCGACGCTGAACGGTGGCCTTCCCCTCCAGGATCAGCTCCAGGGTGGGATACATCTCCTCCAGAGTGATCTCGGTCAGGAACCCCAGGCTGCCGAAGTTGACCGCCAGAATCGGAACCCGGCGGGAGTCCAGCACCCTCGCCACCGACAGCAGCGTCCCGTCGCCTCCCAGGACCACGATCAGGTCGCAGGCGCCGGGAATCTCCGGCTTGGGCAACCCCCGTTCATTGACGATCGCCGCGGTTTCCTGCTCCAAGGCGCAGCCGACGCCCCGGGAGGCGAGCCATTCCTGCAAGTGGCCGATGACGGGGGCCACGGTCTCGAGCTTGGGCTTGGCGATGATGCCGACTTGCTTGATGGTCCCGCCCATCGATCACCCCCGGGCCACAACCATAACGAGGCAAACACCCACCGCGACTGCGGCCCCCGAACAGGGTCCCAATCATACCGCGAATTCCAAAACTATCCACTTGCCTGGAACACCCGGTTGCGCCTGGTGGCTGGAAACCGGTTCAAAGTCAAGCATGGGTGGATGGTCTATCTTCGGCGGGAGGTCAGCCCATACTCCTTGAGCTTCTTCTGCAGTGTCCTCAAACCCATTCCCAGGAGCCTGGCCGCCCGCTGCCGATTGCCCTGGCTGCGCTCCAGCGCCTGCAGGACCGCTTGACGCTCGATGGCATCCAGGTTCAGATCGGTGAATCGGGGGGGCTGGGCCTCCGAGGACGGTGGCGCTGCCGGCTGGCCGATGCGAAGCTCCGGCGGAAGATCTTCCATCCTGAGGGTATCTCCCTTGCAGAAGACCACCAGGCTCTCCACCAGGTTTCGCAGTTCGCGCACGTTCCCCGGCCAGGGGTGCTGCGCCAGCCGGTCCAGCAACTCCGGATCGAGCCTGGAAATCCGCTTGCGATGCTCGGCCGCGAAGCCCTCCACGAACGACCAGGCCAGCCGCGGGATGTCGCCTGTCCGCTCTCTGAGAGGAGGCACCCGGAGGGTCACCACCCGGAGGCGGTAGTAGAGATCGGTCCTGAAGGTCCCCTGGCCGACGGCCTCGACCAGGTCCCGATTGGTGGCCGCGACCAGCCGGACGTCCAGCCTCAGAGACGCATTCCCCCCGACTCGCATGATTTCCCGGGTCTCCAGGAACCGCAGCAGCTTCACCTGCATCTCCGGCGGCATCTCCCCGATCTCATCCAGGAAGAGCGTTCCCCGGTCGGCCATTTCCAGCTTGCCCAGGCGCCGCTGGCGGGCTCCGGTAAAGGCTCCGGCCTCGTAGCCGAACAGCTCGCTCTCCAGCAGGGTCGGGCTGAGGGCGGCGCAGTTCAAGGGCAGGAAGTTCCGGTCTCCGCGAGGGCTGTTTTCGTGGATGGCCTGGGCCACCAGGTCTTTGCCGGAGCCGCTTTCGCCCAGCAGCAGAACGGTGGAGCGGGTGGGGGCCACCGTGTCTACCTGCTTGAGAAGATCCCGCATGACCGGCGAATCGCCCAAAATCCGGGTGGCGGCGCCGGCAGGGCTGCTGCCGGACGGGTCCGATCCCCGGGCGCCGGGGGCCCGGCTCTCCAGGATCTGCCCCACCCGGTCCCGCAACTCGAACAGGTCCAGGGGCTTGAGGATGTAGTCGTCGGCCCCCAGTCTCATCGCCTCCACCGCGGTCTCCACCGTGCCATGGCCGGTCACCATCAGCACGCCGGCCTCCGGGTTGACCGATCGCACCGCCCTCAGCACATCCATGCCGGTCACCCGGGGCATCTTCAAGTCGGTGATGACCAGGTCGAACTGCTTGAACCGGTCCGGTCGAGCCATGGCCGCCTGGCTGTCCTCATAGGAATCCACCCGGTACCCGACCCTCCTGAGAGCACGGCAGATCGCAGCCAGGCTCTCCCGCTCGTCGTCGATCACCGCAATGTGGTGCGTCCGATTCATTGCGCGAATCTCGGCCTCCGCCGCCAAACGCTTCCAATCCCCATCAACGCCAGCATCCCCCAAAAAGGATAGTACTGCAACTTCAGAAAAAACGGGTCGCTCCGCCAGATTCCCAGGACAGACCAGCCGTTCAGAACCTCGTAGGACAGGATCGACAGGCCGGACAGCAGCAGCCAGGCCGGATTGGGAAAGAAGCAGAGAAAGGGAATGATCCAGACCAGGTACCAGGGGAAGAGCGTCGGGGAAAAGAGAAGCACGGCGCCGGTCAACCAATAGAGCTGCCGCAGCCTGCAGGTTCCTCGAACCAGGCAGACGGTGAGCAGGATCAGAAGCCCGGCCCCCAACAGTCCCTCCACCCAGATCTGGGAGAGACCCTGGCCGGTCAGCCAGGAATGGAGAAACCCGTTGAAACGCCATTGATGGCGGTAGAGGCTCAAGCCCTCCAGAAGCCGGCTTCCCGCGCCCAGGTAGGGCGCCAGCATCGCCAGCAGGAACCCGGCCAGCCACCCCCAGTAGCGGGCCGGCAGCCCCCTGAGGAAGGCGGGGACCAGGATCAAGGGATAGAGCTTGGATAGAACGGCAGCCGCCAGCACGCCCATGGCGGCTACCCGGCTTCGAATCTGCAACAGAAACAGGGCCCAAAGCAGCAGTCCCGCCACCAGCACGTCGTGATGGGCGTTCCAGGCCGTTTCGACCACCACCAACGGATTCCAGGCGTAGACCAGGACGCGAGCCAGCGGTTGGCCTCTCCGTCTCAATAGGGCCAGAATGGCCGCGACCAGCCCGATCTCGACCCCCAGGAAGGCCAGCTTGAAGCCGGAAACGGAACCGAAACCGAGATGGAAGAGCGCATGGACCATCTGGGCGAAGGGGGGATAGACGGCAGAGACCTCCTTGTTGTTGACGGAGGTCCAGACGGGGTTTCGATACTCTTCCAGCACCGGCGATTGCGGGCTGTGCTCATAGGGATTGATCCCTTCCGTCTGCAGATAGCCTTCCCACAGGTAACGGTAGACATCGTCGGAAAGCGCCGGCGCGGCCGGCAACAGCAGCAGCCTGAAGGCGAGGGCAAAGAGAAGAATGAGGGGTAGCCTGGCTTTCAAACCGCAGGGCGCTTGCAGCGACAGCCAAAGGGAGAGCAGGTAGAGGAGGAACAGACCCAGGTAGAGGGTCGCCAACTCCGGAATCTTTTCCTGGACCGGCGCCAGGCCGGGCAGACTCCGGTAGAGAAAGGCCGACGTCAATCCGCAGGCCAGCAGGCCCCACAACGGCCACCAGGGGCGGGCTATCCAGCCGATCCTGTTCCTGAAAACCAGTTGATCTTTATTGGAGGCAAGAGTATAGTGCGAGGGATTTTGGGGTTTCCTGGTTGCGGCGGCAAACGGTTCGATTTTCAGAAGCTCACCCTGCGAATCGAGGTCCTGCGTCGGCCCAGCCTCCCGGCCTGTTCATCCTGGTCAAGCGCAATCGGGGGAACCGCATGAATTTCGCCCCGGCAGCGTCGGCCTCCCAGTCCCGGGCAGCCCTTGCGGCCGGTGCCTGAGCGTCGCCCCTCCTATCCCGCTAGATTAGGTTGTCCAGCCCCGTGTTCCACCTAGAGTATCCAGGACAGAGCTTCATTCGGGATCTTCAGACCCTCCTGTTTCCCTCGGGGCCCTACCGATCCTTTCTGGATGGGGTGCGGGCCCAGCACAGCCTGGACGCGTTCGATCTCACCATCCTGATTCCCTACTTTATCATACTGGGAATCCTGGCCATCTACGGGCTGCACCGCTATCAGCTCGTCTACCTCTACTTCAGAAACAGGGACCGAAAGCCCCAACTCAAGCAGAGGCTGGCCAAGCTTCCGGTGGTCACCGTCCAGCTTCCCATCTACAACGAGTTGTTTGTCGTGGAACGGCTGATCGAATCGGTGACCAAGCTGGATTACCCCCTGGACCTGCTGGAGATCCAGGTTCTGGACGATTCCAACGACGAAACCCGAATCCTGGCGCGGCGGTGCGTGGAACGCTTTCGCCAGGCCGGCTTCGACATTCACTACCTCCATCGACAGGACCGCCACGGATACAAGGCCGGGGCCCTGGAGGCCGGATTGAAGGTGGCCAAGGGCGAATTCGTGGCCATCTTCGACGCCGACTTCGTGCCCGAGCCCTCCTTCCTGCGCAAGACCATCCACTATTTCGCCGAGTCCAGGGTCGGAATGGTGCAGACGCGATGGGGGCACATCAACTCCGAATACAGCCTTCTCACCCGGACCGAAGCCATGATTCTGGACGGTCACTTCGTGATGGAGCACGGTGGCCGGCACCGTTCGGGGCTCTTCTTCAATTTCAACGGCACGGCCGGGATCTGGAGGCGCAAGGCCATCGAGAACGCGGGCGGGTGGCAGCACGACACCTTGACCGAGGACACCGATCTGAGCTACCGCGCTCAGCTCGAAGGCTGGAAATTCATCTATCTCCCCGACGTGGTCTGCCCGGCCGAACTGCCGGTCGAAATGAACGCGTTCAAGAGCCAGCAGTTCCGCTGGGCCAAGGGGCTGGTGCAAACGGGGATCAAGCTGCTCCCGACCATCTTCAGGACCCGGCTGCCGCTGAGGGTCAAGATCGAAGCCGCCTTCCATTTCTCCGCCAACTGCTCCTACCCGCTGATGGTGATGTTCTCCCTGATCTTCCTGCCCGCCATGATCGTGCGCTTCTACCAGGGCTGGTTTCAGATGCTCTTCATCGACTTGCCGCTCTTCATGCTGGCCACCATGTCGGTCTCTTCCTTTTACGCTCTCTCCCAGCGCGAGCTGGATGCCAGCGGCTGGGTGCAGAAGGTGAAGTACCTTCCCTTCCTGCTGTCGGTGGGCATCGGCCTGTCGGTGAGCAACTCGCTGGCGGTTCTGGAGGCTCTCGTCGGCAGAAAGACCGCCTTTCGCAGAACTCCCAAGCACTGCATCGCCTCGACCGGCGACGGCCTGGCGGCCAAGCGCAAGTACCGGGGGAAAATGGGCTGCACTCCCTTCCTGGAACTGGCGCTGGGCCTCTATTTCGCCTTCACCGTCTATTTCGCCTGGTCGAGCGGGAACTACTTCACGCTGCCCTTCCTGATGCTGTTTCTGGTGGGCTATGTCTTCACCGGCCTCATGTCCCTGTTTCAAGCCCCCCTGGCTCGCTTCCTGGACAGCCGGCGGCCACCGCTGCTGCCCAAGACGGCTTCCTGACACGGCAGGATTTTGTGAAGAGTGGAGAGTGAATAGTGGATAGTTATTTGATCCAAGCGTCGAGTCTCTTGTTGATCTCGGTGAAGTCCGTCAACAGGCGCAACGAGGTCATCAGGCACTTGCCGTTTCCCCAAACCCTCCGCTGACCACTCTCCACTCTTCACTCTCCACTATCCACTATTCAGTTAGCGGCAATCCCGTTCCAAAGGACGGCACGGTTCGTACAGGGCAAAACAGAGGCAATCCCGACAAGCGATGCGGTCCAATCTCTTCAGCCATCTATGCCTTGCCGTCGCGCTTCTGCTGCTGCCGGAGCCCGGCTCTCCTTCGGACTCCCGGCTGCGGCAGGAGGCGCGGGAAAGGCGGACCGCCTACCTCGAGAGGGCGACCGAGGGAGTGACGCTCCTGTTCAACCGGCGCTACCGCGACCTGAACGAGTATGTTCCCGACAAGAACTTCTACTACCTGACCGGCTGTGACGAGCCCGGAGCGGTGCTCCTGTTGGTCCCCGGAACGGATGCGGCTCGGGAAACCCTGTTCCTGGCCGAGCGGGACCCGAAACAGGAGCGTTGGACCGGCCCCCGAATGGCGCCCGACGCCGAGACGGCCCGCCGCCTGGGCATGCAGGAAGTCCTGAGCCTGGACCGGTTGCCGGCTGCGCTGGCTCAACGCGCCCCTCCCGAGGGCAAGGTCTACGCCAACCTTCCGGCCGGCCCCCACGGGGAGGCCGCCGACAAGTGCTGCCCGGAACCCCGGGTTCGCTTGCGCCGCTGGCTGCCCAATGCGGAAATCGTGGACGCCGGTCCCGAGCTGGCTTTCCTTCGCATGAAGAAATCGGAATGGGAGATCGAGAAGATCCGCCGGGCCGTCGAGATCACCATGGCCGGCCACCGTCACGCTCTCCCTGCCATCGGTCCCGGTCGATTCGAATACGAAGTGGAGGCCGCCATCGAGTACCAGTTCCGCAGCCGGGGGGCCGCCCGGCCCGCCTTCCCCTCCATTGTCGGATCGGGACCCAACGCCGCCATCCTGCACTACGCTGAAAACAATCGCCGAATGAGCTGCGGGGACCTGGTCGTCATCGACGTCGGAGCGGAGTTCGAGGGCTACAGCGCCGACCTCACCCGAACCTATCCCGTCAGCGGCCGCTTCACGCCCCGGCAGAAGGAGATCTACAATATCGTCCTGGCGGCGCAGCAGGCCGCCCTGAAGCAGGTCCGCCCCGGGGTGACCTTCGGCTCCATCCACCAGGCGGCTCTGGAGACCATGGACAGCCGCGGCCGAGACCGGCAGGGACGCAGGCTGGGGCGCTACTTCATTCACGGGACCGGACACCACCTGGGGCTGGAGGTCCACGATCCGGTGAGTGATCGCAGCCGCCCCCTGGAGCCCGGAATGGTGATCACCATCGAGCCCGGAATCTACATTCCCGAGGAGAACCTCGGCATCCGCATCGAGGACGACGTCCTGGTTACCCGGGAGGGCTACCGGATGCTCTCCCGGGGATTGCCCCGCAAGGCGGAGGAAATCGAGAGATTGATGAGAGAGGGCCGTGAATAAGGAGGGTTCGGGGGGTCTTGCCCGGGAACAGGCGGTGGAGCCTTTTGCAAAAGGATCGGGAGGCAGTGCTTTTCGGGAGGGGTGCTTCCTAATCGCCGCGTTCGCGGCTGTGGCAGTGCAGGGTTCATACGACCCCAGGCTTCCGCCTGGGGCTACACGCGGGCGCTGCTTCGCAGCTCTATAAGGATGGCTTGTAGGGGGCGTCTCGTCGGATACTCACGCCAACCGCAGCTTCGCAGCTCTCCCCTAACCCACGATACTGCAATGGGGAACGTGCTTGTTTATCTGGAATGAAGCGTTTGCAAAAATCGGTAGAGGGAAGGGATCTTTTCCGGGAATGGCCACAAAAGGCACAAAGAGGAACCCTCCGATCGTCAGGACTCGAAATCACGCAACTCATTTTGTGCCTTTTGTGCTTTTTGTGGTGAATGCCGGAGCTGCCAGCCCTTCACCTTTGCCGCCTCCATGTCATTCCCGATTGGGAATTTTGCAAAAGGCTCAGTGATGAAAATCCAAGAAGCTGGAGGAGCACGCCAATGATATCAGCCACCGGATTGAGACGCGGAATGGTGATTCGAAAAGACGGCGAGTTGTTCTCGGTTTTTTCCTTCACCCACCTGACCCCCGGAAACAAGCGGGGCTTCGTGCAATCCAGGCTCAGGAATCTGAGGACCGGAGCCCTCATCGACCACCGGTTCCGTTCCGTCGACACCGTAGAGCGGGTGGCTCTGGAGCAGCAGGAGATGGAATATCTCTACAAGGACGGAACCGACCACGTATTCATGAACACCACCACCTACGAACAGGTTCACCTGAGCCAAGACCTGCTGGGAAACAGCATCCTCTACCTGGTTCCCAACATCATCATCCGGGTCGAATTCCACCAGCAGACCCCCGTCGGGATTCAGCTCCCCACCACGGTGGACCTGGAGGTGGTGGAGACCGAGCCCGGCCTCAAGAGCGCCACCGCTTCCAACGTCAACAAGCCGGCCAAGCTGGAAACGGGGCTGGTGGTCCAGGTTCCTCCCTTTGTCGACGCGGGCGAGAAAGTCCGCGTCGACACCACCAGCGGCGACTACCTGGAACGGGCCCGCTGACCCGCCGCAATCCGTCAACCCCTCCGAAGCCCATTGGCCGAGAAGCCGTAGAGGTAACGGGCGGCGGGGGACATGCGCCGGGCCCGCTCCGGAGAGATGCTGCCGCGGTAATCCGAAAAAGGTTTGATCCAGGAACGCTGGTAGAAGGAAATGATGGCCCGGCGCGGGCGATCGGTGGAGTTGGGACCGATCCGGTGCCAGGTGCTGGCCAGCCAGATGGCAACTGCGCCGGCCTCCCCGCACAGAGCCTTCTCCTGGGCCCGGTCCCCCCGCTTCCAGCTCGGCGTGCTGCGGGTCAAGTGGCTGCGGGGAACGATCCGGGTGGCCCCGTTGGCGGCGGTGAAGGGGTCGATCATCCAGGCGACCTGAAACCCCAGGGGAAAATCGGGCAGGGGCTCGGGCATTTGAGTCAGGGGGTTGTCCAGGTGCCAGGGCCCTCCGGGCGTGCCCGGACCGATGCTGTTGGCGGTGACGTCACCCAGCACGCAGTCTCGTCCGAGCAGACGATGGGCCAGGCCCAGCACCACCGGATGCTCGACCAGCGCATCGGCCAGGTGGGTCTTGGCCGGCAGGTTGCGCAGGTACTGCGAGCGGTCGTGATCGAAGAGATTGGGGATGTGCATGAAGGTCTTGTTGATTTCCCGCGGTCCCACCGGCCAGGGCGTATCGCGGTTCTCGGCCCGCGTGTGGCGGACACGCTGCATCATTCGGGCCAGCTCCTCCCGGCTGACCGCGTAGGATTCCCCCAGGTAGGATTCGATTTCCTCGTCTCCGGGATGAACCGGCCCATCGCCCGGAAGGAACGGAGACCGGCGTTCCTGCTCCGCCAGCCTGTCGATGAGGCTGCGCCACTCCCTCAACCGGTCGGAGTCCAGCAGTCCCTCCAGAACGACGTAGCCTTCCCCGTCCAGCTCTTGAGCGATTCGGGTCAGATCGAACCGGCTCTCCGGGTTTCCGCTCATCGGCGCCTCGCCGGGTTCAGATGCGGTGCAGGCTGATATTTTACCCGAATTGCCCGAAGGAAAGAGCCTCAGGCAACCATCGCAGGTCGAAAGACAGAAGGTGGAGCCTCTTGCAGAATTCCAAGCGGGAATGACATAGAGGCGGCCATGGCGATGTGCTGCAGGCTCCGGCATTCACCACTCCCGAATCCGAATTTTGCAAAAGGCTCGGTGACATACGCATTTCTGCGTATTATCGTTTGACGGTATTATCGCTGTTCGGTATTATCTGGCCATGATCAAGGGATTTTGTTGCAAGGAGACTGAAAAACTCTGGCGACGACGGCTGACGCGGAAGTTTCCCTCAAGCATCAAGCAAACTGCCAGAATCAAGCTGAGAATCCTGCATGTGTCCGAATCCCTCAATCAGTTGAGAGTGCCCCCCTCCAACCGATTGGAGGCACTGACAGGGAGCAGGAAGGGTCAGTACAGCATTCGGATCAACAGACAGTGGCGGATCTGCTTCCGTTGGGCAAGCGGAGATGCCTACGATGTTGAGATAGTGGACTACCACTAGAGAAAGGAGGTCCAGGAGATGGCACGAGACAAGAGCTTGAAGCCCATCCACCCCGGACTGATTCTGCGCGAAGAGTTCATGAAGCCGATGGGCATTACTCAGTATCGGCTTGCCAAGAATCTTTCAGTAAAACCGTTGCGAATCAGTGAAATCGTGCGTGGCAAGCGGGGAATCACAGCCGACACGGCCCTGCGCCTGGGTCGGTACTTTGGTCTCTCGGCTGCCTACTGGATGAATCTACAGGCGCTTTACGAGATCGAAGTCGCCGAGGACTTGCTGGAGGACCGCCTCGAAGAGGAAGTAACGCCTCGTGAGGAGGTGGCGGCTTAAGCAGAGATACCGGCTCAATCAAGAGGACTCCTTGGCGGTTCCAGCACCGCGAACCTCAGAAGATTCATTGTTTCACCCTCGTATGATCCGGCCCGTCGTGGGGGGGCGGCGCGGCGCGAATTGGCCTCGTGTCGGCTACCGGCAGGGCCGCCGCCGTATGATATATTAAGATTCCGTAAAGAAATGATCCGACCGGGCTCCACTCGCCCGGCGGTCCCGCCTGTGGCAACCCTCCGGGCTTTCGCGCCATGAAGACTGGCATTGCATTGAAGAACAAGGACATCCGAGGCTTGGCGGCGGAGTCGGCCCTCTATTGGGTGAGAGCCATGTTTTCCCAGGCTGCCGGTACTCGAGAAGGAAAGGATATCGAGCACCTTCACGACATGCGGGTGGCCTCTCGCCGTCTGCGCGAGTGCTTTCAAGTGTTCAGCGCCTTTTACGCCCCCAAGAAGCTGAAGAAGGTCCTTGCATCGGTCAGGAACATCACCCGGGTCCTGGGACGGCCCCGGGAAACCGACGTCAACCTCAGCCTGCTGGGGGCCTACCAGCCCGGGCCGTCACCGATCCTGAGCACCACCCACGAGTACCTGCTGGAGATTTTCGAATTCGAGCAGGCGCGCCAGCGGCGAAAGATGCTCAAGCAGGTGGGCAAGATCGACCAGGGAGCCCTCGAAGCCATGCTGGGCCGCTTTGCCGAGACGGCTCGCATGAGCCGTGCGAGACCCTCGTTGCTTACCCAGGTAGGGCAGGAATTGGAGTTCGAGGGCTTTCTCAGCATCAGCACCAGGGATCTCAGGCAGAGCGTTGCAAGGATCTTCGCCTTCGAGGCGGCGCCTTCCGGGGAGGAGTACGAAACGCGATTGCATGAACTCAGGATCGACACCAAGAAGCTGCGATATCGCCTGGAACTCCTGGATGCCGCTTACGACCAGCGGTTCGGCCAGGCCATCAGGCTGGCCAAGGACCTGCAGGACGTCATCGGTTGGGCCCACGACTATGGGGTGATGATCGCCCAATTGGAATCCCACCGGCGATACCTGACCCAAAAGGGCAGGATGAGGCTGGCCAGGGGCTGCCAGCGAACCATCGCCGACTTCGACGCGCTCAAAGCCTCCTATCTCGATCGGGTCGAACCTGCCCGCATCGGCTTTCTGCAGGAACTCTCCAGGCTGGATCTGGCGCCCGAAAACCGCCTGCTTCCCGGTCCAGGCAGGATCGAGAGACAGGCGATGTCGGGATGATCCCCGCCGGTCCGGTCCGGGAACGGACCCATGCGTGCAGCACGTCCCCTGTTCACGCAAAAGGGATGGTAGGGGCGTCCCTTGTGGGCGCCCGCTACGCGGTGCTGACCGGGCGAACGGAAACGACCGGGCAACCACAAGGGTTGCCCCTACAACGGGGTTCAGCGCGGGATGGCGCTGCCCCAATCCCACCGGTCATTGTGTCAGGTCTACGGCTGGGTTACACTAGCGCGGAGCCAACATGCAGATCGACGAACGAAGAATTGCCGTCTTTATCGACTTTGAGAACGTGGCCATGGGTGTCCGCGAGAGCCGATACGGCAATTTCGACATCGACCTCGTCCTCAAGCGGCTGGTCGAGAAGGGAAAGATCACCGTCAAGCGGGCCTACTCCGACTGGCATCGCTACACCGAATTCAAGAGGGCCTTTCACCAGGCCGCCATCGAGCTGATCGACGTGCCTCAGACCCGCTACAGCGGCAAGAACAGCGCCGACATCCGAATGGTGGTGGATGCGCTGGATCTTTCCTATCAACGGGACCACATCGATACCTTTGTCCTGGTTTCCGGAGACAGCGACTTTTCGCCCCTGGTCTCGAAGTTGAGGGAATACGGCCGCTACGTCATCGGCATGGGGGTCAAGCAGTCCTCCTCCGACCTGCTGATCAACAACTGCGACGAGTTCATCTTCTACGAAGACCTGGTCCGACCCTCTTCTGAAAATACGCGATTGGCTCCCAGGCTGCATGGACTGCCTCGCAAGAAGGCCGAGGCCCTGCGCCTGGTGGTCGAGACCTTCGAGGCGCTGCAGCGGGAAGGCAAGGAAGTCATCTACGGTTCCGTCATCAAGCAGACGCTGGTCCGGAAGCTGCCCTCGTTCAACGAGGCCTACTTCGGATACCCGAGCTTCTCCCGCCTGCTGGAAGATGCCGCCGAAAACAAGCTGCTGCAGTTGACCAAGGACCAGAAGAGCGGCGGCTACATCGTGAACTTGAGCGGGAATGGCTCCGGGGCGGAGGGGCCGTCCGAAGAACAGGCGGAGTCCACTCCATCCGGAGGCGAGAGCCCGCCGCCGGCCCCCAAGAGCAGCGCCCCGACCAGAACCCGCTCGTCCCGAGGGCGCCGCCAGGGCGGCCGGGAGAAAGCCAAGAGCGATCCTCAACCTGCGGTTGAAACCGCACCCACCGACCCTCAGACCGGAGCGACGCCCCAGACCTTGAGGGAAACAGCCGAGGCGCCGGCCGAGAGCCCATCCCCAGGCGAAACCGCTTCTGCCGAACCCTCCACCGATCCCTCTCCCCCGGCTAAAAAGAAAGCGGCCCGTCCCCGCCGGCGCTCCTCGAAGAGTCGGGGCGCCGGGAGCAAGGAGGCCGCCGCCAAGGCGACAGCGGAAGCTCCTCCGGCGGAGGCTGTTGCTACCCCGCCAACCCAAGCTGCTGCTCCGCCGGAGCAGCCCGCAGAAAGCACATCGGCAACGACTGCCTCTCCCAAGGGGGAGCAACCTCGGATGGAGCAACTCCCCCTGGGTGAAACCGCCTCGGCCGAACCATCCAGCGAGTCCTCGCCCCCGGCTGAAAAGAAACCGGCGCGTCCCCGTCGGCGCTCCTCGAAGAGTCGGGGCGCCGGGAGCCGCAAGGCCGCCGCCAAGGTGGCCGAGGACGCGCCGCCGGCCGAGGCTGCCGTCCCCCCACCGGAGCCGTCTGCAACGATCTCATCGACCACGGCAACGACTGCCGCGGACGGGCAGGCTTCAGCGGAAGAAGCGTCCCCGGTGGAGGCGCCGGCCGCCGACGCACCCCTGCTGGGCGGGGCTGCAGCACCCACGACCGAGTCGGACTCGAAGGGCGCCGCCGCCCCGAAAACGCGCAAGAAGACCGCAACTCCCCGGAAGAAGGCCACCCGCAGCAAGACAACCCGGAGGCGCAAGACACCGGCTCCCGACACGGAGCCCACCCTTTTCTCCCGGATTCAGGATTCAACCGAATAGGTCCGGACTCACCCGAGCCCAGCCAGGCTTCCCGCCACTGATGCGAACAACCAAGATCGTGGCTACCGTTGGACCCGCAAGCGACTCGGCCCGCGCCCTGCGGCAGTTGATCGGGGGCGGGGTCGACGTCTTCCGGCTCAACATGTCCCACGGTGACCACGCCTCCCATCGGAGAGTGATCCGAAGCATTCGAAAGATTGCCCGGGAACTCGACCTCCCGACAGCCATCCTGGTGGACCTGCAGGGCCCCAAGCTGCGCCTGGGGAGGTTCGAGGGGGGACGGGCCGAGTTGGCGGCCCGGCAGCGATTCACCCTGACCACCCGCAAGGTTCAGGGCAACCGGGACACCGTCTCCATCGATGCTCCCTCCTTTCCCCGCTTCGTTCGCGGCGGAGACAGGATCCTGATGAACGACGGTTTGCTGGCGCTGGAGGTGCTGGAGGTTTCCCCCGAGGATGTGACCACCCGAGTGGTTTCGGGCGGCGTCGTGCGGAGCCGCAGCGGCGTCAACCTGCCCGGCGCTTCCCTTTCGGCGCCCGCCGTCACCGCCAAGGACGAGGCCGACATGCAATTCGCGGTCGAGAACCGGGTCGACTACCTGGCGCTCTCGTTTGTCCGGGTGGCCCAAGACCTGGTGCAGGCGCGAAAACTGCTGGCCCGGCCGGGGACCGGGGAAGCACCGCCTCCCCTGATCGCCAAGATCGAAAAACCTCAGGCGCTGGATGACCTGCAGAATATCCTGGAAGTCTCGGACGGAATCATGGTGGCCCGCGGAGACCTGGGCGTGGAGGTGCCCGCCGAACAGGTTCCCCTCCTGCAGAAGAAGCTGATCGGGGCCGCCGTGCAGTCGGGAAAGCCGGTGATTACGGCCACTCAGATGCTGGAATCGATGACCAGCCATCCCCGCCCCACCCGCGCCGAGGCCTCCGACGTCGCCAACGCCATTCTGGACGGAACCGACGCCCTCATGCTCGCGGCGGAGACCGCAATCGGCCGCTACCCGTTGGAGAGCGTCCAAACCATGAGCCGCATCGCCCTCCACACCGAGTCCGAGGCTCCGCCCTACGCCGACTTCGAGGAGGAACGAGACTTCTTCGGCCATCATGCCGACACGGCCTACGCCGTTTGCCGGGCCGCCCTGCTGGCCGCCAGACAGTTGCCCACCCGGAAAATCGTCGTCTTTACCACCTCGGGCGCCACCGCCAACATTCTCTCCAGCTTCCGGCCGCGGCGAACCATCTTCGCCATCACTCCCAGCGAGGCCGTCTTCCCCCGGTTGAACCTGCTGAGAGGAGTGGTCCCGGTCCTGATCCAGCAGATCGCCGACACCGATACCCTGATCGGGATGACGGACCGGATCCTGATGGAGCGCAACCTGGCCACTCGCGACGAGCGCATCGTCATCGTCTCCGGAGTCATGAACGTCCAGGGAGCCACCAACATGATGAAGATCCATCGGGTTGGCGGCTCTCAAGAATCCGAGGAAAACTGAGCGGTTCGCAACGCCATAGCCTGCGGGCGAGACGCCCGCGCTCCCAGGGGGCGCCTCGCCCGTCACCCGGTGGGCCACGGAAACAACTCCGAGGCAACGTGGTATACTTCCGCCCACCGGGAAGGCTGGTTGGATGGGTATCGCCCCCGAGGGACTGCTACCGGACAATGGAGGCGTGAAGATGGCTGGCGAAATGGTGACTTTCTCGAGCAACGGCGGCCAATGCCGGGGATACCTGGCCAGGCCCGACGGGGGCGGCCCGGGGGTTGTGGTGCTTCAGGAGTGGTGGGGACTGGTGGACCAGATCAAGGGGGTTGCCGATCGTCTCGCCGAAGCCGGCTTCGCGGCTCTGGCGCCGGACCTGTATCACGGCCAATCCACCAAGAGCCCCGACGAAGCCGGCAAGCTCATGATGGCCTTGAACATCGAAGCAGCCGCTCGAGACCTGGCGGGCTCGGTCGACTATCTCCTCGGCCTGGACGAGACCCGCGGATCGCGGGTGGGCAGCGTGGGGTTCTGCATGGGAGGGCAGCTCTCGCTCTACGCGGCCTGCGCCAACCCCGGCATCGGCGCCTGCGTCGTCTACTACGGCATCCATCCCAAGGTGCAACCGGACATCCCCGCCCTGGAGGCGCCCGTGCTCGGCTTTTTCGGCGAAAAGGACGACTTCGTACCGCCCCAGGCGGTCCGGGAGTTGGAGGCGGCGCTGCGGGAGGCGGGGAAGAGCGTCGAGTTCCACATCTATCCCCAGCGGGACCACGCCTTCTTCAACGAGGTCCGGCCGGACGTCTACCACCAGGCGGATGCCGAAGACACCTGGACCCGCATGATCGGGTTCTTCCGGCAACACCTGCAGGACAGCCGCTGAGCCCGCTGCGTTTCGGGTCAGATCTGAATTGTCTTGAGATCGGGGTCTACCGAGAAGCGGGCCGCGGTCGCCTGCCGCACCTCATCCAGGCTCAGCCCTGAGGCAATTTCCACCAGCCGCAAGCCCCCTGGAGTCACGTCCAGGACCGCCATTTCCGTGATGATCCGGTGCACCACGCCCACGCCGGTGAGGGGAAGCCGGCACTCGGGCAGGATCTTGGGGCCGCCTTTGCGGGTCCGATGCTCCATGGCCACCACCACCCGTTTGGCCCCCGCCACCAGGTCCATGGCGCCTCCCATGCCCTTGACCATCTTTCCGGGGATCATCCAGTTGGCCAAACTTCCCTGCTCGTCCACCTCCATGGCCCCCAGGATGGTGAGATCGATGTGTCCGCCGCGGATCATGTCGAAGGATTCGGCGCTGGAGAAGTAGGAGGCGCTCTCCAGGGCCGTTACCGTCTCCTTGCCCGCATTGATGAGATCCGGATCCACTTCCTCTTCCGTCGGATAGGGCCCCATGCCCAGCAGGCCGTTCTCCGACTGCAGGGTGACGCTCATGGCCTCGGGAATATGGTTCGCCACCAGGGTGGGCAGGCCGATCCCCAGGTTGACGTAGTACCCGTCCCTCAACTCCCGGGCGGCCCGCCGCACGATGGCTTCGCGTCTCTGGTCCGGCATGTCAATCCCTCACTCTTCGTCTCTCGATGCGCTTCTGGTACTCCACCCCTTCAAAGATTCGATCCACGTAGACACCCGGCGTATGGATGCTGTCCGGGTCCAGGCCTCCCGGTTCCACCATCGCCTCCACTTCGGCGATGGTGACCCGGGCAGCCATGGCCATCAGGGGGTTGAAGTTTCTGGCGGTCTTTCGATAGACCAGGTTTCCGGCGCTGTCTCCCCGATGAGCCTTGACGAAGGCGAAGTCGGCCTCCAGGGGAAGCTCCAGGACGTAGTGTCTGCCTCCGAGGGACCGGGTCTCCTTGCCCTCGGCAACCACCGTCCCGTAGCCCGTGGGCGTGTAGAACCCGCCGATCCCGGCCCCTCCGGCGCGGATCCGCTCGGCGAAGGTTCCCTGGGGGCACAGCTCCACTTCCAGCTCGCCCTTGAGCACCAGCTCTTCGAAGAGCCGGTTCTCGCCCACGTAGGTCGAGATCATTTTCCGGATCTGGCGCTTTTCCAGCAGGATTCCGATGCCGAAATCGTCGATGCCGGCGTTGTTGCTGATCACCGTCAGATCCCTGGCGCCCTGGTCCCGCAACGCCTGGATGAGGTTTTCCGGAATGCCGCACAGACCGAAGCCGCCCATCATGATGGTGGCGCCGTCGCCGACGTCGCTGATCGCCTGGCCGGCATCGCCAATGACTTTATTCACTGGACTGCTCCTCCAACCGGATGCACTCGTGAATGATGGCCTCGAAGATCCTGGCCACCGCCTCGTCGGCAAGAGGACCCTTGTTGTTGCGGACGATTCGCCCGAGGATTCGCTCTTCCCGCAGGGGATCCTTCACCGCAAGCTGCCGGCGGCTCTTGATCCTGCCGATTTCCATCACGCAACCGGAACGCTCGCACAGCAGGTCGACCAGCCTGGCATCGACCTCGTCGATGCGCTTTCGCCAATCGCATATATCCATAATCTAGCACCCTCCCTTGAGCCACCGCCCAAACTCGCCGACCCGCCTCGCCAGATCGGGCTGACCCAGGTTCCGCTCGATGCAGCCGACGATGGCGCTTCCCACCACCGCGCCCTCGGCCTGCGACCAGATCTGCCGGAGGTGAGCCGGCTCCGAGACTCCGAATCCCACGGCCACGGGAAGGGAGGTGTGCGAACGAATCCTTCGGATCAGGGACCGGACTTCGTCCGAAAGCGATTTTCGAGCCCCGGTCACTCCGGTGCGCGAGACCGCATAGATGAACCCGGTGGAGTAGGCGGCAATCTTTCGGATCCTCTCGTCGGTGCTGGTGGGGGCTGCCAGAAAGACAGAGTCCAGCTCCGCCGCTCGGAGCACCTGCAACGGCCCCTCCGCCTCCTCCACCGAGAGATCGGTAATCAGGAATCCGTCGATGCCGCGCTGCTTGGCAGCCGGGACCAGCCTCTCGAACCCATAGGCGAACAACGGGTTGTAGTAGCTGAAGAGCAGCAGGGGAACCTGGGTGTGGCGGCGCAGGTCGGCCACCGCCTCCAACCCCTTCTCCAGAGTGAACCCCCGAGCCAAGGCCCGCTCGGTGGCTCTCTGAATGACCGGACCGTCAGCCAGGGGATCCGAAAAGGGGACACCCAGTTCGATCAGGTCGGCGCCCGCCGCTTCCAATTCCAGCACGACCCTCCGAGAGGTCTCCAGGTCGGGGTCGCCCAAGGTGACGTAGGGAATAAAGACCCCTCGCCCCTGTTGCCGGGCCCGGTCGAACATCTGCCCAATGCGGGTCATTTCTCACTCCGTCGCCAGCCAGGGGCGCCCATCCTGCACCTCCCCAGATCCCGCCGGTCCGACTTTCGCCGACCGTCTCTCGCGCTCATTCCGAATCGGCGGCCGCCACCGTCTGGACGTCCTTGTCGCCCCGGCCGGACAGGTTCACCAGCAGCAGGTCCTCTTCCCGGAGGCCCGGGGCCAGCCGCATGACCTCGGCGACGGCATGAGCGCTTTCCAGGGCCGAAACGATCCCCTCGGTTCGACTCAGCAGGTGGAGGGCCTCCAGGGTCTCCTCATCGGTGGCGGAGGTGTAGCGGATGCGTCCCTGGTCCCTCAGGAAAGCGTGCTCCGGCCCCACCGAAGCGTAGTCCAGGCCTGCCGAGATGGAGTGGGTCGTGGCAATCTGTCCGTCCTCGTCCTGCAGCACGTAGGAGTAGGTTCCCTGGAGAATTCCCGGCTTCCCGCCGCTGAAGCGCGCCGCATGCTCACCCAGGTTCGAACCGCGGCCGCCGGCCTCGACGCCCACCATGGCCACCGCTTCGTCTTCCAGAAAGGCATGGAAGAGCCCGATGGCATTGCTTCCCCCTCCCACGCAGGCCACCAGGGTGTGCGGCAATCGGCCCTCCCGTTCCAGAATCTGCCGGCGGGCCTCCCTTCCGATGACCGACTGGAAATCTCTCACCATCATGGGATAGGGATGGGCGCTGAGAACGGAACCGATCAGGTAGTAGGTGCTGCGCACGTTGGTGACCCAGTCGCGAATGGCCTCGTTGATGGCGTCCTTCAAGGTCTGGCTGCCGCTGGAGACCCCGTGCACCCTGGCTCCCAGCAGGCGCATGCGGAAGACGTTCAAGGCCTGCCGCCGCATGTCTTCCTCGCCCATGTAGACCTCGCACTCGAGGTCGAGCAGAGCGCACACGGTGGCGGTGGCGACGCCGTGCTGCCCGGCCCCGGTTTCGGCGATGACCCGCTTCTTGCCCATCCGTTTCGCCAGCAACCCCTGGCCCAGGCAATTGTTGATCTTGTGGGCCCCGGTATGGTTCAGGTCCTCCCGCTTGAGGTAGACCCTGGCCCCGCCGAGCTGCCGGGAGAGGCGGCCGGCCAGCGTCAGTGGGGTGGGGCGTCCGCTGTAGTCGCGCAGCAGCCCCTCCAGGTCCGATTGAAAGGCTGGGTCGCGCCGGGCTTCCAGGTAGGCCGCCTCCAACTCCTCCAGGGGATGCATCAGGGTCTCGGGCACGAACCTGCCCCCGTAGGGACCGAAGTGCCCCCGGCTGTCCGGAACCTGCCCCGGGTTTCCGCTCTTGGTCGTTTCGCTCATTTTACCTGCCCCAGATCTCGCCGGGCTCTATGGATCTCATCGAAGAGCGCCGCCATCTTGCGGTGGTCCTTGCGACCCGGCTCCCGCTCGATGCCCGAGCAGACGTCGATGCCGTAGGGCCGCACCCGGCAAATGGCTTCATGCACGTTGTCGGGATTCAGCCCTCCCGCCAGAATGACGCGCCCCAACCGCTTGGCCGCCAGGGCCAGGTCCCAGTCAAAGGCCTTTCCGGTGCCGCCGGGCAGGGGGCCGCCGGCGGTATCCAGCAAGAAGGCTTGCACGGGAAAGGCCGAGATGCAATCCAGTTCAAGCCTCGGCCCCACGCCGAAGGCCTTGAACACCGGCAGCGGCCTGATCCGCCGGGTGTAGTCGGGGCTCTCCGAGCCATGCAACTGCACTGTTCCCAGGCCGGTGGCGCGCGCGATTTCCACCACCTGCTCGGGACGGCGCTCGTCCACGAAGACGCCCACGGTCGAGACCAGCGGCGGCAGCCCCTCGATCAGCAACCGGGCCCGTTCGGGTTCGATGTATCGCGGGCTCTTGCGGTAGAAATTGAAACCCAGAGCGTCGGCTCCCAGGTCGACGGCCGCCCGCGCATCCTCCGGATTGGTGATCCCGCAGATTTTCGTCTTGACCTGCATGGCTTGTCAGTGGTCAGTGATCAGTGATTAGTGGCCAGTCTAAAGACCAGGCAAATTTCTGATGAACCGATGCTTATGGTGCCTATCAGGAAACTGACCACCAGCCACTGGCCACTGGCCACTTTTCAATTGACGCTGTGGATCATCAGCTCCCGCAGGGTCCTGCCCGGTTGGGCCGACTTCATCAACGATTCGCCGATCAGGAAGGCGTCGTAGCCGGCCTCCAGCAACTGTCGAATGTCCCCCGGGGCCTTGATCCCGCTCTCGCTCACCGAAAGGATCGATTCCGGAATATGCGGAGCCAGTTCGAGCGAGGTGCTCAAATTGACCTCAAGGGTCTTGAGGTCACGATTGTTGACGCCGATCAACCTGGCCCCTGCATCCAGGGCGACCGTGAGCTCCTGCCGATCGTGGACCTCCACCAGGACCTCCAGCCCCAGGCGATCCGCCACCTGCTTCAATTTCAACAGCCGCCGCGGCGTCAGGATGGCGGCAATCAGCAGCACGGCGTCGGCGCAGCAGGCGGACGCCTCGTAGATCTGATAAGGGTCCAGAATGAAGTCCTTTCGCAGCACGGGGCGGGAGATGGTGCGCCGAACCGACTCCAGGTCGTTCATGGATCCCAGGAAATAGTTTTCCTCCGTCAGAACGGAGACGGCCGCGGCGCCATTGGATTCATAATCCACGGCGATTTCAACAGGCTCGAAGGGGTCTCTCAACAGCCCCCTGGAAGGGGAGGCCCTCTTCATTTCGGCAATGCAACTGACCGGCCCCGTGCGGCTCAAGGCGTGGTAGAGAGATCGTGGCCCCATTCCCGGCTCCCCCCGTCTGGCCAAGGCCTGCTCCTCGGACAAGGGGCGGCTTCTCTTGAGCTGCTGGACCCGTCGCCGGCGGGCTCTGACGATTTCAGTCAAGACGTTTCCTGGCATCGGCTTCCTCGCGACCGGCTCAATCCGAGGCCTGAATCTTGCGGTTGGAGCACTCCACCAATCCTTCCAGCCGGGCCAGCGCCCACCCGTGATCCAGCGACTGGCGGGCCACCTCCACCGCGGCCTGAAGCGAATCGGCGCGCCCCGACACGTAGACGCCGGCGGCAGCGTTCAGGAGCACGATATCCCGTTGGCCTTGGGTGCACTCTCCCTCCAGGACCCCCCGCAGGATGCGAGCGTTCTCGGCAGCCTCCCCGCCCCGAACTTCGTCCAGGGACCGGCTCTGGACCCCCAGGTCCCCGGGGTGCAGCCTGTCGGTTCGAATGGCGCCGTCCTTGAGCTCGGTGACCCGGGTGGGCCCGGCGATCGAGATCTCGTCCAGACCGTCCTCCGCCGAGAAGATGAGAGCGTGCTCGCACCCCAGCGATTTCAACACCTGGGCGAACAGCTCGGTGAGATGGGGAGCAAACACCCCGATGATCTGCCGCCGGGCTCCGGCCGGATTGAGCAGGGGACCCAACAGGTTGAAGATGGTCCGCATGGCCAGATTGCGCCGCAGCGGCGCCACCACCTTCATGGCCTGATGAAAGACCGGAGCGAACAGAAAGGTGATGCCGCAGGTCTCCAGGCTGTGCTTCAGGACCTCCTGGGGAGCATCGATCCTGACCCCCAGCTCGGCCAGCACGTCGGCGCTGCCGCACTTGCCTGAAATCGCCCGGTTGCCGTGCTTGGCCACCGGCACGCCCGCCCCGGCGATGACGAATGCGGCCGTGGTGGAAATATTGAAAGTGCCGGCTCCGTCGCCGCCGGTCCCGGCGGTGTCCACCAGGCCCTGCCGGCCGTGTTCGAGGGCCAGGGCCACTCGCCGCATGCCTCGGGCGAAACCGGCGATTTCCGAGGCGACCTCCCCCTTCACCGCCAATCCGGCCAGCAGGGCCGCCACCTGCACCTCGCTGAGCTGCCGGTCGAGAATGGCGGCGATCAACTGCTCGGATTCGCTCTCATCCAGAGAGTTCCCGCCCTGAAATTTTCGGATCGCCTGCTGGTAAAGCGCCATTGCAGTCATGATTTGTCAAAGCCTCACAAAGTTCTCGAGCAACTGCTTGCCATAGGTGGTCAAGACCGATTCCGGATGGAACTGAACCCCCTCGACCGGAAACCGGCGGTGGCGAAGCGCCATGATCAGGCCGTCGGCGGAGGTCGCGGAGATCTCCAGGCATGCAGGCAGACTCTCCTTCTCGACCATGAGGGAATGGTAACGGGTGGCCGGAAAGCCGTCGGGAAGACCCTGGAAGATGGTCTTGCGATCGTGGTGGATCCGGCTGGTCTTCCCGTGCATGAGGATCGGAGCCGGAATGACTTTCCCCCCGAACGCCTGGCCAATGGCCTGGTGGCCGAGACAGACTCCCAGAATCGGGACCCTCCCGCAAAAGCGGTCGATGAGCTCCAGGGTCACGCCGGCATTGTCGGGAACGCCGGGCCCGGGCGAAATGACGATCTTGCCGGGCTTGCTGGACTCCACCCCCGACACGTCGATGTGATCGTTTCGGTAGACGACAGGCTCCTGCCCCAATTCCCCCAGGTACTGAACCAGGTTGTAGGTAAAGGAGTCGTAGTTGTCGATGACCAGAATCATGGCATTGACTGACTTCGCCAGGTTGACCGATCCCTTTCCGGGCAAACCGGGCGACCGCCAAGGAGGGCAGCCACAAGGGTTGCCCCTACAGTCCCTTCCCCGCCAGCTCCAGGGCCTTGAGGAGGGCCCGGGCCTTGTTGAGGGTCTCCTCGAACTCCCTCTCCGGAACCGAGTCGGCCACGATTCCGGCGCCTGCCTGGACATAGGCCTTGCCCTCCTTGACCACCAGGGTCCGAATGGAGATGCAGGAATCCAGGTTGCCGGAGAAGTCCAGGTAGAGAATGGCCCCGGCGTAGACGCTCCGCAGGCTGGGCTCCAGCTCGTCGATGATCTCCATGGCCCGCACCTTGGGGGCGCCGGTCACGGTGCCGGCCGGGAAACAGGCCATCAAGGCATCGAAGCGGTCCAGTCCGGGCCGAAGTCGGCCGCGCAAGGTGGACACCAGGTGCATGACGTGGGAATAGCGCTCCACGAACATCAGGTCCACCAGCTCCACGCTGCCGTACTCGCAAACCTTGCCCAGATCGTTCCGGCCCAAATCCACCAGCATGATGTGCTCGGCTCTCTCCTTGGCGTCGGCCTTGAGCTCTTCCGCCAGCAGCGCATCCTCGTCGTCCTGGCGGCCCCTTGGGCGCGTGCCCGCAATGGGACGGTACCAGGCCTTTCCCTCCGAGACCTTGACCAGCCTTTCGGGAGAGGAGCCAATCACCGAGAAACCGTTGAGGCGCAGGTGGAACATGTAGGGCGACGGGTTCACCATTCGGAGCGCGCGATAGATGGTGAAGGGATCGGCTTCCACCTCGACCGTAAAGCGCTGCGAGAGGACCACCTGGAAAATATCGCCCGCCTCGATGTACTCCTTGGCCCTCTCGACGGCCTCGAGAAACCCGTCCCTGGTGAAATTCGACCGCACCCGGAGGGAGCCCCGGTTGGAGGACGGGGGGGCGGGGTCGGGCCGCGGCCGATTCAACCGGTCTTCCAGGGCCTCGATTTCCGAGACGGCCCTCCGGTACTTGGCTTCCAGCGGCTCGGACCCATCCTCGGTGAAGACGTTGGCGATAATCAGGATCTGCTGGCGAACATGGTCGAAAGCCAGGATGTTGGCGAAGAACATCAGGACCGATTCGTCCAGGTTCAGCTCGTCCTGCCCGGAACTTGGAATGTTCTCGATCCAGCGAACGGTGTCGTAGGCCAGGTACCCCACCGCGCCACCGGTGAAGGGCGGCAACCCCGGAACCCTGACGGTGCGGTAGCCGTCGGTGGTGCTCCGCATGACCTCCAGCAGGCGGCCCTTCCGCTGCTCCACCTCGCCGTTCCGCACGATCTCGACCGTCTCTCCCCTGGAAGAGAAGGTGAGATAGGGGTTGCACCCCAGAAAGGAGTAGCGCGCAATCTTCTCGCCCCCCTCGACGCTCTCCAGCAGGAAGGCGCTGGCGGTGGAATCCTGAATCTTGAGAAACGCCAGCACCGGCGTCAGCAGGTCGGCGGTGACCGCCTTGTAGACCGGGACGACGTTGCCCTGCCGGCAATAGGCGGTGAACTGATTGTAATCGGGTTCAATCATGGATGAAGGAGACCGGGAGGGGCGCTTCGCCGAGAGGGGCCCGGGAGGAGCCGGGGCGTCCTTGTCCCCCGTCCGATGGAATTGCCGTTCGTGGCTGCGCGCCTGGGACGTGATCGTCATTTCTGCTCGGGCGGACCGGAAGGCCCTTTCCTGGATCTTCTGTCGAGCTCGCCCAGCACCTCATCGAACCCAACCTCTTCGTTGGCCAGCAACACCAGCAGGTGGTAGATCAGGTCGGCGCTCTCCGCGGTCAACTCCTTCCGGGACCTGTTCTTGGCCGCGATGATGGTCTCGGCCGACTCCTCGCCGATCTTCTTGAGAATCTTGTCCCGTCCCTGGGTGAAGAGATAGCTGGTGTAGGAGCCTTCGGGCCGGTGCTTGCGGCGGTCCTCGATGGTCTTGATCAGCCGGTCCACCGCTTCCGGGAAACGGCCGAGCGGCGTTTCTTCCCCTGGGACCTCGGAAAAGAGCCGGTGGTGAAAGCAGGTCTGCGCCCCGGTGTGGCAGGCCGGTCCCCTGGGATGGACCAGCACCAGCAGCGCATCCCCGTCACAGTCCAGGTGGATCTCGGTGATCTTCTGGGTGTTTCCGGAGGTCTCCCCCTTGTGCCAGATCTCCTGGCGGCTGCGGCTCCAGAACCAGGTCTCGCCCCGGGTCAGCGACAGCCTGGCCGTTTCCCGATTCATGTAGGCCACCGTCAGGATCTGCCGGGTGGAGGCATCCTGCACGATGGCCGGGATCAGGCCGTCGGCATCGAATTTCATCCGGGAGACGATCTCCTCGGCTTGGCTGGGCGACATGACTTCTTCCCGAAATCTCATCGAACCACCACTCCACGCGCCCTGAGATAATCCTTGGCCTGCTGGAGGGTGTAGGTGCCGAAGTGAAAGATGGAAGCCGCCAGGGCGGCATGGGCGCCGCCCAGGGTCAGGCCCTGGAAGAGGTGTTCCAGCGTCCCCACTCCTCCCGACGCGATCACCGGAATCCCGACCCGGGAGGTCACGGCTTGCAGCAACTCCAGGTCATAGCCCACCTGGGCGCCGTCCCGGTCCATGCTGGTCAGCAGGATTTCGCCGGCCCCCAGCGATTCCGCCTGCTCGGCCCAGTCCAGGGCATCCAGGCCGGTGGGCGTCCGCCCGCCATGGATATACACTTCCCAAGCGAGATTGCGGCCGGCGCCGGTCCGCTTGGCGTCAATGGCGACCACCATGCATTGGCTGCCGAATTTCTCGGCTCCCGCCCGGACCACTGGGGGATTCTTCACGGCCGCCGTGTTCAGGGACACCTTGTCGGCGCCGGCCCGCAAGATCTTCTGAACGTCGCCGGTGTCTCGAATCCCACCCCCGACCGTAAAGGGGATGAAGATGGACTCGGCGACCCGCTGAACCACCTCCACCATGATGTGGCGGTCATCGGAAGAGGCTGTAATGTCCAGAAAGACCAGTTCGTCGGCGCCCTGCCGGTCATACCGCTTCCCGCACTCGACCGGGTCGCCGGCATCCACAAAGTCCACGAAATGGACCCCCTTGACCACGCGCCCCCGGTCCACGTCCAGGCAGGGAATGATGCGCTTCGCCAGCATAGTTCTTTTCGCTCCGCCGAATCAACCGCCTGAGGCAACCCTTGTGGTCGCCCCTAAAACAACCCCCTGCGCCTGGTGACTTGAAACGGGTTCAATGTCGAGCATGGGCAAATTCTTGATTCACATCGATGCACAGGATGGACAGGATTTTTTCTGGAGACGGCGGGCTTGTCGTCCTGAACATCCGCAAATCCGCACGCGATCATGGCCGGAGTCAGCCTCTCGCGCAGCAGCCTTCCATCCAGGTTATCCTGTGCATCCTGTGCATCCATGTTATTCAGATTTTTTGTCTACATGGATGAACAGGATATACAGGATTTTTTCGCCAACCGGCTTGCGCCGAATTCAGACTTGAAGCGCATTCTGAGGCTGTGCTGAGCTTCATTTGCATAAGCTTCTCTTCTTGTAAATCCTGTTAATCCTGTGCATCGATGTTCAATTCATGGTCCTTCTCGATTGACCTGCACCGTCGTGGGGGCAGAGGCCCCGCTAGTCCTTCACTGCCGACAGCGCCGCTTCCAGGGAAAACCTCCCTTCGTACAGAGCTTTCCCCACGATCACCCCTTCCACGCCGCTCGACTCCATTTGCTTGAGCCGCGAAAGGTCCTGCAGGGAGGACACCCCCCCGGAGGCGATCACCTTCAAACCGCTCTCCCGAGCCATTTGCCCGATGGCCTCCAGGTTGGGTCCCTGGAGGGTCCCGTCCTTGCCGATGTCGGTGTAGACGATTCGGTCCACGCCGCGCCGCGCCAGCTCCCTGGCGAAGGGCAGCGCCTCCAGCGTCTCCAGCCGGTTCCATCCCCGGGTCGCCACCCGTCCCCGGCGGGCATCCAGGCCCACGATCACCTGGCCGGGGTGCCGGCCCAGGGCTTCCTCCACCAGGTCGGGCCGCTCCACGGCGACCGTCCCCAGAATCACCCGGGCGGCTCCCGCGTCCAACAGTTCCCGGATGTCGGACAGGGTTCGAACCCCGCCCCCGAACTGCACGGGGATGGGCAAGGCTTCAAATATCTCCCGGGCGATGGCCCGGTTGTGACCGCCCGGCGCCATGGCCCCATCCAGGTCGACCAGGTGAAGCCAGCAGGCCCCCTGGTCACACCATCGGCGGGCAACCACCCGGGGATCTTCCGAGTAGACCGTTTCGTCCTCCACCCGCCCCTGGACCAGCCGAACGCATTTGCCGCCACGCATGTCCACGGCCGGGAAGATGATCATCGGAGTCCCTCGGACCCAACCGTTCAGAGCCCGGCGAAATTCCTGAGGATGCGCAAGCCGACGTCCTGGCTCTTTTCAGGATGGAACTGGGTCGCCCACACGTTCCCCTTGCGGGTCACGGCCGGGAAGTCGATGCCGTAGCCGGTGGTGGCGACGACGTGGTCGGCGTCGACGGGATCGGCATAGTAGGAATGGACGAAATAGACGAAGCTGCCCTCGGCCACTCCCTCCAGCAGAGGATCGGACCTCAGCAGGTGCAACTGGTTCCAACCGATGTGGGGAACCTGTACTTCCGGCGGCAGCTTCTTGACCCTCCCCGGAATGCAGCCCAGCCCGGCGACCGGCCCGAACTCCTCGCTCTCGCTGAAGAGAAGCTGAAGACCCAGGCACAGTCCCAGCAGAGGGGTGCCGTCGGCCGCTTTTCCCCTCAGCAGCTCCACCAGCTTCCTGGCGCGAAGGTTCTCCATCGCATCCGCGAAGGCGCCCACTCCCGGCAGGATCAGCTTGCCTGCGCTTCGGATCGTCTCGGGGTCCTGACTGATCTGCGAGGGGATCTTCAGGCTGCGAAAGGCGTTCTGTACGCTGTGAAGATTGTTGATGGCGTAATCGACGATGGTGATCATCACAGAACGCCCTTGGTGGAGGGCACGCCCTTGACCGCCGGATTCCTGGCAGCCGCCAGGGAGAGCGCGCGACCGGCCGATTTGAACATGGCCTCGGCCATGTGGTGAGAGTTCTTCCCGTAGAGGATCTCGATGTGGAGATTCATTCGGCCGTGGACCGCCAGGGCGCGGAAGAATTCCTCCACCAGCTCGGTGTTGAGCTCGCCGACTCTTTCGGCCGGAAACGCCACCTTGCAGACCAGGAAGGGGCGCCCGGAATAGTCCACCACGGCCCGCGCCAGCGCTTCATCCATGGGGACATAGGCCATGCCATAGCGGGTGATGCCTTCCTTGGCGCCCAGGGCGCGGTCGAAGGCCTGCCCCAGGGCGATGCCCACGTCCTCGACGGTGTGGTGGCCGTCCACCTCCAGGTCGCCCTTGCAGCGCACCTGGAGGTCGAACAAGCCGTGCTTGGCCATCAGGATCAACATGTGATCGAAGAAGTGAATGCCCGTCGAAACCCGGGAGGCGCCCTCTCCATCCAGGTTCAACCGGACCGAAATATCAGTTTCGCTGGTCTTGCGGGACACTTCGGATGTCCGTTGATTGTTCAACCCTCACCTCCCCGATCTCTAGTTCTCGCTTGCCTTCATGATCCGGCTCAAGGCCTCCAGAAAAAGGTCATTTTCCCGGGGCAGACCCACGCTCACCCGCAGAAACTGCCCTAGCATGGGATAGCGGCTGACGTCGCGCACCAGGATTCCCTCCTCGCAAAGGGCCCTGAAGACCGTTCCCGGATCGGCGGCCAGCCGAAAGACCATGAAGTTGGCCCGGGACGGAAAGGGCTCCACGCCGGGAATACGGCTCAGACCCTCCCACAGCCGCTCCCGCTCGGCAATCACCCGCTCGATCTGCGGCTTCAGCAGGTCGAAGTGCTCCAGAGCCGCCGAGGCCGCCGCCATGGAAAAGACGTTGAGGTTGTAGGGCAGCTTGGCCTTGGCCACCTGCTCCACCAGTTGCGGACGGCCCAGCAGATAGCCGACCCTCAGAGCGGCCATCGACATCGCCTTCGAAAAGGTCCTGAGCACCACCAGGTTGCGGAATCGTTCCAGGAGCGGCGCCACCGACTGGCGGCTGAACTCGTGGTAGGCCTCGTCGACCACCACCAATCCCCCCGCCTGGCGCAAGATCCTCTCCAGGTCGCCGCCATCCAGCACGCCGCCGGTGGGATTGTTGGGCGAGCAGAGGATGGTCAGATCGGCCTCGCGGGCCTCCTTCAGCAAGCGCGGTCCGTCGAACTCAAGGTCCGGCCTGAGGGGTACTTCCCGGCATTCCCCGCCCAGAATCCGGGCGAACATCCCATAGAGGGTGAAGGTCGGCTGGGGAAACACCACCCTCTTGCCCCTCTCCACCACCACCACCATCAGAGCTTCGATCAACTCGTTGGAGCCGTTCCCCACCAGCACTCCCTCCGGCTTCCAACGGCTGAAGTCGGCCAACCGGGAGATGAGGGAGGTCGGAACGAAGTCCGGATAGCGGCACCAGGCCGTCTGGGACACCGCCAGGCGCACCGCCTGCTTGACCGCCTCGGGCATATCGAAGGGGTTTTCGTTCTGGTTGATCTTGACCGGCGCCTTGAAGTGCTTGAGCGTGTAGGGCTTCAGGTCCCTTACCGCCGGCTTGACGGTGGAAAGAGGATCACCCACGACGGCCCCCGGAGGCCGGGGGCGGCAGGCTCACGGCCTTGACCTCGGATTGGAAGCCGACCCTGCGGTGGCTGCCGTCGCAAAAGGGTTTTCTTTCGGAATGGCCGCAGCGGCAAAGGGATATGGCGGTGCGACCGCCAAGGTCGAAGGCCTGCCCCTGGGCGTCGCAGAGGGTGAATTCCCCCGTGATCCTCAAGGAGCCGTGATTGTTGACCGTCAGCCTGGTGTCCGCCATTGAAAGTCTCCTCTCCTGTGCCCTAACGGAAATCCCCACTCGAAGTTTCGAAGCGCAAGCCGGCGCTACCGCCACGCCGACGGCGCGAAGTGTCTATGATAGCAGATCCACCGAGGGACAAAATCCTCTTCATCCGGCCCTCGGCCGGCGGCGGAAGACGGAAGGCGGGAAATGGATGCGCAGGCTTGACCCTCTTCGAGGGATCTTGATATACAGGCTTTCCTTGCGTTGAGGGCAAGCCAATGGTCCGGAAGATCCACGTAGCCCTGATCGGCTACCAGTTCATGGGCAAGGCCCACAGCAACGCCTACCGCCAGATGCAGCACTTTTTCAGTCCTCCGGCCCTGCCGGTCATGAAGGTGATCTGCGGCCGCAACCGAGCCGGGGTCAGCGCCGCCGCCGAGCGGTTGGGATGGCAGGAGTGGAGCACCTCCTGGGAAGAGGTGGTGAATCGACCCGACATCGACCTGGTCGATATCGCCACGCCCGGCGACACCCACCTGCCCATCTGCCTGGCCGCCGCCAAGGCCGGCAAGGCGATCCTGTGCGAGAAGCCCTTGGCCAACAGCTTGAGCGACGCCCGCGCGATGCTGGCTGCCGCTCGCCGGGGCGGCGCCCCGCACATGCTCTGTCACAACTACCGCAAGGTGCCGGCCGTGGCCCTGGCCAAGGAGCTCATCGACGGCGGCGAGCTGGGGTCCATTCGCCATTTTCGAGGCGCTTACCTTCAGGACTGGTCCATGAGCCCCGAGCTGCCGCTTCTCTGGAGGTTCGACCGGCAAAAGGCCGGAAGCGGCGCCCTGGGCGACCTGGGATCCCACTTGATCGACCTGGCCCGTTTTCTGGTCGGCGAGATCGACGGCGTCTCGGGTCTGCTGGAAACTTTCGTCAAGCAACGCCCCCTGCCGAATCAGCCCACCAGGAAGGGCCGGGTCACGGTCGACGACACCGGGCTGGCGCTCTTGCGATTCGCCAACGGCGCGGTGGGCGCCATCGAGGCCACCCGGTTCGCGCCCGGCCGCAAGAATTACAACGCCTTCGAGATCAACGGCAGCCAGGGCAGCCTGTCGTTCAACCTGGAGCGCCTCAACGAGCTCAAGCTCTTCCTGTGCAAGGATGCCAGGCACTCCCAGGGATTCAGGAACATCCTGGTTACCGAGCCCTTTCACCCCTACATGAACTGGTGGCCTCCCGGACACGTCATCGGCTATGAGCACACCTTCGTCCACATCGTCCATGACCTGATGCAGGCCATGGCGCGGAACCGCCCCCCCTCGCCCGACTTCCGGGACGGCGTGGAGAACCAGAGAGTGCTGGAGGCGATCCAGGAGAGCGCTCAATCCGGACAATGGATCTCGCTACGGCCCTAGAATTCTGTCTTGGAAATAGCCGTGGAGAGGGACGATGCCGGCAGTCCGCCGCACCGATTGCAGAACCCAGCCCGGAGGAAGACCATGACTAGACCCGTCACACTGTTTACCGGCCAATGGGCCGACATGCCTCTGGAGGCCCTGGCCAGGCAGGCCGCCCAGTGGGGGTTCGACGGCCTGGAACTGGCTTGCTGGGGAGACCACTTCGAAGTGGACCGGGCCCTGGAGAGCGACGGCTATGTCCGCCAGAAGCGGGCTCTGCTGGAGGGGCTCGGCTTGAGCTGCCTGGCCATCAGCAACCACCTGGTGGGTCAGTGCACCTGCGACCCCATCGACGCCCGCCACAGGGACATCCTCCCCGACCGCATTTGGGGGGACGGGGATCCGGAAGGCGTCCGCCAGCGGGCCGCCGAGGAGATGAAAGCCACCGCTCGCGCGGCCAGACTGTTCGGAGTGGACACGGTCAACGGCTTTACCGGCAGCAGCGTCTGGGCCAAGCTCTACTTCTTCCCCCCCACCTCCCAGAGCCACATCGACGCCGGCTACCGCGACTTCGCCGACCGCTGGCTCCCCATTCTGGAGGTCTTTCGGGAACAGCAGGTCCGCTTCGGCCTGGAGGTCCACCCGACCGAGATCGCCTACGATATCCTCACCGCCCACCGGGCGCTGGAAGCCATCGGGCGCCACCCCAGCTTCGGATTCAATTTCGATCCAAGCCACCTCATACCCCAGCTCGTCAACCCCGTCTTCTTCCTGAATGACTTCAAGGACCGCATCTTTCACGTCCACATCAAGGACGCCCGGGTTCAAGCCGACGGCCGCAGCAGCATTCTCTCCTCCCATCTCGATTTCGGGGACCATCGCCGCGGCTGGGATTTCGTCTCCCCGGGAAGGGGCGGAGTCCAGTGGGACCAGGTCATGCGGGCACTCAATCGCATCGGCTACCAGGGACCGCTTTCCATCGAGTGGGAAGACTCCGGCATGGACCGCAACTGGGGGGCCCCCGAGGCTCTGGCGATGGTCCGCCGCCAGGACTTCGCCCCCTCCGGGGTCGCCTTCGACGCCGCCTTTTCGAGCGATTAAGGAGCGTGCCAGCCTCTGGTCAACGGAGAACGTCATGACCACCTACACCCTCGACACCCACGCCACCATCAAACAGCTCGAAAACGCCGGAATGGATACCCGGCAGGCCGAAGCGGTCGTGGCCGCTATCAGCCGCTCGGATGTCGAGTTGGCGACCAAGCAGGACCTCCCCGTTCTCAAAGCCGACATCTGGCGCATTGGCGCTTCCATTGCCGGCGCCGCCGTTCTCCTCAACAAGTTCCTCGACTGGGTCATCCGTTAGGTCTGGAACCAGGGCAGCACTCATCTCCCCGCCAACCGTGGACAGAACCTCCCTGAACATCTTCGCCAAGGCCCCCGTCCCGGGGACAGTCAAGACCCGCATGTCGCCCCCCTTGTCCCCGGCCCAATGCCTGCGCCTGCATGAGGCCCTGCTGAACCACACCCTTGCCCGAATGCGGCCTCTCATGGCTTCCGGGGTGGAGGCGCGCCTCTGCCTTACCGGAACCCTGGAGCAAGCGCTGGAGCAGGCCCGACGGATGGAAGCGGGAGGCTTCGAAGTCGACGTCCAGCGCGGCGCCCACCTGGGCGAACGCCTCAGCCACGCGCTCGCCACCCGATTCAACCAGGGTTTCTCCAAGGTGATCTTCGTCGGGATCGACTGCCCCGAGTTGGGAGCGAAGACGATCCGGGACGCCATCCGAGCCCTCGACCGGCAGGAGGTGGTCATCGGCCCGGCTCAGGACGGCGGATACACCCTGATCGGATTTGCCGCCCGCCTCCCCGAAATCCTGCAGGGAATTCCCTGGGGAACTCCGGCGGTCCGTGAGGCCACCCTGGACCGGCTCAGGCGAAGGGGCGTGGGCTGGAAACTGCTGGAACGGCAGGCAGACCTGGACACCTTCGCCGACCTGAAGCAATTCTGCCGCCGGGCTTGCCCGGGGAAAAGCCTGGAGGATGGGATCGATCCGGCTTTTTTTGCTACCATGAAAGGACTGATTCTCGAGGCAGGTCACGATCTCTGAAGTTCGGTCCCGAAGCAGGGCGGGGGCCGTCTCGTGACAGGGGTGGCGCCCCGGGGCGCCACCCCGTCACGGGGGAATTTCGAGGCGGCCATGTTCCGACTCACCTCTGCAGGACTCCTGATCCTCTGCCTGAGCCTGCCGGCGCCGCTCCAGGCAGCCGAGGTTTCCGGCCGGGTCACCGACTCCCACAGCGGAGAGGGCATTCCCCGGGCCGTCGTGCGGGCCCTGGCGCAGGACCCGGGGCAACCGTCGGCCCAGGCCGTGACCGACCGTCGGGGGCGCTATCTCCTGGACCTGTTGCGAGGACGCTACCGTATCCGGGTCGAAGTCCCCGACTCCAACTACCTCCCCAGGCAGTTTGGCCGATCGGGGGATGGAGAAGGCGGCGACGTCCTTCACATCCCCACCTTCGATTCGTTCATCGTCCTGGACCTGTCGCTGAGGATGGGCGGCTCGGTTGCGGGCCGGGTAAGGGGCGAGGACGAGGCTCCCCTGGCAGGGATTACCATCCAGGCCGAGTCGGCCGATCATCGTGTTTCCATTGCGACCGGGGAAGACGGGAGCTATCTCCTGTCGAGACTGCCCCCCGGCGAATTCGTCCTTTCCGCCGGCACTCGGGACCAGCGATACGTCCCCGCCTACTATCCGGCGGGCTCCATCCGCGAGGATGCACGACCCGTCTCCGTGGAACGGCGCCGCAATCTCACCGGGATCGACTTCAGGCTGCAGCCGGCAGGCGCCATCCGGGGCCGGATTCGGGCTCTCAAGGGAATGGAGCCGCTGGAGGGAGTCCGGGTGGTTGCCGAGAAGGAGGGGGCTTCCCCGCTCTCCCGCGTCGCCACCAGCGACTCCCTGGGACGATACCGGCTGGCCGGCCTCTCGCCGGGCTCCTACCTGCTGTCGGCAGGCCCCCCCGAAGGGGAAGACCGGCCCGGCCGGCAACAGCCGGGGTGGCTGCACCAGTTCCATCCCCGGCAGTTCCATCGGGATTCGGCGGTTGCCCTCGAGGTCGAGTCGGGCCTCACCCTGTCCGATATCGACTTCACCCTGATGCGGGAGTGCTGGATCAGCGGGAAGGTGGTGACGCTGGGGGACGAGGAGCCCCTGGAGGAAGTCCAGGTGATTCCGCAGCCGGTCCTGTTGCCGGGTCTTGCTCCAGTCCGAACCCAGACCGATGGGTCGGGAACCTTCCTGCTTCAGGGACTGCCCCCGGGGGACTACACCCTGGGCATGCTGCTCCCGGCCAGGCACCGGCGGCTCATCCAGGTCTACTATCGGGACAAGCTGAGCCTGGAGAGGGCGGACAGGATCGAGCTGGAAGCAGGGAAGGCCGTCCGGGACATCGACTTCAACCTGGCCGCCGGCGCCAGCCTGCGGGGCAGAGTCCGCATCGAGGAGCCCGAAGAGGATCTCGAATATGAGTGGGACAGCTCGCGAGACGTGGTCGAGCTGGCGCGCCTGGATTTCGATCCCAGGGGCTCCGAGGACCGGCGATTGCGGGTCGAGGAGGACGGCTCGTTCCGAGTGGACGGCACTCCCGGCGGGCGCTACTCCCTGATCCCCAGGCTCTCGGACCCCAACCTGATCGCCCTGCGGTCGCCGCTCCCGCGGGTGGTGACGGTGGTCGAGGGCGACCTGCTGGAAGCGCTGGACTTCGCCTTCAGACAGGGCGGTTCCATCTCGGGCTCGATCGAGTCGGCCAGCGATGCCCCCGGCTTGAACCAATTGCAGATCGTCCTCATCAACTTCGTCGAAAACACCTCGTCGGTCTTCGACCTCCCCTCGCCCCAATACACGCTGGCGGGCCTATCCCCGGGCCGCTACTTCCTGGCGCTCCGCTCCAAGCCGGACGCCACCCACCCCAGCCGCGGCTACGGCATCTCCCAGGTATTCGACTCCCGACTGGTCGACGTCGTCAAGGGAGCCGGCACTTCGAACGTAGACCTGAGAGTGACCTCAAGGGCGGCCAGGCGGTCTGCGTTTTGAAGGGAAATATCCGGAAAGACAGAGGTGCTATGAGCAGATACCGTAAGCCCCTCACACCCGCCCAGATCGCGGCCACGCAGGACAAGAACATCGACTTCAGCGAAATTCCCGAACTCGACGAAACCTTTTGGCGCGAGGCCGAGTTGGTTGAACCCGACCGCTCGGAACAGATCACCATGCGCGTCAAGCGGTCGGTGCTGGAGTATTTCAAGGCACCCGGCAAGGGATACCAGACGCGGATCAATCGCGTCCTGGAAAGCTATGTGCGGGCGCATCGCGGGTCACGATGAGTCATCTCTCCCGATTTGCAGCGTGACCGCAGGAACCCCACCCTTTGCTGCGAAGACGTCAAGGGATGAAGCCCACCCGGGAGCGCGGGCGTCCCGCCCGCACAAGTCCTGGCGCAGCCTTGGCCATCTTCTCGACCCGGGTCGACCGGCAAGGGCGCCGGGACTCTGATTCGGTCGAGACCATGGCGTTCCCGCCGGCAGGGTGGCCGGGTGCTGCATCGCAGGGAAACTGAGCCGAACGTAGCGGGAGTCCATGCGGGCGGGACGCCCGCGCTCCTGGGTGGCGCCTCTTCCAATCACTCTGGCTCTTCAGGGGGGCACGCGCCGGCTTGCCAAGCCACTCTCCACTCTTTAATCTCCACTCTCCACTCGAAGAGTCGTAATCCCTTGACAGGGGATCGGGGTTTTACCTACCATCCTGCCACTATCGACGCACCCAAGGGGGGTGAAGCAGAGTGGCGGAAGTGAGGGTTCAGGATGGCGAGAGCCTGGAAAACGCCTTGCGGCGCTTCAAGCGCAAGGTCCAGACCGAAGACATCATCAAAGAGGTGAAGCGGCACTCCTTTTATCTGAAACCGGGAGAAAAACGACGGGTCAAGCAGGCCTTGGCTCGCAAGCGGAGCCGAAAGAAGCAGCGCAGAGACGCCGAGTCGCGCTGACGAAGACAGAACCGTTCTCTTCACCTGGCCGGTGAGGGGGGCGGGGACCCCGCCTGGACCGCGGTAACCACCGCGGTGTTGACAATGTCCTGGGCCGTGCAGCCCCGGGACAGGTCGTTGGCAGGTTTTCTCAACCCTTGCAGCACCGGGCCGACGGCTTGGGCGCCGGCCAGTCGCTCCACCAGCTTGTAGGCGATGTTGCCGGCCTGCAAGTCGGGAAAGATGAGTGTGTTGGCCTGCCCGGCCACCGGGCTCTCCGGCGCCTTCCGGCGACCGATCTCCTCTATCAGGGCCGTATCCACCTGCAGTTCTCCGTCCAGACGCAATCCCGGATAACGCTCTCGGGCCGTGAGGGTCGCCTCCACCACCTTGTCCACCAGCGGGTGGCGGGCGCTTCCCTTGCTGGAGAAGGAGAGCATGGCCACCCGGGGCTCCACTCCCAGCAGCGCCCGGGTGTTGTGGGCTGTCGCCATGGCGATATCCGCCAACTGGGAGGCATCCGGGTTGGGCACCACGGCGCAGTCGGCGAAGATCAGGGGTTGCTCCTCCCGGCCGGAGCCTCCCGGCAGAAGCATCAGGAAGAAGCTGGAGACCAGGGAACAACCGTCCTGCAGCCCGATGCAGCGCAAGGCCGCCCGGACCGTCTCGGCGGTAGTATGGCTTGCCCCCGCCACCGAGCCGTCGGCATCGCCCCAGCTCACCATGGCGTTTCCGAAATAGAGGGGGTGTTCCAGTTGGCGGGCCGCCTCCTGCCGGGTGACGCCCTTGGACTTCATGCGGTCATGGTAGAGCCCGGCGAAGTGGTCCAGCCGGTCCGAGTCCCTGGGGTCGATGATCCCCACCGATTCCAGGTTCAGACCCAGGGCCTTGCCCTTTTCCCCGATGACGCCGGGGTCTCCCAGGAGCGTCAGCCGCATCAGCCCCTGTTCCTGAATCCTGGCGGCTGCCGCCAGAGTGCGCTCGTCGGTTCCTTCCGGCAGCACGATGTGCTTCCCGGCCTTGGCGGCCTTGAGCGTCAACTGCTCCAGCACGGATGACGTGAACAAGACGATACCTCCGGCCCGCATGTCTCAGCGAGCGGACATCCCTTTCCAGGCTCACCTGGCGGAATCCAGGAGCTTCCCCGCCCTCTCCTCGGCGGCCTTGAACTTCGCGTCGGGACGCAGTTGGCCGGCTTGCCGGTAGGAGTCCAGGGCTTGCCGGTACTCTCCCGTCTTTTCCCGGCAAAAGCCCAGGGCATAGTGGATGTCCGCATTGCCGGGATCTTCTGCAACCGCCTCTTCCAGGGCCAGGCTTCCTTCCGGGTATCGGTGCATTCCAATGAGAGCCTGCCCCAGACCGTAGAAGGTTCCCGGATGGCCTCTGTCGAGGGCAAGGACCTGGCGAAAGTGCCGCGCGGCATCGGGGAAATCCCTCAAACCCAAGTGGGCCCTGCCTGCCAGGTGGTGGGCCGCCAGGCTGTCCGGACTCAGGGCGAGAGCCTCGCTGGCCAGGTCCACGGCCCGGTCGAGACGGTTGGCCCTTGCGGCGCCTCCTTCGGTTGCCGAGAGCCGCAGGCAGACTTCGCCCAGGGACACCAGGACTTCGGGCTGGCCGCGTTCGAGTTCCAGGGACCGTTCCAGTGCCGCCAGGGCTTGCGGAATCCGCCCCAAGCCGTACTCCAGGCTGCCCATCTGCGCAAAGAAGGCGGGCTGCCGGCCTGCAAGGGGCTCGGCCCTCTTGAATTCCCCAAGGGCCGGCTCAGGACGGCCCTGCCGCAGCAGAATCGAACCCCGGGAAAAATGATACTGGAATCGGTGCCGGTCGGTTCGAATGAACGCCTGCCCCTGGTCGAGTGACTGAAGGGCGGCATCCAGGTTGCCGCGCCCCGCCTGAACCCGGGCCAGGCCCAACTCCGCCTCGAAGTCGGGCTTCAGCTCCAGAGCACTCTTCAGGTGGGTCTCCGCCTGGTCATAGTCGCGCAACTGGTAGTAGCTGAGACCCAGAATGCGAAGGATCAGGGCATCCTGGGGATTCTCCCCGACTTCAGGCAGCAATACCTCGACCGCGCGACGATAGTTTCCCTGCTGGTAGTAGCTCAGCCCGAGGAGCCAATCGGCGGCGGCGGGAAGCGCAACCACCCCGAACACGATCGACAGGCTCAGGGCCCGGGCGATCCACAAGACAGGTCCTCTCCGCGGGAACGGGGGATTCAGGTGTTTCATGGGCACTCGAACACCAATGGCGGGCCGGCGGCAAGGTGCAAGTGGCGGGGGCTATTGTCGCAAGCGCCTGCGCTTGGCGTCGATTCCGAGGCGCTTGACCTTGGAGTTGAGGGTGGAGAGGGGCAATCCGAACCGCTCGGCCGCCTCGGTCTGACTCCAATTGACATTCTCCAGCATCTGCAGGATCACGTCTCTCTCGAAGGTGTCCAGGATCTCACCGAGCGGCTTGCCGTCGACGGCAGGCATGCCGTTGGTCCTGGGAGTCGGCGAAGCCGGCGCAACCTCCAGGGAAATCAGCTCTCGGGACAGATCGCCCGACATGCTCAACACCACCGCCCGCTCGATGATGTTCTCCAATTCCCTCACGTTTCCCGGCCAGTTGTATTGCACCAGCAGCCTCATGGTCTCGGGAGGGACCGGCCCGAAGGTCTTGTCGTTCTCCTGGCTGAACTTCTTCAGGAAGTGATGAACCAGCAGCGGGACGTCTTCCTTGCGCTCCCGGAGGGGAGGCAGTTGAACGGAAATCACGTTCAGGCGGTAGAAGAGGTCTTCCCTGAAGGCGCCCTGCTCCACCAATGCCTTCAAGTCCACGTTGGTGGCGGCGATGATGCGCGCGTCCACCTTGATGGTGTCCACGCCGCCCAGGCGCATGAACTCCTTTTCCTGAATCACCCTGAGCAGCTTGGCCTGAGTCTCCAGCCCTACCGATCCGATCTCGTCAAAGAAGATCGACCCCTGGTCCGCCACCTCGAACAGTCCCTTCTTGGAGGCGACAGCGCTGGTGAAGGCGCCCTTGAGGTGCCCGAAGAGCGTGCTCTCCAGCAGGTCGGCGGGAAGACTGCCGCTGTTCACGGTCACGAAGGCCTTTTTGGAGCGGCTGCTGTGGGCATGAATCGCCTTGGCGACAAGCTCTTTCCCGGTGCCGCTCTCTCCCTGAATCAGCACCGTGCTCCGGCTCTGAGCCACCTGGGTCACCAGGTCGAACACCTTCAGCATCTGCTCGCTCTTGCCAACCATGTTGGCGAATCCCGACTGCTGCTTGAGAGCGCGCTTCAGCTCCCGGTTCTCATACTGGAGCTTGCGCTGTTGAATCCCGTTTCGGATATCCAGCAGGAGCTTTTCGTTGTCCCAGGGCTTGGTGACGTAGTCCACCGCTCCGGACTTGATGGCCCGCACCGCATTTTCAATGGTGCCGAAAGCGGTGATCATGATGACGGCGGTTTCCGGGGAGGAACGGCCGATCTCGTCCAGGACCTCCAACCCGTTCTTGTCGGGCATCATCACGTCCAGCAGCACCAGGTCGAAGAGGTCGGACTCCAGCTTCTTCAACCCCTCCAGGCCGCCCTCGGCCAAGGCCACCTTGTAGTTGGCTTCGGACAGCAGAATGTCGAGACTCTCGCGAATCGCAGGTTCGTCGTCGACCACCAGAATGGATCCGGCGTGCTCAGACATGGGCCACCTTCCTGGCGGCGGGAAACTCCACCACGAACCGCGTGCCCTGGCCCGGCTTGGAGTCCACCATGATGTTTCCCGAGTGCTCCTGAACGATCCCGTAGGTCACCGAAAGCCCCAACCCGGTGCCCCGGCCCATTTCCTTGGTGGTAAAGAAGGGATCATAGATCTTCGGCAGGTGCTCCTCGGGGATTCCATTGCCCGTATCCTCGATCTCGACCCGGAACACCGAATCCGGCGTGGAGGTCCGGACCAGCAGTTCTCCCCCGCCGGGCATGGCGTCCTTGGCATTGATGAACAGGTTGAGAAACACCTGCTGCAGCTTTCCGGGGTTGCCGTGGACCCGGACGGTGGTGGAGCCCAGCTCCGTCCTCAGACGGACCTTGGCTGACTTGAGCTGGTGCTCCAGCAGGGACAGCGTTTCGGAAATGACGCCGTTGACCTCCAGCTCCCGAAAGGCCGCGCCCTCGGTCCGGGAGAAGTTGAGCAGGCGGTTGGCGATCTCGGAGGCGCGCTTGGACTGGGCCACGATCTTCCCCATCATCTTCGCCTTGGGATCGTCCTCTCTCAACTGCTTGCCCAGCATCTGGCTGTAGGTGGAGATCACCGCCAGCGGGGTATTGACCTCGTGAGCCACGCCGGCAGCCAGCAACCCGATCGAGGTCAACTTCTCGGATTGGGCCAGTTGATCCTCCATCTGGACCCGCTCGGTGTTGTCGTCCAGAATGATGATCCGACCGGTGACTCCACGGTCCTTGTCCATGAGCGGGGTGACGGTGGCGTCGACCACGCGCAGGTCCCCGCCGATCTTGAGCCGGCACTTGTAGAGCCGGAAGACCTCGGAATGTCCCGAAGGGTCGGGTCCCATGCGCAACCGCATCTCCCGGACCAGGTTCTGCGGAAGCGCCTCGGAAACCCCCTTGCCGATGACCTGATCCTTGGGAACCCCCATCAGGGACTCCATTTGAGGGTTCCAACTCTCGATCCGCTCCTCCAGGTCCACCACCACCACCCCGACGCTGATGGACTCCACGATGCTCTCGCTGTACTCCTTGAGCTGCCGGAGCTCTTCGGCCTTCTGGTGCACCGAGGAGTAGAGCCGGGAATTCTCCAGCGCGATGGCCACGTAGCCGGCGATGGTCTGCAGGAGTTCCACGTCCTCGCTGGTGAGCAGGTCGCCTCGCTGGGTCCGCCCCAACCCCAGGTAGGCGATGGTCTCCCCCTTGGCGATGCAGGGAAGGTAGTAGTGCAGCCCCAGTCGTTCCAGAGTCTCACCATGCTCCGGCCTCTCCGCCATGAGACTCCTGAGGTCCTCGTAGAACAGGAAGCCCTTGGCCAGGGAGGGATTCCGTGGATTCAGATAGCCCAGGTCCAAGTCGTGGGGCTCTCTCGGCAGGCCCACCGACTTGGCCAGCCGGAACTGCCGGGAGGGACCCTCCTCCCCCAGAAAAACGGCCACCTTGTCCACCGAGAGAGTGGTGCTGATCTTTTCGGTCACCGACTCCAGCAGCCGGGAGACGTTCACCTCCGAGCCCAGTTTCTTCCCGAATTCAATCAGGGTCTGCCGGTAGTCGTACCGGTCCCGGTAGAAGTACTGGTCCACCTTGGACTGAATCCAGTTGCGCAAGGGGACAAAGGCGAATCCGGCCACCACCACCGAGATCACGGCGTACCAGTTGATGGACTGGGCTCCGGCCGCATGAAACACCTGGCTGACGATGGCGAGCAGTCCCAGGTAGAAACCCACGTTGGCCAGCGAGGCCAGCGTCGAGGCCATCCCCTTCTTGAAGATGATGTCCACGTCCATGAGGCGGAACTTGATGATGGCGTACCCGAAGGTCAGCGGGATCAGCACCAGCGGCAGCACCGTGATCTCCATCCAGAGGGTGGGGACGACCCCCATCCAGTAGGGGACGGCATAGACCAGGAAGAAGGGCAGGGTTCCGACGACGGTTCCCATCACGATCCACTTCATCTGCTGCCTCAGGATATGGTTGGTGCTGGCCCAGTAGGTGTGGGCCAGCGCCAGCATCCCCAGGACGAACAGACCAGCGAAATGGAGCATGTGAAGCTGATCCAGCAGAATCCGCGTCCTCAGCGGGGCCTCGATCAGCAGCAGGTTGAAGACGAACAGCAACTGAATCCCGAGCAGCAGAAGAGCCGGCAGGTAGAGGACGACCTTCAGAGGGGCGTAACGCTCCAGGAACGCCTTGGGATGGGGGAAGCTCAGACAGAAGTGGAGAAACAGCGGCGGCAGGAACAGCAGGCACACGGCGTCCAGCCAATAGACGCCCCAATCGAAGAGGTTCAGCTTTCCGGTGTAGGAAAAAGCGAAGACGCCGAACGAGGCCAGGCAGATGGTGTAGAAGTGCAAGGCCCCCTTGGCTTGCCACCTCCGCAGAAAGATAAAGACGCCGATGAGGAGATAGAGGAAGCCGACCGACTCCAGAAAACCCTTCAAGCGCAGATTGGTCGGCTGGGGTCCGATCACCAGGGTGGTGACGTAGCCGGCCCCGGAGCGTGTCAGGGAGTATTGAACCTTCGACCACACGCCCAGTTGATCCAGCTCCTCCGAAACCTGGGTGGCCCGGGTGATCGGCCGGTCGTTGATGGCCACCAGCAGGTCGCCCTTGCGAATGCCCGCCCTGTCCGCGGCCCCTCCGTCTTCCACGATGAAGGCTTCCACGCCGCGAGCGGTCCGGATCCACCCGCTCCCGTCATCCGGCGTGACATGCTGCCGCTTCTGCCGGATATTCTGGATGCCGACCACCGCCAGGCAGGCGGTGAGAAGAACGATCAGCGTCGTCTTGAAGCCGAAATTGGCGACCATTGCCTTGTTCCAGGACAAATGCAGGCTAGAACTTGAGTCGGATGCCACCCCGCAATGACCGCGGGGTCTGGAGGAATTCGGACTGTCTCGGCTCCCCGGCAGCCTCGGTCCAATCGAACCGGTGCTGATCGAAAAGGTTGTGGACGTCGAGCTGCGCTTCCAGTTCTCCCGGAATGAACCGCCCGACGTAGGGAATGGACTGAGTCACCATGAGACTCAAGCCGGGAGCGGAACTCTCGAAGTACTCCTGATAGGGATCGATGACGGTGAGCGAGTCGCCCGAGACGTATCGATAGGTCGCGGCCATTCGCGTCCCGGAGGAACTCGCCTGCGCTTTCAGACGGGCCGCCATCACGTGGTAGTTCCTCGGGATCGGGTGGAATGCGTCCCGGCCCCACTGCGTCCCTCCTCCAAAGGTATATCCCAGGTCGGTGCTCACGCCGTGGCCCAGCCGACGCCCGTAGGCGACTCGAACGCCCCTGGAAGAGGCCGGGACGATTCTCCGCGGGCCGGTTGAGGCCCAGGCCCGGCCCGGCGCAAACGCATCCGAGTAGACACCCACGGCCAACCGGGATTGGTTGCCGATCTCATGGTCCACCGTCATTTCCGTGTGGGTGGCTTCGGTTTGACCCAAGCGCATCTTGCTTCCGAACGGATGCAGGAAGGGAGATGAATAGGAAAGCTCTTCTCCGGATCGGGATGGAGCCGCGCGATAGCGCCGCGGCATGGACCTGGTGCGGATGAACGCCACCTGGTAGCCGGGATGGGGCCTCATTCTCAATCCCCAGCGCGGCCGCACCCGTCGAGCCTTCACCGAGGGATCGGTGGCCTGGAGCTCCACCCCGTAGAACGCCGAGATCATCTCGGAAATGGCCACTTCGTCCTCGAAGTCCAGGTTGAAGAGATTGAGCCGCTGGAGGTGGCCCTTCTCGGCGGGAACCTGGCGGTCCAGGTAGGGGAAGCTGCCCAGGCTCACCCGCAGCGACGGATTGTGCCCTTTCAGGTTCTTCCACCGGATCAGCGAGTCCAGCTCGGTGTAGCCGCTCTCGGAAACCGTTCCGGCCATCAGCCATTGGGAGCGCGAATCGAGGTCCTTCACGAAGACGAATTCGGTAAAGGCGCCGCTCAGGTCCAGCAGGTCCGGATCGGCGGACCAGGCGGTGGAATAGACGTGAACCGAGCCGCGCCATCCCTGGCCGGCCGGGGCCGTCGCCCGGGGCGACTCCAGATCGAGCTCCAGGTCGGCGCCCTGGCCGGTCCCCTGGAATCGCAATATCGGCCGGGTGGAGGAAGCCATCCTCAGCACCGAGCCGATATCCTCTTTCGGGGCTGAGGAAGGATCGCCCGGCGCCCCGGGGGAAAGGGTCTGGAGATAGAGATTCTGCAAGCTGAGGTTCAGGCGCTCCATCTTGCCGGCCGCCACCTCGACGCCCGACTTCAACGTCGGCAGGTAGCTGGCCAGGCTGACGCTCAGAGTGTAGGAGCCGGGCAAGAGGTTCCGGATCTCGAACTGACCGAATCCATCGGTGGTGACTCTTTGAACCACCCGCGGATTGAAGGTTCCCTGCAGAACGGTGACCAGCACGCCTCCGAGCGGTGTTCCCCGCGAGTCCTTGACGAAACCGGAGATATAGCCGCGGTCGACCTGCGCCGCCGCCCGGGCGTGCAGGGTCCCGGCGACCAGCAGGGCAATGAGTAGCAAGACGGTTGTCTGACCGATTCGCATCGAGCCTTTCCTCGTTTTCATTCTTCTTTAGTGCACCTCGAAGCGGCCGACCCGGACGACCGAGCGGTCCGACAGCTTGTCGGTCACCGTGACCTCCAGGTGGTAGCGGCCGGGTTGGAGGGACTCGAGTGATACTTTCCTGGCCAGAGTCATCTGCCGGGAAGCCCCCACCAGCTCCTGCTGGTCCTCCTGCAGTCGCGCGATTTCCTCTTTGTCGCTTCTGAAACGGTACTCTATGGCGGCCGAGGGCCGCTTCGTCTCCTGATCCAGGGTCAAGTTGTAGACCTGGAAGTAGATCCCCAGGCTCTGTTCCCGTTTGAAGCGCTCACTCACACTGGGATGGACCTTGGTTTCACCGATCACGAACATTCCCCTCCCCACCTGCCTGTCGGGAAGTTTCTCGATGCGGTCGGCCAGGATGAGAGTGCTGGTGGCCAGCCGGTCGTCCTGATACCTGGGCACCACGATTCCGACGTACTCCGTTCCCACGTTGCCGCTGTTGAGGTCTTTCAGCACCAACTCCAGCTTGTAGCGGCCGGAACGCAAGGGGACGGCGCGCTGATAGAGGGATTTTCCGCCAAGGGCCTGCTTGAACAGGGAGTGCGGAACGTCCTTGACGACCGCATCCTCGAAGACATGAACCACGCGGCCGGTGATGGTGGACACCCTGCCGAAGATGTTGACCTGAGCCCGCTGAACGCCGTCCTGGTCCTTGAAGGTCATATCCTTGTGGAGCAGCTCGATGGTGGTGAGCGTCAGCACGGTATCTTCGGTGATCCTCAGAAAGTCCCTCCGGGAGCTGAAGGGGAGCAGGTTGTAGGAGATCTTGGTGTTGACGACGGCCTCCAGGTCGGTGAACTTGACCTTGGGAGGGCGTTGCAGGGCCGTATATTGGGAGAGGCGCTCGAACTGGTTGTACCGCCGGCTGCGGCCGCCGGGGGAGGCTCCCAGAGCCATCCCGGACGGATCGGTGAAGCGGTCGGCCTTGCTGGCCATGCCCATGCTCTCCATGGTGGTCAGCCCGGCGTTGGGCACATACAGCAGGGCGTCCTTCTCGGAGGGGTCCATGGTCATGCGGTATTCGCCCGTCATGGTGGGGTCGACGAACTCGATCAGCACTTCGTTGCCCAGGTCCGGACCCTCCAGGTGGCGGTAGCGCCAGATCTCGAAGGGGTAGGTGCTGGTGATTCCGCCGCCTTCGTCGATGGGACGGGCATAGCGGCCGCCGCCCGCATGGGACTCGATCTCGTCGGGAGGACCGAAGGTGATGTAGATCCGCCCCCGATCGGTCAGCCACCCCGGGGTCCCGGAGGAAAATCGCTCGTTGGCATAGGCAATGCGCCGGTAGTGCTCATCCCTGGCCTCGTTCACGACCGTATCGGGATTGGGATCCCGCCTCAGCCAGAACTGTTCGATGAACTGGTACCGTTCATCGTCGGTGGTCAGTTGCCGGAAGGCTTTCTTTTCTTCCTCCGTGATGATGTAGCGGGCGTCTTCACGAATCCACTTCTTGAGATAGCGATCGGAGGTTTCCCGCTTGAGGGATTTCTCCCGCTGCTCTGCATCCCCGGCCGCCTCCGAAGGGAGTCGGCCCGCAATCAGAACCGCGGCCACCCAGCAGAAGAGGAGGAATCGGACTGGCCCGCATTTCTTACCAGGGGGCATGATCATGGCGCAGGCATTTTCCCTTCAGGGCGTGCTCGCGACCGAAGAGCGTAGCGGTTTCTACGGTCGAGGGAGCATGTGCGCGCTGAAGGGAAAAGGACAAGCCAGGGCATGCCCAGCGCCGTCTGTTACCCGCAAGCCCTTGACATGGAGCGAATCAAGGGACTGAAGATAAACTACTTTTGTCCTGCCTCCAGCGACCTGGTGAGATATGCGGGCCTAGCTTGCACACTCTCACCGACAGTCCTCTCAGTCCACGTGACTCGGGTCGGATTGCGGCATGGGAAAGTGGACTGGAATCGTATTGATTATAGCCCGCAACCGATTGATGTCAATACCATTATGGATTATCGGGAGGGGCGGGACTGACTTGCAGTCGGCGGCCGTGATAGTATGCGGACGGGACGGCGGAGGAAATCGTGAGAGGTGTTGAATCCCCGTCGGCTCCCAGCCACGGTCGCCCGGCAGTTCCGGGTCTCCCATCGTTTCCATGAAGCCCTCCAAGCGAAAATGTCCGTTGTGCCGGACCCGCAAGGCCAAGCGGTTTTGCCCGGCCAAGCAGACCCACATCTGCCCGGTCTGCTGCGGGCAGAAGAGAGAGGTGGAGATCGACTGCCCGGCCGACTGCGTCTACCTGCAGTCCGGGCGGGAATACGAACGGAGCCGAAGGTTCGAGCAGGGAGACATCAGGCAACTGACCGAAGGGCTGTGGAGCCGGGCCTTCCACGGCCGGAACGCGGAGGTGCTGCTGGGTCTGTGGGCCGCCATCAACCAGTACCGGTCCCAATTTCCATCCTTGGTGGATGCCGACGTGCGGGAGGTTCTGGAGCAGTTGGCTCGAACCTATCGGACACTGGAAAGCGGACTCTACTACGACCACGAGCCCGACACCCTTACGCAGAAGCGTCTCTACGGATTGATGAAGTCCTACTTGGAGGAGTTCCAGAATCCGAAAGATCTCTCCGCTCCCGCCCCCAAGACGGGCGACCTGCTGGATTGCCTGCAATTGAACCTGGAACTGCTGGAACGCTCCGCCCCGTCACGTCCCAGAAGCCGGGATTTCCTGGACTGGATTGCAGCCCTGCTTTCGAATGCCAATGAAGAGCCCTCCCGGCTGGAGGAACCTCCTGGCATCATCCTGCCCTAGACGGATCAATCACCCATCGACCATTCATCGGATCGTCTCGATGATCCGGTTCAAACTGCGGAGTGGATCGGCAGCCGCGGTCACCGGCCGGCCGATCACCAGGAAGTCGGAGCCGGCCCCGAGGGCCTCTTGGGGCGTGGCTGCCCGGGCCTGGTCATCGAGGGCTGCCCCGGCGGGGCGGATTCCGGGGGTCACCAGCAGAGGGGAGGAACCGAAGCGCCGGCGCAGCCGGGCGACTTCGACCGGAGAGGCCACCAGGCCGTCCACGCCGGCCTCCAGGGCCGTCTCGGCCAGCCGCAGGACCTGGTCTGCCGGAGACCCGGCGACTCCAAGGCGCTCCAGGTCGGCGGAGGCCAGGCTGGTCAACAGGGTCACCGCCAGAACCAGGGGACGCCTGGGCTCGGCGGGAGCCGATTTCAGGGCGCCCATCACCGCCGACAACATGGCGGAACCCCCGGCGGCGTGAACGGTGATCATGGAGACGCCCATGGCCCGGGCGGCCAGGGCGGCCTTGGCGGCCGTATTGGGAATGTCGTGGAACTTCAGGTCCAGGAATACCCGCTCGCCCATCCGCAGGATCCCGGCCACCACCGGCGGCCCTGCCGAGGTGAAAAGCTGGCTGCCCACCTTGAACAGGCCCACCCGGCCGCGCAACTGCCGCACCAATCCCAGCCCCTCGCCGGGAGAGTCCAGGTCCAGCGCGATGATGATCCGATCTTCATCCTTCACCCGCATGCCTCACCCGACCCTTCAGTCGTCGCGCAGCCGGCCGATCACCGAGCGGATGGAGCCGAACCCCTTGCGCCGGCAGTAGTCCCCGAGCCCCCGGATCACCTTCAGCGGAGCCCGGGGATCCACGAAGTTGGCCGTCCCCACCTGCACGGCCCTGGCGCCCACGATCAGGTACTCCAGCGCGTCCTCGGCCGTCCGGATCCCGCCGATGGCCACCACCGGAATCCCTACCGCCCGCACCACCTCGTAAACCATCCTCAAGGCCACCGGCTTGATGGCCGGCCCGGAGAGGCCTCCCGTGACGTTCCCCAACCGCGGGCGGAAGCTCTCCACGTCCACCGACATGCCCGTGAGCGTGTTGACCAGGCTGAGCGCGTCCGCCCCTCCGTCTTCGGCGGCCCTGGCCAGCTCCCTGATGTCGGTCACGTTGGGAGACAGCTTGACCAGCACCGGGCGGCGGGCCCGCAACTTGACCGCCTCGACCACCTCCCGGGTGGCGCCCGGATCGGAGCCGTACATCAGTCCCCCCGACTTCACGTTGGGGCAGGAGATGTTGAGCTCGTAGCCGGCCAGGCCCTCCGCCTCGTTCAACACCTCCACCACCTGCACGTACTCTTCGGTAGTGAACCCGAATACGTTGGCGAAAACGCAGGTCCGATAGCCACGAAGCAAGGGCAGCTTGGCGGACACGAACTCGCCCACCCCCATGTTCTGCAGACCCACGGCGTTCATCATTCCCATGGCCGCGCCGTGCAGCCGCGGACCCTCGGCGCCCGCCATCGGCTCCTTGGACAGTCCCTTGACGACAATGCCCCCCAGCCGGTTCAGGTCCACCAACCGGCTGAACTCCTCCCCGTAGCCGAAGGTGCCGCTGGCGGTCATCACCGGGTTCTTCAGCCGGATGCCCGCAAATTCGGTACTCAGATCAACCATGGCCGGAGCTCTGTCTCAGGACATTCCCAACCGATCGAAGGCTTGCCTCGGGATTGGAACAGAAGTTCGAGCGCCTCTTCGAGAAGGGCTTGAGAGGTCGTGTCCTCCTCGGCGGCAACGAGTCGAAGCTGCTTCGCCGTTTCCGGAGGGAAGTGTCCCCCGATGTGCCTGTGGAGTCAACAGGAGTGATAAGATTCTTCCGGGCCGGCCAACCTCCGCCCCTCCCTCCGGACCCGACCATGTCCCGCCTTCCAGACCTCTGTTCCGACGCGGCCCGCCAGGTTCTGCGGCTCACGATTGAGGAAGCGCAAGGCAACGAGGTCTTCTTCCTGGGAACGACCGACGAGACCGGAGTCCTTCGAGAGGTCGATCCTCTGGCCCGGGGCAACGACTCGGCCGTTCCCGCCCTGCTCCAGGTGGCTTCCGCGGGAGACGTGATCCTCCACAACCATCCTTCGGGGCGCCTGGTCCCTTCCGAGGCGGACCTGGAGCTGGCTGCCCACTACGGCAACCAGGGGGTGGGTTTCTATATCGTTAACAACGCTGTGGACGACGTCTACGTGGTCGTGGAGGCATTTGCAAAACCCGTTTCTCCGACACTGGAGGTTTCCGAAATCCTCCAGCTTTTCGCCCCCGGCGGCGCTCTCGCCAGGCGATTCCGCGACTACCAGCACCGGCCGGCTCAAGAAAGGATGGCCAAAGCCGTCGCAGAGACCTTCAACCATTCCCGGGTGGCCCTGATAGAGGCCGCCACCGGCACCGGCAAGAGCCTGGCCTACCTGATTCCGGCAATCCTGTGGGCGGTTCGCAACCGGCAGCGGGTGGTGGTCTCCACCAACACCATCAATCTGCAGGAACAGTTGATCCACAAGGACATTCCGCTGCTGCAGCAGGCGTTGGACCGTGAGTTCAATGCCGTGCTGGTCAAGGGAAGGAGCAACTACCTGTGCCTGGACAAGCTGCAGGCCCTGGATCGGCAGGGAAAGCTGTTTCTGGAGGAGGAGTGGTCCGATTTCACCGCGCTGTCCCAGTGGGCCCGGCAGACCTCGGACGGCAGCCGGTCCGATCTGTCTCTCAACGTCTCTTCCGCCCTGTGGGAGAAAGTCGCCTGCGAGAGCGATACCTGCACTCGCATCAAGTGCGAACACTACAGCCGCTGCTTCTTCTACAAGGCGCGGCGCCAGGCGGCCGCGGCCGACCTGCTGGTGGTGAACCACCACCTGCTGTTCGCCGACCTGGCCGTGCGCCGGGCCACCGGGCGATACCACGACGCCGCCGTCCTCCCACCCTGGTCCAGGTTGATTCTGGATGAAGCCCACAACGTGGAAGACATCGCCACCGAGTACTTCGGCGTGCAGGTTTCCAAGCTCTCCCTGCGCCGGCTGCTGGCGCGTTTCTACCAGGTCGCAAAAAGGGGGACCGTCCGCGAGAAAGGAGCCATACCCATACTGTTGGCCGGACTCCGCTCCCTGGAAAAACAAGTCGATCCCGATCTGTCGAATCGCATCGAGGAGCAGGTCCGAAGCCGCCTGCTGCCGGAACTGGAGCAGACCGCGTTCCTGGCCGAAGGGGTCTTCAACGACTGCGCCGCCTGGTTCGAGGCCCGCAGCCGCCAACCCTCCGCGGAAAGGAAAGTCCGCTTCACCCGTGATCTCTACCGGCAGGAAGACTGGAAGGACGCTATCCTGGCCCCAATCCACCAGCTCTTGCAGGCCGCCCAGATCCTCTACGGCAACCTGCGGGCGCTGGACCGGCTGCTGGCCAACCTTTCGGAGGAGACTCGAGAGGCCCTCGAACGCCAGAGAATCGAGTTGAATGCCTTGACCGACCGGCTGGAGGCGACAACAGTCACCCTGGCCGAGATCTTCGGGGCCGAGGAAAGCACCAAGGTCCGCTGGATCCAATGGGCTCCCACCCGATCAGGCAAACGGATAACCTTCCGTCAAGTCCCCCTGTACGTCGGCGATCTCCTGCGCCAAAACGTCTTCGAACGGTTCGAGACCGTGGTGATGACCAGCGCCACGCTGACCAGCCAGAAGCGATTCGACTACCTGAAGGAGCGCCTGGGGCTCCAGCAGGACCCGGACTCGCGCCTGCTGGAGCTGGCGCTCCCTCCGGTCTTCGACTACCGGCGCCAGGCCGTGCTGGCCATTCCCACCGATCTGCCCTATCCCGACCACGGCGGCTTCGCCGAGGCCCTCGGCCGCTTTCTGCTGCGGGCCCTGGAATCCTCCCAGGGCAAGGCCCTGGTGCTCTTCACCTCCCACGCCCTGCTGAGCCGCACCCACCAAAGCCTGGTGCAGCCCCTGAGCCGATTGGGGATCGCCGCCCTGAAACAGGGAGACGCCCCCAGACACCGGCTCACGGGCCACTTCCAGAGGGACAAGACCAGCGTTCTGTTCGCTACCGCCAGTTTTTGGGAAGGCGTGGACGTCGCCGGGGAGGCCTTGGAGAACCTGGTTCTGACCAGGCTTCCCTTCAGCGTTCCACGAGACCCGCTGGTGGCGGCCCGGGTCGAGGCCATCCGCGACCGGAACGCTGATCCGTTCCTCGAGTACATCGTTCCCCAAGCCGTGATTCGCTTCCGGCAGGGTTTCGGACGACTGATCCGCGACCGCAAGGATCGCGGATGCATCCTGATTCTGGACCGGCGGGTCCTGGACAAGTCCTACGGCCGGACCTTCCTGGAATCACTCCCCGACTGCCGGCGCGTGACCGGCAACAGCGACCGGGTCCTGCAGAAGCTCAGGGAATTCTTCAGCACCGAACCCTGAGATTTGCAGTTCTCATAGGGGGCTGCAAGATTGTGGAGAAGTGATCCACCGGAGGGATCCACGAAGGACCACCAAGCGAGACGGAACTGCTCCAACGGCACATAGGGCCACAGAATGGATTATTGACATGGATACACAGGATGCACAGGATTTTGTCAGAAAACGGCCAGCTTGTATTCCCGGGAATCCGCAATCCCGTACCGGATCATCGCCCGAGCCGTCTTCTGGCGCAGCAACTTGACGTCCTGTTAATCCTGTGCATCCTGTGCATCGATGTTCATAAAAATTGTCGATTCCCCGGCGCTCGCCCGCATCCTACACCGCATCAGCCATCGCTATCGGGCGCAAACCGCGAGCATCCCTTACACGAAAGACCGAGAGAAGGGTTGGCGCTCTCTTTTGGTTTCTGCTTCGTGGATAACTCTTTTGTGGAGAGCGCTAACCTGAAGACCGCCCGGCATCCTCAGATCCGCTTGAAGGCTTTCAGAATTTCCTTTTTTTCGTAGCGCAGAATGACGGGACGGCCGTGGGGGCAGGTCATGGGGTAGCGGGTCTTGAGCAGCTCGTCGATCAGCCAGACCATCTTGGACCGGTCCAGGTGGGTGTTCACCTTGATGGCCGCATGACAGGCCACCGAGGCGGCAATCTTCTCCTGCAACCGCTCCAGGCTCACCTCCCGAGCCTCCTTTTCCAGGCCCTCCAGCAGCTCGCCCAGCAGCCTGCTGCAGTCGGAGGCGCCGAGGTCGGCGGGAAGCGCCTTGACGGCCAGCGTCCGGCGCCCGAAAGGCTCCACTTCGAATCCGCAGGAACTCAGTTCGGGAGTCAGGTCGTCCAGCAGGATCTGCTGGCGGGGGTTCAACTCGACAATCAGCGGCAACAGCAATCGCTGGCTCTCCACCCTGCCTTGGCCGCGCTGCCGGAGGACCTTCTCGAAGAGCACCCGCTCGTGGGCTACGTGCTGATCGATGATGAGCAGGGACCCGCGATCGCTGGCCACGATGAAGCTGTCCTCGATCTGGCCCAGGGGGTGGATGTGATCGGGTGAAATCGTGATCGAGGAGGCGGCTCGGATGGCCTCGGCCCGCTCCCTCGAGACCAGCGGGGCGGCGGCGCAGATGGGGGGCGAGGGATCCCGGCCGGGGGCGGCAGCGGCAAGGGCATCCGTTGCTGCCGGCCCGGCAGGCGCCGGAGGGCCCGACCGGTCCTCCAGTCCGGCAGCAACCGGCTCCCCCACCGCCAGCGGCAGGGAGGCCGTCCCGGCAACACCGGTCCGGACCGAACGGGGCGGCCAGGTCGGCGGAGGCGGGTCGAGCGTCCCGGGGGGAAAAGGCGGCTCCGCCCCCACTCCCTCGGGCTGAATCGAAAAGGCGGCTTGCGGCCGGGCTTCCATCAGCGCCTTGCGAACGGCCTCGCGGAGGCCGTCGTGAATCATCGACTGCCGGCGAAAACGCACTTCGGTCTTGGAGGGGTGGACATTGACGTCCACTTCTTCAAAGGGCATCTCGATAAAGACCAGGGCCACCGGAAAGGTTCCGTCCGGAAGGATGCGCCGGTAGGCCTCGCCCAGAGCGTGCATGAGAATCCGGTCGCGCACCATGCGGCGGTTGACGAAGAAATAGAGGGACTGGCGGTTCGGCTTCTGCACCTCGGGCTTGGAAACGAAGGCGTGAATCCGGATTTTTTCTCCCGAGGGCGAATCCTGGGGTGATCCGAAGCGGGAGGGAAGCGGGAACTCCTCCTCCAGCTCGACCAGTTGTTGCAACAGGTCCGCTCCGAAGACCTGGAACAGCCGGTCGCGCAGGGGACCGACGGCCTGGAAGTCGAACATCCCGGACCCCGAGCCGGCCAGGGCAAAGCGTCCTTCCGGATGAGCCAGGGCGTACTGGGTCACCACGTTGACCACGTGGCCCAGCTCGGTGCGGTCGGCCCTCAGGAATTTCTTTCGGGCCGGCAGGTTGAAGAACAGGTCCCGCACCGTCAGGGTGGTCCCCGCGGCGCGGGCAATCTCCCGCACCCCCATCATCCGGGACCCGGCGATCTCCACCGCCGTGCCCACTCTCTCTGCCTTCGCCCGGGTCTCCATCAAGAGCCGGGAGACCCCGGCGATACTGGGGAGCGCCTCGCCGCGGAAGCCCAGGGTGTGGATCCGGCTGAGGTCCTCGGCCAGGCGGATCTTGCTGGTGGCGTGCCTCTCGAAGGCCATCAAGGCATCGTCGGGGTTCATGCCCTCCCCGTCGTCCAGCACCCGGATCAAGCGCTTGCCGCCCGCCTGAACGGTGACCTCCAGGTTGCGGGCCCCGGCATCCAGGGAGTTCTCCATCAGCTCCTTCACCACCGAGGCCGGACGTTCCACCACCTCTCCGGCGGCGATCTTGTTGGCCAGCGCCTCCGGCAGAAGACGTATCCTCGACATGACGATTCTCCGGTTGAGACCCACCACTGCCCGCGGCCCCGGCGCCAGCAGAGCCATGGCGCTGTTGCCGGTCAGCCCAGGTCGAGGAGATGGGCGAGGCGTGCCAGGATTTGTGCGGGCGGGACGCCCGCGCTCCCGGGGGGGCCTGCGCCACCAAGGGAACAACATTGCTGAAGCATTCGGCGCCGGTCAATCCAGGCTCTTGTCCGCCAGGCCGATCCCCAACTCGTCCAACTGCTTTGGATTCACGGGAGTCGGACAATCGGCCATCAGGTCGACCGCTCGGGCCGTCTTGGGGAAGGCGATGACGTCCCGAATGGAACTGTCACCCGTCAGCAGCATCACGATGCGGTCCAGCCCCAGGGCAATCCCTCCGTGGGGCGGCACGCCGTATTCCAAGGCCTCCAGGAAGAAGCCGAAGCGCAGCCGCACCTCCTCTTCGCTCAGGGCCAGCGCGCGAAAGACCCTGGACTGGAGGTCCTGGCGATGGATACGAATCGAGCCCCCGCCAATTTCCATCCCGTTGAGCACCAGGTCGTAGGCCCGGGCCCGCACCGACCCGGGGTGGGTCTCCAGCTTGGGGATGTCTTCCTCAATGGGCGAGGTGAAGGGGTGATGGCAGGCGACCTGCCGCTTCTCGGCCTCGTCGTATTCGAACATCGGAAACTGGGTCACCCAGAGGAAGTGGTTGGCCTGCAGGTCGATGAGGTTTTCCTGCCTGGCCAGTTGGAGGCGGACGGCCCCCAGGGAATCCGCGACCACCTTCCGGCTCCCGGAAACCAGCAGAACCAGGTCTCCCATCTCGGCCCCGGCCTGCTGCGCCAGGCTGCGGCATCCCGCCTCTCCCAGGTGCTTCAGCAGCGGCGACTGGACGGCGGAGTCCAGAACCTTGACATAGGCCAGCGCGGGGGCGCCGAAGACTCGGGCCGCAGCCGCAAGGTCGTCCAACTGCCTCCGCGAGTAGCCGGAGCAGCCTGGCACCCGGATTCCCTTGACCTGGCCGCCGTTGTCGAGGGCGCTCCGAAAGGGCGGAAACTCCGTCTCCCCCAGAGACTGGCTGAAGTCGACCAGCTCCAGGCCGAAGCGGGTGTCGGGCTTGTCGGTGCCGTAGCGAGCGATGGCCTCCTCGTAGGGGATACGGGGGAAGGGCGTCCGGATGCGATGGCCCGTCAACTCGAAGATCTCGGCCATCATCGGCTCCACCACCCGGAAGACGGTCTCCGGCTGGGCGAACGACATCTCGATATCGATCTGGGTGAATTCCGGTTGCCGGTCGGCCCGCAGGTCTTCGTCCCGGAAGCAGCGCACGATCTGGAAATACTTGTCCATGCCCCCAACCATCAGGAGCTGCTTGAAGAGCTGGGGCGATTGAGGCAGGGCGTAAAAGCCCCCGGCGTGAAGCCGGGAGGGAACCAGGTAGTCGCGAGCCCCTTCCGGCGTCGACTTGGTCAGGATTGGCGTCTCGATCTCATAGAATCCCTGGCTGTCGAGGTAGCGGCGCACGGCCATGGTGGCCTGGTGCCGCAACTTGAAATTGTGGCCGAGGCGGGGGCGGCGCAGGTCCAGGTAGCGGTACTTGAGCCGCAGGTCCTCGGAGGTGGAGATATCGTCCTCGATGGGGAACGGCGGGGTCCTGGACTCGTTCAGGAGAAGGAGCGTCGAGGCCAGCACTTCGATCTCGCCGGTGCCGATGGCGGGATTCACCGTCTCCGGGTCCCGCTGCATCACCTTGCCCCGAACCATGACCACGTACTCCGAGCGCAACCCCTTGGCCTTCTGATGAGCTTCCGGGGAGTGGTCGGGATTGAACAGCACCTGGGTCACCCCTTCGCGGTCCCGCAGATCGATGAAGATGAGATGTCCCAGGTCGCGGCGCCTGGCCACCCAACCCATCAGCACCACTTCCCGGCCGCCGTCGCTCGGGCGCAGTTGTCCGCAGTGATGGGTCCGTTCCACACTTCCCAACGAGTCCAATGCCAAAGCTCCTCCCCTAATCTCCCAAGCCATTTTCCAGCCTGGAAACGACTTCCTCTTGGCTTACCAGGATCTGCCGCCCATCCCGCATGCGCTTCAGCGGAAACTCCCCGGTCTCCAACTCGTTCTCCCCCGCGATGAGGACGTGGCCGGCCTGGAGCTTGTTGGCCAGTCGCAGGGAGCTCTTCAGGCTGCGGGGCGCGAAGTCCAGAAAGCAGCCGATGCCCTGGCGTCGAAATTCCCGGGCCATCAGCGAGGCCCTGTCGAAGGCCGCCTCCCCCAGGGGGGCGATAAAGAGCTGCGGCCGCCCCGCTGCCGGAGAGCTGCTCGCTTGCCGGCACAGCAGAATGACACGCTCCAGTCCCAAGGCAAAGCCGAAACCGTGGGTGGGCCGCCCCCCCAGGACCTCGGCCAATCCGTCGTAGCGGCCGCCGCCCACCAGGGCATTCTGGGCGCCCAATCCGCGACTGGTGATCTCGAAGGTGGTCCGGGTGTAGTAGTCCAGCCCCCGCACCAGCCGGGGCACGATCCTGAATCGGATATCGCGGCGCTCCAGATAGCCCAGGAAGCGCTCGAAGTGCAGGCGGCAGGGCTCGTCCAGGCACTCCAGGATCGAGGGAAGCGTCTCGATCACGGGCCGGCAGGGCTCGCGCTTGCAGTCCAGGACCCGCAGCGGATTGGACCGGCAGCGCCGGCGGCAGTCGGGGCAGAGCCCCTCCTCCCGCTCGCTCAGCGCGACTTGAAGTTTCTGCAGAAAGCCGGGCCGGCAGCGGCTGCAGCCGATGGAGTTCACCAGCAGCTCGGTCTCGCCGACGCCGATCCGATCCAGGAACAGTTGCAGCAACTCGATCACTTCCGCTTCGATGGCCGGATGATCCGAGCCCAGCACCTCGGCGCCCAACTGGTGGAATTGCCGGAAGCGCCCCTTCTGCGGCCGTTCCCGGCGGAACATGGGTCCCAGGTAGTAGACCTTCCAGATCTGCGGGTCCCGATGGAGCTGGTGTTCCAGGTAGGCCCGAACCACCGATGCCGTCCCCTCCGGACGAAGGGTGAGCGAGCGGCTGTCACGGTCGTCGAAGGTGTACATCTCCTTGGCGACGATATCGGTGTCTTGCCCCACGCCTCGGGCAAACAGCTCGGTGCTTTCGAAGACCGGCGTGCGGATTTCGGAGAACCCGTAGACGGAGAGGATCTCCCGGGCGGTCTCCTCCACCCGATTCCATACCGCCGATTCCTGGGGCAGAATGTCCCGAGTCCCCTTGATGGCCTTGATCATGGCATTCACGGACCTTTCTCGGGCCCGCCGCCGGCCGCTCGCCATTCTTTCGCCAGCGTCGCGTAGACCACCAGGTCCACGAAATGGTCGTACAGCCATGCCGCCTCACGCAACAGCCCCTCTTCGCGCAAGCCGAGCCGGACGGGAATCGCCCGGCTCCGGCGGTTGCCCGAGGCGCACAGGATCTCGATACGGTTGAGCCCGGCGGTGCCGAAGGCGCGTGTGATCAGCGCCCGGCACGCCGCCGTCACCAACCCGCAACCCTGGTAGGACTCGCCGATCCAGTAACCGATCGAGGTGCTGCGGTTTTCCCGGTCGATGCGGCGATGACCGACCACTCCGGCGATACGCCCGTCCACCCACAGGGCAAGCTGAAGGCCGTCGTTGCGGGCGGCCAGCGCCTCACAGGTGCGGATGAACGCCCGCGTGTCGTCGACCCGGCGAACCCCGTCCAGCCAGGGCAGCCAACGCCGCAGGCGGGCGCGGTTGGCGTCGGTGAGGGAGAAGAGCTCATCCGCGTCGGCCAGCCTGAGCGGCTCGAGCCGGCAGCGGTCAGTGACCGGAATGGTCAGCATGCGGGTTTCTTGGCGTCGATCACGGTGAAAAGCACGACGAAGGTTCCGAGCATCCTATGATAGTGAAACCGGGCGGGCGATCATGATTCGCCTCTTCATGAGTCTACCCTGGCGATGGTCGCGGTCGTACGGGTCCCGGGTCCCGGCTCCAACGACCGGTTCCCCCATTGTATACGACTTCCAATGCCCCTGCCATGATCTCCAATCCCCCTGCAGGGTGATCCCACGCTACCCCATTTGAGGCGACCTGCAAGTCGGAGCGCCCGTTTCCCATGCACGAACCGCTTGCAAATCACCGAGTGTCCTTCCTGATACAGCTCCTCGATGTGATGGAAGGAAGCCCCCCGGGAGCGCGGGCGTCCCGCCCGCACAACACGGGCACAGCCTCACCCATCTCTCCCACCCGGCTCGACCGGCAGCGGCGCCAGGACTCTGCTTCGGCCGAGCCGACGCCGTTCCGCCGGCAGGGTGGCCGGGCGCCATATCGCAGGGAATCTGAGCGGCACCGAACGGCAGTGCATGCGGGCGAGACGCCCGCGCTCCCGGGGAGGCGCCTCTCCCGTGGGTCTTGGTGGATCGCTCGTTTTTCCGTTTGTTTCAGGCAGCTTCCCCGCCCTGCCGGGCGGATCATACGAGGGTGAAACACTCAATCGTCAACAAAAACGAACCACGAATGAACACGAATAGACACAAAGACCGATGGACCTGCTTGGCTGCGACGACGTCACGGGAGGAAGGCCCCCCCGGGAGCGCGGGCGTCCCGCCCGCACAACACGGGCACAGCCTCACCCATCTCTCCCACCCGGCTCGACCGGCAATGGCCCCACGACTCTGCTTCGGCCGAGCCCATGCCGTTCCCGCCGGCAGGGTGGCCGGGTGCCATATCGCAGGGAATCTGAGCGGCACGCTACGGGAGTGCATGCGGGCGGGACGCCCGCGCTCCCGGAGGGCGTCTCGCACCTGCGTCTTCGTGGATTCCTCTTTTTTCCGTTGGTTTCAGAGAAGGGCCGTGGAACCGGTCATGGGCTGTGATAGTTTAGCCTCCCGATTCGAGCTATTGCCGTCGAGACCACTCTGGAGCCGACCCGTGTTCCGCTACAGCTACATCATCATCCCGCCGCTGGAGTCCCTTGGGTTCGAGGGGCGGGTGCGGGAGACCCTGGCCCTGCTGAAGGAGTGCGGTTACTCCGGGGTCGAGGTGAATCTGACCGATTCGCCGGCTCTCGACCTGGACCGGCTGGAGCAGTGGCTCGACGAGCTGGACCTGGCAATCCCGTCCTTCCTGACAGGCGAGGCCTATGGGCAGGGGCTCTGCCTGAGCTCTCCCGATCCGGCGATTCGACAGAAAACCGTCGACCGCCTGGTGGGCTACCTGGAGGTCGCCCGGCGGTTCAAGGCCATCCTGGTGGTGGGCCTGCTGCAGGGACTTCCGAGCGACGAGCCCGACGCTGTAGCCGCCCAGGCCAGAATCCGCGGCTGCTTCCGGCAGCTCGCCGCACAGGCCGAGGCCCAAGGAGTGGACGTGGTGGTGGAACCGGTCAACCACTTGCAGGTGGGATTCAACAACAGCGTGGCCGAAGTCCGCCGGCTGGTCGCCGAGGTGGGGTCTCCGGCCCTCAAGCCGATGGTGGATACGATCCACATGAACGTGGAAGAGCGGTCTCTGGTGGAGCCCATCCTGGAATGCGGATCCTCCCTGCGCCACGTCCACCTCTGCGAAAGCAACGGATCTCTGCTGGGCAGCGGGCACCTGGACTTTGCTGCCGTGCTGAATGCCCTCGACCGGATCGGCTACGACGGGTTCGCTTCGGTGAAAGTCTACCGCGGGTCCAGCCTGGAGGATGCGGCGCCCCACAGCTTGCGTTACCTTCGGCGACTCCAGGCCGGCCCGCCGGCGCCGGGTGGCGACTGATCGCGCCGGGCGGCGACGCACCGGAGACGGTCCCCCCCCAAACCCGCTGCCATGACCCCCCAATCCCCCTGCAACCTGTGCGGCGCTCGAGAGGCGGAGGACCTCGCCGGGCTGGACCGGCACGGGAAGCCTCTACGCACCGTCATCTGCCGGAAATGCGGGCTGGTCTGGAGCGACCCCGTTCCCAGCGAGGAGGCCCTGAAGAAGTTCTACGCCGAGGAGTACCGGCTGCAGTACAAGGGGATTTCCCGGCCGACTCCGGAACACGTCTACCGGGCCGGCAGAGTCGCCGCCCACCGCCTGCGCCACCTGAAGAAGCTGCTGAAACCGGGCTCGGTCGTTGTCGACGTGGGTTCGGGAGGGGGTGAGTTCGTCTACCTGATGCGCCGCCTCGACTTCGATGCCCGGGGAGTCCAACCCCACGAGGGCTACGCCCGCTACGCCCAGGAAGAGCTGGGAATCCCGCTTCACCCCGGTTTCGCGCGCGAGGTCCGGCTTCCCCCGGCGAGCTGCCACCTGGTGACGCTCTACCATGCCCTGGAGCACATGGCCTCTCCCTCCGAGGTGCTGGAGCACGTCAGGGAATGGCTGGAGCCTCGGGGTTGGCTGGTGATCGAGGTCCCCAACGTGGAGGCCACCTGCCAATCCCCGGGCCATCGCTTCCATCGAGCCCACCTCTACAGCTTCAATCCGGCCAGCCTGCGCCGGCTGGGGGAAAAAACCGGCTTCCGCCCGCACCGAACCGATCTCTCTCCCGACGGCGGCAACATCACGGCCATCTTCGCCAAGGAGAGTTCGGGATCCATCCGAACCGAAATCCCGGGAAATTGCGAGCGCATCCTGGGGGTCATCCGGCGTCACACGCTCCTGCGGCACCTGGTCTCTTCCCACCCCTATGCCAGACCTCTGCGAAAACTCCGGGAGCGGTTGCAGGAGAAACGGGCCGCCCGCCGGTTTGGCAGCGGCAGGGAGCTGCTCGACGCCATCCTTTCTCGCGAGCTTGTCTGAACCAAAAGAAAAAAAGAGTTATCCACGAAGACACACGAAGGACGACGAAGGGACACGAAGAAAAACTGAAAAAATCCATCCCTATTCGTGTTCATTCGTGTCCATTTGTGGTTCGCCTTTATCGACGATTGGGTGTTTCACTCTCGCATGATCCGCTCGGCAGTGCGGGGGCCGGACCTGTGGTATGATTCGCTTCCTCTACGGCTAAACCGCCGGGACTCCTCTCACGGAACCCCGCTCCATGCATTCAGCCGAACACGACGCCCAAGGCTCCGGCGAGCCGATCCGGGAACCCCGCCGCCATCCCTGGCTGTGGCTGGTCTACCTGTTCCTCTACGCCGTCGCCATTCCCTGGTACTGGCCGGCCGGATACCGGGGCCCGCTGATTCTGGGACTGCCTCTCTGGGTGGTGGTCTCGCTGCTTGCCGTGCTGGTGCTGGCCGCATGGACCGGCTGGGTGATCTCTCGCTACTGGAAGACTGTCGGGGAAGAAGACTCCCATGGGGGCCGGTGAAAGCCAGTTGACCTTCGGTTGGGGGGCGTTGACGGTCATCGCCCTCTACCTGTTTTCCACCATCGGCGTCGGTTGGCTGGCCCGGCGAAGCAGTCGGGGCCACAGCCTGGCCGACCACTACCTGGCCGGACGGTCCCTCGGCTTTCTGGCCCTCTTTCTCACTCTCTACTCCACTCAATACAGCGGCAATACCCTCTTCGGATACACCGGGATCTCCTACCGCATCGGCTTCGGCTGGACCGCCTCCATCCTGTTCATGTTCTCGGTAATCACCGGGTACCTGCTGTTTGCGCCGCGCCTGGTGGCCCTCTCCCGCAAGAAGAAGTTCATCACCCCCGGAGATTACATCGCCCACCGCTTCGGCTCGCCCCGGCTCACCCTGCTCAGCACCCTGCTGATGATCTACGCCCTGGCCAACTATACCCTGGCCCAACTGAGGGCCATAGGAGCCGCCGTCGAGGGCCTGACCAACGGCACCGTGCCCTCCGCCTACGGCATCATCACCCTGGCGATAATCATGGTGGTCTATGAGACTCTGGGAGGGATGCGCAGCGTCGCCTGGACCGACATGATCCAGGGAATCCTGTTGCTGTCGGGCTTCCTGATGCTTCTCTTCATGGTGCCCGGTCTGGCCGGCGGCCTGCCCGCGGTGGTGGAACATCTCAGCCGCATCGACCCCGCCAAGGTTCAGGTACCGACCCTGGAGGGATGCATGAACTGGATCAGCTACGTGTTCCTCTTTGGATTCGGGGCGGCCATCTACCCCCAGGCCATCCAACGCCTCTACGCCAGCCGATCCACCCGGGTGCTCAAGCGGTCCCTGGCCCTGATGACCATCATGCCCTTCACCACCGCACTGATCGCCATGATCTGCGGGGTGACCGGAAGCATGGTCCTTCCCGACCTGGCGCTCGGAGAAACCGACCAGGTGCTGGCCCGCATCTGCAGCCTCATCATGAACCAGTCCACCGAGGGGTATTGGCTGGTGGTCCTCATCTTTGCGGCCGCCCTGGCGGCCCTGATGTCGACGGCCGACTCGGCGCTGCTCTCCATCTCCTCCATGGTCACCAAGGACATCTACCGGGTCTATTTCAGGCCCCAAAGCAACGAGGCCGAACTGACCTCCGTCGGCAAGTGGTGCTCCTGGATCATCGTCACCCTGCTGGTGGTGATCGCCATCGGGACCGAGAAGACGCTGATCCGCCTGCTGGAGCTCAAGTTCGAGGTGCTCATCCAGATTGCTCCCTGCTTCTTCCTGGGCCTCTACTGGAAGCGGCTGCGCGGTGATACCGTCCTGACGGGCATGCTGGCGGGCCTGCTGGTCGGACTGGGACTGACCTGGCTGGGCTATCCCCGCCTGTGGGGATTCCATGCCGGGGTGGTCGGCCTGCTGGTGAATTTCGGCTGCTGCCTGGCGGGCGCCGTGCGACCGATTGCGCAGAGGAAAACGTGAACGGCTCCATCCGTATGGGAATACAGGCGCATGAGTGCGGGACTTCCAGCGGAGAGTGCAGCTTGATTTCTGAATCAGGACAAAAGGCCGGCGCCTCGGCCTACTCCATCACCTTGAACTCGGCCACCCGTCCTCCCTTGAAGCGTACCCGCAAGCGGCCGGGCGCTCCCCCCGGCTTGCGACTGAACTCATACACCTGGACGTTTCCCGCTTCCTGGGCAACCAGCCTGCCGTCTCCGATGGAGAGGGCGACCTGGGCGAAGGTCATGTCCAACGCCAACTGGTGATCCCGGATGAGCCTCCAGGTGTTCTCGCTCCAGTGCGAGTAGAGCTCTCGGGGGTCCTTGGCATAGAAGAACTGGTCCAGGACCATCCGGTAGAGCTGCCGTTCCCCGTCAAACGTCCCGATGACGGTTCCCATGGCCGCCCCTTCCTTCTCGAAGAGGGCCAGGACCTGCCGGTCTCCCGACCGCCCCGGAGCGGGGCGCTCCACCACCTCTTTCACCACCAGCTCCTCCAGGGCGGGAAGCCGCCCTGCCCCACCTCCGGCGGCCCGTCTCCCGCTCCTGCCGACGGGGTAATAGGGCAACTGAAACCCCTTCTTCACCCAAATCGACTTCCCCGCCAGGCGCTTGGCTTCCTCGAAGCCCGAGATGTAGAACCGGGGAAGCCGGACCAGGTAGTCCCGCTGGATTTTCCTGGAGGCCGTCTTCTTGGGAGTGACGGGGCGGCTGCGGTCGTAGAGCATCCAGCCCACCCGGAGACCCAGAAGGGCCAACAGCACCCCTGCCCAGATAATCCTTATCTTGGCCCGCTTGGAGAGCTTCATTCGATTGTCCTCTCGGTAGGCACTGTCCCCGGCGCTCGGTGCTGGGAATTGTGAACCGGGACGGCGCCTTTCGCGAGTACTTGACCCTGCCGGAACGGAATCTCCATCCGGTTCCCGACTCGGTCTCCGACGACGACGCGGTCTTCGTGGAACCGGTTGCCGCCGCCTGTGAGATTCTAGACCAGGTCGACATCCGAGCGCCGGAAAAGATCGTCGTGCTGGGAGACGGAAAGCTGGGACTGCTGATCGCCATGGTCCTGAACCAGGCCAGGCCTGCCGCCCAACCTCCCCTGACCCTGATCGGCAAGCACCCGGAGAAAATGCGCCTGGTCGAGAACCTGGGGATCGAGACTCTCCACCTGCGCTCGGCCCGAACGGCCGCCCGATCCTTCGAGTTGGTGGTGGAAGCCACCGGTTTGCCTTCGGGACTGGACCTTGCCCTCCGACTCCTGAAACCTCGCGGCACCGTAGTCCTGAAGTCGACCTTTCATGGGCGGCAGTCTTTCGATCCGGCCTCGGTGGTGGTGGACGAACTCACCCTGTTGGGGTCTCGCTGCGGGCGCTTCCAACCGGCCCTCGATCTGCTGGCCCGCAAGCGCATCCGCCCCAGCCGGCTGATCCGGGACTCCCTGCCTCTGGCCAGGGCGGCAGAGGCGTTCCGGCTGGCTCGATCTCCCGGAGCCCTGAAGGTGCTGCTGCATCCGTGAGGCGGGGAGATCAGTGGAGAGTGAAGAGCGGAGAGGGGTTCGCCGGGCCGCCGCATTGCCGTCGGGATCATTCCGGGAGAAACAGACGACCATCAATAAAGACGAACCACGAATGGACACGAATAGACACAAATGGAGAAGATCCCTCTGCCGATTTTCGCAAACGCTTCATTCCAAATAAATAAGCACGTTCCCCTTTGCAGTATTGTGGGTTAGGTGGGAGCTGCGAAGCTGCGGTTGGAGTCGGTAACCCGGCAAGACGCCCCCTACAAGCCATCCTTATAGAGCTGCGAAGCAGCGGCTCAGGGTAGCCCCAGGCGGAAGCCTGGAGTCGTATGGGTTCTGCACCAACCCAGCCGCGAATGCGGCGAATAGAAAGCACCCTTCCGAAAAGCAATGCCTCTCCAAAACAACGCCACCCTGTAGCCCCGGAATCGCCTGATCCCGCGCTACCGGTAGGCCGCCTCAATGTCATTCCCCATTGGGAATTTTGCAAAAGGCTCACCCATCAATCCGTCTATTGGTGTTCATTCGTGTCCATTGGTGGTTCGTCGTTTTCCTCCGCAAATCTTTCTCCTGCCTGCCGGTCTGAGGCACAGCCCCGTCAGGTCTGCATCATCCCCAGCTTGAAGGGACGCGCCTCCGGATTGAGGGCGGCTACCTGGAGGCTTCGGATGAGCACCTCGCGGGTGCGGGCCGGGTCGATCAGAGCGTCCACCCAAAGCCGGGCGGCCCCGTAGCGAGGGTCGGCCTGCTCCTCGAAGGTTTCCCGGACCTCGGCCGCCAGCTTCCGGCGCTGCTCTTCCGTCAACCCGGCTCCTTCCCTTTCCTTCTGAGCCAGTCGGACGTCCACCAGGGTGCGAGCCGCCTGCTCCCCGCCCATGACGGCGTAGCGGGCGCTGGGCCAGGCGTAGAGGAACCTGGGGCCGTAGGCTCGGCCGCACATGGCGTAGTGGCCGGCTCCGAAGCTGCCGCCCAGGATCACCGTGATCTTGGGAACGACGCTGTTGGAGACCACGTTCACCATCCTGGCTCCGGCCTTGATGATGCCCCCGTGCTCGGCCTCCTTCCCCACCATGAAGCCGTTGACGTCGTGGAGAAAAATGAGCGGGAGGCCGTTCCGGTTGCAGTCCATCATGAAGCGGGCGGCCTTGTTGGCGCTCTCGGCATAGATCACGCCGCCGACTTCCAGACGTCCGTCCGGCCTCTGCTGATGCCGCCTCTGGTTGGCCACCAGGCCCACGGCAAACCCGCCCAGGCGGGCGACCCCGGTGACCAGGGTCCGGCCGAAGTCCTTCCGGTACTCGGTGAACCGGCTGTCGTCCACCAGGCGCGCAATCACCTCCCGCATCTCGTACTCGCCGGCGGGATCGGCGGAGAAGACTCCCCCAAGCTCCGCCGGGTCGTAGCGGGGCTCCACCGACGGGCGGCAATCCGCACCGGAACCAGTCGGCCGGCCCATGGTGTCCACCAGCTCGCGAATGCGCCGCAGGCAACCGAGATCGTCCTTTTCCCGGAAGTCGACGGTGCCGCTGAGGCCGGCGTGCACCCCGGCGCCGCCCAGCTCCTCGCTCGACACCTCCTGCCCGATGGCCGCCTTGACCAGAGCCGGTCCGGCCAGGTAGAGCCCGCTCCCCTCGGTCATGAGCAGCTTGTCGCACATCACCGGCAGATAGGCTCCGCCGGCCACGCAGGAGCCCATCACGGCGGTGATCTGCGGAATCTCCCGGGCGGACAGGACGGCGTTGTTGTAGAAGACCCGGCCGAAGTCGTCGGTGTCGGGAAACACGTCCTCCTGCAGAGGCAGGAAAATGCCGGCGGAGTCCACCAGGTAGATGATGGGCAGACGGTTCTCCAGCGCGATGGCCTGGGCCCGCAGCACCTTCTTGGCGGTCATGGGAAAGAAGGACCCCGCCTTGACGGTGGCGTCGTTGGCGACGACCATGAAGTGGCGCCCGCAAACCTTGGCGATCCCCGCGATCACGCCGGCGGCCGGGGCGCCGCCCCACTCCGCGTACATCCGGTGGGCCGCGTAGATGCCCAGCTCCAGGAAGGGAGGCTCGGGATCGATGAGATACCGGATTCTCTCGCGAGCGGTCAGGCGGCCCTTGGCATGCTGTCTGCCTTCAGCCGCGGCGCCTCCACCTTGCCGGATGGTGGCCTCGTCCCGGCCCATCCGGGCCACCAGCCCTTCCATCGCCCGCTGGCGCCTCTGAAATCGAGGGCTGCTCCGGTCGATGGCGCTTTGCAACGCCTCGCAAGAATCTGCCATGGTTAAATGAGGTCTTCCCCCTGCGGCCTCTCAGAGCAGGCTCATCTCCTTCTCCTTCAGGGCCTTGATTTGGTCTCGCAAGCGGGCGGCGGCCTCGAATTCGAAGTTCCGGGCCGCCTCTCTCATCTTGGCTTGCAGCTCGAGGATCCGGGCTTCGATTTCATCGGGAGAGGCCGCCTCCACGGCTTCCTGCTCCGGCGCCAGGTCCACGTAGTCCGCCTCGGCCATGGCGACCAGGCTCATGTCGACCGGCTTCAGAATCGATTGCGGCGTGATGCCGTGCTCCCGGTTGTAGCGAAGCTGCTTGTCCCGCCGCCGGTTGGTCTCGTCCAGGGCCTGTCTCATGGACTCCGTCATCCGGTCGGCGTAGAGTATGGCCTGGCCTCTCAGGTGGCGGGCGGCTCTCCCGACGGTCTGAATGAGAGAATCGCGGGACCTCAGGAAGCCTTCCTTGTCGGCGTCCAGGATGGCGACCAGCGACACTTCGGGAAGGTCGAGCCCCTCGCGCAACAGGTTGATTCCCACCAGCACGTCGAATTCTCCCAGCCGCAGGCCTCTCAGGATCTTGATCCGCTCCAGCGTATCGATCTCCGAATGCATGTAGCGGCAGCGGACCCCCACCTCGCGATAGTACTCGGCCAGGTCCTCGGCCATGCGCTTGGTCAGGGTGGTCACCAGCACCCGTTCCCGCCGCTTTTCCCGCAGGCGAATCTCGTGAAGCAGGTCGTCCACCTGGGAACTGACGGGTCGTACTTCCACGCCGGGATCGACCAGCCCGGTGGGACGAATGATCTGCTCCACCACCGCGCCGCCGGTCCTGGTCAGCTCGTAGGGCCCGGGGGTGGCCGAGACATGGACCACCTGGTTGAGGCGCCGCTCGAACTCCTCGAATTTGAGCGGTCGGTTGTCCAGGGCAGAGGGCAGGCGAAACCCGAAGTCGACCAGGTTCTGCTTGCGGGAACGGTCGCCGGCATACATCCCTCGAACCTGGGGGATGGTCTGGTGGCTCTCGTCGATGAAGATGAGATGGTCCTGGGGCAGGTAGTCCATCAAGGTGGGCGGAGGCTGGCCGGGGCGGCGGCCTGAGAGATGGCGGGAGTAGTTCTCGATGCCGTGACAGAATCCGATTTCCTTCATCATCTCCAGGTCGAACAGGGTCCTTTGCTGAAGTCGCTGGGCCTCCACCCACTTGCCTTCGGCTTCCAGGCGGGGACGCCACTCCTCCAGCTCCTCCCGGATGGTCTCGATGGCCTTGAGCAAGGTGGGACGAGGCATGACGTAGTGGGACTTGGGGTAGATGGGGAGGCGCTCGTAGGAGAAGCGGACTTCGCCGGTGAGCGGTTCGATCTGAAACAGGGACTCGATCTCGTCCCCGAACAGCTCGATGCGGTAGGCCTGGTCGTCGTAGGCCGGAAAGACCTCGATGCGGTCCCCCCGAACCCGGAAGGTGCCCCGGCGGAAATCGTCGTCGCTGCGCTCGTACTGGATCTCCACCAGCTTCTTCAGGATCTGCTCCCTGCTGACCCGCTGCCCCTTGTCCAGAAAGAGCAGCATCCCGTAGTAGGCTTCCGGAGAACCGATGCCGTAGATGCAGCTCACGCTGGCCACGATGACGCAATCCCGCCGTTCAAACAGGGACCGGGTGGCCGACATGCGCATCTTGTCGATCTCGTCGTTGATGGTGGCTTCTTTCTCGATATAGGTGTCGGTCGCGGCGATGTAGGCTTCGGGCTGATAGTAGTCGTAGTAGCTGACGAAGTACTCGACGGCGTTTTGGGGGAAAAAGGTGCGGAACTCCTGGCAGAGCTGGGCCGCCAGGGTCTTGTTGTGGGCCAGCACCAGGGCCGGCCGGTTCATCTGCTCGATGACCTTGGCCATGGTGTAGGTCTTCCCCGACCCGGTGACCCCCAGCAGCACCTGGTGCGGCTCGCCGTCATCCAGTCCGCGAACCAGGTCCCGGATCGCCTGGGCCTGGTCGCCCCTGGGTTGATACTGGGTCACCCGGAAGGGTTGCTGAGTTTCCACCGGAGGCTATCCCTGATAGCGGCGGAACAGGAGGGTGGCGTTGGTGCCCCCGAAGCCGAAGGAGTTCGAGAGCGCATACTCCAGCGGCTGTTTGCGCGCCTGGTTGGGCACGTAGTCCAGGTCGCACTCGGGGTCGGGGTTTTCGTAGTTGATGGTCGGTGGAGCCATTTGATGGTGGAGAGCCAGAGCCGAAATCGCCCCCTCCAGGCCGCCGGCCGCTCCCAGCAGGTGGCCGGTCATGGACTTGGTGGAACTCACCAGCATTCGGTGGGCGTGTTGACCGAAGGCGAGCTTGATGGCCTTGGTTTCCAGCCGGTCGTTGAAGGGCGTGGAGGTGCCGTGAGCGTTGATGTAGTCGACCTGTTCCGGCCGAATGCCGGCATCCTGAACCGCGTTGGCCATGACCTGGCACGCCCCTTCGCCGTCTCCGGAGGGCTGGGTGATGTGATAGGCATCCCCGGACATGCCGTAGCCCACGATCTCGGCGTAGATGGTGGCGCCGCGCCGCTCGGCCCTCTGCATCTCTTCCAGCACCAGGATGCCCGCCCCCTCTCCGATCACGAAACCGTCCCGGTCCCGGTCGAAGGGACGACAGGCCTTCTCAGGTTCTTCGTTGCGGGTGGACAGCGCCCGCATGGAAGCGAATCCGCCCACGCTCATGGGGGTAATGGCGGCTTCCGACCCGCCGCAGAGCATGGCGTCGGCATCCCCTCTGGCGATGATCCTGAACGAGTCGCCAATGGCATGGGATCCCGAGGAGCAGGCGGTGCAGGTGGCCGTGTTGGGACCCTTGGCCCCGAACCGGATGGAGAGCTGCCCGGCTGCCAGGTTGATGATGGACGAGGGAATGAAGAACGGAGAGATCCGCTTGGGGCCGCCTCGCAGGAGCGCGCTGTGTTCGCGCTCGATGGTGGAGAAGCCCCCGATCCCCGATCCGACGTGCACCCCGAATCGGGTCGCCAGCTCCGGCGTCACCTCCAGTCCCGACGACTCCATGGCGAAGTCGGAAGCCGCCACCGCGTACTGGATGAAGGGATCCATTTTCTTGACGTCTTTCTTGGCGATCCAGTTCAGCGGATCGAATCCCTTGACCTCTCCCGCGATCTTGACGGCAAAGGGCCCCGTATCGAAGCGCGTGATGGGCTTGATACCGGCTTCCCCCGCCACCAGGGCCTCCCAGGTTTCCCGGGTCCCTATGGCCAGCGCGGACACCACGCCGATACCGGTAACTGCCACTCTCCGTTTCAATGCCCCATCCTCCCGCTACCGAGCCGGTTGCCGGATCCTGATCGACCCACCGGCGAAATCCTGCGGTCGTTCGGCAGCGTTGCAGCCCGGCTGCAGGACACTATCCCTTGGCGTGGGTATCCACGTAGGCGATCGCGTCCTTGACCGTCTGGATCTTCTCTGCGTCCTCGTCGGGAATCTCGATTCCGAAACCCTCCTCGAATGCCATGACCAGCTCCACCGTATCGAGGGAATCCGCACCCAAGTCGTCCACAAAGGAAGCCGTAGAGGTCACTTCCGATTCGTCGACCCCCAGTTGCTCCACGATGATCTGCTTGACCTTGTCCTCAACGCCCGAATCAGCCATCCCCATATCCTCCTCGATTGAAATCGGATTCGATTCTGTCTGCCCAATGACGCCCGAGCCCCTTGCGTTGTCGCCGGCTCGGAGACCGCAGGGCGCTTCGGCCAAACGGCGCCGCCACTCTTGGCCCCGCCGCAAAAAAGGCTCAGTTTGCCATCAGCCTTGGAAAAAGGCAAGCGAACCATTGGGGGCGCCACCCCCTCGGAACCGGCCTGCCCAGTGTCCTGTTCGAATGCGGGACCTCACATGTACAACCCTCCGTTGATGTGCAGCACCTGGCCGGTCACGTAACCGGCGTCATCCGAGGCCAGGAACCTGACGCCCAGGGCGATTTCCCGATCCAGCCCCACCCGGCCCATCGGAATCCGCTCGAGAATCTTGGCCCTGGCAGCCTCGGGAAGCGCCTGGGTCATGGCGGTGTCCACGAAGCCCGGGGCCACCGCGTTGACCGTGATGTTCCGCCTGGCCACCTCCTGAGCCGCCGTCTTGGTCAAGCCGATGATCCCCGCCTTGGAGGCCACGTAGTTGGCCTGACCGGGGTTGCCCGTCAATCCCACCACCGAGGAGAGGTTCACGATTCGACCGTATCGCTGCCTCAACATGATCTTGACCGCTGCCTGTGTGCACAGAAAGGTGGCGGTCAGATTGGTCTGCAGGACTTCCGACCAGTCTGCCGGCTTCATGCGCAGAAGCAGTCCGTCACGGGTAACCCCGGCGTTGTTCACCAGGATATCCAGCCGGCCGAAGGCGCTCATGAGCTGCTCGAATGCCGCCCTGATCCGGTCCGGTTGGGTCAGGTCCACCGACACCGCCAGGGCCTTTCGCCCGAGCCCTTCGATTTCGGCAGCCACCGCGCTCAGCCGGGCCTCGTCCCTTCCGCCCACGGCCACGTCGGCGCCGGCCTCGGCCAGAACCAGGGCGCAGGCCCTCCCGATCCCCCGCGACCCGCCGGTGACGAAGGCCACCTTACCTTGAAGCGACATCGAACCTCCCTTGCCTTAAACACTCCGGTTTGACCCTGTATCAACCGCCCAGTCGAATGTGACGCCGGCGCGACCAGGTGAAAAGTGGATAGTGGCTAGTGATTAGTGGATAGTTGTTGGATCGACACGCAAAGCACCTTGTCGGTCTCGGCGCAGACCTTCAAACATGCGCGGTCGGTTCATCAGGCGCTTGCCTGTTCCCGGAACCCTCCGCTGACCACTCTCCACTCTTCACTCTCCACTAGCCCAAGGCTGTCAGGGTCTTGTCGAGGCTGCGGAGGTCTTCCACGTTGAGGACCTCCAGCGACCGGTCGGTTTGCCGGACCAGTCCCGACAGCACCCGGCCCGGCCCCACCTCCACGAATCTGCGCACCCCTCGGTCCCTCAGGAACTGAATGGTCTCGCTCCAGCGAACCGGAGCGCACACCTGCCGAACCAGGGCCCCGGCCACCTCGCTCCCCCGCCGGATGGCGGCGGCATCGGCGTTGGTCACCAGGGGACATTGCAGATCCCGAAATTGCAGTTGACCCAGGTCCTTCTCCAGGCGGTCCCGCGCCGGTTGCATCAAGGCGCAATGGAAGGGAGCGCTGACCGGCAGGGGAATGGCTCGCCTGGCTCCCCGTCGAGGCGCAAGCCGGACGGCTCGCCGGACCGCCTCGGCGGCGCCGGCAATCACGATCTGAACCGGAGAGTTGAGATTGGCAGCCTCCAGCACCTGCCCCTGAGCCGCCTCCCGGCACAGGGACTCCACCGACTCCGCAGGCATCCCCAGCAGAGCAGCCATGGCGCCCTGGCCGACGGGGACGGCCTCCTGCATGTACTGGCCGCGCTTCCTGACGGTGGCGACGGCATCGGCCAGGGAGAGACCGCCGGCGGCCACGATGGCGCTGTATTCCCCCAGGCTGTGACCGGCCACGAATTGGGGTCGGATCCCTCTAGCCGACAACACGGCATGGGCCGCCACCGAAACCGCCAGGATGGCGGGCTGGGCGAACTCGGTGAGTTGCAGCTCTTCGGGCTTGCCCTCGAAGCACAGCCGTCCAATGGAGAATCCCAGCGCCCGGTCGGCTTCCGACAGGACGGCCCCGGCTTCCGGGAAAGCCTCCGTCAATTCCCGGCCCATGCCCGGGTATTGCGAAGCCTGTCCGGGAAAAATGAAGGCGATAGGGTGGTTCATGAGAGCCGATCAGGAAGGGGGCCGCCGGAACCGGTGATCGCCAGAGAGAGACGGCGAACCGGTGCGGACGGTTGCCGAATCCGATGGATCTCGGGATGGGTTGTGCCCGGAGCCTGCGGGGCCTACTTCTCGCCCACTTCAATCACCTCGCGCCCGCGGTAATAGCCGCAGCGCGCACAAACCCGATGGGGCAGCTTGGTCTCGTGGCAATTGGGACACTCCGAGGTGGAGCGCACGGTCAGAAAATCGTGGGACCGTCTCTTGTTGCGGCGGGACTTGGAGTGACGTCGTTTAGGATTCGGCATTGCGCTTCCCCCGGATCGAATGGACCCTCAGTTCCTGAATTTCAGCAGCGGGGCCAATCGAGGGTCGCTGACCGCAGGGCCGCAACCGCAACGGTCGCGGTTCCTGTTCCGCCCACAGGTCGGACACAGACCCCGGCAGTCCTCCTGGCAAAGCGGTTTCATCGGCAAGCTCAAGAGGATCTGCTCGCGAACGATGTCGCTCACATCGATAGAGTCGCCCGTGAAGAACCCCACTTCCAAATCTTTCTTCTGCAGCGAGATTTCCCCGGTCAGCGAATGGTGGGCGTTGGATTGATAGTACTGATTGAAATGGGCTGTCATGGGACGGAAGAGCGCCTCCAGACAGCGGGCGCAGGTCAGTTCCATTTCAGCGCCCAACTCGCCCCGCACCCGCACTCCTCCTCGAGACTGTCTTTCGGCTGTCAAATGGACCGCCACCTCACCGGAGATGCGGACCTGCCCTTCGTCCAGATTCAACTGGCGGGCGGTCAGGCCGGCCTTCAAAGAGCGCGGTCCCCACTCCAGTTCCCTGACGTCGATTCGCAACGGGTTCATGAGGTTTGGGCCAATCCGGCCTGCAGGCAAGAAAGGTCTTTAAGTGCCTCAAAACCAAAGCGCTTCATTATAGCCGGGGCGACCGGGATGTCAACGTCAAATGGCGGCCGGGCTGGCCGGAACGGGGAGAGGCGCGAACGATGGCGATGGGAGAATCAGGCAGACGGCTGCAGCGACTTGACCCTGGCCTCGTAGGAATTGTTGAGAATGATCTGGAGAAGAGGATTGCCGATCTCGGTCTGTTCGATCCGCTCCTGGATCTCTTCGAGCTCGTCCATGTCTCTGGCGCGCTTGATGACGTTCTTGAAGAAACTCAGGTCTCCGACCGTCATGATCTCCTCGCTCTCTTCGTCCTCGATGATGGCCAAGTGCGATTCCGGAAGATATTCGCGAATCTTCCAGTAGAGCTTCTCCCTGTAGTCCAGGTTCTTCTCTCCCAGGTCGGGATGAAACCACTCGGCCGTGAACGTCCCTTCCTCGTCATCCATATTGAGGTCCGTATAGATCTCCGGCTCCTCCTCGGCCATCTTCTGGATCAACTTCTCCAGGTCCTTGATCACGCCGGAACTGGAATAAACGGTCAGAATGGTTACTTTCATGTGCGGCCCCTGCCTCTTTGAGGTCTTTCCCGATTTGCGACTGGATTATATGGAGAAAGGAACCGCAATCCAACCCTTTTCGGCTTGCCTGAGACAAACGGAAAAAGAGTGATCCACGAAGTCACGCGAAGGACGACGAAGACACACCAAGCGGGACGGCTCCGCCGCATCGGCAGGGACTGCGCCTCCTCGCCGAGCAAGAAGGATGGGAGGAGGCGCCCCCCCGGGAGCGCGGGCGTCTCGCCCGCATCCTCTGCGTTGGGTGGCCGCTCAGCTTCCCCGTGATGCGGCGCCCGGCCACCCCGCCGGCGGAAACGGCACGGGCCCGGCTGAAGCGGAGCCCCGGCGCCGCTGCCGGTCGAGCCGGGTCGAGGAAATGGGTGAAGCTGTGCCAGCGTTGTGCGGGCGGGACGCCCGCGCTCCCGGGGGGGACTTCATCGAAGACACACGAAGGACCGCGAAGGGCCGGCTCCGCCGCATCGAAAGGACTGCGGCCCGGCAAGCCGGCGCAAAAGCTCCTCAGGGACCTGTCGTCTCAAAACTCGAGCAGGGGCCGGTGCGATAGGGGAATCGTCGGATTACCGCCTCATTGACCTTGACGCCCAGCCCTGGAGCTTCGGGAACGATCACTTCTCCCTTGTCGATCCACAGGGGAGTGTGAAGCATTTGCTCCGCCAGCCGAAAGGGATAGGTGCCTGACCTGCCTTCGCCGGAGTATTGAGGCCACTCCATCCATCCGACCCGGTCGGCCCCGAAGCAACTGGCCAACTGGGCCAGGGCCGCCGCTTCCAGCGGCGTCGAAAGCCGTCCCATGGCCACCCGGCGGCCAAGCGGTTGCACCTCCCGCAAGGCCCGGCCACCGTCCAGCAGCCCCCCAAGATGGAGCACGTCCAACTGCAGGACGTCCAGCAAATCCGTGCCGGCCAGGTCCCCCCACCCTTCCAGGGAGGTCTCGCTACCCCCTCCAGAGACGGGAACCCGACAGTCCTGCAATAACTGCCGAAGAGCCCCCCTGTCCTGCGGGGCCACCGGCTCTTCAACCCACTCCAGCCGGCTGGAATCCATCTCCCGCAGCAGCCGCGCGGTCTCCTCCAGCCCGTAAGGCCCCCCGCGCCAGGCCCGGGCGTCCACCATGATTCCCCAGGGCGGAGGAAAGGCTTCCCGCAATTGGCGGACGGTCTGCAGGTCCTGCCGGGGTGATCTCCCCAGTTCCAGCTTGCAGGCGGAGAATCCCGAACCGGCCCACAAGCCCGCTTCCCTCACACTCTCCTCGCCATCGAGGTAGACGCCGCCGCTGGCATGGATTCGAACTCGTCCGCGCACCCGCCCGCCCAGCAGTTCCGAAACGGGACAGCCCGCGATCTGTCCCTGCAGGTCGAGCAGAGCCATTTCCACCGCTCCGAAGGCCTGCACCAGGCCCGGGTACCGGGGGCGGCGCTGGAATACTTTCCTGCGCAGGCCGGCCAGGTTTCCGGGGTTGAGGCCCACCACGGCCGCGCGCAGGTTTCGATTGATCAACTGAGCCACGTTGGGAGAGGGAGTCCCGACCCCGTAACCCACCTGCCCCTGATTGGCGCGGGCTCGAACCAGCAGGCAATCGCGCTTGTGGATGGTGACTTGGCCTCCCTGAACCGGCCGCCGCAACGGCTGGGGCAGCGGCGAGCTCAGCAGAGAGGCCTGGAGCTCGTCGACCTTCACTTTCATGAGAGTTCCAATGAGCTTGCGCTCACGGCTGAATCCGGGAATCCGGTTGGAACGAATGCGATCCGTTCGGGGAGGGAGTGCCTGCGGGGGTGCGGCTCGCGAGGCTGAGGAACGGCTCTGCCTGGCATGCCCTTCGAGGGAGTAGCAGACTGCCGCGGTGTCCTGGTCCCGGCTAGGCCCCGGCCACCGCCAGGCGCGCAAACTGGTCTACCTGGGCGTTCACGGACGAACGGAACGATTCCAGGGCGTCTTCGACGCCATAGCGAATGTCGTCGTGCATGGCCTCGTAGCGGGAATGGACTCGGGAGAACAGCTCCTGCACCTGGCCCCTGAGCTCCTCCACTTCCCTGGCGCCGGAACGCACGGAGTGGGACACCGCCCGGGTGAACGAATCCAGTTCGGCTTCCAGAAACTCCTTGAAGTCGTGGATGGCGATCTGCTGGCTGGTGACCTTCTCGAAGTGGTAGCCCATGACGGCCAGGTGGAAAGCCTGGGTGAGCATGCGGGGATGGTCCCTGGCGACCTTGGCGATGAACTTGAGGTAGGCCGGACCCTGCCGGGAGAAGAGCTGCCTGCGCAACGATTTTCCAATGGCCCGCACCTCGTTCATGCCCACCGGCTTGGAAACGTAGGGGCTGGGCTTGACATGCTCCATCATGTTCAGACAGCGTCTGAAATAGTTTTCCAGGGTCGGGTCGTAGATGGTGGTCAGCACCCGTCGATATCCCTCGATCAAGGTCTGCGGGTCCATCTCGGGCTTGTAGTTGAGGACGACGTTGACGCTGGTCCCGGTGGTTTCCTCCAGTATCCGGTCTTCCCTCTTGAGGCGCTCGTAGAGGTCGGTGCCCTTCAGCGCCGTCAGCAGCCCCACCATGGCCATGGGAATGCCGGCCTCCTGGATGAAGTCGATCTGGGCGTCGAACACCCCCTCGTCGTCTCCGTCCAGGCCCAGGATGAATCCGCCGCTGACCTCCAACCCTTTCCGCTGGATCGTGCGAACGGCGCTCAGCAGGTAGTTTTCCTCCTGTTTCTTGTTGGTGTTCTGCGCCTTCTTGGTCTTGAGCAGGGCCTTGGGATTGGGAGTCTCGATTCCCAGGAATACCCAATCGAAACCGGCCTCGATCATGGAGTCCATCAATTCGTCGTTTCGGGCCAGGTTGACGCTGGCCTCGGTGAAGAGGGCGAAAGGATAGCCGTGCGCCTTCTGCCACTCGGCCACCACCGGCAGGAGTTCCAGCGCCTCCCGCTTGTTGCCGATGAAGTTGTCGTCCACCAGGAAGAGGTTGCCTCGCCAACCCAGCTCATAGAGGGAGTCGAACTCTCCCAACATCTGTTGCGGCGTCTTGGTCCGCGGCACTCGGCCGAAGAGCTTGGTGATGTCGCAGAACTCGCAGTCGAAGGGACACCCCCGCGAGAACTGCAGGCACATCGAGTAGTAGTCCTTCATGTCGACCAGGTCGAAGCGAGGGATCGGGGTGCGGGTCACATCGGGCTTCTCCGGCGCCCGGTAGATGTCCTTGGCGGTTCCGGTCTCGAGGTCTCGCAGGAATTGGGGCAGAATCTCCTCGACTTCATCCAGCAGAAAGTGGTCCACGCCCCGGATCTCGTCGTGATAGGTGGTGGGGTGGGGCCCTCCGGCCACTATCGGAACGCCGGCCCGGTTGCAGCGCTCGATCACCGAGTCGAGGGAATCGCGTTGAACGATCATGGTGGAGGTAAACACCAGGTCGGCCCACTCCAGGTCCGACTCCTTCAGGGTGGTCACGTTCAGATCCACCACGCGGAGGTCGTACCTGGAGGGAAACATGCCGGCGATGGTGAGCAGGCCCAGGGCGGGAAACCCCGCCTTCTTTCCTACAAATTCCAGGGCAAACTTTCCGCCCCAGTAGGATGGAGGAAATTCAGGGTAAACTAAGAGTGCATTTGGCATGAAAACGATCTCCGGAGTTCCTGTGACCGGGGGACGGATTGCAAGCTCAGCCACCTGCCCAAAACCTGGCCGGCTTCAATTGAGTGGCCCGAGCCGCTCACTCTATATCAAGTTGGCCGGGATTGCTCCCAGAAAGTTGCAGGCCGGCCCCATAATCTTTGGCGCCCCGTCTGCGGCGTTAGCCTGTACCTGGAAAATCAACCGGTATCTTGTCGAGGAGACCCGCCGATGTCAACCGAATCGCCCAGATCCCTGCTCAACCCGCAGGCTGTTCTGAACTCACCGTTGTGGCGCGCCTGCCTGCTGGGGCTGCTGGTGCTCCTGCTGCAGATTCCCATTCTGCTGATTCACGGCGTCGTCTCCGAGCGCCGAACGAGACAACAGGAGGCCACCCGGGAAGTCACCTCCAAGTGGGGCAGGGAGCAGTCTCTGGCGGGACCCCGGATGGTCATCCCCTACCTGGAGCGCCGCAGCGAGCCGGCGTCCGAGGGCGAGATCTCCACTCGCACCGAGGTGAGCTACGGCCACTTCCTGGCGGAGAGTCTCACCGTCTCCGGCAGGGCCGAGACCCACCAGCGCTATCGAGGCATCTTCGAGGTGCCGGTGTATCGATTGAACCTGGAGCTGCGGGGCACTTTCGCCGAGCCCGACTTCAGCCAATGGGGAGTCCGGCCGGAAGACATTCTCTGGGACCGCGCCCACCTCTCGGTGAATATCTCCGATGCCCGCGCCATCCGGAATGCAGCCGTGCTCTCCTGGAATGGCGAGAGTCTTCCCTTCCATCCCGGATCGGGCGAATCCGGCAGCGACCTTCCCGGAATTCAGGCCGGCCTGCGAGGGCGGCTGAAGGGAAAGTCCTTCGATTTTCGGTTTCCACTGGAGCTCGATGGCAGCGGGGCTGTCTACTTCGCACCCTTCGGCAGACAGACCACCGTCGAACTCCAGTCGAACTGGCCCCATCCCAGCTTCCAGGGAAACTGGCTCCCGGACGAGCGCACGGTGACGAACCGGGGATTCGAGGCCACCTGGAGCGTGCCCTTCCTGGGACGCGGCTACCCTCAGCGATGGACAACCCGAACAGCCCCGTCCTCGACCTCACCCTCCCGATTCGGCCTGACCCTGGCGACGCCGGTCGATCCCTATCGGATGGTCGATCGCAGCGTCAAGTACGCCATCCTGTTCCTGGCCCTGACCTTCATCACCCTGTGGCTCTATGAAGTTCTGTCCGGGTTGCGGATTCACACGCTGCAATACCTGCTCCTGGGCGCCGGGATGTGCCTGTTCTACCTGCTGGTGCTGTCCCTTTCCGAGCACCTGGGCTTCGGCCTGGCCTATGCTCTGGCCAGCGCTTCCACCGTGGTCCTGCTCGCCGGCTACAGCCTGTCGGTCCTGGGCAAGCCCCGCGGGGCAGCCCTGATGGCCGTCATCCTGGGCCTCCTCTACGCGTACCTCTACATCCTGCTTCGCAACCAGGACTACGCCCTGCTGGTCGGCGCCCTCGGCCTCTTCCTGGCGCTGGCCGTCACCATGTACCTGACCCGCCACCTGGACTGGCGCGCCCTGAAGCGCCAGTCCTGAGACTCGGCCCCCATCGATTCGCCCCAAAAAAAGCAGGGGCCTCCGAAGAGGCCCCGCACCCTGCCGTCGAAACCGCAGGGGGAGTAAGCGACAAACTGGCTGCAACCGCTGAAAATTTCAAGAATCTCGCGACCCCAATTTTCCTTCGAGAGGCGCGAAGACGACTGAACAGTTTATGTAAAGCCTTGACTCCAAAAGCAGGCATTTTGCGCCTGGGAGCTACCCTCCTTAGAAACTTGTCCAGAGCTGTGATGGACTACAATCCCCCTGAAGGGGCACTGTCTTGGGGGCCACTCATTGATCCTACGAAGTGACAGGTGCCAGAATCCAGTGCGTGTACGTGTAGGGGCAGTCAGCGAGGTAGGTTGAACATGGCGATAGACTCAATTATCGAGTGGGCATCAAAGCAGCCCGACTGGCAGCAGGACGCACTCCGCCGGGTGGCACTTTCTACAGAGTTGGCGGACGCGGATGCTTCGGCGATTCTGGCCAACCTCAAGCAATCAAAAGGCTTGTCACCAGAACGACAATTAGTATCCCAGTCCCTCAAGAGAGGTCACCTTCAACCGGACGCCCGGGAAGCGCCTCTGGTTCGACTTTGTTCGATCGACGATGTCAAGAATGCAAACCGTCTCGCTCCAGGTCAGACATTGAAGTTCGCACTAAATGGAATCACATTAATCTATGGACACAACGGCTCCGGCAAGAGCGGGTATTGCCGCATTCTGAAAAAGTTTTGCCGTGCGATCGTCAAGGACACGATTTACCCAAACGTGTTTGCGCCTGGGAATCCCTCTCCTGCCGAGGCGCGCATCCGGTACAAGATCGAGGGCTCAAACAACGTAACTGAGATCACTTGGCGGGATGGCGCAGATGGGCTGGGTGACGTCGCCCATCTTTCGGTCTTCGATAGTCACAACGCCCGGCTCTATGTGGACGCGCGAAACCGGATTGATTACCTTCCATATGAAATAGAGTTGCTTACGCGTTTTGGACAACTGTTGGCCAAGCTTCAAGAAGATCTTTCGGCAGAAATAAGAGTCGTTGACCAACGCCTCAATGTCGGTCTTCCAACCGGCTACACTCCGGGTACTCCTATATCCGCACTCGTCAATCGACTGACGTCGAATAGGCCATTGGGAGAGTTGCCGACAATTGAGGAGATAAACCACCACGGCACCTGGAACGACAAGAGCGCTAAAGACTTGGCGACGTTGCAGACCTCCATGGGGAAGGATCCCAGGGCCCTTGCTGATCGCTGTCGCCGGGGTCTGGATATCGTGTCTAACTTGATCGAGGAACTAATGAGCGTGCGAGACACGCTTTCTCAAGCCAAAGCTAAGGAACTAGAGCAGGCCGTCAGCCATGCACGCGCAACGGCCGAAGTTGCGTCTCTTGCTGCGACTTCGTTGTTCAAAACGGAGCCCTTGCCGCATATCGGCTCCGACCCATGGCAGTTGATGTTCCAGCATGCCAAGGAATACTCAAAGCTGGCCTATCCGGATATCGAGCCGCCCGCAACACGGACGGGTGATCTATGCATGCTTTGTCAGCAACCATTGGCAGAGGAAGCAGCAGAGAGACTTCGCCGTTTCGAAGACTATGTTGTTGGCAAGGCAAGAAAGGACGCCGAGCAAGCCGCAGCAATACGGGACCAACAATCCGCATCTATCAAGTCGCTCCAGGTACGCTCATCGCTGGATGTCAAGTCTCTGCTCGGCGAATATGCTGGCATGAGTGATGCACGAGCAGCTATCTCGGCCGCCGTCGAGAAATTTGTCAACGCAGCAGATGAACGCAGGAAGAAGCTGTTAGCGGCAGTCGAGCCAAGCGACACTTCCGGCATTGCTGAGCTCGACGACTCGGTGATCGAAAATCTGCGTGCCGAAAAGAAGGCACTGGCGGCTGAAGCGGTTGCCTTTGACGGTGCCGCCGGAGATGATGCCGACCGGGAGAAGCGCAAGAACGAACTCGCTTCGCTATTGGATCAAAAACGCCTATCAGAGAACCTCAAAACAATTCGTGCGCGGCGCAATGACCTCGAACTGCGGGCTTGCCTCGAAGATTGTGTCGGCGCAACCAAGACTAATGCCGTCTCTTACCAAGTGAGTGCGCTGCGAAGGCAACTCGTCACGGAGGACCTAAACAATCGAATTCGTGCGGAAATTGGTGCACTTGATTTAGCGCACATACCACTGCTGATCAACGATACCAGCCGGAAAGGTGAAAGTCGTTTTGCAGTAACGCTTGATGCTCGGCGCAAGGTTGCGAGCCGGGATGTCCTGAGCGAAGGCGAACAGCGGGCTCTCGGCCTCGCCTGTTTCCTTGCGGATGTAAATGGACAACCGGTTAAACATGGGATCATCGTCGACGACCCTGTTTCATCGCTCGATCACGTTCGAATTAGGCGAGTCGCTTACCGGCTTGTGGCTGAAGCGGCAGCAGGCCGGCAGGTGATTGTCTTCACGCACAACTTGCTGTTCTTTTCAGAAGTGATGTCCATTGCAACGGCTAACACGCCCAATCCGGTTCCCGTTCTAACAAACGTCGTTCGCAAGGCCGCGGACCTCGGCTTCGGCGTCATTGAGGAGGATGATGAACCTTGGGAGGCCAAAACGACAAATAAGCGTATTGACCTTTTGCGCGAAAAAATCAAGGAGTTAGATGCCATAGTCGACAAAGACGGAGATGCTTACCGTCAAGGGGTTGAGGGATTCTTCACAGACCTGAGAGAAACCTGGGAACGCCTTGTTGAGGAAGTGTTGTTTTCCAGGGTGGTGGAACGATACGGCTCGGACGTGAAGACACAGAGCTTGAAAAGGGTCGTGGTAAACGATGAGGACTACAAGACAATCTTCTTTGCCATGAAACGTGTCTCGGAACGCTCAGGACACGACATGGCCGCGGCAAAAAACATACCAGTCCCAAAGATCGAGGATTTGAAGAAAGAAGTCACGGAACTGGACAAGTATCGGATCAAATTGCGTGAGCGATCCAAGGCTGCGGAGAAAACACGAAGGAAGCTTGAAATACCGCCAAAAGCAGCGACGGCCTAAAGTCAATTTGCGGTGCGAGAATCAGCACCGTAACCTTATTTCAGGTTACAGCCTCACCCTGATCAGTCAAATTCACCACACTGATAGACCTGCCGAGCGTCTCCCGGGCTATATCGACGAGATGCTGATGGTGCGTGAAAAATAGAACCTGTGTCTTTTGCGCCAATTCTTGCAGTACTCTGAATCCTGCCGGCGCGCGTTCGTCATCGAAGTTGACGAAGAGGTCGTCTGCAACGAACGGAAGCCCATCCGCTCGCTCCAGGTAATCCTCGACTGACGCAACCCGTAGCGCCAAGTAGAGTTGGTCCGCCGTGCCGGTGCTCATACCGAATACGGGTACAATCCTGCCACCGGGCCGCACCCCCGTCAGGTGTGCGTTGTCGTGATCGCCAAACGCCACCTCCAGACTAGAGAACGAACCGCCGGTGACGATCTTGAACAGCGCTCCCGCACGCTTTAGCAATGGGGCTTGCTTCTCGCGCCGGTAGCGATCAATCGCCCACTGCAGAAGCAAGGCTGAGGTCTTCACCCGAATATACCGCTCCGCCGCTTCCTGCATCTCAGCCAGAGCTTCCTGCTTTCTCGCCGCAGCCCGCGCTGCCGCATCGCCACCGCCAACCGCTTGGAACGCTTCCCGCGCCCGAAATCGGTCTTCCAAGACTTTGGTCTGCTGCTTCTGCAGATCCTCCAAGTCCACCTGCATGGACAATTCGCGTACCGCAACCTCGTCGATAACGACACCCTGGCATTCTTCGGCAAGCTCCTCAAGCAATTTCCCATCACCGTCTTTTGTGAGCTTTTCAATAATTTGCTGTTTTTCGTTTTGAAGAATTCGCTGCTCATCCGACCGCTCGATGGCGTCCCTTAGAGCCTCATTTGTCTCAACCCCGGCTGCTGACTTCAGGTGAGAGATTGAATCAGTCAGGCTTCGGCGCTCGTCTTGAAGTCCAGCGATTTGTTCTTGCAGCTCATCCACTTCCCCGTGTTTCTCCTTCCGAATTCCCTGAACATGCTCGGCTTTGGCAAGGCGTTTTTCGAGTTCCAGAACGGCATCTTCGGCAGGCTGCTCTGCAAGGTCATCAGCTACGTCGTCAACCAGGTCAGCGACAACCTGTTCGAAGTCGGAAACGTCACGCTTGATCCTGCCTATGCGTCGATGTCGCAACGATGTAATGCGACCGGCCGTATCGCGCATCTCATCAATGACGTCAATGAGTGCGCTCACAGCTTCCGGTGTTGTATCTTCGGCCAGCCCAAGTTTTGCGAGAGCATCCGTCCATTCTTCCCCCCATTGGTTGTGGGCCTCTTTGGCCTGTCGAAGATCACGTTCTCTTCGACCGACGGCCTGGGATGCATTCTGAATATCTGCTTCAAGCTTATCCTTCTTACCTGCCTCGACCTCTCGAAGACGCTGCTCTTCTGCGGCACGTTCAATGACGACGTTCAGGCTGTCCATTTCCAGCCCAGCCAAATCAACGCCAAGCACAACTAACTCCCCAAGCAACCGTTTCCTTGCCTCGCGTTCCTGGCTGCGAAGCGCCCCCAGAGCGTTTGCAGCCTCTTCTCGCTTCTCAATAGCCTGAAGTACCTCTTTTCTGACATCGAGCCACTCCAGCATGGCCTCAGCGGTCAATGGATCAAAGGGCGCAGCAGCCCATAGAGATGTCCATTCATCCTCAAGTTGATTTCCTTCTTCAACAAGCTTGGTTTCCTTTTTCTTCTGCTGTTTGAGAAGCGTCTCATACTCTCCGATCTTCCGTTTGATTTCCGCAATTCGCCCGGCTGCCTCGGCCTGGTCGAAACGCCGATCAGCAAGGTCGTCCGCTTGGGCCATGGCGGGTTCGAAGGCACCAGCCAAGTTCTCCAGTTCCTCTTCAAAGCAACCGGCCTGTTCTTCCGGGATCGGCTCGTCGTGCACGTGCCTGAGTTTCACCAGATGCCAAAGTGCATTTCGGCGGCCGCGTGCTTCGTTCAACTCTTCGCTAGTGACGACCTGTTCGTCCCGCACGGTACGGTCAAATGCCGCAATCGCAGCCTCCAATTGCTCCTGAACTGATGAGGCGTTCCGCTGCGTTTCCCTCAAGCGCCGGTTCCAGTCCTGCGTACGTTCCCGGTACTCCTGGACCATCGCCTTCCCGGGCAGAGTCATGTTCGCCAGTGTCCCTTCATCAATGCCGTCAGGATTGAGATTCTTGAGCCTGCGTTCCGCAAGTCCTTGGGCGTCCTTAAGAGCCTTCTCAGCAGTCCGAACTTGGCCGGTGAGATCGCCCTGCTCGCGCAGGCTTCTAATGACAATGGCCAGCCTGGATACATCGGCGGGTTGGCCCAATTGGTCCAGCCGCTGCTTCAGGTCATCATAGTTTTCCTGAGACTCCTGCAATCCACGGTCGTGGCTTCTGACATCACTCTCCAGTTCACCCTTCCGAACGAGGAGAGCACGCACCACACTGACGTGAATACGGGCTGGGATGCGCTCAATCAGCGCATCCGAGTCGGTCTCGGTCCACCCAAGCTCGGAGGCGCTGGCTCTCAGCTCTTCCTCGGCGGCATTGAGTTCCGCTTCGCGCTTGGGCAAGTCCGCCTTCTCACGACGAATCTCGATTCGTCTCTCGTGGAGTTGACCAACGTCTTTGGATCGCTGAACCAGCGTCTCGTCAAACGTCAACCCTTGCAGACTATCCTCGGCCAGTTTTAGCTGGCCCTTAAGCGTTTCAATGCGTGTTTTCGCCATCGTCTCGTTGCGTTCGGATTCTGCCAACACGTTCGCCGCATCCTCCGGCAGCCTCGTGGGGTCACCAAGTGCTGCAAGCTGGTCGTCGATCTCTTGCTTTTTGAGCAAATTTCGAAACACCCGACGAATGCGGCTCAGGCGATTGCGCTCGGCAGTGGCCTCTCCGATCTTCTTGGCGATCTCCGCGTAAGCCTCCTCAGCTTCTTCATAAGCCCGCTTCAGCTCTCGCCACTTCTTTGCGGTGAGGGTTTGCTCCCGTAGCGTCTTATGAGCCTCTCCAAGCTTGTCAGCGGCAATGTAGAATTTGCGATAACCAGCCCGCCGAGCACTCCACAGCTTGCCGGCCTCGTCGGCAAGCTCGCCGAGACGTTTACGCAACCCTGCAATGCCGGCTCCGGCAGAGAACAGCATCTGTCCAACATCATCCCTGGCCTCGAGAATTTCCTGTCCGCCAGCCTGTAGACGGACATGATCAAGGCTGAACATCCGCTCGAAGAATGATCGCTCTGCATCGGAAAGATAGGGCCTTAATGCGCTCTCACCTCCGGCGATCGGTAAACCGCCCGTCTCAAGCAATGTGTCCTTGGTACCCTTGCGCCGGAGCACTTCCAGTGATGCACTGCCGTTTTCTAGATCAGCGCCGATCCGCATGCTGCTGTAGTCATGCAGGAAGTTGTAGGGCGAACGAGTTGGTATGCCGAACAGCACGTCCTCGATCGCGGACATCACCGTGGATTTACCGGCTTCATTCGGCCCAAAAACAATGTGGAAGTCCGATTTAGCAACAGGTAGTTCAAACGAACTGTCTGTGAAGTGTCCGTATCGGATAAGATCCAGTCGTCGCAACCGCATGCTCAATTCTCCTCGGCAACCAGGCGCGCGGACAAATAGGGTACGACGTGGTTGATCAGTTCACCGTAGTCACCCTCAATCGCCGATTTCAGGACCTGATCCTCAATTTGCGCACGCACGTCGTGTGGCAGTCTTCGGACCAACTCCCCGATATCGCCTTCTAGCCGTGAAAGAAGCTCGTCATCGTTCGTGGCATCCTGAAAGATCCGCTGTAGCTCTCCGATCGCATCCTCTCGCTGCGCCAGAGACTGCGGATCAACGGTAGGCTGCGTAGCAATGACTACTTTCTCAACCCAGGCCACTTCATCTCCCAGGCCAAGCGCGCCAGCACGTGCCTCTGCCAATACCTGATCCTCCGAGGCGACTAGCTGCGCATGAACCTCGGTACGTCCTTCAAGCAGGATGCGGCAGGCTAGTAATCTCCCTTGGGCCTCATTCGCAACAGCGGATTCCAGCGCATCCCTAACACGTTCGGTAACATCACCGATTCTATCGTCTTCCTTCAATGACACCGGCAGCACGACCCAGCGCACTACGTCGCAGGGAACAGACAGGAGTTCTACGACTTCGTTATCTTCCACGGTGACCAGCTTTGCGCCCTTGGCCCCGGTTTCCCGGACATGGCGCCCTTGCAGGTTCCCGGAAAAGACGACGTAAGGCTTCTCATGCAGAACGGAAGCCTGATGAACATGACCCAGCGCCCAATAGTCGTATCCCTTGTTTACAAGGTCATTGAGCGAACAGGGCGCATAGTTGGCGTGACCTGCCGTGCTGCCCAAGCCGGTGTGCAGCACACCGATATTGAACGCTCCAGACACCGGTAGTGGGTAATCGAGTACGAGATTGTCTGTCACGTCGCGTTGGCGGAAACTCCGGCCATGCAGTGCAACGTTCAAATCACCAATGTCATACGTCTCAGGTTTGCTGGCACCAAATACCTGAACGTTGTCAGGCAATTCCAGACGCTTGGTTATCTGGCTTTCTGCGTCGTGGTTGCCGTGCAGCAGGTAGACAGGAATTCCCGCTTTGTTGAGCCGCCCAAGCTGCCCGACGAAGAATAACCCTGTCTTGTAATCGCGCCAGTCACCGTCGTAGAGGTCCCCCGCGATTATGAGAAAATTGACCTGCTCCTCGATCGCCAGACCGGTTAGCTCCTCAAAGGCCTGTCTCGTGGCGGTGCGCACACGGTCAGCGGTATTGCCTTCTTGCCCGGCCAGCCCCTTGAGAGGGCTGTCGAGGTGAATGTCGGCGGCATGGAGAAAGCGAAAGGAAGCCATGATTCCACCCGGAAATTCTCGCCGGATCTAGGAAACACCGGCTCTCTGATTCTGGCAAAATACTGGTGAGAAACAAGTTAGACAGATTGCAGAAAATAACCGATTCCCATACAGTGTAACACCAAATTGCTGGCGCTTGTAGGCTTCGAACATCCCCGCATGCGCCATTTTTGACAGCGGTTCTATGACTCTCGACAAGCCTTGCCCTTGCCACGCAAGACCACCGGGGACGGTGTCATCAGTAGCATTTCCCTTGCGTAAAGGACTGCCAAATCATTCCCTGAGTCACTCACAAGTCAGCGTGACGCAGGATGGACAATCAGAGGAAGAAGCACGTCGCGGGTCGCTTGATCGTAGCCCTGAGAACTGAAACAATAGGCCTCCGTCGGTCAACGCCAAGCCGAGCGTACCAAGCGGCACGATGGGTCGCGCCCGGCGCATTCTGTCGACCGATTGCCGCCAAGAGCCTGATACATGAAAGGTAGGCAGTAAGGAACAAATATGACGACGTATGACAGCACAAAGGCTTTGCTTAGCGACCTCCTTCGAGAAATCAACGCAGGCAAGATCCAGTTGCCGGATTTCCAGCGCGGTTGGATTTGGGACGACGACCACATTCGCGATCTCCTGGTGAGTATCGCCCGAGCCTTCCCAATCGGTGCGGTGATGCTTCTTGAAGCAGGCGGAGAGGTTCGATTCCAGACAAGACCGGTGGAGGGGCTGGAGGATAGAGTACCGAAAGACCGGAAACCAGAGAGACTAATCCTTGATGGACAACAACGCCTCACGACCCTGACCCAGGCTCTCTCGCTCGACAAGCCGGTCCGTACGCGGACCGCAAAGGGCAAACGGATTGAGCGCAACTATTACTTCGATATTCGGAAGGCGCTGGACGCGCCCGATTCACTTGATGACGCTGTTGTGGCCGTAGATGAGAATCGACAGTTGCGAAGTGATTTTGGCCGAAGGGTAGACTTGGACCTGTCCACAACCGAACTGGAATGCCAGCACCTGCACTTTCCCTGCAACCAGATCATGAACTCGGACGATTGGGAGGTCACCCTGAATAGGGTGGCACAAAATCAGTTCGGCGCCTACATGGAGTTTCGCCAAATAGTTCTCGCTGCGTTTCGCACATACCAGATTCCCATCATTCAGTTACTAAAAGAAACCACCAAAGAGGCCGTCTGCTTGGTTTTTGAGAAGGTGAACACCGGTGGGGTACCGCTCTCGGTATTCGAACTGATCACGGCCACCTTTGCGGCGGAGGGCTATAACCTGCGTGACGATTGGTTTGGATCCAAGGCGCACAACGTCGAATCTCGGAAGCAGCGCCTGGAACAAGATGCACTGCTCAAGGGTATCGAGGCTACGGAATTTCTCCAAGGAGTTAGTCTGTTACGTACGCACGAAACGAGACAGGCAGATATTGAGGCTGGCAAGACCGGTAAGCAAGTGCGCCCGGTCAGCGCCAAGCGCGCCGATGTCCTGCAAATCCCACTCAGCGCCTGGACACAGTGGGCAGATGATCTAGAGGCAGGGTTTCGTAACGTTGCGCGTTTTCTGCGCCGACAATGCTTCTACGACCGGCGCGAGGTGCCCTACCGCACACAACTTGTGCCCCTAGCGGCAGTGCTCACTCGCTTGGGCGACCGTTGGCTCGAACCTCGCATTTATGACAAGCTAACGCGGTGGTTTTGGTCTGGTGTGCTCGGCGAGCTCTACGGCGGTGCAGTGGAGACCCGCATGGCCAACGACTATGAGGAATTGCTTAGCTGGTTTGAAAACGACGATTTGATTCCGCGGACAGTTCGCGAGGCCAACTTCCAGCCGGACCGCCTAAACACGCTCCGTTCGCGCCTGAGCGCTGCATATAAAGGCATTAACGTGCTTGTACTTCGGGAGGGTTCCAAGGATTGGTACTGGAAGACTACTATTAAGGATCTGGATGCCGAGGAAATTGCACTTGACATCCACCACATCTTTCCCCGGGACTGGTGTGTAAAGCGGGGCATCGAAAGAAACCAATATGACAGCATCCTAAACAAGACTCCCATCTCCTACAAGGCTAATCGAAAGGTAGGAGGTGAAGCACCGTCCCGTTACCTGTTAAGGATCCAGAGAGAGAAACAGGTTGCCTTGAATGACACCGAAATGGATGAGCTGCTGGGCAGCCACGCACTTGCACCACATCTGCTGCGGAGAGACGCGTTCGACGACTTCGTCGAAGACCGTCGGCGGCGATTGAGTAGGCTCGTCGAGGTCGCCATGGGAAAACAGGTGATTCACATATCCGATACGGCGGATTACGAGGATGGTGTTGGATAACTCCGTCTGTCAGAAGATGTATGCCAGCAGGAAGACCGAGATCATCATGAAGACCAGCGACACCTTGACCGCCGCGCCCACGGCCATTCCCAGCCAGGTGCCGATGCCTGCCCGGCCGGCCTGTTCCAGGTTGCCGTGGAGGGTCAGCTCAGCCATCACGGGCCCCAGGAAAGGTCCGACCAGCACCCCGACAATGCCGAAGAACAGTCCCGCCAGCGCACCCAGCCCGGCTCCGGCGGCAGCCCGCGTGCTGGCGCCCGACCGCTTGACCCCGAGCGCTCCGGCGATAAAGTCGGCCGCGTAGGCCAGCAGGGTGAGACCCACCAAGACGACCACCGTCGGCGCGCCGACACGCGAGAACCCGTCCATCCAGGCAGCCAGGACCAAGCCCGCCAGCACCAGCACCGTGCCTGGCAGCCCCGGCATAATCGTCCCCGCCACACCCACCGCCACCAGCAGCAGGGCCAGTGTCCATAAGAGGATCGAAATCAGCATTTGGCCCGCCTTTCTCACCGGGTCTCTGGATACGTGATCAAGGGTAGTTGATCTTCAGCAGCTTGATTGCGCCATCCAACTCCGGGCGTCCGAGAGCAGAAGTCAGGCCGTGCGCGATGCTTCAACCGAGACTCTCCTACCAGAACAGGATGGACCGTTCGGCTGTGGAATCGGCGAAGAATCTCACCATGCCTCCCACAATCGGCGGACCGGGACGGCATGGAGCCCCTCGCCGAAGCGGGTGCAGGTTTCGCCGTCATAGAGCACGACACCCGCGGCGAAGCGCTTGCCGGCGGCTCTGGCAAGCTTGCGCAGGCCGCGGAAATCCGCCCGTGTCACCGTGGCCGCCGCCTTGACCTCCACCCCGGCAACGGCTCCGGCTTCGCGCTCGATGACAACGTCCACTTCTACGCCGTCCTTGTCGCGAAAGTGAAAGAAGCTTGTCGGCGCATCCAGCCAACTGGCCTGCCGTAACAGCTCCTGGAACACGAACGTTTCCAGAAGTTGCCCGAGCAAGGCTCGGTCGGCAGCCAGCGAGGCGGTGTCGGCGCCGAGCAGCGCTGCGGCAAGTCCGGAATCGCCCACATGCAGTTTCGGTGTCTTCACCATTCGGCTCAGGCGATTGCTGTGCCAGGGAGGAAGCCGCTTCAGCAGGAAGAGTCTTTCGAGAAGCACCACGTAATCGCCGATCGTAGGACGGCTGAGCTGGAAATGCGAGGCCAAGTCGGCGAGGTTGAACAGTCTGGCCGTCTGCGAGGCGGCTGCGCCCAAAAGCCGGGGCAGCACGTCGAGCATTCGGATTCGGGCCATGTCCCGAACGTCCCGCTGGAGCTGGGCTTGAACGTAATCGCGATACCAGTTGGCCTGACGCCGGGGGGTCGGACGGGTCAGAGCTGCCGGGAATCCGCCCGCAACGATCCGTTCGATGAGCCGTGTGCCCAACCGCTCGTTCTGCCGGATCTCGAATCCGTCCCCGAACAGGGCATCCAGGAACCCGGTCCCTGACTCCACTGCCAGTTCACTTTGTGCCAGCGGATGGAGTGGAACCACTTGGAGTCGTCCCGCCAGGGAGTCTGACAGCGCCGGGATGAGCAGCACGTTGGTCGAGCCGATCAGGATGAAGCGCCCCGGTCTGCGCCGGCGATCGACTTCCAGCTTGATGGCTGAGAACAGGTTCGGGACGCGCTGTATCTCGTCCAGGATTACCCTCTCCGGCAGGTCGGCGACGAAGCCCATGGGGTCGGCCTGCGCACCGTCTCGCACAACAGCGTCATCGAAGGTGATGTACTTGTAGTCCCTTCGCTGCTGGGACACTCCCCAACTCACGCGATCTTCACCCCACGTCAGTTCGCCATCACCCCATCTCAGGTAATTCGGCGCACAGGCGAACTGGGCCAGGGTCGTCTTGCCGCACTGGCGCGGACCGTGAATCAGCACAACCGGCGAGTCCTCCAACGCCTCCGCCAGTCGGCGCTCGACATACCGAGGGTAGAAGTGAGATTCAGTCATCGGCCAATCGTAACTTTATAGTGCGTCTGATTGCAAGTTTACTGATCGTCTGATTGCAAGTTTACTGAGCGGCCAATCGCAACATCTAGATTGATGATTGAAGATAAAGGAGTTATCTTGTCAATCTCTCGGGAACTTCGGTTTAGGAGCCCACCAACTGCGGGTTGCGGTGACCTGTGACCGTGGCGTATGCTTTGGAGTAGTTGATGTTGATGCTATCTTCCTGGCAGAAAATGATCGCTACCTGAGCACCGTTCAGCCCAGCGCTCGGGTCAACGTTAGCAGACAGAGTCACGATACGATTGTCTCACGACTAAGGTAGGCAACCAGTGAACACTGAGCTAAGGATCAAGTGGGAAGGCGCCGTGGAGGGACTGACTGATCACCGCCTGAGCATAGGCAGCTTCGGAGAGCCGCTTTGCAATTTGCTCACGGCAATCCGTCGAAAGGCAAGCAACATTATCCGCGACGCTATGGCCAGGGAGTCGGTCTCGGTTGGTCGATTCGCGTCGGAGGCTAGCAGAATCGACATCGAAGTACAAAGTCTTCTGGCATCGTCCAGCGGCATCCAGAGCGTGGTTCGAATGCAGCCCCCACTGCCCGGAATGCAGATGCCACTGGTGTTCGACAATCTGCCAGAGCAAGCCACGAATCAGGTTCTGGAGGCTATCGACAAAGAGAGTCGCGGCGTACCTGCTGATGAAGCTGCAAGGAAGTATCTCGATTCACTCCCGCCGGCGATCACCCATCAGGAATATACGTTGACCACTGACGGCGTCGTGAAGCGGCACGTGCCGGTGACGCAGGTCTCGTTACCCGAAATGGCCACAGACCTACCGTATTTGAGCGAGACCGTTGGCAAAGTGATCGGTGTAGGCTTTGAACCTGGAAGGCATTGGGTCCGCATCAAAGGGCAGGACGGCGAAGTGTCGTTGCAGTCTGATCCGGATGCCGTGAACAGGGCTCTTGAATTGCGCGACACCGACGTTCGGGTTCTTTATGTTTCGAAGGGTGACCGCCGGCGCCTGTTGCGCATGGACGATCCAACCCAAGCGAGGCCACGCCTTGATGTTGACGAGTATGTATTCGATAAATGGCACTCCGTAATTGAGGCCTTGGCTCGTTAGGGAGACCGCGCACGCGTGGACTGGCAACGCCTCGTCACGACTGATCGGATAGTCAAACTTCATGCGAAAGCTCTTCAGGAGGTCGGACAGGGTCCACTCCCTATCGGTGCCAGGCAGAGGAGTTGCGTAGAGGAAAAACTCGGCAATGCTCTGCTGGCAGACGAGTACAGTTCCGGGGACGCCTCTAACGTGCGCCGAGGCCTATGCTTCGCTGGCTACCTGATATTCTATTTGGTCAATGGTCACTGCTTTCTGGACGGAAACAAGCGCATAGGCTGGATCGCTGGAATGACAGTGCTCGCAGAGTTCGGGCTAACGATTCAGTCGACGGAAGAAGAGGCTATTCATCTTGTCCAACGGATTGCCAGCAATGACATTGCAGACGGTAGAGAGGTGGTCGTGTGGCTTGCGGAGCACCTTCAGTCGCCCATTCCAGACCGCTGAAATCCCAGTAAGGAGGAGCGTGGTCATGCGTACCGTAAACATGCGCGAAGCGAAGGCCCACCTTTCCCGTCTGGTCAAGGCCGCTGCCAACGGCGAACCCTTCATTATTGCGCACGCCGGCAAACCGGTCGTCAAGGTCGTCTCCGTGGAAGCGCCCGGCGCTGGGTCTGTCCGGCGGGTCGGCTTCATGGCCGGGAAAATCTCGGTTCCCGAGGACATCAACCGCATGGGTTCCGAAGAGATCGAAGCCTTGTTCGAAGGTGAGGGTTGAATCGCCTTGGTGTGTCGGCGGGACCGTTCTATCCGACCCCCAGGATTTCGGTGGCTTGGCGGGCAAAGGCGATCAGCATCTCGTCCGATCCCGGAGCCGCGATCAGGGACAGCCCTGCCGGCAGCCCCTCGGCCTCGGCCCAGGGCAGGTTGATCTGGGGCGCCCCGATGGTTCCTGCGGTGCAGGTCAACTGGACGATGCGCGAGGTCAGGGGGCGCCGCTCGGACATGGTTTGCGTTCGAGGCGGGGCCGGCGTGGGGGCGGTGGGCAGACAGACCACCGTATCCCCGGCCAGCAGGGTCCTCATGCGGGCTATCACCTCTTGCCGATCGGCCTGGGCGGCGGCCACCTCCTGAGGGGTCACGCTTCGGCCGGCCAGGCAACTCTCCGCCACCTGAAAGCTCATCCTGGGGTTGACGCGGTCGATCCATTCCCTGACCACTTCCCAGGCCTCGCTGGCTGCCCGCACCCGCTGCCCGGCGGCCCAGTCCGAGAGGCTGGTGGGGGCCAGCCGCTCCCGGCTGGAGAGGCCGATCAAGGCGCCCAGGCGCTCCACCAGGGGCTCCAGGGCCGCCCGGACCGGCGGGTCCGCCACCTCGAAGGTGTCCTCGGCCACCACCAGGCGGCGCGGCCGGGCCGGGCCGATCTCGGTCTGCAGCAGCACCGTCCCCACCCGGGCAAAGAGATCGGGGTCGCGGGCAAACCAGCCCACGGTGTCGTAGCTGGGCGCCTGCAGCAGCATTCCGTCCAGGGTAATGCGCCCGTGGGTAGGGCGCAGCCCGTAGAGGCCGCAGAAGCTTGCCGGAATCCGGACCGAGCCGCCGGTGTCGGAGCCCAGGGCGAAATCGACCAGGCCGCCCGCCACCGCGGCCGCCGAGCCGCTGGAGGAGCCCCCGGGGACGCGCCCCGGGGCCTTGGGATTCAGAGGAGTGCCGTAGTGCGCGTTGACGCCCAGAATGCCCCGGGTCAACTCGTCGGTGTGGGTCTTCCCCACCATGGTGGCGCCGGCGCCCACCAGGACCTCCACCGCCCAGGCGGTGGCTTCGGCGGCCGGCTGGCCGGCCTTCCAGTCGGGATTGCCCCCGCCGGTCACGTGACCCTTGACGTCGAAGATGTCCTTGGCGGCGAACGTCAGCCCGGCCAGCGGTCCCCGGTCCGCCCCCTGCAGATAGGCCCGGCTGTCGGGACAGAAGGCGTTGAGCCTGTCGTCAGGCGCTGGCTGCGTGTCGTTCACGGCTCTTCTCCCGCCCCAATCCGGTCCGCCGGCTGGGACGCGGGCGGCTAATCGGGGCTGTCCACCACCTGGTTGTCGAGCTGCCCGATCCCGCTGATCTCCACCCTGACCCGATCCCCCGCCCGCAGGTACTGACCGCTGACGGCTCCCACGCCGGCCACCGTGCCGGTGCTGATGACGTCTCCGGGCTCCAGGGTCACCATGGCCGACAGGTACTCGATGATCGTGGCAACCGGAAAGATCATCTGAGCGGTGCTGCAGTGCTGCTTGCGTTCCTGGTTGACGTAGGTGCTGAGCTGCAGCGCCTGGGGGTCGGGGATGTCTTCGGTGGTGACGAGCCAGGGCCCCATGGGGGCGAAGGTGTCGTACCACTTGCCGTTGAGCCAGTCGAAGAAGGAGTCTTCGGACCGGTTATCGGATCGGTCCCAGATCTTCAGGTCCCGTTCCGAGACGTCGTTCACGATGGTGTAGCCGGCCACGGCGTCGAGGGCCCGGTCGGCCTTGACGGCCTTGACCCGCCGCCCCATGACCACCCCCAGCTCCCCTTCCCAGTCGATGGCCCGGCACACCGGCGAAATGCGGATGTCCCCGCCCGGCCCGACCACGGTGCTGGAGGGGGGCTTCATGAAGATCCGGGGAGTCTCCTTGTCCTGGGGAGCCGCCTCTCCGCCTCCCTCCTCGATGTGCTCCAGGTAGTTGCCGGCCAGGCAGAAGAGTTTTCGAGGACAGGGCACCGGGGCCTGCAGCTCCTCCATCCGAAAGGCTCTTCCCCGGCCCTCGGCCAGCCCGTGATCGATCAGCCTGCCGGCCAGCGACCTTCCCTCGGCCCCGCTCTCCAAAAGCGCGATCATGTCACCGAAAAGCTCGGTGGGAAATCCCGCCTCCTTGGCCGCCCGCTGGAGGTCGATCAGCTTGTTCCCATCCTGGACGATCGCCGCCACGCAACGGCCGCCGTCCTTCGTCAATGTCGCCAGTTTCATGGATTGTCTCCTCGACGGGAGCCGGCCTGCGGGCGAAGGCTACGGCAAACCCGACCGGCGGCTCGAAACGGGCACAGCATACCATAGGGGGGACGGGCTTATTGCCGAGCGCTACCGCCCGCCCCCAACCCCAGGACCATCCCACGCTGCCCTCCCCCAATGGTGGGGCAACCCTTGTGGTTGCCCTGCTGTTCGCGGCGACCTCGGATGGGGCGCCCACAAGGGGCGCCCCTACAATCCAAAGGGAATGCGGGCCTGAATCGGAGGTCTTGACAGTTCTATCACCCCGAATGAGGGTGCGTGGGATGGCCCGCCCCCAGCCCTTCGTACCCTTGAGTTGGCGGCCGTTCTCTTGCAGAATGGTCGGGCGCCTGGGGACGCCTGCCGGTTCACCCCAAAACCGGGAACCGGCTGCCCCGGCCGCTCCCACCAAAAAGGTCGCGATCATGAGCCCCTGGGACTGGACGCTGGCGGTTGCGCTCAACGGAGCCATCATCCTCTACGGCTTCCATCTGAGCCGGGGAGTGCGCACCAGCGCCGATTGGTTCCTGGCCGGACGCAGCCTTCCCTGGTGGCTGGTGGGTTTCTCCATGTATGCCACCGCCATCGACTCCAGCGACCTGGTGGCCGATGCCGGCGGCACCTACGTGCTGGGATTCAGCTACTTCGCCACCAACTGGGTGGGGTCGGTGCTGGGTTGGACCCTGGCGGCCTTCTTCATCTGCCTGCCCATGTACCGGGCCGGGCTCTACACCAACGCCGAATACCTGGAGGCCCGCTACGGTACCCCGGTTCGGGTCATCTGCGCCTTCGTCCAGGTGCAGTACCGGACGCTGGTGCTGGGAATCATCGCCACCACCCTGTTCCTGACCCTTTCGATCGTGTGCGGCCTGTCGGATGCGGCCGCCTGGACGGTGGTGGGCGTGATCGCCGCCCTGGCCGCCATCTACACGGCCTTTGGCGGACTGCGGTCGGTGGCCCTGACCGACAGCCTGCAGTTCCTGGTCATGACCGCCGCCGGCCTCATCATCTGGTTCCTGGTCTGGGGACAGGTGGGAGGCTGGGAGGGCCTGGAGCGGCGCCTCGACGACCACGATCCGGCCGTGGCCGCCCGACTGCTGCACATGGGCCACGAGGACGTCCGGACCGAGACGGTTGCCGGCAGGTCTTCCGTGGAAATCGAGCGGAAGCTCGGCCTGGGCGGAATCTACGACCCGGCCTCGGAAACCATCCGTCACCACACTCCGGGCTGGCTGGTGACCCTGGCCCTGGTGATCATGGGGATGGCCTATGCCATCGTCAACCACACCCAGGTGATGAGGATGTTCGCCGCCCGCAGCGAATGGGACCTGAAGATGTCGGTGTTCGCGGCCAGTTCCGTCACCATGGTGATGACCTTCTTCAACCTGTCCATGGGGGTGATGGGACGGGCCCTCTACCCGGTGCAGAGCGCCCTGCCCGACGGGCGCCAGGACGCCATCTATCCCCTGCTGGTCAGCCAGATCGAGACGGTGGGGCTGAAGGGCATCGTGGTTGCCGGCATCCTGGCGGCCTCCCTGTCGACCTATGACTCCATCGGCTCGGCGCTCTCGGCCCTGCTCACCCGCGACGTCTACGCCCGCCTGCTGGTTCCGGGGCGGGAGGACCGGCACTACCTTCGGATCAGCCAGTGGCTGACCCCGGCGGTGATCGGCGTCTCCTTTCTCTACGTCCCCGGTCTGCTGAGGGGCGGCATGGTCCTCTACTATCTCGACTTGACCAGCGCCTTCGTGATTCCCCTGCTGACCGTCTACCTCATGGGGAGCTTCACCCGGGTCCACCGCTCCAGCGGCCTCATCGGCCTGCTGGCGGGCGCCTGCTACGGCATGTTGCGCCTGGCGGCGGCGCCGGTGGCGGAACAGACGGGTTGGGTCCTGTTGCCGCCGGCCATGATGGGCACCTACGCCGCCTATCCCTTCAGCATGCTGGTGACGGCGGGGACCATGGTGGCGGTCTCCCTGGTGGCCGGATGGGAGAGCGACAGCGCCTTCGACCTGACCGGCCGCCAGGAGAAAAGCGCCTGGCTGCGTTCCAGCCAGCTCAAGATTCGCCGGATTCAGGACGAGATCGCCAGGCGCGCTCCCCAGGACCAGCGGCTGCCGGCCCTGCTCAGCCTGCTGGCCCTGGCGGTGGGATGCGTATTGACGTTTGTGGTGTTCTGGTAAGCCGGCCCCGCCCGCACGACACTGGCACAGCCTCGCCCATCTCCTCCACCCGGGCTCGACCGGCAACGGCGCCACGATTCCGCTTCGGCCGGGCCCATGCGGTTTCCGCCGGCAGGGTGGCCGTGTGCCGCATCACGGGGAAACGGAGCGGCCATCCAACGCAGAGAATGCGGGCGAGACGCCCGCGCTCCCGGTGGGGCGCCTCCTCCCATCCTTCTTGCTCCGCGAGGAGGCACTGCCCCTGCCGATGCGGCAGAGCCGTTCCGCTTCGTGTGTCTTCAGTGAAACACCCGATCCTCAAAAAAGACGAACCACGAATGAACACCAATGGACACGAAGACCGATGGACCTGCTTGGCTGCGACGCCGTCACGGGAGGAAGGCCGGGAGCGCGGGCGTCCCGCCCGCACAACACTGGCACAGCCTCGCCCATCTCCTCCACCCGGGCTCGACCGGCAACGGCGCCAAGATTCCGCTTCAGCCGGGTCCATGCGGTTTCCGCCGGCAGGGTGGCCGTGTGCCGCATCAGGGGGAAACGGAGCGGCCACCCAACCCAGAGGATGCGGGCGAGACGCCCGCGCTCCCGGAGGGGGGCGTCTTCTCCCATCCTTCTCGCTCCGCGAGGAGGCGCTGCCCTGCCGATGCGGCAGAGCCGTCCCGCTTCGTGTGTCTTCAGTGAAACACCCCATCGTCAATAAAGACGAACCACGAATGAACACGAATGGACACGAATTCCGATGGACCTGCTTGGCTGCGACGCCGTCACGGGAGGATGCCCGGGAGCGCGGGCGTCCCGCCCGCACAACAGTGGCACAGCCTCGCCCCTCTTCTCGACCCGGCTCGACCGGCAACGGCGCCACGATTCCGCTTCAGCCGAGCCCAGGCGGTTTCCGCCGGCAGGGTGGCCGTGTGCCGCATCACGGAGAAACGGAGCGGCCACCCAACCCAGAGGATGCGGGCGAGACGCCCGCGCTCCCGGTGGGGCGTCTTCTCCCATCCTTCTCGCTCGGCGAGGAGGCACTGCCCCTGCCGATGCGGCAGAGCCGTCCCGCTTCGTGTGTCTTCGGTGAAACACCCCATCGTCAATAAAGACGAACCACGAATGAACACGAATGGACACGAATTCCGATGGACCTGCTTGGCTGCGATGACGTCACGGAATGAAGGCCGGGAGCGCGGGCGTCCCGCCCGCACAACGCTGGCACAGCGTTGACCCTCTCCTCCACCCGGCTCGACCGGCAACGGCGCCACGATTCCGATTCAGCCGAGCCCATGGGGTTCCCGGCGGCAGGGTGACCGGCTGCCGCATCACGGGGAAACGGAGCGGCCACCCAACGCAGAGGATGCGGGCGAGACGCCCGCGCTCCCGGAGGGGCGCCTCCTACCATCCTTCCTGCTCGGCGAGGGGGCGCTGCCCCTGCCGATGCGGCAGCGCCGTCCCGCTTCGTGTGTCTTCAGTGAAACGCCCAATCGTCAATAAAGACGAACCACCAATGGACACGAATACCGATGGACCTGCTTGGCTGCGATGACGTCACGGGATGAAGGCCGGGAGCGCGGGCGTCTCGCCCGCACAACGCTGGCACAGCCTCACCCCTCTCCTCCACCCGGCTCGACCGGCAACGGCGCCACGATTCCGCTTCAGCCGAGCCCATGGGGTTCCCGGCGGCAGGGTGACCGGGCGCCGCATCACCGGGAAACCGAGCGGCCACCCAACCCATGAGGATGCGGGCGAGACGCCCGCGCTCCCGGAGGGGCGCCTCCTCCCATCCTTCCTGCTTCACGTGGAGGCACTGCCCCTGCCAATGCGGCAGCGCCGTCCCGCTTCGTGTGTCTTCAGTGAAACGCCCAATCGTCAATAAAGACGAACCACGAATGAACACGAATACCGATGGACCTGCTTGGCTGCGATGACGTCATGGGATGAAGGCCGGGAGCGCGGGCGTCCCGCCCGCACAACACTGGCACAGCCTCACCCCTCTCCTCCACCCGGGCTCGACCGGCAACGGCGCCACGATTCCGATTCAGCCGAGCCCATGGGGTTCCCGGCGGCAGGGTGACCGGCTGCCGCATCACGGGGAAACTGAGCGGCCACCCAACGCAGAGGATGCGGGCGAGACGCCCGCGCTCCCGGAGGGGCGCCTCCTCCCCTCCTTCCTGCTTCACGAGGAGGCACTGCCCTGCCAATGCGGCAGCGCCGTCCCGCTTCGTGTGTCTTCAGTGAAACACCCAATCGTCAATAAAGGCGAACCACGAAGGAACACGAATGGACATGAATACGGATGGACCTGCTGGCTGCGACGCCGTCACGGGAGGAAGGCCGGGAGCGCGGGCGTCTTGCCCGCACAACACTGGCATAGCCTCGCCCCTCTCTTCCACCCGGCTCGACCGGCAACGGCGCCACGATTCTGCTTGGGCCGGGCCCATGCGGTTCCCGGCGGCAGGGTGGCCGGGCGCCGCATCACGGGGAAACGGAACGGCCACCCAACGCAGAGAATATCGCGGTAGGAATCCGCATTGCTGGGGACCCCCCGCACAGATCCGGACGTGCGCAGCTAGCGCATCCGGCTCCTCCCTCAGGTGTTGACGAGCATTCGTCGGTCCGGCCATGGATGCCGGATTCCCAGTCTCGGCCAGTAGGTCGCCGCCAGTCGGTTCATCGCCTCCCAGCTATATCCGCCCTTCTGGGATCGTCGATTGATTGCTCGCATCCACAATCTCAGGACGTGGCTCGCAAAGCGTCTCAGATAGCGCAGGCTGGTCGGGACAGCAAAGTAGTTCAGCCATCCGTTCAACACTCGCCCCAGCCATTTGCCGGTCTTCCCGATGCCTTCATGCATCCGCCTGCTCAGCTCCTCCTTCACTCGCTTCAGGGTGCGCCTCATCCGTTTCGCTATCGGTTTGCGCCCCAGCCCGTAGCGTCCCTTCCGGTCCTTCCTGCAATAGTGCGTGAAGCCCAGGAAGTCGAACGTTTCCGGTCTCCCCTCCCCCCTCCTTCGTCGGTTCTCTGCCGCATACCGTCCGAACTCGATGAGTCGGGTCTTCTCCGGGTGCATCTCCAACTCGAACCGTCCGATTCGCTCCTTCAGGTCGTTGAGGAATCGCTCCGCATCCCGCCGGTACTGAAATCCCACCACGAAGTCGTCGGCGTACCGCACCATCAGGGTCTCGCCTTCGGCCTCGCGGGTCCGCCATTGCCTCTGGAACCAGAGGTCCAAACCGTAATGCAGGTAGACGTTCGCCAGGATCGGCGATATCACCGCCCCTTGCGGCGTCCCCTTCAGGTCGTCCCTCCACTCTCCATCCTCCATGACGCCGGCGTTCAACCACTTGGCAATCAACCGTATCACCCGCTCATCCCCGATGCGGTGCCTCAGAAACCGCAGCATCCAGTCCCGCGACACGTTGTCGAAGAATCCGCGTATGTCCGCGTCGATGATCCACCTGATCTTCCGCCGCCCGATCCCGACCGCCAGGGCGTCCAGCGCATCGTGCCCCCCTCGGCCAGGTCGAAACCCGTAACTGAACCCCAGGAACTCCGCCTCATATATCGGCGTCAGCAGGTTGTCCGCCACGGCCTTCTGGACGATCTTGTCCTCCAGCGCCGCCACGCCAAGCGGTCGTGTCCCGCCATCCGCCTTGGGTATCTTCACCCGCCGCGATGGCGTCGCCCGGTACGCTCCCCGCTGTACCCGGTCATGCAGGTCGACCAATCGATCTTCCAACCCAACCGCGTACTCTTTCCACGTCATGCCGTCCACGCCGGGGGCCGCCCACCTCTTCAACTCCCCGTAGGCTTTCCTCAACGCCTCCACCGTGATGTGGTGCAGCAGCGCCGTCAACCGACTCTTCGGTTCCCGTTCGATGAACTCCCGTATCCGGTCCGCCGCCTGGGACACGCTCCCCCGTCTCTGCGTCCGGCGCGTGCTTTGGCTTTCCGGCTTCCCTTCGGGTAAGGCCCTTCGCTCCACCGACTCCGCCGGGAATCTCTCCCCTTTGTTCGCCGGCTTCTCCACTACTATGGCCTCATCTGACTTCTTCATGCCGTGCATCTCCGGTCTCGGATCTCTCCTTCCCTTTGCGGTCCCGCCACGACTGACGGAACAGCATGAAGACCTCCCAGGTCCCGGTGAAGCGCTTACGTGCGTGCCTGGGTTCTAAGACACCGCGGGGCTCCTCTCCCCCTCACCTTGGCGGTGGAGCGGATCTTGCCTTCGGCTGCCCGCATGGCCTCGGCACCCCGGATGAGCGTGTTTTCGGTGCTCAATAGCCCTGCCCACACGCACCCCTGTCAACGCTTGACCCACACCCTCGCGGTTGTAGGCCCATGACTCGGGGCGGAAGTGGTGGTTAACCTTTCCTTCCCGCCGGACTTTCACCGGCTACGCTTCACCAGTTAGCCTGGCGCTCGCGGGCGGGACGCCCGCGCTCCCGGAGGGGCGTCTTCTCCCATCCTTCTCGCTCCGCGAGGAGGCGCTGCCCTGCCGATGCGGCAGCGCCGTCCCGCTTCGTGTGTCTTCAGTGAAACACCCCATCGTCAATAAAGACGAACCACGAATGAACACGAATAGGGATGGACCTGCTTGGCTGCGACGCCGTCACGGGAGGAAGCCCCCCGGCAGCGCCGTCCCCCTTCGTGGATATCCCTCGTTTCTTATGTCCCAGGCGAGCCTGCCACCTGCGGCCGGGAGTGCCACCAGAGGCGCTTGAGCCATGCGGCCAGGTCGTCGAAGAGCGTGTAGTAGGCGGGCAGGACCACCAGGGTGAGGAGGGTCGAGGAGATCAGGCCTCCCATGACGGTGCGGGCCAGCGGGAAATAGCGAAGCTCGAACATGCCGGTGGTGCCCAGCGCCAGGGGAATGAGGCCCACCACGGTGGTGGCAGCCGTCATCAGAATGGGGCGGAACCGCTCCCGGCACCCAGCCCGGATGGCCTCGGAGCGCGGCAACCCCTGGCTCCTGAGATTGTTGATGTGGGCGATGAGCACGATGCCGTTGTTCACCACGATCCCCAGGAGAACCATGAGGCCGATCTGGGACATGAGGTTGAAGGGGGTCCCGGTCAGGAAGAGAAACCAGGTGACTCCCACCAGGGCGAAGGGCAGGGAGAACATGATGGCGAAGGGGTGGGCCAGGGACTCGAACAGGGAAGCCATCACGAAGTAGACCATCAGGAAGGCCAGCAGCAGATTGAGAATGAAGTCCAGATTGTCCTGATCCTGCCGCTGGGTCCAGAACCCGTAGGTCCATCCGTAGCCGGCGGGGTATTCCAGGCTGTCCATCACCTCGCTCATCAGCCTCTTCCCCTCCTCCTTCTTGCCGCCGGAATAGCTCACGCCGATCTCGGTAAAGGTGCGGCGGTCCTCCCGGCGGATGACCGAGGGCGTCTCGATGCGGCGGAATTCGGCCACCTGGGAGAGCACGATCTCCCGCCCTCCCGGTCCGTTCCCCACCACCACCGACTTCAGGTCTTCCAGGTCTTCCCGGTCCCCGGGCTGCAGCCACAGCCAGATCTCCACTTCACCCTCGGGCGTGCGGTAGCCCCGGATCTCCCGGCCGCGGATGACGATGCCCAGCAGTCGGGCCACCGACTGGGGCGAGACCCCGTAGCGTGTGGCCAGGTCGCGTTTCAGGACGATCTGGACCTCCTCGCGGGCCCGTTCGTTCCCGGCACGGATTTCGTTGAAGTCCCCCCGGTCCCTCAGCCGGCGCCGGGCCTCGCGGGCCATCGCCTGCAGCCGCGCGTTGTCGTCCCCGTACAGGTTGACGCTGATAAAGGTCTGAGACTCGGCCCCCGCCTGCCTCCCCAGCTCGATCTCCGCGCCCGGAATGACCGGCAGCCGTTCCCGGATCTCCCGGCGGATATCGACCAGCTCCTCCAGGGTCAGCTTCTCGTTGTCGAAATAGACCTGGGTGGAGGCGCTGTTGTTGCTGAAGCTGCTGGAGACGTTCCGGATCTTGAACGGCTCCCGGTGGGCCATCAGGAAGTCTTCCACCGGCCCCAGGAAGTCTCTCTCGATCTTGGCGTAGTGGTAGTTCTCGGTGAAGTCGTAGCGAATATCCAGGTTCTGCAGGTCGCGGGCCTCCGGCGAGCTGTCGGGGACCCAGTGAATGAGAGCCATCAGCGAGCCGCCAACCACCAGGGGCACGATGCACAGACCCACCAGAAAACGATGCCGCAGAGGCCAGCTCATCAGGCGCAGGTAATGTTCCACCACCCGCTCGCCCCACCCCGGCCCCGCCCTTCCCGAAACCGGCGGCGGGTCGTCCTCTCCCCCGGAGGTTGGTAGGCCGCCCTCATCGGCGGAAGCAACCGGGGACGCCTGACCGGTGCTCCGGGGCACCCTCCCCTTGAACAACCTGGCGGCCCCCAGCGGAATGAGCGTCAGCGAAATGGCCAGGGAACACAGCAGGGCGATCATGATGGAGGCCCCCACGTCGGCCAGCCAGATCGAGTAGGCGCTGGTCTTGCCGAACACCAGGGGCACGAAGATGATGATGGAGGTCAGGGTGGCCGCCAGCACCGCCATGGCTACCGCCTGGGTGCCGCGGCTGGCGGCCGTCACCCGGTCGTAGCCCTTCTCCAGCCACTGATAGATGGACTCCAGCACCACCACGGCGTTGTCCACCAGCATCCCGGCGGCCAGCATCAGCCCCATCATGGAAAGAACGTTGAGGGTCCTGCCGAAGAGGTAGAGGAATCCGATGGTGGCCACGATGGAAAAGGGAATGGCGAAGCCGATGGTCAGCGTCGCACCCATCCGCCTCAGGAACAGGTAGAGGACCCCCATGGCCAGCAGGGCTCCCAGCGTGCCTGCGTTCAGCAGCCCCGTCAGCGCCCGCACGATTTCCCTTCCGGCGTTGTGCCAGACCTGGACCTCGATGCCATCCAGGGCCGGGTCCCCGCGCAGCCGCTCCAGCACGGCCATGACCCCGTCGACCGTCTCTACCGTATTGGCCTCGGAGGTCTTGCGGATCTGCAGCTCCACCGCCGATTCCCCGTTCAGGTGCTTGCCCGAGTTGACGGGACGACTGCCGAAATAGATGTCGGCCACCTCTCGCAGCCGCAGCCCCCGCTGATTGACCGGGAAGTCGGCAATCTGGTCCAGGGAGGTCAGGGTGCCCCGGGCCATGGCTCCGTAGCGGGTGGCGCCGTCCTGCATTCGACCCAGGGAGAGGTTGATGTTGGCGCCGTCCATGCGCTGGAACATCTGGGCCACGTCGATCCGGTAGCGCTTGATGTCGTCCAGCCGGAGATAGATGTTGACTTCCTGGCGGCCGGCTCCGCTGATCTCGGCTTCGGCCACTCCCGGGAGGCGCTCCAGGGGAGTTCGGATCCTGGCGTCCAGGAAATCGAAGGAGCCGCGAAGGTCGCGCCCGGAGGAGATCCGGCCCCGGATGATGGGAAAGTCGGTGGTGCTGAAATTGTTCACCAGCAACCGTTCCACGTCGTCCGGCAGCTCGGAGCGCGCCTGTTCCACTCTGTCCCGGACCTCCGACCGCAGCCAGTCCACGTTGCTGTCCCAACCGAAGAACATCTGGATCATGGCCTGGTTGGCGGAAGACCGGGACACCATGCGCTGAACGTCGGGAATGGTGGCCAGCACCTCCTCCAGGGGCCGGGTGATCGACTCCTGCACCTGGCCCGGAGTGGCATTGGCGTAGGGGACGTGCACGAAGACGCCGGGAAAGTCGATGTCGGGGGTCAGCACCAGCGGAATCCGGGTGAGGGAGATGCCTCCCAGGACCAGCAGGCAGAGGCACAGCATGAGGACGGTCACCGGGTAGCGGATGGAAAAGTCCGCCAGTCGGAGTCCGGACCCGGAGGTCCTCCCGGTGGTACGGTCCGGCCTGTCAGGCTCTTCGACGGACATTCTCTCTCCTCAATCGAGCGCCGGCGCGACGGCGACTCGCCCCGGGGGTTCTCAACCCGTTTCATCCGCGAACGTTCCGGGGCCGGGGGCGCCGGCGGCTTCGCCACGCAATCTCCTTCGATCCACCAGCTCGTAGACCGCCGGAATGAAGAAGAGCGTCAACAGCGCCGAGAACAGCAGTCCTCCCATGACCGCGATGGCCATGGGGGCCCGAATCTCGGCTCCCTCGCCCCAGCCGATGGCCATGGGGATCAGCCCCAGAATGGTGGTGAGGGTGGTCATCAGGATGGGCCGAAGCCTGACCTGGCCGGCCTCCAGCAGGGCGGCCCGCCTGGTTCGTCCGGCCCGGCGGAGCTTGTTGGCGTAGTCCACCAGGAGTATGGCGTTGTTGACCATGATCCCCGCCAGGATGATCAGTCCCAGCAGCACCACCACGCTGAGCGCGGTGCCCGTCAGGGCCAGGGCCAGGACCACCCCGACCAGGCCCAGAGGAACCGTGAACATGATGATGAGAGGATGAATGAAGGATTCGAACTGGGAGGCCATCACCAGGTAGACCAGAAAGATCGCCAGCGCCAGCGCCATGAGCAGGCTCCGATAGGAGGTTTCCAACTCCCGGTTCTGTCCGGCCAAGGAGAGGCTGACCGTTGCCGGCAGCTTCCCGCCAAGGCCGTCGAGCTCGGCCTGGATCGACCGGGAGGCCCGGCTGAGGTCCAGACCGCTCAGGTTGGCCGACACCACCGCCGCCCGCTGGGAACCGATGCGCCTGACTTCCCCGGGGCCCCTGCCGATGTCGATGTCCGCCACCGAGTTCAAGCGAATGGGCACGGTGGCGGCGGCCTCGGAGTCCGTCTCGGCGTTTTGAGCAGCGGCCCCCTCGGCGCCCGGCCCGGACTCGCCGGAGGAGCCGTCGCCCGATGCCGCCCCCGAGTTCGATTGGCCGCCCGCGCCCGAGAAGGCCCGCGTCCCCATGTTGATAACCAGCTCCCTCAGGTCCTGGATGGCGTCGCGGTCCGATTCGGCCGCCCGGACCAGAATGTCGATCTGCTTGTCCTCTTCGCGGTAGCGGGAAGCCACGTCCCCGCGAATCTTGTTTCTCAGGATGTTGGCGATCGAATTCTCGTCCAGATTCAGGCGGGCCAGCCGTTCCCGATCGAAACGCACCTGGATCTCCGGATTCCCCAGCCGGGTCGAGGTCTTGACGTCCTTGAGCCCGCTGATCGCTTCCATGCGCGCGGCCACCCGGCCGGCGGCCGCCTGCAGCTCGCCCAGGTCGTAGCCGTAAATCTCCACCTCGATGGGGGTGGTGAAGCTGAACAGGGTGGGCCGCCGAAAGGCGTAGGTCACCTCCGGGTATTGGCTCAGCCGGCTGCGCAGACGCTCGATGACCTCGAACTCCGCCCGCCGGTCCCGCCGGTCCTCCATCACCACGTGAAGCTGGCCGACGTGCTCCTCGGCGAACTGCCGGGCGAACTGGTTCCGGTTGCTGCCCCCGGCGCTGGAGAAGACCGTTTCGACCCCATCCAGCGCCGCCGCCTGCCTTTCGACCTCCCTCAGCAGCCGGTCGGTCCGGGCCAGCGGCGTGCCCTCGGGCAAGCGGATTTCGAAGGCGAACTCTCCCTGGGTCAGGGGAGGGATCAATTCGGCTCCCAGCCGGAACGAGGCAGCCACGGCCACGCCGGCCAGCAGACCGGTGGCCGCCAGCACCCTGCCCTTGTGGTCGAGCACGAACTCGAGCCAGGCGGGATAACGCCCCCTCACCGCCTCCAGGGCCGCCTCGAAGCCGCTCAGGCCGGGGGACAGCAGGCGCAGCAGGCCTCGGCCCAGCCAGTGCAGGCCGGCGCGGAGGTCCGCCAGCACCACCGTCAGGAGGTCCACCAACAGAAAGGCCATGGTCCGTCGAAGGGCTCCGCGGGAAACGGCGAGGACGCGCCCGGCGGCTCCCATGGACCCGGGGGCCAGGGCTTCCGGGCCGGCATCGGCAAGGACCTTGGCGGGAGCCGGAGGCGGCGGCTGGACCCGGAGCGCCAGCACCATGGGAATGAAGGTCAAGGCCACCAGCAGCGAGGCCGAAAGGGAAAAGATGATGGTCAGGGCCTGGTCCTTGAACAATTGCCCCGCAATGCCCTCCACGAAGACCAGGGGCAGGAAGACGGCCAAGGTGGTGAGGGTGGAGGCCGTGACCGCGGTCCCGACCTCGCGAGTCCCCCGGTAGACGGCTTCCGGCAGGGGGGTTCGGGAGCGGTCCTGGCGATGCACCGCCTCCAGAACCACGATGGAGTTGTCCACCAGCATGCCCACGCCCAGAGCGATCCCGCCCAGGGACATGATGTTGAGGGACACGTCCATCTGGTACATCATGGCGAAGGTCGCCAGCACGGAAATGGGGATGGAAAGAGCCACCAGCAGGGTGCTTCTCAGGTGGCGCAGGAACAGGTAGAGGACCAGGGTGGCCAGCACCGCGCCCAGCACCGCCGACCAGAGCACGTTGTCCACGGCCTGCTGGATGAATCGGGCCTGGTTGAAGACGGTGCGCACCTGGAGGCTCCCCGAAAGGACCCCGTCCTTGCGCAGCTTCTCCAGCTCGGCCTCCACCGCCCGGGCCACCATCACCGTATTGGCGTCGCCCTCCTTGTAGACCGCCAGCTCCACGCTCTCGCGGCCGTCGATGCGGGCAATCACCTCCCGGTCCTTGGAGCCCCGCCACACCTCGGCCACCTCGCCCAGGACCACCCTTCTGCCTTCCGAATCCCGCAGGATGATCCGTTCGATCTCGTCCACCGAGCGGAACTGGTTCAGCATGCGAACCATGTAGTTGGCATCCAGGTCATAGAGGCTTCCGGAAGCCTGGTTCAGGTTCTCCCGGGTGAGCACCTGGGTCACTTCGGTGATGGGGATCCGCAGCTCCGCCAGCCGCTTCTCGTCGATTTCAATGCGGATCTGCTCTTCCAGGCCGCCCACCACCTTGATGGCCGCCACGCCCTCGGTGGACTCCAGGCTCTTCTTCAGCTCCTCGTCGGCCAGGGTGCGCAGGCGGCTGAGGCCGGCCTCGCCCCAGAACTGCAGCCGCATGACGGGATCGTAGGAAGGATCGAAGCGCAGCAGCACCGGCCGCTCCACGTCCCGCGGCAACTGCAGCAGATCCAGCTTTTCCCTGACTTCCAGGGTGGCCACGTCCATGTTGGTCCGCCAGGTGAACTCGAGGACGACCTCCGACTGGCCTGATCGCGACACCGACTCCACCCGGGTCAGACCTCCAACCACCCCGACCACCTCCTCGATGGGACGGGTGATCAGGTTCTCGATCTCTTCGGGAGCCGCGTCCTGGTAGTCGGTCAGGATGGTGAGGGCGGGATAGGCGATTTCCGGCAGCAGGTTGAGGGCCATCCGCTGCAGGGAGACCAGGCCGAAGAGAGCCACCGCCACCACGAACATGCAGACGGTCACGGGACGCCGAATGGCAAGCTGGATCATGGCTCAGGAGGTTGGGGGATCGACGTTGCTAAAGGGAAGCAGAGCGGGGGCACTTATTTGAAACAACAGAAAAAAGAGTTATCCACGAAGGCACACGAAGGACTACGAAGGGCCACGAAGGACCGACAAGAGTTATCCACAAAGGATAACGGCGAACCACCAATGGACACGAATGAACACCAATAAGTCATGAGCCCTTTGCAAAATCCCCCATCGGGAATGACGTTGAGGCGGCCTACCGGCTCCGTCATTCACCACAAAAGGCACAAGAGTCACAAAACGAGTTTCTTGAACTCGAGTCTTGCCGGTCCGAGGGTTCTTTTTGTGTTTCTGTGCCTTTTGCGGCCATTCTCGGAAAACGTCCCGCTGCCACATTCAGCAAATGGCTCGAAAAAAGGAGTGATCCACCAAGACACACGGGAGAGGCGCCCGCGCTCCCAAGCGGGGCTTAATACCGTGACGGCGTCGCAGCCAAGCAGGTCCATCGGTATTGGTGTCCATTCGTGTTCATTCGTGGTTCGTCTTTATTGAAGATTGGGTGTTTCACTCCCGTATGATCCGCACGACAGGGCTGGGGCGGGGCTTGTCCGAACCAAACGCCTGCGCCTGGTGGCCGGAAACCGGCTCGACCCGACTTGGCCCCTGCTACCGACGGGCTATGAACCCCTTGTTTCGCCTTCGAACGACCTGATCTCGGACCCGTCTTCCAGAGCGCCCTGTCCGGCGACCACCACTCGATCCCCGGCGGAAATCCCCTGCAGGATCTCGATATTTCCATCCTCTTCATAGCCCAGTTGCACGGGAACCCGCCGGGCCACGCCATTGTCGGCCAGAAACACGAAGGATGCCCCGTCCCGTTCCAACACGGCCCGCTTGGGAACCAGGATGGCATCGGGACGCACGTCGGTCCGAATGGCCACCCTGACGAATCCGCCCGGCATGAATCCCCCGGTTGCGGGGGTGAGTTCCACCGTAACCTTGACCGTGCCGCTGGAGGTGTCGACCACCGGACTCACCCGCACCACCCGTCCCACGCCCTCGACGGCCTCATCCGCACCCAGGCGCACCGAGGCCTCCTGTCCGGGCCGAACCCGGCGGGCTTCTCTCTCCGAAAGGAATACGTCGGCGTAGAGAGGAGAGAAGGCTCCCAGCTTGAACAGCTTGTCGGCGCTGCGAATGCTCTTCCCCAGCTCCATGGTGCGCTCGGTGATCCGCCCGCCGAAAGGGGCCGTGATCCGCGTATGCGAGATCTCCAGCTCGGATTTGCGGATCTCCGCCTCCAGCTCCTGGACGCGGTGAAACAACTCCCGGGTCTCCGAGGCCGAGACCCGCTCGTCGTGGCCCAATTCGTCCAGTTGATACCTCACCTGGTCATACTCCCGCTCGCTGATGAGCTGCTCCTCATAGGCTTCCTGCAGGCGCTGCCGTTCGTTCTCGGTGTTGGCGATCTGCACCTTGGCCTTCTCCCGCCGAATGCGGGCCTTTTCCAACTGCAACTTGGCCTGGGCCAGCTTTTCCCGGCTCAGCTCCAACTGGATCCGCAGAGAGCGGTCATCCAGGCGTCCCAGGAGTTGCCCCCGCCTGACGAGGTCCCCTTCTTCCACCAGCAGGCTCCGGACGATTCCCTCGGTTTGCGCCTTGATCTCGACTTCTCTCAGGGGCCTCAGATTGGACGTGGAGGAAAGCTGGTGGGTGATCCGGTCCCGCCTGGCCTGGGCCAGCTCCACCGGGGCGGGGGCGGCCCCGTTCTCCCCGCCGCCGGGGCTTGAGGGGGACCCTTTGGCGGAAGCGGCCGGCGTTTCCGGCTTTGGCCTGAGAAACCAGGCGGCGCCCGCCAATAGCGCCAGCAGGATCAGGAATCCGTAGACTTTGGTCCGTTTGCTCATGGCAGGCGTGGCCGGTTTTCGGATAGGAGGGTGAAACCGGTGACTTTCCGGCGGCTTCAGGCAGGTCCCGGCCGGTATCAGATCAAGGTTAGCATGAAAAACGGGTTCGAGCCGGAAAAGGTAGGCACGCCGGGGCGGAGCCTGATGTCGGCCGTATCCCCCCGGCCAGGACTATCCCAAGCTGCTCTCCCCCAATGGTGGGGCAACCCTTGTGGTTGCCCTGTTGTTCCCGGTGACCTCGGATTGGGCGCCCACAAGGGGCGCCCCTACAATCCCACGGGGAATGTGAGCCTGATTCGGAGGTCTTGACAGTTCTGTCACCCTGAATGAGGGTGAATGGGATGGCCCTGTCCCCCCGACATCCCTCTGTTTACATTGGCGCCGGGATGGAGTAGATTTTTTCCAGTTCCGGGTGGGAATCGGGTCATGAGGCCGTCGCGCGTGCAGCTTTTGGGGCTCTGCATCCTGGCGACGCTCCTGTTTGCCTACCTGGCCCTTCGCATCTGGCTCTGGCCTTGACGAATCCACCCCTCATCGCCGTCCTGGGACCGACCGCAAGCGGAAAATCCAATCTGGCGCTGCGGATTGCCCGGCGATTCCGGGGTGAGATCGTCGGTTGCGATTCGGTGCAGGTCTACCGGTTTCTGGACATCGGCGCCTCCAAGGTGCTCAAACCCGAGCAGGCCGGCATCCCTCACCACCTGATCGACTTTCTCGATCCCGACCAGGAGTTTACTGCCGGTCAGTACATGGCTCTGGGCCGCAGGGTCTTGTCGGAAATCGGACAGCGGGGAAATCTGCCTCTGGTGGCGGGGGGCACCGGGCTCTACCTGCGCGCTTTGCTCAACGGCCTCTTCGACGGACCCTCCCGCTGTGAGTCGCTGAGAGGGCGCCTGCAACAGCAGGCCCGGCGCAAGGGGGACACCCATCTCCACCGCTTGCTGGCGAGAGTGGACCCGGAGTCGGCCCGGCGCATTTCAGCCAGGGACCAGCACAAGATCATACGCGCCCTGGAGGTCTATTTTCTGACCGCCAAGCCCATCTCGCTTCACTTCCGGACCGCCCCGGAGAAGCTGCAGGGGTTCCGACTGCTGAAGATCGGGCTCGATCCGCCGCGGGACCGGCTCTACCGGAGAATCGAAGAGCGCGTCGACCGCATGTTCGCCGGCGGACTGGTGGAGGAGGTCCGGTCCATCCTGGCCAGGGGCTATTCTCCCGACTGCAAGCCTCTCCAATCGCTCGGGTACCTTCAGGTGGTGCGGTTTCTGCAGGGAGAGATGCCCTTGCAGGCCGCCGTGGAGGCTACCACGCAGGCCACGCGGAACTACGCCAAGCGACAGTTGACCTGGTTTCGCAAGGAAGAGAAGGTGACCTGGTATTCAGGATTCGGGGACGAAGATTCCCTCGGGTCCGACGTTGAAGCCTGCGTGGCGGAATTCATCCGGGCCGGGACAAGACAGCCTTCGGGGACGTCGACCCGACCGGTGCTTTCGTCCGCCCCCTAAAGAGCTCCGGGGCTGCCTTGCCGGAACGGCCCTGAATCCAAGGGACATTCAGGAGAATCAGGAGATCCATGGAAAAGCAACCGCACAATATTCAGGACGTCTTTCTCAACCATCTTCGCAGGGAGAAGCTGCCGGTAGCCGTCTTCCTGGTGAGCGGGGTCAAGCTGACCGGCCGCATCAGGAGCTTCGACAAGTACGCGATCATTCTGGAGTCCGGCAACCGGGAACAACTCCTCTTCAAACACGCCATCTCGACCGTTGCGACGACCAAATCGGTCCCGGCCGCATCGGCTCCACCCTCATCGCCTTCGGAACCTCCCTCCCCACAAGCCAAGGCCTCCAGGCCGGAACCTTCGAACTGAAATGGACGTCGCCGCCCCGGACAGAGAAAACGTCATCCTGGTGGGATGCGAGCTGAAGCGCCCCCTCGGTCCGGCTGCCGGCAGAGGAGCCGGGCTGAGCCTGGAGGAATCGCTGGACGAGCTGGCGGCCCTGGCTTCCGCCGCCCGCGCCAGGGTGGCCGCCCGCCTGCTCCAGCAACGGTTCCGCTATGACCCCGCCTTTCTGATCGGCAAGGGAAAGGTGGAGGGGCTGAAAGGACTGCTGGGCCGGCACCGGGCCGACACCGTGATCTTCGACGACAACCTCTCTCCGGCCCAGCAACGAAACCTCGAGCGCGCACTCGACTGCAAGGTGGTCGACCGGACCCAGCTCATCCTGGACATCTTCGCCAGCCGCGCCCGGACCCGGGAGGGGAAGCTGCAGGTCGAGCTGGCCCAGCTCGACTACTGGCTGCCTCGATTGGGAGGCCGAGGAGCGGAGCTGTCCCGCCTGGGAGGAGGCATCGGCACGCGCGGTCCGGGCGAGACCAAGCTGGAGACCGATCAACGCAAGATCCACCAGAGAATTCACAAGATCAAGCGCGATCTCCGGCGGGTGAGGGCGCACCGCCAGTTGCACCGCTCCTTTCGCCAATCCGTTCCCGTTCCCACCGTCTCGCTGGTCGGATACACCAATGCCGGCAAATCCACCCTCTTCAATGCCCTGACCCGATCGGACACCCTGGCCTCCCGCCAGCTCTTCGCCACCCTGGACCCGCTGCTGCGCCGCATCCGGCTGCCCTCCAAGCGGGAGGTGATCCTGTCCGACACGGTCGGTTTCATCAGCAAGCTTCCCGCCACACTGGTCTCGGCCTTTCGGGCCACCCTCGAGGAAATCGGGGAAGCGCAACTACTGCTGCACGTGATCGATGGCTCCAGCCCCCACGCCGAACACCAGCGATCCTCGGTGCTCAAGGTGCTGGAGGAGCTGGGGGATTCGGGCAAGCCGACCCTGGAGGTCTACAACAAGACCGACCTGCTGGAGCAACCGCCCAGGCTTCCCCCGGGAGACAACGCCCTGAAGGTATCGGCGCTGCGACGCCAGGGGATCTCCGGACTGCTGGAGAGGATCGACCAGTCCATCTACGAGGACCCACTGGTGCGGGCGCGTTTTCGGGTAGAGGCCCGGCAGGGGGAACTGCTGGCGCAGATCCATGCCAGCGGACGGCTGCTTCGCCGGGAGGTTCGGGACAGCCAGGTGCTGCTGGAAGTGGAAGCCCCCCGCTCGGTGGTGGAGCAGCTCAGGAAGATGGGTGGCCGGTGAGGGGCGCCGGGGTAGTCAGGTCGCTTCGTTGCTGCAAGTAATGATGGTTCGGACCTGCATGTCACGTCTGCCCGGCCCGCAAGCGCCAGCTCAAATTTCCAACGCAAGCGCCAGATTCCCCGGGTGACCGCAACGCGCCGTCTTAATGGTCAGTTCAAGCCCTCGAAACGTGACCTTCAGGCGATTCAGTCTTTTTCGCTCCCTGAAGGAAATGCGTCGCCCGTGAACCAAGATAGGGCGACAAGCGGGTGGTGGCGTTTCCGGTCCGAATCGGTCAACGAACTCGGCCCCCTTTCTCAACTGCCTGACTGTCTTTGCTATGGGGATGCTTCCACTCTTGAGTTCAAGCGGCATCGCGTACAGGTTGGCGTCACTGCCGAAGAGAAAGACGATAAAGTCGCATCGCTCTCCTTCCCACCCATGTGCAGGAAACGCAAGGTCTGCGTCGACGATGATCCGGTCGGTGGGGAGATCGGCAAGGAACACGTCGCATTCATCTCGATTGCACGAAACAGCCAGGTTTTCCGCTCCCACTTCCGTGCGGATGCCGTCCAGAACTTCGTCAACGTTCATATCTTGCTTTGATTGACGATTTCTTCAAACCGGTTCTGCAGATCCGCGGAGCGGTTGTAAAGCTGCTCGGCCACATCTTCGTAGTCCGACGGTTCTACGCCTTCAATGCGGTCGAACTCGATTTCTCTTATCGTGGACCCCTTGCCGGCGCCGTCCTTGTGAAACAGCCAGATACCGACATCCCGAGGCCGGAGCGATTCTGGAGAGAGAGGCTTTCTCTCAGACTCACCAACCTGTTCCTCAAGCTCGCCTTGCCTGATCAGATTACCGATTCCCTTGAGAAGCCAGTCGCTATGCGTCGTGACTACGACTCGCACGCCGCATCTGACCAGGCGTGCCAAAGTGGCTGCCATCTCTGTTTGGGCGGCAGGATGAAGATGTGCCTCCGGCTCCTCGATTATGAGCGTGTCGCCACTGCAGATGTTGCCGCGCATAAAGAGCACCACCGGAGCCAGCTCGGATACCATGGACGATGCCCGACTCAGACGAATGTCTTCCTTCGCGCTAAGGGGGCGGTAGACAAATTCCGGATATGCGCCCGGTGACGGCCTGTTGGTTCGAATCTGCCCGCCGAGTGTGCGTCGCTCCAAAGCTTGCGCGAGCGCTTTGATCTCTTTCATCGGTCTTCGTCGTCGCCCCACTCCGAAGTGCGGGCCAGGTGCATCGTAGAGAATCAGTCGTTGCATGAAGTCAGCCATGACACCAGAGAAAGTGGGGAGTTCGGGAAAACGCTCCAATCCCGCCCGCGTCGACCGCGCCACCAGAGAACTCGCGATGACACGGTGACTCTGCATGATGCCGCTCCGCGCGGCAGGCAGGTAGTAGGTTTCCACTTGTTGCTCCCGAACGGGATGAAACAATATCTCCGACAGTTCTCCCAGCAGAAAGCTCCTTTGACGGTCTGCCAGTTTACCTGCCTCATTGACAACATGGCGTCGAAGTCTACCGACCACCCTCTCATAGGCTCTCGCTGAACCGAATTTTCGTTTCGAGAGAAGCTCCATATCGTTAATATTGCCTCTCGATGAAATATCGGATTCGGATACCCTCATCGAGAAATCCCAGAGCTCTTCCTCGTCTTCTCCAACCGCAATTGACAGGTTTGAAACGTTGGGTTTTTCAAACATCCGTATCAGGCCGGTAACCGAATCAAGATCAAAACAACGCTCAAGTTCGCTTCTCAATTCGTCCGCCAGAAAGTTCTCGTTTGAGAGAAAATTCTGCGCAATGTTTCGCATGGACCGAGGTAATTCAGAAAATCGGAGCGATTTTCTATCAGCGTCCAAAATACGTTTTAATTCAGCGTCCGTTATCGAAAAGTCTTCCTCTTGAAAATAAACATAGCGATCTCTGATGGGAAACCGGGGGAATCCTTGCAATGTCCTATGCAACGCATAAATGAGAATTGCAAGGTACGTCTTCCCAGTGTTACTCGGACCAACGAAAACTGTTAAGGGCCGAAGATCCACGGATCCTTTTTCGATGGGACCGAATTTCTCCACTGAAACGCGTACCTCGTTCTGTGTGGGCACCGCTTTGAACGACGGTCCGTTAGCTGCGGATGCTCTCATTGGCTTTCTCCTGTCGCAACGCCCAACGCCCCTTAATCATTGAGTTTAGTCGATCCAGACAGATAAATCTTGGGGCTTTCTGAATCCCGGTGGCCCGAACTTCGGTAATGAGTGACAGTGTAGCGTCGTCTTTAAATGCAAACGATACCGCCAAACGACGCCGACTGATACCACCTTTCAGACCACCAATTGCAACTCCTTTGCCGATTCCCGATCCCGCGCCCGCTACGCTGCCCGTTCCCTTTCCAGACTGGCCGACTTCGGGGTCTAAAGGTTCGAAGGAGCCCCGGTGCGTGCACAATCATGCTAAAATGCATGGGACCGGCAGGCGCGTTCCTACGGCCCTCTTTCCGGTCCGGCCCACCTAGCCCGCATTTCTCACCAGGTCGCTGGACGCAGGATTAAGAGTCAATTGTCTTCAGCACCTTGATTGGCTTCATGTAAAGGGTTTGCGGATAACAGACGGCGCTGGGCATGCCCTGGCTGGTCCTTTTCCCCTTAGCGCGCACGTGCTCGCTCGACCGTAGAAACCGCTACGCTCTTCGCTCACGAGCACGCCCTGAGGGGAAAATTACTGCGCCATGATCATGCCCCCTGGTGAGAAATGCGGGCTAAAGGACGGGGCCCACCGTCACCGCCGATCGATGACAGCCCTCAAACTGGTCTTCACAAACGTCGTTCACCGCCCCGTTCGGGCTTGCGCCAGCGTTGTGGCCATCAGCCTCGAAGTCATGCTGATCCTGTTGGTGATGGGCATCGCCAACGGCATGATTCAGGACAACGCCGACCGCCAGAAGAACCTGGCCGCCGACGTCATCGTTCGGCCGGCCAATGCGCCCCCGCTCTTTTTCACCACCGGCAGCACCATCATTCCCGAGGCCGTGGCCGAGACCCTGGCCCGGCTGGATTCGGTACGGCAGGTGACGCCCATTCTCTTCCTGGCTCAGCTTCGGGGAGGCTGGAGCACCATCTACGGCATCGACCTGCCGAGCTTCGAAGCCGTGGCCGGCAGCCTGGAGTTCCTGGAGGGCCGCCGCTTCAGCGGACCCGAAGCCCGGGAGGCCATCATCGACGACCGGCACGCCAGATCGAAGGGCCTGGCCGTGGGCGATCGTTTCGATTTGAAAGGCCAGTCGTTCCAGGTGGTGGGCATCTACCGCAACGGCATCGGGGGCCGGATCTACGTTCCCATCAGGAGCCTGCAAGCCCTCACCGACAAGGCCGGCCAGGCTTCCACCTTTCTGGCCAAGCTCTACGATTCCGGGCAGTTGCAGGCAGCCATGGCCCAGATGCGGGACCTGGTTCCCAACATCAGCGTGACCTCCATGCGGGAGTGGGTTTCCCTGCTGAGAAACGGCCGGCCTCCCGCTTACACCACCTTCATCACCGGGGTCATCGGCCTGGCCATCTCCATCGGCTCCTTCGCCTGCTTCCTGTCCATGTACACCACCATCGCGGAACGAACCCGGGAAATCGGCATCCTGAAATCTCTGGGGGCCCGCAAAGGCTACATCGTCAAGCTGGTGATGATGGAAATACTGGTCCTCTGCCTGGCCGGACTTCTGGTCGGATTCCTGCTGACTTTCCTGGGCGTGCAGTTCCTCCGGTTCCTCTATCCCGCCCAGATACTCTCGATTCCACCTCTCTGGGTCCTGTACACGGTCCTCTTCGTCTCCGTCAGCGGGATCATCGGGGGGCTCTACCCGGCCCTCAAGGCGGCGGGCAGCGATCCCGTCAAGGCGCTCTCCTACGAATAGGCATTCCGGCTGCCAATCGACGCAGCGGGCTTGATGCGGCCGCGGCTTGCGCCTATACTGCTAGCCCGCATTTCTCACCAGGTCGCTGGAGGCAGGACAAAAGTCAATGGTCTTCAGCACCTTGATGGGCTTCATGGAAGGACTTGCGGATAACAGACGGCGCTGGGCATGCCCTGGCTTGTCCTTTTCCCCTCAGCGCGTCCATGCTCGCTCGACCGTAGAAACCGCTACGCTCTCCGCTCACGAGCACGCGCTGAGGGAAAAACTACTGCGCCATCATCATGCCCCCTGGTGAGAAAGGCGGGCTAGACTGGTTTCCAACCCCACAAGAGACGGAGGACACCCATGCACGGCACAGCCACTCGCCGGCAAATACTTCAGGGGATGGGCGCTCTGGCTGTCGGACTGGCCTCCGGCTCCCCGTTGGCGGCTCTTGCCGGCGCCCGCGTTCACTCCAAGCGGGTGATCAGCATGCAACCCCGGCTCTATCACGGCTGGCCCACCCTGGCCAGGCGCCGCAACGGCGAACTGCTGCTGGTGTGCTCGGGAGGCCGGGAATCCCATGTCTGCGCCTTCGGCCGGGTGGAGCTGATGCGCTCCCGGGACGAGGGAAGCCACTGGAGTTTTCCTCGGGTCTTGATCGACGGTCCCATCGACGACCGGGACGCCGGCGTGGTGGAAACCGCCGAGGGGTCGCTGCTGGTCACCACCTTCACCTCGATCGGCTATGCCGACATCCTGGCCCGGGCCGAAGCGCTGGAATCGCAGGGAAAAGGCGTCTGGACCCGAGAGAAACTGGACCGCTGGCAGGCCATTCACCGCCGTATCACGGCCGCCGAGCGCGAAATCGAGCTGGGGAGCTGGATGATCCGCTCCACCGACGGCGGCCGGAGCTGGTCGTCACCCTACCGCTGCCCGGTCAACAGCCCCCACGGCCCCATTCAGCTCTCCGACGGGCGCCTGCTCTACCCCGGCAAGATCTTCTGGTACGGTCCCAGCGGACAATCCAAGGGGCGCATCGGGGTCTGCGAGTCTACCGACGACGGCCGGAGCTGGCGCTGGCTGGCCGAAATCCCGACCCGCAAGGGCGACGACCTGGACGGCTACCACGAGCTGCACGGCGTGGAAACCACCGATGGAACCCTCATCGCCCACATCCGCAACCACAACACCGCCAACGAAAGGGAGACGCTGCAGAGCCGATCCACCGACGGAGGGAAGACCTGGTCGGTTCCCCGCGCCCTCGGGGTGTGGGGACTGCCCTCCCACCTGCTGAAGCTGCGGGACGGACGCCTGGTGATGTCGTACGGCCATCGCCGGCCCCCCTATGGAAACCAGGCCCGCGTCAGCGAGGACCAGGGCCGCACCTGGTCCGCCGCCATCACCCTCTCCGGAGACGGCATCTCCAGCGACCTGGGCTACCCTTCCACGGTCGAGTTGAACGACGGCTCCCTGCTGACGGCCTGGTATGAAGTGATGGACAACCCCGTGCCCAAGGCGCCACCCTCCACGGAACAGGTCCAGCGGCGCCTGGAGATGGCCTCCCGCCCGGACCTGGCCGTGCTGCGGCAGGCCCGCTGGACTCTTGACTGAGGGGCTCAGGGGACCGCCATCGGGTTTTCATCTCGAACCAATGCCTGACCCTTTCCTGCCTGCCGTCACGCCTCCCGAGAACCTTCGGGCGCCCGCCTGGTGGTTCGCCTTCCGCGGAGAGCTGCTCCTGGTCCAGGTTCGCAACGGCTCGGCCTCCATTCCCCTGCTGCGCCACCCCCGGGACCTGAGCCTGCGTTGCCTGCGCAGCCAGTACCTGGGCATCCTGGACGGCAGACACTGCTTCTCGGCCGAATTGCACCGGGAGAGCCGGCCCGCTTCCGGGATGGCCTTCGACAACCTGCGCGCCCTCTATCCCTCCCTGGGCGACCGGCTCTTCGCCCTGGCGGGCCGGGCCAAGCAGATCGTGGACTGGGACCGCAACCACCAGTTCTGCGGGCGGTGCGGCTCGGCCACGGTTGCCCATGAGCGGGACCGCTCCCGGACCTGTCCGGGCTGCGGGCTGGAGAGTTTTCCCCGCCTGTCTCCGGCGGTCATCATGCTCATCGCCCGGGGGGAGGAGCTGCTGCTGAGCCGTTCTCCTCACTTCCCCGACGGCGTCTACAGCATTCTGGCCGGCTTCGTGGAGCCGGGAGAAACCCTGGAGGAGGCGGTCGAACGGGAAATCGCCGAAGAGGTGGGCCTTCGGGTCAAGAACATCCGCTACGTCGCCAGCCAGCCCTGGCCCTTCCCCCATTCCCTGATGCTGGGCTTTCGGGCGGAATACGCCGGAGGAGAGCTGAAGATGGACCCGGAGGAGCTGGAGGACGCCCTCTGGTGCCGTCCGCCCGACCTGCCCGGGCTCCCCTCTCCCGCCAGCATCGCCCGGCGGCTGATCGACGAGTTCCTGCGGGAACAGGGCCATGCTTCCTGAGGAGAATGGGGGGCGGCGCCAGCACGGGTCGGCTTTCGACCCCCCACCGCATCAGCCTTCGCCATTCGGCTCGGCTTCTGCGACTCCCCCTCAAGGGGGGAGTGATTCCTGAGAATTTTAGAGAGGTCCGTTTCATGCCAAACACGTCCGTCACCATTTTGGGAGGAGGCAACACCGCCTTCTCGACCGCGGCCAGCCTCACCCTGCGCGGGTTCGAGGTGACCCTGTTCGAGATCGAGGGGTTTGAAGCCTCACTGGACCCCGTCCGCGAGTCGAACATCATCCACCTGGTGGGAGAAGGCGGTCAGGGTCCCGCCAGAATCGCCTGCCTGACGACCGACATCGAGGAGGCCCTGGCGGCTTCCGAGCTGGTCCTCCTGATTGTTCCGGCCTACGCCCACAAGCCCTTCGCGGAAGTGTGCGCACCCCACCTCACCCCCCGCCACACGGTGGTGCTGATGCCGGGCACCCTAGGCGCGCTGGAATGGTCGCAGATCCTGCGCCGGCGGGGCGGAGCCCAGGCCACCCTGGCCGAGGTGGACACCGCGCCCTACGTCTGCCGCAAGACCGCTCCCGACACGGCCACCATCTGGGGAACGGTAAGCGGCCTGGGAGTGGGGGTGCTGCCGGCATCGGAGACTTCCAGGGTCCGGGAGGCGCTGGAGCCGCTCTTCCCCGGCATGCAGACCTATCCGGACGTGATGGCCTGCGGCCTGGCCGCCATGAACCCCGTGGTCCATCCCGCCGGCGTCCTCCTCAATGCCGGAAGAGTGGAGTACTCCAAGGGGGATTTCTACTTCTATGAAGAGGGCGTCACGCCCTCGGTGGTCAAGGTCATTCAGCAGGTGGACGAGGAGCGCCGCGCCGTGGCCGGGGCCCTGGGCTACGACCTCTGTCGGGTGGAGGAGGCCTTCCACCAGGCCGGCTTCGGACCCCGGGGGGACCTGTGGGCCGCCATCAACGGAAGCTGGATGCTGACCCGCCTGAAGGCCCCCGGAACCCTGGAGAGCCGCTGGCTGACCGAAGACATCCCCTACGGCCTGGGCGCCTGGGCCTCGGTGGGAAGCCAGTTCGGCGTGCCCACACCCACCATGCGCAGCCTGGTCGACATCGGATCTATCGTCATGGGCTTCGACGCCTGGAAAGAGGGCCGCGGGGTGGACCGACTGGGAATCTCGGGGAGGAGCAAGGAGGAGCTTCGGACGTATCTAAACTCCTCGAACACGGATGAAGTTGACAAATGAGTCAAGTTTCGCAGTTGCACTATTTTCTGGAAGCAAGAGGGTATCCATTGATCTGTATGCTCACCGGTCTGAGGCGGATCCTCACTAGACCATCCTTAACAAAGGGACCAGTCGAATTTGGTGAATTACCCTCATTTTGGCCGTCCCGGATTCCCCTTTGTCTTAGCAGCATCTCTGGAGAATAAACAGGGCGGCTCAGAGAAATACTCGGTGCAACCCCAAAACGGTCCATACCTACCTTCCCGTCGCTGAAGGATTCCGATCGAACATTGTGGACAGATTTCTCCTACTGTTCCGCAATCTGAGCAACTCGCGGAACCGTTTAGGAGAACCATGTAACCCTGTGCGCAGCTTTCGCATCGCGGCACCAAGTACCTGCATAGTGGATGATTCGTGCACCGCAAGTTCTTGGCGCTCTGTGAAACAACGAGACTGCCACCACTGCACCGCGGACACCGCGGGGTAGTATCTCTCGCGAAGTCAGCGATTTGGCGAAGGCCCCATTTCCCGCGACGCAATTCATCAACGAATGAGGAAGGGTGCACGGAGTCGGCGATCAGATAAACACCACGGCGGGCTCTGGTAATTGCCACATAGAAAAGTCGGCGCTCCTCCGCGTAGGGTATTGGGTTTGAATCGTTTAACACTATGTCGATCAGAGGGTCGTCATCTATCTTTGACGGGAAGCCATAAAGATCGTCCGCAAGATCAACTACAACTGCATAGTCGGCTTCGCGTCCTTTCGATCGGTGAACGGTGCTGGTTTCCAAGCGCAACTTTTTTCCGGAAATTCGAGTTAGAGCGGATAGGCTCCGGTTATAGCGGCCAAGCAACAGCACTGAGGTAGGTTTTCTAACCGAGAGCAGTCCCGAGATATCAGTGAGGGCCTCCTGAACGCCTTTCGATGGATCTTTGGCAGCGACAATTGTTATTCCCTCACTACTCTCCTTGCCCGCGCTGCGTAATGTCCGCTTCGTTTGTTGCGGGTTGCGCTGAATGAACGTGGTCGACGGATGGATGATGGACTCACCGTAACGGAACGTTTGAGTCAGATCACACTGTGCCATGTGTCCTAAATGGTCACCACAATGCTGCATAAGCCCGACGTCACTGCCTGCGAACCGATTGATCGACTGCCAGTCGTCCCCAACGAGAAAAAAGCTAACGTCGGGGCGGTTCAACGATTTCAACAATTGCATGCGTCCGGCCGATATGTCCTGAAACTCGTCGACCAGAACGTATCGGTAGGGCGACGGCCATCCGTTGTTGCCAATGAGGCCGGTGGCACGATTGATCAGGTCATCGAAATCAACCGCACGAGCTTCGCTCAACACGGCCTCGTAGCGTTTCCAGACTTGCTCGAACAAATCGATGAACGTTTTGTTGCGGAGCGCTCCGGGCAGCATGGTTCCACGGTTGCGCAATTCGTCTATGTTCTTGGCGGCGGTCTTGACGAGGCGAAGGAATGTCGCGATCAGTCTAGCTAGCCACGAGACCGTCGTGTCCCGTAGGTCTCCAAGCAGCTCTCGAAGCGGAACCGGGCTAAACGGAACTCCACATGCCTCAAGCTGCCGGCGAAGCTGCTTGCGCAGTATTCCTTGTTTGCAGTGCCAGCTATGAGTTTCGATTAGTCGGGTGTCGTTCGTTTGGTGTATCTTGCGTTTCCACAGGACTCCTTCGCCGTAGTTCGGCCAATCCGGAGGGGGACTACCGTTTTCGTCGAGCGCAAAATGCTCGATGTAGATGTCGTAGTCGGGCAGGTAGAAATCGGGTTGATATTGCCGATGGCGGGTGTCCGCAGTCTTGGCTTTATAGGGACTTTCGTATTCGAAGCGGATTCCGTGCAGTGAGAGAAAGTTTGCGACTTCCAACTCCTCAAAGCTCTTGACTCTGTCTCCGCTTAACGCGCGTCGATCTATGTTGCGCACATAATTGTAGTAGTCCGACTGAGACTCGAAATCGAATGGCGAGCGGTACTGGCGACTGTTGTATGCGATGAATTCGGTCAACGTCTCTTCTTGCATCGGGTCACAAGCTAGACTATCGATGATCCGCTCAAGCTCCTGGTGGAATGCGTGGTCGTCAGTCGCCAACTTGGAAATTGTCGGCGCTTCTGACATCTGGGCAATTACCTGCCGGCCGAAAGCGTGGAAAGTGCTGACCGTCACGCCGGACAGTTCTCCGCTGAGTCGTTCACGCACCTCTTTGGCCGCATCGCGGTTGAAAGCTAGTACGAGAATTTCTTTTGGCGCAACGCCTTGGTTCCGGATCAGATGCGCCACCTTACCCGTGATGACGCTTGTCTTGCCCGTGCCCGCACCGGCAAGCACCAGAGTCGCCTTTTCGTCGGTCGCGATTGCGCTGGCCTGTTCATCCGTTGGAGTCATCTTGAACAGGGTCTGCATAGCATCACAGACGGCAGGTATAACCGTGTGAACGTATCGCTTATTCGCGGCATTCCGTGCCCGCTCGAAAACGTAGTCTGATTGCAGCTTGCCAAATCGTTTAAGCCTCGCAGCCGCGCGGGATCTCAATTGCAGATGAACCACGGCTGGTCTACCGAGGGCAACCAACTTTCTTATTCGCTCGCGTAGTATTGCGCCTTGGGCAAACCGTACATAGCGGTCACCGGAGAATGCCTTTCCCAGTTCCTTTTCCATCTCAAGTAACCGGGAACTTAGCTGCCTAGCGAGCCGCGCCCCCTCTCCCCGCAGGATGGCCATCAGTAGGGTGGCCGAACCTTTGCGAAGACCTCCTATCCACCGCTCGACGCCTTCGAGATCGCAAATCGTGATCCGCGTCCAGAATATCGACCGCGCCTCCCTGATCTCGTCAATTGTGTCGAAAGGGATATCAAGCCGCCCGTAGCCGGGAGCACCCTCAAGGCGTAAGACACGCCCAGAGAAAGAGATGCAGGTAGGGCAGCGTGCGAATAAACGGTATAGCCAAACCGAACGTGCCATTCGTCCTACTTGTGCTGATCCGGATCCGTTCGTCATCCGCGTTCTCTATGACATCAACTGAGCAATCCCAACCTCCAGCAAAATAGTTGTGCAGCGCTTCAGGCCTTCTGCCAGATCTTCTGGGAATAGGTGGGAACCCCCTCCTCCCCCACCTCCAGCTTCCAGATGGCCCCCGTCTGGCCCTCGCAGACCAGCAGGGAGCGCCCCAGGAAGATGACGTTGGTCGGGAACAGGCCCGGCACCCGCAGGCGGTCGATCACCCGGCCCTCCGGATTCACCACCGCCACCTGGCCCCGCCCGAAGAGAGTCACGTAGAGGTTGCCGCCGGCGGCGAAGCGGATCCCGTCGGGTCCGACGCTGCCCTCGAAGCGAACGAACTCGCGCAGCGGCTCGGCCAGGGTTCCGTCGGCGGCCAACGCCGCCCGCAGCACTTTCCCGGTGGTGGTTTCCACCACGCAGATCTCCTTGCCGTCCGGGGTGAAGTCCAATCCGTTGGTGAACTCCAGCCCGTCCGCCAGCAGCTCGGCCCGGCCCGACCCATCCACCCGGGAGAGGGCTCCCTGCGGCCGTCCTCGCCAGGCCCTGCCGGGGTCGGTGAAATAGATCCGCCCGTCAGGCCCCAGGGCGATCTCGTTGGGACCCCGCAGCCGGCTGCCGTCCCGGTAGCGGCCGCAGAACTCTTCCAGCCCGCCGCCGGCATCGGCCCGGAAGATCATGCGTTTTTCATTGTCGCTGATGAGCAGGCGCCCTTCGGGGGCGACCACCACCCCTTGAGGCTTTCCTCCCGTGGAAAGGAAGTGGCTGACGTCCCCGCCGGGGGAAATCCTGGAGAGATGCCGGGCCCGGCAATTGGCCACCAAGAGATGACCCTGCCGGTCGAAGGCCGGACCCTCGGCCATGGAGAGGCCCCGGGCGAAGAGCGTCGGCTCCGCCATTTCCCGGGTCAGGGAAGGAGTCCCCAACCACTCCTGCCGGGCCCGGGTTCGGGGGAGGGGAAGCTGCACCTGCCTGCCGCTGTAGGCCGAGAGCTGGGCCGCCTCCATGATCTCGACGCAGCGCAGGCCGTCCCAACCGGTCAGCACCGGCTCGGCTTCCCGGCCCACCCAGGCGGCAAAGCTCTCCAGCTCGGTGCGGTAGGCCTGTTCGAAGCCGGCCTCGTTGTCGAACTGAAACCGCTGGGCAGGCTCTCCCCTGCCCTGCACGGTCACCGTGGTCTCGACCGGGTCGTAGATGAGGTCTCCCCGCTCCAGGACGAAGTGGACCCCAAAGGCCTGGCGGAAGGTCCGCTGCGGAGAGAAGGGACTGACCTGCAGGGTGGCCACCGTGCCCGATTCGAACTGGATCAGGAGCGCCAGGGCGTCCTCGAAATCGGTGCCGTGGTGGGTCTTGACCGGACTGCGGGCAAAGACGGTTCCGACCTCGCCGCAGGCGTGCCGCAGGAAATCCAGATCGTGCACCCCCGCGTGAAACAGCAGACCCCCACCCGTCTCCCTCCGGGTCCACCAATCCCAGAGCTCACGGCCGTAGAACCCGTTGACCTGCACCGCCAGGGGCCTGCCGTAGCGCTGGCCGCGGACGATCTCGGCCATCTTGGCGTACTGAGGGCGTAGCCGCCGCTTGTGGCCCACCATCAGCTTCACCCGGTTGGCCCCGGCGGCTTCGATCATGGCGTAGCACTCGGCCACGTTCATGGCCATGGGTTTTTCGCAGAAGACGTGCTTCCCGGCTTCGGCGGCGGCGATGGCCATGGGGGCGTGCAGGTGGTTGGGAGTGAACAGGGCCACCGCCGCCGCCCGGCTTTCCTCCAGGCAACGCCGGAAAGAGGCATGGGCGTGCACCCCTAGGCGCTGCGCCAGGGTCTGGGATTTCTCCTCATCCGGATCGCAGACGGCGGCGATCTTCAGGCACGCAAGCCTTGCCATCAAGTCGGCCAGGTGCCGCCCGAAGCTGCCGCATCCCACGATGGCGATCGATAGGCTGTTCATGAGCTTGATATCGAAGACCCCAACCGTAGGGGCAACCCTTGTGGTTGCCCGATCCGGGGATAACCGGGCGAACGTGAACAAAGGGCAACCACAAGGGTTGCCCCTACGATCCCACCTGGAATTTGGCAGCGTGGGATCATCTTGCCCCAGCCACCGCGCCGCCTTGACTTGCCCCCGGACAACATCAATAATGAGTGGCCCCCTACGCCAGTGTCAACCGGCAGGCCGGCCGCCGGTCGGGAACTCATCCGACCGTCCATCACCCTCGGACCGACATCGGCGAAAAGGGAATATCCACTTGGGGAGTCGACCATGAAACTCAGAAGGCTGGGAGCCAGCGGCGTCTCGGTTTCGCCCATCTGCTTCGGGACCATGCTGTTCGGGAACCCGACCCTGGAGAAGGAGGCCGCCAGCCTGATGCACCAGGCCATCGACAGCGGCCTCACCTTCATCGATACGGCCAGCTCCTACGAGGGCTACGACCGCAGCATCGGGAGTGCGGGAGGCGTGGCCGAGGAATACCTGGGAAGAATCCTCAAGGGCAAGCGAGACCAGGTGGTGCTGCTGACCAAGATCGCCAACGCTCTGGGACCCGGTCCCCACCAGAAGGGCGGGTCCAGAATCCACCTCCAGACCGAACTGGAGAATTGCCTGCGACGGCTCCAGACCGACTGCGTGGACATCCTGATGCTCCACTGGCCCGACCTGGAGACCCCCTTCGAGGAGAGCCTGCGCACGCTGGACCTGTTCGTCAGGCAGGGCAAGATCCGCTATTTCGGGGTCTCCAACTACCTGGCCTGGCAGATGTGCGAGCTGCTCTGGCTGAGCGACCGCAACGCCCTGGAACGGATCATCGCCTACGAACCGCCCTACAGCATGCTGCGCCGCGACATCGAAGTCTCCGAAATCGGTTTCTGCAAGAAGTTCGGGGTGGGCATCACTCCCTACCAGGTGCTGCACGGCGGCTGGCTGAGCGGCAAGTACCAGTCGGGAGAGACCCCGGCCGGAAGCCGCCTGGCGGAAGCTCCCGGTTGGATGCGTCCGCTTCCCGGGGCCGTCTGGGAGAGGATCGAAGTCGTCAAGAGCCTGGCGGCCGAACTGGGGGTCAGCCTGGCCGAATACTCCATCGGCTGGGCCTTGAGGCATCCCGAGATCAGCTCGGTGATCCTGGGCATCCGCAACCGGAAACAGCTCGAAAGCTCGATCCGCGGGGCCGAGGTGGAAATCCCGCAGGAGCACCTGGACAAGATCGACGAGCTCTTCCCGCTGGCCATGGACCTGCGATGGGACTTTGGGGCACCCCCGGTAAGGGCTTGGCAGTAGCGTCGAATGGGAACAAGGCTTCTCAAGAATCAGTGCCCGGGGTGCCGGCCCGGGGGTTCCGGTACGCCGCTAATGCGGCGACCACAATCGAGAACTTGTAAAAAACTAATTATAAAGGTCTTATTGTGTATCAGCCCGCTTCAATCCCCTCACCCGCCAGACCGCAGAACGTCTTAATATCTCCCGATCGAGTGTTTCCACCCGCCTGAGCCGTGCCGTCCGTTTGCTCAAAGGCCGCCTTGATGCCCGCTTGCGATCGTTAGCTCCCGAAGATTCCCAACAGTCCTGAACGTTCCCCTTGAAAAAAAGTTGTGACCAAATGCTGTTTCGATTGTTTATAGAGAGTAGGGAGCAAAATCCCATGCAAATCTAGTATCCCGCGAAGGAAAGAGGCCAGTCATACGAAAAGGCTGGCGGCTGACAGAACCCTTGAAGAAAAGATGACCCCGGAGCAGGTGGCCGTGGCCCAGAAGCTGGCCGCCGGGCTGTTTGCCCTGTATTGATTTTCTATGCTGGAAACAATCACCCGTCCAATTCACACAAGCAACGCTGCGTGGAGGTAGAACCATGAGACTTCTAGCGATTGCATGCCTGATGGCGGCCGTTGCGGTCGGCCTTTGGGCCACCAACCCCCAGCCAGCCGGGGAGAAGAATTTGGCCAAGGCCGTCGATGACTTGCAGGCAGAGCTTGAGCAGGTCAAGGAGGAGCTTTCGCACCTCAAGGGGGGACGAAAATGGACCCACTTCTGGCTGGAAAACACCCTTCGCCATATCGACCAGTGTTCGATTCACTCCGATGAGCGCCATGGGGATGGTCCCGGTTGCCAATGGCGTACGGGGTTTACCTCGACTCCCGGTTGGTCTGACGAGTAGATAAGGACATTCCCCTTGATTTGTCGAGCCTACCCGGACATGCCGCACAATGAGATTAAGGTGGGCACCAAAGGACTCGAAGAGCGAACCGACATCGTGATCGGTCTCTTCAGGGACCTGTTTGCATGCGAGGGACAGCGATTCGGCAGTCGTTCGCTTGGCGTATTGGGTATCTCGGACGGATGCGACGGCGTACAGTGGAACGCTGCGTACACCGAGCGTGACGGGGCCGCTTGGTTGGGGGTCAACCTTGAGGGCATGCTATACGATGGCTGGCCCGTTGCTCGACTCATTGAGCGGGAGATCTCCCATCCACTCCTCCTGACCGAATACCGCGACAGGGTTCCGAGACCGGAGATGGTCACGGTGAACTGGTGGCGGGACGCTTGGCAGGTCTCCAGTCGCGTCCGGATAAGGGAGTCGAGCCTTTCGCCTACTCCCATCGCGCTGGATCGGCTTGATGGCGACGGCTGGGCGCATGCACTGCGCCAAGCGAGGGAATGCTTGGATCCCGAGCGCGGATATCGAGGCCGCTGCCGAGCCAAGGTCACGCTGCTCCGTTCGGGTCGGATCGTTGAAAGGTGGGTGAGCCCCCATCTTCAGTTCAAGGCCCGGTTCGCCGAAAACTCAACTCGCTCACTGAGACGGGCGAAGGACGACCTTGAGGTGCTACGCGAATTTGCCATTCGCCAAACCCGAACCGTCATGCGCCAAGGGGTTTCGTGAGTATCGCCCCGGCATGGCAAACTCCAACGGGCGCCGCAGGCTTTCCGGCGCCAAATAGGGGTGACGATCTCAAACACGTCGGCGCTCGTGACCTCGGAGACCGGCATCTTGCCGATGCGCGGGAAGGCGAACCACCTCAGGCCCGACATCCACTCGCGGGGGTGGCGCCGGCCGCGTCAGCCGTCCCGCTTCTTTTCCAGTCCCCCACTACATGGGAGATGGCAGTGGATTGCAAGGGACGTTTGGAGCCGGTAAAGCCACACCATAAACTCATATAAAAGACTGACAAAAAAAGTTATAGACTCTACTTGACGAAGACAAACGTCACTGGAATGTGATCGGATGCTGCGGCGGCGGCAGGTCGCCTGCAGCAAGAGTCAGGGGAAACCCGGGAATAGTCACGTTTGGCAGCGAAGCCGGCGCACTCTTGCAGACGGAGGCGTCAGCCGGGCGCACGCCATTGGGAGGTCAGCTCATGCAAGCACTGAAAATTGCGGCGGTGGCCATGAACGGGCTGCTGGGCCAGGCGAAGGAAAACCTGCGCTCCATCGACCGGTGGGCGGCCCGGGCCAAGGACTCGGGGGCCGATCTGGTCCTGTTCCCCGAACTGGTGGTGCACGGCCACAACGATCCCAATACCTGGTACGCGGCCGAGCCCGTGCCCGAGGGGCCCAGCGTCGAGCACCTCTGCCTGCTGGCTCAGGCCCTGGATCTGCACCTCAGCGTGGGCCTCAGCGAAAAAGAGCGCGACATCGTCTACAACACCCAGGTGCTGGTGGGCCCCAAGGGCTACATCGGGGCCCAGAGAAAGATTCACCTCTCCCGGGACGAGGTCATCCACTACGAGGGCGGCTCGGAGATGCTCGTCTTCGACATCGGCAAGTGCCGGGTAGGGACGATCATCTGCTACGACAACTCCCTGCCCGAGGTCCCCAGAATCCTGGCTCTGAAGGGAGCCGACCTGCTGCTGATGCCCCACGCCGCCCGGCTGAAGACGTGGACCGACGACCCTGAATCCGAGAGAGCGGCGGCCGACTGGTCGGGCCGGTACTTCCACATGATGGCTTCGGCCCGAGCCTACGAGAACAGTTGCTACGCCGTGCTCTGCAATCAGGCCGGACGAGCCGGGATCGTCGACACCTACCCCGAGGACAGCCCCAACCAACCCAACCATGCCGGCGGCTGCATCGTGGTGGACCCGCTGGGCCAGGTCACTGCCAGGACTTCGTTCGAGAAGATCGAGGAAGAGATGGTGGTGGCCGATCTGCTGCCCGAGAAGCTCTGGGAAGCCCGCAGCCAACCCAACTACACCCTGCGCCAGAGACGCCCCGAGCTGTTCGGGGCGCTGGTGGAGTAACAGCAGTGGTTAGTGGATAGTGGTCAGTGGTCAGTTGTGGTTGGCCGGACCCCTGGGCGGCCCTTGGCGGATCCCTCCTGAGCCTTCTCCAACCCCTTGGTGGTCCTTCGTCGTCCTTCGTCGTCCTTCGTGGATCACTCTCTTGGCGAGCCGCCCCCTCTACGGCATCAGCATGCCGCCGTTGACTTCCAGGATTTGTCCGGTGATGAAGGAAGCGTCCGTGCTGGCCAGGAAGAGGGCCGCCCCCACGCAATCCTCGGGCTGGCCGTCGCGGCCCAGGGGGATGCGCTGGATCAGGCCCCGGTAGACCTCCGGAGGGGTGCGCTGCTGGTGGATGCGGGTCCGGATGACGCCCGGAGCGATGGCGTTGACGGTAATGCCGCGCGGCGCATACTCCTTGGCCCACCCCCGCACCAGGTTGTTCAGTGCCCCCTTGGCGGCCGTATAGGTGATGGTCCCGGGACCGCCGCCGCTGCGAGCGCTGATGGAGGAGGTCATGAGGATCCGTCCCCGGCCGTCGGGCAGGTGGGGGGCGGCGTGCTTGACGCACAGGAAGACCGACTTGCAGTTCAGGTTCAACCCCGCGTCCCAGTCCCGGCTGGACAGGTCCTCGGTGGAGCAGCTCTCGGTCGGTCCCCCCGCGTTTGCCATCAGGATGTCCAGCCCGCCACAGGTCTGCACCGCGGTCGCGACGGCCTGCCTGACCTGGTCCTCATTGGTCACGTCGGCGCAAAGGGCCAGGGCCTGCCCCCCCTCGGCCGCGATTTCGGCCACGGTGGCCTCCGCCTCCGCGGCGCTTCGGGAGTAGTTCACCACCACCCGGGCGCCGCAGCGGGCCAACCCGACGGAGATGGCCCGGCCGATCCCCGTGCCGCCGCCGGTCACCAGGGCGGTGCGTCCCTCCAGGTCCACCGTCAATGGCCGTGTCATGCAGTCAGTTCCTCATCCAGGACAGTCGCCATCACCTCCACGGCTTCCTTCAAGGCCTCCCGGTCGATCGTCAGCGGAGGCACGATCTTGAGGAAGCCCCGCCCCGTCACGAACAGCAGGACACCCCGGCGCACGCACTCCAGCGCTACCCGATCCGCCATCTCCACCCAGGGCCGCCCCGTGTCCGGATGCCTCAGGTGGATGGAATAGAACAGTCCCTTGCCGTTGACCTGGCCGATCGATCCAGGATGTCTCCGGGCCACCGGCGCCAGCCACTCTTCGAGCAGCTCTCCCAGCTCGGCCGCCCGCTCCACCAGCCCTTCCTCTTCCATCAATTCCAGGTTGGCCTCGGCGGCGGCGGCGCAGACCGGGTTTCCGCCGAAGGTGCTGGACATTTCCCCGGGGGGAGCCAGGTCCATCACCTGCCTGGCCCCGATCACGGCCGAAACCGGCAGGCTGGAGCTCAGTCCCTTGCCGCAGGTGATCAGGTCGGGAGCAACGCCGTAATGTTCAATGGCGAACATCTTCCCCGTCCGCCCTATCCCGCACTGGATCTCGTCCACGGCGATCAGCACCCGGTGGCGGGTCGCCCAGTCCCTCAACTCCCGCACGTATTCCAGGGGATGGCAGGCGGTGGTGACGCCGGGGATGGATTCCAGGATGATCCCGGCGACGTCTCCGGGGGCGAGGCCGCGGGACTGCAGATCGGCGGCGAACCCGTTTTCGCCGGGAGCGGGAAGCACAAAATGGCCCAACTGGTCCCGAGGGATGCCGTCCACCCGGTCTTCCCCCCCGCTGGCCGCCTTGGCCGCCAGCGTCCGGCCATGGTAGTTGCCCTCCAGCGACAGAATGGCCGTCTTGCGGGGAGAGATCCGCTGGCCGTGCCGCCGCATCAGCGTGATGGCGCACTCGTTGGCTTCGGTTCCCGATGAAAACAGGATGGCCTTGTCCAGCCCGGGAGGCGCCAGCCGGACCAACCGCTCCAGCAGCCGCTGCCGGACTTCTCCCGGGTAGGCATAGGTGAACAGCAGCGGCGAATCCGTCTGTCTGCGGATGGCCTCCAGGACGCGGGGATGGGCATGGCCGCTGTTGGCCATCACGATGCCGCTGCTCAAGTCGATCCACCGGTTGCCGTAGGGGTCGCGCACCTGGAAGCCCTGGGCCCGATGCCAGACAATGGGAACCATGCCGGCCATGGACCGCGGCTCCACCTCCCGCAGGCGCCGGATCAGATCGATGGATTGGGGAACGGGGATGGGAGTGACGATCCGGCGGAACCGGGTCTCCACCGGGCGGGTGGGCGCAGGCGTCAGATCCAGAACGCTCATGGCCATGGAACCCTGCTCCTTGGGGGCCGTGGCGGAAGGATGCCGCAAGCGGGAGAGCAGGCCCGGGAATCAGGCCTGGCCGCAACCCTCCATCTCCTTGACCTTGGCGGCATATTCGTCGGCTTGAGCCACGATGTCCACGCCGACCGTCTCGCTGAAGGCCGCAATGAGCTTTCGAGTGAGCCGGCCCGGCTTCCCGTCACCCAATGGCATGCCGTTGATGCGGGTGCAGGGCAGGACGGCGAAGGTGGTGGCGGTGTGAAAGGCCTCGTCGGCGTTGACGACTTCGTAGGCCCCGAAATCTTCCTCCGACCAGGGCACCGACATGGCGGTCAGCAGGTCCAGCACGGCATTGCGCGACACGCCCACCAGAATGTTGTGGCTCTTGGCGGTGAGCACCCGTCCCTGGCGCACGATGAAGAAGTTGGAGCCGCTGCCTTCGGTGATGAAGCCCTGATCGTCGGTCAACAGCGGGAGGGCGTGGGAGTCCACCCTGTGGGCCTGCAGGTTGGCCATCTGGTAGTGGATGCGGCTCCTGTTCTTGACCTTGGGATCGATCAGGTAGGCAGGCACCGATCTCTGGGGGACGATCACCGAGTGGACCCCCGAGCGGTAGAGCGGGCCGTTGCCGGCCAGGTGCCACCACAGGGGCCAGCAGTTGATGGAGACGGTGGGTTCGACGGCGCCTCCGAACACGCTCTTGTACACGGGGAGGGGACCGCGGGACACGTCGTGCATGATCTGGAGGTCGGCTCCGTCCACGACCGGCAGGTTCCTTTCCACAGTCTCCAGGGTGGCCCGCTCCATCTCTTCAATGCTGAGCCCGCAATCGATCTCCAGGTACTTGAGCCCGGCATAGATGCGCTCCAGGTGCTCCTTGAGCCTGAAGGGCTTGTGGCCGTAGGTGCGGGTCATGTCGAACACCATGTCCCCGAACATGAGGGCCGAATCGAAAATGGAAACCCGAGCCTCCTGCTCGCTGACGAACTTTCCGTTGAAGTAGACCGTTCTGCAAGACATGTCGATTTCCTCGAATCCCCCCGGCCCATCCTCCGGGTTCCTGAAACCGGACTATCCTATGGAAAGCCGGTGGAGCCTGTCAAATGCAATGCCGGAAGAGCGCCAAGGGGCCTCGCAAGGCACGAAGAGTTTCTTTGACCCGGTCAACCCGCTTTGCTATAGTGCTCGCCATTGCAGCTCATCAGCAGGAATCCGGTGCCTGGAATCGCCGTTTCCTCTCGCACTACGGAGAACCGCTTGGACTCATACCCCTACCGCCCCAATGAGGGTCGCCGGTCGAGTTGCTACCCGGTTTTGGTCGCCGTAGCGGTGCTGCTCAGTTCTGTCGGCCTGGTGGCGCTGACGACCGGGGCGCTGGACGTCGCCCGCAACACCGGGCAGTTGCTGGACAACGAGCGGCTTCGCAGCGAACTCCGCCATTTCAAACAGGAAAATCAAGACCTGAGAAAGACGCTGCAGCGGGTGGGAGACCGACTCTCCTCGCTGGAGTTGCTGGCCGAAGAAGTGCAGGGCCAGTCCCGACTTGCGGCCAATCGGGGGCGAAACGCCAGCCCCTCCCAAGTCTATTTCAGCCGCCTCGTCGTCCCCGCGGCCGGCGGCCCATTGTTGCCGGCACGATCGGAGGCGTTCCGCAGCCTGTTGGGTCACGTGGACCGGCACATCGATGAGCTTGCCGGACTCTACCGCCACAGGTACTTCCGGTTGAGGTACACTCCCGACATCTGGCCGGTCGACGGAAAGCTCGGGGACCGCTTCGGCTTTGTCCGAAACGGGTTGGGCCCGCGGCGGTCAAAGTTTCATCGAGGCATCGACTTTACCACTCGAGCCGGCAGCCGGGTGATGGCCTCGGCCGACGGGACGGTTCATTCCACCCGGTGGCGCTCCGCCTACGGCAAGACGATCATCCTGAAGCACCACTTCGGGCTTTCAACCGTCTACGCTCACCTCTCCGACTACAACGTGAAGCCGGGTGATTGGGTCCGCCGAGGCCAGGTGATCGGCTTCGTGGGCAACACCGGCCGATCCACCGGTCCTCATCTCCACTACGAGGTTCGAATCGGAGACATGCCGGTCAACCCCCTTCGGTACCTCTCCCACCAGGCTCGAGCCAAGCTGCCGAAGCTGGAGAGAATCAACATTGCCGTCGCCAGGTAGCCTCCCTTCCGGGTGCTGTTCCAATCCCATTGTCACTGCCGCTTTCGCCGGGTCCCTGGCGGTCTTTCCTGAGGTTGGCGCCCATGCCGATTTATGAATATGGCTGCGATGCCTGTGGCAAGGTTCTCGAGGTCATGCAGAAGTTCTCCGATGAACCCCTCAAGACCTGTCCCGACTGCAGCGGCCAATTGACCAAGTTGATCTCCAGGACTTCCTTTCAGTTCAAGGGCACCGGCTGGTATGTCACCGACTACGCCCGCAAGCCGGAATCCCAGCCCAGGTCCGAGGGTGAATCCAAGCCCGCCGCCGATTCCAAGTCCGGCGCGGAAGCCAAAGCCGGGGCCGAGTCCAAGCCGGCCGCCGAATCCTCCGGCTCCGGAACCGGGTCCGGCAACGGGAGCAAATCCTCGGACACCGGATCCAAGAGCCAAAAATCTCCCTCCTCTTCCAAACGCTGAACGTCTGAGCGGGACGACACCTGTTGCCGGCGGCGGCTGCCTGTTTCCGCCCCGCGTCCGTGCTTTACTGGCGTCACCACGTCCGACATGAGCCCGGAGTTGATCGGCAGGATCACTTCCAGAAATCGCGGACCGCGCCGGCGACCTGCTCCGTCTCTTCGTCGGTCAGTTCCGGGAAAATCGGCAGGGAAAGGATCTCCTCGGCCAGGGCTTCGGCATGGGGAAAGGACCCCTTGCCCTCTGCCCATTGCCGGTAGGCCGGCTGGAGATGCAGCGGCAGGGGGTAGTGGATGGCGCAATCCACGCCTCCGGCCCGGAGGAACTCGGCCAGCCCGTCGCGGCGAGGAGAGCGGATGGAGTACTGGTTATAGACGTGTCTGACCCCCGGAGCACGGTAAGGCGGGGTGGGCGGTAGAGGCTGCAGGGCCCGGTCGTAAGCTTCGGCAATCCGGGTACGCCTCTCGATCCAGGACTCCAGGTGGGAAAGTTTCACCTTGAGGATGGCCGCCTGCAGGGTATCCAGCCGGCTGTTGAGCCCGGGGAACTGGTGCCGGTATCGCCGTTCGGCCCCATGCAGGCTGATCATCCGGCACTTGCGGGCCAGTTCGGGATCGTTGGTCAGCAGGGCTCCCCCGTCTCCGCAGGCCCCCAGGTGCTTGGCGGGATAGAAGCTGAGACAGCCGATATCGCCCAGGGCCCCGACCCATTGCCCCCGATAACGGGCTCCCACGGCCTGGGCGGCGTCCTCGATGACCCGCAGTTCCTTCTTCCGGGCAAGGTCCAGGATGGGGTCCATATCGGCGGGATGTCCAAAGAGGTGGACCGGCAGGATGGCCTTGGTCCGTGAGGTGATCCGCTCTTCGATCCGCCCGGGATCCAGGTTGCAGGTTCGCGGATCGATATCCGCGAAGACCGGGCGGGCCCCCTGCAGCGCGATGGCCCCCACCGTGGCGGCGAAGGTAAAGGGAGTGGTGATGACCTCGTCGCCCGGGCCGATCTCCAGGGCCATCAGGCTGATCCGCAGGGCGTCGGTGCCCGAGGCGCATCCCACCGCAAAGCGGACCCCCAGAGTGCGGCTCAGGTCGGCCTCGAACTCGGCCACGGCCCGGCCCATGACGAAGTCGCAATCCTCCAGAACCTGCCGGACGGCGGCCTCGATGGGCTCCCTGAGGCTGCGGTGCTGGCGTTGCAGATCCACCATCCGGATGGACGGCATGGCTGGAATCCTTTCCGAGCCGGCCCCTGGAATCCGGGCCGGTTTCCGATTCCATCCTAAGAGAGATCAGGAGGCGTTTCCAAGGGTTATTTGTGGATTCCGCTTCCTCCCGAACCCCGCCGGGGATAACATCTGCAGGCAGCCTGGCGAATCCCGCCGGGGGAGCCCGCCAGCTCCACGGGCCGCTCGACCAGAATGGAGGTTTTCATGTTCGTGATTTCTCCCCGACCGGCCCGGGGCTGCCCGCATCTCCGCCGGACGCCCCTCTCTCCACTCCGATCCCTGGTCCTGGCGGCGACGGCTGTGACGGCGGTCGGCTGTGGCGCCGGGAATCTCCAGTCCGACGACCCGGTCCGGGTGGTGAATCCCAAGGCCATCGGAAAAACCCGACTGATTTCGGAGCGGGTTCCCATCGGCATCCCCGAGGACTACAAGCCCTGCATCGCCCGGCTGCCCGACGGGGAACTGCTGCTGGTGGCCTTCCACGCGCCCCGCGAGGGAGGAGTCCCCGAAGAGTACGCCTTCCTGTACCGTTCCGGAGACGGAGGCCGCAACTGGTCGCGGCGGCGGAGACTGGAGGTGCTGGGACGGGAGCCCTACCTGTCGGTCACCTCCGACGGCGCTGTCTTCCTCAGCACCCATCTGCTGCCCAGGGCCCGCGGCAACCGGGAAGGCTACACCCAGAGCTTTCTCTACCGTTCCACCGACGGCGGAGACCGTTGGGAGGGCCAGCGCATCGGCTTCCAGGACCTGGAGGGAATGGAGGGGCCGGGTACGGTGGTGACCGGCCGCAACGTTCTGGAGTTGGAGAACGGAGAGCTGGTCTTCGCGGTGGCGGGCAAGGGAGGCCACGAGTTCCTCTGGAGGTCAGACGACGGCGGCAAGACCTGGGACCAGTCCCTGGCCTGCCGCTTCGGGGGAGTGGACCAGAGCGCCCTGCCCTTCCCCATCCTGGGGGAGGCCTTTCTCTGGCAGGCCCCCAACGGCGACCTGCTGGCCATCTGCCGGATCACTCCCAAGTACTTTCCGCCCTTGCCGGGAACGGAGATTCCCGCCGAGAAGATCGACCATTTCGAGAGGATGGTCCTCTACCGCTCCCAAGACGGCGGACGCCATTGGTCGCTGGAGGAGTTCGGCAGCCACTACGGAGAGATGTACCCCGCCCTGATGCGCTTGCGGGACAGCCGCCTGCTGTTCACCTTCACCCTGAGGGCAGCCGTGCCACCCAACGCCCCGCCTCTGGGCGTTCGGGCGGTGCTGGGCCGGGAAGCCGCGGAGGGCTTTCACTTCGACTTCCGCAACGACCGCATCGTCCTGGACGCCAAGAACCCGGTGGGGATGCTCAGCGGCGGCGGGTTCGGGCCTACGGTGCAAGTGGAGGACGGAACGCTGGTCACCAGCACCTCCTACCGCACCCCGGACGAGAAGACTCACCTGGAGATCGTCCGCTGGCGGCTGCCGGAGACGGGGAGTTAGGCGCTGTCCTCAGTAGCGGCCGTACTTGGCCAGGGCCTTGAGCATGGACCTGGTCTCCTTGATCAAGGGGATCATGGCGCTCTCCTTCTCGTCATATTCCCGGATCAGGGCCAGCACGTCCTCGGCCCTGTCGGCGGGCACGACCACCACGCCGTCGCTGTCTCCCACGATGTAGTCGCCCGGCCTCACCGGCACGCCGGCGCAGATCACGGGCTCCTGCATGGAAACGCTCACGTAGCGCCCCACCACCGTGGCCGGGCTGACCGCTCGGCTGTAGACCGGAAAGCCGATGCGCTCGATCTCCTCGATGTCCCTGGCGGCTCCGTCGATCACCGCCCCCGCCAGACCCCGCACCGTGGCCGTGGTGGCCATGAGGTTGCCGATGCCGGAAACGTGCAGGCCGTTTTCCAGGACATAGACCAGAACGCTCCCCGCCGGCGCCTCGTCCAGCACCTGGAGGTGGTAGTTGGGATACTTGCGCTTGTCGGTGGTCAGGATCGGCCTCAACAGCGCCGTCGCCGCCGGACCCACCAGCTTGGCCCGGAAGATGGGCTTCATGTCGTGGGTCATGAATCCGGCCCGACCGGTCGCGGTCTCGATGGCATCGGCCAGGTTGCCGGTGCTGGCCTTCTTGAGGGCCTCGATGATCTGGGCCTGGGTGAGCCCTTCGCCCCCCGGCGGCGTAGCGGCTCCCGAAGCGGGGCCGATCCGCGAAAGCAGAACGAGGGCCAGGCCAAGCCCAATGGCCAGGGCTGGAAACAGGATGGATAGGCGTTTCATGAGAACTCCTTTTCTTGGAATCAACGAACGACTCATTATATACAGGAGGAAGGGACAACAATATCTGTTGAGGATGTCCCGTGGGGGTTTTAAACTAGCCCAGGTTCTGGGTCGGGGAGGGACAGCATGGGTGATGGATCGTCGGTTCGGCAGCGAAGCATCCCGTCGCAGCAGCGGAGACTGTCGTGTCCGCGATGGTTTCGGCCGCTGGGTGTTGTGCTGTCCCTTGCGGTTCTGGCGGGCATCGCCCTGTCCGAGGATGTGTCCGTGACCGACCTGCTGTCGCAAGCCCGGACCGCTTATCGAAGCGGGGACCTCGCCCAGGCCCTCTCCCTGGCCAATCGAGCCGTCGAACGCGATTCTCGAGACCCGCGGGGCTTTCTTTTCCGCGGCCAGCTCCATGAGATGCAGCGACGTCACCGGCAGGCCATTGCCGACTACGATGCCCTGCTGACGCTCGACCCCAACGTGGTGGAGGTCTACAACCGTCGAGGCGGCGAGCACTTCAAGCTGGGCCACATCGAGGCTTCCATCGCCGATTTCGACCGGGCCATCGAGCTGAACCCCGGGCAGGAGCCCTACCATTGGCAGCGCGGCATTTCCTACTACTACGCCGGACTGTACGAGAAGGGGCGGGCTCAGTTCCAATCCCATCAGCAGGTCAACGCCAACGACGTGGAGAACGCCGTGTGGCACTTTCTCTGCGGCGCCCGCCTGGAGGGGGTGAGCAAGGCCCGCCAGTCCCTCCTCGACATCGAAGGGGACCGGCGGGTGCCCATGATGGAGATCTATCGATTGTTCAAGGGAGAGGGAACCATCGATGAAGTCATGCAGGCGGCACGGGGCGGAGACGGCGACCCCGAGGCTCGCAACCGGCAACTCTTCTATGCCCACCTCTACCTGGGGTTGTACCATGAAGCCCTGGGAGACGAGACCGAGGCTCGCCGGAACCTGGTTGTGGCCGCGGACCGCTATCCCGTCGACCACTACATGGGGGACGTGGCCCGAGTCCACGCCGACAGATTGAGACAGCAGTGAAGCTGCCCTGGGTTCGGGCGGCATCGGGAGGCGGGCGTTTCCCGCCGACATGGAGGTGTGAAATGGCAAACGGCATCAGCCGCAGACATCTGTTGCAAGGCAGCGCCGCCCTGGCCGGGTGGGCCGCCTCGGCAGTTCCCTCACTGGCGCTGCCTCCCCTGGAGGCGGAGGAGACGGTGGTCCCCTTCACCGATTTCCCGGACGATTTCAATCCCAATCCCCGGCCCGGCGTTCGCTACCTGGACACCCGCAAGATCGAGAGCTTCCTGACCCCTGCCAACCAGTTCTTTACGGTTCAGCACTACGGCCAGCCGACCGTGGACCCGGCCGGCTACCGTCTCCGCATCGACGGGCTGGTGGATTCCCCCCGTGAACTGACCCTGGACGAGTTGAGGCAGCGGCCGCGTTCCACCCACGCGGCCGGGTTCGAGTGCTCCGGGAACAGCCCCCGCAGAATCAACGGGCTGGCCGGCAACGCCCGCTGGGTCGGGGTCGGCCTGAGCAGCCTGCTCAAGGAGGCGGGAATCCGGCCCTACGCCCGCGAGGTCGTCTTCTGGGGGGCGGACAGGGGAACCGAGGAGGTCTATCACGGCGGGACCACGGTCAAGGTGGAGCAGTCCTTCGGAAGGAGCCTGGCCCTGGCGGACGCCATGAAATCCGAAGTGCTGGTGGCCTACGAGATGAACGGCGAGCCGCTCTCGCTGTATCAGGGCGCCCCGGCCCGCCTGATCGTTCCCGGCTGGTACGGGGTGGCCAACGTCAAGTGGCTGACCCACATCCACGTGCAGGACCGCCGCTTCATGGGAAAGTACATGGCCCGCGAGTACGTCACCCTGCGAGGCATGCCTGACGGGGACGGCGCCATCTGGAACGAAACCTCGGTCAGCCGCATGCGCCTGAAGTCCATGGTGGCCCGGGTGACCCGCAGCGGCTCCCGCTGCAGGATCCTGGGGTTCGCGCTGAACGACGGCACGCCCCTGAAGGCGGTCGAGGTCAAGATCGACGAGGGACCCTGGAGACCGGCCGCCATCGACCGGCGTTCCACCGCCTACTCCTGGAAGCTCTTCACCTGCCTTTGGGAAGACCCCGCCCCGGGGACCCACACCATCGTGTCGCGGGCCATCGACGCCTACGGCAGGGTTCAGCCCGAAGCCGGAGACCTGGAGCTGAAGAAGACCTACTGGGAGGACAACTCCCAGTTCGCGCGGACCGTGATGATTTCCTGATTGAAGAGTGGAGAGTGAAGAGTGGAGAGTGAAGAGTGGTCAGCGGAGGGTGCTGAGAGCAGGCAAGCGCCTGATGACCCAGTTGCACTTTCTCAAGGACCGTGCCGAGATCAACAGGACACTTGACTGACCGATTCCAGTCCTATGTGAAGAACTGCGCCGAAACCGACAAGGTGCTTTGCATGTCGATAAAATAGCTCTTCACTCTCCACTCTTCACTCTCCACTCTCCGCCCACTATTCACTTTTCACTTGGGCGCGCCGCCGTCCCATACGACGGGGCGACTCATCGGAGCGAAACAGGTAAGGAACGTTCTCCGACAGCCTTCATGCCCTTTGGACTGCTACGATTCGGAATGAGCCGGCGCTATCCGGAACCGCGCATGTTCCGGTGCCCCGACCGGCTCAAGCCCCACTACGACGCCGTCGTCATCGGGGCCGGCGGCCATGGCCTGGCGGCCGCCTACTACCTGGCCCGCGATCACGGGATCCGGGAGGTGGCCGTCCTGGAGAAGAGCTACCTGGGCGCCGGCGGAACCGGACGCAACACCGCCATCATTCGTTCCAACTACCTGACGGCCGAGGGCGTCCGGTTCTACGACGAGAGCCTGCGCCTGTTTCGGGACCTGTCGGCCGACCTCGACCTGAACCTCTTCTATTCCCGGCGGGGGCACTTCACTCTGGCCCACAGCGACGCCACCCTGCGGACCATGCGCTGGCGGGCCGAGGTCAACCAGCACCTGGGGGTGGACAGCGAGCTGGTGGGGCCGGAGGTGATCCGCCGGGAATGTCCCCAACTGGACCTGAGCTGCGGAGGGCATACCCCGGTGCTGGGGGCCCTCTACCATCCTCCCGGAGCCATCGCCCGCCACGACGCGGTGGCCTGGGGGTATGGCCGCGGCGCCAGCCGGAGAGGCGTCGAGATCCACCAGCAGACCGAGGTCACCGGGATCCGGGTTCAGGGCGGGAGGGTGGCCGGGGTGGAAACCAACCGGGGCTTTGTCGAAACCGGCAAGGTCCTCTCGGCGGTGGCCGGATACACGCCGGCGGTGATGGAGATGGTGGGCGTTCGCACGCCCCTGGAGGTGCATCCACTGCAGGCCTGCGTGAGCGAGCCCCTCAAGCCCTGGCTGGACACCATCATCGTCTCGGCCAACCTGCACCTCTACGTCAGCCAGTCGTCCCGAGGCGAGCTGGTGATGGGGGCCGCGCTGGACCCCTACGAGCTGCACTCCACCCGCTCGACCCTCGACTTCGTGGAAGGCCTGGCGGGGCACCTGCTGGAGCTGTTTCCCTTCCTGGGCGAGGTGCGGGTGCTGCGCCAGTGGGCCGGCCTGGCCGACATGACGCCCGATTTCTCCCCCATCATGGGGAAGACGCCGGTGGAAGGACTCTACCTGGACGCCGGCTGGGGCACCTGGGGATTCAAGGCCACCCCGGTGTGCGGCAAGACCATGGCCCACACCCTGGCCACCGACCGGCCCCACCCCCTGATCGAGCCCTTCCGCCTCTCCCGGTTCGAGGAGTTCGAACTGGTGGGGGAAAAGGGAGCGGCCTCGGTGGGGCACTGAACCCACCGAGCCGACCGGAGGATTGCGGCGGATGAAGCTGATGCGTTGCCCCGTCAACGGCTGGCGGCCCATTCAGGAATTCTCCTACGGCGGCGCCTTGCGGCCCATGCCCCCGCCCGGGGAATGTTCCGACCGGCAATGGGCCGACTACGTGTTTCACCGCTCCGGAGCCGCCGCCGTCAAGAAGGAGTGGTGGTGCCACCTGGCCAGCGGCGTCTGGTTCATCGCCGAACGGGACACCGCCACCGACGAGATCCAGCGGACCTACCTGTATGGGGAAGACGACCGCCATGAGTGAACGCCTCGGCCCCCAGCCCGGTGAGCGGATCGATCGGGAGCAGCCGGTCGACTTCGCCTTCGAAGGCCGCCGCTACCGGGGATACCGGGGAGACACCCTCAGCACGGCCCTGTGGGCCTCGGGCGCGCGGGTGCTGGGACGCAGCTTCAAGTACCATCGGCCCCGCGGCATCTTCAGCCTGAGCGGCCTGGACTGCAACGCCCTGGCCGAAAACCGGGACTCGACCAACCTGAGGATGGACACCACCCTCATCCAGCCCGGAATGGAGGCGAGGGCGGTCAATACCTGGGGCGGCGTTCGGTCGGACCTCTACCGCTTCACCGAGCTCTTCTCGCCCTTCCTGCCGGTTGGCTTCTACTACAAGGCCTTCCACCGCCCGCGCAGCCTCTTTCCCTTTTTCGAGCGCCGCATGCGCCGGATCGCCGGGCTGGGCAGCATCCATCCCGATCAGCCGCTGCAGGCGACGCCCAAGCGCTACGACTTCTGCGATCTGCTGGTGGTGGGTTCCGGACCCGCCGGCCTCTCGGCGGCCATCGCCGCGGCCGAGCTGGGGTTGCAGGTCCTGCTGGTGGAAGAGGATCGCCTGCCGGGCGGGACCCTGGGGTTCCAGTTGCCGGGCGAGCCGCAAGCCGGGGGCCTGTTGGCCGAGCTCCTGGGCAGGGCCGCCGCCCTGCCCAACCTGGAGATACGCGCCGGAACCACCGCGGCCGGCTGCTACGCCGACGGCTGGGTGGCGCTGATCGACTCCCGCCGGCTCACCAAGCTGCGGGCCCGCAGCCTGGTGGCGGCCGCCGGTTGCTACGACCAGCCCGCCGTCTTTCGCAACAACGATCTCCCCGGGGTCATGCTGGCATCGGCGGCGCAGCGCCTGATCCACCAGTATGCCGTGAAGCCCTTTAGCCGGGCGGTCGTCTTGGCGGCCAACACCGACGGATACCGGGCGGCGTTCGACCTGCACCGGGCGGGGGTGAAGGTGGCGCTGGTCGCCGACCTGCGGCCTCAGGGGGAGGGGTCACGCTGGCGAGACGAGGTGGCCGGCCTCCGAATCCCCATACGCACGGGCGCTGCCGTCCTTGAAGCCCTGCCGGCGCTCGGCAAGCGGGGCATCCGCGGGGTCCTGCTCTGCCCTCTGGACTGGCGCGGAGACCCCCTGCCCGTGAAGTCCGAGCCCATCGCCTGCGACGGCATCGCCATGAGCGTGGGGTGGGCGCCCGCCGACGGCATCCTCCGCCAGGCGGGCGCCCGCATGGGGTACGACCAGACTCTGGAACAGTACGTCCCGGACCGACTGCCGGCGGGAGTCTTTGCCGCCGGACGGGTCAACGGAGTCTACGCCCTGGGAGACCGGCTCGAGGACGGCCGCCGCGCCGGCCGCCAGGCGGCGGTCTACCTGGGCAAGGCCGGTTCCGCAGCGCCGGCGGCGGCCCCGCGCCGGGGGCCCGCCTTCAGCCACCCCTACCCGGTGGTTCCCCACCCTCGGGGCAAGAACTTCGTGGACCTGGACGAGGACATCCAACTGGATGACATCCGGCACAGCCTGCAGGAGGGGTTCGACAGCGCCGAGCTGCTGAAGCGCTACTCGACCCTGGGCATGGGGCCCAGCCAGGGCAAGCACTCCAACCTCAACGGCAGCCGCATCCTGGCCCGGCTCAAGGGGAGGTCGCTGGCGGCCACCGGGCTGACCACGGCCCGGCCCTTCACCAGCCCGGTGCCCTTGAGCCACCTGGCCGGGCGCATCTTCAGCCCCCAGCGCCGAACCCCCATCCACGGCCGCCACCGGCAACTGGGCGCCCGCTTCATGGTTGCGGGAAGCTGGCTGCGGCCGGAGTACTACCCGGTCCCCGGATCAGACCGGAGGGCGGCTATCCAGGCGGAAGCCCAGGCCGTGCGCGGCCGGGTGGGCCTGGTCGACGTGGGCACCCTGGGCAAGCTGGAAATCTGCGGCCCCGACGCCGTGGCCTTCATCGAAAGGATGTACACGGGACGGTTCGCCAAGCTGAAGGAAGGCAGGAGCCGCTACCTCCTGATGTGCGACGAGAGCGGCATGATGGTGGATGACGGGGTGGCGGCCCGGCTGGCGTCGGACCGCTTCTACGTGACCACCACCAGCGGGGCCTCCGACGCGGTGGCCCGCGAGATGGCCCGCTGGGCCCTGATCTGGTCGCTGCAGGTGATGGTTCTCAACCTGACGGGGGCCTGGGGGGCCATGAACCTGGCCGGGCCCCGATCCCTCGAGGTCTTGCAGCCCTTGACCGACATCGACCTGGCTCCGGAGGCCTTCCCCTACCTGGGAGTTCGCGAGGGCCGGGTGGCCGGGGCGCCGGCCCGCCTCCTGCGAGTCGGATTCGTGGGCGAGTGGGGCTACGAGATCCACGTGCCGGCCGATGCCGCCGTGGGGGTCTGGGACCGCATCCTGGAGGCCGGGAAGGCCGCCGGCATTCGTCCCTTCGGCGTGGAGGCCCAACGCCTGCTGCGGCTGGAGAAGGGGCACCTGATCATGGGCCAGGATTCGGACGGGCTCTCCTATCCGGCCGAGGCGGGGATGGACTGGGCGGTCAAGGCCGACAAGCCCTTCTTTGTGGGCCAGCGCAGCCTCTCCATTCTCAAGACCAGGCCGCTCACGCGCCGCCTGGTGGGGTTCGCCTTCCCCGAGAGCTATGGCGGGCCCGTGCCCCGGGAATGCGAGCTGGTGATCCATGAGGGAGAGATGGCCGGCCGGGTCACCAGCGCCGCTTTCAGCCCCACCCTGAAGCAGGTCATCGGCATGGCCTACGTTCACCCGGAACTGTCCGCACCCGGCACGGCCGTCCCCATCCGGACCGGCGGCCGCCGGCTGGTCACGGCCCGGGTGGTGGAGCTGCCCTTTTACGATCCCGGCAACCTGCGCCAGAAGCAGGCGCCCGTGTCATGAAACCTGCACCCTCGAAACTCACCCGGCGAAGCCCGGTCCATGACCTGCTGGAACCGATGCACCCCGCCTGGACCGAGGTTCACGGCATGGCCGCCGTCCTGCGGTTCTCCGACCCGGAGCAGGAAGACCGGCTCAAGGAGCGCCTCGCTTTGGCCGACCTGAGTTGCCTGCCCCGGCTGGGTCTGAAGGGAGCGGGCGTCTCGGCCTGGCTCGGGGAGAACGGCCTGAAGACCGCCGAGGCCCTCTATGCGGTCACGCCCATCGAAGACCATGGGATACTGGTTCGCATCGACCGGGAGGAAGTGGTTCTGGAAGACGGCCTTCAGGGGCAGGTGGTCGCCCGCATCCGGGACCGGCTCTCGGCCAATCCACCGGGAGTCTACCGGGTGGAGCGCCAGGAGGCCTCGTTTCTGCTGGTCGGGTCCCGGACCATCCAGGTTCTCAGACAGACCTGCGGCCACCATTTTCGGGAATCGAAGGGACAGGTGGTCCTGAGCCGGGTGGCCGGCGTCTCCTGCCGGCTGCTTCCAGTGGAGCTGTCCGGCATCGCCGGGCTTCGGATTTGGCTGGACCCGAGCTATAGTGTGTATCTTTGGGAAACGCTGCTGGGCATCGTCCGGGAAGACGGCGGCGATGCGGTGGGGCTGGGGTGCCTCCATCCCGGCCTTTTCCAGGCAAGCTCACTGAAAGGAAAGTGTCCATGAACCTCAACCAGGCCCAGACCCTGTTGAAGGAAAACGATGTCAAGTTCGTGCTGGCCCAGTTCGTCGACGTCCACGGAGTGGCCAAGACCAAGGCGGTTCCGGTCAGCCACTTCGAGGATATCCTGACCGACGGCGCCGGGTTCGCCGGGTTCGCCGTGTGGGGCCTGGGCCAGGAGCCCCATGATCCCGACTTCATGGCCGTGGGGGACCTGGACACCCTGACGCTGGTGCCCTGGCAGCCCGGCTATGCCCGCATCGTCTGCACCGGCCGGGTGAACGGAGAGCCCTACCCCTTCGACACCCGCCACATTCTCCAGCAGCAGTTGAAGCGCCTGGACCAAAGGGGCTGGACCTTGAACACCGGCCTGGAACCCGAGTTCATGCTGCTGAGCCGAAATCCGGACGGTTCCATCCGGCCCGCCGACGACACCGACACCCTGGAGAAACCCTGCTACGACTACAAGGGACTCTCCCGCAGCCGGGCCTTCCTGGAAAAGCTGGTGGGTTCACTGCAATCCATCGGGATCGACGTCTACCAGATCGACCACGAGGACGCCAACGGGCAGTTCGAGATCAACTTCACCTTCTCGCCGGCCCTGACCTCGGCCGACCGCTACGTGCTCTTCCGCATGGCCGCCGGAGAGATCGCCCGGGAGTTCGGGGTGATCTGCTCCTTCATGCCCAAGCCCATGTCCAACCGCACCGGGACCGGCAGCCACATCCACATGTCGATCTGGGACGGCCGGGGCGACGACCTCTTCCGGGACGACTCCGACAAGAACCGACTGGGGCTTTCGGAAATGGCCTACCACTTCCTGGGCGGCCTGCTGGCCCACGGCCCGGCCCTGACGGCCCTGGTGGCCCCCTCGGTCAACTCCTACAAGCGGCTGGTGGTGGGCCGCTCGCTGTCCGGGGCCACCTGGGCGCCGGCCTACATCTCCTACGGGGACAACAACCGGACCTCGATGGTGCGGGTCCCCTACGGGCGCCTGGAACTGAGGCTGTGCGACTCGAGCTGCAACCCCTACCTGGCCACGGCGGCCGTGATCGTGGCCGGCCTGGACGGCATCGAGCGCAAGCTCGATCCCGGACCGCCCCACAACATCAACCACTACCGCTACACCCCCGACGCCCTGCGCGACCTGGGCATCGGCGTGCTTCCCCAGTCCCTGAAGGAAGCCCTGGACGCCCTCAAGGCCGATCCCCTGTTTGCCGAACAGCTCGGAGAAGCCTTCCTGAAGGAGTTCGCGGACCTGAAGGAGATGGAGTGGATCGAGTACCAGCGCCACGTCTCCGATTGGGAAGTCCAGCGCTACCTGGAGTTCTACTAGGAATGACCCGCACGGCAGAGCGGGGGCGGGACTCGTCGGAGGACGCGCATGTGCGGCATTGTCGGCTTGTTGATCAAGCCTGAATCGAAGCGGTCCCGGTTGGGAGAATGGGTCACCCCCATGATGGACTGCATGGGAGATCGCGGGCCCGATTCGGCCGGTCTGGCGGTCTTCTCCCCGGTCGGGGAGGGTCCCTTGCGGCGATTCAGCCTGTTTTGCGGCCGGCCGGGGTTCGATTGGGAGGAACTGGGGAGGGCCTTCGAGCGGGACACCGCTTGCGCAGGCAACCTGAGCGCCCTCGAAAACCATGGACGCCTGGTTTCCTCAATAGCACCCGAGAGCCTGGAGGAATGGCTGTCGCGGGAGTTCCCCGCCGTGCACCTGCTCTCGGCCGGGCGGTCCATCGAGGTCTACAAGGACATGGGCCACCCGGCCGAGATCGCCGAGCGTTACGGGTTCGCGGGCCTCGAGGCCAGCCACTGCGTCGGCCACACCCGCATGGCTACCGAATCGGCCGTCTCGCCCGCTCACGCCCATCCCTTCACCGCCGGCGAAGATTTCTGCCTGGTCCACAACGGGTCCCTCTCCAACCCCTGGAGCCTGCGCCGGCGCCTGGAGAAGCGGGGCGTCGCCTTCGAGACCGACAACGACACCGAAGCCGCCTGCCGCTTCCTGGAGTGGAGGATGCGGGAGGGGGAATCCCTGGAAGAGGCGCTGACGGCGGCCTTCATCGAGCTCGACGGGTTCTACACACTGCTGATGGCCACGGCCGAGAAGCTGGTCCTGGTCCGGGACGCCTTTGCCTGCAAGCCGGCGGTGGTTGCGGAAACCGAGGATTACGTGGCCGTGAGCTCCGAGTTTCGCTCCCTGGCCCACCTGCCCGGCATCCGGTCGGCGGAGCTGTTCGAACCGGCGCCGGAGGAGATCTACTCATGGAGTCTATAGCCTTGGCGTCTGTGGATCTGCAGAAGCTGTCGGTCCGCCAGCTCAACCACTACCTCCATCATGAAATCGAGCCCAAGACGCTTTCCCGAGTCGAGATCCTCAACCCCAACGGGCTTCACAACATCGCCGTGGGCCTGGACGCGCCGGTCAGCCTGGACGTCCGGGGCCACGCCGGCTATTTCCTGGGAGGCATGAACCGGCAGGCCCGGATCGTGGTCCACGGGAACGTGGGCTGGAGCGTCGCCGAGAACATGATGTCGGGAGAGGTGCGGGTCAAGGGATTCGCCTCCCAGTGCGCCGGGGCCTCGGCCCATGGGGGCCTGCTCTTCATCGAGGGAAGCGCCTCCTCCCGCTGCGGCATTTCCCTGAAGGGCGGCGACATCGTGGTGGGAGGCCACGTGGGCCACATGTCCGCCTTCATGGCCCAGGCCGGCCACCTGGTGGTTTGCGGCGACGCCGGCGCCGGGCTGGGCGATTCCCTCTATGAGGCCGTAATCTACGTTCGAGGGAAGATCCACTCGCTGGGGGCCGACGCCCGGGAAGAGCCCATGGACGAGAGCGACTACGACAGGGTCGGCCAACTGCTGAGCCGGACCGGGCTGGACTGTTCCCCCCGGGAATTCAAGCGGGTGGCCTCGGCCAAGACGCTCTATCACTGGAACGTGGACGCCGATCAGGAGTATTGACCGATCCATGACGAAGAAGATCGATCTGGAAGAAAGTTTCCTCTACGACCGGCACGTGCTGGAGTACATCCATCGGGCCTCGGAGCACGGCCTCTACGATATTCGGGGGCTGGGCGCCAAGAGAAGGGTGCCCAACTTCGACGATCTCGTCTTCCTGACGGCCTCGGCTTCGCGCTATCCCCTGGAGGGCTACCGGGAAAAGTGCCTCACCCGGACCGTGCTCGGCGCCCGGCGGGCCAAGAAGCCCGTCACCCTGGACATCCCCATCACCATCGCCGGCATGAGCTTCGGCTCGCTTTCCGCCAACGTCAAGGAAGCCATCGGCCGGGCGGCCTCCGAGGTGGGCACCTCCACCACCACCGGCGACGGGGGCATGACCCGGGAAGAGCGGGCATCCTCCAGGACGCTGGTCTACCAGTGCCTGCCCTCCCGCTACGGGTTCAATCCCCAGGACCTGAGGCAGGCCGACGCCATCGAGATGGTGATCGGCCAGGGGGCCAAGCCCGGGGGGGGCGGCATGCTGCTGGGGCTCAAGGTCAGCCCCCGGGTGGCCCGAATGCGGACCCTGCCCGAGGGCATCGACCAGCGCTCGGCCTGCCGTCACCCCGATTGGACCGGCCCCGACGACCTCACCATCAAGATCAACGAGCTGCGCGAAATCACCGACTGGCAGATCCCCATCTACGTCAAGCTGGGAGCCACCCGGGTGCGCGACGACGTCAAGCTGGCGGTCAAGGCCGGCGCCGACGTGGTGGTGGTGGACGGCATGCAGGGGGGAACGGCGGCCACCCAGCAGGTGTTCATCGAGCATGCGGGCATTCCCACCCTGCCGGCCGTTCGGCAGGCGGTGGAGGCGCTGGACGAGATGGATGTCCTGGGCGAGGTGCAACTGGTGGTTTCCGGGGGGATTCGCACCGGGGCCGACGTGGCCAAGGCTCTGGCCCTGGGGGCGGACGCCGTCTCGCTGGGCCAGGCCGTGCTGATGGCGCTGGGCTGCAACAGCCCCTCCTACTTCAATGGACAGGAATCGGTGGACGTCAGCGACGAATACGCCAGGCTGGGCACCGGGCCCGGCTACTGCCACCACTGTCAGACCGGGCTCTGTCCGGTGGGGGTGACCACCCAGGTCCCCGAGCTGGAGAAGCGCCTACAGCCCGATTGGGGAGCCCGACGCCTCAAGAACTACCTGCAGACCCTGACCATGGAGTTGACCACCCTGGCCAGGGCCTGCGGCAAATCCAACGTCCACCACCTGGAGCGGGAAGACCTGGTGGCGCTCACGGTGGAAGCGGCCGCCATGGCCAAGCTCCCCCTGGCCGGAACCGACTGGATTCCGGGGGGACCTCCAACAAGGGAGTCGTAGACGCAGTCAGGCGATTCCTGAAGGAGGAAGGAGTAGAACGATGATGGAATACAAGGGATACCGGGCGGCAGTGACTTTCGATGACGAGGCCGATGTCTTCCATGGGGAAGTAGTTGACATTGGAGACGTCATCATTTTCGAGGCCACCTCGGTCGCCCGACTCGAGAAGGAGTTCAAGTTCTCGATCGATGACTACCTCAACGTCTGCGAACAACGCGGAAGAACGCCGGATTCGACAGCGGGATCTTTTCCGGGAATGGCCACAAAAGGCACAAAACCACAAAAAAGAACCATCCGATCATCAAGACTCGAAATCAAGCAACTCATTTTGTGCCTTTTGTGCTTTTTGTGGTGAATGCCGAAGCTTGCAGCCCTTCACCCTTGCCGCTTCCGTGTCATTCCCGATTGGGAATTTTGCAAAAGGCTCTGTCGTTTCACCGGCCGATACAGGGTTCCTCGCTTGGCGCCGGAGCAATTCGGAATCTCAGGAATGTCACTCGTATCGATTCTCTCCTCGGGAAGTGCCGCAAGAGCTTCGATCTCCGCCTTCTGCTGCTTGGTGAGTTCCCTGGAAGTCTCCTTCTTCATGGGCCCTCCTTTCATGCGCCGTGGCTTTCCGGGCGCTGATGATACGCCCCACCAAAGTGTTTGTCCGGGTTGTGGTAGTGGCAATGTGTGAGCCACGATGACGACTACTCAACGCCCGAAGCCGACCGGCGTTTCTCCCTCTCCGCGGCGGTGGCCTGCGAATCCAATGACAGATCGTCGTCGAGAACGACCCCGTAGACGCGCAGAGCCGACTCCTTCGAGAGCAGTTCCTGAACGACGTCCCGGCGGACCTGTTCGGCAGGGCGCTCGCAGGGATCTCCCCAGCCGCCGCCTCCCGGGGTGGTGCTGATCAGTCGGGACCCCTTGGTCAGGACCCGGGTCACCTTGGAGGGGAGCTGCTCCACCGATTCGTCGGGCAGAACCACCTTGCAGTTGCCCGTGGAAGCGCTCCTGCCGCCGAAGATGCCCCAGGGAGCCAGCTCGAATCGATCCGAGCTGAGTGTGACCGTCACCCGGTCGGCTTCGACCTCGAACTCGCGCCGCATGCCGTAGCCTCCCCGGAACCGGCCGGCCCCGGCGCTTTCGGAGACCAGGCCGTAGCCGTGGATGAAGAGGGGGTAGGTCGATTCGATCACCTCCACCGGGGCGTTGCGGGTGTTGGTCATGTGCATCTGCACGGCCGAGGTGCCGTCGCGGTCCACCAGGGCTCCCTGGCCGCCGCCGTAGGTCTCGATGTAGTTGAAGAGGGCCCCGCTGCGGGGGTCTCGGCCTCCGATGTTCAGCAGGTTCATGGTGCCCGAGCAGGCAGCCGCCGACCGCTCGGGAATGATTTGCAGAAAGGCGCCCATGAGAGCGTCCACGATGCGTTGGGTGGTGACGATGTTGGCGTTGCAGAGGGCCCCGGGGAACTCGACCTCCATGAGGGTGCCCGGTTTGGTCAGCACCCGGACGGGGCGGAAGGCCCCCGAGTTGGGGGGCAGGCCCGGGTCCAGCAGGGCCTTGGCCAGGTAGTAGGCGCAGGCTTTCACCGAGGGCGGACGGCAGTTGATGGGACCCAGGGCCTGGGGATCGCTCTCCCGGAAGTCGGCCGTCAGCTCCGACCCCTCAACGGTGACGGTCACCCGGATGGCGATCTTCTCGGTCGAGATCCCATCCCCTTCCAGGAAGTCCTGCGAGGAAAAGGAACCCTGGGGAAGCTGCCGGATGGCCGCCGATAGCCGCCGCTGGGAGTAGTCCATGATCTCGTTCATGTAGTGCAGCACCGTCTCCCGGCCATACTTGCCCATGAGCCCCTGGAGCCGTTCCTCGCCCACGTTGTTGGCCGCGATCTGGGCCGCCAGGTCGCCCCGGAACTCCACCGGGGTCCGCAGGTTGGCGGTGATGAGGCGCACCAGGTCCTCGTCGATGCGCCCCTGCTTGACCAGCTTCAGCGGGGGGATCTGCAGGCCCTCCTGAAAGTGCTCCCAGACACCGAAGGCCATGCTGCCGGGGGCGAAGCCGCCCACGTCCACGTGGTGGGACATGTTGGCCACGTAGGCCACCAGATGAGGACCGTCAAAGACGGGTGAGACCAGGGTGACGTCGTTGAGATGGCCGGGACCCTCGGGGTAGGGGGTGTTGACGATGATGTCGTCCTCCGGCTCCAGGGTCTCGGGGGGGATGGCCGCAATGGCGGTCTGCACGGCCGGCAGCATCACCCCCAGGTGGAGCGGCGTGCCCACCTCGCCCTGGGCCACCAGTTGGCCGTCCGCAGTGAAGACGGCGCCGCTGCAGTCCCTGCGGTCCTTGATATTGGTGGAGAAGGAGGTCCGGACCAGAGCCGCCACCATCTCATCGGCCACCGAGTAGATGGCATTGGTCATGACCTGCAGAGTGACGGGATCGGTCCGGACCTGGGTGCTCGGGTTTCCGCTGGTCATTGGCGGGCCTCCCAGGTGATCATCAGGTTGCCGTATTCATCGGTTTCGGCCCGCTGGCCGGGCAGGATGAGGGTGGTCGAGTCCAGTTGCTCCACGATGGACGGCCCGCGCACGACCGAGCCCCAACCCAGTCCGTCGCGCCGGTAGACGTTGGCGCCGGTGAATCGACCATCCACATAGATTTTCCGGGTTCCCTCCTGGGCCGGGCCCGGATCGGGTTGCCGGCCGGGGAGCCGTCCCAGGGTGGCCGGCGCCAGACGTCCGATGGCCGCCAGCCGCAGGTTGACCACCTCGGTGGCGGCCTCCAGGTCGTGGTATCCGTAGGTTTCCTGGTGCCGCTGGTGGAATCGCCGGATCAGGGGACCCAGGTCGGTCCAACCGGCGAGCTCCTCCAGGTCGAAGGAAACGGGAAGAGAGAATCCCTGCCCTTCATAGCGGAAGTCGGAAGCGGTGACAAAGGCCACCAGTCCAGAGGCCACGCCTTCCTTGTTCATCTGGGCCAGGGCGGCCGACTGCATTTCTTCCAGCAGGGCCTTGAATCGGCCCAGGGAGGCCTGCTGCTGCTTCCACAGCACCGTGCGCACGTAGTCGTGGCGAAAGTCGGCCGTGATCAGGCCCAGGGCCGAGCTGACCCCCGGCACCGGCGGCACCAGCACGCGGGGGATCTGCAGGTCGGCCGCCAGCTCGGCCGCATGCAGAGGGCCGCCGCCCCCGAAGCTGACCAGGGTGAACTCCCTGGGATCGTAGCCCTTCTCCACCGAGAGCCGGCGGATGGCCTTGGCCATGACGGCGTTGATCACCCGAATGATCCCCTCGGCAGCCTCGACCCCATCGAGACCCAGGGGAGCGGCAACCTCCTCGCCGATGGCCTTCGCGGAGAGCTCCGCATCGATGGCCATCTCGCCCCCCAGCAGGTGGCTGGCGTTCAGGCGGCCCAGGACCACGTTGGCATCGGTAACGGTGGGCCGGCTGCCTCCCCGCCGGTAGCAGGCGGGTCCCGGATGAGCGCCGGCGCTCTGGGGCCCGACCTGCAGGGCTCCCCCGGAATCGATCCAGGCGATGCTGCCGCCGCCGGCTCCGACCGTATTGATTTCAATGGCCGGGATCTTGAGGACCTGCCCGGCAATCTCGCTTTCTTCGGCAAAGTGGAGGTTGCCGTCACGTGCCACGGCCACGTCGGCGCTGGTGCCTCCCACGTCGATGGAGATGATGTGGTCCAGCCCGGCCTTCCGCCCCAGGACCAGTCCGCTCAGAGCGCCGGCGGCGGGGCCCGACAACACCATGTGCACGCAGTGGCTCTGGGCGGTCGCGGAGGTCATGATGCCGCCGTTGGACTGCATGATATGGAGTCCCGAGGGAATTTGCAGAGAGCCCAGACCCTCCTCCAGCCGCTGCAGATAGCTGCCCACCGAGGGCAGCACGTAGGCGTTGACGGCCGTGGTGCTCAACCTCTCGAACTCCTTGAACTCGGGCAGGATGTCGGAAGAGAGCGAGACCCGGGCCTCGGGGATCTCCTGCCGGATCCAGTCCCGGAGCGTCCTCTCGTGGGACGGATTGACGTAGGAGTGCAGCAGGCAAACGGCGATGTCGCGGACTTCCAGCGCCTTCAGCCGGCGCAGCAGTTGGCGAGCGGGCTCCTCCTGCAGGGGCCGGCTGACCTGCCCCGTGTAGAGCATGCGCTCCGGGACTTCAAAGCGGCGCTCCCGCGGGATCAGGGGCTGGGGACGTTGCTGGAAGTAGTCGTAGAGGCGGGGCCGGTCCTGCCGCATGATGTAGGGCACGTCCCGGAAGCCGGCGGTGACCAGCAAGGCCACCTCGGCGCCCTTGCGCTCCAGGATGGTGTTGGTGGCCACGGTAGTGCCGTGAATGAAGAACCCCACCGACTCGGCGGGAACCTCGAACTCGTCCAGCACCCGGCGCGTGCCGTCGACGACGGCCGCGCTGGGCCGATCGGGCGTGCTGGGGACCTTCAGCAGCCTGAAGTCCCCCTCTTGCTCGTCAAAGCAGACGATGTCGGTAAAGGTTCCCCCGACGTCGACTCCGATTCGGACGGACATGGTTCTCCAATGCCGGTGGGGGGTTGCGCCCGAAGCAACGGTGGGGCGCTGATGCCCGACAGGGCTCATGGGCCAAGCCAGCTATTTTAGACGGGAGGAGCGGAGGACGCCAGCAGACTGTTTGCCCGGCAGCAACACCGATGCTGAAGCGTCCTGTTCAGGATGACTGAAAATACCCAAAGGATTTGAGATCAATCATTTGGTTCTATAATAGTAGAGGAGCAACTTTTCCCGATTCCAACAACTCGTTCAAGATGATGCCGTTTCGACTCTGCCATCGTGCCTTCATCCACCTCGCGGCCTTCCGGCTGATCTTGAACTTGACGGCTCTGGCTTCTGCGGCCGGCTCGCCGGAGAAGCCGCTGAGCGACCCCGATCCCGCAAGGGAATCAGAGTCATCTCCGCCCTTTACCATCAAAGTGCCGGTGAATACCGTGTTGGTGCATGTGACCGTCACCGACAAAGCCGGAAAGCCGGTCAAAGATCTGACCGTCGATGACTTCGAGTTGTACGAAAACGGCAAACGTCAAGAGATTCAAAGCTTCGAGTTGGAGGCCGGCTTGGCAGCCGCCGGTCCGGAGCCGGGGGATCCGGCAAGCGGCAAGGCTGGGGGGCAACCTCCGACGGTGCGATTTCCCGAGGACGCCCACGGCGAGAAAGCCAGACTGATCAGTTGCTTGATCGACGACCTGACTGAATACTCGCCCAGATACTTTGGTTTCGTGGTCTCGGCTCTGCAAAAGTTCGTTGCGGAAGAAATGGGGCCGCAGGATCAAGTGGGCGTCTTCTCGACCTCGGGAGGCGTCCGAGTGCCTTTTACGAGCGACCGGAGGCTATTGCGGGAACAGATTGAAAACCTTGTCGAGGGCAAACTGGACGTGTCCCGTCCTTACCGGGCCATGCCGGATATTAAAGCCAACAGGGTCGTGGAGGGTGGGTATTTTGGTCCGGAAAGGATACGTGATTTTTTGCGGGGGCCGGCCACGAGGCAATTCAATGAAGTCCAATCGGCAATCCGCAACGTCCTGGACAGTCTGAACCAGCATATCCGATACGTGCAGCTATTCAGAGCAAGCAAGTCGTCTTTGTTGATCCTAATCTCTGAAGGGTTTATTCCTGGCAGACAAATGCGCAGGATGATGCACCAGGTAATTGACCGTGCCGCTCAGTCTCGAGTGTCCCTCAACGTCGTCGACAGCAAAGGCCTCACCATGGCTGGCCTGTCCGCAGAACGCGTTGCCCGGGAGCAGACCCTGAAAACGATGGCGGAGAGCACCGGAGGCATCTATTTTCGGGGCAGCAATGACCTTGTGGCAGGTCTCAGACATATCAGCAATACCCAGTCCTTCTACTATGTGCTTTCCTACGCTTTAGCCAATCCAAAGGCCCGGGGCAAATACCACAAGATTAAGGTGAAAGTTGACCGGCCCGGCCTGCGGGTCAGCCATTGCCGGGGATATTTTGAACCCCGGCAACGATTGTCGTTGAAGGATCTCAAAAACGAGGATTTTCGACTTGCGCTCGAAGCGCCGGGAGAGTTCGACCAGATTCCGCTGCAATTGACTTACCGGTCCGTTCGGCTGGACGAGAACCACCATCGCTTGAGCGTCTTGACTCACGTAGGGATCGAGGGAGTGCAATTTGTTCATCAGGGAGGGCGACACCAGAATCTGCTCCACCTGGTCGTGATGGTCTACGACGACAACGACGAGCACGTGGAGGGTTCCGAACAGAAGGTGGAACTCAATCTGAGCGAGTCCAGCTATCTCACCATGCTCCGTGACGGATTCACTTCCAAGACGGACATGGAGCTTGCTGCCGGCCAATACAGAATCAAGGCCATCGTGCGGGAAGGCAATCAGACCAGGATGGGTTCACTTGAAGAGAGGGTAGAGCTTCCCGTACCGGAGAGGAAGGCACGCCTCCTGGATTCCATGGCAAAGGCAGAGGTTGTGGAGGCGGACAGGCTATCCGTTCCGGAAAGCCTTGCAGGAGCAACTTCCGCTCAGGCGTCCACTGAAGAAAAAGACCTCACTGCCTCCTTGGCCTCGGGGGATCTGGAGAGCAGCAACCTGGTGCTGAGCCAGCAATTCACTTCGCTGGCCGATCTGAGCTCCGACTTGCGGAAGAGCCTGTTGGAGGACAGCGACTCGTTGATCTTCAATGACGTCCTTGTACATCTTCCGATGGATGATCAGATCGATCGCCATTTCCCCGTCACTATCTGTTACAGGCTTTTCAACCTCAACTATCCCGAAGAGAGTGATGGGATGACGGCTCAGCTCCAACTCACTGATGAAAGCGGCCAGGTCAACCGATTCCCGCTTGTGCATTTAGGGAAAGACAACATCCAATCCCGGAGACCCGGAACTGTGGACGTGGCCTTTGACCTTTCTTTCAAGGACGTGCAGCCCGGCAGACACAAGCTGAAGTTGATGACGAGGGCACCGGCAGCCGGCGGACAATCAGTGAGTTCCCAAGCCACCATCATGATTGCACTCCCATACCAGAGCCTGACGCATCGGGAGTAAGTATGCATAGGTGTCGTGGCGGCACCGTTCATTTCAGAGTGCTTGCAGTATGGCTGAGAATCGGTCTGCATCTCGGGCTTCTGGTCTGGCTCGCCGTGTGCTGGTCGGACGACCCGGGCCTCGGACTACCAGCCACTGCCAGCCCACAGGGACCGATCAAGGAGAACCCTTCGGGGCAAGGCTGGCCAGAGATTCTTGAACGAGTTCGCGCAAAGGCTTTGACCTACACCGAACAGTTACCCAACTTCATCTGCCGACAGACGACACAGCGGTACATCCGTACTCAATCCCCAGTGAACCGGCATGTCGTGTGGCGGAAAATCGACAGCTTCGTTGCAGCACTTTCCTTCTATGACAAGAAGGAGCACTACGAAATCGTGTCCATCAACCAGCGGCCGGCCAAGGGGGAAACCATCGAAAGACTCGCCGGAGAACATTCAACCGGCGAGTTCCTCTCGGCCCTTCGAGGGTTGTTTGAACCCAACTCCAAAGCCGTGTTCCGGCAAGAAGGCACCAAGAAAATCAACAAGGTCCGGACACTTTGTATTGCCTTCGAGGTCCCCCGGGAGACATCGAAGCGTTCCATTACCTACAACGATCAGACCATCATCACGGCTTACCGAGGCAAGTGCTGGATCGACCCGGTCAGCTACCAGGTCGTCCGACTCGAGAAAAGGGCTGTGGACATCCCCCGAGGCTTTCCGGTAAACCGCTTTGACATGTCGATCGAGTATGCTCCTGCCAAAATCGCGGACACCGTCCACTGGCTTCCCAAGGAAGCGCAAGTCTGGATCGATGGTTGGCGTTGGCTGTCGGAAAAAAGAGGACTCCTACTGCATACAAGACACACCATCCGATTCGACGGCTACCGGAGATTTGAAACGGACGTCAAGATCACGATTGAGAACTAGAGATCCGACAAGAATGCTCATCAAAATGACTGCGTAGATCACCGTTCGCTTCGATCACTCTCCAGTTCGGAGACAAGGTCGCCCAGCGGCGCCACCGGTCCCGGTGTCCGAGGCTCCCCGACAGCCGGCAGCAGGGGTGGCGTCAACCAGCCCGTGCGTGCCGCCTCGGCCAGCAGCGCGTCGGCAAGAACCGCGCTCCTGGTTGACTTCGGAGGACCGATCTCCGCCACGACCCGGTCCCGGTCTGTCACCAGAACCGTTTCTCCCGAAGCTGCCAGCCGCACGTACTCGCTCAGCCGGTTGTTCAGCATCTTGATTCCGACGGATCTCATACGCCACAAGGTAGTAGCTAGTTGCTACGATATTCAAGGCGAAAATGACGTCTGTCTGAAACAAACGAAAAAAAGAGTTATCCACGAAGACACACGGGAGAGGCGCCCACCCGGGAACGCGGGCGTCTCGCCCGCATGCACTCCCGTTGCGTGCCGCTCAATCTCCCTGCGATTCGGCGCCCGGCTACCCTGCCGGCGGGAACCGCTTGGGCTCGGCTGAAGCAGAGCCTTGGCGCCGTTGCCGGTCGAGCCGGGTGGAAGAGATGGGTGAGGCTGTGCCAGTGTTGTATCGCGGTAGGAATCCGCATTGCTGGGGACCCCCCGCACAGATCCGGACGTGCGCAGCTAGCGCATCCGGCTCCTCCCTCAGGTGTTGACGAGCATTCGTCGGTCCGGCCATGGATGCCGGATTCCCAGTCTCGGCCAGTAGGTCGCCGCCAGTCGGTTCATCGCCTCCCAGCTATATCCGCCCTTCTGGGATCGTCGATTGATTGCTCGCATCCACAATCTCAGGACGTGGCTCGCAAAGCGTCTCAGATAGCGCAGGCTGGTCGGGACAGCAAAGTAGTTCAGCCATCCGTTCAACACTCGCCCCAGCCATTTGCCGGTCTTCCCGATGCCTTCATGCATCCGCCTGCTCAGCTCCTCCTTCACTCGCTTCAGGGTGCGCCTCATCCGTTTCGCTATCGGTTTGCGCCCCAGCCCGTAGCGTCCCTTCCGGTCCTTCCTGCAATAGTGCGTGAAGCCCAGGAAGTCGAACGTTTCCGGTCTCCCCTCCCCCCTCCTTCGTCGGTTCTCTGCCGCATACCGTCCGAACTCGATGAGTCGGGTCTTCTCCGGGTGCATCTCCAACTCGAACCGTCCGATTCGCTCCTTCAGGTCGTTGAGGAATCGCTCCGCATCCCGCCGGTACTGAAATCCCACCACGAAGTCGTCGGCGTACCGCACCATCAGGGTCTCGCCTTCGGCCTCGCGGGTCCGCCATTGCCTCTGGAACCAGAGGTCCAAACCGTAATGCAGGTAGACGTTCGCCAGGATCGGCGATATCACCGCCCCTTGCGGCGTCCCCTTCAGGTCGTCCCTCCACTCTCCATCCTCCATGACGCCGGCGTTCAACCACTTGGCAATCAACCGTATCACCCGCTCATCCCCGATGCGGTGCCTCAGAAACCGCAGCATCCAGTCCCGCGACACGTTGTCGAAGAATCCGCGTATGTCCGCGTCGATGATCCACCTGATCTTCCGCCGCCCGATCCCGACCGCCAGGGCGTCCAGCGCATCGTGCCCCCCTCGGCCAGGTCGAAACCCGTAACTGAACCCCAGGAACTCCGCCTCATATATCGGCGTCAGCAGGTTGTCCGCCACGGCCTTCTGGACGATCTTGTCCTCCAGCGCCGCCACGCCAAGCGGTCGTGTCCCGCCATCCGCCTTGGGTATCTTCACCCGCCGCGATGGCGTCGCCCGGTACGCTCCCCGCTGTACCCGGTCATGCAGGTCGACCAATCGATCTTCCAACCCAACCGCGTACTCTTTCCACGTCATGCCGTCCACGCCGGGGGCCGCCCACCTCTTCAACTCCCCGTAGGCTTTCCTCAACGCCTCCACCGTGATGTGGTGCAGCAGCGCCGTCAACCGACTCTTCGGTTCCCGTTCGATGAACTCCCGTATCCGGTCCGCCGCCTGGGACACGCTCCCCCGTCTCTGCGTCCGGCGCGTGCTTTGGCTTTCCGGCTTCCCTTCGGGTAAGGCCCTTCGCTCCACCGACTCCGCCGGGAATCTCTCCCCTTTGTTCGCCGGCTTCTCCACTACTATGGCCTCATCTGACTTCTTCATGCCGTGCATCTCCGGTCTCGGATCTCTCCTTCCCTTTGCGGTCCCGCCACGACTGACGGAACAGCATGAAGACCTCCCAGGTCCCGGTGAAGCGCTTACGTGCGTGCCTGGGTTCTAAGACACCGCGGGGCTCCTCTCCCCCTCACCTTGGCGGTGGAGCGGATCTTGCCTTCGGCTGCCCGCATGGCCTCGGCACCCCGGATGAGCGTGTTTTCGGTGCTCAATAGCCCTGCCCACACGCACCCCTGTCAACGCTTGACCCACACCCTCGCGGTTGTAGGCCCATGACTCGGGGCGGAAGTGGTGGTTAACCTTTCCTTCCCGCCGGACTTTCACCGGCTACGCTTCACCAGTTAGCCTGGCGCTCGCGGGCGAGACGCCCGCGCTCCCGGGTGGGCCTTCATCCCATGTCGGCGTCGCAGCCAAGCAGGTCCATGGGTATTCGTGTCTATTCGTGTTTATTCGTGGTTCGTCTTTATTGACGATTGGGTGTTTCACTCTCGTATGATCCGCACGGCAGGGCGGGGGTGGTGCTTGTCAGGATGTGTGGCCCCTCCTCCCCTTCCAGTGCACCCAGGACTGGATGGCTGTCGTCACCAGCACTACCACGGCAACCGTCTGGTAAGGCGCCCGCGACCCCAGCCACAGGCTCACCAGGCCCCCGCCCATCGAGCCCGCGGCGAAGCCCACCGCCAGGCTGGCTTCGTGCATTCCGCTGACCAGCCCCTGCCGCTTCCGGTCGAAGGTGGTGGTGCTGTAGAAGATGCTGGAAAAGTAGTTGTAGCCCGACAGCAACGCAAACAGGACCAGCCCCAGGGTCAGGAACGAGACGGTTCGACTGTAGGTGAGCAGCGTCAGTCCGGCCAGAGCGCACAGTTGCGCCAGCAGGGCGGAGGAAAAACGGTAACGCCAGAAGGTCAGCCAGAACATCAGCGAATAGGTAACGATGACCACCGACCGGTTGGTGGCCACCATCAGGCCGTGGATGGGAGCGCTGATCTCCAGCTCGGTGGCCAGGTGAGGAAAGAGGTGGATGATGACGCTCACCCCCATGGCGCTGGCCACGTTGGCCAGCCAGCCCAGGTAGACGAAGGTGCGGGCGGACTCGGGGACCACGGCCGCCTCCGCCTCGGAGGGTGGCGGGGCGGCGGGAGTGGGAGCAGCGATTGGGAAACCGGTCCGAACCAGCACCCCCAGCATCAGCGCCAGCCCCACCAGCAGGGGCAGGGTGGGACCGGACGGAAAGAGCCAGCCCCCTGCAGCCTGCCCCGCAATCATTCCCAGGTTCCAGGAGAGGCAGAACCGAAAGAGCCGCCGGCCCTGCAGCCTGGGGCCAAGCTGCTCCAGTCCTCCCCGGGTCAACCAGGCGATGACCGGGGGAAGCATCACCCCGACCGAGGCGCCTCCAATCGGCGCATACAGGTAGAACCATTGATGGTCGGAATGCCACTGGATGCATGCCAGCAGGACCAATGCCTGGGCGGCGGCGCCGGCGGCCACGACGCGGCGCCCGCCCCAGACGTCGGAAGCCCAGCCTCCGATCGGAGCCCCCAGGCCGAAGCCAAGAGAGGAGACCGCCCCCAGCATTCCCAGGGCCATCAGGCCGGCCTGGTTCTCGGCCATCAGGCGGGTCACCGTGAAGACGAACAACATGTAGGCGAAGTCCGCCGACAGGGCGATCCAGTAGAATTTCAGTTCGCGTCGAAGCATCCGTGACATTTGCACTATCATAGCCCCGTTTGTAAACGGGGAGGACGGTGTGCCGGTACTCAGCGCCGAGGGAGTCGGGAAGACCTACACCCTGGGAGAGGCTCCCGTGGTTGCCGTGAGGGAAGTGAACCTGTCCCTGGAAAAGGGAGAGTTCGTCGCCTTGACGGGACCGTCCGGGTGCGGCAAGTCGACCTTGCTGCATCTTTGCGGCGGCATGGATTTTCCCACCCGGGGGCGCCTATGGCTGGACGGCACCGATCTCGCAAGCCTGGACGAGGGCCGGCTCACCCGAATCCGCCGCCGCCGGATCGGCTTCGTCTTTCAGTCCTTCAATCTGCTGCCCACCCTCACCGCCGTGGAGAACACGGCCCTGCCCCTCATGCTGGACGGAGTGTCTCCTGAGGTCGCCAGGCAAAAGGCCGTGGGCCTGCTCGAGCGCCTGGGCCTGCGCCATCGCCTGGGCCACTATCCCCAACAGCTCTCGGGAGGAGAGATGCAGCGGGTCGGCATCGCCAGGGCGGTATGCCACGACCCCCTGCTGCTTCTGGCGGACGAGCCCACCGGGAACCTGGATTCCGCCAACGGCGCCGAGGTGCTGCAGCTCCTGCAGGAGCTGAACCGGTCCCTGGGAGTCACGGTGCTGCTGGCCACCCACTCTGCCGAGATGGCGGCTGCCGGCCGGCGAGTGCTGCACATGGTGGACGGCAGGATTGAGTCTCCGCAACCCATTTCCGGTCCCGACCCGAACGATGGAAAGGGATGAGCCCCCTGCCCGCCCCGCCGCTCTTCCAAGACAGGACACTAATGCCCCTCTTCCGAACATTCATCCTGCGCCGACTCCGGGAGGAAAAGCTGCGCGCCTTGGCGACCGTGTTGGGCGTCGCCCTGGGCATCGCCGTGGTGCTGGCGGTTCGGATGGCCAATGAGAGCTCTGTCCGGAGCTTCGAGACCGCCCTGGAAACGGTGGCCGGCAAGACCTCGCTGGAGATTGTCGGATCAGGTCGGGGCCTGAGGGAAGAGCGGCTGCTGGAACTGGATTGGCTGGAGCAGTTCGGGCAGATCAGTCCCGTCATTGAAGGAGAGGTCAGGGGTGCGTTCCCCTCCGGGGACAGGGAGTGGCTCAGAGTTCTGGGGGTCGACATTCTCAGGGATGACACCTTTCGGGAATACCGGCTGGTGCAGTTTGACAATCAGCACCAAGATCCCGGACCGCGAGAGTTTCTGCAATTGCTCAGCGACCCCCGCTCCATTGTGCTGACGCAGAAGTTGGCCCGGCGGCAGGGCCTGGACCCGGGCTCCAACCTGAATCTGGACGTCGGGGACCGGCGGGAAGTGCTGACGGTGCGCGGTCTGCTTCTGGACCGGGGTCCGGCCCGGGCCCTGAACGGCACCTTCGCCTTGATGGACATCGCGGCCGCCCAGTGGCTCTTCGGTCGTCTGGGCCGGATCGACCGCATCGACCTGCACCTGAAGCCGGGCATCGGAGTGGGCCAGGCCGAAGCCGCCATCGCCGCCAGGCTGCCCGAGGGATTGACCGTCCAGCGTCCCTCCCGCCGCGGGCGCCAGGTGGAAAAGATGCTGGAGGCCTTTCACTTCAACCTGACCGCCCTTTCCCACATCGCCCTGCTGGTCGGCCTGTTTCTCATCTACAACACCGTGTCGCTCTCGGTCATCACCCGGCGCCGGGAAGTGGGGATCCTGCGTGCGGTCGGCGGCTCCCGGCGCCAGGTGGCGGGGCTGTTCCTGGCCGAAGCCGGCCTGCTGGCGGCCCTGGGGTGCGCTCTGGGCGTGCTGCTGGGAGGCTGGATGGCCCGCGGCGCCCTCAAATTGACAGGTTCCACACTGGACCGGCTCTACATCCGATCGGCCGCCGAACCGGCGCCGCTCGGTCTGGAACACCTGGTCCTGGCATTCGGGGTGGGCATCCCCCTGGCCCTGCTGGCGGCGCTGGTCCCTGCGCTGGAGGCTTCACGGGTGGCTCCGACCGAAGCGGTCCGCGGCGCCGACCGGCTCGAGAGCCGTTTCCGCTTGAGCTGGAGGCAACGCTGGCTTCCCCCGATCCTGTCCGCCCTGGCCGTCGGATTCGCCTGCCTGGATTCGGTGGACGGCGTTCCCCTCTTCGGCTACGCGGCCTGCCTGGCCACCGTGTTTGCGGTGGCCTTCCTGGTTCCGGCGGTGCTGCATGTCCTGGGGCGGGCGGGCTCCCGGCTCACCAGGCGGTGGACGGGGGTGGAGGCCCTGTTGGCCAACGCCAATCTCAGCGGATCCATTCCCCGCATATCGATCTCGGTGGCGGCTCTGGCGGTGAGTCTTGCCATGCTCACAGCCATCGCCGTCATGATCGGCAGCTTCCGGGAAACAGTCCAGTACTGGGTCCAGCAGACGCTGAGAGCCGATCTCTTCGTGGCCCCGGCCACCCGTTCCAACATCTATTCGGAGTCGACCCTCTCTCCCGAAGTGGTGCGGCTGATATCCGCAAACCCTCAGGTGGCCGCCGTCGACCCCTTCACCAGTGACACCATCGAATACCAGGGCCGCAGGGTCTTGCTGGGATCAGGCGACTTCGAGGTGCACCTGGACCGGTCCGGGCTGCTCTTCAAGGCCCCCCGCCAGGGGCGGTCGGCCGTGAGAGCGGCCATTGGAGAGGACGCGGCGGTCGTTTCGGAAAGTTTTGCGCTCAGGCACGGAAAGGCGGTCGGAGACCGGTTGGTGCTCAACACGGATCAGGGGCGACGGGCCTTTCGGGTCGCCGCCGTCTACTACGACTACTCCAGCGATCAGGGACTCGTGGTGCTGGACCGGCGCACCTTCCGCAAGTACTACGGAGATCGGCCTCCCCGCAGCCTGGCGGTCTATCTGAAGGAGGGACTCGACCCGGAACGGGTGCGGTCGCAAATGATCGCGGGACTCCCGCCCCAAACTCGTCTGTTCGTGCATACCAACGCTTCTCTGAAAACGGAAGTCCTGAGAATTTTCGACAATACCTTCACCATCACCTATGCTCTGGAGATCATCGCCGTGGCCGTGGCCATCCTGGGGGTGGCGACCACCCTGATCACCCTGATCCTGGACCGCAAGCCGGAGTTGGCCCTGCTGCGCTGGACCGGAGCGGAGCAGCGGCAGATCCGGAAGATGGTGGTCATGGAGGCGGCCCTGTTGGGCGCGGTGAGCCAGGGCCTGGGAGTGGTGGCGGGGATTTTGCTCTCCCTGATCCTGGTCTTCGTCATCAACGTCCAGAGCTTCGGCTGGACCATCCAGTTTCATCTGCCCGCGGGCTTCCTGCTGCAGTCGTCGCTGCTCATCCTGCTGGCCACGGCCCTCTCGGGCATCTATCCCGCCTTTCGGGCCGGGCGGGTGCGGCCGGCCCGGGAAGCCTGAAAATCGAGGAATGGGAATCGTGTTCATGGCGTGCCGCTGGGACGTTGGCCAGCTCTGGTCGGGGCGCTCTCCTGGCAAGAAGCCTCATTTCTCGGTGAAACTCCCGATCCCGCCGCGGCGCCGGTGGCGGCTCCTGCTGGCGGCGGCCCTGATTCCCTGCCTGCTGGCGGGCGCCGGCTGGGCCCAGACCTGGCGGCAGGCCGGACCCGGCTACCGCCTGCAATTCCCCCGCGACCACGCCGCCCATCCCGAGTACCGAATCGAGTGGTGGTACTACACGGGAAACCTGGCCGACAGCCGCTCGAGGCGGTTCGGCTTCCAGCTCACCTTCTTTCGGGCGGGCGTCCGGAATCGGCCGGAAAACCCTTCGCGCTGGGCGGTGAGAGACCTCTTCATGGCCCACCTGGCGCTGAGCGACCTCGAGACCGGCGGCTTCCGCTTTGCCGAACGGCTGAACCGGGCCGGACCGGGATGGGCCGGGGCCTCTAGCGAGACCTACCGCGTGTGGAACCAATCCTGGGAGGCCGGGCTCGGAAGCGACGGCAGGCATCGGCTCCGGGCCCGGGACGGGGACTTCGGGATCGACCTGGAGTTGGAGCCCGGACGGAAGCCTCTCCTTCACGGCCAGGCCGGACTCAGCCGGAAGGGGTCTCAGGAGGGGAACGCCTCCCACTACTATTCCCTGACGCGCATGCCCACCCGAGGCCAAATCTGGATCGACGGCCGGGAATTCGAAGTCGACGGACTGAGCTGGATGGACCATGAATTCGGCACCACGTTTCTGGAGCCGGAGCAGATCGGGTGGGACTGGTTCGCCCTCCAGTTGGACAGCGGCCAGGACCTGATGCTGTTCCAACTGCGGCGGTCCGACGGCCGGCTCGATCCCCATTCCGGCGGGACGCTGCTGGAGGCCTCCGGACAATCCCGCACCCTGGGCAGGTCCGACTTCACCCTGGAACCGGTGAGGACCTGGCAATCCCCCCACAGCGGAGCCCGCTATCCGGTCCAATGGCGCCTGAAGCTTCCCGGCCGGAGACTCGCCCTGACGGTGACCGCCGCCCAACCCGACCAGGAGCTGCGCACCCCGAGATCCACCGGGGTGACCTACTGGGAAGGCGCGGTGGTGGTGACCGGCGCCCGGGGCGCCGATCCGGTTTCAGGCCGGGGGTACCTGGAGATGACCGGCTACGCGGGACAGGTGATGAGCGAGGTGTTCCGGTGAGGCAGTGGTCAGTGGTCAGTGGTCAGTGGTCAGTGGTCAGTGGTCAGTGGTCAGTGGTCAGTGAATAGAGCTTGACGGAACCGCGTCCTCCCGTGCGGATCATTTGAGGACAGACGCCCAGTCGTCAATAACGGCGAACCACGAATGAACACGAATAGACACGAATTCACTTGGATCTTCTTCAACCCGTTGATTGGTGTTCATTCGTGTTCATTCGTGGTTCGTCGTTCCTGTGGGTGGATATCTCTGTTCCCGAGCTTGTTGGACTGAAGCGTCGCCTGGCTGGAAGCCAAGCCTGAATGGAAAACAACAGTCCTCCCATCCTGCGGGCCGTCAATATCCGGCGCACCTATCCCGGGGTGGTGGCTCTCGGGGGCGTCTCCCTGGACCTGTATCCGGGAGAGGTGCACGCCCTGGTGGGTGAGAACGGCGCCGGCAAGAGCACCCTGATCAAGATCATCTGCGGCGCCCTGGCTCCCGACTCGGGGGAGTTGTTCTTTCAGGGCCGTGCGGTGGCCTGGCCCAACCCCGTGGCCGCCCGAACCGAGGGGATCGTCACCGTCCACCAGGAACCGGAGCTGTTCCCCACCCTCTCGGTTGCCGAGAACATGGCCATGGCCGGCGGGCTGCCGCTGCGCGGCCCCGGACTGGTGGATTGGAGCCGAGTGCACCGCCAGGCCCGCGAGACGGTCCGGCAGATCGGGGAGAGGATCGACGTCCGCCAGCCCGCCTCCCAACTCAGCGTGGCTCACCGCCAGATGATCCAGGTGGCCTCCGCCATTCTGCAGAATGCCAGGGTGGTGGTGCTGGACGAGCCCACCAGCGCCTTGAGCGGAGAGGAGGCCCGCTGGCTGTTCCAGCAGGTCGCCCGCCTGAAGGCGGACGGCGCAGCCATCCTCTACATCTCCCATCGCCAGGAAGAGATCTTTCGCCTGGCCGATCGCATTACCGTCCTGCGGGACGGCCTCGAGGTGTGGACCCGGGCCAGGCAGGCCGTCGGTCCCGAGGAGGCCATCGAGGCCATGGTAGGGCGGCCGGCTTCGACCCTGGGCGCCTCTCCCTCCGGCCAGGCAAACTCGCCCACCATCGAGGAGGGTCCCGTCCGCTTCCAGGCCAGCGGGTTCACCGACCGGAGGGGTCGCTTTCGACACATCGACCTGGAGGTTCGATCGGGTGAAATCGTGGGGATTTATGGCCTGGTGGGGGCCGGGCGCAGCGAGTTTGCCCGGGCTGTGTTCGGTCTGAGGCCCGCCGGCGGCCTGGTCCGGGTAGACGGCAACCCGTGCGAGATCGGCCGGCCACGGGAGGCCCTCAACGCCGGCATCGCCTACGTCCCCGAGGACCGCTTGAGCCAGGGGCTCTGCCTGGGTCTGCCCGTTCGCTCCAACGCGGTGCTGTCGACCCTGAGGCGCTGGACCCGCGGCCTCTTGGCCAGCAGGACCCGGGAGCAGCAGGCGACCCGCCAGGTCGCCGGACGCCTGGAGGTGCGCTACCGTTCCACCGAACAGCCCGTCCAGCAGCTTTCGGGCGGCAACCAGCAGAAGGTGGTGCTGGGGCGCTGGCTGCTGGCCCAACCCAGGGTGCTCATCCTGGACGAACCCACTCGCGGCGTGGACGTGGGAGCCAAGGCCGAGATCCACCGGCATTTGCGCCTCCTGGCCCGGGAGGGTTGCGCCATCCTCCTGATCTCTTCGGAGCTGCCGGAGGTCATGGAGCACGCCGACCGGGTGGTGGTCTTTCGCGAGGGGGAGATCGCCGGGGAATTCGACCCCCGCCGGACCGGCCCCGCCCGGGTCGCCGCCCTGGCGCTGCCCCGGCAGAGTACGGAGGAAGCGTCCGCCGCAGAGACTCGATCTGCCGCATCCCGCGCCCGGGGTCGCTCCTTCAACGAGCTGGCGCTGCTGCTTTGCGTGGCGGGGCTGGGCCTGTGGCTGACGGTTTCCACCGAGGGGTTCAGCCTGTCGAACCTGCTGACCCATGCCTCCCTCTGGGCCATTCTGGGCCTGGCGGCGGCTTCGGTCATCGTGGGCCGGGGAATCGACATTTCCATCGGCTCGATGGTGGCTCTGTCGGCGGCCTCCGCCGCCATGGTCCTGAAGCTGCCCTACTCGCCCGAGCTCCTGATTCCGGTTGCCATCCTGGCCGGACTGCTGGCGGGGACGGCGGCCGGGGTTCTGAATGCGGTGCTGGCGCTGGTGGGAGGGCTGCACCCCATCGTGGTGACCCTGGGAACCCTGACCATCTACCGCGGACTGGTGATCGCCATGCTGGGGGGGAAGCCCATGACCGGTCTGCCGCCCGAGTTCGGCAGGCTGGCCATCGACCCGGCAACCGGTTTCCGGGGCGCGGTGGCGGTGGCGGCCCTGGTCGTCCTGCTGGTCTATCTCTGGATGGCCCACACCCGCAGCGGCCGGCAGGTCTACGCGCTGGGCTCGTCCCCCCGCGCCGCCGGGCTGCTGGGTCTCTCCACGGCGCGCCTGTGGCCGGTCACCTTCGGCCTGGGCGGGCTGCTGGCCGGAGTGGCCGGAGTGCTCCAGCTCTCCATGGGCCAGCAGATGCAGGCCCGCCTGGGAGCCGGCTGGGAGCTGAGCGCCATCGCCGTGGCCGTCATCGGCGGCGTGAGCATCACCGGCGGCCGGGGTACGGTGCTGGGCGTGGTGCTGGGGGCTCTGCTGCTGCGGCTGGTCAACAGCGCCCTGGTGCGCTGGGGAGTCTCGGATCAACAGACGGACCTGGTGGTGGGAAGCCTGATCCTGGCGGCGCTGCTGCTGGACCTGGCCTGGCGGGGGTGGAAACGATGAGCTGGATCGAGAGGATGAGTGCGGGGGTGGACTCGGCCCCGCCGGGCGGGCGCTCCTATCGCCGGGTGTTCGGCCTGCTTCCCTGGGTTCTGCTGGCCCTGGCCCTGCTGCTGGTCTTTTCCCAGGTCCGGCGGCCGGCTCTGCTGGTGGAGGTCTGGGTTCCCTGGATCGAGGTGGGAACCCTGGCCTTCGTCATGACCGCCATCATTCTCACCGGCGGCATCGATCTCTCGGTGGGCTCCATGGTGGCCCTCACCGGCATGGTTCAGGCCGTGCTGTGGCAGGACTGGGGCTGGTCGATTGAAGCCGCGGCGGCCGGCGCCCTGCTGGCCGGCGCCCTGGCCGGGGGTTTGAACGGCCTGCTGGTGGTTGCCGGCCTCTCGCCCCTGGTGGCCACCCTGGCCACCATGGCTCTCTATCGTGGGCTGGCCATCACCGTCGCCGGCGGCGACCGCGTCACCGGCTTTCCGCCGTCGTTTCTGGACATGGGAAGGCTGCTGGGAATCCCCAGCCAGTTCTGGCTGGCCGGGCTGGTCTTCCTGGGCATGGTCCTGCTGGTGCATCACAGCCGCTTCGGTCGCTGGTGCTTCGCCATGGGTGACAACCGCCAGGCCGCCCGCTTTGCCGCCGTTCCCGTCAACAAAGTCGAAGGGGTTCTGTATACTATCAACGGTCTGGTGGCCGCCTCGGTGGCCGTTCTGGGGGCCATGCGGCACGACGCCTCCATCCCGGACGCCCACATCGGCACCGAGCTGCAGGTCATTGCCTGCGTGGTGGTGGGAGGCACCCTGATCACCGGCGGCCGCGGCAGCGTGCTTCGCTCGCTGCTGGGACTGGCCGTCATCTCCCACCTGGACGTGGGCCTTCAGTTTCTCAGTTCCCGTCTGGTCTGGCTGACCGCCGAGTCCCGGCTGATCGCCATCGGCATCCTGCTGATCCTGGTTGCCGTCTGGAACCAACGGAGCCAGAGGGAGAGTTGAACCCGACAGGACCGGCAAGGAGGGGAGTCATGAAGCACGGAAGCGGCAGCGGCAGCAGCAGGATTGGGGGCTTGATGCTGGTGGTCCTGCTGGCGGCCCTGGGCTTCCGCTGCGCCGGGCCTGAAGGAGACCAGGCCCTGCGGATCGCCATGATCCCCAAGCTGGTGGGGATCGGCTATTTCGAAGCGACCGAGCAGGGCGCCCGGGAAGCCGCCCGGGAACTGGATGTCGAGCTCGTCTACGACGGCCCCACCGACGCCCGCACCGAGGACCAGATCAAGATGATCGACGGGTGGATGGCCCAGGGGTTCGACGTGATCGCGGTGGCTCCCAACGACCCCGAAGCCATCTCGCGGACGCTGCGCAGCGCCGGGGAGAGCGGCGCCCTGGTCCTCACCTGGGACACCGACGCCAATCCCGAGCTCTCGCGGCGCTCCGTCTTCGTGAACCAGGCCCCCAATCGGGCCATCGGCCACACCCTGGTCGACATCATGGCCGAAGGGGTCCAGGCGCAGGGCGCTTCGCTTTCGGGCGACTACCTCATCGTCAGCGGCACGCCCACGGCCTCCAACCAGAACACCTGGATGACATACATGCGGGAGCGGATTCGGGAGAAATATCCTGAAATGCGTCTGCTCCAGCACCTGACCCCCGGGGAGGACCAGCAGAAGTGCCAGGAGCAGACGGCCGAAGCCCTCAGCGCCTACCCGGATCTGAAAGGCATCTGGGGCATCACTTCCGTCTCCTTTCCGGCCGTGGCCAAGGCCGTGCGCGACGCCAACAAGATCGGTCGGATCGAGGTGACCGGGCTGGGCATGCCCGAGGAGATGCGGGAATATGTCAAGGACGGCACCGTCCGCGAGTTCTGCCTCTGGGATCCGGTCGACCTGGGCTATCTGACCCTTCGGGTGGCCCACCGGCTCAAGCAGGGCCCCCTGCCTCCGGGGCGCTACGACTTCGGCAGGCTCAAGGGAGTGGAGGTGCGGGACGGGGAAGTCCTGCTGGGGCCGCCGCTCATTTTCGACAGCGGCAATATCGACGACTACAACTTCTGAAGCCCGCCCAGGGTTCGGCCGGCAGGGCGCCCTTCCGCTCTCCGTGGGTCCGGCGCGGGCACAACGTTTCCCGTTTCATCGAGGATCGCGTTCATGGGTCATGCAAGACTTCACCTCTGCCTGCTGGCGGCCTTGTTGTTGGTGGCGGCTGCGGGTTGCGGCCCCGAGGAACCGGCCGATTCCGGCAAGACGCGCCTGCTGCTGATCGGCCAGGGGCCGGACGGCCATCCCCCCGGGACCCACGAGTTTCTGCCGGGCGTGCGCATCCTGAATCACTGCCTGAGGCAGTTTCCGGGCCTGGAGGCGGAGGTGGTCTCGGCCGACGAGCCCTGGAGCGAGGGTCCCTCCCTGCTGGATTCGGCCGACGGGCTGGTTCTCTTCGTTTCTCAGGGAGCCAAGTGGCTGAGCAACGACGCCGACCGCTTGGCGGCCATGCAGCGATTCGCCCGCAAGGGAGGAGCCCTGGTGGTGCTTCATTGGGGAATGGGCACGGTGGAAGCCGGCAACATCGCCAATTTCGTCAAGCTGTTCGGCGGCTGCCACGGCGGCCCCGATCGCAAGCACGATACCCTGGAGGTGACGGCCAGGATTCCGGCGCCCAACCACCCGGTCACCCGCGGCATGACCGACTTTACCGTCCACGACGAGTTCTACTACCGCCTCAAGTTCGTGCAGCCCACCTCGAGCATCTTCCCCCTGGTGCAGGCGGACATCGAGGAACAACGGGAGACGGTGGCCTGGGCCTGGGAACGCGGCGACGGGGGGCGCTCCTTCGGCTTCAGCGGCTTGCATTTCCACCGGAACTGGCGGCTGGAGCCCTACCGCCGGCTGGCGGTCCAGGCCGTATTGTGGGCGTTGCGACTGCCGGCCCCGGAGAACGGGATCGACCTGGGTGTCCCCGAGGAGTTGCTCAGCCTGCCGTCGAGCTGAACCGGTCTACTGGGATGAAAATCTGGTTCTACCGCTTCACGGCGGTCCATTTCTGCCTGACGGCGCTCACCGGGATGATTCTCTACTTCCGCCCCCATAGCGGAAGTGAGGGCTGGTACTCCGAAGAGACCAAGGAATGGCTGGTCGGCCTGCACAACGGGGAGCTCTGGAGCGATCTCCTGCTCGGCAACGGCCTGCTCTCGGGGATTGCAATCGGCCTGCTGCTCTCGACCACCCTCATCCTCTTCTCGGTCAGGAGCCTCAGGGGCCGGCGGCGAAAAGGCCCCGGACAGGGAAACGGGTGACCCCGTGACGCTCAAGCAGCCGTGGATCCTCGGCGCGGCCCTGCTCCTTGTGGCCGTCGGTTCCTTTCCAGCCTGTGCCCCAGCGCCCGGAACCTCCCCCGGCGACGCCCTGAACCTGGGAAGCCGGCGGCAACTCTTCCTCGACGACACCCTCACCCGGTCGATGTCCAGACTTTCCCGCGTGCTGCATCAGCCTGAAAAGGTCTCCGGCAACCCCCTGCTCTCCCGCATCCCCGAGGAGAGCGACGCCTGGGACGCCGGCATGTTCATCGGATTTTCCAGCGTCCTCTACGACCGGCGGGAGGGCCTGTTCAAGATCTGGTACGGCCTCCACCCCGGAGAGGGAGGGGACGAGCTGTCCCGTCTCTGCTACGCCACCAGCCGGGACGGGGTGCATTGGCAAAAACCGTTGCTGGGAATGGTGGAATTTGGCGGCAGCAAGCGCAACAACATCGTCATGCCCCACAGCGGGGTGGCCAGCGGGGTCTTCCTGGATGAGAGGGACCCCGATCCGGACCGGCGCTACAAGATGCTGCACATGTGGCAGGGCTACAAGGTCCACGCCTCTTACTCCGCCGACGGCTTGAACTGGAAGCCCTACAACCAGGGGCGTCCGGTGCTGTTCGTTTCACCCGGCCACGACAGCCACATGGCGCCCTACTGGGACGAGAGCCTCGGCCGGTACGTGGCCATCGTGCGGGATCGCACCGGGCGCATCGCCGAGGTGCGGCCCCGCCTGGCCACCGACCCGGAGGCCGTCGAAACCTGGCGGCGCCTCTGGGACCCCCGGCGCGAGCGCCATCCCCGCAACCACAGCCTGCGTCGGGTGGGCCAGGCGCTCAGCCGGGATTTCGTTCACTGGACCGACTACCGCCCCATCCTGGGAGCGGACGGCGAAGACCCCCTCAACCGGGACCAGTTCTACAACATGGAGGTGCTGGCCTACGACGGGCTGCGCCTGGGCCTGATGACGGTCTTCAGCGACGACCCCGAGTACTGCCGGGGAGCGGTGCAGCTCACCTACAGCCGGGACGGCAGGCACTGGCTGCGGGCCGGCGACCGCCGGGTGTTCCTGCCGCTCTCCCAAAGCCCGGGAGACTTCGACTGGGGCAGCATCTATCCCCTGCAGGCGCCGCTGCCGGTGGGAGACGAGATCTGGATCTACTACACCGGCTTCGGGGTGGACCACAACCACCAACTTCCGCCCGGTGTGTCCCGCGTAACCAACGGCATCGGCCTGGCCAAGCTCAGGCTGGACGGTTTCGTCTCGCTCCAGGCCGGAACGGACGAGGGAAGCCTCACCACCAGGCCCTTCACTTTCGAAGGGGAACGCCTGACCATCAACGCCGCCGCCCCCCGAGGACGGGTCCAGGTGGAGATCCTCGGCAGCGACGGCCTCCCCCTCAAGGGGTACGGCAAGGCCGACTGCCTCATGGAGCGCTTCGATCAAACCCGGCGGGTGGTTCGCTGGAACGGAAGGGAAGACCTGGGGCACCTGCAGGGACAGGTCATTCAACTGAAGTTCACTTTGCAGCAGGCCCAACTCTATTCGTTTCGGTTCGGCCCTGCCGAAGACACCCGGGGATGAGACCTGGATGGCACGCCTGATTTGAAACAACCCCCCTGAGCCGGGTGGCGGGAAACCGGTTGATAGTCAAGCACTGGTAGATTTTTGATTCACATCGATGCACAGGATGCACAGGATTTTTCCGGAGACGACTGACTTGTGTTCCCGGACACTCGCCAATCCGCTCGCGATAATCCCCGGTCGTAGCGTCTTGTGCAGTTGGGTCGCGTCCTGATTATCCTGTGCATCCTGTGCATCGATGTTCAATAATCCGGGAATCGAGATTCACGGGACAGGAGTGCAGAAGCAATTTCGCGCCATTTTTTGTTGAAGGAGGGCCATCAGTGCTTGTGCCTTTACGCGTTCATCGGTGGTTTAACTTCATTTTTGGGCTAGTTCCTGTATCCGTGAAGTTCGGGGTCATTCTTGGGCTGATCGCAACCCTGGCTGCCGTCGGCGCCGGCTGCAGCACCGGGTTCGAGGACAGTCGGGTCCGGGTCGAGATCGAGGGGGAGGTGGAGATCGTTCCTCCCGGAAGCGGCCAGGGGCGGGGGATGCTGGGAATCGTGCGGCACCCCGACGGGTCGATCCTTGTCAACACCCAGACCCGAGGGCTGGTCCGAAGCACCGACAACGGCCGGACCTGGGAGGCGATCGAGGCGGAGAACGCCTTCGCCCTGGGAGTCACCCGGGACGGCCGGCTGTGGCTGGCCGGTCCGAAGGCAGAGGATGCGGTATCGGTTTCCCATTCGGCCGACTTGGGCCGGAGTTGGACGACCGCCCGGGTGGACGGCGCCGCTCTGGCCCCGTCTTCAAAGCGGCCCTACGACTGGGTGGGAGACGACTACAACACCTTCCTGGAAAGTCCCGACGGCGCCCTGATGCTGGGCGTGGGCGCCCGCTATCTGCCCTGGTACTACCAGGACCCCGACCTCCTGATGGACGGCCTGGTCCGGCCCGATGCGGATATCGGAGGCCTGTTCCTGATTCGCAGCACCGACGGCGGGGCAAGCTGGGGAGACCCGACGCTGATGCATCCGTTCGTCTGTGAAGTCGGCCTGGCGGCCGACCCCTTCGACCCGGACCATCTGCTGGCCATGACCCGCATTCAGCGGCCGCTGCTGGCCGGAGAGGATCGGAAGGCCACGCTGGAGAAAACAGGATGTCCTGACGACGTCTCTTCCCCCGAGCCTTCCATCTACAAGAACGGCCTCCTGCTGGAATCCCACGACCGAGGCCGCACCTTCCGGGAGGTGCCCGGCAGCCTCACCGGCTACTACGAACACCGGGGAACCATTCTTTGGACCGGGAGCAACGTGGTGGTAGTGACCCACCAGGCCGGCAACCAGGGCCCGCATTTCGGCGCACTTTTCGCCCGGATCAGCCTGGATGGAGGAAAGACCTGGGCGGACGGGTCCCCCTCGGGCACGTCCCATATGAACCAATCCACCCGCTTCGAACTGGTCCCCAAGCCTCCCGGCCACTCCTTCACAGCCCCCACCCTGGAACTGTCCCGCGACCGGTTCCTGACCCCCTACCTCCACGGGAGCATCGCCGCCGGCACGGCAACCGTCACCGGGGTCTTCTGGCGTCTCGAGCGGATGTAGCCCGGTCAAAGCGCCCGACGAGCCCACGCCACCGCCTCGGCCACATCGGTCTCGGACAGGCCGAGTTCAACCAACTTGGCGCGCACTGCATCGGCCCGGTTCAGGCGTACGGGCGTCAGCACGATGCGGCCATTCTCCTTGGTTACATTGAAATACTCGGAGCCCTGGAAATCGGCGACCACGGCTTTGGGCAAGGTCAACCGGTTCTTGGATGTCAACTTGACAAGCATGGAATGCTCTCTGTGGCAACAGTAAGGGAAAAAGGATAACTTATTCCCCATCATCAGACGGTAGCCCTCACGGTAGCGATTCATCACAAACTATGTCATGACTATCATGGCCGACCTTGAGATAATGAAGAGTAATACAACAGGAATGCAAGCGCCAATCGTCAAGACTTCGACCCTTCCAGGTAAGGATGGCATGTGAACGACAAGACCCTACAGGTGACATCATCTGAGCCTGTCCAGATCCCGCTTTTCGAGCGATCCGTACAGCCCTGTCCGCACACCGGCAGCGAATCGCAAGAGCCCCATATTCGAGTCGAAAGCCTGAACAGAATGCCATTCGAGGCCATTGCTCGCCCAATGGTGATCTGTGGCGATGCCACGGAAGCCCTGAAGCTTCTCCCTGACAGTTCCGTGCAAACGGTTGTCACGTCCCCGCCTTACTGGTCATTGCGGGATTATTACGACCATGAAGTCGTCAAAGGGCCACGCAACCGTCGGCTGCGAACCGTTTGGGAAATTCCCACTGAGCCGGTAAAGCGGGTGAATGGGAAATCAGACGATCATCCGGCGATGATGCCTCTTTCGCTTGCTCGATGCTGTGTAGCCATTACAAGCCGCGATGACAGCATCGTACTCGACCCTTACGCGGGTTCAGGCACAACGCTTCTGGCGGCGCGTCAACTCGGGCGGCGGTGGGTTGGCATAGAGATCAAGCCTGATTTCGTGGACTTGATTGAACGACGGTTGCGGAAATCATGACGCTCGATGAACTCAAGCCGTGACGATGCCCAAGGGCTGTCTCGTCTTCCACCCACCGCGGGTGAAATCGGGGAAGTGGACCGGTTGGTTGCGGCTGGCGATGGAGCGCTCGCTGAGGGGGGATACGGCGCTCAAGGCCGCGGCGTCGTAGACGTCCATGTCGAGGGGGGTGCCCCAGCGCAGGCACTGGATCAGGCGGTAGTCCTCGATGTAGTCCATGCCTCCGTGGCCGGCGCCCCTGGACTGTTCTTGCATGGCCTTCCACAAGGGGTGCTCGAACTCCGAGCCGTAGTTGGAAAGCGGCTCCCACTGGTGCTCCGGTGAGCGGCCCTCGATGTGGATCTTCTCCTCGGGATACTTGCGGACCAGACCTCGGGTCCCCTGCACGTTGACGTCCCGGCTGTAGGGCCGGGGGGAATCGGTGTCGTGCTTGACCACTATGGTCTGTCCGGCGGTGGTCCGGATCAGGGTGGTGACCACGTCCCCGAGCGCATACCGTTTTCGGGCTTCCGGGCTCTCCGGGCCGAACTTCCTTTCCGCAAACAGGTTGAGTCCCCGCGAGGGGCTGCTCATGGAAACCAGGCGGGCAAACTGGTTGCCCCGGTTGATGTTCATGCACTGGGCCACCGGCCCCAGCCCGTGAGTCGGATAGAGGTCTCCGTTGCGCCTCACCGAATGGGCCAGCCGCCACAGCCCCTCCCCCTCGTTGCTGAACTTGATGTCGCGCAGGTCGTGCAGGTAGCCGCACTCGGCGTGGAGCAGCTCTCCCAGCAGTCCCTGGCGAACCATGTTCAGAATCATCAGCTCCGCCCGGTCGTAGCAGCAGTTCTCCATCATGACGCAATGCCTGCCGGTGCTCTCCGAAGTCTCCACCAACTCCCAGCACTCCTCCAGCGTGACTGCCGCCGGCACTTCGGTGGCGGCATGCTTGCCGTTCTTCATGGCGGCCACGCAGACCGGGACATGCCAGCGCCAGGGCGTGGCCGTGTAGACCAGGTCCAGGTCTTCCTCGGCGCACAGACGCTCGAAATCACGCTCTCCCCCGGTATAGAGCCTGGGGGCCGGCTGCCCGGCCTCCTGCACCAGGGCGGCGGCCCGCCGGGCGTGCTCTTCCCGGATGTCGCAGACGGCGGTGACGGCCGCGCCCTGGATGCGGACCAGGTTCCGGATATGCCCGGTCCCCATCCCGCCCACGCCCACGAATCCCACCCGGACCGTTTCCATGGAGGGTTCGCGGGCCAGAGCCCGTTGACCGGCCGCCAGGCCAAGGCCGGCGGCGGCGCTCGATTTCACAAAGTCTCGCCGGTTGATGATTGAGCCGAGGGACCGGTTTTCCATGCTCATGGGGTTTCCTTTCCTGCGGGCAGTGTTCAGGATCCCTGTCTTTCCTGGGACGTCCCTGATTGCAGGCTGCAATTATATGCCAGCCCGCGAGGTTTGACGGTTGGTCGTTGATGAAAGCCCGCCACGAATGGCCCAGACGGTACGGGGTGAAGGCCCCCCCGGGAGCGCGGGCGTCCCGCCCGCACAACACTGGCAAGGCCTCAACCAATTCCTCGACCCGGCTCGACCGGCAACGGCCCCAGGACTCTAAGTTGGCCGAGCCCATGCCGTTCCTGCCGGCAGGGTGGCCGGGCGCCGTATCGCAGGGAAACGGAGCGATACGCAACGGGAGTGCATGCGGGCGGGACGCCCGCGCTCCCGGGGGGCCGTCTCCAGAAAAAAATCCTGTGCATCCTGTGCATCGATGTGAATCAAATTCTTCTTCACCCGGCGCCGGAGTGGGTTCAGGTCAACCTGCAGACCTTCGCCAAACGGGGGCGAAACGGTGTATCCTTTCCGGAAATCAAGCCAATACGACAGGATCGGGCTTCGTTGGATGGCGGGATGCCAGTGACGAGGCCACCAAGGAGGACAGGTCACCATGAACAACTACCGGGCAGCGCTGCTGCTGTCTCTCGGGTTCCTTCTGGCGGGATGCGCGGCCAAGCAGGAGATCAGCCACGTGGACGTATTCACCTCGGGCCAGGACGGCTACCACACCTACCGCATCCCGGCCGTGGAAACCGCCCCCGACGGATCGCTGATGGTCTTTACCGAAGCTCGCAAGTACAACCGGCACGATCCCGGCACCCACGGCAACGACATCGACCTGGTCTACAAGCGCAGCACGGACAGCGGCAAGACCTGGTCTGAGATGAGGGTGCTGGACGACCCCGGGGAGCGCTGGGCCTCCTGCAACCCGGTGACCCTGCTGGACCGGACCACCAACCGGGTGTGGCTGTTCCACAACCGGACTCGGCCCGACCGCAGCAGCGCCAGCGCCAGGGTCGGGACCGACGACTCCCAGGCCTGGGCGCGCTACAGCCAGGACAACGGACTCACCTGGTCGGAGCCCAGAGACCTTACCGGAATCGCCCGGGACGTCGAGCACTGGGGTAGCTCTTTCTTCGGTCCGGGGGGCGCCATTCAAAACGGCGCGGGGCGCCTGATCGTTCCGGTTTCCCGGACGACCGGAAAGGGCGACGGCGACGACCGGTCCACTCCCACCTCCTGGACGGCGTTCACCATCTACAGCGACGACCACGGCGAGACCTGGACTCGGGGCCGGTTGGCCTCCTCTGCCTCCAGCGAGAACCAACTGGTCGAGTTGGCCGACGGCAACCTGCTGATGGACGCCCGCCAGGATAAGGGTCCGACCCGGTGGATCTTCCTCAGCAGCGACGGCGGCCAGACCTGGTCTGCCCCCAGGACCGGGCAGGTCGTGCCGCCGATCGCCTCCGCCATCGAGCGTTACTCCCTGGCGTCGGCGGGCGACGACCGCAACCGGATCCTCTGGACCGGACCCAAGGGCCCCGGCCGGCAGACGCTGGTGCTGCGGGTCAGCTACGACGAAGGCCGGACCTTTACCAACGAACGGGTCATTTCGGAAGAGAAGGCAGCCTACTCCGACATCACCCTGCTGGCTGACCGGAGCATCGGAGTCATCTGGGAACGCGGCGGCTACGCCTTCCTGACCTTTACCCGCTTCGACCTGGGATTTGCCGAGTAGGGGCGCCCCTTGTGGGCGCCCATTGCGGACGCTCGATCCGCAAATGACCGGCCAAACGCGAACAACCGGGCAACCACAAGGGCTGCCCCTACGGCAGGAAGAGCCACCTGCAATGCCCGCTCCCCACCGCGGCCTCCTTGCCCCGCTCCGATCGACGGGTTAGAATCTCCCCGATTCGTCCAATGGAATCGGCGCCGGATCAGGGAAAGACAGTCGAATCTGAAATCGAGGGTCCCATGCGTGGAACAGTCGTGCTTGCCGCAATGCTTTGGGCGGCTGCCGGTGGTGCAACCCCGGCTGCCGCCGAGGAAGGGTCCGGGAAGGAAAACGGGTTTCGAGACTCCTACGCCACTCTCGAACGAACCCTGTGGACCACCTCCCGGGTCAAGGGGTCTCCCGATCCTCCCAACCCCTTCCGCACCGAGCTGGCCTTCCCCCACCTGAGGTTCGAGCAGCCGCTGGAGCTGACCATCGCTCCCGGCAGCGATCGCCTGTTCGTGGTGGAGCGTTTCGGGAAGATTTTTTCTTTTGAAGTGGACCGGGAGACCACCGAGGCGGCGCTGTTGATCGACCTCGAGAAGACCACCTACGGGTTGGCGTTCCACCCGAAGTTTCAGGAGAACGGCTACTTCTACGTCACCTACGTGCTGGACCCGATCAAGACCCTTCCCAAGGGCACGCGGATTTCCCGCTTCCAGGTTCGGCCCGACAACCCCTACCAGGCCGACCCCGCCTCCGAAACCATCATCTTCGAATGGCCTTCCGGCGGACACAACGGGGGCTGTCTCAGGTTCGGGCCCGACGGTTATCTCTACATCGCCACGGGGGACGGCAGCGGCATCGCCGACGAGCGCGACACGGGACAGGATGTCTCCGACCTGCTGGCCTCCATTTTGAGGATCGACGTGGACCGCCCCGATCCGGGCAAGAAATACGGAATTCCCAAGGACAACCCCTTCGTGGGGCGGAAAGGCGCCCGCCCGGAGATCTGGGCTTACGGCCTGCGCCAGGTCTGGAAGATGAACTTCGACCGCCACACCGGAAATCTCTGGGCCGGAGAAGTGGGCCAGGACCTGTGGGAGATGATCTACCTGATCCAGCCGGGAGGCAACTACGGCTGGAGCGTCCAGGAGGGCAGCCACCCCTTCCGGCCCGAGCGCCGCCTGGGGCCGTCGCCCATTCTGAAGCCGGTGGTCGAGCACGGCCACGCCGATTTCCGCTCCATCACCGGAGGCTTCGTCTATCGCGGCGAGCGGCTGCCGGAAATCGCCGGGACCTATGTCTACGGGGACTACGACACCGGACGTATCTGGGGGTTCCGCCATGAGGGAGACCAGGTCAGCGACCACCGGGAGTTGGTCGACACCTCCTTCCGCATCATCGACTTCGGACAGACCCACCAGGGCGCGCTCTACGTGATGGACTTCATCGGCGGCCGGATCCATCGGCTGGTCCGCTCTCCGGCGGTGCACCAGCCCAATCAGTTTCCCCTTCGCCTCAGCCAGACGGGGCTCTTCTCCTCGGTGCGGGAGCACAAGCCCGCCCCCGGCCTGATTCCCTACTCGGTGAACTCGGAGCTCTGGTCCGACGCCGCCCTCAAGGAGCGCTGGATCGCCCTCCCCGGGGACTCCCAGGTGGAATTCGACACGGTGGAGTACCCGCAACCCGCGCCCGGCGCCCCTCTGGGCTGGCGTTTCCCCGACGGCACGGTGATCGTCAAGACCTTCTCCCTGGAGCTGGAGCCGGGAAACCCGGACAGCCTCCACCGGGTGGAGACCCGCCTGCTCCACCAGGAGGCCCTGGGGGGAACCGAGGAAGTGGGAGACCAGTACTGGAAGGGATACTCCTACGTCTGGAACGAGGACCAGACCGACGCCACCCTGGTCGGGACGCGGGGTCTGGATCGAACCTATGCCATTGCCGACCCGGAGGCCCCCGGCGGAACGCGGGAGCAGGTCTGGCGGTTCCCCAGCCGCGCCGAATGCACCCTCTGCCACACCGTTCCCGCCAAGTACGTGCTGGGCTTGAACACCCTGCAGATGAACAAGGAGCACGACTACGGATGGACCACGGCCAACCAGTTGGAGGTGCTGCACCGGTTGGGGGTGTTCACCGAGCCGCTGCCCAAGTCGCCGGCGGAGCTTCCCAGAATCTACGACCACCTCGACCGGAGCCGTTCTCTGGACGAGCGGGCCCGGGCCTACCTGCACTCCAATTGCGCCCACTGCCACCAGAAGTGGGGAGGCGGCAACGCCGATTTTCTACTGCACGCCACCATCTCCCTGAAAGAGACCAGGACCTTGGGCGTGACTCCCGGGCACGGAGATTTCGGCATCGCCGGCGGCCGCCTGCTGGCCGCGGGAGACCCGGAACGATCCCTGCTCCTCTACCGCATGGCCAAGCTGGGTCTGGGCCGCATGCCGCACATCGCCTCCAACCGGGTCGACCGGGAGGCGGTGGAGCTGATCCGGGAGTGGATCTCCAGCCTGCCCACTCAAGCCGAGGTCGCCGCCAACCGGCCCTGAGGGCGGGCTCGCCCCCCCATCCGCCATGAGGCCTCCCGTCCATCCCCTCCGTTGGCCGAACCTGGCCATGGCGTTGGTGTATCTCTTCTGCCTGGCCGTCCAGTACAACGACCCCGACCCCTGGCGCTGGGCCGGACTCTACGGCCTGGCCGCCCTGTGCTGCTGCCTGGCTGCTCTGGGAAGGGTGCCCCGCATCATGCCCCTGGTGCTGGCCCTGGGGTCGCTGGGCTGGGCCGGGATGCTGGCCGCGAGGGTGTCCGGCGCGCTGCCGGCCTGGGAGTTGCTCGCCGCCTTCGAGATGGCGAACCTGGAGGTGGAGGAAATCCGGGAGATGGTGGGACTGGCCCTGGTGGGACTGTGGATGGCCGTCCTGACCTTGTTCCCGGGACGCAGGCTTCCGTACTGAAAGACTTCAAGGAGGGGATTCCGGCGTGGGCCGCGGGCAGGCCGGGGTTCGACCTCCCGGCCCTGGCCGGTCCATGCTTGCATGCCAATCGGGCAGGACCCCGACCGGCCTTGCGTCCCTGCCAGAAAAAAATGCCGCCGGACCGGCGGTCGACGGCCGCCGGTCCGGCGAGCAGTATCCTACGAGTATGAGGGTCAGCCCTTGATGCGGTTGACCGTCCACAGCACCACAACGGTGGCGACGGCAGCGTTCAGCGCCATGCTGATCTTGCCGACGATGGTGTCCAGGTGACCGCCAATTCCTGGGATGGCGCCCAGCACGTCCGACCCGGCTGCAGTCGCAGCCGCAACGGCCAGCACCAGGAAGCCCGTGGCATCCTCGGCGTCGAGGGCCGTGGCGGCATACACCACACCCGCGATGACCAGAATGATCCCAAGAGCACCTTGATCCTGCAAGTCCGGGGCAAAGGCTTTCACAATTGCCACGACTGCCACTACAGCGACGAGAATCCTAGTTAGCATTTTCTTCTCCCCTCGTAGTCACAAGTATAGGTCACCGCGCACCACAGACTTCCCGCAATGAAGACAAGCCCCATCAGCAATGGAAACAAGCCGCCACCAAGGGTCTTCAAGTAAATGTTGCGCAGCGTGAATGAGACATATATATCAAGGCTTCACCGTTTTGAATAGAAAAAAATAAAAGAAAAAAAAGACTCCCACAGGGACGCCTGAAACGTCGCGTGGGCGGGCTGAGGCGAATCGACGAAACACCGCGCCAGGAAAGCGATTTCGGCGATGCTCGATCCCCGCGAGATGGGAGATTCCATCGGCTTGCGCCAACGGCTGTTTGCCGGCGCGGCGTCATCGCTCCCAAGAAAATCTCGCACAAGGAGTTTACCTGGTCACCCTGAGGGACCCACCTCCATGCCGCGCGCCCAAAAGATCCAGGCACGGACAGGGAGAATTTCGCAAAGAGGTGTGAAGGACGGAATGGAAGCACAGCAGAATTCTCTTGGAAAATAGTGACCAGTCACATAGACTAGTCACATGGAAACCATCAATGCCTCCGATTTCAAGGCCCGCTGCCTGGCGATCCTCGACCGCGTTCAGGCAACCGGCGAGCCCGTGGTCATCCTGAAGCGTGGGCGGCCTGTTGCCGAGCTCTTTCCCGCAAGTGGAAGTCTTTCCAAATACCCTCAGTTGGAACTGGCCGGAACGGTCCGTGAGATCGGTGACGTCGTCGGTCCGGTGTTTCCTGAAGAGGAATGGGAAAGCCTGCGGCCATGAGATTACTGCTCGACACACACGTGCTGCTTTGGTGGCTCAACGATTCCGGCCGACTTTCGTCCGGACAACGAGAGGCTCTCGACCGCGCCAGCGAGAAATCGCCATTGCTGGTGTCGGACATTTCCCTCTGGGAAGTGGCCATGTTGCACAGTCTCGGTCGAATCGGACTGGCGCTGCCACTGAGAGATTGGCTGAGTAAAGCGGTAGCACCTCCACGGGTCAGGACCCAGGGCATCTCTCCGGCAATTGCGACGGAGGTGGCCGCGCTTCCGGACTCCTTCCACCGTGACCCGGCAGACCGGATTATCGTGGCCACCGCCCGCGTTCTGGGAGCGACACTGTTGACCCAGGACCGAAGAATCGTGGACGCGGCGCTTGTCGAAACCCTGAGCTGACCGCCATCCCCCTTTCCCGGACTCCGGCTCAGTCCGGGAAACGCCATCATCCGCCCGCCCCTCAATCCCGGGTGATCGGTCTCAGCAGTTCCTGGTAGAGATCGGGGCGGCGCTTGCGCAGGGTGAAGTTGGTATTGGCGCGGGCCTTGGCGAAGGATTCGGCCGTCAGGTCGGCCACGGCCATGTCGGGTTCGATCTTGCGGGTTCGGGACTCGGCCAGCAGCTCGCCGTCCGGAGCGAAGATCAGCGATCCGCCGGCGTGGTAGGGCTGACGCCGATACTCGGGGCGATAGAACTCCACCGTCCCCGCCGCCCCGGCCTGGTTGGTGATCACGGCGAAGACTCCGTTCTCGACGGCGCGGAAGCGGTAGAGACTGAGCTGGTCCCTGGTCCGGCGGGCGACGGCCTCCTCGGTGTCTTCGGTCCAGGGGCCGCTGCGGCCGGCGCTCGCCATCAGCAGCACTTCAGCCCCCTTGAGGGTCAGGACGCGGGCGACCTCGGGGTACATGGCGTCGTAGCAGACGATGACGCCCACCTTGCACTTCCCCACGTCATGCACCGGCAGGGCGGCGCCCCCCACGTACATCAGGCCCTCGTCCTCCGACATGTGGACCTTGCGGGACTTGCCCAGGTAGCCGTCGGGGCCGACCAGGACCTGGCAGTTGTAGACCAAGTCCCTCTCCTTTTCCGACATGCCCACCGCCAGCACCATGCCGAACTCGCGGGCGATCTGCTCCAGGCGGCGCAGGCTGGGACCTCCCGGTACCGGCTCGGCAGCCGACCAGCACTCCTCCGCCATCCAGTGGCCGTGGATGGCCAGCTCCGGAAACAAGGCCATCTCCACGCCCTGCTCGGCGGCCTTGCGGGCCCAGCGCTCCACCTCGGCCAGGTTCCGCTCGGCCTGACCCAGAACTCCGTTCATTTGAACTGCGGCCACTCTGACGGTCTGCAAGAGGTCCTCCTTCCTAAAACCGAATGCTCCAGGTGCCCGACTCCAGGGTGACGTCCAGGGCCACCCCTTTGAGGTAGTCGTAGCAAAAATGGTTGAGGGCGCCCAGGGCTCCCAGGTCGGAGGGGTCCCGGACCGCCCCGGCCCAGTGCCGGATGGCCGACTTCAGCAGAGCCAGCGCCTTCTCCAGGCGGCCGTTGGTCTCGTTCATGGCCTTTTCGTAAGCCGGGGCGTCCTTGCCGGCCAGCGCTTTCCTGGATCGCAGGTAAGACAGCCGGGCCCGGCGCACTTCCTGCACGGCGGCGATGTAGTCGGCGCCGAAATGCAACTGTCCCAGGAGCTGCCGCAGGTAGCTCTTGCCCTGGGGGCGGCTCTTCTCCAGCGCCGATTCCAGCAGCGGGGCCGCCTGGAGGTAGTGCGACCGCAACTCCTCCCATCCCGGGTTGGGGCCCGAATCGGAATGCCAGTGTTTGCGCATCATGGTGGTGACCGGGAAGAGGAACCCCATGGCCACCCGGTCTCCGGTGAGAGTGGCCTCTTCCAGGACGCGGTAGACCTCCAGCATGTCGGAGACGGCCGCTTCCCCGCACACCTGCCGGACCTGGTCCCGATAGACCGATTCGGGGGTGACCCCGGAGGACCAGGAGGCCTGAGCCATGTAGGCGGTCCCCGCCTCCAGCTTGGTGACCAGGAACTGCCGTCCGAAGTAGCCGGAAACGTTGTAGCGCTCCATGGCCTGGAAGATGCGGTGGAGGGGCTGGGTGGGCAACTGGGGGAGGATGCCGATGTTGTCGTCGGCCAGCGTCGCCAGAATCGCCACCTTCATGGGACTGTTCTCGGCAAAGGCCAGCATTTCGGTGCGCTCGGCAGCCAGCGAGGTCAGGTAATCCATGGGGACCATCAACATCACCCGGCCCGGGAAGATCCTGGGCATGACCGGATAGAATTCGTCGCTGAAGGTGCTCACCACCACCGTGGCCTCGGGATTGGCCGTCTCTTTAAGGATCCCGCCCTCGTTGAGCAGCTTGTCGAGCGTGTCGGCGTTGGCCAGGGCTCCCTTGAGCTCTTCCACCGGCCGGTCCCCCCTGCGCACGCCCACCGGCAGGGTGTTGGTTCGGGCCGACTCCAGCATCCGTTCCAGGCTGAACTCCGGCTCCAACCGGTACTTGCGGTCCAGGCGCTCCCACATCTCCCGGTACGCCTCTCCGCCTCCCGGCAGCTCCGGCTGGGTCAAACCGTAGAAGTCCGCTTCCGGATAGGTGTTGACGTGAGCCTGGATGATGGTCTTGTTCAGCTCCATGACGGCGGGGTTGTCAGGCGTCATGTAGGGAAACGCCTGCGGATCGACGGCGTACTCCGAGATTCCCAGGCGGGCGTTGCGCGCGCCTTTCATGGCCTCCTCGGGGATGTACTTCCGGTCCGACCACTGGGGCAGCTTCCAGTTGAACTCGTTGGTGAACTGGTTGATCCTGAAATTCAGCCCGGTCTGCATGCCCCGGCGCCTGGCGTAGGCGAACAGCTCGCGCAGCAGTCCCTGAGCGGCTCGCACCCGGTCCCGGTAGGTGGCGGCGCCGGCCAGTTCCGGGTTCACCAGTTGGCTTCGCCCCTCGAACAGCTCGCGGCCGATGGTCTCTGCATGTATCGGGACCCTCCAACCATAGTGGAGCACGCCGGTGGTCTTGGGTTGGTCCCGCATCTGGTAGTGGACGAAGGGCTGGTGCGGGTAGATCTGCGCATAGAGGACGTTGAACTTCATCTTGGCCAACTGATCGACCAGGTGGCGGTAGTCCTTCATCCCGTAAAAGATCAGAGAGGTGGCCAGGTTGTTGATGGCGCGGTAGGAACGAAAGCGGAAGCGGGGCTCCCGCACCAGATCCAGCCGGCGGGGCGGGAACGGCTCCGCCACTTCGGGGAATACGTCTTTCTCCAGCAGGAAGCGGACGCCCGAGCGCTCCACCAGCTCGTAGACCGCCCACAGGGTCGCCGCCGGACTGCCTCCCCCCAGGATGAGCAGCTCCCGGTCTCCGGCCCTCACCCGCTTCAGGACCATGCCCTGGTCGCTGACCTCCGGCCAGGCGTGATGGGCCAAGATGGATTGAAACGCGGGATTGGTCTGGGGACTGCCCAGGAGGATGCCGAGTCCCGAACCGGTCCCCAGGTCCCGGACCAGCTCCGACCGGATGCCGTAGAGCTCTCTCAGGTAGCGGACCAGCTCATGGGCGGCGAAGACCTCCAGATCGGGCGCTTCGCGACCCAGCACAATGGAGCAGCGAAGGGACCGCTCCCGGGTCGATGCCTCCTCGACCGCCGGAACGGTCAAAGCCCTCGCCGGGCTCAGGCAGAAGGCCGCCGCCAGCAGCACCGGCAACCCAGCCCGCCACCACCGAATCCCCGTTCGGCGAGAATTCCAATGCCTCGCCCCGGGCCACCCCCCGGCCCGCCCCCGGATTCCCCACGGTCTCTGTTCAGCGAATTCGCGGAAGCAGCACCAGGCTCGCGACGCGGCAGCAATAATGCAGGCGCGCCGAGCTGGCCTACGGGGATATTCCATTAAAAAATCCTGTCCCGCCGCAGTGTCGTGGGTTATGGGAGAGCTGCGAAGCAGCGGTTGGAGTCGGTAACCCGCCGAAACGCCCCCTACAAGCCATCCTTATAGAGCTGCGAAGCAGCGACTCAGGGTAGCCCCAGGCGGAAGCCTGGGGTCGTATGGGTCCTGCACCAACCCAGCCGCGAACGCGGCGATTAGAAAGCACCCGTTCGGAAACGCACTGCTTTTCCAAAGAAACGCCGCCCGACGTCACGTCTACCTACCGCCGCCGAGAATGCGGCGAAAAGGAAGCACCGTCCCAAAACGCACTGCCTCCCCAAAACCACGCAAAACGGGTTCCGCTCCTCAAAGGTGCAGGCCCCCTACCGCCACCACCCCCAACTACGGCTGGCAGGCCCGGCGATAGTCGACCAGGCGCTCCGCCACGAAGCCCTCCAGGTTGACCGACTCGAAGAAGCGGGCGCCCTGGTCGTAGAGCTGCTTGACGTGCTCTTCGCTCTCGGGCGAGACACCCACGTGGATGCCGTGACGCCTGCCGACCTCCAGGGCCTTGTCCAGGGCCTGCAGCACCCGAGGATGGCGGGTCTCGATGGGGTGCCCATAGGCGGTGGACAGGTCCCAGGGACCCATGTTGAAGATATCGATGCCGGGAACGGAGCCAATGGCCTCCAGTTGCTCCACGGCAGACGGCTCCTCCAGCATGAGCGCCACCAGGACCTCGTCGTTGGCCTGGTCCAGGTAGGCGCGGGCGTCCTCCAGCCCGTAGCCGATGGGGCGTCCGGGGCCGGCGCCGCGCCTTCCCTGCGGGGGGTACTTGCAGAGCGAGACCGCCGCCCGGGCGTCCTCGACGCTGGTGATGTGGGGAAAGAGGATGCCGTCGGCCCCGTGGTCCAGGGCCTGCTTGACCAGGGTCCGCTCCACGCCGGGCACCCTTACGATGGGAGTGGCCCCGGTGGCCCGCACGGCCAGGATCATGGCATCCAGGGTGTCGCTGCTGATGGTTCCATGCTCGGCATCCAGCATGATGCACTCGTACCCGGCCAGACCACCGATCTCGGCCAGGTTGGGATGCGGGGTTCGGATGGTGCAGGAAAAGACCGCCTTGCCCTGGCGCAGCAAGGCCTTCATTCGGTTTTGCATGAGATCGAGATCCTCTGTGGTAGTGATCAGTGGTCAGTGTTCAGTGGTGGTTAATGAAACGATTTGGAGACATGCAAGCGCCTGGTGACCTGGTTGCACCCATTGAAGGTCTGCTCCGAGACCATCAGGACGCTAAACGCATCGATCAAACAAACTAACCACTAGCCACTGACCACTAACCACTCAGTTCATTCCCTCCGGATACCGGAACCCCTTCACCTTGGTCTGGATGGACCAGACCGAGGACTGCCCCACCATGTAGAGCACGTCGTAGTTCTCGCCGCCGAAGGTCAGGCTGACGGGAAACTGCGGGCACCAGATGGTTCCCACGTAGTTGCCGTCGGCGTCGAAGATCTGCGCCCCCGAGAGGGTGGCCACGTAAATGCGGCCGTCCATGTCCACCGCCATGCCGTCGGCCTGGGAGTTGAAGCGGTCCTTCACTTCCTCGGCATCCAGCACGTCCGGTCCCAGGTTCAGCACAGCGAACTTGCGCTTGTTGGCGAGCGAGCCGTCCTCCTGGACGTCGTAGGCCCAGACGAAGTTTTCGCCGGGCTGCTGCCAGGTGTTGTTGACGTAGAAGGTCTTGCCATCGGGAGAGATCTCCACCCCGTTGGGGAAGGCGTATTCGCCCGCCGGGATCACCACCTTGCTCCTGCCCCTGGGGTCGCGGTAGTAGACCTGGGTCCCCGGCATCTTCTTGGCGTCCGGGATGAACTGGGGATCGGTGACGTAGATGCCGCCCTTCAGATCCATCACGATATCGTTGGGACCGTCGATGCGGGTGCCGCCGACCTTGGAGAGCACCGTCTTCAGGATCCTGCCGTTGTGGCGACTCATCTCGATGACTCGATGGCCGAACATGTCGCAGACCAGCAGGTGCCCGCGCCTGGAGGCGATGGTTCCATTGGTCTGCATCCCGCTGGCGATCGCCTTCCACTTGCCGTCAGGCGACATGCGGATGGTTCGGCTCTTGCTGACGTCGGCCGACCAGTCGGCGCGGAAGTGCATGTCGGAGAAATAGAGATTGCCCTTCAACCAGGTGGGGCCTTCGGTGAAGACGAATCCCTCGGCCAGCTTGACGGGCTTGGTCCCCGGGTCGATGACTTCCTTGTAGAGAGCGTTCTGCTTTTCCGCGTAGGCAATGTAGTCGGGGCGGACCGGCCAGAAGACGTCCAGGGCATCGGCTCCGTGCTCTCCCATGTGGCCCGAGTGGACCATCCCGCCCGGCAGCAGGTGCGTGTGCTGCTCCTTGCCGTCAATGGGATGGCGGGCATCCAGGATGCCCTGCTCCAGCGAACCCCGCAGGGTGACCATCAACTGATCCTCGGGATGGATGTGGAGCGGGAAATTGGAGTTGGGGTCCATGCGAATCCAGCTCAGCATGACGTTCTTCCCCCAGATCAGCCGCGAGAGGGCCGCGCTGCGCTTGTAGGTCTTGTCCTTGACCGGCGGGGTCAGGCCCGTCCACTGGATCTCGTTGAGGTTGTAGACCTTGTTGGGCTCGATGGACGGAGTCACGCCCTGGTCGGGGAAGGACACCCGGGTGTTCTCGGAGTGCGCTTTTCCGGCCAGGCTCAAGTGATCCAGCCGAACCGGAGAGAAAACCTCGATGGCCTTGAGTCCCTTTTCGCCCGCCTTGAGGGAACGCTTGCTGCCGGGCGTCAGGTAGAGCAGGCTGTCCTTGGCCAACTCGAAGGTCTCCTCGCCGACCGTGCAGGTCGCGGAGCCCTCTTCCACCAGCGTGATCACCTCTTCAGCCAGCGCCTGCTCGGGATAGCTGCTGCCCGCCTCCATGCTGAGGCGCTCCATCAGGACTCCCTCGCCCCAGGCTACGCTGGCCTGGACGCCCTCGGCGATTTGGATCACCGGCAGCTCGGACGAAGGGACGGTCTTGCCCGCCTCCAGGCTGGGGGTGACCTGGGTATGGGGGATGTCCCGCTCCCGTCCCTTGACGTTGTGCTCCTCGATGACCTTCTGGTTGAGGGCCCGCCACCCGTTTCCGGCGGTGCAGCCGGCAAGGCCGGAGATCAGCACCCCGCAGACCAGCAGAACCAACAATGGTGAATCTCGGTGTACCCGCTTCATAGTGGAAACTCCTTCTTTGGTCGGAATCGAAGCAACACTCAAACTGAAATTTTCGGGACGCCCCCTGCTTCCCCGGAACGGGAAGGAGGACTCGGAATGGACCTGTTCAAGCACGCCGGTAGCTGACGTGGATCTCGACGCTCTGCACCGTCAGAGGCGGCCGGATGCGAGGATCGCGCTTCAGCAGGCGCACCTGGACGTGGTGGACGCCCCGGCCGGCCTGATCCGGCGACAGGCCCCACACCAGCCAACTGTCCTCGTCCACGTCGGAGGGATTGTCCGGGTCTTCGGCGGCCACGTTTCGCACCTCGGGCTTGGGAAGGACGTTTCCATCCAGCCTCACCTCGACGCGGTCGTTCACCGAATGGTTCTTGAGCTCGAGCTGTAGCTCGATCTTGTCCAGACTCCCGGCCCGGGCCTCCTCCCGGGTGTCGTCGTAGACCCCCACATGAAAGCCGGGGCCCTCCTCGGTCAGGGTGGGATAGAGCTTGACGGGAGTCTCTCCGTAGATGCGGTCGTGGAAGTCGGCTCCGGCCCAGGCTCCCTCCTTGGGTTCGCTGAAGGGCCAGCCGCCGACGTATCGATGGAGGGTGGCGTACACCTTGTCGGTCCGCTTCAGGGTTTCGGGGGCTCCGATGGTGGTGAGCAGGGGCCGCCGGGTCTTCTCGTTGGCATGCCAGTTGAAGACGTACATGCCGTCGGCTCCCCGTTCCCAATAGGCGTTGGCCGCCGCCCGCACCATGGCGGTATTCCACTGCCGGCGGGGCAGCAGGCTCTTATGGGGGCCCCAGAAGCCGGAGTCGAACCCGGGGTAAAAGGGAATCCCCGAATCCTCGAGCAAGTCCTGGAAGGCCTCCACCTCCACGCCGTAGTCGGTGCCGGCTCCTCCCCCGGCGATCATCAGATCGCAAAGCCCCTCCTTGACCCAGACCGGCAGGTCGTAGCCGATCCGCCCGCAGGACTCCAGGGTGGTGGCCACCCGGACCGCCAGGTGAAAGGGTCTGCCCCGCTCCCGCCCTATCTGCTCGGTCATGCGGCGCAGCGCCCGCTGCAGGTCGGTGAGGGTGTAGCGCAGCCGGTAGGCGTCGTCCAGGGGAAGGTGGAAAGCGTGCCGCTGCCAGTCCAGCTCGACGCCGTCCCAGTCGGCCAGGCGGCAGACCTCGGTCACGTGGCGCAGCCGGTGCTCCCGCACCTCGGGGATGGCGAAGTTCCAGGAGGCCGCGAACCACTTGGGGGCCTGGCGCGGGCCCAGGCACCACTCCGGGTGGTCGCGCCGCAACTGGGTCAGTCCCCGCATCTTCGTATCCGCCATCTCGGAGACCTGCATGCCCCGGAAGTGGTTGTCGTTCATCCGGATGGAAGCATAGACCTGCATCCCCAGCTCGTGGCCCCGGTCCACCACCGCCTGGTAGGGGTTCTCGCCCCGCTCCAGCATGGCCCGCACCCCTTCGCTGTGGCGCATGGACCGGACGCTGTCATACTTCCGGTCCACGGTGTCACCCACCATCTCCATGACCTGGGACGCCCACTTGGCCTCATGGGTGCCCAGGCACCAGAAGTGGGCCCCGACCTGGGTGTCCTTCATGGGGGCATAGACCTTGTCCAGGAACTGTTCCTGGGACTGGGGGAATTCCGAGTAGTCGTGGGGGGCCCCGTCCCAGTTGTAGATGATTCGGTAAGCGGGGGGCTTGGGGCGTCCGGCGCCACCCGGACGGGAGGCCGGTCTCGCGCCAGAGGCGGGTGCAGGGGTGGCCAGCGCATTTCCGAGAGCAGCCGCTCCCAGCGCCCCGGCGCCCAGAAAGGTGCGGCGGGTGTGCTCCATATTCAATCTCCTCTGAAGCTTTTGTAAAATTCCCAATTGGGAATGACATTGAGGCGGCCTACCGGCTCCGGCATACACCACAAAAGGCACAAAAGTCACAAAACGAGTTTCTTGAACTCGAGTCTTGCCGGTCCGATGGTTCTTTTTGTGTTTTTGTGCCTTTTGTGGCCATTCTCGGTAAACGTCCCGCTACCGAATTTTGCAAAAGGCTCCTCTTCCTGTCCGGCCTGAAACTCCGCCCCGGAGACCTGTCCCTGCCGGCAGAATCAGGCCCTGCAGAAATGAGAGCCTGCGGGCGGGCGGTAGCTGATCTGCAGTTCGGGAGTCTCCAGTTTGCGGTTGCCCTGGACCTTGGATTCCAGGCAGTGGTCCAGGATGCCGCTGACGATCAGGGTCCGCTCCGCCGGAAAGGGAGCCTGGCCCGTCTCGATCATCTCCTCGATCTTTTCCGCCAGGCAGGCGGAATAGGTGACGTTGGGTATTGGCGGCAGTTGAAACAGCAGGGACTGGGGTTCCGGCTCCCCCTGCAGCCTGGCGGCAAAGGTCCGGTCCTGGACGCCGCCGTTCAGCATGAGCAGGGTGGACTGCAGGCCGTCGGCATGCTCGATGAAGTAGGCCGCCGGTTCCTTGACGATCTTGGGCAACTGTCCGTTGTTGGCCAGGTCCTGGGGCCGGGCATCGATCAGGGTGTCTCCCAGCAGCTTGTTGGAACGCGCCAGCGCCGCCTCCAGCAGCCTCCTGGACCAGCGGCCCTCCTCGCCGGCCTTCCAGACGGCTTCGCCCTGGATCAGTTGCACCGACTTGACGCCGGATTCTCCTCCCCGGCGCCGCTCCACCATGCACTGCATGGCCTCCAGAGCGTGGTAGTCGCTGGCGTCGGAGGAGCCGACGCCCACCATCAGGGCTTCCTCGATGACGCAGTCGAGGGGAAACTCGATGGCCGGGATTCTCCAGGTCACCGGCAGGGACGATCCCGCCAGCAGGGGGAAGCCGAGCCGCTTGGAATCGGCCACCATCTTCTTGGCCTTGGCCGTGTCGTAGGAGAGGTGCTTATCGTTGAACACCGGAACGGCGCGCCCGTCCTGCTCGAAGACCTCCACCACCTGCTGGAACATCTCATAGCGCGGATAGAGCACCTGCCCCTTGGCGTTGCGGGGATAGTCCCCGTGCTCGATGATCAGCAGTACGGCGTCCACCGCCAGCTTGTCCCCGCCGCACCTCAAGGCCTCCTGGATTGTGGGGTAGACCTGAAAGCCGAACTCGTCGGCCCGGGCCCGGCTTTGATCGCCCTCGGGCTTCTGGTCGACGTAGAGGGAGACCACGTCCATCTCGGGGTGGTGCCAGCGGCCCTTGCGGGGGTATCCCACCAGGAAGCGGTCCCCGAAATGCTGCGCATGGGAGAGGTATCTCCAGATGGAGGCGATGATGGCCAGTTTCTTTCTTTTTTTGGCGGACGGCCCTCCGGCGCAGCCCAGATGGGCCGCCAGGCCGGAGGCCGCGGCGATCTCCAGGAAGGTCCGTCTGCTGAGCATCAGCTCCTCCAGAAAGTGGACTCTCGAGTCGGTTGGTAGCGGATGTCCAGATGGGGTGTCTCCAGGCGCTTCTGCCCCTGCCAGACGGAGTCGACGCCGGCGGCGGTCAGGCCGGTGGTCAGCAGGGTGCGTTCCACCGGGTAGCCGGCCTTCCCCGTCAGGAACATCTGCTCCACGTGGTGACACTGCGGATTGAAGAAGTTGCAGACCTCGCGGGGCGGCAGAAACATCTGGGTGGAGATCACCTCTCCCCCCTTGAGGCGGGCGGCGAAGGTGAAGTCCATCACCAGCCCTTCCATCAGCAGGATGGTGCCTTTGAGGCCGTCCAGATATTCGAAGCGATAGGCGACCGGCGTGCGCTCGGAGATCAGCCTCGGGACCTCCTCCAGGCCGGGCAGGACGTGGTTGAACCCATCGCGGCTGGGAGTCAGGCTGTGGCTGCGGCAGAGGCAGGCCTGGAACAGTTCCGGGTCCCACCCGCCCGCCTGCCAGGATCCGGCATTCATGGCCTCATAGACGGGGTCTCCCTTGAGGCCGTGGATGGAGGCCGCCCCCGTTTCGCCCCCGCGCCGGCGCTCGACCATGCACTGCAGCCCTTCCAGGGCGTGGATGTCATATCCGTCCATCCCTCCCACGGCCAGGCAGAGCGCCTCCTCGATCTCCACTCCCAGGGGCATGTCGATGGAAGGCAGCCGGGGCGTCACCGGCACCGAGGAGCCGGCCAGGAAGGCAAAGTCCAACTCCCTGGAGATGTCCACCATCTCCTTGGCCCATTCCCACTTCCAGGAAAGGTGCTTGTCGTTGAACACGGGGACGCTCCTCCCGCTGTCGCGGAAGACCCGGGTGATTTCCTTGAACCACTCGTAGCGGGGGTAGAGGGTCTGTCCCTTCTCGTTCTTGGGATACTTGCCGTGCTCGCCGATCAGCAGCACGCCGTCCACGGCCAAGCGGCTCCCCCCCTGAGTCAGGGCCTCGGCAATGGTGGGGTATTTCTTCATCTTCGGGAATCGCCGCAGGCGGTCGTGGATGAGGGTGTTTTCGGGAGTTTGATCCACGTAGACCGAGACCACGTCCATGGGCGGGCGATGGTGGCGGTTGCCCCAGCCGTAGCCCCACAGGAATCGATCCACGATGTGCTGGGCGTGAGAGTAGCGCCGGTATTCGCTGACCACCGCGGCAATGCGGGGCCTCTTTCGGGAGGGAACAGCGGCGGCCATTCCTCCGGCGGCCGTCAGCGGCGCGGCCGAAAGGAAGTTCCTTCGAGACAATCCAGGTAAGGGCGCCCGGGGCATGGCTGGACTCCTGCACGCGCAAGACAAAGACTGAAAAGGACCTTGAGCAGGGCTAAAAAGCATAATCAAGCGGTTCGAACAAAGCAACTGCTTTCCCTGTCGCGCCATCCCGCGCCCATTCCTCCCCGTGCAGGGGCGACCCTTGTGGTTGCCCGGTGGTTCCCGGTCGGGCCGGCGGCCCACCCCGAAGGCCCAATTTGTCGTGAGTCCTCCCTGCTTTGACTGAGCCGGGGGGCTTTCCTGAAACAAACGAAAAAAGAGTGCTCCACGAAGAGACACGAAGCGAGACGGGTCTGCTTCAACGGCACGCACAGCCACGAAATGGATGATTAACATCGATGCACAGGATTTACAGGATTTGGTCTCAGGAATCTGGTGTCCTGTAATCCTGGGGAACATTTGAATGAATGATTGACATGGATATACAGGATGCACAGGATTTTTCGGGAAACGGCTAGCTTTTAATCCTGGGCATCCACGAGCCCGGGCCGGATCATCACCCAAGCCGGCTTCCCTTGCAGGAACTTCACCTCCTCTTTATCCTGTGCATCCTGTGCATCGATGTTCAATAATCTTGTTCTCGACAGGCCATGAACTTCTCTTGTTTCACTCTCGTATGATCCGCACCCCAAGGCGGAGGCGGGGCTTTCCTACAATCTTCGCCGGCAGTCTCGAAACCCGGCGGGCAGGGAGCCCGTCGGGAACCGGATTCCCACTTCCATGGCCGCTCTCCCCGAAATTTCCAGGATCCTGGTCATTCGCTACGGCCGACTGGGAGACCTGGTCCTCCTGATTCCCGCCTTGCGGGCCCTGCGCCGGCGGTTCCCCGCGGCCCACATCTCCGCCCTGGCGGATCAACGCTACGCTGCTGTGCTGGAGATGTGCTCCGCCGTGGATCGGGTGATGGCGTCCGACCGCATCGGCATGCGCGACAGCCCCTGGTGGTCGGGAGCGCTCAGCGCACTCCGGTCGGCCCATGAGCTGCGCAGGGCCCGCTACGACCTGGTGATCGACTTCCACGGTTTTCGGGAAACCAACCTGCTGGCCTGGTACAGCCGGGCTCCCTGGCGGATCGGCCTCAGGAGGAACGAGCCCTCCTACCTGCCCTTCTGCTTCAGCCTGGACCCGGTGCCGGAAGACCAGAACCTGCACGTGGCCGACCGGTTCGATTCCCTGGTGGAAGCCCTGGGGGTGGGCCTGGGTGCCCGGGACATTCGGCTGGAGGTTCCCGACGGGAGCCGCGCCAGGGCGGAACGCTTCTTGCGGGAAAAGGGGATGGATGGATGCCCGCGCCTGATCGCCATGAACCTGGGCGCCAGCGCGGCCGACAAGATGTGGCCGGCGCCGCGCTTTGCCGCCCTGGCCGACAAGCTGGCCGACCGGCTCGACCTGGGTTTCGTCCTGCTCTGCGGGCCCGGGGAGGAGGCCCTTCTCAGGCAGGCCGCATCCTCCCTGAAAACCGCCCGCTGCGCCCTGGCCGGCCAGCTCGGACTCAAGGACCTGGCTGCGGTGATCGGCCGCTGCCAACTGCTGGTGAGCAACGACTCCGGTCCCATGCACTTCGGCCCCGCCCTGGGCGTTCCCACCCTGGGTCTGTTCAGCCTGAGCGACCCCCTGCACTACCGGCCCTTGGGCGACCGCAGCCGGGTGGTGCGGAAGGTCCCGGTCGAAGACATCGAAGTGGGGGAGGTTTTCGAGCAGGTCGTGGAGATGCTCGCCGACCCTGTTGTATCATCTTCGCCATGAGCGGGACGCGGACCATGCCGGTGCTGCCGGTGGAGGCCTACACGTCGCAGGCCTGGTTCGACCGCGAGCAGGCGCGGATCTTCTCGCAGACCTGGGCCTTTGCGGGGCTGGCCGACGACGTGGCCGAACCGGGACAGTACGTCACCGTCCAGGCGGGTCTGAACAACCTCGTCGTGGTGATGGGGCGGGACCGGCGCCTGCGGGCGTTCCACAACCTCTGCCGCCACCGCGGCACCCAGTTGCTGCGCGCGGTCGGCAAGGCCCAGAAGGCGATCACCTGCCCCTACCACGACTGGACCTACGACCTGGAGGGACGCCTGATCTCGGTCCCCAACCGCGAGACCGAGTTTCCCGATCTCGACACCTCCTGCCTCGGGTTGAAGCCGGCCGCCGTGGATCGGTGGCGCGGCATGCTGTGGGTCCACCCCGACAACGCCGCCGCCGGCTCGATCATGGACTGGTTCGGCGAGGTCGAGCCGCTCCTGGGGCCGCACCGGGTCGACGAGCTGGTCGAGTATGTCGAGGGGCGCACCAGCACGGAGATCGCGGCCAACTGGAAGATCGTCGTCGAGAACTACATCGACGGCTACCACCTCGCGCACCTGCACGCCGGCACGCTGGCGATGTACGACCACTCGAAGATCGAATCCGGATTCGTCGGACCGCACTTCGCGTTCTGGGAGCCGGTGGCGGCCGACTACCTGGAGGGCATCGAGCAAAACGCCGCGCTGCCGCTGATTGACCACGTCCCGCGCGACCGCATGGGCGCCTGGGTGCCGATGCTGTTCCCCGGCATTGGCCTGGCGGGGAACGAGAATTCGTGGTCGGTGTTCCACGTCACCCCGCTCGCCCCGGCGCTGACGCGGGTCGTGACCCGGACGAAGGTGGCGAACGTTTCCGCCTGGGCGCTCGCCTGGCAGGCGACGCGGTCGGCGGGGTACTGGGCCTCGCGCATCCGGGGCAAGTTCGCCGGCGACCCGGCCAAGGATCCGCTGGCGTCGGGAGACTTCATGGCCGAGGACGTCTACGCCTGCGAGCAGCAGCAGAGATCGCTTAGAAGCCCCTATTTCGAGCATGGACCGTCGTCCCGCCGAGGCGAGGCAGGCGTCCGCGAGCACCAGGCGCTGGTGCGGGACTGGGTGGAGGGCGGCGCATGAGCCGGCAGTTTTTCGCGCTTCGCGTAGCCGACGTCGAGGCAGAGACGGCCAGTGCGGCCAGCCTCCGCTTCGATCTCCCGCCGGCGCTCGCCGATGCCTTCCGATGGCGGCCGGGGCAGCACCTCACGCTGCGGTTCACCATCGACGGCCAGGAAGCGCGGCGCACCTACTCGATCTCCGAAGCTCCGCTGGCGGGCACAGCCTTGCGCATCACGGTCAAGCGGGTGCCGGAGGGGCTCGTCTCGAACCACATCAACGACCACCTGGCGGCCGGCGACCGGGTCGAGGTCACGCCGCCCTTCGGCGGTTTCTGCCTGGACCCTGACCCGCGCCTGCGCCGCACCCATTACTTCTTCGCGGCCGGGAGCGGCATCACGCCGATCTACGCCATGATTCGGGCGCTGCTTGCGGAGGAGCCGCACTCGGCCGCGCACCTGGCCTACGGCAACGCCAACGGGGCGTCGATCATCTTCCGCGAGCCGCTTGCGCGCATCCAGGGCGGCGGAGCCAAGCGCCTGACCGTGCGGCACGTCCTGTCGAAGCCGGCAGTCCGGCCGGAAGTGGACTGCTGGCGGCGGGGACGCATCGACGCCGCGGCGGTGGAGGCCTTCATTGCCGAGCATCCGCCCGAGGCGCAGGAGACGCGCTACTACGTCTGCGGTCCCGGCGGCATGAACGCGGGGGTCCGCGAGGCGTTGCGGAACCTCGACGTGCCGGCCGACAGGATACGCATGGAAAGCTACGGGGGAGCCGGCGCGGTGCGGGACCTGTCGGTCGCGGGTGTGGCGGCGGTGGCGACAGTCCTGTTCGAAGGAAGGAGGCGGGCCGTGCCTGTCGCTGCCGGCCAGACGCTGCTCGAGGCCGTGCGCGCGGGCGGCGCAGCCCCGCCGTTCTCCTGCCAGTCGGGTGTTTGCGGCTCCTGCCGGGCGCGGCTCACTGCGGGCGCCGTGCACATGCGCGCCCGCATGGCGCTCGACGACGACGAGATCGCCGCCGGCGCCCTACTCACCTGCCAGGCGGTGCCCACCACGCCGGAACTGGCCCTGTCGTACGACTGACCGTGCCGGCGTCGGGCTCTCGGGCGGTCGGATGCGGAAAAAGGCTATTCCGGTGATTCAACAGCCTCGCCCTGTTTTTCCTCGTCGAAAATCGATTCGGGTCACGACGTGAGAATCTTGTAAAGCAGGCCAAGCATGGGAACGGCCAGTAGGCTGACGAGCGTCCAGGTGAATTTCTTCAGGGCGTTCATCTCCGTCCTGAGCTCGGTGAATTGAGTCTGCATCTCAGACCGGAGCTCGGTGATCTGGGCTCCGATGGCGGTGATGACGTTCTGCCCACTCAAGCTGCGCATCTCCTCGATGGCCGGATGGATCAGCTTGGGGTCCGCGCCGCTGTCGATCAGGACCCGATGGATTGCGTTGGTTTCAGGTTCAGACAAGGTCGGCATCAACTTTCTCCCTTTCCGGATGGGGTGATTCTGCTTACCCAACCCGTGGAAACGATTCAATCCAAAGAGGGAGAAAGGTGCGGCCACGCCGGGGACGGCCAAGGCTGATCGGCGCCGGCGAAACCAACCTTGAACAGTATACCCTGAAAGCCTCGCTCTTGCCGCCACCAATCCTCGGGCTTTTGCCCTGCCTCCAGCGGCCGGGTGAGAGATGCGGGCTCGGCGATCGGGCGTCTTTCCTCGAATGATCCGTGTGGCAGGGCGAGGGCGTGGCTAATCGCCGAATTGCCGCGGGTCCGGCGGCAGAGCCTGCATGTAGTCCACCATGGCCTTCATGTCTTCGGGGGGGAAGTCATAGGGCGGCATGACGCTCTGGGGGTCGAACTTCTGGGGGTCGCGGAAGTGGTCCTCCAGCCATTGGGCCGTGCGGCGTTGGCCCACGCCGTTGAGAGGGGGCCCGCTCTCCTCTCCGCTTCCGTTGACGACGTGGCAAGCGCCGCATTGGCTGTCGTGGTAGATCACACCGGCCCGCATGGCGTCGTCGGGCACGGCCGCCAGAGCGGCGGCGTTTGTCGGAGTCAGCTTCAGCACAAAGGCGATCAGGCAGGTCAACTCGTCGTCGGATAGGGTCATGGCCGGCATGGAGCTGCCCGGAGCCACTGCGGAAGGATTCCTGAAGTGCTCCGTGAGCCATTCGGCCGACTTTCGATGGGAAGCCGTGGCCAGCGTGGGTCCCATCTTGGGCTCGCCCTCGGCCAGGTTGTGGCATTCGGCGCACTTCTCCTGCTGGAAATAGGCCCGGCCGGCCAGCTCGACCGGCGTCAGGAGCCGCCAGTCCGCGGCAGCCGGACTGGTCCCCCGAGCGGATGCCACCTGCTCGGGGGTGGTCAGGACCGCCGCCACCGTCAGCGCCAGCCAACCGGCCAGTACCAGCCCCACCACGGCGAAGGCCAGCGTCCGCTGCTGGATGCGCTTGACCTTGGCGCGATCCAGAAAGGGAACGGCCAGCAAGGCCAGCACGGCCAGCGTGGGCAGGATCACTGCCCCGACCACTTCCCAGCGGCCTTCGAAGAACTTGAGCATCTGAAAGAGAAAGAGGAAATACCACTCCGGCCGGGGGACATAGGTGCTGTCACTGGGGTCCGCCAGGCCCTCCAGGGGCACGTCCACCGTAGCCGCCAGCACGAACAGGAGGACGAAGACGGCGAAAAAGGCCATCAGGTCCTTGAAAGCCTGCCCGGGATAGAATTTCTTCTTGGGCAGCCCGATCGCCCGGGGAGAGGGAGTGACCCCGTGCTTTCGCACCAGGTGGATGTGGAGCACCATCAGGAGCACGGTCAGGGCCGGCAGCATGAGGACATGCAGGGTGTAAAAGCGGGTGAAGGTGGAAACGCCCACGCCCTCGGCGCCGCCCAGAAACTCCAGCACGTACTCCCCGAGCAGCGGCGCCAGGCCAGCGATCTGGATGGTCACCACGGTGGCCCAGTAGGCCCGGTTGTCCCAGGGAAGCAGGTAGCCGGTCAACCCGAAGGCCAGCACCAGCAACAGCAGCAGCACTCCCAGAATCCAGGTCGCCTCCCGCGGCTTCTTGTAGGCTCCCCACAAGGCCACCTGGATCATGTGGAGCCCCACCACCACCACCATGAGGCTGGCCCCCCAGTGGTGAAGCCCCCGGATCAGGCGCCCGCCTGTAATCTGGGTCACGATGTACTGGAGACTGTGGTAGGCATCCCCGGGCTGGGGAGCGTAGTTGAAGGCCAGCAGAACGCCGGTAAAGGCCTGGACGAAGAAGAGGAAGAGGGCAACGCTGCCGAAGACCTGGTGCCAGCCGCTGGAAGCGGGGATGTCGTCGAAGAGAAAGTTCTTGACGGCCGTCTCGAACCCGGTGCGATGGTCCACCCAATCCAGGATTCTTCGAATCAGGTCCCTCATTGGCCGCCGTTCTCCGGGATGGTCCGAACCCGACCGAGCCAGAGGCGGTTCCCTTCCGTTCGAGTTTCGAAACGGTCCAGGGGTCGAGGGGCGGGGCCTTCCAGCACCTCTCCCGTCACGGAAAAGCCGGAGGTGTGGCAGGGGCAGACAAACCGATCGCTGTCGGTTTCCCAGTGGTAGCCGCATCCCAGGTGGGTGCATCGGGGAGAAAAGGCGATCAGTTCCTGATCGGTCCTGACCACCCAGGCGGTGGCCCTTTCGCTGGAGGTCTTCCAACCGTCGACCCGTTTGCGCTGGAAAGCGAGTTCGCGGGGTTCATTCAGGGGGAGAGCCGATACGTCGCCGGCGTCGGTCCAGCCCTTGTGGGCGCTTCCCTTCCTTCGAGAGGGAAACAGGTAGCCCACGGCCGGAACCGTCAGAGCAGCCGCGATCAGGCTGCTCACGCCGTAGATCATCCGCTGATAGAAGGTTCTGCGGGAGGTTGACTCTGGGTCCCGATCCATGGCTTGAGTCCGTTGGGAAAGTCGAAACAGCGGCAGGCCGCCGGACCGGCGCCTATTATGACAGACCTGGAGGAGCGATCTGAAGGACAAAACGCCTCGGGCGGTAGCGGCATCGCGCCTCAACCGGTTGCGCCGAGCGCTGAATCGCCTGAACTCTTCTCAAGAGTACGCTCCCGTTGAAAACGACCGGGGCGGCTCTTGCCGCGGAGATTCTTCACACGATCGAAAAGAGTCATTGGAATTCGGACCCGTTCGGTTGTACTCTATTAGCGCTATGCACCGATTGACTTGGCTTTGGGTGCTGACAGGGCTTTTGCTCGTCATCCCTTCCTCCCTGGCCCAGGCCCAATCCCCGACCTTCTCACTCACCCAGATCTCGGACCGGTTTCCCTCCCGGGGATTCGAACCCCGGGTCGCCTTCTGGCGGGCCGTCTTCAGCCAGTATGGCGCCAACCAGGTCATCCTCCACGACACCGACGACTTGAGGCTGATCTACGAGGTGGTCGAGTTCAAGCAGGGCTCCGGGCGCAGCCGAGCCGTCTCCAGACGCCAGCGCAGGACGGTGCGCGCCCGCATTCACCGCCTGTCGGTCGCCATGAACCGCCTGCGGACCCAGGGCCCCGATCCCGGGAATCCCGACGCGGTGCAGCGGGGCATCCTGAAGGTCGTGCGTTCCGCCGGCCTGCAACCCACCCGCGCCCTCTTCGGAAAGCTGCGCCACAACATTCATGCCCAGAGAGGCGTGAAGGAGCGGTTCCGGAAGGGCATCATTCGCTCCGGTCGCTACCTGGAGACCATGGAGGCCATCTTCGAGCGCCACGGGCTTCCCAAGGAACTGGTGCGCCTCCCTCACGTGGAGTCCTCCTTCAACTACGCCTCCCGGTCCAGCAAGGGCGCCGCCGGCATCTGGCAGTTCATGCCCCGGACCGGCAGGGCCTACAAGCTGCGGGTCGGCCGGACCGTGGACGAACGCCTGGACCCCGTCGCCGCTACCGACGGCGCCGCCCGCTATCTGAAGGACGCCTATCGCAAACTGGGCAACTGGCCCCTGGCCATTACCTCCTACAACCATGGCCAGGCCGGGATGGCTAGAGCCAAACGCCGTCACGGACCCAACCTGCTCACCATCATCGACAAGTACCGGTCCCGGTCCTTCCGCTATGCCAGCAAGAACTTCTACGCCGAGTTTCTGGCTGCCGTCGAGGTCTCCGAGAACTACCGCGCCTACTTCGGCCCGCTGGAGCTTCTGGAACCCCACCGGTATCAGGAGATCGACCTGGACAAGTCGGTCCGCGTGAGCACCTTCACGGCCATCGAGGGTCTTTCCCGGGACATCCTGCGGGAGTACAACCCGCAGTTCCGGCGCCGCCTCTGGACCCGTTCCCGGGTCCTGCCGGGGGGATTCACACTCCGCGTCCCGGACGGCAAGGCGGCCCAGGCCCGGTTGGCCCTGGCCAAGGCCCCGGCCGTCCGCTGGCGCGGCGCTCCCGCCAAGGTGCCCCCGGACGGCTATCGAATCCGACGTGGAGATTCGTTGACGGTCATTGCGCAGCGCTTCGGGACGTCGGTGAGGGCCATACGACGCTTGAACGACCTGGAGGGAACCCGGATCTATGCCGGCCAGGTCTTGAGGATCCCTGGCTTGCGCCAAGCCTCGGCCGGCCGGGAGGGCTCTTCCCGGACAGGGACGGCGGGACCAGCTCGGGCCCCGTCGGCCTCGCCGGCGCCGGAAAGCTACCGGGTGCGGCGCGGCGACTCCCTGAGCATGATTGCCCAACGGTTCGGCACCTCGGTAGCATCCATCAAGCGAATGAACGGCCTCAGGGGATCCCGCATTCACCCGGGCCAGGTGCTGACGCTGTCCGAGCCGCTTCGGGTCCCGAAACAGGCTGACGGTCCCGACTCGACGGCCTCGGCCAAGGCGCAGTCCGGTTCGACGCAGGCGGCGGCATCCCGGCCCAGACTGTATCACGTCCGGCGAGGCGACTCGCTCACCATCATCGCCCGGCGCTTCGGGACTTCAGTCGGCGAAATACGGCGGGCCAACCGGTTGAAGGGGTCCCGAATTCTGGCGGGTCAGAAGCTGAAGATACCCGTCCGGACAGCGGCCAACGGAAATCGGCAGCGGGACGGCGGTGAAACGACGTCCCGCCCCGCCAACGGCCGCTACCGGGTGCGGCGCGGCGACTCCCTGGACACCATTGCCAGGAAATTCGGAGTCTCGGTCCGACAGCTCAGGGCGGCCAACGCCATCCGCGGCCACCTGATCCATCCGGGCCAGACCCTGATCGTTCCCACGACCGCCACCACCCCGAGGGCTGACCAACGGTAGCGCGGCCCCGTCCGAGCCCGCTCCGGTCGTTTTTCCCAATGGACCCGCTGCCGGCGGGGCTACCCGTCACGTTCGGATCGGCGCTTCCCAGGTTCCATGATATCCAATCCCATCGGCCAGTTCGTTGAACGTCACTTCCGCCACTTCAATGCGGCGGCCTTGTCCGATGCGGCCGAGGGTTACCGGGAACTGATCGCATCGGGGGGCCGCATGCTGATGACGCTGGCCGGGGCCATGAGCACCGCCGAGATGGGGGTCAGCCTGGCGGAGATGATTCGGCAGGAGAAGATCCACGCCATCAGTTGCACCGGAGCCAACCTGGAAGAAGACCTCTTCAACCTGGTGGCCCACGACGAGTATCTTCGAATCCCCAACTATCGAGACCTGACCCCGGAGGCCGAGCAGGATCTCTGCAGCCGTTCCTTCAATCGCGTGACCGACACCTGCATCCCCGAAAAGGCCGCCATGCTGAAGCTCGAGCACGCCATCCGGGAACTCTGGTACCGGGCCGAAGCCGAGGGAAAGAGCTATTTCCCCCACGAGTACGTCTATCAACTGCTGCGCAGCCGCAGTCTGGCCGATTCCTACCAGATCGATCCCAGGGACAGTTGGGTGGCGGCCGCCTGTGAAAAGGACCTGCCCCTGTTCGTGCCGGGATGGGAGGATTCCACCCTGGGGAACGTCTTTGCCTCCTACTGCATCAAGGGCGCCATCAAGAACCCCCGGACCGTGCGCGGCGGCATCGAAGCCATGGTGTCGCTGGCCGACTGGTATCGAAAGACGTCCCGCCAGGGCCCCATCGGCTTCTTTCAGATTGGCGGGGGCATCGCCGGCGACTTCGCCATCTGCGTGGTTCCCATGCTCAGGCTGGACCTGAAGCTGAAGGACACCCCGCTCTGGAGCTACTTCTGCCAGATCAGCGATGCGGTCACCAGCTTCGGCTCCTACTCGGGCGCCGTCCCCAACGAAAAGATCACCTGGGGCAAGCTGGCAGTGGACACCCCCCGCTACGTGATCGAATCGGACGCCACCATCGTGGCTCCCCTGATCTTCGCCTGCGTGCTGGAAAGCTGAGGCCGGCCCTTCCCCGACAAACCCTGCCTAAAATACTTCGGTTTCGTCCCGCATGATCCGCCGAGGCGTTTACGGAGGGGCCGGCCGAGTGGATAGTGGTCAGTGACCAGTGGCCAGTGGTCAGTCTCAAAAGCAGGCAAGTGCCTGATGACCTGGTTGCAATTCTTGACGGACAGCACCGAGACCGACAAGATGCTCCACGTGTGGATCAAATAACTGACCACTGATCACTGGCCACTGACCACTACTACAGCTTCATCGGCGGTCTTCCCCAAAGGGTGAGTTCGGGCCTCGCCCGGGGACCGGTAGTGAGTTGGCTGGCCAGGTAGCCCAGGCCGAAGCTGATGCCGAAGGCGATGGGGAAGTAGTGGATGAAGTGCACCTCGGTCCAGTTCTGCAGCCAGACCGAGACTCCCAGGGAAGGCAGCGTGCCCAGGACCCACCCCCGGAAATGGGCTCGCCGGGTCAGCATCCCCAGCAGGAACAGCGATAGCACCGGACCGCCGAAGAGACTCAGAAAGGCCGAGGCGGCCTTGAGAATCTCGCCGATCCGCACCGTGTAGCAGGCGGCCCCGATGGCGAAGACGCCCAGCACCAGGGTCAGGGTCCTCGCCAGCTTGACCTCCGCGCGGCCGGAGACCGCCCGCCGCCGGGAGGGCTTGATGAAGTCATTCATGATGACCGAGGAGAGCGAGTTGATTCCCGAATCCAGGCTGGACATGGCCGCCGCCAGGATGGCCGTGATCAACAGCCCGGAAACGCCGTCGGGAAGGGCATGGATGATGTAGTAGGCCAGAATTCCGTCGCCCGTTACCCCTTCGGCCAGCCGTTCCGGGAAAGACTGAAAGTAGGCGAACAGGCCCAACCCCACGAACAGCAGCACGTTCATCAGGACGAGATCGATCAGGGAGTTCAGGATGGCCGCCTTGGCCATGCCGCGGGCGTCCCGAACCGACAGGAGGCGCTGCACCGAGACCTGGTCGGTGCCATAGTCCTGCATCAACTGAAACAGGTAGGAGAGGGCCGCCCCCAAAGCCGTCATCTCGAACCAGTTCAACTGCCACTGCCAGACGTCCAGGCGCGCCGTCTCTCCGGCCACGGCCATGATTTGGGCCGCCCCGCCCGGCACGCCCTCGATCAGGGCCAGCGCCACCCACAGCGCCCCGCCCGCCAGCAGGCCGAACTGGAGCACGTCGGTCCAGATCACCGCCGACAGTCCCCCTGCCGTGGCATAGGCGGTGGCGATGATCCCCATCAGGAAAATGGCGGGATAGAGACCGATGCCGGTCATGACCGAGAGGGCCAGGGCCGGAGAGTAGATGACCACTCCCAGCCAACCCATGCGGGCCAGGCAGAACAACCCGGCCACGCACAGGCGCGCCCCCCGGCCGTAGCGCAGATCCACGTACTCGTAAGCGGTGGTGACCTGCAACTGGCGGTAGAAGGGGTAGAAAATCAGGATCAGCAGAGGCGCCACCAGCGGGCTCACCAGGCCGAGCACGACCATCGAGACGTTCTCGCGGAAGGCGACTCCCGGGACTCCCAGGAAGGAAGAAGCGCTGGTGAGGGAGGCGAACATGCTGACTCCGACCGCGAGCCAGGGCATGCGGCGCCCTCCCAGGAAGAAATCCTCGGTGCTCCGCTGCTTTCCCGCCAGCCTCAGGCCGATCCAGACCAGGGCCGACAGGTAGACCACCAGCACTATCAGGTTCAGCCGGCTGAATTCGACAGCACCCATTGTTATCCCTGTAATTCACGAGGCGGGGGCGCCCCCACCAGTTCCGCCGGCTCCCCCCTCAAGGTAGGAGTGATGTTGAGATGCGGGCAAGGCCAATACAGGCTAAAAGCCGATTCCGAAGGCGCTGACCAGCCCGGAATCGTTCCGCCGCACCTGCACCGGCGGCCGGCTGACGAACCGTTCGTAGATGCTCAGGCTCCAACTCAGATTCTTGGAGAGCGGCAACCTGAGGGTGCCGTCGTAGGCAAGGCGGTAATCTTCCCTGCTGGCCAGGCTGGGATGCACCAAGAGTTTGCTGCTGAGTTGTATCCCTCCCCTAAGCAAAGTCTTCCACTCCACTCCCACCAATCCTTCTGCAGCGCGGCGCACCGGCGGCTGCGAGGTCTCGAGTTCTCCGCGAAACCGTTCCGCGGCAAGGGTCACGCCGCCCAGCAGGGCCAGTTCGTTCCTCCTGGTCTTGAACAGGGTCCGGCCCAGGCCACCCCCCAGAGCTGCTCGGAAATTGAGGCGCTGGCGATCGTTGTGCTCAATGGTAGCCAGAGCGAAACGGAAGACGCGGGGATTGACGAACCAGTCGGCGCGGAGGCCGCCGGTCTGACGACTGGTGGGGTCGGCATCGTCCTGGCGGCCGAAGATGGAGGAGACATCCCCCGAAATCTTGTAGTGGCCCTGATCGTAGAGGCCCTGCGCCAGCAACGAGGACTGATCGAGTCGGGAGTTGCCGCGGGTCAGATTGAAGCCGAGGTCCAGTGTTCCCTCCACCTGTCGCCACAGGTCCCCTTTTTCCCTCTCGGCCTTGGGAGCCAGGCCCACTACCCGATCCTTCTCGACAGAGACCGTCCCCGTGGCGGTTGCGACCGTGAGCTTCCCCTCAGCCAAGCCCAGCTTGCCCCGGTAGGTGCGCCCGCGCTCGACCTCCACTTCGAACCGCCGGTCGCTGCTGAAGCCCTCCAGCTTCAGCCAGTCGATCCGAATGGTGCCCGCATAGGCGGTTTTCAGAAACACCCTCTCACCGGCCAGACTCTTCACCTCTCCGGTCAAGCGGTCGCCGTTCTCCATCGTCAGAACGTCGACGGCGAGACAGGGGTTGGAGCCGCCGGCCAGGAGCAGGCACCAGGAGAAAATGGCGGTGCTGAGTTTGATTACGAGGCGCACGAGGCACTCCTTAGTACACTATAACATAAATACTAATACGTATTATTGCCGGTCTTTCGAAGGATAATTGAGGTATACTGGACAGCCGGGAGGAGTCCAGAATGCCTCGCAAAAGCCCCTATCAGATTCGATTGAGCCAGTCCGAGGCCAAAGAGCTTCACAGACGAGCCCATAAGTATACGTTGCCGTATTTTCAGGTTCAACGCGCTCAGATGATCTTGCTGGCTGCCCAAGGACTGTCCAATCACCAAATCGCTCAGCACCTGCGTGTCGGACGGGATGTCGTCAGTAAATGGCGCAAGCGTTTCTTTCAACAGCGCTTGGGCGCTCTGGAGGATCTCAATCGCTCGGGCCGCCCCCGAGCTTTTCCCCCCAGAGATCGTTGTTCAGGTTAAGGCCCTGGCCTGCGAGTTGCCTGCCCGCCAGGGCGTTCCCCTCTCGCGTTGGAGCCACCACGATCTGGCCCGACAGGTCTGTCAATCGGGACTGGTAGCTTCCATCAGCGGGACCACCATCTGGCGCTGGCTCCATGAGGATGCCATCCGGCCTTGGCAGCATCGTTGCTGGCTGTTTCCCCGCGATCCAGACTTTTTCGCCAAGGCCAGCCGCCTGCTCGATCTCTACCAAGGCGTTTGGGAGGGTCAGCCTCTCCGCCCGGATGAGTTCGTCGTGTGCGCCGACGAGAAAACCTCCATCCAGGCCCGCCAGCGTTGCCACCCCTCTCTGCCTCCCCGGCCCCACTCGCCTCTCAAGATCGAGCATGAGTATCGCCGCCTCGGAGCCTGGGCCTATCTGGCCGCCTGGGATGTCCACCGAGCCAAGATCTACGGCCGTTGCGAAGCCCGCAGCACCATTGTCACCTTCGACCGCTTGGTTCGACAGGTCATGAATCAGGACCCCTACCGCCATGCCCGTCGGGTCTTTTGGATCGTTGACAACGGCACCTGTCACCGGGGTCCGGCTTCGATTCAACGCTTGCAGGGGCGTTATCCCAACTTACGCCTGATTCATGCTCCCATCCACGCCAGTTGGCTCAATCAAGTCGAAATCTATTTCTCCATCGTCCAGCGCAAGGTTCTTACCCCCAATGACTTTCCCTCCCTGTCGGCTCTCTCCCGGTGCCTGCAACAGTTCGAACGTCATTACCAACGCTTGGCTCAGCCGTTCCAATGGAAGTTCACCAGAAACCACCTTCGCGACCTCCTTGCGCGACTCGACATGGCCGCCTAATATACGTAGCCATACTTATGAATCGGTGTACTTAGGGGTTGGTTCCGGAGGCGGCGGTGGTTTCCGCCGTGAACACTTTCCGGGTGGCATCGATGGCCAGCCAGCACAATCCCGCGAAAACGTAGGCCCCGGCAATGGTTTGAAAGAGAATCGACCAGCCCAGCCGTTGCTTGATCCAGCCCAGGACAGGCCCCGCAACAAAGGCCCCCAGCGAGCCGGCCATGTTGACGGCTCCGAAGATCCGGCCCGAAACCGGACCGGCAATGTCGGTGATGGTCCCCCAAACCGTGGGTTGGCTCCAGTCGGTCAGAAACTTGGCCCCCGCCAGCAGGACCATGATCAGGCGGCCGTCCTCCAGGTCGAGGCTGATCAGAACCAGGACCGAAGCCAACACCTTGCCGGTCAGCCCCACCGCTTTCCTGGCGAACTTGCGGCCCTTGAGACGGATCAGCCGGTCGTTGAGCACCCCGGCGAAAGCCCCGCCGGCGGCTCCCCCCCAAAGGGGCAGGCTGGCGAAGATCCCCATCTGAACGGGGTCGAACCCCTTGGCCTCGCTCAGGAAGAGGGGGATCCAATAGACGTAGAGCATGTCGGCGCCGGCGCTGGCCACCCCATGCAGCATGAGCATGGCCAGGTTGCCCAGGGCGGCGCGGCTCAGGTCCAGACGCGGCGCGGCCCCGGATGCGGGGGTTCGGACCGGCTCTTCTCCATCCACCAGCGCCTGTTCCGCCGCATTGGCCCAGGGGTGGCCGGCCGGGGTGTCGGTGAACAGCAGCCGAAAGGCGACGGCGAAGCCGATCCCCGCCAGCGCCAGCCACCCCATGGCCGCTCGCCACTCCATCTGCATCCAGCCCAGCAGCAGGGTGCCGACCACCAGGGCGGCGCTGGCCCCGCCGGCCCGCCCCGAAAAGGATCCGATCAGTCCCTGGGCGGTGGTGCGCACCGACAAGGGGAACCAACTGCGGGTCACCTTGGAGATATTGGAATAGGCGCCGGCCTGGGCCAGGCCGAACAGCGTCCGCACTGCGGCAAAGGACCAGGCCTGCCCCACCATGGCGGTGCCGGCCACGCAACCGGACCAGGCGAAGATGATGACCGGCAGCACGATCGCCGGCCCCAGCCAATCTCCCAGCAGTCCTCCGGGAACCTGGAACAGGGCATAGGAGAGGTTGAAGGCGGAGTCCAGCCACCCCAACTGCGTATCCGAGAATCCGAATTCCGCCTTGACCTCCGGCTTGATGACGCCCCACGAGTACCGGTGCAGGTAGAGGAGCCAGCTTGTCACGCAGGCCAGCGCCAGCACCAGCCAGCGAATGCCGGTGGGCCGGACGGGAGGGGTGGAGGGCTGCTCACTCATGGCGAGGCGCCTTTTCTTTTCGCAGGGAGATTACGGACTCCACCGGCCCGACCGCGGGCGCCGCCCGCCTCCGGCCGAAATCCACTCCAGGCGGAGTGATGTCGAGGAGCTGACCGGGAGTGCAGTGGTCTTGCGGGCTAGCCCGCATTTCTCACCAGGCCGCTGGAGGCAGGACAAAAGCAGTTGGTCTTCAGCGACTTGATTGGCTCCTTGTCAAGGGCTTGCTAACTACAGACGGCGCTGGGCATGCCCTGGCTGGTCCTTTTCCCTCCAGCGCGCACAGGCTCCCTCGACCGTAGAAACCGCTACGCTCTTCGGTCGCGAGCACGCGCTGGAGGGAAAATTCCTGCGCCATGATCATGCCCCCTGGTGAGAAATGCGGGCTAAAGGGCTTGCAGAAAAGGAAAAGATGGAGCGGGAGACGGGGATCGAACCCGCGACGTCCAGCTTGGGAAGCTGGCATTCTACCGCTGAATTACTCCCGCTCGCGCCTGCCCCGCCCAAAGGCGGCGCGGCAGCCCTCAATATAGTCGGTCCGCTTCCCGCTTGCAAGGACTCGCCGGCAAGCCCTTCATCGGGCCGGCCGCTGCCGGGGCCGGACTTCAGGTAAAGACCGGCTCGGCCAGCTTGGACAGCAGAATGGAGGAGGCGTTGTGCACGTCGGCGTGGAGTGAGTTGCCGTGGGAATCCATGGTGACGATGGCGGGCAGGTCCTTGACCCGCAGGTGCCACATGGCCTCGGGAATCCCGAACTCCAGCAGGTGGACGCCCATCACCTCCTCGATGCAGCGGGAGTAGTACTGGGCCGCCCCGCCGATGGCGTTCAGGTAGACGGCGCCCGACGCCTTCAGCCCCGCCAGCGTCCTGGCCCCCATGCCTCCCTTGCCCATCACGGCCCGAATGCCGAACCGCTCGATGATGTCGGCCTGATAAGGCTCCTCGCGAATGCTGGTGGTGGGCCCGGCCGCCGTGATCCGGTAGTGGCCGTTGTCTTTCAGCACCACCGGGCCGCAGTGGTAGAGCACGCTGCCCTGCAGCTTCACCGGAGCATCGTTCTTCATCAGGTAGGCGTGGACGGCGTCCCGGCCGGTGTAGATCTCGCCGCTGACCAGGACCACGTCGCCCATCTGCAGCCCGCGCACCTGCTCGGCGGAGATGGGAGCCTGCAGCCGGACTTCCCGGCCTGTTCGCGAGAAACCTTCGCCGGCCGCCATGGGAGCGGCGGGTTGATCGTCCCGGTAGAGCCAGCGCTTCAGGGCCCCGGTCCCGGCGTCCAGGACGACCCCCAGCCGCCGGAAGGCCCAGCAGTCATAGGCCACCGACACGAAGAAGCTGGCCGGCAGGCGGTTGAGGACGCCCACCTTGCAGCCGATCAGCGTCACCTCCCCTCCGAAGCCCATGGTCCCGATCCCCAGGGTGTTGCCGGCCTTCATGACGTAGTCCTCCAGCGCGGCCAGATCGGGGTTGGGATTGGTGTCGTCCAGGGTCCGGAAAAGCTGCTCCTTGGCGTGGGTGTACCCGGAGGTGCGGTCGCCTCCGATGCAGACGCCCAGGGCTCCCGCGCTGCAGCCCTGGCCCTGGGCTTGCCAGACGGCGTGCAGGATGCACTTGCGAACCCCGTCCAGGGTCCGGTCGGCTCTCCCCAGGTGAGGCAGCTCGCAGGGGACGGAGTACTGGATGTTCTTGTTCTCGCAGCCTCCTCCCTTGAGGATCAGCTTGATCTCGATCTCGTCCGGGTTCTCCCACTGCTCGAAATGGACGATGGGGGTGCCGGCGCCCAGGTTGTCGCCGCTGTTCTCGCCCGTCAGCGAGTCCACCGAGTTGGGGCGGAGCTTCCCCCGCCGGGTGGCCTCGGCAACGGCCTGGCGAAGGTCCCGGTGCAGGGCCAACTGGTTGACCCCCACCGGGGTCTTGATCTTGAAGGTGGGCATCCCGGTGTCCTGGCAGATGGGGCCCTCGTCCTCGGAAGCCATGTCGATGTTGGTGGCGATGACGTTGAGGGCCTGGGAAGCCTGAGTGGCGGGGGTCTCGGCTTGGAGGCCGTCGGCCATGGCCCGCCGCACGTCCGGAGGCAGGTTGGTGGAGGTCTCGGTGATGAGCGCCAGAATATTCTCTTGAAACAAGGCCATGATCACTCCTTGAAAGCCGGGTCTGTTATCCAAGAATGCCGGGAGCGGGAGCCCCCTGAGGGAACCCTCGAATTATAGCCGAGTTGCGCGCCCCTCGGGCAAGAGCCCATGTGCAAGAGCGAAGCCCGCAGTCGAGCCGGAGGGAGGCAAACGCGGCGTCCCGTGGTTTACAAGAATAATTAACATCGATGCACAGGATATACAGGATTTTTTCTGACAGTCCGCCGTCCTGTATTCCTGGAAATCGGCAACCCCCCACGCGATCATCGCCAGCGTGGGCTTCCCGTGCAGCAGCGTCTCGTCCTGGTTATCCTGTCCATCCTGTATATCCATGTTCTTTTTGTTTTTTGTCTACATGGATGAACAGGATATACAGGATTTTTGCAAAAGTCCGTTGTCCTTTTCCCGGAACTTCCGCAAGCCAGCTCCGGTTCATCGGTCGAGCCTGCTTCCCGCGCTGGAATCCCACGTCCTGTTCATCCTGTTCATCGATGTTCAAAGGAAAATATCGCCGCCTCGGCGCCGGCCGGTCGCTGCTGACATTGAACCCCAGACAGGGGACGCGTGCGGTCAGGGCCTGCTATAATCCATGGGTTTCGCCATGACCAAGCCCAAATTGCTCATCACCGGCATCAACGGCCTCATCGGACGGGTCTTGCGAGACCCCTTGGGGAAATCCTTCGAAGTCTACGGGCTGGATCTCACGCCGCCATTTTCCGACCGGGTCTTCCAGGCCGATATCGCCGACGCCCGGCAGGTTTCGCAGGTCCTCGACAGGCTGGCGCCGGTCCGATGCGTCATCCACCTGGCGGCCCAGGTCGCCGTCGCTACCGCCTGGGAGCCCGTGTTCCGCGTGAACATCCAGGGAACGCGCAACCTCTACGAGGCCGCGCGGGTGTCGGGGGTCCAACGGGTGGTCTTCGCCAGCTCGAACCACGTGACCGGCGCCTACGAGGGCTTCGCGCCCCACCTGCATCTCCATACGCAGGCGGAGCCGGCTCCCATCTCGGTGAACCACCCCATGCGCCCGGACAGCGACTACGGCGTCAGCAAGGCCTTCGGCGAGATTCTGGCCCGCTACTACTGCGCCCGCTGGGGATTGGAATCGATCTGCATCAGGATCGGCTCGGTGCGCCGGGACGATGATCCCACCACCGATCCGCGGTTCCTGCGAACCTGGCTGAGCCACCGCGACCTGGTCCACCTGGTGGAGTGCTGCCTGCGCGCCAACGTCACCTACGGCGTCTACTACGGCATCTCCAACAACAAGGGGGCCTTCTGGGACCTTTCCAATGCCCGCGCCGAGCTGGGCTACGCCCCCCGGGACGACGCCTCGCAACGCATATCCGCATAGGCGTGTCACTCCCCTTTTGAGGGGGAGGGGCGAAAGCCGTGCCGGGCGGATCAAACAAGGGTGAAACAAGTGCAAGGAGAAGCCATGCAACCGAACCACCGCCTTTGGGGCCGCCGCCGTTTCCTGTCAGGAGCCGCCTGGCTCTCGACCTCTCCGACGCTGCTGGCCGCCGCCGGACTTGAACGGACAGCAACCTCGCCACCGAAACCGGAAGACAACGTCTACAGCCGCCTGGGAGTCCCCACCTACATCAACGCCCTGGGAACGGTCACACGGCTGGGCGGGACCCTCATGCCGCCCGAGGTGGTCCGGGCCATGGACGAGGCCGGACAGCACTTCGTCCCCATGGCCGACCTCCACCAGAAGGTGGGCGAGCGCCTCGCCCGGCTGATCGGCGTGGAGGCCGCCACCGTCACCAGCGGGGCCGCCGGCGCCATCACCCAGGCAACCGCGGCTTGCGTCACCCGGGGCGACCCCGACAAGATGGCCCGACTGCCCGACACCACCGGCATGTCCCACCAGGTCATCATCCAGAAATCACACCGGGAAGCCTACGAAGCCCAGATCAAGCTGGTGGGCACCCGGCTGGTGGAAGTCGAAACCACCGCCGAGATGGAAGCCGCCATCAATCCCGGGACGGCCATGCTCTTCTTCATCAACACCTTCAACCCCAAGGGCCGGATCGATCGGCAAACCTGGGTCGCCGTGGGAAAGAAGCACGGGGTCCCCACCTTCAACGACGCCGCCGCCGACGTGCCCCCCAAGGGGCGGCTGTCGGAGTATGTCAGGATGGGATTCGACCTGGTGGCTTTCAGCGGCGGCAAGGGCCTGCTGGGTCCCCAGAGTTCCGGCCTGCTGCTGGGCCGCAGGGACCTGGTGATGGCCGCCAGGCGGTGCGGGAGCCCCTGGGGCGGCATCGGCCGGGGCATGAAGGTGGGCAAGGAGGAGATGATCGGCCTGCTGGCGGCGGTGGAGCGCTATCTCAAGATGGATCACCAGGCCGAGAAACGCCTCCTCCAGTCCCGGGTGGACACCATTGCCGCCTCCCTGGCTTCCATACCGGGGGTGCAGGCCGAGAGCTTTGTCCCGGAGATCGCCAACCACGTCCCCCACCTCAGCCTGGAGTGGGACTACGAGCGCATCCCCATCACCTCCGCCGAAGCCTCGGCGGGACTCAAGCAGGGCCACCCGCCCATCGAGGTGGGCGGCCACCGCTGGATGCAGCCCAACCGCCAATCTCCCGACAATATGCAGGGCCTGACTGTTTCCGTCTGGATGCTGCGGCCGGGAGAGGACCGCATCGTGGCCGAGCGCCTGAAAGCGCTGCTGGCCGGCTGACCGCTGGCCGGCTGACCGCGCCTGCCACGGAGGAAAACCAGGATGCTTCATCAACGACTGGCTGAACTGGAGAGAGAGGGGCGGCCCATCCAGGTCGGAATCATCGGCGCCGGGACCTTCGGAACCCAGATCGTGGCTCAGACCTGCCGCATCCAGGGCATGCGGGTCGCGGCCGTTGCCGACCTCAAGCCGGAACGGGCCGTCCGGGCCCTCGGCCTCGGGGGCGTCGCCCGCGAGGAGGTCCGGGTCGCCAAGACGGCCGGCCAGATCGACCAGGCCATGGATCGGGATCAGCCGGCCGTGACCGCCGGGGCCGAGGAACTGCTCGGCAGCCGGGTGGACGTGGTGGTGGAAGCCACCGGCATTCCCGAGGTGGGCGCCGCCAACGGCTATCGGGCCATCCGGCAGAAGAAGCACCTGGTCATGGTGACGGTGGAAGCCGACATCCTGGTGGGGGCCCTGCTCAAACGGATGGCCGACCAGGCGGGCGTGCTCTACAGCATGGCCTATGGAGACGAGCCCGCCCTGGCGGCAGAACTCTGCGACTGGGCCCGGACACTGGGATTCAAGCTGATCGCCTCCGGCAAGGGCACCCGCTTCAAGCTCTCCTTTCGCAAGGCCAACCCCGATGACGTCCCCAGGATGTACGGCTTCAAGGGCACCGACTACAACGCCAGCATGTTCTGCTCGTTCCTGGACGGCACCAAGCACTCCATCGAGATGGCGGCCCTCTCCAACGCCACCGGCCTGGTCCCCGACATTCGCGGGATGCACTTCCCCACGGCGGACCTGCGGGAGATCCCCGACAAGCTCTGCCGCAAGGAGCTGGGCGGCGTTCTGCAGAAGGATGGGGTGGTGGAGGCCGTCAGCTCCATCTTTCCCGACGACACCCCGGTGGAGCGCAGCCTGCGCGGCGGCCTCTATGCGGTGGTCGAGGGCCAGGACGACTTCCCGGTGGAGTCAATGGCCTCCTACGGAGAGATCACCGGCATGATCATCGGCGCCAGGAGCAGGCACGCCATGATCTACCGCCCCCAACACTTCATCGGCCACGAAGTCCCCATCGGGATCGCCCGCATGATGATCCACCGGGAGCCGGTGGCCTCGGTGATCGGGCAGATTTCCGACGTGGTGGCGGCGGCCAAGAAGCCCTTGAAAGCGGGAACCGTGCTGGACGGAGAGGGGGGCTACGCCACCTACGGAATGGTGGAACGGGCGGAGATAGTCCGGGAGGAACGATTGGTTCCCATCGGCCTGACCCACGGCGCCGAAGTGATCCAGGACATCCCGGAAGACGGCATGGTCACCTACGACAACGTGAAGCTGGTGGATTCGGAACTCCTGGAGCTCAGAAAGAAGCAGGACGAGCTGGGCGGATAGCCGAGCGGCGGATATGAGCTGATTGGTTCCGCAAAGGCGAACCACGAATGAACACGAATTGACACGAATACCGATGGGTCTCCTTGGCTGCGACGCTGTCATGGGGTGAAGGCCTACCCGGGAGCGCGGGCGTCCCGCCCGCACAAGACTGGCACAGCCTCACCCATCTCTTGGACCCGGCTCGACCGGCAACGGCACCAGGATTCTGCTTCGGCCGAGCCCAGGCGGTTCCTGGCGGCAGGGTGGCCGGGTGGGGCATCGCAGGGAAACTGAGCGGCACGCAACGGCATAGCATGCGGGCGAGACGCCCGCGCTCCCGGGTGGACGCCTCTCCCGGTGGATCACTCTTTTTCTCTTGTTTCGGACAACGCCCAGGAAGCCGCTTGAGGCCCCATCCCAAAAGGGCTATAGTTCTAACGGACTCCCGAATTGCATTGGCGGCTCCCGGTCCGAATCGTTCGGTCCCCGGCGGGGCCCCCAAGCGGAACTGCGAACCACTCCTTGGAAACAGTCGTGAAATCACCTGTCCAAACCTCCATCGGGCTTCGCTGGCTGAGGCAGGCACCGGTGCTGCTGGCCCTGATTCTCTCGCCCTTGATGGCCGGCTCTTCCCAAAGCCCAACCGCCGAACCGGTCCCGCCAGAAGACCAGCCGGCCCGGCAGGAGCCCGCCGGCGATAGTCCCCGATTCACCTACCGGGGCGAACAGGGATGCGCCGACAACGATGGGGTTCAGGGGCTCAATCCCGATTTTCGAGGGGAGTGCGGCGACCTTCGCAAGGCGGACCTGTTCAAGACCGACCTGCAGGGCCGCAACCTCTCCGGCGCCAATCTCTCGGGCGCATCCCTGACCGACGTCAATCTCCGGGGAGCAAAACTGGTTGGAGCCCGGCTCATCGAGGCCACCCTCACCCGAACCGACCTGCGGGAAGCCGACCTGTCGGGCGCCGATCTGACGGGCGCCCACGTGTCGCGAGCCCAGTTTCAGGGAGCCAGGCTCAATCGCGCCAACCTGAGCGAGGCCGTCATCCGAAACACCGACCTGCGGGGCGTCGAGTTCGATCAGGCGCTGTTCTCCCGGATGATCCTGTTCGGGGTCAACCTCAGCGGGGTCGACCTGAGCCGGAGGAACTGGGAAGGAGTGGAGGTCTCGTCCTCCGACCTCAGCCGGGCGGTGCTCACCGGACTCGACTTCCGAAACGGGTTTTCCGACAAGGTGGACTTCATGCAGGCCGACCTCGGTCAGGCCGACTTCACCAAGGCGGAGGTGTACCGCGGCAACTTCATGGGCGCCAATCTTCAGGAAGCCAAACTCTCCCGGAGTCTGCTGACTCAAGCCAATTTGACCGGGGCCCAACTGGAGAAGGCCGATCTCAGCCAGGCCGACCTGACCCAGGCCGACCTGAGCGACGCCTCCCTGGCCCAGGCGAACCTGAATAAGGCCACCCTGGACGAGGCGCTGCTGACGGGAGCCGACCTGCACAACGCCGACCTTTCGGGGGCCTCCTTGTCGGGGAGCAACCTCAAGGAGACCGACCTGCGGGGAGCCATTCTGACCGGGGCGGTGGTGGGAGACGAGGGCCGAGTCCTGGCGACCGGCAACCCCGACGCTCCCCTGCTGCGCCCCACCGAAGTGGCGGGGGCAACCTGCGATCAGGCGACCCAACTGCCCGACAAGCTGCTGTGCAAGAAGCAGGCCCTGGAGTTCGTGGCCTCGGCCCGGGTGGTCAAGGTCTCCCGCAAACGCAAACGTCCGCGCCGCGTCGCCGCCAAGGCGTCAGACCTGATGAAGCCGGGAACCAGGCCCACCAGCAAGAACTGGCCGCTGTTTCTCAAGACCGTTCGCGCCAAGACCTTCGACTATGAGCGCCAACTACCTGAATTCGTCTGCAACCAGACCACACGCCGCTACCGCCAGATCGGCCGGGGGGGATGGACGCAGGAGGATTTCCTGGCTCACGAACTCTCCTATCACGGCAAGCAGAAGCATTACAGGAACGTGGGCGCCAGCAGCGCTCCTCCCCAGACGGCAGGGGAGTTCGGTCCCGTCATGGCCGAGCTCTTCTCCCCGGAATCCCAGGCCATCCTGGAACTGGAACGCCTGGAGAAGATCAACGGCCGCGAAGTGGCGCGGGTCCGGTTCAGTGTCCCGGCCGAGCATTCCAAGCGAACTCTCCGCGTCAGTGACAAGAAGTCCGTTACCTTCGGGTATGAGGGGCAATGCTGGATCGACCTCAAGGACTTCCAGGTGGTGCGGTTTCGCGCCAAGGAAACCGAGATCCCCAAGGAGTCGCCCATCAAGGCCTACGAGCTCACCATCGACTACAAGAAGGTTGGAATCGGCAAGCGGTCCTACTACCTTCCCACCAGAATGCAGGAGACGGTGAGAACCAGCTTCATCGGAAACAGAAATCTGGGCCTGATTGGCGCCGCGGGAGGCCCGGGGTCCCCGGTGCAGCCGAGAAACTTCGACGCCATCTCCACCCGGTTCGTGACCCTCTTCGGCAAGTACCGGAACTATGCGCAGGGTGCAAAGGCCAATTGACCCTCTCCCCGGCCGGTGACGGCGGGGTCAACCCGACCGATCCGCAGCCGCTCCCCTGAAATAGACGCCTTCCGATAGCCCCCCCGCCAGAGTCGACGTAGCAGTGGGCAGCGCAACCGGCGCCATCGAGATAGCCCTATGCGATAGCGAAGAAGCCGCCTTGAACCACTTCAACCGGCATAGCGATGGCCATAGCTTCGTTCACGGCCATCTTGCCAGAAGTCGCCTTTGGCCGGTCGTCTTACCCAATTGGGATCACTTCAGGTTCTTGCACACCTGACTGGGCTGCCGCGTTTTGGAAGAGATCGACGATCGTCGGGTGGCAGGTGAAGGCCAGCACCTGGTTGGTCCGGGACAACTCCACGAAGGCTCGAGCGGCCTGCAGCCCCCTTTCGGGATCGAAGTTCACCAGCGCCTCGTCCAGGATCACCGGCAGTGGCTCCGACCGCTGGCCCAACTCGCGCACAAGGCCGAACCGCAGTGACAGAAACAACTGCCCGCGCGTGCCCTGGCTGAGCTGGACGGGTTGTTTGGAGACGCCCGAGGATTCCGTTACCTGTATCTCCGAACTGCCAAGTGGGGAGAACACCGTCCGGTAACGCCCGCCGGTAATGTCTCTGAAGAACGATTCGGCGTGGCGGACAACGCCCGGCTGCCGCTCTTTCTCGAACTTGGCCTGAGCCTCCTTGAGCAGGTTCTCGGCGATGGTGCGAACAGCCCACTCCCGTGCGTGGCCGCTCATCTCCTCCAGCAAACGGTGGCGATCGGCCCGCAACCTCGATGAGTCCTCCTCGCCGGTCAGATGCTTGAGGTCGGTCTGGATCCCTCCCCGCTCAGTGGACCGCTCCCTTATCTTTGCGTCCGCGCTTTCGATTTCTTCCTCGATCAGGCGTTCCGCGTTGCGGATCGCCTGAAGGTCCGTGTCCGCGAGTTGCTTCTTCAGGGTGTCGAGCGGCTCTCCGGGGCCGCTGCGGCGCTGCAGCCGACTCAACGCGCCACGGCGCTCCTGTTCCAGGTCCGTTCGCTGGCGCTCGATCTTTGCCCGCTGGCGAAAGTTTTCGGCGTCGGTGGCGCCGCCGGACTGGAGCAGGCGCATCATCTCCTGATCCGCCTTGCGAAGATCACTCTCTCTCGCCTTCAACTGCTCCTCTGACTTCCTGAAAGCGGCCTCCGCCTCCATCCGATCTTTGACTTTCTGCTCGACAGCGGCGTGTAGCTCGATCAGGCTGTCGGCAGCCCCGGCCACCCTGCCGAGATCCTTCCTGTCAAAGGGAACGTCAAAGGCCGCCGCCAAAGGTGCGACCATAGCGACGTAATTGTCGATTTCCCGCTGAATCGCCTCGATGCGCTGGCGCCAGCGTCGCACATTGAGAAGCTGAGTCAGCCCGAGTTCCACCTTGCTCCGAAGCTCGACCACGGTCTCCGGACGGAAGTCGTCCCTCAGGCCGCGCGCTCGGAGCCACTGCCGCCATTCTCTCTGAATGGACTCGAGTAAGCGCTCCGCCTCTTCGACGGCCTTCCGGGATTTCTCCACCCTGCTTTGCCGCTGCCGGTTCAAGTCTTTCGCTCGATCGAGCTCTCTGGTGAGGCGGGCAACTTCCGTCTCATTGCCGGCAGATGGCTGGCCGGACAGGAACAGGTACGCCGCAATACAGACGAACAAGATGCCGGAGAATACACCAATGAGGAGAGCATCCCCACCAAGTGTCCACCCCACGACCGATAGCACGATGCCGGCAACAGCGCAGATGGCTGGCGGCATCCTTCTGCCGTCGTTACCACTAGCTGCCTTGACGGCGTCCTCGCGCTCCCGTTCGGCCCCGCTCTCCGCCCCGGCGGCTTCCTCCCACAGGGTCTCATGCTGAGTGAGCGTGGACTTGCGCTGGTCCAGTTCCCGCCCGGCCTCCTGCAGGCGTTGCTGGAATTGCGCGATATCCTCGCGGGAGGCCAGGGGCAGGTCGAAATTCTCCAGGCGGGCTTCGTCCCAGTCGGGACCCAGATCCTTCAAGGTCGCGGCCAAGGATCTCTCATGATCTTCGAGTTCGGCACGTCGCTTCGGCAAGTCGCGCAAGGCATCGCCGAAGGCCTTGCTGCCCTGCTCCAGTTTCCGGATATCGGCAAAATGGTTGAGGATGGCCTCATGTTCGACCTCCGCCTCCGCCTTGGCTCCGGCTTCCTCCACCGCCGCGTTTGCGGAGTCGTGTTCCTCCCGAGCAGTCCTGATCCACTGCTCCAGTCTCTCCAGCCGGCTGACCCCATTGACGGGGAAATCGTCGATGGCCGGCAGCTCGGCCACCTCTTCCTCGGCCCGATTGAGGTCGTTCCAGTCGTCCCAGGCGCTCTCCAACTGCTTCTGGTGATCGAGCTCTGACAGATGCTTCCGGCGGAGGCCGCTCAGTCGTTCGAGTTCCGCCTCGACTTCCTTGAGCCGGGAGGTCAGGCGGGAGTACTCGGCAGCGTTGTTTGCAACTTCCGCGAGCTGGGAGTCGATCTTGCCGAGTTCACCGCCGGCCCCGGCGATCTTGTGTCTGCTGCCACCCTTGAGAAACAGGGCCTGCTTCGCGGACCCAAGCGCATTCCGTGCCGCGGGCAGCTTGGTCGCACCCATGCCCACGCTGTAAATCTGTGCGTTGACGCTGTCGTCTTTCAACAGAGCCTCGTCGTGGAGTTCGTCGAGGGTGAAGGTGAAGACGTTCTTGAAGACGTCCCTGGAGTGCTGGCCCAGCAGGCGAGGCAACTCTCCCTCGGGCAGCGGCCCGCCCGATGCGGCGGTCAACGCAACCGGCCCGCCCCCCATCCCCTGGAATCGCTGGACGGTGACGGTCTCGCCCGCGTTGCTGACAATGGTGACGCTGCCCCCGTGCCGCCCCCCGGCCAGCGGCGGGTAGTCGTTGTAGCCCGATGGAGTCCTGCCCCTGGCCGCGCGAAATCCGAACAACACCCTCCGAATGAACTCCAGCAGCGTGCTCTTGCCCGCCTCGTTGGGACCGAGAAAGAGGGTGACTGGCCCTTGGAATGGCCCAAAGCCGGTGTCCGCAAACCGCCCGAAACCGTTGACCCGGATGCCGAGAATTCTCATGGGGCATCCTCGATGAGCAGGTTCACGGTCATGGCTTCAGCCTCTTCGACCAGCGCGGCAAGTTCCTCCTCGTTGGGGGTAGACTCAGACAAATATCGTCGAAAACGGTGGTGCCGGTAGAGGTCGGATAGCCCGGTTCCAAGCCTTGCCAGTAGCTCCGGATCGGTCTTCGCCCGGTCGGCCGTGCGCAGCACCTCCGCCATGAAATCGGAGCCCTTCAGCCGGGCTTGGCGGTCGAAGGGCGAGCCGCTGGCGTCCTCGATCCGCTCGCACCAGGCGAACGGCGACCCTTCGGCCCATTCCCGGTTGATGGCTTCGACCAGGTCCTCAATCGTGTTCGGCCTGCGGAGCGCTCGGTTCAACTCGCCTCGTCCGGTGAGGATGACGCGTACGATGACCGACCGGCCGCCGGCCCCGTCCAGCAGACCCTGCATCCCTTCGTGTAGTGCGTTGAGCAACTGCTGCTCCGTCTCGAACCCATCGATGTCCGCAGCAAGACGCCCCCAGCGGACGGTGTCCATGGGCCGGAAGTCGAGACCGACGTTCCCCTCGTCGTCCACTTCCACCAGGTACACGCCCCGGGAGCCTGCCTCGTTCGCGTGCCGTCCCTGCGGGTTGCCCGGATAGACGACCGTTGGTTCCCGCTCGCTCAGCACTTGGCGGGTGTGGACGTGGCCCAGCGCCCAGTAGTCGATGCCGGACGCCGCAAGGTCGGCCAGCGAGCAGGGGGCGTAGGCCGCATGGTTGGGGTCATTGCTGACGTTGGCGTGCAGCAACCCAATCGAGAACGGGCTCGGATCGACCTCGCCCAGCCGGAGGGCCAGGTTCGCAGTGACGTTGCGCTTCGGGTAGCTGATGCCGTGTATGACGGCTCGGTCGGGATCGTCACTGAAGACCGGTACGACCTCGAATTCGGGGCCGAAGCGGTGACAGCCTGGCGGATAGTCCAGCCGCGCCTGCCAACCGTCCAACGGGTCGTGGTTGCCGTGGCAGACGAAGGAGCGAATGCCCCTGGCGTCCAACTTCTTCAGACCCTCGACGAACTTGAGTTGGGCCCGCAGGCTGCGGTCGGCTCCGTCGTAGACGTCTCCTGCGACCAGCAGCGCGTCCACCTCTTCGGAAATGCAAAAGTCGACGATGTTCCGGTAGGCGTCAAAGGTCGCATGGACCAGGGCCTTGGCCACGTTTTCGGGGGCGGCGGCCTTCAAGCCGGTGAAGGGGCTGTCCAGGTGCAGGTCGGCGGCATGTACGAAGCGAATCCGCATTCTCTTTCTCCGCATCCGGGTCCGGAAAGGGGCGCCAGTATAGCAGAGGGACCCTGGAGTCGGGGCTTGAGTTGCATCCCTCGACCTCAGAGACTTAAGATAACGCCCGCGGGGGCCGGAGCCCCTGAAACCCGGTCCGGCTCGAAGGCTTCCTCGGGGCAATGCCAGGCGCACTCCTGCCGTTCCTGCCGCCAGGGCAGGGATGGCCTGATGGAACGGCGCCTCACATTGCCGGGCCAAGCACAAACCGGTTCACCTCTTGCCCGCCATGGATGAATTGAAAGGAAGGGTGGCCATCGTCACCGGGGCGGCCTCCGGGATCGGCCGCGGCGTGGCCGAGTTGTTTGCCCGGGAAGGGGCGGCCGGCCTGACGCTGGCCGATATTCAATCAGCGTCCCTGCATAGCCTGGCTTCGGACCTGCGGCAGCACTCCGGCTGCGGCCTGCTGGTTTCGGAGACCGACGTTTCCGACCCGGACCCGGTGGACCGCATGGTCGAGGCGACCGCGGAGCGGTTCGGCCGGATCGACATCCTGGTCAACAATGCCGGCATCTGCCCCATGGTCCCCTGGGAGCGGACCACCCTGGAAAGCTGGAACCGAATGCTCTCGGTCAACCTGACCAGCGCCTTCCTCTGCAGCAGGGCGGTGCTGCCCCACATGAGGAAACGGAAGTTCGGCCGGCTGGTCCACGTCTCCTCGGTGGGAGCCTTCGTGGGCAGCGTCACCGGTCACGTCGGCTACGGGGTGAGCAAGGCGGGCGTCATCGCGCTCTCCAAGTACCTGGCCAAGCAGTTTGCCCGCGACGGCATCCTCTCCAACGCCATCGCGCCGGGAAGCATCGACACGCCTCTTGCCGAGGCTTTCGGCGAGGAGAACCTGCAACGGTACGTGGAGGCTTCGCTGGTGAAGCGCCAGGGAACCCCCCGGGAAGTCGCCGAAGCCGTCCTCTTCCTGGCCGGTCCCCGATCGAGCTACGTGACGGGCTCGACCATGCACGTGAACGGAGGCTCGCTTCTGATCTGACCTCCAGCCGGAGGGCGGCGGAAAGGCTCGACGGGCAGTCGGCCTTGCCCCTGCTCACCTTCCCCCGGCTATCCCTACGAAAGGCATCCCCAATGGCGCACAATCCGGAATGGGTCCTGGACCCGAAGCACTTCCCCGTCTGGCAGGCTCCCGATGGCTCCCGCCGGGTCAATCTGCTGGTGAGCCCCGAGACCTGCGGGGCCGGCGACATCTCGGCCGGACTCTTCTGGCTGCACCCGGGGCACGAGACCCAGGCCGACATCCACCCCGAGTCGGCCGAAATCTACTACGTGGTGAGCGGACGGGGGAGGCTGGTGATGGACGGCCAGGAATTCCGGGTGGAGCAGGGCATGACCGTCTACATTCCGGCCGGAGTGGAGCACCAGTCCTTCAACGACGGCCACCAGGACCTCTGCTACTTCTACGCCTTCGCTCCGCCGCCCCCGGGTCCCAGCAAGCAGGAGGACCAGGGCTGGAACCGGGTTGCTTTCCGGTAGAGAGATTCCGGGGAAGCAGTCCTGCTGACCATTTTTGCGGCGGAATCAAGGCGGGCTTTGCACTCACCCAAAGGTCACCGGAAGGCGCTCCAGGCCGCGAAAGACCGTGTTCTTCCAGACCAGCTCGTCGGTCGCCAGCTCCAGGTTGGGCAGGCGCCGCAGCAGCGCATTGATGGCGATGGGAGCCTCCAGGCGCGCCAGCGGCGCTCCCACGCAGAAGTGCGGACCCTGACCGAAGGAGACGTGCCTGTTGGGGCGCCGCTCGATATCGAAGGAGTCCGGGTTGGGGAATACGGCCGGGTCCCGGTTGGCCGCACCCAGCATCTGCACCACCAGTTGACCCTTCTCCACGAGGTGGCCGTCCAGCTCCACCGCCTCGGTGGCGAGGCGGCGGTTGCGCTGGAAGGGTCCCTCGTAGCGCAGCATCTCTTCCACCGCCGTCCCGGCCTTGTCCGGATCGGCTCTCAGCTTCCGCATCTGTTCCGGGTGCTGGATCAGAGCCAGCACCCCGCTGGAGATCAGGTAGGTGGTGGTCTCGTGCCCGCCGATCAGCAAGGTCACGCAGGTCGAAACGAGTTCCTCTTCGGTCAGTCGTTCCCCTTCCTCTTCGGCAGCCACCAGGGCGCTGATGAGATCGTCCCGCGGCTCCAGTCGGCGGCGCCTGAAGGTCGATCGAAAGTAGTCCTGCAGAGCCAGCAGAGCCTCCTGGGATGACAAGAGCACTTCGGGCACGGGCTTGGGGGTGGCCATGAACTCGATAATCTTCCCCGACCAGCGCTTGAGCTTGCCGTGGTCGGCCGCCGGAACTCCCAGCAGCCTGGCAATGACCGTGACCGGCAAGGGGTAGGAGAAGTCCCGGATGATGTCCATCCTGCCTCGAGGCCGCACCTCGTCGATCAGCCTCTCCACGATCTCCTCCACGTCGCCGGCCATGGCGGCGATGGTGGCGGGCAGGAACGCTTTGTGCACCAGTTTGCGCATACGGGTGTGATCGGGTGGATCCACGTTGATAAGACCCTGGGAATAGTGGCGCACCAGGGGCCGGACCTGCTCCCGAACGTCTTGCGGCAGCTCCATGGCGGCGGTCATCCTGCCGACGCTGCTGAAGCGCCTGGGATTCTGCAGGGTGCTGACAATCTCCCGATAGCGGGTAAGGATCCAGCACCCCCAGAGATCGCTCCAGTAGATGGGAGCTTCGCGACGCAACAGGTGGTAGGTGGGATAGGGACTCTGCTCGAATTCGGGGGAAGTGAGCAGGTGGTCGAACTCGGCCATGGGCGGCCCTCTTCAATGGATTGGGTCCCGAGCCCGCCGAAACCCTGCGGTTTTACCGGCAGGTCCTGTCAGAACGGGCGGGAGCGGCGCATCCTCGGAATTCTAGCATGGGAGTTCCGGCGACAGCCTGAACGCGGGACAGGCGGCTTCGACCAGGCCCCTTGAGTCGTACAAACGACTCTCGGTAGATCGGGACGCTGCTGAAGCGACTTGGCTTGACTGCCTGCCACAGTCTGGCGGGTCGCGTACCACCCCCCACGGGATCATCCGAGAGTGAAACACCCAATCGTCAATAAAGGCGAACCACGAATGAACACGAATAGACACGAACACCTATGGACCACCTTTGCTGCGACGACGTCACGGAATGAAGCCCCCCCGGGAGCGCGGGCGTCCCGCCCGCACAACACTGGCGCAGCCTCACCCCTCTCTCCCACCCGGCTCGACCGGCAACGGCCCCACGATTCCGCTTCAGCCGCGCCCATGGGGTTCCCGCCGGCAGGGTGGCCGGGCGCCGCATCACGGGGAAACGGAGCGGCCACCCAACGCAGAGAATGCGGGCGAGACGCCCGCGCTCCCGGAGGGGCGCCTCCTCCCATCCTTCTTGCTCCGCGAGGAGGCACTGCCCCTGACGATGCGGCAGGGCCGTCCCGCTTCGTGTCCCTTCCTTGTCCTTCGTGTGTCTTCGTGGATCCCTCTTTTTCCGTTTGTTTCAGGCAAAGGCGAAGCCCGTCGTCGAGCCGGTGGGGGGACAACGGCACGCCTCCATTCACCCGATTCTGGATCAGTCGATCAGCCAGGCGTATAATCGGACCCGCAGCCGACGGAATCCTTGACGAACCCGAAGTGAACCATTGGGGTGAGCAGCCCCCCGGTTTGCCATGAGGTCCTTTCCATGGAACCGACCCTGTTTCCCACCACCGTAATCGGCAGCCTGCCCCGCCCGGCCTGGGTGCTGGACCTCATCCTGGACCGCAAGGCCGGCCGCATTTCGGAAGAGGAGGCCGAGCCGCTGCTGGATCGGGCCATCGAATCTTCCATCGCCCTTCAGGAACAGGCCGGGCTGGAGGAGATCACCGACGGCGAGTGGCGCCGGGAGAGCTACGTCAAGGTATTTGCCGAACGGGTGCGGGGCTTCAAGGCCGACCTTCACGACAGCGGCATGCCCTATCCGGCCGTGGTTGCTCCCATCGAGTACTATCGCCCCCTGGTGCTGCACGAGCTGCGCTTTCTGCGGGCCCGCACCAGGCGGCGGGCCAAGATCACGCTGCCCGCTCCCTACATCATTGGACGGCGCATGTGGCACGCCGACCACTCCCGCAAGGCCTACCCCACTCGGGAAGGGCTGATGGAAGCCAGCGTTCCGATCCTGCGCCGGGAAATCGAAGCCCTCCGCGAGGCCGGAGCCGACACCGTCCAGTTGGACGAGCCCTGGCTGTCCACCATGGTGGACCCCGCCTTCCGCCGCCGGGAGGGAATCGACAACCCCTCCTACGAAATGGACCGGTGCGTGGACCTGGTCAACCAGGTATTGGACGGCTTCCGGGGCCTGGCCACGGGAATGCACCTCTGCCACGCCCACTTCGACCGCCAGCACGGCAGCGAGGGGCCCTACGGGCTCATCATGCCGGCGCTGCAAAAGGTTCGGGTGGGGACCATTTCCATGGAATTTGCCACCCCGGTGGCCGGGGGGCTGGATTCGCTGGCCCAGTTCCCGGAGAAGGTGCGGTTGGGGCTGGGCTGCATCGACCACTGCGACCCCAGGGTGGAGAGTGTGGAAGATGTGGTGAAGCGGGCAGAGGAGGCCATGCGGCACCTGGACAAGAGCCGCATCACCCTGCACCCGGACTGCGGCTTCGCCCCCTCGGCCCAGAACCCGATGGATCTGGACGAGGCCTATCGCAAACTCAAGGCGATGTGCCGGGCGGCCCGGGTGTTGAGAGAAAAGCATGGCTGACGGCCCCCGTTGTTCACAGGGAGCCGCACTTCCCGGCTGCGCTGCCGCCGCTTGACGAAAACCGATCTTTCCACGGGAAAGGAGACCTCTGCAATGGTGAATCCGTTCGGCGCATTGACAGGAACAACCTCGGTTCGGCTGGGGCTGGCCGGGGCGGCTCTGGTGCTTCTCTACCTGGGTTGCGTGGCCGGCGGCCCGGGGGAATCTTCCGTCGGGGCCCGCTGGCTGGCGGGGGACCACCACATTCACAGCCGCTTCAGCGTGGGCTGGAACCGGGACAACGATCCACCCACCCCGATCATCGGGGGGGACGCCATCTACCCGATCCCCATGAACGCGCTCATGGGGAGGCGCTTCGGGCTGTCCTGGGCGGTTGCGACCGACCACGGCGGTCCCAACCACAGCAAGGTCAACCTGGAGCGGGCCTATCCCGAGCTGGTGCTCTCGCGGGAACTGGTTCCCGAGGTGGTCCAGTTCTGGGGCATGGAGTTCAACTCGCCGGGGGCCGACCACAGCAGCCTCATCATTCCCCACGGCCCGGACGAGGCCCAGCGGTTGTACGAGCTGGAGTCGGGTTTCGACCGCCAAGAGGCCCATCCCTACGACGAAACGCGGGATACCGAGCCCCTCATGATAGAGGCCATTCGGTTGATGAAGGGTCTGGAGCGCAAGCCGGTCCTGATCGCCAACCATCCCTCGCGCTCGGCCTCGGAGACCGGTGAATACGGGGCCTACGACCCGGCCGAGCTGCGGCGGTGGAACGATACCGCCCCCGAGGTGGCGGTGGGCATGGCGGGAGCGCCCGGCCACCAGGCAAGGACACTCAACCCCGACGGAACACTCGACCCGGAGAGTCCCCGCGGGTCCTATGGCAGATATCCGACCTGGGGAGGCTTCGATCCCATGACCGCCCGGCTGGGCGGTCTCTGGGACTCGATGCTGGGAGAGGGACGCCGCTGGTGGATCACCGCCAACTCCGATTCCCACGTGCACTACACCGAGGGCGGCAGTGACTTCTGGCCCGGCGAATACTCCAAGACCTACGTCCACGCCGAGAAGTCGCACGCGGGCATTCTGGAAGGCCTGCGCCGGGGTCGAATCTTCGTGACCACCGGGGACCTCCTCTCGGAGCTCTTCGTGACGGCCCGTTCTCGGGACCGGAGCGCGGAAATCGGGGGTACCGTCCAAACCGCCGACGGAGCCTCCGTAGATGTCACCGTCCGGTTCAGGGATCCCGAAACCCCCAACTGGAACGGGGACAACCCGGAGGTGGCCCGGGTGGACCTGATTGTCGGCAACCTGACCGGTCCGCTGTCCGACCCCGCTCACGACCGCAACCCCACCACCCGGGTGGTGCGGCGCTTCACGGGGGACGACTGGTCCCGCCAGGGGGAATACAGGACCATGAGCCACACCCTGGAGGGCATCGAGGGCGACTACTACCTCCGCGTCCGGGGCACCAACACCGGAGAGTTGGAACCGGAACCCGATCCTCGCGGAGAAGACCCCTGGAAGGACCTCTGGTTCTACTCCAATCCGATCTTTATTGAAATGCGAAATGGGGGCTAACCCTCCACCCAGCGACAGCCGGTGCCGGATCGCCGTGGTGGGCGGCGGCATTGTGGGGGTCTGCTGCGCCCTCTACCTGCAGCGGGACGGGCACCGCGTGGCCATCATCGATCCCGGCGGGCCCGGCGAGGCTTGCAGCAGCGGGAACGCCGGACAGTTCGTGACCGGCTACTGCGTGCCCCTGGGCCTTCCGGGCATCGCCAGGGAAGTGCCGGCCATGGTCCTGGATCCCCTGGGGCCCCTGACCATTCGCTGGCCCTACCTCCCGAGCCTGCTCCCCTGGCTGCTGCGATTCGTGGCCGCCAGTTCCCCCGGGCGCATCGACGCCATCGCCAGGGCCCTCTACCGGCTCAACAAGGATTCCCTCGTGGCCTTCGCCCCGCTGCTGGAGCAGGCCGGGGCCGAGCACTTGATCCGGCGCAGGGGCAGGCTGGACGTCTACCAGTCGGAGCGGGTCTTCGCCAAGGCGCAAGTCAAGTTCGACCTGCTGCGCCGCTGCGGCGTCCAGGTGGAGATGCTGGACCAAAAGGGAATCCGGGAACTGGAGCCGGAGCTGGCGGACCGGTGCCCGCAGGGAGCCTTCTACCCCGAGTCGGCCCATACCACCAGCCCGCTGGGATTGACCCGGTTGCTGGCCGAGGATTTCGCGCGGCGCGGCGGAGCCCTGTTGCGGGAGCGGGTCACCGGTTTTCGCTTGGGCGCGGACGGCGCCTGGTCGGTGATGACCGATGTCGCTCGCCATGGGTTCGATCAACTGGTGCTGGCGGCAGGGGCCTGGTCGCGCCCCCTGGCAGCCAAACTGGGAAGCCGGCTGCCGCTGGAGGCCGAACGCGGCTACCACCTCATGCTGCCGCAGGCCGGGATCAGGCTGCAGCGAACCGTGGTCCACGGGGACCGATACTTCGGTCTGACGCCCATGGAAGGGGGAATGCGCCTGGCCGGCACGGTCGAGCTGGCCAGCGTCCACGCCAAACCCGACTTCGCCAGGGCCCATGCCCTGTTCGAGGCCGCCCGCCAAGCGCTGCCGGCCCTGAACGGCCAGGGGGCGGTTCCCTGGATGGGCTGCCGGCCCTCCATGCCCGATTCCCTGCCGGTGCTGGGCCGGTCACCGCTTCACCGCTCGGTCTATTTCGCCTTCGGCCACGGGCACCTGGGACTGACCGGGGCCGCCACCTCGGGCAAGATCATTGCCGACCTGGTGGCCGGACGGGCCGAGGACAGCCGGTTCGAAGCCTATCGCGCCGACCGGTTCTAGCCCGCCGGGCTCTCAGGCGGAAACGGGCGGCAGACTGGGAGAAATCATGACCATAACAAGGGTTGGAGTAGTGGGGGCCGGCCTGATGGGCTCCGGCATTGCGCAGGTATCGGCCGCGGGCGGCTATCGGACCGTGGTTCGCGAGGTGTCCCGGGAACTCCTGGATCGAGGCCTCGCCAAGATCGCCGCATCCCTGGATCGGTCGGTCGATAGAGGAAAGGCCACCCTCGAGCAGAAAGAGCAGACCCTGAAGAACCTGTCCGGAACCACGGCCCTGGAGGAATTGGGTGACTGCGAGCTGGTCATCGAAGCCGTCACCGAAGACATCGCGGTCAAGAAGGAAGTCTTCGCCTCACTCGACGGGATCTGCAAGCCGGAGGCGATTTTCGCCACCAACACGTCGTCCTTGACGGTCACCGAGATGGCGGTGGCCACGCGCCGTCCGGAGCAGTTTGCCGGTCTCCATTTCTTCAATCCCGTTCCCATCATGCAACTGGTGGAAGTGGTTCGAACCATTCAGACGAACCAGGCGACCTTCGACACCGTCTTCCAGTGGGCCCGATCGGTGGGCAAGGTCCCCATTGCCTGCAAGGACAGCTCGGGATTCGTGGTCAACCTGCTGCTGGTGCCCTACCTGCTCGGCGCCATTCGAGCCGTGGAACGAGGCGCCGCCTCCATCGAGGATATCGATCGAGGCATGAGCCTGGGCTGCGGGCACCCCATGGGTCCGCTCACCCTGCTCGATTTCGTCGGGCTCGACACCATCTACTCCATCGCCAACATCATGTTCGACGAATACCGCGAGGCTCAGTACGCGCCGCCGCCCCTGCTCAAGCAGATGGTTCAGGCGGGCTTCTACGGCCGCAAGTCGGGAAGGGGCTTCTACGACTACGGTCCCGCAAAGCCGGTCCCCGCGGAGTTGGGCCTTTGATCCCGAATCCCATCCCCGGAAACCGAAGGGGCGTTGATCCCACGCCTCCAGCTTCGGTTGAGTAGAATCGGCAATTGCGGAGCGGAAGTAGAACTGCCAGCCTGGCCGGCCCGGCCTGGCGGAGAGCGGTCCCCACATGCTTCTGAGAAGACCAGGCTACCAGGAGACGTTTGACGCATTCCGCTGGGAGATTCCGCAAGCCTACAACATTGCGGTCGACGTCTGCGACCGCCACGCCAACGGGCGGGCCAGGCGGGCCCTGATCTACCACGAAGAAGAAACCGGCGCCACCACCGAGTATTCGTTTCATCAGCTCAGAAATTGGAGCAACCGGTTGGCCGCCGCCCTCAGGTCCCTGGGAATCGAAAGAGGGGACCGTATCGCCATCGTGCTGCCGCAGAGCCCGCAAGCCGCGCTGACCCACCTGGCCTCCTCCAAGCTGGGAGCCGTGGCGGTTCCCCTGTTCTGCCTGTTCGGCCCCGACGCTCTCCACTACCGGCTGAACGACAGTGGGGCCAGGGCCGTGTTCGTGAATGCCGAGAACCTGGAAAAGATCACCGCCATACGAAGCCGGTTGCCGTCGTTGAAGCTGATTGTTGTCGTGACCCGGGGCAGCGCCGGCGAGTTTCACCGCTTCGACGAGCTGTTGACCGGGGCAGGGGACGCCTTCACGCCGGTGCGGACCCGGGCCGAAGACCCGGCATTGCTGATCTATACGTCGGGAACCACGGGCCCGCCCAAGGGGGCTCTGCACGCCCACCGCGCGCTGCTGGGCCATCTGCCCGGAGTCGAATTTTCCAACAACTTCGCCCCTCAGCCGGGAGACTGCTTCTGGACTCCGGCGGACTGGGCCTGGGTGGCCGGCCTCATGGACGTGCTGCTGCCGGCCTGGCATCACGGCCTCCCGGTCGTTGCCGGGACCTTTCGGAAATTCGATCCCGAGCGCGCTTTCGCCCTGTTGGGACAGCACCGGATTCGCAACGCCCTCATTCCTCCGACGGCCCTGAAGATGATGCGCGAGGTCCCGGAACCTCGGAACCGATACCGTTTCAGCCTGAGATCGATCTTCAGCGGCGGAGAGCCTCTGGGAGCCGAGGTCCTCGATTGGGCCAAGGGCACTCTGGGCGTGACCGTCAACGAGGTCTACGGCCAGACCGAGGCCAACATGGTCGTCGGCAGTTGTCACGAGGTGATGGAAATCAAGCCGGGGTCCATGGGCCGGCCGATCCCCGGACACCGGGTCGAGGTGATTGGCGAGGACGGCAATCCCGCCCCGGCCGGCGAGATCGGAGAAATAGCCGTCAGGCGGCCCGACCCGGTGATGTTCCTGGAGTACTGGAAGAGTCCCCGGGCCACCCGGGAGAAGTTCACGGGAGACTGGGCGCGCACCGGCGACCTGGCCCGGAAGGACGACGACGGCTATATCTGGTTCGTGGGACGCAGCGACGATCTCATCACCAGCAGCGGCTACCGCATCGGCCCGGCGGAAGTGGAAGAGTCGATACTCAAGCACCCCAACGTATCCATGGCGGCCGTCATCGGCGCGCCCCACCCGGTCCGCGGCGCCATCGTCAAGGCCTTCGTCAAACCCAAGCCCCACTGCCGGCCCACCCCGGAACTCCGGCGATCCATCCAGGAATTCGTCAAGACCCGATTGGGCTCCCACGAATACCCCAGAGAGATCGCCTTTGTCGAATCCTTCCCCATGACCACCTCGGGAAAGATCCTGCGCCGGGAGCTGAGGAAGGAGGAGGAAGAGAGGCGTCGAAGCCAGGAAAATGTCTGAGCCCGTTCAAACAGGCAGACTGTAACAGGTAGGAAGAGGCTAAAACGGTACTGGGCCCAGGTCGTCGATCTGTCGACGGGTGAGATCTCGCTGGCGATAAACCTCCGGTTCGCGGTAGCCAGCCTCGATGGCTTTATCGAACAAGGCGGCTGCATCCTTCAACCACCCATAGTCACGTCGCACCAACCCCAACCGGAACAGCACCTCTCCGTCGGCTGGATGATGCTCTTCTATTGTGTTCAGATGGTTGTCTTCATCCGCCAGGGATGGGCCACGCCTTGTTATTGCTGGAAGCGGGTCCCTGAGGCTGAGCAGGCTTGGGAGCCAACAGGGACTTCAGCACGCTCATGACCCACGGTTTGTCAAGCAGCCGAAGGTAGCGGTCGTTGGCCAGATTCTGAATCACCAAGCCGTTTTCCCAGCGGTTGAGCGTCGCCTCGCCGAAGCCGGTGACCCGAGCGAATTTCGCCCGGGTCATTCCGTGCCGCTTCCGGATGCCAAGCACCTCGGCCGGAGTCAGGACGCCCAAATGGCGGCACACCGCCTCATGCCTGAGCCGCTCCCCTTCATGGTCCAGGAATTCAAAGCCACAGGCTCCACAACGGCGAACCGGAAGATCGACGGGCAGATCTACCGCTGAGCCGCCGGTTCCGTAGTCGAGCCTATCGTGATGCCAAAACGTAGTGACTGGCGCCTCGCCGCACTGCGGGCAGGTGCGGTTGCCCTTCGCGCCATCTTCATACAAGGGAGCCGTGTGGTCAGATTCCATGACCTTGAGTCCTTTCAGCCGCTTTCGGAATAGTGAAAGCTTCGCCCGATAATTTTTCCGGAGCCCAAATGGAGCTTTACGTCTCGTCGAAAAGCCAGAATTCCTCGGTCTTCGCGCTTGCACGTTTGTCGTGCGATACTGATCAAATGAGAACCGAGCGGCGTTAATCTGTACAGTTTACGGAGCAATTCTTATGTCACGACAAGCCCCCACATCGTCAACAATCCGGGCGCTCTTTTTGAAATCCGGCAACGCATGTGCGTTTCCGGGATGCACGCACAAGTTGGTGACGGAAGATCTCCTATTCGTGGCGGAAGTCTGCCACATCGAAGCCGCCAACCCCGGGGGAGCTCGGTATAACCCCTCCAGCCTCAACGAAGACCGAAGAAGCTACAATAACCTCATGATTCTCTGTCATGCTCATCATCGCCGCGTTGATGCCGAACCAGATACCTACACCGTTGAACAACTGAGACAGATGAAGGCCGAACATGAATCGCTGGTGCAAGACCTGGTATTTGAAGCCGATGCTTCAGTCGTCTCTCAAGTGCAGCGGTCGATGGAGTCGTACTGGACTATTCTAGCCGAACGCCAGGAGGAGCATCCAGCGCCAGATTTCGCGGTAAACGTAATAAAGCCTACCGCGTCCAGAGCCGAAGTATTCAAAGCCCTTGCCACAAAGCTCCATAATATGGAAGCACTGCTTGAGCATTACAGGTGGTCAGACAAAAAGGCACCTGAGGATCTGAAAGAGCTCATTGAGAGACTAGGCTATGATCCGGCACCCCTCGAATCCCTCCCGTACTACGAGAACCCGTTTGAGAAGCGCAACTGGGAGGATCACAACATCGGGTCACCGAACGTGCTAGTGGATCTGAGGGCGTTGCTACTGCACGCTGAGTTGCTATATCTCACTGAGTATGCAAAACACAATCAAACTGACGCCAGTACCGGCGCTCGGATCAAGGAAATCAAGAAGGAGTTGTTGGACGTTGCAGGGTCCTGGGGATATTTTGACTAGCAGCCCAATCGAAGTGGAAATACCGAAATAGCTAATTGTTGACTCCGGAGTCGGCAGCAGGAATTGCAATGGCCGGAGTCTTTTCGGCGAAAAACGCGCAACTGCGGCCAAGACTCATGTATTGCGAGTGGGAAAGACTTCTGAACAAGGTGGAACGAGTTATCGCCGAGATGGAATCCTCTGATTTTCCGATGCCCACACACGACATGTGTCAACTTTTGATAGTTGGGGAGGACCATCGATTCCACCATCACGGGGGTGTAGATCCCATAGCGCTTTGTCGGGCCATTTGGAAGACGTTCTTCTGTGGCCGGCGGCAGGGAGGTTCGACCATTGCGATGCAACTCGTGCGTACCCTGACAAATCGCTACGAGTGGACTTGTAGCCGTAAGCTTGCCGAGATTGTTCTGGCGCTTCGCTTGACGCGCTGCATTGGACGTAGCCGGTTACCTGCAATCTATCTTTGGGTTGCGTACTACGGCTGGCGGATGAACAACTTCAATCAAGCTTGCTCCCAAGCTGGCATTAACCCACTTTCGGCCACTGAACTCGAGTCGGCAGCGCTCGTGGCTCGACTGAAGTATCCTGAACCACGAAAGTCAAACCGTAAGCAATCTCAGCGAATTCAACGCCGCGCAGCCCATCTGATGTCGTTGAGGCACTCTCGGGGGAAGAATCGACCATGGAACCGTTTCGCATTCCGGACTCACTCAGAAACCTCAGCGACCCTTACCCCGACCCAGCCCTTGTCTTAGACGCAGCGGGACGGGGGGGAGAGCCGGCAAGAATAGCGCTGGCTCGCCTTTGGCTGTCGGAAGGCACCCCTCACGCATTCCTGGAATGCCCTGCACTTTATGAGTCGGTCCGCTCTTGGCTCAGTGTCTTTCTGTCCGTACACGCAAAAGAAATTGGAATCGTTGGAAGTGCTCGCCTGGGCACGTCAATTGTTCCAGCAAAGTTGGGTAGACCATTCTCACCTAATTCTGATCTGGACCTGTTCATAGTCTCACAATGCTTGTTTAGCAAGTTAAAGGAGGAGTTCTGTCAGTGGTCACTTGCTTTTGAAAGTGGAGAAATTGCACCTGGAAACCCCACGGAAAAGAAGTGTTGGTTAGACAACAATAGACGTATTCCAATGAATATTTGCCGTGGATTTATCGATGCAAACAGAATCCCGAATCGCGATCCTTACCCGTGTACAAGAAGGATCAGTCAAGCCATGTTCCTTTTGCCTGGAAAACTCTCATCTACCCTCAACGCGCCTCATCCGAAAAAGGCGTCTGTCCGGTGCTACAGATCTTGGACCAGCTTCGTGCGCCAGAATTCGCTGACTCTCCGGGACTTTTGGGAGGCATGGTCGCGTCGGAAGGCGTTCTGAAGAAGGAGAAAAGCGATGAGCTAGAGTTTCATCCTTAAAGTCCTGTTAACGGCGCAGGGATTTGGCAACGATGTCAGCCGGTTGCCGAATCCACAGGAAGGGTGTGGAATCGCAATTCCGGTGGTCAGTGTAGGCGGGGATGTGTCGGGTCAGCGCACGGACCAAGCGGAAAGGTCAGATTGCAGACATATGAAGGATAGGCCAAAAACAGTACGGCGCATTAGGGGGCACGACGTCAAGTACCCGCCACGGCCTGAGTATGTTGCCGAGACCGGAGCGAAGTTGACGCGGGAAGACGGCAAGGTATGGAGTCGCGTCCGCAAGAAGTGGCTTGCCGAAACGCCGGAAGAGTACGTTCGTCAGGAATATCTCCTCGTCCTGCTTTACGAATACGGATATTGCCTGGAGCAAATCTCTGAAGAAATGGAGGTTACCGGACGGGGCTCCGGGCAAGCCCGGGCAGACTTCGTTATTTGGCGTTCCGAACAAGACAAAGCCGAACGCAAATCCCCGCTCATCATCGTTGAATGCAAGTCTGACCATGTAACGATTCGCCCCAAGGATTACGCTCAAGGAGACCACTATGCCCGCTTGACGAACGCCCCCTTCTTCGTTACCCACAACAACACGGAAACCAGGTTTTGGCGCGTCCGCGGAGACAGGATGCCCGGCTACCTGGAAGAAATCGAGGACATCCCTCACGCAGACGCCACGGCCAGGGAAATCAAGGAACTACTTGCTCGCTTGAAGACCTTCAAGGAAGACGAGTTCGCCGCCCTGCTCCACCAATGCCACAACGTCATCAGAAATCGGGAGAAGAAGGATCCCGTCGCGGCTTTCGACGAAATCGCCAAGATTCTGTTCGTCAAAGTCTTTGTCGAACGCGAGTTGAAGCGACAACAGCGGCGTAAGAATCTGTTTACTGTCGACATTCTCAGAGAACAAATCGGTGACAATCCGCTGGAAGACCTGTTTCAAAAAACCAAGGGGCACTATCGGGAGGATCGCATCTTCGCAGAAGAGGAGCGCTTGAACCTGAAGCCGGCAACCGGCCTCGAGATCGTGCGGCTTCTCGAACGATACAACCTTTCTGACACCAGTGAAGATGTCAAGGGCATTGCCTTCGAACGCTTCCTTGGCAAGACCTTCCGGGGAGAAATCGGCCAATTCTTCACGCCGCGTCCCATCGTCGAGTTCATGGTTCGCATGGTAGACCCAAAGGAAGGGGAAGTGATTTGCGACCCAGCCAGCGGGTCTGGAGGCTTTTTGATCCGTTTCTTCGAGATCGTCCGGGAAAAGATATTCGCCGACGCGGACCGGCAATACCAGGAGTTCCGCCGGGATGTCGCAGGCAAGCAGTATCTATCCGAAGAGAAAAAAGCCGAAGCCCTCCGAGCAACATATGAGGCTCTACAAAAGACTCTCAAGGATGATTTGCCCGGCACCCGCCTTTGGAATCTGGCGAATCGCTGCATCTATGGCACGGACGCCAACGACCGTATGGCCCGAACCAGCAAGATGAACATGATCATGCACGGTGACGGCCACGGCGGGGTTCACCACCATGACGGCTTTCTAAACGTCAACGGCATTTTCGAGGGTCGCTTCGACCTTATCCTGACCAATCCACCTTTCGGTTCGACCGTCGAACCTTCGGATACCGTCCTGGAAGAACAAGTTGAGCTTACCGACGAACGCGAACGAAACTATGCTTAACTTTATGGCGACCCATATCGTGACGCATTGAGCCGCGTTCGCGCCGCCAAGGGAAAGCCCATTGCCAGCCTGTTTTCACTTCCCACTGTGAAGGGGAACAGCAAAATAGGCAAGATCAAGACCGAACTTCTTTACATCGAACGTTGCCTTGACCTGCTGAAGCCCGGCGGGCGTCTTGGAATCGTGCTCCCCGAAGGCGTCTTCAACAATCCGTCCCTGGCCTATGTTCGAGAGTTCTGTGAAGACAGAGCCTTCATCCGAGCTGTCGTCTCCCTGCCGCCCGAGACATTCGTTTCCTCCGGCGCATCGGTAAAAGCCTCCTTGCTCTTCATGCGAAAGTTTACCGAGGTAGAGCAGGCCGACTTCGATTCCAAGAAAGCTGTCTCCGAACGGGAGACCCGCGACAAGTACGCTCCTGAGATTGCCAAGAGAATCGGCGAACTCAAAGCGGCCATCGCCCAGGCCAAGAAAGACAGGAATCCCTACCGGCGCAAAGTCTTGCAAACCGAACTGAGGCACTATCAACGCGATATGGAAGCGAAAATCAAAGCCGAGGCACGCGCACTACTCAAGTCTCGTTTCGCCTACCCTGTCTTTCTCTATGAAGCTGAGCACGTCGGTATCACCGCCACCGGCGAAACCGACCGTGTACCGAACGAGCTTGTTCCCGGCGACCATATGCCAGAGAGAATCGAAAAGGCCGCCCTTGAGCTTTACCTGGAGTTCCAGGCAGATCCGGCCCGGTTCCTTGGAGCAAAGCCAACTGCATGACAGCACCCACGACAGGAAAAGCGTTCGCCGTTTCGTTTCAAGACCTTCGCAGATGGAGTGTCAACTCCTTCTTCTCAATTCGCTGGAAGTGGCCTTCCCATTTGATAAAACCCCTGGCCGTCGCGCTTGAACGCAAGACCGTAGCTATTGACAAGGCGAAGATTGATCTGGGAGACGTTATTCTCGTGTCCCTACACTTCAGTGGTGAGATGGAACCCCGCAACACCGACGCCAGCGGCTTCAAGGGTCGCCTGTTTCTTGCCGAAACGGACGACGTTACTTATTCGAAGATCGACGTTCGACACGGAGCCATCGGAGTTGTCCCTGACACGCTTCCTTGTATCGCTGTTAGCAGTGAGTTCCCCGTTTACCGTGTGCGACCCGAGGTTGCCCTTCCAGACTACGTTAAGCTCCTCTTTCGAGCTGACGCCTTTCGCCGTCAACTCAATACCCTGATTAGTGGTACAAGCGGCAGAAAGCGCGTACAGCCTTCCGATTTGGAGGAAGTCGCCATCCCGCTTCCTCACCGTGATGTTCAACGGACAATTGTGGCCTTCTTGCACAAAGCTCAGGCCGCTGTTGAGTCTTCAAAGCAGAACCTCGTCCAGACTGTCAACGCCTTGAACACGCGCCTTATTGAACTCTGCCGCAAAGCGTCTTCCCAAGACGTAATTCATTCTCGTTTCTTCGCCCTCGACTTCAAGGACTTGGCGGCATGAGACTCGAAATCGGGCCGCGCCGCCGCCTTTCGTCTGGCGTGCCCGTCCTTCCGCCCGATGGGAGATTTCATTGAGGAGACAACCGAGCTTGTCCGGCCCTTCGATGAACCGGAAAAGGATTGGCCCGTCTACGGTGTGAATAACAAGGAAGGCGTTTTCCTGAACAGCCACCAGAAAGGCGGGACGTTCAACGCCGCCTACAAGCGCATCCGCAAAGACTGGTTCTTCCACAATCCAACGCGCTGCAACGTCGGTTCATTGGGGATCGTCCCCGAGGTTTTCGATGACGCGATAACGAGCCCTGAGTATCAAGTCTGGCGAGTGAGGAATGATTCACGTGACCCGATGCTACCCGGTTTCATTGCCACCCTCATTCAGACGCCCTTTTTCATCGACTTGGTCCAGTTCAACCGAGTCGGGGCCGTCAAGCAACGCATGTACACCGAGAATCTCCGGCAGCTTCGGATTCTTTATCTTCCCGAAGCCGAGCAACTTGTATATGCCCAAGCCCGAGAGAAGGCTCTTTCTGACCTCGATGCTGCCAGAAACCGCTTGGCTCAGGCCCGCAAGGAGGTTGAGGCAATGATTCTCGGAATTAAAAAAGTGTGAGAGGGAATAACGCGACCGACGATTCGGCTATTCGCCACGGAAGGGGAACTGGTACGCCCGGCCGGATTCGAACTTGCGGCCCCTGTCCAGAATGCAGGTGCTTCTAACCACTCTGCTCGCCCAACCCTTTGCCGCAGGCTTTGCGACAAGTAGAGGCTGATACCACCGGAGAGGGGGTAACCAAGTGCGTTTGTTCTACTGTCCGCCGTCAATAGCTTCCAATTCAACCCTTCTACCGCGGTCTTGATAGCCCCCCATATCCCGTCCCATCGATCGCGGAATGACTGAGTGAACGCTATCGTGTCGTACTTGTACCGGACCCCGCCGCTCGCGGCTGCACCCTGAGGCGCTGGCGTATTTCTTGGTACACTGGCACGTTCTCGCCGGCTTCGACGGTAACCGCCAAGCCGTACCTTATTGACTGATCGAGCGCCCCGCCCTGTTCGCGGCAGAATACGAGAAACCGAAGGTGACCGTCATCGACGAATGTCACAGCTTTCTCGCCTTCATAGTGAACGTGAAACAATGACCCACGCGGTACGGACTTGTCTGAAGGTTGCGCCGGGCCGCGTTTGACGCCGACCTTGGAGTCAAAGTCATCCGGTTTGATTTCCAGTTTCGCTCGGCGATACGCTCGATGGCGAATATTGACCGGGGAAAACCAGGCAAGGGTCAAGGTGACTGAGCGAGGCTCGGTGACGCGTTCGAGGCTACCGGGTAACGGAACCCGATACTGGGCTGCAGTTCCGTCTGCATTCACTTCACCATATCCCACCAACGTTACTCGATTCGCCGTGCAACTCATCGCTTCTTCGACCATCGGCCTTCCATAGCCAAGCACCCGGGCGATGTTGTCTCTGCGTGGAACATACGTCCCCCGGCCAGTCGGGCCGTAAATACCTTCGAGCAACACGCCTATCTCGCCCCAGCGAGCGCGATGGGCAAGAAGCGCCTTAACGATGACGCCATAGTACATGGGGGCGACATCGGCCAGGATAGAACCGTTGTCCTCATCCACCAGTGCATCAAACAGCCGATGCGCCGCCCGCGTCGCCAAGGCCGCCGCGGCGCTGGTTCCTGCTGTCAGTCCTTCCTGGTCGAGCCTCCCACTTGTGTCGGGAATCGCGACTCTCAGGCCGTAATGCCGGCCCGGCGGCGCAGGTCGTATGCTCAAACCCGTCCCCGCACTTGCCATGCTGAAACGCTCCCGGCCTCCCGGCATGAAGATATCCGGCTTGATCACCCTGCGATGCCCCAGGCCCATGGCCGATGTGATGTTGGGTCCCTCTTCCGCATAGGGAGCATAAGTGATGTGTGATGGTTGAGCGCCGTCAAGAGCATCCTCATACCAAGCTCCAACGGTGACCACGTTCAGCGCTTCCGCTGGCGACAGCAAAGTCCGTTGCGAGCGCTGTTCGCCGAGGGCTTCGAGAATGGCTCGCCGTCGTTCCTCCGATGTGGCCGCTTCCAACTCCGTGATTCCGTTGAACGCCGGAACTGGCAAAGAATCGCGGACATTGCCTGCACTGACGATGAACAGAATCCCGAACCGCTCGGCCAAGTAGTCGAGCAGCCGTCCCCACGGGCTCATTGTCCCGCTAAAAGGTCGATTCTCGTCGCCGAGCGAAAGATTGACGATGAAGACATTGGGCGCCGTTGCTCCACCGTCGCCGTCGCCTTCTTTCATTCTCAGAACGGTGCGATAGATCGTGTCGATCAGCAGACGATCCGGCTGTATCCTTTCGTTCTCTCCGTTGCCGGGGGCGTAGAGCACGGGCCGAAGATAAATCGAACGTCGCAACGGCGGTTCGCGAAGATTGCGGTCGCCGTGAAGGATCAACGACGCCATTTCGGTGCCGTGACGACGTTCCGAGACGACGCTCATGTCGCTGATGTTGTCGGGATCATCAAGTACGATCCGCCCGTCCAACAAGCGATGTCGTTGCACAGGTACACCGTCGAACAACGCCGCGATCGGCGGGCCGTCCCCAGTTCCCACCGGTTCGACGGGTTTGCTGGCGTCCAGAGCATCGACCTCCGTCGGAAACGTGGCCGTCGTCTGCGGTCGCACGAACATCACCTCATCACAGATGGCGAGCGCTATTTCCTCTCGTCGAGCCAGACGGCGGGCCTCGGACGGTGGCAAATCGATTAGCGCGGCCTCGTAGGCTATCTGCGGGATCGACGCTTGGTGCAGGATCTCCCCATCGGCGGCCCGGACGGCCTGTTCAAAACGAAAAATGGTCTGTCGTTGTCTCTCGTGACTCTGGTAGCTCCAGAGTTCAACTTCCATGCGAATCCTGGAGTCTGGGCGTGCAGCGAGCTCGTCATTGAAGTAAGAAATTGTCTCCTGCGAAATACGATCGGACGGCCCCCACGCCCGCAGACGATAGAGGTGCCGGAATACCTCAAACCACGGGCCAAAGCCATCGGCGGGTCTTTCGCCAGCTTGGTAGCGCTCCCAAAGACTGACTAACTGTCGAAGCGCGGCTATGTCGGGCATCGCCACGTACAATCGACCGCCGACCGGCTTGTCGGTGCGATCCTTGCCTTCCCAACCCTTTCGTCTGTCGGGCACCGCAAAGTCCTCGTCCGCATTGAATTTCATTTCCTCGTCGCCGAGATACTCGAGTCCAGGTACGCGACCAATGGCCTGATAGAACGTATCGACTGCCCCCGCGATCTCCAGCACAAGCGCACGCTCGGGAGCGATCCCAGCCGGATCGCGGCGCAGCGTCAACGGATCACGGTCGTTGTCGAAAACGTCCCGGAGTCGCTGAAAGACAGGTTGGAATCGCTGTCCCTGGCGTTGGAGGGTGGGTAGTCGAAGATTGGCGCCCCCGCCTGCACCGGCTGGACGCCGGTCAATCCCGGGAGTCGGGATGGGTAGTAACGGGAACTCCGCCATCGAACGCCTCGCTGTGTTCAGATACGCGCGACCGCGCCGTCCAGTGCTTCAGGCGCTCGGCAACAATGCCATCCAGCTTCTTCTCTCCCATGGCTAGGACGCTGCAACGCCGCACATCTCGACAAAATTCCTCGGCCTCGGCATAGCTGACTTTTCCTAGCTTCTTTGCAATTGTCTCGGGGGCTCGGCCAAGCGGTTCATCGAGGGTCCCCGCAAACCTTGCGACGTAGGCGGTCAATTCCCTGCGGGTTGGCGGCTTGAGGGCAAGACGCAACTGAAATCGGCGCCACGCCGCCCGATCGAGCAGCTCCGCATGGTTCGTAGCAGCCACGACTACCGTGTAGCTCGGCAGATTGTCCACCTGCATCAGCAGCGATGTAACCACACGCTTGATCTCTCCGGTCTCGTGGATGTCACCTCGCTCTTTGCCCACCGCGTCGAATTCGTCGAAGAACAGAACGCACGGAGTGGTTCGAGCGTAGTCGAAGACGCGCCGGAGCCTCGACGCGGTTTCCCCAAGGAAACTGCCGATCATGGCTTCGTAGCGAACGACGAAGAACGGTACGGCCAAGGCCTCCGCTATCGCCTCGGCAAGTGAGGTCTTGCCGTTGCCTGGCGGTCCGACAAGCAGAATACGATGCCGTGGTTCGAGTGAATGCGCCCGCAATACCGGTCCTCGATGCTGCTCCTCGATCAATTCCCGGCAGGCTTGAAGATTGAGGTCGGACAGGGTCAGGTCCTCAAGCCGCCTTTGGGGAGTCAACTCGATCAGAAACTCTCGATGTCGTTGACTGTTCTGCCCAACGAACCCCGGCAACAGGGATTTATCGCCGTTGACACTCATCGCTTCCACCAGACGGGCCGCCAATACGTTGTGGCGCTTCGCCCGCTCTTCAGCGATGATCGCTTCCGCGGCGGCGCGGGCACTTGCCCTATCACCGATCGATCCGGCCTTTACGAGCGAAATTAGAAGATCACTACGTGCCATAATGATCCCTCCGTGTCCAACGGCCTCCTGTGCGCTGCATCCCTGACACCAGGTTGCAATTCACAAGCAAAGCGCGTCCCCCAAACGGCCCCCCTGAGTTTGGTACGCCCGGCAGGATTCGAACCTGCGACCCCCTGCTTAGAAGGCAGGTGCTCTATCCGGCTGAGCTACGGGCGCTTGAATGATGTTGAATATAGTGTCTTTCCCGATGCAAGTCCACCGGAGCCCGCAAGCAGGACCATCCCACGCTGAACCCCATTGTAGGGGCAACCCTTGTGGTTGCCCTCCCTTGTACTTGCCTGGTTGACCCCGCTCGCCTGTCCAGCGCCGCGCATTGGGCACCCACAAGGGGCGCCCCTACCATCCCAAAGGGTTATGTGGGCGACGTTCGGTTGTTCTGACCTGCCTGTCCCCCGAATCCTGGTAGCGTGGAATCACCCACCCGGGCCGGAAAGAGAGGTGCACGACAAATTTAGGGGGTTGACATCCCCTGACAGGATGATATACCATAGTCTCATTTAAGATTTATGAGTATCACATGACATCGACCACAGAAGAACGAATCCTCGAAGCAGCGCGGCGAGTGCTTTGCGCGAATCCGGGTGCGACCATCGATGACATAGCTGGGGAAGCTCTAGTCGGGCGGGCGACCGTCTTTCGCCTGTTCAACAACCGGGCCGGGTTGCTCAAGACGTTGGCGCGGCGCGCCATCCTTGTCACCGACCAGGTGACCAGTGAGGCGGTGGCTTCGGCCCAATCGGCTACCGAGGCGCTCAGGCTGGCGATCACTGCGGTTCTGGGGGCCAGCGAGCACTACCGCTTCCTCGGGACAGCCGTCGAACTCCGCAGCGACGAGGAGATTGCCGGCGCCTACGACCGCCAACTCTCCGAGTTGTCGGACCTTGTCGCTGCCGCCAGGCGCGAGGGCAGCATTCGCCCGGAAATCCCCACGGGGTGGGTCGTGGCCCTGATCGACGGTCAGATATGGGCTGCCGGCGCCGCGGTGGCGAAGGGGACGGTCGGCCTGCTTCAAGCACAGGAACTCATTTGGGAAAGCATCATGTCCGGAATCTCAACCGGAAAAAAAGGAGGATATGCAAATGTCAAATAGCACACCGTGGCTGCGCCTTCCCGTCCAACTTGCCGTAACTGCAGGGATCGTCTTCGCCCTCGTCGGAGCAGCCCTCCTGGCCGGTTCCCAGGGGCGAGCCGAGGCCTTCGATCGGGTGGCCACGCAACCCCGCGTCCAGCCCGGAGGGACGGAGCGTGGCGCAGGCGTGGCCGAGCACGTCCTGGAGGGTCGATGGAGGGTCAACTACGACGAGCCCTGGTTCACCGGATCGCTAGTCTACGACCTGCGGGAGGAAGACGACGGCATCAAGGGCTATCTCGTCGAGATCGTCGATGAGAACGGTAGATCCATGTCGGCCAACTCGCTCATCTTCGAGCTGCGACGCTGGGATGGCGCCAAGGGAGAGGGCATCTACTCCATGGAATACGAGGGAGACCGCTACGAAGCGGAATGCGATATCGAGCTGCAATCCACGGGCCGGCTCCGCGTGCTCTACAGCTACTACGGCCATGACGGTGACGAGACCTGGACGCGGGTCGAGGGACGAGATCAGTGACCGACTCACTCACCGGAGCGCTCGATTGGGATGCTGTCCTGTGGTGGTTCCACGTCCTGAACGACTTGAGCCTCCTCTACGTCGTCGTGCCGTTCTTCGTCGTCGAGCTGATTCGTTACGGCTTCCTCAAGCGCCTCGATTTCGACCTCATCGGCGACTCGGTGGCCAACGTGATCACGTTCATCTCCTTTGTCGCCATCGAGTATGCCCTCGGCGTCCTGTTCGTGACCAAGCTGTACTTCTGGATATACGCCGAGTTCAGCCTCCCTCACCTTTCGCTGAACTGGGTCACGATCGTGACCTGTGTTCTGCTCGCGGACCTCGCCTACTATTGGGACCACCGGCTGATGCACCGAATCGGCATCGGATGGGCGACCCACACGGTGCACCACAGCTCGCCGCACTTCAACATGTCGGTGGCCTATCGCTTCGGGCCGCTCGACGCGGTGTTTCCTCTTTTGTTTTCCTTCCCGATAGTGATGCTCGGGTACCATCCGATCCTGGTGTTGCTTTCAGAGGTCCTGGTGCAGCAGTTCCAGGCGATTCTGCACACGGAGGCCATCCGCAAGCTGCCTCGACCCATCGAGTTCCTGTTCAACACACCGTCTCACCACCGGGTGCACCACGGCTCCAATCGCCAGTACCTGGACAAGAACTACGCCGGAATGCTCGTCATCTGGGACCGGATGTTCGGGACCTTTGAACCCGAGGTCGAGAAAGTCCGGTACGGCGTCGACCGTCCGATCCATTCGAACAACCCGTTGGTGGTGTTTCTCCACGGCATCCATCGCCTGGGCTCCAAGCTGCTGGCCACAAAGGGGTTCCGAAACAAGCTGCGTGTGTTGGTGAAGCCCCCGGGCTGGAAAGCCGGCTGGGCGCAGATGCCGCGGCGCTGAGGACCTGACCCGCGATTCCGACGACCCTCCCACCCAGAGCGTGGTGAAGATCCATGGCGCTCATTTCTCCGGATAGATCCGCATGACGTGGCCTCCGCCCGGCGCCAGCCGGGCCGTCACCACATCGCTGGAGCGGACCCGACGCTGTTGCCGGCCGACGCCGGCCGGATCCCCCTCCACATCCGCATAGACCTCGGCCCGGTAGGGGCCCGGGCCCAGGAAGCGCAGGGGAATGTCCAGTTCCCGGCCCTCCCAGTCGGTCATGCTGCCCACATACCACTCCTTGCCGCTTCTGCGGGCCACCGTGATGAACTCTCCCACGCGGCCGTCCAGCACCCGGGTCTCGTCCCAGGACGTGGGGACCCTGCCCAGGAACTCGATTCCCGGCTGCCCCCGATAGGCGGCGGGATAGTCCACCAGCATCTGCAGGGGACTCTCGTAGACCACGTACATGGCCAGTTGGTGAGAGCGGGTCCCCTGGGCCAGGGGTTCCCGGGCCCGGGGCTCGAAGTCCTTGCGGAGCGCGGTGCGAAAGGCTCCGGGCGTGTAGTCCATGGGTCCGGCCAGCATGCGGGTGAAGGGCAGGGTGAGGTCGTGGGTGGGGTTGCAGCGGGCGCCCAGCCGGTTCCACTCCAGGCCCAGAACGGCTTCGCGGGTCATGATGTTGGGCCAGGTGCGGCGCAGGCCGTCCGGCTTGTAGGCTCCGTGGAAGTTGACCAGCAGGCGGTGGTTGGCGGCGCGGCGGGCCACCTGGTGGTAAAAGCCGACCATCTCCTGGTCGTCGCGGTCCATGAAGTCGATCTTGACGCCGGCGATCCCCCAGTCCTCGTAGAGCTTGAAGGCCTCTTCCATCTGAGCCCGCGCCCGCTTCCAGTGCAGCCACAGCAGGATGCCCACCCCTCGCTTCCGCCCGTATCCGATCAGGTGGGGGAGATCGAGCTCGGGCCGGCTTCGGGTGACGTCGCCCTCTTCCTCGCTGCCCTGATGCCAGCCGGCATCGATCTGGAGGTACTCCAGGTTGTGGTCGGCGGCGAAGTCCAGGTAGTGCTTCATGGTCGCCGTATTCATTCCCGGCTCGAATGCGACCCCCTTGGCGCTGGTGCCGTTCCACCAGTGCCAGGCGGCCTTGCCGGGCCGGATCCAGGAGGGATCGGCAATCCGGGTCGGCTCGTTGAGATGCAGCAGCAGCCCGTTGTTCTCGATCAGCTTCCCCGGGGTCTTGCCCAACAGGAAGACGCGCCAGGGCGATTGCAGCGGCGCTGCCGCGCGGACCTTCACTCCCGGACGCTGCGGATGGGGAGAGAGGCGGCTTTCCAGCGTTTCCGGAATGCCCGGAACGGGGGTCAGGTACAGGCCGGCGTAGTCGGTGATGTTGGCCTCGGCGAGGGCCAGCCAGGAACCTCCCAGGGTCTGCAGCAGCAGCGGCAGGCCGACGACGGCGCCGGGCTGCAGGCGCCACAGCGGCTGGGGATTGAACTCCGACTCGTAGTTGGTGGCGAAGCCCCGCAGTTGCAGCACCCAGGCGTGGCTGCCCTCCGGGAAAAAGAAGGTGGAGTTCTCTTCGACCAGGTCCACATGCGACAGGCCGGGTTGGGGCGGAAGGCGGTAGCGAAAGGCGGCCCCCTCGTCGTAGGCGCGAAAAACCAGGTCCAGGCGGCGGCCGGAAGGCGTGCTCTCCCGAAGGCGAAGGACCCCCTGCCGGTAGGCGTTCCGCAGTTCCCCCCGGGTTCCGTAGGGGAGGCGGTAGCGCTCGTCCCCGGACGAGGCCTCCCAGCCCAGCAGCACGAAATCCCGCCCAAGCGGAGGCCCGCCCTCGAGATCCAGCCCAAGCCAGGAATCCCTCACCACCGTCGCCCCGTTGAAGCCGATGCGGTAGTAGGGGCGGACTCCCCGGGGATAGGGGGTCCGCAGTTCCTTCAGGCCCACCGTGACGGTGACCTGGCCGTCGGGCGAGCTGAGCTGGAAATCACGGGCCAGCACCGCCGGATTGGAGACAACTTGCAGCGCGCAGATAGTCAAGGCCGCCAGCGCGGTCTTGAACGGGTCGATGGGTCGGCGAGTCCTGGTCCTGCATTCATCCATTGAAAGCTCCGGCCTGGGGCTGCCAAGCTTGTCTGAAACAAATGGAAAAAAGAGAAATCCACGAAGACACACGGGAGGAGGCGCCCCTCCGGGAGCGCGGGCGTCTCGCCCGCATCCTCTGCGTTGGGTGGCCGCTCAGTTTCCCCGTGATCGGCGCCCGGCCGCCCTGCCGCCGCAAACCCCATGGGCTCGGCTGAAGCAGAATCGTAACGCCGTTGCCGGTCGAGCCGGGTCCAAGAAATGGGTGAGACTGTGCCAGTGTTGTGCGGGCGGGACGCCCGCGCTCCCGGGGGGATTTCTCCCGTGACGTCATCGCACACAAGCAAGTCCATCGGTCTTCGTGTCCATTCGTGTTCATTCGTGGTTCGCCTTTATTGACGATTGGGTGTTTCACCCTCGTATGATCCGCCCGGCAGGGCAGGGGCAGGGCTATCCTAGTACAACTTCGGGGTTCCGTTCACATCGTCCTCCAATAGCAACCCGCTTGCAGACTCGACCGACCGCCAATCCAAAGGACCGCTCCGGCAGCCTTCCGCTTGACCCGGGGCCTTGAAGACTTGTAAGGTTTTTTCTCCGACATACTCTCCATGGCTGCAATGGATGGAGTTGTCCATGGCTGCAACCCGCATGTCTCACCGATTGACCGTCCTGCTCTTGCCGGCCATCCTGGCGCCTTGGCTCGCCACCGGTGAACCTGCCGATCCCGTCTTTGAAGAAGAGATCAAACCCCTGTTGCTGGCTCGATGTCAGGCCTGTCACTCGGCGGGAGAACGGACCAGCGGTTTTTCGGTGGCGAGCCGGCATTCTGTGATTTCCGGCGGGAACAAGCACGGCAAGGCGGTGCTGGAGGGCGATGCGGAGGCAAGCCCGCTCGTCCGCCTCCTCAAGGGGCAGATCCATCCCCGGATGCCTCTGGGCGGCGTCTTGACGGAGAGCGAGATCGCCCGCATCGAAAACTGGATCCACAGCCTCCAACCAAGCGAAGCAGTCCGGGCCGAGGCCTGGCTCTGGCCGTTCCGGCAGCCGGTCCAGTCCGTTCCTCCCGAAGTCGAGAACTCCGGCTGGGTGCGCAATCCCATCGACCGCTTCATCTTGCACCGGCTGGAGGCAGAGAACGGGTTGTCCCCCGCGCCCCCTGCCTCCCGGCGGACGCTGGCGCGCCGCCTCCACCTGGACCTGGTCGGGATGCCGCCCACGCCCGAGGCAATGCAACGCTTTCTCGAGGACCCATCGCCCAACGCCTACGAGAAACTGGTGGACACCCTGTTGGCCGACGCCAGGTATGGCGAGCGATGGGGACGCCACTGGCTGGATTTGGTCCGCTACGGAGAGTCGGACGGCATGGAGGGCGACATTCTCATCGGGAATGCCTGGCGCTACCGGGACTGGGTGATCGAGGCCTTCAATGCCGACCTGCCCTACGACCGGTTTGTCACGCTTCAACTGGCGGGAGGAGACGAGCACAGCCGCAAGGCCTGGTACAAGCCGGAAATTCAGGGACACATTCCCGCCGGCTTCCTGCGGTTGGCCCCCTGGGACCTCGGCAACCTGGCCTCCGAACAACTGAGGCAGGACTTCCTGGATGAAGTGACCACGGCGACCGGGTCCATCTTCCTGGGGTTGACCCTGGGCTGCGCCCGCTGCCACGATCACAAGTACGATCCCATCCCCGCCAGGGACTACTTTCGCTTCCAGGCCTTCTTCAACGCCGTCCGGGTGCCCCTGCCCCCCAACACCTCCGGCATTCCGCCCGAAGAGTTCGTCGTCCCCTACCGGGACCCTCGTTTCAGGACCCTGGCCGAATCCAAGGTCGAGCAGTACCGGGAGCGCCTCGAAAACGGGGCGGAGAAGCGGGAGCTGGAGGCGTTGGAACAGGCGCTCCTGGACAAGCTGATCTCGAAGAAGATGTCGGAGGCAACCTCGGACAAGCTCACCGCCACGGACCTGGAGCTCGAATTGGCGCGGAAGGAACAGAAGGTCTTTTCCTCCGAGGAAAAGGCGGAATATGACCTATTGAAGGAGAGGGCCGGACGCACGCTGGAGCAGATCGACCACCGCGCCCTGGCTCGCTGTGAAGAACGGCTGATCGAAAAGCTCACCGCGGCTTATGCCGCCGGAGCCACCAACCCGCGGGGGCGTTTCCGGGCGCTGAGGCTGGCGGATGTCCGGGCTGAAGCCCGCCGGGTGAATCGACCCTCCAAGTACTTCACCCGGGAGGAGAAGCAGCGGCATCTCGAACTTTCCGACACCATGGAGGTCCTGCGGCGGCGGCTGTTGCGCTGGAGGCCGCTGGCCCTGACGGTGACCAACGTGATCGGACCCCCTCTGGGACCCGGAATCCCGGCAACCCGGGTGCTGAAGGGCGGGGATTACCGCCAACCCGGGGAGCCGGTCGAGCCCGGATTCCCCAGCGCCCTCACCGGCAGCGATGCCGCGGCCGTGCTGGAAAAGGACCGTTACCGCCAGTATCCGACCCGGGGACGGCGGATAACGCTGGCCAAGTGGATCGCCAGTCCGCGGAATCCGCTCACCGCCCGGGTGATGGTCAACCGCATCTGGCAGCAGCACTTCGGACGCGGCATCGTGGGAACTCCGAGCGACTTCGGCAAGAACGGCGACCGCCCCACCCACCCCGAGCTGCTGGATTGGCTGGCGGTGCGGTTCGTGGAAGAGGGCTGGAGCGTGAAAGCCATGCATCGGCTCATGGTGGCCAGCAGCACCTACCGCCAGTCGGCGGACCATCCCGGCGTTGGAGATCCCTCCCCGGACCCGGAGAATCGCCTGTTGTGGCGCTTCAACCGCCGCCGGCTGGAGGCGGAGGCCATCCGGGACAGCATTCTGTCCGCCAGCGGCCGCTTGAACCTGGAGCGAAGAGGGCCCAGCGTTTTTCCGCCCTTGCCCGAGGACATGCAGGACCTGAGCCGCCCGGCCCGGGCCGGCGGGTCCATGTGGGAGCCCAACGAAAGGAAGCGCGACGCCCGGCGGCGCTCGGTCTACATCTTTCAGCGCCGGTCGCTGCCGCTGCCCATGATGGCCTCCTTCGATGCTCCGGTCTTCAACGAATCCTGTGAACGCCGCAGCGTCACCACCACTCCCCTGCAGGCCCTGTCGATGATGAACGGCCGGCTGGTGAACGAGGAAGCGGCTCACCTGGCGACCCGGGTGGCCAGAGAAGCCGGCGCCCGGCGGCAGGACCGGGTGGTCCGATTGTTCGAGATCGCCTTGAGCCGCCCGCCCGACCGGGCCGAGCAGCAGCAGTTCCTGGAGTTTCAGGGATCTCTGGAAGCCGTTTGCCGAGTCCTCCTCAATTCCAACGAGTTTTTGTTCATGGACTAGGGTTGGGGTAAAATAGCGGCCACAAACCCGATCCGAAGGCCCCCACTCAAGGATTCCACCATGAGCCCTCTACCCTCACGCAGAGAGTTTCTGAAGCACTCCTACCTGGGCCTCGGCAGCCTGGCCCTGATGGACCTGCTGGCAGGCGACGCCGGCGCCTCGGCCGTTTCGGCCGAGAATCCGCTGCTGCCCAAGCCGGCTCACCTGCCGGCCAGGGCCAAGCACTGCATCTTCCTCTTCATGGAAGGTGGCGTGAGCCAGATGGACACCTTCGAGTACCGGCCGGTCCTCGACAAGTATGCCGGGCAACAGATGCCCTCGGTCCGCGGGACCGACCTGGACGTGGCCAGCCTCGGAACCGCCCACAACCGCATCATCCCTTCCCCCTTCAGCTTCGCCCGACACGGCCAGTCGGGCCGCTGGATGTCGGAACTGCTGCCCCACCTGTCGACCTGTGTCGACGACATGGCCTTTCTCCACGGGGTCACGGTCGACAGCAGCAATCACGCTCCGGCCGTCTATCATTCCCTGACGGGACAGATCCTTCCCGGCGGAGCGGCCATCGGGGCCTGGATGACCTACGGCCTGGGGAGCGAGAACCGGAATCTGCCCGGCTTTATCGTGCTGGGACAGGGGGCTCCCGCGGTGGGCGGCGCTTCCCAGTGGAGCCACGGTTTCCTGCCCGCCGTCCACCAGGGCACCCTCTTCCGACCGGGCTCCAATCCCATCGCCGATCTGCACCCGCCGGCCGGAACTTCACCGGGCAGCCGGCGCAGCGAGCTTGACCTGCTGAAATGGCTGAACCGGAGGCACGCCGGCCAGCGCACCCGCACCGGGGATCTGGAAGCGCGAATCGCCGCCTATGAGATGGCCTTCAAAATGCAGACCGCGGCCCCCGAGTTGATCGATATTTCCGCGGAGTCGGAAGCCACCCGGAAGCTCTACGGGCTCGATGACCCGGTAGCTGGCGCCTTCGGCCGCCAGTGCCTGATGGCCCGCCGCATGGTGGAGCGGGGGGTCCGCTTCGTCAAGCTCCTGCACGGCAAGGGCAAACCCTGGGACCAGCACGGGGACTTGGCCGGCCGCCTGCCGGTCCTGTGTCACGAAGTCGATCAGCCCATCGCCGGCCTGCTGAAGGACCTGAAATCCCGGGGAATGCTGGAAGAGACCCTGGTGGTTTGGGCCTCGGAGATGGGACGGACGCCTTTCGATTCCAACGTGGTCTCCGACAAGCCCGGCCGGGACCACAATCGCTTCGGGCTGGTCATGTGGATGGCGGGCGGCGACGTGCGCCCGGGAGCCACCTTCGGAGAGACCGACGAGTTCGCGCTCCGCAGCGCCGGAGAGTCTCTGCCGGTGCGTGACGTGCACGCCACCCTGCTGCGCCTGATGGGCCTGGACCAGCACCAGTTGACCTTCCTCCATGCCGGGCGCTTCAAACGGCTCACCGACATCGGCGGACGAGTCATCGACGAAATCCTGCTTTGAACCGAGGGAAGCCGCGCGCGGTCAGCCGCGGGCCGGGCCGAAGGCCGACCAGCCCAGCAGGTAGCGGGCGTGGGGCGGGTAGCGATCCACGATATCGTCCGGAATGCTGCGGGTGTAGTCGCTGAAGGGCTTGATCCAGGCGCAAATGAAGTTCCCCAGCACGGCCCGCCGGGGATCGTCGGTCAGGTTGGTGCCGGCCCGGTGCCAAGTCTGGGAAAACCAGATCGCCAGGCTGCCGGCAGGGGCCGTCAGGGCCACCTCGCCTTCGACCGAGTCGTAGGTCCAGGGCGGCTTCCTGCCGCTGAGATGGGTGCCGGCCACCACTCGGGTGGCGCCGTTTTCCACGGTGAAGTCGTCCAGCATCCAGCCGATGGCGATGGCCATGGGGATGGTGGGGAGCGGCTCGGGGACCATGGTGAAGGGCGAATCGACATGCCAGTAGGAGGGCTCGGAATGGGGGCCGATCCGGGTGGCGGCCATGTCGGACAGCACGCAATCCTTCCCCAGCAGTTCACCCATGAGCTGCCGCAGGATGGGATGGTCGAACAGGCGGTCGCAGCCAATCAGCTTGGCCGGGAGGTTGAAGCAGCGCTGCATGCGGCCTTCGTCCAGCAGCAGCGGGATGTGGAGAAAATTGTGGTTCACCTCTTCGGCGGGCACCGGCCAGGGAGTGTCGTGGTTGAGGGCCCGGGTATGGCGGATTCTCTTCATGACCCGGCTCAGCTCTTCCGCATCCACCTTGTAGGTTCTGGCCAGGTAGGCTTCGATGTCAGCATCGCCGGGAGATTCCGGGCCGTCTCCAGGATCGAAGTGATATTCTCGCTCCCGGGCCATGAGCCGGTCACAATCGGTGACGAGCTGCTGCAGCTCCTTCCCTCGGAAGACCCGGTCGAAAATCACGTAGCCTTGCTGCTTCAGAAATTCACAGCCTTCCTGCGTCCGTTCCGGGTCGAAGACCTTGCTGACATCCATGGCCGCGCCTCCCTTTGAACCTCCAGGGCCCTATCGGCGACACCATCATACTCCTTAGCTCTCAAGATCGACAATCGCCCTGTCAAGATGGTACCTTCCTGGACGTGAAAACCTTCATCTCCAGGAAGGGCCAGATCGTCATACCGGCCAAATGAAAGAAGCCAAACAATCTCCCGGCAGAGGCCGGGCTCCCAGCGGCCAGAGCCGGCGGGACTTCCTGAAGTCCGGAACGCTGGCGGGAGCCGCCGGGTTGCTGACGCCCGCCTGCGGGCCGGAACAGGCCGGAAATCGGGGGTCGACCAGTGGCAGGCCGATCACTCCAGGGCCCGACGACATCGTTCTGGAGAACCGGCAAGCCAGGTTGGTCATCGGGCCGGACGGCATCGCCCGCAGCCTCTGGCACAAGCAGACCAGCCAGGAATGCCTGGCGCCGGGGGCCGCCACCCCCGCTTTTTCGGTAACCCAGTACCGTCCCTACGAAAACGAGCTGCAGCTCCGGTACCCCGCCAAATCCAGGACCTTCCCGGTCCGTTCGGTGCGCCGGGAGGGGGAGCGGCTGCTGCTGGAATTCGAGCTGGTGGACCATGAAGTCACCCTCAAGACCCGGGTTACCGAGGACTACTTCAGCTTTTCCGTGGAAAAGATCGAGTCGGCCAAAAAGCCGGGCTTTCGCCAGAAACGGCCGACTCCGCTCGACGAGGTGTGCCTGCTCCAGCTCCCGGTGCGCGACCGCCAGCATTTCGGGGAGTGGCTGAACGTGCAGTGGGACGACTCGGTGGCCGTCTGCCTGCTGGGCACCGACCCCTACCCGCGCATCGACGGCCTGGAGCGGGACGGCCACCACCTGATGCAGGCCGCGGCCGTGCGGGGGGTCAGGCTGGAGGGAACGGGAGCGGCGCTCATCGTGACCGGCGGCGAGCGGATCCTGGACGGGGTGGCTCAGGTGGAGAAGGACTTCGATCTGCCTCCCGGCGTGGAGAGCCGGCGGCGCCGGGAGTACCCCTACTCCTACTACTGGGTCAGCGACGTCAGCCCCGCCAACATCGATCGCCACCTGGAAGTCGCCCAGCGCGGCGGATTCCGGACCTTCATGATCTACTACACCGCCTTCGCCCCCAATCCGGGCCACTACCGCTTTCGCAAGGACCGCTACCCCGGGGGCCTGCGGGACCTGCAGCGGATCATCCGCAAGATCGAGGCTGCCGGCCTGATCCCGGGACTCCACCACCACTACAACAAGGCCATCGGGCAGGACCCCTACATCACTCCCCGGCCCGACCCCCGCCTCAACCTGAAGCGCACCTTCACCCTGGCCGGCGCCCTGGATGCCGGCCAGACCGCTATCGAGGTCGAGGAAAACCCGGAAGGCTGCGACCTGGACTCGGCGGTGAAGGTGCTGAAACTGGAGGAGGAACTGGTGGAGTACGGCGCCTACACCACCGAGCGCCCCTACCGCTTCCTGGAATGCCGCAGGGGAGCGCTGGGAACCCGGGCTTCGGGCCACCGGCCCGGCCGCAAGTTCGGCCTGCTGGGAGAGGTCGCCGGCGTGGTGGGCGTCTACGACCAGAAGACCGGCATCCAGGAGGAGGTCGCCCAGCGCCTGGGCAAGCTCTATGGCCAGGCCGGCTTCCGGTTCGCCTACTTCGACGGCGCCGAGGACGTCCCCCCGCCCTACTGGTTCAACGTCTCCCGGGCCCAGTGGCTCACCTGGAGGCAGATGAAACCCGGGCCGCTGTTCGCCGAAGGGGCCTGCAAGTCCCACTTCAGTTGGCACATCCTCACCCGGGGCAACGCCTTCGACATCTTCCGCCCCGAGGTCATGAAGGACGCCACCCGGGCCCATCCCGGCGAGGAGGCGCCCCGCATCGCCAAGGACTTCACCGGGCTCAACTACGGGTGGATCGACTACTGGGAACCCTCGGCGGAGACCCTGGGGACCCAGCCCGACATGCTGGAATTCGTCACCAGCCGGGCCGCCGCCTGGGACTGCCCCATTTCCTTCCGGGGCCGGCTGGAGCAGTTTTCACGGCACCCCAGGACGCCCGACAATCTTGAAGTCCTGCGGCGGTGGGAGGAGGTGAGGGTGAGCCGCTGGCTGACGCCGGCCCACCGGGAGGCCCTCAAGGACCTGGACCAGGAGCACACCCTGCTGCTGGCGGCATCCGGCGGATTCGAGCTGGCGCCCTGCCGGCAGATCGAGCGGCCCGGCGGCGACCGGCTGCGCGCCTTCCACTTCGAGCACCAGGGAGCCTCCTGGGTCGTCTACTGGCACGTCGCGGGCAGCGGCCGGGTGGAGCTGGAACTGCCGGGAGATGGGTTGCGCTTGTGGCAGGACCCGGGGAAGGGCCCGGTGGCGTTTGGGTCCGCGGGAGGCCGAGTGGTCCTCCCGGTGGAGGGAAGACGCTACCTGGAGTGCCCCGGTCTCTCCAGGGAACAGGTCGTGGATGCCTTTCGCGAAGCCGTGCTTATTTGAAACAAGCGGAAAAAAGAGGGATCCCCGAAGACACACGAAGGACGACGAAGGGACACGAAGCGGGACGGCTTTGCCGCATCGGCAGGGGCAGTGCCTCGTCGTGGAGCAAGAAGGATGGGAGGAGGCGCCTCTCCGGGAGCGCGGGCGTCTCGCCCGCATTCTCTGGGTTGGGTGGCCGCTCCGTTTCCCCGTGATGCGGCGCCCGGCCACCCTGCCGCCGCAAACCCCATGGGCTCGGCTGAAGCGGAATCGCGGCGCCGCTGCCGGTCGAGCCGGGTGGGAGAGGGGGGTGAAGCCGTGCCAGCGTTGTGCGGGCGGGACGCCCGCGCTCCCGGCTGGGGCTTCCTCCCGTGACGGCGTCGCAGCCAAGCAGGTCCATCCGTCTTCGTGTCCATTGGTGTTCATTCGTGGTTCGTCTTTTTTGAGGATCGGGTGTTTCACTGAAGACACACGAAGCGGAACGGCTTTGCCGCATCGGCAGGGGCAGTGCCTCCTCGCGGAGCAAGAAGGATGGGAGGAGGCGCCCCTCCGGGAGCGCGGGCGTCTCGCCCGCATTCTCTGGGTTGGGTGGCCGCTCCGTTTCCCCGTGATGCGGCGCCCGGCCACCCTGCCGCCGCAAACCCCATGGGCTCGGCTGAAGCGGAATCGCGGCGCCGCTGCCGGTCGAGCCGGGTGGGAGAGAGGGGTGAAGCCGTGCCAGCGTTGTGCGGGCGGGACGCCCGCGCTCCCGGAGGCTTCCTCCCGTGACGGCGTCGCAGCCAAGCAGGTCCATCCGTCTTCGTGTCCATTCGTGTTCATTCGTGGTTCGTCTTTTTTGAGGATCGGGTGTTTCACTGAAGACACACGAAGCGGGACGGCGCTGCCGCATCGGCAGGGGCTGTGCCTCGTCGTGGAGCAAGAAGGATGGGAGCAGGCGCCCCCCTCCGGGAGCGCGGGCGTCTCGCCCGCATTCTCTGGGTTGGGTGGCCGCTCAGTTTCCCCGTGATGCGGCGCCCGGCCACCCTGCCGCCGCAAACCCCATGGGCTCGGCTGAAGCGGAATCGCGGCGCCGCTGCCGGTCGAGCCGGGTGGGAGAGAGGGGTGAAGCCGTGCCAGCGTTGTGCGGGCGGGACGCCCGCGCTCCCGGAGGCTTCCTCCCGTGACGGCGTCGCAGCCAAGCAGGTCCATCGGTCTTCGTGTCCATTGGTGTTCATTCGTGGTTCGTCTTTTTTGAGGATCGGGTGTTTCACTGAAGACACACGAAGCGGAACGGCTTTGCCGCATCGGCAGGGGCAGTGCCTCCTCGCGGAGCAGGAAGGATGGGAGGAGGCGCCCCTCCGGGAGCGCGGGCGTCTCGCCCGCATCCTCTGCGTTGGGTGGCCGCTCAGTTTCCCCGTGATGCGGCGCCCGGCCACCCTGCCGCCGGGAACCCCATGGGCTCGGCTGAAGCGGAATCGCGGCGCCGCTGCCGGTCGAGCCGGGTGGGAGAGAGGGGTGAAGCCGTGCCAGCGTTGTGCGGGCGGGACGCCCGCGCTCCCGGAGGCTTCCTCCCGTGACGGCGTCGCAGCCAGGCAGGTCCATCCGTCTTCGTGTCCATTCGTGTTCATTCGTGGTTCGTCTTGATTGACGATCGGGTGTTTCACTGAAGGGACACGAAGCGGGACGGCGCTGCCGCATCGGCAGGGGCAGTGCCTCCTCGCGGAGCAAGAAGGATGGGAGGAGGCGCCCCTCCGGGAGCGCGGGCGTCTCGCCCGCATTCTCTGGGTTGGGTGGCCGCTCCGTTTCCCCGTGATGCGGCGCCCGGCCACCCTGCCGCCGGGAACGGCTTGGGCTCGGCTGAAGCGGAATCGTGGCGCCGTTGCCGGTCGAGCCGGGTGGGAGAGAGGGGTGAAGCCGTGCCAGCGTTGTGCGGGCGGGACGCCCGCGCTCCCGGAGGCTTCCTCCCGTGACGGCGTCGCAGCCAAGCAGGTCCATCCGTCTTCGTGTCCATTGGTGTTCATTCGTGGTTCGTCTTTTTTGAGGATCGGGTGTTTCACTGAAGACACACGAAGCGGAACGGCTTTGCCGCATCGGCAGGGGCAGTGCCTCCTCGCGGAGCAAGAAGGATGGGAGGAGGCGCCCCTCCGGGAGCGCGGGCGTCTCGCCCGCATTCTCTGGGTTGGGTGGCCGCTCCGTTTCCCTGCGATATGGCGCCCGGCCACCCTGCCACCGGGAACCCCATGGGCTCGGCTGAAGCGGAATCGTGGCGCCGTTGCCGGTCGAGCCCGGGTGGAGGAGAGGGGTGAAGCCGTGCCAGCGTTGTGCGGGCGGGACGCCCGCGCTCCCGGAGGCTTCCTCCCGTGACGGCGTCGCAGCCAAGCAGGTCCATCCGTCTTCGTGTCCATTCGTGTTCATTCGTGGTTCGTCTTTATTGATGATTGGGTGTTTCACTGAAGACACACGAAGCGGGACGGCTTTGCCGCATCGGCAGGGGCAGTGCCTCCTCGCGGAGCAAGAAGGATGGGAGGAAGCGCCCCTCCGGGAGCGCGGGCGTCTCGCCCGCATTCTCTGGGTTGGGTGGCCGCTCCGTTTCCCCGTGATGCGGCGCCCGGCCACCCTGCCGCCGGGAACGGCTTGGGCTCGGCTGAAGCGAAATCCTGGCGCCGTTGCCGGTCGAGCCGGGTGGAGGAGAGGGTCAACGCTGTGCCAGCGTTGTGCGGGCGGGACGCCCGCGCTCCCGGCTGGGGCTTCATCCCGTGACGTCGTGACGCCAATAGCGCAAAGAGGTCTCTATTGTCCCCAGCTCGCTTGAACAAGGGAATCCGCTACGAACTGGACGAACGTTGTCCTCCTGGGGTGGCCCTGGGGGTGGCGGCCCAGGGCATCACCTTTGTGCTGGCGCCGACCGTGTTGATCGTGGCCATCTCGGTCCTGGCGGCCGGCCAGGACGAACGGTTCATGTCGTGGGCCGTCTTCGCGGCCTTGATCATCACCGGAACGGCCACCGCCTTGCAGGCTGCCAGGATCGGGCGGCTGGGCGGAGGCCACCTGCTCATTTCCACGGTCACTCCCAACTTCATCGCCGTTTCGGTCCTGGCCATGGAGGCGGGAGGGCCTGCCCTGCTGGCCAGCCTGGTCGTCCTGTGCGCGCTCTTCTACCTGGCGTTGGCGACCTGGCTGGCCCGGCTGCGACGCATCATTACGCCGGTCGTCTCCGGCACGGTACTCATGCTGATCGCGGCCATGGTCCTGCCCATCGCTTTCGAGCGGATGAAAGAGGTTCCCGAAGGCGCGACTTTGGCAGCCGGTCCGTGCGTGGCGGCAGTGACGCTGGTGGTCACCACGATGCTGATGCTGCGCGCCCCCCGGATCTGGCGTCCCTGGTCGCTGCTGATCGGAATCGCGGCGGGCTGCCTGACGGCGGTTCCGTTTGGACTGTACGACTTGGAGCACCTGATCGCATCTCCATGGATTGGAATCCCCGACAGCCGATTTCCAGGGCTGGACCTGACACCGACCGCCGACTTCTGGGGGCTGCTGCCGATGTTCCTGATTGTGGGCCTGGTACAGGTGATCAAGAGCATCGGCGACTCCATGGTTACCCAACAGGTGTCGCGGCGACGGCCGCGGGCGACCGATTTTCGCCTGATCCAGGGCTCGATCTATGCCAACGGGGTGGGTATCCTGTTGTCGGGTCTTGCCGGAACGCCGCCGACGACCTCCTACTCCTCGCTCACGGTCTCACTCATCAACCTCACCGGTGTCGCCGCCCGCAGCGTTGGCTATACCGTGGGCGGTCTGCTGGTGGCGCTGGCGTTCTTTCCCAAGATCACGGGCCTTCTGCTCATCATTCCCAGCCCGGTCATGGCCGGCTTCCTGGTGATCGCTCTGGCGATGCTCTTCGTCGAGGGGATACAGACCCTGACGCGGACCGGCCTCGATCCGCAAAAAGCCATGGTGGCGGGACTGGCCTTCTCCACCGGCCTCGGCGTGCAACACCTGAATATTCTCAAGGACCTGATGGGCAGTCCCTGGGACCTGTTGCTCGGCAACGGCATCACCGTGGGCGCGGCCACAGCGATTCTGCTGACCGCCTTCCTGGAAATGACCCGCCCGAGGCGCCACCGCCTGGAGGCCCGGTTGGATATCGCCCACCTTCCCCGGATCGATGCCTTCCTCCAGAAAGTTGCGGCCAGGATGGGTTGGGATGCCGCCGCCACCGGGCGGCTGCGGTCGGCGGGCGAGGAGACGCTGGCAAGCTTGTTGCAGCCGGGGGAGGAAACCCCGCAGGGCGAGAGGCCGCGCTTGATGGTGGCGGCGCGTCCCGAGGCCGAGGCCGTGGAACTGGAATTCCTGGCGGTTTTCGATGAGGAGAACCTGGAAGACCGCCTGGCCTATCTGAACGAACAGACCGAGGCCTTCGACGAAAGGGAGCTATCCTTCCGCCTCTTGCGGCACTACGCCTCCTCGGTGCGCCACCAGAAGTACCACGGACTGGACATCGTCACCGTTCGAGTGAACCGGTAGGGAAACAACCGTCACGACTCCGCGTTTCTCTGGATGAATTCGCGCAGTTCGGCCGCGCATTCCTCGGGTTGCTCCACTTGCAGAAGGTGGGTCGTCTCAGGCAGGAAATCGTAGTCCACGGTCAGTATGTGGCTGAGATCGAGCGTCGGCAGATAGGAGTAGGGCAGAGTAGGATCGGCGCCGATGACCTTGATGGGGCAATGGAAAGCTGAAAAGTCCACCAGCACGGCATAAGGAGCCGCATATTCCGTGACCTGAGCCTCGAATTCTCTCGGGCAGCGGAGTTCATACCCCTCTCCATTCTCGCATTGGCGCAGCGTTGTCCGGGCCATGAGTTCGAAAAACCCCGGCACGGTGCGCTGAAAGGTCGGGATGTAGGAGAGAACTTCGGTGAGCTGTTCCCTGTTCCGGAACCGATGGGCGCGGCGCCGAACCATTGCCGCCAGGCGCTCTGCAGCGGCATCGAATTCTTCGTAGCTGGCGCCGCGCTTGCACAATGGGGGATCGAACAGCACGTAGCCCGCGAATTGACTGCCCTTGGCGGGCGACAAGAGAGTGGTCAGGGCCGAGATGGAATGAAACACACCGATCTTGGGCTTCTTCCCCCAGTCTCGATCGATGGCTTCCAGGACGCGGTCGTGGTCACTGACGAATGTCGGAACGTTGTGCTTTTCCCGTGAGCTGACGGCGTTCCAACCATGGTTTCTGAGGTCGTAGATCACCAGGTCGAACTCGTCGAGAAGCAGGGACCAGAAGGGATAGTAGAGATCGATCGCCAGGCCGCTGCCGTGGCTCAGAACCAGTCGCGGCCCCGCTGGATTTCCATGACGCCTCAGGGTGATGACGGTGTCATCGTCCACCCGAACGTCGCTGGTGGAAAGAGGTTCGGGGATCTCCCACAGGGTTTCTGAAGTGGTGGTCAATGGGATTCCGGGGACAGTTCATGAGCGATGGCGGCGGCGAAGTGCTCGTTGCCAAGGTCCTCCAGCCACCATCGGACGGTCGGAATGTGAGGGAATCGAAAGATGCTGGTCTTCATGCCTCGGCGCATGGCCGATGGGACCTCGATCTTGGCCACGTCCAGGGAATGTCCCGTGCCAAGCGCCTTGATCAGGGCTTCCTTGACCGTCCAGAGATGATAGAACAAGTGCAGTCTGCGCTTTCCGCGGGCCATCGCCAATTCGACCTGTTCGCCAGGACCCAGCACGCTGCCGATGAGTCCGTCCAGATCACGCCTGGTGCTGCGTTCCTCCACGTCCACACCCAGCCTTCCCGCGGCGGCAACGGCGATCAGGCCATGGGCGCTGCCGTGACTGACGTTGAAGCCGATGGGGGCCGGTTGCCCATCGACTAAAGCATGGGGCTTACCGTGATGGGAAGCGCCGAAGGCAAGCTGTTGGTTGGGGCAACCGAGTCGACTACAGAGAATAGCCCGGAGGGCGGCGCGGCACAAGGCAAATCGGCGTCGAGCACCGTCGTGAAGAAAGCGTTGCCGGCGCGATTGTTCTTCCTGGTCGAGCCAAGTCAGGGCAGCCGCTTCACGGGCCGCATCGGGCGCCAGGTCGAGGTGCAGCACCGTAGCACTGCCGACGTTCCTGAAGGGACGCCACCAGCAGTCGGCTAGCCCGCATTTCTCACCAGGGGGCATGATCATGGCGCAGTCATTTTTCCCTCAGCGCGTGCTCGGGAGCGAAGAGCGTAGCGGTTTCTACGGTCGAGCGAGCCTGTGCGCGCTGAGGGGAAAAGGACAAGCCAGGGCATGCCCAGCGCCGTCTGTTATCCGCAAACCCTTGACATGAAGCCAATCAAGGTGCTGAAGACCATTGACCTTTGTCCTGCCTCCAGCGACCTGGTGAGAAATGCGGGCTCGGGGGCAGGCATTGCAGGTCGGGATTCCGAACCGATCCCCGGAAGCGGCGGCAGGGGAGGCCACCGCTCCTCGAGATCGGCCAACGACCCCAGGGACCGCTTATCCGGATTGGGAATCGATGTAGTCGGCGACTTCCTTCACGCTGTTCAGCGTCGTGCAGTGCTCGAGAGTAAATTTGACGTCGAAATCCCGAGCCACCAGTTTTGCAAAAGCAACCAGGTCCACGGACGACACACCGGCCTCCAGGAGGCTGATATTCAAGTCCTCCGGCACGGCGATGGCTTGTCCATCCACTTCGAGGTTGTCGGCGATCAGTGTTTTGAGACGATCTGCGGTTGAGGCCATGTCCAGCACCCTTTCACGTTTTGTAGAGAGAATGGTTAGAGGGACAAGCAAAGTAGCAAGAGGGGCAGCTTAAGTCAATCAAATTTGGTCAACGCCCGGCCCGGTTGGATCACCCCCCGGCGCCTGAAGCCGTCCGCTTCGGCAGGTCGATCCAGTGGCGCCGGCGCTGGAAGGGATAGCCGGGCAGCGAGATCCGGCGCCGCCTCTCCCCGGCGAACAAGCCCTCAAAGGAAACTCCCAGCCCCGCCCGGTAGGCTCCGGCAACCGCCTCCACGAAGCCGTCGTCACCCTGCAAGTCCCGTCGCAGGCTCGACAGCACAACCGGCGCCCCGGCGCCGCCGGAGGCCTCCGGCCAGGCCGAGGCGATCATCGGACCAAGCATCGCGTCCGGGCCGACCTCCACCACCACCTGCACCCCCAGATCGGCCAGGGGCTCCAGGCACCGATCCAATGGCGCCGACTCGCGTGCCTGCCGCAGCCAGTAGGCCTGGTCGAGCGCGGCGCCCGCCTCCAACAACCGGCCCGTCACGCCGCTTACGAAAGCCAGCGAGGGCGACGCAACTGCGATGTCTTCCAGAGGCTCCGCCGTGCCCCGCGCCGCGGCCAGCCGCAACCCTTCCTCCAAACCGAAGACTCCCGCTGCCTGCGCCGCCGCCAGCTCCCCGACGCCCTGCCCGACCACCACATTCGGCCCAATCCCCAGGCTGGACCACAGCGCCGCCAGCGCACACCCCAGGGCGTAGACGGCCGGCTGGGTCCATGCCGGGTCGTCCAGGGCTCCTTCCGCACCGGTCCGGCCAAACATCACGTCCAACAGCGATGCGCCCCCTTCTTCCTGCAGTATCGCGTCGCAGCGGTCCAGAACCGCCCTCGCCACCGGCTCGCTCTGGTACAGCCACTGCCCCATGCCGGCCCACTGGCTGCCCTCCCCGGTGAAGGCGAACGCGACCCTGGTTGCCGGCACCGGCTTGGGCCGCTCGCCCTCGCTGGCGAGCGCCTCCAGCCCCTCCCGCAGCGAGGCGGCATCCTGGAACACCACCCCTGCCCGGTAACCGAAATGGCTCCGCCCCGCGCCGGCGGTCCATGCCATGTCCGCCAGCAGCGACCGGCCGGCCGGCCCTCCGCCCGAAAATTCTTCGGATCGCTCGTCGAGCCAGGACAGATAGCGTCCCGCCAACGCCCGAAGCGCACCGTCCGCCCTCCCCGACAACGGCAGCAGGCGCGTCTGGCGTGGCCGAAACTCTTCGGATGACGGCGGCAGGTCGGCCACCGGCCCCGGCAGGGAAACGGCTACGGGTTGGGCGGCCCCCTCGGGCAGGGCCCCCTGGTCAGGTTCGGCGCCGTTCGTTTCCCCGTACCCTTCCACAACCACGTGGGAGTTCGTTCCCGAAATTCCAAAAGCGCTCACCCCCGCGCGCGGCGGGCGACCGGGATGACTGGGCCAGTCGGTCATGGCCGACACCACCCGAACCGGAAGCCGGTCCCATTCCAGGTGCGGGTTCGGATCCCGGAAATGCAGATTCTTGGGGATGGCCCCCCGCTTCATGGCCAAAACGGTCTTGATCAGGCTCGCAACTCCGGCCGCCGGCTCCAGGTGACCGATGTTGGTCTTCACCGAACCGATCAGGAGCGGTCGGTCCGCTTCGCGCCCCTGGCCGTACACCGCCGCGGCCGACTGCACCTCAATGGGGTCGCCGAAGGCTGAACCGGCCCCGTGGGCCTCCAGGTAGTCCACTTCCTGCGGGGCAACCGGCCCCCGCGACAGCGCCTCCGCGATCACCCGCTCCTGGGCCGGACCGTTCGGCACCGTCGGTCCGGCGCTGGCTCCGTTCTGGTTGACCGCCGACCCGCGGATGACTCCCCAGATGCGGTCGCCGTCGGCCTCCGCCTGGCTCAAACGCTTCAGGACGACCATCCCGCAGCCCTCGCCCCGGGCGAAACCGTCGGCGGCGGCATCGAAGGCCCGGCAGCGCCCGCTGGCCGACAGCATCCCCAGTTCCGCCATCTCTCGGGTTACATCAGCCGACAGGACTACGTGCGCGCCTCCGACCAGAGCCATGTCCACCTCGCCCAGCCGCAAGGCCGAGACCGCATAGTGCACCGCCACCAGCGACGATGCGCAATTGAGCTCCACCGGAATGGTCGGTCCCTCCAATCCCAGCGCGAAGGAAATTCGCCCCAGCGTCATGCTGGCGGCGGTGCCCAGGTAGTTGACGCCGTGTTGGCCGCTTGTCATCAGGTCCCGGTATTCGCTGGTGGAAATGCCGGCATAGATCCCGGTTCGGCTGCCCCGCAACCGGTCCGGATTCACCCCCGCATCCTCAAGCGCCTGCCAGCTCGTCTCCAGCAGCATCCGTTGCCGCGGATCCATCGTGCGAGCCTCAATCGGCGAAATCCGAAAGAACCTGGAGTCGAACTGCTCGATCCCTTCCACAAACCCGCCCTGGCGGTAGGCGGCGTACTCGGGGGGAAGATCCCGGGCAAGACTGCTTCGGGACCCGGAGTTCCCGCGACCGTCCGTCACCGCGTCCTCGCCCGCCTCGAGCTGGCGCCAGAATGCCGCAAGATCCGGTGCTCCGGGAAATCGGCAGGCCATGCCCACGATCGCAATTCCGTCCACTTCTGGCTGCACCACTGCCTGGCGCTCCGGCTCGGGTTGCGTCCGGGCGGCAGGCGCACTGGCGGCCCCGCCCAGTTCTCCGGCCAGGTGACGGGCCAGGGCTGCGACGTCCGGGTAGTCGAACACCACGGTATTGGGTACCGTGTACTCCTCCGCAAACGCCCGGTTGAGACGATTCCGCAACTCCACCGCCATCAGCGAATCCATGCCCAGGTCGAAGAATCCCACGGTGGACTCGGGCGCCGAGGGCAGCCTCAGCACCGCCTGCACCTCCTGCTGCAGGAAGGCAACCAGCAGTTCCTCGCGTCCCGGCGCTTCCTGCAAGCGGGAGAGCAGGTCCTCCGACGAGGCCGGGGAATCGGCATCGGCGTCGGAGGCGGCGGACAGCAAGTCCTCCAGGAAGGGGGGGCGGTCGCCTACGGCCTCTTCGAACACCGACCAGTCCATCGACATCACCACCGAAGTGGCGGCGTCCTGGCGCACAAGCTGGTCGAAAGCCCGCAGACCCTGCTGCGGAGTAAACCAGCGGCCTCCAAGCGCCGTTCGTTGCCGGTCAATCCGGTCCCGTTGTTCCGCGGCCTCGCCGATCTCCGACCAGGCGCCCCAGGCAATGGCCTGCCCGGGCAGCCCCCGGGCGCGGCGGTGGCCGGCGAGCTGGTCCAGAAAGGCGTTGGCCGCCGCGTGGTTGGCCTGGCCCGGATTGCCCATGACGCCGACCCGGCTCGAAAAGAGGATGAAGAGATCCAGGTCGAGGTCCTGGGTGGCCCGGTGCAGGTGCCATGCGCCCAGCACCTTCGGCCACAGCACCGTTTCAAATCGCTCCCAGCTCTGGTTGGTGAGCGCGCCGTCCGACAGCACGCCCACGCTGTGGATGACGCCCCCGAGCGGCGGCAGGGCCGCATCCATCCTCGCCAGCATCTCGTCGATGGCGGCCGCGTCGGTCACGTCCGCCAGCTCCACCTCTACCGTCGCGCCCCGCTCCCGCAGCCCGCCAATCGCCTCCTCGGCCTCGGCGCCGGGCGGGCGGCGTCCGTTGAGCACGATGGCCCCGGCTCCGTGGTCGGCCAGCCAACCGGCCATGGCCAGTCCGATCCCGCCCAGACCGCCTGTCACGAGATAAGTCCGGTCCTGCCGCAAGCGCCCCTTCACCAGCGGCGGCGGCGTCACCACGATCTTCCCCAGATGCCGGCCCGACCGCATGAAGCTCAAGGCCGCCCCGGCTTCGGCGAGCGGCCAGCGGCTGTGGACGATCGGTTTCAGCTCTCCCGCCGAAAGGCGCTCCATCACTCCCCGCAGCACCCGTCCCACCCAGGCCGGCTCGGTTTTCTTCAGGACGTCCAGTTCCAGGATGGCGTAGGACACGTCCGGACGCACCCTCGCCATCTCTTCCTCGCTCAGGATGTCTCGCCTGGCCATCTCCACGAACCGGCCGCCCTGCCTGAGGCAGGACAGACTGGCGTCGATGAAGCCCTCTCCCGTCAGGCTGTTCAGCACCACGTCCACGCCCGCGCCGCCGGTGGCTTCCAGGATCTCGCTGCCGAAGGCCGTGGTGCGGCTGTCGAATACGTGCTCCACGCCCAGCGACCGGAGATAGGCCTGCTTGGGCGCGCTGGCGGTGGCGAAGACCTCCGCTCCGGCGGCCTGCACCCACTGGACGGCCGCCAGCCCGACGCCGCCCGCCCCGGCGTGAATCAGCACCTTGTCTCCGGAAAACAGTCCCGAATACTCGAAGGAGAGAGCGGCGGACACGAAGGCGCTCGGCACCGTGGCCAGCCCCGACACCGAGAACCCGGACGGCCTGGGCGCAACCAACTCCTCGTGAGTGACCATTTGCGGCCCGAAGGCGCCGAACCCCAACCCGACCACGGGGTCGCCGGCCGAGACGGTCGACACCTCGGAGCCCACCTCGAGGATGCGGCCGCACATCTCTCTGCCCAGCAGCCCCTCCTCGATGAAGCCCAGCGACCGGAACACGTCCCAGAAGTTGAGACCGGCCGCCTCGACCCCAACGCGAACTTCCCTCGGCTCCAGGGAACGCGCCGTCAGCGGCTGGACATGGGGTCTGTCGAACACGCCGGCCGAGTCGGGAGCCAGCACCCAGTCCGGCTCCTCCGGCAAGGCCAGCCGCTCCGGCCCGGCGCCGGCCCGAACCAGGCGCGCCACCTGGCGGCGTCCCGATCGATAGGCGATGTGGTTTTCGGCGTCGGGATAGAGCAGCTCGTTGAGGACGTCGTCCAGGGACACCGCCCCCCCGGGGTCCAGGTCGATCATCCTCGGCTGCAGATGGGCCGCTTCACGGGCGGCGGCCTTGCCGAAACCCCACAGCGTGGCGCCGGCAAGTTCCCCGCCGCGCTCCCGCTCCAGCACCTGGGCGCCGCGCGTGACCAACCAGAGGCCCTGGGCGGGGACGGCGTCGGCGTCGGCCACGCCCTGCACCAGCGCCAGCGCGCTGGCTCCGGCCCGTTTCACGTCCTCCGCCATTTCCCCGGTGGTGGCCTGCGCCCCGTGGCCGTCCAGTCCGACCAGGTGGACGACGCCGCTGAGCGACGCGCCCTCGGGCAGACGGGCCACCAGCGCCCGCCAGGACTCCCGCCGGTCCATTTCCACCGCGGTCCTGAAGACACCCGGACCGGCCGCCGCCGGCCCCTCGTCTTGCGGCGCTTCACTGCTGGCCAGCACCACCGTCTGGTTGCGCGCCGCCAGCTCTGCCGCCAGCTTCGCCGCCACGCCGCCGTCGTCCGCCGCCAGAATCCACAGGCCGGAAGACTCTTTCACCTGGGCCGGGCCCTGGGCCACGATGACCCCCTTGTCCGGTGTGCGCGAGGCGTCCGACTCGTCCGGCCCCAAGACCTCTGCGGCCTGGAAGCCCGCCTGGCCCAGGGCCTGGCGCCACACCGCCGGGCTCGCCAGGGCGTGGTGGGGGCGGTAGTCGTCGGCAAAGCGCCACCAGCCGTCCAACTGGCCGAAGGTCAGGTCCATCCAGCCCAGGCCGCTGAGGTTCTCCAGCGCGATCAACTGTCCCGACGGCGCCAGCAGGTCCAGGCAGTGGCCCAGCGTTTCCTCCAGGTAGCGGGTGGCGTGCAGCACGTTGGACGCGATCAGCAGGTCGTAGCCGTGCGGGTCGAAACCCTGGGGGATCGGGTCCTTCTCGATATCGAGCGGACGGTACAGGATGCGCCCGCCGCCATCGCCGAACCGCGCCTCCGCCTCGGAAAAGAAGCCCGCCGAGATGTCGGTGTAGGTGTAGTCGAAGCGTCCCTCGGGAAGCTCGGGGAGCACCGAGGCGGTGGCGGACCCGGTGCCCGCCCCCACCTCGATCACCCGGAGGCGCCGTCCTTCGGGCAATGCCGCCACCAGCTTCCGCACCGCCTCGGACAGCATCCGGTTGGCCGCCCGCGCCACCGGGGCCTTCAGATAGAGATCGGCCGCCGTCGGTTCTCCGCTGCTGAACAGCAGCGTCAGCGGATCCTGGCGACCGCGAAGCACCTCGGCCAGGGCCTGGCCGGAACGCCGGAAGAGGCCGATCTCGGTCAGACCGTGAGGATGGAGGTCGGTCAGCCGGGAGGAGAAGGCCTCCAGGTCGCCGGGCAACTCCGCCGGCAGCGGGTCCTCGGGCCCGACCACCACCACGAAGCCGTCGCCGGCCTCCTGCAGCACCCCCGACCTGGCCAGCATTTCGAGCATCCTGCGAAAGAGGCGCTGGTGCTCCGGGAGGACGTCCAGCCGGCTCCGCAACGCCTCCGGCTCCACGGTCTCACCCGCGCTACGCTTCCAACCCAGCTCTTCCAGGGTCGCCAGCGCCCGCGCCCGCGACCATCGCTCCAGGTTCGCCAGCAGGGCGTCCCGGTCGTCGGGATCGACCCCGGCGTCCCTCAGGTAACCGGCGAACAACGGCGCGCCCGCCGCCACCTCTCCGGGACTGGGGAAGAAGTCCGCCGGTGTGATTCCGGGTGGAAGGTCGCTCCGGCGCCACACCACTTCGTAGAGGAGGTCCTTGACCCCTTCGATCGCTGAGAGCAGCGCCGCCGGCGTGGCCCGTTTGACGGCGTACCCGCTCAGGCGGCCGAGCAGCATCCCGCTCGGATCGTAGATGCGCAGCTCGCCGCTCAGAACCTCTGCGGGCTCGCCCGCGCCGGTCTCGGCCTCGCGGGAGGCATCACTCAGGCGCGCGTGGCAGACGACCCGATCGGGCAGAGGTCCCGCCAGCCACAGTCTTTCCCAGCCGAACGGCAGATAGGCGGCCCCGCCCTCGCTTCCCGCCAGGTTGCGGGCCGCGCCCACCACCTGGAAACAACCGTCCAGGACCAGCGGATGGACATCCAGCCCGTGCCCGGTCAGAGCCTCCGGCAGAGAAACCTCGCCCAAGGCCTCGCCCGGGCGGGACCAGGCCCTCCCCAACGTACGGAAGAGGGTGCGGAGATCGACCCCGGTGCCGGCCCGGTGGCGGTAGTAGCCGGCCACGTCCAGCGGCGACAGGCCGGCCTTCAGGCCTTCCAGGTCGATCGGCTCGCCGGCGCCCGGTTCGGGGGTGTCCGCCACCAAGCGGCCTTCCACGTGGACCGTCCACTCCCCTTCACTCCCCTTGCTGAAGATCCGGACGCCGCGCGGCGAGGCCGGCTCGAACGGGTCGAGCACGACCTGGAGCTTCCGTCCCTCCTCATCGGCGCCGCTTTCGTTCTCCTCGAAGACGAGCGGGTTGTGAAGCTGCATGTCCTCCACCACCACCGGCCCGCTTCCCTCCAGACGCGACGCCGTGGCCGCCATGGCGCCGTAGAGCGCGCCGGGCGCCACCACCCGGTTGAACACCCGGTGATCGCTCAGCCAAGCCGGTTCCGAGGGGAATATTTCCGTCTCGTAGGTGATCTCGCCGCGGGCGGATTCGTGCCTGGCGCCCAGCAGCGGATGGCCGGCGCTTCCCTGCCGGCGTCTCGGCAACTCGATCCAGCGACGCTCGCGCTGGAACGGATAGCTGGGCAACGAGATCCGCCGCCGCCTCTCCCCCGAGAAGAGCCCCTCGAAGCGAATCGGGAGCCCTGCCTGGTAGGCCTCGGCGACCCCCTCCACGAAACCGTCGATCCTTCCGGTCTCCTCTGCGCCGTCGGACGGCGGGCGGAGACTCGACAGAACCACTGGCGGCGGCGCCTGCGGCGTCTGCGGCCAGGACGAGGCCGCCATGGGAGCCAGCACCGATCGCGGACCGATCTCCAGCACCGCCTCCACCCCCAGGTCCGCCATCGTCTTCACCCCCTGGGCGAATGCCACCGGCTCCCGGGCATGCCGTCTCCAGTAGGCTCCGTCCTGCACCCGGCCCGGCTCCATCGCCCGGCCCGTCAGGTTGCTGACCACGGTCACAGAGGGCGGCCGGATCTCCACGCCGCCGAGGGAGGCTTCCAGTTCGTCCAGAATGGGCTCGACCAGGGCGCTGTGGAAGGCGCGGGTGGTGTTCAGCCGCCTGACCCGCACACCATCCAGCTCGAATCGCTTCGAGATCGCCTCGATTCCCGCCATCGGTCCGCTGACCACCTGATGGGCGCCGTTGTATCCCGAAATGCTCAGCCCGACATGGGAGGCAGCCGCGTTCACCGCCTCCACCGCCGGCCCCACCCGCTCCGGCGGCGCAAAGACGGCGGCCATGCCCCCCTCTTCCATCTGCGACATCAGCGCGCCCCGCTTGGCCGCGAACCGCATCCCGTCCTCGAGACTGAACACGCCCGCCGCCTGCGCCGCCGCCAGTTCCCCGATGCTGTGCCCGACCACCACGCCGGGCTGAACGCCGGCACTCGACCAAAGCGCCGTCAAGGCGCACTGCAGCGCGTAGAGGGCGGGCTGCTCCCAGGCCGTGTCGCCGAGGTCCCCCTCGCTTCCGCTCCCGCCGAACATCACCTCCAGCAGGGAGACTCCTCTCTCCCGACGCAGGACCGCCTCGCAGCGGTCCAGCACCGCCCGCGCCACCGGCTCGCTCCGGTAGAGCCCCTTTCCCATGCCGGCCCATTGGCTCCCCTGCCCGGTGTAGGCGAAGGCCACCCGGGCCGGTGTCCGCGAGGACGCACCCCTGACCTCTTCGGCCAGTCCGCGGAGTCGGTCTCGCAATGATTCGGCGTCGTGGAAGACGAGGCCCGCCCGGCGGCCGAAGTGACTCCGGCCCACGCCGGCCGTCCATGCCATGTCCGACAGGAGCTGCCCGCAAGCCTCGCCCTCGGCCGAGAGTCGGTCCGCCCGTTCGTCGAGCCATGCCAGGTAGCGCTCGGCCAGGTCACGGAGTGCGCCCTCCGACTTGCCCGACAGCGGAAGGAGACGCCTCGGGCGCGGCCGAACCTCCTCTTCAGCCAGCGGCAGATCCCCCAGGGTCGCCGGCAGCGAAACCGTCACCGGCCTCGCGGGGCCGGCAGTCCACGGTTGGGAAACGGAGGCGCCGTCGGGAGCGCGGTACTCCTCCATCACGATGTGGGCGTTGGTCCCGGATATCCCGAAGGAGTTCACTCCCGCCAGTCGCTGCCGCTCCGGCCGCTGCGGCAAGTCCATCATCGACGACGTCACCTGCAGCGGCAGGCGGTCCCAGTCGAGACTCGGATTGGGATTGCGGAAATGGAGGTGCTTCGGGATCACGCCCCGCTCCAGCACCAGCGCCGCCTTGATCACTCCGGCCACGCCCGCGGCCGACTCCAGGTGGCCGACGTTGGTCTTTACGGAACCGATGAGAAGCGGGCGGCTGTCAGGCCGGCCCTTCCCATAGACCGCAGCGACGGCATCGATCTCAATCGGGTCCCCCACCGCGGTACCGGTCCCGTGGGCTTCCAGGTAGTCCACCTCCAACGGAGAGATTCCCGCATCCGACAGCGCCGTCTTCATCACTTCTTCCAGCGCGGGGGTGTTCGGCACCGTCAGCCCCACGCCGGCGCCGCCATGGTTCACGGCGGCCCCGCGAATCACCGCCCGGATCCGATCGCCGTCCGCCTCGGCGTCGCCCAGCCGCTTGAGGACCAGGACCCCGCAGCCCTCGCCCCGCACGTAGCCGTTGGCCGACGCGTCGAAGGCCTTGCACTGCCCATCGGGAGACAGCATCATCGAATCGGCGCGCAGTTCGTAGATGCGGCCGTTCAGGATCGCCTGCACGCCGCCGGCGATGGCCAGGTCGGCCTTGCCCTGCTGCAGGTCCGCCACCGCGTCGTGGACCGATACCATGGAGGAGGCGCAGGCGGCGTCCACCGCCTTGGCCGGCCCCCTGAGACCCAGCACGAAGGAAACCCGCCCGCTGGCCCCGTTCAGGTTGGTGCCGCTGAGAGCGTAGAGGCACCCAGCGGCCTCGGCGGGCTTGCTCGATTCCACCACCAGCATTCGGTATTCGTCATTGCTGATCCCGGTGTAGACGCCGGTGAGACTCTCTCTCAGGCTCTCCGGATCGATCCCCGCGTCCTCCAGAGCCTCCCAGCTCGTCTCCAGCATCATGCGCTGCTGCGGGTCCAGCAGTTCCGCCTCCACCGGCGAAATCCGGAAGAAGGCCTCGTCGAACCGGTCGATGTCGTCGACGAAGGCGCCGTAGCGACAACCGTCGCTCCGAACCGTATCGTCGGGGAAGAGCTGGCCCCAGCGCCCTATCCCGGAACCCGGGACCCCTTCGCTGACGGAGTTCCGACCGGCTTCGAGCAGGCGCCAGAAAGCAGGGATGTCCGGCGCGCCGGGGAACCGGCAGGCCATGCCCACGATGGCTATCGGCGGTCCGGTCCGACCCGGCGCCGCCATCCGGGCCCGATGCTCAGCCGGGTTCGAGGATCGATTGCTTGCCATGGTGGACTCCTTCGGCCCAGGTTGTAGGCCGTCTACTCCAATGCGGTAGCTGAACCGCATTATACACGGTAGGAGGCTTTTGCAAAATTCGTCGGAAGGACACCGTCCGGGAGCGCGAGCGTCTCGCCCGCACCTCGATCCTGCAAACAGCCTCCCATCCGGCGTCACTCCCCTGCAAGCCGCATCCAACCCGCCTTCAGCCGGGTCGCTTCCTTTGCGCCAGGTCTGGTATCGCGGTAGGAATCCGCATTGCTGGGGACCCCCCGCACAGATCCGGACGTGCGCAGCTAGCGCATCCGGCTCCTCCCTCAGGTGTTGACGAGCATTCGTCGGTCCGGCCATGGATGCCGGATTCCCAGTCTCGGCCAGTAGGTCGCCGCCAGTCGGTTCATCGCCTCCCAGCTATATCCGCCCTTCTGGGATCGTCGATTGATTGCTCGCATCCACAATCTCAGGACGTGGCTCGCAAAGCGTCTCAGATAGCGCAGGCTGGTCGGGACAGCAAAGTAGTTCAGCCATCCGTTCAACACTCGCCCCAGCCATTTGCCGGTCTTCCCGATGCCTTCATGCATCCGCCTGCTCAGCTCCTCCTTCACTCGCTTCAGGGTGCGCCTCATCCGTTTCGCTATCGGTTTGCGCCCCAGCCCGTAGCGTCCCTTCCGGTCCTTCCTGCAATAGTGCGTGAAGCCCAGGAAGTCGAACGTTTCCGGTCTCCCCTCCCCCCTCCTTCGTCGGTTCTCTGCCGCATACCGTCCGAACTCGATGAGTCGGGTCTTCTCCGGGTGCATCTCCAACTCGAACCGTCCGATTCGCTCCTTCAGGTCGTTGAGGAATCGCTCCGCATCCCGCCGGTACTGAAATCCCACCACGAAGTCGTCGGCGTACCGCACCATCAGGGTCTCGCCTTCGGCCTCGCGGGTCCGCCATTGCCTCTGGAACCAGAGGTCCAAACCGTAATGCAGGTAGACGTTCGCCAGGATCGGCGATATCACCGCCCCTTGCGGCGTCCCCTTCAGGTCGTCCCTCCACTCTCCATCCTCCATGACGCCGGCGTTCAACCACTTGGCAATCAACCGTATCACCCGCTCATCCCCGATGCGGTGCCTCAGAAACCGCAGCATCCAGTCCCGCGACACGTTGTCGAAGAATCCGCGTATGTCCGCGTCGATGATCCACCTGATCTTCCGCCGCCCGATCCCGACCGCCAGGGCGTCCAGCGCATCGTGCCCCCCTCGGCCAGGTCGAAACCCGTAACTGAACCCCAGGAACTCCGCCTCATATATCGGCGTCAGCAGGTTGTCCGCCACGGCCTTCTGGACGATCTTGTCCTCCAGCGCCGCCACGCCAAGCGGTCGTGTCCCGCCATCCGCCTTGGGTATCTTCACCCGCCGCGATGGCGTCGCCCGGTACGCTCCCCGCTGTACCCGGTCATGCAGGTCGACCAATCGATCTTCCAACCCAACCGCGTACTCTTTCCACGTCATGCCGTCCACGCCGGGGGCCGCCCACCTCTTCAACTCCCCGTAGGCTTTCCTCAACGCCTCCACCGTGATGTGGTGCAGCAGCGCCGTCAACCGACTCTTCGGTTCCCGTTCGATGAACTCCCGTATCCGGTCCGCCGCCTGGGACACGCTCCCCCGTCTCTGCGTCCGGCGCGTGCTTTGGCTTTCCGGCTTCCCTTCGGGTAAGGCCCTTCGCTCCACCGACTCCGCCGGGAATCTCTCCCCTTTGTTCGCCGGCTTCTCCACTACTATGGCCTCATCTGACTTCTTCATGCCGTGCATCTCCGGTCTCGGATCTCTCCTTCCCTTTGCGGTCCCGCCACGACTGACGGAACAGCATGAAGACCTCCCAGGTCCCGGTGAAGCGCTTACGTGCGTGCCTGGGTTCTAAGACACCGCGGGGCTCCTCTCCCCCTCACCTTGGCGGTGGAGCGGATCTTGCCTTCGGCTGCCCGCATGGCCTCGGCACCCCGGATGAGCGTGTTTTCGGTGCTCAATAGCCCTGCCCACACGCACCCCTGTCAACGCTTGACCCACACCCTCGCGGTTGTAGGCCCATGACTCGGGGCGGAAGTGGTGGTTAACCTTTCCTTCCCGCCGGACTTTCACCGGCTACGCTTCACCAGTTAGCCTGGCGCTCGCGGGCGGGACGCCCGCGCTCCCGGGGGGTTGCTACTCCACTTCCCGATACAGCAGCACCGACCCGGAGGCGGCTTGCTTGAGCTGCAGCCGGATGCGGGCCGCGTAGTCGTCCAGCACCGCCCGGGTCAGGAAGCCGGCGCCGGCCCCCACGATCAGCGTCACCAGGGTCACCGCCGCCGTCGAACGAAACAGCAGGTGCTGGATCCCGACCGCAATCCCCGCGGCCATGAAAAAGACCAGTATCAGTCCCAGACCTACCACGCTTTGGGTGGGCGCCGCTTGTTTGCCAAACGGCACGCCGTCGATAAACCTGAGACCCACCGCCAGGTAGAGAGAAGCCACCGCAAAGCTGAAGGCGATAAAGAGCAGGGCCTCCTGCATCGGCCAGAACCAGGCTACCACCGGCAGCGACAGGAGGTTGGGAACGACCGCCAGCAGGAGCCAGAGCACCGCATGGATACCCGCCGCAAAGGGGCGGAAGGAAGCATCGGGAGCCGTGAAGAACCAGGCGATGGCCTTGAAATCGTTGCCGTAGGCCAGAAACTGGGAAATCAGGAAAATGGCCAGTCCGAGCAGGTGAGGCAGAAGGTGAACCGGCGCAAATCCCGGTCCGAAGGGAGAGGTCAACCCGGCGCCGGCCAAGAGCAGAGGGAAGAAAAGGATCAGAAAAGGAAGGCGGGTGGCTGCTTCTCGCAGGAACTGCCAGTCCCGGAGCATCAGGCGACGCACATATTCAAAACCCGCGCGGCCGGCCTGGCCGCCGGCAAGCCGGGCGACCCAGGGACCCACCCGCGACCCCTTGCGCTTGACTCTCCGCACCCTGCGGCCGGAATGCATCAGGCCGGCGACACGGATCAGGTGGTCGACCGATAGCGCCCGCAGCCCCTGGATGACACCGACCGACACGACGGCGCCGGCCGCTACTCCCAGCAATACCGGCAGTCCGCCCGGCACGGCATCGGCCGCGTCCAGCCATTCCGGCGGCAACTGGACCGATCCCGCCCAATCCACAAGGTCCCTCCGCAACTGGATCAGAACCTGGAACCCGAACATGAAGAGCATGGGGACCACCTGCACCATGCCGGCAGCCGCCTTGAGGCGCCGCACCGGAACAAAGCGAATCAGCCAGCCGAACAGGCTGCAGCAGAGCAGGGCGACCGCCATCCCCGCTCCCAGGGCGATCAAAAGGTGCGCCAGCGGATAGAACAGCCAACCGGTCCCCTCCGAGTGAGGAAGAAAAAGACCGACCAGCGCCGGCACGCCGTTGACTCCCGCCACCACGTAGACCACCGCCTTGACCAGGTGGGTCAGCTTGGCAGCAGACCAAGTGGCTCCGTTCACCGGCTGCTGGGCCAGAATCAGTCCCTCGACGGGGTTGACCAGGGTTTCGGCCGCCTCGGGGATGAGGACTACGACGAGCTGGAAGACGGTGAGGCCCAGGAATACGAGGAGGTACCATTCGGGGCCGGTACCGGTGAAGGCCATGACCAGGCTGATGAGGCCGGCCAGGAAGAACCAGAAGATCACCAGGAATCGCAGGGAGACGTCCTGGTTGCCCATCCGGGCCACCTCGCCCCGGTTGCCCAGCGTCTGGAACAGGTCGACCAGCAGCCAGTAGCGGCGGGGATCGATGCCGCAGCTTGCCAGCACCCGGGCAAAGGCCCTGCCTCGAAAACAGCGCCTCGCGATCAAACCCATGCCCTTCATGACCGGAGACCCTGGATGATTTCGGCGACGCCACTCACCGTTTCCTCGGCCCGGGTCAGTTGCCGGAAGACGTCCTCCAGGCTGCCCCTTTCGGTGGTGGCTTTCAGCGATTCCAGCGACCCGTCGGCGATGAGCCGTCCTTCGTGGATGATCAGGGCGCGGTCGCAGACGCGCTCCACCACGTCCAGCACGTGGGAGCTGTAGAGAATGGTCTTGCCCTCGGCCGCCAGGGCGGCCACGAGGTCCCGCACCATGAGCCCGGTATTGACGTCCAGCCCCGAGAGAGGCTCGTCCAGCATCACCAGCTCGGGGTTGTGCAGCAGGGCCGCGCTCAGCAGCACCTTCTGCCGCATGCCCTTGGAGTAGCCGTCCAGACGGCGCCTGCGCTCCTCGGCCAGGTCGAAGTGATCGAGGAACAGGTCGATCCGGGCCTGAAGAGTGGGCTCGGGGACTTCCTGCAGGCGGCCCATCAGCTCCAGGAACTCCTGGGCCGTCAGGCTCTCGAAGAGCGCGGCCGCCTCCGGCACGTAGCCGATGCGCTTCTTGGCCTCCACCGCCTCGCCCGGCATGGAAAAGCCGGCCACCCGAACCGACCCGCCGCCCGGAGGCAGAATGCCCGTCAGGACCTTGATGGTGGTGCTCTTGCCGGCCCCGTTGGGACCCAGCAGCCCCACCACCTCACCCCTCCCCAGGGAGAAGGAAATCCCGTGCAGGACCTGCCGGCTGGCATAGCTGAAAGTCAGCCCCTCCACGGCAACCACGGGATCAGGATGATGGCTTGTGCTCGATTGAGGCATAATCGTCATGAAGCTGTTCTTCGGAGATCACCGCCCCACGCTTCCATGCACTGTCCCAAGATTAGATCGGTTGAAACGATTGACGATCATACGCTTCTGGTCGAGTTCGATAACGCCCGGAAACGCCAATACGACGTGACGCCGTTGCTTAAAAGGGAAACGTTTGCTCCCTTACGGAACCCTGCCTTGTTCAAATCGGTTCAGGTGGAGCAAGGAGGTTACGCCGTAGTGTGGAACAGGGACATTGACATCAGCGAATATGAGATTTGGAGCAATGGCCGGACCGCGGTCTGACACAGCAATCGGCGGCCCGGCAGTTTCGTTGCATCTCCGCGACCACTGACGAGCTTGGCCTCTTTCTGCCCTCTGAAGAAAACCATGACCACGACCGTGTTTGACACTCTGAAAGCGAGCCGCGACCTCAAGGCCGCTGGATTTGACGAAACCCAGGCTGAGGCCATTGTTACCACTATGGCCGGAGCCTTTGACGATACGGTTGCCAGCAAAGCAAACCTGGACGCGGTCAAGGCCGAACTCAAACAGGACATAGCCGTCATCAAGGGCGATATCAAGCCTCTGAAGTGGATGGTTGCGGTAGTCCTGGCTTGCGTCGCCTTTCCCATGCTCAAATCCTTCCTGCTGTAGTGTAAGAACCGTCAGAAGGCAGACGACACCTCCAGAACGCTTTCGATGACCTGTTTCAGGCAATCCGACTCGTTCAGGAAGTAGACGCCGTCGTTTCTCCATTCACCGGGAGAACGTCCGCCGCCGCCGTCGATTTGCTGGGCCGGCGTGACCGACAGGACGTAGGCGTGCAGGTAGAGGTCGGGATCGGTTTTCCGAATCCTCTCTTCAATGTCCTTGATGTTGCGGTGCAGCTCGACTTTTTTCCGTTCCCTGGCGCCGAATCGGCTCAACCCTTTGGGGTCCAGAAAAATGACGTGTTGGCGGTCCGCATTCTTCAGCCAGACGATGAAGTCGGGGTAGTAGCCGAAATCGTCGAAAAACGAAATGCCCCGACCACGCGTCAGGTTGCGGATCAAGGTCAACTCATTGCTTCTCAAACAGGGGTCGCCGTTCCTGGCCAAGGCAGCCAAGCCGTTGACGACCGTTTCTTCATTCATGTCCAGGGCGACCGGACGGACGGTGACGGGGCAGCCCTCCCGGGCATACAACAGGGGCTGGTAGACATGGGCGCCGGCCAGGATGACGCCGAGTTTCAAACGACTCCAATCCCCTTCCCGGACGTTGGCCGCCAGCTCGTGAAGGTCATCGACCAGCCGGCTCTGCATCGCGTCCACCGACAACTCGTACGCCTTCAGGCTGTTGGGGTCGTCCTGGTCCAGCCTAACCACCTCGATGTTGTCGCTCTCCCAGGCACGGCGCTGCCTGCGCCAGAAGTGGTCCGAGTATTCGCTGATGAGATCGACGGCGACCTCTTCCAACTGCTTCAAGCTCTCAAAATCGGTCAGGGCCAGTCGTTCCGGCGGCATATGGAGAGCGTACCAGCCCGTATCCTGCAGAAGGCGATGGACCGTCTCCGGCCGGATGACCAGATTGTGCCAGCCGTTCTGTCGCTTGCGCCTCAGCAGTCTGTCGTACATCCGCGTCGCATCGAAAAAAGTCGTGTATTGCGGCTCGAGATTGACAGAGTTCTTCTGATGAATGGGGCCGGACGGCGCTTCGCCGGAGGCCGTGGACTGCAGGCGAGAGTAGAGGTCGAGCGTCACGAAAGGACGGCCCGCCTCGTCAGGATTGGGCAGAATCGGGCGCTCGCGGGAATTTTCAAACTTGCGGTCACCCTGGATTCGGATCAATTTCAGGTTCGATTTCTTCCCCAGGTTCCAGGTCACGGGCAGCTCGACCGTTTCCCGATCGATGCGCATTCCCTCCTTTTCCAGCAGGTCCCGGAAGGTCTGCATGTAGTTGGCGCGCAGTCCGAAGATGTACAACGTTTCCAGTTCCGACAAGTCGGCGCCATCGTTCGGCGGCTCCGCCCCGCTCTCCCGGTGGCGCTTCAGACTGGTGTTCCAGCCCTTCAGACGCACCCCGCGCCCGAACATCTGGATGATCTCCGGGCCTTCCCCGACGCCGACGTGCATCAGCCCCATGGTGCTCACCCGCCAGGAATTCCAGCCGGCGATGAAACGCCGCGCGCCGATCACGACGTTCACCGGAGAATCCGGCCGGTCCACCCGGGCGAACCGCCGCTCGGCGAACCCCGCTTCCCGATCGACGACGAGGTCGGGATTGCCGTCCTCCAGCAGCAGCTTGTGGAGGGCCGTCGAGTCACCGATATTGACCACGCCGAATATGGGGTTGTCCGCGCTGCGCAGGTGCAACTCACCTTCTCCCGCGGTCAGATAGACCACGTGGAGCGCTCCCTGCCCGTGGAACAGGACGTCGCACAGGTCGGCATACAGGTCGTCTTTTGGATTGCGACTGAGATAGTCGAACCGACCGGCGAAGTAGTCCCTCCCCGCCTCGTCCGGCAGGCCGGACCGCCCGGCCAGCAGGTTGTCGAGCATGGGGCGCACGGCTCTGCCGTTGGCCAGCACCCAGCCCAGGAAGTTCAAGACAAGGACCACGTCCGACCGCGTGGCCCTGTCCGCCCGACTGCCGCCGGTCACCGTCTTGCCCAGGAAGACCCACAGAGGCCTGGTCAGATTGAATGCCGCCCATTGGGCACCCTTGTCCCGCCAGATGCGGCACTGCTGGTAGAAGGTCAGCAGGCAGCCCAGCAGGTAGATGCGGCTGCTCGCGTCTTCCATCCCGCTCGGCAGGTTGGAGATGGCATAGTCCTTGCCGTATCCGTCCTGGTGAAACCGGCGGTAGGAATAGTCGAACAGCAGGCATTTGCCGTAGGCGTGCAGCAGCGCCGGGTCCTTGCTGACCACCTGGTTGAAGGTGGCCGAATACTCGAAGGTGAAGCCGCCGCGGGACAGTTCCTGGCGCCGCTCCCGCCACACCTTGCCGGATGCCCCCAGGTGCCCCTCGTCGACCAGCACCAGGTTGTTGTCGCCAAAGTCCTGCACGGCCACCCGCTTGACGCCCTTCTTCTCGGCCAGCTTGTTGAGGTCGATGATCTCGATGGGCGAGTAGAGATCGGCGGCGGCGTCAGCCGAAAACAGCCTTGCTCGCAGTCCGCTGGCCTGCAACTCGCGCCGGTGCTGCAGCGACATCTGCTCGTTGGGCGTCAGCAGGACGATGTTGTTGAGCTGCCCGCCGGACCGCTGCAGGTAGTGCTGGAATTGCAGCACGTGGGCATGCATGAGCAGCGTCTTGCCCGAGCCGGTGGCGCTCTGAAAGGCAACCGTGCGCAGGTCGTCGGGCTCGTAATCCGGCGCGGCCGCGGTCCGGCGAACTTCGGTCTTGGCCTTGTTCAGGTCGGCGCACAGCTTTTCGGGGTCGTCGAAAGTGCGGCTCAGGTAGTGTTCGGTGAACAGCAGCGCCAGGTACTGATAGGGCTTCCAATCCCGCCCCTGCTCGCCGTTCATGCGCAGCTTGCGGCTGTGGGCCGCCAGGTTGGCGTCGTAGGCGGAAAGCTGGTCGGGCGTGACCCTGGCGAGGTTCGGATTCAGATAGAGCGCACGAGCGTATTCGCTCTCACCGCTGCCGCTGAACCCTGGCGGCGCGTCCCGAAGGCGCTCCAGCATGGCGGACAGGTCCTGGTAGCCGAACTCGCGGCAGATGAAGCGGTGAAGGACGAGGTGGTTGCGGAGGGGAGTCACTGATTGCCGCCCTTCTTTGCTTTTTCGTGTTTGCTCACGAGATAGGCGGCAAAGGAGGCGCAAGCTCCGAACATGAACATGGCTTCATCCAGCCCGACATCCGGGGAACCCTTATCAAGAAGGGCGTGACGGATGCCCTGCTCGTCGTTCGTGTAACCGTACAGCTTCTTGAATGCTTCCTTTAGAGCAGGATGTTTCAGTAGTCCGGCCTTCTCAAGGGAATTCAATGCAGGCGAGAGGGTTTGGCTTGCTCTCGGATCAAGCAGCCGTGCGACCGATTCGACAGCATGGATGCTGTCGGTGATGGAATTCCCATATTGCCCTGCGTTGATGTTCTCGGCCGCTTGGCGCAGGTGCGTTGACGCACCGTCCATACCACCGTGGCGGAGCGTCTCAATGGCCTGCCGTACCGCTTCACTTTGTTCCTTGCTGGTTTGAGGGAAAAACCTGTATGGACGCTGCGACGTATCCAGCCGGTAGGCGGAGTGCTCAAACAGCTCTCTCAATCGCTCCTTCAACTTCTCTGTCGCATCTCTGTCGTTGACTAGGATCTCAACAAGATCGAGAACACGATTGAACTTTCCTTGTAATGCCGCCTGTTTGAAGGAGGATAGAATTTTCTCATAGTCAGTGCTGATCTGGTCTTCGGGTAGCCCTCTGAGTTTTCCCAATACACGCTCGCTAAATCTATTGGCCTGATCATCAAAATAGTAGCTAGCGAAGTATTTTCTATGTTTCAGCAATCGATCGCGAATCACATTCCAGATTTCTCGCCGCAGATCGTCCGAAATTTGCTCCAGCCGCATCGGTTCCGGCAAGGGCTCGTAACCGTAGCGTTGCGAGAATGGTAGATGGTCGGGAAAGTCGCCCCGGTTATTGGCCATCAATCTTCCCCTCCAAACATCAACTCCCGGACAATCGGTTCGATTACCCTGGCATTCCAGCTTTCATTGGGCCGTTTCAGAACATTCAAGGTGTGGTCGCCGTTGACGTAGACGAGATCAAGCGGGTCGGGGAATCGCTTCCGGTTGCGGTCGAACCATGATTCCAGAGCGGTGTTGTCCGTTTCGTCCAGATTACGCCACAGGATCAGGCATTGGCGCCCTTGAGCGTCTGTGCCGGAAATCGCGAGCACTCCGTCAATCTGGCGGCGGGATTCCAACCGCAGACCGGTCAGGAAGTTGAAGGTTTCAGGCAGATCGACAGTCGTTTCGAGGCGAACGCCGTCACGCACGACAGAAAGCCTGTAGGCGAAGGGGTCGGTGAAATGCTTCCCCAGCAGGCAGGCGCTTTCGGAGGTTTCCTCGCCCAGTGAATAGCGCAGGCGGTAATCCTCGGCCAGAGCGGCGTTCTGCACCAGCAAGTCTCGTTGCCCTGACGATGGCGGCGTCAACTCCAACCCGTCCAGCGTGTCCTCGTAGGATTCCAGGCGGACGTACTGGAACAACTGCGTGACGCCCTGGCGCGAAACCGGCCGGCCGGCTTTCCAGTCCGGCGAATAGACAACCTTCTTCATGCGCGGCAGCAGCACCGTGTCAAAGTGGTGGCCAACCTCCGCCAGAACATACTTGCGCTGGCCGTCGTCCTCTCGGTTGAGGTTGATGACGGCGTGACCGGTAGTGCCGGAGCCGGCGAAGTAGTCGATGATTTGCGCGCCCGGTTCGCCCCCTCCCGAAGCACGGATGCAGTCCTCCACCAACGGAACCGATTTGGGGAAATCAAGGGGATTGTCCACAAAGAGATCTTTGAGAACCTTGGCCCCATGGTTGGACGACGCATATTTGCTGTCACCCCACCAGGTCTTCGGAACCGAAGAAGGGTCCATGCGCTGAACAAAATGGATGCTGATTTCCGGGGCGTCCAGACCGTTGCCGTTTCTTTGCACGCGGTATTCACTCGACTCACGGGATACCCGTTCCCAACCCCGCTCCCAATTCTTTTCAACCCTTTTCCCCTCCTGCTCCCTGACTGGCCAGACCACAGTCTCATTCTTCTCGGGACTTTCCAGAATCCGCCATTCTGTTTTTTGCTCGTCCCATGTCATTGCCGGAATGCGCAAGACGTCGTCGTCACCCACGTAAATCGGATAGTACAACTTCGGACGATCGGCACGCCTGTCGTTGGTTCCGGTGCGCAGAAGATTGCGCCAAGCGTACCTTCCGATTTCATCGCAAAAAGGGTACCGTCGTTTTTCCTTGTCCGTTTTGGTCAACGGCCCGGGGACTGCGCTGGCTCCACCATAGAACAAGGCGTACTCGTGGGTCGGCGACAGTTTCCCGCGAGAGGTGCGCCCAATCGGCGTCGAACGAACCGGCGCAACCCCCATTTCCTTCTCAAACATGTTTTGCAAAAGCGCGCGCGACCGCCACACTTCTTCATCATCAATGGCGCAACACAAGACGCCGTTGCTCACCATAAGCTTTTTCGCAAGCGACAAGCGGTTCTCCATCAGCGACAGCCAAGACGAATCCTTGTAGTCGTTCTTGTACAAAATCGGCGAAGCATCGGTGTTGTAGGGTGGGTCGATATAGATGCACTTCACCTGCTCCCGATAGCGTGCTTGCAGCAGGTTCAACGCCTGGAAATTCTCCCCATGCACCAGCAGACCGTCCAACTGGTCTTCCAGCGGACCGGCGTCTGACAACGCCGCCAACAGCCGGTCGGTAAAGGCGCGGTCGAAATGGTGGGTGTCCAGCACCAGAAAAGGATTGGTCTTGAGAAACTGTGGGGTCAGCGGCTGAGTGTAGCCCACGTTGCCGTTGGCAAGGTCGCCTTCGATCTTGTTGATGGCGAAGAGTCTTACCCATTGGTCGTGCTGGGCTTCGTTAGCGATGATCTCGGGATAGAGAGCCTCGGGCACGCGGTCCAGGGTCACGCACCATTGGGTTTCCAGCACGAATTTCTTCTTGAGCCAGAGCTGCTTCTGAAAATCCTCCAGTTGCGCCAGAAAGGCGATGATCTTGTCGGCCAGGTGGCGCACCGCCCGCGTTCGCGCCAGCGCCCGATCCAGCCGGGCCGCATCCCCCAACGCCAGGTCGTCCAGGTTCAGCACTTCGGTTTTCAGGAAGAAATCCAGCTCGCGGCGCAGGAAGCCTCCCAAGTCCTTGTGAATGAAGTAATCGAAGCTGTTCCGGGCCGTGTAGACAGCCAGATGCTTGTCCAGCAGGCTGCGCTCAGGCTGGGTCTCCGTGGGGGCGGGTGCGGCCAGCAGCGCCAGCCAATCCGGCGACAAGGCCTTGAAGACCCGTTGACGGGCAGCCTCGTTGATTCGTTCCTGCTGCCTGTTTCCGTTGCCGGGCCAGGTCTTCTTTTCGCGTTCCGCCAGTGGCCGGTGCTCGAAGCGGACGACCAACTCGCGATCATCAAGGTTGACGGCGCTCTTGCCGCCGGTGAGCAGGAAACGGCGCTGCCTGGCGCCGGTCTCCTTGACGTTGTCCTTTTCGTTGTCGGCCGCCGCAATCTCGAAGCGGACGCGCCTGGCCGCTTCCCCCGCACCCAATGTAAAGATATAGGAGGCGTAATTCTCGGTGGACTTGACGTAGTACTGATCCCGATTGGCCCAGTGCAGCTTGACTTCCTCGCCGTCGTAGGGGATGAGGTAGGCCGAACGGCCGCCGCCTGAATAGCGGCGCTGGGAGATGAAGTCGCCCTCGGCGTAGTAGCGGGCGAAGAAGTTGGCGAGATGGTTGTAGACGTCGGCCTCCGCGTCCTCGTCGGCCTTGGCCTCGGCCAGCCTTCGCTTCAACTCGACAACCTTCGGCGTTTCCTCGGGATCGACTCCCAACCCGTAGGCTGCTTCTCTGGCGTCGGTAAGCGCCTCGTACAGCGCCGCCCGCAGGTCGTCAGCCATGCCGGCCAGGACGGTTCTTGCCTGCGGCAGCAGATCGTTTTCCAGGAACGCCTCGATCTCGGCCGCCTTCCGGTTCATGATCCGGTAGAGGCCGAAATCGAGATCGCCGCGGTCGAGCTGGAACATCGCCCGCAACAAGTCCCTCAGCCGCGCGAACTTTTCGGTGAGCTGCGGAGAGGGCCTGCCACCCCTTGGCTCTGTGCCGAATTCTGTCGATCCGCTCATGACGTAGTCGCCCACTCCAGGCGCACCTTCAGCTTGTTCAAACGTGTCCCCCACGGAAGACGGCCTTCGTGCTGGAGCCTTCCGACGACGATGCCCAAGGCTATACCCTGTGCCGTTACAGGAGATGGCTTTACTCAGGCAACGGCCTATTGTATCTCTTTTGCCTCCGCCTCACGGGCTCGGAGAAGCTGATAGCGCGCCTCGATTCCCAGCCAGATGCCGGCATCGAGGCCGAGCACTCTCTCGAATTGCAGCGCGGTCCTGGGCTCGACCGGAGCCTTGCCGGCAATGATTTCGCTGATCAGTCTTGCGGAACAGCCACAGCGGCGGGCCAGTTCGGCTTGAGAGAGGCCGTGGCTCTGCAAAATTTCCTCCAGGACCCAGCCGGGTGGGACCGCGTAGTCGGGCCGGTAGGAATAGGTCGTTGCAACCATGTCGTCAACCTCGTTGCAGATCAAAGTGGGAGAGATCTTGCCAGGCTGCGCCTGGCCTTGTGCGGGCGGGACGCCCGCGCTCCCGGAGGGGGCCTTCTCCCATCACTCTTGCTTTTCTAGGGGGCGCGCGCCGGATTTCAAGGCCGCGACTCGTGCCGGTGCGGCGGAGCCGTCCCGCTTGGTGGCCTTTCGCCGTCCTTCGTGTCCCTTGGTGGATTCCTCTTTTTGTTGTTTCCGGCAGGCGGCGGCGATTCAGAAATAGAAGAGCAGGCCCAGCCGGGCGCTGACGCCGCTGGCTTTCAGCGACAAGGGGACCGTCACCCCCACGTCGCTGAAGGGAATGGTCCTGGAGGCGCTTCCATAGTCGGTGTAACGTATTTCGCCACGCAGAGCGATGTTCCCTAGCTTTTTTTCGATCCCGCCGCCGGTGGTCCAGCCGGTGAAATTCTCGTCGAAGCGGTCGGTCCCCGTGGTGAACTGGCCGGCCTCGGTGCAGGGCGTCGGATCCAGGCATCCGGTATAGTCCGACTTGAACCCCGCCCTGAGGCGCCGCACCCCGACCAGCCCGTAGATGCTGGGGCCCAGCCCCGGTCCCACCACCGGGATTCCGGCGCCCACCCGCAGGGTGAAGCCGAAGCTTCTGTCCTTGTCGAAGGACCAGTCCTCGGGCCAGACCTCTCCCAGTTGGTTGCGCCCCTTGGAAGTCCCCAGTCCCGGCAAGCGCCCCAACACCACGCCGCGGTGATAGCCCAGGTCACCCTCTGCGGCCACGAAGATACCGGTGAGGCTCAGGGGCACGCGGTAGCCGGCCAGGAAACCGTAGCCGTAACCCACCTTGGTAGAGGAGTCGTCGGCTCGAAAGACCTGGCCCTGGTTGAGTGACATGTTGCCGGGGCCGGTGTTGTCCACGGTCTTGTCGTACAGGACACCCAGGCGTTCGCCCGACCCCGTGAGACCGACATAGAAATCTCCCCCTTCAGCCGGCGCCGCGCCCGGGACGATGCACAACAGCCCGGCCGCAAGGCAGCCCCACAATTTGGCTCTTCCAATGGGAGTCATCCGCATAAAGACCTCCGTCAGGCCCGCGCAGCCGCGGGCGATTGAAATTCCTGATAGGGATATGGCCCTGCACCCCCGACAGCAGGCTCAAGGCCGCGTAACCCGGTCTTGGCGTTACTTTATGAGAAATGAGGACGGGGAGCCCGCGATCGAGCGGCTACACTTCCAGCAGCCGCTCCTGCGAGTCGCCGAACTCCTCGAGGTGAATGCCGTACTTGTCCAGCAGGGACAGGAACAGGCTGCACATCTTGCGGTTGGGCTTGTCGAGGTAATTCAGGATGCGGCCGCCCTTCAACTGCCCTCCGGCGCCGCCCAGCAGGACCACCGGCAGTTGCTTGGCGTTGTGGCGGCCCGTCAGCATGCTGGAGCAGATCATCAGCATGGAGTTGTCCAGGGCCGTCCGCTCGCCTTCCTGGACGGCGTCCAGCTTGCGGGCGATGTAGGCCAACTGCTCCACGAAGAACTGGTTCACGCGCAGCCAGGCGTCGTTGTCCTGATGGGAGAGCTCGTGGTGGCCGACCGTGACTCCCAGGTGGCGGAACAGCAGGTAGCTGTGATCGTTGTTGAGCTTCAGGGTGCAGACCCGGGTGGTGTCGGTCTGGAAGCCCAGCACCAGGATGTCGCTCATGAGCCGCATGTGCTCGGGGATGTCCTGCGGCATGCCGTCCGGCGGACGGGGGATGTCGGGCTTGTCCAGGGTGGGGCGCCAACCCTGCACCTCGCCCCGGCTGCCGGCCTGCTCGATGCGGCGCTCCACCTCGCGCACCGAGTTCAGGTACTCGTCCAGCTTGTGCTGATCGTTGGAGCCGATGTCGCGGCGCAGGCGATGGGCTTCGTCCAGCACCGCATCCAGCACGCTCCGGTCTCCGCGCTGGACGCTGTCCTTGAACAGCCGGTCGAACGCCAGGGCGGGATAGACTTCCAGCGGGGTGGGAGCCGTGGGAGAGCTCCAGGAGATGTGCGAGCTGTAGAGCATGGAGTAGTTCTTGTGTATCCCCGGGTTGGACCGCTCGCAGCCGATCACCAGGCTGGGCACCTTGGTGGAGCGCCCGTAGCGCTGGGCCACCACCTGGTCGAAGCTGGTTCCGGAACGAATCTCGCCGCCGTTGGCCAGCGGCGCCCCGGACAGCAGGTTGCCGGTCTGGGAGCTGTGGATGTTGCCCTTGAGGGCCTCGGCGTTGTAGAGCCCGCGGATGAAGACCATGCGCTCGCGAAAATCGGTCAGGGGCTTCAGTACCCGGCCGAGTTCCATCTGATGGCCCGCTCCCCTGGCCCACCACTCCTTGCTGTGAAACCCGTTGCCCGCAAACAGCACGCCCAGGCGCACCGGGGCCTCGTTGGAGGCGCGCGCGCCCGCAGCCGCCCAGCCATCCCGAACCGGCAGCGACTCCATCCAGGGCAGCGCCATGGTGACGCCCAGCCCCCGCAGGAACTTTCGTCGAGTAAAATGACGGTTGATCATGATCGGCCTCACCGCAATAAAGAGAGAGGGATTGCCCGGCTATTCTACCTCGAATGACCTCCGAACGCACCATGAAGCTCGACGCGCCGGCCAAAAGTAGGGATCGGAAACAGTTCTGACGGAAGCCTTCCCACAGTAATCAGGGGCCGGCGCCCCGCGCCACCTGGAGATCCCTGCCCCGGATCTCCCGGAACTGGCGGCTGCCCACGATGGCCTCGACGGCCACCGAGAAGCGGTAGTCGTTGCGGGCCAGGCGCTCCAGCATCTCGGTGACGAGCGGCTGGTCGGAGAGTTTCAGCTCCCGCCCGATGGCGTACCCCAGCAGCTTGCGGCAGAACTGGCGCAGCACTTCCTCGCGCCGGTGCTCCAACAGGTAGTCCCGCAAGCCGGCCAGTCCCTCCACCTCGGTTCCGTCGGGAAGCGCGGTCCGGGTGTCCAGGGGCCGGCCGGCCATGTCCCGGTGGCGGCGCCGTCCGATGGCGTCGAAGCCTTCCAGGGCGAAGCCGAAGGGGTCGATCCTGCGGTGGCAGGAGGCGCAACCGGGCTCGCTGGTATGCAGGGCCACGAGCTGGCGCAGGGTCAGCCCCTCGGTGGCGGTCTCGTCGGGGGGGAGCTCGGGCACGTCCGGCGGCGGCCGCGGCAGCTTCTCTCCCAGGAGCACTTCGCTGATCCAGTTGCCGCGCAGGATGGGACTGGTCCGGGAGGCGCCCGACTGCTTGCTCAGGGTGGCGCCCAGCGCCAGAATGCCGCCGCGCCCATGCTCCTGCACCTGGATGCGCCGCCAGTCCTCGCCCTGAACGCCCTCGATCCCGTAAAACTCGGCCAGCCTTCGGTTGACGAAGGTGTGATCGGCGTTGAACAGGCTCAGCAGGGAGCCGTCCCGCTGAAACAGATCGGCAAAGAACCGGATGGATTCCTCGTACAGGTCCCCGCGGATACCGGCAAACTCGGGGAAGTGCTTCTCGCTCTTTTCCTCGGTCTGGTCGAAGTCGTAGATGTGCAGCCACTGGCAGGCGAACTCGGTGGCCAGCCGCCGCACCCGGGCATCGTCCAGCATGCGCCGGGCCTGCCACGCCAGCACTTCGGGAGCCCCCAGCCTGCCCTGGGCGGCCAGAGCGCGCAGCTCCCGGTCGGGCTGGGAGGACCAGAGGAAGTAGCTCAGACGGCTGGCCATCTCCCAGTCGGAGACCTCGGCCGCGGCCTGGGGCGGCGCCTTCTCCAGCCGGTAGAGGAAGGGGGAGGCCACAAAGACCCGGGCCAGCGTCAAGCGAAAGGCCTCGTCGTGGGAGAGCTCCTGCTCCCGCAGCCGGCGGTACAGCCCTTGAAGCTCCTCCACTTCCAGCTCGGTCAGGGGGCGGCGGTAAGCTCGGCCGGCGAACTCGACCAGGGCCGCCAACTGCCCGGGTTCGGCATCCATCAACTTCCGGCGAAAGACATCCGCCTCCTGCTCGATGGGTGGCCGCAGCGGCAGCAGGGCCAGGTACTGGGAACGGTCCCTGCGGCCGTTGCCGACCATGGCTTCCAGGAGCAGGTCCAGGGCCGTCACCCGATCCAAGGGACTCTGGCTGACGAAGCGAAGCTCTTCCCAGAGCCGGTCGAGCCGGGCCCGCTGGCCCCTGTCCAGCATCAGCCGGGCCAGGTGGTCGTCCTCGCGATAGAACAGCTGCAGGGTGAGGATCTCGTCGACCGGCACGATCTGGGTGAAGCAGAGCGCGGCCGGAAAGAGGCTGCGGTAGTCGTCCAGGGCCGCCTGCATTCGCCGGCGGGCGCCCCCGGCTTCGGCCACCAGGATGGGCCGGGAGATGGAGAGGTCCCGGCGGTCCGAGAATACCTGGCTTACGCTGGAATAGAGGACGTTGGTCCGGCTGACCAGCAGGCCGGAGGTCTCCGCCGGCTCTCCCAGCACCAGCTCCACCTGCACGCTGCCCTGGCTGCCGGCTTCCGGGTCCAGCACGGCCCGAGCCACCAAGTCGCGGCCGGACGCCAGGGAGGCGGGCAGGCGAATGGGAATCACCGCCGGCGCCCGCACCGCCAGCGAGTCGGCATGGATGGCCTTGCCGTTGGGATGCCGGCCGAACAGGGCCGGGTCCAGGCCCCACTCGGCGTCTTCCGTAGCGGCTTGGCCGGAGTCTGAACCGTTCGTTCCCCGGCCGAGGGCGCGCACCTCCCGCAGCAGCACGTCGGGCCGGCCGACCCGCACCAGGCGCGGCCGCTCCAACACCACCAGGTCGTCCTCGTTCCCGTCGCCGGCATCGGTCACCACCAGCGACACCAGCACTTCTCCGTCTCGCCGGTCGGGCGGCCTAGGGGGGATGGAGGCGCACAGGAACTGCTGAAAGACCAGGGGATCGACCGGCTCCATCCACCGCTTGGGTCCTCCGGTCCTGCCGATCAGGCCGACCGGCCCGAAGGTCCAGAGGGCCCGCTGCCAGGCGGCCACCGCCGAGGTCAAGGCCCCGGCGTCCGAGGGCCCGGCGTTGCGCCAGCGGGCGCGCAAGTCATCCATCAGGGGAGAGGGGGCCACTCCGTTGAGACTGTTCCAGAGCCTGCCGAGGTACCTGGCATTCAGCCCGTATTGGGTGGCCACGGCCGGGACGGTCTTGCGGCCGGAGCGCAGCGCCTGCCGCTCGGCCAGGGTGGCCGCAAAGTATTCTTGCAGCGGCAGGACTCCGGACAGCCCGATGCGGGAGTTGCCGTGGACGTTGACGTTTCCCACCTCCGACCCCACCCCCAGCTTCCGCACCTCGGTGAAACGGCCGTAGAAACGGCGGATCTCGGCCAGAATCTCGTCGGTCCAGTCACGCCGGGTCTTCTGCAGGGAAAAACGAAAGCCGTCGGGCAGCAGCACGGCGTGTCGGGCAATGGCCTTGCCGGCGTCGAGATACTTCTGCAGCAGGCCGGGAGACATGGCCAGGGCGGCGCCGGCATTGGTGAATCCTTCCCCGGCCGCGCTGTCGGTGGGAAACTCCCGGGTCGGGTCCAGTGCGACTCCCGTCAGGTCCTGTACGGTGTAGGCGTACTCGGCGTTGTTGAGCCGCCGGAGCACCACCGGCCCCGGGTCCCCGGCATTGGCCAGAGACTCCGCCCGCAGGTATGCCTTGGCCCAGTCCAGCAAGGCTTGCCGCTGCCCGGGCAGGAGTTGGCCGGACCCTTCGGGAGGCATCTCCTCCCGCTCCAGCATGTCGACCACCTTGACCCAGGCCCCGGCATCCCGCCGCACCTCGGCCATGCCGCTGAACCGCTCCAGGTCCAGCTCTCCCGTGCGCAGCGCCGTGGAGTGGCAACTCCGGCAGAACTGCCCGATCAGCGGCCGCACCTCCCGGTGGTAGCGGAGCCCCAGCGCCTCGAAGGACTCGGCCTGCTGGCCGGAGGCCGAAAGCGGAGCGCTGGACACCGCCACGGCCAGACAGAGCAATGCCCCCAGAAAGGCCGGCGCCGGCACGCTACCGGCATGTCCCCGGGCACGAAAAACAGCACCCATATCAAACCTCCACGTGTGGCTCACAATTTAGCGCAACCGCCCGACGCTGTCCACATTCTTGGGGGCAAAGACGAACCACGAATGAACACGAATAGGCAGGAAGACGGATAGACCTCCTTCAACGACAAGCAGCACCAAAATACTTGTGCAATGGTGTCCCCTTGGTGCGACGACGTCATGGGATGAAGCCCCCCGGGGGGCGCCTCCTCCCATCACCCTTGCTCCTCAAGGGGGCACGCGCTGACTCAGCCAACCCGGCGCCGTCTCGTGAAGGGGAGGGCCGCCAGGAAAACTACCACGGCCACGGCGACGCCGAAGAGGGCGGCGCCCAGGTCGCCGGGTGGGTCCAGCCACAGCCACAGGACGGTGGCTGCCGTGGCGGCTGCCATGGAGGCCACCACGGCGGGGGCGCGTTCAGGCCGGTGCCAGAAAAGGCCCACCAGGAAGGGCAGCACCATGGCCGGGGCCCAGAAGTCGTAGACGAACACCAGCACCGAGATGATGTCCTGATGGAGGTAGGCCAGCAGGGCGGCCGCCAGTCCGGTGCCCAGGGTGGTCCACTCGGCCACCCGCAGCAGGGTGCGGTCCCCGGCCCCGGGGTTGATATGGCGGCGATAGATGTCCTGCATCACCACGGTGGCGTTGCAGGAGAGCACGCTGTCGGCCGAGGACATGGCGGCTGCCGCCATGGCGGCGATCATGACCCCGGCGAAGGCCGGGTGGAAGGTGGTTCGAACCAGGGCGGGAAAGACCTGCTGGACCCCTTCGGCGGCCGCCTGCTGCACCTCGGGCTGGGCGGCCGCCGAGAGCCCCAGCACACAGGTGGCGACGGGCAGAAACAGCAGCAGGAAGAGGCCGCTTCCGGCCACTCCCAGCCTGGCTTGGCGGGCGTCGCGGGCAATGAAGCAGCGGACCGTGTAGGTGGGGATGAACATCTCGCCCAGTAGAAAAGCTACAAAGAGGCTGACCGCTCCCGTCAGAGACCAGGGGCCCGTGATGCGGAAGTGGGCCTCACCGAGCTGCTCAGCCAGGGGAAGAAAGCCTCCCTGCTGGAAGATCAGCAGGCCCGAGGCCGCGGCCATTCCGCCCACCAGGATCACGAACTGCAGGACGTCGGTAGCCACCACCGCCCGCATGCCGCCGGCCGTGGAATAGAAGATGGTCACCGCCGCCCCGATCAGCAGGGCGGCGCCGTAGGGTATGCCGGCGATGGAGGCGGTGATGGTGGCCATGGCCGCCATCTGGGCCACCAGGGCCCCCACCAGGAAGAGGAGGCAGTGGGCCGTCGCCAGGGCACGGGCCACCCGGCCGAACTTCAGTTCGAAGAAGTCCGCCACCGTGACCAGGTCGAGCCCCCGGAGCCGGGGAGCCGCCCACAGTCCGGTGAAGATCAGTTGCAGGTGCCAGGCGCAGGTGACCAGCGCCGCGGCCACGCCGATTTCATAGACCCGGGAGACGCTGCCCACCGAGGCCCCTCCCCCGATCAGGGTGGCGGCGGTGGTGGCCAGCAGCACCGGCCAGGGGACGTTTCTTCCCGCCAGCGTGTAGTCGGTCGAGGTGCGGATGCGGCGGGCGCTGCCCACCCCGATCCACAGCAGAACCGCCAGATAGGCGATCAGGGCGCTCAGCTCGAGCAGGCGGCCGCTGTCGAACATGGCGATTGACCTCGGCTGGAGATGAGGCGAATGAGGCGACGGAGTGGATCGCCCCGTCTCCGCCATCGTCTCGAGTATTGCGAAGCACCGCCGGGCAGCGCTCCCGCACAAGGATAGTCCCCGGGGGCCGTCGGTGTTTAGGCGTTTTTGAGGGGTAGGCGCCACGCTGCTGCGTGGGCGTCATTTTGGAGAGGCAGCGCGTTTCGGGGAAGCACCAAGGCACAACCGCGAGGGCTCCGGCCTCTTGGGACGGGAGTACCTTGGCGCCTTTCTGCTCGACTTTGGCCGGACCCTACTCCCTGGCCGGGATATAGGCGCCGTCGCCGGTTCTCTCACCCGGAGCCCCGCCGTCGTTGACCACCCCGTAGGCCAGGAAGGGATTGGCGCCCGAGACCTTGCGGATGCGAACGTAGCCCCGCGTGGTTCCCGGAGCGTGGGCGCCCAGGATGCCGTCGATCTGGCGAAAACCCTTGGCCGGCACCATGGCCAGCGGCTCTTCCGCCATGGTCACGGTCTTCACCAGCATGCCGGTCTCCCCGTCGTAGACGTCGAGCTCGAAGACGCTGGCGCTGTCATCGACCTCTCCGGTATTGATCAGGGCCAGGTTGCCGCGGTTCTCCTCGTTCTGCTGCAACCCGTCCACCCAGGCGCTGCTGGTGAATCCCTGGCCCCGGGGAACCGCCGTGTAGAAGACCCCGTACTGCCCCTTGCTCGGGTCTTCGGCATCCGCCGGCGCCACCACCCGGGCTCCGATCACCACCCCGCTCAGGTCTCCCGAGACCGGACTGGCCACCAGGGGCGCCATCAGACCCGTGGGCACATCGAGTCCGAGGTTCTGACGGGCGTAGGCCAGCGCCTGGGGAATGATCAACTGCTGGCCCGGCAGCAGGGGCACCCTGAAGCCGACCGTATTGTCCTCCGTCTCGATCCTTTCGTCGGTCACGCTGAGCATCAGCGACTTCTGCTGGCCCGAGAAGTTGGTCAGCGTCAGCTCGGTGGCGAAGGCTCCCGCCTCCACCAGGGCCGGCAGGGTCTGGCCCATGGCTCCCTCCAGCGAGGCGGCGCTCACCGGAAAGACGAAGGAGCCGTCCGAGTTGGCGTTGTCGTTGATGACCCCGTAGGCGTAGAAGGGGGCCTCTCCCTCCATCCGCTCCACCCTGACGTAGCCCCCGAACCTGGGATCGGCCTTGCCGGCGCTCTGCAGCACGGCGTTGAACTGGTGGAACTCTCCCGGTCCCAGCATCACGTCATCCAGCATTTCACCGGCGGGATCGGCGGGATTGCCGGAAAACACCGTGGTCCTCAAGGTGATGGAGCCCCCCGACCCCATGTTCTGGAGGGCCACGTTGGAGCGGTCCTGCGCGGTGTCGCGCAGCCCGCACAGGTAGACGGCTTCCTCGCCGAATCCCTCGTTTGCCCGCACTCCCAAATAGGCCAGTCCGGCGCGGCCTTCGGGGACGGCCGTGGGGGTGGTGGTCCGCACCACCACGCTCACGTCGGCAGAGCCCGAGACGCCCACTCTCAAGGTCCCGACCCGCTTGCCGGTTTCGGGAATGGGCACCTCCAGCCCCCGCAGATAGTCGATGGCGTTGGGCTCGATCTTCTGCTGGTGGGGGCCGAGCATGCCGGTGGCGCTGCCGCTGCCCCCGCCCTTGTCAGCGGTGTAGGTGAAGTTGAGCATGGCCGCCTCGGACCCCCGGTTGGTGAGGGCCAGCTCCGAGGTGAAGTGGGAGTTGCTCTTCCCCCTCGAGTCCAGCACCACCGGGACGAAGGTCGTCATGGCGCCGGGCGCACCTGTTGTCGTATAGAAACCGGAGGCAAAGATAAAGGGTGGGAGTATATTTGGGAGTAGGCTAACCTGTCTTACGAAAACAGTCTTGGGAATCTCGGCGCTGTCGGAATCATCTGCGGGATCGTCGAAATGATACTCGATGAATCCCCCCTCCGGATCTGATTGGGCCGCCTCGAGGACCAGTTTCAAAATGACTTCTCCGGTGACCGCATCTCTGGCTCTGCCGCCGACGGTGTACTCGTACAGATGCGGAAAGGCCGCGTGAAACCAGACGTAGCCGGTGGCATCCAGAACATAGATGTAGACGGAACCGTCTCTCCAGGGCCCCCCTTCCTGCCTGAAAGCGCTCTTCATTCTCGTAACAGCGCTACTGCCTTCGTTCGCGATGGCGTTACTCACGAACTCGATCGCCCCGTTCACGAAGGACTTGAGGGATTCCCGATCCATTACGTCACTGGCGGTTACGGCCGGCGTGTCGGCAGGATCGAGAACGACCGGCTTCAGATGAGATTCCTGAATGTCGAATCCGGCGGTCAGGAATACCGAGACGTTGGAAAATCGGATTCCGACAACGTAACCGCTCAAAGGCATATCCAGGGCGCCACCGTCAGGTTTGGTGAATGATTGTGTTTCCGGATCCAAGCCGGCCGCAGCTACCATTGACGAAAGTACCTCCTCGCGGAGCTGCCTGCCCGAAAAGGCCATGTCTTTTGAGTGGGTTAACACGCTACCATCGCCAGTCAGAGATACGATATATATGGACTCGGACTTCCAATCGCTCCCATCACTCCTGAATACACACGAAGCATGCACCTGTTCTTGCGGCGTCGAGTCCTGAAAGTAGTTTCTCGCTTCCACCAGAAAGGTCATCAGGTTGGCCTCGGTGGGATCCGCCTCCACCTGGGCCGCCGTGATGCTGGGGGGCGGTATCTCCGCAGCTCCTTCCGGACGATGGCACTCCAACTGCGCCCGCGCCGCGGCTGGCCGCACCTCGGTAAAGAGGCCGGTCAGAACCAGACTGCACCCAAAGAAAACCATGCAGGAAGATTTCCTCATCGTCATGATTACCTCCATTTGAAGTGCCGACTTCCGCTCGGCCGTCGTTGCCGGCAATTGTCACAGTTGCCGGTGATAGGAATTGGCTGATCCGCAGATATTAACCGATTTTGTGTGGGAAGGGGAACCACAAGGGTTGCCCCTACGGTGAGGATGGGTAGCGTGGGATAGCCCTGACACGTTGTCCCAGCCGGCGACGGGCGAAGGGAAGAGCCGCCCGCCCTCGATTGACGCGGCTGCTATACTCGCCCCTGTTGGCAGGGGCCTGATGCCGATCGGGGCATGGGCCGGAGGCAGGCGAGTCGAATGTCAGAGAACACAGCGAGCCCCCCGGCGGATTCCCCCCCAAGGGTCCACGTCGAGTTCGAGGGCGTCAGCAAGAGCTATGACGGTCGAACCATCGTGGTTCGGGAGCTGGACCTGGTGGTCTACGAGGGCGAGTTCCTGACGCTGCTGGGCCCCTCCGGCTCCGGCAAGACCACCTGCCTGATGATGCTGGCGGGCTTTCAGACGCCCACCTCGGGGGCCATCCGCATCGGCGGGCGCGCCGTAGACGATCTTCCCCCCCGCAAGCGCGACATCGGGGTGGTCTTCCAGAACTACGCCTTGTTCCCCCACATGACCGTCGGGCAGAACCTTTCCTTTCCCCTGGAAGTGCGGGGAATGGAACCGCCACAGATTCGGGAACGGGTCCGAGGGGCGCTGGAACTGGTGCGCCTGGAAGGTCTGGAGGGGCGGCGCCCCGGCGAGCTTTCCGGCGGCCAGCAGCAGCGGGTGGCCATCGCCCGGGCGCTGGTGTTCGAGCCGGCCCTGGTGCTGATGGACGAACCCCTGGGAGCCCTGGACCGCCGCCTGCGCGAGGAGATGCAATACGAGGTGCGGCGCATCCAGCGCAGCCTGGGAGTGACCGTCGTCTACGTCACCCACGACCAGCAGGAGGCCATGGCCATGTCGGACCGGGTGGCCGTCTTTCAGCGGGGCCGCATCGAGCAGGTGGCGCCGCCGGAAGCGCTCTACGAAGAGCCCCGGCGGGAGTTCGTGGCCCGCTTCATCGGAGACAACAACCTGCTGCGCGGCAAGGTCGTCGGGGTGGAGGGCGATTTCTGCCGGGTGGAGGCCGGCGGACAGATCGTCACCGCCTTCCGGGTGGCGCCCTGCGCGGCCGGCGACGACGTTTCCGTCGCCATCCGCCCGGAACGGGTGGCGGTGGCCCCGGAGCCGGGCCTCTACGGCAACGAGTTCGATGCCAGGATCGACGACATCGCCTTCCTGGGGGATCACCTCAGGCTGCGCATGACGGTTTGCGACACCCCCAACTTCATCGCCAAGATCCCCAACATCGTGGGGCACGGGGCCGTGCTGGCGGGAGACCGGGTCCGGGTCGGATGGACCCTGACCGACGGCCGGGCGCTGGAGCCCGACGATCCCGAGGAAGGCGGGTCTTGAGAGTTTCTGTATCTCCCCTTGTGAGTCTCCCCGTCGAATGGAACGGTGGCGCAGCCAGGTGACAAGTGGAGAGTGATAGAGTGGAGAGTGGAGAGTTATTTGATCGACAGGTTGAGCATCTACCGAAAACTCCCTGTTTCGCCCTGTATGATCGGCGCGGCGGGGCGGGGGCGGGGCCAACCATGATTCTGAACCGTTCGGGACGCCTCAGCCTCGGTCTTCCTGCCCAAGCCCCGGGCGCAGACAGGCGACCCGGCCGGCCAATCCCTGCCTGGCCGCTCCTGCTACTGGCCGTTCTGATCCTTGGCCCGCGGCTGGCGCTGGCTGAATCGCTGACGGTGGTCTCCTGGGGCGGCTCCTACGCCCGCGCCTGCGTGAAGGCCTATCACGAGCCCTTCACCGCCGAATCCGGCATCCGGATACGGCTGGAGGACTACAACGGCGGACTGGCCCCGATTCGGGCCCAGGTCGAGACCGGCAACGTCTACTGGGACGTGGTCGATATGGACGTGGCGGATGCGGTGCGGGGTTGCGACGAAGGCCTGCTGGAACCCATCGACGCCGGCCAACTGCCGCCGGGTGCGGACGGCGCTCCCGCCGAGAAGGACTTCTTTCCCGGCTCCCTCACCGAGTGCGGGGTGGGCACGCTGTTCTACTCCACCATCTACGCCTACAACCTGGAGCGGTTTCCCGGAGCCAAGCCCTCAACCCTCGCCGACTTCTTCGACCTGGAGAAGTTTCCGGGGCGCCGCGGCATGCGGCGGACCCCGCAGGTCAACCTGGAGTTCGCCTTGATGGCCGACGGGGTGCCGATGGACCAGGTCTACGCCGCCCTCAGAACCCAGGAGGGACTGGACCGCGCCTTCCGCAAGCTCGACAGCATCAAGGACCAGATCGTCTGGTGGGAGGCGGGCGCCCAGCCGCCGCAGATGCTGGCCGACGGCGAAGTGACCATGAGCACCGCCTACAACGGACGCATCTTCAACGCCCAGGTGCTGGAAAACCAGCCCTTCGTCATCGTCTGGGACGGCCACGTGCTGGACATTGGACAACTGGCGATCGTGGCCGGAAGCCCGAACCTGGAAGCGGCGCGGAAGTTCCTATCCTTCGCCACCACCGTCCGATCCATGGTGGCGGTGGGCCGCTACATCTCCTACAGCCCCGCCCGCCAGTCGGGAACGGCGCTGATTTCAACCCACCTGGAGACGGGGGTGGACATGAGGCCGCACATGCCCACCACGCCCGAAAACCTGGCTGGCGGCCTGCACTACGATTGGCAATGGTGGAGCGACCACATCGACGAGATGAACCTGCGATTCATCGCCTGGCTGCTGCGCTGAGGGGACCCCGCTTGCGGGCGGCGGCCTTGGTGCTGCCCCTGGCGGCCTTCATCCTGGCGACCTTCGTGGCTCCGCTGGCGGTCATGCTGGGACGCAGCCTCTACGATCCCCTGGTGGCCGACGCGCTTCCCCAGACCCTCCGCCTGTTGCGCGCCTGGGACGGCGAGCGCACCCCGCCCGAGGCGGTCTTCGAGAGCATGGCCCGCGAGCTGCTGCAGGCGCGCCGGGAGAAGAGCCTGGGGCGGGTGGCCACCCGCGTCAACCGCGTGCAGGCGGGGCTGCGCAGCGTCCTGCTGAAGAGCGCGCGCAGGCTGCGCGGGACTCCCGGCTCCGGCGCCTGGCGCGAGGCCATGATCGCCATCGATCCCAAGTGGGGCCAGGCCCGAACCTGGCATGCCGTCCGCCGCGCCGGAGAGCGCTTCACCCTGCGCCACTACCTGCACGCCCTGGACCTGGACCAGGCGCCCGGCGGGGGCATCGTCCGCCAGCCGCCCGACCTGCGCATCTACCTGCCGCTGCTGAGGCGCACGCTGGCGGTGAGCCTGGGCATCACCCTGCTGTGCCTGCTGCTGGGCTATCCCATCGCCTACCTGATCGCCAACGCGCCGCCCCGGCGGGCCCACCTGCTGCTGTTGCTGGTGCTGGTTCCCTTCTGGACCTCGCTGCTGGTGCGGACGACTTCCTGGATCGTGCTGCTGCAGACCCAGGGCGTGATCAACGACCTGCTGGCGGCCCTGGGGCTGATCGCCGAAGACCAGAGGATCTCCATGATCTACAACATGACCGGCACCGTGGTGGCCATGACCCACGTGCTGCTTCCCTTCATGGTGCTGCCCCTCTACTCGGTCATGCGAACCATCCCGCCGCTCTACATGAGCGCGGCCGCCTCGCTGGGAGCCAGCTTCCTGCAGGCCTTCCGGCGCGTCTACTGGCCCCAGACGCTGCCGGGGGTGGCGGCCGGCTCGCTGCTGGTCTTCATCCTGGCCATCGGCTATTACATCACTCCCGCGCTGGTGGGCGGACAGAGCGGCCAGCTCATTTCCAACATGGTCGCCTACCACATGCAACAGTCTCTCAACTGGGGACTGGCCGCCGCGCTGGGCGGCCTTCTGCTCGGGGGCGTTTTCCTGCTCTTTCTGGTCTTCAACCGGCTGGTCGGGGTCGACCGCATGCGATTGGGGTGAGGCGAAGATGTCCGGCATTTCCTGGGAACGGACGGGACGACTCGGCTACCTGGCCTTCTGCTCGGCGGTGTTCCTCTTTCTGACGGCGCCCATCCTGGTGATCGTGCCGCTCAGCTTCAACGTCGAGCCCTACTTCACCTTCACCGAGGGGATGCTGGGTCTGGACCCCCAGGCCTACTCGCTGCGCTGGTACCGCGCCGTGGCCGAAGACCCGGAGTGGCTGCGGGCGCTGGCCAACAGCCTGGTCATCGGCTTCGCCTCCACCGCCCTGGCCACGGCCCTGGGCACGCTGGCGGCCCTGGGGCTGTCCAGCCCCGCCATGCCCGGGCGCTCCCTGGCCATGGGCCTGCTGATCTCGCCCATGGTCACGCCGGTCATCATCTCGGCGGCCGGCATGTTCTTCTTCTACTCCGACCTGGGGCTGGCGCAGACCTACCCGGGTCTGATCCTGGCCCACACGGCCCTGGGCACTCCCTTCGTGGTGATCACCGTCACCGCCACCCTCAGCGGCTTCGATCCCAACCTGACCCGGGCCGCCGCCAGCCTGGGAGCCGGGCCGCTGCGGACCTTCCGGCGGGTCCAGCTCCCGCTGATCGCGCCCGGGGTGATTTCCGGCGCCCTGTTCGCCTTCGCCACCTCCTTCGACGAAGTGGTCACCGTGCTCTTCATCGGCGGGCTGGACCAGCGCACCATTCCGCGCCAGATGTGGGCCGGCATCCGCGAGCAGATCAGCCCGGCCATCCTGGCGGTGGCCACCCTGCTCATCGCCTTCGCGCTGCTGTTGATGCTGGTGGTGGAATGGCTGCGGAGACGGGCGAGCGCCAAGCCGGCTTAGGCGGCCACATTGCCCTCTGGAACGTCCACTGGTAAGAAAGGCAGCCCGCCGTAGCTTGGAAACCCTGTGCCCGCCCGCAGTCGAGCCGGTGGGGGGACAGACGCGACGCCCCGCAGATCACTACCGGCCCCGTGCGTCCTGAACTGGTGCTACAATGTATGACACCCAGGAGGCGCCATGCGCTCACGAAAGCTGGTCACCATTTCCCTGCCGCCGCCCCTGCTGAAGGAGGCGGAATTGGTCGCCAAGGAGGAGTACCGCAACATGTCGGAGCTCTTCCGGGAGGCGCTCCGCTTCTACATCGAGACTCGGGAAGTGCGACGGGAAGCCGCCAAGGACGGCCTGTTCGAACTGTTCGCCTCGGCTCGGGAGCGTTCCGCCAAGGACTGACGACCGGGCAAGCACAAGGGTTGCCCCTACGTTGGGGAGTTCAGCACCGGGTGCTCCAATTTCCCCTGCCCCTTGACCTGACCGGGAACTGGTGAGACACTTCAGGCATCGTGAAACCTCAACGGGCAGTGGCGGCGGTCGCGGCCCTGTTGCTTTGGGCGCAGGGTCTGCCTGCATCGGACAATCCCTCCGATTTCTTCGAGGAGCGCGTCCGCCCGCTGCTGGCCCGAAACTGCTTTGCCTGCCACGCCGATTCCCCTCAAAACGGGCTGCGGCTGGACTCCCGCGAATCGATCCTGAAGGGGGGCCAATCGGGCCCTGCCATCCTTCCGGGGGACCCCGAGGCCAGCTTGCTGATCCAGGCGGTTCGGCGCACCCACCCGCGTCTCAAGATGCCGCCCGGTAATCCACTGAGCCCCGACCAGGTCCGCCACCTGGAGAGCTGGGTCCGGACGGGCGCCTTCTGGCCGGAGGCCCGGGACCGGGCGGCCAAGGCGAAGACCGAGAACGGGCACCCCTACCGCATCACCCCCGAGCAGCGGTCCTTCTGGAGCTTCCGGCCCATTCTCGCCCCGGCGCCGCCCGCAACCGCGAACCGTCAATGGCCCCGGTTGGCCATCGATCGCTTCATCCTGGCCAGGCTGGAGTCGGAGGGAATGCAGCCGGTCCGACCGGCCGGGCGTCGGGTTCTGATAAGGCGCGCCAGCCTGGACCTGACCGGCCTGCCTCCCACTCCCGAGGAAGTGGAGTCGTTCGTCCGCGACCGCTCGCCGCTGGCCTTCGCCAAAGTGGTCGACCGCCTGCTGGCCTCGCCCCACTACGGAGAGCGCTGGGGACGCTACTGGCTGGACCTGGCCCGCTATGCCGACGACCGGCTCAACGACACCCGGGACGATCCCTATCCCAACGCCTATCGCTACCGGGACTGGGTGGTGCAGGCTCTCAACCGGGACCTGCCCTACGATCTCTTCGCCAAGGCCCAGATTGCCGGGGACCTGCTTCATCCGGAGGAGCCGGGGCGATTCGCAGGCGGTCTGGGCCTCTACGGCCTCAGCCCCCGGCTGCCGGACGATCGGGTGGACGTCACCACCCGGACCTTTCTGGGGCTGACGGTGGCCTGCGCCAAGTGCCACGACCACAAGTACGACCCCATCCCCACTCGGGATTTCTACTCCCTGCAGGGTGTCTTTCAGAGCACCGAACCCCATGAGTTCCCCCTGGCCGCCGAAGCAGTGGTATCCGAGTACCGGAAACAGGCCAAGCGCATTGCAGACCTGGAAACCGACCTCAAGGAGTTCCTCAGTCGCGAGACCCTGCAACTAGGCGACATCCTGGCCGGCCAGACCTCCAGGTTCCTGGGGGCAGCCCGCCAAGTGCTCGGGGAATCCGGGTTGCCGGTGGCCGATGCCGCCCGGCAGGCGGGCCTCGATGCCGAGACTCTGCAGCGCTGGATCAACCACCTGAACACCTGGCCCAAGGAGCACCCCTACCTGGACGACTGGCCCCAGCGGCTCCAGGCTCCCGAGGAGGACTTCCGGCAATGGGCGGAGGAGTTTCAGGCCCGGGTGGTCTCGGTGTCCCGGGAACGCAAGGTGCTGGACCGCAGGAACCGGAGCGCTCCCAAGGGGAAGCCGCGAGAGGTGATGGAAGCCGACAAGGCCGGCTTCTGGAACGCCTTCTACTTCAAAACCCCCCGGCCCGACCTGCCCTATCGCCCCCCGCTGGGCATCTACTACTACGGCGAAGTGAACCAGTATCCCGGGATGGAAATGAAGGTGGTCCCCTTCCTGAAGGGCGGGCGCCGGGAATACGTGGACGGGGTGCTGGAGGAGATCCGGACCCTGAAGGAAAGCCTGCCGGCCAAGTACGCCTTCCTTCACGCCATCCGGGACTCGGAAGAGCCGGCTGACCTGAAAGTCCACATCGGCGGCAGCAAGGAGAACCTGGGAGAAACGGCCCCGAGGCGCTTCCTGCAGATCCTGTCGGAGGGAGAACCCCCGCCCTTCCGGAAGGGAAGCGGCCGGCTGGAACTGGCCGAGGCCATCGCCGATCGCCGCAATCCCCTGACGTCCCGGGTGATGGCCAACCGGATCTGGCTCCACCACTTCGGACGGGGCATCGTGGGCACCGCCAGCAACTTCGGCAAACTGGGCGAGCGCCCCACCCATCCCCTGTTGCTGGACTACCTGGCTTCCCGGCTCATCTCCGGCGGCTGGTCGCTCAAGTCCCTCCATCGCGAGATCATGCTTTCGGCCACCTACGGCCTCTCCAGCGCCCCATCCGACCGCAACGCCGGCCTGGACCCCGGCAACCGCCTCTACTGGCGCGCCCATCGGCGGCGGCTGGATGCCGAGACGCTGCGAGACAGCCTGCTGTTCGTCTCGGGGAAACTGGACCCGGCCCTGGGAGGGCCCCCGCTGTGGTTGACGGAGAACCTGGCCTGGCGCAAGGGCCCCGACGGGGAGCCCGACAAGTACAGCCAGCCGGCGGAGTGGATCCTGACCGATTCCAACCGGCGCACCCTCTACGGCTTCGTCAGCCGGCGGCGCCCGGACAAGACCATGACCCTGTTCGACTTCCCCAATCCGACCGCCATCAGCGAAGCCCGCTTCGAGACCTCCACGCCCCTGCAGCGGCTGTTCTTCCTGAACAGCGCCTTTCTGACCCGGCTGTCGGAGGCGCTGGTCGCCCGGCTGGAAAGCCGGGCCGGGGACCCGGACAGGATTCGCCAGGTCTACCGCATTCTCTTCGGACGCCACCCCACTGCCGAGGAGTTGCGGCTGGGCCGCAAGTTTCTCCGGGGAAACCAACAGGGCTGGCCCCAATACGCCCGGGTGCTGCTGAGCTCCAACGAGTTTCTATACGTGAAGTAGGGACGCCGGCGAATGCCGGCGCGGGAGATTGCCATGAATCGTCGCCAGGCACTGAAGAACCTGGGAAGCGGGTTCGGCCTGCTTTCGCTGGCCCACCTGCTGGCCCGGACCGGACTTGTCCGGGAAGCCGCCGGGGCTCCGGGACTCCACTTTCCCGCCAGGGCCAAGCGGATGGTCTACCTGTGCCTCAACGGCGGGCCCTCCCACGTGGACACCTTCGACCCCAAACCCATGCTTGCCAAGTACGACGGGCAGAACGTTCCCGAGAGCATGAAGCTGGAAAACGCCAAGGGCATCCTGATGAAATCGCCCTTTCGATTCCAGCCGCAGGGACAGAGCGGACTGGAAGTCAGCGAGATCTTTCCCAAGCTGGCCCGCCTGATCGACGACTGCTGCGTCATTCGCTCCATGCACGGCGACAGTTCGGGTCACGGCATCAGCCTGCTGCAGATGAACAGCGGTCACCTGACCGCAGGCCATCCCTCCATGGGCTCCTGGATCACCTATGGCTTGGGCAGCGACAGCCACAACCTGCCGGGATTCATCGTGCTCTGTCCCGGCCTGCCGGTCATGGGAGCCCAGTTGTGGACCTCCGGGTTCCTGCCGGCCATCCACCAGGGCGCTCACCTCCGCAATCGGGACGAGCTGGACCCGGCCAAGCTCATTCACTACATCCAGGGAGCCCGGCCCGGCCACCCGGAGCAGCGCCGGCAGCTCGATCTCCTGTCCCGGCTCAACCGGCTGGACATGCCCCGGGAAGGAGAGAACCCCGAGCTGGAAGCCAGCATCCAGTCCATGGAACTGGCCTTCCGCATGCAGACCGAGGCCCTGGACGCCTTCGACGTGCGCAAGGAGAGCCGGGCCACCCGGGAGCGGTACGGAGACGGCTACTTCGCCCGCGGCTGCCTGATGGCCAGGCGGCTTCTGGAAAGAGGGGTGCGGGTGGTGCAGGTGTTCTTCGGGAACCGCAACCCCTGGGACAGCCACGCCAACATCTTCGACCAACGCGACCTGGCGGCTCTTTCCGACGGACCCATCGCCTCCCTGATCGGCGACCTCAAGACGCTGGGACTGCTGGAGGACACCATCGTCATGGTGGGCGGAGAGTTCGGCAGACTGCCGACCCGGGACGGGGTCTACTACGGCCGGGGCCACAACAACCGGGGCTTTACGGTCCTGCTGGCCGGCGGGGGCTTCCGCGGGGGCATGGCCTACGGCGCCACCGACGACTTCGGCTTCGCCGCGGCCGAGAAGCCGGTCCACATGCACGACCTCCACGCCACCCTGCTGCACCAGCTCGGCCTGGACCACACCAAGCTCACCTTCCGCCACAGCGGCCGCGACTTCCGCCTCACCGACGTCGGCGGCAAGGTGGTCAAGGAGATCGTCACCGGGGCCGGATAGCCGCGCGTCCCAAACCATCGCCCAATATTTAAGAAAAACCCTTTCCTCCAGCAGCGTCGGGGGTTATGGGGGAGCTGCGAAGCTGCGGTTGACGTGGGTTACCCAGCGAGACGCCCCCTACAAGCCATCCTTATAAAGCTGCGAAGCAGCGGCTCAGGGTAGCCCCGGGCGGAAGCCCGGGGTCGTATGGATTCCCCACCAATCCAGCCGCGAAGGCGGCAAATTAGAAGCACCCGTTCGGAAACGTAGCGCCTCTCAAAAAACAGTCGAGCCTGTTGCAAAAATCGTCGGATGGACACCCACCCGGGAGCGCGGGCGTCCCGCCCGCACAACACTGGCAAGGCCTCGGCCAACCCCTCGACCTGGCTCGACCGGCAACGGCGCCACGACTCTGCTTCGGCCGGGCTCATGCCGTCCCCGCCGGCAGGGTTCCCGGGCGCCGCATCGCAGGGAAGCTGAGCGGCACGCTACGGGAGTGCATGCGGGCGGGACGCCCGCGCTCCCGGAGGGCGCCGCCTCCCATCACTACTTGCTGCTCGAGGGGGCACGCGCCGGCTTGCAATCTCAGAAAACCCAGCGCGCGCCGAGCACAATCTGCACCCTGAAGTCCCCAAAAAGCAAAACCCCCGGCCTGAGCACGGGGGTTCGAGTTGAGCCACGATTGTTTTGGCAGCCTTCAGCAGCCGAACTACGACTTCTCTTCCTTCTTCTCTTCCTCTTCCTCTCCCGCCGGTTCTTCCGACTCCTTCCAGCCCACGTCGATCTTGCAGTCGGGCAGCGCCTGCTGCAGTTTCTCGACTCCCGCTTCGGTCACCTTGGACTGCCACAAGTAGAGATTCTTGAGGCCCGTCAAGCCCTCCAGGTGGGCCAGCCCGGCGTCGGTGATGCCGGTCTGGTAGAGGTTGAGATAGCTCAGTTTCTGCAGATCCTTCAAATGGGCCAGGCCGGCGTCCGACACCTTGGTCCTCTCCAGGTGGAGGCGCGTCAGCGAGCTCAGTCCCGCCAGGTGGGGCAGTCCCTCGTCGGTCACGTCGGTCCCGCCGAGATGGAGCCAGACCAGGTTCTCTACCTCCTTCAGGATCCCCAACTCCCCGTCGAGGGCAGCAGGCTTGGGATCTCCCGGCTTGGGAGTCTCGAACTGCCGCAGGCCGTCATGGTTGCGGCCCAGGTGAAAATAGACCTCCAGGCCATCGTCGTTCTGGGCGATCTTCATGACCTTGCCGCCGAGCTGCTCGACTTTCTGGACAATCTCCGGATTGGGTCCTCCGTCCTGCTGGGCCGCAGCCGACCCGATCATCGCGAAGGAGATCCAAACCGCCATGGTGATGCTCCGCATGGAAACCTCCCTTTCCTGAACCCGGGATGGGCCCCTTGTTCTGCTCGCCCCTGCCGGAAACCCCTGCCTGAACTCGCCCCGCCGCGCACACGGCGCCGGTCCTGGATTTCGACGCCCGGAAGCACCGAAGCCATCCGGTTCGCCGGAGGGCGGGCTCCATTATACTCTTATAGTCGGGGTCGGCAATCCCCGGACCGGTTTCCTGACAGCAAAAAGCCTGGGGCGGCGATCACGCCGGCCACTTGGCAGGAGCCGAACCCACCGTGCCTCAACGCCTTGTCGGGGCGTTTCTCTTGAAGTAGAATCCCGATCTCGAATTCAGCAAGGGAAGAACTCGATGGTCGATGCCGCACGGTTGACTGGCTGGCTGGACAAGCTCCGGCAGGGCACGCTCACCGAACAGGACCTGCAGGAGGCCCTGGACGATCTCGAGCAGCGGGGCAACGGCGCCCCGGCGCCCCAGAAGCTGCTCTACCTCCAGACCCACAGCACCGCCGTGGACTCGCCCGTCAACGGCATGTCCCTCGTGGAAGGAGGCGAAGTGCGGCTGCCGCCCGACGACTACGAGGACTGGCCCTACCACACGGTGCTGGACGCCCTCCAGGACGGGTGGCGAGTGGTCAAGTTCCCGGAGCTGTCGCTGCTGTTCGACCATCCCGACGAAGTCGACCGCTGGCTGGGGTGCGAGTTCATCCTGGAGAAATGAGGAGGCCGGCCGTGGCGCTGGGAAAATACGACTGCAAGCCGACCCTCACCGACCGGCAGATGATGGATTTCTGCCGCAACGGATACCTGGTGCTGGAGGGGGTGGTCTCGGACGAGGTCAACCGCCGGACCGTCGAGTTCATGAAGGACCACGACGTGGAGGAGCCGGTCGAGATCCTGGAGGAAGAGTGGTTCGTGGACGCGGTCATCAAGAACCCGGAGGGGGCCGGCGCGGTCCGCTCGCTGTTGGGCAGGGACTTCCTGCTGCCCCTGGTCATGAGCAGCCACCGGATTCAATGCCCCGGCCCGGCCCAGCCCTGGCACCCGGACGCCGGGTCCATCTCGGCCCCGCGCCTGGACTACCTGCAGGTGTTCTACTACCCCAGCGGGGCCACCCGCGAGATGGGCCCCACCGAACTGATTCCAGGGAGCCATCTCAGCCAGGCCCGCAACGCCTTCCTGGGACGCCTGCGCAGCCTGAAGCCGGCGGTTTCGACGGCCTCACCCCCGGGTTCCATCATCATCACCGCCTACTCGATCATTCACCGCCGCAGCCCGAGCACCGCCACCGGCGTACGCGACAACCTGAAGTACAACTACTGGCGCACCGCGCCGCCCCAACGCGACTGGGTGGTCGATCCCGACTTCAACTTCTCCTGGCACAAGAACGTGCTGCCGCCCTTCAGCGTTTCCGCCGCCCGGATGTTCGCGTGGCTGTGCGGGGAGGATTGGGAGCACGTCGGCGGGCAGGCCTGGCCCTGCTTCATGGCGGGCGTCTACGATTTCGACCAGATCGGCCTGCCCAAGGGCCTGCGACGTAGCCGGGAGGGATAGTCAACGGCGACTTTATCGTCCTGCTTCGGGGTCGGCGAGACCTCTCCATCCCAAGCAGTCGGAGGACTCCCGGAAGAACGCTCCGCTCCGGCAGGCCGCCAGCCGGGACCGGCCCCGCGGAGCCTCCCCGGCCACCACCCGCACCATGCCATCGGCTGACCACCATCCCGAAGACGAGGTCTCGCGCCGCCGGCGGCGGCTGGCCATCGCCGTCCTGATCATCTTCAACCTCACTTCCTATAACGGGGTCATGGGCGTTTTCAGTCCCCGACTCCGCGAATATTTCTCCCTGACCTATGAGCAGTGGGGAACCATGTCGGGCCTGGGCAGCCTGGGTCAAACGGCGTCCCTGTTGCTGGTCGGGCTGGTGATCGCCCGATTCGGCGTGCGGCGGATCACCGAACTGTCCCTGGGCGGCGTCGGCGCCTGCTTTCTGCTGATCGGCCAGGGCGCCAATCTGCTCGCCCTGAGAATCAGCCTGTTCTTTCAGGGACTGTTCGGGGGATTTTCCAGGTCATCCCTCCCCGCCTACTTGGTGGCTCTCTATCCGTCCCACAAGCGGCGCATGATTTCGCTCCAGTTGACCTGCGGCTCCGTCATGGGCATCGTGATTCCGCTGTGGGCCGACCAGCTTCTGGAGTGGTCCCGGGAGGGAGGCCACCAGGAACTGGCCAGGCTGTTCTTCTCGCCCTTTCTGGTCGCCGGGTGCTTGGTCCTCTGCGGCTGGGCCCTGCTGAGCTTCAGCAGGCAGCCCGACTTCCAGAGCGTTCAAGTCCCCGGCCAACGCCTCCACCTCCGCCCCCTGCTGGGCATCCGCCCCTTGGCCATCGTGCTGCTGATTACCCTGCATGCCTCCGCCGACGGAGCCACCTACGAGTTCCTTCCCATGTTCATGGACCACCAATTCACGGAGCTTCCGATAAAGGCGGGCATGACCCTGGCGGGCCACAACGTGGCCTACCTCATCACCCGCTCTCTGCTCTCGGTCCTTCCGGAGGGATGGGGCCAGCGGGCCATTCTGACCCTGGCCGGCCCCATCGGCGGGGCCCTCCTGCTGGTGATGCTGTGGCAGGGCAACGCCCTCACCGTCCCCCTGATCTACTTTCTGGCCAGCCTCTTCTACGCCGCCGAATTCCCGGTGCTTCTCAGCGAGATCTCCTCCCGCTCCATGGCCCACTTCGCCGCCGTCATGTCCGGCGGCTACCTGGTCGGCAACCTCACCTCCTTCCTGCTGATGAAGGGAACCGGCCGCCTGGTCGATACCACCGGCGACTTCCGCGTAGCCCTCAGCGTCGCCGCCTGCGGCTTCATCCTCTTTGGCCTCGTCGCCTTCCTGGCGGGTTTGGGTAAGCGGCCTGCTGCAGGCAAGGAAGCGGCGGCCTGATTGGGGATGTCCCCCCAGCGGCGCCTTCGTCGTGGGCCGATGGGGCCGGTTCGGTTGCGTGCTCGACGCTGACCGAAAATAGGGTCCAATTCAGACCGACTTTTCTCATTGATGAAATCCAGGCCACGGCTGTGGTTTATAGAAACAGTATAATTTCTATACTATAATAACTCATGCCATTTGAGTATGATCCTGCCAAAAGCGTCACAAACAAGGCCAAGCATGGCATCGACTTCGACGAAGCCCAGGTGCTTTGGAAAGACGCTTGGATGCTGGAGGCGCCGGCAAAAACAGATGACGAGCCGCGCTATCTGGTGATCGGAAAGATTGGCGAAAACCATTGGGCCGCCGTCTGCGCTCATCGTGGGGACAATGTGCGGATCATCTCGGTGCGCCGGGCCCGGAGACAGGAGATCGATCACTATGAAAGCAGGTGAGTTCGACAGGAAATTTGATGCAGGAGAGGATGTTAGCGGCCAGGTCGACTGGTCGAAGGCAAAGCGCCCAAACGAGCAGGTGAAGCGGGTGAATGTGGACTTCCCGGCATGGGTTGTGGCCGGGCTGGACGGTCAGGCACGGCACCTTGGCGTGACCCGCCAAGCGCTCATCAAGTTGTGGATCGCTGAACGGCTGCAGTGAAGCGGCAGCCCAATCTGAAGGCGAACTCGGGTCCGGCGTCCCGATGCCGTTGACGTCACCGGGAACAGGGGGGCCTGATCCGGTGTGAAATGCGACCACATACCAAAGAGCCAAACCGAAGGAACGCGGTTGCCGGGATCGTGACAAGCCGAGATCGCCCCGATTCAACCCAGATCCTTCAAGGGACGTTGTTGAATAACGGGAATTACTAGGTGCGGCGATTCGATGGCGCCTTGGCAGGGGTAGATTTCGTGCTCTCAACAAGCGGATGCTGACACCAATCCACAGACTGGCTCCTCGCTGTGAACGCCGTGCAACCTCTCGGGAATCGTTGGCAGCATAGGGCAAGTCATCGGCTTTTCCCTGACCAATAGTTTCGACTCCGAATCGGCGCAAAATTTTTCCTGTTATTCAACAACGTCCCCTATCCGCTTCCCCCAATTCGAGGAGCTTCTCATACCTGCGGGCATGAACCTGGCGGGCCACAACGTGGCCTACCTCATCACCCGCTCCCTGCTTTGGGTCCTTCCGGAAGGATTGGGCCAGCGGCCTGCTGCGGAGAAGGAGGCGGTCGCCTGATTGGGAACGCCCCCATCAACGACCTCGGGCCGGACCAGGAAGCCAACTCCTTTCCCTGCTCGACTCCGACCCTCAATATGGTCCATACTGGACTATATTTTGGCATCTTGAGGGAACCATGGACCGTAAGCATTCCGAGCCCCGCCGAGTCTGGAGAGTCGCGGAAGCCAAGGCGCGTTTGTCCGAAGTTCTGCGTCTCGCCGAAGAGGACGGACCACAGCATATCGGTACTAGAAAACCCTTTGTGGTCGTTCCTGCCGACGACTGGTACGCCAAGAGGACGCCTCGCAAACCCATGGGACAGTGGTTGATAGACAATATTCCTCGTGGGCTGAACCTGGATGTTCCCGATAGGAGATCCCGGAGAGAAATCCCCTTTGTCGCCGGCGAGGCCAAATGAACGGGTTTCTTCTTGATACGAACGTCATCTCGGAGTTGACCAAGGATGCACCGCACCCGCGGGTAACGGCGTTCCTTGCCGCCCGGGAGGAGTTGTGGCTGTCAGCGATCGTCCTGCATGAACTGGACTTTGGGATCGACCTGCTACCCCCCGGGTGGCGCCGCAACAGCATCAGTAGCGCATTGGCTGGGTTCGTGGCGGAGTATGCGGACCGAGTCTTGCCGGTGGGTCGTCCGGAAGCCGCCCAAGCGGCTGCTCTGAGAGCACGGGCCCATCGCTCCGGACGCGTCCTGGATCTGGGCGATGCCCTGATCGGCGGGACGGCCATGGCCAATAGGCTTTCGGTTGCAACAAGGAATGTCGGGGATTTTGCCGGCCTCGGCCTCGATGTCGTCAATCCTTGGGGAACACCATGACCGGCACGCCCAATGCCATCCCAGAGGACAAGGTGCTTGACTGGTTTTAAAGTTTAGGATGGGGAGCTTGTCCACGGATAAGTGACCACAGTTCATGCAGAAGGATTCGTCCCGGTGCGTTATGGCTAATAGTGGCGGCATAGCGGATGTTGTTGAAAAGCGAGAATTACTGGCTGCGGCGACTCGGTGGTATCTTTTCACGGTAAGATCACATCTTCCTAGCTCGCGGATGCTGACACCAACCTACTGACTGGCCCTTGGTGCGTACCTACTGCCGCGTCCCGACAGCCGACGACCGCGTCTGGCGAGAAATCGGTCTCTCTCCAACCATCGGTTGACACGCCGAACCGGAGACAAGTTTTTCCTGTAACTCAATAACGCCCCTATCCCCACGCGCATGCTGCCTTCCACAAGGGAGCCAAGGTCTATACCGACGAGTACCCTACTTAACGTCAAACTCCCCAATCACAGTTCCGTCAAGCACAAAAGGCGGTCCTACGTTCGCAGGGAGGTTCACACTAACAGCATCCAGTCGTTCTGGGCGATGCTAAAGTGGAGGTACTACGGCATCTATCACTGGATGAGCCGACAACATCTCCAGAGGTACGTGAACGAGTTTGGGGAAAGGCACAATCTCGGGCCACTCGAAACCATCGAACAGATGAAAGCGATGGTGGCAGGGCAGAAAGGGAATCGTCTCAGGTATTGTGGTCTACTGGGATGAGTAGGAGAGCAACCAGGCCCAATATTGTCAATGAGTTACAGACACTAATTTCGGCGGATTCTTTTCTTGGGGGGCTATGGACTGAATCTCCTCTCGTACACCCCCCTTTTAACTCTGGCCAAATTTCACTCCTTGCGAAAATAGTCGAGAGCAAGACCCACAGACAGGTCTGGGTAGTGGGTATGGTGTCCATGGGTGCAGTGAAGAATGGCATCGATTTCTTGCATGAGTTGCCATCGGGCGAACCGATTGGAGTTGTTACGTTCGCAGATTCGGTCAATTGCTTCCCATGTGCAGCGGGCCCAGAGTGCCATGATCTATCTCTGTGGGTAAAGACTCTGCGACTTCTTCAACATAAGAGGATAGGTATTCTTCAGTTTTCGCCTCCTCACGGGGAGGCACTTTCAAAAACTCATGTTAGGTGAGTAACCAGAGGTTCATTCCCGACGAAAAAATAGCAACAATCCAGTCTCAACGAGTGCCTTTCATTGGAGTCGTGTTGACGAAAAACGGCCAAACTGTGGAAAAGTGTTTTTGTTGTGACTCTTATGTTGCATATGTGCCGTGCCTCTGGTAGCATCCTAATTGGCTTTGGTCGCCAAAATCAGAAACGGCCCTACGGTCGACGCTGGAGAGCAATGCCGTAGGGCCGGAAAGGAGGGGCGTGTTCGCCTTTTTCGCTTTCGGGAAAGAGTGTACCACACGTGCGTATGGCGTGCAAGGTTTCCTCATGGGGTTGTTGAGATTAGGAGTCTAAAGTGCCTGAAAACAACAGCTTACTTCTTCATCTGGCCCAGAGGAGAGTTCGGGAATTGGGGCGAGTCATTGAGCATGCAGATAGTCTCAGGCCCGAACTAAAGGCGTTGACGGAGTACCTGGCGACTCAACCTGATGGCGGCGGTCAGCCCCATACTCTGACCGTGCTGCAGGCGGCTCACATGGTATTCAACGGCCGGCCGCACGGAACGGTGCTTACCATGAAAGAACTCCAGCAGGAGATGGAGGCATTGGGGTGGTCTACCGATGCAAAAAGACCCCGTTCTGCCATGTGGACAGCCTTTCGGCGAGACCCCCGCATTGAGAGAGTGGGCCCGGGAAAATTTCGGTTTCGGACGGTGGAAGAAAAATAAGAAACGGCCCGGTGGCAGCCGGGCCGCAAAAAAAAATTCGTGGAGTGATAACCAGTGGGGGTTAACCACTATGGCTAATCATACAGGTGTGCCTGAACGCCAGTCAAGGCTTTACTTCCTACAGATTGAATTTGACCTGAGCAATAATCTCGGCTCTTTAGTTCTTAAGATTCACGGGGTTAAATCAGTCGAAACAATCGAGGAGGAAGACGTGTTGGACAATCCCCGAGAAAACTACCACGGGATCGAGCCGGTGGAGTGACTCGGCCACTACCCTATGTCCACCATGGGTTCTTCTTCGTCAAAAAGTTCCTTCTGGGGGTAGCAATCCCCTTCCTGAGGCCTGCCGATCAACTCCCTCAACTGGGACAACTCATGGAGGAAATGAGCACTCACGGTCTCTCCTTACACTCCCTTGGAGTTGGACACCACGGCCATCATGCAGTGGCCCAGTGGCCGGTGGGCAGCATGGGAGACGTTGTCGAATAACGAGAATTACTGGCTGCGGCGATTCGGTGGTTAAGTTTTACAAGGTCGGTATGGAGGGTGTGCGAAAGAGGGGACGTTGTTGAATTGTTGGAAAAACTGTTCACAGGATCGAGGGCGCGACGGATAGTTGGAGGGAAACCGATGCCCTCGAAACGCGGCTGGCGGGTGCCGGCAGACTGCACGGGATAATCAGCCAAAATCTGTCGGCAGCATGGCGGCAGGATCGGCCAGCTAGGAGCATGTCGAAATACACTTGCCAAGACCTTACCCAATCTCCGCAGCCATTCAGTCTTGATATTTGACAACGGCCCCCTGCTGATGAACGGCCCCTGCCGCTCAGCGGACACCACCGGTGACTTCTGGGCAGCGCTGAACATAGAAAGCGGAGAGTAAAGGCTACAGGCAGAGTGTATACACATCACGCGGGATCAAAGCTGATGCGCAGACGGGTCCTCGTGGCCCGTGCGATCTTTTCTAATGTCCTGGTCGACGGCCGGGTCCGGCCGCTCTCGAGGCGAGCCACGACGGATTGCGTCGTGTTCATTCGCTGGGCAAGTTCAGCTTGCGTGAGCTTGGCCCGCGTACGGGCCTCAATGAGAGAGCGGGAGATCTCGAACTCCGGGCCGAGTCGGTCGTAGGCTTTGCGGTATTCCGGATCCTCGCTCCATTTCTTGTGTAGATCTGTCACCATGCTCATTTCGTTACCTCTCTGGCGCGCCTAAGCGCTAATTCGATCTCTCGGTGCGGTGTTCTCGGGGTCTTCTTCACGAATGCACGCACCACCACTACACGTTTACTCTTGATCGAAACATAAAGGGCTCGCGCTATTCCACTCCGGCCACTCATACGCATTTCCCAAAGAGGGCCGGTTAAGTGCTTGACATGTGGACCACTCATCCGTTCCAGACCTACTGACGTAATCAATTCGCAGATTCGCACAAATCTCGCGCGCATATCGACAGGTAGGGAATGAATTTCCTTGTCCACGGTTGCGTTCAGAGTCTCGACACTCCATTCCATCACGTCATGAAGCTTATAGCATATTTGCTATAAGGGCAATGGCGCATGCCGAGAATCGCTAACTCCCATTGGTGTCCGGGTCCCGAACACGGCGCAGAACTTTCTCATTCAGTGCGCGTGGCCAGAAGGTGCCCACCCGGATACGGCTTACCCCAGTCGCTTTAGGGCAAAGATTCCTCTATAGTGTGCCGGGCGCTCGTCCTCCACGGCTGAAGCGGGGCGGCCCTGCCTGGACCTCGAGAATCATCATGAACATACGCCATCGAGTTCTCCTGATCGTCAGCGTGGTGCTGCTGGCCTTCACCGCCTCCCTGCCCGCCACTGCCCCGGCGGGCAAGCGCATGGTGTTTGGGGGCGGGCCGGCGGGGGGCACCTTTCAGATCGTGGCCAATGCCATTCAGACCTTCGGCCCCATCAAGGCGTCCACGGACTACACCGTCAAGGCTCAATCCTCGGCCGGGTCGCTGGAGAACCTGCGCAAGGTCGATCGGGGCAGGATGCAGTTCGGGGTGGTCTACTCCGGGCACGTCTACCTGGGGCGCCATGGCCGCCTGAAGAACGACGCCCGCACGTACGAAAACGTGCTGGCGATGTCTCACCTGTACGGCGCGCCGGCGCAACTGGTGGTGCGCAAGGGATCGGGCATCCGGAGCGTCGGGGACCTGGCCGGCAGGAAAGTCGGCGTGGGGAACGCGGGGTCCGGCGCCTTCGCCAACTGCGAGCTGTTCTTCACCCACATGGGGGTGTGGGACGCGATCGAGCGCAACGCCATGGGCTACAACGACGCGGCCGCCGCCTTCGGAAATCGCCAGCTCGAGGCCTTCTGGCTGTTCACCGCCCTCCCCAGCGGCGCCGTGATCCTGGCGGCCCAGACCAACGACATCGCCCTGGTCGATCTGGCGGCCGAGGCCGAGAAGAGCGGCTTCCTCGACAAGTATCCCTATTTCTCGATGGGCGCCGTTCCCGCCGGCACCTATCGGGGCGTCGAGCGAGCGGTTTCCTCCTTCCAGGACTCCGCGCTCTGGGTGACCAACGCCCGCGTCCCGGCCGAGGTGGTCTACGACCTGCTTTCCAAGGTCTACACCGATGCGGGGCTCGCCTACCTGCGAAGCCAGAAAGAGACCTTCAAGGACATGAGCGTCCGCAACGGGACCAAGGGCGTGGTGACTCCCCTTCACCCCGGCGCGGAACGGTTCTGGGAGGAACGGGGACTGCGCTGAATCCGGCCCCGAGGCGGGCCGCCACCCTCGCCGGAGGGTGCGTTCCGTGGATGCCGGCAGTGCGCCGGGCTCGCCTCCCCTCTCCGCCCTCGCTAAAATATCGGGATGTTCGAGAAGCTGAACCGAGCCGAGCGATGGATCTTCGACATCCTGTCGCTGGCCCTGGTGGTCTTCTACTCCTACTCCGCGGTCCTCGATCCTGCCCCCACCCAGTACCACCGCGGCATCTACATCGTCATCAACTACGTCCTGGCGTTCCTCCTCTACCGGTCCGAAACCGGCTTGGGAAGATCGGTCGACTATCTGCTGATGGTCCTGTCGGTCGTCTGCATCGGCTACTGGATGTGGAACTTCGAGGCCATCAACTACCGGGTCGGCGCCGAGACCGACCTGGATCAGTGGATCGCCATGGCGGGGGTGCTGCTGGGAATCGAGCTGGCGCGGCGGGTGGTGGGGAACGCCTTCGTGGTTCTGGCCGCCGCCATGCTGGTCTACGGTGTCTACGGTGACTACGCGCCCGAGATCCTCTCTCACGCCGGCGACACCTTTCCCGAGCTCTGCACCAGCATCTTCTACAAGAGCGACGGCGTGTTCGGCATCATGGCCAACGTGCTGGCCACCTACGTGATCCTGTTCGTCATCTTCGGAGCCTTTCTGGAGGCGAGCGGAGCCCAGCGTTTTTTCGTCGACTTTCCGCTGGCGGCGGTGGGGCACAGAGTGGGGGGACCGGCCAAGGTGTCGGTGATCGCCAGCGGCCTGTTCGGGTCCATCTCCGGCAGCGCCATCGCCAACACCGTTTCCACCGGCAGCTTCACCATCCCCATGATGAAGAAAGCCGGCTTCAAGCCCCACGTGGCCGGCGGCATCGAGTCGGCGGCTTCCATCGGCGGCATGTTCATGCCTCCCATCATGGGCGCCGGCGGCTTCATCATGGCCGAGCTCACCGGCGAGCCCTACTCCACCATCATGCTGGTGGCCGTCTTTCCGGCCCTGATGTACTTCTTCAGCGTCTTCGTCATGGCGCACTACGAGGCCAAGCGCCATGGCATCCGGGGCGAGAAGTCGCCGGCCGGCGCCGGGCGGATCTTCAGGCAGGGCTGGTTCTACAGCCTGCCTCTGGGGGTGATCACGGTGCTGATGCTGGCAGGCTATTCCCCGGGTTATTCCGCCATCCTGGGGCTGGTCGCCTGTATCGGCGTGAGCTGGCTGCGCAGGGACACCCGGATCGGTCCCAAGCGCTTCCTGGAGGCCGCGCGCGCGGGAGCCCGAAACAGTCTCAAGATCGGCGCCACCGTGGGCGTCATCGGCATCATCATCGGCGTGCTGACCTACAGCGGGCTGGTGCTCACCTTCGCCGATATCGTGATCGCGCTGGCGGACGGCAAGCTCTGGCTCACCATTCTTCTCATCGCCCTGGCCTCGCTGATCCTGGGCATGGGCGTGCCGGTCACCGCCGCCTACCTGGTCACCGCCGTGGTCGCCGTGCCCCCCCTGACCGAACTGGGCGTCAGCCCCATCGCGGCCCACATGATCGTCTACTGGCTGTCGCAGGATTCCAACGTCACCCCGCCGGTATGCATTGCCGCCTTTACCGGGGCCGCCATCGCCAAGGCCAACATGTGGAAGACGGCTTTTTCCGCCTTCAAGTTCGCCAAGTTTCTCTACCTGGCCCCCTTCCTGTTCGGCTACGTCCCCGCCTTCTCCCTGGATGGCGGCGCCTACGACATCGCGGCCGCCTTCCTGCTGATCGCCGTCGGCACCTGGGGCTATTCCCGCTTGCTGAGCGCCATCAGGCTCGAAGGGTTCAGGGTGCGGTCAGTGGGCAGGTGACAGGAGACGCTGGAATCGGGAAACGGGGATTCCCGTTGGCCCCGTTCCTCGCGTTCAAATCCAGACGGCGATGACAACCGCCTGCCCGATCAGGGACACTCCGTTGTAGCCCAGGTTGAGCCAGAAGAGCCCCGCCTTGCGGCCCTCGTAGGCCCAGGACTGGTAGGAGACCGGCAGAACGAAAGCGATGAGGGCCATCAGCGCCAGGTGGACGCCCGCCATGGCGTTGGCGCCGCTCCCGGGTCCACCCATCCCGGCGAAGAGCTGCGCCAGGATGAAGGCCGTGACCAGCGCCAGCACGAAGCTGGCCCCGTGGGTCTTGAGGGGATTGAAGTTCTTCCGGATCTCCTCTTCGGTGGTCTCCATGAGTGCGAGCCACCGCTTGCTGAAGAGCGGTCCGTACCAGAGAAAGCCGACAATCATGGGAACGATTGCGGCCACCAGCACCGCCAGCCAATTGACTTCATGCATGGTTCTGTCCTCCTCGAGTCGTGGGAGATGTCCAAGAATTACAGGGGGAGTATAGCCGGTCGGTCAAGCGCCCGAGCCTGCCGGCGCCGGCAGCCTGAAACAGCGCCATACCGGCTTCATTCCGAAGGTGGCTGCCGCTTCGCTGCCGGGGAACCACCGCGCTACGCCCCACCATGGCCGCTGCCGCCCTGCCGGGGAACCACCGGTCCCCGAGTGGACACGCCCTGCGAGGCGTTCGACCACTTCCTGGCGATGGAAGCCACCTGGAAACAGCCGGGCGAGGTTGCGACCCTGGGCCGGGTCACGTCTTCTCGGCGATGATCCCGATCATGGGCGGCGCCGACAGGAACGCGCCCGGGTCCCGTTCGCGTGCACGCCACTCGGCCTCGAAGGCGCGTCGCTCCGCCTCCGTCAACAAGCCGGCTTCGACCAGGCGCGGCACGTAGCCGGAGAAGAACTGGTTCGGCCAGTCCCAGAACCGGGTGCCGGGTCTGATGAACCGTACCAAAGGAACCAGGTCGACCAGGCGGCATCCCGACTCCACGACCAACCCCGGCAAACGGGCGCCCACGTCCAGATCGCCGCCGGTGGGTTTCCAGCTCTCCTTGACCGCCGCCAGCACGCGATCGAACACCGGGCTCCGCGGCTGCAGGGTGGTGGCGCGGTAGTTCAGATAGTCCCAGATCACCAGGCGGCCGCCCGGACGCAGCCCCGACACCACCCGGTCGATGACCGGGGCCGGGTCTCGCAGAAAGCAGAAGATCCAACGCGCAAAGGCCCCGTCCAGCGAGGCGGGCTCCAGTTGCAGCTCCTGGGCCCTCTCCACCCGCGCCGTGAGCTGACTGAACCCTTGACGGCCCGCTTCTCTGACCAGAGCGGCGATGAAGCGCCGCGACTCGTCGACCGCGAGCACCCGGCCCTCCGGCCCGACCCGGGCCGCCAACTCAAGAGCGGCGAAACCGGGCCCGCAGCCGAGATCCAGCAGCCGCGCACCCTTCCCGAACCCGGCGCGGTCCCAGAGGTCACGCGCTGCCTCCGCCCACAGGCGGTGCTGGGTCCGGAGGCGCCGCCCCTCCTCCGGATCGGTGCCGAGCAGGTAGGGTTCTTCCGACTTGCGGCGTGCATGGGTTGAGGGTTTCATGCGGTTTTCCTGACCCTCACCCGTCCCAAGGCGTCCATCCACTCGTCAAATTGTCACTAATTGTGGTGAGCCGCCAGGGAATCGAACCCCGAACCTACTGATTAAGAGTCAGTTGCTCTGCCAATTGAGCTAGCGGCCCACGAGTTACCCGGGAGGGATCGGGCAGGGGGGGCGATTTGAGGGTCCTGTCATGCATCCCGGTTCGCTTCACGGCTTCGAGTGGGTATTTCCCGCGGCCGGCAGAGTGACTCCGGACCGTTTTCGAATCCTTCCACCCACCCGACTTCCGACAGGGCATCCGCGTTCGCATCAGCCCCTCCAGGATTCGAGACTGCCCGAAGTGTCGGGATGCGCCGTCTGACGCTGCTCAAGGTAGCACGACGCCAAACGATTGTAAACGACTTGGCGGCCATCCGGCGGGGTCATCCCCCGCACCCTCATTCAGGGTGACAGGACTGTCAAGACCTCCGAATCAGGCTCACATTCCCCGTGGGATTGTAGGGGCGTCCCTTGTGGGCGCCCCATCCGAGGTCACGGGGAACAACCGGGCAACCACAAGGGTTGCCCCTACAGGGGGGAGGGTAGCGTGGAATAGTCCCGCGGCCGTCTGGACAGGCCTCCTCGCCTGGGTTAGAGTGACAAGCTAATGACATCCGCTTGACCTCTCCGTCAACGGGGCGCCCTTGCGAGGAAAGAGCCTCTTCTTCACTGCCGGCGTTCTGGCTGCAACCCTGTTGCTGGGGTTGTGGCTTCACTCGACCCGAACCCTTCGGGCTCCGGTGGACCACCGGGTCCACCTGCGCCTGGCTGCGCTCTACACCAGCCAGGCGATGGAGACCTACCAGGCGCTGGTGGACGAGTTCAATCGGCGGAACCCGGACGTGCTGGTGAAGCTGCAGGGCATTCCCGGAAGCTATTACGACAAGCTGCTGGTGATGTTTGCCGGGCGCACCGCCCCCGACGTGATGTGGATGGGCAAGGGAATGGCCCAGTTCGCCTCCCGGAACGCCTTTCTGGAGGTGGAGGACGAATTCCGGCTCCCCCCGGGCGACTACTACGAGTCGGTGGTGGACTGCTACCGTTTCAACGGCCGCCTGATGGGGTTTCCCCTGGGGGCCGATTTCGCGGTCATCGTCTACAACCTGGACCTGTTCGAGCAGGCCGGCCTGCCGCCTCCCGCGCCGAATTGGACCCTGAAGGACTTCCGGCAGGCGGCCAAGCGGCTGACGCTTCGCGAGGGAGGCCGGGTCCGCCGGTGGGGCTTTTACGGGGAGATCGATCCCGGGGTCTTCGGAGCCGAAGTCCTCAGTCCCGACATGTCGGAGGAGCGCATCGACCGGCCGGAGTGGAGGAGCTACCTGGACTTTCACCTGAAGCTGATCTTCGAGGACGGTTCCATGCCCTCCCGTCTGGAGACCCCGGGAGCCGGAATCCTGACCAGTCGCCAGGCCTTCTACCGGGGGCAGGCGGCCATGATCTCCGACGGATTCCACTTCCGGACCATGCGGGAAGAGATTTCGGATTTCCGCTGGGATATCGCGCCGTCGCCGTTGGGGGCTCGGCGGGCCTGCGCTTCCAGCACCCAGGGCTTCGCCGTCTCCCGCCACACCCCCCACCGGGCCGAGGCGGTGCGCCTGCTCAAGTACCTGGTGGCGCCCGAGACCCAGCGGCGCCTGGGGGGCTTTCTGGTTCCTTCCCATCGGGAAAGCGCCCGCCAGGTGATCGAAGCCATGCCCGGCCCGCCCTACAACCGCCAGGTCATCCTGGACAGCATGGAGACCCTCAACCCTTTTCCGCGACATCCCAAGATCAACGAGTTGCAGCAAGCTCTGGCGGAGACCACGCGGCTGGTGCTGAGCGGGCTGCAGCGCCCGGCGCCCGGGCTGCGGGAGTGCGCCCGGCAGTTCCGGGAAATCCTGGAGAGGACCCATCCATGACCCGGCTTCTCCCTGCGGGGTTGCCCCAAACTGGGCGGTTCAGTGCGGGATGGCCTTGATTCTGCTGGACTTGCAGCTTGACAGGCTCCGTCCTTCAGGATAGAATGACGCCCAACCTTCACCGGAATCACCTTTCCGCCGACCGGGTGCCCTTGCGAAGAAACAGTCTCTTCTTTACTACCGGAGTCCTGACTGCAACCCTGCTGCTGGGCGTGTGGCTCCACGCGACCCGAACCCTCCGCACCCCCACGGACCACCGGGTCCGGCTTTCCCTGGCTCGTCACTACTCCAGCCTGGGAATGGAGACCTACCAGGACCTGGTGGACGACTTCAACCGCCGAAACCCGGATGTGCTGGTGGAGCTGCAGGGCATTCCCGGAAGCTACTACAACAAGTTGCTGGTGATGTTCGCCGGGCGCACCGCCCCCGACGTGATGTGGATGGGCCAGGGGATGGCCCAGTTCTCCTCCCGGGGCGCCTTTCTGGACGTCGAGGACCATTTCCGCCTTCCCCCGGGTCACTACTACGAGTCGGTGGTGGACTGCTACCGTTTCAACGGCCGCCTGATGGGATTCCCCCAGGGGGCCGATTTCAACGTCATGATCTACAACCAGGACCTGTTCGAGCAGGCCGGCCTCCCGCTTCCCGGCCCGGAGTGGACCCTGGAGGATTTCCGGAAGGCGGCCAGGCAACTGACGGTCCGCGAGGGAGGCCAGGTCCGCCAGTGGGGCTTCTACGGTGAAATCGATCCGGGGGTCTTCGGGGCCGCCTACCTCAGTCCCGACATGTCGCAGGAACGCATCGACCGGCCCGAGTGGAGGAGCTTCCTGGACTTTCACCTGAAGCTGGCCTTCGAGGACGGCTCCATGCCCTCCCAACTGGATATCCCGGGAGCCCGAATCATGAACAGGCGCCAGGTCTTCTACCGGGGACAGGCGGCCATGATCTACGACCGATTCGATTTCCAGACCATGCGCGAATCGATTTCGGACTTCCGCTGGGATATTGCGCCGGTGCCCAAGGGGGCTCACCGCGCCTCCTCTTCCAGCACCCAGGGCTTCGCCATTGCCCGCAACACGCCCCACCCGGCCGAGGCGGTGCGCCTGCTCAAGTACCTGGTGGCGCCCGAGACCCAGCGGCGCATGGGTCGATTTCTGGTCCCGTCCCATCGGGAGACCGCTCGCCTGGTGGTCGAAGACCTGGTCAGCCCGCCGCAGAATCTCCAGGTTCTGCTGGACAGCATGGAGACCCTCAACCCCTTTCCGCGCCACCCCAAGATCAGCGAGCTCCAGCAGGCTCTGGGAGAGACCAAGCGGCTGGTGCTGAGCGGGCTGCAGCACCCCGCGCCCGGGCTGCGGGAGTGCGCCCGGCAGTTCCGGGAAATCCTGGGGAGGACCCGCCCATGAGATCACGGGTTCTCGGCATGGCCGCTCTGTTCCTGCTGCCCAATCTGCTGGGGTTTCTGGCCTTCACCCTGGTTCCGGTGGTGGCCTCCCTGGCCTTGAGCTTCTGCCGTTGGGACCCGGTGGCCCAACCGATCAGCGGCATTGAACCGGCCGGGTTCCACAACTACCTGGACCTGCTCGGCTTCCACAGCCGCACCGACCCCGGGGGAGACACCTCCTGGGCCCCCAACACCCCCCGCTTCTGGGAAGCCCTCTACAACACCTTCTTCATGATGCTGGCCATTCCCTTCAACATGGCGGCCTCACTGCTGCTGGCCGTCCTGCTGAACCGGAAGATTCGGGGCATGGCGATCTTTCGCAGCGCCTTCTTCCTGCCCTCCATCACCTCCGGAGTGGGCACCATGCTTCTCTGGATGTGGATGTTCAACAAGGACATGGGCAGCATCAACCAGATGCTGGCCTGGGTGGGCATCCAGGGACCGGCCTGGCTGCAGAGCTACTTCTGGGCCAAGCCGGCCCTGATGCTGATGGCGAGTTGGGCCAGCATCGGCGGAGTCAACATGATTCTCTACCTGGCCGGGCTGCAGCAGATCCCCCGAGAACTGCACGAGGCGGCCGCCCTGGACGGCGCCGGCCGCTGGAGGCAGTTGCGTCACGTAACCGTCCCCATGCTTCTTCCGGTGACCTTCTTCATCTTCATCATCTCCATCATCTCCGGGTTGGAAGGGGGGTTCGACGCGCCCTACGTCATGACCGGCGGCAGCTTCGGAACCACCACCGTCAGCCTCTACCTCTACCGGCAGGGGTTCGAGTACTTCCGCATGGGCTACGCTTCCGCGGTGGCCTGGGTCCTGTTCCTGATCGTCTTCCTGTTGACCATGATCAACTGGCGCCTGGCCGAGAAACGGGTGGAGTACTGATGCCGAGTCGGATCAACAGTCGTCGCTTCCTGGTCTACGGCCTGCTGGTGCTGCTGGCCGGTTCCATGCTGTTCCCCTTCTACTGGATGGCGATTTCTTCCCTGAAAGGCAAGGCGGACGTCTTCTCCACCGACCCCAAGATGCTCCCCGGAAGGCAACTGGCCGAGCAGGTGGTGGACGATCCCCGCTGGTTCTTCCATTCCGAAACCGACAACTACACCCAGTTGTTGGCCTGGCAGCATCAGGCCGGGGCCGAAAGTGGCCCCAAAGGCTTCAGCCGCTTCTTCTTGAACACGGTTTTCTTCGCCCTGGCCATCACCCTGGGCCAGGTGCTCACCAGCAGCCTGGCCGCCTTCGCCTTCGCCCGGCTCTCTTTCCCCGGCCGCAACCAACTCTTCTTCGCCTACCTGGCCACCCTGATGATTCCGGCCACGGTCACCATGATTCCCTCCTATATCCTGCTGCGGGAGCTGGGATGGGTGGATACCTACCAGGCGGTCATCCTGCCGGCGGTCTTCACCGCCTACGGCACCTTCATGCTGAGGCAGTTCTTCCTGACCATTCCCAGGGAGATCGAGGACGCCGCCCGCATCGACGGCTGCAGCCCGCTGGGCCTCTACTGGCGCATCGCCCTGCCGCTCTCCACCCCGGCCCTGGCCACTCTGGCCATCGTGGGCTTCGTGGGCTCCTGGAGAAGCTTCATGTGGCCGCTGATCGTCACCAGCTCGGACGATCTCTTCAATCTGCCCCTGGGCCTGACGCTGTTCCGGGGAATGTACACCGACCCCGACTGGCCCCTGCTGATGGCGGGTTCCATGGTCATGACCCTCCCCATGATCGTGGTCTTCATTGCGGGCCAGCGCTACTTCGTGGAGGGCATCCGCCTGGGGGCCGTGAAGGGCTGACCGCCATTCCCGACGGAAGACCATGGCAAGCAGCCATGACCCGGCTACTTTTCTTCGACGACACCCAGCTTCTGGAGAAGCAGGGCCTGGAGCGCCGCCTGGGACGGCCCGACCCGGTTCCCGAAGCCACCTTCCAGGTTCCGGGAATCGACCTCGGGTTCGCCTATCCCACCGTCTTTCCCTGCCGGGAAGCCGGAGGATGGCGCATGCTCTATCAGTCCCTGACCGGCCTTCAGAGCCACAGCGATCCGAACCATTTCGTGCCTTCGGCGGCGGATTCGAGTGACGGCGTCCACTGGCGGGTCCCCGACCTGGCGGCCTCGGCGCCGCTTCCGGACCGGTTGCTGCCCAACCAGGTGGGGGCGGCGCCCCTGAACCGCTTCGGAGAATGGGGTCCCTCTTACTACGACGGCTGGCACTTCCAGCGAGGGCCGAGGGAGCCCTTCCTGGCCAACGCCAACCCGGGCCGGATCGGGGCGGGCTGCATTCTGCCCTGCAGCCTGATCGCGACCGAGAGCGAGATCCGCCTCTATTCCGGCGCCAGCGCCTGCGAGCACGCCGTCTTCGACGAGCATTCCCCCCAAAGGTCGGCCATCCTGATGCACCGGCTGAGGCCGGATGGATTCGTCTACCTGGAAGCCGCCGCCGGGTGGGGCCGATTGAAAACCCGGGCCCTGCTGGTGCAGGGGGAGCGACTCAGCTTCAACGTGCAGGCGGCCGGCGGCCAACTGCGAGTGGGAATCACCGACGCCGACGGCAATCCCGTCCCCGGCTACGGCCTGGAGGATTGCCGGCCCTGCAGCGCCGACAGCACCGGCTGGGTTCCCCGATGGAAAGACGACGCCCGCTTCGGTAGTCTCGAGGGCCGGGCGGTGCAGTTGGTACTGGAACTCGGCGGCGGGCGGCTCTATGCCCTCGGTGGGGATTTCCAGATGCTTTCCGCCAAGGAGGGGATGCGCTACATGAGGTTCGGCACACCCCCGGATCCCAGCCGCTGGGGACCCTGACGAGATTGCAGCTCTCACTTCCGAAGGCCGGCAGGGATGACCGCTTCGGCGGCGCCGGACAGGGTGCCCCAAGGGCGGGGCTTGCCCGAAACAAACGGAAAAAGAGTGATCCACGAAGACACACGAAGAACGGCGAAGGGCCACCAAGCGGGACGGCTCTGCCGCATCGGCACGGGCTGCGGCCCGGCAAGCCGGCGCGTGCCCCCTGGAGGAGCAAGAGTGACGGGAAGAGGCGCCCCCGGGGGGCTTCCTCCCATGACGTCGTCGCAGTCAAGCAGATTCATCGGTATTTGTGTCTATTTGTGTTCATTCGTGGTTCGCCTTTGTTGACGATTGAGTGTTTCACTCTCGTATGATCCGCACGGCAGGGCGGGGACAGGGCTAACCCGCGACCCCTCCTGCCGAGGCCGGTCCGGAGGCGGCCCGCCTTCAAAGCGCCACCTGTCCAGGGAGCGACCATGACGCCGCAACCGCAGGCACCCACCCCTGCCCGGGAACCCTTGCGCCTGATGGTGGTGGTGGCCCATCCCCACGACTTCACCCACTGCGCCGGCACCTGCGGCATTCACCGCTCGCTGGGCGATGCCGTGACCGTTGTGACCCTCACCAACGGGGCCACCAAGCACGTGGACATCAGCGAGTGGGCCGAAAAGCGGGTCGAGGCCGAGACCCTGTTCGCCACCCAGGGCCACACCGAGGCCTTTGCCCGCAAGCGCATCGAGATCAGCGCCGGCCGGGCCGGTTGGAACTGCGGGACGCAGTATGCCGAGGGATTCGTCCGGAGCGCCCCCGACCTGTTCGACCAGCTTCCGGTTCCGGACCGCGCCCTGCAGAAGGCCAGAGGCAAGCGCATGGACCATTTGCTCCGGATTTCGGGGGAATTGCCCGGGCCTTCCAAAGCCTGAGGCTCGGCCCCCTCTCAACCGTTGCGAGCCGCCTCTTTTCCTATTCAGGAGGACGAGACCATGAAAATCACCGACGTCACGGCCTATGTGATCCAGCCCCGCTATCCGGACAACGCCGGCGCCTTCGAGGGGGACTGGACCTTCGTGCGCATCGACACCGACGAGGGCATCCACGGCTGGGGCGAGGCCAGCAACTCTCCCGGCGGCGGCTGCTTCCTGAGCGCCCGGACCATCGAGCTGCTGCGCCAGAGCCTGGTGGGACAGGATCCCTTTCAGAGCGAAAAGCTGTGGCAGCAGAACTACCGGCGCTTCACCTACCTGGGAGCGCGGGGCCTGCCGACGGTGGCCCTGAGCGGCGTGGACATGGCCCTGTGGGACATCAAGGGGAAGGCCCTGGGCCTCCCGGTCTACGACCTGCTGGGGGGCAAGCTGCGGGACAGCATCCGGCTCTACGCCAACGGCTGGTTCTTCGGCTGCCACACCCCCGAGCAGTACGGCGCGGCCGCCAAAGCTACCGTGGAGGCCGGCCACGAGGCCCTCAAGCTGGATCCCTTCCTGGAGATGCAGCCCTTCCACACCGGCTATCTCTCCGGCCAGATCTCAGCCGAAGGCGAGGAACTGGGCTGCGCCATCGTGCAGGCGGTTCGGGAAGCCGTGGGAGACCAGGTGGAGATCCTGATCGACGCCCACGGCCACTACAACGTGCCCACGGCCATCCGCCTGGCCAACCGCCTCCACGAGGAGTCGCAGATCGCCTGGTTCGAGGAGCCGGTCCCCCCCGAAAGCATCGACGCCCTGCGGGCGGTCCGGGGGCAGGTGACGCCTTCCATCTGCGTGGGGGAGCGCCTCTTCACCCGCTTCGACTTCCTGCCCATCCTGCAGCAGGGGCTGGCCGACTACCTCATGCCGGACGTCCTCTGGACGGGGGGCATCACCGAGCTGCGCAAGATCGCCAGCATGGCCGAGGCCTACTACGTGCCCATGAGCCCCCACAACGCCATGGGTCCCCTGCAGATCGTGGCCGGCTCCCACGTGATGATGAACACGCCCAACTTCTACCGGCTGGAGCACAGCACTTCCTTCATCGAAGCCTACAACCGGCTGACCACCGAGCCCATGAACTTCCACGGCGGCGAGTTCAGCCTCAGCGGCAAGCCCGGCCTGGGCGTGGATTTCGACATGGAGGCCCTGCGCGCCCACCTGCATCCGGATTCTGCTTGACCCGGATTTTTTGTCAAAGGCAGGCCGCATCGGTACCCGTAACACCACTCCCCCAAGTCCTTGCACTCTGGGGGTCAGGCCGCAGTGTGACGGAATTTACGTGACAGTTGGCTATCAGCGGTAGCGCTGGTCATGGACTGAAGTGTCTTGGCGTGCAAAGTGGCACTTTTCGTAAACAAACTCAGGGTCAAGGTCAGCACCAGACTCCCACGCAATCGCGTCGAAAGAGACATGAACCGTTTCGAAAACGCTCGGATCTCGTAGAGTCTTAAAAACCCCCAAACCCAAGTAGGGCTTCATATCGAGCAATCCACGCTCTCCATTATCAAATACTACAGACAGGACATAATCCTCTTCACACTCAACCGACATTACGGCAGGATGCATTTGGTTGTCCTCATTGTAGCGGTTGAATCTTGAACGGTTCTTCACCATTCATGACGAGTGCCCAATCTGCCATGAGGTCTTCCTGGCGAAGCTCTGCCCACGCCAGCACCAGCTTGGTTTGCCTTCTTGGCAGCTTGCCGTCAATGATCTCACAGGTGCGAATATCAACCCTTGCCTTATGTTCAGCGTAATAAACATGAAAGTGAGGCGGCGGGTGTTCGCCGGGTGCAAAATACATCCTGATGATGATGCCATAAAACATCGATATAGTTGGCACTTCGAAATTCCTCATTGAGTCAATCAGTTTTGTCCCACACAACGGTACGGCTAACGTGCATCCAGAACGCAAAGCACCGTTTGGCTGTCTCGTTGACCTGTCTGTCAGGTCAGAATCTCGATGACAGCATCAATCAACCCATAGTGCAGAAGTGAGTCTTGGACCCGCGCTTCAGGGTGTGAGTATGCGATTACAACCTTTCCGGACGCCCACTGGTACCACCGATTACCGCGACGAGTCTGTCTCCACTCCAGGTGCTCATGACCCACGACAGTCCTGAATAGGTCGCCGGTTCCCCCACAGATCGTGAGATCAGGCTCGTAGATTGTGTACTGAGTTTGGATTCTAACTGCGTCCTCTTTGGCAACCTCAGTCAGACTTGCTATTTCGGTTGTATGCGTACCCGGCGACTTCTTGAGATTTACTACGCAGTTGCTCCGCAGAACTTCCGCCCGGAACTCCTTGGAGATGTTCTTGTATTGGTTTGGCCAGTCGTCGTCTTGCCCACGGTTGCGAATCCCGTGTACCCACCGTGCGACATTGTCCCATGTCTCAGGGCGGCCGCCGTTCCGTAGGTACTGGCGTAGATCCCAGTCACCACGATTGGGACTGTTCACTTCCTTAAGAATGACAACTATCGAGTATAATCGGCCTTGTTTACAACAAACAAAAAAGAGTGATCTACGAAGTGACACGAAGGACTAAAAAGGGCCACAAAGCGTGACGGCTCTGCCGCATCGGCAGGGCTGCCGCCCGGCAAGCCGGCGCGTGCCCCCTTGATGAGCAAGAGTGATGGGAAGAGGCCCACCCGGGAGCGCGGGCGTCCCGCCCGCATCCTCTGCGTTGGGTGGCCGCTCCGTTTCCCCGGCATGCCGCACCCGGCCACCCTGCCGGCGGAAACCGCATGGGCCCGGCTGAAGCAGAGTCCTGGCGCCGTTGCCGGTCGAGCCGGGTGGGAGAGAGGGGTGAGGCTGTGCCAGTGTTGTGCGGGCGGGACGCCCGCGCTCCCGGAGGGGCCTTCATCCCATGACGGCGTCGCAGCCAAGCAGGTCCATCGGTCTTCGTGTCTATTCGTGTTCATTCGTGGTTCGTCTTTATTGACGATCGGGTGTTTCATCCTCGTATGATCCGCACGGCAGGGCGGGGGCGCTGCTGGTCTGAAACATCTGTCACGCGGCAGGAGCGACGATTGCAGTCGCCGCCAGCCCGCCGCCCGAGAAACATCGACGCATGACTCTCAATCCTCATTCCCACCGCCTGCAACCCGGATCGCGCAACCTCCTGACCGACGTCGAAGGGTTTCTGGTCGGCAATGCCTCCGACGCCGCCCTCAAGTCGGGGACGACCGTGCTGACGGCGGAGCAGCCCTTCACGGCGGCCGTGCACGTCATGGGCGGAGCCCCGGGGACCAGGGAGACCGAACTGCTGGCGCCGGGCCGCCTGGTGCAGAAAGTGGACGCCCTGGTGCTGTCGGGCGGGTCGGCTTTCGGCCTGGATGCGGCATCGGGGGTGGCGGACGCCATGGGTGAAAGCGGACGCGGATTCCCCGTGGGCGCCGTCCGGGTCCCGATCGTCCCGGCCGCTATCCTCTTCGACCTGCTCAACGGCGGCGACAAGAACTGGAAGGAAAACCCCTACCGAGAGCTTGGGCGGCGGGCGCTGAAGAACGCCGGGACAGACTTCGACCTCGGCACTTCCGGGGCCGGAGCGGGCGCAACCACCGCCAATCTGAAGGGAGGCCTGGGGTCGGCTTCCCTGGTGCTCGGGAACGGCATCACGGTCGGGGCGCTGGTGGCGGCAAACCCGGTCGGCTCGGTCACGATCCCGGGAAGCTGCAAGTTCTGGGCGGCTCCCTTCGAAATCGGCGGTGAGTTCGGGCAGGCGGGCCTGCCCGAGGAGGCGCCCGATCTCAAGGCGACCTTCCTGGGAAAACACACAGCCTTCGACCCGGGAGCAAACACCACCATCGCCGTTGTCGCAACCGACGCGGACCTCACCCGGAGCCAGGCCCAGCGCATGGCCGTAGCGGCCCACGACGGGTTGGCCAGGGCCATCGTTCCGTCGCACACCCCCTTCGACGGCGACCTGGTGTTCGCGGCAGCCGGCGGAACCGCAGAGCAGGCGGTAGAGGACAACGACATGGCGTCCATTTGCCATGCCGCCTCGCTCTGCCTCGCCAGGGCCGTCGCCCGCGGCATCCGCCATGCCACGCCGGAACCGGGAGACCTCCTTCCCTGCTGGCCCGGGTCCTGATTCAGTTCTGCATTCGGATCCGACCGCAACGGGGTGTTAACCCGCATTTCTCACCAAGGGGCAAAAGCACCGTCCGGGTCGGGCCGGACAATCCTGTTGTGCGTCCCGGCAGTGGGGCGTTCCCGGCTCTTGCAGGACCCGCTGCCTTGTACTAGACTAGGTGCCCGGCCGGTCAAGGACGTGTCGGCCGCTTCCTTCGACGGTGAGTGTAGCTCAATCGGTAGAGCACTGGACTGTGGCTCCAGCGGTCGTGGGTTCGATCCCCATCACTCACCCCACCCCTCTCTTTTTGCCATTTCCTTTCAAGCCGCTGATGTAGCCGGCCGCAGGCCCCTCCGGGAGCGCGGGCGTCCCGCCCGCACCCGTTTTTCCACAGTCTCGGCCATCTGCTCCACCCGGGGCGACCGGCAACGGTGGCCGGCAACGGCGCCAGGACTCTGCTTCGCCCGAACCCATGGCGTTACGGCCGGCAGGGCGGGCGCTATATCGCAGGAATATTGAGCGGCTCGCTACGGCAGTGCATATCGCGGTAGGAATCCGCATTGCTGGGGACCCCCCGCACAGATCCGGACGTGCGCAGCTAGCGCATCCGGCTCCTCCCTCAGGTGTTGACGAGCATTCGTCGGTCCGGCCATGGATGCCGGATTCCCAGTCTCGGCCAGTAGGTCGCCGCCAGTCGGTTCATCGCCTCCCAGCTATATCCGCCCTTCTGGGATCGTCGATTGATTGCTCGCATCCACAATCTCAGGACGTGGCTCGCAAAGCGTCTCAGATAGCGCAGGCTGGTCGGGACAGCAAAGTAGTTCAGCCATCCGTTCAACACTCGCCCCAGCCATTTGCCGGTCTTCCCGATGCCTTCATGCATCCGCCTGCTCAGCTCCTCCTTCACTCGCTTCAGGGTGCGCCTCATCCGTTTCGCTATCGGTTTGCGCCCCAGCCCGTAGCGTCCCTTCCGGTCCTTCCTGCAATAGTGCGTGAAGCCCAGGAAGTCGAACGTTTCCGGTCTCCCCTCCCCCCTCCTTCGTCGGTTCTCTGCCGCATACCGTCCGAACTCGATGAGTCGGGTCTTCTCCGGGTGCATCTCCAACTCGAACCGTCCGATTCGCTCCTTCAGGTCGTTGAGGAATCGCTCCGCATCCCGCCGGTACTGAAATCCCACCACGAAGTCGTCGGCGTACCGCACCATCAGGGTCTCGCCTTCGGCCTCGCGGGTCCGCCATTGCCTCTGGAACCAGAGGTCCAAACCGTAATGCAGGTAGACGTTCGCCAGGATCGGCGATATCACCGCCCCTTGCGGCGTCCCCTTCAGGTCGTCCCTCCACTCTCCATCCTCCATGACGCCGGCGTTCAACCACTTGGCAATCAACCGTATCACCCGCTCATCCCCGATGCGGTGCCTCAGAAACCGCAGCATCCAGTCCCGCGACACGTTGTCGAAGAATCCGCGTATGTCCGCGTCGATGATCCACCTGATCTTCCGCCGCCCGATCCCGACCGCCAGGGCGTCCAGCGCATCGTGCCCCCCTCGGCCAGGTCGAAACCCGTAACTGAACCCCAGGAACTCCGCCTCATATATCGGCGTCAGCAGGTTGTCCGCCACGGCCTTCTGGACGATCTTGTCCTCCAGCGCCGCCACGCCAAGCGGTCGTGTCCCGCCATCCGCCTTGGGTATCTTCACCCGCCGCGATGGCGTCGCCCGGTACGCTCCCCGCTGTACCCGGTCATGCAGGTCGACCAATCGATCTTCCAACCCAACCGCGTACTCTTTCCACGTCATGCCGTCCACGCCGGGGGCCGCCCACCTCTTCAACTCCCCGTAGGCTTTCCTCAACGCCTCCACCGTGATGTGGTGCAGCAGCGCCGTCAACCGACTCTTCGGTTCCCGTTCGATGAACTCCCGTATCCGGTCCGCCGCCTGGGACACGCTCCCCCGTCTCTGCGTCCGGCGCGTGCTTTGGCTTTCCGGCTTCCCTTCGGGTAAGGCCCTTCGCTCCACCGACTCCGCCGGGAATCTCTCCCCTTTGTTCGCCGGCTTCTCCACTACTATGGCCTCATCTGACTTCTTCATGCCGTGCATCTCCGGTCTCGGATCTCTCCTTCCCTTTGCGGTCCCGCCACGACTGACGGAACAGCATGAAGACCTCCCAGGTCCCGGTGAAGCGCTTACGTGCGTGCCTGGGTTCTAAGACACCGCGGGGCTCCTCTCCCCCTCACCTTGGCGGTGGAGCGGATCTTGCCTTCGGCTGCCCGCATGGCCTCGGCACCCCGGATGAGCGTGTTTTCGGTGCTCAATAGCCCTGCCCACACGCACCCCTGTCAACGCTTGACCCACACCCTCGCGGTTGTAGGCCCATGACTCGGGGCGGAAGTGGTGGTTAACCTTTCCTTCCCGCCGGACTTTCACCGGCTACGCTTCACCAGTTAGCCTGGCGCTCGCGGGCGGGACGCCCGCGTTCCCGGGTGGCGCCGACTTGCCGGGCTGCTGTCCTGCCCGTGCGGCAGAGCCGTCACGCTTGGTGGCTCTTCGTCGTCCTTAGTGCCCCTTCGTGGAATTATTTGGCCTTTGTGGAAAATCCCCTGGCGCCAGCCGGTGGCTACGGATTGGCAGCCGAGGGAGATTCGGTGGGCCTACCGTTCGTGACTCCGGTGTCAGACCGAATTGTTGGGGGAGTTTCACTTGGGCGGGAGGGATTCGGCGAAACTGGCGGCTCTGTTTAGCCAGCTTGTCAGATCGTTCTCGGATTCGATGCCGGCCGGCTCCACCAGCGCCCATCCCTTCATGATTCGGCCGTTCATGTCGGCCGGCCTGGTGTGCGGTTCGGCAAGCGTCTTGTCGTGGTCTTTTCTGGCGAGCCGCACGATGAGCGATCCCTTCCAGGTCCCGACGCACATGTTTCCGTTGATGGTGAAGCAGGTGCCGCCAAACATCTTTCGCTCGGAGACCCTTCCCCGCCCCGACAGGATCTGACGTATGCGCCCGCTCAGGGGATCTTCGTTCTGCATGTCCTCCCTCCTATCACTGGCCCCCGCGCCTACGACCTGCCCCTGCGCGACTCCAGCTTGTCTTTCTCGATCTCCAGGAACTTGAGCGGACGCCTGGGGGCGCCGTCCCGGCCGGCTTCGTCGATCCACCGGTTGAACAGGCCAATCCCCTCCTCGACCTGCTTCCGCTGGACGAAGGCATCGCCCAGCCAGGTGTAGAAGACCGGGTTGGAGGGGAACTGCTCGATCATGCGGAAGAGCAAGTGGCTGTAGTCGTGGTAGCGTTTCTCGCTGTAGTAGACCCCCAACAGGACAATCTTGGCCGTGGTCCGGCCGTATTCTCCCTTCTCGGCGACCGTCTCCAACTGCCTGAGTCCCAGTTCCCGATCGCCCCGGGCCCCGATCAGGAAGGCAAAGGGCTTGATGACGGCCGGCAGGGCTCCGCTGAAGTAGTTGAAGCCGCCGATGCCTATCAGGCAGTCGATGTAGTCCGGGCGCAGCTCGGCAGCCCGGGCGTTGTGGTGTCTGCCCTTCAAGCCTGCCAGCATGGCGCCCAGGTAGCTCCGGGTAATGGTGACCTTGAATCGGGAGCGATTGGCGTAGGCCTTGGCCAGGTAGAGCCGGGCGTAGAAGTCTCCGGCATCCTTTTTCAGCAGGGCCTTGCCCTTGTCGATGGCTTGAGCGGTGTGCCTGTTGAAGGAGCGGGCAAGCCGCTTGTTGCGCTTGTCCAGCAGGGCCTTCCACCAGAAGATTTCCCCCAGGTTCACATAGCCGATGGGACGATCCGGGTGGTCTTTCACCATCTGGGTGAAGAGACGTTCAGCCTGCGCCAGGTCGTATCGGTAGAGAAGCTGCAAGCCCTCCTGCAGCCGGCGCCCCAGTTGGGGGTGTTTCTCGAGCAGGCCCTCGGCACCCGCCGGCAGCCACAGGCCCAGCAGCCACGGAATCGCCACCGACCCCAAGATGATGCCTCTACCCACGGCTCACCTCCGGACGCATTGTACTGCACCCGCCCCCTCCCAGGCGCTTTACAATCGATCCGGAAAGAACTAAGTTGGGAAGGTCGCTCAGTCATTCCAACCCCCCACTTGATTTCAACGCCCGGGCGTCCGAAAGCCCTGGCCAAGGGGAAGCGGCTTCCAGGCCTGGATCCATCAGGCAACAACTATCGTCGAATCGAGAGGGTGTGCCATGACGCAGCCGGCAAGCGAGGGTCAGCGGATGTCTCGCCGCGGTTTCATGGTCCAGGCCGGGTCGGCAGGCCTGGCCCTGGGAGTGGCCCCGGAGAGCAGCTACGCACAATCAGGAGGGAACAGCGCCATGAAGATCACCGGGATCCAGACCTACAAATTTTCGGTCCCGACGGGTCAGGAGATTCGCGATCCCGGCACCGGAGAACTCATTTCCAGCACGGCCAAGCCCTGGCTCTTCCTGAAGATCACCACCAATGCCGGCATCGTGGGCTGGGGCGAGGGCAGCGGCGAGTGGCTGGTGCCTTCGGTGGAGGCCACCCTGCACGAGTGGAAGCCGCTGCTGATCGGACAGGATCCACTGGGCGTGGTCCGCTTGACGGAGGACATCCAGAACCGGCTCCCCTGGAAGGGCGGGGCCACCTTCGGCACGGCCATCGCGGCCATCAACATCGCGCTCTACGATATCGCCGGCAAGGCCTGGGGGGTGCCCATCCACACCATCCTGGGAGGCCGAAAGCGCCACAAGGTCAGGGTCTATACCGGGGGCGCCCTCTTCGACAGCCCCGAGGCGGCCGTGGAGAAAGCCAGGAGCGTGGCCGAAGCCGGCTTTGCCGGGGTCAAGGGAAATCCCCTGGAGACCCGCACCTGGCCCATGGACGAAGCCGCCGTGGCCCACAGCGTGGCCTGCGTGGAGGCCATGCGCAGCGCCATGGGCCCCCGCTTTGACATCCTTCTGGACACCCACGGAAGCCCCACCCCGGAGCTCAGCATCGACTATGCCCGCCGGGTGGCCCCCTACAAGCCGCTCTTCCTGGAAGAACCCGTCAAGGTGGGCTCCGTCGATGCCCTGCTGGCGGTCTCCAGGAACAGCCCGGTGCCGATCGCCACCGGAGAGAAGCTCTTCACCCTGAACGACTTCAAGCCCATCATCGACCGACGGGCCTGCGCCGTGCTGCAGCCGGACACGCTGCATGCTTTCGGGATCACCTCGCTGCTGGAGATCGCCAAGGCGGCCGAGCAGAACCAGATGCTGATGGCCCCCCACATCGGAGGCGGGCCGCTCTACTACGGCGCCAGCCTGGCCGCCGATTCGGTGATGAACAATTTCCTGATCCAGGAGACCGGATACTGGGACCTGTTCGACCGCTTCGTGGAGCACGAATGGCGGATCGAGGACGGGTACGTCAACGTGACCGACCTGCCGGGGCTGGGAGTCGAGGTCAAGGAGCAGGACATCGCCAAGATGGACTACCAGCCCCTGCCCTTCCGGCAATACCGCCACGAGGACGGGAGCTGGAAGGGGTGGTAGGGGCGGCAACAGTCTATTGAAGAATTTCCCAGGGCGAATTTTTGTTCAAGACTGGCAGGCTTGGAGGGAAGAGGGGGGAGGGCTGAATCTGTGGTGCTGGTGGGTAGAGAAGGGGATGGCAGAGGGGTTGGAGGCGATGGTGGGGAGGCGAAGGGATGGATTGGAGGATGGTAGGCAGGGGTGGGCGGCCCGTAGAGAGGGTTGGGGGCTGGCTGGTGGGTTGAGGGGGGGCTTCAGGCTCTCAGAGGGTTGAGCACGGCCTTGAGGGCGGCCTGGGGTTGACCGGCATAGAAGCGATGGGCCTGGGGCAGGTAGGAGAAGCGACCCTGACAGCGGACGATGGAGATGGCGGCATTGGTCATGGCGGCGAGGTTGCGGGGCAGGTGGCCGACATGAGCGCGGCAGCGGTCTTCGTCCCAGGAGAGGTCGCGGACATGATGGAGTCGATTCTCGATTTCCCAGTGACCTCGGACCAGAGCCATCAAGCGTTGGGAGTCGGCCTCTGCGGGGGGCAACGAGGTGAGGCCGTAAACGACTTCGGTGCTTCTGGCGCCGGTCTTCAGGTGGGTGCGCTCCCGCTGGATGCGGAAGGCTTGGCGGCGATAGGGCAGGCGAGCATAGTCGTTCCACTGCTTACCCGTCAGGTCGAGGCGACGGCAGCGGCGGGTTTCGATGCGCCCGTGAGCCTTGTCGAGAGTTTCCCGCTGAGAGGCGACGCAGGCGGGCGCCTCCCAGTCGATGGCCTTGAGGTCCTCCAGCAGGGTGGGCTGGTTGTGCTTCACCGCCGTGGCCACCCAATGGGCCTGACCCTGTTCGACCACCAGGCGCAGAGTGTCCCCCTGCACATGCAGCGCATCCAGGCTGACGGTCCGACCCGCCAAGCGCAGTTGACTGACCAGGGTGCGCACCGCCGGGATCTCGTTGCTCTTGTCCCGGACCGCTTCCTGGCCCAGCACCAGGCCCGACCCATGTTCGAGGGCGGCCACCAGCAGCGTGCGGCCCCGGGGGTTGTGGCGGGAGGCGCCGCGCACCTGCTTGCCGTCGACGGCGACCGGGGCTGGGTGGCGGCTCATCCTGCTGGCCCAGAGCCGCAAGGCCCGGTCGAGGGTGTCGGGAGGCAGCCGCGCCAGCACGTTGTGGAAGGTGGTGACGGTGGGGGCCGTATAGCGGTTCAGTTTCTTGCTGTAGTAGGCGCGCAAGGCGGCCAACTGCTTCTGAGTGAGACGGGAGGCAAACTCGGCGATGGCGGTCACGCCTCGGCAGCCGGCCAAGCGTGCCGCCACGGTTATCGTCAGCAGGGTGGCCAGCGGGTAGCGCTTGCCCCGAGGCCTGCGGAACTCCTCCACCGTGCGCAAGGTCTCGAACAGAGAGCGCAGGCTTCCCTCGCCCAAGGGCTTGGACTCCCCTTGGCTGCGCCAATCGGGGGAATCATCCAGTTGACTCAGTTGCTGACAGGCATCCGCTTGCAGAGGGTACACGAAGATCTCCTTGGGTTGACCGTGAAGGCACCAGCGCGCGCTGCCCCCGGGCTGGCGTCGATAGCCCCGCGTCCTGCCCAGCCTCAGCCAGTTGGAAGCCCGGTAGCAGATGCCCCCAAAGCGGCTGGGGTCGACGAAGGTCTCGGCCACCAGCACCGGATGGCCGTGCAGCGCTCGCATATCCCTCGATACCCGCCGCAGGCTCAAGCCCAGCACCCGCGAGGCCAGATTCGGTCGATGGGGGCCGGGCAACACCACGAAGCGGGTGTTGTTGGCAATCAGATGCAGCCGCCGGAACTGCTGCTGCGGAACCCATCCAATCCACCGGTCCCGCGCCTTCAGCTTGAAGGCTCCTGCCTGCCAGCCCACTAGCGCCACCCACTCCCCGTCGAATTCCGCCACGTGACGCAACCCGCACCCCACCAGACCCTGAAACGGCAAGTAGTGATGCTGCCGAACCAGTCGGTCCCAGCGGCGGCGCTCCTCCAGCCCCCGGGTCGGCCGCACCCGCACCGCTCGCAACGGCCGCTCTTTCAGCACAGCAACTCGGGAGGTGTCCATCGCCATCCCCCCCATCATCCCAGATCAGTTCCCGATTGTCCAGACTCAATCCTACCCCCATTGCTCTTAATCAAATGCCCGTCAACAAAAAATGGCCCTGAAGAATTTCCTGAGAACTTGATACTAACTAACTATAATAGTTTAAACTGGTCGGTGCTTGGCATTTGACGCTGACAGGGAGGCTTGGCATGGCGATGAACCACCGGGAGCAGGAATACCGGCAGATGGCGGCCCGCAGCAAGTACCAGCGGCTGTATACCCACCTGTGCGGACTCGCTGCCCAGGAATGGAGAACCACCTTCAGCGAGATCGAGTCCATCATAGGCTTCGAGTTGCCAGCCTCGGCCCGCCTTCACCGGCCCTGGTGGTCCAACCAGACTGGCGGCAACGGCCACAGCCAGGCCCTTTCCTGGAGTGCCTCCGGATGGGAGACCGCAGAGGTCAATATGGACACCGAGACGCTGCTGCTGCGGCGAAAAACCACCAAGACCGTCCGCAGGCCCAGCCTCGACGAAGCGTGGCCCGTGCATTCTGCCGGAGTCTGGCCGGAGGGTCTCAGTCTCAGCCGCGAGGACATCTACGGAGACCGCGTCGAGTTGGTCGGCGTTTAGCAGAAGTGTTCCACATCCAACTCGCGACAACCTGCGCGACCCAAAGTAATGAACGGGAGGACACCGAAATGACACCGGTGGTAGCCCCGATTTCACACCGGGGGCTGCACTCTTGGGAAGGGTGCAGCCTGGCGTCGGATTTTCCCCTTCAGCCCTGGGTGACTCGAACCGGCTCGGCCCTCTCCGGAGTGATCCGGATGAGTTGGGCCCGCACTTGGGGATCCGAATACTTCCCGTCATAGATGTAGAGCACCACGTCGGGCTCCACCTCCAGCGAGAAGCCGTTGGCGTAGAAGGGCGTGTCGATCCGGGTGGTCCGCCAGGTCATGCCGTCGTCCCGGCTCACCTGCAGGCCCACTCCGGGGTGGCGTCCGGCGATCACCAGGTAGCCGGAAGCGGTGGAGGTCATGGAGTTGGTGGCCGCGTACATGGGGAAGGGCCCCCGGGCGGCCGGACTCCAGCTCTTGCCGCCGTCGGTGGACCAGCTCTCCCACATCCAGGGCGAGGTGTAGGCCCGAATCAGGGCTACGACGTGCCCCTGGCGGGTTTCGGCGGCCGAGACCTCCGAACCCGTCTCCTTGGCCACCATGAAGTAGTGGGGACTGGGGTTGGGGCCGTTGACGTCGACCGGATCCGACCAGGTCTTGCCTCCGTCGGTCGAGCGGATGGAGAAGCCGAAATCGGCCTCGGTGATGGGTCCCCAGTAACGCACCCCGCCTTTCTCCTTGATGGCGCCGTGCACGCTCTCGTTGGGTCCCACCGCGTAGCCGAAGCGCAGCAGAGTCCCGTTCTTCAGTTCCACGATCTTCCCCACGTAGGCGTTTCCGACCTTCAGGTCCTTGGCGAACTTCATGCGGCCCCGCTCCTCGACGTCCCCCCAGGTCTTGCCGTTGTCGCTGGAGGCGGCGGTGAGAATCCGGAAGGGAGGCTCGTGCTGGACCCAGTGCAGCCGCAACAGGCCGTCGGCGCCGGTGTGGAAGCTCCCGTTCTTGAGGGCCTCGGGAAGCTTCCAGGGTTCGGACCAGCTTCTGGCGTTGTCGGTGGAGCGGAGCAGCACCTGCACGGCTCCGGGGACCAGGTGCTCCTTGGCCACCGCCAGCTTCATGACCAGGTCGCCGTTGGGAGCCCGCCCCAGGCTGGAGGCGTACTGCCACTTGCCCAGAGGGGTGTCGCCGAGGGGGTAGACATAGTTGCGGGCCGGCTTGGGTTCCGGGTCCCAGGCTACCGAGGCGTCTTTGCGCCCCCGAATCCTCAGGTTTCGAAAACTGCTGCCGGCCCCGATATTGACGATGGGGTCCCCGTAGGGGCCGATGGTGTCGGGATCCCGGGCGTTAAAGCTCTCCAGGCCCACGAAGCCCGGTCCGGCGTAGGTGTCGTCCCTGACCACCGGTTGCGGGCGGCCGTTCACCCAGAGACGAAACTCGGGCCCTTCGACCACCAGCCTGACCTTGTGCCAGATCCCGATCTCGCTGGGCGCGCCGGGGACCAGCTCCTTCTGCAGAAAGTGCACCCACCCCGACTCGTCCACCTTGGAGAGGGCCGCCCAGAAGTGCTCGGCGCGGTACTGCTGTCCGGTGCAGGGGAAGTGGGCCATGTAGTAGTGCTGCGCATCGCGGGCGCGGAAGATCAGTCCGGCGCCGCAGTTCTGGATGTTCCAGCGGAAGTCGAACTCGGCCTCGAAGTCGGCATAGGCCCGGCTGGTGTTGAAAGCCAGGTGCTCGTCGGCCGCTATCCTGGGCGGGGTCATCACGCCCTCCCCGCTCTCCTCCCATTCCCCTCCGACGAACTGCCACTGGTCCTTGCCGAGGCTCACCGACTCGAACTCCGCCGGGGGCGGGCCGGGCAGCGTGCACCCGGACCCCGCCAGCAGCAGGAGCAGGCAGCAGGCCGGCAGCAGCCGGGTTCGGGCTTTTCGGGTAAGGGGATTCATGGAAACTCTGGCTGATCGCATGATGGGTTCTCCTTGGTTTCGGGCGGCATTCTATCGCAGTTGCCGGACCGATTGACAGACCATTCCCCAGGCTGCACAATCGATGTTTTCCGGCGAAACTCCAGGGGAAGGCGGGAGGGCAGGCTTCCGGTTTTCGAGTCACCGGGCGGCGTCGGCGGGCCCGAATTAGATCGCTGCCTCTGGCGAATCGGCCGGCAAAATCCCGACCGAAGGCCGCCAACACGGGCTGAGAGATGCTGAAAAACAAGGTGGTTTCGACAGGCTCGGGCCCGCCCCGCCGGCGAAGCTGGAGGGTGCTGACTTTTCTGCTGCTGGCGGTCTCCTGCCTCGGGACGGCCGGCCGTCTTTGGGCCTCTCCTCCCAACATCCTGCTCATCATCGCCGACGATCAGGGCTACGGCGACTTCGGCTTCATGGGTAACCCGCTGGTGCGGACCCCTCACATCGACGACCTGGCCAACCGCTCGGCCCGGTTCGTCAACGGCTACGTTCCCAACAGCCTGTGCCGCCCCTCGCTGGCCACCCTGCTGACCGGGCTCTACCCCCATCAGAGCGGCGTCACCTTCAACCGCCCCTATTTCGACCTGCCCCATACCCTGGAGAACCGGCATCGGGCCAGCTACCTGGTGCGCCGGGTGGACACCCTTCCCCGCCTACTCTCCCGGGCCGGATACCGGACGCTGCAAACCGGCAAGCACTGGGAAGGCGATTTCGCCAATGCGGGATTCGACGAGGGAATGACCCTGGCCAGGCCTCATCCCATCGAGAAGGACCCGGCCTTTGCCGCACTGGGCATGAAATCGGGGCACGGCAACGGCGACGCCGGACTGGCCATTGGACGGCAGACCCTGCAGCCCATTGTTGACTTCGTCGACCGGGCGGCCGCGGACGGAAAGCCCTTTTTCGTCTGGTACGCGCCCTTCCTGCCCCACCTGCCCCACAATCCGCCGCGCCGGCACCTCCAGCCCTACGCGGAGGACCCCCGAGTGACCGCCCACCTGGCCCCCTACTACGCCTGCATCACCTGGCTGGACGAGACCGTGGGGGAGCTGCTGGGCGCCTTGCGGCAGCGGGACCTGCTGCGCCAGACCCTGGTGGTCTTCGTGGTCGACAACGGCTACGTGGTGGACCCGGAGAATCCCGACCTGTCGGTGCGCAGCAAGAACACTCCCTTCGAGCAGGGCATCCGGACCCCCATCCTGATCGCTTGGGAGGACCGGGCCAGTCCCGGCGCCCATGCCGGCCTGGTGAGCACCATCGACCTGGCGCCGACGCTGCTGGCGGCGGCCGGCATCGAGGAAGCGGGGGCGGACCTTCCGGGGCTCAATCTGATGCCGGTGGTCAGAGGCCGGGCCACCCTGCCGCCGCGGCCGGTCTTCGGCGAGATCTACCGCGGCTACGCCATGGAACTGGAACAGCCTGAAGAGGAAGTCCTCTACCGCTGGGTGCGCTGGGGGAACCACAAGCTGATCCTCCCCGAGGGTTCGAATGAGGGGAAAATGCTGTTCGATTTGACGTCCGACCCCAACGAGTTGAACAATCTGGCCGGGAGTCCCCGACTGAGGAGCCTCCAGCGGGAGATGGAGCAGCTTCTGGACGGCTGGTGGAACCCGCGAGAGGAATGATGTCGGTGGCGACGTCGGCCGGGGTCAGGTCCGTGCGCGAGGGAATCAAAGAAGGCAAGGCTGACACCATGAAACTCGAGAGCGGAGTGTTCTCACGACGGACCGTCCGGGGCCTGCTGGCCGCGGCCCTGCCCTTGCTGGCGGCGTCTCTCCCGGCCGCCCTGGCCGGCGACCGCCCCAACGTCCTGTTCATCGCCGCCGACGATCTGCGCCCTCTGCTGGGCTGCTACGGAGAGCAGGACGTCCGGACCCCCGGCATCGACCGGCTGGCCGCCAGGGGGACCACCTTCCGCCGGGCCTACTGCCAGGCGCCCCAATGCAGTCCCTCGCGGGTGTCCCTGATGTTCGGACTGCGGCCCGACACCACCGGCCACTACTCCAATCGCCACCCCTTCCATCGAGAGCGCTTCCGGGAAAGCCCCAGCCTCCCCGAGCACTTCAAGAATCACGGCTATCACACCCAGTCCTTCGGCAAGATCTACCACAACCAGACCGACCATCCCGAGGGCTGGTCGACGCCCAGCTCGCCGGGGCGGAAGCGGGAGATGTGGGAGACGGTGGACGAAGCGGCCATCGCCGGGGTGGAGTTCACCAAGCGGGCGCAGGTGCCCACCGTTATCGCTCCCAGAAACGATTGCCCCGCCATCCAGGCCCCCGACGTGCCCGACGAAGCCCTCTACGGCGGCCGCATGACCGGACAAGCCATCGCGGCCATGGCGGCCGTCAAGGACAAACCCTTCTTCCTGGCCGTGGGCTACTACCGCCCCCACCTGCCCCTGGTGGCTCCCAAGAAATACTTCGACCAGTATCCGCTCGACCGCATCCGGCTGCCGGAGCACCGCCAGCCGCCGGCCGGAGCGCCCCTCTGGTCGATCTACAACTCGGTGACCTACTGGCACCCCAGGGCCCGGGAAGTCTGGCGCATCGACCTGGATTTTCCCAAGTACCCCTCCACCCGGGAGGAGGCGCTGCGCTTTGCCGGCTGGGAATTGCGCAGCTACCGGGGAATCCCCGCCGGCGGCCCCATTCCCGACCCGCTCCAGGCCCGGGTCCGGCAGGCCTACCTGGCTTGTGTCAGCTACATCGATGCCCAGGTGGGGCGGCTGCTGCAGGCCTTGGAAACCTACGGGCTGTCGGACAAGACCATCGTGGTGTTCTGGGGAGACCACGGCTGGCACCTGGGCGAGCACGGCACCTGGGCCAAGATGACCCTGTTCGAGTGGGCCACTCGGGTGCCGCTGCTGATTGCCGCGCCCGGCCGCTCCCAACCCTCGCGGATCGAGTCGCTGGTGGAGCTGGTGGACCTCTATCCGACCCTCTGCCGGCTGGCCGGCCTGCCCGTTCCCAGGCACGTGGAGGGAAGCGACCTGGTTCCTTTGCTGAACGACCCGGAGCGGCCCTGGAAGCAGGCCGCCTTCAGCCACTTTCCCCGGCACGACCACAGCCTGGGGCAATCCATGCGGACCGACCGCTACCGCTACACCGAATGGGTGGGGCTGGACGGCCGCCTCAAGGGCGCCGAACTCTACGACCACGACGCCGACCCGCTGGAGTTGGTCAACCTGGCCGCCTCCCCGGCCAAGGCCCGGACGGTGCAACAGCTCGCCCGCCAGATGAAGGCCGGCTGGCGCGCCGCCCGGCCCCCTGGCGGAGAGAACGGGGTTGGAAATAGCGGTCCCGCGGAATGACCTTCGGGATTGCGCAGCGACATTTGCGCCGTGTTCAGCCGTTACCGTGATATCATCAAGGCACTCCCTCAGTCAGTTGCATGCAAGGCAAAAACAATCGGTAATATCCGGCGTAGTTCCACCAGATTTATCCATAAGCCGGAGAGTCAACAGGCGAAGGGAGCAGGAACAATGAGCAGCGAAGAAATCACCCAACTGGAGTTGCGCCTGACCAAGTCCATGGGTGAGATGGAAGTCCGACTTACCAATGCCATCCATCAGGTCCGCACGGATGTGTCCAAGGAAGTTGGCGAACTGAGGGCGGATGTGTCCAAGGAAGTTGGCGAACTGAGGGCGGATGTATCCAAGGAAGTTGGCGACCTGAGGGTGGATGTGTCCGGCCTGAAAGGTGGGCTGAAGTATGTGAACGTCTTTCTGGGCGCTATCGGTCTATCGATTGCAGGCGCCGTCATCAAGTATCTGCTGACCTGAACCTGCGTCCCCCTCACCCCCCACCCCCCCGCGGCCAGATCTTCCAGACTCCGATGGTCAGCACCGGCAGGACGTAGCAGAGAATCACGCCCCAGGTGGCGGTGCCGTAGCCCTTGGCCACCAGGTCGATCAGTCCCAGTTGGGCGATCAGGGCGGCCGCCACCAGCAGCAGGAGCGCCACCGCCGGGCGCAGCGCGGCCGGCATGAGGGCCCGGCGTTCGGCCAGAACACCGGCCACCCTCTCGTTGAAGGCGTGAATCATCCCGGTTCCCGACTCGATCAGCGTTCCCAGCAGGACCACCTGGAAAACAACCTGGAAGGCGGTCGATCCCAGGGCCTCCAGGAGAAAATTGGCGGGAACGGTCTGGTCCACCACCGCCGGATACTGGGTGACCATGGCCAGGTAGAAGAAAAAGGCCGGGATCATGCCGATGGGCCCCACCAGGATGCCGGCCCCGACCGCTTCCCGGCGTCTCTCGATATGGCGAATGCAGAACAGGAGGGCCGGGATGGCGACCATGTTGTAGCCGGCGTACTTGACGCCGGCCAGGAACCAGCCCGGCTTGATTTCCAGCGAGGGCCAGGGCTTGTCTCCAAAGAACTGGGAGAGGCCCCAGGCCAGGAAGACCAGGTAGATGGCGTAGAGGACGAAGGACCACAAGGCAAAGGACTTCTCGATCACGGCGGTTCCCTTGAAGACCAGGAACCCCACGCAGGCCATGATGCCGATGACCCCGGCGTGGTAAGGGAGGGAGAAGACGGCCTCGACGATGCTGCCGCTGGCGGCGGCGATGACCGCCAGTCCCAGCAGCATCATGACCAGGTAGCAGATCTCGTAGAGGAACCACCAGCGGTGGAGCAACTGCCGGGTAAAGGTCCGGTAGTCGTAGGAACGAGTCCGGCGCGCCAGCTCGAAGCTCACCAGGCAGACGGCCGACCAGATGGCCGTCGACAGCACCATCCCCAGCAGCCCGCCCAGGGGCCCGAACTTCAGGAAGAACTCCACCAGCTCCCGGCCGGTGCCGTAGCCGCCCCCGATGACAATGGACTGAAAGACGAACCCCGGCAGCAGGGTTTTCCTGAAAAAGGGAGCGTCCAGCAAGGGCAATCGCAACTTCGGGCTCCTCGTGTGGGCTCGGAGTCCTCGGAGTCCGAGTTCGAGCCCGTCGCCGTCAGATGACGCCCTTCTCCCGGAGCTGGCCGATCCGGTCGGGCGTCATCTCGAGATAGTCCTCGAGGACCTGGTCGGTGTGCTCTCCCAACCCGGGGCCGCGCCGGTGGACCGGCGCGTGGTCGCTCACCTTGATGGCGCCGGCCACTTGGCGCACCCGGCCCAGTTCCGGGTGGTCGGTCTCGACGATCATGCCGCCTTCCCGCACCTGCGGGTCCTGAAAGGCCTCCTCCACCGAGTTGACCGGCGCGCAGGGTGCCTGGCCCTTCAGCAGCCGCAGCCACTCGGCGGTGGCGCGGGTCCGGGTGCGGGCCTTCAGCAGGGGCGCCAACTTCTCGCGGTGCTTCAGCCTCTGCGCAAAGGAGTCGAAGCGGGGATCTTCGGCCAGCTCCGGAACTCCCAGGATGCGGACCAGGTTGCGGTAGAACTTCTCCTTGGCGCACATGACCACCAGCCAGCCGTCCCGGGTGGGCAGCAACTGGCTGGGCACCTGGGTGGGATGGGAGGAGTCGGCGGTGCGTTGCGGCTGGTAGCCGCTGGTCAGGTGCCAGGCCCCCACGTAGCCCAATTGGGAAAGGGCGGTGTCGAACAGGCTCACGTCCACGTCGCAGCCAACGCCCGTGCCGCGGGCCCGCATCAGGGCGCTCAGCAGGCCCAAAGCCACCAGGGCGCCCGCGCCCAGATCCACCAGCGACAGCCCCGCCTTTTGCGGCGGCCCCTGGGGGTCGCCGGTCAGGCTCATCCAGCCGGCGTAGCCCTGCATCAGGTAGTCGTACCCGGGCTCGGCGGCCCGCGCGCCGCTGCGACCGAAGGCCGAGAGGGAGGCGCAGACGATGGAACGCTTGACCGGAGCCAGGCTCGGGTAGTCCAGGCCCATGCGGGCGGGCAGGTCGCCGCGCAGGTTGTTGAAGACGCAGTCGGAACGGCCGACCAGGGGATGGAGCACGGCGGCCGCCTCGGGATGGTTCAGGTTGAGGGTGATGCTCTTCTTGTTGCGGTTGAAGCTCTGGAAGTAGACGCTGTCGTCGCCTTCGATCTCGGAGGCCACGTGGCGGCCGATGTCGCCCCGGCTGAGGGGGTTCTCGATCTTGATCACCTCCGCCCCCAGGTCGGCCAGCAGCATGCTGGACCAGGGCCCGGCGCCGAACTGCTCGACGGCCAGGATGCGAATGCCCTGCAGGGGTGCAGGCGGTTTCATGGAGCTGGATCTCTTGGATCGCAAGAACGCTGACGACGAGTCAGGTATTGTGGATTTCGGATTGTCAGTTCTTGATTGGGGCACTATCAGGGTGCCCAGCCGCCCAATCAACAATCAGCAATCAAGAAAGCCTTTTGCAAAATTCGGCAGCGGGACGTTTGCCGGGAATGGCCACAAAAGGCACAAAAACATAATTTGTGACTTTTGTGCTTTTTGTGGTTAGACAGCATTTTCACCAGGTCGCACCCGGTATTGAAAAAGGCAGAACCCCAGGTTTGCCGGCAAGGTGACTTGCCCCGCTGCGAGTTTTGCAAAAAGCTCAGCAGTCTACAATTCATTGTTTCGGTTCTTCGGACTTCGAGGCCTCCGCCATTTGGAGCAGGCGCCTGGCTTTTTCCACGATGGGCCAATCGACCATCTTGCCCTCCACCTGGACCGTGCCGGCGCCTTCCCGGTGAGCCTGCTCGAAGTCCCGGATCACCTCCCTGGCCTTTTCGACCTGCTTTTCGGAAGGGGCGAAGGCCTGGTGGACGCAGGCGATCTGCCGGGGGTGGATGACCCCCTTGCCGCCGAAACCCAACCGGCGGGCCCGCCTGGAATCGGCGGCCAGGGGCTCCAGCGCCTGGAACTCGGGCACGATGCGGTCCACCGCCACCAGCCCGCAACTGGCTGCGGCCACGGCCACCGCCGAACGGGCGTAGAGCATCTCGTCGGGGCCCTCCTCATCCGTTGCAAAGACTCCGAGGTCCAAAGTAAAGTCCTCCGCCCCGAAGAACAGACCTGCCATTCTGGGGCAGGCAGCCGCAATGGCGGGGGCCTCCAGCAATCCGCGGGCGCTCTCGATCATGGCCAGGACGCGCACGCTTCCCGGCTCCATTCCCGCCCCGGCCTCCAGGGCTCCCAAGGCGGCATCCGTCTGCTGCAGGTGGGAGACCTCCGACACCTTGGGCAGCACCAGCCCGTCCAGGCCGGGCCGGACCACCGCCCGGGCATCCTCCAGGCCGCGCTCGGGATCGGCCTCGACCCGCACGTAACGCAGCGAGCCCCCCGGCGGGGTCTCCAGCGCCTCGGCCACCTGGCGCCGTCCCGAGGCCTTCTCGGCCGAGGGAAGGGCGTCCTCCAGGTCGTAGACGATCACGTCGGCCCCCAGGGTGGGCGCCTTCCGGATCATCCGGGGCCGGTTGCCGGGAACGAACAGCCATGAACGCATCAACTGCATGCCGAGGGCTCTCCGGGTCACTGGATCGGGGGAAACTCCCCGGGTTGGGGGGCATGGGCGCGCCGGTACACCATGACCTGCCGGGTCAGATCGATCACCACCTTGCCGTCCTGATTGACGCCGAGGGAGCGGACGGTGACGATCCCGGCCTCGGGGTGGGACCTGGAAGCCCTCTTGGCCAGCACTTCCGACTGGCAGTAGAGGGTGTCTCCGATAAAAACGGGGTTGGGCAGCCGCACCTTCTCCCAGCCGAGATTGGCCATGGCGTTCCGGCTGACGTCGGTGGTGCTCATGCCGGTGACCAGCGCCAGGGTGAAAGTGCTGTTGACCAGGATCCGTCCCCAGCGGGTCTTGCGGGTGTACTGGCTGTCGAAGTGCAAGGGGTTGGTGTTCAGCGTGATATGGCTGAAGAGGGAGTTGTCCATTTGCGTGACCGTCCGGCCATGGGGATAGCGGTAGACGTCCCCCACCTGGAAGTCTTCGAAATAGCGCCCCTGCCAGCCCTCCCTGGCGGGGCCTTGGGAATCGGTCATCGGGTCTCTCCACGCTCCCGTGATGGCGGCCGGCCCGGGCGCCGTCAGCGCCGATCGGGGCGCGCCGCCGCTCTTCCGGCCTATTGTTCGGCATATCCCGATGGGAGGCAAAGCAAAATCTTTCGGGTGCGGGCGGATGGAGGGGACCCGGGAGCGCGGGTGTCCCGCCTGCACAAAGCCTCGCGCGGCCTCGGCCGTCTCCGCAACCTGGCCTTCCTACGGCTTGGCCGTTGCGGCTACCGTCAACCTGGCAGCTACACGCAAAGTCGCGCGCATGCTCAGGGACCCCCGCAAGCAATAAGGATGCGGGCGGGACGCCCGCGCTCCCGGGGGCAATCACTCCGCCCTGGCGGGCGGGTGCAGATGGGGGTGGGGAGAACCGCCCGGCGCTTGCCGCCCGGCCATCCCCTGTTCTAAGATTTCGCTTTCCCGGGCCGACCCTCCGAGGGAGAGACCGCATGCCCATCCAGCGCAGCCGACTGCTCATCGACAAGAGCGAGGTGGCGGTCGCCGACGGCCTGGTGACCGCCATGCACCCGCTGGCTGCCGAAGCCGGGGTGGAGATCCTCCAACGCGGCGGCAATGCGGCCGACGCCGCCGTGGCGGCTGCCTTTGCCGTGGGAGTGGTGGAGCCCTTCATGAGCGGCGTGGGCGGAGTCGCCTGCGTGGTGGCCCACGACGCCGCCAGCGGCCGCACGCTCACGCTGGATGGGGCTGGAGTCCTGCCCCGGGCCGCCCGAGAGGACCTGTTCGAGCTGCTGGATGCCGGCCTGAAGGGCGGAGGGATCTACGGCTGGCGCGCCACCCGGGATGAAGCCGCCGAAACGGGCTACCGCTCGGTGGCCGTGCCGGGGGCGGTCGCCACCTATGCCAAGCTGCTGGAAACCCTGGGCACGCTCTCCCTGGCCGAGGTCATGGCGCCGGCCATTCGCCTGGCCGAAGACGGATTCCCGGTGGATTGGTACGTCTTCGCCAACTGCGCGGCCGGGCTGAGGCGGCTGCGGCCCTTTCCGCACACCATGGCCGCCTTTTTCCACGTTGACGGCACCCCGCTCAAGACGGCCAACGCCGACGACATCGGGAAAGAGGAGTGGCTGGTCCAGAAAGACCTGGCCCGAACCCTGCGAGTGATTGCCGAGGAGGGCGCCGACAGCTTCTACCGGGGAGCCATCGGGCGGACCCTGGTAGACTTCCTGGCCGAGCATGGCGGCCTGCTGACGCCGGAGGACCTGGCCGGCTACCGGGTGCGGCTGCGCGATCCCCTGTGGGTGGACTACCGGGGAAGTCGGATCGCACTGGTATCCACCAACAGCGGCGGCCCCACCGTGGCCCAGATGTTCAACATCCTGGGGGGATTCGACCTGGCCGCTTGCGGCCACAACACGGCTCCCACCCTGCACTTGCTGGCCGAGGCCCAGCGGATGGCCTTCGCCGACCGCTTCACCCACCTGGGGGACCCCGACTTCGATCCCATTCCCCTGGAGGGATTGCAGTCGGCGGAATACGCTGCGGCGCGGCGCAGCCAAATCCGGCCGGAGGGCCCTCCGGTCAACGATCCGGCCGGGGACCCCTGGCCCTTCCAGCCGGGCGGCAGGCCGGCGGGCATGCGTCCGCCCAGCGGCATCGACGCTGGCGAGCAGCACACCACCCATCTGACGGTGGTGGACAAGCAGCGCAACCTGGTCTCGCTGACGGCCTCGCTGGGCCAGTTGTTCGGCTCGGGGGTGGTCGTGTCCGGTACCGGGATCACCTTGAACAACGGCATGATGTGGTTCGACCCCGAGCCGGGGAAGGTCAACTCGATGGCGCCGGGCAAGCGGGCGCTTCACGCCGGCACGCCGGCGCTCGTCTTCGACCGGAGCGGGCCCTACCTGGCGGTGGGCTCCCCGGGCGGACGCAAGGTCATGACGGCGGTGCAGCAGGTCATCCACAACGTGGTGGATTTCGGGCTGGGGATGCAGGCGGCGGTCAGCGCCCCGAGGATTCACTGCGAGGGCAGCCCGCTTCACCTGGACGCCCGACTGCCGGCCGAGGCGATCGAGGCGGTGCGGTCCTTCGGCCACCCGGTCTCGGTGAGGGAAGAGCATTTTCTCAGCTCCTACTTCGCCCGGCCCAACGGCATTCTGGTCGACCGCCGGTCGGGCCGGCTGCGGAGCGGCGTGGAGCCCTACAAGGCCAGCGCCGCCATCGGGTATTAGGCGGGGCGAAGCTTGCAGGGAGCCGGCCCCGGCCGATTCCCAAGGGAAGGCACTGACATGAACGACGGCAACCTTTCACCACAGACATCGATTCCGGAGAGCATTCGCCAGGGCCGCATCCGGCGCATCGACTTTCTGGGGGACTCCATCACCCAGGGGTGCGGCTACGTCTCCCGGCAGGAGGGTTATCCCGATCTCCTGCTGGACAAGATGAGGCAGTTGGCCGGACACGACCGCTTCCGCACCTACAACCACGCCGTGGGAGGAGCCACCGCCGCGGGCGGCGCCGGCCGGATTCACTGGTGCGAGCGCGGCCCCTCCCCTCCGGACCTGAGCTTCGTGATGTTCGGTCTCAACGACGTCTACCTGTCCGGTTCCGTGGAGGACTATGCGCACCACCTCGGGACCATGACCAACCGCCTCAAACGGCTGGGATCGGAAGTGGTGCTGCTGGGGCCCACGCCCTTTCCGGCCAGAGAGGCGGCCGTCCGCTCCTTCAGCCTGCGCGCCTCCCGGGAAGCCGGCCGGGCCCGGGTTCGTTTCGTGGATTGCCTGGTTCCCTTCTACCGGGCCGGCCCGATTCCCGCGGGGCTGCTCTGGCCCGACGGCATTCACCTGACCGCCCGAGGACACCGCATCCTGGCGGAATGGATCTGGAAGGAAATGCAGGCGATGTAGAGATCATCCCCGGGGGCCGGCCCCGGGTTCCAGACGAGCCGCAAAGCGGCGGCAGCATGCACCGGCGGGCGTGAGCCCGCGCAATGCTCCCTGTGAGAAAGGGGGCGAGGGAGGCTGAACCATGAAACCCCTATCCACCTTTGCCTGGGACGACCTGAAGCTGGACCCCTGGCCGCTTCCGGCCGGCAACATCCTGGGGGGCAGCCCCGACGCCTTGGGAGCCCTGGTCTTCATCACCGAGGACAAGACCTCCTGCAGCGGTATCTGGGAATGTCAACCCGGCCGGTTCCGATGGGAGTACACCTGGAACGAGACCATCTACGTCCTGGCCGGAAAAGGGGAGATTCGTTCGGAGGACGGGGAGTGCTGCCCGATCGTGCCCGGCAAGATGCTGCACTTCAACGAGGGGCTCAGCTCGGTCTGGACCATCGAGGAAACGGTGCGCAAGTTCTTCTGCCTGCAGTCCGAACGACCCTTGCAGCTCTGAATCCGGCTCGGGACCCTTGGAGTGAAGGCAGGCAGGAGCGCCCTGACGATGGAAGTGGTCCTCAGGCGCCGTAGCGGGCCGCCAGCGCCTTCAGTTCCCGCAGATAGCGGGGGACGGCGGTGACCGGGTCTTCCTCGCCCTCGTACTCCAGCGCCAGGTAGCCCTTGTAGCCGGCGGCGGCCAGAGTCTGGAGGATCCGGCCCCAGTCGGCCGGAACCGGCTTCCCCCCGGGCGCCATAACCCGGGTCTTGACCTGCACGTTCACCGCGTAGGGGGCGCAGGCCTCGATCTGCCCGTAGGGGTCCTGCAGAAAGTTGCCGGTGTCCAGGTTGATGCCCACCCAGGGAGAATCCACCTTCTCCAGGATTCCGATCATCGTCTCGGCTCTGGCGGTGATGCCTCCGTGGTTTTCCAGACCCAGGATCACGCCTCGCTTGCCCGCTTCCTCTGCCGCCCGGCCCAGCACTGAAGCGGCCCAGTCGGCCGCCTGCTCCAGGCCGGCGCCCGTGGGCGGGTCCCCTCCGAAAATGCGAATATGCCCGGCGCCCAGCTTGTGGGCCACCTCGATCCATCGGCGGATCTCCTGAAGCTCCTGAGCCTGCTCCGGCGGCGTGGGGCGGCAGAGGTTGGTCCGAATCGAGATGCTGTAGATCTCCACCGCGTTCCGATAGGCCAGCCGCTTGAAAGGCAGCAGGAAATCGTCTCCGGTGTTGGGGAACCAGTAGACGGTCAGGTCCAGTCCGTCGATCTCCTGCTCCACCGCCATGTGGACCAGGTCGGCATAGGTCAGAGCCTTCGACCCCAGCGGCGTCCTGAAGGAGTAGGCGCAGATGGCGATCCGCATGCGGGACACGCCCTCAGTCTCGGAGCGGCCGGCGCGCGCCGCCAAGTGGGACCCCAGGGACCCGGCAAGCAGGAAAGGCGCAGTTCGCAACAGGTCTCGACGGTGCATGCAGTCCTCCGGTTTGTAGTGGTTCTTTGTGGATTACTCTTCTTTCTCTTGTTTCAGCCAAGCCCCGCCCCCGCCCCTCCGCGACGGTGCGGATCATACGAGAGTGAAACGCTCATTCGTCAAAAAAGACGAACCACGAATGAACACGAATAGACACGAATACCCATGGACCTGCTTGGCTGCGACGCCGTCACGAGAGGAAGCCCCCCTGGGAGCGCGGGCGTCTCGCCCGCACAACACTGGCACAGCCTCGGCCCTCTATCCCACCCGGCTCGACCGGCAACGGCCCCACGATTCCGATTCAGCCGAGCCCAGGCGGTTCCCGCCGGCAAGGTGGCCGGGCGCAGCATAACGGGGAAACTGAGCGGCCACCCAACCCAGAGGATGCGGGCGAGACGCCCGCGCTCCCGGAGGGGCGCCTCCTCCCATCCTTCTTGCTCCACGAGGAGGCACTGCCCCTGCCGATGCGGCAGAGCCGTCCCGCTTCGTGTGCCGTCGTGGTCCTTCGTGTGTCTTCAGTGAAACACCCATTCGTCAATAAAGGCGAACCACGAATGAACACAAATAGACACGAAGAACGATGGATCTGCTTGGCTGCGGCGACGTCACGGGAGGAAGCCCCACCCGGGAGCGCGGGCGTCCCGCCCGCACAACACTGGCACAGCCTCACCCCTCTCTCCCACCCGGCTCGACCGGCAATAGCGCCACGATTCCGCTTCAGCCGAGCCCATGGGGTTCCCGGCGGCAGGGTGACCGGGCGCCGCTTCACGGGGAAACGGAGCGGCCACCCAACCCAGAGGATGCGGGCGAGACGCCCGCGCTCCCGGAGGGCGCCTCTCCCATGGGTCTTGGTGGATCGATCCTTTTTCTTTTGTTTCAGCCAAGCAGCGCCCCCGCCCTGGCGGGCGGATCATACGAGGGTGAAACACTCAATCGTCAATAAAGGCGAACCACGAATGAACACGAATAGACACAAATACCGATGGACCTGCTTGGCTGCGACGACGTCACGGGAGGAAGGCCCAGCCGGGAGCGCGGGCGTCCCGCCCGCACAACACTGGCACAGCCTCACCCATCTCTCCCACCCGGCTCGACCGGCAATGGCGCCACGATTCCGCTTCAGCCGAGCCCAGGCCGTTCCTGCCGGCAGGGCGGCCGGCTGCCGCTTCACGGGGAAACGGAGCGGCCACCCAACCCAGAGGATGCGGGCGAGACGCCCGCGCTCCCGGAGGGGCGCCTCTCCCATGGGTCTTGGTGGATTCCTCCTTTTTCTTTTGTTTCAGCCAAGCAGCGCCCCCGCCCTGCCGGGCGGATCATACGAGGGTGCAACACTCAATCGTCAATAAAGACGAACCACGAATGAACACGAATTGACACGAATACCAATGGACCTGCTTGGCTGCGACGACGTCACGGGAGGACGCCTCCTCCGGGAGCGCGGGCGTCCCGCCCGCACAACACTGGCACAGCCTCGGCCCATCTCCTCTACCCGGCTCGACCGGCAACGGCGCCACGATTCGGCTTCAGCCGAGCCCATGGGGTTCCCGGCGGCAGGGTGGCCGGGCACCGCTTCACGGGGAAACGGAGCGGCCACCCAACCCAGAGGATGCGGGCGAGACGCCCGCGCTCCCGGAGGGGCGCCTCTCCCATGGGTCTTGGTGGATCGCTCCTTTTTCTTTTGTTTCAGCCAAGGGAGACAGACGAGTTGACGGCCCTACTGGTCACGAGTGTGAAAACGCTGAAACACAGGAACAGAAAATGATTCATCACTCGAGCCTTTTGCAAAATTCCTCGTGGGACCCGTCGATGTGGTGGCCAACATGACGTTGCAGCCGTGACGACCTGACCACAAAGCCCCTTTTGAACGGAAACAGGCGGATCTGATGGCCGGATCGCCAGCGGTCGCCGGAGGCGGACGCAGCTTGCCCTCTGCCTGCCCGGAAGCAGGTGATATCCAGCCCTTTCGGGAGTCGGTGGGGGCGCGCTCAGAGCGTCAAGCGCATCAACTGCTCCACCGTCAGCGCCAGGATGCCGAACATCAGGTGACACATCACCTTCTCAGGGCCGCGTACCCTGACGTGCCGCCCGCCAAACTCCTCCTTGAGCCGTCCGTTGACCCGCTCCACGGTGGAGCGCTCCCGATAGCGCCGCGCCTCAGGGGACACCTGACCGATACAGCGCTGGGCCAGCGCCTCCCGCTTCCGCTCGACTTTCATCTCCGCTCGCCTGCGGGGGTTGGTGTCAATGATCGGCACATGCCCCAGCTTCTCGCTGTAGGCCCGGATCTCCGGCGCATCGTAGGCGCTGTCCATCAGGTCGTAGAGACTGTCCACCCGCCTTGCCGTTAGCGTCGCCAGCGGAATGGCCGCCTGAGAGTCATGCACCGAGGCCGAGGTCAGCAGGCAACTGACCGGTATCCCGCCGTCGATGGCGTCGATATGCAGCTTGTAGCCGGTCCATCTCTCCCGATACCCCTTCCCGGTTGACTTGACGCCGGTGTCGCAGGCCTTGGGCAACTCCTTCAGCATCTCCTCCAGCGTCATCGACCCCTGCCGCTGGAGACGGCTCAACTCCTTGGGCCGTTGCTCGCCCTTTGGCGGACGGCCCCGCCGACGCTTCCGCTTCCCCGCCGGGGCCGCCTTGGGCGCTGGCTTTTCCCGTCCCGCAATCGCCGTCGAGTCCCTCGACACGTGCCCCGCCAAGTGCCCCGCCAGCGTCTCCTTCAACAGCGCCTCGTGCAGACGCTGGGTCAGGTCGATGGCGGTAAACTCCGCAAAGGCCCGCGAGAAGGTCGACTCGCTCGGCACACTCCCCGCCTTCTCCCAACCGCATAGCCGGCGCAGCTTTGGCTCGTTCCCCACACGCTCCACCAACGCCCGGGTCGTCTCCAGGTTCAGCACCGCCTTCGCCAGAAAAGCCCGCGCCAGCGCTGCCCGATCCTCCAAGGGCCTCCCCCGCCAGCCCCGACTGGAGGGCAGCAACTCCTCCACCCGCACCAACTCCAGTACCTGCACCAGCCGCTGGTAACGCTCCCCCAGCGGCCCCACAGTTTCCTCCACCAACGGAAACAGCTCTCGTTGAAACCTCAGCCAGTGTCGTGATACTGTTTCTTTAAGGGACAAGTCTCACCTCCGCTCATCATGTGGTTTCGGCACCTTCATGATACAACAGAGTGTGGTCTTGTCCCTTGATAGTCCTACCCGCCGTTATCTTTCCCAGCTAAAATTCCCGCTATCTGCGAATTTTGCAAAAGGCTCCACTCATCATTCATCAAGCCTCCCCTCACTCCTCCGACAACCACCGATCGAAGAACTCGTAGGCCTCCTGGCGCACGGCGGGCGGAAACTCGTGGCCGATATCAGGGTGCCTGGCCACCAGCCGGTCGGGGCTGTGGAAGAGGCGTTGGTAGACCGGCAGGGCGGCTTCCATGCATTCCCGGACGCCGGCGACGGCGAAGTTGTGGTCTCCCACCGGGGCCGAGATGAAGACGGGCCGCGGAGCCAGGATGCCCAGCACCTCGGTGAAGTCGAAGGGCATGCGGGCGGCATCGCTCCCGTAGAGTTGGGCAATGCGCGGCATGTACCCCCGGTGGCTCCAGCCTTTCAGGTCACCCCCGTAGTAGTGCCGGAAGGCATTGAAACCGCAACTGGTGGCCACCGCCGCCACCCGCTGATCGAAGGCCGAGAGGAAGAGGGCGTTGTGACCGCCCAGGGAGTGCCCGATGACGCCGATCCTGTCCGGGCCGACTTGCGGCTGCGATTGCAGCAGGTCGATGGCCCGCCGGTGGTTGAGGATGCCCTTCATGGTGGCGCTGGCGTAGCCCAGGGCATAGGGATCGATCTCGTAGTCCCCGAACCCGGGGTAGTCCGGGGCCAGGGTGACGTAGCCCCGCCGGGCCAGCTCCAGGGCGTAGTGCAGGTCGGTCTGGCCGCCCAGCCCGGCCGGTTCGGCCTTGCCGACGGCGGTGGTCTGGTGGAGGCAGAGCACGGCGGGAGCCGATTGCCCTTCCGGCAACCTATTCGGAATCAGCAGATAGGCCGGAACCCGGTCCGGTTTCCCTTCCACCACCTGGCTGACGAAGGTGATCTTCCGCCGCTCGACTTGCGGCAGGCTTTCGGTTTCCAGGACCCGGACCTCCAGCGGGTCGCCGGGAAGCCGGGGAAGAGGCCCCATCACCTTCTGCATGTTCTGGAGGACGTGGATTCGGCGAATGTCCCAGTGGGTGCGGCTCTCGATGGGATGCGGCCTGCCCTGGCGGTCCAGGTAGTGAAGCAGGTCCCGCTTGTCGGGGTAGACCGGAGCTTGCGGGGCCGCGCAGGCGGCCAGCCACAGGAACACCACGCAACAGGCAATGCCGTTCTCCCGGCCTCTGGCTCCTGGTCTTCCAGTGGTGGAAGGCCGGTCGGTGGCCAGATTGGAGTCCCGGGCCGGTGTACGGGGGTAATCCATTGGCAATCCCAATCCCGTCGCAGTGTCATGGGTCAAGGGAGGGCTGGGTAGCTGCGGTCGGCTCCGGTCATTGAATGTTGCCCCCTGCGGGCAGGCGATCACGTCGGCCATCTACCGGGGGTTGAGGCCACTGGCCGCTCGTTGGCCTCACCGCTCATAGACCCAAACGACCTCGCCAGCCAAGGTCCGGCGCCATCGTCCCTTCGGGTCCAGAGCGTCCCACTCCGGCAGCGTGTAGACCAGCATATCGGCGGGCACGGGCAGTTCCTCGGCGGGCCATCGACTCGCCCGCCGTTCAAACGGGGTCGAGGAGCGACGGACCAGCACCAGCACGTCCAGGTCGCTGCCCACCCCCCAATCTCCCCGAGCGTAGGAGCCAAAGTACCCGATACGCAAGACCTCGGCGCGGCGCTCGGCGGTCTGCTTGGCCCAGTCGCGCACCGCCCGGTCCACCGTGTGTCTATCGGGCCATTTGATCAGTGACGAAGTCGATGATTTCACGGGCATAGCCGATGGCCTCAATACTCTGCAACTTGCCGTAGTGATGGAAGGGCGCCCCCTCCGAGTGGCTGCTGGGATACCTGGCTGGAATGTAGAAACTGTCCAGAACGCGGCCCTTGTCGACCAACTCGTCGGCTGCCTTGAACCGCTCGGGCAGTTCCCGAAGCAGACGTGCGACCACATGTCCCCAGGCCTCCTGGCCGGCCGCCAGGTGCAAGGCCTTGACTGCCTTTTTCGCAGCCTGCTGAGCGGCGAAACAGGCCCACTCGTGCCGGGCCGCCCGACGGGAATCTTCGGCCTGTTCCAAGTCACGGCAGGCCTGCGCCAACCAGTCTTCCGCGCGACTAGATCCTGGCAATGATTCCGCCCCACCCACAGCTTGTTCCGTGGCCGTTCATTATAGGTCAAGTGGGGATTGCAGTGTTGGGGGCTTTGGATGGGTCTCGGTCCCAAGCGCCGACTCCAAAGGTGGCCAGCCGCTCACGCCGCATCTTCACATAGCCATGGGCGCAATCCCACGGAAGCGGTAGAATGTCGGGGCCGCGTTCCTGCCACACCCTACCAGCCGAGGCTGAAAGATGAGAAGGAGTCAGACCCATGCGTATTGAGCGGGTCGAGGTCCGGGTGGTGGGCCCCCGGGTGCAGCGCTTCACCTGGTCCCATGACCTGCCGGAACAGTACATGACCAACACGGTGGTGCGCATCTTCACCGACGACGGGGTCGAAGGCTATGGGGGCGTGTCCAACTACACCTCCTACGCTCACGACCGCTACACGGCCGAGACGCTCCGGCACCTGGTTCCGGCTCTGATCGGGCAAGACCCCCGGGAGCGGGAAGTCCTGTGGCGCAGCCTCTGGTCTCGCGTCTTTCCCCTGGCGCCCGGAGCCCTGGCGGTGGTGGACATCGCGCTCTGGGACCTGCTGGGCAAAGCCTCCAATCTGCCCATCTGCCAGCTTCTGGGCGGGGCCCGCCGGCAGATTCCCTCCTATGCCAGCACGCCCATGCTGGAGGACGTCGCCGCCTACCTGGACCTGGTGGACCAACTGCTGGAGCAGGGGTTCGGGGCCGTCAAGTTCCACTGCTGGTGCGTGCCCGACAGGGACCTGGAACTGGCTCGGGCCGTCCGCGCCAAGTATGCTCCAGACCGGCTGGCCCTGATGCTGGACGTGGAGAACAACTACGACTGGGACAGCGCGCTACGGGTGGCCTGGGAGCTGGAGGCCCTGGAGTTCACCTGGTTCGAGGCCCCGCTGATGGACTACGACCTGGAAGGCTATCGCAGGCTGACCCGCCAGGTGGAAATCCCCATAGTGCCATCCGGGAACTGGATCCAGGACCTGCCTGCCTTTCAGGAAGCTCTGCGCAGGGAGACCTGGAGCCGGGCCCGAACGGACGTCACCGTCTGCAGCGGCCTGACGCCGGCCCGCAAGGCCATGGCGCTGGTGGAAGCCGCCGGCATGAAGTGCGAGGTGATGTCGTGGGGAAACACGCTGGTTTCGGCGGCCAACCTGCATCTGATGCTCGGTTTCGACCTGTGCACCTATTTCGAGCAGGCCGTCCCCTACGAGCCTTACGAATACGGAATGAAGGACGTGATCCGGACCGGTGCGGACGGGATGGTCTCGGCCCCCGGCGGGCCGGGTCTGGGTGTGGAGGTGGACTGGGAAGCCATGGAAGCCGCCACTCTGCACCGCTTCACCATTCCATAGAAAATGCGGCAGGAGACTGAGAACCAGGGGCCTGTCAGACTGGACTTCGATTTCAAGGAGAGAGCTCATGATCGATCGACGCGCCTTCATCGGCGCCCTGGGGAGCAGTCTGGCGGTTCCCCCGTTGCTCTGGGGAGAGGCCGCCAAGCCCAGGCGGCTGGCCATGGTGACCACCGAGTGGCGGTACCCGTCCCACGCCTGGCACATGGGAGAGCGCTTCCTGGTGGGGTATCCCGTGGAGGGACGCTGGCATCGGTCCCCCCTGGAGCTGGTATCGACCTACGTGGACCAGTTTCCGGAGAATGACCTGAGCCGCGCCCGCTCCCAGGAGTTCGGCTTCCCTATCTACCCCACCATCGCCGAAAGCCTGCGCCGCGGCGGGGACAAGCTGGACGTGGACGGAGTGCTCCTGATCGGGGAACACGGGAGATATCCGCGCAACCCACTGGGACAGACGCTCTATCCCCGCTACGAATTCTTCAAGGAGATCGTGGAGGTCTTCAAGCAGGACGGTCGAAGCGTCCCCGTCTTCAACGACAAGCACCTGTCCTGGAAGTGGGAGTGGTCCAAGGAGATGGTGGATACGGCCCATGCCATGGGGTTCCCGTTTCTGGCCGGGTCCTCGCTGCCGGTCACCTGGAGGATACCCTCCTTCGAAATGCCCTATGGCGCCGAGATCGAGGAAGTCATGTGCGTGGCCATCGGCGGGGTGGACAGCTACGATTTCCACGCCCTGGAGACCATCCAGTGCATGGTGGAGCGCCGCCGGGGCGGCGAGACCGGAGTGGACTGGCTCCAGGCCATGCGCGGGGAGCCGGTCTGGGAAGCCATGGGCAACGGCTCTTTCGACGGCGGCGGCTGGGACCCGCAACTCTTCTCCGCCTGCCTCTGCCGCAGCCTCACCCTCACCCAGGCGAAAAAAGTGAATCATCGCTACCCCACCCCGGAGCAGATCCGGCAATGGGTCGAGAAGCCGGTCGTCTACCGCTACCAACACGCCGATGGATTGAAAGCCACCATGATGCTGATGAACGGCCTGGTGGACGACTTCACCTTCGCCGTCCGGCTCAAGGGCCGCCCCGAGCCCCTCTCCACCCTGTTCTATCTCTCCCCCGTCCCCAACGTGGCCTTCATAGCGGCCCTCATGCACAAGGTGGAAGAGATGATCCTGACCGGCAAGGCCCCCTACCCGGTAGAGCGTACGCTCCTCACCTCCGGCCTGGTCACAGCCGGAGTTCATTCCCTGGACCAGGGTGGGAAGAGGCTGGAGACCCCCCACCTGGCGGTCCGCTACCAGGCACCGAGGGAATCGCATTTTCTGAGGAGTTGAGGGAGGGGAGGATGGGGAAGCCCACGGACCGGCACCGCCGATGGCCGCGCTGGCCAACAGTTGCGGGCAGAGTAGGACGGCCAAGAATTGTTGCTTATCACACTTCCACAATAGGATATTCAACAATAATTCATTTGAAACAAACGAAAAAAGAGTGATCCACGAAGGGCCACCAAGCGTGACGGCTCCGCCGCATCGGCACCGCCTGCGGTCCGGCAAGCCGGCGCGTCCCCTTTAGGAGCAAGAGTGATGGGAGGAGGCGCCACCCGGGAGCGCGGGCGTCCCGCCCGCATGCACTCCCGTTCGGTACTGCTCAGTTTCCCTGCGATGTGGCACCCAGCCACCCTGCCGGCGGGTACGGCATGGGCCCGGCCGAAGCAGAGTCCTGGCGCCGTTGCCGGTCGACCCGGGTGGAGGAGATGAGCCAGGCTGTGCCAAGAATTGTGCGGGCGGGACGCCCGCGCTCCCGGGTGGACTTCATTCCCTGACGCCGTCCCACCAATGGAGCTCCATCGGTATTCGAGTCCATTCGTGTGCACTCGTGGTTCGTCCTTAAAAACCATCGGCAGTTTCTTCCTCATAGGATCTGCTCGGCAGGCCAGGGGCGGCACTTCCCTGAACGAACTCCTTTCGCCCATTCCCATTGGAAACGTCGCTGGCATTGGAGAGGCGGAGTCGATCACGTGGTTGCTCCCGGCGCCTCGACTCGATTCTCCGGCCAGGACCAAATCAGCGGTAGAGCACCGTACAGTCAGGCAGGGCCGCCTGGATCCGGCGGATGCCGGAGGGGGAGACCCGGGTGCCGTAGAGGCCCACGGCCTTGAGATGCGAGAGTTTCTCCAGTTGCTTCAGCTCCCGGTCGCCGATCCGGGTGTAGGAGAGGTCGAGCCAGGCCAGATTGGCCAGGTCTTGCAGGTGAACCAGTCCGGAGCCGGTTACCCGGGTGTGCTGGATGCCCAGGAACTCGAGCTGCTGCAGTGGCTTGAAATGCACCAGGCCGGCATCGGTGATCTTCGATCCGTAGAGAAACAGTTCCTTGAGGTTGGGGAGGTGGCGCAGGCCGGCCAGACCTTCATCGGTGATTTCGTTGGGCGGGTAGAGCTCGGCCAGGGTGGTGAGGCCCTTGAGGTGGCGCAGGCCGCCGGTGGTGGCCCGGGCCGGCAGAATCAGCGTCCGAAGCCGCTCCAGGCCATCCAGGAGGGTGAGGTCGTCGTCGGTCAGATCGGTCCAGTAGAGGTTGAGCAGGGTGATGTGGCCTTCCCCGTCCGCCTGAACCTCCGCGCCCCTCGCCGTCAGCCGATCGGCCAGCCCGGTCGGAGCGCCGGGGGCGGGATCGGCCGGTTGGCTGGTGGTTTCGGGTTGACCGCAAGCCCAGCTCAGGGTAAGGATTACGCCGAGCAGGCAAGTGCGAAGATGCGACGGGCAGGTCGACATGGGTTCCTGGTAAGTTCCCCTGCTGGACGATGCGGAATCCGGGGCGGCCCCCGCTGGGTGAGTGCGATTGCGTCATTGTAGCAAAAGGGGTTGAGCGGGAGGCTGGCGTTGCCTGTTAAGGACGTGGCGTTCGCCCCCTCCGGCTCGACCGTGGTCTCCGCCTTGGTCCGGAGGCGGGGGCGGAAACATCGGAAGGGAGAGGATGCGGGCGGGACGCCCGCGCTCCCGGGGGGCCGACTATGAACGCTACTGAGGCGGTGAGCCGGGCGGTCCGCGGGGTTTCCCGACGGAGATTCGTGGCTACCGTCCCAGCGGTCCTGGCCGGGCTGGCCTGGGCCGCGAAGCCCGGCCGCGCCGGGATCGGCGAGGTGGAGTGGCTGGAGGAGGTACAGCGGCCGCCTTCCAGGCTGCCGCCGGAGGCTCCCGATCTGCCTCCCCTGCTGGTCGGTCCGGGGGGAGCGCCCATTCGCTCACGATCCCAATGGGAAACCGAACGCCGCAGGATCCGGCGGGATTGGATGCGGTTTCTCGGCCCCATGCCGGCCGACAGGCCTCCCCTCGAGATGGAGGTCCTGGAGGAGGAAGAGCTCGACGGAAACCTGGTGCGGCAACTGGTTCGCTACAACGCCGAGGCCGGGGTTCGGGTGGAGGGCTATCTGCTGGCGCCGGCGGCGGCCTCGGAGCGGGACCGGCGGGCAGGGGTGGTGGTGCTGCACCAGACCAGCAGCCTCACCATCGACCTGGTGGCGGGGGTCAACGGCCCCGAGGAGCAGCAGATCGGCTTGAAGCTGGCTCGACGGGGGCTGGTGGTCTTCTGCCCGCGTTGCTTCCTGTGGCAGGATGCCGGCAACTTCCTGGAGGCCATGGCGCGCTTCAAGAAACGCCACCCGGACACCCTGTGCATGCACAAGATGCTTTGGGACGCCTCGCGCGGGGTGGATCTGCTGGCCAGCCTGCCCCAGGTGGATGCCACCCGCATCGGCGCGGCGGGCCACTCCCTGGGGGCCATCGAATCGCTTTACCTGGCCGCCTTCGACGAGAGAGTGAAGGCGACGGTGGCCAGCGAAGCGGGCATGGACTTCAGCTTCACCAACTGGCACGATCCCTGGTTCCTGGGTCCCGCCATCCGCAGCCCCGATTTCAAGCTGAACCACCACCAGCTCCTGGCTCTGACCGCGCCCCGAGCTTTTCTGCTGCTGGCCGGAGAATCGGGCCGCCACGCGGCCGACGGCGATCGCAGTTGGCCCTTTATCGAGGCCGCCTTGAAGGTCTACCGGCTCTATGGCTCACCGGCCCGCCTGGGGATCTACAACCACGGCAAAGGGCACACCCTGCCTCCCCGGGCCTTCCAGCGAATGGCCCAGTGGCTGGAGACTTATTTGAGGGTGAAGAGCTGAATTGGCCGGAAGCCAGAGCCCGGCAGGGCGGGGGCTGGGCTGGTTTGAGATCGAACAGCAGGGATGATTGCTGCCGCCGCCTACGCGGCTCGGGGTGTGGGGTTATCCGATTCCATGGGCTTGCGCCCACGGCTGAGTGCTGCCGCCGCTTCGCGGCTTACTGGAACCCCCCACCCGGGAGACTCAGAAGAAGACGTACATCAGAAAGACGGCCGAGGCGCAGAGGACGCCGGCCCAGAAGCGATCGTCCCGTAGTTTCCGCACCATGCCCTGAAGGCCGGCCGGGGCACCCTTCCCTTTCCCCATGCCCACCCAGAAGAGCGCCAGGGTCCAGGCGGCTCCCAGCAGGGCCGCCGCAAAGGGGCTCAGCGTCTCCCGGTAGACCCACCAGCCGAGCAGCGCGAACCAGGCGATGGAGACCAGCAGGCCGTAGGCGATTCGAGAGAGGTCCCGGGAGGAATGGCCGGTGAGGTCGGTCCAGACCAGCTTTTCCTTGTCGGGGTCGCGCCGGCTGGTCCAACTGACCAGGACCTGGGTGGCGGCGCAGAGGAGGATCACCAGCACCACCCGGTGGAAGAAGTTGAGCTCCGATCCGAAAGTGTGGGAGACGCCGGGATGGCTCAGGTGGTAGCTGTTGTAGGCGAACTCCACCAGCCAGGAGTAGAAGATCCCGCCCAGGATGGTGGCGAAGCCGGCCGCCGGCGTGCTGCGCCTCCAGAACATCCCCATCAGGAAGGCCACCAGCAGGCCGGGCATCAGGTAGCTTCCGTACTGCACGATCTGGAGGAAGAAGTTTTCTTCCGAGTTGGGATCGAGCACGAAGATGGCCATCAGCGCCGCCAGCACCACGAAGAAGAGGATGCAGAGCCGGCCCACCAGGATCATGCGCCGCTCGCCAGCCTTGGGGTTCAGGTGCCGCTTGTAGACGTCCACCGCCACCAGGGTGGCGGCCGAATTCATCATGGAGTCGATGGAGGAGAGAATGGCCCCGATGACTCCGGCCATGATGAGGCCGACCACGCCGGTGCCCAGCGGGATCACCAGCTTGACCAGCTCGGTGAAGGCCGTATCGGGGGCGATGGTGCGGTCGGGCAGCCGGGTCTGAAACAGGTAGAAGGCCGCCACGCCGGTTCCGATGGCGAAGAAGGGGATCAGCATCTTCAGGAATCCGGCCACCACGATCCCCCAGCGCGCTTCCAGGTCGCTGCGAGCGCTCAGGGTTCGCTGCACGATGAACTGGTTGGTTCCCCAGTAGAAGCAGTGCAGGGCCATCAACCCCGTCAGCACGCCCGTCCAGGGCAGCTCGGGATGGCTGGCGGGCAGATAGAGATGCATCTTGCCGGCCCCTTGCCGATCCAGCGCCATCATGGCGTCCCAGCCGCCGATCTGGCTGAAGGTCAGAAACGCCAGTAGAATCCCCGCCCCCAGCAGCAGGACCGACTGGATCACGTCGGTCCAGATGACGGCCTTCAACCCGCCCCAGATGGTGTAGCTGGCCGAGACCGCCGCCAGGGCGATCACGAAGAAGGCGTAGTAGATGGGGTTCACCTCGAGCCTGGCCCGTCCCTGCCGGGACTGCTCCGGGCCGGAGGGGGAACCTTCCGTCTCGGCGGGCACGCCTGATCCGGCAGCCCCGGGGGTTTCCGCGGCCGCCGTCACCGCCACCCGGCTGACGGCGTCGCCGCCCAGCAGGACGCAGACCGAGCGCGAGCCGATGTAGAGCGCCGGCACCATCTGGATGACGGCCATCAGCACCACCATGATGAGCGAATAGGAGAGGCGGCTGCGCTCGTCGTAGCGGGCCCCCAGGTAGTGGGAGAGGGTGTAGACCTTCAGCCGCCGGTAGACGGGCAGGAAGCCGTAGCAGAGCAGCATCAGCCCCACGATGGCGCCGAGCTCGAAGTGGGCCTGGGCGAAACCCACGCTGAACCCGATCCCCATCATCCCCACCATGTGGTTGGCGCTGACGTTGCTGCCGAAGATCGACCCGGCCACTCCCCACCAGGGGGTGTTGCGGCCGGCCAGGAAGAAGTCCTCGGAGGTCTCCTCTCTGCGGCTGGCCCACAGGCCGATGGCCAGCACGGCAGCCAGCGATCCGAAGAAGACGATCAGGTCGGGCGTGGTCAGGACGTTCTCGGACAAGGGAGGTCACCTTGAGGGCGTTGGGTTGGCAGGTCGCGGCCCGCGGACCGTGCCGTCGCGTCCGATGGGGATCGAGGCGGCGGCCGGGGTGGCTCCGGGAACCAGGGTGGTCCAGTCGGCGGCGCTGGCCCCCGAAGGCCGCGTCCCGGCGGGCCTGCGCACCTTGCCCCCCGGCTGGTAGGCGATCTTCTCCAGGTGGGGAGTGCGGATCCTGCGCCCGCCCCGGCCGCGGGAGATCATGGCTGCTTCCAGGATACCGGTGGTCAGGTAGGTGCGCTCCACCGGGCTGGGCGGCCGCCCGGAGAGCAGGAAATCCTCGATATTGAGGCCCAGATAGCCAAAGGCGGCATGGGTGGGGCCGCTCCGGGTGTGGTATTCCAGGGCTTCGATGCCGGCGCCTCGCTGCTGGGCGTAGGCGAACTTGCGGACGTAGCCGTTGTCTCCCAGCATCAGTACGGCCGCCTGCAGGCCGTCCACGTACTCCACCAGGAAAACGTGGGGGGAGTCCACCTTGCCGGGGTCCAGCCTGGAGGGTCCGTCTTCGATGCTGCGCAAGGCGGCATTGGCCAGGGACATGGACCACTTGCCGGCATCTCTGGCCCGCCACACCGCCTCGCCCGAGAGGCACTGCACCCAACGGACGCCCGTCTCGCCTCCCCGTCGCCGCTCCACCTGGCTCTGCAGCACTTCCAGGGCGTGAAAGCCGTACCGCTCCACCATGTGGAAACCGATGACCAGCGCCCGGTCGATCTTCCGATTCAGGGGATGTTCCCAGTTGGGCCGGCGCCAGACCACCGGCAGGGCCGAGCCGGCCCAGAGCGGTATCTTCATCTCCCGGGCCGTTTCGTACATCCAGCGGGCGTCCTCCCAGCGGTAGGAGAGGTGCTTGTCATTGAAAACAGGCACCGGCCGGTCGGCTTCTCCGATGACGCCCGCGATCTGCTCGAAGAAATAGCGGCGCGGCAGCATCTCCTGACCCAGCCTGGACACGGGGTAGTCCCCGTGCTCCCCGATCAGCAGGACCCCGTCCACCGCCAGCGTGTCGCCACCCAGGGTCAGCGCCGCCCGGATGCTTTCGTAGACGGGTATGTCGAACTCGTGGGCCAACTGGCGGCCGACGTCCCGCTGGTGAATCTGGTCAATGTAGATCGAGGCGATGCTGGTCCGGGGCGGAACCAGGCCGTCGTCGGTCGGAAATCCCCGCAGGAACTTGTCCACGATCACGCCGGCGTGGCTGTTGGGAAAGAAGGTGGTGACGATGGCGGCGATCTTCGGGAGCGGCTCGGAGCCCTGGGCCGGCCCCGTGGCTGCCGGGTTGGAGGTATCAGGCGGCGTTTCCTGCTCGGCGGGGCCGGAACAGGCGGCCCCCAGCAACACAAGAGTCGCAACCAGGCTGAGCAGGGGGCAACGGGAAACCGGGACGCAAGGGGACAAGCGGATGGAGCGGACGGAGATGGGCAAGAAGGGTACCGTCAGTTGGGGAACCTGGCGAACAGGTGTTGCCGTGTGCTGCCCGCCCGCCGAGCCGAGAGGACCGCCACCGGCTCGACAGGCCCGGCAGTTACCAATCGGCGCATGCTGCCGGCTCAGGCAGGGGTTTCCCGATCAGACCAGCTCGTGGACGGGCTGGCCCTGCTTGTCGCCGATGGCGTTGGCGATGTAGATGGGCCGGCGCCCCGGACCCAGGTAGGTCTTGGTGTAGTCGATGCCCAGCGCCTTGTAGACAGTCGCGAACAGGTCTCCGATAGTGACCATTCTCTCGGCCACGTAGGCGCCCCGCTCGTCGCTGGCTCCCACGACCTGGCCTCCCTTGATGCCGCCGCCTCCCAGCGCCACAGACCAGCAGTGGGCCCAGTGGTCCCGGCCCCGCCCCGGGTTGATGTTGGGGGTGCGGCCGAACTCGCCCATCACCAGAACGACGGTGGATTCCAGCAGGCCCCGCTGATCCAGGTCTTCCATCAACGCCGAGAGGGACCGGTCCAGGGGGGGAACCAGGACGTTCCTCAAGTAGTGGTCGTTCTTGTAGTGGGTGTCCCAGTTGTGTCCGTCGGCCGGGTTCCAGCCGTCGACGGTGACGAAACGGCAGCCTGCCTCGACCAGCCGGCGGGCCAGCAGGACTCCTTGTCCGAAGCGGTCGGTCCCGTAGGTTTCCTTGGTCTTGGTGGATTCGAGCGAAACGTCGAAGGCCTTCCTGACGGCCGGGGAAGTGATCAGGCTCAGCGCCCGTTCGTCGAAGGCATCCACCATGCCGAAATTGGCGGCGGCCTCCATCTTGCGATAGCGCTCGTCCACCAAGTTCAGAAAGGAGTGCCGGGCCTGCAGGGCCTCCACCGAGATCTCTCCCGGAAGCGTCAGGTCGGCCACCTTGAAATCCTTGCCGTCGCTGATCCGGTCCGACGATGTCAGGGTCAGCGGTTCGTACATCGGGGAGATGAACCCGGCGCTGCGACAGTTCAAGCGGCCGCGGCTGGTGGTCACGTAGGCGGGCATTTCGTTGCGCTGGCCCAACTCCCTGGCCACGATCGAACCCACGCTGGGGAAGCGGGTGGTGGTGGTGGGGAGATGGCCCGTCATGGAGTAGTAGCTGCCTTCCGAGTGGGCGTTGGACTCGCTCTTCATGGAGCGGATGATCGAGAGCTTGTCCATGTGCCTGGCCACCTTCGGAAGGATCTCCGAGATCTGGACGCCGGGCGCATTGGTGGAGATGGGGTTGAACCCGCTGTTGCCCTTGACGTCCCAGGTGTCCAGGTGGCTCTGGCCCCCGAACATCCAGATCATGATGCAGGACTGGGCCTTGGCCTTCGGGTTGGTGTCGGCCATCAGGCTGGACAACTGGAAATAGTCGCTCAGGCTGAGCCCCATGTAGCTGAGAGCGCCCGCTTTGATAAACGCCCGGCGGCCCGGCAGATGCGATCCGGCGCCTCGAGTATAGGCCCGTGGTTTCATGATGATCTCCCCTCGGATTGCGGATAGAAGTAACTTAAATCCAGCTTCGCCCGCTGTCAAGGAGAATCGGAGAATCGGGAGGGCTGGCGGCCTATTCCTGCTTCCGGCGCTGGCCGCCCAGCGAGGGGATGATCGGGCGAACGGGAGCAACCGGGCAACCACGAGGGTTGCCCCTACTGTGGGAACGGCGTGGGATGGCTGTTGGCTCCTTCCCCGACCTGTTCCGGCCCCCATGCTAGAATGCAGGTATCTCTCGGGAATTCCAGACTGTTGCCCCCGGGTCCACAGGACGGCGGCGAAACCGTTCCCGCGGGATCCCTTCTTCGCCGGGCGGGCATGATCTCCACCTTGACGGGAAAGGGCTTCAGGCAACCGCCATGAGCCAGGACAAGCAACGCAAGAAACGCGGAAAATTTTCCCTCTCCTCGCTCCAGTACGTGTTTCGACACATCATCTGGCCGCGCCGGAAGCTGGTGATCTTCGGGGTGATCCTGATCATCGTGAACCGCTTCTCGCGCCTGGTGCTGCCGGGGTCCACCAAGTACCTCATGGACGACGTCATCGGAAAGGGCGACACGGAACTCCTCGAGATTCTGCTGCTCAGCGTGGGAGCCGCCCTGCTTGTCCAGGCCGTCACTTCCTTCGTGTTGACGCGCCTGCTGAGCGTGGAAGCCCAGCACATGATCTCCATCTTGCGGGTGGACGTTCAGCGGCACGTGATTCAGCTACCGGTGCGCTACTTCGACAATACCAAGTCCGGCGAGCTGGTTTCGCGGATCATGCTGGACGTGGAGGGAGTGCGCAATCTGATCGGCACCGGTCTGGTCCAGATGTTTGGCGGGATTCTGACGTCGGTGGTGGTCTTTGTCCTGCTGCTGGACCTCAACCCCTTGCTCACCCTCTACGTGGTGGCGCCGCTGGCCCTGTTCGGTTTGATTTCCCTGAAGGCCTTCGGCTACGTGCGCCCGATATTCCGGGAACGGGCCAAGGTCAATGCCGACGTCACCGGCCGCCTGACCGAATCGCTGGGAGGTATCCGGGTAATCAAGGGCTTCAATGCCGAGCGGTCGGAGGTCGCGATCTTCAAGAAGGGCGTGGAGCGGATCTTCGACAACGTCAAGAAGACCCTCACCGCCACCAGCCTGGTCACCAGCGCCGGCACCCTGCTGATCGGGTTGCCGGCGGTCAGCATCATGTGGCTGGGAGGCTCGATGGTGGTCGAGAACCAGATGACCCGGGGAGACCTGATGGCTTTCATCGCCTACCTGGCCTTCCTGGTGGCGCCCCTGATCGAAATGGGGAATATCGGGAGTCAATTCACCGAGGCCTTCGCCGGCCTGGACCGCACCAAGGAGCTGATGAGCGTCCCCAAGGAGAGCGAAAACCCCCTTCGCACCCGTCGGCTGGAGGATGTGAGGGGGAACCTGGTCTTCAAGGGGGTCCACTTCTCCTACCAGGAGGGCGCCGAAGTTCTCAGCGACATCTCCTTCGAGGCTCCTCCGGGGTCGGTCACGGCCCTGGTGGGCAGCTCGGGTTCCGGCAAGACCACCATCGCCGGACTGGCCGCCAGTTTCCTGACGCCCGACAAGGGCGTGGTGGAGGTGGACGGCATCGACCTCTCCCGGGTGACCCTGGACAGCTACCGGTCCCGGCTGGGCGTGGTCCTGCAGGACGACTTCCTCTACGAGGGGACCATCCGGGAGAACATCCTGTTCGGCCAGCCCAAGGCCTCCGAGGCCGACCTGCTGGACGCGGTGAAGGCGGCCCACGTCAAGGAGTTTGCGGACCGGCTGCAGGACGGACTGGACACCCTGATCGGGGAGCGGGGGGTCAAGCTTTCAGGCGGGCAGCGCCAGCGGGTGGCCATCGCCCGGGCGCTGCTGGCTGATCCCGGAATCCTGATCCTGGACGAAGCCACTTCCAACCTGGACACCGAGAGCGAGATCTTCATCCAGGAAAGCCTGAACGAGCTGATCCGGGGCCGCACCACCCTGGTCATCGCCCACCGCTTGAGCACCATTCGCAAGGCCGACCAGATCCTGGTCATCGAGAACGGCAGGATCGTGGAGCGGGGGACCCACGATCAACTGATCGCCAGCCAGGGCCGCTACCACCGGCTCTACACCTACCAGGCGCGGATTTGAGGCACGGCTAGTCGTTGCTGGCGCCTTCCTCTTCGCCGATTCCCAGGGCCGTGGCCGCGTTTCGCCAGAAGAGGCCCTCGACCTGGTCCCTGGAGAGGCCGGCGATCTCGGCCGCGAACTTCATGGCGAGAAGCTGCTCGTAGACCGCCAGGATGGGCCGGCCGTCGCAGTGCGGAAACTGCAGGTCACCCCGGTCGGCATCGTAGTGCTCCCAGGCTCGCCCCAGGGCGGCGTAGTGGCCGTGAAAGAAGGCAGCTCCGACCCCATCCGAGCCCCAGAAAATACGTCGCGTGTCCTCCTTGGTGAGCAGGGAGATGTAGGGCCGGGGATCGGTCACCGCCGAGGTGTCGTAGTGGATGTTGGGCAGGTCCCTGAGCCGTTCCACCGCCTTCTGCATGGGCCAGTAGGTGAAGCTGCGGGCGCAGTGGGCCAGCAGCCACTTGAGGTTGGGATAGCGCCTGGTGGTGTACTCCTCCAGGTCCCGCAGGTTGAGCTCGTCGGCGCAGCCGTGAAAGCGGGACAGGTGCATGGTCACCCACAAGCCGTGGTGGTTGGCGAACTCCATCTGTTCGTGGGGCAGAAACTCATGGATGCGGCACTGGGCGATGTCCCCGGTGACCGAGTGGGTGCGGTAGGGCTTCAGGCCGACGAACTGGGGGTGCTCGAGGTCCCGCTCGATATCCGCCAGCTTGCAGGAGGGCGTCACCAGGCGGTTGTGGCGCACGCCGGGAACCCCGTCGATCTCGCTGCGGTTCAACTCCACGTGTCTGGCCACGTCGGTTCCCGGGAAGGGGTGTCCCAGAATGAGGTACTGCATGCGCCGGCCCGGGTAGAGGACCTCGGCCCACTGATTCAAGGTCTCCAGGTCGTTGTCCTCCTTCTTGAGCGAGTCCGGGTCCACTCCGGTAACGGCGGAGCGCCAGAAGCAGTGGATGTGCGCGTCCAGGATTCGGGAAGGAACGAAGTCCGCCAGTTCCTCCTCCCAGACCTGCCGATCGCAGTCGCGGTAGTCGATGTTTGCTTGAGCCATGGATTTCCCTCCTGGAGCACGGTCATTTCGGACGATTCCAAAACGAACCTTTTGCAAAATTCGGATTCGGGAGATGTTTATATCAGATCGAGGGTTTTTCTTTTCGAGTCCGTCAAGGATCAGGTGACACTGAACCCGTTTGCCGTCCAAAGCTCAATGGCCACAAAAGGCACAAAAAACACAAAAAGAACCATCGAATCGTCAAGACTCGAAATCAAGAAACTCGTTTTGTGCCTTTTGTGGTGTATGCCGGAGCCGGTAGGCCGCCTCAATGTCATTCCCAATTGGGAATGTTGCAAAAGGCTCCATTTTGTGCCTTTTGTGCTTTTTGTGGTGAATGCCGGAGCTGCCAGTCCTTCACCTTGGCTACCTCCATGTCACTCCCGATTGGGAATTTTGCAAAAGGCTCCATTCTCTACTACTCCGGACGCCCCCCGGAGCGGCGCAGCATCAGGCTGGCCGCCATGGCCACCGACACCAGCACCAGGTGGCCCAGCACCCCGGTCAGCCACAGGCTGAGGGTGCAGTTGAAGCTCCCCAGGTCGAGGATGGGCCCGGCGCTCCCCGGCAGCCTCACCTGGGTCAGGGTGGCCCAGGCCGTAAACAGGAGGCAGGCCAGGATGCCCAGGTAGGCGCCCCTGGCCAGCGTCCAGCGGAACAGCATGCCCAGGGCGAACAGTCCCAGGATGCCCCCGGTGAAGATCATGGTCATGGTGAGGGAGAACTCGACCAGGGAGGCGCTGTCGATGCGGGTCCACTGGAGCGCCAGCAGAATGGAGGCGGCGCCCAGGCCGACGACCGAGATTCTGCCCGCCAGCAGCCTGAGGCTCTCGGAGGCGCGGGGGCGCAGCTTGCCGAAGAAGTCGTTGACCACCACCGTCGCCAGCGAATTGAGGTCCGAGTCCAGCGAGGACATGGCGGCCGCGATGAGGGCGGCCAGAACCATGCCCTTGAGGCCCGGCGGGAAGTGGGTGCTGACGAAGTGGGGGACGATGCGGTCCTTGACCGCCATGACGTCCGGCGGCACCACCTCGGCGCTGAACTGGTAGTAGGACCAGAGGAGCGCCCCCAGCAGCATGAACAGCAGCCACACCGGCACGCAGGCCCCGGCTCCCATGACGGCGCCGCGGACGGCTTCCCGATCGGAGCGGGCCAGCAGGTAGCGCTGCACGTTGTGCTGGTTGCAGCAGAAGGACTGCAGCCAGGCCACTATCGAGCCGAGGATCAGGAGCCACTGGTTGTTCCGGGTGGCGTCCCATTGCCAGCGGCCGATCTCGAACTTGCCCCCCTCCCAGGCGGCCGCAAGGATCTGGGAAGGACCGGCGTCGGACCCGAACAGGATGAGCAGGATGCAGAGCAGCCCGCCCCCCACCAGGAAGACGCCCTGGACCACGTCGGTCCAGACCACGGCCTGAATGCCGCCGATCAGGGTGTAGAGCACGGTGATGGCGCCCAGAATCAGGATCACGCCGGTGACGTCCCACCCGGTCAGCACGGCCGTGGCCAGCGCCAGGAAGTAGTAGGTGACGCTGACGTCGGCCACCCGGCTGACCAGAAAGGTGGCGGCGCCGTAGGCGCGCGCCGGGTAGCCGAAGCGCTGCTGCAGGTATTCATAGGCTGTCATGCGCACGTTGCGCCGGTAGAACACCACGATGCGACGGGCCAGCAGCAGCATGACGACCAGCGGCACCAGGTGGGCGGGAATCAGAAACATGTTGTCGTGGAAGACGTTTCCGGGATGTCCCACGAAGGTGGCGCTCCCGCAAATGGTGCCCAGGATGGAGAAGGCCACCACCCAGCCCGGAACGCTGCGCGCCGCCAGAAAGTAGTCCTCGGTGGTCTTTTGCCGCCGCGAGAAGTAGACCCCCAGCAGAGCCACCCCGCTCAGGTAAACCACGACGATGCCGGTATCTATGGGAGCCACGGTGGAGAGTCGTCTGGCTGAAGGGCCTTCGGATTCCGTTGGGAAATGCAGGCTGGCGGCCACAAGGGTCCAAAGCCGTCGAGGGCGCTGGAATCCGCTTGCTTCCGGGTCGCCGCCTAATCTATATCGGATGCTGACGGACTGTTCAAGCCGGCTTGCCGGGTTGGCCCCTGGTTCTTGACCGAGTCCATGCACCGGATAGAATGGCATGGTAGATACGTTGTAGATATCGGTGTGGGTGATGAGAGTCGAGTCGGAAATCAAGAAGTGGGGTAACAGCCTGGCCCTGCGTCTAACCGGGATCATGGCCGAACTGCCCAGGTTCAAGGTTGGAACCAAGGTTTTTGTCGATGTCACGGACGAAGGTATTGCGGTGAAGCCTGCGACTGCTGAGGAGCGAGGATTCCGTTTCCCCTATAGCGAGCAGGAGCTTCTGGCCGAGATGACTCCGGAGAAGGCTCACGCCGATGAAACTTTCACGTCCCCGCAGCACTGATCGCAGCCGGGTGCCTGAAGAATTCTTCGAATCAGCCGATGCTGCCGCAAGGAATCCGTTCGAGTGAGATTGGATGCGAGTGGTAGTCCCAGCCGATCCAAAGGCGTCGTCCCGGACCCTTGTCGGGAACGGGAGGGAATGCCGTCACGCTCCGGCTGCCTGCGCCCGTGACACCACGAATCCCGCAATCCGAAATTTTCTTCAAAGAAAACGGCCGCCGGGGGCGTCTCAATGGATGAGGCTGGAAATCCATGCACGGTGGCGCGGTTGATCCAAGCAAACCTATCGCTCCGATCCCTATCCGATTCTTCTCGGAGAATCCCTCCAAGTCCATGACCGACCAGGCCGACGAAATCCTGGCTCGCAGGGCCGCCGCCGGAGACCGGAATGCCTTTTCGGCCTTGCTGGAGCGCCACTACGGCCTGATCTATCGCGTCGGGGCGCGCATGCTCGGCAACGGAGCGGAGGCGGAGGATCTGGCGCAGGACGTCTGTGTGGGGCTGGTGACCCGGCTGGCTTCCTACGGCGGCCAGAGCCGATTTACCACCTGGCTCTACCGGGTGGTGGTGAACGCGGCCCGGGACGCCATGCGCCGCAGCGCCACCCGCCGCCGAAACGAGCAGGAATTCGTCGAGCAGGACGTCCTGGGCCGCGGCCAGAGCAGCAGCGGCAGTGAAGATTCCATTTGGCTGCAGCAGGTGCTGGGCCGATTGAGCGAAGAGCTGCGGGCCACCGTGATCCTGGTGCTGGCGGAGGGTCTTCGACACGGGGAAGCCGGCAAGATCCTGGGAGTCAGCGAAGCAACGGTCTCGTGGCGGCTGCACCAGGTGCGCAAGCAGTTGCGCGGCCAAAAGGCGCAGACCGGGAGGATGGCGCTGTGAGAGACGAACTGGAAAGACTTGAAGAGGAACTGAAGCGCCGGACGCCCAAGCCGAATCCCGAGGTGAAAGGGCAGGCGCTTTCGAAGGCCGTGGAGGCCTTTGAGCGACACCACCAAGGATTGTCCGTTCAGCCGCGTCACACAGGGCAGGAGGTAAAAATCATGTCCTGGCTGAAACAGAGAATCCATCCCCTTCAACTTCGTGTCGTGGCGGCTGCCTGCGGCTTGTGCCTGGTGCTCGCCGGGGGCGCCTTCACCTATTGGCTGCTCACCGGGTCCACCGAGCCGGCGGAGACAAGCCAGGTCGCCAGGCTGGAGCCCGAGCCGGCTCCTGCCGCTGCCGAAGGCGGTGCCCTCAAGCCCCGTCGAGACACTTCGGCAACCGTGACCGCCGCTGATCCGCCTTCGGCAGAGCCCGCGCCGGCGCCGCCGAAAGAGCCGGCCCTCCCACCCGCCAAGCCGGCAACCCCGGCTCCGGCTGCCGCCGCTGAACCGGCGCCGGTGGTGGCAACCGAGGGCGCCAGCCTCGAGGCGCCGAGCCAGGGACCGGTTCCGAGCATGGAAACCCCCGTGTCCATCCAAGCCGATCCCAACCAGCCACCCGCGGCCGCCACGCCTGCTTTCCCTGCCCCGCCCCCTCCGCCCCCCCCTCCGCCCGGGTCGGCAGAGGCCTTCGCCGGCGTCTCCACCTCGAGGTCCGCGATGGTTCGCCGCCAGGGCGCGGAACGACTTTCCGCTCTCGGCCGCGCCAGAATTAAGATCGCTCCCGAGGGTCCCGGAATGCCCCTGGAGCCGGGCGGCCGGTCGGGGGACCGCTTTGCCCGAGTCGATCCCAACCGGGTGAAGGTGGTTGCCGAGGAACCGGTCTCGACCTTCTCGATCGACGTCGATACCGCTGCCTACAGCTTCTTGCGCGCCTCCCTCCAGCAAGGCGTGCTCCCGCCCAAGGAGGCCGTGCGCATCGAGGAGCTGATCAATTACTTCCCCTACGACTATCCGGCGCCCACGGGTCGAGACACCCCCTTTGCGACCCGGGTGACGGTGTTGCCTGCTCCCTGGAACCCGTCGACCCGCCTGATGCACATCGGCATCCGCGGGTTCGAGCTGACGGGGCCCCGCCCGCGGGCGAACCTGGTGTTCCTGATCGACACCTCGGGGTCCATGGGCCAGCCCGGCAAGCTGCCCCTGCTGGTCAATTCCCTGCGCCTGCTGCTCGGTTCCCTGGCGCCGGAGGACCGGGTGGCCATCGTGACCTATGCGGGATCCTCGGCCACGGCCCTGGAGCCCACCCCGGTGAGCGAGCGAGAGAAGATCCTGGCCGTCCTCAACCAGCTCAGAGCCGGCGGCTCCACCGCCGGCGCCTCGGGGATTCAGCGCGCCTACCGCCTGGCCCGGCAGCACTTCGTGGCCGACGGCGTCAACCGCGTGATCCTGGCCAGCGACGGCGATTTCAACGTGGGGATCACCGATGTGGACCAACTGCAGGGCTTTGTCGAGCGCCAGCGGAAGAGCGGCGTGTTCCTTTCGGTGCTGGGCTTCGGCATGGGCAACCTGAATGACCTGCTCATGCAGGCGCTGGCGCAGAACGGCAACGGCGTCGCCGCCTACATCGACACCCTCTCCGAAGCCCGCAAGGTCCTGGTCGACGAAGCCACCTCGACGCTGTTCCCCATTGCCAAGGACGTCAAGATCCAGGTCGAGTTCAACCCGGCCCGGGTGAGCGAGTACCGGTTGATCGGCTACGAGAGCCGCCTGCTGGCCCGCGAGGACTTTCAGAACGATCGGGTGGACGCCGGCGAGGTCGGCTCCGGCCACCGGGTGACCGCCATCTATGAAATCACCCCGGTCGGCTCCGGCGGCGAGCGGGTGCCGCCGCTGCGCTATGGGCCGGAGAAGAAACCGCAGCCCGGCGCGGCAAGCGGGGAATACGCCTTTGTGAAGATCCGCTACAAGTTGCCGGATTCGGACACCAGCACCCTGATCTCCGAGGCGGTGACCGCCGCCAACCAACACGAGCGGATCGAGCAGGCCCCCCGGGACGTGCGCTTCGCCGCCGCGGTGGCGGGGTTCGGTCAACTGCTGCGGGGAAGTCCCTATACGGAGAAGTTCGACTACGACCAGGTGATCGAGCTGGCCCGGGGAGCCCGCGGCGAAGACCGCTTCGGCTATCGCTCCGAGTTTCTCCAACTGGTGCGGCTGGCCCAGTCGGCAGCCCAGCCCGCCATTGCTCCCTGAGACCTGCCGAAAGTCCTCAAGGCCAGGCCACGAGGTCGGCGCCGCCGCATCGGACCGTTGGCGCCGGCCAATGGTCCCTTTACAATTCCCACCCGGGGCGCTATGGTTGCGCCCCGAAATCGGTTCGGAGCCGGGACCGATTCCAGTCCATTCTGTTCCACCGACCAAGGGAATGAACACGCCCCACTCTCAAGGCGGCCGGCCCGGAGACCTGCGAGGGAAGCGCGGCTTTATCCTGACCGGGATCAGCGGCTCCCACACGCTGTTCCACGCCTTCCAGCACAGCCTGCTGGTGTTGTTTCCCAACATACGGGAAACCTTCGCCCTCTCCAATCTGCAGACCACCTCCATTTCGGCGGTGCAGGAAGTGGTGGCCGGCCTGATCGATCTGCCCGGAGGGGTGGCGATGGACCTGCTCAAGCGGTACTGGGGCCTGGTCATGACCCTCTGCATGGGCGGTTTCGGAATCGGCTGGCTGGTGGTCGGTTCGGCTCCCGGGTACGGGACGGTCCTTTCCGGAATGGCGATCGTGGCCGCCTCCTCCTCTCTCTGGCACCTGCCGGCCATGGCGTCTCTCTCCAACCGCTTCACCGAGCGCCGCGGCTTCGCCCTGTCGGTGTACGGGGTCGGCGGCAACGTGGGCGAGATCCTGGGACCGGCCACCACCGGCCTGCTGCTGGGATTCCTCGCCTGGCAAAGCATCATCGGCTCCTATGCCCTGCTCCCCCTGCTGCTGATGTTTCCCGTCCACTGGGCTTTTCGGGACATCGGAAGCCAGCAGGCCGGCTCCCCGTCGGCCCCGGAGAGGGCCAGTCTGTCGGACCAGCTCGGTTACACCCGCCAGATGGTCCGGAACGGCGTCTTGTGGGGAATCATCGCCATCGCGGGACTGCGGGGCATGGCCTACGTGGCCTTCACCGCGGTCATCGCCCTCTACGCCAAGGATGTGCTCGACTTGAGCGACCAGGCGCGGGGTTTCTACCTTTCGCTGCTGGGCCTGGTCGGAATGGCCGCCTCGCCGCTGCTGGGCCATCTCTCGGACCGGTTCGGCCGAAAGACGGTCCTGGTGCCCAACCTGCTGGCTCTGGGGGTGCTGACCCTGCTGATGGCCTGGTACGGCCACCTGGGCGCCTTCCCGGTGCTGCTGCCGCTCATGGGGGTCTTCCTCTACAGCGACCAGCCGGTGCTGACCGCCGCCGCCCTGGACGTGGCCGGGCGCCGCACCACCACCACCGCCATCGGGTTCGTCTCCTTCTCCCGTCTGGCCTTGAGCGCTCCTTCTCCGGTGATTGCGGGGTGGCTGTATCGTCCCGAGGCCGTGCAGGCGGTGTTCTATTACATTGCGGGACTATTCTTTCTGGCCGCCTGCGGTCTCTTCCTGCTACCGTTGCGCAAGCGATGACAGACGGCATCGGCCGGGGCAACCGGAAAAATTCGTAGTCGGGAGGACCGCATGCACAAGATCCTGATCGTCATTGGCGACGCCTCCGAAGCCATGGACACTCTCTACCCTTACTATCGGGTTCAGGAGGAGGGGTTCGAAGCGGTGGTGGCGGCTCCGGAAAAACGCCGCTACCATCTCGTCATTCACGAGATACCGCCGGGGTGGGAGGTGACCCGGGAATCGCCCAGCTACCACTGGAACTCCGACATCGCCTTTCGGGACGTCGAGCCGGAGGGGTACGCGGGTCTCTTTGTCTCGGGGGGACGGGCGCCGGAGTATCTGCGCTACGACAGACACCTGATGGACATCGTTCGCCATTTCTTCGAAGCGGGCAAGCCCGTGGCCTCGGTGTGCCACGGAGCCGAGATCCTGGCGGCGTCGGGTTGCGTCCGGGGAAAGCGCATGGCCACCGTGCCCAAGTGCAAATTCGACGTGGAGATCTGCGGCGCCACCTTCGTGGACCACGGCTGCGTGCGGGACGGCAACCTGGTGAGCGCCCGCACCTGGCACGACAACGCCCTCTACATGAAAGAGTTTGTCCGCATGTTGCTGGATGCGAGGCGGCTCCGGGGCGGATAGAACATCGAAAAGCCGCCCCCCGACCGGTTCGGCATCCGGGCACTCTTCGGGAATTCAAAGAAAGGACAACCTGCCATGCCTTTCCTTCGCCGCCTGGTCATCACCGCCGCCCGCGCCCTGGTCCAGAACCCGGAAGCCCGCGCCAAGGCCCGCGAGGTTCTGGACAAGGAGGTCAAGCCCCGCGCCAAGGAGGCCTGGCGGGAGGCCCGGCCCGAAATCGAACGAGCCGGGCGGGGACTCAAGCAGTTTGCACGCAAGGTCCGGGACCAGTACCAAAGGGGTCGGCGGGGAGATTGAGGGCGGCCATGGATTCCGCCAATGAAGGGTCAACGGAAGTGACCATCGTCCCGCTGGAAGAGCACATCGCCGCCGAGGTGCGAGGTGTCGAGGCGGGCTCTCCCCACAGCCAGGAGACCTTTGCCGAGCTTCGCCGCGCCCTTTTCAGACATTCGGTGCTGGTCTTCCACGACCAGGACATCTCCGACGAGCAGCAGGTAGCCTTCACCCGGGGCTTCGGCCGCTTGCAGAAGACCCTAGCCAGCGACCCCTACGGAGGCGGCGGCTTCATCAACCGCATCGCCAACGTGGATGAGGACGGCCGCCTCATTCCTCCCCGGGACAAGCGTTCCCTCTACCAGGCCGGCAATATGCTCTGGCATTCCGACGGCTCCTTCAAGGCCGTCCCCCTGCGGGCCTCCATGCTGTCGGCCAGGGTGGTGCCGCCCCGCGGGGGCGAGACCGAGTACGCCAGCCTGCGGGCCGCCTATGCGGCACTTCCCGAGCCCAGGAAGGCCCGACTGGAAGGATTGGTCGCCGAGCACAGCATGGCCCACTCCCGGGCCCAGATCGCTCCCGGCCTATTGACCGAGGCCTTCCGCCAGGCGACGCCGCCGGTTCGCCACGTGCTGGTCCGAACCGTCCCCGAGACGGGAGACAAGGCCCTCTACGTGGGGTCCTACGCCTCCCACATCATCGGTTGGGAACGCGAGAAGGGCCGCGCCCTGCTGGAGGAACTCCTGGAATGGGCCACCCGGCCGCAGTTCGTCTATCGGCACCGGTGGAAGGCCAACGACCTGGTGATGTGGGACAACCGCACCTGCCTCCACCGCGGCCGCCCCTGGGACAACGGCGTCTACAAGCGCATCATGCACCGCACCACCCTGGCCGGAGACGGCCCCACCGTCTTCTGACAGTGCCCTCCGCTTTTTGTTTTTCTTCGTGACCCTTCGTCGTCCTTCGCGTTACTTCGTGGAAAGCCCCACCCGGGAGCGCGGGCGTCCCGCCCGCACAACACCGGCACAGCCTCACCCGTCTCCTCGACCCGGCTCGACCGGCAACGGCGCCACAATTCTGCGTCAGCCGAGCCCATGCCGTTCCCGCCGGCCGGGTGGCCGGGCGCCGCATCGCAGGGAAACTGAGCGGCACGCTACGAGAGTGCATATCGCGGTAGGAATCCGCATTGCTGGGGACCCCCCGCACAGATCCGGACGTGCGCAGCTAGCGCATCCGGCTCCTCCCTCAGGTGTTGACGAGCATTCGTCGGTCCGGCCATGGATGCCGGATTCCCAGTCTCGGCCAGTAGGTCGCCGCCAGTCGGTTCATCGCCTCCCAGCTATATCCGCCCTTCTGGGATCGTCGATTGATTGCTCGCATCCACAATCTCAGGACGTGGCTCGCAAAGCGTCTCAGATAGCGCAGGCTGGTCGGGACAGCAAAGTAGTTCAGCCATCCGTTCAACACTCGCCCCAGCCATTTGCCGGTCTTCCCGATGCCTTCATGCATCCGCCTGCTCAGCTCCTCCTTCACTCGCTTCAGGGTGCGCCTCATCCGTTTCGCTATCGGTTTGCGCCCCAGCCCGTAGCGTCCCTTCCGGTCCTTCCTGCAATAGTGCGTGAAGCCCAGGAAGTCGAACGTTTCCGGTCTCCCCTCCCCCCTCCTTCGTCGGTTCTCTGCCGCATACCGTCCGAACTCGATGAGTCGGGTCTTCTCCGGGTGCATCTCCAACTCGAACCGTCCGATTCGCTCCTTCAGGTCGTTGAGGAATCGCTCCGCATCCCGCCGGTACTGAAATCCCACCACGAAGTCGTCGGCGTACCGCACCATCAGGGTCTCGCCTTCGGCCTCGCGGGTCCGCCATTGCCTCTGGAACCAGAGGTCCAAACCGTAATGCAGGTAGACGTTCGCCAGGATCGGCGATATCACCGCCCCTTGCGGCGTCCCCTTCAGGTCGTCCCTCCACTCTCCATCCTCCATGACGCCGGCGTTCAACCACTTGGCAATCAACCGTATCACCCGCTCATCCCCGATGCGGTGCCTCAGAAACCGCAGCATCCAGTCCCGCGACACGTTGTCGAAGAATCCGCGTATGTCCGCGTCGATGATCCACCTGATCTTCCGCCGCCCGATCCCGACCGCCAGGGCGTCCAGCGCATCGTGCCCCCCTCGGCCAGGTCGAAACCCGTAACTGAACCCCAGGAACTCCGCCTCATATATCGGCGTCAGCAGGTTGTCCGCCACGGCCTTCTGGACGATCTTGTCCTCCAGCGCCGCCACGCCAAGCGGTCGTGTCCCGCCATCCGCCTTGGGTATCTTCACCCGCCGCGATGGCGTCGCCCGGTACGCTCCCCGCTGTACCCGGTCATGCAGGTCGACCAATCGATCTTCCAACCCAACCGCGTACTCTTTCCACGTCATGCCGTCCACGCCGGGGGCCGCCCACCTCTTCAACTCCCCGTAGGCTTTCCTCAACGCCTCCACCGTGATGTGGTGCAGCAGCGCCGTCAACCGACTCTTCGGTTCCCGTTCGATGAACTCCCGTATCCGGTCCGCCGCCTGGGACACGCTCCCCCGTCTCTGCGTCCGGCGCGTGCTTTGGCTTTCCGGCTTCCCTTCGGGTAAGGCCCTTCGCTCCACCGACTCCGCCGGGAATCTCTCCCCTTTGTTCGCCGGCTTCTCCACTACTATGGCCTCATCTGACTTCTTCATGCCGTGCATCTCCGGTCTCGGATCTCTCCTTCCCTTTGCGGTCCCGCCACGACTGACGGAACAGCATGAAGACCTCCCAGGTCCCGGTGAAGCGCTTACGTGCGTGCCTGGGTTCTAAGACACCGCGGGGCTCCTCTCCCCCTCACCTTGGCGGTGGAGCGGATCTTGCCTTCGGCTGCCCGCATGGCCTCGGCACCCCGGATGAGCGTGTTTTCGGTGCTCAATAGCCCTGCCCACACGCACCCCTGTCAACGCTTGACCCACACCCTCGCGGTTGTAGGCCCATGACTCGGGGCGGAAGTGGTGGTTAACCTTTCCTTCCCGCCGGACTTTCACCGGCTACGCTTCACCAGTTAGCCTGGCGCTCGCGGGCGAGACGCCCGCGCTCCCGGAGGGCGCCTCTCCCGTGGGTCTTGGTGGATCCCTCTTTTTTCCGTTTGTTTCAGGCAGCGCCCCCGCCCTGCCGGGCGGATCATACGAGAGTGAAATACCCAATCGTCAATAAAGACGAACCACGAATGCACACGAATAGACACGAAGACCCATAGGACCTCCTTGGCTGCGACGCCGTCATGGGATGAAGGCCCAGCCGGGAGCGCGGGCGTCCCGCCCGCACAACACTGGCCCGGCTTCACGCCTCTCTTCCACCCGGCTCGACCGGCAACGGCGCCACGATTCCGTTTCAGTCGAGCCCAAGCCGTTCCCGCCGGCTGGGTGGCCGTGTGCCGCATCACGGGGAAACGGAGCGGCCACCCAACCCAGAGAATGCGGGCGAGACGCCCGCGCTCCCGGTGGGGCGCCTCCTCCCATCCTTCGTAAATATCCCTTCGATATCGGTTGTCACACCCCCCGATCCACCACTCATCGATCCATTCATTGGTGTTCATTCGTGTCCATTCGTGGTTCGCCGTTCCCCGTCGGGGATATCTCTTTTCCTTTCGTGTATTTCTTGGTGGCCCTTGTTGGTCCTTCGTGTAACTTCGTGGATCCCTCTTTTTCTTTATGTTTCAGGCAAGCACCACCCCTGCTCTGCCGGGCGGATCATCCGAGAGTGAAACACCCGATCGTCAATAAAGGCGAACCACGAATGAACACGAATAGACACGAATACCGATGGACCTGCTTGGCTACGACGACGTCATGGGAGGAAGCCCTTCCGGGAGCGCGGGCGTCCCGCCCGCACAACACTGGCACAGCCTCACCCCTGTCTCCCACCCGGCTCGACCGGCAATGGCGCCACGATTCCGCTTCAGCCGAGCTCATGGGGTTCCTGCCGGCGGGGTGGCCGGGCGCCGCATCGCAGGGAAACTGAGCGGCACGCTACGAGAGTGCATGCGGGCGAGACGCCCGCGCTCCCGGAGGGGGCCTCTCCCGTGGGTCTTGGTGGATCCCTCTTTTTTTCTTTTGTTCCAGGCAATCTCTTTTCCTTCGTACCCCTTTGCGGACAGCTCGTTTCCCTGGCTTGTCGGTCTGAGGCCTCGCCCCGCTAGAACAGCACCCGGAAGCCGACCTGTACCTGGAACGGCGGTCCGGGGATGTTTCCCGTCAGGTACTGTCCGTCAAGGCCCCGGGTCTGTGCGAAGCTGGGATTGGTCGGCTGGCCGCTCAGTCCGCAGGCCAGGTCGCTCGAGTCGGCGCAGTAGTTGGCCACGGTCGGGAACTCCTGGTTCAGCGTCACGTTGTCGAGGTTCAGGAGGTTGAAGAACTCCAGCGAGAGGACCGCCTGCCGGGTCTCCCCCAGCGGGAACCGCTTTTGCACCCGGAGGTTCAGGTCGGCGGTGGGCCTGTTCCGGAAGGCGTTTCTGGTAAACGGCGCTCCCGGTGAGCGGTAGGGGCGGTCGGGGCCGCCCCGGTCCTGGTTCGAATCGGCGCCCATGCGCGCATCGAAGGGAGCGCTCGACAGAAGGTGCATTCCGGTCGAGAGGTCGACCGCTCCGGGCAGCATGACGACGCCCTGGGCGTGGAACTGGTGGCGCCGGTCGAGCAGGCTGGGGCCGTACTCTGAAGCCAGGTCATACCCGTTCTCGTAGGATACCCCCCCTACCGACCGCTCGTTGTCGTCGCTCGACTGGTTCTTCGACAGCACGTAGTGGGCGCTGAGCTGTCCCCGGGAACGACGGAACTCGGTGCTGATCGTCAGCGCCCGGTAGAGCGCCTCCGCGGTCGACTCGCGCACGGTGACGCTGTCGAGCCCCGAAACCGGACGCCGGGCGCCGCTGCGCAGACCGAAGAACGCACGCTCGGCCGGGTCGTCCGGCCGCACCGACGGCAAGGGCACGTTGAGGTCCCGGTTCCGCTCCAGGCGGGCGGTGTCGACCACCAGCAGGTCGGCCCCCAGCGACCAGCCGGGACGGATCTCATGCTGCAGGCCGGCGCCGAACTGGCGCGCCATCGGATTCCTGAGACCCGAGTCCACCATGGCCACCCGGGCTCCGGTGTAGGGGCTGTGCTCGATTCCGAGGGCCTCGGCGATGGCCGTGATCTGATCCGGAGCCAGCGTCGGCAGATTGTCGAGCGACCGCCGGTTCAGGTCGATCCCGATGAGCTTCATCTGATCGTACAGCGTTACGTGCGGGCTTCCGGCCGGCGCCGGGAACGGCAGAGCGACGCTCAGGTCTCCCGGCGGCACCCGGAAGTTGTTCATGGGGCCGGCCAGCAGCAGCAGCGGCGTCCGCGCGTAGTAGACGCCGGCGAACCCGCGCACCACGGTCCTGGCGTTGCCGGCCGGGTCCCAGGCCAGGCCGGCCCGCGGCCCGAACTGGCTGGTGCTGCTCGGGATGGCGGTGGGGTCCACCCGGCGCCGGCTGGGGAAGGTCACGCCCCGCAACTGGTCGAGCAGGAACTCGTTTCCGGCATCCGGGGTCGGGTTGAACTGGCCGTCCCAGCGCAGCCCGAAGTTGACCGTCAGGGTGGGAGCCACCCGCCACCGGTCCTGCACGAACAGGCCGATCTCGTCGGTTGCGAAAGTCCCCTTGAGGTTGCCGATCTGCTGCAGGTAGATCGACGACGCCGAATCGAAACGGTCGGGAACGGCCCCGCCGACTCCGATGATGTCCAGGGTCGTCTCCACGTCCGACCCGAAGACCAGGTAGCCGCCGTTCTGGAAGAAGCCGAACTTCTGATCGATGAAGACGTGGTTGTAGTCGAATCCCGCCTTCAGGTGGTGGCCGTTGACGATCCAGGTCAGGTTGCCGGCCGCCTGGGCCCGCCAGTCGAACTGGGTGGTCGGGCGGAAGCTGCGGGTTCCGAACTCACCCAGCGAGAGATCGACGAGCGGCTTGAGGGCGTTTGCGGAACGGGGCCGTTCTTCCCGCGAGTACTGCCCGCGCAACTCGAAGAGCAGGCTCGGCGAAGTGACGCTGGTGAACTGCCCGACGACCGTCTGGGTGGCGTCCTCTTCGGTTCCGTTGGTCTCCAGCGAGCGGTGGGTGGTGGGTGTGATGACGTTGCCCACGCCGTCGGAGTTGAGCGCCTGGTTCGAACTCCCGTTGTAGCGGACGTTGAAGCGGTTGTCTCCAGGCAGGTTGAAGTCGAGGCGAGCCAGCCAGGCCTTGGCGTCGTTGGTGACCTCGAAAGGCGTCTCCAGGCCGCGGTAGTGGTCGAACCCTTCCCGGCTGGCGGTGGTCGGCGTGAAGGGGTCGAGCCGGGCGAACCGCACCTCCCGCGATGCCTTGAACTCCTGCTGCTCGTAGGCGAGGAAGAAGAAGGTCCGGTCTCGCGCCAGCGCTCCGCCCAGGGAACCGCCCAACTGGTGCTGAGTGGGGGCCGCGTCCTGCCCGAAGGCGTTGCGGGCCGCCAGTCGCTCCGGCCGCAGAAGGTAGAACGCCGATCCCCTGGGAGTGTTGGTCCCCGACCTGGTGATGGCGTTGACCAGCCCGCCGCTGGACCGCCCGAACTCGGGCGAGCACCCGGCCTTGACCACCCGGAACTCCTGGACCGCCTCCTGCGGAATGGTGAAGGTGAACCGGGAGCGCTCGCCGCCTCGGATGCCCCCGAAGAAGGGCTGGTTGTAGTCGGCGCCGTCGATGCTGACGTTCCCGTTGATGCCGCGCTGCCCCGCCAGCGAGATCTGGCCGCGCTGAGGCTCGACCTGGGCCGTGGGTGTCAGGGTGACGAAATCGTGGAAGCGCCGGCCGTTGATCGGCAGGTTGGAGATGGCCTGGCTGTCGAGCGCCGTGTCGGACGTATCGGTGGTGGTTTCGACCACCGACGTTTCGGCGGTCACGGTGACCGTCTGGGCGACGCCGGCCGGAGCCAGCGTGAAGTTGATGGTGCGGACGGCCCCGACCGCAAGCGTCACCTCTTCGAGCTCCGCCGCGCCGAAGCCGGCCAGCTCGACGGCGACGTGGTAGGAGCCGGGAGGCAGCAGCACCAGGCTGTAGGTCCCCGAGGCGCCGGACACGCCGGTGCGGACCAGCCCGTTGTCGAGGTTCACGGCCCTCACCGCCGCGCCCGCCAGCACACCCCCGGTGGTATCTGAAACCAGACCGGTGATCTTGCCGGTAGTCGCCCTGTCCTGGGCTTGCCCCGGCGCCGGCAGAAGAAGAGCTGCAACCAGCCAGACCAGCAGGGGGCGGCAGGCCAGTGTTTTACCCTTGATCAGAGCACAGGGAACATGGGGCGTGTTCAAAGTCATTTTGAATGGGTGGTGCGTTTGGTGAGGGCGCTCCTGAATCGCTGCCTACGCGGCCATAGTCGTTCAGTTGTAATAAACTAACTATCCCCAGGAGGAGACCCGTGGATAAGCTAATGAGGTTTTTTGAAAACCATCAAGCCGAGTTTGCTCAGAACCACCACAGGCAATTTGTCCTGATCCGGCAACCGCGAAAGCCCAAGATCGTGGACTTCTTCCCCTCGTACAGGGACGCTTATGCGTCGGCCGTGTTCGAGGCCAAGATCCCGCCTGAGACGTTCCTCATCCGCAGGTGCCTGCGGGCCGAGGAGGAGAAGCCCGCCGAATTCCACTCTCGCGTTCGATAATTGGGATGGACATCATTGGGAAGGGAGACTTCGCCATCAGTAACTACCCGGGGGATCCAATATTCTCATTCAGATACCCTTCTCAAGACCGAATCTCATTTTCCTGATCATTTAATCTCCCCCCTGGGAAATCAGCCACTTGTGAATGTCAACAGCAATGGAAACAGGCTGATACAGGACTCGTGTGGCATCGAGACCATATGGGAAACTCTATCAAGTTCTCCGAGCATGGCAATAGAGACTCAGAGTTTGGTTGGGAGATCGACCAAACTATCCCTGTTTCCCCAAGGGGAGAGCGACAACATCTCCCCCTGCCCGGTGGCGCACCAGCGCCGAAAAACCCGGTGTCGCTCCCTCCACTTCCTCCACCTCCCGGTGCGGCGCACCGGCCGAGGCGGGGTCACGCCGGGCGCTGCCCCGCCACGGTTGTCGCGGCCGACGTGGGGAATCCGTGCCGACCCCCTTCCAATAAGCCTTTCCAGGCAAGGCCCCGACCACAGCAGCGAGGACGCGCCCTCTGAGAGAGAAGCATCATGGTGGTCAAAAGCGTGCGCCACCTGGTGAGCCACCTGCGTGGGCCACCTCTACGACGCCACGTCCTTGACCCCGCGAGGCGGAAATCGTCGATCCTTCCAGGGCCATAGGTAAATACTATGTCCTGTATCTGTTCCCCCAATTAGTCGAAGGCTCTGAATCGGATGTCGGGGGATCGCCGTGGCAGTGAACGGACGGATCGGCACCGGCACTGCTGAACGTTGATGCTGCGCCCGAAACCGCCTGCGCGACGTACCGGACGCTACTGATCGACGCGACGCAAGTATTGCAAATATAGTCCCAATATGGGACTATACACCTGCTCGGTATGCGAGTCATTGCCCTAGCTACGCTGAAAGCCTTCTTTGAATCCACGCCGATTCATGCGAATGCCCGTGAGCCGGTGATGGCTTGGTTTAGACAGGTGAAAGCTGCGGATTGGGCGAGCCCGGCCGATGTCAAACGGGATGTTCGCAGCGTCAGCATCCTTAAGGACGGGAGGGCGGTGTTCAACATCGCCGGCAACAAGTATCGAATCGTGGTGTGGATCAACTACCCCTACCGAGTCGTCTACATTCGATTCATCGGAACGCACCGAATGTACGACGCCATTGACGCGCAAACGATTTGAGGGCCGAGCCATGGAAATCGTACCGATAAAGACCGAACGGGATTACCGCCGCACGCTTAGGGAAATTGAGGGCTTGATGACCGCTAGGCGCAATACGCCCGAAGGCGACCGCCTAGATGTTCTGGTTACACTGGTCGAATCCTGGGAGACGCGGAATTACCCTCTCGATCTGCCCGATCCGATTAATGCCATCCACTACCACATGGAGCAGAAAGGGCTCGCACCGAAAGATCTGGTTACGTATATCGGCAGTCGCAACCGGGTGTACGAGGTGTTGAACCGCAAGCGGCCTCTGAGCCTCAAGATGATTTGGCGTTTGCACAAGGGGCTCGGCATCCCTGCGGAGTCATTGATCAAGGTTGTCGATGAGGCCGCGCCGCTTACAGGTTCGACGAGTTAACATTTGCCGTTTCCCCGCCGCTGGGTGCTCACTCATCCCCCGCCCCACGATTTCTTTGGACAGTGATTTGAGAACCTGTATAAGAAGCGACAGGAGGGGAGGAACACGCTATGTCCAGACGAAGGAATGGAGGCGCTGGGGCCGCGAAGGGAGCCCGTGGGGCGACCGGAGCGGCCGGTGGTCGAAGGAAGGGACGCTGGTCGGCCCGTCGCAAGATGCCGGTGGACCGTATGGGCCTGTTTCCATGGTCGGCCCATGCGGTCCACCGGCATCCCCTGTAGTCCATAAGTATCTGAATACTCAGCCACTTGTCCCGAACCAGGGCCTTGACTCATCCGATCCTGACTCATACCATCGTTGTTGCTTCCACAGCCTTGGAGAGGTGGAGGAGGTTGTGTCAGTGGCGCGTTGGTCTGTCTACACCGCCTTGATCCCCAGAGGCGGAAATCGTCGATCATTCCTGCCCCGGACAAGGCCGCCATTTCCGCCTCCGCCTGGTCGACCATACCCGCGACCGCATCGAGGAGGCTGTTGTGTTCGACCGTGTCCTTCCCCCCGTATCCGCGAGCTTTGCCGGGTAGGCTGCCGTTTCCAGGCCTCCGGCATGCCAGAATACCCCGGAACGCCTCCTGCACCGATTTCCCCTCCCAGGGACCGCAGGTCCCGCCGCCTGTGGGGAATCCGGAATGGCCGGCTCGCTCAGTGGTCGCCATTCGGTCCGGTCCAACTGCCCCGATAAGTGACTGGTCCGCCAGTAACATGTTCGGTCAAGCCAGCGAGGCAGCTTCGGCGAAGGTAGGGATGCCCTCTGACCGTCGCTTCTCTGCCAGAGGGTCCCCGCCCTGGCGGGCCAACTTGCGGTTGGCGAGGGCCATCTCCCGGGCCTCGGCCAGGGGGACCAGGGCGAGGCTGCCGAGTCCGAGCTCACGGCGGCGGCCACGGATGACGAGGCGTTGAATCCAGCTTCGGGTTGGGGTGCCCCTTCACGGCCAGGAACTCTTCTCCAGGCAGTAGCGGCTGACCTTGGCCTGGTCGAAGGCCACGCCGTGGCCGGGACGGTCGGGGGGGAATGCGTAGCCTGCTTCGATCTGGAGCGGGTGCTGCAGGAAGCGTTCCAGCATGGGGACCTGCTCCACGAAGAGGGCGTTGGGGGTGGCGCACACCAGGTGGACGTGGACCTCCATCATCAGGTGGGGGGACACCGAGGCATTGAAGCCGTGGGCCAGGGCGGCGATTCTCAGCCATTCGGTGATGCCCACCCGGCCGACGTCGGGTTGCAGGATGGCGGCGGCTCCCCGCGCCAGGTACTCCCTGAAGACGTGCCGGTTGAAGAGGTTCTCGCCCAGCGCGATGGGGATGGAGGTGTGCCGGCTCAGTTTCTCGTGCCCCAGCACGTCGTCGGCGCCCAGGGGCTCCTCCATCCAGAAGAGGTCGAGATCTTCCAGGAGGCGGCAGCGGGCCATGGCTTCGGCCGCGTTCCAGCGCAGGTTGGCGTCGACCATGAGCTTGACGTCATCGCCCACCGCCTTCCTCACCGCCCGGACGCGCGCCAGGTCTTCCAGGCGGCTTTCCTTGCCCACCTTGATCTTGACTCCGGGAATTCCCCGCTCCACGCAACCGGCGGCCTCGCGGACCATTTCCTCCACGCCGTGGTTGAGCCAGCCGCAGTCGGTGTTGTAGACGGGGGTGCGGTCGCGGGCCGCCCCCAGGAAGCGGAAGAGCGGCTGGCCGGCTTGGCGGGCCTTGAGGTCCCACAGGGCGATGTCGATGGCCGAGGAGGCCAGCAGGGTCACCCCGTGCCTGCCGACCCAGTGCAGTCCCCACCACAGCTTCTCCCAGAGCCGCTGGGTGTCCCTGGGATCTTCCCCCAGGATCAGGGGAACCACTTCCGTGTCCAGCATCACCTTGGTGGCCCTTCCGCCGCGGCCGATGGTGTAGGTAAAGCCGAACCCCTCCTCCCCGGTGTCGGTATGGACGGTGGCGGCAATGACCTCCAGACACTCGACTTCCTGGATGGCGTCCACGATCCGCCGGTGGGGAGGAAAGCGGTAGCAGGCCGTATCGATGCGATCGATCTTCATGACGTCATTCCCCGTTCCCCATTTGCTGTCCTGTATTGGCGGCTCCGCCCGGTTGACGGGTCAGGGGCCGTTGCGTTCGAGCGGGGGACAAAGATAGCATATTGGAGCATGGCTTCCGACCCGCGAGCGCCCTGCTATCACTTCACCGCACCGGAGGGGGATTGCCGGCCCTTCGATCCCAACGGGGCCGTTTTCTGGCGGGGGCGCTACCACCTCTTCTACATCTATCAGGATCCCGGCCTGCCCCATGGCGGGCACTGCTGGGGCCACGCCAGCAGCCCCGACCTGGTGGACTGGACCCTCCATCCGCCGGCCCTGAAACCGGCCGAGGGTGACCCGGAGGTGGGCATCTTCAGCGGCGGGGCCTTCCTCGACAAGGCGGGCCGGCCGGTGCTCATCTACCACGGGGTCGGCGCCGGGACCTGCCTGGCGTTCCCGGGCGACGACGACCTGATCCGCTGGCGCAAGAGCCGGCGCAATCCGGTGATTCCGGAGCCCAGGCAAGGAGATCCCGGCTGGGGGGTCTACAACGTGTTCGACCCTCACGCCTGGCTGGAAGGAGATCGCTACTACGCCATTCTGGGTGGAAAGGTGAAGCCCGATGACCGCTGGGACACGGCCTATCTGTTCACCTCGCCCGACCTGCTCCGTTGGGAGTACCTGCGGCCCTTCTACCGTCCCGACCCCCGCTGGACCGGGGAGGAAGAGGACTGCGCCTGCCCCGACTTCTTCCCGCTGGGCGACCGGCACGCCCTGCTCTGCATCAGCCACCCCCGGGGCGCTCGCTGCTACCTGGGCCAGTACCGAAACGGGACCTTCTTCCCGGAGGAGCACCACCGCATGAACTGGCCTGGAGGCGCCTGCTTTGCTCCGGAGAGCCTGGTGGACGATCGGGGGCGGAGGGTTTTCTGGGCCTGGGCCCTGGACCAGCAGAGCCGGGAAAGACCGCTGCGCGGCCTGGGAGTGATGACCCTGCCCCGGGTGCTGTCGCTGGACCGGGACGGTTCCCTGCGGATCGAGCCGGCCCAAGAACTGGAGAGCCTCCGCAGGCGCCGGAGCCAATGGCGGGACCTGGAGCTTGCTCCCGGCCGGGAGCTCTCCCTTGACGAGCTCAGGGGAGACAGCCTGGAGCTGGGACTGGAGGCCGGCCTGGCGGAGGAAGGCGCGTTGGGACTCAAGGTCTGCTGCAGCCCGGGAGGCGAGGAGCAGACGGTGATACTCTGCGACCGCCGGGACGGGTCCCTGCTCATCGACACCACCCGCTCCAGCCTGGACCCACGGGTCTGGAGGCCCTTTCCCATCATGAGGCGGGATGCGGACTCGCAGGACGCGCCGGTGCAGGCGGCCCCCTTCGAGCTTCGTTCCGGGGAGCGCCTGAAGCTGCGAGTCTTCCTGGACCGCACCATGCTGGAAGTGTTCGCCAACGGACGGCAGTGCCTGACCCAGCGGATCTACCCGACCCGCGGCGACAGCCTGGGGGTGTCGCTGGTCGCCGCCCGGGGCGAGTCGCAGGTTCACTCCCTGACCGCCTGGGACATGGAGGGCATTCGAACCGTCGAGAACTGAGTCTTCGATAGTCTTCTGGAGGAAATCCGATGAAATCTCTTGCCTGGTTGGTCCCCCTGGCGATCGTTCTGGCCGGACCGGGGTGTCAGACCCAGCCCCCGCGCGGAACCGATGATGGCGCCCCTTTCACCCACGGCCCCATGCTGGGCCGGGTGGAGGCCCAAAGGATGGGCGTCTGGGCCCGCACGGCCCGGTCCGGGAAATTCGCCGTCAGGTACGGGGCCGGGGCCGACCGCCTGGACTCCCTCTCCCCGGCGGTGGAGACTCGGGTCGAGCGGGACAACACCGGCTGGGTTCACCTGGCGGGCCTGGATTCCGGGACCCGATACCACTACCGGCTGGTCTGGCTGGACGGGACCGAGGAGATCTCTGGGCCGGGCGGAAGCTTCCAAACCCTGCCCAGCGCCGAAGACGCGCGCCATCCCCAATACAATCCGGAAGGACTCTTCAACTTCCGCTTCGAGTTCGCCTGCGGCAACAACCAGAATACCGGCGGTCCGGCGGCCTACGGCTGGAGCCTGCCCGCCTTCGCCACCATGCTCGAGCAGCTTCAGGGGCCCGACAGCCGGGCTCGGATCGATTTCGCCATTCTCAACGGGGACTGGCTCTACGAGGAGGAGCGTGCCTACCCGCCCCAGGACTGGCTGCGGCAAGTGGGCCTCCCCGCCGACCAGACGCCGGAGGTGGTGGACCTGATGCCCAACATCGTGGGCGTATGGGAGAACTACAAGCTCTACCTGGACCGGGGAGAGAACCTGGGCGACTGGCATCGGGTGGTTCCCTCCTACTTCACCTTCGACGACCACGAGATCGTCAACGACGTCTACGGGGCCGGAGAGGTGGGTCTGCGCAACCGGCGTCCCGTCTTCCGCGACATCGCCCTCAAGGCCTGGTACGACTACCTGGGCTGGAGCAACCCGGTGGATCCCTCCGGGGACATCCTGTTCGGACGGGCCTCCTTCACCGCCGGAAGCTCCATCCTGACCGATCCCGAAGCCGACTTCAGCCAGTTGGATCCTCGGGTGGCCGCCACCCTGCACGTGCACTGGGGCACGCCCGATGCCGGCGTCATGGACGGTCCCAGCGACACCGAGGGGGGCAATCCCAATGCCGGGGTCTACCGGATCGTGGAGGTGCTGGATGCCAACCGGCTCAAGATCCGGCCGGCCGCCAGGGCCGACGGCAAGGCCGCCTACTCCATCGGGCGGGTGTCGCACTTCCGCAAGTCGGTCAGCAATGCCGACTTCTTCTTCCTGGACACCCGCAGCCATCGCATGATGCACGACATGACCCAGCCCCGCAAGAAGGGCGTGTCCATGATCGGCGTTCCTCAGAAGGACTGGTTGAAGCGGGAGATGAAAGCCAGCCGGGCCGACCTGTTCTTCGTGGTTTCGTCGGTCAACTTCACCATCCCTCACGTGGGGGCCTACGGGCCGGAACCCGTCCCCAACAAGGACGACGCCTGGACCGTGTTCCTGGAGGAGCGGGAAGACCTGATCCGGTTCTGGGACTCGCTGGGCAAGCCGGTCTTCGTGCTGACGGGCGACCTGCACAACAGTTTCGCCATCAAGATCACCGACCGCGTCTGGGAGTTCGCTTCCGGGCCCCACAACTCGAGCAACCACCCGCTGAGCAGCGAGGGCGGGCGCCCCACCAACGGCCCCTACGATTCCCAGGGACGCCGGGTGGAGATACGCTGGTCCAGCTTCATGCAGCCGGACACTCCGCTCCTGATGCGAAACCGGCCGGTCTACTGCGTGGTGCAGGTCAACAACGCCTTCAACAACCCGGTCGAGAAAGGAACCGACCGCTGGGTGGCCTACCGCCGTCCCCAGGTGATCTTTCAGTACTACGACGGGCTCACCGGCGAGCTGCTCTACGCCGAATCCATCCTGGCGGGTTGACAGGCGTTGTCACCTTACTTCACCAGGACCTTTCGATTGGTATTGTCCGCATAGGTGAGAGACACTTCTTCCGCTTCGACGGCATGCTTGAAGAGCATAATGGAACGCCTGAGGGCTTCGGATTTCGTGAAGTGGAGTTCTTCGGTTAGCCTGTTCAGATCCGCCTCCATCGGCGGTGACAACGTCACGCTGTAGCGGGTCCCTTTGGATTTCGCCATGACAAACACTCCATGCGGGGGAACGAGTCAATGCCCTCCGGGAGCGCGGGCGTCCCGCCCGCACAAGATGTGGCCAATGGAACAGATCCCCTTGAAGGCGGCGTCGTTGCGCCTTGGAGGGGAGCGCCATGGATGGGGGGCTGTTGGCAGGAATAAGGATGCGGGCGGGACGCCCGCGCTCCCGGAGGGTGTCCTTCCGACGCATTTTGCAAAGGCTCGGGAGTTAGTCATGAAAGCCACCAGGTTGATCCACTTGTTGCTTCTCGCCGTCCTGGCAATTGGGGGCGCCGCTTGCACGGTATCCGTCCCCCCCGGGGACGGCCGGCCCGAGCCTCTTCAGAAGATCACCGTCTTTTCCAAGGGGGAAGCGGGATACCACTGCTTCCGCATTCCGGCGTTGGTGATGACTCCCGGGGGGACCACTCTGGCATTCGCCGAGGGACGCAGGGACAGTTGCCGCGACGATGCCGACATCGACCTGGTTCTGAAGCGCAGCACCGACCAGGGACTCACCTGGGGCCCGCTCCAGGTTCTTTTCGACGACGGCGATCTGTCGGTGAACCAGCCGGTGCCCGTGGTGGACCGGGAAACGGGAGAGGTGGTCTTCGTCTTCTGCAAGAACAACCAACGGGTGTTCGTGTCGAAGAGTAGCGACGAAGGGGCGACCTGGAGCGAACCGCGAGAGATCTCCGAACAGGTGGTCGATCCCTCCTGGAGCTATCTGGGCGTGGGTCCGGGGCACGGCATCCAGCTTTCCAGCGGCCGGCTGCTGGTCTCGAGCTGGGGAGACCTGTCTCCGGGACCCAGAACCTGGAGGCCGGCCGGCTGGGGCAAGGTGCAGTTCACCTTTGCCATCTACAGCGACGACCACGGCGAGACCTGGCGCCGCAGCCCACCATTGGACATCGACCTGTCGGACGAGTCGATGTCGGTGGAAACGGTGGACGGGCGCATCTACATGAACATGCGCAGCCGGCAGGACAAGCTCCTGCGCGCCTACGCGTGGAGCGACGACGACGGAGAGACCTGGTCGGAGGTCAACTTCGACCCGGGGATGCCCGAACCCTCGGTGCAGGGCAGCCTGGTTCGCTTCACCACTGCCGACGAGCACGGCAGAAACCGGGTCCTCCTTGTCCACCCGTCGAGCCAGACCGAACGAGCGCTACTGACGGTTCGGATGAGCTACGACGAGTGCCGGACCTGGCCGGTGGCCAAACTTCTCCACCAGGAGTATTCCGGCTACTCGGACCTGGCCATCGCCCCCGACATGACGGTGCTGTGCCTGTACGAATCCGAATGGCACGCCAGGATGCTCCTGGCCCGCTTCACCCTGGACTGGCTGACCGACGGCGCCGACAGCCTTTGAGACAGCGAGCGGTCAAGGAGACCCGATCAGCAAACGGTCGTTCAGTCCCTGCAGCGGCCTGGCGCTCGGTGAGGCGATCCCCTCGAACTTGCCGATCTGTTCCGCGCTCACTTCGATCGCCTTGGCCATGACGAACCAGTTCACGCCTTCGCTGCAGGGCGGCGTGGTCAGCGAGCCCTTGTAGTGAGAGTAGGCGCCCGCCTCGGAAGGGAGCATGGCCGAGGCGTCGATGGTCGTGTCGGCGACCTCGACCTCCGGTCCGGCCTCTTCCGGCATGTTGGCGAACACCGAAGCCAGCGGCTCGTTTTGGCTTCCCGCCTGCATCATCACGCCAACCACCGCCAGAGCTCCCTCCGCGTCCGCATGCACGAAATGCACCTCCATCGGCGTGCGCGAACCGGCGATGGCGTGCTCGCTCGGCGCATGGAAATGGAATTGCAGGAGATTGAAGGGCCTGCCCGCAACCGTCAGGACACTACCGGGTGCATAGTTCGCCTGGACGGTGTGGCCGTTGTTGACGATCTTCAGCGGCGAGGGCTTGTAGTCGAATGCCAGGTCCGGCCCCTTGGCGGGAAAGGCATCCACGACATCGATCGGGGATTGCATGCGCCCGTCGCTGCAGGCGGCATTGTCGGGTGACAGCGAGCCCCAGTTTTCGGGACCGTTGGGCCCGGTATAGCTCCAGGCTGCAGGGCCCGCGTGACCCTCTTCCTCTTGGCCGTGGCCGGAACCATGGTGCCTGTCTTCAGTCCCGTGGCTGCAGCCGAGCGACCCGATAGAGATGATCATGATTGCCCCCAAGGCGATCAGGGCGGCGATACGATTGTTCATTGGCATCCTCTCCTCAGGTTCCGCCCCAGGCTCATTCCCGGTTTCTCCCACCGATCGGCGACACGAACCGGGGTAGCCGTGGCCTGGAGCCACTCTGGACATTTCACTCAACTTTGAGTGAAATGATCTTAGAACGAAACCTGTGCCGGAAGAAAGAGCCTATTGGCCTCGTCCTGCAATTCTGGAGAGGTTCGAGCACGAAAACCATCGAAGAGGGACCACTGACAAACCAGGAACCGACATGATTCACGATCGCAGACGATTTGTGGGCGGGGCACTTCAGGCCGGACTGGCATCGACGCTCTTGGCGAAGGCGGGCTCGGCGGCGCCTCGGACCTCCTCCGGCGACCGGACATCTGGCTACCGGTTCAAGCTGGCCATGTGGATCGATGAGTTGCGGGACGCGGACGAGCTGACCCTGGAGCAGGAGCTGGAGGTGGCCAGGGACATCGGGATCGAGCAGGTCTGGTTCCAATCCGTCCCGGGAATGAGGCCGATTCCCGAGATGAGCGACGCCGAAGTGGACCGCCTGGGCGAAATCATGGCCCACTATGGGCGCAAGCTGCTCATGCTCAGCGCCTGGATTCCCTTCCACAACCTGCCCCTGCTGGACCTGGACCTCAAGACCATGACCTGGCATCCCGACTTTCTCAAGGAATTCAAGGCCGTGGTTCGGTCCATGCAGATCGCCGCCCGGCTGGGCGCCCCCTCGGTGCTCTCCTACAGCTTCGTCTGGCCGGGGGAGCGCGGCTACGGTGGACCCACCTGGCCCATGCGCTGGGCGACCCGGGGCGGCATCATCGCAGAAATGGACATGGAGAAGCTGGTCAAGGCCTTCTCCCTGATGCTGGAACAGGCCGAGAAGTTCGACGTCGACCTGGTGCTGGGCATGCGTCCCTTCAACTACGTCAGCTCGACCGGCAACTTCCGCCGGCTGGCCGAGCGCCTGGGTTCCAGGAGGCTCAAGGTCCAGTGGTCGCCCGCCGACGCCCTGCTTTCCGCCGAGCGGGACCAGGCCACCGCCGGCTTCCTCAACCTGAAGCCCCACCTGCACAGCCTCCACATGAAGGACGTCCAGATCCTGGACGGGCCCGGGGCCGACTTCGGCTGGCGCGCCCTGGGAGACGGCCAGGTGGACTACCTCACCCTCCTGCGCACCCTGCGCGAACACCGCTCGGATGCGGTTCTGGCCGTGGCCACCCACTTCAGGCCGCCCAGCGGATCGCTGATCGAGGCCATGCACATCAATGTCGCCAAGCTGAAAACGCTGATCGCAAGGGTGGAGACGGACACCGCCGTGTGATCCCCACCGGCGGCGGAAGCGGCTTCCTCCCCCCACCGTAACTTCGGGACGACACCCCCGGGAGCGCGGGCGTCCCGCCCGCAAATGTCTCGGCACAACCTCGCCCATCTCCTCCACCCGGGCCGACCGGCAAACCCGCCACGACTCTGCTTCGGCCGGGCACGGGCCGTTCCTGCCGGCGGAGTTGGCGGGTGCTACATCGCAGGGGAACTGAGCGAAACGCAACGGCAGTGCATGCGGGCGGGACGCCCGCGCTCCCGGGGGGGAGATCCTACCCGAGCAGGCGCCGCAGCCAGGCGATGTCCTGGCGCAGGACCTCGCGGGGGTCGGCTTCTCCCTGGTACTCGATGGACAGGCAGCCGTCGTAACCCAGGTGTTGGAGCTCGGCCAGCAGGGGCTCCAGATCCACGACGCCTTCGCGCAGAGAGGTCCCCTGGAATCGGCGTCCCCGGGTGGAGTCCAGAAAGCGGCCGGCCGGCTCTCCGGGTTCCAGCGGGCGGGCGTTCTTCAGATGAACGTGGGCCAGGTAGGGAGCCATTTCGGCCAGAGCCTGGCGGGGCGCTTCGTGGACGAAGAGGGGCGCCGCGGTGTCGAAGATCAGGCGGAAGGCGGGGGAATCGACCTGGCGGGCGATGGCGGCGCAGTCCGCCCCCCGCCCCATGAGGGGCTGCACCGGCGGATAGTCGATATTCTCGGCCACCAGGGTAATCCCGTTGGATTGCGCATGCTCCGCACTGGCCGCCAGGCCCTCCACCAGCCAGGATCGCTGCTCGGAGAGAGGAACCTCCGGCTTGACCGTTCCCGGCACGATCATGGCCAGCCGGGCGCCCATCTCGGCCGTCCGGTCCAGCAGCCTGAAGGTGCGTTCCACCGCCTCCCGGCCGGAGCGCGGCGGAACGACCAGGTCCGAATGGAAGATATGGCAGACCAGCGGCAGGCCGGACTCGGCGGCCATCCGTTCGAGCTGCCGGGCCGTGCGGTCCTCCCAGTAGGGGTGCATGAGCTCCAGCCCTTCGGCGCCCAGCTCGCCGCAGACCGAGACCACCTCCTCCAGGCTGAGAAAGCCCCTGTGGGGCCGGGGATTGAGATAGCCCTCCCGCAGCACCCAGTCGAAGTTGTAGTCGATCAGCAGAATGGGGGAGGGCATGGTGGTGGGTTCCGGTTTGCCTGGCGGCCGGGCGGCAGGTTCGCCGGCTCAGCCCCGGCGCCGGTCGTCGAAGAAGTCGAAATCCGACATGTCGGGAGTGCAGCCCCGCAGCGTCCAGCCGCCGTCCACCGTCAGGATCTGGCCGGTGACATAGGCGGCTTCGTCGCTGGCCAGGAAGACACAGGGCCCCACGTAGTCCTCCACCTGCCCGACTCTGCCGGCGGGGGTGACGGCGGCCCACTTGGGGTCGAAATCGGGGTCGTAGGCGCGATTGCGGTCGTTGCTGGTGGCGGCCGGGGCCACGCAGTTGACCCGGACCCGCGGCGCCAGTTCCAGGGCCAGTTGCCGGGTCAGGGCTTCCAGGCCCGCCTTGGCCATGGTGTAGCTGGAATGGAAGGGGATGATCTGCCTGACGGCGATGGAGCTGATGTTGATGATGGACCCGCCGCCCTCCTGAATCATCCTGCGGGCCGCGGCCATGGAGCCGAAGAAGGGTCCTCTCAGGATGGTCGAGACCACGTCCTCGAAGTCCTCCTCGGTCACTTCGAAGAAAGGGCCGAAGCGGGTGCGGGCGGCGTTGTTGACGAGGACGTCCAGGCGGCCGAACCGCCGGCAGACGGCCTCCACCATGGCTTCGAAGTCCGACCTGGAGCCGATGTCGGCCTGGAAGAGTTCGGCCTCGCCGCCGGCCTCCGACACCTGCCGGGCGGTCTGTTCCGCCCCCTTGGGATCGGTCTTGAAGTTGACCGCCACCCGGGCGCCCGCGGCCCCCAGCCCGATGGCCAGTCCCTGCCCGATGCCCTTGCTGGCGCCCGTGATCAGGGCCACTTTACCGGCAAGTCTGCTGCCCATGGGTCCTCCTTGAGCGGTTGAACTCGGAGTCGCCCGCGGCTCCGCCGAAGCGGTCCGGAGCTACAGGCCGACGCCGGCCCGTTCAGCCACCCGGCCGATGAAACCGGCAGCCTCGGCGTATTCCGGCTCGGTGGCCAGGTGCTCGATGATCAGGGGCGTCTCCGGAGAGAGCCTTTCGATGCGGCGCAGGTAGGCGTCGTAGTCGAGCACGCCCCGCCCCGGCAGCACCTCCCGGATGGCCACCGTCCTGGAATCCAGGGCGTGGTGGATGTCCTTGGCGTGGCAGGAGCGGATCCAGGGTCCCAGCAGGTCGAAGCAGCGGTGGATCACCTGCCCGCTGGAATAGAAGTCGTGGGGATCCCGGATGGCGTTGGCCGGGTCCAGGTGCACGGCCAGCCCCGGCCGGTCCACCGCCTTCAGAATCCGGAGGTACGCCTCCGGCCCGTCCAGCAGGGTCCAGGGAGACATCTCCAGCGTCAAGCGGGTGCGGCGGGGCTTGACCTCGTCCAGGACCCGCCTCACCCACTCCACCACCGCCTCGAAAGCCTTCTCCCCGAAGTTGTCGGGATGGTGGCCCACGTGGGCGAAGGGCGAGCCGCTGGGGTCGAAGGAGCCGGCCACGGTGGCGCAGCAGACCGCTTCCAGCTCGTCGGCAACGGCCAGGGTCTCGGCGATTTTCTTCAGGTTCGCCTGCCGTTTCCCAGCGTCGGGATCCAGCGGGTTGACCCAGGCGGCCACCTCGGCCACCACGATGTCGGCCGCGGCAAAGGTCCGCTTGATCCCGGCAAGCTCCTCCCCGGCGCCCGCGAAGGCTTCGGGCCAGCTCACGGCCCGGTACCCCTGCTTGCGGCACTCCTCCACGTAGTCCCGGGGATCCTTGGACCGCAGGTAGTCCTCGATGGTGGCCCCGAGCCTCATTCCACTCTCCGTTGCCGAATGCCTTCAGGAGTCAGGCCGGCGGCTTGAGGATGCCGAGCGGCTCCCCCAGCTTCACCACCGTGCCCTCGGGGGCCACGATCTGCGCCAGAACGCCGTCGGCCGGCGACTCGATCTCGGTGAGAGCCTTGTCGGTCTCCACCTCGACCACGGCCTGTCCGCTCTTCAGCGCATCTCCCGTCTCCACCAGCCAGCGCATGACGGTAGCCTTGGTGATAGTCAGATCCTGGTGGGGCATGATGACGGGGATGCCGCCTTCCAGCGGCGGCGGTTGCGGCGCTTCCCGGGTTTCCTGCAGAGAGTCTTCAGGCTCCTGAGAGACCGGCGAGGCAACCGCCGGCGTGCTGGCCGGGCCGGGCGCCGCCGAGGCCGGCGAAACCGGAGCCGGCAAGGCTGCCGCGCTGCCTGCCAGGCGCCGGGGCGCCGGCGCCACCCCGGCCAGCACGGACTCGGCGGCGCGGCGGATGCGGTCCACGGTGAGGGAGATGGCCGCTTCCAGGGGAGGGCTGAAGGGATGGGCCACCGGCTCGGTATGCAGGCGGCCCACCGGGGCATCCAGCAGGTCGAAGCCGTGCTCCATCACCGCGGCCGCGATCTCTCCTCCCAGCCCGCACATGGAGAAGGCCTCGTCCACCACCAGCAGGTGGTGGGTCTTCTCCAGGCTTCGGATCAGGGTGTCCACGTCCAGGGGAACGATGGTGCGCAGGTCGATCACCTCGCAACCGACCCCCTGGGATTCCAGTTGGCCGGCCGCCTCCAGGCAGCGATGCACCAGCGCCCCGCAGGTCGCCAGCGTCAGGTCGTTCCCCGGTCGCGCCACGGCCGCCTGACCGAAGGGGACCACCCATTCGCCCTCCGGCACCTGGTCCTCGCTGGACAGCAGCACCTTGGGCTCCATGATGATGACCGGATCATCGGTGCGCAGGGCGGCGGTGAACAGCCCCTTGGCATCGGCCGCGTTGGAGGGAACCGCCACCATCAGGCCGGGGCAGTGGGCCCAGATGGGGTAGTAGGCGCCGCTGTGGTGGGGGCCGGCGCTCTTGATGACCCCCATGGGAGCCCGAATCAGGAGCGGCACGCTGAACTGGCCGTTGCTCATGTAGCGCAGCTTGGCGGCCTGTTGAATGATCTGGGAAGCCGCCTCGAACATGAAGTCGCTGAACATCAGGTCGCTGACGGCGCGGCAGCCCCGGGCGGCAGCCCCGAAGGCGGCCCCGGTAAAGCCCAACTCGCAGATGGGAGTATCGATCATGCGATCGCCGCCGAACTCCTCCCACATCCCCTTGGTGTGGGCGAAGCTGCCGCCGCGCTGGCCGATGCCTTCGCCGAAGTAGATGAGGTTGGGGTTGCGCCTCATCTCGGAGGCGATGGCGTCCCGGGTGGCCTCCAGCCAACCCTGCCTGCGGGTTTCGGGGCGGGAGGCTTGCCCCTCCGGCGTCCGGATCAGAGGTCCCCAGACGAAATCGTGGACCGTGGCTTCTGCGGGCAGGGGCGAATCCAGCGCGAACCTCTCGGCCTCGTCGATCCGCGCTTCGATGCGGGCCTCCAGGGCGTCCAGCTCCCTTCTGGTGGCCGCGCCGTCCCGGGTCAGTCGCCCCCCCAGGGTCAGCCGCCGCCCCAGCCGCCGAATCGGGCACTTGCGCTTCCACCGGTCGATCTCCTGCTGGGACCGGTAGGTGCCCGCCAGGGGTTCGCCCTCGTGATGCCCCACCGTGCGGTAGGTGCGGGCTTCGATCAGCGTGGGTCCCTGCCCTTCCCGGGCCCGCGCCGCCGCCTTCCCCATGACCCGGTGGACGGCCAGCACGTCGTTGCCGTCCACCGATTCCCCGGGGATGCCGTAGGCGGAGGCGCGGCTGGCGATGCGGGTGTTGCGGGTGGAGGTGGTCAAGGGCGTGCTGGTGGCGTAGAGATTGTTCTCGCAGACGAACACCACCGGGGCCGACAGGGTGGCGGCCAGGTTGAGAGACTCGTGAAAGGCGCCGTGGCTGACGGCTCCGTCCCCGAAGAAGGCCACCGCAATGGCGCCGCTGCCGCGCGCCTTTTCCGCCAGCGCCGCGCCCACCGCCGCCGGAATTCCGGCTCCGACCAGGCCGTTGGTCCCCAACAGGCCGGTCTCGGCGTCATACAGGTGCATGCTGCCCCCGCGGCCGCCGTTGCATCCCGTGGACCGGCCGGCCAGCTCGGCCAGCGCCTTCCGGGGCGACAGGCCCTTGGCCAGCGCATGGCCGTGCCCGCGATGGGTGCTGGTGATCACGTCCTGATCACTCAGGTGAGCGCACACACCCACGGCCGTGGCTTCCTCGCCCACGTAGAGGTGAATGAAGCCGGGAATCTTCCCCTCGCGGTAGAGGCGCTGCACCCGCAGCTCGAAGCGGCGGATCAACACCATGCGCTCATAGAGCCGGAGCTGGTCGGAGTTGTCCAGCTTCGGCGCCGTCCGAATTTCCCGGTTGCCAGATCGAGTCATTGCGTCATGAACCCCCCGTCCACAAAAAGCACGTGCCCCGTCACCATCGCCGAGGCCTGCGAGATCAGAAACAGGCAGGGTCCCACCAGGTCGGCGGGCTCCGCCAGGCGCCCGGCCGGAATCCGGGACAGGATCTTCTCCAGCAGGGCCTCGCGGTCTTCGAGCGCGGGGTTCTCCAGCACCGAGTCCAGCATCGGGGTGCGCACCTGGCAGGGAGCGATGGCGTTGACCCGAACCCCGAAGGGCGCCCATTCCACCGCCAACTCCCGCACCAGGGCGTTGACGCCCGCCTTGGAGGCGGCGTAGGCTCCCGTGCCCCGCCCGAAGGCTGCCGAGGAAGCGATGCTGCTGAAATGCACCAGGCTGCCGCCGCGCCCCTGATCGAGCAACACTCTCCCCACGGCCCGAGACACCAGGAAGCTCCCCCCCAGGCTGGTGTGAATGGACTGGTCGAACTGCTGTTGGGTCATGCGCACGATGGGATTCAGTTGCTGCCTGACCGTCAGGTTGACGGCAAAGTCCAGGCTGCCCAGAAACTCCACCGCCTGCTCCACCGCCCGGTCCACCTCCGCCTCCCGATCGACGTCGCACCCCACCCCGATGGCCCGTCCTCCCATCTCCCGGATTCTCCCGGCGCCCTCCTCTGCCGCGGCTTCCCGAAGGTCGCACAGGGCCAGCTCGGCGCCCCGGCGGGCGATCTGATCGCACAGCACCTCCCCGATGCCGCCGGCCGCCCCAAAGACAATGCCCTTGCGGCCGTCTATCGCAAATAGCGTTGACGTATCGCTCATGGAAATTACCGGAGGCGTATTCTAGCAGAATGTCCACGGGGCGGGGATTTTCCTCGGATTCAAAGCCTTCGGACTGCCCCGGCTTGGTGGTATAATGCGCAGTATCGCTTCTCCCCCTGGAACGCGGGTCAACTCCCTCCCCGAGAACCCTTTGCCGGATTCAGAGAACCGATGTCGCCTGTCCAAGGCGAGAAACGTGCACCGGCCGCCGCCTACGGGACCCTCCCTCCCCGGCGGTCTGCGGTTGGGTGTGTGAGAGAAGAAAGTGGAATCATTGGAGGGAGCATGAGTGCGGAAATCATTGCCATCCTGTCGGTGGGGATTGGCCTGGGGCTGCTATCCACCGGCCTGTTCGCCTGGCTGCGGGCCGACATGGTCAAGGTCGAGGAGCGGCTCCGGGCTGATACGGTGACGATCGAGGGACGGCTGCGAATCGAACTGATATCGGTTGAGGAGCGCTTGCGGGCCGACGTGGCCAAGGTCGAGGAAGGCCTGCGGGGCAATACGGCGGAGGTCGAGGAACGGCTGCGGGCCGACATCAAGCAGTTGGACGACCGGGTCGGGCGGCTTGAATACGGTCAGGCCAAGCTGGAGGGCCTGCTGGAAGGCCTGCGGGAGGCGATCGCCGGCCGGGCCGCCGGCTAAAAAAGGGTCTGAACCGCTGCTTGGCGTTACCGCCTTGGAATCCGGCGGATTCGAGGTAGACCCACGCAACGAGAAACTGAAGCGGCTGCCGGCCGTACTGTTGAAGGCCAGTGAGAGGAAAAGCGCGGCGCAACGGCAGTAGATCCGGTCAGGCCAAGCTGGAGGGATTGCTGGAAGGTCTTCCGGAGGCCATTACCCGCCGGGCACCCGGTTGACGGCCGCACTTGCATGAGATCTCCTCGCGCCTGTTCGATCGGTGTTTGGATCCATAGGAACAGGAGCCCCCTTGAAAACTCACGAGCGTGGCCCATGGACGTTGGTTGGCCTGCTGTTGGTAGCCGGCCTGCATGTTCAGGCGGGCGCCGCCGGCGCACAGGCTCGCTTCTACCTGCGGGTCGCTCCCGAGTTGGGCGGGATTACGGTCGAGCATACCAAGAAAGTAACCATCCAGGGCGGATCGAGTTCCAGCACGTCATCCTCGTCGGGCCCTGCGCTGCTCGGCAACATGGCGGCCGGGCTGCACCTGAGCCTGCTTCCGAGCTGGTTCATGGGGGGCGAGGTGGAGGGCGTCGTCTCCGGCCGGCGACAGATCGAGGGCAGGATTCTCCCGACCCCGAACGGGAACGTCCACGACGTCTGGCCCGGCCGGTGGGATTACAGCGACCTGGCGGGGGCGGGCGGCAACGTCATCTTGGGGCGGGAAGTCGCAGCCGGTCTCGCCGAGGTCTATGCCCTGGGCGGGGTCCGTCGAAGCCGGACGGAGTTCGCGACCGGAGGAACCAATCCCGAGACCGGAGTGGCCGGCGAAGACCGCGAGCGCCTGGGCCGGTGGTCGTGGGGAGTCGGTGCCGGAACCACGCTGCGCCTGAAGTGGCCGGTCGACTTCCGAGTCCGCTACTTCCGTTCGCTCACCGACTGGGTTGTCCATGGGCCCGATGTGCGTCTCGACTACAGGTACAAGACCAACGGCGTGCTGATCTCCGTCGGGCTTCGCCTCTTCGGCTGACCGCCCCGATCGGCCGCAATGGGACCGAAACGTCCCAGGCCCGCTCAGGGCCGGCGGTAGCGGACCTCCACCTCCAGTTTCTCGATCAGGATGGGTTCGGCCGCCTTCGGGCGGGGCCGGGTGAGGCGGAGGCCGACCAGGTTGGGGCCGGGGGCGAACAGGTCGGGCGACAGCCGGTCGAAGACCAGCCAGCCGTCCTCGGGGGTGGGCTTGCCCAGGTGGGCGTTGTTCAATCGGGCTTCGACCCGGTTCTCGATTCCCCTGGCGGCAGGGACGTTCGCCAGGCGGCTGTCGGGATGGCCGATGGTGGCCACGGTGACTTCCTGGAGGCGCTTTTCCCGGGGCAGACCCTTGGCCGAGGGATCGGATAGCAGCAGACGCAGCGAGAGCCGTTCCAGGTGCTCGCGCTCGGCTCCCAGGTCGTCAGCCACGGCGACGGTGAAGAGGCTGTCGGCCTTGCCGTCGTTGGCCAGCGGGGCCGGCAGCGGCGCCAGCATGTTGGTGTTGAAGTACATCCAGCGAGGCGTGGTCCAGTCCTGGGGGTTGGGGATGACCGTGGGACCGTGCCCGCCGCCGCGCCGCTGCACCACGAACCGCTTGTTCTTGCGGCGCAGCGTCCGGGGGCTGCCGATTTCCCGGTAGGCCTTCAGGTGGGTTTCCCAAACCCCGCGGAAGGGGAAATCGGGGGCGTGGTTGAAGTTGAAGGTCTGGATGCCGTCCGCGCCCTGGCGCCACCAGTTGGCGGCCACGCCGCGATAGATGTCGATGGGAGGGGTGGCGTAGCCGTCGGAGGCGTGGTGGTCGTCCACGCTGGGATAGAGCTTGACGTGGGTGCCGGTAGTGATGCGGCGGAAGGCGGCGATGTCCACGTCGAAGCTGCGGATGCCCAGCGCCAGCACGTCCACCAGCCCCTCGCGGACCCAGGTCTCGATATCCAGACCGTCGAAGCGGCAGCCTTCCAGGTTTTCGGGGATTCGAGCTCCGATGAGCAGAGGCCGGCCCCGTTTCCGGGCCACTTCCTGGGTGATGGCTCGGAACTCCCTCATGAAGTCGGTCATCTTGTCCCGGTTGGCCCAGGCCTTGCCGGGGGGCAGCACGGGGCACACCCTGGCGAAGTCCAGCGAGATGCCGTCGTAGTCGAACCGCTCGGCGATTTCCCTCAAGATGCTCAGCTTGTAGCGGCGCACTTCGGGAATGGCGTAGTTCCACAGGCCGACCGGACCGGGCCAGGTGTGGATCAGCCACTCCGGGTGCTTCAGCTTCATGGGGACCTTGCGAAAGGGCCCCAGGTCGTTGTCGGAGCCGTTGATGCGGAAGTTGTAGAAGGCCTCGATTCCCCGTTTCCTGGACTCCTCGGCAAAGATGGCGGCGATGTCGATGCCCTGCTCCTTCCACTGGCGGTAGCCCTCGCTGTCGTAGAGCGGCATGATCCGGCTGGGCCAGGGTGACACGTTGCCTTCCCCCCAGCACCACCAGACGCTGTCGATCTGAACATCGGCGGCGTCGATGACGTGGAATTTCCACTTCACCAGCTCGGCCGGGTCCCGTCCTCCAAAACGGCGGTCGCCGGAGATGGTGTCGAAGTTGATGATGATGCGGCGGTCCCGGCCGGCGGCGGCGATGTGTTCGTCGGAGAGTTGCGCCGGCCCGGCGCCTGCGTCCGCGCGGAGCCGTGGTTTTGCGGCGGAGCCCCAAAGGGTCAGGACCAAAACGGCGAACAGCAGAAGGATTCGAGGAAGGGACATGGGCGTGGTTCCTCCTGTTTTGGCTTCCCATCGCACGGGGACGTCCCCGGCAGCATGAGGCGCCTGCCGGAGACCTACAGATAGGCCCACACGATGACCGAGATCCCCAGGAAGAAGGCGCCGCAGATCAGGAGGCCTACCTGCATGAACCAGGGCGGCCGGATGCGGGCCGGCAGCAGGGTGCGGTTGACGTAGAGGGTGTGCAGCGCCGTCGACCCCAGCGCCACGTTCCCCAGCACCGCGCCGATGATGGCCAGGGTGAGGGGCTCGAACAGGGACAGCCAGACCAGGCCCCAGACGGCATACACGCCCAGGATGGTGTAGTAGACGTAGCGCACCTGGGGGCCGCGCAGGCGTTGGGCCCGCCGGCTGCTCGACCAGACCACGTCGGTCCAGCGGCGGGCAATGGCCTCTCCGGAGAAGATCTGGCCCGGCGCCAGAATCAGGAATCCGCACAGCAGAGTGGCGGGCCAGAGCAGCCACTGCAGATCGGGGTACCTGCGGGCGGCGCCGTCGGCGATCATGGCGGCGACGCGGTGCCCCTCCACCGGCACGTTCCGAAGGAATTCCAGAGAGACCAGGCAGGGCAGGGCCATCCCCAGGAAGCAGCAGAAGGTCCACACCACCAGTTGGTCTCGCTGGACGTAGCGCATCCAGCCGCGCCAGCGCCCCAGGTTGGCCTCGTCCATGGGAAAGGTCTTCCCGATGTGGAGGAGCGTCACCGAGCTGCCGCCCACGGCGCTGGGGATGGCCCCCACCAGCTTGCCCATCCCCCACCCCTTGTCGCGGGCGTAGTTGGAACAGAGAGCGTTGCCCGTGCCCCCGATGCCGGCAATGGCGGCGAAGGCGGCCAGAATGGCCCAGTTGAGGTCGGGCAGGCGGCCGTGTTCCCACAGGTAGCCGAGCATGCCCACTCTCTCCACCCCCTGGTAGGCGAACAGCGACTGGGCCCGTCCGGCCGCCGCAGAAGGAAGATCTTCCAGGCGATCATAGGATTGCGTCTGTCCGCCCTCCGAGACCTCGATCCGGTCCAGCTTCCAGGTCTGATCGGCCAGGACCTGCCCGGCCAGCCGCAGCCGCACGCCGTCCTGGGTGTCCTCCACGAAGAAGCGGCCCTCGCGGGCGAGCGAGTCGGCGCGGTCGACCAGATCCTGACGCACCGCCGCCAGGTCGGCCGGCACGGCGGCATGCATCCCGAATCGCTCCGGCTCGGGGCCGCGGGCGGCCACGAACTCGGTGATCAGCGTCTGGCCGGGCTCGACGGTTCCCTTGATGGTGTAGCGATGGCCGCCTCGGGACTCGCTCAGCTCGAAATGGGGTCCTGCGATGATGGTGTCGGCCCGCAGCGGCAAGGCTCCGAACCGGAAGAAGCCGGTCACCACCTCCTGCAGGCTGGCATAGGAGACGGTGAAGACGGACAGGATGCAAAGGAAGCTCAGCGCCACGATCACCTTGAGGGACATCAGGCGCTCCATGCTGCGGTAGATGGTGCCGCCGAAGATCAGGGGGAGAAAGGCCAGCAGGAAAACGGCGTAGCCGAGCACCTTGACCAGCCGCACCTCGGAGAGGGAGGTCCCCAGCAACTGCACGGTCCCGTCGCCCGGCAGGTGGCCCAGAAGGGCCGCGGCCAGCGGCACCGCCGCCGTGGCCGCCATGAAGGGCCAGACGTTGCTGACATCCATCAGAAGGTACCAGACCGCCCAGACTTTCGGGCCTGGCCGGGTCCGCAGGAAACCCACGTAGACGGGCTCGCCGCAGTAGAGGGCATAGCGCATCACCTCCAGGTTGACGACGAGCTGGCACAGGATGCTGATGGTGGCCAGCCAGAGGATGGTGCCGCCGTACTGGCTGGCGACGGCCGGACCGAAGAGCCACTCCCCGGCGCCGATGGCGACCCCGGCCATCATCATGCCGGGGCCGATCAAGGCCACCCAGCTACGGAGCCCCATGGCCGGGGGAGCCGGGAGGTTGGCCAAGGTCCAGTCCGGAAGTTTTCCGGCGGCCACGGTGGCGGTTCTTGCGGCAGGGGTATCGTTCATGAGGCAAGGGAACCTCGCGTCCCGGGTTCAGGGGTCAACTCAGGGCAACCGGTTTTCCCGTGCGGGCAGACTGATACAGAGCCAGCACGCTCCGGAGGAAAGCGCGGCTGAGATCCAGCGGAACCACCGGGGCGGCGCCGTCCAGGATACAGGCCTCCATGGCCTTGACTTCCGCCTCGTAGGAATCCACGGCCGGAATCCGGATCGTTTCCTGGCCGCGGTCGGTGCCGGTGAAGGTCAAGCGCCCTTCCTTGGGGGGATCGCCCGGCCAGTCCGCCCCCGACAGGTGGTCCATGACGGTCAGCATCCCCCGGGTGCCGACGATCTGGGCGCCGCGCCGAGGCGGCGACTGCATGCCGCAGGAAATTTGCGCCACCATCCTGTTGGGGAACCGCATCTGGGCGATCAGGGTGAGGTCCACGCCGGTAGGCCCGAGCGTCTGCTGGGCCCAGACCTCGCTGGGGGGCGCCCCGCCCGCCAGGGCGATGGCGAAGGCGTTGGGGTAGACGCCCACGTCCCACAATCCCCCGCCGGCCAGCTCCGGCTGCAAACGGATGTTGCTGCGATCTTCCGGGGGCAGGCAGAAGGCGTCCCAGCAGGTCACCAGCTCCACCTCGCCCAGGCGTCCCTCGGCCATGATCCGCTGGATGGTTTGAATCTGGGGATGATGGAGGAAGGAAAACGCCTCGAAGATCGTGACCCCGTAGTCCCTGGCGGCCGCTTCCACTGCCTGCAGTTCCTCCAGGGTGGTCACCAGCGGCTTTTCGCACATGACGTGCTTGCCGGCCCGGGCGGCGCGAAGGGTCCATTCGGCGTGCAGGGTGTTGGGCAGGGGGTTGTAGACGGCGTCGATCTCCGGGTCCTCGATCAGCTCCTGGTAGCTGCCGTAGGCCCGCGGGATGCGGTTTGCGGCGGCATAGGCCTCGGCCTTGTCCAGGCCGCGGCTGGCCACCGCCGCCAACCGGCTGCGACCGGAGCGCTGCATGGGCCCCACCATGGCGACGTTGATCCAGGCCGTCGACAGCAGACCCCAGCGGACCTTGTCGGTGACGGGCGCCATGGCGGCGAAAGCCATCCTTCCCTTGTGGCTGCATTCGCCCCCGGGGCCGGTCCGCCAAGGGCGAGCAGAAACGATCAGTGTGTGAAGACCCGGAACTCACGGCATCATAGGCGGCGCCCCGAAGGCTGTCAAGGCGGGGAGCGGCGGTGGCGAGCCGGCAGGCGAAGGCTGATGCGGTGGGGGGATGGAGGCCAAGCTGCCCCGGCTGCCAAACCCACTACCTTTCCCAAACATCCCCAGCCTCAACCGAAACCGTCGAGTCCATATGAGGTATGATCTTGCAAAATGACCCGACCCCTGTCGAGCACCCATGGGAGGAGCGACACCGTGTCTATCTTTCGGCAAATCCGCCTCGTCCTGGTTCTGATGGTCTTGGGGTGGCTGCAGCTTGCCCCGGCCTTTGGCCAATCCCGTTCAGCCTCGGATTGGCTGGCCCATGACCCCGACCGGCCCCGGCCGCCGGTGGTGTCTCCGGCGCCCCAGTCTCTGCCGGTGGCTCCTCCAGAAGATGCCGTGGTGCTCTTCGACGGGACCGGTCTGGAGGGGTGGAGAAGCGAGGACGGAGGGCCGGCGGGCTGGAAAGTGCAGGACGGGGTCATGATTTCAGTGCCCGAAAGCGGCTACGTGTATACCTCCCAAGCCTTCGGCGACGTGCAACTTCACGTGGAATGGGCGGCTCCCCTTCCAGTGGTTGGCAGCAGTCAGGGGCGCGGCAACAGCGGCGTCTACCTGATGTCCAAGTACGAAGTCCAGGTTCTGGACTCCTACCGGAACGACACCTATCCCGACGGACAGGCGGGCGCCGTCTACGGGCAGTATCCGCCGCTGGTGAACGCCAGCCTTCCCCCCGGGGAGTGGCAGGCCTACGACATCATCTTTCGCCGCCCGCGCTTTCACCGGGACGGACGGCTGGCCTCGCCGGCCAGGATGACGGTGCTTCACAATGGAATCCTGGTGCAGGACAACGTCGAGCTCTGGGGTCCCACGGCCTGGCTTCAGCATGCGCCCTACACCTACCACCCCGACAGGCTGCCGCTTGCCCTGCAGGACCACGGCAACCCGGTCCGGTTTCGCAATATCTGGCTGCGGGAACTGCCGGAGCATGCCGAACCCGAGCCGCCCCACCGCCCCGCCCCGCCCGCCATCGCCCTGGCCCCCGAAGTGTTGCAGCGCTATGCCGGCCGCTACCGCACCCCGGACGGACACGAGTTCGTGATCTCCCTGCACGGGGACCACCTGAGGGCGTTCTTCTACCGGAAACCGGAGATCGAGCTGGTACCCCGCTCGGAAACGGAGTTCGCCCTGCGCTGGACGGCCGCCCGACTGCTGTTCGAACTGGATGGGGAGGGCCGCCCCACCGCAGTCATCTTCGAGATCGGGGGCGACCGGCGTCGGGTAGAGCGGGTTGACTAGGAAAAGTCAAGAGGATGAAAGATGAAGGACGATCCTATTGTCGTGGAAGTGCGGCGAATTCGGCATGAGCATGCAGCGCGGTTCAAGTACGACTTGGATTTGATCGCGAAAGATCTCAAAGCGCAAGAACAGGCAAGCGGCCGGTCCTACATTCGCTTACCGCCGCGTCGTTTGGCCGTTCAGCAGGCGAAGCCATCCGCTGCGACCGACTGACCTCCCTCCTCGCTCTGGTGTGTTTGAGCTTCAAGAGTGCGCCGAACCGTGCTTTATGTCCGCTGTGCGCGGCGATGCACATCGCCGCCGCCACGGTTCTGCAACCGGTAGGCAATTCTCATCAGGCGCAACTCTTCATAGTTCACGGTCTTGTCGAGGGCGTCGAAAACCGGGCGCAGGAAGTCCGGTCCCAGCTTGGCGAAGACCGCCAGCACCTGTTCCTGCACCTCCGATGACAACCGGGACTCGGCCCGGAGCCGTTCCACCGGCAGCACGTCTCCCGATGGTGCGTACCGTTCCAAGTGAGAGACGATCGTCCGGCGCTTCACTCCGTAGGCCTGCATCAGTTGGGGGATCGATTCTCCGCTTCGGAAGCGTTCGGCGACTTCCCGGCTGCGAGGATTGGAACGTCCTGAAGTCGATTTGGAGCGCGGAGTGGGCTTGGGATTCTCCTTGAACCCCTTTTCCCGGCAATAGGCGGCGATGATGGGCAGGAAGGTGTCGGCGTACCTGGCAACTTTGGCCTGACCAATGCCGTGCAACCTTTCCAACGATGCGGTGGAATGAGGGAACCAGGTGGCCATTTCCTGTAGAGATCGGTCGGAAAAGATCACGTAGGGCGGAAGGTTCGCCACGTCCGCCAGCTCCTTGCGCTTGGCGCGGAGCTGTTCGAAGAGTTGAGGGTCGACCCCGGCGGCTTCGTCTGCCGGAACGGCGCGGCCGGTGGACTTCTCTCCTGTTTCCACCGGAGTCCCCCGCACCTTTTCTCCCTTGAGGACAGCCCACCCCGTCTCCGTCAACTTGACGCTGCCATGCTCCATGTCTCGCGCAATCAGCTTCTGTTGGGTGAACTGCTGCGCCAGCAGCTTCCATTGTTCGGCGGAGTACTCCTTGCCTATGCCAAAAGTCGAGAGACGGTCATGGCGTTGCCTTGTCACCTTCTTTGCTCGCGAACCGCGCAACACGTCGATGATGTGAACGATGCCGAAAACCTGGTGGGTCCGCAGGATGCAGGAGAGAAATTTTTGCGCCGGCAGGGTCAAGTCAACCTGCTCCTCTTCCCTCTTGAGGCAATTGTCGCAGGCTTGGCAGTTTTCCGATTCATACGCCTCTCCGAAATAGGCCAACAACTCACGACGACGGCAGTCCCCCGAGGTCGCCCAATCCACCATGGCTCGCAAGCGCTCTCTCCGTCCCTTGCGTTCAGAGTCTGCGCCCTGCCGGATGAAGTATTGGATGGTGTCCACGTCGCCATAGCTGAACAGCAGCAGACAGTCCGCCCGAAGCCCGTCTCGACCGGCCCGGCCGATTTCCTGGTAATAGCCTTCAACGTTGTTGGGCAAATCCACATGGAGCACAAAGCGCACGTCCGGCTTGTCGATACCCATGCCGAAGGCAATCGTTGCGACCATGACCTGCACATCGTCGCGGATGAAGGCCTGCTGGTTGTTCTTGCGAGTTTCATCCTCAAGGCCAGCGTGATAGGGCAGTGCCGAGATCCCATGCTCCACCAGCGCTCCGTGGAGCGAGTCCACTTGCCGACGGGTGGCGCAGTAGATGATGCCCGACCGATCGGGATGGGCGGCCAGGAAGTCGAGCGTTTGCCCCAGCAGGTTTGTCTTCGGCTCGACGGCGATGAAAAGGTTCGAGCGATCGAAGCTGGCGATGAACTCGTTCTCATCACGAAAACCCAATGTTTGCCTGATGTCGGTTTGGACACGGGGGGTCGCCGTAGCCGTCAGGGCAACGCAGACGGCGTGAGGGAATCGCTCCCGCACAGAGGCCAGTTGGCGGTATTCCGGGCGAAAATCGTGCCCCCATTGAGAAATACAGTGGGCTTCATCAATGGCCAGACAGTCCAGTCGGCAGTCGTCCAGCAGGAGCATCGTCTCAGGACGCAGAAGCGTTTCGGGCGCAAGGTAGAGCAGCTTCACCTCGCCCGTCTTGAGCCGATTGGCGGTCGAGACATATTCTCCGTGGCTGAGAGTGCTGTTGAGAAAAACGGCGTCCACGCCCAATTGCTGCAACTGCATCACTTGATCCTGCATGAGTGAAATGAGCGGCGACACCACCACCGCCAGCCCCTCGAAGAACAGCGCCGGGATCTGGTAGCACAGGGACTTGCCCCCGCCGGTAGGCATGATGATCAGGGTGTCGCGCCGTTGCAGGACGTTTTGGATGATCTCCAACTGTAAGGGCCGAAACCGGTCGTAGCCGAAGACGCTCTTGAGGACTTCTTGGGGAGGCCGAATGGCGGATGGTGAATCTTGACCGGTGATCGAGGGGATGTTGTGGCCATTGGTCGGGGCGTGCTGCCTCGCCGTTTCGGTATCGTCCGGTGGCTTGCTTGACGCCTCCGGAAACCAGCCGGAAAGCTGCACGAAGCAGCGCTCCTCCATGTCTGGCCTATCGTCCGGTCGCCACCAGTGCGCCAATGAGACGCGCAACAACATCCCAGCCGGGATGGTTTTGAGCGGTTCCTGGAATCCAACGAAAGTGAGGGTGCGCCCGCCATCTTGGGTTGGATAGCGGTAGCGGATGCGCTTGCCGGTTGTGTCGCAAGTCAGCGGCCTATCGGGTCGCCAGAACAAGGTGCTGCAGGGAGGGACGCCACTCTCTTCGGCGATGTAAAGCGCGCCGGTTGGCGTGGACTGGATCAGACCTTCGAAGAGCATCTCCGGTCCGCCAACTTGGGGGGGCATGAACCGTTCGACGATAGTCACGGGAGCGTCGTGGGTATGGAGCTTCCGCTTTTTGTCGACGACGAGATTCTCTACATGTGGTGGAATCAGCTCAATTGCAGGCCGGGCCTCAACCTCCCATACGTCGCATACTTCATATTCTCTGCCGGCGTCGTCCCGGGCATCCGCATCAGCGGAAACCAATCGCACACTCTTGCCATCCCGGGTGATGCCACCGATACAGGCCCCTTTGCCCATTCGGGTCTTGGCGACGATTAACACTTTCATGGAGCACTCTCATGGAAGGATATGCTCGACTTCCAGATCGAGTTCTTTCGCCAGCTTGTCCGCCACCAGCGCTCGGTGACAAGCTTCTGGCTCCCGTTCGACGCAGAAGAGTGCAACAACTCGGGCATTCGGTTCAAGGTCGTCCAACAGACTCTGAGGCTGAAAGTGCGACAGGCATTCGGTTTCGTAGGCCTCAACAAAAGCCGCCCCCAACCGGGTGCGCTGGCGCTTGGCTGTTTTTGTCACTCTGTCGGCCTCTGCCTGACGGGTTCGGACCGATTTCGTGGGCGCCAGGTCTTTGCGGTAGAGGTAAGCAATGCCCAATCGAGCCAATCGTTCTTGCAGGCGTTGACTGTTGGCAAAAGCGTAGGTTGCCCCGCGCACGCCGCGCCGCTGCCGGATGTCACAGAAGGTGTCCACCCCTGCTTCCTGTAAACTCATAAAGAAACCGGCTTCGTCAAAGCCATAGACACCGATAGTTACAATTTTCGGCTTCATCGCTCTCATCCCTTATCGATACTGCTTGCGGGAGTGAAATGTACGGTCAAACAGGGACTGTTGGCCTGCAGTGAGCCGGTCAAGGATTTCAGTCTGCGACCGTTGATCGTCATTTTCGTCGATATGAACCACGGGCACTTTCCTATCTTCCAAAGTGACTCCGATAAGCTTGCTCCGGTGGCAGTTCTCCGGTTTCCCCTCGCTGCACATCAGCGCCACTCGTCGCTGTTGTGCGAAGGCCGTCAGGATACGTTGGATTCCCCGACGATATCCGGCGGTGTTTTCGACTTTTTCGTAGGCTACCTTGCCATTCACGTAACAATCCTTGTCTTCGGGGCGCCCCCCCAGCGTATCGCCCATGAACACGTAGATAATCCGGTGCCGTTCCAACTCACCAGCGAGTGCGTCTCTGGAAAATTCCGGCTTATAGCGGGAATAGGGTGCCGAACGCACGTCGACCAGGTAGGCGATCTCGTACTTCTGCAGAATCGCCATAAGTTGTTCCAGGGAACGGTTGCCGTAGCCAATGGTGTAAACGGGAATGGGTGATTGATGAGTCTTTGTCACGGAAATGTTCCGGGCCTCCGATCACGCCGGCTCAATGTCTGTTTGAGCAAAATCCTTGCCCTTGAACAAAAGGGGTTCCCCCGTCGCTTCTGCGAGCCCGTAGGCGAAGCAGTCACCGAAGTTCAATCGTGCCGGATGGTTGCCCCTGCCGAATCGCCGCCATGCCCGCCGGGCGGCTTCCACCTGTGCAGAGGTGACCGGCACCAGCTCCATTCCTGCCCTTTCCAGAAAGACGTCGAGTTCATGACCCGCTGCCAAACCCCCGCGGCTCTCGACGACAATAGCGGTTTCCAGAAGATTGGCTGCCGACATTCGGCAAGCCAGAGCCGCTGCTATCGACTTCTCATATTGCCCCGCGTCCGGTTCACCCAACAGAATCGCGAGAACTGCTGACGAATCGACGATCACTTGGGCAGGCCCCGCTCGTCGTAAAGCAGATCCCCGTGTTCCAGGGACGAGGCCCCCTTTCCCATCAGCTTGGCGCAGCGTTGCCCGATGGCGTGCAGTTCTTTAACACGGGCATCCACGTCACGCCGGCGCTTCTCTCGATCCAACCGTTCCCGCAGCGCAACCGTAATGGCGCCGGTCATGGTCTCGCCGGTCAGCCGGGCGAGTTCCCCGGCGAGTTGGCAGGCCTCTTCATTCTTGATGTTGAGACTCATCACAGCCTCCAGGGTAGAATTCTCCTTAAGGATTCTACCTCAAGCTTCAACTCCTGCGACCAATAGGCCGCGTCAACCGGACGGGGTGGCCACAGATCCCCGATCGAAAGAGCAGCCGGGGTTTCGCCGGGATGCCGTACCGGCGCCCACCGGCTGGCCGGGAAGGCCGCCGCCAATCTACAGAGTCATTGCAGGGAACAGAGAGGGAGTGCTGTACCTGCGGTCCGGGTCCCGATGGCCGCCAGACCGTCTCAGACCAGGATCTCTTTCATCACGCGGCCGCCCAGGTCGGTGAGGCGCTTGAAGCGTCCGGCATGGTAGTAGGTGAGCTGCATGTCGTCCAGTCCCAGGCAGTGCAGGATGGTGGCATGCAGGTCGTGCAGATGGTAGACGTTTTCCGCGGCCTTGATGCCCAGTTCGTCGGTGGCTCCGACGACAGTGCCCCCCTTGATGCCGGCGCCGGCAAACCACATGATCATGGCGTCCTTGTTGTGGTCGCGGCCCGGATGGGAGCGGAAGAAATCCATGGAGTTGTCGGCGGTGCGGCCGAATTCGCCGCCCCAGACCACCAGGGTTTCGTCGAGCAGTCCCCGCCGCTTGAGGTCCTTGAGGAGACCGGCCACCGGCTGGTCGGTTTCCAGGCCCCGCTTGCGGTGCTCTGAGGCGATATTCTCGTGGGAGTCCCAGCCTTCGCAGTAGATCTGGACGAAGCGCGTTCCCCTTTCCACCAGCCGGCGGGCCATCAGGCACTTGCGGGCCATGTGCTCCGACATGGCGTGGTTGAGGCCGTAGAGCTCCTTGATCTCCTCCGGCTCCTTGTCGATGTCCAGGGCCTCCGGAACGGCGAACTGCATGCGGAAGGCCAGCTCGTAGTTTCTCATGCGCCCCAGCAGGTCGCTGTTGGAGGGATGGGACTGCAACAGCTTCCGGTTGAGACGGTTGAGCAGTCCGATGCTGGCCTCCTGGCGCTGAGGCGTCACCCCTTGGGGAGGCTCCAGGTCCACAATCGGGATGCCCTCGGAGCTCAACAGGGTTCCCTGGCACTCGGCCGGCAGGTAGCCGTTGGAGTAGTTGACGGCTCCCCCCTCGATCCCCCGGCGCTTGTCCGGCAAGACCACGAAGGCAGGCAGGTTCTGGTTCTCGGTGCCCAGTCCGTAGACCGCCCAGGACCCCAGGGAAGGGCTGCCCGGAATGGGAAGTCCGGTGTTCATCAGGAAGCTGCCCACGGGGTGGCTGCTGGAATTAGTATGGAGGGACCTGACGACGGCAATGTCATCCACGCAGGTGGACAGGTGAGGAAAGATCTCGGAGACTTCGGTGCCGCACTTGCCGTGCCTGGCGAACTTGAAGGGGCTCCCCACGTAGAGGCGCTTTTCCAGGCTGCCGTAGATGCGGGTCACCGGCGTGCCGTGGTAGCGGGCCAGCGCCGGCTTGGGGTCGAAGGTGTCCATCTGGCTGGGGGCGCCGAACATGAAGAGAAAGATGCAGGACTTGGCCTTGCCCGGCAGGTGGGGAGGCTTGGGGGCCAGCGGGTTGCCGTCGGTCCTGGAGGCGGCCAGCAGGCCGTCCTTGTATAGCATCGAGGACAGCGCCACCGATCCCAGGCCCTTGCCGAGACGGTAGACGAATTCCCGCCGCCCCAGTCCCGGGTCGGTTGCGGCCGGCACGGGCTCCACGTCGCTGCAGAGCTGAACTCCGTTCCTTCGAAGGAGCCATTGGCCCTTGCCGATTCCAGGGGATTGCCTGTCGTGTTTCATGGTTTGCGAACGCCTTTTATTCCAGGTAGATGAATTCGTTCATGTTCAGCAGCACCAGGCAGAGCTCCTGCAAGGTCCCCTGTTGTCCTTTCAGTCCCGAGGAAGTCCCGGAGGAAACGCTCAGCGCCGCCGGGGTCAGGGAGAGCTGGCGCGGCGCCGGCTGCAGGAAAGCCAGGCAATCCACCGCTTCCGATGGGTCGGGGTCCCGCTGCAAGGCCAACTGGAAGGCCCGCTGGACCTGCAGGGCCACATCCGCTCCGACCTCCCTTCGAATGCGGTCCGCCATGGCCCCGGCCTGCTGGTGGGCGAAAGCTCCGTTGAACAGCGAGAAGACCTGGCTGGTGACGGTGGTGACGTTTCGGACGGCGCACCTCTCGGAGGTGTTGGGTCCGTCGAAGACGGTCATCATGGGGAGTTGGAAGGACCGCATCTGCAACATGTAGATGCTGCGCCGGTTCCGGTCTTCCTGGGGAGAGGGCTCCCACCAGGTCCGGGAGCGCTTCTGCCACTCATCCTCGGCGGCCGGAAGGTAGGGCGGTCCGCCCATCACCGGGTTCAGGTTGCCGCTTACGGCCAGCAGGCTGTCCCGGATGACCTCGGCCTCGGCCCGAATGGGGCTGCGCTTCCATAGCAACCGATTGGATGGGTCGATCTCCTCGAAGGCCGCGTTCTGCGGGTTTTCCACCGACTGGCGATAGACGCTCGACTGCAGGATCAGCCGATGCATCTCCTTGACGCTCCAGCCCTCCTCCACGAACTGCCAGGCGAGCCAGTCGAGAAGATCCTGATGGAGAGTACCGCTGCCGTTCCTGCCGAAATCGCTGGCCGTCCTCACCAGACCCTGGCCGAAATGGTGCTGCCAGATGCGGTTGACCATGACCCGGGCCGTCAAGGGGTTGTCCCGGCTGGCGATCCACTCCGCCAGCAGCTTGCGGCGGCTCAGCCCCAGCCCGTCCAGGTTGGCCGGTTCGGAATGGCCGGTGACCGCGCTCAGGAACCCCGGTTTGACCTCCTCACCCCTGAGCTTGAGATTGCCTCCCTTCAGGATATAGGTGGCCACCGTGCTTCTCAAGGGAGCGTCGGAGGTGAGATAGGCCATGGCCTTGTAGTAGTCGGGGCTGCTGGGATTGGCGAAGCGGGCGGTCTGCCGGGTGATCAGAGCCAGCCGATCCTTTTCCTCCTGGGTGTAGAAGTCCCCCTTGGCGAAGGGCATCCGCTTGAGATCGGGGACCACCCAGTCCTTGAGGTCCTGAGGACTCATCAGGGTGTAGTGCGGCGCTTCCCGCTTCTTGAGGCCGGCCCTGAATTCTTCTGCAGCCTTCTTGCGCTCGGAAAGCACCTTGTCCCAGGCATCGGACTTTCGTTTCCACCAGTCGGGCTGCTGGAGAGGGGTTTCGTACTGGGTGAATTTCAAGTCCTTGGCGCTGAATGTCAGTGGAGCGAAGAAGGCTTCCAGACGGTAGTAATCGCGGGTGGGAATGGGGTCGTACTTGTGGTCGTGGCAGCGGGCGCATCCCAGCGTGACCCCCAAAAAGGTCTCTCCGGTGGTATCCACCACGTCGATCAGGACGTCCCGCCGGCCCTCGGCGGCGCTGCGTTCCACCCGCACTCCCAGCGTCAGGAAGGAGGCCCCGATCTTCCCCTCGTCTCCATAGGCCCGGAAGGCATCGCCCGCCAGTTGCTCCTTGATGAAGCGGTCATAGGGGCGATCCTGGTTGAAGGCCCGGATGACGTAGTCCCGGTAGCGCCACATGTGGGAGCGCGGATACTCCAGCCCGCCGCCGCGCGTGTCGGCATAGCGCACCAGGTCCAGCCAGTGCCGTCCCCAGCGCTCGCCGTAGCGAGAGTCGGCCAGCAGCCGCTCGACAGCCCGGGAGTAGGCCTCGGGCGATGCATCCTCGAGGAAGCGGTCCATGTCCTCGGGAGTCGGGGGCAACCCGATCAATCCGAAATGGAGCCGTCGCAGCATCGCCCGGCGGGAAGCGCGGGGCGCCGGCCGCAGTCCCTTCTTCTCCAATCGGGCCAGGATGAAGGCGTCGATGGGGTTGGCCACCCAATCCTGCCGTTCGACCCGCGGCACTTCCGGCTCCTTCAGCTCGGTCCAGGGCCAGCCGGGTTTGTCTGCCTGCTTTTCCCCGGCCTCTTCAGTGACCGCCATCCCGTCGATCCAGCGGGCGATGAGATCGATTTCCTGCTCGGACAGGGCATTGCCGCCCAACGGCATGGCCGGCTCCCTCTCCCCCCGCAGGCGAAGCATCAGCGGGCTGGCCTGGCTGTTGCCGGCAATGACGGCCGGTCCGTCCAGAGCGCCGCCCTTCAGCAGCGAATCCACGGTTTCCAGGACCAGGCCGCTGCGGTGAGACTGGGAACTGTGGCAACTGCCGCAGTGGCTCTCCAGAATGGGCCGGATCTCCTGCTCGAAGACGGGAGCGGTGTCGGTCGCGTCCGAGGCGCCAAAGCCGGTTCCAGTCAGAGTCAGGCTGAACAGGGCCAGGCCGATCCAGGTGAGGACAGACCTTGGCCGGCGGCGGCATGGCGGGACCGACCAAGACGTACAGGTCGAGGCCCGAAGTGTTGGTGCGCTGGAAACCACCCCGATACCCCCTCTTGGGATGACTATGGGAACGCTGCAATGTTTCATATTGCCCGGCGGTTGTCAAGCGAAACAGCGGAACGACAGCGGGTCTCCGGCGGGTGCGCCGCGGCAGTAGAGGGCATGGGCGGCCGACAGGCCACAAGGGCTTGACCTGACTCCCCAAACGCGCCAAACTACCCTTTTTCAGGGAGCCGAGGCCGGCCAGGAAATACTTCCGGACTGCAGCCGACCCCGACTGCAAACGGGGTGCATGCCGCCGGGGTTCATCTCCCCTTCCTGGAGCGCTCCACCACACCGACCGGAGGAAACGGCATGAACCCCAAACGGGCACAGTTGCTGTCTGACGGATACGTGATCCTGCGCCAGGTCGTTCCCCCCGAGCAACTGGATCGCTTGCGCAGCGATATCGAGACGGTGGTGGCCCGCGAACGGGCCGGCGACTCCGAATGGGACAGGACGCCGCAGCCGCGGGCTTCCATCGTCGACCAGGTGGACGCTTCCACCATCGGCGCCTTCGAGTTCCTGATGCACCGCAACACTCATGGAGTCAGCGCCGAGGTGCTCGACTGCCCGACGGAGGCGGTGGCCTCCAACCAGGCCCTGGTCATCTGCAATCCCGAGTTTACGCCGGAAGCCCCCCCGCGGCCGGGACAGCATTGGGGAACCGACCCCCGCAACTGGCACCGGGACGTGCGGCCCGATCGGGATGGACCGCTGAGTGCGCACATCGAGGATCAACTGGCCAACGGCCCGGCCTACGTGCAGTGGAACATCGCCCTCTACGAGGACCACATCCTCTACGTGGTCCCAGGCAGCCACCGCCGGCTGAGCACCGAGATGGAGTCTTCCCACCTTCAGGGGGAGCGGGGCACCACCAGCCCGGTTCCGCAGAGCATCCCCGTGGAACTGGGGCCGGGGGACGGCGTGGTCTACAACAACCTGATGCTGCACTGGGGCAGCAAGTACGGCCCCGAGAAGAAGCGCCGCACCGTCCACCTGGGCTATCGCTCCTTCGGCCGCATCCTCCCTCGCCAGCAATGCAACCTGCCGATGGGGTTCTGGACCCGGTTCGCGGCAGGGACCCCGCAGCGGCGGGTGGCTGAACACTGGTTCGGGCTCTTTCAATCCGAGTTTACGATCCTCGAGGAAACGTTCCGCGCGGCCCTGTCGGGGAACGGAGAGGCGTTCGAGGCCGGACTGAGCCGCCTGCACCCGCCCGAGCAAGGACGGCGGACCTGCCTGATCCTGTTGGCCAAACAGGTGCTGGCCCTCCACCGGCAGAAAGGCTTGACGGGCGGCGACGGCTCCGGCCAGTCGGTCTACGATTGGCAGCTTCAGGAACTGGCTTCCCGTTTCACAGACCGGGAACTGGAACGCCTGTGGCGGCGTTTCGAGCCCATTGACGAGGCCCTGCGGAGCGGCGCCTCCAGGCACGTCTCCGGTTTCCTGGGACCGACGACCGACTACGAGTTCGAGAAGGTGCCGGCGGGGATGACGGCCGAGGGGATCTGCGCCGAGGTGCTGGGTCAGCCGCAACGGATCTTTCATTCCGGATCGACGCCGCTTCCCGCCTGAAGCCGGCTCTTGTCGAGGGAAGATACGAAACTGAAGCCTGTGTCCCGTCTCAACCAGGCGCAACACCGAAGGAGGTTGTTTCATGTCCACTCGACGCGCGTTCCTCAAGCAGCTCGGCGCCGTCTCGGCGGTCTCGCCGCTGATGGCGAGGTCGCTGCCGGCCCGGCCCTCTCCCAAGGAAAATGACGCAATGGCCCGGGCGCTCCAGGAGTTCGAGCCCCGGGGCTGGAAGCGGCACATGCTCATCCAGGGAGACGGCAAGGGAGGCTGGGTGGTTCGGAAGGCCGAGATCAATTTCCATCACTACACCCCGCCGGGCCGCCGCCCCCATCCCCTCCAGGGACAGGGGATCTGGGCCTTCGGCGTGGTCGAGATGGACAACGGCGAGTTGGCCCTGCTGGCCAGTTGGGACACCGACAACGACCAGACCCACGGGACCGACGTAGCCTGCGAGGACTTCAAGGGACCCATTGCCTGCGAGAAGCTGATGATCGCCTTCAGCCGGGACAAGGGGGAGACCTGGACCAACTTCCGCCGGATCGAGGGAGGCGAAGGGCGTCCGGTGCAGTTGACCTACCTGGGCAAGGGAAACCTGACGTTTCAGACAGACCGGGTCAAGCCCATCCTGCAGTACTTCAGCAGCGACTACGGGCGGACCTGGGAAACCAACGTGTTGCCGCCAAGCTCGGACGGGAAAACCTTCTCACCCTGCGACAGCAACAACCTGGTGGACCGCGATGCCGAGGGCGTCGCCGTCCGGCTCGCACAGATCGGCTACCAGTGGCCGGCAGAGCCTTCCATCGGCATGGTGCGCTGGTCCGAGGACGGTGGGCGAACCTGGGGCAAGGAGGTGGCGCCGCCCCAGTGGCAGTGGCCGCTGGAATATCGCGGACGCACCTACACCATGGCCACCAACGAAGGCTCCCTGGTGCGGGCCGCCAACGGCTGGCTGGTGGCGGCTCTCAGGACCGATCTCCATCCCCGGATCCGAACCCTCAAGAACGGGGGTCTGGCGGGAACGGTCGTCTCCATCTCCAAGGATGAGGGACTCACCTGGTCGCCGATCGAGGTGCTCTTCGAGTCCGGCCGCCACCACCCTCACCTGCTGCGATTGCCCAACGGCGACCTCGTCATGACGGTCATCCTGAGACAGGACGTGGAAAACGGCAAGCTGGCCAGCTACCGCCGCGGCTGCGAGGCGGTGATCAGCCGCGACAACGGCCAGAGCTGGGACGTGGCCCACCGCTACATCCTGGACGACTTCGAGTACTCCAACGGCCTTCCCCTGAGCACGGCCACCGGCCACCTCTACTCCACCCTGCTCGAAGACGGCCACATCCTCACCTGCTACGGGCACTACCCCTCCAAGGGCGCCTGCCTGGTTCGCTGGAAGCCGACCGAGGCCTGAGGCCTTCCGATCAGGATTGCCGGTGCAGGGGGAGCCTGCGATGACGCAGAAGGATGGGTTGGGTGCGAGTGAAGAAGATTAATCGGCAAAGCGACCTGCCGGGCCACAGGACAGATTTTTGGCGAAAGACGGGCATTGGGACAGACCCGGCCGTCGCTCACCCCGTTCGACGCCTCCTTGCCGCTGCCATTGTGGTGGGCGCCTTCTGCTCAGGCTCCGTCTTTGCCCAGGCCAAGGACCCCCTGGACTCCTCGAAGGTGCTGGAGCTGACCACCTTCGCGACCCATTCTTCAGCCTCCTCGCCGGAAGCCGCCATCGACCTGACCCACCCAAGGGATGGATCCGGAAGAATCTTCGTCAGCACCAACGAGGGCAGGATCCATGCCTTCTCCTCCAGCGGAAAGCCCCTCGAAACCTTCCTGGATTTCAACACGGCTCAAGTTGCCGACTTTGAAGCGACTCTGGATTTCACAACCAATGGGCTCTCCTACATCGCGTTCCATCCGGACTACGCCAGAGCCGGCGCTGCGGGAGAAGGAAAGCTCTACACTTTCTACAAGAGCCGGATGCCGGGAACCCGCGCGCCCGACTACAGCGGAGCTGCACTGGCGACAAGGCCGGGAGACGTGCTCAGTCAGTACGTCCTCCTCGAATGGACCGTCGACAGGAACGATCCCAACCGAATCGATACCGAATCCCGTCGCGAGGTGATGAGGATCGAATTCAGTGGTCCGGCCGTTACCGTCCACTCGATCGGCGAGATCAGCTTCAACCCCTTCAGCAGGCCGGGCCAGCCCGACTACGGGAATCTCTACATCACGGCGGGCGACGCCTTTGCCGGAGGCGCGCTGAAGAACTTCCAGTTCGTGCAGGACCGGGACAATCCGTTCGGCAAGGTGCTGCGCATCAACCCGCTTCAGAAGGGCGACGCCCCTTATTCCGTCCCGTCGGACAATCCATTCCAGGATGGCGGGCCCCTGCTCGACGACGACGGCAACGTGGAAGAGATCTTCGCCTGGGGCCTACGCTATCCCCAGAACTTCAGCTTCGCCAGGGACGCCCGAAAGAGACCCCGTTTGATCGTATTCGACATCGGCGCCACCGACTTCGAAGAAGTCAACATCGTGGACCTGGGCGACAACCACGGCTGGACGCTCTACCGCGGTCCGGTGGAAGGGAACCCGAAAACAAAACTGAACCTGCCCTCCCGGTCCAGTCTCGAATTTCCCGCCGCCGTCTATGACCACACCCTACCGAACGTTCCCGGCGGGACTCCCGAAAAGAGAAGCGCGGCCATTACCGGCGGGTTCGTGGTCTCGGATCCTGGAGATCCGGGTTTCCAGAAGCAACTGGTCTTCGGCGATCTGGCTGCCTGCGCCTTCTTCCACACCGACTTCGAGGAGTTGCTGGCCGCCGACGCAGCCAATACTCAGGCGCCCGTGCACGTGATGGCGGTGAGTGTCGACGGTGGTCCCCCCGGACTCTTCTGCGACTCGATCGGCAAGGGTCGGGGCGATGCCCGCTTTGGCGTGGATGAGAAGGGCCGACTCTTCGTTATCAGCAAACAGTCCAATGCAATCTATCTGACCGATCTGATCGCCGACCAGGGACCCTGAGGGCAGGAAGGGTGGCCCCAGGGTCTTTCGTCCAAGGGTGAACGGCTATTGATCCCTGCGGGGTCGGATCGCGCTGACCACCACCGCGTAGAGCAGCGTCACCAGGCAGGAAGAGGGAATGATCCACATGAAGGAGGGCGGACGCTCCTCGGGGAAGACGCCGAAGGTGTGCCCCCAGCCGACCACCAGGCCGAAGAGCATGCCCGCGCAGGTGGCCTGAACGGCGATGGGGCCGGTACAGCGCTTCACCCAGATGGCCGCCAGGAACAACCCTCCCAGGCCGCCCACCGGGAAGCTGCTCACCCGTTGGGCAAGCTCCAGCAGATTGCCCCGGATGCCTTCCGGGATCAGAAACAGCACCAGGCACATCGAGATCGACAACAGCCCCACGGCCACGGTGAGCAGGCGGGCCAGCAGGAGTTGGGCCCCCGCTGCCAGCGGCCTGGAACGCCAGCGTTCCACGTAGTCCACGCTGATGACGGTGGCCACCGAGTTCATCCCCGAGTCCAGGCTGGACATGGCGGCGCTGAACAGGGCCGCCACCACCAGCCCCGCCAGGCCGCGCGGGAGCTGCGAACGAATGAAATAGGGAAAGGCCTGGTCGGCATCGGCCGGGGGCTGGCTTTGGTAATAGGAATAGAGAGCCATGCCCACGGCCACCAGCGCCAGAGTCACCAGCAACCCGGAAATCAGGTCGCAGGCGCTGGACCACCGGGCCGATCGTGCCGAGGCGGTGGACATCAGCCGCTGGACGGCCACCTGGTCGCCGGCGTAGGTGCAGACGTACCAGAAGAAGCCCAGCAGGCCCATCCCCACCAGCGTGACCCGTTCGAAGGGATCGAAGCTGAAAATGGGCTGGCCGGGTCGGTCGGCTGCCGCGATGGACTCCAACCAGGCGCCGGGGCCTGTTCCCGTTTCGGCAGCCACGAAGGCCACGGTGAAGAGGGCGCCGCCGAAGAGAATGAAGAACTGGGCCACGTCCGTCCAGATTACGGCGCGCATCCCGCCCAGAGTCGTATAGGCCACCGCGATCACCCCGATGCCCGCCAGGATGAGCAGCCGGTCCAGTTGAGTGATCTGCGCCAGCGCCATGGTCGAAGAGAAGAGCACCAGGCCCATCCAGCTCAGGCGAACCACCAGGAAGACGGCCGAGGCGAACATGCGGGTGCCGACGTCGAACCGCTGCTCCAGGTACTCGTAGATGCTGGTGACCCGCAGGCGCAGAAAGACCGGGATCAGCCCGTAGGCAATCACCAGGTAGATGAAGGGATAGAAGACGAGACCGCCCATGGCGCCGATGATGCCGTACTTGATGACTTCGCCCGGGGTGGCCAGGTAGCTCACGGTTGAGGTCAGGGTGGCCATCAGGCTCAGCCCTACGGCGAACCAGGGCATGCGGCGCCCTCCCAGGAAATACTCTTCCGCGGAGTGCTGCCGGCGGGAGAAGACCAGAGCCATCCACACGGTCGCCGCAAAATAGGCCCCGATCATGGAGTAGTCCAGCCACTCGAGCCGGTGGAAGGCGGCCTCGGCTGCGGTGGGAACCTCAAGCGGCATGGCGGTTTTCTCGGGGCAAGGTGGCGGCCGGGTCCCGGCCGAAGCGATTTGATGGGACAGGAGGAGGCTGCGTGCGGATGGAGTTACAGGCAAGCAGCGCCCCGCCCCCGACGACGGTGCGGATCATACGAGGGTGAAACACCCGATCGTCAATAAAGGCGAACCACGAATGAACACGAATAGACACGAAGCCCGATGGACCTGCTTGGCTGCGACGCCCCCGGGAGCGCGGGCGTCCCGCCCGCACAACACTGGCACAGCTTCACCCATCTCCTCGACCCGGCTCGACCGGCAACGGCCCCACGATTCCGCTTCAGCCGAGCCCAGGCCGTTCTCGCCGGCAGCGTGGCCGGGCGCCGATCACGGGGAAACTGAGCGGCCACCCAACGCAGAGGATGCGGGCGGGACGCCCGCGCTCCCGGAGGGGCGCCTTTTCCCTTCCTTCCTGCTCCGCGAGGAGGCACTGCCCCTGCCGATGCGGCAAAGCCGTCCCGCTTCGTGTCCCTTCAGTGAAACACCCCATCGTCAACAAAGGCGAACCACGAATGAACACGAATAGACACGAAGACCGATGGACCTGCTTGGCTGCGACGACGTCACGGGATGAAGGCCGGGAGCGCGGGCGTCCCGCCCGCACAACACTGGCACAGCTTCACCCATCTCCTCGACCCGGCTCGACCGGCAACGGCGCCACGATTCCGCTTCAGCCGAGCCCAGGCCGTTCCTGCCGGCAGGGTGGCCGTGTGCCGCATCACGGGGAAACTGAGCGACCACCCAGCGCAGAGGATGCGGGCGGGACGCCCGCGCTCCCGGAGGGGCGCCCCCTCCCATCCTTCCTGCTCCGCGAGGAGGCACTGCCCCTGCCGATGCGGCAGAGTCGTTCCGCTTCGTGTGTCTTCAGTGAAGCACCCCATCGTCAATAAAGGCGAACCACGAATGAACACGAATTGACACGAAGACCGATGGACCTGCTTGGCTGCGACGCCTCCGGGAGCGCGGGCGTCCCGCCCGCACAACACTGGCACAGCCTCACCCCACTCCTCCACCCGGCTCGACCGGCAACGGCGCCACGATTCCGCTTCAGCCGAGCCCAGGCCGATCCTGCCGGCAGGGTGGCCGTGCGCCGCATCACGGGGAAACTGAGCGGCCACCCAACATAGAGGATGCGGGCGAGACGCCCGCGCTCCCGGAGGGGCGCATTTTCCCATCACTCTTGCTCCTCGAGGGCGCGCGCGCCGGGTTGTCGGGAAGCAGGCCGGAGCCAACCTTCAACTGCCGGGGGCCTCAGGAGCTTGAGGCGGGCTGGATCTCTCGAATCTGCCTGGCGACCTCGGAGGCGTGCCGGTAGAGGGTGATCCAGTCGCCGTCCACCGCGATCCAGGAAAGCCCCAGGGCCAGCCAGCGGCGGATACCCTGGGGGTCGTAGCCGGTGGAGTGGCCGGCGGGGATCCCCTTCCGAATGGCGGCCCGGTAGATCTTTTCGCAGGCGGCCGTCACCTCCGGATGTCCGGCCTGGCCGCCCAGTCCCATGCTGGCGCTCAGGTCGCCCGGTCCGGCCACGATGCTGTCCAGGCCCGGAAGTTCCAGGATGGCGTCGATCTGATCCACCGCCCGGATGTGCTCGATCTGGAGCACCAGCATCATGTTCCGGTCGATCCCGGCCAGGTACTGCGGCGGCGCCACCGACCCGAACCGCACCCCTCGTGCCGGACCGAAGCCGCGCGAGCCCCGAGGCGGATAGTGAAAGCCGGCTATGGCCCGTTCGGCGTCCTGGAGGCTTTCGATGCGGGGAACGATGACGGCGGCGGGATGCAGCTCCAGGTAGGGCTTCATCACCACGGGATCGTTGGAGGGCACACGCACGAAAGCCGCGGCCCCCGCGCCTCGCGCCGCCCGGATGTGGTCCAGCGCCTGGGAGAGGCTGAGGGCCGAGTGCTCGCAATCGATCCACACGAAATCGTAGCCCGCCTCCCCGAACAGCTCGCTCACGGCCGCGTCGGTCAGGGCGACGGCCGTTCCCAGGGAGAGCTCTCCCCGCTTCCACTGGTCTCTGATCTTCTCGATCTGGTTCATGGCTTGACGGCCTCCTGGCCGGGTATTGGGATCATGGCCGTTGCCGGTTTGCGATTCCCGGCACGGCTCTTCAATTCAGGGCGTCCAGCCGCCGGCTCAGGCTCAACAACTGCTTCCCCCGTTCCGACAGTTCCTCGAAGTCTCGAGACGTCATCCCGATGGGATGGTTGCGAAAGCAGTGTAACTGCTTGGCGCCGCTGGGGACAACTTCGCCTAATCCAGCATCTCCGCCGCCGACTTGATCGACTCCATTGCGCCCCACAGCGCCAGAACGAACAGGAATCCCATGAGAAGGTTCTCCCACCAGCGGTTGCGGTAGCGCGGTCCGATCAGGCGCGGGCTGGCCGTGATCCACCAGAGTCCCCCGGCCAGGGCCGGAATGAGCACCACCATCAGGGTGTTGACCAGCAGCGTCAGCCTGACGAAGTCGGCTCGCTCGGTGAAGATCCAGACCAGCGGCGAGACCAGGGTCCAGACCGCCACCAGGCGGTAGACGGGATGCAGCCGGTGGTCGGTCGGGGCTGCTTCCGGGGTCCGCCAGCGCCGGTAGGCGTGGCTTGCCAGACAGCCCAGGCCCAGGCCGCAGCCGAGCAGCGAGGTGTAGACGGCGCCGAACAGGCCCAGAAAGAACAGCAGCCGCCCCCCGTCGCCGAGCACGATCGCCAGCAGCCCGGTCAGGTCGTCCAGGGTCCCGATGCGGCTGCCGCCGGCGTGCACCAGCTCGGCCCCCAGGGTCCAGACCGCCAGGTTGAAGAGGATCATGGCGCCCATGGCCAGCATGAAGTCGTAGGTCTGCACCCGACGGTAGGCCGGACCGCGCCAACCCTTCTGTTCCAGAAAATAGGGATAGACCAGGTTCATTAGCGAGCCCCCTACGGCGCCCACCATGGCCATGGCCACCACCATGGCGCCGAAGGGGCCCTGCGTGGCCGGAAGCTGGAATGTCAGGACACCCTTCAGAATTCCTGCCAGGTCGGGTCCGACCCAGACGGCGGTGCCGAGGAGCGAGACCGTCATCAGGACCATGAACCCCTTGAACACCCACTCGACGCGGGCGCACACCGGCCGGAATATGATGACCAGCCCGACCACGACCCAGACGAGCGCCCACTGCCACTCGCGCCCCGCGCCGGTCAGTTCCACCATGATCTCCCCGACACCGGCCACCATGTAGGTCCCGTTGATGTGGGCGACGATTACGGCTACCACCAGCAGAAAGGGTGCGTACCAGCGGTGGAGACGAACCAGGCCGTCCAGCACCCCTTCCCCGTGAGGATTGCAGAGCTGATACTTGGCGATGGTGGTGACGAAGAAGAACCGCATCAGGAGGGCGAACACCATGGCCCACATGAGCGAGTAGCCGTAGTTGCCACCGGAAATTCCGGCCGAGAGGATGTCTCCGGAACCCAGCCAGGTCAGAACGACCACGAATCCCGGGCCGAAGGACTTTACATAGTCGGTAAAGCTGCGGGGAATCGGAGCCGGCGGTGTGCCCTTATCGAGCCTGGACGTGGCCATGGTGGGGAACGCAATTTGTCTACCGGCGCCGGGACCCGCCTTCCAACTCGGCCAGGTCGAACCGGTAGAAAGTGATCTCGCCGTACCTGTCAGCTGCACCCTTCGCTGTTTCCACCACCATGCCGATGGTGCCGTCGGCCAATCGCTGCAGGACCGAATAGGCGGCAAATCCGTTGTTGAGTTGGACCGGATTGGTGAAGGTCTTTCCTTCGTCGTAGCTGGTCCAGACCGTGATGTTGTTGCGGTTGAGGCCCCTTTCCCCGCGCGGTCCGGAAAAAAGGATCCGATCGCGGTCGTGCCCTGCGCGTTTGGCGGAATAGCGCAGCAGAGAGCCGTCCACTTCCGTGATGGGTATCGCGTCAGGATGGTCGTCTCCCCAGGTGACGCCGCCGTCGGTGCTGATATGGCGCCGGCGGAACTTACCGCTGTCCGGCCGAGCGTCCAGCAGCACTCTGCCGTCGGTCAACTCGACGACTTCATCCTCGTTGGCATCAGGCCCCGGTGTGACGTTGCCGACCTGCCAGCTCTTACCGTGGTCGTCGGAATAATAGACGAACGGCTCAACGGTAACCGGTCCGTCTGGCGTACTTGATCCGCCGCGCTTGGCTGGAATAATCAGCCGGCCGTTGCGCGATCTTTTTTGGTCCTGCCATTGAAGTTGAATGCCGCTGCCCGGACCGGGTTCGGCTTGACGCCAATAGAGGCCGTCACTGGTCTCGTGCGGTTCGTCCGGATAGACCACTTGCTTGCGGTCCGACCAGGTCTGGCCGTTATCGGTGCTCGAACGGAACCACACGATGTGGTTGCCGTCCTTGGCGTCCGGGCTTTGCCCGTAGGCCATATTACGGGGTGCAATGTCCGGCAATTGTCCATAGAACAGGAACACCGTCCCGGTCTTGGCATCGAGCACCGGCGTCGGGTCGGAGAAATCGAGCAGGTCCCCACCTGGGCGGAAACCGGATTCGATGACAACCATCGGTTGCCAGGTTCGACCGTTATCGGTGCTCCGGCGCATCACCAGGTCGATGGGGGCGTTTTCATCGCGACGCGGGTCACTACCGTCTCCCCGGCGCCCCTCGGCAAAGACCAATACCGACCCATCCTGGGAAACGATCATGCCCGGTATGCGAAAAGTGTGGTACCGCTCCTGCTGCGTGACGTAGTCCCCCTTGGGAGAAACGAACGGTACCGACACCGTAATGATCTCTGCCACCGCCGGCAATGAGACCAAGATCGCCAGCATTGCAAATATGACGATACTGCGGACGGTTTCTCTCAACTGCGCCATGTCTACCTCCCTGGTGTGGGTTCCCACCACCTGCACCCGCGAAGAACCCTGTCCTGCAGATGGCATCCGGTGTTGTGATCGGCCACCGTCAGAAAGTAGAGGAGAGAATCAATCCAGGAAGCGGATAGCGCCAAAGAGCAATCCACCGATGGCCGGATGGATGCCCACGATTCCCGCTCCCTGAATCCACAAGGCCCTGAAGACCTCGGCCTTGAGATCCTGGCTGACTTTCAGGGTGTCGAAACCAGTCGCGGCCATGGAGTGCCTTTTGGGTCGATACTAGCACAGGTCCGGGTTTGGACCGGTTTGGACCGGACAGCAGAACTGACCATGCAACCTTTGCACTGCAATTTCGTGAGCCGGGCCGGGAGTTGGCGCCGGAAGGGGAACGGCCGGGGGGAAAGGCGGTTGTTGGGGCGCTCTGGAGGGAGAATTGGTTGCGGGGGCGGGATTTGAACCCGCGACCTTTGGGTTATGAGCCCAACGAGCTACCAGACTGCTCCACCCCGCCCCGAAATACTATTTTCCGGGGGTTTGGGAGTCAAGGAGTTTGTTGGGAAGGCCGGTCGCTGGGCAGGGCCGGAGAGTCGTGTCGGCTGGCCGCGGCGCCGGGGGAATCCTGGGGGTTGGGCTTGGTGACGATCTTGATTTCGCCTTCCCGAACCAGGCCCAACTCTTCGCGAGCGATCTTCTCGATGGTGGCGGGGTCGGTTTTCAGGGATTCGATCTCGCCCATCACCTGCCGGTTTCCCGATTCGAGAGCTTCCTTTTGCCGAATCAGGGACTGTATCTCCTCCTCCAGGCGGTTCATTTCCAGGTAACCGGTCGGGCCGAAAACGGCCTGCACCGCCAGGCCCAGCAACAGCAGACCCATAACGACCGCGAGAACGGGTCTCAGCAAGGAGGGTTTCTTCCCGGTTCTTGTCCTGGATATTTTCCTGGAAGCCAAGATTGCCCCTGTCGCTCCTGACCGGAAGCAGCCGGTGGTCCTTCCCCGGTTGGCCAATTTGCGATGATGCTTCCATCGCTCGCTGCCATTGGCCGGCAAAGCGGGAAGCCAGTTTAGCCCAAAACGGATATAATGAAAATCCCTTTCACCGGTTTCGCGTGATCCGGGACGGCGCTGCTTCCCGGTCTCGACCGAGTCCCCGGGGCGGGGAGACAGCCATGACAGACAAGGTGGTGGTGCTGGTCAACTGCTCCAGCCTGGAGGAGGCCGGCAAGATCGGAAGGCAACTGGTGGCCAAGCGGCTGGCGGCCTGCGTCAACCTGGTTCCCGGAGTTCGCTCCTGGTACTGGTGGGAGAACAAGGTGGTCGAGGACAAGGAAGTCATGGTCATGATCAAGACCTCTCGCGAGCGGTTGGCCGACCTTGAAAAGGAAGTGGTCCGGCTCCACTCCTACGCCGTGCCCGAAGTGATTGCTCTCCAGGTGGTGGACGGCTCCCGGAATTACCTGAATTGGATCGAATTCTCCCTCAGCGGGAAGCCATGACCTCCGTAGTTCACCGCTTCGGCCGGCGCACGAAAAATGAGGGTTCAGCCTTGAAGACAAACAACTTCTCATCATGGATCCAGCGGCCCCGTGGGAGTTGCGGGCTACTTGTCGGGAAGCGCGGCGCCTGCTGGATGGCGGCCCTTCTGGCGCTGCTGGGCGTGCTTGCCGGTCGAGCGGGCGGGGTCTCCGCCGGCGCCGGCCGGGTGGAGGTCTTCCTTCAATCCGACGGCCGCTGGGAAAAGACCTTCAACCTGGGTGGCGGCGAAGTCCGTGAGATTTCGGTGGCCGTCTCCAGTCCCTCCTCCCTGCCGCCCAACGGCCGGGTGGCGGTGAGCTGGCGCTTGGAGAACCGCGATGGCTCCAAGGGCGCCGGCGTCTCCAAGGAGACCGCCGGGGCCGGCCGGGAGGGGAGAGAGCCCGATGCCTTCGGCATCTACACCCGGCCCACCGCCCGCTGGAGAAAAGTGCTCCATGCCCTGGACCCGGACGTCTTCCTGATTTACCGGGCTCCGGTGTCGGGACGGTATGTCCTCAGCCTGGCCCCGGTCATCGCCGAAGACCCGGTCTTCGGCGGGCCCCGCTGGCGCGAGACCGGGACCGCACCCCAGGTGGATGCCTTCCCCCGCCATACGCCCTGGCCCCCCGGGACGCGGGTTCCCCTGCTGGCCCGGGTCAGGCCTCTGAATCTCGAGGGGCCGCCCGACCTTCACTTCCACCTGGAGCAGGAACCCAACGATACTCCCGAGCAGGCTCAGCCCATTCCGCTTCCCGGCGGCGAGGGCGTGCAGCGGGTCCTGGTGACCGCCGGGGCCGATGACGTCGAGTATTTCGACAACGGCAAGGTCGGCCGTTCCGGCGACGACTGGTTTCGCCTGGAGTTCACCGGCGCCGAGCCCCGGCTGCTGACCTGCAACCTGACGCTTCCCGATCACACCCTGGCGGCGCGCCTCAGATTCTACGCGCTGGCGGACCCGACCGGCGAGGTCGGTCCGGCCCCCGCCGAACCCTCGCGGGAGCGGACGGAAACCGCCCCGGCCAAGATGGCGCTGCTGCCGCTGGCGGAATACACCCGGGGACGCAACGACAACGAGCGGGTTCACCAGCAGTCCGAGGATCACCGATCGGAAATCAACCGCCTGTTGCAGCCCGGCGGCGTCTACTTCCTGCGGGCGGAGGCCAACGCGCCGGGCTACGAGATCGAATTGCGGCTGCTCCGGCCGGCGCCCTACCGGGACCCCCGCATGGCCGTGCGCCAGGGTCTTTATGACCACCTGGCCCAGGTGGACGCCTGGCTGACCAACCGCCCTCGCGGCGCCAGCGTGGAGCGCCGCATCCGCGACACCGGCAACCTGCTCGGCACCCACTGCATGAGCTGCCATACCCAGGCCGGGGTCTGGGGCTCGGCGGTTCCGGTCGAGAACGGCTACCCGGTCGAAAACGTTCAGAACTTCCGGCGGCTGGTCAACCTGATGTACGAGTCGCTCAGGCCGACCAACTACCTCAAGGAGGCCGCCAACAACACCAGCCTGGCTCCCCTGGACATCGGCGACGGTCCCGCCGGTACCCGGGTGGCCGGCCACAACGTCTGCACCGCCGAGCGGGTGCTCCCTCCGCGCAAGCTCCATTCGCAGCAACTGGTGCGCGCCGCCAACCACGTGCTTCAGACCGCTGATCCCGGCGGCATCAATGCCGCCGGTCCGGGTTCCAACGTGGGGAAATCGGTGGTATTCAGCTATGCTGGAGAGATCCTGCGCACCGCCTGGGACCGCACCGGCCATCCCCGCTACTTCGCGGCCGTGGAGGAAAAGGCCCTGAAGCTGTTGGAGGTGCAGCCGAAATACAGCGACGATCTCTCCCACCGTATCGAGTTCTTCCGCCGCTTCTTTCCCCGGGACTACCTCCAAGCCGGCCGGAAAGTGCATTCGGTTCAACAATCACTCCCGCCGCGGCCTCCTCGGATCGACCCGCCAGCGGCGACCGATGAGTCCGAAGAAGAGCTGCCCCCGGCCGAGTTCCCGGACTACGAGCTCTTGTCGGAGGAGGCTGCCCTGGACCTTTGGCGGCGGATTCAAGGGCAGGTAGCCGAGGACGAGAAGCGGCTGAGGGCCATCCAGAATGCGGACGGGTCCTGGGGCTTCGACCCCGGACAGCCGCTCCCCGAAGGCTCGGGCTGGAAAACCGACGGCAAGTCGGACCCCGCGCCCACGGCCCTGGCCCTGATCGCCCTGGAATCGCTCGGCCACGGCCCCGGTGATCCGGCGGTGGACTCGGGAGTCGGGGCGCTGCTGGGAATGCAGAAGCCCTACGGGCTCTGGAACCAAAGCGCCAAGACCGGTTTCGTGACCACGGCCTACGTGCTGCACGCTCTTTCCCGGCTCTTTCCCCTGCCACCGCCGGAGCACCCGCGGCAGCGATTCGAATTTTCGCCCGAGGACTCCCTCAGGGCCACCCTGGCCAGGGTCAGAGACCTGTCGCACTCGGAAGACCCCGGGCTGGCCGACCTGATGGTGCGGGCCGCCGCCCACGACAGTCCCCTGGTGCGCTATTGGGGTCTCATGGGTTTGGGGGGCATCCACGGCAGGCAAGGCGTTGAGGCGTTGATCTCGGCCATGGCTGATCCCGTCAAGATGGTTCGGGAGGCGGCCGCCTGGGCCATGGAACAGACGCTGCTGGACGATCGCGGCTTTGAAGAGCTCTTCGAGGCCTACGATGCCGGGAACGACCGCGTGCGGGAGACCGTTCTCAAGGCTCTGGGGATGCGGGCCGACGCCGTCCTCACCCGCCCCGGCTTCGACCAAGCCCGCCTGTCCGGGCTCCTGGCCAGGGCCCTGACCCGGGACCCCCATCCGGGCGTGCGGGCCTGGGCGGCCAAGGCGGCCTGGCAGTGGTGGGTCTGGAATCCTCCCCTGCGCCCGGCCATCCAGCAGGCCTGGCTGAGCAGGCTGGCGAGTCCCGAAGCCGAGGCCCTGGTGGAACAGTGCCTGCGCTACCAGAGCCACGCCCTGTTCATCGCCAACGGCCACAAGGCCAACAGCAGCAAGATCCACCAGTATCCCGAGCTGACCTCCATGTTTCAGTCCCTGGAATCCCGGATGGACGACCCCGACCTGGAACCGGCCGGGAAAGACCGCCTGGCCCGCCGCCTGGCCCAAATTGCGGCCACCTTCTACAACACCTCCGGCGGCGACGGCGGCCCCGGGCAGATGGGATACATCACCCCGGGCGCCGGCGACATGATGGGGAAGGCCGTGCTGCGCTACTGGGACGGCGAGCCACAGGGAAATGGCGCCCGGAGAGTCCGCCTGTCCCTGGAGGCGGCGGCCGGCATCCCCCATTCGGACCTGCAGGACCGCCTGATGAGCTTCGCCACCGAGGGCCCCGAGGAACTGCGAACCCTGGCCGCGGCGGCCCTGGCCGATCCCAGCGCCGTCACCCTGCCGGCAACGCAGGAGCTGATCCATCCCATGGTGGAGCAGATTCACCGGGGGGCTCTGGACTATGACCGCCGAAAGACGCTGGCGGAGCCGGTGCTCCAGTTGCTGAGCCGAGCCGGCTGGACCGTTCCCGAGACCCGGGAGCAGCGGCAGATCCTCTACTCGCTGCTGGTGCCGGCCTACCAGGACCCGGCCGATGCGCAGTCGCTGCGGGAAATTCTGCGGGTGGTCGAGGAAGCGGTCCAGACCGAGAGTCCGTTGAGCCCGGACTGGTTCATTGCCGATCGGATGGGGAAAATGCTGGCCGCCAACCCCGACTTCCAGACCCCGTTTCTGGCGCGGCTCTTTCCCGAGGCCGTCAGGAACCCCATGGAAGCTCACTTCTGGCTCCCCAGCATCGACTGGCTGTCCACCTTTCAGGACGAGGTGCCGGTAGTGAGACCAGCGGCGGACGGCGAGGACTCCTCCAGGCTGCCGCGGGGTCTGCTGGAGGCCCGGGGGCGGGCGCGGGCGCTGCTGCTGCAGCTCCTGCAGGCCGAGACCCCGGAGTTGAGCCGGCGAACGGCCGTCAACCTTTCCTATCTGACCCGCTATCGGCAGGACCCGGCCGTCTTGGCGGCCTTGAGGGTGCTGGTCGCGTCGGAAACCAACGAGAGAATCGAGGAGGCCGCCCGCAACATCCTGCGTTCGGAGCCGGAGGTCTGGATGGCGGACCTCCGGGAGGCGGTCCGGAACGAACCGCTGGCGGCGCGGCTGGGTCTCGGGCAGGCGCCAACGCTTCCCGAGGAGTTCCTGGCCAGCTTTCGCTATTTCCAGGACCACGTGGCCCCGGAGCTCAATCGACCGCAGCGCCACGACCAGATGGCCTGCATGAGCTGTCATGGAGTGCCCGGACGGGTCCCCTCCATGGAGCTGGCTCGCCCCGACGGCGCCGGCTACCTGTCCGCCCCCAAGATGCTGAAGAACTACCTGATCCTGCAGGCGCGGGTGGACCCGGAGAATCTCGAGAAGAGCAAGCTGCTGCGCAAGCCTCTCAACATCCAGACGGTCGAGGAGGATGGACACCAGGGAGGCAGGCGCTACACGCCCTCCGACCGCGGGTATCGGATCCTGCGGCAATGGGCGCTGGACCTGCCCAGTCTGCAGGCAAGGACCGCCCCTGCCCTGCCGGGCGGATCATCCGAGAGTGAAACACCAGATCGTCCATAGAGGCGAGCCACGAATGCACACGAATAGACACGAAGATCGATGGACCTGCTTGGCTGCGACGCCGTGTGTCTTGGTGGATCACTCCTTTTTTCGAGCCATTTGCTGAATGTGGCAGCGGGACGTTTTCCGAGAATGGCTACAAAAAGGACAGAAACACGAAAAGAACCCTCGGATCGGCAAGACTCGAGTTCAAGAAACTCGGTTTGTGCCTTTTGTGCTTTTTGTGGTGAATGCCGGAGCCGGTAGGCCGCCTCAACGTCATTCCCGATGGGGAATTTTGCAAAGGGCTCATGACTTATTGGTGTTCATTCGTGTCCATTGGTGGTTCGCCGTTTTCCTTTGTGGATAACTCTTGTCGGTCCTTCGCGCGTCTTCGTGGATCACTCTCTTGTTGTTTCAGGTGAAGCAGCCGTGCGGCGGATGCGGGCCACCTTCTTCGAGGAGGGGTCCGGCGACTCTTCCAGGTAGGTGTATCCCCGAAGACCCGACTCGTAGAAGCGGAGAAGCCGTCCCGACTCTTCCAGCGAGATCTTCCGGTCGCGAACGGCCCGCTCGATGGCCCGGCGCATGAGCGACAGAAGCTGGTCGGCGTTGTACTCCACGTAGCTGAGCACGTCCTTGACCCGGTCTCCCTGGACCACGTGATCCACCCGCACCTCCCCGCTCGGTTCCAGGCTCACGTGGACGGCATTGGTGTCTCCCAGCGAATTGTGCAGGCCCCCCAGAATCTCCTGGTAGGCCCCCACCAGAAACACGGCCAGGTAGTAGGGCTTGCCCTCGAAGGAGTGGAGCGGGAGGACCGGACTGACGCCGTGCGCATCGATGAAGCGGTCCACCCGACCGTCGGAGTCGCAGGTGATATCCGCCAGGATGGCCCGCCGGGTGGGTTCCTGGTCGAGGCGGTGAATGGGTGTGATGGGAAAGAGCTGGTCGATGGCCCAACTGTCCGGCATCGACTGGAAGACGGAATAGTTGCAGAAATAGGTGTCGGAGATGAGGGCTTCCAGGCTGCTGAACTCCTCGGGGACGTGGTCCAGGCCGCGAATGATCCCCAGCAGGTCGCGGCAGATGGACCAGTAGAGACTCTCGCTGATGCTGCGCTGCTCCAGGCTGAGGTATCCCAGGTTGAAGAGGTTGAGGGCCTCCTCCCTGAGTTGAACGGCGTCGTGGTAGGCCTCCAGGTAGTTCTTCCCGTCAAGGTTGCGGGCGATCCAGTGGAGGTCCGAGAGAGGTTGGGGAGAGTCCTCCGGCAGGGAATCGGGGATGCGGAACTCCTCGAAACTCGAAGCCCCCAGCACGTTGAAGACCAGGACGCTGTGATAGGCCACCATGGCCCGGCCCGACTCCGAGACGATGGTGGGGTGGGCGACTCCGGCCTGGTCGCAGACCGACTTGAGGCGAAAGACGATATCGTTGGCATACTCCTGGAGGCTGTAGTTCACCGAGGACTCGAAGCTGGACTGGGAACCGTCGTAGTCGATTCCCAGGCCCCCGCCCACGTCCAGCATCTCCAGGCCGGCTCCCGCCTGGATCAGCTCGGCGTAGACCCGCGCCGCCTCGGTGATGGCTTCCTTGATCTTTCGAATGTTGGTCACCTGGCTCCCCGGGTGGAAGTGCAGCAGCCGCAGGCAGTCGGCCATTCCGCGCTTGTCCAGGGTTCGGAGGGCTTCCACCACTTCGGTGGCCGTCAATCCGAACTTGGATCGATAGCCGGCTGAGGACTCCCAGCGACCGGCCCCCCCGCTGGCCAGCTTCACCCGCACTCCGATCTGCGGCTTCACCCGGAGCTTTTCCGCGACCTTGACGATCAGCTCCAGCTCGGTGAAGCGTTCCACCACCGGGATGACCCTCTTGCCTATCTTCTGCGCCAACATGACGGTTTCGATGAACTCGTCGTCCTTGAACCCGTTGCAGATCACGGGAACGTCCCGGCCGTGAGTGACGGCCAACACGGCCAGCAGCTCCGGCTTGGAGCCGGCTTCCAGTCCCACCGGGTATTCCCGTCCGAAGTCCAGGATCTCCTGAACCACGTGGCGCTGCTGGTTCACCTTGACGGGGTAGACGCAGCGATAGGCGCCTTCGTACTCGAACTCGTCGATGGCGTTCTGAAACGCCTGGTGAATCTCGGTGAGTCGATGCCGCAGGACGTCGGAGAACCGAATCAGGATGGGCAGAGAAATGCCGCGGGTCAGCAACTGGTCAACCAGGTTCTTGAGGTCGATGGACCGGCCGGGGTCCTTGGCGGCATGGACGGTGATGTGCCCTTCCCCATTGATGGAAAAGTAGCCCTGTCCCCACTTGGCGATGTGGTAGGCGTCCAGGGAATCCTGGATGGTCCAGCGCTGGATCGGTTCCACCCGCGGTCGCGGCTTGGGCATGAGGTCTCCTCGAGGGGCCTGCCTGTCTCCAGACCCCCAGGCCGTTCAAGAACGGAGTGAATCCGGCGGCAACAAAAGCGGCAACAAAAAAGGATTCAGTTGACGAGTTCGTCCAGTCCCAGGGCCAGCATCAACAAGACGCTGACGATGCCGTTGAGCGTAAAGAAGGCCGCATTGACCCGGGAGAGGTCGTCGGGGCGAACCAGCCGGTGTTCCTGCCACAGCAGTCCGGCCACCAGCAGGATGCCGAGCAGGCTGATCCAGCCCAGGCCTTGAACCCGAACCAGCGCCAGCAGGGCCAGGAGCATGCCGACGTGCAGCCCGCGGGACACCTTCAGCCCCCGTTCGATGCCGAATCCTTCGGGGATGGAAAAGAGGGCTTGACGGCGATCGAAGTCCACGTCCTGACAGGCGTAGATGATGTCGAAACCGGCTGTCCAGAGCAGTACCGCCAGGCCCAGCAGCAGGGGCGGCCAGCCGATCTCGCCGCGCACCCCGATCCAGGCGCCCAGCGGGGCCAGCCCCAGGCAGAGCCCCAGGTAGAGGTGGGAAAGCCGCGTGAAGCGCTTGGTGTACGAGTAGAGCAGCAGAATGAGCAGCACGGGGAAGGACAGTCGAAAGCAGAGCGGGTTGAGCTGGTAGGCCGCCAGCACGAAGACGAATGCCGAGGCCAGGGTGAAGAGAATGACGAACCAGCGAGTGAGATGTCCGGCGGGCAGGGCCCGGCTGCTGGTGCGGGGATTGAGAGCGTCGGTCCGGACGTCCGCCAGGCGGTTGAAGGCCATGGCCGCGCTTCGGGCTCCCACCATGGCCACCACGATCCACAGGACCTCTCGGCCGCCCGGCCATCCCTCTGCCGCCAGCAGGGCGCCGAGCAGGGCAAACGGGAGCGCAAAGACCGTGTGCTCGAACTTGATCATGGCCAAGGTGATCCTGGTGCTGGAGAAAAGGCTCATGGCGTTTCGATGTTCACCGGGCGAGCCGCAACCGCGGCAGGCCGGCTCTCCGGGCGCAAGTGGAAATCGAGAGCCGGGTCCATGCTTCAGCTCCCCTTGTCTCCCGACCAGCGGAAGGCCGCCGCCGGATCGAGGCCGAGCTGCTGCATCACCCGGTAGAGAAACTGGTCGATGATGCCCTCGAGGGAAGTTTCCCCGTGGTAAAAGGAGGGAGTGGCCGAAAAAACCACCGCCCCCGCCAGGGTTGCCAGACGCATGTTTTCCAGGTGGATCAGGTTGAAGGGAGTATCCCGAACCACCAGCACCAGCTTGCGCCTCTCCTTGAGCATGACGTCGGCGGCGCGCTGAATCAGGTTCCGGGAGATGCCGTGGGCGATGCTGCCCAGGGTTCCCATGCTGCAGGGAACCACGGCCATGGAGTCCACCGGGTGAGAGCCGCTGGCGATGTTGGCGCCGATATCGTCGTTGCTGAGCACCTCGATCTTGTGGCGATGGCTCTCCGCCAGCTTGTCTGCGAGGTTGTGGAGAGTGAGAGGCTTGAGGTTCAGCTCATCGTTGAGAACGCGCAGGGCGGCTCCGGAGGCAATCAGGTTGATGCGGGAAACGGACGGGTCCGCGGCCAGCAGGTTCAGCAGGCGATGCGGATAGATGGCTCCGCTGGCTCCCGAAATGGCAAGGGTGATCTCCAAAGGCGGTCATTCCCGGCGGATCATGAGGTGGATGGTTCGATCGGACTCGACGCCCTCCCCTCGGCCCAATGGTACATCAAGTCCCGAATCGGCGGCCAGCCGCCACTTGCCGGCGGGGGAGGGCATGGATTGCGGTCCGAGGGGCGCGCCGGGAATCTGCTTGACTTCCGTCGATGGCTGATTTCTGATTGTCGAGCCTTTTGCAGAACTCGGCAGTCAAGGGACGTGAATAGGGGACGTTGTTGAATTACTGGAATCACTGGTAAGCACCGCCCCTGCCCTGCCGTGCAGATCATTCGAGGAAAAACAAGCGATCGTCAATAAAGACGAACCACGAATGAACACGAATAGACACGAATACGGATGGACCTTCCATGGATGAAAAGGCCCTCAGGAATCTGCTGGAGGAGATCGAGGGCGGCGAGCTCTCGGTCGACCAGGGGCTGGAGCGGCTGCGCCATCTTCCTTTCGAGGACCTGGGATTCGCCAGGATCGATCATCATCGCGCCCTTCGCCAGGGGTTTGCCGAGGTGGTATTCGGACGGGGAAAGACGGCGGACCAGGTCGAGGCCATCGTCGAGCGGATGCTTCCCCGAAAACACAACATCCTGGTGACGCGCACCCGGGAGGAGGTCTTCCGGCGAGTCCGGGCCCTGTCTCCCAAGGCCCGCTTCCACCAGGAGTCCGGAACGGTCGTGATTCTGCAGGACGAGGAGATTCGGGGCCGGGGAACCATTCTGGTGGTTACGGCGGGCACCGCCGACATCCCGGTGGCCCAGGAAGCGGTGGTGACCGCCCAGGCCATGGGGAATCGAGTGGAAACACTCTACGACGTGGGCGTGGCCGGCATCCACCGCCTGCTGGACGCTCGCGAGAGGCTGCTGGCCGCTCGGGTGGTGATCGTGGCCGCCGGCATGGAGGGAGCCCTCCCCAGCGTGGTCGGGGGGCTGGTTTCGGCGCCGGTGGTGGCGGTGCCGACCAGCGTCGGATACGGCGCCAGCTTCGGCGGGGTGGCCGCCTTGCTGGGAATGCTCAACAGTTGCGCCTCCAACGTGAGCGTGGTCAACATCGACAACGGGTACGGGGCGGGGTTCGTCGCCAGTCTCATCAACCGCTCCTGACCCGGCGGCCCGGGGCCGTTCCCCGCTGAACCGCCCAGTGCAGGGGCAACCCTTGTGGTTGCCCGGTTGTTCGCGGCGACCTCGGATCGGGCGCCCACAAGGGGCGCCCCTGCCCTCCCACGGGAAATGTGGGCCTGATTCGGAGGCCTTGACCGTGCTGTCACCCTGAATGAGGGTGCGCGGGAGGGTCCTGACCGATGGCCTGCCACGGCTTGAGTCCCCTGAGAGCTTTTGCTATTCTCTGACTGCCGGTCACCAAGGAAAATCAGCCATGTCGGGACATTCCAAATGGCATAGCATCAAGCACAAGAAGGGTGCGGCCGATGCCAGGCGCGGCAAGCTGTTCACCAGCCTGATCAAGGAAATTACGGTGGCCGCGCGGCTGGGCGGCGGGGACCCTGACGGAAACCCCAGGCTGCGGGCGGCCGTGGCGGCGGCCAAGTCCGCCAACATGCCCGGGGAGAACATCAAGCGGGCCGTGCAGAAGGGAACCGGTGAGCTGCCGGGACTCAGCTACGAAGATGCCGTCTACGAGGGCTACGGTCCCGGCGGCGTGGCCATCCTGGTCGAGGCCGTGACCGACAACAAGAACCGGACGGTGTCGGATATCCGCCACGTCTTCTCCAAGTTCGGGGGCAACCTGGGCCAGTCGGGATGCGTGGCCCACCTGTTCCAAAGACAGGGCTTGATTCTCATTCACAAGTCCGCCACGGACGAAGACGACTTGATGACGGTGGCGCTGGAGGCCGGAGCCGAGGATATGAGGGATGGGGGCGAGGTCTACGAAATCTACACCTCGCCTCAGGACTATGAGGCCGTGCTGGAGGAGATTCGGAGTCACGACCTGGCGGTGGCTTCGGCGGACCTTTCCATGATCCCCCAGACCACCCTGCAGCTTGAGGGGAAGCCGGCCCAGCAGATGCTGCGCCTGATGGAATCGCTGGAAGACCACGACGACGTGCAAAAGGTCTTCGCCAACTTCGACATCGAGGATGCGGAGTTGGAGGCTGCCGCCTCTTAGGACGACACCGGAACGTGGACGGGATCGGTTTTGGAAGAACCGCCGGTGGATAGCCGCCCCCCGTCCCCGACGACGGGATGGATCATACGGAGTGGAACAGGGATGCTTCAGACGAGTGAAGAGTGGCGAGTGGAGAGTGAAGAGTGAAGAGCTATTTGATCGACACGCCAAGCATCTTGTCGGTCTCGGCCTGGTCCTTCAAGCAAGACTGGAATCGATCAGTCAGGTGTCTTGTTGATCTCGGCATGGTCCTTGAGAAAATGCAACTGGGTCATCAGGCGCTTGCCTATCCCGGCACCCGCCGCTGACCACTATCCACTATCCACTCTTCACTCTTCACTTGGGCGCGCCGGCGACCACGGGATCCCATGAGAGTATTGGGTATCGATTGCGGTTCGAGGTCGACCGGATACGGCATCATCGACAGTGAGGGAGGGCGCCAGCAGCCGGTCGTCTTCGGGGCCATCTCTCTTCCCGCCAAGCACGCCCTGGCCGAACGGCTGGTGACCGTTCACCGGCAGCTTCGCCAACTCATCGACTCCCACGCCCCTCAGGTCGCTGCCGTCGAGGACCAGTTCTATCTCACCAACTTCAAGAGCGTCATGAAGCTTGGCCAGGTCAAGGGCGTGGTGATCTGCACGGCGGCCCTGGCGGGCATCCCCATCGTGGAGTACAGTCCCCTGGAGATCAAGAACGCCGTCACCGGATATGGCCGGGCGGACAAGCAGCAGGTTCAGGCCATGGTCGGACGACTGCTGGGACTGGCCAGCCCGCCCCAGCCCCACGACGCGGCCGATGCGCTGGCTCTGGCCCTGTGTCACGCCCAGGTCATGACCACTGAAAACCGCATCAGGAGAGGGATCTCCAGGACCAATGCCCTCCTTCCCTCTCGAAGCTGAGCCCATGCGCCCCTCCCCAGTCCATTCAGTCTGGCCGGTTTCGCTCGCACTGCTCCTCCTGGCCGGCGGTTCGAGCGGCGCCGAGCAGCCCACTCGGGTGTTCTGGCAAAAGGACTACTCCCGGGGCGCCACCGAGCTGCACCGCATTGAAGTGGAGACGGATGGAAGGACCCGGTACCTGCTGAGACTGGGAGAGGGAGAACCGGTGGCGGTGGATTTCCGACTCAAGCCCCACACCCTACGGAACCTCCTGGAAATGTTCGCCCAGGCCGACTTTCTGAACCGGGACAAGAACTTCGTGAGCTCGCGGCGGGTGGCCGATACCGGCACGCGCACCATACGCCTGGTGAGCGGCCCGCAGACGCGCGAAGTGGTGTTCCGCCACACCGACAACCGGACCTTCCGCAAGATCGTGACCTTTTTCGATCACCTCGCCGCTCAGGAGAGATTCCTCCTCGATATGAAGCTGACCTTGAAGCACGACCGGCTGGGAATTCCCAGGAAACTGGATCAACTGCGAGGATTCCTGGACAGGAAGACGATTGTGGACCCCCACCGGTTCTCGCCCATCCTGAAGAGAATTTCGCAGGACACCGCCTTGATGAACCTGGCCCGCAAGACGGCCCGAAGACTCCTCAGACAGATCGGCCGATACCCGTCCGGCTGATCGGCCCGCAGCGCCCGCCTGGGTCACCGGGGCGTTCGGCCGCCCGAGCCGGACGCCTTGGGGTAAATGGCGATGCCGGCGTAACCCACCACTTCGCTCCTGCCTCCCCCGGCGTCCCCCGAGGTCGCATAGCGGACCAGCTCGGCCCGGCAGGTCCGGGCCGAGGCTTCGGTTCCATACATCATGGCGATCGCCGGTCCGTAGCCGCACATGCTGATGGACTCCTTTCGGACCACCTCGTAGAGTCCCGGGGCGTCCAGAGACAGGATCCTGGAGATGGCCTTGCCGTCCTTGATGCGAGTCACCGCATCCGGCTCGAAATGATTCATGTCGCTGCTGGCGACCACCAGGACCGGCTGCCCCGGCAAGTCCCGCAGGGCTTTGGCGATGCCCAGGCCCAGGCGCCGAAAGGTGGGGAAATCGTGGCGGCCCAGGGCGATGGGCGCCAGGCGAAGGTCCGGCCTCAGGTGCAACAGGAAGGGAAGCTGCACTTCCAGCGAGTGCTCGAAGCGGTGCGCTTCGGCATCCTCCGTCAGAAACGGGCAGTGATGCAGAAGCCTCCGAGCCAGCTCTTCATCGATGGGGACCCGGCCGAGCGGGATCTCCCACTCTCCCCGAGGCATGATCGAGAGGGAGGCTCCCAATCCGGTATGGTTGGGACAGAGAATCAAGACCCTTTCGGGAATCTCGATTCCGGAGAATACGGCTCCGGCGACGCCGCCGGAATAGCGGTAGCCGGCATGAGGCACCACCACGCCTCGGGCCGGCTGTCGCGCCCGGGGCGGTCCCAGGTGCTCCTGCAGGTCGCGGCGAAGCCGATCGGGCTGGGAGGGATAGAAACGACCGGCAACGGCGGCTTTTCGCAACATTTCGATCCGGCCGGGCGAGTTTCGGTCTTGCTTCAGGTCAACTCTTGACGGCGTGGTAGCCGGTTCGGGTTCGCGCCTTGACTTTCTTGACGCGCTTCCCGTTCTCGTCGACGATTTCCACCTTGATCTTGCGAAACTTTCCGTTGCGGTCGGCATTGGTCGAAACGTAGCCCAGGCTGTACTGGTTCCTGAGTTCGATGCCGACCTGCCGCAGGATGGCGGGATGGTCCTGTTGCCAGCGGGGAAACCAGGCCTTGCCGCCCGTGACCTTGGCAAAGGTCTTGAGCTGGTTGTCGGCCTGCAGATAGGTCAACCGGGTGCTGGCCCCCATGTAGGGTTCGTTGCTCAAGCGCCCTCTCTGGCCGATACCCAGGCAGTAGATGACGGCGTCGGTTGCCTGGACCCGCTTCAAGGCCGAGCTGAAAGTGATCCTGCTGAAGGTGTCCACGCCGGTGCTGACCAGAAGCACCGCCTTCTTGCCGTCCACTTCGTCCAGGCGGTCCAGGGTGAATCGGAGAGCGTCGAAGAGGTTGGACTCCTGAGAGACGGGGAAGGCCATGCGGGTAAGCGACCCGAAGAGCTCGCGCTTGTCCTGGGTGAAGTCGGACAATATCCTGGGGTTCAGGTTGTAGGCCACCACCGCCGCCCAGTCTTCGGGCCTCAGCATCTGGATGAAATAGGCCGCCGGCATGGTCGCGTCGTCGTACCACCACCAAGCCAAGTTGCGGGTGGACTCGAGCACCATCACCACCGTCAGCGGCGCCGAGGTGGGGCTGAAGTTGGTGACCTTCTGCTCGACCTTGTCCTCGTAGACCCTGAAGTTCCTGGCGGTCAGCTCGGGGATGAAATTCCCCCTCTTGTCGGTGACCACCACGTCCAGATTGACCAGATCGATGTCGACCGCCAGGGTGAAGTTCTCTTCGGGCCTGGAGCCCTTGGGGCGGGCCGGGTTCAGGCGGCGTTTTCTGGGCCTGGGCTTGCGCTTGCGAACGATCACCGGGTCGGACTGCTGCTGCCGAGGGCCGCCCCTCTCGACTTTCCTGCTCTCTTCTTCCCGCTCAGGCCGGGAGGGTTCCTTTTCCTCCGGGCCCGCCGACAGGCGGCTGCCGCCAAGGACGAGGGCCAGCGCCAGGGCTCCGAAGAGTGCGATGCGTCTCATCCGACACCAGGTCATCATGGCTTCGTCCACCCCCCACCCTCGTTTTCGGATTGCTTTCTATCTGGAATCTTAAGCCACGCCTGCTTGGGAGTCAACACCGCCGGGCGAGGCCGCAGGACGATCCCACGCTGAATCCCACTGTAGGGGCAACCCTTGTGGTTGCCCTCTTTCGTGGTTGCCCGGTTGTTCCCGTTCGCCCGGCCAGCGCCGCGCATGGGGCGCCCACAAGGGACGCCCCTGCGGTGAGCGTGGGTAGCGTGGGATAGCCCGGGCACAGGCCGCAGGACCCGGTTATCCCTCCCCCAGATTGAAATCCACTTCCGGAACTCCCTTCAAGGCCTCCTTCATGTAATCCTTGACCCTTTCCACCAGCTTCTTTTCCGACACGCGAATGGCCTCGCGGGTGACTCCATACCGGTTCGCGATGGCCTGAAGGGTCAGGGGCTCTTCGGCGATCAGTCTCTGCTGGAGAATGACCCGGTCCCTCTCTCCGAGGTCCCGGGAGAATTGGGCGAACCTGGATTCGATGAGGCTCTTCAACTCTCCGGCCGCCAGCTTCTCGTCGATCAGGTCCTCGGTGGAGGCCAGGGTTTCCAGGGTGTAGAGGTCGGAGTCGCCGGAAGTGGTGGCATCCAGGGAAAGGTCATGAGCCCTGATGCTGTTCTCGACGTCGATCACGTCCCCTTCGCTCACGTTCAGGTTCCTGGCGATCAGCCTGGGGGTGGGGGCGATCCCCTGGGCCTCCAGCTTCTGCTTTTCCTTGCGCAGGTTCATCAGCAGCTTGCGGCGGTCGTTGGTGGTTCCCACCCGCACGATGCGAAAGTTGTCCAGAATGAACTTGATGATGTAGGCCTTGATCCACCAGGAGGCGTAGGTGGGCAAGCGCGCGCCCCGGTCGGGGTCGAACTTCCTGACAGCCTGGAGCAGGCCCAGGTTGCCCTCCTGGATCAGGTCCATCAGGTTGGAGTAGACCTTGTTGTAGAGAAAAGCGATCTTCACCACCAGCTTGAGGTTGGAGGTGACCAGCCGGCGGGCCGCTTCCCTGTCCCCGCTGTCCCTGTAGAGGCGGGCCAGGTGCTGTTCTTCCCCGGGCGTCAGCGGCTGATACTTGCTGATCTCCAGCAGGTAGTGGCGAACCGGGTCGTAGCGGACCAGCTCGACCCGCTCGCTGTCTTCCATCGATGTCTGCGGGTCCTCGTGCTCCTTCAGGGTCAGGACCCGGGCCAGGACTTCACCCTCGTTTTCAGGGGCTGCGGAGCTCGACCGGGGGGGCGGAGAAGAGCCGTCGGGGTCAGGATGCATGCCTTTCATCTCCTGTTCCGACCCCTTGCGGGCTCGGTTCGGAGGCGATCAATCCTATGGCTGACTGGCGCGGGCGGGAGGAGCGGCACTCAAATCCGACCGGAGAAGGTCGTGCGATGCTACACTGTCACGCTGAGGGTCCCATCCTAGCATACTTTCGCCCGCCCCGCCGGGACCCGACGTCGAGCCCGCATTTCTCACCAGGCCGCTGGAGGCAGGACAAGAGCAGTTTGTCTTCAGTGCCTTGATCGGCTCCATGTCAAGGGCTTGCTGACTACAGACGGCGCTGGGCATGCCCTGGCTGGTTCTTTTCCCTCCAGCGCGCACAGGCTCCCTCGACCGTAGAAACCGCTACGCTCTTCGGTCGCGAGCACACGCTGGAGGGAAAATTCCTGCGCCATGATCATGCCCCCTGGTGAGAAATACGGGCTAGGGATGCGGTCCTGATGATCTCCATACTGTGGTCGGTTCTCATCTTGTTTGTCGCCACCGACGTGGCTGCGGCTGAAACGCGTTCAGCCGTCAGCCTCAGTGAAGCGCACATCGCCGCCGTCAATCGAACCAGGCGGGTCATCGTCAACATCGACGCCTCCTGGCACGTGGACCGGTTCGTCAAGGATCTGCCGGCGCAGGTGGATGACGCCTTCGGGTTTGCCGATGAACCCGGCAGCCACATCGACAGCATCTGGTGGAGTTGGGGCCAGGGTCAGACGGCGCCCTATCCCAGCAAGATCCTGCCGCTCTACGATCGCGAAAAGTACCGGCGCTGGGTGAGTCAGGGCATCGACGTCATGCGCCTCTACCTGCAGGCGACCAGGAAACGAGGTTTGGAAGCCTTCTTTTCCTACCGCCTCAACGCAGGAGACTCGGACCTCGGAACCACCGCCCCGGTTGCCATCAAGCAAGAGAACCCCGAATGGACCATTCGCCCTTGGCCGGATCACCCCACGCTTCATCAAGTGATCTTGTTCAACTTTGCCTTCAAGCCGGTGAGAGACTACAAGTTGAGCGTGCTGCGGGAGGCAGCCGAGAACTATGAATTCGACGGCATCGAGCTGGACATGCAACGCAGTCCGCTGCTGCTACCGATCGGACATCAGTGGGAAAACCGCCATCATCTGACAGAGTTCGTGCGCTCGGTTCGAGCCATGCTGCAGGCGCTTGCCCGGAAGCGCGGCCGGCCTTTTCTGCTGGCCGTGCGACTGAGCCACAGGATCGAGAGCTGCCATTTCGACGGCATCGACGTGGAGACCTGGGCAAGGGAAGGCCTGGTCGACCTGCTCGTGTTGGGCACCCGTTCCCTGGACGTCGATGTCTACGCGTTCCGCCGGATCACTGACGGAACCCACATCAAGCTCTACCCCGTCATTCAGGATCACCACGGCCCCGACGGCTACAGCTACCCGCCCATCGAGGTCTTTCGCGGCGTGTTTTCCAACTGGTACCGGCAAGGAGCCGACGGCATCGAGACCTTCAATTTCGCCTGGGCGCCAGCCATCCCCGGCTATCCCCTTCCGGCGATGAACGCCGAGCAGTCCAGGGTGCACCAGCAGGCCTACCGGGAAATGGGTGATCCTGAACTGATGAAGCACAAGGACAAGGTCTTCGTCCTGTCCCGCCGGGGTGGCGGTCATGGCGATCCCGTGGTGCCCAACCCGGAGAAGTGGTACACGCCGCGCCACATGTTCGGCTACACCAACATGCTGGCCCCCTTGCCCTGTCCTCTATCCGGCGACGGCAAGACCGACACCCTTCTGAAACTGTTTGTGGGTGACGACCTGAGTGCCGCAGCCGACCGTATCTCGGAATTGAGGCTGCGACTCCTGCTCCATGACGCCGGCGGCGGCGACTATCTATCCTCGAATTCCCCGAAGAAACCCGAACCCCCCGATGACGCCAGAATCGAGCGCGGTGCGATCCGCGCCTTCCGCCACAGGAGCTTTCTCTACAACTGCCCGGCCAGGAAAGGCATCGAGAAACGCCTGCAGCTACGGATCCACAACAGCCTTCTGCCCGCACCGGTCCTGGAAGACGGCTGGCTGGTATTTCACGACCTGAATCCGCGCTTGTTCGCTGTCGGCGACAACCTGATCGGCGCCGTGCTCAGCCAGTCCACGAGCGATCCGGAGGAGTCCATTCGGATCGAAAAACTGGAACTGCAGGTGCGGTATCAGGCAAATGACGAGTCCAACTGAACAATAGCCGAAGCCGGGCCGGCTTGACGCCCCTCCCTTCCTCCTCTACACTCAAGCGAGAACAAACAAGAACAAGGAGTTGCGCTGATGTTCGCCATGTTCGACCCCACCTATCTCCTGGTCATAGCTCCCGGCTTGATCCTGTCGCTGTGGGCGAGTTGGAGGGTGAAGTCCAACTTCAAGAAATACTCGGCCGTGCGGTCTGTGCGCGGGCTCACCGGGGCTCAGGCGGCGGCGGAGCTGCTGCGCCAGGGCGGCATCCACGACGTGCGCATCGAACGCTCTCACGGCATGCTCTCCGACCACTACAACCCGGTCACCAGGACCCTGGCCCTCTCCGACGGGGTCTACGACTCGGCTTCGGTGGCGGCCGTCGGCATCGCCAGCCACGAGGCGGGTCACGCGCTCCAGCACGCCCAGAACTACGGGCCGCTCCGCCTGCGCTCGGCGCTGGTTCCCACGGCCGGCATCGGCTCCAACATCGGCTATCTTGTGATGGGGATAGGCCTTTTCATCGATCCGGCCCTGGTGCTGATCGGGGCGATCCTCTTTTCGGCGGTGCTGCTCTTCCAGATCGTCACCCTTCCGGTGGAGTTCGACGCCTCCAACCGCGCCAAGGCGCTGGTGATGGAGCGCGGCCTGATCCATGCGGGTGAGCGCGAGGGGATGGACAAGGTGTTGAACGCCGCCGCCCTGACCTACGTGGCGGCGGTGGTGAGCACGCTCTTGACCCTGCTCTATTTCTTGTGGCGAGCCGGCCTGCTGGGGGGCAGGTCGGACGATTGAAGGATTGCCGGAAGGTCGTTCGGGTGCGAAAGCCAAAAGGGGCGCCGCGGCAGGGTCCGCCGGCGCCCCTTTTCTCTTGTCTTCTCTTTTCCGTTCATAGGTCCCGGCATGCTGTCCCCGGGGTGTTGCCGGGCCAGCTAAATCCCCAGGCTCAGGATCTCAGGGCCATTCTCGGTGATGGCGATGCTGTGCTCGAAATGGGCCGAGGGCTTGCCGTCCTGGGTCACCACCGTCCAGCGATCGGGCAATACCCGGACCTTGTCGGTGCCCAGGCTCACCATGGGCTCGATGGCCAACACCAGGCCGGGCTTCAGCAGGATCCCGCGCCCGTTGACCACGTAGTTGAGCACGGCCGGTTCCTCGTGCAGCTTCCTTCCGATGCCGTGCCCGGAAAATTCCTTCACCAGGGAGTAGCCCCGGCCCTCGGCGTGGGTCTGTATGGCCGCAGAGATGTCTCCCAGGTGGTTTCCGGGAACCGCTTTCTCGATCCCCAGCAATAGCGACTCCCGGGTGGTCTGCAACAGACGCTCGGTAGACGCGGCGATGCGGCCGACAGGCAGGGTCAGGGCGGCGTCTCCATAGAAACCCCGGTGGAACACTCCATAGTCGACGCTGACGATATCGCCTTCCCTCAGGACCTGCCTGGAGGGGATCCCGTGCACCACCTGCTGGTTGACCGAGGTGCAGAGCGTGGCGGGGAACCCGTTGTAGCCCTTGAAGGCGGCCCTGGCCTTGTGCTTGAGGGTCAAGTCCTCCGCAATCTTGTCCATCTCCAGAGTGGTGATGCCGGGATGGCAGTGACGCTTGAGGGTGTTGAGGATGTCGACCACGATCTGGTTGCACTCCCTCAGGATCGCAATCTCATTGGCCGACTTGAGCTGAATCATGCCTCGCCGCTCCGGAAAATCTGTCTGATCCCCTTGGCCCAAGCCTGTTCACCGGGGGCGTCCGGCGCCGCTTGAGCCACCCCATGATTGACAAAACCCCCCGGCATGTCAAGACACCGGGACCCGGCACCCTTGGCAGCCGCGGCCGGATTGGCGCCGATGTCCGCCAGCCCACGTTGCGTGCCGATTTGCGCTGGGATATGCTGGTGTCATGGCGAGGCCCCTAGGCTATACCAACCCCGCAAGACTGCCGCGCAAGTTGCACCACACGAACGACGCTTCTCCCGCGGATGAGCGAGAACAGCGATGAGCATCGAACAGCGCTTCGATGTTTCCCTGATCGCCGCAATGGCGCTCAAGGAAAAACAGATTCAGCAGAACTACCGTCCCATCATCGGCGTCCACAAGTGGTTCGCCCGCAGGCCGGGAACCCTCTTCCGCGGCCTGATGCTGGCGGAATTCGGGGCAGGCCACCTGGACGAGATTTTTTTTCGATCAAACGATTTTCCCGGGCTTTCCATCGCCGATCCCTTCATGGGTGGGGGCACGCCGCTCATCGAAGCCAACCGCCTCGGATGCCACGTGCAGGGCGTCGATGTCAACCCCATGTCCACCTGGATCGTCCGGGAAGAGATCGAGCACCTCGATCTAGGGGCCTACGCACGTGCCGCCAATGCGCTCATGGCGGCGCTCCGGGACGAGATCGACCGATTCTACCGAACATCCTGCCCGCACTATGGCGACACTGACGTACCGGTCAAGTCCTTTCTGTGGGTCAAGGTGCTCGATTGCAAAGCCTGCGGCAGGCCCTTCGATCTCTTTCCCGGCTACCTTGTCGCCAAGAATCGGCGTCACCCGAAAAATGTCCTGCTCTGTCCGGCGTGTGGCGATCTCAACGAGGTTGACGACCCCAAGAGCCCCGGAGACTGTGTCGGTTGCGGAACCACTCTTCACCAGAACGGGCCGGCGCGTCGCGGACGCTGCCACTGCCCGCACTGCGGGCATGCAAACGCCTATCCCGGGATAGTCTCGAAACCACTTGACCACCGACTCTTGGCCATCGAGTACCACAACCCCGAACGCAAGGCGGAACACAAGGGCCGATTCTTCAAGAGACCCGATGCCGAGGATGCGGCGCGACTGGCGGATGCGTCCAGACGATGGGAGCAGATCGAGCCCCGCTTTGTGCCGGACCAGCCTATCCCAAACGGAGATGAAACGACTCGGCTGCATCGGTGGGGCTACAAGCGATACCGGGAAATGTTCAACCCGCGTCAACTGCTTGGCCTTGAGCTGAGCTGCCGGCTGATTGCCGAGACCGAGGATGAGCGGGTGCGCCATGCACTGGCGACCAATCTTTCCGACCTGTTGCGGTATCAGAACATGCTGTGTCGATACGATACGATGAGCCTCAAGTCTCTCGACATTTTCTCCGTGCACGGGTTCCCCGTCGGGCTGGTGCAGTGCGAGTCCAACCTGCTTGGTATTGCAAACAGCGTTGGCTCGAGCGTCGGCTCCGGCGGCTGGTCGAACATCGTAGACAAGTACGTCAAGGCGAAACGCTATTGCGAGGCGCCCTACGAGGTTCGTCATACCGGATCGCGAAAGATCCGGGTTCCGATCGCGGACGAACAGATTGGCGAAACCCGCAACGGCGCGCGCCGCAAGGTTTCCATTCGCTGCGGCAGTGCAACCGAGATCGAGTTCACTCCTGACAGTCTCGATGGCGTGTTCACGGACCCTCCCTACTTCAGCAACGTGCAGTATGGCGAACTGATGGATTTCTGCTATGTCTGGCTGCGTCGCCTCGTCGGGAAGGAAGCGGAAGGTTTCAACCGTCCGTTCACACGGTCACCCCATGAGTTGACCGGCAACGTGACTGAGGGTCGGGGACTGGAGCGATTTACCGAAGGGCTGTCCGAGGTCTACTCACGCATGGTCGATGCCCTGAAGCCCGGCGCTCCACTGGTGTTCACCTATCATCACAACCGGCTCGAAGCCTATTGCGCCATTGGCGTCGCCATCCTGGATGCAGGCGTCGTTTGCTCGGCATCGTTGCCCTGTCCCGCAGAAATGGGCGGCTCGATTCATATACACGGCACTACCTCGTCCATCATCGACACCGTCTTCGTATGCCGGAAATCGGGCACGACTCGCCGAAGCTGGCTATTCGACACGCCCGACCGCCTGGTAGAAATCGTCAGTCAGGACCTGACAGACCTCGCCGCCACGGGCAGGAGGCCCTCCCATGGCGACACGAGATGCATTGTTTTCGGTCACCTGACACGGATAGCTGTCTGGAAGCTTCGAGAAACCTGGAAACCGTCCAACTCGACAAAGGAAAAGATCGCATCGTTTGGCGCCGCGATGAAGTCTTACGGAGACGCCGATCAGCTTGCGCGCCGCGCGACAAGCGGCGAATCGATAGTCGGTCAAGCAGCCGTGCCGGTCCCTCCCTTGGAATCTTTGGGCAGTTTCTCCCGCAAGCCCCAATCAGATGCTTCTCCCCTAATGCCGGAAGCGTGATGAGGCCAGGGCCGTTCCACGCTACCGAAATTCGGGCGACAGGCGGGTCAGAACAACCGAATGTCGCCCACATTCCCTTTGGGATGGTAGGGGCGCCCCTTGTGGGCGCCCAATGCGAGGTCACCGGGAACAGCCGGGCAACCACAAGGGTTGCCCCTACACTGGGCGGTTCAGCGTGGGACGGCCCTGGACGAGGCCGCCAGTGGCCCCAGCCATCCAATTGACAATCCAGGGCCAAACGTTTAAGTTCTCCCGACATTCGGAGGGAGGATCCTACGTGAGAAAGCGAGCCGAACCGGTCTTGGATTCCGAGGTGGACGATGCCATCGAATCGCTGCGCTCGCTGGTTCGACAAGCGCATCGACTGGTCATCTTCCGGTCGGTCCTGAGAGACCCGGTGGTGGCGGCGCTGCTCGATTTTTTGGGAGGCATCGCCGGCAGCCGGCTCCACACCGTCAAGGTGTCGAGGCGGGTCGCCGCCAGCTACGCCTCCTTTTTTTCCGGCCTGGCTTCGCAAGCCGTTTCCGGGCGAGAGACGGCCGTGGGCACTCCCTGGCAGAACCACCTGCTGAACCTGGTGCTGCGCGACGAGAATCCCTTTTCCCGAGGAGCCGAGGGTCACGGCCTGGACCGCTTGGGTCCTTCTCTGCTCCTTCAGGTGGAAGCGGACCTGTCCCGGCTGCGAGAGCTCCATTGCCTGCGGAGCGAGCAGGCGGCAGCCGCCTTCCGGATGATGGGCTGGGACGGAGCCTGGCCGGGGTGGGACCGGCTGCGGGCCGAGGATGCCCCCTGCGAGCCGCTCCCCGACCCGCGCCTGGAGATGAAACGGAGGCTGAGCCGGGCGCCTGACTGGGGTCCCCTGGCGCCGGAGCTGGCCGCCTTCTACTCCCGCAACGGCACCGGAATATTCGGCGAGTTCCGGGCCTTTCACTGGAACCCTCAATCCCGGGGCGGGGCGTTGCTGGGCATTGCGGCGCCCGACCCCATCGCCCTGGAAGACCTGGTGGGGTACGAGGATCAGAAGCAGTGGCTGGTCCGGAACACCGCCTACTTCCTGGCAGGCCACCCGGCCAACAACGTCTTCGTCTACGGAGATCGCGGGACCGGCAAGTCATCGGCCATCAAGGCGCTCCTGAACCGCTTCGCCGGCTCCTCCCTGCGCATGGTGGAGGTCTCCCGCGACGACCTGAACGACCTTCCCCGGGTGATGAGCCTGCTCCGGGAGAGGCCCCAGCACTTCATCGTCTTCGTGGACGACCTCTCGTTCGAGGAAGGGGAGACTCGATACAAGACCTTGAAGGCCGTGCTGGAAGGAAGCCTGGAAGCGCGCCCCGGCAACGTGGCGGTCTATGCCACCTCCAACCGCCGCCACCTGATTCGGGAGTTCTTCTCCGACCGCAACGACTTGCAGGGTGACGAGATCAGGCGCCAGGATACGCTGCAGGAAAAAGTCTCGCTGGCCGACCGCTTCGGCATCCAGTTGTCCTTCGTGGCTCCCGATCAGAAGCAGTACCTGGCCATCGTTCACGCCATGGCCGGGAGGCGCGGCCTCACCTTGAAGCCCGGGGACCTGGAACGGCGCGCGCTGCAATGGGCCCAGCGCTACAACGCCCGCTCGGGGCGCACCGCCCGCCAGTTCATGGACTGCCTCTGCGCTGAATTGGCCGCCGGCCGGGGCTGACCGGCATTCCAGATTTCCGAAGAGACGCCGCCGGAGGACCGGACCTGGAAGGGGTCACTTCCTGCGCAGGTAGTAGCGGGTGCGACCTCGGTCACCATGCGGTCGTTGAGGGAGACGCCAATGCCGAGCACACAAGGCATGCTTTTTTTCGATGGCGGGCTGCCACCTCCATTGGAGGTCACCCTGCGCCGTCACAATCCCTGGTGGGAGGGCAATCCCATGCCCCCTCAGCCGCAGACACGCCGCCACCTGGTGGCGCGGATTCGCCGTCTCCTGGAAGCCGAGCTCGCTCCCGTTGTCGTGGCGAGCGGCCCCCGCCAGGTCGGAAAGACGACAGCGCAGTTTCAGATGATTGCGGACTTGCTCGATGAAGGCACTCCCGCCAGGAACATCCTCCGGGTCCAATTCGATGAATTGCCGTCACTGCGAAAGATGGACGAGCCGATCTTGTCCATCTCGGACTGGTTCGAACGAAATATCGCCGAGGACCGATTCAACGCATTGGCGCGTGACGGGCGCAAGGCCTGTCTCTTTTTCGACGAGGTGCAGAACATCGACGGCTGGGACGCGCAACTCAAATCCCTGGTGGACAACGCCTCCGTGAGCGTGGTGGTCACGGGGAGTTCCGCACTGAGAATCGAAATGGGCCGGGACAGCCTGGCGGGACGAATCAGCACGGTCGAGGCGGGAGTGCTCTCGTTAACCGAAATTGCAGCCTTGCGAGAGTCGGAGACGTTGCAGCCGTTCCTCCGCGAAAATGGTCTGAATGACTTGATCAACAAGGGTTTCTGGCAGGAATTGCGTGAGTATGGACAGAAGAATACGGACTTTGTGAAAGAGGCCTTTCACCATTTTTCAGAACGGGGAGGCTATCCGATCGTCCACAAGCGGAAGGACCAGGAGTGGGCCCTGCTTGCCGACCAATTGAACGAAACGGTGATCAAGCGCGTGATCCAACACGACCTCCGCGTGGGCCAACGCGGCCGAAAGAGAGATGCCCAATTGCTGGAAGCAATATTCCGCATGGCTTGCCGTTATGCCGGGCAGACTCCGACCGTTTCGGTGCTGGCCGACGAAGCCCGCCAGTCACTCGGAGCCAATGTGGGCAGCCAGCGGGTGAATCATTATCTGAAGTTTCTCGGGGAGACGCTTCTGCTTCGATTGATTCCGCCACTCGAGATACGGTTGAAGCGAAAGCGAGGGAGCCCCAAACTCTGTCTGGTGGATCACGGGTTGCGAGCCAGTTGGCTGCAGGAGCAGATACCGTTGACACCCGAAGCTCTGGCGAAACGCCCCGAACTCACCACGGTCGCCGGGCATCTCGCCGAGAGCATTTTCGGTTCGGTTGCCTCAACGATTCCAGGACTGGACGTCGCCCACTTTCCCGAAAGAGGAACCGACCGCGAAGTGGACTTCGTATTGACCGTTGGCGTTCAACGCATTCCGGTCGAAATCAAGTATCAACGCAGGATCGATCCCTTGAGGGATACCCTGGGCCTTCGTTCGTTTCTCGAAAAAACAGTCAACAACGCCGCCTTTGGCCTGCTGATCACTCAGGACCATTCGGTGCGAGTCGACGACCCTCGAATCGTAAGCCTGCCCTTATCGACGTTCATGCTCATCCGGTAGCCATGATTCATGAACATGGATGCACAGGATTCTTGCCGGAGTCGGTGGGCTCCATTCGCAAATTCCCACTCGATCACCTCCGAAGTCAGCCTCTGGCGCAGCAGCCTCCCGTCCTGATTATCCTGTCTATCCTGTGTTTCCGTTGAATAATCCCCATCCCCGGCATAGAATGGGTGGCCTTGTCGCTCCCTGTCTCTCCCGACACATTCCCATGATTCCACTTCGCCGAAAGCGGCCGACCCTTCGCCCATTCCGCCTGGCGCGGCCGCCCGCCGGGGTTGCCTTGGCCTGGATTCCGCTTCTGCTGCTTGCCTGGGGGGCGGCTTCCCTGCACCTGGCCGGGTCTTTCCTGTCTCCGCGGGTGTTGTCCGGAGACGACAGCCGCTACCAGTTTCAGACGTTCGCCGGGGCCCAGGTGGTGACGGCGGCTCCCCTGAAGCTCCCGGCGAGGATTTCGGTCCTGCTGCTGCCCGGGAGCTACTCCGAGCGGACTTGGCGGGAGGTCGAGCTCAGGGCGCGCCAACTGGCGGTGCTGGGGGACCGGCTGGGTCGATTCCGGCTGCACGTTGTGGCCGACGGAAGGGTCAGTTCCTGGGAAACGTCGGCCCAAGCGTTGCAGCACGACCTGGCCGGGCTCAGGTCCGGCGGCGAGAGCCTGGCCGGCGACGAGACGGAGCCGCCGGCCCGAAGGGATGAACGGGCGGTTGGCATCTACCAGGAGGCAGGACAACATTTGCCGGCTCCGTCCATTCCCTGGGAAACCCTGATACTGATTGCTCCGGAGGTCGAGATCTCCGACCAGGAGCTCAAAGCGTATTGCTCCGCCTGGCTGGCCGACCGCTTCGGCCGGCAGAAGGCCCGCCTGATCCACTGGGAAATCCCCGTCGATCCGGCTCCCGGCTCGCCACCCGCCGCCGAAGCATCCGAGGGCCAAGGGACCTCGGAGAACGCCGGCGCCGGCGAGGGGGTTTGGGCCACCGTCGCCCGCGCCACCTGCGGTTCCGTCATGGAGGACGTAGGAGAGCTGACCCGGGCCCTGCTGCCGGCCTCCTGCACCGAAATCCCCATGCCGGAGGTGGCCCTGCCCAAGGGAGTGGTTCAGTACCGGGCCCGGCTGGTGGACCGGGCGGACGGGCAGGTGGTGACGGAGTTCCCGGCGCTGTCCCGGTCTCTGGATGGCGGAACGGTCCTGCCTGGAGACTTCGCCCGGCTTCTGAGCTCCCTGCGCAATGCTCGCCGGGCGGCGGCGCAAAGGAACGGCCAGGTGCTCCAGGCTTCGCTCAAGCAAGCCCTCGACCTCAACCCCTTTCATCCCCCCACCTTGAGGTTCGCGGCACGGGTCTACCGCCAGCAGGGCGACCTGAATACGGCGGTGCGGCTGATGACCCCCCTGGCCTCGCTGATGCCCCGCAACGCCTCCATCTTCACCGAGATCGGAGACCTCCACTTCGACCTTCAGGATTGGGAGCAGAGCGAGCAGGCCTACCGGCGCGCCATGAACGCCGATCCGGGGCGATCGGCCGTGCTGGCGAAACTCATCGGGATCCGGGAGGCGCAGGGAGAGTTTGCCAGGGGGCTGCTGGAGATCGGTCCCGCCCTGCAGCGCTTTCCACAGGGAGCCAGCCTCCACGCCCGTCGCGGCAGTTTGCTGGAGAAGTCCGGCCGGGGCGAGGAGGCTCTCGAGGCCTACGGCAGAGCCGTCGAGTTCGGGCCGGAACTGGGAGAGGGACACCTGGGGTTGGCCCGAATCCACCTGGCTCGGGACCGGAAGGACCAGGCCCGGGAGGTGCTGCATCAGGCCGCCGGGAAGATCCCTGATGCTCCCGGGCTCCAGATGCGTTTTGCCGACTTTTGTGAAAAGGAAGGACTGGACGAGCAGGCGCTCGACTTCTATCGCAAGGCCTTGAATGCCGACCCGGGATTGCCGGGCGCCTGGCTGGGGCAGGCTCGGGTTCAGATGAGCCTGGGCGACGTCGATGAAGCTCTGGCCACCGCGCACCAGGGGCTGCAAGTCGCCCCGCGCTCGGTGGAACTGCACCAGTTCCAGGTCGATCTCTTGAAGCAGAGCCACCGGATCCCGGAGATGCGGCGGGCGGTCGAAATCGCGGCCACGACCTTTCCCCGAAACGTCGAGGTCCTGGCCAGGCTGGCCCGGGTTCGGGACGTCTTCGGCTATCGGGCGGCCGAAGCCTATGAGAGCCTGGTCGAGGCTCTGGAAGGCGCGAAAGCGGATTCGGATCGACTGGAACCGGTTCTGGAACGAGGCCTGCTGGTGGCCCTGCGGGACGGGGATCGAGCCCGGGCCAGCCGCATGTCCGCAAAGCTGAGCCAACTGGGGAGAGGGGATATTCCAGCCATCGATCCTGTCGCGGGAACGACGGCAAAGAAAGGCTCTCTGGTGGTTCCCGGCGGCGTTCGCGGTCTGGCGCGGGCAGCCGGCTTGCAGGAGGATACGCCCCCCGAGACCTTTGCTTCCGACTTCGTTTCCCACCTGATACGCCGAACCTATGGAAAGGCCGGCGCCGGATACGTCCAGGCGATTCGCTACTACTTCGACTCGGTGGCGGCACTGCGGAAATTGGCCAGGTCGAGAAAGCTGGAGTTTCAGATTCTGCTCGAGACCGGGAACGAGTCGCGCCTCAGGAAGACCCGGGAGGTCCTGGCCCTGCTGGGGTGGACCATCAGGCGGTCCGAGGGAAGAATCCGGGTGGAGCTGGGCACCGATGAATTGGCCGCGCTCAGGCAAACCTTCTCTTCGGCCCTGGGCGTGGACGAGATGGAGATGAAGTCGCAGCTCGAAGCCGGAGCTTCTTACCGGTTGACCTTCAGCGATCAGGCGGTGCCCATCATCTTCGAAGAGAGGTTCTGGCTGAGGCGTTTCTTTGACGGCAATCGCCCGGTCGGCGGCCTCTTGAGGGCGTTCGCCGAGAACATCCCCTCCGCCCGGCTCTACGCGGGGCTGGCGGCGATGAACGACGAGGCCCGGCGCCTGGTGGTGGAGACCTACACCAGCCGGGAACTGCTGGAGGCGCACCCGAGCAGCTTGTTGGCCTACGGTTCAGCCCTGTCTGTCCGCGAGGGAGCGCTGCTTCTGCCCGGCGGGACCGAGGCGGCGCCGGCCTGGGAATCCCTCCTGGGCGTTCGTCCCGACAGACCCAAGCGGTTTGTCAGGCGCCTCTTTTCTCAGGAACAGGGCAAGCCGCTGGCCTTCTATCACACCCTCATCAACCTGCCGGAAGAGAACCAACGGTTTCTCACGCACAGCCCGGGCCGGTTGTCCAGGTTCTACGCTGCGTTTCCTTTCACGGGCTCCCAGGAAGCCAATCGCCGCATCGTCAACCATCGCAACCCCTTCAGAAACCTGCTACGGGAACTGCCACTGGATTCGGAGGGTCGAGTTCGCTTCCCGGGGAGCGCCCGGGTCTGGCTGGCTCCAAACGGATGGTCCGGCAGACCGGAAGAGATTCAAGATTCCGCCGGCCTTGCCGTTCCGGTTGTCTCCCGGGCATCCGAGGACGAAATCCTGCTTCGGCTTCCTCTGGAGGAGTACCAGTTCGGCATGAAGAAGTACAGCCGGGTGGAGAACTTTCTGGCGGTGGTGCACCTGGAGCGTCACTGGGAACGCCCCATGGCGGAGGAGGCTGCTCTGCTGCTTTCACGGAGCTTCCCCAAGTACCGCGAGATCTTCCCCTACCTGGCCTCCTTGCCGAAACCCTCCACTCAGCAACTCCAGCGGTTCTTCCGGGCAGCCCGCAACATGGAGGAGATCGACCTCGACAGCTTGAATGCCACCTTGGGCCAGTTCCATGGGCTGCTCCAAACCCTGGTGCTCCTTTCGGAGAATCGCGCGCTGGACGAATCCGAAACCGCCTCGATTCTGGACGCTGTCTGCCAGGAATTCGCCGAAGCCAGGACCGAGGCGGACTTCACCCAGGCCACAGTGGCCATCCTGCGCCGTCTGGAGCGGGCCTTGCCCTCGCCGCCCCCCCCCGCCAAGACCGGTTCGTCATCTTCCGCCAGGGGCTATGGCAGCCGCCTGAAGATCCTGGCGCCCCAACCGACCGGCATCGACAGCCGATTGATGGCGGCCCTGGGAGGGAATTCCAGGAGAGTCGAATTCGAGTCCGGCGGCCGGATGGCGGCCATCGATGCCGGGTCGATCAACCGAAGAAGAATCGAGGAGGTCTTGAGGGTGCAGCGGGTCCCCTCGCTGACGGGTCTGATGGCGCTTTACGATGCTGCAATGGCCGTCCGGAGGAGTGGGGACAAGGCCGTCCTGGACACTTTCAAGAGGACTCTCGGCGAACTCCATGCACTGGAGCAACAACTGGAGAACCAGTTGACGGAGGCACAGCAGGGGAACGCATCCTTTCTGCAGCGAAGCCGGACCTCAAAGTGGATGCGCCAATTGAACGCCGCCGCGACCCACCGCAACCGCTCGGACTTCCTTTCCCAATTGTCTCAGGATCTGGTCAGCCAGCTCGGCGGGAGTCTCAAGGACGCCCTGGTCGGATGGGTCTATGCCTATTACTTCTCTCCGCGGGACCTGGCGGTGGCTGAAGACCCGCTGCTGACCAGGAAACACCAGTTCCACGTCGCCATCGGCAGCGGCCGGCGTCAATACTGGCCAGCGGCATCCCGGCAAACCCTGCGGCGTCAGACCGGGAACTATCTGCGAGGCCCGCTCTGTCAGATTGCTACGCTGACGGGAGAGATCGGATTGGTCAAAGCCGAAGCCGGGGAATCCATAGGAACCGACCCGGTTGTCGAGGGTTTCGCTGCCGCCCAGCTTTCCGGAGTAAGATCCCTGCCCTGGTCCCACCTCAACCCGCTCAGCATGCACCTGGTGGCCTTGAAGCTTCGATCGGCCCGAGAATTCCTGGCCAGGTCCGCCCTGCAGCCGAATCTGCAACAGGACCTGGCTCAGTTGGTTGGGGGATTGCTGGGGGCGTCCCGACGGGCTCAGTTGCTGGAGGCCGTGGCCAAGCGGGAATTGGAAGGCGTATTCGCCATGCTGAGTTCCTCTGATCTCTACTATTTGGGCAATCGCCTGTCGGATCAGGGGCAGGCCGCACTTCTGGGGAATGGACCGGTTCGGGAGGCATTGGAGCACGCCGCGGCCCTGGTTCCACCCCACCAGGATCGATTTTTTGCCGGTTCCGAGCTGGGTAACCGCATCTATTGCAACCGGCTCCCGCCACCACCCTACGAAGAGTACAACAACGCCTTGCTGACCCACCATCTCTCCAGGCGATTGGGTCACTTCATGCTGACGCTGGCCGAATCGGCCGACCGCTCCGGCCTGCCCCTGGAAGCCCTGGCCCTGGTGGCGGAACCGGCTGTCAGGCACCTGGCTCTCAACGCTCAAATGAACAACAGCGCCGACTGGAGAGGCGCGCTTCGGGCCATGTCCCGGCTGCCGCTGGAGGAGTTGGTTCGCCAGGTGGTCCTGCCGGAACCAGGCTATTAGGTGAAATTGACCTCATGAGTATCCTTCGCGGCTTCATGACGCTGGCTCTCGTCCTGGGAACCGTGCAAATTGCTGCACCCCAGAAAGACCGGGACCCTGACCGCTCTCCCGACCGCCTGGCGCAGGCGGAAAGGGAGGGGCCCGGGGACGGCATCTCCCGGATCAGCCGGCTTCTCGCCGTCCAGCAGGCCGGCCAGGCCCACTTCCTGGAGGTCAGCACCCGGGGCCTGCCCTTCATGGGCTCTGCAGAGGCCAAGGTGACCCTGATCGAGTTTTCGGATTACCAGTGCTTCTTCTGCCGGCGCCACGACCGGCAGGTCGCTCCCCGCATCGTGGAGGAGTACGTCGAGAGTGGCCGGGTGAAGTACGTCTTTGCAGATTTCCCGCTGGCCTCCCACGCCGGGGCCTCCAAGGCGGCCCAGGCGGCCCACTGCGCCGGCGACCAGGGCAAGTACTGGGAAATGAACGACCTGTTGTTCCGGCACCCCCAATCCCTCACCTCGGGGACGCTCAAAGCCTTCGGCAACAGCCTGGGGCTCGACGACCAGGCCCTGCTGGACTGTGTCGAGAGCGGCAAGTACGCTCAAAAGGTCCAGGACGGCCTGAGCCGGGGCAAGAGGGCCGGCGTCCGGGGGACCCCCTCCTTTTTCTTCGGCCTGACCGACAAGACCCAACCCACCATCAGGGTCCGGAAAACGCTGACCGGAGCCCACCCCTATCCCGCCTTCAAGAGTCTGATCGAGGATCTGCTGGCGCAGTAATCCTGCATTAGCCCGCGACTCGGCGCCCCCGGGCTGCAGCCCGGGCCACTGTGTCAACAAAAAACACGTTTCCGCTTGCAGTGACGTGGGTTATGGGAGAGCTGCGTAGCTGCGGTTGACGTGGGTACCCTGGCGAGACGCCTCTTACAAGCCATCCTTATAGAGCTGCGGAGCAGCGGCCTCGTGTAGCCCCGGGTGTCAACCCGGGGTCGTATGGGTTCCGCGTCAACCCAGCCGCGAATGCGGCGAATAGAAAGCACCCGTTCGGGAACGCACTGCGTTTCCAGAATGACGCCGCCCACGCACCATTGACCTCCACTCACGGAGCGGTCGGTCGGCTCGTCTCTGAAGTCACTGCTTCATCCCGCGGCGGCCGGCTGGACCACCAGGAGGCCAGCATGGCGCCCGACATGTTCATCCAGGGGCCGAAGACGGCCGAAGGCAAGGCCGCCATCGAGCTCTGCCACACCTTGACCGCCAATCCCGAAGCCATGCCTCCGTTCTGAAGGCCCACTTCAATGGCCACGGTGCGGGAGTCGGTTTCCCCCAGGCCCAGCGCGCGGGCGCCTCCGTAGCCGAAGAGATAGCCGACGACGTTGTGAATCACGGCGGCCGCGATGATGGTCAGCACGAAGCCGCCGGCCAGCAGAGAGTCGCGGGAAAGGGAGGTGATGATCCCGATGATGAAGCAGATCGAGAACATGGAGACGAAGGGCAGGGCCCTCATGATGGAGGTGGAAACCAGCTTGAGGTTGGGGCGGGTGGCTCCCAGCCGTGTCAGGACGGCGTTGGCCACCAGCCCTCCGGCCACCGGGAGGATGATCATCTTGATGATGGCCACCATCATGGCGATGAACTTGACTTCCACGTAGGTCCCTGCCAGGAGCTTGGTCATGGCCGGCGTCATGAGCGGTGCGGCCAGGGTGGAGACGGAGGTCATGGTGACCGAAAGGGCCACGTTCCCCTTGGCCAGGAAGGTCATGACGTTGGAGGCCACCCCCCCGGGACAGGAGCCGATCAGCACCATGCCGGCCGCCACCTCCGGATCGGTGGTGGCCAGCATGGCCAGCCCCTTTCCCACGAAGGGCATGACCGAGAACTGCAGAACCAGGCCGATGATCACGGCCTTGGGAAAGGAGAACACCCGCAGGAAGTCACCGGGAGTCAACTGGGTGCCCATGCCGAACATGATGATCTGGATGAGCGGCACCATCAGCGTGCTGAGCTCGAACCCGGACCAGGTGTCAAAGGCGGCGGGATAGAACATGGCCGCGGCCACGAAGGCGGCCACCCAGAGCGTGAAGGCGAAGGCCGAATAGTTTCGGCTCTTGCCCACGGCGACGGCCAGCAGGCTGAACAGCACGATCACTGCCGGTCCGACGAACCGCGCCGCGCCGGTCGCGAGGAAGACCGGGATCAGCAGGATGCAAGCCAGGGCCGCAAGCAGACAGGCGCGGCAGGCGCCGTCCTGGGACAGGGCAGGCCGGTCATTCTGGTCTGAAGATGTCATGGGTTCCCTGATCGCGGGCGGTGGCGATCGATGTGAGTGGAACGGCCGGGTTACAATGGCGTTCGGTTCCCCCGGTCCCTTCCCGGCTTCCCGCCAACGGATCCGGCCGAGATAATGGACGGAGGTTCCGTTGCCCGGTATCTTTCAATAGAGTTGGCGCGCCCGGAGGGATTCGAACCCCCGACCTGCGGCTTCGAAGGCCGACGCTCTATCCGGCTGAGCTACGGGCGCTGCAAGTGCGGCAGCTCAAGAGTCGGCTGATTATAGCCGAGTGGCGGATGGCAGGCAAGACAGGCGGAGCCCTGTCAGGGCCATCCCAGGCTGAACCCCATCGTAGGGGCAACCCTTGTGGTTGCCCTCCCTTGTGGTTGCCCGGTTGTTCCCGTTGGCCCGGCCAGCGCCGCCTGTGGGGCGCCCACAAGGGACGCCCCTGCGGTGAGGGTGGGTCGCTTGGGATCGTCCTGAAGCCCTGCCGCGCGAGACAGTCCGAAAGGAGAAACCATGAAGATCAGCCGGTTGGAATGCCTGCATGCCGACGCGGGATGCCGCAACTTCGACTATCTCAAGATCACCACCGACGACGGTCTCACCGGCTGGAGCGAATTCAACGAGTCCTTCGGCGGCATGGGGGTGTCGGCCGTCATCGAACAACTGGCGCCCACGCTGCTGGGAAGGGACCCCCGGGCCTACGAGGCCATCGGCGCCATGCTCTATGCCGTCCGGCGCCAGGCCAGCGGGGGCCTGGTGCAGCAGGCTTTGGGGGCCGTCGAAAACGCGCTGCTGGACCTCAAGGCCAAGTCGCTGGGGATTTCGGTGAGCGAGATGCTGGGCGGGCCGGTGCGGGACCGGGTCCGCCTCTACTGGTCCCACTGCGGCACCTACCGGGTGGCCTGGCACCAGGAGATGGGCATCCCTCCGGTGAGGACCCTGGCCGACGTGGCGGCCGCGGGCAGGGAAGTGGCGGCCGCGGGATTCACGGCTCTGAAGACCAACATCTTCCTGCTGGACGGAAGACCGCGCCTGCACATCCCCGGCTTCTCCCTGGTCGACGAGTTTCCGGCCCTGAACGCGGAACGGTCGGTCCTGCGGGCCATGTGCGACCAGCTCGAGGCCTTCAGGGAAGGCGCCGGCCCCGACATGGATATCCTGGTCGACCTGAATTTCAACTTCAAGACCGAGGGCTTCCTGAAGATGGCCCGGGCCATGGAGCCTTTCGACCTGCTGTGGGTGGAGATCGACAGCCGCGACCCCAAGGCGCTGCAGTGGATTCGCCGCGGCACCCGAATCCCGCTGGCCTCGGGCGAATGCCTGTTCGGCAGGCGCGACTACAAGCCCTACCTGGAGCAGCAGTCCATGGACGTGGCCATCATCGACGTCCCCTGGAACGGATTGGCGGAGTCGCTGAAGATCGCCTCCCTGGCCGACATCCACGAGGTGAACGTGGCTCCCCACAACTTCTACAGCCCCCTGGCCACCCTGATGAGCGCGCACTTCTGCTCGGTCGCTCCCAACGTGCGGATCATGGAGATCGACCCCGATACGGTCCCCTGGTACGACGACCTGGTGACCGTGAGGCCCAACATCGTGGAGGGATATCTGCACCTGCCAGCCGGGCCGGGCTGGGGCGCCGAGGTGAACGAGGAGGCGGTGCGAGCCCACCCCCCGAGGGTGAAGCAGTGGAAGTTTTCTTGAGGTCGGGGTTTACGGTAGGCGCGGCGATGCTCAGCCCTGATTCTCGGCGGATGTTGCTTTTGAGGAGTTTCCGGCGTAGCTCGTAGGGGCGCCTCCCGCTCCGATCTGCACCGTGAAGGTCCCGTCCGCCCGGACGGTGGCCTTGATGAACTCGCCGGCCGTCCCCTCGGGGTTGGCGATGAACCGAGGATCGGTATTCAACTCGGGACCGGTCCGAAGGTTGCGATGAACCTGCCAGATGGTTTCGATCCCCTCCACCCGCATCAGGGTCTTCATGGTCTCGGGTTCCGCCCCTTTCCTGGGAGCGTTGTTGACAACCACGACACGCGGCCGAATGCTCTCGATCAGGACCGGGTTGTTGCTGGAGTCCAGTCCGTGGTGGCTGATCTGAAAGAGGTCCACCCTGCCCACCCGGTTCACGGGACAGACCAGCTCGGCTTCCAGCTCCCAGGTCAGGTCTCCCGTGTCCAGGAAGGAGAAGTCGCCGTAGCTCAACAGCAACACCAGGCTCTGGCCGTTGTCGGTTTCATCCGGTGGCTTGGACGTCCCGGCGGCGCAAGACGGATTGCGAGTGAAGTTTCCGGTTGTCGGCAGAAACTCTCCCGCCGAGGCCAGGCAGTGCAGCCCCACCTTCGGCAGCCCCTCTGATTGGCTCAGCCTGATCTCGTCGCCGGGCTTGAGCGTCCGGGAGCCGCCCCGGGTCGTTTCCCGATACCTGGCGATCCCCTCCCTGGCCCGCTTCAAATCGCCCTTGGCGGCATAGTCGCTTTCACTGGGAAAACCCCGATCGTAGAAGTTGCTGATGGGGATGCGCTGGTTTACCCGCGTGGCTCCGGCGTAGTGGTCCCCATGCCAGTGGGTGGCCACGAAATGGTCGATCCGGGTCAGGCCGGCGACCTGGCCGGCCACCCGATGGATGCGGTCGGCGTGGCTGTCCCTGTCCTCTCCGGCATCCACCAGGATCGACTCCCCGCCGGGGGTGACGATCAGAGTGGCGGCTCCCCCGTCCACGTCCACCCAGTAGATTTCCAGGGGGCGATCCGTCGTGGCGCCTTCCTCGGAAACAGGCGATGGAGCCTCGGAGGCGCACCCTGCCAAGGACAGAACCAACGCGATGAGAACCGGAAATGCCTTCGACATGGGATCTCCTTCTAGGCCAGCAACTGCTTGACCACATTTCCGTGCACGTCGGTCAGCCGGAAGTCCCTTCCCTGGAAACGATGGGTCAGCCGGGTGTGGTCGAACCCGAGCAGGTGGAGCAGGGTGGCGTGCAGGTCGTGCACGTGGACCTTGTCCTTGACTACGTTGAATCCCAGATCGTCGGTCTCTCCCAAGGTCGTCCCGGGGCGGATGCCTCCGCCGGCCAGCCACATGGCGAAAGCGTTGGGATGGTGGTCGCGGCCGTCGGTTTCGGGCCCCTGCACCATGGGCGTGCGGCCGAACTCGCCTCCCCAGAGCACCAGGGTCTCGTCCAGCAACCCCCGTTGCTTGAGGTCCTTGACGAGAGCCGCCGAGGGTTGATCGGTGTCCTGGCAGTTCTGGGAAATGCGCTCGGTGAGGTTGGCGTGCTGATCCCAGGACTCATGGAAGAGCTGCACGAAGCGGACCCCTCTCTCCACCAGGCGCCTGGCCAGCAGGCAGTTGTTGGCGTAGGAGGACTTCCCCGGCTCCGCCCCGTAGAGATCCAGGATGGACTGGGGTTCGGTGGAGATGTCCATGAGATCGGGCACGCTGGACTGCATGCGAAAGGCCATCTCGAAGGAGTTGATGCGCGTGGCGATCTCGGGGTCGCCGATCGCCTGCAGCCGCATGCGGTTCAGGTCCCGAACCGCGTCCAGCGAGGCCTTCTGCAGGCCGGAATCGACGCCCTTGGGGTTGGAGAGATAGAGGACCGGCTCACCGGCGCTGCGGAAAGTCACGCCCTGGTGGACGGTGGGCAGGAAGCCGCTCCCCCAGCAGGCATTGCCGCCGCTGGGCCCCTTGCTGCCCGAGCTGAAGACCACGAAGGCCGGCAGGTCCCGCGACTCGCTGCCCAGGCCGTAGGTGACCCAGGACCCCAGGCTGGGCCGGCCGAACTGCTGGGACCCGGTGTTCATCAGGATCTGGCCGGGAGCGTGGTTGAAGGCGTCGGTGGCCATGGATTTCACAATGGCGATGTCGTCGGCGACGCTGCCGAGGTGGGGCAGCACCTCCGAGATTTCAGCGCCGCTTTGGCCGTGGCGGCTGTACTTGAACTTGGGGCCCAGCAGGGTGGAATGGGGGTCGATGAAGGCTGCCCGATAGCCCTCCAGCAGCTCGGCGGGCGGCAGGGTGCCGTCGAACCGGGCCAGTTGGGGCTTGTGATCCAGCAGCTCCAGGTGGCTGGGAGCCCCCGCCATGAAGAGAAAGATGACGTTCTTGGCCTTGGGCGCATAGTGGGGCGCCTTGGGTTCCAGAGGATCGCTGCCGAGCTGCCGGGCAGCGGCCAGTCCGGTCTCCCCCAAGAGCTGCCCCAGGGCCACCGATCCCAGGCCGACGCCGCACTGGGCCAGAAACCAGCGGCGGGAGATCTCATGGGGGTCCGTAATTCCGGTTCGATGCGATTTGCTCATGGCTTCTTCCCTGTTTTTTCTTCCTTCTTCCTTCTTCCTTCTTCCTTTTTCCCTATTCCTTGCTGATGGTCTCATCCAGGTTCAGCAGCACGCGGGACAGGGCCGTCCAGGCGGCCAACTGGACCGGGGTGGTCCCGTCCGGCAGCTTCAGGCGTTCTTCCGGACTGTACCCGGCCAGATTCCAGGGGCTGGCCCATCCGTCGGCCAGCCGATGCTTCTGTTCACTCAGGAATGCCAGCAGACGTCCGACCTCGGCAGGGGTGGGCGGGCGGGACAGGCAGCGTCGAAAGGCGTAGTTGAGCCGCTGCTCCCGGTTGTCTCCTCCTTCGCGCAGCGTCCGCAGGGCCAGGGCTCGAGCCGCTTCCAGGAAAACCGGTTCGTTGAGCGTCGTGAGAGCCTGAAGGGGCGTGTTGGAGAGAGGCCGGCGCACGCAGGACGACTCCCCGCTGGGAGCGTCGAAGGTCTGGAGCATGGGATAGGGAACCGAGCGGTAGCGGAAGGTGTAGATCCCCCGCCGGTAGCGGTTCCATCCCTGGGCCTCCTCCCACACCTTGGTGCTGAAGCTGGCGGGCCGAACGAAGAGAAACCCGGGCGCGGGCGAGTAGACGCTGGGACCGCCGACCTCGGGGCGAAGGAGGCCGCTGGCGGCCAGAGCAATGTCTCGGACCACTTCGGCGTCCACTCGAAATCGCGGGCCCCGGGCCAGCAGGCGGTTGTAAGGATCCTGGCGGTACTGTTGGGGAGTCGCCCGGGACGACTGGCGATAGGTGGACGACGTCACGATGAGTCGATGCAGGGATTTCAGACTCCACCCGCGATCCATGAACTCGACGGCAAGCCAATCCAGCAGCTTGGGATGGGAGGGCCTCTCGCTCTGCTTCCCCAGGTCTTCGCTGCTTCGCACCAGTCCGATGCCGAAATACCCCTGCCAGATTCGATTGACCAGGGTGCGCGCCGTGGTGGGCGCCTTGCGGTCCACCAGCCAATGGGCGAAAGCCAACCGGTCGGCGGGACCGTTCTCCGCCAGAGGATTCAGAAAGGCCGGCACTCCCGGTCTGACTTGCTTGCCCGGACGCAGGAAATCTCCCCGAGACAACACGTGGGTAGGTCGCAGCCGTTGGCGCTCGGAAAGCACCAACTGAGTGGTCCCCTTGGGGTGTTGGCGCCACAGCTTCTCGATGCGCTGGTTGAAGCGACCCCACTCGGGGACCGTGGTCCGCCAGTAGCTGAAAACCTCTCCCATCTGTTTCGGAGTTCGCCGGGCGGGCTCGATGGACAGGATTTTCCGCACCCTCTGGGGCAAGGGATCGGCCTCGGCGCCGGCCTCGCCGGTGATCGATAGCCGCAAGCGGCCCAGGTTGCGGTTTCCGGTCCCCTGGTCATCACCGCCCGCGTGTTTCTGGGTGAGATAAAAGGTCAGGAGAGACCCGTTGGCATGGTCGATGGGCTGCTCCGCCCGGAACACGGCTTTTCGCGGCTGGTTGCGATTGACCGTCCCGGTGTCCACGCCCCAGGCGGTTTCCTCCTTGCCGTCGATGGCCAGAGCCACCGGTCCGATGACCCGAGGCTCGCCGCCCTCGGTTGCGGGAGCAAGCTCCAGGGGAGCGGGAACGATGTCGGCGGTGGCCGAGGCCATCTTCACCGGGCGCACCTGGTCGGGTTGGTCGGCGGGAGCCGCCTCCACTTCAAATTCCGACAGGGCGCAGGTGCCGTTGATGGACCGCCCGGGGCCCCCCATGGGAAGGTCTCCATCGGTCATCAGTTCCAGGCGGAAGGCGGCGATGGGACGGTGGTCGGTCCTGATGGTCATCTTTACCCGGTGGCTGCCGCCGGTGGCCCCCTGAGCCAGGTAAGAACCATCCTCCAGTGGAAGGTACGCCTGACCCTGCGTAGAAAAATCGTCCACCTCGGGCTGCACCACCGTCCATTGCGGCAGGTCGCGGTCCAGATCGCGTTCCCACGTTTCCATTCGCGTTCGCCAGTCGGGGTGGCGTTGCTGCAGTTCCAACTCCACCTCCCGAATCTGTTGCAGCAAGGTCTCCCGCCGGCGCTGCTCTTCCAGCGTGTAGACGGCGATTTGGGCCTCGTGGGCGTTGTTCAGGAAAGCGAAGAGCCGGTAGTACTCGTCCTGGGTCAGGGGATCATACTTGTGGTTGTGACACTGGGCGCACTGGATGGTGATGCCCAGGATGCCCTTGCCCACCGCCTCCATGCGGTCGAACATGGCTTCCATGCGGAACTGCTCCGGGTCGATGCCCCCTTCCAGGTTCATCATGGAGTTTCGAAGGAAACCGGTTGCCACGATCTGGTCCTGGGTGGCTCCCGGGAGCATGTCGCCAGCCAACTGCTCGACAATGAACCGGTCGTAGGGCAGGTCGCGGTTGAGGGCGTCAATGACCCAGTCGCGATAGAACCAGACGATTCTGGGCAGATCCTTTTCGAATCCGTCGGAGTCGGCGTACCGGGCGGCATCCAGCCAGCGGCGACCCCAACGTTCTCCATAGTGAGGCGACCCCAGCAGGCGCTCCACCTGACTGCGGTAGGCCTCCGAACTGTCGTCGGCCAGAAAGGCGTCTACCTCCTCGATCGTCGGTGGCAACCCGATCAGATCCAGACTCAGGCGGCGCAGCAGAGTCACCCGGTCGGCCTCGGGAGAGGGGGACCGGCCCTGGGCCTCCATCCGGTCCAGAACAAAGGCGTCGATGGGGTTGGCCACCCAGCTTGCATCCCCCACCTTCGGCAACTCCGGCCGCGATGGAGCCACATACGCCCAGTGGCGCTCGATTGCGGCGCCGTCTTCCCCGGCAGCCTCCGGCCAGGCGGCGCCCTGCTCGATCCACTCCCGGATCAGCCCGATGGTTGCCGGATCGAGCGGCTTGCCGCCCATGGGCATCTGCGCCTGGTCGCCCAAGCCGGCCACCCGCTGGTAGAGCAGGCTTCCATCGGGATCGCCCGGCTCGATCGTCCGGCCGGACTGCCCGCCGGAAAGCGCCAGAGACCTGGAATCCAGCCGCAAGCCCGCCATCTGTTGCTCGGAACCGTGGCACGAAATGCAGGAGTTCTGAAAGACAGGTTGGATGTCCCGGAGAAAATCCACCCGCTCGGACGTCTCGGGTGGAGCACCCTGGGAGGAGGGCGCGATCTGAAAGCACAGGCAAACAGCGGCAATGGCCAGGAGCCCCACGGCAGGGACTCCCCAAAATCGTTTCGAGAGCATGCGGACATGATAGCGAAAAACCCCTGAAAAGGCAGTGAAATTCGGAGCGGTCCGGCAGTCGCCGATCCACGCAGGCCGGGACTTCAGGACGGAACCCGCGCCGTGGTTTTTGTTTGCGGGCGCCCCGGCGGATGCCGATAATGGGGAGCGAAAATGCGACTGTCTCGAACCCGTACCCGGAGACCCCTATGAAAATCGAAGCCAAGGCGACCTTGCCGAAACGGAAACCGACCGACCTGCTGGTGCTGTTGCTGGACAAGGAGCGTGAACTCGGCCGAGCTGCCGACGCCGCCTCGGGAGAGCTGGTGGAAAGGCTTTCAAGGGACTACGGCGAAGGCAGGATCAGGAGGGAATACTTCAGCGCCGGCCCCAGCCAGGTGGCTCGTCACCTGCTGGTCCTGCACACCGGCCTGGTCAAGCCCTACGATCTTGCCGAGAAAGTGAAGATCCTGGCGGCCCGGGCCCTGGACCAGGCTCGCGACCTCGATCTGACCCAGGTGACCTTCTTGCTGAACGGCAAGGACGCTCCGGAGTTTCTGGGCGCGGTGGCTGAGGGCATCGCCCTGGGCGGGTACCGGTTCGACAAGTACCGAAAGGAGAAGGACCGCTTCGGGGACAAGGTCGGGGTCACGCTGTGGGTGGCCCGCGCCGGGCTGAAGGAGTGCCGCGCCCATCTGGATCGGGCGGTCCTGATTTCCGAGTGCGTGAACGACGCCCGCCAACTGGTGAACGAGCCCGGGGCGGCGGTCTACCCGGAGGTGATCGCCGACCTGGCCAGGGAGATCGGCGGGCAGCACGGACTGGAGGTTTCGGTGCTGGACGAGAACGGGCTGCGGGAGGCGAAACATGCCGGACTGCTCGGCGTGGGAAGCGGCAGCATTCACCCGCCGCGGCTGGTCAGCCTGGAGTATCGGCCGGCCCGGCATTCCGAGGTCCGGCTGGCCCTGGTCGGCAAGGGGATCACCTTCGACACGGGCGGCATCTCGCTGAAACCCGGAGACAGGATGCTGGAAATGAAAGGCGACATGGCCGGAAGCGCCGCCGTCCTCTACGCCATGAAGGCCATCGCCCGCTTGCGGCCCGACATCAACGTGCTGGGCGTGATTCCCGCGGCCGAAAACATGCCCGACGCCAGGGCGCAGCGACCCGGGGACATCTTCGTCCCCAGGAACGGCAAGTCGGTGCAGGTGGACAACACCGATGCCGAGGGACGACTGGTCCTGATCGACGGATTCGAGAAGGCCGGGGAATGGCGGGCGACCCATATCGTCGATATCGCCACGCTGACCGGCGCCGTGGTGAGGGCATTGGGGCCGGGCTACGCCGGAATCATGGGCAACGACTCCGGCCTGACCCGGGCCCTGATCGATTGCGGCAGGAGCCAGGGGGAGATGCTGTGGGAGCTGCCCCTGCCGGAGGAATACCGGGAACTTCTCAAGACCCCTTACGCGGACGTCAACAACGTGGGGGGCTCCAATGCCGGAGCCATTACGGCCGGCCTCTTCCTGCAGGAGTTCGTTCCCGAGGGCGCGGCCTGGGCCCACCTGGACATTGCCGGACCCTTTCTCTCCGGCAAGGCCTGGAAGTACTACCAGGCGGGAGCCACCGGGTTCGGGCTCAAGACCTTCGTGGAGTTGTGCCGGCGATTCGCCGACGATTTCCCCAAATGAGGAAACGGGGGTGCGTTACTCGTCTTTCTCGTCCTCGTCGGGGATCTCCTCGGTGCTCGTGATCCTCACGTCGGCTTCGAAGCGCTTGTAGTTCTTGTAGGTGACGATCTCCCGGATCCGAATCCGTTGGGTCGGAAATTCCAGCACGTCGTCGGCTCGAGTGTAGGTCGGAAACCAGTACCTGCCGTCCACCATCTCCCGGTAGGTCTCGAATCGGGGGAACCGCTGATCCCGGTTCTTCCTGGTGATGCGATAGACCGTCTTCCCGTCGGTCTTCACAATCTGCAACTCCTGATCGTCCACCCATATCTTTCCTTCGAAATAGCGCTCGCTCCCCCGGATCTGCTTGGGAATGACCTCGAAGACGTAGGTGTCGATCTCGTCGATCAACTCCTTGCCCAGGTAGGTCAGGCTGTACTTGCCGACGTCGGTCGTGGTGAGCACGAAGGGAAAGATGTTCTGTATGTCGTCGAGGTCCTCCTGGGTGAGCTGGATGTTGCGCAGGGTGCTCTGGGGAGCCCTCAGGACCTTCTCGATTCGCCGGCCGCGGTTGTCGAACAGGATGTCCGACAAGGTGTAGTAGCGCTGGCCCGTCTTTCTCCCATCCAGGGTGAGCACTTCGACGCTCACGCTCTGGCGGTAGGTGTAGTTCTCCCGGGCCCGTCGAAACTCGGATTCCTTGGCCGAGAACTCCCGGATGATTTCCTCCACCGGAATCGGCGGCGCTTCATCGCGAAGGCCGGAGGCCTCTGCAGCGGCTGCCGGTGCGGCGCTGCTCGCCAATATCCAGATCAACCCTGAAACCATCAACCCGCTTCGAGCCATTTCTCCCTCCCGGACGTCTGCCCTACCCTCGGTCACAACCCAGGTTGGCCAAAAGGCCTGTTTCCTGTCTCGGAAACAAGATTACCATCTCCGATGGAGGTTCCACAGGAAAACGGTCGGCTCGAGAGATGCCTTGCGTTTCAGCCAGCAGGCGCCGTTCGGCTCCCCTTTCCCGTCACCGGGATTTGCCCCAAAAAAAAAGCCTCGATAGCCTCGAGGCTTATAAGTATCCCGGCGATGACCTACTCTCCCACCCAGTTACCCGGGCAGTACCATCGGCGCTGAGGGGCTTAACTTCCGTGTTCGGGATGGGAACGGGTGTGGCCCCCTCGCTAGAATCACCGGAAAAACCGGAATCGACAACTGCATGAATCCTCGCAAGTTCTTTTAATTGCTGAAGTTAAAGATGGATGGTCAAGCCGAACGACCGATTAGTACTGGTTAGCTGAAGCCATTGCTGACCTTACACACCCAGCCTATCAACGTAGTGGTCTACTACGGGTCTTCTTACCTTGCGGTTGGGAGATCTCATCTTGGAGTGGGCTTCACGCTTAGATGCATTCAGCGTTTATCCCGACCGAACGTAGCTACCCAGCGACTGCCTCTGGCGAGACAACTGGTACACTAGAGGTTCGTCCATCCCGGTCCTCTCGTACTAAGGACAGCCCTCCTCAAATCTCCTGCGCCCACATCAGATAGGGACCGAACTGTCTCGCGACGTTCTGAACCCAGCTCACGTACCGCTTTAATAGGCGAACAGCCTAACCCTTGGAACCTTCTACAGCTCCAGGATGCGATGAGCCGACATCGAGGTGCCAAACCTTGCCGTCGATATGAACTCTTGGGCAAGATCAGCCTGTTATCCCCGGCGTACCTTTTATCCGTTGAGCGATGGCCTTTCCATGCAGAACCACCGGATCACTAAGTCCTGGTTTCCCATCTGCTCGACCTGTCCGTCTCGCAGTTAAGCGTCCTTATGCCTTTACACTCTTTGGCTGATTTCCAAACAGCCTGAGGACACCTTCGAGCGCCTCCGTTACCGTTTAGGAGGCGACCGCCCCAGTCAAACTACCCGCCTAGCAATGTCCCTTTACCGGATAACGGTAACAGGTTAGAACCACAATACGATAAGGGTGGTATCTCACCGGTGGCTCCCCACACCCCAAAGGGCATGGTTCAAAGCCTCCCACCTATCCTGCGCATACCGCACCGTAATTCATTGCTAAGGTATAGTAAAGGTGCACGGGGTCTTTCCGTCTTGATGCGGGTAACCGGCATCTTCACCGGTACTACAAGTTCGCTGAGTCACACGTTAAGACAGTGCCCAAATCGTTACGCCATTCGTGCAGGTCGGAACTTACCCGACAAGGAATTTCGCTACCTTAGGACCGTTATAGTTACGGCCGCCGTTCACCGGGGCTTCGATTCAAAGCTTCGCCTTGCGGCTAACCTTTCCTCTTAACCTTCCGGCACCGGGCAGGCGTCAGCCCCTATACGTCGTTTTCGACTTTGCAGAGACCTATGTTTTTGCTAAACAGTCGCTTGGGCCGTTTCACTGCAACCCCCTCGGGCTATGAACCCTACCGGGGCACTCCTTCTTCCGAAGTTACGGAGCTATTTTGCCGAGTTCCTGAACGTGTGTTCTCTCAAGCGCCTTAGGATTCTCTCCTCGTCTACCTGTGTCGGTTTGCGGTACGGTTACTCGTTGGACTCCTTAGAGGTTTTTCCTGGCAGTGTGGAATCAACTGGTTTGATTAACCCTTGCGGGCTCCCCGTAACTTTTCAGGGTTGACGATCGAACGGATTTGCCTGTTCGATCCCCCTACGAGCTTGGAACGGCGCGTCCATCAGCCGTCCAGCCTATCCTCCTGCGTCACCCCATCGTGATAACGCCCAACAAGTAGTACAGGAATGTTGACCTGTCTCCCATCGTCTACGCCTTTCGGCCTCGACTTAGGGACCGACTAACCCTGAACGGATTAACCTTTTTCAGGAAACCTTAGACTTTCGGCGACCAGGGTTCTCACCTGGTTTATCGCTACTTATGCCGGCAGAGTCTCTTCAGTACCGTCCACCTCTCCTCACGGTGAGGCTTCGACCGGTACGGAACGCTCCCCTACCAAACTACCTGCCGCAGCAGGTAGAGTTCATAGCTTCGGTGGCAGACTTGAGCCCCGTTGAATTGTCGGCACGGAACCGCTTGACCAGTGAGCTATTACGCTTTCTTTAAAGGATGGCTGCTTCTAAGCCAACCTCCTGGCTGTCTCTGCGTTTCCACATCCTTTTCCACTTAGTCTGCACTTCGGGACCTTAGCTGATGATCTGGGCTGTTTCCCTCTCGACAATGGAGCTTAGCCCCCACTGTCTGACTCCCATGCTGTTGTTCGCGGCATTCGAAGTTTGATTGGATTCAGTAACCGGGTAGGGCCCCTAGTCCATTCAGTTCTCTACCACCGCGACAAATCACATGAGGCTAGCCCTAAAGCTATTTCGGGGAGAACGGGCTATCACGGAATTTGATTAGCCTTTCACCCCTACCCTCAGCTCATCCAAGCTGTTTTCAACCAACACTGGTTCGGGCCTCCACACGGTGTTACCCGTGCTTCACCCTGGCCAAGGGTAGATCATCCCGCTTCGCGTCTATTTCCTGCGACTGAATCGCCCTATTCAGACTCGCTTTCGCTACGGCTCGCTCATGCTTAACCTTGCCACAGAAAATAACTAGCCGGCTCATTATGCAAAAGGCACGCGGTCAGGCGGGTCTTGCGACCACAGCCCTCCCACCGATTGTAAGCATTCGGTTTCAGGTACTTTTAACTCCCCTCGCAGGGGTGCTTTTCACCTTTCCCTCACGGTACTGGTTCACTATCGGTCATAAGAGAGTATTTAGCCTTGGGAGATGGTCCTCCCGGATTCCCACAGGGTTTCACGTGCCCCGCGGTACTTAGGATCCCGCTTCGAGTCAAGGAGCTTTCGCTTACATGGCTGTTACATCCTCTGGCCGACCTTTCCAGATCGTTCAGCTAGCCCCTCGATTGGTAACTCTACTCATGCGGTCCTGCAACCCCACTCGTGATTGCTCCCGAGTGGTTTAGGCTGTTTCCATTTCGCTCGCCGCTACTCTGGAAATCACTGTTGTTTTCTTTTCCTCCAGGTACTGAGATGGTTCACTTCCCTGGGTTC
>OY760650.2:0-2200000 GCA_963663845.2 Terriglobia bacterium | reverse complement strand
GAGAAGAAGGCTCATCCTGCTGGCGGTGCTGGTCTGCGTTCCGCTGCTGTTCGCGGTGGTGCAGCAGGCCTTCGACCTCTCTCCCATTCTCAGCCATCCCGAGAGCCAGACCACCCTGTTCCTGTGGGCCTTCACCTCGCTCAACGTCATCCTGCTGCTGACCTTCATCCTGATTCTGCTGCGCCACCTCCTGAAGCTCTACTTCGAGCAAAGGAATCAACGGCCGGGCTCGCGCTTCCACCGCAAGCTCCTGCTTTCCTTCCTGGGAGTCGCTCTCCTTCCAGGCGTCTTCATGTCCTTTTTCGCCTTCGCCGTGGTGAACCGAAACCTGGACAAGTGGTTCAGCTCTCCCCTGGACCGGGCTTTCGAGCCCGCCGGCATTGGTGAAATCGCCAGGCAGGTGGAAAGGGAGGCCTCTCAGCGAGCCATGACAACCGCCCGATTCCTGGTCAGGCATCCGGATCTCCAGGGATTGTGGATCGCTCCCGCCAAGGAGGCGGCGCGCGAGCTGGAACGCGTCGCCCCGCTGTTCGAGATCCCTTTCGCGGTCGTCCTCGACCGGTCCGGCGACCTCTTGCTGGCCTACCGGAACGGACGGGCCTGGCTCCCCACCGATTCCCGCTTCCACGAGATGGTTCGCCCCCTGGAAGCGGCCGGCAAGAGCTTGTCGGGACAGGGATTCTCCGAAGCCCTGAACGACCAGGTGTGGACCGTTTCCTGGACGGAGGGCACAGCGGCGGACCGGCGGGAGCAGCCCTTGCTGCTGGCCGGGGCGAAAAACGAGTCGGGCGGCTTGATCGTCGGGTCCCGTCCGCCCGTGGAAATGGCCAGTTTCGCCCGGGAGCTGTCCGGTCTCAGCCGGGAGTACGAGCAGATGAAGGAGAAACGCAAGATGATCCGGACCATCTTCATGCTGGTCCTCGGAGTGGTCACCCTGCTGGTTCTCTTCCCGGCGGTCTGGATCGCCCTCTTCCTGTCTCGAAAGATTACCGAACCCATCCGGGCGCTGGCTGAAGCGTCCAACGAAGTATCTCAAGGGAACCTGAGCGTGCAGGTCGACAGCTCCGCGCCGGACGAGCTGGGCGTCCTGGTGTCTTCCTTCAACCGCATGACCGCCCAGCTCGATGAGGCGGCTCGAGACCTGGCGTCGAAGAATCGGGACCTGGAAGAGTCCCACCGGGCTTCGGAGTCCAGGAGGCGCTACACCGAGGCGGTCCTGGAGAACATTCCCACCGGAGTCGTCTCCATCGCCTCCGACTCGTCCATCAGCACCATGAACGAGGCCGCCCAGCAGATGCTGGGAAGGACGGATGCCATCGGTCTGTCGCTGGAGGCATTGCTTCAGCCCCAGGACCTGGCCGAGATCCAGAGCTTGTTGGCCAAGGCGGCCCGCGTGAAGATCGCTTCCAAGGAGTTGAAAATCACCACCCGGCGGGGAACCTTCTACGGCGCCGTGACCCTCAGCTCGCTGGACCCGGCCGATGCCGGACCTCAAAGGTTCGTCATGGTCCTGGAGGACTTGACCGAGATGCTCAGAGCCCAGAAGGCCAACGCATGGCGAGAGGTGGCCCGGCGCATGGCTCACGAGATCAAGAATCCACTGACTCCGATTCAGCTCTCGGCCGACCGGATCCTCAAGCACCTGTCCAGAACCAGGGGACCGCGGGATGCGGCTGATCCCCGTTCGCCGGCCTCTTCCGGCTTTCAGGCCACCGTCAAGGAGTGCGTGCACACCATTTCCCAGGAAGTCAAGACCTTGAAGGGGATGGTGGACGAATTCTCCCGATTCGCCCAGTTGCCTTCGCCGAGCATGGTGCCTTCCAACCTCAACGCCATCGTGGAAAGCACCCTGGCCTCCTACGACGGCCGGCTCGACGGCGTGGAAGTGGTCCGGCAGCTCGCTCCCGACCTCCCGCCGACCCAAGTGGATCCCGAACAACTGAAGCGGGTGCTGGTCAATCTGATCGACAATGCTCTGGAAGCCATGGATCGATCCGAACGCAAGCGGCTCTCCCTGTCCAGCCGGTTCTTTCCCGCCCGGGAGACGATCCAACTGGCCGTCAGGGACAGCGGGCAAGGCATTGCGGCGGCAGATCGGAACAAGCTGTTTCTCCCCTATTTCTCGACGCGCAAGAGAGGAACCGGCCTGGGGTTGGCCATCGCCAACCGCATCGTCGCCGACCACAAGGGGTACATTCACGTGGAGGACAATTCTCCCCGGGGAGCCAGCTTCGTCATCGAGCTTCCGGCTTCGTAGTTCGCCGGGGGAGGCAACGGTCCGGGCCCTGCTTGGGCCCATCGGGAAGGCAGCGGGATCGAAGGCGGGCGGCGGCCCGAAATGACCGCAATTCAAGTGCAGGCGAGGACGTGGCGAGAAACTCCATACTGCTGGTGGATGACGAGGCCGGGATTCGGAAGTCCCTGGGCGCCGTGCTGAGGGAGGAGGGCTTCAAGGTGACCACGGCCCGTACCGGGGAGGAGTGCCTGCGTCTCCTGGAAAAGAAGACCTTCGAGCTGATTCTGTTGGACATCTGGCTGCCCGGCATCAATGGACTGGAAACCCTAGAGACCCTGAGGAAGAGCAAGGTGGATGCGGCCGTGGTGATGATTTCGGGCCACGGCACCATTGAAACCGCGGTCAAGGCGACCCGCCTGGGGGCCTTCGACTTCATCGAAAAACCCCTGTCCATCGAGAGGACGCTGCTGGTGGTGCAGAACGGCCTGGAGAACAAGCGCTTGCAGGAGGAAAACAGAACGCTCAAGTCCCGGCTGGGTCAGCACTACAGGATCATCGGTCAAAGCATCCCCATGAAGGCCCTGCGCCAGCAACTGGCCGTGGCGGCGCCCACCGACGGCCGGGTGCTGATCTACGGGGAGAGCGGCACCGGAAAGGAGCTGGTGGCTCATGCCCTTCACCACCAGAGCCTGCGAAAAGCAGCGCCTTTCGTGGAGGTGAACTGCGCCGCCATCCCCGACGAGCTGATCGAGAGCGAGCTGTTCGGCCACGTCAAGGGAGCCTTCACCGGGGCCACCGCCACCAAGGTGGGAAAGCTGGAAATGGCCGACGGGGGAACGCTCTTTCTGGATGAGGTCGGGGACATGACCCTGAAGACCCAATCCAAGGTGCTCCGGGCGCTGGAAACCCAGCGCTTCGAACCCGTGGGCGCCCATTCGACGGTAACGGTGGATGTTCGGGTCATCGCGGCCACCAACAAGAATCTCGACCAGGAGATGCAGCGGGGCAACTTTCGCGAAGACCTCTTCTACCGGCTCAACGTCATTCCCTTCTACGTGCCGCCCCTGCGCCACCGCACCGAGGACATTCCGGTGCTGGCGAAGTTCTTCATCGGAGACTTCTCCCGCCATTACGGGCAGCCGCCCAAGGACCTGAGCGGGGAGGCCGTGGATCTGTTGACGGCCTATTCCTGGCCCGGCAACGTTCGCGAGCTGAAGAACCTGGCCGAGCGGCTGGTGATCATGACCCCCGCCCACAGAATCGAGGCCCGGCACCTGCCGGCGGCGGTGCTCAAGCCCAACGGCGCCCGGGAAGACGCGGTCGCGGCCAGGAGCTTGTCGGAGGCCCGCACGGCCTTCGACCGAGACTACATCCTCAGGAAACTGGAGGAGAACCGGGGAAACATCTCGCGCGCGGCCGAAGCGCTCGGGATCGAGCGCAGCCACCTCCACCGCAAGCTCAAATCCCTGAAGATCAACGTCACCCGGGGCTCGGTCAAGAGGGAATGACCCTTCCGGCGGATTCCAACGGCAATGGCATGAAGGTCGAGAACTCACCGTCCAGGCAAACCCTCTCCGATTTCCTCGCCGGATCGCTCCGCATCGGCAGCCGGACCGATCTGGACGAGTTCCTGGCCAGCCCCGGCGCCGCCGAGAGAGTGCGCAGCGCCCCCTACCAGGACCTGTTCCTGGCCATCAAGGCGGTCGGCCTGGCCGACAGCCAGGAGTTGCTCCTGCTGGCGTCCTCCCGACAGCGCCGCGGCTTCATCGACCTGGACTGCTGGCGCAAGGACAGCTTTCACATGGCCAGCTTCATGGAATGGATGGCCGCCTGCCTGCAATGCGGGCCCGAAGAGGCGGCAGCGGCCGCCAGGGCGGTGGACCCCAACCTGCTGGCGCTCTTCCTGAAGGACACCATTCGGATCCACGTCCTGGAAACGGACGAGCCTATCCCCGAGCTACCGCTCATTCTGACGCCGGACCAGCGGTTCGGCATCGAGGTCACCGGCGACGTCGAGGGGGGAACCATGGCGCGCCTCCTGCTGGACGCCATCTTTCGAACGGATGCCTCGCTCGGGTACGACCTGATCGACCGGGTGCGTTGGGACAACCGGGTCTCCTTGGAGGAGGAAGCCTACCAGAACAAGCGGCTTCGCCTGGAAGAGATCGGCTTCGTCGATTACTACGAGGCCCTGAGCATCTACGGAGAGGTCGGCGCGACCGGGTCTCCCCAGCTCCAGCAACCCCTGCAAGAGGAAGAGGACGCCCCTCGGGTCTCGTCGACTCTGCCGGCCCTGCTGGTGGCCTCGCTGGCGCCGGGAGAACATCTCTGGAGAGCCCTGGGCGCCATCCAGGACAGTCGCCAGGCCGAATTGGTCAGCCAGCAACTGGCCGCGCTGGCCAATCGGATTCTCTCCGTTCACTCCGTGACCACCGGAGACCTCGAGAAGGTGAAACCGGCCCTGGAAGAAATGAGGGACACGCTGAACCTGGGACTGGAGCGATTGACCCGAGGGCGCGCCGCCCTGGCGGCGCCGGCTCTGAAGCAGCAGGACATGCTGGGCTTGTTCCGGACAGGGTTCAGCCTGCTGGCGGATCTGCGCGCCCAGGCCGACCGGGTCGTTCATCGGGGGAGGCTTCGCCTGCAAGGAGCCCGGCGAACCCTGCTGGAATCGCCGCAGGCCGAGTTGCTGGAGGGCTTGCGGCGTCACAGGCCTCTCTTCTTCGAAGGGGCGCAGGACTCGAAGCGAGCCGGCTATCGAAACTTCCGCGGTCTGGCCGATGTCGAATCGGCTCGACGAAGCCTGAAGGAGATCGAGGCTCTGGGACAAATCTTCTGGAGCCTCATGGCCGGCCCCGGCCCCGACCTCACGCCCGAGGGTCTGCGGCAGGTGAACCAGGAGCCGGACGAGTTGCGCTTCGGAACTCTCTTCATCACCGCAGCCCTCAACCAGGTTCTGGGGAAACCCTTCAGGCCCGATCCCATCGGCGTCCGCCAGCTCCAGGGCGTGCTGAAGAACCTGGGGCCGACCGGGACAGACCCCGAGCGCCTGGCCGATGGCCTGAGGGCCGTCGCCCGGGCGCGCCTGGACTCGCTGGGCGCCGAAACCGACAGGCTGGAGGTCCTGAACCCCTTTGTCGAATCCTGGTGCCGGGCCGGAGCCGAAGAGTTGGCCCCCCTGCGGGGAGAATCGGAAATCATCCCCCAGTGGGTCACGACCGTACTGCTGCGCCTTTCCCGGGAAAACTGAAGCATGGTCTTCCAGAACTTCGCGCGCCTGATCCGAAGCCGGAAACTGGTGGCTGCGGGCGACAAAGTGCTGTTGGCTCTCTCCGGGGGAGCCGACTCGACGGCTCTCCTGCGCCTTTTCCTGGAGATTCGCTCTCAACTCGACCTGGAGCTGGCGGCGGCTCACCTCAACCATGGACTTCGGGGAAAGGAGTCGGAAGCCGACGCCGAATTCGTGCGCTCCCTGGCCGCCGACCACCATCTCCCCTGCGTGGTGGAAAAACTGTCTCCGCGGGAGCGCCCCCAGGGAGGAAACGTCCAGGCCCGGGCCCGGGAGCAGCGGTACCGGTTCCTGCAGCGGATCGGCGATTCCCTGGGCGCGCAGCGGATCGCCCTGGCGCACACCCGCAACGACCAGGCGGAGACGGTCCTGCTGCGGCTGCTGCGGGGGAGCGGCAGCCTGGGTCTGGCGGCGATCCCCCTTTCCCGCGCCGACCGATTCATCAGGCCCCTGCTGTCGATCGAACGCGAGGCGCTGCGCGCCTGGCTGCGCTCCCTCGGGGTGGGATGGCGGGAGGACTCCTCCAACAGGGACCTGCGATTCGCGCGCAACAAGGTGAGGCATGAGCTCATTCCCCGGCTGGAGAAATCCTTCAATCCCGCTATCGTGGAGGTTCTCGCCAGGACGGCCGAGAATCTGCGCGGAGACGCCGAAAGCCTGGAATGGCTGGTCCGAGACCTGGCCGGCAGGCACGCCGACCCGGCAGACGCCCGGCTCGGCTGGCGGCGGAGCTGGTTGAACACGCTTCCTCCCGGATTGAGAAGCCAGCTTGTGCGTCACGCCTTCGGCATTCTGGACCCGGGGAAACGGGTGCTGAAGAAGCAGGTGGAGGCCGTCCTGGAACTGCTCCAGGACCACAAGAGCGGCAAGTCGGTTCGCATCGGCCGGATTCAAGCCGCCAGGGAATTCGACCGCCTGCTCTTCCGGGAACTGCCGGCTTCACCGCCTGTCGAAGCCTACCGCTATCCGCTCGGAATCCCCGGGAAGGTCCGGCTCCGCCAGGTCGGGCTGTTGTTTGAAACCCACCTCAACCAGGGATCCAGCGGCTTGCCCTTGCTGGACCGATGGGAAATCCACCTTTCGCCCCAGGCCGTCGCCCGGGGGCTTGAGGTCAGGTCCTGGCAGGCCGGGGACGCCTATCAGCCACTAGGGTCCCTGAAACCCAGGAAAATCAAGGAGCTGTTCCAGAGAAAGCGGATTGGATTGAGCGCGAGGGCCGGGTGGCCGGTGGTGACCTGCGGCGGAAAGATTGTCTGTGCCGGAAGTTTTCCGGTGGCGGCCGGAGCCGATTGGCGCCGGTCCTCGCAGGACGCGGTCAAGGTGGTGATCGAGGAGCGAGCGCTTGAAGACGGCCCGGATACAAGTGTTCCGTCTCAGGAATAGGGTTGTCCTGTTTCGCGCTTAGTCAAAGATTCTTTTGCCTTTACGCCAGCCTCTTCGACGGATTTGATTCGTAAATTTCCCGGCGAAATGCTATCTTGTTGATTGCGATGGCAAAGACACTTCTATTCTGGATCGGTCTGGTCGTCCTGGGCGTGCTGCTGTGGCAATTCGTTCAGCGCAGCGGTTCCGAGGACGAACGCGAATGGGACTTCTCGGAGTTCATCCAGGAGGTGGAGCAGTCCAACGTGCAGGAAGTGGAGATCGTGGGAAATGAAGTCAAGGGAAAGACCAAGGACAACACGCCCTTCACGACTGTGGCTCCCGACTACGATGAATTGATCGACCGCCTGCTGGCCAAGAACGTCAAGATCAAGGCCAAGGAACCGTCCCAGAGCCCCTGGCTGGCCGCTCTGATCACCTATGCTCCCTTTCTGCTGCTGATCGGAATCTGGATCTTCTTCATGCGGCAGATGCAGAGCGGCGGCAACAAGGCCCTCTCATTCGGCAAGAGCCGGGCCAAGCTGTTGTCCTCCCAGCAGAAGAAGGTCACCTTCAAGGACGTGGCCGGCGCCGAGGAAGCCAAGGAGGAGCTGCAGGAGATCATCGAATTCCTGAAGGACCCCCAGAAGTTTCAGAAGCTGGGGGGACGCATTCCCAAAGGGGTCCTGCTGGTCGGACCTCCAGGCACCGGCAAGACGCTTCTGGCCCGCGCCATAGCCGGCGAGGCCGGGGTTCCCTTCTTCTCCATCAGCGGCTCCGACTTCGTGGAGATGTTCGTCGGCGTGGGCGCTTCCCGGGTGAGAGACCTGTTCGAGCAGGGCAAGAAGAACGCCCCCTGCATCGTCTTCATCGATGAGATCGACGCGGTGGGCCGGCACCGCGGCGCCGGCCTGGGCGGCGGGCACGACGAACGCGAGCAGACCTTGAACCAGTTGCTGGTCGAAATGGACGGGTTCGAGTCCAACGAGGGCGTGATCCTGATCGCGGCCACCAACCGCCCCGACGTGCTGGACCCGGCCTTGCTGCGGCCGGGACGGTTCGACCGCCGGGTGATGGTGGCTCGTCCCGACGTGAAAGGACGGGAAGGCATCCTCCAGGTCCACACCAAGCAAATCCCCTTGTCGGAAGACGTCGACGTCTCGGTTCTGGCGCGCGGCACGCCCGGCTTTTCAGGAGCGGACCTGGCCAACCTGGTCAATGAAGCCGCCCTCAACGCCGCCCGCTACGACAAGCAGTCGGTCACCATGCTGGACTTCGAGGGGGCCAAGGACAAGGTGCTGATGGGCGTGGAGCGAAAGTCCCTGATCATCAGCGACGCCGAAAAACGGAACACGGCCTATCACGAAGCCGGCCATGCCCTGGTGGCGGCCATGCTTCCCCAGGCCGACCCGCTCCACAAGGTGACCATCATCCCGCGCGGGATGGCGCTGGGGGTGACCATGCAGCTCCCGGAGGACGACAAGCACACCTACACCCGGGACTTCCTGGAGAGCCAGATCGCCATCATGATGGGTGGACGGGTGGCCGAGGAGATGTTCCTGGAACACATGACCACCGGGGCGGGCAACGACATCGAGCAGGCGACCGAAATGGCCCGGCGCATGGTGTGCGACTACGGGATGTCCAAACTGGGTCCCCTGACCTTCGGCAAGAGAGAAGAGCAGATTTTCCTGGGAAGGGAAATCGCCCAGCACCGCGACTACAGCGAGGACACGGCAATCAAGATCGACCAGGAGATCAAGCGGTTCGTCAACGAGGGGTACAAGCACGCTCGCAAGATCCTGGAGGAGAACCGGGAAACGTTGGTCCGAATCGCGGAGACCTTGCTGGAGCGGGAAGTCCTGGATGCCGACGAGGTGCGCCAGGTCATCCGCAACCTCCCGCTGCAGGAGAAGGTGGACCCGCTCCCCCAGAAAGACTCCGACCCTCCCGAGGCCGAAAATCCCAGGGAAAAGAAGTCGGTCTCCCCGCCCGTTGGCCCCCTGGTCGACAATCAGCGGGAAAAGCCGGCGCCCGCTTAGCCGAACCGAACCCGGACCGCCGCCGACACCGGACCGGGCGACCGGTCGCGCTTCCTCCGTCCGTTTCCTCTCGACACGATCCCGGGCTGCGGCCTCCGCCGCAATGAGAAAGGTGCTTCCTAATCGCCGCATTCGCGGCTGAGTTGGTGCAGAACCCATACGACCCCAGGCTTCCGCCTGGGGCTACCCTGAGCCGCAGCTACGCTGCTCTATAAGGATGGCCTGTAGGGAGCGTCTTGCCGAACTACCCACTCCAACCGCTGCTTCGCAGCTCTCCCCTAACCCGCGACACTGCAAAGGGGAACGTGCTTATTCATTTGGAATGAAGCGTTTGCAAAAAATTTGGCAGAGGGATCGTTTCCGTACTTGTACAAACGCCTCTGACATTTCCCGAGCGCAGCCGGGGTCTCCGCGTTGGCCCCTCGGGCATCGGCCGGCAAGGACACCCATGAGACAGCGTTTCCGATTGCAACTTCCCCGGGGCGCCCTGGAGTTGGGGCGGAAGACCCGGATCATGGGAATTGTGAACGTCACCCCCGACTCCTTCTACGATGGTGGGACCTATCTGCGAACCGATCGGGCGGTCAGGCGCGGCCTGCAACTGGAAGACCAGGGAGCGGACCTGGTGGACGTGGGAGGGGAATCGACCCGTCCGGACCGCCCCGGCTCCGTCTCCGCAACCGACGAGATCCGGAGGGTTGTCCCGGTCATCGAGCAGTTGGCCAAGCGTCTGACCGTCCCGATCTCGGTGGACACCTACAAGTCCCAGGTCGCCAGTCGCGCCATTGCTGCCGGCGCCTCGCTGGTCAACGATATCAGCGGGCTGCGCTTCGACCCCGACATGGCCGCCTGCGCCGCCGCGGCCGGCGCGGCCATGGTGCTCATGCACAGCCGCGGCAGCCCCAGGCGGCTCCATGGATTGCCGGCCCTCAAGCGGCCCCTGCAGTCGGTGCTGGCAGGCTTGCGGCATTCGGTGGACAAGGCTCTTCGGGCCGGAATTCCCGGAAATCGGATCATCCTGGACCCCGGGCTGGGATTCGGCAAGGGCGTGGAAGACAATCTCGTGATTCTGCGGCGCCTGGAGGTGTTGAAACGCTTTCAGCTTCCCATTCTGGTGGGCCCCTCCCGGAAGTCCTTCATCGGCAACCTGCTCGATCTGCCGGCGGAGCAACGGCTATTGGGGAGCCTGGCCAGCGCGGCCGTCGCCGTGACCCGGGGAGCGCACATCATTCGCGTCCACGACGTTGCGGAGACCCGCCAGGTAGTCCAAATGTCTGATGCTATAATGGGATTTTCCGGCTAGCCCGCATTTCTCACCAGGGGGCATGATCATGGCGCAGGAATTTTCCCTTCAGCGCGTGCTCGCGACCGAAGAGCGTAGCGGTTTCTACGGTCGAGGGAGCACGTGCGCGCTGGAGGGAAAAGAACCAGCCAGGGCATGCCCAGCGCCGTCTGTTATCCGCAAGTCCTTTACATAGAGCCAATCAAGATACTGAAGACAAACTACTTTTGTCCTGCCTCCAGCGGCCTGGTGAGAAATGCGGGCTAGTGCGCCATGAACCTGATCGAACTTCTCCGCCTGGACCGACTGACCTGGTCGGCCGCCGTCGACATTCTCATCGTCAGCATCCTCTTCTACCACATCCTGTTGTTGATCCGGGGCACGCGCGCCGTGCAAATGGCGCTCGGCGTGGGATTCCTGGTGCTTTTCTACTACGTGACCCGTTGGTTCAACCTGGAAACCGTTCAATGGATCATGACCACCATTCTTCCCTTTTTCGTGGTCGGGATCATTGTGTTGTTCTCGGCAGAGATTCGCCGGGCCCTGGCCAATATCGGCAAGAATCCCTTGCTGAAAAGGTTCTCCCGGAATCGGATCACCGAGACCTACGAGGAGATCGTGTCGGCGGCGACCCGCCTGTCGGCCCTGCGCGTCGGGGCGCTGATCGTCATCGAGCGCGAGATGGGACTCAAGACCTACAGGGAAAGCGGGGTGGCCGTCGATGCCGGCCTCTCCTCCGATCTGCTGGTGAGCCTGTTCCTGCCCGGGGCGCCCCTCCACGACGGAGCCGTCATCGTCCAAAAGGGCCGGATTACGGCGGCTGCCTGCTTCCTGCCCCTCACCCTCGACCCCAGGTTGAGCAAGGAGCTGGGGACCCGCCATCGGGCAGCCATCGGCGTCACCGAAGAGTCGGACGCCGTGGTGGTGGTCGTCTCCGAGGAAACCGGAATCATCTCCACCGCAGTCGGCGGCGACATTCAGAGAAACCTGGACGGCCCATCCCTGCGCCGGCATTTGGCCGGCATCTTTACGGGGGCCGCCTCGGCCTCCTCGGGGTCCCCATCCCGCCTTTCCCCGGTGACTGAAGGCAAATGAACCGATATTGGAAGATCCTGACCCGCTTTCTGCTCGACAACGCCGGGCTGAAGCTCGCCTCCCTGGGACTGGCCCTGCTGCTGTGGGGCGCGCTCAACGACGAGCCCCGCTTTGTGGGTGAGGTCCGGTTCAGACCCAGTCTCCAATACCTGATGCCCCCCCACCTGGAACTGGTCGACAACCCTGCAGGCTCGGTGGATGTCCGACTGAGAGGTCCCTCCAGCATTCTGAACAAGCTGGAACCCTCCGACGTCTCCGCCCACATCGACCTGGCCAACGCCCAACCCGGTGAACGGGTCCACTCCATCACTCCCGATGACATCTCCAGGCCGCAGGGGGTGACCGTCACCCGTATCACGCCCTCCACGTTGCGTCTCAATCTGCAACCGACCGCCAGCAAGGAGGTCGAAATCGACCCTCGAATCGTGGGCCGGGTGGAGGAGGGCTACCGGCTCCGGTCGGTGACTCCCCGCCCCGGCCGGGTGCTGGTGGAAGGTCCGGGGGGGCGCGTTTCCGGCCTGATGCGAGTGACCACCGAAGTCATCGACGTTACGGGTCGGTCGACCGGCTTCGTGGCTCGCGTCAATCTGGATGCGGAAGACGGGGTGGTGCGTTTTCCGCAGGGCCGACGGGTGGAGGTCGAAGTCGCCATCCAACCCTTGGAACGTCCGGCGGACGGGCAAGGTTCCCCGCCGCAAAGAGATACCCCATGAAAAAGCTGTTCGGGACAGACGGAATCCGGGGGGAGGCGGGCTGCTTTCCTCTGGACGAGAGGACGGTCTGCGCCATCGGCCTGGCCCTGGCCGAGTTTGCGGGCCCTCCGGGCGGCGGCCGCTTCCTGATCGGCAGAGACACGCGAGAATCCGGCCCCTGGATCGCCGCCCGGTTGGGCCAGGGCCTCGCCCGCCGGGGAGCGGCCGCCGTTCACGACCTGGGCGTGATGCCCACGGCGGGGCTGGCCTACCTGACCCGGGCGCGCGGCTACGATCTGGGGATCATGATCTCCGCTTCCCACAATCCTTACCGCGACAACGGGATCAAGCTGTTCTCGGCACGGGGTTTCAAGATTTCCGAGGACCGGGAGATCGAAATCGAACGCCGCATAGAGTCCTCGAGGACTGCCCCGGCCGTGTCGGCCTGCCGCGGCTCGGCCGGACTCGACAATCGGGAATCCCTGGCGTCCGACTACCTCGACTTCTTGAGCCGACTGGCGGGAACCCGGCTGGAGCCGCTTCGCCTGGGCCTGGATGTCTGCAACGGCGCGGCCTACCTGCTGGCGCCCCGGCTCTTCCGCCGGTTGGGGGCCGAGGTCACCGTCATCAACGACCGGCCGGACGGTCGAAACATCAACCGCAACTGCGGCTCCCTGCACCTGGAGGGCCTGACCCGGGCTGTGAAGGACAACTCACTGGACCTGGGCGTGGCCTTTGACGGGGACGCGGACCGGGCTCTTTTTGTCACCGGAAGCGGAAAGTGCCTGGACGGGGATCACATTCTCTATGCCCTCTCCAGGGACTGGAATGCCAGGGGGGCATTGGCCGGCGGGCAGGTGGTCGGAACCATCATGACCAACCTGGCCCTGGAAAAGGCGCTGATCCGGGAAGGCATCCCCTTGATTCGCACTCCGGTGGGAGACAAGCACGTCCTGCAGGCCATGCAGGCCTCCGGAGCCGTCCTGGGAGGAGAGCCCTCGGGACACACGATCCTGGGAAACCTGCATACCACCGGCGACGGCCTCCTCACGGCCGTCAAGCTGGCCGAGCTGCTGGTTCGGCGCGGCGCCGGCCTCGACGACCTGGTTGCCGGATACCGGCCCTTTCCCCAGGTCCTGGACGGGCTCAGGGTGTCCCGCAGGGTCCCGATCGACCAGTCCCCCGAGCTGTCGCGCCTGATTGGCGACGCTAGAGCCCAACTGTCCGATTCGGGCCGCGTGGTGGTTCGCTATTCCGGCACCGAGCCCCTGCTGAGAATCATGGCCGAAGGGCGCGAGCCGGCCCGGGTGCAAGCGGCAGTGGACGGTCTGAAGGCCGAAGCCTCCCGATTCTTCGACTCGCTGGAGTAGGCGAGCCCTGCCTCCCCTCCATTCCCGGCCCAGGGCCATCCCATGCGGAATCGTCGAATGTAGGGGCAACCCTTGTGGTTGTCCGGTTGTTCCCGTTCGCCCGGTCAGCGCCGCGCAGGGGGCACCCACAAGGGGCGCCCCTACAATTCCACATGGAATGCAGGTGTGATTCGGGGACCTTGACCTGTCGGTCACCCTGAATGAGGGTGCGTGGGATAGTCCTGATCCCCCCCCTCCATTCCCTTGACAAAGGCCGGTCCCCCCAATAGGATGAAGGCCAGTAACCTCCCTCAGTTCGACTCCCTCGGTTCATCACCCATCTCAATCCCGTTTCCTGCGGTTTTGGGCGTGCGCGTGCCTGGGAGAGGCTTGACTGGTGGCGGCAAACCTCGGTGACCTGCTGGTCAGAGAAAACCTCATCAGCCGGCAGCAGCTCCGGCAGGCCCTGGAGTACCAGAGGGTCCACGGAGGCCGGCTGGGATATTGCCTGATCCGGTTGGGATGGGTCAGCGGCGAGGACATCAGCGCCATCCTGTGCCGCCAGTTCGGCCTGCCCTCCATCAACCTCCCCTTCTTCAAGGTCGACCCCTCGGTGGTCAAGCTCATTCCGCCGGAGACGGCCCGGAAATACCAGGTCCTGCCGCTCAGTCGCAAAGGCTCGACCCTGACCGTCGCCGCCATCGACCCCACCGACGTCCTGGCCATGGACGACCTGCAATTCATGACGGGCTTCACCATCGAGCCGGTGGTGGCCGCCGAGTCCGCCATCCGGGCGGCCGTCCGAAAGCACTATGGCGGCGGCCCGACCCAGGAGCTCGAGCCGGCGGGCGCAGGCGCCTCCCTCGAGAGCGGACCGGCGGCTCGCGACGAACCCGAACGGAGCCGGGCCACCCAGGCGCCCGTTGCCATGGAAGACGCGGGGCAGGCGACCGAGGAAGCCCCCGTCGTCAAGCTGGTCAACCGGATCCTGTCCAGCGCCCTGAAGCAGGGGGCCAGCGACATCCATATCGAGCCCTACGAGCAGGAGCTTCGGGTGCGTTTTCGCATCGACGGCCTCTTGAGCACCGTCATGACCCCTCCCCTGAGCCAGAAAGACGCCGTGACCTCCAGAATCAAGATCATGGCCAAGCTGGACATCTCGGAAAAGCGCCTGCCGCAGGACGGCCGCATGAAGATCCGACTGGCCAGGGAGGGTCGGGTCGCAGACCTCGACCTTCGAGTGTCGGTCCTGCCCACCCTGCACGGTGAAAAGGTGGTTCTGCGGTTGCTCGATCGGGATCGCCTGGTGCTGGACATGACCCGACTGGGTTTCGAGCCGGACTCCCTGCGCCGGTTCGAGTCGGCCATCCTGAAGCCTTACGGGATGGTGCTGGTGACGGGCCCCACCGGCAGCGGCAAGACCAGCACCCTCTATTCCTCCATCACCCGCCTGAACCGCATGGAAACCAACATCCTGACCGCCGAGGACCCGGTCGAGTTCAACTTGCCGGGGATCAACCAGGTCCAGGTCAAGGAGCCGATCGGATTGACCTTCGCCACTGCCCTGCGGGCCTTCCTGCGACAGGATCCCAACATCGTGCTGGTGGGCGAGGTGCGCGACCTGGAAACGGCCGAGATCGCCATCAAGGCGGCTCTGACCGGCCACCTGGTGCTCAGCACCCTGCACACCAACGATGCCGCCTCCACCGTCATCCGCCTCACCAATATGGGCGTGGAGCCCTTCCTGGTGGCGACTTCGGTCCACTTGATCTGCGCCCAGCGGCTGGTCCGCCGCATCTGCCGCCAATGCAGGCAAGCGGCCGAGCCGCCGGTCGAAAGCCTCATCGAGGCGGGATTCTCGCCTTCCGAGGCGCCGGAGATCCTCACCTGGCGAGGCCCGGGTTGCGACGCCTGCAACCGCACGGGCTACAAGGGCCGGGTGGGACTGTTCGAGGTGATGGAGATCGGCGATGGACTCAGGGAACTCATTCTGAGGGGCGGGACCGCCGCCCAACTCAAGCAGATGGCCATCCGGGAAGGGATGATCACCTTGCGGGCCAGCGGGCTGCAAAAGATCCGCGATGGCGTCACTACCCTGGAAGAGATCCTGCGCGAGACCGCCCGCTAGCCCGCATTTCTCACCAGGGGGCATGATCATGGCGCAGGAATTTTCCCTCCAGCGCGTGCTCGCGACCGAAGAGCGTAGCGGTTTCTACGGTCGAGGGAGCCTGTGCGCGCTGGAGGGAAAAGAACCAGCCAAGGCATGCCCAGCGCCGTCTGTAGTCGGCAAGCCCTTGACATGGAGCCAATCAAGGCACTGAAGACAAACTGCTTTTGTCCTGCCTCCAGCGACCTGGTGAGAATTGCGGGCCAGCGGCGGCTCCGTGAAGGTCGTCCATTCGGCCCGATACCGAGGTTTTCCATGCAAGTTCCGTCCCTGCCCGAACTGCTCGAGAAAATGACCGAAATGGGAGCGTCCGATCTCCACCTCGCCACCGGCTCTCATCCCCGGGTTCGGGTGGACGGACGCCTCGGCCCCCTGAAGGAAATTTCGCCCCTGACGGCCGAGGACACCCGACGGCTGGTCTACAGCGTGCTGACCGCCGACCAGAAGCGACACCTGGAAGAGGGCCTGGAACTCGACTTTTCCTTTGGGATCGGAGGGTTGGCCCGGTTTCGAGGCAACTGCTTCAACCAGAGGGGCGCCGTGGGGGGCGTTTTTCGGGCCATTCCCTTGCGGGTCAGGAGCCTCGACTCCCTCGATCTGCCGCCGGTGCTGAGGACATTCTGCCGCAAGCCCCGGGGCCTCATCCTGGTGACCGGCGCCAGCGGCAGCGGGAAGTCCACTACCCTGGCCGCCATGATCGACCGGATCAACAGCGATCGGCAGGCCCATATCCTGACCGTTGAAGATCCCATCGAGTTCCTCCACGACCACCGGAGTTGCCTGGTCAACCAAAGGGAGGTTCACTCCGATACCCGGTCCTTTGCGGCGGCCTTGCGGGCCGCTTTGCGCCAGGACCCCGACGTGGTGCTCATCGGAGAGCTGCGCGACCTGGAGACGATGGAGGCGGCCCTGCGGATTGCGGAGACCGGGCATCTCACCCTGGGAACCCTGCATACCCGGTCGGCGGCCTCCACCATCCATCGCGTCATCGATGTCTTTCCCGCCCACCAGCAGTCCCAGGTCCGAGCCCAGCTCTCGCTGGTATTGGAGGGCATCGCCTGCCAGGCCCTTCTCCCCCGGGCCAACGGTTCCGGCAGGGCCCTGGCCATGGAGGTCATGGTTCCGAACGCGGCCATCCGCAACCTGATCCGGGAGGACAAGGTGCATCAACTGGAATCGGCCATGCAGATGGGCCGGGGAATGCACGGCATGCAAACCTTCAACCAGTCGTTGGCCGATCTGTTCCTGGCCGGACGGATCGACCGCGATACGGCCCTGGAATACTCGATCAATCCGGACGAATTGCGCCAGATGCTCAACCGGGGAAGAGGGGTCGGGATCGGACCGGAAAGGAGGTCGGGGACACTGGTGGACAAAAAGAGCAGGTCAGGCCCGTGATGATCAGGGAAAAGGGCGGCCGCCGCTTGTTTTCGCGGAGGCGAGGTCGGGTCAAACCCAGGGAACTGGCGGTCTTCACCCGGCAATTGTCGGTCATGATCGATGCCGGCCTGCCTCTGGTGCAGTGCCTGGAGTCCTTGGGACAACAGCAGGAAAACAGCCCCTTTCAAAGCGTGCTGCAAGCGGTGAGGGAGGACGTCGAGAACGGATCTTCCCTGGCGGCGGCGCTGGAACGACACCCCCGGGTCTTCGATCGCCTCTACAGCAGCATGGTGGCCGCGGGAGAGGCCGGGGGCATCCTGGACACCATTCTCCGGAGGCTGTCCAACTACATCGAGAAGGCGGTCAAGTTGAGGCGTGCGGTGGTATCCGCCATGGTCTATCCGGCGGTGGTCCTGGCGGTGGCCATGGCGATCGTGCTTCTGATCCTGTGGAAGGTGGTGCCGATGTTCGCCACTCTCTTCAGCAGCCTCCAGGCCGAGCTTCCCTGGCCGACCCGGGTGGTGATAGCCACCAGCCAAGGGGTCGGTCATTCCCTTCCGTTCCTCATGCTCGGCGCCTTCGGGCTCGGCTACGTCTTGAGGCGCTACTACGCCACCCCGGGCGGCCGCCATGCCATCGACCGGGCCCTCCTGAAGATTCCCATCCTGGGAGGGGTGATGGGCAAGATCGCCATCTCCAGGTTCTCCAGAACCCTGGCCACGCTCCTCTCCGGCGGAGTGCCGATCCTGGAATCTCTGGCCATTACCGCCGGAACGGCAGGCAACGCGGTGGTGGAGGAAGCCGTCTTCAGGACCCGAGGCGCCGTCCGGGAGGGGAAGGCCATGGCCGAGACCCTCCGGAACTCCCGGGTATTCCCGCCCATCGTCACTCAGATGGTGGCGGTGGGGGAGCAGACGGGCGCCCTGGACGCCATGTTGACCAAGCTGGCCGAGTTCCATGAAGACGAGGTCGACGCCGCCGTATCCGATCTGTTGACCGCCCTGGAGCCCCTGCTGATCCTGCTGCTGGGACTGCTGGTCGGCGGGATCGTCATTTCCATGTACCTGCCGCTGTTCTCGCTGATCGCCAGGCTGTCGGTAGTGTAAGGCATCCGGCAGGTCCAACCGGATTCACTTCGGGCCAAATTCCTGGTAGTGTCTCAGTTGACCCTTTTGCAAGAGGCTCCTTTGACGTTGATACGTCGACCATCGTCCCATGCCAACTCGGAAACCCTCACTGGGAGGCTTCGGTAACTGATGTTCTTCACACTGCTGATCATCACTTTTCTTATTGCCCTGGCAGTGTCGTATGGCGTGGTGCGCCTGTTCGACCGGCCCATCGCTTCCATACTCCATCGGATCGTAGAGGAGGATCTGGGCGGGGCCTGGCACCGCTACATCAAGTTCGCGGCCTACGTCGTCGGCATCTCTTCAGGCGTCCGCATCCACCAGTTGGAACGGTATATCTCGGCGCCCCAGAAGGACGAAGAGATACTGGTCCTGACGCCGGAGCGGTGGACGCTGGAGGTCTATCGGACCATCATCGAGACCCTCCAGGGCATTGCCTGGATGCTCCTGGTGGTCTTCGTGGTGGCGCTGGTGGCCTATGTATTCGCCAAGGGATTCGAGTTGAGGCAGTTTCGAAAAAAAACTTGAGTCTCTTGCAGATTCCCAATCGGGAATGGCATGGAGGCGGCAAAGGTGAAGGGCTGGTAGCTCCGGCATTCACCACAAAAAGCACAAAAGGCACAAAAGGAGTGGCTTGATTTCGAGTCTTGACGATCGGAGGGTTCTTTTTTGTGCCTTTTGTGGCCATTCCCGGAAAAGATCCCTCTACCGATTCTTGCAAACGCTTCATTCCAGATAAACAAGCACGTTCCCCATTGCAGTATCGTGGGTTAGGGGAGAGCTGCGAAGCTGCGGTTGGCGTGGGTATCCGACGAGACGCCCCCTACAAGCCATCCTTATAGAGCTGCGAAGCTGCGGCTCAGGATAGCCCCAGGCGGAAGCCTGGGGTCGTATGGGTTCTGCACCGACCCAGCCGCGAAGGCGGCGAATAGGAAGCACCCTTCCGAAAAGCACCGCCTCTCGAGCCTTTTGCAAAAGGCTCTCTTGACAGTCTAGGTTGTTTCCGTATACTTTCGCACCCGTTGTAATGTTTTTAGGGATTTGAGATTGCAAGCATGTCGAAAACGAGGTTGTTCCCCCTGGCGGTCCGGTTGTCTGCAGGCTCCCCTTTTTTTCGAGGCTTCTTCAAGTTGTAAAAACATCTACGACACCTCCCCAACGATGCGAAAGGAGCCTCGAAGTCCATGAGCAGAGAGACCGGAAAAGTCAAGTGGTTCAACAACTCCAAGGGTTACGGCTTCATTGAGCGCAGTCAGGGTGGCGACGTCTTCGTCCACCACACCGCGATTCAGGCCGAGGGCTACCGCACCCTGGAAGAAGGACAGTCGGTGGAATTCACGGTCGTGCAGGGACCCAAGGGTCTGCAGGCGCAGGAAGTGGTCACGTCCGACGAAGAAGAGACGGTCCTGTAGACCGGTTTCCGTCAGGACGTTGTTTCCAGGCCCTGAAGCCGGGTCAGCTTCAGGGCTTTTTCTTTTGGGTGGACCTGCCGGACAGCGCTTGTCCCTCTCGCCTCGGCAGGGGATCCGGCCGCCTTTTTCCCTGCTCCCTTCCAATCCGTCGCCGCGGCTACTCCCTCAATCCCCGAAACCCGGGCCTTTGATCCCACCGAGTCTTACCTGTTGGCACCGAATCTTTCCGAGATCGACGACCTTGACCACCTGCAGGCGGAGATTCCCGCCTGCCGCCTGTGCCCTCGATTGAACGCCTGGCGCGAGCAGACCGCCCGGCAAAAGGTGGCCCGATTCCGGCACTGGGACTATTGGGCCCGGCCGGTGCCCAGCCTGGGAAGGGATGACGCCCGCCTGTTGGTGGTGGGGCTGGCCCCGGCTGCTCACGGGGCCAACCGAACCGGCCGCATGTTCACCGGGGACCGAAGCGGGGAGTGGCTCTATGGCGCCCTCCATCGACACGGCTTCGCCAGCCATCCCCAATCCACCCACCGCCACGATCGGCTGAGACTGATCGACTGCTACATCACCGCCGTCATCCACTGCGCCCCTCCGTCCAACAAGCCCACCCCGCAGGAGATCCGGAACTGTCGTCCCTACCTGCAATTCGAATGGGAGCGGTTGAACAGGGTGCGGGTGGTGCTGGCGTTGGGCCGAATCGCCTTCGACAATGCCTGGGACCTCTACCGCGGCAATCGCCGCCTCAGGCGTCCACGCTTTGCCCATGGCCTGGAGGTCCCCCTGAGCGGCGACCGCCTGCTGCTGGCCTCCTTTCACCCCAGCCAGCAGAACACCTTCACCGGAAGGCTCACGCAGCCCATGTTCGATTCCGTCTTCCGGCGAATTCGGCAGGTGATCGATGCCCGCTGAGGGGGTGGGATGTTAGAATGGCGGGGTTTTTCCTGAAACGTCCGACCTGAAGCCGTCCCTTTTGGGGAGATGGGCCTTGAAGAAAAAATCGCTCGACGACCAAAAACTGCCGCGGCGGTCTCTGCTCAAGGGCACTGCCGGAATGATCGGGTTGGGCGCCGCCCAGGCGGCGGGATCGGGAGGAGCGCCCTCGGCGGCCGCCGCCTCTCCCCCGGAACCCCGGCGAACACGAGCCCGGGAGCTCATGCGCATCACCCGGTTGGAGACCTTTCTGGTGAAGCCCCGCTGGCTGTTCCTGAAGATCCACACCAATGCGGGAATCGCCGGCTGGGGAGAACCGATCCTGGAGGGTCGGGCCCGGACCTGCGCCACCGCCGTCCAGGAGTTGGAATCCAGCCCATGTTCATCGAGGAGCCGGTCAATTGCCAGAACGTGGACGTCATGGCCGAAATCGCCCGGGGCACCCACCTGCCCATCGCCACCGGCGAGCGCATTTTCACCAAGTGGGGTTTCAGAGAAATACTGGAGAAGGGGGCGGCCTCGATCCTGCAACCCGACCTGTGCCATGCCGGCGGCATTACCGAGGTTCGCCTCATTGCGGGAATGGCCGAGGCCCACTATGCCACGCTGGCCCCCCACAACCCCCTGGGACCCATTTCCCTGGCCTCCGGGCTGCAGATGGCGGCCTCGATTCCCAATTTTCTTTGCCAGGAACAGGTGAGCCTGGGAGAGGGCTATCTCAAGAAACCCTTCCAGGTCAGGGAGGGCTACATCGACCTGCCGACGGGACCGGGCCTGGGGATCGAAATCGACGAGGAGGCTCTGGCCTCGAAGGTCGGCCACGACTGGCGCAATCCGGAAACCTACGACGCCGACGACGGCTCGGTCGTTGATTGGTAGGGGCCCCGCCTACCTCACGAACAGCATGTCCCGATAGTTGGGCAGCGGCCAGAGATCGTCCGGAATCACCTTTTCCATCCGGTCGGCCACCTGCCGCACCGCGTTCATGGCCGGAATCACGTTGTTGCGCATGTGGACCACCTTCGACGACACCTCGTCGCCCCCGAGCTCCTCGTTCTGAGCGTCGAGATCCTCCAGCGCCTCCGTCAGCTCGTCGATGAGACCCGAAACGCGCTCGATGTTCTTGTCGAGGCCACCCGTTCCAACTTCCGCCGCCTGCGTTCCGCCCCGAGCCGAAACGAGCTGGTTCAGGTAGGTGACCGCCGCCGGCAGGATCATGCAGCGCGCCATGTGCGCGGCCGTCTCGCCTTCGATGTTGATCTTGATGAAGTACTGCTCGGTCAACACCTCCAGCCGAGCCTCGAGTTCGCGGGGCGTCATGACCCCGAACTTGTCGAAGAGACGCTCGTTCTTGGGCGAAGCGAGCGCGGGAAGCGCCGCCACCGTATTCCCCGAATTGAGCAGTCCGCGCCGCTCGGCCTCCTCCACCCACTCGGCAGCGTAGTTGTCGCCGTTGAAGATGATCCGCTTGAAGGACGGGATTTCGTTGGAGAGCAGCTTCCAGAGCGCCGTCTCGACGGACGCCCCGGACTCCACCACCGCTTCCAGCACGTCGGCCCAGAGGTCGATGGACTCGGCCACGATGGTGTTGAGCACCGTCGCCGGCAGCGAGATGCTCGCCGACGATCCCACCGCGCGGAACTCGAACTTGTTCCCGGTGAAGGCAAAGGGCGAGGTGCGGTTGCGGTCGCCGAAGTGGCGCGGCAGGTCGGGCAGCACCGAGACGCCCAGGGCGAGGAGGTCTTTTCGTTCCGTCTCCTCCGCCGAGCCCGACTCCTCGATCTGCTCGAAGATGCCCTGCAACTGTTCGCCCAGGAAGATCGAGATGATCGAGGGCGGGGCTTCGTTGGCGCCCAGACGGTGGTCGTTCCCCGCGCTCGAAACGCAGGCCAGCAGCAGATCCTGGTGCTTCTCCACCGCGCTCATGACCGCAGTGCAGAAGAAGAGGAACATCAGGTTGTCGTGGGGAGTCTCCCCCGGGTCCATCAGGTTACGGCCCGCAGTCCCGAAGGACCAGTTGAGGTGCTTGCCGCTCCCGTTGATCCCCTGGAAGGGCTTCTCGTGCAGCAGGCACACCAGGCCATAGTCGCGCGCGTTCCGCTCCAGGATCCGCATGGTCAGTTGTTGATGGTCGGAGGCCACGTTGGCGTTCTCGTAGACCGGCGCCACCTCGTACTGCCCCGGCGCCACCTCGTTGTGGCGCGTCTTCATGGGGACGCCCAGCCGGTAGAGGTCCATCTCGACGGACTGGATGCAGGCCAGCACCCGATCGTGGATGGAGCCGAAATAGTGGTCGTCGAGCTCCTGTCCCTTGGGCGGCTTGGCTCCGAAGAGGCTGCGCCCGCAAGTCATCAGGTCGGGGCGGCGGTAATAGAACTCGCGGTCCACCAGGAAGAACTCCTGCTCGGGACCCAGGCTGGCCGTGACCCGTCCGGCCTCCACGCCGAAGATCTTGAGCGCCCGGCGCGTGACCCGGTCGAGCGCGTCCATCGACCGCAGCAGGGGAATCTTGGCATCGAGACTTTCACCCGCCCAGCTCGAGAAGGCAGTCGGAACGCAGAGGTAGGTGGCCGACTCCCCGCCCAGAATGAAGGCCGGCGAGGTCGGATCCCAAGCCGTATAGCCGCGGGCCTCGAAGGTGGCGCGCAGCCCCCCGGAGGGGAACGAAGAGGCGTCGGGCTCGCCCTGAACCAGCTCGTCGCCTCCGAATTCGGTGATGGCGCGCCCGTCGCGATCGACCTTCAGAAAGGAGTCGTGCTTCTCGGCGGTGCTCCCCGTAAGCGGCTGGAACCAGTGTGTATAGTGGGTAGCGCCCCGCGAGAGCGCCCAGTCCTTCATGGCGGCGGCAATGGTGTCGGCACTCTTGATGTCGAGCTTTTCCGCGTGCTCGATGGTCCTGAAAAGCTGTTTGAAGACGTTGTCCGGCAGCCGCGCGCGCATCTCCTTCATCCCGAAGGTGTCTTCCCCAAAGATTCTCGGGAGGAGATCGCGGTCGCCCGACCGGGATTCCGATCTGCCGCTCCAGGTATTCACGGCGCTGACTGAGTCGAAGCGTTTCTGTGTCATCTCGGGGTATCCTTTTCTTTCGAGGCTGGGGCTGTCGGCAAGCGCCGGCGACACTCCGGACCGGGAACCAGACCGATCAGGCCGGCATCCACTTCACGCACAGCGGCACAGGTGGCGCCAATGGCTGGCTGCATTCCCGAGGTCTTCCAGGGGGAGAAACCAAGATCTCCCAATCGACCGAAAAACCTCGCCCTTGGCATTTGAACCGCAACTCCGAAAAATTCTACCGCATCACGGGTCGAAATTTCGACTTTTGTGAAGAGCCGGAAGACTATTGGGAAATTTGGAGCCCAGGGTTGTCACACAACACTCCCCTTCCCGCTGATCCACATCAACCGGAACTCGAACCCTCCTCTCTTCCCGGCCGGCGGAGCCGAGCGATCTTCTCCCTCCAGGTTCGCAGCCGCTGTCGGAGGACATTCTCGAACCCCTCCCCCGAAGGCCTGAAGTATCTTCGATCCTTCAGCGATTCCGGAAGGCAGCTCATGGCGGTCAACCGATCGGCGAAATCGTGGGCATACTGGTAGCCCTTGCCGTAGCCCAGAGTCTTCATGAGCCGGGTGGGAGCATTGCGCAGGTGCAGAGGGACCGGCTCGGCAAGGGTGTGCTTCACGTCCTCGACGGCCGCGGCGTAGGCCTTGTCGAGAGCATTGGACTTGGGAGCGGTGGCCAGGTAGACGGCTGACTGGGCCAGGGCCAGGGTCCCCTCCGGAAGACCGATGAAGTGGAAGGCTTCCTTGGCCTGCACGGCCACGGTCAGGGCGTGAGGGTCCGCCAGGCCCACGTCCTCGGAGGCGAAGCGGACCAGTCGCCTGGCGACGTAGAGCGGGTCCTCTCCGGCCTCCAGCATGCGAGCCAGCCAGTAGATGGCAGCGTCCGGGTCGCTGTTGCGAAGCGATTTGTGCAGGGCCGAGATGAGATTGTAGTGTTCCTCGCCGGCCTTGTCGTAGAGAAGCACCCGCCGCTGCATCGCATCCCTGACCAGTTGCTCGCTGATCCTTTTCCGGCCGGCTCCCTCGGCAGGAGCCATCTGAACGGCAATCTCCAGGGTGTTGTAGGCCACCCGGGCGTCTCCATTGGCGAAGTCGGCGATGAGGGCCAGGTGGGCGTCCTCGATCTCGATGGAGTCGGCCCCCATCCCGCGCTCCCGGTCCCTCAGAGACCGTCCAAGCAGCCGGGCCACCTCCTCGGATGAAAGCGGTTCCAGCGGGTAGACCTTGCAACGGGAAAGCAGGGCGGGATTGACCTCGAAGGAAGGATTCTCGGTGGTGGCTCCGATCAGGACAATGGCCCCGGTTTCGACAAAGGGCAGAAAAGCATCCTGCTGGGCCTTGTTGAAACGGTGAATCTCGTCGATGAACAGCAAGGTCCGGCGTCCGGAACGCCGGTTCCTTTCCGCCTCCTGCATCACCGAGCGGATCTCCTTGATCCCCGAGAGGACCGCGCTGAAGGGAACGAAGTCCATCCGGGTGCCCTGGGCGATGATGCGGGCCAGGGTGGTCTTGCCGGTTCCCGGAGGGCCCCAGAGAATGAGGGAGCCGATGCGGTCCCTTTCCAGAAGCAGGCGCACCGGCTTGCCGGGCCCCACCAGGTGTTGCTGGCCCACGAAGTCCTCCAGGCGGGTGGGCCGCATGCGGTCGGCCAGAGGCGCCCCCTCGTCCACCGGGGTCTGCCGGGGCGAGGCGAATTCGGGAAAGAGATTCATGGCGCCCATGCTACAACGGCTCCCCCGGACTTGTCGATTGGGTGAAATCGTCTCCACAATCTCTGCGCCTGGCGGCCTCGCACAAGACGATGGCGGCTGCAGCCGCCACGTTGAGCGAATCGACCCCCTTGGCAGTGGGGACGCGGATCTCGTCATCGAAGACGCCCAAACCCGGGGAGAGTCCCCCACCCTCGCTCCCGACCACCAGGGCCAGGCCGCCCCGGTAGTCGGCCTGCCGGAAGTCGGTGGTTCCGTCCGGCATGGCCGCCACCAGGCGGATCCGGCTCCGGCGCAGTCGTGGGGCCAGCGATGCAGCGGTCAACGGGCCGGCAATGGGAAGTCGGAAGAGGGAACCGGCGGAAGCTCGAACGGCCTTGGGGTTGAAAGGACTGACGGTGCCGGTGGTAATCAGCAGCGCGGCGGCCCCGAAGGCTTCCGCCGAACGGGCCAGAGTTCCCAGGTTGCCCGGGTCCTGAACCTGGTGGGCCAGCAGCAGCAGCGGCTCGCCGGTCAACAGGACATCCAGGGAAGCGGCGGGGATGCGCACCACCGCCAGGATTCCCTGGCTGGTCACGGTGTCGGACAAGGAGTGAAACAGTTTGTCCGAGACCCCGCAGAGCTCGGCCCCCGCCGTTGCGGACCAGTCTTCTTGCCCGAAGGCAGCCAGCTTGCTGGAGGCCACCAGGATCTCCTCGACCTCGAGGCCGCTGCGGCAGGCTTCGCGCACCAGCTTGGGTCCTTCCACCACCGCCAGGGCGTCACCCTCCAGGGGGGAGCGGCGCATCAGCGCCCTCAACCGCTGGACCCTTCGATTGGAGAAGGAGGTGATGGTTTCGGGCCTCATCGTTGGTCCTGGCCAGGAAGCCGGCACAGCCCGCGGCGTCTTCGGGAGGCGCCGGAGGAGAAGGTGGGGGAGGTGTTCCGAGGGCGCCGGCAGTGGAGAAAACAGGCCTCTCCGACCCCGTCTCTCAGCGGCGGTTCCACACCTTCCCGCCGCGTTGACCCACCCGGGTGTTTATGTTAGTTTCAGCCTGATGCTTACGCAAAGAATCAAGCTTCACGGAGCAGGCGCGGATCAGACCGCGCTGGAGACCGCCGCGGCAGCCATTCTCGACGGCAACCTGATCGCCCTCCCGACCGAGACCTTCTATGCGCTGTCCGCGGACGTCTACAACCTGCGAGCCGTAGAGCGAATCTTTCAAATCAAGGGAAGGCCGGACTGGAAAGCCCTGCTGGTGCTGATCGATTCGGTGGACCAGGCCGAAGTCATCAGCGACGACATTCCACCGGTATTCTACGAAATCGCGGCGCGCTATTGGCCCGGCCCGCTCACCCTCATCCTTCCGGCAGCCAAGAGGGTGCCTCTGAAAGTGACCGGGGGAACGGGAACGGTGGGCATGCGGATTCCAAACCAACCCTTCACCCGGAGCGTCATCGACAGGGTCCGCCTTCCCATCGTCGGCACCAGCGCCAACCTGTCCGGACATCCCTCCTGTTCCACGGCCGAGGACGTGTTGAGCCAGCTTGGGGGCAGGATCGAGCTGGTGGTGGACGGCGGCGACTCTCCGGGAACGGCTGCTTCGACCGTTCTCGACCTGACCTCGAAACCGGCCCGGGTGGTTCGGGAAGGGGCCATCCCCAACGAAGTTCTGGCGGAATACCTCTCGCCATAGCCCGCATTTCTCACCAAGGCGCTTGAGTCATGAAACCCCGACGGAAGCGGTTTGCCTTCAAGGTCTTTGCCGGTTATCTCCCCGCCGCCGTCCTGGTCTATGCCCTGGCGATCTACGCCTTGGTCCGGACCGAGGCCAACCGGGACGAGGCCCGGCCGGCCGGCCGCATCATCGTCTTCGGCGCCGCCCAGTACAACGGCCGGCCCTCGCCGGTCTTCAGGGCGCGGCTGGATCACGGCCTGGAGCTTTTCAAGAGGAGGGTCTCGAGCCGGATCATGACCACGGGCGGATACGGCATGGACCCTCGCTTTACCGAGGCCGAGGTCGGCAAGGCCTACCTCGTCCAGCACGGCGTCCCCGAGGACAGTATTGAAATGGAAGCCAGAGGGCTGACCACGCTGGCCAGTATCCAGCAGATCGTGAAGGTGTTGCGTCGCCAGGGAATCCGGCAGGTGGTCGTGGTCAGCGACGGGTTCCACCTCTTTCGGATCAAGCAGATCTTCCAGGACCGCCAGGTCGTCGTCTTCGGATCCCCCGCTCCCAACAGTCCCATCGAATCGAACTGGAAGCGCCGCCTGCAGGCTTCGCTGAGGGAGGTGGTGGGATACACCGTCTATGCGGCCCGCGAAAAGCTTGCCTGGAATCCCCCTGTTTCTTCCCTTATGAACCGCCCCGTCGTACGGAACGGCGGCGTGGCCAAGTGAGAAGTGGAGAATGGAGAGTGGAGAGCTGCTTGATCGACACGCAGAGCATCTCGTCGGTCTCCGCGCAGTCCGTCAAACAAGTACCGCCCCCGACGACGGCGCGGATCATTTGAGGAAGAAACTGCCGAATATTGTTGAAGATGAGCCACGAATGAACACGAATAACAATGGACCTGCTTTGCTGCGACGCCGTCAGGGGATGAAGCCCCCCCTGGGAGCGCCTCTCCCCGTAACCGTCGGCTGACCACTCTCCACTCTTCACTCTCCACTCTCCACCGAACCGCCGTCGGCCGGGGGATCGGTCGGCAGCATCCGCACGCTGGTTCCGAAACGCCGGTAGTCGGAGAACTCGCCGGTCATCCTCATGTTGAGTCCCTTGAGCAGAAAAACCCGGCCGTTCATCTTGACCTCGAACCGCCGCGGGAACCAGACCTCGTCCCGCAATTTCTCCTGGCGCACCCACAGGGTGGACCCCTTGTACAACCTGGCCACCAGGCCTCCGGCGATCTTCACGGGCTTGACGAACTCCATCTCGACCTGGCTCAACTGCAGGTCCTGCCTGTCGATCCAGACCCGTCCCTTGAGCTTGTCCAGAATCCACAAATCCTTCTCGGAGGGACGGTATTTCTCGCGGGGCAGCAGATCCACCACGGCCACCGGCCGGCCGTTCAACACTTCCTCGCCCCGATAGTGAAAATGAAAGGCCCGAACCGCCTCCTCCCAGAAGAGGGCCTCCTTGCGGCGCCGTTCGGCCTGCTTGCGTTCCCGCTTGGCGCGGCCCTTGGGAGAAAGGTTTCTCTGGCGGCGCAGCCGGGCTTCGGCCTTTCTCTGCTGTTTTCGGGCCTCTTTCTCTGAAAGGGGTTCGCCGTTCCTCCGGATCAGCTTTCGGTAGACACCGTCGTCCAACGGGATCACCTCGTATGTGGAAGAGGTTCTTTTCTTTTCGCGGCCCCTGCGGTCGAGTATGATTCTGTGGTTTTGCAGCCGGTAGAAATAGCCCATCTCCCGGAACCTGTTCTTGCGCTCGTTCTCGGCCACCTGGGCGACGAACCGGCGCAGGTCGGCCTCCCGGTTCAAGTCGACCGCTGCAAGCAGGATCGGGTTGGCCAGCAGGACCGCCAGAACGGTTTTGAACACGTTGCCCTCCAAGGGTCGTCGAACCTCATTATGCCACGGATGGCGCAACCCGACTGAAGCAGTCCGCTCCGCCAATCCGTCCCGGCAAGAACCCATCCATGAACCAACGGACCATTATCCTCGAGGTACCGCCGGACTTCAGTTTTTGGCGGACGGTGCTGAGCCACGGCTGGTGCACCCTGCAGCCCTTCTTCCTGGATCGTCCCCGGCGGCGCCTGCTGCGGGTCCTGCAGCTCGACTCCCAGCCGGCTCTGGCCGAGATGCGGGAACAAAGGGATGGCCGGGTCCGAGTGGCGGTAGCGTCCCCGAGTCCGCTCTCCGGCCGGGACCTGACAGCGGTCAAGGTGTCCCTGTCCCACATCCTGCGATTGGGAGAGTCGCTGGCGGAGTTCCATCGCGAGCTGGCCCGGCGGGACCGCCCGGGACGGTTCTCCTGGGTCCCCCGGGCTCGGGCGGGGCGCCTGCTGCGGGCCCCCTCCTTCTTCGAGGACATGGCCAAGATGATCTGCACCACCAACTGCTCCTGGAAGGCCACCCAGCGCATGGTGACCGGGTTGGTTCAGAAGCTGGGGACACGGCTCGATTCCGACTACTGCTGCTTTCCCGGCCCCGAGCAAGTGGCGGGGACCACCGACCGGTTCCTGAGACGGGAGATCGGCTGCGGCTACCGCGGCGGCTACCTCATCGAGCTGGCCGAGCGGGTGGCCGCGGGCAGGCTTCCGAACGGGGAATGGGCGAATCTGACCGGGGAAGAAGCCCACCGCCGCCTGTTGGCCACCAAGGGTATCGGCCCCTACGCCGCCGGAAACCTGCTGAAGCTGCTGGGCCACTACGACCACCTGAGCCTGGATAGCTGGGTTCGACCCCGGTTCGCGGCCGTTCATGGACTGAAGAAGGTCCCCAAGGACTCCGCCATCCACAGGCACTACCGGCCTTTCGGCCGCTGGCAGGGATTGGTGCTCTGGCTCGATCTGACCCGGGACTGGTTCGAGGAGGGGGATGGGCGGCCTTCCTGATCGGCGGTTGGACCGCAAGCCGGCCATGCGGTCCGTGGCCCGGGAACTACCGGTCCGGGTATGTCCGGGTATAATGAGGCATTCCGCAGAGAGCAGGGGCGGCTCGATGGGCGGCTCGACCGCCAGGGGAGGCCGCAACCGGGGATTTTTCGAGGGAACATGCTGCCTTCGTCACTGGTAAGCCGATTCAAGGACCAATGCGTCCTCATCGCCGGCGACACCCACATCGACCGCGAGGTCTACGGGGAGGTGCACCGCCTGGCGCCCGAGGAGCCCGTTCCGGTGCTGCAGATCACCTCCAGGCGGGCCATCCCGGGCGGGGCCGCCAATGTCGCCCGAAACATCTCCCGGCTGGGAGGCCAAGCGGCCCTCTACGGCTTCTTCGAAGGGGACGAGGCCAGCCGTGAGATTCTGGGCGAACTGAGGGCGGAGGGCGTTCAGGTGCTGAGCGCCCCGCCGACCGCCCCCTTCCGCCTGCCGGAGCGCCGGCGATTCTTCGCCTCCAACCACCAGCTCATCCAGATCCTTCAACGGCCGGCCATCGACCGCTACGCCGACTCGCTGACCTCCCTCGGCGAGTTCGCGGCACGACTCCCCAACCGGCCCCGGACGGTGGTGGTCTACGATCAGGGCTACGGCCTGGTGACGCGGGCGCTGCTGGACTCGGTGGAAGCCCTGGCCCGGGACCAGGGGCTGAAGGTCGTCATCGACGCCCATCCCGAGCATGTCTGCCGGTATCCCCGGGCCGACCTCTTCACCTTCAATGCCAATGAAATCGCGGCAGCGGCGGCTCGACTGGGAGCGTCCGACTGCAGCCTGGAGCGGGCCGGCCAGCGGGTGTCCGAGAGACTGGGCTCGGACGTTCTGGTCACCCGGGGAAGCCGGGGAATGACCCTCTTCCCCGCTTCGGGCCGACCGCAGACCCTTCCCGCCGACCCGGTGCCCCTGGCGGACCGCGCCGGAGCCGGAGACAGCGTGACCGCCGTCCTGGCCCTGGGCCTGTCCGCCGGCGCCGACCTGAAATCGGCGGCAGCCCTGGCCAACAAGGCCGCGGCCACGGTGGTCTCCAAGCCCGGCATCGCCACCCTGAATCCGGAAGAACTGCTGAATCTCTTTCACCCCCAGATCAGCAGCCTGCTGCGCGAGAGCGTGGCGGTGAAGCAGCGCCTGATCACCGAGCAACTCCCGGAGATCGAACGGGTGGTGAGGGCCATCATTCAGACCTATCGCGATCACAAGACCGTCTACGCCTTCGGCAACGGAGGGAGCGCCGCCGACGCCAACCACTTCATCACCGAGCTGGTGGGCCGTTTCCGCATCGAGCGCAAGGGACTCCCGGCCTTCTCCTTCTCCACCAACGAGATCCTGATGACCTCCATCGCCAATGACTACGGGTACGAAAGCACCTTCACCCGCCAGGTGGACACCTTCGTCAAGCCTGGAGACCTGGTGGCCGCCTTTTCGACCAGCGGAAAATCGGAGAACGTGGTGCGGGCCATCCGGTTGGCCGGGGAAAAGGGAGCCACCACGGTGGGCTTCACCGGGTCCTCCGCCGGGAGCTTTCCGGATCTCTGCGATCTCTGCATCCGGGTGCCTTCCGACAACACCCCCCGCATCCAGGAATCCCACCTGGTGGTCGTCCATATCATCTGTGAACTGCTGGAAAAGGAGTTGGCCCTGACGGACCCGAGGGAGGCCCCCCCGGTTCCGGCCCGGCCCTCGGGCCAAGACCCCCATGGACGCACGAGTCAAGAATAGCCTGGAGTGCATCCGGCGGATCGCGGGCGCCCGGGTGCTGGTGGTCGGCGACGTCATGCTGGACACCTACCTGGCCTGCCGGGCCCTGGGCGTGGCCGACGAAGCTCCCGTCCCCCTGCTGGAAATCGGCGGCCGGACCCAGGCGCCGGGGGGAGCCGCCAACGTGGCCCGCAACCTGGCCCGGCTGGGGTCCCACACCACCCTGGTGGGGCTGGTGGGAGGCGATTCCCCGGGAGAAACGGTCCGAGGGCTGCTGCGGGAATCGGGCGTGGACGGGTCCCTGCTGGAGACCCACCGGCCCACCACTCTCAAGACCCGGGTGCTGTCGGGAGATCACTACTACCTGCGGCTGGACGAAGAAGACCTCTCGCCACTGACCGAATCCGAACAGGCCGCCCTGGCCGCCCGGATCGAGGCACGTTTGAGCGAGGCCGATCTGCTGGTGGTCTCCGACTACGACAAGGGCTTGCTCTCCCCGGGACTGGCCGAGCGCATCGAGCGGCGGGCCCAGGAGGGCGGCTGCAGGATCGTGGCCGACCTCAAGCCCCGCAACGCCCTGGCCTGGCGCCACCTGGACCTGATCGCCCCCAACCTGGGCGAAGCCCGTTCCCTTTGCGCCCAACTCGATTCCGGAGGGGAGCCGGGCGATGACGTCGAGGCCATTGCCAAAACGCTCACATCCCGGCTGGGCTGCGCCGTGGTTCTGAAGATGGGCAGCCAGGGCATGCTGATCGCGCCACCCTCCGGCTCCACCAGCCGCCTGGAGGCCCTCTGCCGCTCCCCGGTGGAGGTCTCGGGAGCCGGAGACACCGTGCTGGCAACGCTGGCCGCCGCCCTGACCGCAGGCGCCGATCTGCACCAGTCCGCCTGGCTGGCCAACCTGGCCGCCTCCATCTCCGTCTCCAGACCCGGCACCCACGCCGTCTCGGCGGCCGAGCTGAAGGAGGCGATCTTACAATCGGCGTCACCCTCCTAAGCCTCAAAGAGTCGCCAAACAAGCACGAAAACCACGCCGAACCGGTCACCCTGGAGAAAACGCCCACTCGAAAGGGAAGAGCGCACGGACGTGACTCCTGACGCCGCAGGCAGGGGATGCTTCGGCTGGTCAAAGGAGACTGTTGACAGCGACGAGATTCGAGACTAGATTAATGTCAATGACATCTATTGACATTGATTGGGATCGCACGAAATTGAACAGAGGATCGGAATGAGCCAGATCACCGCACGCGTACCGGATACGCTCATCGAAATGCTAGACACTGCCGCCATGGAGTTGAAGCGAAGCCGCGCCGACATCGTTCGCCAGGCATTGGAACGATATCTGGAGGACTTTGACGACCTCACCGTGGCCCTGGAACGGCTGCGAGACCCCACTGACCAGGTATTGGATTGGGATCAGGTCAAGCATGAGCTACTCGGTTCGGATTAAGAGAAGCGCGGCCAAGGAATTGGCTCGCATTCCCCGACAGGATCGCCTGCGCATCGTGCATGCCATCGATGGGCTCGGGGAGAACCCACTCAAGGGGAGCCCACTGAAGGGAGAGACACGTGGACTTCGACGCGTACGGGTTGGCGACTACAGAATTGTTTATGAGGTGCTCGACGATGCGCTACTGGTGCTCGTGGTCCGAGTTGCGCATCGACGGGAAGTCCATCGACACCTGCCTGCGCTAGCAGGTCGGTAACAATTCGTACCGGCTTGGGGGTTTGGCGGCAACTGGGGCCACGCGATCAGCACAGTTCAATCCTCGAGCTGCGCTCGGTCCAGTCACTCCCGTCAAACCGGACCCAGACCCTCAGAAGAAGCAAAGGGTACCTGAAACGATCAGAAAGACGGCCACCCACCGCCGAAACACCTTCTCCCCCACGCGAAGATGGACAAAGTGACCCAGCAGGGTCGCCGCCACCAGAGCCGGCAGCAGACTCAGAGCCAACTGCAGCCCCTGCATGTCCAGCAGCCCCTGGTGGGCATACAATCCGAGCCTCCAGGCATACTCGACGGCAAACAGCACGATCAAGGTCGCCCGAAAGGCCGCCTTGTCCAGGGCCTGGCTCGAGAGGAAGGCCACGTAGGCCGGACCGCTGGTTCCGAACATGCCTCCCAGCAATCCTCCCGCAAACCCGGCCGCCAGCCCCCATCGGCCGGACACGACCGCACCTGAGGGCGTTTTTCTCAAGAGGACCAGGCCAACCCCGATGACGGCTGCGCCCAGGACCATCTCCATGGGCCGGTTGGCCCAGGAGGCCAGCAAGAAGACTCCCAAGAGGCTGCCCGGGACCGCCCCGGCCAACAGCCGCAGCAGGTTGGCCCGGTCGACCTTGCGAACGGCGCCGGGAACCAGCAGCAGGCTGAGAGCCACCTCCAGGCAGGATTCGACCGGCACGATGAACTTCAGGGGAAAGAGCAGGGCCAGCAGGGGGATGCTCAACAACGCCCCTCCGAACCCGGAAAAGGACCGGAAGAAAAAGGCAAACAGGATGATGGCCTGAGCAGCCAGCAGGGACGGATTCATGAGACCTCGGGCTTGGAGCCCTCTTCGACCGAGCAGCGCCTCACCTATACTACCAACCGAGAATCATCGCCGGTTTCGTCATCCCTGCCTTCGCTATAATCCGCTGTGGCAGGGACACCGCCGAGCAACAGTACCTGCAATCCGGCGGCATGGCCTTGCGGAAACGCAGTGACTGCGTAACACCCCTCTTCTGCCCAGTTCCAGGCTCTCGGAACCTTGCATGGCCGGCCAACTGTTCACTCATTACTTCCTCACCGAGGGCATCCGGGCCACCTCCGAGTGGAGAGCTTCCATCGCCGGGCCGGAGGATTTTTCGCGGTTCAGGAGCGACCTCCTTGAACGCTACCAGGCGTTGAGCGGGTTCCAGGACCCGAACGAGGCAATGACCGAGCAAGAGCTGATTCGTCCGATACTGGAACTGCTGGGATGGGCTGACTACCTGCCGCAACAAGCTACAACTGGCCACGAGGACATACCGGATCACCTGCTTTTCCTGGATGCCGCCTCCAGGGCGCGCGCTGGGGCAACAAGCAACGCCAAAGACCGATTCCGACACGCGGCGGCAATCGAAGAAAGCAAGCGCTTGGGCGTACCGTTGGACGCGCATGATAAGGACGGAACGACCGGAACCGGCACTCCCCACGGTCAAATTCTCAGATATCTGTCAACGGCAGAGATAGCGTCTGACGGTCGCATCCGATGGGGAATACTGACCAATGGCCGGGTGTGGCGTCTTTATGACCGACTGTCCCGCCCCCGAGCCAGCGGCTACTTTGAGGCTGACCTGGCTCAATTGCTTCGGCCCGGTAACAAACATGATCTCAGAGTGTTCTACCTGTTGTTCCGCCGAGATTCTTTTTCTCTCAAGGACGGCGCAACCGCTACTTTCCTGGAACACGCTCTGGCGGAGGGCAAGCGCTACGAAGAGCAGGTCGCGCAGGACCTCGCGGGCGTTGTCTTCGAGAGCGCCTTCCCGAATCTCGTGGAAGCGTTGGCCGATGCCACCGGCGCAACCCTGCCTCAGGTTCGCCAGGCGGCCCTGATCTTCCTCTATCGGCTGCTGTTTCTCCTCTACGCCGAGGACCGCGACCTCCTGCCGGTCAACGACTCCCGCTACGACGACTACGGCCTGCGCCAGCGGGTGAGGGACGACGTCGCCCGCAGGATGAGGGACGGCGACACCTTCTCGTCCGCCGCCACCCACTACCATGACCGCCTCATGACCTTTTTCAGGCTGGTCGACCAGGGCGATCCTTCCATCGGGCTCCCGCCCTACAACGGCGGCCTGTTCGGCTCGGCCGCGGCGCCGCTGCTGGAGCAGGCTCGCCTGGCGGACGCGACCATCGCTCCCATCCTCTACGACCTCAGCCACGCCAGGGAGCCCGGCGGCAACGGACGCCGCTTCGTCAACTATCGAGACATGTCGGTGCAGCAACTCGGCTCGATCTACGAGCGCCTCCTGGAGCGCGAGCCGGTCCGTGACGGCGACGGCAAGATTCTCATCCGCCCCAACCCCTACGCCCGCAAGGACAGCGGCAGCTTCTTCACCCCCCAGGAACTGGTGGACCTGATTGTCGACCGGACCCTGAAACCCTTGGTGGAAGAACGTCTCAAGGCCTTCGAGAACAAGGCCGCCGAACTCGAGAACGACCGCCGTCCCAAGACTCAGCGGAAAGACGAGCTGCGCAAGCTGGATCCGGCCGAGGCTGTCCTGAATCTGAAGGTGCTGGACCCGGCCATGGGAAGCGGCCACTTCCTGGTCACGGCGGTGGACTTCCTGTCCGACTATATCGCCGACCTGATCGAATACGTGCCCGCGGTGCCCAAGTGGCTCGATGGCGACTATGTTTCGCCCCTGTTGAATCGCGTGGCGACCATTCGACGCGACATCCTCCAACGAGCCAAGGAGTCCAACTGGGTCCTGGACGAAGCTCAGCTCACCGACCAGGCCATCATCCGACGCATGGTGCTCAAGCGCTGCATCTACGGCGTCGACAAGAACCCCCTGACCGTCGAGTTGGCCAAGGTGTCGCTGTGGCTGCACAGCTTTACCGTGGGCGCGCCGCTGTCCTTCCTGGACCACCACCTGCGCTGCGGCGATGCCCTGATCGGCTTGAGGGTATTGGAGGCCTCCGATTATTTGCGGGAGATTGCCGGTCTGTATTTGTCCAGCGCCATCACCGGAGCCGAGCAGGCCGCCAAGGGAATGCAGCTCATCGAGGAGCTGTCCGACGCCGATATTGCCGAAGTGCGGGAGTCGACCGAGCTTTTCCGGGGTGTTGACGAGATAACCGCGGAGTTGCGCCGCCTGCTCGATTTCCTCTGCAGTATCCGGTGGTTGACGGCCGGAATGAAGAAGAAAGAGCGCCTTGCCTTCGAGGCAACCCGATTGATCGAACCCCTCGGCCGCGCGCCCGATCAAGCCTACAAGCTCCTCGCCAACGGCCCCAAAGCCATCGATGCCCCGTCGTCCGCTGACGGCGAAGACCCTTATTCCGGGTTTCAGGAGTTATGGGACCAGGCCTCCTCGATTGCCGGCCTGGAAAACTTCCTCCATTGGGAGGCGGCCTTTCCGGGAGTTTGGCGCGATTGGCAGAACGTCCAACCGAAAGGAGGCTTTGACGCCGTCGTCGGCAACCCGCCCTGGGACCGCATCAAGCTGCAAGAGGTGGAGTGGTTTGCCTCCCGGTCCCCGGAGCTGGCCTTGGCTCCAACCGCATCTGCTCGGCGAACCGGCATTCGGCGCCTGCGAGATCAAGGGGGGCCCCTTGCGGCTGAGTTCGAGGTAGCCAAGGAACGGGCGGACAAGCTGGCTCAGCTTGTTCGCGCATCTGATCATTACCCCTTGCTCGGTGGCGGCGACATCAATCTGTACTCGCTGTTCGTGGAGCGGGCCATGAGCCTCATCAAGCCCGACGGATTCGTGGGGCTGCTGACACCCTCCGGGATCTACGCCGACAAGAGGGCGGCCCGCTTCTTTCAGTTCGTCTCCACCACCGGACGGGTGGCTGGTCTGTTTGATTTTGAAAACCGTCGTGTCACGACCAATCTGCCGCCTTTCTTCCCTGATGTGGATTCGCGTCAGAAATTCTGTGCCCTGATCGTCGGCGGCTCAGAGCGGCGTTTCAACGAGACACCCTGCGCCTTCTTCCTCCACGACACCAAGACGGTCAATGATCGCGACCGCTGTTTCCCAATGACGCCAAAAGACTTCAGGCAGGTGAATCCCAACACCGGCACCGCGCCCGTGTTCCGCACCCGCCGCGATGCTGAGATCGTCCAGGGCATCTATGAGCGCCATCCGGTTCTGGTAGACCGCTCGCAAGGAGTAGAGAAGAGAGCCTGGCCGGTGAAGTACATGACCATGTTTCACATGACCAATGACTCCGGCCTCTTTCGCAATGCTACCCAACTCGACTCCGAGGGATTCTATCCAATCGAAGGCAACCGCTGGAAGCGGGGCGATGGACTGTGTGTGCCGCTTTTCGAAGGCAAGATGGTTCAAGCGTTCGATCACCGGGCCGCGAGCGTGGTTGTCAATCCTGAGAACCTGAATCGACCCGCTCAGCCGCGTGACGCTACCTTGGAAGAACATGCCGACCCAGACCGGTTACCTGATCCGCAGTTTTGGGTTAGCCTGGACGCAGTCAAATGGCCTGAGGGCTTGGGGTGGGCTGTAGCATTCAAGGACGTAACCGCACCCACCAATGTCCGGACCATGATCGCGACTCTGGTACCGCGATCAGGATTCGGTAATACGTTGCCCCTAATGATCCCTGGCACTGATGAACTGGTTGCTTACAGGGAATCGGCATGGCGGTTGGTAGCCTGCCTCAATTCCTTCGCACTGGATTTTGTGGCCCGCCAGAAAGTCCAGGGACAGCACCTCAATTGGTTCGTGGTTGAACAACTAACTGTTCTGACGATTGATGACTACAGCATGACAATCGGTGAAAAGCCCGCCCACGCCCTCGTCCGCGACCACGTCCTGCGCCTTACCTATACGTCCCACGACATGGCGCCATTTGCCCGAGACCTCGGCTACCACGGTCCTCCCTTTGCGTGGAACCAGGAAGAACGCCGCCATCTGCGCGCCCGACTCGACGCGCTCTATTTCCACTTGTATGGCTTCTCCCGTGAGGACGCCAGCTACGTGCTGGACACCTTCCCCATCGTCCGCCGGGAAGACGAAGCCCAGTTCGGCAACTACCGAACCAAGAGAATGATCCTGGCCTACATGAACGCCCTCGCCGCCGGGGATACCGATACCCTGGTGGCGATGTAGACGACGCGAGTCAACTGGAATGACAGAGCAGAAGCGGAAATGAACAAGGAAACAAAAATGATGCCATTCAACACATGCCCCGTGTGCGGCGGTGAAATGCTTCGGAAAGAAGTGGAGAAACTGCTACGTGGGGGCGTCAATCTCGCGTCGGTGACTGTCGGGGCCGATGTCTGTCTGCGGTGTGGAGAGCGTTTGTACTCGAAAGAAGCGGTCAGCCGCTTCGAGCAAATCCGCCGCAAGCTGGCCAGCCAGGAAGTGTCAGAATTCCAGACTTTAGGCCAATCATTCCACGCTTCCCTGTAACCAGCCACCGCGCAGGCCAGGCGACGCATCTTGGGATCTGGCTTTGAACACACGCCTGACCAGCAAAGACCCAAGTTACCTGCTGGACACATTTCCCGTAGTCTGGACAGAAGACGAGGCCGCCTTCCGCCACTATTGCACCCGCGACCGTATGCTCGCCTACATCTGAAGGAAGCGGAACAAGATCGTCGAGGATAATCAAAATGAATCAAAATGAATTCCGAACCGCTTGACATCGGCACTTCGGAAGTTGAAGTGACCAATATCTCGGCGCACGGCATTTGGCTGCTGGTCGGCACACGAGGAGTTATTTCTTTCTTACAGGGATTTCCCATGGTTCAAAGACGCTTCCGTGGGGAAAATTCTGAACGTGAGGGAACCAACTCCAGGTCACTTCTATTGGCCCGAGCTGGATGTTGACCTCGGATTGCAGACCATTCGCCATCCCGATCGTTTTCCGCTTCGAGCTCACCGCAGGACATAACCCGGTGTTGGTACGCATCCCAGCTCTAATTCCAGCATTGAAATATGTATAATCATATGCATAATTTGAGTGATGAGGTTCCTTTGGCACGAACCCAAGCGACAAACCAATCTCAAGAAGCACGGACTGGATTTCGTCGACGCAAGGCATGTCTTCAAGGGTCCTCTGTTCACCTTTGAAGACGACCGCGAGAACTACGGCGAACAGCGTTGGATCACACTTGGGCTTTTGGGCATGAAGGTCATAGTAATCGTGCATACTGAAACTGAAGGTGAAATCCGTGTTATTTCCATGCGTGAGGCAGACAACGATGAAAAGCTTCTCTTCTTCACCAACCTCTGATAATCGTGATGAGTATCCCAAAGTGACACAACGGGATCTGGACCGGGCCACATTCCGTGTCGGACTCAAGCCCGCCCCACGCAAGCAACGCATCACGATCTCGCTGGACACAAGCCTTGTCGAATATTTCAAGGCGAAGGCCGGGAAGCGCGGGTATCAGACCCTGATTAACGAGACGTTGCGGCAGGCGAAGGAGCGGGAAGAGTTGACAAGCACATTACGCCGAGTCATTCGTGAGGAATTGCATTACGAAAAGCGCTACGGCGGCTCCTGACAAGAGCATCCAAATGCCAGGGAATTTTCATGAAATCAGAGATCCCATTCACGTATTTGTCCGCTTGGACAGTGAAGAGCGCAAAGTTCTGGATTCTCGGCCGTTTCAGAGGTTGCGCCATATCCACCAACTGGCGTTGACCTATCTGGTTTACCCTGGTGCAACACACAAGAGATTCGAACACTCGCTCGGAGTCATGGAACTTGCGAGCCGGGTCTTCGATGTCGTCACCAAACATGAGAATGTAACCGATCCTGTTCGTAAATTGCTGAAGCAGCTTGGCTCAGAGGACGAACTGCGGTACTGGCGTCGGGTACTACGGATGGCTGCCCTTTGTCACGACGTCGGCCACCTGCCGTTTTCGCACGCGGCCGAGAAAGAGCTTTTGCCGAAAGATTGGGATCACGAGAGACTCACACGGCAGATTGTTTCCAGCGATGCCATGAAGAGGATCTGGAAATCGATCACTCCGCCGCTTCGCCATGTTGACATTGAAAAACTGGCAGTCGGCCCAAAGAACGCAACGGACCTGGAGTTTACGGACTGGGAAACCATCCTGGCCGAAATCATTATCGGAGATGCTTTCGGTGTGGACCGCATGGACTATCTTCTCCGCGACTCTCACCACACGGGAGTTGCTTACGGAAAGTTTGACCAATACCGATTGGTTGACACTCTGCGCATCTTGCCGCAGTCGAATGAGAGCGATGGCTTGCAAGAACCCGCACTGGGCGTGGAGGAAGGCGGCATACATTCTGCCGAAGCGCTGATGTTGGCGCGTTACTTCATGTACTCTCAGGTCTATTTTCATCCTGTCCGTCGAATTTACGACATCCACCTGAGGGATTTTCTCAAAGAATGGCTGGATGAGGGTGTATTCTCGACGGACCTGGAAGGTCATTTGAGAATTACCGACCATGAAGTTTCCGTTGCGCTAAGGGAAGCGGCGGATTCGCAGGACAAAGCCGGTCGTTTGCATGCCCGTAGAATCCTGCGGCGTAAGCACTTCAAGCGCCTGTACGGTTGGAATCCCGAGGACGTCAGAATAAACCCGGAATCCGGAATTGCCGTCCTTAACGCTTTGAGTGAGAAGTACGAAAAAGATCAATTTCGTCACGACCGCTACAGCCAAGGTAACGGTGCTCCGGATTTCCCGATTCAGATGCGCGACGGTCGGATCGTTTCTTCCCTTGCTATTTCTGAGGTGCTGAAGACCCTGCCCATCGTCTCAGTCGATTGTGTATTCGCAGATCGATTGATTTTCGACAATGCCATGAAATGGCTGAATGAAAATCTCAACAACATTATCGAACCCGAGAGAAAGGAGGCCGTAAATGGATAGATTGAGAAATGCTGCTTTGCTGACGCGGCTGATAGAGGGACTGTGCAGCAAAGGAGAATGGTGCGGCGAAACCCACGTTCAGAAAACGACGTTCTTCGTGCAGGAACTGCTGGGTGTCCCCCTGGAGTTTCAGTTCATCCTGTATAAGCACGGTCCGTTCTCTTTCGGTTTAAGGGATGAACTCACAGCCTTGCGCGCGGACGGTTTGCTGGAACTGGAGCCGCGTCTATATGGCGCACAGCTTGTTCCCACGAAACAGTGTGAGTACATCCAGGGAATCTATCCAAAGACCATGGCGAAGTACGAAAGGAGCATCGGCTTTGTTGTCGAGCGGTTCGGGGGAAAAAGGGTTGTTGAACTTGAACGCCTGGGCACCGCATTCTATGTCGGCCAACGTTTGATGGAAAGAGAGTCGATTGACATCAGGGCCAAGAAAGTCACGGAACTGAAACCCCATATCGCAATCGATAGGGCTCGCGACGCGGTACGGGAAGTGGACCGGATTACCAGTGCAGCAGAGAATATACAGTGACAGTAATCACCTGACGGCCCCCACGCAGGGGACAATTCGGTAAAGTGGCCTTCTAGGCCCGACGTAAGGATTCTTTGGGCAGTTCCTACCACATGGCCTGAGCGGGAGTTCTCCCCTTCAAGTCGAGATCCTGGAGAGACATTTGCGAATTGTAGGGGGCTGGGAACTCCTGCAGCTCCCTCTGCATTTCTTCAAGGTTTTCAGAGAACTTCTTGCGCCCCTGGATGCACACGTGCTCCTCAAGCAGGGTTCGGTGAAATCGTTCCAAACCTGTTACTCTGAGTCCGCGACTAGAACTAACACGAGCCGCTTTTTGTCCTAAACCACGAATTGCATACATCATAATTAGTCAGTATGATTTTCTGAATCAGATATTCATACGAGGACACTATGAAAGTCTCCGAACGAGGACAGGTCACCATTCCCAAGCCACTCAGAGACCGCTTCGGCATGAACCCGAATGTCGAGGTCGAATTCACTCCAACTGAGAACGGCCTGCTCATCCAGAAGCGCACTGCCGCAATACACCCCGTGGATCGCATCTATGGAATCGTCTCTTGGGGCGGTAGCACAGACGACTACATCGAGGAGATACGAGGCCGGTGATTTCGGCGGTCGACACCAGCGTCCTGTTGGACGTTATCCTGGCTGATGAGCACCACGGACCCCAGTCGAACGAGTGGCTCCGGCGGGCTTATGATCGGGGAGCGATTCTCATTTGCGACCTCGTCTACGCAGAACTGGCTCCTGCGTTTGACAGCCGCAAAGCACTCGACCACTCTTTGCGGAAAATCAACGCGAGCGTCTCGCCAATTGATACCGACATTGCCTATGAGGCTGGACGGCGGTGGCTGCGTTACCGACAGGCGGGAGGACCTCGAAAACGCATCATCACCGACTTTCTGATCGGCGCCCACGCACTTGCCACATCCGAGACCTTCCTGACGCGGGATCGCGGCTTCTTCGCGACTTATTTCCCGGAACTGACACAGCCTTGAAAGAAACGGGGATGAGATTCGCTCCTCAGGGAACATGGGCAGTGGGTTGAGGTTTCTGATCGGGTTCAACAGCGAAGAACAGTCCCCCTCATAACCGCAAAAAGCCTCGCCAGGCGACGTCGACCAGGTTGTGGAGCAGGGCCGGAGCCATCAGGTTGCGGGTTTGGCGTAGGCTCGGCCATAGCCCACCCCATCCAGCCCCCGCAGGCAGACCACGCGTAACACCCCCAAACAGGTCCCGACCAGCGCGCTCATCCCATAAGCCAGCCTTCCTTCGGGCCAGGTCCAGACTCCTACAATCAAGCCGAAGTCCAGGGAAAGCCGCAGCCCCTGGGCCACCAGCCACTCCTGCCAGTGAAACCCAGTTGATGTATCATGCCCGGACTCCGAGAGGGGAGGCAGCGGCTATTCTTCGATGACCCGGAAACCCAAATCCTTGTGGCCGGCCATGGCCTGGGCCCTGATCCTGGGGATCGGCTGTCCCCTGTCCCTGCAGGCCTACATTGGACCGGGGGCGGGGTTCGCCTTCGTTTCCTCCTTTCTGGTGGTGCTGCTGGCCGTGCTGCTGGCGGGCTTTTCACTCCTCTCCTGGCCCCTGCGGCTCCTGGCGGGCCTCTTCTTCAAGCGCGGTGGAAAGGGCCGGAAGAAGACCGACATTTCCAGGGTGGTGGTGGTGGGGTTCGACGGCATGGACCCCAAGCTGGCCGAGGGCTTCATGAAGGAGGGTCTGCTTCCCAACTTCCAGAGGCTGAAGGAGCAGGGCGGCTTCACCGCGCTGGCCACCAGCGAGCCGGCCATTTCCCCGGTGGCCTGGTCCACCTTCTCCACCGGAGTGGACGCCTCCCACCACAACATCTACGACTTCCTCACCCGCGACCCCTGCACCTACGCCCCCATCCTGTCCTCGGCCCAGATCAGCGCCGCCTCGCGGGTGTTCTCGGTGGGCAAGTACCTGGTCCCCCTGGGTAAGCCCCGGGCCACCCTGAAGCAGAAGAGCAAGCCCTTCTGGAAGATCCTGGGTGAGCGGGGAGTCTTCAGCTCCATCATTCGCGTCCCGGTCACCTTTCCGCCGGAGAAGTTCCACGGCGTGCTGCTCTCCGGCATGTGCACCCCCGACCTGAAGGGCTCCCAGGGCACCTTCTCGCTCTACACCAGCAACGGCGATCCCTCCGGATCGGCGGTCGGAGGGACACGCTACCGGGTCTCCATCAACGGCAACCGGATCCGGACCGCGCTCCAGGGGCCCGAGAACCCGCTGCTTCGCGACGGGGGAGAGTTGACCCTGCCCATGGAAATCCGGCTGGACCCCTCCCGAGACCGGGTTCGCATTGCCGTCTCGGGCCAGGAGTTCGAGCTGGAACCGGGCCGTTACTCTCCCTGGATTCGGGTGGTCTTTCGACCCGGGCTGGGAATGAAGATCCACGGGATCTGCCTCTTCCACCTGAATCGCACCTCGCCCCACTTCGAGCTCTACGTCTCCCCCGTCCACGTCGATCCCGAACACCCCAGCCTTCCGATCTCGCACCCCTTCATCTACTCCGTCTACCTGGCCAAGCTCATCGGGCCCTACGGCACCCTGGGGCTGGCGGAAGACACCTGGGCCCTCAACGAGGGGGCCATCGACGAAGAGGCCTTCCTCAAGCAGGCCTACCTGCTGTACGAAGAGCGGGAGAAGATGTTCTTCAAGGTGCTGGAGCGCACCCCCAAGGGAGTCTGCGCCTGCGTCTTCGACACCACCGATCGGGTCCAGCACATGTTCTTCAGGTGCCTGGACCCCGACCACCCCGCCAACCGCGGCAAGGAGACCGAGAAGTACCGGAACGTGATCCGGGACCTCTACATTCGAATGGATCGACTGCTGGGGCGGCTGTTCGAGGTCATCGACGACCAGACCCTGTTGCTGGTCATCTCCGACCACGGGTTCACCCAGTTCAAGCGGGGTCTCAATCTGAATGCCTGGCTGCGGGACAACGGCTATCTCTTCCTCAAGGAGGGCCTCTCCGAGAGCGGCGATTGGCTGCAGGGCGTCGACTGGGAGCGGACCCGGGCCTTTGCCCTGGGATTGACCGGGGTTTTCATCAATCGAAAGGGGCGAGAAGCCAAGGGAATCGTGGAGGAGGGCGAGCCGCTGGCGACCCTGAGAAGGGAGATCTCCCGGAAGCTGACCGGGCTGATCGACCCCGAGACGGGGCAGACCGCCATTCGGAGGGTGGTCGAGACCGAAAGCGCCTTCAGCGGCCCCTACACCTATGAGGCCCCCGATCTGCTGGTAGGATACAATGCCGGCTATCGAACCTCGTGGGCCGGCGCCACGGGACGGGTCACCCCGTCGCAGTTCGAGGACAACACCCGGCACTGGAGCGGCGACCACTGCGTGGACCCGGTCCTGGTTCCCGGCGTCCTCTTCAGCAATCGAGAGATCCGGCGGGAAGACCCCGGGCTGACCGATATCGCCCCCACCGTGCTCAAGGCGCTGGGAGTGGAGCAGCCGGCCCACATGAAGGGATGTCCCCTGATTTGATCTTCCGCGAGGCGGCTGGCGCCCGGGCCGGCTTCGGCCCCCATCGCATGGAGAGAATGTCATGTTTGGCAGCAGGATCAAGCTGGACGGCGAGTTGCTGAGCCGATGCCGCAAGCAGGCGGAACAGCTCGGCTACAGCTCGGTCGAAGAGTTCGTGACCCACGTCCTGGAAAGGGAATTGAGGTCCATGGAGACCTCCGGGGGCGAGTCCTCGGCCGATGAAGAGGAGATCGCCAACCGCCTGAAAGGGCTCGGGTACATCGAGTAACCCGACTCCCGCCGGCCCGGCTCGATCCGGATCGTTACCTCAACCCGACCGACCATGGAGCTGTTCAACCGCGCATTGAGCCTGGCGACCGACCTGGTGATGGCGCCCTTGCAGGGGCTTTCGCCCTCGACCTCCCTGCTGCTACTGTCGGCCGCCATGGGCCTCCTGTTTCTGCTGGTCTTCCGGCTCACCTCCAACCAGGCGGCCATCGGGAGCCTGCGGCGGCGGATGGGGGCGCACCTGCTGGAGTTCCGCCTCTTTCAGCACAGCCTCGGCATCCAGTGGTCGGCTCTGTCCCGCATGCTGCTGGCCAACCTGGTTTACTTGAGATACGCCGGACGGCCGTTGCTGCTGATGTTGGTGCCGCTCGGCCTGGTGCTGATCCAGTTGGACCAGTGGTATGGATACCAGCCCCTCAAACCGGAAGAGACCGTCCTGGTGTCGCTGAAGCTGTCGGGAGAGGGCGATCTCACCAAGGTGCGTCTGGAGGCCGGCGAAGGCCTGGAACTGGTGGGGGCGCCCCTGCGCAGCCCCCACTCCGGAGAGGTGAACTGGAGCGTGCGCCCGCGGCGGCAGGGAACCCAACTGCTGACCTTTCTGTTGGAGGGCCGGCAGGTGCGAAAGCAGATCGTCACCTCCGATCAGGCACTGGCGCGGGTCTCGGCGGTCACTCCGTCGCGGGATTTCTGGGACGTCCTGCAGCACCCGGGAGAGCCGCCGCTGCCGCCCGACTCCTTCGCGGAACGCATCTCGGTGGACTATCCGTCCCGCAGGATCGGCCTGCTGGGGTGGGAGACCCACTGGCTGGTCTTCCTCCTGATCGTCTCCACTCTCGCCGCGCTGGCCTTCAAGCGGCTACTCCGGGTTCAGATCTAGGAGCGTTCACCCCATGACCAAGATCCTGGTGATCGGGCTCGACTGCGCCGCCCCCGAGATCCTCTTCGGCGATGAGAGGCTCACCCACTTTCGCCGGCTCATGGCCGGCGGCTGCTACGGCAGGCTGGAGAGCGTGATCCCCCCCATCACCGTTCCCGCCTGGATGTGCATGGCCACCAGCCAGGATCCCGGCTCGCTGGGCGTCTACGGCTTCCGCAACCGGGCCGACCACTCCTACGACGGCCTCCGCTTCGCCAACGCCCGATCCATCCTGGAGCCGGCCATCTGGGACCAGGTGTCCCGCCAGGGCGGCCGCTCCAACATCATCGGCGTGCCCCCCTCCTATCCGCCCAGGCGGGTGGACGGCATCTGCGTGGGGTGTTTCCTGACTCCGGACACCGCCCGCAGCCGCTACACCCATCCCGCCCTCATCCAGGAGCGGATCAGCCAACTGGTGGGGAACTACCCGGTCGACGTGAGTGGCTTTCGCACCCATCGCAAGGACTGGCTGAAGCGGCAGATCGACTCCATGACCCATACCCACTTCGAGGTGGTCCGCCACTTCCTGCGCCACTCCAGGTGGGACTACTTCCAGTTGGTGGAGATCGGCCTGGACCGCATCCACCACGGCTTCTGGCAGTATCACGACCCGCGCCACCGGCTCTTCGAGGCGGGCAACCCCTACCGGGAGGTGGTCGGCGACTACTATCGGCTGCTGGACGGCAAGGTGGGGGAACTGCTGGAGCTGCTGGAGGAGGAGACGGTCGTCCTGGTGGTCTCGGACCACGGAGCCAAGCCTCTGGACGGCGGCTTCTGCGTCAACGAATGGCTCATCCGCCAGGGCTGGCTGGTGCTGAATCGCTATCCCGGGGAGGCCACCCCCTTCGGCCGACTGGCGGTCGACTGGGACCGGACCCGGGTCTGGAGCGAGGGAGGCTACTACGCCCGGGTCTTCCTGAACGTCAAGGGCCGCGAGCCCCGCGGCATCATTGCCCCACGGGACTACGAGCCCTTCCGCGACGAGGTGGCCGCCCGGCTGGAAGCCATCCCCGACGACCTGGGCCGTCCCATGGGCACCCGGGTCTTCAAGCCCGAACAGGTCTACCGCTCGGTCCGCAAGGTGGCCCCCGACCTGATCGCCCACTTCGGGGGGCTCTCCTGGCGTTCCATCGGATCGGTGGGCCGGCCCCAACTGCACTTGCAGGAGAACGACACCGGCCCCGACGGCTGCAACCACGCCCAGCACGGCGCCTTCATCCTCAACGCCCCCGGACTCCGGCGGCGCGGCGAAGTCTCGGGAGCCCACCTGCTGGACATGGCGCCGACGCTGCTCCGGCTCGGCGGCTACGACCTGCCGGCTTCCATGCAGGGCACCGCTCTCTTCAGTTGAGTCCAGCGACCTGGTGAGAAATGCGGGCCTGACCCTATCGGAGCCACTCGTCCCGGCGCTCCCGCACAAAATCGTCGTCGTTGAGATGAGGATAGGCCCGGTAGACGCGGTCGATCTCCTCCAGTTGCCCCGGTCCCAGGGTCTCTTCCGGATCCAGGCACCAGGTGCCCTCCAGCAGCCCCTGGCGGCGCAGCACCTCGTGCAACCCCGGGACGCAGCCCCGAAAATCGTTGGCGGCGTCGAAAAAGGCCGCATTGCTGTCGGTCACCTCGATGGCCAGCCTCAGCACCGATTCCGGCAGCGTCCCGTCGCCGTTCCGGTAGCCGTGGCACTCCTCCAGGATTTCGACCGCCCGCCGGGTCCACACGGCCCAGTGCCCCAGCAGGCCCCCGACAATCCGCAGTTCCACCTCTCGACCCCCGACCCGGAAGCGGTGGGGCGTGATGAGGTCCATCACGATGTTGTCGTCGTTTCCGGTATAGAGGGCGATGTCCTCCCGTCCCGCCTCCGCCACCGCGCGCAGCACCTCCAGGGTGTGGTAGCGGTTGAAGGGCGCCAGCTTGATGGCGACCACCTCCGGAAGCTCCACGAAGCGGCGCCAGAACCCGTAGGACAGCTCCCGGCCCCCGATGGTCGACTGCAGGTAGAAGCCGAACACCGGGGTCACCCGGGCCACCTCGCGGCAGTGGTCCAGCAGCTCCTGGTCGTTGGCCTCGCTCAAGGCGGCCAGGTTCAGAAGGCCGGCATGGTATCCCAGCTCCTGAATCAGCCCCGCCTCGGCCACCGCCTGAGGGGTGGGGCCGCAGATGCCGGCGATCCTCAGCAGGGGTTCCGGCCGGTTGGCGTCGGCCCGGTCCATCTCTTCCCGGGTCAGCTCCAGGACGGGTCGAAACAGGTCATGCCCGGGATCCCGGATGGCAAACTGGGTCATGTGAACGCCCAGGGCCAGGCCTCCCGAACCGGCTGCGATGTAGTAGCGGGACAGGGCCCGCTGACGCCGCTCGTCCAGCTTGCGGCCGGCCGTCAGGGCCAGGGGATGGGCGGGGATGACCACCCCCCTGGAAAGCAGGGACTGCAAGGGTTGACTCAACACGGCTACCTCCTGAAAGGCGGCCCGACGCCTAGAATCGGCCGTCGCGCACCTGGAAATGGGTGGGCTTGTCGAGGCTGGGGCCGCCGCGCATCACCCAGTCGGCGATCCAGCCCAGCAGCCGTTCAATGGCTACCCGGGGCTGGCCGAGCCTCCGATAGCCGAGGCGCCCGTCGCTCAGCAGGGCGTCGGCGGCTTCCTCTCCCACCAGGTTGAGAGGGCGGTTCATCAGCCGGCCCAGCTCCCGGCAGATGCGGCGAACCGAGAGGCGCTCGGGTCCGGCGATGTTCACCACCCAGGGCGGGGCGGCGCAGTGCTCGACGGCCCGCAGGGCCATGGCGTTGGCGTCACCCTGCCAGATCACGTTCACGTGGCCCATGGTCAGGTCGATGGGCTGCCGCTCCCAGACCTTGCGCGCCAGGTCGGCCAGGACTCCGTAGCGCAGCTCACAGGCATAGTTGAGCCGCAGCAGCGCCACCCGGGTCCCCCGGGTCCGGCTGAAATACTCGAACATCCTCTCCCTGCCCAGGCAGCTCATGGCATATTCGCCTTCGGGGCCGGGAGGGTCCTCCTCGCTGGAGCCGGCGCCGGAAACCGGGGTCATGGCGTAGACGTTACCGGTTGAGAAAGCCACGATCCGACTCCGGGCGAACCGCCGGCAGACCATTGCCGGCAGGTAGGTGTTGACCGCCCAGGTGCGGGCCTCGTTGCCGGTGGAGCCGAACTTCATGCCGACCATGTAGATCACGGTGGGAGCCTCGGGCAGTTCCTCCAGCGCCCGCGGGTCCAGCAGGTCGCAGCCGATGGTCTCAACCCCGTGCAATTCCAGCCGCTCCCGCTCTCTCGGGTTGGAGAAGCGGGAGACGGCCCTCACCCGTCCGCGGCCCGAGCCGGCTTCCAGCGCCCGGCCGGCCATGCGGGCCAGGGTGGGCCCCATCTTCCCCCCGGCTCCCAGGACCAGAATATCCCCCGAAAGCCGGCCCAGGCTGCCGACGACCTCGGCGGTCGGCTCACTCAGCAGGTCCTCGAGCTGGGCGACGTCGTCAATGCGATCCGTCATGAACGACAACCCTGCGGAGCCTCACAATCGGCCCTCGGAAGCGAGCGGCTGGGCCACCGCTTCCCCCTCTGCGCCCGGGCGGACCGATTCCGCCTTGTCCACGCTCCAGATGGAATCGGCGAAGAAACGGCAGGAGTCGAACAGGTGCTCCCGGACCTTGAACCCGGACTGCCGGGCGAACCATTCGATATCCGCAATCGAGTACTTGCAGGAATGCTCGGTGTGGATCGGCTCCCAGGCCTCGAAGTCAAAGGAGCGGCCGATCTGCTCGATGAAGACCGACTGCTGCTCCTGGCTGACCAGGTAGCTCTCCATGGAGCCGGAGAAGACGTCGTAGGTGCCGAAGTGGCGGAACTTGGCCACGTCGAAGCGCCCTCCCAGCTCGCGGTTGATGCGCTCCAGCAGATTCAGGTTGAAGCGGCTGGTCAACCCCAGGGAGTCATTGTAGGCCCGAAGCAGGACGTCGATGTCCTTCTTGAGGTCGAAACCCATCAGCATCAGGTCGTCGTGGTTCAGGCACTTCCAGGCGCTGCGCAGAAAGAAGCAGGACTCCTCCCGGGTGAAATTACCGATGGAAGACCCCAGGAACAGCACCAGGTTGCGCCGCCGGCAGCGACGGTTCAACCACTTCAAGCCATGGAAGTAGTCCCCCACCAGCCCCTGGGTGGTCAGATCGGGAAACCGGGCGTCGACCGTGCCGACCAGCCCGTCCATGGAGGACGCCGAGATGTCGATGGGCACATACTGGAAATCCAGCCCCGATTCCGTAAACCGTTCCAGGAAGAGCGTGGTCTTGCGGCTGAGTCCGGGGCCGAGCTCCACCAGGTTGAAGGGACGCCCCGCCACCCAGGCGGCGATCCTCTCCCACCGGCTCTCCAGAATCTCCAGCTCGCACCCGGTCAGGTAGTACTCCGGCAACCGGGTGATCCGGCGGAACAGCTCACTGCCCTGCCGGTCATAGAAATACTTGGAGGGGATGGACTTGCGCACCGCCGAGAGGCCCGACAGGACGTCCAGGGCAAAGGCCTCCCTCTCGTCGAAGGAGTCGGCATAGTCCTTCGCGCCCAGGATCTTGATGCTCGCTGGCACGGTTGCCTCCCTTAACCCAGGTCCTTGGCCAGTCGAATGCCCGTGAACTGCCAGCGCTTGCCGCACTGAAAGAAGTTGCGGTAGCTCGGGCGGATGTGGCTCCTGGGCGTGGCGCAGGACCCGCCTCTGAGAACCATCTGGTTGCTCATGAACTTTCCGTTGTACTCGCCGAGCGGACCCCGCTCCTGCCGGTATCCGGGATAGGGCAGGTAAGCGCTTCCCGTCCATTCCCAGACGTCGCCGAAAAGCTGGCGCACCCCGGGCTGCTCGTCACCCGACCCGCATCCCCCGGGCGCCGGATGGAAGCGGCCGTTTTCCAGAAAGTTTCCCTGCAGCCGACCCTCATGCCGCCGGGCAGCCCTTTCCCATTCCGCCTCGGTCGGCAGGCGCTTGTCCGCCCAGCGGGCATAGGCGGCCGCTTCATAGAAGCTGACGTGCGCCACCGGCTCTTCCGGGTCCAGGGGACGGCACCCGCAAAGGGTGACGATCTCCCAATCGCCGTCACGCCGCTCCCAGTAGAGGGGCGCCTCCCAGCCGTTGTCATTGACGACGTCCCAGCCATCCGAGAGCCACAGCAAGGGGTCCCGGTACCCGCCGTCGTCGATGAAATCCAGGTAATCCCCACAGGTCACCAACCGATCCATCAGGCCGTAGTCGGAGAGCCAGGTCTTGTGCCGGGGCCGCTCGTTGTCCCAGGCAAATCCCTTGTCGGGAGCTCCCATCTCGAACATCCCGCCTTCGAACTCCTGAAATGTCGGCGAGGACGGTCGGGCAGAATCGGGGCTTCCGCCTTCATCGCGAGCCCGATAGCTGGGTCTCAGGGGATTGCTGGCCAGGATGTGCTTGACGTCGGTGACCAGCAGCTCCTGGTGCTGCTGTTCGTGGTGCAGCCCCAGCTCCACCAGGTCCGCGAACTCGGCAAAACGCGCCGAGTCCAGCTCCTCGATCAAGTCCGCCAGCCTCTCGTCGACGCCGGCGCGGTAGGCATGAACCTCCTCCACCGTCGGCCGGGACAGGGTCCCTCGAATGTCCCGGGCCACTCTCTCTCCGAAGCTCTGGTAGTAGGAGTTGAAGACGAAGTAGTACCGGGGATGAAAGGCCCGATAGTCGTCGGCAAACCGTTCCAGCACGATGCGCTCGAAGAACCAGGTGGTGTGGCCCAGGTGCCACTTGGGAGGACTGACGTCGGGCATGGACTGAATCACGTAGTCCTCGGTGCAGAGGGGCCGGCAGAGATCCCGGGTGGTTTGCCTGACCGTCTGAAACGCGCTCGAAAGCTCGGATCGATTCATGGGAGGGGGTTTGAGTCTGACGGTAGTCGATGGGTTGCCGGCCGGCCGGCAACAGGCGAGACAGTGAAAGCGGCGCCCTCTTGCCGCGATTTCGGAGGGGCGCCCGGCGGCGTCCCGAGTGGCCAAGCCTGCAACAGGTCCTTGCCCACAAGTCTCCTGCCATCGGAAAATGGCAGATCAGCCTACCACACAAGCTATCCACGGTCGAGGGACGGGAAACGAGTTATCCACGAAGTTGCACGAAGGGGTTGGAGGAGGCTCAAGAGGGGTCTGCCAAAGGGGAACCAAATCCCAAAAAAGACATCCACGAAGAGGAAAGACGAACCACGAATGGACACGAATGAACACCAATGGACGGATTGAAGAGTTGAGGCGTTTGTAAAATTCGGCAGCGGGATCGTTGCCAGGAATGGCCACAAAAGGCACAAAAAGAATAGGCCCACTTCAGGGATTCAATCGCCAGATGCCGTAGTTCAACCCCACCCAGGCGAGATAGGGCAGAAGGAGCAGAGCCGCCACCAGGCTGTGGGGTTTGAAGGCCAGAAACGTGATCAGGATCGCGATCCAGAGCAGCAGGATCTCAACCAGGGCGGCGCCGGGCTGGCGCAGGCCGAAAAACAGGAAGGACCAGGTGACGTTCAGCAGCAACTGCACGCCGAACAGGGCAAGGGCCAGCCGGGCTCCCTCGAACCCCGACCGGGTCCAGACCTGCCAGGCCGCCACCGCCATCAGCACGAAGAGAGTGGTCCAAACCGGTCCGAAGAGGCTGTCTGGAGGTGTCCCGGGCGGCTTGATGAGCCCGGGATACCAGTCTTTGACCGATTCCGCCGTCGCCAGCGAGCCGAGATAGCCGGCTCCCAGACACACCAGGAGCAGTACAGCCAGAACACCCGGAGATTGCATCGGATAGGACCTCATGGCCGGCAAGGGGCTGCGTTCGAATCCGGAAACCGCTCTAGCAGCCGTTCCCGGCGATAGCGGAAGATCCGGGACAGATCCGGCGCAATCAACCACCGGTCGACCAGCCGGCCTCCCCAGACCGCGTAGCGCACCTGGTCCTCCACCAGCGTGCCGCCCTCCACCGGGCGGAAGCAGTGCCGGTGAATCCAGCGGCGATAAGGCCCCCGAACCTGCTCGTCCACAAAGAGGCTGGGGGGATTCCAGGCCGTGATACGGCTCCGCCAGCGCAGGGGAATGCCATGGAGGCGGAGACGGTAGTCGATTTCCGTGCCCTGCCGGATGGCAACCGGCGCCGGATCGAGGATTTGAAAGTGCAGCCAGGGAGGGGTGAGCAGATCCAGGTTCCGCGCGTCGGCGAAGAAGGGAAAAATCTCCTCCGGAGTCCGCCGGATCAGGACCGCGCTGTGCAATTCGAAGGTTCTCACGACGCTCCTCCCTGGATCTGTTGTTTCAGTCAAGCACCGCCCCCGCTTCGGCCGGGGACGACAACCCGACGGCTTCCAGGAGAAAGCGGGCGGCCCGGGCCGGAGACTCCCCGTCCACGTCCACCCGCTTGTTGGCGGCTCTCATGGTACCGTCATCGATGATCCCGTCAAAGACCTGCAGCGCCCTGACCAGCTCGGCCCGCCGGGCGGCCGCGGGGGAAAGCAACAGCACGGCGTCATAGGGCGGCAGCGCCTGCAGCGGATCGGCCAGTACCGCCAGCTCGTACTCGATGATGCGGCCGTCGGTGGTATAGGCGGAGATGACATCCACCACACCCTCGCGGGCGGCGGCGTACATGAGGCTGGGGTCGAAGGTCCGCCGCTCCCTGAAGTCGAGTCGGTACGCCTCTCGCAGCGCCGCCCATTCGGGCCGGGCGAAGAACTCGAAGTCGGCCCCGATGGCCATGCGAGGGGCGTGCCCGGTCAGGTCCCCAATCGAGGCCAGCTTCAAGGCCTCCGCCTTGCGTCTCGGAACCGCCAGCCCGTAGTTGTTCTCGAACCCCAGCGCCCCCAGGACCCGGACCTGGTGCTCCCGCTGGAGCCAGTCCTTCATCTGTTTCAACAGGTCTGCCCGGGGAGGCAGGTCCCGCCGCTTCATGACGTTGGCCCAGACGGTTCCCGAGTAGTCCACGTAGCAATCGACGTGCCCGGCGGTCAGGGCGTCGAACAGGATCATGGAGCCCATGCTGGACCGGTTCTCGGCTCGAAGGCCGGCCTGCGTCAATCTCCGGGTCAGGGCCTCCGCCAGGATGTACTGCTCGGTGAAGGGCTTGGCCCCGACCACCACCACGGCCGACCCCCTTGCGCCGGGAATCTGCAGAATCAGGGTCGAGAGCAGGATGAACAGCAGGCCGGCCCCGGCCAGCCAGCCCCTGGTTCGGCTGCGGCCGGCTACGGCCAGCTCTCCCAGGCGAATGAGCTGGTCCAGCACGATCGCCAGGGCGGCCGCGGCCGCGCAGCCGACCAGGACCGCGGTCGAGTTCTGGGTCTGGAGGCCGCTGAAGATGTAGTTGCCCAGGCTGGTGGCGCCGACCGGAGTGGATAGGGTGGCCGATCCCACCACCCAGACGGTGGCCGTGCGGATGCCGGCGATGATCACCGGGGCCGCCAGCGGCAGCTCCACCCGGAAGAGTCTCTGCCGGGAGGTCATGCCCAGCCCCTCGGCGGCTTCCAGGACTTCGGGGGCCACCCCCAGGATGCCGGTGACGGTATTGCGCAGGATCGGCAGCATGCTGTAGAGCAGCAGGGCGATGAGGGCGGGCAGGAAGCCGATCCGACCCAGCAGGGGAACCATCAGCGCCAGCAGGGCCAGCCCGGGGATGGTCTGGGCCACGCTGGCGACCGTGAGCACCGGCCATTGCAGCCATCTTACCCGGGTCACCAGAACGGCCAGGGGCAGGCACAGGGCGATTCCGCTGGACAGGGCCACCAGGGTCAGGGTCAGGTGATGCCCCAGGTAGTCGGGAAGCAGCCTCAACTGGTCGGCCAAGGCCGTCTCGGTCATGGCCCCTCCCCCCCGGAGCGCAGCATCGATTCCACCTGGTCGGCCTGCCGCCTGGGGGTCTCCATCAGGGCGGCGATATAGGGGTGAGGCGGGTTCCGCAGGATCTGCCTGGGAGACCCCGTTCCCACCAGGACGCCCTGCTTCATCACGGCAATGCGATCGGCCAGCAGCAGGGCCTCGGTCATGTCGTGGGTGACCATGACCACCGTCAGGTTCAGGGTCTGCTGCAGGCGCTTGAACTCCCGTTGCAGGCCGTCGCGGGTGATGGGGTCCAGGGCGCCGAAGGGCTCGTCCATCAGCATGATCCTGGGCCGGGCCGCCAGCGCCCGCGCCAGCCCCACCCTCTGGCGCTGCCCCCCCGACAGCTCATCGGGCTTGCGGTGGCGGTGGGTCCGGGGCGAGAGCCCGGTCAGGCGCAGCAGTTCGTCGGCGCGGTCCCGGCAGGCGGCCGGTTCCCAGTCGAGAAGCCTCGGCACCACCGTCACGTTCTCGGACACGGTCATGTGGGGAAAGAGGCCGACCCCCTGAAAGACGTAGCCGATTCCCCGGCGCAGAGCCACGGGATCGACCTGGGCGACGTCCCGATCCTCCACCAGGATGCGGCCCTGGCTGGGCTCCACCAGGCGGTTGATCATCTTGAGCAGGGTCGTTTTTCCGCAGCCCGAGTCCCCCAGCAGCACCAGCAGCTCCCCGGCGCCGACCTCCAGGTCGACTCCACGCACGGCGAAGCTCCGGCCCCGGTCGTAGGTCTTGGATACCTGCTGGATTTGAATCATGACGGAGTGGTCCCGTCCTCGAGTCCGGTTTCGCGGGCTGCGCGGACGACGGCCTCCGTCTTGTCCCTGCCGGTTCGGGCCACTTCCGCCAGGTCCCCCGCCCAGTATCGGGGATTGAAGAGTTCCAGGGACAGAAAGCCCCCGTAGCCGATGGCATCCAGATCTCTCAGGAGGGACTCCAGGGGGAGAATGCCGTCTCCCGGATGGACGCGGTCGGGGTCGGTCTGCTCGAACCGGGGAGGCGAGGCGGGGGCGTCGTTGAAATGGCACACGGCGATTACGTCGGAGGACAGGTCCCTGATGCCGCCGAAGCCGGAACCGCCCCGGTAGAGGTGAAAGGGGTCCAGCACCAGGCAGCCGTGGGGATGGTCGGCCTGCCGCACGACGGCCAGCGCCTGCTCCAGTTGAAAGACGTTGTGCTGGAATCCCAGGAACTCCATGGCCGGCCGAACGCCGAAGGCCTGGCCCTCCTCCAGCAGCTCGCGGTAGCGCGCCGCCGCCAGGGGAATGTCCAGGTGAGGAGCGTCGGGAACCGGCGAGGCCACCATGTGGACCGCGCCCACGGCCGCCGCCTGCCCCAGCCGCCTGCGGGCCTCCCGGAAGGCGGCTTCCTTGTGGAACCCCTGGCTCTGCATCCAGTCGCACAGGGTAATGACGCTGGCCACCGCCAGCCCCGAGTCCTCCAGAATGCGGCGCAGTTCGGCCAGCGACCGCCCCGACTGCTCGAATCGGGTCAACTCCTCGGTCCAGAGCTCGATGGCCGAGTAGCCGGTCCGGGCCGCGATGTCGATCTTCTCCAACAGGCCCGCCGGCCGGATGGTGCTGGTGTTCAGGCACAGAGGCCACTGGCGCATGGCGTTTTCCCTGGGGAGCGCGGCTCCCGGCTCCGGTCAGCGTCCCGCCCCCGACAGTCCTCGGTTCACTGCCGCGCCCACCGGTCCAGTTCGCCGAAGAGGGGGTCGGCCCCCAGCTCGGCCTTCCATCCGTCGCAGAGAAAGGCGACGGGGGCCTTGAGAGCGGGCAGCGGGTCCGCTCCCGGGGTCATGCCGGAGGCCTGGCCGCGCAGCCAGTCCAGAAGCTCCGGCAGGCTGCCCTTGCCTGAAGCGGCCAGCTCCGAATGTAATTGCGGCTGGATGGTCTGCTCGAACTCCCGCTTGCGGTCCACGTCCACGATGTCGGGAAGCAAGAGTCCGGCCGGGCCCAGATCCAGGTCCAGCCGGGCCAGGAGTTCCCGGTACACTTGGCGGGCCAAGCCCTCGGCCCGGTCGCTCACCTCGGCCAACAGGTCCATCCCCTTCAGGGAGGAGCGTCCCCGCGGCGCAAGCTGGCAGTAGAACTTCAGCTTGGGCTCGGTTCCGGAGGGACGGACCGTGACCACGAAGTCGTCCATGGACATCCGGATCACGTTTCTGGGCAGCTTGTCCGACTCGCTGACGAAGGGCCCGAACCGTTCCTGATCCCAGTAGTCCAGAACCTGGCGCACCGGATGGCCCGCCAGCGTCCGCGGGGGCGAGTCTCTCAGCGAGGCCATCAGCCGATCCCTCCTCGACACCCCCCCGGCCCCGGCCATGGCGATGGAGCGGCCCACGTCGGCATAGCCTCCCAGTTGCTCCAGGATCCCGACGTAGTAGTCCAGCAGGGTGCGCCCCTGCAGCCGCAGCCTCTGGTAGAGGGCCGCCAGCAGCATGCAGGCCGGAGCGGCGTCCTTGTCCCGTATGGTGGGGACCATGATCACCCCGTGGCTCTCCTCGGCGGCCAGCACCAGGTCCCGCGGCCGGGCAACCACCTGGCCGTATCTTCCGGTCCGTTCCAGGGACTTCAGCAGGTCGGCGACATACTTGAAGCCGACCAGCAGGTCATCCACGATCTGGGAGCCGGCGGCTTTCTCCACGATTCTGCCCAGGATGCGGGTGGTCACCAGGGTCTCCACCACCAGCCCCCTCCTGCGCGGGCCTTCGGGATCCAGCATCAGGAAGTATCCCAGAATGGCGGCAATCCGGTTCCCGTCCAGGTGGACCCAGGAGCCGTCGGCCTGCCGGACCTCCAGTCCGACCCGGTCGGCATCGGGATCGCTGGAGAGGACCAGCCCCGAGCCGATCTCGTCGGCGAAATCCCTGGCGGGTGCGGTGGCCTGGGGCACCTCCGGATTGGGGGCCTTGAAGGGGATGACAGCGAAGGAGCCGTCGGCGTCCTGGCGGGGCGGGATCCGAACCGGAAAGTTCAGCCGGCCCAGCAGGTCGCCCACCGTCCTCGATCCGCAACCGCAGAGGGGCGTGTAGACCACGGGCAGGTCGGGCCGGGGGGTAAAGGTGTCCCCATACAGCTCCAGGTAAGCGTCCAGGTAGTCCTGGTGGAGGTCCTCGGGGATGGCCCGCACCAGGCCCTCGGCAAGCGCCCGGGCGAAGGGTAGGCTCCGGATGGCGGTAGCGTCCCGCATGGCGTCCATCAGGGCCTGGTCCTCCGGCGCCACCGGCTGGCTGCCGAAGGCGTCGTAGACCTTGACCCCGTTGTCGTCGGGAGGGTTGTGGGAGGCCGAGAGATTAATCCCCCCGGCGGCCCCCAGCCGGCCGATGACAAAGGACAGCTCGGGAGTGCCGATCACCGCCTCCTCGACACGCGGCTGCGCGAAACAGGCCGTGATGCCGTTGCCGGCATAGATCTCGCAGGCCAGCCTCCCCAGCGAGCGCGAGGAGGTTCCCAGCAGCGGGTGCTCCTCTCCCAGAAAGCGGTAGGTCCCGGCCAGGTCTCTGAAGACCCTGACATCGTTGGCTACCACCACGGTCAGGTCGCGGCGACTCTGAAAGGCGGCCCGCAGGTAGTGGCAATGCCCCTGGACGGTCATGGCCACGGTGGCCGGATTGAGGCGGTTGGCCCCGTATCCGACCCGTCCCCTGCGGCCGCCGGTCCCGAAGGGAAGCACCTGCCAGAAAGCGTCGAAGAGCAGGTCCACCTGCCCGGCTCGGAGGTGCCGCCGGAGCATTCCGGGCTCGGCGTAGGGCACCTGCCCCGAAAGCCAGTGCGCCAGGTTGTCGCCTGCCTCCCGTCCCCGGTCCCCGTACTTCCGAACCAGCCGGTCAACCATCGATTCGAGCTCGCCGGCCACCGACACCCCCTGCGCCCTCAGAGGCCGTTCCCCCGTCACCGGATTCACTCTTCATTCCTCCACGTGTCTCCCGTCACCGCCTGAGTCGGCGGCTCGCCCCTGCCGCCGCAGCCGCCTGAGTATACCGCAACGGATGTTTACCAGAAGGAGGTCCATTGAGCCTTGAGCCTTTTGCAAATTCCCAATCGGGAATGACATGGAGGCAGCAAAGGTGAAGGGCTGGCAGCTCCAGCATTCACCACAAAAAGCACAAAAGGCACAAAATGAGTTGCTAGGTTGCGAGTCTTGACGATCGGAGGGTTCCTTTTTGTGTTTTTGTGCCTTTTGTGGCCATTCCCAAAAAAGATCCCTCTGCCGATTCTTGCAAACGCTTCATTCCAAATAATAAGCATGTTCCCCTTAGCAGAATCGTGGGGTACGGGAGAGCTGCGAAGCAGCGGCTCAGGGTAGCCCCGGTCGGAAGCCCGGGGTCGTATGAACCCTGCACTGCCACAGCCGCGAATGCGGCGAATAGGAAGCACCCTTACCGAAAAGCACTGCCTCTCGAGCCTTTTGCAAAAGGCTCTGACGATTGGGTACTTCACCCTCGTATGATCCGCCCGGCAGGGCGGGGGCGCTACGTGTCTGGAACAAAAGAAAAAAAGAGGAATCCACCAAGACCCACGGGAGAGGCGCCCTCCGGGAGCGCGGGCGTCTCGCCCGCATCCTCTGCGTTGGGTGGCCGCTCAGTTTCCCCGTGATGCGGCACCCGGCCACCCTGCCGGCGGGAATGGCCTGGGCTGGGCCGAAGCAGAATCCTGGCGCCGTTGCCGGTCGATCCGGATGGAGGAGAGGGGTAAGGCTGTGCCAGTGTTGTGCGGGCGGGACGCCCGCGCTCCCGGGGGGGATTCATCCGAATGACGTTGCAGCCAAGGAGGTCCATCGGAATTCGTGTCTATTCGTGTTCATTCGTGGTTCGCCTTTATTGACGATCGCTTGTTTTTCCTCGAATGATCTGCACGGCAGGGCGTGCCCTGGCTTGTCCGGCCGTAGGATATAATTCCCGATCCCGCCTCGGCCGGACCGATGCGCAAAGCGGACCGGCGGCGGAAGGCGGCCCTTGCAAAGGAGATGCCCATGACCGGCGGTCAGGCCCTGGTTCGGTCCCTGGAAGCCCACGGAGTCACCACCGTCTTCGGCGTCCCGGGCACTCACAACTTGGCGGTTTACGACGCCCTGCTGGACAGCCCCATCCGCCACGTCAGCGCCCGTCACGAACAGGGGGCGGCCTTCATGGCGGACGGGTACGCCCGGGCCAGTGAAAATGGAGAAGTCGGCGTCTGTCTCAGCACCACCGGACCGGCGGCGCTCAACACCCTGACCCCGCTGGGCACCGCCTTCAGCGACTCCTCCCGAGTTCTGTGCGTCGCCAGCCAGATCCAGGCGGACTTTCTGGGCCGCGAAAAGGGCCTCCTGCACGAGTGCTCCGGCCAGTCGGGAGGCTTCCGGGCAGTCACCAAGTGGTGGCAGCAGGCCACTACGGTGGAGGCCATCCCCTGGCTGGTTCGAGAGGCCTTCGTCCAATTGGGTTCGGGGCGGCCGCGGCCGGCGGCCCTGGAGATCCCCTGCGACGTGCTGGACTCCGAGGGCCGGCCTGCCCTGCCGGCGCCCCTGGAAACGGAGCTGGAGCAACCCGGTCACGAAGAACTCTCCAGGGCTTGCCGACTGCTGGAGAAGGCCCGCCGGCCGGTCATCTGGGCCGGGGGCGGCCTCATCCGGGCCGGCGCCTCGAATGCTCTGACCCGGCTGGCGGAGCGGCTGCGATCTCCGGTCTTCACCACCACCTTGGGCAAGGGAGCCATCCCCGAAGACCACCCTCTCTCCGGCGGCAACAGCCTGCTCCATCCGGCCGGACGGGCTTACCTGGAGACCTGCGACCTGATGCTGGCGGTGGGAACCCGGTTCAAGGAGATCGAGACCGAACGCTGGCGCCTGAAGCTGCCGGAGCCGTTGATTCACATCGACATCGATCCGGCAGAGATCGGCCGCAACTACGGGGTGAGCGCCGCCGTGGTCGGCCACGCCAGGCCGGCGCTGGAAGGTTTGCTGGAACGGTGCCGAGGCGTCGCGCCCTCTCGGGACCGCGCCCAGGAGGTCAAGGAGCTTCGCGGCCGGATATGGGGCGAATGCCGGCAACGGGCGCCGGCGGCGGTGGAGCTGGTGGAGCGCCTGAGAGCGGCGCTTCCCCGGGAAAGCATCCTGGTTTGCGACCTGACCGCGGCCGCCACCTGGTGCCACCACCTGCTGGAAGTCTACCAGCCGGCTGGCTTCCACAGCCCCTGGGGATTCTGCACCCTGGGATTCGGACTGCCCGCGGCCATCGGGGCCAGACTGGCCCAGCCACGGCGTCCGGTGGTCCTGCTGTCGGGGGACGGAGGGTTTCTCTTCAACTGCCAGGAGCTGGCCACGGCGGTCGAGTGTGGGTTGCCCCTGGTGATGATGGTCTTCAACGACAAGGGCTACGGGGTGCTGCGCCCTCAGCAGATGGCCCGCTATGGCCGCACCCATGCGGCCGACCTGGCCGGCCCCGACTTCACGGCCCTGGCCAAGACCTTTGGAGCCGCCGCCCTGCGGGTAGAACGACTGCAGGATCTATCCCGCAACCTCGCGGAGGCCCTGCGACAGCCGGGGCCCTGCCTGGTCGAGGTGACGGCCGAGGTCCCCTGGCCGCCCATCGAGACCACCGCCGGCATGTTCGCCCAGGCGGACGTGTCCACCCAATGAGCCACACTCATGGACGGTTGAGCGGGCTCGTTTGAGACAATTGAGGGTTATCCGAAAAGGATAAAGACGAACCACAAATGGACACGAATGAACACCAATACACTGAATGATGAGTTGAGGCGTTTGCAAAATACGGCAGCGGGATCGTTGCCGAGAATGGCCACAAAAGGCACAAAAAACACAAATGGTGCCCTTTGTGCCTTTTGTGCTTTTTGTGGTTAAACAGCTTTTTCACCAAGTCGCATCCGATATTGAAAAAGGCAGAACATCACGTTCACCGGCAAAAAGTCCTGCGCCGCTACGAAATTTGCAAAAAACTCACGTAGTAAATTGGAGGTGTGACAACCGAAACCGAGGAGGCTATCTACGAAGGACGCGAAGCGATACCAGAGCAACAAGATTGCAGAAGCATTTTGGTGCCGCTTGTCGTTGAAGGAGGTCCATCAGTATTTGTGTCTATTCGTGTTCATTCGTGGTTCGCCTTTATTTCCAAAACGATAACCATCGGCTGTTTTTCCTGCTTATGGTCCGCCCGCCAGTACGACAGCTCACCTCACCCGGAGTCGCCGCCCTTCGGCGCCCCCTTGGCTTTCTTGGGCGGAGTGGCTGAAACCCCTTCCAGGCCGCCGCTGACCCTGAGAACTTCTCCCGTGATCCAGGTCGCCGCCGGACTGCAGAGAAAGGCCACTCCCTGGGCGATCTCATGGGGTTCTCCCCAGCGTCCCAGGGGAATCGACTGGGCGACCCGCCGGATCATCTCCTCCTCCGAGACCTTCAGGCTCAGGGCCCGTTCCGCCATGTTCTGTCGGTTGAAGTCGGTGTAGACCGGCCCGGGACTCACGGCGTTGACCCTCACCCCGTAGGGCGCCAACTCCAGGGCCAGCGTCCGGGTCAGGCTGATCACGCCCGCCTTGGCGGCATTGTAGGCCGCCACCAGGGCGGCCGCGCTCTGCCCGTTCACCGAGGCCATGTTGACGATGGCGCCCGACTCCTGTCGCTGCATGGCGGCGGCCGCCGAACGGCAGCAGTAGAATGTCCCGGTCAGGGTCACCCCCAGCACCCGGTCCCACTCCCGGTCGCCCAGCTCGGCCACCTCGGTCACCGATTGCCTGGAGCCGGCATTGTTGACCAGGATGTCGAGCCGCCCCCGGTCGCCCACAAAGGCCTCGAAGAACTCCCTGACGGCCCGGCTGTCGGTGATGTCCAGGGTGGCGGCTTCCGCCCGCAGCCCCTTCTCCCCCAGCCCGGCAGCCGCCTTCCGGACCTTCTCCGCCTGCACGTCGGCCAGGGTCACGCGGGCGCCCCGCCGGCCCAGCTCCTCGGCGATGGCCAGACCCAGCCCCTGGGCGGCTCCGGTAACCACCGCATTCAGGCCCTGCAGGCGGCCCTCCGGGCCATCAGCAGCAGTATCGATCATGTTTCACCCTCGAGTAGAAAATTGGAGGGAGTATAGCATTGGCTTCCGCTTCCCTGTTGAGGGGAAGTTGGCGAAGGGCGTAGCCCATGGGAAGGGTTGCGTAAGAGTAGAGTCGCGTAGGCGGCACAGCGGGTGATCGCGGCGTGGGGCGGAGTTTGTTTGGGGAAGCAGTGCGTTCCCGAACGGGTGCTTTCTATTCGCCGCATTCGCGGCTGGGTTGGCGCAGACCCATACGACCCCGGGTTGACACCCGGGGCTACCCTGAGTCGCAGCTTCGCAGCTCTATAAGGATGGCCCGTAGGTGGCGTCTCGCCGGGTAACCCACGTCAACCGCAGCATTCGCAGCTCTCCCCGAACCCACAACACTGCAAAGGGAAACGTGCTTTTCTATTTGTAATAATGCCCCGGGCCAGAGCCCGGGGGGAGCCATCGGAAAACGTCACATAGGGGAGTAGAGCCGCGAACGCGGCGACAGCACCTATCCACGGAGTGCCTCCACCTTGCCAGGCTCAATGGTTTGGTTTAGGCTCTGCACCGATTCCCTGAAGCGGGTCCAAGCGATGGCGATGCAGGCCGATTCCAACCCGACTGCCGGCGGCGCCGGAGCGGCGAGGCCCAGCGGTGTTCGCCACGGCGTGCTGGGCCTGCTGGCGCTGGCGGCCGCCAGCGCCTACCTCACCCGTCACTGCATCGCCGTCGCCAACACCACCATCCAGAGGGAGCTCCAGTTCACCACCGAGCAGATGGGCTGGATTCTGAGCGCCTTCATGGTGGGCTACCTGGCCTTTCAGGTCCCGGGGGGCTGGCTGGGGACCCGCCTGGGACCGAGGTGGGCTCTTTCCCTCATCAGCCTGCTCTGGTCGCTGTTCAACCTCTGGTCGGCCAGGGTGGTCTCCTATATCCCCATGCTGGCCTCGCGGGTGGCCTTCGGCGCCGCCCAGGCCGGACTGGTGCCCATCGCCACCCTGGTCATCAACGACTGGTTCCCGGAGAGGCGGCGAGGGTTCAGCAGCGCCACCGTGGAGACCTCCATGTCCATCGGTGGCATCGTCACCATGGGATTGACGGCTTCCCTGATGGAGCGTTTCCCCTGGAGGGAGGTCTTCGGTCTCTACACCTGGGTCGGCCTGGCCTGGGCGGCGGGCTTCTACGGCTACTTCCGCAACCATCCCCGGCAGCACCCCTGGGTGAACGAGGCCGAGCGGGACTTGATCACCCGGCCGGCTTTCGCCACGCGAACGGGGGCGGCTGTCCCCGACTCCGGCCGGACCGGGCTCGAATCGGCCAAGGGCGGAGATCCCCCGTCCCGCCCAGGCCCGGAAGGTCCCCCGACCCTGCTGGCCGGCATGATCGGAAGCCGCAGCCTGTGGGGGATCTGCGCCCAGCAGTTCCTGCGGGCGGCGGCCTACGCCGTCTTTGTCACCTGGTTTCCCGCCTACCTGGAGAAGGGCTACGGCATCACCCCCGCCCAGGCGGGCTGGCTCACCGTCTGGCCTCTGGCGGCGGCGGTGGCGGGGTTGATGGCCGGCGGGCTGGTAGTGGACGGCTTGTACGCGCGGACCGGCAGCAAGCGGATCAGCCGCAGCCTGGTGGCCTGCTTCGGCATCGGGGCCGCCGGCCTGCTGACGCTGTCGGCCCTGGGGGCCGCCTCGACTCCGCTATTGGTGGGGTTGCTGTCGGCGGGGTCCCTGGCCGGTTCCTTTTCCGGTCCCCCCTCCTGGACGGCGACCATGGACATCGCCGGCCGCTACAGCGCCCTGCTGATGGCGGTGATGAACATGGCCGGAATCGCCGGGGCCCTGCTGATGCCCATCGCCTTGGGATACCTGATCGGACACATCGAGCGCACCGGCGGCGACTGGAACCTGGTGCTCTACCTCATCGCCGCCACGCAGTTGACGGCCGCGCTCTGCTGGCTGGCCGTCAGGCCCGACCAACCCCTCATGAAGCCGGCGCCCCGGGAGGCGTCACCCACCCCTCGACGAGGTGTCTCAGCGCCATGACCTTCGACCTCATCCTCGCCGGCGGACAACTCCTCGACGGCACGGGAACGCCGGCCGTTGCCGCCGACCTGGGAATCGCCGGGGAGAGGATCGAAGCCATCGGGGACCTCTCCCGAGTCCAGGCCCGGCGAGTCATTCCAATGCACGGTCTCGCGGTCGCTCCCGGATTCATCGATACCCACACCCATTCCGAGGGACCGCCTGCGGCCCGGATATTTCGCCGACCTGGTGGCCTTCGACCCTGAAACGGTCACGGACACCGCCACCTACGAGGACCCCAGGCAGTTTCCGGTGGGCATCCCCTGGGTGGTGGTCAATGGCCAGGTGGAGGTGGAAGAGGGCCGATGCACCGGGGTCCTGGCCGGCCAGGCAGTGCCGTGATCCCTTTGCAAAATTGGTCAGGCCGCGGCATTTGTTGCCGGGAAGAGTTGTGCCCCCCGGGAGCGCGGGCGTCTCGCCCGCACAACACCTGTCAGGGTGGTGGCGATTGGCTTCACAGGGTTGGTCGGTTCACCTGCCGACTGGCGCCGGGACAGCGCCTTTACAAGAATGCGGGCGGGACGCCCGCGCTCCCGGGAGAAACCCCAATGCCGCCTCAACCTTCGGAGGGCTTCTCTTTGCGTTTGGGGCGAGGGAACTCCCGGGGCCCGTCGCGGTTCCAGCCGTCCACTGAAAATTCGGAGTCACTACCTGTTCCCTGAAAGGCTGCAGGCGAGCGAGCCGGCGGGGCTTGCCGGGTGCGGCTTATTTGCTTGACGAATCTACCGCAGTGTATAGATTTATAGGCACTCACGACCTGATTTTCACGATAGCGGTCCAACAAGGAGCAATTGCCATGAAACCCATGACTCGGGTGGTTCTTTTGGGATGTGTGTTGGTCATAGCCGGCGGCCTGTCCGACGTCGGTCCCGCCTCGGCCCAGGAGCCTGAGGTCACGGCCCGGGACGTGGTGGACCGGGATAGCCTGAAAGCCTTCGTCCAGGGAGCGAGAGCATGGTTGGCGCTGCAATTCGAGAGTGGAGAGGCCGTGGACATTAACGCCCTGAAGACGATTTTCAGGATGGAACCCGGTCCCTGGAAGCACGGGTCCACCTACTTCGTCGTGCTGGTCAACAACTACCTGGGGCTTGAAGGCGCCGTATTGGTTTTCTTCGACGGAGGCAATCCGGACCGGGAGTTCACGCTCCTCACGGCGCTTGAAGACGCCAACGTGGCCAAAATCATGCAAGATCTGGTCGCCGCGGCGGTCGAGAATGCGCCCGATGGCGGAGGCTTCGTCGAGTATGAAGAGGCGGGGATGCGCAGAGTCAGCTATGCCGAACTGGCGGTAGCGCCGGCGAACGCGGGAGTGATCGCCAATGCTGAACTGGTCATCAGCGCCGTTTTCAGTCCGGGAGACGCTCCAATCGACAGGGACATGATGACCACCTTCGTCCCGGTGGTGCTGAGCTCGAGCGGAAAGAACAACTCCTTCTTCACCTCGGAACTGGCCCTCACCAACCGGGGGTCCGATGCGGCCGTGCTCCACTACACCTATACGGCCCATGCCGGCGAGGGCAGCGGCAGCGCCACCCACATGCTCGGCCCCCACCAGCAGAGGATCGAGCCCAACGCCATCGACTATTTGCGGGGGCTGGAGGTGCCCATTCCCGCAACCGGCAACCGGGTGGGGACCTTGAGAGTGGGTGTCTCGGGCTCTTCCGACGTGAGCGTGGTGGTCCGCACCACCACCCCCACGGCCGTCCCCCAAGGCCGCGCCGGGCTGGCCTACCTGGGGGTTCCGCAAGACGAGGGCTTCCACCAGCAAGCCGTCTACCTGTGCGGGCTGCAGCAGAACCAGAAGGACCGCTCCAACGTGGCCCTCCAGAACATGGGGTCGGAGGGCTCGATCACCTTGAGGACCACGGTGTTCTCCGGCAATCCCGCCGATCCCGCCGGCAAGAGGCTGAAGGACATGGTGCTGGGACCGGGAGAGTTCCACCAGTTCGGCGAAGTGCTGAAGAACGCCGGCAAGGCCGATCCCATGTTCGGGGGCTACGTCCGGGTGGAGCGGGTGGAGGGAGAGGCCCCCTTCTACGCCTACGGGGTCATCAACGACAACGCCAACTCGGACGGCTCCTTCGTCTTTCCGGTGAGCGCCGCCTCGCTGGAGGGAGCCATGAGCCAGACGTTGCCGGCCCTGGTGGAGGCGGGAGCCTTCGCCACCGAACTGACGCTGACCAACTTCTCGGGCCAGCCGAAGTCGGTGATGTTCAGCGTGACCCACGAGAGGATCGAGGCGGAGGGCAACACGGCCGGCTTCGGTCCGGTGATCCTGCCGCCGGGCCAGCAGTTGATCATTCCCCAGGCGCTGGCCTACGCCCGTCAAAGCCTGGGACTCGACGTGCCCGGGGGCCTGGTGGCGCCCCTGGTGGCCAGTCCGCAAGCGGGAGACCTGAGCGGGGTGGTGATCGGAGCCCGGGTGGTGGCGCCGGCGGCTGCCGGAGACCCGAGCAAGGGGCAGTACGGGGTCTTCTACACGGCGGTGCCCCAGGGCGGGGGATTCACCACCAGCGCCTGGGTGGACGGGTTGCAGCAGAACCAGGAGAACCGCAGCAACCTGGCCCTGATCAACACCGGAGAGGTCGACGGCCAGGCTATCGTCTTCGAGATCGACATCTACGACGGGATAACCGCCACGTTGAGCAAGACCGTTACCATGGACGAGGAAGGCAAACTCGTCGTTCCGGCCAAGGGTTTCCAGCAAATCAACCAAGTGCTGAAGAAACACGCTCCGGGAACCACCCAGGGCTACGTTCGCATCCGCAAGGTCTCGGGCGCCAATCCCTTCCTGGCCTACGGGGTGGTCAACGACGGCGGGTCGCCGGGTCAGAGAACCGGCGACGGGGCCTATATCCCCGCTCGGGAGTAGGCGCCGCGGCAAACCTCAAGCGAGGATGATTAACATGAGATCCCCATCTTCAGTTGTTCTTTTGGCGTGCAGTCTGGTAGTGGCCAGCCTTATTTCCCAGGTGCGCCCCGCAGAGGCGCAGTCTCAGGGAGAATGCGCGCTCCCTGACGGCGTGACTCCTCCTGCGCCGCCGAGTGTGACGGCACAGCAGGTGGAAGATGGCAGCGCCACCCTGAAGGACTTCCTGGTGGCCGTGAGAGATCAGTATAGTGGGCTGTCCCAGAACTCGGACGCACCATCCCTGGCGAAGCAGACCTACCTTGGATGCCTTATCAGGCAGGAGGGGAGTGCTTACCGTTCCGGCTCCACTTTCCTTGTGTTGATGAGTCCTGGCAGCAGGGTGATTTGGCACGCCACGGCAATGAGATTTTCGGGCAGGCGACTCGATCCCTCGATTTATCAAACGATCCTTTTTTCGCTGGGAGTCAAACGAAGTACTCTGGCTGGCTTGGTGTCTACCGATCCGGGAACCCGCAACGCGGCTTTCACCGCCGCCAAGCAGACGCTTGCGCAAGAACCGGATGGACCATTCGATGCGACTACCCCTATTCCAGGCCTGAGGCCGGGTTTTCCAGGGGCCGCCGGCCATGCCGCCGCATTTAATTCGGCCAACTTGGGGGTGCCGGTCGTGCTCCTCGCCGGATTCGATATCAATGAATCCCACGTCGCCACAGAAGAGATCGATTACGGCAATCCGACCGTGACTGCCATGGAGGTGGTGGACCGAGACAGCTTGAAGGCCTTTGTCACGCAAGCAGGGAATTACTATATCGAACTCAGACAACGGCAGGGCGGCGATTTCTTGCAAGCAAAGGTCGCCTTGCGGGATGAGAAGGGTCCCTGGAGACACGGTTCCGTGTACCTTTACATTCTGGATCGTGTTAGCAACACCATTCTATTACACGCGGCATTCCCCGACCGATTCGAGCTGCGGCCCCTGGTGCCGACCGTCCGAGACGCCGTGACCGGAGAGCTCATTCTGCCGCAGGTGATCGAGGCGGCCAAAAGCAGTCCGGACGGCGGCTTCGTGGAGTATTACTTCGACGATCCCGCAGACGACACCGACAGCGCTGACGTTCCCAAGGTGGGCTACGCCCGCGAGTTCATCGGCCGAATCCTGAGGACGGACGGAGTCACTATCCCAGTCAACATTATCGTCGGGTCGGGTTTTTATGGGAGAGCGCCGGGTACGGACACCATGACGACCTTCGTCCCGGTGGTGCTGAGCGCGGGCGGGAAGAGCAACTCCCACTTCACCTCGGAGCTGGCCCTCACCAACCGGGGTTCCGAGGCGGCCATGCTCAACCTCTCCTACACGGCCGAAGCCGGCGGCGGCAGCGGCAGCGCCACCGACATGCTGGGCCCCCACCAGCAGAAGATTGCGCCCAACGCCATCGACTATTTGCGGGGGCTGGAGGTGCCCATTCCCGAAACCGGCAAGCGGGTCGGGACCTTGAGAGTGGGCGTCTCGGGCTCTGCCGACGTGAGCGTGGTGGTGCGGACCACCACCCCCACGGCCGTCCCCGAAGGCCGCGCCGGACTGGCCTATTCGGGAGTGCGGGCAAACGAGGGATTCGGCGAGGAAGCCGTCTACCTGTGCGGGCTGCGCGACACCGCGCAGGACCGCTCCAACGTGGCCCTCCAGAACATGGGGTCGGGGGGCTCCATCACCTTGAGGACCACGGTGTTTTCCGGCAATCCCGCCGACCCCGCCGGCAAGAGGCTGGAGGACGTGACGCTGGATGCGGGAGGGTTCCACCAGTTCAACACCGTGCTGACGGAAGCCGGCAAGGCCGATCCCAGGTTCGGGGGCTACGTCAGGGTGGAACGTGTGGAGGGAGAGGCGCCCTTCTACGCCTACGGGGTCATCAACGACAACGCCAACTCGGACGGCTCCTTCGTCTTTCCGGTGAGCGCCGCCTCGCTGGAGGGAGCCATGGGCCAGACCCTGCCGGTGGTGGTGGAAAGGGGCTCCTTCACCAGCGATCTGACGGTGACCAACTTCTCGGACGAGGACAAGACGGTGAATTTGAGCCTGGTGGCGGATGCCATTCAGACAGATGATTACACGTCCACGTTCTCCCTGCTGCTGGCGGCAGGTCAGCAGCACATAATTCCCAATGTCATTGAAGCAGTTCGCCAGAGAGGCGCATCGGGCCTCGGTCCCGGCATTGCCGGGCCTTTGTTCGTCACGGCGGCCGGGACAGACATGAGCGGGATCGTGATCGGAGCCCGTACTGGGTCGCAGGCAGATCCGGGTGACATGAGCAAGGGGCAGTACAGCGTCTTCTACACCGCAGTGCCCCATGGCGCGGGATTTGCCGACAGTGCTTGGGTGGCGGGGCTGCAACAGAACGAAGAAAACCGGAGCAACCTGGCGCTGGTGAACCCCGGGGAGGTGGATAACAGCCCCAGCGTTTTCAACCTCGACATCTACGACGGGCAAACCAGCATGCTGGTCAGCACCGTCATCGGTGTCGCGGTCGGGGCCAGAGATTGGCATCAGATCGACGGCATCCTGCGCAACCACGCTCCGGGAACCACCCAGGGCTACGTGCACATCCGCAAGGTCTCGGGCGCCAATCCCTTCCTGGCCTACGGAGTGGTCAACGACGGCGGGGCCCCGGGCCAGCGAACCGGCGACGGCGCCTATATCCCCGCGAGGGATTAGCGGCCCCGCACCTGCCGGGTGAATCATTCTGAGGACAAACAAGCGATCGTCAATAAGGGCGAACCACGAATGAACACGAAGACAGGCGAACCTGCTCGAACGACAAGCGGCAACACAATGCTTCTGCAACTTCCAGGCCGCCGCTAACCCTGAGAACGTCTCCCGTGGTCCAGGTCGCCGCCGGACTACAGAGAACAGCCACTCCCCGAGCGATCTCCTGGGGCTCTCCCCGGTGCCCCAGGGGAATCGACCTGGCGACCCGCCGGATCCTTTCCTCCTCCGCAACTTTCAGGCTCAGGGCCGGTTCCGCCTTGCCAGCGTATAGGCGCCCTCCTGCTTGACTGCAGCCGAACCGCTGAAATCATGCTGGACTCCCCCCCTCCCGTTCAAGTCTCCGACACCCCTTGAACGTGTGTTTCTTCAATAATTTCTACGAGTTATACGCCTTTTTCCGCAAAACGTCGGGACACTAGTAAATGAACTAGTGAACAAAACTACCGAACGGTGTAAAATTATGCTCGTTTGTTCACAATTACTTCACAGTAGAAACTCGACAATCTTGAGGCGTGATGAGATTCCCATTCCCAGTTGTTCTTTTGGCGTGCAGCCTGGTGGCGGCCGGCCTCTTGACCGGAGCGCGCCCGGCCGCGGCGTGGCATCCCGACGAAAGCTGCTTTCGCCCGGAGGGGATAGCGGAAGCCCCGACCCCCAGCATCACGGCGGGCCAGGTGGCGGCCAACCCCACCCCCGAAACCCTGAAGCAGTTTGCACTGGAGGCAAGAAACTACGGCAACGGCCTCGACCAGGCAGGGTTGGCCTATGCCACATGTCGTTTCAAGCAGGAGGGGGATTGGAAGTCCGGATCCATCTACGTCACTTCACTGACTTTCGTGGCCGGGGGCAGAGTGGAAATTCACGCGGGAAACATGGCCTTCGGCGGCAGAAAGGTCCGTGAGGACGTCTTCATGGCCATCGCGAATGCCGTCGGCTGGCAACCAGGCACGGGTCCGGCCCCGGGAATACCGGCGGGAACGTTCACAAATCCGGACGGCGGCGCCTTGCCGGAGGAGTTGGGCGGTTACGCTGTCGGAATGCATATCAGTTTTGGAGCCCTGCAGTTCCCGTTGATCATGACCGCGGGCCTGGACCTCCAGGAAACGCACCTGGTGCACGAAGTCTTTGATCCCGCCGACGCCCCGAAGGTCACCGCCAGTGAGGTGGTGGACAAGGAAACCCTCAAAGCCTTCGTGAACGGCGCCATCGAGCACTTTGGCGAGCTCTTCGCGACGGAAGGGTTGGGCGGCCTTACCAAATCCAGGGCCGTTTTCAGGGAGGAGAACGGGCCTTGGCGAGAGGGTTCGGTCTACCTCTTCACCCTGGATGCCACCGGCTACGTCTGGTTTCACGGGGCATTCCCCCATCAGTACGAGTTCGTGGCCGCCAGAGGCAGATACATCGATGCGGTTACCGGAGAGCCCATTCTCCCCAAGATCATCCAGGCAGCCCAATCAGACCCGGAGGGCGCCTTCGTGGACTATCATTTCGACGATCCCGCCGATGATTCCGACAGCGCCGAGATTCCCAAGACCGCCTTCGTGCGCCAACACACCTATCCGGGGTTTCCCTTGCCCTTTATCTTCGGCTCCGGCTTCTATACGAGAACCGGCCGGCCGGACACACTGACCCAGTTCGTCCCGGTGGTGCTGAGCGCGGGCGGGAAGAACGACTCCTTCTTCACCTCGGAGCTGGCCCTGACCAACCGGGGGGCCGATTCGGCCATGCTCAACCTCACCTACACGGGCCGAGACGGAGTGGGGAGCGGCAGCGCCACCGACATGCTGGGCCCCCACCAGCAAAAGATCGCCCCCGACGCCCTCGACTATCTCAGCGGGCTCGGCATTCCCATGCCCGAAATCGCCAACCGGGTCGGGACGTTGAGAGTGGGTGTGTCGGGTTCTTCCGACGTGGGAGTGGTGGTCCGCACCACCACCCGCACGGCCGTCCCCCAAGGCCGCGCCGGACTGGCCTACCTGGGGGTTCCGCAAGACGAGGGCTTCCACCAGCAAGCCGTCTACCTGTGCGGGCTGCAGCAGAACCCGCAGGACCGCTCCAACGTGGCCCTCCAGAACATGGGGTCGGCGGGCTCGATCACCTTGAGGACCACGGTGTTCTCCGGCAATCCCGCCGATCCCGCCGGCAAGAGGCTGAAGGACATGGTGCTGGGACCGGGAGAGTTCCACCAGTTCGACGAAGTGCTGAAGAACGCCGGCAAGGCCGATCCCAGGTTCGGGGGCTACGTCAGGGTGGAGCGTGTGGAGGGAGAGGCCCCCTTCTACGCCTACGGGGTGATCAACGACAACGCCAACTCGGACGGCTCCTTCGTCTTTCCGGTGAGCGCCGCTTCGCTGGAGGGAGCCATGGGCCAGACCCTGCCGGCTTTGGTGGAGGCGGGAGCCTTCGCCACCGAACTGACGCTGACCAACTTCTCGGACCAGCCGAAGTCGTTGATGTTCAGCGTGACCGACGAAAAGATCGAGACGGAGGACAATACGGTCGGCTTCAGGGTGCCCCTGCTGCCGGGCCAGCAGTTGATCATTCCCCAGGCGCTGGCCTACGCCCGTCAGAACCTCGGACTCGATGTGCCCACGGGTCTGATGGTGCCCCTGATCGCCAGTCCGGTCTCGGGAGACCTGAGCGGGGTGGTGATTGGAGCCCGGGTGGTGGCGCCGGCGGATGCGGAAGACCCGAGCCAGGGGCAGTATGGGGTCTTCTACACGGCAGTGCCCCGGGGCGGGGGATTCACCACCAGCGCCTGGGTGGACGGGTTGCAGCAGAACCAGGAGAACCGCAGTAATCTGGCCCTGATCAATACCGGAGAAGTCGACGGCCAGGATATCGTCTTCGAGCTCGACATCTACGACGGGGAGACCGCCACGCTGAGCAAGACCGTTACCAGGGACGAGGAAGACAAACTCGTCGTTCCGGCCAAGGGTTTCCAGCAGATCGACCAGGTGCTGAAGCACGCTCCCGGAACCACCCAGGGCTACGTCCGCATCCGCAAGGTCTCGGGCGCCAATCCCTTCCTGGCCTACGGGGTGGTCAACGACGGCGGAGCCCCGGGCGAGAGAACCGGCGACGGGGCCTACATCCCAGCGAGGGAGTAGGCCGCCAGACACCCCAAGTCGCCGCCCTGATAACTTCCCCGCATTCCATTTGGCATTGTAGGGGCGCCCCTTGTCGGCGCCCTTGGCGCGGCGCTGACCGGGCGAACGGGGACCATCGGGCAACCACAAGGGTTGCCCCTGCAATGGGCGGTTCAGCGTGGGATGGTCCTGCCCGGGAAGCCATCATCCCTTGACATCGTCAGACCAAGATCAAAAAATTACAGAAGAACCTGCGCATCGCTTGTCGTTGAAAGAGGTCCATCTGTCTTTCCATGGGTCTATTCGTGTTGATTCGGGTCCATTCGTGGTTCGCCTTTCCCGCTGTCCTCCTCATCGGACTGGCGCTGTTTTCCACTGCGTCTGAAGCTCGGCAAAGCAACCTACCCACCTTCAAGGCGGACGTTCTGCCCATCCTTGCCGAGAATTGCCTGATGTGCCACGGCCAGGAACCCAGGCAGGGGGGGCTGGACCTGCAATCGGCGGCGGCCCTGCTCCAGGGCGGCCAATCGGGAGCCGCCATCGTGGCCGGCAGTCCCGATCGAAGCCTGATCATGGAGAAGCTGGTCAGCGGGCAGATGCCGCCCGGCGAGGCCAGCCTTTCCCCCGAGGACATCGACCGCATCCGGCGCTGGATCGAGCGCGGCGCCCCCAGGGAATACGGCCTGGACGCCGGCGGCGAAGGAGTCCCCCATTCAGGCCTTCCCGCCGTCAGCGAAAAGGACGTGCTGCCCATCTTCCAGGTGCGCTGCGTGGCCTGCCACGGCAAGGGACGCCAGGAGGCGGGGCTGGACCTGCGCACGCGGGCCTCCAGGCTGAAGGGCGGCCGGTCCGGTCCAGCCGTCGTTCCGGGAAATCCCGACCGGAGCCCGATCATCCAGAAGATCGAGTCGGGGGAGATGCCGCCGGTGGAGCTGCAGTTGGCCAATTCTGTGCGGCCTCCCACCGCCGCCGAGCTGCAGTTGTTGCGCCGCTGGATTGAAGCCGGCGCCCCTCCGGACCCGCCGGTTTCCGCGGCCGATGCATCCAATGGAACTCCCGCCATCACCGAGAAGGACCGCAGCTTCTGGTCCTTCCAGCCCCCGGTGCGCCCGCCCGTGCCTCGAGTCCGGTCCAGCCATCTTGTCCGAACGCCGGTGGACGCCTTCCTGCTGGCCAGGCTGGAGGCCGGTGGGCTGGGCTTCTCGCCGCCGGCCTCGCCGCTGAAGCTGCTGCGGCGGGCCTGGCTGGACCTGGTGGGGATGCCCCCCTCCGCCGCCGAAGTCGAAGCCTACCTGGAAGACGAGCGGCCCGATGCCTACGAGCGCATGATCGAGCGCCTGCTGAGCTCCAGCCACTACGGCGAGCGCTGGGGACGGTACTGGCTGGACCTGGCCGGCTATTCCGACTCGGAAGGCTTTGGAGCCCACGACCGCTTCCGGCCCTACGCCTGGCGCTACCGCGACTACGTGATCCGCTCCTTCAACCGGGACAAGCCCTACTCGCAGTTTCTGATGGAACAGATCGCCGGGGACGAGCTGGCCGACTACCGCAAGCAACCGGTGACCCCGGAGCTGATCGACCGGCTGGCGGCCACCGGGTTTCTCAGGACCACCCCCGATCCCACCGACGCCCCCGAGAGGGGATTCATTGCCGAGCGCATGAACATCATCGCCGACGAGGTCGAGGTTCTGACCTCGGCCGTGATGGGCCTCACGGTGAAGTGCGCCCGCTGCCACGACCACAAGTACGACCCCATCTCCCAGAGGGACTACTACCGGCTGAGCGCCATCCTGCAGACCAGCTACGATCCCTACGAATGGCTTCCTCCCAAGAAGCGAAGGATCCCCATCGGGCTGGAACCAGAGCAGGCGGAAGTGGCGGCTCACAACCGGCCCTTGAAGGCCGAGATTCGCTCCCTGGAGAAGGGGCTGCTCCAGGAGGCGGGGCCTTTCGTCGACACGCTGCTGGAAGAGCGGTTGGCCGATCTGCCGGAAAGGCTGCGGCGGGAGCTGCGCACCCTGGCCCACACCCCGCGAGACCATGAGGGAGGAGAGCTGAATCGAAAATACCTGGTGGTCCGGGAGCTTGACGAAGAGGAGAACTCCCAGGTGCGCCGCTACCTGGCCGGAAAGTTCACAAAAACGCTGCAGATCGGACTGGCTGACCTGAACCGGCGCTTCCCCGAGTTCAATCAGAAGACCGAGAGCGTTCGCAAGCAGTTGGATGAGGTCAAGGGCAAGCTGCGTCAGGAGCCCTATGTCCGGGCCCTCATGGATACCGGAGGCCGGCCCTCGACCACCTTCCTGCTGAAGCGGGGCAACCCCCTGTCACCCGGAGATGCGGTCTCTCCGGGCGTGCCGGACGTCCTGACCACCGGCCTGACTCCCTACCGGGTCGCCCCCCTGAAGCATGGCCAGGATTCCAGCGGCCGCCGCCTGGCGCTGGCGCGCTGGCTGACCCAACCCGGGCATCCGCTGACCTCCCGCGTCCTGGTGAACCAGGTCTGGCTCAGGCACTTCGGCCGGGGCCTGGTCCCCAGCCCCTCCAACTTCGGGCGATCGGGGGAGCCTCCCACCCACCCCCAACTGCTGGACTGGCTGGCCACCGAATTCGTCCGCCGAGATTGGAGCATCAAGGACCTGCACCGGATCATGATGAACTCCACCGCCTACCGCCAGACCTCGCGGCTCTTCCCCGAAGTCCTGGAGCGCGACCCCGAGAACGTTCTGCTGTCCCGAATGCGGAGGGGGCGGATGGATGCCGAGGCCCTCTACGACTCCATCCTGAAGGTGACCGGGCGGCTGGACCCGAGGCCCTTCGGACCGGCGGACCCGCTGGAAACCAGGCCCAACAGGGAGGTGGTGGCCACCGGTTCCAAGGCGGGCTTCCGGCGCAGCATCTACACCCAGCAGCGCCGCTACGATCCGGTATCCCTGCTGGAAGCCTACGACATGCCGCGGATGACTCCCAACTGCGTGGAGCGCGAGAACTCGACCGTGGCCACCCAGGCCCTGCACATGATGAATGGCGCCACCGTGTGGGAGCACTCCCGCTATATGGCCGGCAGGATCATCGACAGCGTCGGCTATGATCGGAAGCGCCAGATCGGTCGCGCCTACCTGCAAGCCCTCTCCCGAGAGCCGACCGAGTGGGAACTGGAGCGAAGCCGGGAGGCCCTGGAGCAGTTCGCCCACCACTGGACGTCCCGCCTTCGCGACGACCGGGACCCCACCCCCGTCCACTGGGCCGCCCAGTGGCGAGGCCTGTCCAGTTTGTGTCATACTCTGTTGAATTCGGCCGAGTTCAGCTTCGTGGATTGAGATGGTCGACCGGCGCCAGTCCCCTCGAAAACAGGAACCCGCGGTGAAAGATCCCTCCGCAACCGGCGACCCCCGTCTTTCGCGGCGGGAGTTGTTCGCCCGCTCGGGGTCTCTGCTCTACGGCGCCGCCCTGGCCTCCATCCTGGGCAAGGAGCTTTTCCCGACTCCTTCCCTACTGGCTTCCGGTGGCGAGAGCTACGACCTGAGGCCCCGGACGCCACACTTCGACCCCAAGGCCAGGGCCGTCATCCACCTGTTCATGAACGGGGGTCCCAGCCAGGTGGACCTGTTCGACCCCAAGCCGCTGCTCCGGAAATATGCCGGCACCGTACCCAACCGCGACCTGACCTCCGACATCACCTCTCCCACCCAGTCGGGAGGACTGCTGCCCTCGCCCTACCGCTTCTCCAGGCACGGGCAGTCGGGCATGGAGCTGTCGGAGCTGATGCCCCACCTGGCGAACTGCGTGGACGATATCGCCCTGATCCGCTCCATGTACGGGGCCCACTTCAACCACGAGCCGGCCATATTCTTCATGCAGACGGGGCGCACCGTCGCCACCCGCCCCTCGGTGGGCGCCTGGGTCGCCTACGGGCTGGGAACCGAGAACCGGAACCTGCCGGCCTACGTGGTGCTGGACGACCCCAAGGGGCTGCCGGTCAACGGCATCGCCAACTGGCAGTCGGCCTGGCTGCCGCCGCTGTTCCAGGGCACCCGGTTCCGCGCCGAAGGGCCTCCCGTGCTGAACCTGGATCCCCGCCCCGAATGGCCGGCCTCGCTGGCCAAGGCCCAGCGGTCGCTGCTGCAGGACCTGGACCGGGCCCATCGCCGGGAGCGTCCCCACGAACCTTACCTGGAGGGACGGATTGCCAGCTACGAGCTGGCCGCCCGCATGCAACTGGCGGCCAGCGACGCCCTGGACCTCTCCAGGGAAAACGAGCAGACCCGGGAAATGTACGGCCTCAACCGGGAGGAAACCGCCTCCTACGGCAGACGCTGCCTGATGGCCCGGCGGCTGGTGGAGCGGGGGGTCCGGTTCGTGCAGCTCTATATCGAGAGCCAGATCTGGGATGCCCACAGCGATCTGGACAAGATGCTGCGCTACAGTTGCGGCAAGACCGACCGGCCCGTGGCCGCCCTGCTGACCGATCTCAAGCAACGCGGCCTGCTGGACTCCACCCTGGTGGTGTGGGGAGGCGAGTTCGGGCGCCTGCCGCTGTCGCAGACCCAGGCCTCGGGCGTGGCCGGCCGCGACCACGGCCCCAGCGGCTTCAGCGTCTGGATGGCCGGCGGCGGCGTCAAGGGAGGCGCCACCTACGGAGCCACCGACGAGTTCGGACACAAGGCCGTCGAGAACCGGGTCAGCGTCCACGATTTCCACGCCACCATCCTGCACCAGCTCGGCATGAACTTCCGCGACCTGGCCTATGAGCGCCACGGCCTGCACGAGCGCCTCACCGATCAGTTCCCCGCCCGCGTCGTCTCCGAGGTGCTGGCCTGAGGGCCGTCTGTGGCCCGCTGCTCCGATAGAACGTGTGTGAGCGCTGACCGGGCGCCGTCGACGCGCACCTGACACCCGCTTGTCCACGGCACTCCGCCGCTTGTCGATTCTCCCTGGGTTCGGGCCTGCGGTGGGGATAAGCTTGATCGTTTTACCGGCGCCGACCGGTAACTTGGAGGGGTAGTGCAGCCAGGACACCTACAGTTGAGTGAGCGGAGAGATGGGATTGGCGCCACCATCGATCGCGCCGGCATGGCCTTGTCACTCTCCTGCGGACTGCACTGCATCTTCACTCCGCTGCTGATCGGGGTTGCGGCCAGTCTGCCCATCGGCTGGCTTCTCGACGAGTCCACCGAGGCGCTGCTGCTCGCCGCCGCGGTCCTGACCGGAGCCTTGAGCCTTGGACCCAGCTACTGGCGACGACACCGGCGCAAACGCTGCCTCGCCCTCTTTGCCGTCGGAGCGGGCTTGCTGGCCCTGGCCAAGCTCGGGCCCGTCGGGGAGCAATGGGAGCCCTGGACCGTCGCCTCCGGGGCTGCATTGCTCGCCACTGCGCACCTCTTCAACCTCCGTCTCTGCCGGCAGTGCGCGCGATGTGAAGCCGAGAAGCCGTTTGCATGATGCGTAGACCTCTACTACTGCTGCTGGTACTACTGCTGTCTCTGGGGCTGTGGCAGATCACCTATGCCCAGATCCACTGCGCCTTCGAAACGGAGGAATCCGACGAGGCTTGCTGCGATCTTTGCCACCTGAGTCGTTTGACGCTGATCGCTGGCAGCGCCCTTCGGCTGTTCTCTCCAGATCCAACCTTCCACGCCAAAGACATTCCTCCGCGCCGGGCTCCCCTGGTCAGAGCCTTGCGGCCCAGCCAGGCGCGCGCACCTCCCCTCTGAGTCTCGTCCACATTCCTTATCCAGATTAGCGCGCGCCCCTCATGCGGAATTGCGGGCGCCGCCAACAGCATTGTGAGTGAGTGAAGGGGAATTCCCATGAAGAGAGTGGTGTGCGCCGTTGTAGCGGCGCTGTTGAGTGTGTGCGCGGTCCAAGGCGGAGAGCCGGCCTCCATCGAGGGGCAGGTTCTACTCCAGGAGACCGGAGAGCCTGTTGCGGGGGCGACCGTCATTCTCCGGGAGACCGGAGCCTTGACGATCACGGACCGCCAGGGTGAGTTCAAGTTCGAGGGCGTGCAGCCAGGCCGCTACCATCTGCACGCCCATCTCGATAGCGCGTTGCGGAGCGTTTCCCAAGACGTCCTGGCCACGCCTGGAGAAACGGTGCGGCCGCGGCTGCTGCTCTCGTTCTCGATCCAGAGAACGGAGATCACGGTCAGCGCAAGGGGGAGGCCCGAGTCCGCCTTCGAAGCCTTCCAATCCACCCATTCGCTGACCGTGCTCGATCTGGCTCGCGCGGAGAGCATCGCCGCCGGCCTCGGCGAAGCCATCGGCAATCAGCCGGGCACGGGGATCGCCTGGCGCGGATTCGGACCCGGCTCCTCGCGACCTCTGATCCGCGGCTTCGACGGGGATCGAGTGTTGATCATGACCGACGATCTGCCCACCGGCTCCATCTCTTCGAACTCCGGCGACCATGCCGAGACATTCAATCCGCTCGCCTATGAAAGAGTCGAAGTGGTCAAGGGTCCCGCCACGCTTCTCTACGGCAGCAATGCCATGGGCGGCGTCATCAACGCCATCAGCAGCCACACGGGCTTCAGCTCTCATCCGGACGGTCTGCAGGGCTACCTCCAGGGCTCGGGGGGCACGGCCAACGCGTTGGGAGGAGGAGCGGCCGGCCTGGACTACGCTCAGGGCCAGTGGCGGTTCTGGGGCGGTGTGAACGGCCTTCGAACCAGCGACTATGCCACGCCCGAGGGAAAGATCGAAAATTCGCGGACCCGCTCGGCGAACGGCTATGGCGGCTTTGGATGGTTTGGCGACCGCGGGTTCGTCAGCTTCGGCGTTCGCACCAACTACGGGGCCTATGGGAATCCTTTCGCCGGGGATTTTCACGGCCATCATCACCACGACCACCATGAAGAGGAGGGCGAAGACGACCACGACCTTCATGAACACGAAGAGGAAGAGGATCACGACCTTCATGAACATGAAGAGGAAGGCGAAGATGACCACGACCTTCATGAAGAGGAAGGCGAACACGACGACGAGGAACTCCGCATCGACCTCGAGATGCGCCAACTGGCCTATCAGGTCAACTGGGGGCTAAAAGACCTCGGATCGGCGATCGAGGGCTTCGTGATGAAGTTGGGCTACGCGACCTACCAGCACGAAGAGATCGAATTCGAAGGCACCGTACGCCGCATCGGAACCCGTTTCGACAACGATCAGTTCGTCTATCGGGGCGTCTTCGAACAGAACCGTCGGGGGCCGCTGTCGGGTCGTTTCGGATTCTCGGGCCTGGAGCGTGACTACTCGGCGTCGGGAGAGGAAGCGCTCGCGCCGCCTGTCGATCAGCAGTCGTTCGCACTGTTTGCCCTGGAAGAACTGGAATTCGAACGTGTCAAGTTTCAGTTCGGCGGCCGCTTGGAGACCTCTCGCTACCATCCCGCCTTCGCCGAGCGAGCGCACGGTCATGGGGAAGAGGCTGAAGAAGAGTACGAAGAGCACGGACACGAGGAAGATCACCACGGAGAAGATCACCACGGGGAAGAACATCACGAGGAGGAAGTTCCCGACGCCGTTCGACGCCGCTTCACGGGCGCCTCCGCAGCGGCCGGCATGCACGCGGACTTGTGGCCGGGCGGGGCCTTCGTCGCCAACTTCTCCCACTCGTACCGGGTTCCGGCACTCGAGGAACTCTACAACCTGGGCCCGCACGTGGGCACACTGATCTTCGAGGTGGGCGATCCCGGTCTGAAGGCCGAGCGCGGCAACGGACTCGATCTGTCCGTGCGTCAACAAGCGGGACGAATCGACGGCGAAGTCAACGTCTTCTACTACGACTTCAGCAACTTCGTCTTCCCCTTCGCAACCGGCGAGGAGGAGAGCGGCCTGCCCGTCGTCAACTTCGTCCAGCGAGACAGCCGGTTCACCGGAGCGGAGGCGAGGCTTGGCATCGGTTTCCGTCCGGACTTCCGGCTCAATCTCGGCCTGGACCTGGTGGACGCACAGGATACCGAGACCGGCACTCCGCTGCCGCGCATACCTCCCTTGCGGGGCCGAGTCGGCCTGGAATTCCGGCACAAGGGTCTCAGCTTGAGGCCCGAACTGGTGCTGGCGAATCGACAGAGCCAGACCTTCGACCTCGAGACGCCGACGGCCGGATACGCCGTGGCCAACCTGCGGGCGTCCTACACGATTCCGACACCGGGAGCGATTCACCAGTTTTCGGCCGACCTCTTCAACGCCGGGGACCGGCTCTACCGGAACCATTCGTCGTTCATCAAGGACCTGGCTCCTGAGATGGGGCGCGGCGTGCGATTCAGCTACATGCTGCGTTTCTTCTGATTCCGATGACAAGAGGAACCCGGTCATTCGACATTGTCGTCGTCGGCGCCGGGGCCGCCGGTCTCGGCCTCGGCGTGACGCTACGCGACCTCGGAATCGAGAACTTTGTAATCCTCGACCGCGGCGCCATCGGCGCCTCATTCCTGCGTTGGCCGCGGCAATCGCGCTTCATCACGCCGTCGTTCAACAGCAACCAGTTCGGCGCCCTCGACCTGAACGCCGTCTGTCTGTACACCTCGCCGGCTTTCTCGGTCGGCGTCGAGCACCCCACCGGAGAGGAGTACGCCGGCTATCTGCGAGGGGTTGCGAAGCATTTCGACTTGCCCGTAGAGACCGGGGTCGACGTTCTCTCGGTCGCGAAGAGAGCTCGACCCAGGGGGTTCCGGCTGGAAACGAGTCGCGGCGAAGTCCGTGCGCGGTTCGTGGTCTGGGCGGGCGGCGAAATGCAGTACCCGCGAACCCGGGGCTTCCACGGCGCCGAGCATTGCCTGCACTACTCCAAGGTGACCTCGTGGGACGATCTCAACGGCGACGAGAGATGCATCATCGGCGGCTCCGAGAGCGGCGTCGACGCCGCCGTCGGGCTGGCCGCCGCCGGTCGACGAGCCGTGGTCTTTGACCGCGAGGAGCCGTGGAAGCGAAGAGGCTCGGACCCCAGCGAGCTCTTGTCGCCCTTTACGAAGGCGCGTCTGAATGCGGCCATGGACTCGGGTCGGGTGACGCTGCGCGGCGGCTGTGCGGTCATCGGCGTCCGCCGCAAGGACAACGGCTACCGGTTGGCGCTCGAGGACGGCGAGGTCGTCCACTGCGCCGAGAAGCCGATCCTGGCCTCCGGATTCGTCGGTTCGGCAAGTCTCGTTCGCTCGTTGTTCGAGTGGCGCGATGACGATTTTCCGCTGCTGACGGAAAATGACGAGTCCACCGTGGCGAAAGGGGTGTTCCTGGTCGGGCCGCAGGTGCGCCAAGGCGATGTCATCTTCTGTTTCATCTACAAGTTCCGCCAGCGCTTCGCCGTGGTGGCCAACCAGATCGCCCGCCGCCTGCGGATCAGCTCGGAACCGCTCGAGGTGTACCGCGACTACGGAATGTACCTCGACGATCTATCCTGCTGCGGCGATGAATGCGCTTGTTGAAGGAGCCGCCAGATGCTCCGCACGTCCATTCGAACTGCGGTCCTGTTGGGCAAGGAAAACGTCGGCAAGACGCAACTGGCGGCATCGCTGGCGGGTGCGTCCAGCGCTGCCTCGAACTTCCGAGGCGCCAACGTCGGCTGCGACTCCTACCGAGTGGACGACTGGGAACTGATCGACACGCCCGGGCTGCTGCGAAGCTCCGATGTCGAAACCACCCGACTGGCCCTGGAAAGGCTGCGTGGCGACGATACCGTGCTGCTGGTCGCCCAGGGAACCGAGCTGGACGCAGACCTGGCCGACCTGCTGCCGCTCGCAGCGGGTCGATTCGGCGCACTGGTCGTGACCCATCGGGACCGTCTCGCCCGGCTGGAAGTGGAGGCGCGGCTGGGAGAGCTGGCGCTCCGGACGGGTTTGCCGGTGGTCGTCGTGGACGCTCGACGACTGGACGCCAACGATCGTCAAGGGCTGATGCAGGCGCTGGAAGCGCCCGGCCCGATTCCTGCCGAAGCCGGTTTGAGCTTCGGCGATCTGATCGTCCGCCCCCGCCCTCTTTTCCTGGATCGCTCCGTCCTTGGGCCTTTCTGGGCGATGCTGCTGCTGTTGGCGCCCGCCTGGTTGGCGGTGGACGCCGCCAACCGTCTTGCGGATCGCATCGCCCCCTGGGTCGTCACCCGGATTGGGCCGCTGGCCGAATGGCTGGCGAGTTGGCCGCAGCCGCTTGCGGAGATCCTGGCCGGCGACTACGGCTTTGTCACCATGGGGCCGCTGCTGCTGGTGTGGGCGACTCCGGTGGTCGTGCTCCATGCGCTGCTGATGGGTGCGTACAAGGCGAGCGGCCTGCTCGATCGCCTGACGACCGCCATGAATCCGTGGCTGCGGCCGTTCGGCATGACGGGCCGGGAGTTGGCGCGGGTGGTGATGGGTTTCGGCTGCAACGTGCCTGCCGTCGTCAGCGCGCGCTCGTCTTCGGCTTGCTCGCGTGGCGTATGTGTCTCGGCCATAGCTTTCGGTTCGGCCTGCTCCTATCAGTTGGGGGCCACGCTAGCGGTCTTCGCGGTGGTGGGACGACCCGAGCTGGTCCTGGCCTACCTGCTCTATCTTGGCGCCACCACTCTCGCCTACTCCCGCCTCATCGCACCGCAAGCGGCTCGTTCTCCCTTCAATATTCTGTTGACCGAGGGCCGGGTCTTCTTGACCTGGCCGTGCCCCAGAGCCGTCTGGCTCGAGGCCCAGGGCGTCCTTCGGGAGTTCTTTCGAACGGCCTTGCCGGTCTTCCTTCTGATCACGGCGGCGGCTTCCCTGTTGCATTGGCTGGGCGCGCTGCAAGCTGCGTCGGCCGTCGTCGAGCCGGCGATGGCCGTCTTTCGATTGCCCTCGGAGGCGGCCCTGGCGGTGGTCTTGGCGAGCGTGCGCAAGGACGGCATCCTGCTGCTGGCGGAGCCGGGCGTCGCCGCCGGCCTCAGCGCCGTCCAACTGTTGACGGCCGTCTACCTGGCCGGCGTGCTGCTGCCTTGCCTGGTCACCTGCCTGACGATTGCGCGCGAGCAGGGCCGTGCGTTCGCGCTGCGGTTGGTGGGTCGCCAGGCTGCGGCGGCCACCGGGTTCAGCGCCTTGCTGGCTTGGGGCGGAGCATGGCTGTGAGACCGATCCCCGACGCCCACCGGCGCAAGGGGCAAGAACTGCTCCACCAGCAGTGCTGGAACTGGGGCCGGGACATCCTGCGTCCGGAAGGCAACCTGCTCCTGGAGGCGGGCTTCACCAGGCAGCGTCCTCCGCAGGGGACTACGGGGGCGACTCGATACGTGTTGCGGCTCGCGGGCGGCGGATGTTGGATGCTTTGGGGGTTCGGATTCTTCTACGGGACGCCGGACCTTGGCGGAATCTATGTGAACCGCTTCCACTTCCGGCCGCGCTGGATGGATCTCGATGCGGTCGGGGAGCCGATCTGGAACCCCGACATGATTCCTTCGGCAGAGCTTCCCCCCGACCCGTCCGTCCCCGTGAAGCTGGCCGCCACCGCTGCCCGTAGAATTGCCGACTACGAGGATTGGGCGCTCGATCAATGCGGCTTGCCCTATCGGCAAGCCGTATTGGCCCAATGGCGGCAGACCGCCAAGATGGCTCCCGAAAGGCTGCCCGAAGCCTGGCGCGCTCTGGCGGAGCAGATCGAATCGGCGTCCTGGCCGCATCTCCGCGAATTCTCACGATGATGTTCGTTGAGCGCTCCTCAACCCCTTGCTCCCGCCCATTCAGAGAAGTGTCCCGTTCATCGATGCAGACGGACCGGTCGCGAGAGAACCATTGGAAATCGCCCCGCCGGCAGGCAGCGTTAGGGATTCGGGACTCGCCGGCACGGACCAGCCATTCCAACGCTCTTGCCATCCACCAAATCCGAAAACAGGGAAACTGTCGAGTACAGGGTCAGCGGCCTGGATTGCGCTGAAGAGGTCGGCGCCATCCGCGGACGGCTCGATGGAGAACCGGGCATCGAGGAACTCCGCTTCGATCTCATGCGGGGAAAGCTGACGGCGTCCTTCGACCCGCGGGCCTTGACCGCCGAGGAGATCGCCGCCCAGGTCTCGGCGCTCGGGCTGGAATGCCGGCCGTGGGAAGAGCCGGCTCGCGAGACTGCCTTCGTCGAGCGCCGGGGACAGGATCTGCTGACCGGCGTCAGCGGCTTGGCCCTTGCACTCGGCCTGGTTCTGCATGCCGCCGGCTCAGGAGACTGGATGGCGGCGATCACCCATCGGCATGAGGGCGAATCGGCGGCTGCGCTGGTCTGTTTGCTGGTCGCGATCGCCAGCGGCGTCGCCTTGGTCGTCCCCAAGGGAATCAAGTCCCTGGCCGCCGCTCGTCCGGACATGAACGCCCTGGTCGTGGTCTCCCTCATCGGCGCGGCCTGGCTGAACGAATGGGCGGAGGCGGCGACTCTGGCCTTCCTGTTCTCTTTGGCCGGCCGGTTGGAGGGCTGGAGCATGGCCCGTGCCCGGCGCGAGGTCGGCGGCTTGATGGCGGTCGCTCCGCAACAGGCGTCCGTCGTTCATGGCGACCACGAGCATCGAGTCCCGGCCGCTTCTGTCGCGGTAGGGTCGTTGGTGCGCGTTCGGCCGGGCGAGCATGTGCCGTGCGACGGAGAGGTCGAAGTCGGGATATCGGGGGTGAACCAATCGATGCTCACGGGCGAGCCGGTGCCGACCATGAAGCGCCCCGGAGACCCTGTCTACGCCGGGACCTTCAACAGTGACGGGGTGCTCGATATCCGCACCACCAAGGTCGCGGACGACACCCGCCTGGCCCGCATTCTGCGCATGCTCGAGGAGAGCCAGCGTCGACGGGCTCCATCGGAGAGATTCGTGGACCGCTTCGCCCGCTACTACACCCCGGCGATGTTTCTGTTGGCGGCGGGCATCGCAGCCGGCCCGCCGTTGTTGGCCGGCGCACCGTTCTCGCCGTGGTTCTACCGGGGCATGTTGACACTTCTCATCTCCTGCCCCTGCGCCCTGGTCATCTCGACGCCGGTGGCGATTGCAGCCGCGGTCGCCAAGGCCGCCCGGCGGGGGTTGCTGGTCAAGGGCGGAGCGTTCCTCGAGGAAGCGGCCCGCGTTCGCGCCGTGGCCTTCGACAAGACCGGCGTGCTGACGGCCGGCGTGCCGAAGGTCGAGGAGATCGTACCGCTGCAGGGGCGAGACCTCTCCGCAATCCTGGCTCGACTGGCGGCGCTCGAGAACTACAGCGAACACCCGCTCGCTCGCGCCATCGTCGCCCATGCCGCCGAACGGGGCATCTCGCCGCGCCAGGTCGAGCAGTTCCACATCGAGCGCGGAATCGGCGCCTCGGCTGTCATCGGCGCGACCCGCTTCTGGGCCGGCAACTCGCGCATGCTCGATCACGCCGGCGCGGACCTGGGTCCGGAAGCGCAGGCCTTGCTGGCGTCGCAGGCCGGCACCGTCGTGATCTGCGGAGAAGGCGAGACGCCGTGGGCTCTTGTGCGGCTCCAGGATCCGGTCCGCCCGGAGGCGCGCCGCGCGGTGGCGGAGTTGCGCGAACTCGGAATCGCTCATACCGCCATCCTGAGCGGCGATCATCACTCCGCGGTCGAAGCGGTCCGCCAGGAGGTGGGGATTGACGAGGCCCAGGGCCCCCTCCTGCCGGAGGACAAGCGCGCCGCCATTGGAGAACTCGAGAAGAGGCACGGGCGCACGGCCATGGTCGGCGACGGCGTCAACGACGCCGAAGCCCTCGTCGCCGCCTCGCTCGGAGTCGGGGTGGGAGGCGGCGGGGCGGACATCGCCCTGGAGTCGGCTCAGGTCGTGCTGATGTCACCCCGTCTGGAGCTGTTGCCGGATCTCATCCGGACCGGGCGCTTCTGCCTGCGCGTCATCCGCCAAAACGTCGCCATCGCCCTCGGCTTCAAGTTGCTCTTCCTGGGATTGGCGGCCCAGAACCTGGCGACCTTGTGGCTGGCGGTCGCGGCCGATATGGGCGCAACCCTGGTGGTGATCTTCAACGGCCTGAGACTCCTCCGCAGCCCGGCCTCCCGCACCGAGTAGGCGGACCTCCGACAGCCAGCCCCCCAACCCTCTCCTGTCTCAACTCCTTTCCGGTGTCCCCCGCCTCCCGGCGACCCGGTCCATCAGGTAGAAGGGCGCGTAGGCCAACGCGAAGAAGATCCAGGCCAGCCCCGCCACCGACAGCAGGTACCAGGGCCACGGGCCCAGGTAGTCCAGCAGGCTGGCTCCGGCCGGCTTGAAGCGCATATAGACGTAGTTGGTGTCGATCAGGAAGTTGAGCGGGAAGATCAGGACAAAGCAGTAGAGGGCCGTGATTACGTAGACCCGAACCAGCGAGCGTGGAAACGGTCGAAATCGAAAGACCAGGGTGGCGTAGAGCGCTCCCAGGATGATGAGTCCATGGGTGAAGAAATAGCTCAGGTAGAGGGGATGGGGAAAGGGCTCCTCCAGGTCGGGAGTGAGGATGGCCTGCAGCGTTCCGCTGAATCCCCAGAAGTAGGTCAGCTCGTAGGCCAGCCGGTTCCGTGACAACATCAGCACCGCGGTGGCCATGATGGCGGTGCTGCACAAGTGAAACGGCAGCACCTCGGCGAAGCGGTGATCGTAGACCGCCACCCGTATCCAGGCCTTGACGATTTCGTGAACCACCACGAAGAGGCCCAACCCCACCGCCACCTGGATGCCGCCGCGCTCGGAGCAGTGGCGGCGCACCCACAGGGGCAGCAGCACGCTGACCCCCAGCACCACGGCCATGGTCAGCAGATGGGAAGGACCGAAGAGAACGAAGTTCATGGCGGATCCCAATGGACCAGAAATCTCGGAAATTTGCAAGGGCTTCCGGTTGGACTGTGCGGCTACACACCCCTCGGAGCCGCAACACGCTCCTGTGAGCGGCCGTTCGTGGTAGGATTCGGATTCCGGCGCTCGGCGGGGGCGGCCTGAGACTCATATGACCCGGGAGGAGGACCCATGACGGAACAGGGGAAGGTGGCCATTGTGACCGGAGCCGGAACCGGGATCGGCAAAGCCGCCTCATTGCGCCTGTTGGAGGCGGGTTACCGGGTGGTTCTGGCCGGCCGCCGACGGGAACCGCTGGAGGAGTTGGCGGCCCAGGCCGGTTCCTCGGGCGATCGGACCCTGGTGGCGCCTGCCGACGTGGGGTCGCCGGCCTCTGTCCGCGCCCTGTTCGACCGGTGCCGTGAGGAGTTCGGCCGGCTCGACCTGCTCTTCAACAACGCGGGAATCGGAGCCTCTCCGAAACTCCTGGAGGACCTGAGCGTGGAAGAGTGGCAGGCGGTGGTGGACACCAACCTGACCGGCTCCTTCCTCTGCACTCAGCAGGCTTTTGAAATCATGAAGAGCCAGAGGCCGCGGGGCGGGCGCATCATCAACAACGGCTCCGTCTCGGCCCACGTGCCTCGACCCAACTCGGCTCCCTACACGGCCACCAAGCACGCCATCACCGGTCTGACCCGCTCCACCTCGCTGGACGGGCGCAAGTACGATATCGCCTGCAGCCAGATCGACATCGGCAACGCCGCCACGCCCATGACGGCCAAGTCCAGGGACGGCGCGCTCCAGGCCCACGGGGCCGTGGTGGTGGAGCCCACCATGGATGCCGACCACGTGGCCCGGGCCGTGCTCTACATCGCCGAGCTGCCGCTGGACGCCAACGTGCAGTTCATGACCGTGATGGCCACCCGGATGCCCTATATCGGCAGAGGTTGAGAGACAGAAGACAGCGAGGGGAACCGGGTGGGCGTGCACTCGTCGGCCTGAGAGCGGCTGATCCCGGTAAAACTCATCAAGACAAATCAACTCAGGAGGAAACCCGTGGCCCGTCCAACCGATCTGGAGCTGATTGAAGAGTTGCGCAAGTTCGATACTCCATCCATCACCAACGTGGTGGCGACCTATCCCGGCCATCCCCTCTGCCTGGGACTCTACAATCCCTGGTCCGAGAACTGGTACACGGATCAGTCCATCCGCTGCATGTTTCCGGAGCTGGGCCCAATCGTCGGCTACGCGGTCACCTGCGTCCACGGGTTGCCCGACCCCAGCTACGACTGCCTGAGTCTGGCCGACCTGGTGGAAGCCCTGGGCAAGTCCAGAAAACCCACCATCCTGGCCTTTCAGCAGAAGTTCCCTCCGGAAATTGCCGGCAAGGTGGGGCTGGCCGGCGGCGTCCTGACCACCGTTCTCAAGGCGGTCGGCTGCGTGGGGGCCATCTCCAACGGACCTTCCCGCGACATTGACGAGATCCGCCCCATGAAGTTCCAGTACCTGCTCAGCGGAACCACGCCCGGACACGGACACATGGCCTTTCGCGCCATCAACGTGCCGGTTTCGGTGGCCGGCATGGACGTTGCTCCGGGGGAAATCATCCACATGGACGAAAACGGCGCCTGCAAGTTTCCCGCCGACCGGCTGGAAGACGTCTTGAACAACGTTCGGGCGCTGCGGAAGGAGGAAGCCGTCCGCATGGACCTCCTGAACCAGGCCCGGACACCCGAGGAGGTGCTGGATATCGTGAAGCAAAACCCCTACGGCAGCACTTCAGAGGATACGAAGCGGTGACCGATTCGGTCGAGGGTCGGTTCGCGAAACCGACGCTGCCCGGGCGGGCTTGCAACCCATCGCCGCTCGTCGGATCCGGCCGGAACCGGAAGAAACAATCCCATGGATGCACTGGAACAACTTGGCTTGGGACTGGGGGGACTGCCGCTGCCGAGCCGGGCGCGCACCCGTTCGGTATCCCCGGAGAATCCCGGGGGAGAGAAGGGGCGGGGCGGGATGGCGGCGCCCGATCCGGCAAGGCTGCCCTTCAGCGAAGCGGCCAGCGAGCTGGGCCAGGGATGGAAGGTCAGCCCCTTCTACAAGGTGAAACCGGGTGAGACCCTGACCCTGATGGACGTCGAAGGGCCCGGCCTGATCCAGCACATCTGGCTGGTGGCCGACCCCGCCAAGGGACGCTCCCACGTCCTGCGCTTCTACTGGGACGGGGAGGAGACTCCCTCCATCGAGACTCCCGTCTCCGACTTCTTCGCCGTGGGCCACAACCGGTTCGCCCGGGTCAACTCCCTGGCCGTGACCGTCAACCCCAAGTCGGCCTTCAACTGCTATTGGCCCATGCCCTTCCGCCGCCGGGCCAGAATCAGCTTCACCAACGAAGACCAGCAAGAGCTGGGGCTTCTCACCTACCAGATCACCTACGCCGAGACCGAGGTCCCCGACGGGACCGGCTATCTGCACGCCCAGTGGCGGCGGGCCGTCACCGACCGCGCCCATCCCGAATACGTCATCCTGGACCAGGTCCGGGGGCAAGGCAAATACGCCGGCACCTTCCTGGCCTGGACGCAGCTTTCAGACGGCTGGTTCGGCGAGGGGGAGATCAAGTTCTTCATCGACGGGGACAGGGAGTTCCCCACCATCTGCGGCACCGGGACCGAGGACTACTTCTGCGGAAGCTTCGGCTTCCCCGAGACCTATTCCACGGCCTACGCCGGCAACGTGCTCGAGCATCCCGGGGAAGACGGCCCGCCCAAGTGGAGCCTCTACCGCTGGCACATCCGGGACCCGATCTGCTTTCAGCAGGACTTGCGGGTGACCATCCAGGCGCTGGGCTGGTGGCCGAACGGGAAGTACCAGCCGCTGGCCGATGACATCGCCTCGGTGGCCTACTGGTACCAGGCGGAACCGCACGCGCCCTTTCCGGAACTGCCCGGTCCGGCGCAGCGCTGGCCGCGCTGATCGCGGGACCGATCGCTGCGGGCATTTCGGCCATTCAAGGCAGGCCGACAACCGAAACGGCGGCCACCGAACCAAGGACCCAACCTTCAAGGAGTTCGACATGGCTCAACTGACCCTGGCCACCTGCCAGTTTGAAATCCGGACACAGGTCGCAAGGAACCTCCGCTCCATCACCCGCCAGATGAAGCGGGCCAAGTCCGGGGGAGCGCACCTGGTTCACTTCTCCGAGGCCTGCCTGACCGGCTACCTGGGCAGCGAGTTGAAGTCCGTCCGGGAGATGGACTGGAAAGCGGTTGCGGCCGCCATGGAAGAGATCATGGAGCTGGCCGGAGAGCTGGGCCTGTGGGTGGTGGTCGGGTCCAACCATCCCCTGTCGGGCCGCCACAAGCCCCACAACTCGCTCTACGTGGTGAGCGACCGGGGGCGCCTGGTCAACCGCTACGACAAGATGTTCTGCACCGGAGACCACGACGACGACGGCGACCTTCACCACTACAGCCCCGGTCAGGCCTTCGTGACCTTCCGGGTGCGAGACGTGACCTGCGGACTGCTGATCTGCCACGACTTCCGCTACCCCGAGCTGTTTCGCCAGTACAAGCGCCTCGGGGTTCAGCTCATGCTGGTCTCCTTTCACAACGCCGGAGGCAGTCTGGAGAGCTACCACAACTACAAGATCTGGGTTTCGACCACCATCCAGGCTGCGGCGGCCAGCAACTACTTTGCGGTCAGCGCCAACAACGGCACCCGGCGCCATGCCTGGCCCAGCTTCGTGGTGGATGCCGAGGGACTGGTGGTCGACCGGGCCCGGCCCCACCGCCCGGCGGTCCTGATCAACCCCATCGACACCGAAGTCGAGCTTTACGACGCCTCCAGGGCCTGGCGGGACCGCTGCATGCAGGGAACCTTTCACAGTGGGACCCTGACCCGGGACCCGCGGTCCAGCGACCGCATCCGGGTCTGACCCAGACCGGCCGGAAATGCGACTGCAACTCCACGCCACGCCCGCCCGTCGAGCGGGAATGATCTGGCTCTGCCTGCCCTTGGGTCTGCTCGTCCTGCTGGCCGCCTTGCGCCCGGGTTCGGCACGAACCGACCGAAATAAACCCAACACCCTTCAGAAACTCAAGAGCCGATGGCCGACCGTTCCCTCGCGGGTGGTCGGCGCCCCCGACCCACCCCCTCCCTACCGGGTGGTGCGGACCTTTCCCAGGCTCTCGCTGACCAACCCGGTGGTGGCGGTGAAAGAGCCGGGAAGCCGAAGCTTGTGGTTCATCGACCAGGACCCCGGGAAGGCGGAGCCGCGCCTGTGCCGGACCATCGGGGATCCTGCCGGCAGCGCCTACGAGGTCCTGCACCACTTCGGGAAGTCCCTGGCCTATAGCATCGCCTTCCATCCCGACTACAAGGAGAACGGCTATCTCTTCATCGGCAGCAACGACCGGGTCGCGGACGGCGACAAGCGCGTTCGCATTACCCGCTATCGGGTGGACCGCGCCCCGCCCTACCGCTTCCACTCCGACTCGGCCCAGGTGATCATCGAGTGGGAGTCCAACGGGCATGACGGCGCCGCCGTCGCCTTCAGTCCCGAGGGGCTGATGTACGTCACCTCCGGCGACGGGACCAGCGATTCCGACACCAATCTCAAGGGACAGGGACTCGACCATCTGCTCTCCAAAGTGCTTCGGATCGACGTGGACCGTCCGGACTCGGGACGCCTCTACTCGGTGCCTCCGGACAATCCGTTCGTCGACATGGAGGAAGCCCGCCCCGAAACCTGGGCCTACGGGTTCCGCAACCCCTGGCGCATGTCGGTGGACCCCGGGACCGGGCATCTCTGGGTGGGCAACAACGGACAGGACCTCTGGGAACAGGTCTACCTGGTGGAACGTGGAGCCAATTACGGCTGGAGCGTCTACGAGGGCAGCCACATCTTCTACGCCAACCGGGAGCTGGGACCGACCCCGGTCTCCAGGCCCCTGCTGGAGCACCCTCACTCCGAAGCCCGCTCCATGACCGGCGGCCTGGTCTACCACGGCTCCCGGTTCCCGGAGTTGCGGGGAGCCTACATCTACGGCGACCATTCCACAGGCAAGATCTGGGGCGCCAGGGTGGAGGGCCGGAAAGTCGTCTGGCACAAGGAGCTGGCCGACACCTCCCTGGCTATCGTCGCCTTCGAGGTGGACGCCGACGGCAACCTGCTGGTGCTCGACTACCGGGACAAGGGAAAGGGAGGCTTCTACTCCCTGGAAGTCAACGACGCGCCCGACAGCAGCGAACGCTTCCCCCGGCTCCTGAGCCGGACCGGGTTGTTTGCCTCGGTCGCAGGCCACCGCTTGACGCCCGGCATGATCCCCTACTCGGTGAATGCTCCCCTGTGGTCGGACGGCGCCTTCAAGGAACGGTTCCTCTACCTGCCGCCGGCTTCGGGTCAGGACGAAGGCCGGAGCCAGGCCGGCACAGACATGACCTCCAACGCAGGCTGGAACTTCCCGGACCGGACCGTCCTGGTCAAATCTTTCGGATACGACACGCAAGACAGCAGCGCCGGTGGTCGGCGCTGGATTGAGACCCGGTTGCTGACCCGGCAGCAAGGCGAATGGGTCGGATATTCCTATGCCTGGAACCGGGAACAGACCGAAGCCCACCTGGTCGGAAGCGAAGGACGGGATGCCTCGGTCGAGATCGGCCTGGCAGACGGAGGGAAGCACCGTCTTGGCTGGCGCTTTCCCAGCCGGAGCGAGTGCATGGTCTGCCACAGCCGGGCCGCCAACTTCGTCCTGGGGCTCTCGACGCTCCAGATGAACAAGCAATACGACTATGGAGGGGTCACAGCCAACCAGTTGGAGGCCCTGCACTACCTGGGGGTGTTGAAACCGGCCTGGTCGGACGAGGACAAGCAATTCCTGCGGAAGGCGTTGCAAGAAAGCGGGGTCAACCGCTACCGGCTGGACTCTCGAGTGGAGGAAATCACGGCCGCCGGCTCCGATGATGGAGCCGTGCTGCCGGCGGAGCTGCCCTTTCACTGGTCGGCGGCCTTCCCCCGCCTGGTCGACCCCTACGACCCGCGGGCGCCCCTGCAGGTCCGGGCCCGCTCCTACCTGCACTCCAACTGCGCCCAGTGCCATGTGCAGGCCGGGGGAGGCAACTCCCAGATCTCACTGGAGTTCAGCAAGAGCCTGCAAGACATGAAGATGCTGGACCTGGAACCCCTGCACCACAAATTCGACATTCCCGACGCCCGCCTGGTGGCTCCCGGCGATCCGGGCCGCTCCGTCCTGCTCCACCGAATGGCCACACGCGGCCGGGGCAAGATGCCTCAACTGGCCACCTCGCTGGTCGACCGCCAGGCCGTCGAACTGATCCGCGAGTGGATCCGGCGGATGGAGTGAGGGACGGCCCCGGGGAGTGAGCATGAGCGAGGCTGACTTCTCTTCAATGGGGGAGTAATTCAAGGGAAACTGAGCGGAGCGCAACGGGAGTGCATGCGGGCGGGACGCCCGCGTTCCCGGGTTGGCGCCTCTCCCATCACTCTTGCTCCTCAAGGGGGCCCGAGCCGGCTTGCCGGGCCGCAGCCCTGCCGATGCGGCAGAGCCGTTCCGCTTACCTGCCCCTGGAGGGCGAAGCACCGGTGGAGCCGCCCTGCTTGATGACGTTCATGGCCATGGCCACCATGGAGCCCACGTCGCTCACCGACGCCGGCAGGATGAGGCTGTTTCCTTCCTGGGCCAGCTTGCCGAACTCGGCGATGTACTGCTCGGCCACCCGCAGTTGGAGGGCCTGTTCTCCGCCGGGGCTCTGAATGGCCCCGGCCACCTTGACGATCCCTTCGGCGGTGGCGCCGGCCACGCTGCGAATGGCGGCGGCTTCTCCTTCGGCTTCGTTGATCTGCTGGGTGCGCTTGGCTTCCGAGTTCTTGATGACTTCCTGCTTCCTGCCCTCGGCCTCGTTGATGGCCGCGTCCCGAATGCCCTCGGAGTTCAGAATGACGGCCCGCTTTTCCCGTTCGGCCCGCATCTGCTTTTCCATGGCATCCAGCACGTCCCTCGGGGGCTTGATGTTCTTGATTTCGTAGCGCAGGACCTTCACCCCCCAGGGGTCGGAGGCCTTGTCCAGCTCGCTCACCACCGCGGTGTTGATGTTGGTCCGCTCTTCGAAGGTGCGGTCCAGCTCAATCTTGCCCACTTCGCTGCGCAGGGTGGTCTGAGCCAGTTGGGAGATGGCGAAGACGAAGTTGGTGATGCCGTAGGAAGCTCGCTCGGCATTGAGCACCTTGAGGTAGAGCACGCCATCCACCGAGACCTGCACGTTGTCTCGGGTGATGCAGATCTGCTCGGCGATGTCGATGGCGACCTCCTTCAGGGAGTGCCGGTAGCGGATGACGTCCAGAAAGGGGATGAGAATGTGAAACCCCGCGTTGAGCGTGCCGCTGTAGCGCCCCAGCCGCTCCACGATATAGGCGCTCTGCTGCGGGACCACCACGGCCGTCTTGGCCAGAATGAACAGCACCAGCAGCGCCAGCAAGACAAGTACGATAAACCCTGCATCCATTAGCTTTTCCCTCCATTCACCCGTTCAAAAGAGTAGGGTTTGCGAACCCACAACACCACGCCCTCGACCCGGTCGACCCGGCAGCTCTCCGACCGGGCGACCGGCTCCGAGCCCACGTTCCTGGCCCTCCAGGAAGTCCCTCGCAACTCGACCTGTCCATGTCCGTCCACGGCGATGTTTTCCAGAGCCTGGGCAGTCGCGCCCACCAGGTCGTTGTCCGGCTGAGCGGGTGCGACCCGCCGCATTCTTTCCTGCAAGCGCCCCCGCAGCAACAGCAGACTTCCGATGGAGAGCAGGGAAAAGAGGAGCCATTGCAGCCAGGCCGGCCCGTCCAGACCCACGGCGGCCAGCAGGCCCACCAGGACGGCCGCCACACCGAAGAACAGGAGGTAGAAGCCGGTGGGCGTGACCAGTTCCAGAAACAGGAGCGCGAGTCCCAACAGCACCCAGAACCACCAGGTTGTTGCCCAACCGTCCATCGCGGACCTCGCGCTGAATCGCCGCTCTCGGCACTGAAAATATGCGCGGAAACCATACCACTTTCTGTCGCTCGGAGGCCAGCGGGCAGGCATGCGCCATCCCTGTCGCTTTGATCGCCGAATCCGCTTGAGGCATAATGAATCCGGGAATTGAGCCTTGCAGGCCCCGGAAACATGATCCTCCCAGCCCGGCGAATTCTGATCCTGGCCGCGACGGCCTTGCTGCTCCCTGCGACGTCCGAGGCATCGGAACCGCAAGCCCTCTCGATGGCGCCCCTGGGCGGGAAGAAGGGCGCCCGGCTGGCGGTCACCCTGAGGGGCCGGTCTCTCCAGGGAGCCTATGCCGTGCAGTTCGACCGGGAGGGCGTCACCGCCACCGTCGAGCGCGTCGAAGAACTGGCGCCCGAAGATGCGGTCGAGCCGTCGGAAGAATCGCCCCAGGCACAGATGCTAACCCTGAAACTGCGGATCGACCCGTCGGCCGGGACGGGCCGCTACCGGTTGAGGGTGGTCTCGCCGCAGGGTGTTTCGGGGCCGCTGGCGTTCCTGGTTCACGACCTCCCTTCGGTGGCCGAAAGCAAACCGTCCTCGGGCCAAGTGTCCAGAGCCCAAGCGATCTACTTCCCCTGCGCCGTCGAGGGCGTCATCAGCCGGCCCGGAGAGAGGGACCTCTACGCCGTGCAGGCCGAAGAGGGACAGCACCTCCGGTTCGAGCTGATCTCCAACCCGTCCGGAACATCCATGGGCGGACGCGCCGGCTACCGGGCCGGCTTCGACTCGGTGCTGACGCTCTACCGGCCCCTGGGGAGCTGGTTCGAGGAGAGCCGCCTCCATCGGCTGGCCTACGACGACAAGTCCAAGGACAATCCCCGGCCCAACCCGCTCATTGAAACCCGGGTCGCGCAAACCGGCCTCTACCTGCTGGAGGTGGGGTCCTTCTACAACCTGGGCAGCGACGAGTTCAGCTACCAGCTCCGGGTCACCCCCAACGGTCCGGAGGTCCCGCAACGGCGCCCGGCCACCTCCAACGGCTCCGGACCCGAAGCCTGGCGGGAAAGAAGCTTCTCCCGACCCATCCGTCCAGATCACATCCGGCGAATCCTGGCCAGGAGGGTGGAGGCCCACAACGGCGTCGGAGCAGCCTCCGCCGGAAACGGCGCACCCTCACCGGAGGAAGCCAACGGTTCCGCCGGGACGACCGCCTACTCGATCATCCGGGAGCAGGAACCCAACGACCACGGCGCCCCGGCGGCGGTGGCCACGCTTCCTTTCCTGGTGGAGGGCGCCATCGACCAACCGGGCGACCTGGACAGGCTGATCTCTTTCCGGGTCCGCCCCGGCCAGAAGCTCAGCTTCGAGCTGGAGACCCCCGAAGCGACCCTGCCCGACTTCAATCCTCGCTGGGCCGTTGTGGATGAAGCCGGCCAGGTGGTGCTGAGCAACGTCTACCGGCGAGTGGTCCGCCAGGCCCTCTCCTACAGCAAGACCATCGAGCCCAAGACGATCCATACCTTCCTGCGGGGAGGAACCTATAGGCTACGGGTCCGCGACACCACCCAGAGGAACGGGGCTTCCGACTTCCGCTACCGCCTGCTGGCGCGGCCCCAGATTCCCCACGCCGGAGAGCTCAAGGTCCAGGAGGACCGGCTCAACCTGGTTCCGGGAGAAGCCGGCAAGCTGACCGTCGCCACCGGGCAGGAGGAAGGGTTTGCCGGGCAGATCCTCCTCCAGGTCGAAGGGCTTCCCCCGGGTGTGCAGGCCCTTCCCGGCACCGACTACCGGCCGGAGACGCCTCCCAACCTGGATGACGGCCCCAAGGCGCGCTACAGGCCGCAACAGGGCGCCACCTCGGTCATGATCGTGGCCGCTGAAGACGCTCCGGCCACCCGCATGCCCCGTGTCCTTCGCATCCGGGCCCGCCCCGTGGTCTCGGGGAAAATGGGGTCGCTTCTGCCCGTGGGGAAGGTGTACTTGATGGTGCTGAAAGGAATGGGCCGTCAGACGGCCGCCACTTCGCCTTGAACGGGCCCGCATCCGGAGACGCCGTAACCCGGCCCGGCCAGCCGGAGGATGGGCCGCCCATTGGCCCATACAATCCGATGAATGCTTCCCGCCACCCCAATCGAGACCACCGCGGCGCTCGGACGGCCCTCCGGCTGACCTTGCTCGCACTGGTGCTGGCGGCCGGACAGCCCGGCCATGCGGAGAAGGACGCAAGAGACGCTTCCCAGGCGCCAGCAGGCGCCGCAAGGGGGGCCGCCCCCAAACTTCTGTCTCTCAGCCTTCAACCCCGGGCCGTCACCCTGCCAGGCAGGGGAGCCTCCCAGCAGTTCCTGCTCACCGGCGCCTACAGCAACGGGGTGGAGCGGGACCTCTCCAGGCAGGCCCGTTTCTCCCTGTCGGATCGCCGGCCGGCCCGGGTGGATGGCCGGGGGCAGGTGGTCGCCCTGGCCGGCGGCGAGGCTCGCTTGACCGCCGAATTCGGCGGCTTCTCAGCCGAGAGCACCATCACCGTCCAGGCGTCGGCCGGCACCCGCACCCCAAGCTTCGCCCTGGACCTGGAGGGAATCCTCACCCGGCAGGGCTGCAACGACAGCCATTGCCACGGCAGCGTCAAGGGCCGCGGCGGGTTCAAGCTCTCCAGCCAGGCCGGCAATCCCCGGGAGGATCACCGCTGGATCGTGCGGGGCGGAACCTTCCAGATCTACAGCCGGGAGTCGGCCGGTCCCGAAACTCCCCGAATTTCGCCGGAGGCACCCGAGAAGAGCCTGCTCCTGTTGAAGCCGACCCTGCAGGCGCCCCACGGGGGCGGCCGGCGGCTGGACCCGGACGGTCCCGACTATCGGGCCCTGCTTCAATGGATCGGCCGGGGAGCGCCCTATGGAAACGCCGCCCCCGAGATCGTCCGCCTGGAAGTCCTGCCCCGGCAGATGGTGCTGGAGCCGGAGGGGAGCCAGCAACTGGTGGTCACCGCCTGGCTCTCCGACGGCAGCCGAGAGGATTTCACCCGCCGGGTGCGCTACCAACCCACCGCCGAAGCGGTGGTCGAGGTGGACGAAGACGGCCTGATCCGGGCGCGGGAGCCGGGCGAGGCCACCGTCCTGGTGCAGGCGCCGCGCCAGGCGACCCGCGTCTCCCTGGGTGTGGTGAGCCGGATCCTGACCGACTTTCCCCGGGAGACCCCCCGGAACTTCATCGACCGGGAGGTCTGGAAAAAGCTGCGGCGCCTCAGCATCCCGCCCTCGGAACGCTCCAGCGACCCGGAGTTCCTGAGGCGGGTCTGCCTGGACCTGACGGGAACCCTGCCCCCGCCCCGGCGGGTGCGGGAGTTTCTGGACAGCCGCCATCCGCGCAAGCGGGACCGCCTGATCACGACCCTGCTCAACTCTCCCGAGCATATCGACTACTGGACCTTCCGCCTGGCCGACCTGTTCCGGGTCTCCCACGAGCAGGGCGGCCGGGAAAAGGTCAAGATCTACTGGGAGTGGATCCGGGACTCCATTGCCCGCAACAAGCCCTTCGACCAGGTGGCCCGCGAGCGCATGGCCGGCCAGGGATACGACGGCCCCACTCGCCATCTCTGGGGCGCCGACGAGATTCGCCTCCCTCAGGACGTCATGACCGAGCAGGCCCGGGTGTTCCTGGGCCGGCGACTGGACTGCGCCCAGTGTCACGACCATCCCTTCGACTCCTGGACCCAGGACCAGTTCTGGGGCCTGACGGGGTTCTTCAAGAACCTGACCTACTTCTGGACCACCATGGCGGCCGTGGATGATCCCATCGGGCACGAGGAGTTCGGAGCCGACGGCCGGCTGCTCCATCCCCGCACCAGGCGGGAAGTGGAGGCCGTCTATCCCGATGGCCGGCCTCTCCCGGTCGAGGAAAGGACAGACCCCCGGCCGAGGCTGGCCGACTGGTTCACCTCATCGGAGGAGTTTCTCTTCGAAGAGGCCGTGGTGAACCGATTCTGGAGCTATTTCTTCGGGCGCGGGATCGTCGATCCGGTGGACGACTTTCGCCTCGCCAACCCGCCCAGCCATCCCGAGCTGTTGCGAAAGCTGGCTCGCCATTTTCGCTCCAGCGGCTACGACCTGAGGGGCTTGATCCGTCTGATCGTGCAGTCCAACACCTACCAGCGCTCCGGCCGGCCCAGCCACGCCAACCGGGGAGACGGCGTCAACTACTCCCGCGCTCTGCCCCGCAGCCTGGACGCGGAGATCCTGCTGGACATGATCTGCCAGGTCACCGGCGTCCCCGAGGTCTTCGAGGGAAAGGACGAGCGGGATTACGGCGGCCGCCAGCCCGACGGCACGCGAGCCATGAACATCGTGCATCCCGACCTCCACCCGTCGCGGTTTCTGGATATCTACGGGCGGCCCAGCCGCACGGCGGTGCCGGAACGCAAGGGCGGCGCCAGCCTGGCCCAGGCCCTCCACATGCTGGCCGGTCCGGCCTATACCGGCAAGCTGTCGGAAAAGGGAGGGCGAATCGACCGCCTGCTGGGGTCGGCGGCTACCGACGGGGCGATCGTGGAGGAATTCTACCTGGCCGCCCTGTCGCGGTTCCCCACGCCGGAGGAAACCGGACAACTGGTGCGCATGGTCGGGACCCGGCCTTCCCGAAAGCAGGCTCTGGAGGATCTTCTCTGGGGGGTGATCGCCTCCCGCGAATTCGCCTATAATCACTAGAATAGACACCATGTCCAGCAAGCGCAAAGCCATTGATCCGATCGCTCACTACGCAGGGCTCGGCCTCGTTCTTGGCGTGGCCATTGGCGCCGCCCTGGACGCAATCGGGACTGGCGTGGCGCTGGGCCTGGCCATCGGCGCCGGCATGGGGTCGTGGCTGAAGAAGAAGCAGGATAGAGACAGCCCGCCCGCGGAAGGCGATAGTGACATCGACCTCTAATCCCCATTTGAACGGGATCCACCTCACTCGCAGGGGCTTCCTGCGCGCGGGCTCATTGGGTCTTTTCGGGCTCAGCCTGAGCCGCTACCTGCAGCTCAAGCACCTGATGGCCGACTCCGGCTCCCCCGTGAAGCCGGCCGCCAGGGCCCAGGCCTGCATCCTGCTGTGGCTGGAGGGCGGCCCCAGCCAGGTCGACACCTTCGATCCCAAGCCCAACAGCGCCTTTGCGCCCATTTCGACCAACGTCCCCGGCATCCGGATCTCCGAGCTGCTGCCCCGGGTAGCCCGCCAGATGGACAAGCTGGCCATCATCCGCTCGATGGTTACCGAGGAGATCGACCACCAGCAGGCCACCTACTACGCGATCACCGGACACCGTCCCAACTCGGCCCTGGAGTCTCCCAGCCTGGGCTCCATCATCGCCAGGGAGCTCGACCCCCGCCGCAACATGCCCCCTTACGTGATCGCGCCACCCATCGATCGCCCCTACCTGAACTACTTCAAGGCGGGTTTCATCGGCGCCCGCTACCAGCCCATGGTGGTCCCCGATCCCGCCCGGGAAGACTTTCAGGTTCCCGACCTGGTGCTTCCCAAGGAGATCGGCATGGACCGGGTGTCCCAGCGCCGCTCCTTCCTGGAGGTGGTGGATCGCCTCTATCGCCGCCAGGAGCGACAGGCCGAGTTTGCGGCCCTGGACGACTTCAGGCAGCAGGCCCTGACCATCCTCGCTTCCCCTCAGGTCCGACGGGCCTTCGACCTCTCCCAGGAATCGGAGAAGACCCGGGACGAATACGGCCGGCACCGTTTCGGCCAGAGCGTGCTGCTGGCCCGGCGGCTGATCGAAGGGGGCTGCCGCTTCGCCACGGCCGCCGGATACGACATGACCGAGTGGGACCTCTGCCACGTGGAGAACGACAAGTACAATCGGGATCTGCTGGCCCCTCCCTTCGATCAGGCGCTCTCCGCCCTGATGAAGGACCTGGACCAGCGGGGGCTGCTGGAATCGACTCTGGTGGTGGCCATGGGCGAATTCGGCAGAACTCCCCACGTCAATCCCCGGGGCGGCCGCGACCACTGGCCCCACTGCTGGTCGATGGTGCTGGGCGGCGGGGGGATTCGAGGCGGGCAGGTGGTCGGCGCCAGCGATGAACGCGGAGCGCGCGTGGCGGACCGCATGGTGACCATCGGAGACCTGTTCGCCACCGTCTACAAGGCGCTGGGGATCGACTGGACCAAGGAATACATGACCCCCATTCAGAGGCCCGTCAAGATCGCCAACTCCATCGGCGGAGAGAGCGGCCTGCCCATCGAAGAGTTGATCTGAGCCCGCCCGACTTGTCTGAAACAAACGGGAAAAAAGTGATCCACGAAGACACACGAAGGACGACCAAGGGACACGAAGCGGAACAGCACTGCCGCATCGGCAGGGGCTGTGCCTCCTCGCCGAGCAAGAAGGATGGGAGGAGGCGCCCCTCCGGGAGCGCGGGCGTCTCGCCCGCATCCTCTGCGTTGGGTGGCCGCTCAGTTTCCCCGTGATGTGGCACCCGGTCACCCTGCCGCCGGGAACCCCATGGGCTCGGCTGAAGCGGAATCGCGGCGCCGTTGCCGGTCGAGCCGGGTGGGAGAGATGGGTGAGGCTGTGCCAGTGTTGTGCGGGCGGGACGCCCGCGCTCCCGGGTGGGCCTTCCTCCCGTGACGGCGTCGCAGGCAAGCAGGTCCATCGGTCTTCGTGTCCATTCGTGGTTCGTCTTAATTGACGATTGGGTGTTTCACCCTCGGATGATCTGCCCGGCAGGGCAGGGGTGGTGCTTGTCTGAAACAAATCTGAGAAGAAAAACCCGTGGATGGCAGTCAAGTGACAGTCAGATAAGGAGTTAGGTCGCTTTTTTCAGCCAGTCCGCGTCCTGTGCTCCAACCTCTTATCCTGATAATCCTGTCCATCCTGTGCATCGATGTTCAAAAATCTTGTTCCTGATAGGCTATGTACTTCTCTTGTTTCACTCCCGGATGATCTGCTCGGCAGGGCAGGGGGGGTGCTTGCCTGAAACAAACGGAAAAAAAGTGATCCACGAAGACACACGAAGGACGACCAAGGGACACGAAGCGGAACAGCACTGCCGCATCGGCAGGGGCTGTGCCTCCTCGCCGAGCAAGAAGGATGGGAGGAGGCGCCCCTCCGGGAGCGCGGGCGTCCCGCCCGCATCCTCTGCGTTGGGTGGCCGCTCAGTTTCCCCGTGATGTGGCACCCGGTCACACTGCCGTTGGGAACGGCCTGGCTCGGCCGAAGCAGAGTCCTGACGCCGTTGCCGGTCGAGCCGGGTGGAGGAGAGGGGTGAAGCTGTGCCAGTGTTGTGCGGGCGAGACGCCCGCGCTCCCGGGTGGGTCTTCATCCCATGACGGCGTCGCAGCAAAGCAGGTCCATCGGTCTTCGTGTCTATTCGTGTTCATTCGTGGTTCGCCTTTTTGACGATCTCTTGTTTTCCTCGTATGGTCCGCACCGTCGTAAGGGGCGGGGGCGGAGCTGACTTGAAACAATGCCCGGCGCCGGGTGCCGCGAAGCCGGTCCAAACTGCCAGGATATCGTTCTCCGTCGCCGGGCCGGCCGTCATCGCTCTGGCCTTGCTGGCGGTCGCCGGCTGCCGGGGGCCTTCCGGAGATCTCGCTCCCGCCGGCTACACCGGCAGGAAGGCCTGCCAACCCTGCCATCAGAAGGAATACGCCGCTTACGTCGGCTCCCACCATGACCTGGCCATGGCCCCGGCCGACGACCAGACCGTTCTGGGGGATTTCGAGGACGCCACCCTGACCCACCTGGGAGTCACTTCCCGGTTCTACCGCCGGGACGGCAAGTTCCTGGTCTCGACCGAAGGGGCCTCGGGAGCGGTCGAAGAGTTCGAGGTCAAGTACACCTTCGGGGCGGACCCCCTGCAGCAGTACCTGGTGGAGTTCCCCGGGGGGCGCCTGCAGTGCCTGCCCCTCTGCTGGGACTCCCGTCCCCGGGAAGAGGGCGGCCAGCGCTGGTTTCATCTCTACGACGGCGAGCGCGTTGCACCCGGCGACCTCCGCTTCTGGACCCGCGTCTCCCAGAACTGGAACAGCGGCTGCGCCGAGTGCCACTCCACCGGTCTGCGCAAGAACTTCGATCCGGCGGCCGAAACCTACCGGACCCGCTGGACCGAGGTGGACGTTTCCTGCGAGGCCTGCCACGGACCGGGCGCCGCCCACGTGGAATGGGCCCGGGCCCGGGGGGAGCCCAGACCGGATATCCTCGACCTTGGTTTGACCATTCGGTTGAAGGAGGCCGAGCCTGCCGTCTGGACCCGCGACGAGAGCAACGGCAAGCCGCGGCGCACTCCTCCGCTGGCCGCCCACACACAGGCGGAGACGTGCGCCCGCTGCCACTCCAGGCGGGGTCTCATCAGCGAGGACTCCGTCCATGGAGCCTCGCTGCTCAACACCCACGACTTGAGCCTGCTGGAAGAAGACCTCTACTACCCCGACGGCCAGATCCTGGAGGAGGTCTATGTCTACGGGTCCTTCCTGCAGAGCCGCATGGCCCGGGAAGGCGTGGTCTGCACCGACTGCCACGACGCCCACAGCGCCCGTCTCCGCCAGGAGGGGGATGCGCTCTGCACCCGCTGCCACGCCGCCGGGACCTACGCTTCCCGCTCGCACCACCACCATCCGCCCGGCTCCCGCGGGGCCCGTTGCGTGGAGTGCCACATGCCGGCCCGGACCTACATGGTGGTGGATCCCCGGCGGGACCACAGCTTTCGAATCCCGCGCCCCGACTTGACGGCAAGCCTGGAGACACCCAACGCCTGCAACCATTGCCATGGAGACCGATCCACCCAGTGGTCGGTGGGACACTTTCGGCGATGGTACGGGGCAGGCCCCGGAGACCGGCACTTCGGCGAGACCTTTGCGGCAGCCCGCAAGGGAATCCCGGGCCTGGCGGCGGATCTCATCCAGTTGGCCAAGGCTTCCCACCAGCCTGACATCGTTCGGGCCACCGCCGTCTCGCTGCTGGACAACTATCCCGGAAGGAGCACCGTCGAGGTGCTGGCGGAACTGGCGAAGGATCCCAGCCCGCTGGTGCGGGCGGCGGCAGTCGAAGCCCTGGGATGGTTGCCGCCCCACCAGCGGGAGCCCCTGCTACAGCCGGCCCTGGAGGATCCGGTGCGGCTGGTGCGCACCCTGGCCGGCCGCTCCCTGGCCGGGCCTGCCCCGGCCGCGCTTTCACCCCGGCAACGCCGGCGCAGAGCCTCGGCCGTCCGCGAGTACGAAGGGGTGCAATGGCTCCATGCCGACCATCCCGGCGGCCGCCTCAACCTGGGGGACCTCTACCGGGACCAGCGGGACTTGGAACGGGCCGAAGCTTCCTACAGGCAGGCCATCGCCCTGGAGCCGGCCTTCATTCCGGCTTATCTGAATCTGGCGGACCTCTACCGGGAGATGGACCGGGAAGGCGAAGGAAAGAAGCTGCTGCTGGAGGCGCTGAAAACAGTGCCCCGATCGGCTTCGGCGCAACACGCCCTGGGCCTGCTGCTGGTCCGGACCGGGCAGCGGCGGCCGGCCCTGGACCACCTGGCCCGAGCCGCCGTGCTGGAGCCGGACAACAGCCGCCACGCCTACGTCTACGGGGTGGCGCTCAACTCCCTGGGAGAATCGGCCCAAGCGATAGGCGTGCTGGAGCAAGCACTGAGGTCCCGTCCTCATGACCGGGATCTGCTGTTCGCGCTGGCCACCATTCACCGGGACCGGAGGGAGTTCGGGAAGGCGCTGGCTCACAGCCGGAAGCTCCTGGCGCACTACCCGGAGAACGCCGGCTACCAACGGCTTGAAAGGCAGTTGCGGACTTTGACCCGCTCGTCCCGCCGGGGGGCGCGATAATGTGCCGCAGTCCCGAGCGGGAAACCCGGCTGTTCGCGAAGCCCCCAACCAAGGAGGAGCCATGATGAATGTCCGGACGGTACTGGCGGCCGGAGCCGCCCAGTCCCGCCTGCTGGCGCCGGGCGCCCGCATCGCCATCATGGTGCTGTCGGGGGCCATGGCCTTGCGGCATATGGGTCTGGCGGACGAAATCGTCAACCTGGCCTTCGGCCTGATCCTGGGCGCGGTGGCGGTGGCCCTGGCCATTGCATTCGGCCTGGGGGGCCGGGAATTCGTCGCACGCCACCTGGAGGGCTGGCTGTAATCGGTTAAATCGGAAGGGGTGGCGAAGTAACCGGCGGCGCGTTTCTCAGGGAAATTTTGTAGCGACGTGCCGAAACCGCAGCTTCAACCGGTCCGCTTCGGGCGGTCGATGTAGCGAATCTTGACGGACTGGGGTGAGGGCATTCACGGCTTCGTCGAAGGTAGACGACACCCGCGCATTGGCGTTCAGTTCTTTCCGGGAGGGCTGTTAGGAGGATCGGACGATTTCCACGGTGCGGGGCTTGGGACGGGAACTGTGTTTGCGGGGCATGGGGCCTTCTTGACTGTGATAGTCGGGGTTGCTGCAGTCCTGCAATGATACAAGGTGGCCGTCGGGTTCAAGATGATAGCAGAGAGGCAGAACTGGCCCGTTTGCTGGAGTTAAAGAGATCCAGCAGCCGCACAGGTCCTGATGCCAGAGACGTGAATGGGAACCAGTTTGAACTCAAAACCACCACCACCCAATCCCTTACCACTGGACGAGATATTGGGATCAAGTACCTGGAGCGAATGGAGGTCCAATATCTCATAGCAGCAAAAGGTCGTCAGACAGATTACGGGTTTGCCTTCGATGACATCTACTTCCTTCACCCTGATGACCTGTCAGAATGGATACAGCCCATCAAGGCCCGGCTACAGGGAGACCTGGACATTGTTGAGCGTGCGCACAGCGCACTTTCCAGGTTGGGTGCTTGTGTTCAAACCCTGAAGCGTCTTCTTTCGATAGGCCAGCGCGGGATAACACTGAACAACCCCAAAATTTCCTGGAATTACATCATGGAGCATGGGACGCGACTGGGGCAGAGTCCAGCTCTAGACCTGAAAGAGTTGGTTGACGCCCGTCCATTGCCAACTTCACACGCTGGCGCCTAGAGAGTCGAGGCCGTGACGCACCCCATACAATCCGAGCCTCCAACTTGTGCGCTTCGGAAAGCGAGCGCCTGTAGCGGTAAATGAACGCTGTTTTGATGTGGCGGTAGTCACCATGTAACTGATCTCTTCCGCCGTTCGGCCTGCGCGTATTCCCATGTAGTACCCCACCGCTCTTCCCTACCTCTTCAAAATTGGCAGCTCTATAGACGGTGCCTTCGTGGTGTTGATCGTCGGCCCACGAGACACAAGCGTCTATATCCGGCAGGTGCGGATACTTGCCGTGCCAGTCCTGACGGATCTGACGCAAGGCCATCCCCACGCTACAGGTTGCAACCGGAAAGGCGTGTTCCCTGCCGTTGGAGTCTTGCACTTGCTGGATCTGCACAGTGGGATTGATCCACAAGCGGGCCAACTCGATCAGGCTCATCGGTCGATAGCCCTGAAAGGTAACGCTTAGTCGTGGGAGGGAGAAAAGGAGAACCCCTTTACGGGTTCCGTCCAGGGTGATCCAGTAAGGCATCTGCGCCATGGTCCGGCCACGATGCAGATAATGGTGTTTGACGATAACGGAAGTTGCTTCCTTCAGGTTGGCAACATCAATGGACAGTCGGTCGCGGAGTTTCACACTCATCCGACAAGGTCCCAGTAGCGGAGCCTCCCGCCGTCCATGCGGGAGACAATCGCCGCCATCTGGTCGAGCGTGTCCAACTCCCGCATGTTGTGACGGCCGGAGAACTCGTCTACGTAGCGATGAAGAGGCCTGGGTGAAAGCCGGTGGAAGGTGCCCTTGTGGGCTCGCTTCAGGGTGCACCAGAAGCTCTCGATGCCGTTGGTGTGTGCCTGACCTCGCACGTACTCAGCGACAGAATGCTTGACTGTCTCATGATTGAGTAGACCCTGATAGGCTCATGCATCGTCGGTTTAGACCTTCGCTCCACCAGCGACATTCTCCGCAACAAAGCCTTGAAGCGTATCGGCTGTGGGGTCACCAACGACCTTGGCTGCTACCTGTCGGGTGCCGCGATCCCGAACTCCAACAACTACTGTCTTTCCAACTGGACCCCGCCCATCCAGTTCCGCCCTTTAGGACTTCGGCATGTTCCGGCGTTTCCCACCGAAGTACGATTCGTCTACCTCCACCGGACCAGAGAATACGGCATTTTTGCCGGAAAGCGCAACCCTCAATCTGTGGGCCAGGAACCACGCACTGCAGGGTGCGTGCTGTTCTGGTGGTGGCAGCGATTCCTGAAATCGATCTGAAGGCCAAGCTCTTGGATACCACAACGTCAATCGTCGCGGTCGCGCTGGACCTCGGGCAGCAAATTTGGTGCATCTTTCCGGATTGACGCCCAGACCCCCATCAAGGATAGGCCTCAGATCTCGAAGGTCGCATCGGGCTGCATGGGGTAGATCTTTCGGCCCAGGCGCTTGAAGGGCAGCTTGGAGAAGTCCTGGGTGAAGACGCTGCCGGCATCCACGTTGAAGATCGAGCCGGCGATGGGCTCGAAGCCGCTGCGGAAGTGGCCGGTGGACTTCACGCAAATGTAGCGCATGCGGGCGCAATCCAGTCCCAACCCGCGGCTGAAGGCCAGGTCCATGGGCTGGTGGCCCAGGGTGATGACCGCCACGTAGACCCCGTCCTGCCTGAGCAGCACCGAGTCTCCGTGGTCGCCCTCCAGGCCGGCGAACATGGGACCGTCATAGACAAAACGCCCGTCGCTCGCCGCCACCACTTCAGCCCGCATGGGGACCGGCAGTCCCGCCAGCGGGTGAGATTTCCCTCCCACCTCCACCTCGACCCGGTTCCCGACACCGGCGCGGAGAGCCGTCTGGACGGTTTCCGGGTCGACGATATGGAGCAGGGCCGCGTCCTGCAGGCGCCGCTGCAGGAAGAGGCGCAGTATCTCGGTGCTGTCGCTGGGCGCGCCGCCGCCCGGATTGTCGGCCTGGTCGGCCAGGATAATGGGGTACTTCCCCAGGGCCTCGCCCCGAGCCAGAGCCTGGCCGGGTGAAAGCGGCTCGCGTTGCCAGGTCTCCTTGCGGTCCCAGATCCAGCGGGCCAGGTCGTCCGCCTTCTGCTGGGCTCCCGCCGGGTCGTTGTCGGTGACGACCAGGGTGGAAGCCCCGGCGCAGTTCACGTCGGCCCACTGGTAACCGACCCCCACGCTGGCCGTCAGCACCCCGGGCTGTCTCTCCAGGGCGTGCAGGCGGTCGATGACCAGGCGCATGGGCTCCTCGGCGGTGATCATCCTGGCCGCCGCCCAGAAGAGGGGGATGGAGCGCCAGCCCAGCCTGGGACGGATCTCGCCCCGCACCGTCCGCACCATCATGGCGGCCGCTTCCACCCCCCGCTCGGCCATGTCCACGTGGGGATAGGTGTCCTCCACGATCAGGGCGGTGGCGTTGTCCACCATGGTCTTGCCGATGTTGCAATGGAGGTCGTGGACCCCAATGATCGGACAATCGGAGCCCACCAACTCGCGGACACTCTTCAGAATATCCCCGTCGGCGTCATCGACCCCCTCGGCGGAATAGGCCCCGTGCACGCTCAGGAGCACCCCGTCCACCGGGAGAGCCTTGCGCAAGGGCGCCAGCAGGGTCTCCTTCAGGGCCTCGTGGGTCTCGCGGCTCGGCTGCTTTCCGGAAGGAGCATGGCGCCAGACCAGCGGGACCCTCTCCACCTCCTGCCGCCGCAACTCCCGGATGAACCCGTCGATGATGGTGTTGACCTCACCCGACCGCTGCAGCAGCTCCTCGGCCCCGCTGGAGCGGGAGTGGCCGTAGAACTCCTCCAGCGGCGTCTCCACCGTGGAGTAGTTGCTGCTCTCGTGCTCGATACCGCCGATGGCAATGCGCATGCGAAGCTCCTTTGGATACTGCAAGCCTTGGAGAAGAGTGTTCCCCGATCTCAGTGATCCGTGGTCGTCTCCTCCCGCCCGGCCCGGCGGGCCTTGTCTTCGTCCACCAGGACCAGCAGGACCAGTCCCACCAGAAAGAAGGCCACCAGCGACAGGATGGCCGGCCTGGCGCTGCCGGCCATCAGGGTGATGGCTGCGAAGACCCAGGGCCCCCAGATGGAGGAGAACTTGCTGAAGAGAGTGTAGAAGCCGTAGAACTCGGCGCTGGCCCGGGACGGGATCATGGAGCCGTAGAGGGACCGGCTCAGGGCCTGAGACCCGCCCAGGACCAGTCCCACCACCACTCCCAGAACGAAGAATTCCCGGGCGCTCTGAATGAAATAGGCCGCCACCGCCACCGCCGACCAGATCACCAGGGTCAGCATGACCGCCGGCCGGGTTCCCAGCCAAAGGGCCACCCGACTGAACAGCAGCGCCCCGGACGCGGCCACGATCTGGATGGTCAGCAGCGTGGCCATGAGGGTGGTGTTGCTCAGCCCCAGCTCGTCCTTGCCGTAGATGGTGGCCATGCTGATGGCGGTCTGAATCCCGTCGTTGTAGAACATGTAGGCCAGCAGGAAGGTCGCCAGGTGGCGATAACGGCGGACCTGGCGGGCGGTCTGCAGGGTGCGGGAGAAGCCGGCGGCCAGGGTGGCGAGCCAACGCGGCCCTGCCGACCGCCGCTGAGGCCGGGCTTGCCGAACGGGGGCCTCGGTGAGATGCCGCGCCGTCACCAGGGTGAAACCGGCCCACCAGAGGCCGGCCATCGCCATGGCCAGGCGGGCCGCCAGGCCTTGAGCCATGCGGAGCCGGCGATGGCCGGCCACCAGGCCCAGGGCGACAGCGAACTGGAGGCCGCCTCCCACGTAGCCGTAGGCGTATCCCTTGCCCGAAAGGCGGTCCATGGCCTTTCGGCCGGGGGCGATCCGAGGCAGGAAGGCGTCATAGAACACGTTGCCGCCGACGTAGGCAACCTGGGCAACCAGAAAGAAGAAGAGGGTCTTGAAGACGTCGCCCGGCCGGCAGAAGTAGAGCAGTAGCGTGAACAGGGAGCCCGTGTAGGCGCAGGCCAGCAGGAAACGCTTCTTGGAAGCCGTCATATCGGCGACGGCGCCCAGGGTGGGAGAGAGCAGAAAGGCCAGAAAGGCGGCCAGGCCGGCGGTGAACCCCCACAGGGTGGTGGCCCTGTAGAGGGTGTCTCCGAGTCGGACCCCCTCGGACCCCACCACCGCCTCGGCGAAATAGGCGGGCAGCAACCCCACGGCCACGGTGGTGGTGTAGGCCGAGTTGGCCCAGTCGTACATGCACCAGCCGAAGGTGCTTCTGCGTTCGCCGGCTTCGGACATGAGAGGTGTCCCGGCGGCGAAGCGAACCGGCGGTCACCACCGAGATCCCGATGCCGGCCGGTTGGCGTCGCGTCCGCGTTTCAAGGCTGCTAGAATACAGGTGGAGTCCATCATGCCGCAAGGCCGCCCCCGAGGCATGCCTGAGCCGAGCCCGGCGCCACCAGGTCAGCGCCTCAACCCTGGAAGAACCGATCCGACCGGTGGGCGGACCCGGTCCTGCATCCTGGCGAGTCACCGATGAGCGAAGGGAACCGACAGCAGTCGATGGCGCGCGGCGCCATGGTGATCGCGGCCATCGTGATCATCATCGCCGGAATACGGGAAGCCTCGGCCATCCTGATCCCCTTCCTGTTGGCGGTCTTCATTGCGGTGATCGGCGGTCCTTCCGCCTTCTGGCTGAAACGGAAGGGAGTCCCTTCCTCCCTGGCCGTGCTGGCGGTGGTGCTGGTGTTCCTGGGAATCGGCGCCGGCATGGGAGCGGTGTTGAGCACCTCTCTCAACGGCTTTTACCGGCAGATGGATTCCTACACGGCGAGCCTGAATCAGCAGATGGACGCCCTGTTCACCTGGCTGAAGGGCATGGGCATCCACCTGGACTGGGAACTGTTGAAGGAAGTGGTCAATCCCGGGGAAGCCATGCAGCTCGTGGCCACCCTGCTGGCCGGTTTCGGGGGTGTGCTGACCAACACTTTCCTCATCACCCTGACCGTGATCTTCATCCTGTTGGAGGCTTCAGGGTTTCCTGCCAAGCTGCGGGCCGCCATGAACGACCCCAAGGCGTCCTTCCCAGCCTTCGAGCAGTTCACCCACGCCGTGAAGAGCTACCTGGTGATCAAGACGGCGGTGAGCCTGACCACCGGCGTCGTGGCCGCCTTGTGGGTGTTCCTGCTGGGCCTGGACTTTCCGCTGCTCTGGGGGTTGCTGGCCTTCCTGTTCAACTACGTGCCGACCATCGGCTCCATTGTGGCGGCCGTTCCGGCGATGCTGCTGGCGCTTGTCCAACTGGGACCCTTCCCCGCCCTGCTGGTGGGCGTGGGTTACTTGTGCATCAACTTCATCTTCGGCAGTTTGATCGAGCCGCGCTTCATGGGCCACGGCCTGGGCTTGTCGACCCTGGTGGTGTTCCTGTCGCTGGTCTTTTGGGGATGGGTGCTGGGGCCGGTCGGAATGCTGCTGTCGGTGCCTCTCACCATCACGGCCAAGATCGGGTTGGAGAGCCGCGAGGAAACTCGCTGGCTGGCCATTCTGCTGGGTTCGGAGAAATCCGCTGCAGCCGCCCTGGAACCCGCCGCCGGGGAGACCGCAACCCGGGAGGATGAACCCGACCCCTCTCAGGCCGAGACTCAGGCTTCCTCGTCTCATCACTGACCGGACTCGCCGCCGATCTGCCGCCGCTCCCAGTCGCGCACCTTGCGGTTGGCGATGTGGAAGTGCGCGTCGTGGAAGTCGACCTCCCCGGCCGGCACCCCTAAAAGGTCGCGATAGGGTTGAGCGGCGATCCGGTGCCGCCGCCGACCGGCAGCGGGGCCGCCGTGATCAGGAACTCCCAGCGGTCGAGGCGGCGGGCGGCGGCGCTGAGGGCTTCCAGGTCGCAGTTGTCGAAGATGGGGACCCCCATGGCGATGATGGAGAGCTGATGAATGGGTGAGACGATGCCCTCGATGCCGGAAGGGGCCACCTCGCTGGCGGCGTCGCTGCCCAGCAGGGCGACCTCCCGCTGGTGCAGCCAGCGGGCGCAGGAAGCGTACATCCCGGCCGCCGTTTCGGAGACGTCCCAGGGGCCCTTGGCGTCGCGCCTGGCCCAGCGTCCCGTCCGCACCAGCAGCACGTCCCCCCGGCCCACCTTCACTCCGGCTTTCTTTTCCCAGGCGTCCAGGTCTTCCGGATAGATGGCTTCCCCCGGTTCCAGGTAGTCGACCCCCTTGAGGGCAGGGATGTCCATCAGGATGCCGCGACTGAAGATGCCGTCCTTCACCGTCTCGATACCCAGCTTGCTTGCGCCACCGTCGGTGACTTCCATTTGAGAGAACCCGTTGAACATCTTGCCCCCGTAGAACATGTGGCAAAGGGAGTCCATGTGGGTGTGGGCCCAGCCGTGGTACTGCACCCGATAGGCGTCATTGGAGAACATCCCGGGACTCTTGCCGGTCAACAGCATGGCATGCTCGAAGGGAAAGGGATTGTCCACGGACTCTTCCTTCTCGATGTCCCGGGCCAGGGAAACCGAAACGCCTTCCCGAACCAGAGCGGCAGCCTGCTTGCGCTTGGCCGGGGTAATGAAGTTCAGGGCGCCCAGCTCATCGGAGTCGCCCCAACGCCCCCAGTTGGACAGCTCTTCCATCCACCGGTCGATATCGGCGCTGGTCAGGCTGCGGCTGCCCTTGGCCGACATGTCCGGGACCCGAGAAGAGCGTTGCCAAAAGAACCCGATCGCCAACAGAGCCACCAGCAAGGCGATGGGCCGCCAGTAACAACATCCGAGAGGAATTCTCATTTGACTATTCTCCTTGACTGAACTTCAGGCGCGCCGCAGCTCGTCGGCGGTCAGCCGGTGCACCACCGTTCGCAGTCCCTGCTCTCCGATTGAGATCACCCGGTAGCCGCCCGGCAACGACACCGACCTTTCGGACCAGGGGCCCTCTCCGAACTGGAAAGAGATGGCCGGCGCCGACATGAAGTGGATGCCCGCATAGTGAAGGTGGCATTCGAAATGGATATGGCCGAAGAAGACCGCCTCCACGCATTGGGACCCCTTGAGGATCTCCAGCAGCCGATCGGCATTCTGCAACATCAGCCCGTCCATCCAGGAAACCCCGCTGGCCAGGGGATGGTGGTGCATGAAGACCAGGGTGGGTTGGCGTTCCCGGAGCAACCGGTCCAGCCATTGGAGCTGCTCCTCCTCCATGCGTCCCCAGACCTCCCCGGGGCGGGAGGTGTCCAGCACCACCAGCCGCCATCCCGCCTGATGCAGGCAGTAGTAGTAGGGATCGCCGCCCGGCTGCTCCTGGTTCAGCAGGTGCCGCCGCAGGCTCCCGCGGTCGTCGTGGTTGCCGACGGCGTAGTGGACCGGAGGGACGACCGTTTCCATGTGCGCCTTGAAGAGCCGGTAGGCGGCCTCGGTCTGCTCGGAGACCGAGTCGCCGGTGTAGAGGCACAGGTCGGGACGCGGCCGGATGGCGTTGATGGAGGCGATGGCCGCCTTCAAGGCGCGGGCGGGCTCCACTCCGTAGATCACGTGGGCAGGATCAGCGAACAGATGGGCGTCGGAGAAGTGGACGATCGAGAACTCGGACTCGGCGGTCATGGCGCAACCCCGGCAGGCCGGCGCCGGAAGGTCGATTTCAGTAGCTGGTCAAGGCCGGCTGTCAGCCCGCGGCCAACTCTATCATGACCCTGATTGGGAGCCAAGCCGGCGAAAACGGCGGCTGCCCGGGCGCGGTCGGACCAGCCGCAAACCTGCCAGCGAGGAGGGTTTGACTTCCCCGGACACCGGCCATATCATTGCCGCCCTGACCGGTCCGGATCCAGAAACAGTCCCGCATCCTCGCCCCAGGCCGGCCTCCGCAAGGACGAGGCCGCGGTGAATGCACCATGGCCAAGCTGACCCAGCAAGCGCTGCAACAGTACCGGCGGCAGGGGTTCGTCAGGGGCGGGAAGATTCTGTCCGACAGCGAGCTGGCCCGGTTGCGGGAGGAGATCGACCGGCTCATCGCCGGGCTGCCGGCGGGAACCCGGCCCGAGAACATGCCCTCGGTGCACTACCGCAACCGCTACTTTCTGGATCTCTTCCTCAGCGAGCCCCTGGTGGACATTGCGGAACAGATTCTCGGTCCGGACGTCGCCCTCTTTACCTCCTACGTCATCAGCAAACGTCCCGCGGACGGACTGGAGGTGGAGTGGCACCAGGATGCCGCCTTCTTCCCCATCGACCCCATGGAGACCTTCACCGTGTGGCTGGCCGTGGATGACTCGGACCGGCGGAACGGATGCATGCAGGTCATTCCGGGGTCCCACCGCAACAAGGTGCTCCTGAACCACCGGGTCGATTCGGACCGCCGGACCACATTGCCCCTGGCCTTCCGGCAGGTGGATCAGGCCCGGGCGGTCGACGTGGAGCTGGAAGCCGGGGAGTTCTCCGCCCATGACGTCTTCCTGTGGCACGGGTCCAACCCCAACCGTTCCCGGCGGCGCCGCTGCGGCATCACCATCAAGTACATTCCGACATACGTCCGCATCGATCGCACCTACGTGTCTCCCACCGGGTTCGATTGGTCCGGTCTGAGACTCTACCTGGCCCGGGGGCGTCCGGGTGAGCACAATGAATACTTCAACCGTTAGCCCGCATGTCTCGGCCTGCATGGCTCTCGGTAGGCCGGAGATGGCTTCCTGCCTGCCGGCGCCGGCGGGCGTGTCGCCGGCCGAGTGCTTCTGCGGAGGCGGCCTGCCGGCGGGCGACGGCTCAATGCGGAGTCCCACATGAACAAACCCTTCGATGACCGCCTCCGGAGACTGGGGGCGGGCGAGTCCATCCAATCCCTGTGCGCGGCCTCCGGCATGTCGAGGCGGCAGTTCGATGACTGGTGGCGGAACCAGATCCGTTCCAGAGCCCCCGATATGGACGGCAAGCATGAGCTGGCGGTGAAGAGACCGGTCCGGATCGAGCGCGACTCCTGGGGGATTCCCCACATTTCGGCCGAGGACGAGCTGGACCTGTTCTTCGGCTACGGCTTCGCCATGGCCCAGGACCGGCTGTTTCAACTGGACTACCTGCGGCGCAAGGGACAGGGGAGGCTGGCCGAGATCCTGGGTCCGCAAGGAACCGAGTCGGACCTGCTGGTCAGAACGGTGGGGCTGCCCGGCATCGCGGCCGAGGAGGAGAGCCGCCTGCCGGAAGCGGTGGCCCGAAGGCTCCAGGCCTTTTCGGACGGGATCAACGCCTGGATGGAGCGCAGCCGCGCCTCGCTGCCCATCGAGTTCGACCTGCTCGACTACGAGCCCGAGCCCTGGTCCCCCGCCGGCAGCCTGGCCATTCAGGTGGAGTTCCAGTGGTACCTGACGGGCCGCTTCCCGGTCATCGTCATTCCGGAACTGGCCAAGCGCCGCCTCCCCGGCTCCGCTCTCTACCGGGCCTTCCTTCAGGGAGAATCCGACGAGGAGAGCATCCTGCACCCCGGCGACTATGCGGCGCGGCCCCGGCAATCGGCGGCCGACCCGGCAGCAGGCCCCTCCGGAGGCGACCCCTGCGAGGGGGAGGGCAGCAACAACTGGGTGATCGCAGGATCGAGGACCCGAAGCGGCAAGCCGTTGCTGGCCAGCGATCCCCATATCGCCTTTGCCGCCGTCTCCTGCTGGTATGGAGTGCACCTGCGCAGCCCCTCCCTCCGTGTGGCCGGCACCGGATACGCAGGCGTTCCGGCCGTGATGATCGGCCGCAACCAACGAGTGGCCTGGGGCGTTACCAACAACATCTGTTCCCAGCGGGACCTCTACCGGGAGAAGACCGATCCCGGCCATCCCGGCTGTTTCCTTTACGATGGAAACTGGGAGCCGGCCCGGGAGCGAACAGAGAAGATCCCGGTGAAGGGGGCCCCTCCGCTGACCCTGAAGGTGCGCCATTCCAGAAACGGCCCCATCGTGGACTCGGTGCTTCCCTCCTTGGCGAAGGATACGGGACCGGTGTCGCTCCGCTGGCTGGGGGCCGAAGGCTCGGGATGGCTGCCGGCCCTGCAGTGCATGAACCGCGCCGGAAGCGCCGACCGGTTCCGCCAGGCGTTGAAGGAATGGATCATGCCGACCTGGAACCTGGTCTTTGCCGACGTGGAAGGAAACATCGGCCAGCAGTCCACCGGCAGGATTCCGATCCGCCGAATCTGGGAAAGAGGCTACCGGCCGGGTTGGGATCCCGCCCATCAGTGGGACGGGCTCATTCCGTTCGAGGGCATGCCCAACCTGAAGAATCCGGAACGGGGCTGGATCGCCACCGCCAACAACCGGCCGGCTCCCGACGACTATCCCTACCCCCTCTCCGGCACCTGGAGCAGCGGCCACCGGGCGCGCCGGGTTCGCCAGAGGATCGAGGACGGGAGGGACCTGTCACCGGAGGACCTGGTGGGGATCCAGCACGACGTTCTCTCCCTTCGCGCCCGCGAGTGCCTGCCGCACCTGCTAGGGATCCTGGACGAGCACAGCCCGGAGAATGAAGAAGCGGTGGAAGAGCTTCGGGGCTGGGACGGCCGCATGGAGACCGACAGCGCCGGCGCCTCCCTTTTCGAGACCTTCTTTACCCACTGGAGCCGCGCGGTAGCCGGAGAGCGGTTTCCCGAGAACCAGGTGGAGCTGGTTTCCGGGGCCATCGGCGGACTAGCTTCGCAGTTGCTCAAGGAAGACCCCGTGGGCTGGTTTCAGCACCGGCCGCGCCGGAGCGCGGTGGTCCGGGCCTGGCGGGCCGGCCTGGCCGAGCTTTCCCGGCGAATGGGTCCCGAGGTCTCAAGCTGGATCTGGGGACGGGCCCATCGGATCCATCTCAGGCACGTGCTCTCCGGCCGCGGTGATCTGGGAAGCCTGCTGGACCGGGGGGGGCAACCGGTGAAGGGCAACGGGATCACCGTGTGTAATACCGGGTATGACCCCAACTGGGGCGCCACCATGGGAGCCAACTTCCGAATGATCGCCGACCTGGGCAGTCCGGAAGCCGGGTTGTGGACAGTGGACGCCCAAGGGCAGTCGGGACATCCCGGCAGCCCTCACTACGGCGATCAGTTATCCCGATGGCTGGGAGCCCGCTACCACTACCTGGCTCTGGAATCCAGGCCTCCGGACATCAAGACCCAAACGACGTTGAACCCGGCCGGCGGGTAGTTGCGGCAGCGACCTCAAAGAGAGCGAGTTCCCTTGGAAGACATCTACCGGAGTCTGGGCGTGCGGCGGGTGATCAATGCCGCCGGAACGCTGACCCGCCTGGGCGGACCGCCCATGGTACCGGAAGCCGTGGAGGCCATGCGGGAGGCCTCCCGCTGGAGCGTATCCATCGAGGAGCTGCAGGAGCGGGCGGGGAGCTACCTGGCCGAGGTGACCGGCGCCGAAGCGGGATATGTCACCTGCGGGGCCGCCGCCGGATTGCAGCTTGCAGCCGCCGCCTGCCTGGCGGGCCTGGACATCCGCAGGATGGAGCGCCTTCCCGACAGCAGCGGCATGCCCAACGAAATCGTGGTGCAGCGCTGCCAGCGCAACGCCTATGACCACGCGCTTCGGGCTGCGGGCGCCAGGCTGGTGGAGGTGGGGCAACTGGGAAACCCGGAGGCGCGGCCGACGGCGCCCTGGCAGATCGAGGCGGCCATTCACACCGGTACGGCAGCGGTACTTTGGGTAGACATGCAGGCCCCGGGCGCGGTCTCCCTGGAGGACACGGTAGCGGTGGCTCATCGCCATCAAGTGCCGGTCATCGTGGATGCGGCCGCCTCGCTGCCCCCCAGAGAAAACCTGCAACGCTTCGTGGCCGCCGGAGCCGACCTGGTGGCCTTCTCGGGAGGCAAGGCCCTGGGCGGGCCGCAGGCGTCGGGAATCCTGGCGGGCCGCCGGGACCTGATCGACTCGGTGGCCTTGCAGCACCAGGACATGGACGTCTGGCCCGAGACCTGGATGCTGCGCGACCGCTTTCTGGAGTCGGGCAGGCTGCCCGGCCCGCCCCTGCAGGGAATCGGGCGACCGCTCAAGGTGGGCAAGGAGGAAATCGCCGGCCTGGTGGCGGCCGTGAGAGCCTACCTCGAACAGGACACCGAGGCCTGGCGGCGAGAGCAGGCCGGCAAGATTCAGATTCTCCGGGTCGCCCTGGAAGGGCTTCCCCACCTGAGGGTCGCGATCGTGGACAGCGGGGAGCCGGGTTACCCGCTGCTGGCCGTGGAGCTCGAAGAAAACCCCGCCGGGCTGACGTTGGTGGAGCTGGTGCTGCGCCTGCTGGAGGGAGACCCGTCGGTGGCGGTCGGCCAGCAGGAGATGCCCCGGGGCCGCCTGATTCTCAATCCCGTGAGCCTGGGTGCAGACCAACTGGAGCTGATCATCGAGCGCTTCGGCTCGATTCTGGCGCGCTGAGAGGCACGGAAACGAGGAGGCCATGGAACGCAAGAGCTACTGGTACCAGCAATACACCTGGCAGGAGCTGAAGGACCTGGCGCCCCGCCAGCCGGTGGTGGTCCAGCCGATCGGCTCGGTGGAAGACCACGGGCACCACCTGCCCCTGGACACCGACAACTTCCTGATCCAGTCCATCTGCGAGGAGGCGGCCCGCCGCGCCGATGGAGAGATCCTGCTGCTCCCGCTGATCCCCTACGGGTTTGAAACCCACCACATGGATTTCCCGGGGACCATCGACATCCGCATGGAGCACCTGCTCAACTTCGTTCTGGACGTCACCAAGAGCGTGGCCCACCACGGATTCAAGCGCATCCTGATCGCCGACGGACACGGCTCCAACATGCCCATCCTGGAGCTGGTGGCCCGCAGGACCATCCTGGAGACCGACAGCCTCTGCGGCGCCTTCATCTGGCCCTCCCTGGCCGCCGAGACAATCCAGGAGGTGCGGGAATCGGAGCGCGGAGGCATCGCCCACGCCGGCGAGCTGGAGACCTCGGTCTACCTGCACCTGGACCCTGACCGGGTGCAGATGGACAAGGCCGTGACCGAAATCGGCCTGCCTCCCTCCAACTTCATCTTCCTGGACCTGATGGCCAGCTCCCCGGTGGCCTTCATGGATATCTGGACCCGCTTCAGCAAGACGGGGGTGGTGGGAGACCCCAAGCTGGCGACCGTGGAAAAAGGCAGGGTGATCTTCGAAGCGGTGGTGGAGGCTTTCCTGCGCCTGGTCCGGGAGTTCAAGAACCGCCCCGACGGCCAGCGGGTGGACCACCATTGACCCGCGTTTCTCGCCAGGGGGCGCGACGACGGCGCAGGAATCGAGGGTTGAGCCGCAACCGAATCGGAGTGATCGGCGGCCTGCATGGGCGGCCCCTGGAGGCGCCCGTTTTTTCAGAACCGGTACTTCAGGCTGAGACTCACGCCCCAGAACCTGCGCGCGGCCGTCGTCACGCGGTAGAGGATGGTTTCGCCCCGCCCGACGCTCGACTCATGGCTGCGAAGCTGGTTCCAGGGCAGCGGTTCGCTCGCGAACTCGCCGAGGTTCACCCAGCGGAACTTCACCCCCAACGCAACCGGTTGGCGGAACCGGTAGTCCACCCCCGCCAGGAGCTGGTAGCCGACCATGACATCGGCCAGTCGGGCATCGCCGATGGTGGTGGTGCCGGCGACCTTGGCCCGCAGGAGGGGGTCGACGAAGGTCGAGATCCGCTCGGGGTCATCGTTCCGCTTCCACACCGACCTGTAGTCGAGCGATGCCCTGGCCGCGCCCAACCCGGCGCCCAGGTAGGGCGTCCAGGATGCCGACGCCGGCCCGAAGTCATAGTAGGCGTTCACGAAGCCGGCGTGCGACCGCCAGTCGTCCAATCTGCCGACCGCCAGCTCGATCTCCTGCTCCTGCTTGTCCAGCGTCACGTCGTCGAAGATGTTGATGTCGGACTGATCGTCATGGGCCGTGAACCCGTGGAAGTACTCGCCTTCGAGCCTGACGGCTCCCCAGTCGTATCCGAGCGAGAGCCCCGCCCCAACGCCGGCGCCACCGTCGAACTCGTTGGTCCAGGAGGTGGGCGGCGGAGCCGCGTTGCACTCGCCGGCCGCCTCCAGCCCAAGCGGGTTGATGATCCGGTCGCACTTGGTGCCCCAGTCGTTGTCCGACCCCTGCACGGTGATGGGCGGCGCCACCGTCGCCCCCAGGCCCATCTCGATGTAGGGTCCTGTCTGGCTTCGGGCTTCGTCGACGCCGACCGCCAGCAACATCGCCACCGAGACCAGTCCAAGTCGCCTGCGCATGGTTGCTCTCCGCGCCCGCCCCTCTGCCGGCTCCGGGGACGACACGCCGAAGTCCCAGGCTTCGGAGACGGGCGAAAACAGGGGATTGTCCTTGCTCATGGTCAACGATGCTACCATAGCTTCGGAGGCAAGGAGGACAGCCATGATCGATAACCCTGGAAGCTCCCAAGGTCGGGGCTGGCGGCCCAATCGGCGGCAGTTTCTGGAAGCGGCGGCGCTGGCGGGGCTCAGCCTGCGGTTTCGGACGCAAGCCTCGGGGGCCGCGGGCCAGGGGCCGCCCACTCGGGAAGGCGCCGTCTACCTGACCGACCTGGACCGGTGCCGGCCCGCTTCCGCCCTGTCCACCCGTCTGAAGCGCGGGACCTGGAAGACGCTGGAGTACGAAACCGACGACTTCAGCGGAACCATGCTGGTGGCCCTGGAGGAGAGCGCCGCCCCCGACCTGACCTACGCCCTGCAACGCAGCGGGTGGCACCGAATCCATGTCGGCATCTACCGGAAGCCCTTCGAACAGCCCAAGCAGGTCCAGGTGAAGTTGTCGGGGGACCCCGCCTACACTGCCGTGACCGGCCGGCGGGGGGAAACCGACCATCGAGAGAACTGGATCGACGACATCTACTGGAAAAGCGCCGATCTGAGCGGGCGCGACCTGCTCATCCGCCAGACCCGGATACCCCGCACCCGGCACGGGTGGCTGGCTTACATCAAGCTGGTCCCTCTGTCGGCGCCGGAGGTGGAGAGTCTGCGGCGGGACCGCGCTCAGGAGTCGACCAAGCGCCTCTTCGTGCACACCGACGCCCACTTTTCCAATGTTTCCGGCTCGGCCGAGGAGGTGCTCAAGTACCTGGAGCCTCTGCGGCATACCGACGTGTCGCGGGTCTACTGGGAGGCCGGCGGCGGGGACCGGGCCCTCTACCTCTCCAGGATTGCCGAAGATTACGGGCGGGCCTTCAAACAGCCCGATCCGGTCTTCCCCAGGGCCGTCGATCGGGAGCTGGCCGTGACCTGGCGGACCTATCGCCAGATAGGGGTGGACCCCCTGCGGGAGGCGGCCGAGCTGGCTCGGGAGATGGGCATCGAGCTGCACGCCTCCTACCGGACCGCCGGGTTCGTCTACCCGGCGCCCCACGACCACATCGCGGGCAGCTTTTACGAGAAGCACCCGGAGCTGGCTTGCCTGGATCGGCAGGGCCGGCCCATGCCCCGAATTTCCTATGCCTTCCCCGAGACTCGCCGCTACGTGATCTCTCTTTTCAGGGAGATGGCCCAATACCCCATCGACGGGGTGGGAGTCCTCTACAATCGCCGCCCTCCCCTGGTGGCCTACGAGGAACCGCTGGTCCGGGAGTTCCAGGCCCGCTACGGCCAGGATCCCCGCCGGCTGGACGAGCGGGACCCCCGCTGGCTCACCTTCCGCAGCCGGGCCCTGACCCGGTTCATGAGGGAGTTGCGCCAGGCAATGGATGAGGCCGCCCAACAGTCCAACCGCTCCAGGAGGCTGGCCATCTCGGCGGTGGTGTTCCGTCCCGAGGAAAACCTCTTGCACGGAATGGACCTGAAGACCTGGATCAGCGAGGGCCTGGTGGACACCATCATCCCCTATTCCTCCACCGTTCGGCTCAACAGCTATCAGCCCGCCTGGGAGAAGCCGGAGGATGTCGACTACTACGTCTCCCTGGTGCGAGGGACCCGGTGCCGGCTGGCGCTCAACCTGATGCCTCGGGGGCTGACCGCCGAAGAGTATCGCCGCAAGGCTCACCGGCTCTATGGGGCCGGGGTCGAGCACTTCTTCTTCTGGGACGGCATCGTCCGGGTCCGCAAGGTCCCGCGACTCGGCCACAAGGAGGAGGTGGCGGCCTGGTCGGCCGCCGGCGAGCCGCCGGTCCTGCCCACGGCCACCCGCCTGCGCAAGCTGGGAGAATGGGATCTCACCCTGGAGACGCCGGGGTAGCCCGACTGGTTCCCCAGGGCGACTCTACATCGACTTGTACTTCCCTCAACCCAGGCTCGCGCCCCAACCCAGCACGCCGCGTCCCCGTTCCACCACCTTGGCAGCGACCTGCTGGGCCCCGGCCACCGCCTCGGCCAGGGGGCGGTCCTCGATGAGGGCCGAGATCAGGGCGCCGTTGAAGGCGTCCCCGGCTCCGATGCTCACGTTGCTGGCCGTTACCCGGACCGGGGGCTGGTGGACATAGGGTTCCGTCACGGACTGGCAGGCAGCCCCGCCGGAGCCCATCTTGAGGACCACGGTGTGGGGGCCGGCCGCCAGCACGCGCTCGGCCACCTCCCGGCCGTTTCTCCCCGAAGTCCAGACGGTCAACTCTTCCAGGGTGCCCACCACCACCTCGGCCCGGGCCCACAACTCCCTCACCCGCCCGGGCTCGGCCTTGCCCGTCCAGCCGAGGCCGGTATCCAGCACCCGAACCCGGTCCGGCCGGCCGAAGGCCCTCAATAGATCCAGGACTTGGGGCAGCACCTCCAGCGGGATCTGCCCCGGCAAGCTGGCCAGCAGCCAGGTGGCCTCCGCATCTCGAGCCGACAGGCTCCAGTCCAGAGCCGGTCCGACGTGCTGGAGGGTCCCCAATCGCCTTCCGGCCGCATCCACCGCGGTGATGGCCTGCATGGTGGAGCGGCCACTGGGCGCGGTGCATTTCACCCCGGCCCGCTCCAGCCAGCCCCGGACCAGTTGCCCGGCCGGGTCCCGGCCAATGGGAGCGTTCAGGTGAACCTTCCGGCCCAGTTTTCCCAACACGTAGGAAGCCGACCCCCCATTGCCGCCCAGCCCCATTTCCGGGGGCGAGCCCAGCGGCAGCAGGGTGCGGTGGGTGTAGACGTCCCGCCCCACCTCGCCGATCCAGTGGCGGGGCGGATCGCGCAGGGTCACGTCCAGACCTGCCGACCCGGCCACAGCCACCACCGCGGCTGGGGTTTTTTCAGTGGAGCCTTTTGCAAGATTCCCGGTCGCGAATGACATGGAGGCGGCAAAGGTGAGGGGCTGCAAGCTCCGGCATTCACCACAAAAAGCACAAAAGGCACAAAATGAGTGGCTTGATTTCGAGTCTTGACGATCGGAAGGTTCTTTTTTGTGTTTTTGTGCCTTTTGTGGCCGTTGAGCTTAGGGCGGCAAACGGGTTCCGCGCCACCTTATCCTTGACAGACTCGGAAGGAAAAGCCCTCGATCTGAACAAGGATCGCGCGACTCCGAAACTTGCAAAAGGGCCAGTGGACGTGGCTGGATGAATCTGAAGACCCGGCTGCCTCAGTCACCCCGGTCGATGCCGCCCAGGATGTCGATAAAGACCAGCCTGCCGATGGCCGGCTAGTCTTCAGCCAGGCGGGCCTTCAGTGGGTTGATGGCGGGGGTTGAGGGTCTCAAAGCTCCAGCTTGTCCTTGAAGACCATCTTCTTGAGCCTGAACTTGCGCTTGATCTTGAAGGGGCCGACCTGGGTACGCAGCTCCACGTCCTTGTCCTCGAGTGTGATGCCGTCGTCTCGGGGGAAGAACATGAAGATCTCGACAAACTGATCCCGCGGCAGAACCTCCACCGAAGCGGCGGCGATGGGGTCCTTTTTCTTGCGATGCAGGACGGTCATCTGCTTGATGCGATCGGTGCTTCGTTGCAGGCCGCGCGCCATCCGGCTGGGCAGACCGCTCAACAGGACCACGTACTGCTCGTCCTTCATGTTGAGAAGCTGCTTGTCCTGTTCCGACTCCTCGAAGTCCCCCCGGTAGCGGGCACGGATGATGGCCTGCTTCACCGGCAGGGCGCTGGCCCAGCGCACGGTCACGTTGATCGGAGGAGGCCCCCGCCTCGCCGCCGGCCGCCGGCCGCCCAGATCGAAGCCGCCACCCCCGGGGCCGCCGGATGGCGGTCCAAGACCGCCGCCCGCACCGACGGTGCTTCCACCAGGCTCCCTGCCACTGGCGCCGCCGCTGCCGAACCCGACATCGCCGCCTCCACCGCCCCGAGATTCCTCCGGATTGGTGCGCCGCGCCGACGGATCCTCCGTCGGACCGCCTTCAATGTTCTCGAATCCTCCCCGTCTCATCCGCATGGGGTCGAGGGAGACATTCTGGGCCCAGGGAGACTTGGTCAACATCTTTTGGACGTCCTTGGGCTTCCACTGCTTGTATTCCTTTTTTTCCCAGAAATCGGCGGCCCGCAGCCCGGCGCTGCCCAGGAGGAACATCAGGACCGCAAGGATATATTTTTTCATGAGACTGACCTCGATGGTTCGGCGCATCCTAAGGATGCGCCCTGACACGAAATCCGGACTCCCTGCGCTTCGAATCGGGCGACAGCGGTACCCATACCAACCATCGGGCGAATTCGAACGGGGTCCTTGCCTGGAACCATTCTAGCCCATCCGTCCGAAACTCTTCAAAGTTATCTTCCAGGACTATCCCACGCTACTTACCCTCACCGTAGGGGCGTCCCTTGCGGGCGCCCCATGGGCGGCGCCGGCCGGGCGAACAGGAACAACCGGGCAACCACAAGGGTTGCCCCTACAATGGGGTTCAGCGTGGGATGGCCCTGGTTGTCTTCCGGCCGGAGCGGTGCTTCGTTGGAATCGGAAATCCGGTTCTGATAGGCTTTTTCACCGCCGGTCGCTCGGGAACTCTCCCGGCACAAGTATCTTCCTGAACCCTGGCTTCTTTCCGGATGTCCTTCCTGCCGAGTCTGGCCCTATTCCATTGCGGGTGGTTCTGCTGTGTTCTCGGGGCAGCCTACGGCTTCCCTTGGCTGGGACCGCTATATGTGTCCGTCTGGCTTGTATGGAAGGTGGCGGGAAAGCGGTCAAAACCGGGGGAGGCTCTCTTCATCCTGCTGGCCGCATTCGTTGGGTATGCGCTGGATTCCACACTTTTCCTCGCAGGCGTGCTCCTGGAAACAGGCCGGGACTCATTCGGCTGGCCTGCCCCATTGTGGATGGTCTGTCTCTGGCCCAATCTGGCGGGAGCCTTGGGCGGGTGTCTTGGTTTCTTGAGAAGGAGGTACATTGCGGGATGTGTGGCCGGCGCGATCGGCGGCCCGATGGCCTACTTCGCCGGGCGTCAGCTCGGCGCCATCGATTTGGCCGATCCCTTGGTCGTGAGCCTTGCAGCTATCGCCGTCGAGTGGGCCATTTCGATGCCGTTGCTCCTCTTTCTTGCCGCTCGTCTTTCCCCTGAACCGCGGCACGGTGTCCCCATGGCCTTCAGCAAAGATTTCCTGAGGAAGGGAGGTGAATCGTGAACCCCTGGACCCTGATCGCCCTCTCCTGGGCGGCGATGGCCTTGCTGATGTCCATCCTGTGGGAGTTGCAGCGTCGCCTGGGAAAAGCCGCGATCGTGGACGCCGCCTGGGCAGCCGGCATCGGAGCAGTCTCGGTCCTGTTTGCCGTCTTTGCCGAGGGCAACCCAATGAAAAGGCTATTGGTCGGGGCTATGGCCGGACTCTGGGGAGGGCGGCTGGCGGGCCACCTGCTGGTTCGAGTGTTCGGGGAACCGGAGGATGGTCGATACCGGACCCTTCGCCACCAATGGGGGACGAAAGCCAACCTCTACCTGTTTCTTTTCTTTCAGGTTCAGGCATTCTGGGCCGTGTTGTTCTCCCTGCCAATGCTGGCGGCTTCCATGAATCCTCACTCGGTCGGCCCCCAAGACTTCGCCGGCGTGGCGGTCTGGGCCATTGCCCTAGCCGGCGAGATATTGGCGGACAGACAGCTTGCCTCTTTCCGCAAGAGACACGGCAACGGTCGCACGGTCTGCCGGGTAGGCCTTTGGCGGTACTCCCGGCATCCGAATTACTTCTTCGAATGGCTCCACTGGTGGGCCTACGTGCTGTTGGGCTGGTCCGGACCGCAGGGTTGGCTGACCCTGGCGGGCCCCTTGCTGATGATCCTCTTCCTGTTCAAGATCACCGGTATTCCCCCGACCGAACGACAAGCTCTTGCCAGTCGCGGTGACGCCTACCGGGAATACCAGAGAACCACCAGCATCTTCGTTCCCTGGCCTCCACGCCGCTAATCTCCCATTTCAATTGTGATTTCGAATGCAGGGGCTGAGGCCGTGAGAACGGCAGGAGATAGCCACTGAAGGGAGGCCACCTCATCCCGCCGAGGCCGTCGCGGGCAGAATGTCTTGCGGTGGTCCTGAGTGAGAGGAGGTTTCGGCAGAACAACGCATGGCCGGATGGATGCTGCGTGGAAGACACGACCTCCGCCCCTTGCACAACAATAGGATCATACTGTCTATTTGTCAATATTATACTGATTTTTTCTAGACAAAATGTCTTAATATCTTGACATTTGTTTCATTTTGTCTATGTTTAGAACATGGAATTGGCTCAGGGACATCCCATCAGAGTAGCCGTGCGAAGGACAGGCCTTTCCGCTCATGTGATTCGTGCCTGGGAGAAGCGCTATCAGGCCGTGGTTCCAACACGTAGCCCCACCAATCGGCGGCTGTATTCGGACGACGACATCATGCGCCTGTGGTGGCTGCAGCAGGCGGTCCGGTCGGGACGGAAGATCGGGAGGATCGCCCATCGCGCGACCGAGGAACTGGCGAGACTGGTGAATACAGGAGGTGCGGCCCCGCCTTCTTCCCGAGGGCCAGCCACCGAAGCGGGTGCAGACAAGCATGACGGCGAATCGGCGTTCTATCTCGAGCAGGCTCTGGAAGCCGTGATCGGCCTGAATCCGGTCATGCTGGAAGCGCAGTTGCTACGCACATCCGCTCAGATGAGCCAGCGGCGTCTGCTGGAGGAAGTGGTCCATCCGCTGATGGAGCGCATCGGAGACCTGTGGCGCCAGGGAGCCTTGCGGATTGCCGACGAGCATATGGCCACGGCGGTTGTCCGCAGCTTTGTCGGCAACATCGTAGACCTCTGCCAGGCACCGGCCGCGGCTCCTCCTGTCCTGGCGACCACTCCCGAGGGTCAAATGCACGAGATCGGCGCCCTGCTGGCTTCGGCAGTCGCGGCGGCAGAGGGCTGGAATCCGACCTATCTGGGGCCCAACCTGCCGGCCGAGGAAATTGCCGGAGCCGCCGCCAGGAAGGGAGCCGGAGTCGTCCTCCTCAGCATCGTCCATCCGGAGGACGATCCCCGCCTGGGCAGAGAGCTGGTCAAACTGCGCCGCCTGCTGGGCGGGGATGCGATCCTGCTGGTGGGAGGGCGGGCCGCCCGCAACTATTCGAACTTTCTGGATCAGGCAGGGGCGGTGATCCTGAACTCCCTGGGGGATCTGTTCGACTTCCTGAGTCTCATACACCGGGAGACTCCCGCACGAGCTTAGCCTTCCCGGGCGAACCGTGGAGACTCCGGGCGCCAACATGCCAAGCAGGCACATCGACAACAGGACGCAGTCGGCGCCGGACTGGCGGCAGGCGTTCCTGCGCTGGTTCAAAGGGGACGAATCCGCCGTGGAAGGGGCGCTCGAAGGCGAGCGGCGAATCGATTGGCTGCGGGTCCTGCCGTTTGCGGTGCTGCACCTGAGTTGCCTGGGAGTCCTTTGGGTCGGCTGGAGCCCTCTGGCCGTGGCGGTGGCCGTGCTCGCCTACTGGGTGCGCATGTTCGCCGTGACCGCCTTTTACCACCGCTATTTTTCCCACCGAACCTTCAGGACCTCGCGACTGGTGCAGTTTCTCTTTGCCGTCCTCGGCAGCGCGGCGGCGCAGCGAGGACCCTTGTGGTGGGCCGGCCACCACCGCCACCACCATCGCCACTCCGATACCGACGGCGATTTGCATTCTCCCAGGGAGCACGGCTTCTGGTGGAGCCATATGCTCTGGATCACGACCCGGTCGAACTTCCCCACCCGCCTCTACAACGTGAGCGACCTGGCCCGCTTCCCCGAGTTGCGGGTTCTGGACCGCTTCGATGTCATCATCCCGCTCTTGCTGGCGTTGGCCATGTACGCCCTGGGGGATTACTGGGGCGCCCGCTTCCCCGAGTCCGGGACCAGCGGCGGGCAGATGCTCGTCTGGGGCTTCTCCGTTTCCACCGTCGTGCTGTTCCACGCCACCTGCACCATCAATTCGCTGGCTCACCTGTTCGGCAGTCGTCGCTTCGCCACCCGGGACAACAGCCGCAACAATCTCTGGCTGGCCTTCATCACCATGGGGGAGGGCTGGCACAACAACCACCACCGCTATCCCGGCTCGACCCGCCAGGGGTTTTACTGGTGGGAGCCGGACCCCACCTATTACCTGTTGAAACTGTTGTCCTGGATCGGTCTGGTCAGCGATTTGAGGCCTGTTCCGGAGACGGTCTACAACGGTTCCAGGAGGGAAGAATGATCCCGCCCGGCCAGCGTATCGCCGTGGTGGGAAGCGGCATCTCAGGGCTGGTGGCGGCCTACCTGCTGCAGGCTTGCCACCGGATCGTGCTCTACGAGGCCAACGACTACCCTGGAGGGCATACCCACACGCTGGACGTTGAGCAGGACGGCCGCTCCTATGCGGTGGATACCGGCTTCATCGTCTTCAACGAGCCCAACTACCCGCACTTCCAACGGCTGTTGCTGCGTCTGGGGGTGGCTTCCCGGCCGACCCGGATGAGTTTCAGCGTCCAGTGCGCGCGCACGGGACTGGAATATTCCAGCGCTCGGTTCGCCGGCCTGTTCGCCCAGCGGCGCAATCTGATCAGGCCCTCCTTCTTCCGCATGCTGGTCGATATCCTGCGCTTCAACCGCACCGCCCCCGCATTGTTGCGCCAACCGGACGACTCGACCACGCTGGGGGACTACCTGGCCGCCAAAGGCTATTCGAGGGCCTTTATCGACCACCACATCATTCCCTTGGGGTCGGCGTTGTGGTCGGCCCGGCCGGAATGCATCCAGGAATTCCCGGCCCGCCGCTTCGTTCAGTTCTTCGCCAATCACGCCTTTCTGCAGATCTGGGGACGGCCCTCCTGGCGGGTGATCGAAGGGGGCTCCAGGCGCTATGTCGAGGCGCTGACCCGCCCATTCCGGGATCGCATCCGAATCAACTGCCCGGTGGTATCCGTGCGGCGGCTGGATAGGGGCGTGGAAGTGCGCTCCCGGTCCGGAGAGCCCGAACGATTCGACCAGGCCATTCTGGCCGTTCACAGCGACCAGGCCCTGAGGCTGCTGGCCGAGCCCACCCCGGCCGAGCGGCAGGTCCTGGGAGCGATGCCTTATCAGGCCAACGAGGTGGTTCTCCACACCGACCCCGGGCTGCTGCCCCGGCGCCGGCGGGCCTGGGCGAGCTGGAACTACCACATCCCCCCCGAAGACAACGGCGGCGCCACCGTGACCTACAACATGAACATCCTCCAGGGTCTGGAGAGCCGCCTGCCCTTCTGCGTCAGCCTCAACCGCACCGCGGACATCTCTCCCGGGAGGATCCTGGCCCGAATGACCTATCACCACCCGGTCCACTCGCCGGCGTCGGCGGCAGCCCAGAAGCAGCGGGCGAGGATCGACGGAATCGACCGCATTCACTATTGCGGGGCCTATTGGGGCTTTGGTTTCCACGAAGACGGCGTCTTGAGCGCTCTGGAAGTGACCCGGCGCTTCGGGAGGGACCTGTGAGCCGACACAGCGCCATCTACGAAGGCTGGGTTCGGCACCGGCGCTTCCGGCCGGCGCGCCACCTCTTCGGTTACCGGCTCTTCATGATGTATCTGGACCTGGATGAACTACCCTGCCTGTTCGACCGGCGGTGGCTGTGGTCGGCCCGGCGCCCCAATCTCGCCTGCTTCCGGCGGGCCGACCATCTCGGGGACCCCAGCCTGCCCCTGGATGAGTGCGTGCGGCGGCTGGTCGGGGACCGAACCGGGCGCCTCCCGCAAGGACCCATTCGGCTGCTGACCCACTTGCGCTACTGGGGCTACGGGTTCAATCCGGTCAGCTTCTACTTCTGCTTCGATCGGGACGACCGCGGCCTGGAGACGGTGGTGGGGGAGGTCAACAATACCCCCTGGGGTGAACAGCATTGCTACGTCCTGCACCGGGGGATGGACCGCGGCCGCGCCCCGCGCAAGTGCTACCGATTCTCCAAGGCCTTTCACGTCTCTCCCTTCATGGGGATGAAACAGGACTACACCTGGCGTTTCACGACGCCGGGGGAAAGGCTTTGGGTTCATATGGACAACCGGGAAAACGGAGACCGCCTGTTTGACGCCACCCTCTTGTTGAGGCGGAGAGAAATCGGGGCCCGGTCGCTGGCCAGGGTACTGGCGCAGTATCCGCTCATGACCGTCAAGGTGGTCGGCGCCATCCACTGGCAGGCTCTCAGGCTTTGGCTCAAGCGCTGTCCGGTCTACCCCCATCCCCGGGTGACGACCGGAAGGAAGTGACCATGTCTCCGGTTCCTCTCGCCTTCCCGACGGAACGCCGATCCCTCGGTCCGGGCGGCTGGCTGGAGCGGTGGTCGCGCAAGCTGGTGCTGGAGCAATTGCGCAGCCTGAGGCATGGCCGCCTCAGCCTGGTCGAGGGCGAGCGGCGCCACGCCTTCGGCAGAAAAGTCGGAGGGGGCGAACCCCTGGTCGAAATCCGGGATGCACGTTTCTTCCGAGCGCTGGCCCTGGGCGGGGCGATCGGCGCCGCCGAGGCCTACATGCGGGGGTGGTGGCGCTGCGACGACCTGCCGGGACTGTGCCGCCTGATGGTGGCCAACCGGGAGTGGATGCAGCGCACGGAAGGGAGCTGGGGCCGGTCGGCGGCTCCGGTCCGATGGCTGGAGCACGCCCTCAGGCGCAACACCCGTCGAGGCAGCCGGCGCAACATCGCAGCACACTACGATCTGGGCAACGACTTTTTTCGCCTCTTTCTCGACAGCAACCTGATGTATTCCTGCGCCCTCTTTCCACGGCCGGACAGTTCCCTGGAAGAAGCCTCCCGCTTCAAGGTGGACCGCATTTGCCGGAAACTCGGGCTCGTGCCCCAAGACCATCTCCTGGAAATCGGGACGGGTTGGGGTGGATTCGCCCTGCATGCCGCCCGCGAGTACGGTTGCCGGGTAACCACGGCCACCATTTCAGCCGAGCAATACGAGGCGGCTCGCATTCGGGTCCGGGAGGCGGGCCTGGCGGGACGGATCGAGGTCATCCTGTGCGACTATCGCCGTTTGCGCGGAACCTACGACAAGCTGGTCTCCATTGAAATGATCGAAGCCGTGGGACACCAGTACTGGGACACCTATTTTGCCTGCTGCACCCGCCTGCTCAAGCCCCAGGGATTGATGCTGCTGCAGTCCATCGTCATTGCCGACCGGGCCTACGAGCGGGCGCGGCGCTCGGTCGACTTCATCAAGGCCCATATTTTCCCCGGAAGCTGCCTGCCTTCGGTGGCCGCCCTCAACCGCTCGCTGGCGGCGGCGACCGACATGCGGCTGCTGCATCTGGAGGACATCGGTCCCCACTATGCCCGCACGCTGAGGGCCTGGAGAACCCGCTTTGCGGCGGCGGCGCAGCAGGTCCGGCAACTGGGCTTCAGCCAGGAATTCATTCGGATGTGGGACTTCTACTTCTGCTACTGCATCGGCGGATTCGAGGAGGCCTACATCTCCGACGTTCAGATGCTGCTGGCCAGGCCCGCCTACCGGCAATCGGGCCTGCCGGCCGGGCTTGGGCCCGACCGGGCTCGGGCAGGGCCCTGAACCCGGCGGTCTTCTGTCTCGGAAACAAGGAAAAGGCGTGAACCTGATCGACTGGGCCGAACGGGGACTGCTGCCCGACGCCGTGATCCGCAGGGGGATCCGCCGCCTCAACCGCCTCCGCCTGAAGCTGGAGCGGGGCGCCGACTGCGAGGCCGAACTGGAGGCCAAACGACGCTTCATCGCCTCGATGGATCGGGCTCCCATCGCCTTGCACACCCCCAGCGCCAACCGGCAGCACTACGAGCTGCCTCCGGAGTTTTTCGAGCTCGTTCTGGGAAGCCATCTCAAGTACAGTTGCGGGTACTTCGCCTCCCCGACTGCAGGGCTCGATCAGGCCGAGTCGGCCATGCTCGATCTCACCTGCCGGCGCGCGGAGCTGAACGACGGCCAGAACATTCTGGAACTGGGCTGCGGCTGGGGCTCTCTGACACTGTGGATGGCGCGGCACTTTCCCGCCAGCCGCATCACGGCCCTCACCAATTCATCCCTGCAAGGCGAATTCATCCGGCGCCGCTGCCGGGCCTTGAGGTTGGACAACGTGGCGGTCCTCGTCGACGACATCAATCGATTCGAATCGTACCGGCGCTACGACCGGGTGGTCTCGGTAGAAATGTTCGAGCATATGCGCAACTACCGGGAGCTACTGCGACGCATCGCCGGCTGGCTCGACCCCGGGGGGCGGCTCTTCGTCCATGTCTTTGTCCACCGTCTCTACGCCTACGCGTTCGAGACCGAGGGAGAGACGAACTGGATGGGCCGCCACTTCTTCACCGGAGGCATGATGCCCTCGGACGATCTGCTGCACTATTTTCAGGACGACCTGGTCATGGAGGCCCAGTGGCGGATCGACGGCCGACACTATGCCCGCACTGCCGACTGCTGGCTGGCCAATCTGGACGCCCGGAGAAAAGACGCCCTTGCGGTTCTGGAAGGCCGCTACGGCGCCGCCGAGAGACGACGGTGGCTGCAGCGCTGGCGCATGTTCTTCCTGGCCTGCTCCGAATTATGGGGTTGCAATGGGGGACAGGAGTGGTGGGTGTCGCACTATCGATTCATGCAACGGACTTCCTGAGCAGTGGTACTCGCAAAGGTGATGCGATCGGTATCTCTTGTTTCAGACAAGCACCACCCCTGCCCTGCCGGGCGGATCATCCGAGAGTGAAACACCCCATCGTCAATCAAGACGAACCACGAATGGACACGAATAGACACGAATGCCAGTGGACCTGCTTGGCTGCGATGACGTCATAGGAGGAAGCCCTCCGGGAGCGCGGGCGTCCCGCCCGCACAACGCTGGCACAACTTCACCCCTCTCCTCCACCCGGCTCGACCGGCAACGGCGCCACGATTCCGCTTCGGCCGAGCCCATGGGGTTCCGGGCGGCAGGGTGGCCGGGCGCCGCATCACGGGGAAACTGAGCGGCCACCCAACCCAGAGAATGCGGGCGAGACGCCCGCGCTCCCGGAGGGGCGCCTCCTCCCATCCTTCTTGCTCCGCGAGGAGGCACTGCCCCTGCCGATGCGGCAGCGCCGTTCCGCTTCGTGTGTCTTCAGTGAAACACCCCATCGTCAATAAAGACGAACCACGAATGGACACGAATGGACACGAATGCCAGTGGACCTGCCTGGCTGCGACGCCGTCACGGGAGGAAGGCCGGGAGCGCGGGCGTCCCGCCCGCACAACGCTGGCACAACTTCACCCCTCTCCTCCACCCGGCTCGACCGGCAACGGCGCCACGATTCCGCTTCGGCCGAGCCCATGGGGTTCCGGGCGGCAGGGTGGCCGGGCGCCGCATCACGGGGAAACTGAGCGGCCACCCAACCCAGAGAATGCGGGCGAGACGCCCGCGCTCCCGGAGGGGCGCCTCCTCCCATCCTTCTTGCTCCGCGAGGAGGCACTGCCCCTGACGATGCGGCAGAGCCGTTCCGCTTCGTGTGTCTTCAGTGAAACACCCCATCGTCAATCAAGACGAACCACGAAGGAACACGAATGGACACGAATGCCAGTGGACCTGCCTGGCTGCGACGCCGTCACGGGAGGAAGGCCGGGAGCGCGGGCGTCCCGCCCGCACAACGCTGGCACAACTTCACCCCTCTCCTCCACCCGGCTCGACCGGCAACGGCGCCACGATTCCGCTTCAGCCAAGCCCAGGCCCTTCCTGCCGGCAGGGTGGCCGGGTGCCGCATCACGGGGAAACGGAGCGGCCGCCCAACCCAGAGAATGCGGGCGAGACGCCCGCGCTCCCGGAGGGGCGCCTCCTCCCATCCTTCCTGCTCGGCGAGGAGGCACTGCCCCTGCCGACGCGGCAGTGCCGTCCCGCTTCGTGTGCCTTCAGTGAAACACCCCATCGTTAATCAAGACGAACCACGAAGGGACACGAATAGACACGAATGCCAGTGGACCTGCTTGGCTGCGATGACGTCATAGGAGGAAGCCCTCCGGGAGCGCGGGCGTCCCGCCCGCACAACGCTGGCACAACTTCACCCCTCTCCTCCACCCGGCTCGACCGGCAACGGCGCCACGATTCCGCTTCGGCCGAGCCCATGGGGTTCCGGGCGGCAGGGTGGCCGGGCGCCGCATCACGGGGAAACTGAGCGGCCACCCAACCCAGAGAATGCGGGCGAGACGCCCGCGCTCCCGGAGGGGCGCCTCCTCCCATCCTTCCTGCTCCGCGAGGAGGCACTGCCCCTGACGATGCGGCAGAGCCGTTCCGCTTCGTGTGTCTTCAGTGAAACACCCCATCGTCAATCAAGACGAACCACGAATGGACACGAATAGACACGAATGCCAGTGGACCTGCCTGGCTGCGACGCCGTCACGGGAGGAAGGCCGGGAGCGCGGGCGTCCCGCCCGCACAACGCTGGCACAGCCTCGCCCCTCTTTCCCACTTGGCTCGACCGGCAACGGCGTCACGATTCCGCGATTCCGCTTCGGCCGAGCCGATGGGGTTCCCGGCGGCAGGGTGGCCAAGCGCCGCATCACGGGGAAACTGAGCGGCCACCCAACCCAGAGGATGCGGGCGAGACGCCCGCGCTCCCGGAGGGGCGCCTCCTCCGATCCTTCTTGCTCCGCGAGGAGGCACTGCCCCTGCCGATGCGGCAGAGTCGTTCCGCTTCGTGTGCCTTCGTCGTCCTTCGGTAGAGTCGAGGACTGGCGCGTTGACTGTAGGGTCCGGTGGCTATTCCGTCGCTTTCGCTTCGGGCCTCAGTCCGGCTCCCTTATCACGTTTCCAGTCCCCGCTCTCCGAACCGGACGTGCGGTTTTCCCGCATCCGGCTCTCCAGTGGGATCATGCGTCTCGTACACGGGTCCCCGGTCGCTTTCGCGGACGACGCCTGTGGGATTGGCACCCTTCCCCTACTCCATCCACTTCCGCGCCCGGGTTGCCGCCAGGCCTGTTGACGCCCTGACGACGCCGTCCTCTTTCCACGGCCCCTTCACTTTTGCATGTGATGCTTCCGGAGTCTCCGGTCCTTTTGCCGGGGTTTCAGGCTTTCGCCACTCCCGAGACCCTTCCCCCTTCGGTCACCGCTCCTCACCTGAGGCCCCTTCCCTCCACGGGCGTTGCCCCGCTTCTCCGGTACTACTGGCCTCTCCGCCACCCTGTCGGCCCAGCCTCACTCTCACGAGCTGCCGGTTCGATGCGTGCCTCACCACCCACAGGGCTTCCCGTGTTGCTGCCCTCTTCCCCTTCCATGCGTGCCAGCGTCACTACCCCGACGGAAGCGGTTAGGTGCTCGCGTCGCTCTCTTCCCCATCCGCCATCGGCCTTCCCCTATACACAGGAGGGTCGGCTTCCGTATTATCCGTTTCGAGGCCTGCTCGACGTTCACTCCCGTTCCGGCCCGCATGCTCGCTGGGCCGCCCTTGGCGGCCTTTGTCACCAGAGTGCTTCAGACCATTTCGTTACCTCCATGATCCGCCCTGGCTGCTACCAACCGGAGCGACAGTTGTTGGGCGGGATTCGCACCCGCTGAAAGAAGGCGCCTTTCCACGGCGCACTGTGTCTTCGTGGATAACTCTTTCTTTCTCTTGTTTCATGCAAACCCCGCCCCCAAGCCGGCTGTTGCCGCCCGGGCGGTGTCCACCACCCAGGGTCCTTCGGAGCTCAGCCGAATCTCCAGCTCTTCCCCGATGCCGGCCAGGCGGTCCCGCTCTCCATCGAAAGCCAGGGTCACGGGCTCTCTCGTTTCCAGGGGCTTTCTCTCTTCCGGCGCCAGGCGGTGCACGGCGCTGATGGAGATCTCCCGGAACAGCCCCGGCCCCAGCGGCGCCGTCACCCGCCTGCCATCCGGGCCGAAGACCAGGTGGAGTCCCCGGGGGCTCTCGGCGGTCACCGTTTCCACGAAACCCCCGATGGCCGACAGGCCGATGCTCCAGGGCTGGGCGCGGGTCAGGAAGAGCTCCTTCAGGTGATCCGCCTCCCAGATGGCCCGGGCCCCGATAAAGGTCCGGGTGGTGACGGCCAGGTCGACCAGGGCCAGGTCCACCACGCCCGAGGGGTCGTGCAGCCACAGCACCTTGGAGCGGGTGCAGGCCGTTTCCCGGTCGGTCCGCCCCGTGGCCAGCAGTCCGGCGGCAAGTCCCGCGGTGGTGCCTTCCTGGAATTCGGAGAAGACGTTGTTGGTCCCGGTGGAGATGGGCAGCAGGGGGACTTCGCTGCCGCTGCCCTTGAAGACCGCTCGATTGGTTCCGTCGCCGCCCAGGGTCACGATACATCCGACCCCGGCCTCCACCATGGCCGCCGCCGCCCGGGTGGAATCCTGGGGGCCGCCGCTGACCGGGACCTCCAGCGGAGACACCCGCAGCCGGGTCTCACCCATTTTCTGGCAGGCCTTGGGGCAGATTCCGGCGGGCTCGGGCATGTAGAGCACCTGCTCCACCCCGGCCGCCTCCAGGCCGCGCAGCAGGCGAGCGGTCAAGGCCGATTTTTCCTGGTTGGAGACCACCCAGGCCTGGGCCACCAAGCGGCGGATGTCTCGACCCGACGCCGGATTGGCCACGATCCCGACTTTGCTCATGTCGAATTAACGGTAACCCGGAGAATGCCGCCGCCCGGTCAGACGAACTCGGCCAGCAGCCGGGTGACCGGGGCGGGTTGCTCCACCGGGGCCGCGTGCCCGCAATCGGGCAGCTCGTGCAGTTGAGCTCCCTCGATGGCGGCGGCCAACTGGCGGGAAAGGTCCGGCGGCGTGAGGCTGTCTTCCGAACCCACCAGGACCTGGGTGGGGCAGGTGAGGCCGCCCAGGCGAGGGCGCAGGTCGGCCTTGGCCACCATGCGGGTGGCGGCCACGATGCTGGCGGCGTCGCTGGAAAGGATGCTGCGACGGATGGCCTCCACCACCTTGGGATTGGCGTCCCGAAAGGCGGGTCTGAAGGTCAGCTCGATGAGTGGGTCGGCAATGCCCTCCATGCCGCCGAAGGTGGCTGCCGACGCCAGCTCGAAGAGGGTGTTTCGGGTTTCCTGGGGGAAGGCGGCCGTGCTGGACAGCAGCGAAAGCGAACGCACGCTCTCGGGCCGGCTGGCGGCCAGCTCCACCGCTATCATGGCGCCCAGCGAGTGGCCCACCAGGCTGGCTTGCTCGACCCCGAGGGTTTCCAGCAGCGCCACCAGGTCGGCGGTGTGCTTGCGGAGGGTGTGGGCGCCCGGGGTCTGCTCGGAACGGCCATGGCCGCGCAGGTCGTAGCTGATCAGGGTGCGGCCCTGAAAACCGGCCTGGTCCAGGCCGGTCCATAGCTCCATGGAGCTGCTCAGGCCGTGGATGAAGACCACCGCGGGCCCTTCGCCGGTCCGCTGCACGTTCAGGGCGATGCCGTTGGCCTGCAGGATCTCGGCGCTGGGACCCTCGGCCGCGCCCGGAGCCCGGGGCTTGACCACGGCCCCTTCGGCGGGCTCGATCCGCCCCAGGACCGTCCCCACGTCCACCACCTCTCCCTCGGCCACCACCACGCTGATGACCCCGTCCACGTCGGCGGTCATCTCCGCCGTGGCCTTGTCCGTCTCCATCTCCAGCACGACCTGGCCGGCCTCTACCGAGTCTCCGTCCTTGACCTGCCAGCGGGACAGCTTGCCTTCGCTCATTCCCATGCCCATCTTGGGCATGATGACGTCAATAGGCATCGGACCTTTCCTCGTTCCTTGGCGGTCCTCTCAAGACGCGCTGGAGCACGTCTCTTTCACGGCGGCCACCACCTTTTTCGGATTGGGCAGGTAGGCATCTTCCAGCACCGGGCTGAAGGGCACCGGGGAGTGGGGAGCCGTGACCATGCCCACCGGCGCCCGCAGCCAGTGGAACCCCCGGCTGGCCACCATGCCGGCGATGTGGGAGGCCAGCCCGCAGAGAGGATTGGCCTCGTCGACGATCACCAGGCGCCCCGTCTTTTGCACCGATTCCAGAATGGTCTCCTCGTCGAGCGGCGACACGGTGCGCAGGTCGATCACCTCGGCGTCGATGCCCTCCTCGGCCAGGGTCTTGGCGGCGTTCAAGGCATGAACGGCGGTGAGGCTCACCCCCAGCAGCGTCACGTCGCTGCCCGGCCGGGCCACGGCGGCCTTGCCGATGGGCACGACGTGCTCTCCCCCGGGCACCTCTCCCTTCAGGGTGTACATGGTGATGTGCTCGCAGAAGATGACCGGATCGTCATCCCGGATGGAGGCCGTCAGCAAGCCCTTGGCGTCGGCGGCGTTGGAGGGGGCCACCACCTTCAGGCCCGGAATGTTGGCGAACATGGGGTAGAGGGTCTGGGCGTGCTGGGCGGCGGCCCGGAAGCCGCCTCCGATCATGGTTCGAATGGTGACCGGAACCGTGGCCTTGCCGCCGAACATGTAGCGCAGCTTGGAGCCCTGGTTGAGCAGGGAATCGAGGCAACTCCCCAGGAATCCGCAGAACATCAGTTCGGCGATGGGACGCAGGCCGGTGGCCGCCGCCCCGACCGCGGCCCCGATGAAAGCAGCCTCGGAAATGGGGGTGTCCAGAACCCGCTCGCGGCCGAACTCGTGCACCAATCCCTTGGTCACGCCCATGACGCCGCCCCAGGCTTCGTCATCTTCCAGGTGCTCCACCTGGGCGCCCCCGGCAATGTCTTCGCCCATGATGACGATCTTGGGATCGGCGCGCATCTCCAGTCGAATGGACTCGTTGAGAGCCTCGGCGATCGTGATGGTTCTGGCGGCGGTGGCTACAGCCATTTCAAGACCTCCTTGGTCGTACGGTGGGTCCGAATGTCCTGTCTCAACTAAGGGTAGCTGACGTAGACGTCGCTGGTGACCTCTTCCACCGCGGGCAGGGGACTGGATTCGGCGTAGGCCAGCGCTTCCTCAACCGCCTGCCGGGCCTCCCGGTCGATGGCATCCAGCTCCTCCGAGGTGAACCAGCCGTGCTCGGTGACCAGGGCTCGGAAATCCCGAATGGAGTCCTTGCCCTGGGACACGCTCTTGTAGAGATCATCCTTGTAGGTCTGCTGGTCTCCCTCGAAGTGGCCGTGGTGGCGATAGGTCTTGCATTCCAGCAGGCTGGGCCCCTGTCCGGCCCGGGCCCGCTTGACGGCTTCCACGGCGGCTTCATGCACGGCGAAGACGTCGCTGCCGTCCACCACGGCCCCCGGGATGCCGTAGCTGGCCGCCCGCTCGGCGATGTTCTCGATGGCGCAGTGGTAACTGGCAGGGGTGCTCTGGGCATAGCCGTTGTTCTCGGCCACGAAGATGACCGGAAGATTCCAGATGGCCGCCAGGTTGGCGCTTTCATGGAAGGTTCCCTGTTCGCAGGCGCCGTCCCCGAAGAAGCAGGCGCAGACGTCCCCGCTGCCGGTCACCACCGAGGTCAGACCGGCCCCGCAGGCCAGGGGCGGCCCCCCGCCCACGATCCCGTTGGCGCCCAACATGCCCTTGCCGACGTCGGCGATGTGCATGGACCCGCCCTTGCCCTTGCACAGCCCGGTGGCCTTCCCATAGATCTCGGCCATCATCGAGTTCATGTCGCAGCCCTTGGCGATGCAGTGCCCGTGCCCGCGGTGGGTGCTGGTGATGGTGTCGCTGGCCCGCAAGGCGCTGCAGACACCGGTGGCGATGGCCTCCTCGCCCACGTAGAGGTGCACGAATCCGGGAATGTGGCCCTTGGCGAAGGCCTGCTTGACGGTTTCCTCGAAGTTTCGGATGGACACCATGGTCCGGTACATGGACCGAAGCTGGTCCTGGCTGAGGTTCATGACCTGATTCCTCCCGTTTGCTGGATCAGACACCACGACGAGAACCACTCCGCAAGGCGAAGAGCGGGCGCCAGCCGGTCCCCATCGCAGACAAGGTAGAGGGAAACCATACGCGACCAGCCCCCCGACTTCAACCCTTAATTGCGGACCGTTGCCGGGGCTCGATCCCAGTCCACGGAGGGCGGAGGCCTGGACAGGAAAACGGTGGGCTGCAGCCCGGGAATGTCCGGGTCCAGCGGGAAGAAGGGACGTTTCGTCCGCCGGAAAGTTGCGCACTTGGCGAGGAGTTGTTTCGAATCTTCGACCGGATGGGGTAATATGACCCGCACCAATCGAGAGGCTACACCACGGGGGAGGCAACCTGCGCGCAAGCGGCCCGCAGACTGCACCTTCCGCGAATCCGCGTCGGCTACCGACTTGCGTCTTTACAACCATACCCGTTCCGTGAAAGATTTGAGGGCCTGACGGGAGTCAGGGAACAGAGCCGAGACGGAACCGATCAAGAAGGAACCACGATGCATATTCTCCTGTATGTGCCTGACAACCAGGTAACCAACAACTTTGTTCCGCAGCTTTGGCCCTTTGTCCTGCAGAGACTGACGCCGAAGGAACATCGGGTCAGCATCATCGACGGCAACGTGCGTCACCTGAGCGCCCGGGAGCTGGTCGACTTCATCGTTCAGAACGACGTCAGCCTGGTGGGCATGGGCTTCATGACTCGAATGGCCCAAAAGGCCTATCACATGGCGGCGGCGATTCGAGAGGAAACGAACGTGCCGATCGTGATGGGCGGTCCGCACGTGACCGAAGTCCCCAACGAGCCCCTGGGCCTTACCGGCCATCCTCGATACGCCGACGCGGTGGTCTTGGGGGAAGCGGACGATACCTGGCCTCTGGTGGTGCAAGATGCGGCCGCCGGAACGTTGCAGCAGTTCTACCAGCCCGCCGTCGTCGACGGGAAGGACGTCAAGCCCACCCTCAAGAACTATCCGCAGGTGAGGTGGGACCGGATCGACCTCTCGCTATTCGATCTCATGCGCTTCGTGCCGTCCACGGCCAAACGGATGCTCAAGCGGCTGGGCCTCAGCTATGACGAGCTCTACGTGGTGCCCGTGGAATCGGGACGGGGCTGCCCCTACGGCTGTGAATTCTGCACCGTGACCGGATTCTTCGGAGACCAGATTCGCTTCCGCGACAACCAGAACGTCATCGACGAGCTGCTCTGCCTGAAGGCCCTGGCCAAGGAAAGGAACGCACTGGTCAGCGTCTTCTTCATCGATGACAACTTCGCCATCAATCGCAAGCGGACCAAGTCCCTGCTGCGCGACATGATCGCCCAGGATGCCTGTGTTCCCTGGATTGCTCAGATCAGCATGAACCTGTTGCGTGACGAAGAGCTGGTGCGGCTCATCGCCGAGAGCGGCGGTCGCTGGATCTTCATGGGCCTGGAGTCCATCGATGCCGACAGCCTCAAGGTCGCCAACAAGTCGTTCAACAAGCCCGGCGAGTATGCGGAAATCCTGAACCTGCTGGCCAAGTACGAGCTCTATGCCATCACTTCTTTCATCTTCGGCATGGAGGGCGATCGCCAGGGCGTCTCGGAAAACACCTACCGCCAGGTCGACGGCTGGCCTCCGGGGCTGCCGGTCTTCGGGATACTCACCCCTTACCCGGCCACACCGCTGTACGATCGCCTGCAACGCGAGGGGCGGCTGACCCGGCCGGAACATTGGCTCGACTTCCAGGCCTTCAAGGCCGCCTATCTCCCCAAGGGCCTTTCGGCAGACCAGGCGGAAGAAGAGGTTCGCCGCGCCTGGGAACACTGCTACAGCTCCCGAGCTTTCCGCAGGTCTCAAGACTGGCTGCTCCGCAACGGGAAATCCTTCGGGTATCAGGTCATGCACTTTGTGGCGCGCCTGCTCTTCCGAGGCATCTATTTCCCGCAGTTGACTCGCTGGGCCTGGATCAAGCTCCTGGCCCGGAATTACAGCACGATCGGGAGCCTGGTGTATCAGGGACTCAGGAAACAGCGCAGGGCTCGCCGAAAACCATCGGCGCCGGCGCTCCCGCAGAATGCGGGCGGGCATGCGTCGGGGGACTTGCAGGAAAGTGGCCTCAAGGGAATGGCCGGGCAAGCGCCGGTCTGGACGGCTTCGGACTCCCTCGGGGAAGGGGAGGAGCCGCCTCGAGAATCCATCCCGACTTCATCCAGAGTCAATTGAGCAGGAACTTCTGAACCCGCCAGCCGACCACTCCGGCTACGTCCAACGGCCCCGGCCCCTTTCCCAGCCGGCCGAGAGCACCCGGCACAGGTCCCTTCAGGTCCGGAGTCCCGTCTCGGAAACACACCCATGACGACCCAACCCACGTCGGACCCGCGACGGCGGACCCTGCTGGTCTTCATCTTCGTGATGGCCTTCCAGCAAGGGGTCACCATCAACCTGCTGCCGGTCCTCTTCGAACGCTTTGCCGAGGCTTTCCAGTTGGACCTTCAACAAAGGGGGCAGATCCAGTCCTTCTTCTTCGTGGGAGCCATGGTGGCTCTGTTCGCCTCCGGTTTCGTGACCGAGCGCATAGCCGCCCGCCGCTCGGCGCTGCTGGCCCTGGGGCTTTCCGGCCTGGGGTCGATCCTGGTGGCCACGGCGCCCGACTTTCTGCTGCTGCGCCTGGGGGCCGCGGTGATGGGGATGGGGACCGCTTGGGTACTCTCGGTCAACAGCGCCACCATCGCCGTCCACTTCGCTCCCCAGAGCCAACGGCTGTTCATGTGGACCATGGCGGTTTTTGCCGCCACCGGGACGGGCGCGCCCTATGGCCTGGGGCACCTGGTGACTTTCCTGGATGCGTGGCGGCCCATTCTGTTGGGGGTCGGTCTCTACATGTGGGTGTCGGGAGTGGCCGTCGCCCTCCTGTTCTGGGGGAGCCTGGGGAACACCGGTCTTCGCGTCCGCCTGCCGGGGTCGCCTCCGGGGTCCCGGCCGGCCGCAGATCCAGCCGCTATCGCAACGCCATGGGACACCTTGGCGGGCTGGCTCAGCGGGGTCTTCCGTCGCTACCGCGGCTCGCTGCTGGGCCAGGGAGCCTTGCTTCTCATCGGCTTTCTGGTGATCCTCGACAACCTTGCCGCCGGCAACATCGTGGCCTGGACGCCCAACCTCTGCGAAATGCGCTTCGGGCAAAGCACCGCGCTGGCCGGCGAGATCATGAGCGCCAACGCGTTCGGCTACCTGGTGGGTCGCATCATCCTGGGCCTGTTCCTGACCGGCCGCTATTCGGACCGGGTCCTGCTGGGATTGTGCTATGCCGGGGGCATGCTGGCCTACAGCCTGCTGCTCTGGGTTCCCGAGCCTCGAATGGCCATCGCCATGATGGTGCTGCAGGGGGTGTTTCTATCGGCCCAGGCCCCCACCGTCTATTCCCTGGCCTCCACCAGGTTTGCCGATCGGGCCGGAACGGCCGTACCTCTGGTCGATGCGATTGGAAGTTTCGGAGCCATCCTTGCCCCCACGCTGATGGGTTGGCTGGCGCAGCCCATGGGCGGCCTGGAGCGTGCGCTCTGGCTCATTCCCCTGACGGGGTGCCTGCTGATAGCCATCAGCCTGGGGTGGGAAGCCAAGGACCGGTCGGCCAGGGAACGGGGCTGAGCGCCCTTTGGAAGCGCCTTTGGAAGCACGGCTGCGACAAGCTCTCGAAATTGTGTTATAATTGCAAGTACTACTTTCAATTGGATGAGATTAATCCCGTAGACTGTCTTGATCGAACGCGAGATCACACCCGTTCTGCTGAAACTTTTCCGGCAGTACCCCTTTGTAACCCTGACCGGTCCCCGTCAGTCCGGCAAGACGACGCTTTGCCGCGCTTCCTTTCCTCAACTCAAATATATCAACCTGGAAGCACCCAACGAACGGGAATTTGCCGAATCCGACCCCCGGGGCTTTCTGTCCCGCCTTGACGGGGGCGCGATCCTGGATGAGGTGCAACGCGTACCGGCGCTCATTTCCTATTTGCAGGTCCTGGCCGACCAACACGGCGGCAACGGTCTCTTTGTCTTGACGGGTAGCGAACAATTCAAACTCTCCCACGCCATCAGCCAGTCCCTGGCCGGACGTACGGCATTGCTTCGCCTGCTTCCCTTCACCCTGGCTGAACTGCGCCAAACGGGGGCGAGCGACCGAGTGGACGATCTCCTGTACTCCGGTTGCTATCCCAGGATTCACGATCAAGAGCTCGAACCCCGGCAAGCTCTTGGCGACTATTTCGAAACCTATGTCGAGCGCGATGTGCGCCGCATCGGCGAGATCCGCAATCTCTCCAGCTTCCGTCGATTCGTCCGTCTGTGCGCTGGACGCATCGGTCAGCTCGCCAATGTCTCCGCATTGGGCGCAGATGCCGGAGTTTCTCATACCACTGCGCGCCACTGGCTGACAGTCCTGGAAGCCAGCTACGTGGTGTTCCAGCTTCCGCCCTTTTTTACCAACATACGAAAGCGCCTGGTCAAGGCGCCCAAGCTTTATTTCTACGACGCAGGACTGGCGAGCCACCTCATCGGCATCGAGCATGCCGGTCAGTTGAGCACCCATCCGCTACGGGGGCCGCTGTTCGAGAATGCGGTCGTAGTGGAGGCTCTCAAACATCGTTTCAATCAGGGTCTCCGTTCCAATCTCTCATTCTTCCGCAGCACCCAGGGATTGGAGTGTGACCTCATGGTCGAAACCGGCAACGGCGTCGGCGCCATCGAAATCAAGGCGGGAGCTACCATTGCGTCAGACACCTTTCATTCGATAAACCGGGTCGCCGAGCTCATTCCAGCCATTACGGCCCAAGCCGTGGTCTATGGGGGAAAAGACCGCCAGTCCCGCAGTAGCGGCGAGGCCGTACCCCTGGCCGATTTGGGTGAGCTGCTCGATCGCCTGCAACGGGGAGAGAAAGCCTGACGGGTTTCATGGAATTCGGCCGCGTGACGACAACAGCCCTATAGGGACGCCCTGATTGCGACGAATCCGCTGCGTCACCCTGGAACGTACTGCCCCTACCGAAAAACGTCGACTCCCGGCACACGAGTAGCCCTCCGGTGAGAAATTCGGGCCGTAAGCGGGGTCAGCGGAACTGGAGTTCGGAAACCGTCCTCAGGCAGAGGTCTTCGCTGGAGGCGGTGTTTCAGGAGGTTTGGCGCGCCGAACCGGGGCTGGCTTGGCCTCGACCGGCGGGGTTTTGGGGGGCGTCGGCCTGGAGGCCCTAGACGCGGCTTTCACCATCTCGACACTGCCCTTGAGTCGGGCGCCGTCGGCAATCGAGACCCGGCCGGAACGGATGTTACCCACCACCGAACCCGACGGAGTGATCTCTACCCTATCCTGGGCAACCACGTCTCCAACCACGGATCCCGACACGATGATGTTGGCGGCTTGAATATCGGCCTGAATCCGGGCCTTGGAGCCAACCCGAAGCACCTGGTTTCGAAGGTCGATCTTCCCCTCCACTTGCGAGTCGATGGTGACGTCCTGGCTTCCCGACAGTTCTCCTCGGATGACGAAACTGTCTCCCAGGTAGTTCTCTTTGACGAGCCGGGCGGGAGCGGGCGCCGACCGGGGGGGGGGCTGCGCTTGCGGCTGGGCCGGGGGCGTGCTTTTCGGGGCATCGGCGAAGGTCTGCTTCTCTCTTCCGGGGAGGATGCGGCCCGCCCAGCCCTTCAGCGATCCGGTTTGCTTCGCCTTGGAAGTGTCCATTTTTGGTCCCAATCAGACCGAAAGGGAAATTGCCCGCGCGTGCCGGCACCTGGCTCCGACCTGCCGTTCGCCGGTTGGAATCGGCACATTATAACCCGCTCCAACCAGGATCGAAAGCCTGAAAGCTTTCAGCCTGAAATCGTTCAGAAATTGAGTCGCAGCGACAACTGGAACTGTCTCGGATCGAAGGCCGAGGTGAAGGAGAAGGGCTCGGTGACCGGTCCCCGCCGGCCCACCAGCCGGGTGGGAAGCTCATCGATGCTCACGTCGCCGACCGTGCTGTTGATCTGCTTGAAGTTGGTGCGGTTGAACAGGTTGAAGGCCTCCGCGATCAGCCCCAGAGTCCAGGTCTCGGTCAGCGGAATCTCCCGGTTCAGCCGGAGGTCGAAGGAAGTGAAGTCGGGCCCCATGCCCACGTTGCGGCCCACGCCCCAGGGGCGGTGGGTGTCGGTGTGGCGGTCGCCCACCGTGTCGAACCCCGAGTTGAGGTTGAAGGGCGCTCCCGAGCGGGCGCTCATGATGGCCGAGACCGTGAAGTCCCGGATCAGGGCGTGAGCCATGCCGCGGCCGGTGCCCGATCTCCAGGGAAGATCCACCACCGTGTAGGCCACGAAGTTGTGCTTCCGGTGAAAGGCGGAAAGCGCCCACTCCGACCTGGCATCCCACTGCAAGTGCGGTTGGAACGCAGAGTTGTAGTCGGTGTTCTCGTCCATGGTCTTGCTCCAGGTGTAATGGGCCGAGAGGGTGAATCCGTCGAAAAACCTCTTCCGGAACTGCGTCATGAAAGCATGGTAGGAGGAATTGGCCCAACTGCCGTAGATGTTGTCCTGCAGCACCAGCGGATTGTGAAAGCCCACGATCGGACGCCCCAGCTCGTTGGTTCCCGCCTGGTAGAGGTTCTTGTCAACGGGACGGATGATGTGGACGCCCCGGTTGAAATTGTATCCCAGCGAAACGGTGTAGCCGTCGGCCACCTCGCGCTGGATCTCGAGGCTGCCCTGCTGGGAATAGGGATTGACCGTGTCGTCGGCCACGTCGAACTGCACCCGTAGCGGAAGCCCCGGACCGGGATCGATCCCGTGAATGGCCAGGTCCTGAGGCGTGATGCTCCGAGTCCCCAGGATGCCCCGCTGCAGGGCGGTGCCGTAAATCTCGGCCGAGGTGAGCAGATCGCCGGTCAGCGCGCTGTTGATTCCGGGCAACCCGGTCAGCGGGATGAAGACCTGGAAGATCTTTCCCCGCTCTCCCAGCAAGTCCCTGATGTAGGTGATATGGCTATCGATCCTGGCGTAGTAGATTCCGAAGCCTCCGCGCACGACCATCTTGGAATCGGGGCTCCAGGCGAAGCCCAGCCTGGGCGCCACGTTGTTCTTGTCGGTGGGGAAATGCGTCCTGACCTCGAGCTCGTGCCGGCCGCCCAGCGTCAGTTGCAGATCGGGTCTCAGGCGCCAGGAGGCTTCGGCGAAGAAGTTGAGATAGTGCTTCCACCCGATCCAGTAGGGCTCGCCGAAGCCCTGCTGGTAAATGAGCGGCAGCCCCAGGGCATAGGCCTGCAGGGAGGAGATCGGTTCGTCTACGGCGGCTGCGAGCTGGGGCTGTCCGAACTGCGTCAGTGCGCCCTGCAGCAGTTGCGCCGTCCCTGTGCCGACGGCGTTATCGATAATGAAGGAGAGCGGTATCGCCTCGCCGAACTGAAAGCTCCCTCCAAAGAAGGTTTCCGACCGCACGCTGAAACGGGAACCGCCCACGTCGACCCCGAACTTGTAGGTATGCGGGCCCGAAGTGCGGGTGAAGTTCTGCCTCGCCTGGCCGGAGCGTTCCACCACGCGGGCGGGCAAGATCAGGTTCCGTCCGAAGAGGCCGAATCCGTTGATGTCGATCGCCGGGCCGTAGGGGTCGGTCGGGAACACCCCGAAGTCGTGATAGTTGACTCCCAGGAGGGTTTCGCTGGCCAACTCCGGGTGGATCAGCAGCGTATTGCCCAGGGCCACCCCGAAATCGTTGGTGTGGGCGCTCCGGCCGCGGCTGTAGGAGGCCAGCGATCCGAACTGCGAGTTCTCGCTGTCCGAGCCCGTCCAGTTGACCCGCGTGAACAGCGTATGCCCATCCCCCACCGTGTGGTCCACCCGCCCCAGGAACTGCTGGCGTTCCTCCCCGAAGGGGAACACCCCGCTGTTCTGCTCGAACAGGGAGACGACGTGGGGATAGTTGCCCGGAGTCAGCGCCGCCGTAAACTCCCCCAACACCGGCGCCGGGATCAGCCCCGCCGCCCCCAGGCCCGCCATCAGGCCCTGCTGCGAGGGCGTCAACTCGTAGAGGAACGAATCGTCCCGCAGCAGCGGCACGAAGACCGATTCGTGGCGGTCCAGCCGTTCGTAGGCGCCGTAGAAGAACGTCCCCTCCCGGCCCAGCGGCCCGCCGATCGAGGCCCCGCTCTGCGCTCGGGTGTAGGCCGACTTTCTCGGATCGAAGTAGTTGCGGGCCTGCACGTGGCGGTTGCGCAGCAGCCCGAACAGGCTTCCGTGCAACTGGCTGGTGCCGCCCTTGGTGACGATGTTGATCGCGCCTCCCGGCGCCCCCCCCAACTCGGCCGAGAAGGTGTTGCGGTTCACCTGGAACTCCTGCACCGCCGCCTGGGTGATGGTCGAGCGGACCGTGCCCGTGTCGAAGACGTTGTTCAAGCCGTCCAGCATGAAGGTGTTGTTGCGCCCGCTGCCCCCGCCGATGCCCAGCCCGGAATGGGGAGTGACCACGATTCGGCCGTCCCGGTCATCCACCATGTGGTTGGTATCCACCACCCCCGGGGTCAAAAGCGCCAGGTCCAGGTAGTCCCGCCGGTTGATGGGCAGGTTCTCGATGCGGACCGAGTCGATATGGTCGGCCTGGACCGTCTGATGGGTGTCGATCGCCGGGCGCTCGGCTACGGCTGAAACCACGATGCTCCGGGTGGCCGCGCCCAGGGTCAGCTCGGGCGAGAAGGCCGCCGTCTCTCCCACCCGGACCTCGAAGTTCTCGGCCACGTAGGGGAGAAAGCCCTCCGCCTCGAATCGCAGCGTATAGAGGCCCGGCATGAGGTGGCTGAAGACATACTTGCCGAGGGGAGAGGTCGAGGTTCTCCGCTCCACATCGCGTTCCTGATCTGTGGCGGTCACGGCAACTCCCGGTATGACGCCCTGCGTCTGGTCGAACACGTACCCCTGGATGCTGCCGCCCTTGGTCTGGGCTCCCGACAGGGAGGGGCCGGCCACAACCAGGATGACGGCTGCCGCCCATCTTCGGACTCCGGTGAAGTGTAGTATTGTCAATCGCATGGTCTGACTTCCTTGCACTGGCAGAACACGGTTCTGACAGACAGACTCTTGGTTGAACAGCGGAATACCCGGATCTCCATTCTACGGTCAAAGTCAAGCAGGAGGCGGTTTTTCCACCGGATTTTCATGATTTTGGGGCAATATTCCGCATTATTGGCCTTCGAATCCATTATCATGATGGATTGCAGGGCAGAAGCTTACGTCCCATGTCCCTCCGATCCTGCAAGCCTTCTGTGAATTTTTCCGGCCCTGGACCACGCGATCCGCTCATCGGGGCATGGATGGAGCCAGGGCCCGGGGAATGACCGAAATCGACTCGAAGGACATCCGGGAAACGGCCCGCAACACGCGCTTGACCCAAACCCTTGGCGTCGCTTGCCGAGCAGGAACGATGGCGGACGCCGGGACGGCTCACCCGGCGGCCCGACACCCCTGCCGGACCGGACTGCTGCGATGGATTGCCACCGCCTGCCTGGTGCTGGCGGCCCCCGCGGCGGCCCTCGGCCAGGTCGAATTCCACTACCAGTACGGCAAGCTCGCCAACCCCTTCTCCGGCGCGCAGGAAAAGACCTCCATCCTGACCGTGCAGCATGCGACCGGATGGAGGTTGGGAGACAGTTTCTTTTTCGTCGACATTCTGAACGACGGGCTCCAGGACGGTTTCAACGACAAGGACCTCTACGGCGAATGGTACCCGACCCTGAGCCTCGGCAAGGTGTCGGGCAAGAAGTTCCAACTGGGGCCGATCCGGGATATCTCGGTCATCGGCGGCATCAACTTCGGCGCCGACGCCAACGTCTTCAAGGTTCTGCCCGGCCTGCGGGCCTCCTGGAAGGCGCCGGGTTTCGCCTTCCTCAACACCGACGTGATGGCATACATCGATGGGAACAGCGGCGCCGCCAGCGGCGGCGCTCCCCGGACCGGCAACAGCTTCGCGGTCGACGTCAGTTGGCTGCTGCCGTTTCGACTGGGTAGCCAATCCTTCCAGATGGGCGGTCATGCCGAGTACGTCGGGGCGAGCACGGACGAGTTCGGCAACCGCGTCAAGGGGTGGGTCCTGGCGCAGCCCCAACTCACCTGGGACCTGGGCGCCGCCTTCGGAGCCGCAAACCACCTGCTGGTGGGAATCGAGTACCAGTACTGGCGCAACAAGCTGGGTGCGGAGGAAGACGAGTACGCCCCGCAACTGCTGGTGATCTGGCGCTTCTGACAGGCGCCTGCAATAAGGTTCAGGGCACGGCCCTGGCGCACCTCCAACTCGCGCCGCCGCCCGAGTTTCACCTGCCGGGGCCGCGTTTCCGAGGTCCCGCCAAGCGCCCCTCTCATGCGTAAAGGATGAACGACATGAATGTTCAAGACAACGTCCGAAATACTGCCGTGCGCTACGAGCCCGACGAGAAGCCGCCGGTCCTGCTGTCTCTGGGCCTGGGACTGCAACTGGCCGCCCTCTGCGTCGCCGGCATCGTACTGACTCCGGCCATCGTGATTCGGGTGGCGGGAGGAACCGAAGCCTTCCTCTCCTGGGCCGTGTTCGCGGCGTTGGCGGTCAGCGGGGTCAGCACGCTGGTCCAGGCGGTACGGTTGGGCCGCATCGGCGCCGGCTACGTCTTGTTGATGGGGACCTCGGGCGCCTTCATCGCGGTCTGCATCACGGCCATCGCCCAGGGCGGGCCGGCCATGCTGGCCACGCTGGTGGTCGCATCCTCGCTCTTCCAGTTCGGACTGGCCGCCCGGCTTTCGCTCTTCAGGCGCATCCTGACGCCGGCAGTGGCGGGAACCGTCATCATGCTGATTCCGGTGACGGTCATGCCCTTCATTTTCAAAATGCTGACCGACGTGCCGGAAGGGACCCCGTTGAGCGCCTCCGGGACCTGCGCCCTGGTTACACTGGTGGTCATCGCCGGCCTGGCGCTGAAGGCCCGCGACAGGCTGCGGCTGTGGGCGCCGGTGGTCGGCGTGGCGGCCGGATCGGTGGTGGCCGGGTTCTACGGAATCTACGACACCAGGCTCATCGCCGAAGCGGCCTGGATCGGACTGCCGTCGGGAGGATGGCCGGGGCTGGACCTGAGCTTCGGACCCACCTTCTGGGCGCTGCTTCCGGCGTTCGTGTTCGTGACCCTGGTGGGCGCCATCGAAACCATCGGCGACGCGGTCGCCATCCAGCGCGTCTCCCACCGGCGATCCCAGGCCGTCGATTTCCGGGCCGTGCAGGGCGCGGTGGCTGCCGATGGCCTGGGGAACCTGCTGTCCGGTCTGGGCGGCACCGTGCCGAACACCACCTATTCGAGCAGCGTATCGGTGACCGAGCTCACCGGCGTCGGGGCCCGACGGGTCGGCATGGCGGTGGGCGCCGTGTTCATTGTGATGGCGTTCCTGCCCAAGGCGCCGGCGGTGCTGCTGGCGATTCCGGGGCCGGTCGCGGCCGCCTACATCACGGTTCTGCTGGCCATGCTGTTCGTGATCGGCATGAGGATCGTGGTCCAGGACGGCATCGACTACCGCAAGGGAATCGTGGCCGGGGTGGCTTTCTGGATTGGCGCGGGCTTCCAGAACGGCGCCATATTCCCCGAGGTCTTCAACGATTTCGCGGGCGGACTGCTGCAGAACGGGATGACGGCCGGCGGCCTGGCCGCCATTCTCATGACGTTGTTCCTGGAATTGACCCAGCCCCGCCGCAGGCGGATGGAGACCGAGTGCCATCTGTCCGCTCTGCCGAAGATCCAGGAGTTCCTCGAGTCTTTCGCCGCCGACCACGGCTGGGCGCAGGCGATGCGCAACCGGCTGGACGCGGCTGTCGAGGAAACCCTGGCGACGCTGTTCCATCGGGGAGAATCCGGCGAAGAGCAAGAGCCGCGCCGACTGCAGTTGGTGGCTTTCAGGGAGAACGGCGGCGCCGTCCTGGAGCTGATCGCCTCCAGCCGCGACGAGCAGAACCTTCAGGATCGAATCGCCCTGCTGGGCCGATACGCCCAAGGTCCGGGGGGCGAACGGGAAATCTCTCTGCGGTTGCTGCGGCACGTCGCCTCCTCCATCCGTCACCAGCAGTACCACAACACCGACATCGTCACCATCCGGGTGAAGGCGCCGGAGCCGGAGGCTGCTCAGCCTTCGGAAAGCGGGTCCGGCAAGGTCGAATAGCGGCGTTCGGCTCGCCGGTCCTCCCATTGGCGTCCGCCTCGGCGGCTGCAGGAAACGGGGCTGTTGTCGAGAGCCTGCCCGGGCGGCGCGACGCCACGCTCCAACGACCGGATCGAGGCCAATGGAAGAATACGACGCCATTGCCGAAGAGTACCGGGACTCCAAGCAACTGCCGTTCCGGGAGCACCTGGAGCGTCACACCCTGTTCCAGCTTCTGGGCGACGTGAGCGGGAAAACGGTCCTGGACATGGCCTGCGGCGAGGGATTCTACACCCGCCTGCTCAAGCGAGAGGGCGCCTCCGAGGTCACGGGGGTCGACGTCTCGGCGGAGATGATTCGACTGGCCGAGGACCAGGAGGCACGGCATCCGCTCGGTTGCCGGTACGTGCGGGCGGACGCGGCGGCGTTCCAGCCCGATGGACCGGTCGACCTGGTGGTGGCCATCTATCTTTTCAACTATGCCCGAACTGCCGAGCAGCTCGGCCGATTCTGCCGGGCCTGCCATGACGCCTTGAGACCCGGCGGACGCCTCGCCGGCGTCAACGACAACGTGCGCAACGTCCCGACCGGCGCGGCCTCGCTGAGGAAATACGGCCTGGAGAGAGCCTGCCCCAATCCGGCGGCCGAGGGCGACGTCATCCGCTACACCCTCACCAATGCCGACGGACGCCGCTTCCGGTTCGACAACTTCTACCTCACGCCCGAGACCTACCGGTCCACGTTCCAAGAGGCCGGATTCCAGCAATTCCGGTGGGTGGACCTCCGGCCGTCCCCCTCCCAGAGGGGCAATCCCTTCTGGGACGATTTCCTGAGCAATCCCCCCGTGGCCGCCTTCACGGCCACCAGGTGAGCTGACGGGCCGCCGAACGATGAGGGCGGAGAATCCCCTTGGACCGTAGAAGAGCCCCTCCGGGCTCCAGACCCAACTTCTGTCGGAGAAAGGCCGGTCGCGCCCCGTCGCGAGCGCAACTGCGCCACGCCCGCCGGGTAGGTGGATGCGGTCGGTTTCCGGTACTCAAACGCCTCGGGGGGATTGGGGCGCGATGAGCTGCAAGACAACTTTCCCGAGCCCGGACCCGCGAGAGAATCGACCTGCTCGCGGGGCGGTCCGGGCGAATCATGCGGGTTGGCGGTAGATCGCGGTTCGTCGAGTCGAACCGGATCCGCCTCGCCGGCCGCGGGAACCGGAAAACGCGGCCAGGTGCACCACCACCTCATCCACCAGGAGAGCGCCGGCCACCAGGTGGTCGGTCACGCAGCCCAGGTCCCGGCCCAGCCCCAGGGCCGGGCGATCCTCGAACGACGCCTTGAGGATGCCGCCCAGGAAGGATCGCGCTTCCGACACCCGGCCCGACCTCTTTTGCGAGATCGGCCGTTCGATGACGTCGACGGCGTAGCTGCGGACGAGGCGTGGCAGCATCGAGGCGAAGGTCTCGGGTTGGTCGAACAGGTCCAGGCCGAGTTGCTCTTTCCCTACCATGAAGACGGCGCCCACCTGGCCGGGAAGCGAAGTCATGGAACGCACGTATTGGTCGAGAGTCTCCGCATGCCGTTCGAAGATCGAACTCATGGCTCTGCCGGGCGATGCCGCATCCATGGCGGCGGCTTTGGCCGCGATGGAATGCCAGATCTGGGCCTGGTCGGAAACCCTTTCACCCGTCTCCGCCAACGAATGGAGCACGCTGGCCAGCCTCTCCGTCCGGCCCCGTGCGTACTGCAGTTGCTCGGTCACCACGAAATCGTCCCTTTCATAGTCCCAGCGTCCCTGTTCCACGCACGATACCGGAATGACCACGGTGTGTTGCGCCGGGATGAGCATGGTGAGATTGGCGACCCGATTGTGATTGGCTCCCACCAGCTCTTCGCCGTCGAGTATCAGCACGGGCAGCTTCGATCGGTTCTCCACTGCAAGGTCGGGCACGCTGCCGACGCGGGACACCTCCTTGACGGTGACCAGGCCGCCCCGCAGGCCGTCGGCCAGCATCAGGTATTGGAGGCTGCTGCGCGCGGCCGACATCAACGGAAACATCGCCAGTCCCTTCCAGCGCTGCGGGTCTCCAATTTTCAGGCTGGAGAGGGCGGCTTTCAGCGGATGCATGGGCAACTCCTTGATATGGTCAGCAAAAATCAGTAAAGTGCATAATTTATAGAGCTATTCTGGACAATGTCAACAGTAAACATCATTAATTACCATTAACAATCACTCACATGGCTTTTGACCGGGAAACGGAGGGCTACACCGCCGCCGAACTGCAGCGCGAGACCGGGTTCGATCGCAGGACCATCGCCTACTACATCCACGAAGGTCTGCTGCCCAAGGTGGGGAGGCGCGGGTCGCGGACCCGATACCCCAAGCTGGTCCGGGACCGCCTGCTCTTTATTCGAGCGGTGAGGGAGGCGGAGCAGCGGGGGACGGTAGCGCCCGTGTCCCTCCGCGACCTCCGCGAGATCTTCGAACAGGCGCCGCCGAAGCTGATTTCGGGCGTCGCCGACGGGCGGACCGCGGTGACCCCGGAAGTCGTGACCGGGATACCACCCAGCGTCCGGTCGCTCGCCCGCCGGAGGGCGGCCATCGAGGACCGATGGGGGGGCGCGGGGGGGGACCGAACCCGGTCCGGGTCCCCTCGGCGGTTGGCCGAGTCGGGCTTGGGTGAACCCGGCCAGGCGGATGGCGAGTCGCCGGAGGCCCGCTACCGGCCGGAGAGCGACGCGGCCGGCGAAGCGAACCGCCGGACCACGGACGAAAGCAGATCGGATGCCTCCTACCGGCTGGAGCAACCCGGGGACACCGCCATCAGCCGGAACGCGGAGCTCGGCCAACTGCTGGCCGCCCTTCAGGAACTGGCGGAACGCCGGGGCAACCCGTCGCCCGCCATGGACCGGTGGCTTCAAGTAGAGGTTTCGCCGGATATCACGCTCTCGGTCCGAGGGGCGGCCGACGAGGCAGCCCCTCTACTGGAACGAGCCGTCCACTGCCTGCGCCGCCTGATGCTCGACCAGGCGGAACCGGAGATGGATGAGGAGGAGGGTGAGTAGGGAGGGGTGTGCTGGGCCAAGGGGAATCCCGAGACGATCAGGTGTTCAATGTCTTCGGGGAAACGGACCGGGAATCGGACGCCTCATTCGCGCCCAAACCGGAGCTTGGGCCGGCGCCCGGGAGTCTACAGTCCTTATTTACGGTTTCTCAATAACACCATTTACTATTTGACTTTAGCGCCTAAAGTGAAATAAAGAAGGCGTGGCCGCATATCCAGCGGAGACCATCGACATAAGCACGACATCGACTTTTCAATAAGTGTCGGCACCTTGCAGTTATCTCGAAGATTCTACGAGTCCGGGCAGAGACCTTCATCCTGCGCGCCTTGCGATACGACACGGCTTCCACTTCCGGGTCCAGTGCTCGTCTGTCTGCACATGGCCGACGCGAACGCTCTTGCAGACGTTCTCCGAAAATTCTTCCGCCGGGAAGCCTCGAGCCAACCGCAACACCACGCCTTCCCGCTGGCCGCCGAGCACCGACAACTCGCGGTGGGAATGCTCCACGAATGCCCGAATCTCGGCGACCGACCCGAAGCGCCCCTTGAACAAGACCGGCGCCACCGGGATTCCCCGCTCCTTCGCGTAGGACTCCACCTCGGCGAAGGCCGCAAAGTCGCCGTCGCCATCCCGGAGCGCAAACGCATAAAACGTTTCCTGCTCCTCCACGGGACTGTAGGAGATGCTGTGGACTCCATAGATGTCCTCTCCGTAGAGAAAGACGCTGGGCTCGGTCACCTTCCAGGCGTGGTGCTTCTTGACCATCGCCATCCATTTGCCGGCGGAAGGCGCTGACACGCTGCGTCCGTAGACTTTGCCGGCATGCAGTAGTGTGTTGCTCCCGTCGAGCTTCTCAGTCACCACGACGGCCTCTCCCACGAATCGACCCGGAATCGTGTGCACACTGTCGTCCCGACCGATTGCCGGAGACCAGGGCCAATAGGGCGTGGATGGATATTTGGCGCTCAATGGCAGATTCTCCACGATACGTCCATGGTCACTGCCGAGTATTGTAAATCCTCGTGCCTGGAGTGGCCTCGGTTTCTTCAGCGAGCCGTCCAAGACCGGGGTGAGCGCCGGAGGCGACGGAAGCGGCACAAAGGCCCGAATTCGCTCACCGGCGACGCTGGTCACTTCATGGCTGCCGATCTCTCCACACTGCCAGAAACGGGTTGATGACCCGCAAGCCGTCGTAGTCCTGCTCCGAGCTGAGATCTTCCGAGTAGACTGCATCACAGCCCAGGGCGCGGGCCGCCGCAAGAATCGCCCCATCCCAGTACGACAGCCCGAAGCGTTGGCTGATTTTCACGGCATCGAGAAACACGTCCGCAGTCATGGACTGGATCGGAAACAGCAGAATCGGCTCCAGGAACTGCAACGCCCTGCCGTGTGAAAGGCTGCCAATTCGGGTCGTTCTTGTGGCTTGGTGATAGAACTCCTGGAGCACCTGCACGGAAACGGCCAGGCCTGTCTCGCTCAGAACTTCCCTCGCGCGCGTACGTTTCCCAGCCTCTTCAGAAAGCTCGCTTACGGCGTACAACAGCACATTGGTATCTACGAATCGCACGCTGAGTCGCCAAGCGCCGCGGAGATGCTGCGGTGTCGCTCGCGTTCGGCGACGGCCTCGGCCCTTGCCGCGGCGCGGTCGTGCAACGCCTCCCTGGGGAGGTTCTCCGACATGCGCAGGCCGATGCCATGCGCATCGAAGTCCGCGAGCACTTCCCTCAACAGCCTGCAGCGTCGCTGATAGATGGTTTCGCCAAGTGCCGCGGCGGCATCGCCAGCGGCAGCCGGATCGGTCGCCAGACGTGTCAGGTAGCCGCGCACCAGCGCCGATAGGGACGTGTCCATCTCGGCGGCGCGAACGCGAGCCAGCCGATGGGTTTCTTCGTCAACGGAAACGGTGATGTTTTTCATGAACACAGCCTCACAGGTTCTGTGTCACACAGTATAGGGTCTCATTGACCAATGGGCAACACCCATGGCCACTGGGGCTGCTCCGGTCGCCCAATGGAATCCCTTCGCGCTCCCAGTGGCTCCATTCCTTCCTCTAAACGTCGCTTGATCCTCCTCTCCTTTACCTTCCTATACGGTTTCTCAATTCACTGTCCAAAGAAATCGTGGGGCGGGGGACGCCGAATGGCTTCACCGGTCCAGCGAATCCTGGATTCAGCCCACCTCACCGCGAGCCGGCCTGTTCACAGGCCAGCTCGAAGACCCGGTCGGTCATCCAGCGTTTGAAGCCGGCGTTGTCCATGTACTGCTTGAAGAGCTCGGTGTCGTCTCTCATCAGGGAGGTCATGACTCGCAGCAGCGCCTTGTCGTGCTCGATGCGGGCGTTGGCTTCGTCCGAGTTCCGCCGGGCGTTCCTGAAGGCGGCGTCTGCGGCCACCCGGGAGGGGATCGTCCTGGTAATGAGGTCCCTCACGCGGTCGCCATCCTCCCAGGCGATGTCGCCGAACAGCTCGTTGAAGGCCCTGACAATGTTCGATAGCCGGTCCATCTCGGGCTCGGGCCGGTGACCGCCGGCGGCGGCCTGTCCCGGGTCGATCTCGGCGTCCTCGTCCGGCAGCAGGATCTTCCTCACCGCCCCCTTCTCCACCCGGTAGCTGTCCATGTCGATGGCCTCGAGGATGCCCCTGGACAGGTCGTCCTCCTCGGGGGCCGGCAGCTTGGGAATCAGGAAGTTGAGGAAGATCGACAGCTTCTCCCAGGCGGCGTTGGTGTAGGGCAGGATTCCGGAGAGGAAGGCGTAGGTCCGCACGAACGCCTTGGCGCCCCCCTTGAACTCCACCTGCCCGTCCTCATCCAACTCCTTCTTGTAGACCGCCACGCAGGCGTCGAGGATGGGGTCGAGCCGGTCTCGCTCGGCCCCTTCCAGGTAGAGCCGGACCAAGTCTTCGATCTGGCCGGCGCCATAGACCTGCGCTCGGTCCAGGTCCCCTTGCAGGTCGTGCAGCTTGTCGGGGTCGGTCTCGTCGGCCAGGACGGTGGCGCGGTAGTAGTCGGCGAAGGCGTCACGGATGGTGTCGGCCTCGTTCAGGAAGTCCAGCACGAAGACATCGTGTTTCTTCGGATGGGCCCGGTTGAGGCGCGACAGCGTCTGGACCGCCTTGATCCCCGACAGGGTCTTGTCGACGTACATGGTGTGCAGCAGCGGCTCGTCGTAGCCGGTCTGGAACTTGTCGGCGCAGACCAGGAAGCGGTAGGGGTCTTCCCGGATCTTCTGGGCGATCTTGCCGGAGGAAAAGCCGTTCAGCGACGCCTCGCTGACCTTGGCGCCTCCGTACTCGTGTTCCCCCGAGAAGGCCACCATGGCCCGGTAGGGGCTCTTGCGTTCCGCCAGGTATGCGCCAATGGCCCGGAAGTACTGGATGGCGCGCTCGATTCCGCCGGTGACCACCATCGCCCGCGCCCGGCCGCCGATCTTGTTCACGTTGAGGACCTGGTCGTGGAAGTGGTCCACCATGATCTCGGCCTTGAGGCCGATGGCGTGTTCGTGTCCCTCGACGAAACGCCGCAGCTTCTTGCGGGCCTTCCTGACGTCGAACTCCGGGTCGTCCTTCACCGTCTTGGCCAGCCGGTAGTAGCTCTTGACCGGCGTGTAGTGACGGACCACGTCCAGGATGAAACCCTCCTGGATCGCCTGCTTCATGCTGTAGGCGTGAAAGGCGCGATGCCGGACGGTCCCGTCCGGCTGCGGGTCCGGCTCGCCGAAGATCTCCAGCGTCTTGTTCTTGGGCGTGGCGGTGAAGGCGAAGTAGCTGGCGTTGGGGAGCAGCCGGCGCGACTCCATCAGCCGGTTGATGCGATCCTCGAAGGTCTCCTCCTCGCCCGCCTCGCCCTCCGGAGACAGCGCCCGGGTCATGGCCGCACTGGTCCGGCCGCCCTGGCTGGAGTGGGCCTCGTCGATGATGATGGCGAAGCGCCGGCCCCGCTGCTCGTCGCCGATTTCGTTCAGGATGAAGGGAAACTTCTGGACCGTGGAAATGACGATCTTCTTGCCTCCCTCGATGAACCTCCGTAGGTCGCCCGACCGCTCCGCGTGCCCCACCGTGGCCCCGACCTGGGCGACCTGCCTGATGGTGTCGCGGATCTGCCGGTCCAGGATGCGCCGGTCGGTGACCACGATGATCGAGTCGAAGGCCGGAGCGCCATCCTTCTCCAGCCGGATCAGTTGGTGAGCCAGCCAGGCGATGGAGTTGCTCTTGCCGCTGCCGGCCGAGTGTTGCACCAGGTAGCGCTGGCCGGCCCCGTGGGCCGCCGCATCGGCCAGAAGCCGCCGCACCACCTCGAGCTGGTGGTAGCGCGGCCAGATCTGAATCCGCTTCATTCGTCCCGTCTTATCGTCCTTCGTCTGCACGATCTGGGCGTAGTTCTCCAGGATGTCGGTCAGGCTTTGGCGGGCCAGCAGGCGGCGCCACAGGTAGTCGGTCCTGATTCCCTCCGGGTTGGGCGGATTGCCGGCGCCGTCGTCCCAGCCCCGGTTGAAGGGCAGGAACCAGGAGGCCTTCCCCTTGAGGTGGGTGCAGAAGCGCACTTCGTTTTCGTCGAGAGCGAAGTGCGCCAGGCAGCGGCCCAACTCGAAAAGCTTCTCGCGCGGGTTGCGGTCCTTCCGGTACTGCCAGACGGCATCGTCCACCGTCTGCTTGGTGAGGCTGTTCTTCAGCTCGAAGGTGAAGACCGGCAGGCCGTTGATGAAGAGGCCAAGGTCCAGGGCCCGCTGGGTCTCGTCCCGGCTGTAGCGGAGCTGGCGCACGACGGTGAAGCGGTTCTGCCGGAAGCGTTTCCCAGCCGTCTCGTTGCCGGGCGAGGGCGTGCCGTAGAACAGATCCAGGTCGTGGACCCCGTGGCTGACGCCGTGTCGAAGCACTTCGACCGTGCCGCGCCTGGAAATCTGGCCCTGCAGCCGGGCCAGGAAGTTGCGCAGCGGTGGGCCATCCGCCTCCAGCCCCAAGGACTCGGCGACCTCCGGCTGGGTGGCGCGCAGAAAGGCGGCCAGTTGCACCCGGTCGACGCAGAACTCCCGGTCGTAGTCGTGAGAATCGCCGCAACTCCAGCCCACGCCGCCGTATCCGGCACTCGCCTCCGCCACCGCACCCGCCTTGGGCGGATCACACGGATGCCCGGTCAGCACCCGGCAGATGAGGCGTTCAAGGCCGCGTTCAGAGGTGTCGGTGGTCACGTCAGTCTCTTTTTCGCGAGCCTACGATCCCTGCGCGAGGCGTTCCAACTTACCAAGCCATTCCCCGAAATGCTCACATTTCAACCGCAGAGTAGGCAATCCGATTTTCTCAGCCACAATGGGGCCTGCGGACGCCTTCATTCTTGCGTATTCGGGTATTTCATCGGTAATTCGCTTCGACGGGGCGCTGTTGATTCCGTCATTGATGCGCTCCGGTGACTCGAAGCCGGAAGCCACCTCCACAAGCCTCCGTATCCCGACCCTGCGATCGTAAAACTGCGAGTCGAGTTTCTGAGGATCTGACAACAGCAGCGTCTCGAATTCGTGAAGTTGAAGATAGGGAATGAATCGCGAGTCAGAGATACCTTCGCTCAGAGCGTCCTCCAGAATACTGACGCGCTCATAGGGGTCCTGCCTTCGCGCAGCGTCCTGGGAACCGGGAAAGTCACTCGGTAACCCATACAAATCAAACATGGTTGTGAAGCGTGCGTCCGGGTTCTGGTCCTCGATCATCCAAGCATTGATGTCTCTCTTTGCTTGCGCGTAGTTCCCGATACCCCCGCGACGCCTGACGCCGCGCCTACGACTCGTCATCACACACCGGGCTTTCACCCAGACGGACAGATCCGCCAGGTGTGGGCGCAAGGTCTGATTTACGAAAGCTTCTTCGGTTTGTCCTTCAACGATGAAATGCAACCTTACGGCCATTACGGTCGCCCCCCGAGCACGTTCTTTTCCCACAACTCGGAAAGCGTATAGTCGTCGAGCCACTCTCCCAGAGCCTCGGTACCCAGCCGTCGAAATACGGATTTTCGGCCTTCACGCTCGACCACGACGATGTCCTCAGGCTCGAAGCAGTCGACGAACGCCGTGGACTGAGTGGCGACAATGACCTGGACCTTGGTGGACACGGCCCGTATCAGGCCACCGACCACAGTAACGGCGTAGGGGTGGAGTCCAAGCTCCGGTTCGTCCAGAATCAAGACGTCCGGCAAGTTCTCTTCCGGTTGAAGGAGAAGCAGGACGAGCGCAATGACCCGCAACATGCCGTCCGACGCCTGCGAAACGTCGAACACCTGGTCACTGTCTCGTTCACGCCAGGCAAGCAGCAGATGACCGTTCCCAGGTTCCAGTTCAAAATCCGAAAAAAAGGGTAGGATCAGGCGGACGGTATCTACAATCCGTTGGTAACACCTGCCGTCTTCCTCCCTCAGGCGAAGCAGGAACGGAGCGATATTGGCCGCATCTTCCTTCAGGTAGCGGTTGTCGTTCACGCTCCACTTGCTCCGGACGCGGGCTGTGGCCGACGTGTTGTGAAACTGGTATAAGACTATCTTCCTTAGAACGTTTCGAATGAAGCGGGCGGTATCGTCCTCGGCGGCCCTGTCCAGGAGTTGCGGGGCTCGGTGACCAGCGCCCGTTTCTCGCCAAGGTGCAATGCCGCCGTAACCATAGCGAGAAAAACGGTAACGCTCATCAGCGAAAATCAATGTATCGCCGGCTGCATAAAACAGTCGGAACGCATACTGGTTCTCGCCGGCATCGGTCCGAATCGTTAACTCGGCTTCAATCTCATGGGTCCTTCCCGAGCCGTCGTGCAAGAGTTTGCTGGCTCCACCATGTTGCGCCACGTGAAATTGAAGATTATCTGGGTCTGCCAGCATCCAACTCATCATACGAAAGAAAGAGATGAAGTTGGACTTGCCCGCCCCATTGGGTCCAATGAGTACCGTCAGGAAACCGGGCTCGAAGCCGTTCAGTTCTTGAATGGTCTTGAATCCCTTAAGGGTTATGGCATGAAGCTTGTTTCTCATAATCTGTCCCCTTCCCCCACACGGCCATCGGCTTCGTCATAAAGTTCCGGGTCCCCCTCGGATTCCCCGTAAGCGCCGATGCCTCGCGCACGTCCAGCTTGCCGGTAACGACTTCGGCGATGAGACGGGTGCGGTATTCGCGGAGGAGGTCGATCTTGCACCTTTAAGACTATCGAATGCGAGCTTGATCTGCCGTCGGGAAAACCGTCTCTTTCTCTCGTTGCCAGGCGTAGGTGTGCGTCACTACATCGCCACCGGGACATCACTCGAACGATTGGCTCGCTCGTCCACTGGCCCACCGCCCGGCTCGAATATGATGATCCTGACGCCCTTGAATTCTCTCAGAGCTCCCTCGATACGGACACGCACTTCCGGCCAGTGCAAGCCACCCAGCCCGCTGCCGAGCGGAGGGATGGCGACAGAGCGGACGCCCCGAGACCGGATTTCCAGTGCGAGCGACGCCAAGCCGGATTCAATGTCCTCCATGCGACTCTTGCCGCGCCAATGACGTTTGGTGGGGAAGTTGATGATGTAGTGGGGAGCGGTGAGTCGGCCGGTCTCGAAGACGAATACGCGCCCCGGTTGCATGGCATTGCGCCGGCAGCGGGCCGCATAGGCCTTGAAGTTCTCGGGAAAGGCTCGTTTGAACTGCAATGCGATGCCGCGCCCCATGACCCCGACGCAGTTGACGGCATTTACAAGCGCTTCAGCTTCTTCGGCAAGGATGTCACCAGTCTTGTATTCGATCATGGTTTTCGCATCACACCAGAGCCAACCATCGTTAACATTCGTAGCCATAGCGGCTCCGCCGTCAGATGGGGACCTCCCGGTATTGCCCCGGCGCGACCTGCTCCACAACGGCCCCGATGTCGTCAAGGCGCTGGCGGATGCGCGGCCATGAAGCGGCCAGCAATACCACGATCGCCACTTGCCTGCCGGCGAGATTCTGTTGATGACGGAGATTCCGATCGGTGGTCACCAGGAGCTGATAGCCATCCGCTTCCGCAGCGTCGAGCAACGCGCCGTTGCCAAGTTTCGACCAACCCCGCTCGAAGGCCGTATTCACCTCGTGTCCCGCCAGATGCTTGCGTAGCGGCGCCGGCACGCCCTGATCGAACAGTATTTTCAAGCTACCGAGTCCTTCAGATTCCGGGTCTCGTGATCCAGAACGCTCTCGACCTGCCAGCGCTCCACCCCGGGAAACCAGTCCAGGAAATTGTCAACGGTGGCTCCGTCCTTGAGGTTCTCGAAAAGGGAGGCCACAGGCACCCGCGTGCCGCAAAACACCCAGGCCCCGCTAACCCTTTCCGGGTCCCGCTCTATGGCACGGCAGTTCTTCCATACACTCATAGGCTCACCTCCTGCACGGCTTGGCATTCCTCACGGATTGGACTCTACGTCCGTATGGACCGTTTCAACCATGTCCTCGTCCCCAAGCGAATCCACCTCTGGCAGTCGGGCAGCCGCCTCGCGCACGTCCAGCTTGCCGGTGACCACATCGGCGATGAGACGGGTGTGGTATTCGCGGAGGAGGGCGATTTCACGGCGTGACCGCTCTATTGCCGACTCGGTACCCATGGTAACTCTGTCGAGAGTCTCCGCGATCAACTGTTGTTCTTCCTGGGGAGGGAAAGGTAGATCGACCCGACAGAAATTCTCGAAATTCAGGTCTTGCCCATCACGAATGAAATTGGCGGTTGACTGCAAAGCGGCAATATAGCCAACGGACTTGAAAAGATTACCGAAGTAACCTACCACCAATTCCGTAGCGGCCTGAAGAACAATGTAGGAGGATCGAATGCATCCGCTTTGCCAAGCTCTCTCCAGTCCCCCTTGAAAACTCCGCATGCTGATTACAAAGTCGTCAACCTCTACGTGACGTCGCTGGTCAAGGTGGCGCAAAATCTTGACGACTTTTCTACCAACTCTTTTTTCGTATTCTTCCTGCGCTATCACACCATACGCCTGAGTAGCCGAGAGCTGAACATCGTTGGGGCGCGCCAACTCGTGGCGTGGGGTGAACGTGCGCTTGCTCCGCCGCACTTCCCAATGCTCCGGCACCTCCCCCAGCCACTCCACGCCGGACGGCTTGTAGGCCGAGTAGGGGCGGCTGGTTCGGACGTCGATCTGGCCGGTGACTGCTTGGTAGATGAGGGCCCGTTTCTGCTCCTCCAGCAGTACCATCAGCTTCTGCTTGGCGCGAATGTAACGCCGGATGCGATGGTCGGCGTGGTCCAGGACCCGTGCGATGGCGGTTTGTTCGGGGAGGGGCGGTAGGGGAACTGAATAGTTAGCCAAAAAACTCGATGGTACTCTCTGCTGTCCTGCAGCACCTCTCATGGCATCCGTTCCCAATTTGCGAAACTCGGAAGCCGTCGTGAGGCGATAAAGAAACTGAGGCAAGACAAAAGGCTTGGCTCTCAACACATGGAATTCGGTTGACCCAAAGCCGATTTCCGTCGGCAGTGAATGAAGATGAGCGCCTTTACCGTTCTCAAAGCAAGGAGTAATCTTGGCCACAAGAACATCGTCTCGCCGAAAATACGTAAAGCCGTTCCAAACCTTGGAAGCAGGCGAGGTTTCCTCTGGGTCAATTCGTCCGTCTGACCGGACCCGTTCCATAGGAAGAAATGTTACGGTCGTATCTGGCAAAAGAGAGTTACGCGATTCTGTCCGACTTGGGTTTAACGTCGCAGCGTGCTTGAGCGGCCGCACTTCCCAATGCTCCGGCACTTCCCCCAGCCACTCCACGCCCGAGTGCTTGTAGGCCGGGTAGGGATCGAGGTTGGCTATGCCCGACATCAGGGGGCCTCGGTTTCTTCGTTGAGGACGGAGAGATAGCGGTCATAGACGAACAGGCGGTTGCGGCGTTTTCCGGTGATTTCCCGCGCAATCCCGTGACGGGCGAGCAGCTCCATGGCCGAAGCCGTGGCCTGAAAGGAAAGCCTGGCATTTCGGCAGGCCGCCGGCAGCGACAGGATCGGCCGCGCCTTGAGCGCATCGTGCACGCGCAGCGCCGACCCGGTCTTGCGACCTCCCGCCGCTTGAATGCGGTTGCGGTCATCCTGGAACATTCGGGACAAACCTCGCGCCGTCGAGACCGCACTCTCAGCCGTTTGTTTCACACCCTCCAGGAAGAAGCCGAGCCACGCCTCCCAGTCGCCGGTGCGGCGCACGTGGTTCAGCAGGTCGTAATAGTCGGCGCGGTTTTGTTTGAAATACAGGCTCAGATAGAGGAGCGGCTGGCTCAGCAAACCGGCATCGCACAGCAGCAGCGTGATGAGCAGCCGACCGACGCGGCCGTTGCCGTCCAGGAAGGGATGAATGGTCTCGAACTGCACGTGCGCCAGCCCCGCCCTCAATAGCACCGGCAGCCCGTCGTCGGTGGCGTGGAGGAAGCGCTCCAACGCCGTCATGCAGTCGGGCACGGCGAGGTGCGGCGGCGGCACGAAAGCGGCCCGGCCCGGCCGGCTGCCGCCGATCCAATTCTGCGAGCGGCGGAACTCGCCGGGCGCTTGGGCTTGGCCCCGCCCGCTCGACAACAGCACGCCATGAATCTCGCGGATCAGGCGATTCGACAGGGGAAAGTTCTGCCGCAGGCGCAGCAGACCGTGTTCGAGCGCCGCCACGTACCTGGAGACTTCGCTCACGTCATCAATCGGAATCCCGGGGGCTTCTTCAATCTCGAAGAGCAGAAGATCCGACAGAGATGACTGTGTGCCCTCGATTTGAGAGGAGAGCACGGCTTCCTTGCGCACGTAGGAGTAGAGAAAGAGCGCATTGTCCGGCAACAGAGTCGAGACGGCATCGAGTCGGCCCAGGGCAAGCACCGCCGATTCCAGTGCCTGCTGCAGCGGTCCGTCCAAAACCAGGGCGGGCGCCGGAGGCAACGGCAGCGGCACAAAGGCCCGAACTCGCTCACCGCCGACGCTGGTCACTTCATGGCTGCCGATCTCCCCGCGCCGCATTGTGGACAGTCCTTATTGACGGTTGCTCAATAACACTCTTTGCTATTTTACTTTAGAGGATAAATTACAATAAGGCCAGGATGCCGGCTACCTCTTCTCCGTCAGCCGGCCGGACAGGTACTTGTGGATGACGCTGGACAAGAGCGTCTGACAAGGGATTCCTTCTTCCCTGGCCCTGGAGTGGGCAAGTTTGTAGTCCCGCTCGGTTACCCGCAAATTCACTCGCCTGGTCTTGTTGGACGGTTTGCGAGCCGACTGTCGGGCCATCTCGATTTCGCGTCCAGCATCAGCAGCGGACCGCAACTCGCCCCGTTCGAATCCATCGAGAACGTCACGTTCTTCCGCGCTCATCTTGTCGTTCACTGTCGCTGCCTCCTCCGATAATCTCTCGTCGCCTTCCGGAAACCCACTCCATCACCCCACAATCTCGTTCAGCAGCCCTTCCGTCTCCTTCTCCAACGCCAGGATGTCGGCCCGGATCTCCTGCAGCGTGCGCATCGGCTTGGGCTTGTAGAAATAGCGGGTGAAGCTGATCTCGTAGCCGACCTTGACAGCGTCCGAGCGGTACCAGGCGTCGGCGGCGTAGGGCAGCACCTCGCGGCGCAGGAAGGCCTCGATGCCGCCGGCCTGCTGCAGCGGGATCTGCTCGGTGTCGCGCAGGTCGGCGTCGGGCTCGTACTCCACCACGGCGGGCCGGCCGTTGACGGTGGCCGCGAACAGGCCGCGCAGCGGGTCGTCCTCGGCGCCACGCTTGTGGATCTTGCGGATGAGGGGCGGGGCGTCCGGACTCCGCTTGCCGCTCTCCTTGAGATTCCGGATCTCGGCGGCCTTGTAAGCCCGGTTGGGGTCGGCGCCCTCGATGCGTAGCGGCCGCTCGACCGTCACCTTCCAGTAGCCGAAGGCGGCGTTGTCGAAGATCTTGCTCTGCTCGCTCTCCTCGAAGGCCAGGAAGGTGTGGCAGATGCGGGCGATGTCGTCCTCGCCGAGCTCGCAGTTCTTCTTGCCCAGGTTCTTGCGGAGCGGCCGGAACCAGCCGGTGGCGTCGATCAACTGCACCTTGCCGCGGCGGTGCTCGGGCTTGCGGTTGGTCAGGACCCAGACGTAGGTGGCGATGCCGGTGTTGTAGAACAGGTTGAGCGGCAGGGCCACGATGGCCTCCAGCCAGTCGTTCTCGATGATCCAGCGGCGGATGTTGCTCTCGCCCTGGCCGGCGTCGCCGGTGAAGAGGGAACTGCCGTTGTGGACCTCGGCGATGCGGCTGCCGAGCGGCGTCTTCTGCTTCATCTTCGACAGCTTGTTGGCCAGGAACAGCATCTGGCCGTCGCTGGAGCGGGTCACCAGGGAGTACTCGGGGGCGCCCGCGTGCTGGATGAGGAAGCGGGGGTCGCGCATGTCCTTCTTGCCGCCCATCCGCTCCAGGTCGCTCTTCCAGCTCTTGCCGTAGGGCGGATTGGAGAGCATGAAGTCGAACTCGCTGGCGGGGAAGGCGTCGTTGGAGAGGGTGGAGTGCTCCGGGCCGCCCACGATGTTGTCGGCGGCTTCGCCTTCGCCCTTCAGCAGCAGGTCGGCCTTGCAGATTGCGTAGGTCTCGGCGTTGATCTCCTGGCCGAAAAGGTGGGTGGAGACCTCCTTGCCGTGCTCGCAAGCCAGCTGGCTCAGGGTCTCTTCGGCCACCGTCAGCATGCCGCCGGTGCCGCAGGCCCCGTCGTAGAGCAGATAGGTGCCTGAGCGGATCTCCTCGGCCACGGGCAGGAAGACCAACCTGGCCATCAGCCGCACGGCGTCCCGGGGGGTCCAGTGCTCGCCCGCCTCCTCGTTGTTCTCCTCGTTGAAGCGCCGCACCAGCTCCTCGAAGATCATTCCCATGCCGTGGTTGTCGAGGCCCGGATGCCGCACGGAGCCGTCGGTCTTCTTGACCGGGTGCGGGCCGAGGTTGACGTCGGGCGAGGTGAGCTTCTCGATCAGAGTGCCCAGGGCGTCGGCCTTGGAGAGGCGGGGAACCTGGTTGCGGAACTCGAAGTTGTCGAGGATGTCCTGCACGTTGGGGGAGAACCCGTTCAGCCAGGCCTCGAAGTCGGCCCGGAGCTGCTGCCGGCTGGCGCGGGCCCGCAGGTCGCGCAGGGTGAACCCGGAGGTGTTGTAGAAGTCGTGGCCCGAGGCGGTCCGCAGGGCTTGGTCCTGCTCGATCACGCCGGCCTTGTCGAGGGCCGCCTTCATGTCGAGCACGGCCGCCTTGCCCTCTTCCAGCACCGCGTCCAGCCGCCGCAGCACCGTCATGGGCAGGATGACGTCGCGGTACTTGCCGCGGACGTAGAGATCCCGCAGGACATCGTCGGCGATACCCCAGATGTAGCCGGCGATCCAGTGCAGGTCGTGGTTGGTCATGATAAGGGTGAACCGGCCGCTTACATGGCCCGCTCCGTGCCCCTTCCTCACCCAGAAAAAACTTCCTCCAGCGCGGCCCGCATGACCGCGCTGTCAGGGTCCTGGCCGGTCCAGTAGCGGAAGCTGACGACGCCCTGGTTGACCAGCATGCCCAGGCGGTCCAGGTGGGGGATGACGGTGACCTTGCAGGGCAGCGTGCAGTTGCCGCCGCGGAAGCCCAGGACCCTCACCGCCTTCACGGCCTCGGCCAGCCGCTCGTTGCCCAGCTCGAAGTTGACGTAGCGCCAGTTCAGGCCGTGATGGCGAAAGGCCTTCTCCAGCATGTGCTGGGTGGGGTTGTCGGCCAGGTGGTGGCCGAAGCAGAACACCAGCTCCTGTCTGAAGTTCCACCGCCGGGCCATGGGTTCCTCCGGTTGCGTTAGCGTCTGGATCCAGACTGGGCTGGCATTCTAATGGGGAAGGGGAACCGCGTCAATTTGGGCTTGACCTCCCGGCAGGGATGGGGATTAACTCTAGGGGCTCTGATTTTCCGAACGATTCCGACCGTGGACGGAACCGGACGATTCGACTCCAAGGAGGTTCCGGAATGTTCTATTGCCGCTGGAGGGTTGCAGCCCTGGCGATGCTGGTTCTGCTGGCGGGATGCCGCGCCCACGAGGGCGGCAAGACCGCCGGCGACGGGACGCCTTCCCGGGGGACCATCGGCCTTTCGGTGATGACCCTGACCAACCCCTTCTTCAAGGTGATCGCCGACACGCTCACCGATGAAGCCCGCAAGTACGGCTACGAGGTGGTGGTGACCAGCGGCGAGTTCGACGTGGCCCGCCAGCGCAACCAGGTCAAGGACTTCATCGTGCGCAAGGTCAGCGCCATCGTGCTCTGCCCCACCGATTCCAAGGCCATCGGAACCGCCATCCAGGAGGCCAACCAGGCCGGCATCCCCGTCTTCACCGCCGACCTGGCCTGCCTGGCCCCGGGCGCCAGGGTGGTCTCCCACATCGCCACCGACAACTACGCCGGGGGCAAGGAAGCCGGCAAGGCCATGATCGAGGCGCTGGGCGAAGCCGGAGGCAAGGTGGTGGTGCTCCACTACGAGCAGGCGGAATCCTGCCTGCTGCGGGTGCAGGGGTTCACCGAGATCATCGACGAGTACAATCGGGACCGCCGGGCGGGCAGAATGGACATCGTGGCCGTGCTGCCGGGTGGAGGAGCCAAGGACGGCGGCTACAAGGCCGCCGAGGACGCCATCCAGGCCCATCCCGACCTGGCCGGGATCTTCGCCATCAACGACCCTTCGGCGCTGGGGGCCCGGGCGGCCCTGGAGAAGGCCGGCAAGGCCGACCAGGTCAGGATCATCGGCTTCGACGGCCAACCCGAGGGCAAGCAGGCGATCAAGGACGGGCTGATCTACGCCGACCCCGTCCAGTTTCCGGACCGCATCGGCCGGCAGACCATGCAGACCATCGCCAGGCACTTCGAAGGCGAGGAAGTGCCCGCCGAGATCCTGATCCCCACGGCCCTCTACCGCAAGGCCGATGCCGACAAGGATCCGACCCTTCAATAGCCCTGGAGCCGGCCGGGACGGCGGGGGCCGGCTTGCTTAAAACAAACGGGAAAAAGAGGGATCCACGAAGGCACGCGAAGCGGGACGGCTCGGCCGAAGCGGCAGGGGCGGTGCCTCCTCGCGGAGCAGGAAGGATGGGAGGAGGCGCCCCTCCGGGAGCGCGGGCGTCTCGCCCGCATCCTCTGCGTTGGGTGGCCGCTCCGTTTCCCCGTGATGCGGCACACGGCCACCCTGCTGCAGGGCACCCCATGGGCTCGGCTGGAGCGGAATCGTGGGGCCGTTGCCGGTCGAGCCGGGTGGAGGAGAGGGGTGAGGCTGTGCCAGCGTTGTGCGGGCGGGACGCCCGCGCTCCCGGCCTTCCTCCCGTGACGTCGTCGCAGCAATGCAGGTCCATCGGTATTCGTGTTCATTCGTGTCTATTCGTGGTTCGCCTTAATTGACGATTGGGTGTTTCACTGAAGATACACGAAGGACGACGAAGGCGCACCAAACGGAACGGCGCTGCCGCATCGGCAGGGGCTGTGCCTCCTCGCGGAGCAAGAAGGATGGGAGGAGACGCCCCTCCGGGAGCGCGGGCGTCTCGCCCGCATCCTCTGGGTTAGGTGGCCGCTCCGTTTCCCCGTGATGTGGTGCCCGGCCACCCTGCCGGCAGGAACGGCCTGGGCTCGGCTGAAGCGGAATCCTGGCGCCGTTGCCGGTCGAGCCGGCTGGGAGAGAGGGATGAGGCTGTGCCAGTGTTGTGCGGGCGGGACGCCCGCGCTCCCGGCCTTCATCCCATGACGTCGTCGCAGCAATGCAGGTCCATCGGTATTCGTGTTCATTCGTGTCTATTCGTGGTTCGCCTTAATTGACGATTGGGTGTTTCACTGAAGAGACACGAAGCAGAACGGCACTGCCGCATCGGCAGGGGCAGTGCCTCCTCGCCGAGCAAGAAGGATGGGAGGAGGCGCCCCTCCGGGAGCGCGGGCGTCTCGCCCGCATTCTCTGCGTTCGGTGGCCGCTCAGCTTTCCCGTGATGCGGCACACGGCCACCCTGCCGGCGGGAACGGCCTGGGCTCGGCTGAAGCGGAATCCTGGCGCCGTTGCCGGTCGAGCCGGGTCGAGGAGATGGGTGACGCTGTGCCACTGTTGTGCGGGCGGGACGCCCGCGCTCCCGGCCTTCCTCCCGTGACGTCGTCGCAGCAATGCAGGTCCATCGGTATTCGTGTTCATTCGTGGTTCGTCCTAATTGACGATTGGGTGTTTCACTGAAGATACACGAAGCGGGACGGCTCTGCCGCATCGGCAGGGGCTGTGCCTCCTCGCGGAGCAGGAAGGATGGGAGGAGGCGCCCCTCCGGGAGCGCGGGCGTCTCGCCCGCATCCTCTGCGTTGGGTGGCCGCTCCGTTTCCCCGTGATGCGGCGCCCGGCCACCCTGCCGCCGGGAACGGCCTGGACTCGGCTGAAGCGGAATCGTGGCGCCGTTGCCGGTCGAGCCGGGTGGAGGAGATGGGTGAAGTCGTGCCAGCGTTGTGCGGGCGGGACGCCCGCGCTCCCGGCCTTCCTCCCGTGACGGCGTCGCAGCCAAGCAGGTCCATTGGTCTTCGTGTTCATTCGTGGTTCGTCCTAATTGACGATTGGGTGTTTCACTGAAGATACACGAAGCGGGACGGCTCTGCCGCATCGGCAGGGGCAGTACCTTTTCGCGGAGCAGGAAGGATGGGAGGAGGCGCCCCTCCGGGAGCGCGGGCGTCTCGCCCGCATCCTCTGCGTTGGGTGGCCGCTCCGATTCCCCGTGATGCGGCGCCCGGGCACCCTGCCGGTGGGAACCCCATGGGCTCGGCTGAAGCGGAATCGTGGCGCCCTTGCCGGTCGAGCCGGGTCGAGGAGATGGGTGACGCTGTGCCACTGTTGTGCGGGCGGGACGCCCGCGCTCCCGGCCTTCCTCCCGTGACGTCGTCGCAGCAATGCAGGTCCATCGGTATTCGTGTTCATTCGTGGTTCGTCCTAATTGACGATTGGGTGTTTCACTGAAGATACACGAAGCGGGACGGCTCTGCCGCATCGGCAGGGGCTGTGCCTTCTCGCGGAGCCAGAAGGATGGGAGGAGGCCCGCCGGGAGCGCGGGCGTCTCGCCCGCATTCTCTATGTTGGGTGGCCGCTCCGTTTCCCCGTGATGCGGCACACGGCCACCCTGCCGGCGGGAACGGCCTGGGCTCGGCTGAAGCGGAATCGTGGCGCCGTTGCCGGTCGAGCCGGGTGGAGGAGATGGGTGAAGTCGTGCCAGCGTTGTGCGGGCGGGACGCCCGCGCTCCCGGCCTTCATCCCGTGACGTCGTCGCAGCCAAGCAGGTCCATCGGGCTTCGTGTCTATTCGTGGTTCGTCTTTGTTGACGATGGGGTGTTTCGCTCTCGTATGATCCGAACCGTCGTGGGGGGCGGGGCGCTGCTCGCCTCAGACCCCGGCTGCCGGAAGTGAACTCCATGGGCCATCCCCGCTTTCATCGGCTGTTGTCCCGACTTCTCTCCGACTATGGCATGGTGCTGGTCCTGGTGCTGCTGGGGGCCTGCTTCAGCTACGTCACCTGGGACGAGCAGCACCCCACCGGCGTGGAGGCCGCCGAGCAGTTGACCGACCGCATCACCCGGGAATTTTTCCGGGGCGCCACCGTCCTGGTGGTGGCCCGGGAGCACGGCGAAGACGCGCTCTTCGCCGACTCCCTGCAGCGCCGGCTGAGCGGCGCCGGACTGAAGGTGCTGGGAACCGTCAAGGGCCAGCCCTCCGACGCCCGCGAACGCCTGGAGGGGCTGTCGCGCTCGGGGGCGGGCCTGGACGCCATCGCCTGCACCGACGTCACCGGCCGCTGGGCCGTCTTCGACAGGCTCGGGGAGAAGTTTCCCGGCCTGGCCGGCGCCAGGGTCCTGACGCCTCCGAGCTACCAGTGGCCCAACTTTCTCAAGCGCGACAACCTGCTGAACGTGGCCAACCAGATCGCCGTCATCGCCATTCTGGCGGTGGGGATGACCATGGTCATCATCACTGCGGGCATCGACCTCTCGGTGGGCAGCCTGATCGCCTTCTCGGCGGTGGTGTGCACCTGGCTGATCCGCGAGGCGGCCTCGGCCGAAGCCGCCGGCCCGCTCGACATGGTGCTCTGCGGCCTGGGAGCCATCCTGCTCTGCGGCCTGCTGGGGGCCTTTTCCGGGGTCATGGTCACCTGGTTCGCCATTCCCCCCTTCATCGCCACCCTGGGCATGATGCTGGTGGCCAGCGGGCTGGCCTACATCCTGGCCGAGGGCCAATCGGTCTACCAGGTCCCCGACTCCTTCGTCTGGCTGGGCCGCGAGGCGGATTTTCTGAGAATCCCCAATGCGGTGGTGCTGATGCTGGCGCTATACTTGTCGGCGCACCTGCTGATGACCCAAACCGCGCTGGGGCGCTACATCTACGCCGTGGGCGGCAACCGCGAGGCCGCCCGCCTCTCGGGAGTCCCGGTCACGGCCGTGCTGATCTTCGTCTACACCCTGTGCGCCGCCCTGGCCGGACTGGGCGGCGTGGTCATGGCCTCCCAACTGAAGAGCGGCTCCCCCACCTACGGGCTGATGTACGAGCTCTACACCATCGCGGCGGTGGTGGTGGGCGGGGCCAGCCTGGCGGGCGGCGAGGGCAGGATCTTCGGGACCCTCATCGGGGCCTTCATCATCGCGGTGATCCAGAACGGCATGAACCTGACCGGGGTGGAAAGCTACACCCAGAAGGTGGTGCTGGGGGCGGTGATCCTGGGCGCCGTGCTGCTCGACATCGCCAAGAAGCGCGGGTGGGGAAGGTTGCAGCGGGCCAGGCAGGGGTGAAACGGCGTCGATGACAACTGGAAAACAGTTGCAGTACGGATAAGGTGACTTTGAAGATCAATGAAAACAAGGGAGGAGCTTCGACCATGAACATCAAGCTATTGGGCAGGGCAGCCGTCGCCGGACTATTCCTGATTGGGGTCGTGTGGGCCCTGACGGCCCCGGCCGCGGCCGGGGAGGGAGACGGCCAGAAGGAAGTGATCTTCTATTCGGACGGACGCCATTCCAGCGTCTACCTCTATGAGCCCCCCATGAGCGTACGCCAGTACGTGGAGCCCATCGACGAGCTGCTGGACCTGGGCATCGATACCATCACCTACGCCGTGGGCGACTGCAGCGTGCTCCTCTACGACACCAAGGTGGGGGAACGCTGGGGGCACAACCTGAACCTGGTCAACCACATCGTCTGGTACCGGGCCGGCCAGAACGCCCATTCGCTCATCCAGCGGGGCATGGACCCCCTGGACGTGGTCACCCGGCACGCCCAGCGCCGGGGATTCAAGTTTCTCCCCAATATCCTGCTCAACATGCTGCACACGCCGCCCAACGAGGTCACCAACAGCCGCGTGGCCGACTTCACCACCCAACATCCCGAGTGGCAGGTGGGGCCGGAGCCCGACTTCCCGGCGGCCGTGCACGACCTGCCCCACCGGCTCTCCTACGCCCGGCCGGAGATCCGGGCCGACCGCCTGGCGGTCATCACGGAGTTGGTGAGCCGCTACCCCACCGACGGCATCGAGATCAATTTCAAAGATTACGCTCCCTTTATAGCCCGGCGGGAGGTTCCCGAGCACACCGAGACCATGACCGGCTGGCTCCGGGAGATTCGCCAGGCTTGCGACCTGGCGGCCAAGGAGCAGGGCCGAGAGAAGCGGCTGGTCATTCGCATTGCCGGCACGCTGGAGGGCAACCGCACCCTGGGAATGGACCTGGAAACCTGGATCCGCGAGGAACTGGTGGACACGGTGATCGCCATGCCGGTGACCCACGGATACGAAGCCGGAACCCCCGAGCTGCGCAAGGTGGCCGAGGCCGCCAAGGGCACCAGGGTCAAGGTGCTGGCCGGCATCAACAACTCAGCCAATCCCCAGGACACCCGCGAGGTCTTTGCCGCGGCCGCGGCCAACGCCTACGCGGCCGGAGCCGAAGGCGTGCTCTTCCACACCTACTACCCCGACCCCGAGCGCTATCCCTACGACGACTCGGCCATGGAGTCCATGCGCTTCATGGGCTATCCGGACGTGCTGGCCCACCGGGACAAGCGCTTCCGCATCGGAAGCAATCCCAAGGCGGACACCCCACCCAAGTACGGGGTCGCCTGGCAGCTCCCCCTGGAGCTGGTCCCCGGAGAGAAGGGGAAGGAGATCCACCTGGATGTGGCCGACGACCTGGCGGCCAAGGCCGGCGAGGGCGAGCTGTGGCGCTGCGAGCTGCAGGTCATGGTGCAGCACATGATGCATACCGACAAGGTCAAGCTGTGGTGGAACGGGAAGGAGCTCCCTGAAGCCAGGTGGCGGAAGGCCGACTGGACTTACCAGATGCGTCCGCGGCCCCAGCGCTACCGGGGATACCGGCTGCACGTGGACCTGCGCGGCCAGGACCTGCCCAGGATGGGCCGGAACACCATTCGGGTCGACGTCCTCGAGAAAGACAGCAAGCTGGTCTTCCCCATCATGATCAGCGACGTGGAGCTGGTGGTGGAATACCTGCCCGGCCGCAACGGCTTGCGCCCGGGAGAAGGCGGGCCGGGATTGAAGCAATAGGCTAAAAGAAGAGCCTTTCGATCATCCAGTAGGCGCCCATGGCGGCAATGGCCAGCGACCCGGGAATGACCACGGCCTTGCGGTAGCGGTCCGGATCGCGCAGCCAGATCGTCAGCAGCAGGCCGGCGGCGATCACGGTCAACTGGCCCAGCTCCACCCCCAGGTTGAATCCCAGCAGTCCCACCAGCAGGGCCGCTGCCGGCAGGTCCAACCGGCTCAGGGCCCCCGCGAACCCCAGCCCGTGCACCAGGCCGAAGACGAAGACCACCAGCAGCCGCCAGGAGGTGTACCTGGGATAGAAGAGGTTTTCCAGGGCGATCACCACGATGCTTCCGGCAATGATCGGCTCCACCACCGAGGCCGGGACGTGCACCACCCCGGTGGCGGCCAGGCCCAGGGTGAGGGTGTGGGCCAGGGTGAAGGCGGTCACCTGCAGCAACAGGGGCTTCCAGTGGCGGCTGAGCAGGAACAGGCCCAGCACGAAGAGGATGTGGTCCATTCCGAGAGGCACCACGTGCACGAAGCCCGAGCGAATGAAGCTGGTGAAGGTGGCCCAGTTGCCGGGGGCGGTGATGCCTTCGATCAGGTTCCGGTCGGGGTCTCCGGTTTCGGCTTCCGCCAGGTTGGAGAGGTCGAGGACCCGGCTGGTCTCATCGGGAAACAGCACCTGGATGCCCCGCAGGATCTCCCCCCGGTAGTAGTTGAGAAACAGCAGGCTCAGTTCGGCCTCGGGCAGGGAGCGGGCCTGGTAGCCCGCCAGTCCCGAGATGTCCTTGAGGCGCCAGGACCCGGTCAGCATCACCGGATCGTCGGCCCGGGTCAGGGGTTGGCCCCGGAAGGTGGTGAACTCGAACTCCCACCGGGGCCGGGCCGGGCCCCCGGGCTCGAAGGAGAGCTGCAGGACCTGGTCGGCGTAGGCTCGCGCCTGGGCGCGCAGCTCATCCCGTTCCGACTCGCTCAGCAGCAGGTAGTCCTCCAGGAACAGGTAGGGCTCGGCTTCCGGGTCCTGGCTGAAGCAGCGGGTGTCCAGCTCGATCCTGACGACCGCCGAGCCGTCGGCCTCGAAAAAGGACCTCAGGGGGACGTCGGGGATGGGGTGGGCAACGGCCATTGGGACCAGGAACAGCAGGACCCAGGCCCCCAGCGCCATGCGTTTCAGGGTGGACGGAGCAGAAGCTCGGCCGAGTTCGAGGCCACGACTGGGCTGCAGGACCTCGCCGGAATTCGGGGCGGGGCAACTTGGGTGTTGTCTCATGGGTGCTCCCTATGCTTTACTATGAGTTACATGGTTCCAAGACAATCCGTCATGTAGCCTGACCGCCGTATACACAAAGGAGACTCCCATGAGACTCTTCGTTTCGATGATCCTGGCTGCCGTTCTTGCCTTCGGCGTGAGCCTGGGTTCGGCCTACGCCGGCTGTGGCAAGAAGGTGACCAACAAGGGCACCCTGAAGAGCGTGGATGCCGACAAGAAGACCATCACGGTCGCCAGCAAGGGTGAAGAGACCAAGCTGTCCCTGACCACCGGCACCAAGGCCATCGGCGCCGACAAGGTTGCCGACATGAAGGGCAAGAAAGTCAAGGTGATCAGCGAGCACGGCAAGGTGGATTCCGTCGCCTTGCTCAAGAGCTATTAGCCGGCGGCGGCAGCTCTCAGAGCCCCCCCGGCTGGTAGTCGAACCTACCGGCAACACCAGGTGCGGATGAAGTCGGCGTAGGTGTCCGCGCCTCGGTGTAGCTGGTCCACCGAAATCCACTCGTCGAAGGTGTGGGCCTGCTCCACGTCTCCCGGTCCGATCAGAACCCGCTTCTCGAGGTCGGTGTAGACCGAAGCCTCGCTTCCGTACCCCACCGTACGGGCGCTCTCCCGCCCCGTGACCTGCATCACTTCCCGGACGAAAGACGACTTCGGGTCCACGTGAAAGGCTGCGTGCCCCCGGTCGACCTTCAGTTCCACTCCGCACTCTTGCGCCGCCCGGGCCACCCGCTCGATCAACCGGTCGGTGCTGGTGGCGGGCATGGGACGGAAGCCGATGCGGCAGATGCTGATCGGCTTCTTGACGTTCATGGCCTCGGGGAAGTCCTCGATACCGATGTTCCCTCCCAGGGTCGGCGGGTCGAACTCCGGGTCCTGCCACTCGGGACTGCTCTGGGTTTCGTCGTAGAGCTCCTTCATCCTGACCAGGAAGGGAATCATGACCCAGTTGGCGTTCAGCCCCACCCGGGTGCTGGAGTGGGCCGACTCTCCACGGGCCGTGGCCTCGAATGAGCACCCGCCCTTGTGGGCGTAGACCACGTCCAGCAGGGTGGGCTCCCCCACGATGGTCCTGGTCTGGGCTTCCACCATCTCCCGATAGAAGGTGGACTCCTCCTTGACCTGGATGGCGCCCCCGTACCCGACCTCTTCGTCGGCGGTGCAGGCGATGTAGACGGGGTGCTTCAACTCGCCAGCCTCGAAGCGCTCGGCCGCGGCCAGCATGCTGGCCACCGACCCCTTCATGTCGCAGGCCCCTCGTCCGTAGAGCTTTCCCTCCCGAACGGCGGGCGTGAAGGGTCCGTGATCCTCGGTGAACCAGTTGATGGCCGGCACCACGTCGGTGTGCCCGAAATAGGCCATTCCGCCCCGCCCCTCTCCCTTTTTCCCCACCACGCTGGCCTTGCGGACCCCGTTCTCGTCCTCGTACTCCAGGCGTTCGGTCTGACAGCCCATCTGCTTCAGACGTTCCTCCAGGTAGTCGGTCAGGGCCACGTTGCTGAGGCTGCTGGTGGTGTCGAAGGCGATGATGTCCTTGGCGTATTGGAGGGCGTCCACGAATCGGTCCTTTCTGTTGACGACGTAAGAGGCATTCCTGCGGAAGGGATAGTCTACAACCGGCGGATGCCGGCCTCAAACCCTATTCCGTCTTGAATGAACATGGATAGACAGGATGCACAGGATAATCAGGATGAGAAGCTGCCGCACAGGAAGCAGAGGCCGCCCGTCAGATTCCTCAGAGGTCAGCCGGATGGCCCCCCCCCCGGGAGCGCGGGCGTCCCGCCCGCAACCTTATTCCGCCGATCCGGCTGTCGACCCTCCCAGCGGGCGCGCCTCAGTCGGGGCGGGAGGAGAGCCGTGGTCTGGTTCCCGCTGGATCCGGGCGGCGGAGTGGGCCCGGGCTGCGCCCGGCATGGTATCGCGGTAGGAATCCGCATTGCTGGGGACCCCCCGCACAGATCCGGACGTGCGCAGCTAGCGCATCCGGCTCCTCCCTCAGGTGTTGACGAGCATTCGTCGGTCCGGCCATGGATGCCGGATTCCCAGTCTCGGCCAGTAGGTCGCCGCCAGTCGGTTCATCGCCTCCCAGCTATATCCGCCCTTCTGGGATCGTCGATTGATTGCTCGCATCCACAATCTCAGGACGTGGCTCGCAAAGCGTCTCAGATAGCGCAGGCTGGTCGGGACAGCAAAGTAGTTCAGCCATCCGTTCAACACTCGCCCCAGCCATTTGCCGGTCTTCCCGATGCCTTCATGCATCCGCCTGCTCAGCTCCTCCTTCACTCGCTTCAGGGTGCGCCTCATCCGTTTCGCTATCGGTTTGCGCCCCAGCCCGTAGCGTCCCTTCCGGTCCTTCCTGCAATAGTGCGTGAAGCCCAGGAAGTCGAACGTTTCCGGTCTCCCCTCCCCCCTCCTTCGTCGGTTCTCTGCCGCATACCGTCCGAACTCGATGAGTCGGGTCTTCTCCGGGTGCATCTCCAACTCGAACCGTCCGATTCGCTCCTTCAGGTCGTTGAGGAATCGCTCCGCATCCCGCCGGTACTGAAATCCCACCACGAAGTCGTCGGCGTACCGCACCATCAGGGTCTCGCCTTCGGCCTCGCGGGTCCGCCATTGCCTCTGGAACCAGAGGTCCAAACCGTAATGCAGGTAGACGTTCGCCAGGATCGGCGATATCACCGCCCCTTGCGGCGTCCCCTTCAGGTCGTCCCTCCACTCTCCATCCTCCATGACGCCGGCGTTCAACCACTTGGCAATCAACCGTATCACCCGCTCATCCCCGATGCGGTGCCTCAGAAACCGCAGCATCCAGTCCCGCGACACGTTGTCGAAGAATCCGCGTATGTCCGCGTCGATGATCCACCTGATCTTCCGCCGCCCGATCCCGACCGCCAGGGCGTCCAGCGCATCGTGCCCCCCTCGGCCAGGTCGAAACCCGTAACTGAACCCCAGGAACTCCGCCTCATATATCGGCGTCAGCAGGTTGTCCGCCACGGCCTTCTGGACGATCTTGTCCTCCAGCGCCGCCACGCCAAGCGGTCGTGTCCCGCCATCCGCCTTGGGTATCTTCACCCGCCGCGATGGCGTCGCCCGGTACGCTCCCCGCTGTACCCGGTCATGCAGGTCGACCAATCGATCTTCCAACCCAACCGCGTACTCTTTCCACGTCATGCCGTCCACGCCGGGGGCCGCCCACCTCTTCAACTCCCCGTAGGCTTTCCTCAACGCCTCCACCGTGATGTGGTGCAGCAGCGCCGTCAACCGACTCTTCGGTTCCCGTTCGATGAACTCCCGTATCCGGTCCGCCGCCTGGGACACGCTCCCCCGTCTCTGCGTCCGGCGCGTGCTTTGGCTTTCCGGCTTCCCTTCGGGTAAGGCCCTTCGCTCCACCGACTCCGCCGGGAATCTCTCCCCTTTGTTCGCCGGCTTCTCCACTACTATGGCCTCATCTGACTTCTTCATGCCGTGCATCTCCGGTCTCGGATCTCTCCTTCCCTTTGCGGTCCCGCCACGACTGACGGAACAGCATGAAGACCTCCCAGGTCCCGGTGAAGCGCTTACGTGCGTGCCTGGGTTCTAAGACACCGCGGGGCTCCTCTCCCCCTCACCTTGGCGGTGGAGCGGATCTTGCCTTCGGCTGCCCGCATGGCCTCGGCACCCCGGATGAGCGTGTTTTCGGTGCTCAATAGCCCTGCCCACACGCACCCCTGTCAACGCTTGACCCACACCCTCGCGGTTGTAGGCCCATGACTCGGGGCGGAAGTGGTGGTTAACCTTTCCTTCCCGCCGGACTTTCACCGGCTACGCTTCACCAGTTAGCCTGGCGCTCGCGGGCGAGACGCCCGCGCTCCCGGGGGGGGCCTCTTCCGTCACGAATGCCCCTCAAGGGAGAGGTCAGCGCAACTGAACCGAACGGATGGGCGCCGTCTCAGCCGTCGCTGACCTGGAGGGCAACCTCCTCCAGCACCGGCGTGCTGCCCCCGTCCGGCGTGGTGAGCAGGGCGCGGTACTGAAGCCAGCGGTGGCCGGGAGGAGGCGGAGACAGTTCGGAGGGCTGCCGGTAAGAGCTGCCGGGGCCGTCCGGCCCTGCCCAGGTGGCGGTTCCGAGCGCTTCCGGCGTCGGTCCGCTTCGCAGTTGAAACCTCACCGCCGTCCCGTGGGGCGTTCGCGCCCGCCAGTCCAGCCGGGAGGGGCGTTTTCCCGAGGGGACATTCAGCAGAGGCGAACGATATTCCTCTTCCAATCTGCGGTGATAGATGTTGCCCACGTCGTGGCGGACGCTGAAATGGGGCCCGAAGGTCTGGATCCAGAGCCGCCGGGCGAAGGAATACCCCTGGGCAGACCCCCAGAAGATGTTGGTGCCGACCCCGTGGTCGCCGTCGCGCAGGTGGTTGAAGGGGACGATATCCATCCATCCGTCCTGGTTCAGGTCGGCCACCGTGAGGGCCAGGGTCGATTCTCCGGGCAGTCCGGTCCTGCGGGACTCGCTGTAGCCCTCCGGTCCGCCCCAGTAGATGAAGCAGGGCAGCTTGCGGGTGGTGTAGGCGTGGTAGTTGGTCATGACGATGTCCAGGTAGCCGTCCTTGTCGAGATCGGCCACCGACTGCTCCTCCGACTCGTAGGCCTCCAGCCTCTGGCTGCGGGAGAGGTCGAATCCCTCCGCGCTCCCCCAGAGAAGGGTGGCGTGGCGCATGGGGCGCCCGTGCCGGGCCATGTCGTAGACGCCGCCCAGAACCAGGTCCAGCCAGCCGTCGGCGTTGAGATCGGCGATCTCCACCGTGGAGGCCGAATGGACCTCGAGCAGGCTGTGGTTGTCCCGGCTGTAGTCGCCGCCGCGGCTGCCCCAGAAGATGTCCAGGTTCTCCCGGTCCACGTCGGGGAAAATCACATCCAGATACCCGTCCCTGTCGAGGTCTGCGATGGCGGCGCTCTGGCTGATGTTGGTGTTCAGGCTCAGCTCGGTGCGGCGCCGGCCACTGAATCCGTCCTCTCCGCCCCACAGCAGGATGCCCCGGGAGGAAGCTTCCTGACCGTAGGCCGAGCCGGCGGGAATGACCAGGTCCAGGTAGCCGTCGCGATTGAGATCGGCCGTCGATGCGCCGTGCCCCTCCTCCAGGTTCAGCTCCTGCCGCCGCTCGGCCCCGTAGCCCTCGGCGCGCCCCCAGTAGATCCAGCCGTTGGGAAAGGCGATGTCGGTCCAGCCGTCCCGATTCAGGTCGGCGATGGCCGGCACCGCGCCGATGGCTCCCGGCACCCTGGAGACGGATGCGGCCGAGTAGTGGTGGCGCGGGTTCCCCCAGTAGATCAGGGAGTCGATGGCATCGCGCGAGCCGCTGTTGCGGTTGACCAGCACCAGGTCGGGAAAGCCGTCCCGGTCCAGGTCGGCGCCCTGAAGGCTCACGGGGCCGAACCCCTGCAGCTGAAGCCGGTGGGCCGGGTCGAAGCCCCGGGGACCGTTCCAGTATATGTAGGAGGGCACGTCGTGGGTGCGGGCATCGCCTTCGTTGGCAAAGGCGACGTCGATCCAGCCGTCCCGGTTGAAGTCGACCGCCACGGCGTCGCTGGCGTCCAGGGTGGGCAGGTCGGTTCGCCGCCCTGTCTCGTACCCCTGCGGGCCTCCCCAGTAGATGGTGGAGGGCTGCTGGTCCCGGTTGGCCAGGATCAGGTCGGGAAAGCCGTCCCGGTTCAACTCGGCGACCGTGCATCGAACCGCGCCCGCGGTGGGCAGCTCCGCCCAGGGCTCGGCGGGGAAGCCTTGGGGGCCGCCCTTGAAGAGTTGGGCCCGGTCGTCCCGGTGAGTCACCACCAGGTCCGGGGCGCCGTCCCGGTCCAGGTCGGCTAGGCGCAGCCCCACCGGATCCCCGCCCTCCATGCGGTGGCGCCGCTCGACCGAATAGCCGCCGGGGCCGCCCCAGTAGAGAAAAACGCTCTTCTCCTCATGGTTGTTGTTGGCGAACAGCAGCTCGGGGAAGCCGTCCCCGTCGAGGTCGCCGGCGGCCACGTCCAGGGCGCTGATCGAGGGCACCACCGTCCGCCTCCGGCTGCTGAAGCCGGTGGGGCCGTTCCAGTAGATGTAAGACTCCAGGTGTTGGGCGGTCCCGAAGCGTTTCCAGCCCTCAATGCCGTGGTTGGCGATGGCCAGGTCCACGAATCCGTCCCGGTTGAAATCGGCCGCCGCCACCGCGCTGCCCTGCAGGGTGGGCAACAGGGTTCTCCGGCCGGGCCGGAATCCCTCCCGCGATCCCCAGTAGATCATGGCGTCGGTCTCGACCCCGTAGTTGTGAATGAAGTTGCAGAAGACCAGGTCCAGGTAGCCGTCCTGGTTGAGGTCCACCAGCAGGGAACGCCCGCCGCCCTTGCTGGGAAGCCGGGTCACGCCGGCCTCGCGCTGGCGAATCTCTCTGAGCAGCTTGCCCAGCGGCTGCTGGTCGGGCAGGTCGGGAAGCAGGGAACGGAGTCCTCGCGATCCCCCCCAATAGATGAGAACGTCCTCGCTCTCCACCTGGTTGTGGTCCTGTCCCACGAACAGGTCCAGGAACCCGTCGTTGTTCAGGTCCCAGCGATGAATCATCTCTACGGTTCCCTCCCGGCCGACGTAGAGATTGGCGCCCCCGTCGGCCAGCGTCCCCCGCGAGAAGTCCTCGAAGCTGGAGTGGCGCACCCAGGGCTGGTGGGAGACCGGACCGGAGGCGGCCGACAGCAGCAGCCCCGCCCCCAGGCACCCGGCGATGATTGACGATTGGGTCATGGTCGGGATGGGGCGGGCGGCGGCCCCTTGAACTGCAGGGGACCGTAGACCTCGTAGGAGTGGAAGCCGCCGCTTTCGGTCACGGGAGCGGTGGCGGTATTGAGCGGCCGCTCCCAGCGGGCGTCATAGTCATACCTGCAGGCGGCCGCCTTCCAGACCTCCCCCTGCTTCGGGATGGAGTTTCCGGCGTGATGCAGATCGGCCAGGGGAAGGGCCAGCTCCAGGGACCAGCCCCGGTCGTCGTCCTCCGGATGGTTGAGGGTGCCGTCCACGGCCACCGCCACCCGCAGCCCGCTGTTCCAGGCCGTGGCCTCGTCCAGGGGGCTTCCGCGCTTGACAAAGTAGGCGTCGAAGATCTGGTTGCTGGGGCTGAACTCGAACTCGTAGTAGAGCAGGGAGGACTCCAGCGGCTTGATGAAAAGCTCCAGCACGTCCTCTTCCCACAAGCGGGCGTCGCGGCCGCTCAGGGTGGAGCCGACGTCCCGGTCCTCGGCCGTCATGGCCACGAAGAGCTCCTTACCATCCCAGAGGAACCGGGCCCAGGCCCGCGCCGGGGACACCGGATTGCCCACGCCGTCGAACCGCAGCGGGATCTCCGGCGCCTGCCGCCAGGCCGCCTCGTCCGGACGCCCGTCGATCTCTATGGGATCGCTAGTGAGATAGCAGGGAATCGGGTCTGCTTCGGCCGGCGGCGGGGCGGCCGCCTCCGGAGCGGGATCGACCTCCGGGGCGGGTGCGCAGGAACCGCAGAGCAGAACCACAAGCAGCGGGAAAAGGAATGGGGTGGCGCCTTTCATGAATTCGACCTCTTCAACAAACGAATGGTTTTGTGGGCCTCTTGCAAAATTCGTCGGAAGGACACCCCCGGGAGCGCGGGCGTCCCGCCCGCACCCTATCGCTTTGGCGTCGCCAGAGGAGCCATCCTGCTACGACGTCGATCACTTTGAACGGGACGTCACACCTCGTTCCTGACACATCAGCCCTCCACGCCGGCCTCATTCATGGCGGCTGCGGCCCGTTTGGCAACCTCCTCCTCGGAAACTTCCTCCACGTGGGTGCTGATCGTCCATTGGTGACCGAAGGGATCGGTCAGCGTTCCGGAACGATCCCCGTAGAACTGATTCTGCAGCGGGCGAATTTCCTTGCCACCGGCTGCAATTGCCTGGGGGTAGATCTTGTCGACGTCCTCCACGTAGACCATCAGGTTGACGGAGGTTCCCCCAAGCGACTCGGGACCCTTGTAACCCATGTCGGGATACTCGTCGGCGAGCATGACCGGGGAGTCCCCGATCTTGATCTCGGCGTGCCCGATCTTGCCACCCGGAGCCTCTATGCGGAACAGCTCCACGGCCCCGAAGGCCTTCTTGTAGAACTCGATGGCGACGGCCGCGTTCTTCAGGATCAGGTAGGGGGTGACCGAGTGGTACCCCTCGGGAATGGGTGAAACCGGCATGGCGCCTGTCCTCCTTGGTCAAGTCCACGATGGCGAACGACGCCACCGCGGCATCGGGGGAATAGTGGCTCTGCGCGGCGAATTGTACTTGGCCAAGCCGGCGCTTGGCCAGTTTGTGCCGGATTGTACAACTATTGCACATTACGACCGGTGCAGCACCGTGTCCCGCAAGGGCAGGCTGGGACCCAGGTCGGGGTCCTCGTTGCGGTGGTAGTTCCTGCCCATCAGGTAGCGGATTTCCAGCTCCACGTCGTGCAGCAGGATCTCGGGGACGATGGTGGCGTCCCGGTGTTCCAGCAGCACCTCCACTTCGTTCTTGCCCTTCCGCGGCCACAGGGAGGGGTCCAGGCGGTAGACGAACCAGTAGCCGAAACCCCCGCCCCGGTTGGGCGTGCTCATTCGGTAGAGCTGGTTGATCTTCCGCAGTCCCGAATCGGGGAGGGTCCGGCCGTTCAGGCGGAAGGCCAGCCGGTCCAGTTGGTTGGTGTTCATCACCCGAAACCTGAGCAGGACCTCGTGGACCCGTCCGGCCTGGTCCCAGAAGGGCAGATCGTCGCTGACGGGGAGATCCAGGCGTAACGGCTCGCCCTGGGACAGCTTGCGGGGCAGGGGCATCCCGGGTTCCCAGGGAGGGGACCGGTAGCTGCCCGCGGTCGGGACGAGATAGAGCTTGTCCTTGGGGGCCATGACGTCGGGATGGGGGATTTCCCGAAGTTGTTCGTAGAAGGCGGCGCGATAGGGCCAGTTGGCCCCCTGGAACCACTGGTTGAGGTAGATGCCGTCGACCCCCTGATCCCAGTAGTTGCAAGCCGCCGCCCGGATGACTTCGATGGAGCCGTTGGAGAGGCGGTCGGAGTCGACCATGCTGTTGAGCACGGCGAAAACGCGGGTCGAGGTGCCCCTGGCCGCCTCCAGCAGCGGCCGGTAGTCGGCCGCATGGTCCACCCGCCCCCAGTAGACCCCGAAGGTCTCGCCGATGATGACGTCCACGATCCCCTGCCGCATCCACTCCCTCACGTCCAGGCCCAGTCCCAGGCAGGTGTCGAGGTCTCCGGGAACCCGGATTGCCAGCTCGCGGTCCTTCCCGGTTTCCTTCAGAGTCCGATGGACCCGCTCTATCCAGGCGGTCATGAGGGGACGGCCGGCTTCGACTTCGTCGGGATGGAAGAAGTGGGGAGAGGGACTCTGGTAGGCCAGCGTCAGCTCGAACCCATCCACCGGGTAGTTCCTGAGCACCTCTTCGATCAGGGCGAAGCGCTCCTCCCGGACTTCCGGATGCTTGAAGTCCAGGCTGGTGAGTCCGGGGAACTCCGGGTCCAGGTCGCCGCCGGCGCCGATCTCCAGGTGCTGGTTGTCCAGGCGGAACAGGGAGCTGCGCACGTCCTCCTGGCGGGACCCGCGCCGGCCCTGGTTCACCAGCAGGGCGGGATAGAGCAGCATCCCCTTTTGGTGGGCCCGCTCGCAGAGCACCTGTAGCTGATCCAGCCCGGCCTCCAGCAACGAACTGGCGTTCTGCTGGGCGCGCTGGAAGACCACGTGGGGCCACTTGCGGACGTGATGTCCGAACACCTCTCCCACCTTCGTATCGTGAAAGACGGTGCGGCCGTCCGCCAGGCAGAAGTTGAGCACTTCCACCGAGGTTTCCACCAGCTCGTCCACGGCAGCTTCCACCTCCTGTTTCCGCATCGGGGGCTCGTACATGTACATGAGGGGATGGCGGCTGTCGTGGAAGAACATGATGCGCGGCTTCTTGCGGGCGGCTCTCGACCGTGGCCCAATCGGCTCGGCCTGCGCCGGCGGGGCCAGCAGGCCCGGAGCCAGGCCGGCGGCCAGAGCGGTTCTCACGAAATCGCGTCGTTTCATCGAAGCCTCCTTCAAGGATGGTTGGGATGAGCGCGGCTCAGGCCCATTTCTATCAAAGGCGCGAACCGGAGCAAAGCATTCCGTCCGCTGCACCATCGGGAGGACACCCCCGGGAGCGCGGGCGTCCCGCCCGCATGCACTCCCGTTGCGTGCCGCTCAGTTTCCCTGCGATGAGGCACCCGGCCACCCTCACGGCGGGAGCGGCATGGGCTCGCCCGAAGCAGACCCCTGCCGCCGTCGCCGGTCGACCCGGGTCTAGGAGATGGGCAAGGCGTTGCCAGTGTTGTGCGGGCGGGACGCCCGCGCTCCCGGGTGGACTTCACCCCATGACATCGTCCCACCGATGGAACCCCCTGCTCAATGGGTGCACGCCGCCTTCCGAGGCGCTATACTTGCGACTCTGAATCAACCCGAGAACCACGAGAGGCAAGAGCACCGCGCCGGCGGCTCCGTGTCTCTTGAAGGCAAGGCGATTCCATGACGTGCTGCAGCCAGCCGCTGGCCCGTATCGTTGTGATTGCCATCGCCGCAACGGTCCTGCTCTGGTGGGCCTTGAATCCCTCGGACCGGGGCCGGTTTTCGGCCGGTCTGCAGGCCGCCTGGGAAGCGATGGGAGTCCAGTCGAAGTTGCGCCCCCGGCCCGCTTACCCGCCGGAGGAGGTGGTGCGCATCCAGATCGAGGCCTTGGGAGACAATGACCGGCCCCACCCGGATGCCGGGATTGAAATCACCTTCCGCTTCGCCTCGCCGGCCAACAGGAGAGTCACCGGCCCTCTGCCGCGCTTTATCGAGATGGTGCACAATCCGGATTACCGGCCCATGTTGAATCATGGCGGGGCCCGCTATGGTAAACTCAAGCGGGAGGGGGATCAGGCTTCCCAGACGGTCATCCTGAAGACCGGGGACGGCAGCCGGGTGGGCTATCTGTTCCAGTTGTCACGGCAGTCGGAAGCTCCCTACAAGGACTGCTGGATGACCGACAGCGTGATGCGCTTCGAGGTTCGAGACGATTACCGGCAGGTCTGAGTTCGGCTGCGGCAGCCGCCTGGAACCTGGCCGGGGATCGAAACCTGCCACATACCCAATGCGGACGAAATTCCTTCCGGTTCTGGCCCTGCTTGCCGGGCTCTCGAGTTCGGCAACCTCCGGCTTGGCCCAAGACGGGCCGTCGCTGTTCGAGTCGGTGCAGGCCATCCTGGCCGAGAACTGCCTGAGCTGCCACGGGGCGGCTCAGATGTCGGGCCTGGACCTGAGGCAGCGGGAATCCTTCCTCAAGGGGGGCTCCCGAGGGCCGTCGCTGGTCCCGGGAAAGGCCGAAGACAGCCTCCTGTTCCAGGCCGCCGCCCACGTCGGGGAACTCCAGATGCCCCCCGAGTCACCCCGCCTGCCCCGGGAAAAGCTGGACCTCCTCCGCCAATGGATCGACTCGGGCGCCGTCTGGGAAGACAGCAGCGGCGAGGCCGACCCTGCCCAAGAGGAGCCCGACTGGTGGTCGTTCCGCAAGCCACGGCGCCCCTCTTTGCCACTGGTGGACGGGAAGGAGTGGCAGGGAAACCCGATCGACGCTTTCGTGCTGGCCAAACTGCGGGAAAACGGTTTGCCGGCAGCGCCTCCCGCCGACAAGCGCACCTTGATTCGGCGGGCCTGTTTCGACCTGATCGGGCTTCCGCCCACGCCGGAGCAGGTGGACCGCTTCCTCGAGGACGACTCGCCGCTAGCCTTCCAGTCGGTGGTGAACGAGTTGCTGGAATCTCCTCACTACGGCGAACGCTGGGGACGGCACTGGCTGGACGTGGTGCGCTACGCCGACTCGGCGGGATTTGAAACCGATGCCTTCTTCCCCCATGCCTGGCGCTACCGGGACTACGTCATCAAGTCCTTCAACGAAGACAAGCCCTTCGACCGATTCCTGCAGGAGCAGGTCGCGGCCGACGAGCTCTGGCCCAACAACCTGGACCTGGAAGGCAGCTACGCCATCCCGGTGGAGAAGCTGCGGGCGCTGGAGGCCCGGGTAGGGACGGGGCTCTACGGGCTGGTGCCGCAGACGGGCGAATCCAAGATGGACGCCAGCCGGGAGCTCAATGAAATCCTGACCGACTGGGTCGACACCACCGCCTCGGCATTCATGGGGCTCACGCTGGGCTGCGCCCGCTGTCACGACCACAAGTTCGATCCCCTCTCCCAGAAGGACTACTACCGCTTCCAGGCCATCTTCGCGGGCAGCGACACCATGGAAATTCCGGTGGTCACCAAGCTGTCCATGTTCCACCGGTCCGAATCCTACTCGGGCTTCCTGACCCTGGCCGAGCTCCGCTGGACGCACCGGCTGTTGGAGAAGAGAGTCAGCCGGCGCGTGTTCGAAGCCAGGAAGGCGGAGTTTCCGGCGGCGGTGGTCGAAGCCTTCGAAATTCCGGACGACGATCGCACCCTGGAGCAGGAAAAGCTGGCCGCCCCCCTGGCCGAGGCCTTGAAGAAGTTGGGGGACCCGAACGGTTTGACGCTCCTGGACCTGGAAAAGCACCTGACCCCGCAGGAAAAGGTCCAGCGGCAGGAACTGGTGAAAAAGCTGGGGCACGCCGTGCTGAAGGTGCCGACCACCGAAGCCTCCCACCAGACCCATTACGACGCCCTCTTCGACATTCCCAAGGCGGTGGTCATGGGCCACCGCCAGGCCGAGCTGGTTCCGGCCATCCACGTCCTGGATCGGGGCGACCTGGGCAAGAACCTGGAGAAGGTGGAACCGGGGCTTCCTCGCATCCTGGCCAACGGAATGGACCTGGAGCAGCCTTCCTCGGAGCTGGCGGTCCCGCGGTCGCGGGCCAAGCTGGCCCTGTGGCTGAGCCGTCCCGACCACCCCCTGACCGCTCGGGTGCTGGCCAACCGCCTCTGGCAGTGGCATTTCGGATCGGGCATCGTGAGCACTCCCAACGACTTCGGGCGGATGGGAGCCGAGCCCAGCCATCCGGAACTGCTGGACTGGCTGGCGACCGAGCTGGTGCGCAGGGGCTGGAGCCTCAAGTCGATGCACCGTCTCATCATGGCCTCCGACGCCTACCGGAGGACCAGCCAATATTCCGACCCGGCCGCCGCCCAAGCCGACCCCAACAATCTCTACCTGTGGCGCATGAACCGGCGCCGCCTGGAGGCCGAGGCCCTGTGGGACGCCCTCCACGCCGCCTCCGGAACCCTCAACCGCAAGTTGGGGGGCCGGTCCTTCTGCCCGACGCCGGAGGAAGGGGACCTCTCGGGGAAGAACTGGATCCGGGTCTACGCCGACCCCGAGGAGCAGAATCGGCGGGCCGTCTACATCCTGGTGCAGCGGAATTTCGGATTCCCCATGTTCGAGACCTTCGACACCCCCGATCCGGCCGTGAGCTGTTCGGTGCGCGAAGTCACCACCGTGCCTCCCCAGGCCCTCTTTTTCCTGAACGACAAGATGGTCTTCAGCCAGGCCCAGGCCTTTGCGGCCCGCCTGGTCCGCGAGGTCGGGGACGATCCGTCCGGCTGGGTCCGCCAGGCCTGGCGTCTCGCGCTGGGGCGGGAACCCACCGCCAAGGAACAGGATGAGGCCGCAGCGCTGCTGGGGTCGCTGACGGAATCGGAGGTCGATGCCGGAAAGCCCGACTCGCTGGCCGGGAAGGGCCGGGCCCGCACCCGGGCCCTCACCCAGTTGTGCCTGGCCGTCTTCAACTTGAGCGAGTTTTCCTACGTGGACTGACAGTCCTTGTTAAACCCGTCCGCCGGCTGTTACCATGTCGGGTACGAGGAGCCAACGCCAATGGATCACAGTTGCTGCAACCGGCAAATGACCGTCAGGTCTCGAAGGGAGTTCCTGACCACCTCCGGCTTCGGCTTTGGAGGCCTGGCCCTGGGCTACCTGCTGAACCGTGAACAGGCCCTGGGGAGCGTGGGGTCGTCTGCCCCCGTCAATCCGCTGGCTTCCCGCGCGCCGCACTTCCCTGCCAAGGGCAAGAGCGTCATCTGTCTGTACATGAAGGGCGGCCCCAGTCAGATGGACAGCTTCGACCCCAAGCCCCTGCTCAGCCGGCTCGACGGTCAGCCCATCCCGCCCAGCTTCGTCACCAGGGACCTGGACCTGCAGTTCGTCAAGGTCGAGGACATGAAGCTGCTGGGGTCCCGGCGGACCTTCCGCAAATATGGGCAGTCGGGCCTGGAGATCTCCGACCTGTTCAGCCGGGTGGGCCGGCACGCCGACGACCTGGCAGTGATCCGCTCCTGCTACCACGACTCCTTCATCCACGGGCCCGCCATGAGCGTCATGCTGACGGGGTCGGTCCGGCTGGGGCACCCCAGCGTGGGAGCCTGGGTGGTTTACGGCCTGGGCAGCGAGACCGAGAACCTGCCCGCCTACGTGGCCATGTCGGAGGGAGCCGGCGTCTCCACCAAGGCGGTCTATGGAGCCGGGTTCCTCCCCGCAGCCTACCAGGGCACCTTCATGCGGACCGAGGGGAATCCCCTGCGGAACCTGACGTCCCCCATCGATCCCGGCAACCAGCGAAAGATCCTGGACCAGGTGGGCCGCTGGAACCAGCGGCACCTGGACCAGCAGCGGCAGGACGACTCTCGCCTGGCCGCCCGCCTCACCAACTACGAGCTGGCCTTCCGCATGCAGACGGCAGCCCCCGAACTGATCGACATCTCCAGCGAACCGGAGCACGTACGCCAGATGTACGGGTTGAACTCCGAAAACACGGCCAAGTTCGGGCGCATGTGCCTGCTGGCGCGGCGGATGGTGGAGCGGGGAGTCCGCTTCATCCAGCTCTACAAGAGCGGCTGGGACGGCCATACCGAGAACGATCAGCTCCACGTGGGCAGCGCCGCCAAGATCGACCAGCCCATCGCCGGCCTGATCTCCGACCTGAAGCAGCGGGGACTGCTGGACAGCACCCTGCTGGTCTGGACGGGCGAATTCGGCCGCACTCCCATCAACCAGGGAAAGATGGGCCGCGACCACAACCCCTACGGCTTCACCACCTGGATGGCCGGAGGAGGCATCCGCGGCGGCAAGGCCATCGGCGCCACCGACGAGCTGGGCTTCCGGGCCGTCGAGGACCGGGTGCACGTCCACGATCTGCATGCCACCATCCTCTCACTGCTGGGTCTGGACCACGAGAAGCTGACCTACTTCTTCGAAGGCCGCAACCGACGGCTGACCGACGTCGGCGGACAGAACGACCTGTCCGGCAAACTGGTCGCCGGTTGAACCCGGCAGCGCCTCCGGTTCCAAGGCCGAACAAGCTCCCGCGACACCGTTTTCCCGCCGTCAATGCCTTGCCGAGCCCGACTCACCGCCTCCTCGGACGGGTTTCTCGGTTCCAGCGGAGGCGCGCCGGGGCTCCGCCCCTTCTTGAGGCTTCCGCCATGCCGGTAACGATACTTCTCTTGCTCTGGCTCGTTCCCCTGGGCGCCGCGGCCCAGGAGGCGCCGCCGACCTACAAGGGAAGCCTGCGCCTGCCGCTGGAGCTGCAGACCGGGCAGGGTCAACGCCTGGCAAAGGGGAAAGTGGACCTGGAGGTGCGGCTGGAGCAAAAGGCCTGGCTACTGTTCTCCCAGGGGGAGCAGGCCCTGGCCCGGGTGGAAGGAAAGGTTCTGGAAGGCGAAGCCCAGGACCTGCCGGGCGCGGTTCCCCTGTTGGGCACCGTATTCCTGCAGTCCTCGGCCGTGCCCCTCCGCAGCGACTTCGACCGGCGCTACAGCAAGACCGGAAAGCCGCAGTACCGGGAAGAGAGCTACGACTGGAGAGGCACCCTCAGGGTGCACCGCCCGCTGAACCCGCAAAGCCGGGAGGTCTACTTCATCTTTCACGAACGCGGCCAGGACGAAAGGCACCGGCGCATCCGGTTCACCTTGCTTCGAACGAGGAGTGGGGAGTGAGGGATGGCGGGGGGAGGCAGACTGGCTGGAGCCTCGGGCTACAGGCGTTCTTCAACTTCGAAAACCAAGATTATTCCGCGCTTACCCTTATTGGTCCCGACACGTAGCGAGTTCACGCGACCGAGTGACCACACCGCACGAAAGTCCTTCTTCAGAACACCCGGATCGAACCTGTCTCCTGGCCTGGTCTCGATCTTCGAGCTGATCAGTTCCTTCAAAGGCGCAGGATCGCCGGCAAATTTCCCGCAGATCTCGATACTCTCGACGACCATCCTGTCCGGCGGGTCTCCCGGCTCAAGGTTTGGGTGAGACGGGCAGGGCTCCGATACCGGAGTCGCGGCCAAGGTGCTCGTTGAGAATGCGGCGATTAACAGTAATGCAAAGAGACTTCTCTGCAGAAGGAGTAGGACCATGGTGTGGCCTCCTTTTGAGTGACCGTGGGCTACCATGTCCGAAACGTGTTGAACAGGTCGTCCACGAAGCGCTGGAAGGATCTATCCGCTCGTGCAGCGCGCCTTAAATCCATATGGAGCACGATGTCTTTAGCGTATTCAATGCCGCCCAATAAGGGCAAGTGGCTCGTGCCAAGAATGGCCTCAATGAGAAGCTGCTTGTAGCGGCCCCGATCGCACTTCTGATCCGGCGCCTCGCAACCCTTGCCGAAAACAGCCTTGAATGCAGAGCCGTCGAGGAGCAACCAGCGTTCGATGTGCGGGTCAGGAATAGCAAGCAACATTGGCGCCGGGGCATCTGAAATGCTCATTTCCCGCTTGCGTTCGTTCAAGCCTTTGCAGTTGGCATCGGCGGCAACGATAATCAGGTCAGGCCAAGGACCGCCTTGGTGCCTCAGGTCACGCAAGTAGTTTTTGAACTGCGTGACCACTTCCCCACGCCCTCTGACAGCATTGCGCCAGTCGAGCTGAACGCTAATATTGCATTCGTTGGCAATCCTCTCAACAAGCCCACCAATGACCTGTTCATGCGCGTAGTCTTCGACGAATAGCGCAACCTCACGCATCGAAGTCCCCTCTCAGGATGCGCTCCGACAGGGGAAGTCCTTCCTGGTTATCAGCGAGGGCTTGTTCGATTTCGCGGCGCCGTGCCAGCGGCCCCCACGTGCTAAACGGACGGATGCATGTTTTGCGACCAGGTCTGTTCACGACGAACAGAGAGTTATCACCCAGCAGGTCCGTCAGTAACGGCGAGTGGGTTGTGACAATGTACTGGGTCTGTTTCAGGCTTTCTCTCGTTTTGAGTAAGTCCGCTATCAACTGAATTCGGCGCGGGTGAACCCCATTTTCCGGTTCCTCGAAACCGACCAATGCAGGAACTTCGTTGACGCCAGTCAGGGCAAGCAGTCCAAGCATTCGCAGAGTTCCCTCGGAGAGGACACGGGCAGGAATGGCCACGCCTCCTTCCTTGAGGTGAAGTTCGACTTCCCCGAGATCGCTCACCTCGACCTCTATGCCCTCAATGTCCGGCATCAGAGTGTGCAACGATTTTTCGACTCCCCTGAACCCATTTGGATCGGTGGCCTTCATGGTATTCAGGAAGGCGGCGAGTTCCTCACCCATCAAACCGATATGGCGTACTTCCTTGACCGGGTTGACGGCGCGCATGTGTTCCCGCGGTTCAAAGTAAAAAAACTGCCAGCTCTGCAACTCGCGCCGTGCGGCCTCCAAGTGGGGGTAGTGAGGAGGATAGTGGGGCATGGACAGGATGCTGTGGTCCAAATATCGATCATAGTAGATGGGATGTGCCTGTCCTTCGTGCCTCAGATGTATCCTCTCTTCCTGGAGTTCAAGGAAGGGTTTGCGTTTACCCGTGGGATGACCCTTGCTGTTCAAAGCGGCCAGGTATTCGTCTGCAATGCGCAGAACACCTGATCTTGGCAACATCTCCACTTCGATGCGATAGCGCAAGTTTCGCTCGCGGACACGGGCAGGAATCTTGCTTCTCTGTTTGGGCCCGGCATCTCCATTGGGAGGACGCATTTCCTGTATACGTCTATTGACTGCCGCAACCACCGTATCCGACAGGCTCAGGTCAGCCTCGATAGAAAACGACAACCTCTGACGGTTGAGCAAACCCTTGATGCCGTTGTCGCCGAGGGTAAAGGAATCAAGCGGTTTGCCACGATAGGGAGGATCGAAGGCTTCCTTGAGCGTCCGGCTCGTCCCCAACTTGGACAGTAGTTGCAGAGCATCGAGTAAATTGCTCTTGCCAGCGGAGTTTGGTCCGAAAAGGACCACAAGTTGAGGGAGGCACACCTCGACGTCCTCAAGGGACTTGTAGCCTCGAATATGGATGCGCTTCAGCATGTGACTTTTTCCACCGCCTGCGACCTCCAATCAACTGTTTAGTGTATGGAGATATTCTCGCAGGGAATGTCTACGTCCTTCAAAAATTCTCGTATGGTCAGTTTTCAAAGCCCAGGTCAAAGGCGACGAACGTTTCTCTGTTGCGCGCGTAGAGGGTATCTCCAGCCAGGGTGGGCGGCGTCCAGCAGTTGTGCTTCAGCGGCTGGGCCTGGGCCAGGATTTCGATCCCTTTGTCGTCGGGCCTGGCCAGGGCCAGGGTGCCGTCTTCATCCAGGATGATGAACTTGCCGTCGGCGTAGAGCAGGGTTCCCTTGGCGAATCCCCGATGACGCCAGACCACCTCGCCGTCGGAGACCCGGATGGCGGTGAGAAAGGCCGGCCCGAAGTCGCCGCTGAAGCCGTAGGCCAGGCCGTTCAGGCGAACCACGTTGCCGTGGTGCACCCGCATCCGCTTGGTGAACCACAGCTCTTTCACCGAGGTCTTGCCGTTGCGGCGAGTGAGCTCGAGAGCCCGGCTTCCCCCTTTGTAGGCGGTGGAGAGAAAGAGGCGGTTGTCCTTTCCCCAGACCGGGGTGCTGACTGTCAAGCCCCCGGCCAGGCCGTGGGTGTGGCTCCAGAGCAGTTCTCCGGATTCGGGATCGACGCCCACCACCTCCTGCTCCATCAGGCCCACCAACTGATCCTGTCCATCCACGTTGATCAGGATGGGCGAGGAATGGGAACGCTTGAAGTCGTGCCTGGCCCAGACCACCCGTCCATCTCTTGCGTTGAAAGCCATCAGGCCGGAACCGGGACCGCCCACCAGGCAGAGGACCAGGTCTCTGTAGGCAAGGGGGCTGGAGGAGAAGCCCCGGCCCATGGAGGTGCTTCCGAAGTCCCGCGCCAGATCGTGCGACCAGAGGACCTCCCCGGTGTCCTTCTTCAGGCAGTGCAAGTTGCCGTTCCAGCCGATGGTCACCAACCCTTCCCGGGTCAGCACGGGGGTGGCCTGAGGGCCCACGCCATACTTGCGGTGGGTGTTGTCCTGCTTCGCCGTGATGGGCGCCGGATAGCGGTGCTCCCAGAGCGTGCGGCCGGTTGCGGGCTCCAGGGCGGCTGCGACCTCGTCCTCTCCCTGCCGGTAAAAGGCGTAGAGGCGCTCCCCGTCGGCCAGGATGGCGGAATAGCCGTCTCCCAACTCCCGGCTCCAGAGCTGCGGAGGCCCCTCCTCGGGCCACGAGGTCGAGAGACCGGCCGCCCGGACCTTGAAGTCGCCGCCGGGGCCGCCCCAGCCGGGCCATCCCGCGGAGGGATGGATGTTGCAGCCGGCGGTCCAGAGCAAGACGGCAGCCGCGGCCCAAGGCCACAGGCTCGAGCGCGGGCGCTGGCCTGAACAGGAATTCCGTGCCCGTGGAAGTTTCATCATACCCTCCGTCGTTCTTGGTGTCCGTTTGTGAATATCAACCTCCCTGAAACAAACAGAAAAAAGAGTGATCCACGAAGACATACGAAGCGGGACGGCACTGCCGCATCGGCAGGGGCAGTGCCTCCTCGCGGAGCAAGAAGGATGGGAGGAGACGCCCCTCCGGGAGCGCGGGCGTCTCGCCCGCATCCTCTGCGTTGGGTGGCCGCCCAGTTTCCCCGTGATGCGGCGCCCGGCCACCCTGCCGGCGGGAACCCCATGGGCTCGGCTGCAGCGGAATCGTGGGGCTGTTGCCGGTCGAGCCGGGTCGAGGAGAGGGGTAAAGCTGTGCCAGTGTTGTGCGGGCGGGACGCCCGCGCTCCCGGGGGGCTTCCTCCCGTGACGTCGTCGCAGCCAAGGAGGTCCATCGGTTTTCGTGTCTATTCGTGTGCATTCGTGGTTCGCCTTTATTGACGATGGGGTGTTTCACCCTCGTATGATCCGCCCCGTCGTGGGGGGCGGGGGCGCTGCTTGCCTGTCTTGGGCATGTCGCTTCTCCGGGATTGTAGAGATCTACCCAGCCCCCCCCTCAACAATCATGGATCCCCAGGGATTCCGCGGTCTCCACCACCCTGTCCCAGACGTCCTCGGCGATGGGGATGCCCTCCCGTTCCCTTCGAGCCTGCGTCTCGACCTCGGGATCTCCCGGGACCCGCACCTCCTTGAATCCCGGCGCCGGGGGCACCGACCGCACCCGCTGCTGCATCTGGTCGGCGCGCCGGGCGAAGGTCGGGTAGGACTGGAACAGGTCGGCGCGAAAGACCAGGAAGGTGTCCCCCTGGTGGCGCAGCACGTCGTCGGAGGTCTCGGGGTCGGCATGGGAATCGGAGCCCAGCAGGATGCGGCTCAGGAACTCGGCCGCCAGCATGATGGCCCAGCCCTTGTGCTGCCCGAAAGGGGTGTGGCCGCCCCCGTCGAAAAAGTCGGCCGGGTCGGTGGTGGGCCGGCCCTCCTTGTCCACGATGCAACCCGGAGGAAGCGATTCCCCCCGGCTGAAGGCGTTGTCGACCTTGACCCCCGAGATGGCCGACGTGGCGAAGTCGGCCACCATGGGAGGTTCGTCTCCCGCGGGGATTCCCAGGGCGATGGGATTGGTGTGCAGGAACCGGCGGCTGCCTCCGAAGGGCATCACCCTGGGCTGGTGCTGGCTCAGGCCTCCCACCCAGACCATGGAGATCATCTTCTCGGCGGCGGCCATTTCCGCGTAGTGGCCCAGTCGTCCGACGTGGTGGGCCTGCACCAAACCCACCAGGGCCACCTGTTCCCGGCCGGCCTTGCGGATGGCGGTCTCCATGGCGAACCGGGCCGCCACCTGCCCGAACGTCCACTGACCGGAGATCAGGGCCGTGTTGGGCCTCTCTTCAAGAATCGCCGGCTTTTGGGCGGCGGCGAGCTGACCTGCCCGGATGGCCTTCGCGTACCCGGGGATGTGCCAGATGCCGTGGGTGTCCACCCCCTTGAGGTTGGCCAGCACCAGGTGCTCGGCGACCTCTTGGGCGTTGGACCGGTCGGCGCCGGCGGCTGACAGGATTCGGGAGGTGAGTTGTCGGAGCGCCTCCGCCGTTCGCAGGATCATGTTGGTGTCCTGTCGCAGAAAATGGACGGGTTTGGAACGGCCCCACGGCCGCGCCAACCTACCGGATCAAGCCGGCCTGAACGGCCAGTCCGAAGACCACGCATCCCATGATCACCCCGGCCGAGGCCAGCAGCAGCACCGCCACCGGCCAACTCATTCGCAGAGGCCGCTCGGTGCGGAAGGCCAGCCAGCAGATGGCGACGGTGGCCAGGGGCGTGCCCAGCACACCGATGATGTAGTGGCTGACCAGCACCATCAGGGCGGGCCGCGTGGGAACCAGCAGGTAGAGGGTGAGCACCGACGCCAGAAAGGCTGTCTGGACCACCTGCTGCGATCGGCGCACGGCCCGGGGGCGGCTGCGGTCGACCAGGCCCAGGCTGCACAGGAAATCGGTGATGATCCGCCCGTTGACGGCGGTGGCCGCCAGCAGGGTGGAAAGCAGGGTGGCCATGGCGCTGACCAGGAAGATGCCCTTGGACCAGGGGCCGTAGCTCTCGGTAAAGATGGAGGAAATCTGGTCGACCACCCCGATGCCGGCCGGCGTCACGCCCAGGGGAAAGAGAATGGCCGCTCCCAGGATGAAGTAGGCGGCCGTCACCACCGTGGCCAGCAGGGTGGCCAGGCCGGCATCCACCTTGAGCATTCGGATCCAGCCCCGGGCCCGCTCCACCCATCCCTCGGAATCCCGCGGCCCCAGGCGCCTGCCGTAGCCCTTCTCCAGCAACCAGTAGGGATAGACCACCAGCTCCGCACCCGAGACCCCCAGGGCGCCGATGAGGCTGATGACGGCAAAGGCCGCCAAGCGAACGTCGGTGTCGCCCAGGGAGAAGCCCAGTCCTGACCACAGGTCGGCTCCGCTCACCCGAAAGGGCGTGCCTTGCAGCATGACCAGGCCCACCAGCGCCGAGACGCTCAGCAGCAGGGCCAGGGCGATCAACATCTTCTCCAGCCGCCCGTAGATGCCTCGCCAGAGCAGCAGTTGGACCCCGGCGGCCACGACCACCGCCCAGACTTGAACCGACCCGATGGGGTCGGAGGCAAGCGGCCGGATCCCGTGCATCAGGCCCGCCATGGCTCCCACCAGCCCCGAGGAGCCCACCTGGGCCAGCAGCCATCCCAGCATGAAGGCCCACGCCAGCCAGGAGGTGTGCCGCAAACGGGGGCCGGGGAAGGGGCTCAGGGCCTCGAAGACGGTCCGGTTGTGGACCAGGCAATAGCGGCCCACCTCAACCTGCAGAAAGTACTTGATCACGCAGGAAAGCAGCACCGCCCACAGCAGCACGAAGCCGAACCGGGCCGCCTGAAGCGGCGTATTGATCAGCTCGCCCGAGCCGATCACTCCGGCCGCCAGCACGATTCCAGGCCCCACGGCAAGCAGCATGGGCCAGGGCCTTGCCGGTGCGTTTCTGATGGGAGAGTCGGTGCTCATGGGGGGTGAGGTTGTCGCGCGGCAAGCTCGCCGGCTCAGGGCTTGTCCGGTCGCATGCGCCGTTTCAATGCATCCAGGCTGAAGCGGTTTTCCACCAGGTCGAAGAATTCCGCCTCCTCATCCTGCACCTGCCGGGCCGCGTCCGCCAGGGAATCGACGGCCTCCTGCGGGATGGTGATCAGGCCGCTCTCGTCTCCGTGCAGCAAATCGCCGGGGTGGATGGTGAGGCCGGCCACCGTCACCGGGGTGTTGAAGCTGAGGTAGGCGGGATACCCGTGGGAAGCCACCCAACCGGCGCTGAAGACCTGGAACTCGGGAGTCCTGCGGGCGATGCCGCTCTTGTCCCGCGCGTTGACGTCGGTAACGATGCCGACGCAGCCCAACTTGTCCAGAACGCAGCAGAACATGTCGCCGATGACACAGCAGCGCTCGCGCTGGTGGCCATTGTGCTGAATTACCAGCACGATCGGCCGGGGAGCGGCCTCCAGGACTTCCAGCAACTCGTCCACCCGAGGCGGCCTGCGGTCGCCAGGAGTGGTGCTGTCGGCGGTCGCCGTGACCGCGTAGCCGACCATGGGTTCGAGATGGGGAAACTGGCAGGCGATCCGGTTGGAGGCATAGCCGGTGACCCGGTCCCGCAAGACCAGCTTCTCGATGGCGTTGGAAACCGTGGCCGTATCGAAGGCTCGCAGGGCCTGGAGCACTTCCGGCGAATGGCGCGAATGGGGGGACATGGGGTCTCCTGGACCTTCAGCCGGGGGGTTGGTGTCCCGTCACGGAACACCGAGCGAGCTCAGACGGCCTTGGCGATTCTCTCCTGCAAGGCCGCCATTTTCTCCATCTGCTTCATGAAGTCGATGGTGCCGGTGAGAGCGGTCCTCCAGTCGGGCTTGCAGGGAACGCTGTCGAGTGAAATGTAGCCCGAGAAGTTCATGGCGTTGAGGGTCCGCACCACATCCAGAAAATCAATGTGGCCGGTCCCGGGCGTCTGGCGGTTGTTGTCCGCCAGGTGGATGTGCATGAGCCGGTCGCCGGCCGCCCGCAGGGCGTCGTTCAGGGGGCCGTCTTCCATGTTCACGTGGAAGAAATCGGCCAGCACTCCCAGGTTGGGGGCGTCGATCTCGTCCACGATCCCCTTGCCTTCGACCAGGCTGTTGAGGAAACCGGCGTACCCTTCGAAGCGGTTGATGGGCTCGATGGCGATATCGACGTGCCGCTCGGCCGCATACTCGGTGATTTCCCGGGTGGACTCGATGAAGTTGGCCCGCAGCCGGTGGATCGGCGTCTTGGTCACCGGGTACTCCGACTGGGCCGGCGAGGCCACGATCTCGAAGACGGGAGGCTCCTCGAAGCTGGCCGCCAGGTCCACGCTCTTCTTGGCATAGTCCACGCCGTGACGCCGCTCCGTCTCGTCGGTGGAGGCCAGATCCCGGACTTCCCCGGCGTGCCAGGGCGCCCAGGCGCCGATCAGGGCCGGAACCTTCAGGCCCAGCGAGAAGGCCATTTCCTTTACTTCGTTGAACCGGCTGGCCTCGATGCGGTCCGGCTCGGCATCCAGGTCCACCCCGTCATAGCCCGCTTCGGCCACCGCTTCCAGCACCTCCCGCGGCCTCTCCCAGACATTGCCGCCGGTGGACGCCAGTGTGCATAGAATCACCGAGTACTTGTGCCCCATGGTTCAACCTCCGCTCGCTTCTGGTGAGTCTGCGACCGGTCGTGCTGACCTTGGCCCGCCGGTTCTGCGGCCGCCACGGCAGTCTAATCGAAAGCCCGGCGTCCTTCAAGTGTGGTAGACTGGCTACGTGAGCGACACTGCCCAAATCATCCTTGCCGTCATCGGAACCGGCGTCACGCTGTTGGGGATACTGGTGGGGTTGCTGCTGTTCCTGTTTCGTATCCAACGCCAGGACGCGACTAGCCTCCGCCAGGACATCAAGGAAAACAACGCCCGTATCGATGCTCTGGACAACCGCATCGACGCCATGGAAGGCCGCCTGAATTCCCGCATCGACTCGATGGCCAGCGGTCTGAATTCCCGGATCGACGCCCTCTATCAGGCGCTATTCAGCCGCAAGGACCCCGCCGCCTGACCCAAGCCGGGCAACGCCCTGGCGCTGATTCCCACGTCTCTGAAGTCGTGAACGGAGGAAGACATGCTGAGTTCAGAGCAGGTTCGCCAATACCGCACCGACGGCTTTACCGTCTGCCGGGGGTTCCTGCCGGAAGGAGAGGTCGGCCGGTTCCGGGAAGAGATCGCCGGCATCTGCGCCGGGAACACCCTGGCGAATCACGACAGCACCCTGATGGAAATGGAACCGGCCCAGCCCCCCGAGGGGAACCGGGTGAGGCGGATTTACCAGCCCTGCCACCACGTTCCGGAATTCGGCCGCCTTTCGCACTCGGACAGGCTGCTGGACTGCGTGGAGCAGCTCCTGGGGCCCGACCTGCTGATCCAGTACAGCAAGATCAACATGAAGCCGGCCGACGTGGGCTCGGTGGTGGAGTGGCACCAGGACCTTGCCTACTACCCCCTGACCAACCGGGACTCGCTGGCGGTCCTCTTCTACCTGGACGACGCCGGCCAAAGCAACGGCTGCCTCAAGATCATCCCGGGCCGCCACGCCGGGCCCCTGCTGAGCCACACCCGCGACGGCCTCTTCCAGGGACGGGTGACCGAACCGGTGGACGACTCCGGGGCGGTGCCTGTGGAGGGCCCGGCCGGAACCGCCATCTTCATGCACTGCATGGCCCCCCATGCCTCGGCGCCCAACACCTCTTCCCGCCAGCGGCGAACCCTCATCCTCAGCTACCGGGCCGCCGACGCCTTCCGCATCTACGACGGCCAGAACACGGCTACCAGCGAGGTCTATGTCCGCCTGGTTCGGGGACAGCACCGCAGTGTGGCCCGCTTCACCATGAACGAGTTTCCCATTCCCACCTATGAGGGAAAGTTCGTCTCCCTCTACGACCTTCAGGACAAGTCCCGCCAATCCGAAATGCAGCAGGAGTCCATTGGATAGCCAGGGGTCTGTCGTGGCCCATCGCGTCCTGCAGTCCCCCTTGGCAGCCGGTCAACGACTTGCTGCCGCCGCCTTCGCGGCTCGGCGTGTCGGACACTGTTTCCCAATGGCTCATCCCGGGCCACAGCCCGGTCCGAGCCCGGCTTACGCCCACGGCTGGACTGGGATCTCCGGACTGACTTCCGGAGAATTATTCCAATAGACAAGCACGTTTCCCTTTGCAGTGTCGTGGGTTAGGTGAGAGCTGCGAAGCTGCGGTTGGAGTCGGTAGGCAAGGAAACGCTTACTACAGGCCATCCTTATAGAGCTGCGTAGCTGCGGCTCAGGGTAGCCCCGGGCGGAAGCCCGGGGTCGTATCGATTCTGCGCCAACCTAGCCGCGAATGCGGCGAATTAGAAGCGCCCTTCCGGAACGCACAGGGTTAACAAAACAACGCCCCCCACGCACCGTTGACCTTCACTCAGGCAGCGCCGCGTTTACCCCCCACCGGTTCGACTGCGGGCTGCGCCCTGTCCGTCAGGCGAAGGCTGATGCGGTGGGGGGGCGACGCCGGGTTGCCAAACCGCGGCTCAGAGAAAACTCTCCAGATACTTCAGGGGTTGAGGCGACAGAAGCAGTTGGTCCAGGTGATACTGCCAGCAGCGCTCGGTGTCGGTGGACTCGAACTCCACCCGGCAGCGGGAGCAGTGGACCAGGGCCACCCAATGGTGGGGGTGGCTGCCGAAGAAGGCTTCTGCGAACTCTTCGGAAAGCAGAATCCGGTCGGGGTGGTTGAACAGCCAGCTCTTGTTGTCGAGCCGGGAGGCGTTGACCCGGACCGTTCCCTGGTGGAGGATCACCCCGTCATAGCGGTAGCCCATGTCCCGAATGCCCAGCCAGCCCTGGGCCACGGCCCGATCAACGGCCTTGATCAGGATCTCTCTTTCGGTCATGACCTGCGCGGGGGACAGCCCGGCGGGGAAAGAAGCAAGCCGGGCCCGGGTTCGGCCGGGCTCGGCGGCTCACGCCATGATCTTCTTGGCGACCACGCCGTGGACGTCGGTCAGGCGGAAGTCGCGGCCGCCGTGGTGGTAGGTGAGGGCCTGGTGATCCAGGCCGAGCAGGTGGAGGATGGTGGCGTGCAGGTCGTGGATGTGCATGCGGTCCTCCACGGCGTGATAGCCGAATTCGTCGGTGGCCCCGTAAGTGGTTCCCGGCTTGACCCCGCCGCCGGCCATCCACATGGTGTATCCGTAGGGGTTGTGGTCTCGGCCGTCGTGCTGGGCGAAGGGCGTGCGTCCGAACTCGCCACCCCACACCACCAGCGTATCCTTCAGCAGCCCGCGGGCCTTGAGGTCGGTCAACAGTCCGGCGATGGGCTTGTCCACCTCGCGGGCGTTCTGGGCGTGCAGCCGCGCCAGGTCGCTGTGCTGGTCCCACTTGTAGCTGTGCCAGCAGCGAACCACCCGAACCCCCCTCTCCACCAGCCTGCGGGCCAGCAGCAACTGCCAGCCGTAGTCGTGGGTGCGCTTGTCGTCCAGACCGTAGAGCTTCCGGGTGGCGTCCGATTCCCCCTTGATATCCAGGATCTCCGGGGCGTCCATCTGCATGCGGAAGGCCAGCTCGAATGACTGAATGCGGGCCTCCAGCTTGGGATCGAAATCGTTGTCCAGGGCGTTGCGCCGGTTGATCTTCTGCAGCATCTCCAGCTCGTAGCGCTGCTGCTCCGAGGTCAGGTTTCCGCTGGTCAGGTGCTCGATGGGGTTGTCCTGAATATCCGGCACCTTGACCGTGTCGTTGCCGATGGGAGTCCCCTGGTAGGCGCCCGGCAGAAAGCCGGAATGCCAGTTCCGGGCCCCGCCGTGGTAATAGGAGGGCTTGATTTCGATATAACCGGGCAGGTTCTGGTTCTCGGTCCCCAGGCCGTAGAAGATCCAGGACCCCATGCTGGGCAGGGTGAAGTTGAGCGTGCCGGTGTTGAGCTGGAGCAGGGCCGCCCCATGGTCCACTCCCTCGCCCACCATGGAGCGAATCACGCACAGCTCGTCGGCGTGGGCTCCCACCTGGCGAAAGAGATCGCTGACCGGAATACCGCTCTCACCGTAGCGGCGGAAGGCGAAGGGCGACTTCATCAGGCCGCCCAGATCCTCGGTAGAGAACTGGAGCGACAGCTTGAAGGGGATGGGCTTGCCGTGATCCCGGTCCAGCAGGGGCTTGGGGTCGAAGGTGTCCACCTGGGAAGGACCGCCGTGCATGAACACGAAGATGACCCGCTTGGCCCGGGGGCTGAAGTGGGGAAGCTTGGGAGCCAGTGGACTGCGAGGCGCGGAGTCGGCCAGCAGGCCGGCGTCCTGCGCCAGCAGGGCCTGCAGTCCCAGGGCTCCGAATCCGCAGGCCGTTCGGCGCAGCATCGCCCGCCGGGAAATGGGTCGGGATGGGAGATTCATGGTTCCCTCAGTTGACGAAGTTGAACTCGTTGGAGGTCATCAGAACGCGGCAGAGGCTCTGCCAGGCGTCCAGACGGGAATCTTCGTCCTTCCCCTTCCCTGCCGGATAATTCCGCAGGTAGGCGAGGGACTCCTCCACCTCCTGGGGCGTGGGCAGCCGGGTCAGGGCAATCAGGTAGGCCCTGCGGACACGCCCGGAATCCTCCCCCTCATCGCCCGCCGTCAAATGCTTGGCCAGGGAGCGCGACCGATCGGCCACGTTCTGGCTGTTCATCATGTAGAGCGCCTGGGTGGCCACGTTGCTCTCGGTCCGCCTGGCCGAACTCAAGGAGCTGTTGGCGAAGTCGAACAGCTTCATCACGCCGGGGATCTTGTTGCGAATGACCGGAACGTAGAGGCTGCGCCGGCGGGTTTCGTTGGGATGAAAGGCCTGTTCCGGACCCTTCTGGGCATAGTCCATTTTCCGGGAGGCCAGCGACCCTCCCAGGGTCAGGTCCAGGGAACCGTCCAGCGCCAGGAAGGCGTCCCGCATTTCCTCCACCGAGAGCCGGCGGCGCCGGGCTCGGGACCATAGCCGATTGTCCAGGTCCGATTCCATGGTCTTGGGAGAGGCCTGGCTGCTCTGCTGGTAGGTGTTGGACAGCAGCAGCAACCGGTGCATGGCCTTGAGGGACCATCCGCTCTCAACCAATCGGCGCGCCAGGTAGTCCATCAACCGCGGATGGGTGGGTTTTTCGCCGGTGGTGCCGAAGTTGTTGGGAGTGCGCACCAGGCCCTCGCCGAAGTGCCACTGCCAGATGCGGTTGACCATCACCCGGCTGGTCAGGGGATGGTCCGGCCGGGTCAGCCACTCGGCCAACTGCCTGCGCCCGCTGCCCTGAGTGATGGGCGTCTGCCGGCTTCCGGCCAGCACCACCGGGAACTGCTTGGCCACCGGCTCGCCCGGAGTCTGGTAGCTGCCGCGGACGAACACCTTCTGGTCGACGGGTTCCCCTTCGGCCACGGCGGAAGCCAGGGGTGGCTCCGGAGGGGAGGACTCCTCCAGGCGCTCCACCTCTTTTCTCAGTTCGGCGATGCGGTCCCGGGTCTCCTTGGGCAGCAGCTTTTCCCTTTCCTCTTCCTGAATGCCGAAGGGTCCGCTGTCCTCCTTGGTCCCCTCGGCCTTGGGAGGAGGACTGATCACTGAGTTGAAAAAGCGACCCTCCACGGTGATGAACTCGTCAAAGAAGGCCGGCTTCTTGCGGGGGGCCTTGCCCTCCCGAACGGCCACCTCCACCTTCTGCTTCCATTGCCGCAGGCGCTGGTGCCACGCTCCGGACAGCCTGTCGAAGAGATCCTGGTATTCCCCCGCCACCCGGGCGAGCTCGGAGGACTCGGCCCGGCGCCACTTCTCCAGGTAGGGACGAAAGGCGTTGCCCGGTTGGAGGTATTCGATCCAGCGCTGCAGCAGTTGCGGGTCCAGATCCCCCGCCTCCGCCACCTGCTTCAGGGCCTCGCCTTGCCGGGAGACACGCCGGGCCGCCAGCATGTATTCGGCCAGAAGGGGATAGAGCTTTTCTTCGAGATTTCCGGCGACTCCTGTCAGCACCAAGGCTTCGATCAGTGACTCCCGCCCCTTGATCTTGTCCTGGTGGCTCCGGTAGCGCTGGTGGACCTCCCTGGGAACCAGGGGCTCGAAGTAGAACTTGGACACGAAGGGCGGCTTCTTGTCGGGCGGTATGAGGACGCCGAAGCTGCGGGTGCTGGCGAAGATGGAAGCCAGGGAGTAGTAGTCCTTGGTCGAAATCGGGTCGAACTTGTGGTCGTGGCAGCGAGCACAGGCGATGGTCAGTCCCAGGAAAGTCTTGGAGAGGGTGTCGATCTGCTCGTCCACCAGGTCGTAGACCATCTTGGTCTTGTCCTGCTGGGCGATGGCGCGGGGGCCGATGGCCAGAAACCCGGTCCCCAGCACGGCCCGAACGTTGGGATGCCCCGGCTTGCCGGAGGGATAGAGGTCGCCGGCAATCTGGTCCTTCACGAAGCGATCGTAGGGAAGGTCCCGATTGAAGCTGTCGACCACGTAGTCCCGGTAGCGCCAGGCATAGGGCATGGTGATGTCTTCGTCCAGGCCGCTGGAATCGGCGTAGCGGGCGACGTCCAGCCAGTGGCGGCCCCAGCGTTCGCCGTAGCGGGGCGAGGCCAGCAGGCGGTCCACCAGCCGCACAAAGGCCCCCGGAGCCTCGTCGCCGAGAAACTGCTCGATCTCCTCCTCGGTGGGGGGCAGGCCGTGCAGGTCGAACTTGGCCCGGCGGAGCAGCGTCAGCTTGCCGGCGCGGGGCGCCGGGTCCAGGCCTTTGTCCTCCAGCTTGCGCAGCACGAAGGCATCCACCGGCGTCCGAACCCAGCCCGGATTGCGCACCTCGGGCGCCTCGGGGTCGCCCAGAGCCTGAAACGACCACCAAGTGGAAATGCCGTTGGAACCATGAGGGTCTTCCTCCCAGGGAGCCCCCGCCTGGATCCATTCTCTCAGGACCTCCACTGCCTCCGGCGGGAGAGCGCCGCCCACCGGCATTTTCAATTCGCCGGTCTGGAGGACGGCCTGGTAGAGCAGGCTCTCTTCCGGGTGCCCGGGAACAATGGCGGCACCGCGGTCGCCGCCCTTGAGCAGAGACTCCCGCTGCCGTAGGTCCAGGCCCGAGATGCGCGTCTCCCCATGGCAGGACAGGCAATGCTGCTGCAGGACGGTCCGGGCCTTTTCAGCCAGCGGGGCCTCGGCCGCCAGCCCCTGGACCGGGCCGGCGGACACCACGAAGACAAGGATGGGAAGGATTCTCGGATTCAAACCAGGTCCCGGGTTCTTTGGGTTGGACTCGGGTCCATTTGCACCGGAGCAGGGGTTCATTCTAGCATAAGGGCAGCAGGCGGCTGGCGGCATTCCAACCCCCCGGGTGAATTCTCCGATGACCACCGACCAGGAGTCCGGACCCCAGCGCTGGGTGATGGTATTCGAGACCACCGACGTCTCTCTGCTGATGCTGGTCAAGTCGGTGCTGGAGGATGCCGGCATCGACTACACGGTGCAGGGCGAGGAAGCCTCGACCCTCTTGCCGCTGGGTCCCTTCGGGGCGGGCCTCAGCCGCCACGGCTTCGGAGCCAGGATCCACGTCCCCGAAGACCAGGCTTCGGATGCCGAGGCAGTGCTGGCCGTGCTGGACGAGGAGACGGCGGAGGACGCCGGCGCGGAAGACTGATCGGCAGGCTTCCGATGGCCTCGACCGCTTCCACCGCTGCGCGGAAACCGAGGAGGTGCTCTTTTGATCGATTGGACCCAAATCGGCGAGGTCGCGACCCGCTACGCGGGCGTCTCCCTCAAGATCGCCGGCCTGCTTCTGATGGCCTGGATCGCCTCTCGCATGATTCATCGCTACGTGCCCAGGGTGAGGATGCGGCTGGTCAAGGTCATGCAGTCCCGCCGGCAGGAGCCGGACGTGGAGCTGGAGAAACGGGCGGCCACGCTGGGCGGCATTTTCCGCAAGACGGTGGTGGTGCTGATCTGGGTGGTGGTCTTCATGATGGCCCTGGAGGAAGCCGGCTTCAACGTGGGGCCGCTGCTGGCCGGCGCCGGGGTGGCGGGGCTGGCTGTCGGATTCGGGGCCCAGAACCTGGTGCGGGACGTGATTTCGGGCCTCTTCATGCTGCTGGAGAACCAGGTCCGGGTCAACGACGTGGCCATCATCAACGGCACCGGGGGGCTGGTGGAGCAGATCAACCTGAGAACCACCGTGCTGCGAAGCCTGGACGGCACCGTTCACATCTTTCCCAACGGCACCATCACCACCCTGTCCAACATGACCCAGGAATTCTCCTACTACGTCTTCAACATCGGCGTGGCCTACAAGGAGGATACCGACCAGGTCTCGGCGGTGGTCAAGGAGCTGGCCGACGACATGATGCAGGAGGAGACCTATCGATCGTTCATCCTGGCGCCGCTGGAGGTGATGGGCGTGGATGAGTTCGCCGACTCCGCCGTCATGATCAAGGCCCGCATCAAGACGGCGCCCATCAAGCAGTGGATGGTCGGGCGGGAGATGAATCGCCGCATCAAGAAGAGGTTCGACGAGCTGGGCATCGAGATTCCCTTCCCCCACCGCTCCCTCTACTTCGGGGAGGCCAGCCAGGCCTTCGCCACCCGGTCGGCCGGCGCCGACCCCGGCGAGATCAAGGCCATGATCCGCGAAGTCCTGGAGGAAAAGGGCTTGCGGTCCGGAAAGGTGGAGCCGGCGACCCCGACTATAGCGACTCCTGCCGCCCCCAAGCCGAAAGCTCGCCCCCAGCCGGCCAAGCCCCCCGCCGACCGTCGCCCCCGCCGACCCGCTCCCCTGGGAGAAAGCACGGCCGACTCCGAGGGTTTCGAATGATCGACGGCCAGTCCTCCAGAATTGCTCAATGGGAAGGACTTGGGCTTCGAGGCGACCGATGACCTGCAGCGAAGCGGAAATCAGACTTCGACTCGGCCTTGGCGAGGACAGCCGCTGGGAATTCAAGCAAATCGAATTCGCCGGCAACCGCCCGAAGAATCCGAGGCGTGACGATCTGGCCGATGAGATCGCGGCCTTCGCCAACGCGGACGGCGGCGTGCTGCTCTGCGGCGTCACCGACGCGGGCGAGGTTCAGGGCATGTCTCGGGAACAGATCATCGAGTTGGATTCTGTCCTGGTCGAGGTGAGTTCCGACGCCATCAAGCCGGCCGTTCGCATCCGCACCCACCACAGGCAACTGGATGGCAAGCGGCTGTTGCTGGTCGAAGTGCCGGCCGGCGAATCGCTGCACGAAAGCCCCGGGGGGAGCCATGTTCGGGTGGGCGGCGCAAAGCGGAAGATGAACAGCGACGAGCGGCTTCGCCTGTCGCAACGACGGGGGCAGGCGCGTTTCCGCTCGTTCGACGAGCAACCCCTCCCGAATACCGGATTCGCAACCTTGGATGAATCGCTCTGGAAGCCTCTGTTGACGGCCGAAGGCGCAGTCAATCCCGAGTCGGCGCTGGGGAAGTTGGCGCTCCTTGCGCCCGACGAGGCCGGAATCCCGCGCGCCACGGTTGCCGGCGTGTTGCTGTGCACCCGAAATCCCGAGCGGCACCTCCCCAACGCCGGCATCACGGCGACCCGCTACCGGGGAAAGGATCGGGCTTCCGGCCAAGTCGATGCCCAGGAGATTGCCGGCCCGCTGAACCGCCAGATCGCCGAGGCGGTGGCCTTCGCCCTCAGGAACATGCGCACTGCAGCACGCAAGGAGCCGGCGCGGGTGGACCTGCCCCAGTACAGCGACAAGGCGCTGTTCGAGGCCATCGTCAATGCCGTGGCGCATCGCGACTATTCGATGGGGGCCAGCCAGATTCGCCTTTCCATGTTCGAAGACCGCCTGGAAATCCAGTCGCCCGGCTCGCTGCCGAACAACCTGACCGTCGACAGCATGGCAGCGCGGCAAGCCACTCGCAACCAGGCCTTGACCTCGGTGCTGGGAAGAATGCCGGTCGGGGGCGTCCAAGGCTCGGAGGACAGGCGGTATTTCATGGAGCGGCGTGGAGACGGCGTTCCCATCATCCTGCGCGAAACCAGGGCGCTCAGCGGAAAACTGCCCGAATATCGACTCATCGATGCTTCGGAAGTCTGCCTGATCATTCCGGCGGCAGCGCAGGAACAGAGCCCGGCCCGGGCGGTCATCACCGTGCGGTCCGGCGGTCAACCCCTGCCTGGCGCCGACCTGTTGGCTCTCTTCCCCAACAAGACCTGGGAGCGCGCCACCACGGACGAGGCCGGGGAGGCGGCCCTCGACCTGCACACGACTCATCTCCCCATGACGGTGTTCGCTGCCGCCCCGGGCTGTGCTGCGCACCTGGAACGTGAATGGGTCCCCAGCGGTCGCGCGCTCACGATAGAACTCCAGGCCCTCCGGGAAGGTGGCAGTGTCATCTTTCCCGAGGCGACCGGATGGCTGCCAGGCCTCAAGGGCAGGCTGAATCCCATTCGCGACCCCCACGAGCGGACCTGTCTCTACGCCTCCAACATTGCCGTCAACCAGGGAGAGCAGCAGCCGGTCTACTTCATCCCCGGAGAGGAGCTGCGGTTGACCGATGCCGAAGGAACCACACTCCTCGTGCGCATCGTCGATATCGCAGGCCGCTCGGCACTGGTGGAATATCGGCCCTACTCCGAAGGGTAGACACGACCCCTATCGGCGGCAGTCGGGATGAACGTTCCTCGTCTCGCTCGATCGGCAGGTTCTTCTTAATCCTGGGATTGTGCTGCACATTCCTTCTCGTCTTTTCTAATGCAGCCCTGGTGGAAGATGCTCCCGTCCTCGTCGACAGCGGCGAATCGCACTTCTTTCTCGCTGACCTCGAAGTGCAGGAAGTGATAGGTTGCTTTTCCAAACTCGACCTCGGGGTGATTCTTCTTGATTCCCTTTCGTATCTTGCCGGCGCCGCCGGACACGAAGTAGTGAATGCCACCCTTCTGTTTCCTGATCTTCTGATAGAAGTGGTCATGCCCTGAAAGAACGATGTCTATGCCCCCGTCTACGAATCTTGGCTCCCAGATTTTCCGCAGTTTCCTGTTCGACCCGTGTCCCCCGCGGCCAATCAACCATCCGAGCGGGGACTTGGAAGAGACAAATGAGTAAATCGGATGGTGAAAGAACACGAAGTTCCAATGATAGTCCGGCGATTTCGAAAGCCGTTTGTCGAGGGACTTCTCCCGCCTGGACAGATCCTCCCTTTCTTTCCAGGCGCCCGAGTTCAAACAGATGAAGCGCGCCAGTCGCTTTCCGCCAATCCGGGGACCCTCGTGAAACTCGTACTCGTCCTGTTTCCCCACGTAGCCGAATGCATCGTCCTCGACTTGTAGCCGGCCTCGGGCCGTCCTCCGATCGTGGTTGCCGAGGGTCGCATGAAAGGGGACGTTCAGTTTTTTGTAGATGTCTTTGAACTTCTTGTCGAAGTGTTTTGGGTCTCCGTCCTCGTAGACGTTGTCACCCAGCATGAGAATGAACTTCCAGGAATGGTCCCGGTGGAAGGCCAGCATCTGACCGGCGATCTGCTTTTGGTGGCGGCCGCCCGTACCGCTGTCGCCAATCACGGCGAATTCAAGGGTCTTCTGGCTGAGGACCGAAGCGGGGGCTCCCAGCAGCAGAGCCATTAAGAGAGTCAGTCGAGCTCGCATGCCAACACCTCCCGGGAGTCTGAGCCGTAAAATCCTGACGAGGCCTTCAAAACATGTCAACCTTGCAGAACACTCTGAAGCAGAAGGTCAAAGAGGGCGAGCTCTGGGAGCGGCTGGATGAGAAGCGCATCCGCTGCTACGCCTGCGGGCACTGCTGCCCCATTCCGGAGGGCCGCCAGGGGGTCTGCCGGGTGCGCTTCAACCGGGGCGGCAAGTTGATGGTCCCCTGGGGATACACCGGCGGGGTGCAGTGCGACCCCATCGAAAAGAAGCCCTTCTTTCACGCCTACCCCGGGGCGCTGGCCTACAGCTTCGGAATGCTGGGCTGCGACCTCCACTGCGCCTACTGCCAGAACTGGGTGACCTCTCAAGCCTTGCGAGACCCGGCGGCGGTGGCGCCCGCTCGCAGGACCACGCCCCAGGCCCTGGCCCGGGCGGCGGTGAGGCAGCGTGCCCGGGTGATGGTGAGCACCTACAACGAGCCCCTGATCACCAGCGAGTGGGCGGTGGCGGTGTTCCGGGAGGCCCGCAAGGAAGGCCTGACCACCGGGTTCGTCTCCAACGGCAACGGCACTCCGGAGGTGCTGGACTACCTTAGACCCTGGGTGGACCTCTACAAGGTGGACCTGAAGAGTTTCCGCGATCGCCAGTACCGCAGACTGGGGGGACGGCTGCAGCCGATCCTGGAGACCATCTCCAGCCTCTACCGGCAGGGATTCTGGCTGGAGATCGTGACTCTGCTGATTCCGGGGTTCAACGATTCAGAGGACGAAGTCCGGCGGCTGGCCGCCTTCCTGGCGGGCGTGTCTCCCGACATTCCCTGGCACGTGACCGCCTTTCACCAGGACTACAAGATGACCGACCCCGACAATACCAGCGCCGAGATGCTGGTGGCGGCGGCCGAGATCGGCCGGCAGGAGGGATTGCGCTACGTCTATGCCGGCAACCGGCCGGGCCGGGTGGGAGACCTGGAGAACACCCGCTGCCCCGACTGCCGGACCCTGCTGATCGAGCGCTTCGGCTACCTGATCCTCGGGTACCACCTGACCCCGAAGGGGAACTGTCCGAGCTGCGGTCTGGCCATCCCCGGGCGCTGGGCCCAATCCTTCCAGGGCCAAGTGGCGGCCCACCCCTTTCTTCCGCGACAGGGAATCACCCCGCGCCTCCCCTGAAACAAGCAAGAAAAGAGGAATCCACGAAAGCACACGAAGCGGAACGGCTCTGCCGCATCGGCAGGGGCTGTGCCTCCTCGCGGAGCAAGAAGGATGGGAGGAGGCGCCCCTCCGGGAGCGCGGGCGTCTCGCCCGCATCCTCTGCGTTGGGTGGCCGCTCAGTTTCCCCGTGATCGGCGCCCGGCCACCCTGCCGGCAGGAACGGCCTGGGCTCGGCCGAATCGGAATCGTGGCGCCGTTGCCGGTCGAGCCGGGTGGAGGAGAGGGGTGAGGCTGTGCCAGTGTTGTGCGGGCGGGACGCCCGCGCTCCCGGAGGGGCCTTCATCCCATGACGGCGTCGCAGCCAAGCAGGTCCATCGGAATTCGTGTCTATTCGTGTTCATTCGTGGTTCGTCTTTATTGACGATGGGGTGTTTCACTCTCGTATGATCCGCACCGTCGTGGGAGGCGGGGGCGCGGCTTGTCTGAAACAAATCTGAGAAGAAAAACTCGTGGATGGCAGTCAAGTGACAGTCAGATAAGGAGGTAAGTCGATTTTTCAGCCAGTCCGCGTCCTGTGCTCCAACCTCTTATCCTGATAATCCTGTCCATCCTGTGCATCGATGTTCAAAAATCTTGTTCCTGATAGGCTATGTACTTCTCTTGTTTCACTCCCGGATGATCTGCTCGGCAGGGCAGGGGGGGTGCTTGCCTGAAACAAAAGAAAAAAGAGTGATCCACCAAGACACACGAAGGACCACGAAGGCACACGAAGCGGGACGGCACTGCCGCATCGGCAGGGGCAGTGCCTCCTCGCGGAGCAAGAAGGATGGGAGGAGGCGCCCCTCCGGGAGCGCGGGCGTCTCGCCCGCATCCTCTGGGTTGGGTGACCGCTCAGTTTCCCCGTGATGCGGCGCCCGGTCACCCTGCCGCCGGGAACCCCATGGGCTCGGCTGAAGCGGAATCGTGGCGCCGTTGGCGGTCGAGCCGGGTGGGAGAGAGGGGTGAGGCTGTGCCAGTGTTGTGCGGGCGGGACGCCCGCGCTCCCGGAGGGCTTCCTCCCGTGACGTCATCGCAGCCAATTTATTGACGATTGGGTGTTTCACCCTCGGATGATCTGCCCGGCGGGGCAGGGGTGGTGCTTGTCTGAAACAAGCAAAAGAAGAGTTATCCACGAAGGGCCACCAAGGCGCTGGAGAAAACTCAAGAGGAATCCGCCAAGGGTCGGGGGGGGGGGGGGGGGGGGGGAAGAGACTTCCGGCACTGGCGCTAATAGGATTTGTCAGAGGGGCGCAAGATGAGTCCGAAAAGGATTTCAAGGGGTTGGAGAAAACTCGGAGTGGAAACCCGAAGGAGAAGGCTGGCCTTGGGGCCTCCGCAGAGTGTCAAACGTGTATAGAATAAGCTTCATGAACACTGACACCTTCGCCATCATCGTTGCGACCCTGGCGGTCGGCATCGCCCTGTTCACCCTCTTGTCCCGACGCATCGACGCCATGGAAGGTCGCCTGAACTCTCGCATTGACTCCCTGGGCTCGCGGATCGACTCGGTCAACTCCCGGATCGACGCCCTCTATCAGTCCCTCTTCAGCCGCAAAGACCCCGCAGCTTGAGCTCCGCCCTCTGAGAAGACAAGTCACCCCACACAGACCCTTACCGAAGTTTTCCACCTTACCAGTCGGAAACCAGCAAAATTGCGCACCGAAATCGCCCGCACCGGTACCAGATTTCGGCCAACCCGCTCTTCGTCGAGATTGGGATGGACGCCATCAGCCGGTGGGAGCGTCCGTGCAGCGATGTGACGTTGTGACCCGCCGGGCAGGGTATTTCCACCTGTAAGGCGTGACCTCTTGCGCCTCCGATGCAGTTTCGCCTGCGCCGGAATATGTAGGACTGATCAAGTGAACACGCAGTGGAGGGGGTCGTCGGTGGCGTCGAGGTCGGGGATGATCTCCTCAGGGGGGTTGAGGGTGTGCTCGGGTAAACAGTGCCACCAGGAGGTCCTGCAAGGCCTCGGGGGCGTGGTCGATCTTGTGGTAGCGGTCGGGGCCTTGGGTGGGAGCGTGTTCGATCCGGTTGAGGGTGCTCTTGCCGGCCAGGGGAGGCGAGTCTTTGCGGCCTTTCTCTGAGAACAGGACCATCACGGGATCGTGACGGAGTTGGTCGTGGTCGATGAGGTCCTCATAGCCCTGGGCGATGCCGATGATACGCTGGGCGATGAGCTTGCGCAGGCTGTGGCGAACCCGCCGAGGGTTGCGGTGATCGGTGAAGCAGGCCGAGTTCTGGTCGGAAAGAGACAGGCGCCGACCCACCCGGCGCAACAGCAGAGCGCCGGCATTGGAAGTGACGGGACCGCCGTCGAAATCAGCCACCACGCGGCGGCGTCCGTGGGGTTCAAACTCCAGGGGTTTGGTGGTACACTGTGTTGGCATCGGTTCTCTTTATCGAGTCTGGTTGACTCCTGTGATAAGAGTATTTTAACAGATCACGAGAACCGATGCACCTGCCTCTGGGCAGAGTCGAGGGAAGTCGCTGTAGCCGGCGGCTTTCGCCACTCGGAAGCCCTTGCGATTCTCCTCGGGATGGGGCATACTTCTTCTCACGGATTAAGGGGGGTTACGACGCCTCCTTTGCTTGGGTCTCGCGGTTGATCTTAGAGGAGATACCGCGGGGCCTCTTTGTTTTCGGAAACCACTCTACTACGATATTTCGTAGGTTTCAAGATGAGGCATGACTGAAGACTTCCACGTCATTCCCACTCCCGAACTGAAACAGGCCGCCGAAGGCTGTCCTCTCCTGGAAAGAGATCTGGAGGGGTGGATTGCCTGTTGCTCCAGGCGGTTCCATCCTCTGGCGAGTCGCGTCGCCGGCGATGACGCCTTGGCCGAAGACGTGTTGCAGACCAGTTGGATCAAGATTCTCCAGTCGATCGGCCACGCCCGCTTCGACAAACCCAAGGCCTGCCCCTGGGTGAAGAAGATCGTCCACAACGCGGGTCAAGACGCCCGCCGTGCGCGCCGCAACGAAGTAGCCTTGCCGGTTCTGGAGTCCTTGGCTGCGACTCCCGAAGTTCTCGCTCAGAGAAAGGAGTTGCTGCGCCTCTTGCACGAGATGATTAGGATGCTGCCTGACACCTACCGTCAAATCCTCGAGCTGCACACCGACCAAGGCCTCTCCAACCAACAGATTGCCTGTCGCCTTCATATCTCCCGCTCCAGCGTGTCGACCCGACTCAGCCGCGCCATCCGACTGCTGAGAAGCCACGTTGAAAAAAAGTTGTGACCAATCCCCTCCTCAATCGTTTATAGGGTATCAGGCGGATATACCGCCCGACTCTAAACAGTTGCAACCCCAAAAGGAGGAGGTCATGAGAGAGAAACTGATTGCCTTTGTCTCTGTCGTCGTTTTGGGATTTGCAGGTCTGTTGTCAGCCTCAGCGCAGGTTCCCAACCAGACATTTGAAGAATTTCTCGCGGTGCTCAACGCCCATCAGCAACGGATGGCCTACCTGTCAGCCCTGTTCCAGGCGACGTTGCCGCACTCTGGACCATGGACAGACTATCAGTTGAGACTGCTGGCCGAGTTGGAGGGGCCCGAGCCTTGGGAAATTTCGGCTTCCACTTTCAACTGCATCCAAAACGGAGGAGGAGGCCGGGTTGGTCTGGTAACCGTGTTGGATGCCAATCACAAGGTTCTCACACGAGCCCATGTCGTCAAAACCTTTGTTGCCAAGTCCGGCTGGAAGTTTTACGACCCCACGGCATCCAACAAGTTCGAGATCGAGTTCGAGGGAGACACCAATCCCAGCCGGTCGGTCGCCACGGCAGAGTTCAAGGACCGCTACAACGTTAATCAAGAAGCTCCCCACGGTCAGGTTGGAAATGGCCGGTACTCCGTCACCTGCTACAATGCCAGTGGCGATTCGTACTCGAAAGATTGGAGTTGGCGCCTGTTCCGTGACTGTCCAGGCCATTGAGTCCCTTCGGGCCGGAGCGTCTACCCCGGCCCTTTTCTTCAGTCTCAGGTTACAAAGAGGTTGACATGCAAAGCAACGGAATCAGTTGGATGCTTCTGGCTGGAGCGCTGCTTCTCGCTCCAGCCGTGACCACAGCGGAGGAGAAAAGAATTGAATCCGTCGAGCAGTTTAGCACCAAGCTCTTGGCGGCGGCTGAAGAAAGGGTTGGCCGCATTGTGGGCCTGATGCACCTATCGCTGAATGGAGATGCCCAGGCTCAGTTTGAGCTTGGTGCTTTGATCTATCAGGAGGGCCCTGTCTACATCAGGAAGAACGTGAATCCCGACGATCCCAAGGCCTTCGAGGCTGCCCTCAAAGAGGTCGACGCAGCCGCTCTGAAGTGGCTCCTCCGCTCGGCCCGGCAAGGTCACCTACCCGCAATATTGCGCATTCCCGACCTGTTCCGCAAGGTGGGACGCGGTCATCGAGGTTGCCCAACCACCGGGAACCGATACCTCGTGCAAGCCTATGCCTGGGATAGGGTATTGTTCCGCATGACGGGCAAGGAGCAGGTCGAGTACCACAGCGATATCAAGTACCTCAGAAGGGAACACTTGGAAAGCAACTTAACCGGTGACCAAGTGGCTGAAGCCGTGGAGTTGAGCCGCGAGATCGAGCGCGCGATCAAGGAAACGAGCAAGTAACGATGGAATGGTTCGTGGGAGCGGTGATCCTCTCAGATGAGAATCCCAGAAACAGACAAAATCTCGTTTCGGTGTTAACAAACTAATGTGTACGTAAAGAGATTAGAGGATCCGAAGCGTTTGCAAAAATCGGCAGCAGGATCTTTTCCGGGAATGGCCACAAAAGTCACAAAAACACAAAAAAGAACCCTTCGATCGTCAAAACTCGAAATCAAGCAAATCATCTTGTGCCTTTTGTGCTTTTTGTGGTGAATGCCGGAGCTTACAGCCCTTCACCTCTGCCACCTCCATGTCAATCCCGATTGGGGATTTTGCAAAAGGCTCGATCCTATAAAGTGTTTTCTACGTGTACATTTGGCAAGACATCCCCAAATAGGGACGAGTGATGTTTGATCGCTCCAAAATGACGCCAATCGCGACCCTCATTCCCTGCATTCTTCGAGAGTTTCCTGCTATTGGTGAGAGATGCGGACAATATCGAAACAGCCGTGGATTGACAGGCGCCGCCCCGGGCCCTATTCGACATCCAGCGCCACGAATCCCGCCTCGCAGGCCAGTTGGTTGAAGGCTGCCGCCTCGCCCCGGCACAACTCCCTCAGCCGGACGATCTCAACGTCGATCTGGGCGCAGATCTCGTCGAAGACCTCGTAGGCCTGCCTGGGCGGGGCGGCATCGGCGATGCCGACCACGGCCACCAGCCCTCCCAGCTTGGCGTTCAGGCGGTTGGGATGGCGCAGCCGGTCGAAGGGGGTCTTGTCCCTGGTCTGGATCAAGGCCCTTTCGATGGAATCGAGTTGCTCCCTCAGGGCCTTGGCCTTTTCGGAGACGGGGCTGGATTCTTCCCGGCCGGCCTGGCCAGGCTTTTCGGCCCGACGCGACCACTCCTCCAGTTGGGCTTGCAGGCGGCGGGTGCGGTTGATGGCCCCATTGGTCTCCGACAGCTTGTCCCGGATTGCGGTCCACAGTTCGAACTGCGCCTGAAAGTCCTCGGGCGTGGCCTCCACCCGGGGGTCCTTGAGGATCTCGAAGCCTTCGGTGCAGGTCCGGCCTCCCGCGGTTAGACGGACCCCATAGGCGCCGGGAGGAGCCAGGGGACCGTTCCCGCTCTTCTCTCGCGTGCCGAAGAGGGTGGACTGGTCCTTGTCCCGTTCTTCCACTTTCTCGGCGTCGGGGTAGTGCATGTCCCAGACGAAGCGGTTCAGTCCGGGACGGGCGGTGAGGTAGCGGTCCGCCTTGGGAGGAGTTGCCGCTCTTCCTTCTTCCTCCGACTCTTCCGGCTTGCTGGTGAAGGTCTTGATCTCCCGGCCGCCGGCGTCGAGAAAGGTCAGGGAGACGGGTTCGGCAGGCGCCTCGGCCAGCAGGTAGTAGACGATGACTCCCGGGGGCGGGTTCTGTCCGGCGTCCAGAAAGCGGCGGACCGGTTCGCCCTCGGGGGTCTCGTCCTGGTAGTAGCAGGCGTTGCCCCCCAGTCCCAGCATGTAGTTCTTGCCCTTGTCGGCGAACATGTTGACGCTCCAGTTCAGCCGGGTGCGGGTGGTGGGACGGGGAGGGAACAGGCCGGCGGCGGCCCCGGCCGTCTCGGAGTCCAGGCGGCGCAAGGGGGTCAGGTCGTCCAGGATCCAGAAGGAGCGCCCGTGGGTGCCGGCCACCAGATCGGAGTCCTTGATCTTGAGGTCGTAGACCGGAACCACCGGCAGATTGTTCCGCAGCGGCTGCCAGTGTTCCCCGTCGTCGAAGGTGACGAAGACCCCGGTCTCGGTGCCGGCGAAAAGCAGGCCCGGACGGACCGGGTCGGCCCTCACCACCCGGGTGATCTGGTCCTGCGGAAAGTCTCCCGTGATGCTGCGCCAGCTCCGGCCGTAGTCCTCGGTCTTGTAGAGGTAGGGGCGGTAGTCGTCCAGCTTGTAGCGGGTGGCGGAGACATAGGCCGAGCCCGGGTCGTGGGGAGAGACCTCCACGCAGCCCACGTAGGACCACTCCGGCAGCTCGGGCGGAGTGATGTCGTCCCAGTTGCCGCCGCCGTCTCGGGAGAGATGGACCAGTCCGTCGTCGGTGCCCGCCCAGAACAGGCCGCGCTGGTGCTTCGACTCCACGAAGGTGGAGAGGGTGGCGTAGCCTTCGGCGCCGCTGGCGTCCTTGGTGACGGGCCCCCCGGAAGCCTCCAGCTTGGTGGGGTCGTTCCGGGAGAGGTCGGGACTGATGGCTTCCCAGCTTCCGCCGCCGTCGAGGCTGCGGAAAAGCCTGTTTCCGCCGGCATAGAGCAGGTTGGGGGCGTGGGGTGAAATGGCGATGGGATAGGTCCATGCGAAGCGGTACTTGAGGTCCTTGGGCGCCCAGCCCGTCGACTCCTCGGGCCAGACGTTCACCAGGCGGATCTGCCCGGTCTTGCGATCGTAGCGCTGCAGCACGCCGTTGCCCCCAGGCGAGCTCCCGATCGCTCCCAGGTAGACGATGTCGGGGTTCTCGGGGTGCACGGCGATGAATCCGCTCTCCCCTGTGCCGGGGGAAAAGCAGTGGCTCCAGGCGATGGCGCCATACTCGGTGGCGCTCGGAACGCAAATGGAGGCGTTGTCCTGCTGGGTGGCGTAGACCCGGTAGGGGTACTGGTTGTCGATATCGATGCGGTAGAGCTGCGCCGTGAGCTGGTTGTAGATGGTCGACCAGCTCCGGCCGCCGTTGAAGGAGACGCAGGCGCCTCCGTCGTTCCCCTGAACCAGGTGGCGGGGATCGTCCGGGTCGATCCACAGGTCGTGGTTGTCTCCGTGGGGGGTGGTCACCTGCTCGAAGCGGCTGCCGCCGTCGGTGGACTTCCACATCTTGAGGTTGGTGACGTAGACGGTGTCGGCGTGGCAGGGGTCGGCGAAGACGTGGCAGTAGTACCAGGGCCGGTGCATCAGGTCGCGGTTGTCGCTGACCCGCCGCCACTGCTGTCCGCCGTCATCCGACCGGTAGAGGCCCTCCTGCTCCGATTCCACGATGGCCCAGACCCGGTCCGCCTGGGCCGGCGAGACGGCCACCCCGATCTTGCCCTTGATCCCCTTGGGCAGCCCCTGGTTGTCGCTGATCTCGGTCCAGGTGTCGCCGCCGTCGGTGGACTTGAAAATGCCGCTGCCGGGACCCCCGCTGGAGAGGGACCAGAAATTGCGGTAGGTCTCCCAGATGGAGGCGTAGAGCAGGCGGGGATTGTTGGGGTCCATGGCCAGATCCACCGCACCGGCCTTGGGGCTGCGGTAGAGCACCTGCTCCCAGTTGCGGCCGCCGTCCCTGGAGCGGTAGACGCCCCGTTCCGGGTTGGGGCCGAAGGCGTGGCCCAGGGCCGCCACGTAGACCAGGTCGGGGTCGTTGGGATGGACTCGGATCTCGCCGATATGGCGGGTCTCCTCCAGCCCCAGGTGGGTCCAGGTCTTGCCGGCGTCGGTGGACCTGTAGACCCCGTCCCCGTAGGAGACGTCCAGGCGGATGGTGGTTTCGCCGGTGCCGGCGTAGATGACGTTGGGGTCGGAGGGAGCCACCGCCAGGGCGCCGATGGAGGAGGTGTTCAAGAAGCCGTCGGAGACGTTCTCCCAGTAGGTGCCCCCGTCGGTGGTCTTCCACACGCCGCCGGCCACGGCCCCGAAATAAGCCGTCATGGGGTCGGCCGGGTCGCCGGCCACGGCCACCACCCGGCCGCCGCGCGGCGGGCCGATGCAGCGCCACTGGAGGTCTTGCAACAAGCTGGGATCGTAGGGGGGTGGGCTCATGAGCGGGGCTCCCTTCCGAGGAGGGGCGGCCCGCATGCGCGCGGGGCCGCCGGATCTATGACGGGGACCATTATATATGTATCCGTGCGCCGCCGCGCCGGTGTTACCAGTACCAGCGGACCTTGACGCTCAGGGTGCGGGGCTGCACCACGCGGGTCCCGACGAAAACGGATTGGAAGTTGTAGAGCGCCGTCCGATCGGTCAGGTTGGCCGCCTGGAACACCAGGTCCCAGAGGCGGCGGTCGCCGCGAATGTGCCGGTAGCCGACGGTGGCATCCAGGATAGTCCTGGCCTTCACCCGAGGCGGGTCCGAGGTCAGGTTGACCAGGGGCAGTTGGTCGAAGTAGTCCGGGTCGCGGGCCACCTGGGCCGGGTCGGAAGGATTGGGCACCAGGCCGCTGTCGTAGCGAACCTGCCAGCTCGTCCACCAGTTCCGGCGCGGGCGCCAGGTCAGCAGGCCGCTGACCGCCAGCTTCTGGTCGTGGTCGATCACGAAGGGGCCCTGGCTCAGCACTTGCAGCGCGGAGTTCCCCAGGAAGAGCCCCCCGGTAAAGGGCGGGGTGACGACCACGTGAAAGTGGGTGGTGCTGACCGAGCCGCTGAAACGGCGAATCTCAGGAAGGGTGAGCCGGGTCTCGAAGCCGTTGACGTTGGAGCGGGCCAGCGAAGTGGGGAAGATGATTCCGGTATTGAGGAAGTTGTCGTTGTCCTGCAGATCGCGGGAATCCTTGTGGAAATAGACGGCGTTCAGGCTGGCCCGGTCGCCCAGCCTCTGCTGCAGCCCCGCCTCGTAGACGTTCTGGCGCTGGGGGCCGATCAGGATCACCCCGCCGCTGAGGTCGCGCCTCACGTCGGGCGGCGCCAGGCGTCCGGCCGCCTCCGAGTTGGAGAGCAGCAGATTTTCGTTGGGCGGCGTCTGGTAGTTGCGATTGTAGGAAGCCCGCAGCACCGTTCCGGTCTCTCTGAGGTGGTAGGCCACGCCCAGCCGGGGTTGGAGCTGGGATCCGGCCGTCAGGAAACGGTAGCGATCGTAGCGCCCGCCCAGGTTGACCTGGAACCGGCCCAGCTTGATGCGGTCCTGCAGAAAGACCGTCTGCAGTTGGCCGGCCCCCTTGTCGGAGAACCGGAACCAGCGCCCCCCTCGGGTGAGGTCGAAGGGAGCCAGGTTGGGGTTGAAGTCCCGCGACCCGGGCAGGTTGAAGCGGGGGTCGGTGATTCCGAAGAAGAAGTTCTCGCTGACCGGAAAAACCTGGGTGTCGAAGCCGATTTTCCAATGATGCCGCCCGCGCAGCAGGTTGAAGCGGTTGAAGGTGGAGAAGGTCGACAGATGCCGGGCCAGCGAGGCCGTCACCGGGGTGTCTCCCGGGCTGGGGAAGAGCTGGGCCACCGTGGTTCGGTAGGAGGTGGTGGAATCGAAGGTGGTCGAGGGAGAGATCAGGCGGACCCAGCCCAGCGAGACCGCCGCGTCGCGCAGGTGGCGCCTCTGTTGCTGGCCGTTCAGGTGCTGGGACCTCAAGTTGGCCAACTGGAAGGATGAGCGCCCGGCCAGCAGGCTCACCCGAAGACTGTCCTTGAGGGTGGCGTGGTAGTCGAGCCGCAGGAAGCCGCGCTCGGCGTTGCCGCCGTTGTGGAGGTTGTCGAGGGAGGGACTGTCGAGGAAGCGGTTGCTCTTCACCGCCGACGCCGAGCCGAAGTAGGCCAGCTTTTCCCCGGCCCCGCCGAGCTGCAGGATGGCCGAGCCGGTGTCGAACTGCCCGGCGCCGAGCTCGAGCATTCCGAAAGGATCGCCTCCCCCGTCGAAGCCCGAATGGGTGGTGATGTTGGCCACTCCCGAAACCTTGCTGCCGTAGTCCGGCGGAATATCGCCGGTGTAGAGCTCGAGGGATTGCACCATGGATGGATCGATGGAGGTGGCAAAGGAGCCGCTGAATTGATCGCTGATGGGCATGCCGTCGATCACGTAGGTCATCTGGTTGTGGGCGCCCCGGGGGTGAACGGTTCCGTTGGCGTTGGCGGCGAAGCCGGGGAAGTTGAGCAGGAGCCCTTCCAGCCCGCGGGCCCCGGCCTGGACGGGCATCTGCTCGATGGCCGTGCGGTTGAGCTCGGTGCGGGTCCCGGTGGCCTCGGTATCGATCAGCGTGATGCGCTCTACCAGGGAGATCTCAATGGCCTCCTTCCGGGTCGCCAGGGCGAGCCGGACCGGGACGAGCACGGGAACGTTGGAGCGAAGCTGGACGGCCTGGGTGTGGGTGGCGAAGCCGGAACGGCTTACCTGCAGCTCATAGGTCTGGAAGGGAACGTTGAGGATCTGGAAGGAGCCATCAGGCCGGGTGGCGGTCTGGCGCTCGAAGCCGGTCAGCAGGTTGGTCAAGCGGACAGCGGCCCCGGAGACGGCGGCTCCCTGCGGATCGACCACGGTTCCGCTCAGTTGGGCGGCTGACTGAGCCCGGGCTTGCCAGGGAACGGTGAGAATGAACAGGATTCCCGGAAGGATCGAACAGACCATGGCCCGGAATCGCGCCAATGCGGAGGCGGGCGGCAGGAAACCGTCCCGGCTCGAGGACTGCCGGGCACCACCGGTGAAACGTCTGCCTGGGACACTCCGCCGCATCCCCCTGTCCTCCTGGAGCCACCGGGGCCGATCTCTTCCTCGGAAGCATGATTGCCCGCCTGTTCACCCAAGCTTTTGCAAGCTTAAAATAAAGTTTAGATAAGGCTAAATATTCTGTCAACGGTTATGTGCGCGGGGGTATGAGAGGGAAGGAGCCATCGATCCCAGGGCAACGGTCAAGGGGTAGCGAGGGACAGCAGCCAGCCCAGGAGGCCGCCCCCGACCACCACCCAGGCCAGGTTGACCTTCCAGCGGAGGCCGATCAGGACGGCCGCCACGGCGATGAGCCAGGCCGGCCAGGCGGTGAGAGTGGCCTGGCCCAGCTTCACGGTGACGGCCGCCATCAGCGCCACGGCGCTGACGTTGACCGCATCCAGAAAGGCAGCCGTCCAGGGGGACTTCCGCAAGCGGGGGACCCAGGGATTGACCAGAGCGACGAAGAAAAAGGAGGGAGCGAAAATGGCGGTGGTCGCCACCGCCGCCCCGCCGGCTCCCGCGATCATGTAGCCGATGAAGGTAGCGGTGGACAGGACGGGTCCGGGGGTGAACTGACCGATGGCGATGGCGTCCAGAAGCTGACGCTGAGTCAGCCAGCCGTATTCGTGGACCAGGCCGCCCTGCAGAAAGGCGACCAGCACGTAGCCGCTTCCGTAGAGGACGGCGCCGACCTTCAGGAAGAAGAGGCCCAGCGTCCACAAGGAGGCCGGGGCCGCTCCCGCCCCGCCGGCGCCGGCCGCGGCCGCCAGCAGCACTCCGGTCTTTTGGACCAGCCATTGGCCCAGCCAGGCTCCGGCAACCACCGGAACCATCTTTCCCCTTCGAGAACGAACCGCCTGGGGAATCCGCAACCAGAGCATGCCGGCGACACCCCCCAGCAGCAGGGCGGCCACCTCGTTGACCTGCAGCAGGGAAGCCGCCAGCACGGCGGCGCCGACGGCCCCCAGCGACCAGGTCTTGCAGGCCTTCTTCCCCAGCCTCCAGACGGAAACCGCGATGATGGCCACCACGGCCGGCTTGATTCCGAGCAGCCAGGGCGCGACCTGGGGGAGTTGCCCGAAGTGGACGTAGATCCAGGCCAGGGCGGCCGTCAAGCCCACGGCGGGCAGAATGAAGCAGATCCCCGCCACCGCCAGGCCGCTCCAACCGGCTCTGACGTAGCCGAGATGGATGGCCATCTCTGTCGAGTTGGGCCCGGGAATCAGGTTGGTGGCGCCCAACAGATCCAGGAAGCGCTGGCGCGTCAGCCAGCCGCGCCGCGCCACCACCTCCTCTTCCATCATGGCGATGTGGGCCGCCGGCCCCCCGAAGCCCAGGATACCCAGCTTCAGGAAGACCCGCGCCAGTTCCTTGAGGCGGGCGAGGGTGCTTGGGCTGGAGGTCATGGCCAGGGGGTTGAGGGTGGGTCCGGAATCAGCGAGGATGCTACCATAGCTTTTGCTTTGGGTCGGCCGATCGGACTCGACTATGATGCCGTCGGACCCTGGGGTTGCGGGGATTCGCAATTACCGGGGCAGAGACCGGTACCGACGAGGACAGGACCATGACGCTGGCCAATTGGAAGACTCAAGCCTACAACGGCATTCAAAGCCTGCTTTTCAACAACTCCCATCGAGTCATCGAGTTCAGCGTCGCCCAGAGCGACGGCAGCCGGCGCAACCGGGCGGAAATTCCGGCGCCGGTGCGAAGGCTCTATGAAACCGAGGCGCCGCGGGAGCGGACCTGCCTGCAGACGACCCAGTTCGTCCACCACATGATGATCCCTCCCGGGGGGCGTCACGTGGCCGAGCTCCACATCCACCCCGACGCCGAAGAGATCCTGGTGGTGACCCGGGGAAGCGGCCAGGCCTGCATCGCCGGCCACACCCATCCGGTGGCCAGGGAGGACGTTCTGTATGTCCCTCCCGGAGCCGAACACGAAATTCGTAACACCGGCGAGGAGTTTTTGGGTATACTGTTCATCAATGTGCCGACGGGAGACGGTCTGAAGAAGCTGCTGTCGGCCCAGGAGAAGACCGAGAGCCCTTGATCCCCTCGCACCGCCGGCTCGAAATCGGACCGGGGCGGTGCATCGCCGAAGTGGCGTGGAGATCGACCCGATCCGGCTGTCATTCGGTTTTCCCCGCAACGACGAGCAGGAGTTTTTAGAGAGACCCTCCCGGCAGGATCCTTAGCGCTTCCCCACCAGGCAGCCGTTCCTCCCATCAGGATTCGTCCTGAGACGATGCAACTTTCCGCTCGTGAAAGACATCAGGGTAGGAGGCCCTGCGATGTTTCCGTTGAAGGGTGAGAGGTGCTGGCGCCTGCCGGCATGATTTGATCGATTGAAGGAGCGTATTGAATGTTTGTGACTTGCCCCAAGTGCAACCGGGGACTTACCGTCAAGGAACTGGTGACCGATTCCCACCAGTGCAGTCCGGAGAAGCCCACCAGCCAGGCCACGCGGCCGACCAGGATTCCCCGCAACCCGAAGTACATCAAGGACAACTTCGATTCCCTGGTTGCGTCCGCCCTGAAGAACTCCTGAAAGTTCTTCTCCCCCAAAAAACGTCGGCCGTCGACCCGCCCTGAACTCAATGTTCGGAGGCGGACTCGATGGCCACCGCCGGGGTTTTGCCCGTCTTTCTCACCAGGAGGCATGCGGGCTAACCCTCGGGCTCGCGCACCGAATCCACCAGGTTCTTGACTTCGTCGCTGGGTTCCCGGCAGAAGGGCGTCAGTCCGAGCGTCACCAGGAAATTGAGCGCCATTCCGATGGCGCCGATGCCCTGAGGGCTGATCCCCCGCTCGAATAGGCCGAAGGTCCAGGGGGCCATCCCTCCGTAGACGCTGGCCACGATGTAGAAGCTGGTGAAGGCCAAGCCGACGATCATCCCGGCCACGGCCGGCGCCGTCCCCACCCGTTTGTGGAAGATGCCCAGCACGATGGCGGGAAAGAAGGAGGCGGCCGCCAGGCCGAAGGCGAAGGCCACCACCTGGCTGACGAAGCCCGGCGGGAAGATGCCGAAGAGTCCGGCCACCACCACCGCCACCCCGATGACGCTGCGCCCCACCAGCAGCCGCTGCTTCTCGCTGGCGGCCGGGTTGATCACCCGGGCGTAGAGGTCGTGCGCCACCGCCGAGGAGATGACCAGCAGCAGTCCCGAGGCGGTGGAAAGGGCCGCCGCCAGTCCTCCGGCGGCCACCAGCGCCACGATCCAGGCGAAGAGCTCCGCCATCTCGGGGGTGGCCAGCACGATGATGTCGCGGTCCGGGCCGGTGAGCCCGGCCTCCCGGAACAGGGGACGCCAGTCGCGCCCCTCCGAGCCGCCGGAGGCGATCCATGCCTGGTGGCTCCGGGTGATCTGGGCCAGGGACATCGATTCACCCTCGACCACCACCCTGCCGGCCTTGAAGCTGAAGATCTCGTTGTCGGCGCCCCCGGAGTAGCGAAGCCGGCGGTCGCCGTCGTCCAGCCACAGGATCAGGCCGGTCTTCTCCCAGCTTCGGAACCAGTCCGGCAACTGCGCGGCCGTCCGGCCCTGAAGCGAGTCGATCATGTAGTAGCGGGCGAAGGCTCCCGTGGCCGGCGCCGTCAAATAGAGCAGGGCGATGAAGAACAGGGCCCAGAAGGCCGACGTGCGGGCCGCCCGGACGGTCTTCACCGTGTAGAAGCGAACGATGACGTGGGGAAGTCCGGCGGTGCCGGCCATCAGGGCCAGGGTCACCAGGAAGACGTTGGCCATGTCCCAGGGCCCGTCGAAGGCCGCCGTGTAGCTGGAGAAGCCGAGGTCGGCATGGATCTTGTCCAGCTTGTCCAGCAGGTAACCGCCCTCGATCAGCTCCGAACCCAGGCCGATCTGCGGAAAGGCGTGCCCGGTCAGGCGGATGCTGATGGCGATGGCGGGAATGAGGAAGGCCGTGATCAACACCCAATACTGGGCCACCTGGGTCCAGGTGATCCCCTTCATGCCTCCCAGGGTGGCGTAGATGAAGACGATGGCCATGCCGATGGCCACGCCCACGTTGATGTCCACTTCCAGGAAGCGGGAAAAGACCACGCCCACTCCCCGCATCTGTCCGGCCACGTAGGTGAAGCTGACGAACAACGCCGAGACCACCGCCACCAGGCGCGCCGTGTTGGAGGCGTAGCGGTCGCCGATGAAATCGGGGACGGTGAAGTGGCCGAACTTGCGCAGGTAGGGCGCCAGCAGGAGCGCCAGCAGCACGTAGCCGCCGGTCCATCCCATCAGGTACATCCCGCCGGCGTAGCCCATGAAGCTGATCAGCCCGGCCATGGAAATGAAGGATGCCGCGCTCATCCAGTCGGCCGCGGTGGCCATGCCGTTGGCCGCCGCCGGAACACCTCGCCCGGCCACGTAGAAACCCTGGGTGTCCCGCACCCGGCTGAGCCAGGCGATGAGCAGGTAGAGGCCGAAGCTCAGTCCCACGAACACGAAGGTCCAGGCGGTGACGGTCATGGCTGCTCCTCTCCACCGCCCTGCTTCAACCTCTCCATCTCGGCGTGGTGCCTGGCGTCAAGCCGGTTGAGCAGCAGCGAATAGACCAGTATCAGGAGCACGAAGACGACGATGGCCCCCTGCTGGGCGAACCAGAACCCCAGGGGATAGCCCCCCAGGCTGTAGGCGTTGAGAGCATCGGCGAAGAGGACCCCGCAACCCAGGCCGGCGACCGCCCAGACGGCCAGCAGCACCATCATGATCTTCAGGTTGGTGCGCCAGTAGCGCTTCAGCGACTCCTGGAGAGCCGGGTTCGGGCGCGCGGGACGGGCCGGGCCGGGTGCGTCCTCCGACGGTAACTGGCGGGACATGTTTTCCCCCTGGTCAAGCTGAAGAATCGGCGCAAAGGCGCCCATGTTACCAGCAACCTGGGGCGAGGTAAACGGAGAGGGAGTCCGCATTGTGGTGCCATCCCACGCTGAACCCCCTTGTAGGGGCAACCCTTGTGGTTGCCCGGTTGTTCCCGCTCGCCTGGCCGGCGCCGCGAAGGGGGCGCCCACAAGGGACGCCCCTACGGTGAGGGCGGGTAGCGTGGGATAGTCCTGCACCCCGCCGGGAGCCTTGACCCATCGGGGCGGAGAATCGACTCGAACGGTCCGAAGCGACCCAGGAGAGGCAGCCTCTCAATTACGCCTTGCGTTGGGACGGGGTTGTCGGCAGTATGAGGGCTTTCACAGGCGGCGCTTGGGTGGAGACCTACCGGTTGGGCAGGCCGGGAAGGCTCGAATGCCGCCTGGAGTGTCCTTCAGACCCGATCTACTGCCAATCAAAGGAGTTGAACCGACCATGAAACGCCGAACTTTCTTGAGGACCGTAGGCGCCGCGGCCCCCGGAGCCTTGGCCACACCTCTTGTTTCTGCAGCGGCAGCCGGTCCGTCACTGTCCAAGGACACCGGGCGTTCCGCGGATCCCCGGGTCTTCTTTTTCGACGACGGGCGCCACGCCGCCGACCTCTACTGCTTCGAACCCCCGGTGACCCCCTCCGATCACGCCTTCATCGTGGACCAGCTCGCCAGCACCGGTGTGGACGCCTTCGTCTATTTCGCCGGCGTCGAAGGGGGCACCATGCTCTACGACAGCAAGGTGGCTCAGATGTGGGGAGCCGAGGTCAAGCAATGGACCCACTATGTCTGGTATCGGGCGGGCCGGATATTGAAGCAGCTCGTCGAGGACGGCCACGACCCCCTCGAGATCCTGGTGGACCGCTGTCACCGGCAGGGAATTCTGATGATCGCCAGCACCTGGGTGAGCCTGCAGGGAGGAACCCGGGAAGCAAACGAAGGCCTGGGCCGATGGTCGGCCTTCGCCATGGACAACCCGCAGTTCCACGTGGGAGAGGATCCCGATCCCCGCGCCAAGGACGTCAACAAGACGCGATTCAATTTCATGCACGAGGCGGTGCGGGAGGAACGGTTTCCGGTTTTCGAGGAGCTGCTCTCCCGCTATGAGACCGACGGCATCGAGCTGAACCTGACCTCGTCCACGCCCTTCTGCCGCTTCGACCAGGCCGGGGAGCTGGCCCCGGTGATGACCCAGTGGATCCGGGAGCTGCGCAAGGTGGCCGACAAGGCCCAGCAGGCGCAGGGGCGGCGAAAGCGCATCTACGCCCGCGTCCCGGCCCACCCGGACGCCTGGAAGCTGGTGGGCTACGAAGTCCCCACCTGGATTTCGGAGAACCTGGTGGACGGCCTCTTCTGCGAGGGCAGCTACACCGAGGACGAGGGAATCGTGCAGGACGTGGATTGCTCCCAGGTGGTCAAGCTCACCCGGGGCACCGGAACCCGCGCCTACTTCTCCATGCACAACGGGCTGGGCCGGCAGTTCGCCCGATGGGCCACCCCCGAAATGGTCTGGGCCGGCGCCGCCACCGCCTACGATCAGGGCGTGGACGGCGTCGCCATGGCCGACCACCTCTGGACCCCCCAGGGATGGCCCTGGACGGCCCAGGAATACGATACCCTGCGCCTGCTGCCCCACCCGGAACTGCTGGCCACCACCGACAAGCTCTACATGGTTCGCACCCGCAAGGAACGAGACACCTCCATGGACTGGCTGCCCGACAGGACGAAGGGTCTGCCCCAGGAGCTTGCCGAGGGGGCCTCGACCGAGGTCTCCTTCCCCATGGCCGACGATATCGAGCACTGGCGAAAGCTGGGACGGGTTCGCTCGGTGGTCCTGAGGGTGCGCTTCGGGGGCATCGTCCCGACCATCGATCGGGTCCGGGTCGAGTTCAACGGCCAGGTGCTCCCCGATTCCATCCTGCAGAAGGTGGACATGACCTATCGGCTGGTGGGCCAGGATTCCCTCTCCCATTCCATCGGACCTTACGGGTACGGCTACGACTACCACCTGGGTCCGGAGTTCACGCCCCGGAAGGGGCGCAACCGGCTGAAGGTCACCGTCCTGAAGCGGGACCGCGACATCAAGGGGAACCTCTCCCTGGACCGCGTCGACTGCAGAGTGGCCTATCGACGCCACCGCCACTTCGAAGAGCGGCCCATCGAGTACTGAGGGCTGATGAGTTCTACAAGGTGGGGCCGGCCTCACCCGGCCAGGGTGTGGTAGACCGGTTGGAGCTGCTGCTGGATCTCGCGGTAGCGCTGGAAGAGCGCGCTATAGCCTCGGGTTCGCTCAGGATCGGGCGAGACCACCTCCAGCTCCTGCCGGGACCCGGCCAGCGCCTGGGAGACATCCGGGTAGAGGCCGATGCCCACCAGCCCCAGCAGGGCCGCGCCGTAGGCCGAATCCGTCACCCGAGAAACCTGCAGGGGCTTCCCCAGCACGTCGCAGACGATCCGGGTCCACAGCCTTCCCGCCGTGCCGCCGCCCACCACCGTGACGGTTCCCTGCGCCCCGCCCAGGTCGTCCAGCACCCCCATCGCGTCCCGCAGGGAGAAGGCCGTGCCCTCGTAGGCGGCCCGAACGAAGTGCTCGGGGCGATGGCCGAAGGTGGCTCCGGTAAAGCTGGCCCGCAGCCGGCCGTCCCAGTAGGGGCAGCGCTCTCCCGAAAGGTAGGGGTGGAAGAACAGCCCCTCGGCCCCCTGCGGAACGGCTTCCACGTCCGGGTCCCACTCCTGGAAGGTTCCCGGCCGGCCGGCGCCGACGCTCCGGAACACCCACTGGAGGGCCGAGGTGCAGGAGTTGGTGCCGGCCTGGGAGTACCAGAGCGGAGCCACCGGATGAGGGTAGCTGATGAGCCCGGGGTGAGGGCGGGCCTCCTCCAGCACCAGGTGAATCCCGCCCGCCGTGGCCAGCCGCAGCAGGCAGTCGCCGGGCCGCACCACCCCGGCCCCATAGGTCTCGGCAGCGCTGTCCAGGGTCCCGTTGACCACGGGAATCCCGGAAGGAACTCCCAGGGCCTCGGCTGCCGCCGCCGCCAGCGAGCCGACCCGGGCCGTGGAAGGATGCACCCGGGGCAGCGCCTCGGGCGTCAGCCCCAGCGGCTCCAGCAAGGGCTCGGACCAACTTCCGGTATGGGCGTCCAGGAGCATGGAGGACAGGGCGGTGGCCGGATCGGTGGTCCAGCCGCCCGTGAGCCATTGCGACAGGGTGTCCTTGGAAAGGGCCACCCGGCGGACCCTGGACCACACCTCCGGTTCCCGCCGTCGCACCCACAGGAGCTGGGGCAGGGTCCAGGTGGGAGAGACGCTGTTGTGAGAAAGCCTGAAGATCTCCTCGCCCCGCTGAGACTTCAACTCCTCCACCTCGTCCAGGGAGCGCTGGTCATACCACAGGATGGCGTTTCTCAGGGGATTGCCGCCGGCATCCAGCATCACCGGAATGTGGGCGGCGCTGGAGAGGCAGATGCCTCCCACCCGATCGGGCGGGACAGGGCTTTCCGAGAGAAGCCGCCGGGTGGCCTCGACGGCCGCGGGCGCCCAGTGCCGGGGGTCCTGCTCGGCCCAGCCGGCCCGCGGGGTGAGGGTGGGATAGCCGGCGCTGCGCGCCCCCAGGCGACGGCCGGAGGCGTCAACCGCGCACGCCTTGCAGGACGAGGTTCCCAGGTCGATCCCCAGGAGGTAGGGAGGGCGAGCGGGCTGAATGGTGGCGGTGCTCATCGATCCTCGGTTTTCAAACCGGAAACCGGCGCACGACCGGAGACGGCGCGGCGGGCGGACGGCTCCGGGCCAGGCCGATCGGGCCTACCAGGCCGGCTCCGCCCCGTCCACGCGGGTCAGGCCGTGTCGTTCCAGGAATTCAGTGATGATGGTGTGGGCCCGCAGCGTCTCTTCCGGACTGAAGGGGCCGTGGGGTCCCTCGGGTATGGTCACCAGGCGATTGGGGACACCGGCCTCGGTCAAGGCCCGGTGCAACCGAACGGCCTGCTGGTAGGGCACCAGCGGATCGTTCTCGCCGTGAACCGTCAGGATGGGGGGCAGCCCCGGGCGGACCCAGGTCAGCGGAGAGACCTTTTTGGCCAGCGACTCCCTGTCCGGCCGCACTCCCATCCAACGAAGCGCATACCCCTGAACGTTGTCGCCCTGGATCAGATCCAGCACGTCGGTGATGCCGTACCAGTTGACGATGGCCGCCACCTTGGGCTCTTCCTTGCCGCCCAGGCAGCGGTAGTCCAGTCCGGCCGCGGTCGTCAGCATGCCGGTGGTCAGTGCCAAATGCCCCCCGGCCGAATGGCCGGAGACCACGATTCGGTCGGAGTCCAGGTTGTACCGGCCGGCGTTGTCCAGGACCCAACGCAGGGCGCAGCGGCAGTCCTCCACCGCGGCCGGCGCCAGCGAAACCCCGCTGCGCCGGTACTCCACGTTCACCACCGCCCATCCCATTTCGAGATAGGGCAGCAACCGCAGTATGGGCTCGTCCTTGTCGCCGGTGTACCAGCCTCCCCCGTGAAAGTAGACCAGGGTGGGCGCGGGCCCGCTCAGCCCGGTCGGCTGGTACAGATCCAGCTCGGCCCGCCAGTTGTCGGCGGTGAGATAGGTAATGTCGGGCTGCACCCGGTAGTTCTTGAAGGCCGTGGCCGCCCAGGCGGCTCGGGGGGAGAGCTGCCCCCAAGCCGGCAAGGCCCAGAGGGTGGTCAAAGCCATTGCCGGAATGCCCGCACTCAGGAAAATTCTCCACACCATTCCTTCCTCCTCGACAAAGTCTGAAAACCAGACCGAAGCCCGGGCGAAGTCAACGCCGTTCGAGCCCACTCAACGTCGGCTCCGCGCACCGCCGGACACCCCGGTCAGAGCACCCGGATCAATCCAAGCCCCAGTCGGTTGGTGCTTTGCAACCAGGACTCTCCCGAAAAACGATTCTAACCAATTACGGCGTATTGATGTGTGATGCGTGGTGTAGTAGCATCATTATTCAATGTCTTCCGGTGGAGATTCAACCATGCGAACGACCCTCAATATCGACGACGACCTTCTCATTGCCGTCAAGGAAGTCGCAAAACGCGAGTCGAAATCGGCCGGTGCGGTGGTATCGAACCTGCTCCGGCAATCTCTGGCTCCCAGGGAACGGGACGACCTGGGGAGCCGGGCGGAGGAGCCCTGCGCCGAGTTCGGCTTCCGACCGTTCTCCAAACGCGGCGTGGTCGTCACCAACGAACTGATCGACCGGCTGCGCGAAGAAACGGCTGACTGATGCGAGCGCTACTGGATGTGAACGTCCTGATCGCCTTGCTGGATGCCGAGCACCTGCACCACGAGTCCGCCAGGCAATGGCTGAGAGACAACATCCAGCACGGTTGGGCGACCTGCCCCATCACCCAGAACGGGTGTCTACGGATCATGGCCCACCCGGCGTATCCCAGTAGCTTGGCGGCCTCCCTCGTAGCCCGACGGCTCCAGGAGGCGACGGCCACCCGCCATCATCAATTCTGGCCCGATAGTGTCAGCCTTCTGCAGCCCGGCGTCGCCGATTGGCGTCAGGTTATTGGCTCGAAACAGATCACCGATACCTATCTACTGGCGCTGGCTGTCGAACGGCACGGCCGGTTCGTCACCTTCGACGCTCGCATCCCGCCAGGCGTGGTTCCCGGAACCGACCATCAATCCTTCTGCGTGATCTGACCTCATTGTCTCCCGCCTCCGCAATAGCATGTTCGTTCCGGAAGTCCGATAGAGCCTCTACGACAATATGTCGTGCACCACGTTGCCGTAGACGTCGGTCAAGCGCATGTCGCGGCCGCTGAAACGGTAGGTGAGCCGGGTGTGGTCCAGACCCATCAGGTGGAGGATGGTGGCGTGGAGGTCATGGACGTGCACCTTGTTCTCGACCGCGTAGTAGCCGTACTCGTCGGTGGCTCCGTAGATCGTTCCGGGCTTGACCCCGCCTCCGGCCAGCCACATGGTGAAGCCGAAGGGATTGTGGTCCCGGCCCACCTGGGAGAGGTCGCCGCTATCCGGGGTCTGGGCCGTGGGCGTCCTCCCGAACTCGCCGCCCCAGACCACCAGGGTCTCATCCAGCAGCCCGCGAGCCTTGAGGTCCTTTAGCAGCGCGGCCATGGGCTTGTCGGTGGCCTTGGCGTTGATGCGGTGGCGCTCTTCCAGGCGTAGGTGCTGGTCCCAGCGGTCGATGCGCCGCTGGGGGCTCAGGCATTCGATGAAGCGGACGCCCCGCTCCACCAGGCGGCGGGCCAGCAGGCACTCCCGGCCGAATTCCTCGGTTTCGGGCTCATCCAGCCCGTAGAGCTTCCGGGTCGCTTCCGATTCGTCGCCCAGGTCCAACAGTTCCGGGACCGCCGACTGCATGCGGAAGGCCAGCTCGTAGTTGGCGATGGTGGCCTCCAGTTGACTGACCGCGCCGAAGCGGTCCACCACCCCGGCATTGAGCTTGCGGATGAGGTCCAGCTTGTCGAGCTGCAGCTCGGGGGCGGCCTCCCGAGGCCGGATGTCCGCGATCGGGTGGCGCCCCTTGCGGAAGAGGGTCCCCTGGTAGGAGGCCGGCAGAAAGCCGCTCCCGAACAGATCCAGACCTCCGGGAGGAATCATTTCGCTCTCCAGCACAATGAAGCCGGGGAGGTTGTCCGACTCGCTTCCCAGGCCGTAGGTCACCCAGGACCCCAGGCTGGGCCGGCCCTGAAAGCCGGTCCCGGAGTGCATGAAGTAGTTGGCGGCGGTGTGCTCGGAGTGGTCGGCCACCATCGATCGAACGAAGGTCATGTCATCCACGCAGGTGGCCAGGTGGGGAAAGAGCTCGCTGACGGCGGCGCCCGAGTGGCCGTAGCGCTTGAAGCCGTAAGGCGACCCCAGCACCATCCGGCTGATCTGGAAAACGGTGGCCGGCGTCTCCATCCGGATGGGCTGGCCGCTCTCCTTCTGCAGCCTGGGCTTGGGGTCGAAGGTGTCCATCTGCGACGGCCCCCCGTCCATGAAGAGAAAGATCACCGACCTGGCCTTGGGCGGGTGGTGGGTGGCTCTGGGAGCCAGCGGAGAGGTCGAGCTTGCGGCGGCCAGGCCCTGCTGCTCGGCCAGGAGACAGGACAGGGCCAGCCCGCCAAAGCCGTTGGCGCACCGCCACAGCATTTGGCGGCGGCTGATTCCAGGCGGGGAAGAATTTGCCCGATGCATGTCAGTCCCTCAGCGCAGATAGATGAACTCGGCCGAGTTCATCAGGGCGTGCCCCAGATCTGTCCACACCCGCTGTTCCAGGCTCTCAGGGGCCTCCTCTTTCTCGGCCAGGCGGCGGTAGCGGTCGCTCGCTGACGCCGCAAACTGCAGCAGGTTTTTCAACTCACGCGGCTCCGGGCGCCGGCCGTAGGCCTCCAGCACCATGCGCTCGGCCCGCCGGCCGGGGTCGGTCTCCTCCGCGACCATGCGCCGCGCCCAGGATCGAGCCTCTCCGGCAATGAACTCGTTGTTCAGCATCATCAGGGCCTGGGAGGGAACGGTGGAGACCCCCCTGCGCCCGATGGTCGAAATGGGCGGAGGATAGTCGAAAGCCAGGAAGAGGGGCGTCAGGAAGTTGCGGCGGACCTGCACGTAGAGGCTGCGCCGGCCGTTCCCGTCCAGCGGCCCCGACTCGGGCTTGCCCCGGCCGTCCTGATAGGGGCTGATGTGGGGCGGCACGCTGGGGCCGAAGAGTTGGCGATCGAGGTTGCCGCTCACGGCCAGGACGGAATCGCGGACCGCCTCGGCTTCCAGCCGGCGCACCGAGACGTGATGGAGGAGCCGGTTTTCGGGATCGAGCCGCAAGGCCCTGGCGTCCCTCCGGCCGGACATCCGGTAGGTGCTGCTCAGCAGAATCAGGCGCTGGACGGCCTTGACCGACCACCCCTCCCTCATGAAGCGATGGGCCAGAAAATCCAGCAGCCCGGGATGGCTGGGCCGGTCGCCCTGCTTGCCGAAATTGTCCACCGAGCGCACCAGGCCTTCCCCGAAGTGGTGTTTCCAGATGCGATTGACCATGACCCGGGCCGTCAGCGGGTTCCGCGGGCCCACCAGCCGGTCGGCCAACTGCAGGCGGCCGCTTCCCTCCAGGACGGGAGCCTGATCCTGACCGGCCAGGATCTGCAGGAAGCGCCGCGGCACCTCCCGGCCCAGGTTCTTGTGGTCCCCTCTCAGGTGGACGCGCACGTTGCGCGGATCCCTGTCCTGGCTGCTCATGGCGAATCGGGAGGCCGGCACCCGCTCGTCCAGAAGCTGGCGTTGACCCTGCATCCGAGCCACCCCATCCCGCTCTTCCGGCCACAGGAGAGCGCCGAGATCCTCCAGGCGGCCGCCGGGACTGAGGGAGGCCAGCAGCCAGCGGTGGCCGGGAGTCGGCGGGCCCGGGTCGCCCAGCGCCTCCAGGAAGAGGTCCCGGTAGGTTCGAGCCAGCGACTCCAGGGAGGAGGGGTTCCCCGAGACGATCCTTTGCAGCAGGTTCCGGTGGGGTGCATCCAGGTGAGCAGGAGGCTCCTTGGAGTTGGAGAAGACGATCTTGTCCACGACGATGTGCCCGGAGGCGCTGCGGTCCAGGATCTCGAAATGACAGATTCGTCCCACCTGAATGGTCATGCGGGAGGTCTTCCACTGCAGTCGGCTGCTCTGCGGTACATGGGTCGTGCTTCTCACTCCGTCCGCAATCAGGCTCAGGGCCAGGACGGGGAAGGGTCGGCTGCCGGAAGACTTCTCCGGTTGGCTGCCGGCCAGCCTCACATGCAGGTAGATGCCATGCTCCCGGTAGTCCCGGGGCAGATCGGGCAGGGTGAACTTGCGGGAGGTCAGGCTGCCCATGAATCGGTCGGACCCGGCGCTGAAGGAGTTGGCCAGGGGCTGGCCCTGGAAGTCGCGCAGGGGCTGGTTGGACGGTATTTGCCGCGCCGGACCGGTCCCGAAGGCCTGTCCCTGCACGGTCCACCCCTCGAAGTCCGGTTTGACGAAATCCTCGAAGAGCACATCGACTCGCTCCGGACCTGCGGCCTTGTCGTTCTCCTCCGGTTGAACCCGCCTGCCCAATCGGCCGCGAACGGCCTCCATCCCCTCGGCAAAGGAGCCGAAACGCCGGCTGGCCAGCCCGTCGATCAGGGCGGCCAGGGGGTAGAACAGGTCCTCCGGCTCCCCACAGGCCTGCCGGAGGGTCTCGACCCAGGCTTGCAAGAGGCCGGCATCCAGCAGCCGCCGGCCGGCCAGCTCGGCCACCGCGGAGGGCTCGGCCGATGCCCGGGGGGAGGCCAGCTCGGCCGCCGCCAGCAGGTAGGGCTCGATCTGCCGGGCCATGCTCCAGCGGGCGGGTTTCAGCAGAGCCTCCATACCGGAGGTCCGATCCTGGATCTGCTGTCGGAGGGAGGCGATCTCCTGCCGCCGGGAGGCCGAGTCGATGACCGCCTGGGCGAAATCGGTGCTGTGCAGCACCCCGGCCAGGGCGTAGTAGTCGCTGGTGGGGATGGGGTCGAACTTGTGGTCGTGGCAGCGGGCGCAGGCCACCGTCAAGCCCAGGAAGGCCTTGGAGAGCACGTCGATCTGGTTGTCGACCTCGTCGGCCCGGGCCTTGACCGAGTCGATGGCGCCGTTGAGGCGTTCGCCCAACCAGAAAAAACTGGTGCCGACCGGAGATTCCCAGTGGATCCCGTCCGGCCCCAGACGCTTTTCCGCCAGCAGGTCTCCGGCCACGTGCTCGCGAACGAAGCGGTCATAGGGAACGTCCTGGTTGAAGGCCCGAATGACGGCGTCGCGGTAGCGCCAGACATCGGCCTTGGTGTGGTCGAACTCGTGACCGTTGGTTTCGGCAAAGCTGACCAGGTCCAGCCAATGGCGTCCCCAGCGCTCGCCGTAGTGGGGAGAGGCCAGCAGGCGGTCGACCACCTTCCGGTGGTTCTCGGGGGACTGATCGGCCTCGAACCCTTCGATGTCGCTCGCCGAGGGCGGCAGGCCGGTCAGGCCATAGGTGACCCGGCGAAGCCAACTCCGCTTGTCGGCGGGCGGGGCCGGCTTCAGCCCCTTGGCCTCCAGCCTGGAGAGCACGAAGGCGTCGACGGGAGAGGAGACCCAGCGGCTGTCGTTCACCGCCGGCAGCGGGGGATCCTGGATGGGCCGGAAAGACCAGAACCGGCGCCCCGCTTCCCAATCGATGCCCCCGCCGGCGCCGGTCGAAGCCGACCCGGACGCGGGAAAGGAGGCTCCCGACTTCACCCACCGGACCAGGTCGGCGATCTCCCGATCGCTCAGCCGGCCGGTTGGCGGCATCTTGAGCTCGGGGTCCTCGAAGGAGACGGCCCGGATCAGCAGGCTCTCCTGCGGCTTGCGAGGCGCAACCGCCGGGCCGCGGCTCCCCCCCGCCAGCACGGCTTCGGCCGAATCCAGCCTCAACCCTCCCATGGGACTGGGGGCTTCCCCACTATGGCAGGCATGGCAGCGTTCGATCAGCAGAGGCCGGACCCGCTTCTCGAAGAACTCGGCCTGGACGGCATCCGAGGCGCCCAACCCCACCGGCGCCGAAAAGACGACCAGCCAGGCGGCGATACTGAGCCGATGGAACGACATGCCGAGGGTTCCCCGTGGGAATGGGCGCTCGCGAGTCCCCGACTCTCCGGCGCCTCCTGCATAGTCTATCCAAGCCCCTGCACAGGCTCAAGGCTGCTTTTGGGACGGTTGCCGGCCGCTTGACTCGCAAAACGGCCGTTCCTAGAATCCCGGAGCGGACGACCTCGAACGAATCCGGATCGGAGTTGAGCCCTTGGGCTTCCTGCACCCCCTGGACTGGACCCTCTTTGGCGGCTACCTGGTGGCGGTGCTGGCCCTGGGCCTGTGGTTCGCCCGCGAGCAGCACTCCAACGAGGACTTCTTCCTGGGGGGGCGGAAGATGTCCTGGATGCCGGTGGGCCTCTCCATGTTCGCCTCCATCTTCAGCTCCAACTCCTTCGTGGGCCTTCCCACCCAGGCGGCCTTCGGCAACTACCACATCTACTTCGCCATCATCACCATTCCGTTCCTGGTGGTGCCGGTGGTGGGCTGGGTCTTCGTGCCGCTCTTCCACCGGCTGGGCGTGACCAGCGCCTACGAATACCTGGAGCTGCGCTTCAACCGGCCCGTCCGGCTGATCGGCAGCTCGCTCTTCATGATCTACACCTTCGCCTGGATGGGGAACCTCCTCTACGCCGTCAGCCACGTCATCGAACCGGTGCTGGGTCTGAGCACGGACGACCTGGCCACCACGGCCTGGCTGCTGGTGGGCATCGGCGCCTTCGCCACCCTCTACACGGCCCTGGGAGGGTTCAAGGCCGTGATCTGGACCGACATCTTTCAAGCCGTCGCCCTGGGAGGGGGCATGCTGGCCGTCCTGTGGCTGGCGCTGGGGCGGATCGACGGTGGCTGGGCCGGAATGATCGAGGTGGGGCAGACCCACGGCAAGTTCGAGATGTTCGACCTTCGCTTCGACATGTCCCCCGGCGTGGACAACGTCTATTCCTCCCTGGCCATCGGCCTGTTCGCCTTCTTCCCCTGGTACGCAGTGACGCTGACGGCGGTGCAGCGCTACGTGTCCATGCCCACGCCGCGGGCAGCCCAGCGCTCCCTGGTGGTCAACGGGGTGATGTCGGGGGCCGTCTGCCTGATCTTCTTCCTGGTGGGGTCCACTCTCTATGCCTTCTACCACCAGGAGGTCCCGGGGGCCGCCTCGGCCGCCGCAGGTTTCCCTCCTCTCCATCAGAACCAGATCCTGCCCAACTTCGTGCTGACCGAGATCGCCCAGGTGGGCCTGCTGGGGCTGCTGCTGTCGGGGCTGTTCGCGGCCGCCATGAGCAGCATCGACAGCGGCATCAACGCCCTGACCGCCACCGTGGTCTGCGACTGGATGTCCAACCGCCAGCTCAAGGTCGGGTTCAGCCGGCTGCTCTGCGCGCTCTTCGGCGCCGGCGGCATCCTGGCGGCGGTGCTGATCCTCTACCAGCAGTCCGAGGTCTACCAGCTCATCATCAGCCTCTCGGGGACCTTTCTGGGTCTCCTGCTCGGCATCTTCCTGCTGGGAATGCTGTCCAAACGGGCCAATGCGGCGGGCGTGCTGATCGGCCTGGCGGCGGGTGCCCTGACCCTGGCCCTGGCCTGGACCCAGGTCGGCGGCCAATGGTACGGCGCCTTCACCTGCCTGCCCACGGTGGCGGTGGGCTGGCTGGCCAGCCGCTACTTCGAGGCGCCGCCCGAGTCCAGGTTGAAGGGGCTGGTGGCGGGCCGACAGCGGCAGAGGGAAGACTCTCCGGGTTGATGGTCCGTCTCGAGCCCCAGGCTACATGCTGATGGCCTTTGCCGCGCTCGGCAGAGATCTCGTCCAACGACCATCAGACGAGGGCGGGAGTGATAGAATGGGGCATCCGGGAAAAGCCTCGCTCCAATGGATAGTAATCCCATACTCGAACAAGAGACCTTGGACGACATCATCCGGCGAATCGTGGATGTGGCCCAGCCGGAAAAGATCATTCTCTTCGGATCGGCCGCCAGGGGGCGAATGAACCCCAACAGCGATGTCGACCTTCTCATCATCAAGCGGGGAGCGGACGCACTCCACCTCATGGCCCGCATCTACCGCAAGCTGCATGGCGTAGGCGTTGCGGTTGACGCGCTCGTAGTCGACCCTGGGGATGTGGAGCGCTTCAAGGACAGCCACGCTCTGGTTTTCAAGCCCGCCCTCAAGGAAGGAATAGTCGTGTATGAAGCGTCCCGAGCGTTTCCCACCTGATGACCCGCGGGAATGGATGAACCGCGCCAGAAGCAATCTGGCCCTGGCGAAGAACCGAGTTGCTGAGAAATGGAACAGGGGACGTTGTTGAATTACGAGAATCACCGGGTGTCGCCATTCATTCCGAAGGAAATCAGAGGCATTCAGGGAAAAGGGATAGGGACGCCCCACGCGTTGCCCGTGCTCGGAAGCCCGTCAAAGTTATTCCAGTAATTCAACAACGTCCCCAACTTTTCGGAGGAGGCAAGCAATGGGTGCTGAACTCATTCAATCTGATCCCGCAGTCATGATGGGGAAGCCTGTCGTCGCAGGCACACGCATTACCGTTGAGTTGATTCTGGAGAAGCTCTCTGCAGGTGAAACGATAGACCAGGTCCTGGAGGCTCACCCCCGTTTGACCAGGGAAGGCATTCTGGCAGCCCTGCATTTCGCTGCTCGAGCTTTGCGCGCCGATGTTGTGTACCCAACCGCTGAGCAAAATCCATGAACCTGCTGGCAGACGAAAGCGTGGACAAACCCATCGTCGAGCGCTTGCGCCAGGACAGCCACACCGTGGTATACATTGCGGAATCGGAACCTGGCATTGATGACGATTCGGTGCTGCATCAAGCGAACCGGAACGGCGCCTTGCTGATTACGGCAGATAAGGACTTCGGCGAACTGATTTTTCGTATGGGACAGATCCACTCGGGCGTTGTGCTCATTCGTTTAACGGGGCAATCCGCGGAAACAAAAGCACGGATCACATCGGCTGTATTTGCGGACCGGGGCCACGAACTACTCTCTGCTTTCACTGTCATTTCGCCGGGGAGAGTAAGGATTCGTCACTAGGCAACCGGCCCGCTCCTCTCCCTGACATGCTGCCGAACAAGGTTCACCCCTGGCCGTTCCCGACCCATCCACGGGAGCATCAATGACTAGAGAGGAAGTCCTGAAGGTACTGCGAGCGCACAAGACGACCCTTGCGCAACGATTCGGGGTCACCGATCTCGTCCTCTTCGGCTCGGTGGCTCGCGACCAGGCATCGGAAGACAGCGACATCGACATCCTGGTGCGTTTCGACGGACCGGCGGACTGGAAACGATACTTCGGGGCTCAGTTCTACCTGGAAGACCTGCTGGGGCGTTCCGTCGATCTGGTAACTCAGAAGGCGCTACGAGCGGAACTGCGTCCTTATGTCGAGCGGGAGGCCGTCCATGTCTAGCGCCGGCGAGGGATCACGAGATTGGCGTTTCTATGCAACCGATATGATCGAATTCGCTGAAAAGGTCCGAGCCTATACGTCGAAAATGGATCAAGCAGCGTTTGTCGACGACTCGGTCACCTACGATGCCACCCTGCGCAATCTGGAATTGATCGGCGAGTCAGCTACCCACATTCCCATGACTATCCGCGACGAGCACCCGGAGATCCCTTGGCGGGCGATCATTGCAACGCGAAACCGCTTGGCGCACAGCTATCTGAGCGTAGACGACGACACCATCTGGACCATCATCCAGGACGCCCTCCCGAAATTGCTGCCGGCGTTGCGGAACCTGTTGGAAAGGACCAAGCCCAAGGGAAGCCTTTGATGCCGGCCGGACGGCTCTTGGGTTTCCAAAACGCCAGGTTGTTCCAATTGACCAGGCTCAATTCAAAACTGGCTCATATGCGGGACTCACCCGTAGACCACGGCCGGTGAACACAAGCTCCAGATCTCCGAGTCCATGATTCGTATCTTCACGGGAGTCATCCTTACTGACTGCACCGTTCAGCGATTGAGTCGGTATTCAAACGGCGCGCCCGCCAATGGGACCAAAACGGAGGGCACATGTCGAAACAGGCGAATAGTGCATATCCCCTGAAGGTAATTTACGAAAAAGGCGACCTGATCGAAAACGACCCGGTGACCAATGAACCGGTCCGTCCTCCGAGTTCGGGTAATTTTGCGGATTGTACTTACACTGAGGTAGGAAGCAACAAAAGCTGCATGCTGAATTTGAAGCAATTCAATGCTGCTGGGTTTGTAATATACGAGATGGAATATACAGGCGATAGTTCCGATTGGGGCAACCCGAACCGGGCCCCAGAAGAAACACAGAGAAGGCGTGAAAAAGAACAGCTATCAGCAAAGGGAAAAGTTGTGGGAGAGGACACTTTCTCTTTTTTTGGATCGCCTCGAACCATCAGTGAACTTGAAGTATGGATTGAGATGGCAACGCCGAAAAGCACAGAGGAGTACTTGGGGTCGGCGCAAAGCAGTGCGTCCCATGCGAAGAGGAAGAAGAATGCGACTGTTGACGGAATCGAGACGGAAATGGATGCACTCCGTAAACGATTGAAGCATAGGGATGTAGGGTATTTTAGGTTTTGGGCCTACAAAGAGACGCCAGGAGAATATCCCGATGATCCGTTGGAGTCGAAAGAGGCTTTCGGGGTGACCTTCTATCTGCTGCCAACTGACTATGAAACGATCAAGAGGGCATGCGTTACGGGAAAACGTGTGACGGTAACAATCCAAATAGAGAGCCTTCCTGGCTTTTTCTATCCTACGAATTACTGCTCATCTCGAACGGTATTGCCCGAGTACGGGCCAGTGCCCTACAAAATTCTCCACAATGTCGATGATGTTCAAGAGGTCCCCTCGGAGAAGCGTGCGTTTCTGCGAGGATTGGCGGATGGCGTTCCCGCCACTGGGTTTGAATTTTCATTTTCGTTCTCAGAACACGAGGGACAAAAAGACGACGGTGAGGCCAAGGCAGAGGTTACAAAACGCCAAGAGCCCCAATTGCCAAAGCCAGACGATGACGCAGACAAGACGGAACCGTGGCGCTGGGACACAGACGCCGGAGTATGGCGGTCCGGACCGGATCGTCAATCCGTTCGAGAAGGGTGGGGCGACCGCCGCAAACCCTTCATCGGTATTGTGATCATGATCGTGCTTCTGATCGCCATCTTTGTGAGGGCTGAACCGGTCATCATTGCAGTTCTCACCGCATTCCTGATCGCTTCATATGTTGCGGACAATATGATCTCGGGCATCGTGTCAGGCATACTCACAGCAACCGTGTATGCCTATGGTTCAGACTTGACATTGGCAACGCTCGTCGGCGTGGCAGTTGGCACGCCAATAGCTGCAATCGCAAAAGCGTGGGTTCCACCAGAGCGTAGGCCGAGATCTCAATTCTAGCCATTCATTCCTTGATGCCCCGAACCGGGATACCGTTTGATGGTTTGGGCGAGCAGAGCATCTTGATGGCTGGCCATACTCTGCCGCACTGATCACCCTCGGTGACTAGGAATCCGTATTTTAAGGGGGCAAGAACAATGAAATGGTCGAGGTCAATGGGAGGCAGGATGATCGTCACCGCTGAGACGATCGGGATGCTGATGACGACCCAACCGGCAGCCAAGCCTGGCATCAATGTCCAGGAAAACACCACAAGGATTGTCACTCGCTGTGGTTCAGCGTCTGGACATAGCTTCTTTTTTGATGGAAACACATACAGAACAATGCAACGTGGCCAAATCGTATCTGGATGCGGTTGAAGAAGGGTGCCTTGGCAATTCCCAGGATTCGCGTTGACGTCCAGGAGACCAATTCTTTGGAAGCGTTGAAAATTCCAGAGAGCAGGCACAATTTGAACTGGAATTACGATGGCAAGGCAGATGTGCTGTACATCTCCGTCGCCTCACCAAAACCTGCCGTTGGCATCGATATCGGGGAGGGAGTCATTGTTCGATACGATGAGGCGCGCAGTCAGGTTGTTGGACTTTCAATCGTGGGGCTCCGCGAGAAAGTGCTTCGGGGGCTTTCATCCCACACTCGCTGAAGTCAAACCATCTTCAGGCCGAAATCCTCGAATCGGCTGAAGTCTGCCGGGTTCGCGGTTGCGATGGCTGCACCGTCTGCGAGGGCCGCGGCTGCGATCATGCAATCGACCAATGATCCTCGCCGCCGTCCCGACTCATTGAATAGGCGGGCGGCTACCGCCGCCTGCTCCGTCGTGAAGTCACTGCGCCGTCCGACGATTTCGGCAGCCAGTGTAACATCGCGGCGAGCCAGTGGCCCGCACAGGAACTCTGCCCAGGCGACAGCGCTCATTCCCAGTGTCCGGCCCTCCTCCATCCACTGCCGCAGCTTGCGGTCCTCAGCCACCCCCCGTTCCAGCGCCTGAATCAGAAAGCTGGTGTCCAGGTGGATCATTGGCATTTGGAAGACATCCGCAGAGAAGCTGCGCGTCGCTCGGCCTTCGCATCCCGCGCCCACCGCTTGACGTCGACCCGGCGCTCGCGCAGGGAATCCTGCAATCGGTCGAGTGCGCCGAGTGGCGCCCCGTCACCCGGCCCTCCTTCCATCTCTGCCATCCGAATGGCGCGCCGCAGCACTTCGGTCTTCGATACCTTCCAGCGTTGCGCCAACGTCTCCAGCTTGCGCACCGATTCAACATCCAGAGAATAGGTCGACTTGATGGTTGTTGAAGGCATGTGGAAAATATATGGCCATACTTCAGCCGTGTCAACCTCTCTCACCGCCGGCATCATGCGCCACTTTGCGATGAGTGTGACCAGTCGGGTGGCTCCAATAAGCACGGCCTTCCCGCCGGCGCCGCCATCCGCTCAGTCCGCTGACCCGGTTGCCAGGTTGATTTTATGCAGTTTGTCGAACTTCACATTATACTGGCGCCACGATGAGGCCGACAGACACCGAATTGCACGACATGGTGGATCACGGTGAGAGCTTCCGCGTTGAGTACAAGGAATCGCTGAACGGCGACGCACCGACCCGGATTCGAGAGGCAGTCTGTGCGTTTTCCAATGACCTGCCCGGATCCGGTCAAGCCGGCGTTGTATTCGTGGGTCTGAAAGACACTGGAGAGACCAGTGACATAGAAATCAACGATCAGTTGCTGATTCAACTGAGTGCCATCAAGACGGACGGCAACATCGTTCCGCCGCCGTCCATGCTTGTCGAGAAAAGGACCCTGCAGGGCAAGCCGGTCGCCGTGGTCAGCGTGTTGCCGTCGGACTCGCCTCCCGTCCGCTTCCAAGGGGCGATTCACGTGCGGTACGGTCCCCGACGCGGGATTGCGACCGAGCAGGATGAACGTATCCTCAACGAGAGGCGCAGGGCGCACACCATCCCGTTCGATATTCAGCCCGTACCCGGGGCCACCGTTTCCGACCTCATCCTTTCCCGGTTCGACGAGGAATATCTGCCCCAGGCATTCAGTGCCGAGATCCTTGATGCAAACCAACGCAGCAGGGAACAGCGCTTGGCTACCGCTAAGATGATTGCTTCCGTCGCCGATCCTACAGCCACCGTTCTGGGCCTTCTGGTGCTCGGCAAACGCCCGCGGGACTTCATCCCCAACTCCTATATCCAGTTCCTGCGCATCGACGGAACCGAGTTGTCAGATCCCATCGTCGATGAGGAAACCATCGACGGAACGCTTTCAGAGATCATGCGGCGCATCGACGAAAAGATGAAGGCGCACATCCGCACGAGCATCGACCTGACTCACGCCGACCTGGAGCGACGCGAGTCGACCTATCCTCTGGAGGCGCTTCAGCAAATCACGCGCAATGCCGTGATGCACCGCACCTACGAGGCCACCAACGCACCCGTGCGGGTCAATTGGTTCAGGGACCGCGTCGAAATCCATAGCCCCGGTGGCGCATTCGGCGTCGTGACTCGACACAATTTCGGGCGGCCGGGCGTGACCGACTACCGGAACCCGAATGTGGCGGAGGCGCTAAAAGTGTTCGGGTATGTGCAACGCTTTGGCGCCGGCATTGCCATCGCCAGAAAAGCGTTGAGGGATCATGGCCATCCCGATCCGGAATTCATCGTCGAAAATGCCTTCGTTCAGGCAACCGTTCGGAGGCGCGCACCGTGACCATCCCGGTACTGACCTTCTTCAATAACAAGGGCGGCGTCGGCAAGACATCCCTCGTTTACCATCTGGCCTGGATGCTGTCGCAAACCGGTCAACGGGTGCTCGCCTGCGACCTGGATCCTCAAGCCAATCTTTCGGCCGGATTTCTCGACGAACAACGGCTGGAACACCTTTGGGACGGCGAGGGCGGGCAGCGCGGGAAAACCATTTTTGAATGCGTGAAGCCTCTGTTGGAGGTCGGCGACTTGTTGCCTCCTGCACTTCAGAAGATCTCCGAGTCTCTCGAACTGATTCCCGGAGACCTCGCACTTTCCGGCTTTGAGGATACGTTGTCCGGCGAATGGCCGGACGCGCTGGGCTCGACCAACCTGTATCGACCATTCCGGATTTTGACCTCGTTCTGGACGGTGATGCAGGAGGGTGCGAAAGCGATGGAGGCGACGGTCATTCTGGCTGACGTCGGCCCCAATCTGGGAGCAATCAACCGCTCCGCCCTCATCGCCACCGATCACGTCGTCGTTCCGCTCGGAGCCGACCTGTTTTCCCTCCAGGGCCTGCGTAACCTTGGCCCAGCTCTTCAACGTTGGCGCAACGAGTGGGAAAAGAGAAAAGACAACTGGTCAGAGCCGTCGTTCCCCTTGCCTCAGGGCAGCATGAAACCGCTGGGGTACGTTGTGCAGCAGCACGGAGTCCGGCTCAGCCGACCGGTCAAGGCCTATGATCGATGGATCAATCGCATGCCGGAGGAGTACGCCAGGAATTTACTCGATCAGGACAACGGGCAGTTTCCTGCTTCGCCGAGCCAGGATCCAGCTTGTCTGGCCACCGTCAAGCATTATCGCAGCCTGGTCCCGATGGCCCAGGAGAGGCGCAAGCCGATCTTCGAACTCACCCCGGCCGACGGCGCCATCGGGAGTCACGCAGCGTCGGTTCAGGTTGCGCGCGGTGACTTCAAACAGCTCGCAAAGCAAATCATCGAGGAGGCCGGGGTTAGCGATTGAGGTGCCGCTGCAGTGTAGTCTCACCTGAAGGGCAGACCGCAGTTTGGATCATTGGTCTTGCACGCAGCTCTCCAGTCGCATCCGCGGACCAGTCATATGCGGTTGGCGCCCGTCGTCCCACTGCATCCACTTCCGCCTGTCCAGATTTCTCAGCAGGTCCTCGATATTGAGTTGAGCGGGAGTCCGTCCATGTCTAGCGCCGGCAAGGGGGCACGGGATTGTGGTGGTATAGGCTTGGGAGACCTGAATGAAGACTGTAAACGGCGCCTCCGATACTTGCGACGGTCATTGCCCTCGATGCGGATCTGATCGCATCGCAGATATTGTCGCATCGCATCAGGAACGTTGGTTCGACGACGAAGCCATAATAGGGGCAACCACAAATTTTCGTATCCTTCGATGTCGTGGATGCGAAACGGTCTACTTCCAGGAAGAGTCCTGGCCTGATGAGCAGTTTTTCGGTGAACACAAGATCCACGGTCCACACGTATCCCATTGGCCGCCACCAGCAAAGCAACCAAAACCGGAATGGACGAATAAGCTTGTCGATGCCACGCTCCGGAATCTGCTGCGCGAGGTTTATGGCGCTGTGAACGCCGGTCACCGGATTCTGGCTGCGATCGGCGCCCGCACCGCCCTGGAACGCACGATGGTGTTGAACGCAGTAGAGAAATCATCTTTCAAGGGGAAGCTCAAGGAACTTCAAGATAACGGTGTCATCGGTGAGCAAGAGTTTGAGACGCTCCTCAAGCTGGTCGATGCAGGCAGCGCGGCAGCCCACCGCGCTTGGATGCCCAAACCGGAGGAGCTAACCACGCTGATCGACGGTATGGAGGCCTTTCTCTATCGCACCCTCGTGCTTAAGAGCGCAGTCGACGCAATCAATCCGCCTCCCAGACCAAAGACGCCTCAAGGCAGTTCCGAGGACTGATTTACATGTGGCACGAAGAGTTGGACTTGGGTGGCAAACCTGCAACGAGGCCATCTCCACAAACGAACGAGGAGCTTCGCAAAAAGTTCGAGGATTGTTTCTTCCAAAGCGAGAGAGAAGGAGGTTTGAATGAGGATTTTGATGCTACGCGGACCGGCGCTACTGGCGCTCATCTTCAGCGTGGCGACGGCTCTGGCCGCGGAAAATGATCCCATTGACAAATTGCAACGCGATGCCGAACACGGTGACGCCGGGGCGCAATTCAGCCTCGGCTTTGCGTACAGCAATGGCAAGGGCGTTCCCCAGGATTTCGCAGAAGCCCTCAAATGGTATCGTCGCGCTGCCGAACAAGGTAACGCCGGGGCGCAACACGGCCTCGGCCTGATGTACAGCAGCGGCAGAGGCGTTCCCCAGGATTATGTGGCGGCCCACATGTTTTTCAATCTCGCCGGCGCCAAGGGTGACGAAGATGCACGAAAGGCCCGCGACCAGCTTGCCAACAAGATGACGCCGGTCCAGATTTCCGAGGCTCAACGCCGAGCCCGCGAGTGGCAGACAGAGCTTGGCTCCGATGGAAAGTAATCCCCTGCTCGAACAAGAGACGTTGGACGACATCATCCGGCGAATCGTGGATGTGGCCCAGCCGGAAAAGATCATTCTCTTCGGATCGGCCGCCAGGGGGCGAATGAACCCCAACAGCGATGTCGACCTTCTCATCATCAAGCGGGGAGAGGACGCACTCCACCTCATGGCTCGCATCTACCGAAAGCTGCATGGCGTAGGCGCTGCGGTTGACGCGCTCGTGGTCGACCCTGGGGATGTGGAGCGCTTCAAGGACAGCCACGCTCTGGTTATCAAGCCCGCCCTCAAGGAAGGAAGAGTCGTGTATGAAGCGTCCCGAGCGTTTCCCGCCTGATGAGGGACGGCGAGAACAGAACAGGAAAGTTTGTTGAATAAGGAGGCAGACTCGTGCGCAAGATCTACTTCGATGAAGACGTCGACCTGGCCCCCCTGAAAGACCGCCTCATCGGTGTGATCGGGTACGGAAACCAGGGAAGCGCCCAGGCCCGCAACCTGCGGGACAGCGGGCTGGAAGTGATCGTGGGCAACCGCCGGGACGCCTACTACCAGGAAGCCCAAAGAGACGGGTTTCCGGTCTTCTCCATCGCTCAGGCGACCTCCAGGGCCGACCTGGTGCTGGTGGGGATACCGGACGAAATCCAGCAGCAGGTCTACGAGCGGCACATGCAGAAGCACGTCCGGGGCGGGCAGGTGCTGGACTTCGCCAGCAGCTACGGCTACCGCTTCAAGTGCATCCAGCCTCCTGCCGACGTGGACGTGGTGATGATGTCCCCACGGGCCATGGGCGTCACCGTGCGCGAGCTGTTCGTGGAGGGAAAGGGCGTTCCGGCCTTCGTGGCCGTGGGCCACGACGCCTCCGGCCAGGCCCGCCAAATCGCGCTGGCGCTGGCCAAGGGGGTGGGGTGCACCCGCGCCGGGGTGCTGGAGTGCACCTTCCAGGACGAGGCCGACGTGAACCTCTTCGGCGAGCAGGCCTTGTGGCCGCTCTTCAACCAGGCCCTGCTGCTCTCCTACGAGGTGCTGGTGGAAGCGGGAGTGCCCCCCGAACTGGTCGCCCTGGAGTTCTACGCCTCCGGCGAGGCCGGCGAGATCTTCCACAAGATGGCGGTCGAGGGAATGTTCGAGCAGACCCGCTATCACTCACCGACCTCCCAGTATGGAACGCTGACCCGGCACGAGAAGCTTCCCGCCGAAGAGGTCAAGCAGCGCATGAAAGACACCCTGCGGGACATCCGCAACGGGCGCTTCGCCGAAGAGTGGGCCCGCGAGCAGGCCGAGGGCTACCCCAATCTCAAGCGGCTGCGGCGGCAGGCTTTCCGTCATCCTCTGAATCGGGTCGAGAAGAACATCCGGCCCTTGACGCCGCGCTGACCCCGCCCATGATGCACGCGACCGGCCGCAGAACCCTGCGCGCCCTGCTGATGCTGCTGGGCCTGGGCCTGGCGGCCTACCTGGTCTACCGGCTCGGACCCGGCCGAATTCTCTCCCTGCTGCTCCAGATCGGCTGGCACCTGGCGGCCCTGGCAGGCCTCCATGCCCTCTACCAGGGTGTGCGCGCCGCGGCGTTTTCGCGCTGCCTGCTCGACATCCGGGTGTCCTATCGGGATGTCCTGTGGATTCGGATCTCCGGGGAAGCCGTGCGGGTCCTGACCTCCACCGGGCCCCTGCTGGCGGAGCCCGCCAAGGCCTGGCTGCTCAAGCGGAGAGGTTTGGCTCTCCACCAGGCCTTCGCCTCCACCCTGTCCGAGATCCTCTTCTACAACCTCGCCGCCGCAGCCATTGCCGCCGTGGGGTTCGCCGTCCTGGCGCTCCGGTTCCCCCTGGAGCCTTCCCTGAGGGCTTCGGTCTGGGGCGGGGTGCTGCTCCTCGGCGGCATCCTGCTGGTAGCCATCGTCGCCTTCGTCCGCCGGTCCTATCTCTTTCATTCCACTCTCAAGAGACTCAGCCGGCGACCCTGGCTCTCCAGCCGGGTGACGCCCCACCTGGAACAGGTGAGGCAGATGGAGGAGGTCCTCTTCCGGGTGGTCTACGACCGGCCGGCCCGGTTCCTGGCGGTCGTCGCGCTGGAAGCGGCGGCCCACCTGCTGCTGATTGTGGAGGTGTACTGGGTGCTGGCGGTGCTGGGGGACCCGCCTCCGCTGCTCCATCCCCTGTTGATCGAAACCGCCAGCAAGTTCATCAGCCTCCTCTTTCTGTTCGTTCCCATGCAGCTCGGGGTAGCCGAGGGGGCCTACGCCCTCGTGCTCGTCCTGCTGGGTCTTCCTGCCGCCGTGGGCGTCACTCTCTCCCTGGTCCGCCGCCTGCGCAGCCTGCTGGTCGCCGGAGTGGGCCTGCTCTGCTGGTGGACCCTGGGCCGGCGGTAGCGTACGACCCGAGCGGGAAGCCCAAACAGCGGGAATGATTGCCGCCGCCTTCGCGGCTTGTCTGAAACAAGCGGGAAAAAGAGCTATCCACGAAGACACACGAAGGACGACGAAGGGGCACCAAGCGGAACGGCACTGCCGCATCGGCAGGGGCAGTGCCTCCTCGCGGAGCAGGAAGGATGGGAGGAGGCGCCCCTCCGGGAGCGCGGGCGTCTCGCCCGCATTCTCTGCGTTGGGTTGCCGCTCAGCTTCCCCGTGATGCGGCGCCCGGTCACCCTGCCGCCGGGAACCCCATGGGCTCGGCTGAAGCGGAATCGTGGCGCCGTTGCCGGTCGAGCCGGGTGGAGGAGAGGGGTGAGGCTGTGCCAGTGTTGTGCGGGCGGGACGCCCGCGCTCCCGGGGGGCTTAATCCCGTGACGGCGTCGCAGCCAAGGAGGTCCCTCAGTCTTCGTTTCTATTCCTGTTCATTTGTGGTTCGCCTCTATTGACGATCGCTTGTTTTTCCTCGGATGATGTTGTCTGGAACAAACGAAAGCCGTACCCAACAAATGGAAAGGAGAAGAGAATGAAGACAATTGCAACGCTTGTGGTGGTTGTGGCCGTTCTATTGGGGACTGGGTGTGACGATGCGCAAATCGCATCCCGAAATCTCTCGAAGGCTGCTGATAACTTCGAGATCACTCGGCGCATCGTGTTCTACAACGGGATCACGAACGAGTACATTCTGACCATCGAAGGTCGATGCGCCATTCTGGACCAGAACCGCCAACTCGAAGTGACGTGCAAGCAGACCGACGAGGATTACGCCAAGCACTTTCTCGGCTTGTCGGACAACGTGACCTACTTTGCAGAGCAGGTCAAAACCAAGGACGTGAGTGCGTACCACTACCGAATCACGTTCAAACCGCAGGCGATCCTGCCCGATGTCGATTTTCGCGGTAGTGGCGAGGAATTGCTGGACAACGCCTCTGAGTCCTGAAAGCGGGACTCCTGGTGATAAACCCCCCGAAAAGCGCGAATCACGCGGGGGCTGACACCCGCCGGAGGTGGTTTGTCGGTTCTACCGAGCATGACGTAGAATCGGGGCGCCGGGGAGCGGCCGGCGGGAACGTCGCTCCGCACATCCCGACATCCGCGTCGTTTGCACCCGAGTGACCAGGAGAACCATCACCCATGGATTTCGATAGCGCCCGGCAACGCTTGTGCGGCTGTTACGTCACCGTCCCCACTCTGTTTCACGACGATGCCGAGTTGTCATTGAACCTGGAAGGAATCCGGAGACACGTGGATTTCCTGCTGGGGGGAGGCCTCAAGGGCGGCAACGCCGTCTTCCTGGCGGGGGGCGCGGCCGGCGATTTCTCGACCATGACCTTCGAGGAGCGGGTGTCCGCGGCCAAGACCGTGGTGGAGGCGGTGGAGGGACGGGCCCCGGTGGCCATGGGAGCCCAGACCACCAGCACCGCCGAGCTGCGCCGCCTGTCCCGGGCCGCCCGGGACCTGGGCGCCGACTACATCCAGGTCTCCTGCCCCTACTACTTCAATCATTCCGAAGAGGACTTCTACGAATACGTGGTGGCGGCTGCCGAAGCCGCCGACGTCGGCATCATCGTCTACAACACCTTCTGGACCAGCACCGCGGTCTCTCTGGGCCTGGTCGGCAGACTGGCGGCAATACCCAACGTGGTGGGTCTCAAGTGGGCCACGCCCCACCCGAGCTGGATGTCCTTCGAGCAGGTGGTGCAAGCCTACGGCCGGCGGTTTTCGGTGATCGACAACCAGATGCACTTCGTGGCCAGCCACATGCTGGGGGCGCGGGGCTTCGAGGTCCACGTCTGCAACTACTGGCCGGAGTGGGGAGCCCGGCTGATCGAGCAGATGGACCGGAAGGACTACCCGGAGGTTCAGGACATGTTGACCCGGGCGGCCCAACCCTTCATGAAGCTGTGGTCGCAAATCGAGCAGGAGTACACCTCGGGAGACGGCTACCTGGACAAGCTGTGCATGGAGCTGGTGGGCCTGCCTTCCAGCCGCTGCCGCCCTCCCACCCGCGACGTCCGGGAGCGCTACCGGGAGGAGGCCCGCCGCATGCTCCTTCAGGCCGGAGTGCCCAGGGTGCAGGGGACTGCCTGAACTCCTGCGGGCAAGTGTCCGAGAAAAGAAGCAGTCCACCAGCTTCGATTGCCGACGCCATTCAGGATGGGAACCTGCTAGGATTGGCCGGACCGGTGGTCCGAGCCGAAGATCTGCACAAGGAGAGGAAACGATGGGGGAAGCCTGGACTCGCAGCCAAGACGAGGTGCTGGCCACATTGCAGGACGTGGTGGCCATTGAAAGCGTCAATCCCGGATTGCCCGGGGGGCAGAGGGGCGAGTCGGCGATGGTGGCCTACCTCTCCGAATTCTTCCGCGCGGCCGGAATGGGCTGCGAAACCCGGGAGGTCCTGCCGGGGCGCAGCAACTTCATCGGCACCCTGGAGGGCCGGGACCCTCAGCGGGTGCTCCTGTTCGAGTGTCACATGGACACCGCCTCGGTGGGGGTCATGACCATCCCTCCCTTCGAGCCCCACATCCGGGACGGCCTCCTCTACGGACGGGGGTCCTGCGACACCAAGGCCGGCGGCGTGGCCATGATCCACGCCATGAAGCGCCTCAAGGAGTCGGGCCGGGTCCCCCCCTGCACCATTCAGTTCGCGGGCGCAGTGGACGAGGAGTATCTCTTTCGCGGCGCCCTGAGCCTGGCGGCCACGGTGAAATCGGAGGCGGTGGTGGTGGCCGAGCCCACCGACTTGGCGGTGATTCGCGCCCACAAGGGACTGGCCCGTTTTCGCATCCGGGTGGAGGGAGTGGCGGCCCACAGCTCCAAGCCCTACCTGGGGATCAACGCCATCGTCAAGATGGCCCGGCTGATCACCGGCATCGAGAATGAGATCGTTCCCGGCCTGCAACGGAAAGACCACCCCCTGACCGGCGGCCCCACCCTCAATATCGGGGTGATCCACGGGGGCGCCCAGGTGAATTTCGTGCCTCACGAGTGCGTGGTGGAAGTGGACCGCCGCACCATTCCGGGAGAGTCCCCCCAGGATACGCTGGCGGAATTCGAAGAAGCGCTGGAACGGGCCCGGGCTGCCGACCCCGAGCTGAAGGTGAGCCTGGAGGAGCCCTTCCTGCTGGACAACGCCATGGAGACTCCCGAGGACTCCCCGGTCGTGCAAGCGGCCTGCCAGGCCTCCCGGGCGGTCCGGGGCAACTCCACCGTTGCCGGCGTCCCCTACGGCACCGACGCCAGCAAGTTCACCTCGGTGGGAACCCCTGCCATCGTTCTGGGTCCCGGCAGCATCGACCAGGCTCACGGGGCGGTGGAATGGGTGGAGTGCCGGCAGGTCCTGCAAGCCGCCGAGATCTATCAATCCATGATGATGAACTTCAGTTAGCGTTCCCGAATCGGCGGCGGGTTTCGCCCCGGGGAGGCCGTCGGGCTTCGGCTGAACCCGGTGGCGGCGCTTTCGCCACACGCTGACCCTCTTCTCATGACCCTGCTGGACTGGCTCATCGTGGTTGCCGCCAACGGCGCCATCGTCGGCTACGGGCTGCTGCTCTCGCGGCGCACCCGGCGCTCCTCCGACTGGATGCTGGCCGCCAAGAGCCTCCCCTGGTGGATGGTGGGACTGTCCATGTTCGCCACCGCCGTGGACAGCGGGGACTACGTGGCCGTGGTCGGCGGCGCCTACACCTTCGGGCTCTCCAACCTGACCACCTGGTGGCTGGGGCTTCCCATCGGTTGGCTGGTGGCGTCCTACTTCGTCATCCTGCCGCTCTACCGCGGCGGCATGTTCACCAACGCCGAGTACCTGGAATACCGCTTCGGTCCCGCCGCCCGCCTCTTGAGCGCCTTCATTCAGATCCAGAACCGCACCAACGTTCTGGGCAATATCGCCTTCTCGCTCTATCTCACCTTTTCGATCCTGACCCATTGGGGCAGCGCCGCCTGGTGGCTGGTGGCGGCCATCTCCATGGCGGCCGCCCTCTACACGGCCACCGGCGGACTCCGATCGGTCGCCGCCACCGACGCGCTGCAGTCCATCGTGATGCTGACGGCCTCGGTCATCCTGTGGTGGGTGCTGTGGAACGCGGTCGGGGGGTGGTCGGGCCTGGAGAGCCGCTTCCAGCAGATCGATCCCCAACTGGTTGACACCATGATGCACATCGGCCGGGACCAGCCGGGGGCGCCGGCCCCCTTGATCGTCTTCGGCTGGGTCATCGTCCTGACGGCCTATTGCCTGGTGAACCACTCCCAGTCCATGCGTCTGCTGGCGGCCCGCTCGGAGTGGGACCTCAAGACCGCCGCCCTGACCGCCAGCGTGGTGACCGTTGGCGTGATGTGGTTCAACATCACCCTGGGGATTCTCGGCAGAGCGGTCATGCCGGAGCTTTCGGCCCCTGACCAGATCTACCCGCTGCTGGTGCAGGAGTACCTGACCCCGGGACTGGTGGGCCTGGTGGTGGCGGGGGTGCTGGCGGGAGGGATTTCCACCTACGACTCCATCGGCTCCTCGCTGGCGGCCGTCTTCACCCGCGACGTCTACGCCCGGTTTCTGGCGAAGGGGCGCAACGACGCCCACTACCTCAGGGTTTCCCGCTGGGCGACGCCCTTCATCATCGCCGCCTCCTTCCTCTACATTCCCTTTCTGCAGGACGGCATGGTCCGATTCTATCTGCGCATCACCAGCGTGACCGTGATGCCCCTGTTCACCCTGTACGTCATGGGAACCCTGACTCCGGTCCATCGCCGCGCCGGGCTGGCGGGCCTGCTGGCCGGGATCGGCTACGGCCTCAGCGCGCTTCTGGGAGAGGCCCTGGAATGGCCCCTGCCCCTGTGGTGGACCAATACCTGGTGGGCCTACCTCTGGAGCCCGCTGGTTACCGCCGGAACCATGCTGGGGCTCAGTTGGCGATGGGGATGGATGTCGGAGCGGGAACTGCAGGGGCTCACCGTCCGCTTTGGCCATCGGGACGCCTCCAGGCTCCGGAATCAGACCCCGGAACCCCTGGCAGCCACCCGGGGAAGCTGGCTGGAGCAGTCCCGGCAGGAGCTGTCGGCCGCTCCCGAGTATTCCTTCGACGTCCCGCCCGGCGGACTGCCCTGGTACGGTCAACCCTCGACCTGGTACGGTCTGTTTCTGGGGCTGGTCGCCTGGCTGGTCCTGGTGGTGCTCTGGTGATGGCGTCCGGAACAGGGGGCCGCGCCGGCCAGGCTGGCAAAAAACGGGCCCGGCACTTGACGATCGCCGGGCCCAGGGGAAGGAAATCAGTTGGAGAGCCGGCCTCATTGGCTCGCTTTGGCTTCGCAGACCACGCGAGACTTGAGCCGCTCGAATTTCTTGTCACCGATGCCCTTCACCCGCTTCAGCTCCTGAATCGACTTGAAGGGCCGGGCCTCGATGATCCGCTTGGCCATCTGCGGCCCGATCCCGGGCAGCGAAGTCAGTTGCTTTTCGGTGGCCGCGTTGATGTCCACGGCCTTGGAAGGCATTTCCCCGGCCCCCTTCTTCTGAGGCGTGTTGGCTTGACTCTCGATCGGCTCCGCCCGAGCGGTGCCGGCGATGGGCGCCAGCGCAAGCAGCAAGGTCAGACAGACGATCGTCAAAGTGTGCTTTCTCATGCAGATCCCCCTTTTGCTTCGGTCGGCAGGGAAGCATCGGCCCGCGGGCGCACTCGGGCGCAAACCGGAAAAGCGGCCCTGGAGTGCAGGCCGCGAACTCGAACCTCACTGCCGAGTGATGGTAAGGTGTATGGTTTTCGAGGGAGGAGCGCTAGGCTATATCCGGCCTTTCGGGATGTCAACAAAAAAGGCCGAGCCACTCATTTTGTGCCTTTTGTGCTTTTTATGGTGAATGCCGGAGCTACCCGCCCTTCACCTTTGCTGCCTCGATGTCATTCCCGATTGGGAATTTTGCAAGAGGCTCAGGCTGATTGAGTTAACCCCATGGCCCCTATCGACTGGATCGTGGTCGCAGCCTACCTGGCAGTGGTCGCCTGGCTGGGGACCCGCCTGGCCCGACGGCAGACCGACACCGAGGCCTACTTCATCGGCGGGCGGGCCATCCCCTGGTGGGCGGTCGGCTGCTCCTTCTTTGGAACCTCCATCAGCACCGCAACCTTCATTGCCCTGCCGGGGCAGGCCTACGGCGGCGACTGGCGCCCCCATCTCGGCAACATGATGTTCCCGCTGGCCGCCATCTTCATCGCCCTGGTGGTGATCCCCTTCTACCGGCAGCGCGTCCGCATGAGCGCCTACGAGTTCCTGGAGGAGCGCTTCGGCTACGGCGCCCGCTGCTACACCTCCTGCTTCTATCTGATCAGCCGCCTGTTCCGCTCCGGACTGGTCCTCTTCCTGATGGCCAAGGCCATCAGCGCCATGACCGGATGGAGCCCCTTCACCATCGTGCTGGTCAGCGGCGTCATCGCCCTGGTCTACACCATACTGGGAGGTCTGGAGGCCGTAATCTGGACCGACGTGATCCAGTCGGTGACCCTGTTCGGCGGGGGACTCTTCTGTCTGGCCATGCTGTGGTTCGGAGAGGATGGAAGTTCCCAGCTTCTGGGTGTCGCCAACGAATCGGACAAGTTCAGGATGGTGGACTGGTCGCTGGATCTGAGCCAAATGACCGTGTTGGTCACCTTCGCCTACGGCCTCTTCGGCTTCCTCAGCAACTACACCGTCCAGCAGGACGCGGCCCAGCGCTACCTGGCTTCGCCCTCGACTCGCGAAGCCCAGAAGGCCATCTGGTTCGGAGCCATCGGCTGCGTGGTGACCTGGAACCTCTTCATGCTGATCGGCAGTTTGCTCTTTTCCTATTACAGCCTGCACCCCGCCGAGCTGCCGGCCCACATCGCGGCCAGCGAGACCGAGGTGTTCCCCTGGTTCGTGGTAACCCACATTCCGGCGGGAATGACCGGGGTGATCCTGGCCGGCATGTGCGCCGCCGCCATGTCCAGCCTGGACACCATGATCAACAGCATGGCCATGGTCACGGTGCGGGACTTCTACCTCCACTTCAGGCCCGAGGCCAGCGACCGTTTCCAGTTGTTCCTGGGCAGGGCCGCCTCGGCCTTTTGGGGTCTGCTCGGTCTGGGGGTGGGACTGGTGCTGCTGCTGGGCGTGGAGCAAGCGCTGCAGTTCAGCTTCACCGTCTTCTCGATTCTGGGCGGGGGGTTGTTGGGACTGTTCCTGCTGGCCTTCTTCGTGAAGCGGGCCCATGCCCTGGGGGTGTATGTCGGCCTGGCCTGCGGCGTGCTGATCTCGGCCTGGACCCTGATCGACCAGGCCCTGGCCTGGGCAGGGGCCGAGCTGGGACTGGCCTGGGCGGCCCAGCTCGCCGAGGCCCTGCGCTACCCCTTCCATCCCTGGCTGACCCTCTTCCTGGCCAACCTGGTCTCCTTCACCGTCGGCTGGGCCGCCAGCCTCGTCCTCCCGGACATCCGCAAGCGGCGGATTCCCGAGTGAGTGCGGTCAGGCTGGACGAGAGCATACCGCTCGAAAGACCCTCGCTCAGACCCGCCGGAATCGCCAGCCGTACAGGGTTTGGCCGTAGAAATTGAACCACTTCCGGGCTTCGGGATCTTCGAAGGGATAGCCGGCGCCCAACTGCCTGGCCGCGGCAAGACCGGTCACGAAACAGGTTTCCTGGCTGTTGATCAGGGTGTGGGCCCCGCAGTGCCAGGATCTCCGCTTCCCTTGAATGAACCGGAACAGGAACACCAGCAGGGCAATGTGCCGGACATCGTGAACGACGTGCTGAAACCACCGCTTCCCGACGATTTCCCCTTCATCCACCGGCTTGACGGGATTGTAGGTCACCAGGCAAGGCTTGTCTGACTTGTGAGCCCAGGGCTGCTGGTTGTGCATGATGTAGGTGATTTCGTAGTTGTCCGGCCGGGCTCCGTACTGCTCGATGTGGTTGCTGCGGGTTGCCAGCGGTCGGGCCTCGTTCTCGGGCAGAACCGACGCATCCGAGTGAACGATCGCATGGTTATGCAGCTCGCTTTCGTAGCGTATGGTCGAAAGCAGGAAGGATTCGAACCGGGTCGGCTGGTCCAGCATCATCAAGGTTTGATTGGCGTTGCAGGCAAAAACCACGTCATCGAAGGTTGTGATGCGGCCGCGCGCGTCCTCTACCCTTACCCCCGTCTCCCCTCGATACACTTTTCTCACCGGGCAGTTCAGCAGAATCTTCTCCTTGAACTCGGCTGACATGGCCTCATAGATGCGACGGGTGCCCTGATCCCAGGTCGTCATGGGGGTGGCGCGCTCGATGTCGAAAAACTCCAGGTAGTAGGAGAACAGCGCCGCCGGCATGTCGAACACGTTGGTCGCCATCAGGAAATTCACGAACATCGGCTTCAGGACCTTGTACCGGAAGTCCCCGGAAAACCTTCCCCAGTTGAGGACGGTCCCCATGCTCACGTAGTTGAAGGGATTGAGCATGGCCAGAAAGGTCGACCTGGAGCGATTCAGCCAGTTGAAGGTCTTCAGAAATGCCAGCACCCTTTGAAACTTGACGATCTCCGGCTGCAGCTTCCGGCGAATGGTCGAGTCCAGGTCGTGGGCGTAGATCTCATCGTGATACTTCACGCTGTAGCTGAAGCTGGTGTCGATGAGCTCGATGTCGTGCCGCTTCATGAATTCAACGATGTGGTGGTACACCCTCGGGATGCAGGCAGTCACCGATATGTCGAACGGGATGGAAGTGCCGTCTTCCTGAGGCATGTCGACCGTAACCGCATTGCCGCCGATGCGATCGTTGGCTTCGTAGAGCCGGAAGTCGAATCGGTCCGGATGCCGGTTCAGAGCCCAGGCGACCCCCAGGCCCGAGATCCCGGCGCCGATGATGGCTATTCTCTTGGGCATGGAGCATTCCGTGGGATAGCCCGGGCGACTATCGTTTGAAGATTTCTTGGTGACCAGACTTCAGGTGCATCCCGTCACCGGCCCTCAGGGCTTGACCAGAGACCCGTCCATACCCCGGACCGTGGTCCAATCGGCGTTGCGGTGGTCGTCCACCAGGGGGTAGCGGCCAGCCATGGCCTCGTCGATATCGATGCCCAGGCCCGGACCGTCGCTGCCGTAGAGGTAGCCGCCGCCAATGCGGGCCGTTCCGGGCATCAGCTCGTGAACTTCTTCCGGGAAGACATTGTCCTCCTGGATGCCGAAGCTGGGGATGGTCAGGTCCACATGGTAGGCCGCCAACTGGTTCACCGGATCGTTCTCGCCGCCTTCCTGCCAGGCCGTCCGGACCCCGAACTGCTCGCAGAGGGCTGCAATCTTCCTGGCCTGGGTGATCCCTCCAATGGCGCAGACCCGACAGCGGATGAAGTCGATCAGCCGCTCGGCAATCAGGGGCCGCCATTCATGGGGGTGAGTGAACAACTCCCCCATGGCCATGGGGGTGGAGGTGAGAGCCCGGATCTGGCGAAAGTAATCGATCTGCTCGGGGGGGAGTATGTCTTCCACGAAGAACATGCGAAGGGGCTGCATGCGCTTGGCGAACTCCAGGGCCAGCGTCGGCGTCAGGTGTTCGTGGACGTCGTGGAGGAGCTTGACCTGCCAGCCCAGCTTTTCCCGAACCTGCTCGAACATCCTGGGGACCGCCTCCAGGTAGCGTTCCTCGTCGAAGGCCGGGCCCCGGAAGCCGCTCTCGGGTCGGCTTCCCTCTCCCGGCGGCACCAAGCCGCCTCCACCGTAGCCTCCTCCCATCTGAACGCGAACGTGGCGAAAACCCTGCTCCATGTAGGCCTGCACGCTTTCCACGCAGGCTTCGGGGGTCTCGCCGCTGGCGTGGGCGTAGAGGGGCACCGCCTCCCTGACCTTTCCGCCCAGAAGCTGATAGAGGGGCATGTTGGCCCGCTTGCCCTTGATGTCCCACAGGGCCATGTCCAGAGCCGCCTGGGCAACGTTGGTGATGCTCCCGTTGCGCCAGTAGGAACGGACATGGGTCCACTGCCACAGGTCCTCGATGCGCTCGGGATCCTTGCCCACCCAGAAGGGACCCAGGTGTTTTTCGATGGCGGCCTTGACGGCCCAGGAAAGGTAGGCGTTGTTGGCCGACCCCAGCCCGTAGAGTCCGGGCTCGCTGGTGATGACCTTGACGAAGACCCAGGAATAGTGGGGCCGCGGGCTGGTGGCGATGACCTTGACCTCCCGGATCTTCAAGGGAGGCAATCCGCGCGTGGCCTGGGCGTAGGGCTCGCCGGCCCACCAGGGGTTCACCAGGGCCGTCTTGAGAATCTCCCTGCGGTTGAGCATGACTCCTGCCTCCTTCCGGAAGGACCGAAGCCGGTTGAATCTACGGCTCCGCCAGCACCCTTTCCATGACGGCCTGGACCCGCCGCAGCCAGACTTCCCCGTGTCCGTTCAAGCTCTGCACCGAGCGCCGCCCCCTGGGATCGATGAGCCAGTTCTGGGGAACCTCGCTGACGGAATGAATCTTCTCGGCCAAATCGAAGGAGCGGATCACCGGAAAGGTGTAACCGCCGGCTTGCATGTATCCCGGGACCAGTCTCGGGTCCTCGTCCAGGTTGAGAGTCAGCACCTGCAGCCCGGGGACGTTCTCGAGGGACTCGTGGAGCCTCTGCACGTAGGGCAGCTCCACCCGGCAGGGGACGCACCAGGTGGCCCAGACGTTGATCAGGGTCACCTTCCCCTTCAGGTCAGACAACCTCCAGGTCCGTCCCTCCAGGTCCTTCAGTGTGAACTCGGGCAGCGGTCGATCGAACCTCAGCCTCTTGGAGCGGTCGGGCCTTCGGCTCTCGGCAGCTCCGGCGGGAAGAGCTGCAGGGAGCAGCAGCATCGGCACCAGAGCCGCCGCCGTCAGAAAGCGGAAGGTGGGGCGAGGGTGGTGGAATGTCATGATCGCCGTCGACCTGGGACCGGGAAGGAGAGGTGTCGCGCCTCGGAATCGGCTACCGGGAAACTCTAGCATAAGGCTTCATGGACGGCTGTTCCAGCCAGAAATCGTCAAGGGAGGGACGAGCGGAGGAGCCCTCATTCACCCCCTCTGCCTGCTCTGCCCAAAGGCCAGGCCAGACCGCAGCCAGCTCAAAACGGCGGGAGTCCCTCTCAGAGACTTTGCGGCGGACAGGCCGGGTGATACTCTCCCATGAGGAGCAACCCGTTCCGAGTGATTGATTGAGAGGCGGTTCAGGTGGGATCGAAGCTGCGAGACCTGCGGATTTCACCGAGGCGCCTGCTGCCGGCGGGCTTGCTGCGGGCGACCTTCTCCCGCTCGGGCGGGCCGGGGGGCCAGAACGTCAACAAGGTGGAGACCCGGGTGGACCTGCGGCTGGACTTGGAAGGCGCCGCCGAGGCGATTGGCAGGCCCTCGGTGGAACGCATCCGCACCAGGCTGGCGACCCGCCTCGACCGGCACGGCAATCTGCGAGTCGTCAGCAGCAAGCACCGCCAGCAGGGACAGAACCTGGAAGCGGCCCTGGACAGGATGGAGACCCTGATCCGGGAGGCCCTGGCGCGTCCCCGCAAGCGCCTCGCCACCAAGCCCACCGGAGAGAGCCGCGAGCGCCGCCTTGCCGACAAGAAGCGCAGGGGACGCCTGAAGCAGAGGCGCTCGGAAGCGCCGCCGGACGACTAGCCCGAAGTTCTCGCCAAGTCGCTGAAAACACTTTGGAAGCCCCTACTTCCTGCTGCCTGCTGCGCGAGCCGACGATGCCTCCTGCGGCTACAGCGCTGCACAGGGGCGGCGTGACTCGCCGGAGCCCCGCTGATAGAATCTACAGCATGTCCGTGGCCGTTCGCCAACTCCGGCAGGATGAGGGTTGCCTCTACCTTGAAATTCACGAACGGGCCATACGGGGGCTCACTGCAAGTCACTACTCTCAAGGCGACGTCGAGAGTTGGGTTGTGCCGGCGACCGATGAGAATCTGCGTCGTCTGAAGCTGAACCCCAACCGTGACATCCGCCTCATAGCCGAGCTGAATGGAAAGCCCGTCGGCATCGGGGCCCTCTCGCTGGACAAATCGTATCTGCGGGCGGTCTACGTCTCTCCGGAGGGTGCACGACAAGGTTGCGGTTCCGCGCTGGTGCACGAGATCGAGCGAATCGCCAGAAGCAGCAAGGTGGCCCGCCTCACGCTCAACGCGTCTCTCAACGCGGAACGGTTCTATGCTGGCCTCGGCTACGACGTTCTGGAACGAACGGAAGTGGTGCTCCACAACGGCCATCGCATGGCCGCGGTACGGATGGGCAAGGACCTTTAGCCGGCGCCTTTGTCCAGCCACCGTTTCGCACTGGCGGCGCCGGGCTCAGGGAATGGCGGATTAAACGCTCGGAGGATCTGATGATGCTGGTTAAATCCGACTTGACGCCTCTTCCTTCCCACCTCCCCCTTCATACTTCTGACTTGTCTCAGGCGCTCATCGTGCGAATCCCATAGTGAGGAATTCGAATATCCCGGGTGACGAGGATCAGCCCCTCCACCTGAGCTTGCGCGACCAGCATTCGGTCGAACGGGTCTCCGTGATGACGGGGAAGAGCACCCGCCTGCTCCGCGTGACGAAAGGTGAGATTCAGAGGGATGAACTCCTGCTTTCTGACCGCCGCTTCCAGATTGACCGGAGCCTTCAGTTTCCCCAGCGCCCGCTTGACGGCGATCTCCCAGCCACTGACCGAACTGGCGAAGACCTCGTTTCCTGCATCCTGCAAAGCATCTCGGGTACGAGGACTCAATTTGCGGGGCTCAGTCAACGACCACAGCAGAACATGGGTATCCAACAGCAAGCGCACGACTACGTCTCTTCATCAGGAAATATCTTCGAGTTCCAGAAGGCGTCGATGACCTCCTGGGGAGTCTCATCAAAGTCCGGAGCAATCCAGATCTGTCCTTTCAGCGCCCCCAGCTTACGCTTGGCCTTCTGCTCGCGATAGGGCACCAGGCGCAGGTAAGGCTCGCCGGCCTTGGCGATCACGATCTGCTCGCCCTCCCAGGCCAGCTTTCCGAGCCGAGAAAGCTGCGACTTGGCTTCGTGCATGTTGACTTTCTTCATTGGAACTTCAAAATAGCTAAGTTAGCTAATGTTGTCAAACAACCCGGAGCATCCGCATGACAGACCGCAACGAGAACGTTCACGTCAGGCAGGACCGTTGTCCCCTTGCATGAGATCGAGCAGAGAGGCCGCGTCGTTCAGATCCACACCGGACATGACTCCGGTTCCATGAAACAGAGGCAGATCAGGGGCAGGCTGCTCGGTTGCGCGGCGCCGAGACAGAGACTCGCGGAGAGCGCCCTGAATGAAGGCGGCCGGTGTCTTCCCGGTGTCGGCGGCAATCTTCTTGATCTCGGCGAACAGATGGTCATCCAAATGAATCGTCGTACGCATACTCAAACGTTCGTCCTGGCAAATCCGACCTCATCCTTCCGACTTCATGATCCAACCAGCGGCATAAAATCTTCGCTTGTCATCGGTTCATGCTGGTCCCAGCGGCCGCGCATCTCAACCAGTACGCGCTGCTTTGACGGAGCGGGTTGCGGATTGATCCGCACGACCTGCGCCGAATAGTTTGCGGTTTCGGCCATTGCCGCCGTCAGATCGGTCACAAGATAGCGCGGCGTCCAGCCGATCATATGGTAGTCCGTCGTTTGCACTTGTACCGCCAAGACCGTCGCCGGATTGGTCAACTCAATGGTGACATACAGGTCCTCTCCCACCTCGAGGCGGCCAATCCGATCCCGTGCGGGTGAGTTGACGTGTCGCCAGCCGTGGAGAAAGAAACGGCAACTGAAACTGCCATCCACATGCTTCACGAGTTTCGGGAAGACCTCGTAAGCGTCCGTCACACGAGTACCACCGTTTACCGACAGGATCTCGAACGGATTTGCGTCCTCGGGGAGGTCAAGGTTGCGCAGGTAGCCTGCGCGGTCCGGCCTCCCCGGCGCAATGACTCGGTTACTGAACAACGGAAAAAGCTCTGAAGACTGATAACCCTTGTCGAACTCGGGAAACTCGATCAACGGAGGAAACCCTGCCTCTTGCTGCGCCCGTTTCGCACCACCCGTGTAGCGGAAGTGATAGAACGGACGTCTGACATCCAGTCGACCAATTGGGAACCATTGTCGACTCCCTGCTTTGTCCTGCCAAGCCAAGAACAAGGTTTTCTCGCTCATCGGAACGTCTCCCGTAACTCCTTATAATTATAGCGCATTAGCGCGAGAGCAAACATCCGCGAGGCGGGTGTCATCCAGTCAAAAGGAATGCGCTGGACAATTTGACGAAAATCAGCTTCGTCGACCTGTTCAATCTTTCGGCTCGCTCGGCGGAAAAAGTCCGGATACTTGCCAGCCGCCCGCCTTACCAACTCCAGTGGACTGGGACCGCGCCGCTCCTCCTCCGACCAGTAAACGGCACCGCGTCCTCTTTCAGCATAGTTGCCCACCCGATTCTGTGCCAAACGCCTGTCACGGTGCACATCCCGTAGCTCCCGACCCAACGAGGAGGCATGATCAAACGATGGCGCTATGAAACCCCTCCAGCGGTCACCCGTGCGCTTCCGCAGTATGCCCCAATTCTCATGATGACGATCGGTGTTGCCAATCAATGCATCCAGAACCAGATACTCTGCCATGCGGCACTTGGCCAGTCTGGCAGCTTCGGGGGCCACAAACACCCGGTCCATTACCTGCCAAATACTCCGCACGGTATGACTGGTCTGACCAAATTTCCCCCTCAGATCGTAACCATGAACGACTATCGCCAACATCTGGTTGCCGTGGACCAGTTCCCGGCCGTCGCGGACGAATGATTCCGTTACCGATCCTTGTTGTCGTTCAAACACCGCCAGTTCTACCTTCGCATGTGGGATTCCCAATAATTCCGAGATCTCTGCTGCGATCTTCTCAGCCCAGTGCTGTCCGGTGTTCGCTTGGGGGTATTTGAAAAGCCAGGCTGCTGAGTCCTCTGTCTGGCGATACTAGAATTTCGTCTTGCTCCCCATCTCCTCGGGCTCAAGCACCCAATCTGGTCGCACGTCAACGATTGGGTAGGGATCAGACATGGAGATAGCCTTGCACAAACAACCTCATGCCACTCCGTCTTCGTCGACGAGGGGGCAGCCTGAAGTCCTCGTTGCTGGAGTAGCTGGAATTGCCCCGCAGGGTATCCGCCGCACCCCGCAAGCGATTTTCCGGTGTCTCGATGTGTTCAAGCTGGAGCAAAAGTTATCCGAATCATTTCAAGCGAACCCGCCGGCGCGGGACCGATTTCAGTTGTGGCTCGCTTCCGCCAAGACGCGCCAACCGCCGGGCGTTTTCGCGTTCAATGAGGGCGCGCATACCCTCCCGGATCAGTGCCGACCTGCTGTTCAGGCCGGTTAGGCGTTGCGCTTGTTCCAGCAAGCGATCATCAATGTTGACGGTAGTCTTCATCCGATCCCCCTTCAACGTGTTCACCACGCGCCGCATGGGCCGTACACATCAAAGATTACATCATCCTGGTGAGATTGCTTCCTTGTTCGCGATCGAGTTCCCATTGAGAATTCACTTGTCACGGTATGTAGTCCCTCCACCAATTGGGCTTGATGGGCATGGCGGGTTGGCATAGCCTTGTCGCGACTCCACGGCGGCGCGGTGCGATGGACGGGGCTGGGACCGCCGTCCGGGGCCAGCGCCTGCAAAGTTCCTTGCAGGTTCGGGAAAAGGAAGAATCCAACTTCATGCTCCTGCGCCCGCTCATTCACACTCTGGAGAGGCGGTTCCATCAGAGGGACATCGACCGCCGCCTGGTCAGGCCCTTCGAGTGGGGAGAAGAGTTTCTGGGTGACGCGCACCCGGGGGGCGGCCCCCTGCAGCGCATTCAGGAACACAACCGACTGGCCCTGGCCGCCAGCCACGTCTACTTCGCCCCTCCACCTTCCGAGCCGGGCCAATTCGACTTCGACGGCTTCTGGCTGCGCTTCCCCAGCGCCATCCGGACGCCCTATCCCGAAAACAACACCGTGCATGCGCGCTACTATCCGGGAGGCGAGATGGCGGCGATCGTCCTTCCCCAGTGGAACGGCGACGAGCAGGCCCACGTCGGACTCTGCAAGGCGCTGCAGCGCTTCGGCGTCGGCGCCCTGCGCCTCAGCCTGCCCTACCACGACCGGCGGCGCCCGCAGGGCCTGGAACGCGCCGACTACATGGTGGGCCCCAACATCGGCCGCACCATTCAGGCCGTCCGGCAGGCGGTCCTGGACGTGCGTCGAGCCGCCGACTGGCTGGCGGGTCGGGGGATTGGTCGCATCGGGCTACTGGGAACCAGCATCGGGTCCTGCGTGGGCTGGCTGGCCTTCGTGCACGATCGGCGGCTCGACCTGGGGGCCTTCAACCACGTGTCGAGCTACTTCGGGGACGTGGTGTGGCGGGGAATCACCACCTCACACATCCGCAAGACCCTGGAACAGCACATGACCCTGGAGGAAGTTCGCGAGGCCTGGCTGGCGCTGAGCCCGATTGCCTACGTCTCCAGGCTCAGAGGCAACTCACGCCCCATGCTGATGCTTTCGGCTCTCTACGACCTGTCCTTCCCCCCCGACCTGTCGCGGCGGCTCTTCGACCAGGTGGACCGCGAGCGAATCCGGGTCCAAAAGGTCTTTCTTCCCTGCGGGCACTACACGGGGGGAAGGCCTCCCTTCAGCTACCTGACCGGCTATCACCTCGTCAACTTCTTCCGCCGCCAGCGGGAAGCCTTCCTCAAGAGCGAAGCCGCGGCCTGACAAGCGAGAAACTATCTTCACCCACCGGGAAAGCGCCGAACGGTCATTTCAGGCTCGACGGTCTCCGGCATGGCGTCCAGCGGGTATACCGGCCTGCCTATGCGCCGGAAGGGCAGCCTGCGCATATCGGCAGGCGTGGGTCCGGGCACGGCCACCACGAAGAAGCCCTTCATGATGCCGCCGTAGCCCACCCGGAAGTTCATCATGTTCTTGACGCAGACGAACTTGGCCCGGCGGGGGTCCAGGTCCAGCGAACGGTACTGCTCGTCGGCCCATTCGTAGGTGGGACGGCTCATGACCAGCAGTTGGAGGCTGCCGGTCTGCAGGACCAGCGAGCGCCCCATGGAGACTTCGGCGCCCCCCAGGATGCCGCCCCGGTAGCGGAAGCGGCCCTCCGACTTCCGCCGCAGCACCGCCTCGACCGCCAGGGGCTTGCCCCACTGCGGGTCCAGGCGGTGTCCCACCTCCACCGGGAAGCGGCTGCCGACCTCCCGATGCCAGCCGTCGCCAACGGTTCGGGGATCGACCACCATGGCCAGGCAGGGCTCCTCGACGCCGAGCTCGATCAGTTCTCTCACCAGGGTGATGCCGTCGCCGGCGGCGCCGCCCCCGGTGGTATCGGCGGTGTCCAGCAGAAGGATGGGGCCTCCCTGAATGCGGCGGCCGCGCTCCACGGCTTCGGCCACGGTCAGGGGCTCCACTCGATAGGCCTCGCGCTCGTTCCAGTGCTGCAGCGCCAAGCGGCGGGCCAACTCTCCGGCCAGGGCCTCATCGCCCTCGGTAATCACCAGCGAGCTGCAGCCCATCTCCGGAACGTCGATATAGGCGCCCACGTTGAAAACCGAGGCCGAGAGCACCTCCGGCCGCGCCTGCTCCATCCGGTCGGCCTCACGCCGGAGCCGGGCAAAGGGGCCGTCCCCCTCGGTGGAGGCGTTGAAGCTGGTCAGGATCAGGGGCAGGCGCGCCAGGGCCATGGCCGGGCGGCTCTGCCCCCGGGCGGCCCGCAACAACAGCCTGGCCGCGCGCTGACCCGTCTGGAAGGCGTCCCGGTGAGGATAGGTATGGTAACCGACCAGAATGTCCGCCGACTGAACCATGGACCGGGTCAGGTTGCCATGCAGGTCGAGAGTGAGCGCCAGGGGAACCCCGGGACCGACGATGTCGCGGAGGGCTCCGGCCAAGTCGCCCTCGGGGTCGTCCAGATCCTGGACCCCCATGGAGCCGTGGCAGGAGAGGAGAACGCCCTGAACGGGAAGGTTCCGGCGCAACCCCTTCAGCAGCTTCCGCTTCAGGGAGCGGTAGCATTCCGCCGAAAGCGGATTGCCGGAATTGGCCCGGGCGGCCACCAGCGGAACCACCTCGACCTGCTCCTCGGACCGGAGGATGGAGAGAAACCCGCCGACTTCGGTGTCGGAGCGGTCCAGGTCCAGCAGCTCGGGGCCTTCCAGCAGGTAGCCGGTGGTGCGAAAGAAGTCCAAACCGGCCAATCCCGGCACGAAATGGTTGGACTCGGATGAAATCTGAGCGACAGCGATCCGCAGGCTCATCTATCCCATCCACAACGGTGTGCTACCGCCTGGAATTGCGTCCCGTCTTTTCATAGGGGCCGACATCGGGATCGTCGTCCGTCCAGAAGTTTCTGCTGATCAGGTACCTGGTCTCCAGTTCCACGTCGCCGAGCCGAACGTGGCCGGTAGCCAGGTCCGGGTCCCGATGGGTAAGGGTCACCTCCAGCAGGTTGCTCCCCTGCCTGGGCCAGTATTGACGATCCAGCTTGTAGACGAACCAGTAGCCGCCGACCCGCTTGCAGGGCGCATACATCTTGTACATCTGGTTGATCTTCTTCAGCGCCGATTCCGGCAGTGCCTTGCCGTTGAGGCTGATGGCCAGCCGCTCCCGCTCGTTGACCCCGATACGCAAGCGCAGCAGCACCTCCCGGACAATGCCCTCCCGGTCCCAATGCATCAAGTCGTCCGCGATGGTGAACTCGATCCTGCTGGTCTGCCCGGGTTTCAGCTCGACCGGCAAGGTCGGCTGCGCCTCCGACGCCGGGATGCCCCGGGTCCCCCCATAGTCCCCCTGGGTCATCACCGTGTAGAACTTGTCCTTGGGGGCCATGATGTCGGGATGGTCGATCTCTCGCAACTGGGCGTAGAAATCGGCCCGATAGGGCCAGTTGGCTCCCGCGAACCACTGAGCCAGGTAGAGCCCGTCGACGCCCTGCTGCCAGTAGTTGCAGGCCGTGGCCCGCGTCATCTCGATGGTGCCGCTCAGCAGGCGGTCGGAGCTGACGATGCTGTTGATGGCGCCGAAGGCGCGGCAGTCGGACCCCTTGACGGCTTCCACCAGCGGCCGGAAATCGGCCATGGTGTCCAGCCGCCCCCAGTAGGTCTCCCCCACCAGCACATCCACGATGCCTTGCCGGATCCATTCCCGGTAGTCGAGTCCCAAAGAATAGGCCTGGTCGATGTCGTTGGGGACGCGCAGCACCAGTTCGCGATCCGGGTCGTCGGCCTTCAGCGCCTCATGGACCCTCTTGAGCCAGGCGGTCATGATGGGGCGGCCCGCCGCCACCTCGTTGGGGTGAAAGAAATAGGGCCCGGGACTGATGTAGTTGAGCTGGAGTTCGAAGCCGTCAATGGGGTAATTCCGTACAACCTCTTCAATCAGCGCGAAGCGCTCCTGGCGCACCTCCTCGTGCTTGAAATCCTGGTTGGTCCTGCCCGGAAAGTTTGGGATATCGCCCTTGGCTCCAATCTCCAGGTGCCGGTTTTGGAGGCGATAGTTGGAGGTGCGTACGTCCCCTTCAATGGAGTCGCCGCGCTGTCCCTGGTTGAGCAGCAGGGTGGGATAGAGCAGCATCCCCTTGGCATGGGCCCGTTCGCAGCAGACCCCCAGCGGATCGACGCCCCGGTCCAGGGCCGCCCGCACGTTCTGCCCGGCGCGGTGGAAGACGGCGTGGGTCCACTTGTCCACCGGGTCCCCCCACACCTCGCTGACCTTGGTGTCGTGAAAGACGGTGCGCCCGTCGCCCAGGCCCAGGCAGACCGCCTCCACCGAAGTGCCCACCAACTCGTCCACCGGCGCTTCGAACTGGCGCTTGGACATGGGCGGCTCGTAGTGATAGACCAGGTCGTGCCGGCTGTCGTTGAAGTAGAGGATGCGGGGCTTTCTTCTCCCCGAGCCGGTGCGCTTGGCCGCGGGCGCGGCCGCGCCGGCCGCGGAGGCGGAAGCCGCCAGGCTGGAAACCAGGCCGGCGCCCAGGGTGCGCTTCACGAAGTCTCTTCTGATCATGGAGTTCTCCTTTCCCCAATCGGTTGGGACATGCAACAGGACGCTCGGCGGGCGATCCGCAGAGGAGGCATCGCCCCCAAGCCGGGGTTTTTCGATTCCGTGGGCTACGGCGCCTTCATCCTCTGGTCGACCCGCAGGTTGTTGGTCACCGAGAAGACGCCGCTGACCCCGTTGGCCTTGACGCCGGCCAGGTTCTTGTCTTCCTGGCTGGCGACCAGACCTACCAGGATGACGTTGCCGTGCTTGACAATGATGTGTATGGGAAAGATCCCCAGCGGCTCTCGCTGAAAGTAGAGGACCTCGTGCTCGTTGCGAGTAAAGGCTCTCCAGGTGTCGCCGCCAAACCCGTAGCCGGCCAGGCCCTGATCCTTGTAGATGGCCCGGAAGACGGCCATGCGTATGCGGTCGTCGTTGGTCGAGGCGGGGAGCACTTCGATCTGATTGTCCACCTTGGCCACGCCGCCGACCCTGGACACTTCCCGCTCCGCCCAGGTCTTCAAGACGGCTTGAAAGGCGTAGCCGCCCAGAGTGACGCGGTCTTCTTCCAGTTCAAAGACCAGGTGGTCGAACAGGCCGTAATAGGGGAGCTCCGCCAGCACCTTCCGGACCTTTTCCACCAGCTCTGCCCGGACCGGCTGTTGGGGAAGGGCCTGACCGGCTCCCACCCACCACAGCAGAGCCGCCGCCACGGCCGGACCAACGAAAGAGCTCGATTGCCGCATGGTTTCTTCCTGAGATCTCCTCGGGGCGGGGCACGGGCCAGGTGAGCGTGCCGAGGCGGGCCGTCCCGCCGCCGCGGTCAGTGTACGATCCTGCCGCTCTTGCGCCACGGCTTCCAGCGCACGGCCTGCAGCGTGTGACCTCTGTCCCCCGGCCGGCCATTCCGCGCCAGCGCGCTATCGCCCGCAACGGTGATGATGGTCCCGTCCCTGCCGGCCACGGCGCTGCCGTAGCCGTGTCCCTTCATCAGGATGTAGACCTCCGGCTCCCAGGTCCTGCCCCGGTTCCAACTGATCCTGGCCCGAACGTCGCCCCCTCGATGGTAGGGGTAGCGGTTTTCGTAGACGGCAACGATCCCTCCCCCGGGAAGAGGGGCCAGGGTGCCGTGTGCCTGGCCGAAGGTCCGGGTCAAGGGCCTGAAGTGGCGCCAGGTGCGCCCGCCGTCGTTGGAATTGGCCAACTGGATGGTCTTGCCGCCCAGCCGGGAGTTGGGAACGCCTCGTATGGCGGCCATCACCCGCAGCCCGCCCAGGGACACCAGGCCGGTTTCGGCGGCAGTGCCCCGCATCAGGGTCGGCTCTCCCCAGGTGAGCCCCTGGTCCCGGCTGCGCAAGAATACTTCGGCGAACTGATCCGAGTGTTCCCCCTCGGAGCCGGGATTGTAGGCGTCCAGGGCCGCCAGCAGGGTCCCGTCTCCCAGGGCGATGATGGAGTTGCCGTCGCCGGTCAGTGCCCGATAGCCGGGAGGGGGGCTGAGCGGATGGCTGCTCTCCCAGTGCTCTCCTCCGTCCCTGGAACGGGAGACGACCAGGGGACGCAATACGTGCTCGCCGGCGGTGACCGCCGGATTCTCCACCAGCTCGGACATCACGGGCGGCAAGGCGGTGGCGGCGTGGCACACCAGGATATAGGGTCCGGCTGCGCCGAAGGCCTGGGCGGCTACCGGTTCGCCCCCCGTGTCGGGCAACCCCTGAAGCCGCCTGCCCGTCCAGCTCCCGCCGTCGTCATCCGACCGGTAGAGATAGGTGCCGAAACCGGCGTAGAGGGTTCCATCCTCGGTCCTGACCACCCGGCCGTCCAGCCGCCAGGTGGAGCCGGGAACGGGCAAACGCAGGCGTTCCGCCGGAAGAGTTCCCAGTTCCCGGTGCACCGGCCTGAAATCCCCCTCGCCCGACATGTCGGTTCCCGGCCTCAGATAGGGCTCGGCCTCGACCACGCGGATCGGATAATCCAGGGAAGGGTCGGCCCGGCTGGCGAGCGGGTCTTCCTGGGCGGTCAGGCTGCCGGGCAAAAGGAGGGCTGCGGCCAGGAACAAGGGGAGTCGCGTTCGAGAAAACATGTGGGCACCCAAGAGGGAACGGGCAATGGAAACAGCAGGGGTTCAGGCCATCAAAGCCTAGCAGAAATCGAAGTGCGGAGAGCGAAAAAGAGGGGAGTGTCGGACAAGGACCATCTACCGTCGTGTGGGAAAGATTCAATCCAAAATTCAAAAATTTCGTACTGAACAGGCGGCCGGCACCCGACCAATGACTTGCGTAGTGAACGGTATTACCGTACACTTTATCGACCTCTTGAACCTGGAGGACTACCACTGATGGCAACCAACAGTATCAAAGTGAACATGACCCCTTCGCATCCAGGCGACTTCATTCGCACGGAGATCATCGAGGAGTTGGGTCTGAACGTGACCAGGGCAGCCGAGATACTGGGAGTCCGCCGGGCGACGCTGTCGGACTTGCTGAACGGCAACTCCGCGCTGTCGCCAGAGATGGCGTTACGCATCGAGAAGGCTTTTGCCGTAAGCATGGACATGTTGCTGCGGATGCAGGCCTGGTACGACGCCACACAGATGCGGGCCCGGGCGGAGGAGATCAGGGTTGAGCGCTACGAACCGCAGCCAGTGTGAAACGGCAGAATGACGACATTAAGGATAGAATGGACAAGTTGGCCGATTGAAGAACAGGGCGTCGATTCTTGGCGCGTTTGCAGTATCCTCACCGGTACGCCAAGAGGCACACCAGGCAAAGGAGCGAAACATGAAACGGTTGTGGGTCCTGCCGGCCTTGCTTGTGCTTGCAACGGCGTTGATTGCCGCTGCGAAACCTCCACCGCAATCGGCCCATGCCAAGATACTGAACCAATGGCATGGCGCCTGGAAGTCCATGACCCTTCTCAAGCCTGCGGCCTGGACGCCCAGCTCGCAGGAACTTTCGGGAACGTCGAAGTCGGCCTGGATTCTGGACGGCCATTTCCAGGAGACGTTCAGCCGGAGCGGCCAGCACGAAACGCGCGAGATTCAACGCTATGACGCCGGCAGCAGGAAGTACCACAAGTGGACATTCGATTCCGACGGATCGACCAGCTTCTGGATTGGCGATTGGGACGAAGAAACCTCGACCATGACCTGGAAGTACGTCGATTTCGGCGCCGGCCTCGAAGGAAAGATCGTGGATCGATTCATCAGCGACGACAAGTACGAATCGACGGTCATCTTGAAGGACCGAAGAGGCGCCGTGCTCCTGGATGTTCGCTCTGAACATGTTCGGACCGGGAAGCAGGAGTAGCCCGCCTGTTGGAAGGGATGCCAGGTTCATCCACGGAAGAAAGGAGCGACTATGGAATACACGGCTGTCGTAAAGCATCGCGGCCAGTGGTGGATTGGCTGGATCGAGGAAGTCCCCGGCGTGAATTGCCAGGAACGTACGCATGAGGAGTTGATGCAAAGCCTTGCCGAAGCGCTCTCCGAAGCACTGGAACTCAAAGGACTTCTTCCATGAACATCGGCATCGTCGGAGCCGGAATCTTCGGCATGGCGGCCGCGCTGGAGCTGCGCCGGCGGGGCCACCGGGTGACCCTGTTCGAACGCGGCCGCATCCCCAATCCCGAGGCCTCCAGCACCGACGTATCCAAGTGCATTCGCCGCACCAACTACCCGCACCAGACCTACGTGGAGCTGGCCACCCGGGCGGCCGCCCAGTGGCGGGAGTGGCACGATCGCACCAGCCGCTCCATCTACTTCCAGACCGGCCAGGTGATCGCGCTGAGCGGCTTCGGACCGGAGCACCCCTCCCTGACCGGCTGGGAGACCCTGAGCCGGCTGGCAACCGATATCCGGGAGTTGACGGAGAAGGAGGCGGCAGACCGTTTCCCCCAGTTGGTCCTGACCGGCCAGGACCGCCTCTTCTACGACCCCTGGGCCGGCTACCTGCGCAGCGGCCAGGCGCTGGAGGATCTGGCCGGGCTGGCCCGGGACTCGGGAGTCGCCCTTCGCGAAGACACTCCGGTGGAGGCCGTGGAGGAGACCGGCGCCGGCGCCAGGGTATGCTGGGATTCCGGCCGGCAGGACTGCGACCGGGTGGTGGTGGCGGCCGGCCCCTGGCTGGCCGAGCTGCTGCCGGCCATGCGAACCCGGATACGCCTCACCCGGCAGCAGATGGCCTTCTTCGTCCCTTCCGATCCGGAGCCTTTCCGGCGCGGCCGCTTCCCGGTCTGGTCGATCTTTTCGCCCGGCAATCTCTGGTACGGCTTCCCCTACCTGCACGAGGGATGGGTGAAGGTGGCCGAAGACAGCAGGGTGGACGACACCCGCGCCGACGTCTCGCGTGAACCCACCGCCGGGTTCCTGGACTGGGCGCGGGAGTTCGTGGCCGAGCGCATCCCGGCTCTCAGCCGCGGCGAGCTGGTGGGCGGCCGCTCCTGTCTCTACACCAACATGGCCGACATGGAAGACGAGCAGTTCGTCATCGACTGGGCCCCGGGACGGGAACGGGTGCTCGTCGCCGGCTGCGGCTGCGGCCACGGCTTCAAGTTCGGCGGGTCCATCGGGCCGGTGATCGCCGACGCGCTGGAGGACCGGGAGAATCCCCTGGGGGATCTGTTCCGGATTGGAACCAGGTTCAAACAGGAGGGAAAGGAGTGACGGCCATGAACGCCAGGAAGGTCTACGACGAAGCCATCGTGATCGACGGCCTGAGCATCAGCAACTGGGAGAGCGATGCCGTCTTCCAGCGCCTGCGGACCGGCAACATCACCGCCATCAACGCCACCGTGGCCACCTGGGAGAACTTCCAGCAGACCATGGCTCACCTGGCCAGGTGGATGCGCCGCTTCCGCGAGCGCCGGGACATCCTGCAGGTCAAGGAGACGGCCGATATCCACGCCGCCAAGAAGCTGGGAAAGACCGGGATCATCCTGGGATTTCAGAACGCCTCGCCCATCGAGAACGAGCTGGACCGCCTGGGGCTGTTCCTGGCCCTGGGGGTGCGGGTCATCCAGCTCACCTATCACGAGACCAATCTGCTGGGGACCGGCTGCTGGGAGCGATTCGACAGCGGCTTGAGCAACTTCGGCGTGGATGCGGTGCGTGAAATGAACCGGCTGGGCATCCTCATCGACCTGTCCCACGTGGGCCCCAAGACCACCCTGGAGGCCATCGAGATGTCGGAGCAGCCGGTCGCCATCACCCACGCCAACGCCCGCAGCTTCTACAACCACCCGCGCAACAAGGAGGAAGACGCGCTCAAGCTGCTGGCCGAAAAGGGAGGCGTGGTCGGCGCCACCTCATACACCCCCTTCCTTCCCAAGGGATACGATTCCACCCTGGAGGATTTCGTGGATGCCCTCGACAACATGGTGGAGCGGATCGGCCTGGACCACGTGGCCATCGGAACCGACTCCACCCACGACCAGCCGCTGGAGTTCTGGCACTTCATCGTCTCCCAGCAGGGCACCAAGTTCCCCTCCACCTTCGCCGACGGCTCGGTGCCCTACACCGAGATCAACTTTCAACCCAAGGGGATCGACACCCCGGCCGAGTTCCCCAACCTGGCCGAGGCGCTCGCCAATCGCGGCTACAGCGCCGAAGACATCACCAAGCTGCTGGGCGGAAACTGGCTGAAGCTCTTCGAGAAGGTGTGGAACCCGTGAAGCAGGTTGCAGCGGGGAGCAATCGCCCACCACGTCGGGTCAAGCGGCTACCCGCGTTGAGCAGGGCGCTGGAATGAGCGGCTGGCAATTCTCCTGAGCTTCTTGCAAAATTCGGCAGCGGGACGTTTACCGAGAATGGCCACAAAAGGCACAAAAACACAAAAAGAACCATCGGACCGGCAAGACTCGAGTTCAAGAAACTCGTTTTGTGACTTTTGTGTCTTTTGTGGTGTATGCCGGAGCCGGTAGGCCGCCTCAATGTCATTCCCGATTGGGAATTTTGCAAAAGGCTCTCCTGATCGCCAATTCCGGTTACCGGACTTTGGGTTGGTCAAGGAAGGATGAGAGCACTGCCTCAGTCCTCAGCGAACCAACCGAACCTCTCGCAGCACCATCACTCACCCCGCCTCACAACCGACCACAAGTAGAGGAGCATGCCGGCGCCCGCCAACAGGCTCCCCAGGCACAGGAAGAGGAAGAACGAAACCGGATGGTTCCAGTAGAGGGTGGCCACTTCGATGCCCAGCCCCGCTGCGATCAGCAGTCCGGACAGTTGCAACCGGCCCGCCAACCCCGGCCTCAACCCCAGCCGTCGAAAGAGGCTCATGGCGTCGCCTCCGGGTCCCATCGCCGGAACCGGTCCAGCTTCGAGACCTCGTGGACCAGGTTGTGGCACATCAGGCATGACTTTTCGCCCCTGAGCAGTTGGGCCCGAAAGGGCGCATGAACGGCCTGCTCTTCATAGGACCTGGCCCCGTGGTGGCACTCCAGGCAGGCCCGGTTCTCGTAGGGCTCATACAACTCTACAGGCTCGGATGCCGAGCCCCAGAAGTTGTGCCACACGTGCTTCACGCCACGCACCTTGTCATCGAAGTCGCCGAACATGGTGTAGTCGGTGTGGCAGGTGTAGCAGGCCCGGTCGGCAGGGATGCGCTTGTTCTGATAGTGCGATGCGGGAAGAAAGCGGGCGTGGTCAACGTGCAGGCTCTCCCCGTAGGGTTGAATGACGTGGCAAGAGAGGCAGAACCGGGTGGTCTTCGCCTGCTCGTAGTGTCGTCCGGCGCCACCCAGAAGCAGCAGCCCCGGCAACACGAAGAGCGCCAGGAAAGCCAGTATCCTGCCCCCGAGCGTGCCGGTCGACTCGGGCCTGCGAACCAGGAGCCCGATCAGGGCGATCGTCACGACCGCCAGGAACCCCAGGCTGATGGCGTAACCGGTCATTGGGAACAAACCTCGCGGGCTCGGCTACCGGCGCTTGCGCAACTCCGCCGCCAGCGCCCTGATCTCGGTCAGGTCCTGCAGCATCTCGCTCCAACCGTACCAGAGCGCGTAGTCGGGATTGTTGTGGAACACACCCTGAAAGGCCCGCATCCGGTGTTCCAGGTGCATCTTGAAGAGTCTCTGCTCGATCACCGTGGGCGCGTCGTGGAAAGCCAGCAAGTCCGGGAAGTCGTAGGCGTAGTGATCCGGCTTGCGCAGCACCCCGTCCCGATAGAGGGCGCCGACGATGCGAATCGCCTCGGCCAGCAACCGGTCCGTCTCCCGGATCATCTCGTCGCCCTTCTTGAGCTCCGCCCGCACCAGATTCGCCGAATGGCACTGCTCGCAAACCTCGATCATGCGGTCACGCTCGGCCTGCCACTCCTCCTGGGTCAGGCGGGCGACGTCCGCTTGCTTGACGGCATCGAGGCGCGCGGTCGGATTGCCCTGAGGGTCCAGGACCCCCAGCGCCTGAAGAATGGTCGTGCGATCGGCCGCCCACTGCGGGTCTTCCGGCAAGGGCAATCGCACCGCCAGGAAGCCCCAGGCGGTCCGTACGCCGTGGTCTCCCTGAGGCATGTGACAGGTCTGGCAGGTGGGCGCCGACGCCTCTTGCGGCAGCGTTCCGGTCTGCTTGAGCAGGTGCCGAACGCCGTGCTTGGATGAGGAGTACATCTCCCATTGCGGATGATCGATGCCCATGTGGCAGGTGCGGCATGCCTGCGGCTCCCGAGCTTCCTTGACGGAAAAGAGGTGACGGGTGTGGCAGGCATCGCAGGAGGCGAGCCCGAACATCACGCCATCCGCCTTCAACTCCCGGATCTCCTCTTCGCTCTTCAGCCCCAGGCGATGGCAACCGCCGCAGCCTTTCATGCCCTCGGTCATCGCCATGGGCAGCCAATGCGTCGTCGGCATGGCCTTCATGCTGACCCAGGCCAGAGCGTGCTTGCCGCCTTCGAACTGCTGGGTCTGGATCGGATGGCAGGTGGCGCAGACATCCGGCGTGGCCGTCCTGACCAAGGCCACATCCTCCGCCGAGCGATGCTCCTTTCCATGACAAAGGGAGCAGTCCACGCCTTCCGTGCTATGCCGGCTCAGCTCCCAATCAGTGACGATGTTGGGCGTCACGTCACGGTGGCACTCGACACAATCCGAAGCGGCGCGAGGCGCATCATTCCCACCGCCGCAGGCTGCCAGCGCCAGAACGGCCAGCAGCAGGCATCCGCGTTTCAAACGCACTGGTCTCGCTCCTTCCGGTTCGCTATGGGACCACAGTTGCGGCCGGCCGGCGATTCTGCGGGATTGCGGCCCTCGCCCTCGACCGGCGTTCCGATGCACATTACATAATACGCCGCGCGCGATTCCGCAACTTGACCCGGAAGCGGCTCCGGGCGGCAAGTCGTTGCTCCGACAGGAAGCGTCTCGGCGAACCCCGGTCTTCCCTGGGATCCTGTGGCACCTTCAAGGGGCCACGACGTCTATGTCGGCTCCCACATGTTTGACAAGTGCCGGTTGACACAGTACATTCCATGAATGATACGGAGCTTCCGACATCGTGGGATCAAGCGTTTCTACGAGCGTGGCGACCGCAGTCTCATCCGTCCCGATCTACAAGACCGGGTAGAAGTGATACTGGCCCAGCTTGATGTCGCAAGATCCCCTGAAGCACTGCGCCTTCCCCACTACCGGTTGCATACCCTAAAAGGCAAGCTGAAGGGCTATTGGTCAGTGACCGTGAAAAACAACTGGCGCATCATTTTCCGTTTCGAAGGCGAGGATGTCTACGACGTTGAGTTGATCGACTACCACTAACTGGAGAGAAAACTGCCATGCCTATGAAAAACCCGCCACACCCGGGCAAAGTCGTGCGGGTGTCCTGTCTGGAGCCGCTTGGTCTCAGCGTCACCAAAGGCGCCAAGGTCCTCGGCGTCAGTCGCCAGGCACTCTCGAACTTGGTAAATGGTCACGCTCGCATGTCCACCGAGATGGCCGTCAGGCTCGCCAAGGCCTTCGGCTCGACGACGGAGACCTGGATACGCTTGCAGGCGGCCTATGATGTCGCGCAGGCACAAGCGCGCGAGGGTGAGATCCAGGTGGAGCGTTACCAGCCCCAGCCGACGGTATGATGAAACGGGCTTGACGGATCAATCCCCGGAAACTCTGGATGAAAACGGGAGTGCGTGGACTGCCTCGAAAAGTGCGACACCGGCGGGAACAGCAGGACGACCTGCGTGGAGCCCCCCCTGTAGGCAAAAGACGCCTATTAAAAAAGATCATTCGCCCTACAAGAGCATGACGGACCAGGACGGGGATGGGGGGCGGTGAGTCGGCAGGGTTACTCCGATTTCAAGGATTCAATGCGTTTGAGAAGCTCAGCGGCGAGTTTCTGTGCCTCGGCTACTTGTGCCGGCGTCGTCTCCTCCCGGACCCTGTCTCGCTCAGACACGGAGACTTCCAAATTATCATCGTCCAGATCGCCAGCCGCGGCGGCAAGATTCAACCAAGCGTAGGCTTTCACAAAGTCCTGAAGTACTCCACGGCCATTGCTGTACATGAAGCCGAGATCGGCCTGAGCAGGCCAAAATCCACGCACAGCGGCCTCAAGATACCACTTGAAGGCCTCGGTGTAGTTCCTGGGCACTCCCAAGCCGTAGTAGTACATCGCACCAAGGGTATGTAGAGCGCTTGGATATCCCTGCTCGGCGGCCTTTTGGCATAAAGTCAGGGCCCTACCGTAGTCCTTGGGAACCTTCATAGCCCTGTTGGTAACAATTATGAAGCCTTGTTTGTAAACCCGGCCAAGCTTCGCCTGAGCCGCGACGTTCCCATCCTCGGCGGATTGCTCCAAGGCTGCAAGCCAAGCTTCTCCGGCTTTGTCCAGGGCTTCCGCCGACTGCTCAACGATCTCATCAAGCGGTGAAATTTCCTTCTGGCCAAAGCTCAAAGGCGACAACAGCGACAAGGCTATAGCTGCCAGAACCAGTTGTCTCATGTAGTTCCTCCAAACCCGTGTGCTTTGGATATCAGTCTGCCGCTTCCCGGTCTGCTACACCTGTCAGCACGCCAAAAGTCACCATGCTCACTTCTCTCAAGCCGTTCCAAGTGATTTTCCATAGCCGTCCAAGACTTGCTCGATGGTCCAGAGACAATGCTCGATGAACTCGGTACTCATGTAGAAGATCCATGGTTGCTCTGTATCGGTCGTTTCCTCGAACCAACTCTGTGGCCAACCACCTTTTTTGATCCTAAACTGTTTGCGTTCGTTCTCTGGCCATATCAACCCATTGTGAAACATCTTGTTTCGATAAAGAAACAATGCCTCTATGGTCTTTTCGAAATCTTCGGGGAAGAAATGAATGAGCTTCTTTGACTTTGAAAGACAAATGATGGCCTTGGCGATACCTTGATTCTTTTTCTTTTTTTCCTTCGGCAGACACGGAAAGATTGCCGTAAAAATAGCCTCTATGAATGGAGCCAACATCCCCGCAGCCGCCATGCTGTGCGCGGCTTCCTGAAAAAATGATTGGTAGATTTCATCTACCCAAAAGCCGGTCCTTCCTTGATCTTGTCTACGGAGATTGTCAATTTTCTGATCCAAATCCTCATCCGCTTGCTGGTTGCGACGAATCAGACTCTTAATTGCAAGTAGTTGCGCTTCGACATCAAGAGCTTGTAGTTCGATGTGCGCCCAGTCTCTGTCAGTCAATGCGTGACGTAGTCCTCTCTCTACAAATGTCTCTATGTCCACCCGTTGCCTCCGGTTCCATTCTCTGACAATAGCGGCAGCCTTAGTACACTATAACATAAATACTAATACGTATTATTGCCGGTCTTTCGAAGGATAATTGAGGTATACTGGACAGCCGGGAGGAGTCCAGAATGCCTCGCAAAAGCCCCTATCAGATTCGATTGAGCCAGTCCGAGGCCAAAGAGCTTCACAGACGAGCCCATAAGTATACGTTGCCGTATTTTCAGGTTCAACGCGCTCAGATGATCTTGCTGGCTGCCCAAGGACTGTCCAATCACCAAATCGCTCAGCACCTGCGTGTCGGACGGGATGTCGTCAGTAAATGGCGCAAGCGTTTCTTTCAACAGCGCTTGGGCGCTCTGGAGGATCTCAATCGCTCGGGCCGCCCCCGAGCTTTTCCCCCCAGAGATCGTTGTTCAGGTTAAGGCCCTGGCCTGCGAGTTGCCTGCCCGCCAGGGCGTTCCCCTCTCGCGTTGGAGCCACCACGATCTGGCCCGACAGGTCTGTCAATCGGGACTGGTAGCTTCCATCAGCGGGACCACCATCTGGCGCTGGCTCCATGAGGATGCCATCCGGCCTTGGCAGCATCGTTGCTGGCTGTTTCCCCGCGATCCAGACTTTTTCGCCAAGGCCAGCCGCCTGCTCGATCTCTACCAAGGCGTTTGGGAGGGTCAGCCTCTCCGCCCGGATGAGTTCGTCGTGTGCGCCGACGAGAAAACCTCCATCCAGGCCCGCCAGCGTTGCCACCCCTCTCTGCCTCCCCGGCCCCACTCGCCTCTCAAGATCGAGCATGAGTATCGCCGCCTCGGAGCCTGGGCCTATCTGGCCGCCTGGGATGTCCACCGAGCCAAGATCTACGGCCGTTGCGAAGCCCGCAGCACCATTGTCACCTTCGACCGCTTGGTTCGACAGGTCATGAATCAGGACCCCTACCGCCATGCCCGTCGGGTCTTTTGGATCGTTGACAACGGCACCTGTCACCGGGGTCCGGCTTCGATTCAACGCTTGCAGGGGCGTTATCCCAACTTACGCCTGATTCATGCTCCCATCCACGCCAGTTGGCTCAATCAAGTCGAAATCTATTTCTCCATCGTCCAGCGCAAGGTTCTTACCCCCAATGACTTTCCCTCCCTGTCGGCTCTCTCCCGGTGCCTGCAACAGTTCGAACGTCATTACCAACGCTTGGCTCAGCCGTTCCAATGGAAGTTCACCAGAAACCACCTTCGCGACCTCCTTGCGCGACTCGACATGGCCGCCTAATATACGTAGCCATACTTATGAATCGGTGTACTTAGCGTAGAGTTCAATGGGCTACTATTGGTGTCGACCGTCAGTCCAAAAACCGGATAGCGACAAAGAGCCATCCGACGATGGCCAACTGGATGCCGACAAGAACCGGTCCCTGAATCCACAAGGCCAGAAAGACTTCGGACTTGAGGTCGGCGAACTCTGCCCTGAGGTCGCTGACCCCTGCCTTGACGTCGTCCTTGGTGGCAAGCTCGGCAACCGAGCGGCTGAGGGCGGCAACTACCGCCTCAGCCTGCCTGGAGTCCATGCCGGCGGCCTCAAGTTCCCTGATGGTGGCATGGGTGTCGAGGGTGTCGGTGGTCACTGCCTCACGTACTTGCGCAGCACCTTGGAGCCGGGCGGGGCTTGGCGTTTGGTGTAGGAGAAGGTGACCTGACCGACGTAGATGTCCCCGTGGGAATCGACCGCCACCGAATGGGGAGAGAAGAAGCGTCCTGTGCCGTAGGGGTCCTCGTCGCACCACTCGGCCAGGATGCTGCCGTCAGCGGCCCTGACGGTCATGCGGGCGGCGGGCTTGTCCAGCCGGGCCTCGCGGCCATACATGAAGATGCCCCCGATCTCGGCCACGCAGAAGTTCTGCTCCCGATCCTGGCACAAGTCGTTGGGCCACCACACTTCGGTCCACTGGTGCAGGAATTCTCCATCGGGCGAGAAGATCTGGATGCGGCAGTTCTGGCGGTCGGCCACGTAGACCTTCCCCTCCGGATCCACGTAGACGCCGTGAGGCTGTCTGAACTGCGAGGGGCCGTCTCCGGGGTCTCCCCAGGAGAGCAGCAGTTGGCCGTCGGGGCTGAACTTGTGAATCCGGGCATTGCCGTATCCGTCGGAGACGAACAGGTTTCCGTCGGGAGCCAGGGCCACGTCGGTGGGGGTGTTGAACGGGGGACCCGAACGCAGGATGGACTGGACGTCGGTGCCGTTGTAGCCGGTGTCGGCCACGCCGTCGGTGGGCGCCAGAGTCATCAGCAGCTCTCCCTCCGTCGTGAACTTGTGCACGCGGTGCCCGTCGTCGTCCACGCAGTACACGGAGTCGTCGGGACCGATGAAGATCATGTGGGGCCTCGTGAAGAGACCCTTGCCCCAGGAGTCCAGATAGCTGCCGTCCCGGTCGAAGATCACCACCGGATTCTCGGCGCGGCAGAATGCGTAGACGCGGTCCCTTGAGTCCACCGCGATCCCGGGGACCTCTCCCAGGTCCCACCCCTCGGGAAGTCTGGCCCACCCCTCCGCCTCTTCAAACGTCAACTGACCCGATCCAAGTTTCACTGGTGTCGCTCCTCCCTGTTGGAATAAGAAAAACCCAATACTATCGCAATGAGGTAAAATTCCTGTAACGATTCTGACGGCAACTCAAACCCCGCGTTTGACCATGCCTGTCCCCACCCCCTGCGTATCCGAACAGACTCGGCGACTCGAGAGTGCTGTTCAGGAGATGACTGATGTTGGGACTTCAGCGAATAACCTTCGATCCAAAGGTGATGGGCGGGAGGGCGTGCATCAGAGGAATGCGTGTCACAGTCTCTCTTGTGCTTAACCTCGTTGCCAATGGGATGTCTACGGAGGAGATTGTAGAAGCCTATCCCTACCTCGAACGGGAAGACATCGGCCAGGCACTACGATACGCTGCCTTGCTAGCCGAAGAATCTGTCCATCCATTGGAGCGGGAGCCGGCGTGAGGTTTCTGGCAGATATGGGAATCTCTCCGAAAACGGTGGCGTTTCTCGCAAGTCAGGGACACGACGCCGTGCATTTGAATGAGCAGGGCCTTCATAGCCTTCCGGACCCGGAAATTCTGGAAAAGGCGCGGCACGAGAAGCGTATTCTTATCACCCATGACCTGGACTTCGGCGAGCTTGTCTCGGCAGGTGGAGCCGGATTGCCCAGTGTTGTCGTGTTTCGACTCCGCAACATGCAACCTGATCGCGTAAATCTTTACTTGAAGGACACCATCGCCGAGTACGAAAGCCTCCTGAAAAAAGGAGCTATCCTGAGCGTAGCCGAAGGACAGGTTCGTTCTCGTCTTCTTCCCGTTCAATAAAGGGAACCAAAACAAAGCCAGGATATCCGTTCACCCTGCAACTGATATCAGACTGTATCAAGGCACACGCCATGCTCGCCGCCGTTCTCAAGCAACTGGGCCGGCCTCTGGTGATCGAGGAGAGGCCCCGGCCTGCTTTCGGGGACGAAGAAGCCCTGATCCAGGTGATGGCCTGCGGCACCGACGGCACCGACCTGAAGATCGTGGACGGCTTCGGCTACAGCCCCGAGCTCCCCGCCATCCTGGGCCATGAAGTGGCCGGCGTGGTCGCCGAGGTGGGAGGGCGGGTCACCCGGGTGAAGCCGGGCGACCGGGTGGTGGTCTACAACTTCTCCACCTGCGGCCGCTGCCGCCTGTGCCGGACCCACCGCGAACAACTCTGTCCCCACATGACGGGGGTCCTGGGAGCCAAGGACCGGGGAGGCCACGCCGAATATTTGGCCATTCCGGCCCGACAACTGGTCCCGCTGCCCGACAACATCCCCTGGCCGGAAGCGGCCGTGCTGGCCGATGCCCGCATCACGGCCCTGCACGCCGTGGACCGGGCCGGCGTGGGGCTGAACGACCGCATCGTCATCTTCGGAGCCGGGGGCGTGGGTCTCTCGGCCATTCAGATCGCCAAGCTGGCCGGCGCCGGCGTCCTGGCCGTGGACCGGGTGGCGGAAAAGACCGATTTCGCCCTTCAGATGGGCGCCGATCTCGCCATCGACTCCACCCGGAGCAACGTCCGGGAGGCCGTCCGGGAGTTCACCCGGGGCGAGGGGGCCGACGGCGTGATCGACTGCGTCGGGGTGGAGCAGACCCTGGCGGCCGGTGTGGACGTGCTTCGCCCCGGGGGGCGCCTCACCGTGGTCGGCTACACGCCCGAGACCTACGGACTGAACGGAAAGCGGCTGGCTCAGAACGAGCTGGAGATCGTCGGCACCCGTTGCGGCCGCCTGCAGGACCTGGTAGGCGCGGTCCGACTGTTGGCGGAGAACCGGTTGAAACCCCTGGTCACCCACCCCTTTCCGCTGGAGGAGATCAACCGGGCCATGGCGGACCTCCGGGCCGGCAATGTGCTGGGCCGGGCCGTCCTGTTGACCTCGGCCGGACGGGAAGCCATGGGAGAGTCCCAAAAACCACCCGCCAGTTCCTGAACGCCGGACGAATCACCGCGCTCCACCCTTCCTCAGCCACCCAGGTGTCCCAGCAGCGTATAGGCGGCCACGCAGAGCGTGAGTCCGGCGGAAAGCCACAGCAGCCCGTCGACCCAGGCGGAGGGACCGATCCCGCGATCCAGCCGGCGGAAGCGCAGGTAGAGGATGGAGCAGGCAATCACGGGCAGCATGCCGGTCTGCACCACGCCGCCCACAATGATGAGCTGGACCGGCTGTTCCGGACATGCCAGGAAGATGGTGACGAAGACCGCCGCCCAGAAGACCTGCAGGCCTCTTCGCCAGCGGACCCGCTGCCGCGGCCGGCTACGCGAAAGGAAGCCGAAGACGGTCAGGCAGTCCAGTCCCATGATGGCGTTGGCCGCCACCGAGGCGAACAGGGTGGAGTAGAGCGTGACCAGGGCCCCGGCAAGAAATACGAAGTAGCCCCAGGGGCCGAAAATGCCGATGAAGGTCCTGGAAAGGGTAGCGATCATCTCGCCGCCCTCGGGCACCAGGCCCTGGCCGTGCAGGACGGCGGCTCCCAGCAGGTAGAAGGCAACCGTGATGGCGGTGTAGATGCCCATGGCCAGCAGGGCGTCCAGTTGCATCACCCGGATCCAGCCCCGCGCCCGCTCGTTCCAGTCCGGCCGGCCGTTGCGGGGTCCGATATGGCGGGCGTATCCTTTCTCCAGGCACCAGTTGGGATAGGCGAACAGATCGGAGGTGCCCACCCCGGTCAGCCCGAACAGGGCAAAGGCCAGGGCCAAGCCCCCCTGAGCCGGCAGTTGAAAGGTCAGACCCTCCCAGACGTTTCCGGCGGACAGGGCGTGGTCCGACCACTGCAGGGCCCCCGCCGCCACCACCGTGGTCAGGCTGAAAGCCCCCACCATCAGCATGGCTCCGCGCTCGACCACGCTGTAGCCGCCGCTGAGCAGGATCCCCAGCGTCACCAGGCAGGCGATGACTCCCCAGGCAGTGACACTCAGGTGCGGAAGGATCAGGTGGAGGCATTGAGCCACGCCAACGACGATCCCCCCCACCAGACTGGCGGAGATCAGGGTGCTGAAGAGCCAGCCCCAGACCACCCAGGAAGCTCGCCAGCGCGGACCCGGAATCCGGTCCACCGACCTGAGCGAGGAGTCTCCCGAGGAGATGGCGTAGCGTCCGATCTCCACCTGCAGGACCACCTTGGAGACACAGCTCAACAGGATCAGCCACAGCGCCGCAAAGCCCAGCCTGGCTCCCAGCGTGGTGGTGACGATCAGCTCGCCCGAGCCGACGATCCCGGCGGTCAGGATCAGGGATGGCCCGACCTGTCGAAGACGCCCCAGGAAGTCCCCGGGAGGGGGAAGGGTCTCGACAGCCCCGGCGTCGGTGAATCGGTCAGTTGGCGTCATTTTCTTCTGTCTCCCGTGCTAAGATTCAATCAGGGGAAGCGGCTTCCCCTGATTTCGTACTCGCCGGAGGAGCGGTAGCAGCCGCCGGTCGGACGCCCCGTACTCCAACCGGCAACCATTGGAGGGTGGACAGTGAGCAAGGGCCTTCAGCTTCCGCGCTTGGAACCAACCGAGGAATCGGTGTTCCTGAACCGCCGCAGGTTCGTACAGACGGCCGTGCTGGCGGGGGCCGGCGCCTGCCTGTATCCTTCCCTCGGCTGCGCCCAGCCGCCACCGCCTCCTCCCGAAGGCGGCCCCCTGGCTGTCCCCTTCGAACGGCCGAAGGTGTTTCCGGCCAAGCGCAACGACCGTTTCGATCCCCCGAACCTCGAACTGACCGACCGCCTGGTGGCGGCGACGCACAACAATTTCTACGAGTTTCTGCCCAATCGCGGGGGGCCGGTCTGGCAATACACCGGCAGGTTTGAAGTGGAGCCCTGGAAGGTGGAGGTGGGCGGTGAGTGTCACAAGCCCCGCACCTTCGACCTGGACGACCTGTTCGGATTCGAGCAGGAAGAGCGGGTCTACCGCTTCCGCTGCGTGGAGACCTGGGCCATGAACATCCCCTGGACGGGATTCCCCCTGAGCAAGCTGCTCGAGGCCGTTCAGCCCACCGGCCAGGCCCGGCACGTCCGCTTCGTTACCGCCCACCGGCCCGACCAGATGCCGGGGCTTGGACAGAAGCACTACCCCTGGCCCTATTACGAGGCCCTGCGCCTGGACGAGGCCATGAACGACCTGACCCTGGCGGTGACCGGCGTCTACGGCAAGCCGCTGCTCAAGCAGCACGGGGCGCCCGTGCGCATCATCGCGCCCTGGAAATACGGCTACAAGTCACCCAAGTCCATCGTGAAGATCGAGCTGGTCGCCAAGCAGCCGGGAACCTTCTGGTCGGCCAAGCCCTACCAGCACGAATACGGCTACCTCAGCAACGTGAACCCCAACGTTCCCCATCCCCGATGGTCCCAGGAATGGGACTACATGCTGGTGGCCAATGCGGCGCCGCGCCGGGGACCTCGCCGTCCCACCCTCATCTTCAACGGCTACGCCGACCAGGTGGGCCACCTCTATCCAAACGAACCCACCAAACCCCAGCCCCCCCTGAGACGCGGGCAGACGGCCCGCTGAGGCGGCGGCAATCGCCGCTTTCGCCTTGCAACCCCGTGACCACGCCGTCACCCAAGGAGGCTACCGGCCAGGGTCGGACGGGCAAAATCATCGGATTACGAACCGGGACCGGGACTCAAGTCCAACGTGATCGTGGAACAGGAACTGATGCTGAAAAGCCCTGTTTCAATACACAGTCGAACGTTCGGGTCACGACTTGTTTTCGAGAACATTGCGACTGAGGTCGATGCGTCGATACCAGAGCGGCAAGCCGAATCGTTCACGCAAGAAGCGCAAATACGCCTTGCTGTCCGTGTCCAACGCGGCTTCACCGACAACAACGATCTCGCTTGCGCGATTGGCGGAGGGCCAGTAGGAATACTCGATCAGTTGGCCCAGCGCGGCACGCACGCACGACCGAACGGTTGCGGCAACCTTAACCTCATAAAACGATTCCTCTCCGTTGCATTGGACAGAAGCGTCCACATAGACGCCGAGGGCAAGACGACGCTCCACTCGGACATTGTTGCATCCAGCTTCCTGGCACAGATGCTTATACAACTCAATTTGGAGCGTTTTATGCCGTAACGCCACATCTACCGTGCGTGCCGTATGGCTGGCGCTGGTGCTTTCGACAAAACTCGGGCACCCCGGCGTGAAGTCCGATCTCGTAGGGAACGACGGATCCTGTTCGACGCTCTCTACATAGATAAAAAGTGGGAGCAGACTATCGAAGGCAGCAAGAATATCCCCAAGGTCTACCGCATTTTCCGCAACTCTCTTGCCCATCATGATGAAGGTGTGTTCTTTGAACAAAGCGTCGGTGATTGGACCAACCGGACGGTCCTCGCTTGGATATTCCCGGTTGTCGTGGTAGTGCCACATCAAGAAACCCGGAAAATCCTCCGAGTGGCCGTTCAAATAGTCATTGAATCGCAGGATCTTCGTCTCAAAAGGATCGAGCGTTGGAAGTGTTTGACTCAACTGAAGCGAAAAAGCGACCCCATATCGAATCATTTTGACACCGTCGCGCCACTCTAAACCGATGTTGAACTGTAGCTCCTGTCTTCCTCCGGCATGAAAGGCGTAGCGGTCGTGGATAGTTTGGCCACGCTTGAATATACCTTTGCACGGTGCACGCTTCAGGCTGCGCAGGCGCACCCTTATCTTCTGAAGACTCCCAATCTCGAAATCAACTGAGTCTCGGTTTAGAACCTTGGCAAGCTCAGGAATCTGCATCGTTCCTCCGTTCCCCAACCAGCGTCGTCCGACAACAGGGTACAAGTACGCACGGACTTGTTTATTACGATTTCACTTTGATGACGGCGTTCGAGTTCAAGCATTCTCCAACGAAAACAGAACTGACATTCCAGAACATCCATTGCTCCGATGGCAATAAGGATGCTATCGGCTGAACTCAACTATCTTGCGGACTCGGCCTTCACCCCCATCTCGGTCAGAATGTGGTGGGCGTCGTCCAGGTGCTCCATGATCCAGAGGGCGTAGCGGATGTCCACGTGAATGGAGCGGGTGATGGCCGGAATGAAATCCCAGTCGGCAACGATGCTCTCCCAGTTGCCGTCGAACAGCAGCCCCACCAGTTCGCCGCGTCCGTTCAAGGTGGGGGAGCCCGAGTTGCCTCCGGTCGCGTCCAGCGTGCTCAGAAAATTCACGGGCACCGAATCCAGCGCTTTTACGTAGTAACTGCCGAATTCCCGGCCGCGAATCAGCTCGAGCTGACCGAGGGGGGCATTGAAAGGTTCTTGTCCCGTGTCTTTCTCCAGGATGCCGCGCAGCGTGGTGAAGGGGAGATAGCGGATTCCATCCCTGGCCGAGTACCCCTTGACCGTGCCGTAGGTGACTCTGAGGGTCGAGTTGGCGTCGGGATAGACGGCCTTGCCCCGGCTCTGGTTGTAGGCGATCAGGGCCTCCATGAATCGCGGCCGCGCCTGGTCGAATCGTCCCTGAAGCTCCTTGTCGCGCTCCTCCCGTTCCATGTCGCTATGGTAGAGGCTGACGGCCATCCGGATGAAGGGATCCCGGCTGGCCTCGAAGTCCCGGGGCGCCGCCTTCATCCAGGAAAGCCGGGTTTCAAGATCTCCCAGGCGGGTCTGCCCGTACATCTCGTCCAGGCGCCGGTCCAGCTCGGCTTCCTCCAACCCGTCCGGCCGGATCCCGAACCAGTCGTCGAAGGCCCGGACGTGCTGCTCGGCCGGAAGCCTGGCGTAGTTCAGCACGAACCGGCGCCAGCAGGCGCGGTCCACCTCCGGGTCGAAGGTCCGATCGATGCGCTTCAGCCGCTCTCGGATGCGGGCCAAGTCGCGTTCCTGGTAGCCGGGCTCCCGCTGCCCGTCGGGTTTCTGGCGCTCGCGGCTGAGCCGGTAAAGCCTGCGGGCGGCTCTCAGCAGCGCCGACCGGCCTCCGAGAAAATCGTAGTAGAGGGCCGCCTCTCGGCCGGACTGGGACTCGGCCACCAGTTTCCCCAGATCGGCAGCGGCGGTCTTCAGCCCGGACCGCGAGGCCGGGCCGGCTTCGATCCAGGCCTGCAAATCCCGCTCCAAGGCCCGTTTTCGTTCCAGGATGTCGCTCTTGGCGAAGCCCTCCAGCATTCCCCGGTAGTTCTTGATGACGTTGTTCAGGCTGGCCTGCAGCGACGCAACCTTGAGGGCCTTTTCTTCCCGGCCGGCCACCGCGCGTTCGATGATGTCGCGCCACTGCCGGAAGGCCTCGATGCGGCGGGGGTAGTCCCACTGGATGACCCCCTCCACCTCGCCGGCCAGGCGGTAACGGTCGGTGCTCCCCGGATAGCCCGCCACCAGCACCAGGTCTCCGGTGTCGACGCCCCGGGGGGAGACTCTCAGGTGATGGCGGGGTCGATAGGGAACGTTCTCCTCCGCAGGGTCCGCCGGCTTTCCGTCCGGGCCCACGTAGGCGCGATAGAAGGCGTAGTCCCCGGTATGGCGGGGCCACATCCAGTTGTCGATATCCCCCCCGTACTTGCCGATGGAAAGGGCCGGCGCATGGACCAGGCGAACGTCCCGGATCTCCAACTGCTTGATCAACTCGTATTCCAGCCCGCCGGAGTAGGCGGTCACCCGGCATCGATGCCCCAAGTCCTGCTCGCACTCGGCCACCAGGGCCTTCTGCCGGTCTTCGATGGCCTGGTAGCGTTCCCGGGGGGCGGCTCCGTCGGGAACCGCCGCCAGCACCGGCCGGGTGACGTTCTCCACCGCCACCGTCACCAGGACACGGCTGCCCGGAGCCGCGGGAAGCTCCTGAGCCCGGCCGGCCGCCAGAAAGCCCTTCTCCAGCAGGTTCCGCGCCTCGCTGGAGTTGTGCTGAATGGAGCCGTAAGCGCAGTGGTGGTTGGTGATCACCAGCCCCTGGGGCGAGACGAAGGAGGCCGTGCAGCCGCCCAGCCAGATCACCGCGTTCATGGGGTGGCCGGTCAGGTCCGACAGCGCTGTTGCGTCCACCTCGGGATCCAGGGCTTTCAGCTTGTCTGCCAGAGCCGGGAGCTGCCCGGGCCTCCACATGCCTTCCTCGGCCAGGATGATGGCGGGAAGGAAAACGACAGAGACCAGGAGAGCCAGTGAGGAGACAGATGCTTGCTTCATGGAAGGAACCTCTCCTTCTGGGGAAAGACCGGGATCAACGAGGGAAACAGGCAGGCGGCCTGTCACGCCACCCGGTCCACCATCTGGCGCGCCTGGGCAGGGAGGTCCATCTCCGGACTGGGCCCGGAGCGGCGCATCAGTTCCCAGGCCCGGTCGGCCAGGCCCTGCTCGATGCCCATCGCCTCCAGGCAGGCGCGGGCTTCATCCAGGAATTTGTGGCATTCGAAGAGGCGGCAGCCGGATTGCCAGACGGTGGGATCGCCCCGGCGCTGGTAGCGAAAGTCGGCCGAGACCCGTAGTTGCGGCGACCGGTTGGGGAGTCCGCAGTGGACCATGTGGGGGTGGAAGATCAGCACGTCGCCGGCCTGGTAGTCGGACCGCAGCCAGGTCTTGGGCGAGTCGTCGGGGGCCGACTCGCCGGCCACCGGGGCGGCTCCCATGCGCGCCATCTCCCGGGCCTGGCCGGGGCTCTGCGGGATCCCCAGGTAGTGGGCTCCCCGGTACCAGTGCTGATGGACTCCCTTTCGATGGGACCCCTTGCAGAGCGCCAGCCCGCCGGTGGTGAGGTCGATGTCCATCAGGGCTACCCAGCAGGTCACGAACGACACCCGAAAATGGTAGCCGTCCTGGTGGGCCGGAGTGACGTAGTCGAAGTGCTGCCCTCGGGTCTTGGCGGGCGCGAGATCCTGGAAGATGATCCGCACGCGGTCGGCGTTCTCGACCCAACTGAAGACCTCGCCGTCGAACAGCGCTCCCAGGAACCCGAAGAGCTCCCGGTCATGGATCACCTCGGTCAGCGAAGACAGGTCGCCGATCCTGCGGCCGATGGGACCGCTGGGAGTCAGCTCGGTGGATTCCGGCATCCTGCCCGACCACTTCAACTCCTGTCGCGGATCGTCGAGGGCGAAACCCTGCCGGATGAGGAGTTGCCCGATATCCGAGCGCGCCCGACCGACCTTTCCCGGATCGATCAGCCCCCGAACGAACAGGTACCCCTCCGCCTGCAGTTGTCGGGACAGGACGGCATGGTCTCTGGTCGAGGCTTCAACCGCTTGCAGAGGAGCCAGGGAGAGATCGGCCATGGGTGCCCTCGCTACGGCCGGCTGTCGGAGGATTGAAGTTCAGCGCCGCTCCACCGATTCAAATGGTCGGGGCGAGAGGATTTGAACCTCCGACCCCCTGGTCCCGAACCAGGTGCTCTACCAGGCTGAGCCACGCCCCGTCATTGAATCAGCGGCAAGCTGCCGGTGAAAGGAATTCCGCCCAGGACTTCAACTCGGAACTCAACTCCAGGGCGGTCTGGTCGAGCTTGAGCGGCGTGATGGAAACGCAGCCGGAGCGGACGGCCGCGGTGTCGGAGTCTCCGTCGGAAGGCAGGTCCCGGGGCTCCATCTCCTGATCCAGCCAGAAGTATTTCCGGCCCCGAGGGTCGCGGCTTTCCACGATCAGGTTGCCGATGCGGCAGGTGTCCTGGCGAGTCACCCGCGCTTCCCGCCATTCTCCGGCGGGAACGTTGACGTTCAGGACGAAACCCGGCGGAAGCGGCTTGTTCAGCATCTGGCCGGCCAGGTGGGCCGTGAACCGGGCCGCCTCTTCAAAGTCCATGTCCACTCGCCTCGCCAATGAGACGGCTGCCGCCTGAATCCCGTGCCTGGCGGCTTCCATGGCCCCCGCCACCGTGCCCGAATGGGCGATGTCATGGCCCAGGTTGGCGCCCCGGTTGATCCCGGAGATCACCAGATCCGGCCGGCTCGGGAGGATGTGGTTCAGGGCCATGATCACGCAGTCCGCCGGTGTTCCCTCCACCGAGTAGCGATCCACTCCAATCCGGTCGTAACGGATGGGTCGCCACAAGGTCAGGGCCTGGCTGGAGGCGCTCTTCTCCCGGTCGGGCGCCACGGTAATGACCTGTCCCAGGTGGGAAAGAGAGCGAGCCAGCGAGGTGATTCCTGCGGAGTGGACCCCGTCGTCGTTGGTAAGCAGGATTGCAGCCAATGATGGACTCTGACGAAAAATGGTCGGGACGAGAGGATTTGAACCTCCGACCCCACGCACCCCAAGCGTGTGCGCTACCTGGCTGCGCTACGTCCCGAAACCGACTCGGAATCTAACACCTTCGATTCAGGATTGTCAAGATGGCGCGGAGCTCCGCCTCGAGGGTGCGGACCCTCTCGGCGGCATCTTCGGATGGGGCCGGCGGCGACTCCGAAGGCGGTCTTCCCGACTCCTGAGAGGACTCCCGGTCGCCCTGGCGCGGCCCTCCGGCAGCCGCTCCGGCCGCGAGGGCCTTGCGGGCTCCCGCGATGGTGAACCCCTGGTCGTAGAGGAGATGCTTGATGGTCAGAACCGTCTTGATGTCCCGCTTGCGGTACATGCGGCGGCCGCTGGGGCCCTTGCCGGGTTTGAGGCGCGGAAACTCCGATTCCCAGAAGCGCAGGACGTAGGGCTCCACCTTCACCAGCTTGCACACTTCGCCGATACTGAAGAACAACTTGTCGGGAATTTCGACCGGAGCCTCGGAATCCGCGCTTCCTCGCTGGCGATTCACGAGCTTCAGAGATCGTTCCGCCATGATCGGGCCGACAGTCCTTTCGGGCCTGCGCGATGCTGCATGGTTACGCTCTTGAAAACAAAACCGGCATGGGGCGCAGCGCTGCGTCCCCTACTCGCTCTATCCGAAACGGCTAGCCCGCCTTCCTCTCCAGCTTGTGCTTCAATACGACCGGAGTGCCCACAAACCCGAAGCGCTCCCTGATCCGGTTGACCAGGTATCGTTGAACGGAGGGGTGAAGCGGCGACTTTCGAGCCGTGAAGAGCACAAAGGTCGGCGGAGAATCGTGCACCTGGGTCATGTATTGCACCTTGACCTGCCGGCTGAAGGGCACGGCCGTGTCCCGCAGGGCCTCGCGCTGCAGGAACGCATTCAACTCCCCGGTTCCGATCCGGGTGCGCCGGGCCTTGTAGACCTCATCGATCAGCGAGATGAGCTTGGGCACGCGCCGGCCGGTGGCGGCCGAAACGAACACCATGGGAGCGTAGGCCAGGAACCGCACCCGGGAGCGCACCCGTTTCTCGAAGGCCACCATGGTACCACTGTCCTTTTGCATCAGGTCCCATTTGTTGACCACCAGGATGGCCGAGGCTCCCACCTCCTGCACGTATCCGGCGATGGCGGAATCCAGCGACGAGGGCTCTTCGGTGGCATCCATCATGACCAGGGCCACGTCGGCCCGCTGCACGCTCTTGCGCGCCATCATGACGCTGAGCTTTTCCGCCTGGAGAAAAGTCTGGCGCTTCTTGCGGATGCCGGCCGTGTCCATGAACCGATAGACCCTGCCGTTGCGGGTGGCTCGGGAATCGATGGCGTCGCGGGTGGTCCCCGGAATCGGGGACACGATGGTGCGGTCTTCTCCCAGGATGCGGTTCAGCAGCGTCGATTTGCCCACGTTGGGCTTGCCCACGATAGCGACCCGAGTCTCGCCGGGCGGCAAGCGCTTGGTTCGGCCGCCCCTGGGGAGGTGTCGGACCACCTGGTCCAGGAGGTCGCCCACGTTCAAGCCGTGGGCCGCCGACAGGGGGATGACCTCACTCAGACCCAGCGCGGAGAATTCCGCGGCATGGAGCGACTGGGCGGCGCTGTCGCACTTGTTGACGGCCACCACCACCGGTTTGGAGCATTCGATCAGCAGCTTTCCCAGGGATTGGTCGAGGGGAGTGAGCCCGGCGCGCCCGTCCACCACCAGCACCAGGACCTGCGCCTTGCGGATGGCGGTCTCGGCCTGCTCGAAAATGAATCCCGGCATCGGATCCCGATCGCCCGGGACCATGCCTCCGGTATCGATGATCTCGAACTGGCGTGCGCCCCACTCGGCCCCGGCAACCACCCGGTCTCGGGTCATGCCGGGCTCGTTGCCCACCAGGGAACGCCTCTGCCGGCAGATTCTGTTGAACAGGGTGGACTTGCCGACGTTGGGGCGGCCGATAATGGCAACGGTTGGCTGGCTCACGGGAATCGCCTGTGGAAGATCTCCGGACTTGCCTCAGTATACCGCATGAATAGGGGTGCGACCCGTCTTGGACATCGACTACAATTCCGCTGACGGGAGCAGGGGCAGGGTGCCCTGGTCAGACCACAATGCCTGAAGGATAGCGACTTTGAGCCGAAAGAGCCTTGACATCGGTTGCGGCCGCTTCAAGCTTCCCGGAAGCATCGGCCTGGACGTGGCGCCCCTGGAGGGGGTGGACGTGGTCCACGACCTGGACCGCTTTCCCTATCCCTTTCCCTCCGACTCCTTCGACCACGTTCGGATGTCTCACGTGGTGGAGCACATCCAGTCCATCGTTCGCACCATGGAGGAGGTCCACCGCATCGCCCGCCCGGGAGCCCTGGTGGAGGTGGTGACGCCCCACTACACCGACGCCTCCTCCTGGCAGGACCCCTCCCACCGCTGGCACCTCAACAGCCGCTCCTTCGAGCACTTCGAACCGGCATCCCGGACCAACTACTATTCGAAGGCCCGCTTTGCCGTGGAATACTCCGAGGTCAAGCTGCTCAAGCTCTACCGCTGGCTGGGCTTCGAGGTCCTGATCAACCTGCAGAATCGGAGCCCCCGCTTCCGCTTCCTGAGAAAGTTCTGGGAGCAGTACCTCTGCACCCTGATCCGCGGAAAGGTCATGTCCTTCCGGCTGCGCGTGCTGAAGTAGCCGGTCCGGGCTCCCCAGGGGCCGAACCATGAAGAGAGAACTGGCAGTGGTGCTGGTGAGCGGGGGCATGGACAGTTGCGTCTGCGCGGCCATGGCTCTGCAGCAGCACCAGGCGGCCTTCCTCCACGTCTCCTACGGGCAGCGCACCGCCCGCCAGGAGTTGCGGGCCTTTCATCGCATCGCCGAATACTACGGGACGGAGCGAACGCTGGTTTGCGAGCTTCCCCATCTGGGCCGGATCGGAGGGTCCAGCCTGACCGACACCGCCCTGGCGGTCGAAGAGCCCGACCTGGAGCGCCGGGAGATTCCCAGCAGCTACGTGCCCTTCCGCAACGCCCACTTTCTCTCCATTGCGACTTCCTGGGGCGAGGTGCTGGGCGCCCGCTCCATTTACATCGGGGCCGTCTTCGAGGACAGCTCGGGCTACCCGGACTGCCGCCCCCAATACTACCGGGCCTTCAACCGCCTGATCGAGGCCGGCACCCGCCCCGAGACTCGCCTGCAAGTCCTGACACCGGTCATCCGGATGAAGAAGCGTGAAATCGTAGCCGCCGGACTCGGGCTGGGCGCTCCCCTCCACCTGACCTGGTCCTGTTATCGGGAGGGAGACGTCGCCTGCGGGCGTTGCGACAGTTGCGCCCTGCGAAGAAGGGGATTCCGGGAAGCCGGCGTGGAGGACCCCACCCCCTATCTCAACGCGGACAAAACCTAGCCCAAGGGACTTTTTTGCGGTAGAGTTCATCCAAAAGGGAAAAGCCCGCAGAATCCGTCGCTGGAGGTTTCCATGAACACGAAGAGTCGCGCCCTACCGGCCTTGGCCATCCTGGCCGTGGCATCCCTGTTGTCGCCGGCCGCCCTGTCGGCCCAGAGCTCCCTCTCCGGAGAGGTCATCGGCGAGGACGGAAAGCCCCTGGAGGGGGCCGTGATTACCCTGGGCCGAATCAAGGTCGAAAAGAACTACCAGGTCAAGACCGACAAGCAGGGGCGCTATTTCATCGGGGGACTCTACCCGGCATTCTACAGGGTGACCCTGGCCATCAACGACCAGCCGGTAGCCAACTACCAGGAGTTCCGGATCAAGCTGGGAAACGAGAACACCCTGGACTTCGACCTGGCCGAGATCAGAAAGCAGGCCCTGGCCCAGTTGAGCGACGAGGAACGAGAGGCCATGGAGCGGGAGCGCCAGCGCCGGGAAGCCGCCGAAAAGAAGTTCACCAACATGAAGTCGGCCTTCGACGAGGGGCGGAAGCTCTTCATGGCCAAGAACTACGAGGCCGCCTCGGTGGCTTTTGGAAGGGCTGCCGAAATCGATCCCAAGCAGCACGTGGCTCACGGCAACCTGGCCATTTCCTACCAGAGGCTGAGGAAGTACGACCAGGCGATCGAGGCCTACAAGAACGCCCTTGCCGCGCTGGCCGACAGACCCGATCCCGTGTCGGAGTCGGAGTATTACTTCAATCTGGGCCTGGTCTACGGCAACAAGGGTGATGCGGATCCGGCGGTGGAGGCCATGGAGAAGGCGGCCGCACTCGACCCCGGCAGGGCCGGACAGGCCTTCTACAACCTGGGCGTGGTGCTGAGCAACAGCGGCAAGAACGCCGAGGCCCTGGAAGCCTTCAAGAAGGCCGTCGCAGCCGATCCGAAACACGCCAACGCCCACTACCAGATCGGAATGGGCCTGGTCGCCACGGCCACCTTCACTCCTGACGGCAAGACGATTCCCGCCCCGGGCACCGTCGAGGCCTTCGAGAACTACCTGCTGCATGCGCCCGAGGGAAGGTTCGCCGCCCAGGCCAAGGCCATGATCCAGACCCTCTCGGCCAGCGTGCAAACGGAATTCAGCGAGAAATAGCGACTATTCAGGCGAGGGTGAAAGCAGGTCTCAGCCTTCCTTGAACTCCACTCCGTCCACCACCCAGTCCAGGCTGCCTCGATGCAGGATCAAGGAGGCGTCCAACCGTTCGAACCCGGTCTCGCCCCTGGCCGCCAGAAAAATGGTGGTCCCCATGGTCATGCGACCGGGTTCGGTCTGAACCAGCGAGGTGACCTCGAAGGCGACGTAGGCCGGGTCTTCCGAGCCCAGCAGGAATTCGCTCATCACCCCCTGATTCTCGAAACGGCTCTGAAACCCCTGGGTCAGCAGTTGGCTGGCCGCTTCCAGGTTGCGGTCGATCAGGTGCCTCATGAATCGCTTGGCCACCATCATGGCGAACTTGGCCCGCTTCTCGCTGGCCACGTTGAAGGGCATGATGGGCCGGCGGGGATCGGACCTGAGGAACTTGATGTCTTCGGCCATCCAGTCTCCCCTGATCCTGACGAACCGGATCTGCTCGTTGACCCGGCTGCTCACCTGGTTGTTGAGGTCGACCCAGGTGCTCTCCACCGAGACCTGGAACTTGTCCTTGCCCAGAGGGAATATGGCGGCGGGACTGAAGTTGAAGGCGGCGATCCGCCCGCTGCGCACCCGGATGGAGAGACGCTTGCCGCGAAGATAGCGCTTCTCCAACCCGGCCGTCATGAGCTTGCGGGCCTCGACGTTGTGCCGCAGCGTCCTGGCGCCCATGAAAGCCTTCACCACCTCTACCTTGGAGGTGTCGGGCGAACCCTGCGGCAGCGCCGGGACCGCAGACATGCAGGCCCAGGCAGCCCCCAGACAAGCCAGGCTGCGGACACCGGGGATTCTCGTCTTCAACGCTTCCTCCTCGCGAGTTGAGGGGCTAGGGATCCTGTCTGCCGTCCTAGTGTACCCCGAATAGCGGCGGGATTCATCTCCCAAGGGGTCTTTTCGGGCAAGCAGCGCCCCCGCCCGGCCGTGCGGATCATATGAGGGTGAAACACTCAATCGTCAATAAAGGCGAACCACGAATGAACACGAATAGACACCAATAACGATGGACCTGCCATGCTGCGACGACGTCACGGAATGAAGCCCCCACCCGGGAGCGCGGGCGTCCCGCCCGCACAACACTGGCACAGCTTCACCCCTCTCCTCGACCCGGCTCGACCGGCAGCGGCGCCAGGACTCTGCTTCGGCCGGGCCCGTGCGGTTCCCGGCGGCGGGGTGGCGGCTGCCCCATCGCAGGGAAACGGAGCGGTTCGCAACGGGAGTGCATGCGGGCGAGACGCCCGCGCTCCCGGGTGGGCGCCTCCTTCTATCACTCTTGCTCCTCCAGGGGGCACGCGCCGGCCGGCCCATCCCGCGCGGCCTCCCAACGTAGGGGCAACCCTTGTGGTTGCCCGGTTGTTCCGGATCGCCCGGTAAATGCCGCATTGCGTGTCCACAAAGGGCGCCCCTACAATTCCACATGGAATGAGGGTGCGTGGGATAGTCCTGCGTCACCGCCCGGCCGAATTGACGTCGACTGGGTTTTTCGCTTAAATACATGACTCGAACACCAGCGGTCCAGGGAACAAGTGGAACCCTTGCCGGCCTGCATCCGGAACCGGACATGAACCTGCTCGAACCAGAGGCTGCCGGCAGCGACACGGTCTGGCGGGATATCCGTCAAGACGTCTCGCACGAGGCCGCCAGGGAACCCATCCTGGCCAGCTTTCTGCACTCCACCGTGCTCAACCACCAGAGCCTGGAGGACACGCTCAGCTTCCATCTGGCCGCCAAGCTGACCAGTCCCAGCCTGTCTCCCATGCTGATCCGGGACGTCATCGACGAGGCGCTGGCCGACAGCGCGTCCATTCGAGCCGCGTTTCGGGAAGACCTGAAGGCCTTCCGCGACAGAGATCCCGCCTGCAACAGCTACGCCGAGCCTCTGCTCTACTACAAGGGGTTCCATGCCCTCCAGTCCTACCGCGTGGCCCACTGGCTGTGGACGCAGGAGCGCCATCAGCTCGCGCTGCTGCTCCAGAACCGGATTTCGGAAGTCTTCGGGGTCGACATTCATCCGGCCGCCCGCATCGGCAAGGGAATCTTCATCGACCACGGCACGGGCGTGGTCATCGGCGAGACGGCCGTGGTCGACGACATGGTCTCCATGCTGCACGCGGTGACGCTGGGCGGAACGGGCAAGGAGAGCGGAGACCGGCATCCCAAGGTCCATCGTGGCGTGCTGATCGGGGCCGGCGCCAAGATCCTGGGGAACGTGCACGTGGGCGAGGGCGCCAAGGTCGGAGCCGGCAGCGTGGTCCTGGCCGATGTTCCCCCCCACTGCACCGTCACCGGAGTTCCGGCCAAGGTGGTGGGATGCCCCGACGTGGAAGAGCCGGCGGTCGAGATGGACCACCAGATTCCCGAGAGGCCGGGTGTTCTGTCTCAGGAATAGCCGCCATCCCTGAAGCCCCCGGCGAAAGTTTTCCATGAAACGTACCGCCCTTGTCCTCCTGATGGCCGCCTGGACGGCCTGCGGTCGTTCATCGGCCCCCGAGCCCGGCTTCGTGCCCCTCTTTGACGGCCAGTCTCTTCAGGGTTGGCAGCCGGTGGGGAAGGTGGGCCAGGGCTACCTGGTGGAGGGCGGGGTGTTGATCTGTCCCGCCGAGGGCGGGGGCAACCTCTTCACCGAGCGGGAGTACGCCGACTTCGTCCTGCGCTTCGAGTTTCGCCTGCAGGAGGGCTCCAACAACGGCGTCGGCATCCGCTCTCCATTGGTTGGGGATGCCGCCTACCAGGGATTGGAAATCCAGGTCCTCGACAACCACTCGCCCCGCTACAAGGACAAGCTCCGCCCGACCCAGTATCACGGGTCGGTCTATGACCTGGCTCCGGCCAGGCGGGGCTTTCTGAAACCGACGGGAGAGTGGAACCGGGAGGAGATCCGCGCCCTGGGCCGGCAGATCACGGTGACCCTGAACGGGACCGTCATCGTCGACTTCGACCTGGACTCGGTGACCGACCCCGAGGTCCTGCAAAAACACCCCGGCGTGGCCCGGCGGAGCGGCCATATCGGCTTCCTGGGACACGGGACCAAGGTCGAGTTTCGCAATATACGCATCAAGGAAATCGGCCGGGAGTCCGGGCTGTAGGAGGCTGCCAAAGGACTTCGAGTTGCACTCGATCCCTGTCATCGGCGGCAGGGCGGCAGGGCCCTGTTGTGGGAACCTTCTGCTTGAGGATAACACGATGAAAACAGATACAAACTCGTGGGGGGTGTTCAGAAAGAGCACGGCTGTAGGGGTTGTGTTCTTTCTGGTGGTTGTGAGCTGGGCGCCTGCGGCAGAAGCCAAGGTCAAGCCTGACTGGTCCAGGGTGCAGAACGTCGAACCCGGAACCAAAACCACGGTGGTGCTCTACACGGACCGGGCGCCTCAGGGGAAAACGAAGGTCAAGGGACATTTCCACTCGGCCACGCCCGGATCCATCACGGTCACGCTGAATCCCGGACAAACACGCACTCTCGGGAAGCCGGCGGTGTCCCAGATCCTGGTTGACCGGCCTCCCTACGAGGGATTGATCACTGCCGGGGCTTCCACTGGGATTTTTCTCGGGTTGGCGCCCGGGTGGGATCTGAATGGCCGGGGATGGGCTCTTTTCGGTGGTTTGTTCGTGGGGTTGCCCACAGCCCTTGCGTTTCTGGTGTCGCCGAAGATGAAGACCGTCTACAACGTGCCGCGCAAACTCCGGGACGATCCTGCGCCCACGGGCTCGCCATCGCGGGACAAGGATAACTCGGGCGCCCCGGCCTCGGGTGCGAAGGACCCATCCAATGCCCCCGCTGGCTCGACCTCGGGAGACCTCTTCCTGGATGGGAAACCAGACCCGGAGTTGCCCCGGTTGCAAGCCCGGCGGGCCGTGATGCGGCAAGATCTCCCACTCGATCTGCCAAGCCTGCCCGCGCCTGGCGCGCAGACCGGGTCCGATCTCTGAACGAGTCCCCCATTGTCCTCCCCTGCCAAGGCTCCGGAACGCTTTCTGGGGCGGGTCGAATACTATCGAAAGTATCGCCCGGGCTACCCCGAGGACCTGCTCGCATGGCTGAGGGAGTTGTCGGCCCTGAAGCCTGGCCACCGCGTCGCCGACGTCGGGTCGGGGACGGGGCTGCTGGCCGAGCTCTTCCTGCGGCAGGGCTACCCGGTCGCGGGTGTCGAGCCCAACCCCGAGATGCGACGGACGGCCGAAGCCCACCTGAAGGGCTACCCCGGCTTCCGCAGCATCGATGGGCGCGCCGAAGCCACCACCCTCGGCAACCGGTCGGTGGATCTCGTCCTCGCCGGCCAGTCCTTTCACTGGTTCCCGATCGACCGGGCCCGAGAGGAGTTCCGCCGCATCGGCACCCCACCGGCCTTTGCGGTCCTGGTCTGGAACCAGCGCAAGACCGAGAGCACGGGGTTCCTGAGGGCCTACGAAGAGTTGCTGCTGCGCCACGGCACCGACTACGCCCGGGTTCGCCACGAGAACGTCGGCCGAGATCAGTTGCAGGCGTTCTTCGGTCCGCAAGCCTTTCAACGGAAGACATTGGCCAACTCCCAGGTCTTCGACCGGGAGGGTCTCATCGGCCGCACCCTCTCCTGCTCCTACGCGCCGCTGGCCGGGCACCCCGGCCACCAGTCCCTGATGCGGGCGCTGGACCGTATTTTCGAGGAGTGGCAGGTCGAAGGAAGGGTCACCTTCGAATATGACACCCTGGTCTATGCCGGCAGGCTGCATCCGCCCCGGACCTGACCCGGCCGGCCCCACGGGAACCGCTGCGGGTATAGAATGTTCGGGGAGGGAGCCTGGCGACGCCCCGCCAACACCCGGCAGCCTCCGCTGTCTGGTCAAGTCCGTCGGGCCCTGCAAGCACTCCCCGTCGCCCAGGTGACCCGGAACCCTCATCTCATGACCCACTCGCCGCTCACGGACCGGACCGAAACGGACCTCGAAAGGCTGGACAAGCAGACCCTCTGGCACCCCTTCACTCAAATGAAGGAGTGGATGGAATCCCCTCAACTGGTGATCGAGCGGGGCCGGGGAGTCTACCTGTACGACACCCGGGGAAGGAAGTACCTGGACGGGGTCTCTTCGCTGTGGGCCAACGTCCACGGCCACTCCCACCCCCACATCGTGCGGGCCATCCGCCGCCAACTGGATCAGCTCGACCACAGCACCCTGCTGGGACTGACCAACGTTCCCGCGGTGCAACTGGCCGGAAAGCTGGTCGAGCTCACGCCCCCGAACCTGACCCGGGTCTTCTTTTCCGACGACGGGGCCACGGCCGTGGAGATCGCCCTCAAGATGTCTTTCCAGTACTGGAGGAACCGGGGCCGGCGATGGGATGCCAAGAAGAAGTTCCTGGCCTTCTCCAACGCCTATCACGGAGACACCCTGGGGTCGGTGAGCGTGGGCGGCGTCCGGCTCTTCCACGAGATCTTTCGGCCCCTGCTGTTTCCCACCCTCAAGGTGGCCTACCCCAGTTCCCGCCGCTACCCCCCGGGACAACAGCCGGCGCAGCGTGAGATCGATCACCTCGGCGAGGTGGAGCAGGTGCTGCGGACCCGCCATCGCGAGATCTGCGGCCTGGTGGTGGAGCCCATGATTCAGGGGGCGGGCGGAATGGTGCCCATGCCGGAAGGCTTCATGGGAGGGCTGGCCGAGCTGACCCGGCGCTTCGGAGTTCACCTGATCCTGGACGAGGTGGCGACCGGGTTCGGCAGAACCGGCCGGTTCCTGGCCCTGGAACACGAGGACATCCGGCCGGATTTCGTGGCCCTGGCCAAGGGAATCACCGGAGGCACGCTTCCGTTGGCGGCCACCCTGACCAGCGAGGAGATCTTCGAGTCCTTTCTGGGCGAGTACGAGGAGTTCAAGTCCTTCTTTCACGGGCATACCTACACGGGGAATCCGCTGGCCTGCGCGGCCGCCCTGGCCAACCTGGAGGTCTTCAGCCAGGAGAAGACCCTGGAGAAGTTGCAGGGAAAGATCGCATACCTGACCCGGGCACTGCGGCGCCTGTGGGAGCTGCCCTGCGTCGGGGAGGTCCGCCAACTGGGGTTCATGGTGGGGATTGAGCTGATGCGGGACCGCGGCAGCCGGCAGCCCTTTCCGCTGGGACGCCGCATGGGCCATCGGGTGGTCCTGCAGGCCCGGCGGCGAGGCGTCCTGCTGAGGCCCCTCGGCGACACCGTGGTGCTGATGCCCCCGCTTTCGATCAGCCGGCCCCAATTGAAAACGCTGGTGGAGGTTACCTACAATAGCATCCGGGGGGCCTGGGAAGAGGAGTGACCCCGGTCCGCCAACCGCAAGAGGACAACGCCCCATGAAAATCCCCTGGGCTGCACGACTGGCGCCCCTGTGCTTGCTGCCGGCCCTGGCCGCCTGCCAGGCGCCGCCCGAGACCGAGACCGCGGAACCCCGTGAACCCCGCCTGCGCAACCTGCGTCAACTGACCTTTGGAGGGGAGAACGCCGAAGCCTATTTCTCCTTCGACGGCCAACGCCTGATATTCCAGGCCACCCGCGACGGCGGCCAGTGCGACCAGATCTTCGTGATGGGGACCGACGGCAGCGGCATCACCCGGGTCAGCAGCGGCAAGGGCCGCACCACCTGCGCCTATTTCCTCAAGGACGGCCGCCGATTCGTCTACGCCTCCACCCACCTGGGCAGCGACGATTGTCCGCCCCGGCCCGACTTTTCCCGGGGATACGTGTGGGCCGTCTACCCCGACTACGACATCTTCCTTTCGGATTTCAACCAGGGCCTCACCCGGTTGACCGACACGCCGGGCTACGACGCCGAAGCCACCCTCTCTCCCGACGGGGACAGGATCGTATTCACCTCCATGAGGGACGGCGACCTGGACCTCTACTCCATGAACACCGACGGGTCGGGGGTCCAAAGGCTCACCGACACCCTCGGCTACGACGGGGGCGCCTTCTACTCCCCCGACGGCCGCAAGATCGTCTACCGCGCCTCTCACCCCACCGACGAGGCCGCCAAGGCCAAGTACACCGACCTGCTGAACCGGAACCTGATCGAGCCCAGCCAGCTCGACATCTTCGTCATGAATGCCGACGGCAGCGGCCGGGTTCAGGTGACCCGCAACGGCGCCGCCAACTTCTGTCCCTTCTTCCATCCGGACGGGCGGCGGATCATCTTCGCCTCCAACCTGGGCGACCCCAAGGGCCGCAACTTCGATCTCTACCTGGTCGACATCGACGGAAGCAACCTGGAACAGGTCACCTTCGACGAGACTTTCGACGGGTTCCCGATGTTCTCCCCGGATGGAAAGCAACTGGTCTTCGCCTCCAACCGCCACGGAAAAGTCCGCGGCGAGACCAACGTCTTCATCGCCGACTGGGTGGAGTAGGCCCGACCGGGACACGACCCTTGGCTCCTTCTCCGCACGCCGATTTCCTCCCCCGATCCTTTTTCGACCGCCCCACCCGAACGGTGGCCCGCGAGCTGCTGGGGTGCCGTCTCGTCCGCAGGCTGGGCGGCGTCCTGCTGGCGGGGACCATCGTCGAAACCGAGGCCTACATCGGCGAAAGGGACCTGGCCTGCCACGCCAAGGCGGGCCGAACCCGGCGAAACGAGATCATGTACGGCCCGCCCGGCTTCGCCTACGTCTACTTCACCTACGGCATGCACTGGATGCTGAACCTGGTCACCGAGGCGGACGGATTCCCGGCGGCGGTGCTCATTCGGGCCTTCGAGCCCCTGGAGGGGATCGAGCGCATGCAGGAGCTGCGCGGCGGCAAGCCCCTGTCCCAGCTTGCCAGCGGCCCGGCCAAGCTGACCCAGGCCCTGGGGATCAGCCGGGGAGAAAACGGCCTGGACTGCTGCCGGGCCGACTCACCACTCACCCTGACCCGAGGGCCGGCGGCGGCGCCCTCTTCGGTGGCGGCCACGCCCCGCATCGGCTTGGGGCAGACTCCCGAGCCCTGGCTGTCCAAGCCCTGGCGCTTCGTGATCCGGGGAAACGGGTTCGTTTCGAGGTGAGAGAGTCTCGGGCCGAGCTCGCGGGGTTTGGGATAAAGGCCCCCCGGGAGCGCGGGCGTCCCGCCCGCACAACACTGGCACAGCCTCACCCGTCTCCTCCACCTGGGCTCGACCAGCAACGGCGCCAGGACTCTGCTTCGGCCGGGTCCATGCCGTTCCCGCCGGCAGGGCGGCCGGCTGCCCCATCGCAGGGAAACGGAGCGGTTCGCAACGCCATAGCATGCGGGCGGGACGCCCGCGCTCCCGGAGGGGCGCCTCCTCCCATCCTTCCTGCTCCGCGAGGAGGCACTGCCCCTGCCGATGCGGCAGAGCCGTCCCGCTTCGTGTATCTTCAGTGAAACACCCATTCGTCAATAAAGGCGAACCACGAATGGACACGAATACCGATGGACCTGCTTGGCTGCAACGCCGTCACGGGAGGAAGTCCCCCCCGGGAGCGCGGGCGTCCCGCCCGCACAACACTGGCACAGCCTCACCCGTCTCCTCCACCCGGCTCGACCGGCAACGCCGCCAGGACTCTCCTTTGGCCGGGCCCATGGGGTTTCCGCCGGCAGGGCGGCCGGCTGCCCCATCGCAGGGAAATTGAGCAGCACGCAACGGGAGTGCATGCGGGCGGGACGCCCGCGCTCCCGGAGGTGTCCTCTCGCCGCCCGAACAGGCTACAATAGGGCCGCCCGACGGCCGCCAGCGCGGTTCGAGTCCGCAGACCAAGCTTGGCCCGCAATTCTCACCAGGCCGCTAGAGGCAGGACAAAAGCAGCTTGTCTTCAGTGCCTTGATTGGCTCCATGTCAAGGGCTTGCGGTCTACAGACGGCGCTGGGCATGCCCTGGCTGGTCCTTTTCCCTCCAGCGCGCACCTGCTCCCTCGACCGTAGAAACCGCTACGCTCTTCGGTCGCGAGCACGCGCTGAAGGGAAAATTCCTGCGCCATGATCATGCCCCCTGGTGAGAAATGCGGGCCGGTCGACACCCCTCCGAGGAGTTCCATGCGCATTGGCATCGTGCTGACCCCCATTTCCGACCACCACCTCCGCCTGGCGAGCCAGGTGGGGGTCTCCGACGTGGTCATCCGGTACCCGGGACTGGAATATTCCGAGCTGGCCGACCGGAAGGCCCGGATCGAATCCTTCGGCCTGCGGGTCTCGGTCGTCGAGGGCTACCTGCCCATCGAGGACATCAAGCTCGGGGGGCCCCGGCGCGATGCCGAGATCGAGCAGATGAAGACCCTGGTCCGCAACCTGGGGCGAGCCGGGATCGGCCTGCTCTGCTACAACTTCATTGCCGGCGGCGACTGGGCCAGGACCTCGGTCGATGAAAAGGGGCGCGGAGGCGCCCTGGTCACCGGCTTCGACCTGAGCGCCCTGCCGCCGGCCCCTTCCTCGAGCGCGGACCGGCCCTCGGCCGACCGCCTCTGGGAGAACCTGGACGCTTTTCTGGAGAGAATCCTGCCGGTGGCGGAGGAGTGCGGGGTCACGCTGGCCATGCATCCGGACGATCCCCCCATTCCAAACTTCCAGGGCTATCCCCGCATCATGAACAGCGTCGAAAGCTTCGAACGCCTGATCGGCCTGAGTTCCAGTCCGGCCAACGGCATCTGCTTCTGCCAGGGCACCTTCGCCGAAATGGGAGTGGACATCCCCTCCACCATCCGGCGCCTGGGACCTCACATCAAGTACGTCCACTTCAGGGACATCCGGGGGACGAGCAGCCGCTTCGTGGAGACCTTTCACGACGAGGGGCAGACCGACATGGTGGCAGCCATGCGGGCCTACCGCGACATCGGTTTCGACGGGGCCATACGGCCCGACCACGTTCCCCAGCTTTCGGGCGAAGAAGAGGGCGAGGCCGGCTACACCACGCTGGGCCGCCTGTTCGCCGTCGGCTACATGCGAGGGTTGATGCAGGCCGTGGGTAAGAGTTCGGCGTGAACGAATATCGGAACAAGCAGGATAGCTCAGCCCTCTCGGGTGTGGGCCGACCCCCAAGGAAAGCAATGCCGCCGCATCATCCCCGCCATGATTAAGGTGATCTGCCTGGATCTGGGCAAAGTCATCGTCGACTACGACCCAGCCATTCCGCTGAACGCGCTCGGCACACGCTCCGCACTGTCATTGCCGGAAATCATGCAGGTCCTCGCCGACAGGGAACCCCTGCTGCAATTCGACCGCGGCCACTATTCCCGGTCCGACTTCTACCGAACCATGTGCGCCCGCCTGCGGCTGGACGTCTCCACCGAGGAGTTCGAACGGCTCTGGACTTCGCTGTTCCTGCCCGAGCCGCTGCTGGCGGAGTCGTTTCTGCTCAGCCTGAAGCGCCGCTACCGGCTCCTGATGCTCTCCAACGTCAACGAAGTCCACTTCCAGTTCATCTGGAAGAACTATCCCCTGGTCCGCCATATCGAGGATCGTCTCCTGTCCTATGAGCTGGGCTGCGTGAAACCGGAGCCCGCCATCTATCGGATCGCCATCGATCGGGCCGGAGTCCGCCCCCAAGAGATCTTCTTTGCCGACGACAAGCCCGAAAACGTCGAAGCCGCCCGGCAGGCCGGGATCGTGGCTACCTGCTTCCAGTCCGAGCAGCAGCTCAGGCTGGCGCTGGGCCAGGCTGGGGTGATCGTGGACTGAAGTGGAAGGATGCCCCGCGGGCCGGCTTGGCGGTCCATGGTCGGGGGAAGGCGCCGGTTTGCTGGTAGAGGGTGGAGTGCCCGGTTGGGCCGAGTGCCTACTGGAGGCCGATCCCGCTGACCTGCACCTGCGGAACCACGTAGTTCCACTCCCGGGGCAGGTTTTCAAAGGCCACCTGAAACTCGGCGACCTGTTGCGGAGCGATCCCGCGCTTTCCCCGATACTCCAGGGCGGTGCGGGCTTCCTTCAAGACCACCTGGTCCAGGGAATCCTTGAAGAGGAAGGTCAGCTCCACTTTGCGAATGGTGCCCTCCCCATGGTTGGTCAGCGATCCCTCCACGTAGAAGACCTCGTCCCCCAGGAAGTTTTCCCCCTTGGCCAACCCCAGACCGGAGAGGGTCACCCGGTCTCTGTAGGCCTCCTCGCGGGCCGCCGTTTCCGGGTCGGCCTGCGGGCCGGTTGCGTCCCCGCACCCCACCGCGGCCCACAAGAACACCAGGGCCAAACCCTCCAGGAATCGACGTTTGGCAGGCATGGCCGGAAAGTAGCACAGCGGTCGGGGGGTGTCAAACGGCCCCGGAGGCCGCCCCAAAGGCGGGTGCGCGACCAGGAGATCTGATAGAGTCGGGAAGAAGCCCATGAAGAATCCGGCGCCAATCATGGCTACAAGGCGACTGCCGGGATGGCCGGCCATCCTCGCAACCACGGCCTTGCTGCTGCTCAGCGGGGGACCGCTTCGATCCCAACAGCGCCATCCCGCGGTGGAGAAACGATGAAGGCGACACTCACCGGATTGCGCGGCTTGATGCTGGACCTGGACGGCACCGTCTACGAGGACAACCGCCTGATTCCCGGAGCCGCCGAGGCCATCGCCGCTTTCAGGGAGCGCGGGTTCCGGCTCCGCTTCGTGACCAACACCACCAACAAGCGAAGGGAAACCATCCGGGACAAGCTCCATGCCCTGGGCATCGAGACCGACCCCTCCGAGATATTCACGGCTCCGGTGGCTGCCGGCCTGATGCTGCGGCGCCATCCCGAGGCCCGCTGCTGGGTGGTCACCCGGGGAGACTCCATCCAGGAGTTCCAGGGCCTGAGACTGGACGAGGACCGGCCCGACTTCGTGGTCCTGGGCGACCTGATGGAAGGGTTTACCTTTGAGCTGCTCAACCGCGTCTTCCGCAAGCTGATGGACGGCGCCGAGCTAATCGCCATGCAGAAGAACCGCTACTGGCTGACCCGGGGCAAACTCACCCTGGACATGGGGCCCTTCGTAGCCGCCCTGGAGTTCGCCACCGGCCGCAGCGCCCAGGTGATCGGCAAACCCTCGCGGGAATTCTTCCACTTGGCGCTCTCCCACCTCGGCCTCCCCCCTCATCAGGCGGCCATGGTAGGAGACGACTGGGAATCCGACATCGCCGGCGCCCAGACGGTGGGCCTGCGAACCATCCTGGTCCAAACCGGCAAGTATCAGCCCGAAGACGAGAAGAACCTCGATCCGCGGCCTGACGGCGTGATCAAAAGCCTTGGCCAACTTCCGGAAATCCTTGGGTGAGGCAGGCGACTTACGAAGGTCTCCGACGGCTGCTCAAAACATGCCGATACGCGACTTGCACTGGCATAATGTATGCGAGACCGGAATTAGCGAGCATGGTACGAGAAACGACTTTTGTGGAACTTGTGTCGTCTTCCGAAGTTTGCGGCAAGTAGGTGAATGGCTTTACAAGATATCCTTGAACAGGTACGACGCGCTGCTACCCAGCGGGTACTTTTTCTTCCCCATGCGGTTCGCCAAATGGCGCGACCGGAGAGGATGATTACACCCAGCGAGATTCGAACTGTCATCATGCACGGCGAACTGATCGAGGACTATCCCGAGGATGCACGCGGTCATAGCTGCCTGCTGCACGGCCGGGGACTTGACCACCGGGATATTCACGTTGTCTGTGCACCAAAGAAGGAATTTCTCGCAGTCATAACCGCGTACCTCCCCACGGAGGACGAGTGGAATCAAGACTTGCGAACCAGGAGAATCAAATGACCTGCATCCACTGTCATGGGCAGATGAAGCGCTCGAAAGCTCCTTTCCATGTTGACCGCAACGGTTATCACCTGGTACTCGACTCAGTCCCGGCCTGGGTCTGCGACCAGTGCGGTGAGGCCTACTTCGAAGAACGCGAAGTCGACGATATTCAGGGCGCCATCAATGGGCTCGACAACAGGCTCGGCCGGTTGCTGCAGCCACTCGAGACTGCCTGACTCATCATTCTGAAAGATGCGAGGCAGAAACAGGGGAAAAGTGGCAGGGCGGTTCTTTCTCCTCCAATCCGACCAATCCTCTAGTTACGGCGTGGCAGTGGATGAAGCGCTCGAAAGCGCCGTTTCATGTTGACCGCAACGGTTATCACCTTTCATGCGTGAAACCCTGCTGAGCTATCTGCCCGAGTTTCTGGACCGCGGCGAGGACACCGCGCTCATGGGGCGGGCCGGGCTGCGGACCGACTATTGGTCCTACCGCAGGCTGGCCGAGACGGCCTTTCAGGTGGCCCGGGAGCTGGGCGCGCGGGGGCTTGGCCTGGGGGACCGGCTGGTGTTGTGGGAAGACAACTCCCCCGCATGGGTGGCCACATTTCTTGGGTGCCTGATGCGGGGGGTGGTGGTGGTCCCCCTGGATGTTCAGAGCGCGCCCGAGTTCGTGGCCGGCATCGAGCGCCAGACCCGGCCCAAGCTGGTTCTTGGAGGGGGCAGCGGGGGTTCGCTCGAAGGCTTGCAGTCACCTGTGGATTCGGTGGCGGGGTTCTGCCGGAGCGCGGCCGCGCAGGCGCCGGCCCCGGACTGGAGCTACGCCGGCAAGGTCAGCGGCGACCACCTGGCCCAGATCGTGTTTACCTCGGGGACCACGGCGGCGCCCAAGGGGATTCGCCTTACCCACCGGAACCTGCTGGCCAATCTGACTCCGCTCGAAAGAGAGATCGGGAAATACGCCAGGTGGGCGGCTCCGGTCCATCCCATCCGCTTCCTGAGCCTGCTGCCCCTCAGCCACGTCTTCGGCCAGATGATGGGCATTTTCGTGCCGCCTCTGCTGGGTGGCCAGGCCCTCTTTCTCAATACCCTCAATCCCTCGGAGATCATTGCGGCCATTCGCCGGGAACGGATCTCGATGCTGGCCACCGTTCCCCGCATCCTGGAGCTGCTGCGGGACAAGGTCGAGCGGGACGAGGCCGCCCGCAATCGCCCCCCGCTGGCCGAGCTGTTCGACCGTAGCGCCGGGCGCCACTGGCTGCGGCGCTGGTGGACCTTTCGCCACGTCCGCCGCCGATTCGGCTGGAAGTTCTGGGCCGTCCTTTCGGGAGGGGCGACGCTCGACGCCGGCACCGAGGAGTTCTGGAAGAGGCTGGGCTACGCCGTCATGCAGGGCTACGGAATGACCGAAGCGGCGGCCGTCATCAGCCTTGTCCATCCCTTTCGACCCGGCCGCGGCTCAATCGGCAAGCCCATGCCCGGCCAGGAGATCAAGCTGGACGAAGGGGGCGAGATCCTGGTGCGGGGCCGCAACGTCTCGCCCGGCTACTGGGGGGCGGAGGATGCTTCCCTGACCGACGAGGAGGGTTGGCTGCGAACCGGGGACCTGGGCCAACGGGACGAGAAGGGGAACCTCTATTTCCGCGGCAGGCGCAAGGAAGTCATCGTCACCTCGGCGGGCTTGAACGTCTACCCCGCCGATATCGAAGCGGCTCTCATTCGGCAGCCCGAGATCGGCGCCAGCGCCGTGGTTGGCGTGGAGGGCGCGCAAGGTCCCGAACCGGTGGCGGTGCTGATCCCGAGAAGTCCGGAGGCGGACCCTTCCGCGGCGGTCCAGCGGGCCAACCAGGGCCTCAGCCCTTACCAGCAGATCCGGCGCTGGGTGGTCTGGCCCGAGCGCGATTTTCCGCGGACAGCCACTCAGAAGGTGCGCAAGCGCGACCTGGTCCGGTTCGCGAGCCGGCAGGGAGGGGAACCGGCCGGCCCGGTTGGAGGCAACCCGGAAGGCCCGCGGGGCGAAATCCTGGCCATGGTCGAGAGCATCACCGGGACCGCGCCGCAGCGAAGGGACCGCCAGGCCAACCTGACCTCCGATCTCAAGCTGGATTCCCTGGCCCGGGTGGCGCTGATCACCCGGTTGGAGGACCGCTTTCGCATGGACCTGGACGAATCCAGGGTCACCGAGGCCCTCACCCTGGGCGACCTGGAAGAGCTGCTCCGCCGCCCGGACGGTCTACCGGAAGGTGGCCGGTCCGAGGTGGCTCGGCCAGGTCCTGACAGTGGAGGCGACTTGCAGGCTCCTTCGGAAGCAGGCCCGGAGCCTGGTCCCTCACGGGCGGACCGGGAAACTTCGGGCAGATCCTGGCGCCCCTATCCCTATCCCACCTGGTCCTTGAAGCGGCCCGCCACCTGGATGCGCTTCCTGTTCCAGCACGGTCTCATCTGGCCGCTCACCCATTTGCTCTGCTGGACCCGGGTGAGGGGACGAAGGCACTGGCGCGGACTTCGGGAGCCCGTGCTGGTGATCGCCAACCACGTGACCTTCTTCGATCCGGCGCTGGTTCTGGCCCGGCTGCCCTGGCGCTACCGGAACCGCCTGGCCATCGCCATGATCGGCGAAAGGCTGCGGGACTTCCGATACCCGCCTCCGGGGCGAGGGCCGGCCCGCTGCACCGACTATCTGGCCTACGGGGTGACCGCCGGCGGGTTCAACGCCTTCTCGCTGCCCAGGCAATCCGGATTCCGGCGCAGCTTCGACTACGCCGGGGAGGCCATGGATCGGGGCTACAGCGTGCTGGTCTTTCCGGAGGGAGCGCGCACCACGGACGGCGAAATGCAGCCCTTCCTGGCCGGAATCGGACTGCTGGCGGCCGGTCTCGGGGCCCCGGTCGTCCCCGCCCGGATCGAAGGACTGTACGAGCTGAAACAGAAGAGATTCGGAGGGATTCGCTGGCCCTTCACCCGGCCCGGCCAGGTCTCGGTCACCTTCGGTCCGCCGCTTCGTCCCTCGCCCTCGGATTCTCCCCAGGAGTTGACCCGGGAGCTGGAGCGACGCCTCAGAGGTCTGAGCCACGGCAGGGGCTGAAAAAAGAGGGAGCCTTTTGCAAAAGGCTCGAGGGGCAGTGCTTTTCAGAGGGGTGCTTTCTATTCGCCGCGTACGCGGCTGGGTTGGTGCGGAACCCATACGACCCCAGGCTTCCGCCTGGGGCTACACGCGGGCGCTGCTTCGCAGCTCTATAAGGATGGCCTGTAGGGAGCGTTTCCGTGGCCTACCCACGCCAACCGCAGCTTCGCAGCTCTCTCCTAACCCACGATACTGCTATGGGGAACGTGCTTATCTAAAGGCACAAGAAGAACTATCGGATCGTCAAGACTCGAAATCAAGCCACTCCTTTTGTGCCTTTTGTGCTTTTTGTGGTGAATGCCGAAGCTACCGGCCCTTCACCCTTGCCGCCTCCATGTCATTCCCGATTGGAAATTTTGCAATAGGTTCAAGAATCGTGGGGCCGTTGCCGGTCGAGCCGGGTGGAGGAGTTGGGTGAGGCTGTGCCGGTGTTGTGCGGGCGGGACGCCCGCGCTCCCGGGTGGACTTCATCCCATGACAGGGTGACACCAGGGGGCAATATTGCGGGAGCATTGCGGCGCCGGGTTGACCTTGAGGGCACGAGGCCGCCCTGATGGGGCCGCCTCGGCGGAGGCTACAGCTTGCCGGCGATGGCCTGGGCCATCTCGAGGGTGGTGCTGGCGCCTCCCACGTCGTAGGTCCGAACCCGGCCTTCCCGGATCACCTCTCCCACGGCCTCCTCCAGGCGTCGGCTCTTGCCGTCCTCCGACAGGTAGTCCAGCATCATTTTGGCCGCCAGAATGGTGGCGATGGGGTTGACCTTGGACTGCCCCACGTACTTGGGGGCCGAGCCGTGGGTCGGCTCGAAGACGGCCAGCCGGTCGCCGATGTTGCCGGAACAGGCGAACCCCAGGCCGCCCACCATCTGGGCGCAAAGATCCGAGACGATGTCCCCGAACAGGTTGGGCGCCACCAGGACGTCGTAGTCGAGGGGGTTCTTGAGCAGCCACATGGCCATGGCGTCCACGTTGGCATGGTCCCAGGGGATGTCGGGGTAGTCCGCCGCCACGCGCTGGGCGGCTTCCAGGAAGAGCCCGTCGGTGGCCCGCACCACGTTGGCCTTGTGCACCACCGTCACCCGCCGGCGCCGGTGGTCCCGGGCAAACTGGAAGGCCGCCCGGATGATGCGCTCCGAGCCCTTGCGGGAATTGATCTTGCAGGAGATGGCCCACTGGTCCGGAGCCAGCCCCTTGAAGGGAGCGAAGGCGGGCGAGATCTCCTCCAGCAGGCGGGACATTCTCTCCGGCACCGGGTGAAACTCTACCCCGGCGTAGAGGTCTTCGGTATTCTCGCGGAAGATGACCAGGTCGATTCCCTCGCGAGTGTTGAGGGGATTGCCGGCAAAGGCCCGGCAGGGTCGCAGGCAGACGTAGAGATCGAAGAGCTGGCGCAGGCGCACGATGGGGGAACGATAGACCAGTCCCTGGCGGCGGAGCTCCGGCGCCAGCTCCTGCCCGGCTTCTCGCGCCGGCTTGGAGGTGATGGCCCCGAACAGGGCCGCGTCGACCTGTTTCAGCAGTTCTATGGTGCGGCCGGGAAGCGGGTCTCCCTCCCGGCGCCAGAACTCCCAACCGATGTCGCCGGGGAGATACTCCGCATCCAACCCCAGTCGATCCAGCACGATGCGGGCGGCCTCCAGGACCTCTCCACCCACGCCGTCTCCCGGCAGCCAGGCGATTCTGTATTTGGGCATGCAGGCTCCTTGAATACTATTATAATAGTAGATAGTTAGCGCTTCGCGGTCTTGCGACGCTTATGTAAAATGATGCCAGAATGGAACAGTGGCTGTATCTACTATTATAATAGTTTTATATGTCCCGAAAACCGCCGCCCTCCCCCCTTCAACCCAGAAACCGTTCGACACCCACCTTGTCCAGGGGAATGCGGGGCTTTCGTCCCAGGACCAGGTCCACCAGCACTTTGGCCGTGGCGGGCGCCTGCATGATGCCGGAGCTGGAGTGGCCGGCGGCCCAGAGGAAGCCTCCCTCGGCTCGCGGGTCCGCGCCGATGATCGGCAAGGCATCGGGAGAAGCCGGCCGCAGCCCGGTCCAGATGTCCAGCATGGCCTGCTCCATGATCCCCGGAAGAACCGTGCTCACCACCCCGGCCAGGTAGTCCAGACCCTCCGGCGTGATTCGCCTGCGGAACCCGATCTCCTCGTGAGTGGCTCCCACCACCACCCGGCCGTCGGGCCTGGGGGTGATGTAGCCGTAGCGGCCCCAGCGGTGAAGGGTGTGGCGCAGGCCGAGCGCGGGCCCCTCCAGCGACAGGATCTGTCCGTGATCGGGCGTGACGGGAACCGTGAGCCTCGAATCCAGCAGGCCGGCCCAGGCGCCGGCGGCGTTGATCACCCAGCCGGCGCCCAGCCGCTCCTGGCCCGACCGCACTCCCGTTACCCTGCCGCCCTCCCGGGTCAGGGCGGTCACCGGCCAGCCCGGGCGCATCTCCACGCCCTTGAGCCGGGCCGCCCTGGCGATGGTGGCCGTGAAGTTTCGGGCGTCCAGGAACCGGCCTTCCGGGTGCAGGACCACCGCCTCCAGGTTCTCCGGGAGCGCCGGCTCCCGGCGGCGCGCCTCCGGCCCGCTCAGGACCTCCAGCGGCACGCCGGCCGCGGCCTCCCGCTCGGCCTCGGCGGTGGCCTCGGCGGCTTCGCCGGGATTCATGGCCAGAGTCATGCTCCCCCGGCCGCCGTAGCCCATTCGGCGTCCCGTTTCCTCGAACAGCTCCCCGTCGAGATCATCGTAGAGCCGCCTGGAGAGAAGGGTGGCCTGGCGGAACCAGGGATCCCCCTGGGGATGACTGGAGGGGCCGATGATGCCCGCCGAGGCCCAGGAGGCTTCCCGGGCCAGCGGCCCCTTGTCCACCAGCGCCACCTGCAGCCCTTCCAACTTCAAGTACCAGGCGGCGCTGCACCCGATGGCGCCCCCGCCGATGATCACCACGTCCGGCTGGCTGGCCATGGTTCCGGTCCCTTTTCCGGTCGGGGTCCAGCCGGTAGAAACCGGCTTCCCACCGGCGTTTCTCTGTTAGAATGGCTGTCCTTTGCGGTCCAGACAGACCTTCGAGTTTGCCGGAAGCCGGCCGGGATGGCGCTGCAGGCCGCCGGCAGTTGCGGGCGGCAGGCCGGCGTTCCCGAGGGCGCCGGCCAAGCCTGCGCAACCGTGTCCGGCCAGCCGGCCGGAGGCTGACTCGCTTGCGCCCGCTCCGGCAAACAGAGTGAGTCAAGCACGAAAGCCAATTCCAATGCAAGCCGGCCAACCCATTAATTCAACCGGGAGGATGCATGCCTGACAGGAAAGATTCCACCAACAACGTTTCGCGCCGCCGGTTCCTGCGAACCACCGTCCTGGCAGGCACCGCCCTGGGCCTCAACCCCGCGGCGCCCGGGTCGGCCGCGGCGCCCGCGGCCGCCACGCCCCTGAAGAAGACCCGCAGGCCCGGAACGTCCTTCACCGGGAAACGGCCGCAAGACTACCGGGTGGTCTTGCAGGACATCGGAGACCCGCTGCTGCGCATGCCCTGGCCCCCCAGCCCGGAGGGACTGGTGGAGGGCTCCATCGGGGCGCTCAAGGACTCGGCCGTCAGCATGTACGCCTTCGGGATCAACCACGCCGGCGGCACCACCCACTGCTCCAAGCTCTACCCCATCATCGGCGAGGAACAGCGCGTGCTGAAGAGCGGCAACACGCTGCGGATGATGCAAGCCGTGCAGCGGCTGTGCGAGGCGGGACACGACCCCCTGGCGCTCATGTGCGACGGAGGGCACCAGGCCGGCCTGGACGTGTTCCTGCGCCTTCGCATGAACGATCACCACGACCGCTGGGGCGACCGGATCGGCCTCGACAAGCCCTCCCCTCTTCCCAAGGACCATCCGGCCGAGCCCTACTTCTACACGCCCAAGTGGAAGCTGAAGCACCCCGAGTGGCTGATCGGCGATCGCCACGCCTCCCATCCCGACACCAGCTTCCAGTACATGCAGGCCAGCGCCGGCAACTACGCCATCGGCCCCTACCGGGACCTCATCTTCAACCTGGCCGCCGAGACCCTCACGCAGTACGACCTGGACGGCTTCGAGCTGGACTTCTTCCGGTCTCCCTTCCTCTTTCCCATCTATGAAGCCTACGTGCAGCGCCACGTGATGACCGAACTGATCCGCCGCATCCGCCGGGTCGCTGACGAGCAGGCGGCCAAGCGAGGCCGGCCCATCTTCCTTTCGGCCCGGGTCCCGGCCACCGTCGACCTCTGCCTGCGCATCGGGATCGATCTGCCGGTCTGGTTCGAGGAGGGGTTGCTGGACATGGTGGTGGTCAGCAACGGACTCTCCCCCTTCAGCACACCCTGGAAGGAGCTGTCCGGGTTGGGCGCCAAGCACGGCATCCCCGCTCTGGCCTGCTTCACCCACGCCCGGCCCACCCGGGAAGGCCGGGAATCGCTGCGGGCGGCCACCCACCGGGCCTTCTCCTCCGGGATTACGGGCATCCAGTTCTGGAACTACTTCTACCGCATGCCCCACTATCACCGGCCCGGAGAAAATCCCCTGGACCTGAGCTTCACCCACGACCTGGTCGATCCCGACCTGGTCAGGAACGGTGCCAAGAAGTACCTGCTGGACGGCAGCCCCCACACCGGGAGCATCCTGACCGGGACCTTCGGCCACGCCGAGTGGCCCGGACAAACCCCCATGATGATCGGGCTCTCCAGCGACGGCATCGGCCACAAGGTCGCCTTCGACATCGCCGACGATCTCAGCCGGTCCAAGCCCAAGGGGTCTCCGCGCGCCTGGGTCCGCATCGTGGATCTCGGTCCCGAGGACCGCCTGGAATTCGCCTGGAACGGCAAGCCGATCCAACCCGATCCCAAGGCCTTTGCCGGAATCATCCTCAAGGACAGCCACGAATTCGAGTTCGAGCTGGAGCCCGCCGATCTCCGTCCCGGCGAGAACCACCTGGAGATCAAGCTGCTGGAGCGGCATGCCCGGCTCGATCCCTACGTCACCCTGGTGGACGGGCGTTTGAGCCTCCCGGAACTGACGGGGGCATGACGGCCGGACCTGGTTCGACGGGGGCTGCCCTTGGATAAGCGGGCAACCACAAGGGTTGCCCCTACGGCGGCTGGCGGCGGGGCATTTGAATCGCTGACAAGGGAAAAACAGTAGGGGCGTCCCTTGTGGACGCCCAATCGGATTCCGGCCTTGCGGGGGGAGTCGCAGAAGGTCGAACAAGGCTTCACTGGATCGCCCATGGAGAGCCGCCACCGTCAACTCCTGCTGGCTCTGCTGCTGCTCGGCCTGGCAGCCTTCTGCCATCGCAAGGAAGCGCCGCCGGACCCCAATCCGGCCGGCGCCCCCGCCGCCCTGCAGGATCTCTACGCCATCTTCAGCCACGAGATCAGGCCCGAGGCAGTGGGCAACGTCTACCAGGCGGTGGGCAATCGCTTCCAGCTAGAGGGCAAGCTCTACGCCGCCGTCCTCAAAGCCCTCAACGCCTACGACATCCTGCAGGAGACCACCCGCCTGCCCCAAGCCGACCGGAAGCGGCTGCTGCCCAGAAGCCGCCAGGAAGCCGGGGAGGCCTTTGCCGCTCTGGAAGCATCCCTGGACTGGCCCCGCATTCGGGTCGAGGTGGGCCCACAGGACTTCGATCTCGACAGTCTTCCCCGGCTCGACCTCTACCGGGAAATCCCGCAGCCGCTTCTGCTCACGCTCCACAACGCCGCCTCCGAGAGCAGAATGCTCACGCTCCGCAGTTCCGGCCTGAGGCTGGAGGTGGACACCCTGGAGCTGGCACCCTCGTCCACCCGCCATCTGCTGGCTCATATCGATGCCCCGGAGACCGGCGAGGGCGCGGCCTGTCTTTCAGTGACGTCGGAGGGAACGAGCGCGGCCTGGCGCCTCCCCTTCCGGGTGGCGGAATCGGGCCTGCTGGAGGGGCGGCTGGTGGAGTCGGAGGGCGGCGCCGCCACCATCGGCCGGATTCGAGTGACCGACGCCGGCGGGCGCTACCGGGCGCCGCTGGAGGCCGCCTACGGCCTGGTTCTGCGTCCGCGGAGGGACCCCGCCCGCTGGAGCTACGCCTCCGCAAACTTCCGCCTGCGCGCTCCGGCCGGCAAGATCCGGATTTCCATCCGGCGAGGCCTGGAGTATCTCCCCATCGACGAGGAGCTGGAGCTGGAGGCCGGCCGGACCCTTCGGCGCACCTTTGCGCTGGAGCGCTGGGCCCACATGGAGCGGGAGGGATGGCATTCCGGAGACACCCACATCCACATGCTGGACCCGCCCAGCGCGCTGTTCGAGATGCAGGCGGAGGACCTGCGGGTCGGCCATGTTCTCGTGCTGGAACACATGGGGAAGACCTACTCCGCCGAGCACTTCCGGGGCGAGCTGGACCCGATCTCCGATCCCCGGCACCTGGTCTACTACAACCAGGAGTACCGCAACCAGACCCTGGGCCACGTCAGCCTTCTCAGCCTCAAGAAGCTGGTGGAGCCCATCTCCACCGGCGGACTGGCCGTTCCCGAGACTACCGTCTACCGCTATTCCTACCTGAGGCCCTCCCGCAAGGGGTTTCCCCGTAGCGGCCAGGCCGGCTGGCCCGACGCCCTGGTGCTGGACGCCATGCGGGAGACCCACCGGCAGGGAGGACTGGTGAACTGGGCCCACCTGCGTCCCGCTCAACTGGAGTTCCCCGTCGACATGGTGTTCGGCGAGATCGACACCGCCGACATCCTGACCCACACCCGGCTGCCGCAAACCCTCAAGCTCTGGTACCACCTGTTGAACTGCGGCTTCCGCTTGCCCGCCACCGCCGGAACCGACCGCATCGGGCCCGAGGAGCCGGTGGGGCACCAGCGGGTCTACGTCAAGCTGGACGGCCCCCTCACCTACCCCGCCTGGATGGAAGGACTGCGCCGGGGCCGCTCCTTCGTGACCAACGGACCCATGGTCAGCCTCTCGGTGGACGGCCGGGGACCCGGGGACACATTGACGCTCAGCGCCCCCAAGGCCCTCCGCATCCAGGCCCGGGCGCGCTCGCTGAGGCCCTTCGAGCGGCTGGAGATCGTGGTCAACGGCAAGGTGGCGGCCGGCGTCCCGGCGCAAGACCTGGGGCGCCGCGCGGAGCTCAGCCTCGACTACCCGGCCGGCCAAAGCCTGTGGATCGCGGCTCGCAGCATGGGGGGATCTCCCGAGGAAACCTCCATCTGGACCCATCCCCTGTTCGCCCACGCCAACCCGGTATATGTCGACTACGCGGGACGGGGGCTGGCCGACCCCGAGAGCGCATGCTATTGGCTCGACTTCCTGAAGCCGCTGGAGCAGTGGGCCCGCGAGGAAGCCTGGTTCGAGAACCGGGAACGGAAGGACCAGGCTCTGGCCACCATCCGCCAGGGCATGGACTTCTACCGCCGGGTGTGCGAGGGGGAATAAACGATCGTTGAGCCTTTTGCAAAGGGCTCGAGAGGCAGTGCTTTTCGGGAAGGGTGCTTTCTATTCGCCGCATTCGCGGCTGTGGCAGTGCAGGGCTCATACGACCCCAGGCTTCCGCCTGGGGCTACATGCGGGCGCTGCTTCGCAGCTCTATAAGGATGGCTTGTAGGGGGCGTCGCGCCGGATACCCACGCCAACCGCAGCTTCGCAGCTCTCCCCTAACCCACGATACTGCAATGGGGAACGTGCTTGTTTATCTGGAATGAAGCGTTTGCAAGAATCGGTAGAGGGATCTTTTCAGGGAATGGCCACAGAAGGCACAAAAAGGAACCCTCCGATCGTCAAGACTCGCAATCAAGCAACTCATTTTGTGCCTTTTGTGCTTTTTGTGGTGAATGCTGGAGTTGCCAGCCCTTCACCTTTGCCGCCTCCATGTCTTTCGGGATTGGAAATTTTGCAGAAGGCTCGTTGAACAAAGACGAACCACCAATGAACACGAATCGACACGAAGACTGAGGAATGCCATGACTCCCTCAGCCAAATCCAGTCTGGCCCTGCTTCTCTGCCTGGCCCTTGCCGCCTGCGTGCCGACCTCGGACGACCGGACCCCGGCAGGAAGCAACGGGGCGGAGAACTGGAAGCGGGACCAGCGCAGCTTCGTCTACCTTTCGGAGAGGCGCGCCCGTTATGCCGGGGTCACCCGCAACGCTGAGGGCCGGCTGATGATCCTGTATACCCACCAGACGGCGCAACAGGAGCGGGACGGTGCGGGAGAACTCCACCTGGTCCGCCGGACCCGGGACGGGGACTGGTGGTTCTATCCGGAGACGGTCTTCGAAGGCCGCCAGGGCGAGCCCCGGGCCATGGGCACCCTCACCACCCTGGCATCCGGCCGCATCATCGCTCCCTTCGCCGAGCTGAACCACGGCGCCGCCAGGAGCCGGCTGCGGCTGCTGGCCTCCGAGGACCACGGCGAGACCTGGACGGCCAGTGAGCCCCTGGGGATCCGACCCCTCATCTGGGCCACGCCCTATGGAAGGCCCTTCGAGGCGGGCGGGCGGGTGCTGATGCCGGTCCACGGGGCCGCCAGCCGGGAAGACCTGGCGGCCACCCGGCTGCGATCGGGACTGCTGCAGTCCACCGACGGCGGCAAGAGCTGGGGGGATTGGATGCCGATCGCGGTTCCCGGCCCGGAGGCGGACCTCAGCTTCGAGTTTCCGGCGGTGCTTCCGCTGGAGGACGGGACCTGGCTGGCGGTCCTCACAGAAAGGCAATTGAAGAAACGTCCCGGGCTACCCCTGGATATTCCACAGACGCTGGTGCGCTCCTACAGCAGCGACCAGGGCAAGAGCTGGACCCCACCGGAGCCTCTGTGCGTCGGCTCCTGGGCCAGCCTGACCCCCATGGGCGATGGCGCGGTGGCCTGCTCCTTCGCCCTCTGGTCGGCCTGGGGCAGCATGGAAGTCATGTTCAGCGAAGACGGCTTTCGAACCATCCGTCACCGGACCCCCTTCGTGGAACACAACTGGCTGCCGGGCTACGGACCCAGCGGCTGGGGCGGCGGCTGGGCCCGGGACCCCATTCCGCTGCCGCCGGTGGTCCCCAACCTGGAAGGGGACTGGAAGGCCGGCCACTACGGGTTTTCTTCCGGCCTGGCTCTGGACGAGGACCGCTTGATGCTGGTGCTGGGACAGCGGCAAAAAGGCAGCGGCTACACCGATCCGCCCCACGAAGTGGACCTTCCCATCGAGAAGGAGCGGATCGAGACCATCGTCATGAAGCGGGTGCGGGAACCCTCGGCCCCGTCCACCGAACCTTCAGGGGCCCACGGCGAGCCGAACGGACAATGGACCCTGGCCGAGAGATGGCCCGAGGAGGAGTGGCGCCAAAAGGTCGGGCAGCCGCCCAACGACGTGACCCTGGTGCTGGAGTCGGGGCGCTGGATACGCCTCAGAGCCCAATACACCGTTCCCCACCAGCACGGACCCGGCAGGATCCTGGGGCGGGAGCGCGGCTACTGGGTCTGGAAGTCGATCGACGGACTCCACTACCGGACGCGTTTGCAGGGCTCTTATTCCGATGATCGGGGAAAGACCTGGAAACAGGCAAAGGTGGAGGACCCGGTGCCGCTGGCTGCCGCCGTGCACCTGGGAGGCGTGGCCTTCGAAGAGCCGGACGGAACCCTGGTGGCTCCCGTATACGGCTACCTGAACCCCGACGACATGTCGGTCTCCCTCTATGTCTCCGCCCTGGTGAGGTCCCACGACGGAGGCGCGTCCTGGGGCGACTGGAGCACCATCGCCTACGACCGCAAGAACCGCTACACCGCCTACAGCGAGACCCAGGTCATGGCCCTTTCCGACGACATCTGGGTGGCCTTTCTCCGCAGTGAGAACCGCAGCTACGTCCCGGTAATGAGGGCCTTCATCTCCCGAACCCTCAGCACCGACCGGGGAAGGACCTGGAGCCCGCCCCAAACCACGGCCGCGGCCGGAGTGACGGCCGGACTGCGGCTGCCGGACGGGGGCATCGCCCTGTCGGCACAGAACACCTGCGGCTGGGGACTGGCGGTCACCTACAACTACGGCCACACCTGGAACTACGTGCTGCCGGCCACCTACTTCTCGGCCCGGGCCGGCGTGATCGACGACAAGTCATTCTGGCTCCACGACGCCCACGGGGGGATCGTGTCCATCTACCGCCGGCCCTGAGCGCGCCTTGCTCAGCAGCCGAGCGGCTGCGCCGTGCTCCCGGTCAGGCAGCCGGAGGGTAGGTGACCGCGAGCCAGACTCCGCCCAGTCTCAGCCCATCTCGGCCCCTGCCGCCCTTTTCCACCCAGACCTCCAGTCGATTCGCCCCCTGGCGGACGCTTGCCGCCTGAACCGGGCCGGTGAGGCGCTTCACGCCATCGGGAGCATCCTCTCCGCCGGGCTCGCCGACTTTGAAGGTCAACCCTTCTCCATTGAGACGGCCCGAGATGCGCTCGCCCCCGTTCAGGCCTTCCACCTCCAGTTCCAGGCGGACCGAGCCGGGACGGCCCGAGCGCCCGGCGGCCTCCAGGTCGTCCCCCACCGGCAACTCGACGGCGGCGGCCGGCCCCGGATTGCCCCGGCTCAGCTCCAGGGGAAGCTGCCCCGGATGGCTGGCGATGGCGTAGGGTCCGATATCCTGGATGTAGTCCACCCCGAAGCGCTTGTCCCGGAACTGCAGGCTGGAGGCCGACCCAATGTCCTCCAGCAGCCCGTAGGCCTCCGGAACCGGCCGGCCGTAGGCCAGCATCGGCACCTGGCGGTAGTGGTAGTTCCAGAGGTAGATCCCGTCCGCTCCGGCCGAGAAGATATTGGAGGCCGCACCCCGCATGGCCTCATCCGAACCGAATACCTTCAGGCCACAGTTGATGCAGGGGTAGACGGGGACGTCATGGCGGTGGCCCATATCCACCAACTCCCGGGCCGGGTTGGTGAAGACGGTGTATCCCCCGCCGATCAGCATCCGGTCCACCCAACCCTGCTGGAGCCAGGTCTCCACGTCCAGACCGATGCGATTGCAGGCCTGCAAGGTTCCCGGAACCCTGACGCCCAGAAGCAGGGGCCCTTGACGTGATTCCGACACCCTTCTCACAATGCGGTGGGCCTCCCGGACCAGGTCGCTCATGAGAGGCGCTCCCGCCTCCTCCTCTCCCGGCTTGAAGTACCAGGGCATGCGGAAGAAGTTCAGGTCGATCCCGTCCAGGTCGTAGTTCTCGGCGCTGTGGCGGACCCACCACAGCCGGTCCTCCCGCACTTCCGGCAGGGCGAAATTCAGGCCGGACCACCTGGCCGCCTCCAGGGTGGTGAAGGGGCTTCCTTTCTGGCTCTCCTCTCCCAGCAGCCACTCGGGATGGGCCAGCTTGGGGGGATAGACCAGCTTCCCCTCGGGCATCCCGAAAGCATCGTGGGTGTCGTTCATGCGGATCGACCCGAAGACCTCCAGGCCCATGCGGTGGATGCCCTCCACCATTATGGGCGTCGGATCGTGGATGGCCTCGTTGAGCGGCCGGTCCTGCTGCTGGGTCTCCCAGTAGCGGGTCTGCCCCGGACCCTGGGCGATGCCCCACATGATGCACCAAGCGATGCTGTCCACCGGGGTCCCCAGGACAGGTTTGACGCGCAGGTCCACAAAAGCCTCGGCTCCCTTGGCCGCCTCGGGGTCGTAGACCAGGTCCCCGTCGTCATCCAGGATCAGCCTCCGACGACGCTCCACCACCCTGCGGCGCGCCCAGTCGAGCCCTTCCTGCCTTCCCGAGCAGCCCGGCACCCCGGCCAGCCAGGAGCTTCCCAGCATGGCGCCGGCCGACCCCAGGAAACGCCGGCGAGTCAAGGACGTAGGCTTCGTCAATCTCACGTCACCATGATTGCTTCCCATGCATCCTCCGGTATCCAGCATGTATCGCATCAAAACGCTACTCGGCCGCTATCCATCAACTCGAGACGGTCGGCCATGAAATCCTCCCCCACGGGAGGTGCTTCGTCGGCAAAGGATTTCCACGACTTGCGAACCGGCGCAATGACCAAGGCGTCACCTACCTTGCGGATCATCACCTCATCGACACCCTCGAACCGATAGGCTTTGGGAATCCGAACGGCCTGACTGCGACCCTTGTAAAACAGCTTGGCGGTAGCTTGCATGACAACTCCTCGACTCGGACTGACTCCGTACCTGCATCACGGCGTATATCACAGGAATTTGCCAAAGAACAAAAAGAAGCAGTAAACCGCTCTGAAAAGGTTGACGAGACTTCTTCGCGCCGTCATGTGCACCACAGGCCTGGAGACCGCATGGAGATCAGGGGAAACGATGGATCTGATTGCCCGGAACGGTTTGTTTGCTTTGTGGCCCGGTTCATGGCATAAGTAAATAAGAAAATCGTCAATTACGAAAAAGGTATTGTGATATGCAAAAAAACAAGGATACCTCATCCCGGAAAGGCGGATTGGATCTTGTGAGGGTCCGGCGGGCCGGGCAGATTACGCTCTCCCGCAAGGTGCGGGAAACCATGAATCTGGGAGAGGGCGACTACTTGGAACCCCGGTTCACGAAAGGCGGTGTCTTGCTGCGGCCAGTGAGTGTACGCCCTCGGGAACCGTCGGCGGCTCAGGAAGCGGAGATTTTGGATGTAGTGAACCAGGAACGCCGGAAGTATGCCAAAGAGCGCCGTCGTTGATACCTCCGTTTTGGTGAGTGCCTTTCTGTTTCGGGAAAGTGTGCCTGGACGGGTCATTGAACTTGCTGACGTGCCCCCTCAAGGAGCAAGAGTGATGGGAGAGGCGCCCCCCCGGGAGCGCGGGCGTCTCGCCCGCATGCTATGGCGTTGCGAACCGCTCCGTTTCCCTGCGATGGGGCAACCGGCCACCCTGCCGGCGGGAACGGCTTGGGCTCGGCCGAAGCAGAGTGCTGGCGCCGTTGCCGGTCGAGCCGGGTCGAGGAGATGGGTGAGGCTTTGCCAGTGTTGTGCGGGCGAGACGCCCGCGCTCCCGGGTCGGCCTTCATCCCCCGACGGCGGCGCCGTAGGCGTCGTGAGGACGACCGGTCTTTCCGAGCCTCGCTATCCGGCGACGGCGGCCACATCGACTACCGTCGCGGTGCACTGCGGCTCCGGCACCGGCTCACCGTGTTCGCGCAAGCTCTCGATGTGAATCTCGATTGCGTGGCGCATCTCCCTGACAGTCTCTTCCCTGGTAGCTCCGGTTGCCACGCAGCCGGGCAGGTCGGGAACGTAGGCTGCATGGTTGCCCGGCGCCTTTTCAATCACAATGGTGTATTGCATCTCTCGTTCGCTACTCTTCGCCGGTTCCCGGCGCTTCTCCACCCGCCACCGCCCATCCCTCCGACAGCACCTCGGCCTGTTCCAGGACGGTGCGGGTGGCCTTCTCCTGCTTGTCGGGCGGGTAGCCGTGCTTGCGCAGGATGCGCTTGACCAGGCGGCGGAGGTTGGCGCGGACGTTCTCGCGCAAGGTCCAGTCGATGGTGACGTTGCCCCGCACGGTTTCGACCAGCTCGCGGGCGATGTCGCGCAGGGTCTCGTCGCCGAGGACCCGGACCGCGCTGTCGTTGGTCTCGAGGGCGTCGTAGAAGGCCAGCTCCTCTTCCGATAGTCCGAGTTCATCTCCCCGGGCGGCGGCTTCGCGCATCTCACGCGCCAGCCGGATCAGCTCCTCGATCACCTGGGCGGCCTCGATGGCGCGGTTCTGATAGCGGCGCAGGGTGTGCTCCAGCATCTCGGCGAAGGATCGCGCCTGGACCACGTTCTTGCGGCGGCGGGCGGCCAGTTCGCCCTTCAGCAGCTTCTGCAACAGCTCCACCGCCAGGTTGCGCCGCGGCATCCCCCGCACCTCGGCCAGGAACTCATCGGAGAGGATGGAGATGTCGGGCTTCTTCAGCCCGGCGGCGGCGAAGATGTCGATGACCCCCTCCGAGGCCACCGCCCGCGAGACGATCTGGCGCACGGCATGGTCCAGCTCCTCCTGGGTGCGCACTTCCCGTAGCGTGCGCTTGGCCAGCACCGATTGGACGGCCTGGAAGAAGGCCACCTCGTCGCGGATGCGCAGCGCCTCCTGGTGGGGCACGGCCAGCGCGAAGGCCTGGGAGAGTTCGCGCACCGCCCGCAGACAGCGCTCCTTGCCGTTCTCCTGGGCCAGGACGTGCTCCTGTGCGGGTGGCAGCAGCCCCAGCTTTTCCGCCGGCGCGCCGGCGGCCCACCTGGACCGGTCGAACCCGTGGAACAGTCCGCAACAGACCTCGTACTTCTCCAGCATCACCGCCACCGCTTCCGACTGATCGAGGGCCGTCTTGCCGGCGCCGCCGCTCTCGGTGTAGGTCGCCAGGGCGCGTTTCAGCTCGTGGGCCAGGCCCAGGTAGTCGACCACCAGGCCGCCCGGCTTGTCCTTGAACACCCGGTTGACGCGGGCGATGGCCTGCATCAGTCCATGGCCTCGCATGGGCTTGTCCAGGTACATGGTGTGCAGGCTGGGGGCATCGAAGCCGGTCAGCCACATGTCGCGGACCAGTACCATCCGCAGCGGGTCGGCAGTGCTGCGGAAGCGCTTGGCCAGCCCTTCGCGCCTGGGCTTGTTGCGAATGTGCGGCTGCCAGTCGAGCGGGTCGGAGGCGGAGCCGGTCATCACCACCTTGAGGCATCCCTTGTCGTCCTCCGCCTGGTCCCAATCGGGGCGCAGGCGCGCCAGCTCGCGATAGAGCTCGATGCAGATGCGCCGGCTCATGCAGACGACCATGGCCTTGCCTTCCAGGGCTTCCAGGCGCTGCTCGAAGTGGGCGACGATGTCCCGGGCCACCAGCTTCAGGCGCTTCTCGGCGCCCACAATGGCCTCCAGTTGCGCCCACCTGGTCTTGAGCCTCTCCTTGCGCTCCACCTCCTCGCTCTCGGTGGCCTCCTCGAACTGCGGGTCAATCGCCGGCTTCTCTTTCTCGTCCAGGGCCAGCTTGGCCAGGCGGCTCTCGTAGTAGATGGGGACGGTCGCCTTGTCCTGCACCGCCCGCTGGATGTCGTAGACGCTGATGTAGTCGCCGAAGACGGCGCGGGTGTTGGCGTCCTGCAGCTCGATGGGCGTCCCGGTAAAGCCGACGAAGGAGGCCCGGGGCAGTGCGTCGCGCATGTGGCGGGCGAAGCCGTCGATGAAATCGTACTGGCTGCGATGGGCCTCGTCGGCAATGACCACGATGTTGCGGCGCTGGGAGAGCGCCGGGTAGGTGTCGCCCTTCTCCTCGGGAAGGAACTTCTGGATGGTGGTGAACACCACCCCTCCGGCAGCCACCGAGAGCCTGCCGCGCAGGTCGGCCCGGCTCTCGGCCTGGGCCGGCGGCTGGCGCAAGAGGTCGCGGCAGCGGGAGAAGGTGCCGAAGAGCTGGTCATCCAGGTCGTTGCGGTCGGTCAGCACCACCACGGTCGGGTTCTCCATGGCCGGCTCGCGGATGATGCGACCGGCGTAGAAGGCCATGGTCAGGCTCTTGCCGGAACCCTGGGTGTGCCAGACCACCCCGATGCGGCGGTCGCCGGGGTCGCCTCCGGGCCGCCTGCCGGCCTGGTAGCGCCCGCGCTCATCGCCAGCCTGCAGCTCGGCCGCGCGCAGAGTCTCGGCCACCGCTACCTGGACCGCGTGGAACTGGTGATAGCCCGCCATCTTCTTGGCCAGCGACCCGCCGCCATCGTCCTCGAACACGATGAAGTCGCGGACCAGCGGCAGGAACCGCTCCCGTTCGCAGACGCCTTCCAGCATCACCTGCAGCTCGGTCAGATGGGGTCCGGCCAATGCCTCCCCGCTGATGGTGCGCCAGGGCTTGAACCACTCCCTCCCGGCGGTGAGCGTGCCCAGGCGGGCCCCGACTCCGTCGGAGACCATCAGCACCTCGTTCATGGAGAAGAGGGCGGGCAGCTCCGCCTCGTAGGTCTGGAGCTGCCGCCAGGCCGTCCAGAGGGTGGCGTCCTCATCCGCCGGGTTCTTGAGCTCGATGACGCCCAGCGGCAGGCCGTTGACGAACAGCACCACGTCGGGCCGGCGGGTGTGCCGGTTCTCGGTGACGGTGAACTGGTTGACCGCCAGCCAGTCGTCGTTGGCGGGCTCATCGAAGTCGATCACCTGCACCTGCGCCCCGCGAATGGCGCCGCCGCCCGCCCGGTACTCCACCGTCACGCCCTCCACCAGCATCCGGTGAAAGGCGCGGTTGCGCGCCTCCAGGGTGGCCCCCTGCGGTCGCATCAGCTTGCCAAAGGCATCCACCAACGCCTCGGCCGGCAGGTCCGGGTTCAACCCTGCCAGGGCATCGCGCAGCCGCCGCGCCAGCACCACCTCGCCGTAATCGGTCCGCTCCGCACCCGGCGTATCGGGGGCGATGTCGGGTCCGTGAGCCACCTGCCAGCCGAGATTCGCCAGCCACTCCAGGGCGGCCTGCTCGACGTCGGATTCGCTGAGGGTGGTCATTCGCCTGCGTCGTCAATGAAGGGAATCGGGCGACGGGAGCTTCGCTCCGGCACCTCCAGATGGGTGCCGCGAGGCATGTTATCTACGAGCCATTGGCCGAGAGGCTTGCGGGGGCGCGTTTTCTCCTCCCACAGCGCGGCAGGCGCCACCACGAATGGCTTCCGAACGCCAATGCGCTGCGGCCCCTCTTCCTCGGCCAGGCGCAATACCTCGGACAGACGGGCCTTGGCCTCGGCGACGGTCCAGACGCGGTTGGGTGTGGGCTTGTTCAGGGTCACGTTTCTGCGTGGATACGGTAGTCCACTATAGACTTATGTCTGGCCACTACTCAAGAGTAGAAAGAGCGGTTTGAGGCATGGGGCCCCGGTGATGGTTGTCACGGCTCCCCAAAGGGGGCGGGGCGGATCAAGATCTTACCGTCATGTGATTGCGGAGTTGCGGTGATCTGTCGCGGGTCATGCGAGCATCAATCGTTTACCCTTGGGTTCCGGAATGGGGTCGCCGAACTCCCGCGCCGTTTCCAGCCACAATTCGACGGCTTGGCCGATCTGCTCCAGAGCCGCCGCCTGCGTGTCACCGTGGGCCGCGCATCCCGGAAGCTCGGGCACTTCAGCCACAAAGACGCCGTCCCGGTTGCTCCAGTAGATGATCACCTCGTACTTGTGCATCAGTCTTGCTCCTCAAGACTGAACACCTCGGACCCGGTGATGTGCGAAGCTGTCACGCGGCCAGCAGAATTCGTTCGAATTCATCCGGCCGAGACCATCGGGCCACCTGAGACTGCTGCTCCACCAGGCTGAAATCCTCTTCCCTCCAAACGTCTTCCGTATCGTCGAAGAGAGAAACAAACGCCAAGTGGGATTGGCTGACCTTCAGATGACTCAGATCGACACATCCCGCCAGGACATGTTCCGCAATGCGCCGCGCCGCGCCGCGAGAACCGGTGCTCAGTAGGAAAATGAACGAAGTGCGATCATCGGTACGGGTCTGGTAGTCGACAGTCCAGCTCTGTCCCGATCTCCCGTGCTGTCTTACGGCTCGATCAAAGGAAATCTCCTTTTCGACAAGCCAATCGTTCACTTCGTCCGCCACCGTTTCAACCGCCCGCGTGCGCAACGTGAACCACAAATCAGAGACGCGCACGGCGGCCTGGGCCAGACGCAGCACTGCCTCCCCGAGTCCGTCAGCCGCACCCGACCGCAGCATGAGCTGACCGCGGTGCAACTCCACGCCCAAGGTCTGGCAGGTGTCCTCCACCATGCGATTCTGCTTGGGCGACCGCCGAGTGCTCACGGATTGCATCCGCAGCCAGCCAAGAGTCTCCCCGAAATCGGTGACGCTGTAGCGCCCACGTTGCTCCAATACGAAAACGTCCACCATGCCCCCGTCCGGGTACATCAGCGGAGTGCGCACGCGTACGCCCTCTCGTGGAGCCGGTGAGCATTCAAAGAGGGCCGGGAGCGACTCGCCAATCGCTGAACACAGTTCATCGTTACTCATAGCTGAACTCCTCTTGGATGACTGGAGGATGCATCCTGCCCCTATGACGGATTCCTGCCTCGGCGCAGAACTGCTTCCACACCGCTATTGGTTGATCCCAAGGCTCCGTTATGTCCTCGGGTACGTAGGCCTGCTTGTCGCGAAAGCCCTCTGCCCAACGATGCTTGTGCTTTTCGCCCAAGCGGTTGCAATCCGGGTTGTGATGATCGGCCCCAAGGTCGAGTGCGTAGATCCGACCCGCACCACGATGGATGAGAGCGTAAGACAATGTCCCCCGACGGTAATTGTAGCGGCCAACAACGAACAGTGGATAGCCGTGCTGCGATGCAACGGCAGCCCTAAACTCCCTGGCCGGGGAGTGATCTTCGTCTTCAGCCCAAGCCAAGTCTTGAGCGATTTCCTTGGTGTCATCGGCCAGGATGACTTCAAACTCCTGCTGGCTGATTGTCATGTAGTGATTCCTTCGGGTCGAAGCTCAACTCCCACCAATGCCAAATGCTGTGGAGCCGTGGGCGACAGGCCAAGCGAGGGCGCTCCGTTCGGCGGTGGTTTCGGTAAGGTTGGTCATTCGCCTGTTTGGTCAATGAGGGAGAACGGGCGATGGGAATTTTGCTCCGGCGCCTCCAGACTCTTGGCGCCCGCCTGCTTTCCACCAACCACTGGCCCAGATGATTACCTCTATGATCGCTTCTGATAACGCCAGCGCTTGGCAACGCTGTCTAGTTGTTCAGCCGACAGTGCGTCGTTTTGCCAGCCCACATCAAAGTCAATATCGTTTGACTTTGGAAGCTGGTTTGCGGGAAGGTGTCTGATCATCATTCTCGATGGTAGAGTCGCAGCTTGCCCCACGAAGATCGCCTCTCGACGTCGCAATCCAGACAGCATCTTGGTCAGTCCTTCCATTGAATCTGGAAGAATACCGCGAACGTGATTTCTGTCGGATTCGTTTGTAATACGCAGGACAATCCACGAGTTGCATTGCGATAGCACAGTCGGTTCGACCTCGCTAGGCCGTTGGGAGACGAGAAACAACCCAACTCCATATTTGCGTCCCTCCTTTGCAATTCGTCGAATGGCGCCTTGGGCTGCTTCGTACTGCGCTTCACCGCGATTGGGAACGTAGCGATGCGCCTCTTCGCAAACGAGTAAAACTGGACTGGCTTCCCGTTCCTCAGCGTTCTGCCAAGTCTTTAAGGAGAAGAGAGTCCGTGCGATTGCTGCGCTTGCGGTCCCAGCAATCTCGTTTGGCACGCCAGAAAGATCCACAACTCGTACTGTACTATCGCCACCGGTAATCTGAGCCAATACATCTGGCATTGGGTCTCCTGCTTCATCCCAAGGCTTCATCATGAAAGATATGCGCTCGTCTTTCATAAGGGACTCAAGTTTTCTCAGGACTTTATTGTAATCTTCATGGTTTTTCTTGTTGATGTTGTTGGGTCGCTGCGCATTGACTGCTCCAACAAACCCGATTTCATACCGGTCTCCATTGACTTTGCCGAATTCATCCAACCCCGAAGGGTCACCAAGGACATAGGGAACCGGAGAATCGACGGTCAGTTTCTCGGTGTCTAGATTTAGAGTCTCAGCAGACTTCTTGCGTGCTTCAAGCAAGGCGTTCTTGACGATATTTGCCTGAGAGGTCGCTGCGTACTCGCTCCTACCGATTAGCAGACCAATCGTTTCATCAAGGTTCAATAACCAATATGGCAGTGATAGAGTTCCCTCATCAGTCGAGAGTCTCTTATGCTCCTTGAAAGCGTTTCCATATTCATTGTGTGGGTCAAGTATAAGGATCTGCGGTTTCCACGTTTCGTAAGTAGCCGCCACTCCTCGCTCAAGGATGCTATGAATAATCGCGGCGACGGCACCAGACTTTCCAGCACCGGTTGACCCCAGAATTGCAGTGTGCTTACCAAGTAGTTCGTTCATGTCGGCGTAGCAAGTTGCTCCTCCAGACCCAACATGTTCGCCCAGTTTCAAGACCGCATCAGTGGTTTGTCCGTAGATTAGCCGCAGCTCTGATTTAGGAGTTAGATATACTGTCTGCTGTGGTAGCGGATAGGTTGCCACGCCACGTTCGAACTTCAACTTCCAACCTTCAGAACCGTCGCTATCCCATTCGCCCTCTCCAAAGAGATCAGCTTCAATGACCCGCTCGTCTGATGACGCGTGTGGAACCACTCCACGCTCTGCCTCGTAATCCGCTTTCATGCGTAGCCGACCCACGAGCGCATAGATGATCCGTCGGCTAAAATGAATCCGAATGATCGATCCGAACTGTCCGATGGGGTAGACCTCACCAGCGTGCACACGAGACAATTCGGTTAAATTAGGGTCTAGCTCAGCAATCACACGCAACCCGTCTACTTCGATGATTTTGCCAATTCCCAGATTTTCAATTGGCTCGCCAGGATTGCGTTTCACATTATTCATCGTTCCCCCTCAAGTATCCGAGTGATGTTCTCGAACTTCCACCATGGGAGATCTTTATCCGATGACTCCTTGGTCTCTCCGTGAAAAAAGCCTCGGTTTCCAAAAATCAACACCTGCTCTCGAAGTGTCACGTTGTCGTTCCAAGCCTGCAATACCCCGGTTAGCTCGTCCTCATTGGTGAACGCGACGACGGTTAATTTGTCCTCGGACTCCTGCAGTGCTCTCTCTACCTCTTTGTTGATATGCTCGTCCCGAAAAGAGTATCCACATATAACGAGCGCACGCTGCCGACCAAGTTCGGGCCTCATTGCACGGCGAGCCCGTTCAGTGAGTTGCGCGAATGGATCCATTTGTGTTTCGCGATACTTGGTAGAAGCAGGCCAGATAAGGATTTTGTGTCGGTTATCACCTCGAAGTTGGAGGTTCGGGCTCACCCGACGTGGCAATGGGTCACCTGACTCTTCATACCAGTTGATCGATCCATGAAGTTTAAAAACTCGCGCCTCCAATCCCTCACGATCAAACGTTTGGGGACTCCACCAACCTGTTACACCTCCCTCAATGCCATCTGAATATGAAATCTTTTCCAGTGCTAACGCATCCTCAATGATGGTGTCATAGTTCAAAATAAGGTAGTCCACTGAGTCCCCGGCTTGTAGTTGTTTGCCAACTCGAACAGGCCGATGAACAGCGGCAACAAAGTTCCGATGTGTTTCTATCGAAATCTTCTCTGATTCAATGGCAGAAGCGATAGCTTGTTTGATTTGCTCGACCGCGTTTCGCAATTGCCCGGCATCGTATTCACTGTCTCCGATTGGAACAGTTTTGCGAGCCGCACCACGAACTTTGCGACGCTCTGCGATAGCCAAGTGATCAATTAGCTCACTAAGGTAATCTTCTATCTGAGCGTATTCGCCACCCTCAAACAGACTTTTCACTGATTCCAAAATGGTATTGCTTTTTTCATCGAGTTTACCCTTCTGTAGTACGTGACTCGTGAGTTCACCAGCAAGAGGAATCCCTACACATCTGCTGCAACCTGCCCCAAGCAGAAACGCTGGTCTACTTTGAACAAGAAGCTCTTCGAATTGCGATAGGGCTTGCTTGAATGGATCGTCGTTAAGTACAGATAGATCATCTCGTACTGTCATAAGCTTGTCCCCATTAGCGCCTAGATTGGTCCCTCACTCGCATCTCCCCGGAAATGAGCTTGGGCAGCAGCGCATCGCGCAGGCCGACAAGAATATGGGATTCTGCGATGAACGCCTCTTGTCTTGTGCGCGCCTCTTCAGCAATTGTGCTGAACGTGGTCACAACCTGAGCCGGCGGTGCCACAAAACGCGGAATCTTCAGCGCATCGACCGGCAGCATGTTGACCGTGGTGCCTGTAGCATATCCGCTGACCGTGTCGTGAATGGCCTGCGTGTTCAGTAGTGGGCAGACGAAGTCCGGCGCGTAAGCAACCGAACTCTTATGTCGCACTCTATATAGGTGATGACTGAACAATCCATTGTCGCCAAAGTACTTCGGCACGATTGCCGCAAACCCAATCAGTAACCGGTCATGGCCTTGCTCCGTGTTGGCAACTATCACATCCCCAGGTTGTACAACATGCCGGGGTCGATAGTCGCCACTGTAGTACTTTATGCCGTCGTTCTTGTAGCCTCCACCTTCAAAGACGGAGTTAAGGTTGTGCATCGGCACACCGAAAGACGAGAGCGCCGAACCTTTGTATGACAATCCCCTTTCCGCTTCGAAGAACTCCCCCAACGCCCTCACCTCCCACCCTTCCGGAATTGGGCCGAGTTCGGAGTCCACAAATCTGTCCGGGAACAAGGTTGCTATGTCGGGGTCGATGCTGTCGAGATAAGCGCGAGCGCGTTCAACGGTCCAATCACTCCCCCGTTGAGAGGAACTCGGCTCGTGATGTTTGAGGGTGGCTTTGGCGTGGACGGGGTCGAAGTCGACGAACCAGGACTTGAACAGCGCCCGCGCCATCTCCTCCAGCGTCTCGTTAATCCGGCGATTCAGCTCGATCTTGTCGTCGAGGGTGCCCAAGATGTGGGCTATGGCGTGCTGCTCGGGTATGGGTGGAAGCGGGATACTTATCTTCTCGATATCTCTAATAGGAAGCTGAGGCTGCGCGCTACCTGTGCGAAGTGCCTGAATCTGAGCGAGAAACAACTTTGATCGAATTACAAGATAGAGATAACGAGAGTGAAGTGCAGGCTTCAACGCCCGCAAAATTACCATCCCCGAGTTTATTCGGATTTGCTCATAAGGAACTGACTCATCAAAATAGGCACATTTGCCTATAGTCCCCCTTGTGGTTAGGACCACATCGTGTCGAGCTAATTTTCCTTTTCGAAGGCGCCGATCTCTATCCGATGAGATAAAGACGCACGAGGAAAAATTGAAGCCGTCAGTAGTGACATTCCCAGCATTGAGAAATAGACAGTGCCCGCTTTCTAGGAATTCCTGCTGCTTTGGATAGTTTTTGCCTCGATCTCCGTCGATGATCTCGACAGGGGCCTCAGCTAGAGCCACGGTGTGCCACTCACCCACCATTCCCTACTCCTCTCTCCCCACCAGCACCACATGATCACGTTCGATTTCGCGGTGGAAGTCTTGCGGCAGGCGCGCCCAGTCGCGGGCTTCCACCAGGAAAGGAATGGTGGATTCACGCAGCGCTTCCTCGAAGTCTGCCAGCCGTGAGAGTTCAATCTTGGCGAGGCCTGAGCCGCGTAACACGAGATCCAGGTCGCTGCCTTCATGGCTTCGGCCACTGATGCGGCTGCCATAGGCCCACACCTCCACCCCGGGCAGATGCCGGCGCAGCAGCGCCTCGATCTGTTGGCGGTGCCTCGGCAACAGATGAAGCCGCTCAGCCATCTTCCTCCTCTTCGATCACACCAGCCAATGCCTTGGCGTCGGCGAGAAAGGCAGGCAATAGCTCCAGGGTGGATTCGGCAAAGTCCTTGCCGTAATCGTGGGAGGTATCGTTGCGATTGTCGCGGTACTTCAGCCAGCGCTCGCAGGCGTCCAGGTCGATCAGGTCATGTTTGGCCGCGTGCCGGAACAGATCCTTGAATACAAGGCGGTCCGCCTGGCGGTTGCTGGCGAAATAGGCGCGGAGACGCTTCTTCAGCAACTTGCCGCTCTGCTCCAGCACAATCTCGAACTGCTTGACGCAGGCCGCACGATAGATGTCGTAGGTAATGTCATCCGGGTCGCTGCGCTGGAGTTCATTCAAGCCGCGCTCCAACCTATCGAGGCAGCGCCTGAGGAACTCCGTGTTGATGTTCATTTTGCCTCACCATCGCCAAAGCCCATCTGCTCCAAGTTCTTCTCGATCGCCCGGTCCAGTCTCGCGGCCTCAGACTGCTGCTTGCACCGCCGGACTCGCTGCCCGTGACGCTCGCCGCAAGAGGATGCTCGAGCACTCCGAAGCGTTCAGGTCGAAAGCAATCAGGTGCGACTACTAACTAAAAAGTCTCGAAAGTGTGCTGATGAAGCGATCTGCATGGGACGCCGCCTCCCTGACTTTCGGCGGTTCCAGATTCTCCAGTATCCTGAAGCTATGCGCTCCCTTGTCATAGCGGCCCTTCGTACTGTTTCGTGTAGCTTGCGCAAGGCCATCGCGGACATCTCCCTTGGGAATCCGTTCGACGTTCCGACTCGGCGGGAGCGCGTTCGACCGGTAGCCTTGGCCGTAAAATGCTTCGAGCCCCTCACGATCAGCCAGGAACCAGGATTCCATGACCTCCACCATGAGATGACATTGTTCGTCCGTGGCGCCGTCGGGGCGGTTCCAGCCGTCATGGGTCCTGAGATGTCGCCACGGACCATCTTCCGTTACCGGCCCCTCGGCATCCACGAGAAGCAGAACCGTCCCGGTTCCGTGGTCATGTGCTGTCTTGAAGCTCTCGTAAGCGTTCTGGCGGCTGCCGGCAGCCACGATGCGGGGCAGCCTTCCGGTCAACCCCGCTCTCTCGAGAAATCTTCGAAAACCCCTGCGGCACGCCATCTTCAGCGCCTTGCTGTCACCTCCGCCTTCCACGTAGAGCTTGATGCTCACCATCGAGTCCCTCCGATTTCTCCGCGCATCCAGAGTTCCCCAAGCCGGTACTTGTCGAGCCAGGGTTTGAGTTCCACCGCGTCAAGACGGCGGAGTTGTGTCGCCCCATCGGACTTCTCGCAGATGATCACGGAGTCCGGCCTGCCGGTTAGTTCATCGACGAGGATGTCGGAGTGGGTCGTAACGAAGAGCTGGCTCCGCGACGACGCTTCGACCATGAGCCTCACCACCTGGGGGATCACGTCGGGATGCAAACCCAGTTCCGGCTGCTCGATGCAGACGACCGGAGGCGGGTCGGGATGGCAGAGCACTGCAAGCAGGCAGAGGTAGCGCAGACTTCCGTCAGACAGCCGCGTGGCCGGCACGGGGTGGCTCAGGTCCTTCTCGTGGAAGAATATCTGCACCGTGCCACCGCTCACGCTGGTGAAGACATCTTCCACCGACGAATAGAGTGCACGGAGACTTTCCAGCAACTGGCGCTTGACGGGCGGTTGGTTCAGCAGGTCGTTCAGCACCAGGCCGAGATTCGAGGCATCCTCCAATAACTGGCTCTGTTCAAGATCCGCCTTCTGCGGAAGCCGGGGCGGCGTGTGGCGTCCGACGTGGAACTCACGGTAGAAGCGCATCTGCTCGAACCGGTCGGCCAGGTAGGTCAACTCCGGGTAGGAGTCGGGGTCCCGCCGCTGCGACAGAATGGACTGGTCGGGCTTGACGTCTTCCTGCATGAGATGCCGCTCGAATCTGGCTTCCTCTCTGACGTTCAGCAGCGGGCGGCCTCCCTGGTAGCGATAGTAGCAATAGGGCTGCGCTTCGCGTGGATTCGTCTTGCTTTGGTCCTCGACCGCTTCGTCTCTAAGCTCGAATCGCGCCCCAGTCTCGGTGAAGGACAGTCGATACCGGAGCGGCATCGGTCCCTGCGGGTTTTCGACGGTAACCTCCACGGTTGCCGGTGCACGTCGGTGAGCCCCTTTCCAGAGCCAATCGCGAATTCCCCCTCCCTCGCGAATCGTCGCCTGAAGATCCCCGGGAGCGGCGGCGAGAAGCGACAGTGCTTCGACCAGGTTCGACTTCCCGGAAGCGTTGGGCCCGATAAGAACGTTCAGCGGTTTCAGGGGAAATTCGTCATCGCCGGAGCCATAGGAGAGTATGTTGTTCAAACGGATGGTTTGAATGAAATTCATGCGTTCCATATCCTCCTTCCTGCCGAGATACTGTCTGTGCCGATTTCAGATTGCGCCGGATGCTCTTGCCGTCAATGACGATTCCATGGAAGCGGCATAGTTCAGGCATTGTGGACTGGTACGTTGACGTCGGTCGGCATTTGGTCGAACGATTTCCCGGTGAGTTTCATATAGAGCGCATCCGGGCAAAGCTCGATTTGATCGTCCCAGGCTATGGCTCTGTGTGGGGTGACGTGTACTCTTTCGAAGTAACCCGGCTCCTTCCAGACTGCGAAAACGCCTTGCCCACACAGATGGGACAGGTCGATCTCTCCGGCAGTGCCGTCCGAATACCGAAGCCAGATTCGGTATCCGTCTCGGGCTTCTACCTCAGTGGGTCGAATCATTGTTCCCCTCCATGTTTCCTTTGAATCCCAACTGCGCCAAGTTTTTCTCAATGGCCGCGTCCAGCTTCGCGGCCTCGGCCTGCTGCTTGCGCCACTGCGCCGCCAGGCGCTTCATCTTGTCTTCGAAGGGCTCGCCGTCGTCCTCCTGAATCTCCGCCCCGACGTAGCGGCCGGGGGTGAGCACGTGGCCGTGCTTGCGGACCTCCTCCAGGGCGGCGCTCTTGCAGAAGCCTGGAACATCCTGGTAGTCGCCGGCGCCGCCTCGCTCTTGGGCCTCTTCCTTTGAGGGAGCGGGAGCACGGTTGCGCCAGGCGTGGTAGGTGCCGGCGATGCGGGCGATGTCCTCGTCGGTCAGCTCGCGGTGGGTGCGGTCGACCATGCGTCCCAGCTTGCGGGCATCCATGAACAGGATCTCACCGCTCCGCTCACGCCGGCGCGCCAGGAACCAGAGGCAGGCGGGGATCTGGGTGGAGTAGAAGAGCTGGCCCGGCAGGGCCACCATGCAGTCCACCAGGTTGGCCTCGATCAGCGACCGGCGGATGTTTCCCTCGTTCGACTGGCTCGACGACATGGAGCCGTTGGCGAGCACGAAGCCGGCCGCGCCGGCGGGCGAGAGGTGGTGGACCATGTGCTGCACCCAGGCGAAGTTGGCGTTGCCCTTGGGCGGGACGCCGTATTGCCAGCGCTGGTCCTGGGTGAGCCGCTGGCCGCCCCAGTCGGAGACGTTGAAGGGCGGGTTCGCCAGGATGAAGTCGGCCTTGAGGTCGGGATGGCGGTCGTTGTGGAAGCTGTCGCCGTGGGCGATCTGGCCCTCGATGCCGCGAATGGCCAGGTTCATCCTGGCCAGCCGCCAGGTGGTGTAGTTGGATTCCTGGCCGTAGATGGAGATGTCGGCCCCCGCCTTTCCGCCGTTCCCGTTGCCGCTGGCGTGAGCCCGGATGAACTCCAACGACTGCACGAACATGCCGGAGGAGCCGCAGCAGGGATCGTAGACGCGGCCCCGCCAGGGCTCCAGCATCTCGACCAGCAGCTTGACCACGCAGCGCGGGGTGTAGAACTCGCCGCCCTTCTTGCCCTCGGCGCTGGCGAACTGGGACAGGAAGTACTCGTAGACCCGGCCCAGCACGTCCTTGGAGCGGGCTTCCTCGTCGCCCACCCGAATGTTGCTGACGAGGTCGATGAGTTGGCCGAGCCGCTGCTTGTCGAGCGACGGGCGGGCGTAGTCCTTGGGCAGCACCTCCTTGAGCGCCCGGTTGTCGCGCTCGATGCCCGCCATGGCGCCGTCGACGAGCTGGCCGACGGCCGGCTGGCGCGCCTGGGACTTCAGATTGGCCCAGCGGGCCTCGGGCGGCACCCAGAAGATGTTCTCGGCGATGTACTCGTCGCGGTCCTCGGCCGCCTCGCTGCCCCATTCGGCCAGCACGGCCGCATGGCGCTCCTCGAAGGCGTCGGAGATGTATTTCAGAAAGATGAGGCCCAGGACGACGTGCTTGTATTCGGCCGCGTCCATGCTGCCGCGCAGGGCGTCGGCCATGCGCCAGAGGTCAGCCTCGTAGCCTGTCGTAGCGCCGCTGCCGCCGGGCTTTGCGCCTGTTTTGGAGGGAGTTTTCCCCGATTTTGTCCTTGCCATGATTCCCTTTTCTCTCAGGCGAGGCTTTTGCAAAATTCGTCGGAAGGACACCCCCCGGGAGCGCGGGCGTCCCGCCCGCACCTTGATCCTGCAATCAGCCTCCCATCCCAGGTCACTTCCCTGCAAGCCGCACCCGACCAGCCTTCAGCCGGATCGTTTCCTTTGCGCCAAGTCTTGTGCGGGCGAGACGCCCGCGTTCCCGGGTGGGCATTGACACGTTCCCCGCTCCCGACCGCCGCCGCCAGCGGTGCGGCAAACCGCTGAACGATTGACATCGCCGCGGTGCTACCTGACCGCGGCCGCCGTGGGGAGTTCACGCACGGCAGCGCCGGCCCGTTGATGAGCGACGGCGAGGTCGAACTGTGTCTGGAGGTTCAGCCAGAATTGGGGGTCTACCCCGAACCAGTGCCCGAACCGCAGCGCGGTATCGCCGGTTACGGAACGCTTGCCGGCGATGATTCGACTGACCCGGTTGGGGGGCACATCTATCTGACGCGCGAATGCCGTAGGGCTCACGCCAAACTCGGCCAGCTCGTCTCTCAGAATCTCGCCGGGGTGAACGACGCGCTTCAACATGCCAACGTCCCTCCTCATGTCGGCATCCATCAGGAACATCACGGGTCCAGCGGGCGAGTCGCCAATGGCAGTCTGTCGAAATCCCGGTCATCCCTCGGGATTTCCAGCAACAACCGGGCCAGCGTCGGAGCATTCGCCTTCTCCAGACGGCGCAGACGCTCGTACTCTTCGGCCGCCAGCACCACGACGGCGGGCCTGCCACGGCGGGTCACCCGCTGTGGGGTGCCGGCGAGGGCGGCGTCGACCACGGCGCTGAAGCGGTTTTTGGCGTCCTGATAAGGCCAATCGGTCATGGGTCCTCTCCTGGCTGGACTAACCGGCTGGATTTTGCTGCAGGACCTGGCACACCTTCAAGAGGCATTGCACTGTCTGGGAAACCTCTCCATAAATCCAGGCCATCGGCAACCGCAGCCTCCAGATCGCTCCAGTCTTCCTGTTCAGCGGCCATGGCGCGATAGGTGTCTTCCCAGGAGAGCTTGTTCTTTTCCTTGACCGGCATTTCTCACCGCATCCCTTGATTGACGTGCCTGAGGGAGGTGAAAATCGTACCATAATGGAGGCTTGGCTGGTCGGCCGTAAGCCGTCGCCGGATTGGGGGCAGTTCTTGGCAAGGAAACGAGGAAAGGCGAAGCGGATATCCGCTCCGGTCGCCGCTCGCCGGGGACCCCGTTTCTATTTCGGTAGCTGGCGTCTGTGGGTTCCCCTGCTGCTGTTTGCAGCGGTCGTCGCCGTCTACCTGCCCTCGGTGGACCACGGGTTTCTCTATGACGACTACGAGGTGATTCTCTCCAACGCCCCGCTGCGCTCGGTTCAGGATCTCGGGCGCATTCTGACGGAGAGACACTTCCTCAGCCTGCCCTACTACCGGCCGGTGGTGCGCTCCTCGCTGCTGCTGCAAAGATCCCTCCATGGAGACGAGCCAGGGCCCTTTCACCTGTTCAACGCCTGCGTCGCCGGATTGATCGCCCTCGTCGTCTACGCCCTGCTGCGGCTGCCGGTCTTCGGGTTGCGGCCCCGCTGGGCCTTGCTGACCGCCGCCGTTTTCGCTTTGCACCCGGTGGCTTCCTCCTGCGTCTACCCCATCGCCTCGGGACGCGAGACGCTGCTGCCGGCCCTGTTCGTCCTGCTGGCCCCCTACTGCTTCCTCAGACCCGGTCCCTGGTGGCGCACGGGCGCCGCCGTGGCTTTCGCTCTGGCCCTGTTCGGCAAGGAGCAGGCGGTGGTCACCCTGGCCATCTTCGTGCTGGCCGACATTCTGGGGCTGACCTCGGCCCCGCCCGGCCGCAGCCCGCGCCGCTGGGTGGTCCGCTACTGGCCCGAAGCCGCCATCGGCGCCCTCTACTTCTCCATCCGCCACTTCCTGTTCGCGGGCGGAGAGTACCGCCTGGGAGACCTGGGGCAATTCGCGCTTTCCTACTTCTATGCCCTCCAGGTCATGACCGTCCCCTTCTGGGAGATGGTCTACGAGCCTCCGGCCCGGGTCTGGTTCAGCCCCTGGCGGCTGGCCATCGCTCTGGCCATTGCGGGCTGGGCGGCGTTGTGGCTGCGGCGGTCCTGGCCGGCGGTTCGGGCCCTGACCGGGTTCTGGCTGGGCTGGTTCGTTCTGACCCTGCTGCCCACGGCCAATCTGCTGGACCAGGAGGCCCCCTTTGCCGAGCGCTACGTGTTCCTGGCCGCGCTGGGCCCGCTCTTTCTGCTGGCCCGGGTTCTCTCCAACCGCGAGAAGGATGGAAGGCCGACTCTGTGGACGGGCCTGGCCGTGGCGGTTCTGGTGCTGCTGGCCGCCCAGACCGTCACCCGGGGCGCCTACTATCGAGACTACGAGGCCTTTTGCCGGCAGTGGGTGAAGACCGACCCCCAGTCGCTCAACGCCCACAACAGCCTGGCGGTGGTCCTGACCCTGGACGGCCGGCTGGAGGAAGCCGGCGCCCACTACGAAGAGGCTCTCGAGATTGCGCCCGCCAACCCCCAGGCTCGCAGCAACCTGGCCAACCTGCGCCTGCAGCAGGGGAGACTGCAGGAAGCCCACGACCTCCTTCAGGAAGCCTTGCGCCTGGACCCCGACTCCTACGCCACCCACAACGCCCTGGGCGCCCTGCTGCTGGGCCAGGGCAGAATCGAGCAGGCCATTCCCCACTTCGGCCGCGCCATCAGCCTGAACTCGGAGAACCAGCAGGGGCACGCCAACCTGGCCAACGCCCTGGCGCACCAGGGCAATACCCGGCAGGCCGTCCACCACTACCGAGAGGCCCTGCGCATCCATCCGGGCTTGGTCCACGTGGCCAACCGCCTCGCCTGGATCCTGGCCACCGACCCCGACCCGGAGCTGCGGGCCGGCGCCGAGGCGGTGGCCCTGGCCGAGGGCTTCTGCCGCCCGCCCAACCACGCCAACTCCCTGTTCCTGGACACCCTGGCGGCGGCTTACGCCGAGACGGGACGGTTCCCGCAGGCGCTGGAGACGGCCGCGCGGGCTGCATCCCTGGCTTCTTCCCAGGGCCGGCCCGAGCTGGCCGACCAGGTCCGGCAGAGAATGGCCGCTTACCGGGAGCGCCGCCCGGTTCGCTACTCCGAGATCCAGTGGAGGACTTCAGGCGCCTCCCTGAGGCACGATTAGCCTTCAAGCGCCGCCGCTCCCTCCCCGATTCGTGGTAATCTTACGCGCCCCTGTCGGGCTTGGGGATTCACGACCACGAAGAGGCCCCCGGATTCCATGAAACATTCCGTTGCATTCCTTCTCGACGCCGACAACACCTTGCTGGACAACGACCGCGTTCTGGCGGATTTCATGGGCCACATCGAGCAGACGGTGGGCCACCAGGGGAAGCAGCGCTATTGGGCCGTCTTCGAGGAGTTGCGGGACGAGCTGGGATACCACGACTACCTGGGAGCCCTGCAGGGCTATCGCAATCGATATCCCCACGATCCGCGCCTGATGTCGATCGCCTCCTTCTTCCTCAACTATCCCTTCGCCGATCGCCTCTACTCCCGGTCGCTGGAGGTGGTGCGCCACCTCCGGCAGTGGGGCGTGGTGGCCATCCTCACCGACGGCGACATGGTGTTCCAGCCTCGCAAGATGGAGCAGTCCGGCCTGGCGGAGGCCGCCGGCGGCAACGTGCTGATCTACGTGCACAAGGAGGAGGAGCTGGAGGACGTGGAAAGGCGCTACCCTGCGGATCACTACGTGTTGGTGGACGACAAGCTGCGAATCCTGACCGCCGCCAAGAAGGTGTGGGGCGGGCGCGTGACCACCGTCTTCCCCCGGCAGGGACACTACGCCCTGGACCCCAAAATCCTGGCCCAATACCCCCCGGCCGACCTCAGCCTGGAAGGGGTCGGCGACCTGCTGACCTGCGAATTGCCGGCCCTGATCCAGGCCGGGCAGTCTTGCTGACCCACAGTTCTCAGCCGCGCCGGTGCAGGATCGCCAAGCTGTACCTCGCTGGCCTATGCCGCCTGGGTGTTTGCGCGAAGGAAAGCCGCGTAGCCCGCCTCGTCGAGTGCGCCGGCCGCCAGCTCGTCTTGCGCTTCGATCCAAAGCGGCTCTCTCACTTCGCCAGAACGTGCAGAGTGTTGCGATAGCGGCCCATGATGTCGTCAGCCTGCGCCATCTTCTTTTCAAAGGCGGGGTCGTAGGGGGTCAACTGGTAGCCGCCGTCCGGCGCTTCGATCAGGAACAGGGGTTCCCCGTCTTTCGCGCGCAGTCGCCTGATGACCTCCTTGGGCAGGACGACGCCGAGTGAGTTGCCGAATTTGCGGACCTTGAGTTGGACCACGGAACTTCCCTCCTGAATTGGGTATTCACGGATTCAGCAGGCTGTGCTCTCGAGAAGCTGCGCCTGCGTGGATTCCGGCCATTCCTGCCACTTGCGGCCGTCCAGCAGGCAGCCCCCCGATTTTGAATTGAAGCCGCCCCATTGCTTGAAGAAGAACGGGACTCGCCGGCTTCTGCACTGGTCCCGGATGCCGCGCACCCAGCCAGGCGTGATCGGCCTGTGACGGGGTCCGCTCTCTCCGCCCACGATAACCCAGTGCACTCCCTCCAGCGGCAGTTGCGGCATGGCGGCGAGCAGCGGCTCCAGCGACAGGAACCGGATGCGGGCCGGCACCTGCACCAAGTGCTCGATTCGCCAAAGGTATTCAGGGCTTTCCACGGCAGGGGCAGTGCCTCCTCGCGGAGCAAGAAGGATGGGAGGAGGGCCCCTCCGGGAGCGCGGGCGTCTCGCCCGCATCCTCTGCGTTGGGTGGCCGCTCCGTTTCCCCGTGATGCGGCAGTCGGCCACCCTGCCGGCGGGAACCCCATGGGCTTGGCTGAAGCGGAATCTTGGCGCCGTTGCCGGTCGAGCCGGGTCGAGGAGAGGGGTGAGGCTGTGCCAGTGTTGTGCGGGCGGGACGCCCGCGCTCCCGGCCTTCATCCAGTGACGTCGTCGCAGCCAAGGAGGTCCATGGGTCTTCGTGTCCATTCGTGGTTCGCCTTTGTTGACGATTGGGTGTTTCACCCTCGTATGATCCGCACGACAGGGCGGGGCGCTGCTGGTCTGAAGACCCGTCGGCCAGGATCTGCAATAGCGAACAAATAGCGAATATAGTTTAGCACAGCTCCCGCCCGGAGATGAATGTTTCTCGAGTTCAATAGTCGAGTTCCTCCCTTGTTTGGGTTGCCGGACGCCGGGGAGTTGCGGCGCAAGACAGCCGTGGCCCTTGTTTCCGAGGCCGATCGGGACCACAATAGCATTGGATGGCGACGGGCCTTCAGCGCCTGCCGGGGGGACTTCGGCATGGGGCGGACCTGCGGAAGGCAAGAGAGGTTCGGAAGGGATGGGGCCGGCAGCCTGAACAGAGGACGGAGAGGGGAATAGAGAATGGACGCCGTGGACATCATCCTGCGGGTGTGCCTGTGGGCCAGCGTGGCCCTGGTGCCGATATTGCTGTTGTGGGCCCTGTTCGGGGGCAGGCTTTCCGGCATCGTGAAGCGGCGCCGGCCGAAAGCGAAACCGGGGCGGAGGCAGGGGCTCGCTCCCCCGCCACCGAGAACCGGCAGCCGGCCTCCGGAGATTTCAAGAAGCGCCACCGGCGGAGGGGGGGCACCGCCCCGGCCCGAAGAATCGAAACCCCCGGGAGGGCCGAAGCCCAGACCGACGCTTGGGCGGGGGTTCATTCTCCCGCCGCCGAGAGTCGATCCGCCAAGCCGGGAGATTCCGACGAGCGCCCCGGCCGAAAAGTCGCCATCGCCCCCGCCTGCCCTATCCAAGCCCCCGGACGAGCCCAAGCCGGAGCCGACGGCCGCGCGCGGACCCGTTTCCCAACCGCCGAGCTACGGCAGGCCCGCTTCGGAGGAATCGAAAAGCGCCACCGGCGAAGAAGCGGCCTCTGCAAAGCCTGACCCATCCGACCGCCTGGGCGAGCCGACCGCCCAAATGGACTTCGTCTCCAAGGTCGATTTCGAGCAGCGCCCCCTTCTCAACCCGTCGGAATACAGGATTCTCCGCATCCTGGAGGAGATCGCCCGCGATACCCCCGGCGGGCATCGCGTCATGGCGCAAACCAGCCTGGGCCAGGTTCTGGCGCCCCGGCCGGGCTCGGGCTCGCAGGAGGCGCGCGACCTTGCCTTTCGCTCCATCAACAGCAAGCGCCTGGACTTTCTGGTGATCGACGCTTACGGCAAGCCGGTTCTGGCGGTGGAGTACCAGGGGCATGGACACTTCAGCCAGACGGCCTTCATGCGCGATGCCGTGAAGCGGGAAGCCCTCAGAAAGGCCGGCATCCGGCTGATGGAGGTCCCGGCGGAGTACGACTCCGAGGACCTGGAGAGAGACATCCGCAAGGCACTGCTTCCGAACCCGGCCCGCCGGCCGTAGAGCGCCTTCCGCCGGTGGGCCCCCGCCTGGCACACTCTTCATCTCAGAAGCGCACACTCAGCCCCACCTGGGCGCGCCGGGTGTCGCCGAGCCCGCTGCGAAGGGTGCCGTCGAAGTTGAAGAGGAGCGAGCCGACGGCGCGGTCGACGAAGTTGTCGGCGTTGGTCAGGTTGAAGATCTCGAAGATGGGCTCGATGGCGGCGGCTCCGAGCGCGAAGCGCCGCGACACCCGCAGGTCCCAGGAAAAGAACCCGTTCCGCCGCCGCAGCGTGTTGCGGGTGAGGATGGAGCCGTCGGCGCAGATCCGGTCCGACGGCTGGGCGGCCCGCTCGCCCCTGTTGGCGCACTGCTCGGAGACGGGTGACGGGGACAGCACCCTCACCACCTGGCTCAATTGCACCTCCGCCGGCAAGCTGAACAGGACGTACCCGCTCACCTGGTGGCGCCGGTCGCGGTCCGACCAGCCGTACTCGGGCGCCAGGTTGGCCGCCTGGGCGTAGCGCAGGGTGAACGGATCGCGCTCGTTGTCGTCGTCGGAGCGATCGAAGGCCAGCGTGTAGTGGGTCTCGAAGGTGACGGGCCGGCCGCCCACGCCGCTGCGCCCGCGCAGCCCCGCGGTGAGCGCATGATAGCGGGAGCGGGCGCTGCTCTCGGTGACGGTCAGGGTGTTGATGCCGCCGCCGCCGGGGTGGGTCCCGACCCCGAAGGGCGCCCCCAGGACCGCATGGTTGCGGTCGACGAAGCGGAAGAGGTGGTCGGTGCTGGCGTGGATGTATCCCATGCTGGCCGCCACTCCGCGCCCCAGGTCCTGGTCGAGGCCGGCCCTGAACGACCAGGTGCGCGGCAGCTCCAGGTTGCGGTCGGCCACCTGGATGTCGGGCAGAAACGGCGGCGAGGCCGAGGTGTCGATCTGCCGGTCGATGGCGGGGACCGGACCCAGCCCCGGCGCGCTGCTGCTGCGGAAGAGGATCTGCTGAAAGGCGCCGTTGGTGGTTCGGTGCTGGGCGAAGACCAGCATGGGGATGCGGGCGACGTAGGAGCCGGCGTTGGCGCGCAGCACGGTGCGGCCGTTGCCCGCCAGGTCCCAGGCCAGCCCCAGTCGGGGCTGCAGGTTGTCGAGGTCATCCGGAATCCGGCCGTCGGACGGGAAGAGCGGATCATCCAGGTAGGGAGCGAAGAAGGTGTCGGAGGGCTCGACGAAGACGTTGGGGTGCCAGGCGCCCTCCCAGCGCAGCCCCAGGTCCAGGGTCACCCGCTGGTGCGGACGCCAGGTATCCTGAACGAACAGGCCCAGCTCGTGCATGCGGAACTGCTGCCGCCCCAGCGCCTCCGCCGGGACGCCCGGCACGGTGGCCGACTGCAGGTAGAGCAGCACCGGCCCGGCGATGGCGGCGCCGGGCGGACAGACCCCCGACAGGCCGGTCGATCCGTCCGAACAGGTGACGTAGCGGCTGCCGTGGGTGACGAAGCCGATGAAGCCCTCCACCGAATCGAAGACGTAGCGGCTGTTGGCCATCCCGATGAACTGCTGCCCGGCGCGGGTCCGGTTGTACTCCATCCCGGCCTTGAACAGGTGGGCCCCGGCGGCGAAGGAGAGGTTGTCCACGAGCTGAAACCGGGTGTCGAACGACGGATCGATGGGCAGGAAGAAGGGCATCCCGATGCGGAAGCCGTCGTCGAAGTCCATGGCGATGTCGGGAAAGGGCCGGCCGCCCAGCTCGGCGAACTGGGGCGGACCGGGCAGGCGGGCGCCGGGGATCAGCGGTCCCCGGTACCCGCGCGGACGGTCCTCACGGGCCGCCTGCAGGCGCAGCTCGTTGGAAACGGCGTCGCTCAGCAGCGAGCGCAGGCTGGCGTTGACCGCGTGCGAGCGATCGCCCTCGATCCCGTTGGCCGAAGCGCCCCAGGAATCGACGTCGAAGGTGCCGTTCACCTGCTCCGACCAGGTGTGGTTGTACTTGACCGAGGCCTGGTGGCGGCCGCCGAGGTTCAGATCGAGCTTGGACAGCAGCGAGCGCGCGTCGTCGGTGCGCCGGATGGGCCCGAACTCCTCCTCGAACAGGCCCGGCCAGCGCCCCTGCAGAAAGCTTTCCAGGCGCTGCAGGTTGGCCGGATTGCGGAGGCGGCGGGTCGCCTGCTTGGTCTCGGCCGCCGCCTGCTGGTCGTAGGCCAGGAAGAAGAAGGCCCGGTCGCGCACCAGCGGACCGCCCAGGGTGGCGCCCGCCTGGTTGCGGTGGAAGGCGGGACGCCCGCCGCCGTGTTGCGCCGGAAAGGGGGCGGCCATCTCGTCCCACTGCCCGAAGTAGTGGGCGGAGCCCGCCAGCCGGTTGGTTCCCGACTTGGTGATCACGTTGACGAAGCCGCCGGCCGAGCGGCCGAACTCGGCGGTGGCGCCCTGATTCACCACCACCAGCTCTTCGATGGCGTCCTGGTTGAAGGTGAAGGCCGGACGCTGGCCGCCGCGCTGCTCGCCGAAGAAGGGGTTGTTGAAGTCGGCGCCGTCGACGATGAAGTTGTTGAAGATGCCGCGCTGGCCGGCGACGTTGAGCTCGTCTCCGTCCGGTCCCTGCGAGACCGACGCACCGGGGGTGAGCAGCGTCAGCCGCATGAAGTTGCGGCCGTCGCTCGGGAGCCCGTCCACCACGTCCTCCAGGATGCGCTGCGAGCTGGTGACGTCGGCGGTGTCGAGCGTCGGCGGCAGCTCGCTGACGACGTTGACGGTCTCGGTCGTCACGATCCTGAGGGCGATGGCCAAGTCGAGCATCTCCCCGACGCGCAGCCTGGCGCCCTCGATGCGCTCGATGCTGAAGACGTCGGTGGCCGCCTTCACGGTGACGTCCCAGGTCCCGGGCGGCAGCAGGGTGCGGGCGAAGGTCCCGGACGAAGAGGTCTCCACCGTGGTCCGGAAGTCGGTCTCCCGGTGCTGCAGGACAACCGCCACTCCCTCTACCGGATCGCCGAGCGGATCGCGCACGGCGCCGCGGATGGTGCCGGTGGTCGTCCCGGCCTGAGCCCCCGCCTGGGGCGCGGTTTGGTGGACGAGCATCGCGGCCAGCAAGGCGGCGGCGATGGTGACGACGAGACAGCGGGGAAGGCTGAAGGTGCAGAGGTTGGGCATGGCTCCGGGCAGCGCGCAGGACTGCGCCAACGCGGCCGCTTCCTCGCCGAGGGAGCAGGGAATGGAGTACGGCCGCTTGATAGTATACTGAACCGCGGTCCGCCGCATGGCGGCGCGATTCGGGGAGTTCGGACCTGAAGGCCCGCCCGGCCGGTCGACTGGCGACCCGGTTGTTCTGGCCCCTCGCCGGCAGGAGCGGCGAGGAGCCGGCGGAGAATTCTCCAGGCGTTTCCCGGCTGGCTCACGGTATGATGGCCGGCGTCGGGTGTCAAGCGATAAGCAAGACCGCCCCGGCGGTCGGAACTGCCATCTTCCCTCCCCTGAAGCGGATCAAGCCTCAAGGAGCTGTTGCCAAGCAATGTTGGAAGGACGCTATCTCGATCTGTTCCAGGACCTTTCCCGAGTCATACCGGGCGAGCGGCTGATCCGGGACGACCTGCGCACCCTGGCCTACGGGACGGACGCCAGCTTCTACCGCCTGATTCCCAAGCTGGTGGTCCGGGTCGACAGCGAAGCCGAGGTGGGAGAAGTCCTGAGGCAATGCCGCGCGCGCCGGCTTCCACTCACCTTTCGCGCGGGAGGAACCAGCCTTTCGGGGCAGTCCCTGAGCGACTCGGTGCTGATGCAGTTGGGCACGGGATGGCGCGGCATCCGGATCGAGGAGGAGGGCCGGCTCATCACCTTGCAGCCCGGCGTGGTCGGGGCCCATGCCAATGCCCGCCTGGCTCCCTACCGGCGCAAGATCGGCCCCGACCCCGCCTCCATCAACGCCGCCATGGTGGGGGGAATCGCCGCCAACAACGCCAGCGGCATGTGTTGCGGCACCTCCCAGAACAGCTACCGGACCCTGGAGGGCATGAGGCTCGTCCTGGCCGACGGCGCCGTTCTGGACACCCGCAGCGCCGCCGGCCGGGACCGGTTCCGCCAAATCCGTCCGGACCTGGTGGAAAGCGTCGGGCGCCTGGCGATGCGGACCCGGGAGAACGGGGAGCTGGCCGGCCGGATTCGCCGCAAGTTCAAGATGAAGAACACCACCGGCTACAGCCTCAACGCCCTGATCGATTTCGAAGATCCCATCGACGTGATCCAGCACCTGATGATCGGCTCCGAGGGCACCTTGGGATTCATCTCCGAAATCACCTACCGAACCGTCCCCGACCATCCCCACAAGGCCACCGCCCTGATCCTCTTCCCCGACATCCGGACCGCCTGCGAAGCCACCACCCTGCTGCGGGGCTGTCCCGTCTCGGCGGTCGAGATCATGGACCGGGCCGGCCTGCGCTCGGTGGAAGACAAGCCCGGCCTGCCGCTGGACCTGAAGCATCTGGACCCGCCGGTGGCGGCCCTGCTGGTCGAGACCCGGGGAGAAACACCGGAAGAGCTGGACCAGCACCTGGGAGCCACCACCCGAAGCCTGGCCGACCTGCCCACGGTGGAGCCGGTCGCCTTCACCCGGGACCCCGTCGAGCAGCTTCGCCTCTGGAACATCCGCAAGGGCCTGTTCCCCTCCATCGGCGCCATCCGGGAAATCGGGACCACCGTCATCATCGAGGACGTGGCCTTCCCCATCGACCGGCTGGCCGAAGCCACCCTGCAGCTCCAGCAGCTCTTCCGCAAGCACCGCTACTCGGAAGCCATCATCTTCGGGCACGCCCTGGAGGGCAATCTCCACTTCGTCTTCACCCAGGACTTCAACCGGCCCGAAGAAGTTCGCCGCTATCGGGACTTCATCGGCGACCTCACCCAAATGGTGGTTCACCGCTACGGCGGCTCGCTCAAGGCGGAGCACGGCACCGGCCGCAACATGGCCCCCTTCGTGGAGCTGGAGTGGGGAGCCGAAGCCTACTGCCTGATGCGGGAGATCAAGGCCATCTTCGATCCCGAAGACCTTCTCAACCCCGGGGTGATCCTCAACAGCGATCCCCAGATCCACCTCAAGAACCTCAAACCCCTTCCCAAGGCCCACTCGGTGGTCGACAAGTGCACCGAATGCGGTTTCTGCGAGGTCAACTGCCCCTCCCGCGATCTGACCCTTACCCCTCGCCAACGGATCGCGGTCTGGCGAGAAATCTCCCGGCTTCGATCCAACGGCGACAACGCCGCCCGACTGGTCGAGCTGACCGGCCGCTACGCCTACCAGGGCAACGCCACCTGCGCCACCGACGGCCTGTGCGCCATCGCCTGCCCGGTCAACATCGACACCGGCAAGCTCATCAAGGACCTGCGGCGCCTCCAGATTTCCGGTTGGCAGGACCGGGTCGCCACCCTGCTGGCCGACCATTTCGGCCTGGCCACGGCTGCGCTCCGCATGCTCTTGACCGCCACCCACCAGGTGCATGGGCTGCTGGGCGCGGAAGGCATGCGGCGAGTCACGGATGGGGCGCGGAAGCTTTCGGGAAACCGGACGCCGCAGTGGAATCCCTGGCTGCCCAGGGCGGCCGAGGTCATGGCCCCATCGGAGAGGGACGGCGAGGCGCCCTTGAAGGCGGTCTACTTCCCGAGCTGCCTCAGCCGCACGCTGGGCGTGGCCGGCCACCGTCCGGGCCGGCCCTCTCAGAACCGCATGTTGGACTCGCTGATGCGCAAGGCGGGAGTGGAGCCGGTCTATCCCGAGAACCTGTCGGGCCTCTGCTGCGGGATGCCCTTCGCCAGCAAGGGATTCGAGCGGCAGGGGGCCGGCAAGCAGGAGGAGCTGCAGAGGGCCTTGAGCCTGGCGTCCCGCGACGGCCTCCATCCCGTCCTGGTGGATACCAGCCCCTGCCTCTTTCGCCTGAAGGAATCGGCCCTCTTCGCAGCCGATTTTCCCATCTACGAGCCGGCCGAGTTCATTCTGAAGGTGCTGCGCCCGGGACTCGCCTTCAGCAGGAGCGCCGACCGGGTGGCCCTGCACAGCCCCTGCAGCTCCCGCAAGATGGGGCTGGACGGCGCCTTGCGCCAGGTGGCCGAGCTCTGCGCCGAGACGGTCATCGTCCCCGACAGCGTGGGCTGCTGCGGGTTCGCCGGAGACCGGGGCTTCAGCCACCCCGAGTTGACCGCCTCCGCCCTCGGTCCCCTGAAGGCCGACCTGCCCTCAAGCTGCTCCCGGGGCTACTCCACCAGCAAGACCTGCGAGATCGGCCTGTCGCTGCACGCCGACATCCCCTACGAGTCGATCGCCTACCTGGTGGACGAATGCACGGTGGGCCGGAGCCGGACAGACGGCGGTCGGAATGAAGACCAATAGGAACGAAGACCGATGGACCTGCTTGGCTGCGACGACGTCACGGGATGAAGGCCGGGAGCGCGGGCGTCCCGCCCGCACAACACTGGCACAGCCTCACCCCTCTCTCCCACCCGGCTCGACCGGCAACGGCGCCACGATTCCGCTTCAGCCGAGCCCATGGGGTTCCCGGCGGCAGGGTGACCGGGCGCCGCATCAGGGGGAAACGGAGCGGCCACCCAACCCAGAGGATGCGGGCGAGACGCCCGCGCTCCCGGAGGGGCGCCTTCTCCCGTCCTTCTTGCTCCGCGAGGAGGCGCTGCCCCTGACGATGCGGCAGTGCTGTTCCGCTTCGCGTGCCTTCGTCGTCCTTCGTGTGTCTTCAGTGAAACACCCCATCGTCAATAAAGACGAACCACGAATGAACACGAATAGACACGAAGACCGGTGGACCTGCTTGGCTGCGATGACGTCACGGGATGAAGGCCGGGAGCGCGGGCGTCCCGCCCGCACAACGCTGGCACAGCCTCACCCATCTCTCCCACCCGGCTCAACCGGCAACAGCCCCACGATTCCGCTTCAGCCGAGCCCATGGGGTTCCCGGCGGCAGGGTGGCCGGGCGCCGCATCAGGGGGAAACGGAGCGGCCACCCAACGCAGAGAATGCGGGCGGGACGCCCGCGCTCCCGGAGGGGCGCCTCCTCCCATCCTTCTTGCTCCGCGAGGAGGCACTGCCCCTGCCGATGCGGCAGAGCCGTCCCGCTTCGTGGCCCTTCGTCAGTCCTTCGTGTGTCTTCAGTGAAACACCCCATCGTCAATAAAGACGAACCACGAATGAACACGAATGGACACGAAGACCGATGGACCTGCTTGGCTGCGATGACGTCACGGGATGAAGGCCGGGAGCGCGGGCGTCCCGCCCGCACAACACTCGCACAGCCTCACCCCTCTCTCCCACCCGGCTCGACCGGCAACGGCGTCAGGATTCCGCTTCAGCCGAGCCCATGGGGTTCCCGGCGGCAGGGTGGCCGGGCGCCGCATCAGGGGGAAACTGAGCGGCCACCCAACGCAGAGAATGCGGGCGAGACGCCCGCGCTCCCGGAGGGGCGCCTCCTCCCATCCTTCTTGCTCCGCGAGGAGGCACTGCTCCTGCCGATGTGGCAGTGCCGTCCCGCTTCGTGTACCTTCGTTGTCCTTCGTGCCCCTTCGTGAATCACTCCTTTTTCATTTTTCTCAGGCAAGGACTTCGTAAAGCGCAGTTGCTTCGATTTTGCTGATGCCTGGGCCGGGCAGGCAAGCCACCCTCACCCGTAGCGTTGCGTTCCTCTTCCGGCACTCGATCAGATCCCCGACCTTGATCGACCGGCCTCCCTTCGACACCTGTCCGTTGACCGAGACCGCTCCGGCGGAGCAGGCCTGCTGAGCCAGGGCCCGGCGGGGAATCAGGCGGGACCTTTTGAGGAATAGGTCAAGCCGCATGGATTCGGGTCAGGGAGTAGTACCTGCCCGTTTTGATTTGGAAGACGCGAGTCCACCCAATGGGGCCTGCGCCAGATGGAACCTGCGTATGTCGAACAACCCATTGTTTCCAGTCACGAACGCAGATGGCGCATCCCACGTGATTCAATCCTGGCACGAAACAGAAACGTTCCCTTTTCCATCTTCAATAAAGGTCTTTATCTGAAGAAGCACCTTGTCCGGTTTCCGCAAGTGGCACTCCCACACTGTCAACACGCGCCAACCGTAAGTTTGCAGCGAGACGGTATGCTCCTGGTCTCTAATCCGCCTTCGCTCGAGTTTTGGTTCCCAGTATTCTTGATTGGACTTCGGCAAGCCTGCAATTGGACAATTCGGGTCAGGATGCCAATGCCAAAAGCAGCCGTTGACGAAGATAATCACCCTATGGCGTGGCAACACCAAGTCCGGTACGCCCGGTAAATCCCGCCGATGCAGCCGGAACCTGTATCCGAGGCGGTGTACCATCGACCGAACCGCCAGTTCCGGCTTCATATCTCGAGATCGAATCTGAGACATGCACCATGACCTGTCCTCTGGGCTCAGGTTATCAACCACCGGACCTTGAATGCTCCTCGATAGCGCTGTTAGCCTCCTCTCGTAACAGATGTGCAAGTGCCTCTCTCGGCAGCGCATCCAGAAGCACCACCCCACCACGGCGGTTCAAGGCCACCATCCAGCTACGAAAGGCCTCCCGTCCGAACAACGCTCCGCCATTGATCCAGTGCTCAAGCATCACACCGTATATTTCTTGCAGAACCCGCCGATTCATCGACACCGACGGGCGTTCAATCAGCGCGGAGCGGACATCCTGTCTGTGGAGCAGCACGCCCAAGAACCTGCTTGGGTCGTCAGGATCAACGTCGTGAGCAATTTTCCCCAGCCACCAGAGCCTCGAAACTGCATTGTCTCGAATCAACGCTCGGTTACCGACCGCAAAGAAATGATTCTTGACCTTCCGCACCGCGTCCTGCTTCTTCTGTGGCCGCGGCGTCAACCAGCGCGCCGCAACGTATTGCGGGCAGTCACAGTGACACAAATACGCCCACATCCGTTCAATGGAAGCCTGATGCGGCGTCAACTTCGACAATGCTTGGTACACAACGAGAGCATTTTGCACGTCGGTTGCGGACGGTCGTGCAGCATTTGTTTCTAATCGGTCCAGAAGCGTTGGCATCCGCACCTTCGATTCTCTGAAGCCGCCAATCGACGGCAGAGGCACATCTCCCTCTGGTGCGTAGTACCAATCGAGGCGGTCTTCTACTGTAGCTCGAAGGTTCTCAAGCGCATCAACGGTGTAGTATCGAAGCCACGTCATGAGTCGTGGGCATCCGCCAATGCAATCATGGGCATCCTCGGGAAGGGAGAATCGAGCACTTTCTGAGCGTCAATCAATCGGTTTGAACCATCGTTCCCAAGATGTCGACATCCGACAGCCTCCAAGCGTTGGTCCAGGGACGCGAACCACCGATAGTCACGGTAGTCATCAGCGCTTTGATCGACTTCGTTCAAGACGGCCACCAAAGCGGGCAGGTACAACCCATTCATCAAGTACTGCCCCTCGGGTAGATTGTTGGCTCTTTCCCGCGCCATTTCAAATCGAGCAGCGTCCGCGTCCGACATCACAATCCAGACACGGTCCTCAGAAAGTTCATATTCCCAGCGACCGTCAGAAAGGTCTGAACGGGGTTTGTGTCCGAAGATTGAGCCAAGCGGAGCTTCATCCGCAGTGTCGATCCAATAGTCTTTCGACACATCCTCGGCGAGCACCGCACCGAGGGGGATGTCGAAAGCCCGACTGGAAAAGTCAGGATGCCACCCATCTGCCTGGAACCCGGTGAGGGCTTGTGTGCAGACGAGGAACGGCGCAAATTCGACACGCCCGGACAGTTCGCCAGCAGAAAATGACAGTTCGACGTTCGGCTTGTTGGACTCAAGCAACTTTCTGCAGTGAGTCTTTGGCGCCTTGACGAGCAGTACAAACCGCGCCTTGTCCTCATTGACCAGTTGAAGAAGGCTCGGGTCGCTCAGCTCGAATTCCGCATACACTTCAACGACGGTGCTTCGTCTAACGCGCTTGACTTCTATCTCGACTTCAAACTCGGCCTTTGGGTAATCGTCACCGTAACTTGGCGGCCTCAACACCGGATGAGGCCATGCCTTGCCGGGATCGAATTTCACCGCTGATCCTCCTGAACCTCTGTTGCGGTCACACGCCAAGCTCTGCCGTCAATCGGTCCATCGGCAGTGATCTCTACAACAGTGCGCTTCCCTTTCACTATCGGAAGGCAATCAAGTGACATCTGCTCTGCAACCGCACGAACATCGTCCCGCGGCATTGCGGAAGAGTCGCCTGCCTCCTCAAGGGCCAAACGTGCAACACCGTCGCCACCAGCCACGAAGCTGAGCTGATAACAATTCTCCTGGCCAGAAACCGGCAGTATGCGAACTCTGGATACCGGAATCCGTCTCGTTTGACTCCCTCCTCCACGTGTCCCACTTCCGCTTTTGCCTTCCCCTTCTCCCTGGCCTCCGTCACCGCCCCCGCCTCCGCCTTCACCTGTTCCCGCTCCGCCCGCCACGCCGGTATCGTTGCCCTCTCCGCCTCCGTTCGAATCGGGACCATCCCCGGTCGGCAGAGGGGAAGGCATTGGACGCCGCACTGGCTTGAGCGTTACCGACACCTTTTCGCCAAAACCTGGCTCCTTGCTGCCTTTACCACCGTCAGGACCATCGTCAAACGGTTCATCGGGGCTATTGTCCGGAAGGTACACGGCAAGCTCCGACAGCACAGTTCGTCTCGCGCCCTCCGGCGGCCCTGCATGCTTGCGAATCTCCGCGCGGATCCAACTTGTAATGCGTTTGAGTGCACTTCGACCACGCCCCTGCTCATCCTTGGGCAGTCTGCCAGGCTCAAACCGATCGTGCTTTGGATTCTCCATCCGACGCAGGAGTTCATTTCCGGCTGGATCCTCGAAAACACAAAGCGAGGCGAAATCCCGGAATCCGTGAAACCGGATCAAGCCGCTTTGTTGAGTCGTCACCAGCATCCCCGTACGACGCACGAATGCGACCTTGCTGGACAAACCTTCAGCCGTACGAATCCACAAGCGACAATGTCCAAGATCAACATCCTGTTTCTCTGCTGTAGGCTCACCTCTTGATAAATCCCAGAAAGTCCGCGCTTCCTGCAGTGTGTCGTCGACGTCCTCCGTAGCATCAAAGGCTGCTTTTTCCGTCAAGTATTGGAACCAGTCGTCAAGAGACTGAGAATCTATTTCCAATTCCGGGAGTTCGACGGACTCGTCCGGTTCCACAATTACAGTTAGCTGCCCCTTTGCGATTGCGAAGAAGAAGTTCCCAATCGCACTGGCAGCAATGCGCGGACGCCAGTCGTCAGTCTCTCGAAACCCCATGATCGCCAAGCTCGTTCCCTGAATTGGACGATTTTGTTCGCGAAGTACTCGAAACTGCATTGGAATCTGTCTGGGTAGGGTTAACTCCTGGCAGTTGCGTGTGAATCCATAGAAACCAGTGCCCTGAGTTTCCTCTCCGTCCGTGTTGTTGTGAGACATCAGGACCGACTTTCCCTGGAACCTTTCCCGATCCTCCCCGCCTTCACGAAAACACGTCCAATAAAACACAGTTCGCAAGGTCGAGACAGCGAACGGGGCGTACTTTCCAATGCCGTGAGAACCTCCTGCTCCTTCGATCTCCGGTTTGTAGCTGACTCCCTGCATTTTAACGAGAGCACGCCAATGATCACCGGAAAGCCCCGTTGTGTTGCGGTCAGATATGCGCAGGCAGTGAATTATGTTCTGTTTGATGCTCTTCGCCGCCGTCTTGAGAGCTGAGCTAGCCACCGGATCGTCGGCCACTTTCTTTAGGGACGAATCAATGGCCCTTGAGAGCTCATCTCGACCTATGACCTCTGGATCCATGCCAATCAACTCGAACGAGACATGCACAGGATCGGATGACGACTCAAGCCTCGCATCCAGGGAGTTCTGAATCGTCTCACGCGCGAGGCTCGCCAATGGCGCTCCGTTGAAATGGGCTATGCCTGGATCGTTAAAGCCGTCAACACGGCCGCCATTCGTAGGCGGAAACTGCCAACCAATTTCTTCACTCACTTGATTCAGCCTCCCCCTTCAGAATCTCCAAGCACAACTTTCCCACCAAGTGCGCCAATCCGACACAAACGGAATTCCCTAGCAGTCGATAGCGTTCGGCCACGGGTATATTTGGAAAGAGATCATCTCGGCCGTCAAATCCTTGGAGGCATGCCACCTCATCAACACTCAGACGGCGGATACCCCAAGCATCACGTACGAACGGTATGTTGTGCCCGCCCTTTCCCATATTTGCCGTCAGGGTGGGACACAACCCCTTTTTCTTTTCCCGAACATACGAACGCCGCAACTGGTAGATGTTTGAATCCGACTCGCCATGAGCCATTGCCCTGTCGATCATCTTGTAGTAGCGGTTGTCTGGAGGCAGATAGGCCTGCTCCTCCCCAGGCTGCGTACGGTCTATAAACTCTGTGAGAGGACGGCGATGCCCGTTAGTACCATTAGGAGCGAACTGCGGTTTGAACGGATTGTAGGTGAAGCTGTCACGAGACGCTGCAACCATGAACAGGCGTTCGCGGTCTTGCGGCAATTCTGTTGCGTCCTTCACATTCACTGTCCAACACGACTCTTCCCGAAACCAATATCCAGCCCGTCGCAGTGCCCGTCGCACCCTCTCGAACCAGGCCTTCTCAGCCCCGTAGAGAAGGTACGGCACGTTCTCCAGGACTACAATCTTTGGTTTCTGTCCCGACTCAAATTCTCTCAGAATTCGGGGAATCTCAAAGAACAGCCTGCCCCGAGCATCTTCGAATCCAAGACGATCCCCCGCCTGCGAGAAACTCTGACACGGGAAACCGGCGGCCAGAACTTCGACCGCCCCCATTCCGTCCATGTCCACGGATAACTCGCGGACGTCCTTCTTGATCACGGGAACGCCCGGAAAGCAGTGACGGAATGTGGCGCACGCATACTCGTCGTTGTCACTGGCCCAACGGATCGAGAAACCGGCCTTGACCAGTCCAGAGGCGAAACCTCCCATGCCACTAAACAAGCAGCCTGCCGTCAATGAACACGTGTGATTAACCAAGAGGCCCAGCCCGTATTTTTGACCGGGGGCGATGATGATGGCGCAGGAATCTTTCCGTCGGCGTGTGCTCGCGAGCGAAGAGCGTAGCGGTCACTACGGTCGAGCGAGCATGTGCACGCTGAGGGGAAAAGGACAAGCCAAGGCGCTCAACGCAGCCTGTACTCACAAGGCCTTCAATTGGGACAGATCAAACTGCTGAAGATCAAGTACTTTTCGTCAAGGTTCCAACGGCCTGGAGAGAAGTGCGGGTTAGTTTTCGACCGATAGTCTTCATCGGCACCACGAGCAACCGCAATGTCACCCCTCCACGGCGCCCTCATCCAACAAACCGAGCCACCCTCGAAATGGAAGAGTTGAACGTCGCACTCCTCTTCGAGCCTACTTCTTCTTCTGCTTGCCCTCGAAGGCTGCCGGCGGGAGCGGGTCGCCGGACGGCTGGTCCTTGTCGGCAGAGGCGGTCTCCACCTCGGCGCCGCTGTCCACGTAGCCTTCCTTGAGACGGATGTAGCTTTGGCGGCGGAGCGTCTCCATGTACTTGCGGACGGCCGGGACCGCTTTGTCCTGAACCAGCTTTTCGCGGATCTGGTCCTTGACCACGTCCAGGGGCTGAATGCCGGCGGTGTTCTTTTCGATCACCTTGAAGATGCGGAAGCCGCCCTGGCCCTCCACAATGCCGGTGATCTGGCCTCGCCGCAGGGAAAAGACCATCTCCTCGACCTCCTTCAGGAGCATCCCCTTGCGGAAGAACCCCAGGTCGCCCCCCATCTTGACGGCCGGCCCCTCGGAATACTGGGCCACCAGGTCGCCGAACAACTCTCCGCCCCTGGCCTTCTGCAGCACCTCCTCGGCCTTCTTCCTGCGTTGCTCGACTTCGGAGGGATCGTTTCCGTTGGAGGCGATCAGAATTTCCTGGAGACGCACCTGCTCCGGCCGATCGAACTTTTCCTGGTTGGCCTCATAGAAGGTCTTGATCTCCGAGGTCGAAACCTGGATGCGGTAGTAGACTTCGCGCCCCAGCACCTGTTCCTTGAGGCTCTGCTCCTTGATTCTCTTTCTGAACTCGGCCGGATTGATGCCCTGCTGGCGCATCGTTTGCTCCAGGGCTTCGATGCTGGGGAGATCGTTCTCGCTTCGGAGCCGGTCCAGGTACTTGATGACGTCGGTATCGGCGGTCATCCCCAGCTCCACTGCCTTCTGCACCAGCAGCCGTTCCTCGATCATGTTCTTGAGCAGTTCCTTTTCGCCCTCGCGCACCACCTCCTCCAACGCTTCGCCGGAGAGTTTTTGCTGCTTCTGGGTGCGGAGCTTGAGCAGGATTACGGCCTCCTGGTACTCCGACTTGGTGATGATGTCGTTGTTGACCCGGCAGATGATCTCCTCGAAGATGACCGTCTCCGCCAGAGAGGTGCCGGACAGCAGCAGCACTCCGGCCAGCACTCCGTGAGAAAGTCTTGGCTTCATGGTTCCTCCTCCTCGAACTCCCCCGTCGGGCAGAACCCGGACACTTCCATGCAGCGCAACTCCGATGTTAACCGAAATCTTCCCGGAAGTTAACCCGCCCGCGCCGGCGGGGGAGTGATTGTAGCATCGAGAGGGAGGACTCAGGAAGCCAGCTCGCCCAGCAGCGCTCGCACCGAGGAAAGCACCTCCCCCTGGGAGACGCCTGCCGACCGAAGCCTCAACTGCCCTCCCGGGCCCACCGAAAGGCCGGGCAGGCTGGAGACGGTTTCCACCAGCTTGTGGGGCGATACGGGGGTCTTGGGGTGAAAGGTGATGGCGACGCCCTGACGGTCTCTCTCCAACGACTCCACCAGAATCTTCTCCGCCAGGCGACGCACCCTCATGTAGTCCAGCAGCCTCTCCACCTCCTCGGGCAAGGGCCCGTAGCGGTCCTCCAGCTCCTCCCGCAGGGCATCCATCTCCGAGTCCAGCTTCAGGGAGGAGATGCGCTTGTAGACGCTCAGGCGTTGATTTTCCTCGGGGATGTAGTCGGGTGGGATCTTGACGCTCACCTTGAGATCGAGCCGGGTCTGGATGTCGGGCAGGACCTCCTGCCCCTGGAGCTCCCGGATGGTCCGTTCCAGCATCTGGCAGAAGAGATCGAAGCCGATGGCGTTGACGTGCCCGTGCTGGTCCCCGCCCAGCAGGTTGCCCGCGCCCCTCAGCTCCAGGTCCAGGGCCGCCACCTTGAAACCGGACCCCAGCTCGCTGAACTCCTTCAAGGCCGCCAGGCGCTGCCGCGCGATGCCGGAGAGCGTCTGGCTCGGCGGAACCAGCAGATAGGCGTAGGCGCGGCGGCTGGAACGCCCCACCCGTCCCCGCAACTGGTAGAGCTGCGACAGTCCGAACCGGTCGGCTCGATTGACGATCATGGTATTGACCAGCGGGATGTCCAGACCGTTTTCGATGATCGTCGTCGAAACCAGCACGTCGGCCTCGTGCCGCAGGAACTTCAGCAGGGTGGCCTCCAGGTCTTTCTCCTTCATCTGGCCGTGAGCCACCAGCAGGCGAGCTTCCGGGCAGATGTCCCGGACCAGGCCGGCAATGGAATCGATGGTCTCCACCGTGTTGTGGACGAAATAGACCTGGCCCTGCCGCTGCAGCTCGTTTCTGATGGCGTTCTGGATGACCTGGCGGCTGAAGGGCAGCACCGCGGTCTGTATGGACAGGCGATCCTGGGGCGGCGTCTCGATCACCGACATGTCCCGGATGCCCGTCAACGACATGTGCAGCGTTCTGGGTATGGGGGTGGCCGTCATGGTCAAGGTGTCGACGTTCTTCTTCAACTGCCTCAATCGCTCCTTGTGAGCCACGCCGAAGCGCTGCTCCTCGTCCACGATCAACAGGCCCAGGTCCCGGAACCGGATGTCCTTGGAAAGCATGCGATGGGTGCCGATGAGGATGTCCACCTTGCCGGTGGCCACCCGCTCCAGGATGGCCTTTTGCTCCCTGGGCCGGCGGAAGCGGCTCAACATCTCGATGGTGATGGGAAATGCGGTAAAGCGCTGCCTGAAGCGCAGGTAGTGCTGGTAGACCAGGATGGTCGTGGGAGCCAGGACCGCCGCCTGCTTGCCGTCGAAGGCCGCCTTGAAGGCCGCCCGCATGGCCACTTCGGTCTTGCCGAATCCCACGTCCCCGCAGAGCAGCCGGTCCATGGGGCTGCTCACTTCCATGTCGCGGTAGAGGTCCAGAATGGCGGCCCTTTGATCGGGGGTCTCGGTGAACTCGAAGGCGTCCTCGAATTCCCGGTGCCAGTGGCCGTTGGCGGAAAAGCGGTATCCCGGCGCGATCTTTCTGCGGGCGTAGAGATCGAGCAGTTCCTGAGCCATGTCCCGGATGGACTTCCTGGCGCGGGCCTTGGCTTTTTTCCAGCTCACTCCTCCCAGCTTGTCGAGGGGAGGGCGAGCGCTGCCGCCGGTGCTGTGCTTCTGAACCAGGTCCAGCCTCTCCAGGGGCACGTACAGCCGGGCTTCGTCGAAATACTCCAGGATCATGAACTCCTGATTGACCCCGCCGCGGTCGATCTGCTTCAGTCCCCGGTAGCGGCCGATGCCGTGGTCGACGTGCACCAGGGTGTCTCCCGGACTCAGTTCGCGGAAGTCCGAAACAAAGGCGCCGCTTCTGGACCGGGACGGAGCCGGATGGGAGAGGAACTCCACTTCGTCGAAGACGTCCTCGTCCCCGAAGATGCAGACTCCGGAGGAAGGGTGGCGGAACCCTTCCAGGACGTGGCCGACCACGACGGTAATCCGGTCGCCCGTCTCATCGGCTGCTCGGTCCCTGTCGTCGAAATCGGAAACGACCGGAAGATCGTATTCCCGCAGCATGTCCCCCAGGCGCTCGGCTCGTCCCAGGGATGACTGGGCGAACAGCAGCCGCGCGCCGGCGTCCAGCCACTGGCGCAGGTCCCGGGCCAGGCTGGCGACGTCGCCGTGATACTTTCGGACAGGCGCCGTCTGACAGTCCAGCTGGGTCGCGGGCGGGGCGGCAGCCGCCTGAGACCCCGAATCGGCCGGGCGGGCAGGCGCCTCGCCCGCGGAGGGAAGCGAGGGGGACGAAGGGCCCGACTTCTGACCGGGCGCGATTCCCAGTTGCTTGAGGTCGATGACCGGTCGGCCCTCCAGTCTTTCCCCGGCTTCCGTCCGGGACAGAAAGAGCTCTTCCGGATCGAGGCTGGGCCACCCGCGCCGGCTCAACGCCTCCCGGTCTGCGGCCAGGTCCTCCCACCAGTGGTCCAATCCCTGCTCCAACTCGTCCGGCTCGTCCCTCACCACCACGAAATCGGCGGCATGGTCCAGAAACGGCACCTGCAGGGGGAGCGTCAGCCCGTGCAGGAACTCGAACCCCTGGAAGTGCTCCCCCCGGCCGGCCTGGACCACCTGGGTCTCGAAGAAGCCGGGAAACTCCTGGGGATCCCACCTTTCGGACGCCAGGAGGCTCCACTCCAGCAGAGCCTCGGGGTCCACGAAGGTCTCTCTCATGGGAACGGGAGTCACGCTCTCGAGGCGCCCCACCGAGCGCTGCGAGCTGACCGAGAACTCGCGGAGGGACTCGACCTCGTCGCCGAAGAACTCGATGCGGGCCGGATTGGGGCTGCCCGGGGGATAGACATCCAGAATCCCTCCCCGGCGGGAGAAGGTCCCCACCCCGGTCACCGGCTCCTCCCTGACGTACCCCGCCCGCTTCAGGTAGCCGATCAGCTCCTCCAGGGCGATCTCTCGGCCCGCAGCCAGTTCGGGCACCTGCCGGAGGCCGGGAAGGACCGCCGGCAAGCGGGTGACCAGGGCCGTGGGGCCGCAGAGGAGAATATCCAGGGAGCGCCGGTGCATCTTCCAGAGGGCCAGGGTCCGCTGCTCCACGGCCTCGGCGTGGGGAGAAAGACCGCTATAGGGACCCGGCTGCAGCGCCGGGAAGGCGGCCACCCGCTCCGCCGGCTTGCCGGAGAGGCTGCGGTGATAGAAGGCGGTGGTGGCGGCCATGGCTTCCAGGTCCGGGGCGCCGGCGCTGAGGAACAGAATCGGCCGGCTCAGGACCCGATGCAGCAGAGCCAGATAGGCGGGTTTTGCAGCCGGGGTGATTCCGGACAGGGTGATCCGGCAGGGACCGGAATCGACCTGGCCGGGAATCGATTGGAGGAGAGCGTCCTGCGCCAGTTGGGAAAGCAGAGGTCGGGTAGCCAATGGGGAAATGAATTCGGATGGCCCGGGGCCTGGCCGCCGGGTCAGCCCCGCCGGGCCTGCCGGCCGTAGCGTTGAAGAATGCGCTCGATGATTGCGGTGGAGGATTGGCCCTCCAGGTAGGGCAGGGGAACCACCCTGCCGCCGGCCGCCTCCACTTCCTGCCGTCCCACGATGGTTTCCACCGTCCAGTCGCCGCCCTTGGCCAGCACGTCGGGGAGCAGAGCCGCGATCAGCCGATGGGGCGTATCCTCGTCGAAGACCGTGACGTAGTCGACGCAGTCGAGCCCCGAGAGCAGGCGGGCGCGCTCATCCTGGGTCAGGATGGGCCGCTGGGGGCCCTTCAGCGCTCTGACCGAGCGATCGCTGTTGACTCCGACAATGAGCGCATCGCCCATTTGCCGGGCGCGGCTGAGGGTATCGATATGGCCGGGGTGGAGCAGATCGAAGCAACCGTTGGTGAAGACCGCCCGCCGGTTCTCCCGGCGCAAACGATCCCGTTGCGCCAGCAGATCCTCCAAAGTCAGAATCTTCTGCCGAGACATGGTGGAAACCGACGGGGAGATCGGAGGAGGCAGGGAGCAGGCCGGGATTATAGCACAGGGCTATGGCAGGTCCTGATGGCCGGCGCCCGCCGGGACCTCGGCTTCCCGAAGCCGCATTCCCAGGCGTTGCAGCAGATCCCGATCCAGGTCGGTCTGGGGATTGGGGGTCGTCAGCAACCGCTCCCCCATGAAGACCGAATTGGCGCCGGCCAGCAGACAGAGCGCCTGGGCTTCATCGGAGAGCGACAGGCGTCCGGCGCTCAATCGCACCATGGCCTCCGGCATCAGGATGCGGGCGGTCGCGATCATGCGGACCATTTCGAAAGGATCCACCGCTGCCTGATCCTCCAGCGGGGTTCCTTCCACCCGAACCAGCAGATTGATGGGCACGCTTTCCGGGTGGGGATCCTGAGTGGCCAACTCCTCCAGCAGGCGCCAGCGGTCGCGGCGGCTCTCCCCCATCCCGATAATCCCGCCGCAGCAGACGCTGATGCCGGCCTTTCGCACCCGCTCCAGGGTTTCCAGACGATCGCGGTAGGTCCGGGTGGTGATGATGCGGCCGTAGAATTCGGGCGAGGTGTCCAGGTTGTGGTTGTAGGCCGTCAGGCCCGCCGAGGCCAGCGCCTCCGCCTGGGGCTGCGACAGCATCCCCAGGGTGCAGCAGGCCTCCATGCTCAGCTCCCTGACGCCGCGCACCATGGACAGCACCTTCTCGAACTCGTCACCTTCAGGAGCCTGGCGCCAGGCCGCCCCCATGCAAAAGCGGGTCGCCCCCTGGCGGCGCGCCTCCCGCGCCGAGGCCAGCACCTGCTCGGGGCTCAAGAGCTTCCGGCCGGCGACGCCCGTATCGTAGCGGGCCGATTGCGGGCAGTAGCCGCAGTCTTCCGGGCACCCCCCGGTCTTGATGCTGAGAAGCGAACACCCCTGCACCTCTTCGGCGCAGTGGTGCCGGCGGTGCAGGCTCTGGGCGCGGAAGATCAGCTCGGGCAGGGGCAGGGTGTAGACGCCCTTGATTTCTTGCAGGCTCCAGTCATGACGGATGGGGCTTGAATGGGGCGGCTTCATTTCGGCGCTCTTCCTCGACTCGGGTTGGGCTCCCGGTCCGGCCACGCCGGGCGTTGCCCCGGCCTCGGGTAGCGGGTCAGTTGTAGATCTCCCCATACTTCGTCTTCAGGTAGTCCACAAAGGGCTCGGCCCTCAGCTCCTCTCCCGTGACCCGGCGGACCAGCTCGGCGGGCATGAATTTCCGGCCGTGGCAGTGGATGCGCTCCCTCAGCCAACCCAGCAGCGGCGAGAATTCCCCGCCTTCGATAGCCGCCGGGATGCCGGGAATCTCCCTCCGGGCGCGGTCGTAGAGCTGCACCGAGATCAGATTCCCCAGGGCATAGGTGGGGAAGTAACCGAACAGGCCGTGCGACCAGTGGACGTCCTGGAGCACCCCCAGAGCATCGTTGGGCGGAGTGATCCCCAGGTAGTCTCGCATCTTGCCGTTCCAGGCCTCCGGCAGGTCCGCCACCGCAAGGCTGTCGTCGACCAGTCGGGTTTCCAGCTCGTAGCGCAGCATGATGTGCAGATTGTAGGTCACTTCGTCGGCCTCCACCCGGATGAGGGAGGGCTCGACACGGTTGATGGCCCGGTAGAAGGCCTCCGGGGAGCAGCCGGCCAACTGCCCGGGAAAGGCGCGCCGGAGCCGCGGGTAGGCGTATTTCCAGAAACCCCGGCTCCGGCCCACCAGGTTCTCCCACATCCGCGACTGGGACTCATGAATGCCCAGGGAGGCGCCGCCGCTCAGCGGGGTGCGCTCCAGGGCCGTGCTCACTCCCTGTTCGTAGAGGGCATGGCCCGTTTCGTGAAGGGTGCCGAACAGGGCCGAAGGGAGAAACTCCTCGTCGAAGCGGGTGGTGATTCGAACGTCTTGGTTGGAAAAAGAGGTGCAGAAGGGATGGACCGACTCGTCCTGGCGTCCGGCGCTGAGATCGAACCCCATCTCCTGCGCCATCTCCAGGCCGAAGGCCGTCTGCTTGTCGATGGGGAAGCGCTGCCGCAACACGTCGTCCTGGACGCTGTCCAGCTTCTGGGAGATGTCCTGCACCAGCGGCACCAGGCCGCTCTTCAAATCGGCAAAGAGCCGGTCCAGGTCCGCTGATCGCATGCCCGGCTCATACTGGTCGAGCAGCGCGTCGTATCGTCTCTCCCCATATCCCAGGCAGTCGGCCAGCTCCCGCTGGAGATCCACCAGGGTCTGCAGCGGGCCTTGAAACAGGCTGAAGTCGGACTGGGCGCGGGCCTTCACCCAGACCTCCATCCCCAGCGAGGTCCGCCGCGCCAGCTCCTCCACCAGCGCCGCCGGAATTCTGCGGGCCTTGTCGTAGTCCCTCTGGGTCAGCCGCACCAGGCCGGCGTCGTCCGACTCGTAGGCGAGCGCTCGGGTCTCGGCTGCCGCTCCCTCCAGCCAGGCGCCGACCTCCTCGGAGACGAAACGTCCGTGGGCGAGCTTCTCCAGGGTGGCGATCTGCTCGGCCCGCGCCGCCGCGCCGCCGCGCGGCATACAGGTCTGCTGGTCCCAGCTCAACAGCGCAGCCGCCGCCTTGAGATCGGAGACTTCGGCCATTCTGCTCTTGAGACGGTTGAGTTGGCTCATTTCCCCTCGGCAACCGGCCCGCGCCCGCCACGATCACGACCCCGGCGAGAAATACGGTCCCGGAATTCGCTCCGCTCCCGCGCCCGGTTGGAGCGCGAGTATAACACAGGGGGCGGGAGCGCCAGCGGCAGCGCTGACCCCCGCGGCAGCGCGGCTTCCCCAGCCCGCAGTCGAACCGCCGCATCAGCCTTTGCCCGCTTTCAGGACTGACCACTGATCACCGACCACTAATCACTCGTCTTGAGCTGTCCCTCCCGGCGTGGTAGGGTTGCTGCGCCCTGCCGGCCCGGCGGACGCATTCTCAGGGCTTGCCACCCCGGAAGCTCCCGGATCCGGAATCGACCGCGATGAGAGCACTGTTCCCCTGGGTCGTCAGCCTGAGCCTGACGCTTCTGGTCGGTTCGTTGATCTACTTCAGCGTGCCCGACTGGGGGCAGTCCTGGAGGGTGATGTTGCAGGGACGGCCGGTCTTCCTGCTGGCCGGCCTGAGCCTGACCCTGCTTCACATGGGCCTGCGCGCCTGGAGATGGGGTGTCCTGCTCTCCCCCGTCAAGCATCCCCTGGCCTACCGGAGCCTCTTCTCCCTGACGGTCGCCAAGTACGTCATCAACCTGATTCCCCCGCGCGCCGGCGAAGTGGTGTCCTCGGTGGTGCTGGCCAGGAAGGAGAAGATTCCGGCCGCCTCGGTCATCGCCACCTCTCTGCTGGAGCGAATCCTGGACCTCGTTACCGTTGTCGGGATCTTTGCGGTCTACCTGGCTCTCTTCTCCGGCCAACACCCTCCTGATTCCGAGCGGGGCCGGGAAATCATGCTGGCCATTCAGAGATTCTCGCTGATCGGGGTCCCCCTCCTGGCCCTGGCGTTGCTGGCCGCGGTCTACCTTGCCGGCCGCCGGGATTGGACCGCAAGGATGCCGGGACGGCTGTCCCGCATCATCGTTTCCTTTGGGGATGGCTTCAGGGCGCTGAGAAAGGGCGGTGAACGGGTTGAGGTCGCGGTGCTCTCCCTGGCCATCTGGATCACCATCAGCCTGCAGCTCTGGTTTCTGGCCAGGGCCTACCTGAGCGATTTCCCTCTGACGGGCGCGCTCCTGCTGACGGTGATCACGGTGGCGGGGGTCGCCATTCCCACGCCGGGAGGGGTGGGCGGATTCCAGTTTTTCATGCAACTGGCCCTGACCCACTTCTTCGCGCCCTTCCTGTCAACCCAGGACCCGAACTCCCAGGCGGCCGGCATCAGCAACGGCTGCTACCTGGCTTCCATGGTCCCGCTGCTGCTGCTGGGATTCGTTCTGCTCCATCGAGAAGGCCTTTCCTGGAGCAGAATCTCCAGCATCGCCGGCCAGAAACCGGCTGATGCAGCTCCAGCACTCACCACAAAAAGCACAAAAGCCTCGATCCTCAAGCGCTGAGGATCGCTTGCCGTTTGCTCCGGATGGAGGCCAGCAGCCGGTCATGGGCGTCGGCGAAGAGCTTGACGCCGTCTTCCTGCAGCTCGCGGGTCACCGCGTCCATGTCGACACCCACCTCCCGCAGCCGGACAAAGGTCTGCCGGGCCTCCTCCTGGTCCTCTTCCAGGGTGGCTCTCACCTCTCCGTGGTCCCGAAAGGCCGCCAGGGTGGACAGGGGCATGGTGTTCACCGTGTCGGGGCCGATCAGGGTCTCGACGTAGAGCACGTCCCGATAGCGGGGGTTCTTGGTGCTGGTGCTGGCCCACAGAGGGCGCTGCACCCGGAAGCCCTGCCGCTTGAGATCGAGGAAGCGGCTTCCGCCGAAGATTTCCCTGAATTTCCGATAGACCAGGCGCGCGTTGGCGACAGCGGCGCGCCCCTGCAGGGCCCGGCAGCGTTCTTTCTCGGCGGCGCTGCCGGCGCCCGACTCCAGTTCCTGCAGTTGCTGGTCGATCACGGTGTCGACCCGGCTGACAAAGAAGCTGGCCACCGAGGCGACCGGGGCCGCGCCGCCGGAGGCAGCCAGAGTCTCGATCCCCTGCAGGGCGGCCTCGGCCACCTGAAGATAGTGCTCCATCGAGAACATCAGGGTGACGTTGACGTTGATCCCCTCTCCCAGAAGCTGGCGGATGGCGGGCATGCCGGCCGGGGTGGCGGGGACCTTGACCATCAGGTTGGGCCGGGCCACGGCTTTCCAGAGGCGGCGGGCTTCCTCCACGGTTTCCCGGGTGCGGTAGGCCAGGTGGGGCGAGACCTCCAGACTGACGTAGCCGTCCCCACCCCCGGTCGTCTCGAAAAGCGGCCCGAAGTGATCGGCGGCCGCCTGAATGTCCTGGATGGCCAGCACTTCGTAGATCCGCTCGGCGGAGAAGCCGGCCCCGGCCATGGTGCGGATCTCCCGGTCGTAGTCGGCGCCGCCGTCGATGGCCTTCTCGAAGATGGAGGGGTTGGAGGTCACCCCGCGCAAGCCATCCTCGGCGATCATCCGGCGCAACTCGCCTGAATCCAGCAGGGATCGGCTGATCGAATCGCACCAGACGCTCTGACCCTGTTGCTGCAAGTCCAGGAGCGGACTCGTCCCCCTACGACCCAAATTCCGGCTGTCCATCGAACCCTCCCAGTATGAATGTGGGGACTCCCCTGTCCCTCAAGCCCATCAATGCCAGACTTTAATCCCCGCGCCCCGGCCGACACAACCAAAATCCCTGCGCCATGATCGCTCCAGCCGGTGAGACCAGCGGACTACGGCAGCAGCAGGCGGTAGAGCCGGTCGTGCCTTTCCAGAGCCTGCCGGTAGCGTTGGCGCCGTTCCGGGCAAGGATCGAAGCGGGCGCCCAGCGGGGTCTCCACTTCCTCGATGCCGTCGAGAATGCCCAGGGCCTCCAGGGCCAGCAAGGCTGCGCCCCGGCTGGAGGCTTCCTTCACCGCCGACGCCGCCACCGGCTGCCCCAGGACGTCGGCCATGATCTGCATCCAGACCGGGGATCGCAGCAGCGCCCCGCCGGAAGCCACGATCTCTCGATCCCCCGGGACCACGGGCTCCAGCAGCCGTGCGATCTTTGCGAACCGGTAGGCCACCGATTCCAGCGAAGCCCGCAGGATCTCGATGGGACGGGTGTGCAGGCTCAGGCCCGTAACGGCCGCCCGGGCCTTGGATTGCCAGCCCGGGCTGCGCTCCCCGGCCAGGAAGGGCAGAAGGGTCAGCCCATGGGAATCCGGGGCCATCTCCGCCAGTCCGCGCTCGACGGCCTCGGCGTCCCGCTCCAGCCGCAGCGTCTCGGTCATCCATTCGAAGAGGAGTCCGCCGTTGCTGAGCGATCCACCCATGACGAAGCGGCTCCGGTTGGCCCGATAGCACCACAGCCCCCGTGGGACCGGCGGCCGGTCGGTCTTGCCCATCACTCTCATGGCGCCCGAAGTGCCCACCATCAGGGCCCAGCGGCCGGGCGTGCCACAGCCGCTGCCCACGTTGCTGCAGGCCCCGTCTCCAACGGCCGCCACCCAGGGAATTCGACTCAAGTCGGGCCAGCGCCCGGCGAAGGGCGGGCCGAGGCCCGACAGCGGAGCGTCCAGGTCGATGAGGGGGGACAACTGCTCCCGCTCCAGCGGCAGCACCTGCAGAATGCCTTCGTCCCACTCCAGGCGGTCCTGATCCAGCAGTCCCGTCCCCGAGGCCATGGAGAGGCTGCAGCGGCTAACGCCGAAGAGCTTCAAATAGGCATATTCCCCGAACGACATCCAGCGGGGGGCGCCGCGGAACAACTCCGGCCGGGACCGATGCAGCCACAACAGCTTGGCCGGCAGGTAGCTGGGATGGAGCGGGCAGCCGGTGCGGGCGTGGTACCGGCTTTCGTCCACCAGGCTGCGAAGCTCCTCGGCGGCGGCGGCGCTGCGCGTGTCGGCCCAGGAGTAGACCGGGGTCAGCGCCCGGCCCCCGGCATCCACCCCCACCAGGTTGTGCCAGAAGGTCGACATGGCGACGGCGGCGATCCCCCGGCGCAGCCGGCCGCTTCTCAGCAGGATCTCGTCGATCGCCTCCGCCACCAGCTCGAACAGGGCATCGGCGCCCACCTCCACGCCGCCGTCCGGCGTGGTGGCGAACTGGTAGGGTCTTCGGGCCTCCAGACCGGACAGGGCCTGGCCGCAACCTTCATGGAGGGTGGCCCGAACCGAGGAGCTCCCGGCGTCAATGGCGAGGATCAGAGGGTCGTTAGAACCTGGCGGCAAGCTGAAGTCCGTCCCTTTCCCTTTTTTCAGAGGGCAAATCTTCCGTCACGACCGATTCTTTTTCGAACCGGGTCTTCGGGGCAACAACTATTGAGAGATCGACAGACCTTTTGCCGGATAGTTCCGCTACAGATTTTCCGAACAGGCTGCCTGTAGCTCAAGGCCGACGACATTGACGCGGAATCTCGTGATGAGCGGCTGGAAAGTGAATTAAGCTATCGGCAACGTACGATCTGTTGGGAGGTACTTGGGAAGCCATGCCAAAGAATAAGAAACTGCCACGATGGCAGAAGGGCCAGCGCCAAGTCGAGGTTGTATTGCCTGCCGACAAGACCTCAAGCGGCAAGGAAGAATCGGTCAAGTTTCGTATTTCATGGCAAGTTCGAGCAAGGAAACCGATGAGCTCCAGAAACTGGACCAAGTGGGAGATGGACTCCGCCCGTGACTGTCTGGCCTGTGTGGTTAGTGCGTCAGACCGAGGGGAAGATTTCACGATTGATCACATGATGTATCTCAGGAGCGCCTTTACCCATGCCGTGCGAGCTTGGTGCCGGACGCATCTGCGTGGCAAGGGCGGGAATGACGACAGTTACCATAGGGCTTTCATCGAGAAGTGTCCCGATAAGCTAGGGAAACTGGCAACCGCGTTTCAAGTGGCAATGCGGAAACTCCGGAAACATCCGACTTCAATTAACCGCGCCGTGGCTGCCACGCAAACGGTGGTGGAGGCACTTTTGGACGCAGCGTCCCATCCGCCCCGCAACCGCCGCCGTTTCCCGGCTCGTCTCAAGCCCAATCGCCCCATCCGAAAGCCCAGGGTTCGACCGGGAAGCTGGATCGTTGCCGAGGGCCGCTATCGGCCGGGCCAGATCCTGGAGATGATGCCCGATCCGCCACACACCATGAAAGTATCCTACGGGGACGAGATAGACGACGACTTTCTGCCACACATTACCTATTGGCGAACGGTCCGGAAACCGAAACATGTCCCCTCGCTAAAGGAACATTTCCGCCCCGGGGACTGGATTCGTCATCGCTATTCCGGATACGGAAGGGTACTGGCCGTGCGGAACTCGAGAATGGATGTCGACTACAGTGGCAGCGCCGAGACGTTGTGCCCCAATCCTGAGCTGTCAGGAATCGAGAAGGTGCTCGCTCCCGAACCCGAGTATTTTCTGCCAGCCTCCAAACGTTTTTCTCCCGGAACCTGGATCGATCAAGCCGTATTCGGTAGGGGAGTCGTTCTTTCAATTGTACGAGACACATCGTTGGTGGTGTTTTTTCTCGATCGGGTCGTTCGTCGCATTGCCACTTCAATCGACGTGCCAGCTATCTGGAAACTGGAAGAGAAGCCTATTAACCTCTCTTCGTCCTGTAGACAAAGGTGGGTCGCGTGGTGGCGGAACTACACGGATGGCTACCCCATATACGGTTTGTTGTACGGTACGTCCGAGAATCGGCCCTGCTTGTGTTGCGGGTACCCAAATCTCGGCACCGAACCCGTATTCGCCAACGACGAGAAAGAGTGCGTCATTTGTGGCTGGCCGGAGCATGCACGCTACGGAAACCCCTTTGACCAAATCCAAAAAGAAAGAGGGTGCCGCCTTTTGGACGCTCAACAAAACTACGAAAATGCAGGCACCATGTTTCGCGTTGGCGACCGTCGATTCGAGATCTTTGAAAAGGTGACAGCGCTTCGCAATTCGCTCATCGAATTGCTCGAAAAAGCCCAAGCCAGCCCCTCCGAATGGAACGACGGGGATAGAGAGGCCATCGAACAGGTCAGACGAGAAATCCTTCGCGGCCTCAGTACTGATAGGTGAGTCGCCGCCGCGACTTGCGACGTTTCAGGATCAGGAACAGGCCGGCGACGAAGCCGCCGACGTGAGCCCACCAGGCGGTGCCTCCCATGGAGAGATCCCCCGACGTCAGGGAAACGGCGCCGTTGAAGAATTGCAGCAGAAACCACAGTCCCAGGAAGATCAGGGCCGGCAGCCGGACCAGGTAGAAGAAGAACAGGATGGGCACGAAGGTGAGGACCCGGGCTCGGGGGAACAGCACCAGGTAGGCCGCCAACACCCCGGAGATGGCGCCGCTGGCGCCGATCATGGGTATGGGCGAGCCGGGATGAACCGCAATCTGCAGCAGGGCCGCCAGCAGGCCGCAAACAAGGTAGAAGAGCAGGAAGCGCAGCCGTCCCAGCCAGTCCTCCACGTTGTCGCCGAACACCCACAGGTAGAGCATGTTCCCCAGGAAATGCATCCAGCCGCCATGCAGGAACATGGAGGTAAGGAAGGGAGCCAGGCCCGGCAGGATCCCGGCTTCCTGCCAATAGCCCAAACTCAGCAGCGCGCGGGGAACCAGTCCGAACTGGTAGAAGAACCCCGTCAGCCCGGGCCCCGACCCCAGGGACAGCTGGTAGACGAAGGCGACCGCATTGACCGCTATCAGCAGCAGCGTGACCGCCGGAAAGGTCCGGGTCTGGTTGATGTCTTTCAGGGGAATCATGACGCTTCCCGGCCAAGGCGGTCCAATTCCTCAGCGGTGCAGGGCAAGAGACGGAGGCGGCGCCGGGACCTCATGCCGGTCTTACTCGACGCCGGCCCTGGGCGGCCCCGCCCGCACCAGGTCCAGCGGACCTTCGCCGCAGTGTTTCAACACCTCGGCATAGGCGGCATCCCTCAAGCGGATCATTTCCGGCCACCCCTTTCCGCCCGGCCGGATGGCCGGACTGATCACCACCCGGAGCGGGGCCGGCGAGGGCAGCAGCCGTCCGTCGCGGAGCACCTGCCGCGTCCCGCTCAGCGTGACCGGCAGCAAGGGGGATGCGGTATCGGCCGCCAGCTTGAAGGCTCCCATCTGAAACGGCCGCAGTCCGCTGGCATGGGTGAAGGTGCCCTCCGGGAAAACATGGACCGGGGTTCCCCCCAGCAGCCTCTCCTCGATGCGGCGGCTGTCCTCGACGGCCTCGGGCGCGTTCTCGCGGTCGACGGTGAGGTAGCCGGACCGGCGAATGAAGGCGCCCACGAAGGGCCAGGCGGCGGCCTCCCGCTTGGCCACGAAGGAGAAGTCGAAGGGCAGGGCCGCCATCAACACCAGGATGTCCAGATAGCTGGCGTGGTTTGAAACGATCAGGAAGCGCGAGTGGCCGGAGAGACCAACCGCCGGCAGGTGCTCCAGTCCGGTGACCGCCGGCCGCAGCCCTGCCAGGCGGAGGGTGATCCGCGAGATCGCTCTGAGCAGGGCCGGGCCGGCTCGAGGTCCGCTGCGGGACGGCGTCAACAGCAGCAACACCCAACAGGGCAGACCGACCGCAACCAGCACCGTCCACACGTAGCTGCCATAGAGCCCCCTCGACACGGCCCCGACCGCCCGGCGGCTCCGCTGCCCCAGGCTCCGCAGAGCCAGCCGCGCCACCTGCAGCCAGACTGCCGAGGTCGGGGAATGGAGCTTGCCTTGCAGGTAGAGGCGGCGGCAGGCGTCCCTCCGGATCTTGCCGCTGGAGGTCTTGGGGACGCTTTGCGGGGGAACCAGCACAACCTCATCCAGCGGGATGCCCAGTTGAGCGTCCATCCTTTCCCGGATGGCGGCAGCCAGCTTCTCCCTCTCCTCGGGTTCGCTTCGACGCGTTTCGGCCACCAGGACCAGGCGCTCGCCGGCCACCCGCCTTCCGCTGACCCCGAATGCGGCGACACAGCCCCGCCGAACCCCCTCGACCTCCCCCGCAATCTGCTCCAGTTCCTGCGGGTAGAGATTTCGGCCTCCCTGGATGATGATGTCCTTGACCCGGCCGGTGACAAAGAGCTCTCCCTTTGCCAGGTAGCCCAGGTCGCCCGTCTTCAGCCAGCCATTCTGCAAGACCTCGGCAGTGGCCTCGGCTCTTCCGAAGTAACCCTGCATGACCGAGGGACCCCGGCACTGGACGTGGCCCTGGACCCGGTCTGGAAGGGGATTGCCGGTCGGGCCGACGATTCTGACCTGGTGTCCGGCCAACTGCCGGCCGGCGGAAACAAAGGTCAGCGGCTTCACGGATTGACCGGAGGCGGGCTCCGCTCGCCCGCTCCCTTCGAGAGCGCCCCGGTCGATGGGGTCGAGAAGAGGCCTTCTGCCCAGGGGAGGGATGGTCACCGCCAGCGAGGACTCGGCCAGGCCATAGACCGGCATCAGGGCTTCGGCGCGGAAGCCATGGGGTTGGAACCGCCGTGAAAACCCCTCCAGGGTTTCGGGTTGAACCGGCTCGGCGCCGTTCAGGGTGGCCCGCAAGCAGGAGAGGTCCAGTCCTTCCAGGCTCCGATCGTCGACCCGCCGCATGCAGAGTTCGTAGGCGAAGTTGGGGGCGGCCGAGAGGGTGGCGCGATAGCGGTGCATGGCCCACAGCCAGCGCTCCGGTCGGGTCAGGAAGGCCTGGGGAGACAGGATCACGATGGGAACCCCCAGGTAGAGGCAGGAGAGCCAGGCTCCGATCAGTCCCATGTCGTGGTAGAGGGGAAGCCAACTCACCACCACGTCCCGCGAGTTGACCTTGAGCGCCCCCGTGATCGCCCGGATATTGGCGATGAGGTTGGCATGGGTCAGCACCACTCCCTTGGGGTCGCCGGTGCTCCCCGAGGTGTACTGCATCAAGGCGACGTCCCCGGGCAGAGGGCGGAGGACGTCGCCGGTGGCCTTGCCCAGGCCGTCCAGCGTCACCACGCTTTCCAGTCCGGGGACCTGGCTGCCCAACAGCCGCGCCAGGCGGCCAACCTCCCGAAAGGTCACCAGCACCCGCGCCCCGGAATCGGCGATGATCCTGGCCTGACGCCGGGCGTACTCCTCGATGCGGTCGGGCCGCCAGGGGGGATAGAGGGGAACCGGAACGGCGCCGGCCAGAACGGCGCCGAAGAAAGCCGGGAAAAAGTCGGGGCTGGTGGGGAGCATGAGCGCAATCCGGTCTCCGGACTGCAAACCCGCCCGCTGCCGCAACGCCGCCGCCACCGCCGAACTCTCCGACAGCAGGCCGGCATAGGTGATGGGGCGCATCTCCCCAGTCTCCAGCCGCAACTGAATGTGGACCCGCTCCGGGTCCCGACGGGCAAAATGGAAGAGCGCCTCGTCGAGGGTGGCGGGCCAGCCGCCCTCCCGACTCCAGGCATCCACTCCTCCCGGCCGCGGCCCGGGACTTTGGGTCTGCCGGAGCAGGCGGGTGTCGATGCAGTCTGTCCCGGGGGAGGCCGATGCCGAAGCGCCGGCCTGAGACTCTGCCGCCCTCGCGGCCAGGACCAGGTCGCCGACCGCCTCGGCCCGGGACAAGAGATGCTCCGGCAACTGGAGCGAGAGGGCTCTTTCCAGGCGCAGCAACAGCTCCACCCGTTCCAGGCTGGCCAGTCCCAGCTCCCGCTCCAGCGAAGCGCTGGGCGAGAGGTGCCGCAGGGCCCGGTCAGACCCCAACTCCACCAGGAGATCCCGAACGACCTGCAGGATCTTCTCCTCCAGGTCGTTGCGATCCGGTGTCCCGGCGCCGGCAGGGGAGGCTTCGGTCTCCAGGGGATTCATGGAGTCTGCAAGACCAGGGCCTCGGCACGATCGGTCTTTTCCCAACTGAAGGAACCGTCGGCGCCGGGCGGTCGCCCGAAGTGGCCGTAGGCGGCCGTGGCCCTGAAGATGGGGCGCTTGAGAGAGAGGGCGTCGATGATCCCCTTGGGACGAAGATCGAAGGCTTCTCGAACCACCTTCACCAGCTCCTCGCCGCTGAGCTTGCCGGTGCCGAAGGTGTCGACCAGGATCGAAACCGGCTGGGCCACGCCGATGGCATAGGCGAGCTGGACCTCGCATTTCCCGGCCAGTTTGGCCGCCACGATGTTCTTGGCCACGTAGCGAGCCGCGTAGGCGGCGCTTCGGTCCACCTTGGATGGGTCCTTCCCCGAAAAGGCCCCGCCGCCATGCCGGGCCCAGCCCCCGTAGGTGTCCACGATGATCTTGCGCCCCGTCAAGCCCGTATCCCCCTGGGGGCCCCCTCGGACGAATTTCCCGGTGGGATTGACGTAGTACCGGGTCTGATCGTCCAGCAGGCCGGCCGGAACGACGGGGCGGACGACCCGTTCCAGGACGTCTTCCTCGATCTGCCGGTGAGCGACGCTCTCGTGATGCTGGGTCGAGATGACCAGCGAGTCGATGCGCACCGGCTTGCCGTCCGCGTATTCCACCGTCACCTGGCTCTTGCTGTCGGGTCGGATATAGTCCAGGGCGGAGGCCTTGCGGAGCTTGGCCAGCTCTTCCACCAGCTTCTGCGCCAGAACGATGGGGGTGGGCATCAGTTCCGGCGTCTCGTCACAGGCGTAGCCGAACATCATGCCCTGGTCCCCGGCTCCCTGCTCCTTGAAGAGCCCCTTGCCCTCGGTGACTCCCTGAGAGATATCCTCCGACTGGGGATCGATCCTGACGTCCACCCGGCAACTCCGGTAGTCGAAACCGATGCCGCCTTCCACGTAGCCGATCTCCCGGATCGTGTCCCTGACGACCTGCTCGACGTCGACACTGTCCCTGGCCTTGGAGGTCACCTCCCCCGCGACCAGGCAATAGTCGGTGGTCACCAGCGTCTCACAGGCGACGCGGGACTCCGGGTCGCCGGCGATGCAGGCATCCACGATGGCGTCGGACACCTGGTCGGCAACCTTGTCGGGATGTCCTTCCGAAACGGCCTCGCTGGTGAACAGCATTCTTTCCCTGTCTGCCATATCCGCCTACTCCCTCCATGGTCTCGTTGCAATGGCCGCAATCCAATGCTGCGGTTCAACCGCAAACTCGTCATATAATTCCATTTCAGCCAGGAAGAGGACCGGTTGGCCCGGTCCCCGGGCCTTTGGGCGAGCGGCTGAACGATAGTCTTGGGCCTTCCGGTTTGTCAAGCCCATTGCCGTTGGGAGGAAGGACCGACGGAAAGGGCGGGCCAGCCTCCCGCTGACCGCCTCCAATCAAGGAGCAGACGACGCCATGACCATGGATCTCCAGGAAGTTCAAGCCCAATTGAAAGCCATGAAGCTGGACGGGTGGCTGCTCTACGACTTTCAGGGCCTCAACCCGATCGCCCGCAAGCTGCTCGGCCTGCAGGACGCCATGCTGACCCGGCGCTGGTTCTGCTGGATCCCCTCCCAAGGCCCCATGACCCTCCTGTGTCACAGCATCGAGCGCCAGGGGTTCGAGCACCTGCCGGCGCCCTCGGTTCTCTTCAGCAGTTGGGAGGAGATGCAGGCGGGCCTGGAGCGCCTGCTTCAGGGGAGCCGCCGGGTGGCCATGGAGTATTCTCCCCAATGCTTCATCCCCTATGTTTCCCGAGTGGATGCCGGCACGCTGGAGCTGGTGCGCAGCCTGGGCAAGACCGTGGTTTCCTCGGCCGACCTGGTTCAAACCTTCGAGGCGCGCTGGAGCCGGGAGCAGCTCCAGACCCACCTGGAGGCCAGCCGTCTCCTGATGGAGATCCTGTTCGAGACCTTCGATCAGGTGCGGGAGGCCACCGGGAACGGCGCCCGTCTGACCGAGTACGAACTGCAGCAGAGCATGTGCCGGCGGTATCGGGAGCGCGGTCTGGAATCCTCTTCTCCTCCCATTGTGGCCGTCAACCGCAACAGCGGGAACCCCCACTATGAGCCCTCCTCGGAAGGCTCGGCTCCCATCCGGCCGGGCGACCTGCTGCTCATCGATTTCTGGGCCAGGCTCTCCCGGCCGCAGGCCGTCTACGCCGACTACACCTGGGTCGCCTTCCTGGGAGAATCGATCCCCGAAAGGATCGTCCGGGTCTGGGAGGTGGTTCGGGAGGCGCGGGACCGCACCCTGGAGTTCGTGCGCTCCAGGACAGGCCGCCGGACCGCCGTGCGGGGATGGGAGGTGGATGGCGTGGCTCGCCAGGTGATCGCCCGGGCCGGGTTCGGCCGGTATTTCATCCACCGGACCGGCCACAGCATCGGGGAGTCGGACCACGGCAACGGAGCCAACCTGGATGGATTGGAAACCCGCGACGAGCGGCTCCTGATTCCACGCACCTGCTTTTCCATCGAGCCGGGAATCTACCTGCCGGACTTCGGCATCCGCAGCGAGTTGAACGTCTACCTGGGCGAGGAGGAGCTGCTGGTCACCGGGGATCCCATCCAGCAGGAGATACGCAAGATCTGAACGCCAGGGGGGCGGCTGGTGGGGCCAAGGGGCCGCTCAGCCCTGCCTCTTGGACAGGTTTCGGTCCAAAGCCGCCAGGCTGTCGATGAGCTTTTTTCGCTGGGCCGGGGCAAAGCGGTTCCTTTGCTGCAGGTCGCGGAAGAGCTGCCTGGAGTCGGCCCTCACGTCCTGAAATGCCCGGAAGAGCTGGGCCGGGCCGGGCGTGGCCAGGGTGTCGGGACCCACCTTCATCCGGGAAAACCCTTGGGCCAGGAAGTGGAACAGGGCCTGGGTGCCGGCCATGGCCCGGTCATGCTCGGTTGCGGTGGCCACGGTCACCTTCAGTTGCAGCCTTTCCAGGTACTGCCGGACTGGGCCGACCCGGCTGCCCCTGCCGGGGCAGAGAACCACTTCCAAGCCGCTGATCCCGTGACGGCCCGTTTCCGGACCGAAGAGGGGATGGGTTCCCAGGACTTCGACCGACTCGGGGAAGCAGTCCAGCATGAGCCTGAGCGGCTCTTCCTTGACGGAGCAGGTATCCATGACCAGTTGGCCGGGGGCCAGCAGGGGCCCCAGGCGACGGCACACCCGCTCCATTTGGGAGATGGGAACGCACAGCAGCAGGCAGGGCTTGCGGGCCACCTCTCTCAGAGTGGCGAGCCGAACGCCGCCTGGCGCGGAGGGAGGCTTGCGGTCAAAGACCGAAACCGGGAAGTCCTTCCCGAGAATCTCCGCCGCAAACCGGCCGAACCTTCCAAAGCCGACGATGCCGATTTCCACGCCTTCCCCCGATGAATAGTGTCCTGTCTCAGGAATATTGTCGACTGTCTCGATGGAGGGGAGGGAACGCCCGGCGCTTTCGAGGTCGAATCCGGCGGAGGCCCGGACGAGCGGCGAGGAGGGCGACTCACAGCCGGAGGGACTCCCCGCCCGGCTGTGAGTCGGTGACTGACACCAGAACTAGTTCAATTCGGCCATGGCGGCCTTTCTGATGCGGTCGAGACCGTCCAGCGACCCCCCGGTGGCGGCCCTGAAGAGGGCCTCCAGGGCCTTGGTGGCCCGGGCGGCGTAGCTGCCGCCGAGGCCCTCGGCCTGGGCCAGGAGCTTCATCGCCACCCGGTTCTCCTTCAGCTGCCACTGGCTCATTCCCATGTGGTAGTAAGCCGAGGAATCTCTTGGCTTGAACCTCAAGCTGTTCCGGTAGTTGACCAGCGTCTGGCGCCATCGCTTTCGATTGAAGTGGTTCAGCCCAATGGTCGAATAGAGCTGGCCCTTGACCTGATTCCAGCTCTCCTCGGTAAAGCCGGGAGGCAGTTCGTCGCCACTGTAAGCCGCCAGCATCTTCTGGGCGTAGCCGGCCGCGCGGCCGACGCTCCTGCGCCGGGAGTAGTGATCGAAGAGCTTGATGTTGTAGGGGAAGGCCTCTTTGTCGCTCTTCCCCTCGGTCACCGTCCGGGCATAGGTCGCGAACTTGTTGCGGTCATTCAGCTTGTCGTAGCAATCGGCCAGGGCCGCGGCGATGCCCGGAGAGGGCTTCTTGGCGTAGAGCTGCTCCCCGTACCTGGCCGCCTTGGCGTAGTTCTTGGTGGCGTAATAGGCCTCCAAAGCTCCTCCCAGTCCTCTTTCGTCGCCCGGCTGCATTCGAAGCAACTCCTCCGAGGCCCGGCCCAGCGCGGCCATGTCCTTCTTCTGGTAGAGCTCCACGACAAACTGCTGCTGGGCGGCCAGGGCTTGTTTCTGCGCGTAGTCCTTGTACTGCGAGTCCGGGTGGGCCTGGATGAATGCCCGCAGCCCATCGGCCTTCGCTTTCCAGCCGTTGGCCTTCAACGCCTTGTCCAGCACGGCATATTCCTTGCGGGCCTTTGCGTTCGGATCCGCCTGCCCCGGCGCCGCGATCAATGAATCGACGGTCAACCCCAACCCCAGCGACAGTGCCAGAACCATGGATGCGACTTTTGACATGATGTCCTCCCGACGACGCTTCATCGGCCCTGCCCTTTCCTGGCCGGCCCACGAAGAGCATTCCTTACTGGTCTCATACAGGTAAGGGGCATTATCGGGATTTGCCCCGTGCCTGTCAATAGTCATGCAACGCGCGCGCGCAGGGGGCGCCCCGCCCCCTGCCGGGAAATCTCCGCCTCGGGAGAGGCCGCCGAAAGGGCTTCGGAATCGACCGCTTCGATGCTATAAAATCCCTTGGACACCGGGATCGGACCCAGGCATCCCAGACCCCCACAAAGGAGTTGGCACTTGAACAGCAAGACTGACCGGAATTCGGAGGACGCCCCCACGCCTTCTCACCACCATGAGCCGGCTCGCAAGATCGAAAGCTACAGCATGCTGGCTCCGCGCATGAAGAGGATCTACTTCGAATTCTACGCGGAGACCTACAAGGAATCCCGGCTGGACCGCAAGACCAAGGAGCTCATCGCGATTTCCGCATCGCTGACGGCCCAATGCCAGGGCTGCCTGGAGGGCCACATCAGGAAGGCCCTCAAGCTGGGCGTTACCAAGGAAGAAATCAGCGAGACCATCGCCATCGCCATGGGTGTCAACGCCGCCGCGGTCGTGGACGTGACCGATATCGCCGCCGCCAACCTCAACCTGAAACACTATTAGTCCCCCGTGCAACACCCCCACCAACCCGACGGCAGTGGATCCGGGGACGGCCTCCGCCTCAGCGAATCGGAGTCTCGGGCTCAAGCCTTTTACGACCAGTGGATCGGCGGCGCCGGCCTGCGTTCCCACCTGGGGCGGACGGTCTTCAGCCTGAGCGGGACGGTCTACGCCGGCCGCTTCATCCAGGCCGCCGCCCTGCGCCCCGAGGATCGGGTGATGGAAATCGGTTCGGGACTGGGAGAAATCCTGGCCGCCAGCCAACGCCGGGTGGGGGCGGCGCAGCCCTACTTCGGGATCGACCTGTCCTACCAGATGGTGCGGCGGGCCCGAGGAGGCCTGGAGCCGGGGCGTCCGTCGCTCCATTTCATGGTCGCCAGCGCCCTGCAGATGCCCTTCCGCCGCCGCTGTTTCGACGTGGTCCTGCTCTCCCACGTGGCCAAGTACCTGACCGACCCCCAGTTGCGCCAGGTGCTGGCCCAGGTGAGAGACCTGTTGCGGCCGGGAGGGAGGTTCGTTCTGTGGGAGTTCAGGCCCTATGCCTGGGGTGCGATCAATCGCGTCATCCTGCGGGGCAGCGGCTCGCACAAGCTCCGTAGCGCCGCCGAGCTGGTCGTCCTCCTCCAGGAACAGGGGTTCCGCAACCTGCAGCCTTTCAGGATTCACACCCCCTGGCCCCCGTTCCGCAACCTGGCCTATCGGGCGCAGGCGGAGTGAACCCACTGTTTCTCTGCGGAACCCCCATCGGAGATGGTAATCTTGGTTTCCGAGACAGGACACCCGTTATCATGGCCCTCACGGAAGCTCTGTGCGACGCTCACCTCCATTTTTTCACCCGGGAGGTCCTCTGTTTTTACGCGAGGCAGTCTGCGGAGTACCGGGCGCTCGAGGATCCCGCCGCCCGGGTGGCGCAACGGTTGGGCATCTCTCTCCCGCCCGGGGAGCCGGAGGACCTGGCTGCGTTGTGGGCGGAGCAACTGGATCGTCACCAGGTCTCCCGCGCTTTCCTCTTCGGAAGCGTCCCGGGCGAGCAGCAGGCCGTGTCCCGGGCGGTTGCCGCCTTCCCGAACAAGTTCGCCGGCTTCCAGGTGCTGAACCCGCTGGACCCGGAGGCCGGCAGGGCCACCGCCGACATCGCCTCCAGGGGGCTTCGCGGGCTGCTGCTCTTCCCGGCCATGCACCGGTTCTTTCCGGACGACCCGGCCTGTCTGGAAACCTGCCGCCTGGCGGGACGGCAGGGGCTGATCGTCTTCGTCCACGTCGGACCGTTGCGAATCGTCATCCAGGAGAAGCTCGGGGGCGGCGGCGCCATCCGGCCCGGCTATGGAGACCCCCGGCGCCTGGGCAACGCCCTGCGAGCCTTTCCGGAGGTGCCCTTCATCGTTCCCCACTTCGGGAGCGGCCGTCTGGCGGCCCTGCTGGAAGCGGCCCGGGAAACCCGCAACCTCTACCTCGACACCTCCAGCTCCAACTCCTGGATGCGGCAGCGGCCGGAGCCCACCGACCTGGAGACCGTGTTCGGCGCCGTGCTGGAAGAGAAGGCCTTCGGGCCCGAGCGCCTGCTGTTCGGGAGCGACTCCACCGTGTTTCCCCGAGGCTGGAGGAAGGACGTCCACCTGGCTCAGCGGGCGGCTCTGGATCGATCGGGGGTCTCGTCGCGGGAGAGACGGCTCATTTTTTCCGGCAACCTGGAACGCCTGCTGCGGCCTTCCGGCGCCGCCGCCCGGCAAAGGGCTTGAATCCCCGGGACGGCGGCCGGCCAACCAATTCGGGATCAGCCAAGGAGGGAGATCACCATGAAGGACCCAGGAGTGGATCGCCGCGGATTTCTCAGACAACTGGGGATGGGCGCCGCTCTGGCCCCGGCCTGGAACGCCCGAAGCACCCTGGCCGTCCCGGGGGCCAATGAGCGGCTTCTGATCGGGGTCATCGGTTGCGGCAGCATGGGCAACTCCCACATGAGGGCCCTGCTGGGCATGCAGGACAGCGCCAACGTCAAGGTGGCGGCCGTTTGCGACGTCTTCCGCAAACGCCTGGATGCCGCCGCCGCTCTCACGGGCGCCGCCGCCTACTCCGACTACCGGACCCTGCTGTCCCGAAAGGAGCTGGACTACGTCTTGATCGCCACTCCCGAGCACTGGCACCACCGCATGACTCTGGACGCCCTGGATGCCGGCAAGCACATCTACCTGGAGAAGCCCATGACCCAGACCATCCGGCAGGCCAAGGAGGTGGTGCGGCGGGTGCGACGCTCCAAGCTGAAGCTGCAGGTAGGGGTGCAGGGCATGTCGGACGAATCCTACGAGGTCGCGGGCCGCTATATCCGGGAGGGAGTCCTGGGCAAACTGGTCCTGGCCCAGATCGACTACTCCCGAAACTACAGCGACGACTTCTGGGCCTACGACATCGACCCGGACGCCAATCCGCGCACCAACCTGGACTGGAAAGCCTGGCAGGGTCCGGCCCCCAAGCGCCCCTGGGACCCGCGCCGCTTCTTTCAGTGGAGACGCTACTGGGACTATTCCGGCGGCGTCGCCACCGACCTCTTCGTCCACCGCGTGACCCGAATCATCAAGGCGGCCGGGCTGACTTTCCCCGATCGGGTGGTTGCCAGCGGTGGGACCTGGCAGTTCACCCAAAGCGTCGCCCAGATCCCCGACACCTTCAACATGCTCTGCGACTACCCCGGAGGCCCCACGGTGGCCCTGATCTCCTCCATGGCCAACAACTTCAAGGTGGCCCACGTGATTCGCGGCCACAAGGCCACCCTGCGCTTCACCCGGGACGGGTTCGTGATCACGCCTCAATCGGTCAGCCTGGAAGACCGGGTTCGGCCGGGAGAGCTGCGGGCGCAGGAGACCTGGTCCAAGGTCTACCGCAGGACCGGAGGCGAGGACATCGGGCTGCACCATCAGAATCTGCACAAGGCCATCCGCCAGGGAGAGAAGCTGAAGTGCGACGTCATGCTGGGCTACTACGGCACCGTGGTCACGGCCATGGGCGTGCAGTCCTTCCGGCGGAGGAAGTACCTGAAGTGGAACCGGAGGAAGGAGCGGGTGGAAACCGCTTGACGGCTGGTTGGATGCTGGCCGGCGGTGAACCGGTCAGTGAACCACGGTGGATTGACTGTCCTGCAGTTTTTCCGACTGGTGGGTGATCAGACAGGCGGCCGATACCTGGTCTCCCTCGAGGAGGTCCATCAACTTCACCCCCTGGGTGCTTCGGCCCACGGCTCGCATGGTGGCGGCTTTCAGGCGGATGAGCTTCCCCTGGGTGGTGATGAGGATGATTCCCGAACTCTTGTTCACCTTCATGATCGCCATCACCTTCCCGTTGCGATCGGTGGTCTTCATGTTGATGACCCCCTGGCCGCCTCGCGACTGCTGGCGATAGGCGCCGATCGGGGTGCGCTTGCCGTAGCCGTTCTCGGTGACCGACAGGATCAGGCCCTCATCTTTCCCCACCGTCATGCCCACCAGATAGTCACCCCGCACCAGCTTGATGCCCCGGACGCCGCGAGCCAGCCGGCCCATGTGCCTGACGTCCGACTCGCTGAAGCGGATGCACTTGCCCCGGTGGGTCCCCAGGAAAATCTGATCCTCTCCCGAGGTCAGCTCGGCGCCGATCAGCTCATCGTCCTCGTGCAGGGAGATCGCATGGATCCCCTTGGCCCTGGGGCGGCTGAAGTCATCCAGCCGGGTCTTCTTGACCGTTCCCCGCCGAGTGGCGAACATGACGTACTTGTCCTGGGCGAACTCGGTGACCGGCAGCATGGCGGCCACCTTCTCGCCGCGGGAGAAGTTGACCAGGTTGACGATGGCCTTGCCCTTGCCGCTGCTGCCCACATCCGGGATCTCGTAGACCTTGAGCCAGTGTATCTTCCCCTGGTTGGTGAAGATCAGCAGATAGCTGTGGGTCGAAGCCACGAAAAGGGTCTCGACGAAATCCTGCTCCCGGGTGCGCATCCCGATGCGGCCCTTGCCGCCGCGGTGCTGCATGCGATAGATGCTGATGGGGGTTCGTTTCAGATACCCCGAATGGCTCACGGTGACCACCACGTCCTCGACGGCGATCAGGTCCTCCAGCGTGATCTCGGCGGCCTCGTCCACGATGGCCGTGCGGCGCTCGTCCCCATACTGCTTGCGGACCGCCTTGAGTTCCTGCACCAGCAGCTTCCTGAGGGCGACGTCGCTGGAAAGAATCTCCCGCAACTCGGCGATTTGCCTGGAGAGTTCGGCATACTCCTGATCCAGCTTTTCCCGCTCCAGGCTGGTGAGGGCCCGGAGCTGCATGTCCAGAATGTGGCGGGCCTGGACGGCGGAGAGCGCGAATTCAGCCATCAGGCGATCCCGAGCCTCCTGGGGAGACCTGGACCGGCGGATGATCCGGATCACCCGGTCGATGTGGTCCAGCGCCTTGAAGAGGCCCTCCAGGATGTGGGCCCTTTCTTCGGCCTTCTTCAACAGGAAGCGGCTGCGGCGCCGAATCACCTCGCTGCGGTGGTTCGCGAAGCTCCTCAGGGCATCCAACAGGTTCAGGACTCGCGGCTGGCCGTCGGCGATCGCCAGCATGATCACGCCGAAGCTGCTTTGCATGGGCGTGAGCTTGTAGAGGTTGTTCAGGATGACTTCCGGCTGCTCGCCGCGCCGCAGCTCAACCACGATGCGCATGCCGTCCCGGTCCGACTCGTCGCGCAGGTCGGCGATGCCGTCGATTCTCTTGGTCTGGACCAGGTCGGCGATCTTTTGGATCAGCTTGGCCTTGTTGACCTGAAACGGGATTTCCGTGATCACGATCATGGGACGATCGCCGCGGGCCTGCGTCTCGATGGCGGCCTTGGCCCGGATGACGATCGAGCCCCGACCGGTGGCGTAGGCCCTGGCGATGCCTTCCCTCCCGTAGATCACCCCCCCGGTGGGGAAGTCCGGGCCCGGCACGATCTTCGCCAAGTCCTCCAGGGTGGCGTCGGGCTTCTCCACCAGCCGGATCACCGCGTTGATCACCTCGGTCAGGTTGTGCGGGGGGATATTGGTGGCCATCCCCACCGCGATGCCGGCCGAGCCATTGACGAGCAGGTTGGGAATCCGGGTCGGCAGGCAGGCGGGCTCGAGCTGGCTCTCATCGTAGTTGGGAACGAAGTCCACCGTGTCCATCTCGATGTCGGCCAGCATCTCCCGGGCAATGCCGGCCAGCCGGGCCTCGGTGTAACGCATGGCCGCGGGCGGGTCTCCGTCGACCGATCCGAAATTCCCCTGGCTGTCCACCAGCGGGTAGCGCATGGCGAAGTGCTGAGCCATGCGCACCTGGGCGTCATAGATGGCCCCATCGCCGTGGGGGTGAAAGTTGCCCATGACCTCCCCGACGATCTTGGCGCACTTGCGATAGGGCTTGTTGGGCGTCAGGCCCATCTCCCGCATGCCGTGCAGTATCCTGCGATGGACCGGCTTGAGTCCGTCCCGAACGTCGGGCAGGGCGCGCCCGATGATGACGCTCATGGAATAGTCCAGGTAGGAGCGCCTCATCTCCTCTTCGATGTTGACCGGCGCTGGATTGAGGGGTGTTGAGCTATCCATGAGGATCCCGGGTTGGCTGGGTCGGGCTGGGAGGCGACGCCGGAACGGCGTCAATCATGCGGGCTAGACATCCAGGTTCTTCACCTCCAGGGCGTTGTCTTCGATAAACCGGCGGCGAGGCTCGACGGCATCTCCCATGAGAATGGTGAAGATCTCATCGGTTTCCACCGCGTCTTCAATCCGAACCTGCAGCAGCGAGCGGGCCTCCGGATCCATGGTGGTTTCCCACAGTTGCTCCGGATTCATCTCGCCCAGTCCCTTGTATCGCTGAATCTGAAATCCCTTTTTCCCCAAGGCGATCACGGCGTCCAGCAACTCGTCTCGACTGGCCAGCTCGACCGTGGAGTCGTTCTTGCCGTCAATGACGAAGGGCGGCTGGTCCCAGTCGCCGAAGGCGCGCTTGAGGTTCACGGCGCTCTTGAATTCGGGCAGGGTGACGAACCCGAGGTCGACCACCCTGCCCGAGGCGCCGTTGTCGCTCCTGGCCGGGATGACCAGCTTGAAGAGGCTGTGTTCCGGGTCAGGAACGACCTTGGGGGAGTAGCCCAGCTCCCGGATCGGCTCCAGCAATCCGCTGAGAAAGGCTTCATCCCTGAGCTGCCGCCTGTTGTGAAGGCCGCCTTGAAGCAGCGTCTCCACCAGGGCGCCGTCACCCAACCGCTTTTCGAGCTTGCCGAAGAACTTCCGAAAGTCCACCAGCTTCTCCAGGAACGCGTTCAACCGCCGGGACTGAAGAATTTGTCCGCTCTTGCCCGCTCTGACCACCAGGTCTTCGGTGGCGCTGCGCATGAGCTCCCTGGTCATGGACTTTTCGTCCCCGACGTACCGTTCCCTGCGCCCCTTTTTGACCTTGAACAGAGGCGGCTGGGCAATATAGACGTGCCCTCTCTCGATCAACCCCACCATTTGACGGAAAAAGAAGGTCAGCAACAGGGTGCGGATGTGGGAGCCGTCCACGTCGGCATCGGTCATGATGATGATCTTGTGGTAGCGAAGCTTGGCGACGTCGAAGTCTTCGGCGCCGATTCCGGTGCCGAGAGCCGTAACCATGGCCCGGATTTCGTCGTGTCCCAGCATCTTGTCGTAGCGGGCTTTCTCGACGTTGAGGATCTTCCCCTTCAGGGGCAGAATCGCCTGGAACTTCCGATCCCGGCCCTGCTTGGCCGAACCGCCGGCGGAATCGCCCTCGACGATAAAGATCTCGCAGTGCGCCGGGTCCTTTTCCTGGCAGTCGGCCAGCTTTCCGGGCAGGGACGCCGAATCGAGGGCGCCCTTGCGGCGGGTCAACTCCCGGGCCTTGCGGGCGGCCTCGCGAGCCCGCGCCGCCTCCACCGCCTTGAGAATGATCTTCCGCGCCACCGCCGGTGTTTTTTCCAGGTAGTCTCCCAGGTGCTCGTTGATGAAGGCTTCGACCAAACCCCTGATGTCGCTGTTGAGCTTGCCCTTGGTCTGGCCCTCGAACTGCGGCTGAGGCAACTTGACGCTGATGACGGCGGAAAGGCCCTCTCTGACGTCTTCACCGCTGAGGTTTTCCTTGAGATCCTTGAAGAGGCCCGAAGCTTGACCGTAGCTGTTGATGGAGCGGGTAAGCGCCGACCGAAAACCCGAGAGGTGGGTGCCTCCGTCGACGGTGTTGATGTTGTTGGCAAAGGAAAAGACGTTCTCGGCGTAGCCGTCGTTGTACTGAATGGCCACTTCCAACCGAATCGATTCGCCCCCGGACGTCTCCCGCTCGGCCTCGAAGTGGATCGGCGGGCGATGCAACACCGTCCTGTTTCGGTTCAGGTGCCTGACGAATTCGGAAATCCCGCCGGCGTACTTGAACTGGTGGGCCTTGTCGGTCCGCTCGTCGGTGACGGTGATGACCACGCCCTTGTTCAGAAAGGAGAGTTCGCGCAGGCGCTGAGACAAGGTGTCGAAGTGGAAGTCGAGGGTATCGAAGATGGTGGAATCGGGTCTGAAGGTGATCTTGGTGCCCCGGCGATCGGTTCTCCCGGTCTCCTGCAGCGGGCCCAGCGGCTGCCCGCGCCGGTAGGACTGATGGTAGACTCTGGAGTTTCTCCGGATCTCCAGCTCCAGCTCCTCGGCCAGGGCATTCACGCAGGAGACCCCCACCCCGTGCAGGCCTCCGGAGACCTTGTAGCTGTTGTCGTCGAACTTGCCGCCCGAGTGCAGCGTGGTCATCACGACTTCGGCCGCCGACTTCTTCTCCCCCTCGTGGTAGTCGACCGGGATGCCCCGGCCGTTGTCCACCACCGTGATGGAGTTGTCCACGTGGATGGTCACATCCACCCGATCGCAGAACCCCGCCAGCACTTCGTCGATGGAGTTGTCCACCACCTCGTAGGCCAGGTGGTGCAGACCCTCCTCGCGAGTCGAACCGATGTACATGGCCGGACGCTTTCGAACCGCCTCCAGCCCCTCCAGCACCTTGATGCTGGAAGCATCGTATTCGAGCTCTCCGCCGTTCGACTTCCCGCGCCCGGGCGGGCTGCCGGTCCGGCTTGGCTCAGGCTTCGGATTGGCTTCGCTTAGGTCACTCATCGATGGCGCCATTCTTCCAGGAAAGATCTAGCCCGCATGTCTCACCAGGCCGCTGGTGGCATTACAAGAAGTAGAGTATCTTCAGTACCTTGATTGGCTCAGTGTCAAGGGTTTGCTGACTACAGACGGCGCTGGGCATGCCCCCTGGTGAGACATGCGGGCTCATGCACAGAGGTCGTTTCTGCAAAATGCCCCGACTCGACCTGGAACACTTTCGATCCCCTTTCCGCGCTGAATTCATCCGATCGGCCTCGTATGAAGTCCGGCTTGTTGGTCGTAATGAACAACTGCGCCTTGGTCCCCAGGACCTGCAGGAGCCGGTCTATCCTCTTTTCATCCAACTCGGCGTCCAGGTCGTCCAGCAGGAACAGCGGATACTCCCCGCGCAGGTCGAAATGGACTTCCATCTGGGCAAGCTGGTAGGCGATCAGGGAACTCCTCTGCTGCCCTGCCGACCCGAAACGTTGCATGCACCTGCCGTCCACGTCCATGGAAATGCGGTCTCGGTGAGGCCCGATCAGGGCCCTGCGAGCCCGAAACTCGCTTTCGCGTCCCGAGTTCAGTATTGCCGTCAATTGTTCTTCGATCTGTGCCAGGCCGGCCCCGGCATCCACCTCGGACGAGGCAACGTAGTGCAGAGTCAGGTTTTCTGGGGTGAAGCGGTTGTTGCGAAGGAGTAATTTGCTCCGGATCTTTTCGATATATCCGTGTCGTGACTGGATGATTCTTGCTCCCAGGACCGCTATCTGCAGGTTCCAACTCTCCAACAAATCACGGCTGTGTCCATTATAGCCGGAAGGGCCTTCCCGCAGTAGGGAATTCTTCTGTCTGATCACCCGGCCGTAGTCCAAAACCCTTTTCAGATGAGTTGGTTGAAGAGGATACAGACCTCGATCGAGCAAGCGGCGGCGGCTGGCGTCGCCGGATTTGAACTGCTCCACCTGGGCCGTAGAAAAAATGACGGCGCTCAGGCGGCCAACATACTCCAGGAGATCCACCCGGGACCGATTGACGCAGTACCGGCGCGAGAGCGGCTTTTGCTCGATGGAAAGCCAGCAGTCGCTGTCCCGGCTTCTGACCTCGCCCCCCAGGTAGGACTGCCCGGATTCCCACTGAATCAGGTCGCTGGATTGGTGGGTCCGGAAAGACCGGCTCAAGGCCAAAACGTGGATGGCTTCCAGCAGATTGGTCTTGCCATGGCCGTTCCCCCCCAGGATCCAGTTGGCCCCCGGCGAGAAACCGAGTTGGCATTCCGAGAAATTCCGAAAGAACCTGACTGACAACTGAGAGAGAATCATTCCGACCCGGTGAGAATTGCGGGCTAGACCCTCATTGGCATGACCACATACCGATAGCGGTAGTCCTCCGCGCCGGCGGGACGCAGTTGTCCGGCGCTATCGTCGTCCTTGAAATCGAAGCTTACGGAGGGATCTTCGGTCGCTGCGAGAAAATCCAGAATGTACTGGCAGTTGAATCCGATGTCGATCTTTCCGGAGGAATAGTCGGTATCCAGCTCGTCCCTGGCTTCTCCGAGCTCGGAGTTGCTCGATCGGATCTCCAGCTTGTTGTTGTCCAATACAAGCTGAACCGTGTGAGATTTGTTGTCAGCCAATAGCGACACCCTTCTGACGGCAGTGGCCAATTCCTCACGGTCCAACACGACGCTCCGATGATTCTCCTTGGGAAGCACCGCTTCGTAGTTGGGGAATTGTCCCGTCACCATTCGGGACACCAGCAAACGCCTGCCCATTTGAAAGAACAGGTGGGTCTCGTCCTGGCCGAAGCTCACCGTTTCCTTTTCGCCCGCTTCCGACAACAGCTTTTGCAACTCCGCCAAGGCTCTTTTCGGAATCAGGGCGCTGATCTCGCTGGACAAGTGCTCAAAATTGGCAGGCCTCTCCACGTGCGCCAATCGGTGCCCGTCGGTCGCAACCATGGTCAGACTCAAGGGCTTGACCAGAAGAAGAGCCCCGTTGAGGGCGAAGCGGACTTCTTCTTCCGCCACCGAAAAAATGGTCTTGTTGATCAGGCCGAGCAGATCCCTGGCGGAAATCTCCACCAAAGCCGTCTCGAACTCGGGCAGCGTCGGGAAATTGTCGGTCGGCAAGCCGACCAGCTTGAACGACGCCGAAGAACACTCGATCCTCAGCCAGTTGTTTTCGAGCTTCTTGATGCGGACTTCCTCATCGGGGAGGGACCGAAGGATATCCAGGAAGCTCTTGGCCGGCGTGGTGACGGCTCCGGGTTCTTCAACCTTTGCCACACAGGAACTCCTGATTCCCAAATCCAGGTTGGTGGCTGCAAGGTTTATTTCGCCTGAGCCGGCATCCAGCAACAGGTTGGCCAGAATGGGAATGGTGGTCTTCTTCTCGACGGCCCCCTGGGTCAAACCGACTTCTTGCAGAATGTCCAATTTTCTAACTGTGAATTCCATGAGATTTAGTTTTCGTAACCATTAATCGTCGGGGTAGTGTTGTTGAAATCGAGGAAAAATCCCCTAGGTGATGCCTCTTCAACGGCAAAGCCTGTGCAAATTCCTGAGCAGAACCCCGTGGAAAACGAGTGGAAAACCGTGCCGCCCAAGAAATCCACACGATTTCCACAGGGATCTTGCCGGCGCCGGCTGTGGAAAACGCGCTGACTCATTCCAGTGACTCCAGAAACATGTCGATCAGGTTGTTGAAATGCTTGTCGCCGGATCGCTTGGCCTCTACCTTCCTGATGGAGTGCATGACCGTCGTGTGGTGCTTGCCGCCGAAGGCGCGGCCGACCTCGGGCAGGGAGGCGGAGGTCAGGTTCCGGCACAGGTACATCCCGATCTGGCGCGGTTGGGTGATCGCTTTGGAGTTGTTCCTTGCCTTCAGAGCCGAGACCTTGACGCTGAAGTAGTCGGCGACCACCTTTTGAATGCGCTCGATGGAGACGGTTCTCTCTCGGGACTTCAGGGTGTTCTTCAGAACCCGCTGGGCCATTCCAAGAGAGATGGGCTCTCCGTTCAGCGAACTGAACGCGATCAACCGGTTCAGGGATCCCTCCAGTTCCCTGATGTTCGACTCGATCTTGCTGGCGATGAAGAAGGCCACGTTGTCGGGCAGCTCACAATTTTCAAATTCCGCCTTCTTCTTCAAGATCGCGACCTTGGTTTCCAGGTCGGGCATTTGAATGTCGGCGATCAAACCCCACTCCAGGCGCGACGTCAGGCGGTTCTGAATATCCGGAATTTCCTTTGGGAGCAGGTCGCTGGAGAGGACAATCTGTTTCTGGGCGTCGTAAAGGGTGTTGAAGGTATGGAAGAACTCCTGCTGTGTGGCCTGCTTGCCGGAGATGAAATGGATGTCGTCGACCAGAAGCACGTCGACGTTCCTGTATTTTTCCCGTAGCGCCAGCGTCCTGTCGTAGCGAATGGCGTTGACGACCTCGTTGGTGAATTTTTCCGAGGATACGTAGCTCAAGCGAGCCGCCTTGGAGATCGACCGGACCTTGTGACCGACCGCTTGCATCAAATGAGTCTTTCCCAGGCCGGCGCCGGCGTAGATGAAAAGCGGGTTGTAGATCCGGCTCGGCTTCTCGGCCACGGCCAGGGCGGCGGCATGGGCGAACTGGTTGCAGGAGGCGACCACGAATCGATCGAAGGTGTACTTGGGATTCAGCAGGTTCTCATCGGCGGTGAAATCCAGCTCTTTTTGGTAGGGAATGCTTTTTGGGGCGGCCTCGGGTTGGTCGGCGGCCTTGGCGTGGAAGCGAATCTGGAGGTCTTCAAAGTGCGACTCGCGAGCCGCATCGGCGAGAACGTCGGAGAAGTGCTCGACGATCCAGCTTTCAAAAGTCAGGTTGGGGACGGTCACGTGAAGAGTGTTGTCAGCCTGCAAACTCTGGAACTGGGTAGGCTTGAACCAGGTTGTGTAGGTCTGCTTGTTGAGTTTGTTTTCGACGCACTTCAAGATCTGTTGCCAAGCATTCATAGGGAGAGAGCTTGCCGCTTCTTGCCAGAGCTTCAGGGAGAGGGTGGTTTCGTATAAAGCAATAAAATATAGCTTGGAAAAACAAATAAAAAATAAAAAAGAGGCTGTTGAAAACCGGTAAAAGATACCACAGCAGGGGTTGGAGGCACAACTCAAAAGGATCGTTCGAGGGGGCGCGGATCCTCGCGGTTGGATTGACAGTCCAAAAGGGCCTGTGCTATAAGATGTGGCCTTGGACTGGAGCACGGGAGACGATCCTTCGGGGTATCCATGCGGCCGACCTTTCGTCCCAACAATCGCAAGCGCGCCAAGACCCACGGGTTCAGAGCTCGAATGAAGACCCGGTCGGGGCGGCTCATTCTCAAACGCCGGCGCGCCAAGGGCCGCAAGCGTTTGACTCCCTGATGGCGTAGGGCCTTGGACTGCAGTTTCCCAAAATCGAGTCGCCTGTTGACGGCGGAACAATACCGGCGGGTCTATTCCGGCGGCAAGGCGCTTCGCGGCCGGCAGATTCAACTGTTCTATCTGAGGAACGGCAGTCGACGACCCCGCTTTGGCGTCTCGGTCGGCCGCAAGCTGGGTAAAGCCGTCAGGAGGAACCTGCTAAGGCGTCGTATCAGAGAGGCAATACGCCTGAACAGGGCCCGCTTGGCCGAATGCGGCGTGGATGTGGTCGTGCATCCGAGGCCTGGGGCGGCTTCGGTGGGATCTCGAACGATCGTTTCTGAATTGCACCGTCTTCTGCGACATTTGACGAGGACCCTTGGAACTCCTCAAGAGAGGCGTGCTCGGCATCATTTGCTGCTACAGGCAGTTGGTTTCGCCGCTTCTACCTCCAGCCTGCCGCTTCTGGCCATCCTGCTCGGAATATTCCTATCAAGCCATCCGTAGATATGGTCTCTTGAGAGGGACACTGCTCGCTGTGAGGCGAATTGCGTGTTGCCATCCGCTGCACCGAGGTGGCTACGACCCGCTTGAGTAGTCGGATCGCCGATGAACAGAGACTTTCTCTTAGCCATTGCTCTCTCTTTCCTCGTTCTGCTGGCGTCCCGCTACTTTCTGGAGCCCCACCTCCAACCCGAACCCTCCGCGCCACCCGCGGGTGCGGAGGTAGAGCCGGCAACTCCTGCGCCGGAACCCGAGCCGGCGCCGGCGGCAGCGCTTCCCCGGATTCCCCGGGAGAGGTCGGAACCGCGCTCTGCCGGCATCCGGAAAGCCGTCCAGGAGCAGGTGTACTCGGTAGAAACCGACCTGTACAAGCTGTCCATTTCGAACCGTGGAGCCGTGGTGAGGGAATGGGTGCTGAAGCGCTACCTCGACGCCAGCGGCGAACCCTTGAATCTCATCGACACGCCCGATTCGCCGCAGGCCGTATTTCCCCTGGCCTTGACGGTCGACAGTGCGCCTGAGGTCTCGGCAAGCCTCCGAACGGCGCTTTTTTCCAGCGCGGCCCCGAAGAACCTCGATCTGAGCCGCGGCGGCGCAACCTCGGGACGTCTCCGGTTCCAATATGCGGAGGGGGGTGTCGAGGTGGTGAAGACCCTGGTCTTTCGTTCGGGCTCTTACGAGGTGGAGGTCCATTGCCAGGTCTCCATCGACGGCCGTCGGGTGGATTATTTTCTGCTCTGGCAGGGCGGCTTCGGGGATGCCACCCTGGAAAAGACCTGGAGCAAACGGCAGGTGTTCTATCGAGGCCAGGACGCGATCGAACGGATGGAGGCCGGCAATCTCGAGAGCAAGCAGGAGATGGAAGGGCGATTCGGCTTTCTGGGAGTGGAAGACCACTACTTTGCCGGCGTGTTTCTGCCGGTGGGGCCGAGTGGCCTCCAGAGGATCCGCCTGGCCCGGGACACGGGTCCGTCGGCTGAGGAATCGGACGCGCATTCCCTCAGGGCAGGGGTGCACAGCGCGGCGTCCCAAGGACGTTTCAAACTGTTCGTGGGCCCCAAGGACACCGAGGTCTTGCCCGAAGAGTTGCGGGAGCTGATCAACTACGGGTGGTTTGCTTTCCTCTGCAAGCCCTTGTTCGTGGGGCTCGTGTGGATTTACGGCGTCGTAGGGAACTACGGAGTGTCCATTGTCCTGCTGACGATCGTCATCAATGCGGCGCTGTTTCCGTTGCGTTACAAGTCGGTGACGGCGTCCCAGAAGATGCAGAAGATTCAACCCAAGATAAAGGCCATCCAGGAGAAGTACAAGAAGCTCAAACCCACCGATCCCAAGCGCCAGCAGATGAACAGCGAAGTCATGGCCCTGTACAAGGAGCACGGCGTGAATCCGTTGGGGGGGTGCCTGCCCCTTTTGCTCCAGATGCCGTTTCTCTTTGCCTTCTACAATCTGCTGGACGTGGCCATCGAATTGCGGCAGGCGCCCTTTTTTGCCTGGATTCAGGACTTGTCGGCGCCGGATCCGACCTACCTCCTTCCCGTGCTCATGGTCGGCTCCATGATGTTGACTCAAAAGTTGACGCCCATGCCGTCGGCGGACCCGTTGCAGGCCAAGATGATGCTCTTCATGCCCTTGATCTTCGGCTTCATGATGGCCACTCAGTCCAGCGGCCTGGTGCTCTACTGGTTTACCAGCAATCTCGTCAATATCGTTCAGCAGTTGGCCATGAATCGCTTTGGTCCGGGAGCGACGGCCAAACAGGAGGCGGGGGGCGGCGGGGGAGGCAAGAGCGCAGCCAGGCTGGAGCAGCCCAGGCCCGAGGCCAAAGCGGCGCCCCGCAGGTCCAGGCGACGAAAAGCGCGGTCGGCGCGATGAGCAAGACCATGACTCTGCAGGAATTCCTGAACCTTTTCGTTCGGTCGGCAGGCCTGAAGTTGTCCTTCGAGGTGGTGGAACGGGACAACCAGGTGGAGGTGAACTTCACGGGAGAGGATCGGGGGCTTCTGCTGGCTCGTTCGGCAGCCGTCCTGCAGGCCCTGGAGTCCCTGTGCAACCGCATGTTTGAACGAAGCGGGTGGCGAATCGTGCTGGATTCCGAGGGGTATCGTTCGGTGCGGGCCGAGGAGCTGCAGCTCATGGCGGTTACCGCCGCCGAGCAGGTGAAGCGGCTGGGCGCCCCCTTTCCGTTGAATCCCATGTCTCCGGAGGAACGACGCATCGTCCACCTGGCCGTGGCCGAAGACGAAGCCATCCGCACGGAGAGCGAGGGGTACGGCGAATACAGAAAGGTCGTCATCCATCCCAGGTAGTCGGCGGACCGGCGCCCCCCGGCGCCGCCTGGGAGCCTGCGCCGTGGAATACCGCCGAGACCTTCAGGTGGGCGGCGACCCCTATAGTGGGCGAGAAATCTGCATATTAAAGGACCTCCCTCCCTGTTCTATGCCACAAAGAGAGAACATCATCGAGGACTGTCCCTGAAAAGCTTTCTGCGTAGCAGGCTTCCGGGTGGCGGCAAACTGTAGTGTCCCCCTTCGTGGTCCTTCGTATCCCTTCGTCCACAACTCTTTCAGGTTAGCCGTGCCCCCGTCCTGGCGGGCGGATCATGCGAGAGTGAAACGAGCAACCTTCCTGGCCTGATTTTCGAACGAGGTCAGCAATCATGCCCACCTTGATCGACGACACCATAGCAGCCATAGCGACCCCGAAGGGCAAGAGCGGCATCGGCGTGATTCGCTTGAGCGGGGGAGATGCCCGAAGGATCGCGGAGGCGGTCTGTGGCTGTGGCGGCAATGGTCTCCGGGATCGGACCACCCGATTGCGCAGGATAAGGCGGCTGAAAACCGGGGAGGTCCTGGACCAGGCCATGGTGACCTATTTTCGGGCTCCAAGATCCTTTACGGCCGAAGACGTGGTGGAGATCGGCTGTCACGGCAGTCCGGTGGTGCTCGAGGCGGTGATGGCGGCCTTGCTGGAAGCCGGCGCCCGCTTGGCGACGCCGGGCGAGTTTACGTTGAGAGCCTTCTTGCGGGGCAGGATCGACCTGGTGCAAGCCGAGGCGATTCGGGACCTGATCGAGGCCAAGACGCTGTTTCAGGCTCGAGTGGCGCGCCAGCAGGCGGAGGGATCGCTGTCTCGGCGGTTGAAGCCGATCAAGGAATTGCTGGTGAGGCTGATATCGTTGCTGGAAGCCGGCATCGACTTTGCCGACGACGACGTGCCGGTTCCGGCGGAGGAAGCGATCCGGGAGCAGTTGCAGCCGGTGGTCGCCGCATTGCAGGATTTGGAGGACGGGTTTGGGCGGGGACGGTTGCTGAGCGACGGAATCACGGTAGCCGTGGTCGGCCGCACCAACGTGGGCAAGTCTACTCTTTTCAACACCTTGCTGAGTCAGGAGCGCGCCATTGTCAACGAGCGGCCCGGAACCACCCGCGACGTGGTCGCGGAAGACGCTCACCTGGGGGGGATTCCGGTACGTTGGCTGGATACGGCCGGGATTCGAAGGTCGGCCGATCCGGTGGAGCGCATCGGAATCGACAAGACCCGTGAGGTGCTGGCCGATGCCGACAGGCTGCTGCTGGTGCTGGACGGATCGGTCGAACACACGGAAGAGGACCGCAGCTTGTTGGAGGAGTTGAAACGGCGGGCTTGCTGCCTGGTCATCAACAAGATCGACTTGCCTCAACGCTTGTCCCGAGAGAGGTTGGGGGAGATGGAGGCGCCCGTGGTCCGGGTGTCCGCCTTGACCGGAGAAGGCGTGGAAAGGTTGCGGCAGGTGCTGCTGGAGGACCTGGGCCAGGGGAAGAGGGTGGAGCAGGAAGGGTCGCTGGTCACCAGCCTTCGCCAGCAGGAACGGATCGGGGAGGCGTTGAAGGCCTTGAGGCGGGCGGGAGGCGCGGTCGAGCAGGGATTGCCTCATGAATTGATTTTGCTGGACTTGCACACGGCCTTGAGAGCGCTGAACGAACTGACCGGAGAGACGGGCATTGAAGATATTCTGGGACGCATCTTCAGTACGTTTTGCATTGGCAAGTGACTGGGGGGATGGCTTTGGGCGGGGAGGAGAGATGGGTAGCGGTACGTTGCAAGACCATGACGTGGTAGTGATCGGCGGCGGGCATGCCGGCGTGGAAGCGGCCGTGGCGGCGGCGCGGATGGGGTTGGATACGGCGCTCTACACCATGAATGCCGATCTCATCGCGCAGATGTCCTGCAATCCTGCCATCGGCGGCATCGCCAAGGGCCACTTGGTGCGCGAACTGGATGCGCTGGGTGGCGTGATGGGAGAGGTGATCGATCGGACCGGGATTCAGTTTCGGCTGCTGAACCGAAGCCGCGGCCCGGCCGTGTGGTCGCCGAGAGCCCAGGCTGACAAGCAGCGGTATCGTGTCGCCATGCGGCATTTGCTGGAAGGTGAAGCCCGCCTCGGCATCAGGCAGGCCGAGGTTGTGGAGATCGTGAGAGAGAAGGGGCGAGTCTGCGGAGTCGATTTGGCGGACGGGCGCCGAGTGGGCGCCCGCGCCGTGGTGTTGACCACGGGCACCTTCCTGAACGGACTGATCCATGTCGGCGAGCGCAAGAGCGCTGCCGGGCGCAGCGGTGAATCGCCGTCGGTCCCGCTGGCCGAATCGATCAAGGCCATGGGGTTCCGTTGGGGGCGCATGAAGACGGGAACGCCGCCGCGACTGGATGGACGGACGATCGACTTCGGGATGGCCGAAGAGCAGAAGGGGGACAGGGAACCCACACCCTTCTCCTTTAGAACCAAGGGGATAGACCAGCCTCAGGTATCCTGCTTCATCGCCTACAGCAATCAACGGACCCACCAGGTGGTCCGCGACAATCTGAGTCGGTCACCGCTCTATAGTGGACGGATTCAGTCGATTGGCCCCCGCTACTGTCCTTCCTTCGAGGACAAGGTGGTGAAATTCCCCCAGAGGCCGCGGCATCAGATTTTTCTGGAGCCGGAAGGACTCGACACCAACGAGATTTACGTCAATGGACTCTCGACCAGCATGCCGCCCGATGTCCAGTTGGCGATGGTCCGCTCCATCCGGGGCCTGGAAGCGGCGGAGATGATTCGGCCGGGATACGCCGTTGAGTATGACTACGTGGACCCCCGTGAGCTGTTTCCCTCCCTGCAAACCAAGCGCGTGGCCGGATTGTTTCATGCAGGCCAGATCAATGGGACCACCGGCTATGAGGAGGCCGCCTGCCAAGGGCTCATGGCCGGGATCAACGCGGCCCGCTGGGTCAAGGGGAAGGAGCCGGTGGTGCTGGGACGGGATGAGGCCTATATCGGGATCCTTGTCGATGACCTGGTCACCAAGGGAACCGACGAGCCCTATCGCATGTTCACTTCCCGGGCCGAGTTCCGGCTGCAGTTGAGGATCGACAATGCCGATCGGCGGCTGACTCCACTGGGGGGGGAGCTGGGACTGATCGGGAGGGACGACCTGGAGAACTACCAGGCCAAGCAGCGGCGCATGGAGAGATTGAGAGCCGTCCTGATGGAGAGGCGCATTCCGGTGGGGGGTGGCAGGATTTCGGCAAGAGAGGCCCTGAAGCGCACGGAATTCCGCATCGGGCAGTTTCTCCCGGAACTTCCGGGAACCCTGCGGGAGGAGCTGAGCCCAGAAGAATTGCGCAGCGTGGAGACCGAGATCAAGTATGAGGGATATCTGCGGCAACAGAGAGCCGACATCGAAAAGATGAAGCGGGCCTCGGCCAAGCCGCTGCCCGACGATTTCGAGTATGCCAACATCCCCGGTCTGTCGCGCGAAGTGGTGGAGAAGCTCTCCCGAATCCGGCCGGTGACCATCGGCCAGGCCAGTCGGATTCCGGGGGTGACACCGGCGGCGCTTGCCGTCATCCATGTCCACCTGGAGATCAATCGACGCAAGCGAAATGCGGGTTAAGCAAGCCATGACAGCCGGAGGTTGCTCCGTAGACCAGGGAGTGGAGGCCCTTTTGAGCCGGTGGGGAATGGAATGCAGGGGTCCGGTGGCGGAACGGGTGGAAATCTACCTGGGCCTGCTGGAGCAGTGGAATCGGAAGATGAACCTGACCGGACTCCGGGAGCGGTCAGACATGCTGAGGGACCTGTTTGCGGAGTCGTTTCTGGCCGCCTCATTGCTGGCCGAAGAGGACGGCCCCCTGCTGGACGTGGGTTCCGGGGCAGGATTCCCGGGGATGGCATTGAAGATATATCGGCCGGATCTCACGGTTTATCTTGTGGAGCCGCGCGGGAAAAAGGCCGCTTTCCTGGAAACGGTGCGCCGCCGGCTGGGCCTGGAAGGGGTGGCGGTCCTCCACAAACGACTGGAGGAGTGCCGCTCGGACGACTTCACCCCTTCCCCTCGCACCGTAACCCTGCGAGGCCTGGGCGCCATTGACACCAGGCTGGCCTGGTGTGACAGGCTGATTCAGGGCAGGGTGAAGCTGGTGCTTTTCACCACCAGGAAGATTTGGAACGGCGAGTTGCGGCAATTGCCGGGAGTGGATTGGGCGGACCCCATCCAGGTTCCCTGGAGCCGGCAGCGGCTGCTGGTGAGCGGCGTCAGGGAAAACCGATGTTCCACGTGAAACATCGGCAGGGTTGGTCACAAGGGCCCAAAGGGGAATCCACGATGGGCCACGAAGGAGAAAGACGAACCACGAATGGACACGAATAAACACAAATGGACTGATTGATGGGCTAGAGTCAGTGTTCCACGTGAAACATCGAGGTGGCGTAAGACGAATCGGTTGAGTTTTGCCGACGGTTTTGTTAGTAGTGTCCTGCTTCCAAAGTTTCCAGACGGGAAACGCTCGCACGCCGAACTGCTTCAGATGTTCTGAACTCAAAGGTTCCCCTTGGCGAGAGTCATCGCCATCGCCAACCAGAAGGGTGGTGTCGGGAAGACCACCACCGGCATCAACCTGGCCGCATCCCTGGCCGCAGCCGAGATGAAAACGCTGCTGGTGGACTGCGACCCCCAAGCCAACGCCACCAGCGGCTTGGGGTTTCCCAAGAACGCCCTCAGAAAGAGCCTCTATCATCTCCTGTCGGGAGAGATCGGCTGGCAACAGGGGCTGCTGCACACCGAACTGGAGGGGATGGATGTCGTTCCGGCCGATCAGAACCTGACCGGGGCGCTGGTGGAACTGGTCGACGTCGACCGTCGCGAGTTCCGGTTGAAAGAGGCCATCGCGCCTCTTCGCAGCCAATACCGGTTTGTCCTGCTCGATTGTCCCCCTTCGCTGAATCTCCTGACCCTCAACGCCCTGGTGGCGGCAGACTCCATCCTGATTCCCATCCAGTGCGAATACTTTGCCCTGGAAGGCGTGTCGGAGATGCTGGAGACGCTGGTGCAGGTTCGCCGGCAGTGGAATCCGGGCTTGTCGGTGGAGGGGTTTCTGCTGACCATGTTTGACGAGCGCACCAATCTCAGCCGGCAGGTGGCCGCGGACCTGCGCGCTTTCTTTGCGGGCCAGGTGTTCCGGACCGTCATCCCGAGGAATGTTCGCCTGGCGGAAGCTCCCAGCCACGGGAAGCCCATCATTCTCTACGACGTGAAGTCCAAGGGGGCCGGCAGCTATATACAACTGGCCCTGGAGGTGATCGATCATGGCACGAAAGGCGCTCGGAAGGGGAATTAGTGCGCTGCTGGGTGCGGCCAAGCCCGAGTTGGAGACGAGCTTGCGCGAGCTGGAGGTGGCGCTGCTGGAACCCAATCCCTTCCAGACTCGAGAGATCTTCGACAAGGAGCGGCTGCGCGAGTTGGCGCGCTCGCTGGAGGTGAACGGGTTCGTTCAACCCATTGCGGTTCGCCAGGTCGGGGACCGATTTCAAATCATTGCGGGTGAACGGCGTTGGAGGGCGGCTCAACTCCTGGGACTGCGCAAGATTCCGGCGGTTGTCAGGCCTCTTGACGACGACCAGTTGATGCAGGCCGCCCTGATCGAGAACCTGCAGAGAGAAAACCTCAATCCGATGGAGGAAGCTCGCGCCTACTCCCGCCTGGCCAACGAATTCGGATTGACTCAGGAGGAAGTGGCCCGCAGGACCGGGAAAGAGCGCTCCACAGTGACCAACTTCCTGCGGTTGTTAAAGTTGTCTGCTCCGGTCCAGGACCTGGTCAAGGAACGAAAGCTCTCCATGGGCCATGCCAGGGCGCTGCTGGCCCTGGACGATCCCCAGGTCCAGCAGGCCCTGGCTGACCAGGCGTCCAAGCGGGGATGGTCGGTCCGCCGGATCGAGCGACAGGTTTCGCAACAAAGGAAATCCACCGGAAAGAGGGGCGAAGGAAAAGACCCGGACCCCAACGTCAAGGCCGCCGCGGCCAAGCTGGAGACATCGCTGGGGACGCGGGTGCGCATCCTCCCCAACGGCAACCGGGGCCGGATCGAGATCGAGTACTACTCCCAGGAAGAGTTGCAACGCCTCTACGAGCGCTTGCTCAGGAATTAGGGGCCGACCCGGCCGCCCCGCCGGGACGAAATTCGGCGATGGAAGCCGGAATCTCCACCTCCTGGACGAACTTCATTCGAAACACCGTCCCCGCCGGCAGGCGGATTTCCTTGCCCCGGGTCAGCAGAATCCCGGCCAAGGCCCCGACTGCGGGTCCAACAATGAGCGCCCCCAGGCTGCCCGTCGAAATGGCGATCGGAATCGAGGCCGTGGATCCGATATGGGCTCCCCTCTCTGCCTTCCCCAGGTCGTGGCCGATGTCCCGGCTGGCTTTCAGCTTGCCTTCCTCGTCGGCTCGAATCTTCTCGTCCGCCAGGACGTCGTCGGCCGCATCCACCGACACCACAATCGATTCAGTGCCGTAGTAGGTCTCCAAACCATCCATCAATGCGTAAAGTTGGGCTTTGCCCTTGACTCTTCCGGGCCGCTTGACGAAGGTGACCCGCCCGGAGAGCTCCATGCCTCTGGGCAGCACGTGCTCCTCATCGATCCGGAGCGGTTCATAGAGCGTCCAGTAGAGCAGGTCGCCCACCTCGGAGAGCTTGGTGCTGACCGGGGTCTGCAGGGAGGCCTTGAACCGGGTTCCAGCCTGGATGGTGAGCGTTGGGTCGGAGGCGCCGCCGGGGGCGGAGGGTGTTTGGGCCAGCAGCCCGACCGGTTGATGGACGGCCATCAGGATCGCAAGAGCCCAAGGGGCAAGATTTCTTCTCATGGCGGTCTCCCGGTTATTCTTATGGATGATCGGAATATGGGTTGGCGTCTACTTTAGCTGAATATCGAAATATAATAATTTTTGTTGTGTTCTATCATTTTCTACATCAGGGATAATTATTTTATAGCCGGTCAGGCGTGACTTTCTCTCGGGAAGCTGGAAGAAGACAAACCCCCAGGCCGTGGCGCGGGGTCGGATGCGGCGCTTGAGCGACTTTCGAATAAAGTCGTCCCTGATCTCGAAAATATGTTTTCCCACCCGGCTCCTACCCCTGCCAAAGGGGGGCCATGGCGGGGGAACCGGGCTGAGGTCCACCGGGCGACCAAGTTTATGTCTCAGGATCATTCTGACCGCTTCTTTGGGTGACAGGGCCGATAGAGATCCATATTCGGGATCCAGCAAGGTGATGGTTGCGCCGTCGATGGAAAGTGAGTCAGGGCCCTGGTTGCTGATAATGAGGTTGATCGGAACCAGGCCCATTTTGGAGAGGCCTTTGATGTCGAAGACGGTTCGTATCCTGGTTTCCGATGGAAAGGGGTCGGCGGCGATGGTCACCGGCCCCTGGCTTTGACGAGAGGCGTAGCCTTCCACCGGGCCGACCTTGACGGCCAGCTTCTTGTAGTCCCCCCAGGCCGGCCACGCCGGCAGCAGGCTCCAGAGGCAGAGAAAAGCAACTTTGCGGCGGGCGGTTGGTCCGCCCGGTCGGCGATGCGGCATCCCGAGGGCCCCGCTCCCATTCATGAAACCGAGCCCGCATTTCTCCCGGGTCGCCGGCGACGAGCGGGCTGGGGTTCCTCTATGCTGATGCCGGGTTGGAATTCCGGGATGCTTCATTATAGCAGGTTCGCCGCGACGCCAGGAGGAGGGGAAATCCAGGGCCATTCCACGCTGAACCCCCATGTAGGGGCAACGCTTGTGGTTGCCCTCCCTGGTGGTTGCCCGGTTGTTCCCGTTGGCCCGGCCAGCGCCGCCTATGGGGCGCCCACAAGGGACGCCCCTACGGTGATGGGGAGCCGCGTGGGATAGTCCTGGAGGGGGATTCCAGGCCCTCCAGGACGCCTTGAAGATAGCCGATGGCTCGGGCTGCCGCCGTGCTTCCGTCGGGCCTGTATTCGAAGGGCTCCACCGATACCAGGCCTTGGTAGCGCCGCCGCCGCAGGGCTTGCAGGACCGGGCCGAACTCGAGGTCTCCCTGGCCAGGAGCCAATCCGCTGGGATCGTTGAGGTGCACGTGGGCGATGGCTCCCGAAGGAAGCCATCGATCCACCAGCTCGGGAAGAGAGGCCGATTCCGAGTGCGAGGCGGCCCGGGTGTCGAGCATGGTGCGCAGGGCGGGGTTGCCCACGGCCTCCATCACGTCGGAGGCGGCTCCGATGGTGTTGATGAAATTGGTGTCGTGGGCCGCCAGGGGCTCGATGCAGTAGAGGACACCGGCTTGAGCGGCCCGGCCGGCGACGGTCGCCCACAGGTCGCGGGCTCGCTTCCAGGCTTCCAGGGGATCTTCGTCCGCCATCACCTGGCGTTGCCTGGGAGATCCGTGAACCAGCACCTTGCCGCCCAGGTCGGCGCACAGGTCCACCAGTCGCTTCAGGATTTCGAGGGTTGTCTCCCGTACGGCGGGGTCGGCGGCGGTGATGGACAGTCCCGGCGGTGTCAGCAGCAGCCAATGAAGGCCGGTGATGGCGATCCCGGCGTCGGAAGCCGCCCGGCGAAGCTGGGCCCTCCGGTCGGCCGAGAGGCGGTGAGGCTCCTCTCCCAGGGTGAAGGGAGCCAGCTCCAGACCGGCATACCCGAGCGCGGCCGCCCGTTGGCACTGGGCCGCGAACGGCAGGTCTCGCAGGACTTCGTTGCAGAGTGCGATCTTCATCCGTATTCTCCTTTGGGTCCGCTCTCCTGCCTGAGAGCCAACTGAAGGATGGAAATCAGGCTGGCCCCGGTAAAGGGCTTTGGCAGGAACAGGATACAGCCCGAGGAAAAACTCTTCCGGACCATGCCGGGCTGGCTGCTGGCAGTGATCATGATCACCGGCAGGTCCTTCAGGTTGGGGTCGGCCTTGATCTTCTCGGTCAGGGTGGGGCCGTCCAGGCCCGGCATGAGGGCGTCGGTGATCACGGCGTCGAAGGGGGATCCTCTCAAGCTGTCCAGGGCCTGTCGACCGTCGCCGGCCGTGGTCACACGGTAGTTCTCCTGGGTGAGGACGGTCCGGATCAGCGCCAGAATATGGGGGTCATCGTCCACGACCAGAACGTGTTTGGGGTCCATGGGGCGGATTCATGGTTGGGGGTCAGGCGGGGGAGGCGCCTTCTGGGGAGGCCGCCATTCTACCCAAAGTCCGTGGGAATACAAAGCCCGGCGATGGTCCGCCAGCCCCCGGCAACGCCGGCAAGGCGGCCCCATGCAAGGGGAGGCGACATCCTCATGCATGCAGGCAAGACGATGAACGGATCTTGCCGATGGCGGCCAGCATTCGTCCGGCGCTTCCTCCTTCGGCCCGGTAGGAATGGAAGACATCCCGATGACAGCAGGTGCAGGGTGGATGGCTGAAGACGCTGCTTTCAGGGAGCCCCGCGGATTCCAGTTGACAGCGGCAGGCTGCCGACAGGTCCAGCGTTCGCCGGGCGCCTGGTGAGGCGTCTGAAGGACCGGTTCCGCAGGCGAGGACCCCTGCGGCGGGCTGGAGGTTTCTCCACAACCGGGGCCGGCCGGGGAAGGCCTCCTCGAAGGGCCGGGCCACCTCCTGGCCCACTTCATAGCAGCAGGGTCCGATCGAAGGTCCGATGACGGCCAGGCAATCGCAGGGATCGGAGGCGTATCGAGACTGCATGGCCTCCAGGGTCCTGGGAACGACCCCTGCCAGCAGGCCTCGCCAACCGGCGTGCACGGCCGCCAGGACCCGCTTGGCCTTGTCGGCGATGAGCACGGGCAGGCAGTCGGCCACCTGGACGGCCAGGAGCAGTCCGGAGCGACGGGTAATCAGGGCATCCCCCTCCGCCGGCAGGTCTCCCGGCTCGAACCCGTCCAGGCAAACCACGCCGTCGGAATGGCATTGGCGCAGCCGCACCGGAATCATGGCCTTTCCGGCCAGGCTGGCGACAAGGGCGTTCTGAACCGGAAGGGATTTGACATCCCCTCCAGATTGCTCGAAACTCGAAGCGCCGGGCAAGGGGTGGTCCCGGGACAGGCGGGTTCGCAGGCCGAACCCGTGAACCAGCCAGGAGCAGGCCGCCAGCGCCGGGTGCTGCAGGCACAAGCCGCTCGGGGCCAGGCAAAAAGGGTCTCCCCGGTGATGAGGAAGAAGAGTCGTGATCGTCGGAACCGGCATTGACCTTGTCGAGATCGGCAAGCTGAGGGCGGCCATGGAGCGGCGGGGCGACCGCTTGCGGAACCGGATATTCACGCCCGGCGAAATCCGCTACTGCGACGGGCGCCCCAACCCCTTTCAACACTACGCGGCTCGTTTCGCCGCCAAGGAGGCGCTGTTCAAGGCCATCGGGACGGGATGGAGCGGTGGCGTCGGCTGGCGCGATGCCGAAGTTCGCAATCGGACCAACGGCAAACCGGACCTGCTGCTCTCCGGCAAGGCCCTGGAGGTGGCTCGCCGACTGGGGGCGGTCCGCTACCGGATCAGCCTGTCCCACACCGATGGCTACGCGGTGGCCCAGGTCATCCTGGAGGACTGAAGGCCCCGCCCTCCGGGGCGGCGGCAGCGCAACCGGTGACCCCCTTCGGGGTGAGTCCGGTGACACGCACCTGCAGCAGTTGATTGGGCCTGGCTTCGGCGCCCGTCAGTTCGACCTGCAGGAAATTGGAGCTCAGGGCTCGCCTGGTCGCCCGCGGAGACTCGTCCTGGAGAGTGATCACCGGCAGGTCCCGCCCCACCTGGGACTCCCGAAAGCAGCGGTTCTTGGCTTCGCCCAACGACCTCAGCTCCAGGCTTCTGAGCGCCGCCGCGGCCTTGGGCACCTCCGGCTCGAGCCGGGCGGCGGCGGTGCCCGGCCTGCGGGAGAAGGGGAAGACGTGCAGGTAGGTGAGGGGTGAATTGCCGATCAAGTCCCGTGTCAGGGCATGATCCTCCCTGGTCTCTCCGGGGAATCCCACCATCACGTCGGCTCCTATGGCCGCTTCAGGAACCCGCCGCCGGATCTTTTCCAGCAGTTCCAGGTAATGGGAGGCTCGATAGGGCCGGCGCATGAGACCCAGGATGCGGCTGGAGCCGCTCTGCAGCGGCACGTGGAAGTGCTTGGCCATCCTGGGGGAGGTCGCCACCAGGTCGATGATCTCGTCGGTGACTTCCAGCGGTTCGATGGAGCTGAGCCGCAACCGCCGCAGGGGCTCTTCCTGGAGCAGCCGGCGGATCAGGCTCGCCAGACGGGCGCCGGGCCGCAAATCCTTCCCATAGCCTCCCAGGTGGATGCCGGTCAGGACGATTTCCCTGTAGCCCTGGTTCAACAGGTGCCGGGTCTGCCGCAACACCTCCGTCAGGGGAAGACTGCGCGAGTCGCCTCTCACGAACGGAATCACGCAGTAGGAACATCGATAGCTGCAGCCGTCCTGCACCTTCAGAAAGGCCCGGGTTCTGCCTCCCCCCGACATGTCGGCAATGGATCGCAGCTCCCGGGACTCGAAGATGCTGCTGCAATAGACCTCGGCCCCGCCGGGCAATCGTGTCTCCGGCTCCCCGCATGCCGCCGGCAGGCGGCGGGGCAGGTGCTTCTCTGCAACCAGAGCCGCCAGTTGCTGTTTGTGGGAGTTGCCGACAACGCAGGTCACGCCCTCCATTCGAGCGAGTTCCTCGGGCGCGCGCTGAGCGTAGCAGCCGGTCACCACGATGCTGGCCTGGGGGTTGCGGCGGTGAATCCGCCGGATCGCCTGGCGGGCCTGGGCGTCGGCGGTGCGGGTGACGGTGCAGGTGTTGACGACCACCACGTCGGAGTCCGCTCCCGACCGCCCCTTCTCCAGGTTCCTGCCAAGGAGCGCCTGCTCCAGCCCGGCTCCATCCGACTGGCTGGCCCGACAGCCGAAGTTGAGGATGGAAAAGGTCGGATTACCCATGGCAAGAATCCACATTCCCTGCGGGATGGCAGGGCGCTCCTTGGGGGCGCCCCATGCAAGGTCACCGGGAGCAAGCGGGCAACCACAAGGGTTGCCCCCAACCAGAGGGGGGGCGTGGAGTGGCCCCGGGCCACGCCTCGCGGGCCGCTTGAAGCAGTCGCTCCAGATTCCCTATAATAGCAGAACCGGTTCAGAGGAGTGCCCGCTGACGCGGGGCTTTGGGGGAAGAATGCCAGAGGAGAAAGAGGATCTCGTTCCAGACCGCCCCGCCGAAGGCCGAGCCGACCTGCAACCTGCGAAGGCCCGGCGCAAGAGCGCGGCCCGCGAGTGGCTCGAAAGCCTGGCGTTCAGCCTGGTTTTCGTCTTCTTCTTCACCAAGTTCATCGCTCAGGCCACTCAGGTGCCGACCGAGTCGATGAAGCCCACCATTCTGGTGGGGGATCATTTCTTCCTGGACAAGTTCGCCTTCCCGGCCAACTACCCGGATTTCCTCCTGAAAATCCTGCCGGACCGCGAGATCGAGAGGGGAGACATCGTGGCCTTCAAGCCTCCCCACGATCCCGCCGTGCCCTTCATCAAGCGGGTGATCGGCCTTCCCGGCGAGACCCTGGAGGTCAGGGACAAGGCCGTCTACATCGACGGCGGCAGGCTCGAGGAACCCTATCAAGCCTTCGACCCGGAGGAGGCCCGTTACGCGCCCAAGGATTCCCACGGGCCTGTCCTGATTCCCCCGGGCCACTACTTCATGATGGGCGACAACCGGGACAACAGCCACGACAGCCGGTACTGGGGGCCGGTGCCCGGCAGCAACATCATCGGCAAGCCCCTGTTCATCTACTGGTCCTACGACGACGATCCTTACGACCCCAGTCCCAAGTCCGTCCTGCAGCACGCCAGGGAATACGGAAGCAAGGCCCTCAACTTCTTCAGCAGAACCCGCTGGTCCCGAACCGGCATGGTCCTGAGGTAGCCCGCGGCCGGCACGCGCCTCACCCCGCCAAGGTCTCCAGCAACCGGTCGGCGCACTGCTCGGCCCGTCGAACACAGTCGGGGATGCCGATGCCGGTGAGCCCGTTTCCCGCCAACTGCAGGGACGGCCATTGGAGCATCCGGCTTTCAATCCGGGCCACCAGCTCCAGGTGCCCGACGCCGTACTGGGGGATGCCCTCGGGGTGGCGTTCCACCCGGCTCAGCAGCGGCGGGCGGGTGATGCCCAGCAGTGTTCCCAGGGTCCGGCGGACCCGTGCAACCAACTCCCGATCGTCACCCTCCAGCCTTTCCGGGTGCAGCGCTCCCCCCACGAAAGCACGCAGGAGCGCCGCCTTCCCGGGGGCGCGTCCGGCGAACTTGCGGTGGCTGTAGCTGCAGGCCAGCATGGCCCCCTCTTCCACGGCCGGCACCAAGAAGCCGAAGCCATCCATGGCGGCGGGAACATCCGCCGCCCGGTAGGCCAGGTTCACGGTCGCCGTGGAGGCATGGTCCACGCTTCTCAATCGCGCCGCCAGGCCGGGGTCGAGGGCCTCCAGCAAGTCGGCCGACCGGTGGGCCGGCAGCGCAAGACAGATTCCGTCCGCCCGGATCGGGGGGCCCTTCTCCAGCTCGATCTCCCACCGGCGGGCCTGGTCCGGCCGCCGCAGCGACACGACCCTGCAACCCAAGTGGATCGAGGGGGCCGGCAGGGATTCCCGCAGTCGATCCACCAGGAGCTGCAACCCCTGATCCAGGGAGACGAAGAGGCCATAGCGGGGGCCGGCAGGGTGGCCATCGGCCGAAGATGGTTGCCGCTTGCGCTCCCGCCGCATGGCCAGCAGCAGGCTGCGGTGGCGTTCTTCCATGTCCAGGAACTGCGGGAAGGTCGCTTTCAGCCCCAGCTTTTCCGGGTCGGCCGTATAGATGCCGCCCACCAGGGGCTGGGCCAGCCGTTGCAGGGCCTCCTCTCCCAGGCGCCGGCGAACGAAGGCGGCCAGGCTCTCGTCGTGGTTGGCTGAAAGGGGCCGCCGGCGCGGCAGCACCAGGTCGGCCGCCATGCGGATCTTGCCCGCCCAGCTCAGAAGGGGAGAGGCGGCAAAGGAACCGAATCGGTAGGGAGCGATCAGGTGGAACCCCTCCGGAACAGGCAGCAGCTTCCCGCCCCGCACGATAAAGGTCCGGCGATGGCGGGGTGAGGCGCCGATGAGGCTCGTCTCCAGACCCAGGCGCCGGCAGAGATCCACCGCCCAGGGCTTCTCGGAAACGAAGGAATCGGGTCCTCCCTCCAGCAGGAATCCCTGCTCCCTTGCGGTGTGGATGACACCCCCCAGGCGATGGCCGGCTTCCAGCAGGTCCAGGCGGACGGCCCGGTTCAGCCCTGAAGCCCTTTCCAGCAATCGATGAGCCGCCGCCAGCCCGGAAATACCTCCTCCAACCACGACCAACCGGCAAGCGGGCTTGGATGGGGAGTTCATGGGAGAGTGGCCGACTTCGGCGGGGCGTGGGACGTGCGGCAGCCGTCGATTCAACACTATAGGAGTCGGTCGAGGGCGCTGTCAAACCGGCTGACCAGACCCCGATCTGCGGTCCGCGCAGGAGGTCGGACCGGCCCCGGCCCCATGGAAAAGGGGGCTTGCGGCCCTCCCATCGGGCCCCTTGCGGCCTTCCGGCCGACTCCTTGACTTTGTCTTGAATCCCCTCATAATTAAGATTCCCGACGGCAGATCAAAGGGCCATTCCTTGGTTATCGACACCCTTCTCAAGTCAGTTTTCGGCAGCAAGCACGAGCGGGACATCAAGGCCATTCAACCCACGGTGGACCGGATCAACGCCCTGGAACCCTCCCTCTCCAACCGGACGGACCAGGAACTGCGTGCCCACACCGACCGGTTCAAGACTCGGTTGGCCGCCGGCGAGACCCTGGAGGACCTGCTCCCGGAAGCCTTCGCCGTGGTTCGGGAGGCTGCCAGGCGGGTGCTCAAGATGAGGCACTTCGACGTGCAGCTCATGGGCGGCGTGGTGCTTCACCAGGGCAAGATCGCCGAGATGAAGACGGGAGAGGGCAAGACCCTGGTGGCGACGCTTCCGGTCTACCTCAACAGCCTGGAGGGGAAGGGCGTCCACGTGGTCACGGTCAACGACTATCTGGCCCGCCGCGACGCCGAGTGGATGGGCCGGGTCTACCGCTTCATGGGGCTGTCGGTGGGGGTGATTCAGCATGACATGGACGACGACCAGCGCCGCCAGGCCTACTGCTGCGACGTGACCTACGGCACCAACAACGAGTTCGGATTCGATTACCTCCGCGACAACATGAAGTTCGACACCGGCGACCGGGTCCAGAGAGGGCATCACTACTCCATCGTGGACGAGGTGGACTCCATCCTGATCGACGAGGCCCGAACGCCGCTGATCATCTCGGGGCCGGTAGAGAGTTCCCAGCAGAAGACCTACATGGCCATGCGGCCGCTGGCAGAACGCATCCGGGCCCAGCAGACGAAATTTCTGGGCGGGGCCTTGCGGGAGGCGATCCGGCAGATCGACGCCGACGGCCAGGCCAGCGAGGAGACCCTGGAGCAACTGCTGCTGGTCAAGCGCGGCGATCCCAAGAACAGGCAGTACCTGGACCTGCTGGTCAAGCACCGGGACCTGAAGAAGAAGATCGACCAGGTCGAAGGCCAGCTCATGAGCAACAAGCAGTTGTCGGAGTTCGACAACCAGCTCTACTGCTTTATCGACGAGAAATCGCACAACGTCGAGATCACCGAGAAGGGCCAGGAGTTTCTGGCGGGCGGGCGCATGGAGGACTACGTCATTCCCGACCCGGACGACCCGGACTACAGCGAAAAGCGCTACGTCGAAGTCACCGAGCGCCTCCACACCATTCAGCAGCTGGTCAAGGCCTACTGGCTCTACGAGAAGGACGTTCACTACGTCGTCAACGACAACAAGGTCACCATCGTGGACGAGTTTACGGGGCGTCTCATGCCCGGCCGCCGCTGGAGCGACGGCCTGCACGAAGCCGTGGAGGCCAGGGAGCGGGTCAAGATCGAAAGGGAGAACCAGACCCTGGCGACGGTCACCTTCCAGAACTATTTCCGCATGTACGGGAAGCTGGCGGGAATGACCGGAACGGCCGACACCGAGGCCATGGAGTTCAACAAGATCTACAAGCTGGAAGTGGTGGTGGCTCCCCCCAACCGGCCCATGATCCGGATGGATTACCCCGACGTGGTCTATCGCACCGAACCGGAGAAGTTCAGAGCGGTGGTGGAGGAGATCCGGGAGCTGCACGAGAAGGGTCAACCGGTGCTGGTGGGGACCATTTCCATCGAAAAGTCGGAGCGATTGAGCGGGTTGCTCAAGAAGGCGGGGGTCAAGCACGTGGTGCTGAACGCCAAGTACCATGAGAAAGAAGCCGAGATCGTGGCCCAGGCCGGACGCCAGGGGGCGGTGACCATCGCCACCAACATGGCGGGCCGCGGCACCGATATCGTGCTGGGCGGCAACGCCGAGTTCCTGGCCAGGGAACGGCTGCACAAGCAGAACGTGGACCTGGCCGCGCTCACCCAAGAGGAGTGGGAGAGGGCTCTCGACGAGGTCGACCAGGAGTTTCAGCAGGGGCGGGAGCAGGTGATCGCTGCCGGGGGGCTGCATATTCTGGGAACGGAGCGCCACGAGTCCCGGCGCATCGACAACCAGTTGCGCGGCCGCTCGGGGCGCCAGGGGGATGTCGGAAGCTCCCGCTTCTACCTCTCGCTGGAGGACGATCTCATGAGGATCTTCGCCAGCGACAAGGTGTCCAGCATCATGCAGCGCCTGGGGATGGAGGAGGACGTCCCCATCGAATCCCGCCTGATCAGCAAGAGAATCGAATCGGCCCAAAAGCAGGTCGAGGCCCACAACTTCAGCATCCGAAAGCACCTGCTGGAATATGACGACGTCATGAACCAGCAGCGCAAGACCATCTACGGATTGAGGGAACAGTTCCTGAGCCAGAGCGACCAGAAGGAGTACCTGCTCCAGTTGAGCGAGGACGTCATCGGCGGCTTCATCGACAGCTACTGCGACGCCGACAGCGATCCCGAGGAGTGGGACGGCGAAGGGCTTCGCAAGGCCGCGGCCCAGCAGTTCGGCCTGGATCTGCGTCACGAGAACATCCCGGTCGAGCAACTCAATCGGGAGGAGCTGCTGGAGGCCATCTGCGCCAGAGCCAGGGAGAAGTACGAACGCAAGGACGAGGAAATCGGCTCACAGGAGATGCGCCAGTACGAACGGCTGATCCTGCTCAACGTCCTGGACGCCCATTGGAAGGACCATCTGCTGGCCATGGACCAGTTGAAGGAAGGGATCGGGTTGCGGGGCTACGGCCAGAGAGATCCCCTGGTGGAGTACAAGAAGGAATCCTTCGCCACCTTCGAGCAGATGATGGACGGCATCGAGGAGCAGAGCCTGCGGTACCTCTATCTGCTCCAACCGGTTGAAGACAGGGACAAGGTTCGCGAGATGGAGCGCCGCCAGCGCAAGCAGGAAATGGTGATGGGGCCTGCCGAGGAAGCGGCCGAGCCGCGCCGGCCCGTCGTTCGAGGGCCGAAAATCGGCCGCAACCAGCCTTGCCCCTGCGGTAGCGGCAAGAAGTACAAGAAGTGCTGCGCTCTGACCGCAGCCTGAAGAGGAAAACGGCGAGGGAGCAACCATGTTGACCAGGGACGTGCCTGAAGGCTTGACCTTTGACGATGTCCTGCTGGTCCCCCGGAAGTCGGACATCGCGCCCGCCGAGGTGTCTACCCGAACCCGGCTGACCCGGCGCATCCGCCTCAACGTGCCCGTCGTCAGCGCGGCCATGGATACCGTCACCGAAGCCCGCCTGGCCATCGCCATGGCCCAGCAGGGCGGCGTCGGCATCATTCACCGCAACCTGTCGGTGGAGGGTCAGGCCTCGGAAGTGGACAAGGTCAAGCGTTCCGAGAGCGGCATGATCGTGGACCCCATCACCATGTCGCCGCAGAACCGGATCCACGAGGCCCTGGAAATGATGAGGCACTACAAGATCTCCGGAGTGCCCATCACCGAGGACGGCAAGCTGGTGGGGATCCTCACCAATCGCGACCTGCGCTTTGAAGACCGCTTGAACCTGCCGGTCTCGGAGGTGATGACCAAGGAAAACCTGATCACCGTTCCAGTCGGGACCACGCTGGCCGAGGCCGAGGAAATGTTGCACCGGCACCGGGTGGAGAAGCTGCTGGTGGTCGACAGCCACTACATGTTGAAGGGTTTGATCACGGTCAAGGACATCCAGAAGAAGCTCCAGTACCCCTTTTCGGCCAAGGATGGCCAGGGGCGACTGCTGGCTGGCGCGGCCCTGGGGGTCACGGGGGACTACCTGGAGCGGGCCGAGGCCCTGGTGAACGCCAACGTGGACGTGCTGGCCGTGGATACGGCCCACAGCCATTCTCAGCGGGTGATGGACGTGCTCAAGGAGATCAAGCGGAAGTTCCCGGAGACCGATACCATCGCCGGCAACATCGCGACCGCCGAGGCTGCCGCCGACATGATCGGCTGCGGCGCCGACGGCATCAAGGTGGGGATCGGGCCCGGCTCCATCTGCACCACGCGGGTGGTTTCAGCCGCCGGAGTCCCGCAGATCACAGCGGTGGCGGAATGCGCGCAGGTTGCCAAGGAGGCGGGAATCCCCGTCATCGCCGACGGGGGGATCAAGTTCTCCGGAGACATCACCAAGGCCATCGCCGCCGGCGCCGACAGCGTCATGATCGGAAGCCTCTTCGCCGGGACGGACGAAAGCCCCGGCGAAACCGTGCTCTACCAGGGCCGAAGCTTCAAGGCCTACCGGGGCATGGGATCTTTCGGAGCGATGCAGGTGGGGAGTCGGGACCGCTATCGACTGGGTCAGGACACCAGCACGCAGAAGCTGGTCCCGGAAGGCATCGAGGGCCGCGTGCCCTACAAGGGTCCCCTGGCGGGCGTGGTGGCGCAGCTTGTGGGTGGGCTGAAAGCCGGAATGGGCTACGTCGGGTGCTCGGGGATCGAGGAACTCCAGGAAAATTCCCGATTCATCAGGATCACCTCGGCGGGCCTCAAGGAAAGCCACGTCCACGACGTCATCATCACCCGGGAGGCTCCCAACTACCGCCTCGACTGACGCGCCGTGGCTGCGAGCAGGTTCCCCGCCTTTTCTCCCGACTTGTCCTCACCGACCCTCCTCTGCGTGGTAGCCCTGCAGACCCCCGCCCCCCACGACGGGGCGGATCATGCGAGGGTGAAACACCCAATCGTCAATAATGACGAACCACAAATGAACACGAATAGACACGAAGACCGACGGACCTGCCTGGCTGCGACGCCGTCGTGGGATGAAACCCCACCGGGAGCGCGGGCGTCCCGCCCGCACAACAGTGGCACAGCCTCACCCCTCTTCTCGACCCGGCTCGACCGGCAATAGCGCCACGATTCCGCTTCAGCCGAGCCCATGGGGTTCCCGGCGGCAGGGTGGCCGGGCGTCGCATCACGGGGAAACTGAGCGGCCACCCAACGCAGAGGATGCGGGCGAGACGCCCGCGCTCCCGGAGGGGCGCTTCCTCCCATCCTTCTTGCTCCGCATAGAGCTGCGAAGCAGCGGCTCAGGGTAGCCCCAGGCGGAAGCCTGGGGTCGTATGGGTTCTGCGCCAACCCAGCCGCGAATGCGGCGAATAGAAAGCACCCCTCCGAAACGCAATGCCTCTCGATCCTTTTGCAAAAGGCTCAGACAAGCCGCGATTTCCGGGTAACCCTTTTGGCGGGATCGTGCATCAGAGGTATTTGGCCGTTGCGGTGGGCGTCGAAGGGCGGGCCGGGTTCGACACCCGCGGGTCTGGGCGCGCGCCTCGTCTCTCACACGATTTCCTGAACCGGGAGGGCGTCATGGAGCTAAGGGATTGCAAGTTCTTCTACGGGGGGCAGGAGATGAGCTTCTCGGTGTTTTCGAACGATCCTTGCCGGGCCCGCTATCTCGACAGCATCGCGGTGCCCCTGGTTCAGACGCGGGTCGACGTTTACGGGATCGAGCCGGGCCCGAAATCCCGGTGGGTTCTGATCAGGCAAAGAGACGAGGGTAAGGACCGCTTCAGGCTGTTTGTTCGTCGGGGCGACCGGTTTGTGGAGAGCCGGGAGCGGGCTCTGTCCAAGGAATTGCGGGATGAGATTCTGGGCAGATTCCCCAACCTGACGAGTGAATTTCACCCGCCGCTGGCGGCTTGACCCGCGCGGAGCCCGCCCGGTCGCCCGGCGCACGGGACGCCTGCTTCAGGATGACTTTTGCCGCTGTTCCCTCAACACGGCCTTGCGGCTCAGCTTGACCTTCTGGCCGTCGATTCCGATGACCTTGACCAGAAGCTGATCTCCCTCCTTCAACTCGTCCCTGACCTGCCGGATTCGATGCTCGGCGATCTCGCTGATATGAAGGAGGCCGTCGGTTCCGGGAAAGATTTCCACGAAGGCGCCGAAATCCACCAGGCGAACCACCTTGCCCAGGTAGATCTTGCCCATTTCCGCCTCGGCCGTGAGGTCCTTGATGATCTGAATGGCTTTTCGGGCGGACGCTTCGTCGAGCGCGGCGATGTTGACCTTGCCGTCGTCCGCCACGTCGATCTTGACTCCGGTCTGTTCGGTGATGCCGCGAATCACCTTGCCCCCGGGCCCGATGACGTCGCGGATCTTCTCCCGCTTGATGCGAAGGGAGTAGATCTTGGGAGCATATTTTGAAGTATTGCTCCGGTGGGCCGAAATGGTATCCAGCATTCTGTCGAGGACGAAGAGCCTTCCCCGCAGCGCCTGCTGGAGAGCTTCACTCATGATCTCCATGGTCAAGCCGGCGATCTTGATGTCCATCTGCAGAGAGGTGATTCCCGATCGGGTCCCGGTGACCTTGAAGTCCATGTCCCCGTAGTGGTCCTCGGCCCCGGCGATGTCGGTCAGGACGGCGTAGCGGTCTCCTTGCTTGACCAATCCCATGGCGATGCCGGCGACCGGCGCCTTGATGGGGACGCCGGCATCCATCAGGGCCAGGATGCCGCCGCACACGCTGGCCATCGAGGAAGAGCCGTTGGACTCCAGGATGTCGGAGACAATGCGAATGGTGTAGGGGAACTTGTCTTCGGAGGGAACCACCGGAAGAATGGATCGTTCCGCCAGGGCGCCATGGCCCACCTCCCGCCGCCCGGGGCCTCGCATGAATCCCGTTTCGCCCACGCTGAAGGGCGGAAAGTTGTAGTGGAGAAGGAACCGCTTGGACGACTCGCCCTCCATGATGTCGATTTTCTGAATATCGTCCGAAGTGCCCAGGGTGGCGGTGACCAGGGCCTGGGTCTCGCCGCGGGTGAAGAGGGCTGAACCGTGGGTGCGGGGCAGAAAGCCGACCTCGCAGGTGATGGGTCGGACGGCGTCGAACTCACGACCGTCCGGGCGTTTCTTCCGTTCGAGGATGTCGTCGCGGAAGATCTGTTCCTTGATGCGGTCGAAAATGGCCGATGCGTCGCTCCTCAGGTCGGCCGACTCCTCCGGGAAACTGCTCAGCAGGGCTTCCTTGACCTTGTCAACCTGTTCGTAGCTTCCTCGCTTGCCGTGCTTTGTGGTGTCGAGAGCGTCCCTGAGATCCGCCGACACCTGCTGGGAAATCCGACTGAAGAGGTTCTCGTCGACCGGGCGCGACTCCACTGGGCGTTTGCGGACGTCGAGGCGGGCCGCCAGTTCCCTTTGCAGGGGGACGATCTGCTTGATGTGCTCGTGTCCGAAAGCCAATGCTTCGACCACGGTCGCCTCGCTCACCTCCCGAGCTCCGGCTTCGACCATCACGATGGCCTCTTCGCTGCCGGCGACGATCAGGTTGAGCTGGCTTTCCTTCAGGTCCCGGCTGGTCGGGTTGATCACCATGCTGCCGCCGACCAGGCCCACGCGAACGGCGGCGATGGGGGTCTCGAAGGGGATGTCGGACACCATCAGGGCCGCGCTGGCGCCCGTGATGCCGTGGATGTCGGGGTCGTTCTCTCCGTCGGCGGAGAGCACCAGGGCGATGATCTGGGTGTCGCAGCGATAGCCCGACGGAAACAGCGGGCGGATGGGACGGTCGATCAGGCGACAGGTCAGAACCTCCTTTTCGCTCGGCTTGCCCTCGCGCTTGAAGAAGCCTCCCGGAATGCGCCCGGCGGCGTAATAGTTTTCTCGGTAGTCTACGGTCAGAGGAAAGAAATCCACCTTGTCCCGGGGCTGTCTTCTGGAACAGGCGGACACCAATACCCTGGTGTCTCCGTAGCTGACCTGAACGGCGCCGTCAGCCTGGCGGGCGATCCTGCCCGTTTCGATGGTGATTTCCTTGTCTCCGATGAGGGTGCTGGTTTTCTCGATCATTGATGTGTTTCCCGGCCCGGATTGCCGCCTACACCAAAATAGCGACTGCCGGCATCACGTTCGGCAATGCTCGGAGTCGCTATTTCATCAGCTCAAGCTCGAAATGTCTTCCCGGGCTCGCTACTTGCGTATTCCAAGTCTTTGGATGACCGTTCGATAGCGGTCGACATCCTTTATCTTCAGATAGTCCAATAAACGCCTGCGGTGCCCGACCATCTTCAGCAGACCGCGGCGAGAGGCGTGATCCTTCTTGTGTTCCTTGAAGTGGCCCGTCAAGTAGGTGATCCGCTCGCTCAGCAGAGCGATCTGGACTTCCGGCGACCCCGTATCGGTGGGGTGGGTCCGAAATTTCTGAATCACTGAACTCTTGAGATCCGGTGTCAGTACCATGAATTCGAGGAGTGGATCCTTTCCTTGCAAGCCGATAAAGCAGGCGGAATGTAGCATAGTCCCCGCGCCGAAGTAAAGCGAAATCAGGGCGGGAACCGGGGCCATCCCAGGCTGAACCGCCCACTGTAGGGGCAACCCTTGTGGTTGCCCGGTTGTTCCCGGCGACCTCACGTTGGGCGCCCCTGCCATCCCACAGGGAACGTGGGCGTGATTGGGAGGCCGTGACAGTTCTGTCCCCCTAAATTCGGCAGCGTGGGATGGTCCTGGGCCGGGAACCGGCTTGGCGCCATTACAGGACCAGCTTGGGAAGGAGACGGACCGCGCCCTGCTCGCCGCGCCCGCCCGGGTGCCGGCAGGAAGCCGGTTCAGCCAGACCCAGCAGCCGTCCCGAGTCGGAAAGGACCCGGAACATGGGGGCCTCCGAAAGATCCGGGGGTACGTTTCCGGCTCCCAGCGTCCTTCCATGGGCAAAGGCTTCCCGGTCTTCCGCCGAGACACGGATGCCGGGCATATCCTCCAGCATGGAATTCATGGAGAGCAGGAACCGGGTCCAGTCCTGGGGCATTCGGCCCTGGGGCAGCGGACAGGCCATCGACAGCGAGAACTTTCCCGAGGAGAGCCGCCGCAGCCTGGAGAGATGGGCCCCGCATCCCAGCTTCTGTCCCAGTTGGTGGGCCAGGGCGCGGACATAGGTTCCCGGCGAGCAGTGGACTTCGAAATCGACGGTGTCGGCCGCCTCCTGGCGAAACCTGAATTGATGAATGTGGACTCGCTGGGGAGGAATTTCAACCTGGAGTCCCTGCCGGGCCAGCCGGTAGGCGCGCCGCCCCCCGATCTTCTTGGCCGAGTAGGGGGGAGGAGCCTGCATCTGCTCGCCGACCATGGATTCGACCGCGGCGCGGAGGCGGTCCGGTGCAAGACGGGGCAGCCGGTACTCGGATGCGGGTTGGCCCAGGCGATCGTAGGTGTCGGTGGCCAGGCCCAATTGGATGGTTCCCTCATAGACCTTCCGGCCGCCCATGAGGAATCGCGCCAGCCGGGTGGCGCGACCGACTGCCAGGGGCAAAACCCCGGTGGCCATGGGGTCGAGAGTGCCGAGGTGGCCGATTTTCCGGATCTGCAACTGGCGCCGGACGAGCTGAACCACCGCGTGCGAGGTCAAGCCTTCCGCCTTGTCGATGACCAGGAAGCCCGTGTGCGGTCCATTCATGGAGGTTGCGGGGGAAGGGGGGCGCCGGCGCGGAATCGGGCTCGCCCCGTGTCCGTTCGAGGCCCCGATTACTGGTCGGGGGTATCGACGGCTCGGGTCTGGTCGAGCAGCTCTTCGATCCGCGCTCCGTACTCGAGGGAGCGATCGTATTGAAAGTCCAGCTCCGGGGCCGATCGCAGCTTCAGTTGGGAGCTGATTTCATGGCGAATGTGGGCGGAGGCCCGCTTGAGGGCCAGCAGCGTCTGTTGGCGGTCTTCCCGGCTGCCCAGCACGCTGACGAAGACCCTGGCCTTCTTGAGGTCGGCGCTCATCTTGACCTCGGTGACGGTGGCCAGGCCGATTCTCGGATCCCTCAGTCCGCGCAGAATGACCTGGCTGATGGCCATTCGAAGCAGTTCGCCGACTCGTCCCGGCCGCCTGGAGGGGGATTTCATAGAAACTCCACCTCGCATCGAGCCAGGTTTCCGTCCAGGATTCTTTCGGCTTCGTCGGTCACCGTCTGCAGGGTTCGTTCGAGGATGGCGTGGTCGGAAGCGATGGCGACGACACCCAGGGTCGATCGCTGCCAGAGGTCCTGGTGTCCGCACTCGGCTATGGAGACGTTGAACTTCTTGAGGCGGTCCCGCAGGCTGCGAATCACCTGGCGTTTGTCTTTGAGCGACTGGGCGTAGGGGATGACGACTTCAAGGGTGAGCAGGCCGATGTTCATGGCGGACTTCGGTGGAGCCGGGCCGGCCTCAATCCATCTGCGGGGCGACCTTCTCCATGGTGAAGGCTTCGATGACGTCGTCGTTCTTGATGTCGCTGAACCGCTCCAGGCCGATGCCGCATTCCAGTCCGGAGCGAACTTCTCCGGCATCGTCCTTGAAGCGCCTCAGGGAGCCGATCTTGCCTTCGTAGATCACGACGTTGTCTCGCAGCAACCGCGCTTTGGAGTTCCGGGAAACTTTCCCGTCGGAAACGTAGCAGCCGGCCACCACGCCCGCCCGGGGAACCTTGAAGGTCATTCTGACCTGGGCGGTGCCTTGCCAGACCTCCTTGAAGGTGTGGTCCAGCAGGCCCAGCATGGCATTGCGGATCTCTTCACTGATCTTGTAGATCACGGTATGCAGGCGAATATCGACACCCTCCTGCGAGGCCAGCTCGGCCGCCTTCTTCTCCGGCCTGACGTTGAAGCCGACGATGACGGCATTGGAGGCGGAGGCCAGCAGCACGTTGGTTTCGGTAATGGCTCCGGTGCCGCGGTCGATGATCTTCACCTTGACCTTGTCGTTGCTGAGCTTGGAGAGGGTCTCCGACACGACTTCCACCGAACCCTGCACGTCGGCCTTCAGAATGATGGGAAGCTCCTTGACCACGCCTTCGCTCATCTGCTCATGCAGGTGTTCCAGCGTGAGGCGCGCCGTCTTGGCCAGTTGACTCTCCCGAAGCTTCGATTGGCGCAGGTTGCCGATCTGCCTGGTCCTGCCGGCATCGCTGAGCACCTGGAACAGGTCGCCGGCGTGGGGAACCGATTCGAGTCCCAGGACCTCGACCGGCATGGCGGGAACGGCGGCTTGCACCGGCTTGCCGTGGAAATCCAGCATGGCCCTGACTTTTCCCGTGACCGCGCCGGCGATGAAGGAATCCCCGACCTTCAAGGTGCCGTTTTGAACCAGGACGGTCGCCACCGGCCCTCGGCCTCGGTCGAGCTTGGCTTCCACGATCGTTCCCATGGCCGTTCGCTGGGGGTTGGCCTTGAGGGTCTGCAGATCGGCGACCAGCAGAATCATCTCCAGCAGGAGGTCCAGGTTGGTTTTCTCGATGGCGGAGACTTCCACCGTGACCGTGTCGCCGCCCCAGTCTTCCGGTGTCAAGCCGTTGGCGGCCAGGCTCTTCTTGACCGTGTCCACCTGGGCATTGGGCCGGTCGATCTTGTTGATGGCCACGACCATGGGAACCTTGGCGGCCCTGGCATGGTTGATGGCCTCCAGCGTTTGCGGCATCACGCCGTCGTCCGCCGCCACCACCAGCACCACGATGTCGGTCACCTTGGCTCCCCGAGCCCGCATCATGGTGAAGGCTTCATGGCCCGGAGTGTCCAGGAAGGTGACCAGGCGCTGGTTCTTTTCGACCTGGTAGGCCCCGATGTGCTGGGTGATGCCTCCGGCTTCCTGGGAGGTGACGTCGGTTTCGCGGATCGCATCCAGCAGGGAGGTCTTGCCGTGGTCGACGTGGCCCATGATGGTGACCACCGGCGGCCGCGGCGCGATGTTCTCCGATTTTTCCTCGGCGATGGCTTCATACTCGGCGTCTTCCTCGAAGCTGACGATGGAGGCTTCGGCGCCGAAATCCGCGCTCAGGTCCTTGGCCAGAGCCTCGTCCAGGGTCTGGTTCATGGTGGCGAAGATGCCCTTGTCGAGCAGCCGCTTGATCAGGTCCTTGGCTTTGACTTCCAGCCGCTCCCCCAGCTCCTTGATGGTGACGCCCTCGGTCAGAGTCACGGAGCGGTTGATGGGAATGGGCTGGAAGGGCTCGGGACGGGCTACGGACGGCGCCTGCCGTGCAGCGAATCTGCCTTCCCGAGACTCGCGCCGCCCGCCAGGACGCCGCTGGCCCGGCCTGCCCCGGCGGTGGTCCCGGGGCGGCCCGCCGGGACCGGGCGGACGCCCGGGAAACGGGGTCAGAGGCCTGCGCTGCGGAGGGAAGCCTGAAGTCGGCCGGGTTCCCGCGGGCAGGCTGAGAGGCCGGGCCGGCGCTCCCTGACGGGACCGGGAAAGAAACGGCCGGGTCCGGATCTGGCCCGATCGGGACAGGTGCTGGCGGATGGTTTCGGTGGGCGAAGGGCGCTCCACGCCGGCGGGCTTCCTGGGAGGCGCCGCCGGGCCGGTCGCGGGGGCCGGTCGCGGGCTTCCCGGCTCCAATTTGGCGGCCGGCTGCAAGACGACGGCCGGCCGGTCAGTGGCCGGGGGAGCGGCGGCGGGGGGGGCGGCCGCCGGGACAATCCCGGGAACGGAAGGCCTGGGTTTGACCTCCACCACCGTTGGCGGAGCGGCTTCGGGAGGGGCAGCCGCCGGGGCCGTCTCGACCGCGGCCGGCTCAGCCGCCTCCTCGGTCTTGGCCGGGACCTCCGGAGCCGGCGCGGGTTGGGGCTTCTCGGCGGTTTCGGCCTGAGCCGGTTTCTCCGGCGCGGCCGCCTTTGCCTTCTGCGTCTTCTTTCCGGAGAAGTGGTCCTTGATGTCCTGGACCACTTCGGCCTCCACGAAACTGCTGGCCGAGACCTTCTTCATCCCCTCCTGCTTCAGGTAGGCGACGATCTCCTTGACCCCGACCTTGATCTCCGGCGCCAGTTTTAACAACCGGGTCTTTTCGCTCACGAAACCTCCGCGGGCAGCCTAGCTGCCCCCGATTTCCTCCTCCTCAGTTCCAGGGCCGTTTGGGTCCGGGCCTGACGGCTCGGTCGAGCTCTCCGCCTCCGCGGCGTCGGCGGGCTCCGGGGAGTCTCCCGAAAGGTCGGGGGCCTGGAGCGAGCCTTCGGCTTCCGCTGCCTGCTCCTCGGCCTGGCGGGCTTCGGCCTCCCGCCTGGCTCTCTCCTCTTCGGCCCTCTTTTCGGCTTCGGCCGCCCTTCTGGCCTCGACGGCTTCGGTATATTGAATGTAGTACTCTTTCACCGAAGCGATGATCTTTTCGGCGCTCTTGGGGCCCACCCCCTTGATGCCGGTCAGGTCCGCAATGGGCGTGTCGGCCAGCTCCTCGATGGTCTCGATGCCGCTTGCGGTGAGCTTGGCCAGGATGCCCGGCGAAAGGGCCGGCAGCTCCGAGAGCGGTGTCCTGGCCGACAGCAGAGCCATCTGATCTTCAATTTCGGCCCGCTTCTCCTCTTCGCTCTTGATATCGATCTTCCAACCCGTCAACTTGGCCGCCAGGCGCACGTTCTGGCCCTTCTTGCCGATAGCCAGCGACAACTGATCCGTTTCCACGATGACTTCCAGGTGCCTGTCCTCGGCATCCAGGACGGAGGCGCGGCTGATCTTGGCGGGGCTCAAGGCGTTCATCACGAAGTTCATGGTGTCCTCGGAGTAGGGGATGATGTCGATCTTCTCTCCGTGGAGCTCGCGGATGATGGCCTGCACTCTCGATCCCTTCATTCCCACGCAGGCCCCCACCGGGTCGACGTCCTTGTCGCGAGAGGCCACGGCGATCTTGGATCGTTCTCCCGTATCCCTGGCGGCGGCCCGGATGCTCACCGTCCCGTCGTAGATTTCCGGCACTTCCATTTCAAACAGCTTGGCCAGCAAGGCCGGGTCGATGCGGGACACAATGACCTGGGGGCCTCGGGAGGGTTTCTCCACCTTGATGATGACCACCCGGATTCTGTCGCCCATGGCGAAGCTCTCCAGGCGCGACTGCTCCCGCCGGGGAAGTCGCCCCTCCGCCGTTCCCAGGTCGACGATCACGTCGGGGCCCTCGGTCCGCTTCACCAGGCAGGTGACCACCTCGCCGAGTCGCTGGTTGTATTCCTCGAAGATGCTCTCCCGTTCCGCCTCGCGAACTTTCTGCAGAATCACCTGCTTGGCCGTCTGGGCGGCAATGCGCCCCAGCACGTCGGTGGGTTTCTCGATTTTCACCTGTCCGTCGATCTCGGCGGCGGGATCGATCCGCCGGGCCTCGGAGAGGGAGATCTCGAAGGTGGGATCGGTGACCGTCTCGACGATCTGCTTGACGGCGTGCACCTCGACCCGGCCCGTGTCCTTGTTGAAGGAGGAGGTCAATTCCTCGGTGGACTTGTAGTACTTGCGGGTGGCCACCAGAATCGCGTCTTCGACGGCGCTGACCACGATCTCCGGATCGATCCCCTTTTCCTTGCTGAGAAGGTCGATGTGCTGGAAGAGCAAAGTGCTCATGAATGCTCCGTTGCGCTCCGAAAGATGGCGACCCTGGTTCCGAGACAGGACACTAGAAGTCGAAATCCAGGTGGGCCTTGGCGACGACTTCCAATGGAATCAATACCGGGGTGGCGTCTCTCCGCTCCACCGCCACCCGGTTTTCCTTCATGCCGAGCAGCCTTCCACGAAAATGCCGCGAGCCCTCCACGGCCTCGCGGGTGGAGATCTTGACCAGCCGGCCCGCAAAACGCCGGAACTCCGCCGGCGTCCGCAGCCTTCGGGTCAGGCCCGGTGAGGATACCTCCAGCGTGTAGCTCCCCGCAACGGCTTCCTCGACCTCGAGCAGCGGGCCCACCAGGTGGCTGATTCGAGCGCAGTCGTCGTGGGTGATTCCCCCCGCCCGGTCGATGAAAATCCGCAGAACTCGTCGGCCCGGGGAACCCTTCAGCTCGACCTCAACGAGCTCGAAACCCTCGGCCCCGACCACCTCGTCGATGAGGGCCTGTGTCTTCTCTAGCGGCAACAAGCCTCTCCCGCAGGCTGAAAGGCAACAAAAAAGTGGGCTTTCGCCCACTCGGGTCAGGAATTTTATCTTGGGGACAGTCGGAAAGCAACAAAATTCGGCGCCTCAAGCCGATGTCTGCTGGAGGTGCCGGTGCAGGTCGGCGCTGCTGGAGAGAATGTGGGCCTTCATGGCCTGGCGGGCCTGCTCGGCTCGGCCCGACTGCAGGGCCTCCAGGATGGCGCGGTGTTCCCGGATGGAGGATTGGGCTCGATGCCGGTCTTCGGGGCCGGAGGGGGGGGAGACCAGGCTCTCCTCGATCCAGGCCTGGAGATAGCCCCGGGTCATGCTGACCAGGTGGTGCAGGATGGTGTTCTGGGTGGCCTGGGCCACCAGCAGGTGAAATTCCAGGTCGAATCGCAGGTACTGCTCCGGACGGTCCACCGAGCTCTCCATGCCCTGAATGGTGGCTTCCATGGCTTCCAGGTCGGCCGGGGTGGCCTTGCGGGCAGCCGAGAAGGCCGTCCGGGTTTCCAGCATGAGCCGGGTTTCCAGGAGGTCCTCGACCTTCTTGGGGTCCAGCAGGAGCCCCCACTGCAGGTTCCGCTCCAGGTATCGCTGGTTGTTGTGGGAGACGAAGGTGCCTTCCCCGACCCGTCCGTCCAGGATCCCCATCACGGCCAGCGACCGCAAGGCCTCGCGGAGCGTCGCCCGCCCCACCCCGAAGCGCTTGCAAAGATCCTTCTCCGATGGAAGCCGCTCCCCGGGTTGGAGGATGTTTCGCGAGATCAGATCGATGATCTGTTCGATGATCTTGTCGCTGAGCGAGGTCCGGCGAATGGGACTCACTTCCTGCAGGGGTTCGGGCCTGGCGGACTTGACGGTCATGGGCTGGGCGGCTGCGTCAACGGCGCTTGCAGCCTCCGTGGCGCGGCTCCTTGGGGTTGGGAAAAAGCTTTACTTGGAGGCTGCCACTATATTACCGTATATTCAGGTTGTCGGACAACCTGTAAATATGCAACCGAGGGATTTTGCCATGGGTCTCACCGTCGATCTCGGAAGGCGGATCGAGCTGGTCCCGATGGACCTGCATTTTCACGACATCTCCATCGGCCTCTACAGGCGCGAGGGGGTGGCCGCACTGGAGGTGCTGGTCCACAGCTATAGCCGGCGGGAGGGCGCCCGCGAGCGCCTGGCCTTCATTGCGGAAGCCATGACGGTTCTGGGTGGGATGGAAGCCCTTCCCGGAGAACCGCTGGTTGTGCGCTTCCCCTCGGGCAGCGATCTTCCGGTGGCCGCCAAGAGGGTTTTCCTGGAAGCCTGCAAGCGTTCCTCGGGCGAGGAGATCGTTCCCCGGCCCCTCGCCATCTTCGACAAGAAATCGCAGAGCCAGGTTCAGGTGGCCAGTCTGGGAGAGGGCCTCTATGAGGTAACGCTGGAAGCTGAAGGGGAGCGGGCCGCCAGGCGGTCCGCTCATATCGCCGGCGGCATCGCCAAGCTCAGCGGGGCCGGGCTGGTGGACGGACATTCGGCCCAGGTCGCCTTGCCCAATCGACAGTCCATCGACGCGCTGGTCGGTTTGCTGCTGGTTCGGGCTCTCAACGTCCGGGCCATCGTTCGGGAAGAGGAAGCGGCGGCTTCCCGGGGCGTCCTGTCCGCTCCCAGCGCCCAGAACAACTAGGCGGATTCTTTCATACAGGAGGGAAGTCCTATGGATAGCGGATCCCCATCGGTTCCATCCATGAACGGGCGCCAGCGAGTCATGGCCGCGCTGCGGCGCGAGCCGGTGGATCGCACCCCCGTCTGCAACCCGACCTCGGTGGCCACGGTGGAGCTGATGGACCTGGTGGACGCTCCCTTTCCCGAAGCCAACCAGCAGGCCGACCTCATGGCTCGCCTGGCGGCCACCGGATACACCGAGCTGGGGTTCGATTGCATCATGCCGGTGTTTACCATCATTCAGGATTCGTCGGCTCTGGGCTGCAAGATCCAGTGGGAGCAGAAGGACAACTGGCCCACCGTGAAGATGCGGGAGCCCATCTGGGAGACCCCGGACGACATCCGGATTCCACCCGATTTCCTGACCCATCGGGATACCCGTTGTGTCCTGGACGCCATCAAGATCCTCAAGAAGGAGTACGGCGACGAGGTGGCCATCATCGGCAAGACCATGGGGCCCTGGTCGCTCGGCTACCACTGCATGGGGGTGGAGCCCTTCCTGCTGATGTCGCTGGATGATCCGGGGAAGACCAAGCTCTGCCTGGACAGGATGAAGGAAGCCACCATCCAGTTCGGCATCGCTCAGGTGGAGGCCGGAGCCGACGCCATCACGCTGCCCGATCACGCCACCGGAGACCTGGTGAGCGGTGAGTACTACCGGAGATACCTCCGCGAACTCCACATCGAGTTCGCCGAAAAGATAAAGATCCCGATCATTCTGCACATCTGCGGAAAGACGATGGACCGGATGGAGTACATCGCTCAGACGGGGATGGCCGCCTTCCACTACGACTCCAAGAACGAGCCGCGGCAGTCGATTGACATCGTGAAGGACCGCATCTCCCTGGTGGGAAACATCAACAATCCGGAGACGCTCTTCGCCAAGGGGCCTGAAGAGGTGCGCCAGGAGGTGGTCAAGAACCTGGACGCGGGGATTCAGATGGTGGGGCCCGAGTGCGCCATCCCGCTGCAGACGGCGATTGAGAACCTGAAGGAGATTCCACTGGCGGTGAGGGACTGGACCCGCGAGCAGGCCGCCGGGAATTGAGGTCGGGGAGAACACCGGGAGGGAATCATGGCCAATATCGCAGACATTCAGAACGAGTTCATCCGCGAGGAGATCGAAGAGTTCCTGGAACGCCCCGAGGAGATCGAGCGCACGGTCGGCATCTTCGCCAAGGCCAGACCCGCCATGCAGGACATCGCCGCCGCCCTGATCGAGGGTGAGAACGACACCGTGGATCGGCTGACCGCCGCGGCCCTGGAAGACGGGATCGAGGCCCTCGAGATCATGGACGACGGCCTGATCGCGGGGATGGGGGTGGTGGGGATCAAGTTCCGCGAAAACTTCATCTTCGTGCCGGAGGTCCTGGCCTGCGCCCGGGCCATGAAAGCGGGAATGGTTCACATCGAGCCCATCCTCTCGGCTTCGGGCGTCGAGCCCCTGGGCAGGGTCATCATGGGGACGGTCAAGGGCGACCTCCACGACATCGGCAAGAACCTGTGCATCATGATGCTTCGCGGTGCGGGGTTCGTGGTGATCGACCTGGGCGTGGACACTTCGGCCGACGAGTTCATCGATGCCATCGAGGAGCACGAGGCTTCGCTGATGGGGATGTCGGCCCTGTTGACCACCACCATGCCCAACATGGGAAAGACCATCGAAGCCTTTATCGACGCCGACCTGCGGGACGACGTCAAGATCATGGTGGGCGGGGCGCCGGTCACCCAGGAGTTTGCCGACGACATGGGCGCCGACGGGTACGGAAAGGATGCGCTGGCTTGCGTCGAGCTGGCCAAGAACCTGCTGAGCGCCGAGGTGGAAGTTTAGCCCGCCATGTAGCCGCCATGCAGAAAATCGACAAGGCCGAATACGAGAAACGCCTCAAGCGGATCAGCGAGCTGTTCTCGAGCATGGTGGTTCATGCCGATGAACTGTCCACCTACCGCTGTCCCTACAAGAACCGCCTGGATCAGTGTACGGCCAAGTTCGGGTGCCGCAACCAGCGGCGGCCCCCGGTCAAGGGAGACCTTCTGCTGTGCGGCGGAGACGACAAGCTGGACTACCGCAGCGCCTGGGAGACCCGGGCCGAGGACGACGGCGAGTCCGGGCGGTGACTGCGGCAGGGATATCGGATGGGCGCCATTCGGCACAATGAGCGAAGCCTCGAGCTGGAGGCGGGCAGGACGCTTTTCGACTACGCCGACGAGTTGCGGGTCCAGGTGCCTACCTCCTGCGGCAGGACCGGGTCCTGCCACGAGTGCATCGTAGAAGTTCAGCAGGGGATGGAGGCGCTCTGTCCCCGCAGCCCCAGCGAATCCTTCCTGCGCGACCCCTACCGATTGGCCTGCCAGTCCGCCGTGGTCGACGACAGCGGCGATGTCGGCTTCGCGCCCCTCCGCCGCAAACCCCAGATTCTCACCCGGGCAACCCCGGTCAGGACACTGCAGTTGGATCCGATGGTGGTCCGCCGGGGCGATGAGGTCGTCTACGACGAGCAGGTCATCGACCGCTACCGGGGACATCTGTACGGGCTTGCCATGGACCTTGGCACCACCACCGTGGTGGTCGAGCTGGTGGACCTGGAGAACGGCGAGACCCTGGCGGTGGCTTCCTTCGAGAACCCGCAGCGATTCGGAGGCAGCGACATCATGAACCGGATCTCCTACGACGGGGGACCGTTTCAGGGCGAGCTCCACCAGGCCGTCGTCAAGGGCCTCAACTTCGAGATCCGCGAGCTCTGCAAGCGGCTGCGCGTGCGCCGCCGGGAGATCTACGAGGTGGCGGTGGCCGGCAACTCCACCATGCGCGACCTCTTCTTCGGCCTGGACGTTCAGAGCATCGGGCAGAAGCCTTACAAGTCCCTGATCGAGCACGAAGTTCTGGAGGGGAAGCGCCGGAGCATGGCTCTCACCGTCGAGGCCGCCCATCTGGGGGTCCAGGTCCATCCCCGCGCCCGCATCTTCGGGCTGCCCCTGATCGCCAGCCACGTGGGGGCCGATACGGCTGCCGACCTGGTGGCCATCGACATGGAATCTCGGGACGAAGTCACCATGCTGGTGGACGTGGGGACCAACACCGAGGTGGTGGTGGGAAACGGAGAACGCATGATGACGGCCTCCTGTCCGGCCGGCCCCGCTTTCGAAGGGGGCCTGGTCAAGTACGGCATGCCGGGATGCGAGGGGGCCATCGAGTCCGTCGGGGCCGTCAACGGAAGCTTCGACTATCGAACCATCGGCGGCGTGGCGCCCCAGGGGATCTGCGGGTCCGGGTTGATCGACCTGCTGGCCGAGCTGCGCCGGACCGATCAGATGACGCCCAAGGGGGTCTTTGCCGACCGGGCCTTCGAGATCAACGTGGTTCCCGAGCACGGGATCACCCTCTCCAGAGAGGATGCCAGCAACCTGGCCCAGGCCAAGGCGGCCAATTTCTGCGGGCAGTACATTGTCATGCGGCGTTTCGGCATCGCTCCGGGAGATGTCCGCCGGCTCTACCTGGCGGGGGGCTTCGCCAACTACGTCAACGTGGCCAACGCCATCGATATCGGATTCCTGGCCCCGGTGGATCGGGACCGCATCGTCAAGGTGGGCAATGCGGCCGTGCAGGGAGCCAAGGCGGTGCTGCTCTCCCGCAGCCGGCGGGAATCCCTGGAACGCCTGGTCGGGCGGATCGAGCACGTCGAGCTGGAAACCACGCCCGATTTCTTCGAGGTCTTCGTGGAGGGGTGTCAATTCAAGCCCATGCCTCCGGAAACCGCCGACCTGAAGGTGGGGTAGCCATGAATCGATCCGCCCTGAACTCCGTCCCCTCCGTCCCCTCCGGCAGCTCCTGGGTGAAGCAGCCGCTGGCCCGCCTGCTGCAGGAGACCGACACCTTCGTGACTTGCGTCGAGCTGGTGACCTCCCGGGGCCTCATCACCGAGCGCAGCGGGCGCCGCGTTCTGAACCTGGCTCGCGGCCTGGCCGGTCATCCCCAGGTCCACGCCCTCAGCATCACCGACAACCCCGGAGGCAACGCCATGCTGAGCGCCGACACCCTGGGGACCGATCTGATCGCGCGGGGGCAGGAGGTGATCATCCATCTCTCCTGCAAGGACTGGAACCGGAACGCGCTGCAGAGCCGGGGCTGGAAGCTGGCCAGCGAGGGGTTCAACAACATTCTGGCCCTCTCCGGGGACTGTCCCACCGGCGGCTATGCGGGCCAGGCCGGCGGCGTCTTCGACATCGATTCGGTGGGGCTGCTGAAGATGTATGCGGACATGAACGCCGGCTTGACGGACGGAGAGCGGGGCGAAGCCGCCATGGAACCCACCCGGTTCTTCCTGGGGGCGGTGGTCACCAACTTCAAGCGCCACGAGCGCGAGGTGATGCCCCAGTACTTCAAGCTGGCGCTGAAGGTCAGGAGCGGGGCCCAGTTCATCATCAATCAGATCGGCTACGACGCGCGCAAGCAGGACGAGTTGCTGAAGGCCATGAGCCACTACGGGTTGCGGGTCCCGGTGCTGGCCAACGTCTACGTCCTCAGCCGGCCGGCGGCGCGCTTCTTCAACAGCGGCGCCATCCCCGGCGTGGTGGTGACCGACGAGCTGCTGAGCCTGGTGGAAAAGCAGGCCAGGTCTCCGGACAAGGGGCGGGCCTTCTTCCTGGAGCTTGCGGCCAAGCAGTGCGCCATCGCCCGCGGGCTGGGGTATCGGGGGGTCTACCTGGGTGGACACCTCAGGCTGGAGCACTATGCCCGGGTGCTCTCCATCGCCGGCAGCTTCGCCGAGAACGACTGGAAGGATTTCGCCAGAGAGATCCGGTTTCCGCAGCAGGACGAGTTCCATCTCTTCGACGCTGATCCCGAGACCGGCCTCAGCTCCACCGAGATCAATCCCTCCTACCTGGCTTCCAGGACCCCGGAGGCCCTCGGCGCCCTGCAGGGCCGGCTTCCCTTGAGCTACAAGCTCAATCGCCGCGTTCACGAGCAGGTTTTTGAGAGGGGGAGCCCCGGGTTTCCCCTGGGTCAGGGTTTTTATCGGAGGGTGGAGCGGTCCGGTCCGGGGGTTCGGAAGGCCTTGCACGGGATGGAGCATGCTCTTAAGATAGTGGGCTTCGATTGCCGCGACTGCGGGGATTGCTCTCTGCCGGACATCGCCTATCTGTGTCCGGAGTCCCAGTGCGCCAAGAACCAGCGGAACGGCCCCTGCGGGGGGACCCGGCAGGGCAAGTGCGAGGTGGGTGAAAAGGATTGCATCTGGGCGCTGGCCTACGATCGCTTGAAAGCTTACGGCGAGGAAGAGCGCATGCTGGAGCGTCCGGCGGTCTTTCGCAACGGTGCTCTCAGAGGAACCAGCGCCTGGGCCAACGCCTTCCTGGGGCGTGACCACCATGCGGCTGCCGGAGAGCGCGGGGAGGCCTCCCCATCGGGTCCCTCGAAGAGGCGTTGACCCGTCAGCCTTCGAGACGGGGCGAAAACGGCAGGGAAGACCAACGACGCTTGCGGGCGATATCCGGCGAGGCGGCGAGAAAGCAAGGCTATGAACAGTAACGGGAACCCGCTGCAGTTTGTGACCATCGGCGAGAACGTTCACACCACCCGGGTCTTGTTGAGAAAGGGGAAGCGCATCGTCGAGAATCCCGACGGCGTGGAATCGGTCGTCTACAGGACCTCCGCCGGAGAGACCCGCTACCTGCCCATCCCGGAAGCGGTCAAGCAGACCCAGGACTACCAGGAGGGCCGGGTCAAGCACGTGAAGATCGCCGTCCTGGCGGCCCAGGCGGGTGGCCCGGAGTCGGAAGAGGGGCTCAGTTATCTCCGTTACCTGGTGGAGCGGCAGTTGTCGGCGGGGGTGGACTTCCTCGACCTGAACGTGGACGAGGTGTCCCTCAAGTTGAACGAACAGAAGGAGGCCATGCAGTGGCTGGTCGGAACGGTGCAGGCCATGAGCCCGGCGCCGGTCTCGGTGGATTCCTCCAACATCGAGATCATTCAGGCCGGCCTGGAAGCCTGCCACGAGAAGGCGGGGAGAAACCTGCTGAATTCGGCCTCCCTGGAGCGTCTGGAAGCCCTGGACCTGGCCCGCGAGCACGGCGCCAGGGTCATCGTGACGGCGGCCGGAGAGAAGGGAATGCCCCAGGACGAGGTCGAGCGCCTGGAGAATGCCTCGCGCATGGTGGAGGCCGCCCTGGCCAAGGGGATCTCCCTGGACAGCATCTACGTGGACGTGCTGGTGTTTCCCATCTCGGTCGACGGCCGCTTTGGCCACCATGCCCTGGAGACCATCCGGCAGTTGCGGGCCCGCTACGGGCCGGAGATGCATATTACCGGGGGGCTGAGCAACGTCTCCTTCGGACTGCCCCGGCGGCGGCTGATCAACGACGTCTTCATTCTCCTGTCCCTGGAGGCGGGAGCGGACAGCGGCATCATCGATCCGGTGGCCAGCAACCTGCAGTCGATCCTTTCCATGGACCGCCATGCCGGCGCCTACCGCATGACGGAGGATCTGCTGCTGGGCAGGGATCGCCACTGCAAGAATTTCCTGCGCGCCTACCGCAAGGGGGAACTGCAGTAGCCGTCCCCGCAGGACAAGGGTTTGGCGTTCTCTGGAAATGGCATTGGGCCACCGAGAGGACGTCGGTTCGTCGGCTGCAGCAGGTAGCCGTGGGCGTAAACCCATGGAACCCGCGCAGCGGAGAGGGAGCAGGCTGGAATCATGGCCCAGTATCAGATTCTGTTCTGGAAGGACATTCCGGCCCAGATCAAGGTCTACGAGGGCCGTCGCGGCGTTTCCAGGCCCTTGCCCGACCGCTTTCAGGTGGAGATCGACCGGGTCGCCATGGCCGAGGGCCTGGCGGGCACGGATGACTACCTGGATCAGTGGCAGTGGACGGCCAGACAGGAACGGTCCGGAACCCCCCAGGAGGTCCTGGACAGCCTGGCCGAGGAGCTCGAACGGGAGTTCGACGCCCGCAAGCGCAAGCGTGGCGGACGTTCAGCCAGGTCCGGGAAAGATTCAGCGAGGTAGCCGATGGCAGCCAGCAGACTGAGACTGGAGAACAAGGTGGCCCTGGTCACGGGGGCCTCTCGCGGCATAGGCAAGGCGATCGCCCTGGCCTTTGCCGAAGAGGGAGCCGCGGTGGCCGTCAACTACGCCGCCAATGGCCGCCTGGCCGAGGAAGTGTGCGAAGCCATCGCTTCGGCAGGTGGGCGCGCCCTCTGCGTTCAAGCCGACGTGGGAGTCGCCGAACAGGTGGACTCCATGGTCCGACAGGTCGTTCAGGAGTACGGGCCGATCGACATCCTGGTCAACAATGCCGGGCTTCTCAACCAGGAGCCGTCGCTGGAGGCGACCGGGGAGGGGTTCGACCGCATGGTGGACGTCAACGTCAAGGGGGTCATCGGCTGCGCCGCGGCCGTGGCCGAGGGCATGAAGCAGCGAGGCCGGGGGAGGATCATCAACGTCTCCTCCATTGCCGCCCTGGGCACCTCCATGCCCGGAGTGACCGGTTACGCCATGACCAAGGCTGCGGTCAACCTGTTCAACCGCCGGCTGGCCAGGGAACTGGGTCCCCACAACATCACCGTGAACGCCATCGCTCCCGGGTTCATCCTCACCGACATGTCTCGGGAGGGCGCCCGAGCCAGCGGGACCTACGTCGACGGCATCGCCGAACGGACCATGCTGCGTCGAGTGGGCGATCCGGCGGACATCGCGGGGGTGGCTCTCTTTCTGGCCTCCGACGACTCCTCCTTCATGACGGGGCAGGTGCTCACCGTGGACGGCGGGCGCATCGACTATCTCACCCACTCGGTTTAGCCGGTCGGTCTGGGCCCGGGCGTCCGGGTGCTTCGGCCGGAATCCCGAGACAGAGGCAAAGGAAAAGAACCCCGTATGCAGCCTGAACGCATCGTATCCATCGCTCCCATCGATCGGATAGCCATCGACATCCTGCAAGAGGCGGCGCCGGTGGAGATCTCGCCCTCTCCGGACGAACCCACCGTGCTCACCCTGCTGGAGGGGACCATCGGGCTGGTGGCCCGAGGCACCGAAGGCGGCATTACCCGGAAGATCATGGAAAACTGCCCGGGCTTGCGAGTCATCGGCAGGCCCGGGGTCGGCTACGACACGGTGGACGTGGCCTTCGCCACCCGGCGGAAGATTCCGGTGGTGTACGCTCCCATCGGAGGGTTCGCCGTGGCCGAGGCGGCCCTGGCGCTGCTGATGGCCATCGTCAAGAAGGTCCAGTTGGCCGACTCCATCCTCAAGCAGGGTCAGTGGCGGCGTCGCTACCAGATGAGCACGGGGGATCTGACCGGGCACGCCCTGGGAATCATCGGGCTGGGTCGAATCGGGGGGCGCCTGGCCCGGCTGGTGCGGAATTTCGAGATGGAAGTGCTGGGATACGATCCCTTTCTGACGGAAGAAGCGGCTGCGGGGATGGGAGTCGAGCTGGCGCCGCTGGATGACCTGCTGCGCCGCTCCGATTTCGTTTCGGTGCACGTCCCCCTGGGGGAGCAGACCCGCGGCATGATCAACCGGGAGCGGATCGCGCGGATGAAGCCGGGAGCCGTCTTCATCAATACCGCCCGGGGAGGGGTGGTGGAAAGCCTGGACGTGCTGGCCGACGCCCTGGAGAGCGGCCACCTGGGAGCGGTGGGCCTGGACGTGTTTCCCACCGAACCCCCCGACACCTCCCACCGCCTGTTCCAACACCCCAACTTTACCGGGGCTCCCCATTTGCTGGGCGTGAGCCGCTTGGCGATGGAGCGCATCTACCGCTCCATGGCCAACGACATGGTGGCGGTTCTCCGGGGGCGGCGACCCCGCTACTGCGTCAATCCGGAAGTTTGCGAGGAGTTGTTCGAATCTTGAGGGAAGGAAGGAAACTATGAGAATCGTGGTGCTTGACGGATATACCCTGAATCCGGGAGATCTTTCCTGGGAGGGTCTGGAGAAGCTGGGAACCACCGAGGTTCACGATCGGACCGAAGCCGGGCTCACTCTGCAGCGCGCAAGGGGCGCCGAGGTCGTCTTGACCAACAAGACCGCCCTGGACGCGGAGGCGTTGCGCCGACTCGAGGGCGAGGGACTTCGTTACGTGGGGGTGCTGGCCACCGGATACAACGTGGTGGATACCGAGGCGGCCAGGGAACTGGGAATCCCCGTGACCAACGTGCCCACCTACGGGACGGCCTCGGTGGCCCAGTTCGCCTTCGCGCTGCTGCTGGAGCTCTGCCACCACGTGCAGCTCCACAGCGATGCCGTCCGGGCGGGGGAGTGGTCGCGAAGCATCGAGTGGTGTTTCTGGAAGACGCCTCTCATCGAGCTGTCCGGGCGGACCATGGGAATCATCGGATTCGGCCGCATCGGGCGGCAGGTGGGCCGCATCGCCGACGCCATGGGCATGCGGGTCATCGCCCATGACGCCGTCACCGTCAACCCGCCCGACTATGAAGGGTTTCGCTGGGCCGGCGTGGAAGAGCTGCTCAGGGAGGCCGACGTGGTCAGCCTGCACTGTCCCCTGTTCCCCGAGACCGAGGGAATGATCAATGCCGAGAGGCTGGCCATGATGAAGCCCACCGCCTTTCTTCTCAACAATTCCCGGGGGCCCCTGATCGTCGACCGGGATCTGGCCGACGCCCTCGAGGCGGGTACGATAGCCGGGGCGGGGCTCGACGTGCTGTCGGTCGAGCCTCCCCTGGAGACCAACCCCCTGCTCTCGGCCAGGAACTGCCTGGTGACCCCCCACATCTCGTGGGCGACCCGCGAGGCCAGGTCGCGGCTGATGGACACCGTGGTTGGAAACGTGCAGAGTTTCCTCGAGAACCGGACCCGGAATGTCGTGAATCCCTGAGCCTTGCCCCGGATTCGCCGATCGGCCGGCGCCGAGGCGCGGAGCCGGCCCCAGGAGGTCTTGATGGCCCGTATCCGATTGCCCTCGCAGAACCTTTCCCGCGCATTCCTGGAGGTGGTGGAGCAGTCCGCCATCGCTGCTGCCCGCACCATGGGCATCGGCGACCGCGAGTTCTCCGATCAGGCCGCGGTGGAGGTGATGCGGAAGATCATGGACAGCGTTCCCATGAAGGGGACCATCGTGATCGGAGAAGGCGAGCGGGACCAGGCCCCCATGCTCTACATCGGGGAAACGGTGGGCAGGCACAAGGACGTCGTCGAAGGCGAGCAGGCGATCCACGAGGTGGACATTGCGGTCGACCCGCTGGAGGGCACCAACCTGTGCGCCACCGGGGCGCCGGGGGCCATCACCGTGCTGGCCAGCTCCGAGAAGGGCGGGCTGCTGAATGCACCCGACTGCTACATGGAGAAGATCATCGTCGGACCTTCCTCCAAGGGAGTCATCGATCTCGACGCCTCGGTCAAGGACAACCTGCGGGCCATCGCCAAGAGGCTGGACCGCGACGTGGAGAACCTGGTGGTGGTGGTTCTGGACCGCCCCAGGCATGCCCGGCTGATCCAGGATATTCGGGCCGCCGGGGCCCGCATCCGGCTCATTACCGACGGCGACCTCTCGGCCGGCATCAGCGTGGCCCTGCGCGGCACCGGAGTCCACGCGGTCATGGGAATCGGGGGCGCTCCGGAAGGGGTGTTGACGGCGGCGGCGCTCCGCTGCCTCAATGGGGAGATCCTGGCAAGGCTGGTGGTGAAGGACGAGCAGCAGGCCGAGCGGATGAAGCGCATGGGCATCGAGGACCCGGACAAGGTCTACGCCACCACCGAGCTGGCCTCGGGCAAGAACATCATCTTCGCGGCTACCGGCGTCACCAACGGCACCCTGCTGAAAGGCGTGCGGTTCTTCGGAGACGGCACCCGGACGCAGTCGATCCTGATGAACCTGGCCAACCGGCACGTCCGCTTCGTGGACACCGTCCACTTGGCTCAACGTCCCGACATCAGCGTCCGCCTGTAGTCACTCGGAAGCGCCGAGTCGTTCCTTCCTCCCGCTTCGAGCTTGAATCCAGCTTCTGATCGTTTGGGCATCCTCGGATGCTGCGCTTTTTGCCCGGAGGTCCGGCTTGGGAGTCCTGATCAGCGTCCTGATCGCCGCCGCCATCGCCCTCTTTCTTCCTGAAGCCGTGCTGCATCTGGAACCGGCGCTGGCGCCCGCCTTTGCGCTGACCATGGTCCTGGTGGGGAGCCTGGTGCGGGCGGAACACAGGGAGAGCTTCCGGCGGGCTCCCCTGAGACCGATCCTGGGCCTGGTCTGCCAGTACACCGTCATGCCCTTGACGGCCTGGCTGATTTCCCTGGCCTTCCAGGAACCCGCCCTGCGGGTCGGCATCGTGCTGGTGGGCTGCATGCCCGGCGCCATCGCCTCCAACGTCATGACCCTGTTGTTCAAGGGAGACCTGATCCTTTCCATCACCTTGACCACCCTGGCCACCCTCGCCTGCCCGCTGATCCTGGCCTTGTGGCTGCCTCTCCTGGCCGGCGCCCGCCTGCAGGTTCCGGCAGGCTCCCTGGCCCTGAGCGCGGTCTGGATGGTGGTGCTGCCGGCGGCCGCCGGCATCCTGCTGCGAACCTACCTTCCGAAGTTTCCGCGGTGGTGGGACCGGATGGCCGCGCTGGCGGCCTCGATCGCCATCGTCCTGATCATCATGGTGGTGGTGGCCGCCAATCGGGAACGGCTGGCCGAGACCGGTCCCTTCCTGATGGCGGCCCTGGTGACGTTGAACCTGAGCGCCTATGGCGTGGCCTGGCTGGCCGGCGGGGCGCTGGGCTGGCCCCCGGCTCAGCGCAGGACCCTGGTGATCGAGGTGGGCATGCAGAATGCCGGGCTGGGTTCCGTGCTGGCCATGGCTCACCTGGGGCAGGCGGCCGCCATTCCGAGCGCCTTCTACACGGCCCTGTGCGTGTTGACCGCCGCCATGGGCCTGCCGCTTCAGCGGCGGCTGGAGAGACGTCGCGCCATTCGTTGACAAATCTCCATGAGATCTATAGAGTTATGCTTCCCACGAAGGAGTGTCTCCGCAACAGGTACGGGTTGGCCCAGGGCTTTCCCGGCAAAGCTCTTTCTCGTGTTGCAATTTCCTTGCGGAAGGACCGGCTAGAGCCGAGGAGCAGAGCATGGCGATCCACAGATTCAACCGTTTGATGGCCGGGTTCTTCCTGCTGAGCCTGGCGGCGGGATTGGCGGCCGGCGCCGATGGGCCCAAGCCATCCTTTTCCGAGCCCGAGCTCCACACGCTGGCGCCCCTGGGCGGCAGGGTCGGCTCCAGCCTGGAGGTCGAAGTTCGAGGCAAGTTCCTGGCCGGCGCCCACGCCGCCTGGATGGGCCACGATGCCTTTGAAGTCCGGGTGGAATCGGTGGAGCCGGTGGCCGCCCCTGACGCCAAGAGCGACCAGAAGGCCGAGTCGAAGGATGACGGCGAGTACCGGGTCAGGCTCCGGATCGATATCGCCCCCGACGCCGCCCCGGGTCCGCACCCGCTGAGACTGGTGGCCGCGGGAGGCGTCTCCAACCGGCTCTACCTGCAAATCCACCAGGCCCCCGTCATTGCCGAGTCCTCCCGGCCCCACCAGCAACCTGCCACGGCCCAGCCGGTCGCCGTTCCCGTGGTGGTCAACGGCGCCATCTCGAGGCAAGGGGAGCTGGACTACTACAGCCTGGAAGCGGCCAAGGGTCAGGAAGTCGCGTTCGAGGTGATTTTCAGCCACGAAACCCTGACCAAGGGCTTTCGCCCCCAACTGCGGATCTATGAGACCGCCGGCAGTTGGCTGGGATCCCGCAAGCTCACCCAGTTGGCCTTTCACAGCGAGGTCCATGGAGAAATCAATTTGAGCCCGGGCGAAGCGGGACCGCCCCCCGGCACCACGCCCATCAACTCGGGATTGAAGGTTCGGTTCGGCAAGGCCGGCCGCTACCTGGTGGAAGTGGCTTCGGAGCGATTTCAAGGGAAGCCCGAGTACGCCTACCAGCTCAGAATGGCCCCCCCGGGAGGGGACTACCAGAGCCGTCTCAAGGACTCGGAGTGGGGGCGAACCTTCACGCGCAGGATCGGCGCCGACCGCTTGGAGGCTCTCTGGGCGCGGACGGTGACCTCCAATCGCCCCACCGACCCGGAGGCCGAAGGGCAGCCCGCCTCCGGCCGCCCCGATCCGGAGACCGCCTACGACAACCAGCAGGGGAAGCGCCCGGCTCCCATTCCCAACCGGGTGACCCACTGGACGGAGAAAGAACCCAACGATGATTCGGGTCGAGCCGTCGAGGTGGCCTTGCCCGGCCTGATTCAGGGGTCCATCGACCGGCCGGGAGACGTGGATACCTACCGATTCAAGCTGCCGTCGGCCCAGCGCCTGGCCTTCGAGATCCAGACTCCCGGCTTGAGCCCCCCCCATTTCACTCCCCGCATCGAGATCAGGGACGCCGCCGGCCGGTCCATGGTGACCAACCTGCATAAAGTGAACTCGACGCTGAGCGAGGGGCAGTGGGTGGTCAAGGACATCGAGTCCAAGGTGATCGAGACCTTTGACCAGGAGGGAGAATACACGATCGAGGTTCGCGACGTGACCTCCAGAAACGGCAGCCCGGAATGCCAGTACCGTCTGCTGATCCGGCCGCAGATTCCTCACCTGGGAGAATTCACCGTGGAGACCCTGAAACGGGGGACGGAAGACCGCCGGGTCGACCCGTTGCGGATCAATCTCGCACCGGGAGAGGCCAAGACCCTGGTCATCACGGCGCGGGTCGAGGAGATCGACGCCAGGATCACCGATTCTCTGGGTGAACGGGCCTTCGACTGGGGCACCGGAGAGATGATCCTGCAGGCGGAGGGGCTTCCCCGCGGCGTCGAGGCGCTGCCGGGCACAGGCATCCTCAAGATCAAGGGGAAGCCGCGCTACGAGACCCTCCGGAAATACAACTATCTTCCCGACGTGCTGCAGGCGGTGATGGTATTCCACGCCGAGGAGGACGCCCGGGTGATGGCCCTGCCGGAGTCGGTCCGCCTCACGGCCCGCCCCCTGATTGGGAGCAGGCCCGGTCCCACCATTCCGGTGGCGGAGGTGCCCCTGATGGTGGTTGACGGATCCGCGGCGAAAGCCGTTCCCGGGGAGGCGGTCGGGGAATAGTCGGGGATGTTTGGTGGAGACGAAAGGGAAATGGAGGCGGTCATGACGAGAGGGAAGGCAGAGGGTCGGCGCAGCCACAGGCGGCTGCTGATTCCGGGAGTCGTCCTGCTGGCGGGGTCGGTGCTGGCGGCCATGGCGCTCCCTGGCGTGGCCGTCGCCGATGAGTCCCAGGCGGTGACGCCGCCCGCGGCTTCGCAGCCGGTGGTGTCGTTGCGCCTGCTTCCCGGCAATCCCCGGATCTGGGGGGCCGAGGCTTCCCAGCAGTTCCTGCTGCTGGCCCGGTTCGCCGACGGCCTGGAGCGGGACGTCACCGAGAAGGGTCGCTACAACCTCTCCGATCCCCAGGTGGCCGAGCTCGAGGGGGACGGCAAGGTGGTGGCCCGCTCCAACGGAAGGGTGGTGCTGACGGCCGCCTTTCAGGACCGGACGGCCAGCACCCGGGTCGCGATCGACGGGATCTCCGAAGCGAGGCCCTTCAGCTTTGCCCGCGATATCGGAGCCATCTTCACCAAGACGGGCTGCAACAACAGCGAGTGCCACGGCGGCGTCAAGGGACAGGGCGGCTTGAAGCTGTCGGTGAACGCGCTCTTTCCCAAGGAGGATTACCGCTGGATCACCGAGGGGGGGATCTACCAGGTGATGTCGGCGGAGGCCGCCGGGGAGAAGAATCCCCGGGTCAACCTGAAGGACCCCGAACAGTCGCTGCTGTTGCTGAAGCCCACGCTGGCGGTGCCCCACGGAGGAGGCCTGCGGCTCAAGGCGGAGTCCTCCAGCTATCGCGCCCTGTTGCGCTGGATTCGGGATGGGGCGCCCTACGGCGAGGAGGGCAGCGAAGAGAGCGCCCGTATCGAGCGGCTGGAGGTCTTGCCCCGGGAGGTGGTTCTGGACCGCAAGGGACGCCACCGCCTGCTGGTCACCGCCCACATGTCCAACGGCCGCCGCGAAGACGTCTCCCAGCAGGTGCTCTACGAGTCCAACGACCACGAGATCGTGGAAGTGGACGAGTCGGGAGTGGTGAGCGCCAAGGGAATCGGTGAAAGCGCCGTCATGATTCGAGCGGCCGGACAGGCCACCAGCGCCCGGTTCGGGGTGATTGCCAAGCCCCTGCCTCGCTATCCCGAGGTGGCGAAGAGAAACTACGTCGACGAGCACGTGTTCGGCAAGCTGGAGCGCTTCAACATCATTCCCTCCGAAACCTCCTCGGACAGCGAGTTCCTGCGGCGCATCTGCCTGGACCTGACCGGAACCCTGCCACCGCCCGAAAGGGTTCGCGAGTTCCTGTCGAGCCGGGACCCCGACAAGCGGGACGCCCTGATCGAGACGCTCCTGAACTCGCCCGAGTACGTCGAGTACTGGACCTATTTCTTCAGCGAGGTGCTCAGAGTCTATTCCGGGGCGACGCTCAATGCGGAGCATGCGCTCATCTACGAGGACTGGGTTCGAAAGAACATTGCCGGCAACGCTCCCTACGACCGGATGGCGAGAGAGCGGCTGGCGGCCCAGGGCTTCAGCGGTCCGGCCTGGTCCTATTGGACCTTCCGCGACCTGACCCCGGTTCCCGAGATCGCCACCGAGCAGATCCGGGTGTTCCTGGGACGGAGGCTGGGGTGCGCCCAGTGCCACAACCACCCCTTCGAGAACTGGAGCCAGGACCAGTTCTGGGGGCTGGCGGCCTTCTTCGGCGACATGACCCAGATCATGGAAGTCGAGAAGATACGGGGTCCCTATTTCGTGATCGACGACATCGGGGGGCATGGCCGCCGCAAGGATCGAAGTCCGGCCAGGATCCTCCATCCCAGGACCAAGGAGCAGGTCCGGCCCAGCTTCCCCGACGGCAGCGTTCTTCCCGACGGCGAACGGCGGGACCTGCGCATGCGATTGGCCGAATGGATGACCGCGCCGGAGAACCCCTACTTTGCCGAGGCCATCGTCAATCGCATCTGGGGCCACTTCTTCGGAAGGGGCCTGGTGGAGCCGGTGGATGACTTCCGCGCCACCAACCCGCCGACCCATCCCGAACTGCTGAAGGAGCTGTCCCGGAATTTCGTGGATCACGGCTACGATTTGAAGGATCTGTTGCGAACCCTGCTGCGCTCTCGAACCTATCAGTTGTCGGGGCAGGCCAACCAGACCAACCGGGACGACAAGGTCAACTATTCCCGGGCCTTGCCCCGCCTGCTGGAAGCGCCGGTGCTGCTGGATGCCATCACTCAAGCCACGGGGGTGGATTCGGAACTCATCGTCTCCGGCGACCCCGATGCCTCCAGCGGGGCTCCTCCGGGCACTCGGGCCATCAGCCTGATTCCGGGAATGGTTCCTTCGCCCTTCTTCGAGGTCTACAACCGCAACGATCGCCGGGGCGTGCCGGAAAACAAGCCCCAGCTCACCCTGCTGCAGAGCCTGCACCGGCTGTCGGGACCGACCTTCACCACCCGGCTGACCCAGGAAGGCAGCCGGGTGGACCGCCTGTTGAAGCAGGGGGCCGGCGACCGGCGGATTATCGAGGAGCTCTACCTCTCGGCCTTGACCCGCTTTCCCTCCGACCGGGAGCTCTCCGGGATCGAGGCCAAGCTGGGTGAGCAGCCGACGCGCCGGGAAGGGTTGCAGTCCCTGGCCTGGGCGCTTGTCAGTTCGCGGGAATTTGTCCATAATCATTGAGGCTTGCGTGCCGGCTTGGCCGGACAAGAACAGGAGAATCCGATGAAAAGGCAAGGAAGGCTCCAAGAACCCTGGCCGCATCCTTTGGGACGGCGGGAATTCCTGAGGGTGGGCGCCTTGAGCTATCTGGGCCTCAACCTCAGCGAGTATTTCCAGTTGTCCAGCCTCATGGCCGCCCCCACCGCCAAGCAGGCCAAGGCGCAGTCCTGCATTCTCATCTGGATGCACGGTGGGCAGAGCCACCTGGACACCTGGGACGTGAAGGGGAACAGCGGCTTCAAGCCCATCTCCACCAACGTGCCCGGAATCCAGATTTCGGAGCTGCTGCCCCGGGTGTCCCGGCACATGGACAAGCTGTCGATCATCCGCTCGATGAAGAACGAGTCCAACGCCCATTCCGAAGGCACCTACTACGCCATGACGGGGCACATGCCCACCACCACCACCCGCTTTCCCAGCGTGGGCACCGTGGTCGCCAAGGAGCTGGGCACGCGCACCAGCATTCCGGCCTACGTGACCACCGGACGGGGCCGTCTGAACTGCCGCAGCGCCGGGTTCGTGGAGCCCCACTACGAACCGTTCATCATCCCGGAGCCGGGGTCCAAGGACTTCAAGGTCACCGACCTTGTCCTGCCCGACGAGGTCTCGGTGGACGCCCTCCATGCCCGGCACGCCTTCTTGAAGCTGGTGGACGAACGCTACCGGCGGATGGAGAACCACGCCAACTTCGCCAAGGTCGACTCCTTCAACGAGAGGGCGCTCAACCTCATTACCTCACCGGCGGTCCGCAACGCCTTCGATCTCTCCCAGGAGTCGGAAAAGATCAAGGAGGCCTACGGCCCCGGACGGTTTGGACAGGGGACGCTGCTGGCCCGCCGTCTGGTGGAAGCAGGATGCCGATTCGTGACCATCGACGGCTGGAACAAGGAAGCCAAGCACGATTGGGACACCCATTACAGGAACGACTACTACGTGAAGGAAGAGCTCGTTCCTCCCCTGGACCGCGCCCTCTCCACCCTGCTGGTCGACCTCGAGGAACGAGGCCTGTTCGAGTCCACCATCGTCCTGGTGATGGGTGAGTTCGGCCGCACCCCCAACATCAATCCGGGTCGAGGGCGAGACCATTGGGGTCACTGCTGGTCCCTGGTGCTGGGAGGCGGCGGCATCAAGGGGGGCACGGTGGTGGGAGCCAGCGATGAGCGGGGGGCCTACGTGGCCGAACGCCTGGTCACCATCGGGGACCTCTTCGCCACCGTCTACAAGGCCCTGGGCATCGACTACACCAAGACCTACCTGGGTCCCGGACGCCGGCCCATCTACATCGCCAACTCCATCGGCGACAAGCAGGGAGAGCCGGTCCACGAGCTGGTCTAGCCCGCATCAGGGGCAAGTCGGAGTCAAAGACGTCTCATGGCAGGGTCTTCTGCGCGGGCACGATGGACTATCCAACCGTTCTATCTATCCTCGGGATTGGCATTGCCAATGTTGTTGCGCTTTGGCGCATGAACCGGGACTTGAAGCAAGACCTCAAAAACGACATCAGCAACCTTCGGCGGGACACGAAAAGCGACATCAACGGCCTGCGACAGGACACGAAAAACGATATCAACAGCCTTCGGCAGGACATGAAGGACAACCTCAACGGCCTTCGACAGGAAATGAAAAACGACATCAACGACCTTCGGCAGGACATGAAGGACGTTCAGCAGCGCCTGTCCCGCGTCGAAGCCCACCTGCAGCATCTCACCGAGCCGCAACACGCCTCGTAGGGAAATCTGTCGAGCTACGCCCCGAACCAGGTTTCCCCTTCCATCAGGTACTTTCGGGTCTCCTCTTCGTCCAGTTCCACCCCCAACCCCGGTCCCTCGGGAATATCGATAAAGCCGTTGCTGATCCTGGGCCGGTATCCCTTGAGGATGCGGTCCCAACCGGGCATGGCGTGGAACTCCAGAGCCAGCAGGTTGGGCATGGCGGCGCAGGAGTGAACGGCGGCGGCGATGCCGATGGCGCTGGAGGCGTTGTGAGGACAGGTCTGCAGGTGGTGGATGTCGGCCAGGTCCGCAATCTTCTTGGATTCGGCAATGCCTCCGCTGACCTGGATGTCGGGGGCCACCATGCGGGCGGCCGACCGCCGGAAGAATTCCAGGAACTCGTGGCGCAGGTGGAGGCCCTCCCCTACCAGGGTGGGCGTGTGCGACGATGCCGTCAGGGTCGCCCAGGCCTCGACGTCGGTGGCCGGGATGGGGTCCTCCACCCAGGTGAGGTCGAAGGGCTCCACGGCCTTGAGGTAGCGCATGGCGTTGGACAGGGTTCCGCAGCGGGCCTCGACCGAGATCTCCACCTCCTCGCCGACCTCCCGCCGGATGTCCTCGATCTGACGGACCAGCGTGCTCAGGCCCTTGCGCGTCAGGTGGCCGTCCATGACGCCGCCCGGTACCCCGAACACCTTGGGTGGCGTGGCATCGAATTTCAGGCAGGTGATGCCCAGCTCCCGGTAGACGTCGGCCATGCTCAGGTAATTCTGCAGGTCCCCCACGCAGCAATAGAGACGCACCCGGTCCCAATGCCTTCCGCCCAGCAGCTTGTATACCGGGGCGCCCAGGGCTTTCCCGGCAATGTCCCAAAGGGCGGTCTCCACGCCGCTGGCGGCATGGACGGCCACGCCGCTGTCGAAATGGGCGGCGCCGAAATTGCTGTAGGCCCGCCCCATCATGCGTCGAAACAGCCTCTCGACGTCGGTGGGGTCCTCGCCCAGGAGCATCCGGCGGTAACCCAGCACATGGGCCCGGGCGGCATCGTTGGCCCAGGTGTCGCCGTAGCCGCTGATCCCCTGGTCGGTATCGATGCGGATCAACATCCAGCGCCGCCGCCAGCCCCAGTCCACCTCCAGCATGGCGGTCTTCACGTCGGTGATGCGGATCTCGGGCTTCGGCTCGGTTCCCGCGGCATGAACGGTATTGCGATCGTGGCCGGGACCCACCAGCAGGGCGCCGGCCGCACCGGTCAGCGATGACAGAAAGTGGCGGCGATCGAAGGCCAGCATGACAGTCCTCCTATGGTTGAATTGGAGACGGCCGGTCGTTTCCGGGGCATTCCGTCCGGGTTGGCTTCCCCCCGAGGATGCGGCATAATTCGGCCTCCCGCGGCCCACCTCTTGCGGGTGCGCCGCCATGACGGGGCCTCTCTCCGGTAAACAGGCTCCTGCAAGAATCGATCATCAGGAGGAATCATGCAAGCGAGAAAAGGAGTACCCGGCCTGGCACTGGTCCTGTTTCTGGCCTGCGGCGGTTGCTCGGGACCGAAACCGCCGCCCCGTAGCCAGCCGGTGGTGGAAGTGGGAGCCGGCCGGATCGTTCCCAGGGCTGCCACCGAGGGACGCTGGAGCGTGGGACCGCTGTTGTCTCTTCAGGACGGAACACTGGTTCTGGGGGACACCGGGTTCTCCCATCGAACCAGCGATGGTGGCGTCACCTGGCTCCAGGCGCCCGAGCTTCCCAGCCGCCAGTTGCTGCAGCTTCGCGATGGATCCTTTTGCGTGCTGGATCCCCTGACCCGGCATGCCGAGGAGCGCGGTCACTTCGTGGGCCGCCGGTTGGAGCTGGCCGATCTGGATGACCCCTCTTCCTGGGCCGAGGATCGGTGGACGGAGCTGCCGGTGAGGGTAGAGCGCTGGACCGACCTGCACGGCGACGACGGACGGCCCGTCACCACCTTCAGGTTTGGCGGGCCGATGCTGGAACTGGAGGACGGCACGTTGCTGACGGCCAAGGGTGGGAACTTCGTTGGCGACACGGCGCCGATGCCCGGGTTTATTCCGACCAGGGGGGAGAAGTGGTTCAAGTATCGCACCTTCCTGCTGGCTTCCACCGACCGCGGCCGGAGCTGGCGCTATCGCTCCACCGTCGCCTACGATGGCGTCAGCGGGCAGGAGAGCTTTTGCGAGCCGGCCCTGGTGGATCTTGGCGGGGGCGAGCTTCTCAGCGTCATGAGGACCGGGCGCTACGCCCCCATGTACCAGGCGCGCTCCATGGACGGGGGAAAGACCTGGGGGCCTCCGGAACCCCTGAAGACGCTGGGGCTCTCGCCCATGATGGTGGTTCTGCCCAATGGCGCCCTGGTGTGCAGCTTCGGTTGGAGACCCTTCAAGGCCATTCCTTCCCAAGTGGATGGCGGCGCCTATGTCGGGGCCCTCAAGGACTACCGGCAGCGGTACCGGTCGCTGGTCGGCATCGAGGATCCTTCAGCGGTCGCCGGGGACTACGTCATGGCCAGTTTCGACAAGGGACACACCTGGAGCCGGCCCGTCAAGGTTGCCGATCCGCTCACGGTGGGCTATACGCTGCTGGCGCCGACCGGTCCCGACACATGCCTGCTCTTGTCCCGCAGGATCGTGATCGAAGGCCTGTCGAGAGAAGAGGTCCTTCAGAAATGGGAGAGCCAATGGCACGACTGGAACGGCAAGTCGGGCGCCGTCATTGAAGCCCGCGAGATCCGGGTGACCCGGTGACGTTTTTCCCTCAGACCTGCATCGAGAAACCGCCATCCACCGGGATGGCCGCGCCGGTCACGAAGTCGGAGGCGGGAGAGGCCAGAAAGACGGCCGTTCCCGCACAGTCCTTCAGGGTGCCCCAGCGGCCGGCCGGAGTCCTCTTCAGGACGTGTTCATGCAGGGTGGGAACGTCCCGGCGGCCCTGCCGGGTGAGGTCGGTGTCGATGAAGCCGGGAAGGATGGCGTTGACCTGAATGCCGTCCGCCGCCCAGGCCGAGGCCAGCGACCTGGTGAGTTGCACCACCCCTCCCTTGCTGGCGCCGTAGGCCGGGCTGAAGGAGGCTCCGAAGATGGACAGCATGGAGCCGATGTTGATGATCTTGCCCCCGCCGGCGCTCTTCATGGCCGGGTAGGCCGCCCGGGAGCAGAGGAAGGTTCCCGTAAGGTTGATCTGCAGCACCTCGGACCACTCGGGCAGGGTCAGCTTCTCCGGAGTCTTGCGGATGTTGATGCCGGCGTTGTTGACCAGAATGTCCAGGCGCCCGAAGTGGTCCAGCGACGATTGCATCAGGGCCTGGACCGAAGACTCGTCGCCGACGTCGACGCTTACCGCCAGCGCCTCTCCCCCTTCCTCCTGAATTTCCCGGACCACCTGCCGGGACTTGTCCTGGTTTCTGGCCGCCACCACCACTCCCGCCCCCGCTTCGGCCAGGCCCCGGACGATCCCCAGGCCGATGCCTCGGTTGCCTCCGGTGACCACGGCGACTTTTCCACTCAGGTCAAACGGCGTCATTGTCATGATTCAGGGATCTCCCGTGGGGAAGGGGCGCCGAGATCGAAGCCGATCTGTCTCCAACGGCGCGATGAGAAACGAGGTCCAGGGCCGGCAGCCCTTCAAGGGCCGAGCGCGGGCGCCGATCGTGCGTGGGCAGGGTGGTACCACAGCGCAAAGAGGATTGTCAAAGGCGAATCGTGCCGGAATGGAGCGCCTGGACGGTGCCGGCGACCGTGATATAGTCTGCTGCGCATTTCACTTTCCGCTCCCGCCGGTTCAGGAGGCCGCCCCCATGGATGACTTCAAATCGCTGATCCGCCACGTTCCCGATTTCCCCAAGAAAGGCATTCTCTTTTACGACATCACCACCCTGCTCAAGCAGAAAGAAGCCTTGAAGCAGGTCACCGAGCGGCTGGCGGATCTCTACCGGGGCCAGGCCATCGACCTGGTGGTGGGGGTCGAGTCCCGGGGGTTCATTTTCGCCCCCACGGTGGCCTGCGAGCTGGGCGCCGGATTCGTTCCGGTCCGAAAACCGGGGAAGCTCCCTGCCGAAGCCATTGTGGAGACCTACGACCTGGAATACGGCCAGGACAGCCTGGAGGTCCACCGGGATGCCATCCGGGAGGGTCAGCGGGTCCTGCTGGTGGACGACCTGCTGGCCACCGGCGGCACCGCGGCCGCCACGGTCCGGCTGGTCCGGCGGTTGGGAGGGCAGGTGGTGGGCGCCGCCTTCCTGGTGGAGCTGGATTTCCTCAACGGCCGCAGCCGCCTGCCCGACGTCGAGGTCCGTTCCCTGCTGCAGTACCAGGAGTAGCGCAACCCGCGACCGCTGGTGCGACGACGTTTTGGGATGAAGGCCCACCCGGGAGCGCGGGCGTCCCGCCCGCACAAGGCGTGGCACGGCCCCACCCATCCCTCGATCTGGATGGACCGGCAACGACGCCAGCGCTCTGCTCCGGCCGGGGCCATGCGGTTCCCGCCGGCAGCGTGGCCTGCTGCCGCATCGCAGGGAAACTGAGCAGCACGCAACGGGAGTGCATGCGGGCGGGACGCCCGCGCTCCCGGGTGCCTCCTTCTTCCATCACTCTTCCTCAAGAGTGCGCGCGCCGCCTTGCCGGGCCGCAGCCCTGCCGATGCGGCAGAGCCGTCCCGCTTCGTGGCCCTTCGTCGTCCTTCGTGTGACTTCGTGGATAACTCTTTTCCCTTGCCGTCCTTCGTGGATCCCCTTCATGGATAACGCTTTTTCCCGAGGGCTCGCCTACTGGCTTCCAGCCAGCAGGCTGTCGATCTCCTTCTGAAGGGTTGGGGCGATAGGGGTGTCGGGGTGGTGTTTCAGGAACTGGTCCAGGTAGAACTGAGCCTGGCCCGGATCCTTGTTGAGAAGCTGTATCTTCACCAGCAGTCCGAATGAAGGCGCCGCCCGGGCGGGGGCCAGCCGGGTGGCTGTTTCCAGGTGCTGCTCGGCGGCGTAGGGGCGGCCTTGCTGAAAACGGGCTTCGCCCAGCGCCTGGTGGGCTTCGGCGAAGCTGGAGTCGTATTCCAGGGCCAGCCGGTATCGCTCGATGGCCTGATCGAGCTTGCCCTGGTTGTGGTAGATGACCCCCAGATTGAAATTGGGCCGGGCCGAGTGGCTGTTGAGGTCGATGGCCTTCAGGTAGGCTCGGGTGGCATTCTCCCACTGTTCCAGCGCCTGGTAGTGCACCCCCAGGTTGTAGTGGGCCTCAAAGAATTCGGGCTGCTCCCGCACGGCCTTGCGGAGGTGCCGGATGGCCTTGGCCCGGTCTCCCTTGGCGGCGGCCGCCGAGGCCTTCAGGTAGGCCCGGCCCGCCTTCCTGCTGACCTTCTTTGACTTTTCTTCGGCCTTGCGGTCCGAGGGGAGGGAACCGTAAGCCTTGACTACCTCCCGGAAGGAAGCGGACTCGTTGCCCTTGAGCCGGATGTCCAGGACCACCGTGCGGGGTTCCTTGTATTTCCTGATCTCCAGCGGACGTCCGACGGAAGCGAAATCGGGTCGTTCGATGGTGAGGAGATAGTCTCCCGAGGCCAGGGAGTCGAAGACGAAGGAGCCGTCATACCCCACGGTCTTGCGGCCGATCCGGCTGCCGTCCGCCTGGGAGAGAACGACGCTGATGTTCTGGCTGGGGCGGCCGTCCTGGGTGAGGACCCGTCCGGCCACCGAATGGCGGATGGGTTCTTCCCGGCCGTCGGTCGTCTGCGCCGAGACGGTCGCCGACACAAGGGCGAGAAGCGCCGGAAATACCAATGGCCAGCGCCTGTTCCGTCGAATTTCCATTGTCCGGTCCCTGCCTCTGTCCATGAACTTCGACGAAAGCTCGCCTCTCCGGAAATTCTAGGGCGCGGCCGGCGTCAAAGTCAAAATCGCCGGCTCCACCCGGGCACCACCCTGTCGCCGCCTACGCGGTCCCTCCGTACAGCCGCCTGCGGCGCCGTGCTTGACGGTTTTTCGCCGCCGTGACTATGATGGCAGGTTTCGATGGAGCGCCTGTTTCATTCCTGGGTCGAGCGCGATGGGTCTAGACAGCATTGTCGTCCGGGGAGCCCGGCAGCACAACCTGAAAAACATCACGGTCGAGATCCCCCGCCGCCGGCTGACGGTGATCACCGGTCTGAGCGGCTCCGGCAAGTCGAGTCTGGCTTTCGACACCATCTACGCCGAAGGTCAACGCCGCTACGTCGAATCGCTGTCCGCCTATGCCCGTCAGTTCCTGGATCAGATGGAACGTCCCGACGTGGATTCCATCGAGGGGCTCAGCCCGGCCATTTCCATCGAGCAGAAGACCACCAGCCGCAGCCCTCGTTCTACCGTAGGCACCATCACCGAGGTCTACGACTATCTCCGCCTGCTCTACTCCTCCATAGGGGTCCCCCACTGCCACCGGTGCGGCCGCCTGGTGGCCCGCCAGTCGATTCGCCAGATTCTGGAGCGGATTCAGGAACTTCCCCAGGGCGAACGCATCATGGTGCTGGCCCCGGTGGTGCGCGGCCGCAAGGGGGAATACCGCCGGTTCCTGGAGGAACTGGCCGGCCAGGGATTTGTGCGGGCCCGGATCGACGGCCGGCTGAGGCCACTCGATGAGGAGATTCGCCTGGAGAGGCACAAGAACCATACCATCGAGGTTGTGGTCGACCGGCTGTTGATCAAACCCGGCATCCAGCGCCGGGTGGAGAGCGCGATTCAGACGGCCATGAAGTTGACCCGGGGCATCGTGCTGATTGCGGTGGTCAATGGGGAGGAGCGCCTCTACTCGGAGAGGCTGGCTTGTGTCGACTGCGGCATTTCCATCCCGGCGGTCGAGCCCAGGACCTTTTCCTTCAACAGCCGCTATGGAGCCTGTCCGAACTGTTCGGGTCTGGGCACCCGCTTGGAGCCGGATCCGGCCCCCAGACCCTGCTCGGCCTGCGGGGGCCGGCGACTGCGGCCCGAGAGCCTGGCCATCCAGGTGGCCCGGCTGTCCATTGCGGACCTGACGGCTTTTCCGCTGGGGAACACCCTGCAGGTGATCCGCAGCCTCGAGCTGACCCCGCGGGAAGAAACAGTGGCCGGACGGGTGGTTCAGGAGGTGATCGACCGCATCGAGTTCCTGTGCGCGGTGGGTCTGGAGTATCTGAGTCTCGACCGTTCGGCCTCGACCCTTTCCGGAGGAGAAGCTCAGAGGATCCGGCTGGCCACCCAGATCGGGTCCAGGCTTCGAGGGGTGCTCTACGTCCTGGACGAGCCCTCCATCGGGTTGCACCATCGCGACAACCGGCGACTGCTGAAAATGCTGCAGCAACTCAGGGACCTGGGCAATACGGTGCTGGTGGTCGAGCATGACGAGGACACCATCCGCCTGGCCGATTTCGTGGTCGATCTGGGCGCGGGAGCCGGCAAGGCCGGAGGCGATCTGATTGCCAAGGGCACTGCCGCAGAGATATCGCACAATCCCCGTTCCCTGACCGGACGCTACATCTCAGGAGAGCTGGAGATTCCGGTTCCCGGCCAGCGGCGCAAGGGCGACGGCAAGGCCGTGGTGATCCGGGGCGCCCGCCAGAACAATCTGAAGGGGATCAACGTGCGCTTTCCCCTGGGTCTGTTCACGGTCGTCTCCGGGGTCTCCGGTTCCGGCAAATCCTCTCTGATCAATGACATCCTCTACCGCGCCCTGGCCCGGCGGCTGTACGGTTCGCTGGCCGAGCCCGGCCGGCACCGCAGTCTTTCCGGCGCTGATCAGATCGACAAGGTCATCGAGATCGACCAGCAACCCATCGGGCGGTCGCCCCGCTCGAATCCCGCCACCTATACCGGTCTGTTTACAGCCATCCGCGAGCTCTACGCCTCGCTGCCGGAATCACGCGAGCGCGGCTACAAGCCGGGCCGTTTCAGCTTCAACGTCAAGGGAGGGCGCTGCGAGGCTTGTCAGGGGGACGGGCTGAGACGCATCGAGATGAGCTTTCTTCCCGATGTCTACGTCCAGTGCGACCTCTGCCGGGGCCGCCGCTACAACCGCGAGACCCTGAACGTCCGCTACAAGGGCCGCTCCATTGCCGATGTGCTGGAAAGCTCGGTGGACGAAGCGCTCGAAATCCTGGCCAACGTCCCCTCCATCCGCATGAAGCTTCAGACGCTGAGCGAGGTCGGACTGGGTTATGTCCACCTGGGACAGTCGGCGACCACCCTGTCCGGAGGCGAGGCCCAGAGGATCAAGCTGGCTCGGGAGCTGAGTCGAAGGGCGACGGGGCGAACCCTCTATATCCTGGACGAACCCACCACCGGCTTGCACTTCGAGGACGTCAAGAGGCTGCTGGAGGTGCTCCACCGCTTGACCGATCGGGGCAACACCGTGATCGTCATCGAGCACCAGATCGACGTCATCAAGACGGCTGACTGGATCATCGACCTGGGTCCGGAGGGCGGCGAACAGGGCGGACGGATCGTCGCCCAGGGGACTCCGGAAGAGGTGGCCCGGGTTCCCGGCTCCCATACCGGCCAGGCGCTGGAGCCGTTGCTGACGCCGGCCGGTCTCAAGGCGGCCGAGGCCTCCTCGCCCTACCTGCACTAGGGAAGCAGGACCTTGCGTCAGGGAAAAGGGATTCAACGTGGGATCGCCCTGGCGGCCTTCCCTCCCTTGACACCTCCTTGGCGGGGGAACATAATTCGCTGCCCAAGCACCATTCGAAGAGGGTCAAGCACCCGCACCGGGTCGCAACGGTTGCGTTTGGGAAGCTTGTTGACTTGCTGCGGAAGGCCAAAGGAACCCCGGCATGATCTACGAACTCAGAATCTACCGCTTTCACCCGGGGCGCAAGCCCACCTTCCTGAGGTACTTCAAGGTGGCTCGCACCTTTATGGAGAAGTACGGCGTCACTTTCGTCACGGCCTGGGAGAACCTGGAACGGGAGGACGAGTTCATCTGGATGCGTTCCTTTGCTTCCCTGAAACAGCGCCAGAAGGCCATCGACGCCTACTACGGCAGCCCGGAGTGGCTCGAGATCGTAGGCAGGATTCGACCCACCATCAGGCGGCGGGAAGTGCGTCTCATGAAGGCCCGCCCGGGGTCTCAGTTGCCTGGTTGAACCCGTCCGAAACCGGACCCACAGGAGGTCTCGCTCCATGAAGCTGGGAACTTTCATGATGCCGCTGCATCCTCCGGAGAAATCCCGGACCGAGTGCTTCCAGGAGGACGTGGACTACGTTCTGCTGGCCGAAGCCCTGGGTTTCACCGAGGCCTGGATCGGCCAGCACCACACGCTGGCCTGGGAACCCATTCCCTCCAACGATCTGTTCATCGCCCACATTCTGCCCCTCACCAGCAAGATCCGGTTGGGGACCGGGGTTTCCATCATTCCCCAGCACCACCCCGCCAACATCGCCATCCGCCTTTCGATGCTGGATCATCTCTCCAAGGGACGGCTCAATTGCGGCTTCGGTCAGGGGGGCGTGCCCACCGACTGGGAGCTGTTCGACCTGCCCGACCCCCAGACCCAGGGCCTGATGACGCTCGAGGGCATCGACATGATCCTCAAGCTCTGGCAAACGGAGGTCCCCTTCGACTTTCAGGGGAAGTTCTGGCGCATCAGGATTCAGAGCCCCCGGCAGGAGCTGGGGATCGGGACCATTCTGCAGCCCTACCAGAAGCCCCATCCTCCCATCGGCATGAGCATCGTGCGAGGAGACTCGCGGGCCGCCTTCATGGCCGGCCAGCGCGGCTATCTCCCGCTCAGCACCAACCTGATTCCGGACACCACGGCGGCTGAGCACTGGCGCCACTACTGCCGCGGCGCCGAAGACGCCGGCCGGCCGGCTCCCAGCCGCGACCTCTGGAGAGTCTCCCGCAGCGTCTACGTGGGCGAATCCAGGGACGAGGCCTGGGATCACCTCATGAACGGCAATGTGGCCCGCTCCTTCGAGTACCTTCTGGGGCTGTTGAAGTCGGCCAAGATGCTACACCTGGCCAAGCACGATCCCGAGGTGCCCGACGAGGAGGTGACCCCGGAATATGCCGTGAAGCACCTCTGCATCATGGGCAACGTCAAGGATTGCATTCGTCAGTTGGAGGAGGTCTGGGAGGTGACCGGTGGGTTCGGGACCCTGCTGATGACCTCCAAGGACTGGGACGACCGGGACAAGTGGCGCCGTTCCATGAAGCTGCTGGCCGAGGACGTGGTTCCGGCCATGCCCAGCATCTGAGGCCGGGGGCTTCCCTTCCCACCTGGTGAGAAAGAGGGGCTGGCGGGGTTCTCCTTGAGGTTTTCTTCGTGTCCCTTCGTGGGTATCTCGTTGCGGGCACTGCTTGCCGGTCTTAGGCATCGCCTCGCTAAACCAGCCGCCGAAAACCCGACTGCTTGACGGGGCACTCCAGGTACTTGACCGGGTCGCCCTCGTCCAACGCCTTGCCCACCACGACCAGAGCTTCGCCAATCCTCTCCAGGGCCTGATCCAGATCCGCCTGGGAGTGCTGCATGCAGAACATGTTCGTTACGTGATAGATTCTTAATTCCAAATTGGACGGAAGGACTTCCCCGATGTCCGAAAGAGATGCCGCCAACGCGTTGGACCCAGGCGATCCCAGGCGGTCGCCCTTGAGGCCGCGTCCGACTTGGTGGGCGCTCCTGACCCTCTATTGGCTCCTGTTCCCGCCGCCGACCTACGCCTACATCGACCCCGGGACAGGCAGCTACATTCTTCAGGTAGTGATTGCGGGCCTGCTGGGGGTCCTGGTTTCCCTCAGGATCTATTGGGCAAGGATCAAGACGTTCCTCAAGGAATACTCGCCGTTCGGCAAAAGAGATCCGGCCGAACATGAGTGACTCCATCGAAGCGCTGTCTTCCTCCTTTCGCGACCCCAGTGGATTTCTGTTTCGCTACCGGGGTGTGCTCTACCGGCAGGTGAATCGCAGTTATCGGGAAGATTTCAGCCACTTCATGGACTCGGGGCTCTGTTCCAGTCTGGTGGATGCGGGGCTTCTGGTGGCTCATGAAGAGGTGGACTTGCCGCCAGCGGAGGCGCTGGAATGTTTCAAGATTCTCAGGCCGGAGCCGCTTCCCTTCATCTCCTATCCCTTCGAGTGGAGCTTCAGCCAGCTCCAGGATGCCGCCCTGACCACGCTGGCCATTCAAAAGCGAAGCCTGGAACATGGCATGTCCCTCAAGGACGGCACCGCCTACAATATCCAGTTCCGCAAGGGGAAGCCCCTGTTTATCGATACCTTGTCCTTTGAAAGGTACTCGGAAGGCCGGCCCTGGACAGCCTATCGCCAATTCTGCCAGCATTTCCTGGCGCCTCTGGCGCTGGCCAGCTATTCCGATATTCGACTCAGCCAGTTGCTCCGGATTCACCTGGACGGGGTTCCTTTGGACCTGGCCAGTCGGCTGCTGCCCTTACAGACCCGATTCCGGTTTTCCCTGCTGACCCACCTTCATCTTCACGCCAAGGCCCAGACGCACTTTGCCGGCAAGCCGGCGCGCCAAGTCCGCCGGTCCGTCAGCCGCAGGGCGCTGCAGGGCTTGATCGAGAACCTGGAATCCTGCGTGGCGGCGCTCCGTTGGAACCCGCCCCGACAGGAATGGGCCTCCTACTATGAAGACACCAACTACACCAGTGAAGCCTTTCGGCACAAGCAGCAACTGGTGGGCGAGTACCTGGACCGAATCAACCCCGAACCCGACGTGGTGTGGGACCTGGGCGCCAACACGGGACTGTTCAGCCGCTTGGCCGCGAGCCGCGGGATGACCACGATCGCCTTCGATCAGGATCCCGCCTGCGTTGAGCGGAACTACCGGGCCTGCCGGCAGGAAGGGGATACCCACATCCTGCCCCTTTGGGTCGACTTGACCAATCCCAGCCCCAACCTGGGTTGGCACGGCCGCGAGCGCATGTCGCTGTTGGAACGAGGCTCTCCCGACGCGGTCCTGGCCCTGGCTCTGATCCACCACCTGGCCATGGCCAACAACCTGCCATTGTCCCGTCTGGCCGGCTTTTTCGGTGAACTGTGCCGTTCACTGATCATCGAGTTCGTCCCCAAGACCGACTCGCAGGTGCAAAGGCTGCTGGCTTCGAGGGAGGACATCTTTCCAGGCTACACCCAGGAGGCCTTCGAGCAGGCCTTCAGCCGCTTTTTCGAAATCAGGGAAGTCAGCAAGATCAGACAAACGGAGAGGACGCTGTATCGAATGGAGAGAAAACCACTGTGAAAGAACTGCTCATCCGGGGTGTGGACGAGCGAACCATGGACGTCCACAAGGCGATTCGAGCCGGTTACTCGTCCTTCTCATCCAGGCTGACGGTCACCAGGGCCGCGGCCAATCTTCTGACATCCGTTCCATCGCCGATGGATTTGGGGGAGACGGCGTCGGGCAAGTCGAATTCGATCGTGATTCCCCCGGAGTCGACCAGTTCCTTTGGGATGGTCGCCTGGAAAGTGTGAGTTGTACTCTCGGTGGCTGTCCAGTCACCGACCTTGTTTCTGTTGGCCAAGACGCGGATGGTCTGCTTGGGCGCCCGCCCTTCTTGCAAGAAGGGCCGGAGCACTGCCTGGAGGACGAGATCATTTTCAGGAACGGGCGCTGGAATGTGGAGGCGGGCGAGGTATCCGCTGGTCCAGCAGTAGCCGTCCTCCGCCGTCTTGCTCCACCCCCTGCCCATGAAGGCTTCGGCGTTGCCATTCCTTCCGAATTGGATGTCCGTCCCGTACCGATAGCCCGGCCAGGGATGCAGGCTGAGGGAACGCATCCATATGGCCAGTTTTCTCTCGTCGCCTCCGGCGCCAATCGACCTGGGCGATACCGCGTTGGGAAGATGGAATCCGATCTCAACCTCTGGAGAATCAATCAGTGCCTTTGGAATTACGGCTCGGAACTGGTGCATCTGCTGTCTACCGGCAGACCAGAGATCGATCTCTGTGCCATTGGCAAGGACGTGAATTTTTTGTTCCGGGACCTCCGTTCTGATGTAGGGCCTGAGAGCGGCCTTCAAGAGAAGATCCGTTTCAGGGGCGGCCAACCTGATCTTCACGCTTGCGCGGTGGCCGTTGTTCCAGCAGCCGTTACTCATCGGCGAGCTCCAACCGAAACCCATAAAATCGTCTGCATTTCCCAACAGGCCAAAGGTGATGTCGGCGCCGAACTCGTACTGGGGTCTGCTTCTCGATAGGGCGGCGGGCTCGCCGTCGAGGCATGACGCCGGATCGAAAACGCTGCCTGCAATCAGGTGCTTGGTGAGCTCCGGCTCTCCCCTGGACGTGCGGTAGGTAACGAAAGGACGACTTCGCGCCTCACTCGGGGAGATTTCAAAAAGGGGCCGGCCGGGAAACCTTCCATCGACTCCACTCGCCTTCATGATGGTGGCCGGGATGTCCAGGAGAGACGTTTGAGCCCTCGAAACCGTCAGGGCCCCAGACCCTCCTGGAAGCTTCATCGTTAGCAGGGCAGCGAGCCGGGGGACGCAGGGTTCGATCGTTTTCCCATCGATGACCGGTGCAATCTGGCTGCCATGATCGCCCTGAAGAACAATGAGGGATGAATCGTAGAGGTTCAATTCCTTGAGCCGATTCAGCAACTTCAGAAAAAGCTTCAGGATGGCGCGCGCTTCGTTCAGGTAATTTTCCCTGGTGGTGGGAAGGACCCGGCCGGCATAACTTCCGTCAGCCAAGGTGACATAGGGAGGATGCGGCGGAATGAGGTGGAGGAAGTGATAGGCCGGTTGGGGATCGCCCACAAAGACATTCCCCGCGTAATGGTTGAAGAACGCCTTTTTCTGGAAGGAAGAGACATTCCTGTGTCCGGCCACCAGCGGTGTGATCAACCAGTTGTTGTCGTTGTAGATTCCTTGGCGAGCCCAATGGGGAAGTTGCCGAAACAACGCCACATCCATGAGGTGGGCGGCGCTGAGGTGGACCACATCCTCCGGCGAACCCTTGTAAACTCTTGGGACGTCGTAGTAGTTCGTGTACCTGCTTTCCCGCATGGATTCCAAGGGAACCAGGTTCACTCTATATCCGTCATCGTATAGACGGTTCTGAAAGCCTTTCCGGACCGATTCCCGGTAGTAGCTTCCGGGAGGCTGTTTCCCGTCATAGATCTGGCCGGAGAAGATGGCCGGAATCGAAAACGAAGTGTAGGGAGCAACCCCCATGTTTTCTTCGAACAGAACAAAGCCCTCCAGCTCATCTTCCAGTTGCTGCTCGGCCACCAATTCACGGAAAATATCGGTTTGAAAGCTGTCCAGAATAATGTGAACGATGTTCTTCGAAGAGGAATAGCCCAGCAGCTCGGTTGGAACCTGGTGCTGGAGGGTGTATTTCTTCCACCATAGTCCTCCTTCGGAAGTGAGGCTCAAGGCCAACATCGAGACCGCTTGGAGAACCATCAGCGTCCAACTGGCGTGTGAGGCGATCCTGATCAGGTGGCGTGAAAAACGCAGGCCGGCTGCCAGGACCAGGACCCATAGCAACCCATCCATCCAACCTCTCAGGCCAAACTGCGACCAATCGATTTCTCTCCCATCGAAGACTCCATAGGTTCCCACCAGAAAACTTCCTTGAACCCAGAGCAGCAATCCAAGGCAAAAGATTGCGCACGCGAGTCCCTCTACGGCCCGGCTCGGAATCATGAAGCCGACAAGAAGGAATGCAGTCGTAAGCAGAAGGCCGCACAGACCGAATAGGGGGAGGAGGCTCCAATAGCCTACTTCGAACTCCTCGAGGTTTCCCCGGTATACGGCAAATGTCCCGAAAACAAACAGATTGGCCGAAACCAACAGAGAGGGAGGCAATACTTGTTTCAACCGGTACATGGGTCGGAGCGTGTTCCTGGGTCGGGGGCGAGTCTTACGACCACTTTCTTGTCGAGGGTTCTTTCAATCGTGGGTGACTCCTGTACACAACTGGAAAAGTGAGACTGAAGTTACTCCTTGCGGAAGAATACTCTCACCCGGGACAGGTCCAACAAAGAAGTATCGTAGCCGTAGCGGTCCAGGTGATCGACAATCTGCTGCATGGCCTCTGCCGGCGCCGGACTATCCGGACAAGGTCTTGTGTGCCCCTTGACCTTCGACACGAAGACCACATTCTTGCGCAACCGGAACTCGAAAACAGTGTCACATCGAATCATCGACAGACGGCCGAGCGAAAAGAATGGAGAAATATTGTGGGAAGGGGCTATCTGCCTGCGGGATACTACTCCCTGACCATGACTTCGGTCAGCAGTGAAAATGGTACGCCCGGAATTCGGGTCCCTCGCCACCAAAGATTGCCCCGTCATCCATCCCGGACGATCCATCCCCAGGTAGTCGAGCAGGGTAGGAGCAATATCCAGGTTATGAGTATTGGAAGACACTCGACGCCTGCGTTCATCGGTAGGAACGTGGAACATTAGAGGAACTCGCTGCCTGTTCCTGTGCTTGACGCCGTGATCGGAGGTGACAACCACGATGGTATCCTGCAACTGGTTTCGGTCGGCCAGCCCCTGGAGGATCTTGTTCACGTTGACATCGAATTGCAATATGGCATCGTCGTAGAAGTCCGTCATCCAGGTCTCGTCCTGCGTCTGGCCCTCGGAGAAAACGTGCCGGACCAGCTTGAATTTCGGCCCATGAGTCCCCAGCAAGTGGAGGTAGACGAAAAAGGGCCCCTTCCCCTTGTCCAGCCACCTCCAGAGTTGGACGATTCGCTCCGTATCGCCTCGTGACTGGTAGGGGGCGTGAACAAGCCGATCGAATGCGTCACTCATCGGCGCGATGCCGGAGACGTGCAAGAGCCGACTCTCGATCCGGTCGCGAATCCGGGTCAGGAAATAGGCGGACCCCTGTCCAACCAGGCCAGTGAACCACTCCGGCGGCAGGAAGCCTTTCAGTTCACGATCATTGGCCCAGTCGAAGGAATGACGCATGTTGAGGTCATAGGCATCGGCATAGTAGCGGAGGCCTATGTTTGCGCTGCGGTATCCAAGGGTTTTCAGGATTGCCGGCAGGTGCTGGTAGGCGTCCTTTCCCCTCAGGATATCGGGCGGATAGATGAGGCGCGTCTCGGTGGGAAGCTTCCCCGTCAGAATGGAAGCAACGGAAGCGGCCGAGGGTCCGGCGTTGGGGAAGTTGTTCTCGCAAAGCAGCGATCTTTCGGACAGCTTCCTCAGGTATGGGGTCGTGTCCCGATCGTAACCGTAAAGCGACATATGCTCGGCCTCGACACCGTCTCCGACGATCAGGAGTATGTTTGGCAGCGCTCGATTCTTCAGGTCTGGGCCGACCGGTGTGGGCGCTGATCCTTTGCGAGTCCCCACGTAGACGGTCCCAACCAACGTGATCGAAACCAATGCGGCGCAGGCGACGCCCAATGGACGACTGAGCCGGTGGCGTGAGACAGCCTGTTTTGCCTGCCAAGTCAGGGTGTAGACCGCCACTGCAATCAACACGAGCAGCGCCTGATACCCGAGCAACCCCTTGGCCTCGACGTGCCGGATACCCCAGCCCAGCACCGTCAAGGTGAAGTTGTCGACCATCAGAAAGGCGGCCAGAGCCAGCACCCCTGCCGGAAGCACGAGACTCACGGCAACCCATAGACCGCGAAAAAGGCCGGGAATCCGGAAGCCGGCCAACCCGAAGCCGTAGCCAAGCAAGGCTCCGACCATCCAGTAGGGCGCCAGGGGTGCGGCCGTCGCCACCAGCACTGGGCCGGAAGAAACCGCGAGAATGAGCAGGGACTCGGACAAGGGCAGCGAAGACATGAAAGAAGGCTTGGTGACAAGGAAAAGCCATTCCATGAAAACGTAGAAATACACGGCCAGGAATGTGAGTCCGAAGACTCGTCCCCAAGATGGAGGATCCAGGAGTTCCGTCCATGAGTCCCGGACGGCCTTTGAGGCAACCACGACCTGTTGACGCCATTCCCCACGAATCATTGGCAATCCGTCCCCTCCCTGGCGGGCGAATCAGTGGCGATTCCGAGTTGACCGGTGGAAAAGTCTCCGGCTTGAATTTCGAAGCGAAACGGGCCGGCAGGTGGGAGATGCTCTCCACAAAAGGGGATCAGTGTAGTCTCGGGGGCCTGGATTTTCAAGGCAGGACAGTCTGGCGGCAGCCGACCTGGCGACCGCCCTGATCCGGGCGGAGGCCTCCTCCTCTCCAGGGGCGTCCGGCAAGAGTGCTCCGGCCCTGTGCTATAGTCAGGCCATCGGCCATCCAACGGACAAACTCCGCTCATCCACATGCCCACCCTAGAGAGCCTTGCCGTGAGTGAGCCCCGCGAGCGTTTGGAAGTCGATGTTCTCTTCGTGGGGGCCGGTCCCGCCTGTCTGAGCGGAGCCCTCCACCTCGCCAATCTGATCCGGGCCCACAACCGGAAGTCCCCTCCCGGCGAACGGCTGGAGTCGGTCAGCATCGCCCTCATCGAGAAGGGCCGGGAGGTGGGAGCCCACACCCTGTCGGGGGCCATTCTGGACCCCGTTGCCCTGGCCGAGCTGGTGCCCGACTATCGGGAGCGAAATGCGCCCTTGGGTCCGGCGGTTTCCGGGGATTCCATCTACTACCTCACTGCAGGGAACCGGTTCAGGCTTCCCTGGGTGCCGCCTCCGCTCGACAACCACGGCAACAGCCTGATCTCGCTCAGTCGCTTCGTCAGGTGGCTGGGGGAGCAGGTGGAAGCCCGAGGGGTGGACGTCTTCGCCGGGTTCGCCGGGACGGAGCTGCTGTTCGAGGGCAAGCGGCTGATCGGCGTGCGCACCGGAGACAAGGGCATCGACCGGGCAAACCGGCCCAAGTCCTCCTGGGAACCCGGCGTCGACGTCCTGGCCAAGGTGGTGGTGCTGGGGGAGGGGGTGCACGGCTCGCTGGCCGGGCAAGCGGTGAAGCGCCTGGGGCTGGACCGGGGCAAGGCCCCCCAGGTCTATGCCGTGGGCCTGAAGGAGGTCTGGGAGCTCCCCGAGGAGTCCCCGGACAAGGGGCAGGTGATCCACACCCTGGGCTACCCCCTCCGCCAGGAGGAATTCGGGGGAGGCTTCCTCTACCACATGGGCCGCACCCTCTCGCTGGGCCTGGTGGTGGGTCTGGACTACAGGGACCCGTTCCTGGACCCGCACCGGCAGTTCCAGCGCTTCAAGGCCCATCCTCTGATCGCCTCCCGGCTGGCGGGAGCCCGGCTGGCCGCCTACGGAGCCAAGGCCCTGCCCGAGGGCGGCCATTACGCCATGCCGCGGAGCTGTTTCGACGGCGGGCTGCTCATCGGCGATTCGGCGGGCCTGGTGAATTCCATGCGGCTCAAGGGTATCCACCTGGCCATGAAGTCGGGCATGCTGGCGGCCCAGACCATTCTGGAGGCCCTGCTCAGGGATGACTTTTCGGAAGGGACGCTGGGCCGTTACCCCCGGCTCCTCGGCGAGAGTTGGGCGGGGCGGGAGCTCTACCGGGTGCGCAACTTCCACCAGGGGTTCGAGCACGGCCTGGTTTGGGGGCTGCTCCAGGCGGGGCTGCAGATGGCCACCGGAGGACGAGGCTGGAAGGACCCGCTCCCGAGTGGGCCCGGCCACCGGCGAATGCGGCCCATCGCCGCCTACCACGGCGCCGGCGCGGTTCCGCCGAGTCCGCTGCCGGCCGACGGCAAGACCACCTTCGACAAGCTCACCAACGTCTACTATTCCGGCGCCAGGCACGAGGAAGACCAACCCTCCCACCTGCGAATCAGCGACCCCCGGATCTGCCAGGACCGGTGCCCCCAGGAGTTCGGAAGCCCCTGCCAGCATTTCTGTCCGGCCAACGTCTACGAGCTCGTTCCCCGAGAGGACGGCAAGGGGCGACGGCTCCAGGTCAATCCCTCCAACTGCGTCCACTGCAAGACCTGCGACATCATGGATCCCTACCAGGTGATCACCTGGGTGCCTCCGGAGGGCGGCGGCGGTCCCAACTACGTGAACCTCTGAAGCGCGTCCGCCGGTCCCCGTTCCTTCACTCGATCAGCATGCAGTCCCCGTAGCTGTAGAAGCGGTAGTCCCTCTCGAGGGCTTCCCGGTAGGCCTCGAACACCAGGTCGCGTCCGGCGAAGGCGCACACCAGCATGAGCAGGGTGGAGCCCGGCAGGTGGAAGTTGGTCAGCAGGGCTCCCACCTTGCGAAAGCGGAAGCCGGGGTGGATGAACAGGTCGGTTTCGCCGCGAAGCCGGGGTTCCGCTCCCCGGAAGGCCGATTCCAGAACACGGGTCACGGTAGTGCCCACGGCCACGATGCGCTGCCCGGCGGAGCCGGCTGTCGAGATGGCCCGGGCCGCCTCGGGGGTCATCTGAAAGGGCTCGGTCTCCATGCGGTGGTCTTCGATGCGCTCGCTGGCCACCGGCCGGAAGGTGCCCAGACCCACGTGCAGCGTCACCTCGCAGCGGGCAACTCCCTTGCGGCTCAAATGGGCGAAGACCCGGGGGGTGAAGTGCAGTCCGGCCGTCGGGGCGGCCACGGCGCCCCGCTTGCGGGCATACACCGTCTGGTAGCGGTCGCGGTCGTGGAGTTCGTCGGGCCGGTGAATGTAGGGGGGCAGGGGGACGCGGCCCAGCCGGTCCACGATGCCGTCGAAGTCACCCTCGTATTCGAAGCGCAGCACCCGCAAGCCCCGTTCGCCCCGCCCCGCAACCACCGCCTTCAGTTGGCCGCCGCCGAACAGCAGGCGCTCGCCGACCCGAATCCTGCGGCCCGGCTTGACCAGCGCTTCCCAGGTGTCCTGGCCCAAGGGCCTCGCCAGCAGCACTTCGATGGGGGCTTTCAGCACCCCTCCCGGGGGCGGCTTGTCGCTGGTCAGGCCGGCCCGGTTTCCGATCAGGCGGGCCGGGAAGACCTTGGTGTCGTTCAGAACCAGCAGGTCCCGGGGGGTCAGCAGCTCGGGCAGCTCGGTGAATCGGTGGTGGGAGATCCGACCGCTGGCTCGAACCAGCCGCAGGAGGCGGGACTGGTCACGCTCTTCGGAGGGGTAGAGAGCGATCCGGTCGCTGGGCAGCGGGTATTCGAAGTCGGAACGTTGCATCCTCGCCAGGTTGAAACTGCTCCGCCCTCCCATGGGGCGGAGCAAGCCCGCCAAGGGCGGGTCAAAGCAGGTGTTCGTTCAATTGAGGCCCCGGCTCGACCTTGTCGTTCGGTCGGGAAAGGACGGGTTCGGCTTGCGTCGGCGCACCGGTGAGAAAAGCCGCCAGTTGGTCGTCCGATCCGTCGAACCAGGTCCGGATCAATTCCGCCACCGCGCGGCTGCGCGACTCTTCGAAGGAGCATCGGGGGAGATAGGCGTGGGCTCTGCCCCGCCGGGTTCGAGCCAGGAAGCCCTTCCGGGTCAGCCGGTCCATGACCGTCAGCACGGTGGTGTAGGCCAGGGGGCGGTCGGGCTGGAGGACCCGATGGACGTCGCGCACGGTTGTGGCTCCCTGGAACCAGAGAGCCTTCATGCATTTCAGCTCGGCGGCGGTGAGCCTTCCCGATGCCGGTGAGCCTTCGCCGGCCGAATCGCGCCCGGTTCCGGCGGTGGCTCGAGTCGTCTTGTCTGGGCGGTTCATCTTGTTTTCGAGCCTTTGAAGAGCGGGCGTTCGAACATTCGATTGTAGGCGGTCCAGTCCGGGTCGGGGTTGGTGTCGCCGGCAATCAGATCCAGCATGGCGGCCAGCTTGCTGTCCAGGTTGTCGAGGCAATGGAGCACCAGCGACTCGGGGAACATGGGAAGCTTGGGGCTGCCGAACTCGTATTGGCCGTGGTGGGAGATGACCAGGTGTTGGACCAAAGTCTTGAGCCGGGGAGGAAAGCCCTCGATTTCAGCCATCCTGCGATTGATGAGGTCCAGTTCCAGGATCATGTGGCCGAGCAGTTGACCCTCGGTGGTGTAGGCGAAACTGCGGCTGTAGCTCAACTCTTCCGTCTTGCCGATATCGTGAAGGACGGCTCCGGTCAATAGAAGGTCCAGGTCGAGTTCCGGGTAGTGTTCGGCCATCCCCCGGCAGAGCCGGCACAGCGACAGGGTGTGTTCGAGCAGGCCGCCCAGCCGGGCGTGATGGAGGGACTTGGCTGCGGGCGCCTGTTTGAACCTGGCGGCGAACTCCGAGTCGTTCAGCAGATTTTCGAGAAGCTCCCTGAGGTGGGGATTCCCGATCCGGCTCACCAGAGCCAGCAGGTCGGCGAACATCTGCTCCACGTCCCTGGTGGTCTTGGGAAGATAGTCCCCCAAGTCGACTTCCGATTCCTGACAGCGCCGGATCCTGTGAATGGTGAGCTGCTGCCTGTTGTTGAAGAGCCGGACCTGGCCCCTCACCTTGACGAAGTCGTCCCTGCCGAAGGTGGGCTCCACCTCGGCCACGTTGTCCCACATCTTGGCGTCCAGGCTCCCGCTCTTGTCGCCCAGGATCAAGGAGAGGTAGGAGTTGCCGTTCTTGGCGGTGCGGACCTCCTTGTCCTTCACCAGGAAGGTGGTGGTGACGTTCTGGTTGGGTTCGAGGTCGCTGACGAAATGGTCTTTCATGATGGTATACTGAACGCCACTTTCGGCCGACCCGACAGGGTGCCCGCCCCGGCTTGAGAGTACTATAGCCAACCCGGCGCATGAAGACAGAAAAAATCTCCGAATTCACCATCAACCGCCTCTCCATCTATCTCAGGTGCCTGAATCTGCTGGCGGTATCCGGGGTGACCACCACGTCTTCCCAGGCCCTGGCCGAACAGTTCCAGTTGAACTCGGCCCAGATCCGCAAGGACCTGACCTATTTCGGCGAATTCGGGGTGCGGGGCGTCGGCTACAACGTGACCGAGCTGCAGGCCCATCTCAACCAGATCCTCGGGCTGGACAGGCAGCACAGGATCGGCATCGTGGGCGCCGGCAACCTGGGGATGGCCCTGGCCAACTACCGGGGGTTCGAGCACGAATGTTTTCAGGTGGCGGCCCTTTTCGACAAGGAGGCCTCCCGCCTGGGGATCACCTCCCGCAGTGGCGTTGTGGTCCACCACATCGACGAGCTCGATGAGGTGGTCGCCAGCGAGCGGATCGTCATCGGCGTGGTGGCGGTGCCGGCGGAAAACGCCCAGGAAGTGGTCGACCGATTGACCGCGGCCGGAATCAGCGCCATTCTCAACTTTGCGCCGGTGCGACCCAATACCCGACCGGGGGTGCAGCTCAAGACCATGGATCTGGCCATCTCCTTCGAGAGCCTGTCCTACTTCCTGTCCGACTCGGGTCTCGACGGCCCTTCTCCCTCCTGACCGGGCGCCCGGCGACAGGGGCCAGTGTTCTGTCTCAGATGACAAAGACTCCCGAGCAACACCGCAAGGACATTGTCGAGATCGGCAGACGCATCTACCAGCTCGGCTACGTGGCGGCCTTCGACGGCAACATCAGCGTGCGCCTGGAAGACGGCAACGTGCTGGCCACCCCCACGGCCATGAGCAAGGGCTTCATGGCCGAGGAGGACCTGGTCATCGTCGATCCCGATGGGCGGGCCGTGGAGGGCAAGCGCAAGGTCTCCTCGGAAATCGCCATGCACCTGCTGATCTATCAGCTTCGTTCCGACGTTCAGGCGGTGGTGCACGCCCATCCCCCCTGCGCCACCGGCTACGCCGCCGCCGGCGTCCCCCTGACCAAGGCCATCCTGGCAGAGGTGGTGCTGGTCCTGGGCTGCATCCCGCTCACCCGCTACGGAACCACCGGGACTTCCGAGCTGACCGATGCCATTCGGGACTACGTCCCCCGCCACGACGCCTTGCTGCTGGCCAATCACGGCGTGGTCACCTACGGCAGCGATCTCTTCCTGGCTCACGCCAAGATGGAAACGGTGGAGCACTTCGCCCGCATCAGCCTGGCCACCAAGGTGCTGGGCCGGGAAACGCTGCTCAGCGGCGAAGACGTGGACAAGCTCCTGGTTGCCCGGGAAAAGTACGGGATCCAGGGCCCCTCGCCGGTGGGGCAGGGGTGTCCCACCCTGGGCGAGGAAGCGTCCGAGCCAAGGATAACGTTGACCCGAAGTCAACTGGTCGATATTATCCAATCGGCGTTGATGTCTCTGCAAAAAGGGAGGTAACCCGCACCGGCCGGGCTGCGCACTGGCGATGGGTGCAGTCCCCGGCGAGAAGGGCGGGTTCGGGTTTGTTTCCGTGGAGCGGCCGGGGGAGGGTTCCCGGTGAGCTCGGCGGACTCGGACCGGGTCGTTCGCAGCAACTGGCTTGTCGACAGATCACCATGGAAAGGACGGGAAGATGGGTGAAGCTCTAGGAATGATCGAGACGCGCGGGCTGGTGGCCATGATCGAGGCGTCGGACGCCATGGTCAAGGCAGCCAAGGTGACCCTGGTGGGGTGGGAGAAGATCGGGTCCGGGTACGTGACATCCATCGTGCGCGGGGACGTGGCCGCGGTCAAGGCGGCCACCGACGCCGGGGCCGCCGCTGCCCGCCGGGTCGGAGAACTGGTCAGCGTTCACGTGATCCCCAGGCCCCATGCCAACCTGGAGGAAGTCCTCCCCATCGGCAAAGCGGGGGAGTAGCCCGATTGGGTCGAGGAGGGCTGAGCCGGGACCGGCGGTCCAGTCCCTGAGGGTGCCCCATGCTTTTAGGTCGGGTTGTCGGAACCGTTGTCGCCACCCGCAAGGACCCGCGTCTGGAGGGCAAGAAGCTGCTTGTGGTGCGGACCATCGATCCCTCCGGCAAGGATCAGGCCGGCTACCTGGTGGCCGTGGATACCGTGAGCGCCGGTTTCAAGGAAAAGGTGCTGCTGGTCTCGGGGAGTTCCGCCCGCATGGCCGGGGGCTGCAGGGATTGTCCGGTGGACACGGCCATCGTCGGCATCGTCGACTCCGTGGAAGTGAACAGCTAGGAGGAGCCCCGCAATGCAACTGGGCCGCGTGGTCGGAACAGTGGTGGCCACCCGCAAGGACGACGCGCTGGAGGGCAGGACGCTGCTCCTGATTCAACCCCTGGACAAGCAGGGGCAAGACCGCGGAAGAGCCCTGGTCGGAGTAGATGCGGTCGGCGCGGGCGCAGGAGAGACCATCTACTGGTGCCGCGGCCGAGAAGCTTCCCTGGCTTGGCATCCCCATCATGTCGTGCCGACCGAATGCGCCATCGTCGGCATCGTCGACTCGGTAACCATCGATTGAACCCTGAAGCGGCGGTCCGGCCACCATGCTGATCGGCAAAGTCATCGGCGAAGTCGTCGCCACCCGCAAGCACGCCTCCCACGAGGGACAGAAGATCCTCTACGTGCAGATGCTCGACCTGGACGGCAGCGAGAGAGGCGCGCCCTACCTGGCGGTGGATGCGGTGGATGCCGGGGTGGGAGACGAGGTGCTGGTTGCCCGGGAGGGCTGGTCGGCCATGACGTCGGTAGGGAAGCCCTTCTCTCCCATCGACATGGCCGTGGTCGGCGTCATCGACCAGGTGCATCTGTCGGAATAGTCCCACCCCCGCCCATGATCGCTCACCTCTCGGGCACGCTCCGTTCCAAGGAACCCCAGCAGGTCGTCATCGACGTCAACGGCGTAGGCTACGAGGTCCACGTTCCCCTCTCCACCTTTTACGAGTTGGGCGAGCTCGGGTCCTCGGTTCAGCTTCGCATCCATACCCACGTTCGCGAGGACACCCTCCAGCTTTTCGGTTTCAAGAGCCGGAAGGAGAAGTCGGCCTTCGAGCACCTGACCTCCGTTTCGGGCGTCGGTCCCCGGCTGGCCCTGACCATTCTTTCGGGGATGAGCGTGGAGGAGCTGATCCCGGCCATCCGCCAGAGCAACGCGACCCGGCTGTGCCTGATCCCGGGAGTGGGGAAGAAGACCGCCGAGAGGCTGGTGGTGGAGCTCAGGGACAAGCTGGCCCGGACCGCCCCGGATGAACCCCGCCCGCAGGCGCCGGGACACTCCTCCCTGCAGGAAGACGTGGTCTCGGCCCTGGTGAACCTGGGCTACCCCAAGCCCACGGCCCTGAGAGCTTTTCAGGAAGCCGCCCGCGAGGCCCCGGCAGAGGGCGGCATGGAGGCGCTGATCAAGGCGGCCTTGCAGGTGCTCTCCCGGCCGAAGCGAGGTTAGTTGGGCCGCCACCCATCCGACCGGACGGATCATTCGAGGAAAAAGGGCAATCGTCAATAAAGACGAACCACGAATGAACACAAATAGACACGAATACCGATGGGCATCCGTTGGTGCGCAGACTCATGGGTTGAAGGCCCCCGGATGGTGCGCTGGGGCGTGCCCGCCCACGCGACGTGGCAGATCCATTGAGAAGGACCGTCCATTCAACATCGATGCACAGGATGCACAGGATAATCAGGACGGGAGGTTGCTGCGCGACCTGCAATCTCCTGGTTGTAAAATACTGTTCATAAAAGACTTAATTAGAATCAGTCCGCTGCAGTTCCCTTATTATATCCCTCTTTTTGAAAAGGAACCCACTGGACGCTCCAGGATGTTGGCGGACCGGTAACTGTTCGGCCAAGCCGTGGAGTCCATCCGCAATCCGGGGGAGGCGCAGCGAGCAGAACCGCCGGATGGCCCGTGATTGCAGGCATTTCCAACCTTGTCCGGATCCAAGCCATCACGGCCTGACCGAACAGTTACCCAAGGAAAGGTTGATTGGGGTGTCAACGCGCGATTCGGGAAGTCCGCGGGCGTCAGATGGAGTGGCAAGCTACCCGTGTTGCGGATCGGAGCTATCAAGTGGTGTACATCACCCAGGCTTGTCTCTCTCTGTCTGAGTCTTGGCCATTTGTGTTCTTCTGTTTTTCGCGGTCGCCTTCTTGGCAGACTCGACACCCTTCCCGCCAGGGGGGCACTGTGTAGGGAGCAACCCACACAGGGGAGGGGAAATTGTGAATTTTGGCGTGCGCCACGTCCCCCTGCCCGGTGGCGCACCAGCGCCAAAAAACCTGGAGTCGCTCCCTCCACCATCTCCCCCTCCCGTGCGGCACCACGACGTGCAGTGCGCGGCGGGGACGCACGGAGTCGGCGCAGTATGGCGCTTTACCGCAGAGGATTTGGGGAATCCGTGCCAACCCACGTCCAATGTGGATTCCAGGGCCCAACCTGAACCACAACGGCGAGGGCTGCGCCCTCTGATAGTGCAGATTTGTATTTGTCAATAACGTGACAACGCAAGGAGGAGTATGGTAGTAACACACTCTCCACCGACAAAGATATATTTTAGTTATTGTGGTACTATACAGTAGTGGGGAAAATCGTCAGTTAGGGAGGGTTGAGGTGCTCACCAAATCGCAGGTAGATGAGGTGTGGAACTCAATGTTTAAGGCTCAAGTTCGCTCCTATTATTACGGTGACTTGGCCAGCCGCTATACCCGATTGAAAAAGGTTCTCACGGGTTCTTCGTTCCTCTTGTCCAGCATCGCTGTTGCTCTTGTGGTGAGAGGGGCAGATGGTCAGTACATTTTCGCCGCTCTCAATCTGATTATTGCAGCGACTTCAGGATACTCTATCGGATTTTCTTTAGACGAAAACGTGGCCAGGATGTCTCGATTGCGTCATTCATGGTCCCAAGTGGCTGACGATTACGAGCGGCTCTGGAACCGCTGGTATGAGGAAACTGCTGAGCGCACACTCTTGAGATTGCAGCAGCAAGCTAGATTACTGTCCGACGAGGGCGTACAGGCTCCCCGTCGGCAGAAGCTAATTGCCTATTGGCACCGACAGGTTTGCTCCATGCACCCAGAAATAGAACAGACGGCAACCACCATTGCGTAGACGAGAAGAAATCAAAGAAGATTGGCCACCAGTTCCACCGCCACCAGCGCCGCCTCCGCCGCCGCCCGAACCGCCGCAACCTACTCCACCGCCAAATCCGCGGCAGTGACGCGGTACGCTTTACCTGTTATCTGGGTGAACTGCCTCCTTCAAGATTGTAATTAGGTCTGAGGCCGTGAAGTTTCTGTGGCCCTTCATGATGAATTTGTCAAAGACTTCAAGCATCCTTTTCTGAGCTCCAAGGCCACCGGGCATGTGAGAATCAAGATCCCTGTCCTTGAACTCGGGAAACATTCCCAACTTCTCAATCATAATGTGAGCAACACTCAGGTGATCAATTTCGTCGTTTGCGTAGAATCCCCAGAAACGCACCGGGCCTGTCGTCTCTTTATCAACGATTGCCTGGTCCTCCTCCGATAGGCGTCCGTAAGCCACTTCGAGAACTTGCCACATACCCATAATGTGGGAGGCCTCGGAAGCAACCCTGTCGCTCACGTAGCGGTCAACGAAAGCATCGTTTTTCCGGCTCAGCGCCCAATAGTGGCCCGCTCCCATGACCACCCTGACGAACTCGGGGTCGACGTCACACTCCACATCGTCACGTTTTACGTCAAGGCGCTCATATAGGTCGCAGAGCATCAACAAGATCATTTTCTCGCCGATTGTGAATCGCTGCCCTGCCTTTTCAAGGCTATCCCGAGTACTCTGAGTGCCGCAATTTACGAGTGTCTCAATCTGTTTCAGCTTGGCCATGATGTCTGCAAACTCTTGAGTTTGAATAGTCAACGCCATGTCGTCTCCTCTTTTAGTTCAGTTTCCTGCAAGTATTCTTGCCCCTTGCCCCAACGTCCCAACGTCTCATTTTAGTTCGGCATATCCTATTTTAGCGTCTTGACCTCAACGAATCTGTAGCTTCGCCTCCAAGTACTCCATGTCGCGATTCATTGATCGGTACTCCAGTAGATTCCTTAATCTAGTCGGAAGTCAATTCCAGAAGCCTCTTTCGTAGGCCACAGCTGGAAGGCCCAAGTCGCCCAAGTCGCCGGGACCTGTGCCGGCCCCTTTGCCAACTCGCCCCTGAAGGCCTCCATAATTTCTTCGGAGGCCTCGAATTCATCTCAGTAGCTAGTAATTTGGTGCCAGAATCTCGATTAACTTCTTCTCCGTAACAACCGAAATGATCCGCATTGCGTCCTAAATGCGTTAAGCCATTATCGTGATACCCCCTATATTCGTGGGTTGTGCCGGGTAGGTTGCATTTCCCAGGTCCCTGGCATACCACAACCCCGAAAACGGCCACAGTGGCGATGTTCCTCTCAGAGACCTTCCGCTTTTTTCGCAGCCTGTGGAGAACCGAAGACTATGACCCGATCGGCAGCATTCGGAGCGACCGCGCGGGGAAAAGAGGCTGTTGAAGGCGCTCTAAGGCCTTTTCTCGGAGTCGGAGACCCAAGCACCTGGGATTTTCACGGATTCGGAGCGTGTCGGGCCAACGAGGGCGAAAAGGCTGCCGCCTCTGAGGAGATCAGCCTCGATGGGATAGAAAGGATTGTGATTTAGACCGAAGTTCCCGACCCACTGACAAGATAACCCCTTTATCTTCAATCATCAACCTGGAATCTCAGGGGATCTTGCCTGGGAACATCCTGACCAACTCCAGGGCCCGCCGCTGCAGCGGGGTCGGCTCGGTCACTCGCTGGACGCAAGGCGCATCCGGTTCCGAGGGCAATCGGCATTGGTGGCGGGCCCGCGTCCCCATGGCTGTCATCAGTGTCTCCAGACTGTGCAGGGGCAACCCGTCCTCGGTAAGGCGCTTCCTCTTCTTCCGTTTGGCTGACTCCGACGGCTGGGCCGCAAGCACCGGGTCCCGCCGCGCCCTCTCCGTTTCCAGCTCCTCGTCATCGAACAGCAACGGCGCCACGGCCTGGCGCAGATGCCACTGTACGTAATAGGCCAGCAGGCACAGGAACAGATGCGCCCGCACCCGGCTCTCCACCCGATGTCGGATGGGTCGGATCTCGAGGTGGACGGTCTTCAGGGAGCGGAAGGCCCGCTCCACTTGCGTCAGGTCCTTGTAGCGGCGCACCACCTCGGCCGCCCCCAGTCGATCAGCCCCTTCGCTGGTCCGCAGGATATAGAACCCGTCCAACTGCGCCTCCCGCAGGATGGCGTCGGTGCGCCGCTCATAGTGGAAGGACCCGTCGGCGATCTCGGTGCGAAAGTGCTTGGCCAGCTTGTAGCGGTTCTTCACCCGGCCCACCTTCTCGGCGATCTCGGTCGCCGTCAGAGGCGTGCGCGTCCGTCTGGCCACCTGGCGGGCGATCCTCTCCAGCGCCTCTTCGGTCGCCTCCAGCAACGCCTTCCGCTTCCGGCGCCGGTGCTCGGCCAGAATCGGGTTGTGACAAACAATGAGCCGCTCCCCCGGATAGTGGGGACTGCGGACTTCGGCCAGGTGGCGCTGATCGAACAAGGACAGTTGCACCGCCTCGCTCTCCACCAAACGCCGAATCTGCCCATGCCGCAGTGCCGAGATCCACCCCACTCCCGGATAGCTCTTCAGATGCCTGATCTGCGTCTCGGTCAGCAGCCCGCGGTCCCCCACCAGCACCACCCGCTCCAGGCCGAACCGTTCCCGCACCTTCTCCACCTGGTCCCCCACCGTGGTCGGGTCCCCCGTGTTGCCCGCATAGGCCTCCACCGCCACCGGCCTCCCCCTCCCATCGGCCAGCACCCCGTAGACCACAATGGGCCGGCCCTTCTTGCCGTCCCGGTTGTGGCCGAACTGCATCAGGGGACAGCTCTCCCCTTCGTAGTAGCTGCTGCTGACGTCATAGAGCACCGGGTCCCCTTCCGACAGATGCCGCATGGCCAGCTTGTGCTCAATGCGGTCCTGGCGCTCCAGCAGCCAGTCCATGGCCTCGTAGAGATCGTCCTCGTCATTGTCCTCAAGGGAGAGTTCCTCCCCCAGGGTGGTGGCGTGCCACAAACGGGTGGTGGCCAGCTTGGAGGCCGGATGGAGAAGGCGCTGCAGGATCATGGCCAGCACCCGGTCCCGTTGGGGCGAGGGCCGGGGATCGATCAGCCAGGGAAGCTTCAGCTTGCGCACGACCTCCAGCAGAAGCTCGACGTGGCCGTGAGGCAGGGAGCGTTCAATGACGAAGAGTTGGTCGGGATGGACGAGGGGTTCGTCTTTGAGCACGCGCCGGAGGCGTTCGATCTTGTCCTTGGGCCAAGAGGTGAGATTGGCCAGGGTGCGTTTATGGACCTTCTTGCCCTGGCGGCGGCCTTCGCGAAGGAGGATGGCGGGGGGCGAGTTACGGTTGGGGACGGATTCGACGTACATGGGACTATTCTATCACATAGAGATTTCATGTCAAGAAGAATAATATTCATATACATGGGAACACCAATCCACCCGCTTCCATCCGCTTCTCCAAGAAAACAAGTGGCTTAAGGCTCTTTTTCAGGGGTAAAATGGGGGGAACTTCGGTTTAGAAGGGCTCAACACCGTGCTTAAGTGAGTCGCATCAGGATACGATCAATTAGTGCCTTGGCTGCAACGCGATTGGTCGAACATGCATAGATCAATTCGAAGAAACGCTCATAGCTGCGCCGCTTCCTATCCGGAAGTCGTGCGAGGGGCGATGCAGAGACCACCTTGTCGTTCAATAGCGACGAGAGCTTCGCACGGAAAGATGTGATCCGAGTTCCACGCCCACCCACGCGCTCATTAAGAAACTTCGAGTCATTGATCTTGCTCATTTTCAGGAGTAGCTTTTCCACTTCCAACGCCATCCGTTTTCGCTCGGCTTTGCCAATGCCTCGCTGTTCAATAATTGCAATTTTCTCTTCCGCGATCCGAGCATGGATCTCAAACTCCCGTTCCCATTTGCGTCGGACGGAACTCGTTCGGCACCTGCGTGCAATGGCGCGGGCCGTCGGCACAAGGTGATTCAGGAGGTTGTTGTAGTGTGCGTTCTGCTCAAGATGATCTCGCCTCCCGTTTGGAACGATACGACTGTCGAGCACATGAACTTCACCCACTGCCCAAGCGTTGAACCGCGTTTCCGAGAAAAGGTCTTCCAAAAGGGCATGACCGCCCACCTGAATATTCCCGGACCGGACCCGTAAGCCCTTCACCATCGCATCGACCGGTAAGGCGCCTTCATATTCGTGATGGAGAACCCAAGCGACTGCGGCTACATTGCCATCAATTCCGGGAAGTTCCACGACATCGACGCTCTCGAAGGCCACTTGGCGCTTCTCATCGCAAACGAAACGGTCTCGATGCGGGCGATATATCGGCTCCGCCGCGCCGTTTATGTGGATCAGCAGCGTTCCCGTGTCCATGTGCCTAGAAAGTGCTGTTGTGATCTCGGTGCCGAAACGAAAGTCCGGTGCGAAGGGTACGGGCGCGACCTGGCTCAGATATGCGCCGACCGCAGAGGGGCTGGTCAACTGGTCTTTACTGAGGCGCACGACGCCCTTGAGCTCCACTTCGAAGAAGTGCTCATCTGCATCCGTGCTTTCCCGTTGTTCGTGCAAAGTCACCGACCGTATCACATCGGTAGCGCTTCCGACATTATCCGGCGCGAGAAGCGCGGCCTTGAGCCTGCGGCAGTCCCAACGCAACTCGGACGTTATGGTTTCGCCTGCTGCGCTTGTTCGGAAGATGACTTCCCGAGCATAGGCTAGACCCGCAAGGCGACCGACACCGCGGAATCCCCGCGCAGACGTGCCGCGTTTTTCGCTGCCGCCAAGCGCAAGCAAACGTCGGCTGAACACGTCGGAGGGAATGCCGCATCCATTATCTCTGATGCGAACCGACCGGGCCTGTGCGTCCATGCCGATGTTTACCCGCCCAGGCTGATCGGGCGCCAGGATGCCTTCATTCCGGGCCGCATCGATCGCATCCGCAGCGTTCTGTACATATTCCCGGTATATCGTAATCGGATCGACGTACATTGCGCTCGACAGGAGCTCAAGGATGTCGGGCCCTATAATGATGTCCGAAAACTTCTGGCTGGTGCGAAAATCGCTGCTTGGCGGTCCTGCCCGCCGAGCGACCTCTATCAAGCTCATGCAACAACCCTTTTCGATTGGATGACTTGCAATGCCGAGGGAGGATCGTCCTCGGGCTCCAGTCCCGCGTCCTCGACTCGCTCATCTTGGGCCAGTCCCACCTCTAAAGCAGAGTCGTCGTGCTCGAGCGTCCGCTGCTCAGCCCAGATCGCGCGGCGCTCTTCTGCAGGTAGAGGGACATAAAAAGGAAGAACGCGCCTTAGCCTCTTGGTGCTCGCCATCTGCGGCAAGTCGGCAAACGCTTTGGGGTCGCATGAGGACAACAATGCTGTGAGCTCGGCTCGCTCTTCGCTGTCAAGCATCCCGAATTCCACCTGAAACGCCGACAGACGTTCCCTTGGATCCCGGATCTCAAACCACTCACGGTTAAAAATGAAGTCATGGGGAAGAAGGAGAATTCGTTCGAACTCTTCCAGGGTATCGCCAAAGGCGCGGCGGAAGAAGCTTGGTGCGCCACTGACTACCCCATGGGTTGCCTGGAGAATGATCTGCATTGACCTGAGATGGTAGCGTGACCACTTTGCGCCTACGTGCCCACGGTCGGGGCGGTCCGTCGGTTGGTAGCGCATCGGAAATGACCATATGCGGATGTTCAACTCCTCGTTCAGCGCCACGTTGAGACGCATACGTGCAAAGAGGTCAGCGGGCCCATCATGGAAATTGTAGAGCATGTAGTTGGACAGCTTTGTCAGACCGTGTAAGGCCGCGTAGCGCACGGCCTTTTCATAGGGTCTCCTTAGGCCCAGATGGTCGAACGCAATCCTCAACGGCTTGATGCAAATGGTGGCCATCTCCCGCAGGTACACGGGGTCCCTGCAGAGGATCCGGGCGTCCACACCTTGGTTGAAATCGACCCGGCGCTGCACTTGGGTGCCGCCCCGCGCCAGCTTGGCGCCCGGGACGAAGCCGAGACCGCGGATCTCGGCGATTATCTCCTTAAACCGAGGGCTCGCAACAACATTGTTGTCCATGAGTATCAAGTCCTTCTTGGGACCGTAGAGCTTATCGATATCAGTCACGAGCCGGGTCAGAGACTCTGTGTCCCGTTGGGGGCCTTCCAGTGTCGGAACGCCGCAGAAGTGGCACTTCCGGATGCATCCGCGTGAGGTGTAACCGAAGTAGGCATCGTGGACGGGATAGCTGTAGTCGACCTGTTCGAGAATACTGTAGTCGGGAACCAGATCTTCGATCGGCCTGCCGTTGATGTCATCGGAATAAAACTCCTCAGCGAACTCGTCGAGCTGTAGCGCTACAGCCGGTGGTGCCGACAAGAGCCCCTTGATGAACCGAATTCCCTGCCAGCGCTGCTCACAACGAAACCGCTCGTTCATAAGAGATGCGGCGATGCCACCTACAAAGATCTTGTCGGCTTGGCCGTTGACGACTTCGAGAGCGAAATCGATTGCCTGTGAGGTCTTGCGGTATTCGAAGGAAAACAACGTGGTGACATAGACCCGATCCCATGCCTGCGCCAGAACCGAGCGGTCCTCGCCCTTGATGAAGCGAACCCTGTCTCCCATTCCTTTTGGCCCGTGATACTGGGCAATCTTCATCAGCCCAAGCGGCGGGTACTTATTCCGGTATCCTGGTTCGATCAGGAGGATATTCTTGTTCGCCATGTCAGCCAGCCTTTAGGCGAGCGGCCCGACGTATGTTCCTTAGATACTCCGCTGCCTCGCGGGCACCGACTTCACCACCGAGGCCCTTAAGCGGTCCATTGCTCGACCAATCGACCTGCCCCGCAAAGTCCAGAAGCGCGTTTACGAAAAGCCGGCGGTCTACTCGAAAATTGTCCCCAGCTTCGCAATAAATGTCAGCTGCGATGTCCATCAATGCATAAACACCGACGCCTTTGTTGAGGATGTGCTTGCGTGGCATGGCCCATTGCTCGGGGAGTATTTCCGAGACCGCCTGCCAGAAGCCCAGGACCGCGGCGGCCGCACATTCGGGCGGATGCTTGTCAAGAATTCGGGTCGCGCTGAGAAAGCGCTTGATTGCCTTCTGCATCGTCCGAAGGGAGGCTCGCCTTCCCAGGCCGGATGTGGTAGTGCCTCCTAAGTCGAGCTGGCGATGCCAAGGTGAGGTAGCCTCGGAATTCAGATAGAGTGCAATAAAGATCTCCGGCCGTTCCTTCGCGAGGTCGTGTGACAGTTGCGCGTCATGAAAGTCAAGCAGGCTCGTGCTCAAGCCCTTTGCTTTACTGTTGATGATGTTGAACACCTCCATCTCTTCGGCGACGTCCAACCCCAGGAAACACATGAAGGGAAGCGGAATATCTAAATCCCCCAAGTAGCCAAGACGATGCTGGCAGTCCACCTGCGCCATGATCTTGCCGGCACCCTTTTCGATTATCAGTTGAGCACGGCCGCAGTCCTGCTCCGCCAGACGCCATCGACCGTCACAATCTGGTCGGAGATTGAAGGTGAGCGGAAGGGTGGCGGCGGTTGGCTCCCGGATATACCTTCGAAAGTCCTGGCTGTGCTTTGCGTTGAAGCGGCGCTGATATCCTTGCCCGGTGTCTTCGTTCAGAATGTCCGCAAAGCTCAGGCGATGAAGGAGGCTTGCGGGCGCAAAACCCAATAGAACCCGCCGCCCCGCCGAGTTCCCAATTTGGCAGTCTACGATGATCGTCCCGCTCATTGCATCTAATCGCTGCGTTTTTTGCACTGATAGACTACATTTTGCAGGATTACAGCTAGAGAGGTCAAGCGCCAAAACGACGAAGCCTTGCGCCTCACCGGGTTTAGTCCAGCCTCAATTCGATAGTTTCTTGCGCAGTCTGTCGACGATCGGGCCCAGCTTCTTCAGTTCGAATTCGATCTTCCTGCGCGTCTCGCCACCGGTCCGACCCAAAGCCTGTTCGGTTGCCTGGGTGGCCAGCCATTTCCGGAACTTTGCGAGCTTCGCGTAGGGCGTGCTGTCGGCGCCCGCCTCGACAGCCCAGCCATAAGCTTCCTCGAAGTTGCAGTCTCCAGCCGTGAATCTCCTGAGCGGCTTTTGTGTCTTGCAGATCACTGCCAGTTTGTCCCGCACGTCCACTGCGCGCCCAATCTCTCCCGAATTGATTTTCTCCACGATCAGCCGATCGAACTTCTCGTTGCGGACTTTGTTGATAGAACGAGATTTCAGGTACTCGTCATAGTAGCTCCAGCGCGCCTTCTCGTTCTGATCGTTGTCGAGCATGAATTGGTACACGCTGACCATGTGGGCCACCTTCTGTCTTGTTTCCCCAACCTCTAATGCAAGCTGGTCGACGAGGATTTCATGGATCTTGTGCCGCCGGTACAGAAAACCGGCCTTTTCGAAGGGTGGCCAAGCCGTCTTCCCTTTCAGGTGGTACTGCCCCAGAAGCGCCAAAATCAGTTTCTCGTCCATGTCCTCGGGCAGGAGCCGCACCTTGATCATGCCCCATTTGATCGGATCGAGTTTCACCAGATGTCGGTAGGCCGCCAGACGGCTGTTCCCCTCCAGGACTTCCAGGGTACCGCCACGAACGATGATCGGTTCGGTCAACCCGCCGTCGCGCTTGATGTCATGGATTAACTCCTTGACGTGATCCATGTCGAGAAGCTTCTCTTGGATTTCCTCCTGGCTTGGCTCCGCAGTGCCATCCTTACGCAACACGGAATACACTCGAGGGTTGTCCACAAAGAACCGAAGCGTGTCTTGCCGAAGGGTTTTCGTGAGTGTTGGAATCTCTCTACCGCGGATAAGAAGCGTCTCTCCATTCTGCGTTTGTACGTCGTCTATGGCTTCACCCATGTTTCCTCCACATCTTCCAGTCCGAGCACATCACCCAGCATTGCGCCGAAGGCATAGTCCGCCTGCGCATCGTATTCATTGCGACCTATATCGCCCTGGCCCAACTGCGCGGCGAGATTCTTGGCCGAGAGCAGGGCGTCGACCCAGCCGTCTACCGTGTCCGTGGCGACGAGGTTCGTGACGAAACAGGCACGTTCCTGCGAAATTCGATGGATGCGGTCTTGTGCCTGCAGGTAGTCATCCAGACTGAAGCTGCGATCATAGAACACCGCATGATTCGCGACCGTGAGCGTGAGTCCCTCCTTGGCGGCCCCTGGTGTTGCGACCAGCACCCGGCATGCCGGGTCTTCCCTGAAGGCTGTGAGCGCTTCTTCGCGCACGGCGATAACAAGAGTGCCATGCACGATGCGCGCGCCATATTGCCCGAGATGGTGACCAAGAAAGTCCGCATTCTCGGTGAAGGACGTCCAAACGATTATTTTCTCGCCGGAATCCATTGCCTGCTGGACAAGCAATTCGAGCGGATACAGCTTCCCGGGCTCCCGCCGGTATGACTGGTCGACCATCGCCGGGTTGGATGCGACCTGGACCAACCGCATCAACCGCTTCAAGAGCGCTTCGGCATCATCGAGGACTGGTTTGCCGCCCTGGACAACGATTGCGGCCAGCTCTTCGCGGAACTGATCGTAAAGTTCTGCCTGGCGTGGCTCAAGATCGCATTCCAAGTTGCGGACCGTCTTGTCCGGAAGCTTGAGCCCCGCGGATTCCTTTGTTTCTCGGATGGAAAATGTGCGGATTTTCTCAAAAAGTGCTTCCACGCCGCTAGCAAACGATGCGGCGCGGTCGCGGTTCCGGCCGAGATCGTTAGAAAGGTCCAGATCGCGTTTGAACGCTGTGAAGTCAGGGCCAAGCGTCTCACCGCCATCGAGGAATTTGATTTGAGACCAGAGATCGAAGGGGCGGTTTGCGATCGGCGTTCCGGTCATGATGACGCGCCGCACGAAGTGCTCCGACAACTCATGCAACGCGACGGATACGCGCGCCACGGGATTCTTGATCTTGTGTGCCTCGTCGAGGAGAACGCCCACCTTACGAGTCTTCAGGAACAGCGCGAAGCGCCGCCGTTCCGACAGAACTGCCTCGTAGTGGGCCAGGTACAAAACCGCCGGGCTGTTGAAGGCATAGAAATTGGCCTTCCGGTCCTGGCCCAATACCCGCGGCCGAAGATAACTATGTGAAGCGACCTCCGCTTGCCAGTTTGCGATTAGGCTCTTCTTGGTGACGACGAGGACAGAATCGGAGACCCCTTGCGCAAGCCAGAAGAGCGCTAGGTCGAGACCGATTTTTGTCTTGCCGAGACCCTGTTCGTGGAAAATCGCGGCGAAAGGAAGATCCTTGGCCGCTTCGAATGCCTCGAGCTGATGGGGAAAAGCGTTCCGCCTTGCTTCGAGATTGGCCTTTTTCCTCACGCGGAGCATGTCCAGTTACTCCGTTCCAATGCCAGAATCGTCAATGACCTCGGTTTGGGGCGCATCCGCCCCGAGTGGCTGCGAGAGCTCCCTTAGGACCCATCTTGCTCTTGGTTTGACGGCGACTGGCACAGCCAAAACCAATAGGCCACCCGGTGTGTGGGAGAGGTACTTGAGAAAAGCTGCAATTTGTGCTCGCGAATGCTTCGTTTCGAGATCGGCTGCGGTCTTTGCTTCGCCGATCAACATCATCGTAGTGGGCACGTCGCTCGCATAGACATCGGGGATGAACCCGGCGACCTTAGGAGGCCGCTCGCCTCGGAGAGGTCGAACTGCATCCTCACGCACCATGATGTCAGTGATCTTCCCGACGCGGTGTTCAGCATGGGCAACAATGGCTTCGACTAAGCGGGCATGTCGGGTGGACTCGGGCATGTCAGGTTATCTACCCGAGGTCCCTTATGAATTCTGATAGCTTCGCCTGAGCGTCAAGGAGTGCCTGTACAGTGTCGCCTGTCGAATCAGCCCTGAGCTTTTGGTATTGCTCGTAAGGCAAAGTTGCTAGCTTCTCGTTCAGGGCACGGGCAATCTGGCCGAGATCGGCATCCTGGAGATTCTTGTCTATTTCTGGCCTTTCGAGAACGGATTCTGCTTCGCGCGCACCGCTCTTAAGAAAGATCTTGCGTGCTTTCATGTTGCGCAGGATTCGTGGCAAGACACGCACGGTCCTCAGCGGATAGAGCTTTCCGTCGCGTATCCACGTTGCAAAGTCCGTGAGGTTGAACCCGGCCTGCACAACCGCTTGCTTTACGCCAGGCTTTTGCAACTCGACGAAGCCACTGAAGCGTGTAGTGTCAAAGTCACCATCGTCCGCAATGATGGGCCGGTAGTTGGTCTCCATATCAACGTAGGCATCAATTAGCACTGAGACTTCCCCCTGGCGGCCTCCGCAGAAATCGACGATCGTTGAGAATGGAAGATGCTCTTTATGCCGAAGCTCGTAGAGGTATTTCGCCTTCGAATACGGGTCCCAAGGGCGCGGCCCGACGAGGTGAATCTGAAGGCGGATTGCATGCACTGCGGCTTCTTCAATCTCATTGTGAACGAGTGCCGGGATGGTGCTCCACGAGCCGGATATTCCAATTTTCAGGAAATCCTTGTAGAGCGCGACTCTTGTGTTTCCTTCTATGCATACAAGGGTTCCATCAGCCCGCCGGTTAAGGATGACCGGCTGGATGATGCCGCCGTTCGTAATTATCGACTGCTTCAGTTTCTGGAACGTAGGGCCAGCCTGCCTGTTGCTCTCGTCGTCGCCCGCCCCGAGCGCAAGGAAAATCTGCTCAGGTGTCGGGTTGGTGCCGTACATCTCGAGAAACCTGCGGATTCGTGGATTGGAACGATCGAGTTCGATCTCTTTCACAGGAACCATTTCATGTGTGCCGGCAACTACCATGTTCCTTGACCTCCGAGTCTCCTACAAAGTGGTGATCGACTGGCCTTACTGAAGGAGCAAAACAACTGTACCGCCCCTGATTTCTTAGCCAGAAAAGACGCACTATACTCAAGCGGCTGGTTGCAGCGCAAGGCGTTGTCTTGCCTGAACCGGAGGCTCGAAGTCCGGTAACAATCAAATCCAGGTTGAGCAGGACAACCCGGGTCCGGTTTTCAGCATTTCGGCCTTCCCGCCAGGGACACGCGAGGCGCAGCCTCGCTTCGCCTTCCCGCAGCAGACGCGAGAAATCCGTGTTGTCCCGCGTCTGAAGCGGCGTTTCAGGGAAGTCCTCAACCACAACGGCACGGGCTCCGCCCTCTGAGAGAAAAGCGTTGCGGGTGTCACAATCATGTCACCCTTCGATGTCACCCCCCCTTCTGAAAGGGGGACACCCATCTGACGGCATCTGAGTGACCCCCAGAGGCGGAAATCGACGATCATTTCGCGGCCGCTCCCTCCGCGGGACAGCGCTCGGACCCTGTCACTATCGGTGCCCAAAACCCTGCAATTTTTGATGCCCATTGACACGTAACAGACCGGTTCGATGCCCATTTGCAGTTTCAGGAAAACCCGGCACCAACGGGCGCTGATCGATTGACCATTTCCTGATCCAGACCGTTTATCTGTAACCATTGCTCATGCCTTTGATAACATCCCGGAGGCCTCCGAAATCCCAGGTGCAACGAGTCGTCGGACCCCGAGAAAATGCAGCAGAACGCAACTGTGCGCGTCGTTTTCGCACATATCCGGACAAAAACCCCGCATGCCCCACAACGAGCGAGGGCTACGCCCTCTGAGAGAGTTAGAATCGCCCGGGAAGCGATTCGGGGTATTGTGGTCTACGCCGGAGGCCAGGAAAACGCAGCCTGCCGGGCAGAGCTCACGGATTTAGGGGGAATTTGGTGACTGCCCAGGCCCTACCCTACGCGTTGGGGTCTTGCCAGTAGACTTGAGCTAGCCCAGTCCCTTACTACAGCACCGGAGACGCAGTCACCAACGAAAGAGAGGTCAAAAAGATGAGGTATCTATTGTGGCTTTGCTGTGTCTGTACGCTTTTGGCGGACTCTGCTCAGGCCACCAGTTTCACCGCCGCCAGCAGAAATAGTTTGGAAGCGGGCGGTCTAACCGTCATGGTTGTCCCCGGCTCGCCGGACGCGGTCATCACGGTCCCAGCCTCAACTTTTGACGGCTACCCGTGGCCCCCTCCGGTGGCGGTTACGTTTTACACCGCCGCCGCGACGTACGCCGATTGTAACCACCCCTCCCAAAAATCGTACACTGATGACGCTGGTGTTCAATGGTGGCCTCGTGAGGGGCTGACTGAGCTGCTCGGCTACTGCACGAGAGGCTGACTCCGGCGATGATCGCGAACGGATTTGCGGATGTCCAGGCCGGCAAGCCGGCCGGCTCCGGAAAAAATCCTGTGCATCCTGTGCATCGATGTGAATCAATTATCTACCCATGCTTGACTTTGAGCCGGTACCCAGCCACCACGCGCAGGCATTTGCAAAATTCGGCAGCGGGACCTTTGCCGGGAATGGTCACAAAAGGCACAAGAACACAAAAAGAGCGGAACGATATCAAAATGTCGTTTTGTGACTTTTGTGCTTTTTGTGGTGAACTCGTATTTCTCACCAATCGCTATCCACTGACCACTATCCACCTGTAACTCGCCGCGCCGGCCCCGGTTGAATCCCTTCCGATCTTTGTGCTACCGTTGCGGCGATTCTTCCTTTCTCGTTCTCCCCAATCTCTCCATGGACCAGGATCGAATTATTTCCGGGGCTCCCTTCGAGGAAGAGCAGAGCTTCGAGCTCAGCTTGCGCCCCAAGGTTCTGCAGGAGTATATCGGCCAGGCCCAGGTCAAGCAGAACCTGGAGATCTCGGTGGCGGCGGCCCGCTCCCGGGGCGAGGCCCTGGACCACGTGCTGCTCTATGGCCCGCCCGGCCTGGGGAAGACCACCCTGGCCGGCGTCATCGCCAACGAGCTGGGAGTGGCGCTGAAGACCACCACCGGGCCCATCATACAGATCAAGGGCGATCTGACGGCCATTCTCACCAATCTCCAGGCCAACGACGTGCTGTTCATCGACGAGATTCACCGTCTCCTGCCTCACATCGAGGAGATCCTCTACCCGGCCCTGGAGGACTTCAAGCTGGACCTGATCATCGGCCAGGGGCCCAGCGCCAGGAGCGTGGCGCTCAATCTGCCCCCTTTCACTCTGGTGGGCGCCACCACCCGAGCGGGGTTGATCTCCTCTCCGCTGAGGTCCCGCTTCGGCATCGTGCACCGGCTCGACTACTACACCGAGGAGGAGTTGGGGGTGATCGTGAGACGCTCGGCCGAGATCCTGGGCATCGGGATCGACGAGGCCGGAACCAGGGAGATCGCCGCCCGCTCGCGCGGCACGCCCCGGGTGGCCAACCGCCTGCTGCGGAGGGTCCGCGACTACGCCCAGGTGAAGGCCGACGGGGTCATCAACCGGGAAGTGGCCCGCCAGAGCCTGGCCCTGCTGGCCATCGACGACACCGGTTTCGACGAGAACGACAAGAAGCTGATCAAGACCATCATCGAGAAATTCTCCGGCGGACCTGTGGGGGTGGCCACGCTGGCGGCCGCCATCAGCGAGGAAGTGGACGCCATCGAGGACATCTACGAACCCTATCTGATTCAGCGGGGCCTGCTGCAGCGCACGCCGCGAGGCCGGATGGCCACCAAGCTGGCCTACGAACACTTCGGTCTGACCCCTGCCCCCGGCCAACTCAGCCTGCTGTGAGAGGCGGACGACATGCCGACTTCAATTCGACTTGCTCCGGAAACCGAGCGACGACTTGATTTTCTGGCCTCGCAGACCGGGCGCACCAAGGCCTTCTACCTGCGTGAGATGATTGAGCGCGGCCTCGAGGATATGGAGGACTACTACCTTGCCGCGGAGGTGCTGGAGCGCCTTCGTCGAGGCGCGGAGAAGACATACTCCTCCGCCGACGTGAGGGATGCCCTCTAATGCGGCATCCGAACGCCGAGATGGAGGAGGCGGCCTCGCTGGCAATCCTGGGTCTCGGTTCCAATGTCGGCGACAGGCGTTTCCGGTTGCAGCGCGCCATTGGCGACCTGGCTTCGTCCCGGCTGGAAATCGTCCAAACCTCCTCCCTCTATCTCACCGAGCCGGTGGACTATCCCGAGCAGCCCTGGTTTCTCAACCAGGCTTTGCTGGTCCGCACCCGGCTGTCGCCCTACCGTCTGCTGGCCCGTTGCCTGGAGGTGGAAGAGGCGCAGGGCCGGCAGCGCCGGCTGCCCAAGGGCCCCCGCACCCTTGACGTCGACATCCTGCTCTACGGCGACCGGGTTCTCAGCGACCGCAAGCTGACCATCCCCCACCCCCGATTCCACCTCAGGAGGTTCGCCCTGACGCCGGCGGCTGAAGTCGCCGCCGAGTGGATACACCCGCGGCTGGGCCTGTCGGTGGCCGGCTTGCTGGAGGGCTGCCGGGATCCGGCTCAGGTTGTCCGGGTGGAATGAATCTGCTAGGCTAGCGACGGCGCCTGGATCAGTGACCTGACCGGGACGCCCACCGGGCCTTCAGGGCCAGTACAAGCATTCCAACCCGAAGACAAGGAGCGTATCGAATGAGCGCTACCCCTCCCCTTCAGACCGACAAGGTCACCGTCCCCAACCTCCTCGACCGCAAGCACAAGGGCGGCAAGATCGTCTGCCTCACCGCCTATGACTATCCCTTTGCCCGTATCCTGGACCAGGCGGGCATCGACCTGGTGCTGGTGGGTGATTCTCTGGCCACCACCCGCCTGGGTCACGATTCGACCCTGCCCCTGAGGGTCAAGGACGTCCTGGCGCACCTCAAGGCCGTTCGCCGGGGGCTGCAGCGCGCCCTGCTGGTGGCCGATCTGCCCTACGGTTCCTTTCACTTGAGCGGCAAGGAAGCCCTCAAGGCCGCCTTGAAGTTCATCAAGGCGGGCGCCGAGGCCGTGAAGATCGAAGGCGGCGCCAAGCGAGGCCGCCTGGTCAGGAAGCTGGTGCGAGCTGAGATTCCGGTCATGGGGCACGTAGGGCTGACCCCCCAGTCCCTGCACGTGATGGGGGGATACCGGGTGCAGGGCAAGAACCCCGAGTCGGCCGAAGCCGTAATGGCGGATGCCCTGGCCCTGCAGGAAGCGGGCGCCTTCGCCGTGGTGCTGGAAGGCGTGCCCGAGGCCCTGGCCTTCCAGGTCACCCAGGAGCTGCGGATTCCCACCATCGGCATCGGGGCCGGCCCCCACTGCGACGGGCAGATCCTGGTCTGCGACGACCTCTTCGGCCTGTCGTTCACCCGCAAGCCCAGATTCGTCAGGCAGTACGTCGATCTCAGGGAAATCCTCTCCCAAGCCACCCGCCAATACGTCAGCGACTGCCTCTCAGGAGACTTCCCCTCCCGCAAGGAGACCTACTACCCGGCCGAGTTTCCCCGGTTGGAAGAGGCGCTGAAGCGTTAGCATGGACGTGATTCGATCGCTGGAGGCCTTCAGGCGCCTCCGCCGGAGCTGGCCGGATCGAGGCCCGGAGGTCTGCCTGGTGCCCACCATGGGGGCCCTCCATGCCGGCCACCTCAGCCTGGTCGAAGCCGCCCGCCAGCGGTCCGAGCGGGTGGTGGCGTCCATCTTCGTCAACCCCACCCAGTTCGGTCCGGGAGAAGACTTCGAGCGCTATCCCCGGCCTCTCGAACGCGACCTGAAGGAATTGGAGCGCCTGGGAGTGGGAACGGTCCTGGTTCCCGAGGCCGGCCAGATGTATGCGGCAGGCCACCGCACCCAGGTCCTGGTGGAGGGACTGGGCCGGAAGCTGTGCGGCCTCAGCCGCCCCACCCACTTCCAGGGGGTGGCCACGGTGGTGCTCAAGCTCTTCCACCTGGTGCGCCCGCAGGCCGCCTTCTTCGGACAGAAGGATGCCCAGCAATCCATCCTGATTCGACGAATGGTCCGGGACCTGGACCTGGAGGTCGAGGTGGTGGTCTGTCCGACGGTCCGGGAGCAGGACGGTCTGGCCGTCAGTTCCCGCAACCGCTATCTGAGTCCTGAAGAGAGGAAGGCCGCTCCGGTCCTGTTCCGGTCCCTGGAGTGGGCCGGGCGGGAGGTGGCCCGGGGGGAGCTGCGGGCGCCGGTTCTGCTGGCCGGCGTTCAGCGGCGCCTGGCCGCCGAGGCTCGGGTCCGGGTCGACTATGCCGCCATCGTGGACCCGGTCGAGCTGGAGCCGGTGGATCGGCTCGAAGGGAAGTCGCTGCTGGCCCTGGCCGCCTTCATCGGGACCACCCGCCTGATCGACAACACCTGGCTCATCCCCTGAGCCGCGGGCGTGGGCTCTGTCCGCACCGCTTCACGCAGACCCTCTCAGCCGGCCGTAGTTCGCGCCGTAGGCGACCTTCCCCAGGATTGCCGGATGGCGGGCGCCGGTAGCCGAGGGAACGTTGCCGGCAGCCAACTCGATAGTCTCGTTGGCCAGGACCGCGAATCCGATGGCCTCCTTGGCGTCGGCGGGTATTCCCAGGGCGTCGGTGGCCCCCACCTTCAGGTTGGGCAGGAGCTCTTGCAGGCGCCGCATCAGGTAGGCGTTGTGGACGCCCCCGCCGGAAACCAGCACCCGGTCCCAAGGGTGGGAGGCCTCGGTGAAGCCCAGCACGGCGTCGCTGACGGTGCGGGCCGTCAGCTCGGCCGCCGTGCAGACCAGGTCGGCGGCGCTGGACGCCCCCGATGCCGCCAGCATCCGTTCCACGAAGGCCCCGCCGAACTGCTCCCGTCCCGCTGACTTGGGCGGCGGGCGGCGGAAGTAGGGATCGGCCAGCAGAGAGTCCAGCAGGGTCGGGATGGGCCTTCCCGACAGGGCCAGGCGTCCCCCGGCATCGAACCCTGGCGAATCCGCCTCCAGGCGCCGGACCAGGGCGTCGATCACCATGTTGCCGGGTCCGCTGTCGAAGGCCCGGATCCGGTCGATGCTGCACGCCGGCGGCAGCAGGGTGAGGTTGGCGATTCCCCCCAGGTTCAGCAGCACCCGTCCCCTTCGGAGGTCCCGGAACAGCAGGAAGTCCACCAGCGGAATGAGCGGAGCGCCGGTCCCTCCGGCCGCCATGTCGCCGGGGCGGAAGTCCGAAACGGTGGTCACCCCCGTCTCCTCCACCAGCACGGCGGCCTCTCCGATCTGCAGGGTGGAGGCCACCTGGCGGCCGCAGAAGTCGCCGGGGTCGGATTGGTGGAAGATGGTCTGTCCGTGGGACCCGATCAGGTCCAGCCGGTCGAGGGGGACCCCGGCGCCCCGGCAGACCTCCTTGACCGCTTCCGAGTAGAGACGGCCCAGCAGGACTCCCAGGTGGCTGATGAAGCCGGCCGCGACCGGCTGGCCCGAAGCGACCCTCAAGAGGGCTCGGCGGACCTTCTCCGGATAGGGATTGGAAATGAAATGCTTCAGTTGAACCGAGCAGCCCTGCTCCGAACGGACAATCCGCACCAGGGCGGCATCCACTCCGTCCAGCGAGGTTCCCGACATGAGCCCGACCACCAACCTGGAGTTTTTCATGGGGCCGCCGCTCGGCTGAGTGGCCGGTGATTAATGGCTTTACGTGTCGATCAAATCACTGACCACTGACCACTGACCACTGACCACTGGTCACAGGCTTTCCTTCAGTCGGTGGATGGCTTGCAGCGCCTGCAGGGGAGTCATCCGGTCGGGGTCCATCCGGCGCAACTGCTCCAGCGCCTCGTGTTCGGTGACCACGAACAGGTTGAGTTGCTTGCCGGAGTTGTTCTTTCGGCGCTGGTAGTTCCGGGTCAGATGGTTGCTGATCTGGTGCTCCCCCTGTTCATGCCCCCGCAGGATCTCCCGGGCCCGCTGGATCACGGGCCGAGGCAGGCCGGCCAGCCGGGCCACCTCGATGCCGTAGCTCTTGTCGGCGCTGCCCGGCTCGACCCGCCTGAGGAACACGATCTCGTTGCCCGACTCCTTGACCGTCACCTGGTAGTTCTTCACTCCGGGCAGCAACTGGGCCAGCTCGGTCAACTCGTGGTAGTGGGTGGCGAAGAGGGTCTTGGACTGGTTTCGGGAGTGGAGGTGCTCGACCACCGACCAGGCGATCGAGAGCCCGTCGAAGGTGGCGGTGCCGCGGCCCACCTCGTCCAGAATGACCAGGCTCTTGGGCGTGGCCGAGTTCAGGATGACGGCCGTCTCGGTCATCTCCACCATGAAGGTGGATCGGCCCCGGGCCAGGTTGTCGGAGGCCCCGATGCGGGTGAAGATCCGGTCCACCAGGGGCAGCTTGGCCTCCTGGGCCGGAACGAAGGAGCCCATCTGGGCCATGACCGAAAAGAGGGCCGCCTGGCGCAGATAGGTGGACTTGCCCCCCATGTTGGGCCCGGTGATGATGAGGACCTGATCGGCGCCCTGATTCAGATAGAGGTCGTTGGGGATGAACCGGCCGGTGGGCAGTTGCTCGGCCAGGCGTTCGATGACCGGGTGCCTCCCTCCTTTGACCGCCAGCTCCTCGCCGGTGTGGAGGCGGGGTCTTACGTAGCCGAACTGGTGGGCGGCGCCGGCCAGTGTCGCCAGGCAATCCAATTGGGCCAGGGCGCGGGCCGTGTCGCGGATGCGCCGGCACTCCCGGCCCACGGCGGCCCGGAGTCGGCAGAAGAGCTCATACTCCAGCTCCACCAGGCGCTCCTCGGCCCCCAGCACCCGGCGTTCGTACTCCTTCAGCCGAGGAATGGTGAAGCGCTCCGCTCCCACCAGGGTCTGCTTGCGCTCATAGTCGGGAGGGACCAGCCCCAGGTTGGACTTGGAGACCTCCAGGTAGTAGCCGAAGACCTGGTTGAACTTGACCTTGAGATTGGGGATGCCGGTGCGGGCCCGTTCTCCGGCTTCCAGCTCGGCGATGGTCTGCTTCCCGGTGGAGCTGTCCCGGCGCAAGCTGTCCAGCTCCGGGTTGAACCCGGGCCGAATCAGCCGGCCCTCGGTCAGCGCCACCGGAGGATCGTCGTCGAGGGCCTCTCCGATCTGCGCCGCCACGTCGGCCAGGGGGTCGCTGGCCTGCTCCAGGCTCCGGAGCCGGGCCGGGGCAAGCGGCTGCAACTGTTGCTTGAGTCCGGGAATCTGCTCCAGCGACTGCCTGAGCGCGATCAGGTCCCTGGCGTTGGCGCTGGAGAGGGCCACCTTGGAAGCCAGCCGTTCCAGGTCGTAGACCTGCTTGAGCCGTTCCCGGAGCTGCTCCCTCAGGACCAGGTTTTCGGCGAGGGCGGCCACCGCCTCCTGGCGGCTCTCGATCTCCTTCAGGTCGATTTCCGGCCGCAGCATCCAGGTCTTGAGGAGACGCCCCCCCATTCCGGTGGCGGTCTCGTCCAGGCATTGAAGCAGGGTGCCGTTGCGGGAGCCGTCGTAGAGAGACTCCAGCAGCTCCAGGTTCCTCACCGTGGACTGGTCCAGCAGCATCGACTGGTCCAACTCGTAGTAGTGCAGGCTGTCCAGGTGCAGCAACTCGCCCCGCTGGGTCTCCTGCAGGTAGTGCAGGGCTCCGCCGGCCGCGGCCACCGCCAGGTCCCGGCCCTGACAGCCGAACCCGTCCAGGCTGGTGACCTTGAAATGATCGGCGAGCAGGCGCTGGGCAAAGTCGGAGGCGAAGATCCACTCCTCCACCACCGTCTTGAGAGCCGGCAGGTTTCGGGCCCAGGCGGGATTCTGGTCGTTGAGCCGGGAGCACCAGATCAGCTCCTTGGGCCCCAGCCGTTCCAGTTCCGTTTGCAGCATGGATTCTCGGGCGCTGTCCCGAAACTCGGTGATCCGAAAATCGCCGGTGGAAACGTCCACCGAAGCCAGGCCCAGCCCGGAGCCGTCCGAGAATACGGCGCTCAGGAAGTTGTTTTCCCGAGGCTCCAGCAGGTTGCCGTCGCTCAGGGTGCCGGGAGTCACCACCCGGGTCACCTCCCGCTTCACCAGCTTCCTGGCGGTCTTGGGGTTCTCGACCTGGTCGCAGACGGCCACGCGGTAGCCCTTGCGGATCAGCTTGGAGACGTAGGCGTCGGCACTGTGGTAGGGAACCCCGCACATGGGGACGGGGGTCCCTTTTTCCTTGTTGCGCGAGGTCAGGGTGATCTCCAGCTCGCGGGCGGCCACCACGGCGTCGTCGAAGAACATCTCGTAGAAGTCGCCCAGCCGGAAGAACAGAATGGCGCCGGGAACCGACTTCTTGATCTGATGGTACTGGGCCATCATGGGGGTGGCGGGTTGCATGCCGAAGTCCGCTGAGACGGGTCGGGAAGAGCGGCCCCGAGAGGCGCTGGAGGCGTGCCGGGTGTGGACCTCCCGGGCAGGAGCGGCACGCGCTGGACTCAGTACATTGTTCCGTCAAAACGCCGGAGTATATAATCTGCCCCGGGGGGTGTCAACGAACCCCGATCCCCATTGAAGTCGGCCCGCCGCCGCGCAGGTTCGCGGGGAGATCCCCACTGTGAAACTCCTTTGCCTGGACACCTCCGGCAGCGCCGGAAGCATCGTGTTGTCGGACGATGACACCATCCTGGGCGAGATCAACCTGGAATCCGCCTGCACCCACACCGCCCGACTGCTGTCCGGCATCCAGTACCTCCTGAGCCACTCCGAACTGACTCTCAGTGACATTCAGGCTTTCGGGGTCATCTGCGGTCCCGGTTCCTTCACCGGCGTCCGGATCGGGTTGACCACGGTCAAGGGTCTGGCGGAAACGCAGGAGAGGCCCACCGTTTCCGTCACCGCCTTCGAGGCCTGGGTGGAGAGGTTCCCGGAGTGGCGGGGGGTGATGGTCCCCATGATCGATGCCCGCCGGGGCGAGGTGTACGCCGCCGTCTTCGAGCGCAACCGGACCGGCCTGGCTCAACGGGACTCCGGGTTCGTGGGCGCCCCGGGAGAACTGCTGGATGGCCTGGACGAGGAGACCGTGCTCTTCCTGGGTGGCGGGGCCCAGAAGTATCGGGACCTCATCCGGTCCCGGGGCCGGCCCCGCTGGCGGGTGGCCCAGACCGACCCCTTCCTGGGCCGCGCCCTGGCCGCCCTGGCGTCCTCCAAGGCGGACCGCGGGGAATGGACCGCGCCGCCCGACCTGCGCGCCTTCTACCTGCGCCGGCCCGACGCCGAGGTCAATTGGAAGGGTCCCTGAGCGCTCGCTTTACCATGAAGCAAAAGCTGACCATCACCGTTGATGCGGAGCTGCTCGCAAAAGCCAAGCGGCACGCGCACTCCCGGGGTATCTCGCTGTCCTTGCTCGTCGAGCAGGCTCTCAGACAGGTCGCTGGAGACCAGGCCCCGTCCTTTGCGACCCGGTGGAGGGGCCGGTTTCGGGCCGCTGGCCGTGACGATCCACGGCATGAATCACTGGCCAGGAAGTACCTTCAATAGGGACTATCAACGCTCTCCAATCCCTGCAGTGGATTCAGGCGAAGCAATCCGCTTGCTGTTTTGATGGCTCCAGGAATCGGCCCGGGACGATTGACCCCTGAAACAAAAGAAAAAAGAGGAATCCACGAAGGCACACGAAGCGGAACGGCTCTGCCGCATCGGCAGGGGCAGTGCCTCCTCGCGGAGCAAGAAGGATGGGAGGAGGCGCCCACCTGGGAACGCGGGCGTCTCGCCCGCATGCACTCCCGTTCAGTGCCGCTCAGTTTGCCTGCGATATGGCACCTGGCGACCCTGCCGGCGGGAACGGCCTGGGCCCAGCCGAAGCAGAATCCTGGCGCCGTTGCCGGTCGAGCCGGGTGGTAGAGAGGGGTCAGGCTGTGCCAGTGTTGTGCGGGCGGGACGCCCGCGTTCCCAGGGGGGCTTCATCCCATGACAGCGTTGCAGCAAAGCAGGTCCATCGGTATTTGTTGTCTATTCGTGTTCATTCGTGGTTCGTCTTTATTGGCGATTGGGTGTTTCACTTTCGTATGATCCGCACGGCAAGGCGGCGGTGCTTGCTTGGAGAATCTCTTGACGCCGTTGTTGGGGAAGGCCCTTGAGAGTTGAAATTCGCCGGATGGCGGAGGCGGACGTCGCTCACGTAGTGGCCATTGAGAACTGCTGGGACTACTTGAGCAAGTGGGGGGAGGAGGGCTATCTGCAGGTGCTCGGGAAGCCTTTTCTCTTCTGCCCCCTGGTGGCGGAGGTGGAATCTGCCGGAAGGACGTCACCAGGAGAAGCGGGGAGGCTGGCCGGGGCGGCCGTGTTGGCCCTGATGGTGGATCATGGCGAGCTCTGCAACCTGATGGTTCCGCCCCGATACCTGGGGAAGCGGGTGGGCCGGCAGCTCCTGGGGCAGTGCCTGGAAGTGGCCCGGCAGCGGCGGTTGACCCGCATCTTTCTGGAGGTGCGCCGTTCCAACCAGCGCGCCATCCGCTTCTACCGGCGCAACGGATTCGAGATCGTCTCCCGCCGCAGCAACTACTATCGGGATCCCCCGGAGGATGCCTGGGTGATGGAGAGAGAAGCGGCTGATGACCCAGTTGCACTTTCTCATGGACCGCGCCGAGATCAACAGGACACTTGACTGATCGATTCCAGTCTTATGTAAAGGACTGCGCCGAGACCGACAAGATGCTTGGCGTGTCGATCAAATAGCTCTCCACTCTTCACTCTCCACTCCCCACTCTTCACTCTCCACTGTTGAATGGACTCAGTCTGCGTCCCTCGGCTGCCCCGGGAGGCCCCGCCCGTCAGGCCGGTTCCGGCGTTCTGTTCCAGGGACGCAACACCAGGTGGGCTCCCAGGATCACGAAGACCAGAAAGGCCGAGAGCAGGCAGTAGTCGCAGAAGGCCTGCAGGACGAATGCCTGCACGTAGAGCAGGTAAAGGGTGACCAGGAAAGCCGCCAGACTGGCGATCAGGCTGAAGCGGAACACTTGCCGGAAACCCGACAGGCCGAAGATGCCGGCGGCGGTCACCGCCAGGTAGAAGGCGAAGCCGAACCAGGCGATGGAGACGCCGCCCCAGTGGGAATAGGGGCTGTTGAGGACCTGGTCGCAGCCGCCGGCGGGGCCGCAGGGGATCAGCAGGCCGGTGAGGCTGTGGAAGCCGACATAGCCGGAATCGACCATTCCGGCAAAGCCGGCCAGCACCATCACGCGAATCGACCAGGAATTGCGGCTCACTGGAGAGACCGGATGCCGTCGACGATGCTCTGTTCGAACTCGAATTCGTCCCTGTTGTTGGGGATGGGCTTTCCGTTCAGAAAGAAGGCGGGAACCGACTTGACCTGGGCCATCTGGCCTTCCAGGATGTCACGGTTGATCTTCTCTCTCACCTCCCGGGACCAGACGTCTCGCCGGAAGCGCGCCGGGTTGAGCTGTAGTTCGGCGGCGTACCGGAGAAAGAGGGTTTGGGCATCCGGCACCTTGGCCCATTCGTGCTGGCGCTGGAGGAGCAGGTCGTGCATCTCCCAGAATTTGAACTGGAGTCCGGCGGCTTCGGCCGCTTGGGCGGCAATCATGGCGTTGCCGTGAGCCCTCTGCATGGGGTGGTGCTTGAAGACGATTTTCAACCGGGAACCATGCTTTCTGGCGATATTGGCCACCCGGCTGCTGGCGGCGGCGCAGGCCCCGCACTGAAAGTCGACAAACTCGACCAGGACCGCCCTGGCCTGGCTGTTTCCCTTGCTCCAGCCCTGAGGACTGATCAGGGGACCGGTGTTTCGAGAGCCGGGGGCCGGCGCGGAGGCCGCCTGCTCGTCAGCGCTCCGCTGCAAGTAGAAAGCCACCCCCAGAGCCACCACCACCGCCGCGGCCAGGGCGGCCAGGGGCTTGGCGACCGAAGGTTTCTTTCGCCTTCCGGTCTTGCCGCGGGCCCTCGAACGCTGTTTCTGAGAGGAGGACGCCTTGGACATCAGTGGGTTCTCCGAATACGGACCGTGGTTCCAGGCACTGATCCGGACTAAGGGGACAGGGAGATGTCGTCTTCGTTTCCCCGGATGCCGTCGGCGCCCGAGGACAGGATCTGCAGACCCTCGGAACCGGTGCGCTGCAGAAGGAGCGGGCGACCCCAGGCGTCAAAGCGAATCGAAGTGGCCATGTGCCGGGGAAAGAGCAGATCGTTCAGCCCTGACAGGGTATCGGCCCGGGGGTACTCCCCATGGACCTTCCTGTACTCCTCGATGCCTTTTCCCAGCCTGCTCAGGTCCTGACGGGTCTGCCGGTCTCTGGTCATGTCCAGGGCCTGGCGCAGGGTATCGACCTGAACCCAGTTCCCGTCCGAAAAGCGGACCGCTTGCACTTCCCACTTCCCCCGAGAGTTCCGGGTGAGCTGAAAAACCATGTTCAAGCTGGCTTCGGCGACCGCTTGCTTGCCTCCGATCTGTCGGACCTTTCGGACTTCCAGCGTCTTGTCCTCGATCTCCATCAGCCCCAACTTCAGAATCTTGGCTCGGGCGGTCCGGGGGCTGAGCTTGCGGGAGGAGGCGCAGGCGGCCAGGGAGCAAACGAGCGCCAGCAGCGCAAGTATCCGAAACCCGTTCATGGAAAAACCATCCTGATGGCTCAGGGCGCGCCGGCTCTGAGGAGCTGGACGTGGACGGCGCCGTTGACCTGCTGGGAGACTTGCAGGGCCTCCTGCACCACGGGGCGACAATCCTGGGGCGTCTTTTCGATGGTCTGGATCAGGGAGGCGTTGATCTTCTGGGTGGATTTCAGGAGCGCCTTCAGGAGTTTTTGACCCTTTTTCTGGTCGGGGTCTTCCCTTGCAGCCAGGTCGTCGGCTTGGTTCAGGGCCAGGGCGTACCCGGTCAGGTACCTGCGGGCCGCGTCCTGATCGCATTTCCGAACCAGGATTCGGAACTGTTTCAGCCGGTCGAAAACGATGTCCAGGTATACACTCAATTGCTTTCGGGGGGATTTGGCCTTCTGCAGGGCCTCCGTTTCCGATGGGGAGAACTCCTCGGGGGAGAGAGCCTCCTCGGAGGCCGAGGAGTGGTGAGCCAGGCCGAACGTTGCCGCCAATATGCCGAGGGCAATCAGCCCGCGGACCCACGGGGTGCGGAATGAAACGGGTGGCGGCAGCAGAAGATTACCTCTCGTTCATGGGAATGTAGGGCGCCGGATGAGCGGGGCCGGTGTATTCCGCCCTGGGCCGAATCAGGCGGTTGTTGTCCAGTTGCTCCAGTACGTGAGCGGTCCAGCCGGAGATGCGGCTGACTGCGAAGAGCGGGGTGAACAGGTCCACCGGGATTCCGAGGTTGTAGTAGACGGTGGCGGAGTAGAAATCCACGTTGGCGTTGATGTTCTTTTCCCGTTTCACCACCTCTTCGATCACCTGGGAGGTTTCGAACCACTTGCGGGTGCCGGAACTCTCGGAAAGGTCGCGGGACATGCGTCGCAAGTGGGTGGCTCTCGGGTCTTCGGTGCGATAGACCCGGTGTCCGAAGCCGCTGATCTTCTGCTTTCTGGCCAGGGCTTCCATGACATGGGTTTCGGCTCGCTCGGTCTCCCCGATGTCGATCAGCATTTGCATGACATCCTGGTTGGCCCCGCCGTGCAGGGGGCCTTTCAAGGTTCCGACGGCGGCGGCGATGGCGGAATGGATGTCGGTCAAGGTGGCGACAGTCACCCGGGCCGCAAAGGTCGAGGCGTTGAACTCATGGTCGGCATGGAGGATGAGAGCCACGTCCAGGGCCCGCTCGGCGGTGGCATCGGGCTTTTCCCCGGTGAGCATGTAGACGAAGTTGGCGGCATGGGAAAGCCCGCAATCGGGGCTGACGGGTTCCTGGCCGCTGCGGATGCGGTCGGCGGCGGCCACGATGGACGCGATCTGGCCGGTCAGACGATAGGTCTTTCTCAGGTTGGCCGGTTTGTCGTTGGCTGCGGCATCGGGGTCGAAGTGGGACAGGGCCGAGACGGCCGTGCGCAGAACATCCATGGGGGGAGCGTCCGCGGGCAAGCTCTTCAACAACTGAACCACAGGCTCCGGCAAGGCCCGGCTGCGACCCATTTTCGCCTTCAATTCGTCCAGTTCCGTCTGCTTGGGGAGGTGGCCGAACCACAACAGATGGCAGACTTCCTCAAAGGTCGAATGTTGGGCCAGATCGTGGATGTCTATGCCTCGATAGGACAGAATCCCCTTCCGTCCGTCGATGTAGCAGATGGACGAGGTCGCCGCCACAACATCCTGCAAGCCTTCCTTAAACCTGGACATTCACCACTCCTTCTCCATCCTGTCAAGTAACCGTGCGATGTGCTTCCTGCGGGGAAACCGGCGGGGCCAGCCTGAAACAAGACACGCGGCCTGAAAGCGAGGCGGGAATTCTAAACCAAAGCCCTCGGTTGTGGGAAGGAAATTCGTGAGCCTGGAGGCCGCCTGCGCCAAAAGACCACGGCGCCGAATTGACCGTCGCCACTCAAAACCACCAGGCCTTGCAGAGGAGCAGGCCCAGGGCTGCGGCGAATCCCAGCACCGCACGGTACTCGCGGTTGCGGCGGTAGTGTTGCAGGCTGAAGGGGGCGGGGTCGCGGCCGGTCGGCCAGCGGGTGGGAAGAAAGAAGGGGACGGTCTTCCGGTAGTCCGGATAGCGGGCGGGGAACAGGTGTTTCAGGCGCTCCTCCTCCTCCCGCATGGCCGGACCGTACATCAGGAAGAAGCAGGCCAGAAACAGGGCCAGGATCGTCAGGCTGCTCCCGGCCAGACTGAATCCCAGGCCGATCACGAAGCTGCCCAGGTAAAGAGGATGACGGGTGAAGGCGTAGGGCCCGGAGACGGCCAGTCGGTCGTTCTTGAGGACGTGGCCGGCGGCCCACCCGCGAAAGAGCATTCCCAGGAAGGCCAGAGCGATTCCCACCGGCCACAGGGGCCAGGTGGGGCGCGCCAGCCAGAAATAGAGGCCGGCCAGGAGAAAGCCGGCGGGAACGCGGAAGCGGGTGAGGATCGGCAGCATGAGGCGTTGCGATTCAGTTGGACCGGAGTGGAGGAGAGGCCTGTCCCCGGGGCTGCTCCAGCCGCCTCGCCACAGCGTCGAAGACCTGGTCCACCGTGACCAGGGTCATGCACTGGCGCCGGTACTTGCGACAGGTCCTCTTGTAGCAGGGCCCGCAGGGAACCGGTTGGAAAACCGCCAGGTCGTCCGGGTGGGGGGACCCGTTCCGGCGGGGATCGGTCGGGCCGAAGATCGCGACCACCGGCGTCCGGCAGGCCGCGGCCAGGTGCAGCGGCCCGGTGTCGCCCCCCACGAACAGGCGGGCCCGCCGGGCCAGGGCGATGAACTGGGGCAGGGTGGTCGAAAAGGCCGGGGGCGGATCGCCCGGACAGGCCGCCCTCACTTCCCGGACCAGGTCCTCTTCTCCCGGGCCCCAGGTCAGAACCGTCTTCAAACCCAGCTCCCGCCGGATTCGTTGGTGGAGAAGGCCATAGTTGGAGGGAGACCAGTTCTTGGTCACCCAGCCTCCCCCGGGATTGAGGATGATGAACTCTTTCAGGCGGCGTTGGGCCAACTGCACCTCGACATAGGCCCGGTCCGACTCTTCCACCCTCAACTCGACCTCGCCTTGGCCCCGCGTGGCTCCCTGGCTGGCCACCAGCGCTCGATGCAGGTCGCTGACGTGGGGAGTGGCGGGGTCGGGTGACACCCGCCTGCCATAGAGGATGCGGCAACCGGACTCCTTGAGGTGAGGCTTGTCGAATCCCACCAGCAAACGGGCGCCCGAAAAGAGGCCGAAGGCCGCCGACTTCCAGAGTCCCTGGAAGTCGAAGGCCACCTCGTAGCGTTGCTGCTTCATCCGGCTCCGGCAACGGTGGATCTCCCGCCAGGTCCGGGGCCGCCACAGCGCCCGCCTCCACCTGCGGGTATCGACTTCAATCACCCGGTCGAGCCAGGGATGGTTTCTCAGCAGGACTGCCGCCGGCTTCTCCACCAGCCAGTCGATCCGGGCCCGAGGAAAAGAGGACCTCAGGTCCGAAAGGGCGGGAAGCGCGTGGACCACGTCCCCGATCGAACCCAGCTTGATGATCAGGATCCGATTCATCGATTCTTCTTCCCGGTGGAGGGCGACGGTTCCCGGGACCGCATCAGACCCTTCAGCAGGCTGCGGGTGGAGTGGTCCTTGGGATCTCCGGCAATGCTGATCCGTCCCCCGTAGGAGAGAACCACCTCTCGCTCGGGAACCGTCTGCTCGCTGTAGTCGGTCCCCTTGCAGTGGATGTGGGGCTGCAGCGCGCGGAGCACCCGTTCCACGTTCAGTTCCTCAAAGACCAGCACGTAGTCCACGCAGGACAGGGCGGCCAGGATTTCCGCCCGTTCCTGCTGGGGCATCAGGGGGCGCGGCGGTCCCTTGAGAGCGCGCACGGAGGCGTCGGCATTGACGGCGACCACCAGGCAGTCCCCCAGCTTCCGCGCTCCCTGCAGGTAGCGGACGTGGCCCACATGGAGCCAGTCGAAGCATCCGTTGGCCAGCACCACCTGGCGGCCGCGCTCCTTCAGGGCTGTCACCAGAGGCTGCAAGGCCTCCAGCGGCAGGATCTTGGCGCTAGTCTGGAACACTTCCGTTTCGCTCCTCATGACTGGACTCGTCGTATGAGATGGCGGCGCGGCCGAGTGAGAAGTGAAGAGTGGAGCGTGAAGAGTTGTTCGACCGGCACATCAAGCATGTCTGAAGCCTTCTCGTTTCACAGTGTATGGTCCGCACGGCCCGCCGCGGGCAGGGCTATCCATGAGAACTGCGGGCTCCATCCCGGGCTACCGCCTCCTTGAGTTCCTGGCGGCTCACGGTGGCGGTGCCGTGCTTCATCACCACCAGTCCGCCGGCGTAGTTGGAGAGCCGGGCGGCCTCCTCGAAGCTGGCTCCCACGGCCAGGGCCAGGGTGAAGACGGCAATGACGGTATCGCCGGCGCCGGTGACGTCGGCGACCTGGTCGCTCCCGAAAATCGGGATGGAAAGGGAGGGCTTGTGGGGAGTGAAGAGCGCCATCCCGTCCCGGCCCCGGGTGATGAGGACCGCCTTCGATTTCAACTTCCTCAACAGGCGCCTGCCCGCCTTTTCCAGCCGGTCCTTGTCGTTTCCGATCTCGTACCCCATGAGGGCCTCCACCTCGGGCTCGTTGGGGGTGGAGGCGGTCAGCCCGGGAAACTGCAGCAGTTGGCGCCTGGAATCCACCGTGATGGGGAACTCCTCTCGCATCCCGGCGAGGCGGGCCACCAGCGCGGGGCTCACGTAGCCCAGCCCGTAGTCGGAGACGATGATGCCCTGGCAGAGACCCAACAGGGTCGCCAGGCGCCTCCAGACCGCCTGCTCGGTCTCCCGGGTGTGTCGATAGCGGCTTTCGCGGTCCAGCCGCAGGACCTGGCGCCGGGTGGAGTGGGCCGAGCCGGCCAGGAAGCGGGTCTTGACGGGAGTGGGGTAGTCCGGGTCCCTTTCAATGGTGGGAATGGAGAGCTCCGTGTCCTGGATTTGCCGGTGGAGCTCCTCTCCGGCGGCGTCCCGGCCCAGGATTCCAACCGAGACGGGATGGGCCTCCAGCGCGATCAGGTTGTTGATGGCGTTGGCGGCGCCCCCGGGAAGAATGCGCGATTCCCTGTGCTTGAGGATGAGCACCGGGGCCTCGCGCGAAATGCGGGAGAACTCTCCGAACACGAACTCGTCCGCCACCAGGTCGCCGTAGACGACGATGGTGCAGCCGGGGAAGCCGTCGATGATCTCGGCGTAGCGGCGGGCGTCAGGGGCAGTCATACCGCTTCCAGCACCACCCGGCTGGCCTCCAGCAGATTCTCCGCTACCCACTCCGGCTGGGCTGTCCATTGGCTCCTCTGGTGTTCGTAGGCCCCCCGGCCGTATCCCGAAAGGACAAAAACAGAGCGGGCGCCGGCGTTGTGGGCCAGCTCGATATCGCTGTAGCGGTCGCCGATCACGAAGGATCTGCCCAGGTCGACGCCGAATTCCTCCACCGCCCGCCACAACATGCCCGGCTTGGGTTTGCGGCAGTGGCATACCCGGCGATAGGGAGGTTCGCCGGCCGAAGGATGGTGGGGACAGTAGTAGACCGCATCGAAGTAGGCTCCGGCGCGTTCCATTTCCCGGCGAAGCTCGGAGTGGATCTGGAGGACCAGGTCCTCGCTGAAATAGCCCCGGGCCACGCCGGCCTGGTTGCTCACCACGATGGCTCTCAGCCCTCCCCGGTTGAAGTTGCGAATGGCCTCGGCAGTCCAGGAGTAGACCTGAAAGCGGGAGAGGTGGTTCACGTATCCGACCTCTTCGCTGATGGTGCCGTCCCGATCGATGAAGGCCGCGATTTCAGCCATGGGTGTGAAATTGGGTCAGAGCGGGGAGATCCCTGGCGGGGCTGCCGCTCCCGCAAGCCCGCGGGAGGGCCGGGCACGCCCCCTGGTGAGAAATGCGGGCTAGCCACCTGCCCGGAGCATCCGCACTGCTTCCTGGAAGACTTCCTCAACCGTGATCCGGGTCATGCAACGGTGATCGATGGGACATTCTCGCAGAAGGCACGGACTGCATTCAACGTTTTTGTTCAGGACCACGGCGGCGGGGCCGAGGGGCCCGGTGGCGACCGGGTCGGTGGAGCCGAACAGCGCCAGGGTAGGGATCCGCAGCGCGGCAGCCAGGTGCATGGGTCCCGAATCGTTGGTGATGAAGAGGTCGCAGCAGGCAATCATGGCGATCAGCTCCGAGAGGCGCGTCCTGCCCGACAGGACCAGGGGACGCTCGGCCATCTGCCCGGAGATGGTCTCCGCGATGGGTCGTTCCTTCCGGGAGCCGAACAGGATCGCCTCGACTCCCTGGGTGCGGATCAGCCGGTCCAGGACCTGGGCGTAACGGTCGCCCATCCAGCGCTTGGCCGAACCGAAGGCGGCGCCCGGGTGGACCCCGACCACCTTGCCTCGAAATCGAACCCCCTCCTGCTCCAGTCGTTGCCGGGCCCGGGCGCGGGCTTCCGGCCGCAGCGGCAACTCCGGCGTGGTCTTGTCGTGGGCCGGCGAGGGCTCGTCCAGGACCCTCTCCCGGCCCGCCAGCCGCTCCACCAGGTCGAGATAGTAGCAGGTCTGGTGCCGCGCCTTCAGCCGGGGATCGACCGAAACGGCATGGGTCAGGAGCCAGCCGCGCCCATCCCTGCGATAGCCGGCTCTCAGGGGAATGCGGGCCAGCCGGGTCAGGAGGGCGGCCTCGAAGGCGTTCTGCAGGAGCAGGGCGGCATCGAAGCCGCCTCGGGCGAGCTCCCGGACCAACCGGAGCCTCCCCGCCGTCCCTGCGTGCCGGCCCTCGCGATCGTAGAGCCGGACGGCGTCCACCCAGGGACTGCCCTGGTAGATATCGCTGACCCAGGGCAGCACCAGCAGGGTGATGTGAGCCCGGGGCAGGAGCCGCCGGACCTCTCGCAGCGCCGGGATGGCCATCACCGAGTCTCCCACCCAGTTGGTTCCCCGAATCAGCAGCCGTCGGATGCGGTCGCCTGCCAGGAATGTCGTCACCTGGACTCCTCGCTCAAGGTTCGCAACACCAATGCCCGCAGGCCGTCGCCCATGAACTCGAAGGAGACCCGGGCGATCAGCACCCGAAGCGCCGGCGGATGCATGGAAGCGGGCGGCAGGTTTTCGGCGTCCTTTTCGGTGGTGACGGCCGTGTCCACCTGCAACTCACGGCAGCGCTCGCCAATGGCGGTCAACTCCCGAACGGAGTAGCGATGATGATCGCCGAAGGGAAGCGCCTGGACCAGTTCCACGCCCTGCCGTCTCAAGGAGTCGAAGAATTGGTCCGGGTTGGCAAGCCCGGCGAAGGCCAGGGCTCGGCGTCCCGACAGCGGCGCCTCCACTCTTTCTTCCCGGGCCGTCCTGCGGGCAACCGGCTCCACGGTCTGGGTCGAGAGGAAGCAGGGCAGTGCCGGCTTGAAGCGCCGGAGCTCGCGGGTCAGCGAGTCGTAGTCCTGTCCGGGCCGGGTGCGGGTCAGGATGACCGCGTCGGCTCTGCGGAGAGCTTCCGGGGGTTCCCTCAGTTGACCCGAGGGCGCCAACCGCCCACCTCCGAAGGGGTTGGTCACGTCCACCAGGACCAGGTCCAGACAGCGGTGGAGTCGCCGGTGCTGGAAACCGTCGTCCAGCAGGTGCAGGTCGGCCGCACCCCGGCTCTCGATCCAGCGCCCGGCCCCGCCCCGGTCCCTGCCTACGGTGACCAGGGCCCCGGGCAGGTTCCGGGCGATGACCAGGGCTTCGTCGCCCGCAAGGTCGGAGCCGGTCCGCACACGGCGGCCGTCGGAAACCGGCAGCGGTCCTCCCCGGTGGCGTCCCTTGTATCCCCGCAACAACACCGACACCGAGTAGCCGGCGCCCTGAAGCATGGCGCCCAGAGCAATGACGGCGGGGGTCTTGCCGGTGCCTCCCAGGGTCAGGTTGCCGACGCTGATCACCGGCCGCTCCAGGCGTTGGACCTGGAGCCAGCCGGAATCGTAGCCTCGGTTGCGGAGGCGGACGACCCGCTCATAGGCGGCGGAGACAAGCCGCAATGGCATCATCGTTTCTCGGACAGAACACCGGCGACCCGATCCAGGATCCTGCTACCGGCCCCTTGATTGGCCTCGATAATCCCATAGCCGTTGGCGCCCAGCCGCCGGCGCCAGGCGCCGTCCCGAAAGAGCTCGATGAAGCGTTCACCCAGCTCCACTTCATTCTGAACCATGATTCCGGCCTCGGCCTGTATGAAGCGCCGGGCCATCTCGCGAAAATTGTTCATGTGGGGACCGAACAGCACCGGCTTCCTGAACAGGGCGGGCTCCAACAGGTTGTGTCCGCCCCAGGGGATCAGGCTGCCTCCCACGAAGACCAGGTCGGCCAGGGCGTAAAGCACCGGCAATTCTCCCAGGGTGTCCAGCAGGATCACTTCCGGGGGCGCATTCCCGTCATCGGGTATTACCATGTCGGACAGTTCGGATCGCTTGACGAAGCGAAAGGATCGGGCGGTCAACAACTGCTCCACTTCGGCACAGCGCCCCGGGTGCCTGGGCGCCAGCAGCAGCCGGGCTTGGGGGCACTCGCGCTGCAGCGACCGGAAGGCGTGCAGAACGGGCCTCTCCTCGTTGCTCCGGGTGCTGCCGGCCACCACCAGGAAGGGCGTGGAGGAGAGTTGCATCAGCGAGCGAAATTCTACCAGCCTGGAATGGAGCTGCCGGGGCGGCTCGATATCGTATTTGAGGTTGCCGCACACTTCCACCTTGTCGGGGGGAGCTCCCAGCAAAATAATGCGTTCCCGGTCCACCAGGTCCTGCATGCAGCAGCAGTCGAACAGGCTCACCGCCCACGGCAACCAGCGGCGGAAGCGGCGATATTTGCTGAAGGAGCGGTCGGAGATGCGTCCGTTGGCCAGGCAGACCGGGATTCTCCGCTGCCGGCATTCATGCAGGAAGTTCGGCCAGATCTCGGTTTCCAGGATCAGAACCAGGCCGGGTCGCACCCGGTCGAGACTTCGCCGCACGGCGAACTTCCAGTCCAGGGGGAAATGGAAGACCCCCGCCAGCCCCTGCCGGTTCTTGCGGGCCAGTTCCTGACCGGTTCGGGAGGTGGTCGAGAGAAACAGAGGCCGTTCGGGCCATCGCCGTTCGATCTGCTTGATCAGAGGCAGCACCGACAGCACCTCGCCCACCGATACGGCATGGACCCAGATGCCGCCCGCCGGACCCGCCCCGATCTCCCGGGGGAGGATCCCCAGCCGCTCGGACAAGCTGGAGAGGTACTTGCGATGACGGAGGGCCTGAAACAGAAACCAGGGCAGCGCCACAAGGAACGCCAGCGTGAAGCCCAGGCTGTAGAGTCGCCGAATCAATGCCTGCCCGTTCTGCCGTCAATCAAGATTCCGCGCTTCTCACCAAGGCGCCGGAACCATGAAGAAAGAGGGTCTGTCGTCAGCATCCTGTCGGTTCGATTGTGATGTCTCACCGTTGCCGAGGTCAAGAACGGGTGGATGGGAGCGAGGTGCCGGGCGCCGGCGTTGCCTACTTTTTTGTGGAGGCATTGCTTTCCGTGACGGGTGCTTCCCATTCGCCGCATTCGCGGCTAGGTTGGCGCAGAACCCAAACGACCCCGGGCTGCCGCCCGGGGCTACACGAGGCCGCTGCTTCGCAGCTCTATAGGGATGGCCTGTAAGGGGCGTCTCGCCGGGTAACCCACGTCAACCGCAGCATTCGCTGCTCTCCCATAACCCACGTCACTGCCGGGGGGCAGGAAATTTTGTCAAATTGCACGACCGGGCGACGGGCCGGGATTCGGGTGGAGCGGTGAAGGTGGCGGCGGTGGGTGATCGTGGCGTGGGGCGGTGTTTGTCTGGAGAGGCAATGCGTTCCCGGCCGGGTGCTTCCTATTCGCCCCATTCGTGGCTCAACTCCTGTAAGCGAGGTTTCGCAATGGCTAGTCCCGGGCCTGCGCCCGGGGAACAAATCCAATTAATAAGCACGTTTCCCTTTGCAGTGTTGTAGGTTAGGGGAGAGCTGCGAATGCTGCGGTTGGAGTGGGTAGGCAAGGTAACGCTTACTACAGGCCATCCTTAATAGAGCTGCGTAGCAGCGGCTCAGGGTAGCCCCGGGTGGCAACCCGGGGTCGTATGGGTTCCGCGCCAACCCAGCCGCGAATGCGGCGAATAGGTAGCACCCGTTCGGGAAAGCACTGCTTTTCCAAAGAAACGCTGCTGCGCCCCGTGAGTGACGACCGGCGTCACGTCCACCAACGCCGCCATCCGGCTCCAGAGCTCAATTATTGTGCGTGTGTCTTTGGCGTCCTTCGTGGATTATCCCTCCTCATGAACAAGCTCTCCATTCGGGATCTGGACCTCGGTGGCCGGCGAGTCTTCATTCGGGCCGACTTCAACGTTCCCCTGGATGAGGCGGGCCGGGTCGCCGACGCCGCCCGGATTCAAGCCGGCCTGCCCACCCTTCGCTACGCGCTGTCCCGTGGTGCGAGAGTGCTGCTGGCCTCTCACCTGGGACGCCCTCGGGGGCGGGTCGATCCGGGCCTGAGCCTGAAGCCGGTGGCGGCCGCGCTGGAAGCGGCCATTGGGAGGCCGGTCGAAATGGCCGGGGATTGCGTCGGGGACGCGGTGGAGAGGCAAAGCGCGGCACTGGCCCCGGGACGGGTTCTGCTGTTGGAGAACCTGCGCTTCCACCCGGAGGAGGAGGCCAACCGCGAATCCTTCTGCCGGCGGTTGGCTCGCCTCTGCGACTGCTATGTCAACGACGCCTTCGGGGCGGCCCATCGAGCCCATGCCTCCACGGCCGGCATGGTTCGGTTCGTGGGCGGGGGAGCGGCCGGCCTGCTGATGGAACGGGAACTCTCGGTTCTCGGCAAGGCCCTGGACTGTCCCGACCGTCCCTTTGTGGCCGTGTTGGGCGGAGCCAAGGTGTCCGACAAGATCGAGGTCATCGAGAACCTGATGCAGCGGGTCGACGCGATGCTGGTGGGTGGGGGCATGGCCTACACGTTCCTGCGGGCCCGGGGGGTGGAGGTGGGGAGGTCCCTGGTGGAAGAGGACAAGATCCCGCTGGCGAGGGGTCTGCTGCGGAAAGCGGAGCAGGCCGGGATTCCCCTGGTCCTGCCCGTCGATCACGTCGTGACCGGCGAGTTGGAGCCCGGCGCCCCGAGCCGGGTGATTCCCGTCGGGGAGACCGGGCCGGAGTGGATGGGGGTCGATATCGGTCCTGAAACCCGCGCCCGTTTTCGGAAGATCCTCTCCACGGCCGGAACCGTTCTCTGGAACGGACCGGTGGGCGTGTTCGAGATCGACCGCTTTGCCGGGGGCACCCTGTCGCTGGCCCAGGCCGCGGCGGCCGGCCCGGCGACCACGATCGTGGGCGGGGGCGATTCGATCGCCGCCGTCCGCCGGGCGGGTGTGGCCGACCGGATCACGCACATCTCGACAGGCGGCGGGGCGTCGCTGGCATTTCTGAGTGGCCGGAAACTGCCGGGCGTGGAGTCGTTGAGCGACAGAGATTGAGCCACCCCCCGGCTTCGGAGGAGCAGACCCATGGAATCCCCAACCCCCAGCAGGCGCCCGGTCATCGCCGGGAATTGGAAGATGCACCGGACGGTCCGGGAAAGCGTGGAGCTGATCCGGCAACTGAAGCCTCTGGTGGAAGACTCGCGCCATTGCGACATCGTGGTGGCGCCCCCCTTCACCGCCCTCTGGGCCGCGGCCCGGGCCGCCGAGGGCAGCCCCATCGCCATCGCGGCTCAGGATCTCCATTGGGAGAGCCAGGGGGCCTTTACCGGAGAGGTCTCCCCGGGCATGGCGGCCGAGGCCGGCTGCCGCTACGCCATCCTGGGACACTCCGAGCGCCGCAGCCTGTTCGGCGAGACCAGCCGGGCCGTCAGCCGCAAGGCCGCGGCGGCTCTCGAAGCGGGTCTCACCCCCATCGTCTGCCTGGGAGAACATCTCTCGGAGCGCGAGTCGGGACGGACCGAAGAGGTCGTCGGCGCCCAGTTTCGCCAGTCGCTGGCCGGGTTGACAGGGGATGCCCTTTCCCGTACGATGATTGCGTACGAGCCGGTGTGGGCGATCGGCGCCGGGCGGGCGGCAACTCCGGAGATGGCCCAGGATGTCCACGCCTTCATTCGGGGCTTGGCCGCCGAGGTCTTCGGCCGGCAGGCGGCCGAGCAGGCGCCCATTCTTTACGGCGGCAGCGTCAAGCCGGACAACGTGGACGGGTTGATGGGCCGGGCCGACATCGACGGCGCCTTGGTGGGCGGGGCAAGTCTGAACGCCGAATCCTTTGCCGCAATAGTGAACTTCCAGACCTGATGGCACTGCTACTGCAAATCATCCATGTGGTCGTCTGCCTGCTGTTGGTCCTGATTGTGCTGCTGCAGTCGGGGAAGGGGGCGGACTTGGCAGGCGCCTTCGGTGGGGGCGGTTCCCAGACAGCCTTCGGAGCCCGGGGAACGGCCACCTTTCTTTCGAAGCTGACCACCGGTGCGGCCATCATTTTCATGGTTACCTCCTTTACCCTGTCGCTGCTGACGACTCAGGACGAAGGTCGCTCCATCATGCAGGACGCTGCCGCGACCGTCCCCCAGGAAGAGGCTCCGCCCCAGAGCCCCGCGGCCACTCCAGCCCCTCAGTCGTCCGAGAGCCCGGCAGCGCCGGTCCAGGAGGATGAGTCCGGCTCCCCGCCGCGGGCGCAATAGCGCCCGGCTTGCCAGGGAGTCCAGTCTGGCGTGCGGAAGTGGTGGAATTGGCAGACACACCATCTTGAGGGGGTGGCGGCGCAAGCCATGCGGGTTCAAGTCCCGCCTTCCGCACCAATCCTCTTCCCGTTCCTTCTCGCGTTCGACTCATCTCTGGAGAAACCGCCGCTGCAGTTCCCCGCCCGCCGGACGCGCCGCTCGGGCGCCGGTGCGGCCGACCCGGTGGTGGATGCCTCCGCGACAGCTTCGCTTCCATCCGCAGGGGGCGCGGGGGTCCCGGCCGCCTTCAGTTCAATTCTTGAAGAGGGCGTCGAAGGCTTCCCGGGCCGTCTTGGGGCCGGGAGCAGCCGGGGTGAAGGAGGTCGTTTGTCGTTCGATGGTCTTCTTGGCCACGAACAGGCTGCACTGGTTGCGTGCCCCTTTTCGGGGAATGCGTTCGGGAATCTTCTGGGTGCATTCCAGGCGGGCCGAGGTATCGAAGAAGACACACTGGCGGCAGGTATGGAGGTCGGCCCCGCACTTGGGACACTGGGTTTCCAGCCCGATATCGTGCGAGGTGGTCGCCCCGCACATGGTGCAGCGAACCACCTCCTGAAAGCCGGGCATCGGCTTGGGGCGAAACTCGGGGGCGCCTCGGGGTCTGGAAGGCTTTCGGACCCGGGGCCGCGACTCCCGTTCGTTGTCCTGATAGCCGGGCTGGCGGTATTTTCTCGACATCGGGTTCTCGCGGTTGCAGGCAGGCCCGGACGGGTGCCCGGGTGTCGGCTCACTTGCTCAGCAGCACCTGGAATGGGGAGGACTGGCCACGTGTGCGGGGCATTATACTTTGTTTGGAAAAGGACGGGGCAAGAAAAAATTGACGGCGCCGCCGGTCGCATCCCGGTTGAGAAATCGGGGGCAAGAGCTTTCAGTGCGATTTTACGAAGAATATCCCCCTCACCGGGCTATTGACAATCCCCGTTTTTAGACTAGAATCTGGATACTTCCGTAGCCGGCGCACCTTGCTTGCTCGCCGCACAACATTTTGCCTAGCATTCAAAATTCAACCAGGCTCTGTCAGTCACCCCTCGGAACCCGTGGAGGAGTGGATGCCAAATAGTGAAAGTAACGGTCCGAAGCAACCCCCAACCGCTGAGACTCCAACAGCCGCATCGCCGACTCCCAGACCACCGACACGCAGGGCGCCGGTGCGCAGGCCGCCCGCCAAGGTTCAGGAAAAACCCAAGGTCGGGTTGGGTTCGAGGATCCTGAATTTGTTCGGGGGGGGCGAGTCGGTCGATCCCGCCAAGCGCCGCCGCCGCACGGTGCAGGCCCTGGTTTCGGGGTTCCTGGGAATCAATTTGTTCATGTTCCTGCGCTTCTTCTTTCCCAGGACCCTGTTCGAGCCCAAGACGGTGTTCCGCATCGGATATCCTTCCGACTTCGGCTACGGCGTGGACACCAAGTTCCAGAAACGGCGGATCTGGGTGGTGCGCGATGCCGAGGGAATCTTTGTGGTCTACGCCCGCTGCACCCACCTGGGATGCACTCCTGACTGGAAGCCCAGCGAGAACAAGTTCAAGTGTCCCTGCCACGGAAGCGGCTACGACAGCGAGGGAATCAATTTCGAAGGCCCGGCTCCACGTCCCCTGGACCGCGCCAAGGTTGAGCTCGACGCCGAAGGGCAGATCGTGGTGGACACCAGCGTCCTCTACGAGTGGCCCAAGGGGATGCGGTCGGAGTTCCGGGACGACGGGGCTTTCCTGCAGTTGTAGCCGGCAGCCGATCCTGCGCAACGGGAATTGCAAGCATCCATCCGAGGAGTCGTTTCATGGCAGACGATCTGAAAGAACGGAAACCGGCGGGCAAGGGGACGGCCTTGATCGACGGTGTCCTGAAGGAGGTCAAGGGTCTCAAGGACAAGGCCCTCGACGATGTCCAGTCGCTCAAGAAGCCGCAGAAGACCCAACTCTACAAGTCGATCTTTCGGGTGACCCACGACGAGAAGCCGCGCAATCGCGCGCTGGGGATCCTGTCCAACGTCTTCCTGCACCTTCATCCCGCCAAGATCAACCGCGACGCGGTCGCCTACAACTACACCTGGGGCATGGGCGGGATCACCTTCTACCTGTTCATCGTGTTGACCTTCACCGGCGTCCTGCTGATGTTCTACTACCACCCCACCAAGGTCCAGGCCTTCCGGGACATTCTCTACCTGGAGCACGACGTGCCCTTCGGGAAGCTGTTGCGGAACATGCACCGCTGGGCCGCCCACCTGATGATCATCACGGTCTGGCTGCACATGTTCAGGGTCTTCCTGACGGGCTCCTACAAGAAGCCGCGGGAGTTCAACTGGATGGTGGGCGTGATCCTGATGCTGCTCACCATGCTGCTTTCCTTTACCGGATACCTGCTGCCGGACGATCAGCTCGGCTTCTGGGCGGTCACCGTGGGCACCAACATGGCCCGGGCCTCGCCATTGCTGGGGCACGAGGGGCCGTTGGGACCGGAGCTCGGCATGACCGCCTTCAACGACGTTCGCTTTGCTCTGCTGGGAGGCTCCATCGTGGACTCCAACGCGCTGTTGCGCGCCTACATCTGGCACTGCATCGCCATTCCCCTGATCGCGGGGATTTTCATGGCCGTTCACTTCTGGAGAGTCCGCAAGGACGGCGGCATCTCGGGCCCGGCTCCCGTGATGCTGGAATCTGAAATCAAGCAGCCGCGAAGGCTCTGAGCGTTGGTTGGCGCGGCCATCGTTCGAGGAGCCTTTGACCGGGAACGGCTCGGAAAAGGATAAGGAGGAAATCAGTGGATTGGGTTCAGCTCTGGGAAATCACCACCCTGCCCGACAATGTTCCGATTGTCCTGCTCATCCTGGTCATCCCTTTTTACACCTGGTACGGCCTCCGTCAGGCGTTCGCCAACGACCGGCTGATCGACAAGCTGGAAGCCGACCCCGAGATGGCCAAGACCCACCACCGCAAGACGCAGCCCTGGAAGCCGGGCTGGGCCCGGGAAGTTCAGGTCTGGCCCTACCTGTTGCGCATGGAGTTCCTGGTCACCATCATCGTCACCTTCATCCTGATGGTGTGGTCGATTACCCTGGACGCCCCTCTGGAAGAGCCGGCCAACCCCTCCCTGACCATGAACCCGGCAAAGGCGCCCTGGTACTTTCTGGGGCTGCAGGAGATGCTGGTCTATTTCGATCCCTGGATGGCCGGCGTGGTGCTGCCGACCCTGATTCTGGTGGGGCTCATGGTGATTCCCTACATGGACACCAACCCGCTCGGGAACGGCTACTACACCTACAAGCAGCGGAAGTTCGCCATTTGGACCTTCTTCTTCGGCTTTCTCGTGTTGTGGTTGTCGATGGTGGTCATCGGCACGTTCATTCGGGGTCCGGGGTGGATCTGGTTCTGGCCGGGCCAGACCTGGGACCACAACAAGCTGATCTTCGAAGCCAATCGGGATCTGCCCGACATGTTCGGCATCACCAGCATGCTGGGCAAGAGCCTCTTCGGGGCGGCGGTGGTCGGCCTGTTTGCCGTGGTGACCGCCCTGGGAGTGCACAAGCTGTTTACCTGGAATGCGTTCAACCGGAAAATCTACAGTCGCATGAGCTTGATTCAGTACCTCCTCCTGCAGTTTTTCATGGTCACCATGATGCTCCTGCCGGCCAAGATGGTGGCGCGACTGCTTTTTCGGATCAAGTACGTGTGGGTCACTCCCTGGTTCAATATCTAGTGAGTCAGTGGTCAGTGACCAGTGATCAGTGGCTGGACTGCTTCAGAGACCGTAACTTTTTGCAAATGAGTCAAGTTTCGCGGATCGCGAATTGTAGATTTCGGATTTAAGGCAGGTTCGACAACTGAGGTTGGAACTAACCACTGACCACTGACCACTAGTCACTAGTCACTGTCTTTCAAGGAGAAATCGGTGCCGAAGAAACCCCCGGTTGGAGATGATCCGGTCCTCAACCGATCCCTCGGTCGCATTCTTTTGATCTCATCTCTGCTGATGATCGTCTCTCTGCTGTGGGCGCTGTACGACGAGACCTACGGCCTCAGACCCTGGAAGGACTACCAGAAGCAGTTCGTCAGTCTGTACAGCCGGCATCTGAGGCGGATCCAGCCGACCCAGACCCGGGCCGAGCAGGCCGTCCGTCAATCGGCGGAATACCGGAAGCTGAGTGACGCGGTCACCCAGGCCGAGGAGTCGATCGCCCCTCGGATCTCCGATCTGGACCGCGAGACCAACCGGATCGTCGGCAGGCGGTTGAGCGTCATTACCGAGCCCTTCGCCATCACCCGCAGCGAGATCGCAGCCCTCATCTACCAGATCGAAACCTCCACCAGCCCGAGTGAGAAAGAGGCGCTGCAGGGGCAGATCGATGCCATCAAGGCCCGCGAGGTGACCCTGAGGCTGGCTTCCGCCAATGGTCCCGGGGAGGTGGTGGAGAAGGAGGAACGCTTCAATTTCGACCAGTTGGAAGCGGAATTCAACCGGCTGCAGGCCAGGCGGGCCGAGTTGGGAGCCCAACGGGCCGAACTGGTGCAGCCCTACAACGAGTTGCGAGGGGAGAGGGATACCCTGCTCAGCGACCGCCTCACCGGATTGACCGCCTCTCAGGTCCGGGGGCTGCGAGCCAGGGTGCGCAACTTCGAGCTGGGGATACGGCAGATCCACGTGGCCGAGGTAGACCTGGTGGACCGGTGCGAGTCCTGTCACCTGGGCATCAGGGAGCCGGTGGTGCTGACCAGGGCCGACATGGGGGGGCACGAAGTATTTGTCAGCCACCCCAATCCCGCCCTGCTGGCCTTGCACGATCCGGAGCAGTTCGGCTGCTCCACCTGCCACAACGGCAACGGAAGGGCGACCACCAGTGTCCGCAAGGGCCACGGCCGCCACAAGTACTGGCTGTGGCCTCTGTACTACCGGGAGAATTTCGAGGCGGGATGCCACCAGTGCCACGCTCAGGACCTGGTGCTCGATCACGCCGAGGTCCTGAACCGGGGGAAAGAGATCTACTACGTCGAGGGATGCGTGGGCTGCCATCGTTTCGAGGGCTTCGACACCGAGACCGAGGCGCTGACCGAAGTCCAGTCATCCATTCACGCCTTGGTGGAGGACCGGAAGGAGATGGGCAAGGAGATCGAGCAGAGCGTTCTGGCCGGCGACAACGCCCAGGACAACGCGGACGCCCAGCGGTTCTATGCCCGCGCGGACGAGCTCAAGCAGCAGATCAGCAACCTGGACCACGAAATGGAGCGCCTGGAGGTGCGTTCCGCCGACCTGCAGATCGAACAGAAAAAGATCGGGCCCAGCTTGAAGGAAGTCCGCCTCAAGATGCGCAAGGAGTGGATCCCGGTCTGGCTGGAGAACCCGCACGCCTACCGGCCCTCCACCAAGATGCCGGCCTTTCGCCTGGACGAAGGGCAGCGCCGCGCCATTGCCGCCTTCGTCTGGCAGACGGGGGTCGAAGGGGAATTGCCCGGCCAGCCCCGGGGGAATGCCGTTCGGGGCAAGGAGCTGTTCGAGACCCGGGGCTGCATGGGCTGCCACGCCGTGGGCGAAGGGGATGCGGCCCAGGGAAGCTCCTTCGCGGCCAACTTGTCGCGGGTGGGCGAGAAGGTGCACTACGACTACCTGGTCCCCTGGATCCACGATCCCCAGGAGCGCCAGCCGCTGTCGGTCATGCCCAGCCTGCGCCTCAGCCTGCAGGAAACCCGGGACGTTGCCAGCTACCTGGTGACGCTCAAACAGGCCGGCGCCTCCTATCCCGAGGCCGACTACCTGGACGATCCTGCGCTCGGGAGCGAAGGCTCCCTCTGGGTCAAGCACTACGGCTGCGCCGGTTGCCACGAAATCGCCGGCTTCGAGGAGGAAGGGCGCATCGGAACGGAGTTGACCCGCGAGGGCAGCAAACCCATCGAGCGGCTGGACTTCGCCTTGCTGACTCACGAGGCCAAGCACGACGGCTGGTACAACCACAAGGGCTTCTTCGAGCGCAAGCTGAAAGACCCGGCCGTCTTCGACCAGGGCAAGATCAAGACCCCTCTGGAAAAGCTCCGCATGCCGGATTTCAAGCTGACCGACGAGGAAATCACGGCCTTGACCACCTTTCTGCTGGGGAGCGTCGACTCCACGCTGCCGGAACATTTCTTCTACCTTCCCGGCGACAGGGGGCAGGACATTCGGGAAGGCTGGTGGCTGGTGAAGCGCTACAACTGCATGGGCTGCCACCAGGTGCGGCCCGGACAGCAGTCCGACCTTTCCGGGATGGCGCGCTATCAGGACCCGGACTGGAAGGAGCAGCTTCCGCCGACTCTGGTCGGCGAGGGCGCTCGGGTGGACCCGGATTGGCTGGCGCGTTTTCTCAGGAACCCGGCCATGGACGCCCGGCGCACCGACCGCAACGGCGTGCGCGGCTATCTCCACGCCCGCATGCCCACCTTCCGTTTTTCCGACAGCCAGATTCAGAAGATCGTGCGCTTCTTCGAAGCCCTGGCGGCTCAGGACCGGCCCTATATTCCAACTCGACTGGAACCGCTCAGCAACCGGGAGCTGGAACTGGCCCGGCAGCTCTTCACCTCCAAGGCGGCGCCCTGCCTGAGGTGTCACGCCACCGGGAACCCGGCTCACGACCGCAACGCCACCGCGCCCAATTTCCTGTTGGCCAAGGAGAGGCTGAAGCCCGGCTGGACCGAACGGTGGATGGTGGCGCCGGAGATGATCGCTCCGGGCACGGCCATGCCCTCCGGACTGTTCCAGAGGGATGGCGAACGCTGGGTCTTCGCCGGGTCGCTGCCTCCCGCCTTCAGGGACTACGCCAAGGACCACGCCGAACTGCTGGTGCGCTACATGTTCCAGTTGACGCCTCAGGAACAGCGCCGACTGATGTCCCGAATGCCGGCGGCGGCAACCCGGGTGGCTACCCGGTAGCAGGATCCCCGGCGCTTGGCGATCGCCGGGACCGCCCTCGAATTCGAGGGCCGGAAGTGTTACATTGATCATCGGGTGGTGGGGTAGCCGCTCCCCCGGTCCTGCCCCGACCCCGACTTCTTGTCATCAGGTCAGAGAGGTCCTTATGATGCATTGGAAGAATACCCTGTGCCTGCCCGTCGCGCTGCTGGCGGCTCTCTTTGCGGGGGCCTGCGGCAGCGTCGATATCGACGATGAAGATCTGGATGCAGTCGACGGGACCGAAGCTGCGGCAGTGGTCACCCGGGTGGATCCCGCCACCGCGGCCACGGTCAACGGCAAGGTCTACTTCGAAGGCGACCTGCCCAGGGCCAGGCGGCTGGCCATGGACGCGGAACCGGCCTGCGCCGGACTGCACACCAAGCCCGTCTATTCCGAAGTGGTGGTTCCCAACGACAACGAGACGCTGCGGCACGTCTTCGTGTACGTCAAGGAGGGCCTGGAGGGCAAGAGGTTCGAGACGCCCACCGAACCGGCGATCCTGGATCAGAAGGGGTGCATCTACCTGCCCCACATGCTGGGCGTCCAGATCAATCAGCCGGTCAGAATCCTGAACAGCGATCCCACCACCCACAACGTCCATCCGACCCCCAGGAACAATCGCGAGTGGAACGAATCCATGGCTCCCAACGTGCCGCCGAAGATGAAAAAGTTTCCTCGCGAGGAGGTCATGATCCCGGTCAAGTGCAACGTCCACCCCTGGATGAAGAGCTATATCGGCGTTTTGCCGCACCCGTTCTTCTCGGTGACCGGCGCGGATGGCTCGTTCGAAATCACGGGATTGCCTCCCGGCGAATACACGATCGGGATCTGGCACGAGTTCCTGAAAGAGGGCGTTACCACCCACAAGGTCACTCTGGCTGCCAGCGAGTCCAAATCGGTCGATTTCACCCTGAAGCAGGCTTCCTGAGCTCCATGAATTTCCAGGAGCCGGCTTCTCCAAGAGGGCGTCGGTGTGGAATCCATCATCCCGCGGGCCCGCTGAATTCCTGATGAGCCACTCAATGCCGACAAGCATCGGTAGTGCCGGGAGCTATCACTACTTTGCGGTGCTCACGGCCTGCTTCACCTTTCTGTTGATCGTGGCCGGGGCCCTGGTCACTGGGAACGAGGCGGGCCTTTCGGTCCCGGATTGGCCCCTCTCCTACGGGTCGTTGAATCCGCCCTGGGAAGGGAACATCCGCTACGAGCACGGACACCGCATGGTGGCGGCCTTTGTGGGATTGCTGACCCTTGCGCTGGCCGTCTGGGTGTGGAAGAAGGAAACCCGCGGGTCCGTGCGCAAGCTGGGATGGATCGCCCTCGGGGTGGTGGTCGCCCAGGGCATCCTGGGAGGCATCACCGTGCTGTGGTATCTGCCGGCCCCCATATCGGTCCTGCACGCCTGCCTGGCGCAGACCTTTTTCTGCCTGGTGGTCTGCCTGGCCTGGCTGTCCTCGCCGGTCTGGGCGCGGCGGCATGGAGAGGCAAACTGCGACCATGGGCTCAACCGGCTGGCCATGGCCACCGCGGGAGCCGTCTACCTCCAGCTTCTGTTGGGCGCCATTTTTCGCCACACTCAATCCGGGATCCTCCCTCACCTTTTGGGGGCTCTCCTGGTCACGCTGTTGGCGTTCCTGCTGATCGCCCGCGTGTTCCGGTCTCACAGGCTGCCCTCGGGGCTGACCGTCGCCGCAACCTCGCTGGGGATTCTGCTGGCGCTTCAACTCCTGCTGGGCCTGGCCTCCTGGCTGCTGCGGCTGGCCACTGCCGATGCCGTGCAGCCACAGTTTCCGGTGGTGGCCGTCACCACCGCCCACGTCGCCGTGGGCGCCCTGATCCTGGCGGCCGGCGTGATCCTGGCCTTGCAGTCCTTCCGCGTCCGATCCGAAACGAGCCGGCCCGAGTCGCGCACCCCGGCAACCGCGGTGAATCCATGAGCAGCGCTGAAAAGATCCTGAAGGTCGGAGGCATGGCGGTAGCCGAGGCGCCGGCGCTGCCGGTTCTGCTCGACCCCGACCGCGCCAAGGCCAAGGCGGCCGGCCGCACAAGGGTTCTTTCGGCCTGCGGAGCCCGGGCGTCGGCATACCTGGAGCTGGCCAAGCCGGAAGTGACCTTCCTGGTTCTGGTAGCGGCCGGGCTGGGATTCGCCATGGCTTCTCCCGGACCGGATCTGCCGGGCTTGATGCGGCTGCTGCTGGGGACCGGCCTGCTGGCCGCCGGGACAGCCGCCCTCAACCACTGCCTGGAGTGGGCCGAGGACGCCAGGATGCGCAGGACCGTCCGGCGGCCGATCCCTTCAGGGCGCGTGGCGCTATGGGAGGGCTACGGCCTGGGAGCGGCTTCGGCATTGGCTGGAACCGCCTACCTGGCCTTGGGGGTGAGTCCGTTGGCGGGTCTGATCGGATTGACGGCCTGCCTGGCCTACCTGGTCGGTTATACGCCGTTGAAGCGAAAGACGGCTTGGTGTACCTTTGTGGGAGCGTTCCCGGGAGCGGCGCCCGTGCTGATCGGATGGACGGCGGCCGCCACTCTCTCGGTGGAAGCCTGGGTGCTGTTCGCCATCCTGTTCCTGTGGCAGTTCCCCCACTTTATCGCCATCGCCTGGATGTATCGGGAAGACTACGCCAGGGCGGGGTTGTTGATGCTTCCGCGGGGCGATGCCGGGGGAAGGCGGGCGTTTCGCCGGATCATGGGCTGTTCGCTGGCCCTGCTTCCCGCCAGTCTGGCTCCGGTCTGGCTGGGGATGGCCGGTTGGATCTACCTGGCGGCGGCGCTTTGCCTGGGAGCCGCATTCCTCCATGTCGCCTGGCGGGCCTGCGCCCAACGCACCAAGCAGAAGGCCAGGCTGTTGCTCCACGTCACCGTCATCTACCTGCCGCTGCTCTACCTGGTGATGGTGCTCGACAAGGCGTGAGCCTGAAATTCTCCTCAGCCCGGGCTGAGAGAGCCTCTACCAAGGAGATTCTTCTATGGCGCTTGCATTGGCGGTTTTGATCTGGGCGATTGTGCTGGCGTCCGTCGTCCTGTTCACGGGGGAGTTCGGATGGTTCCCGCCGCAAATCTCCGAGCACGGCGATGCCATGGACGCCCAGTTCAACCTGACCCTGATTGTGGTGGCCATCGGCTTCATTCTGGCTCAGGTGGCTCTCGGCTACTACGTGTGGCGTTACCGCGACCGGTCGGGCGCCCGGGCCGTCTATACTCACGGCAACGCCAAGGTCGAGGTGGCGACCGTCCTGATCACCGCGGTCACCTTCGTGACGCTGGCCATCATCGGCCAGCGCGTCTGGATCGATCTTCACCTGGAGGAGTTGCCCGAGGACGCCGTCCAGGTCGAAGTGACGGCTCAGCAGTTCGCCTGGAACTTTCGCTACCCGGGCCCCGACGGCAAGTTCGGCAAAACCGTCACCCGCCTGATCAACGACCAGTTGAACCCGGTGGGGCTCGACTCCCGCGATCCAGCCTCCAACGACGACGTCGTCACCCTCAATCGCATGGCGGTCCCGGTGAACCGCGATATCCGGCTCACCCTTCGTTCCAAGGACGTCACCCACAGTTTCTTTGTGCCGGCCCTGCGCTTCAAGCAGGATACGACTCCGGGGCTGGCCGTCCCGGGGCATTTCAAGGCGCTGAAGACGGGGGAATATGAAATCGCCTGCGCCGAGTTGTGCGGGTTGCAGCACTACAAGATGAAGGGATTCCTGATGGTCATGTCGGACCAGGAATTCGAAGCCTGGCTGAAGGAGCGAGCCGAATTCTGATCCGCATGACCGGCCCGCGGAGCCAGCCAACAAGGGAGAGTGTTCATGTCTGATTCAGCCCATCCTGCCGTCCATCCGGCGCCGACGACGTTCATTCGCAAATGGGTATTCAGCACAGACCATAAGATCATCGGGATCCAGTATTACTTCCTGGCGCTGATCGCGGTCTTCACCGGTCTGGCCCTTTCGGTGCTGATGCGGCTGCGGCTGGCCTGGCCCGCCGAGTCCTGGCCCTGGCTGGAGACGATTTTTCCGGTGGGGTTCGAGGGCGGGGTGATGTCGCCCGAGTTCTACCTGGCCATGCTGACCATGCACGGCACCATCATGGTCTTCTTCGTCTTGACCACGGCTCCACAGGGCGGATTCGGCAATTACTTCCTGCCGATCCAGATCGGGGCCCACGACATGGCCTTCCCGGTGCTGAACATGCTGTCCTTCTGGGTCACCTTCCTGAGCATGGGGGTGATGTTCGCGGCCTTCTTCGTGGCCGGAGGGGCGCCGATATCGGGCTGGACGGCCTACGCCCCGCTCAGCGCCCTGGGCGAGGTGGCCGGGCCCGGACTGGGTTCGGGTCAGGACCTGTGGATCATCAGCATCGCCCTCTTCTGTATCGCCTCCCTGCTGGGGGCCCTCAACTTCATCACCACCGTTCTCAATATGCGCACCAAGGGAATGTCGCTGATGAAGATGCCGCTGACCGTCTGGACCTGGTTCACCACCGCCATTCTGGCCCTGCTTTCCTTCCCGGTGCTGCTGGCGGCCGGAATCCTGCTGTTGCTCGACCGGCTCGGCGGAACCAGCTTCTTCATCCCGGCCGGCCTGGTGGTGAGCGACACCGTCATCGAGAACTCGGGCGGCTCTCCCATCCTCTGGCAGCACCTCTTCTGGTTCTTCGGACACCCCGAAGTCTACATCGCCATCCTTCCGGGCATGGGCGTGGCCTCCCAGTTGTTGTCGACCTTCGCCCGCAAGCCGATTTTCGGCTACCACGCCATGGTGATAGCCGTCTTCGCCATCGGCATGCTGGGTTTCTTCGTGTGGGGTCACCACATGTTCGTGAGCGGCCTGAGCCCCTTCTCGGCCCTGGTGTTCTCCATCCTGACCCTGGCCATCGGCGTGCCCTCGGCAATCAAGACCTTCAACTGGCTGGGAACCCTGTGGGGCGGCAAGATCCGCTTCACCACCGCCATGCTCTTCGCCATCGGCTTCGTCTCGCTCTTCGTCTCGGGCGGCATCACGGGCCTCTTCCTGGGGCAGACCTCGGTGGACGTGCAACTTCACGATACCTACTTCCCGGTTGCCCACTTCCACATGATCATGGGAGTGGCGGCCATCTTCGGTATTTTCGGAGCCACCTACTACTGGTTCCCCAAGATGTTCGGGCGCATGCTTCACGAGGGGCTGGGCAAGCTGCACTTCTGGCTGACCTTCGCCGGCGTGAACGCCATCTTCATCCCCATGCACTTGATGGGGATCATGGGGCAGTTGCGGCGCTACGCGGAGTCTACCGAGTTCAAGTTCATGGAACCGCTCCAACCCTACCAGGAATTCGTCACCATCGCGGCTTTCGTGACGGCGGCCGCCCAGCTCCTGTTCCTGGTGAATTTTTGCTGGGGGATGTTCAAGGGCAGGAAGGCCGGCGAAAACCCCTGGGAGGCCACCACCCTGGAATGGATCACCGCTTCTCCGCCGCCTCATGACAACTTCGGCGGGAGAGAACTGGTGGTCAACCACGGGGCTTATGAGTATGGGGTTCCGGGAGCGCCTCGGGACTACGTGATGCAGACCGACCCGCCGCTCGAGACAACGAAATAGGGCGGCCGTCGGGTCGCTTGCGGAGATTCGGTCATGCCTGTGGCCATCGCACCCCCTGAAGTCGAGCCGGATACCGAAAGACAAGGCCACGTTCCGGAACCGGGGGGACCGGGAGGCGGTTCGGGATCGGACGGCGAATCCGGCAGGTGGGGGGACGGCGGCGGCAGGCGGCTCCGTCCCGACAACTATCAGTTGGGGATGTGGCTGGCTCTGGCCTCGATTTCCATGATGTTTATCGGTTTCAGCAGCGCCTATATCCTGGGACAGGGGACCAACAGCCAGTGGCGAGCCATGGCGGCGCCGCCCCTTGTCTGGATCAATACGGGGATCCTGCTGGCGAGCAGCCTCAGCCTGGAGTTGGCTCGGAGAGCCGTGGCTTCGACCGAGTTGAAGCGGTGGATGACCCTGACCTGTTTGCTGGGAGCGGCCTTTCTGGTTGGCCAGCTCTGGCTCTGGGAGACGTTGACCCGGCAGGGCATCTACCTGAGCGGCAATCCCCATAGCTCTTTCTTCTACCTGTTGACGGGCGTCCATGGCGTGCACCTGCTGGGGGGCGTGGCGGGGCTGGCCACTCTGACGGCCAGGGCCTGGTGCTCGGCGGGCAGGGTCCCGGCAAGAGCCTCCTTGAACGTCACGGCGCTCTACTGGCACTTCATGGACGGGCTCTGGATTTATCTATTGGTCATGCTGTTTTTCTGGAGGTAAGCACGGATGGCAGACGCTCACGTGGAAAATAGGGGATTGCAGGTGTGGGGAGGTGGAACCCTGCCCTACTCGGTGTCTCACATCAAGTTGGGGATGTGGCTCTTCATCGTTTCCGATGCCCTGACCTTCTCCGCCTTGTTGTTCGGCTACAGCTACGTCAGGATAGCCACCCCGGACTGGCCGACCCCCTTTCATTTCTGGCCGACCGTCGTCTTCGCCACGTTGATGACCGCCGTTCTGCTGTCGAGCAGCCTGACCATGGTGCTCGCCGTCAATGCGGCCCAGCGGGGCGATCGCCAGTGGACCATTCGCTGGATCCTGGCGACGGCCATTTTCGGCGCCGCCTTCATCGTGCTGCACGGCTGGGAATGGATGGGGCTCATGAACCAGGGAATGACTCTGACCGGGAATCCCTGGGGGACGCCGCTGTTCGGGGCCACTTTCTTCGGGATCACCGGCATGCACATGTTTCACGTGTTCACCGGAGTGGTCTATCTGCTGGCGATCGCCGGGGGAGTCGCCAGGAAGCGGTTTCACTCCGAACACGTCGAGGTCTGCGGCCTGTACTGGCACTTCGTGGACCTGGTCTGGATGTTCGTGTTTCCCCTGGTCTACCTGCTGTCGGTCGACATGGGAGCGTAGACGTTCCACAGATTCACTGACTGAAGAGGAGATTCTCCGATGGTTGAGACCTTGCTGCTGCTGGCCTTGAACCTGCTTCTGGGGGCCGGATGCGTCTTTGCGGTGCTGCGCCAGACGCCCCAGGACGTGCTGACGCTCGACGGACTGTTCCTGTCCATTTCCTGCATGGTTCTGGCCCTGGTGTTCTTTCTCAACGGCTACTGGACCTTGCGCAGCCAGGAACTGAGTCCGTTGCTGCAACGGCTGCTCCCGAAGAGGAAGGAATCGGAGGAACCCGAAGCTCACCCGGTGGTTCGCAAGGAGGTGCCCCTGGTCCTGGACCATGGCGCCCACAGCGCCATGGGGAACCGGTTGGTCTTCACGGTCTGGTTCTGGTTGGTGCTCATCACCCTGGTGGAAGTGTTTCTGGCATACATCAAGCTGGACGTGATCACCATGTTGATCCTGCTGCTGGGGTTCTCGGTGGTGAAGGCCGCCCTGATCATCGCCTACTTCATGCACCTGCGGTTCGAAAAGCGGAGCCTGGTGTGGACGCTGATGCCCGCCATGGTGGTCACCATCTGTCTTCTGGCCGTCTTTTTCCCCGACAGCTTCCGGTTGCTGGAATTGCGTCCCTGAGGGAGAAGGCGGGTTGCGCCATGCTTGAAACCTGCAGCAGCCGTTTGCGAAAGATCTGGCCGTTTCTGGCGGCGGGTGTCGCGCTGGTTTGCCTCCTGCAGCCGGAGGCGGCCGCCCAGGGCTGCGCCATGTGCAAGACAGCCGCCGAGGCTCAGCCGGAGCCGGCCATCTCCGCTCTCGGCCGGGCCATCCTCTTCCTGTTGACTCCTCCGGTGGCCATCATGGGGACCCTCCTGGTCTACACTTTCCGGAAAGACTCCTCCAGTCGGGATGCATGATTGAACCTGCCGGCCTCCCGGCCCTCAACGCCGGCCTCAATACCGCCGCCGCCTGCTGCCTGCTGGGGGGGTACTACTGGATCCGCCGCGGCCGCGTCGCCATTCACAAGCGGTTCATGGTGGCTGCGCTGGGATTTTCCACCCTCTTCCTGGCCTCTTACCTCGTCTACCACTTTCAGGTCGGGTCGGTCGCCTTTACCGGCACGGGGTGGGTTCGACCGGTCTACTTTTCAATCTTGCTGAGCCACATCGTCCTGGCGGCTGCGGTCCTGCCCTTGGCCGCCGTCACGGTCTATCGGGCCTGGAATGAGAGGTTCGAGTCCCACAAGCGGCTGGCCCGCTGGACTCTGCCGATCTGGCTGTATGTTTCCGTGACCGGGGTGGTCATCTACTGGATGCTCTATCATTGAGCTCCATGCCTGATCCGATGCCGAACCAACCTGACAATCCCGAGACTCCCAAGCGATTTGGCCTGGGATGGGGAGCCAACCTCCTGGCCGTGGCCTTCGTGTTTCTGGCGATATTGGTCCCCTTTCTCTTCTGGCAGCAGACCTGGTTCGGCACCGCCCTGAGCGACGAGGAAATGCGCAAGAACCTGGATCCTGCCGCCAAGCCGCGCAAGATCCAGCACGCCCTGGTGCAACTCTCGCAGCGGCTGACCGATTCAGGCCCCGCCGCTGTGGCCGCCTGGTACGCCGACGTAGGGAGGCTGGCGGGGCACCCGACCCCCGAAGTGCGCATGACGGTGGCCTGGTTGATGGGGCAAGACCCCTCCGCCGCTGAATTCCGGGATCGTCTGACTCGACTGCTCCAGGATGCCGATCCGCTGGTTCGACGCAACGCCGCCCTCTCTCTGGTGGCTTTCGGGGAGGCAAGCGGCCGGGAGGAGGTGCGCGGCATGCTGGCCGGCCGGCGCATCCTGGCTCCGGCGTCCGGGGAACTGCTCTTCCGGCGGAGCGAGGGGGACAGCGTGCGCGCGGGAGCCCTGGTGGCCCGCATTCAGGTGGATGCCGGGACCCACCAGGAGGTTCGCGCCGCCGTGCCGGGGGTTGTGGAAGAGCGGCTGGCGGAGGAAGGGACGCCGGTAAAGGCGGGTCAGCCGCTGCTCTTCCTGGCGCCTGAAGAAGACCAGGTGTGGGAAGCCCTTCGGGCCTTGTATTTCATCGGGGAAGTGCGGGACCTGCCGCTCATTGAGCCCTTTCTGTCGGAAAATCCGATGCTGTCCGATCGAGTTCGGCAGCAGGCGGGTTTCACCATCAGCGCCATCCGCGGCAGAGCCGGACTGGCAACGCCCGGGAAAGACTAAATCGACATCTCTCCGACCACGGCCTCAACTTCGTCGATGGGCTCCATCTCGATAGCGTCCCAGGGACAGCCGTCCAGAAAAGATCCGTCGGGCCCCTGGCTCGTGCACTTCTTGCAGCCGATGCAGAGAAACGGGTCTACCTCGATGTGGCCGAAGGGAGGATGGTCTTCGTCGGGCACCCAGAACATGCAGTCGGCCACGGGGCAATAGGGGACGCAGGCGGGGGAGCCGGCGCAGCCCGTGCAGCACTCTGTGATGACGGCGATGGCGCGGGGCTTTTTCTTGCGTGGGGTCTCTATTCCTTCGGACTTGGGCTCCAGCTTTGGCAGGGCAGCAATTTCGTCCAGTGGGTACATCCATCCTCCGGGTCAAGACAGGGTTGAAAACCGGTTATCTGCAATAAAGGCCTTATCATAGCACAGGTTCCGAAGCCCTCCAATGGGCGCTCCGCGCCTCTGTTCAGGTTGCCTTTTTCTTGCAAGATCGGGTTTGTTTCCTGTAGTTTGGCCCCTGCTGTCGAGGAAAGGGGTTTCAGACTGAGCCAGGTTTGGCCAATTTCCGCGGGGAGCCTGCATGGAAATCATGGCGCCAATCGTCCTGGTGCTGCTGGGGCTGGGGGCATTGTACCTGGCCCTGGGGGGATTGGTGCGGCTGGGAAGAGAGAGGCAGGAGTTCCGTCTCTTCGGGATGGGAGTGCACGGCCGGTTGGGTGCGCTGACGGTTCTGGCAGCGACGCTGGCGCTCCTTTTTGTGGCCTGGTCCTATTGGCGGCAGGACTCCCTGATTCGCGGGTTGCAGCCGAAATTGGAGGGAGCACAGGAGGAGGCCAGGGATCGATTGGCCCGCCTGGAGGGTGCAACCCGGTCGCTGCAGGAGCTTCAGGCGCAGGTCCGGCAGCTCACCGAGCAGAAACAGGAATATCAGCGGATCGCCGGCCGACGCCGGATTGAGCTGGCGGCGCAGGCCAAGTCCCTGGAAGCGGTGCTTCAGGGGCGGCAGCAGGCGGCTGCCGGATTCCGGGAGAGCCTGGCTGAATTGAACCGGCTGTTGGAGGCCCTGCAACGGCAAAAGGAGGCGGCAGTCCAGGACTCCCTCCAGTTGAAGCAGGAACTCCGCTCGGCCGAGTCCAGGCTGGATCTGGCCCGGCAAAGCCAGGAGGAGCTGAAGGGAACCCTCTCGCGGCTGACGACCGAAAAGCAGAGCCAATCGAAGAGTCTCCAGCAAGAGATCCGGAAGCTCAAGGCTTCCCTTTCCGACCAGCAGCGGCGAACCGGTCTGCTCAGAGAGGGCCTGGTTTCGCGGGAAGCCCACGATTGGTCCCTGGAGCAGGAAATCGAAAAACTGGCCAACCTCGTTTCCGGGGAGCCCGAAGCCAGCTTCTCCCGCCAGACGGACATCGCTCGCACCCTGCAGAGAATCCACGAACTCCTCCGGGAAGGCGCCGCCCTGGCCCAGCAGGCCAAGGCCGCCGAGACCCGCCCGCGCGGTCCCCGGACCGTGTCCGCCGACTCCAACTGAATCACCCCTCCTGAGACCAGCGGCCGCTGGCCGCCGGTTGGCGAAAGTGCTCGTAGACGTTCCTGGCGATTCGGGGAGAGGTTTCGGCGATCAGGCGATCCAACGGCGCGGCGGCGATTTGCGGGACGCTCCCCAGACGCTGCAGCAGCCGCTTGGCGGTCTTGTCGCCGACCCCGGGTATCCGGGTGAGCACCGAAGTGAGGGTGCGGCCCGAGCGGCGCCGGCGGTGAAAGGTCACGGCGAAGCGGTGGGTTTCGTCCCGGATGCGCTGGATCAGCCGCAGCACCGGAGAATGCCTGGTCAAGCGGATGGGTTCCTGCTCGCTGCCCCTGACGAAGATGAGCTCTTCCTTCTTGGCGATGCTGGCCAGAGGCTGGGTGGTCAGGTCCAGGGCGTCGAGCGCGGCAGCGGCGGCATGGAGCTGTCCCACTCCCCCGTCCACCAGGACCAGGTCGGGCAGGGCGCGGCGTTCCTGCAGGAGTCGGCGGTAGCGGCGGGAGACGACTTCCACCATGCTCTTGAAGTCGTCCGGACCGCTGACCGTCTTGATGATGAATTTCCGGTAGTCGGCCTTCTTCATTCGGCCCTCCTCCCAGACCACCATGCAGGCCACGCAATCCGCCCCCTGGATGTTGGAAACATCGAAGGACTCGATCCGCTTGGGAGGGTTTCCCAGGTCCATCAACTCGGCCAGAGCCTCGCCGATGATCCGGCTGCCGGGGTTCAGGGTGCGGAAGCGTTGGTCGAAGGTCAGCCGGGCGTTCTTTTGGGCCAGGCCGACGAGCTGCTTCTTGGGACCGCGGAGAGGTTCCTTCACAACCACCTTTCTTCCCTTCCGGCTCGAAAGATAGGCAGCCAGGATCGATTGATCCTCGAAGCCGCAGGACACCAGCACCGCGTCGGGCGTAAAGCTGGAGCCGAAGTAGTACTGCTTGAGCAGCGAGGCCAGAATGTCTTCGTCGCCGGCGCCGCCGGCCAGGTCTTCCCAAAAGTACTGGCGCCGGTCCACCACGCGGCCGCTTCGCAAGTGGAACAACTGCACGGCCGCCTTGTTCTCCTCCCGATGGAGGGCGAAGACGTCCACGTCGGCAGATTGGCTGGAGGACATGCGCTGCGGCTCGGAGAGCTGGTCGATGGTCCGGATCATGTCCCGCAGGTGGGCGGCCAACTCGAACCGTTCCTCGTCGGCGGCCTTCAACATCTTGCCGCGCAGGCTCTTGATGAGCTCGCGCCGCTTCCCCTCCATGAACCACCGGAGGTCCCGGACCCTGTCGGCATACTCCTCCCGGCTGCACACCGAAGCCACGCAAGGCCCCAGGCAGCGCTGGATGTGGTAGTCGAGGCACACCCTGGGCCGCCGGCCGTCTATTTCGATGGAGCAGGTACGGATCTGGAAGTGGCGACTCATCAGCTTGAAGATCCGCGAAGCCAGACTGGCGGGAAAGAAGGGGCCGAAATAGAGGGCCCCGTCGTTCTTGACCCGGCGGGTGACCAGGATGCGTGGAAAGGGTTCGTTGACGGTCAGCTTGATGCAGGGGTAGGTCTTGTCGTCCCTGAGGAGGATGTTGTACTTGGGCTTGTGCTGCTTGATCAGGTTGTTCTCGAGTGCCAGGGCCTCCATCTCGTTGTCGACCACGATGCACTCGAGATCGGCGATCTCCGAGCGAAGCTGGTCCAGCTTGATGTCGGCGGGGCGGGAATCCTGGAAGTAGCTTCTGACGCGGTGACGCAGCGACTTGGCCTTGCCCGCGTAGATGATGTCTCCCCGGTCGTTCTTGTAGAGGTACACTCCCGGTTCGACAGGAAGGTCGGCGGTCTTTTCTTCCAGGGCTCGCATAGGGAATTCCCGGTCCATTATGCCATGCTCCGAAAACGGCCTGGAAGAACGCAAAGCCTGGTTTGAAACATTGAGGGACTGTCCACGAAGGATAAAAAAGAAATCCACGGAGGAAAACGGCGAACCACGAATGGACACGAATGAACACTAATAAACGGATTGATGAGTTGTTGATAAGGGGCGAAATCGAAGAGGTTATCTACGAAGGGCACGAAGTGATACCAGAGTGAGGCGTTTGCAAAACTCGGCAGCGACATCGTTGCCGGGAATGGCCACAAAAGGCACAAAAGGCACAAGAAGAGCAGAACGATGAGAAACGACCAAGGCATATGGGCTTTGTGTGTTCAGATTCGGCAGACGGCCTTCGACCTGTTCACAAAATTCCTTTTGTGACTTTTGTGCTTTTTGTGGTGAGGCCGCATTGCTCACAGGTCACACCCGTTATTGAAAAAGGCAAAACATCACGTTCGCCGGCACAATGACCTGGCCGCTGCGAATTTTGCAAAATGGCAGAAGCCTTTGGGTGCTGCTTGGGGTTGAAGGAGGTTCATCAGTATTCGTGTCAATTCGTGTTCATTCGTGGTTCAATTTCATACCAATGATAGGTCGTCTTTCCTTCGATGATTCGCCGGCCGCGACTTAGCCTGCGGTTGCGACGAAAGGGGGGCAAAGCCTCCGGTCTGTGAAGCCCGTCAAGGTGCGCTACGGGGAGAAGTCTCCCGACGGCGAACCATCCCGTTCATCCCCCATGCTATCATCGGGCCATTGTGAGCTCGCGCGGGGGCCAGTCCGGCCATGGACAAGATTCTGCTGAGGGACATTCGACTGCAGATGAGAGTGGGAACCACCCGGGAGGAGCGCGGTCAGGCCCAACCCTGCCGGGCCGACCTGACCCTGTGGCGGCCCCTGGAGAAAGCCCGGAAGGGGCGGTTGGACAAGACGGTGGACTATAGCGCGGTCTATGGCCGGGTCGAGAAGTTGTGCGAGAGTCGAACCTTTACCCTGCTGGAGGAAGCGGCTCTGCAGATCTGCAGAGAGGTGCTGAAGGACTTTCCGGTCAGGAAGGTCAGGGTTCGAATCGGCAAGACCCGCCCTTTCACCGAAAAGCTGGGTTTCGTCGGAGTCGAGGTGGAGCGCCGGCGCTCCTGGCTGTCCTGAATTCTGGCCCTGTCCGGCAAGGGGAGCGTTGCATGAAGGCGGTGATCCTGGCGGGCGGTGAAGGAACCCGGCTCAGGCCGTTGACGCTCCAGGTGCCCAAGCCGGTGGTCCCCATCGCCAACGTCCCTTTTCTGGGATATCAGCTCGACTTGCTGCGCCGCCACGGCATCGGAGAGGCTATCCTGAGCCTGGGCTATCGGCCCGACAAGATCGAAGCGGAATTGGGAGACGGCAGCCGATTCGGGATTCGGCTCCGCTACGTGGTCGAGCAGTCTCCCCTGGGCACCGGCGGGGCCTTCAAGAATGCGGAGCCCTTCCTGGACGGCCCCGCCGTCGTTTTCAACGGGGACATTCTCTGCGCTTTCGATCTGACCGAGATCCTTCGTTCCCACCGCCGGCGCTCGGCAACGGCCACCCTGACCCTGACCCGAGTCGACAACCCTTCCGCCTACGGATTGGTGGAAACCGGTCAAGACGGCCGGGTGGCCCGCTTTCTGGAAAAACCCGGCGGGGACCAGGTCACCTGCGACACCATCAATGCCGGGCTCTACGTGCTGGAACCGGAAGTCCTGAAGACCATTTCGGCCGGCGTGAACACCTCCTTCGAAAGGGAGGTGTTTCCGGGTCTGCTGGCCGCTGGACGCCCCGTCCATGCCCATGTCTCTCCGGGCTACTGGATCGACATCGGAACCCCCCCCAAGTACCTGCAGGCTCACCGGGATATTCTGGAGGGGCGGTTTGCGTCGCCTCTATCCGGTTTCCGGTTCAACCCGGCGGAATCGCCTGAGCCCGGGGATTGCGCCGGCCTGGTGCGGAATTCGGTGGTCGCCGATTCGGTCCGCCTCGGGGACGGGTCCCGGATTCTCGGCTCGGCCATCGACCGGGACTGCCAGGTGGGCGAACGGGCGGTCGTCGAGGGTTCAGTGCTCTGGAGGGGAGTGCAGGTGGGGGACGGGGCGCAATTGCGGGGCTGCATCCTGGGCAACCGCTGCCGCATCGGCTCCGGCGCCGTGGTGGGGGAAGGGGTGGTCCTGGAAGACGATGCCCGCCTGTCGGCCAACAGCCGGCTTCCGTCCCCATGAGGCGGGTCCGCGGGCCGGCATGCCGCTACCCGTCTTCCTCGGCCGCCCCGGGCCGAGTTGGAACGACCGGGGTGGGCGCTTCGATGGGGATCTGCTCGACCACCCGAATTCCGTACCCCTCCAGTCCCACGATGCGTCGAGGGTGGTTGGTCAGCAGCCGAATCTGCTTGAGGTCCAGCCGGGAGAGAATCTGGGCGCCCGTGCCGTAGTCCCGCTGGGCTCGACGCCAACTGTAGACCTCGGCCTCGGTGGAGGTCATGCCGTGGTAGGCGATGCGGTGGCGGCCGTCCCCCTTCTTGAGCTGAAATCCCCTTCCGGTCTGGTGCAGGTAGAGCAGCACGCCGCTGCCGGCCTGGGCAATGACCCGCATGCAGCGTTCGATCTGAGCGCGGCAGTCGCATCGGACCGAGTGAAAGACGTCCCCCGTCAGGCAGTGGGAGTGAACCCGGACCAGCACCGGTTCCTCCGAACCGATGGCGCCGAACACCAGGGCCACGTGGGTCTCCTGCTCGATCTCGCTCTCGAAAGCCAGCATGCGGAAGGTGCCGAACTCGGTGGGCAGGTCGGCCTCGGCCACCAGCTTCACGAAGGACTCGGTCCGCAGCCGGTACTTGATCAGATCGGCCACCGTAACCATCTTCAGTCCGTGTTCGGTGGCGAACCGGTGCAGCTCGCCGACCCGGGACATGCTGCCGTCATCGTTCATGATCTCGCAGATGACGCCTGCCGGTCTCAAGCCGGCGATGCGAGCCAGGTCGACGGCCGCCTCGGTCTGACCGGCTCGAATCAGCACGCCCCCTCTGCGGGCCCGCAGGGGAAACACGTGCCCGGGCTTGACCAGGTCCCCCGGCCGGGTTTCGGGATGGATGGCCGTCAGAATGGTCTGGGAGCGGTCAGCCGCCGAGATTCCCGTGGACACTTTCCCTCTGGCCTCGATCGACACGCAAAAGGCGGTGCCGTAGCGGGAGCTGTTCTCGTTCACCATCAGCGGAATCTGCAGCTCGTCCAGGCGTTCTCCCGTCAGGGAGAGACAGATCAAGCCCCGCCCGAACCTGGCCATGAAGTTGATGGCTTCCGGTGTCACCTTCTCGGCGGCGATGGTCAGGTCGCCTTCGTTTTCCCGATCCTCGTCGTCGACCACGATGAGCATCTTCCCCGACCTGATGTCCTGGACGGCCTCTTCTATGGTTGAAAAAAAGCTTTCCAATGGCTTCCTCGGCAGGGTCCGGATGGAAGGGTTGTCCCGGGAACCGTCTGTCAATACCCCTGGTCCCGGAGGTGCTGAGCGGTCAGGACGTCCCGGCTGCCGTCGCGTCGCCGCCGGTTCAGGGCGGCCTCCACGTACTTGGCCAGAATGTCGCACTCCAGGTTCACCTCATCTCCGCGTCTTCGCCGGGAGAGGTTGGTGTGTTCCAGCGTGTGGGGGATGATGGCCACTTCGAAGAAGTCTTTCCCCAATCCGGAGACCGTCAGACTGATGCCGTCGACGGCGATGGACCCTTTCTCCACCACGTAGGCTCTCATCCCCGAGGGCAGCGAGAAGCGGAACAGGGCGAAGGCCTGCTGCTTTTCGATCCTGACCACGCGAGCGACGGCGTCCACGTGGCCCTGGACGAAGTGCCCGCCCAATCGCGCCGTGGCCAGCAAGGGCAACTCCAGGTTGATGGAGTCTCCCGAGCTCAGATTTCCCAGGTTGGACCGCTCCAGCGTTTCCCGGGACAGGTCCGCTTGAAATGCCTTGCCGTCCCGGCCGGTCACGGTCAGACAGGCGCCGTTGACGGCCAGGCTGTCGCCGGGCCGGAGTTCCGCGCTCAGACCGGGGGCGAGCGCTTCCAGGCGAGCCGAGTCTCCCAGCCGCCTCAGCGACTTGACGCGACCGACGTCCTGGATGATTCCGGTAAACATCCCACCCCCGGCTCCCAGGGGTTAGCGCCCTGATTCCTGAGACTGGACCTGGTCCGAGGCGGGGCCCGAGGGATTCGGGTAAGCCTCGATCATGAGGTCGGGACCGATCCGTTCCACCCTGGAGAAGGCCAGCGGGGGCGCCTGGTCCAGCCCGGGGAAGCCGGCGCCTCCGAACATGGCGACTGCCGTTCCACCCAGGACCCTGGGAGCCAGAAAGGAGACCAGCTTGTCGATGACCCGGCTGCGCAGAGCTTCGAAGTTGATGGTGGCTCCCCCCTCCATCAGGAGGCCGACGACCCGGCGCCGCCCCAACTCCTCCAGGACCGGGTCAAAGGCGATTCGGCCGCCGGTCCCGGCTGTCGGAATGACCTCGATGCCTGCCTGCTCCAGCTTGCGCCGACGGTCCGGGTTCGGCCGCCGCCCGCAGAAGACGATTATATCACCCTGGTCGCGACTGCTTGCCAGGCGGCTGTCCGGCGGGAGCCGCAGACGAGAGTCGAGGACCACGCGCAACAGGGGCCGTGTCCGCGGCTGCCCGCTGCGGTCGGTCAGGGTGGGGTCGTCCTGGAGCACGGTCCCGATGCCGACCAGGATGGCGTCGGCCTCGAGGCGCATTCGGTGCACCCGCTGGCGGGACTCCGGGCTGGTGATCCATTGGGGAGGGCCGCTGGCGGCGGCGATTCTGCCGTCCAGCGTGGCTCCAACCTTGGCGGTCACGAAGGGTTTCCGGCTTGAGATGTACTTGGAAAAGGCTTCGTTGAGCCTGCGCGCCTCCTCCTCGCGGACGCCGGCGGTGACCTGGAGGCCGGCCGAGGTCAGCCATTCCATGCCCCTGCCCGCCACCAGCGGATTGGGGTCTCTCATGGCCAGCACCACCCGGGCGATGCCCGAATCCACGATGGCCCGGCAGCAGGGCCCGGTGCGCCCCTGGTGGCAGCAGGGTTCCAGGTTGACGTAGAGGGTGGCTCCCCGGGCCCGGTCGCCGGCCTGCTCCAGGGCCCGGACCTCGGCGTGCTTGCGCTGGCCGTATCGATGAACACCCTGGCCGACGACGCGGTCCTCCCGAACCAGCACCGCCCCCACCATGGGATTGGGACTGGCCAGCCCCCTTCCCTGCAGGGCCAGCTCCAAGGCCTGCCCCATGTAGTGATGGTCACGTTCGGACATGGTGGAGTGTCGCGGGCTAGGCCTCTCCGTCGAAAAGGGAGTCGATGAAATGCTGGGCCGAAAAGGGAACCAGGTCTTCGATCCGCTCGCCCACCCCCACGTATCGGATGGGAATTCCGAGGTCCCGCGCAATGCCGATGACGACGCCGCCCTTGGCCGTCCCGTCGAGCTTGGTCAAAACGATCCCGCTGACGCCGGTGGAGCGGGTGAACTCGCGGGCCTGGGCCACCCCGTTCTGTCCGGTGGTGGCATCCACCACCAGCAGAATCTGTTGGGGCGCGCCGGGGACTTCCCGAGCGGCAATCCGCTTCATCTTCTCCAATTCGGCCATCAGGTTGTTCTTGGTGTGCAGTCGCCCTGCCGTATCCACGATCAGGATGTCCGCCTGCCTGGCCTTGGCGGCCCGCATGGCGTCAAAGAGCACCGCAGCCGGATCGGAGCCGGCCTGCTGGCGGATGACCTGGGCTCCGGCGCGCTTGCCCCAGGCTTCCAGTTGCTCCACCGCCGCCGCCCGAAAGGTGTCGGCGGCGCACACCAGCACCTTCCGCCCTTCCCGGACCCAAAGGCCCGCCAGCTTGCCGGCGGTGGTGGTCTTGCCCACGCCGTTGACCCCGACCACCAACAGCACCTGGAGGCCGGAAGCGGCAGGTCCGTCACTCGGGGCGGAACCGACTCGCAAAATATCGAGGAACTCCGATCGGATACAGGATTTGAGCTGGCCGGCATCGTTGATCCGGTTCCGCTCCAGCCGGTCCCTGACCCTGTCGAGGACCACGGTGGTGGTTTCGATCCCCACATCGGCCCCCACCAGGATTTCCTCGAGCGCCTCGAGCAGTTCCGGGTCAATCGCCTTGCGGCCTTGCAGCACCTCCTCCATGCGGGCCACCAGGTTCCTGCGTGTCGACGACACGGCCGCCTTGAACCTGCCCAGAAGACCGCCCCGGGATTGCCGATCATCGCGGTCGCCGCCCGAATTGCCCATGCCTGCCTCTACCGGACTCGTTTCTCCGGGCGCTAATCTTAACACAGGGAAAATGGGCGTCAGGAAGGCGGCAGTCAGCCCTCTCGGCCCTGGAGTCCGGACGGCTCCAGCGGCCTATCGCTTTTCGCAGGCAACGCTCTTGGGGGGGGTGCGGGAACAGGCGATGGTGTCGGTCATTCCCGAGGAGAGTTGGGCGCAGGCGGTGTCGAGGGCCGTTCGTAGGGCCTCGGCCTCGGTGGCGCCCACGGCTTTGCGACAGTCGGTCCTCCCTCTGAACTCCATGCAGACCTCGCAACTGTACTGGTCCAATGCCATGGAGGAATAGACGATATAGCCCAGGACGGCCAGCAGGGAGACGGCGATAAGTATGCGGGTGCCTTTGGACATGGAGGGAGATTATACTCTGTATCAACGCCTCTTATGGAAGGCATAAGTAATATGAATTTATTTTGTCGGCGCCTTTCTTCTAGAATTCGGCGGGCGCCGTTTATTCGTCGGGATTGTCCCCCGGTTGCAACCCGATCCAACCGGGTTTCAGGCAGGACAAGCAAGACTTCTCGGGTCCGAATTTGTTACAATCCGATACAACTTTTGGTTCGGTGAGTCAAGATGCCCTTTCCGGCTGTCAATCAAGTTTGCTGGCTTCCCCAACTCAAGCAACCGTAACCAACTGATTTGGCTGGAAGGCAGCACCGCGGGTCCGCTCCAGGATTCGCCGTTGCCGGCTTCGGAGGTGGTGCTGTCGCCATTTGACGGCAGGCTCGATTGAGGTTCAGGCGATTTCCATGCATCGAGACGGACTGCCGAATAAACAGGGGTTGTACGACCCTCGCTTCGAGCGGGACAGTTGCGGCGTCGGCTTCGTGGTCAACGTGGACGGGACACGCAGCCACCTCATCATCCGCCAGGGGTTGGAAGTGCTCTCCAACCTGGCTCATCGAGGGGCCTGCGGCTGCGATCCGGAGACGGGAGACGGGGCCGGAGCCCTCATCCAGATTCCCCATGAGTTCCTGAAACGTGACTGCCGGGCCCGTGGGCTGCAACTCCCTTCGGAAGGAGACTACGGGGTAGGCATGGTCTTCCTTCCTCGCGAGGATGACGCCCGCGCCCGCCTGGAACAGGTCCTGGAGGAGGTGATCGCGGCCGAGGGGCAACACCTGCTGGGGTGGAGGGACGTGCCCGTCGACAGCCGGGCCATCGGCAGTCTGGCCCGAGAGTCGGAGCCGGTCATTCGCCAGGTCTTCATCGGGAAAAATGCCGGCTTGAAGCGGGTGGCCGACTTCGAGCGCAAGCTCTACGTGGTGTGCAAGCGGGTGGAGCGGGAGGTGGAGAGACAGGAGCTGGACCCGGGCGAGAGTTTCTACATCGCCAGCCTGTCGGCCGCCACCGTCGTCTACAAGGGCCTCCTGACCGCTCCCCAGATCCCGGCTTACTATCGGGACCTGGCCGATCCCGTAGTGAAGAGCGCCCTGTGCCTGGTCCACTCCCGCTTCAGCACCAACACCTTCCCCTCCTGGAAGCTGGCCCATCCTTACCGCTACCTGGCCCACAACGGAGAGATCAACACGCTTTGCGGCAACCGCAACTGGATGCGGGCCCGCTCCAGGACGCTCTCCTCGGATCTTTTCGGAGACGACCTTCCCAAGATTTTCCCGTTGGTGTCCGATACGGCCAGCGACAGCGCCACCATCGACAACGCCCTGCAGTTCCTGGTCCAGGGAGGCCGCTCGCTGGCCCACTCGGTGGTGATGCTGATCCCCGAGGCCTGGAACAAGGACATCCGCATGGACCCCCACAAGCGGGGTTTCTACGAGTACCATTCCTGTCTGATGGAGCCCTGGGACGGTCCGGCCTCCATTGCCTTTACCGACGGGACCCGCATCGGCGCGGTGCTCGACCGGAACGGACTTCGGCCCTCCCGCTACCTGGTCACCAGGGAAAACCTGGTGGTGATGGCTTCCGAAGTGGGCGTGCTGGAGATACCCGAGGAGCGCATCCTCTACAAGGGCCGGCTCCAACCCGGCAGGATGTTTCTGGTCGACACCGAGCAGGGCCGCATCATCGACGACTCCGAGCTCAAGCAGGCCCTCGCCACCCGTAAGCCCTATCGGCAGTGGGTCGAAGCCAACCGGATCGAGCTTTCCCAGTTGCCGCCGGCGCCGGCGGACAAGGAACCGGCGGTCGAGGACCTGCTGACCCAGCAGCAGGCCTTCGGCTATACCGTGGAGGACCTTCGCCTGTTGATGGCTCCCATGGCCAGGAACGGCGAAGAAGCGGTCGGGTCCATGGGCACGGACACGCCGCTGGCGGTGCTCTCCAGCAAGTCGCCACTGCTCTACAACTACTTCAAGCAGCTCTTCGCCCAGGTGACCAACCCGCCCATCGATTCCATCCGGGAAGAGATGGTGATGTCGGTGGAGAGTTATATCGGCAGCGAGCAGAATCTCCTGGACGAAACCCCCAGGCACGCCCGCCTGCTCAAGTTGCAGTGCCCCGTGCTGACCGATCCCGAGCTTGCCCGAATCCGGCAGGCCTCGGTCAATGACTTCAGCGTCGAGACCTTGAAGATGCATTTCTCAGAGGGCGACGGAGGCGGCGGATTGGAGACCGCCCTGGAAGCGCTCTGCCGCCAGGCTTCCCAGGCTGTGAGCCGGGGGCGCAACATCATCATTCTCTCCGATCGCGGCGTCGACGGCGAAAGCGTGCCCATCCCGGCCCTGCTGGCGACGTCGGCCGTCCACCACCACCTCATTCGGGAGGGCACCCGCACCAAGGTCGGCCTGGTGGTGGAGACCGGCGAGGCGCGCGAGGTCATGCACTTCGCGCTTCTGATCGGATACGGGGCCGGGGCGGTGAACCCCTACCTGGCCTTCCGGACCCTGGCCGACATGGTGGCCCAAAAGCTCTTTCGTCCCGAAGTCACCGAAGCGCTGGCCTTCGGGAACTACATCAAGTCCATCAACAAGGCCCTGCTCAAGATCATCGCCAAGATGGGGATCTCCACCATCCAGAGCTATCGGGGGGCTCAGATCTTCGAAGCCATCGGGCTGAATTCACGCCTGGTCGAACGCCACTTCACCGGCACCGCCTCCCGCATCGAGGGCATCGGCCTGGAGGTTCTGGGGCGGGAGGCCGTCGCCCGCCACCGGCAGGGTTTCCCCAAGGCGCAGTCTCGGAATCCCTTGCTGGACGTGGGCGGACAGTATCAGTGGCGGCGCGACGGCGAGTTCCACCTCTTCAATCCGGAATCGGTGGCCAAGCTGCAGGTGGCCACCCGTCACGGCGACTACCGCCTGTTCAAGCAGTACTCCACCCTGATCAACGACCAGAGCAGAAACCTGTGCACGCTCAGGGGCCTGTTCAAGCTCAGGAAGGGCGACCCTCTTCCCCTGGATGAGGTCGAGCCTGCCTCCGAGATCGTGAAGCGGTTCGCTACCGGGGCCATGTCCTTTGGCTCCATCAGCAAGGAGGCCCACGAGAACCTGGCCATCGCCATGAACCGCATCGGGGCCAAGAGCAACACGGGCGAAGGAGGCGAGGACCCGGCCCGCTACGCCCGCGACCCCAACGGGGACTGGCGCCGCAGCGCCATCAAGCAGGTGGCTTCGGGGCGATTCGGAGTGACGGCCGAGTACCTGGTCAACTCGGAGGAGCTGCAGATCAAGATGGCCCAGGGGGCCAAGCCGGGCGAAGGGGGCCAGTTGCCCGGACACAAGGTGGACCAGGTGATCGCCCGGGTGCGCCACTCCACCCCCGGAGTTTCGCTGATATCGCCCCCGCCCCACCACGACATCTACTCCATCGAGGACCTGGCCCAGTTGATTCACGATCTCAAGAACTCCAACCCGCGGGCCAGGATTTCGGTGAAGTTGGTGGCCGAGGTGGGGGTGGGCACGGTGGCGGCCGGGGTTTCCAAGGCTCATTCCGACGTGGTGCTCATCAGCGGGCACGACGGAGGCACGGGCGCTTCTCCTCAGACCTCCATCAAGCATGCCGGCGTTCCCTGGGAGCTGGGCCTGGCGGAAACCCAGCAGACGCTGGTGCTCAACGACCTGCGGGGGCGCATCGTGGTTCAGACCGATGGCCAGCTCAAGACGGGCCGGGACGTGGCGGTGGCCATCCTGCTGGGCGCCGAGGAGTTCGGCTGCGCCACCGCTCCGCTGGTGGCTTCCGGGTGCATCATGATGCGCAAGTGCCATCTCAACACCTGTCCGGTGGGCGTGGCCACCCAGGATCCGGTGCTGCGGCGCAAGTTCGCCGGCAAGCCCGAGTACGTCATCAACTTCTTCACCTTCGTGGCCGAGGAACTGCGGGAGATCATGGCCCAGATGGGCTTTCGCAGGGTGGAGGAGATGGTGGGCCGGTCCGATCGCCTGGACGTGACCGACGCGGTCGAGCACTGGAAGGCCATGGGGCTGGACTTCACCCGCATCTTCTACAGGCCCCAGGTTCCGGAGCGGGTCGCCACCCACCGGGTCCAGGAACAGGACCACGGCCTGGAAAAGGCCCTGGACCACCGGTTGATCGCCGACTGCCGGGAATCCCTGGAGAAGGGGACCCCGATTTCCCTCAGCTACCCCATCAGGAACTCCCAGCGCACCGTGGGCACCATGCTGAGCTCGGCCCTGGCCGAGCGCCGCGGCAACTCGGGGCTTCCCGAAGACTCCATTCAGGTGGACTTTCGCGGGTCGGCCGGGCAGAGCTTCGGGGCTTTTCTGGCGGCCGGAATTACCTTCAGGCTGGCCGGCGACGCCAACGACTACATCGGCAAGGGGTTGTCGGGCGGCAAGTTGATCGTGTTTCCGCCCAGGGAGGCGACCTTCAAGGCCGAGGACAACATCCTCGTCGGAAACGTGGTGCTCTACGGCGCCACCGGGGGCCAGGCCTACTTCCGGGGGGTGGCCGGGGAGCGGTTTGCGGTGCGCAACAGCGGCGCCCGGGCGGTGGTGGAAGGGGTGGGGGACCACGGATGCGAGTACATGACCGGCGGGGTGGCCGTGGTGCTGGGCGAGACCGGGCGCAACTTTGCCGCCGGAATGAGCGGAGGCATCGCCTTCGTGCTGGACGAGTCGGGACACTTCAGCCGGAACTGCAACCACAGCATGGTGGATCTGGAGTCGGTGGTGGAGCCCGCTGACCTGGAGACCCTCAAGGGCATGATCTCCCGGCACCGGAGTTATACGGGGAGCGCGGTGGCGGAGAGAGTGTTGCGGGATTGGGAGGCGTTGCTGCCCAGGTTCGTGAAGGTGATGCCCGTGGACTACCGGAGAGTCCTCCAGGAGTTGGAGGCAGCCCGGGCCGCCCAAGCCGACCGCGAGCCGACCCCGGCCCTGTCGGGCTAGCTCAAGTCAACGGTAAGACAATACAAGACCCAGCGGGTCCAGCCCGGGTTCCGGGAGGGCCTCAAGGCTACTTGCAGTGGCTCCGAGGCGGAGAAGCCATGGGAAAAGTGACGGGTTTCATGGAAATCGGCCGGAAGATGGCCCCGCGCCGACCCGTGGAGGAGCGCCTCAAGGACTGGTTCCAGGTGTACCGGGAACCTGCCGACTCCCTGGTGCAGAGCCAGGGGGCTCGCTGCATGGATTGCGGCATTCCCTTCTGCCACACCGGTTGTCCTCTGGGCAACATCATTCCGGACTGGAACGACCTGGTCTATCGAAACCGCTGGCGGGAAGCCATCCAGGTCCTGCACAAGACCAACAACTTCCCCGAGTTTACCGGTTGGGTCTGTCCGGCGCCCTGCGAAGAGGCCTGTGTGCTGGGAATCAACGACAAGCCGGTCACCATCAAGCAGATCGAAATCAGCATCATCGAGCATGCCTTCCGTGAAGGCTGGATCAAGCCGGCGCCTCCCGCCGTTCGTAGCGGGAAAACGGTGGCCGTGGTGGGTTCGGGTCCGGCCGGCCTGGCCTGCGCGGACCAGTTGAACAAGGTGGGCCACCGGGTCACCGTGCTGGAACGGGCCGACCGCATCGGGGGGCTGCTGACCTATGGGATTCCCGATTTCAAGCTGGAAAAGTGGGTGGTGCGGCGCCGCCTCGATCTGTTGCGGGAAGAGGGCGTCGTCTTCAGGACCGGGGCCAACGTCGGATTCAACGTGGCGGTGGAGGACCTGAGGCGTGACTTCGACGCCCTGGTGCTGGCGGGCGGGGCCACCAAGGCCCGAGACCTGCCCGTCCCGGGCCGGGAGCTGGATGGCATCCACCTGGCCATGGACTACCTGCCGCAGCAGAACCGGCGGGTGGCCGGAGACCGGAAGATTCCGGGGAAGGCCATCACCGCCAAGGGCAAGCGAGTGGTCATCCTGGGCGGCGGCGATACGGGTTCGGACTGCCACGGGACGGCTCTCAGGCAGGGAGCCCGCTCGGTGCGCTCCTGGGAACTCCTGCCCAAGCCTCCGGCTGAACGGACTCCCTCCATGCCGTGGCCCTACTGGCCGATGATCCTCAGAACCTCCTCTTCCCACGAAGAGGGCGGCCTTCGAGACTGGAGCATCAACACCAGGCGCTTCAGCGGCTCCAACGGTCGAGTGGAGAAGCTGCATGCGGTTCGCGTCGAATTCGGAGAGCCCAACGACAACGGACGCCGTCCCATGCGGGAAGTGCCGGGAAGCGAGTTCGAGGTAGAGACCGAGCTGGTGTTGCTGGCGATGGGCTTCCTGGGACCGGAGTCCGACGGCATGCTGAAGCAACTGGGGGTCAAGCTGGACGCTCGCGGCAACGTGGAGGCGGACGGCGACTCCATGAGCAGCCGGCCGGGAGTCTTTGCGGCCGGTGACATGCGTCGAGGACAGTCGCTGGTGGTCTGGGCCATCGCCGAAGGCCGCCGGGCCGCTCGCGGCGTGGACCGGTTCCTGATGGGATCGACCGAGCTGCCCTGATCGGCCCCCAACCGGACCGCCGGCGGAGCCCGATTCCCGGTCCTCTTCCTCCGTCAACCCCGATCCCGGGCTTGATCACCCCCGTCTCCCCGGCGCCGACCCGTTCCCGCCCTCGGCGGGAGAATCCTTGATCGAGGTCACGACTCCTGATGGACGGTAGCGGCAGGATCGAGCGTCTCAGCGTTCCGGCGCTGGACGAAATCCTGGGGAAACCCTTCAAGGTCCTGAATGACGGCTTCATCCGCTTGATCGACTACATGGGCTCGGACGAGTCCATCGTGCAGGCCGCCCGGGTTTCCTACGGGAAGGGAACCAAGAAGGTCCACCAGGACCGCGGCTTGATTCGATACCTGATGCGGCACCGGCACACCACTCCCTTCGAGATGTGCGAGATCAAGCTGCACGTCCGGGTACCAATGGACTGCTGGCGCCAGTGGATCCGCCACCGGACGGCCAGTGTCAACGAGTACTCGACCCGCTATTCCGAGGCTATCGACTCGGCTCAACTGACCGGCGACGACCAGTGGCGGGAGCAATCCCGGGGCAACCGGCAGGGCAGCACGGGATACCTGGACCGTGAGGTCGGATCGGAGCTTTCCGAAGGAGAGTCAAGTCTGATTCAGGACAGCCGCCGGCTCTACCTCGAACGACTGGAGGCGGGCGTGGCCAGAGAGCAGGCCCGCAAGGACCTTCCGCTCTCCACCTATACCGAGGCCTACTGGAAGATCGACCTCCACAACCTGTTGCACTTCCTGGCCCTGAGAATGGATGCCCACGCCCAGTGGGAGATCCGCAGCTACGCCACCGTCATCGGCGAGCAGATCCTCAGCCGCTGGTGCCCCATCACCTGGGAGGCCTTCCAGGACTACCGCTTTCATGCCACCGCCCTCTCCCGCCGGGAGCAGCAGATCATTCGCCTGCTGGCCGCCGGACGCCCCGAGGAGGCCAAGGCCCTGGCCGCTCAATTCGGGCTTCTCAACCATGACGGCCCCCGCCTCAAGCCCAACCGCGAGCGCAAGGAACTGGAGCAAAAGCTTCAATCCCTGAACTTCAAGGTTCCCTGGCTGGATGGCCAGAAAAAATGAGGCCCAGACGATTCATCAATCCATAAGGGTGTCAATCCTTGTGTCCAGCGCTTGCGCAATGCGGTTCAAGGCCTTCACGGAGCCGGTCTTGAGGCCTCGTTCGATCTCGGAGAGATACCCGTTGGCGAGTCCCGTCTTTTCAGCCAGAGCTCTCAAGGTCATGCCGCGAAACGCCCGCCAGGCAGCCACAGGGTTTTCCCCGTCCATGATCTTCAGGAAGACTTCGTGCGGGATGCGACTCCCATCATCGGCTTCCCTGGCCGCCAACAAGTCTTCCAGCTCCTCCTGACGAGCCATCAGGGCGTCGTAGTCCGCCCGACTCAGCGTAACGGTCTCGGTCTCAGACATAGGCCTCCCTCCGGTGCCGGACTCGCAAGACAACCATGACGGTCAATTCGCCGCCTTGGTCCCACTTGAAGATGATAACTCCTGTCTTGTAGTTTCAGGCAAACGCCGCCCCTGCCCTGCCGGGCAGATCATCCGAGGGTGAAACACCCAATCGTCAATAAAGGCGAACCACGAATGAACACGAATAGACACGAAGACCGATGGACCTGCTTGGCTGCGATGACGTCACGGGATGAAGGCCGGGAGCGCGGGCGTCCCGCCCGCACAACACTGGCACAGCCTCACCCCTCTCTCCCACCCGGCTCAACCGGCAACGGCGCCACGATTCCGCTTCAGCCGAGCCCAGGCGTTTCCTGCCGGCAGGGTGGCCGTGTGCCGCATCACGGGGAAACGGAGCGGCCACCCAACGCAGAGGATGCGGGCGGGACGCCCGCGCTCCCGGTGGGGCGCCCCCTCCCTTCCTTCTTGCTCCGCGATGAGGCACTGCCCCTGACGATCCGGCAGAGCCGTCCCGCTTCGTGTCCCTTCGTCGTCCTTCGTGTGTCTTCGTGGATCCTTTTTTTCCCGTTTGTTTCAGGTAAGTGAGGCCCCCGCCCTGCGGTGCGGATCATCCGAGAGTGAAACAAGAGAAGTTCATAGCCTATCGGGAACAAGATTTTTGAACATGGATAGACAGGATGCACAGGATAATCAGGATGGGAGGGTGCTGCACCAGAGCTGACTCCGGCGGTGATCGCGGCGGATTTGCGGAAATCCAGGACTTCAAGCCAGCCGTCTCCGGAAAAAATCCTGTGCATCCTGTGCATCCATGTCAATAAAAAAGGGGATTCGGCTTCGCCCCGAAAGCGGAGCCGACCCGGCGGGCCTCAAAGAGAGCGTAACATCCTGTGAGTCAATGGGATAGACTCAACTGAAGCGGGCTGGTTCCCAATTTTGTTTCAGACAAGCACCCCCCCTGCCCTGCCGGGCAGATCATCCGAGGGTGAAACAGCCAATCGTCAATAAAGGCGAACCACGAATGAACACGAAATACCAATGGACCCGCTTTGCTGCGACGACGTCACGGGATGAAGGCCGGGAGCGCGGGCGTCCCGCCCGCACAACACTGGCACAGCCTCACCCCTCTCCTCCACCCGGCTCAACCGGCAACGGCGCCACGATTCCGCTTCAGCCGAGCCCAGGCCGTTCCCGGCGGCAGGGTGACCGGGCGCCGCATCACGGGGAAACGGAGCGGCCACTCAACGCAGAGGATGCGGGCGAGACGCCCGCGCTCCCGGAGGGGCGCCCCCTCCCATCCTTCTTGCTCCGCGAGGAGGCACTGCCCCTGCCGATGCGGCAGAGCCGTCCCGCTTGGTGTGCCTTCGTTGTCCTTCGTGTGTCTTCGTGGATTCCTCTTTTTTTCGTTTGTTTCAGACAAGCACCCCCCCTGCCCTGCCGGGCAGATCATCCGAGAGTGAAACAAGAGAAGTTCATAGCCTATCGGGAACAAGATTTTTGAACATGGATAGACAGGATGCACAGGATAATCAGGATGGGAGGGTGTTGCACCAAAGCTGACTCCGGCGGTGATCGCGACGGATTTGCGGAAATCCAGGACTTCAAACCAGCCGTCTCCGGAAAAAATCCTGTGCATCCTGTGCATCCATGTCAATAAAAAAGGGGATTCGGCTTCGCCCCGAAAGCGGAGCCGACCCGGCGGGCCTCAAAGAGAGGGTAACATCCTGTGAGTCAACGAGATAGATCCAACTGAAGCGGGCTGGTTCCCAATTTTGTTTCAGACAAGCCCCGCCCCCGCCCCTCACGACGGTGCGGATCATCCGAGAGTGAAACAAGAGACGTTCATGGCCTGTCGGGAACAAGATTTTTGAACATGGATGCACAGGATGCACAGGATAATCAGGATGGGAGGGTGCAGCACCAGAGCTGACTCCGGCGGTGATCGCGGCGGATTTGCGGAAATCCAGGACTTCAAACCAGCCGTCTCCGGAAAAAATCCTGTACATCCTGTCCATCCATGTCAATAAAAAGGGGATTCGGCTTTGCCCCGAAAGCGGAGCCGACCCGGCGGGCCTCAAAGAGAGGGTAACATCCTGTGAGTCAACGGGATAGATCCAACTGAAGCCGGCTGGTTCCCAATTTTGTTTCAGACAAGGCCTTGCCCATTTCCTCCACCCGGCTCGACCGGCAAAGACGCCAGGACTCTGCTTCGGCCGAGCCCATGCCGTTCCCGTCGGCAGGGTGGCCGGGTGCTGCATCGCAGGGAAGCTGAGCGGCACGCAACGGGAGTGCATGCGGGCGGGACGCCCGCGCTCCCGGGGGGCGCCTCCTCGCAAAATTCTTGCTCCTCAAGGGGGCAGGCGCCGGCTTGCCGGGCGGCACCCGTGCCGATGCGGCCGAGCCCTCACGCTTGGTGGTCCTTCGTGTGATTTCGTGGATCACTCCTTTTTTGTTTCAGGCAGGTCCGGGATGCAGGGGCGGACAGCAATCGACTGGTAGCGCCGGAGCCGGACGATGCCGGGCTTGCCGCCCTTGGGCTTGGAGACGAATTTTTTCTGCGTGTAGTGCACTTCTACCCGGGGCGCGTTGCGGGCCTGGCTGTAATAGGCGGCCAACTGGGCCGCTTCCAGCAGCGAGGGCGCCGAGGGCTCCGAGCGCCTGTCGGGATTTCGCAGCACCACGTGAGACCCTGAGTACCCGGCCACGTGCAGCCAGAAGTCGTGGCCGTGGGCCACTTTGGCCGTGAGGGCGTCGTTCTGCCGGCTCCCCCTGCCCACCAGAACAGTCAGCCCCTCCGATGAAACGAACCGGCGAGCCAGCTTCGAAAGTTCCGGCCTTCCGTCTTCCCTGGAAGGGTGGCGCTGTCCGGCCCCAGGCGGCTTCGGCGAAGGGATTGCATCCGGTTGCGTGGGCGGCGGCTCCGGCTCGGCCGGAGAGGTTGTCCGGTCGAGCTGTTCCTGTTTCTCTTTCAGGGCGGCAAGCTCCTGCCGCGCTGCTTTCAGGCGAGTCTGGATCCTGGGAATGGCGCGGGTGGACTTCCGGAATTGCCGGGCATAGCGGGTGGCGTTCTGGAGCGCCGTGAGCTTGGCCTCCAGGGGAATGGCCACCTCGGGCTGATCCGGCTGAAACAGGTCCGGAAGGCTAAGCGATGTCCGGCCCGCGGGCAAGCCCGAAGCCTGGGCCAGCAGCAGGTCGCTGTATTTCTTGAAACACTGGGCCTGGCGGTTTTTTTCCAGGTCGGTTTCCAGGTCTTTCAGCAGTCGGGCCAGCTTCCTGCCTCGCCGGCGCAACCGCGAGAGCCGGCCCTGACGCCCTTGGAGCCACTCCTGCCGATCCTGGTAGAGCCGGAAGGTCTCGGCCACGGCGGCGTTCATGTCGGGAAACTCCCGATGAGGAGAGTCCCCCAGGTGGGTCAGCGGGACGGGGGTGCAGATCCAGGGTTGGCTGTCGTTGGCGGGCGGGTAGATCCGAGGAGTGACGGGCCCATGCCGCACCCGCCCGATCATCTCCTGGAAGCATTCCCACGCCCCCTCCGGGTCCGGCGGGGGGCATCGGTGGGCGATCTCTCGAAGAAAGAGCGGACTCAGGCCTCGGATTCCCTTGCCGGGGCGAACGGCCTGGGGGGGCCTTGGACTCTTCTCTCCCGAATCGCGGCAGGCATCCAGCACCAGGTGGTGGAGCGCTTGCCTGTCGAGGCTCTCCAGGCCGAACCCGGCGGAGGACAGCGGGCCGGCGGCAGGCTGATGGGGCCTGAAGGCCCGCAGAACCCGGCCCTGGTCGTCCTGCAGGAAGGCGTTGACCCGAAGGGGAATCAGTTCCAGGCGCAGATGGAGGGTTGTGGCCGAAGAAGGCCACTTCTCCTCCTCGACCGTGAGAGTAACCGCCCGGTCCTCCAGTTCTTTTTCGACGGCGACGAAGGCGCCTCCCGCCAGGTGGCTCCGAATCGAAAGAAGCCAGTCGCCGCCGCCGGCGGAAGAGCCTGCCGGCGACTCCTTGGGCCGCAAGTGGAGACAGGGGAGCCGCTGATCCAGCACCACCACCAGGTCGAAAGGGCAGGGACGGTGCAGCGAGAAGAGGAACTGGCGGCCATCGAGCTGCCTGACCTTGCGAATTCTCTTCTGCGGCAGCAACTCGCCGAGTTCCCGCACCAGCGCCTGGAGACAGAAATTATCCATCGGCCGGGAACCCCATTTGCATGAGTGTCCGGTGGAGGTGGGCCAGGGGCAGCCCCACCACGTTGAAGTAGCAGCCGTGGATATGCTGAACGAATCGGGAGGCGTAGCCTTGAATGGCATAGGCTCCGGCCTTCCCCAGGGGCTCGCCGGTGGCCACGTAGTCCTGGATGTCTCTGTCGGAAAGCGCCGCGAAGCGGACCGTTGTCTCGACGAAGCTGGCATGGCGGCGTTGCCGGCGCCGGATGCAGAGGCCCGTCAACACTTCATGGGAGCGCCCGCTCAGTTTGCGCAGCATGTCGCCCGCCGCCTCCGGCGATTCCGGCTTTCCCAGGACCTCGGACCCACAGACCACCACCGTGTCGGCTCCTATCACCCAGGCCGCGGGCCGGGTGTCGGGGATGGCTTCGGCCTTGGCCCGAGCCAGGCGCATCACCAGTTGAGCCGGAGATTCACCGCTCCGGGGTTCCTCGGGGACGCCGCTGGCCCGGACTTCGAAGTCGAACCGGAGCAGCTTCATCAGTTCCTGTCTTCGGGGCGAGGCGGATGCTAGAATCAGGCGTGGAGAGTGTGATTCGAGTCCGGCGGGCATGGGAGTGGCGGTCCTTGAAGAACTTTCCGAAAGCTGTCGCCGTGGAGCGCTGGGCTGACGATTCACCTGCCGGCCAGGCTCGGATCGGCCCGGTTTACAATCTTCCGGGCGGTATGGTAGAACAGGTCCGTTCCGTGGTTCCGGCCACCCGGAACAGGACTGCCTGCGAGGAGGATGTTTCCATTGATCGATAGGCGTTTGCGCTATGGTGCCGGCCTGGTTTTGTGCGTGCTGGCGGTCATGGGCCAGGTCCGATCGGCGCCGCAACACCAGAGTTCCGACTTCGACTTCAGCATCTATTTTACCGGAAACGTTCGGGGGAATCTCGAACCCTGCGGCTGACCGCGCAATCCCGCGGGCGGTCTGGCTCGCCGAGCACAGGTCATCAGGGAGAGGGTCCGGGAGTTTCCCGACCGTCCGGCCCTGCAGGTGGAGATCGGCAACTTCATGCAGCGGCTGGGCCCCGATCGGTCGGTCAAGAACGAGTGGCTCTGGCAGGGGATGGAACTGCTGGGAGTCGAGGTCTTCAACATCGGGGGCAACGACGTCGAGGAACTCCAGGCCCTGGGCGTGCAGCTCGGCAAGAACGGGCGGTTTGTTTCCGCCAACCTGCTTTCGGACCCATCCGGCGAGCTGCTGCTCGATCCCTACCTGGTCAAGACGGTGTCGCTGTCGCCCTCTGCTCCCGCTTTCCGGGTCGGCTTCATCGGATTTGCGGTCAGCAATCATACCTCAGCGAGTGGCGCGGACTACCGCTGGGAGAATCCGTCCGAGAGCGCCCGAAAGTGGCTGCCCGAGCTGAGAGAGCAGTGCGACTACGTGATCGCACTGGCCTGCATGCCCCTTGGCGACGCCATCCAGTTGGCGATCGACCACAAGGGCATCGACATGATTCTCAACGGATTCGAGCATCAAACGGCGATGCCGCCCATCAAGATCAGCCGGGCCACCATCGTCTACGCCGAAGACGAAGCCAAGAGCCTGGGGGAACTGCGCTTTTCCCTGAAATCGGGACGGGCGGCAGTGCAGCCCCTGAATCATCGCTTGACCCGGCGGGTGGCCGACGACCCGGAAGTCGCCGCCTTCATGGTGAAAGCCAAGGCCGACATTTCGTCCAGACAGACCGAGATGGCTCAAGAGACCGCCCATGCCCATGAGCACGGCCACCATCACGGCCATGGCCACAGCCACGGCAGTCACCAGGACCAGGCCGATTCCGATTTCGTGACCTCTCAAACCTGCGGGACCTGTCATGCGGAGGCCTTCCGGATTTGGGAAAGCTCGGCCCACGCCCATGCCATCGACATCCTCATCAGGGAACGCAAGGAGTTCGATACCCAGTGTGTCATCTGCCACGTGACCGGCTCGGGGCAGCCGGGCGGGTTTGAAGACCTCTATCGCACCGCCCACCTGGCCAACGTGCAGTGTGAGGCCTGCCACGGTCAGGGGCGGGAACACAGTCAGCAGCCGACCGTATTCAAGATGGAGCCGCTGGGGCCGGAATCCTGTGTGACCTGCCACAACCCGTCCAACAGCCCCGAATTCGAGTTCGTGTCCTACTGGGAAGCCATTGAGCATTGACACACCACATGAAACCGCTGGCGAGCCTGCTCCCCGATCTCTTCCGTCAGTACGCGGCCGCTGGCCGCTGGCCGGAGCCGGTGGCGGCGGCGCTCTGGAATGAGATCGTGGGCGAGCACCTGGCCCGTCGCACCCGACCTGTCGAAATCAGTCGATCCAGGCTGGTGGTTGCGGTGCCCTCGTCGAGCTGGAAGCGGCAGTTGCGCCCCCTCCGGGAGGAGATCGCGAGCCGGCTCAACCGGGCGCTCGGCACCGGCATCAGCCGGGTGGTTTTCCGGATCGACTCCACGGTGGAGCAAGAGCCGCCGGCGCCGCCACCGGCGCCTCCCAAGAGAACCTCGACTCCTGTCGAACTGCCCCTTCAGGGGATTGCAGACCAGGAGCTCCGAGCCCGGATTCAGGCGGCTGCCGCGGCCTGCCTGGATCGGCGAACGTGAGGATTCCTCCATGAAAATCGACGGCGCCCGGGTGGACTACATCGCCAATCTGGCCCAGTTGGCGGTGACCGAAGAGGAAAAGCGGGAACTCATCGGACAGATGAATTCCATACTGGACTACGTGGAGCAGCTCAACCGGCTGGACACCAACGGCATCGAGCCTACCGCGCAGGTCGTCCATACCTCGGAGCAGAACTACAACTGGCGGGCCGACCGCTCCCGGCCGGGATTTTCCCAGGAAGAGTCGTTGGGCAATGGTCCCGCCACCGGGTCGGGCCACTTCAAGGTGCCGAAGGTCATCTCGGAGAAATAACCCGGTCCTCCTCCGTCGCTTCAACCCTTCGGCCTGAAGGTATTCATGGATCTCGAGAGTCTGACCGCCAGGGAAATCAAGGGTCTGATCGAGCGCGGCCAAGCTTCCGCCGTGGAGATTTGCCGCGCCTTCCAGGATCGCATCCGGGAGCGGGATCCCGAGGTTCGGGCCTTCCTTCACCACGACAACGACTTCGCCCTCGACCAGGCCCAGCGGATCGATCGCATGAAGCGAGCCGGAGAGCCGCTGCCCGAGTTGGCCGGGCTGCCGATGGCCATCAAGGACAACCTCCTGATTCGGGGTCTCCGCTGCACCTGCGGATCCCGGAACCTGGAGAACTTCGTGGCTCCCTACAACGCCACCGTGATCGACCGGCTGGCATCCGCCGGGGCGGTGTTTCTGGGCAAGGCCAACCTGGACGAATACGCCATGGGCTCCTCCACCGAGAATTCCGCCTTTCACCCCACCCGGAATCCTCACTCCCGCGACCACGTTCCCGGCGGTTCCAGCGGCGGGTCGGCCGCGGCCGTAGGCGCCCATATGGCGGCAGCGGCGCTGGGCACCGACACCGGAGGCTCCATTCGGCAGCCGGCGTCGTTTTGCGGCGTGGTCGGGATGAAGCCCACCTACAGCCGCGTATCCCGCTATGGGCTGGTGGCCTTCGGATCGTCTCTGGACCAGATCGGTCCCCTGGCTCACGGCGTCGAAGACGTGGCCAGGATACTCGAGGTCATCTCCGGCAAGGACCCGCTCGACGCCACCTCCCTGGCGGTGGAGGTGCCCCACTACGCGGCCGGGCTGGGTCAATCGATCGAGGGTCTGAAGATCGGGATGCCCCGCGAGTATCGGCAGAGCGGCATCTCCGAGCCGGTCCGGACCAGGATCGAAGCCGGCTTGAAGCTGTTTCAGGATCTGGGGTGCCACCTGGTCGAGGTCGATCTGCCCCACACCGACTACGCCATCGCCACCTACTACGTGATTGCCATGGCCGAAGCCAGCTCCAATCTGGCCCGCTATGACGGAGTCCGCTACGGGCTGCGGATTCCCGGGCAGGGCGATCTTTCCGGCATGTACCGGGAGACCAGGGACGCCGGATTCGGCGCCGAGGTCAAGCGTCGGATCATGCTGGGGACGTTCGTCCTGAGCTCGGGCTACTACGACGCCTACTATCTGAAGGCCCAGCAGGTGAGAACCCTGATCAAGCGGGACTTTGAAGCGGCCTTCCAGGAGGTGGATCTCCTGATTTCGCCCACCTCTCCCACCCCGCCCTTTCGCCTGGGCGAGAAGACCAACGATCCGCTGGCCATGTACCTTTCGGATATCTTCACCATTACCGCCAACCTCGTCGGCATTCCCGGCATTTCGCTGCCCTGCGGCCGCACGCCCGAGGGCATGCCGGTCGGAATTCAGCTTCTGGGAAAACACTTCGAGGAGCAGGTGGTTCTGAACGCGGCCCATGCCTTCGAGCAGGCCGGCGGCTTCGATCCCTGACCTCTCCGGGTCTCGTTCCTGGCGCTCATCGAGGAAACCTGGAAGTGAAAGCAGGCGCCTCGGGAAGTCTGCCGGCTGGTCGCCCCGTCTCATCGGGAGGCGGTCATCCGGCCTCCATGCATTTTTCGAAAGCGGCCCTGATCTACAACCCCGCGGCCCGTCGGTTGCGCTGGCGGCCCGCCCGCAGGCTTGGGGCGGTGCTGGAGCGCCTTCGCTCTTTGGGACTGACGGTGGAGGTCCATGGGACGGTTGGCTCCAACCATGCCACCGGCCTGGTCCGATCGGCCTTGCAGAGGGGTTGCGACCTGATCGTCGCATGCGGGGGAGACGGCACCGTCAACGAGGTGGCCGGGGGCATGGCCGGGTCCCGGGTTCCCTTGATGGTGATCCCTGCCGGCACGGCCAATGTCCTGGCCAAGGAGATCGGCCTGCCCCTGGATTGGGTCGAAGCCGCCGACCTGCTCCGGACCGGTCGGATCCGGCGTATCGCCCTGGGCCGGGCCGGCAGCCGGCCCTTCCTGTTGATGGCCGGCATCGGAGTGGACGCCGCCGTTGCGGGTTCGGTGCCTGGAGGACTGAAGGCGCTCCTGGGACAGGGAGCCTTCTGGATTGCGAGCTTGCGTCAGCTCCTGAGCTATCCCTTTACGCCCTTCGAGCTGCAGGCGGAGGGGGAGTCCAGGCAGGCCACCTTCGCCGTGATCGCCAGAGCCAGAAACTATGGCGGCGGACTTCAGATTGCCGGCCAGGCGGACCTTTTTTCGGAAGACTTCCAGGTGTGTCTCTTTCAGGGCCGGGACCGTTGGCGTTTTCTCCGCTATTTCTGGAACGTGGTTGGCCGCAGCCACCCTCGTCTTCCCGACGTGCTCCAGTTCCGCGCCCGCTCCGTCCTGGTCGAGGGGAGCCCGCAAATCGGAGTCCAGATCGACGGTGAGCCGGTTGGCTGCCTGCCGCAGTCGGTGACCCTTCAGCCCGATGCTCTCTCCCTGATCGTTCCGTCGCCCGAAGAGATGTCCAGCGGGAAGGGGAAGGTCATTCCGCGGGAGGGAGGGGGCTCTGCCAGAGGGTCCTGCCGATGAAGAAGGGTCCCAGGGATTCAATATACCGGGAGGTCTGGCGGGTCTTGCGCATGGCCTGCACGATGTGGGAAAGGGGGTGCAGGTCCCGGCCGACCAGCCCGATCACGAAGTCGTTGTCGTTCCTGTCCAGCCCGTGGCAGGCCAGGCGAACGTCGTGCGCCAGGTCGGCCTCTCCATAGGCCCGTCCGATGGTGGCGTGCTCGCGCAGGACGGCGCTCTGCTCGGCCGGCTCCAGCCCGGCGAAGGCCCCGGAGCGCCGGAGAGGGTACCAGATGGCCCAGGGCCAGTCCGGATTGAGCACGGTCCTGCGAGTCTTGTGCAGCAGCCAGTGCTCCAGGTCGGGCTCGAATCCCGAGGCATAGGTCCTCCCCAGCATGGTCAGCTCGGGCTTGGGCGCCAGCCCCGCCAACGGGGGAGAGTTCAGCAGTTCCCGCCATCCCGTCACGAAATGGGCGGGGTCCTCGCTCATGCCCAGCAGGGCAATGCCCTTGGGATCGTTCAGGTCCTGGTAGAGGACCAGGTCGTGGGAGCTTTGCTCCAGGGTTCGAATGACCGCTTCGGGACCGGTGCAGTGGCCGAAGGCCTGCAGTTGCAGGAACAGGCGGCGGTCCAGGCTTTGCCCCCGGGCTCCCCGTTCCCGGACATCGATCTTCGGGCCGGCCGGATGGTTCATGTCCAACTGCGCTCCAATCGCGCCAACAGGCGTCAGTCGACTTCCGCCTTTTCCAGGGCCTCCCGCAGACGGGCCAACTCCTGCTGCAACCGGAGTTGGCGCCGGCCGATGCTGAAGACGTATCCGAAGAGGATGAGCCACATGATCCCGTAGGCCGCCAGCAGGTAGTGATTCATTGGACCTCCCTCAAGCGGCGCTGGGCGGTCCGCCGCAGACTCTCGACCGATTCCCGGCTCCGTTCCAGGTCGCACCCCATTTTCCAGAGGCAAAAGAAGAGCAGCATAAAGGCCAGCAGGGTCACCAGCAGGGCCAGCCACATGTCCGGATGCAGGCCGGAATCCTCGCCGCCGGCGATCACCGGCTGGGGGTGCTGGGTCCGCCACCAGCGGTTGGCCATGTAGACGATCAGGGCGTTTACGGCGCCGAAGATGCTGACCACGGCGCTCAATCGGGCCCGTTGCTCGGGCGAGTCCACCAGTCGGCGCAGCATCAGGTAGCCCAGGTAGATCAGCCAGAGAACCAGGGTGGTGGTGAGCCGGGCGTCCCAGGTCCACCAGATTCCCCACACCGGCTTGGCCCAGATGGGACCGCTGACCAGGTTGAGGGTCAGGAAGACCGCGCCCACCTCGGCCGCCGAGGCCGCCCGAACGTCCCACTGGCGGTCGCGGTTCCGCAGGAATCGGAGGCTGCAGAAGCACACCAGGTAGATGGCCAGGAACCCCACCCAGGCGGAAGCCACATGGAAGTAGAAGATCTTCTGCACGATCCCCATGGTGAGTTCCACCGGCGCCAGCACGAAGATGGCGTAGAGTGCCCCCATCATGGTCAACAGGGCCATTAGCGCGAGGTGTTTGTGCAAACCTGCCATGGGGTGTCCTGTCTCAGAAATAAGTCCGCCCCCCGCCCTTCCGGTCGGATCATTCGAGGAGAAACAAGCGATCGTCAATAAAGGCGAACCACGAATGCACACGAATATACACGAAGACAGGCGAACCCGCTCGAACGACAAGCGGCAATACAATGCTTTGCAACTCTGTTACCTTGATAGGACTTCGTTTCCTTCGTAAATATCCCTTCGAAATCGGTTGTCACACCCCCAATCCACCAGGCATCGATCCAATCATTGGTGTTCATTCGTGTCCATTGGTGGTTCGCCGTTCCCCATGGTAGATCACTCTTTTCCCTTTTGTTTCAGTTTACCCAAATATTGGACCCGGCACCAGGAACCTCATTTCTCCAGCACGTAGTCGAAGGTCATCAGGGGAAGGGTCACGAAGATGATGTCGTAGGCCGCCAGCACCTGCATCCAGAAAAACATCACCCGTTCCTCCGGGGGCTGGGCGAAATTGGCGGCCGTCGCCAGGACCGCGCCGAGGATCACGGGCAGCACCAGGGGCACCAGCAGCACCGGGAGCATGACCTCGCTCATGCGGGTGTTGGCGGAAACGGCAGCCAGCAGCGTGCCCACCGAGGCAAAGCCGAGAGTTCCCAGGAAGGTGATGGCCGCCATCCAGCCGATCCTGGGCCAGATGCCGTAGTTGAAGAGCAGGGAGAACAGGCAGAGGATGATGGCCTCCGCCAGCAGCAGGAAGAGCAGGTTGGCCAGCATCTTTCCCAGGTAAATGCTGCTCCACTTTACCGGAGCCAACATCAATCCCTCCAGGGCATCGTTCTCCTTTTCGCCGGCGAAGGACCGGTTCATGCCCAGGAGTCCCGCGAAGATGAAGGTCATCCACAAGAGCCCCGGCCCGAATTTCGTGATTTCCTCCGAATCGGGTTCGAATGCGAAGTTGAACATCAGGATGACCAGGAGCCCGAACAGCAGCATGGAGGTCAGGACATCCCTGGTCCTGTATTCGGTCAGGAGGTCCTTCATCAAGACGGCTGCCGTCTGGCTCCAGAACTTCACGCCGGCGCCTCACTGTAGCGGTGATTCTTGAAACCCGTAGAAAACCGGCTGCAACCGATCTGCTGCCTCAAACGCCCCGTACTCAGTGCCTTCGTCCCTCCGAGCCGGGAGGAGCTTCTTTCAGGAACTGCCGGTAGCGGCTGCGAGCCGCCCTGGAGTCGCCGGTCCATTCGGCCGCAATGCGCCCGCGGTCCAGAAGGACCCAGCGGGTGACTCCCTCCAGACCCTCCTCCAGGCTGTGGGTGGCCATGACGACGGTTCGCCCGGCTGCCGCCCATTGCCGCAACCTCCCGGAGAGCAGCTCGGCGGCTTCCAGGTCGAGCCCGGTGAAGGGTTCATCCAGCAGCACCAGCTCGGGCCCGTGCAGCGTGGCCCGGGCAATGGCCAGGCGCTGCTGCATCCCTCGGGAGAAGCCGCGAACGGGGCGATCGGCGCTCAGGTCCAACCCTGCATCGGTCAATGCGGCGGCGACCCGTTCGCCGGCTCCCTCGAGCCCATGCAGCCGGGCGTGCAGCCGCAGGTTCTCTCTGGCGGTCAAGCCGGGATAGAGAAAGGTCTGGTGGGCCACCAGGCCGATCCGCTCCCTGCCGCGCTCGGGATCCCGGGCGACGTCCAGGCCGCAGATCCGCACCCGGCCCCGGTTGGGCCTCACCAGTCGAGCCAGGACCCGCAGCAGGGTGGACTTGCCGGCGCCGTTGCGGCCCAGCAACACCACGAATTCCCCGGGTTGGACGCGCAGGGAGACGTTCGCCAGGGCCGGGTTGAGCCCGAACCATTTCTCGGCGTTCTCGACCACCACGGCGGCATCGTCCATCATCGACTCACTCCCATTCGTGTTCATTCGTGGTTCTTCTTTTATTCCAAAATGATCGGCTGTTATTCCTCCTAATGATCCGCCGGGGGGGATGGCCTGACCCGTTTTCATGGCGCCCCGCGCCGCCGTCAGCGCTTCTTCTTGCGCTTTCGCGCCTGATGGTGGAGCCGTTCCCGGGATTGCTGTCCCAGCGCGTAGAAGATGACGGCCAGAGACAGTGCGGCCAGGACTCCCAGGATGAGCATTCGCTGTTCATAGACGCGGTTCGGCAGCCGGACCGTCCGGAACTGGGAGTCCTCCCCGTGATCGTGGCCGTCATGAGGGGAGTGTTCGGGGGCCTCGCCGGCGATCCTGAGGTCGAGAAAGTCTCCTTCGGCGATTTGGGTGATGTGGAAGGTGGCGGACTCGGTCCGGGAGTCGATACCCGTGGAGACCAATCCCGTACCCGTGACTTGAAGGTCGGAGGGTTTCACGAACAGTTGAGAGTGGTCGGTCCCGCTGAGCAGTCGAAACTTCAGTTGTCTGTCGTCGCTGGGAAAGCTGAGGTTGTAGGCGACCCAGATTTCATTGATTCCCGGCTTCATGGGGTAGTTGATCCGGTAACCGCCTCCGTCCCGGATGAGGGGCCGCTGAGGCAGAGGAATTCTCCCCAGGCCCAGCACCGACACCTTCAGATCGAGGGGAGAGTCGGGGGTGTCGAACTCGAAGGTCGAGAGGGAATTGGCCAGCGTTCGCTTGGGTTGGGAGTCGTTGGCGAGGAGGTACTGGTGCTCGATCCGCAACTCGTTGCCGTGAGCCAGGGCGACCATGAAGGGCATGGAGACGCCGGTTTTGTCGAGCTGGGGCGCCGTTTCATAGATGGTCAGGAGTTGAGGATCGGCCAGCTCGGAGGTGGTGGACAGCGACCGGTTGTAGTTGACTCCCCGGTAGATGGTGCGCAGCAGGATGTGCGGGCTGGAAGGGGCCAACTCGACCTGCTCGAAGGTGAATCGGCCCGCCGTGCCGGTGAAGGTTTCCCTGGTGGCGTTCATTCCCTCTCCCAACGTGAGAAGCTCCACCTTCTGGTTGACCGCCGGCCGTCCGGTGGTTCCGTTGATCACCTGCCCCGAGACGGATGTCTGGGCCCAGGCGGCTTGCCAGCAGAGGCCGGATGTCCAGAGAAGGGCTGCCAGCACTCGAAGTCGTCGGGAGGCCGGGCAAGGACCTTCCTTGCGTCTCCGGGGGAGGCATTGGCCGGGAACGGTGGCTATCATGGAAGTCGCTCAGCCCTTTTTCGCCGAGCCCCCGAAGATGCTCTGCCCCGGGAAGGCCGGAGGGAGGGGCGATGTGTCGATTGGGACCCCGACGGACGGGGAGGATCGGAGGGGTATCGGTTCAAGGCTTCCTGGATTTTCTGGGGCGCTTGCCGCTCTTCGGCGCCGCCGCCCGAGGACTGTCCGTCCGGTCGACTGGCTCGGGCTGGATCGCTTCGATCCGGCTCACCACCCCGTAGGCTTCCGTCAGGTAGTCCTGTTGGAGTCGCTGGTAGTCCTCGTCGGAGAGTTTCCCCATCTTGTACTCGAAGTCCAGGTCCTTGATGTTCTCGTAGATGGTCTCCTTCCTTCTGAGCAGGCGCTTCAGGTCGGTGGAGCGGCTGTCGATATCCGCCAGGAAGGGACCGCCGCCGGTGGACAGCAGCGGGCGAAAGACGTAAATGGCCGCTGCCAGGGAGATCAGTATGCACGTCAGAGCCAGCCAGACCATGGAAACGGAACCTCGAATCTCAAGGGATGTCCTCTGTTCAAGTGATGGCGCGACTCCGGAACAGGGGCTCAGTCGAAATCCTTCAACTCCTTCTCCATACGGTTTCGATAGGCTTCCGGGATGGCCTCCGCATCGGCTGGCGTCGAGGCCGGTAGCGGCCGGCGCCGGGTCCATACCCTGACCACTCGATAGAGCACCATCAACCCCGCCAGCAGAGCCACCACCGGCAAGGTCCAGGCCACCAGGTCGAAGCCCTCGCCGCTGGGCGCCGATAGAATAACGCCACCGTACTTGGCCACGAAGTCGTCGACGATCTGCTCTTCCGTCATCCCCGCCTGCAGCTTCTGGTCGATTTCGCTTCTCAGAGGGTTGGCGGAACCACAATGCAGCATGCCACAGCCCGAGAGCTGGTGGTTGCAACTGCACTGACAGATGAAATTCTCGGAAACCTTTTTGACCTCGGGTGAAAAGATCTGCGCAGCGGCCGGCGAGGGAAGCAGGAATCCCGATAGCAGCATCATGGCCGCAAGCCGGCAGCGGACCCATGCGGAGACGTGGGCTCGGAATGGAACCGCAAGCGGTTCGTACCGCGCCCCAAGGACTATCCTAGACCTTGGCATAAGTCCTGGCCTCGACTTTCAGTGGAACCTTCTGGGCGGCACGCTCGTGCTGGTTGGGGATCAGGCAGATCACCGTCCCCAGGATGAAGACGGCTCCTCCGATCCAGATCCAGGCGACCAGCGGCTTGATGTAGGCATGGATGATGAACCTGGACCCGTCCTGGTCGGGGCCGGCGAAGACGACGTAGAGGTCTTCCTTGAGCGTCCGGTGGAGGGCCACCTCGGAAGTGGGTTGCTTGCTGCTCTTGTAGAGCCGCTGTTCCGGCCTGATCTCGGAGAGGGCCTGCCCTTCCTTCCAGACCTGCATGCGGGCCCGGGCGGAGGAGTAGTTGGGGTTGTCGGCGTTCTCGACCTCTTTCATCTCCAGCGTGTAGGGGCCGATCTCCAACTTGTCCTCCGGAACCATGGCTTGCTGCTGTTCCTGGTCGAAGCCCGCCCCGGCGAATCCCACGAAGAGAAAGACCATGGCCACGTGCACGATGTAGCCGCCATGCCTCCTGGTGTTGCGGAAGGTGAGGATCCAGAGCGACTGCCAGTAGCCCTGACCCTGCCGGCGCCGCGCCCGCGCTCCCCGATGAAATTCGGCCAGAATCGTCACAAACACAAAGACGCAGAGAATGAGGCAGACGGTCGCATAGAAGTGGCGCATCCCGAAGGCCACAAACAGCGCTCCCGCAGCCAGTCCGGCCGACAGCGGAATGGTGAAGTTCTTCCTCAGGCTGCGCAGGGAGGTCTTTCTCCAGGCCAGCAAGGGTCCCACGCCGGTCAGGAAGAGCAGGAACAGCCCGATGGGGATGTTGACCTGGTTGAAGAAGGGAGCCCCCACCGTTCTCTTCTCGTTGGTGACCCATTCCGACAGGATGGGAAAGATGGTGCCCCACAACACGGCGAAGGTGGTCGCCAACAGAACCAGGTTGTTGAACAGGAAGCTGCTCTCCCTGGAAACCACCGAGTCCAGCCGGTTCTCGCTCTTGAGCTCTTCCAGTCGGGTGAAGAGGAAGTAGAGCGACAGGGCGGTCATCAGGATGAGAAAGGTAGAGAAGAAGGGACCGATCGGGGACTGGGCAAAGGAGTGGACCGAGGAAACGATCCCGCTGCGAGTCAGAAAGGTGCCGAGAATGCACAGCAGGAAGGTGGCCAGGATCAGGACCATGTTCCAGACCTTCATCATCCCCTTGCGCTCCTGCATGATGACCGAGTGCAGAAACGCCGTCCCGGTCAGCCAGGGCATCAGGGAGGCGTTTTCCACCGGGTCCCACCCCCAGTAGCCGCCCCAGCCCAACACCACGTAGGCCCACATGGCGCCCAGAAGGATTCCCGTGCCCAGGAACAGCCAGGGGACCATCATCCACCGCCTGGTCATGCGGATCCATTCCTCGTCCAGTTCCCGGGTGATCAAGGCGGCAATGGCGAAAGCGAAGGGGATGGTGAACCCGACGTAGCCCACGTAGAGGATGGGCGGGTGGATCACCATGGCCCAGTATTGCAGCAGGGGATTGAGTCCCTGACCGTCGGGGGGAGTCCAGGGTACCGGCGCCTGCCCGGCCTGCGACACGCCGATGGCGTCGAAGGGGTTGGCGACGAAGTTGTTGACCAGCAGGAAGAAGGTGGTCACCATGGCCACCACCCCCACCACCCAGGGCATCAGGACGGGATTTCTCTTGCGGTGGACCAGGACGGTCACCAGGGAGAAGAGGGTCAGAATCCAGCACCAGAAGAGAAGCGACCCCTCCTGTCCTCCCCACAGCGCCCCCACCTTGTAGTACCAGGGCATGGCCTGGTTGCTGGAAGAGGCGACGTACTGGAGCTGGAAGTTGCTGGTGACAAGCTGGTACCAGAGGCTCATCACGGCCACGGTCACCAGGGCGGTGACGGCGACGGCGGCTCTCTCTCCGGTGACGGCCAGCCGGCGGTGCCCGAACTTCCCTGCCAGCAGCGAGGCGACCAGCGCATAACAGGACAGACCGAAGGCCAGCAGCATGGCGAACTGTCCGACATCGGTCAAAAAGACTTGCATGGAGTGATTTCTATAGGAGTTCGGTACTGAATCGACCTGAGGATAGTCGCCGGAAGGAACGACTCTCGGCGTTTCACGGTCCGGTCCGCGCCGGCAGGGTCACTGGTCTTGACCGGCGGCTTGCTTGAGGGCTTCCTGGCTGTAGGTGGCCTCGTACTTGGAAGCGCACTTGGCCTGAACCACCGTCGACTGAAACTCACCGCCGGGCATGAGCCTGCCTTCCGCCATGGCCTCGGCGTCGTCCTTGAAGGTGTCCGGCAGCAGGTCTTTCCCGACGTAGCGGATATTCAGGCTGTGTCCCTCTTGTTCCAGGGTGAACCGCACTCCTTCGTCCGCCTTCAGGATGCTACCGGGAACGACGTTGCCGGCGACACGGATCCGGCGGCCGTAGGCTTCTTCGCCCATGGCCTGCAGTTCGCCGACGGTCTTGTAGTAGGCCACGCTTTCGTCGAAGCTGCTGAATCCCAGCCAGGCAACCGCCAGCACGATGACCAGAGAGCCGGCCAGAAACTTGATTTTTCCCTTGTCCATGCCTTCTTCCTTCCCGCCGCCAACCATCCGCGTTTCCTGAGAGCCGGCGAAAACCCGACGGCCATATTTTACCCGCCGGTCGTGAATTTAGGCAAGTTTAAGACGTGGGCGGACATCGACGGAACTCGTCGTGACAGCAGACCTGGAAGGGAAAACCTCTTGGCCTGCAACCAATGAGCTTCATCCGATTCGGACGTTCTGTACCACGACCCTCAGACCGGAGGTTCTGGAAAGTCTGCCGTCGGCGGTCAAGAGGGGAACATCCAAGGCGCGGGCGGCTGCGACATAGAGGGCATCGTAGGCGCTGACGCTGCGGTGATACCGCCAAGCCAGGCGAGCCAGGCGCCGGTGTGAAATTCGGTCCACCGGCCAGCGGGCCAAGTCATCGATAGCCAGCAATGCCCGCGGCTCCTCGAGTCGACCCTTCAGCACCGCGCGACGCAACACCGACAAGACCTCCGCGTCCATCAATTCGGGTGCTGCCAGGGATGCGTTCTCGATCAGGTCTGCTACGGCCCGTCCGAGGGAGGTCCTCAGGAGGTACTCGACCGCAACTGAAGCGTCGACAACGTACCCGGTCACCCGATCTCCAGGTCTCGGTGTGAACGTTCTTCCAGGAGCAACGCCGCCGCCGGTACTCCGAGGCGGGTCTTGGGGCGCTGTGCCAGGTGCTTGCTCCACTCCCACCTTGCCAACTCGCGTTCGAGTGCGGCGAGGACCGACGCGCTCAGGGTGCAGTGGTTTTCTCTCGCGTGGCGGCGCAGGCGCTGGTGAAGATCTTCCGGGATATTCTTTACTTGAAGGTTGGCCATGTCATGATCCTAGCATGACACCAGCATGAACACAAGACCGCCAACTTTCTTCTGAATCATGGTTCTCAACAGCTCACCCAGACGTCATCCCCTTCGATCTTGACCGGGTAGCATCCCACCTGGGCCCGCGGGTTGGTCAGACAGGCGCCGGTGGCCACGTCGAAACGCCAGGAATGCCAGGGGCAACTCACCACGGCGCCGTCCAATGCGCCCTCGCCCAGAGGGCCGCCCCGATGGACGCAGGTGTCGTCGATGGCATGGAGATTGCCGTCCACGTTGAACACCGCGATTCTCTTCCCCTCGACCTCAACCGTTCGGCCCTGCCCTGCCGGAATCTCGCCGGCTCCGGCCACGCGAATGTAGTCGGCCATGGTCTCCTCCTTGAGTGAAACACCCAATCGTCAATAAAGGCGAACCACGAATGCACACGAATAGACACGAAGACAGGCGAACCCGCTCAAACGACAAGCGGCAACACAATGCTTCTGCAACTTTGTTGCGTTGATTCGACTTCGTTTCCTTCCAAAATATCCCTGCGATATCGGTTGTCACACCCCCCGGTCAACAACTCAACAATCCATGAATTGGTGTTCATTCGTGTCCATTCGTGGTTCGCCTTTCCCAGTCGTGAATATCTCTTTTCCTTATCGCGTCTTTCTTGGTGGCCCTTCCTGAATCTTCGTGTGTCTTCGTGGATAACTCTTTTTTCTTTTGTTTCAGGGGTCGCGCCGGTCTCAGCTTCCGGTGGGCTCGTCCAGGAGTCTGGCCCGGTAGCCTCCGGTCCGCTTGAACCAGGCCATCAGCACGAGATACCCCCCGAGCATGACGAGGGGCAGGATGGCCACCGTCATGAGGGCATCCTTCTTGGCGCCCGATTGCACCTCGCCGACCAGGCGGAGGTCTTCCGCGCTTGCGGCTTGCAGCTTTTCCTGGTCCAGGGGCCGGTACCTGCCGAACACGCTCACCTTTTCCGGGCTCACCACTTGGGCGTGCAGGGCGGGGTTCTGCGCGTGCAGCTCGCGTTCGATCACCCGGTCCTGGACCTGGCCGAGAAAGGCGGCGCCCACCACGCCGACGCTGAGCGTTCCCACGGCTGCGATGGCGTTCAGGGTCAGGGCCCCTCCCCGGGGAAACTGCTCGGAAACGATGCCCAGCATGGTGGGCCAGAAGAAGGTCTTGCCGAAGCCGTAAAGGGTCGCCGCCAGCAGGATGGCGATTCCGGTCGATTTCGACAAGGCCGCCAGGCCGATCGCCGCCACCAGGCTGCTGGCGGCCAGCAGCCCCAGGGGAGAAAGCCGGTGCACGAACGGACCCGCGAAAAAGCGCAGGATCATCATGATGAGGGAGGTGTAGACCAGCACCCATCCCGGATGGATCCCCAACTGGCTCATTTCGGGGGCCATGAGGGAGGTGATCCAGCTATCGGTGCCCAACTCGGTGGTGGCCAGCGGGATCATCAGCAGGAGAAGGAAGAAGAACATCATCCTGCCCCAGGAGCGCACGTAGAGGGTGTAGCCGCCCACCAGAAGGCCACCCACCGCCAGTTGAACCGCCAGTGGCCAGGAGAACACGCGGCCCACCTCGGCGACGATCAGGGCCACCACGATCAGGATGCCCAGGATGCCTGCTTCCTGGAGCATGGCCTTGTAGGAGACGCCGGCCTGCACCCGCTCCTGCACCGGGAACCTGCAGCCCGGCAACATCAGTCCATAGACTGCCGTCGGCAGCAGGATCAGGGCCACTTTCCAATGCCAGTCCACGCCGCCCATCATGAGGGCCAATATGCCCCCCAGAACCAGTCCGCCCGGCCAGCCCGCATGCAGGATGTTGAGCCACTTGGTCTTGTCGCGGGGAAACATGGTGGCCACCACGGGATTGACCACCGCCTCCACGGTCCCGTTGCCCAGCGCCACGATGAAGGTCCCGATATAGAGACCCCAGTAACCCTGAGCCAGGATGGTGATCACGGCCGAGGCCAAGTGGCAGACCAAGGCGAAGCCCATGGCCTTGCCGTAGCCGATGCGGTCCACCACCAGGCTGAACAGGACGATGCTCAAGGCAAAGGGCCACAGCCCCACGCCGAAGATCTCGCCTTTCTGGGTCTCGCTGAGATTGAACTGGACTCCCCACTCGTTGATGACCTGGGTGCGCACGATGAAGCCGAAGGCGGTGGCCACCAGGGCGATGAAGCTGGCCCAGAAGAGTCTCTTGGCGTTGGAGTCGAGCCGTTGCCGGTCGTCCCCTGGCGAGGTGGGATTGTCCATGGATCGGGGCGGGCCTGCCGTGAGTCGGTGCCGTCGAAACAGGCGCAGCTTAGCTCAGGCCCGGGTCGCTGTCAATCCGATTGGCCTCCGATTGTCCTCGGCCAACAATGATTTGATTTCCCGGCGATATCTGGGGAAGAATGCTGCCAGCCATGAAGCGCGAAGAACTGAATCGGCGGATCGATCGGCTCAAGGAGGATTTCTGCGGCCACCTGCAAGTGGAGACCACGCTTGGGGCCATGACCGGGCTCATCAAGGGCGTGGTCGAGGATGCCTACCGCGAGGCTCGGACGGCCCTGCCGCCCGCCCGCAACGGGATCGCGCTGCTCTCCACCGGGGGATTCAGCCGAAACCAGCTTCATCCCTATTCGGACATCGACATCCTGGTGCTCTTTGCCGGCCGTCTCCGGGAAGAGGACGAAACCTTTCTCAAGAGGCTGCTTCATCCGCTCTGGGACCTGGGGCTGCACATCGGCCACCAGATCCTGGAGCTGAACCGCTATCGATTCGATCCCGAGAACCTGGAACTGGCTACCGCCCTGCTGGAAACGCGCCTGGTGGCCGGTGACTCCCGCCTGTATCAACAATTCCTGCAGCGGGACGTGAGGCGGCTCTTCAAGCGGCAGCGAAAGCAATTCCTGCGAATTCTGGTGGACAGCTACGAGGAGCGGCAGAAGCGCTTCAGTTCGACCATCTACCAGTTGGAGCCCGACGTCAAGGAAGCCCCGGGCGGCCTGAGGGATCTTCAGGTGGCCGGCTGGCTGAGTCGCCTCCTCTACGGTGTCGAGTCGGGGCCGGGCCTGATCGAGCTGGGCCTCCTGAACCAGGGCCAGTGGAACGATCTCAGAGAAGCGCAACGGTTCCTGATGCAGTTGAGGACCTACCTTCACGTTCTGGCCGGACGCAACCGGAACGTCTTGTCTCACGAATCCCAGGAAGAGATGGTCAAGGTCCTGGGCTACTCCGCCGACACCGCCTGGATGGCCGTGGAAAACCTGATGAAGGACTATTTCCTGAGGGCCAAGGTCATTCACGCCCATTGCGAATCCATGGTTCGGCGGGCCTTCCCCCCCGTCAAGCGCCACAGGCGTTCCCTGAAGAAGACCTGGACCACCACCGTTGTCAGGAAGGGCGCTCTGGCCTTTCCCCGGGAAGCCGTGATTCACGAGAATCCTCTCAACGTTCTGAAACTCTTCTCCCGTTCGGTGAGGTACCAGGTTCCGGTCAGCGAAGAGGCTCTGGACCAGATCCGGAGACATCTGCCCATGATCGGAGAAAGGCTTCGGGCCACGGCGGAAGTCAGGGGGCACTTCCTGAGGTTGCTGCGCCAGCGCCACGGGGTTTACGACGCTCTGTTCCTGATGCACGAGATCGGACTGCTGGGACAGGTCTTTCCGGAGTTCGATCGGATTCGCTGCCACGTCACCCGGGACTTCTTTCACAAGTACACCGTGGACGAGCATTCCCTCCTGACCGTCAAGAACCTGGAAGATCTCCATCGCCGGCGAAGTCCTCGCTTCGGAGAGATTCTCAAGGGACTGGAACGCCCCGATCTGCTGCTCTTCTCCCTGCTGTTCCACGACGTCGGAAAGGCCGAGCCGGGCAACCATTGCGAAAAGAGCCTTGCGGCCGTCGACCGGATTGCCGAGCGGATTCAACTGCCCCAGGCGGATCTGGAAACGGTCCGGTTCCTGGTGAGCGGCCACCTGGAAATGTCCAACACCTTTCAGCGGAGAGACGTGACCGACGAGTCCGTAGTCAAGCGTTTTGCCGAGTTCGTGGGCAACCAGCAAAACCTCCGCCTGCTCTGCCTGGTGACCTACGCCGACATTACCGCCGTCAGTCCCGAGGCGCTGACCTCGTGGAAGGAAGAGGTGCTCTGGCAGCTCTACGTGGAGACCAATGCCCAGCTTACCCGGGACTTCGCCGATGAGCGCTGGCACCTGGACGAGGATTCCGGCTTGATGGAGGAGGTTTCCGCCCTGGTGGGGGAAAGCCCCGGCAACTCCCGGCTGCAGGTCTTCCTGGACGGGTTTCCGAGGCGTTATCTGCGCTTCACTCCCAGGGAGCAGATCGCCGAACACTATCGTCTATCCGAGGGAATCGGATCCCCTGCCGATATCGTCAGCCGGCTGACCCGGCATCGGTCGACCTACCGACTCACTTTCATGGCGTTCGACCGTCCCCACCTGTTCGCCAAACTGACCGGAGTCCTGGCCTGCTACGGCATGAATATCGTTCGGGGCCAGGCTTTCGCCAACAGCCACGGCCTGATCCTGGACCTGATCGAGTTCGAAGACCGGCTGCACACGTTCAAAATGAACCGGAGCGAGATGGAGGCCTTTCAGAAAACGCTGCGTGAGGTGGTGCTGGGGCGCCGGGACCTGGCGGTGTTGCTCAAGAAAAGGGAAAGTAGTATTCTTTTCCGGTCCAAGAGCTGGAGTCCGATCCAGACCTTTGTGGGTTTCGATGACCATGCCTCGGACAAGTACACCTTGATGGAAATCGTGACCCGCGATCGGTTCGGTCTCTTGTATACTATCGCCACCACCCTGGCGAGGAACGACTGCAACATCGACGTCGCCCTGATATCCACCGAAGGACACAAAGCCATTGACGTCTTTTATTTGACTCGGGCAGGAGGGAAGTTGACCTCCCTGCCTCAGCAGGCGCTGGAAGAGTCGCTGCATCGGGCTCTGGATGGGTCCTGATCCGGATTCGGCTCGACCCGGAGACAGGAGTCGAGAGCCCGGCGACGAGTTGCCGTCATCCAGGTCGTGGCTCCATCGAGCCGGACCCGGAGTCGTTATTCGTTTCGAAATCCGCATTGCTGGCTACCGCTGCCAGGAAGGGGACATCCATGAAGCTCGTGAAATGCATCATTCGGCCCAATAAGGTAGAGGAAGTCCGAGAGGCTCTGTCGCAGGTCAACGTTTCCGGGATGACCGTATCGGAAGTACGCGGTCATGGCCGCCAAAAGGGCCACAAGGCCATTTATCGGGGCCGGGAATACAGCGTGACCCTTCTGCCCAAGATGATGATCGACCTGGTGCTGCCGGACGATCAGGTGGACGAGGTGCTGAAGGTCGTCATCGAGACCGCCAGAACCGGAGAGATCGGAGACGGCCGGATTTTCGTCCTTCCGGTGGATGAGGGATACAACATCCGCACCGGAGAAAAGGACGTCAACTGACCCGATCATCCGGTGAGCCATTGCCGATCGCAGGTTTTTGGTCTCGGATCTGCGACAGACAATGCCGGCGGAAGAATTGACGGCAATTTTCGGCTCGAACCCCAATTTCCCGACCCAAAACTCACCATTCTCCACCCAGTCCGGCCACGATTTCCCGGTAGTGGCTTCGGACCTGCCGGGTGGTCGCCAGGTAGTGGTCGGTGAAAGCTTCCGGGGACTGGCAGTAGGGAGCCTTGGGTTCCCCCAGCAGCAGAATCAGCTTGCGAAGATGTCCCGGGTCTCGCGAGACCGTGGAGACGCCGTCGGTGGCTGCAATGCGGAGGCTGTTTTCCAGCCGGCGCAGGAACCGGTAGCCCGCCGACAGGTCGCGAGCCGCAACCTGGCCCAGCCGCCCCAGTCTCTCCAGCCGCCCCATGGCCGTGAGCGTGTGGGGGATGCGGAGCTCGCGGTGCTCTCCTCCATACTTGAGCTGCAACAACTGCGTGGCGAATTCCACGTCCTGCAGTCCCCCGGCCCCGGCTTTCAAGTGGAAGCGGGCCTGCCGGGCCTCTCTCCCCAACTCGACTTCCATGCGACCGCGCAGGTGGGCGATCTCGGAGACTTCCTCCGGCCTCAACTCCGGCTCATAGACGAACCCGTCGATCATGGCGCCGATCTGCCTCTGCAGGCGGCGTCCTCCCGAAATGAAGCGGTGGCGGGACAGGGCCAGCCGCTCCCAGGCTTCCGCGCGCGTGGCCAGGTATTCCCGGTAACGGGATGCGGGAGTGGCCAGTTCTCCCTTGTTCCCCAGGGGCCGCAGCCGGGTGTCGATGCGGTAAATGGTTCCCTCGCCCTGTGACACCGAGAGGATCTCGTCGAGCCGCTCGACCAGGCTGAGGCAGCGTCGCTGGCTCTCTCGGGCTGCCGCGGCATCCTCGTCCGCATAGAGGTAGACCAGGTCCAGGTCGGAGTGGTAGCTGAGGTCGCTGCCACCCAGCTTCCCCAGGGCCAGTATGGCCACCTGCTGGCGCGCCCAGCCGGTGAAGCCCGGGCCGAAGCGGTCTTCCAGGCTTTCACAGGCCAAATCCAGGGCGGCCAGCAGGCAGCACTCGGCCAGGGCAGCCATCTGCTTTCCGACCCGGTCCCGGCTCAACTCGCCCAGGACGTCCTTCATCCCGATTCGGAACATCTCGGTCTGCTGGTACCGCCTCAGACAGGAGCGCTTTTCCCGATCATTGCCGGCTTCCCGGAGCAGAGAGCCCAACTCGGCCGAGAAGCGCGAGCGTGTCTTCTGCCGTTTCAGTTCCTGGGGGCGAACCAGGGTGTCGAAGAATTCGGGCCGCCTGCAGAGAAAATCCGAAAGAAATCGGCTGGAGGCGAGCACTCTCAGGAGTCGGTCCAGAACTCCCGGGGACTCGTTCAGCAACCCGTAGAGCGAATCCCGATCGCCCAGGGCGTCGGCGAAACTCTCGAATGCAGACAGGCCGGCGTCGGGGTCGGGGCTGGCCTGCAGTCCGCCCAGCAGTCCGGGCATCAGGTTGGCCAGCAGGTTGCGCATCCGGGAAGGGGCATGCGCGAAGGAAGGGGCATCCCGCAGCAGGGTGATCTGGTGGTAGGCGGTTCTCGAGTCCGAGAATCCGCGGCCGGCGAGCATCTGGTGGGCTTCCTGCTCCGGCAGTCCCGATTGGAGCACCAGAGCCGCTTCCCTGAGCTCGAGGCCGCCGGCGCCCCCCCGCCGCCAGGCCACCAGGTCTGCGAACATGCGGTGCACCAGCGCCGTGTGCCGGGCGTAGGCCAGCCGCAACCCTTCCACGGTTTCCGCAACGCCGGCGCCGCCAATCCCCATTCGCCGGGCGCACTTGTAGAGGTCCTCTTCCTTTTGCGGCAACTCGTGGGTCTGGAAATGAAAGACCATCTGGAGCTTGTGCTCCAGGTCGCGCAGAAACCGGTAGGCTTCCTGCAAACCGCGGTGTTCCCGGGCGTTGAGGAATCGGGCCTGGTGCAGGGCCTCCAGGGCGCGCACCGTCTGCCCCTGCTGCAGGTCCGGTTGGCGGCCTCCGTAGATGAGCTGGAGCGCCTGGACGAAGAATTCGAGTTCGCGAATGCCGCCCTCCCCCAGCTTGACGTGCCGTCCCTGCTTTCCGGTGGAATCCAGCTTGGCGTTGATGCGGTTCTTGATCTCCTGAAGCTCGTCCAGAGAGGCGAAATCCAGGAACTTGCGATAGGTAAAGGGTCGAAAGGTCTCGCAGAAGGTCTCGCCCAGTTCCCTGGAACCGCCCACCGGCCTGGCCTTGATCAGGGCCAGCCGTTCGAAGGTTTCCCCCCAGCTTCCATAGTAGTTGCGGTAGTCGTTCAGCGATGCCGCAATGTTTCCGGCGCCGCCTTCGGGCCGCAGCCGCAAGTCCACCCGGTAGAAGGCCCCTTCAACGGTCGACTCCGACAGGGCCTGGGTGATCATGCGAGCCAGCCTGGTGAAGAAGTCACGATTGGAAACGGTCTTGGGAGGACCGCTCGAGAGCGGGGCATCGGAGCCGGCCTCCCTGGCCGCGGTGCGGCCCTCCTCCCCGTCGTAGCAATAGATCAGGTCGATATCGGAGCTGTAGTTGAGCTCCTCGCCGCCCAGCTTGCCCATTCCCAGCACGGTGAAGCGGGCCTCCCTCATGCCGCCCCGGCCATCGGGTGTGTGGGGGACCCCGTGCCGGCTCGCCAGGCGGGCCCGGCAAATCTCGTACACGCGGTCGATGACGGACTCGGCCAGCCGGGACAGCTCGGCGGTGGTGTCACCCACGTCGATGATTCTCAGGATGTCGCGGGCGCTGATGCGCAGCATCTCGCGGCGCTTGAAGCGGGCCAGAGCCCTCAACCGGTCCTGGTCGGATCCGCCGCCGGAGACGGCCTGGCCGGCTTCGGCGCCATAGGAGGCCAGGGATTTGGGCCAGGGCGCGCCCAGCTCGTTCAGCAGCCAGTAGAAGGTCTCCGGGTCGCGAATGAGGATCTCGGAGGCGTAGCTGGAGGAGCCGCAGATCAGCAGCACCGCCTCCAGGGCCTCGGCGGTGTCGCCCAGGAACCCCAGGAAGTTCACCGGGTGGCTGACCACCCCCAGCAGGCGTTCGAAGTGGTTGAGGGCTCCGTCGGGGTCGGGTGCTTCCCGGACCACCTCCAGCAACTTTCCCACCATGCGCGCCAGCGCCAGCCGGACAGTCACGTCCTCCGCCATCAATTGGAGGTTGCGGTCGGCGGCTTCCGGGTCCCTGAATCCATATCGGGCGAGGAATTCCGTCACCTCCTCGGTGGAAAGATCGGGAGCCAGCAGCAGGTCTTCGGGCTTCATGGGCCTGGTGGGTTTGGTCCTGGAGAAATGACTGCGATATTAACCTGCATTCCGCTCCAACGGTAGGGGAAGTCGATTCCCGGAAAGAGTGATCCACGAAGGAACCCGAAGCCTCTTACGAACCTCGGAGACTGGCCCCCCACCGGTTCGACTGCGGGCGGAGCCCTTGTCTCACCGACTCCCCCTCCAGGGGGGAGTGATTCTTGAGGCCTGCATAGGGCTTATTGCCTGATTCCTGGGCGGGATGTAAACCATGTTCGCGGTCTAACGTGTAAAGTATGTTTGCGGTTTGTAGCGCGAGAATCACTCCCCCCTTGAGGGGGAGTCGCCGCAGGCGAAGGCTGATGCGGTGGGGGGCATACGCGACGCCGTAAAGCTACGGCTTCCTGAGACGCAGCGCTTATTTCAAACAAGAACTGCCGAGCCTGTCAATCCCGCGGCCGAGGTGACGGGCCAGCGGCTGCTGTGGTAGTATTCGGGCGGTTTTGCGGGGAGCGGCAGCCGGCCACATGATGATGACTCTAATGGGACCGATTGAAAAAGAAGAACTTATGAGCTCCGATCAGATCGCGCGCACCCTTCGCCGGCTGGCGCGGGAGATCCTCGACCACAATCGGGGCCAGCAGGGACTGGCGCTGGTCGGGATCCGCCGCCGCGGGGTGCCGCTGGCGGAGCGCCTGGCCAGGACTCTGTGGGAAATGCAGGCCGTCAAGGTTGCGGTCGGTCATCTGGATATCAATCTCTATCGGGACGACCTTTCGTCGGTGGCCACCCAGCCCATCGTCCAGAGCAGTGAAATCGATTTCCCGTTGAGCCGGAAGATCGTGGTGCTGGTCGACGATGTCCTGTTCACGGGGCGCACCGTGCGGGCCGCCATGGACGCCCTGGTGGATTACGGCCGGCCCAAGGCCATTCAGCTCTGCGTCCTGATCGATCGCGGCCATCGGGAGCTGCCCATCCAGGCTCACTTCGTGGGCAAGACGGTCGAGACCGAGGCGGCCGAGATGGTGGAGGTGCGGCTGAAGGAGATCGATCGTCGAGAGGGAGTCCTGCTGGTTGAACCTGCTTCATGAGTCCTGAAGCCATCGCCCCAAGGTCCGGCCCGTCCACCCCACCCGCCTCCCGGGGAGCCCCGGTGTCATTCAATGCCAAACACCTGCTGGGCATTGAGCCGCTGTCGGTGGATCAGATTCAATTGATCCTGGAGACGGCCAAGTCTCTTCGAGAAATCTCGACCCGTCCCATCAAGAAAGTCCCCACGCTTCGCGGGAAGACCGTCATCAATCTTTTCTTCGAGGCCTCCACCCGGACGCGCACCTCCTTCGAGATCGCAGCCAAGCGACTCAGCGCCGACGCCATCAATATCTCCACCTCCTCCAGCAGCATCGTCAAGGGAGAGACCCTGGTGGATACGGCCAGAAACCTGGAGGCCATGGCCCCGGACGTCATCGTGATTCGACATTCTTCGGCCGGCGCCCCCCACCAACTGGCCGGAAGCTGCACGGCCTGCATCGTCAACGCCGGTGACGGGGCTCATGAGCACCCCACTCAGGCGCTGCTGGACGCGCTCACCATTCTGGACCACAAGCCCGCCTTGCAGGGACTGCGGGTCGCCATCATCGGAGACATCGCCCACAGCCGGGTGGCCCGGTCCAATTGTCTGCTGCTGGGGAAGATGGGCGCCCGGGTGACGGTCTGCGGGCCGCCGACCCTGCTCCCGCCGGACTTTGAACGGATGGACGCCGGAGACGGATCGCTGGCCGTGACCGACCGGATGGACGAAGCCCTGGAAGGGGCCGACGTGGTGATGATGCTGCGCATTCAAATGGAGCGCCAGCGAGAGGCCTTCTTCCCCTCGGTGCGGGAATACTTCCGCTACTACGGGCTGACGGCCAAGCGCATGCGATCGGCGAAGTCCGACGCCATCATCATGCATCCCGGCCCCATCAATCGCGGCGTGGAGATCGCCTCGGAGGTAGCCGACGGGCCCTACTCGGTGATCCTGGGACAAGTGGCCAGCGGGGTCGCCATTCGCATGGCCGTTCTCTACCTGGTCATCGGAGGAAGGGAGCAACCGCCGCCGGCCCCCGAGGGGTGAGTGTCGGCTGGCGCAAACACTGGAGGAGTCACCATTGGCATCCCTGCTGGTTAAAGGCGGAAGAGTCATCGACCCGGCCCAGGATTTGGACCGGATCAGCGATGTCCTGCTGGAGGAGGGCAGGGTCAGCCGTATCGCCCCCGGCCTGCAGGCCCCGGGGAGCCCGGTTCTGGACGCCTCCGGACTGATCGTGTCCCCGGGTCTGATCGATATCCACGTGCACCTGAGGGAACCCGGCAGGGAGGACGCAGAAACCATCCAATCCGGTTCCGAGGCGGCCGTTGCCGGCGGCTTCACCTCCATCTGCTGCATGCCCAACACCCATCCCGTCAACGACAATCCCGCGGTCACCAGCTTCATCCTCAAGGAGGCCGAGCGGCGTGCCCTGACTCGGGTGTTTCCCATAGGCGCCATCAGCGTGGGCAGCGCCGGGGAGCGCCTGGCGGAAATCGGGGAAATGGTCAACGCGGGGGCTATCGCCATCAGCGACGACGGCAAGGGCGTGATGGACGGACAACTCATGCGCCGGGCGCTGGAGTATTCGCTGCCCTTCAAGATCCCCGTCATCGAGCACTGCGAGGACCTCAACCTTTCGGCCCGCGGCTGCATGAACGAGGGGTACCAGTCCACGGTCCTGGGCCTGAAGGGCATGAGCCGCACGGCCGAAGACGCCATGGCGGCGCGGGACATCATGCTGGCCGAGTTGACTGGCGCTCACATCCACATCGCCCATCTTTCCACCCGTGGAGCCGCTGATCTGGTCAGGCAGGGAAAGAAGAAGGGCATCCATGTGACCTGTGAAGTCTGCCCCCACCATTTCACCCTCAGCGATGCCGCCTGCCGCGGCTACGACACCAACACCAAGATGAGTCCTCCCCTGCGGACCGAGGACGATATCGAGGCGTTGCTGGAAGCCATCGTCGACGGCACGGCGGACTGCATCGTCACCGACCACGCTCCCCACAATCCCAACGAAAAGATGCTGGAATTCGACCAGGCTCCCTTTGGAATCATCGGTCTCGAGACCGCCCTGGGACTGGTCCTGACCCGCCTCTACCATCCCGGACTCATCAGTCTCCGCCGCGTGGTGGAGCTCATGAGCACCCAACCCGCCCAACTGATCCACCAGCCCCTCGGCCATCTGAAAGCAGGAGCCACGGCCGACCTGACCCTGTTCGACCCCGACGCCGAGTGGGTCTACGACCTCGGACAGACCCGGTCCAAGAGCCGCAATTCCCCCTTCCACGGAACCCCCCTCAAAGGCCGCGTGGCCGCCACCATCGTGGCGGGAAAGGTCGTTTATCGGTGTGCGGAGTATTTCAGGCGCTCTGCTTGAACTTCTCCAGGCATTCCGAGGAACAGAAGTAGTGGGTCTCTCCGCGGAAGGAGCGGCGCAGGGCGGAGTCGGTGTCGACGTAGGTGCCGCAGACGGGGTCCTTCTCCATGGTTCCCTGTTTGACCGTCGACCCGCGGCTATGGGAGGGGCCGGGGTTCTCGAAGTTGGAGCGCCCCCGCATGGGCGCCAGGAAGGCCCGCAGCACGCCCCGGACGAACATCAGGGCCGCCAGCAGAATGGCGAAGTAGAACATCCATTTCATGGCAGATAACCACCCCTGGTGAGACATGCGGGCTTAGCAAGCATGGCCCTGAGTCTACCACCGATTCCAAGGGCGTCAAGCGGGCGGCGGGGGCCGCCTCGGGGTTCACCGGCGGGTGTCCCGGGCCGGGCCGGGAGGCGGGTTCAAAAGAGTTGGTGGGCCTTCAGATCCAGCCGTTGCGACTGGTGCATGAGCACCGCGTTCATCAGTTCGATGGCCAGGCGCGACTCCAGTGTGACGCCGGCGCGGATGCCCACGCAAGGGTCATGGCGTCCCCTCCTGAGCTTGAACTCGATCTCTTCCAGGTTCTTGCGGACCGACTGCTGGGGAAGCAGGATGGAGGAGGTCGGCTTGAACCCCACCCGGCAGATCAAGGGACTGCCAGTGGTCACTCCACCCAGCAATCCGCCGTGGCGGTTGCCCTGGTAGCCTGAGCGGCGGATGGGGTCGTTGTTTTGGCTGCCCCGGCGCTCGACGGCCGCCGAGCCCGCGCCGATCTCGCAAGACTGCACCGCGTGCAATCCTCCCAGGGAACCCATCAGGCGCAACTTCAGGCTCTGATAGAGAGGTTCCCCGACCAGCGGGGGCGGGTTGACGGCCGCCACCTCGATCGAGGCCCCCAGGGAATCTCCCTTCCTGCGGGTTTCCCGGATGGCGCCGGCGGCTCTCCGGGCGAAGGCCGCGTCCAGCGTGTGGATCTCGGAATCCTCCAGGGACTTCTGCAGGTCTTCCAGGGCGTCCGGCGAACAACGCCGCGAGCCGGACTCCCGCATGTCTTCGATCCGCTCGGCCAGGGTCAGCGAGCCCTTCAACGGCCCCACCTGGAGGATGGAAGACAGGATCACCGTCCGGAAATGTTCCCGCAGAAAGGTCCGGGCGATGGAGCCGGCGATCACGTCCGAGATGGTGGACCGGTAGCTGGAGCGCCCCCCTCCTCTCGGGTCGGCGTAGCCTCGGGACTGGTGGTGCTTGACCAGGTCGGTGTGTCCGGGTCGCACCTCCCCTTCGGGTCCCGCAAACTGCTCATAGTCCTGCGGCCGCTTGGATGAGGAGAGCACCAGGGCCGCCACCGGTTCGCCGCTGCAGTAGCCCTCCTCATAGGAGGGAACCGTCAGGGCCTGGCCGGCGTCGCCGACCCGGATGGGGGCGCCGGCCGTCAAGCGATCGGCATCCGCCTGGTACAAGCCCGACAGGAGGACCAACCGGTCCTGCTCCCTGCGGGGGGTTCCATGCTTGCTGCTCCCGGGGCGTCGCCGGTCCAGGTAGCGCTGAATCCCCTCTCGGGAAATCCTGAGCCCGGGAGGGCAACCGAAAACAATGGTCGTGATGGCCGGCCCGTGGGATTCCCCGGCGCCGGCAACCGCGTACAACGGGCCGCCCAATATCTCCATCATGAACTCCTGCCTTGGTGCGAACTGACAAATGCCATATTATCACAAGTTTAGACGGAATCCCTCGCCGGGTCGCCCGATAGCCGGTCAATAGAAGGCGATCTCGTGCGGGGAATTGGCCCGGTCGTCGGGGCCTGCAGCCGCAAAGGGCGTCCGTTGAAATTTCGGGGCTGGGTCCATATAGTGTCGCCGGCCAAGGAACAGGAGAGACGAAAGCGCTGGTGGGAAGATGCCCCAACCATCCTCCAGGGTAAAGGTGGGTCTGCTGCAGATGGCGAGCTGCCCGCGCCCTCGAGACAACCTGGAGAAAGCTCGGGAGGGCATCGGCCGGGCGGCCGCACAGGGAGTTCGGATCCTTTGCCTGCAGGAGCTGTTCCGGTCTCAGTACTTCTGCCAAACGGAAGACGAGACCTGCTTCGACCTGGCCGAGTCGATTCCGGGCCCCACCACCGACGCCTTGTCGGCGCTGGCCCGGCGGCATCGAATGGCCATGGTGGTTCCACTGTTCGAGAGGAGGGCGCCCGGCGTCTACCACAACACCGCGGTCGTCCTGGATGCGGATGGGGCCTTGCTGGGAAGCTATCGCAAGATGCATATTCCGGATGACCCTCTCTACTACGAAAAATTCTACTTTACCCCCGGGGACCGAGGCTACCCGACCTTCGAGACCCGCTACGGGAGCATCGGCGTGCTGGTGTGCTGGGATCAGTGGTATCCGGAGGCGGCCCGCCTGGTCGCCCTGGGGGGCGCCCAGATCCTCTTCTATCCCACCGCCATCGGATGGCACCCCTCGGAGAAACGGCAATACGGAGCCGCCCAGCAGGAGGCCTGGAAGACCATGCAGCGCTCTCACGCCATCGCCAACGGGATCTTCGTGGCCGCGGTCAACCGCGTGGGCTTCGAACGCCCCCCGGGTGGCGAGGGCCTGGAGTTCTGGGGAGCCTCGTTCCTCTGCGACCCGTTCGGCGTGGTGCTGACGGAAGCCTCCGGGAAGGAGGAGCTGGTGGTGGCGGAATGCGACTGGGGTCGCATCGAAGAAGTCCGGCGCCAATGGCCCTTCCTGCGAGACCGCCGCATCGACAGCTACGCGCCCATCGTCAATCGCCTCCTCGACCGTTCGCCGACCGGTTGAACCGGCGGCGGAAGACGGGCGGCCAACAGGAGGCGAAGGTCTGCCGCCGCCTCGCCTGTCTCCTCTCCAAGACAAGATGGTGAAGGCGGGACTCCCCTCGGAAAGGACAGGGACCGATGTCATTCTTTCAATGGCCCAGTGGCTGCAAGCTGAAGGCGGCCCTTCTTGCTCTGGCGGCGATCGTTTTCGGCCTCGGCCCGGCCGCCGCCAGAGTGGCGGCCCAGGAATCTCCCGCGACCCGGGAATCCTCCAGGGGCTGTTTGTGGCGAGTTTCTTCCGAGAAGGGCGCCCTGTTTCTGCTGGGCACCGTGCATTTGCTGAAGCCCGGAACCCATACCGTCTCTCCGGCGGCGGAAGCAGCCTTCGAGCAGGCCCAAACGATTCTGCTGGAATTGGACCTGGACGAAGCCGAGTCGCCGGCAGGCCTGCAATTGTTTGCCCGGAAGGCATTGCTCCAGGGGGAAACGCTCGAGGCCAAAGTCTCCCCGGAGACCCTGGCCCTGGCCAAGGAGAAATCCGAGACGATGGGACTGCCCTTCGATCGGCTTCGCAACCTCAAGCCCTGGTCGCTCAGTCTGAGTCTTACCCTCTTCAAGTTGCAGACTCTGGGATTCGATCCCGAGCACGGCGTCGACCGCTATTACTTCGACCGGGGCAAGCAGGCGGGAAAGAAGATGGACGCCCTGGAAACGATGGAGTACCAGTTGGACCTGTTCGATGGAATGTCGGACCGGTTGCAGGAGGAATTCCTCCTGCAGACGTTGCGAGAACTGGACCACCTCGGAGAAGAAACGGAACAACTGGTGCAAGCCTGGTCCGGCGGGGACGTCGAGGTTCTGGAAGAGTTGATGCAGAAGAGCTTCCAGGACTATCCCAACCTGTATCAGAGGCTGGTGGTCGATCGAAACAGGAACTGGCTGCTCAGGATCGAGCCCCTGCTGGATCGGCCGGGAACCACCCTGGTGGTGGTCGGGGCGCTCCACCTGGTAGGCGCCGAGAGCGTTGTGGAACTCTTGAAGAAGCAGGGGTATGCGGTGAAGCAGCTCTGACCCGGGGTGGCCTGATTCCAGACAAGCGAGGCCCCCGCCCCCCGTGACGGGGCGGATCATTCGAGGAAGAAACGGACGATCTCTCTTGAAGACGAACCACCAATGGACACGAATGAACACGAACAGGGATGGATTTCAGTCAGTTTTTCTTCGTGACCCTTCGTCAATCTTCGTGTGTCTTCGTGGATCACTCTCTTTTTCTTTTGTTCCAGGAAAGGGATGGGCTTGATATCGAGACCGGACGGGTACCGCATGCCGGCGGAGTGGGAGCCTCACCAGGCCACCTGGATCGCCTGGCCGCGCCATGGCACCCATTGGCTCGGGAAGTTCGCGGCCATCCCCTGGGTCTTTGGCGAGGTGGTGCGCCACCTGCACCGCCACGAGCGGGTCAGGATCCTGGTGGAGAACGGGCGGCTGGAACAGCGGGTCCGCCGGCTACTTTCGCAGGCCGGGGTGGACTTGGCTGCCGTGGAGTTCCACCAGGTGGCCACCAACCGAAGCTGGCTGCGCGACAACGGTCCGCTTTTCGTCCGGCGAGGGGGTTCCGCTCCGGGAGAGATCCAGATTCTGGACTGGAAATTCAACGGCTGGGCCAGGTATCCCGGTTGGCGGCTCGACGATGCTGTTCCTGGCGCAATCGCTCGTCTGCTCGGCCTGAAGTGCCGGCAGCCCAGGATGGGCCCCGGCGGGCGCAGGATCGTCCTGGAAGGGGGCAGCTTCGACGTGAACGGCCGGGGAACCCTGGTCACCACCGAGGAATGCCTGCTCAGCCCCATCCAGGCCCGCAACCCGGGAGTTTCCAGGCCGGAGATGGAAGACGTCTTTCGACACTACCTCGGGATCGCCAAAGTCATCTGGCTGGATCGCGGGATTGCCGCCGACGACACCCACGGCCACGTGGACAACATCGCACGCTTCGTCAATCCGACCACCCTGGCGGTTTCCGCGGAATCCGATCGGCGGGACGCCAACTACGAGGCGTTGCGGGAAAACCGGAGGCGGCTGGCGGCGGCCACCGACCAGGACGGGCGTCCCCTCCGTGTGGTTGAGCTGCCCCTGCCGCGGCCCCTGTTTTTCAGAGGAGAGCGCCTGCCGGCCAACTATGCCAACTTCTACATCGCCAACCGCACCGTCCTGGTCCCCACCTTCAACGACCCCAACGACCGCCTGGCGCTGAGCCGGCTCAGCCGGCTGTTCCCGGACCGCTCCGTGGTCGGCATTCACAGCCTGGATCTGGTGTGGGATTTCGGCGCCCTTCACTGCCTCACCATGCAGCAGCCCCTGGCGTGAACTGCCGCCCACCGATCGCCTGGCGGGCGGCCTGCGAGATGGCCTTGACGCCGATCTCGTAGTGGTCGTAGAGATCCTCGGGCTGGCCCGACTGACCGAATTCATCCACCCCCAGGCACAGCGCCCGGCTGCCGAAGACGCTCCCGATGAAGGACAGCGCATGCGAGTGGCCGTCCAGCACGGTGACGATGGGGACCCGGCGCTCGGAGGGTGGAATCAGGCCCTCCAGGTGAAAGGTGAACCGGCTTCCGGGGTTCTTCATCCTGAGCTTGCCCGCCTGCTGCCAGCCCCGGAAGAGCAGGTCCGGGCTGGTGACCGCGATGACGTTGGCGAAGATGCCTTCGCGAGCGAGTTTCCGGCTGGCCTCCAGGGCGTCCACCGCCATCACCCCGCAGGTGAAGATGTTGAGGACGTTGCTGCCGGGAGAGTACCCGGGGACGGACCCGTGATCCAGGAGGCGATACCCGCCCCGCAGGACGTCCCGGCGCAGGCGCTCCAGCCGCTTGGGAGGCGTTTGACGGTCGGCCGGAAAGAGATTCTGCGGCACCGGACGGGTGGAGAGCCGCAGGTAGAGAATCTGGCCACGCTTGCGGTCCAGCAGGTTCCGCAGGCCGGCCAGGAAGATCCATTCCAGTTCCTGGGCGAAGGTGGGCTCGTAGTAGACCAGGTTGGGCATCTCCATGCCGATGGAGGGCGTGATCAGGGATTGGTGGGCGCCTCCCTCGGGACTCAGGGTGATTCCCGAAGGCGTTCCGGCAAAGATGAACTTGGATTCGGTGTAAGCCGCATAGGTCAGCGCATCCAGCCCGCGTCCGATAAAGGGGTCGTAGACGGTCCCGAAGGGAAGCAGGACTTCCCCGGAGAATTCCTGCGACAATCCCAGCATGTTCAACAGGAGAAACAGGTTGTTTTCCGAAATGCCCAGCTCGATGTGGTGTCCCCTGGGGGACTGCTCCCAGTTGAGCATGGAGCCTACGGCATTCTCGCGAAAGAAGTTGATCTTCTCCTCGGGGCTGTAGACCCGCATCTTGTGAATCCATCCCCCCAGGTTGGTCGAGATGGAAACGTCGGGGGAAGTGGTCACCATGCGGGCCGCCACTTCCGGGATGCGGCTCAAGGCGGTGAGGAGGGTCCCCAGGGCCTGTTGGGTGGAGAGGTCGCCCCGGTAGCCGGACCCCAGGCTGGCGGGAATCGGGAGAGTCGCGGGCTCGGAGGCGGTTTCGGACCCGGCATTGCCGTTGAGAAGCTTGAGGCGTGACTGGATGAACCGGTCTTCGGGGCTTCCGGAGGGGAATCGGGCGAACTCTTCTCCGGAAACGACCCCGAGTCGGGACTGGAGCTCGGCCATTTGGCCGGAGGTCAGGAGCTTGGCGTGGTTCAGGGGATCTCCGGCGATCGGCAGTTCCCAACCCTTGATGGTGTAGGCGATGATGACGACCGGCTGGTCGGTAATCCGGTCGGCCTCGTCCAGCCCCTCCAGGATCTTGCGCAGGTCGTGCCCGCCCAGGTCGGCCAGCAGAGGCTTGACTTGGCCGGTGGAGTAGTCGCTCAACAATTCCAGCAGCTCCTCGTCCTGACCGTCGGGAGTCTTGACCAGCCGGCGCCGGATCTTCTCGCCGTCCTCGATGCGCAGCAGGCTCTGATACTCGTCGTTGCTCATCAGGTCGATGCGCTGCCTCAGTTTCCGGCCGTGGGGCCGCCTGAAGACCTCCTCCAGTTTCCTGCCGTACTTCAACTCCAGCACCCGCCAGCCGTTGATGCGAAACATCTCCTCGATCTTCTGGGCCTTGCCGCTGGGGACGACGCGGTCCAGGCTCTGGCGGTTGAGATCGACGATCCACAGGACCTGGCCCAGTTCCTGCAGGGTTTCTTCGCCCAGGGCCTCCCACACGTTCCCCTCGTCCAGTTCGGCGTCGCCCATCAGGGCGATGAAGCGGTTGCGCCGGGGGTGACCGAAGTGGTCGCGCACAAACTGCCGGGTCAGCCGGGCGAAGTTGGGCACGACCGCTCCCAGGCCCACCGACCCGGTGGAAAAGTCGACCTGGTCCACGTCCTTGGTGCGGCTGGGATAGGACTGGAGTCCCTTGAAGCTGCGGAACTGGCGGAGCTTCTCCTCGGGCAGGTTGCCCAGGAGATACTGGATGGCGTGGTATACCGGGGAGCCGTGGGGCTTGACCGAGACCCGGTCTCCAAATCGCAGCGAGTGGAAATAGAGGGCCGTCATCAAGCTGACCATGGAGGAGCAACTGGCCTGGTGGCCCCCCACCTTGGCGCCGGCGCCGTTTTCCCTCAGGGAATTGGCGTAGTGCACGATCTGCATGCTCAGCCACAGAACCCGCTTCTGAATCTGCTCCAGGATGTCGACCTCGGAGTCCGCCAGGTTCTCGGCAAGCTCGACGCCGATCTGGGGTCTCCGGCCGATGCTGGTGAGTTCTGGGGAATGCCCGTTCATCCCTGCAACCATTCGCCCGAATGCGGGCTTCTTTTCGCCGACTCGGCGGATTGCTCCGACTCGATCCCCCGGGGCCGGTCAGTGGTAGGGTTTCAACCGCTCCACGCAGCGAGCGATCTCCTGCAGGATCGGCGGCGGCGGCGGGGCATTGAACGGCCCGCCTTCTCCCAGGTCGATGTCCTGGAATCCACCCATTTGGCTGGCGGCGACCACCGCCGAGTAGTTGTAGATCCGATCCTCCATGAAGCGAATCTCTTCCAGACCCGAAACCACCTGCTCCAGCTCGGCGCAGGTATCGAAGTCCCGGCGCCGGCAGGCGTTGTTGATGGCATCGCAGAGGCGGGGGCAGATCAGGGTCAATCCGGAGGTATGGCCCCGTGCGCCCAAGCGGGCGGCCGCCGTCACCCGATCGCCCACTCCCCAGAGAACCCGTTTGGAAGGGGGGACCGCGGCTTGCAGCACCTGTACGTCTCCGGGCTGAGTGCCCACCTTGATGCCGGCAATGTTGGCAAGTCTGGAGGCGAGTCTAGCATAGGCGGCGTTCAGGCGGCCAGTGCGCAGGTAGAGGACGAAGCGCCCCGCTCCGCGCCTCTCGAAGAATTCCGACAACGCCGAAAGCTCGGCTTCGACACCCTCGGGATTGAACAGACCGGGAATGGGCATGAGCAGAAAGTAGTCGGGGGGTCTCTCCAGGCTCAGGCATTCCTGGATGAATCGCCTGGCTTCGGACGGGGGCGTGGGAATGACCCCCGCCATGAAAAGCGCCTCGGAGCCGAGCTGGCGGCCGGTCGACCGAACCAGTCCCCGGAGGGTTTCCCGGTCGAGGTGGTGAATCAGGCTGGTCCCTCCGATTCCGATGACCCGCCGCCGCCCTTCGTCCAGAAAGCAGTTGCCCAGCAGGTAGTCCACGTTCCTGGCGTGTGCCCGCCCGTCCAGCCGCCCGCCGCGAAAGGGCATCGGCAACAGCACGGTGACGGTGTCGAGTTCGTCGAAGGGACCCGGATCGATCCCCGTCTCAAGATGCTGGTTGGATTGTGTCTGCATAGCCTGTTCCTCCCCTCCGAGTCCTGAAACAAAAGAAAAAAAGAGTGATCCACAAAGACACACGAAGCACCACGAAGGGCCACCAAGCGGGACGGCACTGCCGCATCGGCAGGGGCAGTGCCTCCTCGCGGAGCAAGAAGGATGGGAGGAGGCGCCCCTCCGGGAGCGCGGGCGTCCCGCCCGCATCCTCTGCGTTGGGTGGCCGCTCCGTTTCCCCGTGATGCGGCGCCCGGTCACCCTGCCGGCGGGAACCCCATGGGCTCAGCTGAAGCGGAATCGTGGCGCCGTTGCCGGTCGAGCCGGGTGGGAGAGAGGGGTGAGGCTGCGCCAGTGTTGTGCGGGCGGGACGCCCGCGCTCCCGGCCTTCCTCCCGTGACGTCATCGCAGCCAAGCAGGTCCATCGGTCTTCGTGTCCATTCGTGTTCATTCGTGGTTCGTCTTTATTGACGATTGGGTGTCTCACTCTCGTATGATCCGCCCGGCAGGGCAGGGGTGCTGCTTGCCTGAATCAGCGGGTTTGCACGCCGCTGTAGGGCCAGATCAGCCATCTTGCCCTGGGCCAGGAACGCGAAATCAGGAAAATCACCATGGAGCAGAACACCAACAGGCCCGCCGCCCTGAAAATCCAGGCGTATCCCCATAGGTTCCCCAAGTACCCCCAGACGGGAGGACCCAGAAACATCCCCAGACTGAAGGCGGAAATGTAGAGACTCATGGCGTTTCCGGTGTGAAGAGGATGGAAACGGGCGGCGGCGAAGGAGCTCAGGGCGGGGTAGTAGAGGCCGTGGCTCACCCCGCAGCCGAGCCCGATCAACCCCAGGTGCCAGGCGTGATCCGCATGCGGAATCAAGGCAAGCCCCACCCCGTAGAGGGTCAGGCTGAAGATGGCGATCCGCCGATTCTTGCGCCTGTCCAGCCTTTGGCTCAGGCCGAGGCGACTCGCCAGGGCTCCCGAACCGTAGCCGAGGCCGAAGGCGGAGACGGCGCCGGCCCCGAGCCAGCTCACGGTGGGAGCCAGGAAGCCGTTCCAGGCGGACAAGCCGAAACCGAAGCAAAAGGCGAAGAAGATGACCGGCCTCAAGTTGGGGAAGCTCTCCCTGAAGGCGCGGATGAACGGTTCTCGTCGAGTGCCCTTGGGGGCCAGCGGGCGCGGCAGGAAGCGGAGGAGAACGCCAACCGCCAAAAAGATGACGACAATTAGCGTAAACACCCCGGCCATCCCCCAGGAATGACGCAAACTCTCGGCAATCCAGGGCCCCACGCCCATCATCACGAACCCGGGCAGGCCGAAATAACCCATCACCCTCCCCCTGAGCTCCTGGGGCACCGATCTCACCAGGTGGAAGAGAGCGCCGGCGCCCACCATGGCCGCCCCGGCGCCGTGAAGGGCGCGAGCCGCAAAGATGGCCTCCGGCCACCTGAGGGCGGCCCAATAGAAGAAACATCCGCACAAGGCAATGCCAGTGCCGATCAGGGCCGTGGGCACGTTCCCGATGCGGTCGGCCAGGTGGCCCGAGAAGATCTGGGAGAAGAGAGCGAATACGAAAAAAACGCCCATGGCCCAGCCGATCTTCTGCGCCGGCCATCCCTGGTCGGACAGGTAATCCGGCACCAGGATCATGGTCCACACGGTGAAGCTCAGCAATGCGCTGATGCTCAGATAGGCGGCCAGCTTGAATTGGTCTCGACTCGATGACATGCCGTCTGCATTATAGTGCAGCTTTCGAACCTCTGTTACGGCCGCCGGCCGGCTTCTTCGCCTCGCCGGCCAAAACCGTTGAAGAGCCGCTCGGGCATCGATAGACTATCGAAGCGCAAGACCTCGGAGGGTGCATCGACCCCCGGCCGACGGGGGAGGATGCAACCTGCCAAGCCCTGGAGAGGTCCTGACGACGAGGCGCTTTTTCCATGGGAGGATCACGAAGATGAAACTGTCCCGATTGGTTGTCATCACCCACCTGCTGCTGTTGACGGCGATGGCCCCGGTCATTGTCTGTCGTAGTTCCAAGAACCTGACCAGCAAGGACGTCGACGGGATGATGACCTCGCTTTCCAACTGGGGTCGTTGGGGGACCGACGACCAGTTGGGGACGATCAACCTGATCACGCCCGAAAAGCGCAAGCAGGCGGCGGCCCTGGTGAAGGAGGGCTTCTCGGTTTCGATGGCGCACGACGCCATCAAGGTCGAGCAGGACGGCTCGCCTCCCTTCGAGCACGAGATGTTGCCGGAGAGCTTCAAGCCCGACTCCGTGGGGGCCAACGACAGGTTCGCGGTGAGCTACCACGGCTTCACCACCACCCACATGGATGCCCTGTGCCACTTCTTTTACGAGGGGAAGATGTACAACGGTTTCTCCAGGGACGAAGTCACCCGCAACGGGGCGGACAAGCTTTCGGTTAACACCATGAAGGACGGTATCTTTACCCGGGCCGTCCTCATGGATATGCCCCGCCTGTGGGGCTTGGACTATCTGCCGGGAGACAAGGCGATCCATCCTGAAGACCTGGAAGCCTGGGAGAAGAAGGCTGGAGTCCGGGTGGGCTCGGGAGATGCCCTCCTGCTTCGGACCGGCCGTTGGGCCCGGCGGCGCGCCGAGGGGGGATGGGACATCATGCAGAATTCCGCCGGTCTGCATGCGTCCTGCCTGCCCTGGCTGAAAGAGCGCGACGTGGCCATCGTGGGCAGCGATCTGGCCACCGACGTCATGCCCTCTCAAGTGAAAGGCTCCTTTCTGCCGGTTCACATGGTCTTGATCGTGGGGATGGGTACACCCATCCTGGACGTACTGGACCTGGAAGCCGTGGGAGAGGCCGCCCAGGCCCGCCAACGGTGGGAGTTCCTCATGACCGTGGCCCCGCTGCCGGTGCCGGGGGCCACCGGCTCCCCTCTGAATCCGATTGCGACGTTCTAATCCCGAGACCGGAGCTTCGTCGTGAAGGCCATGGTTCTGGAGACTCCGGGGCGGCCCCTGGTTGAACGGGACCTGCCCAGGCCCCGGATCGGGCCGAGCCAGGTGCTCCTCCGGGTCCGTGCCTGCGCGGTCTGCCGGACCGATCTCCACATTGTGGACGGCGAGCTGACGGAGGCCAGGCTGCCGCTGGTTCCCGGTCATCAGATCGTGGGGAGGGTGGCCGGCCGCGGTCCAAGGGTCAGCCGCCTGAGCCTGGGAGACCGGGTGGGGGTTCCCTGGCTGGGCTGGACCTGCAGCCGCTGCGGCTACTGCCGGTCCTCCAGAGAGAACCTGTGTGATCGGGCCCGGTTCACGGGGTATCATCGGGACGGCGGCTACGCCGAATACGCGGCGGCCGACGAGCGCTACTGTTTCTCCATTCCCGCCCACTATTCCGATGTTCAGGCGGCCCCGCTCTTGTGCGCGGGTCTGATCGGTTACCGATCGCTGAGAATGACCGGCCAGGCGCGGCGCGTCGGCTTTTACGGGTTCGGGTCGGCGGCCCATCTGTTGGTTCAGGCGGCTCTCCACGAAGGCCGGCAGGTCTACGCCTTCACCCGGGCGGGAGACAGGGACGGCCAGCAGTTTGCTCGTCGCTCAGGCGCGGTCTGGGCGGGTGAATCGGGCGAGATGCCCCCGATGCCGCTGGATGCCGCCATTATCTTCGCCCCCGCCGGCGAGTTGGTTCCAGCCGCTCTGAAGGCGGTGGCCAAGGGAGGCTCGGTGATCTGCGCCGGTATCCACATGAGCGATATTCCGGCCTTCCCCTATTCAATTCTTTGGGGAGAGCGGGTGGTGCGCTCGGTCGCCAATCTCACCCGGCGCGATGGAGAGGAGTTTCTGCAGTTGGCGAGCCGGGCCGCCATCGAAACACAGGTGAACACCTATGCTCTGAGCGATGCCAACCAGGCCCTGTCGGCGTTGCGGTCGGGAACGATTCAGGGAACGGCCGTTCTGGAGGTCGATTGACCTTGTCTGGAGCACCCCTGTTTCAGCCGTTGTGAGACGCCCGGGTTCATGGGACGGCGTCGCGGCCAAGTGAAAAGTGAATAGTGGCTAGTGGAGAGTGGATAGTTGTTTGATCCACACGCCAAGCCTCATGTCGATCTCGGTGCGGTCCTTCAAGAGGTGCAACCCGGTCATGAGGCACGGGCATGCCAATTAGGACTCTCCACTCTCCACTCCACTCTCCACTCCCCAGAAGCCCCCTGTTTCAGCCTGTCTGGTCCGCGCGCCAGGGCGGGGTCGAGGCTGATCACCTGCCAGGCGCAAGCCGTTGGAAGCGGTAAATATGTGTTATGATGGGGCCAACCGAGTACGGTGGTGTCAGGCTGGATCGGGTGTAAGATGCAGGGTTTGAAGCCATGAGTGTGGAACTGACCCTACGCCAGACCAAGATTCGGCACCTGCGGTTGAAGGAGATGGTTTGCGTCGCCCCGGAAACCAGTCTGGGGGACACTATCTCGACCATGCAGCGACGGCGCAACGGTTGCGCCCTGGTGGCGGTGGGCTCCAACCTCCTGGGCATATTTACCGAAAGGGACCTGATTCGCAAGGTGGCGGGACGCCGCCGGGCAGGTCTGGAACGACCGATTCGCGACCTCATGACGCCGGATCCGGCGGTCCTGAGTCCCGACGATTCTCTGCTGGACGCGATTCGTCTGATGAACCAGGGCGGCTACCGTCATATTCCGCTGGTCGATTCGGCCAATCGGGTCTGTGATTGCCTGTCGGTGATCAACATCGTTGACTATCTGTTGGAGTGCTACCCTCAGGAGGTCTTTTCCCTTCCGCCCAGGCCGGGTCAGAATTTCAGCGAGCCCGACGGAGCCTGAGGAAGGATTTCGCCGGATTCGGGCCCCCATTGGAAAGTCGAGCTTCAAGGAGCGAAAAACTCAGCCACCGTGCCTGCCATAACCACCGAAAAAGACCACGAATGCGACGGAGCCGTCGTCGAGATCGAAAACGCGACCATCCGCTTTGCCGGGGACTCGGGCGACGGCATACAGTTGAGCGGAACCCAGTTCACCAACACCTCGGCGATCTTCGGGAACGACATCAGCACCCTCCCCGATTTTCCGGCCGAGATTCGCGCGCCCGCCGGGTCCCTGCCGGGTGTGAGCGGTTTCCAGATCAACTTCAGCAGTCGAGACATTCGCACTCCCGGGGATCAGCCCAACGTTCTGGTGGCCATGAACCCGGCGGCTCTCAGGGTGCACTTGTCGGACCTGGAGCCCGGAGGCATCGTCATTGCCAATTCCAATTCCTTTTTGCCCTTGAATCTGAAGAAGGCGGGCTATGGGTCCAACCCCCTGGAGGATGGGAGCCTGTCGGGGTATCGCCTGATTGCGGTTCCCTTGAGCGAGTTGAACGGCAAGGCGCTCCAGGAGTTGAATCTTCCCAAGAGGGATGCGGACCGGTGCAAGAACTTCTTTGCTCTCGGAATGACCTACTGGCTCTACGATCGTCCCCTGGCGCCGACGCTCTCCTGGATCGAAGCCAAGTTCAAGATGAGGCCGCAGATTCTGGCTGCAAATTCCCTGGCCTTGCGAAGCGGCTACAACTACGCCGACACCACCGAGCTCTTCACCACCCATTACCGGGTTCGCACCGCCCGGTTGGCTCCGGGCAAGTACCGCAACATTACCGGCAACGGGGCCACGGCCTTCGGCTTCATCGCGGCTTCTCAGAAGCTGGGGCGCCCCCTCTTTTACGCCAGCTATCCCATCACTCCGGCCAGCGATATCCTGCACGAGCTGGCCCGCCACAAGAATTTCGGAATCAAGACCTTTCAGGCGGAAGACGAGATTGCGGCCGTGGGCGCCGCCATCGGCGCTTCCTTTGCGGGGCACTTGGGACTGACCGGAACCAGCGGCCCGGGCGTCGCCCTCAAATCGGAGGCGATCGGGCTGGCCGTCATGGCGGAACTGCCCCTGGTGATCGCCAACATTCAACGCGGCGGTCCCAGCACCGGTCTGCCCACCAAGACCGAACAGGCGGATCTGCTGCAGGCCCTTTTCGGGAGGAACGGGGAGTGTCCCGTGGCCGTGGTGGCGCCGGCCACGCCATCCGGCTGCTTCCGCATGGCTTTCGAGGCGTTTCGCTTGGCCACCCGGTTCATGACCCCGGTCTTCTTCCTCTCCGACGGCTACCTGGCCAACGGGTCGGAGCCGTGGAAGATTCCTTCGGTGCAGGACCTTCCCGACATCGACGTCCGTTTCCGGACCGACCCCGAGGGGTTTGAGCCCTATCTGCGGGATGAGGAGACCCTCTCCCGGCCCTGGGCTGTCCCGGGCACTCCGGGGCTGGAGCATCGCATCGGAGGGTTGGAGAAGGAGAACATCACCGGGAACGTGACCTACAACCCCGACAACCACGACCGCATGGTGCGTCTGCGGGCCGAGAAGATTGCCCGGATAGCCGACTTCATTCCCCCGGCCGAGGTGTTCGGGAGTCCGGAAGGAAGAGTCCTGGTGGTCGGTTGGGGCTCGACCTACGGGGCCATCACCTCGGCCGTGGAAGGCATGCAGGAGCAGAATCATCCCGTCTCCAGCCTTCACTTGCAGTACCTGAATCCTCTGCCTGGGAACCTGGGAGAGGTCCTCTCCCGATTCGACAAGGTTGTGGTGCCCGAGCTCAATCTGGGGCAGTTGCTGATGATCTTGCGGTCCCGCTACCTGGTGGACGCCGTCGGATTCAACCGGGTGCGAGGCCTGCCCTTCAAGATTTCCGAGCTGCGGGAAACCATTGAAGAGATGCTCTGATTGTCGGACCAAGTCTTTCCCTGTGGAACCTCCATCGGGGATGGTAACCTTATTTGGACAGGACGCCAGGAGCGTTAAACCATGAGCCATGACGGCGACAGAGGACGGAAAGGGTCGGCAGTGCTCCCCTTGAGACGCCGCGATTTCGTGAGCGACCAGGAGGTGAGATGGTGTCCGGGCTGCGGGGACTACTCCATTCTGGCCCAGACACAGAAGATGCTGCCCGATCTGAATATCCCCAGGGAGAACTTCGTCTTCGTTTCCGGCATCGGTTGCTCCAGCCGCTTTCCCTACTACGTGAACACCTATGGCTTTCACGGAATTCACGGCCGGGCTCCGACCCTGGCTACCGGCATCAAGGCCTCCCGCCCCGAGCTGTCGGTCTGGGTGATTACCGGAGACGGCGATGCCCTGAGCATCGGGGGCAACCATTTCATGCATGCGGTTCGCAGAAATCTGGACGTGAACATCATTCTCTTCAACAACAGGATCTACGGCTTGACCAAGGGCCAGTATTCTCCGACTTCCGAGTTCGGCAAGAAGACCAAGTCCACGCCGCTCGGGTCCATCGACTATCCCATCAACCCCTTGTGCATTGCCATCTCCAACGAGGCCACCTTCGTGGCCCGCTCCATCGACGTGGACGTGAAGCACCTCTCCTCGGTGCTTACCCAGGCGGCCCACCACAAGGGAGTTTCGTTCGTGGAAGTCTTTCAGAATTGCAACATCTTCAACGACGGGGCCTTCAAGCACTTCTCGGAGCGGGAGTTTCGAGACGATCGCACCCTCCGGCTGGAGCACGGCAAGCCGCTGGTATTCGGCAGGGACCGGGACAAGGGAATTCGGCTGAACGGCCTCGAACTGGAAGTCGTGGATCTTCGCCGGAGCAGTTCCGAAAAGGATCTGCTGATCCACGATGTTCATGCCCCGGAGCCCAATCTGGCGAACCTGCTGGCCCGCATGGATTATCCCGACTTTCCCGTGCCTCTGGGAGTCTTCCGCTCCGTGGCCAAACCGACCTACGACGAGCTGATGGAAGCCCAGGTGCAGGACGCCATCAGCCGTTCGGGAGACGGAGACCTGGAACGACTGCTCAACAGCGGGGATGTCTGGGTGGTGAACTGAGTTCCCTCTTCTGATGGAACCGCCGGGCGGGGTTCGCCGGCCTTGGCCCAACCGGTCGGCGGGGGTGAGCCACAAACCGGCCTTCTTGCGAGGAATCTCATGATCTGTCCTGCTTGCGGCGAGGTCAACCTTCCTGGGGCGGACCGGTGCGACGCCTGTCTGATGCCGTTCACCAAGCTGGACGTCCCCTTGCCCACCGAGGGACTGCAGAAGCGGCTCATGGAGGATACGATCGCCGACCTGAAGCCCGTACCCGCGGTCACCGTTTCTCCCGAGGCTCCGGTCGAGGAGGCGGTCCAACTCCTGAAGGAGAGGAGCGTGGGTTGCGTGCTGGTCATGGAAGAGGACATCGTGGTGGGTATCCTGTCGGAACGAGACGTGCTCTACAAACTGGGGGGAATGGAAGGCGCCGCCGGCTCGGTCAAGGTCTCCGAGGTCATGACCCCCAATCCGGTGACCCTGGAGGCGGAGGAATCCATTCGCTTCGTCCTCCACCAGATGTCGGTGGAGGGATTTCGCCACATCCCCATCGTCAGCCTCGACCACCCTCCCAGGATCGTCGCCCTTCGGGCTGTGCTCGATTATCTCCACCAGTCCGCGGAAGATGCCTCTCCGGCCCCGGCGTCCCCCTGACAAACGCCGACTCGGCACATGAGATCACCGGCCGGCTACCTGGTTTCCGGGACAGGACACTGGGTTTCAGCCGGCGCTTCGCGGTACTCGGTGGGGGCCCGGCAGCACATGCAGGGTCCGGGCGCGTAGGTGGTGATGTTGCAGATCTCGCAGAAGTAGTGAAAATCGTAGACCTTGCCGGCGCGGATCAGCCGGGTCTTGACGATTTGAAAGGTCTTGCCGCCATCCAGGCTTCTCAAGGTCAGCCGGAATTGTCTCGTCCGCAGTCGCTTCTCCCGGAGGAGGGTATCGGCGGCGTCCCCGGCGGCCAGAACATGGAGTTGTCCGGTATCCGCTTTGAGGGCCAGCCGGGCGGGGGCGTCCTGGCAGGAGGTTTCCTTCAGGTTTGCCCCCAGACAGGCCAGGCGCCCACTGGCCACCAGGTTCTCGTCCTGCGAAGTTGCCGGCCCGGAATGAGCCAGCAGCGCCAGGGCAACCACGGCCGCCCGCCTTGCCGCCGCTCCCCGCCGCTTGCCGAACGCTCCGCTCATGGCGCCGGATTATACCAATTCCCCGAGGTGAAACGTGTCCGATCGTCAGGAGAGTAACGAGCTTCCGCCCCATTCAAGGACCCTGGCGGTCGAGGTGGAAGGCTTCTCCTATCAGACCGTGCAGCAGCAGAATGGACGGGCCTCGGTAATCCGGTTCGAGCTCAGGAACCCGGAAGTCAAGCCGGGAGACGTGCTGGTGGTGCTGTCCGGAAGCGACGTCCTCTTCCACGGACTCATCATGAGGGTCGAACGGGGCTGGGCCACCTGCGGCGACCGCAACAGCCTGCTGCTGCCGGGCACGGTCCACTGAGGTCCCACGGCCCGCGGTCGCAGCCTGAAACCGTCGATCGTTTCCCGGGTCTCCGTTTGTGGCCATTCCCGGAAAAGATCCCTCTGCTGATTCTTACAAACGCTTCATTCCAAAACAACAAGCACGTTCCCCTTTGCAGTGTTGTGGGTTACGGGAGAGCTGCGAAGCTGCGGTTGGAGTCGGTAACCGGGCGAGACACCCCCTACAAGCCATCCTTATAGAGCTGCGAAGCAGCGCCCGCGTGTAGCCCCAGGCGGAAGCCTGGGGTTGTCTGGGTCCTGCACCAACCCAGCCGCGAATGCGGCGAACAGGAAACACCCTTCCGAAAAGCACCGCCTCTCGAGCCTTTTGCAATAGGCTCGATTTGCAAGCGGTTCGTGCATGGCAGTGGCGGTGATTCGGGCGTCCTGACCTACAAGTCGCCTCGAATCCGGTAGCGTGGGATCACCCTGTTCTCTCCGGCTGCCCCCCTTTACAGCCGAAGCGTTTTCCTTATAATAATCTGTTCGAGCGACCCTGGGGGTGAGCCCCGGGGTCAACCCCGCGCCGGTATCGCCGGGGCTCGCTCAGGATCGTGTCCTTGAATTCGGAAAGGGAGGGCTCTTGTGATTGAAGTCGATCGACTGACCAAGAGATACGGGAACCTGAAGGCTGTCGATGAGGTGTCCTTTCAGGTGGAAAAGGGCGAAATCCTGGGGTTCCTGGGACCTAACGGCGCCGGCAAGACCACCACCATGCGCATTCTGACCTGTTTCCTGCCCGCCACTGAAGGCACGGCTCGGGTGGCCGGGTATGACGTTTTCGAAAATGCCATGGAAGTGAAGCGTCGCATCGGCTACCTGCCCGAACACCCTCCCCTCTATGACGAGATGACGGTGGACGGCTACCTGAAATTCGTGGCCAGGATCAAGGGCATCGCTCCGGAAGACCGCAAGAGGCGCCTTCAGGAGGTCAAGGAGACGGTGCGCATCGACGGCTACGGGAAGAAGCTGATCAAGCACCTGTCCAAGGGCTTCAAGCAGCGGGTCGGCCTGGCCCAGGCATTGATTCACGACCCGGAGGTGCTGATCCTGGACGAGCCCACGGTCGGGCTGGACCCCAATCAGATCAAGGAGGTGCGGGAGCTCATCAAGAGCCTCTCCGGGAACCACACCATCATTCTTTCGACCCATATCCTGCCCGAGGTGAGCATGACCTGCCAGCGGGTGGTCATTATCTCCGACGGGAAGATCGTCGCCGTGGACACCCCCGAGAACCTGACCCGGCAGCAGCAGGGGGCCGCCCACATTTACATGGAAGCCAGGGGCTCCGACCTCGAGGTGCAGCAACGGCTGCACCAGATCGAGGGAGTGCTGAGTGTGGAATCCAGACCGCTGGGGGAAGGGGAGGCATCCTCCTACCGCATTGAAACGGAGCTGAAGCAGGATGTCAGGGGCCGGATAGCCCGGAGCGTCATCGAGGGAGGCTTCGAGTTGCTGGAGTTTCGCTCGCTGCAGTTGAGCCTGGAGGAAGTCTTCACCCAACTCACCACTCAGGAGGAGGTGCGACCTCAATGAGAAACCTGTTGGCTGTGATTGACAAGGAGATGAAGGTCTATTTTGCCTCGCCGGTCGCTTACGGCGTGCTGACGGTATTCCTGCTGGTGAGCGGGTACTTTTTCTACAATATCCTCTCGGTCTTCATCCAGCGGTCCATGATGATGGCCGTCCAGGCCCAGCAGTTCGGCGGCGGCGCTCCGGCCATGGATGTTCCTGCGCTGGTGGAAAGAAACTTCTTCGGCATCCTCAGCACCATCATCCTGTTCATGGTGCCCATGATCACCATGGCGACCTTTGCCGACGAAAGACGCCGGGCCACCATCGAGCTTCTCCTGACCTCTCCCCTGACCCACGTCCAGCTCATCCTGGGAAAGTTCCTGGCGGCCATGGGTTTCTTCCTGGTCATGCTGTTGCCGACCCTGGTCTACCATGTCTTCCTCTATGCCTACAGCTCCCCCAAGATGGCTCTGGGGCCGGTTCTTTCCGGATACCTGGGACTGCTGCTGCTGGGCGCGGCCCTGATTTCTCTGGGCATCTTCGTTTCGACCCTGACCGAAAGCCAGATGGTCGCCGCCAGCGTCACCTTTGGCGCCCTCCTCATCCTCTGGGTGATCGACCTCTCGGCCCAGGCCGCCGGCCCCCTGGTGCAGGAGATCCTGGGCTACGTCTCCATTCTCAACCACTTTGACGACTTCTCCAAAGGGGTGATCGACAGCTCGAGCCTGGTGGTTTACCTGAGCTTCGTCGTTCTGGGGCTCTTCCTGACCTATCGATCCATTGAATCCTGGCGGTGGAGGACATAACGGGATGAACAAGCTGAAAAACATCGCCTCCTTTGGCCCGGTGCTGATCATACTGGCCTACGTCTGGTACTCCATCCAGGGGGTCTGGGACCTGCGGGTGCAGATCGCCTTTTACGGGGGCCTGGTTCTCACGCTGGCCATGATTTTCTTGAGCTTCGAGCAGCTCAAGGCCGGCTTCCGGCGACGCTCCGCCCAGTATGGCGCCAACACGGCCCTGATGGTGGTGATGGTGGTGGGCCTGCTGGGGATGATCAACTTCCTGGCCAGGAAATACCAGGAGCGTTGGGACCTCACCAGCAACCAGCGCTACAGTCTGTCCGACCAGACGGAGAAACTCGTCGGTGGGTTGGAAGTGGACGTGGAAGTCATCCACTTCGACAAGGATCCCGATGCAAGTCTGGATGACTTGATGAAAGAGTACGTGGCCCTCAACCCCTCGGCTCTGAGCTACCGCAAGGTGGACCCCCAGGCCGAGCCGGCGCTGGCCCGGAAGTTCGAGGTCAACCGCTTTGGAGAAATCGTGGTGGTTTCGGGAGAGAAGCGGGAGAGCGTGGAGGCTGCCCGGGAAGAGGACATCACCAACACCATCCTGAAGGTGACGCGGGAGCAGGACAAGGTCATCTACTTCACCAGGGGGCACAACGAGGCCGACATCGAAGACAGCCGGGAGGAGGGGGGATACGCGGCCGCCAAGCAGGCCATCGAGAACCAGAACTACCGGGTGCAGGGCATCAACCTGGCCGAGGCCGGGAGCATTCCCGAGGACTGCTCCGCCCTGGTGATCGCCGGTCCGTCCGTGGCCCTGCTCCCCACGGAGACGGCCCTCATCGATGGATATGTCGACGCGGGGGGCAAGGTTCTCCTGTTGCTCGACCCCGACCTCGACTCCGGCTTGAAGGAACTGCTGGAGAAGTGGAAGATCGGAGTGGAGGACGACATCGTGGTCGACTCCAGCGGGTTGGGGCAGCTTTTCGGCATGGGCCCCGCGGCTCCCCTGGTGACTTCCTACGAGTCTCACCCCATCACCGACGACCTCGACAATACCATGACCGTGTTCCCCGAGGCTCGCTCGCTGAAGGCGGTCGACCACGAGGATTCTTCCTTCACCTCCAGGGAGCTGTTTCGCACCTCGGAGCGAAGCTGGGGAGAAAAGAACCTGGTGGACGGATCAGCGGAGTTCAATCCGGAGGTGGATATCGAGGGTCCGGTGGTCCTTGGGGTGGTGAGCACCCTTTCGCTGAGTTCGCCGGCTGCCGATTCGAACGGAGCTCAAGAGGAAAACGGGGGCGAAGATTCGGACCGGCAAGAGTCGGAGAAAGACGGGTCCTTCGGCCAGGAAGCCCGGGTGGTGGTGATCGGCGATTCCGACTTTGCCAACAACGCCTTTCTGCGGCTCCAGCGAAACGGGGACCTGTTTCTGAATGCGGTGAGCTGGCTGGCCGAGGACGAGGACCTGATTTCGGTTCGACCCAAGGATTCGGAAAACCGCAGTGTCCAGATGACCTCTGCCGACTCCAGGACGCTGTTCTGGGTGACCATGGTCCTGTTGCCGGGAGCGGCGCTGGGCCTGGGCGTCCTGGTCTGGTCAAGGAGGCGCAAGTCATGATCTGGAGAAATCTGGGCATCGTGGCTGTTCTCTTCGTCGGCTTGGGGGCCTTCGTCTACTTCTACGAGATCGAGGGCGGGAAGAAACGCGAAGAGGCCGCCGAGGAGGCCAAGAAGCTCTTCCGGTTCGACAAGGAGGAGGTGAGCGCCATCTCCCTGGTCCGCGGCGACGACTCCATCGTCCTGAAAAAGGAGAACGGTGGCTGGAAGCTGGTGGCTCCCATCGAAGCCAGGGCCGACGAGGCGGCGGTGGAGGGGTTGGCTTCCGAGTTGAGCTCCACCCAGGTGGAGAGGTCTCTGGAGCCGGCTTCGGCGGACTGGAAAGACTATGGCCTGGAGAACCCCAACCTGAAAATCGCCTTGGGCTTGACGGATGGCCGCAGCCTCGACCTGGAGCTTGGAGACAAGGACTTCAACCAGGCCTCGGTCTTCGGCAGGATTCCGAACCAGGAGAAGGTGCTGGTGCTGCCCACGTTGCTCCATACCAGCGCCGACAAGGAACTGTTCGATTTCAGGGACAAGTCGGTGCTGGATTTCGACAGGGAACAGGTCCGGGAAGTCCGCATCCGGGCCAGGCGCAAGACCTGGCGCTTGCAGAAGGAGGGGGAGGATTGGTCGATCCGGGAGCCGGTTCAAGCCAGGGCCGACCGCTCCGAGATCCGGTCCCTCCTCAGTGACCTGGAGTTCGCCCGAGTGGAGGAATTCCTGGAACGGGGAGCCGGCAGACCCGGAACCTACGGCCTCAACGCGCCCTCCACCCGCGTCGATCTCTATCTGGGCGACAATCGGGCCCAAAAGACACTGCTGGTCGGCAAGCAGGTCGGCGCCCAATTCTACGCCAAGGATGACTCCGGGGAGGACGTCTTCAAGATCAAGGAAGACCTGGTGGAGAAGTTGAAGCTGGACTTGTCCAAGCTTCGCGACCGCAAGATGGCCCGCTTTGAGCGGGATGAGGTGAAACGGGTCGAAGTCAAGCTGCCCGACCGGGAGTTCGAGTTCGCCAGGGACAGCCAGGACCAATGGCGGTTGCGGTCTCCGGCCGGTCATGAGGAGAAATCGGTGCTGGAGTACAAGCTCTTCTGGCCACTGGAGGATCTGGAGGGGAAGGAGATCGTCGACCGGGCCGATCTGGATGACCCCAAGTACGGTTTCAGCGAACCTTCGGCCGAGGTCAAGGTGGTGGGAAAGGACGACCGGGTCATCGAGGTGGTGTTGGGGAAGACGCAGGATGAGGTCGTTTTCGGCAAAGCCACCGCCGACCCGACCCTCTACAAGGTGGACAAGAAGGTTCTCGAGGACCTCGATTTCAAGGTCGAAGACCTCCTGGAGCAGAGCGACCAGGAGTGAGGCCGGCATCGCCCCCTGCCGGAATCGCTGGAGGATGCCATCCATGCCCCTTAGCCCCGAGCTTCTGGAAATTCTGGTCTGTCCCCTCTGCAAGGAATCGGTCAGTCCGACCCCCGGCGGCCTGAAGTGTCCCCGGTGCAAACGGGTCTATCCCGTCAGGGATGACATCCCGATCATGCTGGTCGATGAGGCCAAGGTCGAGGAGTAGGGGGAGAATCGCACTCGCAGTTTCCCGGTTGCCGGAGGCCTTCGCAACCGGCCCCTCCAAGCAGTTCCCTGTTGAGACCCGCGCTTGAATGTCCGGCGGCGGCGCCTGCTTCCTGATGATCCCAACGAGCCTCCTGAAGGGGTTCACCGGGAGGCGGGAAGAGCCGAGAGCGACGGGCGAGCCCTTTTGACAAGCACCCGCGCCCATCTTATCTATTTCCCGTAGGGGAACTCGCGGGGGGAAGACGCCAATGCGCCATGACAATCTGACAGTGAAGGCTCAGGAGGACCAGTACCAGGCGCTGCAGCGCTATGCCCGCGACCTCACCGATCTGGCGAGAAAGGGCAAGCTGGATCCCGTCATCGGCCGGGACGAAGAGGTCCGCCGGGTGATTCAGGTCCTGTCCCGGAGGACCAAGAACAATCCTGTCCTGATGGGTGAGCCGGGGGTGGGCAAGACGGCCATTGTCGAAGGCCTGGCTCAGCGCATCGTCGCCGGGGACGTTCCGGAGAGCCTCAAGCGCAAGCGGCTGGCCGCCCTGGATCTGGGGGCCATGGTTGCCGGCGCCAAGTATCGCGGCGAGTTCGAGGATCGGTTGAAGGCGCTGCTGCGGGAGGTGACCCAAGCCGAGGGGCAGGTGGTCCTGTTCATCGATGAACTGCACACGCTGGTCGGAGCCGGAGCCGCCGAGGGGGCCGTGGACGCCTCCAACATGCTGAAGCCGGCCCTGGCCCGGGGGGAGCTGCGCTGCATCGGCGCCACCACGCTGAACGAATACAAGAAGACCATCGAAAAGGACGCCGCCCTGGAGCGCCGGTTTCAGCAAGTGTTGGTGGGGGAACCCACCGTCGCCGACACCATCGGGATTCTGCGTGGCCTCAAGGAGCGCTATGAGGTGCACCACGGAGTCCGGATCAAGGATTCGGCCATCGTGGCCGCGGCGACCCTCTCCGACCGCTATATCAGCGACCGATTCCTGCCCGACAAGGCCATCGACCTGGTGGACGAATCGGCGGCCTCTCTGAGGATGGAGATCGACTCCTTGCCGGTCGAGATCGATGAAGTGGAGCGCCGCATTCGCCAACTGGAAATCGAACGGCAAGCCCTCAGGAAAGAAGAAGACCAGGCTTCGAAGGAACGGCTGGCTTCCCTGGAGCGTGAGTTGGCCGACCTCAAGGAAACCTCGGCCGAGAAGAAGTCTCACTGGCAGAACGAGCGGGTCCTGATCTCCGGTATCCGGAACCTGAAGGAGAGAATCGAGCAGGCGCGAATCGAGGAGCAGAAGCAGGAGCGGGCCGGCGACCTGGGCAGGGTGGCGGAAATCCGCTACGGATCCCTGGTCGATCTGCAGAAGGAGCTGGATGCCGCCAACCGGAAGCTGGAACAGGTGCAGCAGTCCAGTCGGATGCTCAAGGAAGAGGTCGATGAGGAAGACATCGCCCAGGTGGTGTCCAAGTGGACCGGTATCCCGGTGGCCAGGATGCTGGAAGGAGAGGTCGGCAAGCTGGTTCACATGGAAGAAAGGCTGGGCCGCCGGGTCATCGGCCAGGAAAAGGCTCTGGCCTCGGTGTCCAACGCCATTCGCAGGAGCCGTGCCGGACTACAGGACCGGGACCGGCCCATCGGGTCCTTCATTTTTCTGGGTCCTACCGGAGTGGGCAAGACGGAGTTGGCGCGAGCCCTGGCCGAGTTTCTGTTCGACAACCAGAAGGCCATGGTGCGCCTGGACATGTCGGAGTTCATGGAGAAGCATTCGGTGGCGCGGCTCATCGGCGCCCCCCCGGGCTACGTGGGTTACGAGGAGGGCGGATTCCTGACCGAGGCCGTCAAGCGGAGACCCTATTCGGTCATCCTGTTCGACGAGATCGAGAAAGCCCACCCGGAGGTGTTCAATCTGCTGCTTCAGATCCTGGAAGACGGACGCTTGACGGACGGGAAGGGGCGAACGGTAGACTTCAGGAATACGCTGATCGTCATGACCTCCAACCTTGCCGGAGCCACCATTCAGGAGATGACCGGGCGAGATCCCAAGGAGATCCGGACTCGAGTCTTCGAAGTGCTGCGCGCCTCCTTCAAGCCGGAGTTTCTGAACCGCATCGATGACATCATCGTCTTCAATGCCCTGGGACGCGAGGAAATCGGCCGGATCGTCGATCTTCAACTGGAGCGGCTCAGGGCGCGGCTGGCGGAGCGCAAGATCGAGCTGGAGTTCACCGGGCAGGCCAGGGAGGTGCTCTTTGACCAGGGGTACGATCCGGACTATGGAGCCCGCCCGCTCAAGCGCGCCCTCCAGCGCCTCATCCAGGATCCGCTCGCCCTCAAGCTGCTCAACGGAGACGTTAATTCAGGCGACCGTCTTCGAGTGGACGCGGACCCCGGGCTCGAGGCAATGGTCTTTCAGTCAGCGGCGGTCGCCGAGCAAGCCTGAGGAGAAAAGAGTGATCCACGAAGGAAAACGACGAACCACGAATGGACACGAATGAACACCAATAGGAATGATTGATAGCGAAAAAAGAGTGATCCCCGAAGACAGACGGGAGAGGCGCCCCTCCGGGAGCGCGGGCGTCTCGCCCGCATCCTCTATGTTGGTTGGCCGCTCAGCTTCCCCGTGATGCGGCCCTTGGCCACCCTGCCGGCAGGAACCGCCTGGGCTCGGCTGAAGCGGAATCGTGGCGCCGTTGCCGGTCGAGCCGGGTGGAGCAGATGGGCGAGGCTGTGCCAGTGTTGTGCGGGCGGGACGCCCGCGCTCCCGGAGGGCCTCCTCCCGTGACGGCTTCGCAGCCAAGGAGGTCCATTGGAATTCGTGTCGATTCGTGTTCATTCGTGGTTCGCCTCTATTGACGATCGGGTGTTTCACTGAAGACACACGAAGGACGACGAAGGGACACGAAGCGGGACGGCACTGCCGCATCGGCAGGGGCAGTGCCTCCTCGCGGAGCAAGAAGGATGGGAGGAGGCGCCCCTCCGGGAGCGCGGGCGTCTCGCCCGCATCCTCTGGGTTGGGCGGCCGCTCCGTTTCCCCGTGATGCGGCGCCCGGCCAACCCTGCCGGCAGGAACCGCCTGGGCTCGGCTGAAGTGGAATCGTGGGGCCGTTGCCGGTCGAGCCGGGTGGGAGAGAGGGGTGAGGCTGTGCCAGTGTTGTGCGGGCGGGACGCCCGCGCTCCCGGCCTTCATCCCGTGACGTCGTCGCAGCCAAGCAGGTCCATCGGTCTTCGTGTCTATTCGTGTTCATTCGTGGTTCGCCTTTATTGACGATCGCTTGTTTTTTCTCGAATGATCTTCCTGGCAAGGCGGGGGTGGCACTAACCTGAAACGCCCCTGTTCATCCCGTGCAAGAGGAGGTAGTTCCCGATGAAGAAGTCCAAGAAATCCAGGTCGGCGCCAGCCAATGCCCCGGACCCGCCCGAGGTTTCCGAAACCGGGGATCGGGACCAGGAAGTCAAGATCCGCGTCACCGACAAGCGTTTTTGGGTTCAGGAGGGAGAGGATACACCGGCAGGGGAATCCTCCTCGTCGCTCAAGCCCACCTACGTGGAGGAGTTGGAGAAAGGACGGGCCGAGGCCGAGAAGAGAGTCGAAGAGGTTGTCGCCTCCTATCGGGACTTTCGGGACAGGTCCGAGGCCGAGAACCGGCAGGCCCGAGAGCGCATTCGTAACGAGCACGAGAAACGGCTTCGACAGGCGCGGGGAGAGACGGTCGAGAAGTTCATCGACATTTTTGAGAATTTCGAGCGGGCCTTGGTGCACGCCCGGCAGAGTCCCGACCGCGAGGGACTCTTGAAGGGGATCGAACTGATTCACGCTCAGTTTGGTGGCATTTTGGCCGAGTTGGGATTGGAAGAAGTGGCCGGGCCCGGCGAGCCCTACGATCCGGAACTGGCCGAGGCGGTTGCGGTGACGGAGGTTTCAGAACCGGAAAAGGACAACCTGGTTCTGGAAGTGGTCCGAAAGGGGTATCGCTTGAACGGCAGGCTGGTGCGCCCGGCCAGGGTCAGGGTCGGGCAGGTCAGGGATTAGTGGTCAGTGGCCAGTGGATAGTTGTTTTATCGGCACGTTCAGCAACTGAAACAAACCTGCTTCACTCTCGTATGATCCGCCCGCCAGGGCGGAGGCGGCACTTACCTGAAACAAACGCCTTGTGCCGGGTAGAAGGAAACCGGTTCCAAGGCGGGCATGGGCAGATTTTTAATTCACATCGATGCACAGGATGGACAGGATTTACAGGATTTTTTCTGGAAACGGCGGCCTTGCAGTCCTGGACATCCGCAAATCCGCACCCCTTCACCGCCGGAGTCCGCCTCTCGTGCAGCAGCCTCCCATACTGATTATCCTGTGCATCCTGTGCATCCTGTCCATCGATGTTCAATAATCTGGAAACCCGGTTCGACCGGACTTGGTCCTACTCCCGACAGGCCATGAAGATTCGTTGTTTCACTCTCGAATGGTCTGCCCCGTCGTCGGGGGCGGGGGCTGGGCTATCCACGAACAGCGGCCGAGCAGTCCCGGCGGGGGAAGCTTTGACGGCAGTGTCTCGTCAGATAAAATACCGACTGTTATATTACTAATTAGCAATTGACAAAATGAATCGATAAAGATTATACTTTTTGATACATAGTGTGATGGATCTTGAGGAGGCTTAATGGAAGATTCGTTGATAACCGTCAAGGAGGTTGCCGAGTACTTGAAGTTGAAGGAACAGACGGTCTATCTGCTGGCGCGGCAGAACAAGATTCCCTCCCTGAAGGTGGGGGGCAGTCTTCGTTTCAGGAAGTCCCAGATCGATGGTTGGCTCCTGGCGGAGCCGAAGAAGGTCAGTTCGAGGAACGGCCCCGGGAAAGTGCTCATCGTGGAGGATGAGAAAGCGGTCAGAGAAAGTCTTCAGGGGATCGTTCAACTCCACGGCATTCCGGCGGTGGCGGTGCCGGATGGCCGCCGGGCCCTGGACGCCGCCAGGCGGGAGCCTTTCCGCATGGTGTTCCTGGACCTGAACCTGCCTGGGATGGATAGCGTGGAGACACTGCGGGAGCTCCGAAGGCTGGACCGCAAGCTGGTGTTCGTGGTGGTCACGGACCTGGCTGGCGAGAACCCCTTGTTCCAGAGCGCCGTGGAGTCGGCTCCGGTTTCGGTCGTTCCCAAGAAGTTCACCTCGGCACAGATCGGCGATCTTCTGGAACTGCATTTCGACGACCTGGTTCGTTCGAATCCCACCTCGCCTCAGGGGTAACCCTGCCCACCCCGGGTGTTTCCTTCCTTCCGCCAGGGCCAAACCGGCATTCACCGGCTGACCGGCCTTGCGCTGCAAAGCCGGTCGGCGAGTTGCCCGAGGTGGGTACAGCTTCGCGCGGCAAGCGGCGGAGTTATTGGCTCTTGGCGCTTGCGATGAACTGGCGGAAGCTGTCGGCCCAGCGGGAGATGGTTTTTTCGGGCCCGACCAGCTTGAAGAACCAGGGTCCTTGCGGGCCCTCCAGAACGGCTCCCAGCAACCGATAGCCCGAGCGGGCGGGCCGCTGAGGAGCGCCGGGCATGTTGGATGCCTTCAGGGTTCCGCTCACGTCCACTTCGGTCATGCGGAATCCCGAGACCTGGCCTTGCCTGATCTTGGCCTTGTCTCTGGATGAGGAACCGTCGGGTTGGCCCACCTGGCCGATCCAGCGGCTGATGTTTGCGTCGGTGGATCCGCCTTGTCCCATGCCGAAGTAGAATACCGTCAACTCGCCATCCTCGGAGTCGCCGCCTGCTCTGGGAAGGGCGAACTGGGCCCGGCGCATGCGGGAGCGCGGCGTCTGCTCGACCCAGCCCGAGGGGACTTCCAGAGTGAAGGGCCCCAGGACCTTCTGGCGATCGGAGGCCGGGGCGGCTGCGCCTACGGTCGGGGGCGAGGCCGGAGCGTTTCCGGCATTGGAAACGTTTTCGCCGGCACAACCGGACAGGAGCAGGCAGAGTCCCATCCCGGCCCAACAGGACCGAAGGATTCCGTTGCCGGGATCGGGGCGGGTCATTCCCGGGGCCGCCGGTCGTCGACGATTTGACTTGTCCATTCTCTTTCTCCTCACATTCCCATGATGTTGTATCCGCAGTCCACGTAAAGCACCTCGCCGGTGACTCCGGCGGAGAGATCGCTTCCCAGGTAGAGCCCCGTATTGCCCAGTTCCCCAGGCTGAACGTTCCGCTTGAGGGGAGCCTGCTGGGCATGGTGCTTGAGCATGCTTCCCAGACCGCGGATCCCGCGTGCGGCCAGGGTGTTCATGGGGCCGGCGCTGATGGCGTTCACCCGGACGTTTTGGGGGCCGAGGTCGTGGGCCAGGTAGCGGACGCTTGCCTCCAGGGAAGCCTTGGCGACTCCCATGACGTTGTAGTGAGGCACCACTTTTTCCGACCCGTAATAGGTCATGGTCACGATGCTTCCGCCCTCCGTCATCAGGGGAAGGGCAGCCCGGGCTATGGCCACCAGGGAGTAGGCGCTGACATCCTGAGCGGTTGCGAATGCCTGGCGGGTGGTGTCGACGAAGCGCCCCTCCAGGGCTTCCCTGGGAGCAAAGGCGACGCTGTGCAGGACCAGGTGTATCTTGCCGAAATCCCGGGTGAGACAACGGAAAACCTCCTGGATTTCGTCATCCCTGGTGACGTCGCAGGGGTAGAGGGGAGCCTCGCTGCCGAAGCGCGCTGCCAACTGGGTGACGTTCCGCTGCAGCCGCTCACCCTGATAGGTCAGGGCCAGCCGGGCCCCGGCCTGGTGCCAGGCTTCGGCGATGCTCCAGGCGATGCTGCGCTTGTTGGCGACTCCGAAGACGACTCCGAACTTGCCCTCCAACATGGAGAACCTCCCCTGCGATGCGGAGTTGAGACTAGCAGATTTCCAGGCGAAAAAACAGGAAGGCGCACCAGAGGCAGTGGCTAGTGGCCAGTGGTCAGTGGCTAGCATTTTGATCGATTGGTTGAGTTTATTGCTCGGAACTCCCCTGTTTCACTCTCTTATGATCCGCACGGCAGGGCGGAGGCGGGGCTATTCACTTTCCACATGGCGCCAAGGACATCATGTACAATGCGAACTCGTATCGGTAGCGGCATGCCGTGATCCAATCCAGGAGGAGAGAGGGAGTTGCTATGGCCTACACGTTCGGCGATCTGAGGCACAAGACCGTGGCCCAGCTTCGCGAGATAGCCGGTGAGATCGAGCACGACGCCGTCAAGGGCTTTACCCAGTTGACCAAGGAGCCCCTGTTGAAGGCGATCTGTGAAGCCCTGGGCGTCGATATGCACAAGCACCACGAGGTGGTGGGCATCGACAAGCGAGCCATCAAGCTGGAGATCAAGGAACTCAAGAAGCGGCGGGACCAGGCGCTGGAGGCCAAGGACCGTTCCGGGCTGAAGTCGATTCGCCGCCAGATCCACGCTCTGAAGAGAAAGATCCATCGGGCCACGGTTTGATCGGCGTGGCTCAACCGGTCGAACGGTTTGCGGGCTATGCCGTTCGGTCGCGAGTTCCCGCCGGAGGGAAGGGGCCTGCGGCACGATCCTGCCCCGCGGCGAGCCATGCCGGGTCAACCCGCGAGCCGTCGGTCTGGGGTGACCGCCAATTGTCCAGCACGCCGACCTGCTGGACGCAGGAGACGGTGCAGTAAGGGGCGCAGGTCTTGCGAAGGTTGAATTCCCGCCGGATGTGTTCGCGGGTGTAGTCCTGCAGCGGAATGGCCGGGTAGCCGCGCTGCTGCGAGCAGTAGTGAACCAGGCCGTCCTCGCAGACGTAGAGGTACCGTCCGCCGGCCCGGCAGCGCCACTGGTTGGGTTTTCCCCGGGAGATGTTTTCCTGGAACCTGTTGAAGCGCGCAAAGGACTTCTTGCCGAGCTTCTGGATCTCCCGGTAGACGGATCGTTCCCTCTCGTTCAGGGCCCGCAACTGGCCGTCCCCGTCGTGGATGATGCCCAGGGTGCTGGAGAAGCCCAGGGAGACCGCCCGGCGGGCCACCTGCAAGGCGTCCTCGGGGAAGCGGATGCCGGAGCCGATGACCGAGTTGATGTTGACCGCGAAGTCGGCGTGCTCGGCCAGCGTCACCAGCTTCCGGTCCAATACCTTGAGGCTCTTCTTGGAGACATCGTCCGGGTTGACGTTGTCGATGCTGATCTGCAGATGCTCCAGGCCGGCCTGATTGAGCTGTCGGATGCGCTTGACGCTGAGCAGATAACCGTTGGTGATCAACCCCGCCATCATGTTTCGCAGCCGTATCCGCCTCACCACGGCGTCCAGCTCGGGGTGCAACATCGGCTCCCCTCCGCTGATGGTGATCACGGCGGTGCCCAGGCGGGCCAGATGGTCGACCCGCCGCACCATTTCCTCGATGGGCACCGGCGCCGACACCTTGTCGAACTCATTGCAGTAGGTGCAGGAAAGGTTGCATCGGCGGATGGGAATGAGGTGGGCCAGCACCGGATGCCCGGTGGAGAGCAGGGCCTTGGCGACCATGCGCCATTCCCTGACGCAACGATGGGCCGCCAGCAAGGTCCTGCGAATTCCTGTTCCGTTAGCGATATTCATCGTTTTTCGCCGCTGCTCCATGCCGGCCGATTCGAGGCCGATCGGTTTCCGAAAGTGAGCCGATTGCGCGGCCGCCGGGGCATCAATGGTTGCAAACGAATCCCCGCGGGCCAAGTGAAATCTACCGGGTGGGCGCCTCCCCGGTCAAATCCACCGGTGCCTCTTCGGGCGCCTCCTCCGGCGTTTCCTCCGTTTCCTCGTAGCGGCTGTCGCGGTGCTGAATGACGGCTCCGTTGGCCAGCTTGAACCTGAGCTTGATCCCGCCGGCCTCCCCCTTCAGCGGATTGGTCCACTCGAAGGCGCCCTCCGAGCCGGCTTCCAGGCTCCGGGGAGTCAACGGCACGTCCGCTTCCAGGGGCAATTCCAGAGACGTGATCAGGGTCAAGGTGGCGATGAGATCCTCGAGCTTGCCTTCGGTCCGGTTGAGGACTCTCCCCGTCACCGTAATGGTGTCCTCGCCTCGTTCGGCGTCTTCCCCTCGTTCCTGGTTGAACTCCAGCAGCGCAATGGGTTCGCCCCCGCCGGGCACCGGCGGGACCCGTCGCTGAGCGTATTCCTGAGTCCAGGGAAGCCAGGCGTCCATCACCCCCGAGGACGAGATCACCGAACCGACCAGGAAGAGAACGGCTGCGATCACCACACCCGCCAGGATCCAGGTTCGCTTTCTGGAAGGTCCGACCATCTCGACTCGAAAACCCTCCGGCTCCCTCTCGGAAGGGGGCTGGGGAGCCTCGTCATTGGCGTTTCGATTCTCGTTCTCCATCCCGGTTCACCCTTTTTGTAGTGGTCAGTGGTCAGTGGTCAGTGGTCGGTGGCCAGTGGTCAGTGATTGGATTCAAGCGTTCAGCATTCTGCCAATCCTTGCGCGGTGGTTCAACAAGTGCAAGCAGGAATTGACAAACCCTCCCCGCCCTGAGGCCATGCACGGATCACTGGCCACTGACCACTGGCCACTGATCACTCGGAAATTGCCAGGGCATGCATGGATTCTTCCACGACCTCGAGAAAGACGATACACGCCCGTGAGAGATAGCGATTCTTTCGGTAGATGAGTCCCAGCTTGCGAATCAGGTTCAGATTCCTCAAGGGCAACAGGCACAGGGTTCCCTGCCTGTTCTCCTCTTCAGCGTAGCTCTTCGGCACAATGGAAATGCCCATGCCGATGGAAACGAATTTCTTGATCGTCTCGATGCTGGCCAGTTCCATCGAGATGTGCAAGCGGTCCCACTGGCTCCCGAAGTGTTTCCTCAGGCGTTCGCGAGTGGTTCCGGCAGTATGGAAGATGAAGGGATAGGAGACGACCTCCTCCAGGTCCGGCGAAGTCTGCAGCGTCAGCGGATGGTCGGGGCTGGTGATCAGCCACAGTTCGTCCTCGGCGATGGGCAGGATGTTCAGCTCCTGTTCCGGAACGGGCAGGGTGACGATCCCGAAGTCCAACTGGTTTCCGCGCACCTTGTCCAGAACCTTCCTCGAAAAGTTTCGGTAGATGCTGATCTGAACTTCCGGGTATTTCTCCTTGAAGAGCGCGAAGATCTGGGGCAGCACGTAGAGGCAGGTGGACTCGTTGGCGCCGATCAGTATTTTCCCCTTGGGAACGGTGTTCACCTCGGTGACCGCCAGCTTGGCTTCATCGTGCAGATTCAGCAACCGCTCGGCATAGTCGAACAGCACGTCGCCGGCCCGGGTCAGGTAGACCTTCTTGCCGATGCGATCGAAGAGCCTGGCTCCCAACTCCTCCTCCAGCATCCGGACCTGGGTGCTGATGGCCGGCTGGGTGCGGAAGAGCTTTTCAGCGGCAAGGGTAAAGCTCCGGTGGACCGCCACGGCGTGAAAGTTGCGAATCTGGTCGAGGTTCATGTCGGAGTCGAGAGCGGCGCCCGCCCGATTCCATGGTTCTCAAAACGGGCTGACGCAGATCATCCGAAAACCATAAGTATTTCTTATGCGGATCATATATTGAATAAGTGAAATTAGCCAACCGGCAACGGGGTGATTTCCTGCTGAAGGGACGCCCGGGTTGCCGGACCTTCAGCGATGGGGAGGGCTCCATGAAGTGAGTCGCAACTCAGGCCGCCGCTTGCTTGCGCCTCTCTTGCGCCAGGTCGTAGCCTGCCTGCCGGCGCATCCAGAAGTCGGCTTCCGACCAGCCGACGCGCTCCAACGCCAACGCCAGCCGGGCGTTGATTCTTCCGGTTCCGGCCAAGAGCCGATGCAGGGTGTTTCTCGAAACACCGAGCCGCTTCGCAGCCGTGCTGACGCTCCAGCCGGTTTCCTCGATAGCCATTCGGATGGTTTCGCCAGGGTGCGCCGGATTCAACTTCGCCATTGCTTTCTCCTCCAGGAGCATTTCCAGCACTTCACGAAGGTTCGTGTTGAGCTCGTCCAGCGTGCCGGCTTGGGAGTGGGTTCCAGGGAATCCGGGAACGTAGCCTACGTAGAGACCTGTCTCAGGATCTTGTTCGACGACCGCCGTGTATTCCTTCATGGTATGGATACCTTTTCTTTGGATCTGGACCAGACCGAGGGGGTAACCCGGAGCGAGCCGCAGTATAAGGTACGCAACCACGAACGCTATCGAGAAATGCCCCTTGCCGGAACAGGGACATATTCTATATGTTGAAGCGCAACGTTAAAGACCTCCCGACCCAACCGACTGAGTCCCGCGACTGGTCAGGAATACGAAACAAGGAGGAAAAGAGCAATGAGAATGACCGGTTATAAGGTCAGACTCCGGGCCTGGTTCCGCAGGGATGGCCAACAATGGATCGTCTGGTGTCCGGCACTGGATGTTATGACTCAATCCCGAACAAAGAAAGGCGCCCTGGAATCGCTCAGAGAGGCTATTGAGTTGTGGTTTGAGTCCTGTATTGAACGAGAAGTGCTTGAAGGGGCATTGAAGGAATTAGGCTTTGCCAAAGCTGCCCATAGTGACTCCCTCCCTGCTGATGCCGACCAAATAAGTGTAATAGAGTACATCCCTCAACAACTTACTGATAGTGAGAAGCCGTCTTTTTCCGTTGCTCGTGGCAAAGGGGCAGACTGCATCGAGGGTATCATCCCAGCCCATATTGCTGCTGAGCAACTGGGAGGGGTTGCTCTTGCGCGCGATTAGCTGGAAAGAGCTTGTCAAGATTTGTGAAGACGAGGGTTGCCGCCTTGACCGCCAGCGTGGCGATCATTACATCATGACCAAACCGGGAATCAGGCGACCTGTCGTGATTCCCAAGAGGAACGACCTGAAGGAAACCATCGTGTTGAACGTAGCCAAGAAAACACTCGGTCTCAGTCGGAAGGAAATCATTGCGAGGCTTCACAAGAGGAAACGCAAATTCAAGTGAGCCTTTTGCAAAATTCCCAATCGCGAATGACATGGAGGCGGCAAAGGTGAAAGGCAGTAAGCTCCGGCATTCACCACAAAAAGCACAAAAGGCACAAAATGAGTTGCGTGATTTCGAGTCTTGACGATCGGAGGGTTCGTTTTTGTGCCTTTTGTGGCCATTCCCGGAAAAGATCCGGCTGTCGAATTTTGCAAACGCTTCATTCCAAATAAATAAGCACGTTCCCCTTTGCAGTGTCGTGGGTTAGGGGAGAGCTGCGAAGCTGCGGTTGGAGTGGGTAATTTGGCAAGACGCCCCCTACAGGCCATCCTTATAGAGCTGCGAAGCAGCGCCCGCATGTAGCCCCAGGCGGAAGCCTGGGGTCGTTTGGGTTCTGCACCAATCCAGCCGCGAATGCGGCGATTAGAAAGCACCCTTCCGAAAAGCAATGCCTCTCAAGCCTTTTGCAAAAGGCTCAAGTGAATTTCCAAAAGAATCAACGAAGTCTCACACCCGGACACCCACCGAGGCGGCTGCCTGGAGGATGGTCTTCCAGATGTCGTCGGCGATGGGGATGCCGTCGCGCCGGCGGACCTGGCGGGTTCGGTCCTCGGGCACTCCGGGCAGCAGGACTTCCTTGAAGCCGGGGGCGGGTGGGATGGCCAGGGCTCGGCGGGCCAGCTCGTCGGCGCGCCGGTTGTACCGCGACAGCGGCTGGAACAGGTCGGCCCGGAAGACGATCAGGGTGGCGCCGTGGCGTCGAAAGAGAGGATCGGAATAGTCCAGCCCGGCTCCGTCGTCGGCTCCGCTGAAGGTCCTGCCCAGCATCTCGGTGGCCAGCATCAAGGCATAGCCCTTGTGGCCGCCGAAAGGCAGGTGGGCGCCGCCGTCCATGAACTTCCGGGGGTCGGTGGTGGGATTCCCGTCCTTGTCCACGACGGAGTCGGGGGGAAGCTGCTCATTCCGGTTGAAGGCGTTGATGACTTTGACGCCGGCGGTGGCGGAAGTGGCGAAATCGATGATGACGGGGGCCTGACTTCCCGCGGGCAGGCCCATGGCGATGGGGTTGGTGTGGAAAAGGGCCTTGCGGCCTCCATAGGGGACCGCGGCCGGTGTCTCGGCCCCCTGGCCTCCGGCCCAGACCATGGATACCATGCCTTCGGCCGCGGCCATTTCGGCGTAGTGACCCAGGCGGCCGATGTGGTGGGTCTGGACCAGGGAGACGACCGCCACGCCCTGCTCCTGCGCTTTTTCAATGGCCGTCTGCATGGCGAAGCGCCCCACCACGTGTCCGAAGGCCCAGTCCCCCCGGACCAGAGCGCTGGCCGGGGTTTCCCGGGCGATCTTCGGCTCCGCCGCCACGCGGATGTGTCCGTCCCGGATGGCCCGCACGTAGCCCTCGATGTGCCAGACGCCGTGGGAGTCCACCCCACCCAGGTTGGCCAGGACCAGGTGCTCGGCCACGATTTCGGCCTGGTGGGGGACGGCGCCGGCCGCTTCCAGAATCTGCCGGGTCAACCGGCGAAGCTCGTCGGCTGTCTTGGTTACCATGAAGGGTCTTTCCCGGAACTGTCGTTGACAGGATCGTTGAGGATCATCGCTGAGAGAGCCTGCCGAGAAACAGGGATCAGGTAAAGTCCTCGACCACCAGGCCGCGGGTCTCGGGATGCTTCCGCAGGATCTCGGCGATGCCTGCCCGATCGGCGGGGTCTACCTGGGTTCCGGGCGGACGGACAGGCCCCCCGGCCCTTCCCAAGGCTTCCATGGCCACCTTGATGCCGCTGATGCCGTACCCCGGCCGGTAGCCGCGGATCTTGAGAATGGGGTCCAGCCCGGTCTTCAGCGCCTCCTCCATTTGGGCGGTCTCTCCGGCCACTCCGTGCTTCCAGAAGCGCCTGGAGGCCTCCGGGACCAGCGCGGCGGCCGCGGTGGAGTAGGCGCGGCTTCCCCGGGAAAACGATTTGGAAGCGGCCGGTTCATTTTCCGCCATGAACAGCAGGGGCTTGGCGACGGCTTCCAGAATCTGTCCCCCGGTTCGGGGATAGTAGTCCTTGTCCGGGCCCAGGGAAGGGAAGAATCCCATCATGTTGGGGATCTCCGCCAGTCGGATGAGCACCTCCGGCCAGAAGTCGTGTTGGCCACTGGGGAGGACGACGGCGCCGATGGAGACCGAAGCAATGATGTCCTGGTAGAATTCGTAGTAGTTTTCAGCACGCCAGTGTCGCCCTCGGGGAGGGAAGATCACCAGCGCATCGGCGCCGGCCTTTTCGGCGTTTCCCGCCATGTCGATGGATATCCTGTATCCGCCGATCACTCCCGCCATCACCGGCATCTGCTGCCGAGCCCCGGCCACGGCGGCCGCCACCACCTCACGGTGCTCGTCCAGGCTCAGCTTCCAGCCTTCGCCATAGCCGCCTCCGACCACGACCGTCAGACGATCCCTTTCGGCGTGGTAGGCCACGTTGCGGCGAAGGCCCTCCAGGTCCACCGAGTAGTCGGTGTGGAAGGGAGTGGGCAGGTAGTTGTGAGGACCGTCCAGGGCCTGGATCAGTTCCTCCATGGAACTCCAGCGCCGGCCGGTTGAGGGGGGCGGCTGCCGGCAGCCCCAGGGAAGGGCCGTTCCCGCGAGGGCCAGTGCGCCCATCTTGCAAAGGCTTCTTCGGGAGACCCTCTGTTCTGAAGCCGGCTTCGACTCTGTTGGATTGCTCTTCAATGCTTGTCGCCTTGGATTGCCTGGTTAGCGGAGGCCCGTGGGTGTGGGACTGAAAGAGGTTTCGCCAAACTCCGCCGCCGGAGGTCGCCTGTCGTTCCGGCTTCCACCCAGAAAGCGGAGGCGGCAATCCTGTTTCCGAGACAGGACACCCGTCAGGCCAGAATCGGTTTCACCACCTCGCCGTGCACGTCCGTCAGCCGATAATGACGCCCCTGGAACTTGAAGGTCAAGCGGGTGTGGTCGATTCCCAGGCAGTGCAGGATGGTGGCATGGAGGTCGTGGATGTGGACGGGGTCGCGGACGATGTTGTAGCTGTAGTCGTCCGTTTCGCCATAAGTGGTCCCGGGCTTGATGCCTCCTCCCGCCATCCAGATGGTAAAGCAGCGGGGATGGTGATCGCGGCCGTAGTCGTCGGCCGTGAGCTTTCCCTGGCAGTAGACGGTGCGGCCGAACTCCCCGCCCCAGATCACCAGCGTGTCCTCGAGCAGCCCTCGTTCCTTGAGATCCTGGATCAGGGCCGCCGAGGGCTGGTCGGTATCCATGGCCTGCCCCTTGATCTGCTCGGGGAGCTTGGAGTGCTGGTCCCAGCCGCGATGGAAGAGCTGAACGAAACGCACGCCGCGTTCCACCAGCCGCCTGGCCAGCAGGCAGTTGGCGGCGTAGGTCCCCGGCTTGCGGGACGCCGGGCCGTAGAGCTCGAAGGTTCTCTCCGGTTCACCGGACAGGTCCATCAGGTCCGGCACCGAGGTCTGCATCCGATAGGCCATCTCGTACTGGGCGATGCGGGTGGAGATTTCCGGATCTCCGAAATCCTTCAGCTTCAACTGGTTGAGCCGGGAGAGGGCGTCCAGGAAGCGGCGGCGGCCGGAGGACGAGAGTCCCGCAGGATTGGAGAGATAGAGCACCGGGTCGCCCACCGAGCGAAACTTGACCCCCTGGTACTGGGTGGGAAGGAAGCCGCTGCCCCACAAGCGATCGTAGAGGGGCTGGCTGTCGGACTTGCCCGTCCCCTGCGAGATCATGGCCACGAAGGTGGGCAGGTCCCGGTTCTGACTCCCCAGCCCATAGGAGAGCCAGGCTCCGATGCTGGGGCGGCCGGCCAACTGGGCCCCGGTCTGGAAAAAGGTAATGGCCGGATCGTGGTTGATGGCCTCGGTGTGCATGGTCCGAATGAAGCACAGCTCGTCGGCGACCTGGGCGGTATGGGACATGATTTCGCTGACCCAGGCTCCCGATTGGCCGTTCTGCTTGAACTTGAAGATCGAGGGGGCGATGGGCAGGCTGTCCTGGGTGGCGGTCATCCCGGTGAGCCGCTGGCCCTTGCGCACCGAATCGGGCAGTTGCTGGGCGCGGCGCTCCTGCAGCCCGGGCTTGTGGTCGAACAGGTCCATTTGAGCGGGAGCCCCCGACTGGAACAGGTAGATCACTCTCTTGGCCTTGGGGGCGAAGTGAGGAAGCTCGGGAAGCCCTGCCTCGCCGGGAAGCGGCTGGAGAGCGGTCCGGTCGGCCGCGGCCGCGTCTCCCTCCAGCAGCGATGCCAGGGCGGCTGTCCCCAGTCCCCAACTGGAGAGACCGAAAAAGTGGCGGCGGGTGAGCAGAAGCTGGCTTTCCAGGAAGGGATTCATGGCTCACTCCTTGGTAATGGTTTCATCGAGATTCAGAATCAGGCTGGCGACGGCCGTGTAGGCAGCCACCTGGCGGGGGTCCAGACCCTTGGGGACCGGGGATTCTCCGGTGTTTGACAACTCCTTGGCGGCCTTGCGGTCGGAACGATAGGAAGCGAGGTGGGCTTCCAGGCTTTCCAGCAGGATCTTGCCTTCCGCGGCAGTGGGCGGGCGAGCGGTGGCCAGGCGAAAGGCCCGGGTGATCCGGTCCGAGTGGGATCGGCTCTCCGGCTCGGCCAACACCCTCTGGGCCAGCCCGCGCGCGGCCTCCACGAAGGTGACGTCGTTCATCAGGTTGAGCGCCTGCAGGGGGGTGTTGGTCCGGCTGACTCGCACGGTGCACATCTCGCGGGCGGCGGCGTCGAAATTCATCATGGAGGGCGGTGCGATGGTGCGCTTCCAGAAGGTGTAGAGGCTCCTGCGGTAGAGATCTTCCCCGGTGCTCTGGTTGTAGGCGATGTCCCCGGCCAACTCCTCCCACAGTCCCGCCGGCTGATAGGGCTTCACCGAAGGGCCTCCCAGCTTTTCCACCAGCAGCCCCCCCACGAACAGGGCCTGGTCTCGAATGGCCTGCGCCGAGAGCCGCTGGCGGGAGCCTCGCGCCAGCAGCAGATTTTCGGGATCCCTGGCCAGCAGTTCCGGGGCGGCCCGGGAGGACTGGCGATAGGTGGCGCTCATGACCAGGGTCTTCTGCAGGCCCTTGAGATCCCAGCCGGAACTCACGAACTCGGTGGCCAGCCAGTCCAGCAGGGCGGGGTGAGTCGGCCGCTCGCCCTGAGAGCCGAAGTCCTCCACGGTTCGAACCAGTCCCTGGCCGAAGAGCCTCTGCCAGTAGCGGTTGACCACCACGCGGGGAGTCAGGGGGTTGCCGGGATGGACCAGCCAGCGGGCGAGGTCCAGGCGATTGCGGATCTTTCCGTTGGCGCCGCCGCCGAGGACTTCCGGAACGCCGGGACTCACCGGGCCACCGGGCTGGTCGTAGGCGCCTCTCAGCAGCATGAAGGTTTCCCTTGGACTTTCGCGCTCCTGCATCACCATGGTGGTGGGGACCGTCTCCAGCAGCGAGGTCTTCTGCTTCTCGAGGTCCAGGATCCGCCGGTGGGCCCGGCGCGCCCGCTTGGGAGCGTGCTCTTGCAGGAAGTAGGCGCGGAGCTTGTCGGCCTCGGCCGGGCTTCTCCGATCCGACGGTTTTCTTGCGATGTCGTTGATCGCCGTCGATGTGGCGACCACCTTCACCTCGTCCGGAGGGAGGGCCCGATCGTAGACTCTCACCTCGTCGATCAGACCGTGGAAGCGACTTCCGGCTCCGCCCCCGGACCCGATGCGAAAGGGCTCCTGGTTCTCGAAGGTGAGGTTCAGGTCATCCACCAGCACCTTGAATTTCTCCGGCTTGCCGTCGACGTAGATCCTGATCGCCTTGGAGGTGCGGGACCCGTCGTAGGTCACCATGACGTGGCGCCACCGATTGGGCGCCAGAGTCCTCTCCGTCTCGACCCGGATGGAGTCGTCCAGCCAGCGCACCACCAGGTTGACGTGGATCTTGCCTTCCAGCAGGGCCACCCGATAGCCCTTTTCCTTCTCCAGTTCCAGGGTCCGCGAGACGATGGCCCCGCCCTGCTCGCCCTCGGGATAGATCCAGGCCCCCAGTGAGAAACGGTCGTAGAACCCGAAATCGCCGAGGTCTCCGGCATCGATATAACGGCGGCCGTCGAAGCTGCCGGCCTGACCGATCTTCCCCCGGGTGAAATCCGGCCGCCCATCCTTGAATCCGGACCTGGCCTTGTTCCCCTTGGCCGACGCCGGGCGGGGACGCCGCCAGCCGCGAGCCTTTCCGTCCAGCGGGAAGTGCCCCGACAGCCCCTCCGCAATGGACCAGTGGAGCGGCCGGCGCTTCCTGAAGGAGGCTTCCCACTCTTGCTGGGCCCGGTCCAGCTCCGGTTCCAGGGCCTTGAAGTCCCGCTCGGCCTGCTCCAGTTTCCCTTGCAGGCCGGCAAGCTGCTTCTGTTGCCGGCGGGTGGGCGCCTTGATCATCGGGGGAGAATTGCCGTACTTGTAGACCTTGCCGCGCTCGGGGATGTTGTTGAAGAAGGCGTAGCTCCGATAGAAATCCTTCTGGCTGAAAGGGTCATACTTGTGGTCGTGGCAGCGGGCGCAGCCCAGGGTGAGGCCCAGCCAGACGGTGGCGGTGGTCTCCACCCGGTCCACCACGTACTCGACGGCGAACTCGTCGGCGATGATGCCGCCCTCGCCGTTGCCGCGATGGTTGCGGTTGAAGCCGGTGGCGATGCGCTGTTCCAGGGTGGGCTGGGGGAGCATGTCCCCGGCCAGTTGCTCCACGGTGAAGCGATCGAAGGGCATGTTGGCGTTAAAGGCTTCGATCACCCAGTCCCGCCAGCGCCACATGGTCCGTTCCCCGTCCGTCTGGTAGCCGTTGCTGTCCGCATAGCGGGCCGCGTCCAGCCAGCCCAGGGCCATGTGCTCGCCGTAGCGCGGGGACCGCAGCAGGCGGTCCACCACCTTCTCGTAGGCCCGGGGGGAATCGTCGGCCAGAAAGGCATCCACCTCTTCCGGCGTGGGGGGCAGCCCGGTCAGGTCCAGGGTGACCCGGCGGATGAGCACCGTCTTGTCGGCCGGAGCAGAGGGGTCCAACCGCTCCTTCCGCAGGCGGTCCAGCACGAAGTAGTCGATCGGGTTGCGGGTCCAGCCCTCACCGGCAACCTGGGGCAGCGGAGGACGCTCGGGGGGGATAAAGGACCAGTGGCGTTGCCATTGAGCCCCCTGCTCGATCCACAGGCGGATGAGCTCGATCTCCTTCTTGTCGAGCTCGAGCCCGGAGTAGGCCGGGGGCATGCGGAGGGCCTCCTCCCCGGCGGTGATTCGCTTGAACATCTCGCTCCGGTCCGGGTCGCCCGGAACGATGGCCCGGTATCCGCCCAGGTCGGCGAAGGCTCCCTCCCTGGTGTCGAAGCGCAGTGTGGTGGTGCGGGCCGCCTCGTCGGGCCCGTGGCAGGCGTAGCAGCGGTCGGTCAGGAGAGGGCGAATGTCGCGGTCGAATTCCACCGCCGCCGGCTCGGGAGCTTGCGCCCAGGCGCCCGTTCCCGCCCCCAGGACCAGGCCCGACACCATCCCGCAAAACCATCCCAGCCTCAAGCCAGCCTTCCTTCTCATGAATCGACCTCTCTGGAAGCATTCCGTCCGGGCTTGCCGGGTTCTACCGCCCGCCTCACCGGCGCGGGCGCGGTCATGGTCGCATCCCGGCCCCGGCAAGGTGAACAAGCCCCTGACGTTGATCCCTAAGTCTATCGCTCTCGCTGGGCTCCCTCAACCCCAAATTGGGCGCGGATGAGGCCCCATGACGCCCCATGGCCGCCGCGGTTGACTGCCCCCGGCAAGCGTGCTAGGTTCACAGCGCCTTTCAGGAAGCTGCTACGCATCGCTGCAATGAGTGAATCTAAGGAGAGCGCCAAGCCATGGAAAATGCCAACAAGCTGAAGCAGAAGCTGCAGCAGGGTCAGTTCTGCCTGGGGGCGGGGATCAGCTTCAACGACGGGGCCATCACCGAAGCCCTCTGCCAGGTCTACGATTTCGCCTGGATCGATACCGAGCACAACGGCATGACCCTGGAGAGGGTCGAGGGACACATCGTGGCCACCCGGGTCACCGGAGCCACCGCACTGGTGCGGGTCCCCTGGAACGACCCGGTGCTGGTCAAGCCCGTTCTGGACCTGGGCGCCGACGGCATCATCTTTCCCATGATTCGGACCGCCGAGGACGTACGCAACGCGGTGGCGGCCTGCCGTTACCCGCCCGAAGGGATTCGCGGCTACGGTCCCCGCCGCCCCACCAACTATACTCGGACCGGCGGACCCGACTATTGCCGGAGAGCCAACCAATCGGTGTTGACGGTGGTCCAGATCGAGACGGCCGAGGCGGTCGAGAACCTGGATGAAATCGTGGCCGTCCCCGGTCTGACCAGCGTGGTGATCGGTCCCAACGATCTCTCGGGGTCGCTGGGGCATATGGCCGATCCCGGCCATCCGGAGGTGGTGGCAGTGATCGAGTCCATCATCGAACGGGTTCGCCGCAGCTCCGTCTACGTGGGAATCGCCATCGGCTCCGATCCGGAGCAGGGCATTCGCTGGATGGAGAAGGGGGTCCACTGGCTGCAGTTCGGCGTGGATTTCGGTCTGATGGTGGAGAGAGCCGACCTGGTTTGCGGCATGGTTCGGGATCACGCCAAGGCGAGACAAGAAGGATAGCGACGCTGGAAGCCGGACGCGAGACGGTAGCGATGAAAGTCGACCTGAACGGTCAAGTCGCCCTGGTCACCGGCGGGGCCCAAGGCATCGGCCGGGCCATTGCGGAGTCGTTGGTGAACAACGGCGCCAGGGTGGCCAGCGTGGACGTTGACCGGGAAACCAATGAGCGCACCGCCCGTGAGCTGAGCCGCTCGGGCGGGACCTGCCTGGCCCTGGAAGGGGACGTTTCGGATCGCAAGCAGATGGACTGGGCAGTGGCGGAAGTCGAGGACCGGCTGGGGGGCCTGCAGATCCTGGTCAACAACGCCGGCATCAACACCCTGAGCGACCGGGTTCCCATCCACCGTTTTTCCAGCCGGGACTGGGAGCGGATCGTGAACGTCGATCTGAACGGTGTCTTCGTGGCCAGCCAGGCCGCCATTCCGGCCATTCTCAGGCATTCCGGGGGAAGGATCGTCAATATCAGCTCGGCAGCGGGCCTGGTTCCGCTGCGGCTGCAAAGCGCCTTCGTGGCCGCCAAGGCCGCAGTGATCAACCTGACCCGGTCCATGGCCCTGGAGCTGGGCCCCCAAGGCATCCTGGTGAATGCGGTGGCGCCCGGGTCCACCCTGACTCAAGGAACCCAGGCCCTCTTCTACGGTCCCGACGGGGCCTACTCGGAAAACGCCGCCAGTCTCGTTGCTCACATTCCCCTGGGCCGGCCGGCCCGGGTCGAGGAGATTGCCCATGCCGTCCTCTTCCTGGCGGCCCCGGAAGCCAGCTACGTCAACGGGGCCGTGCTGGTGGTCGACGGCGGCTGGACGGCCGGCTATCACCGGGAGTGGTGACGACTGTTGAGGCTGTAGATTCCGGAGTTGAAACGCGAGTTGAAACGCGAAACGTCCTAACGGTCGTCGATCGGCTGCGGAGAGGTTGTCGTTCCCACAGCGGCTGGCGCGCAAACTGTTTTTTCAAGCGGTCGTTGGGTTCTACCGGTGCATTGAGCGCGGCAACGAAGGCATCGTAGGCCTCGTCATCGAGCGCAATGACGGGACGCTCATTCAACGTCTCAATCGCCGCCGCTTCACTCGACCGCAGCACGAACTCGGTGCGTGTTACGCCCCGAATCGCTGCCGCTCGATCAATGAGCGCAAGACGCTCGTCTTTCATTCGGAAGTTTACCTGCGCCATTTGACCGTCCTCCCAAGCTCGAATCCATGCGGGTGTAACCAGAGTCCCAATGTATACCGTTTGTACAGATGCAGACGCAAATGCCGTGGCTGGTGATTGGGTGCTGGGGCTGGAGCAAAATGCCGATCGTCAGGTCGTTTCAGGCTCTCCGGGAGAACTGGCGGCGGCCGTCCGGCGGGGCGCCGACCTTCGCCTTTACCTCACCACCGAGCACTACGAGGAGACCCTCTACTTCCAACAGACCTACGCCGGGGAAGGCGACGCCTTTGCCGGCCTCATGACCCACCACCACTCCCTGGTGCATCGCGGCAAGGTCGCCGAGCAACCCTACTTCTGCCTGTTCAAGTACGACCTCTCGGGTCGTTTCTCCCTCCTCAAGTGGATGCTGGACCATCGGACTCTCGACGAGAGCGCCGACTACCCTTATGGAATCTACCGCTGGTTCTTTTGCGACCGCTGGAGGCTGGTCTACGAGCACGACGCCGGGGGGCAGCCCCTGTTCGGTGACCTGGAAGAGCTGAAGGAACTGGTCAGGCGGGGGCGGACGCTGCAGGTGGGCATCCGGCAACTCTTCGGATTGGGGAGCGATGACCTCCGGGGGCCGGAGCACATCTCTTTCCTGAGCACCATGCAACCGCTGATCCAGGATGGACAGGTGCTGTCCAACTGCGACCTGGTGGTGGCCGGCCCGCCCCGGTGGCCCTTCACCTGGAAGGACGGCCTCCATCTCTGCGTCATGCACCCGTCGACCTCAGGCGAGATCCAGTGTTATCTCACCGAGCCCGGCAGACTTCCCTTTCGCTGGAAGGCGCCCCGCCGGGGGATGCAGTGGATGGTGGCCGAGCGGGTGTAACTTCGGATAGCGCCGAAATCTCCACCGCGCCGGACCGGCTCAGTAGGTTGCGGTTGGATTGTTCTCCATTGGGGGTTCCTCCCACTCTTCGGCCGGCGGAGCCTGGGGCAGTGAGGAAGCAAACAGGCGGGTCTGGCTTGCCAGGAACCAGAGCTTGAGCATCCACCGTCCCAGCAGGTAGGCCTGGCCGAGCGAGAACGCCAGCAGGACCGCCGTCCAGGTGGACTGGTTGGGTCCCGGGGCCAGCCAGGCGTAGGCGAGGAACCAGAGGAGGGCGGCCGCGGCCAGCAGCAGGGTGAGGCCCAGCACGGCGCGGTGGTGGTCCTTGACGAAACCCATGGCTCGAAACAGGGCCAGCAGGACGCTGCGCCGTTCTTCCACCACCAGGGAGATCCGGGCGTAGTCCAGCACCAGTTGGGTCGCCAGGAACAAGAGCCCCACCAGGGCGTAAGCCAGGACGGTGTAGATGATGACCGTCCGCTCCACGGTGGCGTCCCGGGTGGCGGTTTCGATCCAGCCGTGCAGGGGCTGTCCGATGCCCCGGAAGATCCCCCAGTAGAGCAGTCCCGAGATCGCCGACAGGCGCAGGAACCTCCAGAAGAAAAGTCCTCCCCGGGCCAGGAAGCCGCTCCGCGAGTGCGGTTCCTCCTCATGAGCGAAACGGCCGAGGATTCCGCCCAGCAGCAGGGACCAGGCCAGCACCATCACAATGCCGGCCCCGGCCACCGCGGGGTCGACCTGGTGCAGCTTTCCGTCCAGCAGCCGCTCCAGGTTGCTCAGCACGGGGAGGATTCCCACCACCCGGGGCCCGAAGGTCTTTCCCAGTCCGGAACTGCCGGCGGCGAATTCCTCGTACCAGGACAGGTCGAAGCCCCGGCGCAGGTTGTCTTCCACCAGGCTGCCTTCAAAGGAACCCTGCAGCAGGTGCTTCATGGCCAGGGCCAGGGGAAAAGCCACCACCAGAGTCGTGAAATAGACCCAGGCCAGCAGCGACGGCGTGCGCAGAACCAGCCTCAAGCCGGCAAGGAAATGAGTGCGCGCGTCCATGAGCGACGGTCTCCTACAGTAGAGACACCACGGTCTGGAGGTAGTCCTGCAGCCAGATCAGCCACTTGAGGGCCCACTTGGTGGCGGGCAGGTTGGCTTGAGGCTCCAGCCGGCGGCTGTTGTTGGTGAAGTCGACATCCAGCGGGTTGGTCAAGTCGGGGTCCACGGCGGCGTAATCCAGCTTGGACGGCTTGACCAGCCGGTAGAGCTTCCAGGGGTTCTTGCCGTCCCACCGCGTTCTGAACTTCTCGCCGTCCTCGAATCGCAACAGCACGTCTTGAGGAAGGATGCCGTCCCCGAGTCGCCGGAGAAGCACCGTCGTTTCGTACAGGGCGGACGTCTTTTCCGAATCCTGGGCGTCGGACGCTTCCGCCAGCAAGAGGAACTGCCCGTCCTTGTCGACGTAGCCCCTGGTTTCCACCTTCACGCTGGAAACCGACTCGACGCTGTAGTCGAAGACCTTGTCCCGGTGAAAGACCTGCTCGAAGAAGGGGCCGAGGTCCTGGCCCGAAACCCGATTGGCCACCTGGAAGAAGTCTCCCGGACCGGGGTGGCGGTAAAGAGAGTTCTCGAAGAAGGTGGAGAGGATCCGTTTCAGGACATCCCATCCCAGGCGACGCTCCAGGGCCAGCAGCCACAGGGCGGTCTTGGTGTAGCTGGTGGCTCCGGCGGTGGAGGGATGGTAGAGGTAGGTGGGCGTGGCCTGGATTTCGCCTCGGGCCACCGCCAGGAACCGGTGGCGTCGGCTGTTCTGGATGCGCCCCGCCTGGATCTCGGGGATCATGACCGGGAAAAAGCCCCGAAAGAATCGGTACACGGGGGCCCTCTTGCCGTAGGCGGCCTCGAAGACCCGGGCCGTGGCAAAGGTGTTGATGCCTTCGTCCAGCCAGGCGTGCTCGAATTCGTTGTTGCCCACCAGGGCGTACCAGAACTGGTGACCGGCCTCGTGGATGGTGACGCCTTCGGGAGCCCCGCCGCCGAAGGGGCTGAAATAGCGGGTTCCGCAGGTGTAGAGGGTGGGATACTCCATGCCCCGAGCCCCGCTTCTCCAGGCCGGATCCACCACCGTCAGGTGACCGTAGGGATACTCCCCGAACCAGAGTCCGTAGTACTTCAAGGCCTCCTCGGTGGCCCGAAAGTGGCGGTCCACCTGGCCCTGGTGCTCGGGCTGATAGAGCAGGCGAATATCGACCGGATCGAGCCCGGGGTGGTCGAAGCGGCGGCGCACCTCTCGATAGTCGGGGCTGGTGGTCCAGACGAAGTCGTGGACGTCCTCCTGCCGGTAGCGGTGGGTGGAGGTGCCGCCGGCATTCTCGGTCACCCCCAGCTCCACGCCGGTGGCGCCGACTTTCCAATCGGTGGGGACGGTCATGCGCACGTCGTAGTTCCCGTAGTCGGAAAAGAACTCGGTGGCGGCGTGGAACTGGTGACAGTTCCAGGAACCGTCGGCCTGAAAGACTCCCAGCTTGGGAAACCAGTGGGCGATGAAGAAGAAGTTGCCGCGGAAGCCGGTTCGAGCGAAGGTGCGCGGGATCTTGGCCTTCCAGCCGATGGAGACCCTGATGGTCTCGCCGGGCTGCACCGGCCGCTCCAGGGGAACCACCAGCACGGTCCGATCATCCGGGTTGCCGTCGTCCGGGGAAGCGAAGACCATGGCGGACGTGCGGTCCGATTCCTGGAAGGGCCCGCCGGCCTCCACCTTCAGCGATTCCACCCGGCTGTAGCTCCAGTCACCCGGACCCGGGTTTCGCAGGGAGGAACGAGGCCTGGAGCGCAGGGAATCCTCCCGCAGCCAGGTGCTGCGGTTGTTCAGCCAGGCGTTCCAGTAGAGATGGAACCACAGCTCGCCGGCCGGCTTCCCGGTGGCGTTGCGCCATTCCACCACCTGGTTTCCCTCGAGCAGGCGCTCTTCGGGCAGGAGCTCGACCTGGATGGCGTAGCTGGAGGTCCGGGTTTCTGGCGGGGCTTGCCGGGCCTGGGCGCTCGAAAGCGTCAGGGCTGCCAGCGCGAGCCAGACCGCCAGCCGGGAGATCGGGACAGTCCGCCGAAACCCGGGGTCGGACGAGCCGGCTCTCGACCCCTCCCAATCCAGGCGGACGCGAACCGATCCCAAGGAACCGGCCGGTCGAGGGTTATTCATGTTCTTCATTGTTGCTGGTTAGCCCGGCCCCCGCCCCAGACGGCAGGGCGGATCATACAGGATGAAACCGGGTGGTTTCAGACAAGTCCCCGGCCGCACGCGACGCGGAGATCCATCGAGAAGGACTATAAATTGAACATCGATGCACAGGATGCACAGGATTAACAGGACGAGAGCTTCCTGCACCAGAAGCCAGCTCGGGCGATGATCCGGTCCGGGATTGCGGATGCCCGGGATTTCAGGACACCAGACTCTGAAGACCAAATCCTGTATATCCTGATCCTGTATATCCTGTGCATCGATGTTAATAATCCTTAGTGGCAGTGCGCGCCGTTGAAGCAGGTCCGTCTCGCATAGTGGCCCTTCGTCGTCCTTCGTGTGCCTTCGTGGATTACTCTTTTTTCTCTTGTTTCAAATAAGTTCCGCCCCTGCCCTGCCGGGCGGATCATACGGGGCGAAACCGGGGTGTTGCAGGCCGCCGGGGAGCCCCTCAGCCGGCCGGGGCCGCCACCCGGCTTTCCTCCAGAAAGCGGGGAAAGACTCTCAGGCAGATCTGCCGGAAACGGTCCACGTCACCCCGGGAGGCCGCACGGTAGGGAGGACGGCTGGAAAGCAGTTCCCCGGTCAGGAATCCGGTCGCCGCCGCGAAGGTGCGGTCGAAGGCGGTATCGGTAAAGCCTTCTTGCAGGAGAGGAACCACGAACTCCTCCCAGAGGCGCTGCAGCCCCTTGCCGATCTCGACCGCCTCGGGATGGCCCTCTTCACAGAGCTGAAAGTAGCGCAGCATCAGCTTGGGGCAGGCATAGACCAGGGAGCTGTAGGAGCCGCGCACCCCGGCCTGCCACCAATCGGCCAGCTTGTCTTCACCCACGAAGATCCTGAGCCCGGGAGCCAGGTCCAGGAAGGCGGCGGCCTCGTCGGGACCGGCGACTCCCTTGCACCCGATCAAGGGGAGGTCCTCATCCAGCAGGCGCTTGAGCAGGTCTGTGGTCAAGGGTTTCTTGGAACGTCCGGTGTTGTAGAGAATCACCGGCATCCCCGGCGCCTGGCCGGTGACCTCCTTGAGGAATCGGACGGCCTCTGCGTCGGACACAGCCAGCCAGAAGGGGAAGGCTATCTGTACCCCGTCGGCCCCGATCTCCTGAGCGAACCGAACCCGGCGAACAACCTCTGCCGTCCAGAGGGCGGTGCATCCGACCTGGGTGGGGGTTCCGAACGGCCGGCACTCCTCCACCGTGACCCGCGCCACCTGCCGCCACTCCTCCGGCGTCTGAGCATAGAACTCTCCGGTGGTCCCATGGGTGTACACCCCGTGGGCGCCGGCCCGGCACATCCGCCGCACGTTCTCCCGCAGGGCCTCCTCGTCCACCTGGTCCCGGGCGGTCCAGGGCACCGGCATCCCGGCCCACATGCCTTTCAAAGTGTCGCTGGTCAAGGGCATCGCGAACCTCCTGGTTCCTGACGGGGCAACGAAAGGCTCCATTCTAAGGAGATCGGAACCGGTAGGCCAGCGGGAAGTCGATTGCTTTCTCCAAATTGAGTTTTCTGACGGCACTCTGTTACAATTTCTCGCCTTTGGCCCGCATTGTTGCGCCATGATGACGTCCCCTGGTGAGATAGGCGGGCAAGCCTCAAGGGGTTCACATCGACCATGTACTTCAAGGAAAACGATTCGACCGGGGTCCGACGGGTGGAGGGCGTCCATGAGGGCCGGGGCGCCATTCGGGTGCGGTCCTTCTTTGACGGCGAGAGCCGCCTGGGGACGCGCTTCCACGTCTGGGAACTCGATCCGGGGACCAGCGAAGGCACACACACCCACCAGGAAGAGGGAGCTCTGGAGGAGATCTACTACTTCACCCAGGGCCGGGGGAGGATGTGGATTGGAGACGACCCCCTGGAGGTCGCCGCCGGGGACGCCGTCCTGGTGCCTGCGGGGGTGCCCCACGGCTTCGAGAACAACGGGACTTCGCCCCTGAGGGTCGTCCTCTTCTTCGGCAAGCCGCAGGCGCACCGACCCACTTCCTGAGGAGCAGTCCCGGAGCGATGCCGGGGCTTGAGATCGCGGCCGGCCATGAGACTTCGCAAGCTGGGCAATACCGGGTTGACGGCCTCCGAGGTGTCGCTGGGAACGGCCGAGATCGGCCTGGACTACGGGTTCAAGGGCTCGCCTCAGTATTCCCGGCCTGCCGTTCGGGACTCGATCCGCTTGATTCACCGCTGTGTGGATCGGGGGATCAATTGGCTGGATACGGCTCGGGCCTATGGCGACAGCGAGGAGGTGATCGGACGGGCTCTCGAGGACCTGTCTCCCAGGCCTCGGATCTCCAGCAAGGTGATATTCAATGGTCCGGTCGTCGACATGGAGGCGGCTGCGCAGCGGGGCCATGTGTTCGGCTCGATTGAATCCAGCCTGCGGGCCCTACGGACGGATTCCATCGACCTGCTCTATATCCACAACGCCACCGAGAAGATGTTGAGAGAGTCCGCCATCCGGGATTCGCTGGAGGAAGCCCGGTCCCAGGGGAAAATCAGGCTGGCTGGCGCCACCTGCTACGGGGAGGAGGACGCCCTGGCGGTCCTGAAAGACCCGCTGTTCCAGGTGTTGCAGGTTCCCTTCAGTCTGCTCAACCAGGAAATGAGGCGGCGAGTCTTTCCGGAAGCCGCCCGCAAGGGAGTGGGGGTCGTTGTGCGGTCCGCATTCTTGAGGGGAGTGCTCACGCCTCAGATCGATTTCCTGCCCGAGAGGCTGGCTCCGCTTCGGGAGCATACCTCGAAGATCCTCCAGGTCCTGGGTCCGGAGGTGGACGGTCTGGCCGAGGCCGCCCTGCGATTCTGCCTTTCCCTGCCGGAGATCTCGTCGGTCCTGATGGGCCTGAAGAATGAGGCCGAGCTGGAGTCCAACGTTTCCTGCCTTTCCCGAGGCCCGCTGCCGCAGGCGGTGATGCCGGCCATGGCGGGGATGGCTCTGTCCGACCGGACCCTGGTGGACCCGACCTGCTGGCAGGACCTGATCTGAAGGAGCCCGCTCCGCCAAGGGTGACGCTTGAGGTGATGCCGCATGGAGCCACCAGCCGAATCCAGGGACCGTTTCCGAAAGGGCCGTGACAGAGGCTGCCGCTTTCTGATGCGACAGTTGAGGCCGGACGGGGGCTTCGGTTCGCCGGAACGCGGGCTGGCGGACTACTACAAGGTTCCCTTGGCCTTGATGGTCAGCGGGGCCAGCGCCGAGGCCAACCGCCTGCTGGACTGGATTCGGCGGCACGGCCAGGGCCGGGACGGAGACTTCGGGCCCCGCTTGCCGGAAACCGACGGGTACTACTACATCTACTACAACATCTGGGTCATCATCGCGGCCCACCGCCAGGGGCACTTCGACTTGTCTCAGAGGGGCATGGACTTCGTGCTGCGCTTCTACGACGAGGAGAGCGGCGGCTTCTTTTCCAGCCCCATCCAGAGGACCGCGCGGGTGCTGCAGGATCTGTGGGTGGTGAGTGGAGGGGGCCAGGCCGCCCTCTACACCGGCCGGATGCGGGAGAGCCTCGGAGTCGGCCGCTGGATGAAGCGGTTGATGGGGCTGCAGCCCAACTACCCGGAGCAGCTCTATTCGGTCTACAGCCGCGCGGGCGGCCTCCAGACGAACTTCGATCCGGAGGAAGAGATCCGTTTCGTGCTGAACGCCTCCGCCGAGCGGGACGAATACTTCTTTCATCCGGGTATCGCCGCCGGTTTCCTGGCGAACCTCTACAAGGCGACCGGGCAGGGGGAGTGGCTCCGGCTGGCGACCGACTACCTGAGGCTGGCCGAGATCGCCAGCGATTTCAACTTCAGGAGCCTGCGGGCCGGAAAGGTGGCCTGGGCCGCCTCCAACCTCTACACCCTGACCGGTGAGCGGAAATACGCGGAGATGGCGACCCGGGTGGGCGACAATCTGCTGGCCTCTCAGGCCGAGGACGGCTGCTGGAAATTCGGCCAGATGAGCAGCAACGACGCCACCGCCGAGATGGTGGTGTGGCTGGACGAGGTGCACCAGGCCCTGGGCGGCTGAGCGAACATTGTCTGAAACAAAAGAGATAACCACGAAGGAGAAGACGACATGCCCTTTATCGACATCAAGGAGCTTCCGGCCCTGGAGCTTCAGCCCGGAGTCCGCCTCCGTACCCCCTACGGCAAGAATCTCATGCTCTCCTACCTGGAGATCGAGGAGGGCGCCACCGTGCCTCTGCACAACCATCCCCACGAGCAGGGGGGGATCGTGCTGGAGGGCAAGCTGAAGATGACGATCGGAAACCAGACCCGGGTCTGCGAGGCGGGGTCGATGTTCCTGGTTCCCCCCAACGTCTACCACAAGGCCGTGGCGGTGGGCGGACCCGTGCGGGCGCTGGACATCTTCAGTCCGGTCCGGGAGGACTACGCCAAGCTGTCCAATACCTACGTCGGCGACGTCGACGCCGAGACCGGCTGAGCCTCGTTTCCCAGGAAAGGTGAGACATCATGCTGAATCGCAGGCGGTTTCTGCAGAGGGTGGGCGCCGCAGCGCCCGTATCTATGGTGACAGTCGCGGGAAGCTCGTCTGCCGGGCGCCAGGTTGACGGTCCGGCGCCGGACGAGCCGCGCGTGTTCCTGCGGGAGGACTTTCACCACATGTCGGGGATCGCGCCGCCCCTGACCAGGGCGGACGTGACCAAGACGGTGGACCTGGTTGCCGGAACCTCGGTGAACACCCTCATCTTCCAACTGGCCCCCCGCGGCGGGATGTGCATTTACGACACCAAGGTCGGGGAGATGCACGGCAGCAACGTGCGCAAGTGGAACCATGCGGTGAACTATCGCGACGGCCTGCATGTGCGCCAGTTGGTGCGCGAGGGTTGGGACCGCCCCCAGCTCTTTTGCGACCGCTGCCACGAAAAGGGCATGTTGTTCTTCGCCAGCGCCCACCTCAACCTCGGCGCCGGGGCTGACGAGCGGGCCCGGGGCACGGGCCGCCTCTCCGACTTCGTGCTCGACAGCGACCACCTGCGGGTGGGTCGGGATGACGACCCCAGAGCCCGGCACATCTCTCCCGTCCGGCTCAACTTCATCCATCCGGAAGTGCGGGAAGAGCGTCTCCGCATCTTCGAGGAACTGCTCTCCCGCTACAGCACCGACGGGGTGGAGGTGCACTCCGAGGTGCTTCCCATCTGCCGCTTCGACCAGGTGGGCCGCTGCGCGCCCCTGCTCACCCGGTGGCTGCGCGACCTGAAGGCCATTGCCGAGAGGGCCGAGCGGGAGCAGGGCCGGCGCAAGCGGGTCTACATGCGAATCCCGGCCAACCCACGAGCCTGGCAGGCCGCGGGCCTGGAGGTGCCCGAATGGATTGCGGAGGGTTTGGTGGACGGGCTGATCTGCGCCTCGACCGACCCGGAAGTCTTCGACCAGGACATCGATATTTCCAAGCTGGTTTCGCTGTCCCGGGGGACCTCCTGCCGGCTTCTGGTCGAGTGTGGGACCACCCTGAAGAAGCGGCGGGACGACAAGCCGACCGCCCGGCTGCTGTGGGCGGCGGCCGCCAACGCCTACCACCAGGGAGCGGCCGGATTCGGAATCAACGACATGGTCCGAAGCCAGCAACTGGCCTTCCTGAAGCACATGGAGGACGCGCTGCGCCCACTGGGGTCCCCGGAGTTGCTGCAAACCGCCGACAAGATCTACCACGTGCGCGACCAGCCCCGCAATCCCGGGAACTTCGGATCGGGCCTGCCGGGATTCGATCCCGTGCTCCCCAAGCCGCTCGAAGTGGGAAAGCCCCAGGAAGTGCCGCTGCGCGTTGCTGACGATCTCCGCCGCTGGCACGCCCTGGACCGGCTGAGGTCTGCAAGGCTCAGGGTCCGCATCAACAACCTGGAGCCCTCCCTCAACCGGCTCGGCATCGAGCTCAACGGCAAGGCGCTGCCCGACTCCATGCTGCAGATCACCGACTTGAACTACCGCTTCATCAAGGAGGGAGTGGCCTACCAGGGCAGTCAGATCTACGAGTACCGGCTGTCTCCCGAGCATTACCCGAGGCCCGGGGTAAACGTGGTCAAGGTGACCCTGCTGGAGAAGGACCCGGAGGTGGATTTGCTGTTCGAGATCCAGGACGTGGACTGCTCCATCGAATACCGGCTGCACCGGCACTTCGAGCCGCGGCCCATCGAGTATTGAGTGCGCGGAAATCTATGAGGGAGGGAGGCCGACGTTACGCGGCGGGGTCTCTGCGGCTGAAGAACGCCTGATACAGGGCGTCGATCCGGGAGGTGAACCGGGCATCCAGGGCCTTGATGTCTTCACGAAGCTCTTTGTATCGGCTGTCCATCGCACGCCAAAGGGCAAGACCCACTCCCACAATGGCGACGATGATCGCGATGGTGTCTATGTTCATGGGGCAAGCATAGCATACTCCATTTACTGGGTAATAGAAGGTTTCGGAAAGGATGACCAACCATGAAGCGCAGACATTTCTTGCAAGCTCTGGGCATGGCGGCCCCCGGCGCCGCCCTGGCCCCGCGGGCCGCGGTTTCGGCCGCAATGCGCCGCCAGGGAGCCTCTGGGGAGGGGAAGGCGGGCGAACCCAGGGTGTTCTTCTATGACGACGGGCGCCACTACTCCGGACTCTATCAGTTCGCACCGCCGCTGGAGGCTGCCGATCTGACCTATGCCGTGGACCAGCTTGTCGACAGCGGGGTGGACACCCTGCTCTATTCGGCGGGACTGGAGGGCGGCGCCGTCCAGTACGGCAGCCAAGTGGCTGCCAAGTGGGGCGACAACGTGGACGTCTGGGTCCACCCCATCTTCTACCGCGCCTCCCGCAATCTCCACCAGCTGGTGGCCGACGGCAACGACCCCATGCGCATCCTGGCCGAGCGCTGCCACCAGAAGGGGATCTGGTTCATTCCCACCTGTCCGGTCTGCATCATCGGGGGCGGCGAGGAGTCGGAGCGGGGTTACGGCAGAAAATCCGAATTCGTATTCGACAATCCCCAGTTCTACGTGGGTGAGGACGATCATCCCCAAGCGCAGTTGCTGGGACGCATGTTCGGCGCCGGGCGGCTCAACTTTCTTCACGCCGAGGTGCGCCGGGAGCGGTTCCGTATTTTCGAGGAACTGCTGACCCGCTACGAATCCGACGGGGTCGAGCTGGACTTCTCGCTGGACAACGAATTCGGCCCCTTCTGCCGTTTCGGCGAAGTGGATCGACTGGCTCCCGTCCTGACGCAGTGGCTCCGGGACATCAGGGAGGCGGCCCGCAAGGCCGAGCAGTCTCAAGGCCGGCGCAAGCGGGTCTATGTTCGGATCCCCTCGGGTCCTCCCTCCATGTGGAAGATTCCCGGATTCGAAGTGGAGACCTGGGTGTCGGAAAAACTGGTGGACGGCCTGGTCTGCATGAGTCCCTACAAGAAGGAGACTCCCAGGAACAACGTGCTCCTGTTCGATCAGGACCTGGACCTGTCCGCCGCCGTGAAGCTGACCCGGGGAACCGGTTGCCGGGTGCTGGCCGGGATCACCACCTACCTGGGCCGTCAGTTGGAGAGCACGGCGACGGCTCCCATGCTCTGGGGCGCGGCGGCCCTGGCTTACGAGAAGGGGGCCGACGGGTTCGGGCTGAGCAGCGGAGGCTGGGTGCCGAACGGCTGGCCCTGGACGTCGGCGGAGTATGAGACTCTCCGCCTGCTGGGGCAGCCCGAGCTGCTGGCCACCGCCGACAAGAACTACCGGGTCCGTTCCCTGGCCCGCAGCACGGGCGACCCCCAGCCCCTGTTCCCGATTCAGGACCCCATCCTGCCCCAGACACTGCCCGAAGGGAAACCCGTAAACCTGCCCCTGGCCGTGGCCGACGACCTGCCCCGCTGGCAGGCTCTGGACAGGGTCGAGTCGGTGCGGCTGCGGGTCCGGGTCACCTCCATCGAGCCCTCCCTGGACAAGCTGGCCGTCAGCCTCAACGGCCGCACTCTGCCGGACGCCATCAGGAACGACATCGACCTGCACTTCAGGATTCTGAAGAACATGGCCATCGGGCCCTACGGCTACATTCTGGAATACCACCTGCCTCCCGATCACTTCCCCAGGAAAGGCGCCAACCAGGTCGGGGTGACCCTGGTCAAGCGCGATCCCAAGATCAGCGGACCCGTCAGCGTGGTGGACGTGGACTGCCACATCGACTACCGCCACCACCGGAACTTCGAGGACTCGCCCATCCAGTACTGAATGCTCGGTTGTCTCAGCCCTTCGGCTTGGCGGGTCTGATGACGGGCAGCCGGAACACCAGCCAGAGCGCCGCCAGGATGGTGGCGATGGCGAAGCCGAAGCTGGCGGTGAATCCGAATCCGTCGGTGAGGGCTCCGTGGGTGGCGGGAGCCACGCTAGAGGCCAGCGGAGCCAGGGCCATGACCGACATGTTGCGGGCTCCCTCGGCCGCCGGCGAGATGCTGACCACGTAGTTGGGGAGATAGGCGCCTCCCAGTTCTCCCGCACCCAGCAGCCCGAAGGAAAGCAGGTAGCCGTAGCCCGGCGCCAGCCAGGCCCAGGCGATCCCGGCTCCCACCAGCAGGACCGTGGTGGTCACCGGAGAGCGGATTCCCCTGCGAAGCGCCAGGAATCCCAGCAGGAACCCGGCCACCGACTTGAATCCGAAGCGAAGGGCCATCACCAGTCCCGAAAACTCCTTGGGCTCCCTTCCCATGGCTACCCTGGTGTAGAGCGAGAGGTTGGGCATGGACGATAGCGAGAAGTACCAGAGCACGTAGGCGATCCAGGTCAGGGCCAGCGGGCGGTAGGAGAAGAAGGCCCCGACGCTGCGCCGGAGATAGGGCAGCAAGGGCGGGCGCCGCTCCTTTTCCTCGACCGGAACGAGCTGGTAGCGGCTGCTGAGAAAGGCGACGGCGGCCATGCAGGGCACGCCGATTCCGTAAAGGAAGGCGAAGTCCAGCGGATATTCCAGAAAGGGAAGTCCCTGGTTCAGAACGAACTGGGCGCCCAGGGAGCCGACCACCGCGGCCAGGGGAGTGAACCCGAAGGCGATGCCGAAGATTCTGGCCCGCCCGGGCGTGGTGGTGCCGCGGCGCAGGCACTGGAAGCCGAAGGCGTGGGCCACCGAATTGGAAACGCCCTGGATCAGGCCCTGGGCCAGCAGAGCCCCGATGCGGACCGCGTTGGAGAAGGGCAGCAGCAGCGTGGTCCCCACCGCGGCCAGAACGGCAGTGCTGATGCCGTAGGACCAGACCACGGTGGCCCGTTCCAGGCGGTAGGGGATGAGCCAGGAACAGATCAGCGGCCCCAGCCCGCCCAGCAGGTGGAGGGAGGCGGGCAAACTGGCGACCGCGTAGCTGGCGCCCAGCTTGTCGCACAGGGCCGCCTGCACAATGCCGATATAGGTCACCGGGGCGGCCAGGTAGATCAGCACGTAGGAGCAGAAGAAGAGGACGCCGTTGCGGCGCTCCATGGCCGGCGTCAGCTCCCCCAGCTCCTGCTGCTCGGGCAGATTGGCGGTGGTGTCAGGAGTTGTTTCCGAGGAATCGGAACGGTCGTTATTCGTCATGCTTCACCATATGGTAGGAGACCTTAACTCTAAATCCACGAGGGAGAACGACGAACCACGAATGGACACGAATGAACACCAATAGACCGAGTGATGAGCCTATCGCAAAATTCGGCAGCACGGCGTTTACCGGGAATAGCCACAAAAGGCACAAAAACACAAAAAGAGCAGAACCATGAGAAACGACCAAGGCATTCGGGCTTTGTGTGATCAGATCCGGCAGACGACCTTCGACCTGTTCAGAAGATTCGTTTTGTGACTTTTGTGCTTATTGTGGTTAATCCTCATTGCTCACCAGGTCGCACCCGGAATTGAAAGAGGCAGAACATCATGTTCGCCGACAAAATGTCCTGCCCCGCTGCGAATTTTGAAAAAAGCTCGGATGATTTGTCTATTGGTGGGGGCGACAATCGATTGCCTGAGGGTTATCGAGGAAGGACACGATTTGATGCCGACGTAGCCAAATTGCGGAAGCATTTTGGTGCCGCTTTTCGTTGACGGATGTCCATCTGAATTCGTGTCTATTCGTGTTCATTTGTGGTTCAAATTCATCAAAACGATGGGTCGTTTCTCCTTGAATGATCCGCCCGGAGGGGCGGTGGAACTGCCAATCACTGACCACTGACCAATGACCACTGACCACTGATCACGGCTTTGGCAGCACGAATCCTCCATCCACCCGGAGGCAGCTTCCGGTCATGTAGGAAGAATCCTCTTCCGAAACCATGAACAGGACGGCCCTGGCCATCTCTTCGGAGGTGCCCAGCCGGCCCATCAGCAGCTTGCTGCCCCGTTCCTCGATCTGCCGGTCCGAGGCGTAGGCGCGTTCTCCGGGAGTATCGATCCAGCCCGGCTCCAGAACGTTCACCCGGATCCTGTGCTGGGCCAACTCCGCCGCCCAGGTCGCCGACATGTGGTTGATGGCGGCTTTGGCGCCGTTGTAGGCGGTGGAAAGAGCGTAGGGCCGAAAGGCGTGCACCGAGCTCACGATGGCGATGCTGCCGCCGTCCCCCTGCTTCACCATCTGGCGGGCGGCCAGTTGGCAACAGTGGAAGACGCCCCACAGCGTCACGCCCCAGGTCTTCTCCACCTCCTCGACCTCCATTTCGAGGAAGGGCTTGCGGATGCTGTAGGCCGCGTTGGCGACCATGATGTCGAGCCGCCCCAGCCTCTCCACCGTCTCCCGAACCATGGCTTCGTCCTGGGCCCGATCGGCCACGCTTCCCTGAAACAGGAAGGAGCGGCGTCCCAGCCCCTGGATTTCCCGAACCACTTCGCGCCCCTCCTCCGGATGGCTGTAGGCGTTGACGGCGACGTCGGCGCCGTTCCTGGCCAGCTCGATGGCTGTGGCGCGGCCGATCCCGCGAGATGAACCGGTGACGATGGCGACCTTGTTCTTGAGTTTCATTGGCGCTTGACCTCGTTTCGCAATTTCTTCCACCCCGTAAAGGGTCTCAATTCTGACACAAGCCCCTTCACCCGCCAACGGCATTCGAGCCCGCCGCCGCTCTCAAGGGACGGAGACTTCCGGGTTTACCCATTCCTTGCAGTTATCCCCCGCCACGGCCGCTCACCGGCTGGCGAATCGCCCCCGACGCGTCTAAAATGGTGTTTTACCGGTGGTGGCCGGCGGCGCCCGACGGCGCCCGACAGTGCGGCCAAACAGCGCCGGCGAAGATCCTCAGCAGGGAACGGGATTCCCATGAAGTGGTCCTGGAAAATCGGCCAATACGCGGGCATTGGGGTCTATATCCATGCGACCTTTCTGCTGATCGTCGGCTATTTCGCCATTGTCCACTGGAAGGCGGGAGGTCCGGGCGCGGCCCTGTCGGGTGTCCTCTTCATCCTTGCCCTGTTCGCCTGCATCGTGCTGCACGAGTTCGGTCACGCCCTGACCGCCCGCAGGTACGGGATCGCCACCCGGGACATCACGCTCCTGCCCATCGGGGGAGTGGCCCGGCTGGAGCGGATGCCGGAAGACCCCTGGCAGGAACTCTGGGTGGCGCTGGCCGGCCCGGCCGTCAACATCGTCATTGCGTTGGCGCTGGCCGCCTTGCTGACGGCAGCCAATCAGTGGGGCGCTCTGGATCGCGTCGCCTTCGATCAACTCACGTTCGGGTCGTTTCTGCCGATTCTGATGGCGGTCAACCTGATTCTGGCCGGTTTCAACATGTTGCCGGCCTTCCCCATGGACGGCGGCAGGGTGTTGCGGGCCCTGCTGGCCATGAGAATGGACACCCTGCGGGCCACCCGGATCGCCTCCGGCCTCGGCCAGGGCATGGCCTTTCTGTTTGGATTCATTGGACTCTATTCCTGGAATCCCTTCCTGCTGTTTGTGGCCCTGTTCGTCTGGATGGGCGCCCGGCAGGAAGCCTCCCTGGTGGGGATGAGGTCGGCCCTGGGCGGGATTCCGGTCAGCCATTCCATGGTCACCCAGTTTCGCGCGCTTTCTCCCTACGATTCCCTGGGCCAGGCGGTGGACGAGATTCTGGCGGGCTCTCAGCAGGACTTTCCGGTGGTTGAGGGCGACCGGGTGGTGGGAGTCCTGACACGGTCCGACCTGCTGGTCGCCCTGGCCAAGCAGGGCTTGAGCACCCCGGTGTCCACGGTGATGCGGCGGGATTTTCAGATGGTGGAGGCCACCGAAATGCTGGAGCTGGCTTTCGCCCGGCTGCAGAAGTGCAAGTGCCGCACCATGCCCGTGATCCGAAACGGCCGCCTGTCGGGTCTGTTGACCATGGAGAACGTGGGGGAGTTTCTCAGCATTCATTCGGCCCTGAACCAGGCCAAGCGAGGATTCAAGCACAGCGTCTTCGAATCCTGATTCAGGGGCCGGTCCCGGCGGGGCTTGCCTCCATTCCTGCCCCCGCGCCCTGCAGGACAGCCTCGAAGAATTCGTTCAGGTGGAAGCCGCCGCCTCGAACCGGCACACCCAGTCGTTCCTCCAGACCTGCCCGCACCCAGTCGTCCAGAAACAGGCCGTCTTCCCCCGTCATGGACTCCGAGGGAATGACGACGAAGTCTCCGTGGACCCGGCCGCTCAGGCAGGCGAAAATATCCGACCCCGTCAGCAGACCCGCCACGGTGATACCGCCGCCGAAGTAGCGGTTTTCCACCAGCTCGCACCGCAGGTCGGTTCCCAGAACGGCGTTCATTCTATCGATGCAGTCCTCCAGGATCGGATGAAAGATCCTGCCGGTCGCGACCGTCCCGCGAATCGAAGCCTTGGGGGGTTCCCACCGGTTTTCCATCTCCCGGTGGAAGTCGTCCAGGAAGGTCCGAACCATGCCCACGCCGTTCTCGACCAGCGGGAAATCCCCGTAGTGGGAACGGGGTGGAATGGCCTGCGAGGCCATGATGAAGAACTCGTCTCCCAGAAAGCAGAACGGGGCGCCGTGGGATCTTCGAATGCGCTCCTGGATGGAGGAGACGTGGGCAATGGTCTTGCGGGCGTAGTCGGCGTCGACCGGCGTCAATCTCGGCAGCCCCCGGCGGTGGGCCGTGAGTCCGACCGGGACGATCGACAGGGTCATCACGTGGGGATGGAACTCCAGCAGATCCGCGATGCTTCTCTCGAGGTGGACCCCGTCGTTGATCCCCGGTATCAACACGATTTGGGTGTGCAGCCGGATGCCGCCCCGAATGAGGCGCCGGATGTTTCCCAGCAGGTCGTCGGGCTTGCGGTTCTGCAGCAGGGTTTGGCGCAGCCCGGGTTCGGTGGCGTGAACCGAGACATAGAGGGGCGAGAGCCGCTGCTCGAAAATCCGCCGATAGTCCTTTTCGGAGAGATTGGTGAGGGTCAGGTAATGGCCGAACAGAAATGAGAGCCGGAAGTCCTCGTCCTTGACCCTCAGGGTGCGGCGAACCTGCTTGCCGCGCGGAAGCTGGTGCACGAAGCAGAAGATGCAGTTGTTCTTGCAGATCCGGGTCTGGATGGGCTCGAGCTCGAGACCCAGTTCTTCGTCCTCCTCCTTTTCAATCTCGATGTCCCAAAGCTCTCCCGATTTCTTGGCCACCGTGAGCGTCAGCTCCCGATCGACCTGTGAGCTCAAGTAGCGGAAGTCCAGGGCGTCTTCCACTTCACGCCGGTCGATGGACAACAGGCGGTCGCCGGGTTCGATGCCCACTTCCTGAGCGATGGAGCCGTCTTCCACCCTATCGACGGCAACTCCCGTAATGGACCTGTTTTCGGGCATGGCTGAAGGGCGGAGCGGGTTCCGCGCGGGGCTCAGGCCGGAGCCGGTCCCTCGGAGACCATTCTCTTTCCCCTGTAAATGTAGTGGAATCCCGAGAAGACCGTAATGGCTCCCGTGACCGGGTAAAGCACCCAGAGCCACTGGGGAACGGTCTCCAGGTAGTTGAATAGCAGCACCAGGGTCAGGGTGACGATCTGAATGAGCGTGGCGGCCTTTCCGTAAATGGAGGGAGGAAAGTTGCGATGACCGGTCATCAACAGAATGATGAGAGTGCTCACGATCAGGAACACATCCCGGCTGAGAACCAGGATGGTGAGCCATAGCGGTATCAGGTTGGGCAGTTCCATGCCCTTGATGGACAGGACGACGAAAGCGGTGGTCAGCAGCAGCTTGTCGGCGATGGGATCCAGCAGGGCTCCCAGCGAGGTCTTCTGCTGCAGCCACCGGGCCATCAGGCCGTCCAGGCCGTCGGTGACCCCGGCCAGCAGGAAGACGAAGAAGGCCCACCCGAGCTGGTTGTAGAGCAGAAGGTTGACGAACACCGGTATGAAGGCCATTCTCAGAATGGTGATCTGATTGGCGGGCGTGAGCAGTTGGGAGGTCATGGCCAAGGGCCGCCTGGGCGCAGGCGACCGGTAGAAAGCCAGAAATGTTAACGGGCGGCCCGAAAGGCTGTCAACGCAATTCCCGGCCCTGGAGCGGGCGCCCCCGAATGAGCGCCGGGCGCCGTCGGAAGGCGCCCGGTTCGCCCATGGCCGCCAGCGGCGAGGCGCCTTGCCTTGCGGGCGCCTGAAGGCGGGAGAGCTTTGGAATGAGGGATTTCGGGAGAAAAAGGATGGTGGGCGCTACAGGATTTGAACCTGTGACTTCCACCGTGTGAAGATGGCACTCTACCGCTGAGTTAAGCGCCCCGATCCGGGTTGAAGTCCTCGCCGGAGATTTTGGCACGCCTCCTTCAGCCTTGACAAGCTCAAAATCCGCCGCAGCGGCGCTTGTCTGACCTATGACCCGCACCGCGGGACCGGGGCGCGGCTACCTGGGGCTGCGTGGCGGGGGCGTCGAGGGGCGGCTGAGAACGAACAGGGCCACGCCGAGGCTGATGAGGATCAGCAGCGCCTGAAGGTAGGGCGAGCGGACCATGAACCAGACGCTGTAGCCGACCAGGCCGAACATCAGCACCACCGAGGCGGCCTTGGCTCCCGGGCGGATCACCTGCCCGTTTTCCCAGTCGCGCAGAATGGGTCCGAAACGCCGGTGGGCTCGCAGCCAGCGGTGAATCCGGGGCGAGCCTCTGGAGAAAAAGAAGGCGGCCAGCAAGACCAGCGGGGTGGTGGGAACCAGGGGAAGGAAGATCCCTGCGAATCCAATCGACAGAGACACCAGTCCCAGCGCGACGTAGAGCTTCCGGATCATATTCGAAAACAAGAACCCGTTGTCAGTAGGGATTTGATCCCGTGATACTTGTGGCCTACCTTCTTTCATTGGAAAGAAGTTGACAGAAATCTGGCTACAGTGATACAGCTTTCTGTATGAAAACGACTCTCAACTTTGACGACCACCTGATTCGCACCGCCAAGATCCGTGCCGCTCGGCAAGGGGAGACGCTGACGCGACTCATAGAACGCGCTCTGCGAGATTACCTTCGAGCCGGCCCACGCGACTCGGCGCGTCCGTTTCGGGCCGAGTTGCTGACCAAGCGAGGCCATGCGGTCGCAGGGGTCAATCTGGACGACCGGGACGCCCTCTACCAGCGGATGGAGGCGCCCGATTGATTGCGGTCGACACCAACATTCTTGTTCATGCGCACCGCGAGGAGTCGCCCAAGCATCTCGCCGCTCATGCACGTGTGGTCGCCCTCGCCGAGTCCCCCGCCCGCTGGACTATCCCGGTATTTTGCATCGGCGAATTCATTCGCGTCATCACCCACCCCAGGCTGTTCAATCCTCCCTATTCCGCCAGCGAAGCCTGCGAGGCGCTGACCAGGCTGCTTGCCTCGCCGAGTGTGACCGTGCTTTGCCCCGGTTCCGCTTATCCGGAACTCCTGGTGGAAGCGGTCCGCGAGGCAGACGCGATTGGCAACGTCGCGTTCGATGCTCAGATCGTGGCGCTTTGCCGAGAGCACGGCGTCTCCCGGCTTCTGACGGAAGATCGCGACTTCGACCGCTTCCGGGGCCTCGTCATCGAACGCCTCGAATCGTGATCGGGACTCGAGGCCCATGGTCGGAGGACTCTCTGTGGGGCCTGGCCGAACGGGGCGGTCCGACCCTGTTCCCCCAACCTCGCCACCGCCCTCGAATTCAGGGCGGGAGCGGGCTCTTCAGCGAGACCACCCGGCAAAGACCTCGGCGGCGGCGGTCACGGTCTCTTCGATGTCGGCGGGGGTGTGGGCCGTGGAGAGGAAGGCGGCTTCGAACTGGCTGGGCGGTAGATAGATTCCCCGCTGCAGCATGTCCCAGAAGAACCGCGAGAAGCGTTCCGGATCCGACCGCTTGGCCGAAGGGAAGTCGGTGACCGGGGCGCCGGCGCCCGGATCGGACCGAGCCGGGCCGGCGCCGTCATTGCCAGGCGTAAAGAAGACCGTAAACATGCTGCCGACCTGGTTGACACGGACGGAGACACCGGCCCGGCCGGCTGCCCGGGTCAGACCGCCCCGGAGTTGGCCGGCCAGTCGCTCCAGTCCCTGGTAGGTCCCGGGCCGTTTGAGAATCTTCAGGGTGGTCAAGCCCGCGGTCACCGCCAGCGGGTTCCCCGAGAGGGTGCCGGCCTGGTAGACGGGCCCGGTCGGCGCCAGGCGGCTCATGATCTCGTCTCGTCCCCCATAGGCTCCTACCGGCAGTCCTCCCCCGATGACCTTGCCCAGGATGGTCAGATCCGGCCGGACTCCGAAGCGTTCCTGGGCGCCGCCGTAGGCGATGCGGAAGCCGGTCATCACCTCGTCGAAAACCAGGAGCGCGCCGTGCCGGCGGGTGATGGCGCGCAGCCCTTCCAGGAAGCCGGGCTGCGGGGGGACGCAACCCATGTTCCCGACCACCGGTTCCAGAATCACGGCCCCGATCCTGTCCTTGTGCCGGGAGAAGGCTTCCTCGACGGCAGGCAGTTGGTTGAAGGGGCAGGTCAGCGTCAGTCGGGCCAGCTCCGAGGGAACACCGGGGCTGTCGGGCAGCCCCAGGGTGGCTACCCCGGACCCCGCCTTCACCAGCAGGCTGTCGCCGTGGCCGTGGTAGCATCCCTCGAACTTCAGGATCATGGGGCGCCCGCTAAAGGCGCGGGCCAGCCGCAGGGCGGCCATGCTGGCTTCGGTGCCGGAGCTGGTGAGCCGCACCTTCTCCACCGACGGAAAGGCCTGGTGGATCCGCTCGGCCAGCTCCACTTCCCGTTCGGTGGAGGCGCCGAAGCTGGTGCCGGTCTCCAGCACGCCTCCCAGGGCCGCCGTCACCTCCGGGTGGCAGTGGCCCAGAATGAGCGGTCCCCAGGAGCCCACGTAGTCGAGATAGCCGTTGCCGTCCACGTCGTAGATGCGGGCCCCCTTGCCGCGGTCCATGAACAGGGGGTTGCCTCCCACGGCGCGGAAGGCTCTGGCCGGCGAGTTGACTCCGCCCGGTATGAACTTCAGGGCTCTCTCGTAGAGTTGCTGGGACTTCCGGTGCAAGTTTCCTCCCTGGCATGGTCCGGGCAGGGCCGGCCGGCGGGGGCGTTTGGCCCGGCTCGCCCGACTAGGATTCGGAGCCGGCCTCCCGCTCCAGGAGCTTCACGGCCGACTTGGCGAAGTAGGTGATGATCCAGTCGGCTCCGGCCCGCCGGATGCAGGTGAGCGACTCCAGTATGGTCTGTGCTTCGTCCAGCCAGCCCTTTCCGTGGGCGGCCACCAGGGCGGAATACTCGCCGCTGACCTGGTAGGCCGCCACCGGCAGATCGAATTCGGTCCTGACCCGGTGGATGACGTCCAGGTAAGGCATGGCCGGCTTGACCATCACGATGTCGGCCCCCTCCTCGACGTCCAGGGCCACCTCGCGCAGGGCCTCCCGCTGATTGGCGGGGTCCATCTGGTAGGAGCGCCGGTCGCCGAACCGAGGGGCCGAGCCGGCCGCCTCCCGGAAGGGCCCGTAGAAGGCGGAGGCATACTTGGCGGCGTAGGACAGGATCGGGGTCCTTTCGAACCCGTGGTCGTCCAGCCGTTCCCGAATGGCCTCCACGCGGCCGTCCATCATGTCGGAGGGGGCGATCAGGTCGGCGCCGGCCCGGGCGTAGACCAGCGCGGTCTCGGCCAGAAGCTCCAGGGTGGCGTCGTTGTCGACGTCTCCGTCGCGCAGGCTGCCGCAGTGGCCGTGGGAGGTGTATTCGCAGAGACAGACGTCGGTGACGACCAGCAGGTCGGGCTCGGCCGCCTTGACGGCCCGCACCGCCGAGGCGATGATGCCCTCCTCGTCGTAGGCCCCGCTGCCCTCTTCGTCCTTCGAGGGTGGAATCCCGAAGAGCAGAACGGCCGGGATTCCCAGTGAACGCACCTCGTGGCACTCCTCCACCAGTCGGTCGGCGGAAAAGTGGTAGTTCCCCGGCATGGAGGGGATTTCCCGCTTCACGCCCCGGCCCGGACAGACGAAGAGGGGATAGATGAAGTTGAGCGGGGAGAGCCGGGTCTCGCGCACCATGGCGCGCAGCCGCCGGCTGCTCCGCAGGCGGCGCGGTCGGTAAAATGGATTCGGCACGAATTCCCCCGGAACCCAGGACGGGCCGATTGTAGCACAGGCAGGCAGCCGTCGATGGCGGGTCGCCGGCGCCGTTTCCGCCCTCCTGCACCAGGCCGCTGCCCCCACTTCGCGGCCTACGGGAACCCCTGGCGCCAGCCCGGGAGTTATCTGTTGAGCCTTTTGCAAAAGGCTCGAGAGGCGGTGCTTTTCGGGAAGGGTGCTTCCTAATCGCCGCATTCGCGGCGAAGTCGGAAGCACCGGTTTGGGAACGCATTGCTTCCCCAAAGAAACAAGGTCGGCGGAGGCCAATATCCGCCGGCCGGCAGCGTTTCAGTGTAAGATAGCCGGGGACTGGAAGGGGGCCGGCCAGCGGCCTGCTTGCGGGGTCGACAGGTCGGGCGCGGGGGTCGGCCGGTTCCGCCTTCTGCGGTCTGCCATGGTGAGGACAATGAAGCAGCGACTCCATTTCGCCATCCTGGTCCCGCTGTTCCTGCTTCTGCCGGCAACCCTGTCCCGCCACGGAGCCGGCGGGCCTCCAGCCGACGGGAAGCCGATCGCCATGACCTTCGTCGATGTGGCCAAGCAGGCCGGCCTCGACTTCCAGCACTTCAGCGGCAGCGCCGAGAAGACTTACATTCTGGAAGGAATGAGCGGAGGGGTGGCCTGGATCGACTACGACCGGGACGGCTGGCAGGACCTCTACCTGGTGAACGGCGGCCACTGGGAGGAGCTGCTGCAGGGCAAGCGGAGCGTCTCCAACGCGCTCTACCGCAACAACGGCGACGGCACCTTTACCGACGTCACCCGGAAGGCCGGCGTCGGCGGCGACCGGTGGGGCATGGGCGTGGCCGCGTCCGACTACGACAACGACGGCTGGCCGGACCTCTTCGTATGCAACTACGGACCCAACACCCTCTACCGCAACAACGGCGACGGCACCTTCACCGACGTCACCGATCGGGCCGGCGTCGGAGACGGGCGCTGGGCGGTCAGCGCCGCCTTCGGAGACTATGACGCCGATGGCCACCTGGACCTCTACGTGGCCAACACCGTCACCTTCGACCACGAGAATCCGCCCGCCATGAACTGCCACTACCGTGGCCTGACCGTGCAATGCGGCCCCTTGGGCCTGCCCTGCGACGGGGACATCCTCTACCGCAACAACGGCCAGGGTATCTTCGAGGATGTGACCCGAAAGGCCGGAGTCGGGGGGGTGACGCCCTCCTACGGACTGGGGGTGGTTTGGACCGACTACGACAACGACAGGGACCTGGACCTCTACGTGGCCAACGATCAGATGGCCAACTTCATGTTCGAGAACCGGGGAGATGGGACCTTTGCCGAGGTCGGACTGCTTTCCGGAGCCGCCTATTCCGACGACGGCGTCGCCCAGGGCAGCATGGGCGTCGATTTCGGCGACTACGACCACGACGGGCTGCTGGACATCTTCATCACCCACTTTGTCGACGACTACAACACCCTCTATCGCAACCTGGGCGGCGGAAATTTTCGGGATGTCAGCCACCTGGCCGAGGTGGCCTTCCCCAGTTGGTCCTACCTGGCCTGGGGGACCGGCTTCGTGGATTTCGACAACGACGGCTGGGAGGACCTGTTCATTGCCAACGGGCACCTGTTTCCGCAAGTGGACCGCTACGAGATGGGCCATCGCTACTTCCAGCGCAGCCAGCTCTTCCGCAACCTGGGCAACGGGAGATTCCGCGAGGTCATGGCCGGGCTCGACCGGGTCAAGCTCTGGTCCAGCCGGGGAGCCGCCTTTGCCGACTATGACAACGACGGGGATGTCGACGTGGCCGTCAGCAACCTGGACGGGAAGCCCTGGCTGCTGCGGAACGACGGCGGCAGCCGTCAACGCTGGCTGAGCCTGCGCCTGGAAGGGGACGGCAGCAATCGCAGCGCCGTGGGGGCCCGGGTGACGGCCCTGACCGACACGGGGGTCCAGATCCGGGAGGTCCGGGGAGGGTCCAGCTATCAATCGACCCATGACCTGAGAGTGCACTTCGGCCTGGGAAAAGCCAAGAAGGTCGAGTCGTTGGAGGTGCGCTGGCCGGACGGCGGCGCGCAACGATTCACCGACGTCTCCGCCAACCGGAGATACCGGCTCAAGGAAGGAGGCCGTCTTGAGCGGGACAAGTAGTGAGACTGTGCCTCGGACCTAAAGACCGCGGGGGAAGTGCTGCGCAAATAACGGCAGGGCGTTTTGCCGGGATTGCGGGTCTCCACCCAGGCGCTCCCGGCCGGCGCCGAGGGCAGTATAGCAATGTATTGTCGATTGCTGATTTCTGATCGTTGATTGAAGAGCCATGACGACTGATTTTGCCTCAAATCCAAAATCCAGAATCCAAAATCCAAAATCCAGGCTGCCGGTTTTCCTGATTCTCTGGGTCTTGATTTTCAGTCCCAGGCTGGGAGCGGAGTCCCGCCACTACCGGGAAGCCAGGGAGTGGCATGAGAAGCAGCAGAACCTGATGGCCATGCTGGCGATCCAGAAGGCCGTGGAGGAAGATCCGGAGAATGCCGACCATCTCCTGCTCCATGGCGTGATCCTGACCGACCTGAAACAGTTCAGCGAAGCCGGGGTTCAGCTTCGCAAGGCCCTGAGCCTCCGGCCCGACAGTGCCGAGTTCCATTACCGCCTGGCTGCCCTGCTGCTGCAGCAGAAGATGGAATGGAAGGCCACGCTGGGACTGGACAGACGCGACGTCACCACCATGGTGGTGCTGGGAACCGAGCAGGAAGCCCTGGAATCCCTGGAAAGGGCCGTCGAGCTCGACCCGAACCACTTCAAGGCCCGCCTCCATCTGGGCCGCACCTACTACGAGCACAATCGGCACCTGAAAGCCAAGGGGCAGTTCGAGGCGGTGCTGGAAAAGGACCCCGACTACCCCTGGCTCCACTACCATCTGTCCATGCTGCATTCCAACCTGGGTGACGTGCAGGGGGCCATTCGGGAGCTGGAGAAGGAACTGGAGCTCCACCCCGCCCACGCCCAGGCCCGGTTGGAGCTGGGGGAGTGGCTGGTCAAGACCGGGCGGTACGAAAGCGCCTTGACCCACCTTTCCGGGCTGAAGCCGGAAGAGGTCAATCCGGTCGACCTGAACTACGCCGTCGCCAAGGCCCATCGGGGCCTGGGCAATCCCGAACGGGCCCTGGAGGCTGCCGGGAAATGCGTGGAGATGGACCCCGAGTTTACCGACGGCCACTACCTGCTGGGCCAGCTCTACCGCGAAACCGGGAAACCGGAGCTGGCGCGCCAGGCCATGGAGACCTTCCAGAGGGTCAAGAAGAGCCCCAGCCGCTGAGAACGCCCTTTGGCGCCCTATTGACTTTCGGGCGCTCCTTGGCCAACATGGATTGAATATCTGAATGTGATCCTGTGAATCGGAATCGGGCGGGTGCCTCATGAAACTGGCGAAATGGACTTGCTGGCTTGTGTGCGGAGTGCTGCTGTCACCGCTGGCGGTGATGGAGGCTCAGAAGAAGAAGGACCGGCAGCGGGAGCGGTCGCTGCGCCGGGAGACTCAGGACCGGTTCCTCAAGAAGTGGCTCAAGCAGGACGTCTCCTTCATCATCACGTCGGAAGAGAGAGACGCCTTCAAGAGTTTGACCAACGACGAGGAGCGCTACCAGTTCATCGAGCAGTTCTGGCTGAGACGGGACCCCAATCCGGACACCATCGTCAACGAGTTCCGGGACGAGCACTACCGGCGCATCGCCTACGCCAATGAGCGTTTCACTTCAGGCAAGATGGGCTGGAAGACCGATCGCGGGCGCATCTACATCATGTACGGTCCCCCCGATCAGATCGAGACCCACCATGGGGGCGGCACCTACTACCGGCCCCACTGGGAAGGGGGAGGGAAGACCAGCACCCATCCCTTCATCACCTGGCGATACCGCTACCTGGACGGGGTGGACCTGGGACAGGAAGTCATCATCGAATTCGTGGACCGCACCCTCACCGGCGAATACCGCATCGCGCTCGATCCCTTCGAGAAGGACGCCCTCAAGAATACTCCGGTAGCCGACCTGACCGAGGACCAGAGAATGGGGCGGGGCGACGACATCAGCCGCCATACCCGCTACCCGTCGGGGCTGTTCTATTCGGACTTCCGAATGAGCCAGATGCTCCGGCTGAGACAGGTGGCGGCCCTCAACCGGGCTCCCAAGATCCGATTCAAGGACCTGGAAACGGTGGTGGACACCAAGCTCACCTACAACACCTTTCCCTTCGACTACCGGACCGACTTCATCAAGATCACCGAGGACACCATCCTGACACCCATCACGGTGGTCATGAAGAACAGCGACATGACCTTCAAGGACGTGGAGGGCGTCAAGAAGGCCGAGGTGAACGTCTTCGGCAGGATCACCACCATCACCGGCCGCTCGGTCCAGGTCTTCGAGGAGGTCGTGCGGCAAATCGCACCCGACGCCCTCTTCAAGAGCACCCTGGAGAAGCGTTCCCTCTACCAGACCCGCATCCCCCTGCGTTCGGGCCTCTACAAGCTGGAACTGGTGCTCAAGGACCTCAACAGCGGCAACCTGGGCACCGTCTACCACAGCATCCGGGTGCCGAAGTTTCCCCAGGACGAGCTGGCCACCAGCAGCATCATCCTGGCCGACCAACTGGAGCGGCTGCCCAGAAAGCAGGTGGGTTCCGGTCAGTTCGTGATCGGAAGCTCCAAGGTGCTGCCCAGCGTCGAGGAATCCTTCGGCAGAGAGCGGCCCATGGGCGTCTATTTTCAGGTCTACAACCTGGCCAGGGACGAGCAGACCCAACAGCCCTCGGCCACCATCGAATACGTGCTGAAGAAGGGCGGGAGGGAAATCGGCAGGGCCCTGGAGTCCAACGACAAGCTGGCGGGAGCGGCCCAGCAGATGACCCTGCAGAAGCTGGTGGCCCTGGACGAGCTCGAACCCGGTCAATACAGCCTGGTGGTCCAGGTCACCGACAACGTCGCCAACCGGTCGGTCGCCCCCGAGGCCAAATTCGTGGTGCGGTAGCCGGCTTGGCGAATTCAGCCCGACTCCTCCCGTCCCGGCGACCTGATTTTTCCGGATTTCCCCATTGCCCTACGAGATACCGTAACTCGACATCCGACCCGCCGAGGCGGGGCAACAAGGCGGAACGATCTTCATAAGCCCTTCATTCCATTATACTTATTTAATAAGAGCTCCATTGCTGCGGCGGATTGACAGCCGGATCGGGAGCCGCCGACTTCAATTTTTCGTAGAATGGCGGCAGCGAGTTTGGATGAGCGCGAGCCGAGTTGTCCTCTAAGCTATTGAAAAGTAGAGGCTTAAGTTAATTTATTTTCGTTTCCCGGACTTTGGCACGCAGATTGCAGCTACAACACTGGTTTTGAATCGAATTTTCGAAGTCGGCTTGAGCCTGTCGGCTTCAACTGGTGGCAAACGTTAACTTGAGGAGGTATCCACTGATGCAACGCTTTCTGACAGTGGCTGGATTGGCCGTTGTCCTGGCCCTTACATTGTCCTTGACGCCCATGCTGGCCCAGGAGTACACCGGCATCCACGGGAACGTGGAGGACGAGACCGGCGCCAGGGTGACCCAGGTCGAGATCACGGCGACCGAAGAATCCACGGGGATCACCCGCTCGACCGTGAGCAACGAGGTTGGCATCTACGAGCTGCGCGGCCTGCCGCCCGGCACCTACACGCTCGGGGCCGAGCTGGCCGGCTTCAAGGCCTATACCAACAGCGGTGTGATCATCTACGCCGGACGTCCCCGGCGCGTCAACGTCGTGCTGCAGGTGGGCGATATCCAGGACACCATCACGGTTTCCGAGGAAGGCGCCGTCATCGAGACGGACAAGTCCAGCATCACCTACACCTTGCCCTACAAGGAGGTGGAGGCCTTCAGGATCGCCGCCAGCCTGATTTACAAGGTAGGGGATAATCCCGGGGCCGAGTCCCGCAGCCAGGTGCACGGAGCCTTCGCCAACAACACTACCGCGCTGCAGGATGGGGTTGCCACCAATGCCTACGGCACTTTCCGGGCGCCTCAGGAACTGGTCCAGGAGATCAACCAGGTTTCGCTGAACGCCCCGGCCGAATACAAGACCGCCACCACCATCAATGGGGTGGGCCGAGGTGGCACCAACCAGTTCCACGGCGAGATCTGGATGCAGTTGGACCACCCCCGGCTGCGGGCCCTGACCCAGGGCCAGACCCGGCATCCGCCCGCCAAGCCCGGCGTCCGCTGGAACTACATGGCCTCCGGACCCATCTACATCCCCAAGGTCTACGACGGCCGGGACAGGACCTTCTTCCATTTCTACGTTCAGCCCAACAAGAGCGACCAGAAGGCTCCCATCCGGAACTACGTCTATCCCACGGCGGCCATTCGCGGCGGGGACCTGACCGAGGTGGTGCAGCAGCATTTGAAGGGCGACCCGGTCATCAATCCCTTTACGGGCCAGCCTTTCGCCAACAACATCATTCCCAAGGAGTTGCTCAGCCCGGTGGCGCAGGCGGCCTTGAGGTACGCTCCCATGCCCAATTCTTCGCACCCCTTGGGCAGTCTGGTCGACAACACCCACGGGTTCCAGTTCGGCAGCAACGTGGAGAAGGACTGGCACGTGCGCTTCGACCACGCCATCACCGACTCCAACACCATCTCCTTCAACCACTACGGCTACAACCGCGTGCTGGACGAAGGCAACACCATTTCGCTTTCGACCTGGTTCGGCGACAACGCCACCCGCATGTGGAGCATCCAGGATTCCCACATGTTCTCCCCCACGGTGATCAACGAGTTCACCTTCGGGACCAACGACCAGGGATACGACCAGAAGGGCGCCACCACCGAAGGCAACGTCCTGCTCCGGGAGTTCGGCATCGACCTGGGCGGGCGCACCTCGCCCGAGGGCCCCGGATGCCCCCAGATCTATACGGGCCTGTGGGGATTCCAGCCGGGCGCCCTCTCGGGCTCCTTCTCGGCCACCGAGCTCACCTTCCCCTTCCTGGGACGCTGCGGCGCCGGCGGCAACAGCAGCAACCCCAAGGTCTGGGTGATGAAGGACAACGTCTCCGTCAACAGGGGCACCCACCTCATCAAGTTCGGGGTGGAGGCCAACTGGGAGCGCCCCTTCGGGTCGGCCAACAGTGCAAACGCCTGGGGTGTGTATCGCTTCACCGGCCATTACAGCGGGAGCGACATTGCCGACTTCCTGCTCGGAATCCCCAACAGGACGGAGATCGCCACCTCCCGCGCCCCCGTCCACGCCCGCGGCTTCGACTTGGGGTTCTTCGCCCAGGACGACTGGAAGGTGACCCCGCGGCTGACCATGACCTACGGCGCCCGCATCCAGCACTACGGCGCGCCCACGGACGCCAACGGCCTCTTCTACAACTTCGACTTCGACAACCTGCGGGTGGTGGTTCCCGACCGGTCCTTCCACCACGTGGTGCCGGTGTGGCCGCAGGGAGCGATTCCGGTGGTGAAGGCCAGCGAGGCCGGCTACCCCCAGAGCCTGGTCAACTTCACCACGGCGCACATCTCTCCGCGCTTCGGGCTGGCCTATCGCGTCAACGACTGGACCGTGATCCGGGCCGGCTACGGCATCTACCACGTGCCCTTCGCCATCGCCGGGGCCGGCACGAGCGGCCTCGGTCGGGCCGGCTGGCTGGGAGGCCGCGAGGCAGGCCCCTTCGCCGGATCGGAGTCGTTCGGGCCCAACGTGATCACAGACGGCGTGCCGCAATTGACGTTCAAGAATCCCTTCCTGCCCGCGGGCAGCGGCGCCATCTCCCAGCAGGGCGTGCGGGGGATTCCCCTCAACAGCCGCAAGGATGCCTGGGCCTACGACCAGCAGTGGAACCTGACCCTGGAGAACGACCTGGGCGACGGTTGGGCCACCCGCATTTCCTACGTGGCCTCCAAGGGCACCAGTTGGCCCTATCGGAGCAACCTGCAGACGCCCACCCCCAGTACGATTCCGTTCGCAGAGCGGACCGACAAGTTCCCGTGGGGCCCGAACTTCTCCTTCGTCGATCGGCACGACCTGGGAGGCACGGGCAGCTTCCACAGCCTGGAAGTGGAAGCCACCCGCCAGTTCAGCCGGGGCATCTACCTGCGAAGCTGGTTCGAGTGGAAGAAGAACCTGGCCGACGTCATCCCGGGGCTCTTTTCCTCCACCATCGGCTTCGAGGCCGAAGATCCGCTGGACCGCAAGCGCGACAAGGGGATCCAGAACGGCATCCGCCGGCAGCGCTGGCACCTGGCCATGGTCTGGGATCTCCCGGTGGGCCAGGGGCGCGAATTCGCCTCCGACGCGGGCGGCGCCCTCAACACCCTCATCGGCGACTGGACGGCCGCCTTCAAGTTTACCGGCGGCCAGGGAACGGCCTTCACCCCCTCCTACTCCGGTTCGGATCCCTCCAACACCGGACGATCCAGCGGTCGGCCGGACCAGTTGTGCAATCCCAACGGCTTCGGCGAAACGCCGGGCATCGGATGGAACAAGTCCTGCTTCGCCATTCCGCCGGCGGGGATTGGCCGCTACGGCAACGCCAGCCGCGGGATGCTGATTGCACCGCGTGACTGGGGCACCGAGCTCAACGTGTTCAAGCAGTTCAACCTGACCCAGTACGAGAACGGACCCTACTTCAAGTTCGAGACCTACATCTCCAATCTCCTGAACCACCGCAACGCCTCGGGTCCCTCCTCGACCAACATCTCGGCTGCCAACTTCGGACTCTTCCAACCCAGCGGGTGGGAATCGCGCCGCATCGTTTTCCGCTTGCGTCTCGGCTTCTAGGAAGACCGAGCGCCGGATCCTTTACAAAGCCCCGTGCAAGTTGCACGGGGCTTTTTTTTGCCGTCACTCCTCGTCAACAGTTTCCTGCTCGGAGGTGGCCCAATCCGGCCCCTCTCAGTCGGGGTCCTTGAACAAGAAATGGCCTTGATGGCTTCATGTCCGGTCAGGATTTCATCTTGGGTTTGTGCTATGCTGAGGATGGATTCCGAATTGATGAGTTCCCCACCGGCCATTCCACGGTCACCCTCCCTCAAGGGGCAATCGAGCAGCGCCGGCGCCACGGCGCGAAACGGCAACCGGAGTCTCGTTCAAACCTTCTCCCTCTGTGCTTGTCGGTCCGAGGCACGGCCAATCCGGCATCGTGGTGCGGTGTCCTGACCTGAAAGGAGAACCCCATGGACAGGTTGGATGTCCTCACAGGAAAAGTCGGAGAACTCGCAGGGACGATTGGAGAACTCGCAGGGACCGTTGGAAAACTCGCAGGGACGGTTGGAAAACTCGAAGGGAGGGTTGGAGCACTCGAAGGGAGGGTTGGAACACTCGCAGGGACCGTTGGAAAACTCGCAGAGATACAGAGACAAACCTTGCAACTGATTTCCTCGATGTCCGGCCGGATGGATCGGATGGAAGGAGATATCGGGCACTTGAAGAAGGACGTGTCCGACATCAAGCACCTGCTCAATGGCCGGCGCTGAAAAGTGGGCCGGCATGGACCAAGGTGAGGAGCGTGAACAGTTGAGAGCCCTGAGAATTCGCGCGCTACGAAGGGAAATTGGCGAAGGATTGGAGCAACTGGATCGCGGCGAGGGAATTGCCGGGGAGTTGATATTTTCCGAGCTCGAGGCTGAGTTGGGCATCCTGGAACAAACCCGGCGCCAAGATTGAGTCAATACTAATAACACTCTCGGATTGACGCCGCCGACAGCATTGAAACCGCCGTTCAACACCACTCGCCTCCTGCCAGTCCTTCTCGTGCTGACGCTTGGCCTCCCCCAGTTCTCGCAGGCAGATGATTACCAGGAGGCGTTGGCGAGCTACCGGTCCGGCAGTTACCTGGAGGCGCTGGTGTTTGTGCAGAATGCCCTGAGCCGGGATGAAGGCAATGCCTCCTACCACCTGCTGCATGCCAAGGTTCTGGCGGAGCTGCGCCAGTACGGCGACGCCGAGAAGAGCCTGAAGCGGGCCAGCAAACTGCGTCCGCAATGGGTGGAGCCTTTCTACGAATTGGGAATGCTCCGGTTCAGGCGCGAGGAATTCCGGGAGGCGGCCACCGCGCTGGCCAAGGGAGTCGGGCTGGAACCCGATTCCATCAAGACTCGCTTTCTGCTGGGCGTCAGCTATCTGCAGATCAACCGGGACCATGCCGCCATGGAGCAGTTCAGGGCCGTGGAGGCAGCCGACCCGCGCTACCCCGCCGTTCACCACAGTATCGGCCGCGTCTACTTTCGGCAGGGCAGGGACACCGAGGCCATCGAGCACTTCACCATCGAGTTGGCGCACAACCCCGATCACCAGGCGGCCAGGTTTCTTCTGGGCAAGGCGCTGGTAAGGACGGGCCGGGCCGACGAGGCGGTGGCGCAACTGCGGAGGCTTCAGGGAAAAGAGGTGGGCCAGGGGCAACTGCATTACTACCTGGGGGCAGCCTACCGCCGCCAGGGGAAGCGGGCGGAGGCCCTGGAAGCGCTTCAGAAGAGCATCGCCGCCAATCCCAACTCCTATGAGTCCCGCTACCTGTTGGCTCGGCTCTACCTGGAAACCGGCCAGACCGACTTGGCCCGCAAGCAGATGGAAGCCTTCGAGCAATTGCGCCAGCGAGAGGGCCGTGGGCGGTCGGTTGATGCAATGAAGCAGGAGAGGCAGGACCCGGAATTCGTTGAAGCCGACATCGATTCCGATGGCCGCTTGACGCCGGTCGAATTCGAGCGCTTCGTCAATACGCGAGTGAAGGGGTTTGCAAGGCATGGCGAGTTCTTCCGGGGGCTGGATGGCGACGGCGACGGCCGGCTGGACCGCCAGGAGTTCTCCCGGCGATTCGAGGTTCTGCGAAAGCTTCAGAGCCAATAGGGAACCTGCCGGCGTTGGCCTGCCAGAGGTGGACTTGCGACGATGGCGGTGCGAAAAGGGGGATCTCGGGTGAAGTTTCAAGTAGACCCCCGGCACCGGCCGGCGGCCGAAGGAACTGAACCTGTGATGTCGGCTCGGTTGTCATGTCCAGCCGGTCCCGGCCCGCCCGCCAAGCGCTCGCCCCATGGATCGATCGGGTTCGCAATCGGCTGGGGGGTGCTGCTGGCGGTGCACCTGATCCAGGTTCCGGCCCTGCCGGAGGCGGTTCCCCAATTCGTCGACGTCACCGGCTCCAGCAACATCGCCTTCCGGCACATGAACGGCGCCGAGCGGGACAAGCGCTACCTGTTCGAGCTCAAGGGCGGCGGCGCCGGTTTCTTCGATTTCGACAACGATGGCCGGCTGGACCTTTACATGGTTCAGGGATCCACCCTGGAGAGGCTCCGCAAGGGAGACAACCCCCACGGCGTCCTCTATCGAAACCGGGGAGACGGCGCCTTCGAGGACGTGACCCGGAAGTCGGGACTGACCCGCACCGCCTGGGGGATGGGAGTCAGCTTCGGAGACTACGACAACGACGGCTTCGCCGACATCTACCTCAACAACCTGGGCGCCAACGTCCTCTACCGGAACCGGGGAGACGGGACCTTCGAGGACGTCACGGAACGGGCCGGCGTTGCAGGCTCCGGGTGGACCTCCTCCTCGGCCTTCGGCGACTACGACGGGGACGGGGACCTGGACCTGTTCGCCTGCAACTACATCCACTACGATTTCGACAACCTGCAGCCACCCGATCCCAAGCTGGTCTGCCACTACCGGGGCACCACCATCCCCTGCGGACCGCTGGGACTCCAGGCCGGGTCCAACCGGCTCTACCGCAACAACGGCGACGGCACCTTCACCGACGTCACCGCCGAATCCGGATTGGACGAGAACAACCGGTACTACTCCCTGGGCGTGGTCTGGGCCGATCTGGACGGCGACGGAGACCAGGACCTCTACCTGGCCAACGACAGCACCCCCAATCAGCTCTACGTCAACCAGGGCAACGGCGCCTTCGAGGAAATGGGCCTGCTGAGCGGTCTGGCCACCAGTGCGGCCGGAGACTTCCAGGGCGGCATGGGCGTGGATGCGGCCGACTACGACAACGACGGTCGGCTGGACGTCTTCGTGACCAACTTCGCCCACGACTACAGCACCCTCTACCGCAACCGGGGCGGCCTCATGTTCGAGGACGTGACCCAGCAAGCCGGGTTGATTCAGCCGGAATGGCTATTGGTCGGTTGGGGCACGGGGTTCTATGACCTCGACCACGACGGCTGGAAGGACATCTTCCATTCCAACGGGCACGTGTATCCCTTTATCCTGGACGCCGAATGGTCGGAGACCTATTTCCAGCCCTCTTCCATCTACATCAACCAGCGGGACGGGACCTTCAGGGACGTGAGAAAGCTGGCGGGAGGCGATCTCCGCAAGGAGCTCCTGGGACGGGGGATGGCTTTCGCCGACATCGACAACGACGGTGACATGGACTTCCTCATCGGCAACCTCAACGGCGCCCCTCGGCTCTACCGGCACCAGGGAGCGGCCCCCAACCACTGGGTGATGTTCCGGGCCAGAGGGGTACGGAGCAATCGAGACGGCATCGGCGCCCGCATCACCGTGGTCACCGGCAAGCTGCGCCAGGTCTGGGAGATCAAGCGAACCGTCGGGATCTACTCGGCCAGCGATCCCAGAGCCCATTTCGGACTGGGAAAAGCCGGCCGGATCGATCGGGTGGAGGTCAGGTGGCCCAGCGGGGTAGTGCAGGAATTCAAGGACGTGGCCGCCGACCGGCACTACCTCATCGACGAAGCCAAGGGGCTTGCAAACGAGTTCTTACGTGAAATAAACAAGAAAGAGGAATCCACGAAGGGGCACGAAGGACCGAAAAGAGTTATCCACAAAGGAAAACGACGAACCACGAATGGACACGAATGAACACCAATAAGTAATGAGCCTTTTGCAAACGCTTCATTCCAAATAAATAAGCACGTTCCCCCTTGCAGTATCGTGGGTTACGGGAGAGCTGCGAAGCTGCGGTTGGAGTGGGTAGGCCACGGAAACGCCTGCTACAAGCCATCCTTATAGAGCTGCGAAGCAGCGCCCGCATGTAGCCCCAGGCGGAAGCCTGGGGTTGTATGAACCCTGCACCGCCACAGCCGCGAATGCGGCGATTAGGAAGCACCCCTCCGAAAAGCAATGCCTCTCCAAAACAAGGCCACCATGTAGCCCGGGGGCGACTGATCCCGCGCTCCCAGGTGGGCTTCATCCCTGTAAATCAGTGACCCGTCACCGTACCGAATTGGTGACTTTCATGGGCGGCTTGGACTGGGCGTTATCGGAGCCGTGGAGGTATGCGTTCCTGCGTCTCCCGGCTATCGTTATCCGGTCCCGCAGGTCGCGTCCGCGAACCCAACGGATGTTCGAATAGTGGAATCCATAGGGTGAGCGAGGAGAGGAATCGAAGGGAACATAGGTGAACCATTGGGACTTGGAGCTGAGAACCCAGCCGCCCCGGTTCTGATAGCCGAAACCGGGGTAGGCGGAATCCCGGCTTGCCAGCGAGAGTCCGGCGTTCACCTGCACCAGTTCCCGGGCCCGCCGCTTGCTCCAGAGGTTGAGAGGGTCCTTTCGGTGGCTCTTGTCGAGGGCCGACGACTTCGGCTCGAACGAAGAAGATGAATCGCCAAAGAGCCAGCGCCTCCCGGATTTGAGTTGGGTCTTCCTCCCCTGGGCTCCCGTCCACAGAATTCTCCCCTTGTAGATGGAAACGGCCGACTCCCGGCCCGGCGCGACATCGAGCCGGTACAAGCCCCGGGTTCCCACCTGCAGGTCGCCCGATGGAGTAGCCAGGGTCAGCGAATGGATCCTGGGGTTCAAGCTGGCCGATTCGATGATGACCGTGCCCCGGACCACCCGGAACCGCATGCCTCTGTAGGTAGTGCCCGTCACCTCGATCTCGCTGTTTTCGGCGACTCTGAGGTAGGTCCCCGGGCTCAACAGCAGCTCCGCCCGGCTGTTGCCGGTGGTCCGCAATCCGCCGCCGGCCTCGATCCGATAGCCGGCACTGGCCCGTACCGGCCGGGTCACCGCCGGGACCGACACCAGCGGACGCCGTCCCCAGAAACAGTTCAGCAGAAAGGCGGAGCGTTCCTTTCCCCAGGGATCCAGTGTGGCCCACTCATACTTGTCCATGCGGCTGACGGAGGGAGTCTCCGCCAAGGGGTCCAGTGAGTAGTGCCTGCGCTGGCTCAGCTCGGATTGCCGCCCCCCGGGCCCCAGCCAGGACAACCGCCCCGAGAAGACCGTGACACCGACCGGGCGTTCCGGGTGGACCCGGATCCGATAGAAGCCGGGACGAATCACCCGCAGGTCTCCCGCCGGAGTGGAAACGGAAAAGACATGGTGTTTCCCATCGGCCCCCTTGGAATCGACCACGGCCTCTCCCTGCAGCAACCGGACATCCGTGACGGGGTAGTCGTCACTCAAGACTTCCACGCGCGCCTGCCCGCCGAGGCGCAGGTAGCTGTCGGCGGACAGGACGATTTCGACGCGGTCGCCCGTCCTTGTTTGAACCTGGTCTCCCGTGGTGAGCCGGCGCCCCGCCTGCAAGGGCTCGGATTGCAGGTGCACGGCGCCCAGGACAGCGGGGTTTCCGCTGACGTGTCTGACAAATCCCGGGCGGGCGTTGGTCACCGCGGCCGAAGCATCGGGAGTCCCCGGTAAAGCCGTGGAAGAGCCGTGGATCAACAATCCAAGGACGCCAATCGCAGTGAGCACTCTCATGGGAGGACCTGCCGTCGGGAGGAGATTCTTGAGGTGCGATCGATCTCCGCAAAGCATACATTTTTTGGTGTGGAGGTTGCGCTCAAAAAATGCTAGCATTCGTTCGATATTTTGCCTTATTCGGCAGGTTCCTTCATGAAGGTCGTCCGTTCCAATTGGCTGCCTTTTCTGGTTGTGCCCACAACGGCCCTGGCCGTAGCCGGTGCACTGTGGGCGGAATTGAAACAACCGGGCTGGACTGTCCACCGGGTCATCAAGCCGGTTCCCGCTCTCTCCAACATCTCCCCCAATTCCTCCCCGTCACGCGACTCCACCCTCACCCTGACGGTGAGCGGCGACGGGTTCGTGGACGGCGCCTCGCTGGTGCAGTGGGACGGGGAAGACCTGCCCACCACCTTCGAGAGCACCAGCAAGCTCACGGCTCGCATCTCCCCGCAGCGGCTATCCACCCCGGGAGACGTCGCCATTGTCGTTTTCAATCCCGAGCCGGGCGGCGGGACCTCCACCTCGATGACCTTCACCGTCGCGGAAGCGGAGCCTTCTCTGGATCTGTTCGTTCCGGTGGTGGTGTCCTTGTCGGGAGCCGACGGTCCAACCTTTACCTCGGAGATGACCCTGACCAACAAGACGGACGCCGCCGTTTCCCTGAGTTTCCGATACACCGCCACCCCCAGCAACGTCACCGGGCTGGTCTCCGATGTTCAATTGGCGCCGGGCCAGCAAATTGAATCCAATGCCATCGACTACTTGAGAGGCCTGGGCCTGCCGATTGCATCCTCGGGCAACCGGGTGGGGACGGTGAAGGTGCGGGCCTTGGGAACTTCTTCGCCCGCGGATGTCGCCGTGACGGTCAGAACCAGCTCGCCGGTGCCCGAGGGACGAGCCGGGCTTTCCTACAGGGCTGTGCCGGTGGCCACCGATGCTCTCACCGGGCCGTCCTACCTCTGCGGCCTGCGGCAGAATGAGACCGACCGCACCAACGTGGCCGTCCAGCACGCGGGAGCTTCGGGAAACATCACCTTGCGCTTGAGCGTCTATTCGGGGGATGCCGCGCTTGCCGATCCGCAACGGGTCTCGGAGTTGGCGCTGCCGCCTGGCGGGTTCAAGCAGTTCAACAGTATCTTGCATTCGGAGGGTCTGACGCTGGACCAGGGCTATGTGAAGATCGAAAGGATCTCCGGGGATGCGCCCTACTATGCCTATGCGGTGATCAACGACCAAGTCAATTCCGATGGCTCCTACGTGGCCCCCGTCAGCCAGGACTGGATGACCGAGCGTTCCGGCTTGACGCTTCCGGTCGTCGTCGAGACCGGGGAGTCCCACAGCGAGGTGGTCGTCTCCAATTGGTCCACCGAGGCCAAGACGCTGAATCTTGATTTCGTCGATAGCGACATCGACGGCGGGAAGCTTTCCTTTTCGATGGAGATCGAGGCGGGCTCGCAGCAGATCCTGGGAGATTTCATCGATCAGATTCGGCAGTCCGGATTTGCAGCTCAGTTGCCGGTTGACGGCTCCTATGCCGGTCCCTTGATGCTCACGGTCGACGGAGACGGCGACGCGGAGGGTGACGGAGACGGACTGTTTCTGGGAGCCCGAACGATGACGCCGGGAGGAGGCGGTCAGTACGGTTTCTTCTACCTGGGGGTGCCGACCGGGACCGAGTTCAGCACCGGCGCCTGGTTGTATGGATTGCAGCAGGATAGCGAAGACCACACCAACCTGGGCCTGCTGACCACTTCCAGCGTGGACAGCCAGGCCAATACCTACGAAATCGATCTCTACGACGGAGCCACCGGGCTCATGGTGCAAACGCTCACCCGGGAAGTTGCCGCCAATCAATGGGCCCAGATCGAAATGATCTTGAAGCAGGCCGAAATATCCCATGGTTACGCCCACGTCAAGCGAACGGCTGGAGCCAACGACTTTATTACCTATGCGGTGATCAACGACGGTGGACAGCCGAATGAACGCAGTGACGATGGGGCTTTTGTTCCAGGAGTTGCGGACGTTGCCCAGTAGAACCGTTGCTCATTCATCCCTTGGATTCCCCCCATATCCCGACCACCCCAAACCCCTTCTCAAACGCTCCGGTTGCCGGGCATCGAGACGAGCCTGACCGGAGAAGGCCGAGCAGCCTTGCCTGGGCCTTCCTGTCGCGAAACCACTTGGTGACTATCGGCCGCATCCTCCATCGATCCCGGCGCCTTCTGCTTCTCTGGCTGCTCTGCGGCCTGCCCATGCAGGCGCAGAGGCCGGTCGGCAACCCCCACCAGCCCTCGCTGCGGCCTCAGCCCTACCAGCGCGCCGAAGCCTGCCTCCCCTGTCACCGGCGCCAGGTCGACGAGTTGCGCAGCTCGGTCAAATCCGGCTACCGAAGCGTCAGCTCGGTGTTCAACGCCTTGGAGTTGTCGGGAAACTTTCTGAGCGGAGGGCGGCTAAGGCCGGTCTATGGGGACAGCGACAAGATCACCGCCATCGACGTCACCGGAGTGGCCGGTCAGGGAAAGCCCCTGAACACCAACATGAACAGCGCCGACGCCTTTACCCACATCAACCAGGTTCAGGCCGCCTTCTGCATCGGATGCCACGCCCCTCATATCGTGTTGATGGGGGAGGATCCCGAGCAAAGGGAAATTCCCGAGCTGGAAGGCGTGGGCGGAAAATTTCGTCCCGACCTGATTCGCCCCTTGCGGGACTATCATTTCGTGGACAGCTCCAATCGACAGATCCTGCCGGAGAAAATCGGCGGACCGCCGCCCCCGGGGGCCAGGCCTTCCCTGGGCGCCCAGGGGATCAACTGCGACGTCTGTCACGACATCACCGCCCCCGACCTGGACCGCAGCCCCAACCGCGACGGTCTCGCCAACTCCAGCTTCGAGCTGATCCCGACCATCAGCAAGATCGGTCCCTTTCTCTTTCCTGCGCCGGTCAAGGACAACTTTCACGTCGCCAGCCGAGACCCCGATCAGATCGGCTACCTGCGCAGCAGCGACTTCTGCGGGAGCTGTCACGACGTCCGGGTTCCGGGGGACGGATCGGGGTCCCTGACCCATCGCGAAATCAGCCTGAACCCCGAGAGCAGGAGCGTCAGCCTCTTCCGCCTCGAAAACCTGAACACCGAGTGGATGACGGGCCCCTACAACAGCACCCGAAACCCGTTCGGCCGGGTCATTCGTTGTCAGGACTGCCACATGTCCCTGTTCCCCTACGGCCAGGAAAGCACCTACCGGGTGGGGGAGCTGGAAGTCACCAGTCCCACCCCGGGCCAATTCCCCTTGAACTTCGCGGCCGTGCCGGGCGTTTCGACCGACCGGAACTATCCGCTGCAGCAGCGCCAGGTGGTGACTCACTACATGACCGGGGTGGACGTGCCCATTCTGAGGACGGATGAGTTGCGGGCGCGCCTGGGCCAGGACTACCCCGATGTCGATGAGCCCGGAACGGACGAGTACGGGATTCCGCTGTCGCTGGCCCAGCGGCGCGAGGACCTCCTGAAGGCTGCGGTTCGAATCGACCTGGACAAGTCGGACCGCACCGCGCAGCTCGGCCGGCCCCTGACGGTCAAGGTGACGGCCGTCGCCCTGACCGGCCACCGCTTCCCGGCCGGCTTCTCCCAGGAACGAACCGCCTACGTTCAGCTCTCCATCCGGGACAACCGGGGATTCCTCCTCTACCAGTCCGGATACGTGGTGGACAAGCCTCACCCGGAGGTGGGCGAGATGGCTCCCGACGGCAACCTGGACGACGAAGACCCCGAGCACCTTCATGCGGTGGTCGACCCCGGGCATCCCGCGGCCGTCTACCGCGTGGGGCAGTTCACCAACGGCCATCGGAACCAGGTGTTTCAGTCGGGTCCGGACAACGGACCCGATGCCCGAATCTTCTTCGGGAGACCCAGCGGCCTGGTATTGTGGCGCAACGAGTTGACCCGGGTCTTCCTGCCGGGGGAAAGCCTGGGACGCTTCAACGAGCAGGGCGATCCGATTCGCTTGACCCGCCCTCACATGGAGGAGACCTTCAGCGCGGTCCTGGCCAACTCGGTCGACAACTATCGCTCCCTGCCCCCGCTACGGCCCAGGACCTACGCCTATGAGGTGGTGCTTCCGACCCGGGAGGAGTTGCAACTGCTGGGGGTTGAAGAGCTGGAGTCGCCCCTGCGCGTCCAGGCCCAAGTCAACTTCCTTCACTTTCCGCCCCTGTTTCTGCGCTTCATGGCCAGGACCACCAGCGCGGAGGGACCGGGGGGGCGGGATTACCACCTGATCGACGAGAAGCTCATCGACGACCTGCTGGTGAACGTGCGCGCCATCGCATCGGCCGACCTCACCATCGACCTGGAGGCGCCATGATCCGAAGGGAACTGCAACTGCTGGCCATCCTGGGATTGCTGATCGCGGCCCTCTCCCTCTGGATCGGCTACGGAGAGGCCTGGTCGCAGAACGGAGAAGCCGGCGCCCCCAAGCGCAACCCCAACTACCTGGAACGGAATCCCTTCTACTTCGAGGGAAAGGTCGACTACGAGCTGTTGGGCATCGAGCAGCCGGTGGATGCCTGGGAGTTCATGCAGCGAGGGATCCACCGCCAGGACGATCTGGAGGATCGAGAAGGAGCCATTCAGGACTACCGCGCCGCCATCGAGCGCAACAACCCGGAAAACGGCACCTGCCAGATTGTGAAGACCTTGCCGTCAACCACCCTCGAGTTCCAGCAACTCACCCCGGCCCCCTGCCTCTTCACCCCTCGGCTCAGGCTGGGCTACCTCCTGCTCCACGAGGACACCCTGCAGGCCATCGAGCTCTTTCGCCAGGTGACCGACATCGATCCGCAGCGGCTGGAGGTGAACGCGCTCATTGGCGAAGCCTACGAACTCCTGGGGGACCAGGCCTCCGATCCCGAGGACAAGGAAGCCCTCTATCTGCAAGCGGTCGGTGCGCTGAATGCCGAGTTGGCCCTTTCACCGGTCACCGAGCTGACCCGACGCCTGACGGGCGACGAGGCCAACAATGCCCACGCCCATTGGAATCTGGCAAGGATCCAGGAGAAGTTGAACAACCTTCCGGAAGCGCTGCTCGCGCTCGATCAGTATCTCAAGGCCACCCGTTGGCACAGCGACGTCTACCCCTGGAGGATTCCCCTGGCCCAGCGACGCATGGAGCGATTGAGAGCGCGCCCGGGTCCGTCGTCGGGGCAATGAAGGAGAGTCGGCGAAGGAAAGGTCTGGTGAGCCAGCATGGCGCTCCGCACCCTCACGTTGCCTGCCGCTGTGGTCGGCCTGTGCCTGGCTGCCCACTCCCAATCCTCCCGGCTCACCATCGAAGACGCCTGGAATGAGCTGCTGGGCGATCCCGCCCGCAAAGCCACCGAGAGCCTCCTGGCCTCCCCGGAGCCTTCGGCTCCCAAGAGCGCCGCTCGGGATTTTGCCGACCATTTCTTCTACAACACCCGTTCCGAGGTCGTGCACCAGCAGGCCACCTTCAGCGGCCGGCCCACCCTGACCGGCGTGGTCGACCGTGAACCGGGGCCGGTGGCCGATCCCGGCGCCATTCCCTTTCCCGGGGCCTTTCAGCCTCGCTCCAGCCATTTCCATTCGTCCATGAACTGGGGGACCCGGGGTTGGCTCTCGTCGCAAATCAACACCAACTTTTCCCTTCGCTATCGCCAGGACCTTTCGGCCCTGGACATCGGTTCTCCCGCCCGGTCGGTGCTGAACACCTTTTCCCGCAATCGGCTGTTCGAGCTGACCACCGGTCTGGTTGAATTGAACGGGTTGACCCGGCAGGGGACTCTATCCGATTCGACCCTGCGCCTGGGCCGGCAGAACGTCTACGGGGCCGAGATGGCGACGGTGGACGGATTCTCCTTTGCCCTGGACCGGCCGAAGTACCGGGTGAGCCTTTTCGGAGGACGCCGCTTTACCTACTACTCCAGCCCGCTTCAACGGGCCATCGGCGGCGGAAGCCTCGGTTTTCGGCTGCCGGGAGGCGGCAGCTTCGAGTACCAGGGACTCTTCCATGTCAAGGGGATCCACCGGCTGGTCTTTCGCCAGCCATTGGAGCCCTCCTGGAGGGTGGGGGCCCACTACAAGTCGGTCGGTTCCAGGCCGGTCGACTTTGGCGCTCATCTCGGCTACCTGCCTGCCGACGGGCGTACCGGAGCACGGTTCGCCTTCGCCCAGAAGCTGTCGGAACACGACTTCATCTATGACTACACCGATTGGGTCGGGGACCGGGATTCCTTCAATCGCCTGAGGCGACTGAACTTCGGCGTCATTTCACCCCACCGCCAGTTTTCCGTCGAGGCCCACCGCCGGCTTTTCGAGGCGGCCAGGTTGGGGGGAGCCGTGTGGGTGCGCCGCTTGAATCGGGAAAGCGATGCCGGTCCCTTCGACACCTCGTTCGAGGACTATCGAGCCCACCTGGAGCTGTTCCCTCTGCGGCGAACAACCCTGTTGCTGGAGCTTCACCGCCGCCGCACCGATCGCCCCAGCCCGCTTGGAGCCCAGGGCTTCGACGAAGTGCGCAACGCCGGCGAGACTCGCACTCGAGACATCAGCCTTGAAGTCAGCCGCTCTTTCGGCGAAGATCGGCTGGGGCTTTCCCTGGGGGGCTACCATCGAGAGATCGACTTGCAGAATCGATTCTTTTTCATAGACAAGGCCCAGGTGCTGGGCGCCATCGGCGGGGCCTGGTTTCGGCTGGATCAGCGCACCCGCCTCTACTTTCGCTACGGGCTGGATGAGGACTTCACCCTCTTCAGGCCCAGCCTGCAACGGTTCCAAACCTATCGCATGGGGTTGGACTGGAGGCTCTGACCGCCCGGAGGAGATTGCGCGGCCGGAGTCCCGTCCACCAACCAAACCGGATTCACTTGGCAACGCTTGACTTCATCACCGGGAGAAACCGCCGGGCCCGACTGATCGGTGGGGCCCTGCTGATTGCCGCCGCAGTGGCCTTGGCCGCCCAACAGGTTGGCGGTAGAGAGCCCGGAGCCCCTCCGGCCGACTACCGCTTGCACGATCACCACCTGGGTCAACTGGGCCTGGAATGCAGGGACTGCCATGTGCCGAAGCAACCGGAATCGGTGGCCCTGGCCCGTCCCGGCCACGATCAATGCCTCTCATGCCACCAGGACGACTTTCAGGGCCAACCCGGTGTCGGCCTGTGCCAGGCGTGCCATGCCTCCGTGCAGCCCACCGGCTCGGACGACCTGCGCCCCTATCCCGAGTTCGGCAAGCCGCAGGCGCTGCTGTTCCGGTTCTCGCATGCGCAGCACCTGGACAAGGAGGAGCGCCTGGACCCGGCCACGGGGTTTCGCGCCGACTGCGCCTTTTGCCACAAGTTCGAGGGAGAGGGGGTTTTCGCCGGGTTTCCGGGTCACGCGGAATGCGCCGCCTGCCATGCCAGGCCCGACATCCTGCCCAACCTCACGGCCCGTTCCACCAGCGCCGATTGCCGGCAGTGCCATGGCGCGGCCGAGCGGGACAACCCGGGCTTCAGCAAGGAGCGGCGGCCGGCGGGGTCTCACCAGGCCTCAGGGCCGGCAGTGAACCTGAGATTCGCCCATTTGCCCCATCTGCGATCGGATGGGGCCGAGCCTGTCTCGTGCGTCACCTGCCACTACGAGATCCCCCAGAGTCGGCGCCTGGCCGATCTCGGCCATCCGGAGGCGCTGGACTGTGTGGCCTGCCACGACGGGCAGCAGGAACTGGTGTCCCATTTCAGGATGGAGGACTGCCAGGCCTGCCACCTGGAGCCTCGGGCCGGGGTCCTGCCCGCCAGCCACAGCCGCACGGTCAGGCCCCTGTCCCACAGCGCCGCTTTCCGCAGACACCACCAGGAGGAGGCCTCGGCCGGGAATGCCAAGTGCTTCGTTTGCCACACCCAGGTCTCCCCCGCCGTTCGCCGGGGAGGGGATTGCGCGGCCTGCCACCAGGTGATGCGGCCCCTTTCCCACACCCCGCGCTGGCGGGATGCCATCCACGGAAAGCAGGCGGCCCTGGATCGCCAGGCCTGCGCCGTCTGCCACACGGCCGACACCTGTTCGCGATGCCACAACCAGGTTCCTCGAAGCCACCTTCCGCTTGGATTGTTCAAGGCCGGAGCCCACGCCGACCTGGCCACCCTGCAGTTGCGTTCCTGCTTTACCTGCCACACCTTCGAGGAGAGCTGTGCGGCCTGCCACCTGCGGTAAGGACCATCGGAAGGCTCCCATGAAACGACGAGAGTTCCTGGCTGCTGCGACCACCACTCCGGCCATGCTGTTTGCCCGGACTGCGGACGGCCGGAAAGCCAGCGGGAATCAGGAGGGCTTCTTGAAGGAGCACGGCTTCTGGGACTACACCACCCCGGGGGCCGGAGGCATGGAGTCTTTCCGGCAGGACGACTACCTTTCCCTGCTCGACGACATGGCCGGGGCGGGCATGAACTCGCTGATGGTCTATATAAAGTGGCTGACCACGGGTTACCGGTCCCGCCTTCCGTTTCAGGACCAGTCTCCCGACAACCCGGTCATCGCCTCCGACAACTCCCTGCTGCAGCGGGCCATCGAGGAGGCGGGCAAGCGGGGGATCAAGGTCTGGCTGGGCGGCGCCGTGACCTATTTCGACACCTCCAGGTTCCGGGCCGATCCCTACCGCACCTACACCCGGTTGAACGGGTTCGATCTGCCGGTCCAGGTGGGGTTGTACGACACCGACACACCCGGGCTGATCGAGCGTATCGTCCAGATCTACGAGGAACTGGTGGAACTGTTCCCGGGCGCCGCCGGCCTGGAAGTGGAGCTCGAAGGGGCCGGAGTGGAGAACCCCCGCCGCATCCCGCTCTACGACCGATGGGCCCGGGAAAACGGGCGGCCGCCATTTGCCGAACTGGGCCACCCGTTCAATCCCCGGTCTTTCGATGTGCCCGACTGGCGGGACTACACCACCGATTCCCGCCTGGGTGTGCTCCGGGCGGTCGAGGAGGCCGTGCGGGCCAAGGGGTTTCGGGGGGAACTGGCGACGATCTGCGAAACGGGCTCCTCATCCTACGCCCTGGGTCAGGCCGTCAACCTGAAGGAGTTCCACCGGCGCTTTCCCGACTGGGTCGCCACCACCTACGAGTACGACAAGTGGAACCACCGCTACGGCATGATGGACCTCTGCATCGACCATCCCGGGCGGGAGGGGCTCCAGGTGTTCTACCTGCCCCGAGGCGTCATGACCTGGGGAAGCCGGTGGCCCCTGCCGGTCACCCTGAAACAGAGTTGGCGGATGGACCTGGAGGACATTCGAAGATTCAAGCCCCGGGGAGTGTGGTGGTTCGGAAGCGGGGGGCGCAACGAGGGCGCCCACGTGAGCCTTTCCCGGCTGAGGAAGTCCGGCTACCAAAGCGGAGAGGCGGCGCGGCGGGCCTTGTTGAGGGTGGTCTCGGACTTGCGGCCCGGGGACGCGGGCCAGGAAGGCGCCCGGAAATAGTCAATAGAGCCTTTTGCAATATTTTCAATCGGGAGTGACATCGAGGCGGCCTACCGGTAGCGCGCGATCAGGTGATCCCGGAGCTACATGGTGGCCTTGTTTTGGAGAGGCAGTGCTTTTCGGAAGGCGTGCTTCCTAATCGCCGCGTTCGCGGCTGTGGCAGTGCAGGGTTCATACGACCCCAGGCTTCCACCTGGGGCTACACGCGGGCGCTGCTTCGCAGCTCTACAAGGATGGCCCGTAGGGGGCGTCGCGTCGGGTTACCCACTCCAACCGCAGCTTCGCAGCTCTCCCGTAACCCACGATATTGCAATGGGGAACGTGCTTGTTTATTTGGAATGAAGCGTTTGCAAGGATCGGTTGTATCGGTTCTGCACCAACCCAGCCGCGAAGGCGGCGAATAGGAAGCACCCGTTCGGGAACGCATTGCTCCTCCAAATAAACGCCGTCCCACGCCACGGTTACCCGCCCGCAGCCGCTTGGGCGGCCAATTGCAAGATTCGCGCCCTGACGCTCTCCCGTTTCTTGGCACCGCCAAACACACACCCTCTACTCAATACTACGGTCTCCCGTTGGTGACCCTGCCCGCCCCCCCACCGCTCCGCTTGGGCACGGCCGGAACAGTGTGCCATAATCACCATGGTGGAAGTTCAGTAGGCACCTGCCGCAGTTCGGCTCGGCGGATGTTGGAGATGCCCTGCAGCGGGAACGCCCCGCAGCCCGATCGTCCCATGGTACTGATTCTTCTAACGCTGGCTCTGCTGTCCCTGCTGGCGCCGCTCACGGCCCTGGGCCGGGAGGCCCCGGTTCAGGAGCAGGGCCGGCCGGTGCAGGTCCTGGACTACGGATACGTCTCATCCAAGGAGTGCCAAAGGTGCCATCCCGAGAACCATGCCAGTTGGCACGCCTCCTACCACCGGACCATGACCCAGGTGGCGACTCCGGAAGCGCTGGCCATTCCCATCGAGCAGGTGGAACTGAAGCTGGAGGGCCGGACCTACCGTTTGAAGCGGGAAGAGGACCGGATATGGGCCGATATGCCCCACCCGTCCATGGGGCGCATCCAGAGGCGCATCGTCCTGACCACGGGGTCGCACCATTTCCAGATGTACTGGTTTTCCAGCGGCTCGACGCGCAAGCTGGAGCTGTTTCCCTTTGTCTACGCCATCCAGGAAGGCCGCTGGATTCCGGAGAAGTCCACCTTTCTCATGCCGCCTTCACCCCGGATATCCACGCAACCGGGGCGCTGGAACCAGGCCTGCCTGCAGTGCCACACCACTCTGGGCCGGCCCCGGGTCGCCACTCAGGACAACATGGACACCCAGGTGGCGGAGTTCGGCATCGCCTGCGAAGCCTGCCACGGCCCGGGGGCGCGGCACGTCCAGGTCATGAGCCGGCCGGGGAGCCTGGAAGCCTATCGCAGCGGCAAGCTGGAGCTGCATATCGTCAATCCGGCCAGGCTGCCCCACGACCGCTCCTCCCAGGTCTGCGGACAGTGCCACAGCGTCTTTACCTTCGGTGACCGGCAGGAGCTGCTCCAGTGGCTGAACCACGGTTTTTCCTACCGGCCGGGACAGGATCTCAACGACAGCCGCTTCCTGATCCGGTACCACCAGAGTCGGGGCGCTCCCCAGATGGAAGACTTTCTGAAGGCTCAGCCGCGGTTCCTGGAGTCGGTCTTCTGGTCGGACGGAATGGTGCGGACGGCCGGAAGGGAGTACAGCGGTCTTCTGGAGTCGGGATGCTACCAGGTGGGACAGATGTCCTGCCTGTCCTGCCACAGCCTGCACAAGGCGCCGGAGGATCCCCGGCCCCTGAAATCCTGGGCCGACGACCAGTTGCAGCCGGGCATGGACACCAGTCAGGCCTGTCTGCAGTGTCACCCCGCCTTCGAGTCCAGGCTGGAGCAGCACACTCATCACAAGCCGGGTTCTCCCGGCAGCGAGTGCTACAACTGCCACATGCCTCCCACCTCCTACGCCCTGCTGAAGGCCATTCGCAGCCACCAGATCAGCAGCCCCACCGTGGCTGCCAGCCTGGAGACGGGCCGGCCCAACGCCTGCAACCAGTGCCACCTCGACAAGACCCTGGACTGGGCGGCCGAGCACCTTCAGAAGTGGTACGGGGCGCCCAGGCCCAAGCTGTCCAGGGAAGAGGAGACCATCGCCGCCTCGGTGCTCTGGACCCTGAAGGGCGATGCCGGCCAGCGGGCTCTCATGGCCTGGAGCCTGGGGTGGGAACCGGCCAGGGCCGCCTCCGGTTCGGGCTGGATGGCGCCCTATCTGGCCCAGTTGCTGGAGGATCCCTACGATGCCGTGAGGTTCATCGCCTTCCGCTCGCTCCGGCGACTGCCCGGTTTCAGCGACTTTCGCTACGACTACGTGGACTCTCCTGAGAAAAGGGCCCAGGCTCGTCTCCAGGCCCTGGAGATCTGGCGCCGAGCCGGCCGGAAGCACCGGTCCACGAACGGGTCCGCCGTCCTGTTCGATGGCCGCGGCAACCTCCGGCGAAAGGCCTTCGATCGCCTGCTGAGCCAGCGCAACGACTATCCCCTGGGCCTGGCCGAGTAAGAGCGACTGCCCTGCCCCCATACAGCCCGCCGCGAGCCCCGGTCGAAGGGCCGGAATAGCGAGGCTTCATGATCAAGCAGGTCCTGGTTCCATTGCACGTCGCGGTTCTGGCGGTGCTGTGGATCGCTCCACTGGGTCTCGCCCAGTCGGAGGACTATGCCAAGGCGCTGGCAAGCTATCGGGACGAGCGTTTCCTGGAGGCCCTGGTCCGGATTCAGCAAGCCGTGGCCGCGGAAGACGACAAGGCGAGCTACTTCCTGCTTCAAGGCGAGGTCTACAGCGCCCTGCGTCAGTTCAGCGACGCCGAGGCCTCCTTGCGCCGAGCGGTCGAGTTGGAGCCCGATCTGGCCGGGGCCCACTTCCAACTGGCCGTTCTTTTCCTGCGGGACGACAAGTATCGCCAGGCGGCGGCCGCTCTGGAGCGGGTTGTGGCCGTCGAGCCCGGCAATCTGAGAGCCCGTCTCCTGCTGGGCAACGTCTACTGTCTTCAGCTCAATCTCGACAGCCTGGCCCTGCAGCAGTTTGCGGCGGTAGCCGAGGCCGATCCCCGCTATCCCGCCGTTCAATTCGGCTTGGGGAGACTTCTTTTCAGGCAGGGCAGGGACGGTGAGGCCGTCGAGCGTTTCCGATCGGAGTTGGAGTCTCGACCGGAACATGCGGAAGCCCGCTTTCACCTGGCCAAGGCCCTGCTGAGAATGGGCCGCACCGAGAAGGTCCTCGGCCACTTGCAGGCGCTGCAGGGCAAAGAGGTGGACCAGGCGGAACGTCACTTCTTCCTGGCCAAGACCTGGCAGCGCTTGAAGCAACCGGCCAAGGCCATTGAAGCCCTGCTGCAGGGGATCGACCTCGAACCCGACTTCCCGGACGCTCGCTACCTGCTGGCCCGGCTCTACCTGGAGACGGGGCGCTTCCAGGATGCTCGGGAGCAGATGGAGCGGTTCGAAAAGATACGCGACCGGGAGGGACGAGGCCGGCTGAGGCCATGAGGGTGGGGAGAGAGTTGTCCACTAAGGGGAACGACGAACCACGAATGGACACGAATGAACACCAATCTTTCAAATCCCTGTCAGTCTTGATTGGGCTGTGTCTGGCGCTCTCGGCCGGGGGGCTCCTTTGGGCGGAGTCGGTGCCCCGGTTCACCAACGTCAGCGGCTCCAGCGGCATCGATTTCCTCCATATCAACGGTCCCGAGAAGACCAAGCCCTACCTGTTCGAGGCCAAGGGAGGCGGGGCCGGCTTCTTCGATTACGACAACGACGGCTGGCTGGACTTGATCCTGGTTCAGGGGTCCACCCTGGAACGATTCCGCAAGGGAGACAATCCGCACGGCGCGCTCTATCGGAACCAGGGAGACGGGACCTTCAAGGAGGTGACCCGGGAGGCGGGTCTGACCCGGCCGGCCTGGGGGATGGGAGTCACGCTGGGGGACTACGACAACGACGGCTTTGTGGACGTCTACCTGAACAACTTGCAGGCCAACATCCTCTACAGGAACCGGGGAGACGGCACCTTCCAGGACGTCACCGCGCAGGCTGGTGTGGGAGACGCCGGGTTGAGCTCCTCTTCGGCCTTTGGCGACTACGACCTGGACGGGGACCTGGACCTCTACGTCTGCAACTACGTTCGCTACGACTTCGACAGTCTGCCCCCTCCCGGCTCCAAGCCCATCTGCAACTATCGGGGAGCCCCGGCCTTTTGCGGTCCGATTGGCCTGGAGGGGGCGGCCAATCGGTTCTACCGAAACAACGGAGACGGCACCTTCTCGGACGTCACCGAGGCAGCCGGATTGAACGTGAAGAACCACTATTACTCCCTGGGGGTGGTTTGGGCCGACCTGGACAGCGACGGGGATCCGGACCTCTACGTGGCCAACGACAGCACGCCCAATCAACTCTTTGTCAACCAGGGAGACGGAACTTTCGAGGAAACGGGTTTTCTGAGCGGCCTGGCGACCGATGCCGACGGGCGTTTCCAGGCAGGCATGGGGGTGGATGCGGCCGACTACGACAACGACGGGCGCCTGGACCTGTTCGTGACCAACTTCGCCGACGACTACAGCACGCTCTACCACAATCGAGGACGACTCCTGTTCGAGGACGTGAGCCAACAGGCCCGGCTGAGCCAGCCGGAATGGATGCTGGTTGGCTGGGGGGCCGGATTCTACGACTTGAACCATGACGGCTGGAAGGACATCTTCCACTCCAACGGCCACGTCTATGCGCTGGTGCTGACGGCCGGCTGGTCCGACCGCTATTACCAGCCTTCGTCCTTCTACCTGAACCGCAAGGACGGAACCTTCAGGGATGTGAGGAAGTCGGCCGGACCCGACCTGCAAAAGGAGCTGGCGGGCCGGGGCATGTCCTTCGGAGACCTGGACAACGACGGCGACATCGACTTCATTATCGGCAACCTCAACGGGACTCCCCAGCTCTTCAGGCATGAAGGCGCCCATCCCAACCATTGGGTCATGTTCCGCGCCCGGGGAGCGCGGAGCAACCGTGACGGCATCGGCGCCCGCGTCACGGTGGCCGCCGGCGAGCTCCGCCAGGTCCGGGAGATCAAGCGAACCGTCGGCATCTTCTCGGCCAGCGACCCCAGGGCCCATTTCGGCCTGGGGAGCGCCGAGCGCATCGACAAGGTGCAGGTGAAGTGGCCCAGCGGGGTGGTGCAGGAGTTTCGTGACCTCGATGCCGACCGGCACTATCTGATCGATGAAGAGAAGGGCCTGGCGGACGAGTTCTGAAACGCCGGCTACAGGGCTCCCGCCTTGCGGTAGATGCGCTTCCGGTAGGCTTCGTGGCTCTGCAGCGCTTCCTGGTTGACCTCGGTGCTGCGGCCTCGGTAGTCGAGCACGAATCCGCGGCGATGGGAATCGGTGTTGTTGGGGCCGCTGCGGTGGACGGTGAGGAAGTGGTGGATGGAGGCGTCTCCCGGTTGGAGCAGGGCCGGGACTTCCGGGTAGAGTTCGGGGTCGGGAGGCTCGGAGAGGGCCTTGGTGAACAGGGGAAGTCCCGTGCGGACGTGGGGGATTTCTCCCAGCCGGTGGCTGCCGCGGGCGAAATGGACGGCGCCGTTTTCGAGGGTGGTCTCGTCCAGGCTGATCCAGATCACCAGGCCGTAGGGGGGGAGGTAATTGAAGTAGGCGTTCTCCTGGTGGTAGAGGGCCGGCGAACCGACTCGGGCGGGTTTGTAGAAGACTTCGGTGGTGATGGGCTCCACCGGCTCTCCCAGGCAGGCGCCGAGCAGATCCAGGGTGGCCGGCCGCCGGAGCGCCTGCCGAAAGTACTCGTCATGGAGTTCCAACCTGGAGAACTGCTTCAGCGGCCCGCTCCAGCCCGACTCGTAGACCACGTGAATCCGAGGGACGGAGGGCAGGACCTCGGCGATGTAGCGGTCGATCTCCCGCTCCGTCTGCTTCAGTTCCTCGGTGTCCAGGAATCCCTTCACCACCACGAACCCGTCTTCCTGAAAGCGGGCGGCCAGTTGAGAGGTGTTCAGGGTTGCAGGCATTGAAGTTCTCCCGGTCTTTCACTCTGATCGATAGTCGACCTCCAGCCGCACGCCGTGAAACTGCGCCCAGGCAGCCATCCCGGGCAGGCGTTCGGGCCGAACGGCCCCCGGCCTGGGGCGCGAGCCCTTGAGGGCCAGCACCACGGTGTTCATTCCCTGGCGCAGGGGGGGAGCGTCCACGGGATAGCTCACCCGATACTCGCCCTTGCCGGCGTCGATGACGGTGGATTGTCCGCCGGCCAGGTCCTTGCCGTTCACCCGGCAGACCACCGCCGCCGGCCCGGCGGCGCTCCTCACATCCAGCACCAGCCTCATGGCGTCGAGCGTTCCCGTTTCTTTGGCCGATGCCAGGTCGTCCCCGACCACCAGCGGAACCCTTCCCACCACTCCATATTTTATGGCTCCCTCCCGGCTGACGGGCAGCGGCCGAGGGCTGGAGATGTGAGCGTAGTAGTCGATCACTCCACCGGTATGGTTGTCCACGCCAAACAGCTTGTCCTTGGCCGCCAGAGTGCGGCGCTCGCCGATATCGCTCAGGCAGGCATAGGACCTCCGGCGCGTCTCCACCAGGTCCTGACCGGTCTTGTACTCGAAGGGCGTCCCCAGGTTCCAGAGGTAGACGCCGTCGGCCCCGGTCCGGAACCAGTTGCTGGCCATGCCCCGCACCCCCTCCAGAAAGCGTCCCCCGGACACGTTGTTGGCGGCGCTCTGGTTGATGCAGGGATAGACCAGCACGCCGTGGGGGCGGGCCGCGGAGGTGAACTCGGCCAGGGGCAGGCTGAAGGGGGCATAGCCGCCTCCGGCAATCAGAATGTCCACCAGGTCCTCTTCCAGCCAGCCTTTCAGGTCCAGCCCGATGTCCAGGGCCAGTTGGAAGCTGTCCGGCACTCGAGTCGCCAGCAGCAGCGGACGGCCCCGCCGCCGGGCCTGGATGTCGGTCAGCTTGCGGATGCGGCGCATGAAGGCCGTCATGACCTCGACCTGGCCGGCGCTCACCGGCTCTCCCTGCATGGTGGGACTGAAGAACACCGGGTGGCGAATGAAATCCAGCTCGAAGCCGTCAACCTCGTAGCGGCGGGCCACCTCCTCGATGATCTCGATCTTGCGCTGCCGGACCTCCGGGTGGGAGAAGTCCTGGGAGGTGATATAGAGCTCGAGAGAGGTGAGCCTGCCCAAGGGGTCCACCAGGTACTGCGGATGTTCCTTCTTCCAGGTGGTCAGGCCGCCTTCGATGAAGCTGTCGTGAACGTCGTTCATGCGGACCGAGGCCAGGATCTCCATGCCATGAGAGCGGGCGAAATCGATGACGATCTGCAGGGGGCCGCGGCCTGAGCGGATCAATTGCTTCACGTTGGCGGTGACCTTGGACCAATAGGCGGGCGGACCGCCATGGGCATCGCCGTAGATGGGCTGGACCTCGCTGTCGTACACGGGGGCGTCGGCCCACCCCCCCAGGATGGACCAGGAAATGGTGTCGACCTGGGTCCCGGCCAGGGGTTGCAGCCGGCGCTTCAGGAATCCTTCCGGCGTGCCGGCGTCGTCGCGGGACAGCTCGTAGCTGTCGTCGTTGAAGATGATGCGGCGCTGCCTTGCCGCCGCTTCCACCCGGGCCTTCTTGGCGTCCGACCAGTTGGCCCGCGGGTCCGGAACCGGTCCGGAGCAGGCCAGCATTCCCGCCAGCGCCGGACCGATGACGGCTCCCAGGCCGAGGACCATCGCCCGTCTTCGACTACTCTTTGAGCTTGGGTCAGTCATTCTTGAACCTCCTCCTTCCGATCGATCCTGCCGGGCAGATCATTCGAGGAAAAACAAGCAATCGTCAATAAAGGCGAACCACGAATGAACACGAATAGACACGAAGACAGACGAACCTCCTGCAACGATCAGCGGCGCCACAATGCTTCAGGAACTTTGTCACCTTGGTATGACTTCATCTCCTTCATATATAGCCCCTCGAATTTGGTTGTGACACCTCGCCAATCGACACCTCATCAATCACTCCTTATTGGTGTTCATTCGTGTGCATTCGTGGTTCGTCGTTTTCCCTTGTGGATAACTCTTGTCAGTCCTTCGTGCCCCTTCGTGGATTCCTCTTTTTCATTGTTTTCAGAAAGCGGCCTGTGGTCCAGGGTCAGATGTTCTCATCCTGCAGGATCATCGAGCAAAGCGCTCGATCCGCTCCTTCAGTTCCCGGTAGCTTTCCAGCGCCTGCCGGGCCTGTTCGGACTGTCCGGCATCCCCGTAGAGTCTGGCCAGAAGGCGGTGCGCCACCGGATTGTCGGGCAGCAGCCGGATGGACTGCCGGGCAGACGCGATGGCCTTGTCCAACTGGCCGAGCCTGCGATAGACCTTGGCCAGGCCGAAGTGGAGATCGGGAAGCGAGACCGTTTGGCTCTCCGCGGAAACGGCCGTCAACTGGGAGAGAGCCGGCTTGGGTTTTCCGAGCTGAAGCAGCAGGTCGGCCAGCTCCAGGCGGGCCTGGCCATGGTCCGGGTGGTGCTCCACCTCCCGTTGCAAGGCCTGCAGGGCCTCTCGAAACTGCCCGGCGTCCAGGTAAATGGCGGCCAGGTGGTAGTGAGCCCAGGCGTAGCCAGGATCCCTGGCCGCCACCGCCTCGAACTGCCGAAGAGCCTTGCTCCTCATGTTCTGCTGGTGGTAGGTGCGCCCCAGGTGCATCCTGGCCTTGAGGTGGCCGGGGTCCAGTTCCAGGGTTTTTTCCAGGAGCCGAATGCCCTCTTCCACCGGCTCGCTGGTCCTGTTTCTGGCGCCCATCCCCATGGGATCGGTCGGGTCTTCGGTTTCGCTCCGCTGCTGGAGTATGAGAGCCGCCACGCCGTAGTGGAAGTCGGCTTTGGAGGGGTCCAGAGCCAGGGCCCGGCGCAGTTCGGGTTCGGCGTCGCTGTACTGGTTGAGCTGCAGCAGCGTCATGCCGTACAGGTGCCGGTAGTCGGCGTTCCCACCCTCCTGCTGCACCGCTTTCTGAGCCGCCAGCATGGCCAGCAGATACTCCTGGCGCTCATAGCGCTCCTTGGCCTCCAGGTAGTCGGCCGATTGCGCCCCGAGCCGGACTGTCCAGAGAAGGACCAGGGCAAGCGCCGGGACGGCCGATAGCCGGCGCAACTCCCTCCGAGGCAGGCGGCTCGTCCGCTCTGCCGGGGGGACCCATCCTTCGTTTCCGGCATTGAGCGGAGTAACCATTGGGCGTTCCTGGCCGGCAATCCCCCGGCGTTCAGGGTTTCCTTTCGGCGACGATGCGGATCCAGTGGTCGGCGAACTCGGAGTGGGTCATGAAGCCCTCGACAAAGGGCATGTGACAGGAGCTGCACTGGCTGGCAGCCACCTTGCATCCGGAGGCCATGGCGTGATCGCCTCCATGGCAGGACAGGCACTTGGAATCGTAGGCCGCAGGGGTTTGCACCAGGCTCTGGTGCGGGTCGTGGCAGCTCGTGCACTTCAGTTGATCCCGGCTCTCGCTATAGCACTGGCTCAACACCAGGCGCTGGGCCGGGAAGCGGGACACCTCCTCGTCGACCATGAACCGGGCCAGCTCCTGCAGGTCGCTGCCCCCCGGCGGCGCTCCGTGGCAGGCGCCGCAGAAATAGAGCTGCTCGATGGCCGGCATCTTCCCCGGGTTGCCGATGGTGGCGGCGGGATCGGGATCTCCTCGGGTCATGGCCTGGACGTGTTCCTGACCCGGCCCGTGACAGCGTTCGCAGTGGACGCCGGCCGAGGCCGGGTCCATTGTCTCAGGTGGCCGGTCGGCGTTCCGGGTGGTGTGGCAGGCAAAGCAGTGCTCTCGTTGAGGCGGGCTCATCCAGTCGGCCAGGGCATCGTAGGCGTTGTCGACCCGGTCCTCCAACCCGGTGGTGATGTCCAGCCCCCCGGTGGGCTGGTACCAGCTCACCCGGCTCTGGCCGTAGGCGCCGGCGTCGGTCATGCCTATGAAGGTGATGCCTTTCCTCCCGGCCCCCATGCCCCAGAGCAGGTGCATGCGGTCGGCTTCTCCGTCCCTGGCGGCGACCAGGTCGAGGGTGAACTCGGGGTCGGGCGAGCGCTCGATCCGATAGGCCACCCGGTTGCGGGGGTCGGAAAACTCCAGGGGCGCCGATTCCACCAGGCGGGAAAGGGAGCGCACGCGCCTCAAGGTCAGCGGGTGGCCGCTCTCCAACTGGACCTCGGCAACCTCCCGGTGGCACTGCACGCATTGGCCGGAGCCCACGTAGCCCGATTCATCGGCGGCTTGCGCGCGGGGCGGTCCCACCAAGAGGAGGACGGCCGGGACCGCGACCGAGAGGAAGCGGAAACCGAGGTTTTCGTTCGGGATTGCCGAATTCCCGGCTAGCCCTGGGCGCGCCGGCTGCCGGTTGGAGAGGGGCATCAGTTGTTCCACCTCCCTATCCCCATTTGCGCGCGATGCCCGGCATTTTGCTGCAACTCGCGATCATGTTCGTCCTGTCCTACCGACTCTTGCCTTCGACCGTTGCGTATTTCCCCGAGGTCCTTGGACTTGATCCACAGGGCGTTGCCGTAGCGAAATCCATAGGGGGATTTGGGCTTGGAATCGAAGGGCACGAAGGTGAACCCTTGGGACCGGCTGCCGAGCACCCATCCTCCCCGGTTCTGGTAGCCGAAGCTGGGGTAGGCCGACCGGCGCAGCCGGGCCGAGAGGCGTGAATTGGACCGGGTCAACTGCTGGGCCCGTTTCTTGCTCCATTGGTTGAGGTCGTCCTTCTTCCTCAGCTTTCCCGAGTGAAGTCCGGAGGTGGCCGCTTCGACCCGGTAGCTTCTGCCGGCTTCGAGACGTCGCCTCTTGCGGCTGTTCCCCATCCATTCCAAGGCCCCCTTGTAGACCGAGACGCGCAACCGGGGCTCCAGGCGGAGGCGATACAGCCCTTTGGCGGCCACTTGAAAATCGCCCGCGGGCGTGGCTATGGACAGCGAGTGGATGGCGGGATTGAAGGCGGCGGATTCCAGGATGACTTCACCCTGCAGAATCTCGAACTTCATGGTGGCGTAACCCGTCCTGATGAATCGGACCAGGCTGCTCTCGGCGAGCCGCAAGTAGCTGCCCGGATTCAAGAGCAGTTCCGCGCGACCGTTCTCCAGGGTCCTCAGCTCCCCCCCGGCCTTCAACTTGTGACCGGCCGTCAACAGCCAGCGGTCGCTGCCCGCCAGAGAATATCGAGGCGGTCTTCCCCAGAAGCTGTTCAACAGGAAGGCCGAACGCGCCTGGCCCCAGGGGTCGAGGTGATCGCGGCTGTGCTTGCCCAGCTCGGCCACCGCCGGAGTGGTTTCTCCGGCGCCAGGGGAAACGTACCGCTTGCCATGGGTCAGGTTCAACGATTGTCCGTCTCTCTTCAGCCAGTTCAACTTGCCGGAGTGAACGGCAACCTCCAGTGAAGACGGTTCCTTGGCTTCAATTCGATAAAATCCGTCTTTGAGAAGATCCAGGTCTCCTGCCGGCGTCGATAGCCTGAAGGCGTGGCGCCGGCCCTTGAAGCGCCTGGAGTCGACGACGACCGTTCCTTCAGAGACGCGGAAGTGCATCTTGCGGTAGGCCGTGTCCAGGACTTCCAGCCGGGCCCGGTCAGCCAGGCGCAGGTAGCCGCCCGGATGCAGCATGATTTCGAGACGGTCCCCGCGGCCGGTCCTGACCATGTCCCCGGGCTCCAAGCGGTGGCCGACTGCGAGTTCAGCCGGCGCCCCTTGCCCGCCGGCAAGCAGAAGCTGCATTCCCTTGACGTACCTGACGGTGCCGGCTTGAAGGTGAGAGAGGTGAGCGGCGGGGTCCTTCGCCAGAGCCCGCCCGGCTCCGGCGAGAAGCAGGAACCCGGCCGTCGAAGTCACGATGATCCCTTTCATGGCTTTGCCTCTCAGCCGGCGGAAGTTTGAGCCCGACATCGGCAATGCAACGGGAGAACGGCGCGACCCATCGATCACTGGCCCCATCTTGGTAGTCCTGCTCCCTGAATCGGTCTTTTCAGGGACTATTAAAGCTTGAAATCGTCCTTTTATACACGATACCATGGTTCATGAACGGTACGGAGTTCACTAGAAGAGCCAAACGTCATGCACGACAGCACGGCCTTGAGTTCCGCTTTGTTCCGGCTCGGGGCAAGGGCAGTCATGGGTTGCTATATATTGGCCGCCGCCGCACCGTTGTCAAGCATGGTGACATCTCCAAGGGTATGCTAACCGGCATGCTCAAGCAACTTGGTATTGGCAAGAAGGAGTTTTGAGCCGTGCAATTTGCCTACCCCTGCATGCTGACCCCTGACGTGGAAGAAGGGGTGGGGTATGTGGTCACCTTTCCGGATGTTCCTGAGGCCATCACTGGCGCGCAGACCAGGGAGGAGTCCCTTTACCTGGCCGAGAACGCCTTGGCGGTCGCCTTGTCTGCCTACGTCGAAAACCGCGAGGAAATTCCTGTGCCAAGCCCGGTTGCCGACGGTCAGGAGGTCGTTGCCGTCCCGCCTATCCTGGCTGCCAAGCTGGCGCTTTACATGGCCATGCGCCGCCAGCAGGTCACCAAGGTTGCATTGGCTGCCCGGCTGGGACTGAGCGAATCGGCCGTGCGCAAACTGCTGAATCCGGACCACCGGTCCCACATCAGCCAAGTTGAGAAAGCTCTGCGGGCCGTCGGGCGCTACTTGCTGGTTCACGATGGAGCCTACAACATTCACGCCGGCAATTCCGGTTCACTCCCGGCTTCATTGCGAGATCGAATCACCCACGGTTCCTGAACTGGCGGAGCCTGCCTGATGAGGTGGCCGAATTATTGTGGCCGGTTGTGCCGGCAACTCCAACCTGTTTCGCAGCGAGTCGTTCGGAAACCGTGCCCATCCCGGATCCACCCGCCACCCGAGTCTGACTGAATCAAGGACAATCGCACCCGCAAATGACCAAGTTGCTTGCACTCATTCTGATCGTCTACCTGGCCGCCTTGGCGGGGATGTCCGCCAATGACTTGTCCCGCTCGGACAAGTCATTGCCTGCCTCGCCCTCGCTGGTCTTCGAGGACGTGGCCGCCGAAGCGGGCCTGGACTTTCAGCACTTCAGCGGCAGCCCCGAAAAGCAGTACATCCTGGAAAGCATGAGCGGAGGCGTGGCCTGGATCGACTTTGACCGGGACGGTTGGATGGACCTCTACCTGGTCAACGGTGGCCATTGGGAGGAGTTGATTCAAGGAAAGCGCACGGTTTCCAACGCGCTCTACCGCAACAACGGCGACGGCGCCTTTGCCAACGTGACCGACAAGGCGGGAGTCGGGAACCGCCACTGGGGCATGGGCGTGGCCGCCGGCGACTACGACAACGACGGCTGGGTGGACCTGTTCGTGTGCAACTACGGTCCCAACACCCTGTACCGCAACAACGGGGACGGCACCTTCAGGGACGTGACCGCCGCGGCCGGGGTGGGAGACGGCCGCTGGGCGGTGAGCGCATCCTTCGGCGACTACGACGCCGACGGCCTTCTGGATCTCTACGTCACCAACACGGTCCAGTTCGACCACAAGGACCCCGACCCCATGGAGTGCCACTACCGGGGGATTACGGTGCAGTGCGGACCCCTGGGGATGGTCGGCGATGCCGACATCCTCTACCGCAACAATGGGGACGGCACCTTTCGGGACGTGAGCGAAAAGGCCGGCGTCTCGGACGTGACCCCCTCCTATGGCCTGGGGGCCGTCTGGAGCGACTACGACAACGACGGAGACCTCGATCTCTACGTGGCCAACGATCAGATGGCCAATTTCCTCTTTCGCAACCGGGGGGACGGCGCCTTCGAGGAAACCGGGCTCTTCGCCGGAGCCGCTTTCAGCGATGACGGCACGGCCCAGGGCAGCATGGGAGTGGATTTCGGAGACTACGACCGCGACGGCCTGCTCGACATCTACATCACCCATTTTTCGGACGACTACAACACGCTCTTCCGCAACCTGGGCCAGGGCAGGTTTCGCGACATGACCCGCGGGGCCGGCCTGACTTTCAGCAGTTGGCCCATGGTGGGCTGGGGCACCGGGTTCGTGGACCTGGACCACGACGGCTGGGAAGACATCTTCGCCGCCAACGGCCACGTGTTTCCCCAGGTGGACGGATACAAGATCGGCACCAGCTTCCATCAACGCAGCCAGGTCTTTCGCAACCTCGGACAGGGCAAGTTCCAGGAAGTCTCGGCCGGACTCGACCAGCTCAAGTCCTGGTCCAGCCGGGGAGTGGCCTTCGCCGACTACGACAACGACGGCGATATCGACGTGGCCGTCAACAACCTGGACGGAGTCCCCTGGCTCCTGAACAATCGAAAGGGGAGCCAGGCGGGCCATTGGCTCCTGCTTTCTCTGGAGGGGACCCGAACCAATCGCAGCGCCATCGGGGCCAGGGTCACCCTGGAGACCGCCGACGGGAAGCAGATGCGAGAGGTGCGGGGAGGGTCCAGCTACGAATCCACCCACGACTTCCGGGTCCACTTCGGCCTGGGCCGGCTCGAGACCGTCGAGAAACTGACCGTCCGCTGGACCGATGGAACCACCCAGAGCTTCGAGAACCTGGCGGTGAACCGGACCTACCGGCTCAAGGAAGGGGGAGAGCTCGAGTAGCCGTGCAAATGAACGATCGAGCCTTTTGCAAGATTCGTCGTGCGGCCCCTCCTCCCTTACCTGAAACAAACGCTGGCGCCGGGTGGCTGGAAACCGGTTCAAAGTCGAGCGGGGGCGGATTTTTGATTCACATCGATGCACAGGATTTACAGGATTTTTTCTGGAGACGGCGACCTTGCAGTCCTGGACATCCGCAAATCCGCAGACCTTCACCGCCGGAGTCCGCCTCTCGTGCAGCGCCCTCCCATACTGATTATCCTGTGCATCCATGTTCAAAAATTAGGCCGTCAAGATTTGTTGTTTCACTCTCGAATGATCCGCCCCGTCGTCGGGGGCGGCACTTGTCCCCCCAAAACAATCCTGTTAATCCTGTCCATCGATGTTAATTTTTTCATCCTGCTAATCCTGTTAATCCTGTCCATCGATGTTGATAAACAATCGACTCATGCCTGACGTTGTAGCGGTATCCCGTCACCCGACGACGGGTTTGCTTCAGGGCAGTCGTTCTTGGGAATTGCGGAACGCGGCTGCGATACGCTACTCAACCGGTTTAAGGTTCATGTGCCGGATCTTTCTGCTCCTTTCGACAGTCTGCCTCTGCGATGCCGGGGCGGCCGTCTCCGAATCACCCCACTTCCTGGAGGCCAGGCAGAGGTATGAAAACAAGGAATACCTGCTGGCCATGCTGGCCGCGGAAAAGGCCGTGCGGGAGGACGGGGAGAACGCCGGGCACCGCTACCTCTACGGCGCCGTCCTGGCCGAGCTGAAGCAGTTTTCGGAGGCGGAAGCCCATCTGCGAAAGGCCGTGGCCCTGGACGGCCAAAACGCCGAGTACCTCTACCGGTTGGGGCGGGTCCTGCTGGAGCAGTCGCGGCAAGCCGTCATCCGGCGAGGCATGGGCGCCGGGGTCAGGATGTCGCGCAGCGAGACCATCGACTCGGAGGGATTGGCGCTGCTGGAGCGCGCCGTCGAGCTGGACGGCGGCCACCTGGCGGCGCGGGTGCGCCTGGGGCGCGCCTACACCGACCAGAATCGATTCCTGGAGACGCTGGAGCAGTTCCAGTCGGTGGCCGAGGCCGATCCCCGCTATCCCGAGATCCACTCCTACCTGGCGGTGCTCTACCTGAAGATGGGACGGGTGATCCCGGCCATCCAGGCGCTGCAGGCCGAAGTCGAGCACACTCCCGACAACGCCATGGCCCGCCTGGACCTGGGCGACCTGCTGCTGCAGTTGGCTCAGCCCAGGGTGGCCCTCCGCCACCTGCTTGCGGCCGAGCGGGAGAGCCCGGAGACCCCCGACCTTCACTACGCCCTGGCCAAGACCTATCGGGCCCTGGACCAGCCCGGGAAAGCCCTGGCCTCGGCCCGCAAGTGCGCCGCCCTGGCGCCCGAGGCGCCCGCTCCCCGCTACCTGCTGGCCCAGCTCCATCGCCGGAACGGTGAACCCGATCTGGCTCGGCGAGAGTTGGCGACCGCTGAACGGCTGAGAAGCCGGCAGTCCGCCACCTACCGTCCCCCCAAAGCGGATTGATGGGCGTCAAGCGGCGCAGCCGCACCAGTCCATGGCTGCAACTATTGGGTGACGGCAAGGCGGACGTTCAGCGTGTCCAGAACCTTGAACAGCGTGTCGATTCGTGGGTTGCCCTCGCTGGAAAGAGCCCGATACAAGGCCTGTCGGCCCAAACCGGTCGCATCGGAAATAGAGGACATTCCCTTGGCGCGTGCGACGTTGCCCAGAGCTTTGGCAAAGTACTTCGGGTCGTTTTCCGCCAGCGCCAAGTTGAGATATTCGATCAATGCCTCGTCGCTGTCGAGGAAATCGATCACGTCGAATTTCTTGAGCCGCATGATGCCTCCTCAGAGTCTACTGGCTAGTTGCCGGGCAAGTTTGATGTCCCGCTGCTGGCTTGCCTTGTCGCCGCCACAAAGCAGGATCACTTCCGTGTTTCTTCGAATCGTGTAGTAGGCGCGGTAGCCTTTGCCGACGTTGATTCGCAGTTCGCTGACACCGCCGCCGACTGATCTATGGTCTCCAAGGTTCCCATCTTCCATTCTTTCAATTCGAGAGGCTGTCGCGACCTTGGCGCGCTGGTCACGTAGCTTTTTGAGCCAGTTCTCGAAGGCGCCGGTGTAAAGTACGTCCACTCAAGGATTGTCCCTTATAAGAGACTGCTTGTAAAGCGAAAGTACCCGAGCCTTTCGCAAAATTCCCAATCGGGAATGACGTATAGGCAGCAAAGGTGAAGGGCTGCAAGCTCCGGCATTCACCACAAAAAGCACAAAAGGCACAAAAGGAGTTGCTTGATACCGAGTCTTGACGATCGGAGGGTTCTTTTTAGTGCCTTTTGGGGCCATTCCCGGAAAAGATCCCTCTGCCGACCCTTGCAAACGCTTCATTCCAATAAATAAGCACGTTCCACTTGGCAGTGTCGTGGGTAACGGGAGAGCTGCGAAGCTGCGGTTGGAGTGGGTAACCCGGCAAGACGCCGCCTACAAGCCATCCTTATAGAGCTGCGAAGCAGCGCCAGCATGTCGCCTGCAGGGTAAGCCCGGAGAACCCTGGAGAGGTCGCGTTTGGCAGCGAAATCGGCGTTCTGCTTGTGGCGGAGGCGGAAGCCTGGGGTCGTTTGGGTTCTGCACCAATCCAGCCGCGAATGCGGCGAATTGGAAGCACCCCTCTGGAAGTGACAGCGAACCGGCAGACAGAAGCAGGTCTTTGATCAGTCAGGGGCCGGCACGACCCGAATCCAGTGGTCGGCGAAGGCCGAGTGGGTCATGAAGCCGGTCTCTTGGGGCATGTGACAGCGCACGCAGTCGTTGTTCGATTGGGGGCAGGGGACGGCGAATTCGGCCTGGCTGCCGTGGCAGCTCAGGCAGTTGCCATCGAAGGAGGCCGCCAGGTTCTCGTGGGGGTCGTGGCAGGTGGTGCACTTGAGGCGGCCGCCGCTCTCGTTGTAGCAGCGGCTGAGCACCAGCCGCTCGGCCGGGAAGCGGACGCTGTGATCCATGGCCATGGCATGGCCCAGGGCCCTCAGGTCGGCGCCGCCCGGCGGAATGCCGTGGCAGGCGCCGCAGAAGTAGACCTGTTCCAGGGCGCCCAGGCGGCCGGGATTGTCGATGCCGCGAGAGGGATTGCCGTCTTCCTCGGCCATGGCCCGGATGTGCTGCTCTCCCGAGCCGTGGCAGCGCTCGCAGTGAACCCCGGCATCCGCCTGCGGGATGGAGTCGGGAGGAGTGTTCTCGTTTCGGGTCATGTGGCAACTCAGGCAGTGGGCGCTCTCGTGCGGGTTCAGCCAGCCCGCCAGGGCGTCGTAGGCGTCGACCGGGCGCTTTTCCAGCCCAGTGGTGACATCCAGCTTCCCGATCTTCTGGTACCAGCTCACCCGGCTCTGTCCGAAGGCTCCCTGGTCGCTCCGGCCGATAAAGGTGATTCCCTTTCTTCCGGCTCCCACTCCCCAAAGCAGGCGCAGACTTTCCTCCCGCGGTCCCATCCGGGCCACCAGGTCCACCCCCGCCGGCTGTGCGGGCGAGCGCTCAATCCGATAGGCGACGCCGCTGGACCGGTCCAGGTGCTCGACAGGCAGCGCCCGCATCAACTCCGGGATGTCTTCCACTTTCATCATGGTGTGGGCGTGGTCGCTGGCCAGTTGCCTGGAAGCAATCTCGAGGTGACAGGTGGCGCACTGCCCGGCGCCGGTGTTTGCTGAATCGGAATCGGGCAGGGGGGAACTCGACAGCAGCGCGGCCAACAGGGGTCCCACGGCCAGCAGCACCGGCAGCAGCCGCGCCAGGGATTTCCCGGAGAGGGTCAGACGTTGCCGCCCGGAAGCCCGCTCGTGCCTGGAAGGATTGATTCTAAAAGGGTTGTGGAGCATTGCCAATTCGATTCCGCCCGGCGCCGGCATCTTCCCGACCCACCGCCATATTGGACAGGGGCGAACTTTTTGTCAACCCAATCCCGGTTGCGCGCCAGGGGCCACGCTACCAGATTTGAGGCGACTTGTAAGTCGGAACGCCCGAATCACGTCTGCATTTCCTTTGGGATGGTAGGGGCGCCCCTTGCGGGCGCCCAATGCGAGGTCATCGGGAACCACCGGGCAACCACAAGGGTTGCCCCTACGGTGAGGGTGGGTAGCGTGGGATAGTCCTGGGTTGCGCGCGACCGAGTCTCTGGCTAGAGTAGTCTTCGTGGAAACTGGCTTGGACAGAGAAGATGCAGGGGGTCTGCCCATCGAAACGGGGTCGAGGACGATGATCGAGGAGCGGAATCCCGGAGGCAACGCCATCGCCAATCGGCGTCGGGTGAATTCCCGGTGGGCGGGCGCTGTTCTTTGGTCACTTTGCGGGGTCTTGGGCTTTGCGACGGCGGGCTGGACCCAGTCGGCCCACTACCGGGAAGCCCGGGAGCGGTACGACAAGGGAGAATTCCTGCTGGCCATGCTGGCTGCTCAGAAGGCCGTGGAAGAAGACGGCGCCAAGGCGGAACATCTCCACATCTATGGCGCCGTCCTGCTGGAACTGAAACAATACTCGGAAGCCGAGGAGCATTTGCGGAAAGCGGTGGCTTCCGAGCCCGATCGGGCCGAGTTTCAGTATTCCCTGGGCGAGCTGCTGCTGGCCCGGACCCTGGAGGCGGCCATCCTCAAGGAGACCCGCTCCGGGGTGGGCCAGCCCAGGATGCGGAACGTGGATCCCGAGGGACTCGAGGCCCTGGAGCGCGCGGTAGAGCTGGATTCCGATCTGCTGAGGGCCCGCCTGCGGCTGGGCCGGGCCTACTATGACCTCAACCGGCACGATCTGGCCCTGGAGCAATTCGAGGCCATCGCCCGCAAGAATCCCCGCTATCCCTGGATTCATTCCTCCCGGGCGGTGGTTCACATGAATGCCGGCGCCGTCGAATCGGCCATTGAGGCGCTGCGGACGGAACTCCGGAATTATCCCGATCACCATTCCGCCCGGCTGGAGCTGGGAGAGGCCCTGCTGAAGGCCGGCGACACGGCCCAGGCGGTCGATCACCTGCTCCGGCTCGAGGAGCAGGACGTGTCGCCGGCCGACCGCGTGTCCCTGAACCACTCACTTTCCAAGGCCTACCGGGACCTGGGCCAACTGGAGAAGGCCCTGGCTGCCTCCCGCCGGGCTCTGGAGCTGGATCCCGACTTTCCCGACGGCCACTACCTGCTGGCTCAGCTCTACGAGCAAACCGGTCAAGGGGAACTGGCCCGGCAACAGATGGATACCTTCCGCAGGGTCCAACGGGAAAAGCGGCAGAGAACGCTGGGGCCTCTGCAGAGGGGAGGCCGGTAAAATTCATTTCACAAACGACCATTCGGGACTATAATTCGGGAGATCAACTAAAACGTCAACTTGGTAGTCTTGTCCCGTTTGCCGTTCCGGCAGGTGCCCTTAATGAAAAACAGATTTCTGGATCGCATCCCCACTCTTCTCCTTGTATCGCTCTTGATCCTTGGCTGTTCCCTGACGTTGCTGGCCAGGAAGAAGGGGGACAAGCGGCGCGAAAAGTCGCTTCGGGCGGAGACCTCCGACCGCTACCTCAAGAAGTGGCTGGAGCAGGATGTCTTGTACATCATCACTCCCCAGGAGAGAGCCGCCTTCGACCAGTTGCAAACGGACGACGAGCGCTACCAGTTCGTGGAGCAGTTCTGGCTGCGCAGGGACCCCACTCCCGACACCATGGTCAACGAGACCCGCGACGAGCACTACCGGCGCATCGCCTACGCCAACGAGCGGTTTCCCTCGGGCAAGCCCGGATGGAAGACCGATCGCGGCCGGATCTACATCACCTGGGGGCCTCCCGATTCCATCGAGACCTTTCACGGCGGCGACATGACCCTTCGGGATTTCAACGAGGGGGGCGGGTGGTCGGTCAAATACCCGCACATCAAGTGGCGCTACCGCCACATTGAAGGTCCCAACCTCGGCGCCGAGGTCATCATCGAGTTCGTGGACCGCGGCTTGAGCGGGGAATACCGCATCGCCAGAGATCCTTTCGAAAAGGACGCCTTGGCCAATGCGCCCGGCTACGACATCGACCAGAGGCTGATCCTGGGCGGGGTGGAGCCGATCAGCCGGAACCGTTTGCCTGGAGGGCTCGATGTTCAAGACTTCCACGCGTTCCAGAACGAGAAGTTGATGGAGACGGTGGCCCTGGGGCAGGCTCCCAAGATCCGGTTCAAGGACCTGGAGACGGTGGTGGACACCAAGCTGTCCTACAACCTCTTTCCCTTCGAGTTCAAGACGGACTACCTCAAGATCACCGACGATACCGTGCTGACGGCCATCACCGTGGCCATGAAGAACAGCGACATGACCTTCAAGCAGCAGGAGGGGGTCCACCAGGCCTCGGTCAACGTCTTCGGACGCATCACTACCATCACCGGGCGCAGGGTGCACCTTTTCGAGGAACCCATCCGCCAGATGACCCCGGATTCCACCTACAAGGAAGCCCTGGAACGGACCTCTCTCTACCAGACCAGCGTGCCCCTGTCTTCCGGCGTCTACAAGGTCGAACTGGTATTGAAGGACATCAACAGCGGCGACGTCGGCACCGTCTACCGCAGCATTCGGGTTCCCAGGTTTCCCGAAGACCAGTTGGCCACCAGCAGCATCATCCTGGCCGACAGGATCGAGCCCCTGCCGGCTTACCAGGCGGCCGCCGGGCCCTTTGTGCTGGGAGGCTCCAAGGTTTTCCCCAACGTGGCCGAGACCTTTCATCGGGCCGTGCCCATGCGCATTTACTTCCAGGTCTACAACCTGTCCCTGGACGAAGAGACCCAGAAGCCCTCGGCGACCATCGAATACATCCTGAAGAAGGGCGACCAGGAGATCCGCCGCTTCCGGGAGGGCAAGAGCGCAACCGAAGGCGCCCTGCGGCAGGTGACGCTGGCCAAGCTGTTTCCTCTGAACAACCTTCAACCCGGCGACTACAGCCTGGTTTTGAACATCACCGACAACCTCGCCAACCGGACCGTGTCGCCGGTGGCCAGGTTCAAGGTTCAGTAGCTTCCCGAACCTTGCCTTGCGCCGCCGGAGGTCTTTCGTTCCGGATGCGGGGTCATGGCCGGAATAGTCCATCGCACCGGCGCGTTGTCGGATGCTTCCAGGCTCGAATCCCTGGCGCCGGGCCGGGTTTCAACTCGCGGGTGCCGACATGGTCGCTACAGCCTTACCCCATTCCCATTCATTGAGACAGAGCCTGAGTCTGGCGGGCCTGCTCCTGCTGGCCCTGAGCCTGGGAGGCCCGGCCCGGTCCCAGCAGGCGGAGCCCTCCCAGGCCGACCCGGAAGCGGAATTCACCTTTCGCGTGCCGGTGGACGTGGTGGTGGTCAGGGCCATTGTCACCGAGCAGGGCAAGCCGGTCACCGACCTCACCGTCGAGGACTTCACCGTCTTCGAGGACGGCAAGGCGCTTCCCATTCAAGGTTTCACCCGGGAGTCCTACCAAGTCGTCCGGTCGCATGAGCCTCGGGTTGAACCGGAGAGAGCACCGGCCGATGCAACCGACCAGCAAGCCAAGCCGGAGCATGCTGCCGGTCCCGCCCTCAGCCGGCCCCACTTCATCAGCCTGCTGATCGACGACGTCACCTCCCCCTCCCACGGGGCCTTGAAGCGCACCGTCGACGCCATCGAGAAGTTTGTGCAGGAACGGGTGCAGCCCGGTGACAGAGTGGGTCTGGTGGCGGCATCCGGCAAGTTTCACCAGCCCTTCACCGCCGACCGTGAGAATCTCCTCCAGTCGGTACGGCTCCTGCCCGGGAAGCTGAACCGCAGGCGACTGGTGAGGTCCGACTGTCCGGCCATCAGCGACCTGCAGGCCCAGAGGATCCACAACGAAACCGATCCCCTGGCGCTGGAGACGGCCATTTCGGAGAAGATCTTCTGCAATCAGATGGGTTCAGGGGGAGTCCTGGGCTCCAGCCAAGGCGGCGCTGACCAGAATCCCCGGGCATTCAGGGACACCAACCTGCTGAGCTTCGACCTGACCCAGGGCAACTCGGAACAGCGGCGGAATGCCGAGGTGGTGGTCCGCGCCCAGGCCACCCGCATCCACCGCGAGAACGAGTACTGGAGCCGCAACCTGCTGCACACGCTTCAGCAGCACCTCCGGTCGCTTCAGCACTTCGAGGGCCGAAAGAGCCTGCTGCTGGTCTCGGACGGATTTCTGGCCCAGCAACTCCCCTATGAAATGCAGGGCGTGGTTCACGCCGCCTTGCGTTCGGGGACCATTCTGAGCACGGTGGACATGCGGGGGCTCTATACCACTGCCTACCGCGCCTCGGAGGTGGCCGCCCTGGCTACCGAGGCCACCCTGTCCCAGATGTCCATGCGGGTGGAGAACATCCGTGCGCAGTCCCAGCCCCTGGCCCAGTTGGCCCTGGAGACGGGCGGCGTCCATTTCCACAACGACAACGATCTCTTCGGCGGGCTGAAGCAGATCGCCGACAGGCAGTCCTTCTACTACGTGCTCACCTACGCCTCGCCGGCCACCGCATCGGACGGACGCTACCACCGGATCAACGTCAAGGTTTCTCGTCCCGGCCTGGAGGTGACCCACCGCAAGGGCTACTATGCTCCCCGAGAGGAGCCCACCTATATCGCCCTCAAGAAACGGGAAGTTCTGGACGCCTTGCGGGCTCCCGGAAATCTGAACGAGATTCCCATCCGTCTCGCCTACAATGCCTTCCCCATCGCCGAGGACCGCTACCGGGTTGACGTCTTCACCCGCATCGACTTCGAGCGCCTGCCCTTCCTGGACCAGGAGGATCGCCAGACCAACCTGCTGCACCTGATCACGGCCGCCTACGGCGAGAAGGGCGATTTCCTGGGGGGGCGGGAGAAGCAGTTGGACCTGAGATTGACCCGGTCCGGCCGGCAGGAGCTGGCGGCCCTGGGAGCGACTTCCAAGGTCACCCTGGAGGCGCCGCCCGGGGAACACCAGCTCAAGGCGGTGGTGCGTGAGAGCGTGGATGCCGTCATCGGCTCCGTCCAGGAGAAGATCGTCCTGGCCAGACGCCTCCCTGCCGTGAAGCCCTCCGGCCCCGGGAACCGCCTGCTGGCCGCCTTGGCGGCGCCACATCCTTCCGCCGCCATTCCCCTGCGCTTCAGCACCTACACCTTCCATACGGATCCCAAGCAGGCCCTGGTTCGCTTTTCGGCCGAGGCCCGGCTGCCTGAGAACGGGACCCCCGGCGCTTCGGCGGCCGAGCCGCTACGGGTTCTGGGAGCGGCGGTGAGAGAGGATGGAGAGATCGCCTCCCTGTTCGGCAGCTCGGTCGGGGTTGACGGCGCAAGCGGAAAGGCGGCCTTCGGCGGCCGCATGAGGTTGCCGCCGGGGCGTTACCGCCTCAAGCTGGCCGTAGCCGATATCGGCGGGAGAGTGGGCGCCGCCGAGCAAGACCTGCTCATACCGGCCTTGCCGGAGGATCGGCTGGCCACCAGCAGCCTGGTTGCGGCCAGGGAACTGAAGACCTTTCCGCCCTCGGTGTTTGCGGTGCAGGCCAAGTTGACCGACGAATTGGATCCCTTCATCCATCAAGGACTTCAGATTCGGGCGCCAGCCTCCCGCCGGTTCAGCCGGGGAGAACCGCTGGTGGTCTTCTACAGGATTTACAACCTTGAGGCGGAGGATGGTCAAAGCCCCTTGATGGCCCGGGTTTCCCTGAATGGAGAGAGCGGACGATTCAAGGAGTTTCCACCGGTGCTCCTCAACAAGGGAGTGGAAGCCGCCACCGGGGGAGAAGTCGGCGTGGCTTTCCAGTTGCCCACCGGGGACCTGGAGCCGGGCAAATATTCCCTGAAGGTGGAAACCCGGAACGTTTCCGGATCCCGGGCCGTTGTGACCGGAATGGAGAACATCGAGGTCCTGCCAGGGGTAAGCCAGGGAGTTGCTTCAGATCTGGAGGCAAACGGTTCGCCAGTCGGGAGCCCGGGCCTGGATCTGCCCAAACCAGGCGATAAGGACATGCAGGAAGAGGTCGACATGCTGGCTATCGCCGGCGCCGAGGATTCGGCCCGGCGGGTGGGCCTGATCGAAGCCTTCCTGGCCCGCCATCCCGAGTCCGAGCGGGTTCGAGAGTTGCGCCGGCAGGCCACCTGGATTTACTGGCAGCTCAACCATTTTCCAAAGGCCATCGAGCACGGCGAGGCCAGCTTGTCGGATTCTCCCTCCGACCCCCAGGTCCTGACCATTCTGACGACCGCCTATCACGCGCTGGATGAGCCTGCCAAGGCCATCCGCCGGGCCTCCAGGGCGGTTCGAAGCCTGCGAGACCTGGAACGGCCGGGCCATATGGACGCGCAGCACTGGCAGTCCCGGATCGACGGTCTCATGTCCCAGAACTACGCCTACATGGGGAGTTCCTATCTCTCGCAGTACGAGGCGGACCGGCGCGACCCCGCCAACCCCGATGCCGGGCTCAACCTCCGGAAAGCCCACCTTTACTCCTCCCGGGCGGTCGAGCTGGCCCCCCGCTCCGACTTCGCCCAGTTCCAGCTCGGCATCGTCTTCTGCGCCGGAAATCAGATCCTGGAGGCCATCGAGCCCCTGGCCAAGGCCGTGGTTCTCAACGGCCGCTTCGGAGCGATCGCTCGCGAGAACCTGGAAGCCGTTTACCGGGCCATTCACCAGGGTTCCCTGGATGGCCTGGAAGATCTGCTGGCCCAGGCCAGGCTCGATCTGGACAATGGCAAGCCTTCCTCGTAGACTGTGTGCATGAGCGACACCCACCAAATCATCCTTGCCGTCGTCGGAACCGGCATCACCCTGTTGGGGATACTGGTTGGTCTTTTGGTATTCCTGTTTCGCATTCTTCGCCAGGACATCAAGGAAACCAACTCCCGCATCGACTCGGCGGCGGGCACCCTCAACTCCCGCATCGACTCGGCGGCGGGCACCCTCAACTCCCGCATCGACTCGGCGACGGACACCCTCGACTCCCGCATCGACTCGGCGGCGGGCACCCTCGACTCCCGCATCGACTCGGCGACGGGCACCCTCGGCGCCCGCATCGACTCGGCGGCGGGCACCCTCAACTCCCGCATCGACTCGCTCCGCCAGGAAATGCGCACCGACATCGCCGCCCTGCACGCCCGGATCGACGCGCTCTATCAAGCGCTGTTCAACCACAAGGACTCCGCCGCATGAGGCGACCTCATGAGATTTCCAATTCCGGCCGCAACCCTCGTCGGGCTCATGTGCCTGCCTTGGGGCATCGGCCCCCTTCAGGCCCAATCCCCCGCCTACCTGGAGGCCCGGCAGAAGTATGAGAGGCAGGAATACCTGGCGGCCCTGCTGCCGGCCCGGAGGGCGGTCGAAGAGGATGGAGGCAAGGCCGCCTACCGGCATCTGTTCGGAGCCGTCCTGCTGAAGCTCAAGCAGTATTCCGAGGCCGAAGAGCACCTTCGCCAGGCCGTGGCCCTGGAGCCTCGAAACGGCCTCTACCGGTCCACCCTGGAAGAACTGCTGTCTGAGCGGAAAGCATCGGCGAGAGGCATCCGTTCCCTGGTCGGCGACAGCGACGAACGGGAGCAGGTCACCCTGTGGTGGGAAGACCTGCCGGAGCACGTTCGCACCGATTTCCGGGTGACCGGCAGCCGGAGCAACATCCATCCGGAGGACTATGTCGGGCCGGAGGCCTGCAAGAGCTGTCACCAGGAACAGTACCGGTCCTGGTCCGGGCACGCCCATCGCTGGATGAACGCCTTGGCCGACGATTCCACCGTCAAGGGAGATTTTTCCGGCAAGGCGAGGATTTCCTACCTCGGCGGGAATGCAGTCTTCTACAAGGAAGACGGCCGCTACAAGATGCGGCTGCAGCGGGGCGAGGTCCGCCGTGTCTACAAGATAAACCAGACCATCGGCTCGCGTTTCTTCCAGTACTACATCGGCAAGCAGACCGAGGGCCCCGAGCCACGGGACCACCCCTTCTATCAGCAGGATCACGTGCTGTTCTTCGGCTACTGGCTGGAACAGCGGCAGTGGGTGCCCATCGTCCACGTGGGTCCCGAGCTGCCCGACGGAGAAAGGCCCGACCCCTTCGATCCGCCCACCTCCCAACCCTTCCTGGCCCGCTACTCCAGTCGCTGCAACTTCTGCCACACCACCTTCCCGCTGGGAGACATGCTGGCCCGCAATCCCTCCCGCATGGCCCGCCACGTCCCGGTCCCTCTGCACTTCTCTCTGGGCGACTACCTGGATGAGAACCAGCCCGGCATCGTGGATTTTCTCCAAAGCCCCGCCGACGCCAGCGACCAGGACATTCTGCATATTCGGCAGGAGCTGGTCGAGCTGGAGGCGCCGCGGCACGCGGCCACCCTGGGGGTGAGCTGTGAGGCCTGCCACCTGGGGGGCAGGGAACACGTCGTCTCCGGGGGCAGGGAGCCGCCCGGTTTCTTCCCGGCCAGTCCCTTCCTGTACGTGGATACCCGCGAAACGGACGTTGCCTCCGGGCGCACCCGCGACAACCTCAACTGGGCCTGCGGGCGCTGCCACGTGGGGACCAGGCCGACTTACGCCAACGGCATCTCCACCTGGAATTCCACCGAGTACAGCGACGCCGTCCAGGGAAGCTGCTTCTCTCAGCTTCGCTGCATCGACTGCCACAACCCCCACGAGACCATCGGTCCGCGCTGGTCCAGGCCTCCCGAGGAGGATGACCGGCTCTGTCTCAAGTGCCACCAGCAGTTGGAGCCGGCGCAGGCCAGGCGGAATCACACCCACCATCCCGCCGGCAGCAGCGGAGCCCGCTGCATGAACTGCCACCGGCCCCGCATCAACGAAGGCATCCAGGACCTGGTGCGCACCCACACCATCTTCTCGCCCACCGACAAGGCCATGATCGAAGCCAACCACCCCAACGCCTGCAACATGTGCCACACCGACCAGGCCATTGACTGGACGGTGGGCTATCTCAAGGAATGGTATGGCGCCGAGTATGCCGAAGAGAAGCTGGCCGAGCACTATCCCGACCGGGAACAATCGGTGGCGGTGGGCTGGCTCCAGAGCGAGACGCCGGCGGTTCGCCTGGTGGGGGCCGACGTTCTCAGGCGCACCGGCGCCGGGTGGGCGCTGCCGGAGTTGATCGGAGTGCTGGATGACCCTTACTTGATCAACCGCCAGTTCACCCGGAGGTGGCTCGACGGGATGCTGGGGGTGCGCCTGCAGGATTTCGGCTACCGGTTCTACATGACCCCCGAGGAACGGCGGGGTCCGATAGCCACCATTCGGGCCGAGCTGTGGCATCGAATGCGAGCCGCGGCCCGGGGCGGCTCAAGCCCCACGCCCTCCCGGTGAAAGCGTCCGGCTTCGGTAATTCTTGCGTCTTGAGCCCTTTGCAAAATTCCCAATCGGGAATGAAATGGAGGCAACAAAGGTGAAGGGCTGGCAGCTCCAGCATTCACCACAAAAAGCACAAAAGGCACAAAATGAGTCACTTGATTTGGAGTCTTGACGATCAAGGGACTCCTTTTTCCCTTCTGTGGTCATTCCCGGAAAAGATCCCTCTGCCGAATTTTACAAACGCTTCATTCCAAATAAATAAGCACGTTCCCCTTCGCAGTGTCGTGGGTTATGGGAGAGCTGCGAAGCTGCGGTTGGCGCGGGTATCCGACGCGACGCCCCCTACAAGCCATCCATATAGAGCTGCGAGGCAGCAGCTCAGGTAGCCCCAGGCGGAAGCCTGGGGTCGTATGGGTGCTGCACCAACTCAGCCGCGAATGCGGCGAATAGAAAGCACCCCTCCGAAACGCACCGCCTCTCGATCTTTTTGCAAAAGGTTCATACTATTGTTGCAAGGAAAACCCATCGATACTTGGATGGGTTGAATCCAATTTCCGGACTGGCGCGCGTTTCCACGCACCGGGCCGCCGGAGGGCGTCCCCCGGGAGCGCGGGCGTCCCGCCCGCATCCTCTCCCTTTGCCTACCCGCTCAATTTGCGAAGAATGGCTTTGAAGATGCGGAGAATAACAGGCACAATCTACGCATGGAGTGCGTAGAATGACTCGCTATATTCACCAACTCGCGGAATGGCCCCAATTTACATGGGATCATGAGGCCGTGGCCCTCCCTTTGGCCGATATCCGTTACCGGCAAGGGCGCTTATTGGGTCGAATGGAGGGCTTGGGCTTCTCGCTCCAGCGAGAAGCCGAACTGGAGACACTGACGTTGGATGTCGTCAAGTCCAGCGAAATCGAAGGCGAGAATCTGAACACGGATCAGGTGCGTTCGTCCATTGCCCGGCGGTTGGGCATGGACATTGCGGCGGCGATTCCTGCAAACCGGAACGTCGAGGGTGTTGTCGAAATGATGCTGGATGCCAGCCGGAACTTTGACATGCCCCTCACGAAAGACCGGCTCTTTGCATGGCATGCGGCGTTGTTCCCTGCAGGGCGGAGCGGCATGCGCAAGATCATCGCCGGCGCTTGGCGCGACGACGCCGCTGGACCGATGGAAGTCGTCTCCGGCCCCATAGGCAAGGAACGCGTTCACTACCAGGCGCCGGCCGCTCCACTTCTGGATGGGGAGATGGCTCGGTTCTTCGACTGGGCCAATGAGTCTGACGGTACCGATCCCTTACTGCGGGCGGCGCTGGCGCACCTGTGGTTCGCCACGATTCATCCGTTTGACGACGGCAACGGCCGCATGGCGCGGGCGATTGCCGACTGGGCTCTGGCGCGGTCCGAGAAGAGTCCGCAGCGCTTCTACAGCATGTCTTCCCGGATCCGCCAGGAACGGGATGGCTATTACGAGATTCTGGAAAGGACGCAGAAGGGAACGCTGGACGTCACGCCGTGGATGGCATGGTTCCTCGCCTGTCTGGGACGCGCGTTCGAAGGAACCGAGGCAACGCTGGCCACTGTGCTTCACAAGGCCCGGTTCTGGCAGAAGCGGGCTGACGTCGACGTCAACGACCGCCAGCGTCTGCTCCTCAACAGGATACTGGACGGATTCGACGGAAAGCTGACCTCATCGAAGTGGGCAAGGATTGCCAAGTGTTCCCAGGACACGGCGATACGAGACATCAACGATCTGGTGGCGCGCGGCGTCCTCGAGAAGAATGCGGGAGGCGGGAGGAGCACCAGCTACTCGCTCTCGAAATTCAGGGAGACATAAAGGTCAAGCCTTCCGAATTACGTGCAGATCCCATGTGGGACGGTCGTGCTCCAAACCGTAGGGGCGTCCCTTGTGGGCGCCCAATTCCAGGATAACCGGACGAACGCGAACAAAGGGCAACCACAAGGGTTGCCCCTACGGTGGGGGTCAGCGTGGGATGGTCCGACGCCAAATGGTTGTTGCACGTAGATCTCAAAAGCCGAACTGTCCGAAATTTCGTATTGTTATCCGATTTTTCGAGCGGTGAGCCTTCAGGGGAATTGCCATCGGAAGACGGATGGCCTCAAGAACTTCTGCAAGTAACTCACAGAAAGTCACTTAACAAAAAACATCAGCCAGTGCGAAACTTTGGCAACACAGTTGCAGCTTATGCGTGCGTGAGTTAGTTTGTCTGCACGGTTTCCAAGTTGGACATTCGATACGGTCCTTAAGCATGTCGGTTGGTGTTCAGCTTGGGGCCTCACCAAAACAAGGAGATTTCGCTAATGACGAAACAAGCACTAAGAAAATCGGTCTGGAGTTTCGGGCTGATTGCTCTCTTGGGCCTGCTGGTCATTCCCACCTTGACGGTAGCGCAGGACGTCACCGGTTTTCGCGGCAGGGTCGTCGACACGACCGGCGCCGTGATGGTCGGCGTCACCATTACCGCCACCAGCGAGGCCAAGGGTCTGACCTACTCTACGGCGACCAACGAGGTTGGGGAGTACGAGTTGCGCGGCCTTCTGCCCGACACCTACACCCTGACCGCCGAGGCCACCGGGTTCAAGCGCTATGAGAACACGGGCGTGATCGTCTACTCGCAGTCACCCCGGCGGGTGGACATCACCATGGAGATCGGCGAGTTGGCCGATGCCATCACGGTGACCGAGGAAGGGGCTCGCATCGAGACCGATACGCCCTCGGTGACCTACAAGACTCCAAACAAGGAAGTCTATTACACCAACGTGGCCGCCAGCCTGATCTACACGGTCGGTGCGGCCCCCGGAGTTCAGAACCGGAACGAGATTCACGGGGCCTACGCCAACAACGTCTCGGCTTCCCAGGACGGGATTCTGACTCTCGCCTACGGCACCTTCCGCTTTCCTCAGGAAGTGCTGCAGGAAGTTCATTTGAAGACGCTGAACGCGCCGGCCGAGTTCCAGCACGCCAACAACATCATCGGCGTGGGGCGCAGCGGAACCAACCAGTTCCACGGCGAGATCTGGAACGATTTCAGGCATGCTCGCCTGATCGGCAAGAACCGTTCTCTGAAGAGCAGGCCCAAGCCGGAGACGCCCAACTTGAAGTGGTCCTACGAAGCCGCCGGGCCCATCTGGATCCCCAAGATCTATGACGGCCGCAACAGGAGCTTCTTCCACTTCCTGTGGCAGCCGAGCAGCAGGTTCACCCTGGAGATCAACCCCAACCTCACCTATCCGACCCCTCTGATGAGAACGGGGAATTTGAGCGAGGTCGCCGAATTCTCGGGGATCAGGGATGCCAACGGCAAGGGCGTGATCATGAATCCCTACACCATGACGCCCTTCCCCAACAACACCATTCCCAGCGACATGTTCCATCCGCTGGGGGTTCGCTTCACCGAGCTGCTGCCCCTGCCGGAACGACCCGGTCTGACGACCAACCGAACCGGGATCAACGAGAACAGCGGTGACGAGGAGTACTGGCACTACCGCTTCGACCACCAGATCCACGAGTCCAACACCATTTCGTTCAACCACTTCCGCTACACCCGCAACAGCAGCGAGACCAAGTGGGACCACGGGCCGCTGGATTGCGGGCGTAAAGGTCACGATCCCACGCGTGCCTGGAGCATTCTGGACAGCCACGTCTTCTCGCCTTCGGTGATCAACGAATTCTCGATCGGATACAACGAGCAACTCTACCTGGTCGAGAGCGGCTGCGCCGGGAGCGACCTGCTGAGGCTGATCGACCCCCAGGGGCTCATCGACTTCGGCGGACGTGAAGGCAAGATTCCTCAGGGCTTCGCGGGAGCGCCTCAGATCACGGCCCGCTCGATCGGCAACCTCTCCAACATCAGCGGCGCCTTCGACGCCCGTCTGACCAATGCGCTGGGAGGCGGCGCCGCCGGATACGGCAGCCGGACCGACGCCAATGCCGTTCACCTGAAGAACAACATCTCCGTCACCAAGGGCACCCACCTGTTCAAGATGGGGTTCTCCAACATCTGGGGTCTGGATGATCGCTACCGTCCCACCAACAACGTCTACGGACGCTGGGACTTCTCCGGCAACTACACCGGCTGGGATTACGGCGACATCCTGCTGGGCCTGCCCCGCAGCACCACGATCGCCCAGGCGCGAGGGGAGTTGAGCCCGCGGTCGCAACAGTTCGGCATCTTCTTCCAGGATGACTGGAAGGTGACGCCCCGGTTGACCATCACCCCCGGTATCCGCTTCCAGCACTACACCGCCGGGCGGGATGGCCAAGGGCAATGGTACAACTTCGACCTCCAGCACCTGCTGGATGGCGGCACCGGCCGGTTCGTGGTGCCCCAGCAGTCGCTGCATCGGGTTGTGGCCGGTTTTACCACGGCAATTCCGGTGGTCGGAAACGGCGATGCCGGCTTTCCCGCCGATCTGATGCAGTACAAGCTGGTCCACGTCCAGCCCCGTGTCGGCGTGGCCTACCGCCTGACCGACAAGATGGTGATCCGAGCCGGTTTCGGGGTCTACACCGTGCCTCTGACCCCTCCGGACAACATGCAGCAGGCAATCTCCGGGTTCACCGGCGGCCCCTTTCAGCTCAGCGAGCAGTTTGGGCCCACCGAGATCGTCAACGGTGTTCCCACGCTGACCTTCAGCAAGGCCTTCCCGGCTCCCGGAACCGGCGCCACCTCGCTGCAGAGTGTGAGAGCCATTCTGCTCAACACCCGCACCGAGAACTGGCCCACCGACAAGCAGTGGAACCTCACCCTCGAGAGGGAGCTGGGCAGCGGCATGACCGGGCGACTTTCCTACGTGGCCTCCAAGGGGACCCATTGGCCCTACAACGTCAACGTGCAGATCCCCCGGGCCAGCACCATTCCCTTCACGGCGTCCCGCAAGGTCTTCGGGGCGGAACCCTACGCTTCCATCACCGACTACCGCCTGGGTGGAAACTCCAACTACCACGGTTGGGAAGCCGAGTTGCTGCGGCAGTTCTCCAGCGGCCTCTATCTTCGGGCCTGGGCCGAGTACCGGTCCATTATCAATGACGTCGAAGGCGGTCGGTTCGGCTGGGTGGGTCCCGGCGGCTTCGCCACCGAGGATCCCTACAACCGCTCCCGCGACAAGGGCTGGACGGATGGCAACCTTCCCTTCCGGTCTCGCTTGGTGGCCGTCTATTCCTTGCCCCTCGGCAAGGGACAGCGGTACCTCTCGGGCGCCTCTGGCGTGATCAACCAGTTGGTCAGCCAGTGGACGGTGACGCCTATCCTCACCATGAACATGGGCGGCCGCAGCACCCCGAATTTCGGGGGTTTCGATTCACCCAACGTCGGCCGTTCGGGAGGCCGTCCGGACATTCAGCCGGGCTGCAACCCCAACGGATTCGGGGACAACACCGTTCCCTACACTTCCTATTGGAACTCCTCCTGCTTCAGCATTCCGCGGAGTGGAACCTACGGAACGGCAACCCGGGGCCTCTTGCACCAGCCGCGGGATCCTCAGTTCAACATGAACGTCTTCAAGGTGTTCCCGTTGACGCCTTACGAGAATGGCCCCTATTTCAAGCTGGAGGCCTATATCACCAACGTGCTGAACCACACCAACCCCAGCGGGCCCAATTCTCTGACCTTCAATGATCCGAGATTCGGGCAGTATGCCGCCAGTTGGCACACTCGGAGAGTATTCTTCCGCTTGCGTCTCGGCTTCTAGCAAGCCCAGGAAGTCCTTTTCACGCCAGGCAGTCGATCTTCGGCTGCCTGGCTTTTTTTGTTTCAGGACGGTAGTGCCAGACGGACGTTTCGCCCCTTGTAATCTGTTGAGCCTTTTGCAAAATTCGTCGGAAGGACAACCCCCGGGAGCGCGGGCGTCCCGCCCGCATAAATCCCGGCACAGTCTCGCCCATCTCCCCCAGTCGGATCGCGCGGAAACGACGCCCTGGCACTACTTTGGTCGGGCCCATGCGGTTCCCGCCGGCAGGGTGGCCGGGCGCCGCATCGCAGGGAAACTGAGCGGCGACCCAGGGGAGAGGATGCGGGCGGGACGCCCGCGCTCCCGGATGGCCTCCTCCCATCACTCTTACTCCTCGAGGAGGGGTGATCGGGGGTACAAACCGCAATCATCCTTTACGAAAAACACCGGGTAAACGGCCTACAAATTCACAAGGAAGCGAGCAAGGAAAATCGGCCGCTTGGCCGTTTGCCGCCGGATACCCCGTTTGGTATACTTTCGTTAGTTTTATCGCCAGTTATATTGCCCCTACGGTTTCTTTACCAGCGACTCGAAAATCCATGGCGCCGCGCTTAACAACATCCGTCCTGCTGACCCTCTGCTGTCTCCTTTGGCTCGGACCTGCTCCCGGTCTGGCCGAGGCGGACCGGTCGAAGCAGGAACCCGAAGCCATGTGGCTGTTTCCCTTGGGGGGGCAGCGCGGAACCTCCCTGGAAGTCGAGATCCGGGGGAAGGGGCTGCAGTCGGCCTATGCGGTGGTGGCCGAGGAAGAGGGCATTCGGACCGAGTTCCGCACGGTTGAAGAGATTGTGGAAGAAAGCGAGGAAGGGCCCGAAAAGAAGAAAGAAAAGAAGGAGCCGGAGTACCGGGTGCGGGTGGGGGTGAAAATCGATGCGGCGGCCCGCCCGGGGAACCACTGGCTGCGGGTGGTCACTCCCAGGGGAATCAGCGACCGGGTCCAATTTCGGGTGAACGCCGACCGGGTGATCCGGGAGTCGGCCGATCCCCACGACCGGCCCGGCAGGGCCCAGGCGATCGACGTCCCGGTGGTGGTCAACGGACAGATCGACAAGGCCGCCGAGATGGACTTCTACCAGGTCGAGGTCGCAGGGGGGCAGGAGCTCCTGTTTGAAGTGACTCGCAGCCAGGAATCGGCAGCCAACGTCTTTCGCTCCCAGATTTCGATCCATGCGCACCGGGGAAGCTGGTTCGATCCCGATCGGGTGGTGCGCCTGGCCTTCAGCGACAAGGACCGGGGGGAGCGGGTCATCGCGGACCGGGACCCCAGGCAGAGAACCGGGACTCGGGTCAGCCTGCGGCACCGGTTCGCCGAGGCGGGCCGCTACTTTGTGGAGGTCGGCTCGCTGGGTGGACAGGCCAAGGCCGGCTTCGTCTATCAGCTCCGGGTGGCCCCGCCGGACCAACCCTCCCATGAGACTCCGGGGCTCCGGGACTGGAGCGAGCGGAGTTTCGTGCGGAAACTCACCGGTGACCGGCTCGAGCAGTTGTGGTCGAGGGGAGTCAGGGACGATCGGCCGGCCTTGGAGAAAAAGCCGGAGGGCGGCCAGGATGGCGAAGGCTCCAAGGAGCCCGATCCGGCCCAGCTCGACCTCAAGCTCTCCGACCCGGCCATTGCCCTCGACGTCCATTCGGAAAAGGAACCCGGGGACCGGCTGGAAGACGCCGTCGAGATTCCGGTGCCGTCCATCGTCGAGGGGGTGGTGCAACACCCGGGGGACAGCGACCTGTTCAAGTTCAAGGTTCACGCCGGACAGAAGCTGGCCTTCGAGGTCGAGACTCCCCAGGCCACCCGGCCCGATTTCAACCCCTTGCTGCAGATCATCGATTCCCGGGGACGGGACCAGTTCAGCAGCCTGCGCCGAACCGAGAAGTACAGGAGCGTCACCGCCGTTCACCTGGTTTCGGTGGATGCCAAGGTGATCGGCGCCTTTGAAAAAGGGGGGGACTACTACCTCAGGGTCAGGGATGTGACTCTCAGGAAGGGCGATCCCGGATTCCACTACCGTGTGCTGGTCCGGCCGCAGATCCCCCACGTCGGCGACATCCACCTGGAAACCCGAACGCGAGACTTCGAGGACGGACGGGTCGATCCCCACCGCGTCAATCTGCTGGCCGGTGAAGCCGTCAAGCTCACCTTGATCCTGGAGCAGGAAGAGGGTTTCTTCCTGCCCTCCAATCAGATCGCGGTGTCGGTCGAAGGCCTGCCGGCAGGGGTCGAGGCTCTTCCCGGCGCCAGCAGCTACAGGTTGCCGGGAGGTCCCAGGCCCCCGGTCATCAAGGGGGCCGACCACCACCTGCCCAAGGTCCAGACCATCAGCGTGGTGCTTCATTCCCGGGAGGATGCGGCCCCCACCCATTTGCCCGTCTGGATCACGGTGACCGCCCGCCCGATTGTCGGGGGCCGGCTCGGTCCCAGGCTGACGGTCAAGAAGATTCCGCTGACGATCCTGGATCCCAATCCCGCCAGGAAACTGAGCCAACTGGCGAGCCGGCCGGCCGGGGGTGAAAGATAAAGCGCATGGAAACGAAATCCTGCAGGAAGGCTTCCGCCATCCGCCGAACGCCGGCCGCCCTGATTGCCGTGTGGGCCCTTGGGGCATCCTGTTTGCTGGCGGCACTTGTCCAGGCTGCAGAGGTTGAGGGAACCGCCCAGGGAACCTCGCCCCAACCGTCGTCACTCCGCCTGGCGCCCTCCGAGGTCCGGCTGCAGGGGGCCGATGCCTCCCAGCAGTTTCTGGTGATGGGAACCTTCTCGGACGGCCTGGAGCGCGACCTCACGGCGCAGGCGGAGTTTTCCGGCTCCAAGTCCGGATTGATCCGGTTCTCCGCCCACAGCCGCATCCAGCCGCTTGCGGACGGCGACCTGGTGCTCACGGCCCGGGTGGCGGGACGAGAGGCTACGGCCTCCATCGCCATTCGGGGATCCCAAGAAAAGCGCCCCTTCAGCTTTCCTCGCGATATCGGGTCGCTGCTGACCCAACAGGGTTGCAACAACACCACCTGCCATGGCGCCGTTCCCGGACAGGGCGGTTTCAAGCTTTCCACCAACGCCACCTATCCGCGGGACGACTACAAGTGGATCGTGGAGGGAGGGAAGTTCGAAGTCCTCACGGCTGAAATGGAGGAACCTCCCCATCCACGGGTGAATCTGAAGGATCCGGAGAAGAGCCTGATTCTGCAGAAGGCCACTCTCCAGGTACCCCACGGAGGCGGGCTCCGATTCGGCTCCGACTCCCCCCAGTACGCCAGGATCCTCCAGTGGATTCAATTGGGGGCCCCCTACGGCGAGGAAGGTGAATCCGAGAACATCCAGATCGAGAGCCTGGAGGTCTACCCCCGGGCAAGCGTGCTGGATCTGGATGGCAAGCAGCAGATTCTGGTCACGGCCCACCTCAGCGACGGCCGGCGAGAGGATGTCACCCGGCAGGTCGTCTACGAGTCCATCAACCGATCGGTGGTGGACGTCGACGAAGGGGGCCTGGTCAAGGCCCACAAGACCGGGGAGACCAGCGTCCTGGTTCGAGCGCCGGGCCGGGCCGCCGCCGTCCGTTTCGGCGTGATCGCCGATCCGCTCCCCAGCTATCCCGAGGCGCCGGAAAACAACTTCATCGACCGGCATGTCTTCGCCAAGCTGAAGAAATTCAACATCGTCCCCTCGGAGCTCTCCAGCGATGCCGAGTTTCTCCGGCGGGTCTGTCTGGACTTGACCGGGACCTTGCCGCCGCCCAACCGGGTCCGCCAATTCCTGGCTTCCACCGACCCCGACAAGCGCAACCGGATCATCGAGATCCTTCTGAATTCGCCCGAATTCGAGGAGTTTCTCTTCTTCAGGTACGGGGAGATCTTCCGCTGGTACGGCGGCGCCACCCAGTTGGGCAAGGACACCCAGCTCTACGGGGAGTGGTTGAGACAGAGCATCGCCATCAACAAGCCCTACGACCAACTGGCGGTGGACAGGATTGCGGCCCAGGGTTACGACGGTCCCTCCCGCTTCTTCTACCAGTTGCGGTTCATCATCCCGCCGGCGGAAATGATTGCCGAGCAGGTGAGGGTCTACCTGGCCCGGCGGCTGGACTGCGCCCGCTGCCACAACCATCCCTTCGAGGCCTGGAGCCAGGATCAGTTCTGGGGGATGGCCGCCTTTTACGGCAGGATGGTGGATCTGCGGGACTCGGTCATGGACGACTCCCTGCTGGTGGACGACCCCGCCCTCAAGGACCGGGTGGTCCATCCCAGGACCAAGAAGGTGGTCCAGCCGCGCTTCCTGGACGGGCGGGAATTGCCGGAAGGCGAGCGAACCGATCTGCGGATGAAACTGGCGCAGTGGATCGTGTCCCACCCCTATTTCGCCGAAGCCTTTGTCAATCGGGTCTGGGACTGGTTCCTGGGCAAGGGCATCGTCCATCCCGTCGACGACTTCCGCTCCACCAATCCGCCCACCCACCCGGAGTTGCTCAAGGCCCTGGCCGAGGACTTCCGGGTCAACGGCCACGACGTGAAGCACCTGATGCGGGTGATCGTCCAGTCCAGGACCTACCAGTTGTCGGGCATCCCCAACCAGACCAACCGGGGCGATCGCCTGAACTTCTCTCACGCGCTGCCGAAGCCGCTGCCGGCGGCGGTGTTGCTGGATGCCATCTCGCAGGTCACCGAGGTTCCCGAGACGTTCGCCAGCGGCGAGCGGGGCTTTGCCGCGGGCACCCGGGCCATCGCCCTGATGCCGAGCATGCCCTCTCAGTTCATGGACGTCTTCGAACGCAATGAGCGCAAGACCCTGCCCGAAGGCAAGCCCGAGCCCGCCCTAGCCCAGGCCTTGCACATGTTGACGGGAAAGACCTTTACCGAAAAGCTGGCGCGAGAGGGCGGGCGCGTGGACCGGCTGCTCCGGAGCGAGGCTGGAGACGGAGAAATCGTCGACGAGCTCTACCTGGCCGCCCTGTCGCGGTTTCCCACGGCCGAGGAGCGGGCGCGGCTGGAGGCAATGATATCCGAGCGCCCTCGAAGAGAAGCCGTCGAGAGCCTGGCCTGGGGCCTAATTAGTTCTCGACAATTTTCGCACAATCATTGATAATTGAGGGTTAAGCTCCATTGGAACCGGGGGGTTGGGGCAGTTCCGCCCCAACCCGTTTTCAAGCAGCAGCTTTGGGGGATCGTGATGAACCTGCCGGAATGTCTTTCCTGCACCGGAGGCAACTTCGAGCGTCGCCAGTTCCTGAGGGTGGGCGGCCTGACGTTCCTCGGCATTACGCTGAGCGACTACTTCAGGCTGGCCGACACGCTGGCCGCCACCGGTACCGGTGCGCGCAAGAAGGCCGAGTCGGTCATTCTCATCTGGCTTTCCGGCGGTCCGCCCCACATGGACATGTGGGATCCCAAGCCCAACAGCAATTTCAAACCCATCTCGACCAACGTGGCCGGGATTCAGATCTCGGAGACGCTTCCCCGGGTGGCGCGGCAGATGGACAAATTGTCCATCATCCGCTCCATGCACAGCGAGGAAGGGAACCATCCCGAAGGCACCTACTACGGGATGACCGGGCATCGCCCCAGCCCGGCATTCCGATTTCCCAGCCTGGGGTCGATCGTCTCCCGTGAGCTGGGAGGGCGGAACAATATCCCGCCCTACGTGGTCACGCCGCCCCTCTCCTACGGGCACTCCTACATGGCGGGGAACATGGGTCCCCAGTACAACCCCATGATCGTTCCCGATCCCAGCAAGGAAGACTTCAAGATTCCCGATCTGACCTTGCCGAAGTCCCTCTCCCCCGAGCTGCTTCAGGACCGTCAATCCTTCCTGAAGGTGGTCGATCACCACTACCGGCAGCAGGAGGAGTTTGCCCGATTCAGCAAGATGGACACCTACCAGGAGCAGGCCCTGAGGATGATCCTCTCGCCCAATGTCAAGAAGGCCTTTGACCTGTCGGCGGAGCCGGACCGGGTGCGGGAAGCCTACGGCAAGACGCGCTTCGGACAGTCGGTCCTGCTGGCCCGCCGCCTGGTGGAGGCGGGCTGCCGCTTCGTGACCGCCGAGGGCTTCAACCACAGCGAATGGGATATCCATTTCGACAACGACAAGTTGCTGTCTGAAAATCTGGCCCCTCGCTTCGACCAGGCGCTTTCGATGCTGTTGACCGAGCTGGAGGAAAGGGGCTTGCTGGAGACGACGGTGGTCATGGCCATGGGCGAATTCGGGCGAACGCCGAAAATCAACGCCAGAGCCGGTCGGGATCACTGGGCCCATTGCTGGTCCATGGTGTTGGGAGGCGGCGGAATCAAGGGCGGCCAGGTCGTGGGCGCCAGCGACGAGCGCGCGGCCTACGTGGCCGAGCGCCAGGTGACCGTCGGGGATCTCTTCGCCACGGTTTACAAGGCCTTGGGGGTGGATTGGACCAAGACCTATACCGGTCTGGACGGTCGGCCCCTCTACATCGCCAATTCCATCGGGGACAAGCAGGGCCATCCGGTTCACGAGCTGGTGTAGCCTGGCCCGACTCAAGCGACCGCGGAGTCGGGACCGTCCCGGTGAGGGTGCGCCGATCGCCTTTTGGGCCGTCGCGCCTGCCGCCCGTTGCTTTCCTGTTTCCCAATTCCATTCTCAAGAGAGCCTTTTGCAAAATTCCCAATCGGGAATGACATTGAGGCGGCAAGGGTAGAGGACTGTAAACGCCGGCATTCACCACAATAGGCACAAAAGTCACAAAAGGCACAAAACCAATTTTTTGGGCAGTTCGAAGGCTGTTTGGCGGACCTGATCGCACAGGGCCCGCATGCCTTGGTCGCTTCTGGTCGTTCCGCTCATTTTGTGTTTTTTGTGCCTTTTGTGGCCAATGCCGGTAACGATCCTGCTGCCGATTTTTGCAAACGCCTCAAGAGCCTTTTGCAACATTCGTAGCGGGTCAGGTCATTTCGCCGACACCCGTGATGTTCTGCCTTTTTCAATATCAGGTGCGACTTGGTTGGGAGGTCAACGTGAAGCGCGTCGCAGGGTTGCTCTCCATCGTTCTGGCGCTGGCTGCCGGGGGGCTTTGGGCCAAGGAATCCCCGGAGAATCGGAAGAGAAACCCGCAACTGCTCTCCATGACGCCCATGGGCGGTCCGGCGGGCTCCTCCCTGGAATTCCGGGTGCGTGGAGAAGACCTGGAGGGGATCCGGTCCGTCTGGTTCGATTGCGATCGTTTGACCGCCAAAGTGAAGTCCGTCAAGGAGATCAAGCTCGAAAAGGCCAGATTTTCGAGGAAGACCTACTCCCCGGGACAGGAGGTGTTCCTCCAGGTCGATATTGCCGAGGACGCCGCCCCAGGCGCTTGCTCCCTCCGACTCCTCACCGATTGGGGTCTGTCGGGACCGGTGACGTTGGTGGTCAGCCACGGGAAGGTCGTTCAGGAACAGCCGCAACCTCACCGGGACCCCGAGAGCGCTCAGGTGCTGGAGCTGCCGGCCCGTCTCAACGGCAGGATCAGCCGCAACGGGGAGGTGGATTTCTACGCCTTCGAGGTGCTGGAGAACCAGGAACTGCAGTTCGAAGTCCTGGTTGCCGGCGGAATCCTGCCGGGCTCTCCCATTCACTTCCGCGATCCCGAGCTGATTCTCTTCCAACCGTCCCAGGGTTGGTTCCAGGGCAAGGCCCGGCGCCTGGAAACCCGCGTGGAATCCACCCTCTTTCTCCTGCCGGTGGAGGGCGGCATCCTGAGGCCCCGGCTGCGGCACCGCTTCGGCAAGCCGGGCCGGTACCTGGCGACGGTCGGAAGCCTGGCTCAAAAAGGGGGCCCCGGACACAACTACCAGTTGCGGATCACGCCGGTCGGCCCATCCATGCGCCAAGGTCAGGACCGATGGACCCGTTACCGTCCGGCCCATGACGTCCCCCTTCTCGACTGGGGGGAGAGAGGCTTTGGGCGGGAGATCCGTCCGGGCCGCCGGCAACAACTTTGGGCCCGCGGCGCCGGAGGCCCTGACGGCAACCCCGCTCCGACTGTGGCGGGAGAGGGCGCGGATAGGCCGCGACGCTCCGATGCCGGCGCCGGCGCCCAGAGTCCTCCCCGTACCGGGTATCCCTCCCTTGTGGAATCCGAGCCCGACGAGACCCCGGATTTGGCTTCGGCCATCGCTCTTCCCGTCATTCTCGAAGGCAGGATCGATGCTCCCGGCGACCTCGACCACTTCCGTTTCACGGTGGAGGCGGGGCAGAGAGTCGCCTTCGAGATCCAGACGGTGGACCGGATGTTTCCGGAGTTGAGCCCCTGGCTGGAAGTGCTGGATTCTTCCGGTCAAACCGTCTGCTCCAACATCTATCGCAACGTGGAGAACAATTCCGCCTACTGGCAGAAGTTTCTCCAGTCCAAGACGATCTTTACCTTCGAGGAAGCGGGCGACTACATCTTGCGGCTGAGGGACCTGACCTCCCGGCGAGGAGGGAAAGGATTCACCTACCGGGTGCTGGTTCGGCCGCAGGTGCCTCACATCGGGGTCGTAACCCTGGCGGGCGGAGATCACATCAACCTGGTTCCGGGAGAAGCCCGAGCCTTGAAGCTGACCCTGGAAAGGGAAGAGGGGTTGGACCACATGGTGACGCTGCACCTGGAGAATCTGCCCCCGGGAATTCAAGCGCTCCCGACCGTCGTCCCGGAGGAACCATCGGGGAAGGCCAAGGGGCCGCGGAACGAAGTCCACCGGCACCGGTTCTTCCCCCGGAAGCAGCAAGTGTCGCTGACGCTGTTGGCGGAGGGGAACATTGCGGCTCCCTTGCGGCCTCATCCGGTAAGGTTGACCGCCCGGTTGGTGGCGGAGGGGCGCCCGGGCCAACCCTTTCCCCTGAAGGACCTCTACCTGACGGTGCTCGACACTCCCTTGCCCAAGGCCGTCAGTCAAGTGGCGTCCGGAGAGTAGCTGTGCCCCCGTCCCCCACGACGGTGCGGATCATTCGAGAGTGAAACACTCAATCGTCAAAAAGACGAACCACGAATGAACACCAATGGACACGAATACCAATGGACCTGCTTGGCTGTGACGCCGTCATGGGATGAAGGCCCCCCCGGGAGCGCGGGCGTCTCGCCCGCGAGCGCCAGGCTAACTGGTGAAGCGTAGCCGGTGAAAGTCCGGCGGGAAGGAAAGGTTAACCACCACTTCCGCCCCGAGTCATGGGCCTACAACCGCGAGGGTGTGGGTCAAGCGTTGACAGGGGTGCGTGTGGGCAGGGCTATTGAGCACCGAAAACACGCTCATCCGGGGTGCCGAGGCCATGCGGGCAGCCGAAGGCAAGATCCGCTCCACCGCCAAGGTGAGGGGGAGAGGAGCCCCGCGGTGTCTTAGAACCCAGGCACGCACGTAAGCGCTTCACCGGGACCTGGGAGGTCTTCATGCTGTTCCGTCAGTCGTGGCGGGACCGCAAAGGGAAGGAGAGATCCGAGACCGGAGATGCACGGCATGAAGAAGTCAGATGAGGCCATAGTAGTGGAGAAGCCGGCGAACAAAGGGGAGAGATTCCCGGCGGAGTCGGTGGAGCGAAGGGCCTTACCCGAAGGGAAGCCGGAAAGCCAAAGCACGCGCCGGACGCAGAGACGGGGGAGCGTGTCCCAGGCGGCGGACCGGATACGGGAGTTCATCGAACGGGAACCGAAGAGTCGGTTGACGGCGCTGCTGCACCACATCACGGTGGAGGCGTTGAGGAAAGCCTACGGGGAGTTGAAGAGGTGGGCGGCCCCCGGCGTGGACGGCATGACGTGGAAAGAGTACGCGGTTGGGTTGGAAGATCGATTGGTCGACCTGCATGACCGGGTACAGCGGGGAGCGTACCGGGCGACGCCATCGCGGCGGGTGAAGATACCCAAGGCGGATGGCGGGACACGACCGCTTGGCGTGGCGGCGCTGGAGGACAAGATCGTCCAGAAGGCCGTGGCGGACAACCTGCTGACGCCGATATATGAGGCGGAGTTCCTGGGGTTCAGTTACGGGTTTCGACCTGGCCGAGGGGGGCACGATGCGCTGGACGCCCTGGCGGTCGGGATCGGGCGGCGGAAGATCAGGTGGATCATCGACGCGGACATACGCGGATTCTTCGACAACGTGTCGCGGGACTGGATGCTGCGGTTTCTGAGGCACCGCATCGGGGATGAGCGGGTGATACGGTTGATTGCCAAGTGGTTGAACGCCGGCGTCATGGAGGATGGAGAGTGGAGGGACGACCTGAAGGGGACGCCGCAAGGGGCGGTGATATCGCCGATCCTGGCGAACGTCTACCTGCATTACGGTTTGGACCTCTGGTTCCAGAGGCAATGGCGGACCCGCGAGGCCGAAGGCGAGACCCTGATGGTGCGGTACGCCGACGACTTCGTGGTGGGATTTCAGTACCGGCGGGATGCGGAGCGATTCCTCAACGACCTGAAGGAGCGAATCGGACGGTTCGAGTTGGAGATGCACCCGGAGAAGACCCGACTCATCGAGTTCGGACGGTATGCGGCAGAGAACCGACGAAGGAGGGGGGAGGGGAGACCGGAAACGTTCGACTTCCTGGGCTTCACGCACTATTGCAGGAAGGACCGGAAGGGACGCTACGGGCTGGGGCGCAAACCGATAGCGAAACGGATGAGGCGCACCCTGAAGCGAGTGAAGGAGGAGCTGAGCAGGCGGATGCATGAAGGCATCGGGAAGACCGGCAAATGGCTGGGGCGAGTGTTGAACGGATGGCTGAACTACTTTGCTGTCCCGACCAGCCTGCGCTATCTGAGACGCTTTGCGAGCCACGTCCTGAGATTGTGGATGCGAGCAATCAATCGACGATCCCAGAAGGGCGGATATAGCTGGGAGGCGATGAACCGACTGGCGGCGACCTACTGGCCGAGACTGGGAATCCGGCATCCATGGCCGGACCGACGAATGCTCGTCAACACCTGAGGGAGGAGCCGGATGCGCTAGCTGCGCACGTCCGGATCTGTGCGGGGGGTCCCCAGCAATGCGGATTCCTACCGCGATACAACACTGGCACAGCCTCACCCCTCTCCTCCACCGTGCTCGACCGGCAACGGCGCCACGATTCCGCTTCAGCCGAGCTCAGGCCGTTCCTGCCGGCAGGGTGGCCGGGCGTCGCACCACGGGGAAACGGAGCGGCCACCCGACGCAGGGGATGCGGGCGAGACGCCCGCGCTCCCGGAGGGGCGCCTCCTCCCATCCTTCTTGCTCCGCGAGGAGGCACAGCCCCTGCCGATGCGACAGAGCCGTCCCGCTTGGTGGCCCTTCGTCGTCCTTCGTGTGTCTTCGTGGATTCCTCTTTTTTCCGTTTGTTTCAGGCAAGCACCACCCCTGCCCTGCCGGGCAGATCATCCGAGGGTGAAACAACGGATCATTGTGACAGAATAGGCTCCTGGCGAGGCTCCGGCAGCTACACCCCGTGCGAACATTGGTGCCCAGTGCCCCAAGGCAAGTCTGGGTCCGAGCAGGCCATCATTCATTAGTGAGGCTTCTCTGGAAGCTCTCCTCAAGACAAGAATCCGAACGACCACGCCAACTCGGGCCGGAGCCATCGCCCCCGAGGAGGCCAATCTCATGGACAAGAGCAGAAAAGTCAACACGAAGGCGAAGAAAAGCCGCAAGAGGAAGCGCAGCAGTTCCACGGCGTTGTCGCGGATACACCCCCAGGTGGCGGGGATCGACCTGGGGAGTCGGGAGCACTGGGTGTGCGCTCCAGAGGTGACCGCTGGGACGCCGAACGTGCGCACCTTCGGCACCACCATGCCGCAGTTGCAGCAACTGGTCGAGTGGTTGCTGGAGCAAGGGGTGGAGTCGGTGGCGATGGAGAGCACCAACGTGTATTGGATTCCCCTTTACGAACTGCTGGAGTCCTGCGGCATCGAGGTCCTGCTGGTCAACGCCCGGCAACTGCGCTACGTTCCGGGCCGCAAGACCGACATGCGGGACTGCCAGTGGATTCAGTTGCTGCACAGTTGTGGCTTGCTGCGGGGATCGTTCCGTCCGCACGAGATCATCGTCGCCATCCGGGGTCTGCACCGGCAGATGAGCAATCTGGTGAGGGAAAGCACCCGTTTTGTCCAGTGGATGCAGAAGGCGCTGGATCAGATGAACATCCAGATCCATCGTGCGGTCACCGATCTGACCGGTCAGACGGGAATGGCGATCGTGCGGGCGATTGTGGACGGAGAGCGGGACCCTCGCCGTCTGGCGGCCCTGCGTCATGGGCGGTGCAAGAAGTCCAGCGAGGAGTTTGCCGAGCACCTGGCGGGCAACTGGCGGGAGGAGCATCTGTTCAACCTCGAGTCGGCGCTCAAGTTATATGACATGACTCAGCGCGAGATCGCGGCCTATGAGGCGCGCATCCTGGAGGAGATACGCGCCTTGCAACCGGTGGAGCGCCGCGACCAATCCGCGCCCAAGCATCCCAATGCGATCAAGGAGAAGGCGATTCGCCGCCGGGGCGGCCAAAACGTGCGCACCGAACTGTGGCGCTTTGCCGGGGTCGACCTGACGCGCATCGACGGCATCGGCACCGAAGCCGCCCTGACCCTGCTGACCGAGGCCGGCTTTGACCTGACGGCCTTCCCCTCGGAGAAGCACTTCGTCTCCTGGCTGCGCCTGGCTCCGAAAACGGCCGTTTCCGCAGGCAAGCCGCTCCACTACAAGAAGCCCAACGGCACCGGGTCCACCCGGGTCGCTGGCGTCCTGCGCATGGCGGCCGTCTCCCTCAAGCACTCCAAGACCGCTCTCGGCGCCGCCTTCCGTCGCAAGGCCCGCCACAAGGGATGGAGTGTCGCCGTCTTCTGCATGGCCCGCAGGCTGGCCGTTCTCGTTTACCGAATGCTGCGCTACGGCCAGGACTATGTCGACATCGGGCAGGACCTCTACGAAGACCGCTTCCGGCAACGCCGCCTCGCGGGCCTCAAAGATGCTGCTAAATCCCTTGGCTTTCAACTGCTTCCGCAAGTTCCGACTGGTTGAGTCGAGGCTTTTGTTTCAGACAAGAAGAAAAATCCTGTGCATCCTGTGCATCGATGTGAATCAAACAATTTGCCCATGCTTGACTCTGAACCGGTTTCCAGCCATTGGGCGTCGGCTGTCGTTTCAATCAAGGCGGCGATGTCCATGACGTCAGCCAATCGCATTGGGCCGTTCCGGGCGAAACTCGCTGCCGGCTTCCTCGGTCTGGCGGCCAGCCTGTTGGGGTGCCTCGTTCCGGTTTGCGCCCTGGCGGAGGATCGACAGGCATCCTCGGAGATCGTCTCCCTGCGGCTGGTGCCGGAGCAGGTGGCGCTGTCGGGAGCCGGCGCCGGCCAGCGCGTTCTGGTGCTGGCGACCGGCTCTGACGGCCTGGAGCGGGAGGTGACGGCGCAGGCAAGCCTCTCGATTTCCCGCCCCGAGGTGGCCAGCCTGGGTCCGGAAGGCAAGCTGGTTTCGGTCTCCGACGGTGAAGCCACGCTCAGGGCGTCGCTGGGCGGCCACAGCGCCCTGGCCGCGGTCCGGACCAGCCAGTCCGGCAGGAGGGATCCGGCCAGCTTCGTCACCGACATTGCCCGAATCCTGACCAGGCAGGGTTGCAACGGCAGCAGTTGTCACGGCGGGGTGAAAGGCCGAGGCGGGTTTCGACTCTCCTCCAATGCCATGCATCCGGCGGAAGATTACGACTGGATTGTCCAGGGCGGCGGCTACCAGGTGCTCACCGACGAGCCCCGAGGGCCGCGAAACCCCCGCATCGACCTCCAAGCCCCCGAGAACAGCCTCCTCCTGCTGAAACCGACCCTGGGGCAGCCCCACGGCGGGGGGATGCGCTTCGAAGAAGGATCCACAGACTACCGGACGATCCTGCGCTGGATTCGAGCCGGCGCCCCCTATGGCCGGCCCGCCGGGACGGACCCGGTGATCCAGCGGCTGGAGGTCTTTCCGCAAGAGGCGGTGGTGCTCGAGGACGGCGGTTACCAGATGCTGGTCACGGCGTATTTGTCCGACGGCCGCAGCGAAGACATTACCGGGCAGGTTCGCTTTGAATCTCTGAACCGGGAGGTGCTGGAGGTCGGTTCCGGAGGCCGCGTGCAGGGCCGGCGCGCCGGCGAAGCCGTGGTCCTGGTTCGGGCCGCGGGCAAGGTGGGCCACGCCCGCTTCGGCGTGATTCGCCGGACCCTGGACGGCTTCCCCCGGGTGGCGCGGAACAACTTGATCGACGAGGAAATCTTCGACAAGCTGGAGCGCTTCCACATCCGTCCCTCTCCGCCGGCCGACGATGCCGAGTTCCTGCGGCGCGTCTGCCTGGACGTGACCGGAACGCTGCCGCCTCCGGAACGAGTGCGGGAGTTCCTGGCCAGCCGCGACCCCGAAAAGCGGGAGAAGCTGGTGGAAGTCCTGCTCGATTCCGCCGAATACGTGGACTACTGGACCTTTCGCTGGTCGGATCTCTTCCGGGTCCGGCTTTCCGCCTACGACTACTGGGAGTGGATACGGCAGAGCCTGGCCTCCAACAAGCCTTACGACCTGGTCGCCCAGGAGAGGATCGCCGCCCAGGGATCCGATGGGGCCTCCAAGCACCTCATTCGGGCCGGCGCCAGCGTGGAAACGGTGGTGGCCGAGCAGTTCCGGGTCTTCTTCGGGCGTCGCATGGATTGCGCCCAGTGCCACAACCATCCCTACGACCTCTGGACCCAAAACCAGTTCTGGGGCCTGGCCGCCTTCTTCGGTCGAGCCACCAACGTCGGCAACGGGTCGAACATGGTCGTCTTTGATGATCCGGCAGGGCACGAACAGGACTACGGGGAAATGGGACAGACCTCTCTGGTCTTCAAGCAGGTCACCCATCCCCGCCGCAAGACCCGGGTGGAGCCCGCCTTCCTGGACGGGACGGCCCTGGCGCCTGCTTCCAGAACCGACCAGCGCCTGGAGCTGGCTCGCTGGATGACGGACCATCCCGACTTTGCGAGGGCCACCGTCAACCGCTACTGGGGGCATTTCTTCGGAAGAGGGCTGGTCGAGCCGGTGGACGATTTCCGCTTGGGGAATCCGGCCACCCATCCCCGCCTGCTGCAGCGGTTGGCCGAAGATTTCCGCGACCACGGCTACGATCTGAAGCACCTGATCCGTCGCATCGTCCTCTCCGGGACCTATCAGCTCTCCAGCCGGACCCATCCGGGGAATCGGGACGACCACGTCAACTACTCCCACGCGCTGCCTCGACCCCTGGAAGCCGAAGTGCTGCTGGACGCCGTATCGGCGGCGACCGGCGTTCCCGAGGACTTCGTGCCTCCCGGGAATGAAATCTACGCCTACGAAACGGCGGCTCCGGGAACACGGGCCATCAATCTGAAGTTTCCCGCCAGCTACCGGTCCCGGTTCCTGGACATCTATGGCCGGCCTCAGCGGGATGCGGTGGGAGGACGAGACAACAAGGTCAACCTCAGCCAGGCGCTGCACATCCTGGTCGGCTCGACCTACAACCGAAAGCTGGGCAGGCCGGGAGGCCGCCTGGAGGGGCTGCTCGAACGTCAAGCCTCGGACCGGGAGGCGATCGAGGAACTCTACCTGGCCGCCCTTTCCCGCTTTCCCACCGAGGAGGAGTCGAACCGGCTGGCCGCGCTGGTCGGCTCCCACCCCCAACGCGGAGAGGCCCTGGAAGATCTGCTGTGGGCCCTGATCACCTCTCGCGAATTCGCGGAAAACCACTGAGGGACCTAACGAGGGAGTTCCATGAAAAAGCCAAGTCGCTGGATTGTCGAAGGAGCCGATCTCAGCCGCCGTTCCATGCTGCGGGTGGGCGCCCTGAGCTTCATGGGAATGAACCTGAGCCGTTACCTGCAGGCGGCTCCGCTCGCAACCTCGGGCGGCGCGGCCCTGCCGGGCAAGGCCCAGGCCTGCATTCTGCTCTGGCTCAACGGGGGTCCCAGCCACATCGACATGTGGGACCCCAAGGCCAACAGCTCCTTCAAGCCCATCTCGACCAACGTGCCGGGCATCCGGATCTCGGAGCTTCTCCCCCGTTCGGCCAGGCACATGGACAAGCTGGCGGTCATTCGCTCCATGCATACCGAGGAGAACAACCACGGCCTGGGCCACCACTACGTCATGACCGGGCACCGGCCCAACCCCTCCATGAAGTTCCCCGCCTTCAGCTCCATCATCACCAAGGAGATGGGGCCGCGGCGGGACGTGCCGGCCAACATCATCGTCCCCAAGATCCATCCCGGGTACCGGAACTACTACAAGGCCCACTTCCTGGGAGCCCGCTATGAGCCGCTGGAGATCCCCGATCCCAACGACCAGGGCTTCGAGGTGCCCGACCTGAGCCTGCCGGAGGGGCTCACGGTGGAGCGCATGGAGTCGCGGCGCTCCTTCCTGGGGGTGGTGGACCAACTCTACCGCCGCAAGGTGGAAAGCGCCGAGCATGCCAGCATGGACGCCTTTCGGGCCCAGGCCTGGAACATGATCCTGTCGCCGGCGGTCCGGGAGGCCTTCGACCTCTCCAAGGAGTCGGAGGCGACCCGGGATGCCTACGGCCGCAACACCTTCGGCCAGAGCGTGCTGATCGCGCGGCGCATGGTGGAGGCGGGCAGCCGCTTCGTGACGGCTCTGGACCTGAACCGGCCCCAGACGGGGCGCGACTGGGACACCCATTTCGGCAACGACTACCAACATCGCGACTACCTGGTGCCGGTGGTGGACCAGACGTTGTCGGCGCTGCTGGAGGACCTGGAGCAGAGGGGCCTGCTGGAGTCAACCGTGGTGGTGGTGACGGGAGAGTTCGGCCGGACCCATGACCTCAATGTCGGCGGAGGCCGGGATCACTGGTGCCATTGCTTCTCAGTGGTGTTGGGCGGCGGCGGAATCCGGGGCGGCCAGGTCATCGGGTCGAGCGACGAGCGCGGCGCCTACGTGGCCGATCGGATGGTGACCGTGGGAGACCTGCTGGCGACCATCTACAAGGCGTTCGGCATCGATTGGACCAAGGAGTACATGCATCCCATCGGCCGTCCGCTCAAGATCGCCAACTCCATCAACGACGAGACCGGAACCCCCATCGAGGAACTGGTGTAGCCTGCCTGTTGACGGCTCCGTTGTCGCAGGGGGCGAGTCGGCCCGCTTGGCCGCGGCGCCCTCCAGGTGCTTGATGGTGCCGAAGAGCTTCCCGAACTTGACCTGGGCTTCGTACTTGACGGGGATGCTGGCCCCGTCGTCGCTGAACCAGAGCACGAAGCTCCCTCCCCCCTTGAAGAGCCCTCCCACCGAAACGGTGTCGATTCTGATGGCGGACCAGGTTCCCGCAATGGCCTCCACCCGCTCGCGCCTCACCGCCCGGATGTCGACCTCCTTGACCACTCCGTTGTCGCTCACGTGCAGCGGGTAGTTCTCTCCCACCCGGAGCCCTCGCAATCGGGTGCGGTAGATGGCCGACAGGAAGTCCTGGACGCAGGGGGGAAGGTCTTCCAGCTCCTCGTTCTTCAGCTCCCTGGGCGGCTTCTGGGCAGCGTCCCAGGCCAGGTAGCGGCCCCGACGGGACTCCTGGTCGAAGGTGAGCACCACGTCCCGGTGGCGCCTGCCTTCCCGGGTGATCTTGGTGAACCGGTTGGAGCAGAACCCCTCGGCCGCCACCAGCGACTCGAAGTGGTCCTTGACGGTGATGCCCGTCAGCCGGGGAAGCACTCCGGCGGAGACCGCATCGGCCGTGATCCTGAAAATGGGCCTGCCCCCCTCGTCGACTCCCTTCTCGAACTTGAGAGTCATCTCGCCGGCGCTGATGGTGGGGATGAAGAACAGCCAGGCCGGAGGGTCCCAGCGGACCTCGTAGACCAGGGTCTCGCCGCCGGGAATGACCTCGGAAGGGTTCCGCAGGTCGGAGGCATGGAGCCGGGCCGCCCCCGGAAAGCCCAGAACCCACACCGCCAGCAGGAGCGGCGCCGAGATTGGGGAGCTGGCCCGCATGTCTCACCCGGGGGAGGAAGGGTCTCTTCTGGAGTAGTGCGAGTCCACGTATCCATCGATCAGCTCCAGGAACTCGGCCACCAGTCCGGCTCCCCGCAAGGTGGTCTCGAGTCGGCCGTCGACGAACACGGGCGCCTTGGGGTCTTCTCCCGTGCCGGGAAGGGAAATGCCGATATGGGCGTGCTTGGATTCCCCGGGGCCGTTGACGACGCAGCCCATGACCGCAACCTTGAGGTCTTCCACCCCCTCGTACCGGTCCTTCCAGGCCGGCATGCGGTTTTTCAGATAGTTCTGGATCTCCTCGGCCATTTCCTGGAAGAAGGTGCTGGTGGTGCGGCCGCATCCCGGGCAGGCGGTCACCTGAGGCAGAAAGCTGCGAATTCCCATGGACTGGAGAATCTGCTGGCAGACCTGGACCTCTTCGGTGCGGTCGCCCCCGGGAGCGGGGGTCAGGGAGACCCGGATGGTATCCCCGATCCCCTCCTGAAGCAGCACGGACAGGGCGGCCGTGCTGGCCACGATCCCCTTGGTCCCCATGCCCGCCTCGGTCAGCCCCAAGTGCAGGGGATAGTCGCAGCGGCCCGCCAGGTCCCGGTAGACCTTTATGAGGTCTTGCACGCCCGAGACCTTGGCGCTCAGGATGATGCGGTCGTGGGGCATGCCGTATTCTTCCGCCAAACGGGCCGATTCCAGTCCGCTCCTGACGATGGCGTCCCGCGTCACCTCGGCGGAGTCCTTCGGCCGGGGGGAAGCCGCGTTTTCGTCCATCAGGCGGACCAGCAGCACCTGGTCCAGCGACCCCCAGTTCACCCCGATCCTGACCGGCTTGGCGTTCTGGTTGGCCACCTCGATCATGCGGCGGAAGTTGTCGTCCCGGTGCCTGCCGGCGCCGACGTTGCCGGGGTTGATGCGGTATTTGGCCAGGGTGCGGGCGCAGTCGGGATAGCGGCTGAGCAGGAGATGCCCGTTGTAGTGAAAGTCGCCCACCAGCGGGACCTCGATCCCCAGGTCGCGCAGGCGGGACGCGATCTCGGGGACGGCCCGGGCTGCCTGGTCGTTGTTTACCGTGATCCGGACCAGCTCCGAGCCCGACTGGGCCAGAGCGGCCACCTGGTTGGCGGTGCCGGCCGCAGCGGCGGTGTCGGTGTTGGTCATGGACTGCACCGCCACCGGAAATCCGGAGCCCACCATGACCGGTCCGACCCGGACCGCCACCGTCTGCCGCCTTTGGATCGTTTTCATCCGACGTCTCTCCACCCCTTTATGGCACGAGGTCAGGCGATTGCCAACACAGAGTAAAGGAATTGCCGATTTCGGGTCAAGCCGGCGGACGGAGCCAATGCACCTCCGAGTCGAAAGCGAATGAGGGGTTATCCACGAAGACCTCCAAAAAGAAATCCACGAAGGGTCACCAAGGAAGACACAAAAGGGAAAGAGATATCCACCACGGGGAACGGCGAACCACGAATGGACACGAATGAACACCAATAGGTCATGAGCCCTTTGCAAAATTCCCCATCGGGAATGACGTTGAGGCGGCCTACCGGCTCCGTCATTCACCACAAAAAGCACAAAAGGCACAAAATGAGTTTCTTGAACTCGAGTCTTGCCGGTCCGAGGGTTCTTTTTGTATTTCTGTCCTTTTTGTAGCCATTCTCGGGAAACGTCCCGCTGCCACATTCAGCAAATGGCTCGAAAAAAGGAGTGATCCACCAAGACACACGGGAGAGGCGCCCCCAGGTGGGGCTTCATCCCGTGACGGCATCGCAGCCAAGGAGGTCCATTGGCATTCGTGTCTATTCGTGTTCATTCGTGGTTCGCCTTTATTGACGATTGGGTGTTTCACTCCCGTATGATCCGCACCGTCGTGGAGGGGCCGGGCTGGGCTTGCCTGAATCCAATCGAGGGGGGTATCCTGTTCCTCACAGCCATGAGTTCCGAAGATCAGAACCAGAAACAGGCGCGCACCCTTTGGGAAGAGGGAGTCAAGCACCTGGTCAAGGGCCGCTTCCTCACGGCGGTCGGACTCTTCAACCGAAGCGTCGCCGTCCATCCAACCGCCGAAGGCTACACCTACCGGGGTTGGGCCGTATCCTTCCTGGGCATGCTCGACCAGGCCATCCGCGATTGCCACCTGGCGATTGCGGTCGATCCCGAGTTCGGCAATCCCTACAACGACATCGGCGTCTACCTGATGCGCCAGGGACAAATGGACGAGGCCGTCGGCTGGCTGGAGAAAGCCAAGAAGGCCAAGCGGTACGATCCCAAGCACTTCCCCTGCCTGAACCTGGGGCACATCTACCTGGCAAAGGGTGAACAGATGAAGGCCCTGGACGAGTACATGCAGGCGCTGGAAATCGATCCCGAGAATGAGGTGGCCCTCAAGGCCATCGGCAACATGGACATGACCGTCCACTAGCCGGCTTGCGCCTCAGACCGACAAGCAGGGAAAAAGACATTCACCGAGGGGCAGGAAGTCATGATCAGCGTGGAAGCGCCCGTGTCGAGACCCGCCCCGATCCGGGAAGCGCCCCCCGCCAGGGTGCGGGACAGCCGGCTGTTTGGCGTTCCCTTCGGCAACGGGGTGCGGGTCGACTTTCCGGTGATCTTCGCGCCCATGGCGGGGTTGTCGCACCTGGCCTTTCGCCAGCTCGTTCGAACCTACCTGCCGTCCCATGCCGGAACCCTGCTGTTTACGGAGATGCTGTCCACGCGCATTCTGCCCGGGGAGGAGGTCGGACGGACACCCAAGACCCGGGTCGCGGCGGGGGAACGGAACCTGATTCCCCAGCTTCTGGGTAACGACGAGTGTTGGATTGCGCCGTCGCTCAGGAAGCTGATGACCCTTTCGCCGGCTGGAATCGATATCAACATGGGCTGTCCGGTCAGCAAGGTCCTCAAGCACAACTGGGGAGTGGCCTTGATGGGGGACATTCGGTACGCCGAGGAAGTGGTGCGCACCACCCGGCGGCTCACCTCCCTGCCGCTCTCGGTGAAGATGAGGACCGGCCTCAAGGATGATCCCGAGTACCTGGTGGATTTTGCCAGGATGCTGGAGCAGGCCGGAGCCGACTGGGTCACGCTCCATCCCCGGATTCAGTCCCAGCACCGCCGCGGCCAGGCCAACTGGGAGTACATCGCCAGGGTGCGGGAGGCCGTGCGAATCCCGGTCATCGGCAATGGGGACGTCCAGCAGGCCTCGGATGTGGTGCGCATGCTGCGGCAGACGGGTTGCGACGGCGTGATGGTGGCTCGGGCCGCCACCGCCAGGCCCTGGATCTTCTGGCAGGTGGCCGAGCAGTTGGGGTTCGCCCCGCCCAGGGGACGGGAGGGGCAGCGGGCGCCCCGGACGGCAGAGGAGGAGGGCCGGGAATACCAGCGGGCCCTGTCGTATTTCTGCGACCGGCTGGAAGCCGGATTCGCTCCGGCCGAGCAATTGCCTCGCCTGCGGCTGTTTCTGGCCTGGGGACACAAGTGGATCCATTTTGGACACTTCCTTTCCACCCAGGTGAACCGCTGCCGCGACCTGAATTCGGCGCGCCGCGTGATCGAGGATTTTTTCGACACGCCCAAGACCATGAAAGGCCGCACTCGACTGCAGTAGTCCCCCGGCAGCGATCGCTCAGGGCAAGCCCGCATTTCTCACCAGGGGGCATGATCATGGCGCAGGCATTTTTCCTTCAGGGCGTGCTCGCGACCGAAGAGCGTAGCGGTTTCTACGGTCGAGGGAGCCTGTGCGCGCTGAAGGGAAAAGGACCAGCCAGGGCATGCCCAGCGCCGTCTGTTATCCGCAAGCCCTTTAATTGAAGCCAATCAAGGTGCTGGAAGAAAAACTACCTTTCGTCCTGCCACCAGCGGCCTGGTGAGAAATGTGGGCTAGACCATGTTGAGGGAGATACGGACAGCCGCGGCGCTGCTGAACTGGCGCAAGGTCGGGGTCAGGGTCGGCGATTGTCCCGTGTGCGGCCCTGCGGGGTTCGTCAAGCTGGATGACTACGAGATGGCCGTCCGCTGCCTCAGGTGCCGCTCCAGCGCCGCCACCCTCTCCTTTGTGAGCGTGCTGAAGGGCGTCCTCCCCGACCTGTCGAGCCGCCATGTGTACGAGTTGTCCTCCAGGGGCCCCCTGGTGGGCTATCTTCGCAGGCATGCCGGCAAGCTGACGCTTTCCGAGTATTTCGATGACGTGCCTCCCGGGCAATACCAGGCAGGGGTTCAATGTCAGGACGTGCAGCAACTGACCTACCCCGACGGCTGCTTCGACGTCTGCACCTCGACCGAGGTTTTCGAGCACGTTCCCAATGATCTGCAGGGCTTTGGAGAGCTGCGCCGGGTGCTCAGGCCGGGTGGGTCGCTGCTGTTCACCGTTCCGATGGCAGGCGCCGAGAAAACCGTGGAAAGAGTCCGGCTGGTAGACGGCAGGCTGGAGCACCTGCTGCCGCCGGAATATCATGGGGACCGCATTCGAGGCTCCGGGGCCGTTCTCTGTTATCGCAACTACGGGACCGATATTCTGGATCGGCTGGGCGCGGCCGGCTTCAGCCGGCGCCGCCTGGTCCGGGGCCAGGACGTGACCGGCTGGGGCTTCGACCGGCAGGTCGTGGTGGCTCGCAAGTAAGGATGCGGGCGAGACGCCCGCGCTCCCGGGTGGTCTCCTTCCGGCAAATCTTGCAAATGGCTCCTCTGTGATCCCAAGCGGTCTCCCGAGTGCCCGTTTCCCCCGCCATGCAATGGTTCAGAAGCAGGCTTGATCCCATCGTCTTCGGATTGACGACCCTGGCGGTCGTCTTTCCGGTGATCAGCATTGCGGTATCCCAGACCTTCCTTGGGCTGGCGATTCTGGGGTTCCTGCTGGACTGCCTCCTGAATCGGCGGACGACCCTTCGGTTCCCTCCCGTCAAGCTGCCCCTGCTGCTCTTTGTCGGGACCACCCTGGCCTCCTGGCTGGCCTCTCCCGAGCCGGGAATCGGCTTGCCTCCCATCTACAAGTTCTGGCTGTTCGCCATCATCCTGCTGGTGGCCAACTACTTCTCCAAGAGACGGGTGGGTTGGGCCTTGCAGGCGCTTTTCGCAGGCGGACTGGTGGCGGCCGGCTTCGCCCTGGTCCAGTACCTGGTGCCTTCCCTGGGAAGCGTGGATGGGCGCTTGACCGGTTTCATGGGCCATTGGATGACCTTGAGCGGAGGACTGATGCTGGTGTTCCTGGCCATGCTGGCTCATCTGCTCTTCTCCGCCCCCGGGCGCCGGCCGCTCTGGATGGCGGCCGTCTGCTTCCTGGGAGTGGCGCTGCTCCTGACCCTGACCCGAAGCGTCTGGATCGCGAGCCTGGCCGGCCTGCTGGTGGCCGCCTGGTCGAGGTTCCCCACCCTGAAGACGGTGCTCGTCAGCGGGGCCGGCGTCCTGGTACTGGCGGCGTGCCTGCCCGATTCCCTTCAGCAGCGGCTGGCCAGCATCTGGGACCCGGCGCACCCCTCCAACGCCGCCCGCCTGGAAATCTGGAGGACGGGAGTGCAGATGGTCCAGGCGAACCCCTGGTTCGGAGTGGGCCCCCAGCGAGTCTCCAAGGTCTTCTTCGACTACCACCCCGACCCGGGGGCCCGTCAACGGGGAGGGTTCTTCTGGATCCACATGCACAACAACCTGCTTCAGTTCGCGGCCGAGCGGGGCGTTCCCTGCGCCCTGGCCTGGCTGTGGCTCATCCTCCGGTTGGGGAAGGACCACTGGAGGGGTTTCCGGCGGGCCGGGCTCCCCTCCCTGGAGAAGTCGGTCCACGCCGGGGGATTCCTCAGCCTGCTGGCGCTCTTTGTGGCCGGGCTGTTCGAGTTCAATTTCGGGGACTCCGAAGTATTGATGGTCTTCCTGTTCCTGGTTTCGGCGCCCTATGCCCTGGGTCCGACCAGGCGGGATGCGGCTCCAGCTCCCCAACCGGCCAGGGCCGCATGACAGTCGTCCAGGAAGGGAAAAAGAAATCCACGACGGGACACCAAGGGCTACGAGGCGGCAGAAAGCCCATTGGATTGCAGAAGAGATGCACCGCCGCTTGTCGGCCAGGCAGGTCCATTTCTCTTGGTGTTCATTGGAGTGAGAGCTACTGTACAATAGGGTCGCGACCGCTGAAGACAGGCCGGTTCTCGCTCATCGAGCAGGTGGCGGCAGAGCCCGAGCGGTAGGCTTTCCCTCTCGTCGATCAGGGATGAACGCCAGGAGCAGCCATGGCTGAGATCACCATGCCGAGACTCAGTGACACCATGGAAGACGGCTTGGTGGTGCGCTGGCTCAAGGGCATCGGGGAGGCGGTAGCCAGGGGAGAGGTGGTGGCGGAAATCGAGACCGACAAGGCCACCCTGGAGATGGAATCCCTGGAAGACGGCGTGCTGTCGGCAATCCATGTCGAGGAGGGCCAGAGGGTTTCGGTTGGCGAACCCATGGCTGTGATCGATGCCGGGGGCCAACCCTCCCGACCCGCCGGGGTCGCCGCGGGAATCGCCTCTCCCGAGAGCGTCGGAAGTGCCGCCAGAGCGGCTCCCTCGCAGAGGGTCAAGGCCTCGCCCCGGGCTCGAAAAGCCGCCCGGGAGATGAACCTGGACCTGGCCGGGGTGGAGGGTTCCGGGCCTTCGGGCCGCATTCTCCATCGAGACGTTCTGGCTGCCGGCACCGGGGCCTCTTCGGACCAGTCCCCGGCCGCCGCGAGCCAGCGGGTTCCCCTCAGCTCCATGCGGCAGCGCATCGCCGAACGCATGGTGGAGAGCAAGACCCGCATCCCCCATTTCTACCTGCAGGTGGAGATCGACGCCGAACCGCTGCTGGAGCTGCAGGGCCAGGTCAACGCCGCCTTGGAGGAGTGGGGTGGCGGCAAGCTGAGCCTCAATGACCTGGTGTTGAAGGCGACGGCCATGGCCCTGACCCGGGCGCCGCAGCTCAATGCGTCCTTCACCGGCGAGGGCATTCTGCGCCATGGCCAGGTGCACCTGGGGTTTGCGGTCAGCCTGGAGGAAGGATTGTTGACGCCGGTGATCCGCAACGCCGAATCCAAGAGCCTGCGCCGGATCAGCCGGGAGGCCCGGGATCTGATCGAAAGGGCCCGCACACAGCGATTGAAACCCGAGGAGTATCGCGGCGGCACCTTTACCGTCTCCAACCTGGGCCCCAGGGGCATCGACAGCTTCCAGGCCATCATCGACCCGCCTCAGGCGGCCATTCTCGGAGTGGGCGCCATCGTCAAGAAGCCGGTGGTCGACCAGGACGACCGCATCCGTCCGGGTCATCGACTCAACCTGACCCTGAGTTGCGATCACCGGGTGGTCGACGGCGCCGTGGCCGCCGATTTCCTGGGCCAGGCGCGGCGGCTGCTCCAGCAACCGGCGTTGCTGCTGCTATAGACCGCGGCCGGTCGTGGCCGGATCCGACCAACACCCCCGGAACGCCTCCTGTGAACCGAAACCATCCCCCGCTTCATCGATTTCGAGAGACTCACCATGCCTGAGCGCTACGACCTGGTGGTGATTGGAGGCGGCCCCGCCGGATACGTGGGGGCCATTCGAGCGGCGCAGCTCGGCCGGAAGGTGGCTTGCGTCGAGATGGACCGGGCCGGGGGCACCTGCCTGAACTGGGGCTGCATTCCCAGCAAGTCGTTGCTGAGGAATGCCGAGCTCTATCGGCTTCTGAAAGATCGCGCCGGAGATTTCGGCCTGAAGTTCGAGGGGCTGTCCTTCGAGTGGTCCGGGATCATGGGAAGAAGCCGGAAGGTGGCCGACCAGCTCGCCGGAGGCGTCGCCTACCTGTTCCGGAAAAACCGGGTCGACTACCTGCTGGGCAAGGCGGAGCTGACCGAGCCGGGCCTGGTCACGGCGGCGCTTGCCGACGGCTCCAGGCGTTCACTGGAAGCCGATCGGGTCCTGGTCGGCACCGGGGTCCGTCCCCGCCCGCTGCCGGGCCTGCCCTTCGATGGGAAGCGGGTCATCGGAAGCAAGGAGGCCCTGGCATTGACCGCGCCTCCGGCATCCATGGTGATCGTCGGGGCCGGCGCCATCGGGGTGGAGTTCGCCTATTTCTACAACGCCTTCGGCACCCGCGTCACCTTGCTGGAGATGATGCCGCGCCTGCTTCCGGTCGAAGACGAGGAAGTGTCCCAAGCCCTGGCCCGGTCCTTCAGCCGGCAGGGCATCGAGGTCCACACCTCCGCCCGGGTGGAAGAGGGGGTGGCGACACGGTATGGTGTTCAGGTGAGCTTCGGTGGTGAAACGACCGGCAGAGTGGAGGCCGAGGTGGTGCTGGTGGCCGTAGGGGTGGATGCGCTTCTGCCACCCGGGCTGGACCTGGAAACCGAGCGGGGCTTCGTCAAGGTGGACGGCAACTATCGCACCTCGGTCGAAGGCGTCCATGCCGCCGGGGACGTGATCGGCCCGCCCTGGCTGGCCCATGTGGCCAGTTTCCAGGCCGTTCAGGCCGTCGAGGGCCTTTTCGGGAAGGGGAAGCCCAGGCCGCTCCCCCACTATCCGAGCTGCACCTACTGCAATCCCCAGGTCGCCAGCGTGGGGCTCACCGAACGGGCGGCCAGAGAGTCGGGCCGGCCCTGCCGCGTCGGCCGTTTCCCCTTCAGAGCCAACGGCAAGGCCCTGGCGGTGGGAGAGAGCGAGGGATTCGTGAAGCTGATTTTCGGCGAAGCCGACGGGGAGTTGCTGGGGGCTCACCTGATCGGTGCCGAGGCCACCGAGTTGATCGGAGAGCTTGGACTGGCCATGACGCTGGGAGCCACCTTCGAAGACATCGAGGCCACCATTCAGGCCCATCCAACCCTGGGCGAAGCCGTTCACGAAGCCGGCGCCGCCGCCTTCGGCCGGGCGATCCACCTCTGACCCTCGAGGACTGCATCTGACCCGCGAGGGTTCCATCGAGACCTCCATCCATGAGCCATCCTGTTTCGGACACCTTGCGATCTCTGGGCGATACCGGTATCCGGTGCCATCCCCTGGGATTCGGCTGCTATCGCGTCGCCGAGGGAGTCGGGGAGCACCAAGCCTCGCTTCGGGACTACCTGGAGCGGGGAGGGAACCTGGTCGACACCAGCGCCAACTACACCGACGGCCGCTCGGAATCGCTGGTGGGCGAGGTCCTTTCCGGAGACGGGGCTTCCGGGGCGGTGGTGGTCACCAAGGCCGGGTACATTCAGGGGCAGAACATGGCCCTGGCCCGACAGCAGTCCTTCCCGGAGGTGGTGGAGTACGGCGAGGGGATCTGGCACTGCATCCACCCCCGGTTCCTGGAGACGCAGCTCCGGGCCTCCTGCCGGCGTCTGAAGCGGGACCGGGTGGACGTGTTTCTCCTGCACAATCCCGAGTACTATCTCAGCCACCAGGCTCACCGCCACACCCCGACCCCCCAGGACCACCAGGAGTTCTACCGCCGCATCGGACAGGCCTTCGCTTTCCTGGAGGATCAGGCAAAGGAGGGTCGCATCGGCTGGTACGGCATCAGTTCCAACCACTACGGCCTGTCCCCTTCGGACCCGACCATGACCAGCGTCCAGCGCTGTCTACAGCAGGCGCAAGGGATCTCCGCCGGCCATCGCTTCCGAGTGGTCCAGTTGCCGCTCAACCTCTACGAAAGCGGCGGCGCCCTGGAGCGCAACAACGCCGGCCTCAGCGCCCTCGAATTCTGCCGGCGGGAAGGACTGGGGGTGCTCGTCAATCGCCCCCTCAACGCCTTCTTCGACCATCGGATGTTTCGGCTGGCCGATTTCGCCGGTCCTGGCCAGGGGAACGGCGGTCCCAAGGACCTGGAGCTGCTGGTCGAGCCGCTGCGCCGTTTGGAGCAATCCTTGGCCGACCGGCTGAAAGTCCCCTTGCTCGGCGGCCCCGACTACGGCTTGTCCGGGATGCTGCTCCAGATTGCTCCCCAGGTGCGCGCCGCCGCCGATTGGGACTGGGTGGTGGAAAGACATGTGGCTCCGCCCCTTCAACAGTGGGTCCAGGATTGCCACAAGGTTTGTCAGGGCGACGCCTTTTGGGAGAAATGGCGGGAGCGCTACTTTCAGGCCCTCCGAACCGTTCTGGAGAACCTGGAGCGCTATTCGCTGTCGCGGCAGCAAGAGCAGTCCGACCGGATTCGGAGCCTTCTGGACGAGTGCGGATACTCCAGGCCCCAGGCTTCGCTGAGTCAGATCGCCATGAGCCTGCTCTTGAATCTCAAGGGGGTCTCCTGCGTCCTCAACGGAATGCGAAGGCCGGCCTACGTGCGGGATGCCATGGAAACTCCCGGGCTGCCTGCAGTGGATGCCCTCTCCATCCTGCAGGAGTTTTCGCGGAAGCGGGCGGCTGAATGATCCGCACGGCAGGGCGGGAGCCGTGCTTGTCTGAAACAAAAGCCTCGACTCAACCAGTCGGAACTTGCGGAAGCAGTTGAAAGCCAAGGGATTTAGCAGCATCTTTGAGGCCCGCGAGGCGGCGTTGCCGGAAGCGGTCTTCGTAGAGGTCCTGCCCGATGTCGACATAGTCCTGGCCGTAGCGCAGCATTCGGTAAACGAGAACGGCCAGCCTGCGGGCCATGCAGAAGACGGCGACACTCCATCCCTTGTGGCGGGCCTTGCGACGGAAGGCGGCGCCGAGAGCGGTCTTGGAGTGCTTGAGGGAGACGGCCGCCATGCGCAGGACGCCAGCGACCCGGGTGGACCCGGTGCCGTTGGGCTTCTTGTAGTGGAGCGGCTTGCCTGCGGAAACGGCCGTTTTCGGAGCCAGGCGCAGCCAGGAGACGAAGTGCTTCTCCGAGGGGAAGGCCGTCAGGTCAAAGCCGGCCTCGGTCAGCAGGGTCAGGGCGGCTTCGGTGCCGATGCCGTCGATGCGCGTCAGGTCGACCCCGGCAAAGCGCCACAGTTCGGTGCGCACGTTTTGGCCGCCCCGGCGGCGAATCGCCTTCTCCTTGATCGCATTGGGATGCTTGGGCGCGGATTGGTCGCGGCGCTCCACCGGTTGCAAGGCGCGTATCTCCTCCAGGATGCGCGCCTCATAGGCCGCGATCTCGCGCTGAGTCATGTCATATAACTTGAGCGCCGACTCGAGGTTGAACAGATGCTCCTCCCGCCAGTTGCCCGCCAGGTGCTCGGCAAACTCCTCGCTGGACTTCTTGCACCGCCCATGACGCAGGGCCGCCAGACGGCGAGGGTCCCGCTCTCCGTCCACAATCGCCCGCACGATCGCCATTCCCGTCTGACCGGTCAGATCGGTGACCGCACGATGGATCTGGATGTTCATCTGATCCAGCGCCTTCTGCATCCACTGGACAAAACGGGTGCTTTCCCTCACCAGATTGCTCATCTGCCGGTGCAGACCCCGGATGGCGACGATGATCTCGTGCGGACGGAACGATCCCCGCAGCAAGCCACAACTGTGCAGCAACTGAATCCACTGGCAGTCCCGCATGTCGGTCTTGCGGCCCGGAACGTAGCGCAGTTGCCGGGCGTTGACCAGCAGGACCTCGATGCCGCAGGACTCCAGCAGTTCGTAAAGGGGAATCCAATACACGTTGGTGCTCTCCATCGCCACCGACTCCACCCCTTGCTCCAGCAACCACTCGACCAGTTGCTGCAACTGCGGCATGGTGGTGCCGAAGGTGCGCACGTTCGGCGTCCCAGCGGTCACCTCTGGAGCGCACACCCAGTGCTCCCGACTCCCCAGGTCGATCCCCGCCACCTGGGGGTGTATCCGCGACAACGCCGTGGAACTGCTGCGCTTCCTCTTGCGGCTTTTCTTCGCCTTCGTGTTGACTTTTCTGCTCTTGTCCATGAGATTGGCCTCCTCGGGGGCGATGGCTCCGGCCCGAGTTGGCGTGGTCGTTCGGATTCTTGTCTTGAGGAGAGCTTCCAGAGAAGCCTCACTAATGAATGATGGCCTGCTCGGACCCAGACTTGCCTTGGGGCACTGGGCACCAATGTTCGCACGGGGTGTAGCTGCCGGAGCCTCGCCAGGAGCCTATTCTGTCACAATGATCCGTTGTTTCACCCTCGGATGATCTGCCCGGCAGGGCAGGGGTGGTGCTTGTCTGAAACAAAAGAAAAAAGAGTTATCCACGAAGGGGCACGAAGGTCCCACAAGAGTTATCCACAAAGGAAAACGACGTACCACGAATGGACACGAATGAACACCAATAAACAATGCGCCATTTGCAAGATTCCCAATCGGGAATGACATTGAGGTGGCTTACCGGCTCCGGCATACACCACAAAAGGCACAAAAGGCACAAAACGAGTTTCTTGAAATCGAGTCTTGCCGCGATCCGATGGTTCTTTTTGTGTTTTTGTGCCTTTTGTGGCCATTCTCGGTAAACGTCCATCTGCCGAATTTTGATTCACATCGATGCACAGGATGCACAGGATTTTTTCTCAAGACGGCTGGCTTGTCGTCCTGGACATCCGCAAATCCGTAGAGGCTGTGCCAGTGTTGTGCGGGCGGGACGCCCGCGTTCCCGGGTGGGCCGCATCCCGTGACGTCGACGCAGCAAGGAAGGTCCATCGGTATTCGTGTCTATTTGTGTTCATTCGTGGTTCGTCTTTATGGACGATTGGGTGTTTCACTCTCGGATAATCCGCACGGCAGGGCAGGAGCGGGGCCTAACTCTGTGACACGGTGAACCATTGAGTTGCCGCATTCAAGCCACTACCGCAATCGTCTTGCAACGGCTGCTTGCATTCACGTCGCAGCGCGGCGTCAGGTCGTGCCTGGCGACAGCTTGGGCGGTGTTTCCGCTCCTGGCCGCCGAGGGGCTCTGCCAGAATCCGCCCCCGGCCCGATCTCCCTCCCTCGATCCCGATCCCATCGTGGTTACGGTCTCGGCCGAGGCCATTCCGCTCTCGGCCAGTTCGGCTTCAGTGACGATTCTCACCCGGGAGTTCGTGGAAGACAGCCGGGCCGAGAGCATGGCCGACCTGCTGCGCCAGGTCCCGTTTCTCTACTTGTCTCAGACCGGGGGGCGGGGCGGGTTGACGACCGTGTCCCTGCGGGGAGGCGAGTCCAACTTCACCCTGGTCATGATAGACGGGGTTCCGGTGAACGACGTCACCAACCTGCTGGGGGGCGCGGTCGACTTCTCGACCATGAGCACCGACAACGTCGAGCAGGTCGAGATCGTTCGCGGCCCCCTGTCCTCCCTTTATGGATCCGAGGGGATCGGCGGGGTCATCAACATCCTCACCCGGGGCGGAGGGGATGAGCCCCATTTCTCGGTGGAGGGGATGCTCGGCAACTTCGGCGCCGGCCGGGCCGGATTTCAGTCCGGCGGCAAGTTGGGAGGAATCGACTGGTCCCTGTCGGGATCCTGGTTCGACATCGACGAGCAGGTTGAAAACGACGACTTCTCGGTGGGCACGGTCTCATTCAAGTCGGCCCTCCCCCTGGGAGAAGGCAAGGCTCTTGAGTTCACCACCCGCTACCAGGACAGCCGCTCCCGCGGGTTCCCGGAAAACGGCGGCGGCCCCGGATTCTCCATTCTGCGCGACCCCAAGGTTGCCGACGTCGAGCAACTGACGCTGAGAATGGGATACCAGCAGCAGGTCTCTCCCGACCGGCTCTACGGCTTCGACTTCGACCTGTTCTCCCGCCAGCAGGACGATACGGCCCCGGCGGTCCTGGACGGATTGCCTCCATCCCCGCGTTCCCTTCCGCCACTCAGCAGCCGGACCGGCTTCCACCGGGTGCGGGCGGGTTTCGCCGCTCAGCTCAACCTGACGCCGGAGCTGTCTCTGAACCTGGGAGTCCGACTCAGGAACGAAGACGGGTCCAACGACACTCTGATTGCCGGTTTCATTCCCAGCGTCTTCGACCTGGAGCGCCAGACCCTGGCCGGCAGCGGAGAAATCCTCTATCGGGCCGGTCGGCTCACCCTGAGCTTCGGCGGCCGGGTGGACGGCGCCGAAGGCTTCGATGCCGTGTTCTCCCCCAGAGCCGGCGCGGTGGTTTCCCTGGGAGAGCGGACCCGCTTGAAGAGCAGTTGGGGAGACGGGTTCAAGCTGCCCTCCTTCTACGCCCTCGGGGAGCCCAATATCGGCAATCCCGAGCTGCAGCCGGAGAGGAGTCGCGGCTTCGACCTCGGCTTCGAGCACACGCTGGAGGATTCCCGGCTGCACCTGTCCGCAGCCGTCTTCCACAACACCTTCGAGGACCTGGTCGACTTCAGTCCCCGGTTGTTTCAGCTCGTCAACCGAAGCCGGGCCACCACCCGGGGAGTGGAAATCGGAGCCGCCCTGCCGCTGAACGGGAAGGGACGGTTGGGGGGCCACCTGCAGTTCCTGGATTGGGATCTGCAGGGAACCACCGAGCCTCTCCGGGACCGTCCCCGCTGGAGGGGAGGCTCCTATGCGGACTGGGAAATCCATCCACGGGCCCGCCTGCGATGGGAGATCCTCTGGGTGGGCGAGCGCTACGATTTCCAGCTTCCGGTCCCGGAAATGGAAACCGTGGGCGGGTATTCGACCTCGAACCTGGTGTTCAGCTATCGGCTCCCCCATGGGTTGGAGGCCTTCGGGCGGGTCGACAACGTCTTCGACAGCGGCTACCGGGAATTCATAGGATTCCCCAATCCGGGCATTTACGCCCGGGCCGGACTTCGCCTCCGGGTGCTCGGCCGCTGAGCTTCTCTATTGATAGAGGGTCCTGGCGGTCCAGGAGTCGGGAAGCACAATGGTGTGTTCCCGGTCGGGCCCGGTCGAGATGAAGGAGCATTCCGTGCGGGTGATATCCGACAGCATCTCGAGATAGTCTCTCGCCTTCACAGGCAGCGCGTCGTAGTCCTGCATGCCTGCCGTCGGACTCTGCCAGCCGGGGACTGACTTGTAGATCGGTTTGACGGCTTCCAGCACCTTGATCTCCGGCGGAAATTCCTTGAGCCGGCAGCCCCGGTACTCATATCCCGTGCAGACCGGGATCCGTTCGAATTCGTCCAGGACGTCCAGCTTGGTGATGACGATGGCCTGCAGGTTGTTGAGGACGGCCGAATAGGAGGTGGCGACGCCATCGAACCATCCGCAGCGGCGGGGCCGGCCGGTAGAGGCTCCATACTCGGCTCCCCGTCTTCGGATTTCGTCTCCTATGGCGCTGTTGGCTTCGGTGGGAAAGGGCCCCCCGCCGACTCTGGTGGTGTAGGCCTTGGCAATGCCGATAACCCCGGTGATCCAGGAAGGGGCGACTCCGGACCCCACGCAAGCCGCCCCGGCAGTGGCATTCGAGGAGGTCACGTAAGGGTAGGTTCCATGGTCGATGTCCAGCAGGGTTCCCTGGGCGCCTTCGAACAACACGCGTTTGCCTCGCCGGATTCGATCGTTCAGGAAAAAGGCGGTATCCATCACGAATTCCTTCAGCCTGTGTCCATACTGCAGGTACTCCTGGTAGATCCGCCGGGCATCCAGAGGCGGACCCCCATAGAGGGACTGAATCAGGCAGTTCTTTTCCCGGGTCAGCTCGAAGATCGTCTCCCTCAGACTCTCGGCGTCGAAGAGATCGACCACTCGCAGGCCGCGCCGGCCGGTCTTGTCCTCGTAGGCGGGTCCGATCCCCCGGGAGGTGGTCCCGATCTTCCTGGCGCCCCGCGCCTCCTCGGCAGCCTTCTCCACGGCGCGGTGATAGGGCAGGATCAAGTGGGCGCGGTTGCTGATGAAGAGGTTCCCCCGGACCTGGACCCCGGCTCCCTCCAGCATGTCGAGCTCTTCGAAAAAGGCCTTGGGGTCGAGGACGACGCCCGGGCCGATGACGCACAAGCGGCCTCCGTGAAGAATTCCCGAGGGAATCAGGTGCAGGATGAACTGCTTGCCGTCGAGGGTCACCGTGTGACCGGCATTGTGTCCGCCCTGGTAGCGGGCGACGATGTCGAATTTCTCGGCCAGCAGGTCGACGATCTTCCCCTTGCCTTCGTCCCCCCATTGGGCGCCGATGATGACGATGTTGGCCATTGCCTCTGTCCGTTTGGATAGCGGCTCCTGGCGAGCTCCCCGACAGCCGCTTCAGGATTGGTTCAATTCGAGCCTGCAGGGTTGGGAGCGGAAGGGCATGAGAAAGAGACCGGCCCCCGCCTCCACCTTATGGGCCAAGCCGTCATGATACATAATCCGTCTCGATCTCGGAAGCGACCAACAGAATGCGCATGCCGCCCTTTCTTGATCCGTCCGACTCCACCGGGTTACCCTTGGGCTCACCCAGGCCGAACGGCTGCAAGCCTTTCTCCCGGCTGCCTGACCGGTGGGCCGGACAGGCAGGTGCCGGACAGCTCAAACAGTTCAGGCTACTCGTTCTCTACCATCGATGCAACAGCAACCCGTGCGGGCCAAAAAGAGGTTGGGGCAACACTTCCTGAAACACCCCTCCCTGGCCAGGAAGATCGTGGCCGGGCTGGGTCTGGAAGAGAGCGACACGGTCCTTGAGATCGGGTGCGGCGCCGGCGCCTTGACCGTGAACCTGGTGGGCCAGGGCCGCCGCTATATCGGGGTGGAGTTGGATGCCGGTCTCTGTTCGCTATTGCGCCGGCGATTCGGCGGTCCCGGGATCGAGTTCCTCCATCGCGACATCCTGACCCTGGACCTGGGCGCGCTTCGCAAGCGCCACGCCGGCAACGGCTTCAGGGTGGTGGGCAACCTCCCTTACGCCATTTCGTCCCCGATTCTGCAACATCTCGCCCGTCACGCCGCCGTCATCGACCTGGCGGTGGTCATGGTGCAAGCCGAGGTGGCCGATCGCCTGGCGGCCGGCCCCGGCGGCCGGGACTATGGAGTGCTGTCCCTGATGGTCCAGTATCATTTCCGTCCCGAGCCGCTTTTTGCGGTTCCACCGCGGGCTTTCAAGCCCAAACCCAAGGTGGACTCCAAGGTGGTTCGTCTCGTTCCCCGGTCCCATCGCCCCTTGAGGCCTGCAGAGGAGAGCCTGTTCTTCGGCTTTGTCAAGCAGGCATTCTCCCAGAGACGAAAAACGCTCAGGAATTGCCTCGCTGACCTGCAGCCGGAAGCCTGGGAGCGGCTGGCCGGCGCCTTGCGGGAGCTCGGCTATCCGGCAGCGGTTCGCGCCGAGAAGATCTCCCTGGCCCACTTCCTGCAGCTCTTCGGCTCCTTGCGGAGTGGCGCCCGGTCTTTCATGAAGACGAACCACCAATGAACACGAATGGACACGAATACCGACGGACCTGCTTGGCTGCGACGACGTCCCGGAGGGGCGCCTCCTCCCATCCTTCCTGCTCCGCGAGGAGGCACAGCCCCTGCCGATGCGGCAGAGCCGTCCCGCTTCGTGTGCTTTCGTCGTCCTTCGTGTGTCTTGGTGGATTCCTCCTTTTTCCGTTCGTTTCAGGCCAGGGGTGACTTTGCATCCAAAACCGGGCAGGTTATATTACATCTCCCGGTTCGGAGAGCCGGCGGCAGTCATTCCGGCGGCAGGATCAAGTGAAACGAGGTAAGCGGTGTCAGATCGAGTCGAAAAACTTGTAATCGTGGGGTCGGGGCCGGCCGGGCATACGGCCGCCATCTATGCGGCGCGGGCCGCTCTCTCCCCCCTGATGTTCGAGGGATTCATGGCGGGCGGCGTGGCGGCCGGAGGTCAGTTGACCACCACCAACGACGTCGAAAACTATCCGGGTTATCCCGAGGGCATCAACGGGCCCGAGATGATGGACCTGTTCCGCCGGCAGTCGGTGCGCTTCGGCGCCCGCATTGTCACGGAGACGGTGGAGAGGGTGGATCTGAGCCGCCGGCCCTTTCGGGTGACGGCCTCCGGCGGAGAGACCTCGACCGAGACCCTGATCGTGGCCACCGGCGCCACGGCGCGGCGGCTGGGCATCCCCGGGGAGGAGCTTTTCTGGCAGCAGGGCATTTCCGCCTGCGCCGTTTGTGACGGCGCCCTCCCCATATTCCGCAACAAGGTCCTGATGGTCATCGGCGGCGGCGATACCGCGGTGGAGGAGGCCACCCATCTGACCAGGTTCGGGACCGAAGTCATCGTGGTTCACCGCAGGGATACCTTGAGAGCCTCCAAGATCATGCAGCAGCGGCTCCTCTCCCACCCCAAGATACGGATGCGCTGGGACTCGGTGGCGGAGGAGGCCCTGGGCGACGAGGCGCTCAAGAGTGTTCGCATTCGCAACCTCAAGTCGAACGAAACCGACGTGGTGGAGGCCGAGGGACTCTTTTACGCCATCGGCCACCTTCCCAACACGAGCTTTCTGGACGGACAACTGGAGCTGGACGACACCGGCTACGTTGTGACGACTCCGGGGACCACCCGCACCTCGGTGGAGGGCGTCTTTGCCGCCGGCGACGTCCAGGACAAGGTGTGGCGTCAGGCCGTGACCGCCGCCGGAACCGGATGCATGGCGGCGCTGGAGGCCGAGCGCTTCCTGGCGGAGCGGTCCTGAATGACGGCGGTGGCGTTGATTTCGATCAGAAAGTCGGGGTGAACCAGGCCCGCCACCTGCACCAGGGTGCTGGCCGGATAGTCGCCGCTCCAGAATTCGGCTCTCACCTCGTGAACGGCCTGAAGGTGCTCCATCTTCACCAGAAAGACGTTGATGCAGGCAATGTCCTCCAGGGCGCCGCCGACGGGTTCCAGGGCAGCCAGGATGTTGTGGAGCACCTGCCGGGTCTGCAGCCGGATGTCTCCCTTGCCCACCCTGTTCCCCCCGGCGTCGATGGCCACCTGGCCGGAGACGAAGCAGGTGCGGCCCGGGTCGGCCAGGGCAACGTTGGAAAAGATGCCGAAGGGGCGGCAGAGGGTCGGGGGGTTGTAAACGGTCTTGCCCATGCTTGCTTCCTCCTCTGATTGGGATCGATAGCGGATGGGGTCGCTGTAGTCGCGAGTGCCCAGTCTAACCCAAACGCATCCCGGAAGGTCCCCGGGGTGTCGTCCGGCCCGTCGAACGCCGCCAGGAGCCGGCCTCTCCGGCCGGCAAATCTCACCGGGTCGCTGGATTCCCTTCGAGAGCCTCATGTTCCCCTACTTCGAAGCTCCGGCCCTCACACTGGGCCCGGTCACCCTGCACGCCTTCGGGATGCTGGTTGCGGCCGCCATCCTGCTGGGCCGCTGGATGCTGGTGCGGCGGGCCGAGCGGAGAGGACTGGACGGGGAGACGGCCTCCCGGCTGGTCCTCTGGATGGTGGGCTGCGGCTTGGCGGGAGCCCACCTGGCCGCCGTGACCCTTACCGATCCGAGGGACCTGTTGCGCGACCCCCTGGTCCTGATTCGCCTGTGGGAGGGACTGTCGTCGGTGGGTGGAATCGCGGCCGGGATTCTGGCCGGGATCTGGTGGATGCGGCGTTCCGGCTTGAAGCCCTCCGAGACCTGGGCCTACCTGGATGCGGTCGCCTTCGTCTTCCCCTTTGCCTGGATCCTGGGACGGGCCGGCTGCGCCGTGGCCCACGACCATCCGGGAATTCCCACCCAGGGGTGGTGGGCCGTGCAATATCCGGCCGGCCCGCGCTTCGACCTGGGACTCCTGGAATTCTTCTACGCCCTGGTTCTGGCCGGTTTGTTCCGGTGGCTGGATCGTCGTCCCAGGCGCGACGGCTTCTACCTGGGACTCTTTTTCCTGCTCTACGGGCCGGTTCGCTTCTTCCTGGACGAGCTTCGGGTCGGCGACGCCCGCTACCTGGGCCTGACGCCGGCGCAGTATGGGTGCGTGGCGGCGGTGATTCTGGGCGGGGTGGTGCTATGGAATCTGAGAGGAGGCTCCAAGCGAAGAAACGCCGCGCCTTCCAGGCGGAAGAAGCCGGTTGGGTGATCGTCAGGAAAGGAATACCCGGAGGATCCTCGGAAGAGAGTGGCTTCACTCCACCCGGGATTCGTCCATCTCGCGGAAATAGTCCGGGCGCTTCAGCACCTCTCGCGGCTTGCTGCCGTCGGGGGGACCCACGATGCCGTCGTCCTGCATGATGTCGAGCAATCGGGCCGCCCGTCCGTAGCCGATGCGCAGGCGGCGCTGCAGGGTGGAGGTGGAGGCTTTTCCCATTTCCACCACGATGCGGACCGCCTCGTCGTAGAGCTCGTCCGTCTCACGCTCCAATTCCTCGATGTCGGCTTTCTCGGAGCGCTCTTCCACCACGCTTTGATCGTAGACCGGCTGCGACTGGGTCTTGAGGTGCTCCACCACCTGGTTGATCTCCTCGGTGGTCACCAGGGCGCCGTGGACCCGGGTCATCCTCGAGGTTCCGGGCGGTATGAAGAGCATGTCCCCCTTCCCCAGAAGCTGTTGTGCGCCCATCTGGTCCAGAATGGTGCGCGAGTCCACCTTCTGGGCGACGCGAAAGGAAATGCGGGAAGGGAAATTGGCCTTGATGATTCCGGTGAGCACGTCCACCGAGGGGCGCTGGGTGGCCACGATCAGGTGGATGCCCACCGCCCGGGCCATCTGGGCCAGGCGCATGATGGAATCTTCGACGTCCTTGGAGGCCACCATCATCAGGTCGGCCAGTTCATCGATCACGATGACGATGTAGGGCAGCGGCGCCAGAGCGGCGTTCTGCTCTTCCGAGAACAGCTCCATGTTGCGGGGCTTCCGCACGAAGGCGTTGAACTGGTCGATGCTGCGAACCCCTACCGAGGCCAACTGCTTGTAGCGGTTCTCCATTTCCCGGGTGGCCCACTTCAAGGCATTGGAAGCCCGCTTGGGCTCCACCACCACCGGAGTCAGCAAGTTGGGAATGTCCTCGTAGACACCCAGCTCCAGGCGCTTGGGATCCACCATGATGAACTTCACTTCTTCCGGCGCCGACTTGTAGAGGATGGAGAGGATCATGGCATTGATCCCCACGCTCTTGCCGGACCCGGTCTGGCCGGCGATGAGCAGGTGAGGCATCTTGGCCAGATCGGCCACCACGATTTTTCCGACGATGTCCTTGCCCAGGGCGATGGTCAGCCGGGAGGCGGACTTCTGGAACTCCTTGGACCGGATCACCTCGCTCAGCAGAATCTGCTCCCGGTCGGCGTTGGGGACTTCAACCCCGACGGTCGATTTCCCCGGCATCCGATTGATGCGCACCGACTCGGCCTTGAGGGCCAGACACAGATCGTCCACCAGGTTGGTGATGCGGCTGTACTTGACTCCGGCTTCCGGCTTGAATTCGTAGGTGGTGACGACCGGGCCGGGATGAATGTGCAGAACCTGCCCGTGGACGCCGAACTCCTTGCACTTCTCCGTCAATTGGCCGGCGCGCTCCAGCAGTTCCTCCTCTCCCACGTCCGCCCTTCGGCCCGGGGCCTGGAGCAGGTCGACGGAGGGCATCGGGAAGTCGGTCCGTGATCTCCGAGCCGCCGGCCTGGACTGGGTCTTCCTCTTGACGGTCGCGGGATCAGCCTCGGCGGAGTCCTCCTGGCCGCTGAACAAGGTTGGCGGGGAAGGCTCCTCGCCTGCCGTTTCCCATTGCTTGATCTCGGAGACCTTTTGCGTGGCGACGGCTTTCCTCGCCTCGCCCCGATTCAGTCTGGCCTCCAACCTCTTTTTCTGTCTCTTCTTCTCCGATGCCCTGCGCCAGTTCCGCCATCGGGCCTGCCATCGACTCAGGAATCGCAGCCGTCTTCCCAGCCAGGCCAGGCAAACTCCGAAGGAGAAGCGGGTGGAGACAAAGAGGGAGGCCATGAAGATCATGAAGCCCAGGATGCAGGCTCCGGCCCAATTGAAGCGGCCCTGCAGCCATTCCGCCAGCAGGCCGCCGACCACCCCTCCGGCGTTGGCCGAGCCGCCGGTGCCGACAACGTCGCCGGCCTCTATCGACCACCCCACCGCCACGGGCCGGGGAAACAGCAACGCCAGCAGAAGACATCCCGAACCGGCCAGGCAAATCAGGCCGACCACCTTGGTGAGCGGCGTGCCGATGTGGTGAGAGCGCAGCCATTTCCAGCCGAAAATCGCGAAGATCAGCGGGAAGAGGAACGAGGCCAATCCGAAGTACATCAACAACAGATCGGCCAGGATGGCTCCATATTTCCCGATGAAGTTGTGCACCGAATCCTGGCCCGTCAGGTCGCGCGACACGTTGAGGGACGGATCCATCGGATGGAACGAAAACAGGCTCAAGGTGAGCAGAAGGGCCAGGCTGAGCAGCATCAGCCCTACGGCTTCGTTGAGACGCGGATGTGCGGTGGGCGCCAGGAAGCTCATGCCTACAGTCCACCCCGTTGGAGGATGACGAGAATCACGATACCCAAGAGGATACGGTAATGGACAAAAACATAAAGCGTTTTTTTCTGAAGGAAACGGAGGAAGACCTTGATGGTGACGTGACCAACGATCAGGGCCGTGAGAAAGCCGGCCGCCAAGCTCATGGCCTCGCCCTCGGGAATTCCCAACTGATTGATTTCGAGGAGCTTTTTCGAGCCGGCCGCCGCAAGGATGGGGACCGCCAGCAGGAAGGAGAAGCGGGCGGCCGCCTCCCGCGTCATCCCCCGGAACAGCCCGGCCGTGATGGTGATGCCGGCCCGCGAGGTCCCCGGAATCAGGGCGGCCGCCTGGGCCGTCCCCACCCAGAGGGCATCCGCCAGCGAAATCTTTTCCAGCCCCTTGGCCAATGGCGCTCGACGGTCCGCCAGCCAGAGCAGCAGGGCGAAGAAGATCAGCGTTGCCGGAATGACTTCGGCAGTCCGCAGCTCGTTGGCGACCCAATCCTCCGCCAACAACCCGGCAATGGCGGCGGGAAAAGTTCCCAGGACCAGAAACAAGAGCAAGTGGCGCCCTTGGGGCCGCTCCGGGGAACCGGCTCCGGAGGGCCGGAAGCTCTCCCCGAGGATTCCGGCGAGGTCCCGCCAGAAGCAGGAGAGAATGGCCATGAGAGTGCCGGCGTGCAGAACCACGTCGAAGGTGAGTCCCTGGTCCGGCCAATCCGTTATCCAGGGCACCAGGATCAAGTGGGCGGAACTGCTGATGGGCAGGAACTCCGTCAGGCCCTGCACGGCGCCCAGCACAATCGCCTGCTTCAAGGTCATGGAGTTACCTGGGAGAAGCCTCGATCGAGGCTGCCGGGCGCCTCCTCAAATCTCCAGGATCACCGGCAGCACCAGCGGCCGCTTGGCCGTCTGCTTGAAGAGGAAGCGGCGCAGGTCGGTGCGGATCTTCTCCTTGATGAGAGACCAGTCGGTCCTCTCTTCAACGCTGGAATCCTCCAGGGTTTCCAGCACGCGGTCGCGGGCCTCCTCCAGGAGCGTGTCGTCTTCGTCCACGAAGACGAATCCCCGCGTGATGATCTCGGGCTGCGTCTCCATCCGGCCGCTGGCCTTGTTGATGGCCAGAATGGGAAGCACGATGCCGTCTTCGGAGAGATGGCGGCGGTCCCTCACCACCACTTCCTCCAGCTCGTCCAGGCTGCCCTCATCGATGAAGATGCGGCCAACCGGAGCCTGGCCGACGATCTCGGCCCCCTGCCGGCTCAGTTGAATGCGATCGCCGGTCTCGGCGACGAGCACCGTGCCCCCCACCGCGTGCAGGTTTCTGGCCAGCTCGGCATGGCGATAGAGCTGGCGGTATTCTCCGTGGATGGGCACGAAATGCCTGGGGCGCACCAGGTTCAGCAGCAGCTTGAGCTCCTCGGAGCTGGCGTGGCCGGAAACGTGAATGGGAGGTTGAGAGCCGTCGTCGTAGTGGACGGCCGCGCCTCTCTTGTAGAGATGGTTGACCATGCGGGAAATGATCTTTTCGTTTCCGGGAATGATGCGCGCCGATATCACCACGGTGTCTTCCGGTGCGATTCTTATGTTCTTGAAGTTGTCCACGGCCATCTGCGGCAGGGCGGCCAACGGTTGCCCCTGACAACCCGTCACCATCAAGACCACCTGTTGCGGCGGCATTTTCCTGACGTCCTGTATCTTGACCAGCAATCCGTCCGGAATGCTCAGGTAGCCGAGCTGGTGGGCGACCCGGGTGGTCGACAACATGCTCCGTCCGGCGATGGCCACCTTGCGCTCATAGCGCTGGGCCAGGTTGAACACGGTCTGAATGCGGTGGATGGAGGAAGTGAAACAGGAGACGATCAGCTTGCCCGGAGCGAGGTGAAAGATCTCGTCCAGCTTCTCGATCACGGCGGTTTCCGAGGGAGTGATCCCGGGCCGGTCCACGTTGGTGCTGTCGGAGAACAGGGCCAGCACGCCCCGGCGTCCGTACTCGGCGATTCGCGGAAGGTCGGTGACCCGGCCGTCCAGCGGCGAAGAGTCGATCTTGAAGTCCCCCGTGTGGAGGATCACTCCCGCCGGAGTGGTAATGGCCAGCATGACGGCATCCACCACACTGTGGGTGACGTGGATGAACTCCACCTGGAAGTCGCCCATTGGCCGGGTCTGCCCGGCCTCCACGGTGACGAGCTCGGCCTGGTCCAGCAACCCGTGTTCGGCCAGCTTGGCCGAGGCCAGACCCAGGGTGTAGCGGGTGCCGTAGATGGGAACGTGGCTCAAGGCGGGGAACACGAAGGGCAGCGCCCCGATGTGGTCCTCGTGGCCGTGGGTCAGCACGATGGCCTGAACCTGGGAGGCGTTGTCGATCAGGAAGGAGATGTCGGGGACGATGACGTCGATGCCCAGCAGCTCTTCATCGGGAAACATCAGGCCGGAATCCACCACGATCATCTGGGACCCGTGGCGGAACACCATCATGTTCATCCCGAACTCGCCCAGGCCGCCGAGCGGGATGGCTTCAATAGACTCCTGAGAATTCAAGCACTAACCTCCTGTTTGGGCGCCGGGCCCGTTGGTCGGGGTTGCATTCCGCCCCGGGTGCAGTCCCATGGGTTGGCGGGCGGGAGCGTGGGCTAGCCCGCATTTCTCACCAGGCCGCTGGTGGCATCACGAGAAGCAGACTATCTTCAGCACCTTGATTGGCTCCATGTCAAGGGCTTGCTGACTACAGACGGCGCTGGGCATGCCCTGGCTGGTTCTTTTCCCTCCAGCGCGCACGTGCTCCCTCGACCGTAGAAACCGCTACGCTCTTCGGTCGCGAGCACGCGCTGAAGGGAAAATTCCTGCGCCATGATCATGCCCCCTGGTGAGAAGTGCGGGCTAGGGAAAGACGGACATGTCCGTCTCCCGGGTGGTCATGAACTCCAGCAGCACCGGCACGCCTTCCTGGGTCTTGCGGATTCCCCGCTCCAGGGCCGGGACGATGGCCTCGGCCTTTTCCACCCGCTCGGAATAGCAGCCCAGGGATCGGGCCATCTCGGCGTAGTTCCCTGAGATGTCGGTGATCCGGTGTCTCACGCTGGCGGTGGGATAGAACTGCAACTCGGCGGCCATGCAGAAATTGTTGAGCAGGATGGAGAGGATGGGGATCTTTTCCCGAACCGCCGTCTCCAGGTCGGTTCCGGTAAACCCGATGGCGGCGTCTCCCCACAGGTTGATGCACAGCTTGTCCGGCCGGGCCAGCTTGGCTCCCATGGCCAGGCCCAACCCGTAGCCCAGTTGGGTCGACTTGCCCCAGCCGATGTAGGACAGGGGGCTGACGCACTCCCAGAAAGGAGAGAGCTGGTCCCTGGGACTGCCGGAGTCGTGGGTGATGATGGTGTTGGCGACGTCCACCGTCCGCATCAGGTCGCGGATCACCCGATAGGGGGAGAGGGGCTGATGGGAGGCGGTCAGTTTCGGCATCCAGGCCGCCATCCACTCCTTCCTGACGGCCTGAATCCGTTGAGTGATCCCCGCGGCCCTTCCCCGGCCGTCCGGATTGAGTCGAGGCCTGATTTCATCGATCAGGGCTTCCAGCACCAGGCGGGCGTCGCCGACCAGCCCGTGCTCCACGGCAACGTCCTTGTTGATGTCGGCGGGGTCCAGGGTGGCGTGCAGGAACCTGGCGCCGCTCGGCATCGACAGCCCGAAGGGCGTGGTGGTGAAGCTGCATCCCACCCCGAAGACGAGATCGGCCCGGTTGAGGAACTCGTGCGCCATGCGGGTGGTGGAACGTCCGCCCGAACCCAGGGAGAGCGGGTGGTTTTCGGGAAAGGCGCTCTTGCCGCCCAGGCTGGTGGTCACCGGCGCTTCCAGCAGCTCCGCCAGGTCCCGCAGGGCCTGCCAGGCCTTGGCGTAGTGGATGCCCTGGCCGGCGTAGATGACCGGTCGTTCGGCCTGGAGCAGCATCTCGGCCGCCCGCGTCACCGAGGGTCCGTCGGGACCGTAGCCGATTCTGGGCGCCGGCCGGTAGGAGAACGGCTCTGGGACTTCCTCCGACAGCAGGTCGGAGGGGAACTCCACCAGGACCGGACGAGGGCGTCCGTTCCTGACCTGGGTGAAGGCGCGGCGGAGCGCTGCCGGCAGGTGGGCCGGGAGCGTGACCTGCTCGCAGGACTTGGTCACCTGGCGGTAGTTGAGGGAGGAGTTGAAGTTGGGCTGCACCTGGGCCCATTCCCGGGGATGGCCCATCGGCAGGACCATGATCGGGGCCGACTCCGAGTAGGCCTGGGCCACGCCGCCAAAAGCGTTTTCGGCGCCGGGCCCGTTCTGCATGCAGAAGACGCCGATCCGCTCCCCGCTGTGCATCCGGCTGAAGGCATCGGCCATGTGCAGGCCGGTCCGTTCCTGGCGCACGATAACGGGCCGGATGCCGGCCTTGGAGGCCGATTCGATGAGGAAGTTCAGAGGGTAGGCGAAGAGGACATCCACGCCCTCGAGAATCAGAATGCGGGCGACTGCATCGGCAACGGTCATGGAAACACAGTCTAGCACAGGTCCCCGGCAACCCGGCGCGTGGCCCCTCGAGGAACAAGAGTGATGGGAGAGGCGCCCCTCCAGGAGCGCGGGCGTCCCGCCCGCATGCACTTCCGTCGCGTACCGCTCAATTTCCCTGCGATATGGCGCCCGGCCATTCTGCCGGCGGGAACCGCCTGGCCCGGCCAAAGGAGACTCCTGGCGTCGTTGCCGGTCGAGCCCGGGTGGAGGAGAGGGGTGAAGCTGTGCCAGTGTTGTGCGGGCGGGACGCCCGCGCTCCCGGAGGGGCGTCATCCCATGACGGCGTCGCAGCCAAGCAGGTCCATCGGTATTTGTGTCTATTTGTGTTCATTCGTGGTTCGCCTTTGTTGACGCTTGGGTGTTTCACGTTCCTATGATCCGCACGGCAGGGCTGCGGTCCAGCAACCCGGCGCGTGGCCCGTTGAGGAGCGAGAGTGACGGGAGAGGCGGGCCGGGAGCGCGGGCGTCCCGCCCGCATGCACTGCCGTCGCGTACCGCTCAATTTCCCTGCGATATGGCGCCCGGTCACCCTGCCGCCGGGAACCCCATGGGCTCGGCTGAAGCGGAATCGTGGCGTCGTTGCCGGTCGAGCCCGGGTGGAGGAGAGGGGTGAAGCTGTGCCAGTGTTGTGCGGGCGGGACGCCCGCGCTCCCGGCCTTCATCCCGTGACGTCGTCGCAGCCAAGGAGGTCCATCGGTATTCGTGTCCATTCGTGTCCATTCGTGGTTCGCCTTTATTTGACGATTGAGTGTTTCACTGTCGTATGATCCGCACGGCAGGGCTCTGGTCCCAGCAAGCCGGCGCGCGCCCCCTTGAGCAGCAGGAGTGATAGAAGGAGGCGCCCCCCCGGGAGCGCGGGCGTCCCGCCCGCATGCACTTCCGTTGCGTACCGCTCAATTTCCCTGCGATATGGCGCCCGGTCACCCTGCCGCCGGGAACCCCATGGGCTCGGCTGAAGCGGAATCGTGGCGTCGTTGCCGGTCGAGCCCGGGTGGAGGAGAGGGGTGAAGCTGTGCCAGTGTTGTGCGGGCGGGACGCCCGCGCTCCCGGCCTTCATCCCGTGACGTCGTCGCAGCCAAGGAGGTCCATCGGTATTCGTGTCCATTCGTGGTTCGCCTTTATTTGACGATTGAGTGTTTCACTGTCGTATGATCCGCACGGCAGGGCTCTGGTCCCAGCAAGCCGGCGCGCGCCCCCTTGAGGAGCAGGAGTGATAGAAGGAGGCGCCCCCCCGGGAGCGCGGGCGTCCCGCCCGCATGCACTTCCGTTGCGTACCGCTCAATTTCCCTGCGATATGGCGCCCGGCCACGCTGCCTGCGGGAACGGAGTAGCCCGGCCCAAGCAGAGGCAGGGCGGGTCTGGCTCGCCTGCAAATTCCCCGGCAGCAATCCGACGTTGCCTTTAGAATGGGGCGGGTGTGCACGCGCAGCAGCGCGCCCCATGCCGTGGGAGCCCGCAGGCAGCCTTCCCAACCGGGCCTGGTCCCCTCAGAGACGTCTTGAACAAGACCCCCGATCAAAAAGTCGCCCTGGTCATCGCCACCCTGGCCGCCTTCTTCATCCCCTTCATGGGCTCCTCGGTGAATATCGCCATACCGACCATCGGCGAGCATTTCGGCATGGACGCGGTCTCGCTGAGCTGGGTGGCCACCTCGTTTTTGCTGGCGGCGGCCATGTTTCTGCTGCCCTTCGGGAGGCTGGCCGACATCCATGGCCGCAAACGCGTCTTCGCCTGGGGCATCGCCATCTACACCCTGGCTTCCTTTCTTTCGGCGGTGGCTCCTTCGGGATTGACGCTGATCCTTTTTCGCGGGCTCCAGGGGCTGGGAGGCGCCATGATCTTCAGCACCGGGATCGCCATCCTGACCTCGGTCTACCCGCAGGAGGAGCGGGGCAAGGTGTTGGGATTCAGCGTGGGGGCCGTCTACCTGGGGCTGAGCTTCGGTCCTTCCATCGGCGGGTTTCTGACCGAGCAGTTCGGCTGGCGGTCAGTGTTCCTGGTGCACGTCCCCATCGGACTGCTGATCGTTTCCCTGATCGCCGCCAAGCTCAAGGGGGAGTGGGCCGACGCCCGGGGGGAAAGCTTCGACTGGCCGGGCTCTCTGATCTACACCGTTTCCCTCGTGGGGTTGGTCTACGGGCTCTCCCTGCTGCCCCAGGCGCTGGGAGGCTGGCTGGCCCTGGCCGGCGCCGCCGGGCTGGTCCTGTTCGTGGGATGGGAGCTGAAGGCCGACAGTCCCCTGATGAACATCGAGTTGTTCCGGACCAGCACCGTCTTCGCCTACTCCAACCTGGCCGCTCTGATCCACTACAGCGCCACCTTTTCGGTGGGATTTCTGCTGAGCCTCTACCTGCAGTACATCCAGGGCTACGGCGCCCAGAACGCCGGCATCATCCTGATTGCCCAACCGATCGTGATGGCCGTCTTCTCTCCCTATGCCGGCAAGCTCTCGGACCGCATCGAGCCCAGGAGGGTGGCCTCCATCGGCATGGTCCTGACGGCCCTGGGACTCTTCCTGCTGGTGCTGCTCGACAGCCGGACCGGCGTCGGGATGGTCATTGCCAACCTGGTGCTTCTGGGAATCGGGTTCGCCCTGTTCTCCTCCCCCAACACCAATGCCGTCATGAGCTCGGTGGACAAGAAGTATTTCGGAGTGGCCTCCGGCACCCTGGGCACCATGCGGTTGACCGGCCAGATGCTCAGCATGGGCATCGCCACCCTGATCTTCGCCGTCTACATCGGCAGAGTCCAGATCACGCCCGAGCAGTACCCGCTGTTCCTGAAAAGCACCCAGGCGGCCTTCCTGGTCTCCGGCCTCCTCTGCCTGGCCGGCATCCTGGCCTCGCTTGCCCGAGGGCGGCTGCGGGCTGCTGAGCAGGGCTAGCTACAGTAGCAGGACATTCCCCAAACACCCGTTCTAGAACGACCTAAGTAATTGAAATCAGGGCAGTAAGTAGATTCAACAAGCGGACGAGGTGAAATTTTCGAAAAATGGGAAATGTCCTGATACGAATTGTCTGGATGTCAACTCTTTTTTGGGAATAAAATAAAATTCTCCGTCGGGAACCATCGCCAAACTACGATCTGTGAGGTCGGAAAGGGGGTCGAGGGACTAGTGCAATTCCATCTAGGCCAAGTGGTTCATGTCCCATGCGTCATTTCTCCCGGAGCGTTTACCCATGAACGCTTGGTAACCATTCGAGAGCGCAGGCATAACGACGAACTCAGGCAGATCCAGGGGTTTGTTGCAGAAAACTACATCAGCGAGATCGACAACAGATTCTATATTGAAGCGAGAATCCGGGAAATCTCTTCAGAAAGGATTACTCTTCACCTGCCGGGCGAGTACTTCACGACCGCCATGGGGCTGGTGGGTCTTGCTCCGCAGTGGGTTGAACAGAACGTGCGATGTGATATACACCCTAAATGATCCTTTCCAAAAGTGACATCAGGGAGTCGGTCGCCAAGGGCCGTATCCGGTTTTCTCCTTCCTTGCAAGAAGAACAGTGGGGTCAAGCCTCGATTGATCTGAGGCTTGGACATACCTTTGTTTCCTTGAAGAAAGTAAAGGGCTTGATTGTTTCAGTGGCAGACGGACTAGACCCTGTTATTCAGGCCAAACTATGGAACACAAAAGAGTTGCCTCAATCACACGAACTCGACGAGGAGGTGGAGACTTTCACTCTGCATCCGGGAAGATTTGTCTTGGCAATGACTTATGAGCACGTCACGGTTCCAAACGATCTCATTGCTCGAATCGAAGGACGTAGCACCTATGCAAGGGTTGGTCTGAGCGTCCACCAAACAGCTCCATGGCTTCAGCCAGGATGGAAGGGGCACATTACTTTGGAGATTATGAATAACGGGCCCCTTCCCATTATCCTGACCCCACTCAAAGACCGGCCCTGCCAGATCACCTTTTCCCGATTAAGTTCTCCTGTCTCTGAAGACCAAGCCTACGGGAAAGGCAAGTCTGACAACTACCAAGGTCAAATCCACCCGATAGACCGTTCCCGGTCCTAAGCTCCACTCGTTGCTTCCATTCTCCTTCTTGACCCCTCGAAAGTTGGGGAAAGTCCCGTTGCCAGAAGGGCTTGACACGGCCTTTTATCTAACTAGATAATAGACTAGTTGGTTATTGCGAGAGGCACTATGAGAGAAATCGGCACGTTCGAGGCGAAAACACACCTTTCGGCACTTCTGGAAGAGGTCGCACGTGGAGAAACCATTGTCATTACCAAACGCGGACGCGTGGTGGCACGGTTGGCGCCGCCGGAAGAACCCGATCGTGAAACCGCTATGGCAGCGGTCAAGACCCTGCGGGACCTGCGCAAGCGCGTCGGGTGGGCGACAACCGAGGAAATTCTTCAGATGCGCAACGAAGGCCGACGGTGAAAGCCCCCGTACTGGATAGTTCCGTCACCCTGGCATGGGTGCTCAGGGATGGGCCATCGGCGCCAGTCGACGCTGCCCTGGAGCGAGTGGCGGAGATTGGCGGGGTGGCTCCGGCACCCTGGTGGGTAGAAGTGCGCAACGTCCTGGTCACCGCGGAGCGTAGGGGGCGATTGATACAAGACGACACCTCAGTCGCGTTGCAGGCTATTGATGCTCTGGGTATCCGCTTGGACCACGCACCTGACAGCGCCTCCCTGCTGCGGCTGGCCAGGACACACGGCTTGACTGTCTACGATGCGATGTACCTGGAGCTATGCATTCGGCAACAGCGCCCCCTGGCTACCCTTGACCGCAAACTCGCCGCGGCGGCACAGGCCGAAGGCATCACGCTGACGGCATGAGAGGTATGTGTGTCGCTAATTTGCTTCGTGTTACGAATCGCTGAATCGGAGCCTATGTCATGCCACGAGTGACCATCAGTTTGTCTGACCCGACATACCGGGCTCTGAAGAACATTGCGGCCCGACAGAATCGTTCCATGGGCTCCATCATCGAGGAGAGCCTGGAAGGGCGAGGTATCGACCTCCATGAAACTGCCAGGGAAATCGTTGCCAAGGCGCGAGCGAAGGCCGGATTGCGCGCTGACGAGGCGATGGCCCTGGCGGTTGAGGAAACAAGACGTTTTCGTGCAGAGAAGTAGGGCAGACTGATGACGACGGCAACCGACTTCCGACCTACGGGCTTGTCAACGCCATTTGGCGCGAAATTTGAGATCAGGAATTTACGGCGGGACATGTATGGGGGCGTAACTCATGTCAAAAATGATTCAATTGCGGAACGTGCCCGATGACCTTCACGGATTGCTCAAGTCCCGGGCCGCGTTGGAAGGGAAGTCTCTATCCGATTATCTGATTGCGGAGATTCGACGTCATGCCGAGTATCCGACCGTGGAAGAGCTGCGCCGACGCCTACGGGCTCGCACCCCGGTTCGCCCGACGGTTCCGCCGGCCCAAATGATCCGGGAAGAACGGGACAGGCGTTGATTGTTGCAGATGCTCCGTCAGTCTTCGCGCTGTTCTTGGGAACAACTGCTGAGTCTTCAAACACCAGGCTCCTGGGCAAGGAGAAGACATGATGGCAGGTGCAACAACCAGACCCTTTGATGTCGCCGACCACCTTGACAATCCCGAGGAGGTCGCCGCCTATCTGGACGCCGTTCTGGAAGAGGGGGATGACAAACTCTTGCTGGTCGCGCTCCGCAACGTCGTCAAATCGAGGGGTTTTGCCAAGGTCGCACAAGGGGCCGGATTGCGACGTGAGACCTTGTACCAATCCTTCTCCGAAGACGGCAATCCCCGACTCTCCACGTTGAACAGAGTTCTCGGACAACTGGACCTGCGGCTCAGTGTTACGCCGCGGGCTAAAATCGCCTGAGCAGCGGAAGTTGATTTCCAGAAGGGACCCGCGTTCCAGGTCAACCAGAACGGAGGTGTCCGAGACCAGTATTGGCAAGGGATTCAGTCTCCATCCGCCTCGTGGGGGAAGTCGGCGGTTCCTCCATCCGCCGGCTCAGTTCGCGTACCGACACACCAAGCAATTCGGCTGCCTTGGATTCGGAAATAGCTCCCTCGGCAAGGGCACGGGATGTGAGCCGATCGAAGCGCTTCGGCTCCTCGCCCTCCATTGCCTGCGGTTCCTGGTACGGCGAGCGCCGCCATCCAAAACGACCAAAGTCGTTGAACAGCCGTCGAAACAGGGCCTCGCTGAAAATACCAAGCTCTCTGCAACGATGGGTGATCGCCTGAACGCTGACACCGAAGAGTTGCTTCAACCCGAAAAGCTCGCTCCAGCCGATCGCCTTGCGGTGTTTTCCGATCTCTGCCCAGAGGGTGCCGGCAGGCATCAGGAAGGCGCCGGCGAACCGGTAGGCGGCCTGTTCCTCGTCCAACTCGGGGTGCACGTCCATGACCAGGTGCCCAAGCTCATGGGCCAGCGTGAAGCGCTGACGCTCCCCCCAGTCCGTGCGGTTAACCACAATGACGGGCACCGCGCCTCTATCGGCGCGGCGCACATGCGCCGACAAGCCGTCGATATTCACCAGATCAAGGGCAAGTACCTTGATCCCCTGCTCCTCCAGTAACTCTACGAGGTTCGGGATCGAGCCGTTGCCAAGACCCCAATGATCCCGAAGGCTTTGGGCAGCGCGGTCGGCCTCGGAAACATCACGCATGACCGGGTAGGGAGCTTCACGCGGACTGTGCCACTGGACACTCGGAAGGTGGAGCAACTCCTCCACCATGAGATAACGCTCCAGAAAGTACAACACCTTGGCCTCGACCTGGGCTTCCTCGCGTTTGCTCACGATCTTGTTCTTCCTGAATTCCACACCTTCAAGAACCATTTCCTGGTCCCCAACCAGATAATTCACCGAGACGTCGAGCGCATCCGCAAGCGCGATCAGCACGCTTGAGCTAGGCATGGACTCGTTGCGCTCATATTTTCCGATCGCCTGTGCCGTAACCCGGTTTCCGATCTTGTTCTCCAAACCTCTCAGAGATAAGCCGGATGCGGATCGAGAGATCTTGAGTCTTTGCCCGATCATGGCGCGCTCCTCAAAAATGATAGTTTACAAATATACCTACTATGTTAGTTTTTGTAAACTGTCAAATTCGGGTGAGGGGCGATCAAGTGATGCGCCGTGCCTGGAATCGGCCATCCGGCAACAGCAGCCCGTGGCAACACATGACAGCAAACTCGGTGCAGCCGCGCTGGCCGACGGGGTTACGCTGATGGCATGAGAGGTGTGTGGGGCTTACCTGCTTTGTGTGCAGGTAACGAGAGAGTGCAGCTACGGAAGGCCAAGGACGAAGAACTCAGCTTGGCTGCTGCTTGCGGGTCCGAAAGCGCTTTGACATGACAGTCGGGTCGCTCCTTTCGGAGTTCGGAAACGACGTTGGCGCCGTGCAGCCAGCCATTCACCACTCAACCTCACGAACGGGGCCCGGAATTCCCTCCGCCTCGAATTTCATGCGGCTCAGCGGGGATTGGGACAGGAGTTCGTGCAATGTGGCCGAGTTCTCCGGCGCCCGGAGGGCTTCAAAGGCGTCCGCCGCGACGATGACCACCGCATCTTTCCCGTGGACCGTGATACGTTGCGGCTGCCCAGTCACGGCAAGTCGGACGATCTCACCTAACCTTGACTTGGCCTCTCCCAACGTCCAGCCCGCTGCCGGCGCTATCTGTCCAGCTCGACGCAATTTGTTCAAGGCATTTCTCCTTGCGACCCGACAAGGCAAACCGCATCTGCGCTGACCATTTCGCCAACCTTGTGACGGGAAGTACCGTTGATCTCTTGGCTCAAGAGGATGTTCAGGCGGCTCTTGGGAGCGTCCGGGCCGCCGGTGTGGTTTTTGACGTTTTGCGTGTCGGTCGAATGCAGGTTCTACCACACCACTTGGACCGGGTCGTCAACTCGACAGGTCCGGAGCGTGAGAGACAGTGCGAGTCTTTGTCGAGGTCCGTTCTGGTTAACTCAAATGAGCGCGGTTCCTGACCTGGCACACGCACTCGGCAGCACCGGGGCAAGAGCCGATCACGCCAGCCTCGCAGCCGCCATCTCATTGCGGGAGTCGCGTTCCCGGCGAGCATTCGCGAGCTCATAGCTGGCCTGCATCCGCATCCAGTGCTCGGCGGCGCCCCACCCGATCTCTTCCAGCGCCAGTGCCATATTGGCGGACACGCCAACCCGCCCATTGAGCAGACGCGATAGCGTCCCGCGCTCGCAGCCCAGCCGGGCCGCTGTCTCGGTCACGTTCCAGCGACTCGCTTCCATGCTCCGCGGATCAACTCGCCCAAGTGCGGCGGGTTCAGCATCGGGCCTACGGTTTTGCTTTCTCTGTCGTTCATCACGTTCATCACTCACTCTTCCCATGCAGTCGATTGTACAAGGCGTGCACACACCCTTCACAGTCGTTGTGCGCCTCCCGTTCGGCCACGCAACCTCCCGATCCAGGCTCCAAATCCCCCTCTGGCGATGCGTTTCGACTGCCAAAGCGTAACTTGGCAGACGCCCTAAGAGATGTGAGTGCTGCTAATCAAGGCATGCGTCGATCCAGAGTCTTGAGACGTTCAGGCAATTCAAATACATCCAAGCCCATCAATCGTTCAAAGAGATCAAGCCCGGCCATCCGAGTCTCGGGGAGGCGATGAAGCGTTAGCGCAATCTCAACCAGCCCAGCCCAATCACGGTGCCGAGGGGCGCGAGCATCCTTCATCGCGCCTCTCACGAGAGTATTTGCGACCTTCTGTACCAAAGTTGGTCTCCATCCTTCCCGTAGCAATTCTTTCAGCCGTTCAACAAAAGTATGGCCGAAGCCTACCCTGAGAAGCGAGGGGCGCTTCAGAAATGCTTCCAGGAGTTGCCTCGTGAAGTCATCTGGAGGAAGGGAATCGGTTTTGGTGAAAACAGCACTTAGAGGTCTACCAATATCCGGGTTCTCAAATGACGCGAGACGGACCAACAGCGTGGTGGCAATTCCGCGTAGCGGAGGCTCACGCCAAGCGACAACAAGCGTGTGAGTGATTCCAATGCGTAGAGCGGTTGCGACCAGTGGATCGTAATCAGCACCAGCCAAAAACCGTTCCACTTGCGTCCTTGCTTCCGTTTGATTCGGATTACGACAAAGCTTCAACGTCGCGATTTCTCCGGCGGCTAGTGGTCCAAGAGGCCACTTGCCGGATATCCAGCGAGCAAGAATGCGGTTAAACATCTCACTAGGAATCCGATCCAAGATGTGTCCAATCAATCGAACCCCAGCAGCAGTTTCGAGAATCGTTGGATATTGATTGAAAAGGCTTTCAAGAAACGCAATCGCACGATCTCGGTCGGCAAGGAATACATGGTCGAGGTGAATTGCCAGCGCACACCAAACCGTTGGATCTTCTCGACGCGCAAGGTGTCTTTCCAGAACCCCAAGCCAGCCATCGGCGTTTTCGGGCTTACGGAGAAGGTAGCCCAGCGTGAGAGCATTCAAAACCGGATAGTTGCCCTCTGGCAGTGCTTCGAGACCTGCGAGGCTCCAAAGGATACTGTCGTGCTGATTGTCGGCCGTCTGCAGTTTGTCTACGTCGTCCACGTGGCTAGTACCGCATATCACTTAAAGATTCGGATACAGGCGTTTCAGTTTAGTGCGGGCATCATGAGTTGTGAAATGCCAATTGATCTTGGCTTGTCGGTTGTTGCGATCCTGTTGCCAAGCGGCGATCTCGCGACGCAGTGTTTTCAGGTCTCCGATACGTCGATTAAGACATTGCCCGCTCAAGGCGCTCAGTTCGATTTCGGCCATGTTCAGCCAACTGCCGTGCTTGGGCGTGTAGTGGATCTCGAGGCGTTCGGCCAAGCTGCGAGCCTCCTGCGGGGCAAAGGTCTCATAGAGCGATTCGATTCCATGGGTGTTGAGGTTGTCCAGGATCAAGACCACCCGCTCCGCCTGCGGGTATCGGGTACGCAACATGCCCTGAATCCAGCGGGCCCAGTCCCGGCGGGTGCGACGCTCTCCGACCTCGACATGCCGCCGCCCGGTCAAGGGCTCCACTTCCAGGAAGACCTGCGCGACACCGCAACGCACGTACTCGTGCTCCCAACGCTCGGGATGGCCGGGCTCGAGCGGCAGTTTCTCCCGCACTTCCTGGATCAGTTGCTTGTTGGTTTCATCCATGCAGACGACCGGCAGCCGCTCCGTATAGGATCGAGCGTAGACGGCGAGCAGGTCTTCCATGCAGGCGACGAACGCCGCGCTCGCCTGGGGCGGAATCCGCCAGTACTTCTTCAGGTGAGGCTGCAGTTCGTTTTTTTTAACAGACGCTGGACCGTCATCGGCGACACCTGCGGCGCCAAGCCCAACTCGACCACCTTCTCGGCCAGCAAACGCACCGTCCAGCGACGCCGCCCCTGCGGGGCCGGCGAGCAGGCCAGCGCGATCAGCCGCGCCTCGAACGCCCCATCGAACTTCACTTCCCGTGGCGGGCGCTCACGCCGCTTGCGCTGCAAGGCGGCCGTGAGGCCCTCTTCGACGAAGCGCCGTTTCAAATGCTCGACCGTCCGTGCGGTGACGCCCATCGCCTCGGCCGTCCGGACTACCGTCCAGCCCGGTCCCTCCGGCCCCTGGTCGCACAGCAGCAGGGCTCGTGCGTAGAGGAACCTCTTGGCACTGGTCTTGCCGGTACGCGTCAACGCCTGAAGTTCTTGCCGCTCTTGCGCGGTGAGTGTCACTCGGTAACGGGGTGCCATGGAAAACCCTCCTGAGTTTTCCATGACTATAACACAGTAACCGTAGTTTTAAGTGTTACACGGTACTAGTGTTCTCGGCACCAGCTTTAGGTTCCCAATTTGACAGCCAACTCTCCAAAAGGTCACATGTAACGTCATCAAGTCCGTCAGAGCGCCGGGCAATCTCTCGCAAGCAGCGCGCTGCACTGCTACTGTACTCCTCCGAGGCAAATCCCCTCTTTTCGAGTTCTTGAATGCAAGCGATGAGTTTTTCAGGCGGAACCGTTTCCGCACCCAGTTCGGCTAAGGCGTATCCTGCCGGGCGTTCCTGTGTACCAGGGCGAAACTGCTTGATGATTTGTAGCCCTCGACTGGGATCATTTTTGGCAAAATCGGCAAACGCTCTCGATGCCTGGATACTTCCACCCTCAAGATTAAACGGCCTCTTTGGATGATCCCACTCGGTGTCGTCAGTCAACTCTTCAAACAACTTGAAAATTTGGTCGTCTGTTGCCTTCGTCATTTGGTCCGGAGACATAGGGCTGTCAACCAGTTTGGGTTCAGGAGGACTGAAGCGGTGGTCTGATGTATTGGGGAGCGCCCGTTCTTCCTCTGCTAGATGCTTTTGCCCCTTTGGCGATAAACGATCATTGGGGAAATGACGCAGGAGCCGTAACCGGTGCTCGCGGGTCCATTTTCGCCGTTCAAAGCGTAACCTCCGGTCCTCGCCTGGTGGAATGACGTCGTCGCGGTACTTTGGCCAACTGATGATTGCAGTCTCCAAGCGCTTAGCATCGACATCTCCCAATGCGGGTACAACGGCAGAAATCAGATTTCCGCTATCCCTGTGTGTATCGTACATATCGCCAATTGCGAAACGCCGCGGATCTTCCAACAAATATTGCAACACCTTGCTCGAATGGGACGAGACAATCTTTTCCAGACCCAGTGCAAGAAGATGATGTAGGGCATTGAGATCTGTAGTCTTTTCCGAGTCGACAAATTTACAAAACGCATCGGGTTCCGTTTCGGCAAACTCCTGGATGGCCAATTCGATGGCGTGAGTTAAAGTACGTCTCTTGCCTGAGTCTGGAAATCGCGAAAAGGACAATCCGTTGTGGCCTCGGTATTCATTCAGAAACGGGTGCTGTTCTCGTGCCAAACGCCCCAATATGTCAGCAATCCAGGGCCACAGCCGTTCAACAAACGCCCTTGGAGCCTGCAATGCCAACTTGTCAATTTCGTGCCAGCCTTGCTTGCTATCCAAGAGTAGGTCATATGTGTGTGCGGAGGGATCTGAACTGGCAGTGGTCCGGTTTGTCGTTGCTCGTAGATAGCGAACAATAACCTCAGGTGCCAAGTCGGGCACAGACCGTGCGATCCGCTTGGAAATGTCGAGGATGGAATAGTTGTCCATTGGCGCATGATCCGCGATTTGAGCCACGGTTTCGACCCGTGAGGCATCCCACGACGGTGACTCCCGCAGCACGAACAACGCAAGCTCTTGGCATTGTTCCTCTGCCGTCCAGTGCGATTTTACGAGTCTGAAAACAACATCGGGTTCAAATTGCACAGCACGATTTAGGAGTCCGGCCAGCTCGCCCATTTGAGAAACAGGCATTGTCATGAGTGCCGGAAGTCGGCCTCGTAAACGTGAGAACCAGCCGACATTACCGGCGACGGCCTGCAATGTCTTCGCGCGCAAAACCGGATGGTCCAGTGTGGGGAGCAGCCAACTGGCTTCTTCGTCGTCCGGTTCCGCGACTTGGCCCAAGAACGCAACGAGAAGGTGACGCACGTGCAGACGTAACCCCTGATGCTTCCATAGGCATCGAAACTCTTTCCGATAGATTGCCCGGTCAGCCCCGCGCAGATAGTGCAAGGCGCTCCAAAGTACTGGGCGAATGAACAGCGATTCCTGCTTTTCAACGGTTACATGTTTGGCTAACGACGTTCCTTGCCGAAGATAGGATCGTGCACGCAGAAAGTCGAACAACGTCTGATGACGAAATGCAATACTGAGGTCATTCTCCGAGGACACCAAGAATTCCGCTGCCTTCAGATTCTTCAACTCATTGCGGAATTCGGGCTCAAAGCGATCCCGTGCAAGCCAAAGTTCCTCCTCTTTCGCCATTTCGTCCGCTATGCGTTCCGCTACCTCGACCGTCCGAAAACCATAGCTTTGTTCCACACGCTCCTTAACCACGCGGTCCAACAAACTCTGGTAGTTGGTGAACGTCGGCACGTTCTTGCTACCGGCCAAGTGCGAGAGAAAGATAGCCAGATGTTGCGGTGTACGCAAAACCTCACGAACCTCCTCATTCCAGTTGTCCGCATCAGGCTGATGCTTAGTTAAAAGAGGTAACACTTGGTCCCAGGTCAGGGGAGAGAGCGCTATGGACTCTGCCTGCAGGGTGGTGAGGCGTACATCGTTATGGAACTCGAACTCACGACACGACAAAATAACATGGAGGTTCGGCGTGTTGCTTATCGCATCGACCAGTCGAAACAATGCAGAAAGACGCTCCGAGTGTTGATCCATCAACTCTGCAAGCGCATCCAGTTGGTCGATCAGCACGACAACACGGCGCACCGCCGCCAGTCGGCTGAGTGCCTCTACTGTTGATATGGGGCAATCTATCCATCTATCGAGATCGCCAAGCGTCTCGACCTTCCGCGGGATCTGATCCGCCTTTATGGCGAGTAGGATCGTATTTTCGCCGAGAAGCCGGGTGCCCAACCGCGCGAGGACAGCGGACTTGCCTTCGCCGGGCTTACCGAGAAGTACCGTTACAACAGACTGTTTTTCCATTGTGAGAGCATGCAATTGCTCTAACTCTGGACGTTCGATCCAGTTTCCGTCGGTTTCTTGAGGCCAGCCAAGCAACACCCGCGACACGGCGCCGAACGCTCGTTCGATTGCCTCGACATCAAGCCGCGCTGGTAGCGGAGTCGATTCTTTACCAACAGGTGCCTGCTGGAGCGACACTGCGTTCTGAATCAAGTCCAGACGTTCGTGTACGCTCCTAGATCCAATCTGGAGAAGTGCTTCGACGTTGGCGCTGTTTACATTGCCTTGTAAGCTTTGCCTTAGTACACTATAACATAAATACTAATACGTATTATTGCCGGTCTTTCGAAGGATAATTGAGGTATACTGGACAGCCGGGAGGAGTCCAGAATGCCTCGCAAAAGCCCCTATCAGATTCGATTGAGCCAGTCCGAGGCCAAAGAGCTTCACAGACGAGCCCATAAGTATACGTTGCCGTATTTTCAGGTTCAACGCGCTCAGATGATCTTGCTGGCTGCCCAAGGACTGTCCAATCACCAAATCGCTCAGCACCTGCGTGTCGGACGGGATGTCGTCAGTAAATGGCGCAAGCGTTTCTTTCAACAGCGCTTGGGCGCTCTGGAGGATCTCAATCGCTCGGGCCGCCCCCGAGCTTTTCCCCCCAGAGATCGTTGTTCAGGTTAAGGCCCTGGCCTGCGAGTTGCCTGCCCGCCAGGGCGTTCCCCTCTCGCGTTGGAGCCACCACGATCTGGCCCGACAGGTCTGTCAATCGGGACTGGTAGCTTCCATCAGCGGGACCACCATCTGGCGCTGGCTCCATGAGGATGCCATCCGGCCTTGGCAGCATCGTTGCTGGCTGTTTCCCCGCGATCCAGACTTTTTCGCCAAGGCCAGCCGCCTGCTCGATCTCTACCAAGGCGTTTGGGAGGGTCAGCCTCTCCGCCCGGATGAGTTCGTCGTGTGCGCCGACGAGAAAACCTCCATCCAGGCCCGCCAGCGTTGCCACCCCTCTCTGCCTCCCCGGCCCCACTCGCCTCTCAAGATCGAGCATGAGTATCGCCGCCTCGGAGCCTGGGCCTATCTGGCCGCCTGGGATGTCCACCGAGCCAAGATCTACGGCCGTTGCGAAGCCCGCAGCACCATTGTCACCTTCGACCGCTTGGTTCGACAGGTCATGAATCAGGACCCCTACCGCCATGCCCGTCGGGTCTTTTGGATCGTTGACAACGGCACCTGTCACCGGGGTCCGGCTTCGATTCAACGCTTGCAGGGGCGTTATCCCAACTTACGCCTGATTCATGCTCCCATCCACGCCAGTTGGCTCAATCAAGTCGAAATCTATTTCTCCATCGTCCAGCGCAAGGTTCTTACCCCCAATGACTTTCCCTCCCTGTCGGCTCTCTCCCGGTGCCTGCAACAGTTCGAACGTCATTACCAACGCTTGGCTCAGCCGTTCCAATGGAAGTTCACCAGAAACCACCTTCGCGACCTCCTTGCGCGACTCGACATGGCCGCCTAATATACGTAGCCATACTTATGAATCGGTGTACTAAGTCGGGCTAACACCCGCTCCATGATGTCTTCTGCGAGGCATTGACTTTCACGTCCGAGAACCGTGTAAGTGTCTATGAGCCGTATACGTGCTTCCCGATCCTCGGGGGCTCCGCTGACTGTCGCGCGAACCAACGACTTGAGATCGGATTGGACATCCTGGCGAGAAATCCAGTCTCTGAAATGGTGTGTGCGTAGTATTTTGGGGAGAGAAAACCATGCGGAAATCTCGAATAGGGAAATGGTCCGTCTTGAGCCGTTCTGCTCGAATGCCCCTAGTTGCCTAAACGCCTCATCAAATAAGATTTCCGCCTGATCGGCTGCTACCGAATTGGGTAGGTACCCCGCCCGTCGTACTGCCCACCAACGACTGAGTGATGAGAGCAGTTTCCCAATAATTGCAAGTAAAGGCTTTAGCCCATCTTTAACAAGGCTTTCAACTACACGTTTATTATCAACACTTTACAAAGGCAGAAACAGGCTTCTGGCACTACAAACCGGTTAAAACCGGAGATTTCGGGAGACTCAGACGATCATCTTGCGAACCCCTCCGGGAGCGGGATCAATGCCCAGGGCATCGTAGATGGCCCTCTGATCGGGTTCAGCCCGGGTGGCCTTGCGGACGTGCAAGGTCCGCCCGTCCTTGCGCCGGAAGGTCGCCGTCACCCGCTGCTGCCCCTCCAGGATGCGCCGCAGGGTGGTCCAACTGGAGGTGTCGCCCCGCTGCTTGAGCCGCTTGCGGATGACCTGCACCAGTTGATAGGCGATGACCGTCAGGAACAGGTGGCCCTCCGAGCGCACCGGCTTGTGGTGGTAGATGGGCCGCAGACCCAACTCGGACTTCAGGGAGCGAAACACCGCCTCCACGTCGGTCAACAGGGTGTAGGTGCGCCACAGGCTCTCCTCATCCCAGTCGGTCTGATTGCTGCGCAGGCAGTAGACCCCCGGATGAGTGGCCATCGAGCCCTGGCGGGGCTGCCGCTTCCAGGTCACCTCAGTCGCCTTGCGGCCGCTCTCATCGGTGAGGACCTCGATGGTGTAGTGCTGCGCCACCCCGCGGCACCGCTCCTTCAGCCGCCCGATCCTCTCCCGGACCTTCTCGACGCCCTTGTGGGCCCGCGGCCGGCTCAACCCCTCGGAGAGGCGGGTGAGCCCCTGCTCGAAGCGCCGGCTGAAGCGCTCCAGGATGCCCCTCTCCTTCTCGGCACGCTTTTGGGAGCAGCAGTAGAGACGCACCTCCTCTCCATCCTCCGACACCTCCTTGTGGATCTCTACGGTGGCCTTGGAAGCCGTCTCCACCGCCACCGCCAACTCGGGGTCGAACTTGCGGGGGCCCTGGCGGCTGGCCACCAGGTAGCGGTATCCTTCCTCTCTCAGCCACTGGATACGATCCTCGGTCGCCACTCCCCGATCCATCACCACCAGCGCGCCCCGAGGCGCCCCCAGCCCCTCCAGCATCCCCGCCAGGGTCCGGTGCTCGTCCACCCGGCCGGCAAAGACCTTCGAACGGCGCACAAACCCCGCCCCGTCCAGCACCAGCCCCAGCGTCAGCAGCCGGCAGTCGCTGCGCTTGTCCTTCGAGTGCCCCCGCTGGGCCTTGGGCTGACCCGAGGCCGCCCCCTCGAAGAACGTGTTGGTCAGATCGAACAGGGTGACGGTCGGCTCCAGGTCGAACAACCCCATGGCTCGGGTGAAGAGGTGACCCTCGATTCCCTCCCGGTGCTTCATCAAGGCGTCCGAGGCCCGATACATCTGCATCAGACTCAGGTTCTCGAAGTCGAAGCCCAGCAACTCGCCCAAGCCGCTATGCCGCCTGAGCCAATGCCAACTGGCCCGCTCCGAGCCTGGTTGGGCCAGACGGCCCACCATCGCCCCCAGCGCCGCCGCCCGCATCGGTCCATTCAGCCCCAACTCCTTCAGCAGATCCCCCAGCCCCAACTGCTCCAGCGCCCAGCAGCCCACCTGCTCCACCCCCACGCTGCGCGGACGCCTCAGCTCCAACGAATCCACCTCGACCGTCTGCAGGTCCTCCGAAGAGGCCTCCACGCCCACGCCGCTCACGTCGGCTTCGCCCTCCAGCAAGCGCTGGGCCATGCCCTGGGCTTCCTCCTCCAGCGGGGCCGACACCTCGGGCAACAGCGACCTCTGGCCGCTGAGGATCTCATCGAGGCGGCGGCACAGCAGGGGCCAGTCCTCACGGGGGACGGGGAAGTGGCTGCCGAGGTTGAGGAGGGTCTGCTGGCGGACCTTGCCGGAGAGGCGGTGGGAGCGAACGAGGCGAAAGGTGAAGTAGGTCTGGCCGGAGGAGAGGCTGCGGGTCTGGGTGCGTCGGATGAACATGGGAGGGACCCTAACAGAGAGAGAAGGGGCGGTCAAGACCCTCCCATAAGATTATGGCACTACACAGACTTCTTGGAACCAGGAATCAACAACTTACGGGTGATATCAGGTCAAATTAGGGGTAAAATCCCTCCCATCGGCTGTTGACTTGTTAAAGATGGGTTAGGAACGGTACAGGCGAAGATTCCATAGTCATTCGTATCGTGAGATTTGCTCTGATTTCCAGAGCTACGCGTTAATCATTCTCCTCTCGTTTACGAGAATTTCCAGCGCCAAGCAAGGACGCATTGGCCTTGTCGCCGCTCAGGAGCGAAAAAAGCAGTGCCTCAACCAACCCGCCCCGCGTTTCGTCACCCGTAGCAAGGCTCACCTCCAGGCGACTGTAGAGTTCCATCAGTTCATCGACTTTGGCGACAATGCGGTGCTGCTCGGCGAGGGGTGGAAGAGGAAACAAATAGGCTGCGAGACCCTTGCCCGTGAAATGTTTGATACCAGTCCCAGTGAAATACTCGGCCAAACGTCCGTCATCGGCACTCGCCTTGAGCACCCTCACAAAATAATCGCTATCTACCAAGTTCAGAAAACGAACACGATGAATCGCTTTCTGAAAGTAGATATCGGTTTCGCGGGCGTCCCACACCGCCGCTCGACCAGGCTCGCCTCCCTCACATATCAGAACGTCGCCAAATCGAAGCGCGAACTCTGGAAGCTCCGATTCTTCGAATCGCATCTCCAGCAGGTCGGATAGATCGAAGTCGAACCATCTCACGTTGATGTTGCGGAGGTATTTGTGAGGCGTTCCTTTGTTCTTGGACTTGTCGAGCATCTTACCGAGGCGGGAGTCAGCTACCGCGCCCACGTTCACCCAAGCCCACGATTCGGGAAGCTCAAATGAGCCTGTGCATAGAATGGGAATCTTTTTGCGCTTCAGCAATTCCGAGGCCGGTTCGTCGTTCGGGTCTTGCTCCACCAGTTTGCCGCGCACGGCCAAGTTGAGGATGGTCTGACGCAGAGCCTTGATCTGGTCGGGACGGGTGGTGAGCGGAACAAGGTTATCGAGGGCGAAGGCGACATCATGACGGAATGTCGCTGGGTCGGAGGCAGGTGTGTTGAGGCGGGCAAGGCTCGCCGTTGCCAGCCGATCTCTAGTTGTCTCCCGTTCAGACCGCGCAGCCTCCAAGCGGTCGCAGAGCGCCATCAGTTCATCGACTTTGGCGACGATGCGGTGTTGTTCGGCAAGCGGTGGGAGCGGAAAGGGTGAGTGAGCGAAGTATTCTGCGGGCACACGTTTCTGGCCCGCTGTGCCGGTCATCTTGGGGACACCGGTTTCGATGAAATATGGGCACTTGAGGAAGAGAACGATGAAGTCTGGATTGACGAGCAATGGACGGACAATATGCAATTCCGTTGTGCCGCTTCCCAGTCCGCCGGTGAGGTTGCGAAAGACGGTCGATTTTCCGTTCTGAAAACATGGAGTGATTTTCGCCAAACCGACATCGCCTTCCGCGAAGTGGGTATAGCCTTTTTTGATATCCCCCCAGCGTCGAACTTCGTGATTACTTGCCGCTCCGTAGTCGGTCGCAATCATTGGCATTGGGATAAACGAGGCGAGAGTGCCATCCTCTGCCGTGTTGCGAGGACTCAGCACACCGATCTCCGCAATTTGACTCCACTTCCAATTCTCGGGCAGTGTGAAGGACGTTTCTTTCACCGTGAGCGCCGGTTTGGCCTTTGGCTTCCTGATCTCCCCTGCCTTCACCAACCGCGCCTTTTCAGCCGCAATTCGCTTCAGTAGTTCCGAGGCTGGCTCGTCGTTCGGGTCCTGTTCCACCAGCTTGCCGCGTACCGCCAAGTCGAGAATGAAGCGGCGCAGGCGGTGAACAGATTCGCGAGACTGAATCAGCCGATCGAAATCATCGAAAAGAAGGTCGATACTCATCACTCGGCTTTGAGGAACAGCACGCATCTCGTCAGCAGTCGCCTTGTTCATTACCTGTGGTGAAGCGCTTGATCACCTCGCCCGATTGTTCTGCCTCCACCGGCAAGACGCGAGGATCAGGATGCATTGACAAGTTCGCGGGATTTGTCGATTGCGGTGCGGAGGTAAGGGTTTTTGATGGCAGCAGCTTCGACCGCGGCGACATACGGTCCGGCCAGCGGTTCTTCGTTTGCAAGGGTCAAACAGTGGATGGGTTAGTGGTAGGTGTAACTACTTCCGAGTGTTTGCTCGCCTGTTGTTCTCCTGTCCTCTTTGTCTGATCTTGGTCCCATAGATGAACGTTGCAACTATTGAACCGACTCCGCCAACGCCTATAAAACCGCCAGCCAATTCATAGCCGTTAGCCCCCAACCACGTGCCTGCCGATATCCCGGTGATCGAGATCAAGAACGCGAAAAAGATGCCCAAGCGACTGTTCAGGACATCGCTGTAGATCACTTTTTTCTCTATATCGTGACGGTGGGACTGCTGTTTTTCGACAAGAGCCAGAATTCGTTCTGCTCCGTTCGGGATGATGCTGTCGTACTTCTCAATGAACGCTGGCGGGGGAAGAGGACCGCGGAACTCAATACGCTGTTGGATTCTTTGAAATTGTTGAGATTCTCGTTCCCTCTTTCTCTTCAATGAGCTCGGCATGTTCCTGTTCAAATTGATCAATGGCGAACCAGAAATCCGCAACGACCGCATTTACGTCCATGGACATGGCAAACGCATCAACATCTTCATGTTCTGGTTTTTGAGAAGCATTGCATTGACCGAAAACCGAGAAGATGTCAAGGGCTCGACAAAACCCTTCCGCAAAGCCGGGACGGACATATGGATAGGGTGCCATTGGGTTGACTTTCCTTGATGTTGGTCCTGCGTTTCGGGGCGTCTGAGTTTGGCTGAAGGTATCGCCGATCATTCTGCGATACTATGTCCATCCCTTGCTGTCGTGTGGAACATTCATTCCAGACAAAAATACGGCAGAAGGATTGACCTTCTCCCGTTGTTTCGTACTACTTGGGAACCTTGGGAGAAGATGTCGGGCACGGCATCTGCATCCAAGGATTGGTTCCACTACCGTTCACATCTGGTGGCAACGATGCGATTGTCAATTTGATTCTAGCAAATTCTTCTCTTGACAAAACAGCTTTTTCATTTGGCACATTTCATATTGTGATACGTACTTTTCGAATATATTTACTGGACACTTGTCCCGCAGTGTCGATCACCATCAGACTGGAAGACCGCGTTCGTCATAACCGACGATCCGTTCGGCGCTCCGCCTGTCGCGGCGAGGCAAAGCGGCGCAATGCAGGGCAATGTGGTCCAGCTCATCGGCGAGCCGGATGGCACGCCGGCTCTTTTCCACCCTTGCGAGTCTTTCCTGGACGGCCTGCTTGACGGCTTGGGTCAGCGATTCTCCGGTCAGGCTTGCCAGCCGTTTTGCCAAGGCGTGCGTTTCGGTGTCTTTGATGTTCAGCGGCATGGATAATTCCTCCAAATCACGCAAGGCATCGGCTAGCCGGATGGCACGCTGGCTCTTTTCCATTTGCGCCACTCTCAAACACAGCATTGCGGCTTGCCCCCTCCGCTGAAGCACCGCGTCAGGTGGCCTGCCGGTCTCTGCGCTCGGTAATCATAGCAGTCTCGATCAGTCGATCCTGGTACTGCTTCTGCATCTCCAGGTAGAAGCTCACCAACTGTGCAGGATCATGATCGAAGCGCGCAGAAATGCGGTGTCGCACTGCCCGGATCTCGTCGACTGCCGGATCATTCAGATTCATTGCTCTCTCAGCAGTGTTCCGCAGTTTATCTCAGCAGCGCCTCCTCCAGAATCGCTTTCAACTGCTCGCGCACCCTGGCGGCTTCGGCTTCGGCGGCGTTCAGTTTGGCCAGCAGTTCTTCCGGGTCGCCGTGGTCGTCTTCGGAGGTGTGGGGGTTCTTGATGTCGAGGTTGTAGCCGCGGGCCTTCACCTGGTCGGCCGTTACCTTCCAGGCTCGGTCCGTTGGCTTGCGGTCCTTGCGCTCCGTCCCGCCCCACCAGTCGATGCAGGGTTGCAGGTGCTCCAGCCGGATGGGCCGGGTCATGGAGTAGGCCTTCTGGCCCTGGGGCACCAAGTGCTCGTAGAACCAGGTGTCCCGGGTGGGCTCGCCTTTCTCGAAGAAGAGCAGGTTGGTGCCGATGGAGGCATAGGGCCGGAAGACCGAGTTGGGCAGGCGGACGATGGTGTGCAGGTTGCACTGCTCCAGCAGGTGCTCCTTGAGCCGCGTCTTGACTCCCTCGCCGAACAGGGAGCCGTCGGGCAGCACCACGGCGGCGCGCCCGCCGGGCTTCAACAGGCGCACGATCAGGGCCAGGAACAGGTCGGCCGTCTCCCGGGTTCGGAAGTGCTGGGGGAAGTTGCTCTCGACGCCGTCTTCTTCCTTGCCCCCGAAGGGCGGATTGGTCAGCACGATGTCCACCCGGTCCTCTTTCCCCCAACCGATATAGGGCCGGGCCAGGGTGTTGTCGTGGCGCACGAAGCCGGGGTCTTCGATGCCGTGCAGCAGCATGTTGGTGACGCACAGCATGTGCGGGAGCTGCTTCTTCTCCACGGCGCGCAGGGCGGCCTGCATGGCGTGCTCGTCCTCGGGCCGCTTGACGTAGCGGTCGCGCATGTGGCGCAGCGAGCAGGTCAGGAATCCACCGGTCCCGCAGGCCGGGTCGAATAGGGTTTCGCCGGGCTTGGGGTCGATGCGGTCGGCCATGAAGGCGGTGACGGCTCGCGGGGTGTAGTACTCGCCGGCGTTGCCGGCCGATTGCAGGTCGTTGAGGATCTGCTCGTAGATGTCGCCGAAGTGCTGGCGCGCGGTCAGGTCGTTGAAGTCGATGTCGTTGATCCTGTTGACCACCTGGCGCATCAACTGGCCCGACTTCATGTAGTTGTAGGCGTCTTCGAAGACGTCGCGCACCACGCGGCCGCGGTCTCCGGGTCGGCCGCTCGGGCGAAGGTTCTTCAGAGCCGGAAACAGGTCGTTGTTGATGAAGGCAAGCAGGGCTTCGCCGGTAACGCCCTCGGGGTCGGCCGCCCAGGAGCGCCATTGGAGCCGCTTGGGGATCGGGGAGGCGTAGTCGGCCTGCATCAACTCCAGTTCCTGGTCCTGGTCGTCGATGATCTTGAGGAAGAACATCCAGCACAACTGGCTGATGCGCTGGGCGTCGCCGTCCACGCCGGTATCCTGGCGCATGACGTTCTGGATGGACTTGACCAGGGTGCGGACGGCCATGGGTCAGGCAATCTCCCGGTAGAGGGCGGCTTGCATCTCGCGGACGGCCTCGACGAAGCCCTCCCTGCCGCCGAAGGCCGTCAGCAACTGCACCGGGGTGCCGAGTTCGGTCAAGGGCGGAATGCGGAGCACGGTAACGTCGTCGAGGTTGAATACGCCGTCGTCGGCGTACTTGGCGAGGAGCGCGTCGAGGACGGCGCGGGCCTGTTCCCCGTACTTGTGGAACACGTCTCGCTTCCGGACGTTGGCGGCGCGCTCGCGCCGGGTCAGGGGTCTGGCGTCGAAGGCCACGTGGCAGATGAGGTCGAAGGGGTCGAGGTCCTGGTTCAGTTCCTCGGCAATCACCTCGAGGTCCAGCCCCTCGGCCGCCAGTTCCTCGATGATGGCCTGCTTGCGCTCGGCGGCCTTCCAGCGCCCCAGGAAGTCGTCCAGGCTGGCGAAGCGCTTCTTGAGGGCCTTCCGGGTAAAGTCGTGCAGGGATTCGGTGATGAGTTCCCCGTACCGATTCACATAGGAGATCCGCTCGGCCAGGATGGACGCCTGCACGCCGTCGACGTAAACCTTGCGCCGGCCACCGTTCGGCGGTGGATCGGTTGAGACATCGCCGGTGGTTTCGCCATCGTCCGGCGGCGGCGTTTCATCCTCTCCCGGCGGGGTGACGGGGTCGTCCTCGCCGGGCTCGTAAATCTGGACCGGCTCGCCGTCGAACTCGGGGTCGGCGAAGTGGTTGGTGGCGCCCCGGAAATCCATCAGGGTGAAGTAGAGCTTGCGGGTGTCCTCGTGCAGGCGGGTGCCGCGCCCCAGGATCTGCTTGAACTCGGTCATGGAGCCGACCTCGCGGTCGAGCACGATCAAGCGGCAGGTCTGGACGTCGACCCCGGTGGAGAGCAGCCGCGAGGTGGTGACCAGCACGGGATACCTGGATTCCGGGTCGATGAAGTTGTCCAGTTGCGCCTGGCCCGCGGCGTCACTGCCGGTGATGCGCATGACGTAGCGGTGGTTCCGCTCCACCAGGTCGGCGTTCTCGTTGACGAGCGCCTGCCTCATGCGGGCGGCGTGTTCCTGGTCCACGCAGAAGACGATCGTCTTCTGGAAGGGATCGCCGCTTTCCTGCAGATAGCGGGTGACCTTGCGGGCCACCAGCCGGGTGCGTTCGTCCAGCACCAGATTCTGGTCGAAGTCCTTGAGGTTGTAGAGACGGTCTTCGACTTCGTTACCGTCCCGGTCGAGCTGGCCCTTCTCGGGGCGGTAGCCCTCCACGTCCCGGTCGATATGGACCTTGATGACCTTGTAGGGGGCCAGGAAGCCGTCTGCAATGCCCTGTTTCAGGGAATAGGAATAGACCGGCTCTCCGAAGTAGTGGATGTTGGAAACGTATCGGGTTTCCTTGGGCGTGGCCGTCATCCCGATCTGGGTGGCCGCGGAGAAGTATTCCAGGATTTCCCGCCAGGCCGAGTCCTCGGCTGCGCTGCCCCGGTGGCACTCGTCTACCACGATCAGGTCGAAGAAGCCCGGGGAGAATTCCCGGAAGATCTTCCGGTGTTCTTCCGGCCCGGTGATGGCCTGGTAGAGGCTGAGGTAGATTTCGTAGGCGGTGTCGATGCGGCGTCTCTTGCCGATGGCGGTGGACGGGTACTCAAAGGTCCCGTCGCCGCGCTCGATGGTCCTGGAGTGGGTCGAGAGCTTGGCCATTGCGGGGCCGAAGGGCCGGAAGTCGTTGACCATGGTCTGATCGACCAATACGTTGCGGTCGGCCAGGAACAGGATGCGCTTCTTGCGGCCCGCCTTCCACAGCCGCCAGATGATCTGGAAGGCGGTGTAGGTCTTGCCGGTTCCGGTGGCCATGACCAGCAGGACGCGGTGGCGGCCCTTGGCGATGGCCTCGACGGCGGCGTTGATGGCGTTGACCTGGTAGTAGCGGGGCGCCTTGCCTCCGCCGTCGTCGAAGTAGTCCTGAAGGACGATCTTCTCCGACTCGGCCGTCAGCCCCTTCCAGGCACGAAAGCGCGCCCACAGGTTGGTTGGCGACGGGAAGGCATCCAGGGCGAGCGTGGTTTCCCTGTCGGCGGCGCTGGTGCGGTCATGGAACAGGAAGGCGTCGCCGTTGGAGGAGAAGACGAAGGGGATGTTCAAGGCGTCGGCGTAGTCGAGGGCCTGCTGCATGCCGTCGCCGACGGAATGGCTGTTGTCCTTGGCTTCGATCAGCGCGATGGGCAGGTTGGGCTTGTAGTAGAGAACGTAGTCGGCCCGCTTGCCCTTGCCCCGGCTGACCAGCTTGCCGCGCACCACGATGCGGCCCTTGGTGAAGTGGACCTCCTCCCGGATCTGGGTCATCGGGTCCCAGCCCGCTTTGCGCAGGGCCGGGGTGATGAACTTGGTGCAGATGTCGCGCTCGCTCAGGCTCTTCTTGTCCATGGCGGCTGGTTGGGCAGGTTTCCTGGCCTGGTTGGCTTGGGTGGAGGCTGGGAGCGTGAGCTTCCATGAGGGGCGCCTGATTGCACAGTCAGTGTCATCTCCTCAATTCAACGTTCATCTTGGGGTGCCCCCCTTTTTTCAGTGTTGGTAGAAACGGGTGCCCCGAAGCATATTTGATTGCGCGCCCTAAAAGAATCGTTAACCGAATTGCTCCCAGAACGTGCGCGGCGAGACGACTGAAACGGTGACTTCAGCAGCGACTTCAAGTAGGTCACGATCACCAGTGACGAGGAAGTCGGCACCTCCCTCTATCGCTGCCGCAACAACCCAACGATCGTCCGGGTCGCTTTTTGGCCACGCGGCAGGGGCGGCGGGCTCAACGACGTCGGCCTGCCTTCGCAGAATAGAGGACAGCGTTTTGGCTTGCGGGGGAGGGAAGTGAAGCTTTTGCACGAGAACGCGCTCGAATTCGGTGAGCACGGTCTCGCTCAAAACCATTTCGTGTTCCGCCAAAGTGACTCGAAAGATGTCCTCGCAGAGCCCGTGGGTCGCATAGGCCGCGACCAGCACGTTCGTGTCCAGGAATACCCTCATGAGACGTTACGAAAAACGTCGTCATCCGTTAGCCAACCTTTGGCCTTTGCGAAGGGCGCGACACTTTGACGCAGTTGTTCGAATTCCGCCAAGGCCAGTTGGCGACGCAAAGCGTGGCGAATCAACTCGCTTTTGGGACGTCCCGTGCGTTTTGCGAGTTTCGTCAACTCGAGGGCGAGTTCTTCATCCAGGCGAACCGTGATCGTGTTCATGGCACCTATTTTGAGACACGGATGAGGAAGCAGGCAAGTGGTATCCCGAGCTGGACTTCGCTCATGATTCGGGAACTATTCTGATCGGGTTCAGGTGCCCGTGCTGAGGCCCCTTCAGTACTCCAGCCTCGGCGGCGCCTCACCGTTCTTGCCTGCGCGGATGTCGTAGCAGTTGAGCACGCCCTGGTTGCGGATGTAGAGTCGGCCGCCGCTCACCACCGGGTGGGCCCAACTGGGCCAGCCCTGGTCGGCCACTTCGAAGCGGCCTTTCTCCCGGTAGGCTTCGGGGGTGGCCTCGGCCAGGCCCACCACGTTCTTTTCGCTGAACAGGTAGAGCCGGCCGTCGGCATAGGTCAGCGATCCCTTGCCCACGCTGCGGTCCTTCCACATCACCTTGCCGGTCTCGAACTCCATGCAGGTGAGAATGGCGCCCGAGAACCCGTAGAGATAGCCGTCGACCAGGACGACCGCTCCGTGGTGGTTTCTCATGTCGCGGTTGAAGTAGACCTCCTCGGCCTCCATGGAGCCGTTGTCGGCCTTGAGCTGCAGCAGGGCGCATCCGGTGCCGTAGTCGGAGCTGTAGAAGACCTTGTCCTGGTGAATGATCGGGGTGGCGACGTTGGCGGTGCGGTTGGCCACCGGCTCATAGCGCCACAAAAGCTGGCCGTCCTCGGCCCTCAGACCTACGGCTGCGGCGGCGGTAAAGGCCAGCAGGGTGCGGATGCCCTGGACTTCAGCCACCACGCTGGAGGAGTAGCCGGCCCCGTCGCTGAGCTCCGTGCTGGTCCAGATCGTTTCTCCGCTATCCTTGTTCAGCGCCACCAGGCTGGCCTGATGGCCTCCGGGCATCACGATCAGCCGGTCGCCGTCCACCAGGGGCGACTCGCTGATGTGCCACCTGGGGTTCTCGCCCTTGAAGTCCTCCAGGATGTTGCGGCGCCACAGGGTCTGGCCGTCGGCGGCCTGCAGGCAGGCCAGGTCGCCGTTCTCGGTCAGCGCGTAGATGCGGTCCTGGTGGATGGTGGGGGTGCCGCGGGGGCCGGGTCCGCGGCCGTGGTCCAGGCGATCCCCCAGGGACACTGTCCAGAGGGTGCGGCCGCTGCTTTCCTCGAGGCATAGCAGGGTGCTGTCGTCTTGGCGGGTGCCCTGGACGAAGATCCGGCCTCCCTGGATGGCGACGCTCCCATAGCCTTCTCCCAGGTCGGAAGTGGACCAGGCCAGGGAGGGGCCGCCTTCCGGCCATTGCCGGAGCAGCCCGGTTTCCGTGGAAAGGCCGGTTCTTTCCGGTCCCCGCCACTGGGGCCACTCGCCCTCGGGAAAGGAATGGTTCGATTGGGGAAGCTGTACCTGGCTGCAGGAAGCCAGGACGATGACGATGGCGATCAGTGCTGCGGTCGGGAGCCCCTTGTGGCTCATGGCGATTCTCCTTTCGCTGAAGATGGCCGCATTGTACACCTTTGCGGTCGGGCGGGGCGAGGAGCGCGCAATCCCCCGCAATCCCCCGCAATCCCCCGCTGCCCATTTGCTATCGGCCCCAGTTGTGATAAGAATTGACTTGATTTCCCTGGCGGAATCCTCGAGCGTGGGGTGGGAGCAGCCGTCCCGGCGGGCTCATGGAGAGGCCGGGTTCACGGGGAGGCTCTGATGAAGTTGGGATGGATCGTCTTGGCGGGCGTGGCCCTGGCGTTGGCCGTCGCCTGGTTTTCGAAGGGATCGGAAGGACCATCGGATACTGAAATGAGTTGGAACGCTTCGGGTCGGGTCGGGGTGGTGGCCGCCGGCGACAGCCGCGCCGTGGAGGCCGGGATCGAAATTCTGCGCGAGGGCGGCAACGCCGCCGATGCCGCGGTGGCCGTCATCCTGGCGCTCAGCGTGACCGACTACGGGCAATACTGCATCGGTGGAGAGGTCCCGTTTCTCATCTACGACACCCAGCGCGAAACCGTGGAGGTGCTCTCGGGCCAGGGAGCGGCTCCCAAGCTGGCGACGCTGGAGCATTTCCGCAAGATCGGCGGGATCCCCCGGGGAGGAGACCCCAACAACCTGCAGTCGGCGGCGGTGCCGGCGGTCATCGACCTCTGCGTGACCGCCCTGGAGCGGTACGGCACCCGGACCTTCGCCCAGGCCGCCCGGCCCGTGCTGGAGATTCTGGATGCCGGCGGGGAGCCGTGGCGCCCGAAGCTGGCCGAAACCCTGCGGCGCCTGGTCGAGGCGGAAGCGCAGGCCGGGGGAGGGCGGCTGCAGGGGCTGCGCGCCGTCTCCGACCGCTTCTACCGGGGAGACATCGCCGAAGAGCTGGACGCCTGGTACCGGAAGCATGGGGGACTGCTGCGCAAGGAGGACCTGGCCGCCCACCGGACCTGGGTGGAGGAGCCGGTCACCATCGACTACCGGGGCCATACCGTCTGCAAGGCCGGGCCCTGGACCCAGGGCCCCTATCTCTCCCAGGCGCTGCGATTGCTGGAGGGGTACGACCTCCGGCAGATGGGCCATCTTTCGGCCGACTACATCCACGTGGTGGCCGAGGCCATGAAGCTGGCCCTGGCCGACCGCGATCGCTACTACGGCGATCCGCGCTTCGTGGAAGTGCCCCTGGACAGCCTCCTGTCGGACCGCTACACGCTTCTGCGCCGTCCGCTGATCGACCTCGCCAAGGCCTCGCTGGAGGTCCGCGCGGGAGACCCTTACGGCATGCGTCCGGTCCAGGTGTCCGGCCAGCAGGCCCCGAGCAGCGCCGGCCAGTCCAGCGATACCACCACCTGCGTGGTGGCCGACCGCTGGGGCAACGTGGTGGCGGCCACCCCCAGCGGCTGGGGCAGCCTGGTGGATGAAGGCGGAAGCACCGGCGTGACCCACGGGACCCGCCTGGTCAGCCTGAATACCTGGGAGGGCCACCCCAACGTGGTGGCTCCCGGCAAACGGCCCCGCATTACATTGACGCCTACCATCGTTCTCAAGCAGGGCAAGCCGGTCATCGCCATCAGCGTGGCCGGAGGCGATCATCAGGACCAGGTGAGCCTGCAACTGCTGCTGGACGCCATCGAGTTCGGGATGAAGCCGGCTCGGGCCGTCACCGTCCCGCGCTTCGCCACCGCCCATCACACCGGATCCTTCAGCCAGCCTGCGCCCCAATTGGGAAGCCTGAGCCTCTATGAGGGCACCGATCCGGCAGTCGCCGACGAGCTGGAGAGCCGCGGCCACCGCCTGCAGTTCGTGGAGCGGGTGGCCAGTCCGGTCATGCTCCAGGTGGACCCGGAGGAGGGAACGGTTCTGGCGGCCGGCGATCCCAAGGCGGGCCGCCACGCCGCGGCGTTGGAGAGTGAGGAGTGAAAAGTGGAGAGTGAAGAGTGGAGAGTGGAGAGCGAAGAATGATGAGTGGCCGGTCGAGAGTGGCGAGGCGCTTCATGCTCGTTTCAGTGGTCTTTGCCCCGCTTGTTTTGTCCAGTACAAGTCCCTTGCTTGCGGACTCCGGCGTGGCTGTCACCGTCAACAAGGTCAGGCCCGGTAAAGGCCTGGTGCACATTACGCTGGTCAACAAGGCGCAGTTTCTGATGCGGAAGAAGTTGAAGAAGCCCTTGATGAAAGGCATCGTCAAGCCTCTGGGCAAGTCGGTTCAGTATGAGTTCAAGGATGTGCCCCCGGGGGATTACGCGATTCAGGTGCTGCAGGACTTCGACGGGGACGGATTCATGACCAACAACTGGCTGGGTCTTCCGAAAGAGCCTTGGGGGATGTCCAACAATCCGCCCATCGGACTGGGTGGGCCGAAATGGGAGCGCGCCAAGTTTACCGTCACCGAGAGTTCCGAGGTGGTTAAGGTCAATCTCGACCTGAGGTAGTTCCGGAGAGTCGGGACACCACTCATCCTGTCTTCAGTGAAACCGGCCCGGAGAGAAGGCGGCGGGGGCCGCGCCGGGAGTCTCTTGCGCGACCAGGCTGGCGGCCAGAAGTCCCACCGAGTAGCTGGCGGCCACGCCGTGCCCCGCCAGCCCCGCCAGCCAGAAGAACCCCTCCACCGAACCGTCCCATCCCACCACGAATCGACCGTCGGGAGCCAGGGTCCTGAGTCCGGCCCAGGACCGCCGGATGGGGAGGTCGGACAGCCTGGGGTAGTTGCGGGTCACCTTGTGGGCCAGCATCTGCAGGGCCGCCGGATCATCCGCCGCCGGCCCGGGTTCCTGAGCTTCTTCGTCACAGGGGCAGAGGAGCAGGCCGCCCGATTCGGGGCGAAAGTAGAGGTCCCGGCTGAGGTCCCAGACGATGGGCCATCCAGGCTCGACCCAGTCCAGGGCCTGGGTCACGAACAGGTGGCGGCGGTAGGGAACCAGCGGGACCGGGGAGGCCCCGGCCAACTGGCCGATCTGCCGGGCCCAGGCTCCGGCCGCATTGACCACGACGTCGGCTGTGATTTCCTCGGATTCGGATTGGACGGCGCGCACCCTGCCCCGGCGCACCACCACCCGGCGCAGCGGGCTTGAAGTCTTCAACCGGGCTCCCAGCGAGGCCGCCGCCTTCAGGTAGCCGTGCAGCAGGCCGTGGATGTCGACCACGCCGTCGCTGGGACACCACAAGCCTCCTGCGGCCGGAGAGCCTTCCAGGATGGGCACGGCCTCGAGGATGCGTTCGATGGGCCACCATTCCGCCGGCGTCCCCCGTTGGCTGCTGCGGGCGCCCTCCTGCTTCAGCCGGGCCGAGTCCCCGGCCGAGGCCAGCAGGAAGGAGCCGTTCTGCTCGAAGCGGGTTTCGAGCGGCCAATCCCGGGGCAGGTTGCGAAGGAAGGCCGCTCCCCCCCGGGCCAGGGCGGCAATGGACTCATGGGGCACCACCTGGCGCACCATGGCCGCATTGCGGCCCGAGGCGTGCACCCCGGGAACCTCCTCCTGTTCCAGGATGGTGACCCGTTCCATGCCCATGCGGGTCAGGTGAAAGGCCGTGGCCGCTCCGGCGAACCCGGCGCCCACCACCACGATGGAGGGTTGATGGCTGCTCAATGGAAGAATCCGATGTCGAGGCTCGGAATCGCCCGCCCGCGCGCGCCCCTGCCGGGAGTGTTCCTTGCGGGCGGGCGTCCGCTCTTGAGATAATGCGGTTCCGGCTGAACCGTTCGCGAAAGGAACCCTGCCATGAAATTCGCCATGCACAACTGGATGCGCCAGGAACCCATTGAAACCACGATCGAGCGCCTCCACCGCCTCGGCTACGACGGGATCGAGATCAGCGGAGAACCGACCCGATATGATACAAGCCAGGTCGCCCGATTGCTGGAAAAGTACCGGTTGGCCTGCTGGGGCTCTCACAGCATCATGATGCCGGGGCGGGACCTGGTGTCGGAGGAGGCATCGGTGCGGGCCGAAACGGTGCAATACATGCAGGCCTGCGTGCGCATGGTTCACGAGCTTGGCGGGTCGATTTTCGTGATCTTCCCCAGCGAGTGCAACCGGCTCGCGCGGGTGGCCAGTCCGGACCAGGAGTGGGGGTGGGGGATCGAAGGGGTCCGTCAGATTGCCGAATATGCGGCCGAGCGTGGTATTCGCGTCGGCGTCGAGGCCCTGAACCGATTCGAGACCCACTTCATCAACCGCCACGACCAGGCGCTGGCCCTGGCCGACGAGGTGGGGCCGGAAGTGGGCGTGGCGCTGGATGCCTTTCACATGAACATCGAGGAAGTCGATCCCCTGCAGGCCATACGCAAGGTGGGCTCGCGCCTGATCGACTTCCACGTGGCCGACAACAACCGGCGGCCGCCGGGACAGGGAAGCTACGACTGGAAGGCGGTGATCCGGACCCTGCGCGAGGTGGGCTACGACTCCTACCTCACCCAGGAGTTCGTCAATCCCGTCGACCGAACTCCCCTTGGAGTGCGAAAGGAGGCCGGGTCGGGAGAGGTTTCGGCCGACATGCTGAAGTTCCTGCAGGACCACGGGTCGGGCGTGATCGGCGCCGAGGAGTACGACGAATCGGTCCGGCAAGGCATTACCTACCTCAAGACGCTGGTGTGACGGCCGCCTCTCAGACGTGCACGACGATCCACCGGCGTTCCACCGTCACCGGGAAGGTCTCCACCCTGGGCTCGTTTGCCGCCTGGGACCCGGAACAGGCGGGTTCCACCGTTACCGGATAGACCTTCAGCTTCACCCGGTCCGGCTTGAAGACCGACTTGCCGGTGGTCAGGTCGAACTCCCACCCGTGCCAGGGACAGCGGATGATCCGGCCCTCGAGGCCGTAGCGAAACTCCCCGACCGGGGAGGGGAGCATGGTGCCGGTCACTTGCCCCAGGCAGAGGGGGCCTCGCTGGTGGGGGCAGAGGTTCAGCAGCGCATGGTAGCTGCCCCCGACGTTGAAGACGCCGATGGAACGCCCGCCGGCATCCACGATCTTGCGCTCTCCCGGCAGCAGCTCCGCGGTGGTGCATACCCTGTACCGCTCAGCCATCCCTTCGCTCCTCGATCTCCGGCGCCGGGTCATCCAGCCCGTAGAGTTCCTGGGCGTTTCGCCAGAAAATGCGTTCCCCCAGTTCCTTGGGGACCTTGGGAAAGGCCGCCAAAGGAGAATCGAAGTCCCAGTGTGGGTAGTCGCTGGCGAACATGAGGACCCGGTCGGCCCGCATCATCTCGAACAGCTCCAGCAACTGCGAGGTCCTGGGGGGCTCTTCGATGGGCTGGCTGGTGAAGCGCACGTGCTCCAGAATGGTCTCGCTGGGCAGGCGCTTCAACCAGGGGGTCTGAATCCGCAAGGCCTTGTAGTTCTTGTCGAAGCGCCACATCAAGTGTGGCACCCAGCCGAAGCCGCCTTCGATGCAGACGAACTTGAGCCCGGGGAACTTCTCGAACACCCCTTCCGACACCAGGCTGACCAGTTGGGCCATGTAGCTCTGGCTGATGTTGGTGTGCTTCTCGAAGTAGCTGGAGGGATATCCGGCCGAGGTGGGCGGCCCGGAGATGCCCGATCCCTCGTGGCCGGGATGTATCGCCACCGGCAGGTGGCATTCCTGGGCAGCCTCGTAGATGGGGTGGTAGAAGGGGTTCCCGTAGGGGATGCGCGAGGCCGAGGTCATGATGGTCTGCTTGATGCGCGGGTGCCCACCCAGTCGGCGGATCTCCCGGGCCGCCGCGCCCGGGTTCTGGGGGGCGATCACCAGGGAGCCGAACAGGCGCGGGTCCTCGCCGAGCCAGGCCTCGATCAGCCAGTCGTTGTAGGCTGCGGCCATCACGGGGGCGTAGTAGTAGTCGGCCGAGGTGCCGATGCCCACGATCTCGGCGCCCGTCAGGATGGCGTAGTCGATGGGGTAGGCGTCCAGCAGTTGCTGGCGCAGCGTCCGGTAGCAGGAGCCGGGAGGCCCGCCCCTGGGAGGAAAGGCATCGCGCCGCAGCACCCCGATGGGATTGGCGTAACCGGTGCCGGCCGTGTCCGGAATGGGGAATCCGCGCTCGCGCATGCCGGCGGGCAGATAGGGCTTGAGATCGTCCCAGCTGCGGGGCTGGGTGTGAACGTCGGTGTCGATCAGGGAGAGGCGGCGGCCCCGCTTGCCGCGGGTATTTATTGTGGGCTTGGCGCTGCCTGGTCGGCCCATGGTCTCTCCGGCGGTTCCCAAATGAGGGGAAATGAGCGGCCGCTTTCGCTCATTTCCGATCCGGCAAAATGTGCCGTTCCCGGCATTTTCTCCCGATTCGAATCCAAAAGACAACGGGTTCCCGCATCCGGCCCACCTCGCCCGAAACAAGAGAAGAAAAGAGTGATCCACCAAAACCCACGGGAGAGGCACCCCCTCCGGGAGCGCGGGCGTCTCGCCCGCATCCTCCGCGTTGGGTGGCCGCTGAGTTTCCCCGTGATGCGGCAGCCGGCCCCCCTGCCGGCAGGAACGGCCTGGGCCCGGTCAAAGGAGAATCGTGGCGCCGTTGCCGGTCGAGCCGGGTGGAGGAGAGGGGTGAGGCTGTGCCAGTGTTGTGCGGGCGGGACGCCCGCGCTCCCGGCCTTCCTCCCGTGACGTCGTCGCAGCCAAGCAGGTCCATCCGTCTTCGTGTCTATTCGTGTTCATTCGTGGTTCGCCTTTGTTGACGACTGGGTGTTTCACCCTCGTATGATCCGCACCGTCGTGAGGGGCGGGGGCGGTGCCTGCCTGAAAAAAAACAGAAAAAGGGAGCCTTTTGCAAAATTCCCAACCGGGAATGACATGGAGGCGGCAAAGGTGAAGGGCTGGTAGCTCCAGCATTCACCACAAAAAGCACAAAAGGCACAAAATGATGTGCGTGATTTCGAATCTTGACGATCGGAGGGTTCTTTTTTGCGCCTTTTGTGGCCATTCCCGGAAAAAATCCCTCTGCCGATTCTTGCAAACGCTTCATTCCAAATAATAAGCATGTACCCCTTAGCAGTATCGTGGGTTACGGGAGAGCTGCGAAGCTGCGGTTGGCGTGGGTATCCGCCGCGACGCCCCCTACAAGCCATCCTTATAGAGCTGCGAAGCAGCGCCCGCGTGTAGCCCCAGGCGGAAGCCTGGGGTCGTATGAACCCTGCACTGCCACAGCCGCGAACGCGGCGATTAGGAAGCACCCCTTCCGAAAAGCATTGCCTCTCGAGCCTTTTGCAAAAGGCTCAAGGAGTTATCCACCAAGACCCACGGGAGAGGCACCCCACCCGGGAGCGCGGGCGTCTCGCCCGCATACTCTGCGTTGGGTGGCCGCTCAGTTTCCCCGTGATGCGGCACACGGCCACCCTGCCGGCGGGAACCCCATGGGCTCGGCTGAAGCGGAATCGTGGGGCTGTTGCCGGTCGAGCCGGGGAGGAGGAGAGGGGTGAGGCTGTGCCAGTGTTGTGCGGGCGAGACGCCCGCGCTCCCGGCCTTCGTCCCGTGACGTCGTCGCAGCCAAGCAGGTCCACCGGTCTTCGTGTCTATTGGTGTTCATTCGTGGTTCGTCTTTATTGACGATCGGGTGTTTCACTCTCGTATGATCCACCCGGCAGGGCGGGGGTGTTGCTTGCCTGAAACAAAAGAAAAAGGAGGGATCCACGAAGACCTACGGGAGGAGGCGCCCCTCCGGGAGCGCGGGCGTCTCGCCCGCATCCTCTGGGTTGGGTTGTCGCTCAGTTTCCCCGTGATGCTGCAGCCGGCCCCCCTGCCGGCGGGAACCGCACGGGCTCGACTGAAGCGGAATCGTGGCGCCGTTGCCGGTCGAGCCGGGGAGGAGGAGAGGGGTGAAGTTGTGCCAGTGTTGTGCGGGCGAGACGCCCGCGCTCCCGGTGCGGCTTCCTCCCGTGACGTCGTCGCAGCCAAGCAGGTCCATCGGTCTTCGTGTCTATTCGTGTGCATTCGTGGTTCGCCTTTATTGACGATTGAGTGCTTCACTCTCGTATGATCCGCCCGGCAGGGCAGGGGTGTTGCTTGTCCGAAACAAACGGAAAAAGAGTGATCCACGAAGAGACACGAAGGACGACGAAGGGACACGAAGCGGGACGGCACTGCCGCATCGGCAGGGGCTGTGCCTCCTCACGGAGCAAGAAGGATGGGAGGAGGCACCCCACCCGGGAGCGCGGGCGTCTCGCCCGCATCCTCTGGGTTGGGTGGCCGCTCAGTTTCTCCGTGATGCTGCAGCCGGCCCCCCTGCCGGCGAGAACGGCATGGGCTCGGCTGAAGCGGAATCGTGGCGCCGTCGCCGGTCGAGCCGGGTGGAGGAGAAGGGTGAAGCTGTGCCAGTGTTGTGCGGGCGGGACGCCCGCGCTCCCGGGGCGTGCTCAAAGTTCGCCAAAAGCCTGACCGATTCGGTGGGAGTCCGGGTATACTCCGGGACGGAAGGCAGCCACCTGCCACCAGCCGTCCAACTGAAAGGAATATCCATGCGCATACCGGATCGGGTCGCCATCGTCACCGGCGGCGGCGGGGCTGTGGGCGGAGGCATCTCCCACTGCCTGGCTCGAGAGGGCGCCCACATCGTGGTCGCCGACATTGTCCTGGAGGCCGCCGAGAAGCGGGCCGAAGAGATCCGCGGGACGGGCCGGCGGTCTCTGGCGGTTCAGGCCGACATCACCCTGGAAAAGGACTGTCAGGAACTGGTGCAGGCATCCTTGAAGGAGTTCGGCTGCATAGACGTCCTGGTCAACAACGCCGGCCACTTCGGCGAGCGCCTGGGGTTGCCCTTCACCAATCAGACCGAGGAGGAGTGGGACGACAACTACACCATCAACGTCAAGGGTCCCTTCTTCCTCTGCAAGGCGGTGGCTCCCCACATGATGGAGCGCCGTTCCGGCAAGATCATCAACATCTCCTCGATCGCCGCCAGGCGCGACCCCCAGATCGTGCCCGCCTACGCCGCCGGCAAGAACGCCCTGCTCACCCTCACCCGCATCGTGGCCAAGGACCTGGCCCCCTACAACGTCAACGTCAACGCCATCTGCCCGGGAATGGTCTGGGGCCACTTCTGGAAGCGCCTGGCGCCCCTGGTGGCGGCCGGAGAGCCCTCCTTTGCGGGCATGGAGCCCCGCGAGCTGTTTGAAGCCTGGTTCCACAAGAGCACGCCCCTCCGGCGCGAGCAGACCCCCGAGGACATCGGCAACCTGGCCGCCTTCCTGGCCTCGGAGGAAGCCCGCAACATCACCGGCCAGTCCATTCACGTGGACGGCGGGGCGGCCATGAACTGAACGGCTTCGCCGTCATGACCGCCGCCGGCGGGTGACGCGAAATATCGTGGAGAGGATTTCGGTGTGAGGGGGCCTTGGACTTCAGGGTTTCGAGTGGACCGTCCGCATCAGCACTCGTCGGGCTTGCTGGCGGATCCGATCAGCGTCCGACTGGTCAACCAGTGAGCGGACCACCGTCTCGACGCCCTCCTGCCTGAATGCAGATCGTTCGGAGTCCAATCCGATGAGACTGGGCGCATTACGGGATTCTGTCAGCTCCAACAACAAAGTGTCCTGTTTCGGTCTTGAGGTCGAATCCTCGTTTGTCGCTATCGGTTCTCCATCTCCCGGCGAATCGGGAAGGATTTCGATCAGGGTGACATCCTTCTTTGAAGGTTTCGGCAGATTCATCAACACGGCAACGGCCCCGCCAACTCCAATACCTCCCCATATTGCAGCAGTACATAGCCCGTCGTCGCACGCTTGGCCAAACACCAAAATGCTTCCCACAAAAGCAGCCAGGGCAGTCAAAACGGTCTGCGCAGTCTTTTTCGACCTCCTGAGCGCACGGTCTACGTAGAGGTCCAGGGCCTCAATTCGAGAGATGCATTCTCTCGCAATCTCAATCTGTCCCTTGGGGTAATCGGAAAATCGGAGGGTACACGTCAGATTTTTGAGATTGAAATCACGTACTGCGCTCCTCTTGACCCATAAGGCGATCGACGCCTCCGTCACCCTCCTGACTCGCCCCTTCACCCGCGCGCCGTTTTCAAGCTGGAGCGCAACTTTTTTCCCGCCAATCACATTCTCCAATTCGCTCCAACGGGCTTGCAAGCGTTTTTCCGGCTCGGATCCAAGCAGGTTTCCACTCATCGCCAGAATCACTGCGACCACGCCAAGAATTCGCCGCCACTTCATTGCGTCACCTCGCAGTTCCATGGTCACTCCTCATTCGACAACGAGATTCACCGTGTAAGCATCAGCCGGAAACCCTTGGTTCGACACGGTTCAGGCCGGATCAACAACGCCGGCAACACCCGTAGCTTGGTCAGGTCCTTGTCTTGCAATATGTAGTCCTATTGTGGGTGCAATAGCTTGCCATAGCAAGTTCCTTCGACAACCGTGGCGGCAGCGCTTGGCCGTGGGCGTAAGCCGGGCGCGCTCCTGGCACCGGCCCGGAGTACGCCATTCGGACCTCAGGGTCCCTTTCTCAGCGCGGCGAAGAAGGCGGGCTCGAACAGTTCCTCGGCCCGTTTGATCCGTTCCCGGCTGCCCAGGTCCGCCCACTTGGCCTCATCGGCCCGGCAGGCTCGCACCGGCAGACCCTGGCTGGCCGCTTCCAGGTAGGCGTCCACCAGCGAGAAGGGTGGGGAGAGGGTGAGCCTGTCGAGCAGGGCGGGGGAGAGGACCTGGATACCCATGAAGGACAGGGGCGTGAGGGGCCCGTCCGGAGAGCGGGCCATGCGCTCCTGCCCGGTGGACAGGGACTGCCAGCCGCACAGGCTGCCCCGGGAGTCGAAGAGCAGTTGCCGGGAGCTTTGTCGTTGGCGGACCGCCAGGGTCGCCAAGGCCGCGGAATCGAGGTGGGCCTCCAGCAGCCGTCCCAGGCTCAGGTCGCTGAGCACGTCCACGTTGCAGACCAGGAAGGGTTTCCCGTCATCGAAGAACCAGCCGGCCCGTTGCACGCCCCCGCCGGTGTCCAGCAGGTGTTCTTCGTGGGAGATCTCCAGGGTGAGCCCGGCCGAGCGGTGACGCCGGCGGAAGCCGGTCAGAAAGTCGGCCACCTGGTCGGCCAGGTGGTGGGTGTTGACGATGATCTCCCTGAATCCCTGTTGAGCCAATCGAGAGATGACCCCGGCCAACAGGGGGATCCCCTGAATTTCCACCAGCGCCTTGGGCCTTTGCCGGCCCAGCGGGCCCAGGCGCGTTCCCCGTCCGGCTGCCAGGATCATGGCTTTCATGGCAGGAATTCCAGCTCCCGGTGGTGAAGATCGACGCGCAGATCCTTCCGGGATCGGAGGTGGGCAGCCAGGCGCTCGGCGCAGAACACCGACCGGTGGCGCCCGCCGGTGCAGCCGAAGGCGACCGTCAGGTCGCTGAAGTCTCGCCCCAGGTGGTGACTCACCGCCTGGTCCACCAGCGTCCTGGCCTGACTCAGGAAGCGCTGCACCTCCCGGTCCTCTCCCAGGAAGCGGCCCACCTCCCGGTCCCTGCCGGTGAGAGGGGCGTAGGCGGCGATGCGGCCGGGGTTGGGCAGGATGCGGCAGTCGAACACGAATCCTCCCCCATGGCCGGTCCGGTCCCGGGGAAGGCCCTGCCTGTAGGAAAAGCTCTTGACGTGGACGGTGAGCCCCGGCTCCCGTTCCTCTCCTTTCCGGTGTAGAAAATCGGATCCGATCATGCGCCGCCACGCCTCCGACAGCTCAGGAAGCCGGACCGGCAGGGGGCCTTGAGCCAGGAGCCCTTCCAGGGTGCGCAAGCCGTAGGGAATGCTGGCCGCAAAGTGGCTCTTGCCCTGGTGCAGACCCCGGTAGCCGTAGGCGCCGAAGGCCTGCATCAGGCGCAACAGGGAGTAGGGCCGGTAGAAGCGCAGGAAGGCCTCCGGTCGGAGGGGGGTCAGATTGCCGGCCGCCCCGAGGTAATGGTCCAGCAACTCGTTCCTCAGGGACCAGGGCAGGTCGGCCTTGCCGTCCAGCAGCAGCGAGGCCACGTCGTACTGCAGCGCGCCCTTTCGCCCCCCCTGGTAGTCGATGCCGTAGAGCCGTTCCTGGAACCACATGAGGTTGCGGGACTGGAAGTCGCGGTAGAGGAAGTGGCCGGTGTCGGCTTCCATCAGGAAATCGATCAGGGCATCGAAGTCATTCTCCAGCGCCTGTTCTTCGAAGGGGATGTCCACCAGCTTCAGGAAGTGGTACTTGAAATAGTTCAGGTCCCAGCGCATGGACTGCCGGTCGAAGCAGGCTCTCGGGTAGCACTCGGCGTAGTCGAGACCCCGGCCGCCGACGATCTGGAAGCGGGCCAGCGTCTCCAGGGCCTGCCGGTAGAGACCGGTCAGGCGGTCGGAGAATCCCTCCCCCCGCCCCTGGGTCGAGACCAGGGAAAAGAGGGTGACGTCACCCAGGTCCTGCTGCAGGTAGACGTGGCGGTCCAGGTCGGAGGCGTGGATTTCGGGTACCGGCAGACCGTGGCGGCGAAAGTGACCGGAGAGGTTCAGGAAGGCCCGGTTCTCCTTGCGGTCCGGGTTGAAGGCGCCGATGACTGACCGCCCGCTTCCGGTCATGCGGAAGTAGCGGCGCACCGATCCATCGGCCGAGACCGGAGCCATCGTCTCGGCGGGTTGGCCGCACCACTGCCGGTAGAGCTCCTGCAGGCGGGACTCGATGTCGGCGGCCATGGGTGCTACCAAGCCAGAATTGGCGGTGGAATCATGGGGGGTCCAGACGGTGCCCTTCGGAGATCATACAATAGTGGGGTACAATCCATTGCAGATCCCTTTCCCATGAGGTGCCGTGATGAGAACACGCACACGCCGCTGGCGGCTATTCGGGCTGTCGGCTTGCCTGGTATTGCCGTTTCAATTGCCGGATCCCTGCTCGGTTCAAGCACAGGAAAGTAAAGTCGTAGAGGTGAAGGCCTCGGATCTGGACAGGCTGGAACGCTTGCTGAGCAAAGGCGCAATCGAAGGCCGGCTCAAGGATGGAACGGTCTTGAGTGGAAAGGTCAAGGATTTGAGAGATGAGTGGCTCGTGCTGAACATAAGGAAGACGGTTCCTCCTGACGGTTTTCCCAAGGGCGAGAAATCCCTTCTCATCCGGGACTTTTCCCGCATTCAGGTGACGCGCTACGAGGGAAACGCCAGAATCAAAGCGTCAATCATTTTGGGAGCTGCGGGCTTCGGGTTGGGACTGCTGGCAAGCGCCACGGAGTTTGCCGGTGAAAGTTTCAACCAGACCTACGGCTCCATGATTTTCGGCTTTACGGCTGCCGGAGCTGTGGGTGGGTACTTCTGGGGAAGGGCACTTGACAAGAAATCGACTCTCGTAAAGCTGAAAACGCCATCGGATGACGCCGGCCCTTGAGTTGCCGGCAATTCACGGAAACACCCACCCACCCGTGAGCCAATCAAAGCCCTGGAGCGGTGTTATAATCACCCTACCGTTTGTCGAGGCTGAGAGGACGGGTGAAGGGACATGGGGCGGGAGCAAACAGTCCTGAATTCCCGGGGGAGTCGTTCCGCGCCGGTTGGCGGCCGGCTCTTCCTGGCAGGGATCGGGACCCTGATGTTGTCTCTGCCCGTCCAGGGCGCCCAGTCTCCCGGCTTCGAAACCGACGTCCTGCCCATCTTTCAGCAGCATTGCCTGCAGTGTCACGGCGACCAGGCTCGTCAAGGCGGATTGTCCCTGGAGACCCTGGAACGGGTCCTGGCCGGCGGCGACTCGGGCGCGGTGGTGGTGGCCCACCAGCCTCTGGAGAGCCGGCTGCTGGTGCTGATCAACTCCGGCGGCATGCCCATGGGAGGGGCGCCGCTGGAGGCGGGGGCCGTCGAGGTGGTGCGGCGCTGGATTGAAGCCGGGATGCCCGGGAAGACCGCCGAGACGCCCGTTCCCGCGTCCGCGCCCCCCGTGCGTGAGCGGGAAGTGATGGCTGCCGTTCTGGGAGCCAAGTGCCTGCCTTGCCACGGGCGCAGGCGCCAGGAAGCCGGTCTGGACCTGAGGACCCGGGAAGGCCTGTTGAAAGGGGGGAAGTCGGGTCCCGCCATCGTTCCCGGCAAACCGGAGGAAAGTCTGCTGGTTCGGCGCATCCGCGCCCAGGAGATGCCGCCGCCCCACCTGCAGGAGCAGTTCTCGGTGCGCGGCCTCACCTCGGACGAGTTCGACAAGGTGCAGGCCTGGATTGGGGCGGGCGCCCTGCCCGATCCCGAAACGCCTCCCGAAGCCGCCCCGGGTCGGGATTCAACAGTAGCCTCCAAGGACCGACAGTTCTGGTCCTTTCAACCGCCCCGCCGGCCGGTGGAGCCCGGAGTGAAGGGGAAGGATCGCATCCGGAACCCGGTGGACGCCTTTCTGCTGGCTCGTTTGGAAGCGGAGGACCTGGGCTTTTCCCCGCCGGCCGACCGCCTGGCCTTGATGCGCCGGGCCTGGCTCGACCTGGCGGGTCTTCCTCCCTCCCCCGAAGAGATCCGGTCCTACCTGGCCGACTCCGACCCGCAGGCCTACGAACGCCTGGTGGACCGCCTGCTGGAATCTCCCCACTACGGCGAGCGCTGGGCCCGCTATTGGCTGGACGCCGTGGGCTATGCCGATTCCGAAGGAGGGGTTTCCTCCGACAATTTCCGCCCGCACGCCTTCCGTTACCGCGACTACGTCATACGGTCGCTGAATGCCGACAAGCCCTACGACCGGTTTCTGATCGAGCAGATCGCCGGGGACGAGCTCTTCGACTACAAGGCGGTGGAGAGCTACGGCCCCGATCAGTTGGACCTGCTGGTGGCCACCGGATTTCTGCGAATGGGACCGGACTCGACCTACAGCACCGAGCAGAACAACCTGCCGGAACGCCTGGACGTGGTGGCCACCCAGATCGAGATCCTGAGCTCCTCCACCATGGGGCTGACGCTGGCTTGCGCCCGCTGCCACGACCACAAGTTCGATCCGCTCTCCCAGCGGGACTACTATCGGCTGAGCGCCATCTTGAGGACGGCCTACGATCCCTACGACTGGCTGTCGCCCAGCCTGGGCTGCATCGGGGTGGGAGCCGACTGCGACGAGACCAACACCCGCTTGCTGCCCCTGCCTTCCGACAGCGAGCTGCGGGAGGTGGAGGAGCACAACGTGCCCTTCGAGCGCAAGATCGCGGAGCTGGAACGGCAACTGGAGGAGAAGGCCCGTCCCCTCCGCAAGCAGCTCCTGGAGGAAAAGAGGGCGGCCCTGCCCGAGTCGCTGAGGCAGGATTTGAAGGAGGCCTCGCAGGCCGGGCCCCGGGAACGAACCCCGGTTCAGAAGTACCTGTTGGGCAAGTTTGCGAAGACCCTTGAGGTCACCCAAGCGGAAATCCTTCAGAAGTTCAAGGACTTTGCCGAGACCTCCAAGGAGATCGAGCAGCAGATCAAGGACGAGAAGAAGAAGTTGAAGGCCAAGCCGAAGATCCGGGCGCTGTTCGACATGGGAGGCCGTCCCACCCCCACTCGGATCCTGGGACGGGGCGAATACACCAATCCCGGGGATGAGGTGCCGCCGGGAGTGCCGGCGGTGCTCGACGGAGAGCTGATGCCCTACCGGGTGAAAAAGCCCGACTGGAGCACCGAGACCACCGGACGGCGCCTGGCCCTGGCCCAGTGGCTGACGCAGCCCGGCCATCCCCTGACGGCCCGCGTCATGGTGAACCGCATCTGGCAGCACCACTTCGGCGTGGGGCTGGTGAGCACGCCCGGCAACTTCGGAAGCACCGGTGCGCGGCCGTCCCATCCCGAGCTGCTGGATTGGCTGGCCCGCCAGTTCGTGGATGGCGGCTGGAGCCTCAAGGCCCTGCACCGTTTGATCATGACCTCCGCGGCCTACCGGCAGACCTCCAGCGCCGGACCCCTCTCCCTGGAGAGGGACCCCGGCAATCGCCTCCTGTCCCGTTTCCCTCTCAGGCGGTTGGATGCGGACGCCCTCAGGGACTCCATTCTCAAGGTCTCGGGACGGCTGGACCCGACCCGCTACGGTCCCGCCGACGAGTTGGAGATCAAGCCCGACGGAGAGGTGATCGCCAAGGAGAGCCCCGAGGGTTACCGGAGGAGCATCTACGTGAGGCAGAGGCGTTCCCAGCCGCTCAGCCTGCTGGAGTCCTTCGACGCCCCGCTGCTGGTGCCCAACTGCCTCAAGCGGCCCCATTCCACCGTCTCGTCCCAGGCGCTGCAACTGGAGAACAGCGAATTGGTGCGCCTCAGCGCGCGGCACATGGCCGGCCGGGTGATCGACGCCGTGGGGGAGGACCCTGCCAGGCAGATCGAGCGGGTCTACCTGCTGGCGCTGACCCGACCGCCCACTGCCGAGGAGTCCGCCAAGGCCGAGGAAGTCCTCGGCCAGTTGACTCGGGAGTGGAAGCGGCACCTGGAAGTGGAGGTCCCGGAGGAGCCGGTCGCCAGCAAGGCCGAGTGGCTGGGGCTGGCATCCCTGTGCCACACGTTTCTCAACTCCGCCGAATTTCTGTACGTGAATTAGGGAAACGGGAATCACACTGCAATCGAGGAACGAGTCCGATGACATCCAGACAACGGCAAGCCGTCCCCGGGAGTGGCCCCGCCCCCATTGACCGGAGGACCTTCTTTTCCCAGGTGGGCGACGGCCTTCAGGGAGCCGCCCTGGCCACCCTGCTGGGGGCGGACCTGCTGGGACCCGATTCCCTCCGGGCGGCGGGTTCGCGGCAGGTCTACGATCTCATGAGGCGGCAACCCCATTTCGAGCCCAGGGCCACCTCGGTCATTCAGTTGTTCATGAACGGCGGGCCCAGCCAGGTGGATCTGCTGGACCCCAAGCCTGCCCTGGAGAAATTCGCCGGTCAGCCGCCCGGCCGCGACCTGGCCAGCGAGATTCGAGCGGTTCGGGAAGCCGGCGGCCTCATGCCGTCCCCGTTCAAGTTCTCCAAGCGGGGTGAATCGGGCATCGAGGTGTCGGAGGCGATGCCTCACCTGGCGGAGCAGGTGGACGACATCACCGTGATTCGCTCCATGTTCACGCCCCACATTGCCCACGAATCCTCGCTGTTCGTCATGCACTCGGGGCGCATGTTTCCGGGGCGGCCTTCGCTGGGGGCCTGGGTGGTCTACGGCCTGGGCAGCGAGAACCGGAACCTGCCCGCCTACGTGGTGCTGGACGACCCCAAGGGGCTGCCCATCAACGACATCCAGAACTGGCAGGCAGGGTTTCTGCCGGCCGTCTACCAGGGGACCCGGGTGCGGTCGGAGGGTTCGCCGCTGCTCAACCTCCATCCCCGGGAGGAATGGCCCAGTCCGGTGGTGAAGCTGTCCCGCTCGCTGCTCAGGCACCTGGACCGCAACCACTTGAGCCGGCACCCGGACGAAGCCGAGCTGGAAGCCCGCATTGCCGGCTACGAGTTGGCGGCCCGCATGCAGTTGGCCGCTTCGGATGCTCTGGACGTGTCGGGGGAATCAGAGGCCACCAAGGAGATGTACGGCCTCGACGACGAGTTGACCGCTTCCTACGGCAAACGCTGCCTGATGGCTCGAAGATTGGTGGAGCGGGGGGTCCGCCTGGTGCAGATCTACATCGAAGGCCAGATCTGGGACAACCACAGCGCCCTGGTCAAGAACCTGGGCTATGCCTGCGGCAAGACCGACAAGCCGGCCGCAGCCCTGCTAAAGGACTTGAAGCTGCGGGGATTGCTGGACCGCACGCTGGTGGTCTGGGGCGGAGAATTCGGCCGCCTTCCCATCGCCCAGCAGCCCGCCAGCGGGGAGGTGGGGCGCGATCACGGGCCCTCGGGATTCAGCGTCTGGCTGGCCGGCGGCGGCGTCAAGGGGGGCGCCGTCTACGGCGCCACCGACGACATCGGCTACAGGGCCGCGGAGAACCCCGTCAGCGTGCACGACTTGCACGCCACCATGCTTCACCTGCTGGGCATGAACCACCGGCAGTTGATCTTCGAGCGTGAGGGCCGAAGCGAAAGACTGACGGACGAGTATCCCGCCCGCGTCGTCCAGGATATTATCGCCTAGCCGTTACTGAATGTTTACCACGTTGCTGGCCTTCAGCCCCTTGGGACCGCGTTCGATGGTGAATTCCACCCGCTGTCCCTCGTCCAGTGACCGGTAGCCATCCGCCTGCACCGCCGAGTAATGCACAAAGACGTCTTCACCGCCGTCATGGGAAATGAAGCCGTAGCCTTTGCTTGAGTTGAACCACTTGACTGTTCCCTGAATTCTTTCTGACATAGCCCTTCGCTCGCTCCTTCTCCAGATGGTTGACACCCCGGATCTCCGAGTGCCGGGACAAAAAAAAGCCGCCTCAAACCGCGGCGGCTGCTTCAAGACCGAACAGACACTCGCCTCACCAGAGTCACCGGCCACTATACGCTTCGGCTATTTCCTTGTCAATCCCGACCGTCGATCCGGTCCGGGCCGTCCCGCCCACCCTCATTCAGGGTGACAGAACGGTCCAGGCCTCCGAATCACGCCCACATTCCCAGTGGGATTGCAGGGGCGCCCCTTGCGGGCGCCCAATGCGAGGTCGCCGGAAACAACCGGGCAACCGCAAGGGTTGCCCCTGCATGGGGGAGCAGCGTGGGATGGTCCTGCTGGTCCGGTCCGGTCCGTGTGCGGGTCCGCCCGCTCAATCTCGGATCCCGAGCAGCCGGCAGGCGTTCTCGCCCAGGATCCGTCGCTTGGCCCGGTCATCGATGTCTGCCGTGAGAATCTTGCCGATCTGGCATCGCGGGTCCATCAGGGGGGTATCGGAGCCGTACAGCACCCGCTCCGCCCCGGCTTTTTGCACCAGTTCCTCCACCACTCCCGGGCTGCGGAAGGAGGAGCAGGTTTCCAGGTAGACGTTGGGACAGGTGCGGGCCGCCCGGATGGCCTGGGCGCGGAAGGGCTCCACGTTTCCGGCGTGACCGGCCACGAAGCGGGCTCCGGGGAATCGCGGCGCCACCTGGGAGAGGAAGCGGGGCGCGGTGGTGGGTTCGATGCCGGTGTGGGTGATGATCACCAGGCTCCGCCGGTGGGCGAAGTCGTAGACCGGGTCCCAGGCGGGATGGTCCAGGGGGAAGGGCGTGTAGGAGGGATAGATCTTGATGGCCCGCATCCCGAGGTGGTCCACGGCCCGTTCCAACTCGGGCGCCAGGGTTTCCGGCATCAGCGGCGACACGTAGGCGAGGCCGATGAAGCGGTCGGGATGGCGCTTCACGAAGCGAGCGGTCAGGTCGTTGCCGGTGCGACCGTCGGGATGAAAGATGTTGAAGAGGCAGCTCCGGTCGATGCCGACGGCGTCCATGGCTCGAAGCATTTCGTCGGGATCGTCTCTCATGCCCGTGCCGTCCCAGCGGCCGACATGCCCGTGAAAATCGATCACCCTGCTTCCGGCGATCATCGCTTCCCTCCCTCTTCCAGGATGCGTTGGAGGTTCCCGGAGCAGATCAGCTCCAGGTCGCTCGTCTCCAGGCCCAGGTGATGCAGCGAGAACAGCATCGGCCCCATGGCGTAGCGAGGGTAGAAGGAGCCGTAGACCAGGCGCCCGATCCCGAATTCCCCGATCAGCGGCGGAATCTTTCCCAGTCCCTCGTAGCGGCTCAACTCCAGGTGGGCCCGGGGCAACTGCCGCAGAAGCGGACCGACGATCAGGGAATGGATGTAGTGGGTTCCCACCAGGACCGTGACCAGGTCGGGGAACCGGCGCAGCGTCTCCCTCGCCTCCACCGCCGGCGTGTCGGCCAGGGAAAGCCACAGCGGGATGCGCTGGGCAGACAGCCATTCCAGCAGGTCCCCGTAGATCCAGTCCACAAGGGGCAGGCCACATTCCCGGGTGTTGTGGAGGCGGACGCTGGTGAGTTGGCCGGAGCGATGCAACTGCTGCAACTGGGCCAGGCTCTCGGCGGTGGGGTCGGCCACCCATTGGGGGTGCAGGGCCGATTGGCCGTCCACCCAGGACAGCAGCCGCTCATTGCCTTCGAGAGCGCTCATCGCCTCTCCCTGGAGGTGGTAGATCAGCGCCCTCGCCACTCCGTGACGGTCCATTTCCCCCAGGAGCTGCTCGGGGCTCTCGAACGGCGAGGCCCGATTGCGGAGATGTCCCACGCCGACGTTGGCGTCGAAAACCGGCACCCGGGCTCGGAAGTGAAGCCCGCATTTCTCACCAGGGGGCGTGATCATGGCGTAGGAATTTTCCCCTCAGCGCGTCCTCGGGAGCGAAGAGAGTAGCGGTCACTACGGTCGAGCGAGCATGGATGTGCTGAGGGGAAAAGGCCAAGCCAGGGCGCGCCCAGCACCGTCTGTAGGCTCAAGACTCCAAAAGATGTGCTGCAAGATGTCAAGGACGAACACTTTTCTCCCGCATGCTCAGCGGCCTGGTGAGAAATGCGGGCTTGGGTGGTCATGAGCGAAAGGGGTTCCCGGGGGCCGCGCCGCGCCCCCCCTGTGGACCTGTCCGCGATTATCTCCCAAGTCGGGGCGCCTGTCGAGCCCGCGGCGCCTGCGACCAGCCCTTGTGGCGCCGGGCCGGCGCCGCTTGACCCTGGCCGGTTCGCTTCACTAACATGTTGCCGCCACCCGGTTGGAAATGCGGGCCGGGTGAGGTGAGGTCGAAACATCCGGGGGATACCCATGGCAACAAGAAAAGACAGGATTGTGGATACCGACTGGTCCGCCCTGACGCTGGGGCAGCGCATCCGGCACCTGGAGGTCGAAGGTTACGTGGTCTTGCCCGACCTGCTGGACGGCGAACACCTGGATCGTCTGAAGGTCGAGACCGCCAGGATGGAGACCGTGCCCCGCGACTACAGCATTCACCAGCGCGGCCGGTCCAGCGTCCAGTTCTGGGGCGGTCCCATTACCGACCTGATCGCCCATCCGCCCACCATCGCCTTCCTGAAGGAGCTTTTCGGGGACCGGATCATCATGATGAGCTACGGTTACGACCGGTCCGAGCCGGGCCATCCCGGGATCAGCCTGCACAGCGACGGCCAGCCCTGGGGCTCCAGGATCTTCGGGTACAACCTGAGTTGTCCCCGCCTGGTGCGGGTCCTCTACTACCTGGAAGACCTGACGCCGGAAGTCTCTCCCTTCAAGGTGATTCCCCGATCCCACCTGAGCTTCCACAACGACGGCAACCCCTACCTCCGCTACGAAGACCATCCCGAGCAGGTGATGGTCACCTGCAAGGCGGGCTCGGCCGCTCTCATCAACCAGAACGTTTTCCACGGGAACTTCCCCAACGTGGGCGCCTACGCCCGCGAGATGCTGGCCATCGCCTACCGCCCCGCCTGGGCCGGCCCGGGGAACGAAATCGACCCCTGGGACCCGGAAGAGCTGGCCAAGGTCCCGCCGGCCGTCCGAGAACTGATGGGTGACCGCAACACCCGGATCTGGAACTACGGCGGAGGCAACAAGCCCCCCAACATGCCCCTGGCCGCCCCCGGCATCGACCCCAGCCGCTGGGAACGGGTGAGCTGACCTCTAGGTCTAGCCCGCGGGAGGGCATACCCACCGCGCGAAGTAGGCGGGAGCCCATTTGCGGGCCAGGTGCTGGGTCACAAGGGTGAATCTGCTGTAGGGGAATGCGGTCTCGGCTTTCATCCAGGCCTCGGCTCCGGCAAGGGATGGCAGCTCGATCAGTCCCACCTCATGCCAGTCGGCCTGGGGAGCCATGAGCCGGAACAGCTCCAGCCGAATCAAACGGTGGCGTTTGGCGGTGGCCTTCAGCCGGCGGGCGGACTCAACCTGTCCGCCCGCCTCGGCCGCCAGCTCGGCGGCCCCGGGCAGCCAGCGGCGGAAGGTAAGTACGACCATGCTGCTGGAGTCTGTCTTCAGGGTTGGGATGTGACGGGGGTGATCGGCCGCGGCAGGCGATTTTGGCGCCGGAAGTCGGGAGGCCCGGACAAGGATGCCTTCCTGGTAGGCCCGCCGCGCGAGATGGTACTCGTAGTAGCCGTAGCGCCCGTAGGGCGGGGCCATTTCGGCCTGAATCCAGGTTTCGGCTCCCGCCAGGGAGGGGAATTCGATCACCCAGAAACGCTGCCAGTTGTCTTGGGGACCGAGCAGTCGAAAACCCTCCAGGTGCATCAGTCCGAATCGACGCGACACCGACAACATCAGGTCGACATGTTCCTGTGAGAAGGCCTCCTGCTCCCTTTGGGAGAGCGCGTGCCAGGACGGAAGTCGGCCTCCCTTGAAAAGCACCACCACCGAGTCGCCGGGACCGTCGGCGCGGCCGGTATTTTGGTCGCCGGCTGTCATAGTTTCGTTAGCCTCAGTTTCCCACCCTCGGCCTATTGGAAGGGTACGGGAGTCGTCGGGAAGTGGCCGTATTCGTCTCTCCCGCTAACCAGGACCGGCCGGTAGTGTCTTCCCAGGGAGTTGGCTCGAACCTGCCTCACCCGCGGAGAAATGAATCGGATCGCCAGGCCGCAGCGCCGCCTGGCGGAGCGGTTGGGGTTGCTTCCGTGGATGAGCATGCCGTCGTGGACCGACATCTGGCCGGCCTTCAGCACCAGGTCCGCCGTTTGACTGGAGTCGAAGCTCTCCTCGGGGATTTCCTGGTTGATGCTGAGCAGATTTCCGTCCGTTGCCGAGGTTCCGTGGGTCAGAATGCCTTGGCGGTGAGACCCGGGAACGACCCGCATGCAGCCGTTGTCGACATCCACGTCGTCGATGGCCAGCCAGGCCGTGACCGCCCGCGGCGGTTCCAGTCCCCAGTAGGTCACGTCCTGGTGCCAGGCCACGAACTTGTCTCCTCGGGACGCCGAGGGATACTTGCAGAAAAAATGGCTGCCCAGCAGGAGGACGTCGGGGCCGAGCACCGAACGGATCGCTTCCAGAACCGGAGGATGGGTGCTGAGCCTCCAGACGAACTCGTGGGTGAAGTGCAGGTTGTTCAGCCCGATTTCGGCCTTGCTCCGTCCCCGGTCGGCCTCCAGGGCGTCGAACTGCGACCGGTAGTCCTCGATCTCGGATTCCGGGAAGACCTCCAGGCCGGTCAGATATCCCCGGCTCTGCCACAGCTCCGACCTGGAGCGCTCCAGGGTTGTCGTCGCCATTGGGTGCGAACCTCCTGGGGCTCAGTCTAATTCAGTTTGGCGCGCGTCGAGCAATTATTTTGGCCGGCCGCGACCGGGGGAGCCTGTGGCGAACCACGAATAAACACGAAGACCGATGGACCTGCTTGGCTGCGACGCCGTCACGGGATGAAGGCCGGGAGCGCGGGCGTCCCGCCCGCACAACAGTGGCACAGCCTCACCCCTCTCTCCCACCCGGCTCGACCGGCAACGGCGCCACGATTCCGCTTCAGCCGAGCCCATGGGGTTCCCGGCGGCAGGGCGGCCGGCTGCCCCATCACGGGGAAACTGAGCGGCCACCCAACGCAGGGGATGCGGGCGAGACGCCCGCGCTCCCGGAGGGGCGCCTCTCCTGTGTCTCTTCGTGGATCACTTCTTTTTTCGAGCCATTTGCAAAATTCGGTAGCGGGAAGTTTACGGAGAATGGCCACAAAAGGCACAAAACCACAAAAAGAACCATCGGATCGGCAAGACTCGAGTTCAAGAAACTCGTTTTGTGACTTGTCAATAAACCCTCTACTCATGCTTGACTTTGAACCGGTTTCCAACCACCGGTCGCCGGCGTTTGTCAAAGGAGAAAAATCCTGTGCATCCTGTGCATCGATGTGAATCAATATTCTGCCCATGCTTGACTCTGAGCCGGATTCCAGCCATTAGGCGCCGGCTCTTGTTTAAGGTAAGGCGGTGAAACGGAGGTGAAATCCTCTTCGCCCGGTGCTATTCTTTCGGCGCGGGCCGGTCGCAACACCCTTTCCGCATCGGCAGGGACTCGATTCAAAGCCCCGGTGCGGAGCCGGGCTCATTTTGCTGCCGGCCGGTTCGGCAGCCATGGGGGGGCAGGGATGGAAGCTCAAGCCATTTCCAAGCAGGAGTTTCAGAGTCGCTACCATCGCGTGCAACAGTTCCTGGAGGAGCGGCGGTTGGGGGCCTTGCTGGCCTATTCCCCGGCGCGCGAGCACAAGTGGGGGCAGACCGGCCACGTCTCCTACCTGTCGGGATGGGCCAACGATGACCGGATCGTGGAAACGGTGGTGGTGGTGCCCCGCCAGGGGGACCCGGTGATGCTGGCTGCCGGCATGCAGTTCATGTTCGAACAGGCCGCCGAGGTCTCTCCGATCGAGGACATGCGGCTGGTGGAGGCCGTCGACCCCAATGCGGTGGCGGGTCATCGGGGCGGCGCCGGCGACCAGGGCCCCCGCGACTTTTCCGGGCAGACCCTGGCCGTCCTGAAAGAAAACGGGCTGGGAGGGGAAGGAGTGGGCGTGGTCGGGGTGAGCACCATGCCGGCTCCCTTCTACGAGGGACTGGCTCTCGGCCTGGGGGACCGTCTCCATCGGGTGGACGACGTGGTTTCCCGGCTCCGGGCCGTCAAGAGCGAGGCGGAACTGCAGCTCATGCGCCGGGCGGCCGAGCTGAGCGACCTGGGATTTCAAACCATGCTGGAGGTTGCCCGGCCCGGCATGCCCGGCATCGAGATCGTGGCCGAGATGGAGCGGGTGGCGCGCCGGGAAGGCGCCGACCACGCCAAGTACTGGATGGCTTCAGGCCCGCCCCCCGACTGGAACGACACCCGCCTCGACATCAAGCCCCATGAGCGCATCCTGCAGTACGGCGACCTCATGGCCAGTTGCTCCTACATTGTCTACCAGGGGTACTGGTGCCACGGGCACCGCACCGGAACCCTGGGAAAACCCTGCGACGCCCTCACCCGGTTGTGCCAGGTGACGCGCGAAGCCCACGATCGGGCCCAGGAGATTCTGAAGCCGGGCACGCCCGTGGCCGACCTGGGCCGGACCATCCGGGAGCACGTGGAGCCCCATGGCCTGGATCTTCTGGGAGGCAGAATCGGACACGGGATCGGCATGGATTACAGCGAGCAGCCCGTTCCCTTCGACGACAGCAACCCGGCTCCCATGCAGGCCGGAATGACCGCCGTGATGCACGCCGTCTTCGGCCTGCCCGGAACCGGCAAGATGTTCGTGCCGCTGGGAGACGTGTTCCACCTGACCGAGGACGGACCGGAACTCCTGATGGGCTTCCCCCGAACCCCCTTCGTCGCCGGACAGTAGGCCATCCTTACCGCCCGGCCGGGATATAGGCGCCGTCGCCGGTTCTCTCCCCCGGAGCCCCGCCGTCGTTGACCACCCCGTAGGCCAGGAAGGGATTGGCGCCCGAGACCTTGCGGATCTTGACGTAGCCCTGTGTGGTTCCCGGAGCGTGTTTCAGCACCTGGTCGATCTGCTTGAAACACTTGGCAGGGACGACGAGTTTGTCTTCCTCATCCATGGTAAGGGTCTTGCTCGGCGTGGCGGTCTCCCCGTCGTAGATGTCGATTTCGAAGACGATGTCCTGGTCGTCGACTTCTCCGGTGTTGACCAGGGCCAGGTTGCTGCGGTTCTCCTGGTTCTGCTGCAACCCGTCCACCCAGGCGCTGCCAGTGAATCCCCGGCCCCGGGGAACCGCCGTGTAGAAGACTCCGTACTGCCCCTTGCTCGGGTCTTCGGCATCCGCCGGCGCCACCACCCGGGCCCCGATCACCACCCCGCTGAGGTCTCCCGAGACCGGACTGGCGATCAGGGGCACCATCAGACCCGTGGGCACATCGAGTCCCAAGTTTTGACGGGCGTAGGCCAGCGCCTGGGGAATGATGATCTGCTGGCCCGGCAGCATCGGCACCCTGAAGCCGACCGTATTGTCCTCCGTCTCGATCTTTTCGTCGGTCACGCTGAACATCAACGACTTCGGCTGGTCCGAGAAGTTGGTCAGCGTCAGCTCGGTGGCGAAGGCTCCCGCCTCCACCAGGGCCGGCAGAGTCTGGCTCATGGCTCCCTCCAGCGAAGCGGCGCTCACCGGAAAGACGAAGGAGCCGTCCGAGTTGGCGTTGTCGTTGATCACCCCGTAGGCGTAGAAGGGGGCCTCTCCCTCCACCCGCTCCACCCTGACGTAGCCCCCGAACCTGGGATCGGCCTTGCCGGCGCTCTGCAGCACGGCGTTGAACTGGTGGAACTCTCCCGGTCCCAGCATCACGTCATCCAGCATTTCACCGGCGGGATCGGCGGGATTGCCGGAGAACACCGTGGTCCTCAAGGTGATCGAGCCCGCCGACCCCATGTTCTGGAGGGCCACGTTGGAGCGGTCCTGCGGGTTGTCGCGCAGCCCGCAGAGGTAGACCGCTTCGTCGTGGAATCCCTCGTTTTCGGGAACTCCCGGATAGGCCAGCCCGGCGCGGCCTCGGGGGACGGCCGTGGGAGTGGTGGTGCGGACCACCACGCTCACGTCGGAAGAGCCCGACACACCCACCCTCAAGGTCCCGACCCGCTTGCCGGTTTCGGGAATGGGAACCTCCAGACCCCTGAGATACTCGATGGCGTCGGGGGCGATCATCTGCTGGTGGGGGCCCAGCATGCCGGTGGCGCCGCCGCTGCCCCCGCCCTCGTCAGCGGTGTAGGTGAAGTTGAGCATGGCCGCCTCGGACCCCCGGTTGGTGAGGGCCAACTCCGAGGTGAAGCGGGAGTTGTTCTTCCCGCCCGCGCTCAGCACCACCGGGACGAAGCGGGTCACAGGCGTCCTCCCATAAAATCCCGACCCAATGATGTAGCGAGCTGGGAATATCCCGCCTGCCTGCCGGAAATTGCCGGTGAACTCACGGGCGTACCCCACCTTGGGGATGTCTGCGCTGTCGGTGTCGTCATTGGGATCGTCGAAGTAATACTCCACGAAGCCACCTTCCGGATTGCTTTTGGCCGCTTCGATGACCTGCGGCAAGACGAGCTTGCCGGTCACCGCGTCTCGCACAGTCGCCACCAGCGGTCGAAGCTCGAATCGGTCCGGAAAGGCGCCGTGAATCAGGATGACATTGCTCTCGAGGTCCAGGCTGTAGAGGTAGACGGAACCGTGTCGCCAGGGCCCGTTCGGATCTCGAAAGGCCAGCTTCTGCTGCGAGACATAGCCCGGCCCGTACTTTTCGAAGGTCTCGACAATATAGTCCCACGCCTCCGCGACGAAGGCCTTCAAGGTTGCGCGGTCCACCACGTCCCTGGCGGTAACGGACGGGTTGCCGTAGTCGATGACGTCATTGCTGACTGGAACCAGGTGAGACTCACCGAGATCGAATCCGGCGAGGACAATGAGCGGGATTTGAAGGGCGCGCGAGGCGCCGACATGGCCGGAGGCGCCCGGAATGCCCGGTCGCCGGCCTGGAATAGGCGTGGTCGCATCGAATGCGCCATCCGGTTCTCGCGATAACAGGGCTATCAATTCCGCCTGGGCCTGGGTGGCGGTAGCGCGGTCGCGAGAAGCCAATTTGTTCAGCAGTTCGGTGGAGACGCCCAGCGCGGAAAGAATCTCCGCGTAAATCCGGGGGTCGAGCAGCCTGGCCGAAAGGGCCATGTCTTTCGCGTGAACGAATACCCTGCCGTCTGGCGTCAGCATCACCACGTAGGTGGAACCGGAACGCCAAGTTCCATTGTCCTGCCTGGCGGCGCAAATCAGGTATGCCGCTTGTTCGATACCTGCCGACAGGGTCCGGGCGGTGATGTAATCTCCCGCGGCCCGTGTGAATTCCGCCGTGAATGCCGCCAGGGTGGCGCTGCCGTCCACCACCTGTTGCGCCGTCACACTCGGGACCGGGATAGGAGTCCCGCCGGGGGGAGGTGGGCAAGCTTCCTGCGTCTGCGCCCCTATGGGACGCGCTTCGAAAAAGAGACCGGCCATAACCAGACTGCACGCCAAAAGAACGATCCGGCACGATTCCCTGCCTGTCATGATTACCTCCAGGTTAGCACGGCTGCTTCCCCCTCGGGGCCTTTGAGGGTGATGGCTCCGCCAGCAGCCTGCACAGAAAACAACGAGCGAATGGTAGCCCAATGATAACGGACCGGGTCAATACAGTCCAAACTTCTCATGATGTCAGGCTCACTACGGGACGCTCAGACAGCCGAGAGTTCGTCGATCACCTGGCGGCAGTTCAGGATCTTCCGGATTTGAGCGGCCCGGCCCAGTTCTTCACCGCTGGGACTGCGGTAGAGCAGCTCCCCGCAGCCGGGGTGATAGAATGGCCATCCATGTTCTCGACCCTTCATCCGCTCGACCTGGCCGTCCTGGCGGTCTACTTCCTGGTGGTGACCTTTCTGGGAGTGGTGGTCGGCAAGAGAAAGACCAAAAACCTTCGCGACTTCTTTACCGCCGGGGGCAAGTGGGGGTCGCTGGTGGCCTTCATCTACGTCTTTGCCTCCTCGGTCGGCGGCGCCGAGGCGGTGGTGGTTGGGGGCGCGGCCTACCGCAGCGGCCTTTCGGGCGTTTGGCTCTGGTTTGCCGGAGGGGTCGGCCTGATCGTCTACTACATCTTCGCCCCGATCTACAAGCGCGTGCGGGTGTTCAATCTGGCCGAGGTCTTCGAGATGCGCTTCGGCCCGGGGGTGGCCACCTGCATCGCCATCATGGGGAGCCTTCTCAGCCTGTTCGTCATCGGCACCTTCGCTCTGGCCGTGGCCAAGACCATCGCCGGGCTGACGGGATGGTCGGTGGGAATCACCCTGCTGGCCGCCTGCCTGGTGGTGGCCCTCTACGTGGGATCGGGCGGCCTGATGTCGTCGCTGCTGACCGATCTGTTCCAGGGAGTCCTGTCGCTGACGGTCTTCTGCTTCCTGCTGTTGCCCTTCCTCTGGGGGGAAGTGGGCGGGTTTCAGGGGCTGGTGAACGTGGCGCCGGAACGCTGGTCGCTCTTCTCGGAGGAGATTCCGCTGACCTACGTGCTGGCCCTGATCCTGGGCGGGCTGGGGGCGGTGGCCACGCCCATCCTGTTCAGCTTCATGGTGGTGGGCAGGGACGAGCGGGCCGCCACCCAGTGCGCCTGGAGCCACATCTGGAAGCGAATCATGACGGTGCTGTTCGCCGTCTACGGAATCATGTTCGCCATCTACAAGCCCGGGCTCCACACCCAGCCGCTGCCCCAGGATACCGAGCTGGTGTGGGGGATCGTGATGAAGGAGATCGTTCCCGCCGGCCTGCTGGGGTTGCTGGTGGCCAGCTTCTTCGCCGCCCTGATGTCCACCGTGGACACCGTGGCCACGGCCAGCTCCGCCATGACGGTGGACTACCTGTTCAAGAAGCGCTGGTTTCCGGGCCGCAGCCAGGCGTTCTACCTCCGCTGGGCCCGGGTGGGAGGGGTGGTGGCCGTCCTGCTGGCCTACCTGATAACCCTGCAGTTTTCCACCCTCAAGGAGATCGTCGAGTTCCTGGCGCCGCTCCAGGGATTCCTGGGCATCCCGCTGTTTTTCGGAATCGCCTGGAGAGGAGCCAATCGGCGCGGGGTCTGGGCCGCGCTGGCGGTGGGAATCGGCCTGCTCTGGATGGTGCAGATCTTCCATGACGGGCCGCCCAGCACCAAGGTGCCGATGAGCGTCTTCCCCCCCATAGGGGCGGCCGCCTTGACCATGTATTTGGTCAGCCGGCTGACGCGCCCCGAGTCGGAAACGCGCCTGCAGCGCTTCTACTGCATCCTGAATACGCCCCTGGGACAGGATGAGCAGTTGAGCGCCGTGGGAATCCGGCTGCCGGCCATGGAGGGCTCGGACGGGGGCGCCCAGGCCGAAGAGAGGCTGGATGAGCCGGCCCTGGCCCAGCTCTATCGGTCCTATGCCGCTCGGAAGATCTGCGGGCCGGAGAGCTCGATCGAGCTGGTCCGGGAGCCGGGCCTGGAGTGGTACTACCGGGGCCTGCTCTGGTTCACCCTGTGCTGCGCCCTGATGGTGTCGCTGGTCTGGGCGGGTTCGGCGCTGATGGTCTATCTGAGCTCGCAGGCGGGGGGGTAGCCACCCCTTCTCGTCAAGGGCACAAAAAAGATCTCCACGACGGGGAACGGCGAACCACCAATGGACACGAATGAACACAAATAAGCAATGATTGATGAGGTGAAGCGTTTGCAAAATTCGACAGCCGGGTTTTTTCCGGGAATGCCCACAAAAGGCACAAAAAAGAGCCCTTTTATTGACGATTGAGTGTTTTATTCTCGGATGATCCGCACCGTCGTGGAGGGGCGGGGGCGCTGCTTGTCTGAAACAAAATTGGGAACCAGCCCGCTTCAGTTGGATCTATCTCGTTGACTCACAGGATGTTACCCTCTCTTTGAGGCCCGCCGGGTCGGCTCCGCTTTCGGGGCGAAGCCGAATCCCCTTTTTTATTGACATGGATGCACAGGATGCACAGGATTTTTTCCGGAGACGGCTGGTTTGAAGTCCTGGATTTCCGCAAATCCGTCGCGATCACCGCCGGAGTCAGCTTTGGTGCAACACCCTCCCATCCTGATTATCCTGTGCATCCTGTCTATCCATGTTCAAAAATCTTGTTCCCGATAGGCTATGAACTTCTCTTGTTTCACTCTCGGATGATCTGCCCGGCAGGGCAGGGGTGGTGCTTGTCTGAAACAAACGGAAAAAGAGGAATCCACGAAGGCACAGAAAGCGGGACGGCTCTGCCGCATCGGCAGGGGCAGTGCCTCCTCGCGGAGCAAGAAGGATGGGAGGAGGCGCCCCACCGGGAGCGCGGGCGTCTCGCCCGCATCCTCTGGGTTGGGTGGCCGCTCCGTTTCCCCGTGATGCGGCACACGGCCACCCTGCCGCCGGGAACCCCATGGGCTCGGCTGAAGCGGAATCCTGGTGTCTTTGCCGGTCGAGCCGGGTGGAGGAAAGGGGTGAAACTGTGCCAGTGTTGTGCGGGCGGGACGCCCGCGCTCCCGGCCTTCCTCCCGTGACGTCGTCGCAGCCAAGCAGTGCCATTGGAATTCGTGTCCATTCGTGTCTATTCGTGGTTCGTCTTTTTTGACGATTGAGTGTTTTTTTCTCGGATGATTTGCCCGGCAGGGCGGGGGCGCCACTTGTCTGAGTCTGGTTCCACGGGGCTCTTTGTCGAAGGGTATGCTGACCGATTGAGCGTCCCGGCCGGGGACGGGATCGGCTTTCACGTTTCGACCAACCTGCCCCGGTACTCCGCCGAGATTGCGCGTCTGGGAGCGGAGCGCAAGGTCGTGTGGGCCCGGGACAACCTGCCGGGGGCCCGTCATCCGGTCCCGGCCAATGCCTCCAGCCACGGCTGCGGCTGGCCTCCCGCGTTTCGAATCACCGTGCCGCGGGACTGGTCCTCGGGCTACTACAGCCTGATCCTTCGCGGTGAGGGAGCCCATCGCCGGGTCCGCGGCGAGATCTCCTTCGTGGTCAGAGCGGCCCGGCCGGGGCGGGAGTCCAGGATCCTCCTGCAGCGCACCACCAACACCGATGCCGCCTACAACAGTTGGGGCGGGTACACGCTCTACGGCGGCCCCGGCGGACCCGCCCACCGGCTCTCCTTCGACCGGCCCTATGCCGGGTTCGACGAGGACGGCATCGCCCTCTTCGTCCTCGAAGGCCGGTTCGAGAAGGACCTGGATGAGCGGCGCATCTCCAATTCTCTGCGGGCGGCCTTTACGGGGGTCGGAGTCGAAATTGCCCCGCATTCCTTTGTCCAGGTGACCCACCCGGGCCGCCGCTGGTACCTGGTGGTTCCGGGCACTACCTACACCTTGAAGGCGGAAGGGGGGCAACTGCGGGTCCATGACGGATTCACCACCTGGGAGAGCGGATGGCGCAACTGGGAGCGGTACTTCGTGGCCTGGGCCGAGCGGTCGGGCTATCGGCTGGAATACGCGGTCAACACCGACCTGGAGTTCTGCCCCGAGATCCTTCGCCACTATCGGCTGGTGCTGAGCGTGGGGCATGACGAGTACTGGTCTGCGCCCATGCGCGACCACCTGGAGCAATTCGTGGCCGGCGGAGGCAACGTGGCCTTCTTCAGCGGCAACAACCTCTGGTGGCAGGTCCGGAGCGAAGACCGGGGCCGGGCCCTGGTCTGCTGGAAGGACGTCGAGCGCGATCCCTGTTACGCCTCCGGCCGACACGAACTGCTGACCACCCTCTGGTGCCACCACCTGATCGGGAGGCCGGAAAACCGGCTCACCGGAGTGAGCTTCGCCCGGGGGGGCTATCACGACTTCTTCGATCAGTACCGCGACGGCCCGGGCCACTACACCGTCCATCGGTCCGATCACTGGGTCTTCGAGGGCACCGGTCTGGGTGACGGCGATCCTCTGGGAGGCCTGGACCGGCTGGTGGGCTACGAGTGCGACGGCTGCGACCTGCGGTGGGAAGGAGGCCGGCCGGTTGCCACCGGCCGCGAAGGGACGCCGGAGAGTTTCACCATCCTGGCCACGGCCCCGGCGGCCCTCTCCCATGCGGACGACTCGGTCCGCCTGGCCTCGGAAGCCCTCTACGGCGAGGGAACCACCAGGGAAATCACGCAGCCCGGGGCTGCCGTCATGGGCCTCTACAGCCGCGGAGGCACCGTGTTCACCACCGGATGCACCGAGTGGGCCAAGGGCCTGAGGGGCCGGGACAAGACCGTGGAGCGCATCACCCGCAACCTGCTGGATCGGCTGTCTAGTTGAGTGGTCAGTGATCAGTGGCCAGTGGTCAGTTGAACCACCCCGCCGCCGGCCTGCGGCTTGGTGGAAGGAACGCCGCGATTGCCCCCCTCCGGAACGTGCGATAGCGCGGCCGGGCGAAGAGACCGGGCTTTCAGGGCTGCTTCCAGTACTTGTCCACGTACTCCCGCATCTTGGCGAGCATGAAGCGTGAGGACTGCACCGCCCGTTCGCCGTCCCAGGCGAACACCTGGCTGGTCATGATGCCGTCGAAGTCGATCTCCCCCAACGTTCCGAAGAACGCCTCCCAGTCCACCTCCCCCGCCCCGATGTCCAGGTGTTGGTGAATCCGCGCCGGGGTTCCGGCCGGGTTCATGATGTAGCGCCATCCTCTCTTGTGGTTGAAGGAGTCGGCCACGTGGACGTGGGCCAGGACGGGGGCGGCGTAGCGCAGCATGGCGGCCACGTCCTCGCCCAGGTGAAAGGTGTGAGGGGCGCAGTAGAGGTACCTGACCCAGGGGGAGTCGATCGACCGGATCATGTCCACCGCCAGGTTGTTCTCTTCCACGAAATCGTCCGGATGGGCCTCGATGTGCAGGGGCAGTTCCTCGGACTCGAAGATGGGCAGCAACTCCTCCATCGACTTCCAGAAGGCGGCTTCACTGGCCTCGGCGTGGGCTTCGGGTCCGGCGAAGGCCGTCGACTGCGGCGAAGGACCGCGGTCGAAGATGGAGTTCACCGTCTGGCATTCGATCTCCTTGACGATGGGAAGAGCCCGTTTCCAATAGCGAACGGCGGCCTGGCGTTCCTCCTCGTCGGGACTGGCCCAGCGATAGGTCAGCAGCAGGCTGACCAGGTTCATTCCGGTCTGGTGAAGCGCCTGCTTGAACTCCCGAATTCTGGTGCTGTCGGCTCGCGGGGGCCAGTATTCGGGAAAGAAATCGTCGCGCGAGCAGAGTTCCAGGTTCTCCCAACCCAGGTCCGCCGCCAGTCGGACCACCTCGGGAAGGGGCCGGTCGCAATGCATCAGGGGATCCAGGGCCAGTTGCATGGGTCATCTCCTTGGGAGGGGCCGGAGGCGCTTTTGCCGGAGCCACTCTATCCCAGGCGAGAGGGCAGCCGCAACCGGGTCGGCAGGACCGGTGTTTGCTACAATGGGGGCGTCACCGGCAGATCGCCCTACTCTCCGACTTCAGACCTTTCAAGGGTGGACCATGAACACCATCGTCAAGCCTCCGATGCTTTTGCGGGTTGCGGCTGCAGCCTCGCTGTTTCTGGCAATCTCCTGCGCTCCCGGCCCACCGGCGCAGAAGGCGGCATCGGAGAGCCAACCCGGCCCCGAGGGGGTCGCCGCCCGGTCTCTCTTCAACGGACAGGACCTGGAGGGTTGGCATACCAACTCCGAAAAGATCGGTCACGGGACGGGGGGGCGCTGGACGGTGGAAGAGGGGGCCATCGTGGGGGAGCAGGACCCTCCGGGGAGCGGCAACGGAGGCATCCTGCTGACGGATCGGACCTTCGGCGATTTCGAAGTCACCCTGGAGGTCAAGCCGGACTGGGGTGTCTGTTCGGGCCTGTTCCTGCGCAGCACCGAAAAAGGACAGTGCTACCAGGTCATGATCGACTACCGGGAGAAGGGCAATATCGGCGAGATCTACCGCGAAGGCCTGGATGGAAGAACCAACGCGACCTTTCGCCTTCACGGCATCCATGGGGAGGGCGGGGACAAGACCCTGACAGGCATCGAGGCAAGGACCGCCGAGAGCAACCGGCGCGGCGCGGGCGGTGAGCCCCAATTCGCCGTGGAAGACTGGGTCGGAATCTGGAAGCTGAACGACTGGAACCGGCTGAAAGCCCGTATCGTGGGCAACCCGCCCACCATCACCACCAGCCTGAACGGCCACTTCATCACCGAGTACACCAGTGACCGAACCTTTGAGGGGACGCTGGAAGACCGCGGATTCGTGGCGGTCCAGGTGCATGGGGGAAAATCCTGGCCGGCCGGCGCCAGGATCCGCTTTCGGAATATAGAGGTGAAGGAGCTTTAGCCTTGGGGTGAACCCAGGTACAGCCAGGCCAGAAGGGGAAACGAGACATCTGCGATAGCTGCCCGCAAAGTGATGTGCCATTCTTCCGCAGAGGAGGTGAGAATATGATTGATTGGTCGAAGTGCCCCGGTGTGGAGCAAATCCCAGGCAAGGTTAGCGGTACCTGGCTTTTCACCGACAGCAGACTGCCCGTATCCGCCCTGTTCGAGAACCTGGAGGCCGGCGCCACCGTTGAAGAATTCATGGAGTGGTTCCAGCCCGTGGACAAATGGAAGGTGCGAGCCGTCCTTCAACATGTAGCCGACTCTCTGAAAGCGTCTGTGCCGGTGAGCAGCCTTGAAGATACTCTTTGACCACACCAGCGAGAAGGGTCGGGAGCGACATTGGAGGAGTGGAACAGGAGACAGCAATTCAGGAGTCTGGCTATGAGACGAAGACAATTCTTGAAAACGGTGGGAGCGGGCGCTCCCGCAAGCCTGATGGTAACGGGTAGTTCCGCGACGGCCAACCCGCCAGGCAAGAAGGAATCGAAGAGGCGCGAAGAACCCCGCGTCTTTCTTTACGACGACGGGCGCCACGCCGCCGACCTGTATTGTTTCGAGCCGCCGGTGACTCCGGCCGACCATGCCGCCATTGTGGATCAGTTGGCCGGCAGCGGAGCCGATACCCTGGTCTACTTTGCCGGGACCGAAGGCGGCACGGTGCTGTACGACAGCCAGGTCTGCCAGTTGTGGGGAGGCGAGGTCAAGAAGTGGACCCACTACGTCTGGTACCGGGCCGCGAAGATCCTGCGCCAGCTCATCCGGGAGGGGCACGACCCCCTGAAGATCCTGTGCGATCGTTGCCATGAAACGGGCCTGTTCATGATCGCCAGCGCCTGGGTGTGCGTGCAGGGCGGAACCCGGGAGAAAAACGAGGGGCTGGGGCGCAAGTCCGCCTTCGCCATGGACAATCCTCAATTTCAGGTGGGAGAGGACCCGGACCCGAGGGCAGGGGACTCCCTGGGTTTTGCCGATGGAAGTGTAGGCCCGGTAAGGAACCGGTTCAACTTCCTGCACCCGGAGGTGCGGCGGGAGCGCTTTCTGCTCTTCCAGGAACTGCTGACCCGATACGAAACAGACGGCATCGAGCTGAACCTGACCTGGGGCATGCCCTTTTGCCGCTTCGACCAGGTGGACGAGTTGGCGCCGGTCATGACCCGCTGGATAGGAGACCTACGCAAGGTGGCCGACGAAGCCGGCCGTAGCCAGGGACGGCGCAAGCGCATTCTCGCCCGCATCCCGGCCCATCCGGAGGCCTGGAAGCTGGGCGGATACCAGGTCCCAACCTGGGTTTCGGAAAGACTGGTGGACGGACTCTTTTGCGAGAGCAGCCAGAGCGAGGAGGAAGGATTGGATCAGGACGTGGACCTGAGCGCGGTGGTGAATCTGGCTAGAGGCACCGGATGCCGGGTCTACTCGGTCATCCACAACGGCCTGGGCCGGCCCCTGGCCCGTTACGCCACCCCCTCCATGATCTGGGCCGGGGCGGCCAACGCCTGGGACCAGGGCGTGGACGGATTCGGGATCGGAGACCACCTCTGGGCTCCCAACGGATGGCCCTGGACGGCTCAGGAGTATGAGACGCTGCGACCGCTGGGGCATCCGAAGCTGCTGGAAACCGCCGACAAGGTCTATCTGGCCCACTCCAACCGCCGGCCCGATGCCTCCCTGAACTGGCTGCCCGGCCGTTCCCGGCCTCTTCCTCAGAAAATCCAGGTCGACCGCCCGGTCCGGGTGTCCTTCCAGGTGGCCGACCGATTGCACCACTGGCACGAGCTGGGGCGGGTCAAGTCGGTGGTGCTGCGAGTGCGCCTGGGCAACCTGATCCCGGACTACGATCGGGTCGTGGTCGAATTCAACCGGCAGGTTCTGCCCGAATCGATTCTCCGGAAAGTCGACATGACCTATCGTTTGATAGGTCCCCGGTCCAGTTCGCATTCCCTCGGATCCTACGGCTACGCCTACGACTACCACCTGGGCCCCGAACACTTCCCCAGGAAGGGGCGCAATCGCGTGGAGGTCAAGCTGTTGAAGAGAGATCCCGAGGTGGCCTTCGATCCCTCGGTCCTGCGGGTCGACTGCAAGATCCAATACCGGCTCCACCGCCACTTCGAGCAACGGCCCATCGAGTACTGAGACTCGCCGGGACTGCAACCCTGCTCATTCCCAGTCCGCGTCCCCGAAGATCTTCAAGCGCCGTTGGGAGGGGCGCCGATTGCGCCAGGTCTGGGTTTCTCCCGTGTTCTTGATTTGCCTGAGGACCTGCTCGAAGAAAAACCGCTTCTGGCCGAAGGCGGGGCTCAGGTCGTCGAGCCAGGTGGCCTCGGGATCGTAGCGGGCAAAAAAGGGCCGGCCGACCCAGTCCGGGTCCCTTCCCTGGAGGAACTTGAGCACAAAGACTCTCTGTCCGTAGACCTCGGCCACTCCGTCCACCGCCACCTTTCCGGGAGTGGCCGACATGGAGGGTCCGCGGACGGTGCGGGCCAGTCCGGAGACCCGCTTGTAGGCGGTGCGAAAGATCTCGGCGGCATCGGCCAGGGGCACCTCGAAGTAGTTCTTGGGGCCGGTATCCCTCTCCACGAACATGTAGTAGGGGACGGCCCCCAGTTTCACCTGGGCTCGCCACAGATCGGCCCAGACATCGGGGTCGTCATTGACGTGTTGGATGAGGGGGGCTTGGCAGCGAATGGCCGCTCCGGTGGCCAGGATCCGGCGAACGGCCGCCCGGGCCGCGCGGCGCCGCAATTCTCTGGGGTGGCTGTAGTGCGACATGACCGCCAGGTGCTTGCCCGCCCTGCGCACCTCCTCGAAGAGCCGGAGCAGGTCGTCGGCGTCAGGGTCCGTGAGGAAACGATAGGGCCAGTAGGCGGTGGCTTTGGTCCCCAGCCGGATGCTGACCAGGTGTTGAAGCTCGGGGGAGAGCAGCGGTTCCAGGTATCGTCGCAGCACCGCCGTCTTCATGACCAGGGGATCCCCGCCGGTGAAGAGCACGCTGCTCACCTCGCGATGCTGCTTCAGGTAGTCCACCAGCTTCTCGGTTTCTCTGGAAGCGAACTTCAGCTCGTCCATGCCCACGAACTGGGGCCAGCGAAAGCAGTAGGTGCAGTAGGCGTGGCAGGTCTGGCCCTGGCTGGGGAAGAAGAGCACCGTCTCGCGGTACTTGTGCTGCATTCCCGGAAGAGGCTCCTGACCCAATCGGGGGACGTTGAACTCCATCTGTCCGGCGGGATGGGGATTGAGTCCGGCCTGAATCTGGCGGGCCGCCGCCCCGACATCCCGGGCCGGGGCCTTGCGCCAGACCAGCTCCATCATTCTGGAGAGGTCCTTGCGATCCAGCATGCCCGGCTGTGGAAACGTCAGTTGGTAGATGGGGTCGTCGGGAACGTCCTGCCAGCGGATCAGCTTTTCTATGACATAGCGGTTGACACGAAACGGAAGCACTGCCGACACGGCCTTGATGGCGAGGAGCTCGTTGGGTGGAAGAGCCTTCAGTTGCGGAATCTTGTCAATATCTTTTCGGGTGTAGGCCTTGTATTTGCGTCCTTTTATTTTCGCTTCAGCGGTCATTTGCACTCCTGGCGGCCAACTCGATCGGGGCAATGTCCATTCTCGTCATGCAGCCATCGCAACTCCTTACCCCTACTCGGACAGCTTCTTTTGTTCAGTGTTCTCGGTTGTTGAAGGGGCCAAAGCATACCACCTCAGCCGAAAAGTTCAAGGGTCGACCGCGCAGGACCATACCACGCTGCTGTTGCCCTCTCTGGAGGAACTGATTTTGGGTGATTTGCAAGCGGTTCGTGCATGGGAAACGTGCCTGATTCGGGCGTTCTGACTGACCAGTCGCCTCAAACCTGATAGCGTGGGATCACCCAGGTCGCCTGCATTGGGGCACTTGCGATTATTCGTCAAGTGTGAACTAATCTGTGAAACACCCACCCCACGGGGAGTGTCGATCAAGGCAAATCTTCCGAACATGGAACCGAACAAACAGAAGGCCGTGCGGCCCAGCTTCGTTCCCTGGCTGACCGTCATCGTGTCCGTTTACGTGCTGCTGGTGGCGGTTGGCGTGATTGGCAAGGGCTTTCGTCACGTGTCCGGCGGCACCGAGGGCGTCGAATCTCTGTTCACCTTTGCGACCAACCCGTTCATCGGACTGGTTGTCGGCATTCTGGCGACCGCATTGGTCCAATCTTCCAGCACCGTCACCGCCATCATCGTCGCCCTGGTAGCGGGCGGCATGCCTGTTGGCGTAGCCATACCCATGATCATGGGCGCCAACGTCGGAACCACCGTCACCAATACGCTGGTCAGTTTCGGTCACGTGAATCGACCGGGAGAGTTCAGAAAGGCATTTGCAGCCGCCACCGTGCACGACTACTTCAATCTTCTGAGCATCGTCATTTTTCTGCCGTTGGAGCTGGCCTTCGGTTTTCTCGAGAAACTGAGCGGGGCTCTCATCCATGCCATCGAGGGCGTTGGATCCGTGGATGCTTCGGGAAAGGGCATCGTCAAGGTCGTTCTCGGTTCGGGGACGAGTTTCGTGGAGTCGCTGACGTCTTCGCTCCCCCACCCGTGGGACGGATTGGTCCTGATCATGGCGGGAATCGCCTTCATTCTGCTGTCGATCATGTATCTCGGAAATGCGCTCAAAGCCGTGTTCGTGGGCAGGGCCCGGAATTTCCTGCAGGCGGCCGTCGGCAGGGGGCCGGTGACCGGCATATTTTCAGGCACTCTGGTTACGGTGCTGGTGCAATCGTCCTCGACCACCACCAGCATCATTGTGCCCTTGGCTGGGAGCGGCATGATCGGGCTTCGTCAGGTCTATCCCTTCACGCTTGGCGCCAACATCGGGACCACGGTCACCGCGCTTCTGGCCGCCACGGCGATTACGGGCGCCACCCATGCCATCGCGCACCAGATCGCGATCGGCCACTTTCTTTACAATTTACTGGGCGTAATAGTCATCTACAGTATTCCCTGGCTTCGAGAGATTCCCATTGCGGGAGCCGAATGGATCGCCCGGCTGGGGAGCGAGCGCAAGGGATTGGCCATCTCCTATATCCTCGCCGTATTCTTCGGCGTTCCGGGAGCGCTCGTATTGTTCAGGATGTGGCTGTCCTGAAGTGCTGAATGTCCTCGTCACCGCAGACAATAGACCTCGAATCGCCCAAGGCCTTCATCAATCGAGAGCTGAGCTGGCTGGGGTTCGCCCGGCGGGTCTTGTCGTTGGTCGCCAACCGCGATCTTCCCCTGATGGAGAGGGTCAAGTTCGCCGGAATCATGGGCATGCTGCATGCCGAGTTCTTCATGAAGCGAATGAGCGGCCTGAAGCGCCAGATCAAGCAAGGGTCCCGCAAGCTTTCCCTGGATGGACGGACTCCGAGAGAGGAATTCGAGGCCTGCCGCCGGGAATTGCAGGATCAGTCAGCCGTTCTGACCGGTATTCTCGATCGGGAACTGCTCCCGGCCCTGGCCGAAGTCGGCCATCCGATCCTTCAATACAAGGACTTGTCCAGGGAGCAGCGGCAATCGATGCGCACCTGTTTCGAGCAATCGGTCCGGCCCATCCTGACTCCGTTGGCGGTGGATTCCGAGCACCCCTTTCCCTTCATCAGCAACCTGGGCTTGAACCTGGCGGTGCTCCTCTCCGGCGGCAAGGGTGGACGGGAGCAGTTCTTGCGCATCAAGGTTCCCGACAACCGGCCCCGCTGGGTGCCGTTGCCCGGCGGCGGCTACGTTCCCCTGGAGCAGGTGATCGCCGCAAACCTGGACTTGATGTTTCCCCCCGATCGGTCCTCGAGGGTCCATTTCTTCCAGGTGACCAGAGGGGCCGAGGGAGATGTCCAGCCGGCCGCCGACGAGGATGAATCGCTGAGGGAGCCGGGAAGCCTGGTTCAACAGGTCGGCAGCGAGCTCAAGGCGCGGCGCTTCGCCGGTGCTGTCAGGCTCCAGGTGGAACCCGGTATGCCCAAGGGATTGGTGAAGTGGTTGACGCGGCAGCTCAAGCTCGATCCCGAAGACGTCTATGCCTCCAGCCCCTTGCTGGGGCTCAGCGATCTTTGTCAGCTAAGGGTCAACGATAGCGGCAACATCAGTTTTCCGGCCCATAATCCAGTGGACCACCCCCGGTTGCAGCACCTCGCCGGCCAGGCTCCCTCGGCGATTTTCGACGAGATCGCCAACGGAGACATCCTGCTGCACCATCCCTACCACGATTTCGAAACCTCGGTGCTGAGATTTCTGGAGGCGGCCTCGGTGGACCCCGGGGTGCTGGCGATCAAGCTGACGATTTATCGCACCAGCAGCGACTCTCCCATTGTGCGCGCCCTGGCCGAAGCGGCTCGACGAGGCAAGCAGGTGGCGGTGCTGGTGGAGATCACGGCTCGTTTCGACGAGGCTCCCAATATTGCCTGGGGAAGGTTCCTGGAAAGAGAAGGCGTTCACGTTGCCTACGGCGTGGAGCGGCTGAAGACCCACGTGAAGCTGGCCTTGGTGATCCGGGAGGAGAAGCAGGGGATTCGCCGCTACGCCCATATCGGGACCGGGAACTACCACACCGGTACCGCAAAGGCTTATGAAGACCTGGGGGTGTTGACCTGCGACCCGGCCATCTGCGAAGAGGTGGCCGTGCTTTACGACGCCTTGACCGGCGGCCTGCCTCACGGCAGCTATCGCGAGGTGATGGTGGCGCCGGTCACGATGCGGCGGCGTTTCACCGAGCTGATCCGCCGGGAGGCGGCCCACGCGCGCGCCGGTCGACCCAGCGGGATCTATGCCAAGCTGAACCAGTTACAGGATCCCGGCACCATCAGGGAGCTCTATGCGGCCGCCGCGGCGGGAGTCCCCGTGACCCTCAACGTCCGGGGTCTCTGCTGCCTGCGGGCGGGGGCGCCGGGCCTCTCGGAGAACGTTCGCGTCTACAGCGTGCTGGGGCGCTTCCTGGAGCACAGCCGGATCTTCCGCTTCAGCAACGGAGGGGACACCGAATACTACCTGGGTTCGGCCGACTGGATGAAGCGAAACCTGAACAACCGGGTGGAGACGGTGGCGCCGGTCCGGGATTCGGGGCTGAAACGCCAACTGGACGGGATCATCGAGGTCTACGAGAGGGACAACTGCTCCGCCTGGGACGCTCGACCCGACGGCTCCTATGTGCGCCGCCGCCCGGCCGAAGGAGATCCGGTCCGAAACGCTCAGGAGACCTTCATCCGCAAGGCGCAGCGGGCGGTTCGTTCTGCCGTCGAGTCGCAAGCGGTTCTTCACGATTCAGCGGAAAACCTTGTCTGAAACAAACGCTTGCGCCTGGTGGATGAAAACCGGCTCATCGTCAAGCACGGGTATATTTTCGATTAACATCGATGCACAGGATGTACAGGATGTACAGGATTTTTTCTGGAGACGGCTAGCCGGGAATTCGCAAAATCGCACCGAATCATCGCCCGAGCCGGCTTCTGGTGCAGGACGCTCTCATCCTGTTAATCCTGTGCATCCTGTGCATCGATGTTCAAAAATCTTGTTCCTGAAAGGCTATGTACTTCTCTTGTTTCACTCCCGGATGATCTGCTCGGCAGGGCGGGGGCCTCACTTACCTGAAACAAACGGAAAAAGAGGAATCCACGAAGACACAGTGCGCCGTGGAAAGGCGCCTTCTTTCAGCGGGTGCGAATCCCGCCCAACAACTGTCGCTCCGGTTGGTAGCAGCCAGGGCGGATCATGGAGGTAACGAAATGGTCTGAAGCACTCTGGTGACAAAGGCCGCCAAGGGCGGCCCAGCGAGCATGCGGGCCGGAACGGGAGTGAACGTCGAGCAGGCCTCGAAACGGATAATACGGAAGCCGACCCTCCTGTGTATAGGGGAAGGCCGATGGCGGATGGGGAAGAGAGCGACGCGAGCACCTAACCGCTTCCGTCGGGGTAGTGACGCTGGCACGCATGGAAGGGGAAGAGGGTGGCAACACGGGAAGCCCTGTGGGTGGTGAGGCACGCATCGAACCGGCAGCTCGTGAGAGTGAGGCTGGGCCGACAGGGTGGCGGAGAGGCCAGTAGTACCGGAGAAGCGGGGCAACGCCCGTGGAGGGAAGGGGCCTCAGGTGAGGAGCGGTGACCGAAGGGGGAAGGGTCTCGGGAGTGGCGAAAGCCTGAAACCCCGGCAAAAGGACCGGAGACTCCGGAAGCATCACATGCAAAAGTGAAGGGGCCGTGGAAAGAGGACGGCGTCGTCAGGGCGTCAACAGGCCTGGCGGCAACCCGGGCGCGGAAGTGGATGGAGTAGGGGAAGGGTGCCAATCCCACAGGCGTCGTCCGCGAAAGCGACCGGGGACCCGTGTACGAGACGCATGATCCCACTGGAGAGCCGGATGCGGGAAAACCGCACGTCCGGTTCGGAGAGCGGGGACTGGAAACGTGATAAGGGAGCCGGACTGAGGCCCGAAGCGAAAGCGACGGAATAGCCACCAGACCCTACAGTCAACGCGCCAGTCCTCGACTCTACCGAAGGACGACGAAGGCACACGAAGCGGAACGACTCTGCCGCATCGGCAGGGGCAGTGCCTCCTCGCGGAGCAAGAAGGATCGGAGGAGGCGCCCCTCCGGGAGCGCGGGCGTCTCGCCCGCATCCTCTGGGTTGGGTGGCCGCTCGGTTTCCCCGCGATGCGGCACACAGCCACCCTGCCTGTGGGAACGGCCTGGGCTCGGCTGAAGTGGAATCGTGGCGCCGTTGCCGGTCGAGCCGGGTCGAGGAGATGGGTGAAGCTGTGCCAGTGTTGTGCGGGCGGGACGCCCGCGCTCCCGGAGGGGTCTTCATCCCGTGACGGCGTCGCAGCAAAGGTGCGTCCATCGGTCTTCGTGTCAATTCGTGTTCATTCGTGGTTCGTCTTGATTGACGATCGGGTGTTTCACCTTCGAATGATCCGCCCCGTCGTGGGGGGCGGGGGCGCTGCTTGCCTAGAAATTGACCTGGAAGCGCATCTGAAATACGTCGGCCTTTCCGAGGGATTCACGATTGGCGCGGATGTAGTTCCACATCAGGCGGGCATTGGGGTTCAGGTACCAGTTGAGTCCTGCCGTGAAGTCGTCCAGCTTTCCGCCTGAAACGGCTCCGTGGTTCAGATCGAGCGACGAGTAGCGAACCGCCGCTTCCCAGGCGCCCGTCCCCTTTTGACCGAGGTTGAAGTTCCTCCTGGGCTTGATGCCTCCGAACTGACCGGCCGAGGCGCGGTAGTTTCGCTGCTCCCCGGTGAGAACGTAGCTTCCCGACAGGTAGTAGCCGTGGAAGTTGGAGGTGGCGTTGCCGGTGACCGGGTTCAACCCGGCCCGGATGTACTCGGCCTGCACCGACGCCGGACCGTGAACCCAGGCGAACTCGGGTCCCACCAGGTGGGCCGATTGCATCCTCAGGGTTCCGGTATCCACGAACCGGGGCGCCAGGTGAGCCTCGGGCCTTTGACGATAGCGAAAACCGGGTTCGCTCGGGCTCCGGTAGCTGTAGCCGAGCCCCAGGTGGACAACCTTTTTGCCCTTTTCCGCGTGCCAGGGCGTTCCCGTTAACCGCCCGCTGAAATTGAACTCCCCGTCTCCCTGGTCCACTCCCAGGTCATTGGTGTCGAGAAAGACACCCATGCCCCAGCTCACTCTCTCCTTGACGTGATTGGAAATCAGCACCCCCGCGTTTCGGGAGGGAGCGAAGACGTTGGGCAGGGCTCGCTCCAGGAAGGTGACGTTGTTGCTGCTGCTGGCCTCCTCCAGGCTGAAAGGCTCCTTCATGTGTCCGATTCTGATCTTTCCCAGGGTGGGAATTCCCTTCAGACCCAGGTAGACGTCCTTGAACCTGGCGCCGCCGCCGGCGAAGTCATACTGAACCTTGAATTCCACCTGCTCATGAAGTTCTCCGGAGACATAGATTCTCGCTCTTCGGGGCTCGGTTCCATCCTGAAGAGAGCCCAGGCTTTCTCGAATCCCCGAATCCTGTGACAGGGCGGCCCAGTCATAGTGGATTCTGCCGCCGAACCTGAGACGCACCCTCCGGTCCCCGGTCTCCAGGCGCAACCCGTCCTTCCATTCGACCTGGACCTCCGTGTCGGCGCCGGAACCGTTCACAACCCACCCGGTCAACGTCAGAAGCGTCCAACCGGCAATGGATCTCATTTTCCATGACACCCTCATTCCGATGGGTCCCTTTCATGACTTTCTGCCTTCTGCCTGTCAATGTCGTCTTCGGTCAGATGGCGAATCATTCGGCCTTCCGCGATGTAGACGACGTCCTGGGCGATGTTGGTGGCCAGATCGGCAATGCGCTCCAGGTAGCGAGAGGCGGAGAGCATATGGACAGCCCGCTCTATGGTGGACGGATCTCGGTGCATGAGGTCCTGCAGGATGTCGAACATGCCTCGGTTGGCTTCGTCGATCTCGTCGTCCATGGTCAGGACGTGCCGGGCCAATCGAGGATTCATGTTGGTCAAGGAGTCGAGGCTCTCCCGCACCATTTCGCGGACACCCTCGGCCATCTTGGGAAAATCCAGGGAGACCTGCAGCGGCTCCCGGGTAGCCAGGTAGGCGGCCCGTTCGGCGATGTTGACGGCCAGGTCTCCCATGCGCTCCAGGTCGTTGTTCACCTTCAGCACCGCCACGATGAAGCGAAGATCCGCGGCCACCGGCTGGTGAAGGGCCAGCATCTTGAGGCATTCCTCTTCGATCAGGACTTCCCGGGTGTTGATCCGGTCGTCTTCGCGCATCACCTGCCGGGCCAGTTCCAAGCGTCGATCGACCAGGGACAGAATCGCCTTGTTGGTGGCATCCTCGACCATGGAGGACAGGATGAGCAGTTCCTTGTTCAAGTGTTCGAGGTCCTTCTGCAGGTGGATGGACATGCAAGTCCTCCCTTGGGATGGAGCTTTCGGCTTCGTGCAGGCCGGCCGGCTCGACCATCGTGGTCCGGGCCCATCACGGCCTGTCCGGAATCCGCAGGAAAGTTACCCGAAACGCCCGGTCACATACTCTTCGGTTCTCTTGTTCCGGGGTCTCGTGAAGACCTGGTCGGTTTCCCCGTATTCGACCAGGCTGCCGTTTTCCAAAAAGGCCGTCAGGTTCGAGACCCGGGCCGCCTGTTGCATGTTATGGGTGACGATCACGATCGTGTATCGTTCCTTCAGCTCGAACATCAGGTCTTCGATGCGGGCCGTGGAGACGGGGTCGAGCGCCGAGCAGGGTTCGTCCATCAGGATGACGTCCGGCTCCATGGCCAGGGCGCGGGCGATGCAGAGTCTTTGCTGCTGTCCGCCGGACAGCGCCAGGGCCGATTCGTGGAGGCGGTCGCTGACTTCTTCCCAAAGGGCGGCGCGGCGAAGGGATTGTTCGACACGGTCCTCCAGATTGCCGGTAAATCCATTGATGGAGGGCCCCCAGGCAACGTTCTGAAGAATCGACTTGGGAAATGGGTTCGGCTTTTGGAAAACCATTCCGATGCGGCGCCGAACCTCTACCGGATCGACCTCGCGAGCATAGATATCCGAACCCAGGTAGAGGATTCGTCCCTCCATGCCCACGTTGGGGATGAAGTCGTTCATCCGGTTGAAGGCCCTCAGCAGAGTGCTCTTGCCACAGCCCGAGGGTCCGATGATCGCCGTGATCCGATGTTGGGGAATGGACAGGGAGACTTCCCGGATGGCGGGCTTTGTCCCGTAGCGTATGGTCAGGTCGATGACGTCCAGGACGGACCGGGGCTGCGCCGCGGGTGAGATCCGATCATCGGGTTTCGTCTGAGTGTTCATCGACCTGTCCTCTCGGCGCGCTGCCGAATCCAGACAGCGGTGGCATTCATGAGCAGCAGCGTCACCAGAAGCACAATGATTCCGGCTGCAGCCAACTGATGGAAGTCTGCTTGGGGGCGGGAGGCCCAGTTGAAGATCTGGATGGGCAGGGCCGTAAAGGCGTCCATGGGTCCTTCCGGCACGAAGGCGACATAGGTCAGGGCGCCGATCATCACCAGGGGAGCCGTCTCGCCGATCGCCCGCGACAATGCCAGGATCACGCCGGTCAGAATCCCCGGCAGCGCCACCGGCAGGACTTGCGCCCTCACCGCCTGCCAACGAGTCGCTCCCAGAGCGAAAGCGGCGTGACGAATGGAATCCGGCACGGCGCGGAGCGCCTCTCGCGCGGCAATGATGATGACGGGAAGAATCAGCAGCGTCATGGTCAGGCTTCCGGCCAGGACGCTTCGTCCCAGGGCCAGGAACCGCACAAAGAGAACCAGCCCCAGAATCCCGTAGACGATGGAGGGCACCCCCGCCAGGTTGCCGATGTTGACCTCGATCAACTGCGACAGCCGGTTCCTGGGGGAAAATTCCTCCAGGTAGATCGCGGCTGCAACCCCCACCGGGATGGAAATTCCGGCCGTGAGAGTGATCAGCCAGACGGTTCCCCAGAGCGCCGACTTGATGCCTGCCTGCTCCGGAAACCGGGAGGGGAACTCGGTGAGGAACTGAAGGTCGAGCCAACGGATTCCCTCGCGAGTCACGTGGAAGAGCAACACTGCCAGGATGACGATCCCGGCCCAGGCCACCGCGGCGCAGAGAAGGCGGAAGCACCTGGTGGTGGCGTGCCGGCGCCGGAGGCGATCGGAGCTCATTCGTAGACCTCGCGGAATCTCGCCAGCACCCGGTGGGCGATGACGTTCATGCTCAAGGTGATGGCGAATAGCAGGGTGGCCACGGCAAAGATGGTCTGGTACTCGACGGTGCCCACGGGGGTGTCGCCGAGGCTCACCTGGACGATATAGGCCGTCATGGTCTGAATGCTTTCGAGCGGGTTCAGGGTCATCTTGGGTGTTGCTCCGGCGGCCAGCGTCACCGCCATGGTTTCTCCAATGGCGCGGGAAGCAGCCAGCACGAAGGATGCCATGACTCCCGAAAGAGCCGCCGGCAGCACCACCCGCAAGGTCACTTCAAACTGGGTGGCTCCCAGGGCGAAGGCCCCTTGACGTAGAGACTCCGGCACGGCGCGCAGCGCGTCGTCACACAGGGAAGCCGTCATGGGCAACACCATGATGCCGACCACGATGGAGGCGCTGGCGGCATTGAAAATCTGTGTTTCGGGGAGAATGGCGGCAATCAGCGGAGTCACGAAGGTGAGTGCGAAATAGCCGTAGACGACGGTGGGGATTCCCGCCAGAATCTCCAGAGCCGGCTTGAGCACCCTCCGGACCCGCGCCGAGGCGAACTCCGCCAGGTAAATGGCGCTGGCCAGCCCCACGGGGATTGCGATCAGAGAAGCGCCGATGACGATCTGCAGCGTGCCGGCGACCAGAGGCAGCACACCGAAAGACCGGGGTTCCAGAAGCGGCGTCCACCGGGTTCCCGAGAGGAAATCGAAGACCCGCACCTCTCGGAAAAAGGAGTAGGCCTCCCACGCCAGGATGGCAATGATGGACAGCGTGGTCAGGATGGACAGGAAGGCGCAAAGGAAGAGTGCGAATCGAATCAACTCCTCCTTCGTCCGGTATTTCCTGGTGCTTGCGCCCGCCAGCAAGGTCTTGGCCGTTGAGGTCTGCGGCAAGATTCCGTCCTATTCCTTGACGCTGAGCAGATCTTCAAGACTCACGCCAACCCTGTGGCCCGAGGCGAAGAGCGAGCCCGTGGCCCGCTTCTCGAATCTCTCGAGCGCCAACCGGTAGACGCGGTCCGGCAAGGGCACGTATCCGACCTCCGTCACCAGTTGGGGCGCATTCTCGAGATAGAACCTGACGAAGGCCGCCACCTCCGGGCGCTCGGAGGCTCTCCTGCTGACATAGACGAAAATCGGCCTCGAGAGGGGTTCGTAGCTTCCGTCGTTGATGGCCTGTTCCGAAGGCGCCACCGGTCCCTTGCCGGCATCGATCGGCACCGCCTTCAGTCGGGAGCGATTCTCCCCGTAATAGGCGAAGCCAAAGAAACCCAGGGCGTTCGGGTCCCCGGCAATGCCCTGCACCAGCACGTTGTCGTCCTCGCTGGCGGTGAAATCGGCGCGGCAGGCCTGAGACTTTCCGTTGATGGCTTCCGTGAAGTAGTCGAAGGTTCCGGAGTCGGTTCCCGGCCCATAGAGATTCAGGGCGCGGTCTGCCCAGCCGGCCCGGATATCGCTCCACTTCTTCACCGTGCTCCCCGGCTGCCAAATCTTGCGGAGCTCGTCCACGGTCAAGGAATCGACGAATTCATTCCCTGGATTGACCAGGACGGATATCCCGTCGAATGCGACCGGGAGCTCGACGAATTCGATCCCGCTTTCGGAGGCCATTGAAATTTCCTTGGCCTTGATTGGCCGCGAGGCATCGTTCAAATCCGTTTCACCGACAGAGAATTTCTTGAATCCTCCACCGGTGCCCGAAATGCCGACGGTAACCCGGATGTTCGGATTCAGTTTTTGAAACTCCTCGGCCACGGCTTCGGTAATGGGGAAGACGGTGCTGGAACCGTCCACTCTCACGGTGGGCGGCCTGTTTCCCTCGCCCCCGGCGCAGCCGAACAGGAAAAACGGTGCGTAGAACAACCCGAGAGCAACGATGATTCCCTTCCTACTCGTCCATTGCCTCATCTGGCCCTCCTTTCCCCAGCCAGATTTATACAAGGCTCTTGTAAAGATCGAATAAAGAGGCGAACCTTTTGCCAAAGGCTCGAGAGGTAGTGCTTTTCGGGGGTGGGGAAGTTCCTGCGAGGCGCACCCTACGAGGTGGTGTTCTCTTGAAGAGACTCCTGGGGGTCGATCGGAAGGGAAGCGCGAAAAGTGCTGCCGATGCCGGGTGTGCTCTCGACGAAGACCCGGCCCTGATGAATGACGGCGATGTGCTTGACGATCGAAAGCCCCAGGCCCGTGCCGCCCAGCTTTCTGGATCGGGCCTTGTCCACTCGATAGAATCGTTCGAAGACCCGGGCCTGGTCCTGAGGCGCAATGCCCATTCCCGTGTCCTGCACTTCAATGAGGGCCTGGCCGTTCTCGGTCTTGAGGCGAACCCAGACCTGACCTCCCCGACCGGTGTACTTGATGGCGTTGTCGAGCAGGTTGGTGGTCAACTGCCCCAGCGCCTCGGCATCGCCCAGGACCCGCACGGGATTTTCGGGAACCTGGGTATGGACGGCAATGCCTCGCTCTTCGCCGGCGGGCAGCAGCGCATGCACCGCGCCCTTGAAGCACACGCGCAGATCGATCGGCCGCAACTCCGGGCCGCCAGGCGAGGACTCCAGGCGCGAGAGCGTGAGGAGGTCGGTGACCAATGACGACAGGCGCATCGACTGGTTCCGGATTCTTGCCAGAAATTGCGCCTGGTCGGAAGAACGCATGGACTGGTCGTCGATGACGGTCTCGACCAGGGCCCGGATGGCCGCGATCGGCGTCTTGAGTTCGTGGGAGGCGTTGGCGACGAAGTCCCGGCGAACCGTTTGCAGGCGATGCAAATCGGAAACGTCGTGGAGAACCACCACGGCTCCCACCATCTCGCCCTCGCCGTCGAACAGCGGGGACGCCATCATCTCCACGACTCGATCCTGGGATCGTGTCGCCACCCGCAGTTCATCCTTCGCGTCCCGTCCGTTTTTCAGGGTGCGGCTCAGGGTGTCGCAGACCTGACGGACCCGGGTCACTTCCCAAATGGGCTTGGACACACTGGTTTCAGGCGACGCTCCCAGGATCTTTCCGGCGGCGGAGTTCATCTGGAGGACGCGCTCGTCACGGTCGACCGCAACCACGCCTTCCACCATGCCCTTGAGGAGCGAAAGCAGCTTGTTGCGGTCGGTGATGATGGCTTCCATTCGATTTTGAGAGCTTTTGGCCGTCTGGTTCAGCGCCCGAGCCAGGTCTCCCAACTCGTCGGTCCTGGCGGCCGGCAGCCGGCGGTTGTAGTCGCCGCGGGCCATGCCTTCGGCAACAGCGGTCATCGCCTTCACCGGCTTGACGAAGTTGCGGGCCAGAACCAGTCCCAGCACGGCAGCGGCCAGTATCGCCAGGGCCGCCCCGAGCGCGACAACGGTGCTGAGGCGGGTCAGCCTCCGGTTGATTCCGGACAGGGGCCGAGAGGCGCGGGCGTAGCCCGACAGTCGGCCATTGACTTCGATGGGCAAGGCCAGGTGCATGACCGAGGCACCGAGCCCATGGCTGTATCGGGTCGCGGCGCCCGAACCGTGGGAGCGAACAGCCATGACCTCGGGCCGGCTGGCGAGGTTCTCAATCGAGGCGGGATCCTCCTGCGAGTCCGCCAGCACCAGGCCCTGCGCGTCGATCACGGTCAGCCGGGTCCCGATCTCCTTTCCCAGCGATCGAACCTCCTGCCTCAAGACCGACTCGCCAGCCTGGCCCAGTCTGGCCGCCGCCACCTTCCTGAGAAGCGCGGCCTGCGCGGCCAGCGATCGACGGACCTCTTCCCTGGAGTCCTCCTCCATGCTTCGGATGGAGAGTGCTCCCACGATGGCAGCGGAGATGAGAATCGGCAGAAGAAGCCCTGCAGTGAGCTTCCAGGAGAAGCGGGAGCGGATCATTCCCGGAGTTCCTTGCCCCGGCGTTATTGACGCTGGGGCGCTACCAGCAGCGGGTGGCCCAGGTTGTCCCCGTTGGGTTTGAATCCCTGTCCGTCGACGTCCACGAAGATCGGGTTGTTGTAGGCGACCGGGTGCATGGTCGCAGGGCCGGCCCGTCCCCAGCCCTTGCTCAGGTCGCTCTCCTCTCCCGTCGCCACCACGATCAGGTGGGCGTCTTCCTGGAGATTCACGCGGATGGTCTCCTCGAAAACCAGGGGCCGCTCCTTGAACTTGGAGGGGTCCCTGGACCGGGTGTAGTTGTATTCGGGGTGTTGGCGGCCGTTGACCAGAACCTGAACCCTGTCGATCTCCACCCAGTTGGCCGTCTGCACCCTGACTTTCAGATCGATGAATCCCTCCGACACCACCCGGGAACCGATCGGCATGCCGTCGGCGGTCTCCACCTGCAGGAAGGGGCCGTTGGAGATCATCATGCGGCCGGCCTTGGAATTGCGGATGATTTCCCGGTAGTCGATACGGTCGGGCCGGTCGGTGGAGCTGGGAACGTAGGTCCGCCAATCTCCGGCCGGGCTCGAGAATACCCCGTGGGCGTCACTGACGGCCACGCACCAGACGTTGCGTCCCTGGTTGAGAAGCTGCAGCCATCCGAAGATCCGGTTCTCCCCCTTGCGGGTTCGGCCTCCGCGCTCGCTGATGACAAAGGGATCGGGATTCAGAATCTGGTCGCTCCAGAATTCTCCGGCATCGATCAGATGCTCGAATCCCGCATAGCCGCCGTCGGCAACCTGGTCCTGGTTGCGGTCGTTGAAGACGAGCCCCACGCCGGGATGGTTGATCTGAACCCAGCGGTCGGCGCCGCCTCCAAAGGCATTTCTCAGGACAATGGCATTCAGCCGTGGATCGTACTGCCAGGGCGGGGTCCCTCCATCTTGCAGGTAAGGGAAGCTTTGGAGCGGGAAGGCATTGAAGTGCTGCCCGCTGCCGGTGTGCTCCAGCCCGACAATGGTCTTGATGTGTCGGGTCAGGCCGAGGCGGTCGATGTGAGGTTGCCAGTCATAGATGCGGTTGTGCTCGGTCGCCGGAGCGAATTCGAGATGCTCGGCCACCAGGTTGATGATGCGATCGTCGGTGTTGCAGTAGTTGTCGCCGCTGGGAGTGGAGTGGGAGTGGTAGTCGGTGCTGATCCATCCCCGGGTGTCCACGGTGCGCTTCAACGTCCCGCCGACCTTGACCGACTGGCCTGGATGGACGACGATGGCTTGCTCCAACAGGTCGAACTCCGGCCCCCGGGTAATTCTCACCAGGTAATTCCCCGGCGGAAGCTGCTGGGTGAAACGGCCGTTGTGGGAGTGGTACTGGTGGTCGCAGCCGTGAGCCCGGTAGGGGCTGCCGAGGTCGGGCGTGGAGGTGCCGTTGCGGCCGATGAACTGAACCTTGCAGGGCGAAGGCTTGCCTGCCTGGTCCCGGATGTCGAACTCCACCCTGGCCGCCGGCGGCAGCTTGAAATCCAGCCGGGCAGTCCGCCCCGCGGCCACGGAAAAGCTCCGGCGTGTCGCCGATGTCTCTTCCCGGCCGATGTCGACGACGTGAGCGTCATACGCGCCCGCCGGCAACGGAAACTGAAAGTTGCCCTCCGCATCGGGATAGGCGGGCAGCTTGGCGCCTTGAATTTCGACCAGGACCTCCGCATTGACCGCCGGCGCTCCGCCCGAGTCGGCCGCGCTGCCGGCAACCTGTCCCGCCTTGCTTCCCAGGCTCGCCAGGATTCCGTAAGCCTCCAGGGGAGATGCGGCCACGGTCACGGCGATGGCGAACTGCCGCTCCTCGCCCGCTGAGAGATCGACTTTTTTCGGCAAGGGGGCCGCCAGCAGCCGAGGGGACCGCCCCTTTCGGCCACTCGTTTGAAGGGCCGCCCAGGCATAGGCGCGTTTGTCGGACGGGTCGATGCTGTCCCCCACCTGGATGCCGCCGACGTTCCAACGCCGGGAAAACTCTTTCCAGGCAGCCCCCGGTTCGATGGTCTTGTCGCCGCCGAACCGGTTGCGATAGGTGGAGGTGATCGTGACCCAGGGTTGGCCGGCCGCCAACTCGTACTCGTGCCTGACGGCGAGGCCGTCTCCCTTGGCGGCCGTTCTTACCGCTTCCAGACGGGCCGTCCCGCCCTTGCCGGGCTTGCCGATCCGAACCACGGACAGAGGGCCGCCCAAGTGGCCGGGCCGGAGAACCGTCAACTGGTCGTTGCTCTCGCCCGCCAGGTCGAGATCGTAGAGGCATCCGGGCGTCGCGAAGGCCTTCTCAACCGTCATGTTGGGCCTTCTCAGCGGCAGGTTGCCCGCCACCAGGAGCTGAATCCGGTCATTCCGCATCACGAAGTCGCCGATGATGCCGTCAGCTTCCTTGCCGCCCGGCAAGAGGTCTGCATTGTGCTTGCCGATCTCGAAGACTTCGACTTGCCCCTGTCGGGCCGAGAAGGCGACGATCGTCAACAGGAAAAAACCACCGAGCAAAATCAGTCGTGGCATGGAGGTTCCTCTTCTGGAATCGTGGGAAATGTTGTTGGGAGGGGACGCCTGTCCGGTGAGCGCCAGGGTCCGGCGGCCGGATTGGTATGGGAGGGGCGATCCCGGCGTCTCCCCAGGAAGGTCGGCGTCCGTCCTTCCAAAAACTGTAGCCTGTGGCAAGGGATCATAACCTTTCCCCGATGGGATTGAAAGCCTTGGCCGCCCCGCCCGGATTCAGTATATTGGTTGCGGACAATCCAGCCGAACCAGTCGGTTGGAGACAGGACACCCACAGCCGCTTTGAGAGATTTCAGCGGTGATGCCGCTTGCCGGCATCCCACCGTCGAAATCCAAGGACATTGACATGACAACAGACTTCAGAGTCGGGCGAGGTGGTTCCGCTGGCAGCACTTGGGGGGTATTTCCGATCCTCGTTCTCCTCCTCTGGCCGGCCGGCGCCCGAGCCCAGCAGGACTTCACCATCGCCGTGATGCCCGACACCCAGAACTATGCGTCCGGCGACGGCGGGGGAACTCCCGAGATCTTCAAGGCCCAGACCCAGTGGATCGCCGAGAACCGGGAGGCTCTCAATATCGTCTACGTGGCCCACCTGGGAGATTGCGTCAACCATGCCGACCGGGAGGATCAGTGGCGGCATGCCGATGCTGCCTTCCGCAAGCTGGAGGGGACGCCGCCGATTCCCTACGGCATTGCCGTGGGCAATCATGACAAGTACATCTACCGCAGGCTTCCGATCCGCATCGACGGCGTCCGCATCGAAACCACCCAGCTCTACAACCGTTTCTTCGGGCTGGCCCGCTTCCAGGACAGGCCCTGGTTCGGCAAGAACCACGGGGACGACAACGACAACTTCTACCACCTGTTGAGCGCGGGCGGGCTGGATTTCATCCTCGTCTTCCTGGAGTTCGCTGCCGGCAGCGACGTGCTGGGCTGGGCCGATGAGATCCTGAAGGAACACGGCCACAGGCGGGCCATCGTCGTCAGCCACAGCCTGCTCAAGCTCGACAAGACCTTCGGCCGCCAGGGGCAAACCGTCTATGACGTGCTCAAGGACAACCCCAATTTCTTCCTGATGCTCTGCGGGCACGTCCTGGGCGAGGCTCTCAGGGAAGACACCTACAACGGCAACCGGGTCTACAGCCTCTTGTCCGACTATCAGGGGCGGGCACGGGGAGGCGACGGCTGGCTGAGGATCATGAAGTTCTCACCGGCCCGAAACCGGATCGAGGTGAGCACCTATTCGCCGACCCTGGACAAGTACGAGACGGACGCCGACAGCCAGTTCACCCTCGACTACGACATGTCCTCCGATTGACCGCACGCCCGGCTCGGCGTCGGGGATGGAAAGTTTTTGTAATTAACATCGATGCACAGGATGCACAGGATTAACAGGACAATCAGGACGAGAGGTTGCGGCACTGCAAGCGGAGTCGCTCAATGATCGGATGGCTGCTCGAGGTTTTCCATGAGCTTTGAAGCGGGTATTGGAATCCTTGTTGGAACCTGGGCGACCGTTGAGCGCAAGACGGTGGAAACTCTCGCCAAAAAATCCTGTCTATCCTGTCCATCCATGTCAATAAACCCTCTACTCACGCTTGACGTTGAACCGGTTTCCAACCACCAGGCGCAGGAGTGTGTCAAATAGAAAAAATCCTGTGCATCCTGTGCATCGATGTTAATAATTTGTTCCAATGAGATCCTGGACTACGAGACGCCCGCCCTCCCAGCAGTGCCAATCACTCCCCCCGTTGCCCCGCTCAATCACCCGTCTCTTGCAACGAATAGCCCCCGTTGGGGGGATCGAAGTAGCCGTTGCCGTCGATGTCGACGAAGACCGGGTTGGTGAAGGAGAAGGATCGGTAGTTTTCGAAAGGCTTTTCCCACGGGGTCCGGGAAGAGGCGATCACCAGAACCCAGCTATCCTGCCGGCAATCCACCACCAGCTCGGTGTCGAACTTCCAGGGCTTCTCCTCTTCCTCCGGGGGCGGCACCGACCAGGTCTTGATCACCTCGCCGTTTCGGACGACTTCCAGGGTCTCGACCGGAACCCAGGGAGCCGATTGCAGCCGGATTCGGAAGGAAACGGAACGATCCAGGTCGGTGATCACCGATCCCACCGGGGAACCGTTGCCGGTGAAGTGGAGGAAGGGTCCCAGGCTGCCGGTGACGGCTCGCCGCTTGACGGCCTGGACGACCTTGCGAGGGTCGATTTCCCAGGGGTTGTCGGTTTCCGAGGCCACGTAGTTGCGGGGATAGCCGAGGGAGTCCTTGGGATAGGCGTGAGCATCCGTATTGGCCACGCCCGCCATCAGCACCCCGCGATTCAGCAACCGGTACCAGTCCTGGAGCTTCTGATCGACCAGCTTGGTGCGTCCGATGATGGTTTCGCTCTTGTCGGTGATGGCGTTGAAGATCTCGAAGCTGTCGAAACCGGTTTCGAAATAGGGGTAGTCGAAGGCTCCGGTGTCGGCGTTGAGCCGCTCGTCGAAATAGCCGCTGATGGGGCTGGAGGTCCAGCGCCGGGGGTGGTTGATCTGCACGATCTGCTCGCCCGGTTCCTGCCGCACGATGCGCAGGAATTCTCCCGGGGTCCGGATGCCGTGGCGAAACTCGCGCCGGCCCCAGCGGTCGATCTCCAGGGGAAAGCTGTTGAAGTGGCCGAAGGCGGTGTCGATTTCCGAACCGACGGTTGACGTTATGAAACGCTCCAGTTTGAGCGCGCGAATGTGGGGGGAATAGTCCTTCAGGATGTTGTGGTCGGTAGCCGTGAGCAGGTCGATTCCTTCGGCAGCCGACGTCATGGCCCCGTCGCGCATGGCGTACTGGAGATGGAGATGGAAGTCGGCCGAGATGAACCCGGTGGTATCCACCACCCGCTCCAGGGTCGAGTTCAAGTAGGCCGTCTTGCCTTCCTCGATCTTGATCTTCTGCCGGTCCAGCGAGTACTCGGTCCCGCGCGACACGTAGACCTGGTATTCGCCGACGGGGAGCGTCTTCAGATCCCGCCCGGAAGCCGTCACCATGAAGTGCTGGAATCGCCCGACCACGGGCAGCTCTTCCCGTCCATCGTCATAGGTGAAGTAGAGCCGGGCCGGCATATGCAGATGGGACCCGGCTTCCTTGACCTCCAGGGCGAGCTTGCCGACCTTCCCCCCCTGTTGGAGGACGTGGATCTCGTCGGGGTCGGGTTCTGAAGCCGGCAGTATGTCCTTCCAGTGACTGCCCAGCGTCCCCATCAGCAGGGCCAGCAGTAGCCCCACCCGCATCCTGGATGTTTTCGAAAGGCGTGTCGTCGGCATTGGATCTCCTCTCCCGGTGGTTACCGGTCTGTTTCAGGCCCTTCCTGGGATCGTCCGGAGCGGCTTATCCGGCATTATCCACCGGTTTGCTCCCCGCGTAACCTGGAAAATTCATCATAGTTTCATTTGGATTTCATTTCCCGGCAATTCCCTCCTACCAAGAAAAAAGGAGGGACAGCAGTGTGGAGTCTTCGTCCCGCTCAGCAGGCAGTCGGTTCCCTCTCCTGAACCGAGTCACTCCCTCCTCCTGGCAATTGGAAGTTGTCTTGAACGAGATTGACAGCGGTCAAGAGTTGGAATACCATTCTGCCATATTCGTATTACACAGGGAGACGGTTTCAAGGGTGGAGCAATGAGAAGCCTGACACTGAGACTCGATGAAGCGCTTTACCTCAAGATCTCGTCCGTAGCCAAAAGACAGAGAACCACCCGGTCGGAAATCGTCCGCCAGGCACTGAACCTCTGCCTGGATAGGGACGACCGATTCCCAAAGGGTTCGGCCTTTGAATTGGCTCATGATCTGGCAGGAATCCTGGCCGGTCCCGCCGACCTGTCGAGCAACAAGGCTCACTTGAAAGATTTCGGCCGGTAAGTCGCATGCTCAAGTCCGTCATTTTAGATACGGGACCCCTGGTTGCATTCTTCAACCGGAGGGACCGATTCCACCGATGGGCAAAGGAGAAATGGGAGGGAATCGCTCCGCCGCTGCTGACCTGTGAAGCGGTTCTGGCAGAGACCTGTTTTCTGTTGCGTCACCTTCCGGGAGGAAGCCGGGCCGTCTTGGAGTTGGTGAATCGGGGAGTGATTCAGACCCCGTTCCGCCTGGAGGATGAAGTGCAACGCATCATGAGTCTGATCAGCCGCTATTCGGATGTCCCCATGTCCCTGGCGGACGCCTGTCTGGTTCGGATGGCTGAGCAACATGCGCAAAGTAGAATATTGACCCTGGATGGAGACTTCCTCATCTATCGAAAAAACCATCGCCGAGTCATCCCCGTGATTGTTCCGGGTTGACCGGGTGGGTGTCTTTCCGTCTTGTTCAACAACGTCCCCTGAACTTCATCAGCCAACGCCTCGCGGCTCGGCCGGTGGGTGTTTGGGGAAGTCCATGAAGACGCGCCTTCCCCGGCCCCGGCCGATCTCCTTCCAGGAAGAAACCTCGAAATCGGCGCAGAACAGGCCGCAGGTGGGAAGGTTGTCGAGGAATGGGCTGCAGAGGAAGTTGACCAGGTCCGTCAACCCCGGGTTGTGCCCGACCAGAAAGACCGTCTCCTCGGCATCGTCCAGTCCCTGGAGGATGCCGGCCAGGTCGGCGACCCCGGCGCCGTAGAGCCGGTCCATGGGGGTGATGCGCCCGGCGGGAAATCCAACGGCGCCGGCAATGATCTGGGCCGTCCGCATGGCCCGCCTGGCCGGGCTGGAGAGCAGGCGGTCCGGAGCCAGCGAGCGCCGGGCCAGCCGCCGGCCCATTTCGGGAGCGTCGGCCTTGCCGCGCTTGTTCAGAGGACGGTCGAAATCCCTCGCCCCGGGGTCTTTCCAACTGGACTTGGCGTGGCGGATGACAACCAGTCGCTTCATCGTCAGGAATCGGAGGCGACGCTGTAGAGAAACTTGCGTCCTCGCAGAAAGAGTTCCTTGTCGACGATGGCGGGCGAGGCGTCGAATGCGTCCTCCAGGGTGTTCCTGGCCAGGACCTCGAATTCGGGACTGCGCCGGATCACCAGGGTGGTTCCGTTCTGAGAGGGCAGGTAGACGCGGTCGCCGGCCCCCACCGGAGAGGCGTAGACACCCTCGATCCCCTCCAGCCTGAGGGGGCCGTAATGGGCCTGGCCGGTCTTGGCGTCGAGGCAGGAAAGGATGCCCTTGTTGCCCTTGACGAAGTAGAGCAGGTCGCCGTAGAGCAGCGGCGAGGGAATATAGGGGGTGTCGCGGTCCAGCTCCCAGGCGATAGCCTCCGAGCCGGTAATGTCCCCTTGAGCCGAACCAAACCGAATGGCCTGCAGCACGTTTCCCCTGAATCCGCTGGTGACGTAGACGAGCCCCTCCGAGGACACGGGCGAGGGTATGGCGTTCAAGGTCACGCCGCTGCCGTCCCAGAGCAGGTCGCCGGTCTCCAGGTCGTAGCTGCGCACCCGGTTGGTGGCGCTGGTGATCACCTGTTTCCGCCCTTCGTGCTCGACCACGATGGGGCTCGACCAGGAGGTCTCCTCGTCGCGGGCGACTCTCCACAACTCGTCTCCCGTGCGCTTGTCGAGGGCCACGATGAAGGAGTCTCCCTGATGGTCCCAGATGATGACGAGCTTGTCTCCGTAGAGGAGCGGAGAGCTGCCTTCCCCGAAATGCAATCGAACCGTCATGTCGCCCAGGTCTTTCTCCCAGACCGGATTCCCCTTCATGTCCAGGCAGTAGAGACCGAAGGAGCCAAAGTAGGCGAAGACGTGTTCACCATCGGTGACGGGCGAGGCCGATGCCCAGGTGTTGGCGCCGTGGGTTCCCTCGTGGGGGCCCTGCTCCCGGGTGGTGCGCTGCCAGAGAACCTTCCCGGTCTTGCGGTCGAGCGCCAGCAGGTCGAACTTCAACACCTGGGTCGGTTTGATCTGGCCCTCCCCCACCACCGGGTTTTTCCGTTCGGTGGGGATGGCGGTGGCCACGAACAGGGTTTGATCCCAGACGATCGGGGAAGCATGGCCCTTGCCCGGGATGGCCACTTTCCAGCGAATGTTCTTCCCCTCGGACCACTCCACCGGCGGGTCACCGGCGGGAGCGACTCCCGTAGCCTCCGGGCCCCTCCACTGAGACCAATAGTTCCCGCTGTCTGCCGGGGTTTGGGTCGTTCCCAGCCACAAACCCACCGCAACGGCTCCAATCACGATTCCGGCGATCCATCTCATCGGGCTTCCTCCTCTGATCATCCCTGGTTCCGCTGTTCTCCAACTCTCTGGCGCGGCGTTCAGTATACACTCGCCAGCCCACATTTCTCACCCGGGGGCATAATTCAGATGTACCGGCGTCATTCCTCTGGAAAAAGCGCTTCCTGGGCGGTATCCCGTCCGAGCTCTCGGGGAAACCGGGTCCCACTGCGGCCAGACCCGCAGGACCATCCCACCCTGAACCCCATTGTAGGGGCAACCCTTGTGGTTGCCCTCCCTTGTGTTGCCCGGTTGTTCCCGTTCGCCCCCCCGGCGCCGCCCATGGGGCGCCCACAAGGGACGCCCCTGTGGTGAGGGCGGGTCGCGTGGGATCGTCCTGCCGGACCCGATCCGGTTCTTTACATTGTTGCCGCTCCGGCGTTACATTAGGGCCACTTGGAACGACGAGGGAGTTCGATCATGCGCTTTATCCTTTTCCTGTTGAGCTGGGCCCTGTTTTCCTCCGGCATGCTGGCCGAGGAGGCCGCCACCTTCACGCCCCGCTCCTTAGCCGTCAGGGCCGATGGATCGCTGGTCATCAGCGACGACGTCAAGTACCGCATCCTGGGTCTGGATCCGGCCGGCGTCCTGACGGTCCAGTTGGAACGGGGAACCGTCGATCCGGGGTCCGGCCGCAAGGTGGACCTGGGCCGGCCGGTCGGCATCGCCCTGGATGGAGCCGGCAATCTCTACCTGACGGACCGGAACACCCATCGGATCTTCCGCATCGACCGCCAGAGCGGCGCCGTGACCACCGTGGCCGGCAACCGGGAGTTCGGCTACCGCTATGACGACGTGCCGGCCACCGAAGCCAGCCTCTCCACGCCCGTGGGCGTGACTCTGGATCGAGAGGGCAACCTTTATTTCGTGGAGCAGAGCAGCCGCCGGGTTCGCCGTGTGGATGCCGGGACGGGCCAGATCGCCACCGTGGCCGGCAGCGGCAGAACGGGCTTCAGCGGCGACGGCGGCCCGGCCACCGAAGCGGCTTTCGAAGTGCCCTTCGACGTGGCGGTGGACCGCCGCGGCAACCTCTTCATCGCCGATACCGGCAACCACCGCATCCGCCGGGTGGATGCCGGCACCGGGCTGATTTCGACCTACGCCGGCGACGGGAAGGGCAGGTTCGGCGGCGATGGGGGGGCCGCGGCCAAGGCCAGCCTCCACGATCCCTTCTCGGTGGCCCTGGACCGCTCCGGGAACCTCTATATTGCCGATCGCGGCAACCACCGCATCCGCCGGGTGGGCGCCAGGAATCGCGTCATCACCACCGTTGCGGGCAATGGCCAAAGGGGCTTCAGCGGCGACGGCGGCCCGGCCCGGAGAGCCAGCCTTGCCGATCCCTTCGATCTCGCGGTGGATCAGCGCGGCAACCTCTATATCGCCGACACCGGCAACAAGAGGGTGCGACGAGTCAACGCCCGCAACAAGAGAATAGAGACCGTCCCGGTCCAGCCTCCCGCCAAGGAGGAGCCGGCCTCCGACGACAAGAAAGAGAGCCAATCCTCCTGAAGTCCCGCCTCCCGGCGAGACATGCGGATCAAGGCCGCTTGACGACCCGGCCGGCGCGGATCACGCCGCGCGGGACCAGTTTCCAGCGGCCGGTCCGGGTCTCTCCGGCGACATCGGCGAACTCGAACCTGCCCTCCGCCAGCTCGAAAAGAGCCAGGTCGGCCTCGGCTCCGGTCTTCAGGGTTCCCAGGCGGCCCTGCATGCCCACCACCTCTGCCGGAGCCGCCGTGACCATCCTCAGAGCCTCATCCAGAGAGACTCCCAGCAGCAGGAACTTGGAGACGGTGGTGGCCAGGTCGTAGACCGGCCCCTCCAGGTTGTAGCTGTGGAGGTCGCTGCTGATGGTGCCGGGCAGGACCCCCTGGCGCATGGCCTGCTCGGCGACCGGGAAGCGGAAGCTGCCCTTTCCGTGGCCGACGTCCAGGCGGACGCCCCTGCCGACGGCCTGGCGGACCTCCGACAGGACCCGGCCGCGCTCATCCAGGATGCCGGCGGCATGGCCGTGAAAGCAGTGGGTCATCAGGTCTCCGCTGCGCATCTCGGCCAGGATGCGGGGCAGGGGCAGGGAAGACCCGGGGGTATGGATCATCATGGGCAGCCGGGCCGCTTCGGCCGCTTCGCGAGCCAGCTTCAGGGCGGGAAGTTCGTTGCGGCCGCCGGCGGCCAGGTTGGCGCTGAGACGGATCTTGATTCCCAGGATCACGTCCCGATTGGCTTCGACGGTCTGCAGGGCGGCGCTGACGCTGCAGTGGCGGAGATCCTCCAGCTCGCCCAGGGCGGGATCGGTCTCGACGCCGGTGACCATGCCTACCGAGGAGATGTTGAGGAGGGCGAAGAGCCGGGTGGCGCTGACTTCGATGACGTAGCGCCGGAAACCCTCCCAGGTGGCCGCGCCGGCCGAGCCGGCATCCACTGCCGTCGTCACCCCCCGTTCCAGGCAGTTGGGATCGGGGTCGATCCCGTAGTGGGAGACTCCGGGATAGACGTGCACGTGGCAGTCGATGAGGCCGGGAGTCACCAGCAGGCCGCGGGCGTCGACGGTCTCACGGGCCTCCAGCGGGTCCAGATGGGTCCCCACTGCAACGATCTTGCCGCCCCGCAGGCCGATGTCCCGCCGATCGTCCAGGCCTTGGGAAGGATCGACCACCCTGCCGTTGCAGACCACAAGGTCATAGTTCATGGTTCCTGGCGTTTGCCGCCGGGGAAGGCCGCAGCGGCGTTGCAACCGGCATCGAATCCAGCCCCGGCCAGCGGTTTAATCTTACGGAATCAGACCGTTCATTCTACCATGCATCGGCAGGTGAGCCGTCCCCCTCGTCAAGACAGGGAGAACAAGGTTGCGGTAGCGCCCCTGGAGCCGAACTGAAACAAGAAGGAGGAATCCAGGAAGGCACACCAAGTGGGACGGCTCTGCCGCATCGGCAGGGGCAGTGCCTCCTCGCGGAGCAAGAAGGATGGGAGGAGGCGCCCCTCCGGGAGCGCGGGCGTCTCGCCCGCATCCTCTGCGTTGGGTGGCCGCTCAGTTTCCCCGTGATGCGGCGCCCGGCCACCCTGCCGGCGGCAACGCCATGGGCTTGGCCGAAGCAGAATCCTGGCGCCGTTGCCGGTCAAGCCGGGTGGAGGAGAAAGGTGAGGCTGTGCCAGTGTAGTGCGGGCGGGACGCCCGCGCTCCCGGGGGGCTGCATCCCATGACCTCTGTTGGCTGGCGACCGGTTTCAAGTCAAGCGTGAGTAGAGGGTTTATTGACATGGATGGACAGGATGCACAGGATTTTTTCTGGAGACGGCGGCCTTGCAGTCCTGGACATCCGCAAATCCCCACACGATCATCGCCAGAGCCAGCCTATCGTGCAACAGCCTCCCCTACTGATTATCCTGTGCATCCTGTCCATCCATGTTCAAAAATTCAGAAATCCGGAATCATGAGACAGCGTCCTTGTCCCCGATAGTCCGTGACCTTTCGTTGTTTCACCCTCGTATGATCCGCACCGTCGTGGGGGGCAGGGGTGGTGCTTGTCTGAAACAAATCTGAGAAGAAAAACCCGTGGATGGCAGTCAAGTGACAGTCAGATAAGGAGTTAAGTCGATTTTTCAGCCAGTCCGCGTCCTGTGCTCCAACCTCTTATCCTGATAATCCTGTCCATCCTGTGCATCGATGTTCAAAAATCTTGTTCCTGATAGGCTATGTACTTCTCTTGTTTCACTCCCGGATGATCTGCTCGGCAGGGCAGGGGTGGTGCTTGTCTGAAACAAAACGGAAAAAGAGGGATCCACGAAGACACACGAAGGACGACGAAGGGACACGAAGCGGGACGGCTCTGCCGCATCGTCAGGGGCAGTGCCTCCTCGCGGAGCAAGAAGGATGGGAGGAGGCGCCCCTCCGGGAGCGCGGGCGTCCCGCCCGCATTCTCTGGGTTGGGTGGCCGCTCCGTTTCCCCGTGATGCGGCACACGGCTACCCTGCCGGCAGGAACGGCTTGGGCTCGGCCGAATCGGAATCGTGGCGCCGCTGCCGGTCGAGCCGGGTCGAGGAGAGGGGTGAAGCTGTGCCAGTGTTGTGCGGGCGGGACGCCCGCGCTCCCGGTTGGGCCTTCATCCCGTGACGTCATCGCAGCCAAGCAGGTCCATCGGTATTCGTGTCCATTCGTGTTCATTGCTTGCCGGGAGGCGCTCATGACTCCAGTTGATGCTCTTCGCAAGCTGTCGCCGGGGCGGATCGTCACGGTAGCGGGGGTCGGCTACCAGGAGGGCGTTCCGGCCCGCGACGCCGACGCCGGCTGGCCCATGGGGGTGGTGCGCCGCGGCGACGGGCAACTGATCGTGGTGGACTATTGGGCCCATCGGCTCTGGAGGATCGATCGCCAGGGCATTCTGCACCGGTTTGCGGGGGACGGGGTGGCCGGCAGCCGGGGCGACGGGGGGCCGGCCCTGGAGGCGCGCATGCGCTACCCTCACGATCTGTGCCTGGACGGGGAAGGGAACCTCTATTTCACCGACCTGGGCAACCTGACCGTCCGCCGGATCGACGCCGGGACCGGCGTCATCACCCGCGTCGCCGGTCGCGGCCGCCGGGGCCGGGGCGGTGACGGCGGGCCGGCGCTGGAGGCGGAGTTCGACTGTCCCTGCGGCCTGGCGGTCGACGAGCAGGGCCGGGTCTACATCTCCGACGAATGGTCCTGCACGATTCGCCGGGTCGATCCTCGAAGCGGAACGATCGAGGTCTGGGCGGGCCGCAGCGCCCGCCACTACCCCTCCGAGCGGGGCGGCAGCCGGCCCTTTTTCGGCCCGGGGCTCAGCCTGATGGGTTATCACGGGGATGGCGGGCCGGCCGATGAGGCAGCCTTCTACCACCCCGAGCACCTGGCGTTCGATTCCAGGGGCGATCTCTACGTTTGCGACAACTCCAACGACCGAATCCGGAAAATCAGCCGGAAGACCGGGGTGATCACCACCGTCCTGGGCAACGGCCGGCGGGCTTCCAACGGGGACGGGGGTCCGGCCGTGGAAGCCGCCACGCTCATGCCCGACGCCATCTGCCTGGATGTCCACGACAACCTCTACGTGGGGGAGAAGTACGGGTTCCGGGTGCGGAAGGTAGAAGCAGCCACGGGCGTCGTCAACACCCTGGTGGGCACCGGTGTCCCCGGCTTCGGACAGGAGGGCCTGCACGGTTCCGTGACCGAGTGCAACTCCTGCGAGGCCGCCATTTTCGCCGATCCCGACGGCACCGTGCACTGGGGGGACTGCTCGGGGCGATTGAGGCGCTACGACGGGCGGACCGGAATCGTGACCACCGCCCTGGGCGGCGCCGGCGTGCATGACGGGGGGGCGGCGACCCGGGCCTTTCTGTGCGGTCCCGGCGGCCTGTCGCTGGGGCCGGACGGGCGCCTCTACGTCGCCGACGTCTGGAGCCAGCGCATCCGCGCCATCGACCCCGAAACCGGAATCATCCAAACCGTGGCCGGCAACGGCGCCCGGGCCTACGGGGGCGACGGCGGCCCGGCCACGGCCGCCTACCTGGGAAACCCCTACGACGTCTCGGTCGACTCGAGGGGCCGCATCGTCATCGCCGACCACCGGCACGGTCACGTGCGCCGGGTGGAGCCGGACGGCACCATTCGGGGGGTTGCGGGAGCCGCCTTTCAATGGGACAAGGGCGACGGCGGTCCGGCCAACTGCGCCTGCCTGGTGGCCCCTACGGCGGTGGTCCACGATTCCGAGGACAACATCTATGTCGGGGACGGGGAAGCGGGACGAATCCGCAGGATCGATCGATCCAGCGGAATCATCGAGAGCCTGGCCGGCTGCGGTCTTCCGGGCTACAGCGGCGACGGCGGCCCGGCCCTTCAAGCCCGCATCGGTTCGCCCTCGGCCATCCGCTTCGACGCCGCGGGAAACCTCTACTTCACCGACTCCACCTGCCACGTCATCCGCAGGGTAGACCGCCAGGGCCGCATCAGCACCGTGGCCGGCAGCGGCGAGGCAGGGTTTTCTCCAGACGGCGCCCCGGCCCTGAAGGCCCGCCTCCATGCGCCCGGCGGCCTGGCCATCGGCCGCGACGGCGCCCTCTATTTCTCGGACCGCCACAACCACAGGGTGCGGCGCATCACTCCAAACGGCCTGCTGGAGACGGTGGCGGGCTGCGGGGAGGGCGGTGACTCCGGGGACGGCGGGCCGGCGACGGCGTCTCGCCTCAACGAACCGCTGGGGCTCTGTCTCTGCGGCGACGACCTCCTGTTCATCAGCGACCACGCCAACAATCGCATCCGGGCCGTGAGACTTCCGGCCGGGGATTGACAGGCCGGCTGGCCTCCCTATGGCGCATCCCAGGGCATGGCCAGCCTGGGTCGGTTGGCATAGCGCCGCATGGAAAAGACCAGGCGGCTGCCGCAGCCGGGTTTCAGTCGCAACCGGATCGACGACCTCTCGATGGGGGTGGTCTTCCCGTTGAGGGTCACGCTCTGAAACCGGTGCTCGGCGTAGGCCCCCGCCTGCACGATCAGGTCGCGGGAATGCAGCGGACCGGTGTTCACCAGGGTCAGGGTCAGGCTGTCTCCCGTCAGCTTTTCGACCAGCGCCGCCACGTCCCGGGGCAGGCCCGATCTCCGGCGCTCCGGATCGAAGTAGCGAACGCGAGTGTGCAGGGTCCAGATCCTGCCGGCCAGGTGGCCGCCGAGCATCAGGTTGACCAGGTTGCCGGTCCTGGCCGGATTGAGATCCAGGAGCCAGTCGGCCAACCGGGTCTCGGGCGTGGTCGGATCCTCCGCGATGCCCTGCATGACGGCGCGGAGGCTCTCGAAGTCTTCTCGCAGAGCCTTCTCCGGGTACCCCGGGTCGGCTCCCTCCAGGAAGCCGATCCAACCGGTCTTGGGCAGGCGCTCCAGGTCCTTGCGGTCCATCGACCACAGGTAGATTTCCATCAGGCGGTCGATGAACAGGTTGGTTGTCCAGCGGTACCACTCCTCCCGGCCGCTGAACTTGTAGCCGCGGGGGTCTCCGTACATCTGGGGAACCATGAGTTGGCCGTCGACGACCTTCTTCTGAGCGTAGATGTTGTCCATCTGGCGGCGCAGGGTGTCGATGTAGCCGGCATCGCCGGTCAGGAGGTAGGCGTTGCCGAAACCCGGCCAACTGCCGGCCGCAAAGGTGTTCCGGTGGGCGATCCGCTCGATTTCCCCGTCGAAGATGGTGAAGTTCCATCCATAGGTTCCCTTGTACCACTGGCCGCCATGCTCCCCGCCGATGGCGCCGTCCAGGCCGATATTGGTGGGGATGTTGCCCCCGTTGGCCTCGATCCTCTCCTTCCAGGCGCCCACGTACTCCAGGACCCACTCGCGGTACTTCGGCTCCCCCGTGAGCATGTAGGCGTTGAGGGCCAGGTTGGTGGCCGCCAGGTTGAGCGGATGGTCGCCCACGCTGTCGAGGTATTCGTCGCAGTGGGCCAGCATCTTGGGGTAGGCCTCTTCCAGGTCCAGCATCCTGCTGCGGCCGAAAGGGCTGTGCAGGAGGTGAAAGCGGCCCGGGACCGGGTCTCCCACCCAATCGTAGGTGGTGGCCTTGCGGAGCATGGGGCCCTTGCTGCCGTTCCAGATGCTGCGGATGATCCGGTGCTCGGGGTCGTAGTTGGGCGCTTCGGGGTCCTCGTTCATGTAGAGTCCGGCGAAGCGCTTCATGCGCTCCCGCAGGCGGGGCGAACCCGGTTCGGAGAGCCCCTGGAACATGAATCCCCGCATCCCCTCCCCGGTATGGAACCAGTCCGACATGGTGATGAATTCCCGGTGGTAGGCGCCCTCCCGGGCCAGGTCGGTCAGGGTGGTCCGGAGCTGGCCATACTGGTGGAGGTGTCCCTCCAGTGCCTTCTTGAACAGCTCCAGGACGGAGTCGGAGGCCCCCAGCGCATGCAGCAGCGTCCAGTTGTGAAAGGTCTCGATGGCGTCGTCGGGTCCGTCCAGAGTACCCCAGCGGGGCGTGTGCAGGAGGTGGCCCCGCTCATCCACGTACTTGGCGGCGAAGACCTCGCAGGCCTCGGAGTTGAGGCGCAGCAGCTCGCGCTCCATCAGCGCCCAGGCCGGCGGGGGCATCGGGCGGTCCAGCACCAGGAGAGGGTCTTCGGCGGCCATGGGCCTGCAGGCGATCAGCCCCGCCAGCAGCAGGGGGAAGAAGATTCGTGGAATCATTGGAGACTTTTCGGGGTGGCGTTCCGCGAGACGCCCGGACGGCTATTGTCCTATAGAATACAGCCTTCGGCCAGGATAAGTTCGTCCGTGGATCGTTGGTTGAGGAAACCAGATGGTGAAAACCAGTGCCGAATCTCTCGGGCATGTGAGCTGCAGCCTGCGCGGCCGGGTGGTGGCCGGCAGCTACCGGACCTGCCGGCTGACCTATACGGCCGGCTTCTACGGCATCGACGACACCGGCTCCATCAAGGTGGCCATGCGCTACGCCACCGACTGCGGCGTGCCCCAGTTCGACCGGCCCGACGCCCCCAACTACACCACCGCCCGGGCATCCAATGGCGCCCGCCTCCAGTTGCGCTACGACCCCAAGGACAACCTGAGGCCCTGGGGCAGGACGCTTCACCTGAAAGTCGTGCAGGGGTTCCTGCGCCAAGGGGATCGGATCGACCTGACGCTGGGAGACCGCAGCCGCAGCTCGCCCGGCTGGCGAATTCAGACCTTCGCTGAAAAGACCTTTGAGTTGCGAGTGCTTGTCGACCGTTTCGCCACCTATTCCTTCGACCGCTTGCCCGATTCTCCCAGGTTCCGGGTGGTGGCCGGCAAGCCCGTGCGCCTGGTGGCCGTGGCTCCCACCCTGGCCGCCGCCGGTGAGCCGATTCCGGTCCGGAGCAAGCTGGAGGATCGTTGGGGCAATCCGGTGGGACGCCCGCGACAAACGGTCTTCCCCGCTTTTGATGAGCCCGGAAACTACAGCCTTTCCGTGAAAGACAGCCGAACCGGTCTGGCGGGGCGGACCAATCCCATCCGGGTCGGCGGAGGGAAGCGGTTCGGGAGATACTGGGCCGATCTCCATGGCCAGAGCGAGGAAACCATCGGTACCAATTCCATCGGCGACTACTTCCGCTTTGCCCGCGACGTCGCCTTCCTGGACATCTGCTCCCACCAGGGCAACGACTTTCAGATCACTGACGGCTTCTGGAGGAAGATCCAGGCCACCACCCGCAAGTTCCATGAACCGGAGCGCCTGGTGACTTTTCCCGGCTGGGAATGGAGCGGCAATACCGCCCTGGGCGGCGACCGCAACGTGATCTTCAGGGAAGAAGGCGGCCCCATCGGCCGCAGCTCCCGCGCCCTGCTTTCCCCGGGCCAGGCCCGCGAGCCCTGCTGCCCGACCGTGGAGGACTTGTTTGCCCGCTTGCGGGATTGCGGGAGGGAGGTGATGGTCATCCCCCACGTCGGGGGACGCTTCGCCGACCTGAGCCGCCACCACCCCGGGCTGGAATGGGCGGTGGAGGTTCATTCGGCCTGGGGGACTTTCGAATGGATGTTGGCGGACGCCTTTGCCCAAGGGCACCGCCTGGCGATCGTGGCCAATTCCGACGGACACAAGGGCCGCCCCGGAGCCAGCTATCCCGGGGCCGGCAACTTCGGCAGCTACGGGGGGCTCACCTGCGTTCTGGCCCGGAGCCTGACCCGCCAAAGCGTGTGGGAGGCCTACCGGGCCCGGCGGGTCTACGCAACCACCGGCGCCCGCATATACCTGGATGTCGAAGCCGGGGATGGAATTCCGATAGGGAGCCTGCTCCCCCTTGAATCCGGTTCGGATCCCGAGTTTCGCATCCGGGTCTGCGGAACCGCCCCCATCGAGCGGGTGGAGGTTCGCAACGGAACGCAGGTGGTGGAGTGTTTCCGAACCTATACGGCCGCCGATCTTTCCAGCCGGATCAAGCTGCTCTGGGAGGGAGCCGAGGTGCGGGGGCGAGGACGGCAGGTCGACTGGAAGGGGTCATTGACCCTGTCCGGCAATCGGGTCCAGGGGGTGACCGCCCTCAATTTCCACAATCCCGATCGTCCCTGCCGGCAAGCCGGCCCCACCCGGCTCGAATGGGAATCCGTCACCACCGGCGGGGTGGCCGGCCTGATCCTGGAGTTGGACCGTCCGGAAGCCGGCCAAATCCGGGTGGATACCCGCCAGACCTGTCTCGAGGCGGGGCTCCAGGGATTGGGGGTGGAGGGCAGGACCTGGCCCCTGGGCGGCCTGGACAAGCGCATCTCGCTCTACCGGCTGCCTGCCGCCGCCGGCCCGGTTGATTGCGAGTTCACCTGCAGGCTTCCCGCCGGCGACTGCCGCCGGGGGGACAATCCCATCTTTGTGAAAGTGGTTCAGGAGGACGGGCACATGGCCTGGTCCAGCCCGATCTACGTGGTGAAGGAGTAGTGGCGGGCTTGTCGCTTGCGGGAAGGGTAGGCGGCTGGTAGAGTTTGGGCTGCTTTGCAGGGGCTTGTTCTCGAGACACCCAGGAGGTAGATCCTTTTCCATGGCCTTGGTCGACACTCGATGGCAGCGAACGGTAACGCTGTGCGCGCTTTATTTCGCCCAGGGGATTCCCTGGGGGTTCATGCTGACGACGCTGCCAAACTACCTCTCCGACAATTACCGGATTCCCGACAGCGATATCGGCAACCTCAAGGCCATCATCCTGGTGCCCTGGTCCTTCAAGCTGATCTGGGCCCCCTTGATGGACAGCTTCACCATCCGCTCCATGGGCAGAAGACGGCCCTGGATCATCGGTTCCGAACTGGTGATGGCCCTGACGCTGCTGGGGTTCATCGGCATCGCCGATCCCTCCCAGGAGTTGAAGTTCATCCTCTACGTGTACTTCCTGCACAACTGCTTCGCCTCCCTGCAGGACGTCTGCACCGACGCCCTGGCGGTCGACATTCTGCCTCCCCGGGAGCAAGGACTGACCAACGGCCTGATGTGGAGCTGCAAGCTCATCGGCAAGGGTATCGGCGCCTGGAGCCTTTCCCATGTGATCGACGCCGGGGGCCTGGAGGCCTGCGCGGCCGTTCAGGTGCTGCTGCTGCTGGCCATCATGCTGGTCCCCATCGTCTTCCTGGAGCGCCCCGGCGAGAAGCGGTTCCCCTGGAGCGCCGGCCGGGCCGCCTCCTCCGCCGTTCGGAGCGTACGTAACCCGCTGGGGACCCTGCGCAACGTTCTTCGGGCGTTTTCGCTGACGACCACCTGGGTCTTCATCCTGTACACGCTGGCGAAGCTGATCGGGTTGGGAGTCAACGAGGTGCTGGCCACCACGCTCTACACCCAGCACCTGAGTCCGCGCTGGACGCATGTGGAACTATCCACAGCCACCGGCCTCTATGCCATGGCTCCCGTGATCCTGGGCGCCGTGGGAGGCGGCTACCTGGCCGACCGCTACGGGAGGCGATTGATCCTTGCCGTCGGCTATGTCGGCTTTGGGGCGGCGGCCATGGCCTTTGCGGGATTTCCCGGCCTGTGGAACCAGGGCTGGTTCGCCTTGTCCTATGTGCTTTCCTTCGAGACCCTGGCGGCCATCGGGTCGGTCGGGTTCCTCTCCATGGCCATGAGGATCTCCTGGACCGTGGCCGCGGGAACGGTGTTCACCACCTACATGACGCTGTCCAACGTTTCCCACCTCATTGGAAACTGGCTGGCCGGCCCGCTGCGTGAGTGGTTGCTCGGGCTGCAGGGCGGCGCGGCCGACCACCTGCTGTCCTACCAGTGGGCGTTGGGGTTGGCGGGTATCGCCACCGTCGCCCCGATCCTCCTGCTGTTGCTGGTGAAGACCGGAGAGGTCGACCGCGCCCGCGCCGCCGAGTCCTCGGCGTAGGGAGGCCGCATGCCCGATCGATACCGCATCGAGGACAGCCGGCAGCTTGCAACGCCGGCGCTGGTGGTCTTTCTGGAGCTGGTCCGGGAAAACCTGGACCGGATGGTGGCGATGGCCGGAGATCCGGCCCGCCTGCGGCCCCACGTCAAGACCCACAAGACCCGCGAGGTCGTCCAACTGCAAATGCAGCAGGGAATCGACAAATTCAAGGCGGCCACCTTTGCCGAATGCGAAATGCTGGCCCAAGCCGGCGCGCGCGACATCATGCTGGCTTACCACCTGGTGGGGCGCAACATCGAGCGGGCCGTGCGCTTCGTGCAAGCCTTTCCGCAGGTCCGCTTCCTGGCGATCGCCGACCACCCCGAACCGGTGGAGAACCTGTCCGGGGCCATGGCCGAGGCCGGGCAACAGGTGGAGGTGCTGCTGGACCTGGATACCGGCCAGCAGCGCACCGGCCTTCCGGTCGGCGACCGCGCCCGCCGGCTCTACGCACAGATCGCCGAAAGCCCCGGGCTGCGGGCGGGGGGATTCCACGTCTACGACGGCCACCTGCGCCATCCGTCGCTGGCGGAGCGGACGGCCGCGGTGAAGGAGCAGTTCCGGGAGGTGGACGGCTTTCGCCGGGAGTTGATGTCTGCCGGCCGGGAGGTGCCGCGCCTGGTCTGCGGAGGGTCGGTGACCTTTCCCGTCTATGCCGGCATGGAGCATCCGGCCATCGAGCTCAGCCCGGGCGCCTGCATCTTCCACGACGCCGGATATGGAACCGGCTTTCCCGATCTTCCCTTCGTGCCGGCGGCGGTCGTCCTGACCCGCGTCATCAGCCTGCCGGGAGCCAACCGGGTCACCCTGGACCTGGGCTACAAGGCGGTGGCCTCCGACCAACCCATGGAAACGCGGGCGGTCTTCCCCCAACTGCCCGACGCCAGGCTGGTCCTGCAGAACGAAGAGCACCTGGTGATCGAAACCTCTCGGGCCGGGACCCTGCGCCCGGGAGACGAGCTGGCGGCCATACCCTGGCATATCTGTCCCACCACCGCCCTGAACAAGGAAGTGGTGGTGGTCAGCCGGGGACGCATCCGCGAGCGCTGGGAGGTGGCTGCCCGCGACCGCTGCCTGACGGTTTAGCCCGCGGTGGGAGGCGGGCCAAGTTCGGATGGGCGAGCCCTCCTCCAATCCCGCCAGTTGACCCAGGCCGAAATCCCCAGGGCCGCCACGCCGAAGAATACCACCGAGGCATCCAGCAGGTCCGGGTCCCAATCCTTGCCGGTCAGCAGGTCCATGTAGTACTTGATGAACGAGTTCGGAAGGCCGGTCTCGCCCAGGGCCTCCTTGATTTGCCAGTGCCAGTCGGTGCTGGGGCAGTAGCCGAAGCCGTAGAACCATCCCAGGCCGAACCAGGAAAAGAGGGTCAAGGTCATCAACCCCAGGTGGAAGCGGCGCGTGCGCTTCCAGATCCATCCCGTCAGGTTGAAAACGATCTGAACGGTATGGAAGACCATGAAGAAGAAGTCCAGGAAGGCAACCATGGGGCGACCTTGAACGAAGCTGGTTAGCCGGACGTCGTCCCATACGACGGGACGGATCATGCAGGGTGAAACAGAGGCGCGTCAGACAAGCCGGCCCCCGGCCCTGCGGTGCGTATCATTTGCGTGAAATCGGCCGATCTTAAACAAAAGACGAACCACGAATGGACACGAATAGACACAAATGCAGATGGAACTCATTCAATGACAAGCGGCGCCCAAGTGCTTCTGCAACTTTGTTGCTCCGGTATGACTTCGTGTCCTTCGTAGATGCCCCCTCGGTAACGGTTGTCACACCCCCCTATCAACACCTCGAAGCGTTTGCAAAATTCGACAGCGGGATCTTTTCTGGGAATGGCCACAAAAGGCACAAAAACACAAAAAAGAACCCTCCGATCGTCAAGACTCGAAATCAAGCAACTCATTTTGTGCCTTTTGTGCTTTTTGTGGTGAATGCCGGAGCCTACAGCCCTTCCCCTTTGCCGCCTCCATGTCATTCCGGATTGGGGATCTTGCAAAAGGCTCCCTCATCAATCCGTTTATTGGTGTTCATTCGTGTCCATTCGTGGTTCGCCGTTTTTCTTTGTGGATGACTCTTGTCGGTCCCTCGTGGACAATTCCTCAAGTGATTGAGGCTACCGATCCCTGCCGACACTTCACGCCCGGACGGGGTCGACCTCGAGTGCCGGACCAAGACAGGCAAGCCATTGTAAACTCGCGGCGCGGTTCCATTGAGACAAAAGTTGCAAGTAGAGTGGGCGTCGCCTTGACCCCGCCCGGCAGGAACTCGTGAATCTCCTCTATCGCCTCACCTCCATCGCTCGGGTCCTCGATCCCCACTATCCCACCAACCGCGCCGTCCTGCTCCTGCTGCCGGCGGCCGCCGGCGTTGCGGGCGCCATGGCCCTGTGGCGGGGAAGCGGGTTGTCGGATATCGCGCTATCGGCTCTGTTCGGGACGGCGGCGGCGGTGGCCGGCTGGTCGTTTGCGCGAGAGCTGGCTCCCGATCTGGAACGGCTTGCCTTCCTGGGCATGCTGCTGACCTTCAGCGCTTTCCTGACCGTGGAATCCTCCAGCCTGGTGCTCGTGTTTGCGGCCGAGTTCCTGGTGCGCATCGTCAACCGCAGCGTCGGTCTGCCGGCCCAAAATGTCGATTCGGCATTCGTGGCGGCGCTTGCCGTTTGGGGGACCTGGTCCGGTCCCTATCCCGGACTGGGACTGATCGGCGCCCTGGCCTTTGGGCTGGACGCTTCAATGAAGGAGCGTTTTCGCCGTCACTGGATTTTCGCCGGCATCTGCCTGGTGGCCGCCGGGCTCTCCCTGGACGGGCAGGGACCGTGGTGGATGCCGGAAACTCTGCCGGCAACCGCGGCCGGGCCGCTCCTGATCGTCGCTGCCGCCTACGGCCTGACGATGTGGCGAACCCGCAGGGTGACGTCCGTGGCCGACGCCACCGGGAAACCCCTTTCTTCGGCCCGGGTTGTAGCCGGCATGGCGGTGGGCCTGCTGGCCGGATTGCAGGCGCTCGCCCGGGGACAGGCGGGACTGGAGGAGGCGGCCCTGGTCTGGGCGGTCCTGGCCTCAGTACCGCTGGGCGCCCTGGTGTGGCCGCGGCGTTAGCGCAAGAGATTCCAACGCACGGGTAATCGCTTCCAGTATCTTCGTGCAGATATCCCTCTGATCCCCCCAGAATCCTCGAGCCTGGTCCGGCAGGTTGCGTTTCCCCGGTCTCCGCCCTACCCCACCCAATGCCCTGTCGGCTCGATGGGGAAGCCGGTTTCGAGTCCCGCCCAACCCCACCCAACACCTCGACCCGTCGGACCACGAAGTCACAATAAACACAATAAAGACGTGAATGTTCACGATAAATACACGTTATTTTTGTATAATACGTCCTCAACGACGCGCATGGAAGACATCGATTCCGCTTCCTGAGTTGACGGAGAAAGCCATCATCGCTTTGTCAGACGGAAATTTGGAGCGACCAAAGTTTTTTTCTCCTGCGGGGCGTGGCTGGTCCCCGTGAACCCTGCCGGCGGCAAGAGCAAGACCTGATGCCCGACGATTTCCACATTCTTCCCACCCCGAAGCTCAAGCGAGCCGCCCGGGACTGCGCCCTCCTGGAAAGAGACCCCGAAGCCTGGATCGTCTGCTGCTCCCGGCGCTTCTTGCCCGTGGCCCGGCGCATTGCCGGCGACGACGGCCTGGCCGAAGACGTGCTTCAGGAGAGCTGGATCAGGATCCTCCAGTCCGTCAAGCATGCCCGCTTTGAAGGGCCCAAGGCCTGCCCCTGGGTGCACACGATCGTTGCCAACACTGCCCGGAACGTCCGCAGCCAGCGGGAGCGGCGCGGCGAAGTGGCTTCTCGCGAAGAAGTCGATTTTCGCCCCGGTCCGGAAGCGCTCGCTCAGGAAAGGGAACTGCTGGCCTTATTGGCGGCAATGATCCCGATGCTGCCGGACACCTACCGAGAAATCGTCGACTTGCGCCTGAACCAGGGCCTCACCACCGGTGAGACCGCCAAACGTCTTCATATCTCCCGATCGAGTGTTTCCACCCGCCTGAACCGCGCCGTCCGCCTGCTCCAGGGCCGCCTCGACGCCCGCCGTCGGGCGCTGTCTCCCAAAGACTCCCCACGGTCCTGAACCCACCCCTTGAAAAAAAAGTTGTGACCAACTGCCGTTTCGATTGTTTATAGGGGTAGAAGGCGAAAACCGGGCCCGGAGCAGAGTCCGGGCAACGAGCGCAGGGGAATCATGCAGCAAGGCTCCGGACAGGAAACGAAGGGAGGAACGTCATGAAGAGCGATGCACCTCTGGCGGCCGCCATTCCGCCGCCCCACCACTTCTTCGGAAACGGAAGCCGGGGTAGTCGCGCCATGGCGAACTGCCGGAAACCGGCGCAATGGATCGTAGCGGCAGCCGCTGTCGGCTGGTTGTCACTGCTGGCGGTGCAGCCGGCTGAAGCCCGGGAGGGACCGCCTCGCGACGGAATCGCAGCCCACGTCAACGGGGAGGCGATCACGACGGAGCAGCTTGAGGAGGCCGTTCAAAACGAAGTCGAGCAAATGAACCAACAGTTGGAGCAAATCAAGCGGTCGATGCTCGACCAACTGATCAACAACCTGCTGTTGCGGCAGGCGGCGCGAGTCGAAGGCCTGGACGCCAACGGCTTCCTCAAGGTCAAGGTGGAGAGCGTCACGGTTTCCGAGGGTGAGGTGGACGCAGCCTATGAGAAGAGCAAGCACCGTTTCCCGGCCGTGCTGGAATCCGAAGCCAAGTATCGAATCCGGCGGGCGCTGGAGGACAACCGCCGGGCGGATGCCTTGAAGCAACTGCTTTCGAAGCTCCGCGGGTCGGCCAAGGTGCGGAACTTCCTGCTTGAAGGGTCCCCAGCCGACATCGACTTGCAGCCCCAGGCAGGCCCCTCCCTGGGTCCGCCGGAGGCTCGAGTCACCATTGTGGAGTTCAGCGACTTCGAGTGCCCCTTTTGCCGAAAGCTGCAGCCGGTCCTCCAGAAGGTCCTGGAGCGGTGGCCCAACGAGGTGCGGCGGGTCTACAAGCACTTTCCCCTGGACCGGCATCGACACGCCTTCGGGGCCTCGAAGGCGGCGGTCTGCGCCGACAGGCAAGGGCGCTTCTGGGAATTTCACGACGCATTGTACAGAGAAGGTCAGGACATGAGCCCTCGAGGGGTGGTGTCGGTCGCCGAGGAACTCGGCCTGGAACTGGGGCCGTTCGAAGCCTGTTTACGGGACGAGAGTTCGGGCGCGGCCGTGCAAGCCGATCGCTCCCTCGCCGGCCGCGCCGGTGTCATGGGGACACCCACGCTGTTCGTCAACGGCCGGCGGCTGCAGTCCCCATCGCAGCTCGAATCGGAAGTTGAAGCGTTGTTGGCATTGCAAACTCAGCAGACCGGTGAATGACCGGTCTCTCAGTCAGTGGTCTTGCTTGTGGCCTTGGCCGGAAAGGAGGGAGAGATGAAACGCGTATGGATGGCCATTGGGGTGTCCGCGGTTCTGCTGGGAGTCTTGGCCGCCGACATGGCGGCGCAGGGGTGGTGCAAAATCAGGTACTCCGGCTGGAACAAGAACAGAAAAGTCATAGAGCAGGTCTATACTGAATGTAGTGGGATACACTCGGCACCCTTTGGCAACTGGGGCGTGACCTCGAACGTCGGGCACAAGGTCGACGGCCACCAGTTCCAGGGGTGGTGTAAAACCCACTGGGCCTGCGATAACGATGGAAATTGTAAACAGCATTGCAAGGCCCCCTGGTATCAGTGGAATAGCTGCACGACATGGCCTAAATGGGCGCCTCCCAACTGCACCTTGTACAACAGCAACGGCTGCACGCAACAGGTGTCACCCCTTGGCGACAACACCCACGGGGCCACCGAAATCTGGATGAACACCAGTTGTCCGACCGACTCCAACGCTGACGGGATTTGTGACGCCGGAGGCTGCGCCAGACTTTCCAGTTTCACCAACAGCAATTGGATGACCTTGTACGAGCTTGACAAAAATGACGATGACGAACTCGTTCAAAGCATGTATTTCCCCTCGGTCACCGTCAGCCTGACCTGCACGGCCATGTCCTGCGACTCAGCCACTTCATCCTGGGTGTCGCCCAACCGCTACGATTCGCCGCCAACGCCGGCTCGGGTCAATGCAAGGGCGGCTACCAAAGTGGAATCTGGCCGGTTCGTGGACCGTTTTGGCGCGTGTGCCCGGCTGGCGATAAACGACCCTATTTACGACTGCAAGTGAGGGCCGACACATAAAGGAGGTGACTTATGAACACGATGAGAATGAAGCTCTTTGTGCTTCTGTGCCTGGGCGTTGTGCTTGCTCTGCAATTTGTCCCCGCAGCCAAGGCGCAGGTGACGGTGAAGGGGACCATTGCCTCCGTCAGAGGAACCGCCTTACAGGGAGACCTGATCCTGATTCGGGGCGGAAGCGCGGTCGCGATTCGGAGTTACCACACCGACGGTCAGGGGGCGTTCTCGTTCGACACGGACCGAACCGCCGACCAACTCCTGGTGGCCAAGGCCGAGGGCCACGCCTCTTCGGAAGTTGCGCTCAACACCACGGGGACCGTTGCCGAACTCAACCTCAATTTTCGTCTACGGCCCGCCGGGTCGGTCACGGGCCGCGTGGTCGACGAGAAGGGAAACGGGGTTGGAGGAGCGACGATTCAGGTGCGCTACCCCGGCGAGCTGCGCAGGCACTTTTTTCACGACGAGGTGGGCGGCATTCAGGCCGACGATTTCGGCTACTTTACCCTGCCGGTCGTCGCGCGTGGCAAGGGCTTTGTGGTGGAGGCCGCCACGGCCGAGCGGCTCCCGGGGGCCACCCGTTCCTTGACTCTGGACGGCGACCAGAAGTCGGGCGTCCTGGTAACTGTAGGGCAGATCGGATTCGTCGTAGAAGGAGCCGTCACCGATTCGGCTGCCAATCCGCACCGTGGGGCCGCGGTCAGGCTGCGCCTGTTGCCGGGCTCGGAGACTGCCGCCGCCGCGGGGCTTTCCCGGCTCCATGCGCGTTTGCTGAACCAGCGCACCGTCACCGGTCCCGACGGGGCCTACGCGTTCAAGGGCCTGCCGGCCGGAACAGCGGCGGTGATCGTTTATGTACCGGGCAAGACGCCCGTCAAGAAGGAACGGGTCTTGTCGGAAGAGGGTTCACCGGGGGATGAGTACACGCTCGATCTGATTGTCGATTGAAGCGAAACCCGATCGGAGGGTCATGACATGAAGCTGCGGCGAAGTCTCAGCGTTCTGGCGGTGTTTCTGATGATGAACGGAACCCTGCTGGGATCGGAACCGGAAAAACTCCTGCAGGTTCGGTGGGGGGAACTGGGGAAGTTGATCAGTGGCAAGAAAGTTGCACTCCAACTGGCCAAGGGTGCACGGGTGAAGGGGCGAGTCAGAAGGGTGACGGAGGCGTCGATCGTCTTATGGGTCAAGAGTAGTCCCGATTACCCTAAGGGACAGAGTGAGATTGCGAGAGAAGCCGTCTCTCGAATCGAGGTCCGCAGCTCCAAAAAAGCCAAGCCAGCGAGGGAGGCAAGACGGATTGGCTGGGCCGTGGGAGCATTCGTTGCCACTCTGGTTGGGAGTACGTTAATTGTGTACGCAAGCGAAAGATTCGACGGCTCGGTGCCCGGTGGAATCTACGCACTGCAGTTCGGAGCCGCCACCGGGGTTGCCGTGTTGACCTACAGAGCCCTTGGTCCCAAGGGCATCACTCCCAAGCGCATCACCCTCATCGAAATCTTGCCCGACCCTCCCGCTGAAGGGCAGCCGAAACCCACAAACAACAACCAGAGTTCAAGCGCGAAGCAGGACACTTCCGCATTGGTGGGAGACAGTCTCTCAGTAACTTCGCAACCCTTGGTCTTGCCGGCGTTCAAACACAACGGCATCGGGGCAGTAGCCCCATCGCTCGTTGAACAATCGAGATCGGAGCGGCTTCGCCAACAAGCCCGGCGAGCCGTGATGCGGCAGGGCGTTCCCTTGCACCTGTCAGCTCTGCCGGAAAGGCAGCTTCCAGTTGCGAGGCACGCCGAGGATTGAGAAGCGGCAACCTGCTGGGCCACGCGCACGGACCTGAAGCTGTTTGGGGAACCACCTCGGAGAGTCATGACATGAAGCTACGGCGAAGTCTCAGCGTCCTGGCGGTGTTTGTGATGATTAACGGAAGCTTGCTGGGATCGGCACCGGAAAAACTCCTGCAGGTCCGGTGGGGTGAACTGGGGAAGCTGATCGGCGGCAAAAAAGTTGCACTCCAACTGGCCGACGGCACGAGGGTGGAGGGGCGGGTCGGGAAGGTCGAGGCGACCTCACTCACCATCAAGGTGAAGAAGACCGGCAACCCGGCGGCTTACCCCAAGGGAACGATGCAGATTCCGAGAGCAGCCGTTTCCGGGATCGAGGTCCGAGACCTCAACAAGAACGTGGTGAAACACACTGCGCTGACCATTGGAGCCGCCTTGGGCGCTTTTGTGGGAGGCGCCTGGATTTCGGTCGCAGTAAGACCCCACGGAGTCGGGGGCAAGGATCTTTGGGTGTTGAACGCTGCTGCAATTGGCCCAGGTATCGCAAGTGGCGCGTTCGCTGCCGTGTTGATGAATTTGCGTCGGCGTTCAAAGAACGTCACCCTCATAGAGGTCGTACCCGATTCCCCTGGCGAAGGGCAGCCCAAACCCACGGACAGGGAGCAGAGTCGAAGCCCGAAGCAGGACGCTTCTTCTTCGGTGAGAGAGAGTCTCCCAGTGACTTCGAAACCCTTGATCTTGCCGGCGTTCGAGCACAACGGCATCGGGGCGGCAGCCCCATCGCTGCTTGAGCGATCGAGATCGGAGCGGTTTCGCCAACAAGCCCGGCGAGCCGTGATGCGGTAGGGCGTTCCCTTGCACCTGTCAGGTCTGTCGGAAAGGCCGCCTTCCGTTGCGAGGTACGCCGAGGATTGAGAAGCGGCCACCTGCCGGCCAAGCGCACGGACTAGAGGGTGTGTGGGAAACCCGATCGGAGGGTCATGACATGAAGCTGCGGCGAAGTCTCAGCATCCTGGCGGTGTTTCTGATGACGAACGGAAGCTTGCTGGGCTCGGAGCCGGAGATGCTTCTGCAAGTCCGGGAGAGCGACCTGGGAGCCTTGATCCAGGGCAAAAGGGTAGCGCTCCGTCTGGTTGAGGGAGCCCGGGTAGAGGTACGTGTCCGCAAGGTGATGGCTAACGCGCTCGTTGTCCGGGTCAAGAAGAGCAGCAACCCGGCGGCTTACCCCAAGGGAACGATGCAGATTCCGAGAGCAGCCGTTTCCGGGATCGAGGTCCGAGAGGCTGCCAACAGGCTGAAACAGACTGCGCTGACCATTGGAGCCGCCATGGGGGCCTTTGCGGGAGGCTCTTTGATTTTGATTGCAGTGGGACCCGACGAGGGATCGGGTGTTCCTGCAATATGGGGAGGTATCGCAATTGGCGCGGCCGTTGCCGTGTTGATGAACCTGCCTCGGCATTCAAAGAACGTCACCATCGTAGAGGTCGTGCCCGATTCCGCCGGTGAAGGGCAGCCGAAACCCACGGACAGGGAGCAGAGTTCAAGGCCTAAGCGGGGTACTTCTCCTTCGGTGAAAGAGAGTCTCCCAGTAACTTCGCAACCCTTGGTCTTGCCGGCGTTCAAACACAACGGCATCGGGGCGGCAGCCCCATCGCTCGTTGAACAATCGAGTCAGGAGCAGCTTCGCCGGCAGGCCCGGCGAGCCGTGATGAGACAAGGCATTCCCTTGCACCGGTCAGGTCTGCCGGAAAGGCAGCTTCCCGTTTCGAGGCACGCCGAGGATTGAGAGACGGCAACCTGCCCAGCGAAGCTCACGGGCTTGACGCTGTTTGCAAAATCCGATCGGAGGGTCATGACATGAAGCCGCGGCGAAGTCTCAGCATCCTGGCGGTGTTTGTGATGATGAGCGGAAGCTTGCTGGGATCGGAACCGGAAAAACGCCTGCAGGTCCGGTGGGGCGAGCTGGGGAAGCTGATCGGCGGCAAAAAAGTTGCGCTCCAACTGGCCGAGGGCGCTCGGGTGGAGGGGCGGGTCAGGAAGGTGACGTGGAATTCGCTTGTCGTCAAGGTCAAGAGGACCAGCAACCCGGCGGCTTATCCCAAGGGGAGGACCGAGATTCCGAGAGAGGCCGTGTCTCAGATCGAGGTCCGCAGATCCCACTACGCCAATCAAGCAAGGGAGGTAGGACGGATTGGCCTGACCGGGGCAGTGTTTGTCGGTGCTCTGATCGGTAGTGTGTATGCTCTGGTCGGCGGCAACGCTAAAGAGAGCGAGCCGAACGACGCTCAATTTGGCGTGAGTGTTGGAATCGGCACCGTGGTTGCCGTGTTGACCTACAGAGCCCTTCGTCCCAGGGGCATCACCCTCATTGAAATCCTGCCCGATCTCCCCGGTGAAGGGTCGCGGAAACCCACGGACAAGGAGCGGAGTTCAAGCCCGAAGCAGGACGCTTCTTCTTCGGTGGGAGAGAGTCTCCCAGTGACTTCGGAACCCTTGATCTTGCCGGCGTTCAAGCCCGCCGGCATCGGGGCGGCGGCCCCATCGCTGCTTGAGCGATCGAGATCGGAGCGGCGTCGCCAACAAGCCCGGCGGGCCGTGATGCGGCAGGGCGTTCCCTTGCACCGGTCAGGTCTGCCGGAAAGGCAGCTTCCAGTTGCGAGGCACGCCGAGGATTGAGAAGCGGCAACCTGCCCAGCGAAGCGCACGGACTTGACGCCCCGATCGGAGGGTCATGACATGAAGCTACGGCAAGGTCTCAGCATTCTGGCGGTGTTTCTGATGACGAACGGAACCCTGCTGGGGTCGGAGCCGGAAGGGTTGCTGCAGATCCGGTGGGGCGAGCTGGGGAAGCTGATCGGTGGCAAAGCAGTTGCGCTCCAACTGGCCGCGGGCGCAAGGGTGAAGGGGAGGGTCAGTAAGGTGACGTGGGATTCGCTTGTCGTCAAGGTCAAGTGGAGCAGCAACCCGGCGGCTTACCCCAAGGGCCAGACCGAGATTCCGAGAGAAGCGGTGTCTCGAATCAAGGTCCGCAACCGCAAAATGGTCAGGATAGGCCAGGAGTCAAGACGCATTGCCCTGACCGTGGGAGCATTCGCCGGCGCTCTGGTCGGCAATATGGCTGTTGTGCTCGCAAGCCAACAATTCGAGGGCTCGGTGCCCGGTGGAATCTACGCAGTGATGTCAGGAGTCTCCACCGGAGTTGCCGTGTTGGCTTACAGAGCCCTTCGTCCCAAGGGCGTCGCCCGCATCGAAATCCTGCCCGACCCTCCCGCTGAAGAGTCCCCGAAACCCACGGCCAGGGAGCAGAGTTCAAGACCGAAGCAAGACACTTCCGCGTTGGTGAGAGAGAGCCTCCCAGTGGCTTCGGAACCCTTGATCCTGCCGGCGTTCGAGCACAACGGCATCGGGGCGGCAGCCCCATGGCTGCTTGAGCGATCGAGATCGGAGCGGCTTCGCCAACAAGCCCGGCGAGCTGTGATGCGGCAAGGCATTCCCTTGCACCTTTCAGCTCTGTCGGAAAGGTGGCCTCCCGTTGCGAGGCGCGCCGGGGATTGAGAAGCGGCAACCTGCCGACCAAGCGCGCGGGCTTGAGCGCGTTTGGTGCCTGGCGAGGAAGCCACATCGGAAGGTGGTGACATGAAGCCGCGGCGAAGTCTCAGCATCCTGGCGGTGTTTCTGATGACGAACGGAAGCCTGCTGGGATCGGAACCGGAAAAACGCCTGCAGGTCCGGTGGGGCGAACTGGGGAAGTTGATCGGTGGCAAGAAAGTTGCACTCCAACTGGCCGACGGCGCGAGGGTAAAGGGGCGGGTCGGGAAGGTCGAGGCGACCTTACTCACCATCAAGGTGAAGAAGAGCAGCAACCCAGCGGCTTATCGCAAGGGCCAGGCCGAGATTCCGAGAGAAGCCGTCTCTCGAATCGAAGCCCGAAACTCCGACCTGGTCAGGGGAGGCAGGGAGGCAAGACGGATTGACCTGACCGTGGGAGCGTTCACCGGAACTCTGTTTGGGAGTATGGTGGTTGCGCTCGCAGCAGCGAGCGGAGGCTTCTTGCGCTCGGAGCCTGGAGGCGTCGGCTACGCTGTGATGTTCGGAGCCGCCACCGGGGCCGCCGTGTTGACCTACAGAGCCCATCGTCCCAAGGGCATCACCCTCATCGAAATCCTGCCCGATCTCCCCGCTGAAGGACAGCCGAAACCCACGGACAAGGAGCAGAGTTCAAGCCCGAAGCAGGACGCTTCTTCTTGGGTGGGAGATCGTCTCCCATTGGCTTCGCAACCCTTGATCTTGCCGGCGTTCCAGCACAACGGCATCGGTGCGGCAGCCCCATCGCTCGTTGAACAATCGAGATCGGAGAGGCTTCGCCAACAAGCCCGGCGAGCCGTGATGCGGCAGGGCGTTCCCTTGCACCTGCCAAGTCTGTCGGAAAGGCAGGCTCCCGTTGCGAGGTACGCCGAGGATTGAGAAACGGCAATCTGCCGGCCAAGCGCACGGACTTGAGGGTGTGTGGGAAACCCGATCGGAGGGTCACGAAATGAAGCTGCGGCGAAGTCTTGGCGTCCTGGCAGTGTTTCTGATGATGAACGGAACCCTGCTGGGATCGGAACCGGAAAAACGCCTGCAGGTCCGGTGGGGCCAACTGGGGAAGTTGATCGGTGGCAAGAAAGTTGCACTCCAACTGGCCGAAGGTGCAAGGGTGGAGGGGCGGGTCGGGAAGGTCGAGCCAACCTCACTCACCATCAAGGTGAAGAAGACCAGCAACCCGGCGGCTTATCCCAAGGGGAGGACCGAGATTCCGAGAGAGGCCGTGTCTCAGATCGAGGTCCGAAACTCCAACCTGGTCAGGGTAGGCAGGAGGGCAAGACGCATTGGCCTGAGCGTGGCAGCATTCGTCGGCGCTCTAACTGGAAGCATGTTCGCTCTGACCGGTGGGGAGGTGGGAGAGAGTTCATCTACGGTCTACCGCCAATTCGGTGGGAGTTTGGCAATCGCCACCGGGGCTGCCGTATTGACCTACAGAGCCCTTCGTCCCAAGGGCGTCACCCTCATCGAAATCCTGCCCGATCTCCCCGCTGAAGGACAGCCCAAACCCACGGACAAGGAGCAGAGTTCAAGGCCGAAGCAGGACACTTCTTCTTCGGTGAGGGAGAGTCTTCCAGTGACTTCGCAACCCTTGATCTTGCCGGCGTTCCAGCACAACGGCATCGGGGCGGGAATCCCGTCGCTGGTTGAGCAATCGAGTCCGGAGCGGCTTCGCCAGCAGGCCCGGCGAGCCGTGATGAGGCAAGGCACTCCCTTGCACCTGTCAGGTCTGTCGGAAAGGCAGCTTCCCGTTGAGAGGCACGACGAGGATTGAGAAGCGGCAATCTGCCCAGCGAAGCGCACGGACTTGACGCTGTTTGGGAAACCCGATAGGAGGGTCATGACATGAAGCCGCGGCGAAGTCTTGGCGTCCTGGCGGTGCTTCTGATGATGAACGGAAGCTTGCTGGGATCGGAACCGGAAGGGGTGCTGCAGGTCCAGTGGGGCGAACTGGGGAGGTTGATCGATGGCGAAGCAGTTGCCCTCCAATTGGCCGAGGGCGCAAGGGTGAAGGGAAGGGTCAGGAAGGTGACGTGGGATTCGCTTGTCGTCAAGGTCAATTGGAGCAGCAACCCGGCGGTTTACCCCAAGGGCCAAGCCGAAATTCCGAGAGAAGCGGTGTCTCGAATCAAAGTCCGCAACCGCAAAATGGTCAGGATAGGCGGGGAGTCAAGACGCATTTTCCTGACCGTGGGAGCATTCGCGGGCGCTATGGTTGGGTGTAGGGCTGTTGTGCTCGCAAGCAAAAAATTCGAGGGCTCGGTGCCTGGTGGAGTCTACGCACTGAATATCGGGGTCTCCATCGGGGCCGCGGTGTTGACCTACAGAGCCCTTCGTCCCAAGGGCATCACCCTCATTGAAATCCTGCCCGATCTCCCCGCTGAAGGACAGCCGAAACCCACGGACAAGGAGCAGAGTCCAAGCCCGAAGCAGGACACTTCTTCTTCGGTGGGAGAGAGCCTCCCAGTGGCTTCGGAACCCTTGATCCTGCCGGCGTTCCAGCACAACGGCATCGGGGCGGCAGCCCCATCGCTGCTTGAGCGATCGAGATCGGAGCGGCTTCGCCAACAAGCCCGGCGAGCCGTGATGCGACAGGGCATTCCCTTGCACCTGTCAAGTCTATCGGAAAGGCGGCCTCCCCTTGCGAGGCTCGCCGAGGATTGAGAAGAGGCAACCTGCCGGCCAAGCGCACGGACTTGACGCTGTTTGGGGAACCCGATCGGAGGGTCATGACATGAAGCTGCGGCGAAGTCTTGGCGTCCTGGCGGTGCTTCTGATGATGAACGGAAGCTTGCTGGGATCGGCACCGGAAAAACGCCTGCAGGTCCGGTGGGGCGAACTGGGGAAGTTGATCGGAGGCAAAAAAGTTGCGCTCCAACTGGCCGAGGGCGCACGGGTGAAGGGGCGAGTCAGAAGGGTGACGGAGGCGTCGATCGTCTTATGGGTCAAGAGGAGCCCCGATTACCCCAAGGGACAGAGTGAGATTGCGAGAGAAGCCGTCTCTCGAATCGAGGTCCGCAGCTCCAAAAAAGCCAAGCCAGCGAGGGAGGCAAGACGGATTGGCTGGGCCGTGGGAGCATTCGTTGCCACTCTGGTTGGGAGTACGTTAATTGTGTTCGCAAGCCAAAGATTCGACGGCTCGGTGCCCGGTGGAATCTACGCACTTGAGGTCGGAGCTGCCACCGGGGCTGCCGTGTTGACCTACAGAGCCCTTGGTCCCAAGGGCATCACTCCCAAGCGCATTACCCTCATTGAAATCCTGCCCGATCTCCCCGCTGAAGGACAGCCGAAACCCACGGACGGGGAGCAGAGTTCAAGACCGAAGCAGGACACCTCTTCTTCGGTGAGAGAGAGACTCCCAGCGGTTTCGGAACCCTTGATCTTGCCGGCGTTCCAGCACAACGGCATCGGGGCGGCAGCCCCATCGCTCGTTGAGCAATCGAGATCACATCGGCTTCGCCAGCAGGCCCGGCGGGCCGTGATGCGGCAGGGCGTTCCCTTGCACCTGTCAAGTCTGTCGGAAAGGCAGGCTTCCGTTGCGAGACACGCCGAGGATTGAGAAGCGGCAACCTGCCGGCCAAGCCCACGAACTTGACGCTGTTTGGCCCCTGATGGACCTCCTTCAGCCACAAGCGGCCTCACCTCGGAAGTGTCCTGCGATTGTGCTCTCTTGGCGTGACCCTGTCATGGGATGAAGCTCCCCCGGGAGCGCGGGCGTCCCGCCCGCGAGCGCCAGGCTAACTGGTGAAGCGTAGCCGGTGAAAGTCCGGCGGGAAGGAAAGGTTAACCACCACTTCCGCCCCGAGTCATGGGCCTACAACCGCGAGGGTGTGGGTCAAGCGTTGACAGGGGTGCGTGTGGGCAGGGCTATTGAGCACCGAAAACACGCTCATCCGGGGTGCCGAGGCCATGCGGGCAGCCGAAGGCAAGATCCGCTCCACCGCCAAGGTGAGGGGGAGAGGAGCCCCGCGGTGTCTTAGAACCCAGGCACGCACGTAAGCGCTTCACCGGGACCTGGGAGGTCTTCATGCTGTTCCGTCAGTCGTGGCGGGACCGCAAAGGGAAGGAGAGATCCGAGACCGGAGATGCACGGCATGAAGAAGTCAGATGAGGCCATAGTAGTGGAGAAGCCGGCGAACAAAGGGGAGAGATTCCCGGCGGAGTCGGTGGAGCGAAGGGCCTTACCCGAAGGGAAGCCGGAAAGCCAAAGCACGCGCCGGACGCAGAGACGGGGGAGCGTGTCCCAGGCGGCGGACCGGATACGGGAGTTCATCGAACGGGAACCGAAGAGTCGGTTGACGGCGCTGCTGCACCACATCACGGTGGAGGCGTTGAGGAAAGCCTACGGGGAGTTGAAGAGGTGGGCGGCCCCCGGCGTGGACGGCATGACGTGGAAAGAGTACGCGGTTGGGTTGGAAGATCGATTGGTCGACCTGCATGACCGGGTACAGCGGGGAGCGTACCGGGCGACGCCATCGCGGCGGGTGAAGATACCCAAGGCGGATGGCGGGACACGACCGCTTGGCGTGGCGGCGCTGGAGGACAAGATCGTCCAGAAGGCCGTGGCGGACAACCTGCTGACGCCGATATATGAGGCGGAGTTCCTGGGGTTCAGTTACGGGTTTCGACCTGGCCGAGGGGGGCACGATGCGCTGGACGCCCTGGCGGTCGGGATCGGGCGGCGGAAGATCAGGTGGATCATCGACGCGGACATACGCGGATTCTTCGACAACGTGTCGCGGGACTGGATGCTGCGGTTTCTGAGGCACCGCATCGGGGATGAGCGGGTGATACGGTTGATTGCCAAGTGGTTGAACGCCGGCGTCATGGAGGATGGAGAGTGGAGGGACGACCTGAAGGGGACGCCGCAAGGGGCGGTGATATCGCCGATCCTGGCGAACGTCTACCTGCATTACGGTTTGGACCTCTGGTTCCAGAGGCAATGGCGGACCCGCGAGGCCGAAGGCGAGACCCTGATGGTGCGGTACGCCGACGACTTCGTGGTGGGATTTCAGTACCGGCGGGATGCGGAGCGATTCCTCAACGACCTGAAGGAGCGAATCGGACGGTTCGAGTTGGAGATGCACCCGGAGAAGACCCGACTCATCGAGTTCGGACGGTATGCGGCAGAGAACCGACGAAGGAGGGGGGAGGGGAGACCGGAAACGTTCGACTTCCTGGGCTTCACGCACTATTGCAGGAAGGACCGGAAGGGACGCTACGGGCTGGGGCGCAAACCGATAGCGAAACGGATGAGGCGCACCCTGAAGCGAGTGAAGGAGGAGCTGAGCAGGCGGATGCATGAAGGCATCGGGAAGACCGGCAAATGGCTGGGGCGAGTGTTGAACGGATGGCTGAACTACTTTGCTGTCCCGACCAGCCTGCGCTATCTGAGACGCTTTGCGAGCCACGTCCTGAGATTGTGGATGCGAGCAATCAATCGACGATCCCAGAAGGGCGGATATAGCTGGGAGGCGATGAACCGACTGGCGGCGACCTACTGGCCGAGACTGGGAATCCGGCATCCATGGCCGGACCGACGAATGCTCGTCAACACCTGAGGGAGGAGCCGGATGCGCTAGCTGCGCACGTCCGGATCTGTGCGGGGGGTCCCCAGCAATGCGGATTCCTACCGCGATACCCATCTTCCCGCAGCCTTGCCCATCTCCTCCACCCGACTCGACCGGCAACGGCGCCAGGCTCCGTTTCGGCCGGCTCCATGCGATTCCCGCCGGTGGGGTAGCCGGCTGCCCCATCGCGGGGAGACCGAGCGGCAACCCGAGGGAGAGGATGCGGGCGGGACGCCCGCGCTCCCGGGGGGTGTCCTTCGGATGGTGCGGTGGGGGGCTTCCGGTGGGTGACCTCTCCGAGAGCCAGCCTGCACCCTTTGGGAAGCTTGCGGTGGGTGACCTCCCGATGATGTTGACACGGCGTTGAATCCGGCTGCGGGTTCCGGTAGGCTGGACCAAAAGGCAGGGGTTGTCGCCGCCGGCGGGTCTTCCGGGCGGGGCGGAGGGAAAACGAACTTGATCGGCATTGAAATCAGGTTGCTGGATCAACTGGTGGTGGGCGCCAGCTTCGCGGTGCTGGTGCTGATCGGCGTGCGCTCGGCGCGGTCCAGCCAGACCGACGAAGGCTATTTCCTGGCGGGCAGGTCCATGCCGGGATGGGTCATCGGGTTCTCGCTGATGGCCACCATCGTCAGCTCGGTCACTTTTCTGGCGCTGCCGGCCTTCGCCTACGGCGAGGGCAACTGGCGGAACTTCGTTTCCCATTTCGGCTACGTCCCCGCCATCGCCATCGCGGTCCACCTGTTCATTCCCATGTACCGGTCGACGCGGGTGCGCTCGGCCTACGAGTACCTGGAACGGCGGTTCGGGCTCTGGGCCCGGATGTATGCCGGCGGCGCCTTCATTCTGTTTCATTTCATCCGCACCGGCATGGTGCTCTACACGGTCTCGTTGGCCATCCAGTCGATCCTGGGGACGGGCGAAGACTCGGTGCCGGCCATTATCGTGGCCGGAGGCGTGCTGGTATCGGTCTACACCGTGGTGGGCGGCCTCCGGGCCGTGATCTGGACCGACGTCTTCCAGGGCATCGCCCTGATCGGCGGCGGCCTGGTTTGCCTGCCCATCATCCTTTCGCAGATTCCCGGAGGCTTCTCCGAGTTGATTCGGGTGGCCGCCGCCGACAACAAGTTCGACCTGGGCGATCCCACCCTGAGCCTGCAGGGGAAGACCCTCTGGGCCTACCTGTTTGCCGAGTTCATGATCCTGATGCACCTGATGGGCACCGATCAGACCAACGTGCAGCGCTATGCCGCCGCGGCCAGCGACAAGGCGGCCGCCCGGGGGGCCTGGATCGGCTGCTGGCTGTCGGTGCCGACCTGGAGCTACTACCTGTTCCTGGGGACTTGCCTCTACGTCTACGTCAAGCTGGTGCCCGGGACGGGGCTGGAGGGCCTGCCACCCGATGCCGTCTTCCCCCGATTCATCCTGACCCAGGTTCCGGCCGGCGTGGGCGGCTTCGTGCTTTCGGGACTGCTGGCCTCGGCCATGTCCACCCTGGACTCCAGCATCAACGCCACCGCCGCCACCGTCACCACCGACTTCTACAGGAGGCTCTGGGTCAAGGGGCGGGACCCGCTCCACTACGGCAGGGTGGGCAAGCTGGTGAGCCTGCTGTTCAGCCTGGTGATGATCGCCACCGCCTGCGGCATCCACGTCTACCGGGTGTCGGAGACCCTGGACGACCTGCAGCGAATGCTGCTTTCGGTCATGGGCGGCGGACTGCTCAGCCTGTTCCTGGTCGGTTTCGTGACGCTCCGGGTCGACAGCCGGGCGGCCATGACGGCCACCGCCGTCACCGTGCTTTCGGTAGCCGGCTGGCTCTTCATGGATACGCCGCTGGGGAGGGGGTTGTTCCCGGGGCTGGCCGCGGCCATGCCCGGCAATTTCTGGGTCAGCACCTTCGCCAACCTGCTGCTGTTCGGCATCGCTTACGTCGCCAGCTTGTTGATGGGCAGCCGCAAGCAGGGGGACCTGGCCGGGCTGACCATCTGGAGAGGGCGGGCAGACCTCGACTGAGGCGGGCGCGGTGCCGTCAATTCAGCGGAAGTCGGGGTCGCCACAGGGCAGGACTATCCCATGCTACCCCCCCCCCTCACCGTAGGGGCGTCCCTTGTGGGCGCCCCATAGGCGGCGCCGGCCGGGCGAACGGGAACAACTGGGCAACCACAAGGGTTGCCCCTACAATGGGGTTCCTCGTGGGATGGCCCTGCGCCGCAGGGTGATCCATCTTGCGAGGGATCGGACGTTCAAGCTAATATCTCAGGGCGATTTGACGACGGGCGCAAGATGAACCGACATGGATAAGGTTTTCATATACTGGGACAATTCAAATATTTTCCTGGAGGCTCAACGCTTTGCCGAGGAACGCAATGAAGGGCCCAATGCCCGCTTCCGCGTCCGCATACACTTCGACAACATTCTTCGCCTGGCCCAGGCGGACCGAACGGTAGAAAGAGCGATTGCCGCAGGATCAGTGCCACCGGAGATGCGTCAGTTGTGGAACAGGATGGAGCGCAACGGCGTAACGGTTCAGTTGTTCGACCGCGGCAACCAGGAGAGAAGCGAGCAGGACATGCCCGATCGATTGCTCCAGTTGCGCATGCTGGAGGATGCGCTCGACTACAACGGTGATCCCGGTATCGTGGTGCTTCTGACCGGCGACGGCGCAGGCTACCTGGAGGGCGCTGGCTTTCACAGCACGTTGGAGCGAATGCACAAACGAGGCTGGCGGGTGGAGATTCTTTCCTGGGGACGTTCCTGCAACCAGCGGATGCGCAAGTGGGCGGAAGAGAACGGTTTATTTGTTGCATTGGACGATTTCTACGATTCCATAACCTTCATGGAGCCGTCTCGGCCCGGGCACGAGCTTGCTCCCTATCGCCCTCCCGCTCATCTGGACCTGTCACGCAGGCCAACGGCATGAAATCACGCCGCAGCAAGGCGCCGCAGTTGGCCGTGACCACGCCTTTTGGCGAGAAATGCAGGGATAGAGGGGTGCTCCGAGTGGGCCGAGCGTCACAAGTCCACCGCCCCACGATTTCCTTGACCCGTAATTCGAGGAACGAAATGAGACACTGCCTGCGTCGAGGCGCCGTCGTTGAGCCGTCGTCGAGGTTGACTTTCCGGGCCCGTAGAGGTAACGTGACCCATCCGACAAAGTCCGTCTTCCCCCGGGGTTCTTACCGCCACATGACCGTCTGGTTGCGAGTTCTGCTGGTTTCCTGTCTTTTGCCGCTGCTGGCGCTTCCCGCCGCCGGCGAGGGGGCCGCCGTCCCGCCGGAGTCGCAGGAACGCTTTCAGCGCGAGATCCGGCCCATCCTGAGCCGCAACTGCCTTGCCTGCCACGACGGCGAGACCCGCCAGAGCGGACTGGCGCTGGAGAGCCTGGCCGACGTCCTGAAGGGAGGCGCCCTGTCGGGTCCGGCGGTGCTGGCCGGGCAGAGCGGCGCCAGCCCTCTCATCCAGTACCTCAAGGGCGAAAAGCAACCCCGCATGCCCCTGACCGGCAGTCCGCTGCCGGAAGCCGACATCGCAGCCATCTCCCAATGGATCGACGAACTGCCGGCGGCAGCCGCCGGCGGGGCCGGGGAGCCGTCGCTCGCCTGGCCCTGGACGCCCCTGGCCGAGCCTGCGCTGCCCGAGGTGCGCCACAAGCCCTGGGTCAGGAACGGGGTGGACGCCTTCATCCTGGCCGGGCTGGAGGAGAAGGGAATGGTTCCGGCGCCGCCCGCCTCCGACCGGGCCCGCCTGCGGCGTCTCTATTTCGGTTTGATCGGGCTGCCGCCCACTCCGGAGGAAGCCGAACGCTTTCTGGCGGACCCGTCCTCCGAGGCCTATGGCCGGGAGATCGAGAGCCTGCTCTCCCGTCGCGACTACGGCGTCCGCTGGGGCCGGCACTGGCTGGACCTGGTGCGCTACGCCGACACCGGGGGAGAGTCGACCGACGATGCCCGCTCCCACCTGTGGCGATACCGCGACTACGTGATCCGGGCTTTCAACCAGGATCGACCCTACGACCGGTTCATCAAGGAGCAGATCGCCGGCGACGCCTACCGCCACTACGGGGACGAGGCCAAGCTGGGAACCGGGTTCCTCTACCAGTGGATTCCGGTGCAGCGGGACAGGGGTCCGGAGCGGCGCCGGGACGTTCTCAACGACGTGGTCGGGACCACCGGTTCGGTCTTCCTGGGCATGACCCTGGGATGCGCCCGCTGCCACGACCACAAGTACGACCCCATTCCCACTCGCGACTACTACCGGCTGGAGGCCTTCTTCGCCCCGCTGCTGCTCAAGGCCGCGCCCCTTCCCTTTACCGAGTTCGAGCTGGCCGGCCGGCAGCCCGAGGTCTGGAAGGAGAAGGCCGCCGCCTGGGACGCCGTCCTGGAATCCCGAAAGGCCCTGGGGGAGCAAAAGAAGGCGGAGTTCAAGGCCCGCATGAAGGCCCACCGCCCGCCGGTCATGGCCCAGGATCTCAAGGACTGGGCCCTGGACATCACCGACACCGACCTGCGATGGGCCATGAAGGATGGGGTGCTCTTCAGCAAGGAGGAGCAGGACCTCTACCAGTTGCTGCGCAAGCAGACCACCCGCTTCGCCAATCCCAACAACCCGGGCTATTTCAAGCCCCTGGCCTTCACGGCTTCCGATTCCCCCCTGCGGGACACGGTGGGCACCTACGTGCTGAAGGGCGGCAACTACCTCTTGAGAGGCGAGGAAGTGCAGCCGGGCTTTCTCAGCGCGGTGACGGGGCACACCGATCCGGTGAACCTGGAGGGATTGTCCAGCCGGCGCAAGGTGCTGGCCGAGTGGATCGGCAGTCCCGACAACCCGCTCACCGCCAGGGTGATGGTGAACCGCATCTGGCAGTACCACTTCGGCACGGGGCTGGTTCCCCAACCCAGCGACCTGGGGAAGAACGGAGGCGGGACCCGCCATCCCGAGCTCATCGACTGGCTGGCCTGGAAGTTCATCCGGAGCGGGTGGAGCGTGAAGGCGGTCCACCGCCTGATTCTGCAGTCGAGCACCTACCAGCAGTCCCTGCGCCATCCCCGCTGGGAGTCCTACCAGGAGATCGACAGCGCCAACCGCTACCTGTGGAAGCGCAGTCCCATTCGCCTGGAGGCCGAGGTCATTCGAGACAGCCTGCTGGCGGTCAGCGGCGAGCTGAATGTCCTGAAGGGAGGCCCGCCCTTCTTTCCCAGGATCGACCAGGAGGTGATGGACCGGGCCGGCACCTGGTGGGAGCCCTCTCCGGTCGAGGACCGCAACCGCCGGACCGTCTACATGCTCCAGTGCCGCTCGCTGCAGTCTCCCATGATCAGCGCCTTCGACGGGCCCAATATCCAGGAGACCTGCCCCGTGCGGGGAGTGACCACGGTGACTCCGCAGGTGTTCGCCCTCTTCAACAGCGACTTCTCCCACCAGCAGAGCCGGGCCATGGCCCGCCGCATCGTCGGAGAGGTGGGGAAGGATCCCGAGCGGCAGATCGAACGGGCCTTCCAGCTCACCCTGCAGCGGCCGCCCTCCCCGGCCGAACGGCAAAAATGCCTGTCCTTCCTGGGTGGGAGCGGGAACCTGCCCGGCGAGAGCCGCGAGTTGACCCTGAAGACGATTTCCCTTGCGGGCGCCGCCGGCGAGGAAGGGACAACCTCGTCTCGAGCAGGTTCCCGAAAATTTTCGCTGGCCGGCCTCTGCCTGGTGCTGTTCAACATGAACGAATTCGTGTTCCTGGAATAGCCTGAAGGGCAACGGAATCGAAAAGGAGTTCCCGATGCCGAAACCTGAGTTCAATTTCTGCGGACAGGTCGAGCCCGGCCCCGATCCTCGCCTGGGCGGGTTGGGGCGCCGGGACTTCCTCTTCCGGTTCGGCCGCGGCGTGGGAAGCCTGGCCCTGTCCTCGCTGCTCTTCGACGACACTCTTGGCGCCGCCCGCCCCCGGCTCGAGGACCCCCTGCTGCCCAAGGCCCCCCACTTCGAGAGCAAGGCCAAGTCCTGCATCTTCCTCTTCATGGAAGGCGCGCCCAGCCAGATGGACACCTTCGACCCCAAGCCCGCTCTGGACAAGCACCACGGCACGCCGGTCACCCGGATCTACGGCAGCATGGAGAAGCGCATCTACGTGGGCAGCCCCTTCAAGTTCGCCAGGCACGGGCAGTGCGGCATGGAGGTTTCGGACATCTTTCCCCACCTCTCGACCTGCGTGGACGACATCGCGGTGGTCCGGTCGCTGCACACCGATTCCCACAACCATCCGGCGGGCTGCTTCCTGATGAACACCGGGGTCTCCATTCCGGGAAGTCCCTCGGTGGGCTCCTGGCTGGTCTACGGACTGGGCAGCGAGAACCGGAACCTGCCCTCCTTCGTGGTGCTGCCCGACCGGCGGCGCGGCATTTCGGGAGGCGCGGTCAACTACTCCAACGCCTATCTGCCGGCGGCCTGCCACGGCACCATGCTCAACCCCGACGGCGTTCCCATCGTGGACCTGCAGCCCCCCGCGGGCACGGGGCGCGAGGAGCAGGCGGCCAGCGTCAAGCTCCTGAACGAGCTCAACGAGCCCTACCTGGAGTCGGACCCCTCCAACAGCGGCCTGCTGACCCGCATGAAGAACTACGAGCTGGCCTTCCGCATGCAGTTCGCCGTCCCGGGGGCCCTGGACATCGACAGCGAGTCGGAGAAGACCAAGGAGCTCTACGGGCTCAACGACCGGATCACCGAGCCCATGGCCCGCAAGTGCCTGATGGCCCGTCGCCTGGTGGAGCGCGGGGTGCGCTTCGTGCAGCTCTACTGCAGCGGCTGGGACTCCCACGAGAACATCGCCGCCGAGCATCGAATGCGCGGCTATGAAACCGACCGACCGGTCGCTGCCCTCCTGAAAGACCTGAAGCAGCGGGGCCTGCTGGACCAGACCCTGCTGGTCTGGGGCGGCGAGTTCGGACGCACCGCCGACAATTCCATGTCCTTCTTCCGTTCCAACCCCGGCCGCGACCACAACAAGGAAGCCATGGTGATGTGGTTCGCCGGCGGGGGGATCAAGGGCGGCACGGTGGTCGGCAACACCGACGAGCTGGGCATCAAGGCCGCCGAGAACGTCTACCACCTGCACGACCTGCACGCCACCATCCTGCGCCTGATGGGTCTGGACGACATGCGCCTCACCTACTACCACGCGGGACGCCTCAAGCGCCTCACCGACCTGGGCGGCCGCCCCATCCAGGAAGTTCTGGCCTGAGGCGGACGGCCTACCGCAGCATGTCCCTGAGCAGGGGAGTCTGCCGCTTGCTTACGGTGTACTCCAGCCCGTTGGTGAGGGTCAGCAGCCAGCGCTGGCTGCTGAGAGGGCTGATCCTGCGAACCTTGTCGAGGTTGACCAGAACGCTGCGATGGACCCGTTGAAACCGGGCGCCGCTGAAGCGCTCGTCGATGGCCTGGAGGGTCTGGGTGGCCATGTAGCTCCTGTCGCGGGTCCTGATCCAGACGATTTCACGGTCGGCCTGGAAGGCAAAGACTTCATCCGGATCCAGCAGATAGTAGTCCTCGCCCTTCCTGGCCACGATCTTCACCACCCCGCGCACTTCCCCGGCCGTGGCCGCCCCCAGCGTTTGAGCGACCCGTTCCACGGCTTCCTGCCGATTGCCCAGGGCCGCCTGGGCGCGCTCGACGGCCGTCTGCAGCCGATCGGGGCTTACCGGCTTCAGCAGGTAGTCGACCGCGCCCACCTCAAAGGCGTTGAGGGCATGCTGGCTGTAGGCAGTCACGAAGATGATGGAGGGCAGCGGCCCCCGGAGTTGCCGCAGCATCTGGAAGCCGTCCATCACGGGCATCTGGATGTCGAGCAGGACCAGGTCCGGCCGCAGCTTTTCGATTTGCTGGAGGGCCTGCTGGCCGTTTTCGGCTTCGCCGACCACCGAGATGTCATCCATCTCGGCAAGATCCTCCAGCAGCACCCGCCGGGAAACGGGTTCGTCTTCCACCACCAGCGTTCGAAGGGTTTTAGCGCGCATAGCTGGGCGGTCTTATAGGCCGATGCCGTGTTCAAGTCCAAAGGGGCTCGGACCAACGGGATTATATAACGCACCAGCGGCCACATTCCGACTGCGATCGGAAAGACCGGGGAAGCTTGTACCGATCCTGGCCGGGGCCATCGCCCGGCCCGCCCCCGGAGCCGGCGCATGTCGCTGCCCGCCGCCGGATGACTCCGGGGCCGCCCCTGCCGGACGATCGAGAAGCGTCCCGGCCTTCCTCCCGAAGTCCCTATTATGCCCCAGCCGCCCCGACCTCATGGAAAATGACCGTTCAGACCCTATACTGATGAGAGCAGGCGCGATCCATGGACCATACACCCGCCATTCACCTGCCGCTGCTGGTCAATACCCTGGGGCACATCTTCGGGCTGGCGGCATTCAGCGGTTTTCTCTACTTCCTGTGGCGCAGCCGCCGCCGGTCTCTCCTCGGGGACATCCGGCTGCCGAGCGGGGCGGCCCTGCTGGCCCTGTTGTGGAACGCGGGCTCGCTGGGAGTGCTGGCGGCGGCGGATTCACCCAGCCTGGCGCGGCGGGTGATGGTGGCGGGAAGCTTCGCCACCTTGAGCCTGCTGCCGAGCGTGCTGCTGCACGTCTCGCTGGGCTCGGGCCGATCCCTGCTCTGCTGGGTCGGCTACGGAGTGGGGTTGCTGGCCTGCGGCATCCACCTCGCTGAAATCTTCGGCGCCGAGGCCGCTTCCCATCAGTTCGGGCTGCGGCTGATCACCTTCGGATTCGGGGGCCTGGCCGTGCTGGCGGCCCTTGTCCTCTGGAGGGATCAGCAGCAGCGCAAGGGGGCGGGCATGCGCATGCTGGGCGCCATGGCTCTCTTCCTGTTTGCCGTCTCCTTCGTCCACTTCGGCGAGGCCCACGGACCCGATGCCTGGGCCCACGAGCTGCTGGTGCACCATGCCGGCATCCCGCTGGCGCTGGTGGTGCTGCTGCAGGACTACCGCTTTCTGCTGCTGGACGTCTTCATTCGCTTTCTGGGGAACGCGCTGCTGGCGGCGTTCTTCGCGGTAGGCCTGATCGGGCTGTTGAGCCGGTTGGAGCTCGATCCCGCCTCCCCGCATGGAGGCTTTTCACTGGCGGTGACCATTACCGGGGTGGGCCTGGGCCTGCTGGGGTTTTCCGCGTTTCGCAGCAAGCTTCAGAGATGGGTGGAGCGGCGTGTCTTCCGCAGGGGCAACCTGAGGGCGGCGCTGCAGCGGCTGCAGGCCCTGGCCGGCGGTACGGGGAGCGAAGAAGCCTTCCTGGATCAGGCCTCCAGGGAGGTGGCCGCCTTCGCCAAGGCGCGCCGGGTGGAGCTCTTTGAGGAAAGTGAGATTTCAGCGGCGGTGGTGGGGGAAGGGCTGCGCCCCCGGATTCTGGACCGAGGCCAGAGTTCGGAACTGGGCCCCAGGCGCTGGGCCGAGGTGGCGGCGCCTCTGCGGTTTGCCGAGGGAGACCGGAAGGTGCTGCTCTTGAGCGCCCGGCTGGCCGGCAGGCGCTATCTCAGTGAAGACCTGGAGGATCTGAACCGGCTGGCGACCGAGGTGGTGGCCCAGGTGGCTCGCCGGAGGCGCGCCGAGCTCCAGGGCCTGGCCACCCGGGCGGAGTTGCAGGCGCTGCGGGCGCAGATCAATCCCCACTTCCTCTTCAACTCTCTCAATGCCCTCTACGGCCTCATTCCCCGGAAGGCCGACGAGGCCCGCCGCACCGTGGTCAACCTGGCCGAGATCTTTCGCTACCTGCTGCAGGGGAATCGCCAGCAGGTGCCGCTGGAAGAGGAGCTTCGGACCGTGCGGGCCTACCTGGAGGTGGAGCGCTTGCGCCTGGGGCGCCGCCTGGCCACCCGGATCGACGTCAGCCGGGAAGCCCTCGGCGTGGAAATCCCGGCCCTGTCGATCCAGCCCCTGGTCGAGAACGCCATCAAGCACGGGATCGGCAGGATGGCCGAGGGCGGAAGCATCGGGTTGGAAGCCGAGGTGGAGGACGGCGTCCTCGAGGTCACCGTGTCTGACGACGGCCCGGGATTCCAGCCCTCCGGGCCGACGGAAAGCGGACAGGGCCTGGAGAACGTCCGGCGCCGGCTGCGGCTCTGCTACGGGGAGCAGGGCCGGCTCCAGGTGGAATCCGCCGCCGGCCGCACCAGGGTCGGCTTCCGGGTGCCGCTCGAGCAGCCGGCGGCGGTTCTCGCCGAGTAAGGCCCGGTCTCCACGCTGCCGTGCGGATCATAGGAGAGTGATACACCCAATCGTCATTAAAGACGAACCACGAATAGACACGAATTCCAATGGACCTGCTTGGCTGCGACGCCGTCATGGGATGAAGGCCCACCCGGGAGCGCGGGCGTCCCGCCCGCGCAACACTGGCACAGCCTTACCCATCTCTTCCACCCGGCTCGACCGGCAAAGACGCCAGCACCCTGCTTCGGCCGAGCCCGTGCCGTTCCCGCCGGCGGGGTGGCAGGCTGCCCCATCGCAGGGAAACGGAGCGGTTCGCAACGCCATAGCATGCGGGCGAGACGCCCGCGCTCCCGGGTGGGCGCCTCTCCCGTATCTCTTCGTGGATGTCCAGGATTCAAAGCCGGCCGTCTCCAGTAAAAATCCTGTGCATCCTGTGCATCCTGTGCATCGATGTGAAAAAATAAGGACCGGTTTCAGGAACTCACGGGAAGGGAAGAACTCCCGCTTCGGCCTTCCGGGACGGATGGTCCGTTGAACCCACCGCTCTCGAGTCGGAGAGGAGCCGTGGAGTAGACACAAGAGAGAGACATGAAACACCTCATAGCCTGTTGTGCCCTGCTGGTTCATCTCGGGACGCCTGCCTTGGCGGAAACGCCGGTTTCGGAACCGGACGTGAATGCGCTGGGAAGCGCTCGACCGGCTTCCCATGCCGTGATCCCCACGGCGGCGCACGTGAAGAGCTTCAGGACCCGGGTCGTGATCGCCAACCTGACCTCGCACGAGTATTCCATTACGGCCACTCTCTACGGTCCCAATGGCCTGGTGGGTCGGGAAATCATCTCCATGCCGGCGACTCATTACCGAGGGTGGGACAATTTTTTCAGGTCGGTATTCAACTATACGGGCAACGGATCGGTGGTGCTTCAGTCCGAGAGTGACAGTGAAGCCGGCGATGCGACCGAGTCCCGCTACAAGTTCTACTTGACGGCCGAGGTCTATTCGGACTCGGGGGACGGCCGTTTCAGCACGCCGGTCGTCCATGGGACCGCTCCTCGGGTCGATGAAGGAGACCGGGCCTACCATTTCGGAATCACCGTCAACGAGGATCGAAGAACCAACATCGGCGCTTTCAATCCAGGCGACGAGCCTGTTTCGGTTCAAGCCGAGGTCTCCGACCCGTCCGGTCTGGTCGAAACCCTCAACCTGGAAATGGCGCCCTACTCCTGGAGGCAAGAACCCATTGGGTCCGCGGTGGACTTCGGATGGATCCAGTGGAAGACGAGCGGCGGCGCCTACCTTTGGGCGGTGACGGTCGACAACCGAACCAACGACGGAACCCTGGTCTTTCCAATGAAGCCCGACGAAGGCGCCGCCCCGCCCACCGAATCCGGCGAGCCCCGGGCTTGCGCTGCCGGAACCGTCCTTCGATCGGGAGGCCAATGCAGCCTCAACAGCGGGGACAGCCCGATCGGGACGTTCACCGTGAGCCCGAACGGCACGAGCTGTTTGAATATCGGTGGCTTCACTTCCTGTTCGGGAACAGCCCACGACTTGAGCAATACGGCCGTGAATCGATATCGGGTCACCTTCGTGGCCGGCAGGAACGACGACGGGAGCTGGACCATTTCCGAGATCGCGATATCGGGGTAGCCACAGGTGATCGAACGTCTCGAGAGGCGCATCCGGGAGGCGGTCGGCCGTCTCTGCAAGACCCCTGGCTTGAACAGGCTCCAAGGGAAGTCGACCATGCGGACAACGTCTGGTAGTAGCCTCACGATCCTTGGCCTCGTCTGCCTGATCGCCGCCCCGCCCGACCTGGCCGCTTCCGAGGCTTCCGCTCGCGAGGGCCGGGACAAGGCGCGGCCGGCCCCGGCGCAGGCATCCATGATGACCCGGGCCGGCGCGGCCCGGATCTCCGAGGAAAGCCGTGGAGGCCTGCGAGAGCCGGCCCTCGAAGCCGCGCCTCGATCTTCCGAGGCGGCAGCCGTTTCCGAAGGGAGGCGGCCCGATCCGGCTCCGTCGCCGCCCGCCGGCTACTCGTTCGTGTCCTATCGGGGGGAGATGCCCCGCGAGCGAGGCGCGGGCGAGGTGGGCGCCGGGGGAGAACGCCCCTGGATGGATCTCGACTGGCTGGGGACGGACACCTCGATCGAGAGGCTTTCCGCCCAGGCCGCCGCGGCCGGACGCGACTGGTCCTTCGGCTGGATCGGACTCGCCGGGGAGGCCACCGCCGGCGATCTGGCGCAGGCCCTCGAAGGAACGGGGGCCCGGATCATCGGCTCCTCGGGAGCGCTGGTGCGCGCCAGGCTCCCGGCCGGCGAGGCCCGTCTGCGAGCCATCGCGGCCTTGCCGGAGGTCGGCGGGCTGGGCGCCCTCCCCCGGGAGAAGAAACTCGCCCCGGAGCTGGCCACGCCGTCGCCCGACGCCTCCTCCGGGGAAGCAACGCCGGTATTCATCACCCTGATGACCGCCGATCCCGAGGCTCGCTGGCGGCAGGCGCTGGAGGACCTGGGGGCGGTGGTGGGCCGCTTCGATCCCGACATCCGGGCCTATGCGGCCAACGTGCCCCGGGCCCGGCTGGAGGCCATCGCCGCGGCCGATTTCGTGCTGGCCGTCGAGCCCATCGGCATCTTCGAGTCCAACCTCGACACGGCCGTTCCCGCCATGGGCGCCGATGCCCTGAGGAGATTCGACGGGACTCCCGGCCTCTTCTCGGGTATCGGCGGCGCCTCGGTTCCCATCGGCGTCATGGATACCGGACTCAACATCAACCATCCCGACATCGCGTCCCGCCGCCAAAGCATCTGCGGGGCCAACTTCTCGCTGGACCTCGACCTGTTCGGGTTTGGCGGCGGGGCCGAGTCCGAAGACCTGTGGGTCGATGAAGGCGCGCACGGAACCGCCGTCACCGGAGTCATCCTGGGAAACGGCGCCCTCGAACCCCGTTTCGCCGGCATGGCGCCGTCGGTGCGCCACATCCGTTTCGCCAAGGTCCTGAACCGCTCCGGATTCGGATTCGGCGACGGCATCCATCGAGCCATGGACTTTCTGGCCCGCCCGACCGAGTGCGCCGAAGCGGCCAGCCCCTCGCTTCCGGTCAAGCCCCTGATCGTCAACGTGAGCCTTGGCGGCTCCTCCCGGCTATTCGAGGGAAGGGGCGTGGAAGAGCGCAAGCTCGATTCGATCGTCTGGAGTCACCGCCAGCTCTACGTCGTGGCGCAATCGAACGCAGGGATCCACGGATTTTCCAACTTTTCCGGCGCCAAGAACTCGCTGGCCGTGGGCGCCGTGATGGACAGCGGGGACATTGCCGCCTTCAGCAGTCATGGGCCGACCTTCGACGGCCGCCTGGCGCCCCAGGTGGTCGCCACCGGGGTCGGCATCCACTCGGCCCGGGGCGCGGGCAGCCGCGGGGGCTACGTCGGTTCCGACGGCACCAGTTTCTCGTCGCCTGCGGTGGCCGGGGTGGCTGCCCTGCTGATGGATGCGGTTCCCGCCTTCCGGGAGCGGCCCGCGCTGGCCCGGGCCCGGCTGATGGCCGGCGCCATCCGGCCGGACGCCTGGCTGGAGGATGGCGGGGCCTTCCCCGCGACCAACAGCAACGGGCCGGGAACCCTGCATGCCCGCTACGGACTGGGCAAGGTGTCCGCCCGAACCAGCCTGCTCAACCGGGATCGAACCGACGGCTGGAGCGGAGGCGCCGCCGTCTCCGAGCTGCGGCTCGGCGAGGTCGCCCATCAGGACATCCGGGTGCCGGAAGGTGCCAGCCGCCTCGACCTGGTGCTGACCTGGGACGAGCCGCCCACCGACACCATCGCCAGCGCCGTGTTGAACGATCTCGACCTGTGGCTCGACCGGGACGGCGATTGCGGCTCGGTCGCCTGCGGAGAGCATGTTTCCTCTTCCCGCCTGGACAACGTGGAGTGGATCATTCTCCGGAACCCGCCGCCGGGCCTCTACCGGGCCAAGGTGGCGGCCCACCGCATCTACACCGCCCCGCCCCGGGCGGCGCTGGCCTGGACGGTGATCCGGGGCGCCTCCACCCCCAACCTGAGAATCGAGGCCGACAGCAGCGCCCTGGAAAGCGGCCGGGATCGGGAAGTGACCCTGACCCTGAGCACGGACGCCTACGTGGCCTCCGGAACCCGCCTCCACATCGATTGCCGGGACACGGAAAGCCCATCCGGCTGCGGCCCGGTGCGGGTCCACACGGTGGAGGTGTCCCGCCAGGACGGAGTGACGGTGGATCTGTCGGGCGAACTCGATGCGCCCGAATCCGATGCGGTCGAACCCGCGATCCCCCTGTTTCCGGGAGAGGACGCCGTCGAGACCTCCCCCGTTCCCCTGGGGTCCTCGCTCCCGCTCGGCGAAATCTCGGTGGGGGAGGCCCGGGAAATCAAGGTGAGGGTCTCCTACGCCGGGGAGTCGGACACGGCGCGCCTCTACTTCAGCGCCAGCGCCTGGAACGCGCGGGCGGCATCGGCGTCGGTCGGGCTGGGTACGGGGAGCCGGGGCCCGTCCGGGATTGCCGGCAGGCCCCCCAACGACGACTTCCGGGCGGCAACCCCGATCGAGGGCCCGGACGGGGCGCTGGCTCTGGACCTGCTGCTGGCCGCCCCGGAACCGGGAGAACCCCTGTTCACCCCCGGCCGGGGACGCCCGGCCGGCTCGGTCTGGGTCGCCTGGACGGCTCCGGCCGACGGTCCGGTCCATTTCGACGTTCCCCCGCCGGCCCTTCCCGGGGAACTGCGCAGCGACCGCATCCACGTCTTTCGGGGCGACCGCATCGCGGCGCTGGAAGAGATCGCCGCCGGCCAGTGGGGGGCGACGTTCTTCGCGGAGGAAGGGCAAACCTATCGCATCCGGGTGAGCAAGGAGGCCAGGGGCGCCGCCCTGGAGCTCCGCTGGGCCAGGGGAGCCCGCCCCGCCAACGACAACCTGGCCGAAGCCAGCCTGATCGTGGGCCCCGCCGGCGAGGTCCATGGCAACAACCGGGGGGCCACCCTGGAGCCTGGCGAGTGGTTCGGGTTCGCGGCGGCCACCACCTGGTACCGGTGGGTTGCGCCCGGCGACGGCCTGTGGCTGTTCGAGAGCGATGCCCCCCGGCGTGTCTTCGTGTTCGAGAAGGACGCGCCAGAGACCGGCGTCTACCGGAGAGACCTCTTTCCGCCCGACGCCACCGCCACCGACGGCATTCCCCGGCTGCGGCTGGTGTCGAGCTTCCCCGTGGAGCGCTCGGTCGTCACCGCCGGGGCGGGAAGGGAGTATCTCATCGCCGTCGCCGAGCTCACGGCCCATTCATCCGGAGGCGCCTATCCGCTGAGATGGTCGCCGCTGCCCTTCGTTCCCCGCTCCCCGAACGACGACATTGCGAGCGCGGAACCGATCGAGAGCGTGCTGTCGTCGGAACACCTCATCGCGGTGGATCCCCTGGCCACCGTGGAGCCCGGAGAGCCGGCCGAGAGCGGAGTCCGCACGAAGTGGTGGGTGTGGGAAGCGCCGGCCGACGGCCGCTACACCTGGAGCCTGAAGGAGCCCGGAGGCCTGTCTTTTTCGCTCTTCCCGACCCATTCGAGGCTGCGGGTGACCGTGTTTACCGGAAGCTCCGTCGAAGACCTCTACCTGGTCGCCGAGAGCCGGATGGATGCCGACCCGTCCGATTTCGTCTTTCAGGCGGCGGCCGGGCAACGGTACTGGATCGCGGCCGGCTTTCCGACCGGCGACCTCTCGGCCTATTCCATAGCAGTGGCCGCCGCCAGAATCGTCTGGGGACCCACTCCCGGCAACGACCGCTTCAGCAGCGCAGCGCCGCTTTCAGGGGCCATGGGCTCGACGACCGGGTCGAATCGCTTCGCCACCATGGAGCCGAGTGAGCGAATCGGTCCTCTGGGCCACTCCTCGCTCTGGTGGAGATACGAAGCGCCCGCTTCCGGATGGGTCCGATTTCGGATCGGCGAGGCCTTCGCTTCCCACGTGCTGGCCGTCTACAGGGAAGCCCCCGGTGGTCTCGGACCGCTGGAGTTCGTGCGGAGCAGCCATCAACCGGAATGGGCCGGCTCCGACGCCGTCGAGGTCGTCTTTTTCGCCCAGGCGGGGACCGGCTACAGGATCCGGCTCGGGTCCCGAGGCGAAGAGTCCGCCGGCGAGTTCACCTTGCATTGGGATGAAAGCGAGCCCCCGGTCTGGCTCAAGGTCGCCGGGCGCCTGGCCGACGGGGACCCGGACGCCCGCGGGACCCCGGTGGCGATTGGAGATCCGGCCAGCCTGGCCCTCGATACCCGCGGAAGGGTGCTCTACCTGGCTTCGGGGCTCGGCCTCCAGGTGTTCGAACGCGATCCCGCCACCGGAAGCCTGACCCTGCTTCAGGAGCTGGGAGACTACGACCTGGCGGACAGTTCGCTGATCTGGGATGGGCGCAGAGGCGCGCTCTATGCCCACCGGTGCGGGGCCTGGCGCCGGTTTGCAGCGGTCGATGAAACCCATGGGAAACTTCGGGACGAGGGCCTGCTGTCGGTCACCGATCCGTCCGGCGCCGCCCATTGCAGCCGCGACGTCTTCATGGACTCCGGGGGATCGTTCATCCACACGGTCGATCCCCTGCCGGGTGAGCTGCAGGTTCTGGCCTTCGATGCGCCGGGCGATCTGCGCCCTGTCCAGACCCTGGCGGTTCCCGGGCTGAAGCGCGCCCTGATCTCCAACGGCGGCGGCCACGTCTACGCGGCCACCCACTCCTCGCTTCTGGTCTTCGAGCGCGATGGGGAAACCGGGGCGCTCACCCAGGCGGGGGGCGCCGAAGCAGGCTTGTGGAACCTGGAATCCATTGCGATCAGCAGCGACGACCGCCATCTGTTCGCCTTCGACGACAACGGCAGGCAGACCCACCTGTTCCAACTGGAAGACGATCCCGCCAGTCCGCAACTGCTCGGCAGCCTGCCGCCCTTCTGGAACCGGCCGCTGGAGTACTTCACCTTCGACAACCGCTGCGGCGGAATCGCCAGAAGGGGAGCCCCGGCGGTCGACCTGTTCTGCCAGGATTCGGCCTTCGGCGTGCGGTGGCGGCCGGAAACCGGCGGCCTGGCCCCGACCGACTTCGTGGCGCCCTGGCAGCCGGATCGCTTCCAGAACCCGGTTCCCCGGTTCGGCCACACGCGGCACTTCGTGGCCAGCCCCGACGGCCGGCACGTCTACCTCAGCACCGAAGAGGCCGGACTCCTCATCTTCGAGCGCGTCGGGGTGGGCGCCGACCGATTCGTGCCGCTGGAAGGGCTCTCGGTGTCACCCGGCCGGGTCAGTTTCGGTCCCGTTTCCAGCCAAGGCTGCATCGCGGTCGAAAATGTGATCGTCGACGGCGTCCACTTCGCCGTTCTCCATTCCAAGTGGCAGACCCGCGCCGGTCCGAACGCCGAGTGGAGCGACGTAGAAGGAACGGAAAGGATGGGTGAACTCTGCGCCTATACGCCGTCCACGCCGGGCGAATTCAGGCTGGTGGCCGAGATCGCGATCGATGGCAGAACCGGGCAGGTCGCCAGCAACGTCCTGATCCGGTAGGGCTTTTGTTTCCTCGCGATCTACCCGGCCAGCTATTCGGGAGTGGCCCCTTCAGGTCTCGCTTGGAATCGAGCATTGCGGGTTGCCTTTAGAGCCCCAGCGCGGCGTGTCCTTTGGAGGGCATTCGAAACGTGAACTTCCTGTTGTTCTGATGGTTGGTGAAGATGAGGTCGCCTTTGGAAATAATGTCCATCCCGATTAGAACGCTCCCGTGTTCGTCCGGCTTGCGATCCTTACGAAGAACCTCCCCATCAATGATCACGACTCTCGGTATGATTATACCTTTCGGCAAATAGACGCTAGCCACATATACTTTGGCAGGGCGTTTCCCTTTGGGAGTCCTCGCCGTGGTTGTGCCAGATGCCACCAGCCTGAGTTCTTCGATCAAAGAATAGTCGAAAACCGTATTGGTTGCTCCAGTGTCCCATATTCCAACTGTTCGGATGGGGGACGGCGATGGCTTTTGCTCGTTAGGACCCCAGGCGAAATTGACTTGGATCTCGGCTTCCAGCACGTAGGGGGGCTCGGGCCCCACCGGAACGGTGAACGAGCCTGAAGAATTCATAGAGGTTTGTCGACTATCGAACCCGAGAATAGAACATCAAAGGGACTTCTTCTTCAGCCAAGACGCATTGCTGAATCAGGAAGTGTCCAAGCTTAAGTCCCTTCTCGTCGATTGCATCCCCATAGGCTGCTTCAAACGTCGGGTGGAATCCAAGAATCTCACACGGGGACGAGAGGTTGCTCGCGTGAATCAAAACAAATTGTCCCTTGTGCTCCGCTGAGACCTTCGCCCGATGTTCCTCGAAGTAGCCTTGCAGCTTGGCGAACATAAGCTGCCCCCCGGCTTTGGAGCGCGTAGCGCTGACCCTGACAGGCAAACGCTTGGGCGCCCTTCAAATACAGCTCAAGCCAACCCTCCCTTGGATCAACTTTCGCACTGCTGATGGTGGGTGCTGCACTGTTTCGTTACAGCCCTCTGAACCAATGACTGGAGAGAGTCGAATCAGACCTCGTCGCGAGGAAGCCACTTCGCGCAAGGAGTGGAAGAACAAGCCCATCGGTTAGAAGGGAATGGCTATTGTTCTTGACGAGCTAAGACCCTGGCAGTAGCCTGACCCGAGAACTAAAGCGGTCCTGCGGCCTGCTAGCCAACCTGTACCGCAGGGGCGAAATAGAAAGGAGACCTACTTCGCGCCACCCTTTCAAGGCCGAAGTTTGGCACCATCAGAGCCAGTTTGCAAGAATTCCCACGCAGACCAGCAATAATATGTTTTCCCCGGCCGTAGAGTCGTTTGGACACACTTGGATATGTCCAGACCCTAGCCACAAGCTGGAAAAGGGCAAGTCCTGCCACGCCCAGCAGGTTCAAGCGCTTCCTGACCTGCTGGGGACCTCGCGGTTCAAGCCCCTCCCGCCGCCGGCGCTATTGAGGACCCTCAGCAGGACAAGCGCACCCAATTCACGTCCATACGTTCGACCACGCCCGCATAGTAGACGATCAGCACCTCGCCGTTGGACAGGACGGTGGCGAAGGGCAGGCCGTAAGACCAGTCGCTCATGACCGACAGGGTGTCGGCCATGTTCTCTCCGGAGGCGGGGCGGTTCTTCAGGGCGGCGGCGTGGTCGTAGATCACCAGCTCGGTCTCGGGTGAGAAGGCGCCGTCAATGGCGGGCGCCAGCCGCGCCCGGATGGATTGGGTGCCGAAGCGGTCCACCCAGGCCAGCACCGTTCTGCCGTCGGGCAGGATGGCCGGCCGGGCCGCCTGGTCGCTGAAGCCCAGGTCCTCGGGGTCGGACCAGCTCCGGCCTTCGTCGCGGCTGATGCGGCGACGGATGTTCAGGTAGGTCCCCGTGTCGCTGTCGAAGTACCAGGTGAAGGTGACGATGCGCCCGTCGGGGGCCACTCCCGCCCGCTGGTCCCAGTTGAACATCCTGCCGGTCGGGTCCTGGCTCACCGTGTGGGGAGCGCTCCAGGACCGCCCCCCGTCCTCCGAGTACAGATAGACCACCCGCTGATACCACTTGGAGGTGTCCAGGTAGGGCTTGTTGGTCTCCACGCTCAAGGCCAGCCGGCCGCCGGCCAGCTCCATCAGGGGGCTGGTCACGCTGGGCGGTCCCAGCTCCTCCGGGGTGGGGATGACCCGCCAGGGGCTCCAGCTCCGCCCGCCGTCGTCCGACTCCGACCACAGCACCGTCATGGGCAGGCAGCCCTCGGTCTCGGCATGAAAGATCTTGGAGCCGGGGAAGGATTCCCGGTCCACCCACATGGAAATCAGCACCAGGCGCCCGGACGAGAGCTGGGTGGGATAGGCCGTCCACAGCGTCCCTCTCTTCCCCCCGATCCGCGGAGACTGCAGGGTGGTCGGCTCCGTCCAGCTCTCCCCCAGGTCTTCCGACCAGCGGAGCTCGACGGTAGCCCGGTCCGAGTCCTTGCTGGGGCCCACCTTGTAGGTGGCCAGCACCCTTCCGTCCTTCATGCCCAGCAGCTTGGGAAAGGTCCCGACGGCCCGGTCGGTTCCCGCCTCCCCCCGGTTGAGGGTCCCCCTGGCGACGATCTTCATGGCGTTCCTCCAGCGGTCGCCGGCGCGGATTCACGAGGCTCTGCAATCCCCTCGACAAAGTCGGGCCGGCCCGAAAAATTTAGTTGCAATCCCGCGGGGAGTCATTGTAAGTTCTAGGCACTCCCTCCGAGAAACATTCTACAGTTTCCAAACGAAATCTCGCCGAAAGAGAACGGCGGAGGTTGTTATGCCGACTGTCTCCGGTTTGTGCCGAATTGCGTCCAGGTTCACCCCTTTTCGCTGGGGAATCCCCACGCTGCTACTGCTGCTTCAAGAGAGCGCCCTGCTGGCTCAAGGGACCGGAACGAGCCCTTGGGTCATGGCGGTCAACGAGTTGTCGGCCACCTTTACGGGCCCGTTGGCCAAGGGGCTGTCGCTCATCGCCATCGTGGTTGGCGGCTTGATGTTCGCTTACGGTGAAGGAGGCTCCAAGCGAGCCCTGGCCGGCACCGTCTTCGGGTTGGGCATGGCTCTGGGGGCCGCCAATTTCATGAAGTGGCTGTTTGGGGTGTGACGGCGAAATGACAGGAAAACGTCGATGGAACGGCTATCCCGTCTTGAGCCGGCCGCTCATGATCCTGGGCGTGGAACGGCGCTGGTTCCTCTTGAGCGCCACGCTGGCGGTGGCGCTCTGGAATGCCGGCGACTCCCTTGTGGCGGCGCTCTTCGTGCTGGCGTTGCTGCACGGCGCCGGCCGGCTGGCCTGGAAACGGGACCCCAACATGCTGAGCCTGTTGCGGGAAGCCACCCGATCCAGGGTTCGGTACGACCCCGGAAAATGGACGGAAACGCCCTGGTACCTGGATCTGCGATAGGTCAACTCAGATGAACATCGATGCTGAAGCCCGGGACTACGGCGGATCGGGAGCCCTTGCCGAGGAGATTCCCTACTGGGGGTGGCTTCCGGATGGGCAGACCTGTCTCACGCGAGCGGGCGAGCTCCTGGCCGCCGGCCGGCTGGCGCCGGCAGGGATCGATGGGCGTCGGCCCGAACAACTGGATCGAGTGCTGGATCGCTGGCAGCGGTTGCTGTCCGGCGTCGGTCCCCGCACCCGGCTCTACTTCTATCTCCTTCGCCGGCCCAGCCGGTTGAACGAGACCCGGCAATACGGCAGCGACGTCGGCGCGCTTTCCCGGCATCAGAGACGCCTGTTTCTGGCCGGTCGGGTCCGGGAGATGCAGACCTTCCTGGTGTGGTGCCATGACCCCCAGTTGAGGTCTGCCGTCCATCGGGATGCCGGCTGGATGTCCTACGCTCGCAGTTGGCTGGCTCGCCGGGGCGAGTCCCCTGAATCGGCCTATCTCTATACAGCCGTTCAGACCGCAGCCGATCGCTTTCGCCAGCTCGTGCAAGCCCATCGGGCCCTGGTGGACGATCTCACTCCCATCGAGCTGCTGACTCCGCAGGCCGGTTCGCGCCTGTTGAGCGAGTTGATCAACCGTCCCGGCCTTCCCTGGGACGGAGCCACCGGCAGCGGGCTCAACTGGCGCCTGGCCCTTTCCGAGCTGGAGGCGGAGCGCCGCCATCTGCGCCTGGACGGCGAGCCGGTCGTCCTCTACTCCCTGCTGTCCCCTCCCGGCGAAGCCTCCGCCAACCTGCTCAACGACCTCTACTGCCTCGACGCCACTCTGACCGCGTCCCTGGAATGGAGGCCTCTGGAGCCGGACCGGGCTCGGAAGCGAATTCGATCGGCGCGCCGGCACTACTTCGCCAAGCGCTACTCGCTGGCGGCTCACATGCAGGAGAAGGAAGGAACGGAGTCGGCCATGGTGGACTCGGCGGCCGAGGTCGAGTCGGAGCGGCTCGGGGAAGCGCTGGTGGAGCTGGAAGCCGACGGGATCGCCTATGGTGAAATGGCGCTCTGCATCGCCCTGCACGGAGACCTGGAAGAGATCGAACGCCTGGACGGCGACGTGCGCCGCATCTTTTCCTCTCACGACGCCAAGGTCATCCGGGAGGGGTACGGACAGTTGCCGGCCTGGTTCTGCCGCTGGCCGGCCCAGCCCAGGAAGCGCCAGGTGCGCACCCTGTTCGGCTCCGCCGGCCTGGCCGCCTGCCTGGCTCCCATCTTCGGGCCTCCGGTCGGATACTCGACCAGCCGGCACTTGCAACGCCCGGCATTGGCAGTCCTGGAGACCCGCTGGAACACCCCCTATCACTATGATCTCTTCGACGGCGACGTGGGGCACACGCTGGTGCTGGGGGCCACCGGAAGCGGCAAGTCGTTCCTGCTGAATTTCCTGCTGGTCTCCTCCCTTCAGTACCGTCCCAGGGTCCTGATCCTCGACCTGGGCGGGTCCTACCGTTGGCTCACCGCCTTTCTGGGGGGAAGCTACCTGGAGATGGCGCCCTCCGGAGCGCTCAATCCCGCCTTTCGGCTCAGGCCGTTCTCCCTGCCTCCCACCGAGCGAACCCATCAGTTCCTCACGGGTTGGGTGGTTCGCCTGCTGCGGCTGGGCGGGTGGACGGTGGAAGGCGACGATACCAACGAAATCCGCAGCCGCATTCAGGACCTCTACCTGTTCTCTCCCGAACGGCGAACCTTGAGCGCCCTGGCGCGGGCCCTTCCCGGCAAGATGTGGCCGGCCCTGTCGCGCTGGCATGGCGATGGAGCCTGGGCAGGCTATTTCGACCACTCCGCCGCCGGGGCGGACCTCGACCTGAAAGACTGGCAGGTCATCGACCTGGCCGGAGCGGCGGAACATGAAGACCTCTGCGAAGCCGCCCTGTTCTACCTGCTGGAGCGCCTGCGCCTGGAGCTGGAAGACCCCGCCGACATCGCCCGGGTGAAGCTCATGATCGTGGACGAGGCCTGGCGCTATCTGCGGGATCCCGCCGTGGTGGCTTACCTGGCCGAGGCCGCAAAGACCTGGCGCAAGCGCAACGCCGCCCTGGTCATGGCCACCCAGTCGGCCGTGGACATCACCGGAACCGCCGGCGCCGAGCCCCTCCTGGAATCCATGCCGACCAAGATATTCCTGGCCAACCCGGACCTGCCGGCGCAGGCGGGCCAGGTGTTTCGGCTCAATGAACGGGAGCTCGAACTGGTCAGGGAGCTGGTTCCCAAGCGGGAGCTCTACCTGCGGCGTCCCCAATCGACCGGAGTCCTGCGGCTCAACGTGGATCCCAAGAGCTATTGGCTCTATACCTCGTCGCCGCCGGATGCGGAAAAGCGGAGCGAGTTCATCGAGCGGTACGGGTTGGAGCAGGGCATCGAGCGCTTGTCCGAGGGGGTGGCGGGGTGAACGCAACGCTGCCCAGGGAAGTCCCGGTTCCCGCCATCGCGTTCCTGGCGGTCTGCTGGACGTTGCTGTCGGGCGTGGCCACCGGAAGCGGCGTGCTTCGGATCAAGGAGAGGCAGGATCAAATCATCGAAATTCGCGCCAAGGTTCGACATACGACCGTGCTGGTTCTCCCCAAGACCGAGAATATCCTGGACTTCGTGGTTGGCGACTCCGACTACTGGCACCTGAGCGGGGCAGCCAACCTGGCCTACCTCAAACCCATCGCCACCGGTGTGCGCACCAACGTCACCCTGGTATGCGCCAGCGGCCGGATCTACGCCTTTCTGGCGAGTGAAGGCGCCGATTCTCCTCACCTGGTGGTTCGAATCGAAAGGACCGGAGGCCGGGACGGACGGGCTGGGGAGCCGGCGCACAGGCCGGCGTTCGTTTCCCGCAGCATGGTGGAGGGATACCAGCACGCGGCCCGGCAAGCCAGCGAGGCCGCCCTGGCCGCCAAGACCGATGCCGAAGCCCGGGTCAACGAGGCCAAGCAGGAGGCTACCAAGACCATCGATCAATTTCGCTCCAACTATCCGGCTCGCTTGAAGTGGCCCTACCGCCTGGAGAAACGGGCGTTCGAACGACCGTTCCTGGTAGAGGCCCTCTGGCACGACGGTCAATTCACCTATCTGCGCTGTCGGGCCCAGGAAGCTCCGGCGCTCTACGAGCTGAAGGATGGATCGCCCAGCCTGGTGTCCTATGACCTCAGCCAGGATGGGCTCTACGTGGTGCGGCACGTCCTGGGCGATGGCTGGCTCGCCATTGGGAAGAACCGGGCCAAGTGGCGTTTTGTGGATGCAGGACTGACCCCGTGATTCATTGGAAACAAGTGCACTCCAGACCTGCCGGGGCGTTCCCCGGCAACCTGATGACCCGCATCGGCGTCGGCGCCATTGCCCTGCTTTGCGGGGCGCTGATGCTGACCCATTCTTTCACCAGGATGAACCGCGATCCCGCTGCCAGTTCCGGCGCCGGCCCCCAACTGGCGAATCAGGGCGTTCAGCGACAGTTCGGTGCTCTCATTGACAGGGAAACCGAAAGACAGGAGCAGAGGCTTGCCGCAGCGGCATTGGACAGGCTGCCGCGGCCGGCGCCGGCCTCCGCAAGCTCCCAGGAACCGGGCCGGGCCGCCATGGTCCCGGTTTTCCGGGAAGCCGCGGCGACCCTTGTCGACTCGGATCCGGGACCGAGCCAGGATGAGCTCAAGCTGCGCGAGGCGCTGCGTCTGGAGGATATCGAGAGGCGGACCCGGTCGCTTCGTTCCCGGCCCCTGGCCCAAACCTATCGATCCGATCGGAGCGCCGGGGAAACATCCTCCAGGATCGAGCCTGACCCGGTTGCCGTCCAGCCGGGGGAGGCCTCACGGGCGCCCTCTACCGGGGAATCGGAACTGCGCGATGCGGCGGCCGGCCTCAGCGCCGCGCTGAACTCCCTTGGCGCCAATCCGAACGGCCCGCCCGGCGCCCTGGCGAGACCTGCGCATTCGGGTCCTTCCGCGGGCGTTCCCCAGCAGTCCTTGGCGGACCCGACACGCCCTTCCAGGCTGGTCCAACCATCGGATCCGCCGGGTTGGGAACGGATTTACCGGGGGTCCTTCCTGGAAGGTGTCCTGTTGACGCAACTTTCCGGAGACTTCCCCGGACCGGTGCTGGCCATGGTATCGGTGCCGTTCTACTCTCAGGATCGCCAGAGGATCCTGGTGCCGCGGGGAGCGCGGGCGGTCGGCACGGCCCGGGAGGTGGCTCACAGCGACCAACAACGGCTGGCCGTGAGCTTCGACCGATTGCTTCTCCCCGACGGGCGATGGATTTCGCTCGAGTTCCGGGGGCTCAGCCAAGTGGGCGAATCGGCTCTCAAGGACCGGGTCGACCGGCACTATGTTTCGATGTTTGCAGCCGCCGGAGCCGTCGGCGTGCTGTCGGGACTCACCCTGCAGGGAATCAATCCCTACGGCGGGGGGATCCAGGGATTTCGAGCCGGGGCCGGCCAGGGGTTTGGCCTGGCCGCAACCCAAATTCTGCAGCGTTTTCTGAATCGCCTACCCACCCTGACCATCCGGGCCGGCCATCGGTTGCGAATCTGGTTCACTTCCGACGCGCTCGTGCCCAAATCAAGACCCAAGAAAGGAAGAGAACAGCCATGAAAAAGAGAATTGTCTGCCTGGTGCTGCTGGTCAGCCTCTGCGCCGCCCCCCTCTACGGGGTCGACCCCGTTGCGGCCGTCCAAAGAGCCAAGATGATCGTGAATCAGGTTCTTCAGAGGCTGAACGAGAAAATGCAGATCACCCACCAGGTGACCCAAATCAGGCAGATGACCGAACAGCTGACCCGGGCGAGGGAGCAGATCACCCACATGAAGGAGGCTGCCTTGGGACAGATCGGCGCCCTTGAGGAGTCGTTCGAGGAGTTGGTTGCGGGGCCCACCGACCTGGTGGTCGAGGGCATGCAGTGGCAGACGGAATTCACCGGGTCGGCCAGAGAGTTGGCCGGCGCCGCCAAGCGCCTGGCCTCCGGCCGGCCGCTGCGGGAAAGCTGGAGGAAAATCCTGGATCAATATCGAACCAACCAGGAAGACATCGTCGATCTGTTGAGCCACCTGGATCCCCAGGTGGCGGCCCAGGTGTCGGATCACTACCTCCAGGACCAGGACAGCGCCGACAAGCGGCGCGTGACCACCTACCTGGTCGACGACTCGGCGACGGCCTTGATCGAGACGGCGGCCAGCGCCCAGGAGTCTCTCCGGAAACTGCGTTCCAACAGCAACGTCTCGGACACCGCCCTGGCTCAAGCCCAGGTGACGGGTCTGGCCACCCAGGGAGAGCTGCTGTCGGCCATGGCGCAACTGATGGCCTTCGAGGCGGCGCGGGGAGCCGCTCGAGACTACCAGGATGAGCTCGAGCGGCGGCAGCAATGGAAGCAGTGGGAGCGGCGCCAGGAGGCAGGGAAGGTGCTGTTCGAAAAGCAGCAGGCGGACATTGCCGCCAGCGCCGATGGACTCCGGGAAAGCCTGGTCTACCGGGTTCCTTCCGCCTTTGGCGGTTCGCAGTAAGTGATCGGTCCCATGCAACTCCGTCCGCCACAATCGATCGATCCCAACGTTCCGGCGATCATCCCCGAGGGACAGCAGCAGAATTTCAAGGCGTTCCTCGACAGGGTGCTGGATGACGTTGTGGGTGCGGCTTCGCCCGGCATCATCCAGGCGGGCGACGAGCTGTGGCTGGCGATGGCCACCATTGCCGTGACCTGGGCGGGATTGCAGGTCGCCTTCAGCGGATCCTTCAATCCCTGGGAGATGGTGAAGCTCGTCATCGTTCTGAGTATTCCGAAGACCATGCTGTACTACTACGCTCAGGCTCTCCCTCACACCACCTCCACCTTTCCCCAGATCGTGGTGGAGCAGGGAATCTGGCTGCAAAACATGTTTGTCTCCGACATCGTCTCCGCCATGCACACCGAACTCAACACCCTGTTCACCCAGCAGGGCAGCGCCATACTGGCGGAATGGCGGCGGATCGATATCGACAACCTGTCACCCTCGACGGCCTACGCCGCGGTCACGCAGGCGGTTCCGTCGGTAGCCTTCGTCGTTTTCGGCCTGCTCCTGCTGGCCCTGTTCTTCATCGCCTATGCCCAGGTTCTCTGGGGGCACCTGGCCGTGTCCATCGCCATCCTGCTCGGTCCCATCTTCATCCCGTGGCTGGTATTCGAGCCCATGGCCTTCCTGTTCTGGGGCTGGTTTCGGACGGTGCTCACCTATTCCCTCTATGCTGCCATCGCGGGAGCCATCCTGCGTATATGGGGTGGAGTCGGACTGGGTTACGTCACCACGTTCAGCCATTCACCGCCCCTGGACAACGTTGCCGCGGTCGTCTACTGGTCGCTGATTCTCCTCCCTCTCTGCGCCGCCGGAATCCTGGCCGCCTGCAAGACGGGAGAGATGGCTTCGCTGCTGATTTCAGGAGCCGGCTTGACTGGGTCCGGGGGTATCTCCCCGGCCTTCCATGCGGCCGGTAGAGCTGCCAGGAGTTTGTCGAGAGCTGTTTCCAGGCGATGATGTCCTTCGACCCGGTGAGAAATGCGGGCTAGAGACACAGATCGTGAATATGCCGAAATCTGGGGTGAAACCGTCACCTCCAATCGTCACCTCCGCCTTCTCTCCATGGGGCTTGGCGGACTCACCCTCTTGCTGGCGGTGGCAGTGGTGCGCCTCGGTTTTCGGGAGATGCCCCGCCCGATCGTGGTGCGGGTGGACGAGGTTGGCCGGGCCGAAGCTTTGCAATACGAGGCGGTCGAGGCCAAGTCCGACCCTCTCGATCCCACCACCAAGTATTTCTTGAACCGCTTCATCCACGACCACTACTCCCGTCGGGCCGCCACCGTCCAGGAACGCTGGACCCGCAGTCTGCGCTTTCTGACCACCGACCTGGCCAATGCCGCATTCCAGGACGAAAACAGGAATATTGCGCTGGTGGCGGCTCGAGCGGCGCCGGAAGAGACCAGAGTCGAGAACATCGTCTTGCGTATCCATGCCAATCAGTCGCCTCCCCATGGAGCGACTGCCGATTTTGAAATGGTGCGCATCAGGCAGGAGAAGGAAACGGGACGGGACAAGTGGTCTCTTTCCCTGCAATTTTCCCATATCAGCCGAATTCCTCCCGATTTGATGGTCCACAACCCGATGGGCATCGTCATCACCTACTTGCAGGCGGACCGGGCTCTGGTATCGGAATGACAGCGGAACAATCAATGGATGCAACACCATGAACGCCAGCGGAATCGAGATGCTCAAGCCCTTGCTGCCGGGACTGGAGGCGGTGCTCGAGGATCAACAGGTGAGCGAAATCATGATCAACGGACCGGACAACGTCTGGATCGAGAAGAACGGGCAACTGGATCCCTTGCCTGCACCGAATCTCGACTCCAGGGCCCTGGGGCGGGCCGCCATCCATATTGCTCGCCCCCTGGGTCTGGATCCGGCTCTCTCGCCACTGGTGGATGCCCGCCTGGACGACGGCTCCCGGGTGGCGATATGCATGCCGCCGGCCAGTCCGATGGTAGCGATTACGGTCAGGCGTTTCGGGGGACGGTCTTTCTCGACGCACGACCTGGTCCGCCAGGGGGTGTTGGCCAAGGAGATTCTCGATGCTGCCGCAGAAACGCTGCGGGCACGGCGGAACATCCTGGTTTCAGGAGGAACCGGGAGCGGAAAAACGACCCTGCTCAATGCTCTGATCGGATTGTTGCCGGAGACGGAACGGATCATCGCCATCGAAGACGTGCTGGAGTTGCACATTGAACGCAGCAACTGTCTTCGATTCGAGGCTCGTGGACTCAAGGACGCGGTGACGATTCGCAACCTGGTGCGGCACGCGTTGCGCCACCGTCCGGATCATATCGTCATGGGTGAGGTTCGCGGCGGGGAAGCCGCCGACCTGTTGCAGGCCCTCAATACCGGCCACGGCGGATCCCTGACGACCATCCATGCCAACAGCGCTCGAACGGCCTTGGCCAGGCTCGCCGGTTGCGCCGCCCAGGCAACCGGCCGGCTTCCCTGGAGCGTGACCTGCCGCAGCATCGTTGACGGGGTCCGCATGGTGGTGCAGATGACGCGGCGCCGGGGCTCGCGGTTCGCGGAAGAGGCGCTCTTCGTAGAGGGTTACGATGCCGCCACCGACTGCTGGGACGTGGAAACCATTTGGAAAAGGCCGATCGAAACCTGATCGCAGCAAACCTCCCTCACAACCAGGCTCCCTCGAAAACACAACCGGACGGTTGAGTTTCCGCTGAACCGTCGAGATCGGCGCCTGGCCTGTTCCGGTCGAAGCAAGGGCCGGCCGGGTCCTGATTTCATTCTCTTGCGGTCTGACTTTCGTTAAAGCCGACCTCCCTCTCACGGCATTTCCGCGGGCAAGGACCTGGATGGGTACGGAAGGGTTCCTTCCGGAGACCCTTGGGGGGAGGGTATGGAACGCAATTGCAGGCTCACGGCCATCGGACTATGGCTCTGTCTGGCGCTGCATCCGTTTGCCGGCGAAGCCGGAGCGCAGGTACGCATTTCCAAGTCGAGCCTGACCATCGACGAGGGTGGAGAAGGTTCCTACGAGGTGCATCTGGAGGCGCAACCGCCTGCCGAAACCAGGGTGGGCATCACGACCACAAACAGTGACGTACGGGTGAAGCCCGCCTCGCTGACCTTCACTCCCGACGACTGGGACAGCGCCCGGGTGGTCACGGTCGAAGCCATTCAGGACGCCGATGCCGAGGATGACCGCGCCACCGTGAGTCATTCCGTTCAGCCGCCTTCGGACAGCCAGGCGGGAACGGCAAGCCCGAGTCGGGCCGCCGACACTGCCTCTTCAAGCCTGACCGTGACCGTACTGGACCAATCTTTCCCCAGCCACGAGATCAATATCAGTCCTTCCTCCGGCCTCTCCATCCGAAGGGGGCGGTCTGGCAGCTACAGCGTTTCATTGACCGAGGAGCCAACCGCATCGGTATCCGTCTCGGCCTCCAGCAGCCGCAGCGATGTCCGCGTATCTCCTTCCTCGCTGACGTTTTATATCGGGACCTGGAACCGCACTCAGAGCTTTACCGTATCGGTCGACGCTGGCGCCGGCAGCACCGGCGCAACCATCACCCACTCGGCCACCAGCGCCGATATCAATTATCAGGGACTTTCCATTGACAGCCTCCCGATAACGGTCCTGCAGCCGCAGCCGCCGGCCGGCATCACCCAACCCCCATCGAATACCAGGCTGCTCGTGGGTCAGACCAAGACCTACTACAGCCCGAGTTTGAGAAGCCAACCCACGGGCAGCGTAACCATCAACGCATCCAGCCAGAGCACCGGCACGGCTACGGTAACCGGGTCAAGGAGCTTCAGTAGCGGCAACTGGAGCAGGTCGCAGAATTTCAGAGTGACGGGACAGAGGGTGGGCAACACGACCATCACTCATGACGTGGACAGCAGCGATTCCCGCTATGACGGCTTCGGCCTGAACAGCACCTCGGTGACCGTCGAGGCGACGAGCATTACCTGTGGGGCCGCTGCCTCCAACATCCGACTTGGCGGTTCTGTATCTCTGAGCTGGAACAGCACCAACGCCGATAGCGTCACCATCAACCAGGGCGTCGGCTCGGTTCCGCTGGACAGCCCGGGGGGAGGCAGGGCGGTCACGCCTCCTCAGCCGGGTGGTGCTGAAACTTCCAGATCGACGACTTATCGGTTTACCGCCTCCGGTGGCGGCAATCCCGGGACCTGCAGCGTCACCGTCACCGTTTGGCGGCCGCCGAGCGTGGACGGTTTCAGCTCTTCCCCGGACACCCTGCGCAGACAGCAGTCCACCCGGCTGACCTGGGCTACCAGCCATGCCTCGGGGGCCTCAATCAACCGGGGAATCGGGACGGTTCCGCTCGACAGCTCCCAGGGAGGTCGAAGCGTGACTCCTCCTCAACCCTCTTCTGGCGACACCTACAGGAGCACGAGCTACGAGCTGACGGCTTCCAATCCCGCCTATACCGGCGCCTACGCGGCTACCGCCACTGCCTCGGTCACCGTTTGGAACCGGCCGAGCGTGGACAGTTTCACCGCGTCGCCTTCGACCATCCATGCAGGTCAAAATTCCAGCCTGAAATGGAACACGACCCACGCCACCGGCGTCTCCATTGACCAGGGGGTCGGCTCGGTGTCTGTCGATGACCAGTCCGGAAACACCAGGGTGAGCCCCAGTCAAGACACAACCTACACCCTCACGGCCTCCAACCCGGGCTATGGCGGCGCTCGCGCCGTGACCGCCACTGCTCGCGTCGACGTCAGAAGGCGCCCATCGACCCCGGGCCTCTTCGTGTCTCCCACCTCACTCGACATTACCGAGGGAACTGCCGGAAAGACCTACAACCTGAGATTGCAGACCAGGCCGAGCGGCGACGTCACCGTCACGGTGGCCATCGAATCGGGAGGAGACGCAAGAGTCCGAAAAAACAAATCCTCACTCCTGTTCACTCCGGCCGACTGGAACCGGGATCAATCGGTTCGGGTATCTGCGGAGGAACAACCGGGTACGGCAACCGGGCAGGCAACCCTTACCAACACCCCTTCCTCGTCCTATGGCGGCTCCGCCGTCGGCGTCACGGTCAACGTTGCCGACGACGATACCCACGGCTGCGGAGCAACCGTCACACCCACCCGTCTCACCATCGATGAAGGGGAGAGCAATGACGGCCATTACGACGTGCAATTGGCCACAAGGCCAGCCGCCGGCGTCACCATCACGCTCGACCTTGTCGGCGACCCCAGCCTGTCGGCAGATGAATCCTCTCTGACCTTCACCACCGCGAACTGGAACATTTCTCAACGGGTGAGGATCGAGGCTGGTGAAGATGACGACGCTGCGGACGGTAGCGCAACCATCAGCCACACGGCATCCAGCGCCGACGAGGGTTGTTCCGGCATGTCCATCTCCAGCGTGTCGGTCAACATCCGTGACGACGACGAGCCGCCGTCGCTGCCGGCAATCACCCTCTTGAGCAACAAGGCCGGTGTTTCGGAACCGGACGGGACGGCGACGGTCACCGCCGCCGTTGCCAGCGGCGAGGAGCCGGCCAGTGACCTGACGATAAACCTGACCCATTCAGGTGGGGCTGCCGACGGAAGCGACTATACGGTAGCCGCGCTGACCATCGAAAGCGGCGCAACCTCGGGTCGAGCGGAGTTGAGCGTCGTGGATGACTCTGTTGTCGAGGGTACGGAAGAGATAAGACTCATCGCCGGCTCCGCAGGCTACCGGGACAGCTCGCCGCTTTCCGTGAACCTGGCCGATGACGATTCGGCCGGGGTTTCGATCACGCCGGCGCAACTGGCCATCGCCGAGGAAGGCAGCGACAGCTACCAGGTGGTCCTGACGTCGCAGCCGACCCACGACGTGACTGTCACCATCACCCGCAGCGGCGACCCGGACGTCGGCATCGATGACCAGGAATTGACCTTTACCGGCTCGGACTGGAACCGGGTGCAGACGGTGACGGCATCATCCGCCCATGACGACGACGCCATCGACGACACGGCGACCTTCAGCCACGCCGTCGCCAGCAGCGACGGGGACTACGACGGGATTGCGGCTTCACAGGTGGCAGTCACCGTCACCGACGACGAGACGGCCGGGGTGTCGATCACGCCGGCGCAACTGGCCATCGCCGAGGAAAGCAGCGACAGCTACGATGTGGTCCTGACGTCGCAGCCGACCCACGACGTGACGGTCACCATCACCCGCAGCGGCGACCCGGACGTCGGCATCGATGACCGGGAGTTGACCTTTACCGGCTCGGCCTGGAACCGGGCGCAGACGGTGACGGCATCATCCGCCCACGACGACGACGCCATCGATGACACGGCGACCTTCAGCCACGCCGTCGCCAGCAGCGACGGGGACTACGACGGGATTGCGGTTTCACAAGTGAGCGTCACCGTCACCGACGACGAGACGGCCGGGGTATCGATCACGCCGGCGAAACTGGCCATCGCCGAGGAAGGCAGCGACAGCTACGATGTGGTCCTGACGTCGCAACCGACTCACGACGTGACCGTCACCATCACCCGCAGGGGGGACCCGGACATCGGCATCGATGACCGGGAGCTGACCTTCACCGGCGACGACTGGAACCGGGCGCAGATGGTGACGGCATCATCCGCCCATGACGACGATGCCATCGATGACACGGCGGCGTTCAGCCACGCGGCAGCCAGCAGCGACGGGGACTACGACGGGATTGCGGTTTCACAAGTGAGCGTCACCGTCACCGACGACGAGACGGCCGGGGTGTCGATCACACCGACGCAGAGGACCATCGCCGAGGGAGACAGCGACAGCTACCAGGTGGTCTTGACCTCCCAACCCACCCACGACGTGACCCTTGCCATCACTCACAGTGGCGACCAGGACATCGGCATCGATGACCAGGAACTGGTGTTCACCGGCTCCGATTGGAGAACGGCGCAGACGGTTACCGTCTCTGCTGTCCAGGACGACGATGCCAGAGACGACGCCGCCACATTCAGCCACAGGGTTACCAGCACCGATACGGACTACAACGGAACTACGGTTCCGGACGTGGCCGTCAGCGTCACCGACGACGAGACGGCCGGCGTGAAGATCACGCCAACGGAGCTGACCGTCTCGGAAGGAGGCAGCGGCGGCTACCAGGTAATGCTGACCTCCCAACCCGCCCACGACGTAACCCTCACCATCAGTTCCAGCGGCGACGGAGACATCAGCATCCCCGAGCGGGAGATGATCTTCACCGGCTCCGACTGGGACAGGGCCCAAACGGTGACGGTCCTGGCCTTGCAGGATGACGACGCCATCGATGACACGGCGACCTTCAGCCACAGAGCAGCCAGCGCCGACGGAGACTACAACGGAACCACCGTTGCGGACGTGAACGTCACGGCCACCGACGACGAGACGGCCAACGTGTCGATCACGCCGACACTACTGACCCTCTCCGAAGGAGGCAGCGACGACTACCGGATGGTCCTGACCGCGCAACCCGCAGGCGACGTGACCGTCGCCATTACCCACAGCGGTGATCCGGACATCGGCATCGACGCAGGCTCCCTGACCTTTACGGCAAGAAATTGGAACAAGCCGCAGGCCGTAACTGTCGAGGCCTCTCCCGACGATGACGCCCTCAATGACAGCGCAACCTTGGCCCACTCGACCACCAGCTCGGACGGGACCTACGATCACTTGATCTTGAGCGATGTGCGGATCTCCGCGAGTGACGACGACAGGGCCGGCGTCCGCATAACGCCCACCACCCTGTCAATTCCTGAAGGCGCATCGACAACCTACAGGGTGGTGCTGACGAGCCGCCCAGCAAACGCCGTCCATCTCGCAGTGAGCAGCGACAACTGGGATCTGACTCCTTCGCCGGACTCGCTGACCTTCGACCCGAAAGACTGGAACGTTCCACAGACAGTGCGGGTACGGGCGGCTCAAGATGACGACGCCCGCGACGATAGAGCCCGGTTCAGCCATGCCGCCGCCAGCACGGACCCGAACTACCATGGAATTCCCGTAGGCGAGGTCGAAATCACGGTCAGGGACAATGAGTCCGCCGGCGTGAAGGTCACGCCGACCCGATTGGAAATGCCCGAGGACGCCTCCACGACCTATACCGTGGCGCTGACCTCCAGGCCGTCCCGGCCGGTTGTGGTGGCGCTGAGCCATAGCGGTGACCCCGACGTCTCCGCGGACCTGGCCCAGGTTGTCTTTGAGCCTTCGGATTGGGACAACCCGGGTACCGTGACCGTTCAAGCTGCGCGGGACGCGGATGCGGTTGACGACGTGGCTACCCTGAGGCACTCCGCCAGCAGCACCGATTCGACTTATGACGGTGCACCGGTCGCCCCGGTGCGGATCACGGTCGGCGACCTCGATTCCGCGGGTGTCGTGGTCACTCCCCTGAACCTCGCCATTGACGAGGGCTCTTCCCGGGCGTACACGGTGGTACTGACCTCGAAGCCGTCTCAGGACGTCGTCGTCGAGGTGGATCGCCGCGGAGCCGAGGACGTGGTCCCCGGCCCCGACTCCTTGACCTTTACCGGTTCGAACTGGAATGAACCCCAGGCAGTCACCGTTCAAGCCTTGCAGGATCCGGACTCCGTCGACGACACGGCGACCCTGCTCCACTCCACAACCAGCTTGGATGACGCCTATGCCGGCTTGACCGTTTCGGATGTTTCGGTCTCGGTCATCGATGACGACAGTGCCGGGGTGATGGTCTCTCCGCTGGAGCTCACCATACTGGAGGGAAGCGCCAAGACCTGCAGGGTGGCGCTGGCAAGCAGGCCCTCGGCGGACGTCCATCTTTCCCTGAGCAGCAACAATAGCGACCTCTCGCCCTCACCGGCCTCGCTGGCCTTCAGCCCCGCAACCTGGTCCACTGTCCAGGAAGTCATGATGCCGATCGCTCAAGATGCAGATGCCACCGATGAGGTGGCCACCGTGAGCTTTGCAGCCACCAGTTCCGATGCCGTCTACCACGGAATTCCCGTTCCCGCGGTTTCGGTCGATATCATCGAAGACGACAGCGCCGGCGTCAAAGTCGTGCCCAATCCGCACATGAGCGTTCCGGAGGGCGAATCCGCGACCTATACCGTTGTTCTGCTCTCTCAGCCCATGGCCGCCGTGGCTGTCGCAATCTCGAGCTCCAATCCCCGGATGCTGGCGGCTGCCCTGGATGAGGTGATCTTTACCCGGGACAACTGGAACGTCGCTCAAACCGTGGCGTTCGAGACCTTCCACGACGACAACACCCGGGATGACCAGGAGGTGTTCAGCCACGCTGCCGTCAGTCCCGATCCCAACTACAAGGACATCTCGGTCACGCCGCTTGGGGTCACCATTACCGACCGCACGGCCGAGGAGCTTACCCGGACGCTTCCGGTGCTCCTGTCGGCCATGTCGGGGGCGCTGGCGGAGAGCATCCAGACAGCCGTTGAATCCCGATTCGAACGCCGGCGCCAATTGGAACGCATGCAGCAGGAACGGGGCTGGTGGATGCCCACCTACTATCAAGATCGATCCCGGCATTCGCCGGGATTCGATCCTTCCGGCGGACCCGAGACGGGATCGATCCCTTCTCGGACTTCATTCGGGTTGCCTCTGGCGGGCAACGCCTATATGGGCGCCCGTTGGCAGCCTGTGTTGTGGGGCCATGGCGACTTCCAGCACTTCGACGGCAGCAGTTCCCTGATCGATTTCCGAGGACGACTGAAAGCGACCCACGTCGGGATGGACGTTGTCTCCAACCGCCGGGTGGTGGCCGGACTTTCCTTTGGGCGAAGTTGGGGCGCCATGGGTTACAAGGATGATCGAGAGGGGCAGTTGACGGCCAGATTCAACACGTTCCATCCTTATCTTTACTGGCAGCCCAGCCGCCGCCTCAGCCTCTGGGGCATCGGGGGTATGGGCCGCGGGTCGGTCGACTTGCGAGACCCCCGGCTGGCGCACGCCTTCGACGCTGAGTTCCGGATGTGGGCCGGCGGCATGCGCTCGCTTCTGGCCAGGTCGGGCAACAGTGAGTTGGGGTTTCGCGTGGATGGATTCATGTCCAACATCGGGACAGATCCGTTTGAGCGGATTGGCGAGGTGGCGGGAAGAGCAACCCGGACACGGGCCATGCTGGAGGCGGTCCACCAGCGCGGCGGCCGCAAACGTTCCTTCAGTCTGAAGAGCGAGTTCGGCGGCCGTCTGGATCGAGGGGAGGCGGTGCACGGCGCGGCCATGGAGACCGGTCTGCGCCTGGGGTTCATCGACAATCCCACCGGTCTGGATCTGGCCCTGCAGGGTCGAATGCTGCTCTTTCACGATGGGAGCTACCGGGATTGGGGGGCCGGGCTGCAGGCGAGTTGGGATCCGGGAGACAAGCGGCGAGGTCTGCGGATGTCGGCCGCTGCCTCTCAGGGAAGAGGTGGCTCGGGGGGAGGCACTCTGTGGAACCGCTCCCTTGCACATTCGGTTGGCCAGGGCAGGGGCTTTCCGGAGGATCGTGTTGCCGTAAACCGTATCGACAGCCAGGCCGCCTACGGTATCGAGGTGCTGCGGGGAAGAGGTGTGCTGACCCCTTTCAGCCGACTCCGCTGGACCGGCTACGGGAAACAGTTGAGTGTCGGGAGCGAGTTCGACCTTCAATCCCCCGGTCCCGACACCAACCCCTTGAACCTGGAATTGGAAGGGGTTCGAGGGAAAAGCAGCCGGGGTACGGATATGGGGGTGCGCCTCCGCATGGCCGTTCCCTTCTGAGTCCGGAGCCGGTCGAACAGCCCGGTCTTGGCTCAGCTTTTCCCCTTCCCGTCCCACAGGGTCAGACCCTGCAGCGCGGCCCTGGAGGAGGGAGGGAACGCCAGGCTGATCAGGTAGCCGGGAATGACCGTGCCGGCGAAGCTGATGAAGGTCAGCCAGAACTTGGAGACCTGCTCGACGGTGGCGGCGGCGTAGGGGTCGGGCCCTCCCGGCAGCAGCAGCCACTGCCCGTCGATCTTGAAGAGCCAGTACTTGGCCACCAGCACCAGTCCGTAGCCCGCCAGCGCCCCCAGGGAGGTCCCCCAACCGGTGGCCCGCCGGGTGGTGGTTCCCAGGACGAACATGCCGACCGCGCACCCGAAGAAGGGGGCCGCCACCGTAGCCATGGTGCCCACGATGGTGTCCTGGCCGGTCAGGAACTGCGCCAGCACCGCGATCACGACGGCCCAGATCAGCGTCAGGCCGCGGGCCAGCCGCAGGCAGTGGCCGTCGGGAGCATCGGGCCGAATCAGCCGCTTGTAGTAGTCTTCCACGCAGACCGTGCTGATGGTGTGGGTTCCCGAATCGATGCTCGACATGGCGGCCGCGAATATGGCCGCCAGGATGAGTCCCGCCAGGCCGCCGTGCATTTCGTTCAGGACGAAGTGGGGAAAGGCGCGGTCGGCGCTCCCGATCCCCACGGCCAGCTCCGGGTTCAACTGGTGGTGGGCGTAGAGAGCCAGCCCCAGGCCGTAGATCAGCACGGTGACCGGGATGGAGAGGAAGGGCTTGAACCACACCGCCCGCCGGGCGTCCCGCAGGGACCCGCAGGAGAGGTAGCGCTGCATGCTGACCTGGTCGGTCAGGTTGGCGACGCCGTTGACGGCGCCCGCGGTCACGGCCATCCAGACGGTGATGCGGGTGGCGGGGTCCAGGCTGAAGTCGAACATCCTCAGCTTGTCGTCGCGGACCATCACGGCCAGCAGCTCGGAGGCCGGGTCCTTCCAGAAGATCAGGGCGACCGCGGCGGCCAGGCCCAGGGTGAAGAGGAAGAACTGCAGGACGTCGGTCCAGATGATGGCCTTCATGCCGCCCACCAGGGTATAGGCGGTGGCCACCGCCGTGGTCAGGACGATGGAAACGGCGGGCTCGATTCCGGTGAGCTCCTCGATGGCCAGGGAGACGGCCACCACGATGGTGGCCATCCAGGCCAGGCGGGAGACGATGAAGACGGCGCTGGCCAGCAGCCGGGTGGGAAAGTTGAACCTCCGTTCCAGGTATTCGTAGATGGAGGTCACCTGCAGTCGATAGAAGAAGTCGAGGAACAGATAGACCGCCAGGGGCACGCACAGAAAGCCGCAGATGCTGAAGAGGAGATACTGGAGGTCGTATCCGTAGGCCTCGCCCGGGGTTCCCAGGTAGCTGATGGCCGACAGCAGGCTGGCCAACTGGGAGATGCCGACCGACACCCAGCCCATGGATCGGCCCGCCAGCAGGAAGTTGGCCGAGCTGGCCTGCTGGCGCGAGAACCCGAAGCCGATGGCCAGCACCAGCAGGGCGTAGGCCACGATCAGCCCGTAGTCCATCCACTGCAGTTGAATCTGGCAGAGCAAAGCCAACGGCGAGACCTCCCGGAGTGGCCGTCACCCGAACGTCGTTCGGGAAAGCGGGAAGGGCATTGTACACCCTGGCTCGAAGGTTGGGTTACCGAACCTCGGGGCGGGGGAACGGGCGGAGCCGCCGGCAGGTGACCGGCGCCCTGCTTTTCGCCGCGCTTGACGGCTGCCCTGCGGTGCGGTAACTTCGCTCGCGTTTTCTTGCACGCCAGGTGACCATTGGGGGGCTCAAATCCATGAAAGTCGTTCTCGACAGCGAAGCCGACCGCGAGTTCGTCGCGGAGCTCAGGAACTCTTTCCCATCAATAGACTTCTGTGAAGCTCCGACCCAGGCCGATCAGATCCGGGAGATCCCCGACGCCGAGGTCCTGTTCGGGGCCATCACCCCGGCCGTCTTCGCGGCGGCCGGGAAGTTGCGCTGGTGCCACTTCGTGGGAGCCGGATTCGACCCGCTGGTGCGGGGCAATCCCGCCTTCGTGGCCAGCGACGTGGTGCTGACCAACGCGCCGGCCACCCATGCCATCGCCATGGCCGACCACGTCATGGGCATGATTCTGATGCTGGCCCACCGGATGGTGGACATGCTGGACGATCAGCGGGCCCACCGCTGGGACGTGGACAAGTACCGGGCCCAGATCACGGAGCTCGACGGCGCCACCATGGGAATTCTGGCCCTGGGCGCCATCGGGCGGGCCGTGGCCGTGCGGGCCCAAGCTTTCGGCATGCGGGTCTACGGCGTGGACGTGAAGCCCATGGAGCCGCCGGCGGGAGTGGCCGAGGCCTGGACTCTGGACAGCCTGGAGCGGTTGCTCGAGATCTCCGACTGGTTCGTGGTGACGGCGCCCCTCACCGACGGCACCGCCGGGTTGCTGAACCGCGAGCGAATCGGCCGGCTCAAGCAGGGCAGCCGCCTGATCGTCATCTCCCGGGGCGGCATCGTGGACGAGGGGGCGGTGGCGGAAGGGCTGAGGTCGGGAAGCATCGCCGGGGCCGGCTTCGACGCCACCAGGCCCGAACCCCCGCCGGACGACAGCCCGCTATGGGACATGCCCAACGTCCTGATCTCGCCTCACGTGTCCGGCGACTCCCCCCAGACCTGGGAGCGCCGCTACCGGATCTTCAAGGACAACCTGGCGCGCTACCTCAAGGGAGAGCCCCTGCTGAACGTCTGCGACAAGCGGGCCGGGTTCTGAGGGGGTCAGGTCTGGCTTATCCAGAGGTCAGCTCGTGTGGCAGTGGCGTGGGAAAATGGTAATATGCAGGTACGCTACTACAAAGATCCGGGAACCGGGCAACCGCACATCCACGGTCACAACGTGGCAGAATGCGAAGTCGAGGCCGTCTTGGATCATTCAATGGAAGACCGGCCTGGGGGGGAGGAGCGAGAATTGCGCTCGGCCAAACGGATGCGGGTCGTTACTTGCGAGTCGTATATGTTCCGGATCCCATTCCGAACTCGGTTTTTGTAATCACTGCGTATGAGCTTGGACCTAAGGCGAAGAGAGCGCTTCGCCGCAGACGCAAGAGGGCACCATGAGCCATGAACACTTTCCAGCCGGGTGGGATGAGAGCCGAGTCCAACGAGTTCTCGATCACTACAACGCGCAAAGCGACGAAGAAGCCGTAGCCGAAGATGAAGCTGCATTCGAAAGTCCCACTCATACGGCCTTCGAAGTGCCGGTTGATCTGGTTCCGGACGTTCGCGAACTGATCGCGAAGCACCAGGCGAGCTAATCGTCATCGACACTCGTCCCGCAATGCCCCCACAAGTCCGTGAGTTTTGCCGGATCGGATTGTCCCATAGTTCTCCATAGTGCCTCTGGGAAGCTCCCTGGATCCTCTTCTGCTGAATTGCCGGGTAGCGGGGTTGTCTTCGGTCGAACGGTCTGGTCTGCGGGTCCTTGGGAACAGACAGATTGCAAATGGAGACTTCCAGGCGACCTCGGAGGCGGCGTGCGAGTGGGAGTGCCCTGAGCAGGACTGGACGGCGGTGATGGAACCCAGGAAACCCCATGACCGATGACAGCAGCCGGAGACTCGATGATCGTCAGAAGCCGGAGACCTCCGGCGACGATGGGGCCGCGCCGGCCCCGGGCGGTTTCGTTCCTCCCCATCCCGGTTCCCGCAAGATGCCGCGCTGGAATTCCGGCGAGCTGATCGACTCCCCCAGGTTCAGCCGGAAGCACTGGTACGCCTTCCTGGGCCCCGGCCTGGTGGCGGGAGCCAGCGCCATCGGCGGCGGCGAGTGGCTGCTGGGGCCGCTGGTGACGGCCCGCTACGGGGGAGCGCTGCTGTGGCTGGCGACCCTCAGCATCCTGGCCCAGGGGCTCTACAACATCGAAGTGAGCCGCTATACCCTCTACACCGGCGAGCCCATCTTCACCGGAAAGTTCCGGACTCTGCCCGGACCGCAATTTTGGCTGGGGGTCTACCTGATCCTGGATTTCGGGACTGTCTTTCCCTATTTGGCAGCGACGGCGGCCACTCCGGTCATGATCCTGCTGCTGGGCGGCCAGATGCCCGATCCGGACTCGGTTCCCCTGCACTGGTGGATGCACAAGTTCACCGCCACCGGCATATTCGTCGCCAGCGTCATTCCCCTGATCTTCGGGGGCAAGGTCTACAATTCGCTGAAGGCGGTGATGTCCTTCAAGCTGGTGGCCGTGTTCGGCTTTCTGTTGATTCTTGCCGTCTTCTATTCCCGCCCCTCCACCTGGATCGACATTGGGACCGGCTTTTTCAAGTTTGGAACCGTCCCCGTGCTCAGCAACGAGGACCGCAACGGCAACGGCAGGCTCGATCCGGGCGAGGACTGGGATGGGGACGGACACCTGGACGTGATCGAACGCAGGCTGGAGCCGACCGTCGACTCCGACGGCGACGGCCGGCCCGACACCTGGGCGCGGGGTCCTCGGGGGCGACTGGTGAAGCACGAGGACCTGGACGGGGATGGATTCCTGGACGGCCCCAACGTGGAAAACGTGTTCGTGTCCTGGTTCAGCAAGGGGGCGCTGCCCACCATCGATTTCACCCTGATCGCCTTTATCGCCGCCATGGCCGCCATCGCCGGCAACGGAGGCCTGGGCAATACCACGGTCAGCAACTTCACCCGCGATCAGGGGTGGGGCATGGGGCGCCACGTGGGGGCCATTCCCAGCATGGTGGGGGGAAAGGGGATCACCCTGTCCCACGTAGGGTCCGTCTTCGAGGTGGACCGACACTCCCTGCCGCGCTGGCGGCGATGGTACCGTCATGTATTGCGTGACCAGTGTTTCATCTGGATGCCGGCTTGCTTCATCGGCCTGGCCCTGCCCAGCATGCTGTCGGTGGAGTTCCTGCGCCGGGGCACGGAGGCGGACCGCTGGAATGCTGCCGCATTGACGGCCGAGGGCGTCGGCCGGCAGGTGGCCAACCCGCCTGATGGAGTGTTGGCCACCGTCACGGGCCTCTCCCAGGTTCTGGGGGGCGGTTTGTGGGGAAATCTCTTCTGGGGTGGGACTCTCTTTTGCGGTTTCCTGGTTCTCGCTCCCAGCATGGTCGGAACCATCGACGGCATCGTTCGGCGGTGGCTGGATACTTTCTGGACTTCCAGCGCCTGGCTCAGGAAAATCGATCCGGCCGGAATTGGCAGGGTGTACTTCTGGATGGTCATGGCCTACTCCATCCTGGGCTTGATCATGCTCTGGATGAATCCTCCGACCACGCTGATCAAGCTGGCCACCATCTGCTTCAATTTCGCTCTGGGAATCAGTTGCGGTCACACGCTCGTTCTCAACATCGTCCTGCTTCCGCCTGAGCTGAGGCCCGGCTGGTTCGTCCGAGTCGCCATGATCCTCAGCGGCCTTTTCTTTTTCCTTCTTGGACTGGTCGCCACGCTCCGGGAGCTCGGGATGCTCTAACCCAGGTCCTGAACAAAAAGGAGAATCGGAAATGACGTTCAGAGGAAGCAGTCGCAGGCGGTTGCTGGGGGCCGGCTTGGGGAGCCTGGCGGGGGCGGCCCTGGCGGGCCTGGCCGGCTGCGGCAAACCGCCGCAGAAGGAGAATCCCTGGAAGTCCGCCCTCGAGCTGGATGCCTCCAGGCAGCGGGTCTCGGGAAGCGAGGAGGCGCTGGCGGCGGCCATCCGCCGGGGGGCGGACCTGCGCATCCGGACGGAGTTCAAGCACAACGAGCACATCGACACCGGTTCCGACAGCGCCGAGTTGATCGAGGAAGTGGCGGAGTTCGCCGGCACCTACCTGATCGATGACCGGTGGGTGGCCGGAATCATGACCCTGCGCCAGCCCATCAGCCTGCCGGACGGCTTCGGGTCGCGGCCCTCCATGTCCTTTTTCCTCTACAACCAGGATGGACGGCAGGCCATCGCCCGCCCCTATCTGGACGGGGGAGAAGTCACGGCCGAGCCGGGCCCCTCGGAGCTGGCTGACCACAGCAGCATGCCCAAGTTCCACCAACTCGACAGTTGGGACCAGGGGACCAATGCGCCCAGCAGCAACTTCATCTACGACTTCGATCGCTTCAAGTACCTGGTGAGGGACGATTGGGAAGAAGTGCTGTCCCACGACGCAGAGGGAAAGGTGCTCTCGGGCTCAGCCGAGGAGCTGGGCCGGCAGGTGGCCGACGGAAAGGAGGTCAAGGTGGCCGTCCGGGGCCTCTGCGCCGACCTGGCGGGCAAGGACGAGCCGGGCATCGACCACGAGGTCTTCGTCAAGACCGGCTCCTGCTACTACTACACGGAGCAACGGCTGTTCATGGCCGGCACCCATCCCCTGGTCCGGGTCAAGCCGGGAGTACCGCTAACGTACGAGACTCGGGGCTGGGACTTCGGATGGCTGATGACCCGCACCGACGGCCATGTGGCCCGCCTGCTGCTCAACCCCTACACCCTGAAGTTCGAACGGAGCCAGGGCCACTACCCGATCCGCTGGTTTGTGCGGTGAGGCGGGTGTGTGCCTTCCTATAGGAACTATGGGGTACGACAACACAACCTGGAAGCCCCTTAACCTCTTAGTACCGAAGACTTCCCGTCCAATTCTTCCAGAGTTCTCGAGAGTTCCTCCCACTCCTGGATCAGTTCGTCCAGCCGCTTGCGATTGTGGTCCACCAGCTTGACGAGGCGGATTGATTCCCTTGCGCTCTTGAATGTTCCCAGCTCCGACTCCTGCGTGGCGATTTCCGCTTCACACCGGGTGATTTCTTCCTCCAACCCCTGGCGCCGCTCCTTCATTTTCCGGACAAGAACAGGATTGATCTTCTTCCGTCGCAACGGTGTTCCCGTCCGGTCTCCGGAACCTCCTGAATTCTCTGCGCGCGGCGGCTCCTCTCGATCGTCCCGTTGGAGCGTGACCTGGTTCTTTTGCCGAAAGTAGTCCTCATAATTGCCGAGATAGTCCTGGAACTTGCCGCCATCGATCTCGAAGATTCGCGTTGCCAGCTTGTCGATGAAGTAACGATCGTGGGAAACAAAGACTACCGTCCCGCTGAACGCTTGCAGTGCTTCGAGCAGTACGTCCTTGGCTCGCAGGTCGAGGTGGTTGGTGGGCTCGTCGAGCAACAGAAAATTTCGAGGCCGCAGCAACATGCGGAGGAGCGCGTAGCGGTTGCGCTCGCCACCCGAAAGAACGCGAATCTGCTTGAAGACCTCGTCACTCGAAAACAGGAAGCAGCCGAGCAGCGTACGCAGTTGGGTCTGGCCGCTCAGGGCGCTGGGTGCGATGCTCGAGACATCGTCGATCAGGCGGGCGTCAGGGTCGAGCTCCTTGTACTGGTCCTGTGCGAAATGGTCGACTTCCACCTTGTGTCCCAGCCGAAATTCACCTGCCGTTGCCGGCTCGCTTCCAGCCAGTATCTTGATCAGTGTGGATTTCCCCGCTCCGTTCACTCCCACCAAGCCGATGCGATCGCCGCGGTGGATGACGAAGCTCATGCCCTGGAATACTCGATGGCTTGCGTAACTCTTGGCGACCCCGCGAAACTCGGCCACCGTGCTTCCGCTCCTGGATGGCTGAGGAAAGGCGAATCGGATGGTCTTTTCCTGGGCGGGCAATTCGATCCGTTCAATCTTCTCGAGTTCCTTGATTCGGCTCTGTACCTGCTTCGCCCTGGTGGCTTGGTAGCGGAAGCGATTGATGAAGAGTTCAAGGCGTTCGATCTTTTCCCGCTGGTTGCGATAGGCCGCCTGAAGTTGCGCCTGGCGCGCGGATTTCTGTGCCAGGTAGCGCTCGTAGTTCCCGCTGTAGAAGTAGGCGCGACCATTCCACAACTCGAGAATCCTGTTCACTGTGGCATCCAGCATGTAACGGTCGTGGGAGACCAGGACGAAGGCGTAGGGGTACTCGTTCAGGTATTGTTGCAACCAGTTGCGGGCCTCGAGATCGAGGTGATTGGTCGGCTCGTCCAGCAACAGGAGCCTGGGCTTGATCAGCAGGAGCTTGGCCAGCGCCAGGCGCATTTGCCAGCCGCCGGAGAGTTCTTCCGTCGGACGGTTTGAATCTGCGGGCGCAAAGCCCAGGCCATTCAGCACCGTGCCGGCCTGCGCCTCCAACGAGTAGCCGTCCCGACCCTGAAATTCGGTCTCGATCCGGTGATAGCGATCCGTGATCCGGTGGTACTCATCGCTGCGCGGATCCACTTCGGCCATCCGGTGAGTCAGGGCTTTCATTTCTTCCTCGAGTTCGAGCAGATCGCCAAAAACCGAGAGGCATTCTTCCAGCACTGTGCTCCCGGACAGTGACAGGCCATCCTGAGGAAGGTATCCGGCAGTAATATCCTTCGGCGCAGAAAACAGACCGCCATCGAGGGGCTCCATGCCCCCCAGGATCTTCAGCAGCGTTGTCTTGCCTGACCCGTTCCCGCCCACCAGTCCAATGCGATCCGTCGACGTGACAAGCCAGTCGAGGTCTTCGAACAAGCTCTTGGAGCCGAATTGCTTTCTGGCCGAGGAAAGGCGAATCATCTGTGCTCACACCGAATGCTGGAAGAGGTCAGTTGGGAATCGGACAGGGATCCCCACCGGGTAAACCCCAACGACACTCTCATCGCCAGAGATTCTCGGAACCGCCAATCCCATTTATTCCAATCATTCAACAAGGAATAGACACGAAGGTCGAACGCGAGGGGGATCGGGTATGAGCGTCGTCGATTCCAGCGCGTGGCTGGGGTATTCCGCCGATGGTTCGGACGCACCCTTCTATGGAGTTGACGCGGTCAACAATGGCCGCCGTTGAGATGCCACGACGCGCAATGAAGGGCCGCCCAAAGGCGACTTGAGGGTCGATCACGATGGTTTTGTCGAAATCGTTGTCAAATGGATAGAGGCGTGTGGGAAGGTAGAACCCGTCCAATTCAATCCGCTCCAGATAATCGCGAAAAAGCTTCGCAATCACGAGTTGGCCCGATTGAGTCAGATTGACGAACTCCCCGTACTTCTCCAGAAACAAATCTCCTGCGCTGGTGCGCAATTTCGGATGGAGAAGCAATCGGTTGATTTTGTAGTACTGTTCTGCAAAATCGATCGCTCTACGGGCCGCTTGAACAGACACCGCATGCTTCGTTCTTAGCGCCCGCAACGTATACGCCTCAATCAGGTTGTTGAATGTAAGGCGAGGAGGGTTGTTTTCCGACGCAGTGATGAGCGGACGAAACGGCAGTCGTCCCGAATGCTGAGCATAGGACTGGCCAGCGACCCAGGCCCGAAGAGTAGGAACGGGAATGCGCACATACCGAGCTGCCTCAGCCACCGTGTAGGCAGCCAGGTCTCTAGGGTCGTTGGCCCCATTTGCATTGTTCGGCGGTGACATGGTGTCTTGAGTTCTCGCTCCTCGTCAGAAGCAGGTTCGCCTATCGTGCTCATATTGTACAGCAATGGGACGATTTCCAGCACTGGGGGACAGGGGGCGCTGTTGAATTGCCGGAAAAACTCTGCTCAGACTGAATGTTCGAAGAGGTAGGATGGAGATCGGCAATGGAATCCACGCCAGTTTGCCCCGCCAACACGCTAATCGCCGTGGGATTAGGGAATCGCAAGCCCGGATCACGGTCCGTTCCCATGATTCAACAACGTCCCCTGGTCGCCTCTTCACTCCCGAGCACCACTCAAGAACTCCCGCATGGATTGCTTCAATAGCGATTCCAGGTTGATGCTGATGTAGCGGGCCCCGCGGGCGCGCCATTGGCGGGCCGCCTCGGGGTTGGCCGCCATGATTCCCAGGGCCACCGGCGAGTGGCGCAGGCCGGCCAGGATCTCCTGGAGGCACTGTTGCATGCGGGGATGGTCGGGCTGTCCGGGGACTCCCAGCGATTGGGAGAGATCGGTGCGGCCCACGTTGACCACGTCGACGCCTTCCACCGCCAGAATCCGAGGCAGTTGCCGCACCGCTTCGGCCGTCTCCACGTAGAGGACCACCAGGGTCTCCCGGTTGGACTGGAGCACGTGGTCCGCAAAGGAGAGCTGCTGGCCGTAGTCGGCGGCCCGTGATCCCGACAGTCCCCGATGGCCCCGAGGCTGGAACTTGACGGCCGCCACCGCCCGTTCGGCTTCCTCGGCCGAGCTGACCTGGGGAACGATGATGCCCTGGGCGCCCCTATCCAGAAATCTGAGTATGATCGAGGGGGAGTTGGTGGTCACCCGCACGATGGGGGTGATGTCGTTCAACTCGGCCGCCCTCACCATCTCCTCGCAGGTGCGCGGGTCCAGCCGGCCGTGCTCGCTTTCAAAGACCATGAAATCCCACCCGAAACGAGCCAGCATCTCCACCAGGGCGGGGTCGGGATAGCGCAGGAAGCAGCCGTATACCGGATCTCCTCTCTTGAGTTTGGCCCTGGTCTTGTTGGCTCGCACGTCGAGGTCCCTCTTCAGGGGTAGAGCAGCCAGCCTTTGCGCCCGGTCTCGATTCGGTACAGCCGGCCGCAGACGGACGTGAGGTAGAGCGTCCGCAGATCGTGGCCGCCCCAACTGCAGTTGGTGGGGCGCTGGCAGGGCGTCCGATGGCGCTCCAGGACACGCCCCCTCGGGTCGAAGACGTAGATCATGCCGCCCGGGCCGCTCCTCTCCCAGCCGGCCGCGGCCACCAGGTTGCCCTCGACATCCAGACACATGCCGTCGATGCCCCGGTGGGGAGCGAAATCGTACAGGACCTCGCAGGGGCCCAGGGCGCCGTCTTCCAGGATGGGATAGGCTCGAAGCTGGCGGTTTCCCTGGAAGTCGCTCTCGGCCACGTAGAGCGTCCGCAGGTCGGGCGTGACCAGCAGGCCGTTGGGACGGGCGGTGTCGCGGGTCATCCGTCGAATGGACCAGCTTCCGTCGGTTCGGGGGTCCAGCCGGTAGATGGACTTGTGCTCCAGTTCCGGCGGACCGATGGCTTCGGCCCAGTGGCTGCTGTAGTCGGGGTCTGAGAACCAGATGCGGCCCTCGAGGTCGATGGCCAGATCGTTGGGGCTGTTGAGCCTGCTGCCCTGGAAGGAATCGGCGATGACCGTGCGGGTCCCGTCCCGGTGATAACAGGCGATGCATCTCCCGGCGGCTTCGCAGGCATGGAGGCGGCCGCGCCGGTCCAGCATCAGGCCGTTGGCCATGCGGGCGTCCTGCCGCCAGGTTTCCGTCTTTTGCGTTTGAGGGTGGTATCGCAGGATGCGGCTGTTGGGGAGGTTGCTGAACAGCAAAGCCTCGCCGTCCCAGGCAGGGCCCTCGGTAAGCCCGAAAGGGCCGGCAACCTGCTGGAACTGCCATAGCGTCCGCTGGCTGCTCAAACCACTGGCCGTCACAAAACGGGGCTGTATTTGGAGAAGATGACTAAGTGGTCCATTTCATAAATACGATGATATATGCCTTGGCCGGTACAAAGCAGATGGCGGAATACATCATCGCATTTTCGGAGTGACGCACTAAGGCAGGAAACGTATCAAGGCAATCGTCATGGTGGCGTTGGCCAGGATGACGGCGATCGCCACACCCATGGCTACCTTGAGCATGTCCGCCTTGAGTTCAGCGATTTCGGTCTTGGTGGTCATGGACTTCAGCTCTGCCTTGACTTCGGCGATTTCGGTCTTGGTGGCCATGGACTTCAGCTCTGCCTTGACTTCGGTGATGTCGGCCTTGACTTCGGAAATGTCTGCCTTGCCTTCGGAAATGTCTACCTTGACTTCGGCGATTTCGGCCTTGACTTCGGCGATGTCGGCCTTGGTGGCCATGGACTTCAGCTCTGCCTTGACTTCGGCGATGTCTGCCTTGCCTTCGGAAATGTCTGCCTTGACTTCGGCGATGTCTGCCTTGACTTCGGCGATTTCGGTCTTGACTTCGGCGATGTCGGCCTTGGTGGCAACGGCATCGTCGAAGGCCCCAGCCATCGTGGTGACAATGGCTTCGGCCTGGGCGTCGGCGACCCCGGCGGCCTTTAGGGTACGGCTGGCTTTCAGCGTATCGAAGACGGCGGTGACCATGGTGTGTTCTCTCGCCTGGAGAATAGCACAATTCATCCAGTCTTTCTTGAGTCCTTTACACAATCAACCGGGAACGGCGGCGTTCCCGGTTGATCGAAGCAGGGGAGAGCGGCGTAGCCGTGCCAAGCCTTGCAGGGGAACGACGTCAGCGCTCCCGGGAAGGCTACCGCCGCGCGGCAAAATAGCCTCGGGTCTTGGCCGCCACGATCCCGCTCAAGCCCAGCAGACCGATCAGATTGGGCAGGACCATGCTGCCGATGGCCACGTCCAGGAACGTCCACAGGGTCTCCAGCGAAAGCATGGGTCCCAGGAAGGTCAGGCAGACCCAGATCAAGCGGTACCAGGGCACGAAGCGACCGTGGCCGAACAGGTATTCCAGGGCCTTCTCCGAATAGTAGTTGTTGCCCAGGATGGTGGAAAAGGCGAAGAGGGGCAGCGTGACGGCGACGATCACCTCCCCGTGCAGCCACAAGGGGAGGCCTTCCCGGAAGGCGGCCGTTGTGAGGGCGGCCCCGCTGGCGCCGCTCTTCCAGGCCCCGGTGCCCAGGATGATGAAGCCGGTGACGGAGCACACCACCAGCGTATCGATGAATGTCTGAGTCATGGAGACCAGGGCTTGTGTCACCGGATGGCGGGTCTGGGCGGCCGCGGCGGCGATTCCGGCCGTGCCCATGCCGCTCTCGTTGCTGTTGACGCCGCGGGCCACGCCGTAGCGGATGGCTCTCAGGACGGTGGCGCCGGCGAATCCCCCCACGGCCGCGGCCGGGGTGAAGGCTCCCTTGAAGACCTCGGCCAGCACGGCGGGAATCGCCTGCCAATGAAGCGCCAGGGCCAGCAGCCCGGCCGCGCAATAGATGACGATCATGGTGGGCACCAGGGCGCTGGCCGCCCGGGCGATGCTGCGGATGCCGCCCAGGATGACCACCGCGGTGGCGGCGGCCGTAACGGCGCCGGTCCAGAGGGTGGGCACTCCCAGTCCGGCCTGCATGGCGTCGGCGATGGAGTGGGACTGCGTCATGTTGCCGCCGACGGTGAGGGTGAAGGCCGCCAGAAAGGCATAGAGGGCGGCCAGCAGCGGCTGGTTGAATCCCCGGCTCAGGTAGTGCATGGGTCCGCCCGACATCTCGCCGCGCGGACCCAGGATGCGGTACTGGACCCCCAGCAGAGCCTCGGCGAACTTGGTGGCCATGCCCACCAGTCCCGTCACCCACATCCAGAACAGCGCCCCGGGTCCTCCGGAGACGATGGCGGTGGCCACTCCGGCGATGTTCCCGGTTCCGACCGTGGCCGACAGGGCGGTCATCAGGGCCTGGAAGTGGGTGACGTCGCCGCTGGCCCCGCTCTCCCTGCGGGTCACCAGGGCCAGGTAGAGGGAGGACCAGAGCCTTCGGAACTGAAGCCCCCGCAACCGAACGGTCAGAAACAGGCCCGTGCCCACGGTCAGGGCCAGCATCGGGGGACCCCACACCAGGTTGGCCAACGTTTCCAGGAACTCTTGCAGGTGCACGGGCACTCTCCAGGACCATCCCACGCGACGGAGTTCAGGGTGGCGGAACTGTCAAGACCTTCGAATCAGGCCCACATTCCCTGTGGATTGCAGGGGCGCCCCTTGTGGGCGCCCCATGCGAGGTCACCGGGAACAACCGGGCAACCACACGGGTTGCCCCGCCATTGGGGGAGGGCAGCGTGGGATACAGTCCCGGCGCACTCCTTGACCCCCGCCGGAGCCTCAAGGTAGATTATAGGCTGCGCTTCCCGCCTGAACCGCTGACTGGGAGAAGCCGGTGCTTGTGCTCCCCCGCCGTCCATCCGTCTCCAGTCCCATGGCCTCCAAGGGCTCTTGGAACGCCCGCAAGTGGGTGGCGGCACTGGCGGGATGGGTGCTCTGTGCCGCATTGGCGACCGATGGGGGCATGCAGGCCGCTGAGGCGCCCTCAGAGCCCCGGGCGCCGGAGTTGCGCTCCCTGTTTCCGGTCAGTGTCCAGCGGGGAAGGGTACTCGACTTGGAAGTCCGGGGCAAGGACCTGGAAAAGTGCTACGGCGTGTGGTTCGCGACCGGGGGACTGAGCGGCGAGGTCGCCCGCATCGAGGGAATGCAGTTCCAGGAGAAGAAAGGCCTGCGGGCGCAGAAGCTTTGGGTTCAGGGGCAGCGGGTGTCATTGCAGGTAAAGGTGGCCTCGGAGGCCCCGCTGGGGAAGCACGAACTCCGGCTGGTCACGCCGGCCGGGCTTTCCAACGCCCTGGGGATGGTCGTGGTCGACGAGCCGGTCAGCCTGGAGGCTCCCGGACCCCGCGGTCATCCGGCCCAGGCCCAGCCCGTTGAGGTGCCGACCCTGCTCAACGGCAGGTTGAGCCGCAACGGCGAGGTCGACTTCTACTCCTTCAGAGCCTCAAGCGGCGACACGCTGGTCGTCCGGGCCCTGTCCAACACCACCGTTACCAGGTTCGACGGGGTTCGCCTGACGCTCTACAAGGAAGGCGGCAGTTGGTTCGACCCTGAGCGGCCCGAGCGGCTGCTGTTTTCTCCGCGGTCCCGAATCACCCACCTCTGCCGGGAATCCGGTCGTTACCTGGTCGAGGTCAGTTCCAACCTGGGCGTGGGAGGCCCCGATTTCTTCTACCAGCTTCGGGTGGCGACTTCCGAGCCGGCGGGCCCCGGGGCGCCGCAGGCTGTGCTCATCCCTCCATCGGCCCTGGAGGAAATCGAGCAGCCGTTTCGTCGAAAGCTGGACCCGTCCCGGCTGGACTGGCTGGAATCACGAACCGTCCCGGCCGGGACGGCCCGGGAGAACGGCGCCCCTCGAGACGCGCCCGGCGCGAGCTCGAACAGAGTTGCCTCCGGCTCGGGCGCTTCACCCGAGAGGTCGGCGCCCGTCAAGGCCGGCGGGAACGGGTTCCTGCAGGAAGCAGAGCCCAACGACTCGCCGGAGCAGGCCGCCCCGATTCGTCCGCCTCAACTGCTGGAAGGCGCCATCCAGAGTCCCGGAGACGTGGACTGGTTCCGGTTCCAGGTGAAGTCCGGGACCTCTCTGGCCCTGGAGCTGGAGACGCCCGAGGCCGCCCCGCCCCGATTCAATCCCAGAGTGGCCGTGCTGGATGCGGACGGCCGGGAAGTGCTGACCAACTACTTCAGAAAGATCGCGGGCGACGGCGACGACTGGGTGCGGCTCATCCAGGCCAAGACCCTCTATACTTTCGACAGGGCCGGCCTCTACCGGCTGCAGGTGCGCGACATCACCCCGCGGTCGGGGGAGCCGGCTTTCCGCTACCGGCTGCTGGTGCGGCCCCAGGTGCCCCACGTGGGCCGGATCGAAGCCACGCCGGAGGTGGTGAACCTGCGTCCGGGGCAAGCCCGAAAAGTCACCATTCTCTCCGATCAGGAGGAGGGCTTCGGCGGCGACATCCTCTTCAGCGCCGACGGTCTTCCCGGCCAGGTGCAATTCTTGCCCGGCGCCGAGGTGGAGCCCCACAAGGAGCCTCCCCTTCCCGAAATTCACAAGGAGCGTTTCGTGCCCAGGAACCAGACGACCACCGTGCTGCTGGCGGCGGGCCCCGGGGCGCCCTCCACCCGGATGCCGGCGCGGGTCCGCCTCAGCGCCCGTCCCGTGGTCGGAGGCAAGGTGGGTGAAGCCATCGCAGCCGGAGAACTGCTGGTGATGGTGTTGGGAGAGTGACCTTCAAATGAAACCAGGTCGCAGTTCCATCCTGTTGCTGGGGATCCTGGTCGCAGCCGGGCCCATGGCGCTCGGGACCGATACTTCCGGGCCGGAGTTGCTGTCGGTCCGGATCGTGCCCGAGGCGGTGGAGCTGGAGGGGGCGGGGGCCACCCGCCGGCTTCTGGTGATGGGCCGTTACAGCGACCGGCTGGAGCGGGATGTGACCTCGCTCGCCCGGTGGGAATTCTCCCATTCCGGCGTGGCTGAAGTCTCCGCCGGCGGGTGGGCGCAAGCCCTGGCCGAGGGCGTCACCGACGTGACGGCCCGCCTGGGAGCCCGGTCGGCCACGGTGCGGCTCCGGGTCAAGGGCGGGGCCGGTCATCCGCCGCTCAGCTTTGCCTGGGACGTCGAAAGGATATTGACCCGGCGGGGCTGCAACGACACCCATTGCCATGGAGGGGTGAAGGGAAGAGGCGGATTCAAGCTGTCTCTCTACGGCATCTACCCGGAGGAGGACTACCGCTGGATCGTCAAGGGAGGGACCTACCAGGTCCTGTCGCCCGATCCGGGAACCGAGATTCCGCGCATCGATCGGGAAGAACCCGAAAAGAGCCTGCTGCTGAGGAAGCCGGCCCTGGCCGAGCCCCATCAGGGGGGGCTGCAGTTGCCGCCGGAATCGGAAGATTACAAGACGCTGCTGCGGTGGGTGCGGGAGGGAGCGCCTTTTGGGCCGGAGGCCGCCTCGAGTCCCGGGGTCCGAGCCATCGAGGTCTACCCGGCCGAGGCCGTGCTGGAGGTGGGGAGCGGGCAGCAGTTGCTGGTCAGCGCGCTGCTCCATAACGGGACCCGCCGGGACCTCACCGGCCAGGTGCGCTACCTGTCCGACAACGGCGACGTGGCCGAGGTCGAACCGGAGGGCCGGCTGCGGGGATTGCGTCCCGGGCAGACCTTCGTGACCGTTCGCACGGCCGGCCATTCCACCACCGCCCGGGTGAGCGTCATCCAGGAGACCCTGGCCCGATATCCCGACCTTCCCGCCCACAACTTCATCGACCGACTGGTGTTCGACAAGCTGAGCCGGCTGCATCGGATTCCCTCCGAGCTTTCCGGCGATGCGGAATTCCTGCGTCGGGTGTGCCTGGACTTGACCGGCACGCTGCCGCCGCCCCGAAGGACCCGGGAGTTTCTGAAGAGCAGCGACCCGGCCAAGAGGGAGAAGCTGGTCGATGCGCTGCTGCAGACCCCCGAGTTCGTGGACTACTGGACCTACCGGTTGTCGCAGTTGTTCCGGGTGGCTCTCTTCGAAAACGGGATCAACCTGCAGTGGACCGAGGCCTACTGGGAGTGGATTCGAGGCCACGTCGCCGGCAACACTCCCTACGACCAGGTGGCCCGCGAGCGCATTGCCGCCATCGGCTACAGCCCGCCTTCCAGGCACTTCCTGCCCAATGGGGAGGTGCGCTATCCGCAAAACAAGATGGCCGAAGAGGTCAGGGTCTTCCTGGGGCGCCGGCTGGACTGCGCCGAGTGCCACAACCACCCCTTCGAGGCCTGGAGCCAGGACCAGTTCTGGGGGCTGGCCGCATTCTTCGGCCGCATGAACCTGGTGGGAGGCCGGGGGGAGGAGGTCGGCACCGTCATCTTCGAGGACCCGACTGGCCAGGAGGTGGACCTGTTCGTCAAGGGCCGGAGCCGGAAGGTGCTTCATCCCCGTACCCGGGAGGAGGTGTTTCCGGCCTTCCTGAACGGCTCCCTGCTGCCGGAGACCGACCGGTCCGACCCGCGGGTCAAGCTGGCCGAGTGGATCACCGCCCATCCCTACTTCGCCGAGGCGGCGGTCAATCGGCTGTGGAGCCATTTCTTCGGGCGAGGCATCGTGGAGCCGGTCGACGATTTCCGGGCGGCCAATCCCCCGACCCATCCCGGGCTGCTAGCGGCCCTGGCCAAGGACTTCCGCGAACACGACCATGACCTTCGCCGCATGATCAGGACCATCGTGGGCTCCAGGACCTACCAGCTCGGCAGCCGGCCCAACCGGACCAATCGAGAGGACCGCACCCACTACTCTCACTCGCTGCCGCGGGCCCTGGATGCCGAGGTGTTGTTCGATGCCATCGCCGCGGTGACGGGGGTTCCCCTGATCCTGGAGCAGGAGAGCTACGGCGACGGCGAGGGCAGGCTGCCGCCCGGCACCCGGGCCATCAACGTCAAGCTGCCCGACGTCTTCCGCTCCCGGATTCTGGACAACTACGGCAAGTCCCCCCGGTCCATGCTGCCGGAGAAGCGGCCGCGTCCCAACCTGAGCCGGGCCCTGCACAGCCTGGCCGGAACGACCTTTACCGAGCACCTGGCCCGCCCGGGCGGCATCATCGACCGCTTGATCGACGGGGGCGGCTCGGACCGGGAGATCATCGAGGAGCTCTACCTGAGAGCACTGGTGCGCTTTCCCGGGGAGGAAGAACGGGAACAACTGGAAGCCATGGTCGGCCGGCGCCCGTCACGCCGCCAGGCCTTCGAAGACCTGTTGTGGGGGTTGCTGAATTCCCCCGAGTTTTACCATAATCATTGAGGGTTTCCGGCAGACCTGGCTTGGTGGCCGCCCCGGCGCGGGAGCCGGGGTGGAAAGGCCGGAAACCGGAGGAGGCGGCGCCCATGCGAAACCTGGGGTGTCTGGCGAGTGACGACCCGATTCTGCGGCGGCGGGACTTCCTGCGGGTGGGATCCCTGAGCCTGCTGGGCGTAAGCCTGAGCCAGTTCCTGAGGCTTCAGCAGGCCCTGGGCGGCGCGCCGACGGCGGCCGATGGCAAGGCCCAGGCCTGCATCCTGCTGTGGCTGGAAGGAGGACCCAGCCAGGTCGACATGTGGGACCCCAAGCCCAACAGCTCGTTCAGGCCCATCGCCACCAACGTGGCCGGAATTCAGGTCTCCGAGCTGCTGCCCAGGACCGCCCGGCACATGGACAAGCTGGCCATCATCCGTTCCCTCCACACCCTGGAGAACAACCATCCCCAGGCCACCCACTACGCGGCCACCGGGCACCTGCCCAACCCGGCCATGCGCTTTCCCAGCCTGGGCTCGATCGTGGCCAAGGAACTGGGTCCGAGGAACAACCTGCCGCCCTACGTCCTGCAGCCCGACACCGGCAACGACACCTTTTTCATCGACCATTTCGGGGCTGCCTTTGTCGGCAACCAGTATGACCCCATGGTGCTTCCCGACCCCAGTCAACCCGACTTCGAGGTTCCCGACCTGCGGCTGCCCAAGTCGATCACTCCGGAGCGCCTCGAGGATCGGCTCTCCTTTCGGAAAGTGGTGGAGAAGATCTACCGGGACAAGGTGCAGAAGGCCGAATCGGGCAGGATGGACACCTTCACCCAACAGGCGCTGGAAATGGTGTTGAACCCCGCGGTCAAGGACGCCTTCGATCTCTCCCGGGAGTCCACCAGGACCAGGGAGGCCTACGGGCTGCACGGGTTCGGCCAGAGCGCCCTGCTGGCCCGGCGGCTGGTGGAGGCGGGGAGCCGCTTCGTGACGGCTGCCGGATACAAGTACAACGAGTGGGACACCCACAGCGACAACGACCGGCGGCACCGCGACATCCTGGTTCCGCCCTTCGATCAGACCTTCGCGGCCCTGCTGCAGGACCTGGACCAGCGCGGGCTGCTCCCGACCACCCTGGTGATCGCCATGGGAGAGTTCGGCCGAGGCCCCCAGGTGAACCCCGGAAACGGGCGAGACCACTGGCCCCAGTGCTGGTCGGTGGTGCTGGGCGGCGGCGGCATCGCCGGAGGCCGCACGGTGGGCGCCAGCGACGAGCGCGGAGGCTACGTGGCCGACCGGCAGGTCACCATCGGGGATCTCTTCGCCACCCTCTACAAGGCCCTGGGCATCGACTGGGAAAAGACCTACATGACCCCCATCGGCCGGCCGGTCAAGATCGCCAACTCCATCGGCGACGCCACCGGCGTTCCCATCGAGGAGCTGATCTGAAGGCGCCCGAGGGCGAAGGCGGCGCCGGCTGCCCCCCCGGCCAGGGATGGGCAATCCCCAAGGCATCATGGACCAATCTTCCGCTCCCAAGGTGCTGCTGAACGACCGCCTGGTGGAGGAGAGCGAGGCGGTGATTCCCCTGGACACCGTGGCCTTCAAGTATGGGGCCATGGTCTTTGAAGGACTGCGGGCCTACTGGAACGAGCACACCCGGCAACTGAACGTCTTCCGGCTGGATGACCACTCCAGGCGCCTGCAGCAGTCGGTCCGGGTCATGCGGATGGAAACGGCCCTGACCGCCGGCGACTACAGCGCCGCCGTGGTGCGCGCGCTGCGGTCCAACCGAATCCGGGCCACCGCGCACGTTCGGCAGATGGTCTACGTGGACGGACCGGGCGAGGCCTTCGGGACCGGTCCCGTCAGCCACGCCGTCATCGTGACTCCCAAGGGGGGCTGGTTCGAGGGAAAGGAGCTGGGGATCCACGCCTGCTTCAGCGCCTGGCAGCGGATCTCCGACCGCTCCATTCCCCCGAGAGTCAAGTGCGCGGCCAACTACCAGAACGCCCGCCTGTCGTTGCTGCAGGCCCGCCTGGACGGCTATGACAGCGCCCTGCTGCTCAATGCGGCCGGCAAGGTCGCCGAAGAGCCCAGGGGGTGCGTCTTCCTCTGCCGGGATGGACAGGTGGTGACCCCGACCGTCACCAGCGACATCCTGGAGAGCATCACCCGCGCCACCCTGATGCAGCTCTTTCGAGAGGTGCACGGGGTGGAGGTGGTCGAGCGGGAGGTCGACCGCACCGAGTTCTACGTGGCCGACGAAGCCTTCGTCTGCGGCAGCGGCCTGGAGGTGGCCCCCATCCTGTCGATCGACCGCTTTCCTCTGGGCAAGGGGAAGGCCGGCGAGCTGACCCTGGCCATACGCAATACCTACCTGCAAGCCACCCGGGGGGAGTTGCCCCAGTACCGCCACTGGCTGACGGCCTGCTGAGCGGTGTGGGGGCTGCCGGGTCCGCAGGTTGTGCGATCTGCGGTTGGCCGGATATCCGCTTCCTCCGGCATCACTGGGTGTGGCGCCGAAACCCAACCTTCACATTCTCCAAATCCAAATGCGGGCAAACGGCGCTCTTGGGCCTGGTGTGCCGAATCGACCCGTGAACGGAACTCGAATGGCCTCGAAATGAACTGGAAATGAAATGAAAATCAAGATCCATTGTAAACATATAAACGGTTTATATATAATTACATAGAGAGGGATAGGCTTGAAATAAACTAAAAATGGGATTATAATCAGCGCCAAATGACCCCGGAAAGTGTCAGCCGGTACGCCCTCCCGCAACAGTGGATTGGCTACGATGCCGCGGCGCTATTGGACCTGCTGATCCAGGCCAAAACCGCCGCCGGCGTTCTGAATCGGATGCCCTACCTCCCCCAGTGGATCGAGCAGGTTCACGAAGAGCAGCTGCGTCTGGAAGCAGCCGGCACCTCGCGCATCGAAGGCGCCGAGTTCACCCAGCGCGAACAGGAGGAAGCTCTGGCTGCCGATGCTGCCGCGCGTTCCGACCTGACCCGCTCCCAGCGGCAGTTGCGGTCCGCCGACGCCACCTACCGCTGGCTGCGCTCGCAACCGTCTGAGCAGCCGGTGACCTCCGAGTTCATTCTGAACATTCACCGGCGCATGGTCACCGGCTGCGATGATGACCGCTGCCAGCCCGGAGGCCTGCGTCCCGACGGGTGGAACGTTACCTTTGGAACCCCGCGCTGTCGGGGGGTGGAAGGCGGTCGCGGCTGCCGGGCCGCCTTCGACGCACTCGGCCGGGCTGTTGCCGGGGAGTTCCGGAGGCACGACCCGGTTGTCCAGGCCATGGCTGCCCACTACCATATCGGCGCCATGCACCCCTTCGGCGACGGCAACGGGCGCACCGCCCGGGCGCTGGAGGCGTTCATGCTGCGTCGGGCCGGAGTCAACAACGTGGTGATGGTCAGCTTGTCCAACTATTACTACGACCGCAAGGAGGAGTACCTGGAGGCCCTGTCCGCATCCCGGCGGAAAGGACACGATCTCACCCCCTTCCTGCGGTTTGGGCTGCAGGGGGTGGCTGAGAGGTGCAATGCGGTCGCGGGCGCCATCGTCGCCAACCACCGGCGGACGCTGTTCCGGGAGTTCGCCAGGTCGTTGTTCGGGCGACTGCGCAGTCCCCGCCGACGGGTTCTGGCGGAACGCCAACTGCAGATTCTCGATATTCTGCTGGGTGGTGGTTCACTCGGCGCTTCCGAATTGGCAACTCGGGCCCTTGTCCATTACCAGGGCCTCAAGTTTCCTGCCAACGCGCTGGGTCGGGACCTGGGTGACCTGCTTGGGCTTGACGCCATCGCCCTGGATTCCGGACGCATCTCGGTCAACCTGGACTGGCCGCAGCAGTTTTCGGAGTCGGAACTGTTGGAACGGATTGAGAAACTGCCCTCCGCCGCCTCGACCCGGCGCCCGGCCATGGCGGACTTGTCCCGGCTGTTGGGCCGCCGCCGGGGACCCACGACTCTTGGATAAGCCGCAGCCCGAGCCTTTTGCAAAACGCTCGAGAGGCGGTGCTTTTCGGAAGGGTGCTTTCTAATCGCCGCATTCGCGGCTGGGTTGGTGCAGAATCCAAACGACCCCAGGCTTCCGCCTGGGGCTACCCTGAGCCGCTGCTTCGCAGCTCTATGAGGATGGCTTGTAGGGGGCGTCTCGCCGGGTTACCGACTCCAACCGCAGCTTCGCAGCTCTCCCGTAACCCACGACACTGCAAAGGGGAACATGCTTATCTATCTGGAACGAAGTGTTTGCAAAAGTCGGCAGAGGGATCGTTTCCGGGAATGGCCACAAAAGGCACAAAAACACAAAAAGAACTATCGGATCGTCAAGACTCGATATCAAGCAACTCAATTTTTGTGCCTTTTGTGCTTTTTGTGGTGAATGCCGGAGCTTCCAACCCTTCAACTTTGCTGCCACTATGTCATTCCCGATTGAGAATCTTGCAAAATTCGGTCGACTTTCCGCCAGGTTACAGGGTCAACACGATGCCCGTTCCATGGAGACAATGCGGATGAAGCGGAGCCGACCGTGGGCGGCCTTGTTGCTGATGACATTGGCCGGTGGGTCGTTGGGGGCGCAGACGGCGGGGGAAATCGGGGGCTCGGTGACCGACGATCAGGGCCTGGCGGTGCCCGGCGTGACGGTGACGCTCGAGGGCGACGGGCTGATCGCGCCTCTGGCGGCCGTGACCCTGGGCGACGGCTCCTACCGCTTCCGGGCCCTGGGCCGCGGGTCCTACGACCTGGCGTTCGAGCGCGCCGGGTTCCGGAGGCTGATTCGCAAAGGGGTGATCGTGGAAGGGAGCCGCGCCATCCGGATCGATGCGGAACTGGAGGTGGCCGCCGTGGCCGAAACGATCACGGTGACGGGCGAGGCGCCGGTGCTGGACATGAAGAGGACGGCGCTGGTGAACGACTTCGGCGTGGCCGAGCTTCAGGAGGTGCCTTCGGCCACCGACGTCTGGGCGGTGCTGGGCCAGACGGCCGGTGTCCGGATGCGCGGCTTCGACGTCGGCGGCTCGCACAAGAGCCAGCAAACCGGCTACGAGAGCTTCGGCATCCGCGGCCAGAACCGCATCCTGGCCGACGGCGTCGACACCACCGAGGGAGATGCGGGCACCGGATTCTACTTCGATTACTATTCCGTCGAGGAGTTCACCACCACCGCGGCCGGCGCCGACGTGGAGATGACCGCGCCCGGCTCACTGGTCATGATGACCATGAAGAGCGGCGGCGACGACTTCAGCGGGATGCTGCACGCCGACTACGAGCACGAGAAGTTCGTCGGCGACAACACCGATGCCGACCTGGAGGCGCGCGGCTACACCGGCAATCCCAACCTGCTCTTCTTCGAGACCCACGCCGACATCGGCGGGCCCATCCTGCGCGACCGCGCCTGGTTCTACGCCTTCTACAACCACTTCCGCATCGACAAGGCGGTGTCGGGCGTGGATCGCTCGGTGGCCACCGACCTGGGCGATTTCGATCAGCTCGGGGGCAAGGTGACGGTTCGGCTGACCGACCGGGACCGCTTGATCGGGTACACCAACTGGGGTCTGAAAGAGAAGCCCAAGCGGGGGCTGTCCACCGACGTGGGACCCGACTCGGTGCTGGCCCAGGCGAGCTGGAGCTGGGCCCACAAGGCGGAGTGGCAGCGGGCATGGAACGACCGCACCTTCATGACCGTGGCCGCCAAGCATTTCGGGTTCGCCTGGCCCATGGTGCCGCAGGTGGATCCAGGACAGCAGCCGCCGCGCCTCGACACAGCCACCAGCCGCCTGAGCGGCGCCGGCTGGTTTCCCGGCCTCAACGGCCCGCCGCCTTTCACCTTCGTTCGCTGGAAGCCGCAGGCCACCGCGGCCCTCCACCACTACCTGCCGGATTTCGGCGGCAGCCACGACTTCAAGCTGGGCTACGAGTTCCAGATCGACAGCAGCCGCTTCGGCTCCAACGCCAATTCCGGACACGTCCGCTATCTCGACGACAGCGCCAACGACCGGCCGTTCCACGTGGACCGGATCATGCTCTTCAACATGCCGGCCGCGGGGGAGATCGCCTCCGACAACCGGAATCGGCGCCATTCCGTCTTCGTCCAGGACACTTGGCGACCGGTGGGCCGGCTGTCGCTGAACCTGGGCGTTCGCTATGAGCAGCAGCGCACCTACTTCCTGGACGCGGTCTCCAGGCCCTTCCTGGCCGACTTCTTCCCCGGCGGGACCGCCAGGGGTCGGACCAACGCCGTCTGGAACACCTGGGCGCCGCGGCTGGGCGTGGCGTTCTCGCTGGCGCCGCGCACGGTTCTCAGGGGGCACTACGGCCGCTACTTCCTGAACCTGGCCGACGCCCACGAGGACGCCAATCCGGCCGGCACCGCCTGGATCCGGTACGCGTTCCTGGACCCCAACGGCAACGGGATCTACGACGGTCCGGGCGAACTGGGCGCCAAGCTGGACGAGCAGGGCGCCACCGGTGCGGACCTTGCCGCCGGGGGGACGCCCGTCGACCCGGATCTGCCGCCGGAATACGTCGACGAAATCAACCTCTCCCTGGAGCACGAGCTGGCGGTCGACACGGCCATTCGAGTTTCCTGGGTGCGCAAGGACCGAAACGGCGACAGCGGCGTCTGGAACCTGCCCCAGCAGTCGGCGCTCCTGGCGGGGCGTGGAATCGCCTGCAGCGCCGACCCCGACTGGGATTGCCCGGTGAACCTGCTCACCGGCGCCCCGCTGAACGTTCAGCGCGTCCCGGACGAGCTGGCGGGGGCGTTGGACAACCGGATTGCGGCCTTCCCTGGAATGGAGGCCGCCTACGACACCCTCCAGGTAGCGGTGAACCGGCGCTTCAGGGGAGGCTTCCTGCTGCAGGCCAGCTTCGACTACCAGTGGCGGGACGAGTTCCGCTCGGCGGCCGGCGAGAACCGCAGCCCGCTCTTCGCCGACCCGCTGGTGGTCGGCTCCGGCGGGCACGGGCGCATCTGGCAGAATCACAGCCTGGAGGTGGGCGCCCGGCAGGCGACCACCAACTGGGGCGGCCGCCTGCTGGCCCGCTACACGCTGCCGCGAGAATTCGGCCTGTCCGCCAACCTCCGGCACCAGAGCGGCTGGCCCTATGCCCTGATCCAGCGGGTGGACATCCCGGGCACCGGCACCAACCAGCCGATCTTTCTCGGCGATCTGTCCGGGAACCGTTCCGAGAACGTGACCATCGCGGACATCCGGCTGGACAAGGCGTTCTCGGTCGGCGCCGAGCGCCGGCTCACCCTGCTGCTGGACGTCTACAACCTCTTCAACTCCAACGCGGTGACCAACTTCTCGCTGCGGGCCGGCGACCGAAAGCGCATCATCGCCGCCCTCGATCCCATCGTGATGAAGCTGGGCGTCCGGTTCCAGTTCTGAGGGTTGGCGCACTGCCGGATTGAAGGTCCGCAAGTTCGTCTGCCTGGCGGGCCGAAGTGCCCGGGCCGGACCGTCCCGGCGAACCGATCATCGTCTGCCACCTTGGAAAAACACTTGGGGGAATCGGGAAATGACCCGTCGACTTGCCAGACAGGTGGAAAGGATTCTGGACGAGGGATCCGGGAGTCACCGCAGCGTCATCGTGCGAATGAAGCTCCCTGAAACGGATGAAGAGACGCTGCTGGGGGCGATTGTCGGCGCCATTCAGCGACGGTCGCTGCTGCTGACGGCTCGGGACATTCTGCCGACCCGCCCGGACCTGGTGGCCGGACCGGATGGAGGGGTTCCTTCCGGTCGAGCCGCAGAAGCGCTCGAGGAAGAAGGCGGCTTGGCCGCTCAGGTGGCTGCCACGGCCATCCGGCAGGCGAGCAGGCGGGTTCTTCGCTCCAGGGGCCTGAGATCGTTGAGACCCCTCTATTCGAGCTTGGTCGAGCTCGGTCGGGGAACCCGCGGCTCCAGGTCTTTCTGGACGTCGAGATGCGTGCTCCTGCAAGCGACCAGGGATGAGCTGGCCAGGCTGAGTCGATGGGTGGAGGAGCCGCTGATCGGAGACATCTACCCGAACCGGGTGCTGCGCCTCCCCCGCCTGGTGGAATTGAAGAGGCTTCCCCCCAGGGTGGTCGAGAACAAGGCCAGCGCCTGGGGGATTCATGCGGTCGGAGCCCTGGCCGCCCGGGGGGCCTACGGGGCCCGCGGCAAGGGAGTCAAGGTGGGAGTTCTCGACACCGGCGTGGACGCCAGCCACCCTGACCTGAAGGGAAAGGTGGCGGACTGGGCGGAGTTCGATGCCGATGGAGCGGAGGTCTCCGGTTCCCGGCCGCACGACACGGGTCAGCATGGAACCCACGTCGCCGGCACCATTGCCGGCGGGCAGGCCAGCGGCCGCTGGATCGGCATGGCTCCGGAAGCCAGGCTGGCGGTTGCGATCGCCTTGGACGGGGCCAAGGGAGGGACGGATGCCCAGGTGCTCGCCGCAATCGATTGGGCCGTCGAGCGCGGGGTGGATGTGTTGAACCTGTCCCTGGGCGGACTGACCTTGGGACCCGAGGTCCCCAGCACCTATACCGAGGCGATTCTGACGTCGTTGCGGGCCGGAATCCCGGTCGTGACCGCCATCGGGAACGACGGTCAACAGGTCACCGGGTCTCCCGGCAACGATCTGCTCTCGTTTTCCGTGGGGGCGACCGATATTCGAGACTGCGCGGCCGCCTTCAGCGGCGGTCGAACCCATGTCATCCGGGAATCCAGCTTCGTTGCTCCCGAGAATCTGCCTCTCATCTATTCCAAGCCCGAGATCTCCGCTCCGGGGGTGGCGGTCTTCTCTTCGGTGCCGGGCGGCAAGTGGGCCGCTTTCAACGGAACCTCCATGGCGACCCCTCATGTTGCCGGCGCCATGGCGCTGCTGCTGAGCGCGACTTCCATCAAGAAGCGCGTGGCGCCCACCAACCGCGCCTTTCTGATTCAGGATCTGCTCACCGGGTCGGTTGAAGAACTGGGAGAGACCGGACAGGATCACCGTTTCGGGTTCGGCCGGCTCGACGTCCTGCAGGCGATCGGGTTCGCCAGGGAAAAGGGATTCTGAGCGGGATGCATCCGTGTCATGAGCAAGATGGCCCACCGAGGACTGTCGTGAGCAGGACCGATCGCCTGGACAAGCTCCAGGACCAGGAACTTCGGCGCCTGGCCAGAGAAGAATCGGAGCAAAAGGCCAGTGTCATCATCGAGCTCGATGTTTCCCCCCAACGAATCGGAATGAGAGAGTCGACGGGCGGGGACGCCGGGGGCCTAGCGCCCGACAGGGTCATGCCCGAAACCCGCCAGGACCTCTCGGCACTCGACCGGAAAGCCGCCCGGACCCACGCATTCCTCGAGACCGTTCTCGCGTCCCCGCCGCGCTGGCTGCAAGCTTCGAGAGCCTTCGTGGCCGAAGCCACCGGCGCCCAGTTGTCCGTCATCGCCCGCTCACCCCACGTCAAGGCCATCCGCCTCAACCGCCGGCTGAAGTAGCAAAGCGGTAGATTTCTCAGGCATCCTTCAGTCCCGTAATGACAATACGCTCCATGGAACCGTCGCGGTTGCGTCTGAGCAGCGCACTGCCGTCTCCAAGCAACCGGGTGAGTTCGTAGGTGATTGCCAACGCACTGCTCACCGTCGATGCCTTGCTTCGCGAGTTCAATCTTTTCGACAACTCCTCGGTGATCTCAATATCGCGCTCGGTCAGGTTCATGGTGACTTTTTTCAACATGTGCGCCTCCTACGTAATGGCAAAGTCCAATCAGGCTCCGTGTCAACACAGCAAGTAATACTAAATACGTAAAAAGTACAGATAAAGTACGGTTATTGTCAAGAACCAAATCAAGTCTGACCGTGTCGCTTGACTGCCTCTCCGAGCAAATACACCAATGATGTCCTGTCGCTTTCCGTGTCAGGAATAGATTGATCTCATGTAATGGTTTGTGATAGCGGTGATCCTCAGTCTGCTGGGGATCATCATTTATATGTCATACGATCGGCCGAAAGATGACTGACCTCTGGACCATTCTTGTGGCCATTTTGGGGGGTGCGGTGGTCGTTGTGGTCTACATTCTGGTTCTGTTCCCAGAGGCCATCCTGCTGGATCTGGGAGCGTGGTTTTTTTGGCGCAAGAAGAAAAAGTGAAAAGCGAGATCTTCCTGGACTGCTGAATGAGAGATCGCTCTACGGGCTGGCCGGTCGCAGATCTTGCCCGACTACAACGTGAAAAAGGGAGAGACACAATTGAGCTATCCGTTTACCCAAAGTGGGATCTCCCCTATTGCTCCCAATACTTCAGGGGTGTACTGAATTATGAACAGTCAGGGGGGGGACCATCTATGTTGGTGAATCTGCTTATATGCAGAGCAGGTTGCTTGACCACTATTACCGCACCTCCGACCAAAGCACCTGCATCTGGAGTTACTACTTTGCTCTATTCAGCTTCAGAGTGCTTCCTTACTACCAGAGACTTCAGGTGGAGCGGGAAATGATAAACCGCTTAAATCCGCCTTGCAACCTGTAGCCATCCAGGACTTTCCCCATTCTTCAGTGAGTCAAGTAGGGCAATGGAAGCTGAGCAGAGACCCGGGGTGGGGGAGGCTTGCCGATGCCTCTGGGAGAGCTGTAGAGCACTAGCTTGATTCCATCGGCGATGGCATAGAAGCCAAACTCGGCAATCCCGTAAATGCGCTTGGCAGCACCAATAGCCTTCTCGCAACTGTTTCCCAGACCCGTCCCGAACCCGGGCAAGGTACTCCATCTTCTCCGCATAGGGCTTGCTGATATCGGTCGGGTCCAATACCAGCAGGGTCTCCGACTCGATCTGCCCCGCTGCCCACTCCAGCAGATTCTTCCTCACCTGCTCCCGCAACCCCGCCCGATTCAACCCCCGCCCCAGCCGCTCGATTACCTTCTTTGATCTTGGCGTCGGTGACGCCGGCTTCGTACTCCTGGTCGGGAGCGATGATCCCGAGGGGAAACGCCAAGTGAACCAGTCCCTTGAACCAGATATTGAGATAGCCCGGGATCAATCTCTTGACGATGGGGAGGATTTGCTGCCTCAACAATGTAGTTCCCGAGGCAGGCCATCGCTGGTGCCGATTGGGACAATAATAATTGGCGGAGAGGGAGGGATTCGAACCCTCGGTACAGGTCACCCCGTACAACTGCTTAGCAGGCAGCCCCGATAAGCCACTCCGGCACCTCTCCGAGGGGGTGGGACTTTGGACGGACCTTATAGCACGTTCGTTTCGGCGAAATCCAGTTGAATCCAGGGGTGCGAGGGGAGGGTAATGCTACCGGCAGACGAATGCCTGCTGGTCAGTGGATGGTCTTCACCTTGTTCTGCATGTAGTCCAGCAGCAGGTACTGGCCCAGGGTGTAGGGGGTGGTGAAGTAGGCCTTGCCGCGGCAGATCTCGGTGACTTTCTTGACGAAGCTGACCAGTTCGTAGTCCCTGGCCAGCATGAAGGTGTTGATCATGATGCCGGACCTGCGGCAGGCGGCCACCTCGCGGATGGTCTCGCGGACCACCACCGGGTCCAGGCCGAAGGAATTCTTGTAGATTCGGCCGTCTTCGCGGGTGAGGGCCGAGGGCTTGCCGTCGGTGATCATGACGATCTGCTTCATGTCCTTGCGCTGTCGGGCCAGGATGCGCTGGGCCAGGCGCAGCCCCTCGCAGGTGTTGGTGTAGTAGGGTCCCACCTGGACCCGGGCCAGTTGGCTCAGGGGAAGCTCTTCGGCGGAGTCGTGGAACAGGACCAGGTTGAGCGAGTCTCCGGGGTACTGGGTCCGAATCAGGTGGGCCAGGGCCATGGCCACGCGCTTGGCGGGAGTGAACCGGTCTTCCCCGTAGAGAATCATGCTGTGGCTGCAGTCCAGCATCAGGACGGTGGCGCAGGAGCTCTGGTACTCCGATTGATGGATCAGGAGGTCGGGATAGTCCAGCTTCAAGGGCGTTCCCAGTCCCTCGCGCCGGACGGCCTGCAGCAGCGTGCCGCTGACGTCCAGGTTCAGGGTGTCTCCGAATTCATAGTTCCTGGAGGCTCCGCCGGCTTCGATTCCCGTGGACATCTCCCGCGTGTCGTGCCGTCCGAACTGGCTTCGGCCCAGGGAGCCCAGCAGGTCCTTCAAGGTCCGGTACCCCAGGAAGTCGAGGCTCTTGTTGGTGAGCTCGAAGCGAACCTGGCCGGACTGGCCGCTCTCGTGGCCCGGCCCCGGGCCTGGAAGGCCACCCCCGGCCTGCCGGTCCTCGGAATAGGAGAGGTATCCTTCTTCCGCCAGGCGTTCGATCAGCTTCCGAACCAGCGCGGACAGCCTGGCTTCCAGGTCCTCGCCGGAACCCTCCATCAGCTTTTCCAGCATCTCATCGGACAGCATGTCCTGGTCGAGCAGGGCCTCCAGGATGGCGTCCTGGAGGTTCTGCAGGTTGTGGTCCCCGTCGAAGGGGCGCTGGCCGTAGGGGTCCTGGAAGAAACCGCTCTGCAGCAGGAAGTCGGAGAGGTGGTCGAGCAGCTCCTCCAGGCTCAGGGAGTCCCAATCCAGCCCCGTGTATTTGGAGTATTTGACGTTTTTCACAGCTAGTTGAAGGATCGCCGCCGCCGGGCGGGCTGGTCGTCGATGAAGGTCTGCGGCCTCTTTTTTTCCGAAGCGAAATAGCCCTTGTCCTCGCTGCGGTCGATCTTGCGCAAGGCGTGAAGCCCGTCCAGGATGAACTCGCAGCCGGAAACCAGGAATGCCGGGTCCTTGCGTCCTTTCCGGCGCGGCTCCAGAGAGGCTGTCTTCTCCACCAGTCCCTGAATCTGGTTCAACTGCTCGAGGGTTTCGCTCGTCGGGGCGGTGTCGGAAAGCTTCAGGGCTCCTCCCAGGTCGAACCAGTCCACGATCTGCTGGAGGTCGGCCGGGTCGTAGTAGCGGGAAAAGACCTTTCCCACGGCGCCGCCAATCAGGTCGCGGGCCACCTTCTCGGCCCCCCGCAACTCCCCCTCGTACTCCAGTTCCAGCTTGCCGGTCATGGAGGGCAGGGCCGCGTAGACGTCGCTGATGCGAGGGACCGCCTTCTTTTCTCGGCCGGCGATGCAGCGGCGCTCGGCATTGGAGACCACGTTCTCCAGGACGGTGATGGGCAGCCGCTGGCTCACTCCGGAGCGCTTGTCCACCTTCTTGTCCCGGCGGGCCATGAAGGCGACGGTCTCGACCACTTCCTGGATAAAGCGGGGAATCCTCAATCGGTTGGCGCTCCCCGGCCGCTTCAGCCAGGCTTCCTGCTCGGTGATGCGGATGCCCTCCTCGAGAGCGGCCGGATAGTGGGTTCTCACTTCGGCCCCGATGCGGTCCTTCAAGGGGGTAATGATCTTTCCGCGGGCGGTGTAGTCCTCGGGATTGGCCGAAAAGACCATCACCAGGTCCAGCTCGAAACGCACGGGGTAGCCTTTGATCTGGACGTCCCCCTCCTGCAGAATGTTGAAGAGACCCACCTGGATCTTCCCGGCCAGGTCGGGGAGCTCGTTGATGGCGAACAGGCCCCGGTTGGCTCGTGGAAGCAGTCCGTAGTGGATGGTCAGTTCGTCGGCGAGGTCGAGCCCGCCGCGAGCGGCCCGGATGGGGTCGACGTCGCCGATCATGTCGGCGATGGTCACGTCGGGCGTGGCCAGCTTCTCCACGTATCGGGCCTCCCTGGGCAAGAAGGAGACGGGCGTCTCGTCTCCCCTCTCTTTCAGCAGGTTGCGGCAGACCCGGCAGTGGGGCCGGAAGGGATTGTCGTTGATCTCGCAGCCGGCCACGACCGGGATTGCCTCGTCCAGGAATTGGGTGAGCCCCCGCAGAATCCTCGACTTGGCCTGGCCGCGAAGACCCAGAAGGACCAGGTTGTGACGGGACAGAATGGCGTTGACCACCTGGGGAACCACCGAATCGTCGTACCCCACGATTCCCGGAAACATCCCGCTTCCGGCTTCCAGTTGGCGAATGACGTTGGCCCGCATTTCCTCCTTGACCGTGCGCCTCCGCATCCCGGGCGCCGCCCATCCGGTTTTCCTCAACTCACCCAGCGTCTTGGGTCGACTCATGGATTTTTCCTGCCGGGACGGCTTCGTCCGTGCCTTCAGGGGAGTGGAACTTGCGCTCGATGATACTGATTATAGCGCCATCGCCGGGGCTGACAACCGCATTGTCGGGGGTCGAATACCCTGCCGGACGACGGTCTATTCCACGGTAACGCTCTTGGCCAGGTTGCGCGGTTGATCCACGTCGCAGCCGCGGCGGACCGCGATGAAATAGGCCAGGAGCTGGAGTGGAACGGCCTCCAGGACGGGAAGCAGGAGGTCCTTGGTGGAGGGGACTTCAATATGAAAGTCGGAGGCATCCCTGGCTTCGGTGTCGGAGGGAGTCACCAGCGAGATGACCTGTCCGTCTCTGGCCTTGACTTCCTTGATGGTGCCGAGGGTCTTTTGGTAGAGACGGGTGGACCGGGGGTCGCCGGCTTCGCTGGTGGCGATCACCACCACCGGCAGGTCTTCGTCGATCAGGGCGTTGGGGCCATGTTTCATTTCCCCTGCCGGGTAGCCCGAGGCATGAATGTAGGAGACCTCCTTCAGCTTGAGCGCGCCTTCCAGAGCGATGGGGAAGTGGATGCCGCGTCCCAGGAACAGCAGGTGCACGCTTCGAAACAGGCGCCTGGCGAGTTCCTCCAGGTGGGCTGCCTGTCCGATGCAGGACTCCATTTTTTGCGGCACCCTGGCCAGTTCTTCGATCAGGGCCTGCGCCTGCTCCGGGCTGACGGTCTTCCTCAGGCCGGCCAGAAACAGGGCGAAGAGGAAAAGGGAAGTCAACTGGGTGGTGAAGGTCTTGGTGGCGGCCACGCCGATTTCCGGACCGGCATGGGTGTAGAGAACGCCGTCGGCCTCCCGGGTAATCATGCTTCCCACGCCGTTGCAGATGGCGATGTTGGCGGCTCCCAGCCTCCGGAGTTCCCGCTGGGCCGCCAGGGTGTCGGCGGTTTCTCCCGACTGGGTGATCAGGATGCCCAGGGTGTGGGGGGGAACGATGGGTTCCCGGTAGCGGTACTCGGAGGCGTACTCCACCTCGACCGGCAGGCGGGCCAGGCGCTCGATCATGAACTTGCCGGCCAGGGCGGCGTGCCAGCTTGTTCCGCAACCGATCAGGCGAATCCGTTCCACCTGTCCAAAGTCCTCTTCCGTCATTTTCATTTCGTCGAGGATGATCTTCCCGGTGTCTCGCGAGATGCGCCCCAGGGTGGTGTCTCGAACGGCTCGGGGCTGCTCGTGAATTTCCTTCAGCATGAAGTGCTTGAATCCACCTTTTTCGGTCATGACGGGGTCCCAGGTGATGCGCTGCACCCTGGGTGTCACCGGGCGTCCCTGGGAATTGGTGACCTCGAGCCTGGTCGGGCCGATGGCGGCCAGGTCGCCGTCGCCCAGAAAAACGATGTCCCGCGCATGTCTCAGGATTGCCGGGATGTCGGAGGCGACGAAGGACTCCCCGTCGCCGACGCCGATGACGACCGGCGGGCCCTGGCGGGCGGCGACCAGCCTGCCGGGGTCATGCAGGGAGAGCACCACCAGAGCGTAGAGGCCGGTCATTTCGCTGACGGCCTTGCGGACCGCTTCCTCCAGGCAGCCCTGGTAGTGCCTTTCGACCAGGTGGGCGATGACCTCGGTGTCGGTCTCGGTGACGAATCGATGCCCATCGGCCGCCAGGGCTTTCTTGAGGGGCAGGTAGTTTTCGATGATGCCGTTGTGGACCACCACGAACTCCCCCCGGCAGTCGCGGTGGGGGTGGGCGTTTTCTTCAGTCGGTCTGCCGTGGGTGGCCCAGCGGGTGTGGCCTATGCCGACGGTACCCTCGCAGGGGTTGTCCCTGACCGCCTCTTCAAGGTTCCCGACCTTGCCCGAAGCCCTGCGGATGTGCAGACCCTGGCCTCCGATGACCGCGATTCCGGCCGAATCGTACCCTCGATACTCCAGGCGTTTCAGCCCATCCAGCAGCACGGGGGCAGCCGGCTCGGTTCCCGCGTATCCAATGATTCCGCACATGGCAGGGTTTCCTCAGACCGATTCGGGATCGATGACGGCCGGTCCGTGGGTCTCCCGATATTCCGAACGGCGATCCCGCAGGGCCTTCTCCATGCGAGACAGATCGATGGGGCTGTTGACTCCCATGACCTCCAGCCAATCGTCGCAGACCACGGCCTCCACCGCTTTCCCCCGGCGGCTCAAGAGGCCCACGCAATCGGTGAGGTAATACTCCTTCTGGCGATTGTCGGCGGTCAATCGGTCGATCACTTCGGACAAGTCCGGAATTCGAAAGCAATAGAGCCCGGTGTTGACCTCCCTGACCTGCAACTCGGAAGGACCGGCCTCCTTCTGTTCGACGATACCCCGAACCCTCCCGTCCTCCGCCCGGATCACCCGGCCGTAGCCGGTGGGATCGGCCAGCCGGGTCGAAAGCAGGGTGAGGCCGGCGCGGGTTCGGTCGTGCACCCCTATCATTCTCCGGAGAGTCCCGGCGGAAATCAACGGCACGTCGCCCGACAAGATCAGGAGGTTGCCGGGCTTGCCGCGCCACCAGTCCCGGGCGACCTGCACGGCGTGTCCGGTTCCCAGTTGCGGAGCCTGCTCGGCGAACTCGACGTCCCGGCGCCTCAGCCTCGACTTCACCAGGGCGGCCTGGTGTCCCACGACCACCAGAGTGTGCCGGGGGTTCAGGGCTTTGACGGTCTGCAGAAGGTGTTCCAGCAGCGGCCGTCCCGCCAACGGGTGCAGTACTTTCGGAAGGGACGACTTCAGGCGCGTGCCCTTTCCGGCCGCCATGATCAGGACGTGGGTGGGATTCATGTCTGAGCGGAGGCCGCCGCCGGCAGCGGCGGCTGGAGGCCGTCGAGGGCCAGGCGGGGATCGAAGTTCGCCAAAGGGAGCTTGCGAGGATCGTCCCTGACCCTCTTGTCCCGGGCCGGGAGATCCCTGGTCAGGACTCGGACCCCATGGCGGGCCGGACCATCGAAATCGATTGGGATGGCCGGGGAGAATGGGCTGATCTTGGAAAACACTGAGTGAGAACCGCCTACGGTGTTGCTACGGGGGCTTCCTCCGGAAAGACCAGCGAGGCGAACCGGGCGTCTCGCACGAGCGGCTCGAAGTCGGCGTCTCGCTGGGCCAGGAAGCGGTTCTCCACCTTCAGGTCGATGGCACGCTTGAGGTGCTTGAGGGAGCGGTTCCTGTTTCCCAGCCGGCAGTGGCAGACCGCCAGGGCGTAGATCACGTAGTCGCACTTGGGGCTCCGCTTCAGCGCCCGGTTGAGGTGCTTCATCGACTCCTGGAACCGGCCGTCGTTGATCAGGGTAATGGCGACATTGTAGAGTTCTTCCGTGGTCTTGGGGACCGGTTGGCGGCGAGCCATCTTGTTTCGGCACAGCCTGATGTGGGTCAGAGCCCGCTCGCAGATCTCCTTGTCCAGACCGTCGGCGGCGATCACTTTCTCGAATGCTTCTCTGGCCCGCTCGAACTGTTGACGATAGAGCAGACGAACCGCCGTCTCGTACCGCTTGATCAGGGTGCTTCGCCCCGGCTGGGCTGACTTGGGCCTGGAACGCCGTGAGGACCGGGGCTTGGCGGCTTTGGCGGAACGGGTCTGCCTGGGGGTCGCGCCCCCGGTGGAACCGGCGGCCTTCGAGCCAGGGATCGGGTTGGGCTCGGGCGACGGGGTTTTCGATGAAGTCCTCGCCTTGGCTTTCGGCTGAGTTCTGGGCATGTCTCCCCACTCATATCAAAAACCATCCCGGCCCGTCAACCGGGGCTGCCGGGCGACGAAGGCAGCCACGCCTCACCCTGCCCTGCGGAACATGCACAGGAGAAACACCCGACTGCTAATAACGACGAACCACGAATGGACACGAAGTTTATTCGTGTCCATTCGTGGTTCGTCGTTCCTTTTCGTAAAGGTCTGGTTCTCCTTCCCGACCCTTGGCGGATCCCTCTAAAGCCTTCTCCAACCTCTTGGTGGCCCTTCGTTGTCCTTCGTGGCCCTTCGAGGATAACTCTTTATCCCTTCGCGCCCTCGGTGGATTTTCCCCGGTTGTTTCAGCCAGACAGTCGGTCTGATACACTGGGAACAGGCCTATTCACCCGGGGCTTCGGGCAGGCTCGACGGGGGAATATCGCTCCCCAAGTATTCCGGCGGTTGTCTCCCGAGGCCCCAGCCGATTTGTGGCGCGGCACTTCAGGAGGTTCGAAATTGAATCATCCGTCTCGCGGGTTGTCCCGCAGACCGATCACCCGGCGGAACGGGTCCGGCCGCAGGGGCCTTGCGGCCCTCGGCAGGTTTGTCTGGCTGGGGGCGGCGGTGAGCGGTCTCTTCTCGGGCGCCCTGGCGGAATCGGGTTTCGGGCAGGGCGGCGAGCGTGACGCCGGAGGAAGCGCAACGGTTCAGCGCGTCCGGCTTCTCAACGGTTTGCGAATCCTGCTCCTGCATCGCCAGGGCGGCGACCGGTTGGTCGTCAATCTTCTGATGCGGTCGGGATCGACCCTCGATCCGGCCCACAAGCCCGGGCTGGCGCGCCTGTCGGCGCGCCGGCTGCTGGTCCGGAGTCCCGACGACACCAAGGAACTGGAGGTGCTGGGCATCGAGTTGCAGGTGGACGTCCAGCCCGATGCCACCATTCTCCGAGCCGGCATGCCTCCCCGCCGCTTGCGCACCTTCCTTGACTTGCTGGGAGCCGCCTTGGCTCCCCCGCCGTTCGAGGACAAGGTGGCGCAGGCCGCCGCGCCGGTGAAGGAGGATCCTCCCGGACGGAGCCCGGATGGTCTGGCCCACGGCCTCTTCAGAAGAGCGATCTTCGGAGATCATCCCTATGGGAACGGTTCCGGCAGGAGGAAAGGCGCAGAGGCCATCCTGTACGGTGACCTGGACGACTTCCGGCGTCGCCACTACCTCCCCAACCATGCCTCCCTGGTCGTGGTCGGCCCCGTTCCCGGGAGGGAACTGCTGGATGCGGCCCGGGAAAAGCTGGGACCCTGGACCAAGGGGACCCCTCAGGAATCCGGTTATCCCGAGTTCCCGCGGTTGGATCGTCTGTCGATCCGGCTCGTGGGTGCGGAAGCGGACGGGTCGGAAGCGGACGGGCCGGAAGCGGACGGGCCGGAAGCGGGAATCGTCTTCGGTCACAGGACTCCACGGCGATCGAGCGGCGACTTCTACAGCCTCGAGGTCCTGAACCTGCTCCTGGGGGGGCTGGGCGCCGGTTCCCGCCTCAGCCGCGCGTTTCTCACTCACCGGATCAACTATCGGTTTCTCGACAGTCGGATTCGGTTTTTCCGGATCGGAGGCATGTTGCAGGTCTTGGCCAAGGTTCCCCCCCGGGCGGCCCCGGGTGCGCTGACGGCCATCCTGGAGGCTGTCGAAAGCCTCAAGCAAACGCCGGTTTCGGAGGCTGAGCTGGAATCGGCCAAGACACGACTCATCGCCATTCACGGGGAGAGAATGCGATCCCCGGAAACCGTTGCCGATGAGTTGACGCAGATGGAGCTCTTTTCCCTTTCCAAGGATTTCCTGCACCGGTTCGGGGACCATGTCCGGAGATTGACCCCGGAAGACATACAGGGAGCCGCCAAGGCCCACCTCAGCACGACCAGGGCCATTGCGGTAGTGACGGGAGCGAATCCGGACCTCCGTTCCCGATGGGACCGGTTCGGCACCGCTGAAGTGGTTGCCCTTCCAGTGCGTTCCGAGTGACAATACCTGCCCCGGACCGCGGCGGGCTCCACCGAAAGCGGGCCCATGGAGAGTCCCGCCGGTTGATACAAACCACTCGCACAGGCGGCATACTTTAGAGGGTTGGTTTCTTCTGCCGCCGTGCCCCGGGGGCCGCCGGTCCAGTCCAGGTTTCGGGTTCATGTTGACAGACAAACAGCTCCATGCCAGGACCGACGAAGAGTTGATGGAAGAGCTCAAGCGGGGTCGTCAGGAAGCTCTGGGCTTTCTGTTCGACCGCTACTACCGCCTGGTCTTCAGCGTGGCTCTCAAGATTCTTCGCGATCGGGGCGAAGCGGAAGATCTCATGCAGGAGGTATTCATCGAGATCTACCGGCGGATCGAGGTCTTCAATCCCGACAAGGGGAGCGCCAAGACCTGGATTCTTCAGTATGCCTACCACAGGAGCCTCAACCGTCAGAAGTACCTGGCCTTGCGCAACTTCTATGACCAGACGGAAGAAACGGACCTGGAAAGCCATGATTTCGCCCACTCCATGAAGGGGTGGAACGGCCTCACCTACCAGGATTGGGGCCAGATGATCGAGAAGGGAATGGAGACCTTGACGGAAAGGGAACGCCGGACGTTGGACCTGGCCTATTTTCAGGGGTTGCTCCTGAAAGAGATCGCCGTCCAGATGAAGGAGCCCTTGTCCAACATACGGAACCACTACTACCGGGGGCTCAAAAAGTTACGGTCCTTCCTGCAAGCTCACGGCTGCATGAACCGGACCAGGGGTTGAAGCCCAGGGGATGTCACCATGTCCAAGCGTGATGAATTCGACCATGAACGATTCGAGGAATTGTGTGCCCTGGCGGCACTTGGCCAGATCTCTGCCGGGGAGTACGCCGAAATGCGCGCCCACCTGAGCGAGTGCGAGGATTGTCGGAGAAGTCGTCAGGATTACCTGGAGATCCTTCACGAGCACCTGCCGCTGGTTGCCGCGGGGGAGCCTGCCCATTCCTCCTCGAAGGTTGCCCTGCACGAATCCAGCTACAGGCAGCGATTTCTGCAGCGCACCGAGGATCAGAGCAGTTCCCCCACTGCGCCCGCCAGAGCCGGAAACGCAACCGGAGCAGCGGTCGGGGCGGGACAATGGTCCCGGTCGGCCCGAATGGCCCGATTCGCCCTGCCGGTAGCCGCCGGTTTCCTGGTGGCGGTTCTGGGATTGAGCGGGTTGCAGTGGCATTGGGGCGGAGAGCGCCTCTCCATCGCCACGGCCAGGGTGAGCCAACTCCGTGAAGAGATCAGCCGGCTCAACCGTCACGTTTCGGACCGGTCCCGGGCCGGTCTGTCACCGGCTCCTGTCACCGTCGCAGTCCCCGATCAGTCGGGGGCGGAAATGGAACGGCTGGTTGAGGAACTGTCTCGGACGCAAAGCCAGCGGCGCGCGGCGCTGGCCACGTTGCAGACCCGGAGCCGGAAGCTGGCGGAGACCCAAGCGGACGCCGATGCCTTGAATCGGGCGCTGGAGCAGGCCAGGAATTCGGAAACGCAGTTGTCGGAGAAGCTGGCGAGGGTGGAGAGGACTCTTCAGAATCGCACCGGCGAGTTGGAAGCTCTGCGGAATCAGGGGGCCACCCGGGAGGTGAGGCTGGCGCTTCAGGAAAAGCAGATCGGCGAGCTGGCTCGGGAGGTGAACGCGCAGTCGGAAACCATCCGGCGGGATCAGGAGCTGCTGGCCGCCGACCGGGATATTCGGGACCTGATGACGGATCGCAACCTGCGGGTCTCATATGTCGAGGACATTGAACCCGGCGGGGAGCGGCTGGTGGACGGAAGGGTTTTTTATGCCGAGGGCAGGCGCCTGATCATCTATGCCCTTGAAACTCCAAAGGGGGCGGAATCTCTGGACGATTTCTCACTGCAAGCCTGGGGAGAACGCAGTTCCTCCCTCACGGATTCGCCCAAGAGCCTGGGTATTCTCTATTTGGATGCCAGGAACGACAAGGGGAAGGGGTGGATGCTCAAGTACGACGATCCCGAAGTGCTTTCCCAAATCGATTCCGTCTTCGTTACCCTGGAGCCCAAGGAAGGCAGCTTGAAGCCGGGAAGCAGACGTCTCTTGGCGTCCCACCTGATACCCAATGACGATCTCCCTTGACCCGTTCACCTTCCCAACCCGCGGATCCGACGCCCAGGACCCACCCTGCCCGGTACCGGGCGTTCCGTTCAGCCACATCGCCTGATCCCAGTGACGCAACAGGAAACCGAGGGCGGCATACTCGGGTGTGAGCCGGTTTGCACCCTGGCTCCACGCGGGAGGTGAATCCACACCGTGCGCTTGATTCTGGTCCCAGCCTTGTGGGCGGCATTGGCCGGCGCGCTGCTGGCCAACCCCACGGCAACGCTCAGCGGCCGGGTGACCAACCGGCAGGGGCAGGTTCTGCCGGAGGTCCAGGTGACCGCCACCCAGATCGAAACCAACCAGAGGTATCGGACCAGGACCAACCGGCTGGGGCTCTATCGGCTCTCCAACCTGCCGCCGGGACACTACCGGGTGATTATTCGCCTGCTGGGATTCCGCACGATCGTGAAGCCGGACCTGGAGCTCCACGTCCAGGACGCCGTGGTTCTGAACTTCTCCATGCAGGTCGGCTCGGTCATCGCCAGCGTCACCGAACTGGGGGGCATCCCGCTCATACGAACCGAGTCGGCCACCCTGGGAACGACCATCAAGCCCCAGGTCATGACCGAGCTGCCCTCGCTGACCCGCAATCCCTACGATTTTGTCGCGGTCAGCACCGGGGCCACGCCGGCCAGCGTGAGGCGCGGCATCGGCTTTGCCTTGAACGGGCAGCGGGCCGAGAGTGGGGGCTTCTTGCTGGACGGAAGCGCCAACAACGATCCCTACAACTCCGGCCCCGGACAGATCGTTCCCCTGGACGCCGTGCAGGAGTACCGGTTGCTCACCAACAACTTCACCGCCGAATACGGCCGCAATGCGGGGTTCATCGCCAACGCCATCACCAAGAGCGGAGTGAACGAGTTTCACGGGAACGCCTACTATTTCCTTCGCAATTCCAGGTTGGCGGCCAATACGTTCGAGAACAATTCCAGGGGGCTGCCCCGGCCGGTATTCAACCGCCAGCAGCTCGGAGGCACGCTGGGCGGCCCCGTCTACCGGGACAAGGTCTTCTTCTTTGCGGCCGTGGAGCCCATCCTGGTGCGGAGCTCGGCTGCTCTCAGCTACTATGTCCCGACCCCGCAACTGCTTGCGGTGAGCTCGCCCGGGACCAATGCCATCTTCGACCGCTTTCCCCTGCCGGCCAACCTCTCCGGCACCGACATCAGCACCCGCACCGTCTGTCCCTTCGGAAGAGCCTGCGGGTCCAGGATCGGGGCCGGCTTCGTCACCCTGCCGGCATTGGCCTCCACGTCGCGCACCGGGCCGGTGGATGCCGGCGCCGGGCCGCCCCAGGACACCTATCTCTGGACCGCCCGGGTTGACACCAGCATCGGTCCCCGCACGGTGTTGAACACCCGTTACGCCTTTCAGGACCATGCCCGGCTGGCGACCGTGGATCAGCCCTATTCCTCGCTGCTGGACCGGTCCTTTCACTTGAGGAATCAAACCATGACGGTCAACCTGACGCGATTCTGGTCGGGCAATTTCCTGACCGAATCCCGCCTGGTTTTCAACCGTCTCTTTCACCAGAGGGCCATCCGGCTTCCCGGAGGCTTTCCCTCCTTCGTCATCAGCGGGGATGAAATCAGCGGCGCCGCGGGTTCCCTGGCGCTGCCCTCGGGCCGCAACGGCGACGGCGGCGCCCAGAACGAGTACCAGTTTCAACAGATGGGGAACTGGGTGAGAGGACGGCACAACCTGAAGTTCGGCGCCAGCCTGGTCCATCTGCGCGACAACCAGACCCCTGCCGAGTCCACGCTGACTCGCCACAATCACGTGGAGTTCAGGGACCTGCAGCGATTCGTGAATGGCCGCGCGTCCTCCTTTCAGATTCACCTGGATCCGAGAGGCAAGGTTCCCGGGGATCTGTTGGAGCCCCCCTTCGGGGCCTTCAACCCCCGGCGCCACTATCGTTTCGACGACTGGGCCCTTTTCCTGCAGGACTCCTGGAAGGTCAGTCCCCGCCTGACCCTGTCGCCGGGTCTGCGGTACGAATTCTTTGGTCCCGGCCACCGCATCGGCCAGGAAAAGCTCCTGGAAGCCAGCTTCTATCGAGGGGGCGGAACCACCTCCCTGGAGCAGATGGCCAACGGGCGTTTGCTTCGCACCGCCGACGCTCCCGGCCGCTACCGGAACCACTTCTTTCCGGCCGCCAAGACCAATCTCTCCCCCAGAATGGGTCTTGCCTATGACTTGACCGGCAGAGGCCGACTGGTCTTTCGGGCCGGGATCGGTCGCTTCTACGAGCGATTGCCCGGCTTCGTCTACGAGAATCTGAATCCTCCGGCCTTCAGCGTGGTCCGCATTTCCGGAGTCCCGTTGGCGCCGGCCCTGTTCGAAGATCCCTACGCCCTGTTCGCCTCGCGGCCCTTGTCGTTGCCTCCCAGCGCCGTCAGCCACCTGGACCAGGATCTGACCACCGCCTCCAGTTGGACCTGGAACGCCACCCTCCAACACGACTGGGCCAACAAGCTGTTGCTGGCTGCTTCCTACGTGGGCTCCAGGGGCCGGAATCTCTACCGGCCCATCAACGCCAATCGACTGGGGAGCGGCCGCTTTCTGGGGCGACCGGGTGAAAGACTGGTCAACCACATCGCGGCATTGATCACCGTCGGGAACCGGGCCCGGTCTTCCTATCACGGGATGCAGCTCAGGATCGACAGCCTTCGCCTGCGCAGATTCGGGCTGCAGTACGGTGTGAACTACACCTGGAGCCACTCCCTGGACAACGTGAGCTCGCTGGTGGGTGACGACAGCGTCAGCGGCGGCGCCGGGCTGCCGCTGGATGCCCTTGATCCCGATCTGGACAAGGGCCCCTCCGATCACGACGTTCGCCACCGGATGGTGGGCCACTTCGTCTGGCAGATTCCGGGCGCGGCTCGAACGAGAGGCTTGGCGCGCCTGGTCCTGGCGGGCTGGCAGTTCAGCGGGATCGTTTCCTTTCAGAGCGGCCAGCCCTTCAGTCTTTGGGACGGCCGCGTCGTCGATCGAGAGTTGTCCGACAACACCCGGCCGCGGCTCACGGGACAGGCGCCGGGAAGGCCGGGCGCCGGGGAACGTCGGGTCGATGTCAGAACGCCGAACGCCTTTCTCGTCTTGCCCGTCAACCGGGTCCGCAACTCCAATGGGAGCTGTATCGCCGATGCCGCGCCCTTCGGCTGTCAACTCTCGGTCAATGGACCGTTTGACGGGTCCTTGGGTCGAAACACCTTCCGGCGGCCGGGAACGCACTTCCAGAACGTCGCGCTGGCGAAGAACTTCGATCTCCCCGAGATGGGTGGGGTGGAAGGGATGCAGCTTCAGTTTCGGGCGGAGTTCTACAATCTCTTCAACCACTCCAACCTGTATGTGAAGCCGGCGACCACCAACGTGGCGGCCTCGTCCTTCAACACGGACCTGGGGTCCAGAGTTCCGGGAGTGGTGGCCTCCTTTGGGACGCCGGCGGGTTTTCCCCAGGAAGCGCGCCAGGTGGTCCTGGCCGCGAAATTGATTTTCTGAAGAGTGCCGCCTCTGCTCTGCCCGGCGGATCATCCGAGAGTGAAACACTCAATCGTCAATAAAGGCGAACCACGAATGAACACGAATAGACACGAAGACAGACGAACCTCCTTCAACGACCAGCGGCACCACCATGCTTCAGGAACTTTGTTACCTTGGAATGACTTCGTCTCCTTCGTAGATAGCCCCTCGAAATCGGTTGTGACACCTCCCCAATCGACACCTCATCAATCATTGACCTATTGGTGTTCATTCGTGTCCATTGGTGGTTCGCCGTTTTCCCTTGTGGATAACTTTTGTCGGTCCTTCGTGTGACTTCGTGGATAACTCTTTTTTCTTTTGTTTCAGGTGGAGAGCGGAAAGTTGAATCTCCGAGGAACGTTCCCTAGGGCCGTCCTGGTCTGGGTTTTTCTGATTGGAGCCGGCGGAGGCATGGCTGCGCTTGCGGCCGGAGACCGTTCGGCGGAGGGCTCGGGTCCACGGCCTTTTGTTCGAACCCACGGCCTGCCGGCCGCTGCCGCCCCTGCGAGTCTGCCGGATGGGCGGCAATCCCTCCGCAGGGCCGAGGTTCGGAAGACTTATGGCGCGTTGCCTCTCAGCTTCGAGCCCAACCGGGGCCAGGCCGGGAATCAGGTTCGCTTCCTTTCTCGAGGCCCCGGCTACAGCTACCTGCTGCTCGATCGCGAGCTGGTCTTTCAATTTCAGTCCGGCGGGCCCCCGGGAGGGTCCGGGCCGCCGGGGGCGAGAGGGGGGATGTCGGGGCTGAGGATGCGGCTCCTCGACGGCGAGCCCCGGCCCGGGATCGGTGGCGAAAACCGGCTTCGAAGCAAGAGCCACTACTTGCGGGGCACGGATCGGCGGCGGTGGCATCTGGATGTTCCCACCTTTTCCACAGTCCGCTACCGGCAGGTTTATCCGGGGATCGACCTGATCTTCTATGGCAACGGCCGGCGACTGGAATTCGACTTCCGGCTCGATTCGGGCGCCGACCCCGGGCTGATCCGCCTTCACTTTGCGGGAAGTGGGGACGTTCCGGCGGATCCCGGGCTATCGCTGGATGAGCAGGGGAACCTCCTGCTCCCGGGAGGTCTCCGCCTGATGCGTCCCCTGGCGTTTCAGGAAGAGGGTGGCGTTCGCCGGGAAGTCCGCGTGCAGTACGAGCTTGGCGGCGCCGGGGAGGTGGGATTCCGCTTGGGCCGCTACCATCGGGACAGGCCCCTGGTGATCGATCCCGTGCTCACCTACTCGGCCAACGGGATCGGAGGTCTTGCCGTCGCTGTTGACCAGGAGGGCAACGCCTACGTAACGGGTATCGCCAACCCCGCCTTTCTCACCTCTTCGGGAGCCCTTCAAAGCCTCCACAGTGAAGGCGAGTGTTACGACGGGCCCAACCTGACTCGTTGCCCCGACGTTCTCCTGGCCAAGCTGAACGCCGACGGAACGGAATTGATCTATTCCACCTTTCTGGGCGGTTCCGGGTTCGACTACGGGTACGGAGTCGCGGTGGATGCTCAGGGCAATGCCTATCTCACCGGCACCACCAGCTCTTCCGATTTCCCCGTATCATCCGATGCCTGGCAAGCGGCCCTCCCGAGCGAACAGTGCGGATCGGATCTTGCGGGCCGGTTCTGCAACAGCGCCTTTGTCACCAAGGTGAATGCGGACGGGACGGCCCTGCTCTACTCCACCTATCTGGGGGGCAACGAGGGTGGACTGGGCGGCAACGGGATTGCCGTCGACGCTCATGGGTCCGCCTACGTCACCGGCGATGGGGCCGGCGGCGGGTTTGTGGCCAAGGTTCACCCGGAGGGAACGTCGCTGCTCTATTCGGTCGAAGGCGTGGGGGGCGCCGGCGTGGCCCTGGATTCCCGGAACCATGCCTATCTCTCCGGCAGGAATGGAAACGAGTCCTTTGTGACCAAGCTGGATCCCGAGGGAGCGGAGATCCTTTACAACTTTCGCCTCGGCGGGACCTCCGTCCCCTTCGACGCCTCCCCCCAGGAACTGGAGGGAATCACCGGGATCACTGTCGACGAGCGGGATTTTGCCTATGTGACCGGTTACACGGCCTATCAGGATTTTCCCACGACGTCCGGCGCCTACTCCGAAACGGCGCCCGGAGCCGGCATCTGCGGCAGCTCTCTCTGCCTGGATGCCTTCGTCTCCAAGCTGAACCGGGAGGGGACCGCGCTGGTCTACTCCACCTACCTGGGCGGCAGTTCCATCGACTACGCCAACGGCGTGGGTGTGGACCTGCAAGGGAATGCCTATGTAACGGGTGTCACGCTTTCTTCCGATTTTCCGGAGGTGCAAGCCCCGGGGGCCCCCGAGGGACAGATATTCGTAAGCAAGCTGGACCCCCGGGGGAAGGAGCTTGTCTACTCGGTCAGAGCGGGAAGCGGTGACAGCCTCGAGGGCGGCAGCGGTCTTTGGGTCAGCCCTCGAGGAAGCGCCTACATCACGGGGCAGGCGGGCTCCGACTTCAGCTCGACCAACGGGGCCTATCAAGCTTCGGAAGGAAATGGAGCCTTTGTGGCGAGGCTCTCCGGCGATGCCGAAGTCCTTGTGCCCATGGTGCTCGCAGCCACCGAATCCGGTGGCGCCGCCGTCAATTCGGAGTTGACCCTCAGCAACCGGGGGACCCAACCGGCCACGCTGGAATTCACCTACACGGCCTCCTTTGGGGGGGGGAGCGGCGCCGCCACCGACGACTTGCCGGCAGGCCGGCAGCGCATCGTGCCCGATGCCATCGATTACCTGAGAGCGCTGGGGGTTCCCATTCCGGAATCAGGAAGCCGGGGAGGACGTCTGTCGGTTCGTTTCTCCGGACTCAACTCCGAATCGGAAGGGACGGTGACCGCGCGAACGACCCGGACCGTGGGCGGGGTCCGAACCGGTTGGTCCCATCCCGGCGTGTCCACCGGATTTCACCAGCCCGTGTATCTCTGCGGACTCCGCCACGACGACGCCGACCGCAGCAGCCTTGTGGTTCACAACCTGGGGGGCCGGGAGAGCGGCAACATCACCTTGAGGCTGACCGTCGTCTCCGGCAATTCTCCGCAGCCGGATACCTTGATTCCTCGAAATCAGACGCTGGAGCCGGATTCCCTGGTTCTCGAAGACCGGACCCTGGAGCCGGGTTCATTCAGTGAAATCGAAGATATTCTCCGGTCCAACGGCCTGTCGCTGGAAAACGGCTATGTGCGCGTTGAGAAGGTCGAAGGGGAAGCCCCCTACTACGCCTATGCCCTCCTCACCGACCTGGGCGGTTCCGATGGCTCCTTTATCGCCGCCGTTCCGGCAGACGCGACCCTCGGCAGAAAGGGACAGACATTGCTCGCCGTGGAGAGAAACGCCCGCTTCAACAGCGAGCTGGTGGTGACCAACTGGTCGGAGTCCTGGAAGGTGGTGGGGTTCTCGGTTCTGTCCGATGGGATTCAAAACCCGCAGGGGGCTCGATTCGTCTCCGTGAGACCTGGCGAGCAGATCATCGTGGCCGACTTCGTAAGCTGGCTGCGGCAACAGGGGAGCCTGCCGGGGTCCTTCTTCCCGGGGTTGGGCGCCGCCGGCGAGGATTTCTCCGGCTCCATCTTCGTCACCGTTGATGGGGCCGGCCAGGACAGCGGCTACTACGTGGGCGCCAGGAATTCAACTCTCATGGACGGCCGCCGCAACGGGTTTGTCCAGGCGGCCGTGCCTTATGGAGACTCCCACCATTCCCCGGCCTGGGTGTACGGACTGCGCCAGGACGGGCAGAAGCAAACCGATCTGGGAATCGTCAATACGGGAGAGTTGAGCGACGAGACCAGCCTCTTCAGCGTCGAGATCTACGACGGAGAAACGGGAATGCTGGCCCATACGATCGAGGACGTGGAGCTGGATGCCCGGAAGTCGATCCGGTTGGAGTCGATTCTCGAGCTTCACGCTGCCGAAATCGACCAGGGCTATGTTCGCGTCTCCCGAATTTCCGGGTCCAACCCCTTCGTGACCTTTGCCGTCGTCACCGACGGATTCCAGGACAGCCGATCCTCCGGGGACGCGTTCTTCATTGTCGGCGTTCCCTGATTCATCTCAGAGTCGCGCCAGGCCGTCTGCAATCCGTTGGCTGCCCTCGGCAAGGTTTTCCATGGACGTTGCGTAGGAGAGTCTGAGGTAGCCCTCTCCAAAGGCTCCGAAGGCTGTTCCCGAGAGCAGGGCCACGCCGGCTTCCTGCAACAGAGTGTCGGCGATTTCGTCGCTGCTTTTTCCGAAGGAGCGAACGTTGGGGAACACGTAGAAGGCCCCGGGCGGATTCAGGCAGTTCACTCCCGGAATTCGATTCAGCGCCTGGACCAGAAAATCCCTGCGCTTGCGAAATTCGGCCACCATCGAAGCCGTGGCGCTCTCGGCGTTGGCCAATGCCTCCAGCCCCGCCCGCTGGGCGAATGGCGCCGTGCAGGAGACGCTGTTGGTCACCAGCTTCGAGATGTGGGCCTGCAGTTCCGGCCTCATGATGCCGTATCCGAGCCGCCACCCGGTCATGGCGAAGGTCTTGGAAAACCCGTCCAGGATGACGGTGCGGTCCATCATCCCCGGAATCGAGGTGATACTGCGATGCTCTCCTTCGTAGATGATGCAGGAGTAGATTTCATCCGATAGAACGGTGACGTCATGCCGGGCGGCCAGTTCCGCGACGGCGGCCAGGTCGTTCTCGGTCAGCAGTCCTCCGGTCGGGTTTTGCGGGGAGTTGAGAATGATCAGCTTGGTCCTGGACGAGACTTTCGATTCGAGTTGCTCGGGGTCGAAGCGGAACTCGAAGTCCTCCAGCAAGGGCATGGGGACCGGGGTACCCCCGCAAAAGCGGATCATGGATTCGTAGATGGGGAAACCCGGGTTGGGGTAGACGACTTCGTCGCCTTCCTCCACCAGGGCCAGGATCAGGAAGAACATGATGGGCTTGGCTCCCGGCGTGACCACCACCCAGTCCGGATCGATGTCTACCGAGCGGGTTTGCCCCACGTGGTCGGCAATGGCTTCTCGCAGTTCCACCAGGCCCGCCGAAGCGCAGTAGTGGGTATAGCCTTCCTCCATGGCGTTCCCCGCGGCCCGGATCACGTTGGAGGGCGTATCGAAGTCCGGCTCACCCAGTTCCAGGTGGACCACGCTGCGTCCCCTCGCTTCCAGCGCCTTGGCCTTGACCAGGACGTCGAAGGCCGTTTCCGTTCCCAGCCTCCCCATGCGGCCAGCCAGCTTTTCCATCATCTCTCTTTCCTTTCTCCCTTCCTCCAACGATTGGGTTGCTGCCGTTCTCCCTCCACGGGCTCTTTCTCCCGGAGCAGGCGAAGGTAAAGCTCCCGCTTCGGAGAAGCCAACTCCCTGGCCAACTGCTTGATGGCATCCTTCCTGGATAGACCCCCGTCCACCAGTCCCTCGAAACGAAGATTCAGCTCCCGGTCGCTGACCGCCTCGGCGGCCCCCTCCGCCGATGACTTTTCCACCACCACCACCGTCTCTCCCCGGGGGCGCCGGCTTCGGAAGCGGGAGGCCAGCTCGGCCGCCGTTCCCGTGACCAGTTGCTCGTGAATCTTGGTCATCTCCCGGGCGACGGTTACTTCTCGTGAATCCAGAATCTCGTCGATGTCGCTCAGGGTGGATGCCAGCCTCAGTGGAGATTCAAAAAAGAGCAGCGTGCGGGATTCCGACCGCAACCCTTGCAGCCGGTTGCGCCGCGCCGCTCTCCTGCCGGGAAGAAATCCCACAAACGCAAAGGAATCGGTGGGTCTCCCCGAGATGCTCAGGGCGGCGATGATCGCGCAGGCTCCGGGGATTGGAGAAACCCGCACCCCGCGCTCCAGGGCGGCCCGAACCAGGCGATATCCCGGATCGGAGATGGATGGCGTTCCCGCGTCGCTGACCAGGGCGATGTCGGTTCCCGATTCCAGGCGTTCCACCAGCCAACCGGTCCGCTGTTGCTCGTTGTGTTCGTGGTAGCTGGAGGTCGGAGTCGTGATCTGGTAGTGGGCCAGCAGTTTTCCGGTGTGGCGGGTGTCCTCGCAGGCGATCAGGTCAGCCTCGCGAAGGATGCGCAGAGCGCGCAAGGTAATGTCTTCCAGATTCCCGATCGGCGTGGCTACCACGAAGAGTGTTCCTGCCATTGGACGCTCGAACTTACATTCCCCAGTCCCGGAGATAGTGAAAGTCGTGGCTGACGGACCTGGGCGACAGCTTGCAAACCACCGGCCCGCGCCGCTTGAACTGGGAGCCTCGGATTCTGTTGACGACCCGATGGACAAAGTCCCTTTCGAAGCCTTTTTCCAACAGCTCTCGCCGGGAGACGCGGCGGTCGATGAGCTCGTGCAGGAGTTCATCGACTTCGGCATAGGTGAAGCCCAACTCGTCTTCGTCCGACTGGCCCGCCCAGAGATCGGCCGTGGGCTTCTTGTCGAGAATGGATTGCGGAACTTGCAGGTAGCGGGCCAACTTGAAGATGTCGGCCTTGTAGAGGTCTCCGATCGGATTGATGGAGGAGGCCATGTCTCCGAAGAGCGTCCCGTAGCCGAGCAGCAGCTCCGTCTTGTTGGAGGTGCCGAGCACCAGGGCATGGAACTCCATCGACTTGTCGAAGAGGACGATCATGCGGGCTCGGGCCATGGCATTGCCGCGACGCAGGGAGCTCGCCTGGGACTGCGCCTCGAAGTAGCCGTCCACGATGGAGGTGATCTCGACGGTCTCGCTTTCGACTCCGAGCGCCCCCACCACCGCCCGAGCGTCGGAGAGGCTCTCCGGACTGCTGGTTCTGTAGGGCATCATTACCGCCAGAACGTTCTCGGGTCCCAAGGCGCGGGCCGCCAGAAAGCAGGAGACCGCCGAGTCGATGCCGCCCGACAGTCCGACCACCACCCGGTGAAATCCCGCCTTGCTCAGCTCGTCGCGGATAAAGCCCTGCAGAACCTCGTCTACCAGCGGGCAGTTCAGTTGCATGGACGCTTGTTTAGTGGTCAGTGGTCAGTGGTCAGTGGTCAGTGGTCAGTGGTCAGTGGTCAGTGGATAGCCGTGCCCCGCCCTGGCGGGCGGGGCATGCAAGAGTGAAACAGGCTTGTTTCAGATGCTTGACGTGTCGATTGAATAACCAACCACTAACCACTGGCCACTCTTCACTCTTCACTTCGTGATCTATCCGGTGATCGGGCTACGACTGGGAGCGCTGGCGGACGATTCGAGTCAGTTCCCTCAGGGTCAGATCCAGGCGCTCATCCCGGAGGACCGGGGTGAAGAGCCGCGCCCGGCGAATCTCGTCCAGGTCCAGCTCGGCCAGCACCAGGTCCTCCCCGGAGGTCTGGCTCCGGGCGATCACCTCTCCAACAGGGCCGACGACCATCGATCCTCCGGGAAAACAGGCCCCATCCTCGATCCCGGCCCGATTGGCGTAAAGGTTGTAGACGGTGTAAAACTGCGACAGGGCCTTCAGCAGCGTTTCCCATCCCTGAGACGTCTGGAACCCTTCATGGGTCCTCACGCCCCGGCCGGGACTCGAGGAGAGCGTCACCACCACCCGGGCTCCGTCCTGGACGTGCAAGTAAAGGGTGGAAGGGTGCCAGAGGTCTTCACAGATCAGCAATCCCAAGGGTCCGAAGGGAGTCCGGACCGTCCGCAATGTCTCGCCCATGGCGAAAAAGCGCATCTCGTCGAACATGCCGTAGGTGGGCAGATACAGCTTCCGGTGCACATGTCGGATCCTGCCCTCGGACACGTAGGCGGCGGCGTTGTAGTAGTTGTAGCGATCCGAGACTTCCACAAAGCCGAAAACACAGGCGATGTCCCTGCAGCCCTGCAACAGTGGCTGAAGACTTGGAGCGTTCAGCGGATGGATGGCGACGTCAGGGACCAGGTCCTGCAATATATACCCGGTCAGGGAGAGTTCCGGAAAGACAACCAGGTCCGCCCCTTCCGACTTCGCCCTCCGGATGGTGTCCAGGTGAAGCTCCAGGTTTTCCCGCAACAGCCCCAGCTTGGGTGACACCTGAGCCAAAGCTACCGTGAATTTGCCGGTCAAGGTCCCCTCCGGAATGAGAACACCCGAGCCCACGGAAACAAGATTACCATCTCCGACGGAGGTTCCACAGGAAAAGGGCCGGTTTGAAGGACCCTTTGCGTTTCAGCCGAAAAAACTTCAGGCAAGCCCCACCCCTGCCCTGCCGGGCCGAAAACAAGCGATCGTCAATAAAGGCGAACCACGAATGAACACGAATGGACACGAATTCCGATGGACCTGCTTGGCTGCGACGCCGTCACGGGAGGAAGCCCTCCGGGAGCGCGGGCGTGCCGCCCGCACAACACTGGCACAGCCTCACCCCTCTCTCCCACCCGGCTCGACCGGCAACGGCGCCACGATTCCGCTTCAGCCGAGCCCAGGCCGTTCCTGCCGGCAGGATGGCCGGGCGCCGCATCACGGGGAAACGGAGCGGCCACCCAACGCAGAGGATGCGGGCGAGACGCCCGCGCTCCCGGAAGGGCGCCTCCTCCCATCCTTCTTGCTCCGCGAGGAGGCACTGCCCCTGCCGATGCGGCAGAGCCGTCCCGCTTGGTGGTGCTTCGTGTGTCTTCTTGGATCCCTCTTTTTTCCGTTTGTTTCAGGTAAGCCCCGCCCCCGCCCTGCCGGGTGGACCATACGAGAGTGAAACACCCGATCGTCAATAAAGGCGAACCACGAATGAACACGAATAGACACGAAGACCAATGGACCTGCTTGCTGCGACGACGTCACGGGAGGAAGCCCTCCGGGAGCGCGGGCGTGCCGCCCGCACAACACTGGCACAGCCTCACCCCTCTCTCCCACCCGGCTCGACCGGCAACAGCGCCACGATTCCGCTTCAGCCCAGCCCAGTGTCAGGCGTTTCCTGCCGGCAGGGTGGCCGTGTGCCGCATAACGAGGAAACTGAGCGGCCACCCAACGCAGAGGATGCGGGCGAGACGCCCGCGCTCCCGGAGAGGCGCCGCCTCCCATCCTTCTTGCTCCGCGAGGAGGCACTGCCCCTGCCGATGCGGCAGAGCCGTCCCGCTTGGTGGCCCTTCGTCGTCCTTCGTGTGTCTTCGTGGATCACTCTTTTTTCCGTTTGTTTCAGGCAAGCACCACCCCTGCCCTACCGGGCAGATCATCCGAGGGTGAAACAAGAGAAGTTCATGCCCTGTCGGGAACAAGATTATTGAACATCGATGCACAGGATGAACAGGATTAACAGGATGAGAGCTTCCTGCACGAGACGCCAGTTCTGGCGATGATCGCATGCGGATTTCAGGGGCAACTGCTTATCCAATTCGGCAAACCCACGCTCAAGTTCAATGGCTTTACCAGAAGCAACACGGATGCCCGGGAACACCGGCCAGCCGTCTCCAGAAAAAATCCTGTGAATCCTGTTCATCCTGTGCATCGATGTTAATTAAAAACATACCCGTGCTTGACCATGAGCCGGTTTTCATCCACCAGGCGCAAGCGTTTGTTTCAGGCAAGGCGATCCCGCCCTGCGCGTCGCCTCGATTTCAGCGGAACCCTTCAATCGCCCGGAGGGGGGGCGGACTCGACCACCAGGGTCTTGGAAATACGGTCGTGCCAGGTCAGTCGCTCCGCATCGAAACAGGCCCAGAGGAAGCCCAGTCCAAAGCAGCCGGCGGAGATGCAGTAGCCGAAGATTCGCAAACCCACATCCCGGGAAGAGGGCAATTCGCCGTCAAAGCGAACGACCGCCAGGCCCATGGTGTCCATCCCCGGTGTGCGGGCGCCGAGAACGGTGAAAAGAAAAAAGTAGGAGAGCGCAATGGCGAGAAACACCAGTCCCAGCCCCAATCCGGCGGCAAGGGAGACCACCTCGAAGTCCGTAAAGGCGATGACCACCAGGCTGAAGACCAGCCAACAGCCGACAACCCATAGCAAATCGAGAATGCCGGCGCTGAAACGATCCCATACGGTCGCCGATCGCACCTCCTGGTGAATGGAATTCCCGAGCAAGTCATCCCGGGGCTTGCTTTCGCCGAATGGAAGGGGCGATTGGTTGAGCTTGATTTCAATCCGTTGGATGGTGTCGGGGAACAGGGTTCCCTGGTTCCTGGGAACCATCGCAGGGTCGGGTTGGAGGGTTGCCGGGGCCGGTGTGGAGCTGACATCTTTCCGGGCTTCCGGGTGGTGGCCGGCAGAGGGTTCCGTTGGCGGCCGAGCAGGCTCCGTGGGCGCAGGCCCCCGATGTTCGGGAGTCGGCTCGGGCGGTCTGGAAGGGGGAGCCTCCGTCCTGACCAGGTCCCGATCCAGGAAGTCCTTCACCGCGGTTTCCATGGGTTGCTGCTTCAGATCCGGGACGGGGACTCGATCAGTCCGGAGCTGCCGGGAATCCTGTGCCGTTGGAGAATCGCCGGCAGAGGGAACCGGTTCCTCCTCCGCAGCCGGATTTCCGGCCGGCGCGCCGGCCGGCGGGTTCGGATCCAGCCTGGGTTCCGCGGAAGAGGCGGTCAGGGGATGTTTGCACCCGATACAGCTCTCGGCGTTCGATGGGTTGTGGAGGCCGCAGGAAGGACAAATCATGGAAATCGATCAGCCGGTGGAGGTCGTCAAGTCCACAAGCCAGAGTCCCGGCCTGAGTGAATTGGACAGATCTTAACAGAACGGGCCGGCGATATTCCAGTCTTGCGGGGAGCCGCCACGGCTTCAACAACGGCTCAGCTTTGTTGTAACAATCCCGTCTTGCGATTGTATACACTAAATTCGTCTTGTGACTCTTGTGCTTTTTGTGGTTGGACAGCATTTCTCATCAGGTCGCGCCTGAAATTGAAAAAGACAGAACACCACGTGCGCCGGCAAAGGGACCTCCTCCCCCGCTACGAATTTTGCAAGAGGCCCAGTGGTTCCGGAACACGGGCCAATCCCGTCAGGATGGGGCTGCTGGCCGGACTGCTGGTCCTGCTCGCGGCTTCCCCGGGACCCGGCCAATCGCGGGACCGGCAGCCCGAGTCGGAACCCCCTGCATCTTCCGGCGAAACCGAACCTCTTGCCGTCCGGCTCGGCGACGAAGTGGTCACAGTTAGGGCCGAACGGCAGTCCCGGACGGGGAAGCACCACTATCTCGCCCAGGGCGACGTGGAGGTCAGCTACCGGGACCTGCTGCTGAAAGCCGACCGGATTTGCGGCAACGACAGCACCCAGGAGGTTGAAGGCGAAGGAAGCGTCTACTTCGAGCAGGGACTCACCCGCCTTCACGCCTCTCGATTCAAGTTCAACCTGGGCAGCCGGACGGGGACCTTCTACGACGTCAGGGGCAAGACCCAGGTCGAGTTTCAGGGTCGGTCCGACACCGGATTCCTCTTCCGGGCCAAGGAGGTTCGAAAGGTCGGGGCCGACCAATACCGTATCGTGGAGGGAACGGTCACGGCCTGCGAGGACCCCGTTCCCAAGTGGAGCTTCTCGGCCAAGGAGGCCGATTTCAAGGGTGACGAGCCCGTCAACCTGCGGCACGCGGTATTCAGAATCAAGAAGCTCCCCCTGTTCTACAGTCCCTTTCTGAGGGCGCCTACCAGTGAGAGGCAGCGAAAGACGGGGTTTCTCCTGCCCTCCACGGGCAACTCCTCCAGCCGAGGCCGCTCCGTCAGCGGAGCCTTTTTCTTGACCTTGGGCCGCAGCGCCGATCTGTTGACACGGGCGGACTATTATTCCAAGCGCGGGCCCGCCGGCGGGCTGGACTTCAAGGCCAGGCCCAACCGGCACAGCTCCATTTCCGCGGTGGGCTACCTGGCCGGCGATCGCAAGGGGTTCGGCGGCCAAAGCGCGCAGGTCAAGGCGGAAACCCGCTGGGACAACGGATTCAGGGCGGTCGCCGACGTGGATGTCGTCAGCTCCCAGGAATTTCGACAGGTGTATGGACGCACCTTCAACACCATCTCCCGACCCGACGAGGTGTCCTCGGCCTTTCTGACCCGAAACTTTTCCAACGACAGCCTCAACCTGTTCGGAGAGCGCCGCTCAACCATTTTTTCCAGGGAAAGGGCGGTCACCAGCCGGACGTTTCCCAGTTTCAACTTGAACGGCCACCGGCGCAGGATAAGAGACTGGCCCATCTACTTCTCCTACGACACCTCCGTGGAAGGCATGGGCCGCACCGACGCCCGGCTGTCGACGCCAAGCGTGGTCCAGCGCTTCGATTTCCGTCCCAGGCTCTCCATTCCCATCATTCGGTGGAGTGGAATCAGCCTGACCCCCAGCCTCGGCTGGCGGGAGACCTTTTATTCCAACCGGTTGGACTCCCAAAGCCCCACCGGAGTCGGACCGCGCAACCTGAGCCGCTCGGCCTTCGACCTGGAACTGGATTGGAGAGGTCCGGGGTTGCAGCGGATCTTTCAGGTGGGCCGGCATCGCTTGAAGCACCTCATCGAGCCGTCGATCACCTACCGCTACATCTCCGGGGTCGACGAATTCAGGGAGACCCTGCTCTTCGACGAGAAGGACATCATCAGCAACTCCAATGAAGTCGAGGTTGTGGTCGCCAATCGCTTGCTTGCTCGCCGCCAGGCCTCCGACGGAGGCTCGACAACCGGCGAGGTTCTGTCCTTGAGCATCGGGCAGAAGGTCTTCTTCGATCCCACCTTCGGCGGCGCCCTGGTCCCCGGACGACGAAACGTGCTGTTTCCCGCCAACACGTTGTCGGCTTTCGCCTACCTGGACGGAAGCAGAAAGGTGTCTCCGGTCGTCTCCCGCCTGCGCTTCACCCCTGTCGAGCGCTACACGGTCGACTTCAGGACCGACTACGATCCCGAAGTCCAACGCCTGAGAGCCAGCAGCATCGCCGGTAGAGTCAACCTTTCCCGGTACTTCCTCGGGCTGACCTGGTACAACACCCGCAACCTGCCCCCCAACCAGTTTCCTTCCAACCAGGTCCGCGCCAGGTTGGGCCGATCCTCCCCTCAAGGGATCAGTGCGGCCCTCAGCTTTGTCCACAATTTCACCACCCGCCGCAGGCAGTACACGGCAGCGCAGTTGGCCTACAATTGGGATTGCTGCGGAGTGGCCGTTCACCTGCGCCACGTCGGCCTGAGGCAATTCAATCCTCGACTGGACAACGAGTCTCAGGTGCGGTTCAGCTTTTTTCTCAAGAATATCGGTTCCTTCGGAACTCTGAGAAGACGAGAGCAGCTTTTCTAAGTAAGGGTCTCCTAAAATACCGCGTGAAATTCAATAGGGATTCCATTTCTGACAAATCAGGGATGTTTTCACGGTCGTCCAATCAAGTCATGTTGATTGTCTGACAATTGTTGATTGTTTTCCTTTGAATTGGAAATGAATCAACACAATGAGAGTTCATTGTTCATTAGACCTTGAAAATAAAGACAACTGTGACTATGATTGCGGAGAACATGACAGTCTATTCGGGAGTTGATCGCAGAAAATGAACCAGGAAACGATGGATGGAGCTCAGGCACTGGTCAGGGGCCTGGAAAACGAAGGAGTCGAGTACATCTGGGGATTGTCCGGCGGGGCGGCGATTCCGATCTTCGATGCTCTGATCACCACCAGAACCAAGATCCAGCTGATTCTGGTCAGGCACGAACAAGGAGCCTCCCACATGGCGGACGGCTACGCTCGGGCCACGGGCAGGCCCGGGGTCGTGCTGGTCACCAGCGGCCCGGGGGCCACCAACACGGTCACCGGCATCATGACTGCCCAGATGGATTCCATCCCCATGGTGGTCCTGACGGGCCAGACCGTAACTCCCATGCTGGGCAAGGACGCCTTCCAGGAGGCCGATGTCTTCGGCCTGACCATGCCGATCGTCAAGCACAGCTACTTGATCAAGAACCCCAACGACATTCCCAGAATCGTGAGAGAGGCCTTCCACATTGCTCGCACGGGCCGACCCGGACCGGTGCTGATCGACGTTCCCAAGGACGTGAGCCAGAATCCCTTTTCGGGGGATCTTCATGCCGAAATGGATTTGCCCGGATATCGGGTGGGAAGCAGCCCCGACCACAGCCGGATCCTGGAGATCGCCGGGGCCCTCAGCCGTGCACGGAAGCCGGTCTTGCTGGCGGGCCACGGGGCTCTGGTGGCCAATGCCTCCGGCGCCGTCAGGCGGCTGGCGGAAAAATTGTCTGCTCCGGTGACTACGACGCTCTTGGGGAAAGGAGCGTTTCCGGAATCGCATCCCCTGTCTCTCGGCATGCTGGGGATGCATGGGACCGCCTATGCCAACAAGGCCATGGTGGAATGCGACCTGGTCATGTCGATCGGCTCCCGCTACGACGACCGCATCGTCGGTCAGCCCCAACGATTTTGCAAGGATGCGGTGCGCATCCACATCGACATCGACGAGGCCGAAATCGGCAAGATGATTCAATGCCAGCACTGGTGCGTTGGAGATGCGCGGGAGATTGTCGAGGACCTGATCCAGCACGTCGCGCCCTTGAACACCTCCGATTGGTTGAAGCACCTGGAGGGGTACAAGAAAAAGTACCCCCTCAAGTACAAGCGGCGCGGCGGCCTGAAAATGCAGCATGTTCTGGACGAGTTGTACAAGCTGACCGGCGGAGAGGCGATCGTCTCCACCGATGTCGGGCAGCACCAGATGTGGGCGGCCCAGTTCTACAAGACCGACTACCCGTCGAACTGGCTCAGCTCGGGCGGCGCGGGCACCATGGGGTACGGGTTTCCCGCAGCCATCGGCGCCCAGTTCGGCCGTCCCAAGGACCTGGTGGTGGCGGTGGTGGGAGACGGTGGATTTCAAATGACCATGAGTGAGCTGTCGACCGCCTGCGTTCACCGGCTCCCCATCAAGGTCATCGTCCTCAACAACCACTACCTGGGCATGGTCCGGCAGTGGCAGGAGCTGTTCTACGGAGAGCGCGAGAGCGGAGTGGACCTGGAGGGCAACCCCGACTTCGCCAAGCTGGCCGGAGCCTATCCGGGAGCAAAAGGGTTCACCCTGAAGCGAGCCGCCGATGTCCGAAAGATTCTTCAGCGGGCGCTGGACTACGATCAGGGCCCGGCCGTGGTGAACGCGGAGTGCGAGAAGACCGACAACGTCTACCCCATGATTCCCGCGGGCAGGGCGCTTGAAGACATGCTGATCGAAAAGCCCAGGAGAAGACTGGAAAAGCCCACCGGATCGACCTGAGAGGCAACGTTCGCCCGATCCAACGGCCCCGGCGAGCTTCGGGTCGTTCCCTTGAGAGAAGCCCGATGGATAGCTTATTGAGTCGCGACACCCATACCTTGAGCGTCTACGTTTCCAACAAGCCCGGCGTGCTGGCCAGGATCGCCCAGGTGTTTGCCCGGCGTGGCTACAACATCGATTCTCTGGTCGTCTCTTCTTCGGTGGATGGAGAATTTTCCAGGATGACGATCACGGCCAAGGGCGATCCGGGAGGATTGGAACAAATCATCAAGCAGGTCAACAAGTTGATCGACGTGTTGCACTGCGTGGACCACACCGGCGAAAGCGCCGTCGTGCAGGAACTTGCCCTGATCAAGGTGGCCGCCGGGCCGGAGGATCGCAGCGAAGCCCTTCAGGTGGCGGAACACTTCAAGTGCAAGACGGTCGATCTCACCGAGTCCTCCATGATCCTGATGGCGACCGGCGGCACCGACAAGATCGACGCCCTGGTGCGCATGGTCCACAAGTACAACATTATCGAGCTGGTCAGGACAGGCCAGGTCGTCATGGCCAGAGGCAACCAGGTGACCTGAAGGCATTCGACAGTGGATAGTGGCTAGTGGTCAGTGGCTAGTTATTGGATCGACACGTTCAGCAACAGAAACAAACCTGTTTCACTCTCGTAAGATCCGCCCGCCAGGGCGGGGACACGGCTGACCACTAGCCACTGACCACTAACCACTAATTTGTTCTTCGCTTTTGCTTCGCTTACAATGGGATTCGGGTTCGATGCAGTCCGGGGGATTGAATGGCTTTGACCCAGCGTCAATTTCGGGTGCTTGCTTTTCTGGATTCCTTTGTCCGCCGGAACGGCTACTGCCCCAGCTACGACGAAGTCCGGAAGGCACTGGGTCTCGCTTCGCTGGCGACGGTGCACAAGCACATGAGTACGCTGCAGCGGAAGGGCTATATTCGGCGGGACCCCAATCGGAGTCGTTCGATCGAAGTCATTGACCGGCGTCCCATGATCGAAGCGGAAGCCCTGAGAGCGCAAGGCGCGAATGATCCGGGACCGATGATCAGAGCCGGGTCGCTGCCCCTGTTGGGTCGAATCGCCGCCGGTCGACCGGTTGAGGCCTTCGCCAACCGGGAGGTCCTGTCCTTGCAGGAGTTCACAGGCAACAAGAACGTCTACGTCCTGCAGGTCAAGGGAGACTCCATGGTCGAGGACCACATTTGCGATGGAGATTTTGTGGTGGTGGAGAGCACCAGCGGCGCCGACAATGGGGATACGGTGGTTGCCTTGGTGGAAGGAAACGAAGCCACCCTGAAGCGCTTCTATCGCGAGAGGGACGGCCGCCTTCGACTTCAGCCGGCCAACTCGTCGATGGCCCCGATCTTCATGGAGCCGGGAGAACTGGAGATCCAGGGCAGAGTCATCGGGGTGCTGCGCAAGTACTAGCCTCTTGCCGAGTCGCCGGCTACCTCATTCGAGGTCGTTCATCTTCAACATCTTCTCAAGCCTGCGCTCCTCTCGAGCGTGCGGCCCCCCCTGAAAACTGCGGGCCCCCGCGATGGCTGAACCCCTGTCATCACAACCCTTCAGGAACTCCGAGGCCTGCGCCGCCGGGATTGTCCAAAAGCTGCGGGCCGCGGGATTTTCGGCCTATTTCGTCGGAGGCTGTGTTCGGGATCGCCTGATGGGCATTGTCCCCAAGGACTATGACATCGCCACCAGCGCCCCGCCCCAGGAGGTGGGACGGCTGTTTGCACGAACGGTGGCGGTTGGCGCGGCCTTCGGGGTGGTCCGGGTATTGGAGGAGGGAGGCAGCTACGAGGTGGCCACCTTTCGCTCCGACGGGGCCTATCCCGACGGCAGGCGTCCCGGCCGGGTGACCTGGTCCACCGACCCCAGCCACGACGTGCAGCGTCGGGACTTCACCATCAACGGACTGCTCTACGATCCTTCCTCCGGGCGGGTCCTGGACTTCGTGGGAGGCGAGCGGGACATCCGCTCCGGCGTCATTCGCACCATCGGCTCAGCCGAGCGCCGTTTCCGGGAAGACAGGCTTCGGCTGGTGAGAGCCGTTCGGTTCGCGGCTCGATTCGGCTATGAACTGGAGGCGGAGACGCTTGCTGCATTGCGAGACCAGGCCGGGGAGGTGACAGGGGTGAGCCCCGAGCGCATTCGGGAGGAACTGGTCAGAATGCTGACGGAAGGCCATGCCGCCGCCGGGATTCGCAGGTTGGAAGAGGCAGGGCTGCTGGTTCACCTGCTTCCCGAGGTGGCCGACCTGCAAGGAGTTCCCCAGCCCCCCGAGTTTCACCCCGAAGGGGATTGCTGGGTTCACACCCTGCTGATGTTGGAACTGATGGACCGGTCGGGAACGGCCAGGGAGAAAGATCTCCGGGGGGTTGATAGCCCGGACCTGCCGCGGGACCGTTCTGTTGCGCTGTCGAGCGTGCCCTACGGAAAGGCATGGGTCTCCTATCCTTCGGTCACCCTGGCCGTGGGAGTCCTGTTGCACGACATCGGCAAGCCGCCGACCTTCGAGCGCAGGGACAGGATTCGCTTCAACCGCCATGCCGAGGTCGGAGCCCGGATGGCGCTCAGGATCTGTGAACGCCTCCGATTCAGCAGGAAGCAACAGGAAAGAATCACTGCGCTGGTGAGGGACCATCTGAAGTTCATCGACCTGCCCCGGATGCGGGCCTCGACACTCAAGCGCTTCCTGGGCCAGGAAGGCTTCGAGGAGCATCTCGAGCTGCACCGCCTGGATTGCCTCGGCAGCCATGGAAACCTCGACAACTGGAGGCTGGCCGCGGCGACGCTGGATCGTTCGGAACCCGAGGAGCTCCACCCCCATCCGATCCTCACCGGCAATGACCTCATTCAAATGGGATATACTCCCGGGCCGGTCTTCCGCGAGATTCTCGGTTCGTTGAGAGACGCTCAACTGGAGAATCGCGTGAAGACTCGCCGGCAGGCCAAGGCCTGGGTATCGGCTCGGTTCGAACCGGGTCCGGCCTGAGGCCTCCCTCCGGGACAGGACGAGCCTTTTGTAACATTGGTGGTGCAGTCTCCCCTGTTCCCCGCAAACGCGCCACCTGCCGAATTTTGCAAGAGGCTCAGGACACGGAACCGTTGCCGGGGATTGCATGCCGGAGCTGCCTGAAGTCGAAACGATCCGCATTGGACTTGCCGGCAGCGTCCTCGGCAAGACCATCTCCAAAGTGGCCATCAGGAATCGGCGGATCGTGGTGCGTCCGCCTCCCGGCCGCTGGCCTCGAGCGCTCAAGGCGCAAACCATCCGGCGAGTGGCGCGCCGCGGCAAATTCCTCCTCTTCGCCACCGATCATTTTCGGTTGCTGGTGCACCTGGGCATGACGGGCCAGTTGACCTACCGCGACCGGAGCAGGATCGATGACCCGAACTTTTTCGTCCATCCGCTGACCGGACTGCAGAAGGCCCGGCAACACGCCGTCGACAAGCATACCCATCTGAGCCTCTATTTCACCGATGGCAATGCCATGCACTATCGGGATATTCGCCAGTTCGGCAAGTGGCGCCTCTACGCGACGGAAGAGTTCAAGCAAGCCAAGGAGTATTGGAGCCTGGGAATCGAGCCCTTCACGGCTCAATATTCCTGGGCCCGCTTCCTGGCCGGAATGGAGGGCAGGAAGACCCGGATCAAGAGCCTGCTGCTGAATCAGCGCTTCGTGGCGGGTCTGGGGAATATCTACGTGGACGAGGCGCTGTTCGAGGCGGGCCTCCACCCGCTGCGGTGGTGCGAGTCCTTGACGGAAGAGGAGAAGCGGAAGCTGTTTCGGTCCATCCCAAGGGTGCTCAAACGGGGCCTCAGGTACGGTGGCACCAGTTTTCGAAACTATATCAATGCCCGGGGCGAGGCCGGTGCCAACCAGGAAAGGCTCAGGGTCTACGGGCGTACGGGGGAGCCCTGCCGTCGATGCCGCGGCCCGGTTTCCCGGATCATCGTGTCGCAGCGGGGCAGCCACTTCTGCGCCCATTGCCAGAGATGAGCCGCCCCCCGTCCCCGGTGACGGGACGGATCATGCAGAGTGAAGCAGGGATGCTTCAGACGAGCACCGCCCCCGCCCTGGCGTGCGGATCATTCGAGAGTGAAACACCCAATCGTCAACAAAGACGAACCACGAATGAACACGAATCAACACGAAGAACAGGCGTACCCGCTCAAACGACAAGCGGCAACACAACGCTTTGGCAACTTTGTTACCTTGATAGGACTTCGTTTCCTTCGTAAATATCCCTTCGATATCGGTTGTCACACCCCCCGATCAACAACTCATCGATCCAGGAATTGGTGTTCATTCGTGTCCATTCGTGGTTCGCCGTTCCCCGTCGTGGATATCTCGTTTCCTTTGGTGTCTTTCTTCGTGTGATTTCGTGGTCCTTCGTGTGTCTTCGTGGATAGCTCTTTTTTTCTTTTGTTTCGGACAAGCCGGCTGCCCGGGTGACGCTACCGGCGCGGCGCCTGGTACTTTTTCAGGTATCGAACCTGGTATTGGGGTTGGCTCACCGCCACCCGAATCTTTCTGAATTTGCCGTCTCTCCTGGGGTGCGTGGAGAGGTATTCCAGCACGAACCGATTCTTGAGCTGGTAGGGCAGCATCTCCAGAGGGCCGGCAGCCTCTTCTTCGGTTTCCACGAAATACACCGATCCACCGGAATGGTCGGCATAGACCTTGAGGGCCGAGCCCTTGACGTTCAGAATCTTGAGCCTTGTCCTGAAACTGACGGCTCCCTCTATTCCCAGCGAGTAGACGGGATGACGGTGTCGCGCGATGTGGTCCAGCGTCGCGGGGCCGGCGATGTCCCGCCCTGCCGAGATGAACAGCACGGCGCGGCTGGTGTTGCTGGCGTCACGCAGCTTGATCAGGGCCAAATCCAGAGCCTGGCCCATGTGCGGTCGACCGCCGGTTGACAGGTTTTCGACGGGTTCGTCCAGATAGTCCTCCGGAGCCATGTAGTCGAGAAGCTCCTGGGATTCGCCACTGAAAGCGTTGACGAACAGTTCGTCCGGGCTCTCCAGCCTGGCCGCCAAGCGTTTCAGCAGCTTCAAAGCCAGGCGAATCCCATCCCCCTCCATGCTCTTGCTCACGTCGACGAGGATGCCGAGCGAAACCGGGACGTTTCTCTCGAAACGGACCCGGGTCACCCTCTGCAGCTTCTTTTTCTCGAATACTTCGAAGTCGGCGGCCTGGAGATTTTCGACCGGCCTGCCGTTCCGGTCGGTTACCGCCACATGGAGAGAAACAGGCAGGGGCCCTTGGCCGGAACGAGCCGGCGCTTTGAAGAGCCCGCCGGAGAGCAGCAGAAGGCTGCACAGGAAAACCCCCCTGATCGGAAGCCGGTCCCGGCGTCCGTTCCTGGAATGATTCCCGATCCGGTTGGGTTCAGGATATTCCGGCATTCAAGCCTTGTCGCTAACGTTTTTTCTTGCGGTTGACCGCGGCTTTCAGGTCGGCTCCGGGAGCGAACCTGGCGACCTTCTTGGCTGCGATCTTGATGGAGCCGCCGGTCTGGGGATTTCGACCGGTTCTGGCCTTCCGATTGCCTACTGAAAAAGTCCCAAAGCCGACCATGGTCACGCGTTCGCCTTTTCTGAGCGCGCTCTGGATTCCCGCCAAGGCTGAATTGATGGCGGCGTCCGCCTGCGTTTTGGTGATTTTGGCATCCTTGGCGATTTTCTCAATAAGATCGGCTTTATTCACGTTGTCCTCTCCTTGTTGGCCCTACTTGGTGCGGAAAGCTGGTCTGGCCCCCACATCTCTCACCGAGTCGCTGGGTATTAGGTGCGAGCTTTATAACTTCCTGGGTTGAGCCTTGTCAAGGTCTATTCCGGGCACGATTCCGGGCACCGATTTCTCACGGTTGATTGCGGTTGAAACCCCGTATCATGGCGGTTTTACCGGGCCGGCCGGGTATCGATTTCGACGGCTGTCCGAGACAAAACACTAGTCGCCGGAGCGGGCATCCCGGGTCTCGGCCAACTCGCCGTCCACCACGCGGTAGCCGCTGGAGTGGAAGATATCGGCGGTGCACACCACCGACACCTTTCGAGTTTCGCCGCGCAAGAAAGGCTGCTCTTCGCCGAATTCGGGGTTTCCGGGCTCCACCGGCCAGACGATGCGTCCATTGAAGTGCACCACGACCTCCAGTCGCGCGCCGCAGGCCTTGCAAACGAACCTGTTCGGACTCCCTGGCCGCAGGTTTCGCTGGAAGCCGTCGGCATTGGACGCAGACATGATTGGCAGCTCCAAATCGGGCAGTTCCGAGTCGCGAGGACACGGGCGAACGGATCCTGCCCAGGGTAGACGCGCAATTGTATCAGGTAAGTGGATTTTGGCTTGACGGCAGGACGGATCTTACTTTTCAATGGTTTTCATGAAAGTTCGAATCCTCCTGTTTGCGCGGCTGAGGGATCTGCTCGGCGCCGATAGTGTCGAATTGGACAGCCCGGATATCGAGTCGGCCGGGGATGCCTATCGAATCCTGCGCGACCGACACCCCGAGCTGGGAGCCTTCAGCCGCAGTCTCCTGGTGGCCGTGAATCAGGAATTTGCGGACTGGAACACACCGGTTGCGGAGGGGGACGAGTTGGCCCTGTTTCCACCCGTCAGCGGTGGCCAGACGCCGCCGAACGCCGATTATCCCGTCGATGCGGCCGGAGATATCTACCAGATCGTCCGGGAAGGGATTCGAACCCGGGGACTGGAATCTCAGCTCACCCGCGACCAGGATGGGGCCGCCGTCACCTTTTTCGGGATTGTCCGCAACAACACCCGAGGGCGCCGGACCACTCACTTGTACTACGAAGCCTATGAGCCCATGGCGCTTCGCAAGATGCGCGAGATCGGCGAGGTTCTCAGGCAGCGCTGGCAAATCGGACAGGTGGGCATGGTCCATCGGTTGGGACGTTTGGAGATCGGGGAAGTGAGTGTCGCCATTGTCGTTACCTCACCGCATCGGGGGGTCGCCTTCGAGTCCTGCCGGTTCGCCATCGACCGCCTGAAGCAGACGGTCCCCATCTGGAAGAAGGAGTTTTTCGAGGACGGCGAAGTCTGGGTGGAAGGCGAATGCCCTCCGGCGCCTTCCCAGGGTTTGTGAGACAGGACACCGAGTGCAACCCGGCCGCCTGGCGATTCATCCGAGGTTTGAAGAGTCGCCAGGTCGTCGAACCATGCTCGCCACCATTCCCTCTTGGAGTTCGAGACTCACACCCCTTCTGTTCTGGACTGCACTCTGCCTGTTGGGTCCGGGTGCGGACCCTGTCCCTTCCCAGGAATCCCGGGATGACGATTACAAACTCGTTGTAGACGTTGACCTGGTCACTGTTCTGGCTTCGGTGACAACGGCTGAGGGCGCCCTGGCGGCGGGGCTCAGCCGGAATGACTTTCACCTCTTCGAAGACGGAACCCCTCAGGAGATCGCTCTCTTCGCCAGGGAGTCCGACCGGTCCCTGAGGCTTCAACTTCTGTTCGACAGCTCCCTGAGCATCACCACCGAGCTGGGGTCTCAGCAGGAAGCGGCCATTGACTTTCTGCGGGTGGTGGTGAAACCCAGGGATCGGGTAACGATCCTGCAGGTGTCCGAAGACGTGGTCGAGTTGGTGCGGGAGACCTCCCGTCCCAAGGCCATGGCCAAGGCGCTCCGCTCCATCCGACCGCGAGGTGGCACTTCACTGTACGACGCTGTCTATCTGGCCTCGCAAGCGCTTTCGTTGTCTCGAGGGCGCAGGGTAATCCTGATTATCTCGGACGGCACCGATACCACCAGCAAGGTTTCCATGGAGGAGTGCCTGCGACAGGTGCTTGCGTCCGAAGCCGTTGTCTACGTCCTGCTGGTGCAGCCCATCAAGAGCGAAGCCGGACGGAATCTGGCCGGCGAGCGCAGCATGGTCTACCTCACTCGGGAAACCGGGGGAAGGACCTTCCCGGTCGCATCTCCGGATGCCCTGCGGGAGTCCTTGGGGCGGGTCGGAGAAGAGTTGCGCACCCAATACCTGCTGGGGTACTACCCCCGGCACGACCGGGAACCGGAAGAATTCCGCAGGATCCGCATCGAGGTGGACCTGGTCGGAGCCCAGGTGAGAGCGCGAAGCGGCTACCATGCGACAGCCGTCTCAAGCGACAAGAAACGGAGGTCCACGCGGGGCCGCGAAAGGGAGGGAGTTGTCCACGAAGGGGAACCGCGGACCCCCAATGGACACCAATGAAAACCGCCCCGCCTCTTCTCGGCGGCACGGTCCCCGGACCGGAAACGGGGACGGGCCCGCCGTCCCCGGAAGGCAAATAACCTTTTGTGAACAACCGGCATTGCGGTTATAGTACTCGGGCGATTCGACAAGAGAACCCTGAAGTTCGCCTCCGGCAGCAGCACCGTCGAGCCCCAACGCGGTGACTCGGGTATTCCCGTGAACGAATAAAGGACCGCACCTTGCCAAGTCATGTCCAGACGGGCAAAGTTGCCGTAACCCATCCTCCCCACAAGGTCAGCGTGGACGTCAGCCGAGCCTACCTGCGGCGATGGCTGGAGGAGCACGGCAAGAGCGGCCAACTGATTGCCAAGCTGGAGTCCATCCTGGACAAGACCCAAATCGAATCCCGCTACATCCTCCTTTCGCCGGACGAGGTCCTCCAGACCAGAGATTTCCATACCACCAACAATCAATATATCGAGGCCTCCATCGAGCTGGGGACCGAGGCCGTTCAGCAGACCCTGGAGTTGAACCGGATCCATCCTTCCGACGTCGACATGTTCATCAGCGTATCCTGCACCGGTTTCGTGATTCCCGGCGTCGACGCCCACATCATGAACACGTTGGGAATCGATGCCTCACGCATGATTCTTACCGAGCATGGCTGTGCCGGGGGCGCGGTCGGGCTGATGCGCGCCTGGGAGTATTGTCGCGCCTATCCGGAACGAACGGTGGTCCTGTTGGCCCACGAGTTTTGCTCCCAGACCTTTCTGCTGGATGACTTGAGCATGACCAACATCGTGTGCTCGACTCTGTTTGGCGATGGCGTGGCCGCCACCGTCATTTCCGGCAAGCTCAACAGCCCCGAACCTCTGCCGGCCATGCAGCGCTGCACCACCCGCTTCTTCCCCGGCACCCTCGATTACATGGGCTTTGAACTCCGCAACGAGGGATTGCGAATCATTCTGTCCCCGGAAATTCCGTCCTTCATCAAGAATCGGATCAAGCCGACCCTGGAAGGTTTCCTCCAGGAATGCCAGCTCTCCGCAGAATCCCTGAACCACTTCGTCATGCATCCCGGCAGTGTGCGAATCGTCGAGATCATCGCCAATCAATTGGGGCTGAGCCGTGAAGACATCGAGCCCACACTCAAGGTTCTGTTCAACAAGGGAAACATGAGCAGCGTCACCGTCCTGGCCGTGATGCAGGAGATCCAGAACCGTTCGGCTCCTCAAGTGGGGGACCTGGGTCTCATGGTCGCCTTCGGTCCGGGGTTTGTGGCCGAGATGGCCCTGTTCGAGTGGCTCAACGGCCGCCCCGACTGACTATCCCCTCGAAGACACGCGAAGGACGACGAAGGCACGCGAAGCGGAACGACTCTGCCGCCTCGGCAGAGGCGGCGCCTCCTCGCCGAGCAAGAAGGAGGGGAGGAGGCGCCCCTCCGGGAGCGCGGGCGTCCCGCCCGCATCCTCTGGGTTGGGAGGCCGCTCAGAATCCCCGTAATGCGGCGCCCGGCCACCCTGCCGCCGGGAACCCCATGGGCTCGGCTGAAGCGGAATCGTGGGGCCGCTGCCGGTCGAGCCGGGTGGGAGAGAGGGGCGAGGCTGTGCCAGTGTTGTGCGGGCGGGACGCCCGCGCTCCCGGGTGGGCCTCCGCCGGCTGCGCACCGGCTTCTCAAGGCCCTATGGGTCCCTATTCTGCAAAAGCCTCACCCCTTTATTTTTTCTGAAACCGGAAGTTATTGAGCGGTCGTTTAGTGTTTCGAGCCTCGGGGTGACGAGTCCATTCGGCGGTGTTTCCCGATTCGCGGAGGGTAACCCATGCGAGATTCGGCCCAGTGAGTAGTCGATGAAGCTCCGATCCCTGTTGCCGGCGCTGGTTGTCACCCTGTTGGTTGGCGTGACTGTTTCTGGCGGGCAATTCCGAAGCCAGTTTCCGAGGGGTTCCGATCAAGGCCGGGACGGGCGCGAACCGGGACTGATCCGGGGAACGGTCGTGGCTGCTGACGGGGAGAGTCCGCTGGCCAAGGCCACGGTGTCGCTCTGGAAGTCGGGCAGCCGCCGAGGCGCCGGGGAGCGAACCGCTCGCTCCGATGATCGCGGCCAATATGAATTCAGGGACCTGGAGGCCGGCAAGTACCTGCTGAGCGTCACGCGGAACGGCTTTCTCCCTCAAGACTACGGCCAGAAGAGAGTCCAGGCATTCAGAGGGCAGCGGGGCGGCACTCCCCTGACCCTGGGGGGCGGGCAGGTGTTGAGCGGGATCGACTTCAATCTGATTCGAGGGGGCGTGGTGGAGGGACGGGTGGCGGACCAGGACTACGAACCCCTCTCCAGGGTCATCGTAACCTTGAGTGGCTACCAGACCGTTCAAGGCGAGCGCGTCTTGACTCCGGTGAGCCGCGCCCAGACCGATGACCGCGGGCAGTTTCGCCTCTTCGACATCCCGCCGGGAAGCTATTTCCTGAGCGCGAGGCAGGGTGGCGGCTTTGCCTCGTTCGGACGGCGGGGACGGCGGGGACGACGGGGGCAGTCCTTCCCTCCCACCTACTATCCGGGAGTCCCGAGTCCCGAGCAGGCCACCAGGATAGAGGTGAGCGCCGGCGGCGAAGTGGGCGGCTTTCATCTCACCCTGATCGAGGGCTACACCTACAGTGTCAGCGGGCGCGTGCTGGCTACGGACGGAAGTCCGGCTCAATCGGTGCGAATCATCACCGCCAACCGATCCGACTCCGGACAGATTTCCCTGAGGGGAGGCGCCGACACGGACCTTCAAGGGACATTCACGGTGGCCGGTCTGCTGCCGGGCAAGTATCGTCTGATCGCCCGCAGGGGACGCCGTCAGGAATCGCAGATCGCCAGCGCCTCGGTGGAAGTGATCGACCGGGACATCCAGGGGTTGACACTGGCCTTGGGGTCAGGCGCCTCCATCACCGGCAGGATCGTATCGGAGAACGAGGAGCCTACCCTGAATTGGCGCCGCATTTCAGTGGCCACCAGGTCCGCTGAAGGCGGCCGCAGGGGATTCGGTGGTGGGGAACGCCCGATCGAGGAGGACTTCAGCTTCAGGATTTCCAACCTTCCCGGAGGGCTCTATCGCCTGTCTGTCAACCTTCCGCCCGGCAATCACTACGTGGAGTCCATCCGCGCCCAGGGACAGGACATTATCGACCGGCTGATAGAGATGAACGACCATGAGCAACTGTCGGGCGTGGAAGTCCGGGTTTCCTCCAACGGATCTCGAATCAGCGGCGTGGTGCAAAGCGAGGAGGACGGCAAAGCGGTCGATGGAGCCACCGTCCTGGTCTTTGCCGCCGATCCCCAACAGAGGGGAGGCTTTTCGCGCTTTACCAGGACAACTCGAACCGACCAGACCGGAAGATATTCTCTGGAGGGCCTGCCGCCAGCCGAATACCTGGTGTGCGCCCTGGTCGAACATGAGCCCGGGCGCGAGAGCGAGCCGCAATACCTGGATGGCCTGGAAGGCGATTCCACCCCGATCGACCTTTCCGCCGGCGAGATGTCGAGCAAGACCCTGGTGGCGCTGGAGGCGCCCGCCGCCAACTGAAGCCGGTCCCCGTCTGTCACCCAACGGAAACCCGTTGCCGAGAGGATCCGATATGTCCAAGCCGGTCGTCGTTATTCCTGGAGACGATCCTCCCCAATGCCAGGGTTCGCCGCAGTTGGAACGGCTCCGGTCCCTGGCGGAGGTGGTGCTCCATCCCACCCGCCCCGAGTCGCGCCGGGACAAGATTGACCGGGCCCGGCAGGCCGAGGTGCTCATCAACTCCCGCAACTCGGTCAAGTGGCCGGCCGACGTCCTGGAGGAATTGCCCCGGCTCAAGATGATCACCGTCTGCGGGATCGGTGTCGACGCCATCGATATCGAGGCCGCCAGGGCCCGAGGAATCATGGTCTGCAACGTGCCGGGCAAGACCGCGCCCATCGTGGCCGAGCACGCCTTCGGACTGATGTTTGCGGTCGCCAAGCGGGCCGCCTACCAGACAGCCTCGATTCGCGCGGGCGACTGGGTGCGTGTCGACAGCCTCTTTCTGCAGGGCAAGACCCTGGGAGTGGTGGGGACGGGCAACATTGGCGCCGAGATGGCCCGGCTGGGGCGCGCCCTCGGCATGAAGGTCGTCGCCTGGACCTTCCATCCTTCGGCTGAGAGGGCCGCTGAGCTGGGCGTCACTTTTGTGGGGCTGGACGAGTTGCTGCGCCGCTCCGACGTGGTCAGCCTCCATCTCAAGCTGACCGAACAGTCCCGGCACCTGATCGGCGAGGCCGAGTTTTCCCGCATGAAGCCGGGAGCGGTCCTGATCAACGTCGGGCGAGGGGCCCTGGTGGATGAGGAGGCCCTGGCGGCAGCCCTGGGAGCGGGCCGCCTGGGCGGCGCCGGCATCGACGTGTTCCAGGTGGAGCCGCTGCCGCCGGGCCACCCCTTGCGTGCCTGCGAGCAGGTGGTGCTGACGCCCCACTGCGCCGATATGACTCCCGAAGGAGTGGAGCTACTCAACGAGGGCGTGGTGGACAACGTGCTGGCGTTTCTCGAGGGAAATCCCCGAAACGTCATGACCTGACGTCGACCCTTCACGGACCTTCGATCCTTGTCGCTGAAAGACATGCGTTTCTTCCCGATTCTCATCCTGATGGGTTCTCTTCACCTCAGTGCCGGAGCGGTCCTTGCCGGTGATTCCGTCATGGGTGAATGGAAAGGAAAGCTCCGCGGCGACGATGGGGTTGAACGGATCCTGGAGGCTCAAGTGGTGGCGGAGGGCGGAGACCGCTACCGGGCCGTGATGAGACTGGACAATGAGGGGGCCTGGAACGCGGGTGAATCCACCGGCCGCCGAGAGGGCGAGACGGTTGCGTTTTCAGGCTTCCTGAATCTGGGGCGGGGATCCGGCGCTGTGTGTCAACTTCAAGGCCGGGTCGACTCCAAGGGGTTCAGGGGCGCCTGCGCCGAGTCCGGCTCGACAGCCCGATTCTCCCTGGCCAGGATGGAGCGCCGGCCGCCTCGCCTGGGAGCCAAGCCTCCCGAAAAGGCGGTGGTCCTGTTCGACGCCTCTGGCCTGGAGGCCTGGATGCACCGGGACGGTCAGCCCGCAGGCTGGAAGCTGGGGGAAGACGGCAGCATGGAGGTGACCCGGGGAAACATTCTCACCCGCCGGTCGTTCGGGGACGTCCGCATCCATCTCGAGTTTCGCACTCCGCTAATGGCGGAGGCCCGGGGGCAAGCCCGCGGCAACAGCGGCGTCTATGTCCAGGGCCGCTACGAGGTTCAGGTCCTGGACAGCTTCGGGCTGGAGCCGATGGACAACGGCTGCGGGGGCGTCTACCGGATTGCTCCGCCGCGTGTGAACGCCTCGCTGCCTCCGCTGCAATGGCAGACCTACGAGATCGTCTTTCGGGCGCCCCGCTTCGATGCAAGCGGCGGCAAGACCGCCAACGCCAGGATCACGGTCCGGCATAACGGCCAAGTGATTCACTGGGACCGGGAGCTCCCGAGGCTCACCCCGGGGGGTGTCAGCAGCGAAGAAGGCGAACGCGGACCGCTGCTCCTGCAGGATCACCGCGACCCCGTCCAGTACCGCAACATCTGGATCGTGCCCCTCGATTGATTCGGCCGCTCAGGAAAACTCGGCCAGCTTCACTGTGCGGCCTTCAGCCGCCGAGCGGTCGGCCGCAAAGACCACCCGATGGGTCTCGAAGGCTGTCTCGAAATCGGTGAGCGGCATGGGCCGCCCCCGCGAGACGCTGTCGGCGAAGGCTTGAAACTGGGGCTGGTAGGGATGGTCCACCACGTCGCCCGAGTCGATCAGGGCGGTCTCCAGGACACTCCAGCGGGCCTTGGTCATTCCTTTCAGCTTCCGGCTGTAGATGCGGTTGTCGAGCAGGCTGCCTTCACTCCCCACCAGGTGGATGTGAAAGTAGTAGGGTTGCAGGCAGTCCACGATGGAGGCCACCTTTCCGATCTTGCCGTCGCTGAACTTCAGCAGGGTGACGGTGCTGGTGTCGTATTCGTAGGGCTCGAAAATCGCGTTGCCCGACCGGGCGCCGTAACTGGTGACCTCCTCGACCCGGGACCCGGTGAAGTAGAGCAGGCCGTCCAGGGCATGGCAACCGGCGGTGAGGAGGCTGCTGCCCCCGAAGTCCTTCTTGACGTTCCAGCCGAACTGCCCGTACCAGGGGCCGATTCCGTGGTAGTAGTCGACTTCCGCGTAGTGAATCTCGCCCAGCAGGCCCTCGTCGATGCAGGAGCGGATCAGGTCGAAGTGCTGGCTGTAGCGGCATTCGAAGCAGACGCAGGTCTGCACCCCGGCCTGCCGAATGGCGGCCTGCATCTCCCGGGCGTCCTCGTAGGAGAGGCAGATGGGCTTCTCGATGATGAGGTGCTTGCCGGCCCTGGCGGCGGCGATGGCCTGGCGGGCATGCTGCGGGTGGGGAGTGCAGATGTCGATGGCGTCAATGGCGGGATCGGCCAGCATCTCCTCGAAACTGGTAAAGGCTCGAAGCGGGGTGCCGTAGTCGCGGCTCAGCGCGGCTTCGTCGAGCTGCCGCCGCGAGCAGACGGCCGCCACCCGGGCTCCGGAAACGGCCTTGAAGGCGTCGATGTGGGCGCCGGCCACCCAGCCCAGGCCCACAATGCCGATTTGCAGATCGCTCACCTCTTGTTCCTCCTTTCCCGCGGAAACGCACCCGGACTGCAATGGCCTTCCGATGGGTTACGGCCGGCTCTCCCGTATGATTCGGTCGTAGATGAGCCGCGCTCGCTGATAGGCCGCGGCGGCCTGCTGGCGTTCCTCGGGACGAATCCGAGGACTCTTCATCTTCCAGCACTGGTCCACGGCCCGGCGGCACCATTCGGCGCTCAGGAGTGACGCCCGAACCGGTTTCCCCGCCACCTGAACGAAAATGGGATTGGTGTGCGAGCTGGGGTAGATCCGCAGGGCCAGCCAACTGGACTTCTCAATGGGGAGTTGGAAGCTGACCTCGCGCCACTGCCCATCCGCCTCGACCATCCTTCTGGCCACCGGCTCGCCGTTGACGATCAGCTCCAACGGGACCTGGCGGGTCTTTTCCAGCCGGGCGCGCTCGATATGCCAGTAGGGGGGGCGGTCCAGTGGCCTGGAGGCGATGATGGCGCCCACCTCGTCCTGACGATCGGGCAGGTAGGCGATCACCCGGGACCGAATCTCGACCGTTTGCGCTTCCCCCAGGTTCAGCTCGCTCTCGCGGGTGCCCAGTTCCAGCCCGTTGGCGCTGAAATCGACGATGTGGGACGCTCCGTCGGAAACATAGCTGCGCCCGGCTCGAATCCGGTCCATGTACCGGTCGAAATTCAGGGGGCCCTCCAGCTTGGCGTAGCTTCTGGCCATTCCCACCCGGTCGTCGAAGATGCAGGGGAAATCGGTCTCGCCGCTCAAGCGCGTTCGGAACCCGGTGTTGAGGACGTGGTACCAGATGTTGAGTTCCCAGGGAGCGGGGGTGTCTCCGGCAGAGTAGAAGTCGACGGCGTCCTGGGTCACGGTGACGATGTACTCGTTGGCTCCAATGCCGTCGAACTTGGGCAGGACGTAGTTGGGGAGCGCATCGGTGGGCTCCATGGGTTCCAACCCCCACCCGGAATGGGCGTAGCCCACCACGGCGTCCTGCTTCCTGGCCCATTGCAGAATGGGCAGCGTCCAACTGGGCCAATCCTCCACCTTGCTGGTCCCCGGATAGTCGTCCTCTCTCAGGCGGAGCAGGCAGACGTGTCCCGCGTGAGAGGAGGGGAAGCCCGAGATCTCCACGTCGTAGCGCAGCAGGTTCTGCCGGTTCGACAGGGGATGCACCTTGCCGGTGAAGTAGCTCTTCTGGTAGTACCAGCAAGGGCCCCAGGTCAGATTGCAGGCGATGTTCAGGTCTTCCCCCTGGGCCTGGCGCCACATGTGCTCGGGACGCACGCCCTCTTCCGGGCTCTCGTAGTGGCTGCAACCGGCGGCGTGCACGTGGTGGTCGGCGCTGTACCAGCCCAGCTTGGCCATGTGGACCCAGCGCGTGAGCTGGAGATGAACCTCGTGGACCTGCTTTCCGGGGGGCACCCGGATGCGTTTCGTCTGGGGGAGGTACTCCGGCCCCCGGGTCAGGGTGATCTCATATTCCCCCGCCGGCAGAAAGACGTGCTCGCCGTCGGCGCGGTAGATCTGCGGATGAAAGAAGAAATCCGGAAATTCATCCAGCGCCGCCAGGCGGCGGGAGGGCAGGGGGCGGATTCCCGTCAGCCGCTTGGCTCCCGAAGACGCGGGCAGGTCGGAGCCGCCGCGCTCCTCCCAGGTCTGCCGGGCCGCCAGCGCCAGCCGGTAGTCCTTGGGCAGCGGCGGCCTTCCCGAGGGGGCGGACCCGCTGATCTGCAACCGATCGGAACCCTCCACGATTCGTTCGATCCCGTCGGTGATGACCAGGGAGGCCATGGGAGCCGGAGAGCCGTCATGATCCTTGATCCGGAACACCACCTTGGTCGCAGCCTGGCAGTCGAAGAGGATGTCGACGGTGCTGCGAAATCCGATGTCCTGGGTGCCCTGGCCGACGTGGAAGCCGATCTTGGCTTCCCGGCGCCCGGTGTCCCGGGTGTAGATCTGAAGCACCGCATATTCGAGCGCGACCCCCGAAAGATTGCCGAGCAGCGGCCGCCTCCGGTACATGTAGAGTTCCAGGAAGCGGTTGGCGACCTGGCCGGCGGAGAGCAGGCTCTCCGGCTTGGCCTGCTTGGCGCCGGTGGAGCGGTGCAGGATGGGCTCGGCGTTGGGGCTCTCGGCTTCGAGCCGGGTGGTGACCATGGCCTGGTTGTGGACCTTGACCAGGAAGCTCTTCCAGCCGTTCTGCACCAGGACGGGCTGGGCGGGGCCGCGCAGGACCTTCACCCGAGCCTCGGGGTTGATCACCACCATGGCCAGGCAGTAGGGGTCCAGGATCTGCTGGATGCTCCGAGTCGTCTCCGATCCGGGCAGTTCGTCCCTCAGCGCTTGCAGGCGGCGGGAATCCTGTGGCGAGAGCCCGCTCCCCAGGAAGGTCAGCGCGTCATCCAGGCGGAGCGCCTGAGCCAGCAGCGGTTGAGCTTCCACGTTTCCGACTTGGGGGAGATCGTCGGAGAAGGCCGTCCCGCATAGCAGGAGTGAGACCGCAAGGACGCTGAATCGTGGGTGTTTCATGGGTTTCCTCCGGGCGGAATCACAGGCTCGCTTGCCGGTGAGCCTATCACAACCTGATCGGGCGTGAAACGCGGGTCAGACCCGCCAACTCAAACCCGCCAACGCAGGCAGGTTCCTGCTCCCGTCATGGTGACGATGGTATCGTCCTCCAGGACCACACTGGAGGCATAGCCGGTCCCGTAGCCCTTGATCGACGACCCCAGCACCGTGCCGCCCGCCCGAGTGAGCTGATAGACTTCCGCGCTCCAGGTTCGGCCCTCGTCGTGGCTGATCCGTGCCAGAACCTGGGCCTCATGGCGCGGGTAGCGGTGATCGGTGGTCAGGATGAGCGTTCCGTCGGACAACTGGGACAGCTCCCCGTGAGCCTGTCCCAGCGCCAGGTCGGTTGGCCCGTTCAGCGTCCGGCTTACCGGGCGGAAACGGGTCCAGGTATGGCCGCCATCCTCCGAGTCGGCCAGGTAGACCCGCTTGGAGGGTTGAAATCCATCCTCACGCAGGGCAGGACGCGCGTGGAGCTGCTCCTCCATCATCTCGGCTGACCAGAAGGAAGGCTGGTAACGGATTGCGGCGATCAACCGCCCGGAGTGCAACCGCAACAGAGTCGTCTCGAAAGACCAGTCCGGCAATGGGGTTCGCTGGCCCCAGCTTCGGCCGCCGTCGGTGGATCGAAGAACGTAGGTAGCGGTAAAGGGAGTCTCCTTCCAGGGCTGCAAAGACCTTTCAGCCGCCTGCCTGATCTCTTTCGCACGGGTCGAAGTTTCGCCCAGGCGCTGGGGCCAGAGCACGGTTCCGTCCGTCAATTCGGTCATCCGGTTCGAGGAGTTTCCAATCGAAGGAAAGGGCGCCTTGTCGACCCTGAACGGTCCTTGCCAGCTCTTGCCGCCGTCTCGGCTTCGAATCACATAGCATTCGGCTTCCAGTCCCGCGGCCCCGCAGCCATCGGCCGCCTGGCGGAACGCCCACAGGAGGGCGCCGTCTCTCAGGATCCCGAACGAGTCGCTTCGCAGTGCCCACCGGTTGTCGAAAAAGAGCCAGCGCGACGAGTCCCTCGCCAGGGCCTGGTCGAAGAACTGCCACCAATCCAGACGTCTTTGCCGCCAGGTCCGTCCCTCATCGCTGGAGGCCAGCAGGATGCTTTCGAGCCCCGGACCCTCCGTAGAGAAACCGGCGTAGAGGACGCCGTCCTGCGTCCTGCCCATGGGAGCCCCCCGGCCGAAGGGGACCACCACAAACTGGGCCGGAACGGTTCGAATTCTCTTGCCGTTGACCGTGACCGCTATCCGGGTCTCTTTGGGAGCCGGGTCCGATGGAGATTCCTCTGCCCGTAACGGTTTCCAGCCGCTGGACAATGTTGTGGCCGCCAGCCACCCTCCAACGCCGCCAGCCAGGAAGCCCCGGCGACTGGTCGCGAGTGCCGATGGTCCTGGAGATTCCCTGATGGAGTGATTGATTGGATTCTTGATGGTCATAGGCGGAAAAACAGGTGATCGTCAATAGAGGCGAACCACGAATGCACACGAATGAACACAAGCCTATCACTCATCAGACGGGATTTGCGCCGATAGTTTAGACCTGGAGCTACTGAAAATCTGGTATGTTCAAGTATTTCCAGGACTCGGAGGCTGCAAGTCCGAGTGACTGCCGGAGCCTTGGTCGAAAAGGAGAATCCTACTATGAACACCCCTATTCTGCTTCACGAGCTCACTCGTGAGAAAGCACGGGAACTGGCGCCCCAAACGCTTCTGGTGCTCCCGGTCGGCGCCGTCGAGCAACACGGTCCGCACCTGCCGGTCGGCACCGACTTCCTCACCGTCGAGCACGTGACGCGGCGGGCCGCGGCACGGGCCGGCGAGACGATTCCCGTCCTGGTCGCCCCCACCTTGCCCTTTGGTTCCTCCCATCACCACCTGTCCTTTGGCGGCACCCTGTCACTCACCACCGAAACCTACTATCGAGTCCTGGCCGACCTGGGAGAATCCATGATCGTCTCCGGCTTTCGAAGCCTGGTGCTGATCAACGGCCATGGGGGCAACCACGAGCTGATTCAGCTCGTCGCCCGGGACCTGGCCATCAAGCACAACGTCAAATTCGCCGCCATGTCCTATTGGACGGTGGCCTGGGATGCCCTGGTGGAGGAGGGATCTCACCTGAGCGGAAATCTTCCCGGGCATGCCGGCTTCTATGAGACGTCCCAGATTATGGCCCTGCGTCCCGACCTGGTGGTGGAGCCGCTGCCCCATCGCGAGGGAGACCACGGCTCCGACCCCCGCAGCTTCTACGGTCCCTATCGGTCGGAAAAACACCGGTTTCTGGAAGACCTGGACGGGTATACCGACAGCCCCGACCGGGCCGATGCGGAGCGGGGAAAAGCCTACCTGGCAGCGGTGATCCGTTCCCTGGGGCAGGCCTTCGTAGAGTTCCACAAGTCCGGATGACGTTGGGGTAGCGGAGATTTTATCCGATCATCGGCAGGAGGGATCCCATGGGGGACCGTCTCAAGGACAAGGTAGCCATCGTCACCGGAGCCGGCTCGGTCGGGCCCGGTTGGGGCAACGGCAAGGCTGCCGCCGTGCTCTTTGCCCGGGAGGGCGCCAGGGTGTTGGCCGTGGACATCAATCCCGATGCAGCCGAGGAGACCCGCCGCATCATTTTGGAGGAGGGAGGCGAGTGCGCCGTTCACCGGACGGATGTTTCCCGGGCCGAACAGGTCGAGGCCATGGCGGATCGCTGCCTGGAGGTCTACGGAAGGATCGATATCCTCCACAACAACGTGGGGATCCTGCAGGTGGGCGGGCCGGAAGAAACTTCCGAGGAACAGTGGGACCACCTGTTCGCAGTCAACGTCAAGGGCATGTTCCTGAGCTGCAAAGTCGTCCTTCCTGTCATGGAACGTCAGGGCAAGGGCGCTATCGTCAACATCTCCTCCCTGGCCGCGATTCGCTATACGGGCTACCCGGCGATCTCCTACCACGCCTCCAAGGGAGCCGTCAATCAGCTCACTCAGAGCATCGCTCTCCAGTATGCGCCCAAGAACATCCGGGCCAACTGCATTCTGCCGGGCTTCCTGAACACGCCCATGATCGCGGAGCCGCTGAAGAATGCCTATGGGCCGGGAGGCGTGGAGGAGATGGTCCGGAAACGGGATGCCCTGGTTCCCATGGGCAGGATGGGAGACGCCTGGGACGTGGCCTACGCGGCGCTGTTCCTGGCCTCGGACGAGGCCAGGTACATCACCGGGGTCGAGTTGGTGGTGGACGGCGGCATCACCTGCAGGGTGGGTTGAGCCTGGAGAGGGCTTGGGCTCTTTGTGGACGGGTGGCTGCGTTCCAGAAGGATGCACTCAATTCGCCGCTACGCGGCTGCGGGATTGCCAAATCCACACGACCCCGGGCTTCCACCCGGGGCTACCCTGAGCCGCAGCTACGCTGCTCTATAAGGATGGCTTGTAGGCAGCGTTTTCTTGGCCTACCCACGTCAACCGCAGCTTCGCAGCTCTCCTTTAGGCTACGTCACTGCCCGGGGGATAGGACTTTCTATCCCAAACTAATCACTAACCACTATCCACTAACCACTGCTTTTTCAATGACCTTGCCGCCCACGTCGGTCAGGCGGAAGTCGCGGCCCTGGAAGCGGTAGGTGAACTTCTCGTGGTCGATCCCCATGCAGTGCAGGACGGTGGCCTGGAAGTCGTTGATGTGAACCGGGTCTTCCACCGGGTTGTAGCCCAGGTCGTCGGTGGCTCCGACGGTGACCCCGGGCTTGATGCCTCCACCCGCCATCCAGAGGGTGTAGGCCTTCATATGGTGGTCCCTGCCGTAGTTCCCCCGGGTCATGTCTCCCTGGTTCATGGGCGTTCGCCCGAACTCCCCGCCCCAGATCACCAGGGTGTCCTCGAATAACCCCCGTTGCTTCAAGTCCCGAATCAGCGCCGCCGCGGCCTGGTCGGTCTGGCGGCACTGCAGGGCGATGTTCGAGGGCAGGCTGTTGTGGTGGTCCCAGCCGCGGTGGTAGAGCTGGATGAATCGGACCCCTCGCTCGACCAGGCGCCGGGCCAGCAGGCAATTGTTGGCGAAGGAGGGGACACCGGGTTGAGCGCCGTACTGCTCCAGGACCTTCGGGGGCTCCTGGCCGGTGTCCATCAGGTCGGGAACACTGGTCTGCATCCGGTAGGCCATTTCGAAGGACTTGATCCGGGCCGCGATGTCGGGGTCGCCCACCGCATCCATCTTGAGGCGGTTGAGATCGCGCAGTCCGTCCAGCAGATGGCGCCGCGAGCCGGAGGTGACGCCCCTGGGGTTGGAGACGAAGAGGATGGGCTCTCCCCGGGAACGAAACTCGACTCCCTGGTGGCTGCTGGGCAAGAAGCCGCTCCCCCAGTAGCGGGACAGCAGGGGTTGGCCCTGGCCGCCCCCCGAAGTCAGGACCACAAACGACGGCAATTGACGGTTTTCGCTGCCCAGGCCGTAAGAGAACCAGGCGCCCATGGTCGGACGCCCCGGCTGCTGTCCCCCCGTCTGGATCAGGGTCACGGCCGGGTCGTGGTTGATGGCGTCGGTATGCATCGAGCGAATGATGGCCAGGTCGTCGGCGATGCCCGCCGTGTGCGGCAATAGCTCGGATATCTCGGCGCCGGACCGCCCGTGTTTCTTGAATTGAAACTTGGAACCGACGCATACCAGCTTGCGGCCGGCAAGCTGAGCGATCCGCTGCCCCTTGGTGACGCTCTCGGGCATGGCCTGTCCCGTCATTTCAACCAGTTTCGGCTTGGGGTCGAACAGATCCAACTGGGATGGCGCTCCCGACATGAAGAGGTAGATGATGCGCTTGGCCGTGGGTGCGAAGTGGAGCCGGTTCAACGCGCCGTAGGATCTTCCGGAAGCGTCGCCATAGAGGTCTTCCCTCAGAAGCGTCGCCAGGGCCAGCGAGCCGATGCCCTTGGCTCCTCGACCGAAGAAGCGCCGTCTCGTCATCTGAAGGGCCAGCTCTTGTTCCAGGCTCATGGATCTACTCCTTGGTCATGGTCTCGTCCAGGTTCAGGATCAGCTTGGCCACTCCGGTCCAGGCTGCCAGTTGGGTGACCTCGAGATCGGCGTCGGCCGGCGATTCCCCGATGCTCGCCAACTGCCGGGCCTGGGCCGCCTCTCCCCGGTAGGTGTCGAAAATCCTGTGGAAGGTGCGCTCGGTGATCTTCTCCTCCTCCGGTCCGGGCGGACGGGCCAGGGCGGCTCGATAGGCGAAACGAATGCGCTCCCTCACCGAGGGTCCGGCCTCCTTGAGAATCCGCTGGGCAAAGACCCGGGCGGCCTCCACGTAGGTGGTCTCGTTCAAGGTGATCAGCGCCTGCAAGGGAGTCACGGTGCGCTCCCGGCTGACGGTGCAGACCTCGCGGTCGGGCGCGTCGAAGGTTTGCAGGATGGGATTGGGCACCGAGCGCTTCCAGAAAGTGTAGAGGCTGCGGCGATAGAGGTCCTCTCCCTCGCTCTGCTCGTACCTGGTGCGGCAGTAAAAGGCCTTGTTCTCCCACAGTCCGGGAGGCTGATAGGGATAGACGCTTGGCCCTCCGGGGGGGCGGTCCCGGTGCAGTAGGCCGCTGATGGCCAGCACGTTGTCCCGGATGGCCTCGGCCGGCAGCCGCAGCCGGGGACCTCTGGCCAGCATTCGGTTGGCAGGGTCCCTGGACAGAAGATCCGGCCGGAACCGGGAGGATTGCCGGTAGGTGGCCGACATGGCAATGGTCTTCAGCATGGACTGGACGTCCCAGCCCCCGTCCACGAACTCCCGGGCCAGCCAGTCCAGCAGCCCGGGGTGAGAGGGCGGCTCGCCCTGAGTGCCGAATTCGTTGGCGGTTTGCACGATTCCGGTGCCGAAGAAGAGCTGCCAGAAGCGGTTGACCGCGACTCGGCCCACCAGCGGATGGTCGGGGTCGACCAGCCAGCGGGCCAGGGCCAGGCGATCCACCCTTTCTCCTGCGGGCAAGGAGGGCAGAAACTCGGGGACGCCTGCCGACACCCGCTCCCCTTTGCTCCGGTAGTCTCCCCGGATCAGGACGTGGGTGGGCCTGCGGTGCTCCATGTCCTCCATCACCCGCACGGTGGGAATGTCCTGCTCCAGTTCCTCCTTTTCCTTGCGCAGCTCGGCAAGTTGCCGGCCGAGGGCCTGCAGGCGCGGAGAGTTCTTCTCGCGAAACCAGTGCCTCAAGGCCGTCTTTTCCGCACCGTCCCTCTCCAGCAGCGGCTTGGCTGCCGCCGACATCACCTGCATGAGCGCCTTGTCCTCCAGGGGCGCATCCAGGGAAAAGTAGAATCCATAGCCGCCGCCGTAGTTGACGACCTTCAGCAGCAGGTCATTGGCTCCGGACCGGAGGTCCACCTGCACCTCGATCGATTTCGCCGGCTCGCAGCCCTCCACGGCCTTGGCCAGTACGAGCTGTCCGTTCAACCAGACCTTGAGGCCGTCGGCATAGGGGGCGTTGGTGGCCACGAAGAATTTCAGCTTGCGGGCCGATTCGGCAAGGATGCGGCGGTGCAGGTAGGTAGCGGCCTTGTTTCCCAACAGCGGTTGAGCCTTGCCGTCCTTCCATTCCGGGCGAGCGTTCCAGGACAACTTGCCGTCCTGGTAGCTCTTGGAGAAGTCCAGCTCCGATTCCGGCGGAAAGGCCCGGGTGAAGGCTTCTTCGGCGGACTGGGCGATGAAAGGCCCGATCATCGACCACTCCTTCAGTTCCAGTTCCCGGCGGGTCCGATGGATTCGAGCCAGCTCGCCCTCCCATTGGGTCTGGGCCTCGTCCAGCCCGTCATGGGTCATGTCGAGCCGGGCTTTCCGGCTCGCTTCCAGGGACTGGATGGTTCGTTCCAGTTGGCTCAGCCGGGAGCGTTGCTCCTCGGAGGGCAGCCACAGGTAGGGAGGAGCAGGGTCGCGGTCCAGGCCCTTCTCGGGGATCTGGTGGAAGAAATCGTAGAGCCGGTAATACTCCTGCTGGGTAAAGGGGTCGAACTTGTGGTCGTGGCACTCGGCGCAAGCCACGGTCGAGCCCAGCCAGACCGTGGTGGTGGTGTTGACCCGGTCGATCACGTACTTGGAGAGGTACTCCCTGGCGTCGGCGCCGCCTTCGGTGCTGGTCATCCCGTTGCGATTGAAAGCGGTGGCGATTCTCTGCTCCAGGGTGGGGTCGGGCAGCAGGTCCCCCGCCAACTGCTCCACCGTAAACCGGTCGAAGGGCTGGTTGGCATTGAAGGCCGCGATCACCCAATCGCGGTACTTCCACATCGATCGGGGGAAGTCGACATGGTAGCCGTCGGAGTCGGCATAGCGGGCCAGGTCCAGCCAGTGCATGGCCATGCGCTCGCCGAAGTGGGGCGAAGCCAGCAGGCGGTCCACCAGCTTCTCGTAGGCTTCCGGACTCCGATCGGCAAGGAAGTTCTCGACTTCCCGGACGGTGGGCGGAAGTCCGGTCAGGTCGAAGGTCAGGCGCCGGATGAGGGTCCTGCGGTCCGCCTCCGGCGAGGGGGCGATGCCTTCCCGTTCCAGCCGGGCCAGAATGAAATGGTCGATGGCGTTGGCGGGCCAACTCTTGTCCGTGACTTTCGGGAGCGACGGCCTTTCCGGGCGAACGTAGGCCCAGTGCCGGCTCCAGGGAGCTCCCTGGCGAACCCAGCGGGTCAGCAGGTCGATCTGCTGCCGGGTCAGTTCCTTCCCCGACCAGGCCGGAGGCATCCTGAGAGCTTCGTCCCCGGCGGTGATTCGCCGGATGAGCTGGCTCTCTTCCGGGTTTCCGGGAACGATGGCCCGATGGCCCGAGTCCAGCCGGCCCAGGGCGGAATCCCGGGCGTCGAGGCGCAATCCCGCCATGCGCTGGTTCCGATCGGGCCCGTGGCAGGCGTAGCAGTTGTCGGCCAGGATGGGCCGAATGTCGCGGTTGAAGTCGACAGGAGGGGTCTCCCCGGGTCCGGCCGCGCTCAGGGGAGTGACGACCAAAGCCGCTGTTGCCAGGCAGGTCAGGATCCAGGCGCCGCTCCTGAGAATCCGCTGGTTAGGGGGTTGCAGGACGCTCACGGTTGGATGTTGCCTCCTCTTTTGGGGACAAGTGGGGTCGGGGCTCCCTCCGAAGACCGCCGAGGTCTCAGCCGGCACGGCAAGGCGGGATCCGTTCGCATCCGCTCATTGTAGTCGAACCGATTCCCCGGCATCAAGGCGAAGCCCACCCGGGAGCGCGGGCGTCCCGCCCGCATGCACTCCCGTTGCGTACCGCGCAGTTTCCCTGCGATTCGGCACCCGGACACCCTGCCGGCGGAAACCGCATGGGCTCGGCCGAAGCGGAGGCCTGGCGCGGTTGCCGGTCGAGCCGGGTGGAGGAGATGGGCGGTGCCTTGCCAGTGTTGTGCGGGCGGGACGCCCGCGCTCCCGGGGGGCTTCATCCCATGACGTCGTCGCAGCAAAGCAAGTCCATCGGTATTTGTGTCTATTCGTGTTCATTTGTGGTTCGTCTTCAAGAACCATCGGCAGTTTCTTTCTCGCATGATCTGCCCAGCGGGGCAGTGGCGCCGGCTTGCCTGATTCAGGAATGAGTTGACAGGCCGGACGAGCGTTTCATTAGAATAACCGAATCGCGGTTGAGAGGAGGAAGGGCCATGGCGGAGGAGAAGTCCTGGGTTTTGACCGATGTCGGCGCCGACGTCTGGAAGGAGTCGCTCTTTCTGGGCCACCAGGACCTGGGGGTCCCGGATTGCACGGTCTCCAAGACCCGCCTGCAGGGAGGCTTGAGAAGCGGCGTCGACCTGGTGGAGGTCACCAATTCCGAACTTTCCTTCTCGATCCTGCCGACTCGGGGAATGGGGCTGTGGAAAGCCTCCTGCCGCGGGATTCCGGTGGGTTGGGAATCTCCGGTCAAGGGCCCGGTGCATCCCAAGTGGGTGGACGAAGGGGACCGGGGCGGACTGGGTTGGCTCAAGGGTTTCGACGAATGCATCGTGCGTTGCGGACTGGACTCCAACGGATCCCCCGGTGAAGACGTCATCGTCGACAACAACGGGAACCGGGTCTCGGTCGACCTCACCCTCCACGGCAAGATCGCCAACCTGCCGGCCCACACCCTGGAGGTCCGCTCCGATCCGGCGAGCGGCAGGGTCTCGGTGGTGGGGGAGGTGGACGAATCCTCCCTCTTCCTTCCGGGCCTCCGGCTGCGATCGACCGTCAGCACCACTCCCCGCTCCAACCGCTTGACGGTCCAGGACACCGTCACCAACTTGAAGACCACTCCCTCGGAGCTGGAACTGGTCTACCACTGCAACTTCGGCCGTCCCTTCCTGGGGGCCGGCTCAAAGCTGCTGGCGGCCGTGCTGGAGGTCGCTCCCCGCGACGCCAGGGCGGTGGAGGGCATCGGGGAGATCGATGCCTACCTCGCACCCACCCCCGGGTACGTGGAGCAGGTTTACTTCTATGACCTGGCGGCGGATGCGTCAGGCCGCACCCTGGTGGCCCTGCGGGATGCCGCCGGCGACCGCGCCGTGGTGCTTCGGTTCAACAAGAGGGAGCTCCCCCACTTCACCCAGTGGAAGAATACGGTCGGTCTGTCCGACGGATACGTCACCGGGCTGGAGCCGGGAACCAACTTTCCCAACCTGAAGGGATTCGAGCGGGAAAAGGGTCGCGTCATCGTGCTGCCGCCGGGCGGGAGCTACCGGTGCCGGCTCGACCTGGAAGTCTGCACCAGCCGGGACCAGGTGGCGGCCGTCGAAGACGAGGTGGCGCAGATCCAGGGCCGCCGCCGCCCCGCCATCCACAAGAGCCCCCACGGGAAGTACTCACCCGTTTGAAAAGGAGATGAGATGGATAAACGAACCATCCTGGCCGTCGTGGCCGTATTCCTGGCCTGGTCCTTGCTGGACTTTGTCATTCACCAACTCATCCTCATGGGTGAATATGGGGCTACGGCCGACCTTTGGCGGCCTCCGGATGAAATGATGATCGGGTTGATCTACCTGGTAACGCTGATTTCGGCGGTGGTGTTCGTCGGCATCTACAAGTTCCTGATCTGCCGCAAGGAGCTGGGCCGGGCCATTCAATTCGGCCTGCTCTTCGGCGTGGCCGTTGGAATCGGCATGGGCTACGGCAGCTTTGCCGTGATGCCTCTGACTCACACCATCGCCCTGGTCTGGTTCCTGGGCACGGTGGTGCAGGGGGGCGTGGCCGGCGCCCTGCTCGGACTGATCGTCAAGGATGCTTGACGTGTCGATCCAATAACTCTCCACTCTCCACCAGCCACTATTCGCTTTTCGCCAGCCCGCGCCGACGCCCCACGCGACGGGGCGGCTCATGACGGGCGAAACAGGCGTGTTCCAAACAAGAAAGAGACGACCATGGATGCTCTCAAGCAGGAGATTCGAAACAGTCTGACCGGTCCGGTGGCTTCCATCCGGACCCCTTTTCTGCGGGACGGTCAGGTCGACTACGCCGGCCTGCGGCGCTACGTGGATTTTTCCATCCAGGCCGGCAGCCCCACCATGCTGCTGACCTGGGGAGACAGCCTCTATACGCTCCTGACCGATGACGATATCGCCGAGGTGACCCGGGTGGTGTGCGAGCAGACGGCCGGCCGGGCCATGGTGGTGGCCGCCGAAAGGAACTGGGGAACCCCCAAGCTGGTGGAGTTCGCCCGCTACGCCAGGGAGACCGGGGCCGGCCTCCTGATGGTGATGCCGCCCGACTGGGCCGGGTCCTGCACCACGGCCACGCTGGTGGACCACTATGCGGCTGCCGCGGCCGAGCTGCCGGTCATGATCATCACCGCCACCTTCGTGCCTCGGGGGGAGGCCTTCGGCCTGGAGACGCTCAAACGGGTTCGGGACGAGGTGCCGGGAGTGGTGGCCATCAAGGACGACTGGTGCGGAGAGTTCGGCCGCAAGATGGCGCTGCTGGTCCACGACCACTGGGCCGTCTTTTCCGGCGGGCAGAAGCAGAATCACCTGAACCTGCATCCCTTCGGCTGTGACGGGTACCTTTCAACCTTCATCACCTTCAAGCCCGAGGTGTCCCACGACTATTGGAAGGCCATCCAGGCGGAAGACATGGCCAAGGCCGTCGAAATCATCCGGAACTTCGATCTGCCCCTGTTCGAGTTCATCATGGCGCGGCAGGGAGCCTTCGACGCCTGGTTTCACGGGATATACGAGCACTACGGGATCTGCGGGCGCTGGAGAAGACCTCCCTACTACAGCCTCAGCGACGCCGAGATGGAACAGTTGGGGGACTTCCTCAAGAAACAGCGATTGCTGTAACCGGGATGGGGGATGGGGCAGGAGCCGGCTGGCCCGCGACTCTCACCAGGCCCCTGGATCGACCATGAACGAACCTGACAGGGAGGTAATCATGAGGAACAGGCGATTGACTCGGACGGTTCTGTTGGCCTGCGGCCTGGTGCTGGCCGGCGTCTTTCCCACTGCGCCTCCCGCCATGGCGGAGTGTCCGTTGCCTCCCGGCTGGACGGCCCCTGGGAATCCGAGTGTTACGGCCCAGCAGGTGGACGACGGCAGCGCCAGCCTGAGGAGATTCGCCCGGGCTGCGGCAAGACAAATAGAGATCGAGGCCCAGGCATTTACCTCTTTTGGACAGGCGTTGACTCTCGGATGCCACATCAGGAAGGAGGGGAGCGCCTGGCGTTCGGCATCCACCTACCTGGTGCTGATGACGCCCGATGGCAGGCTGCTCGTTCACGCGGAGCAGATGGCATTGGCGGCCAGGCAACTCGACTCCTGGATCTATTCAGAGATCCTCTATGAGCTGGGAGTCGAAACAGCGGTTCTGAACGACCTGTTTTCTGCCGATCCTGCTACCGTCAACCGGGCCTACAGAACCGTCATTGCCGTATTGACGCAAAAACCGGATGCCTACTTCGATGCGACCACCCCGATTCAGGGTCTGCGCCCCGGCATACCCGGCGCTTCCGGCCATGCCGCCGTTTATGTGTCGGAGGGGTTCGGGGTTCCAATCCTGGTGCTCGCCGGGTTCGATCTCGAGGAGTCCCACCTGGAGGACGAAGTCTTCGACTACGGCAACCCCTCCACTACCGCCAGCGAGGTGGTGGACCGGGAAACCCTGAAGGCCTTCGTCACCCAGGCGGTGGAGCACTTTCGCTCACTCGTGGAGAGCGGCGATTCCGCCGCCGGCCTCAATTTCAGGGCCCCCTTTCGGGATCCCGACGGACCCTGGCGGCACGGTTCCGTGTACCTCTCTACGCCCTGGATCTTACCAGCAACATCATCCTGTTTCACGGCGCCTTTCCGGACCGGTTCGAGCTTCGACCGCTGGTGGCGACTGTCCGGGATGCGGTGACCGGAAAACTCATTCTGCCGCAGATCGTCGAAGCGGCTAGGAGTAGCCCGGAAGGCGGCTTCGTGCGGTATTACTTCGACGACCCCGCCGACGACACCGACAGCGCCGACATCCCCAAGGTGGGCTACGCCCGCGAGTTCACCGTTGAGGGAATGGTGCGTGGAACCCCAACCCAGACCAAATTCCTGGTTGGGTCGGGCTTTTTTTGCGACGACGCCTCCGGCGGGTGAAATGACCACCTTCGTCCCGGTGGTGCTGAGCGCCTACGGGAAGAACGACTCCTTTGCGCCTCGCCTGCCCCGATCGGATGCCCCGCCGCGATCCGCTCCAGTCCGATTTCCCTTTTCACCCACAACAAACGAGGAGACACCTATGCTTACAAGAACGTTGCACCTTACCGCCGGCTTTTTGCTTCTGTGCCTCATCATCACCGGATTTTCCAGCCCGACGCCGCAATCCGCAGAGCGATATAGCTACTGCAACACCTTCCCCGATCGAACGGATATCGACAACAATCGGACTGTGTTTGTCAGCAACGTTTTTGCATTCTCAAACCGCACTGGAGACGACCGATTGAGAAACATCAGAGAAGCCTACCAAGACTTGATCCAGCAGCACGGATGGGACAAATACGACGCCAACTGCTCCGGCGCCAGCAGCCGCGACAGAAGCAAGGTTGTTGAAAGTCGACGCCGATTTATGGGTCGGATGAACCGCGACGGAATCCCGGTAAGGACTATTGTTTTCTGATTCCGCGCTTCCCTTCGCCCCTCGGCGTAGTTCTCAGCCAGGCGGGTCCTTCCTGGGCTGACCGGCGGCTGCGGTCTCGCATTGATCTTCCGATTCGACCCCAATGCTCGCCGAGTTCATCGGCCCGGCGGGCTTCATGGCGCGCACGGGCTACGTCCTCGACCTGGTTTTGCCGCCTTTCGAGAGCAATCTTGATCTCTTGGGATAGTGCCGACAACTCAAGAGCGGGATGCGCTTCGATCTTCTGGCGAAGGTCATCCAGTTCAGCCGGGAGGGCAGCTTGAGCCGTCTCAAGCTGCCTCCGAACGACGGCTACCATCTTCACTTCGGAGCTGGCCCTCGCCAACCGGGGGGCCGATTCGGCCATGCTCAACCTCACCTACACGGGCCGAGACGGAGTGGGGAGCGGCAGCGCCACCGACATGCTGGGCCCCCGCCAGCAGAAGATCGCCCCTGACGCCCTCGACTATCTCAGCGGGCTGGGCATTCCCATGCCCGAAATCGCCAACCGGGTCGGGACCTTGAGAGTGGGCGTCTCGGGCTCTTCCGACGTGAGCGTGGTGGTCAGGACCACCACCCCCACGGCCGTCCCCGAAGGCCGCGCCGGGCTGGCCTACCTGGGAGTTCCGCAAGACGAGGGCTTCCACCAGCAAGCCGTCTACCTGTGCGGGCTGCGCGACAACCCGCAGGACCGCTTCAACGTGGCCCTCCAGAACATGGGCGCGGAGGGTTCGATCACCTTGAGGACCACGGTGTTCTCCGGCAATCCCGCCGACCCCGCCGGCAAGATGCTGAAGGACATGGTGCTGGGACCGGGAGAGTTCCACCAGTTCGGCGAAGTGCTGAAGAACGCCGGCAAGGCCGACCCCAGGTTCGGGGGCTACGTCAGGGTGGAGCGGGTGGAGGGAGAGGCCCCCTTCTATGCCTACGGGGTGATCAACGACAACGCCAACTCGGACGGCTCCTTCGTCTTTCCGGTGAGCGCCGCTTCGCTGGAGGGAGCGATGGGCCAGACCCTGCCGGCTTTGGTGGAGGCGGGAGCCTTCGCCACCGAACTGACGCTGACCAACTTCTCGGGCCAGCCGAAGTCGCTGATGTTCAGCGTGACCGACGAAAGGATCGAGACGGAGGACAATACGGTCGGCTTCAGGGTGCCCCTGCTGCCGGGCCAGCAGTTGATCATTCCCCAGGCGCTGGCCTACGCCCGTCAGAACCTCGGACTCAATGTGCCCACGGGTCTGATGGCGCCCCCGATCGTCAGCCCGGTCTCGGGAGACCTGAGCGGGGTGGTGATCGGAGCCCGGGTGGTGGCGCCGGCGAATGCCGAAGACCCGAGCAAGGGGCAGTACGGGGTCTTCTACACGGCGGCGCCCCGGGGCCAGGGATTCACCAGCAGCGCCTGGGTGGACGGGTTGCAGCAGAACGAGGAGAACCGCAGCAACCTGGCCCTGATCAATACCGGAGAGGTCGAGGACCAGGATATCGTCTTCGAGCTCGACATCTACGACGGGGCAACCGCCACGTTGAGCAAGACCGTTACCATGGACGAGGAAGGCAAACTGGTCGTTCCGGCCAAGGGTTTCCAGCAGATCAACCAGGTGCTGAAACACGCTCCGGGAACCACCCAGGGCTACGTTCGCATCCGCAAGGTCTCGGGCGCCAATCCCTTCCTGGCCTACGGGGTGGTCAACGACGGCGGGTCGCCGGGTCAGAGAACCGGCGACGGGGCCTATATCCCCGCTCGGGAGTAGGCGCGGCCCTGCGCGGCAAACCCCAGGCCGGGCTAGTACCCGGCCGACTTGTCCACCAGTCCCAGCAGGGGTTGGCCCCGGCAGTAGCGCCGCAGGTTCTCGCAGAACAGCTCCACGCAACGCTGGTATTCCTCGCGAGTGACGACGCGGTGGAAGGACATCAGCAGGTTCTCCACCTCCCACAGCGCCGAATCGGGGGCCGGCACTTCCAGTTGCAGGGCGGCTCCGGCGATGCGCCTTTCCACCAGGGCCTGCCGAACGGCTTCCAGGTCGTAGAGCGCCGGCCTCCCGGAGACGTCGATGAAGCAGGCGCTGTCCTTCATCCTTCCCAGCTCCCGCTCGCCGATCACGCCCCTGGTCTCGGGAGTGAGCGGGAGGCTCAGGACCACGAAGTCCGAGCCTGCCAGCAGCTCGTCCATCCGAGCCGGGCCCAGCAACCGGTCCACGGTTGGCGGAAGGGTTCGCCGGGTTCTGGCCAGGGCGATCACCCGCATGCCGAACGCTTTGGCCACCCGGGCGATTTCCGATCCCATTACGCCCAGACCCAGAATGCCCACCGTCCTGCCCTTCAGCTCGGTGGGCCATTGGCCTCCGGAGCGCAGGGTTCCCGGAACCGACCATTCCCATTCCCGGTCCGGCCGGTGCCTCAAATCGACATGAAGCCGGCGGCTGAAGGCCAGCATCATTCCCAGGGCGTACTCGGCCCCGGTGGAATCGAAGCAGGGCTTGGAGCAGGTCAGGGTGATGGCGCTCTCCACCATTTGCGGAAACATGTAGCCTTCCACGCCGCCCGAGCCGGCGTGGACCCAGCGGAGCTTCCTGGCCACCCGCAGAAGCCCGGCGTCGAAAGCCCCCACGAAGGCCACCTCGGCCTCGGCGAAGGCCTCCATCAGGAAGCCGCGGTCCTCGCCGGCGACCACCCGGACGCCGTCCACGCAGCTTTCGATCTCTTCCAGGCCCTGAGGGAGCCAACTGACCACCGCCAGGAAAGGGGGTTTTCCCGCCAAGTCAATCTCCTTTCGCCGCCAGCTCTTCCATTCGTGAGAGCGCTTCCGGCAGGTAGTTGCCCAATCCCAGGCCGGGGCTTTCCGGAAGCCGGAGGTAGCCGTCGCTCAGCTCCAGGGGGCGCTCGATGATGTCCTGGTGGGCCATCCGGGTGATCCGACAGTCGGAAGCCGACCCTCCGCCCAGGGCCTCCCAGCCGGGGTATTCCACCATGGCTCCGTTGCTCACGGTGGAGAGAATGTGGAGGTGGGCGGCCACCACCGTGGCCGACCAGGGGCTGTGGGGGATGCAGAGCAGGCCGGCTTCCTCGGCCCGACGGGCCACGTAGTGGCACTGGGTCACCCCCATCTGGGCGGCGTCGGGCTGGATGACGTCCAGCGCCCGGCGGTCGATGAAGGGTTGGAACTCGTGGGTGGCGCCGAGACTTTCCCCGGAAGCGATCTTGACGTCCACGGCCCGGGTCAGCGAGGCATAGCCGTCCAGGTCGAAGGGGGGCAGGGGCTCCTCCAGGAAGTAGAGGTCGAACGCTTCCAGAAAGCGGGCGGCTCGAAGGGCTTCCTTGAGGTTCCAGCCGGGGGTCCAGTAGGCCGGGCAGCCGAAGTCGAGCATCAGGCGGGTCTGGGGGCCGATGGCCTGGCGGATGGCGGCCAGCCTTTCTTCGTCTTCGGTCCGAAAGTGGTTGCCCCAGCCGAACTTGATGGCCCGGAACCCCTGCCGGACAAGGGCCCGGCTCTCCGCCGCCAACTGCTCGGGGGACTTCAGCCGGGGCGGGGCCTTTCCCGCCAGGGAGTCGGGATCGAAGGCCGTGCCGCTGGCATAGGCCATGACCCGGCTCTGAACCGCTCCTCCCAGCAGCTTGCAGAGCGGCCGGTCGAGGGCTTTTCCGGCCAGGTCCCAGAGAGCCATGTCGAGGGCTCCCATGGCGTTGACGGCCATGCCGCCCTCGCCGCCCCGACCCCTGAGGGCCTGCCAGCCCTGGAACATGCGCACCCAGAGGCGGCCGGGCTGCAGCGGGTCCCGGCCGGCCAGAAAGCGGATCAAGCCCCCCTGGCGGTCCAGGACGATGGGCCCGATGATCCAGGAGGGGGAGCCGGTGACCCCGATTCCGGTCAGGCCTTCGTCGGTGTCCACCTCCACGAAGGTCAGGCTGGAAAGGCGGCCGCCGTGGACGCGGATGCCGGTGATCTTCATTTACAGGCCCCAGGAGCGCGCCACCTGGCGGGTCAAGTGAGCCAACTGGTCAGACGTTTCCCCTTGGGTTCCCTGGGCGACCTCAAAGGTCCAGGGGCCGGAATATTCCACCGAAGCCAGCGCCTTGCGGATGGCGGGCCAGTCCAGTCCTCCATGGGTCGGCACCCAGTGGTTGTCGTTGGGCTGGTCGTAGTCGACGTCCTGCAGGTGGGTTCCCTGGAGTCGGGACCCGGCGAGCTCGATCTCCCGCGAAGGATCCCGCTTCATCGTCCAGGCGTGTCCGGTATCGATCACCAGCCCCAGGTGCTCCTCGGGGTAGCCGTCCACCAGCGGCCGCAGTTCCTGCATGCCGAGGTAGGGGTAGCCGCAGGAGTAGGGAAGGTTCTCGAGCAGCATGCGGACGCCCTCGCTTTGGGCGACCGGGACCAGTCGATCCAGGGACCTCGGGACCGCCTCGGCGATGCGTCGAGCCACCTCGGGATCATCGCCCTCGGGAACGAAAATGGGATTGGGTACCGGATGGATAATGACCTCGGTGGCCTCCAGTTCGGCGGTCAGCCGAAGGTAGCCGGCCAGTATCTCGACCACTTCCCGGCGCCAGTTTTCCTCGGGGGCTCCCAGGACGTTCCGGGTCAGGGGAGCATGAACGGTCCTGGCCCGAAGCCCTCGGGCCGCCAGGCGGGCTCGAAAGTCCGCCAGGGCCTTCCCCTTGGGGGGGACCGCCAAGTGCGGCTCTTGTCCCAGGATTTCGGTCTGGGTGAACCCGGCGGCGGCGACCCCGTCCAGGGCGGCCTCCACGTCGCGGTCCCTGAATCCCACGGTGCTATAGCTGACGTTGCTCATCGGCGCTGTCCTCGATCTCCATTGAATGTCCTCTTTCCGAGGCAAGTGCCCCATTATACCGATACGAGCCCGCATGTCTCATCCCGGATCACAGGGCGCTCGTGAGGGGCGGGGTGGTGCTTGTCTGAAACTAACGCTTGCGCCTGGTGGATGGAAACCGGCTCATAGTCAGGCACGGGCATATTTTCGATTAACATCGATGCACAGGATGTACAGGATGCACAGGATTTTTTCTGGAGACGGTTGGCCGGAGGTCCCGGGCATCCGTGTTGCTTCGGGTAAAGCCATTGAATTCGAGCGTGCGTTTGCCGAAATGGATCAGCCGTTGCCCCTGAAATCCGCATGCGATCATCGCCGGAGCCGGCTTCTCGCGCAGGAAACTCTCATCCTGTTAATCCTGTGCATCGATGTTCAATCATCTTGTTTCCGATGGGTCATGAACTTGCCTTGTTTCACCCTTGTATGATCCGCACGGCAGGGCAGGGGTGGTGCTTGCCTGAAACATAAAGAAAAAGAGTGATCCACGAAGTTACACGAAGGACCAACAAGGGCCACCAAGAAATACACGAAAGGAAAAGAGATATCCCCGACGGGGAACGGCGAACCACGAATGGACACGAATGAACACCAATGAATGGATCGATGAGTGGTTGATCGGGGGGTGTGACAACCGATATCGAAGGGATATTTACGAAGGATGGGAGGAGGCGCCCCTCCGGGAGCGCGGGCGTCTCGCCCGCATCCTCTGGGTTGGGTGGCCGCTCAGTTTCCCCGTGATGCGGCACACGGCCACCCAGCCGGCGGGAACGGCATGGGTCCGGCTGAAACGGAATCGTGGCGCCGTTGCCGGTCGAGCCGGGTGGGAGAGAGGCGTGAAGCCGTGCCAGTGTTGTGCGGGCGGGACGCCCGCGCTCCCGGCCTTCATCCCCTGACGGCGTCTCAGCCAAGCAGGTCCATCGGTCTTCGTGTCTATTCGTGTTCATTCGTGGTTCGCCTTTATTGACGATCGGGTGTTTCACTCTCGGATGATCCGCCCGGCAGGGCAGGGGTGGTGCTTGCCTGAAACATAAAGAAAAAGAGTGATCCACGAAGTTACACGAAGGACCAACAAGGGCCACCAAGAAATACACGAAAGGAAAAGAGATATCCCCGACGGGGAACGGCGAACCACGAATGGACACGAATGAACACCAATGAATGGATCGATGAGTGGTGGATCGGGGGGTGTGACAACCGATATCGAAGGGATATTTACGAAGGATGGGAGGAGGCGCCCCACCGGGAGCGCGGGCGTCTCGCCCGCATCCTCTGGGTTGGGTGGCCGCTCAGTTTCCCCGTGATGCGGCACACGGCCACCCAGCCGACGGGAACCGCCTGGGCTCGGCTGAAACGGAATCGTGGCGCCGTTGCCGGTCGAGCCGGGTGGGAGAGAGGCGTGAAGCCGTGCCAGTGTTGTGCGGGCGGGACGCCCGCGCTCCCGGCCTTCATCCCCTGACGGCGTCTCAGCCAAGCAGGTCCATCGGTCTTCGTGTCTATTCGTGTTCATTCGTGGTTCGCCTTTATTGACGATCGGGTGTTTCACTCTCGGATGATCCGCCCGGCAGAGCAGGGGTGGTGCTTGCCTGAAACATAAAGAAAAAGAGGGATCCACGAAGTTACACGAAGGACCAACAAGGGCCACCAAGAAATACACGAAAGGAAAAGAGATATCCCCGACGGGGAACGGCGAACCACGAATGGACACGAATGAACACCAATGAATGGATCGATGAGTGGTGGATCGGGGGGTGTGACAACCGATATCGAAGGGATATTTACGAAGGATGGGAGGAGGCGCCCCACCGGGAGCGCGGGCGTCTCGCCCGCATCCTCTGGGTTGGGTGGCCGCTCAGTTTCCCCGTGATGCGGCACACGGCCACCCAGCCGACGGGAACCGCCTGGGCTCGGCTGAAACGGAATCGTGGCGCCGTTGCCGGTCGAGCCGGGTGGGAGAGAGGCGTGAAGCCGTGCCAGTGTTGTGCGGGCGGGACGCCCGCGCTCCCGGCCTTCATCCCCTGACGGCGTCTCAGCCAAGCAGGTCCATCGGTCTTCGTGTCTATTCGTGTTCATTCGTGGTTCGCCTTTATTGACGATCGGGTGTTTCACTCTCGGATGATCCGCCCGGCAGAGCACGGGTGGTGCTTGCCTGAAACAAAAAAAAGAGAGAGCCACGAAGTCACACGAAGGACAACGAAGAGACACGAAGAATGACACGAAAGGGAAAGAGATATCCACGACGGGAAACGGCGAACCACCAATGGACACGAATGAACACCAATGAATGGATCGATGAGTGGTGGATCGGGGGGTGTGACAACCGATATCGAAGGGATATTTACGAAGGATGGGAGGAGGCGCCCCACCGGGAGCGCGGGCGTCTCGCCCGCATCCTCTGGGTTGGGTGGCCGCTCAGTTTCCCCGTGATGCGGCACACGGCCACCCAGCCGACGGGAACCGCCTGGGCTCGGCTGAAACGGAATCGTGGCGCCGTTGCCGGTCGAGCCGGGTGGGAGAGAGGCGTGAAGCCGTGCCAGTGTTGTGCGGGCGGGACGCCCGCGCTCCCGGCCTTCCTCCCGTGACGTCGTCGCAGCCAAGCAGGTCCATCGGACATTCGTGTCTATTCGTGGTTCGCCTTTATTGACGATTGAGTGTTTTACTCTCGGATGATCTGCCCGGCAGGGCAGGGGTGGTGCTTGCCTGAAACAAAAAAAAGAGAGAGCCACGAAGTCACACGAAGGACAACGAAGAGACACGAAGAATGACACGAAAGGGAAAGAGATATCCACGACGGGAAACGGCGAACCACCAATGGACACGAATGAACACCAATGAATGGATCGATGAGTGGTGGATCGGGGGGTGTGACAACCGATATCGAAGGGATATTTACGAAGGATGGGAGGAGGCGCCCCTCCGGGAGCGCGGGCGTCTCGCCCGCATCCTCTGCGTTGGGTGGCCGCTCCGTTTCCCCGTGATGCGGAACACGGCCACCCTGCCGGCGGAAACCCCATCGGCTCGGCTGAAGCGGAATCGCGGCGCCGTTGCCGGTCGAGCCGGGTGGGAGAGATGGGTGAAGCTGTGCCAGTGTTGTGCGGGCGGGACGCCCGCGCTCCCAGGTGGGCCTTCATCCCATGACGTCGTCGCAGACAAGCAGGTCCATCGGTCTTCGTGTCCATTCGTGTTCATTCGTGGTTCGCCTTTATTGAAGATCGCTTGTTTTTCCTCGAATGATCTGCCCGGCAGGTTCGTAGCCAAGGCAAAGTTCCCCTATAATCGTCCTTTCGTTCGGTTTGCATGGGGACGGCAGGCTTCGGTACCGGTTCGCGGTTCGGTTCAGCCCGTTTCCGGCTCCAGCCATGGAGGTCCAACGTGAAAACACTCTTGCGCCTGTCGGTGGCCTTGCTTTGCTGCTCGGTTGAATGGGCTCAATCGGATTCATGGCCCCAGTTTCGGGGTCCCAATGCTTCGGGCGTGGCCTCGGGGTCTTACAAGCTGCCCGCCTCCATCGGGCCCGACCGAAACCTGCTCTGGAAGGTTTCCCTCCCGCGGGGACACTCCTCCCCGGTGGTCCACGGCGATCGGGTCTACGTCACGGCCGTCGAGAACGAATCGCTCCTCACCCTGGGATTGCACCAGGACACCGGGGAAGTGCTTTGGAAGGCCGAAGCGGAGTACGGGACGCTGGAGGAAATCCACCGCGACGGAAGCCACGCCCAGTCCAGCCCGGCCACCGACGGGCAGCGGATCGTGAGCTTCTTCGGGTCGGGCGGCCTCTTTTGCTACGACAGGAACGGCAAGTTGTTGTGGCGGCGCCCGATGGGTCCCTTCAAGAACGGATTCGGCGCCGCCAGCTCTCCCATCATCGTCGGGGACCGGGTGGTGTTGAACCAGGATCATGACATCGACTCGTTTCTCATGGCCTTCGACAAGAACAGCGGCAAGACGCTCTGGAAGACCGAACGGCCGGAGTTTCCCCGGGGGTTCTCGACCCCGGTGAGCCTGGAGGTGAACGGGAAGACACAAATCGTGGTCTCCGGGACCCTGCGGATGGCGGCATACGATCTTGACACCGGGAATGAGGTCTGGACCGTTCGGGGACTTTCCCGCATCGTCAACACCACGCCGGTGATTGGCGAGGGAGGCGTCGTCTTCAGCGCCACCTGGTCGCCGGGGGCCGAACCGGGAGAACGGGAAAAGCTCCAACCCTTCCCGGAGGTTGCCGGCCGTTTCGACCGCAACGGCAACGGTCTCCTGGAGCTGGAGGAGTTGCCGGAGGGATCGCTCAAGGCGCGCTTCAACCAGTTCGACCGCGACAAGGACGACCAGCTCACCCGAGCCGAATACGACGGAATGAAAGACATTTTCGAGACGGTGGAAAACGTGGCTCTGGCCATCCGCCCCGGCGGGAGCGGCGACGTCACCCGGTCCCACGTGCTGTGGAGGCAGACCCGCACCCTGCCCTATGTTCCCTCTCCCATACACTACAGGGGTTATCTTTTCTGGGTGAAGCGGGGAGGCATCGTGGCCAGCCTCGATCCTGAAACGGGAAAGACCCTGAAGGTGGGTCGTGTTGCCGGTCAATCCCGGTATTTCAGTTCTCCGGTTGCGGGAGACGGCAAGATCTACCTGCTCAGCGAGAGGGGCGAGCTGAGCGTGATCAGCGCCGAGCCTCAATGGCGGCAGTTGTCCCAAGCCGATTTTCAGGAGGAAGCCTACGCCACTCCCGCCATTTCCGCAGGGCGGATCTACCTGCGAACCAGCCGCCGCCTCTACTGCTTCGGCCTGCCGGCGGGCGCGGCGGGCGTTCAACGTTGAAAGGAGACCCATGCGACTCGAGGACAAAGTGGCCCTGGTTACCGGAGGCGCCACCGGAATCGGTTTGGCCGTAGCCCGTCAGTTTTCCGCCGAGGGCGCCACGGTGGTGATCTGCGGCCGCAATCGGGAGAGACTTGAGGCGGCGGCCGAGAGCATCGGCGGGGCGGGAGCCGTGCGCCCCTGGCCGCTGGACGTGACCGATCGCACCCGGGTCGGCGAACTGGTGGGCAAGGCCATCGACCGCTTCGGGAAGATCGACATCCTGGTGAACAACGCCGGGGTGAACGTGGTCGAAAGGACCCTGGAGCGGATCGAGCCCGAGAGCTGGGACTACATCATCGACGTCAACGCCACCGGAGCCTTCAACCTGGCTTCCGAGGTGCTTCCCCACATGCGGGAACGCGGCGACGGCCTCATCGTCAACGTCACCTCGACGGCCGGCTGCAGGGCCAGCGACCTGGGCGGAGCGGCCTACAGCGCCTCCAAGCACGCCATGGACGCTTTCACCAAGGTGGTGGGCCTGGAAGAGGGCCACCGGGGCATCCGCGCCACCGTGATTGCACCGGGAGAGGTGGACACGCCCCTGCTCGACGTGCGCCCGGTGGCGGTCAGCCCCGAACACCGCGCGCGCATCCTGCGGCCCGAAGACGTGGCGGCCGCGGTTCTGTTCGTGGCCACGCTTCCCCAGCGGGCCCACGTGCCCGAGCTCATCATCAAACCCGTTGACCAGGCCTTCGCCTGACACCCGCCCATCGCCGCTGGAGCCACCATGAAAATCACCAAAGTCGAGACTCTCTATCTGCGGCTTCCCCAGGTCAAGGAACAGGCCGACAGCGGCCAGGATGCTCTGGTGGTCCGGGTCGAGACCGATGCGGGAGTGCACGGCATCGGCGAGGTGGACTCGGCCCCCATGGCCGTCAAGGGGATGATCGAGGGGCCCTATTGCCATCCTCTCAACAGCGGGCTGGGCGAGCTGCTGATTGGCGAAGACCCCCTGCAGACGGAATTTCTCTGGCACAAGATGTATCGGGAGAACATCTATGCGGGACGGCGGGGAATCGCCATTCACGCCATGAGCGGGATCGACATCGCTCTCTGGGACATCAAGGGCAAGGTGCTGGGGCTGCCCGTCTGGAAGCTGCTGGGAGGCGGCTTCCACCGGAGGATTCGCGCCTATGCCAGCTCCCTGTTCGGCGCCACGCCTGCCGAAACGGGCGAGCGAGCCCGCCGCTTCCGCGGCCAGGGCTTCGACGCGGTCAAGTTCGGATGGGCGCCCATGGGCGAGGATGCGGCCACCGACCTGGCCCTGGTGCGGGAGGCGCGGGCCGGGCTGGGGGAGGACGCCGACCTGCTGATCGACGCCGGGCTGGCCTGGGACGCCAAGACGGCCATTCAGCGCGCCAGGGCCTTCAGCCAGTTCGATATCTTCTGGCTGGAGGAGCCCCTGCGGCCGGACGACTACCGGGGGTACGCGCGCCTGGCCTCGGCCACCGACATCCCCATCGCGGCCGGCGAGGAGGAAAGCGAGCGCCGCTCATTCATCGAGCTGATGGACAAGGGCAGGATCGACGTGGTCCAGGTGGACCTGACCCGGTGCGGCGGCTTCACCGAGGCGGTCAAGATCGCCAGCCTGGCGGCCGACCGGGGCCTGCGCTGCGTCAACCACGGGTTCACCACCTACATCAACGTGGCCGCCGCTCTCCACTTCCTGAACTCCATCCCCAATTCGTTCATCACGGAGTTCGTGGTGGAGGAGGGCACGCGGTTGCGGGACGAGATCACCCTACAGCGCCTCACGGCCCGGGACGGGACCCTGGCCGTTCCCGAAGAGCCCGGGCTGGGAATCGACCTCGATCCGAAGGGCGTTGAGAAGTACCGGGTCGCCTGATCTCGCCTGCCGAGACGTTCGCTCCGCCGAATTGCAAGCCCCCGCTCCTCCCGATGCCGAGGCCGGCCTGCTTCGAGCCCCTACTCCCGGGCGGGCACATAGGCCCCGTCTCCGCTGCGTTCTCCCGGCGCCCCGCCGTCGTTGACTACCCCGTAGGCCAGGAAGGGGTTGTTGCCGGAGACTCGCCGCACCCAGACGTAGCCCTGAGAGGTGCCCGGCGCGTGGCTGCCCAGAATCCCGTTGACCTGATGCCAGCGCCTGGCCGCGACCCTTCGGGTCAGGGTCTTGACCCGCCGTCCCGTCTCTCCATCGTAGATCTCCAGGCGGAAGAGGCTGTGGCTGTCGTCCACGGCTCCGGTGTTGACCAGGGCCAGGTTGCTGCGGTTCTCCCGGTCCTGCTGCAGGGCCTCCACCCAGGCGCTCCGGCTGAAGGCCCTGCCGTCGGGCACGCCGTTGTAGAAGACGCTGTACCGCCCCCCGCCTCCCGCTGATCCCGTGCGCGCCGCCGTCACGATGCCGCCCATGTCCCCGCCCTCCACAGTGGCGAACAACGCCCCGGCCAGGGCCCGGCCCTCCGGCCCCAGGCCCTCCACCCCCTGCCGGCGCATCTCCCCGACCAGGTCGGGAACGATCCGCTGCTCCCCGGCTTCCAGCCTCAAGCTGAAGCGGACCGTGTGATCGGCCGTCCCAACGGCATCGGCCACCAGGCTGAGTTGCACCGTCTTGGCGGCCTCGGAGAAATTGGTCACCGTCAACTCACTGGTGAAGCCTCCCGCATCCACGATCACCGGCAGCGTCTGGCCTCGCGTCCCCGCCAGCGAGCCGGCCGTCACCGGGAAGACGAAGGAGCCGTCCGAGTTGGCCTGGTCGTTGATGACCCCGTAGGCATAGAAGGGCGCCGTCCCCTCCACCCGCTCCACCTTCACGTAGCCGTTGGCCACGCTCCCCAGCACGCCCGTGTATTGGTGGAACGCTCCCGGTCCCAGACGTACCTCTTCCAGGACGCGGACGCTTCCCTCCCCATCCCCGGAATACACCGTGGCCCTCAGGGTCACCGCTCCCTCTCCCGAGGCGCCCATGTTCTGCAGGGCCAGGTTGGAGCGGTCCTGCCCGTTCTGGCGCAGGCCGCACAGGTAGACCGCTTCCTCGAATCCCTCTTCCTCGGGGACCCCCGGATAGGCCAGCCCGGCCCGGCCCTCGGGCACGGCCGTGGTGGTTCGCACCGTCACCCCCACCTGGGAAGATGCGCTTGCCTCCACCCCCAGCGTCCCCAGGCGGTTGCCGGAGCCCGGCAGGGGCAGCCCCAGGCCCCTGAGGTAGTCGAGGGCGTTGGGCACGATCTTCTGCTGTCCGGGGGCCAACGTGTCGGAAGCCGCGCCGCTGCCCCCGCCCAGGTGGGCCGTGTAGGCGTAGTCGAGCCGGGCTTCTTGCGCTCCCCGGTTGGTCAGGGTCAACTCCGAGGTGAAGAAGGAGTCGTTGCGCCCGGCCGCAGACAGGATCACCGGGACGAACGAGCGGGAGAGGACGAGGGGAGCCGAGACTTCCATGGGTCCGGAATCGGCCAGGCGGGCATTGTTGGCCTCGCTGTTCTCGGCCACCTGGTCCAGGTCGTCCACCACGGCTCCCGGAAAGTAGCGTCCGGGACGCACCCGGGGAGGGAGGGGAAAGGAGCGGCTGCAGGTGGCCGACTGTCCCGCCGCCAGCCCCGCCGGGTAGGCGCAGGCGGCGAACCAGGTGTCGTCTGAGGTTATGGCGTCGTCGGCCGACAGGTAGAGGCCCAGCCGGAAGGGGCCGGCATCGGCCGGTCCCTGGTTGTGGATGGAAGCGGAAATCGAAACGTCCTTCCCGGCGGCGGCCGTCGGCGGACCTGTCAGTGTGGTAATGACCAGGTCCGGCAGGTCGGCCGCTGACGGTTCGAACAGGGCGGTGACGTTGCGGACCGAGTCCATCGCCAGCACGCACCGGTTCCCGGAGGGAGACTCGCATCCCCGCCAGCCCTTGAACTGGAAGCCGGGGCGGGGCTGGGCGGTGAGGGTCAGACGGGTGCCGGAGGAATAGGGCCGTTCCTCGACGATCCTGTCGAGGGCGGCATCCACCTGGATGCGGGGCTTGACGAGGTCGTTTCGGGAGTCGGCGATGGGGATGCCGGTGGCCTTCAGGACGGAGAGCAGGTCGGCCACCGAGGCCTGGGGAGCCTTGGACTTCAGCACGGCCCAGGCCCCGGCCACGTGGGGAGCGGCCAGGGAGGTGCCGTTGTAGGTCTCGAACCCGCCTCCGGGGACCGAAGTGGTGATTCCCTGGCCCGGCGCCAGCAGATCCAGGGAGGGGGAGCTGTTCGAGAACTCGGAGACCTCATCCGGGGCCGCCTCGTTGCTGCCGTCAGCGGTAGCTCCCACGCTGACGGCGCTGGAGATGCAGGCCGGGTAAGAGATGCCGGTCGAGGATCCATCGTTCCCGGAGGAAACAATGGGGGCGATACCGGCGGCGCGCAGGTTGTCCATGGCGGCTTTTTCAGCCGGGGCATCGGCGTCGCAGTTCTCCGTGTCGAAAACAAGGCTACCGAAGCTCATGTTGGCGGCCGCGATGTCGAAGCCGTCGCTGAGTTCCAGGACCCGCTCCAGCCCGGAGACCCAGTCGCTCGTAAAGGATTCTGAGCGGTCCCCGACGCCTTGGGAGAAGACCTGGATGGCGATGATCGGGGCCCGCGGGGCCACCCCTGAGAAATCGGCTCCTCGACCGGCGGCCACCCCGGCCATGGCCGTGCCATGAAAGCAGTCGCTTGAGGCGCAGGGCGCGGCTGATCCCAGGCCGGTCGCCTCGCTGACCCCTCCGGGGCAAAACGACTCTGCGAGTCCGCCGCCGCCCGAAAAGCAGGCTTCCGAAACCACCCTGCTCGCCAGAAAGGGATGGTCCTTGTCCACCCCCGTATCCAGGATGGCCACCGCTTGTCGCGCACCGTCATACCCTTGCGCCCAGGCCTGGGGAGCCCCCACCAGGGGCACGCTTTCCGCCAGCAGGGGCTTGACGACTCGGTCCTGCTGGAGGCTGACCACCTCCAGGTCCGCAGCCAGGGCCTCCAGCGCCGCCTCATCCACCTTCATGGCAACGTAGGGGATGAACTTGAACCGCCGGACCGGGGAGAGCTCGTGAGCGCTCATTCGGACCAGCAGCGACTGCTGAGATCGGGCAATCAGCGGTGAGCGCGCCTTGGCCTGGGTCAAGGTCAAGCTGCCGGCCGCCGAGGCCACCGGCATGCCTTCGGTCCTCAAGCCCGCGATCACTCTCACCGTGCCCTCCGATTGGACCCGTGTTCTCAGGGCCGCAAGGGACCGGGCCTTGCGAGCCTGGATGACCGGTTCGCCGCCGGCGCCCAGTTCCCGGCCGCTGTCCCCCTCACCGGCCTCGGGGATGCCCATGCGGGGACTGCCGCAATTGAGGTCCCGGCTGGCAGTCAGCGTCCCCGACTCCCGGGGCGTCACCCTGGCGGTCAAGGGAAAGCAATCTCCCGAAACCCGGAAGGTCCGGGTGTATTCGTTGTCCGATTCGTCGCGCTCTGAAACCGACTCGCCGGCATCGGCCACGATCCGCAACGTGTGGATTCCCGGCCCCAGTCTTCGAATGAGGTAGTCCTCCCGGAATCGATAGGACCGGGGGGCCAGCGGAGGTTCCACCTCGAAGGACTTCCGCAAGCGGCCGTCCAGGTACAGGTCGATCCGAAAAGGCTCGGTGAGGCGGGAGCCGCCGTCGTTGATGACGGCGAAATCCACGTAGAGCCGGTCCGAAGCCCTCAGACCCAGGGTGTCGACGTTGCCCTCCGGGCGGTTGGAGACCACGATGGCGTCCGACCAGTTGTCGGGCTGATAGGGCCTCAGGTTGGGCGAGCCGTTCTGGGAAAGCGAGGCGCCCGGCGAGATCAGAGCCAGCAGGACCGCGGCCATCCAGGCTGCCGCCCGGGGGCCGGCTACAATGGAAGGGACTCGCGCTCGGGTTGGCACCGCAGTTCCCCTCAAGGCCCGGAAGCAGCATCTTCCGGCTCGGGTTCGGCGCGCAAGCGCTCGGGGACGAACTGCATTGCGCCGCCGGCCGCCTTGGAGCCGATGGCGGCGACGGCCAGTCGAAAGTCGCTGTTGCCCGCGACGTCCAGGCACATCTCGATGGTGGTGGGCCGGTCGAACGCCCAGGGCGAGAGGGCCCGGTACTCGCCGGAAATATCGAGGCCGGGAAGAGCACCGATCGGGTTTCCCTCCAGATCGAAGGCCTGGAAATCGAGCCGGGCGCCGGGCGGGGCGGATTGTCCCGGCTCGGCGGTGACCGAAGCGAAACCCAGGTTGCGTCCGTTCCCGAAGACCCCCGTCAGAACCCGGCAGTCTCCGTCGGCCATCCAGTCACCCGGGGATTGAGCGGCCATGGGTAACATCTCCTCGATCTCCCCGTCGATCCTGTTTTCCAGCAGGATGCGCCCCTGAATGTGCAGGGAGTCTGCCGTGCATGGGGAGCGGGTGAAGACGTAGAGGGCCCCGGACGCCAGTTTCTTTGACTCGGGGGCCGCCAGGGTCAGGACTTGGGCGCCTCCTCGGGGGAGGGTGGTGCGGAAGATATTTGGCTGGAGGTAGCGGCCGTTGAACGAAACCGCCGGAGCCGGCGAGGTCCCCCGGTGGAAGAGGACGGCCACCTCGCAATCGGCTGCCACAGGGTCCTTGTGGGTGATGGCCACTTCGGAGGTGGCGATACTCTCCCCCAGGGGACCCATGAAGACGTGCGGAAGGTTGGCCACGGTCGAGCAGGACGTACCTTGCCAGAGAGAGAGGCAGTAGGGCTCCCGATCCACCGGATCGGGGTCGAGAACCGTGACGGTGTGGAGGGTACCTGCGTGGGAGGGGATGAGAAAAGCCCCGGAGAGTAGATCGGGGGCGTCGGGCCCTGTGCCGTCGGATTGGCGCAGCCCGATTTCGGAGGGCTTGGCCAGAGCCAGAACGACGGTCCCGCCCCCTCGGCTGCCGGCAGTCTTCGGCAGCCTAAAGACGATTTCCTGTCGGGTCTCCCCGGCCCGAAACAGCAGCCCCCGGCTTGGGTCCGGAGACAGCCCCGTCAAACCGCCCGCAGTGCCGCTGGCGCCGAGGGTGTAGGGCACTCGCAGGGCCACCGGCAGCGCACGGCTCAAGACGACCGGTATTCTCACGACGGAGCCTTCGGCTACCCGCTGCTCCGCAGTAGCAAACGCCATGCCGGCCTTCAGACGGGAGTCTATGGGGTCTCTTGAACGATAAAGCAGCAAGAAAAATATGGTTTTTCCAGCGTAGAGCGAAGTTTCAATACGACCACCCAAGGTATCCAGCACATCGTCGAATACTCCAATGGGTAACGTCTTCAAGCTGTTATGCTGCAGGTTAATCTCCTTGATGGAGTCCAGGCCGTGAAAGATTCCCGGAGGCAGTTCCTTCTGTCCATTGTTGAACAGGTCCAGGGCTTCCAGGTTGCTCAATCCTCTGAAGATTCCTTCGGGCAGGGTCCTCAAATGGTTGCTGGACCCTATCAGCCATTTCAAAGAGTCCAGCCCCTCAAAGACCTTCTCGGGCAATTCGGCCAGCGAGCTATTGAGTTGCAGCAATTTCAGGTTCCTGAGTCCCCTGAAAATTCCCTCGGGCAATGTGTTTAGCGGTGTCCAATTCAGAGTCAGCGCCTCCAGGTTGTGCAACCCCTGGAAGATTCTCTCCGGCAACGTCTTCAGTAAGTTGTCGTCAAGCGTCAGAGCTTCCAGATTATTCAATCCTTTGAAGATTCCTTCGGGCAGCTCTCTCAGCGGGTTGTTCGACAGCTCCAGGTCTAGCAGGCTGCTCAGCCCGCTGAAGGCATCCTCGGCTAATCCGGTCAGGCGGTTGTCCCGAAGATCCAGGAATTCCAAGTTGCTCAATCCTCTGAAGATTCCCTCGGGCAGCTCGCTCAGGAGGTTCGCTTTTAGCTGTAGGTGGGTCAGACTGCTCAACCCGTTGAAGACCTCCTCGGGTAATTGGGTCAGGCGGTTGCTCCCAAGACCTAGCTGTTCCAAGTTGCTCAATCCTCTGAAGATTCCCTCGGGCAATTCACTCAATGAGTTGGACCACAACTGGAGGTTTTCCAGGGTATCGAGCCCGTGAAAGACCTCCTCGGGTAGTTGACTCAGGTTGGTGCAACAGAGAGTCAGATCTGTGAGGGAACTCAATCCAGTGAAGATTCCCACGGGCAGAGTGCTCAGGGAGTTATCCTCCAACCTCAACAATTCGAGGTTGCCGAGCCCGCTGAAGTCGTCTTCTCGAAGCTCGGTGATTCCCGAGTCCCGAAGATCCAGTTCGCTCACGCCGGCCAGGTGTTCCATGGTCACCTCGGAGCAAGCGGATGCTCCGGTTGCGGCCAGCAGTTCGTCTCGCACCTGCGGCGTGCGGCCACAGACCCCTCTTGTGTCCGAGACCGTGTCGCGCTCGGAAAACGTCGCGGTGTGCGCCGAACCGGGGTCATCGCGGACGAGAACGCTTGCGGCCTTCAGGTAGGGCGCCCTTGGTCCGGCGCCGTCCGAGCGGAACAGGTCGATCCGGGATAGTTCTCCCAGCGTCAGTACGATGGTCTTGCCCAAGTAGTCCCCGCCCTCCGGCAGGGTGACGGTGATCTCCTGGCTGGTCTCGCCGGCCAGGAACAGCAGTCCGGTTGCCGGGTCGGGAGAATAGCTTGGTCCGCTGCCCATCGTAGCGCTGCCGCCCACGCTGTAGGGCACGCGTATGGCCATCGGCAGCGCACCGCTCAGAGACACCGTCGCCTTCACGGTGGTGTCATCGAAGACAGTCTGTTCCGGCATAAGGAAAGAGAGCGCCCTTAGGGGACCTAAGGTAGAATAGTTAATTATAGTATTGTCCAGAGTATCGAGGACGTCGTCAAAGACCCCCTTCGGCAGGATCTTCAGGTTGGTTGATATCATTGACAAGTTTTTCAGGCTGTGCAATCCATTGAAAATCCCGGCGGGCAATTCCAACAGGGCGCTATGGTCCATAAACAGGTATTTCAGATTGCCCAGCCCCTTGAAGACCTGTTCGGGCAACGTCACGAAGGGATTGTCTGTCAATGACAGTTGTCTCAGGTTGCCCAGCCCGTGGAAGACCGTTTCAGGGACGGCGGTCAGCAGATTGCCGGCACAAGATAGATAATCCAGGTTGCTCAGCCCCTTGAATATCCCCTCGGGCAAGTCTTTCAACAGGTTTTGCCCCAAACCGAGCCCTTCCAAGGTATTAAGTCCTTCAAACGTGCTCTCGGACAGTCGGGAAAGGAAGTTTCCGCTCAAGCCGAGCCATATCAAGTTGTCCAGATCCTTGAAGACGCCTTCAGGCAATTCACGGAGGGAATTGTTATCCAACAGCAGGTATTCCAGTGAGTTCAGCCCGCTGAAGTCGTGCACTCGCAGGGTCCGGATGTCCGATTCCTCAAGATCGAGCCGTTTCACCCCGGCCAGGTGCTGCGCCGTCACCGCCTCGCAACCGGAGGCTCCGGTGACCTCGACCAGCTTGTCCCTGACCTGGGGGGTGCGGTCACAGACGCCCTGGGCCTGGGCGGCGGCCAGCCCCACCCCAGCCCAGAGGATGATCCCGGCCAAGCCCCCAACCCTCCGGGCGTGCGCCGAGGACCTGCGCAAACGGAAGCCTCCCGTTCTCCACTCCGTCATTCCGGTCTCCGACGAAGGACGATGGATCAAGATTCCTCGCTGCTGAGGGGGAGTTGTCGGGCGGTGGCCCTTTAGAGGCACTGTACCACAAGGCGAGGCCGGCGGCCCCTATTGATCCTGGACTCCAAATGAGCTTCGCGGGACGAGTAAGAAAAGTTTGACATTGTGCCGCCACGGTCCGTAGGGTTGGCCCGCAGCTCTTGATCGGAGCAGCAGAACGGGTATAGCCGGACCGGTTCGGCAGGGTTGGTGGGCCGATGGGGTCCCTCACCCCGGAGTACCTTGCGGGGCGGCGGTCCGGCGCCCGAGACTTTTGTTGAGTGAACGTGACATCCAGGGAGGTGCAGGATGAAGACCCGACACCAGGAACTGCCGATGGGACCAAAGCGGAAGGGACGGGCGTTGGCCGCGGGTTTGCTGGGACTGGTGATGGCGTCGGGGGCGCATCCCTTGCGGGGAGAAGAGGTTTCCGATCCGGTGATCGCATCGTTGGAGCCGACGCAGGGGCCGGCGGGGACGGTGGTGACGGTGCGGGGGTCGCACCTGGGGACGTTGACGGGAGCCGTGCAGGGGACGAGCGGGGTGAGCTTCAACAGGGTGTGGGCGACGGCGAGGCGTTGGAGCGAGAGTGAGATCGAGGTAGCGGTGCCGCCGGGGGCGGCGACGGGCGCGGTGGTGGTGACGGTGGGGGGACGGGCCAGTGAGGGAGCGAGGTTCACGGTGACGGGGCCGGGGGAGTCGGGGCCGGCCATCAGCACGGTGAGTCCCGGTTCGGGGCCGGCGGGGGCGGTGGTGCGGATCGAGGGCGCGAACTTCGGGGAGGCGCCGGCCTTGGGCGAGGTGAGCTTCAACGGAGCCTGGGGGACGGTGAGGCGTTGGAGTGACGGCGCCATCGAGGCGGAGGTGCCCTGGGGAGCGTCGACGGGTCCGGTGGTGGTGAGGGCGGACGGGCAGGCGAGCGCAGGGGTGGGATTCAGGGTGGTGGAAGCCGAAGCAGGGGCGCCGGTGATTGGCTCCCTGAGTCCGGAGGCTGGAGTGGCGGGGAGGGTGGTGCGGATCGAGGGGGAGCGGTTCGGCTCCTGGGCTGGGGCCTCGCAGGGGACCAGCGGGGTGAGCTTCAACGGCGTGTGGGGGAGGCCGACGTTCTGGAGCGAGAGCGAGATTCAGGTGGCGGTGCCGGCGGGGGCGCCCAGCGGGCTGGTGGTGGTGACGGTGGGGGGACAGGCGAGCGACGGGAAGGCGTTCAGGGTGAGGGGACCCGCCCCGGTGATCGAGGAGGTGGATCCGGGCTATGGCGCGGAAGGGGACCAGGTGAGGATCCGAGGGGAGCATTTCGGCTCCTGGGTGGGAGCCTCGCAGGGGACCAGCGGGGTGAGCTTCAATGGGGCGTGGAGCAGTCCGAGCCTCTGGAGCGACAGCGAGATACAGACGGCCGTCCCGCGGGGGGCGTTGAGCGGGACCGTGGCGGTGGTGGTGAGCGGCCAAGCCAGCAACGAGAGGGCGTTCACGGTGACGGAGCCGGCGGGGCTGGTGGCTGCGGTGTCGGCGGTGAGCGCGGCCAGCACGGCGCCGAGCATCAAGAAGGTGACCCCGGCTTCGGGAGGGGTGGGAACCACGGTGACGGTCAAGGGCAGCCGCTTCGGTGGGACGCAGGGGAGCAGCACGGTGACCTTCAACGGGACGGCGGCCACGGCGAGCAGTTGGAGCGACAGCAAGATCAAGGCGGCGGTGCCGGCGGGGGCGAGGAGCGGGCCGGTGGTGGTGACGGTGGGGAGCCAGACGAGCAACGGAGTCTCCTTCACGGTCAGCGGGGCGTCGCCGAGCATCAGCGGGCTGAATCCGACGGCGGGCCCGGTAGGGACTTCGGTGACCATCAGCGGCACGAACTTCGGGGCCGCGCAGGGAACCAGCACGGTGACCTTCAACGGGACGGCGGCGACGCCCACCAGTTGGAGCGCGACCTCGATCGTGGCGGCGGCGCCGACGGGAGCGACTACAGGCAAGGTCGTGGTGACGGTCAACGGGCAGGCGAGCAACGGGGTGGAATTCACGGTAGCGGCGCCGCCGAGCATCAGCGGGCTGAATCCGACGGCGGGGCCGGTGGGGACTTCGGTGACGATCAGCGGCACGAACTTCGGAGCTTCGCAGGAGACCAGCACGGTGACGTTCAACGGGACGGCGGCGACGCCCACCAGTTGGAGCGCGACCTCGATCGTGGCGGCGGTGCCGGCGGGAGCAACCACGGGCAAGGTGGTGGTGACGGTCAACGGGCAGGCCAGCGACGGGGTGGACTTCACGGTAGCGCCGCCGCCGGCCATCAGCGGGCTGAATCCGACGGCGGGGCCGGCAGGGACTTCGGTGACCATCAGCGGGACCAACTTCGGAGGGACGCAGGGGAGCAGCACGGTGACCTTCAACGGGACCACGGCGACGCCCACCAGTTGGAGCGCGACCTCGATCGTGGCGGCGGTGCCGGCGGGAGCGACGACCGGCGACGTGGTGGTGACGGTCAATGGCCAGGCCAGCGGCGGAGTGCGGTTCATCGTGGGGACGCCGCCGGTGATCAGCAAGTTGAAGCCGGCCTCGGGCGCGGTGGGCACCAACGTGAAGATCAAGGGCACGACCTTTGGGGCGTCGCAGGGGAGCAGCACGGTGACCTTCAACGGGACCCCGGCCACGCCCACCAGTTGGAGCGACACCAAGATCGTGGCGCCGGTGCCGGCGGGGGCGAGCAGCGGGCCGGTGGTGGTGACGGTAGGAGAGATGGCCAGCAGCGGGGCGGCCTTCACCGTGGAAGTACCGCCGGCCATCAGCGGGTTGGCGCCGACGGCGGGGCCGGTGGGGACGTTGGTGACGATCAGCGGGACGAGCTTCGGAGGGACGCAGGGAAGCAGCACGGTGACCTTCAACGGGACAGCGGCCACGCCCACCAGTTGGAGCGATACCTCGATCGTGGCGCCCGTGCCGGCGGGAGCGGCCACGGGCAACGTGGTGGTGACGGTCAACGGCCGGGCCAGCAGCGGGGTGCGGTTCATCGTGGGGACGCCGCCGGCGATCAGCGGGTTGAGTCCGACCTCGGGGCCGGTAGGGACTTCGGTGACGATCAGCGGGACGAGCTTCGGAGCGTCGCAGGGTAACAGCACGGTGACGTTCAACGGGACGGCGGCCACGCCCACCAGTTGGAGCGCGACCTCGATCATAGCGCCGGTGCCGGCGGGGGCCACGTCGGGCAACGTAGTGGTGACGGTGGGAGAGATGGCCAGCAATGGGGCGGCCTTCACGGTGGTGGTGCCGCCGGCGATCAGCGGGTTGAATCCGACAGCGGGACCGGTAGGGACTTCGGTGACGATCAGCGGGACCAACTTCGGAGGGACGCAGGGAACCAGCACGGTGACGTTCAACGGGACGGCGGCCACGCCCACCAGTTGGAGTGCGACCTCGATCGTGGCGCCGGCGCCGGCGGGGGCGACGACGGGAAACGTAGTGGTGACGGTCAACGGCCACGCCAGCAACGGAGTGCGGTTCATCGTGGGGACGCCGCCGGCGATCAGCAAGTTGAAGCCCATCTCGGGGACGGTGGGCACCAACGTGAAGATCAAGGGCACGAACTTCGGGGCGTCGCAGGGAAGCAGCACGGTGACGTTCAACGGGACTGCGGCCACGCCGAGGAGTTGGAGCGGCTCCAAGATCATAGCGCGGGTGCCGGCGGGAGCCACCACGGGGAACATAGTGGTGACGGTGGGAGAAATGGCCAGCAACGGGGCGGCCTTCACCGTGGAGACGCCGCCTCCGGCGATCAGTGCTCTGAGTCCGGCGGCGGGGCCGGTAGGGACATCGGTGGCCATCAGCGGGACGAGCTTCGGAGGGACGCAGGGAAGCAGCACGGTGACGTTCAATGGGACGGCAGCCGCGCCCACCAGTTGGAGCGAAACCTCGATAGCGGTGCCGGTGCCGGCGGGAGCGACGACCGGCAACGTGGTGGTGACCGTCAACGGCCGCGCCAGCAACGGGGTGCGGTACACCGTGGGGACGCCTCCGGCGATCAGTGCTCTGAGTCCGACGGCGGGACCGGTAGGGACGGCGGTGACGATCACCGGGACGAACTTCCGGGCCACACAGGGGAGCAGCACGGTGACGTTCAATGGGACGGCAACGACGCCCACCAGTTGGAGTGCGACCTCGATCGTGGCGCCGGCGCCGGCGGGAGCGACCAGCGGCAACGTCGTGGTGACGGTGGGGGGAATGGCGAGCAGTGGGGTGCGGTACATTGTGGGGACGCCGCCGGTGATCAGCGGGTTGAGTCCGACCTCGGGGCCAGTGGGGACAGCGGTGACCATCAGCGGCACCAACTTCGGAGCGTCGCAGGGGAGCAGCACGGTGACGTTCAACGGGACGACGGCCACGCCCACCAGTTGGAGTGCGACCTCGATCGTGGCTCCGGCGCCGACGGAGGCGACCAGCGGGAACGTGGTGGTGACTGTGGGAGAGATGGCCAGCAACGGGGTGGCCTTTACCGTGAAGACGCCTCCGGCCATCAGCGGGTTGAGTCCGACGGCGGGACCGGTAGGGACTTCGGTGACGATCAGCGGCACGAAGTTCGGGGCCACGCAGGGAAGCAGCACGGTGACGTTCAATGGGACGGCGGCCACGGCGAGCAGTTGGAGCGACACCTCGATCGTGGCGGCGGCGCCGGCGGGCGCAACCAGCGGCAACGTGGTGGTGACGGCAGGGGGGCAGGCCAGCAACGGCGTGCGTTTCATCGTAGGGACGCCGCCGGCAATCAGCACGGTGCAGCCTGCCTGGGGACCGGTGGGGACGGTGGTGACGATCAGCGGGACGAACTTCGGGGCTTCACAGGGAAGCAATACGGTGACTTTCAACGGTACGGCGGCGACGCCCACCAGTTGGAGTGCGACCTCGATCGTGGCGCCGGCGCCGGCGGGAGCGACGAGCGGGAACGTGGTGGTGACGGTGGGAGAGATGGCCAGCAACGGGGTGCGGTACATCGTGGGGACGCCGCCGGCCATCACTACGTTGAGTCCGACCTCGGGCCCGGTGGGGACCTCGGTGACCATCAGCGGGACGAACTTCGGGGGGACGCAGGGAACCAGCACGGTGAGCTTCAACGGGACGGCAGCGACGGCGAGCAGTTGGAGTGCGACCTCCATCGTGGCGCCGGTGCCGGCGGGAGCGGCCACGGGCAAGGTAGTGGTGACGGTGGGGGGAATGGCCAGCAACGGGGCGGCCTTCACCGTGGCGCTGCCGGCCATCACGCTGACATCGAATGCGGCGAGCCTGTCGGAGCCGAGCGGGACGGCCACCATCACGGCCAGGGTGCCGGCGGGTTCGGCGCCGGCCGAGGCCACGACGATCACGCTGACCCATTCGGGGACGGCCACGCACTCGAGCGACTACACGGTGGGAGTGCTGACGATTGCGGCCAACCAGACGTCGGGGACGGCGACGCTGACTGTGAGCGACGACTCGACCTACGAGGGGCAGGAGACGATCGGGCTGAAGGGGTCTGCGGCCGGCTATGCCGAAAGCGCGCTGCTGTCGATTCCGTTGAATGACGACGAGACGCCTCCGATCACGCTGACATCGAGCGCGGCGAGCGTATCGGAGCCGAGCGGGACGGCCACCATCACGGCCAGGGTGCCGGCGGGTTCGGCGCCGGCCGAGGCCACGACCATCACGCTGACCCATTCGGGGACGGCCACGCACTCGACTGACTACACGGTGGGAGTGCTGACGATTGCGGCCAACCAGACTTCGGGGACGGCGACGCTGACTGTGAGCGACGACTCGATCGACGAGGGGCAGGAGACGATCGGGTTGAAGGGATCTGCGACCGGCTATGCCGAGAGCGCACTGCTGTCGATTCCCCTGGAGGACAACGACACGGCCGGAGTCACGGTTTCGCCGACCAGCTTGACCGTTGCCGAGGGGAGCAGCGGGACCTACACGGTGAAGCTGAACACGAAGCCGACGGCCGGCGTCACCATCAGCCTGACGGAGAGCCACGACGACGTGACGCTGAACCCCGCCTCGCTGGCCTTCACCACGGGCAACTGGAATACGGCCCGGACGGTGACGGTGACGGTGGGGCAGGACGACGATGCCGACGACGAGACGGCGGCCGTCAGCCATGCGTCCAGCAGCGACGACTCGAACTACAACGGGGTCTCCGTTTCCGGGGTTTCGGTGACCCTGGACGACGACGACACGGCCGGAGTCACGGTTTCGCCGACCAGCTTGACCGTTGGGGAGGGGAGCAGCGGGACCTACAGGGTGAAGCTGAACACGAAGCCGACGGCCAGCGTCACCATTTCCGTCTCCGACAACAGCGCCGAGATATCGGAGGTCCCCACTGCACTGACCTTCACAACGAGCAACTGGAACAGCAACCAGACCGTGACGGTGTCGGCAAGGCACGACAGCGATACCTCCAACGAAAGCGCCCGCATCAGTCACGGCGCCTCCAGCACGGACTCGAAATACAACGGCAACAACATTTCCATCAGTTCCGTCTCGGTGACGGTCACAGACGATGATGAGCCGGACCCGCCGACCATCAGTTGCTCGGCTTCCCCGACGAACATCAGGAGCGGTGGGAGTTCGACGCTGAGTTGGAGCACCACCAACGCCAACAGTGTCAGCATTACGGGGATCGGGACGGTGGGAGCCAGTGGGACACGCTCGGTGAGCCCGACCGAAACGAAGACCTATAAGTTTACGGCGAGCGGTAACGGGGGAACATCCTCCACATGCCGAGCCACGGTGACCGTTTGGCCGGAGCCGAGAGCCGATTTCCGGGCCGATCCGCCCAACATCTGTGAGGATGGGTGTTCGACGCTGCGCTGGAGCACCACCAACGCCACCAGTGTCAGCATCAAGGGGATCGGCACGGTGCCCCTCAATGGGTCACGCAAGGTGTGCCCGGACGAGACAACGATCTATACGATTACAGTCTCGAACCCAGGTGGTAGCGCCACCTTCAATGCCACGGTAACCGTTTGGAATCGGCCGACAGCCACGATCAGCGCCAATCCGCCCGACATCAGGGTGGGTGGGGAATCGACGCTGACCTGGAGCACCACCAACGCCACCAGTGTCAGCATTGATCAGGGAATCGGCAAGGTGCCTCTCAATGGGTCACGTTCGGTGAGTCCGACTGTTCCAACGACCTACACTCTTACAGCCTCGAACCCGAGTTGTCCTGCCGCCACCGCCACTACCACGGTAACCGTTTGGAATCGGCCGGAAGCCACGATCAGCGCCAGTCCGACCGACATCAAGAGTGGTGAGAAATCGACGCTGACCTGGAGCACCACCAACGCCAAGAGCGTCAGCATTACACCCAATCCCGGTATCGCTGGCACCATACCTCCCAATGGGTCACACGAGGTTACCCTGACGGCCACAACGACCTATACGATTTCAGCCTCGAACCCGGTTTATACCGCAGCCACCGACAGTGCCACGGTAACCGTTTGGAATCAGCCGACAGCCACGATCAGCGCCAATCCGACCCGCATCAACAGTGGCGGGAGTTCGACGCTGACCTGGAGCACCACCAACGCCAAGAGTATCAGCATCAATCAGGGAATCGGGACGGTGGGAGCCAGTGGGACACGCTCGGTAAGCCCGACTACCACGAAGACCTATACGATTTCAGCCTCGAACCCGGTTTATACCGCAGCCACGGGCTCCGCCACCGTCACGGTGGGGACGCCGGCGCCGCGGATCACCTCGATTACGCCGGGCCGGCAGCGGCCGGATGATCCGGTGACGATTTCGGGCTCCAACTTCGGAACGACCGCCGATACCGTCTATTTCGGCGGACACACCGTGATCAGCTTCAGCAGTTGGAGCAACAGCTCCATCAGCCTGCTCATTCCCCGTTCGGCCCAGCCGGGGACCGTGTCGGTCAGCGTGCGGGCCAACGGGCAGACCAGCAACAGCGTGAGTTACACTATCACCGGACAGCCACTGGGGCTGTCCCCCGAGTGCAAGGACAAAAAGGATTGCCCGGAAGCGTCGGAAGAGACGGCTCCGCCGGCAGGCTCCGGTGAAGGTGAAGAGGAAGGCGGGGGATGAGGGCTCAGGGGCGGTAGGGAAGGCCCCGGGGCGCCCATTGCACCTGCTTGCCGGCGGCTTTGCCCCCGATGGCGGTGAGGGCCAGTCGAAAGTCGCCGCCGCCGGGAACGTCCAGACAGGTCTGAAGGATGGCGGGTTGGTCGAACGCCCCGGGCGCCAGGGCCTGGTGGCTGCCGGAGACCTCCAGGCTGGACAGATTGGCGAGGAAGTTCCCCTTCAGGTCGAAGGCTGCAAAATGCAGTCGGGTGCCGGCGGGGGCGGCCTGGCCCGGCCGGGCGGCCACCCAGGCCAGACCCAGGCTGCGGCCCTCGCCGAAGAGCGCCGTCACCCGGCGGCAGTCTCCGTTTCCCAGCCAGTCGTTCGGAGACTGGCCGGCTGCCGGGAGCATCTCCTCGATTTCCCCATCGATCCCGTTTACCAGCAGGGTGCGCCCCTGAACCTGCAGGGAATCGGCCGTGCAGGGCGAGCGGGTGAAGACGTAGAGGGCCCCGGCCGCCAGTTCCCGGGCTTGGGGAGCGGTCAGGGTCAGGACCCTGGCGCCTCCGCTGGGGAGGGTGGCGCGGAGGAGGTTTGACTGGAGGTAGCGGCCGTTGAAAGACACCGCCGGAGCCGGCGAGGTTCCCCGGTGGAAGAGGACGGCCGCCTCGCACTCGGCCGCCCCGGGGTCCCGGTGGGTGACGACGAGTTCGGTGGCGGCGACGCTCTCGCCCAGGGGACCCATGAAGACGTGCGGCAGGATGGCCGATGTCGAGCAGGGCGCTCCCTGCCAGAGGGAGAGGCAGAAGGGGTCGGGCTCTGCCGGGTCGGCGTCGACGACGGTGAGGGTGTGGGTGGCGCCTTCCTCGGAGCGGAGGAGCAGATCGTCGGTGTCCAGGTAGGGAGCGTCGGGGCCGGCGCCGTCGGAGCGGCGCAGTCCGATGTCGGCGGGCTTGCCCAGGGTGAGCACCAGGGTCTGCTCCCCCCGGGCGGCGGCGTCCTTCGCCAAGGTGACGGCAATCTCCCGGCGGGTCTCCCCGGCCCGAAACAGCAGCCCCCGGCCGGGGTCGGGAGACAGACCTCCAGGTCTTACCGCGGCGCCGCTGAGGCCCACCGTGTAGGGAACGCGCACGGCCACCGGCAGCGCTTGGCTCAAGGTGACCGGCACCCCCACGGTCGATCCTTCGGCCGCCTTTCCGGCAGAGGAGGCGAAGGCCAGACTGGCCTTCAGATGGGGTGGGACGTGCAGTTCTCCGCGCCAGGTCCGTGTAAGGAGTTTGTAGGTAAAAAGGAACCTTTTGCCACGGAGTTGTAAGTTGCTTCCCAGCGTGTCGAGCACGTCGTCGAAAAGGCCCGTGGGCAATTCCTTCAGGGGATCACTCATGTTTAGCCGTTTCAGGTTGGCGAGCCCGCTGAAGATGTTCTCGGGTAATGTGGCCAGGGCGTTCGAGACCAAATCCAGCAATTCCAGGCTGGCCAGATCTCTGAAGATTGCCTCGGGTAGCGACGTCAGGTAGTTCCCCCACAACCATAGCTCTCTCAGGTGGCTCAGGCCGCTGAAGAGGCCTGGTGGCAACGCCTCCAGGGAGTTTCTGTACAAATACAGGTCTTGCAGGGAGTTCAGTCCCTGAAAGACTCCTTCGGGCAGGGTGGTCAGGGCGTTTTCTTGCAACCATAGATATTTCAGGTTGGCCAACCCGCTGAAGATGCCTTCGGGCAATGCGGTCAGGGCGTTGTGCGTCAGACTCAACTCCGTCAGGGAACCCAACCCCTTAAAGATGCCTTCCGGCAAGGCGCCCAGGGAATTTTGACTCATATAGAGCCATCTCAGGGAACTCAATCCGCGAAAGACCCCTTCGGGCAGGGTGGTCAGATGGTTGTCGAGCAAACCCAAATGCTCCAGGTTGATCAGCCCCTGGAAGATCTCCTCGGGCAGTTCGCTGAGGGAGTTGTGACCCAAATACAACGTTCTCAGGTTCGGCAGCCCGCTGAAGTCGTGCGCTTGCAGGCTGTCGATATCGGAGCGGAACAGGAGCAATGTTTGTATTTGAGTGAGGTGTGCAGCGGTCACCTCGTTGCAGTCGTCCACGGCAATAGGCCCCATCAACTCGTCCCTCACCTGGGGTGTCCTGTCGCAGACCGGCGCCGGCTGGTTGGGATAAGCCACCGTGACGGTGTAGGTCCCCCTCGCGTCGGAACGATCCAGCAAAACCTCTGCGCCCAGTCGGGGCGCGTCCTCGATTCCGCCGCCGGATGGCCGCAGCCCGATCCGGGAGGTGCTGCCCAGGGTCAGCACCAGGGTCTTTCCCAGGGTCTCCTTGCGCTCCCAAAAGGAAAGGCCGATCTGCTTGGCCCTCTCTCCGGCCAGAAACAGCAGGCCGTCTTCCGGGGAGGAAAACGGAATCGTGTAGTCGTCCGCCGCCACAGTCCCTCCCACGGTGTAGGGCACGCGCACGGCCACCGGCAGCGCCCGGCTCAGCCACACCCGTACGTCCACATCGGCTCCATCGACCGTCTTCCGTTCCGTCAACTGAAAGAAGAGGGTGGCTTTGAGGTAGGGGTCGACGCGCAGATCTTCCAAGCGGTCGAGCGCATCGTCGAACAGGCCCTCGGGCAGTTCTCTCAAGGCGTTGTCCTGCAGCCACAACCTCTGCAGGCGGCTCAGCCCGCTGAAGATTGCCTCGGGCAGTTCTCTCAGGGAATTGCCGTTCAACCGCAGCTCTTGGAGATTTCTCAGTCCATCGAAGTCGTCCCCTTCAAGAACGGTGAGGCCGGCCCCCGGCAGATCCAGCCGTCCGACTGCGGCCAGGTGCTGCGCCGTCACCGCCTCGCAACTGGAGGCCCCGGTGACCTCGACCAGCTTGTCCCTGACCTGGGGGGTGCGGTCGCAGACGCCCTGGGCCTGGGCGGCGGCCAGCCCCACCCCGACCCAAAGGATGATCCCGGCCAGGCCGCCAACCCTACTGAGGGGCGGAGGGACTCCTCCTGAACGGAAGGCTCCCGTTCTCCACTCCGTCATTTCGGTCTCCGACGAGGGACGATGGCTCAAGAGTCCTCGCTTCCCGGGAAAGGTTGTCCAGGCTGTGATCTGCCAGGGCAATGCGCCACGAGGCAGGCACCGCGTTGCCTGGAGAGGAACGACCGGTCAGACCTTTCGGGATGGCTCCAATGCCGAGAGGTTCGCTCCGCCGGACGGCAAGCCCCCGCTCCTCCCGATGCCGAGGCCGGCCTGCTTCAAACTCCTACTCCCGGGCCGGCACATAGGCCCCGTCTCCGCTGCGTTCTCCCGGCGCCCCGCCGTCGTTGACCACCCCGTAGGCCAGGAAGGGGTTGTTGCCGGAGACTCGCCGCACCCAGACGTAGCCCTGAGAGGTTCCCGGCGCGTGGCTGCCCAGAATCCCGTTGATCTGGTGCCAGCGCCTGGCCGCGACCCTTCGGGTCAGGGTCTTGACCCGCCGGCCCGTCTCCCCATCGTAGATCTCCAGGCGGAAGAGGCTGTGGCTGTCGTCCACGGCTCCGGTGTTGACCAGGGCCAGGTTGCTGCGGTTCTCCCGGTCCTGCTGCAGGGCCTCCACCCAGGCGCTCCGGCTGAAGGCCCTGCCGTCGGGCACGCCGTTGTAGAAGACGCTGTACTGCCCCCCGCCTCCCGATGATCCCGTCCGCGCCGCCGTCACGATGCCGCTCATGTCTCCGCCCTCCACAGTGGCGAACAACGCCCCGGCCAGGGCCCGGCCCTCCGGCCCCAGGCCCTCCACCCCCTGCCGGCGCATCTCCCCCACCAGGTCGGGAACGATCCGCTGCTCCCCGGCCTCCAGCCTCAAGCTGAAGCGGGCCGTGTGATCGGCCGTCCCAACGGCATCGGCCACCAGGCTGAACTGCACCGTCTTGGCCGCCTCGGAGAAATTGGTGACCGTCAGCTCACTGGCGAAGCCTCCCGCATCCACGATCACCGGCAGCGTCTGGCCCCGCGTCCCCGCCAGCGAGCCGGCCGTCACCGGGAAGACGAAGGAGCCGTCCGAGTTGGCCTGGTCGTTGATGACCCCGTAGGCGTAGAAGGGCGCCGTTCCCTCCACCCGCTCCACCTTCACGTAGCCGTTGGCCACGCGCCCCAGCACGCCCGTGTACTGGTGGAACCCTCCCGGTCCCAGACGCACCTCTTCCAGGACGCGGACAGGGGCGGCCCCCCCATCCCCGGAAAACACCGCGGCCCTCAAGGTCACCGGCCCCTCTCCCGAGGTCCCCATGTGCTGCAGGGCCAGGTTGGAGCGGTCCTGCCCGTTCTGGCGCAGGCCGCACAGGTAGACCGCTTCCTCGAATCCCTCTTCCTCGGGGACCCCCGGATAGGCCAGCCCGGCCCGGCCCTCGGGCACGGCCGTGGTGGTTCGCACCGTCACCCCCACCTGGGAAGACCCCCGCGCCTCCACTCCCAGCGTCCCCAGACGGTTGCCGGAACCGGCGAGGGGCAGCCCCAGGCCCCGGAGGTAGTCGAGGGCGTCGGGCACGATCTTCTGCTGTCCGGGGGCCAACGTGTCGGAAGCTGCGCCGCTGCCCCCGCCCAGGTGGGCCGTGTAGGCGTAGTCGAGCCGGGCTTCTTGCGCTCCCCGGTTGGTCAGGGTCAACTCCGAGGTGAAGAAGGAGTCGTTGCGCCCGGCCGCAGACAGGATCACCGGGACGAACGAGCGGGAGAGGACGAGGGGAGCCGAGACTTCCATGGGTCCGGAATCGGCCAGGCGGGCATTGTTGGCCTCGCTGTTCTCGGCCACCTGGTCCAGGTCGTCCACCACGGCTCCCGGAAAGTAGCGTCCGGGACGCACCCGGGGAGGGAGGGGAAAGGAGCGGCTGCAGGTGGCCGACTGTCCCGCCGCCAGCCCCGCCTCGTAGGCGCAGGCGGCGAACCAGGTGTCGCCGGTGGTGACGGCGTCATCGGTCGAGAGGTAGAGGCCCAGCCGGAAGGGGCCGGCATCGGCCGGTCCCTGGTTGTGGATGGAAGCGGAAATCGAAACGTCCTTCCCGGCGGCGGCCGTCGGCGGACCTGTCAGTGTGGTAATGACCAGGTCCGGCAGGTCGGCCGCTGACGGTTCGAACAGGGCGGTGACGTTGCGGACCGAGTCCATCGCCAGCACGCACCGGTTCCCGGAGGGAGACTCGCATCCCCGCCAGCCCTTGAACTGGAAGCCGGGGCGGGGCTGGGCGGTCAGGGTCAGACGGGTGCCGGAGGAATAGGGCCGTTCCTCGACGATCCTGTCGAGGGCGGCATCCACCTGGATGCGGGGCTTGACGAGGTCGTTTCGAGAGTCGGCAACGGGGACGCCGGTGGCCTTCAGTACGGAGAGCAGGTCGGCCACCGAGGCCTGAGGGGCCTTGGATTTCAGCAGGGCCCAGGCCCCGGCCACGTGGGGGGCCGCAAGGGAGGTGCCGGCGTAGGTGTCGAACCGGTTGTCGGGTGCGGAGCTGGTGATTCCCTGGCCCGGCGCCAGCAGATCCAGGGAGGGGGAGCTGTTCGAGAACTCGGAGACCTCATCCAGGGCCGCCTCGTTGCTGCCGTCAGCGGTAGCTCCCACGCTGACGGCGCTGGAGATGCAGGCCGGGTAAGAGATGCCGGTCGAGGATTCATCGTTCCCGGAGGCTACAATGGGGGCGATGCCGGCGGCGCGGACGTTGTCGAGGGCGGCTTTTGCGGCCGGGAATTTGGAGTCGCAGTTCTCCGTGTCGAAAACACGGCCGCCGAAGCTCATGTTGAGGGCTGCGATGTCGAAGGCGTCGCTGAGTTCCAGGACCCGTTCCAGGCCGGCGATCCAGTCGCTCGTAAATGATTGTATGCAGTCCGCGGGAAAGTTGCATTGCGAGGAGACCTGAATGGCGATGATCCGGGACCGCGGGGCCACCCCTGAGAAATCGGCTCCTCGACCGGCGGCCACCCCGGCCACGGCCGTGCCGTGAACGCAGGCGCTGGAGGCACAGGGCCTGGCCGATCCCAGGCCGGTCGCCTCGCTGACGTCCCCGGGGCAAAGCGGTGGCGCGAAGGGATCCTCCGTACTCGAATAGCAGGCTTCCGACACCACTCGGTCTCTCAGGAAGGGGTGATTCCGGTCCACCCCCGTATCCAGGATGGCCACCGCTTGTCCCGCGCCGTCAAACCCTTGCGCCCAGGCCCCGGGAGCCCCCACCAGGGGCACGCTTTCCGCCAGCAGCGGCTTGACGGCTAGATCCTCCTGGAGGCTCGCCACCTGCGTGTCCGCGGCCAGCGCCTCCAGCCCAGCCCCGTCCACTTCCAGGGCCACATAGGGCATGAACTTGAACCGACGGAGGATGGACACGTCCTGACCGCTCAATCGGTTCGCCAGCGATTGCTGGGCGCGGATAATCTGCGGGGTGCGGGCCCTGGCCTCCCTCGAGCTGCCGGCCGCCGAGGCCAGAGGCCGGCCTTGGGTCCTCAGGCCCACGATCACTCTCACCCGGCCCTCCGATTGCGCCTCGGCTCTCAGGGCGGCCAGGGCCCTGGCCCGTTGGGCCCTGGCGACGGGCTCCCCGGCCAGGCCCAGTTCCTGCCTGGAGACCTCGGCAGGGACGGCCGGGCTGCCGAGGCTGGCGGCGGTCCGGCCGCAATTGGGTTCGCGGCTCAGGGCCAGGGCGCCGGCCCCCCGGGGGGAGACCCGCGTGGTCAGGGGGAAGCAGGCGCCGCCGACGATGAACGTTCTCGTGTACTGGTTGTCCGACTCGTCGCTCTCCGCAACCGCCTCTCCGGCATCCACGACCATTCGGAGGGTGTGGGCGCCGGCGCCCAATCTGCCGATGGGGTAGTCTTGGCGGAATCGATAGGCCTGGGGGTCCAGAGGAGCCGGCGCCTCGAAGGTGTGTCGCAACTGGCCGTCCAGGTGCAGGTCGATGCGGAAAGGAGCCGTGACCGCAGAGCCGCCGCTGTTGATGGCCGCAAAATCCACGTAGAGCCGGTCCGTAGGCGTCAGGCCCAGGGTGTCGACGTTGCCGCCCGGCCGGTTGGAGACCACGATAGCATCCGACCAGTGGTCGGGCACGTAGGGCTTCAGGTTGGGGGAGCCGTTCTGGGAAGGATAGGAGCCGGGGAAAGCCAGCACCAGCAGCACCGCAATCACCCAGAACGCCGTCCGGGGGCCGGCTTTACCAGCCATCGGTGGTTCTCTGATTACCATTGAATGGCGCTCTCAGGGTGCGACGACGTCACGGGATGAAGCCCCCCCGGGAGCGCGGGCGTCCCGCCCGCACAATACCCGGCACAGCCCCGCTCATCTCCTCGGCTCGGATCGATTGGCAAGGGCGCCGCGGCTCTGCTTCGGCCGGGCCCATGCGGTTCCCGCCGGAAGGGTAGCCGGGCGCAACATCGCAGGGAAGCTGAGCGGCACGCAACGGGAGTGCATGCGGGCGGGACGCCCGCGCTCCCGGGGGGCCTCTTCCCATCGCCCGTGCCCCTTGTCACCGGGGGCTCCAGGCGGTGGCGTCTCCTGCCTTGAAGGCGTCGGTGAAGCTCTCGGCGGCGACTTGCATCCGGCTGCCGGTGGACTTGGAGCCGATGGGGATGATGGCGGTTTGAAAGTTGCTGGCGCCCGGGACGTCCAGGCACATCTCGATGATGCGGGGCTGGCTGAAGCTCCAGGGCCAGAGGAGCTCCTGGGCCCCGGAAATGGCCAGGCTCGAAGGGTTGTCGACGAAATCGCCGCCCAGGTCGAAGGAACGGAAGTTGAATCGGGCGCCGGCCGGAGCGGCTCGCCCCGGCTGGGTGGCCACCGAGGCGAACCCGAGGTTGCGTCCATTGCCGAAGATGCCCGTCAGCACTCGGCAGTCCCCGTCTCCCAGCCAGTCGCGGGGGGACTGGCCGGCGACGGAAAACAGCTCCTCGATGGTTCCCTCGGCCCGGTTTTCGAGCAGGTATCGCCCTTGAACCTGCAAGGAGGCGGCGGTGCAGGGAGACCGGGCATACACGTAGACGGCCCCCGTCACCAGTTCGCGGGCATCGGGCGCCGTCAGGGTGACGACCTCCGCTCCCTCCCGGTGGATGGCGGTCTGGTAGAGGTTCCGGTCCACCGGCCGGCCGTTGAACGACACCGCGGGCGCCGTGGAAGTTCCCTGGTGAAACAGCAGGGCCACTTCGCAGACGGAGGGATTGGGGTCGCTGTTGGCGATGATGACTTCGGCGGTGGCCGTGTTGGCCGCCGCAGGTCCCAGGGCGAGGTGAGGGAGGTTGGCCGCGGTGGCGCAGGGCAGCCCGTCCCACAAGGAGAGGCAGAAGGGATCCTCGAGCGCCACCTGGAAGGTCCCCGTGCGGCGGACTCCGTTGCCGCAGACGCCGGTGTAGGCGCCGGCGGTGGCTGAAGTAAAGGTGAGGTAGGTCGGGCAACCCTCGGGGCCGCCATCCCCGGCGCCCAGGGTCAGCGTTGCCGTGTAGGGTCCCGTCCTTCGATAGGCGTAGCTGCCGGTGTCTTCATCGAGAGATCCCGTTCCGACTGACCGGGTGGCGTCGAAGCGGCTTCCTTCGCGAAAGACCACCGTGACGTCTTCGGCAATGCCCCGGGAGTCGAGACCCTCGAGGGTGAACTGCTTCCCGGCCAGGTGCGCCGGAGCAAACCCGGACTCGGGGCCGGTGGCTGCGACGGCGCCCGAAACGACCGACAGGACGGCGAACAAGGCGGAAACCCGGGAAAGAACGGCAAGCATCCCCCGGCGCGGATCGACCTTCCACCACCGTCTCGGGGATTGCCTCCGACCGGGCAGGGGGATCACGCGACGTTTCACTGCGCGGCCAGCCATCGCCTGCGCCTCCGTCAACTGGTCAGCCTGCGGTGGGGGCCGGGAGCTTGACCTGCTGCAGCAGTTCCTTGGCTTTTTCGACACAGGCCAGGGCGTCCTTGCCGTAGCCGTCGCACTTCATCTTGTGGGCCAGCTCCCGGCTCAGGGCGGCGCCGCCGGCCATGGTGCGGATCTTCTGGCGCAAGCCGGCCTGTTCGAAGGCCCGGTTGGTGGTTTCGATGTTTCTCATGGTGGTGGTGAGCAGCGCCGACATGCCGACCAGTTCGGCCTTGTGCTCGACCACCGCCTCCACGAACTCCTGGGGCTTGGTGTCCACTCCCAGGTCGTGGACGGAGAAGCCCGCGCCCGCGAGCATCATCCCGCACAGGTTCTTGCCGATGTCGTGAAGATCGCCCTGGACGGTGCCCATGATCACCGTGCCGATGGGCTCGATGCCCGAGGCCGACAGGATCGGCTCCAGGTGCTTCATTCCGGCCTTCATGGCCCTGGCGGCCACCAGCACCTCGGGCACGAAGATGACGTTGTCGCGGAACTTGACCCCCACCACCGACATGCCGGCGATCAACCCGTCGTCCAGAATGACGTTCGGATCGAACTCCCGGTCCAGAGCCTCCCGGGTCAAGCGGTCGGTCTGGTGGTGCTCGCCGACGATGACGTAGAAGGCGAGGTCCTGCATCAAGGGGTCGGCGTTTTCCAGGACTCCCCGAATGCGGCGGCTCTCTTCAGGGATGGTGACCCACTGCAGTTCTTCCTCCAGGCCATCGTTGACAATCGGCATCGAGAGTCCCTTCCTTGTTCAAGTGGATCGGCGCGGCGGCGCCGGACCGGAACCTGCCGTTGCGGCCGGGGCCGGACCGGCGCTCCGCCGGCCGGCGGAGCGCGCTCAACCGAGCGCAATGGGGTATTTGCCGTATCTGAAGGTCGCCTCCAGCATGGCGGCGTAGTTGTCTATGGGCACGTATTCGGGGATGGAGTTGCCGGACGACACGCAGTAGCCGCCCCCGGGAGCCAGGTCCCTGATTCGAGTGCGAACCTCGTCCTCGACTTCCTGGGGAGTCCCCAGGGTCAAGGTGTACTGGAGGTCGATGTTGCCCAGCAGGGCGAGCCGGTCCCCATATTGGGCCTTGATCTCGTTGATGTCGTGGGCCTGCGCCTCCACCGGATGCCAGCCGTGGATGCCGAGGTCGATCAGTTCGTCGATGACCATGGAGATGTCCCCGTCGGTGTGGTAGACGAAGGGCTTGTCGGCGGCCCTGGCCATGTCGCACATGGTCTTGTAGCAGGGGAAGGCGTACTTGCGATAGTGGTCGGGGTGCACCAGGGGGCCGTTCTTCCCGGAGAGGTCGTCGGCATGAAAGCTCAGGCCGACGGCCGGGTGCTCCATGGCGACCTCCATCACCCGCTGCTGCAAGGGGATGATCTTGCCGTACATCATGTCGATGAGCTCCGGGTCGTCGATGTAGGACAGCATGAAGGTCTCCATCCCCATCATGAACCAGACGCCGGTAAACACCTTGCCGATGACCACGCCGATCTTCATCCCGGGCGGCAGCAACGCTCCCACTTCGTCCAGCACCGAGAAGTCCAGGTCGTCGGGGTCGGGCCAGGGATAGGCGGCGAACTCCTCCTTGTTGGAAATGACGCCCTTGTGCATTTCCGCCCAGTGCCGCTCGGTATAGGCTTCCAGCTCGGCCTTGTAGGTGCTGACGGTATGGCTGCTCACCTCGACGCCGCCGGCGCCTTTCTCTGTCTGGCTGTCCTCGCCTTCGACCGGCTTCAGGTGGACGTTGATCACGCTCAGCGAGACGGGATAGGCGTCGAATCCGGCAGCCCGGAAGAATTCGATCTCGTCGGCGTGTCCTTGGACCGGCTTGCCCATGAACAGTTCCTTGATCTCCGGCTCGATGCCCATCTCGAAAAGGGGAACGTAGTCGGGCTCCTGGTGGTTCAGGGCCGCCTTGAGACGCTCGTAGTCCGTCTTGCGATCGCCCTTGGCAGCCAGGGCTCTCTGTACCGAGGCCGGAAATGACATGGATACCTCCCGCGCAGGCAGTTGAAGGGCTTCGCCGGAATGCGCGCCCTTCTCATCCTGTGGCCGATTGGGTCGGGATTTTACATGCTCGACCGTTGAAACTCAACTTGAAGCAGCCCCGAGGGGGAACGGCGAACCACGAATGAACACGAATGAACACCAATGAACGGATTCATGAGTGGAGACGTTTGCAAAATGCGGCAGCGGGATCGTTACCGGGAATGGCCACAAAAGGCACAAAAACACAAAGAGAGCAGAACTGATGAGAAACGATCAAGGAATGCTGGTTACTCGAATGATGTCAAAGAACCAGCCGCTCCCATTCAAGCGTTGGACGCTTGAAATTAAGGATCAATCCGACTTCAAGATCAATTCGTGTGTATTCGTGTCCATTCGTGGTTCGCCGTTCGTCTTTGTGCAGCCGGATTCGCAGAGCAGAACTCGGCAGTTTTTCTTCGGAATATTGGAAGGGTTTCCGGTGGATCAGGGGCCGAACTTGGCGTAGAGCCCCGCGTTGGCCATCATCAATCGAATCAGGTATCGACTCTGGAACACCCCTAGCGAGCCCCGGTTGGCGCAGGTTTCGGTGAAGCGGCTCAGCTTGTCGCTCCCGCAAACCGGGCTGTTCAGCAGGACCGGCTGGGGATGCCAACTGTGCGATTTCAGCGCCACCGGGGTGGAATGGTCCCCGGTGATCGCCAGCACCCGGGGGCGTTTTTGCAAGAGGATGGGGAGAGCCCGGTCCACGGCTTCGATGACCGCCACCTTCCCGTCGAAATCGCCGTCCTCCCCGGCCATGTCCGTCCCCTTGACGTGGATGAAGAAGTAGTCGAAGTGTTGGAACTCGTCGAGGTACTGTTGAAACTGCTGCCGGATCTCTCTGGCCTTTTCCAGGTTCCGCATCCCGATCAGTTGGGCCAGTCCCCTGTACATGGGGTAAACGGCAATCGCCGCGGCTCCCAGTTGAAACCGCTCCTCGAACCCGGGGATACGGGGAAGGCTGCCGATGCCTCGCAAGAGGAACCCGTTGGCGGGATGGTCTTCCGAAAGCAGTGGCATGGCCTGCCGGTAGAAGCCGGCGATCACCTCGGCCGCCCTCTTGACGCTCTCTTCCCGGCTTTCGGCCGTGATCGGCCTGATCGGAAGTCCCGCCCTGTGAGGATCGGAGTCGGGGAGAGGGCCGGCGATGCCGCCTCCTCGGAAAACCACCACGAATCGGTGGGATCTTCCACGCCGGACAATAATCCGGGTCTCGCCGATCCTGCCGATGGCGCCGAGTTTTTCGCAGAGGACCCGGTTCAACCCGGTGCTGATGCGGCCGGCTCTGCGGTCGGTGACGATTCCCTCGGCATCGACCGTACAGAAGTTGGCGCGAGCGGCCACGTCGCCCGTCTTCAAATCCATTCCAAGCCCCAGGGCCTCGATCACGCCTCGATCGACCCGGAACACGGCGGGATCGTAGCCGAAGAGACCCAGGTGGCCGGGACCGCTTCCCGGCGTAATCCCCGGCAGGACCGGAGTCATTCGGCCCATGGCCGAGGCCTGAGCCAATTCGTCCAGGTTCGGAGTGACCGCAGCCTCCAGCGGGGTCCGGTAGCCGGTGGCGGCGGCTGCAATGTCGCCGACGCCGTCCAGGACCAGCAGAACCAGCTTTCCCTGGGGCTTGTGAGGCAACCTCAGCGATCGATACAGGATTTCTTCTTGCACCGTTTTCACCGTGTACGTAATCCGCCCGCTTCGGCAAGCAGCATTCTACATGACATCCGCTTTCCGTCTCCCGGAGCTTGTGTATAGAATAGGAATCTTTTGTGGATGTCCCGGTGCGGCAAGGTGAGTGGCCAGTGACCAGTGGTCGGTGGTCAGTTCCAATAGCTGGAAAGCCAATTGCAAAAGGATCGAGAGGCAGTGCTTTTAGGAAGGATGCTTTCTATTCGCCGCATTCGCGGCTACGGCAGCGCCGGATTCAGACGACCCCAGGCTTCCGCCTGGGGCTACCCTGAGCCGCTGCTTCGCAGCTCTATATGGATGGCCTGTAGGGGGTGTCTTGCCGGATAACCCAGGCCAACCGCAGCTTCGCAGCTCTCCCCTTACCCACGACTCTGCAAAGGGGAACGTGCTTATTTATTTGGAATGAAGGGTTTGCAAAATTCGGCAGAGGGATCGTTTCCGGGAATGGCCACAAAAGGCACAAAAACACAAAAGCCCCCTCCGATCGTCAGGACTCGAAATCAAGCCACTCATTTTGTGCTTTTTGTGGTGAATGCCGGAGCTACCAGCCCTTCACCTTTGCCGCCTTCATGTCATTCCCGATTGGGAATTTTGCAAAAGGCTCAGGAAGGTGCCTGACCACTGAGGTGCACTATTTGAGTGACTGCGCCGAGATCGAACAGATGCTCGGCATGTGGATCAAATAACTAACCACTAACCACTGGCCACTAATCACTTTTCACCTGGTTGCGCCGCCGTCCCCTATGACGAGGCGGCTCCTAAGGGGCGAAACATGGGCGTTCCAGACAAGTAATGAAGAAGCTCCTGGCTGCCAACCGCAGCGAAATCGCCATTCGCATCATGAGGGCGGCCACCGAACTGGGGTTGCGGACGGTGGCGGTCTACTCCGAGGCGGACCGCGTCGGCTTGCACCGCTTCAAGGCCGACGAGGCCTATGCGCTGCCCAGAGACAAGGGGCCGGTGGAGGCCTATCTGGACATCGAAGGCATTCTGGCGATCGCCCGGGACAGGAAGGTGGACGCCATCCATCCGGGCTACGGGTTTCTGGCGGAGAACCCCCAGTTCGCCGAGGCTTGCCGGAGGGAAGACATCACCTTCGTGGGGCCGACACCTCGTCTGCTGGAGCTGCTCGGCGACAAGCTGGCTGCCCGCCGCCTGGCCAGGAAGGCGGGAATCCCCGTCGTTCCCGGGACCGACGATCCCGTGGAGGAAGGGCAGGAGGCCCTGAGAACGGCCGCAGAGCTGGGATTCCCCCTGATCGCCAAGGCCGCCTTCGGCGGGGGCGGTCGGGGAATGAGGATCATCCGTTCCGCCGGGGACCTGGAGAAGCAATTGGCCGAGGCCCGAAGCGAGGCCGAGGCCGCCTTCGGCAACGGCGCCCTGTTCCTGGAACGCTTCATCGAGCGTCCCAAGCACGTGGAGGTTCAGATCCTGGCCGACCGGCATGGAGGGGTCGTGCACCTCTTCGAGCGGGATTGCTCGGTGCAGCGACGGCATCAGAAGGTGGTGGAGGTGGCGCCGGCCGCCGGGATACCGGAGAAGTTGCGCAAGGAGTTGTGGGAAGCCGCGGTGGCCTTGGCGCGTGAAGTCGGCTACGTGAATGCGGGAACGGTCGAGTTCCTGCTGGACGTGGACAGCCGGGAGTGGTTCTTCATCGAGGTCAACCCGCGCATACAGGTCGAGCACACCGTGACCGAGAGGGTGACGGGGATCGACCTGGTGCGCTCGCAGATCCTGATCGCCCAGGGCTGCCGGCTGCACGAGCCGCCGATCTCGATGCCCCTCCAGGGGGACATGCCGCTCTACGGCAGCGCCCTGCAGTGCCGCATCACGGCGGAAGACCCGGAAAACAACTTTGCGCCCGACTTCGGAAAGGTCACCACCTATCGCTCTCCGGCCGGATTCGGCTTGCGATTGGATGGAGGCGCGGTCTCAGGGGGCGCCGTCCTGATCCCCTACTACGATTCCCTGCTGACCAAGGCCACCGCCTGGGGAAGGACACCCAAGGAAGCCTGCCAGCGGATGGACCGGGCCCTGCGAGAGTTTCGGGTCCGCGGCGTCAAGACCAACGTGCCCTTTCTCGAGAACATCGTCAACCACCCGGTGTTTCAGGACGGACTGGCCACCACCCGGTTCCTGGAGGAGCATCCCGAGCTGTTCCACTTTGTCCGAAGGCGGGACCGGGCCACCCGGCTGCTGAACTACCTGGCGGGAGTCATCGTCAACGGGAATCGGGAAGTTGCCGGGAAACCCTGGCCCGAATCATTTGCCACCTCGAGGACCAGTCGAGACATTCAGCCGGCGCCCCTGCCGGAAATTTCCTTCCCCAAGGGAGTCGCTCCGCCTCCGGGGACCCGCCAGCAGTTGCTTCGGTTGGGTCCGGAACGGTTTGCTCAGTGGATGCGGAAGCAGGAGCGCCTGCTGGTCACCGACACCACCTTCCGCGACGCCCATCAGTCCTTGCTGGCCACCCGGGTGCGTTCCATCGACATTCTGAGGATTGCCGAGGCCCTGGCCCATCGATTGCCCCACCTCTTCAGCCTGGAGATGTGGGGAGGGGCCACCTTCGACACCGCCCTGCGCTTCCTCAACGAGGATCCCTGGCAGAGGCTGCGGCAGCTTCGGGATCTCGTTCCCAATATCTGCTTCCAGATGCTGTTTCGGGCTTCCAATGCGGTGGGTTACACCAGTTACCCGGATAACGTGGTGGCCGAGTTCATCAGGGAATCGGCCCGGCAGGGCATCGACATCTTTCGTATTTTCGATTCCCTGAACTCCGTGGAAAACATGGAAGTCTCCATGGCGGCGGTTCGGGAGACCCACGCCATTTGCGAGGCCGCCATCTGCTACACCGGAGATATCCTCGATCCCCAACGGCCCAAGTACTCCCTCGGCTACTATCTCGAGATGGCGCGACGGCTGGAGGAGATGGGCGCCCACGTCCTGGCCATCAAGGACATGGCGGGTCTCTGCAAACCCTACGCCGCCGCCGAGCTGGTGAAGGCCTTGCGCCAGGAGGTGGGTATTCCGATTCACTTCCATACCCACGACACCAGCGGCGTGAGCGCGGCTTCCATCCTCAAGGCCGCCGAGTCCGGGGTGGACGTGGTCGACGGCGCCGTTTCGTCCATGAGCGGTCAGACCAGCCAGCCCAATCTCAACTCCATTGTGGAAGCCCTGCGCGGCCGGCCGAGGGACACGGGGCTCGACCCGGGGGTCCTGGGAGGCTACTCGGACTACTGGGAGCTTGTGCGAGACTTCTATCGACCCTTCGACAGCGGTCCCAGGTCGGGAGACGCCAAGGTGTACCTGCACGAGATACCGGGCGGGCAATACACCAATCTGCGCCAGCAGGCGGCAGCCGTGGGTCTGGGTTACCGCTGGAGCGAGGTGGAGTCCACCTACGCCGAGGTGAATCGACTCTTTGGCGACATCGTCAAGGTCACTCCTTCCAGCAAGGTGGTGGGAGACCTGACGCTGTTCCTGCTGGCCAAGGGGATGGCGCCGGAGGACCTGCTCCAGTTGGACGTCAAGCACGACCTGGCGCTTCCCAATTCAGTGATCGATCTCTTTGCCGGTTCCCTGGGAACTCCCCCGGGAGGATGGCCGCCTCGCCTGCAAACCATCATCTTGCGGGGGGCCGAACCGAGCCGCAAACGTCCCGGAGCCGATCTACCGCCCGCCGATTTCGGCAGGACCCGGAAATTCCTGAAGCGAAAGCTCGGCCGGGATGTCCGCCACGACGAGGTGTTGAGCTACCTGTTGTACCCGGACGTGTTTCTCGACTACGTGGCGACCCATCGCAAATTCGGGGACGTCGCCGTCCTGCCGACGCCCCAGTTCTTCTACGGCATGCAGCCGGGCGACGAAATCGCGGTGGACATCGAACCCGGCAAGACCCTGGTGATCAAGTTCCTGACCATCAGCGAACCCAACCCCGAGGGCCGCCGGACCGTCTTCTTCGAGCTCAACGGACAGCCTCGGGAGGCGGTGGTGCGCGACGAAAGCCTGAAGGAGGCTGCCCCCGCCCACCCCAGGATCAGCCCCGGGGAGCCCGGGCAGGTGGGGCCCCCGTCGCCCGGGGTGATCACCCACGTGTTCGTCCAGTTGGAGCAGAGAGTGGACAGGGGCGCAAAACTGTTCACCCTGGAAGCCATGAAGATGCAGAGTACGATCTACGCTCCCGTGGCCGGACGTGTCAGCCGGATACTGGTGGGGGCCGGGCAGCACGTCGAGGCCAAGGACCTGTTGTTGACCATCGAATAGTCACCGCCGGTTGTCGCCGGCGGGGTTCCTCCCGTGACCGGTCCAATCGTCAATTTCGTCAGCAAGGTCGTCCGCCACCGGGGGCTCATCCGGTCGATGGTCGAACGCGATCTCAAGAGTCGCTACGTGGGTTCGGTCATGGGGCTCTTCTGGTCGGTGATCCATCCGCTGGCGCTGCTGGCGTGCTACACCTTCGTGTTTTCGGTGATCTGGAAATTGCAGATAGAGCACCCCCGGTTTCCCGAGACCGGAACGGCCAGCTTTGCCCTCTACCTGTTTTGCGGCATTCTTCCCTGGATGATGTTCCAGGAGACCCTGACCCGCTCCAGCAACGTACTGGTGGACCACGCCAATCTGATCACCAAGACCTTGTTCCCGTCGGAGATCCTGCCGGTGGCCGTGCTGATCGCCAACCTGGTGAACCACCTGATCGGCTTGGCCATCTTCCTGGTGATCATCCTCTTCTACCTGCAGGACCTGAGCTTTCTTGTGCTGTTGATTCCCCTCTACCTGCTTCCCCTGATGCTGTTTGGCCTGGGGTTGAGCTGGGTGGTCTCGAGTCTTCAGGTGTTTCTGAGGGACACCGCCCAGGTGGTCGCGGTAGTCCTGACCTTCTGGTTCTTTCTGACTCCCATTTTCTATACTGAAGAACACTTGGCCGGTGTCAGCGACAAGCTGGTGTTGGCCATGCGCTTCAATCCGATGGCGGAAGTCGTGATCGCCTACCGCAAGATGTTGCTGTTTGCCGAGATGCCGTCCTGGCAGGGGGCCATCGCCCTCTATGGGATGGCCCTGGCCACCTTCGTGTGCGGCGGCCTGGTGTTCCGCTACGTCAAGCGATCCTTTGCGGACGTGCTCTGAACATGAGATCTCTGTGGCGCATTTCCGTGCTGGCGGTGGGCTTGGCCCTGCTGGGCGGACCCGCGGCCCGGGCAAACCCGGATTTTCTGCCGGAGGCCAGCGCCTGGCATGCCTACGTGGATTCCACCATTCTCCTCGCATTCGAATGGACGCCGAGCCGGGAGGCCTTCCTGGAAGTCATCAACCTGGGGGAGAGCCGCCGCTGCCTCTCGGTGGACCGGATCTTCATGCGGACGGCGGAAGGGCAGCCCCTGCGGTTCGACTCCTTCCTCTACGACGGCCGCAAGTCGAAGCTGGAGGGCAATCCCCGGGCCTGCGTCCGCCAGCGCACGCGGCGCCGATTCGAGCTCGGCTACGGCTTCGACTTTCCGGAGAAAGTGCGCAAGGTCGTCTTTCTGTTGGGACGGTTGGCCTATCGGCTGCAGCCGGTCGGTGGCGAGGACTACAGGAAGTTTCTGGAGAATTTCGACAAGGTCAACATCGGGGTGAGCAGTGATCGCCTCAAGAGATTCCAGTTGGGCGTGCTCTTCGGCAAGAACTTCCATGGTTCCAGGATCCGATGCCGGCGGGTGGCGGCCCCGTTTGTCAGCAAGGGGACGCGGGGACCCGTGACCCTGTTGAGCACCTTCCCCAGGCGACCCCGAAAGGCCAGGAAGAAAAAGAAGACCGGAAGCCTGAGCATCGCCTTGAAGCTGGATGCCAACGGCGAGGTGGTTGAAGCCGTTCCCGAGTCCAGCCTGGAGTTCGGGCTCACCGAACGGGCGCTCTACGAGGTGAGACACTGGTGGGAGTTTGCACCGGCCTACCGGGACGGCAAGCCGGTGGCCGGCGATCATCGGGCCAAGGTGGTCTATCGCCTGGAGCAGGACGACTGAATTTCGCCGGCGGAGCCTGTCAACGCCGCCGCCGTCCCGTCACAATTCCACCGATTCGCAAACCTCGAAGTATTTCCTGCCGGGTTGAATGCGAACGGCCTGCTCCACCGGGTCGTGTTCCAGGGCGATAATCCAGTTTCCCTCACAGGCCTGTTGCAGGTAGCGCCGCTTCTCCTCGATGGTGGTCAGGGGATAGAGGTCGTACCCCATCAGGTAGGGAAGCGGAAGGTGAGAGGCGGTGGGCATCATGTCGCCGCAATAGAACAGCGTGGCGTCGCCGTCCTGAATCTTGACCATCTGCAAGCCCGGGGTGTGCCCGTTGGAGATCAGCAGGTGGAGACCGGGGAACAGCTCGCGGGGGCCGTCCAGGATGGTGAGTCGGGGGTGGTCGCGGAAGGGCTCGATATCCATGGACATATAGCTGCCCCGGTCCTTCTCGGACGGCTTCAGGGCTCGTTCCCATTGACGCTGCTGAATGTAGTGCCTGGCCGACGGAAAGGTCAGCTCCAGCCGGTCGTTCCGGAAGCAGGTCGCGCCCCCGGCATGGTCGAAATGGAAGTGGGTCAGGATGACGTCGGTGACGTCTTCCGGCGCGATGCCGTGGGCGGCCAGAGAGCCAAGCAGGGTGTATCGGCTGTGGTCGAGTCGGTAGATCTCCCTGAGCTTGTCGGGGAACTTGTGGCCGCAGCCGGCGTCGACCAGAATCTTGCGCTTTTCGTCCACAATCAACAGGGCTCTCATGGCCAGGGGGATCCGGTTGCGCTCGTCGCTGGGGTTGGTCCTGCTCCAGAGAGTCTTGGGCACCACCCCGAACATGGCGCCGCCGTCGAGGCCGAAACGGCCGGTTTCCAGGGAAACGATGCGGTAGGGTCCTATTTTCATCGCCTGATGCTCAGCGCCACCCCATCCCTGAGGGGAATGATGGTGGTCAGGACGTCTTCGGATTGAAAGGCCAGTCGATTGAAGGCTCGGATTCCGGCCGTGCTGGGGGCATCGTCGTCTTCGACCACCCGTCCGCCCCACAGGGTGTTGTCGGTTATCAGAAGGCCTCCCCTTTTCAATCGGGGGACCGCCTGCCGGAATACTTCGGGATACTCGTGCTTGTCCACGTCGTTGAGGATGATGTCGAAGGATCCCGGCTCCTCGGCCAGCAGGGAAAGGGCGTCGCCGGTCCGGTAGTCTACCAGACCTTCGATTTTGGCCTGCCGGAAAAACCGGGCGGCCAGGGCGGCGTTTTCCCCGGAGCCGTCGGTGCAGATGATCCGGCCCCCCGGTTGCAGGCCCCTTGCGAACCAGATCGCCGAGTAGCCATAGCCGGATCCCAGCTCGAAGATGCGTCGGGCCCGCGTCAGGTGCGCCAGTTGGCAGAGCAGGCGGCCTACCAGGGGCCCGATGATGGGAAATCTCTTCTCGGCGGCGATGCGTTCCATTTCCCGGAGGGTGGAGTCCCTCGGAGGAGTCAGGGAATGGAGGTAACGAACGATGGACGGATCCAGGATGTTCATGGGTTGTTCTCCTGCGATGAAGCTTACCTGAAAAAAAAGAAAAAAGAGTGATCCACGAAGACAGACGAAGATTCACGAAGGGCTACGAAGCGTGACGGCTCTGCCGCATCGGCAGGGGCTGTGCCTCCTCGCGGAGCAAGAAGGATGGGGTGGGCCTTCATCCCATGACGGCGTCGCAGCCAAGGAGGTCCATTGGTATTCGTGTCTATTCGTGTGCATTCGTGGTTCGTCTTTATTGACGATTGGGTGTTTCACTCTCGTATGATCCGCCCGGCAGGGCAGGGGTGGTGCTTGTCTGAAACAAAATTGGGAACCAGCCCGCTTCAGTTGGATCTATCTCGTTGACTCACAGGATGTTACCCTCTCTTTGAGGCCCGCCGGGTCGGCTCCGCTTTCGGGGCGAAGCCGAATCCCCTTTTTTATTGACATGGATGCACAGGATGCACAGGATTTTTTCCGGAGACGGCTGGTTTGAAGTCCTGGATTTCCGCAAATCCGTCGCGATCACCGCCGAAGTCAGCTCTGCTGCAACACCCTCCCATCCTGATTATCCTGTGCATCCTGTGCATCCATGTTCAAAAATCTTGTTCCCGACAGGCTATGAACTTCTCTTGTTTCACTCTCGGATGATCCGCACCCCAGGGCAGGGGTGGTGCTTGTTTGAAACAAACGGGAAAAAGAGGAATCCACGAAGGCACAGAAAGCGGGACGGCACTGCCGCATCGGCAGGGGCAGTGCCTCCTCGCGGAGCAAGAAGGATGGGAGGAGGCGCCCCTCCGGGAGCGCGGGCGTCTCGCCCGCATGCACTGCCGTTACGTGCCGCTCAATTTCCCTGCGATATGGCGCCCGGCCACCCTGCCGGCGGGAACCGCATGGGCGCGGCCGAAGCGGAATCGTGGCGCCGTTGCCGGTCGAGCCGGGTGGAGGAGAGGGCCGAGGCTGTGCCAGCGTTGTGCGGGCGGGACGCCCGCGCTCCCGGAGGACTTCCTCCCGTGACGTCGTCGCAGCAAAGGTGAAGGGCTGGCAGCTCCGGCATTCACCACAAAAGGCACAAAAGGCACAAAATGAGTGGCGTGATTTCGAGTCTTTGACGATCGGAGGATTCTTTTTTGTGTTTTTGTGCCTTTTGTGGCCATTCGCGGAAAAGATCCCTCTACCGATTCTTGCAAACGCTTCATTCCAGATAAACAAGCACGTTCCCCATTGCAGTATCGTGGGTTCAGGGAGAGCTGCGACGCTGCGGTTGGCGTGGGTATCCGCCGCGACGCTTCCTACAAGCCATCCTTATGGAGCTGCGAAGCAGCGGCTCAGGGTAGCCCCAGGCGGAAGCCTGGGGTCGTATGAACCCTGCACCGCCACAGCCGCGAACGCGGCGAATAGGAAGCACCCTTCCGAATGATCCGCCCGGCAGAACGGGGACGGATCTTATGGTAATCTGGACCTGTCGGCAACGGCCAACGCGGGCATTCGCTCCAAGATGCGTCAGTGCAAGGACCGGGGTCGGTTCCGGGCCGGAACAAGAGGGTTGCATCATGATCATCGGGTTGTTCGGGGAAGATTCGCCGCTGGCCCTGGCTCTGCAAAATGACTTGAAAGTGAAGGGGTTCGGTTCGTGCCGGTCCGCCCGGCCCCCGCTGCAGGCGCTGTCGCAGCACCTGGTTTTTCGAAGACGGCAGGCGCCTTCCGATTGGGAATCCTTGCGGGAAGCGGGAATGGTGCTGGTTTGGGTGGGTGAACCCGAGGAGCCGGCAGTGTCGTTCGACCTGGTGCTGGCGCCCGGCCAATCCGAAGGGGAAGCCCTGGAGAAGCTCGGCAGCCTGGTGCGGCGGAAGCTGGCCGGCACGCCGCGGCCCTCCTGGGACGAGTATTTCATGAGGATTGCCCAAGTGGCTTCCATGCGAAGCAACTGCATCAAGCGCAAGGTGGGCGCGGTGGTGGTGAAAGACCGCAGGATCGTCTCCACCGGCTACAACGGGACCCCGCGCGGAACCAGGAACTGCAACGAGGGGGGGTGTCCGCGCTGCAGCGGGCTGGCGGCCAGCGGGACCCGGCTGGACGAGTGTCTGTGTTCCCACGCCGAGGAAAACGCCATCACCCAGGCGGCCTACCACGGCACCAGCGTCAAGGACGGTTGCCTCTATTCCACCTTTTCGCCCTGCCTGATGTGCGCCAAGATGATCATCAACAGCGGGATCACCGAGGTGGTGTTCGACGTGGGGTATCCGCTGAACGACTCGACCTTTCGCTTGTTCGAGGAAGCCGGAATCAGGATTCGAGAGTACCGGCTTGTCTGAAACAAGCTGTTTCAGGCAAGTGGTTAGTGACCAGTGGATAGTGGTTAGCCCCGCCTCCACCCTGCCGTGCGGATCATACGGGAGTGAAACAGGGGAGTTCCGAGCAATAAGCTCAACCAATCGATCAAAATACTGGCCACTGACCACTGATCACTAATCACCGGCTTGAGGGTCAGTACTTCTGCATGATGACGGCCAGGAGGTTGTGCTTCATGAGCAGGAATCGGCGGGTATCGTAGCCGTCGAACAACTGGGTCACGTCTCGATTCTGGTAGATCTTGCGGATGGACAGGGCGCGATCGGTGGGAGTGCGTTCCAGGCTGTCATCGGTGACGATGCGGTACTGGTGGATCCCATCGGAGCCGCCCGGCGGCCTGGTCTGAAAGAGGGCGAAGATCAAGCTCTTGGGCTTCATCATCGCCGATACTCTGGCGACAAACAGGGAGGCGAATTCGGGGTCCAGATAGCTCAGCAGATCCCAGCAAATCAGCCCGTCGAAGAAGTCGACCGGGTACTTGAAGTTCTCCCTGAAGAACTTGCTCGCACCGAGGGCCCGTTGATTACCGGACGAGGTCGAGTATTCGGGTTTCGAGTAAGCCTCCAGCAGGTCTTCCACGTACAGCTTGACTTCACGTCCGAAGAAAAACTCGACGTTGGCTCCTGTTGGAACGCCAACGTCCAGCAACACCGCCCTTTTCTTGCGGGCGATGACTCGCAGAAACTCCTTCAGGACGTCGGCCTGCATCCTGACCCCAAGGTGGCGGTCCTGCCTTCCGGCCGAACCGGTTGGAATCGGTTCAAGCTCATGCATGGTGGAGCCCGGGTTCCGTTCGCCGACAGGCGGTCGCCGTTCGCTTCTTCCCTGAGGACGACGCCTCTCCGACACACCTTACCACAGGAGATCTCGGTGGTTCAGCCGGGATTGCGGCCGTTTCCCGCGGAGGCTGATCCGTAGGCGCGATCCAGGATCTCCATGGGGTGCATCACCTGGATGTGATGCAGGCGGGCCAGCCGCAGTCCGTTGGCGATCTGAAGGAGACACCCGGGGTTTCCGGTGGCCACCACCGCCGGCCCGCACTGCTCGATGTCCTCGATCTTGCGCTCCAGGATCCGCATCGACAATTCGGGGTGCGTGATGTTGTAAATCCCCGCGCTCCCGCAACATTGGTCCGGATGGCGCAGCTCCAGCAGCTTCAGCCCCGGAATCTGCTGCAGCAGGCGCCGCGGCGCCGCCGCAATCCTCTGGGCGTGCAGCAGGTGACAGGGGTCGTCGTAGGCGATCGTCAATTCCAGCCGACCCGGCGGGGAGAGAACCGGCAGCCCGTCCAGAAACTCCGAAATGTCCACGACTCCTTGGCTGAAGGACCGGGCTCGGGATGAGAACTCGGGATCGCCGGCGAGAAGGGTCCCGTACTCCTTGAGCTTGGCGCCGCAGCCGGCCGCGTTGACGACGACCGCCGAGACGCCGGCCTGCTCGAAGGCCTGAATGTTTTTTTTCGCCATCTCCCGGGCAGTCGCCGTGATGCCGGCGTGGGCGTGGAGAGCGCCGCAGCAGACCTGGGAGGAGGGGACGACGATCTCGCAACCGTTTCGTTGCAGGACTCGAATGGTGGCCCGGTGGATGTCGGCGAAGATTTCGTTCATGACGCACCCGGTGACCAGTCCCACTCGCACCCGGGTGGCCCCGGCGCCCCTGAAGACAGTTCCGAGTTCAACCGGGGCGGCGCGTCCTCCAAGGTCGGGAAGCAACCGTTCCAGGCCGGCCAGCCGCGACGGGATCAGCTTCAGGGAAGCCAGCCCCCGAAACAGTGCCTGCAAGCCCAGGCGCTGGTAGAGGCGCAGCAGGTGAAAATGGAGCCGCAGGAGCCGGGGAGAGGGGAAAACCCGGCCGAAGACGTAGCGGCGCAGGGCCTCCACCAGCAGGGGGCGCTTCAGTTGTTGCTCGACGATCTCACGGGCCTGCTCCACCAGTTCGCCGTAGGGCACGCCTGAAGGGCAAGCCGACTCGCAGGCGCGGCAGTCCAGGCAGGCGGAGATGTGCTGGGAGAAACTGCCGGCGACCGGCAACCTGCCGCGCTGCTGGGCTTGCATGAGGTAGATGCGGCCTCTGGGCGAGTCGGCCTCTCTTCCCAGCTCGACGTAGGTCGGACAGGCCTGCAGGCAAAGCCCGCAGTGGACGCATTGAGGAGTCAAGTCCGCCGGGGCGGCGCGGCCTGCCTGATGTGGATGGGTCGGTGATTCCATGGGTTCCTCGGATGTCTGAAGCCTCACGGCCAGGACCGATGCCCGGCCGGTTAACGGCGCAGGCGGCGCCCGGGCCGGCCGGGTTCAAACCACGAATCTTCCCGGGTTCAGGATCTCCCGGGGGTCGAGCCGGTTCTTGATCCGCCTCATCAACTCCAGGTCCTTGTATCGATAGCCCCAGGCATCGACCCGGCTCTTCAGGCCGGCGGGACCCTTTTCGATCACCACGCTGCCGCGTACCGCCTTCAATGAGCCCCGCCACCTCTCGATCAGTCCCGCCAGCCTCTCCACCCGAGGGGTTGCAGGATCGAGATGACAGTGGATTCGGATCACCCCGCTTCCCGCGTGGGCTCTCAGGAAGAAGGGAGCCTCGGCTTCGGACAAGCGCCTCTCGATCTCCTCGATCCACCGGACCAGTTGACTGGGGAGGACGTTGACCTTGAGCCGGGCGCTTTCCAGCGGGGGTTCCGCCAGGCAGAAGTGGTCCTCCCGCAAGCAGTCCCAGAGCCGGGCCTGCTCGGGGGAGTCGCTGACCGGCACGTCCCCGTCCAGGCAGGAACCCCAGATCTCCTTCAGTTCCTCGACCTGCCAGTTGGCGGCCGCCTCCAGGTCTCCGAACTTGACCACCAGGGCATAGCCTGCAATCTTTCCGCTCCAGTCCAGCTTCCGGTCCAGCCGGCCCGAGGCGCCGCCGTTGAGGAACTCGACGGCAATGGGAGTCAAGGGGGAACGCAGCAGCCGGCTCAAGGCGCTTCCCACCGGAGGGAGTTTGCTGAAGAGGCCGATGACCGTCTTCTCCACGGGCGGAAGGGGCTTGAGCTTGAAGTAGAAATCGGAAAAGACGCCCAGGGTGCCGAACGAGCCCGCATAGAGCTTGCACATGTCATATCCGGTGACGTTCTTGACCACTCTCGAGCCGAAACGGGTCCGGGACCCGTCCGCCTGGACGACGCCGACTCCGAGCAGGTAGTCGCGCAGGGTCCCATGGCCGAATCGCCCCGGTCCGCTGGCGTTGGTGGCCACCATCCCTCCCAGGGTCGTCTGCCGGTAGGCGGGGGGGTCCAGGGGCAGGCACAAGCGATCGGCCGCCAGCAGTTCTTGCAGCCGCGCCAGGCGGCACCCGCTTTCCACCCTCACCACCAGGTCCTGGGGCTCGTATTCAGGGATTCGGTCCAGGCGAGTGGTTGCCAGAGCCAGGTCGAAGCGCTCGGGAGGGTTCCCGAGGTCCTGACGGCTCCCGGCGCCATAGGGAACGACGGCCCAGTGCTCGCGATGAGCCGCGCGCAGCAGTTCGCCGACCTCCTCGGGCGTTCGCGGAGCGGCGGCCCGCCGGGGCCGCTTCCCCTGCACGGTGAAGGCTTCCAGTCGGGAAGCAGGCAGGGAGAAAGAGGCCTGGGAATCGGCCTCGGTCGCTGGGGAATCCTTCGACACTGAAAGACCTCGAGATCCTGAACCCGGTCCCGCCATGGTTGACGCCGGTCCCGTGTGCGGCGAGCCGGCCGTCCGGAGCGGCCCTGTCAGAACCGCACGAACTCCGGGTCTTCCTGGAACCGGCCGAGACGATCGCGGCTGTCTTCCGAGAGCGACGACATCTCCCCGCACCCGCGCCGCATGGGAAAGATCTTTTGCGGATTGGCCAGATTGTCGGGATTGAAGACCTGCTTGAGCCGTTCCATCACCTCCAGGTCGGCCTCGCTGAAGAACAACCGCATGAATTCTCTCTTCTCCAGACCGATTCCGTGCTCGCCGCTCAAGGTTCCTCCCACGTCGATGCAACAGCGCAAGATGGCGCCGGCCAGCGCCATGACCTTTTCCCGGGCATCGTCCCGGGCGATGTCGTAGAGGATGATGGGATGCAGGTTTCCGTCCCCGGCATGAAACACGTTGGCCATCCGCAGACCGTATTCCCGGCCCAGGCTCTCGATGCGGCCCAGGACTTGCGGAAGCTTGCTCCGCGGAATCACGCCGTCCATGGTGTAGTAGTTCGGACTGATGCGCCCATAGGCGCCGAAGGCGTTCTTTCGCGCCGCCCACAGCTTCTTGCGCTCATCGGCCGAGCCTGCGACCCGTACCTCCCGTACCTGCCCGGATCGAATGACCTCCAGGATTTCCTCCAGTTGCTGCTCGATGCCGGCCTCCAGCCCGTCCACTTCGATCAGCAGCACGGCCGCGGCGTCCTGGGGAATGCCGCTGGCGTAGACTCCGGCTTCGATGGCCTGAATGGTGTTCTTGTCGATCATTTCCAGGGCGGCGGGGACGATCCCCCGCGCGATGATGCCGGAAACCGTCCGGGTTGCTTCCGAAACCGAGTCGTAGACGGCCAGGAGCGTCTTCACCGCCGGCGCCGCGTGCAGCAGGCGAACCGTGGCTTCCGTCGCGATTCCCAGGGTTCCCTCGGAACCGACGAAGGTTCCCACCAGGTCGAAACCGACCGGGTCTCCGGCGGCGGTTCCCAGGCGGTAGACTTCGCCGTCCGGCAACACCGCTTCCAGCGCCAGCACATGGTTGGTGGTGACGCCGTACTTGAGCGTATGGGGTCCGCCGGCATTTTCGGCGACGTTGCCTCCGATGGTCGAGGCCACTTGGCTCGACGGGTCCGGCGCATAGTAGAACTCGTCGGCTTCCACCGCTCGGGTGACGTGCTGGTTGACGACTCCCGGCTGAACCCGGGCCAGCCGATTCTCCAGGTCGATCTCCAGGATCCGATTCATCCCGGAAAGCTCCAGGACGATGCCGCCCTCGGCGGCAATGGTTCCCCCGCTCAAGCTGGTGCCGGCGCCTCTGGCCAGAAAGGGAATCCCGTGCCGGCCGGCGAGCCTGACGACCTCGATCACTTCCCGGGTCGAGTCTGGGAAGACCACGAAATCGGGCATGCGGGAATGGAGGGTCAACCCGTCGCATTCATAGACCAGCAGCTCTTCAGGGGTGTGGAGAACCCTGTCGATGCCCAGCAGGTCCACCAGTTGCTTGCGGATCTCGGTCCGGGGGAAGCCCGGTTCGGAGGTTTCAACGGCCATGACGTCGCATTATAGCCCAGCTTGGAGGCCGGTTTCCCGCCGCTATCGGTCTACGGTTCGAGCCGATTCAGGAAGGCCAGGAGGAGAGACAGGGCGATAACCGCCAGGCCGGCCCAGTAGAGCACCCGCCACAACAAGTCCTGGAAGGATGTTTCCTGCCGCCGATTGGGGTTGGGCAGCGCGAAGGCCAGGGCGGCGCCTGCCAGTGCGCCCCCAAGGTGGGCGGCGTTGTTGGCTCCGATGAAGAGGCCGAAGACGAAGGCGTAAATAATCCAGTGGAACAGTTGTTGTTGCAATATCTTGCCCCAGGCCCCCCAGCGCCGGGAGAGGACCACCGCCATGGCGATCATGCCGAAGACGGCTCCCGAGGCGCCGGCGGTCACCAGCCAGGGCGGGTAGTACCAGTTGCTTACGGCGAAGCCGATGACCCCGGTGGCCAGGTAGAAGGTCAGGAACCGTTCCTTGCCCAGGAGCTCTTCCAGCAGCGGGCCGATGAACATCAGGGCATAGGAGTTGAACAGCAGGTGGATGATGCCGATGTGGATGAAGATGGCCGATACCAGCCGCCACCATTGGCCCTGGGCCACCAGGACGGCCACGTCGGCTCCCCAGGCCACCAGGGCCTGCCGGTTTCCCCCGGTCAGGAGCCGGCCGAAATCGGTGGCCTCGCCCTGCTGCTCGGTGGCGAACATGGCCAGGAAGACGAGGAAATTGGCGGTGAGGAGGCCGTAAGAGACCGGCGTGTACTGGGGCAGGACGTTGGCCAGCAGCTTGCCCAGACCGCTGGGTCGCCGGCGGAGCCTGGCTCCGCAGAGGGAGCAGACGGACTCCTTTGCGCCGACCAGAGCCCGGCAGGAGGGACACATCCTGGTGGTGACCCGGGTGCCGCGCCAGAGATTTTTCCAGTAGTCGAGACGCATTTCCAGTTGCCGGGCGACGATGCGCAGCTTCCAGCGCAGGCGTTGAGGCAGCATGGGGCAAGATTCCTCGGGGGGTTGCGGAAGTCCGGGAGGCCATCTTATGGGAGCCCGCTGTGGTAGGCAAGTCCCGCCCCCGCCCTGGTGTGGTGAGAAATGCGTGTCAACCACAAAAGGCACAAAAGTCACCAAGGGTGGAGCCTTTTGCAAAAGGCTCAACTATCCTTCTCGAGCCTTCTCCAACGCCTTGGTGGCCCTTCGTCGTTCTTCGTGTGTCTTCGTGGATTTTTTTGCCTTTGTAGTTCACCCGCGTTTGTTTCAGGAACGTCCGTTCCGGTCGGCGCCCGGGGGGGCAGACTCCCCGGCCGGTGAGTGACGATCACAGGGTCCACCCGGCGGGCCGGTGACAAATACGGGCCGCGCTTCAGGTGAAAAGCTGCTATGATCCTGGGGCCTTTTTTGGCTTGGCAGCTTTGAGATCGGAGGGTTGCCCGGCAGTCCGACCCGGGCGGTCCCGTCGCAGGAGGCGCAGCGTGGGGAACACGATCCAGGGAAATCTGAATGCCTCGGGGCTCAGCTTCGCCATCGTGCTGAGCCGCTTCAATGATTTTGTGACCCACCGGCTGCTGGAAGGCGCTCTGGATGCGCTGACTCGAACCGGAGCGGCTGAAGGCGATATCGACGTGATCATGGTGCCCGGATCTTTCGAGATCCCCCTGGCGGCCAAGAAGGCGGCCGGCAGCGGAAAGTATCACGGGGTGATCTGCCTGGGGACTCTGATTCAGGGAGAAACTCCCCACTTCACCTATATCTGCAGCGAGGTCACCAAGGGAATCGGGTCGGTCTCCCTGGATTCGGAGGTGCCGGTGGCCTTCGGCGTGCTGACGGCGGAGAGCGTGGAACAAGCCATCGACCGGGCGGGGCTCAAGTCGGGCAACAAGGGATTCGAGGCGGCCATGTCGGCCGTCGAAATGGCCAATCTTCTGAAGCAATTCAAGTAGAGAGAATTCCGGAGCGGCTCTTGAGGATTTCGATCCATGGGCGGACGAAGGCAGGGGCGGGAGCATGCGCTGCAGATGCTGTTTCAATGGGACCTGTCCAAGGTGTCCTTCAACGATGTCCGCAGGACCTTCTGGACCCTGAACCGGGATTCCGAGGCTGATACCCGGGCCTTCGCCGACCATCTCGCCGGCGGCACTGTCCGCCATATCGCTCAGATCGACGTTCTGCTGGCCCGCCACGCCGACCATTGGCGCCTGCCCCGCATGGCCGCTGTCGACAGGAACGTCCTGCGGCTGGCCACCTTCGAGTTGCTGTACGAACCCCAAACCCCCAGGGTGGTCGCCATCAACGAAGCCCTGGAGATTGCCCGCCGGTTCAGCACCTCGGAGGCCATCCAATTCGTCAACGGCATCCTGGACAGCATCCACAAGGAAGTCGCCACCGAGGGGGGCGGGGAGCCTTGAGCCCATCCAATACCGAGCAGACTCTGGTTGCGCAACGAGTCGCCAAGCTGGACAAGATCAAGGCTCTGGGCTGCCCCCTCTACCCCAACGCCTATTCCTCCACCCATTCTCTGCGTCAGATCCTGGAGCAGCACCGGGATTCGTCCAAGGAAACGCTGGAATCGCAGCCCGTCACCGTGCGCGTTTGCGGCCGGGTGGTGGCCATTCGCGGCAAGGGGAAGGCCGGTTTCCTGAACCTGTCCGACGGTGAGCACCGCTTGCAGGCGTACATCCGGCGGGACGGCGTGGGCGAACGTCTCTTCGGACTCTATCGACTCCTGGATGTCGGAGACTTCCTGGGCGTCGAGGGATTTCTGTTTCGAACCCGGACCGGAGAGCTTACCGTGCATGCCACCGGCATGGAATTCCTGGCCAAGTCCCTGCTGCCGCTGCCGGAGAAGTGGCATGGGCTCAGCGACATCGAAATCCGCTATCGCCAACGCTACCTGGACCTGATCGCCAATCCGGGCGTGAGGGAGGTCTTCGTCACCCGCAGCCGGATCATCAGGGGCATTCGGGACTACCTGGACCAGCGGGGCTACGTCGAAGTGGAAACTCCCATGATGCAGCCGGTCGCCGGTGGAGCCACTGCGCGTCCCTTCCGCACCTTCCACAATGCGCTCGGCATGCCGCTCTATCTCAGGGTGGCGCCGGAGCTCTACCTGAAGCGACTGGTCGTGGGGCAACTGGAACGGGTCTACGAGATCAACCGGAACTTTCGCAACGAGGGAATCTCGACCCAGCACAACCCTGAATTCACCATGCTGGAGTTCTATCAGTCCTACAGCGGCTATCGCGAGCTGATGGACCTGACCGAGGACCTGTTGACGCAGTTGGCCCAGGAGATTCTGGGAAGTCCGGAGTTCGAGTTCAACGGGGTTCGGATCTGCCTGCGAAAGTGGGCGCGCTACTCCATGAAGGAATCCATCCGCAAGTTCTGGCCCGGCGATGCCCTGCCGGTTCCTCGGTCGGAGGAGCTGGAATCACTCGCGGGCCTGGCCCGGCTCTGCCGGAGTTGGAACGACCATGCGCGATCCAGCGGGCTCGAGCCGGTGAACTGCAAGCCCGGGGATTCGAGAGGCCTGATGTGGGCGGGCCTGTTCGACGCGGTGGTGGAAAGGCACCTGATTCAGCCGACCATCATCTACGACTATCCCATCGAGCTTTCTCCCCTCAGCAAGACCAGGCCCGACGACCCCTCGCTGGTGGAACGGTTCGAGCTCTACATCGGAGGGATGGAAATCGCCAACGCCTACAGCGAGCTCAATGACCCCGAGGAGCAGAAGCGGCGTTTCCAGGCTCAGGCGGTCGAACGCGACAAGGGGGACGAGGAAGCCCACCGGATGGATGAGGACTACGTCCGAGCCCTTCGCTACGGGATGCCTCCCACCGCCGGGGAGGGGATCGGCATCGATCGGCTCACCATGCTCTTTACCGATTCGGTTTCGATCCGGGACGTCATCCTCTTTCCCCTGCTGCGCCCGGAAAAGAAGCGCCCATGAAGACCTTCGAGTGGTTTGTGGCCTGGCGCTATCTTCGGGCACGCCGCAAGCAGACGGTCATCTCGGTGGTGACCCTGATTTCCATCCTGGGCGTGACGGCAGGGGTGGCCGCCATGATCGTGGCCCTCTCCATCAGTTCCGGATTCCGGGAGAACCTGCAGGACAAGTTGCTCAGGGGCACGGCCCATCTCAACGTCAAACCGGTCCTCGGCAGCGAGGGCATCGAGAATCCCGAGGAAGTGACCTCCAGGATTCGAGAGGTTGCGGGCATCCGCAGCGCTTCGGCCGCCTTGTACGGGCCGGTGCTGATGAGCACCGGTTCGCGTCAGGACGGCGTCATGCTCAAGGGCATCGCCGTCGGCGATCCCCTGGTGCGGGGCCAGTTCTTCCAGGTTCGCCATGGGGACCTGGGTCGACTGGCCGGCAGCGAAGAGAGTCGAACGGAGGACCGCCTGGCGGTCGGTATCGAGCTGGCCGAACGCCTGGGCCTCCTGGTCGGGGATAGGGTCAGCCTGTTCAGCGATGAGACCGCCCTGACCCCTCTGGGCGAGTTTCCCCTGAGGCGGCGGTTCGAGGTGGTTGCCATCTATCGGTCGGGGCTCTACGACTTCGATGCCCAATGGGCGTTTACCTCGCTTCCCTCGGCCCAGAGAGCGCTGGGGACCGGCGGCCGGGTCTCGGTGATCGAGTGCCGGGTGGAGGACATCCACCAGGTCGACCGCATCGCTCTGCAAGTCGAGCAGGTCCTGGGTTCCGGCTTCGAGACGATCGACTGGAAGGAATTGAACCGCCCCGTCTTCGAGGCGCTGCGCCTGGAGAGGCTGGTGATGGTGGTGACCATCGGGCTGATCGTCCTGGTGGCGGCCTTGAACATCGTCACCACCCTCACCATGATGGTGATGGAAAAGACCCGGGACATCGCCGTGCTGATGTCCATGGGAGCGACCCGGAAAGCCATCCGCAAGATCTTTGTCCTGCAAGGGGTGACCATCGGGGTCGTTGGTTCGTTCTGGGGGCTGGTTCTGGGCTACACCGTCTGTTGGATCTGCGACCGGTACCGGTTGATCGGGTTGCAGGCCGATATCTATTCCATGACTCACGTTCCCTTCAACCTGTCGGCGGCTGACGGAGTGGTGGTGGCGGCATCCGCCGTCATGGTCAGCTTTGCAGCCACCCTCTATCCCTCGGGGCGGGCTGCGGAACTGAACCCGGTGGAGGCGTTGCGCCATGAGTAGCGATTCGCCCCGGGCGACTTCCGGGAGAACGCCTCGATCGGCCCTCACCCGCAACGCCGGCCAGGGAGCGGGCGCCCGGTCGGCCGACTCCATCGCCGGCGCCCCGGGTTCGGCGCCTGCCATCGAGGTCCGGGAGCTGGACAAGTTCTATTTCATGCCGGGCCAGCGGCTGGAAGTGCTGAAGGGGCTGAACCTGACGGTCAGTCCGGGAGAGTTGGTGGCGGTGGTCGGCCAGTCGGGTTCCGGCAAGAGCACGTTGCTCCATATCCTGGGCGGCCTGGACCGCCCCACCAGCGGGTCGGTTCGATTCGAGGGGGGCGACCTGCAGGATCTGGACGCCGACGGCCTGGCCCGGTTCCGGAGGTCCTCGGTGGGGTTCGTCTTTCAGTTTCACAACCTGCTTCCCGAGTTCTCGGCGCTGGAGAACGTCAGCATGCCGCAGAGGATTTCCGGCGCCTGGCGGGACGAACGGGAGGGGAGGGAGATGCTTGCCCTGGTGGGTCTGGAAAGGCGGCTGCATCATCGTCCGGGGGAGTTGTCGGGGGGCGAGCAGCAGCGGGTCGCCATCGCCAGAGCCCTGGTGAATCAGCCTCGCCTGGTGCTGGCCGACGAGCCCACCGGAAACCTCGATAGCCGAACAGGGACAAGGGTTTTCGAGCTTTTTCACGAAATCCAGCGCGCTAAAAAACAAACTTCCATCGTTGTCACGCACAATGCTAGAATAGCCTCCAAGTGCGACCGAATTGTGAAGCTGGAGAACGGCAGCCTGGAAGCCGTCAGCGGTGCTCATGTTTGAGAGATACACCGAAAAAGCCAGAAGGGTGATCTTTTTCGCCCGGTACGAAGCCAGCCAATTCGGAAGCCCCTCCATCGAGACCGAACACCTTCTGCTGGGCCTGATGAGAGAGGACAAGAGCCTGACCAACCGCTTCCTGCGCTCTCATTCCTCCATCGATTCCATCAAGAAAGACATCGAGGGACGAACCATCATTCGGGAGAAGGTGCCGACCTCGATCGACCTTCCCCTGAGTACGGAATGCAAGCGAATCCTCACCTTTGCGGCCGACGAGGCTGAACGCCTGCGCCACCGGCATATCGGGACCGAACACCTGCTGTTGGGGATTCTTCGCGAAGACAAGTGCCTGGCCGCCGAGATACTGCATGAACGAGGGCTGAAGTTGACTTCGCTCCGCGAGGAGCTGAGTCGCACCCACTCGGAAAAGCCCATGGTCAGCCGGTCCAGGGAAACGCCGCTGCTGTCGGAATTCAGTCGAGATTTGACCCGGTTGGCCGTTGAAAGCACTCTGGATCCCCTGGTGGGCCGAGAGAACGAGATCGAGCGGGTGATCCAGATCCTCTGCCGGCGCACCAAGAACAATCCGGTTCTGATCGGCGAGCCCGGCGTCGGCAAGACGGCCATCGTCGAGGGCCTGGCGCAGCGAATCGTCGAGAACGAGGTCCCCAGCTACCTGGCCGACAAGCGGATTCTGGCTCTCGATCTTTCCCTGATCGTGGCCGGCACCAAGTACCGGGGGCAGTTCGAGGAACGGCTGAAGACGATCATGAAGGAGCTGATCGAGAATCGGAATGCGATCGTCTTCGTGGATGAGCTGCATACCCTGGTGGGCGCCGGCTCGGCGGAGGGGTCGCTGGACGCCGCCAACATCCTGAAGCCGGCATTGAGCCGCGGCGAGATCCAGTGCATCGGCGCCAGCACGCCGTCGGAGTTCCGCAAGTCCATCGAAAAGGACCGGTCGCTGGAAAGACGGTTTCAGGCCGTCAAGGTTCCGCCTCCCACGGAAGAGGAAGCGGTGCGTATTCTCAACGGGGTCAAGGAGCGATACGAAAAGTTTCACATGTTGAGCTACGACTCGGCGGCTATCGAAACCGCCGTCTATCAGGCCAATCGCTACATTCCGGATCGTTTCCTGCCGGACAAGGCCATCGATCTGATCGATGAGGCCGGCGCCAGGGTCAAGCTGCGCCAGGACAGCCTTCCCAAGGAGATGACCGAGATTCAGAAGAAGATCAAGGTGATCGTGGCCCGCATGGAATCGGCCATCTCCAACCACGAGTTCGAAAAGGCGGAGATCTATCGCAACGAGGAGCGCATGGCCCTGGAACAGTTGCGGTCGATTCAGGAAAAATTCAACCTGGACGACTCCGGCGGCGGCACGGTGACCCGGGAAGACGTCGAGAGCGTTGTCGCCAAGTGGACGGGCATTCCCGTGACGGCCATCAAGGAGGAGGAGATGGCCAAGCTGATGCGCATCGAGGAGGAGCTCCACAAGCGCGTCATCAGCCAGGACAAGGCCATCGGAGCCCTGGCCAGGGCCATACGCCGGTCTCGGGCCGGGCTCAAGAGTCCCAACCGTCCGGTGGGTTCCTTTCTGTTCCTCGGGCCTACCGGCGTGGGCAAGACCGAGGTGGCCCGCTCGCTGGCGCACTTCCTGTTCGGCACCGAGAAGGCCCTGATCCGGTTCGACATGTCGGAGTACATGGAGAAGCACTCGGTCTCCAAGTTCATCGGTTCGCCGCCGGGCTACGTGGGGTACGAAGAGGGAGGGCAACTGACGGAGCGGGTCAAGAGGGCGCCCTATTCCATCATCCTGCTCGACGAGATCGAAAAATCCCATCAGGATCTGTTCAACATCCTGCTCCAGGTTTTCGAGGACGGACAGCTTACCGACGGGCTCGGCAATACGGTCGACTTCAAGAACACCATCATCATCATGACCTCCAACCTGGGGGCCCGCTTCCTGGAGAAGAAGCATCAGCTCGGATTTCACGGCGCCAACCGGGATGTCAACGAGGCCAGGATGGAGGAGATGGTTCTCTCCGAGGTCAGGAAGGCCTTCAATCCGGAATTCATCAACCGGCTGGACGAGGTCATCGTCTTCAATTCGCTGACGGATGACGACCTGGAACAGATCGTCGAGTTGCTGGTGAATCAGATCAATGCCAGCATGGTGGCCAAGAACGTCAAGATCTCCCTGACCCCCGACGCCACCCGTTGGATCCTCGAAAAAACCTGCCATGACCGGTCTTACGGCGCCAGGCCTCTGCGCCGGGCCCTGCAACGGTACGTGGAGGACCCGTTATCCGAAGCCCTCATTCAGGGAGACGTCGAGCCGGGCTCTGAAATCGAGATCTACGAGGTGGATAAGGGCCTTTACTATCGCGATCTGAAAAAAACAATCATCGAGACCTCTCTGCTATACAAATAATTCCCCGCAATCCGCATCCTACATTCGTTTCCAAGGGCTTCCGGCAACAATGCACTTTTTCGTTCAGCCGCATGGTGGAGGCAGCAATGGGTAAGAAATTCCTCGTTGCGTGTGGGGCGCTCCTGTGGGCGCTGTGCGGATGGCAGGGGCAGGCCTGGGCTCAGAAGAGAGAAATCATCGAAAACATCGAAGTACGAGGAACCAGAAGGGTTCCCCAGGAAACGGTCAAGTTCCACGTTCTCTCCAAGCCCAACGACTTTCTGGATCCGGCGTTGCTGCGGCGCGACTTTCGAACCGTTTGGGAGACCGGGTACTTTGACGACGTTCGGATCGAGTTGGAGGATGGCGACCAGGGCAAGATCGTGATCTTCTGGGTGCAGGAACGGCCCATGATCCGGAGTATCGAATATGAAGGGCTGAAATCGGCGACTCAGACCGAGGTATTGGAAAAATACCAGGAGGAGAAGGTGGGTGTCGGGATCGAAACCCCCTTCGACCCCACCAAGATTCAGCGAGCCATCGTGGTCTTGACCGATCTCCTGGCCGAGAAGGGCCGCCAGTACGCCGAGATCAGCTACAGAACGGAGGATGTCCCGCCCAACTCCAAGCTGCTCACCTTCGTGATCGAGGAAGGCCCCAAGGTCAAGGTGGAGAAGATCGACTTTCACGGCAACACCGTCTACTCGGACAAGGAACTGCGCAAGTCGATGAAGTTCCTCAAGGAGACCGGGTTCATGTCGTTCTGGACCGGCAAGTCCAAGTATGAGCGGCGCAGGTTGGAGGGTTCTCTGGAACTGGGGGTCCGCGCCAAGTACCACGAGAAGGGCCACATCAAGCTCCTGATCAACGAGCCCAGGGTCGAGGTGCGGGACGTGCGGCGCTGGTCATGGTTTCCGATTCCCTTCCGGCGCAAGATGGCGAAGCGCGTCTTCATCGACGTCGACCTGGAGGAGAACGATCAATACCGGGTGGGCGACCTGCAGTTCACCGGCAATACCCTGTTCGAGGACAGGATCCTCTTGAGGGTGCTCGGCATGAAGGAGGGAGAGGTCTTCAACGGAGAGCTGATCCGGGAGGGGTTCGACAACCTCAAGAAGATTTATGGCTCCCAGGGCTATATCAATTGGACTCCGATCCCGAGACAAGAGGTGGACGAGGTCGAAAAGGTGGTCAACGTCGTCTTCGACTTCGAAGAGGGCAAGCAGTTCTTCCTGAGGCGCATGGATTTCGTGGGCAACACCACCACCCGGGACAAGGTGATCCGGCGGGAAATCCTGGTTCGGGAAGGCGAGATATTCAACACTCATTTGTGGGACGTGAGCGTGCTGAGGTTGAACCAGCTCGGCTACTTCGACGAGCTCAAGGCCGAGGAAGACGCGGAGATCAAGCCCCAGGTCACGGCCGGAGAGGAAGAGACCGGTCAGGTCGACGTCGTCCTCAAGGTGAAGGAAAAGGGCAAGAATTCGATCTCCTTTTCGGGAGGCACCAGCGGCTTCGGCGGCAGTTTCATCGGCGCCGGCTACTCCACCAACAACTTCATGGGTCACGGCGAGTCCATCAGCATCCAGGCCCAGGGGGGGACCCGGGCCTCCCAGTATGTCTTCAGCTTCACCGAGCCCTACTTCCGCGATCGGCCCTTGACCACCGGCTTTACGGTGTTCCATCGACGCTACAGCTTTCACGAAGCCGACACCCTGGGTTTTTTCAGCGGTCTGGTGCCGCTGGGGTCGGAGCTGTTCTCCCAGAACAGCACCGGGTTCACCACTTTCGCCAGCTATCCGGTCCGTCCCTTCACCCACTTCGGCATCAGCTACGGATTGGACAAGTCCTCGACCGGGTTCAGCTCCAACGAGAACGAGTCCTTCTTCAGCGCGCTCTGGCCGGCCGACCGCTTCTCCGGCCGGACGGCTTTCGAGGGCCTGGTGCGCAGCACCATCACCCCGTCGCTCACCTACAACACCGTCAACAACCCCTTTCAGCCCACCCGGGGCAAGAGTTTCTCCCTCTACCTGCAGTTCACCGGGGGGCCGGTGCTGAGGGGAGGCGCCAACATCGTGCGGCCCACGGTGGAAGCCAAGTGGTTCAAGCCGGTCAACAAGGGCAGAAACACCATCGGAATGCGCGGCCTGTTCTCCTTCGTCAGCGGTTTCGACGGCTTGCAGCCTCCCGTCTTCGACCGGCAGTTCATCGGAGGCGAGGACAGCATTCGCGGCTTCGATATTCGCCTCATCAGCCCTCTGGCTCTCACGACCTTCGAGAGGACCGAAACGGTGCCCGTGCTCAATCCGGACGGCACTCCCCAGATCGATCCCCTGACGGGCCAGAATGTGGTGAGGCAGCAACCCCGCTATTTCAGCAGCTTTCAGTTCGTGGGCGGAGACTCCCAGGTGGTCTACAACCTGGAGTATCGGATTCCGATCATGGGTCCGGTTACGCTGGCGCCTTTTTTCGATATCGGACGATCCTGGGTCATGAGGCGGGCGGCCCTGACCATTGCCGACAATTCCACTGCGGGGCTGGTGGTGCTGGAGGATGGGGCCTTCCGGCCCGTCAGAGCCGGGGAGGAAGTGCAGGTCATTCCGGGGACAGACGACTGGAGGGCCAGCACGGGGATCGAGCTCCAGATCATCATGCCGGTGGTCAACGCCCCCTTTCGTCTGATTTTCGGATACAACCCCTTGCGGTTCAATGAGTTCGTGCCGAATCCGACCGGAGCCGCCCCGATTCCCATCATCTTCGAAAAGCGCAGCGACATCAAATTCTCGGTGGGCCGGACCTTCTGAGTTTGTCGATGCGACTGTCATACAAGGACACACCTTCATGAAGCATTTCTTCGGTTTCCTGGCACTGCTGCTGGCGTGCGCCCCTCTGGGCGGGTGGGCGCAGGAGGTACTCTTTTCTCCCGGGACCTTTCCGGTCTATTCGCTGGTGAGGCCGAGCAGCAACCAGGCCCTGGTGGTGGGTCGCAACTCCAGGGAGTTGTACGTGGTCAACCTGAGCAAGGCGGCTCCTACCTACAAGAGGATCCCACTGTATGTGGACGGTAACGGCGATCCCTTCCTGGATGGGGAGGGCCGACCCATGCCGGTGGCCTTGCCCCTGGCGGTGGCGGTGAACGAGATCACCGGCAAGGCGGTGGTTGTCAATACCGGGAGCGACAACGTTTCCATCGTCAATCTGAATCACGAGTGCCTGGCCGGTGGCGACGACGAGGACGATGGCATCACCCCGGAGTGCCGGGCCACTGAAGCGGTGGTTTCCGTCGGAGCGGGGGGAGCGGGGCCCCGGAGCGTCGCCATCGACACCGAAAACAACATCGCCGTCATCGCCCTGGTGAACGCCAACGGTCTGCAGTTGCTGGATCTGGACACCAATACCCCGGTGTTACCGGCGCCGATCCCGGTCGGGTCCAACCCCATCAGCGTCGCTTACGACCAGAAGAACGACCTGGCCCTGGTGGCCACTCACGGTGACGCCAGCCTGCAGATGGTCCGTTACAACCTCGAACGGAAAATCGCTACCGTGGTGGGCAGCATCTTCCTGGGCAGCGGGCCGCTGGAAGTGGTTCAAAGCGGGGAACTGGAACGGGCCGTGGTCGCCTTGGGTCCCGGTCGGGCCGTCGCCGTGCTGGACACCTCGGGCGTCCCCACGACCCTGGCGGGCCTGGTGGCGTTGAACATCTCTCCCGGGTCGGTAGCCATCAATTCCAAGACCGGGCTTGTCGCCGCCCTGTTGCCCGAGACCAGAACGTTCAGCTTGATCGATCCGGCCACCCTGCGCAAGATCACCACTTCATCGGTCTTCGTGGGCTCCAATCCTACCCACGTTTCGGCCAATCCCAACAACAACACCCTGCTGGTGGTCAACCCTCCGCGCGATGCCCTCGAAATCGTCTCCATGGGATTCGTCAATTACTTTCCCCTGGTCTCCGACACCTCGCAGTTTCGGACCAATCTCGGGATCCGGAACCTTGAACAGCAGGAAGCCACCGTTTCCATAAGCTGGGGCAACGAGGAAGGGAAGAGCAGCCCGGAGCGCACGGCCACGGTGGGACCTCGGGGGTTCGTTCAAATCAACGACGTCCTGAGGTTCGTGATGGGCGCCGACGCCGTCACCAACACCTCGGGCTCGCTGCGCGTGGTTTCGGACCGGCCCTTCAACAGCTTTGTTTCCCTGATCGACAACCAGACCCAGGACCCGTCCCTGCAGGTCGGAGTTGCTCGGGGTTCGCCCAGGCTCCTGCTCAGCTCGTCCACCAACCAGGGACGCTTTCGGACCCGGCTGGTCATCATGAACCTGGGCAGCCTCAGCGCAGCCGCCCGGATTCGCGCCAGGGACAGGGAGACCGGCGAAGAGACCGGTCTGAAGGGCGGCATTCAGATTCCGCCCAACGGATTTCACGTCACCGACGATGTTCTCGGCGACCTCGGTCTGGGGAGCAGCTTCGGTCCCCTGGAGATCGATTCCGCCACCGCCCAGCCCATGATTGCCGTGGCCCTGATCACCAGCACCGAGCGCACCGGGGGGTTCCTGGTGGCCGTCCCGGTTGACCTTCCTCTGGTCACGGCTGAATAGAAGAAATGGCGAGTCCCTTCAAAAATCAATGAAGGACTGGTAAGCTAGGGCCGCATCATCTGTGTTGAGCAACGCCAAAACATCGACAAGGAGTCTGTGTGTCATGACCAGGAAGCATCGAGGGATCATCGCATTCTTGCCGTTTCTTCTGTTTGGATTGATCGGTCCATTGCAGATTCAGGGCCAGGAGATGGTCAAGGTGGGCGTCATCCAGATCGACCGCGCCATCTTCGAGTCGGAGGAGGGGAAGGCCGCCATGGCCGATCTGCAGAAGAAAGTGGATGCCAAGCAGGAGGAGTTTGCCAAGCAGCAGAAGGAAATCCAGGACCTGCAGGGCCAGATTCAACGTCAGGGAGCCACCCTGAACCAGGAGGCGCAAGCGGCCCTCTCCAGGAACCTGGAAAGAAAGCAGATTTCGTTCCAGCGCGCCACCGAAGACGCTCAGCGGGAGTTCAATCAGCTCCGCACCGATATCTTCAACAGGATCGGCAGAAAAATAGCCGCCGAGGTTCAAAAATATGCGTCGGAGAACAACTTCTACCTGATTCTGAACTCATCCAGCCAGAACAGCCAGGTTCTGTTCAACGACAACTCGGTAGACATCACCTCGGACATTATCAAGCGGTTCAACCTGGCTCAGACCTCCCCCGCCGCGACCCCGCCCGCCCAGTAGAGATCAATCCGTCAAATACCGGCACGCCGGAGGGCCCCCTCCCCGATTGACTCGAAACGGCGCTTCGGCTCTCCTTCCGCCCGTCCGGGCGGAGGCAGGGCCTGCCTGAAACCAAAGAAAAAACGGAATCGACGAAGACACACGGGAGAGGCGCTCCCGGCCTTCATCCCGTGACGGTGTCGCAGCCAGCAGGTCCATCCGTATTCATGTCCATTCGTGTTCATTCGTGGTTCGTCCTTATTGACGATGGGGTGTTTCACTGAAGACACACGAAGCGGGACGGCTCTGCCGCATCGGCAGGGCAGCGCCTCCTCGCGGAGCGAGAAGGATGGGAGGAGGCGCCCCACCGGGAGCGCGGGCGTCTCGCCCGCATTCTCTGGGTTGGGTGGCCGCTCGGTTTCCCCGTGAAGCGGCGCCCGGCCACCCTGCCGCCGGGAACCCCATGGGCTCGGCTGAAGCGGAATCGTGGCGCTGTTGCCGCTCGAGCCGGGTGGGAGAGAGGGGTAAGCCTGTGCCAGCGTTGTGCGGGCGGGACGCCCGCGCTCCCGGCCTTCCTCCCGTGACGGCGTCGCAGCCAGGCAGGTCCATCGGTATTCGTGTCCATTCGTGTTCATTCGTGGTTCGTCTTGATTGACGATGGGGTGTTTCACTGAAGACACACGAAGCGGGACGGCCCTGCCGCATCGGCAGGGGCTGTGCCTCCTCGCCGAGCAAGAAGGATGGGAGGAGGCGCCCCCCTCCGGGAGCGCGGGCGTCTCGCCCGCATCCTCTGGGTTGGGTGGCCGCTCGGTTTTCCCGTGATGCGGCACACGGCCACCCTGCCGGCGGAAACCGCATAGGCCCGGCTGAAGCGGAATCGTGGCGCCGTTGCCGGTCGAGCCGGGTGGAGGAGAGGGGTGAGGTTGTGCCAGCGTTGTGCGGGCGAGACGCCCGCGCTCCCGGCCTTCATCCCATGACGTCATCGCAGCCAAGCAGGTCCATCGGTATTCGTGTCCATTCGTGTTCATTCGTGGTTCGTCTTTTTTGAGGATTGGGCGCTTCACTGAAGACACACGAAGCGGGACGGCTCTGCCGCATCGACAGGGCAGCGCCTCCTCGCGGAGCGAGAAGGATGGGAGGAGGCGCCCCACCGGGAGCGCGGGCGTCTCGCCCGCATCCTCTGCGTTGGGTGGCCGCTCAGTTTCCCCGTGAAGCGGCGCCCGGCCACCCTGCCGCCGGGAACCCCATGGGCTCGGCTGAAGCGGAATCGTGGCGCCGTTGCCGGTCGAGCCCGGGTGGAGGAGAGGGGTGAGGCTGTGCCAGTGTTGTGCGGGCGGGACGCCCGCGCTCCCGGCCTTCATCCCATGACGTCGTCGCAGCCAGGCAGGTCACATCGGTCTTCGTGTCCATTCGTGGTTCGCCTTTATTGACGATTGGGTGTTTCACTGAAGACACACGAAGCGGGACGGCACTGCCGTATCGGCAGGGGCAGTGCCTCCTCGCCGAGCAAGAAGGATGGGAGGAGCCGCCCCTCCGGGAGCGCGGGCGTCCCGCCCGCATCCTCTGCGTTGGGTGGCCGCTCGGTTTCCCCGTGAAGCGGCGCCCGGCCACCCTGCCGGCAGGAACGGCTTGGGCTCGGCTGAAGCGGAATCGTGGCGCCGTTGCCGGTCGAGCCGGGTGGAGGAGAGGGGCGAGGCTGTGCCAGTGTTGTGCGGGCGGGACGCCCGCGCTCCCGGCCTTCCTCCCGTGACGTCGTCGCAGCCAGGCAAGTCCATGGGTCTTCGTGTCTATTCGTGTTCATTCGTGGTTCGCCTTTATTGACGATGGGGCGTTTCACTGAAGACACACGAAGCGGGACGGCTCTGCCGCATCGGCAGGGGCAGTGCCTCCTCGCGGAGCGAGAAGGATGGGAGGAGGCGCCCCACCGGGAGCGGGGGCGTCTCGCCCGCATCCTCTGCGTTGGGTGGCCGCTCAGTTTCCCCGTGAAGCGGCGCCCGGCCACCCTGCCGCCGGGAACCCCATGGGCTCGGCTGAAGCGGAATCGTGGCGCCGTTGCCGGTCGAGCCCGGGTGGAGGAGAGGGGTGAGGCTGTGCCAGTGTTGTGCGGGCGGGACGCCCGCGCTCCCGGCCTTCATCCCATGACGTCGTCGCAGCCAGGCAGGTCACATCGGTCTTCGTGTCCATTCGTGGTTCGCCTTTATTGACGATTGGGTGTTTCACTGAAGACACACGAAGCGGGACGGCACTGCCGTATCGGCAGGGGCAGTGCCTCCTCGCCGAGCAAGAAGGATGGGAGGAGGCGCCCCACCGGGAGCGGGGGCGTCTCGCCCGCATCCTCTGCGTTGGGTGGCCGCTCAGTTTCCCCGTGAAGCGGCGCCCGGCCACCCTGCCGCCGGGAACCCCATGGGCTCGGCTGAAGCGGAATCGTGGCGCCGTTGCCGGTCGAGCCCGGGTGGAGGAGAGGGGTGAGGCTGTGCCAGTGTTGTGCGGGCGGGACGCCCGCGCTCCCGGCCTTCATCCCATGACGTCGTCGCAGCCAGGCAGGTCACATCGGTCTTCGTGTCCATTCGTGGTTCGCCTTTATTGACGATGGGGCGTTTCACTGAAGACACACGAAGCGGGACGGCACTGCCGTATCGGCAGGGGCAGTGCCTCCTCGCCGAGCAAGAAGGATGGGAGGAGCCGCCCCTCCGGGAGCGCGGGCGTCTCGCCCGCATCCTCTGCGTTGGGTGGCCGCTCGGTTTCCCCGTGATGCGGCGCCCGGCCACCCTGCCGCCGGGAACCCCATGGGCTCGGCTGAAGCGGAATCCTGGCGCCGTTGCCGGTCGAGCCGGGTCGAGAAGAGGGGCGAGGCTGTGCCACTGTTGTGCGGGCGGGACGCCCGCGCTCCCGGCCTTCATCCCATGACGTCGTCGCAGCCAGGCAGGTCCATCGGTCTTCGTGTTCATTCGTGGTTCGTCTTGATTGACGATGGGGTGTTTCACTGAAGACACACGAAGCGGGACGGCTCTGCCGCATCGGCAGGGGCAGTGCCTCCTCGCGGAGCAAGAAGGATGGGAGGAGGCGCCCCTCCGGGAGCGCGGGCGTCCCGCCCGCATCCTCTGCGTTGGGTGGCCGCTCGGTTTCCCCGTGATGCGGCGCCCGGCCACCCTGCCGACAGGAACGGACTGGGCTCGGCTGAGCGGAATCGTGGCGCCGTTGCCGGTCGAGCCGGGTGGAGGAGAGGGGTGAAGTTGTGCCAGCGTTGTGCGGGCGGGACGCCCGCGCTCCCGGCCTTCCTCCCGTGGCGTCGTCGCAGCCAGGCAGGTCCATCGGTCTTCGTGTCCATTCGTGGTTCGTCTTTATAGAGGATTGGGTGTTTCCCTGAAGACACACGAAGCGGGACGGCTCTGCCGCATCGTCAGGGGCAGTGCCTCCTCGCGGAGCAAGAAGGATGGGAGGAGGCGCCCCTCCGGGAGCGCGGGCGTCTCGCCCGCATCCTCTGCGTTGGGTGGCCGCTCCGTTTCCCCGTGATGCGGCGCCCGGCCACCCTGCCGGCGGAAACCGCATAGGCCCGGCTGAAGCGGAATCGTGGCGCCGTTGCCGGTCGAGCCCGGGTCGAGGAGATGGGCGAGGCTGTGCCAGTGTTGTGCGGGCGAGACGCTCGCGCTCCCGGCCTTCCTCCCGTGACGGCGTCGCAGCCAAGCAGGTCCATCGGTATTCGTGTCCATTCGTGTTCATTCGTGGTTCGTCTTTATTGACGATTGGGTGTTTCACTGAAGACACACGAAGCGGGACGGCGCTGCCGCATTGGCAGGGGCAGTGCCTCCTCGTGAAGCAGGAAGGAGGGGAGGAGGCGCCCCTCCGGGAGCGCGGGCGTCTCGCCCGCATGCACTGCGTTGGGTGGCCGCTCCGTTTCCCCGTGATGCGGCACACGGCCACCCTGCCGCCGGGAACCCCATGGGCTCGGCTGAAGCGGAATCGTGGCGCCGTTGCCGGTCGAGCCGGGTGGAGGAGAGGGGCGAGGCTGTGCCAGTGTTGTGCGGGCGAGACGCCCGCGCTCCCGGCCTTCATCCCGTGACGTCGTTGCAGCCAAGCAGGTCCATGGGTCTTCGTGTCTATTCGTGTTCCTTCGTGGTTCGCCTTTGTTGACGATTGGCTGTTTCACTCTCGGATGATCTGCCCGGCAGGGCAGGGGTGGTGCTTGTCTGAAACACCGCGTTGCGCCGGGTGGCTGGAATCCGGTTCAAAGTCAAGCGCAGCTCGATTCCTGATTCACGTCGATGCACAGGATTGTCAGAGTCCCGGGAAGCCTGTGCTATATTCTCTTGCGCCTGCAGGCTGGGTGACATCAGACTCGGGGTCAGACCGATGCTCTTGAATTCCAATCAGATACAAAAGATCATTCCGCACCGCTATCCGTTCCTGCTGGTGGATGCCATCACCGAGCTGGAGCCCGGCAAGAGAATCGTCGGCCTCAAGAACGTGACCGTGAATGAACACTTCTTCAGCGGCCACTTCCCCGGGACTCCGGTCATGCCGGGAGTGCTCATCATCGAGGCCATCGCCCAGGTAGCGGCGGTCCTGGTGCTTCGCGAGATTCCGGATCGGGAAAAGAAGCTGGTCTACTTTTCCGGAATAGACAAGGCGCGATTTCGCCGGCCCGTGATTCCCGGGGACCGCCTGGAGTTGGTGGTCGAGGTGCTGCGGTTGAAACCGCGGCTGGGAAAGCTGCGCGGTGAAGCTGTTGTGAATGGGGCCCGGGTGGCCGAAGCCGAGATCCTGTCGACGATTGTGGACCGAGGGAATCCATGAGCATTCACCCCACGGCGGTGGTGAGCTCCAGGGCCTCCCTGGGCGAAGAGGTATCCATCGGCCCCTACGCCATCCTGGAAGCCGACGTGGTTCTGGGCGACCACTGCCGGGTGGATGCCCACGCCGTGATTCAAGGGCCGACCCGCGCCGGGGACCACTGTCATTTCTTTCCCTTTTGCTCCATCGGGTTTCCGCCCCAGGATCTCAAGTATGGGGGGGAGCGAACCGAATTGGTGATCGGCGACCACAACACCTTTCGAGAGTACGTCACGGTCAACCGCGGCACGACCGGGGGAGGGGGACGGACGTCGATCGGGAATCACAACGTCATCATGGCCTACAGCCACATCGCCCATGACTGCTCCCTGGGAGACCATGTTCTGCTGGCCAATGCAGCCACGCTGGCGGGGCACGTCACGGTCGCCGACCATGCCACCATCGGGGCGTTTTCGGGGGTTCACCAGTTTTGCAGGGTGGGCATTTACGGATTCGTGGGCGGCTACTCCGTCATCACCAAGGACGTCCTTCCCTATTCCAAGACGGTGAGCGCCAGGGAGGCCAAGAATTATGGCGTCAACGTCATCGGCCTGGAGCGACGCGGATTTTCGGTCGATTCCATCCGGACGATTCGCGCCGCCTATCGGGTGCTTCTGCAATCCGGACTCAATACCTCCCAGGCTTTGGCTCAACTCGAGCAGGAACTCGCCGGCCACCCGGAAGTGCAGGCGCTGATCGATTTCATTCAGACCAGCGAGCGAGGGGTCATCAAGTGAGCCGGCCGTGCTGGATGCTCCTTCCCGACCCCCGGAAACCCGGACCTGAGCCCTCGGAAAGCTGTCGGTGAATCCAATGCCCCGCGACCGGCGAGCCCCGCACAGTCCGTCGAAACAAGAGGAAGTCTTGTTGCAGAACCGGCGCCGCTACGGCCTCATTGCCGGCAACGGCCAATTTCCCTTCCTGGTGCTTGAGGCTGCGCGCAGCCTGGGCGTGGATGTGGTGGTGGTGGCCATCAAGGAGGAAGCCTTTCCGCCAATTGCCGACCTGGGCTACAAGACCCATTGGATAAGCCTGGGCCAGCTTGGGAAGCTGATTGAGCTGTTGAAGCGGGAAGGGGTCGATCAGGCATTGATGGCGGGTCAGGTTCAGCACAAGCAGATCTTCAGCTCGATCGTGCCGGACCGACGGCTCTTGAAACTCTTGATGAGCCTGGGTTCCAGGAACACCGACTCCTTGATCGGAGGGGTCGCCGACGTCCTGGAGCAGGAAGGGATCCGTTTGATCGATTCCACCGCGTTCCTGAAACCGCTGATTCCCGAGCCCGGGGTGCTGACCCGGCGGCCTCCCGGCGATTCGGAGATCAAGGACATGCACTACGGCCGGCGGATCGCCAAGCAGATGGCCAAAATGGATATCGGTCAATCGGTGGTGGTCAGGCACCAGGCCTGTGTGGCGGTGGAAGCCATGGAAGGCACCGACGCCACCATTCGCCGGGCCGCCGGCCTTGTCGGCAATCAGCCGGTCACGGTGATCAAGGTGAGCAAGCCCCGGCAGGACATGCGCTTTGACGTTCCGGTCGTCGGAGTGCCCACCCTTCGGTTGATGGCCGAGGTCGGCGCGTCGGCACTGGCCATCGACGCGCGGAAAACGCTGCTCCTGGATCGGACGGAACTGACAGGAGTGGCCGATCGGCATCGGATTGCCATGGTTGCCTTCGATCCCGAGGATTAGGCGAGTCTGCGGGGAGCGGCGCCGTTTTGGCCCGAGGGCCTGGTGAAATCGAGTGGATCTGCCTGTGGACAAGCTCAAGGCGGCGGTCATCGGGACGGGCTACCTCGGAAGACAGCATGTCCGGGTTCTCTCCCAACTGGATAACGTCGAGCTCGTCGGAGTGGTGGACAAGAACCTGGAGACGGCCCGAGCGGTCGCCGCCGAGTTTTCCACCCGGGCTTACGACAGTCACCAGGCTCTGTCGGACAACGTCTCCGCCGTGAGTCTGGCCACCCCCACCCGGGAGCATGCGTCGATCGGCATCGACCTCCTGACCCGGGGAGTGGACGTGTTGGTGGAGAAGCCGATCGCCTCCTCGCTGGCGGAGGCCGATGCCTTGATCGAAGCGGCCAATCGGCACGGCCGCATCCTGCAGGTCGGTCACCTGGAGCGCTACAATCCCGCGGTGGCGGCGGCCCGCAAGCTATTGACGACCCCCCTCTTTTTCGAAGTGCATCGTCTGGGGGTCTTTGCCGCGCGCAGCCTGGATATCGACGTGGTTTCCGATCTGATGATTCACGATCTGGACCTGGTTCTCGATTTCGTTGGCAGTCCCGTGGAACGAGTGAGCGCCGTCGGTCTGCCCATATTGACCGACAAGGTGGATATCGCCAATGCCAGATTGGAATTCGCCAATGGCTGTGTCGCCAACGTGACCGCCAGCCGGGTGAGCACCGAAAAGGTTCGAAAGCTGCGCTTCTTTCAGAAAAACCAATACCTGTCCCTGGACTTCTCGCGGCAGGACGTGGTGGTGCTGAGTGTCGAGAATCGGCCGGCGGGCGAGCCGCCCCTCATTCTGCCTCGCAGGATCGAGACGGCCAGGACGGAGCCGCTCAAGGCCGAATTGGAATCGTTCCTGGAATCCGTTCGCACCAGGAGGCCGCCGGCGGTCTCGGCCGAGAGCAGCAGGGCGGCCCTGGCCCTGGCCCATCGGGTGGCAAGAGAGATCGAGGAGCACGCCAACAGGCTCTCGCTGGCTCCCGGGCGACCCTGGTCGGAATCGAGCTCCAAGTCATGAAGAAGGACGAACTGCGTTGGTCGTTCTCGCCGGGTTCCGGGGAGAATTCCGGTCAGAGAACGCGTGAAGCCTTTCTGATGTCGCTGGTGGCCCACCTGTTGGTCGTCTTGTGGGTGGCCTTGGGTCCCGACATCCTGCCACAGCCCCATCCCCTCGAATCCGGGGATCGGGAACGAGCCAAGCGGCTGGGGTTTCTGGCTCTCCCCAGGGAGTATGAAGAAGTCCTTGAAGCCCCTCCTGCGGTGAGGCCGGAGGTTTCTCCGACAGACCGGATGCTTCGGCCCGAACGCCCCGAGGCCAACCCCGAGGCTCTCCGGGTTCCCGCACCCGACCCGGGCCCAAAGCCGGCTGAAAAATCCGAGACCGCCGCGCAGTCGGAGCCTCCGGACCCCGAGCCTGGCTCCTCCGTGTCCCGACCCCCCAAACCCCTGCCTCCCGACCCTCAACCGTCGTTGCCCGAGGAAGCCGATGGGCAAGCCGGGGTGCGGAGACCAGGGGAAACCGGCGGTATCGAGTCGGCCAGCCCCTTTGCGGCTACCCCCGGGGAGAGGGCCCTCAAGTCCAACCTGAAGGATCTCTATGCAGGATTGCGGCTCCCGGGAGGGACGGCGCCAGGTTCCGAGGTCGGGCGGGGCATCAGTAGCCGGCAAGACAGGGCAAGCTCGGGAGATGTTCGGAAAGGGGCCGACTTCGGCCGGCGCCAGCCGGACTTCTCGGTCGAGCGCCCCACCATCCTTTCGGATACTCAAGGGGTCAACTTCGGACCCTGGTTGACGGCGGTCTATTTCAGGGTCCGCAACAACTGGTACTCGGTGATTCCCCAAGTGTACCGCAGCGGTCTCAAAGGGGTGGTGGTGATTGTGTTTGACGTCCGCGGCAACGGCAGTCTGGAAGATCTGGAAGTCGTGCGCAGCTCCGATTTTTCCCCCTACGATCGGGCGGCTATTTCCTCCCTGAAGCTGTCGGAGCCGTTGCCCAACTTTCCCGACGCATTCGAGAAGGACCGCCTCACCCTCCAGTTTACCTACCTCTACAACATCCGCCTCTAGCCCGCATTTCTCACCAGGCCGCTGGAGGCAGGACAAAAGCAGTTTGTCTTGAGTACCTTGATTGACTCCATGTCAAGAGCTTGCTGACTACAGACTGCGCTGGGCATGCCTTGGCTTGTCCTTTTCCCTCCAGCGCGCACAGGCTCCCTCGACCGTAGAAACCGCTACGCTCTTCGGTCGCGAGCACGCGCTGGAGGGAAAATTACTGCGCCATGATCATGCCCCCTGGTGAGAAATGCGGGCTAGCCGGAGGCTCAGGCCCGCTGGAAACGGCCGGATTGGCTTCCGCCGACAGTCCTTGACAATCCTCGCCGGCTTTCCTCAATATATGTTCAGGCAGTGACATCACCTTCCAATTTCGGGGAGCCGTGCTCGACTCCAACCAGACAGAACTCTTGTTGCTGGTGATCTTCCCAAGACGTTTTTCAAGGCCATGAGGATCCTGATTGCCGGGGGCGGACAGGCCGCTTCGCTGGTTGCCACGCGCTTGATTCGCGAGGGTAACGAGGTGGTGCTGGTGGAGCAGAACCCGGACCGCTGTCATCAACTGGAGGAAATGCTGGATGCCAAGGTGATACAGGGCAACGCCGCCAGCATTCGCACCTTGCACGAGGCGGATATTCGCAACGCCGAAATGCTGATTGCGTTGACCAGTCAGGATCAGATCAACGTCTTGGTCTGCCTGATTGCTTCGGTGGAGTCGGAGGTGAAGTTCAAGGTGGCCAGGCTCCGCACCCACGAAGTCAACTACTGGAGGAGGATTCTCCAGAGAGCCGGACTGCACATCGACCTGATCATTCACCCGGAGACCGAGATTGCCGATCGCATCCTGCGAGTGGTTCGCTTGCCCGGAGTCTCCGACGTGATCGACTTTGCCGAGGGTCGGGTGAAGCTCTTTGGAATGAATATCGACGAGAAGAGCTGGGTGGCTTACAAGACGGTCGAGGACCTGGATCGCGCCGGGCCGCCCAAGAATTCTCTGATTGCCCTGATCTTCCGGGGGCAACAGGTCATCGTTCCGCATGGAGCCGAGGTCCTGAAACCCGGGGACCACGTCTACATCGTCACCACGGCCGAGGAACTGGAGCCCGTGTGTCAGTTCATGGGGCTTCAAACCCAGGAGTCGATCGATCGGGTCTACATCGTGGGGGGCAAGCAGGTCGGCATCCGGGTGGCCGAATTGTTGGAGCCCCGGGGCGTGACGGTAAAGCTCTTCGAGCGGGACATCGCCCGCTGCGAAAAGATTTCCCAGTTGCTTCGCAAGACGATCGTCCTCCACGCGGACGGCACCGACGAATCGATCCTGGCGGAAGAGAACATCGAGGACGCGGGAGCGTTCCTGGCCATGACCAACGACGACGAGGACAACCTCATTGCTTCCCTGCTGGCTCGAAAGCTGGGCGCAAAAAAAGTGGTGGCCCTCATCAATCGTCTGAACTACCTCCCCATGGCGCAGCGCCTCGGCATCAACACGACCGTCAGCCCCCGCCTGGCGACGGTCGACCGAATTCTCCAGTTCGTGCGCAAGGGGCGAGTGCTCTCGGTGACCACCTTTCGCGAGGTGGAGGCCGAGGCGATCGAGCTGATTGCGGCCGAGGGCTCCAAGTACGTCGGCCGAAGCTTGAGGGAGGTTCGCCTTCCCCGCGGCGCCATCGTCGGCGCCATCGCTCGACCCAACGGCGAGGTGGTGGTCCCAAGGGGCGAAGCCACCATTCAGGCGGGAGACCGGGTCATCTTCTGTACCCTGGAGAATACGGTTCCGCTGCTCGAGTCCGCCTTCCTGGCTGAAGCCCGAAGGGAATGGGTGTGATAAGGCCCGCTGCCCTCGGTCATATCCTGGGCCAGTTCCTGCTGGCGCTCGGCGCCACCCTGCTGGTTCCCCTGGCGTTCAGCCTTTGGAGCCACGGCGGTCCGGCTCCGCTGGCCTATGCCGCCCTGGTCACCGCCGGAACCGGCAGCGCCCTCTTCTTCGGTCTTCCGCGTCCCACCAGGGATTTGAACCGACGCGAGGGGCTGCTGCTGGTCTCTTGCGTCTGGCTGGCGGTAAGCTTTTTCGGTGCTCTGCCCTTCTATTTCTCTCCCGCCTACTTCTCCAGTTTCACCGATGCTTTCTTCGAAGCCACCTCCGGGTTCACGGCGAGTGGAGCAACCATTCTCAGCGAGATCGAGAGCCTTCCCCGGGACTTGCAATTCTGGAGGTGCTTCTCCCACTGGCTGGGAGGCATGGGGATTGTCCTGCTCGGGATCGCCATTCTGCCCCTGCTCGGCATGGGTGGGATGGCGTTGTATCGGGCCGAGTTTTCGGGAGCCAGGTCGGAAAAGCTCAAGCCTCGGATTGCCCATACCGCCCAGGCGCTTTGGAGGATCTATGTCTTCCTGACCCTGGCGGAATACGTGGCGCTCCGCTGGGCGGGAATGGGTCCTTTCGATGCCTTGTGCCATTCCTTCTCCACGGTGGCCACGGGCGGATTTTCGACCCGAACCGCCAGCGTGGGGGCGTTCGAGAGTCCCCTGATCGAATGCATCATTATCGTCTTCATGTTGTTGGGGGGCATCAACTTCACTCTGCACTACCGTCTTTGGGTGGAACGTCGTCCCAGGCAATTCATTTCCGATTTCGAGTTGCGGACGTTGCTTTTCATCGTGGTCTCGTCCAGCCTCGTGATCGCCGCCATTTTGGCTTTGAAGAGCGGTTACGCTCCGGCAATGGCCTTCAGAAAGGCCCTTTTCCAGGTGACGGCCATCACCACCACCACCGGCTTCACCACCGACGATTTTGCCCGGTGGCTGCCTCTGCCGCAGTTGATCCTGCTGGCGCTCATGTTCATGGGCGGATGCACCGGATCGACTTCCGGAGGACTGAAGACGTCTCGGATGGTCTTGCTCTACAAGGTGGTGATTCGCGAATTCGAACGCATGGTGGAGCGCCGCGGCGTGTTCGCGGTCCGCGTGGGCGGAGGGGTCATTCCGGAAACGGCTGTCCGCAGCCTTCTGAATCTGGTCTATCTCTCCTTTCTGGTCAACTTCCTGGGTTGCATCCTGCTGGCGGCCTCCGGCGTGGACGTGTTCACCAGCATCGCCGCCGTGGCCGCGGCCATGTTCAACATCGGTCCCGGATTGGGGAACGTGGGGCCGGTCGAGGGCTACGGGGGGCTGCCCGCGTTCGCCAAGTGGGTTCTGAGCTTCTGCATGCTGGCCGGGCGCCTGGAGTTCTACACGGTGCTCGTCATCTTCACCCCTGCCTTCTGGCAAAAGTAGTCGCCGCCGGAAGGCCGGCTCGGACCGATACAGCCCGGACCGATACAGCCAAATTGATTTTTGACCGGCCGGTTTCTACAATGAAACCGGATCCTGGGCGGCGCCTTCCTCCCGCTGGCCGAGCCTGAACCGGCTCCCTCCTTTGCCCGGTTTTTTGGAACGTCCCATCCCGCTTCTCCATGCTGCGACTGGACACACAACTCAATCCTGAACAGTTGCGGGCCGTCGAAACGATCGAGGGTCCCCTGCTGATCCTGGCCGGAGCCGGGAGCGGCAAGACGCGCGTCATCACCTATCGGATTGCGCATCTGATTGAAAACAGGAAGGTCCGGGCCGATCAAATCCTGGCGGTGACCTTCACCAACAAGGCCGCCGAGCAGATGAGGGTCCGGGTTCAGGGCCTGTTGCGTCGCGGGCGCGCCGCCAACCCCCACATCTCCACCTTTCACTCCTTCTGTGTACGGGTCCTGCGCCCGAACATCGGTCCCCTGGGCTACGGAGGCGACTTTTCGATCTACGACCAGGCAGACCAGTTGACTCTGATCAAGGATTGCCTCAAGGAATTGCAGTTGTCCGACCAGGCCCTCTCTCCTCGATCGGTCCTTTCCCGGATCTCGGAGGCCAAGAACCGCGGCCGGAATCCCCGGGAGGTGTACTCCCAGGCCTACGACTCCAAGGGCGAGCGGTTGTCGCTGGTCTTCGATCTCTACCAGAAGAAGCTGAGGGAAGCCAACGCGCTGGACTTCGACGACCTGCTGTTGAAGACGGTGGAGCTGCTGCGCAGCCAGGAGGCCGTCAGGCTGGGTCTCAACGAACGTTTCGCCTACCTGATGGTGGATGAGTACCAGGACACCAATCGGCCCCAATATGAGCTGATCCGGCTGTTGACCCAATCCCGTCAGAATATCTGCGTGGTGGGAGATGAGGATCAGTCCATCTATAGCTGGCGCGGAGCCGACATCCGGAACATCCTGAGCTTCGAGAAGGACTATCCTGAGACCCGGGTGATCAAGCTGGAGCAAAACTACCGTTCCACCAAGACCATCCTGGCGGCCGCCGGCGCCCTGGTGGCCCACAATCGGGCTCGCAAGGGAAAGAACCTCTGGACCGATCAGGGCGCCGGAGACTTGATCGAGTACTACGAAGCGGAGGATCCGGAGGCCGAGGCGCTTTTTGTGGTTCAGCAGATCCTGGCACACCAGCGGTCCGAACGCCACGAGCCCATGGCCGTGCTCTACCGGACCAACTTCCAGTCGCGCTATTTCGAAGAGGCCTGCCGGCGCTTCGGCGTCAAGTATTCCATGGTGGGGGGATTCAGTTTCTACCAGAGAGCGGAAATCAAGGACCTGCTGGCCTACCTCAATCTGACCCTGAATCCGCACGACCGCATCAGCCTCCTGCGGGTGATCAACACTCCGCCGCGCGGGATCGGCAGGGTCACCGTCGACGCCCTGGAAAGGGAGTCCCGGGATTCGAATCTCTCTCTCTGGGAGGTGGTGGAGCAGGCGGTGGAAAAGAAGAACTGGCCTGCCAGGGCCTTGAAGGCCTTGACTCCGTTTTGCAGGCAGGTTGAGTTGTTCAGAAGCGCGCTGGAGACCGAGTCCCCTTCCGATTTGATCCGGACCATCCTGGACCGCTCCGGCTATCGCCAGTGGCTCCAGGATGAGGACACCGAGGAAGCCCGGTCCCGCCTGGACAACCTGCAGGAACTGGTGGTTGCCGCCCGGGACAGCCGGAATCGGGGCGAAAACCTGCGGGAATTCCTGGACTATGCCGCCCTGTTCTCGGATACCGACGACTTCGATGAGCAGGCCCGGGTGACGTTGATGACCATTCATGGGGCCAAGGGATTGGAGTTTCCCATGGTTTGCCTGGCCGGACTGGAGGAAGACCTCTTCCCTCACAGCCGCTCGCTGCTGAATCAGGATGGGCTCGAGGAAGAACGCCGGCTCTGCTATGTCGCCCTGACCCGGGCCCGCCGGAAGCTGCTGTTGACCCGGGCCAGGAATCGACGTTTCCTGGGAGGCGAGGATTTCACCCCGACGGCGCCATCCTGTTTCATCTCCGAGATCCCCGCCGATCTCCTGCAGAAAGCCTGGGGAGCGCCCAGGTCCGTCAGGAAGCGCTTTGACGGACCCACCTGCAACGATGCCGAGAGCATTCGTCGATTCTACAGGCAGCGGGGGAAGCGCATCGACCTGGCTCCGAGGAAAACGGAGATTGCAGCGGGCCGCTTCAGGCAGGGCCAGGCGGTTCGTCACCCGAAGTATGGCGCCGGCAAGGTGATCCGTTGCCAGGGCGAGGGCGATGATTGCAAGCTCAGCGTGCTCTTTCCCCGCCACGGCCTGAAGAAGCTGCTGGTCAAGTATGCGGGCCTGGAGAGTGGAGAGTGAAGAGTGGAGAGTGGTCAGCCGAAGGTTTCGGGAACGGGTTTACGGCGGATGACCTCGCTGCACTTTTTGACGGACCGTGCGGAGACCGACAAGAGGCTCTGCGTGTCGATCAAATAGCTCTCCACTAGTCACTAACAACTATCCACTTTTCACCTGGCTGCGCCGCCGTTCCATGCGACGGGGCGGTTCATTCGGAGTGAGACAGGGGTGTTCCAAACGGCAGCGGCCGGCCCAGGAATCGAATGACCAGCAGACAAGCGGCCACTCCGCAAGGAATCAGCACCCAAGGCGATACCCCCAAACCTGCCGGAAGGTAGCCCAGAAGCAGAGCCACCGTCCCCACCGTGCAGGCATAGGGAAGCTGGGTGCGGGTGTGGCTGACCACGTCGACCCCGGCGCCCGCGGCCGAAAGGACCGTGGTGTCGGACAGAGGCGACATGTGGTCTCCCAGGGAGGCTCCGGCAAGGACGGACCCGGCGGCGGCGTAGAGGACGAACCCATCGCTGCCCGGACCCAGGGCGACGCCCAGGGGAAGGATGATGGGGATCAGGATCCCCATGGTGCCGAATGAGGATCCCGTCGAGAAGCTCGTGCCGGCCGCCAGCAGAAAGGACAGGCTGGGCAGGATCCAGGCAGGCACCGTGGCCTGCAGCAGCGAGGAAAAGTAGGTGGCCGTTCCGGCTTCCTCCAGCGCGTTGCCCAGCGTCCAGGCCAGGTAGAGAACCGTCAGTGCTCCCAGGATGGAGCGAAATCCGCCGCCGACGGACCGCAGTAGACGAGGCATCGAATGCAGTTTCAGCTTGAGAGAGGACAGGACGGCAAAAACAAAGGCGGCACTCGATCCCACCAGGATGGCCTGAAAGGGATCCGAGTTGCCGACGATCTCCAGAGCGGTGGCCGGTCGGCCGGCGCTGACCGTGCGGGACCAGCCGCTGAGAACCAGAGTGGCGACCGTCGACAGGACCAGGAGGCCGATGGCGGTCGAGGCAAGCCAGGCCAGCCTTGCATTCGGAGCGGGCTCTTGCGGGTCCCCTTGGGATTGCGATCGTCGGGCAGCCTCGAGTTCCGCTCGGGCCATGGGCCCGAAGTCTCTGCCGGTAAAGGCGATGCAGGCCACGAAAGCCAGGGTGAAGAGGCTGTAAAAGCGAAAGGGGATGGACTGCAGAAAGACGGAGAATGCGGAGCCCGGCCCCTGCGAGCCCTTCAAGGCCTTGTCGATGAGGTCCAGCTCGAAGCCGATCCAGGTGGAAATAACCGCGATCGAGGCGATGGGAGCGGCGGTGGAATCGACGATGTAGGCCAGTTTCTCCCGAGAAATCCGACAGCGATCATAGATCGGGGCGAACGACTTTCCCACAATCAGGCAGTTGGCGTAGTCGTCGAAGAAAACGACCAATCCGGCCAGCCAGCTCGTTCCCATCAGGCTCCGGCGCCGGCGGCTCAGGCTCCCCATTCGAAGAATCAAGGCCGTGGCGGCGCCGCTGTCGGTCAGGATGTTGGCCGTGGCGGCGACCAGAAAGGAGAAGATGACGATGGCGGCATGGCTCTGGTCGAAAACGGCGGAAAAGAGATAGCGGCAGATCGCCGCCAGCGAGTCGCCAGGGTCGCCTCCCTGGGCCACCAAGGCGCCCGCTATCACGCCGATTCCCAGTCCAAGGAAGATTCTGCGGGTGAGAAGAGCCACCGAGATCGCCAGCAGGGCCGGAAGCATTGATTCCGGCCCTGCGGCCAGAGGAGGATCGGTGCTCATGGGCGAGGACGGGTCACTTGCCCGTCACGGCGCGGCGAGGCTGTCGGCGCCTACTCCCGAGCGGGGATATAGGCCCCGTCGCCGGTTCTCTGACCCGGCGACCCGCCGTCGTTGACCACCCCGTAGGCCAGGAAGGGATTGGCGCCCGAGACCTTGCGGATGCGAACGTAGCCCTGGGTGGTTCCCGGAGCGTGTTTCTTCAGCACTTGGTTGATTTGCTGGAAACCCTTGGCCGGAACGACGAGTTTGCCTTCTTCGTCCATGGTTACGGTCTTGCTCAACGTGGCGGTTGCCCCGTCGTAGATGTCGAGCTCGAAGACGATATCCTGGTCCTCGACCTCTCCGGTATTGATCAGGGCCAGGTTGCTGCGGTTCTCCTGGTTCTGCTGCAACCCGTCCACCCAGACGCTGGTGGTGAATCCCCCGCCCTGGGGAACCGCCGTGTAGAAGACCCCGTACTGCCCCTTGCTCGGGTCTCCGGCAGCCGCCGGCGCCACCACCCGGGCTCCGATCACCACCCCGCTCAGGTCTCCCGCTTGCGGACTGGCCACCAGGGGCGCCACCAGGCCCCCGGGCACGTCGAGTCCCAGGCTTTGACGGGCGTGGGCCAGCGCCTGGGGGATGATCAACTGCTGGCCCGGCGGCAGGATCACCGGACCGAAGCCGGCCGTGTTGCCCTCCGCCTCGATCCTCTCGTGGGTCATGCTGAACATCACCGACTTCGGCTGGCCCGAGAAGTTGGTCAGCGTCAGTTCGGTGGCGAAGGTTCCCGCCTCCACCAGGGCCGGCAGGGTCTGGCTCATGGCTCCCTCCAGCGAGGCGGCGCTCACCGGAAAGACGAAGGAGCCGTCCGAGTTGGCGTTGTCGTTGATGACTCCGTAGGCGTAGAAGGGGGCCTCTCCCTCCACCCGCTCCACCCTGACGTAGCCCCCGAACATGGGATCGGCCTTGCCGGCGGTCTTCAGCACTTGGCCGAACTGGTGGAACTCTCCCGGTCCCAGCACCATGTCCTTCAGCCTCTTGCCGGCGGGATCGGCGGGATTGCCGGAGAACACCGTGGTCCTCAAGGTGATCGAGCCCTCCGACCCCATGTTCTGGAGGGCCACGTTGGAGCGGTCCTTCTGGTTCTGCTGCAGTCCGCACAGGTAGACGGCTTCGTCGTGGAAGCCCTCGTCTTGCGGAACCCCCAGGTAGGCCAGTCCGGCGCGGCCTTGGGGGACGGCCGTGGGGGTGGTGGTGCGGACCACCACGCTCACGTCGGAAGAGCCCGAGACACCCACTCTCAAGGTCCCCACCCGGTTGCCGGTTGCGGGAATAGGCACCTCCAGCCCCCGCAGATAGTCGATGGCGTTGGGCTCGATCCACTGCTGGTGGGGGCCGAGCATGTGGGTGGCGCTGCCGCTGCCCTCGCCGGCATGGGCCGTATAGGTGTAGTGGAGCACGGCGGTCTCGGACCCCCGGTTGGTGAGAGCCAACTCCGAGGTGAAGTGGGAGTTGCTCAGCCCCCTCAAGTCCAGCACCACCGGGATGAACCTGAACTGGGTCATGCTCTCCGGCTGAATCACGACCTCCTTGGTGTTGATTGCGTCGCCCGTTGGGAGGGCGTCACCGTTGGCGGAATTGGTCGTGACTTTGAGAACCACCTCGCCTGTATGCTCCGTAGGCGCCGTCCACCGAAAATCGACGGCATTGGAGACCAGCGGCCTGGTATGAGTCAGAATCTGCACCTCCTGACCATCGTGGCCGTGGTCATGATCGTGGTCATCGTCGCCGCCGCTCACCGTTTGTACGATGGTTCTTTCAGTGACGGCCGTCAGGGAGCCGGCCTGAGTGTCATCGGAGAAAACAGCAGCCAACTGGAACCCGTAGATCGATCCTCCGGTCATCGTGAATCCCAGGTCGTAGGTTTCCCCGGGAACAAAGCTTGTCGGTACGTTACTGAACGAGACGGAACCGACCTCGTTCAACGTGCCTCCGGACGTCAGGTGACAGCCGGAAAGGTAGCAGCCCGATGCGCCCAGGACCAGGGGATTCGGTAAATTTCTTCCGTCCGAGCGCCCCCTGACCGAGGCGACGAACAAAAGAGAGACGAAAGCAGCCAGCATGCCGAGAACAGCCAGAGTCGACAACTCCCTCCCCAATCTTTTCATTGTGACACTCCTCCAATTGCCATGGACGACCCAGCCTTGCACCTCTCCGTCTCTGCTCCGGCGCGGCCGCGGTCTAGCCTCAACGCCACCTGCATCGCCAGATGCAGCCCTGAGGTGAACAAAGGAAATCATCCGGACTGCCAATGGGCCAGTGTTCCTTGGACTTCAAGAGTACAAGGAAGGAGAAACAGGTGTCAAGAAGGGGAAATTCCCCCGAAACCTCCTTCGAAATCGACCTGATTCGGGGAAAAATGGGGAACGTCCTGGTCAAAAGCCCACTGTCAGGCTCGTGTAGCCCACGTGGGAGCGAAAGCCACGAATGCCGGCGATCCGCTCCGAATAGCCGTAGTACTGCCAGCCGAAGTTCCATGCGAGGTTCGCCTGCATCGCGACCGAGAGACGAACCTGGGGCGAATGGTAGGACATCGGCAGGCTGGTCATGAGAGTTGCACCTTCGAGCGAGAACGCCGATCGCTCAGTGAAAGCCGGGTTGAAGTCACCGCCGCCCGTGTCCTTCGCCAGGTTGTAGGCAAGGTGCAGTCTCACCCGCGGCGCCGGAGTCGCGCGAATCGCAACGTTCACATTGTGGATGCTGCTGGCGTAGAGGCTGCGCAAGCGTTCGGGCTCGCCGGAGAATTCGAACAAGTCGAGGATTCCCGTCGAAACGTCCATGTTCAGCAAGCTGTAGCCCGCGTCCAGGACCAGGTCCCCATCCGGATGCAGCCATGAGGCATGAACGCCCTGGCTGCGACTCTTCGATCTGTAAGCCAGCAATCGGGTCGGGTTGTGGTTGACTCGATTCCTGAAATAGGCGCCGACGGTGAAATCCCGCCCTCGCCAGCGCAGTCGAGCCGACTGGTTGTGAAAACGCCGCTCGCTCGTCGGCGTCAGGGGGCGGTCGGCCCTGCCGACCTCGAAGTCGAACGAAGCTCGAACGTTGCGCCCGGGAAGCCAGCGCACCCCCGCCGCGCCCGACTGGAACTTGTTGTCCACGGACTTCAGTTCCCGGCCGACTCCAAAATCCGCGAATTGCAAGGCGTCCGAAGACCTTGCCCGTCTCGTCGAGAGCCTGTATCCGCCGGAAAGGCTGACTCCCTTGAGCGCCCTGTAGTTGGCCTCGCTTGCATTGGAAAGGCGACGAATGCCGAGGTGGCTGAACCGCAGGGTCTCGTTCCGGAAGAAGCCGATCTCGACGACCGAAGCGTCGCCGTCGATGCGGGTGTTGTGAAATGCCGTGGTGTTGGTGATGGTCCAGCGCGGCGTCGGCAGCAGCACGATGGTGGCCTCGCCGGAACTCTGCTCCCGGTTGGCGTCGCCAACGATGAATGCCTCCCGGTAACCGGCTGTGGTGGTTGCCGCACCCGGCGCCGAGGTGTTGTCCGCCAGAGCCGAGTTTCGGGCGCCGCCGGCGTAGACGAGCCGGGAGTTGAATCCGATGACGCGGTCCTTCCTGGTCCGCAGGGCCAGCGTCGTGATCGATGTCCGCCCGTGAAACGGTTGAGACCGGGTGAAGTCCTCGACCGGCTGAACGTTCGGCGTGGAGGAGGGAAGTTTGGAGGCGTCGACTTGGCTCCCCTCCTCCGCGTAGAGGTCGACGGCGTGCGTCGCGGTCAAGGCCAATCCGCTGAATTTCGCCGTAAATCCAGCCCGGTACTGATGGTTCGATTGCCGCAGGTCGTCCTGGTAGCGAAGGTAGTTGCGTGGATCCAGCACGCCGAAATTGTCCATTGTTCCCACGGACGAAAAGCCCGGGCCGGACCGTCCATTTCGGTCGTAACCGAGCAGCACCTCGAAGTTCGACCCGGGAAAGATCGTGACGTCATGAGTCTGCATCGCGCGCTCCACGGTCAGGCCGTGTTCGCCGCTCCACAGTGACGGCAGGCGATTGTGGTACTTCACCAGCCGGCAATTCAGGTCGTACCGATAGAGCCCATTCTTCTCGACCCGCACGGCCTGGGCCTGGTAGGGGTCTCCGGCCGCTCCGGACGAGCCCAGCCGAAACTCGTCCAGCAGGCTGCCCTTGCCGTCGAGGGAATTGACGCGCAACCTGCCCTGGAACAGACGCAAGCCGTCGCCAAAATTTACACTCGCCCGGTACAGGTCACGGTCCCCGCCGACAGTGGCGAGTCGATATCCGAACTCGAAGGAATTCGAGATGCGGTAGCCGCCGAACTCACGGGAACTCTCTGGAACTTCGGCCGACCAGGTGACCGGCTGCTGGGCAAGCGCCGGGGGACAGAGGAGCAGGAATGCAAACCAGTGCTTTCTCATCGTCGAAACTTCGGATCGGCGTTGGAGCCGTGGATCCGCGAATGACAGAGGACGCAGTTCCGGAACGCCGGGTCGGCCAGGTTGTGGAACCACGGATTCGGCGAACGGATGCCGTCGGCACGCATGCCGAACCCGCCGACGTCGTTGTGGCACTCCAGGCACAGAACAAAGGCCGACGGACGGTTCAGCAGGCGTGGATTGGTGCTGCCGTGCGGGTTGTGGCATGCCTGGCAGCCTTCGACTCGGACAGGCGGGTGCTCGTGTACAAAGGGGCCGCGCTTGTCGGAATGGCACTTGGTGCAGGCAATGTCGTTCCCGAGTCCATGCGAAACCATGCGCGGAGAGTGCGCCGTGCGCCAGGTGGCGAGCGCGGCTCCGTGTGGGTTGTGGCAATCGGTGCAGTCCATGGCCCCCTCGTTGACACGGTGCTTGAACGGCAGGTTGAAGCGCGCTTCCATCTCCCGATGGCAGCCGTAGCAGACGCTCCGCTCCTCGGCCGCAAGCAGCGCACCCGCCTGGTGAGGGCTGTGGATCGAATGGCAGCTCGTGCAACCGATTTCCCCGGTCAGGTGCGCCGACCGCCGAATATGCATCTTGCCGATGTCCTGGCTGTGGCAGCGAAGGCAAACATCCTGGGCTGGGCTTGGCTCCATCCCGGCGAACTTCAGGATCTTCCCCTTGTCAGGGTCATTGACGTGGAGCGCGGCCGGGCCATGGCATCCCTCGCAGCCGGTCTTCCCCGCGGGCCGGTTCGCCAGGGCCACCGACTTGAAGTGCGGATTGCGGGGAAAGTCCTCCCACACCGCCGGATGGCAGGCCTGGCAGATCCGGCTGCCCAGGAACTGCTGGCCGGGTGGCCAGTGCGCCTCCTGGAACCGATGCAGGACGTGGCCGTCCGGCGGCCACTCGACTTGCGCGATGTAAACGAAGGGGGAAGCAAGGGCTGCCAGAACGAAAATGGCCGTGGTCGCGGCCATGCGGGACAAGCCGGGCCCGATGCCTGGTGAGGCGCTTCTCTCACAGCGGCCGCCGTGTGGACAGGTCTCCCAATCGACGGACAGTTTTGAAACCATGGCAGAGAATCGACCAAGGCAGGTTCAACTCCAAATCGCCCATATAGCATACTATCCATTTATGGGCACAATATATGGTTATTTCGCCTCAAAAGACCCTTGGTGGATTTCTTTTTCGAGCCTTTTGCAAAATTCCCGATCGGGAATGACGAAGAGGCAGCAAAGGTGAAGGACTGGCAGCTTCGGCATTCACCACAAAAAGCACAAAAGGCACAAAATGAGTGGCGTGATTTCGAGTCCTGACGATCGGAGGGTTCTTTTTTGCGCCTTTTGCGGCCATTCCCGGAAAAGATCCCTCTGCCCATTAGTTTCAAGCAAGCCAGGGACTTCTTGCTAAGATGGGAGCTGAGGCCGATTTCCTGGGACCGCCCCGAATCCAGGAGCGGGCCTGAGGAGGAACTCGATGAGCGACGGGAAGCCGAATTCCAGTCCCGATGACACGGTGGCCAACGGCGACCACGGCCGCAGAAACCTCGATTCGGACAGAGGGGCCGACTCCGGAGCAGGCGGGCGGGAGGATTCCGGACTGGTGCTCGCCACCAGAGTCTTGCCCGACAGGGTGCCGATCCTGGCGGTGAGGCCCCGGCCGTTCTTCCCGGGACTGCCGGTCCCCCTGGAGGTTACGGGAGAGTTGCCGCTGGCCGCCTTGAAGCGGGCGGCGGAATCTTCCGACCAGACGCTGGGCCTGGTGCTTCTCAAGGATCCGGAGGCCGAGGAAAAGCCGGAAAACCTCCATCGGGTCGGGGTGGCGGCCAAGATCGTCAAGGCCGTCCAGGTCGAACCGGAAGTCACCCACGTGCTGGTGAATTGCCTGGAACGGTTCACGGTCCGGGAGGTGGATCTGGGGGAGATGGGCCTGGTTGCCCGGGTGGACTATCACTACGCAGCCGAACTTTCGGTCAACCTGGAACTCAAGGCCTACTCGATGGCTATCGTTTCCAGTCTCAAGGAACTGGTGAAGCTGGACCCGCTGCAATCCGAGGCCATCAAGCTGTTCTTGAGTCGATCCAGCCTGGAGGATCCCGGGAAGCTGGCCGACTTTGCGGCTCATCTGACGACGGCCGAGGGTGGGGAACTGCAGAAGATCCTGGAGACGTTCGATGTTCGCCGCCGGATCGATCGGGTGTTGACCCTGCTGCGAAGAGAGGTGGATCTCTCCAGGCTTCAAAAGAAGATCACCACCCGGATCGAGGAGAAGATTTCAACGCAGCAACGAGAGTTTTTTCTCAAGGAGCAACTCAAGGCCATCAAGAGAGAGTTGGGTCTGGAGAAGGAAGGGAAGACGACCGAGATCGAAAAGTTCGAGGAGCGCCTGGAGTCGCTCGAGCTGACGCCCGAAGTCCAGGGGGTGATCGAGGACGAGCTGGGCAAGTTGAAAATCCTGGAAACCACCTCTCCGGAATACACGGTGACCCGGAACTACCTGGATTGGCTTACCGTGCTTCCCTGGGGGAGGCGCAGTCGCGATTCCTATGACCTGGGCCGGGCGCGAAGGGTGCTGGACCGAGACCACTACGGTTTGGAGGACGTCAAGGAACGGGTCCTGGAATTCATGGCCGTCGGCAAGATGAAGGGAGACCTCTCGGGGTCGATCGTTTGCCTGGCAGGGCCTCCGGGGGTGGGAAAGACTTCCGTCGGCAAGAGTATCGCCGCCGCGCTGGGCCGCCGCTTCTATCGATTTTCCCTGGGGGGAATGAGAGACGAGGCTGAAATCAAGGGGCACCGCCGCACCTATATCGGAGCCATGCCCGGGAAATTCATTCAAGCGCTCAAGACCGCCGGCACCTCCAATCCGGTCATCATGCTGGACGAAATCGACAAGATCGGGGCTTCATTCCGGGGCGACCCCGCCTCGGCCCTGCTGGAAGTCCTGGATCCCGAGCAGAACGCCAGTTTCCGCGACCACTATCTGGACGTTCCCTTCGATCTGTCCCAGGTCCTGTTCGTGGTGACGGCCAACCGAACCGATACCATTCCATTGCCGCTGCTGGATCGCATGGAAGTGATCCGGCTGTCGGGGTACATCCTGGAAGAGAAGCTGGAGATTGCGCGGCGCTTCCTCGTTCCCAAGTCGATCCGCAGCCACGGCCTGACCCGGACGCAGATCGGTATTCGCAAGGCGGCGCTCACCTCCATGATCGACGGCTATGCTCGAGAGGCCGGAGTGCGCAGCCTGGAAAACCTGATCAGGAAGATCGCCCGCAAGGCGGCGCTGGAGTTGTCGGAGGACTCCGGCAAGAGGATCGTGGTCACCCGGAAGAATATCGAAACCTACCTGGGGAAGCCCATCCACCAGGCGGACGAGCTGGCGCCGCACGCTCCCGGGGTGGTGACGGGCCTGGCCTGGACCAGCCTGGGCGGCGTGACCTTGCAGGTGGAGGCCACGGCCGTGGCCAGCCGGCGCAAGGGGTTCAAGCAGACGGGACAACTGGGAGAGGTGATGGTGGAGAGTTCCGAAATCGCCTACTCCTACGTCATGTCGCGCATGGCGGACCTTTCGGAGGATGTCGAATTTTTCGACCGCCATTTCGTTCACCTGCACGTTCCGGCCGGCGCCATTCCCAAGGACGGCCCCTCCGCGGGCATCACCATGGCTGCGGCCCTGGTTTCGCTGATTCGGAAAAAGCCGGCCAGGCAGGGCCTGGCCATGACGGGAGAGTTGACCTTGACCGGGCGGGTGCTGCCCATCGGCGGGGTCAGAGAGAAGGTGATCGCAGCGCGGCGGGCCGGCCTGGTCCGCTTGATTTTTCCCGAAGGCAATCGCAGGGACTACGAGGAGCTTCCGGACTACCTGAGGAAGGGTCTGTCCCTGAGTTTCGCCGACCACTTCGACGACGTCTGCCGGTGGGCGCTGGCCGAGTGAGAGATGTAGGCTACGTCGGCAGGGTGTTCCCGAACCAGTCGATGGTCCTGGAAACCGCTTCCAGGAGGGGCAGGGAAGGGGTCGTCAGGGGATGACGGGTCTGAAAGGTGTGGCCGGCGTTTTCGATGACATGGAAACGGCAGAGTCGGGGGTCGGCGCGTCGCCACAGGCGCTCACCTTCCGACAACGGCACCCGGCGGTCCCGGCGGCCGTGCAGAAACAGGATGGGAATGGTGGACTCTCTCACCGCGTTCAGGACCTGCAAGCGGCGGTCGTTGCGCTCCAGCGCCTCCAAGGCAGCCACCCCCATTCTCAGAGGCGTTTCGTGCGCCTCCCTGGGGACCTCCAGGTATCCCCGGTCTCGCCAGAGCCGGCGGTTTTCGGTGTCGAATCGGTCAAAGGTGCGGATGGCTCCCCAGGTGACGATGGAGGCGATCTGCGGCACCTGGCGCGATAGCAGAACGGCGTAGCTTCCCCCTCGGCTGTGTCCGATGGCCCCGACGGCGTTCAGGCGCATGCGTTCCGCCAGCGGCATCTTCCCCAGCAACAGGGCATCCATCACCAAATCCCAATCCCGCAGTTCCTGGGTGGTCGAGTTCCTGGAGAATCCCTCCGGATCATCGATCTTCCAGGGATTGTCCCGGATTCCCGAATGGGCGTGGTTGAAGGTGATGGCGGCGAATCCGGCCTCGCTCAGACGACGCCCCAGGTAGGGAAAGAACCCCCAGTCCTTGAATCCCAGAAAGCCGTGCGCCACCACCACCGGAGTGACCATCCCCCCGCCCTCGGGAATGCGGAGCGTGCATCGGACCTTCAGTCGGTCAGGGTGGCTGAGGGTGAAGTCGGTTTCGATCAAGATGGGAAACGGCCGCTCTCAGTCCACGAGGGGAGACGAAGGAGCCCTTGCAAGATTCGGCAGCGGGACGTTCGCCGGGAATGGCCACAAAAGGCACAAAAAGATATCTGCGTCATGGCCGGGATGGGCGCATCGCCGGGAGTATACCATGGGACTCCGGCAGCAGGTCTTGAGCCGGGGAGTAACACGGCGGACGGCTGACGCTTGGGGACAGTAGTATGGGACCGGCCAGGACTATCCCACGCTATCCTCCCCAATGCAGGGGCAACCTTGTGGTTGCCCTGTTGTTCCCAGTGACCTCGCATTGGGCGCCCACAAGGGGCGCCCCTACAATCCCACCGGGAATGTGGGCCTGATTCGGAGGTCTTGACAGTTCTGTCACCCTGAATGAGGGTGCGTGGGATGGCCCAGGGAGCCCGCCGGCCGGCGTTGCCCGCGGGAAGGGGATGGGCTATGCTAGGAAAGCGGTGGGGTTTGAAGGATCCCCTGTTTTTGCCGGGCGCGGTTGGGTTGGTCGCGACTCTTCGCCAATGACCCTGTCTCCTCCCTCCCGGCAAATCCTGAATCGGTACCGGTGCGACGGTCGATCGGAGGTGGAAGTGTTGCAGAATCGATGGTTTCTTGCGATTGGGCTGGCGATTGCCGTTGTCGCCGCGGGGCTCTCTTCGGCCGCCCCGATGCAGAAGAAGGTGGAGCCGGAGCCGGCTCCCTACTTTATCTTGCCCACCTGGGACGGCGAGGTCGTCAAGTCGACCGGCCTGAAAGGGCAGGTGGTGTTGATGGCTTTCTTTCAGACCTGGTGTCCTGACTGCCAGCGCACCAACCCGCTCCTGGAAAAACTCTACCGCAAGTACAAGGATCGGGGGTTGGTGGTCCTGGGGATCTCCCACGATCGGGGGAAGGCCAAGGACGTCGAGCCCTACATCAAGAAATACGGGCTGACCTATCCCATCCTCCTGGGCGACTTTTCCATCGCCATGAACTACGTCAAGGCATCCCCCCAGCGCCCCAACTTCAGCATTCCCTACCTGGTGCTGGTGGATCGCAAGGGAAACATCGTGGGCCGATTCGTGGAGGGCAGCAACGAGGAGACCCACGACCTGAAAAAGCTGGAAGCACGCATCACTCCGCTGCTTTAGCGGGGGCGGTGAATTCGACCCAGGTTTCGAAAAAGGAGGGGTCGATGACGATGCGGTGCTCAAGCCGCATTTGTCGATACCGGTCCTCCAGCTTTTGATTCCGGATGCGCGCCTGGATCTCGGGGTGGGCTTCGGCCAGGCTCATCTTCCTCTTCTCCTCCAGCTTCAGCAGCGCAAATCCCATGGGCGTTTGCACAATCGGGCTGAGGTCCCCCGGCTCCAGACTGAACAGCAGGTCAACCTCGGGCGGGGTCACCAGGGTCTTGTTGGGCAGTCCGCGGCGCACGATGCCGGTGTCCCCGCCGACGCCGGAGGTCAACGGGTCCTCGGAGTGCAGGGCGGCCATCTCCTCGAAGTCGGCTCCTTCCTGGATTTCCCGGCGCAGCTTCTCGGCCCTGGCCCTGGCATCCTCGTCGGACAAGGTCTGGTCGGCGCGTCTGTTGTCGCCAAAGAAAAAATTGGAAGCCTCGGAGCGGATCACCAGCCGGCGGCCTCTCACCATGTCGAAGGCGGCGGCGTTTTCCTGGTAGTGGGTCGCGACCTCCATGGCCGAGACCGCCAGTTCTTCCTTCAACTCCTTTTCCGCCACCCCCATGAGCAGGCCCTCCCTGAAGAGTTCCAGGACTTGCTTCCGGTCTTCCTCATCCTCGATGGGCAGCCCCCTCACCTGGTTTTTTTCCAGCTTGGCCTGGAACTGGCGAATGGTCTGCTCGACTTCCGGACGAGCGTCCCAGCCCCGTTTCCTTGCTTCCCGGCTGTAGAGCTTGGAACGGACGATGTAGTCGGCGAAGGCCTGCTTGCCCTCGGGTTTCGAGAACAGGGAGCGCTGCTGCGGAGGCAGCAGCCGGAGCATGTCGTCCACCTGTGCCCGGGTAAGCGTCTCCTCTCCAATGGTGAGAACAGTCTTGTCGGCGGCAGCGGCGGACCCGCCTTCCGGCAGTCCGGGGACAGGAGCTCCGAGGGCGAGGCCCAACAGGAGGGTGAGGGACAGGAGAACAGTTTGGCTTGATGGGGTCTGCATGGTTCCTCTCTGGTTACAGATTCAGGATCTTCAGGATTGCCTCCTTGTCGGCCCTGACCTTGATGGGGGCATTGGCGAAGGTGGAGCGCACCTTGCCCTCTTTCTCCAGCAGCTCGTTCCTGTAGGTGGCCTCTTCGTAGAGGGAATCCTGATGGTAGTTGGTAGCATAGTCGGGGTCCTTCAGCAGATTGCCGGTCAGGACCGCCACCACGTCTTCCTCGGGATCGATTTCCCGGGTCCGGATCAATTTCCTGATTCCGGCAACGGTGGTGGCGGAGGCGGGTTCACAGCCGATGCCGTCCCTGCCGATCATGGCCTTGGCATCGGCGATTTCCTGCTCGCTGACAACATCGCACCATCCCTGCGTCCAGTCCATGGCCCGCACCGCTTTCTTCCATGAGACCGGGTTGCCGATCTTGATGGCGGTGGCCAGGGTGTGGGCCTCGACACGGACCAGTCTCGGAGAGTGGTCGATCAGTGTCTGGTAGAGAGGATTGGCTCTCTGGGCCTGGATGATGGTGACCATGGGCATCTTCCGGATAAAGCCCAGGTCGTGCAATTCCTTGATGGCTTTGCCGAAGGAGGCGCTGTTACCCAGGTTTCCCCCGGGGACCACCACCCGGTCGGGCACTTGCCAGTCGCGCTGGCACAGCATCTCGATGATGATCGCCTTCTGTCCTTCCAGCCGAAAGGGATTGATCGAATTCAGCAGGTAGACGTCGGTCTCCTGGGTGATTTCCTTCACCAGCTTCATCGATTCGTCGAAGTCTCCCTCCAACTGCAGCGTCAGAGCGCCATAGTCCAGGCTCTGGGCCAGCTTTCCGAAAGCGATCTGCTGGTCGGGGATGAAGATCACGGCCTTCATGCCGGCTCGGGACGCATAGGCCGCCATGGAGGCCGAGGTGTTTCCCGTGCTGGCGCAGGCCACCATCCTGGAGTTGAGGAGGTTGGCCTGGGTGAGGCCGGCCGTCATGCCGTTGTCCTTGAAGGACCCGGTGGGATTCAGTCCCTGGTGCTTGAGGTGCAACTGCTTCAGCCCCGCGTATTCCGCGCAGCGCGGGGCCTCGTAGATGGGAGTGTTTCCCTCCTGCATGGACACCACCCTGGAAAAGTCGGTGCAGAATGGAAGCAGTTCCCGGTATCTCCAGACGCCGCTGAGGTCGAGGAGATGGTTGGAAAGGCGCCGCTGCAGGAAGAGGTGCTTGATCTTCTCCGGGTCGTCGCATTGAAAGTCGTAGACCACGTCCAGCAGGCCTCCGCAGGCCGGACAGACGTATGCCTTGGACAGGGCGGAGACGACTTTGCCGCAGTTCTCCTCGATGCACTTCAGACGGGCGGCCATGACCCGAATCTACTGAAATCGAATGGAAAACTCAATGGCATTCAGGTCGGCGTTCAGGCCAGCTTCCAGCGGGCGTCGGCGTTGATGCTCAGATCGGCGAACTGCTGCTTCAAGAGCTTGGGATGTCCCGCCGCCGCGATCATGGCGGCGTTGTCGGTCGAGAGGATGGGGGTCGGAAAGAACACCGGCAAGTCACGCTCTGCAAAGAGTTCCTGCAAGTGCCGGCGTAGGGCACGGTTGCAGGCGACACCTCCGGAGACCATGATGGAACGGGGCGGGTAGTCGAGACTGGCTTCGAGCAGCGTCTTTCCAAGGATCTTGATGGCGGTGTGCTGGAAACTGGCCGCCAGGTCGAGAACGGACCGGGGCACGACTTCCTCCCCTTCCCAGTTCCCGACAGCCAGTTCCCGGCTGAGGTGCTTTTGGGTGTAGCGCAATACTGCGGTCTTGATTCCGGAAAAGCTGAAATCCAGCTTCCCGTCGTCGATTCGAGGGATGGGCAGCTTGACCGCATGGGGGTCTCCACGCCGGGCCAGCCGCTCGATGACGGCTCCACCGGGATAGCCGAGGCCCAGGAGCTTGGCGACCTTGTCGAAGGCTTCTCCGGCCGCATCGTCTCGGGTCCGTCCCAGGAGCCTGTAGCCGGCCTCTTCCCGAGCCCCCAGTCCCAGACCCTCTATCCAGAACAGGCTGGTGTGTCCTCCCGAGACCACCAGCGCCAGGGCGGGAAGGAGTCCCTTCAGGTCTGCCGCCTCTGCCTGCCGCGGTTCCTGCCAGAGGGCCAGGGGAACGGAGAATAGATGGCCTTCCAGGTGATGCACGGCCGCCAGAGGAAGATCGAGGCTGAAACAGAGGGCCTTGGCGTAATTGATTCCCACCAGAAGCGAGCCGACCAGACCAGGGCCCCGGGTTACCGCCACGCCGTCCAGATCCCCAGGCCGGATTCCGGCATCGCCCAGAGCGGCCTTGACGACCGGGGAAATGTTCTCGAGGTGACGGCGTGAAGCCAACTCGGGGACCACGCCTCCATATCGCTTGTGGACGTCGTCTTGGGAGGCCACCACATTGGAGAGGATTCGCCTGCCGTCTTCCAGGACGGAGGCTGCCGTTTCATCGCAGGAAGATTCAATGCCAAGGGTCAACATGGAGGTTTGTTCCTGAAACAAACAGGCTTGAAGGCAATTGACCGTCGAAGGGGCATTTGCTATCCTCTCGGACTCGTAAACTGGTCTGAAGGAGGCTTGTCATGGCTGCCCGGTGTGAACTCTGTGGAAAGGGCCCGATGTTTGGAAACAACGTCAGCCACGCCAACAACGCGACCAAGAGACGATGGAACCCCAACCTGCATCGCGTGCGGATCGTGATTGACGGGAGGCGCAGGCGAGCCCGAGTGTGTGCTGCCTGCATTCGGTCCGGCCGACTCGTGAAGTCTCATTAGTGGTTCCTACCGCGCCAGGGGCAATTACCCCACCACCGCCAGCGCTTCGATCTCCACCAGAGCTCCCTTGGGCAGCGAGGAAACGCCAACCGTTGCCCGGGCGGGAAGACTCTCACCGCCCGGGCCTATTGCCAGACGATCTCGTTGACCCCCTTGATCTTCTTGATCGAATGGACGGCCTTCTCCAGGTGCTTGAGGTCGCTGATTTCGATGGTGACGTGAATGAGTCCGTGGCGGTCTTCGAAGGCCTGAGCTTCGATGTTCTTGATGTTGGTCTTGATGTCCGAGATGCGGGAAGTGATCTCCGCCAGCATTCCCTGCCTGTCTTCTACCGAGATGGAAAGCTTGACGGCATAGATTCCTCCAACCGTTCCGGTCCACGAAACATCGATCTTGCGATCGGCTTCATAGAGAAGGTTGCCCACGTTGGTGCAGCGCCTGGCGTGGACGGCGACTCCCTTGCCCCGGGTGATGTAGCCGACAATGGGCTCGCCGCGAATGGGGTTGCAGCACTTGGCCCGATAGACCAGAATCCCGTCGATGTCCTTGACCTTGAGAGACCCGTCCGAAGACAGCCCCAGAACTTTCTTGACGGCCGAGGTGAACTTGCCCGGCCGGTCCTTTGGCCCTCGGCTCGATTGGCCGGGCGGCGCCAGCTTGCTCAGGAGCATGCTTCCGGAGATCTTGCCGAAGCCCAATGCCGAGTAGATTTTCTCCATCCTGTCGCACTGGTAGGGTCGGGCGGCCGCCAGCAGCGACCCGTCTTCCACGTGCTTCTTGAGGTTGAGCCTGAGTCGCTTGGCCTCCTTCTCCAGGATGCGCTTGCCCAGCTCTATGGCGCGTTCCCGGCGACTGACGTTCAGAAAGTGTCTGATCTTGTTGCGTGCCCGTGAGGTCTTGACGAAGGACAGCCAGTCCCGGCTGGGCTGGTGGCCGGTTTGAGTCTGGATCTCGACGATGTCGCCGTTCTTGAGCCGAGATCTGAGGGGCACGATGCGGCCATTCACCGTGGCGCCGACGCAACGCGCCCCGACTTCGCTGTGGATGGCATAGGCGAAGTCGACCGGGGTGGCCTCCCGCGGAAGAATGATCACCTTGCCCTTGGGCGTGAAGGTGTAGACCTCTTCGGGATAGAGATCGATCTTGAGGGTGCTCAGGAAGTCGCTGGGATCCTGCATCTCCTGCTGCCATTCCACCAGGTGCCGCAGCCAGAGAAAGCGCTGGTCGTCCTTGTCGTCCATTCCCCGGCCCATTTTGTATTTCCAGTGGGCGGCAATGCCCTCCTCGGCAATCCGATGCATCTCGACCGTGCGAATCTGCACCTCGAAGGGTTGTCCCTGGGGGCCGATGACCGAGGTGTGGATCGACTGGTACATGTTGGGCCGCGGAATGGCGATGAAGTCCTTGATTCGTCCCGGCACCGGCTGCCAGAGGTTGTGAATGATGCCCAGAGCCGCGTAGCAGTCCTTCACCGAGCCGGTGATGATGCGCAAGGCGAGCAGGTCGTAGACCTGCTCGATTGAGATGCGCTGCCGCTTGATCTTCTGATGGGTGCTGTAGATTCGCTTGATGCGGGATTCCAGGGTGCAGGGGATTTCGTGTTCCTGGAGCCGGTGGGTCAGACTGTCCTTGATCTCCTCCAGCAGGTTTTGCCGAACCCTTCTCTTCTGCTCGATTTCCTGTTTGACCTGGCGATGGGCCTCCGGGTCCAGGGTGGCGAAGGCGAGATCCTCGAGCTCGCCCCTGATCTTTCCCATGCCCAGGCGGTGAGCAATGGGGGCGTAGACCTCCATGGTCTCCTGGGCAATCCGCTGCCGTCTCTCCGTGGGAAGGAATTCCAGGGTCCTCATATTGTGGAGCCTGTCGGCCAGCTTGACCAGGACGACTCGGATGTCGTCCACCATGGCCAGGAACATCTTGCGAAAATTCTCCGCCTGACGGGCTTCCTTGGAGTAGAAGTGGTACTGGTTGATCTTGGTGAGCCCGTTGACGATGTTGGCGATGTCCTTGCCGAACTTCTCTTCGATCTCCTCCAGTGGAGCGACCGTGTCCTCCACCACGTCGTGCAGCAGTCCGACACTGACGCAACTGGCGTCGAGCTTCATGTCGGCCAGGATATCGGCCACCGCCAGAGGATGGTTGAAGTAAGGCTCCCCCGATTCGCGGGACTGGCCATCGTGCTTTTGGGACGAAAAGCGGTAGGCCTTCCTCAGCACCTCCAGGTCGTCGGAAGGATGGGACCTCTCGACTTTGGCCAACACCTCGTCAAAGCGGATCATGGCCCTAGTTTAAGGGAAAGGTCGGCGGCTAGCAACCGGCCGGGACCCGGGCGCAGCCGGCCCTCATTGGCAGGAAATGTCGGTGTCAATACGCAAAGGAGGCGTTGGCAATATTCGGCAGGGGGAGCGTTGCCGAGAATGGCCACAAAAGGCACAAAAACACAAAAAGAGCAAAAGGCTCGGAAGAGAAACGATCGAGGCATGAGGGCTGTGTGGGGTCAGATCCGCCAGACGGCCTTTGACCTGTTCAAAAAATCGGTTTGTGACTTTTGTGCTTTTTGTGGTGAACTCGCATCGCTCGCAGGTCGCACGAGATACTGAAAAAGGCAATACATCACATTCGCCGGCACAATAGTCTGGCCCGCTGCGAATTTTGCAAAAAGCTCAGCGGACGGGGGTTTTCAGGCCGTGGCGTGAGGGTTCGCCCAGATCCAGCGCTCTCAGAAAGGGGCGCGCCTTGTGGAGTGTTTCCAGGTATTCGTCATCCGGCCGGGAATCGGCCACGATGGCCCCTCCGGTCGAGTAACGGGCCCAACCGTCCCTGAGGATGAGCGTTCGAATGGCGATGTTGAGGTCGAGGTTGCCGTCGAACGCCAGGTAACCGATGCTTCCCGTGTAGACGCTCCGCGGGCAAGGCTCGAGTTCGTCGATGACCTGCATGGCGCGCACCTTGGGAGTCCCGGTGATGGACCCGCCGGGGAAGGTGGCCTGAAGCAGATCTTCCAACCTGCAGTTCGGCCTCAGCCTGGCTTCGACGGTGGAGGTGAGGTGGTGGACCGTCGGAAAGGTCTCCAGGCGACGGAAATCGGAAACCCGTACCGTACCGTAGCGGGCCAGCCGTCCCAGGTCGTTGCGTTCCAGGTCCACGATCATGACATGCTCGGCCGCGTCCTTGGGGCTCTGCAACAGAGCTTGCCGGAGTTGCTGGTCCTCCTCGGACGAAGCCCCGCGTGGCCGGGTTCCCTTGATGGGTCGAGTCTGAATCCGGCGCTGCCTGGGCCAATAGCGCAGAAACCGCTCCGGGGAAAGACTGAGCACGGCCCACTGCCTTCCCTGGAGGCAGGCTCCGAAGGGCGAGGCTCCGGTCTGGCGCAGTTCCCGGTAGAGTTCCGGCGCCGTCATGGAGCAGCGGCACCACAGTTGCTGCGACAGGTTGACCTGGTAGATCTCTCCATCGGCAATGTAGCGCTGGGCCTTTCTCACCGCCGCCGAGTAGTCCTGGTAGGTCAGGCTGCTCGTCCAGGTTTCCGGGCTCGGCTGCTGCGCTCGGCGCAACCTGGAGCCCTCGAGTCCGGCCTGCCGGATTCTGTCCAGAGTGGATTGCAACCGCTTTCGGGCCTGGGGCCGGTTGCGGACGATGGCCCAGGTCTGATTCATGCTGTGGTCGTGGGCCAGCAGCGCGTCAAAGAAGAAGAATTGCAGGTCGGGCAGGCCCGTCTCCTCCTTGGAGCGGCGCGCAAAGGGTTCCACGAAGCGACCCGACTCGTAGGAAAGGAACCCGATGGCGGCTCCGGTCCGGAAGGGCAGGTGGGAAGCGTGGTTCGCCGGCGCCTCCACGGGAAGGGCCTGTTCCCGGATCAATCGGGAGAGGGTCTCAATCGGGTTGCCTTTCAGGAGCTGCCGGCGGTGTTCTCCAACGATCCGGACCGACTCACCCCGTGCCGACAGGGTCAGGAACGGCTCGCAGCCAAAGAACGAGAATCTGCCGAAGGAGCCGTAGCCGGGTCCGCTATCGAGCAGGACTCCACCGGCGCCGGCCGCGCGGACGAGCTGCAGAGGGTCCCAGGAGAGAGGAACGGGTTCGATGTGGTAGGACGGAGAGGCCACGGGCGCCAAGCGGGTGGAGGGGAAAACGAGCTGCCCGGTACCGGGTGGAATGGAGGGGCTTGTCTGAAGCTCTCCCTAGCCCGCATTTCTCACCAGGCCGCTGGAGGCATTACAAGAAGTAGATTGTCTTCAGACCCTTGATTGGCTCCATGTCAAGGGCTTGCCGACTACAGACAGCGCTGGGCATGCCCTGGCTGGTCCTTTTCCCTCCAGCGCGCACGTGCTCCCTCGACCGTAGAAACCGCTACGCTCTTCGGTCGCGAGCACGCGCTGGAGGGAAAATTACGGCGCCATGATCATGCCCCCTGGTGAGAAATGCGGGCTAGCGGGCTTCGATTTCGTCGTAGTGGGTCCGGTCCTGGGTAATCCCCTTGGACCGGAGCACCTCTTCAACGAACTTGATCATGATCGGGGGACCCGCCAGGTAGGCGTGAGCTCCCGTAGGCCCCTCGATGCGCTTGCCCAGGGGTATTTGGACGTAACCGGTCTCTCCCTCCCAGTTATCTTCCGGTCGTGGATGGGACAGGGCGGGAATGTAGTGAAAACGGGGCTTGCTCTTGTCCCAGGCGAGGAAGCGGTCGTGAAGAAAGAGGTCGCGTTTGGCTCGAACACCGAAGAAGAAGTAGATCTCGTTGTTCTTGTCGAATTCCCTTTCGAAAAAGTACTCCAGCAGGGAAACGAAGGGCGCCGCCCCCGACCCGCCGGCCACGATGATGATGGGCTCGCCGGTGTCGGCGCGCAAGTAGAGGTCACCGGTGGGCGCCGTGATTTCGAGCACGTCTCCGACTCTCAAGTGCTGGTGCACGAAGCTGGACGCGATCCCCGGGGGAACGTCCTTGTCGCGAGGGGGCCGGGCCCACTTGATGATCAGGTCGAAACGGGGAAGCTTGCTGGAGCTGGAGGCGAAGGAATAGGGGCGCAAGACCTGTTGGTGATCGGTGCCGTACTTCCCGTTCCATTGCTTGAGGTAGTACTCCGGAATGTTGACGAAGACGTACTGCCCGGGCGTGAAGGAGAACCCTTCCGACTCTTCCAACTGCAGTCCTACCCGGCGCACGTCATGGGTCAGGTCCTCGATCTTGACCACTTTGGCTCGATAGTCGAGCTGGGCCTGCAGCGTCCCGGCCAGTACGACCACCGTCACCGCCAGCACGCCGGCCATCCGCGTCACTGTCCTTGGCATTCCGTTTCTCATTCCTTGTTCACCTGCGAGGCTTTGGATTCGAGGAAGTCGATCTCTCCCGGCGGGTCGAGCGACTGTCCGTTCGGCTTTTGAAAGGGGCTGTCGGGCTGTTGTGCGTGAGCGCACGGGCTGCCGACAACTCCGTCACCTGCCGTGGTTCAGGCTACTGTGATCCTGGAAGCGAGTCAAGCCGTAATGGTTTAAACTATGGGTCCCGAACCGTTGTGGGTTTCAATCGCTTCTGGAGACGCCGATGCCGGAAACCATGCAAGCCGTCGTGTTCCATGCTCCCTGGGAGATGAAGCTGGAGAGGCTGCCCAAGCCCCGACCGGCGCCGGGAGAGGTCCTGGTCAAGATGAAGGCGGTCGGCATCTGCGGCAGCGACGTCCATGGCTTCACCGGGGAGAGCGGCCGGCGGGCTCCCGGCATGGTCATGGGGCACGAGGCCGCCGGCGAAGTGGTTGCCCGGGGTGACGGCGTCCACTCTCCCCAACTCGGCGACCCTGTGATCCTTTACAATATCATCGCCCATACTCCCCCGGATCCCGATGAGGGAGACCCCTCCTTTCTCGACAAGAAGATGATCGGCGTCAACCTGGCCAAGCGCGGGGCCATGGCGGAGTTCCTGGCGGTTCCGGCGGAGAATGCGATCCCGCTTCCCGCGGGCATTCCTCCCGAAATCGGACTCCTGGCCGAACCGCTGGCCGTGGTGACCCGTGGGTGGCGGCGGTTGGAGAGGCTTGGGGTCCGCCCCTCTCGGCTGGCCATCGTCGGCGCCGGGACCATTGGGCTGGCGGCGGTCCTGATGGCGCGCGCCCGGGAGCTTTCCCCTACGGTGGTGCTGGATAGGGTGGCCGAGAAGGCCGATCGCGCGGCCGAGTTCGGGGCCGGGGCCGTTTACGCGGCCTCCGGTGACCCGGGCAGGGAAGCGGGAGAAGTCGAGTCCCGCCTGGAGGGGAAGCCGGAGGTCGTCATCGATGCCGTGGGCACGCGGGAGTCGTTTTCCCTGTGCCTGGCCCTGGTGGAGGCGGGTGGAACTCTGTTGCTGATCGGCAATCTTGCCAGGGAAGTCTCGTTGCCGCTGCAGGATGCGGTCAGCAACGAGGTGTGCCTGGTCGGGACCTACGGCTTCGATCGGAGCGACTTTGCGGCGGCCGTAAGGGTTTTGCCCGATATCAAGTCCGAGTTGTCGACCTTTATCGAAGGCCGCTGTCGCCTGAGCGAGACGCCTCGGGTCATGACTTCATTGGCCAGGGGAGAGAGCCGGGCGTTGAAGACGGTCATCGTCTTCGAGGATTGAATGTCCTAGTCGATCCGGAGGAATTCTTCCTTGTCGAGGAGGTTCAGGCAGAACCGGATCAGGGCCTCGGCTTTTCGGGGGTCCAATCGTCCCAGATCCTTCGGGAGAGTGGAGGTATCGGCTCCCGGACCCTCCTGCAGGGCAGAGCCTTCCAGAAGTTCCATCGCCTCCCGCCTTTCCCGTTCCGCAGGCATCCGCGCCAGGGTCAACTGCCAGGCCAGATCGATTTGCCGGGACGCATCCTTCCCCGCCTCGCGCACCAGGCGGGAAGCCAGATTGCGGGCTTGGCGGGTCAGGCCCTGGCGGTTCAGTTCCCAGGAACCGGGAGGAGTTTCATTGCGGGCATTCTTGACCGGGCAGCCGTTCGCGGCCGGGTCGGCGACTGCAGGGTGGAACCGTGAAGGAGCCCTTCGAGCCAGGAGGTAGACCCCGCGACGCCGGCCCTCGGTTGGATCTTCGGAGGCGGGCCAGCGAGCTTTCATCCGAGAGGAAACCCCTTTCACTTCCGCCAGGGGTGGGATTGCCGGGCGGCCTCCCGTTTTCAGATTCAGGGCGCCCGACACCTGGTGGATGGCATCCCAAACGGCCGCCCCCTCCAACCGGCGTGGATTCATGCGCCACCAGTAGCGATTGGAGGGATCTCGCCGCTGATGTCTGGCCGAGGTGAACCGGCTGGCCCTCCGATAGGTGTCGGACAGCAGGATCAGCCGGTGCATCGACTTCACGCTCCAACCCTGATCCACCAACCGGCAGGCAAGCCAATCCAGCAGTTCCCGGTGAACGGGGGAGTCTCCTCGGCGCCCGAAGTCGCCGGCAGTGCGCACCAGGCCTTGTCCGAAGTGGCCTTGCCAGATGCGGTTGACCATCACCCGAGCCGTCAGGGGGTGGGTGGGCTGGGTCAACCACAGGGCCAGTTGCTTGCGGTAGTGGGGACCGTTGGGTTCCCCGGACAAGCGGGCCGGAAGCGAGTCATTCCTGAGAGCCCGGGGCAGTCCGGGGTGTACGAGGCGTTGCTTGCCCGCCAGCTCCCCGCGGTTCAGAAGGTGGGTTTCAGGAATCAACTCCGTCCTCACTCCAGCCAGCACCGTGGCTGACGGAACATCGTAAAACCCGTCGTAGTCAACCAGGTGCGCCAACCCCTTGGCGGGAATAAGCACAGCCGCTTTGGCCAGTTTCAGGGTCAGTTCCCGGTGGCGTTCGGCCTCATCGGCAGTAAGGTGCTCTTCAATTTTCAACTCGCGGTGCAGTTGGGCCAGCGGAGTCGCCAATTCCGCCTCACGGGCGGTTCGTTCTTTCGAGGGAGTCTCGTAGGCCTGCACCACTTCCGAGGGATAGTCCTGTTTCCTGGTTTCGACGACTCGATCCCTTACTTGTCTTGCAAATCGCAGGTAAGTGTCTCTGGCTTCCACCAGCGCAATCGACAGGTGATAGGCTTCGTCACGGTGGCCCATGGTGGTCGACGCTACAACCGGAACGCTTGAGGGCCGGCTTGCCGCAAAGATCGCCTGCAGCCTGAAGTAGTCTTCCTGGGAGAAAGGGTCGGACCGGTGGTCGTGGCAACGGGCGCATTCCAGGGTCAACCCGAGGAATGAGGAGGTTGTCTTGTCGACGACCTCTGTCAGCCAGCGGTACCGGGCGACTTCGGCGTTCAGTTCCACCTCGCGGCCTCCGGTCCCAAGGGCGAAGATGGTGGTTCCGATCCAGGCTTCCAGGTGCTCCAGCTTCTCGGGAGAGAGGTCGTAGAAGCCTTCCAGTTCGAGATTGTTCGGAAAGAGCTCGTCTCCGGCAATCTGCTCCTGAACAAAACGGTCGTAGGGCTTGTCTTCGTTGAAGGATTTGATCACGTAGTCCCGATAGCGCCAGGCGTTGGGATGGTAGTCGTTGCTGTCCGATCTGCTGTCGGCGTACCCGACCACGTTCAGCCAGTGGCGCCCCCAGCGTTCCCCGTATCGGGGCGATTCGAGCAGTTCCTCGATGAGCCTTTCGTAGGCGTCCGCCGATTCATCCCGCAGGAAGCGCTCGACTTGGGCGGGAGTCGGAGGCAGGCCCCACAGATCGAAGGTGGCGCGGCGCAACAGTACGGACTTGGTGGCGGCGGGACCGGGCTTGAGACGCTTCGTCCGGAGCTTCGCCAGCACGAACGCATCGATGGGGTTGGAGGGTTGGCTGCCTTCCTTCATCCGGGGAACCCGGGGCCTCAGGAGCTTTTGGAAGGACCACCAGGAAGCCTTGCGGGCATCGGGACGGGCGGCCACAGAGAGGTTGGAGGATTCCGCCCAGTTTGGCGAAAGCAGGGCGGCCAGGGCCATCGTCGCCGCAGCCGCGACGGCCTGCCGGTAGGTGGCGTACCGCATCCTGGGCGCTCCCTGGGTTCGGAAAGGGGATTTCAGGTCGATTTCAGGGGGAAGGTGTCCGCTGCAACCTGAAGTTGGAGCGGCTCCAGTGCCGCTTTTTCCGCCGCTCCTGAAAAACGAAGTAGACAACGCCGTCTTTCGGGGACAGGTACACCCTCATGGTTCCGTCCCAGAGATGCTTTTCCTCCTGATAGCGGGCCAGACCCGTCTTGCTGTGCTGACGCTCCTTGGCAGGAGCCAGCTTGACCGCCGTGGAACGGAGCAGGTGTGTGCCCACCAACGGCGCCTCGGCGGAATCCAGGGCCGGGTCCTGTCCGGCCGACTCCCTGACCGTGGCCTTGGCCGTCCCGTTCAAGGAGAAGATCAACGTGCGGGCCGGAGCCTCCCCCTTGACTTCCAGGTGATAGCGGCCGGCCGGCAGGCGGATTCCTTCGGCTGTGGCGAGGGCCGCCGGGATTCTCATCCTCCCCTCGTAGAAAGGGGACGCCTCGTCGGCTGCCAAGAGCACAGCCGGGAAGAGCAGGAGCGAAAAAATTGGGGGGAAACGCATTGAAGTCGCCTTCGTGCAAGCCGCTGCCGGCCTGCTGTCCCGAGCCGGCTATCCGGCCAGCAGCCGTTTGGCCACGCTGTGGTCCCCGTCCTCTCCGACGCCGGTCAGGCGTTTTTCCAGCCCGGAAACCTTGACGTTCAGCTTGCGGTGGTCCAGTCCCAGCAGTTCGAGCATGGTGGCATGCATGTCGTGGACATGGACCTTGTCTTCGGCGGCGTAGAAGCCCAGCTCATCGGTGGCCCCGATGGCCTTGCCTCCCTTGATGCCTCCCCCGGCCATGACCACCGAGAAGCCGTAGGGGCTGTGGTCCCGTCCCTCCTTGCCCTGCATGATGGGGGTGCGGCCGAACTCTCCGGCGAGAACCACCAAAGTGCTATCCAGCATGCCCCGTTGTTTCAGGTCGGCCAGTAGACCGGCTACCGGGCCATCCGTCTTGATGGCATTTTCACGGTGGTTCTTGTCGCACTCTCCGTGCCCGTCCCAGTCGCTGTTGTAGAGGTGCACAAAGCGAACCCCGCGCTCGACCATCCTGCGTGACAGCAGGCACATCCGTCCGAAGTTGGCGGTCTCCTTGGTGTCCAGGCCGTACAACTTGTTGACGTGCTCGGGCTCCCCGCTCAGGTCGATCAATTCGGGACCGGCCATCTGCATGCGGAATGCCAGTTCGTAATTCTTGATCCGGGCCGCCAGGCTGCTGTCGTCCGGGCGGTCGGCCAGGTGCCGCCGGTTCCATTGCTTCAACTGGCTCAGGATGGCCTGTTGGTTGTCCTGAGTGACCATGCCGGGAGGCTGCAGATTCTCCAGGGCCGCTCCCTGAGTGGAAAGCACGGTTCCCTGGTAGACGGCCGGCAGGAAACCCGATCCGATCACCGACTTGCTGTTGCGCATGTAGTCGTCGGCCATCACCATGTAGGCGGGCAGGTTGTCGGTTTCGCTCCCCAGGCCGTAGAGCACCCAGGCCCCCATGCTGGGTTGTCCCATCAGCAGGGACCCCGTGTGGATGATGGTGATGGCGGGACCGTGGATGAAGGACTCGTGGTGGCAGGAGCGGATGACCGCAAGGTCGTCGGCGAATTCCGAGAGCTTCGGAAACAGGTCGGAGATTTCCAGCCCGGACTGGCCGTGCTTCCTGAAAACACGGCGCGTCCCCATCAGCTTGGATTCATCCGCCTTGATCTGGGCCAGGCCGATGCCCTTTTTCAAGTAACTGGGAGGAAGGTACTGGCCGTCATATTTCTGCAACTCGGGCTTGGGATCGAAGGTTTCAAGCTGGCTGGGGCCACCTTGCAGAAAGATGAAGATGACGCTCCTGGCCTTGGCCTCGAAGTGGGGCGGCTTGACGGCCAGGGGATTGTAGGCCTCGGCGGCCGGAGCATCGGCTCTCGCCGACTCCGCCTGCAGCATGCAGTTGAGGGCCAGTCCTCCGAATCCCAGCCCGGAACGGGTCAGGAATTCACGCCGGGAGCTGGCGGGGGCGCGGCGGTTGCAGGAATAGGGATTCATGTTTGCCTCCCGAACTGAGGAGAACCGGGTCGAGTTTCGGGTCCGCCCCGGCGTCAATCGATGTAGAAGAACTCGCTCAAGTTGAACATGGTCAAGCAAAGCTGGGTCAAGGCGTCACTGTGCCGGGTCTTCGTTTCGTCGCCTTCGCCGGCGGGATGGGGTGCCTGACTTCCGTTGCTTGAAGTCAGTCTTGACAAGAGCGTCATCGCCTCCTGCCTTTCCTCGGCCGACGGCAACCGGGCCAGCACCAGCCGCCAGGCCAGGTCCACCTGGTCGGCGGGACTGGCGCCGGCTTCGCGAATCAGCCGGTCGGCCAGCACTCGGGCCTGCCTGAAGGAGGCGTCGTTGTTCAGGGACCAGAGCGCCTGGGGGGCGACCGTGGTCACTTCCCTTCCGGCGCAGCTCACCGAGGAGTTGGGCACGTCGAACTTGTCGAACATTGGGAAGGTGAAGTTGCGCCGGGCCAGGATGTAGAGGCCGCGCCGCCTGCCGGCCGCGGGGTCTTCCGAAACGGCCCACCAGGGCTTGATGCGCAGGGAACTCATTTCGACCTTGGAAAGCGGGGGAATGGCAGGCCGTCCCCCCATGGTCGGGTTCAGATTGCCGGCCACCGCATGCAGCGAATCCCACACCGCCTCCCCTTCCAGGCGGCGGCGGTTCATGCGCCACAGGAGGCGATTGTCGGGGTCCTGCTGCCGGTGAGCACCGGTGGTGAAGCGACTGTCGCGCCGGTAGGCGTCGGAGAGCATGATCAGGCGGTGCATCGACTTGACGCTCCATCCCCGATCGACGAACTCGGTGGCCAGCCAGTCCAGCAGTTCGGGGTGGGAGGGCCGGTCGCCCTGGCGTCCGAAGTCGTTGGAGGTGCGGACCAGGCCCTGCCCGAAATGGCCCTGCCAGATGCGGTTGACCATGACCCGCGCCGTAAGGGGATGGGTGGGGCGGGTCAGCCAGAGCGCGAAGTGTTTGCGGTAGCGGGGTCCGTGAGGCCCCATGGACAGCCGGTCGGGAACACTGTCATCGCGCAGCGCCGCCGGCAACCCCGGCTCGACGATCTCTCTTTTCAAAGACAGCTCGCCGCGGTTCAACAGGTAGGTGTCGGGAACCAGCTCGGGCTGGAGGTGTCCCAGAACCGTGGCTGAGGGCACGTCGAAGAACCCGTCGTATTTCACATGGTGCGAAGCATCCTTGAGAGGGACATCGAGCACGGCCCTGGCCAGCCTTTGCATGTGGTTTCGATGGCGGGTCTTCTCCCCATCGGTGAGATGATCCTCGATGTTCATCTCCGTGTAGAACTGGGCCAGGGGTGCGGCCAACTCCAGCTCCCGGGCGGTACGCTCCTTCATGGGCACCTCGTAGGCGCGCACCACCTCGGGTGAGTATTCCTTCTTCTTGATTTCGATGACCCGGTCCTTGACCTGCTTTTCGAACCTCTGGTAGGAAGCTCTGGCTTCTGCCAGGGCGATCATGCGGTGGTAGTCTTCGCGGCGATGACCCGTGGACAGGCTGCTGACCACGGGGATGGTCTTGCGGGAACTGGCGGCGAAGACGGCCTGCAACTGAAAGTAATCCTTCTGGGTGAAGGGATCGAACTTGTGGTCGTGGCAGCGCGAGCACTCCAGGGTCAGGCCCATGAACGCCGCCGCGGTGGTGTCGACCGCGTCGGTGAGCCGTTCGTAGCGCAATCGTTCCGAGTCCAGGTGGGATTCCTGGATTTCCGGTCCGAAGGTGTAGAGAGTGGTTCCGATCCTGGCTTCCATGTGCTCCAGCTTTTCCGGGGCGATGTCGTAGAAGCCCTCCATCTCCAGGTTGTTGGGAAACAGTTCGTCTCCCGCGATCTGTTCCTGGACGAAGCGGTCGTAGGGCTTGTCTTCATTGAAGGACTTGATCACGTAGTCCCGGTAGCGCCAGGCGTTCGGATAGAAGACATCGCCTTCGAATCCCGCGCTGTCGGCGTAGCGGACGACATCCAGCCAGTGGCGCCCCCAGCGCTCGCCATAGTGGGAGGAAGCCAGAAGCTCGTCGATGAGCTCTTCGAACGCGTCGGGCGAGGTATTCTGCAGGAACCGATTCGCCTGAGCCGGAGTGGGCGGCAGACCCAGCAGATCGAAGTAGGCCCGGCGAAGAAGGGTGGCCTTGTCGGCCGCCGGAGCCGGTTCGAGTCCCTTCTCCCGCAGCTTGGCCAGGATGAAGGCGTCAATGGGATTGGAGGGGGCCTCTTCCAGTTCCGGTACGGCGGGACGGCGCGGCGGCTTCAATGACCACCAGGAGGGTTCCCCGGACGCAGTGCCGGCTTCGGGGAAAGGCGCCCCCGCTTCGATCCATTCCTTCAGGATGGCCAGGTCTCCCTGGGGCAGCGGCCGCCGGCTGTCGGGCGGCATCCTGGGTTCTCCCAGATGGGCGGCGGAACGGTAGAGCAGGCTCCGGGCGGCATCGCCGACAACGACGGCCGGCCCGCGGCCGCCTCCTTTCAGCAGGGTCTCTCTCTGCCTCAGGTCCAGACCCGACATCTGGCCGGCTCCGTGGCAGGAGAGGCAGTGCTTCTGCAAGATGGCATGAGCCGCTTCGGCGGTGGAATCGGCGGCGGAGGCCAGGGAAGGAATTCCCAGTCCGGCCAGGACTGCAAGACATTGAACCGTTCGCACCGGAAGACAGCCTCGCATGATGCTCCCCTGGAGTTGGAATCAGCCGTAATTATAGGCCGGCGGACGCCGGTTTTCCAACACTAACCTGCCTCTCCGGGCCGTGCCGGAAAACGTCAGCTCTCAATCCACAAAGGGCCACCAAGACAAAAAAGAAATCCACGAAGACGCACGAAGGACGACGAAGGGACACTAAGAAAGACCAAAAGGTTCCTGGGAAAAACAGCCAATCGTTAGCAAAGACGAACCACGAATGGACACGAATAGACACGAATACTGATGGCCCTCCTTCCACCACAAGCGGCACCCCGTTGCTTCTGCGACTTTGTTACTTGGGTAGCACTTCGTGTCCTTCACAGATCAACTCCTCAATATTGGTTTCACCCTCCAATCAACAATTCATCAATCCGTTCATTGGTGTTCATTCGTGTCCATTCGTGGTTCGTCGTTTCCCTTCGTGGATTTCTTTTCTGCTTGCCCGACCTTTGGCGAATCCCTATTGAGCCCTCTCCAACCCCTTGGTGTGTCTTCGTGGATCACTCTTTTTTCTTTTGTTTCAGGCAGGCGGGGTGCATGCCGATGGAGCCTCTTGGGGCTGTTTGACAGCACTCGCGGGGCTCGGATATTATGCTCTTCGGCCGGCTTGGTCGGAAGGATCAGGTCCAGGAAGGGAGGGTCCCCAGTTGAGTACTCGTCGGATGGGCTCCGAGCTTGCAGGGATCAGCGACAAGGTTTTCTCAGGGGAGAGACTGTCCTTCGAAGAAGGAGTCGCTCTCTATCGGACTTCGGACCTGCATACCGTGGGGGCTCTGGCCAACCGGGTCCGGGAAAAATGGAACGGAAACGTCGGGTATTTCAACGTCAACCGCCACTTGAACCCCACCAACGTCTGCGTGGTTGACTGCAAGTTCTGCGGCTTCGCCCGCAAACCCGGCAAGGGCGGATACACCATGTCGCTGGAGGAGGCCTATCATCACGCCTCCATGGGGTACAGCGAGTCCGTGACCGAGTTTCATATCGTGGGCGGCCTGCATCCCTACCTCCCCTTCTCCTACTACACCGACCTGCTCGGTGGCTTGAAGAAGCGTTTCCCCAAGGTTCACCTGAAAGCCTTCACCATGGTCGAGCTCGATTTCCTGGCCCGCCGGGCCAAGTTGTCCATCGATGAGACCATCGTGGCTCTTCGGGAGGCGGGAATGGACAGTTGTCCCGGGGGAGGAGCCGAGATCTTCGCCGAGCGCCCCCGCAACCTCATCTGCGACCACAAGGTGTCGGGCGACCGCTGGCTGGAGATCGCCGGGAGGGTGCACCGCTGCGGATTGAAGTCCAACGCCACCATGCTCTACGGACACGTGGAGAGCGTGGAGGATCGAGTCGACCACCTGATCCGGTTGAGGGAGTTGCAGGACGAGACACAGGGCTTTCAATGTTTCATTCCGCTGGCCTTCCACCCGGCAAACACCCAACTGGATCACCTGCCCTCGCCTACCGCCATGCTGGACCTTCGAACCATCGCGGTCAGCCGGCTGCTGCTGGACAATTTCCCCCACATCAAGGCCTATTGGATCATGATCGGCGCCAAGACCGCTCAAATCGGGCTTCACTTCGGCGCCGACGACCTGGATGGAACGGTGGTGGAAGAAAAGATCGTTCACATGGCCGGGGCCCAGACTCCCCTCGGCCTGACGCGCGCGGAAATCGAGCATCTCATCCGGGATGCCGGCCGGGAACCGGTTGAACGAGACACGCTCTACCGGCCGGTCAACCGTGTCGCCGCCGCCTGAGCGGTGGTGCTGAAGCCTTACCCTGTTTGAAACATCCCCAAAAAGATATCCACGTTTGAAACATCCCCAAAAAGATATCCACGTTTGAAACATCCCCAAAAAGATATCCACGAAGGGCCACGAAGGACAGTGATATAGTGGAGAGTGAAGAGCTATTTAATCGACACGCAAAGCAACGTGTCGGTCTCGACGCAGTCCTTCCAATAGGCGCAGTCAAGTCATCAGGCGCTTGCCCGTTCCCGGAACCTTCGGCTGACCACTCTCCACTCTCCACTCTCCACTCTCCACTATTCTGAAGCCCCCCCTGTTTTCTCGATTCAGCTATCCAATTGTATGGTAGGGCGCGGTCTGTCCCGCAGTTCCCGGGTCCAACGGGTATGCTCGACCGACAGGCCGCCGTAGAAGGCCTCCATCTCGGCCAGAAATCGTGAAACGTCGAGGCGCAGAAAGCGGTCGGGGAGTTGGCGGAACCGCTCCCTTGCCTTGCGGTGGCAGCTCAGGGCTCCTTCCAGATTCTCGTTCCCGTAGTGGTAGAGCGACACCGCCGACATGATGAGAGCCTGGTAGAAGAGCTTCTCCTTCCCCTTGGCCTCGGCCCAAACCTCCTCCCACAGGTCGTGGCATTCGTAGTAGAAACGGCGGTTGAACAGGTCCAGTCCCCGATAGAAGTCGGCTGGATGAGGCTTGATTCCCGAATCCACTGGAGAAATCCTCCTCTCTCTGGCAGTGCGCCTTCCGTTGTTGCATAATCATGGAGAGTATCGCAAGGGGATGAAGAAGAGGTTGAAATGATCGATATATTGAAGCAGATGTTGACCTTGGTCCTGTGCCTGTTTTTCCTGGCTGGAACGCTGGCGTCCGACGACGTTCGAGAAAGGGAACGAGCCGCCGAGGAGAGGATCATCGGCTTTCTGAAGACCCACCTCGAGCCGGGCAAGCCCGTCCTGATTACGGAGCTGCACCAGCGCTTCACCGAACCCGAGGAGCGCAGGGTCCTCAGCCGGCTCTACAACATCTTCTTCAAGGTGCCTCACTTCGTCGCCCAATACTATGCCGTCCACCAGGAACCTCCTTTGCTTCGCCAAATCTCCGAGCAATTCAACTTGCGGGTCGCGGGCGAGGTCGAGGTGATTCTCCGGATCGTGGAGTACGATCGAAGGGTGCCCCGATTCTTCGAGAGAGACCCGGAAAGCGGTGAGATCGCCTCGGTGGACCTGGAACGGATCAAGGCCGACCCCCGCTTCAACAAGGTCATCGAGCGTTCCATCGCCGGCTGGGAAGGGAAGCAGGCGCCTCGATTCACCGTCCGGCTTCTGGACGGGGCCGAGCTCAGCCTCGATTCCAGGCCGGGAACCCGCCTGGTCTACTTCTGGTTTACCCACTGCCCCCCCTGCGTCAAGATCACTCCCCACCTGGTTTCCCTGCAGGAACAGTTCGGGCCGCGGAACTTCACCGTCATCGGTCTGAATGCCGACCGGGTCCTGGACCTGGGATACCCGGACGCGGAACGCGCGGCCTATCTGGACCGGCACAAGATCAATTTCCCGGTCGGCCATCTGACCGCCGATGTTCAGGAGGCCTATGGAGGAATCCAGTTGTTCCCCAGCCTGTTTCTGGTGGACGAGGAGGGGTTGATTCGCCACCACTTCGTCAACTATCAGGACGAGTCCACTCTGGAAAAAGCAATCCGCTCCGTCCTCTGAAGTTTCCTCTTATCTCCCATCCTTGCGGAGCGCGGCCGTCCGTCTCCGCAAACCTTCCGAAGAGCGCTTGAATAGCGGTCGAATTTTCGGCCAACGGTGAGTAAGGGGAGCCAGGCGCCTGCTTTTGGAACGGTACGGCGGGGGCGACCTCAACCGAGTCTACTTCAGAAACGGGTTGTGTCGTTTTTCCTCCCCGATGGTCGTGGGGGGGCCGTGGCCGGGGTAGACCAGGGTATGGTCGTCCAGCCTCAGGAGGCGGGTCCGTATGGACTCGATGATGTCTCTGTAGGAGCCTCCCCAGAGATCGGTCCTTCCGATGCCCATTTGAAACAGGGTATCTCCGGCGAACAGCCGGCCTGCTTGCTCGGCGAGATGCAGGCAGAGGCTTCCGGGGGTGTGGCCCGGTGTGAAGAGCACCTCGCCGGAGTGCCGCCCGAACGGGATCCGATCGCCCTGGTGGACAAAGTCGTCGATCTCGGTAGTGGGCGGCGTCGACATCCCCATCCAGGAGGCTTGCATGGGCAGGTCACGGTACAAGGCCAGGTCTCTTTCGTGCAAGAGGGCCTGGGCTCCAGTCTGTTCCTTCATCGCTTCCAGATCCCCCACGTGATCGAGGTGAGCGTGGGTGCTGAGCAGATACCTGACGCTCAAGCCGTGCTTCTCGATCAGAGGAACAATCAGCTCCACCTCATCCCCGGGGTCGATCACCAGGGCCTCTCGGGTTTCTTCACACCCCAGAACGTAGCAGTTGCACTGCAAGGGCCCCACGGCCACCTGTTCAAAGATCACTTGCAACCTGCCTTCCGACGGCAGTGGGAGCCAGTCTGGACGCGTAGAGGGGGAATTGCTCCGAAAGAGATCTGACTCGATCCCGGATGGTCTTCTGAACCTCCACATTCTCAACCTGGTCCAGCACTTCTCCGATCCACCGGCCGATGCGTTGCATTTCGGGCTCGCCCATGCCCCGGGAAGTGAGCGCGGGAGTGCCCAATCGAATCCCGCTGGTCACCAGAGGGGGGTGGGGATCGAAAGGGATCGTGTTCTTGTTGACGGTGATTCCGGCCCGGTCCAGGGCGAGTTCGGCCTGCTTGCCGGTGATTCCCTTGGAAAAGACATCGACCAGGATCAGGTGAGTGTCGGTTCCCCCGGACACCAGGCGGTAGCCGCTCTCCAGGATGCTGGAGGCCAGCGCGGCCGCGTTTCGCTTGACCTGCCGGATGTAGCGCCTGAAGCCGGGTTGCAGGGCTTCCTGAAGGCAGACGGCCTTGGCGGCCACGACGTGAACGAGGGGCCCGCCTTGAGTTCCGGGGAAGAGCAGGCGGTTCAGGTTCCTGGCATGGGCCTGCCGGCACAGGATCATGCCGCCGCGCGGTCCCCGCAGGGTCTTGTGGGTCGTGGTGGTGACGAAGTCGCAGTGGGGAACCGGACTGGGGTGCTCGCCGACGGCGACCAGGCCGGCGGTGTGGGCCATGTCCGCCATCAGCAGCGCGCCGCTTTCGCGAGCGATCTCACCCATTCGCTCGAAGTCGATTTGGCGGGGGTAGGCGCTGGCTCCGGCCACGATGAGCCTGGGCCGGTGCTGCAGGGCCAGTTCAGCCAGGGCGTCGTAGTCGATCGTTTCCGTGTCTTTCCGGACTCCGTAAGGAACGATGTCATACATCCTGCCGGAGAAGTTCAGCGGGTGGCCGTGGGTGAGGTGTCCCCCATGGGACAGGTCCATGCCGAGAACGGTCTCCCCGGGCTTCAAGACCGTCATGTACACGGCTACGTTGGCCTGGGTTCCCGAGTGGGGTTGCACGTTGGCATGTTCGGCGCCGAACAGTTGCCTGGCCCTGTCGATGGCCAGCGTCTCCACCACGTCGGTAAACTCGCAGCCCCCATAGTAGCGGCGACCGGGGTAGCCCTCCGCATACTTGTTGGTGAACACGCTGCCGGTGGCCTCCAGGACGGCCTCGCTCACGAAATTCTCCGAGGCAATGAGTTCCAGTTGGTTGGCCTGGCGCCGAGTTTCCCGGTCGATGGCGTCGGAAACCTGCGGGTCGACCAGTGCAAGGCTTCGCGCGAGTTCGAGGTTGACGGTCACCGAGGTTGCTCCCTGAAATTGGATGGTTGCCCGAAGGCCGGCCCGGGGAAGAACGCCGGCAGGCCAGCCTCTCAAAGTTCAAATCTTAACCAACAATCCCGATGCTGACAAACCAATAATCGGAGGGGATTGGCTCTCTTTCCGCTGCTGGCGGGGGTTTTCGGGAATTCGGGGCGGCTCCGAATCTTTTGCCGTCAAATATGCTATCTTCTAGCTCGGCCGTCATTTCCCTGGCTGGCGGAGGAACGTGTCCAGGCCGAAACGGGGCGGCGAGGGGTCCCCCACGGGAGCGACTCGAGACGCCCTCGACGCTCAAGGGCTTCGGGGCGCCGCCGGTCCGACCGGATGGATATTCCTGTCGAGGAGTCGGAATGCGCTGGAGTCAACTCTTCATCCCCACGCTGAGAGAAGCCCCTGCCGAGGCCGAGGTACCGAGCCATATCCTGCTCCTGCGCGGGGGATACATTCGGCAACTGGCCTCGGGGATCTATTCCTACCTGCCTCTGGCCCAGCGGGTGATGCTCAGGATCACCCGGATCATCAGGGACGAGCTCGATCGCATGGGCGCCCAGGAATTTGCATTGCCGGCCCTGCATCCGGCCGAGATCTGGCAGGAGAGTGGCCGTTGGGACGGCATGGGGCCCAACATGTTTCGTCTCAAGGACCGCTCCGACCGGGACCTGTGCCTGGGCATGACCCACGAGGAGGTCTTTGCATCCATCGCTCGCAACGAGCTCCGCTCTTATCGCCAGCTTCCCCAGGTCTGGTACCAGGTACAGACCAAGTTCCGGGACGAGCCTCGGCCCAAGTCGGGCTTGCTGCGCGTGCGTCAGTTCACCATGAAGGACTCCTACTCCTTCGATGTCGACCGGGAGGGGCTGGATCGGAGCTATCGAAAGCACTACGACCTCTATTGCCGCATCTACGACCGCTGCGGGCTCCGCTATCGGGTGGTCGAGGCCAGCAGCGGCATGATGGGCGGAAGCCAGTCCCATGAATTCATGGTGCTGACCGATGCCGGCGAGGACAGGGTCGTCTACTGCGCCTGCGGTTACGCGGCCAATCTGGAAAAGGCGACCTCGGAGTTGGGGTCGCTACGGGATGAAGAGGGACCCGAGACCCCCCAACCGGTCGCCACTCCCGGCCAGAAGACCATTGACGACATTGCCCGGTTTCTGGGAGTGCCGGCTTCCCGCCAGATCAAGTCCCTGATCTATCGGTTGGGCCACCAATCCCTGCTGGTTCTGGTTCGAGGCGACCATCAGCTCAACGAAGCCAAGCTGAATGGGGTGCTGGGGGGCGAGGCCCGTCCGGCCCTGCCGGAGGAAATTCCGGCGGTGGCGGGCGCCGACGCCGGTTCCCTGGGTCCGGTGGAGGTGGCGGGCCTGCGCATCCTTTCCGACCACGCCCTGCAGGGAAGACGGAATCTGACCTGTGGGGCCAACCGGAACGGCTTTCACCTCTCCGGCGTGACCCCCGGGCGGGACTACCAGGCCGAGTACTTCGACCTGCGCGTGGTTCAGGCCGGAGAGGCGTGCCCCCAATGCCGCTCCCCGCTCAATGTCGACAAGGCCCTGGAGGTCGGTCACATTTTCAAGCTCGGAACCCGGTACTCGGAGAGCATGGGAGCCACCGTTCTCAATTCACAGGGCCGGGAGGTTCCCCTTGTCATGGGGAGCTACGGGATCGGCGTGGAACGCATTCTGGCAGCCGCCATCGAAAGCGGCCACGACGACGACGGAATCGTCTGGCCACCTTCCATCGCCCCCTTCGACTGCCTGATTTGCGTGGTCAACGCCAAGGACGGCGCCGTGGTAGAGGAGGCGGAGAAGGCCTACCGCGGCTTGCAGGACCTGGGAGTCGAGGTGCTGCTGGACGACCGGAACGAGCGTCCGGGCGTCAAGTTCAAGGACGCCGACCTGGTGGGGATTCCCTACCGGATCAATTTCGGCAGCCGCAAGCTGGCCCTGGGAAAGGTGGAATGGGTGGAACGGGCCACCGGAACGATCACGGAAGTCGACCTGGCCGACCTGGTTGCCCAAGCGCGAAGTCGGCTGTCGGCCGGCGGCTGCCCGACGGTCGCATAGGGCTGCATACCTGAAACAAACGCTTGCGACTAGCCCGCATTTCTCACCAGGGGGCATGATCATGGCGCAGGAATTTTCCCTCCAGCGCGTGCTCGCGACCGAAGAGCGTAGCGGTTTCTACGGTCGAGGGAGCACGTGCGCGCTGGAGGGAAAAGAACCAGCTAGGGCATGCCCAGCGCCGTCTGTAGTCAGCAAACCCTTGACATGGAGCCAATCAAGGCACTGAAGGTAATCTACTTCTCGTAATGTCTCCAGCGGCCTGGTGAGAAATGCGGGCTAGTGGATGGAAACCGGCTCATAGTCAAGTACCGGCATATTTTCAATTTACATCGATGCACAGGATGTACAGGATTCACAGGATTTTTTCTGGAGACGGCTGGCCGGTGTTGCTTCGGGCAAAGTCATTGAATTCGAGCGTGGGTTTGCCGAAATGGATAAAATGATCCACACGGCCGGGCGGGGGCAAGCTGTTCACCGGCGCTACTCGGGAGACACCCGTTTCAGTGACGCCCGCAAGGTGTTGATACTCCTGGGAGCGAGGGTGAGTTGCAGCCTGGACCCGGCTTCCGGAGCGGGTTCGACAGCCCGATTGTTCTCGTCCGCCGAGGTTCTGAACACCTCGATGTCTTCCACTCTGAATCCGCGGACCTCGATGGCTTCGTCGACTGCTTCTTCCTTTGCATTGACCAGGACCACAACCAGTTGGCGCTCGGTCGGGTTTCGGAAAGCCGCCACCGGTGTGCCGCCTCCCGTCGCGAATACCCGAGCCGAGCCTCTGGGGATGAACCGGCTGAACTGGACAAGGGCCCGGAAACGCTTGGGAACGTGGAATCCGGCGCCGGCGCCTTCGAGCAAGCCCAGGCGTCCCGGCTGAGCGTCGGTGGCGAATATGGAGCCGTAGAGCCAGGCCCGACACCCCCGCAACAGGTCGGCAATCAGGGATTGGGCCAAGCCCAGCGCGTCATCCATTTCATCGCTGTTGCCGGCCGGAGAGGTGAATTGAGTCTGCCACAGGTTGAAATTGTGCTGTCGCGCCAGTCGGTCGACGGCATCGGCCCCCGGGTTCGGCTCCACTGAAGATTGAACTCCCACATGGGAGAGCAAGGGCTGAACCTCTCGATCGTCCATCAGGGTTTTCAGGAAGGGTAGCGTCTCTCTCCAGCCGGCCTCCGGAACCATGAGTCGGGTCCGGATTTTTTTCTCCCGAAACCTCTCTCCGACCCTCTTGACCAGATCCCTCAGTTGGCTTGCCCCATACCGGCAACCCACGGGAAGGTTCCCGTTGTCGGGGCGGTTCTGCAGGCTCACCACGTGGACGGGCTGGCCGCGCAGCTTCTCATAGTACTCGACGTAACCCACCAGGTATTCAGCCAGGTCCCGGTAGTGTTGAGCCAGGAGGGACCCCGAGCCGTCCAGCGCCTGGTTGCTCTTCCAGGCGGGCGGGGGAGTCCAGAGACAACTGCTCAACAGCACATCCTGGCGCTTCCTGGCCTGTCGAAGCAGCGAGAATTGAGCATTCTCTCTCTCGTCGCCTCCGAACGAAAAGGTCAATCCGGTCAGTCTCAAGCGGGCGGTAACGGGGATTCGCTGTCCGGTCCACCCGATTTCGTTCCTCAGGATGTTCAGGCCCGCTTCCTTGGGGCTGAAGAGCAGGTCCAAGAGCCTGAGGCGTTCCGCCGAGGGGAGATTGTGGATTTCCTTGGCGCAGCCGTTGGAACCACTGACGCCAAACCCGTCCACCCGCTGAAACCGGATCTGGGGTTGAATCAGGATGGGCTCGGGTTGCCCGAGCGCAGCCGGCGCCAGTGCCAGAAGGAGCAGTCCCAGAGCCGCAATTGGAAAGAGCCTGCCTGCAGAAGGCTTATCTTGCACGGTAAAGCGCCTCGCCCACGATGGTTGCGATCTCCTTGCGCAGGGCTCGGACGTCGCCCCTGCCGTCAGGGTGGAGACGGCTGGTGAGAAGGATGACATAGGCCCGGATTTCAGGGTCCAGCCACAGGGAAGTTCCGGTGAAGCCCGTGTGTCCGAATGAGCGCGGCGAGAAATGCGCCCCCTTGGCCGAAGAATAGCGGGACTGAATGTCCCACCCCAACCCTCGGATGTCGGGTTTGCCCGGCGGAGATTGTGGGGAGGCCATCTGCCGGACCCACCGGGGCTGCAGCACTTTGGCGCCCTCCAGCGATCCCTCGTTCAGCAGCATCCGGCAGTAGCGGGAGAGGTCGCGGGCGTTGGAGAAGAGGCCTGCATGACCGGCAACGCCACCCATCGCCGATGCCAGGGGATCATGCACTCGACCTCGCAGGAAAGTTCCGTCATCCCCTTTTTCGGTGGGAGCGATAGGGTGGCGTTCCCCGAGGGGAGGGCTGAATCCGGTCTCAGCCATTTTGAGCGGGGCGAAGACGCGGGTGTGAGCGAACCGGTCCAGGGGTTCTCCGCTCACGACCTCGATCAACCGGCCCAGAAGAATGAATCCGAGATCGCTGTAGATGAATTGGCTTCCCGGCGTGGCTGACAGCTCGGAGTCGCAGATCTTGTCAATGACTGCGAAAGCGGCTCCGGTCCCTCTTGCCTCGGGACGGAAAAAGGGAGCCAATCCGGAGTAGTGGGTCAGCACCTGCCGCACGGTAATGGCCTCCTTTCCGCGCCCGCCGAAGTCCGGAAGATACTTGGATATCGGATCCTCCAACCTGACTCTTCCGTCCTGAGCCAGGATCAGGACGGCCGGCGCGGTGGCCACCACCTTGGTCAGGGAGGCCAGGTCGAATCGGGTTTCCAGGGTCATCGGCTCCGGCCGGGGTTGCAGGCAGCGATGGCCATAGGCCTTTTCGAAGAGGATGCGGCCGCCCTGTCCCACCAGCACCACCGCGCCGGGAATCCGGCCGTTGTCGATGGCTTGGCCCACGACGCCGTCGATCCTGGCCAGAGGCGACGGGGCGCCCTGGGGATCGGCCGCTGGCCGGACCGAGCATGAGGAGACCCACAGGCCGGCGGCCAACAGGAGAGAGAGCGCCGGGTGGTTCCGCTGGACGACAGGCAATCTGGAAAGGATGGAATACCGCAAGGAAGATCGAACAACGGTTGGGCTTGAACGGAGGAAGCGAGCGGTTGGGTATCCTGGTTTTTTCACTTGTGCCGGGCAAGCTCTTTTCGGCGGGAACATTTTGACTGCCGCAGAGGTCTATGGGATCGTGTCTTGTGCTTCGCTCCGAATGCCTGGTGTCTTGAACAGGACACCCGAAAACAAGGCAGGCTGGGAGGGAGGCTCTTGCTCAATACCACCCGGCACAGGATTGAAGTCCGAGGTTAGCTGGCAAATCCGGATTCTACAACCCCCGCCGGCCCGCATTCCGCCTCGAGGCCCTCATGGTATGATTTTGGGTCATTGGACGGGTGCGGAGGCCCAATGAACCCTAGATGGATCGCTGCAGATATCGATGGCACCATCCTGGATAGTTCCGGCCAACTGCCTCCGGGAAACGTGACGGCGATTCGCCAGGCTCGGGACCGGGGAGTCGAGGTGGTTCTGGTGACCGGCCGTCGCTACGGCGCCGCCGTCTGGGTTGCCGAGGCCCTGGGTTTGTCGTCGCCGCTCATCGTCAACAATGGAGCCCTGATCGTGTGCCCGACCCGGTCGCGGCGGCTGGCCCGGTGGCTCCTGGCTCCCGAGGTAGCGACCGCCATCCTGTCGGCCACCTCCAGTTACGCCCACTGCACCGTCCTGCACAAGGACAGGCCTGCCGCCGGGCAACTGGTGGTCTGTTCCAGACCCCGGGCCAACGGACAGTTGCACCACTATCTGAACAAGGTTCCGGGGGTGACGGTTCAAGTCGAGTCACTGCAGAGCGAGATTGACGGTGACCTGATCGAGATCATGTTCAGCGGTCCGCTCGGAGTGATGGAAGCCGTGGAAGGGCAGCTCAGGGAAGCCGGATTCGAGCAGCATGTGAGAATCGCAAAGACCTATTACCGGGCAAAGGACCTGGGGATCATCGATGTACTGAACAAGGATTGCTCCAAGCGTTCGGCCCTGGACTTCCTGGCGCGGTCTCACGGCATTCGGTCAACCGAAATCATGGCCATCGGAGACAATCACAGCGACCTGGAGATGCTGGAGTACGCCGGGGTGGGCGTGGTGATGGCGAACGGCGTGGCGGTGCTCAAGAATCGCGGGCTCTACGAGACGGCATCCAATAACGATCTGGGTGTCGCCCGGGCCATCGGCCGGTTTGTTCTCCAGGAGTGCGTTTAGCCCGCATTTCTCACCAGGGGGCATGATCCTGGCGCAGGAATTTTCCCTCCAGCGCGTGCTCGCGACCGAAGAGCGTAGCGGTTTCTACGGTCGAGGGAGCATGTGCGCGCTGGAGGGAAAAGAACCAGCCAGGGCATGCCCAGCGCCGTCTGTAGTCAGCAAGCCCTTGACATGAAGCCAATCAAGGGTCTGAAGACCATCTACTTCTTGTAATGCCTCCAGCGGCCTGGTGAGAAATGCGGGCTAGCTTCTCCGTCGGAAGATCATGGAGGTCCCCGACGACCTGGGGCGCCGCTTGCGGAAGAGCTGCCAATAGCTGTCCTGGATGAAGTCGGCCGGCTTGTAACCGAGCTTGGCCGACACCGCCAGTATGCCTCGGGCGGATCCCTCGATTTCCAGAAAGTTGCCGATGGGGGTTTCGTCCAAGGTCACCGTCAGTTTCTTTCCGGAGGGCTCGCCGGGCTCGAGGACGGTGCGATACTTCTGGTATCGGAAGCAGGGTTCGAAGCCGAGGCTCCTCAAGAGCTGCCGGACGACCTGGGCATCGCCGAGTTCCGTTTCCAGTTCCTGTCGTATCTTGTAGCGGGTGGAGCGCCGGGAAGGGGTCTTGAGAGTGATCCAGGCCCGGTCTCCGAAGGATCGTACCCGCAGGAGTTGGCGGCGCCGGGCCAGCGACCGGTCCGGGCGATCGAAAATCCAGTTGTCCTCGAAGGCCCGGGACGTTCGGATCCGGAAACCGAGTTGAACGAGGCGGTCACGCACCTTGAGGAGATCGGCCAACTCGATCTTGACTTCGGTCTCGATGGACTTGGCCGGTGCGTCTTTGGGTGTGCCGGTTTTCACGGGCGAGGCTCTCCGGGCCGGCGACTGGCGCCGGACCCATTATGGCTGAGCGGTCAAGGCAATCCAATCCGCATGGAGCGTCCTCCGGGACCATCGCGCGCCGATCCCCAACGCAGGGTCGACCCTTGTGGCTGCGCGGTTGTTCGCGTCCGCCCGGTCATTCCCGAGTTGGGGTCGCCCACAAGGGGCGCCCCTGCATCCGGGATCCTGCGGGCTCGTGAGCGCAGCCAGCGCAGGTGAGCGTTGACAACGATTTACGGAGATGTTACAACCGCCGGGTGGAGTTGGTCGACACTTCTTCCTGCCATCTCGCGTTTTCTGGGAGGTCGTCTAACGGTAGGACAGCAGACTCTGGATCTGCCTATCGGGGTTCGAATCCCTGCCTCCCAGCCAAATTCCTCACTCTCTGACTTTCCTTCCAACACTCTACCGGCGCCGGTTCGGTGTCGTTCGGGAGGGACGGTCCGTGCCGACACCCCGTTACTGAATTCTCGCTTGGCGGGATGCGTGAGAGACAGGATTGCCTTGTCAGGCCCTCCCCGACGGCATGCCCGGGGACTCAAGAACGCCGCAAGGCCGCCCTGCCGATGCAGCCGTGAGCGTAAGCCCGGGGTGGCTGCTCACCCGATTCACAGTTCTTGTGGAAAACCCTGTGGAAAACCAGGCCATGAGGACCGGAACTCGTTGATTAGCAATGACAAAGACCAAGCTGCACACAAACGGGTGTATTGTTGTATGTTGTTGAATACAAACACTTTAATAAATCAGGCCAAAATCGGCGTTCCGGTCGGAGCCCATTCCGCCGGAAACCCCGCAATGACTGGGTTTTCCACAATCGGATTGCGGGAATGCCCCACTGGGAGGGGGTTTTGGAGGTCCGAACCGTGTAGACCCAATAGCAGTAAGGCTTTCGCCCGGAGGGATGTGTACAGGAGATGTCCTCCCTGTTAGCGATCGTCTCGTGGAAGGTCGCCGTCATGGGGTCTGTGACGAGATGGCGGCGGCAGAGAGCAGAGCATCCCGGTCGGGCTCGATCAGGTCGCTTGAACGATTTCGAGATACCTTTGGAGGCAATTTTCCAGGCCATGGTCGAGGGAATCCACGGCGATGGCGTGGCCGATGGAAACTTCGAGAATTCCGGGGATGGTCAGGAAGAGGCCCAGGTTCTGGAGGTTCAAGTCGTGTCCTGCATTGACTCCCAGGCCGAGTTGCCGGGCATGAAGCGCGGCCCTTCGGTAGTTGAGCAGGACTTCGCCCTGAGAGCCTCCCGCGAACGCATCCGCGTAGGCCTCGGTGTAGAGCTCGATGCGGTCGGCCCCGGTTGCCGGAACCCGTTCCACTTGAGCCAGGTCAGGGTCCAGGAAGAGGCTTGCACGGATTCCGGATTCCCGGAGGTCGGCGATGATGGGCTGAAGTCGGTTCCCGTCCCGGCGCAGGTCCCATCCGTGATCGGAGGTCAATTGCCGGGGAGCATCGGGGACCAGGGTGCACTGGGTGGGCCTGGCCTTCTTCACGATGTCCAGGAAAAAGGGCGTCGGGTTTCCTTCGATATTGAACTCGACCGATTCCTCGGCGGTCACGGCGGCCAGATCGAACACATCCCGGTATCGGGTGTGGCGCTGGTCGGGCCGGGGATGGACGGTGATGCCGTGAACTCCGGCCGCGATGCAGCGCCGCGCCATGGCCACCAGGTTCGGCAGGTCCTTGCCTCGAGAGTTTCTCAGCAGAGCAAACTTGTTCAGGTTGACGCTGAGCTTGGTCATGGCTTCTATAATAGAATGCCTGAGCCGGCGTGAGGGATCTTTTCGATGGGAGAGGACGATGAAATTCGCTATCCGACTGATGTCAGTGGCTGGACTCCTGGCAGGGTCCTGCCTGCCTTTGACGGGGGCCGAACCGGAGCTGGTCTCGGTGACAAAGATCTGGGATCGGGCGCCCCACAACGCCTTCACCGACCTGATTCGCTTCCGCGACCGATGGCTATGCACCTTTCGCGAAGGCGACTACCACGGAAGCCGGCCGAGCCGGGAGGTGATGCCCGAAGGGAAGTCGGGCAGGCCCGGCCAAGTCCGGGTCATCGCTTCCAGGGACGGCGAGCACTGGGAATCGGCGGCCCTGTTGAGTGAAAAGGGTGTGGACCTGCGCGATCCCAAGCTCTCGGTCATGGAGGACGGCCGCCTGATGCTGCTGGCCGGAGGGTGTATCGACGATCCCCTCAAGGAGGAGCAGTGGGGCTATGTGACCCGGGCGCCGCGAGTGGCCTTTTCCCGGGACGGCCGCCACTGGACGCCGACTCGCAGACTGCTGGCCGAGGACCATTGGCTGTGGCGAGCCACCTGGCACGGGGGCAAGGCCTACAGCCTTTCCAAAATGGGCGAAACGCCCAATCCCCGCCGCGGTTTCCTCTACTGGACCCGCGACGGCCTGAACTGGCACTGGCTGACCGAATTCAAGCTCAAGGGGGTCAGCGAGACGACCCTGCGGGTCATGCCGGACGGTGAGATGATCGCCCTGATTCGGCCCCACTATCTGGGCAGAAGCCGGCCGCCCTACAAGAAATGGCAGTTCCGCAAGATCGAGCACAGCATCGGCGGGCCCAATTTCATTCGAATTCCGGACGGGAGCTTGTGGGCCGGCAGTCGCCTCGATGGCAAGACGGTGCTGTCGAGGATGACCCCGGAGAGCTTCGAACCGGTGTTGACCCTGCCCAGCGGCGGAGACACCAGCTACCCCGGCATGGTGTGGCACGATGACCTGCTGTGGATCAGCTACTACTCCTCGCACGAAGGCAAGACCAGCATCTACCTGGCCAAGGTTCGATTCCAATGAATGCCACCGAGCCGCAGCTTCCTGCGCCCCCCAAGGCGCTGATTTCGACCAATCCCCTGCAGTGGATTCGATTCTTCGGGCCCGGCGCCATCCTGGCGTCGGTGACCGTGGGCAGCGGAGAGATCCTGTTTCCCTCGCGCGGGGGAGCCATTTTCGGTTTCAGCATACTGTGGGTCATCCTGTTCGTGGCATTCCTGAAATGGATCTTCGTCTACACCAGCATTCGCCACATGATTCTCAGTGGGGGGCATCCCCTGGAGCGATGGCGCAAGATCCCCGGACCCAGCGGATGGTTCCCTCTCTTTCTGATCGTGATCGTCGTCCTGGCCACGCCGCTGTGGTTCTCGTTCCTGACCGGACTGACGGGCCAGATCTGCACGGCCATCGCCGGGGTCGGGGACCAGTACCTCTGGGCGACTCTTTCGGTGGTGGGGGCCATTGTCCTGCTGTCGTTCGGCGGCTATGCATTCCTGGAGAAGGCCCAGACGATCATATTGGGACTGATGGTGGCATGCATCGTGGTGGCCGTGTTCTACGTGGCCCCGCCGTGGTGGCAGGTGCTCCAGGGCTTTTTCCCGCAAGCTCTCAGCTATCCCGATTGGCTCTACTCGTTGATGCCTCAGATGAGGGATCGCTCGGTCTGGGTGGAGGTGGTGGTCTATTCCTCCGCCATCGGAGGGCAGAGCTACGACTACCTGGGATACCTCTCCTTCCTGCGGGAGAAGAAGTGGGGCTGGAGTCATCTGAAGACGGCCACGCCGGCACAGCTCGAAGGGATAGCGGCACGTAGGGATCACCCGGCGCGGTTGTGGCTCCGCGCGGCCCTGGTCGACACCAGCGCCAGCTTCTTCATGGTGGTCTTTATCGGCGCCTGCTTCGCCATTCTGGGGGCGGTCATATTGCAGCCGGACCAGCAGGTTCCGGAAGGCCTCCGCATGCTGACCTACCAGGCGGCCTTCCTCACCACCCTCCATCCCTGGCTTCTGCCCCTCTACCACCTGGCCGTCTTCCTGGCTTTCTTCGGCATCCTCTACGGGGGACCGGAACTCAGCTATCGAGTCCTGTTCGAATACCTGAAGTCCATGCCGCGCTTTCGGAACCGGCTGCCCCTTCGGGGTCTGAGAACCGGCTGGATCCTCTGGGCCCTGGGAGGGGGCATTCTGGTTCTCTGGTGGAGCCGGTTCAATCCCGAGGTTCGCCTGCTGGATATCGTGACGCCGGCCGGCATCTACACCGGCGTCCTCTCCTGCGGGTTCTATGCTCTGGCCAACCTGTGGGTGGACCGGCGCTTCCTGCCCCTTCCCCTGCGCATGGGAAGCTGGCTGGTGGCTCTCAACGTCACCTCCGCCATAGCCCTTTCCAGCTTCGGACTCAAGGCGCTTTGGGACTACGATCAGTTTCGGGGCTACCTGGTGCTGGCTCTGTTCCTGGCCCTCTGTTTCGTGCTGGCCAGGCTGCTGCGGTTCGTGGATCGGGCGGCGCTTCCCCATGAGGCTGCCGGGAGCCGTGAGGTCCGCGAACCCAATCCTTGAGATGGAGAAAACGCCATGAAGCTCGGGGTCATTTCATCCAACCTGATGCAGTATGAGTTCGAGGAGGGTCTGCGCCATGCGCGCCAACTCGGATTGGGGGCCGTCGAGGTCGGCGCCTGCGGTCTGGCCAGCAACCGGAAATACTGCGATCGAGAACGGCTGGTGGCCCACCGGGACGAAATCCCCCGCTGGCTCGAGGCCTTCGAACGCAACCAGCTCGAAATCAGCGCGCTGATCGGACACGGGGCGCCGCTGATGCCCGACAAGGCGATTGCTCAAGAGTATTCCCGGCAGTTCCGGCAGACCTGCCAGCTCATGGAGTGGGCGGGGATCCGCCGGATGACCCTGCTGTCGGGGCTTCCCGAGGGCGCGGAAGGCGATCGAACCCCGGTATGGGTCACCTTTGCCGATCTCCCCTTTCTGCGGGACACGGTGGAGTGGCAGTGGGAGAAACGATTGATTCCCTATTGGCGGGAACACGGCAAGATCGCCAGCGATCACGGGGTGACCCTCTGCTTCGAGATGCATGGCGGAGACCTGGTTCACAACCCGGTGACCCTCAAGAGGCTCCACCAGGAAGTGGGGCCGGTGGTGGCCTGCAACTTCGACATTTCCCACATGTGGTTTCAGAGCATCGACCCCTGCGAAGCGGTCCGCTATCTGGGCGGCCTGGTCCAGCACGTGCATGCCAAGGACACCCATATTCAGGCCCACAATCTCCGCCTGAGGGGCATTAACGACTCGGCCTCGGTAGAATCCCCCCGGCAACGGCCCTGGAACTTCACCATTCCGGGCTGGGGTCACGGGGAGTCCGACTGGAAGGAGTTTGTGACCGCCCTGCAGTTTGCGGGCTACGACCACGTGCTGTCGATCGAGATGGAGTGTGAATATCTCAACGTCGAGGAGGGGCTCAGGAAATCGATTGATTTCCTCAAGCCCATCGTCTTCGAGAAGGAACCGGGCCCCAAGTGGTGGGAGCTGGCCGGAATGAGCGATGCCGGCAGCTTGTGGAAGGAGGACTAGCCTGAAAAGACTTGGCGAAAGCGCTCCAGGGCCAGGTGGCTGTCGCTCTCCGGAAAGGCTTCCAACCCCACCGTGCCGCCATAGGCGATCTCCCGCAGGGCGGCGGCCACCCGGGGGTAGTGAATCTCGCCCGTGCCGGGCTCGTGGCGCCCGGGGACGTCCGCCACATGCACGTGCCCGATGATCTCCCGATGGTCTCGAATCGCCTGGACGACGTTGCCCTCCTCCACCTGAGCGTGGTAGACATCGACCAGCAGCCGGACGCGCGGGCTGTTGACCTGCCGGATCAATCGAGCCCCGTCTTCCAGGTGGGGGAAGGGGTAGCCGGCGTGGTCGACCTTGGTATTGAGCACTTCGAAGTTATAAGATACATCCTCTTTTTCGGCGATTTCCGCCAACTCGCACAGGCACCGGTAGGCGGTGATCCATCGGTCGGCGGGATGCTCGGCGATGGCGTGCACCACCCGCCCCTTCCGGTCGAGCTCGCCGGAAGCCACGGCCAGGTTCCTGCATCCGATCCTCCGGGCCACGGCCAGGTTTTTCCTGGCGCCCTCCAGGAAGGTCTCCACCCCGTCGGGGTGAACCATGCTGCCCGGGCCCCAGCCCGGCATGGAGGCGATTCGAATGTCCGGATCGGCCGCGATGGCGTCCAGCGCCTCCTCTTCCCAGCCCCAGAGCTCCACCGAGAAACCCGCAGCCGCGACTTCACGGACCCGCTGCCGGAAGGGAAGATTCGGAAAGACAGTGCCTTCGCAGACGGAGAGTTGGAACATGACGGCTCCTTTCGGTGTTCGGACCCTGCGGCGATCGGCGCCCGGCCTGTGATGCCTCCGGTCCGGGGAGTCGGTCGATCCGGGTGGCCGGACGCTTTCTCGAACAGGGCGGCGGAATGGACTTTACGCCAGCCCCGGCGGGTTTGCAAGGATCACCGCCGGCTGCTGCGCCAAGCCGGCGCCTGGGGAACGAATCCATTGAAGGGTTACTGAAAGGAAACAATCGATGAGCAGTCGCTTGCGAGAGTTGCTGAAGACGGAGGAAGTTCTCTACGGGGTCATCTGCCGCGATGCCACCATGACCGACCTGGAGCTGATGGCCCAGTTGGGCTACTCGGTCGTCTTTCTGGATCTGGAGCACGGTCCGCAATCGACGGCGGAGGTGCTCAGGCTGGGCCGGACGATTGCTCACCTGGGAATGGTGCCGATGGCCCGCATTCCCGAGCTGACACGGACCCAGGTGCAGCGTCTACTGGATGGAGGCATGGAAATCCTGACCTTGCCCGATGTCAGGAGCGCCGCCCAGGCCGCCCGGCTGGTGCAGTTGGGCAAGTTTCCGCCCTTGGGCGAGCGAGGCGTGTCGAGTTCCTCGGCCGGCACCGGCTTCACGCTTGGAAGCGATCCCAGGCGCGCGCTTGGCGAGGCCGACCTTCGAACTTCCCTGATGGTGATGATCGAGAGCGATGAAGGCTACCAGGCCCTGGATGACATTCTCGGGGTTGAAGGAATCGACATGCTGACCATAGGAGAAATGGACTGGTCGGTCAGCCTGGGCCTCTTCGGTCCGGAGGCCAAGCGGGCCCTGGCCCCCAAGATCGAACGGGTGCTGGAGGCAGGCCGCCGCAGCGGCAAGATCCTGTCGATGGGCGGAGGACACCCCCAGCAGGCTCTGCAGTATCGAGCGCTGGGGGTCCGCCTCTTCTTCGTGGGGGTGGATGTCAACCTGAAGCGCAAGATGCTGTCGGAATCGCTGTCCGCATTCAGGGGAGTGCTCGGCTGAGAAATGCCGGCCGCCATCCGGTCGGGTCAGAGCATGCCGAGCGGCGCCTGGTGGTCGGGAGCGGGAAAGGCCTGATCGATGGCCTTCAGATCCTCGCCGGAGAGCTCCCAATCCAGGGACCGGCTGTTTTCCCTCACATGTTCCTCCCGGCTCGCCTTGGGAATGGTGAACACCCCCGGATGGCGGGTCAGGAAGTTCAGCACCACCTGCCTGGCCGTTCGTCCCCGTTTTCGGGCGATGGCGGCCAACACCCCTCCACCCCTGCCGCCCGGCGAGGGAAAGCTCGAATGGCCGAAGGGGCTGTAGGCCACCAGGGCGATCTGGTGCTCGGCACAGTAGGGGAGAAGCCGGGTCTCGATGCCCCGGTCCCCCAGGTGGTAGAGCACCTGGTTGCAGGCCAGCCGTTCATGGCGCAGCGCTTGCTGGGCCTCTTTCAGTTCCTCCAGGTCGAGGTTGCTGACTCCGATGAACCGGATGCAACCTCTCTGCACCAGGGTTTCCATGGCTCTCATGGTTTCCCGAATGGGGTGGCGGCCGCTCCAGTGGAGCAGGTACAGGTCCAGGCTGTCGGTTCGAAGCCGCTTCAGACTTCGCTCGCAGGCTCTCAGGGTGCCGTCGTAGGAGGCGTTGTAGGGGAGCACCTTGCTCACCAGAAAGACGTCGCTCCTCCTGGCGCCGATGGCGTCCGCCGTCAACTCTTCGGCCCGGCCGTCGCCGTACATCTCGGCGGTATCGATGTGGGTCAGTCCCAGGTCGAGCCCCAGTTGCAGGGCCGCCACCGCCCGCTGCTCCTGGGCTCGACTGCCTTCGATCATCCAGGTCCCCTGGCCGATGATCGGAACCTCGACACCAGTCCAGCCGAATTTTCGTTTCACCATGGACATGATCAGCCCTCACATTCCCTCCGGGAAATCAGAATGGCGCCTTCGGCTTCGAGGGCTTCGGTTTCCCTGTCGCTATAGCCCGCTTCGCGCAGCACTTCCCGAGTGTGCTCTCCCAGCAGCGGCGCTCCTCGGGTCAACGAGGTCGGCGTCGCCGAGAACTTGACCGGCGCCCCCAAGGTCTTGACCGGACCCAAGCGGCTGTGCGGGACCTCGGTCACCATCCGGCGCGCCTTCACTTGCGGGTCGGCATGCATGGCCGCGATGGAGAGCACCGGCCCGGCCGGGATCCCGGCGGCCTGGAATTGTTTCAGCCATGAAGCGGTGGTTCGAGATCGAAAGTAGGGAGCCAACTGCTCCACCAGCGCGGCCAGATGGCTCATGCGCCCGGCATTGTCGGCGAATCGCCGATCGCGCCCCAGTTCGGAAGCTCCCAGAACCTCCAGCAACCGCTGCCAGTTGGCCTGGTTGGCGGCGCCGATATTGACCCAGCCGTCCCGGGTTTCAAAGGACTGGTAGGGAGCCATCAGGGGATGGGCCGATCCCATGGCCATGGGGGAGACACCCGTCGCCAGGTAAATGGCCGACTGCCAGTAGGTGTGAACGATTCCGGCTTCCAGCAGGGAGGTGTCCACCAGTTGTCCCTCGCCGCTACGCTGCCGGTGAGCATAGGCCGCAACGATCCCCAGGGCCGCCAGGATGCCCGCGGTGATATCCGTCATGGGCGCCCCCACCTTTACCGGAGCCCTGCCGGGCCCTTCACCGGTAATGCTCATCAATCCGCTCATTCCCTGGGCAATCAGGTCGAATCCCCCCTGGCCGGCGTAGGGCCCCGTCTGTCCGAAGCCCGAGAGGGAGCAGTAGATGAGTTCGGGGTGATCCGATTTCAGACGGTCATAGCCCAGACCCAGGGACTCCATCGCGCCCTTGCGAAAGTTTTCGATGACGACGTCGCGGCTTGCGGCCAGGCGGCGGAAGACCTCCCGCCCTCTCTCGGACTTCAGATCCAGGCCGATGCCGCGCTTGTTGCGGTTCATCATCATGAAAGCGGCCGACTCACCCTGGATTTCGGGTGGTACGGCGCGCCGGGTGTCGTCGCCTCCGGGGAGGCGCTCCACCTTGACGACGTCCGCTCCCAGATCGGCCAACATCAATCCACAGGTGGGGCCGGCCATGACGTGGCTGGCTTCCAGGACTTTCATGCCGAGCAGGGGACCGGTGCGATCGGAGGTTGGCTGCGGGTTCATGGTCAGCGGGCCTTGAAATGCGGCCTGGTCTTGGCCAGGAAGGCCCGGTATCCCTCCCGGTGGTCCTCGGTGCCGACGATTTCGAACCCCTGGTCCACTTCGGCCTCGGTCAGCGGCCTGGGATCCAGGAGGCGGTAGGCGAATCTCTTGTGCAGGCGGTTGGCCAGGGGAGCCCCCTCCGCGATGCGGCGGGCGGTGGCGTAGGTTACCTCTTCGACCTCACTGTCGGGAAGAACGCGGGTGACCAGGCCCTTGACCTTGGCCTCCAGGGCCCCGAAGACCCGGCCCTCCAGAAGAATCTCCAGCGCGGTGGCCCGGCCCACCAGGTCGATCAGCGCCCGGATTTCAGGGTAGGCCATGGTGATGGCGATCCGATTGACCGGCACCCCGAATCGGCTGGATTCTCCGCAGATCCTGAGGTCGCACATGGACGCCAGCTCCAGACCCCCGCCGACACAGACTCCCTGGATCATGGCGATGACCGGGTGTTGACAGTCCCTGATGGATTGCATGGCTTTCTGGATCAGGGCTCCGTACTCCCGTGCCTGCCGGCGGTTGGAGCGGTGCGCCGGGAATTCGGAGATGTCGGCCCCCGGCGAGAAGGCCTTGTCGCCGGCCCCGCGCAGCACGATGCAGCGCAGGCTCTCATCCGAGGAAAGCTCCCGCATCGCCTTTCCCACCCGCAGCCACAGTTCCCGGCTGAGTGCGTTCAGCTTGTGCGGGCGGTTGAGAACGACCGTTGCGATGTCCTCTTCCCGCCGCGTCAGGAGAATGTCGTCCATTGGATCGAAGTCAGTCGTGGGATCGGTGGAAGGGATTGGCCAATATCGAATGGATAGAGGACAGGGTCCTTTGAAGCCCTCACAGATATCCTTTCAGCCACGGATCTGTCAAGGAGGCGCCGCTGGCGGCGACCCTGCCTGGTGCAACGTCTTCCTCGGTCAGGGTGGCTCGGCCGAGTCCGTGGCTCCGGGACGGGCAGGCAGTCGTATTTCAATGCGCAGCCCTCCTCCGGGGGCGTTGGAAGCGGCCACCGAGCCGTTGTGCAACTGCACGGCCTGCCGGGTGATGGTCAGCCCCAGCCCGGCGCCGCCGCTCTGTCTTTCCCGGGCCGCGGCCACCCGGTAGAAGGGTCGAAAGATCTCGCCCAACTCCGACTCGCGCACGCCATCTCCACGGTCGCGAACCGTAATCACCGCCGTGTCCCGGTTGTCTCCATCCAGTTTCAGTGCAACCTCGACCGCGGTCTTGTCGGCGGTGTAGTAGACGGCGTTTCGGACCACGTTCTCCACGGCGCTTCTCAACAGCTCTCGATCGCCCACGGCGACGCAGTCCTGGCTGGAGAGGATGCGTACGGCCTTCCCCGAGCCGCGGGCTTCGTATTCGGCATCGGCCACCACCTCGGCCAGCAGTGGGTCCAGGGGGATGTCGTTGCGGGCGGGCGCCATGGCGCCGCTTTCGATGCGACTGAGGGTCAGCAGGTGGCCGATAAGCTGATTGAGGCGTCCCGCTTCCAACTCGATACGGTCCAGTTCCTCGTCGGATCGACCCTTCAGGCGCTGGCGAATCAGCGCCAACGCCACGTTGAGGCGAGCCAGCGGCGAGCGCAGCTCGTGGGAGATGTCGCTCAACAGGCGGCGCTGAGCGTCCACCATGGTCTGGATGCGTTCGGCCATCTGGTCGAAATCGCGGCCGAGCTCGGTGAGTTCGTCCTGGCGGCCGCCCGGCGCTCTTCCGACCCGGGCTGCCAGGTCCCCGTCCGCCAGCTTCCGGGTCGCGGCCCGCAGCTTCTTCAGGGGAGCGGTCAGATAGCAGGCCAGGCCATAGCAGACCAGTCCGGCCGTCAGAAAGACAGCCAGGATGCGAAGCACCCGGGTCTGGATGTCGGCGTCCAGAATACCCAGGGCTCTGAGGATCGGTGGCGGCCGCCGGGGTCGTCCGGGCAGGTTTCCCGGAAGTCGGGCCCGGATGTCTCCCGCCAGGACAAACCGGCGGCCGGCGGGCGAGACCACGCTCTGGGCCACCAGGCGCTCTCCCTGTACGATCTCCACCAGGCGATCGCTACTTTGTGCGGCCCTGGCCGCCAGGTTCCTGATCCGGCTCGATGGAACGGGCCCGGCCAGAAGCTCTCCCGCTTCGTTGAGGAAGGAAACATTGAAACGACGCCGACGATTGAGTCGGTCGATGTATCGCCTCAGGCCCGAGGGGCCGTCCCTTTCGACAACGTCGGCCGCCCTTTGAGCCACCAGGGGCATGGTCATCTCGATCCATTGGCGCTCCCGGCGCTCGGCCTGTTCCGAGAGGGTGGCCCGGGTGGAGAAATAGAGGGCCAGGCCGACCAGGGCCATGGCTGCCCAGAACCAGATGAAGATTTTCAGTACGAGACTACGCATGACTCTGCTGGCCGGCTTGGCCGGGCTTCCGACTTGCCGTGTGGATCCTTCGTAGACCAACCCCAATGGGTCGCTGGTCAACCCCCAATCAACAGCGCATCCATCAGTCTATTGGTGTTCATTCGTGTCCATTCGTGGTTCGTCGTTCCCCTTCGTGAATAACTCCATTCCCCGCTCCTATGGTCCGGGGTCGGGATAGACGTAGCCGACTCCGCGGATCGACTTGATTCGCTCGACTCCATCGACGTGACGGCCCAGTTTCTTCCGCAGGTTGCTGACGTGCATGTCGATGCTGCGGTCGAAGGGGTCGAACTCGCGTTCCAGCAGGGTCCGAACCAGCTCTTCACGGGGCAACACCTGTCCGGCAGACCGGAGCAGCATCTCCAGGAGGTTGAACTCCAGCGTGGTCAACACCACCGGTTGGCCATCCCGCATCACCTTCCAGGCATTCCGGTCCAGCTCGATGTCTCCCACTCTCAGGAGCGGAAGCCGAACGCTCTCGGACTCTGGCTCCCTGTCGGGCCGGGAGCGGCGGGAAACGGCCCGGATGCGCGCCACCAGCTCGTGTGGATTGAAGGGTTTGCCCAGGTAGTCGTCGGCGCCGATCTCGAGTCCCACGATTCTCTCCACGTCCTCGGCCCTGGCCGACAGCATGATTACAGGAATGGGCGATTCCGTTCGGATGCGGCGCAAGACGTCGAATCCGTTGACTCCGGGCAGCATCACATCCAGAACCACCAGGGAGTAGTCGCCGGAAAGGGCTCGCTCGATGCCCTCCTGCCCATCGTTGACGGAATCCACCTGGAACCCTTCCGCTTCCAGGTACTTGGCGACCAGCGAACAGAGTTCGGTATCGTCATCGACCACCAGCAAACGATCCATGGCGACCTCTACGGGTGGATGGCGCCGTCCGGGGCGCCCCGGGACTATCAAGGGATTAAGGGTACTGTTTTGGATCGGTGGACCTCAACCGTCAAGAAAACGGATTGACAAAACTCTACACAACGCTGACGCACTCTTTACACCCGCTTGGCGGGGAGCGACGTATATAGGGGTAAGAGTCAGGCGAGGAGCGAGGTTGCTGTCAAGGCTCTTGAAAATTTCAGAAAAGGAGGAAATTCCAATGTTTCAGACTTCAAACAACACGCGAACCGGAAAGATCCTGGCAAGAGGCATGGTGGTCTCGGTTTTCGTTCTGGCGTCGATTCTGCTGGCGGAATCCGCTTTCGGCCAATTCGGCGGCTTCGGGGGTGGAGGCCGTCGGGGGAGAGGCCCTGGAGGCAAGGGCGAGATCGGGATGCGGGGTGCGATGGTGGCCGAGTTCCTGGGACTGACCGAAGCCCAACAGGCCGACATCAAGAAGATCCGAACGGCTGCCCGGGACCAATCCAAACCGATCCGCGAGCAACTGCGGTCCAACCGCAAGGCTCTGGGCGAAGCCGTCAAGGCCGGAGACACGGCCTGGATCGACACGCTGGCCACCGAGCAGGGAAGGCTCCGGGGTCAGTTGGTGGCCATTGGCGCCAACACGCGGTTGAATGTCAAGAACGTCCTGACGCCGGAGCAGCAGCAGAAGTGGACCTCGTTTCAGGAGAAGCGCAAGTCCCGCCGGGAAGAGCGCAGGCAACGGCGACACCAGCGTCGCGGCGGCGCCCCGGGCGGAGAGTAATCGCCGGGCATCGCCCCCGAAGGGTTTGCCATACTGGAAACGATGGGTTGGGTCCGGCTCCAAGGTCGGGCCCAATCTTGTTTCTTGACGAATCTTTACGAAACGTTGACCGTATTTTTACCTCGTTTGCACCTGGATCGGCATCTGATCCTGTGGACAACAAATCTACGGGACATGAAACTCGAGGAGGAGGACGTCATGCAGTTTCTCAAAAAATATGTGATCACACCCTGCTTGACATTGAGCCTTGTCGGCAGCGTGCCGTCCTTTGCCAAGGCCCCCAAGAACTCAGACCTGGACGAGATCGGGAATCGAAACGTCAACAAGGGGAACTTGAACATCATTTCGATCGAGAAGGAGATCGCCCTGGGCCGTCAGCTCTCCCGGCAGATCGAGCGTCAGGTCAAGCTGGTCGAGGATCCTGAAGTCACCGAGTACATCAACCGGGTCGCCCAGAACCTGGTGCGCAATTCCGACGCCAAGGTTCCCTTTACCATCAAGGTGATCGATTCGGAAGAGATCAATGCCATGGCTCTGCCCGGAGGATTCCTCTACGTCAACAGCGGGCTGATCACCGCGGCCGACAGCGAATCCGAGATTGCCGGCGTTATGGCCCACGAGATTGCGCATGTGACCGCCCGGCACGCCACCGAGCAGCAGACCAAGGCCACCATCGCCAACTACGCCATGATCCCCCTGATCTTTCTCAGCGGCGGGATTGCGTCGGCGATCTACAATGCATCCAGCTTCCTGATTCCGATGCAGTTCCTGCGGTTCAGCCGCAAGGCGGAAACCGAGGCGGACACCCTGGGACTTCAGTACATGTACAAGACCGGCTACGATCCCACAGGGTTCGTTTCCTTCTTTGAGAAACTGCAGTCCAAGAAGAAGAAAAAGAAGGGCAAGCTGGCCACGGCCTTCTCGACTCAAGACCGGCTACGATCTTAACGCGACCAGTACGTCATCAACACCACCGAGTTCGATCGGATCAAGGCCAAGCTCATTGCCATGGACAATGCCAGGAGACCCTCACCGGGAGAGACGGATGGGCGACCCAGCCTGAAGCGCCGCACCCCCGGCGAGGTCGGAGTGGAGGACGAGCCGCAACCGGAAGACGAGGACCGCCCCCGCTTGAAGCGCCTCTCCTGATCCGGAGCGATCCCGGGGAGCTTTCGCCGCTACGACGACGTCACGGATTGAAGCCCACCCGGGAGCGCGGGCGTCCCGCCCGCAAGGGAGCAGATCCATCGAGACGAATTCTTGATTGAACATCGATGCACAGGATGCACAGGATTGACAGGACGAGAGCTTCCTGCACGAGAAGCCGGCTCAGGCGATGATCCGGTGCGGATTTGCGGTTGTTCAGGACCGCAAGCCTGCCATCCCCAGAAAAAATCCTGTGCATCCCGTGCATCGATGTGAATTAACCATTGACCCCTGCGTGACTTTGAACCGGTTTCCAGCCACCAAGCGCTGGCGTTTGTTTCAGGTAAGTGCCGCCCCCGCCCTGCCGGACAGGTCATTCGAGGAAGAAACTACTGAATCTCTTTACTAAAGATGAACCACAAATGGACACGAATGAACACGAATATGGAGAGATTCCTTTCAGTTTTTCTTCGTGTCCCTTCGTAGTCCTTCGTGTGTCTTCGTGGATAACTCTTTTTTTGTTTCAAATAAGCCGTACCGCCGGCCTGGCGGTCCTGGCCGGGACCGCGTCGCGGTCAACTTTCACTTTCCGGACGCTGGGGCCGCTCGGGACGTCCCTGGCGTCGATCCCGGCCGCCGAATCTCCCGCCTTCCCGGCCGGGAGGACGGCCGCGGCCTCTCCTGCGCATCTGACTGAATGCCTCTCGGAACCGGCGGTCCTGCATCGCGACCGTCCTTTGCCAAGGCCCCCAAGAACTCCACCTGGACGAGGATCGGGAATCGAAACGTCAACAAGGGGAACTTGAACATCCCGATCGCCGGAGATCGCTGGGCCGTCAGCTCTCCCGGCAGATCGAGCGTCAGGTCAAGCCGGTCGAGGGCCTGAAGTTGCGAAGCTGAAGGAGTTTCCCTGACCTCCGGAGCAGCGGCGGCTTCAGCCTGTAGCCCGGCGGAACTACCCTGGTCCTCCTTGAGTGTGAGGCAGTAGAGATTGCGGTTGGAACGCAGGTATAGGCGACCCTTGCTGATGGCCGGCGTGGCGCTGAAGTCCTCGCCTTCGTCGCCCATCTGATTGACGGCCAGGAGTTCGAATCGCTCGCCGGCCTTGAGCACGAAGACCTGTCCGGAGCGCGTCACGAAATAAATTTTGCTGTCGCCGATGACAGGAGATGCGTAGTCACTCCCAAAACCACCTCTTCTGGAGTTGCCCCGAGTTGCAGGATCAGCGCCGTCCGCGCTCAGGCGGGCCTTGAAGATCTCGTTGCCGGTTGCGGCGTCGATGCAGGTGACGATCCGGCTCGAGAATGTGTAGAGTCGACCCTGGTAGAGGATGGGTGTCGCCGTCCGGTTGGCATGACGGGCAGACCAGACCACGCGAGACCCGGTGACGTCACCCTTTCCTCCCGCCCGGACGGCTATCCCGCCGGCTCCCCTTGCGCCGGACGACGGCATAGATCCCGTGGGAAATCCGCTGGAATCGTTTCTGACCGCCCCGCCAACGGTCTGCCGGTGTTCGGGTTGAGGCCCCATTGCTGTCCGTCGGGCCGGCCTGAGCGATCTACAATGCATCCAGCTTCCTGATTCCGATGCAGTTCCTGCGGTTCAGCCGCTGCGGAAACCGAGGCGGACTCCCTGGGACTTCAGTACATGTACAAGACCGGCTACGATCCCCCCGTCTTCCGGTTCAAGGCTACCAGGGCTTCGCTTTCGGCGCCGGCGGTAACGATGACCAGATCCTTGTAGAGGATGGGGCTGGAAGCGGATCCGCGCCCTTCGGGATCCGATTCCATGCCGACGTGCCTCTGCCAGACCTGCTTTCCTTCCATGTCGAAGCAAAACACTCCGCTCTTGCCGAAGAAGACATAGACGTGCTCCCCGTCGGAAACCGGTGTATGCGAGGCATAACCGTGTTCACTAATCCTCCTGCTGTAGCCGGTTTCCGGCAGGCGGGCCGCAATGGCTACCGACCAGAGGGTCTTGCCGGTATGGCGGTCCATGCAGATCAGGTGACGCCGCAGTTGTTTCATGTCGCCGGGGTCTCTGCGATCCATTCCGTATCCCGACCAGTAGGTCACAAGGATCTTGTCGCCGACCACGATGGGGCTGGAGGAACCCGGGCCGGGCAGCGGAATCTTCCATTGGAGGTTACGGGTCCCGCTCCAGTGGGTGGGGAGGGAGTGCTTTTCAGTGCTGACACCGTCACCGTTCGGCCCTCTGAAGCGAGTCCATTCGGCGCGAAGGTCGGACGACAACAGGAATATGGAAACGGCCGCCATCATCTGAATTAACGGTTTTCGGCACACGGGGAAGCTCCTTTGCCTGAAGGGGAAATCGTTCGTTGTTCTGCCGGTTGGTGGGGAATTCTCGGACATCTGAAGGTAGAACGACCGATCTTTCTGCCCGGTTTCGCCGAAATTGCCGTTGCGACCCTATACCGCCACATGCCGGCGTCGCAGCCTTTCGCCAACTCGATCACAAAACTTTACACGGGATTGACCGACTCTTTACATCGCTTTCGCCCCGACTTGCGTCTATAGAAATGTCAGTCGCACCGGGCGGCGGGTCAACCGCTCGAGTGCCCAAGCAAACGGGCCCTGAGCGATTCAACCCTTGGTCTGAATCCGGGCCGAAATTGGACAAGGAGGACCGGAACGATGAAAACGAAACAGAAGGTCACGACTTTTCTGGTGGCGGCGCTCTTGAGCCTGCCGCTGGCGTCCTGGGCCGGCGACCTGGTGCCGGCCAAAACCGACGTTGGGAGTCACGGGGTCCAGGACCAGAGACCGCTGGAGGGCAAGATCCGGCACGAGCTGGTGATGCTCCCCTATTTCAGCGTCTTCGACCACCTCGCCTTTCAGCTCGATGGCGATGAGGTCCGGTTGATTGGCCAGGTCACCAGCCCAAGCCTGAAGAATTCGGCGGGAAGAGTCGTTCAAGCCATCGAGGGGGTCTCCACCGTCGTGAACCATATCGAGGTGCTGCCGAACTCTCCCAACGACGACCAGATACGACTGGAGGTTTATCGCGCCCTCTACAACCGGGGCAGCCGCCTCTTCCCCTACAGCCTGGGCGAATACGATGCCATCGGCATCATCGTGAACAAGGGGGACGTCACCCTGGTCGGCGCGGTCATCAGCGAGTCGGACAAGCATTTCGCCTTTCTGAAGGCTTCCGGGGTTCCCGGGGTGTTCTCGGTGACCAACAAGCTGGTCGTGCAGAAGTCCTGAGCCCGGACCGGTTCAGGCGGAGGGTGGAGCGCCCGAATCTCCGGTGTCCCACCCTCGATCCGTCCCTTCGGCCAGAGGCCGATTCCCCCGGGTTGTCCCCGCCAACCAGGCCCCCCGATCCTCCAATTCCATCCTGCATTCCTTCGACAGGAATCGCTCCCGTAGGCATCCCGCCCGTGAGCTTGGTGGCCCAGCCGAAACTGTGCTACTTTCAAGTCGCGTTGGAGTGGCAAGGAACGTTCCGGCGCAACCGTTCGGGAGAATCGTGGCTCGATCCAGTTCACCAACCAGGCAAGCCCCAATATACGAACGACTGGGTCTTCGCCCCTTCATCAACGCGGGAGGCAGCTACACCCGCTACGGCGGCTCCCTCATGGCTCCGCAGGTGATTCGGGCCATGGAGGAGGCCTCCGGGCGATACGTCTCCATCCAGGAACTGCAGGAAGCCGCCGGACAGCAGATTGCCGCCTGGCTGGGCGCCGAGGCGGCATTGGTGACTTGCGGCTGCGCCTCGGCGCTGACCCTGGGGACCGCCGCCTGTGTGACCGGGTGCGACGAAGAAAAGATGGGCCGTCTGCCGGATACAGGGGGAATGAAGAACGAAGTGGTCCTGCAGAAGTCCCACCGGGTGGAATACGATCATGCCGTTCGCAACGTTGGAGTCCGGTTGATTCAGGTCGAAAGCCGTCGGGAACTGGAGGCCGCCATCGGCTCCGGGACCGCCATGCTTTTTTTTCTGAACATGGCCCAGCACCGGGGGCGGATCCAACGCAAGGAGTTTGTCGAAATTGCCAGGAATGCCGGGGTGCCCTGCCTGATCGATGCCGCGGCCGACATTCCGCCGCCGGAAAATCTCACGGACCTGATCGCGCTGGGGTTCGACCTGGTGGCTTTCAGCGGAGGCAAGGGGATACGGGGCCCGCAAACCTCCGGCCTGCTGTTGGGCCGCAAGGATCTGGTGAGAGCCGCCTTTCTGAACGCATCCCCCAATCCCGACCGTATCGGCCGGGTGTCCAAGGTCGGCAAGGAGGAGATCGTCGGTCTTTGGAAGGCTCTGGAACTCTACTTGCAACGAGATCATCAGGCCGATTGGAAGCGTTGGGAGCGACAGCTTCAAGTGATCGCCGAGGCCTTTCGTGGAATTCCGGGAGTCAATGCCACACCCTTCGTTCCGGTCATCTCCAGCCAGGTTCCGCATTTGGCCGTCGAATGGGACGACCGGATTCTCAAGTTCAGCAAGGAGCGTTTCCTGGAGGCGCTCCGGCAGGGTGAACCTCGGATTGAGGTCTCCCCCGTCGCCACAGAGGGAAACCGCCTGGAACTGAGTTCATGGATGCTGGAGCCGGGCGAAGAGGTAGTGGTCGCCCGACGCTGCAGGGAGGTGCTGGAGGACCTGGTCAGGCGCAGTAGCCGCCGTCCAGCACGATGTTCTGGCCGGTGATGTAACGGGAAGCCTCGGAGGCCAGGAAGAGCACCACGCCCTTGATATCGTCGTACTCCGCCATTCTCCCCAGAAAGACGCGACGGTTGTACTGCGACAGAAAGGGCTCGTGGGCCACCTCCGGGTTGTAGCCGCCGGGTGAAATGGCGTTCACTCGAACGCCGCGGGGCCCGGCCCAGGCCGCCAGGTACTTGGTAAGGCCCACCAGGCCGTGCTTGTGAAACTGGTAGTCGGGCGGGGTGGTCATGTGGGTGCCGGCATAGTTGCTGAAGTCCGGGGCGACCACACCCTGCACGGAGCCGATGTTGATGATGGTTCCCTTGCTTCTCTTCATCATCGGGTCCAGAAAGGCTCGGGAGATGGTAAAGAGTCCGGTGGCGTTGACCTCCATCGACCGGCGCCAGTCATCCAGGGGGGCTGCGTAGCCACTCATGGAACGTCCCACCGAGTTGTTGACCAGAATGTCGACCGAGCCCTGTTGTTCCAGCACGCGCTCGCTGAAGGCCAGGATCGATTCCTCGCTCCCCTGATCGTAGCTTTCGCCGCTGGCCTTCAGTCCCCGGTCCACCAACTGGGCCGCCCGTTCCAGGCAGCGGGACTCGTTGCGGGAAGCGATGACCACGTGAGCCCCGGCTTCGGCCAAGGCTTCCGACATGGGAGTTCCATAGAGTCCGGTGCCCCCGGTGACGATGGCCGTGCAGCCGGAAAGATCGAACAGCTCGCGAACGTGCATGAGTTTTCTCCTGGGGAATGAGATTGCGCGGCGGTGAAGCCGGAAAGTTCGATGATTCTCTTCCCGGGACGACAGCTATCATACCCCTGTTGTCGCTTCCTCGACCCGCATTTCTCAGCGGACCAGCACCAGCACCAGGGACAGGGTCAGGATGCTGGACAGCGTGGAAAAGAGTACCGCCCTCGAGACGAAAGAGACGTTGCTGCCGAGTTCTCGGGCGAAGACGATCGGCATGATCGCCGTCGGCATGCTTGCCTGCAGCACCACCACCTGACCCAACAGGCCCTCCAGGCCGACCAGGGAGGCGACCCACCAGGCCCACAGGGGACCGGCCAGCAGCCTGAGTGCAACCACCCCCCAGACATCGGAATGGTTCATCCGAAGTGGGATGCGGCCCACTTCCATTCCGATGGTGATCAACAGTACCGGTATCCCGGCCCTGCCGAGGATGTCGACGGGCTGGAAGACGGAGGCCGGCAGGGGAATTTCAAGGGCTCGCAAGAGCAGGGCGGCCAGAATGGCGTAGGGAACCGGCATCCGGGCCAGCTTCCAAAGAGATTGCCGGGTTCCGTGCACGCCCCGGGCAGCCAGAAACAGTCCACAGGTGCTGTGCGGCAGAGAATTGGTCGCCACCAGGACAGCGGCCAGACTCAGCCCTTCCTCGCCGAAGGCAAAGAGCACGAAAGGGAATCCCAGGGTGACGGCGTTGAAGAAGGATGCCGCCATGACGGCGGCGGCGGTGGTCGGTCCATCCATTCGACGGAGCCTGGCGAAAATCCAGCCCAGCAGCGCCATGCCCGCCAGGACCAGGAAGACGAACGCAACCACTTGCCCGGCCTGCGCCAGGCTGACCTCCACCTTCATGAGGGACGAGAAGAGCAGAGCGGGCGAAAGGATATAGAGGCACAGACGACTCAGACTGCGCAGTTCGAAGTGCAGCAGCCGGTCGGTGAGAGTTCCCAGTCCGGCAAAGAAGATGGGGGGCAGCAGGGCGTCCACGAAGGCACGGCCCACTGCAAGCAGAAACGAGGTGATCATGGAGTCGGCGTGGGATGGAACGGACCGGAGTGCCGGAATGTGCAGACTACTTCCCGGAAGGGCCGCCAACGGGATTCCCTTCCGGCCCAAGCACCAACAGCGGCTGAAGGCCGGGGGAACGCCAGACCAGCAGGCGACCGTCCTGGTCTCCGGCCACCACCGTCCGGCCATCCCTGCTCACTGCCGACACGTGGACGAAGGAGGACACGCCGCCAAGCCGTCGTTCGCCGAAGCGTACGATGGGATCTCCTGAACTGATCAACAACCGGTCGCTGTCGGCAATGAAGCTCAGGGAAGTGATCTCTTTCTCGTAGCCGCTGAGGGTCTGTTTCTGTTCGCCCGTTTCGAAATCCCAAAGCTTGACGGCGCCGTCGGCGCCGCTCGTGGCCAGCATCTTGCCGTCGGCTTTCCAGGCCACGTCCAGGACATGGTGGGTGTGTCCCTCGAAGGTCTTGGCCAATTGGCGGCTCTCGACCTCGAAGACCCGGGCGAATCGGTCGGTGGAGGCGGTAGCCAGGTAGCGGCCGTCCGGTGAGAACTCGATTCCGAGGATGGTGTCGATGTGCGCATCGGGAACCTCCCCCACCAGTTCCCCATTCTCCGTGCGCCAGATCTTGAGTTCGCCGCTTCTGGACGGGTCTCCGCTCCCGGTGGCCAGCAGTTGGCCATCGGGACTGAAGGCCAATGCCGTTACCCGGCCCACGGGCCCCGATGGATCTTGCGCCGATCCGACCACCCGCTCCAGGACCCAGGACAATGCCGGCTTGTCCCGGCTCGGTTCGGTCGGAGTGGGAGCCGGGTCCGACGTCTGCAGCCGCCAGAATTTCAGGGTCCTGTAGCCTCCCGAAACCAGCAGTCCGCCTTTGGGGCTGAAGGCCAGCGAGTGAACCATGTCCCGGTGGCTGACCCCCGGCTCCGCATAGAGACCGCTTGGGTTCAATGAGGGGTCGGTGAGCCGCGCCGCCAGTCGGCCCGAGGCCAGGTGGTAAACGAGAATCCTGTTGGAGCGTCCGCAGGCGGCGTAGTGGCCGTCGGGACTGATGGCGGCGCTGTAGATGGGATTCAAGGCCCCCGGAATGGCCTTCCACTTCAGCCGGGGCAAGAGGCTGGTCGGGTCGCCCGGGCGGGCGCCCTGGTCGATCCAAAGTTGAAGGAGTCCGAGCTCTTCGGAGGTCAGGGGCGCAGCCTCGGCGGCATTGCCGTCAGGCGGCATGAAGGGTTGGCGTTGATGAGCGGCCACCCGGAGCAGCAGACTGTCGGCGCCGTTGCCTGGAACGACCAGCGGTTCTGCCCGGTCGCCGGAGAGAATCGCCTGCCTGTCTTCCAGAACCACGTTCCCGAGCGCCAGGCTCTTGCTGTGACAGGCCAGGCACTTGGCCTGAAAAATCGGAAGGAGGTCCCTGCTGAAGCTGACCGGCTCCTGTCTGTCCGGGACCGCGATGGGTATGGACCCGTCCCCGGTCCCATCCTTCTCCTCGCCGAGTTGAGCTCGGACAGGAACGGTCGCGGCGATCGCCAGCAGAGTCAGCCAAAGAATCGCCGGATGTCCCGGTGCCGGCAGGTCGGGCCGGCGCCTGCGCCGGCGGCCGGAATCAAGGGTCTTGAGGAACCGCGTCATGGACGGTGTCTGAGAGAGGTTTCCTGCAGGACGGGTTGCACCCGGATGGTCAGCGGCTCTTCCACCTGAATCTCCTGCTCGTTCAGTTGAAGCGTCGCCTCGAGCCTGAGCGGATAGTCGCCCGGGTCCAGATCGGCAGCCAGCCGCACAAGCAGGGCGGAGGTCGTCTCGCCTTTGGGGATGGTCACCGACTCGGCCTCGATCCCGACGATGTGGATGGGAACCTTGAGACCGACCTCGACCGGGTCGGCGTAGTTGAAGAGGCGCTCGATGGAAAGGGGCAGTTCCAGGTTGGTCCCGGCTCGAGAGCGCCACACCCTCTCTTTTCCGATCAGGAGAACGGGAGAGGGATGGATGGTCAGATCCAGGGCCCTGGAATGAGCCGCCATCCTGATTTTTCGAGGGGATGCCTTGGCGATCGCCTCCCTCAGGCGTTTCTCGGCCGCCCTGCGCGCCCGCTCGGCCTCCTTGGCTTGAGCGGCCGGGTCCGCCTCGGGCTGGGGAGATGTCTTCCGGGTGCTTCTTGCCGCCATAGCCGTCTTCTGTTCGGACAGTCGCTGTAGCCGCATCGTTTCCCGGCGGGCCTGGGCCACCCCTTCGGGTTGGTTGCGATAGGTGATCTGTCCCGTTGCCACCGCCGAAAAAGTGTATTTCCCGGGCTTGAACTCGTTTCCCCGCTTGGTGACCTTGTAGACGAGCGTTCCCTCGCTGCTCTCATTGTCCACAACCAGCTTGGTGGTGCCTTCCCTCAGTCCGTCAAGCGTCCCCAGGCGCAGCTTCAACTCACCCGGCAGAAGGGGGCGACGAGCGAGTTGAAAGGGAATTTCCAGGTTGCCTTCCAGAGGCACGTCCCACTCCTGCTTCTCGATCCGGAACTCCGGAAGTTGAGGCGCCAACTCGTTTCGGCTCACGGCCAGGGTCCGATTCCGCACCACCCGGGATTGGGCGCCGGCCCGTCTCAGCGAGCCGGAGTTCCAGACCAGGGTGGCGTGGCGCGCCGGCCGCTCAACCGCTCGCCCGTCGATGCTTGCCCTGCCGATCACCTGCACGGCCCCGGTCCAGCCCGCCGCCTCGGGAGAGGCCTCGAAGTAGAGGTAGGTTCCGTTGCTCCCTTCCGGGATGGTTGCTCCCTGGAAGCTGATCCCGGAGGGCAATCCCTCGACCTCGAGATCGATCCTGCCCTGGAATCCGTCGCGCCGGATGGCCATGACGTTCATGCGGGTCTTCCCTCCCAGCCGCGCCAGGGGTTCCCAGATGATGCCGTCGTCGTTGGAGCCTCCGGGATCGTCGGTCGCCACCAACAGGTGGAAGTCGGGATCGGCATGGCGAATCGACAGCCGGTAGAGATGAGAGGGGCGGCTTTCCTGCGTGGCCGCCAAATCGTGAATCTTGAGCCGGTAGGCGCCGTCGTGCTCGGCCTTGAATCGAAAGACGGGGTCGCGGCTTCCGATGTTGTAGCGCTCGTCGCCCAGGAAGGTCTTGTCATCGTCCGATCTCACCACCAACTCCGGTTGCTCCCGACCGTTGGCGTCGACGGACAATCGTTGCAGAACCACTACGGGATCGGTGGGGAGACCCAGTCGATGCGAGAACACTTCAATCCAGTAGCTGGCGCCCTTCCTGGCTTCGAAGACAAACCAGTCCTGGTCCGCCTGTGGGAAAAACTGTCCCTGGATCTCGCAGGGGAGTGAAACCTTCTGGGCCGAATGGGATTGATTGTTGGGTTCCAGTTCACTGACCACGGGAGCGGTGGCAAAACCGAGGCTGGCGGAGTTGGAGACCCCTTCGGGCGAGCTCAATCGGAAGTCGATGCCTCCCGCCACAATCTGTCTCGGTTCCAGGAAGGAGTTGGCGGGAAGGAGATGAGCGTCCTGGGGGAGGGCGATCTCGACGGTCTTCTCCTCCAGGGGCACTCCTTGGGGGTTACGCACGGAGGAGGTTTTGCCGCCCGGGAGATTCTGCCCGTAAACCAGGTAGGATTGACGGCTTCCGGGCGGGCCCGCCGGCGGAAAGATGTAGGCGATATGCGGTTGGGTTCCCACCGAGAGGCGATAGGCGTACTCGGGACCGCCCCGAAAGAGGTAGTCGTAGATCTTGACGACGTAGCGCCCGGCGGCAGGGGCCGTGAAATCCAGGAACGGGTCGAGGCGATAGGTATCCCGATCGCTCAGGAGCTCTCTTCCGCTGGCGTCGCACAGCGCCAGGGTCGCATCCATCTTGGAGTCCAGGCGTTGGGCCAGCACGTTCAGCACGATGCGCTGTCCCTGCTCGGCTTCGAAGGTGAAATAGTCGGCGGCGCCTTCGTCGCTGTGTCCGTTGACGGTCACGCCCAGAGGAATCTTCAGGGCCTTTGGCAGCGTGTGATGGTCCTCCTCCGCCAGCACCTCTTCCTGATCCCCGACCATGAAGGCCCGGGCGTTGGAGACCCCGAAGTGCCCGGCCATGCGCAGCTCGTAGACGCCCGGGGGCACCTCGGGGGCAATGGTCACCTGGAACTTGCCGGGAAGGGGGCGAGGCGTCGGCTCGAGCCAGGTGCTCTCGCTCATCAGAGGGGAACCGGTGATTCCCGGGTGGGAAAAGAGGAGGCGGTCCACGCCGTCCATGTTGCTGCCGGTGACGGTGACCTCGACCGTCGAGGCCTGCTTCCCTCCGGCGGGAAAGGCCGTCATGAGCCGCAGGTAGGGCATTTGGCCCCAAGCGGGGATGCCCGCCACCTGCCAGAGGCCGGCGGCCCCCAACAACACCAGCGCCGCCGACCGCAGCTTCGCCGCACAGCATGAAGTCTTGGGTTTCATGGAGATTCCTCTCCCTCCGGGTGCGAACCGGGCAAGAAGTTTCAATGGTTGAAAAGGAACTCTTTGGTGTTGAGCAGAGCCCAGAGGGTGTCCTGATAGGCCTCTTCCAACAGGCTCGGCGAGGCCGCGGCAGCGTCCGAACCTCGACTCCTTTTCCGTATGTAGCCCAGTGCGAACTCCATTTCCGGCTCTTCCGGCAACCGCGACAGGGTCCACAGGTAGAGTTCCCGGATCCTTTCTTCGTCGGTCAGGCTGGAATCTTTGGCCAGGCGGACGGCCCGGCCCCGCGGGTCGCTGACCTTCTCGTGGATCTTGGGAGAATTCAAGAGGTGGAGGCTCTGGGCCAGGTTGGCGTCGTGGGTGCGCTCGGACTCGGAGGCGCTGGCGTTGTTGGGCCGGCCAAACAGCGTCAGGAAGTAGGAGTCGGCGTTGAAACTGTCGTCGGGCAACTGCACGGCCCGGGTGCCGCTTGGCTGGCCCGGGAATTCGGATCGGACGTCGGTCACCTGGTCGATGGCGTCCAGCAGAACCTCGGCCGTCAACCGCTTGGGGTAGTACCTGGAAAAGTTCTGACTGTCATCCGCGTTCTGGTCATTGGGATGGGAGCTGCGCTGGTAGGTGCCGGATTGACAGATGGTCCGGATCAACTCCTTCAGGTCGAATCCGCTTTGGACGAAATGGCCGGCCAGGGCGTCCAGCAAGTCCGGATTGGTGGCGGGGTTGGTGCCCCTCATGTCGTCTTCCGGTTCCACCAGGCCGCGTCCCATGAAATGCTTCCAGTAACGGTTCACCAGCATGCGGGCAAAGAAGGGATTGTCCTTGTCGGCCATCCAATCGGCCAGCACCTGCCGCGGATCCTGCTCGGGGGAGATGTCGAAGGCGCTCGTTCCCAATCCCGTGGGCATCACCGGCAGCTTGGTCTTGGGATTGACGGCGGCTGCCGTTCCGCGATCGTGGAAAAGGACTTCCTCCCCGGCCTGAGTTCCCGGCTTGCGCGCCAGGCGGGAGAAGAAGGCGGCAAAACCGTAATAGTCCTGCTGGCTCCATTGCTCGTAGGGATGGTGATGGCAGCGGGCGCACTGCAGCCGGACACCCAGAAAGATCTGGGCCGCGTCCTGAACCTGGTCTTCGATGCTCTTGACTTCCCGGAACCAGGTCACGGCCGGATTGCGGCCTATCTCCCCGGTAGCCGTCACGATCTCTCGCATCCACCGGTCGTAGGGCTTGTTTTCCAGGAGGTTTCGGCGGATCCAGGCGTGGAAAAGAAAATTGCCCCGGGTGGACCGCTCGTCCCGCCTCTTGTTGCGGAGGATGGCGCTCCACTTGTTGGCGAAATAGTCGGCGTAGTCCGGACTGGCCAGCAACCGATCGACCCACTTCCGGCGCTTGTCGGGGTCCGGATCCGCCAGAAACTTTCTGGCCTGTGCCGGGGTGGGCAGGCGCCCCGTGATGTCGATGGAGGTGCGGCGCAGAAAGGTGGCGTCGTCGCAGGGTTCCGACGGCGGCAGTTCCAGCGTTCGGAGCTTGCTGAGCACCCAGCGGTCGATGAAGCTTTCTGCCGGCGGTCCCTCCGTCAGCCGACCGCCGTAGGGGACCGTCACTCGAAAGACCGCCACCTGGTCCTGGAATCGGACCATGACTGCCGATTGACCGGCCTGCTCCCCGACCCGCACCAGGCCCGAAGGGCTCACCTCGGCCAGCTCTTTCTGGTTGGACTCATACTGGCAAAGGCGGGTCACATCCTTGCTGGAGCCGTCGGAATAGGTAGCCGTTACCAGGAGCTGCTGTTCCTGGCGGCGAGACATCAGCCGATGGGCCGGCAGGACCTGGATTCCCACCACGCCGGCGTCATTGGGCCCCCCGTAGGGCATGCCCTGCCTGATCCAGCGGGAGAGCAGGTCGTAGGCCGGAGAGTTCCTTTCGACCCGAAGCCCGCCGCCGTGAGGGACCGACCCCGTTGCCTTGAGCAGGAGCAGGCTGCGCTCGGGCGCGGCCGGAAACAGGCGGCGTCCCCGTCCCTCGATGACCAGAAACTCGAAGTCCTCCTGGGGCTCGAAGCCGAACAGCGACAATCTGAAGCCGTTTTGTCCCGAGGCCTTGCCGTGGCAACCGCCGCTGTTGCATCCCGACTTGGTGAAGATGGGAACGATCTCGTTGGGGAAGTTGACGCGCCTCGATTGCCCGATGTCTCCAACCGAAAGGCGGGCGCCGGCGCCGGGCCCGCGGTCGACCCTGGCCGTGACCCGAACCGATCCGTTGGCCAGCGGCGTCACGAAGCCGGTCTTGTCGATGGAGACGATTCCGGGGGGGCGGGACTCATAGCGGACTCTGCGGGTGTAGTCCACCAGGCGCCCGTCGCGCAGGCGTCCCGTCACCAGGAGCTGCTGTCGCGCCTCCGAGCCGTGCAGCCAAACGACCGCGTCGGGATCGGTCGAACCGGGCCGACCGGTCTCCAGGGTCAGGGCTACCAGCGGGTTGGCATCGGAAGCAGGGGTGGACTGAGGGGACTGGCCCCGCGCGGGAAAAACCAGGAGAAGCAGAACCGATGCCAAGCTCAGGCTGGTGACCCCGGGAAGGCTGGAACGAGGGATGGTCACCATTGCTCACCCACCTTTGTAATCAGACCAGTTCCGGCATGGGCATGTGGCCGTCGACCAGGTAATGGGGCCGATCGTTCAGATCGGTGAGATGGGTTCTGGCGGCGTCGATGCCCAGATTGTGGTAGAGCGTGGCGAAGATTTCCTGAACGTGGACCGGCCTTTCCTTGGGTTCCTCGCCGAGTCGATTGGTGGACCCGATGGCCTGTCCGGCCCGCATCCCGCCGCCGGCCATCAGGGCGCAGGAGTTGCGCGGCCAGTGGTCGCGGCCGGCATCCTTGTTGATCTTGGGTGTGCGGCCGAATTCGCCCCAGGCAATGACCGAGACGTCCTTGTCGAGCCCGCGCTGGTGGAGGTCTTCCACCAGGGCGCTGACTCCCTGGTCGAAGGCCGGAAGGTAGTAGCGCCCGTTCTTGAAGTTGGTGCTGTGCCAATCCCAGTAGCCGAAGCTCACCGTCACGCAGCGGACACCCGCCTCCACCAGCCGGCGAGCCACCACGAACTGGTCCATGTGCATGGGAGCGGCGTCTCGTTCCAGCCTGGGGGAACCCCTGCCGTAGCGGTCGCGGAGCTTGGAACTCTCCTGCTCCACGTCCAGCGCCTTCAGCAGCCGGCTGGAGGTCAGCACGTCGAAGGCCTGCTCCTGGAAGCTGTCCAGGCCCTCCATCAGCCCGGTCCGGTCCACGTCGCTCCGGAAGCGGTCGAAGCTCCGCAGCAACTGCCTGCGGTCCGACAGACGTTCCAGGCTGATCCCGTTCAGGGTCATGTCGTTTCTGATGTCCCCCTGCGGCTTGAAGGGAGTGTGGGCCACGCCCAGAAAACTGGGTCGTCCGAAGTTGTACTCGCCGTGGCGGGACTTGTGGGACAGGTTGACGTAGGGCGGAATGGCCGGGTCGGTCGGACCCTTCAGCTTGGAGAGCACCGATCCCAGTTCCGGCCAGCCCCCCGGAGGAGGATTGCCCCGGCGGCCGCTGATGCGCCCTGTCATGCACTGATAGGAGGAGTGTGAATTTTCGGCTCCGACCACGGTCCTCACCAGCACCAGCTTGTCCATGGTCTTGGCCAGGCGAGGCAGGTGCTCGCAAATGTGGATTCCCGGGACGTTGGTCTTGATGGCCTGAAACTCGCCGCGGATCTCGGAGGGGGCGTCGGGCTTGATTTCGTACATGTCCTGGTGCGGGGGGCCGCCGGGCATGTAGATCATGATGATGGCCTTGTCGGACCTGCCCAGGCCCGACTGCTTTTCCGCCTGCAGCAACTGGGGCATGGTCAACCCACCCATTCCCAGCGCGCCGATCTGGATAAAGTTGCGCCGCGACATGCCGTCGCACATCCGGTGGCCTTTCCCGTAGATGGTCAACATTGCTCTCCGCCTCCTCCAGACAATTGCCTGATCCGAGCCATTGAATACGGTACCGGGTAATCTACCACTTTCGAGGGGAAAGTGTAAAGAGACCAAAATGTCCCGCGAGGGTTGACGCGGCTACCGGAATCCGTCAGAATCCGTTCCTATCGTTTCAACATCCGTTCAGGCTTTGCGTCATGCCGCTCCGGGGCGGGGCGGCTGCCGGCTCCGGGACTTGCCAGCATGTTCTCGGCGGATCGCTGGCGATGGAGAGAAGTAGTTTTTTTTCAGTATTTTGCCGGCACTATGGTTTCCCCGTGACGTCTTCGAGGGTTCGCATGCCGGGACAGCCCATGCAGCCTGCACGCCCGTCGGACTCGCCCGCAACGCTTCATGGAACCGGCAGAGGCTCATCCCCAGCCGTTATGGAAGGAGTTGACCCATGAGAGTTCCTATGTCTTTCCACCCGCGCCTCAGCGCCGGTCTGATCGCAATCGTCTGTCTGGCAGCCGCCGGCTGCAGCCAGGAGCCTCAGGTCGACACCAACACCCCGGAGTATCTTTTTTCCGAGGTGCATGAGGCCGTGGCCGACGGGCGTTTCGAAAAGGCGCTCGATTCCTCGGGCGCTCTGCAGGCCAGGTTTCCCAAGAGTGAAGAGGCCGCCAAGGCCCGGCTTCTGAATATTGTCCTGCTGGTGGGCCAAAGCGATGGGTACCGCAGCATTGCGGACGCCTACCTGGCCGGCATGGAAGCGGATCCCGAGCAGTACGGCACGCTGCGCTCCACGGCCTTCAACTATCACCGCAAGCGAAAGAGCGTGGCGCTGGCCCTGTACCAGGCCTGCGACCGCTTTCTCAAGCGGCATTCGCCGGAATCCACCTATGCCCTGGAGTCCTCCTGGCCGGTGGACGATTCCGAGCAGGGGCCCGACCAGTTGGAGGAGGTGAGGAGCGGCAATTTGCTGGATTCGGAGCAGCAGGAGGAGGTCGAGGTCGTCGAGCTTCCCAAGGGTGTCGCCCGCACGCTGGCCCGGTTTGTGGGGTCGGAGGAGGACCTGGCCCAGGCCCGGACGACCCTGGAGCAGGGATCGGTGGATCTGGTTCCGAGCGGGGTGCTGGTGACGTTGACCCAGTGTCTGCTGGACACCCAGAAGTTGTTTGGCCGGGAGGGACTGAGCGAGCACAAGAACTATGCGCTATTCGTGGTAAAAGCGGCGGAGTCGCTCAAACTGGCGCTCAAGACGTTGCAGGAGAGCCCCGATGAGGCCATTCAGGCCCGGGCGGATGAGCTGCAGGCCCAGATCGATGCGATGTATGGAAGGAAGACCGACGACAAGAACTGAACTCCGGTCGATCGCCTCGGTGTCCTGCCTGAGACATGCGGGCCGGGGAGTCAGATGACTTCCGGCAAGGGGCGGTAGCCGTCGACCAGGAAGTGCGGCCGGTCGTTCAGATCGGTAACCCGGGTCCTGGCGGCGTCGATGCCCAGGTTGTGGTAGAGAGTGGCGAAGACTTCCTGGAAGTGAATCGGGCGCTCCTTGGGTTCTTCTCCCAGCCGGTTGGTGGTCCCGATCGCCTGTCCGGTGCGCATGCCCCCGCCCGCCATCAGGGCGCAGGATACCCGCGGCCAGTGGTCCCGTCCCCCATCCTTGTTGATCTTGGGGGTGCGGCCGAACTCGCCCCAGGCAATCACGGTGACGTCCTTGTCCAAGCCGCGTTGATGCAGGTCCTCCACCAGGGCGCTGACCCCCTGGTCGAAGGGCGGCAGGTTGTCCCGCCCCCGCTTGAAGTTGCCGCCGTGCCAATCCCAGAAGCTGAAGCTGACGGTGACGCAGCGAACTCCGGCCTCCACCAGCCTGCGCGCCAGCAGGAACTGCCCCATCAGTCGCGGGGCGGCGTCCCCCTGATGCTGCGGGGTGCCCTCTCCGTAGCGTTCGCGGATGCGCGGATCTTCCTTCTCCAGGTCCAGGGCTTCCAGGAGCCGGCTGGAGGTCAGGACGTCGAAGGCCTGCCGGTTGAAGGCATCCAGGCCTTCCATCCCTCCGCTGCGGTCGGTATCCCGCCGGAAGCGGTCGAAGCTCTGAAGCAGCGCCCGCCGGTCCGACAGCCGTTCCAGGCTGATGCCCTGAAGGGTCATGTCCCTGAGGGTATCGCCCTCGGGGCGGAATGGCGTGTGCGCCACTCCCAGGAAGCTGGGGTGACCGAAATTGTAGGGCTTGTGCCTCATCTTGGGGGTGAGGTTCACGTAGGGAGGCACGGCCGGATGGGTGGACCCCTCCAGCTTGGAGATGACCGAACCGATCTCGGGCCACCCGCCGGGAGGCGGGTCGTCCTTCAGGCGTCCGGTCATGCACTGATGGGAGGAGTGGCGGTTCTTGGCCCCGACGATGGTTCGCAGGAGCACCAGCTTGTCGGTCATCTTGGCCAGGCGGGGGAGATGCTCGCAGATCTGAACGCCGGAAACGTTGGTGGGAATGGGCTTGAACTCCCCGCGAATCTCCGAAGGCGCGTCCATCTTGAGCTCGTACATGTCCTGGTGCGGCGGGCCGCCGGGGAGATAGATCATGATGATGGCTTTGCCGGACTTGCCGACACCGGCCTGGCGCTCGGCCCGCAACAGTTGCGGCATGGAAAGTCCTCCCATGCCCAGGGCCCCGATCTTGATGAAGTTGCGCCGGTGGATCCCGTCGCAAAGCCGCTGCTGTTGTCCTTGGATGGTGAGCATCGCCCGTCGCCCCCGTTCCCCGAGCTGCCATGCAGCCAGGATTAGTGGTTCTCCAGGCACGGCCTGGAGATCAATTGCCGATGATTTGAGGAAATTTACCACTTGCGGTGAGAATTTGTAAAGGATTTGGCAAACTTCGCGGATTCTTTGTGGGCTCGTCTCCGGGGTAGCGCGAACCCGCCAATCCGATCATCGGGATGTTGTACAATGCGGGCCAAGGAATGATGAATGATGAGTGATGAATGATGAATCATCTTGTGTTCACCTGTTTCAGCGTTTTCGCACTCGTAACCAGTATGGCCGTCAGTTCGTCTGCCTCTGAGGCGGCGACCGGGCCTTCGGCGCCTCGGGGGCCCTTCGGCGCCAGTGTCTCCTGTCTGGCTGTCGATCCGGAAGACTCCAGGACAATCTACCTGGGGACGGCTCGAGGAAGCCTGTTCAGCAGCAGCGATGGGGGCCGGAGCTGGAAACCGGGCGCCAGGGGGCTGACCGGGAGTCCCGTCGAGGCTCTGGCGGTGGCTCCTTCGGACCCTCGAATTCTCTACCTCGGAACCTCGTCCGGAGCGGTGTTCAGGAGTTCCGACCGGGGCGCTTCCTGGACCGCCCGATTGCACGGGTTGCCCGGCCGGCCGGTCAAGGCTCTGCTGGTCCATCCCCGCAAGGCCTCCATCGCCTACGCGGGCACTTTCGGCGGGGGGGTGTTCAGGACCAGCAACGGAGGCAGAACCTGGAAGGCGGGCAACCGGGGCCTGGCCGGCAGCCGGGTGGAAGTCCTGGCCATGGATCCGCAAGCGCCCCGGACCCTTTACGCCGGCACCCACCGCAAGGGGCTCTTCAAGAGCCTGGACGGGGGAGAAACCTGGAAGAGCCGCGGCTTGAAGGATCGTTGGATTACGGCGGCGGTGGTGGATCGTGATGATCCGGCGGTCCTCTATGTCAGCACCGACGACAACCTGGGCGGCATGGTCTACCGGAGTCCGGATGGCGGGGAAACCTGGAAGCCGGTCAAGAAGGGCGCTGTCGTCCTCGACCTGGCCCTGATCGGATCGGGTCCGGCAGCCGCACTTGCCGGCACCCTGAACGAAGGATTGCTGAAGACGGCTGACGGGGGCGAGACGTGGAAGACGATCCACGGGGGGCTGCCCGGTCTTTTTCCGGTGACGGCCCTGGCCGTTCTTGCCGATGACGGCTCCACCCTGCTGGCGGGCACGGCCGGCGGGGGTGTTTTCCTGAGCACCGACGGAGGCAACGACTGGAAGGACTCGAATCAAGGGTTGACCGATGTCCTGGTGCAAGCCCTGGCATTCGATCCCGCCAATCCCGACCTGGCCTACGCGGGCACCTCGAGTTCAGGCATTTTCAAGAGTTCCGACGGCGGCCTCAAGTGGGAACCCGGCAACCAGGGTCTCACCGAGCCCCGGGTCGAGACCCTCCTGATCCACCCCTCCGACCCCGGCAACCTGTATGCCGGCACCTTTGGCGGCGGGGTCTTCAAGAGCACCGACGCGGGAGCCAGTTGGACCGCGTCCAACCGAGGGCTGCCGCCGCTGAGCCTGGTCCGGTCGCTGCTGGCGGATCCTGCCCGGCCTTCGGTGCTCTATGCCGCCGTCGACGGGGAGGGCGTTTTCAAGACCGAGGATGCCGCCTCTTCCTGGAATTCGGTCAACAGCGGACTCAAGGAAAAGAAGGTGCGGGCTCTGGCCATGGACCCGGTTGGGTCCGGCGCCCTCTACGCTGCCACCGACGGCTCGGGAGTGTTCAAGTCGGTGGACGGTGGGGTGACCTGGAAAGGCGATGCCCAGGGGTTGCCCGGCCTCATCATCGACGCTCTGGCGGTGGGTCCGCCCCCTTACCGCATCCTGGTCGCCGGCTCCTACGGGGATGGAGTGTTCATGAGCAGCGACCAGGGGGCGACCTGGTCGCCCGCCAACCGGGGATTGCCGGCCTTTCCGGTGGTGCGGGCCCTGCTCGTCGATCCCTCCAAGCCGTCCGTTCTCTACGCGGCCCTGCGCCGCGGCCTCTTCAGAAGTCTGGACGGTGGCGCCAACTGGGAGGCGCTGGAACCGGGCCGGGAGGGTCCGGGAGCGGCCGGCTTGCCGGCAGGCCGGCTCCACACTTTGGTCCTGGCCGGTTCCGGTCCGGTCCGTCTCTTTGCCGGGACCTCGATGGGCGTGCTACAACTGACACTAGATTTCTGAAACAGGACACCTGATCAAGGGAGGTTCTCGTGAAGCCATTTCTGAATTCTACGGGCATTGTCGGCGATGCATCCGAACTGAGACGGCGAATGGATCGGGATGGCTACCTGTACGTCAGGGGCCTGTTGCCGCGCGGCCTGCTGGAGGAACTGCGCCTGAAGTGGCTCGAGGTCCTGGAGGAAGTCGGTTGGGTGAAGGACGGGGCCGGGGAGGAAGGCATCGCCGACCTGGAGGCCTTCTGCGTGGAGCCCGAACGACCCTACATGGAAGTCATGACCCGGGTGTTGTCGATCATGGAATTCCAGTCCATCCAGCACCATCCCGACCTGCTGGCGGTGGTGGAGAAGCTGGTGGGAGGCAGGGTCCTGCCCCATCCACGATTGATCGGGCGGACCATCTTTCCCCAGAAGGTGGAGTACACCACCCCGCCTCACCAGGACTGGGTCCCCATCCAGGGGACCGCCGAGACCTACACGGCCTGGTTCCCGGTGAGCGACCTGGCCGGGGAGATGGGGGGCTTGCAGCTCTCCAGCGGTTCCCATCGGGGCGGAGTCTACGAATTCCGACCGGCGCTGGGGGCCGGGGGCATGGAGGTGACGGACAAGCTGCCGGGAGAGTGGGTCCACAACCCGGTGGAGCAGGGCGACGTGCTCTTCTTTCACAGCCTGATGGTTCACAAGGGGGTCGCCAACCGGAGCAACCGGCTGCGCCTCTCCATGGACGCCCGGTTCCAGAGTGTCGACCAGCCCATCGCTCCCGGAAGCCTGGAGCCCCACGGCAAGGAAGTTCGCAACTGGGAGCAGGTCTATGCCGATTGGCCCCCTGACAGCCCGTTGAAGTACTATTGGCGGAAATTTCCGCTCGAGATTCAACCCTTCGATCCCAGCTATTTCGAGAAGCGGGACCGGCTGGGCCTGGAGTTGGGCGCAGCCGGGGACCCCCGGGCCCGCTCGGTCCTGCAACGCATCGTCGCCCGGGACACCGACCCGGAAAAGCGCGCCAGGGCCGCCGGCCTGCTGGTCCAGCTGGAGCAGCGCGCCGGGAGCTGATCCACATTTCCGGCCAATGGTTTATGATAGGCTTTCTCGAACGCCGGGGGCCGGTGCGGCGAAGGCAGCCGTGAAGGCGCTTCCCCCGGCATTGGAGACAGCCGCCGGAAGGTCTCGGTCGGTGCCGAGCCACTGCCGGGCCCAGGGCCAACGAGGAATCGGATCCGCCATGTATACCTTGCTACATTCCCTCCCTCTCTCCCGAATCGCACTGGAGCAGCTTCCTGCTGCTGCGGGCGCCCTGATCGTGGCCGAGATCTTCTACAAGTTCGGAAGTTTCAGCCTGGAGTGCCTGGCCTTTCTGGCTACGTGGTACGGCTTCGATCTGGTTCTTTCCCTGTTTCGCAGAGGACGTCGCGGAGCGATCTGAAACGGGTTGCCATAACCTTTTTGGGATAGTTGCGGAGTCTATCGATATCGTCGCCGCGTGAGCCGCCCGGGGTTCTCGGGGCCGGAATTCCGGCCCCGCTCCGCCATCCCGACCGGAGAAACCGCCATGATGACCGCTTACGAAATCTCAAGCCTGGTAATCAACGCCGCCACGCTCGCGGTTGTCTGGTTCGGAATCGCCCGCATGGTGCGGGCCAATGACCAACGCGCCCAGGCCGGAGAACGCCAGGAACATGAAAACCAGCGCCGCCACGCCGAAACCATGGCCGGCCTGCAGGCTTTGATCCGGGGCATGGACCGTCACGGGCAAGCCCTCGAACGCCAGGGGCAAGCCCTGGAACGCCAAGGGCAAGCCCTGGAAACCCAGGGACGAGCCCTCGAAACCCTCATTGAACGGACAGCCCATTGACCAACGCCATGATCCGAACCGACACCGGTCGGGCGCCGGAAACCTTCCTCGGGATCTTTCTTTTCCGGCGGCGACTTGATATCATTTCGGGGATCCATATCAGCAAACAGCAATAGCGCCGGGGGGACCAGGATGCGATCGATCACCAGACGAAGCTTCATGATTGTGGGAGCCGGTGGGTTGGCTCAGTTGCTGCACGCCGGGCCCAGGCCCAAGCGGGCCGGAGCAGGCGGCAGGAAACGGCGGCTTCTGTTCAATTGGGACGGGTCCATGATTCACTGCTGGGGCCGAACCGCCTTGCCCCATTCCTATGGCCCCCTCACGCGGGAGCAGTTCACCTCCCTGGTCTTCACGCCGATCGAGAACACCGGCGTGGACACCCTCCTGTTCAGCTTCGGCAGCGGCAACGTGGCCGAGTACCAGAGCAACGTGCTGGAGTGGCCGGGCGAGGCCGACCGGTTCAAGTTCCCGGAGAGCAAGACCTGGCACGGCGGGATCGAGGTCGACCCCAAGGACCAGTACCTCAACCCCAAGAGCCTGGCCGACGCCGGCCACAATCCTCCCGAGGTGATCCTGGAGGAGTGCCGCAAGCGCGGTCTGGATGCCTTCGTCTCCCTCAGGATGAACGACATCCACGACGGCCAGCACGCCAGAGGCGCCTTGCCCAACCCGGAGCTGCCGACCTTCAAGCGGATCAATCCCGACTGGCTTGTGGACGATCTCGACTGGTGGACGGCGCTGAACTTCGCCCATCCCAGAGTCCGGGCCCTGAAGCTCAAGGTGGCCGAGGAGTTCTTCGATCGCTGGGATTTCGACGGCATCGAGTTGGACTGGCTGCGGCACACCCTCTACTTCCAGCGGGGTACCGAGCGAGAAAACGGAAAGTACCTGACCGAGTTCATGCGCGCCATCCGCAAGAGCCTCAACGAGAAGGCCCAACGCCGGGGCCGGCCCATCGAGATTGCCATCCGCATTCCGGAGAAGCTGGAGTGGTGCGCGCTGGGCGGTTTCGAAATCGAGAAGTGGATCGAAGAGGACCTGGCCGACATGCTGATCCTGGGTCAGGGCCTGACCGAGCTGCCGACGATGGACGAGTTTCGAGGCCTGATGAAGGCCCGCCAACTTCCCATCTATCCCAGCCTCTACAGTTACGGGAACAGCTACCGAGTCAGCCCGGACGAGGTCATTCGAGGAAGCGCCGCCAACCTTTGGCGGGACGGGGCCGACGGCCTTTACACCTTCAACTGGTTCATGTACGGCAGTTGGCGGAAGCACCTGCTGAACGAGATCGCCGATCCCAAGCGCATGAGGAAAAAGGACAAGCACTACACGGCCGTTCAGCGATTCGAGGCCAGCCCCCGAGCCCCGGGCGCCGACTACGTGCGCTACAATACGGTTTCCAAGGGCGCCCCGGTCCCCTTCAACCTGAACGTGGCCGACGGCGCCAAGTCGTTTCACATGCCGGTGGCCGACGACTTCAAGACCAGCAAGCCCCGGACCGCCGAGCTGTGGCTGGCGCTGGACTATTCCAAGCCGGGGGACCGCCTGACGGTTTCGGTGGGCGACACCGTGCTGGAGCCCGCCGGAGTGGACGTGGCCTCCAGTTGGCAGGAGGTGGGATACCAAATCGCCCCCTTGCCCGGCAACGGCATGATCGGATTTCCTGCCGACAAACCCTTCGACATGCACTTCAAGGCTCTGAAGTTTCCGGTTCCCATGGCGGCCCTCAAGACCGGCCGCAACCCGGTGTCCATTCGGTTGAACTACCGGGGGCCCGGTTCGGACAAGCCCCTGAGGATCCGGCGAGTCGAGCTGGTCACCCGAATGTCCGAGACCCGGACCATCAGCCGCGCTGCGGTTTAGCCAGCATTTCTTCTTGAAGTTCAAGCCCTGCTTGCCGGACAATCCCGAGCCGTGCCTCGACCAGCGTCCTTTCGTGTTGACCTGCCGAGGCGCAGCCTCGGTCGTTTGCTCCTCACCCGAAATCCGATGTCGAATTGTAGCGGGACCCTACAGGTGGACGGGGCCGAGCGGCAAAAACAGCCTCAAGGGGTCTTGCTCCATCGGCGTGAAACCGAATCCCTCGTAGAATTGTTTCGCCGTACTGTTTTTGGCGTCCACGACGATGGCGTGGATGGCCATGATGTCACTGGCGCTCCTGGTCCGCTTGATCGCATCGACAAGAAGCATGCGACCCAAACCGTGCCCTCGAGCTGACCGATCGACGGCGAGTCGACCGATGAGGGCGCAGGGTACGGGGTGTCGGGGGAGCTTGCGAGACAACTCTCGCGGGAGGGCGTTCAGGTCTACCGCGAGGGCGCTCAGCGTGTAATAGCCAAGCACGGTATGGGAATCCGCGACGGTGCAGACAAACATCCTGGCGATGCGCCGCCGCACATCCTGACCCGCCTGACGCGCAAGGTAGCGGTCCAGTTCCGGAAGGCCACAAGAAAAAACCGCTCGGTCATGATGCTTCCCGAGCGGCTCGATCTTGAGTTTGTCCAAGTCAGTCATCGCGAGACAACGCGCTTTCCATGTTCCTCCATAGCCGTGCGGAGTTTCTCGTTCAGAGCCGGCGGATTCACAATGACATCGAAGAAACGCAGGGCATCCCGCCGGTTGAGGGTCATCGTTTCGTGCGCCTGAATGGTCTTGTCAGCGTAGCTCAGTGCGCTGGACACGATAAATCCGCTAACGGTTTTTCCCTCGAATGAAGCGGCTCGTTCGATCCTCCGCTTGGCCACTTCGTCGAGCCGTAGATTGATCCTTTCCTTCCTGGTCACGTTTGCCTGAGCCATGATCGTGTCCTGTCTCCCTTACCCGATACTGAAGTGTACATCATTTCGGTGCCTTTCTATAATGATTACGTTGTGAGTTGATGGACTCGCACGCAAGATGATCATTCCGAGTTTCTGCACTCAGGTGTGAATGGAAACCGTTTCCAGTCAGGTCAAGGCAATGGCGGACGAATCGGATGTCCTGGTGATTGGCGGAGGGGCGGTGGGGGTCTGCACGGCCTACTACCTGGCCCGGAAGGGTTGCCGGGTCACCTTGATCGAGAAGGGGGAGATCTGTTCCGGCTGCTCTTACGGCAACGCCTGCATGATCGTGCCCAGCCACGCCATGCCGGTCCCGGCGCCGGGCGTCATCGGCAAGTCCCTGAAGTGGATGTTCCAGGAAGACAGCCCCCTGTTGATCCGGCCGCGGTTGGACTGGCAGCTCCTGTTGTGGCTGCTGCGGTTCGCCGCCGCCTGCCGCCACCGGCCCATGGAACGAGCCATCCCCGTGCTGCGGGACCTGGGCCGCGCCAGTCTGCTCCTGTTTCGGGAACTGGCCGCCACTGAAGGGCTCAGCTTCGACTTCGAGCAACGAGGGCTGATGAGCGTCTACACCACGGACGCCGGAATGGAGGAGGGCAGGGAGGAGGCCGAGATCATGGCCAGGCACGACTTGGCCCTCCAGGTCCTGTCAGGGGACCAGGCCCGGGAGCTGGAGCCCGCGCTCAACCGGAGGGTGGTAGGCGCTCTCTATTCCGCCGAGGACGCCCATGGCGACTCCCATCGGTTCGTCACCGGCCTGGGGGAAACTCTCGGCAGGCATGGGGTGGCCGTCAGGACGGGGACCGAGGTGACGGGCTGGTTGCTGGAGGGAGGCCGGCCAGCCGGAGTCCGGACGGAGCAGGGAGATTTCCGCGCCCGTGACATCGTTCTGGCCATGGGGTCCTGGACACCCCTGCTGGCCCGGGAGCTGGGAGTCAGGGTCCCGGTTCAGGCCGGAAAAGGGTACAGCCTGACCATGGACCGGCCGGCGCTGAGCCCCGAGATTCCCTTCATCCATGCGGAAAGAAAAGTCGCGGTGACTCCCATCGGCAATCGCCTGCGGTTTGCCGGAACCATGGAGTTTGCCGGGATCGATCTGAGCTTGAACCCGACCCGCACCGAGGCCATCCGGCAGGGGGCCCTGGAGGTGTTCTCAGGGGCCGAAAACCCCGGCAACCTGGAACGATGGTGCGGTTTGCGCCCCTGCACGCCGGACGGGCTGCCCATCATCGACCGGCTTCCCCGCCATCCCCACGTCTACCTCTCCACCGGCCATGCCATGCTGGGGTATACCCACGGCCCCGTCAGCGGCAAGCTGATGGCCGAGCTGATCTGCGGAGAACCGACCTCCCTTTCGCTGGAACCCCTCAGCCTGGAACGGTTCTGACTGCATCGCAAGGGCAGGAGCCCGGTAGGCCGGGGCGTGCCCCCTCGAGCAGCAGGAGCGATGGGAGGAGTGCCCCCCCGGGAGCGCGGGCGTCCCGCCCGCATGCACTACCGTTCAGTGCCGCTCAGTTTCCCTGGGGTGCAGCGCCTCCTATTCCCGCGCGGGTGGAGGAGATGGGCGAGGCTGTACCAGGACGTGTGCGGGCGGGACGCCCGCGCTCCCGGGGGGATCTTTCGAGAGTGAAACAAGAGAAGTTCATGGCCTGTTGAGAACAAAATTATTGAACATCGATGCACAGGATGCACAGGATTAACAGGATGAGAGCTTCCTGCACGAGAAGCCAGCTCAGGTGATGGTCCGGTGCGATTTTGCGGATTCCCGGCACTAGAAGCTAGCCGTTGCCTGAAAAAATCCTGTGCATCCTGTGCATTGATGTTAATAAACCATTTACCCCTGCGTGGCTTTGAACCGGTTTCCGGCCACCAAGCGCTGGCGTTTGTTTCAGGTAATCTCAGTCAGTTCATCAGGCGCTTACCGGTTCCGGAACCCCTCGGCTCACCACTCACCACTCTTCACTCACCACTCTTCCCCCTCCACTCTCCACTACGCCCCCCTCGTCCAGACGGGACCGTCTTCGGTTCGTTTCCACATCCTTTCGAACTCGGCCGTGCCCACTTCGTCCCAGAAGTCAGTCTCCACCGGGTTGGCGTAGCCCGGGACCGGTCCCGGGACGTGGGGGCCGTGTCCGGAGTACCGCCGCCCGAATCCCGGCGGACTCAGGAACCTGATGTTGGCGCCCTCGGCATCGGGATCGTAGCGGAAAAAGAGGTGTGGCCCAGGACGGTAGCGCACCCTGACCAGGAACCGTGTCTGCTTGGGGCGGTGCGCCCGGGCCAGCCGCTCCAGCTTTTTCGGGTCGAGCCGCACCCCGAGACCGGGTCCCTTGGGAACCGCCACGCTGCCGCCCACCACCGGCATGGATTCGACGGTCACGTCCTCCGCCCAGAGGTTGCAGAGGCTTACATGGTCCAGAGAGGCCATGGGATAGACGGCCGCCTGGTGGGCCAGGAAGGCCTGGTTGATGGTTCCCCCGGCCATCTGCAGCAGGAAGGGGGTGTTGGTGCTTTCCGCCATGGCCGCCACCTTCCTGGCCGAGCCGATGCCGGCATGGCTGGACATGAACCCGTCGGAAAGCCCCTTGCGCATGAAGACCTCGGCCGGGCCATGGTGAATCAGGATCGGGATGGCGCACTTTTCGCGAAGCAGGCGATAGCCGTCCTGGTCGATGGATCGGATGGGATCTTCGATCCGGCCTGCAATGGGAAATCGTTCCAGCTCCTTCAGGACCGGATACACCGCTTCCAGGTTGGAATCCTCATTGAAGTCGTACTGGACTCGAAATCCCCGGGGGGCCGCCTCCTGCATGGCGGCAGTCTGGTCGATCACGTTCTGCAGGACGTCCACGTGGAATTTCATCCAGCGGTAACCGCGCTTCGACAATTGCCTCACTTCTTCCGCCATCTGCCGGGGAGGTTGCGACATCGTCCAGGCGGCGATGGGCACCCAGGACCGCACCCGAGGCCCGATCAGCTTCCAGGCCGGCAGTCCCAGAGCCTTGCCCATCAGGTCGTAGAGAGCCATGTTCATGGGCAGGTTCCGAGGGTCGTTGATCCAATCGAAGGGACTGGTGCCCAGGTAGTCCTTGAATTCGCTCCAGGGAGATCCCCAATTCTCCCCGTAGCCCTCGAGGCCCGCATCGGTCTTGACGACGTAGATGGTCCGCAAGCGGCTGTGCAGCCCCTGGTAGCGAAATAGCCACTCGGCATGGTAGTCGTGGTAGGGAGGAAGCACTTCGTGCGCTTCGATCTCGGTAATCCTGATCGTCCGGGCCAAACCTGCGAACAGCGACGACGACCAGAAGGGCAGGCCGGCCGCGGCCAACCCGGATTGACGAAGAAACCCGCGCCGGTGAATGAGAGTCATGGTGCCTCCCGGGGAGGGGAAGAGGATAGGAAGAAACGCCTTGTGTCCTGTGCCTTTTGCAAAATCCCCCATCGGGAATGGCATGGAGGCGCCAAAGGTGAAGGGCTGGTAGCTCCGGCATTCACCACAAAAAGCACAAAAGGCACAAAATGAGCTGCTTGATATCGAGTCTTGACGATCAGAGGGTTCTTTTTTGTGTTTTTGCGCCCTTTGTGGCCATTCGCGAAAAAGATCCCTCTGCCGATTTTTGCAAACCCTTCATCCCAAATAAATAAGTACGTTCCCCTTTGCAGTGTCGTGATTTCAGGGAGAGCTGCGAAGCAGCGGTTGGAGTCGGTAACCCGGGGAGACGCCACCTACAGGCCATCCTTATAGAGCAGCGTAGCTGCGGCTCAGGGTAGCCCCAGGCGGAAGCCTGGGGTCGTATGAACCCTGCACTGCCCCAGCCGCGAATGCGGCGAATAGGATGCACCCTTCCGAAAAGCATTGCCTCTCGAGCCTTTTGCAAAAGGCTCTCCTGAAAGTCGGGCGCAAGGCGTCGCGCAAACCCCGGTTGAGCCCGGACGAGCAATCAACCAGACTTGTAATTCACCGACGCTTCCACCAGGCCCAGTCTCAGGGGGGTGGTCAGTTTGGGGGTGCGTTTCACCAGTCGAACCTGGATGACGTTGATTCCCTGCTTCAGGGGCGGGGTGGCGACGTCGTATTCCAGGGTCCCCGTCAGGTACTCTCCCTGGTAGGGACCGCGCCTCCTGTTCCAGTAGGCGACCAGGTCAAAGGAGGGGGACTGCTTGTCGGGCAGGCGCTCCCCGTTGAGATGGACCTCGACCTGGTCCTCGAGCGTGCGGTTCTCGAACAGGAGGCGCAGCTTGACGCTTTCCAGGGCGCCCTTGCGCGTGGCCGATTCCAGGTCATCGGAAATCCTGAATCGAAGGCGGGGGCCGCCTCCGGGCGGCGTCTCGGTGAGGTCCACCGGGAGCTGCACCGCCGGCACCGCCGATGAAAAGGCGGCGCCGTGGTTGTTCCAGGCGCCGGGGAACCAGCGTCGCTTGTCCATCTGGTAGCGCTTGTCCAGCCTGGCCAGCCGCTCGGGGTCGCCGATTTCCTGGAAGAACCGCCGCTTCCAATCCGTTTCCTGGGCGAAGTAGTTGAAGAGCTGCAGTCCGTCGGCCCCGCCCTCCCAGAAGCGCATGGCGATGGCTCGATTGATGTCCAGGTCGGGAGTGGGTCCGGTCATGTAGCGGAGAAGCTCCATTCCGCCCAAGACCCGGCAGTCGGTGCCTCGGGCCGCCTCCACGAACGACTCGAAGGGCATGTCGAAGGGAATGAAGCCCCCTCCCGCGATGAGAAGGTCCACCAGGCCCTCCCCGATCCAGGTGCGCACGTCCAGGCCCACCCGCAGGGCATCGGCGAAGGTGGGCGGAACCCGCATGGCCAGCTCGATCTTGCGGCCGGTCTCCCGGCTGACCTCATCCCGGCGGCGCTTGATGTGCCGCAGCATGTCGGTCATGTGGTGGTGGTTCTCCACCGCCTCGTGCAGCTTGAAGAAGGCCGGGTGCCGCATGAAATCCAGCTCCACGCCGTCCACCTGAAATCGGGTGAAGACCTCCGTGATGGTGGCCGCCATGTGCTCGCGAACCTCCGGGATGGCATAGTTCAAGCCCATTCGGATCCCCCATTCCTTGCTCTCCTTGGAATAGCCGGCGGGGTGCCCGATCAGCCATTGGGGGTGCTTGAGCCGAAACTCGCTGTGGTTGGGGGAGCTGGGGTCCACGCCGTAGTGGCTGTTCATTCGAAAGGAGCCGAACAGGCCCATGCCTTCCTCCCGGCACACCTCGGCAAAGGTGGCCAGGGGGCCCTTGCCCGATTCAATGAGTCGCCGGATATTTTCGTAGACGCGCCATTCCCAGTCGCTCTTGAAGGTTCCGTGCCGGCGGCCGAAAACCTCGGCCACCTCGCTCTCGTAGTGGTAAACCTCGCGGTCGCCCAGACAGAAGCAGATGGTGTCGACCGGGGTTCCCTGGTAACTCCTGACCACCTGGCGGAAGTGCTCGGCGGTGAGCGGAGGATCGCTCCCCATGATGGCGCCGTCGTGGTTGGACAGCATGCGGCGGCCGGTGTCACCGGCAGGAATGGGGCGGCTCCAGCCCGGATTCACAAGGGGCGAGGTCAAACCTCCCAACCAGGGACCGGCCAGCAGCCCGCCGCCGACTGTCTTGAGGAACCGTCTTCGTTTCATGACACCTCCTTGAGGCTCTTGCAAAATTCGGCAGGGGGACGTTTACCGGGAATGGCCACAAAAGGCACAAAAACACAATTTGTGCCTTTTGTGCTTTTTGTGGTTATCCCTCATGGCTCACCAGGTCGCACCCGATATTGAAAATGGCAGAACCTCAGGTTCTCCGGCAAGATGACCTGCCCCGCCACGAATTTTGCAAAAGGCTCCCTTTACAATTGAATCCCGCGGCCGCGTCGGTCAGGGCTTGCCGGATTGCTCCCAGACCGGCCCTTCCGCCGTGCGCTCCCACATGGATTCGAATTCCGGAGAACCGGTTTCGTCCCAGAAGTCACTGACCACCGGATTGGCATAACCCGGAACCGGTCCGGGGACATCCGGCCCGAAACCGGAGTATCGTTGCCCGAATCCGGGAGGATTGAGGAATCTCACGTTGGCCCCGGGAAGATCGGGGTCGAACCGGAAATAGATGCTGAGGCCGTCTTCATAGCGGGTCCTTACCAGGAAGCGGGTTTGCTTGGGCCGCGGGGCCTGGGCCAGCCGCTTCAGCTTCTCCCGGTCGAGGCTGACCCCCAGCCCGGGTCCTTTCGGGAGCGCCACGCTTCCTCCCACCACGGGCATGTCCTCGCGCGTCACCTGCTCCTTCCAGAGATGGCACCCGTTGACGTGGTCCAGGACGGCCATGGGAAAGACGGCCACTTCATGGGCCAGGAAGGCCTGGTTGATGGTGCCGCCCGTCTGCTGGAGCATGAAGGGCGTGTTGGTCGACTCCGCCATGGCCGACAGCTTCATGGCGTGGCCTACCGCAGCGTGCCCGCCCATGAAACCGTCGCAGAGGCCCTCTCTCATGAAGACGTCGTGGGGGCCGTGGTGTATGAGGATGGGGATGGAGCACTTCTCCCGCAGCAGGCGATAGCCGTCGCGATCTTCGGAACGGATGGGGTCTTCGATCCGTCCGGCGACGGGAAACTTTTCCAGTTCCCGCAGCACCGGGTAGACGGCTTCGAAGTTGGAGTCCTCGTTGAAGTCGTAGTGGATCTTGAACCCGGGGGGAGCGACCTTCTGCATGGCTTCGGTCTGGTCGATGGCGTTCTGCAGGACATCCACGTGGTACTTGAGCCAGTGGTAGCCCCGCCGGGATACGTCAAGCACTTCCTCCGCCATTTCCTGGGGAGGCCGGGAGACGGTCCAGGCCGCCACCGGAATCCAGGAGCGCACCTTGGGTCCCAGGAGCTTCCAGACGGGCAGGCCCAGAAATTTCCCCATGAGATCGTAGACGGCCATGTTCATGGGAAGGTTCCTGGTGTCGGCCATCCAGTCGAACGGGTCGCTGCCCAGGTAGTCCTTGAACCGGCCCTTACGCAACGGGCCGCCGCTCTCTCCGTAACCTTCCAGTCCCGTGTCCGTCCTGACCACGTAGATGATGCGCCTCTGCAGGGAGAGTCCGTGATACCGAAAGAGCGTCTCGGCATTGTAGTCCTGATAGGGGGCGACCACTTCGTGCTCCTCGATCTCGACGATCTTCATCCTCCCCCGGGCTTCGGACAGGAGGGAAAGGGGAAAAGGAGCCAGCCCCGCTCCCAGGGCGGCGGTCTTCAATAAACGGCGGCGATGGATCATGGGTTTATCCGTTGAGCTTTTTGCAAGATTCGCAGCGGGGCAGGTGATTGTGCCGGCAAACCTGAGGTTCTGCCCTATTCAATATCGGGTGCGACCTTGGGAAAAATGCTGTCCAACCACAAAAAGCACAAAAGGCACAAAAGTCACCCTTTGTGTTTTTGTGCCTTTTGTGGCCATTGCCGGTAATCGTCCCCCTGGCGAATTTTGCAGTAGACTCCGTTAATGATGGTTCCCCGGGCGCCAGCCCGAGGATTCCAGTCAGCCGAGAAGCGGCGTCCGCGCTTAGCCGTGGGCGAAAGCCCATGGAGAACAGAGTCCCGCAATCAGGGCCGGCGCCAAAGGTAGGCCAGGTCGTCCTTGGGCTTGAAGCCCAGCACGCGCCTGGTCTTTTCGTTGAGAAACTTCCCTTGGGGCATGTCCGCGCAGATGAAGAAGATTTCGCAGCGGGAGGGCAGCCGGTCCAGTTCGATCTCCAGGCCGAGCCGGAAGGCCTCTCCGGCGTCATCCCAGGAGACGATGAAGGGCACTCCTCCCGAGCCCCGCTTCACCTGCTTGGGGTCGCGAAAGTTGTAGAACAGGTAGTCCAGCACGTAGACGTCGTGGTGTTGGCTGAACACCCGGCAGATCTCCTGGCCCAGGGACTTGGTCAAGGCGTAGAGGATGGTGCTGGGGTGAGGAGGGACGTCGGGCGTGATGCCGTGGTCGATGCCCTCGTAGAGCGGACCCGTGATGGTGAAGTGGGGTCCGGTGTTGATGACCCGGCGAATCCCGTGGTCCACGGCTGCCCGCATGATGTTGTAGCAGCCCAGGGCGTTTACGTCGAAGGCGATCCGCCGGTGCTCCCGCAGCACCGAAAGGTTGAGGATGGCATCCATTCCCTCGGCGGCCCGCTGCACCTGCTCCATGGAGCTGACATCCACCCTCTGGAAGGGGTGGGGCGTGTTCTCCTTGGGCGGCTTGATATCGGTGAGCAGGAGCTGGTGGTGGTCCTCCAGCGCCTTGACCACGTGCGGCCCCAGATAGCCGGTGGCTCCGATGATGAGCACTTTCATGGATCTATCCTGCCATTCCGCTCAGGGCTTGAACCAGGGCCGGTAGCCCAGAGCCCCCTTGGCGTTGGAGACCGGGAAGCGGGACCCCGGGAACTCCGACTGCACGTTGAAGATTCTCCAGCGGCCCACGCCCTGGGCGTGGTCGGAGAGCTTGGCGTCCAGGGCGCCGGCGACCGCCTGGGCCACCTCCCGCTCCTCCACCCAGAGGGGATCGGGGGCTTGCCCACTGACCGCCGCGGCCTTGACCACCTTGCCGAGTCGAAGCACGATCACCTGCAGCTTCTGCTCCCGGGCGAACTCCCTGCAGGTGTACTCGCCCAGGTGCCTGGCCAGCACGGACGGCCGGGTGGTGGGGAGCGGCCGCCAGCGTTCGCTGACCAGGAAGTCCTCCTCGTAGCCCGTCATCAGCTCCAGCGTGCTGAGAAAGAGCAGCCGCTCGACCCCGGCGTCCACGGCGGCCCTGGCCAGGTTGTAGGTCCTGCGGGTCAGGTGGTCGATCTGCTCCCGCTCGTCCGCGCCCGAAGGCGGCTCGGCCACGTGGACGACGGCCCCCACTCCCCGCACCAGCTCGTCGGTGGCCGAGTCGTGATCCAGTTGGCAGGCGGCGAAGGGGAAGCGGCTGGGGACAGCCGTCAGACCCGTGAGCCGGACCTCGCGGTCGCGGCTGAGGTGGTCGGCGATGACCTGGGCCAATTCCGTCTCACCGCTGGTGATCAGGACCCGGCGCTCGTTTTGCGAGGAAGCCTGAGCTTCCCGGTCGAGAGTGCTGCCGCCCGTCAAGAGAATTCCAGCTCCCTGCAAGAAGTGACGTCGATTCATGCCGTCCCATGCCGATCGGTGAGACTTTCCCGCTCGCCCAGATCGGTCTCCGAGTCCCGCCGCATGTTCTTCCCCAGCAGGTACTTGATCTCCAGTTCCAGGTTGCTCACCGCGATCCGGGGCGTGACCTGCGGGTCCCGCTGCTTCAGCTCCACCTCCAGCCGGTTGAGGCCCCTGACCGGCCAGTGGTCCGCGTCCAGCCTGTAGACATACCAGTAACCGAACTGGAAGAAGCGCGGGATCTTGAGCTTAAACATTTCGTTGATCTTGCGCAACCTCGAATCGGGAAGCGGCTTCCCGTTCAGCCGGAAGACGAGGCGGTCCAGCTCGGTGGTATTGGACATCCGGATCCGCAAGAGGACCTGGTGAACCCGCCCCGTCCTGGCCCAGCGCGGCAGCTCGTCGCTGATCCTGAATTCCAGGCTCACCGGCCGGCCGACTTCCAGCTCCGCCGGGAGATGCCGCCCGCGACGGTTGGGGTAGCGTCCCGTGGTGGTCTGCAGGAAATAGTGCTTGTCCCTGGGAGCCATGACATCGGGATGGGGCAGTTCCCGCAGCCGCTCGTAAAAGGAGCTCCGGTAGGGCCAGGTGCTGAACCACTGGGCCACGTAGAGCCCGTCCACCCCCTGGTCCCACAGATTACAGGCGGCGGCCCGGGTGACGGGGAGGGTGGACTCCATCAGGCGATCGGAGTCCACCGTGCTGGGGAGATAACCGTGAATGCGGCAATCGGTCCCACGCGCGGCCGACACCATCGGCCCCAGGTCCAGCATCGGATCGAAGCGCCCGGGACCCTGCGGAATGAGCACGTCCACGATGCCTTGCCGCAGCCATTCCCGGATGTCCATCCCCACCGACTCGCACTGTTCCAGGCTGGCCGGCACCCGCAGGACCAGCTCACGCCCCTCCCCGCTCCGCTTCACCGCCCGGTAGACCCGCCCAATCCACTCGGTCATGATCCGGCGCCCGGGCTCGACCTCGTCGGGACGGAAGTAGTAGGGCATGTAGTTGAGCTGCAGCTCGAAGCCATCCACCGGGTAGCGCTGCAGCGTCTCCTCGATCAGGGCGAAGCGCTCCCGGCGCACCGCCTCGTGCTTGAAGTCCAGGCCGTGGAAACCGGGGAAGGCCGAGTCCACCCCGCCTCCGGCGCCGATTTCCAGGTGGCGGTGGTTCAGGCGGAACTCCGAGGCGCGGGTGTCCTCCCCGCGCTTTCCGGTCCCCTGCTGGACCAGCAGCACCGGGTAGATCAGCATTCCCCGGCTCCGGGCCCGGTCGCAGACGACGCGCAGCGGGTCCTGGCCCGCCCGGATCAGGCCCTTGGCGTTCTGGTAGGCGCGGCGGAAGATGAGGTGGGGCCATTGGCTGTTCCTGAGGTGGTCTCCCCAGAGCTCGCCCACCCGGGTGTCGTGCAGCACGGTGCGGCCGTCGCCCATGGTGAACATCAGCGCTTCCACCGGGGTCCCGAGCAGTTCGTCCACGGCCGACTCGAACTGCTCCTTTCGCATGGGGGGCTCGTACATGTAGATCAGGGGATGACGGCCGTCGTGGTAGAACAGGATGCGGGGCTTGCGGGCTGCCCCCCGGTCATCCGAAGCGGAGGCTTGGGCCGGCTGCGTTTGCGGGGAGAGGGAGGCCGCCCCGCCGGCCAGGCCGGCTGCAGCGGCGGTTTGGAAGAAACGGCGCCGTTTCATGGGTTGCTTCACCGCCCCGGGGTGTCAGTCCCCCCGAGGATTGCAGAACTCAGTCGGTCAGGGACTGGACTTCGCCCAGGTCGGGGTCCTGTCCCCGGTGGAAGTTCTTGCCCATCAGGTACTTGATGTCCAGCTCCAGGTCTCTCAGGAAGATCTGGGGGGTGATGTCGGGGTCTCTTTGGGTCAGGGTGATCTCCACCGTGTTGCTCCCCTTGCGCGGCCAATGGCTGCGGTCCAGCCGGTAGATGTGCCAGTAGCAGTTGTTGACCCGGTAGCGCGGCGCCACCATGCGGTAGAGCTGATTGATCTTGCGCAGGCCGGACTGGGGAAGGGCCTTGCCGTTCAGGCGGAAGCTGAACCGGTCCAGTTCGGTGGAATTGATCATTCTGGCCCTCAGGAGGACTTCATGGACGCGGCCGTCCTTGTGCCAGCGGGGCAGGTCGTCGCTGACCGACATCTCCACCTTGACCGGCCGGTTGACCTCGAGGTCGGCCGGCAACTGCATGGAGAGTCCGGGCTCGGTGGAAGGCTTGGGGTAACGGCCGGTCATGGTGGTCACGAAGTAGGTCTTGTCCTTGGGGGCCATCACCTCGGGATAGGGAAGCTCGCGCAGCTTTTCGTAGAAGTCTCCCTCGTAGGGCCAGTTGCTGAACCAATGGGCCAGGTAGAGCCCGTCGACGCCCTGGTCCCAGTAGTTGCAGGCCGCGGCCCGAATCATCTTGACGGTGGCCTCGCCCAGCCGATCGGAGTCGACGTGGCTGTGGATGGCCGCCAGGACCCGGCACGGCGACTCCTTGGCGGCCGCCACCAGGGGGCGGAAGTCGGCGTTCTGGTCCACCAGCTCGGGACCCGAGAAGTTCTGGCCGATGAGCACGTCCACGATGTCCTGGCGGATCCATTCCCGGACGTCGAGCCCCACCGAGTGGCAACCCTCGATGCTGGTGGGGATGCGGATGGCCAGCTCCCGCTGGGCTCCGCTCTGCTTGACGGCGCGATGCACCCGGGCGACCCACTCGGTCATGATGGGACGCCCCGCATCCACCTCGTCCGGCCGGAAGTAGTAGGGCATGTAGTCGAGCTGAAGCTCGAAGCCGTCCACCGGGTAGCGATTCAGGGTCTCCTCGACCAGGGCGAACCGCTCGTTCCGCACCTCCTCGTGCTTGAAGTCCAGTCCGTGGAGTCCCGGGAACTCGGGATCGACCCCGCCGCCGGCCCCGATCTCCAGGTGAGTGTTGTCGAATCGAAAATCCGATGCGCGGGTGTCTGTTCCTCGCTGGCCGGTGCCTTGCTGAACCAGCAGCACCGGGTAGATCAGGATCCCCTTGGCCCTGGCCCGGTCGCAGACGACGCGCAGCGGGTCCTGTCCGGCGTCGATGAGCCCCCGGGCGTTCTGGTGGGCCCGCCGGAAGATCAGGTGGGGCCACTTCTTGACGTTGTGCCCCCACAGCTCGCCCACTTGGGTGTCGTGCAGCACCGTCCGTCCGTCACCCATGGTGAACATGATGGCTTCGATGGGGGTTCCCAGCAGCTCGTCCACGGCCGTTTCGAATTCTTCCTTCTGCATGGGGGGCTCGTACATGTAGATCAAGGGGTGCCGCCCGTCGTGGTAAAACATCATGGTGGGTCTGCGGCCGGCCGAGTCGGTCGTCGCAGGTTTCGGGCCCGGGTGGGCCGACGCTTTCCTGGCGCCCAGCAGGCCCAGGGAGGCGGCGCCGGCCAGGGTTCTTGAAAGGAAGCTTCTTCGTCGCATCGTGTTTCACTCCTTGTCTACAGCATGTCGGGTCTGCCGGATATGGACCGGGGACCCTCGTACTCGACCAGGATCTCCACCCGGTCAATGGTGACCCCTCCGCCCAGTCCCTCGGGACGGGAGGCCAGCCTGGCCGACAGCAGGTTCTCCCCGGAGCGGGGCAGCGCCTTGCTCAGGGTGTACTCCAGCCACTGGAAGTCGTAGCGGTGGCTGGTGCGTCGCATGGGCTCTCCGCCCAGCGAGCTGCCGTTGAGGCTCAACTCCAGGGTGTCGGCGGTCACCAGGTTGCGCACTCTCAGCAGCAGCCGGGTTCGACCCACCCGGTCCGACCGGCAGTCGTCGGCGACATGAAAGGGTACGGTCGAGCTCTTGGGACTGTTCCCCTCCAACTTCAAAGGGAGCGGGTGGTCGTAGCCCAACGCTGCCGCATCCTCGATGCGTGGGGAGACGAAGTAGTGCTTGCTCCGTTCCTTGACGGCTTCGGGGTCGCCGATGTCGGTCAGCAGCGCCCGCTCCTCCTCCCGGAAGGGCCAGGGGAACCAGGGAGCCACGATCAGGCCGTCCGCCCCCTTGGCCCAGTAGTTGGCGATGGCGGCGCGCAGCATGGCCGGGCTGGCATGCTTCTCGTGCTGCATGAAGTAGGGCTGCAGGACAGGGTAGACGTCGGCTCCGCCCGGCCGGGCCAACTCGACCAGCGACTCGAAGGGCAGATTGGGATCCAGCAGGAAGTATCCGTAGTAGAGGGGCGCCAGGTAGTCGACCAGCTTCTCCTCCACCCAGGTCCTGACGTCCAGCCCCAGCGAACGATTCATGGCCTCGGTCGGAAAGACCCGGGCCCCCACGATCCGGTTTTGCCCCTTGCTTCGAATCATCTCCGAGAGCCGCCGCACGTAGGCGGTCATCAGGGGCGTGTGGCGCTCGACCTCGCTCGGCTTGAAATAGTAGGGAGTGAAGGCGAAGTCGTACTCGATGCCTTCGGCCGGGTAGCCGGCCAGTTCTTCCATCCAGGAGAACTGCGTGTCCCTGACCCAGGGATGGGCGAAGTCCATGTTGTTCTCCAGGCGGCCTCCGCCTCCGGCGGCCGGCCCCGAAGTGCCGATGACGTAGCGAGGATCCCGGGGCGCTCCGCCCATGCGCATGCTGATGATGAAGTCCAGTTGGCGTTGGTGGGCCCGATCGATCAGCACCTGCAAGGGGTCCAGCCCCCGATCGATCAGGCTCTGCATGTTGTACCAGGCCCGCCAGTAGTAGGAGCTCTCGAAGGGAAGCGTCTGCGACATGGCCCGCCGGCCCACCTTGGTGTCGCTGAACAGCCCGCCTCCGGTTTCCACCCCGTAGATCAAGGTGTCGACCGAGGTCTCCACCAGCTCGTCCACCGGACGCCAGGCGTCCTCCATGGTCATGGGCGGCTCGAAGGCGTAGAGGTAGTAGTGGCGGGCGTCGTTGAAATACATGGTCCGCCGCGGCCTGGACGCCTGCTTCGGCTTGGACCGCGGCCCGGCGGCCGAAGCGGCTCCGCCTGGGGCCAGCAGGCCCGGGGCCGCCAGGGCGGCTCCGCCCAGAAATTGCCGGCGATTCAGAGAGGGTTTCACGTTGCGCATCCTGTCCCGTCCCCAAGGGGATGGCGAATGAGGGGCGGCCTGTCCCCGACCGGCGGCAGGCCTGGGGAAATAACGCCGGGAACCGGCTCAAAAGCTTCCTGCGACTGACGCGCCTGAGGTATGCTCCACCTGCCTGGCCCCCCGGGCAGGAAGAAACTGCGGGCACGGAGGGTCTCCTCCGTCGGCTCGAATCGGTGCGACTCGGCAAGAGGAGCGCTGCTTGCTCGCGGAGCGTCTACGGCAGGAGCCTATGACAAAGCCGGTGCGGGGTCAAGGCGCAAACTCGGATGAGGGTTGGCGTCCCGAGGCACCCGGCGCGGGCGGTTTTCTCGGGTGCAGCGGGCAGGCCGGTGAGATGAGCGCCTGCATTGGATACTGTTTGCCGAACACGGAGAGGACAAGAGCATGCGAGGGAATCGAGTCAAGGAAAAGCTCAACAAGGGTGAGGTGGCCGTGGCCGTCGGAGGACACAGCAATACCGGCGACACTATCGATTTCATGGGCCCACTGGGCTTTGACGGAATCTGGCTGGAGGGGGAGCACGGTTCGGTGAGCTGGGGGGGAATCGGCGATCTCTCCAGGGCCTGCGACCTGTGGGGAATGACTTCGGTGGCCCGCCTGCACCAGAACGATCCCGGAGTGATCACCCGCGTCCTGGACCTGGGGGTCAACGGCATCGTGGTCCCTCACGTCAGCAGCAGGGCCGAGGCGGAGCGGGTGGTGGAGTCCGCCTTTTTTGCGCCGGTAGGCCGGCGCGGCATCTTTGAGGGCAGAAGGTCCTACGGCGGCTCCGACTACTATGAGCAGGCCAACACGGAAACGCTGGTCATCGTCCTGATCGAGGAGATGCAGGCGGTGGAGAACCTGGACGAAATCCTGTCGGTCGACCACATAGACGTCTTTTTCGTGGCGCCCGGGGACCTGGCCCAGACCATGGGCATGGCAGGCAAGCACCGGGACCCCAAGGTGGAAGCGGTGGTGGAGGGGGCGTTTCGACAGATCGTGGCTTCGGGGAGGACGCCGGGCGCGCTGGGGTACGAGGACAAGCTGCAGCACTACCACGATTTGGGAGTGCGGTTCTTCCTGACCAACTACAACGCCTGGCTCGAGGAAGCCGGCCGCGCCTACCTGGACAAGGTGGCCGCGGTCAGGCCGGGATAGGCGCTTGCGTGGGCTGGCGGTCTGCCGGTCCAGTGACGGCGCCGGCGCTCACACGTAGTCCAGCATCCAGATGTGGAAGCCGAAGGGGAAGGCCCGGTCCAGATCCTGAGTGGCTTCCTGCGAAGGGTCGAGGATCTGCGACGGCTTGTCGGGTCCGAAGACCAGCCGTGCCGCCTGGCGAAGAGAAAGCTCCTGTGCGGCGTCCCGAGGTCCGGAAGCCCTGCCGCCACCGACTTTCAGGCCGGTCCCGTCCCACCTCAGATCCACGTGCTCACGGGTTTCACGGACCCGAAGGCTCACCTGGCCCGAGCCTCCGGTCAGGCGACTCTTGATATGGGGAGAGAGTTGCCGTAGCAGGTTTCCCAGCGAAAGAACCCTGACCATCTTGAGGCCGCAGCCGTCGGCTATCTCCATGGGGATGCGTGTCCGGCAGCCCCGGCCGGTCAACAGCTCGGTCATGGGGTTGTCGGGGATGGGCACGAACACCTGCATCCGTTCGCCCGCCGGCTGGGGCAGCACCCGGGCCAGCAGCGAGGACAGGGCCCCCGGGGTCCCGCCCCACTCCACCACGCCCGACTTGTTGTGGGCCCGGGCAACCACCAGGTAGCCCTCCACCCGCCCTTGTTTCTCCGCCACCCAGACTTCCGACTTGGGAAGGCCGAGCAACGTCCGGGTTTCGGCTCGAGTCCGCGTCAACCGGCGGGGCTGGGCCTCGTGAATCTCGATGATCCTGTCCAGGTCTGTCCCGACTTGAAATGGGCGAACGGGCAGAGGTCGCTCGAACCGGCCGGCCAGTTGGGGTTCCACCTGGTAGGCCCAGCCGTTGGACCCCACCACCTCCCAGCCCAGGCGCCGGTAGAAGTCCCGGGCGGGTCCGGTCCACAGCAGTCCGAAGGCGTCGCCCCGGGCGGCCATGGCCTCGACGGTGTCCTCCATGATCCTGCTGGCGGCCCCGCGCCGCCGGCGTTCCGGATCGGTGGCTACGGCGCAGATCATGCTGACGGGAAGCGCGCAGTCATGCTCCCGCAGTTCCCGCCGCGCCATGGCCGCATGGCTGAAGATGCTGCCGCCCTCCGACACCACCCGAAGGTTGTCCAGGTTGCCGGGGGCGAAAACCAGGGGGTAGTCGGTGGACATGTCCTGGTCGACGCCGGTCCTGAAGACCTTGTTCACCAGGGCCAGGGTCTGGTCCAGCTCCTCCGGCCGGACGGGGCGGGCTTCTTCCATGGGAAGGCTCCTGTCGGCGCTGCTGCCGATGCTCAAGAATGAGTGCTTCTTGTTGATTGGCTCACAAGAAGATCGAAACGAACTCTCGACCCAACAAATGTGGTTACCGCGATGTCCCGGTAGTCCTGTGTTTCCAGTTTCCTTGCCGGGTCCGGATTCACAGACTGCTTTTTGTCGAGTCTCGATCGCATTCTTTCACCAATCAGAAGATACTGCACCGCGATTCGACGCGAGACTGGTTCACTGCCGAAATGAATCTCGCATACTGAACGCAGGTACTCCAGTAGTGGCAACGACCGGCGCAGTTGCTCCATCGCCTTTCCTCTGTCTTCATCCAACGTCTTCTTGAGCTCGACGAAAATGATGTGATCCTTGCCCTTTCGTGGGTAAGCCAGCAGGTAGTCACATACCTGCGTCCATTCGCCATCCTTCATGCCTGATAATCTGCCAAGCCTCTCCATGGCGACAGTTGTGAGGTCCGATGGCGGATCGACTACCTCCACTTCCATCACTCCTTTTTCTCGAAGCCTGATAACGTCGTCAGTCGGTTGCGGCGTCAGCGCCTTGGCGTCCAGAATCTCCTTGAGGTGGGCGGACATCGCCACTTTAGGCCTCCCGAACTTCCATCACTCGTGACGCCAGTTCGTTTGCCGCCCGGTTGATCTGGTCCATGGTCTTGTCAAAGACCGGCATGTCGATGCCAAATTCATCGACGGTACACCTACTCAGGCCATGGTGTTCGGAGACGTACGCCCGGATGGTATCAGGCGCAAGAAAATCATCCAGGCTGTATTTCAGTTTCTTGACTACCTGCTCCTTATCCGCGAAGGGTCTGCTCAGCATCACGAGGTTGTTGATTTCCATGATCAGATAGTCGCTGTGCGTCGTGATGAGGACTTTCAATCCGGATTTAACGAGCCGGGCCAGCAGACGCGCCAACTGAATCTGGTTGGCGGTATCGAGATGGCTTTCAGGCTCGTCGATGATGAGGAGATGGTTACTGCTGGCAACGTGCCGCAAGAAGAAATAGAAGTCCGACAACCCGCGGACCGAAGAGGAAGCGAGGTGCAGCGGTATGTTGAAGCTGCGCCCCTTGCCGCGCGCCTTGGAGATGAAACGTATGTCGTCACCGGACGCCCCGTAGTAGCCGCCCATCATGTCCTTGATATCGTCGAACAGCTTGTTGTTGTAGATTTCGCTCTTGCTCTGTCCTAAATCTGGAAGGCTCCTGGTGTAGTCGATATTGTCCTTGATTGGAAGGGCATACCGGCTGGTGGCCTTGTCGATGAGCCGATAGGGAGAAGTCCTGTCACGATTCTTGTCATCGCCCATTTTCTGCAGCAGATCGACCAACTGGTTCTTGGTGAAGTCGAGTTCACGGTAGAACAGGGGGATGACGAAGCGTTCGGAGGACAGTATGAAGGGGTCAGGCAACAGGCTTTCGAGCAGGAAAAGTACGTAATGGTGAGCAATATAACCCGCCAGCCAATCAGGTGAACGTTGCTCCTCCACCTCATCCAAGGTCACAACAACCTCACTTCCATCGTACTCGATGGAAACTTTGGCGGTCTCGCTCTCTTTCTTGTACGACCGCGGGGACCTGGATTTATCACGGTTCACGACTATTTCGATGGAGGATTCTTCAAAGCTTGCATGCTGGGAACTGAATACTTCCGACAGAGCTTGTTCCGAAAAACCCTGGGTCACGAGCTGAATGATCCCCTCTTGCTGCCGATCGAATGCTTTTTCGTCCAGTGGGAAGGTGCAGCGACCGCTCTTGGCGAGTTGTTTGGCAAAGCGCTTCCAGTCCTGTCGACCAGGGAATTCGACATCACGCGGTTTCTCGTCCGGCAAGACAAACCACTTCGAGAAACGCCTCCACATCTTCAGGAAGCCGTAGAGCGTGTACACGATGTAGGTCTTGCCGGTGTTGTTGCGGCCGGCGATTACTGTTAGGTTGCCCAACTCCAGTTCGGCGTCTTTTACCGGTCCGATGTTTCTGAATCGAAACATTACGGGTTTCTGACTATGGTTGTCCGTTTCTTGCATGTCGGCGGTCCTTGCGTTTCGGGCCTTCACACGATGGAAAGACATCCACCACCTTCAAACTCCAACCACTCCTCACTTCCACATCCGCTTGGCCAATGAGTCGGAGGTTTTTGTTGCTGCCGCATATCCGCTTAAGAATCATTCAGCAGATCGCGGTTCATTCGATGTCTCTGTTGGTCTCCTTGCGTTGCCGTACCAGCGGTCTTTCCAGGCACTAAATGAAATGCTTCACCGGAGGGCGAATCCATCGTCTGATTATAGGTGGGCCGGTGGAGAAACTCTATTGACAAAAGGGCGGGCTTGCTTCTGAATGACGGGGACCGATACTTCGAGAATTCTGTACAGACCATGGCCGGCGAGGGCTGCCCGTTTTCCGGCAGGGAGTGAGCGCATGGCTGCAATGCGAAGCAGAACGATGATTTCGGGTCTTGCGGTGGTCTGTGTCCTGTGGGTGTGGGGCGGGTCTCAAATCCGGTCCCAAAACGCCTCTCCCACAAAGCGCTGGACCGTCTCCAGTTTTCTGGAGTTCAGCCGGGGAACCCTGGGCGACGCCGGCGCCAACACCTACGTCACCGCCGCCGGAGAGGTGAAGCTCATCAACCTCTGGGACCTCAACCGGGACGGTTTCATCGACATCGTCCTCCCCAACACCCATGACAACAACGAGCAGATCGATCTCTTCATCTACTGGGGCGTGGACGAGAACCACGTCGGGCGACGCACGCGCCTTCCCAGCGGCGGCGGAACCGGCCAGGCCCTGGGCGACCTCAATGGAGACGGCTTCACCGATCTGGTGGTGGTCAACGGACGCAACGGGATCAAGAGCAACCTGGACAGCTTCATCTACTGGGGCGGCGCCCAGGGCTTCGACGCCGGGCGCAGAAGCGAGCTGCCCACTCTGGGAGGCATGGCGGCTGCCGTGGCCGACCTGGATGGGGACGGCTACCCGGAGATCGTCTTCGCCAACAGCGCCTGGGCCGGCGGCCGGCCTTCAAGCCCCGAGAACGCCTCCTTTCTCTATTGGGGTTCGAAGGAGGGGTTCTCCATCGAGCGGCGGCAGTCCTTGCCCACCGTCGCCGCCACCGACGTGGCCGTCGCCGACCTCGACCGGGACGGCTCTCCCGAGATCGTCTTCGCCAACGAGGGGAGCGGGGCTGATCTCGGCGGCGCCATGATCTACTGGGGCGGCGCCGGAGGGAGCTATTCGGCAGACCGGCGTACGGTGCTTCCCGGGCAGCGCAGCGCAGCCGTGGCCCTGGCCGACCTCAACGGCGACCAGGTCCCCGAGGTCGTTCTGGCCAACCGCTACCGTCCGCTCATGCGCGAGCCCGATGACCGCAGCGAGTGGGATACCGACGTCGACAGCGAATCCATCCGTTCCTTCGTCTACTGGGGATCGAGCCGGGGCTACAGCGCCGAGCGCCGCCTGGAGCTGCCCACCGTGGCGGCCAACGCGGTGGCGGCGGGAGATCTCGACCAGGACGGGCTGCCGGACCTGGTGTTCGCCAACGGGCCCCAGAAGTCCGGCCATGCCGCCCCCGGGCCGGGGAGTGGCTCGCCCATTTTCTGGAACAGCGCCGGGGGATTCGAGCCTCGCCGCCGAACCGTCCTGCCCACCCTGAACCCCACCGACTGCCTCATCGTGGACCTGAACCGCGACGGTCACCCCGACCTGGTCTTCAGCAACGAGCACAATGCCCGTTCCCACCAGGCGCCCTCCTACGTCTACTGGGGCGGTCCGGCGGGGTTCGACAGGGGCCGGCGCCTGGAGTTGACCACCCTGGGGGCAGCCGCCGCCGGCAGCGCCGATTTCGATCGGGACGGCAAGGCCGACCTGGTCTTCGTGAACCGCATCGACGGTTCGGCGGGCGACCCGGTGCCGGCCTATATCTACTGGGGCAACGAGAAGGGGAGATACAGCGTGGACCAGCGCCTCGATCTCTACCATCCCTTCGGTTCCCCCGGGGAGGGGTACTCCTCGGCCGATATCGACAACGACGGCTGGGTGGACATCTATATGGGCGGTCCGGAATCGGCAGTCTACTGGGGTTCGCCTCAGGGCTTCAGCTCGACCCGCAAGACGGTGGTCTCCTCCGAGATGGCTTTCTCGGCCCGCCCGGCCGACTTCAATCGAGACGGCTACCTGGACCTGGTCCTCAGCGAGTATGCCGCCAGGCACGGGACCGACCTCTACTGGGGCGGCCCCATGGGGTTTGCCCGCAACCATCGCTTCACCTTTCAGGTGGAGGGAGTCCGCTGCCAGAGCATTGCCGACCTCAACGGGGACGGCTGGCTGGACGTGGTGTTTCCCACGGTCAACCGCGAGCTGGTGATTTTCTGGAACGGCCCCGAGGGCTTCGACAACGCCAACAGGAAGTCGCTGCCGGCGGGACTGGCGGTGGCCACCGAGATCGCCGACCTCAATGGAGACGGCTGGCTGGAACTGCTGGCGACCAACCTGATGTCGGCCGAAGGAGGTCGGGAGAGCGACATCCTGGTCTACTGGGGGGCCGCCGGGGGCTACGAAGCGGAGCGGGTGACCCGGCTGCCGGCCATGGGGCCGGAAGGTGTGGCCGTGGCCGACCTCAACGCGGACGGCCTCCTGGATATCGTGGCCACCAGCTATCATGCGGGCGAGACCCGCTCCCACCCCTCCTACATCTACTGGAACGCCGCCGGCGGGTTCGACGCCTCCCGCGTCACCCACATCCCCACCCACTCGGGTTCGGGGGTGATGGCCGCCGATTTCAACAACGACGGCATCACCGATCTGCTGTTCGCCTGCCACAAACTGAAGAGCGCCCACCGCAACCTATCCTTTCTCTACGAGGGGACTCCCCAGGGCTTCTCTCCCGAGAGGCGCCAGCTTCTGCCCGGACTCGGTCCCCACTTCCTGGCCGGGGTGGACGTGGGCCACGTCTCCGATCGGGGAGACCGCTACGACTACGTTTCAGAGGCTTTCGACGCCGGCGGTCCGGTGCGCTTCGAGACCCTCGGTTGGGAGGGGGAAACCCCCTTTGCCTCGGGCGTCGAGTTCCAGGTGAGAGGGGGCGACAGCATCGAGGCTCTCCGCCAGGCCGCCTGGAGGGGGCCCGGCGGCGAAGGCAGTGTCTACGCCGGCCGCCGCGTTTCGCTGAAGGGACTCAAGACCCCGGCCCGCTTCCTGCAGTTCAAGGCGACGCTGGTCGGCCCCAACGGGACCGGGGCCCCGGTGCTGCGTTCCGTGTCCATCGATTACCGCTGAGCCTCCGCGGGAGCAGCGGAACTGGAGGTGACTTGCCCATGAAGGAACTCAAGGGAATCTATCCGGCCATCATGACCCCGTTCGACGCTCAGGGCGCCGTCAGCGAGACCGGCTTGCGCAAGATGGTGCGGCACGCCCTGGAGGTCGGCGTGAACGGCTTTTACGTCTGCGGAGGAGGGGGCGAAGGCCTGCTGCTGACGGTGCCGGAGCGGCAGCAGGTGCTGGAGATCGTCCTGGATGCCGTCGGGGGCAGGGTCCCGGTGATGGCCCACGTGGGGGCTTTCCAGATTCCCGACGCGGTGAGCCTGGCCCGTCACGCCGGCCGGGCGGGAGCCGATGCGGTGTCCAGCATGCCCCCCGCCTATTTCTATCAGCCCGACCTGGACGGACTGGTCGAGTTCTACCGGCAGGTGGCCGAGGCGGCCGAGCGTCCGGTGCTGGCCTACAACATTCCCGGCCGCATTCCCATCAACCTGGACACCCGCATCTTCGAGCGGCTCATCCGCATTCCGGGCGTGGTGGGCCTCAAGGATTCCAGCGGCAACCTGTCCCAGATCACCCTGACGGCCGCCATCGACGACGGCAGGATTACCGTGTTCAACGGCGAGGACCAGGTGCTCTGGTACGGCTTGATGGCCGGCTGCGCGGGAGGGATCGGTTCCACCTATCCGGTGATGTTGAAGGTGTTCGTGGAGCTCTACCGCGCCTTCCTGGCCCGGGACTGGGAGCGGGGCCTGGAGCTGCAACGGGGAATCAACCGGACGGTCCGGGTGCTGACCGCCTTCAACGTGCTGGCCTCCCTCAAGCAGATTCTCAAGTGGCTGGATCTGGATTGCGGAGACCCCCGGCCTCCCAACCCTCCCCTCGCTCCCGACGAGGCCCGCCAGCTCAAGCTGGGCCTGGAGAAGATCGGCTTCTTCGAATGGAGGCAGGGAAATTAGACCTCTTCACTACCTGCCGAACACAGCGGCGGCCGGCGCTTCCAGAAGCCGGTGGCCTGCTCGTAGGCGTGGGCGAGCTGCAGCACCCCCCAATCGTCCTGGTGGCGGCCCACGATCTGGATACCCACCGGGAGCCCTTCCGGGGTGAAGCCGGCCGGCACCGAGATGGCCGGCAGGCCCAGCACCGAGATGGTCCAGCAGGACTGCATCCAGTCGATATAGGTCTTCATCCTGACGCCGTTGATCTCCTCCACCCAGGGCTGCGTGACGTCGAAAGGGGGGACCTGGTTGACGGGACAGATCAGGAACTCGCAGGTCTCCATGAACTCCCGGACCCGATGGTAGAGCTGGGTCCTCCGGAGCTCGGCCCTGGAGAGATCGATGCCGCTCAGCTTCCCGGCGGCCTCGATTTCCTGCTTCAGGGTGTCCTTGAGTTGGGACTGCTGCTCGGGGTTCAGGGCCGAAAGCGTCAGCTCGAAGCGCCAGGCCCGCCAGGCCCGGAAGACGGCCTCGGCATCCTTGAGATCGGGCGTTCGTTCCTCCAGCCGGCATCCCAGGGACTGGAAGACCTGCCGCTGGCCTTCGAGGACCCGGGTGACCCGCCGATCGACCGGCAACCCGCCCAGGGTGGGGCTCCAGGCAATGCGGCACTCCTTGAAATCGCGTCCGAGAGGGGCGGCGAAGCGGCTTCCCGGTTCGGCGATGGAGATGGGCGAGCGCCGGTCGGGGCCGGCGATGGCGCTGAGCATCAGGGCGGCGTCCCCGACGGTCCGGGCCATGGGGCCTTGAACGCCGATGGTGTACCAGCCCGCCTGGCTGGGCCAGGTCGGGACCCGGCCCGGCGAGGGGCGCAGTCCCACCACGTTGCAGAAGTTGGCCGGGTTGCGGAGCGACCCGCCGGTGTCGCTCCCGTCGGCCAGGGGTTGCATGCCGCAGGCCAGGGCCACCGCGGCGCCGCCGCTGCTGCCGCCGCAGGTCTTGGAGGTGTCATAGGGGTTGCGGGTCTCTCCGAAGACCGGGTTGAAGGTCTGGGACCCGGCGCCGAATTCGGGAGTGTTGGTCTTGCCGATGGTGACGGCCCCGGCCTGCTTGAGGCGTTCCACGATGAGCGCGTCCCGGGCGGGCACGAAATCCTTGCAGGCCAGGGTGCCGAAGGTGGTGCGGATCCCCCGGGTCCACACCAGGTCCTTGTGGGCGATGGGAAGGCCGTGGAGGGGTCCGACTTCATTGCCGGCCGCCAGAGCCCGGTCGGCGGCGCAGGCCTGCTCCCTGGCCCGGTCCGCCACCAGGGTCACGATGGCGTTGACCTTGGGATTGAGACGGTCGATCTGGTCGAGGTGGGCTTGCAGCACCTCGGCGGCGGATAGCTCCCGGGCCCGGACCAGCCGGCTCAGCTCGGTCGCGGTCAGGAAACAGATGTCTCTATTGGGCATCGACAAGCTCCGCGGGCGCCTTCCGGCGCCTGAGTGCGAGTGGGAATCGGGGGCGGTCCCGGAACGCCCGGGCTTCGGGGCTCCTCAGGGCATCGGGCCTGCACGGCGAAGGACCTCCTGGTAGTCGGCCCCGTCGCTGGAGGCCTGGTGGACCCGCTGCTCCCACTCCTTGATGGCTTCGGCCTTGGCGATCACCGCTTCCAGCTCGTCGGGCCGGATCACGATGACGCCGTCGTTGTCGGCGGCGATGATGTCCCCCGGGTGAATGGTGCGCCCGCCGATTTGAACCTGCCGGCCGGCGGCGGCCACCCTGGACTTGCCCACGATGTAGCCCGGCGCCACCGTCCGCGACCAGGCCGGAAATTCCATCCTGGCCAGATCGGGGGTGTCCCGAACCGCTCCCTCGATCAAGGCCCCGGCAAAGCCGTGCCTTCTTGCCAGGGTGGCGGCCCCTTCTCCGAAGATGCCGTGGCCGTGCAGCTCCCGGGGGATCTGAATGACGATGATGGAGCCCGGCCGGCTCTGGGCCTGGTAGGCGTCCAGCAGCGGGGTCAGGTCGGCCGCGGCCTCGTCTTCGACCGCCTCCAGCTCCACGGTGACGGCCGTCCCGACCATGGCGGTGAAGGGGACCACCGGACGGATGCCGGGGTCGAGGTGGCGTTCTGGAAGCTTCAGCCGGACGCGGGCGTCGGCCAGAAGGGCCGTAGAGAGGTTCGCCAGGCGCTGGCTCAGTTCGGGGCTAGGCATGGGGTCTCCCCTTTTTGCGGACCTCGGTAGGGTCCGGCCTGGAACGCCACCGGTGGGGCGTTCCTCAGCTCTCCGCGTGGCGCCGCACGATGGCCTCGATCCGGGGTCGGTCCTCGGCCGCCACCTGGCCCTGTGCGGTCGCCAACTGAGACAGGAACCGCCTGCGGGAGGTCTGGGCCACGGGAGTGCTCGCGGGGTTGGAACTTGTAAGATCCGGAGAGATCCGGGCCGGTCGACGCCGGCTTCGATTCGGGAGGGAAGCTTAGCACAGGCGAGCTCTGCCGTCTCAAGTCTTGGACCGCTCCTTCCTTGTGATCGCCTCTGCCGGCGGCCTATAATGTCTCCCTTTCTTGCAGTTGCCGGTCCCGCGGGAACGCCGGAGCCGGGGCCTTTCCCCACGGCCAGTCAACGCCATGAGCACGCCCTCCAAGCCCAATATCGTCCTGCTGATCAGCGACAATCAGCGGCTGGATACGCTTGGAATCCTTGGCAGGACGGCCTGTCGAACCCCCACCTGGGACCGCGTGGCCCGGGAAGGGGTCCTGGTGGAGAACCTGCGGACAACCAGCCCCATCTGCTCTCCGGCCCGCGCTTCCTTCTTCACCGGGTTCCAGCCCCACCAGGCCGGCATGCCCCATCTGCCCTACCTGGGGGCGCTTCGGGTGGGAGAAGAGGACGAGTATCCCGACATGGAGATCACCCGGCCGCCGATCTCCCACTATTTGCGCAAGGAAGGGTACCAGTGCCTCTACGCCGGCAAATGGCACCTGGGGACCCGCAACGTTCAGCGCTGGTTCGATTGGGTCAGCGCCTGCGACAACGGGGAGCGGTCCTACGCCGAGTGGTGTCGCTGGCAGGGAGTCCCCGACGGCTTCATCTTTCACGACGACGAGCGCAGCGGACCCTATCGTTCGGCCCACTATCCGCGAATGACGGTGCCCCGGACCGGAATCCTGGACATCCCCGCCGACAAGGAGCACAACCGCTGGATCCTGGGACACGGATTCGAGATGTTCGGCCTGCGCGACCCCGACAGGCCCTTTTTCCTGGTGATCAGCCTGGAGGGCCCCCATCCTCCCCTGGTGGTTCCCGAGGCCTGGTACCACCTCTACGATCCCGAGGCCATTCCCGAACCGGAGAACTGGGATCCGGGCCCGGGCGAGCCCGGATTCCTGGAGGGGAGCTACTACCGCCGCTTGAGAAACGAGTGGGGGGAAGACTTTTCGGCCTGGCGCAAGTCCATTGCCGTCTACTGGGGCTACGCCACCTACATCGACTGGCTCTTCGGCCGGTTCGTGCAGCGTCTGGAGGAATGCGATCTGCTGGACGATACCCTGCTGGTGATGCTCTCCGACCACGCCGAGATGATGGGGCAGCACGGGCTGTGGCAGAAGTTCTGTCCCTACGAGGAAGCGGTCCGGGTTCCTTGGGTCCTGCGCTGGCCGGCGGCCTTCCAGCCGGGCGCACGCTGCCGGGTGGACGCCAGCCACGTGGACGTGGCCGCCACGCTGATGGCCCTGGCCGGCGTCGAGGTCGAGTCCCTGGGTCTGGAAGGAGAGAGCCTGGTTCCCTACATGACGGGCGCCGAACCCGAGCCCAAGGCCCGCGACTGCTTCGTGCAATACAACGTGGCTCGCAACTTCGCCGATTGGCACGGGGTGGAGAACTGGCGGGCCATGGTGCGCCGGCCCTGGAAGTACGTCCTGCATGAGAATGGGGAGACCGAGCTCTACCACTTGGGGGATGATCCCGGCGAGTTGGCCAACCTGGCGGGCCGTCCCGAAAGCTCAGCAACGGCGGCCACGCTCAGGGCGGCCTTGCTGGCCTGGTCGCGGCGCACTGGGGATCCCTTTGCGGAACAACTGGAGGCGCGGGCCGGCGGTTGAACCGCCCGGTTTGCGGAGGTGCTCATGAAAGAAACCAATGCCATTTTGCTGCGAGACGGGCGCACCCTCGAGATCGAGGTCCTGACCTTCCCCATCGACTTCGCACGGCAAAACGCGCTCATCGGCCTGTGGCGGACCGAGTGGACCGGGGGGGACTACGACTGGCTGCGGTCCATGAACGGCGACTACAGCCGGCATCTCAGAATCCAGGCGGTTCTGGGAACCATCGAGGGCCGTCCGGCGGGGACGGCCTCGGTCTGCTACCCCTGCCGGGAACCGGAAGTCTCGGTGGTCGGATCGGTCCTGACCCACCCGGACTGCCGCCGCCTGGGAGTGGCCGAATCCCTGACTTCCGCCGTGGTGGGTCTCTCCTTCCGGGCCGGCTGCAGGGTGTCCTACCTGGGAGCCACCCGGGACCCCAGGAACGTCTATCTGCGCTGCGGGTTCCGCTGGTGGAACGGAGGCGTCATGCGGCTGGCGCGGGAGGATTCGCCGGGGTGCGAGGAGGACTTTTTCGCACCGGGTCAGGCCACCTCGGTTCGCGAGGCCAATTGGGGGGACCTGCCCGCCTTCGCCTGCTTCGTGGTTCAGCCCTGGGATACGCTGGTGCTGGACTATCCGCGGGCCCTCCTTTCGGGAAAGTACGTCAAGTTGCAGCGGTGCGTGTCCAACTTTCCGGCGGTCCACCAAGAGGCGGGGACGGGCGGCGGGGTGCTGGGCGTCCTGGCGGGTGAGTCGCCCCACCGGGTGCTGGGCTTCGGCTCCATCACCCCCGAGCCCGGTGAATGCCGGCGGCACAAGGCGGTCATCGACGTCTGCAGCCACGACAACTATGACGACGGGTCGGACTCTCTGACCCAATGGCTGATGTCGGAAGCCGCCGGGCGCGGCGTCGAGCGCCTCCAGGCCTACGTGGCCGCTTCGGACGAGAGCAAGCAGGAACGCTTCCGCCGATTCGGCCTCAAGCCCCTGGCCCGGCTGCCGGGGCAGATCAGGCTGGAGGACCGGGCGGTGGATGTCCTGGTATTGGAGGGAACGGTGGGGAAGGGAGGCGTAGGCGGCGACGGCGGGTGATTGTGGTGTTGGGCGGCGTTTCTTTGGGAAAGCAATGGGTTTTCGAACGGGTGCTTGCTATTCGCCGCATACGCGGCTGGGTTGGCGCAGAATCCATACGACCCCGGGTTGTCACGCGGGGCTACCCTGAGCCGCTGCTACGCAGCTCCATAAGGATGGCCAGTAGGTGGCCTCTCACCGGGTAACCCACGTCAACCGCAGCTACGCAGCTCTCACCTGACCCACAAGTCTGCAAGGGGAAACGGGCTTTTTGTTTTAGTTAGTGCCCCGGGCAAGAGCCCGGGGGGAGCCGTCGGGAAACGTCACATAGGGGGGTTGAACCGCGAACGCGGCGGCAGCGGATGGTCATGAGCGGGAGACGGGGGCGCGGCGTTGGCGTGTTCCAGAGGAGGTATTCCATGTCGAGCGGTGACAAATTGCCGAGAAGGGATTTCATCAAGGGGGCCATCGTCCTGAGCGGATTGGGCGGCTGCGTCGGGTTCTCGCCGGAGGAGGTGTCGGTTGAGCCGCGGCTTGATCGCGACCGCAGTTCCTGGACCTTCGTCGGTAGCGAGGAGTGGTCTCAGGATGGCCAGGGGGTCTTGTACTCACCCGTCTGGAACCAGAGGAAGGCCCGCTTCAGCGATCTGCTGAAACGGGAGGACTTTGCCTATCCCAGCCGGGAGGTGCTGACCGATACCGAGATCGGCCTGGAATTTCAGACCTTCTACTGGTCGGTGACCAACCTGTCGATCGTCTTGCGGGCCCAGGACGACCGCCGGTTCTATTGCGTCGAGTTCGACGACATGGGGCGAAAGGGAGCGAAGTATGCAGTGCGCCTCTTTGTCCAGGACGGTTCCGGCTACCGGCGGGACATTGCCGTCGGTTTCGCGCCCCACCCCGAGCTGCCCGAGCGTTGGGTGCAGCGTGGGCCCCGGCCCGAAGAGTGGGAAGAGGCGACGCCCGGCTGGATGAAGGCTCGTGTCCAGGCCGTGGGGGATCAGATTCAGGTCTCGGTGGACGGGAAGCGGGTGCTGGAGGCTCGGGACGGCGCCTACCGGGCAGGTCGGGCGGGGGTGATGGCTCGGGGGCCGGTCAAGATGCGCCGGTTGTCTCTACGGGGAAGGAGAGCCCGCCTGGACGCCCCCTGGAGTGCCTCCGGCGAGGAGCATCCCCGCTACTTCCATCCCTATCCGGACCCGGACAAGGTTTACGGCGACAACCAGACCTATCCCGGAGTCTGCCGGACGGCCGAAGGCGACCTGCTGGTGTGGATGAGCGTTAACGGGGGCCCTCACGACTTCAACGACTTCCTGCTGGTCCGCTCGCGGGACGAGGGCCGGAGCTGGGGGGAGCCGGTCCTGGTCAGGAAGTTGTCCGACGGCGGCAGGCCGGGCTTTTTCTTCGGGCATCGGGACGGCCGCCTGTCCTGCCTCTACACTTACGCATGGGATTCGGAAGTTGCCGGCCCCAAGGCGGCCTTCTCGGAGGACGGGGGACGAACCTGGACTCGAGCCCGGCCCTTGGTGGTGAGTGGAAAACCGCTGCAAGCCGCGGCCAGGGAAGGGAAGATCGGCCCCTACTCGCCCGTCACCCGCTACTCGGACGGCACCCTGCTTCAGTTCTACTACCACGTGCAGACGGTGGCGGGGGGAAGCGTGGAGTCGAACGCCGAGCGGCGCGACCGCTCGCTGGCCATTCGCTCCACCGACGACGGCCGGACCTGGACCGGCCCCTACTACCTCGACCCCGACAACTTCGACAGCAACGAGTGCATGGGGGTGGAATGCGGTGACGGCAGCATCGTGGCCTTCTCCCGCACGCTACGGGCTCCCTTCATGTGGATGAGCCGCTCCAGGGACAAGGGCCTCACCTGGTCCCGGCAGGTGCCGTCCGACTGCACCGGCGAGTGCCCCCAGTTGCTGCGTCACAGCTCGGGGGTGCTGATCATGGGCAGCCGGGGTTCCGGCATCTTCATGAAGACCAGTATCGACGAGGGGCTGAGCTGGTCTCGGGAAACCCGCATCTCCCCTTGTTCGGGGATGATGGGGATGACCGAGATGAAGGACGGGCGGGTGCTGGTGGTCTTCCATGAGGCCTACCGCACGCCGACCCGCATTCGCGGCCACTATATGAGGGTGAGGCCCGACGGCAGCCTGACATCCGCCTGAAACACTGTGATTCGGAGGTTCCATCCATGAAGGTCGACATTCTTTCCGATCGGGCGGTTTCCCCCAACCTGGCCGCGGGCGACGGCGGCAGCGCCTGCGCCTATCCGCTCTCCATCCACCTCAAGGACGGGTCCCTCTGCTGCGTCTACCGGCAGGGATCGAGCAAGCACAGCGTCGACAGCCTGCTGCTGATGCAGACCTCCCAGGACCTGGGCGAGACCTGGTCGGCTCCGCGGGTGGTGTTCGACGGCCTCAGGCGCACCCCTCCCACCACCCTGGTCTCGCCCGGCCTGTGCCAGACCGCCGATGGGCATTTGCTGGTGATTTTCGGGGCCATCGAGGGATTGAGGCCGGGAGTCTACATGTTCAGCCAGGAGGGGAGGGCCCTGCCGCATCCGCTGCTGGTGACGCGCAGCGCCGACGGCGGGCAAAGCTGGTCGGAACCCCGGCCGGTTCCCCATCCGACCTTGCCCACCGCGGGAGTCACCTCCCGGCCCTTCCCGCTGGCCGATGGCAAGGTCTGCATACCCCTGGAGTACAAGCTGGCTCCCACCGGGCCCAACGGGTCGGCCATGATCTTCTCGCGGGACCACGGCCAGACCTTCGAGCCCTCCGTGGTGGTGGCGGCCGACCACTCGGGAGAGCTGAACCTCTGCGACGCCCGCTACGACCTCCTGCCCGACGGACGGGTGCTGGCGCTGATCTGGACCTTTCGCGAGGACACCGAGGAGACCATCGAGGTCCGGCGATCCTGGTCCTCGGATGGAGGAGAGACCTGGACGGCGCCCGAGAATATCGGCTTCGTGGGCCAGGTGACGGCGCCGCTGGTGCTTCCCGACGGCTCGGTGGTGGCGGCCACCAACTATCGCCTGCCGCCGGAGGGTATTCGCCTTTGGGGATCGCGGGACGGCGGGGAAAACTGGGACGGCCTGGGGCCCATTCAGATGTGGGATCCTGTCGGGAACCGCATGGTGGGAGAGCCGGTGGTCCCGGCGAAGGATGCTGCCGCGGATGCGGGAGGGATCTGGGAAGCCCTGGACCGCTTCACCTTCGGCACGCCCGACCTGGTGCTCTTGAGCGACGGCAGCCTTCTGATGACCTACTACGCCACCCTGGACGGCATCACCCACGTCCGGGCCTGCCGCTTCCGGGTGGAGTGGGGTTGATGCCTGCAGGTCATTCCACCTCCCATTTGACCAATTCCGGGATCTCCTCGCGAAAGCTGAGCCGGGTCCACATGGCCGAGTGATCGCTCCACCCCTGCTTGCGCCACTCGTGGTAGTAGCCGCAGTCCGCAACCTCGAAGTGCCTGGAGACGAAGGTGTGGTCGAAGCATCTCGGGTTGTCGTGTGTGGTGCGGTGGGTAACGGGCGTGGCTGTTTCCACGCCGTGACGGTCGCGATAGGCGTCGCGCAGACCGTGCTGGGACGCGCCATCGAGGACCGAACGCACGCCGTTGACCCGCTCCCTGTTCCGGCGCCGTTCTTTGAATTGGGTTTTCCAGCCCCGGATGGACGTGCCTCCATCCGCGTAAATCTTCTGTCCGAAGGGAACGATCTGTCCCGATTGCCGGAAGCGCTTGGGCTCGTTGAAGTCGCCGGTGAGGATGCGGGGCGAGTCGGGCGCCCGGCGCAGCGTTGCCGACAGTACGTTGAAGGTGTCGATTTTCCTCCAGCCATTGCCGGAGCCGTTGGGGATGTGGGCGGTGAAAAGGTCGATTTTCTGCTCGTCGGGCAGGGAGACCGCGGCCCGCGCCAGCAACTCCGGGAAGGGTGCGCGACGGCGCCAGCGGTTGCCGGCAGCCGCTACCGGCCAGCGGCTGGCGATCAGGCACTGGTAGCCTTTCCGCTTCAACCTTCGGGTCGGACGCAACTTGCTCATGGCCGTGGGCGGGGCGTCCTTGCCGCTGCAGTGGGCATGGACAAGTCCGATGTGGGCGAGGCGGCGCGCCACGTCTTCCGCCAGGCTGGTCTTTACCTCCTGCAAGGTCACGACGTCCGGGCTTGCCGATCGGATGGCCTCGACAACGTTTGGGAGTTGGCCGGGCAGCGATTGAAAGCGGACGTTCCAGGAGAGGAGCAGCATGGGGAGGTTACCCCAAAACGCTTACAGGGGCTCTGTTGTGTTGGATTCGACCGGCTGGAGCCTCATCAGAAGAACGCGATCTTGAGCAACAAGAGGATGATGGCCGGACCGAAGAAGTACTTGATGATCTTGAGATCCGCCTTGACGCCGGCGATGTCGGTCTTGACCTCAGCGATCTCGGTCTTGACCTCGGCAATGTCGGTCTTGGTAGCTACGGTATCGCTGAAGGCTCCGGCCAGAGTGTCCACCACGGCGTCGGCCTGGGCTTCGGCGAACCCGGCAGCCTGGAGGTTGCGGACGGCCTGGCGAGTGTCGAAGGTGATGGTGGTCATGGAGTGGGGCTAAGCCAGGATCTCCTTGATCTGCTTGCCGCCCAGGTCGGTGAGGCGCTTGAATCTTCCGGAGTGGTAGTAGGTCAGGCGCATGTCGTCCAAACCCATGAGCCCCAGCATGGTGGCGTGCAGGTCATGGGTGTGGTAGACGTCCTCGGCGCAGGTGATCCCCAGCTCGTCGGTTTCGCCGACCACCGTCCCGCCCTTGATGCCGGCTCCGGCCAGCCACATCACCATGGCGTTCTTGTTGTGGTCGCGCCCGGGACCGGTTCGGAAGAAGTCCATGGTGTTGTCGGCGGTCCTTCCGAATTCGCCTCCCCAGACCACCAGGGTCTGGTCGAACAGGCCCCGCTGCTTGAGGTCCTTGAGCAAGGCCGCGATGGGCCTGTCGGTCTCCATCCCCCGCTTCTTGTGCTCTCCCGCGATGTTCTCGTGGGAATCCCAGCCGCCGCAGTAGATCTGCACGAAGCGCACCCCCCGCTCCACCAAGCGCCGGGCCATCAGGCACTTGCGGGCCATGGGCTCGGTGATCTTGTTGTCGAGGCCGTACATTTCCCGAATCTTTTGGGGCTCGCTGTTCAGGTCCAGGCTCTCCGGAACCGCGGCCTGCATGCGGAAGGCCAGCTCGTAGTTCCTCATGCGGGCCAGCAGATTGGGATTTCTGGGATGGACGTCCAGGTAGGGGGCATTGAGCTGGTTCAGCAGCTCCAGGTTCTTTTCCTGGCGCCGGGCGGTGACGCCCGCCGGAGGACTCAGGTCGACAATGGGGTCCCCTTCCGAGTTGAGCAGCGTTCCCTGGGTGGCCGCCGGCAGGTAGCCGTTGGCCCAGTTGATGGGGCCGCCGAAGATGCGGGTCCGGGTGTCGGGCAGCACCACGAAGGCCGGCAGGTTCTGATTCTCGGTCCCCAGTCCGAAGACGGTCCAGGCGCCCACCGAGGGACTCCCCGGGATGGTGACGCCGGTGTTCATAAAGAAGGTGGCCGTGGTATGGGCTTGCGAGCTGGTGTGCATGGCCCGCACCACCGCCATGTCGTCGGCGCAGGTCCCCAGCTCGGTGAACATGTCGGACATCTCCATGCCCGATTGGCCGTGCCGTTTGAACTCGAAGGGGCTGCCCACGTACATTCGCTTTTCCAGGCTCCCGTACTTGCGCAGGATGGGTTTCCCGTGGAGCTCGTTCAGCTTGGGCTTGGGATCGAAGGTATCCATCTGGCTGGGAGCTCCCTGCATGAACATGAAGATGCAGGACTTGGCCTTGGGCGTGAAATGGGGCTTCTTGGGGAGCAGGGGATTCTCGGACCGGGCCGCGGCCGCCAGCCGGCCGTCGTCGAAGAGAAGCGAGGTGAGGGCCAGGCTTCCCAACCCCTTGCCGAACCGGTAGACGAAATCTCTCCGGCCGATCTCGCCGAGCCTTGGATCCAACTGCTCGACCTGGTCGCAGAATTCAAACTCTCCCTTGCGCATGATGACCGTTACTCCTTGTGATCTTCCTTCCGAAGTTGGATAACGAGGTGCTCCAGCGGCCGCCGGCGCCGCCTATTCCAGGTAGACGAACTCGTTCATGTTGATGAGGATGAGACAGAGATCCGCCAGCGAGCCTGTCTCTCCCCGCCCCTTGTCGGTGTGCCCGGGCTCGCCATTCTGAACCAGGGAGACCTGTTTCAATGAGAGGTGCTCCCCGTGCTCGGGCGCGGCGCCGGATCCCGTCAGGAAGGCCAGGCTCCGGGTCTTTTCCGCCGGTGACGGATCCCGCTGGAAAGCCAGTTGAAAGGCCCTGACTACCTGCTTGAGCGGATCAGGCCCCGCCTCGGACAGGATGCGCTCCGCCATGGCCTGACTCTGCCGGTGGGGGAAGTTGCCGTTGAACAGCGAAAAGACCTGGGGCGTCACGGTGGTGTTCCCCCGGACCACGCAGCTCTCGTCCAGGTTGGGACCATCGAAGACCTTGATCAGCGGAATCGGATAGGAGCGGCTCTGGATCATGTAGACGGTGCGCCGGTTGACCTCCTGCTGACCGGAGGATATCCACCAGGTGCCGGCCCGAGCCATCTGCTCCAGGTTCTCCTCCGGGAAGAAGGGCGGTCCGCCCATGGCCGGCTCCAGCTTGCCGCTGACCGCCAGGATGGTGTCGCGCAGCGACTCCGCCGGAATGCGGAAGGGGTCTCGGACCCACAGGTAGCGGTTGTTGGGATCGACCTTCTCGTATTGCTCGGACCGGGGATGAACCATCGATAGCGCATAGACGTTCGAGTCCAGGATCAGCCGGTGGATCTCCTTGATGCTCCATCCGCTCTCCATGAACTCCCAGGCCAGCCAGTCGACCAGGTCCTGGTGGACGGTTCCGCTGCCGTTGGAGCCGAAATCGCTGGGGGTGGCCACCAGGCCCTTGCCGAAGTGATATTGCCAGATGCGGTTGACCATCACCCGGGCCGTCAGGGGATTCTCCCGGTTGGCGATCCACTTGGCCAGCAGTTGCCGGCGGCTGCCCACCAGGCCGTCCATGTCGACCGGCTCGGAGTTCCCCGTAATGGCGCTCAGGAATCCGGGCTGCACCTGCTCGGCCCGCAGTCTCCAGTTGCCCCCGGTCAGCACGTAGGTGGCGACGTTGTGCTGGAGGGGCGAGTCCCTCACCACGTAGGCCTTGGGGTCGTAGTAACCGTCGACGTTGGGGTTGGCGAAGCGGCCGGTCATGAGTGAGATCTTGCGTGACCGTTCCTTCTCTTCCGCGGTGCGCAGGGTGTCCTTGGGGAAGGGGATCTTCTTCTGACCGGCGTGGGCCCAGTCCTTGAGGTCCTGGGGGTTGACCAGCAACTGGTGCTCGATCTGCCGTTGGGACAATTCCTCACTGAAAGCCTTGGCGTTGGTCTTGATCTTTTCGAGGTGCTCCTTCCAGGCCTTCTTGCGGGCTTCCCACCGCTCCGGGTCCAGCAGCGGCATTTCGTACTGGTGGAAGGCCATATCCTGCTTGTCGAAGTTTATCGGCGAGAAGAAGGCTTCGATCCGGAAGTAATCCGCCTGGGGAAGCGGGTCGTACTTGTGGTCATGGCACTGGGCGCATCCCAGGGTCAGGCCCATGAAGACCGAGCTGGTGGTGTTGACCACGTCCGTCATGTAGTTTCGCCGCCCCTGTTGCCCCGAGGCCTCGACCTTGACCCATAGACCGAGAAAGCCCAGCCCCAGCTTCCCCTCGTCCCCGAAGGCCCGGAAGGCGTCTCCCGCCAGTTGCTCCTTGATGAAGCGGTCATAGGGACGGTCCTGGTTGAAGGCCCGGATGACGTAGTCCCGGTACCGCCACAGGTGGGGTTGGGGGTCGTCGATGGCCCCGCCGCGGGTGTCGGAGTAGCGCGCCAGGTCCAGCCAGTGCCGGCCCCAGTGCTCTCCGTAGCGGGAATCGGCCAGCAGCTTTTCCACCTCCTGCCTGTAGGCTTCCGGAGAAGGATCGGCCAGGAATCGCTCCATGGCTTCGGGCGTGGGGGGGAGACCGATCAGGCCGAAGTAGAGGCGCCGCAGCAACCCCCGGGGAGACACCGGCCGGGCCGGCTCCAACTGCTGTTTTTCCAGCTTGGCCAGCAGGAAGGCGTCGATGGGGTTTCTCACCCATTGCTTGTTTCTGACCGAAGGGACCTCGGGTTGGGTGACGGGCGTCCAGGGCCAACCCGGCGTGGTGGAATCCTCTGCGGCCTGGGCCGCCAGGGCAGGATCGAGCTGATCGATCCAGCCGGCGATGCGCTCGATCTGCTCCTCGGAAAGAGGCTGCCCATTCATGGGCATGCGTGGGGAGCGAGTACCGCGCAGGCGTTGTATCAGCGGGCTTTCCTCGCTGTTGCCGGCCACGATGGCCGGTCCCTGGATGGCGCCGCCCTTGAGAAGGGCCGTCGCCGTCTCCACCACCAGTCCGCTCTGGTGGGTCTGGGCGCTGTGGCAAGCCAGGCAGTTCTGCTCCAGCAGCGGCTTGACCCGGGTCTCGAAATCGTGGGAGGAAGCGGTTTGGGCGGGTGTCCCGCCAGCCCCGTCCCCGTCTGCCGCAGGAGCCATCTGGTCGATCCACCTGGCGATCAAGGCGATCTGGGCTTCCGGGAGCGGGTCGCCTCCCACCGGCATCTGGGGTTCCAGTTCTCCCCGCAGGTGCCGGACCAGGGGACTCCCGGCGCTGTCTCCGGCCAGGATCGAGGGCCCCGATTTCTCGCCCCCCTTGAGCATGGCCTCAATCGATTCCATGACCAGCCCGCTTTGGGGCGAGGCGGCGGTGTGGCAGGCGAGGCACTTTTCCTCGAGAACGGGCTGGACGTCTCTCTCAAAGTCGACCGGTGACTCTCCCAGGATATGGCTTCCGGCCAGAATGGCCAGGATCGACCCCAGTGAAACCGCAACCGCGCGCCATTTCATCGACAATACTCCCTGTTACACTAGTAAATGTACAAATATACCCTAACCCTATCTCACCCGGCGAGGGCGTGTCAACCAATGCCCCCTCGAAAAAAAGAAATCCGAGCAGGAACCAAAAGAGTTATCCGCGACGGGCGAAGACGAACAACACGAAGGGGAACGACGAACCACGAATGGACACGAATGAACACCAATAAACGGATTGATGAGTTGTTGAGTGGAGGCTGTGACGACCGAAACCGAGGGAGTTATCTACATTCGTCTCTATTCGTGTTCATTGGTGGTTCAACTTCAATAAGAAGAGCGTTCGTTCTTCGTTGAATGACCCGCTCAGGAGTCCTTCTTCACCGGCGTGTAGATGGTGGTGGGCAACGGGTGGATCTTCCCGTCCCGGTCGGACAGCTCGTGAATCTTGCCGGCGCCTCGTTTCTCCACTTCGTCGATGCGGATCACCGAGTGGAGAGGGATGTAGGTCCGCCGCACCCCCTCGAAGGCGGTGCGCAGCGTTTCCTCGGAGGGATCCACCACCACCGAGGTCTTCTGGCCGAAAAGCAGCTCCTCGACTTCCACGAAGCCGAACAGCCCGCCCTGGCTCACCTGCTTGGCGTAGATCTCGTAGACCTTGCCTTCATTCTGAAATGAAATCCTGTAGACCTGCTTTTTTTCGCTCATGGCCTCGATAGAGTCTAACCCATTGGGCCGGCCCCGTTCCAATGGGGCCGGCGCCGCCAGACTCCGGCGGAAGGGCTACCCGCGCGTGAGTTCCCGGCGGCTGGGCCGCAGATTGCCGAAGTCCGCGCCCGAGATGATGTAGTACCAGTCGGCGAAGCGATGACGCAGCTCCCGCTCCAGGGTCCGTCCCTCCTCGCCGGGAGTCTCTCCGTCGGCGTACTTTCGGGCCCGGGCGGGGCTGTAATCGACGGTGATGAACAGATAGCGGCGCTCTTGTGTCCCCTCGGCCTTGCTCGCCTCTGTCCCTTCCTGCCCATGCCCGGCAGGCGCCGCCGGAGCCTCCGTTCCACCGGGCGCCACCTCGCCGAAGCGCAGCGTGTATTGGATCCCGTTGGCCGTTTCCACCAGGATCTCGCCTTCATTGGAAAGAAGCTGCCCGACGGGTGTGATGAAGAAGCCCTTGCGGCGCAGGGAGAGGACCGACTCCATGGACAGCCGGATGCCTTCGGGGGTCTTGAGGTCCCGGGTCAGATTCTCGGGCTTGGGTTGGACGTCGACGATGCGCAGGTTGTCCAGCGCCTCGGTCAAGGCGTCGATCTTCTTTCCCCGCAGCCTGCGCCGCCCCATCAGCCAGCGGTCCTTGCGCTTGGTGAGAACCGTCCGCTCGGAATTCTCCAGCCGTCCCAGCCGCTCGTTGATGGAGTAGCTGTTGATGGTGATCTTTCGGATGTCCCCGGCGTTCAGCTTGAGCAGATCCGTCTCGATCCAGTCCTCGAACCTGGAAGACACCCGGGCGTCGGTCTTGACCGCGTAGGTCCGCCGCCGGGCGGGGACCCGCATGTAGCGGTGGCCGGGATTGCCCTCGGCCGGCTTGCCGATCACGAAGTCGGCCAGGACCCGGTCGTCTTCGTCCTTGAGGGTCACTCGCTTGCCGCGGCCCGCCAGGCTGGCGGTTCGGTCGTCGAGCGGGTCGATCACCCCGTAACGGCCGTGATCCTCGATGCGCTCGGACACCACCACGTCCTTCCTGAGGGCCATGAGCGCCGCGGCCGTGTCGGCCAGGCGGTTTTCGGCATCGGCCGGGTAGTGGTGGTGGGAGGGGATGCCCCACTTGTTGTCCTTGAACTCCACCTTCAGGGGGCTGGCGGTGGCGGTGGCTTCGTCGTAGTCGATGACCTCGATGGTCTTGGGGGCCTGGGGATCGGCGAACTCCGGATAGAAGGGCTCGCCCTGATCGTCGAAGATCCCGGACGTTCTTCGGCCGGGGTCGACCAGCACCGCGGCCGTGGAAACGGCCAGGGCCAGCACGCAGAAAGTCCCGGTTCTCAACCATTCCGTCATGGCCGTCTTACCTCGGGGAGAGCATTGCCTTTCGTTTTCATCGGAACTTGCCTATTCCACCAGGCGGTCGGACGCCACGCCGATCTTTTCCCGGCGCAGCCGGCGCACCGACACCACCAGGAAGAGCGCAAAGGCCGGGACCGGCGGCAGGGCCGCCGCCAGGAACTTGATGGCGTTCTGGATGTCCCGGATGGAAGACTCCATGTCGGCGCGGCTCTTGCCGATCAGCCGCTGCTTTTCCTCTTCGATGTTGGTCCGGGCCACGGCCAGGCGGCGGTTCTCGGCCTTTTCCTGGTTGGCGATCATGATGCGCCGGGTCTGTTCGTCCAGGTCCCGCCGCTGGCGCAGGGCCTCTACCGCCCGGTCCAGCCGGGCCTGGGCTTCCTGCAGGCGCTGGGCCGCCGTGGCTTCTGCCTGCCGGGTGTCCTCCAGGCGCCGCTCCTCGTACACCCTGGTTCGAGATTCCACCGCCTCCAGGGTGCGATGCCGCCGCCGGCGCTTGCGCAGGGCGATGAAGGACTCGTCGCCCACCAACTGGTCCACGGCGTTCAGCAGGAAGGTCACGTTGTCGAACTGCAAGGTCTCAATGCCCTGGCGCCGTATGGAGAAGAACTGCTCCCCCATCAGGTCGACGTCAGCCACCAGGATGGCGCGAACCGGATGATCCGGCCCTGTTCCGGCCAGGCGGGCGGCCAGGGTGTAGCGGTCGGGATCGGGCTGGTGGGGAAGATTTGCGGCCAGTTGGATCCCGAACAGGGAGCGCTGCACCAGCCGATTCCAGTCGGTCAGTCCGGAATCGGCGCCGGTCTGAAGCAGAGGGGTCAGCGTGGTGCGGCTGCCGGCGGCGAGCTTGATGGAACCCGGATAGATCGCTACCAGTTCCTGGAGCCCGGAGGTGATGGTCTCGTCCGGATTGAAGGGAGGACTCTCGCCGCTCCCGGAGCCCAGAAAGATGACTTCCGGAGGCAGGGAGCGGAACTGTGGATGGGGATTGTACTTGTCCCAGGCAATGCGGCCCGGGTCCCAGTCGACTCCCAGCACCTCCATCAGCGGCCGGAGGTCGGCCGGCGTCCTGGGCGGCGGGCCCTGGCGAAAGGGGCCCTGAGGCATCGGCTGGGCCGAGAGCTCGGGATTGAAGGCCGGCAGGGGGTCCACCAGGATCAGGGTCGGATTTCCCTCCTTGACGTAGTCGGTCAGACGCTCTACCTGGTCCTGCTCCAGGGTGTTGGGCAGCACCACCATCAGGGCGTCCAGGTTCTTCGGGTAGTCCTGGCCCGGTTGCACCCTTTCCACCTGGTACTGCTTGCGCAGCTCGGCCACGATGGCCCAGTCGGTGGAATGCTGGCGGGACTGGAAGTCGAATCCGCCGAAGAGCTTGGCTTCCGTCTCCAGGACGCCGACCCGCCGGCGTTCCGCCCGCGACACCACCCGAATGGAGCGCATCAGCTCGTACTCCACCGGCAGCCCGGGATCCAGGAAGGGGATGACGAATTCCTCGGGGCCGCAGTTGAAGGCCACGCCCAGGAAGATCTCGTCGGGACTTCCCGAGCTCTGCCGGGAGGCGGGCACCTGCCGGGGGCGGATGTCGAAACGCTCCTGGGCTTCGCGAGCCTGTGGCGAATACCTTTCGGTTTCCACGATCCGGGTCTGCAGCCGGTCCCCGCCCAGGGCGGACAGCTCCCGCAGCAGGTTGACCAGGTTGTTCCGAGTCGGAAGGTGGCTGCGGGGCACCTCCGGGCTCAGGTAAGCCTGAATAAAGACGGCCTGGCCCGGATCCAGCCCCTCGATCAGCGCTCGGGTGTCGGGCGAGAGAGAATGGATCCGTTCGGCGGTGAGATCGACCCGCCCGCCCAGGCGGTCCAGCAGCAGCGTCAGCCCGGCCAGGGCGACCACCAGGGCCAGCCCCCGCGCCAGCAGGTGGGCCCCCATGGCCGGGGCCTGGCGGCCGCTGGGCCAGTGGCGTCGTCCCAGCAGCTCCACGTTGAGATAGACCATGGCTGCCGCGAAGGCGAAAAAGTAGACCACCGAGGACAGGGAGACCACTCCCGCGGCCAGGTCCCGGAACTGCTGGTCGAAGGAGAAACCGGACACCAGCCGTTCGGCGCCCCCGGTCAGCACCGTGCCTGCATGGTCGATGAAGACGGGGACTCCGCAGAGCAGGGCGCCCAGGATGAAGGCCACGGTGATGTTGTCGGTCAGGAGGGACCCCACCATGCCCAGGGCCAGCAGCGCCATTCCCATGAGCCAGTAGCCCAGGTAGGTGGAGGCCATCAGGCCGGGGTCGGGGTTGCCCAGCCACCCCAGCACCAGCACGTGGGTCAGGGAAAAGAAGAGGGCCACGGTGTAGATGCCGGCGGCCGCCAGGTATTTCCCCAGCACGATGCCGAAGTCGGTGGCCGGCAGGGTCAGCAGCAGCTCGTCGGTCCCGTTGCGCTTCTCCTCGGCCCAGATGTTCATGGTGATGGAGGGGATCAGAAAGACCAGCAGGTAGGGGAAGACGCGGTTGAGCTGGTCCAGATTGGCCAGGTTGTCGGCGAAGAACCCGTCCTGCCAGAAAGCCGCCAGGGCGCTCAGGAAGACGAAGAGGGTGATGAAGACGTAGCCGGTGGGGCTGCTGAAATAGCTGGTCAGTTCCCGCTTGCAGACGACCCTGGCCAGCCGCCAATGACTCATCACGCTTGCGTCTCCCTTGTCTCCGGCTCCGGCGCCTGCTCCGCGCTCCCGGCCGTCTCCTCCGAGGGGGTCGGGCCCTGCGGCCCTGGCGCGAAAGCTTCCGGTTCGGGCGCATCCCGACCGTTCCTGCCCGTCAGGCGGTGGAAGGCCTCGGCCAGGCTGCGCCCGGCCGCCATCTCCCCGGGCGTGCCGTCAAAGACGATCCGGCCCTCGTGAATGAGAATGACGTGGTCGGCCACGGCTTCCACTTCCTGCAGGATGTGGGTCGAGAGCAGCACCGTCCTGGTTTGGCCCAACTGCCGGATCAACTCCCGGACCTCGCGGATCTGGTTGGGGTCCAGGCCGCTGGTGGGCTCGTCCATGATGAGGATGTCGGGTTCGTGGAGCAGGACCTGGGCCATTCCCAGGCGCTGGCGATAGCCCTTGGAAAGCTTGTAGACGCTCTTTTCCAGGACGGCTTCCAGCCGGCACTGCTCGACCACGGCCTCGATGCGCGCCTCGAGCCGGTACCGGGTCAAACCGCGGGCCTCGCCGAAAAACCGCAGCAGCTCCAGAGGGGTCATCTCCGGATAGAGAGGACCGTTCTCCGGGAGATACCCGATCCGGGAAGCCGCCTCGATGCGGTGGCGCGAGACGTCCCGCCCCGCAATGCGGGCCACGCCGGCGGTGGGCGTGAGATAGCCGGTCAGAATGCGCAGAGTGGTCGACTTGCCGGCTCCGTTGGGCCCCAGGAAGGCGGCCACCTGTCCGCGGGGAATGGAGAAGGAGACCTCCTGCAGCGCGGCAAAGGTCCCGAAAGTCTTGCTCAACCCCCGGGCCTCGATCATGGGTGGGGAGTCGGGTTCGGTCATGACGGTGACACCGAATTCCGGTTCAGGGCGGCGGTTCCGGAACCCACCTCGGACTGCGTCCCCCGCGCTCCGGACCCCCTCTCCGCATCCACCGGTGAGACATGCGGGCTCGCCCCGGGCTGTCCGGGGCGCCATGGCAGGGGTTGTGCGCGGGGTGAACTGCGAATTTGAAGGTCCGTCCTCGACGGCAAGAGTCGCCTTCCGCTGCTCAGGAGACCCCCTCCTGAGGCGGGTGCTTCGTTCAACTATTCAGGTTAACCCCAACCCGATTTTTTTTCAATGGAGGGCGCCAACGTCAGGTCCTGAAGCGTAGTGAATCGGCCCGCCGGGGGCCGCCAAGCTGCGACTCCCGTCCGTGCTAGAATTCCAGTCTGTCGGGCGGGACACCCCGGATTGCCGAGCGTCCCGTAGCGGTCGTAGGTGTTTTGCCGCTTATTGGTGTTCATTCGTGTCCATTGGTGGTTCGTCGTTTTCCGCCGAGATCAACGACGTGCTTTACGCATCGATCCAATCACTCTCCACTCTCCACTCTTCACTCTCCACTCTCCTGCGGTTCCGCATGGTGTTGCCGGCGCTCTGTCTTCTTGGCTTTTCCGGCGATGCCGTTCCGGCGGACCCGGCCCTGCCTTTCAGCGACCGGACCCGGGAGATGGGCATCGATTTTCGCCACCAGAACGGCGCCTCTCCGCAGAAGCACCTGGTGGAGACCATGGGATCGGGTTGCGCCCTGCTCGACTACGACGGCGACGGCAGGCTGGACGTGCTGCTGATCAACGGCGGCCGCACGCCCGATTCTGCGCCGTTCGAGCCGAGACCCCACGCGCTCTATCGCAACCTGGGCGGCGGGCGGCTGGAGGAGGTGACGGCTGAGGCCGGCCTGGAGCCGACCGCCGATTACGGCATGGGAGTCGCCGTGGGTGACTACGACAACGACGGGGACCCCGATCTCTACCTCACCTGTTTCGGCCCCAACCGGCTCTACCGCAACAACGGCGACGGCACCTTCAGCGACGTCACCGCCGGGGCGGGCGTCGCCGGCGCCGAATGGAGCACCAGCGCCGCCTTCTTCGACTATGACAGAGACGGAGCCCCCGACCTCTACGTGGTCAACTACCTGGATGCGACCTTCGAGCGCAATCCGCCCTGCGAGATGAAGGGGGTCCGGGCCTATTGCCATCCGCGCCACTACGGGGGGGTGGCCGACCGTCTCTACCGGAACCTGGGCGATGGCAAATTCCGCGACGTCAGCCGGTCCGGCGGCATCCTGAACCCCGAGGGCAAGGGCCTGGGAGTGGTGGCGGCCGATTTCGACCAGGACGGATGGGTCGACCTCTACGTGGCCAACGACTCGGTCCGCAATTTTCTGTTCAGGAACAACGGGGACGGGACCTTCGCCGACGTCACGCTTCTTTCGGGGACCGGCTACAACAGCCAGGCCCAGGCCGAAGCCGGGATGGGCGTGGATGCGGCCGACTACGACGGAGACCGCCTCCTCGACATCGTCGTGACCAACTACGACCTGGAGACCAACGCCCTCTACCGCTACCAGGGAAACTGGCTGTTCGGGGACGAGCGCTGGAGGTCCGGCCTGGCGCGGAAGGATCGTTTTCTGCTGGGTTTCGGCGCCGGCTTTCTGGATTTCGACAACGACGGTGACCGGGACCTGCTGGTGGTCAACGGACACGTGGTGGACAATATCGAAAAGATCCAGCCCGACCTCTCCCATGCCCAACCGGATCAGTTGTTCGAAAACCGGGGGGGGCGATTCCTGGAGCACGAGCCCTTTTATCGCTGGTCCGCCGGGCAGCCGCGGGTAGGTCGCGGCTTGGCCCTGGGAGATATCGACAACGACGGGGACATCGACGTCCTCGTCAGCAACTGCGGGGCCCAGCCGGCCCTGCTCATCAACCGGGTGGGCGCCCGCGGGAACTGGATCCAGCTCCGCTTGACCGGCACCGACAGCAGCCGGGACGCCGTGGGGACCCGCTTGACCCTCACCACGGCCGCCGGAAGCCAGACCGACCAGGTCACGGGCGGGGGAAGCTACCTGTCGGCCGGCGATCCGCGCGCCCATTTCGGATTGGGGGAGGCCTCCAGGGTGGAGGAGATCCGGATTCGCTGGCCCAGCGGGAAAGAGGAAGTTCTCAGGGACGTTCCCGCCAATCGAATCCTGCAGGTGACCGAGGGTCGCGCCTCCGAGTACTCGAGCGTCCCCGGTCCCCGCCCGGCTGTGGAGTAGCCCGCCATGTCCGGCAGATTCCCGATCGCCGCCCTGCTGAGCTGCCTGATGGCCGTCCTCTGCCTTCAAGGCGATCTGGCGGCCGAGGCCGGACCCGGCTCCCGGCGCATGGCTGCCCGGCTGGCCCAACTGGCCCGCAACGCCGACTTCTTTCCCGATCACCCCATGAATACCCGGGCGGTGGCGCAGCTTCGCCGGCGCCTGCGGACCGTCGAAGATCCGCGCCAACAAACGGGCCTGCGGCTTCAGGTGGCGCTGAAGCTTCTCAGGAGCGGGCAGAGCCAGGCTGCCATTGAGGAATTGACCGATCTGCAGGCCTGGGTCGGGCGGCAGCCCTGGCGACTGTCGGGGGAGACCGCTGCCGTGATCCGGGATTTGCTGGCGGTCGCCTTTCTGCGGCTGGGCGAGCAGGAAAACTGCATCGCCGCCCACGGAGAGCACTCCTGTTTTCTTCCCGTCCGGGAATCGGGCCGGCACCGGCTGCAGCGGGGCTCCCGGGGGGCCATTCCTGTCCTGCTCCAGCTCCTCTCGGACGATCCCGGCAATCTGGGGCATCGCTGGCTGCTCAACCTGGCCTACATGACCCTGGGGGAGCATCCGGCCAAGGTCTCGCCGCAATGGGTCATCCCGGCGGACATCCTGGCCTCCGACCACGATATCGGGCATTTCCGGGAGGTGGCGCCCCGGCTGGGCGTGGACGTGACGGCGCTGTCCGGGGGCAGCATCCTGGAAGACTTCGACCGGGACGGCTTCCTGGACATCATGGCTTCCTCCTGGGGGATGCGGGACCCGCTGCGCTACTTCCGCAACAACGGCGACGGCAGCTTCAGCGACCGCACCCGGGCCGCCGGCCTGGAAGGGCAGGTGGGAGGCCTCAACATCTCCCAGGCCGACTACGACAACGACGGCTATGCGGACGTGCTGGTGCTGCGGGGGGCCTGGCTGCAGGGCCTGGGAGACCATCCCAACTCCCTGTTGCGCAATAACGGAGACGGCACCTTCGAGGATGTCACCGAGGCGGCCGGTCTGCTCAGCTACCACCCCACCCAGGCGGCCGCCTGGGCCGACTACGACAACGACGGCCACCTGGACCTCTTCATCGGCAACGAGTCCACCGGCAGCGAGATTCATCCCTGCGAGCTCTATCGCAACAACGGCGACGGGACCTTCTCCAACCTGGCCGCTGCCCTGGGACTGGCCCGGGCCGGTTACGTCAAGGGGGTGGCCTGGGGGGACTACGACAACGACGGCGACCCGGACCTCTACCTGTCCCGCATGGACGCCGGCAACCTGCTCTATCGCAATGACGGCCCCGGCCCCTCCAGCGGGGAGGGCGCCTCAGGAAAGCCGTCCTGGAGATTCGTGGAGGTGAGCCGCCATGCCGGGGTCGGGGAACCCCGCAAGAGCTTCGCCACCTGGTTCTGGGACTACGACAACGACGGTTGGCAGGACCTGTTCGTGGCCGGCTATTCGCTCAAGCCCGATTTCTCGGGCTCGCTGGAGGAGGCGATCAAGGCGTTCCTGGGACTGCCCCACCAGGGCGAGTTCTCACGCCTCTTCCGCAACAACGGGGACGGAACCTTCCGGGACGTTTCCCGCGAAGCGGGCCTCGAGCGGGCGCTGCTGACCATGGGAGCCAATTTCGGCGACCTGGACAACGACGGTTTCCCGGACTGCTATCTGGGCACGGGAGAGCCCGACCTGCGGACGCTCATTCCCAATCAGATGTTTCGCAACCACCAGGGAAAGGTCTTCCAAAACGTCACCACCTCGGGAGGATTCGGCCATCTCCAGAAGGGCCACGGCGTCTCCTTCGGCGACATCGACAACGACGGCGACCAGGACATCTACACGGTGATGGGGGGGTGGTATTCCGGGGACGTCTACCAGAACCTGCTCTTCCTCAATCCCGGGCACGGCAACCGCTGGATCACTCTCCTCCTGGAAGGGGTGAAGACCAATCGCATGGCCCTGGGAGCGCGCATCAAGGTGACGGTGGAGACCGAAGAGGGCGACAGGGACATTCACGCCACCGTATCCACCGGCGGGAGCTTCGGGGCCTCCAGCCTGCAGCAGGAGATCGGACTGGGCCGGGCGACCGGGATCAAGGCCGTGGAAGTCTACTGGCCCGCGACCGGCCAGACCCAGACCCTCTCCGATCTCTCCCCGGACGGGTTCTACCGGATTCGCGAGGGAGAGGCCCGAGCCATCCCACTGAAGCGGCCCTCCTTAGACCTGGCCCCGCCGGCCCGGTGACCACTTATCTTTAGGGACGGCGGTAGCGCACGCGGGGCGGCGGTTGCCCTGCCTTGAGGCGCTCTCGATGCCGCCGTTGGCGTTCCGCGTGGCTCAGTCCCATGGCCGTTACGTAACGGGTTGGTATTGGATTCGACGGCTAGGCGAGGAAGCGGATCAGAGCGATGGTCATCGTGGCATTGGCCAGGATGACTGCAATAGCCACGCCCACGGCGACCTTGAACATGTCGGTCTTGAGTTCCGCGTAAGGTGTTGATAATAAAAGTGTAGCTGAAAGCCTTGTTAAAGATGGCCAAGGGGAACAACGAAAGACACAGATCGATGTTGGTGGAATCCAGGGCGTAGGCGCTCTGTTGCAAGGCGAGGCCGAAGTCCTCTCCGGCATAGAGTTGTCTGGCCCTGCCCACCAACACCTGGGCGAAGTCGGCCCAGATGCGCCAGTCTCTGCTCTCGTTGGCGTCGGCCAAGGTGCTTCGGGAGACTCGGCCGCGGATGCCGGCATGATAGAGCTTCGACTCGACGGCGCGCAGACAGGTTTCGGTGTCGCGCAGACTCTCCCGATAGGTGAATTGGGCGAAGACCATGCACAGGAACTGATCGAGGCAGGAGAACTTGCGCACCCGGTAGTTGCCTTGATAGCGACGAACGCACTGGTTGAACTCGTGCCTGGGCAGAAAATCCATCAACTGGGAGAACACCATTTGTCCCGTGTACATCAGCCACTCCTTTCCACATGAACGTGGAGATAGTATGGCTGACATGCTGCGGCGCGTTGAAGTCGAAAACAGTCATTTCTGCTCGTAAACTTATGGAAATAAACTGGTTACATCGAAGTCTTGAAAGCTTAACCGGACAGTGCTGTCCCCTAGTCATTGTTCGACAGTTGGACACTGCTGTAGATGGCTCCGATGTCACTCGGCTGAAGAGCCCATCGGTACGCCGGATGAATTTCCCAAGCAAAGCCGAAGTCCGCGAGCGTACTCGAAAGATATCGACTCTCTTCGAAATACTTCCGGGTAATCTTGTCGCCATCGTCTTTTCGTGCGGTTAAAAAATTGATCTTGTACATGAAGGCTGCCAACTCCTTGGCGGTTGGAGTTGATCCGGTTGGAGTCCTGAACGAGGCCATTTCCATCACCTGCTGAATCTTCTTGAGAAGAGCATCGGTTGTGTATGTGTATCCTATTGCGGCGGTCCGCTCCTTTCTGTTCGGTTTCATGTTGAGAAGGAGTTCCTCGATGGCCGGCAGTTCCGACCGAAATTCATTGATCGTGTCTTGTATACGACCTTGAGAATATTCCTCAAAAATCGCCTCGAAATGCTCAGTCTTGATTATGGTGGCGTTGTGAGCACGGGCATTTCTTGCAGCGAGGCTGCACAGCTTTACCAAATCTCTCGGGCGTTTTCTGATGAGAGACATTAGAATGCGATGTATCGGAGCGTTCTCCCAATGCCCAGTCCCGCGGAATCGTGGCTCCATGACCTTGTCAAGCATGGGCGCTAGTTGCCCCTGACGGAGCGTCCTCCAATGCTCTACGTCAAGTGGATTCCCAAAGAAGGTCTCGATCCTCTTTAGAAGAAGAACGAAAATGTCATGGTTGGTCCATGATTGCCAGATTACGGAGCCTTCGATCTTGTCGGTAGACTCGTCGGAGGTACGCACCAAATAGTAAACGTCCGACCGAAGGCTGATCCGAAAGCGCATCAGCGGGTTGTCCGAGATCAGATCTCTAACTGCGTTGAGCAACGCGGAAATCCTATGGATGTCGGTACGTTTTCCTTGCCAGCCTCGGTCTAAGTCGTCTATGTAGATTGATATCGGTTTATTCGCGAGGAGATTGTCGCGCAGTCGGCGTTTGGTGGGAGTGAGGTCTAGTACCGTGTAACACTTAAAACTACGGTTACTGTGTTATAGTCATGGAAAACTCAGGAGGGTTTTCCATGGCACCCCGTTACCGAGTGACACTCACCGCGCAAGAGCGGCAAGAACTTCAGGCGTTGACGCGTACCGGCAAGACCAGTGCCAAGAGGTTCCTCTACGCACGAGCCCTGCTGCTGTGCGACCAGGGGCCGGAGGGACCGGGCTGGACGGTAGTCCGGACGGCCGAGGCGATGGGCGTCACCGCACGGACGGTCGAGCATTTGAAACGGCGCTTCGTCGAAGAGGGCCTCACGGCCGCCTTGCAGCGCAAGCGGCGTGAGCGCCCGCCACGGGAAGTGAAGTTCGATGGGGCGTTCGAGGCGCGGCTGATCGCGCTGGCCTGCTCGCCGGCCCCGCAGGGGCGGCGTCGCTGGACGGTGCGTTTGCTGGCCGAGAAGGTGGTCGAGTTGGGCTTGGCGCCGCAGGTGTCGCCGATGACGGTCCAGCGTCTGTTAAAAAAAACGAACTGCAGCCTCACCTGAAGAAGTACTGGCGGATTCCGCCCCAGGCGAGCGCGGCGTTCGTCGCCTGCATGGAAGACCTGCTCGCCGTCTACGCTCGATCCTATACGGAGCGGCTGCCGGTCGTCTGCATGGATGAAACCAACAAGCAACTGATCCAGGAAGTGCGGGAGAAACTGCCGCTCGAGCCCGGCCATCCCGAGCGTTGGGAGCACGAGTACGTGCGTTGCGGTGTCGCGCAGGTCTTCCTGGAAGTGGAGCCCTTGACCGGGCGGCGGCATGTCGAGGTCGGAGAGCGTCGCACCCGCCGGGACTGGGCCCGCTGGATTCAGGGCATGTTGCGTACCCGATACCCGCAGGCGGAGCGGGTGGTCTTGATCCTGGACAACCTCAACACCCATGGAATCGAATCGCTCTATGAGACCTTTGCCCCGCAGGAGGCTCGCAGCTTGGCCGAACGCCTCGAGATCCACTACACGCCCAAGCACGGCAGTTGGCTGAACATGGCCGAAATCGAACTGAGCGCCTTGAGCGGGCAATGTCTTAATCGACGTATCGGAGACCTGAAAACACTGCGTCGCGAGATCGCCGCTTGGCAACAGGATCGCAACAACCGACAAGCCAAGATCAATTGGCATTTCACAACTCATGATGCCCGCACTAAACTGAAACGCCTGTATCCGAATCTTTAAGTGATATGCGGTACTAGGTACTTTGTGTTTCGAACAGAATCTTGGATGAAACTGATCGCTTGACCGCCTAATTTCTTTATTCCTTCTCGGATATCGAGATTGTATGCACCAATCGAGTCGAGCACTTTCTTTGACACGATTTCCAGAAGACCCTCCTTCCAAGCACGAACAGTAGTTAGGAATTCCGACACATCCGTTACTAACGACGCCACGTCGTCAGGTTTTATGAGTATTGCTATTCGACCTGCATCTTGGTCTTCAGCCATTGCCACTTGAAACAATGCGGATTTCCCTATCCCTTTGTGTCCAACAAGGATTCTTAGCGGCAACTCTGTTACTACTTGCTCGTAAGTCGTTGTCTTGAAATAATATTCCCGCAACCGAGATAGTGTTTCATCTTCTGCTGCCTCGTGGCCAAAGAGTCTTTGGATTTCAGGTTCTTTGAAAGTTAATCTTCCGCTCATCCGTTGTTTCCTTTCGCTTGCTGAAAAAGACCTTGGTTAGTCACTGGGTAATTTAGTCCCTATCGCACTGAAAAAGAAGCCCCGCGTCGCCTGTGGAGGGGCTGGCGACCCATAGCACCTTGAGTTTCACCTGAAATCGCCCCTCAGGCGGAAAGATCTATCCGGTACCAGAGCCTCACACAGAAATCCTCTCCACAATTTTCCGCGCAACCCGCCTTCGCTGGCAGTCATAGCCGCTGAGCGGTCTTGGCGTGGCCGGCCAAATGCTGCACGTCCTGAAGCGACACGTCCTGAGTCAGAGGTGGTGGTATCCTGACCTGATGGGGTCAAGATCTTCGAGAGGAACAGATGAGTGGTAGCTACGATGTTGCCCAAATTTGCGAGTGCAACAAGAAGTGCAACAAAAAGGCATCCAATCCTGTAAACAGTTGATATTGTGCGAGTATCAACCGGACAGTACTGACCTGGACTGACTATGTTTCACGGGAATTCGAACAGATCACCTTGCTTTTCGCGTCGCGGCCGGGACGACTCGGGTAACAGCTTGATGATCGCCTCCGCTGGGACGTTTCCCAGCTCCTTTGGCTCCAACTTGTGTAGTCCGCCACCGTAGACACGACCTTCCCCAAGCATCGCCTGCGGGCAAATTTTGTTTAGGAGTTCCCAAACCTGACGTTTTAGCTTCGGCCGATCCTGCAGCGCGCGCTTGATAGGCCCCTGCGGGTACAACATTAAATACACATTTGCGGCGGTCGCCTTTGAATTGTTCAGTATGAAACGAAACGGCCTGCCGCTCTTTTTGTCGCTTCGGCCGAGATAGGTGCAGACGAACGGAGCGGGCGGCCGGTTTTCCTGCGTGTACCAAATCATCCGATGCCGGCAGAGATAGCGATCAGCGATACCCTCTGCTTTGCCTTCTTCCAGATAGGCCCACAGCTTGGGGTGGCGTTCCCTGATATTGTTTTCCGTCCACGGAGGGTCAAGCAGGAACAAACGCCGTTCCAGAATGGGGTTGCCAGTCCGATCGCCCTGGACCTCGTCATCAGGCACATAGCGCGGGCTTGGTAGGATCGGCTTGAAGGCTTCCATCGGCAGCCCGCGCCGCTCGATCTCCTGTGCCGACAAGATGAAATAGTTGTTGTTGCCCGTAGCCAGCCCCCGTTTGATCTTGAAGAAATCGCTTAGTACCGGACCCTCAGACGCTTCATGGTTTTCTTTCATCGGATAGCGGGTCCATTTCGGATCGCGGCGTAATCTCTCGACCGGCACCAACCGTTCCAGCTTCGGTCGCTCCAGCGTTCCGCCATAACAGAATCGCACCTTCTGCCCTACTCGAGGTGGTTTGTTGCGGAACCACACCACCGCTGACGACACAAGCGCGTCACCGAACTGCACATCATTCGGATCAAAGCGATGAATGTGCAGAAGGGTCACCTTGTCGAGCAAGTAGCGCTTCACCGAGGCGCCGTAATTCACGTCCATGAACTCGCTCGGGATCAGCCATCCCGCTAGACCTCCATCGGCCATCCACCTATGGCTCAAGCCGAGGAAATAGCAATACAGCCCGGCCAGTCCGCTGATCTTCACCCCGCAGGCGTCCTGAGTGCGCAGCTTCAACCGCTGTTTCTCGCCGTTGACGATATGGTGATGCCGCACATAGGGTGGGTTACAGATCAGCAGGTTGAATCTTTCGGCAGCCACCGGCGCTTCGGCCTGCGTGAAGTCCTCCAGACGGATATCCAACCCCGTCTCTCCCCACAGTTTTGCCGCCGGTCTGCCGTAGTGCGGGTCGATCTCATACCCCACAGCAGCGCCGATACGGCTTTTCGGGAACACGTCCAGCAACGCCGAATAAAAAGAGCCCGTCCCGACCGCCGGGTCTGTAAACCGCACTCTCTCGTTCTTACTGAGATACGCCTTCGCACAACGCTGCATGTCGACAGCCAGTCCGGGCGGCGTCGCGAACTGTCCCATCCGGTTCCGCACGGCCAAGTCCCTCTTCGCATCCAGGTCCTCCTGCAAGGCCAGCCTCCGCGCCTCTAATTCTGCAACTGCTTTCTTCATCATCTACAGTCCAAACTTTCCGAGGTCGTTGATACGGTGCTCCCAGACCCAGTCGATGCCTTCCGCTCGTCTGATCTGGCTTGTCCCTGTTGACTGCCATTTGGATCTGAGGGTGGTAGGCCTGGAGGGATTCGAACCCCCGACCTTCGGTTTAGGAAACCGCTGCTCTATCCTTCTGAGCTACAGGCCCGTTGTTGGAGTGAGTGCCCGGCTGGGAAGATCTGCCGGTTCCTGCCGGTTGGGGGGATCTTACCGAGCGGCTCGGGACCCATGCAAGCGGTTTCGGGGGTTTCTCCAAGTCGCCCGATCTGCCGCTTATGACCCGAGTCGCGCCGCCGCCCTGAGTTGAGCGCCGGCCTGCATGTGGCGGTCGTCCAGGTTTCCGTCCGCATTGAAGGAGAGGGGGCGCGGGTCGGTGAGAATGGCGAGATCCTTGCGACCGCGGGCTTCTTCGAGGTAGGCGGCCGAACATTCCACCTCGGCCAGGGACATGGTGTTGCGAATCCAGAGCAGCCTGGCCTCGGGCGGCTCGGTGAGGCCGATCTGGGACAGCATCACCTGGAGCATTTCGCGGTCGGTGGGATAGTCCAGGGGAATCATGGCCTCCATGGCGAAGCCTCCGGTCAGGGCATTGACCCGGGTCATGCCCACATCCATCTTGTCCAGGGCTCGGCGGCGGCAGAACTCGACCGTCCCGATGCCGACGGCGCTGCCATGGGTCAGGGGGCTCAGGTCGCGGACCGCGATGATCCGGATCTTGGGGACCTCGTGCTCGGCCGGGCTGTGCCACAGGTGCTTGCGGCCCACCACGTTCAGGTCCAGCCCCGAACCGCTGATGTTCTTGCCGATCTCGTCCACCAGCAGGATGTCCGCCGCCTGGAAGGGAAGCCGGGGCATCCAGCGCCTGGCCTGGCGGAGCAGGGCCTTCTCTCCTTCCAGCAGAGCCTCGGGCCGGAGCGCCCGGATGCCGGCGGTGCGCCCGTAGCTGTTTTCCACCACCGCCAGCCCGGCCACAATGGAACACTTCGAGAGGACCTCCCGGGCCACGCTGCCCACGATCTGTGCGAAGCTGTAGTCCTTGATGGCGCGATGGTAGACTCGGGCGCCGTCGTGCTTGCCCAGCCCGATCAGCATCATCTTCATGAGGCCGCTTTCGACCTCGCCGGTGAAGAGCGTGTGGGGCTTCACCCGGTTGCAGACCACCACGTGGTCGGCCCGGTAGGCCTGCTTGTCGAAGTGGACCGGAAAGCCCTCGGCGGCCCGGCAGACCACCACGGTTTCCATGCTGGATCGGATGGGACAGCCGCAGAAGTCCTCGGTGATTCCGTAGGACTCCAGGATGTTGCGCTGCCCCTGGGCGGTGCCGCCGCCGTGGCTTCCCATGGCCGGGACGATGAAGGGGCTGGCGCCGAGCTGCCGGAAGTGTCGCACCGCGGCCCGGAGGATCGGGCCGATGTTGGCGATCCCCCGGCTTCCGGCGGTAATGGCCACCGTCTGGCCGGGCCTGACCCAATCCCTCAGGGAGAGAGCGGCCAGCTCGGATTCGACTGCTCCGGCGGCGTCAGCCAGTTCGGGTCCCTCGAAGTGCTGCCGGATGCGGAACGTCTTTGGGAATTCGACCATCTCGTGGAACGCCTACTGGTGGCGCCTTGTCAAAGTGACTTCGTGCGTGCCGCAACCACGGGTGACGGTAACAAGGATAGAAACATGGATACACAGTATCAACAGGATAAACGGCAAGAGAGGTTGCCGCACCCGAAGCTAAAACCCACAGTGGGGGTTATCCGCAAAGGAAAACGGCGAACCACGAATGGACACGAATGAACACGAATAGACTGGTTGATGAGCAAAGACAAAAACATCGATGCACAGGATGCACAGGATTAACAGGACGGGAAGTTGTTGCAGGACGAGCCGAGTCGGGCGATGATCCGTTGCGGGTGTGCGGATACCCGGGATTACAAGACACCAGACCACCCAGAACCAAATCCTGTAAATCCTGTGCATCGATGTTAATAATCGGTTAAATGAGGGCCGCGACTACAGGACGCCGGACTCCCGAAGGCCATCCTGCAAATCCTGTGTATCTATGCAAGTTACCCCCGTTAAACCACAAGGCGAGGGGGCATCCTGCTTTGACTCAACCTTTTACCCCGTAGCGGGCTTTGAATTAGACTGGGGGCCGCAGCCGTGTGGCGGCCCTCCGTGGCCGCTTCGGCGACGCCTCGGCCGGCCGGAGATTCAGGGATGCCCTCTCAACTGGACTCGATTCAATTCGAAGTGATCCGCAACGCCCTGGTGGAAGCCACCGAGGAGATGGCGGTTTCGCTGAGGCGCAGCGCCTATTCCACCAACATCAAGACCCGGGCCGACTTTTCCTGCGCCTACTTCGACCACGAGCTGAGGCCCATCGCTCAGGCCTTCGGACAGGCGGTCCACCTGGGGTCGCTGGTGGAGCTGGTGCCCAGGGCTGTCCGGCAGTTCGGCGCCGAGAAGCTGGGAGAGGGAGACGCCATCCTGACCAACGATCCCTATTCCGGCGGGGTCCATTTGAACGACGTGACGCTCATTTCGCCCCTCCATGTCGGGGGAGAATGCTTCGGCTACGTGGCCAACCTGGCCCATCACGTGGACGTGGGCGGCGGGGCCCCGGCCAGCATCGGCGCTTTCCGGGAAGTCTTCCAGGAGGGGATCATCATTCCTCCCATCAAGCTGGTGCGGGGAGGGGAGGTGGTCGAGGACCTGTTTGCGCTGGTCATGGCCCAGATTCGCTCGCGGTACGAGACGGCCGGAGACTTCCGGGCCCAGATGGCGGCCAACGTCACTGGGGCGCGCCGCTTGAAAGACCTGTTGAACCGCTGGGGCGCCGAAACGGTGCGGGCCTGCCAGCAGGAGCTGCTGGCCTATACCGAGCGGCGGGCGCGCCGGGAGCTGGACCGCCTGCCCCACGGGGAGTTTTCCGCCGAGGGTGTCGTGGACAACGACGGCTTCACCGACCGGCCGGTGCATCTGGCGGCCCGGGTGGTGATCGACGAGACGGGGGTCCTGTTCGATCTGAGCGGCTCCGACCCTCAGAGGGCCGCCCCCGTCAACTCCACCCATGCCATGACCTATTCGGCTTGCGCCTACGTCCTCAAGTGCCTGATCGATCCGGACGTGCCGGTCAACCACGGTTTCTACCGCCTGGTGAGCCTGAGGGCCCCTGCCGGCACGGTGGTCCACGCCCGCCCTCCGGCCCCGGTGGTGGGCGGTTGGGAAACCCAGACGCGGTTGACCGACGTGATGTTCAAGGCCCTGGCGCCGGCTCTGCCCGAGCGGGTCCCGGCCGGCACCAAGGCCATGCAGTGCCAGGTGGGTTTCGGCGGCGCCGACCCCGGGACGGGGGAGCTCTACGCCTTCTACGAGGCCATTGCCGGCGGCTACGGCGGACGGGCCTCCCGCGACGGTCCCGATGCCGTGCAGGCCCACGGCCAGAACACCGAGAACGCTCCGATCGAAGAGATCGAAATCAACTATCCGGTCCGGATTCCGCGCTACGAGCTGGTGGAGGAATCGGAGGGGGCCGGCCGGCAGCGGGGCGGCCTGGGGCTGCGCCGCGATTACTGTTTCCCCGATCATGCCGTCTCCTTTACCATCCTGGCGGACCGGGACCGCTGGGGCCCCTGGGGTCTGTTCGGGGGATTGCCCGGCCGCAAGGCCAGCTATGTTCTGAATCCGCAGGGCGCGGCCACCCGGCTGGGCTCCAAGGTAACGCTCCAGCTCCAGCCGGGGGACGTGGTCAGCTACCGCACCTGCGGCGGGGGCGGCTACGGGGACCCTCGCCAACGGGACCCGCAAGCCGTGGCCCGAGACGTGCGGGAGGGCAAGGTCGGCCCGGAGCGGGCCCGGCAGGTCTACCGGGTAGCTGTCGACCCGGCCACCCTCCGCCTGGACGAGAAGGGTACCCGGGAGCTTCGCGAAGTTTGAAGTGAGAAGTGTGGAGAGTGAAGGGTGGCGAGTGGTCGGTAGAGGATTTCGGGAACGAGCTAGCACCTGATGAACTTGTCTGAAACAAAAAAAGAGCTATCCACGAAGGGGCGCGAAGGTCCGACAAGAGTTATCCACAAAGGAAAACGACGAACCACGAATGGACACGAATGAACACCAATCAACAATGCGCCATTTGCAAGATTCCCAATCGGGAATGACATTGAGGCGGCCTACCGGCTCCGGCATTCACCACAAAAGGCACAAAACGAGTTTCTTGAACTCGAGCCTTGCCGATCCGATGGTTCTTTTTGTGTTTTTGTGCCTTTTGTGGCCATTCTCGGTAAACATCCATCTGCCGAATTTTGCAAGTGGCTCTTATGATTGACGAGGTGTCGATTGGGGAGGTGTCACAACCAATTTCGAGGGGCTCTACGAAGGAAGACGAAGTCATACCAAGGGTACAAAGTTCCTGAAGCATTGTGGTGCCGCTGGTCATTGAAGGAGGTTCGTCCGTATTCGTGTCTATTTGTGTCCATTTGTGGTTCGTCTTCAAATTCGATCGACAGTTTCTTCCTCGAATGATCTGCCCGGCAGGGCAGGGGCGGCACTTATTTGAAGGACTGTGCCGAGACTGACAAGATGCGTTGCGTGTCGATGGAACAACTCTTCAAACTTCAAACTTCTCACTTCAAACTTCATTTTTCACCCAGGCGCGCCGCCGTCCCATACGACGGGACGGCCCATAAAGGGCGAAACAGCGGTCGTTGCAGGAAGGAGGTCCAGTGGCCTATCGGCTGGGAATCGACATCGGCGGCACCTTTACCGACGCCACCCTGATCAACGACGCCACCGGTGAGATTCGGATCGGCAAGGTCCCCTCCACGCCCGGGGACCATTCGAAGGCCCTGCTGGAAGCCGCTCACCGAATTCTGGGCGAAAACGGCGTCGAACCCGGCCAGGTGACCACCCTGGTGCACGGGACCACCGTGGCCACCAACGCCATCATCGAGGGCGCCATCGCCCGCACCGGCTTCGTCACCACCGAGGGTTTTCGAGATCTTCTGGAGATCGCCCGCCAGATTCGTCCCAGCCTCTACGACCTCCAGTTCGAGAAGCCCCGGCCGCTGGTGCCCCGTTACCTCTGTTTCGGGGTCCCCGAGCGCCTGGATGCCCGGGGGCAGGTGGTGACGCCCCTGGATGAATCGGCCGTGGCCCGGGTGGCCGCTCGGCTGGCCGTGGAGGGAGTGGAATCGATTGCCGTCTGCCTGCTTCACGCCTACGCCAACCCGGAACACGAGCAGCGGGTGGGGCGGATTCTGCGGCAGGCCCTGCCGCAGGTCCCTCTCTCCCTGTCCAGCGAGGTGGCTCCCGAGTTCCGCGAGTACTTCCGGGCCAGCACCACCGTCATCAACGCCGCCATCCAGCCGGTGGTGGCCCGTTACCTGCAGCGCATCGAGAGTCAACTGCGCCAGGAAGGGGTGGAGGCCGAACTGCTGTTGATGCAGAGCAGCGGCGGGGTCTTCACCTTTGACGAAGGCCGGCGCCGGCCCGTGTTCATGGTGGAGTCCGGGCCTGCCGCCGGAGTCATCTCGGCAGCCTACCTGGGTAAGGAGTTGAGCTTTCCCGACCTCATCTCCTTCGACATGGGGGGCACCACCGCCAAGGTGGGACTGATCCGGGACGGGACTCCCGGGATCACCAAGGACTACGAGGTGGGCTCCTCGGCTCAGGCCGGGACCGGCGCCCAGCGAGGGTCCGGCTATCCCATCCGCACCCCCGTGATCGACCTGGTGGAGATTGGAGCCGGCGGCGGGTCCATCGCCTGGGTGGACTCGGGCGGAATCCTTCGGGTGGGGCCCCGAAGCGCCGGCGCCGAGCCCGGTCCCGTCTGCTACGGACAGGGGGGCGGCGAGCCCACCGTAACCGATGCCAACCTGGTTCTGGGACGACTGCAGCCGGACCACTTCCTGGGCGGCAGGCTCACCCTGGACGTGGAGGCGGCCCGCCGGGCCATCCGGGAAAGATGCGCCGATGTCCTGGGAATGGGAGTGGTGGAGGCCGCCCACGGAATCGTGGAGATCGCCAATGCGGCCATGGTGAACGCCCTGCGGCTGGTCTCGGTTCAGCGGGGCTACGACCCCAGGCGGTTCGCCCTGGTGGCCTTCGGCGGGGCCGGACCGGTGCATGCCAACCGGCTGGCCGCCGAGATGGAGATGCCCACCACCATCATCCCCCCCAGTCCGGGGACCACCTCGGCGCTGGGGTTGCTGGTCACCGACCTCAAGCACGAGTTCACGACCACTCTGATCCAGCGGCTGGACCGGCTCGACCTGGCCGCCGTGGAAGGGACCTATCGCAGGCTGGAAGCTCAGGGAAGAGAGACGCTCGACAGGGAAGGGGTGCCGGCGCGGGACATCGACTGCCGGTGGCAGGCGGACCTGCGCTACGTGGGACAGAGCTACGAACTGAGTGTTCCCTGGGCCGAGAACCGCGTCGATGCCTCCACGGTCGAGCAGGCGGCCGAGCAGTTTCACCGGGAGCACGACCGGACCAACGGATTCAGCGCGCCCGAGGAGCCGGTCGAGCTGGTCAACCTCCGGCTGGCGGCCGTCGGCCGCATCCGAAAGCCCCGACTGCGGCGACGGAAGGCCGCCGGGCGAGACCTCTCCTCGGCCCTCGAGGCCACCCCCTCCGTCTATTTTGCCGAAAGCGGCGGCTACGTCCCCTGTCCCCTCTATGACCGCTACCGGCTGGAGCCGGGACACCGGATCGGGGGGCCCGCCGTGGTGGTGGAGCTGGACTCCACCATCGTCATCCATCCGGGTTGCCTGGCGGAGGTGGACAGCCACGACAACCTGATTCTGAGAAACCCGGCGCCTCGCTGATGGGACCTTTCGAGCCATACCAGGTGGCCCTCTTCAAGGATCAGATGATCCCCATGCGGGACGGAGTGCGCCTGGCCGCCGACGTCTACCGGCCGGCCCGAGACGGAGAGATGCTGCCGGGTCCCTTTCCGGCCCTGCTGGTGCGCACCTCCTACGACAAGCAGGCGGAATGGCTCATCGAAGAAGTGGCCCACTGCTTCACGCCGAAAGGGTTCGTGCTGGTGCTGCAGGACCTGCGCGGCCGACACCGATCCGAGGGAACGGGCCAGTATTTCCACACCGTCAACGAAACGGCGGGCACCGACGGCTACGACACGGTGGAGTGGATGGCGGCCCAGCCCTGGTCGAACGGCCGGGTGGGCGCCATGGGCAGCTCCCATCTGGCCCTGGTCCAGACCCACATGGCCCTCTACCGCCCGCCCCACCTGCGGGCCATCTGGCCCGACGTCAGCCCCACCAACAGCTATGCCCACCAGGTGCGCTGGGGCGGAGCCATGCAACTCCACATGTTCGGCGCCCTCTTCCTGCACGCCTGTGACGCCCAGGAAATCCGGGACGACCCGGCGGCCCGGCAGCAGGTGCTGCAGGGCATGGAGCGGATGGGGGACTGGGTCCGCCGGACGCCGTTCCAGCCGGGAGAGACCCCGCTGGCGGCGGTCCCCAACCTGGAAAAGACCCTGCTGAACTACTATCGCCGGGGGGCTTACGACGAGTTCTGGCGACTCGAAAGCAACGATTTCGAGCCGCACTTTCAGCGCCACGCCGACATCCCGGGCACCTACAGCGGCGGCTGGTACGATCCCTTCGCCATCGCCACCACCCGCTACTACGCGGCCATGGCCCGGCAGAACCGGTCGCCGCAGCGGCTGGTCATGGGTCCCTGGACTCACGGGGGCATGCGCGCCGGCTATTCCTTTGCGGGAGAGGTCGATTTCGGCTCCGAGGCGGCCTGGGGACGCGACCGCTACAACCGGGAACGGCTCTCCTGGTTCGAAGGCTGGCTGAAGGACCCGCCTCTTCCGCCGGACTCCGGTCCCCCGGTGCGCCTCTTCAGAATGGGCGGCGGCAGCGGCCGCAAGACCGAAGAGGGGCGGTTGAGCCATGGAGGGGAGTGGCGCTGCGAAAACGAGTGGCCCCTGGCCCGCACGCGCTACCGCGCCTATTACCTGCGCAGCGGCGGCGGGCTGAGTCCCTCCCCGCCGCCTCCGGGCGAGGCGCCCGCCGGCTTCACCTTCGACCCCTCCCATCCCGTGCCCACCATTGCCGGGGCCATGACCAGCATCTTCGAGTTGGCTCCCCTGGGGGAGCTGGCCCGGTCGCCCTGGTCCGGGTTCATCCCCGCCCGGGCCCGGATGCGCAGCCTGGTGACCGAAGGCGCCGCCGACCAGAAAGAGCAGCCCGGGCTGTTCGCCTGCCGCCCCCCGTTCCCTCGCCTGTCGCAGCGGGCGGACGTGCTGGTCTTTCAGACGCCTCCCCTTCAGGCGGACGTCGAGGTGACCGGCCCCATCAGCGCCAGGCTGTGGATTGCCTCCAGCGCTCCCGATACCGACTTTACGGTCAAGCTCCTGGACGTCTACCCTCCCAACCCGGACTATCCGGAGGGCTACGATCTGAACCTGGTGGACGGAATCCTCCGGGTTCGCTACCGCAACGGGTTCGAGAGGGAAGAGCTCCTGCGGCCCGGCGAGGTCCATGCCATCGAGATCGAGCTGCCGCCGACCAGCAACTGCTTCAAGGCCGGCCATCGGATTCGAGTGGACGTTTCCAGCAGCAATTTCCCTCGCTTCGACGTCAACCCCAACACCGGCGAGCCCATGGGACGGCACACCCGCTCCCAGGCGGCCCGCAACAGGGTCTACCTGGACGCCGCCCGGCCCTCCCACCTCATCCTGCCGGTCGTTCCCGAGGGGCAATCCCGATGAAGCCGCTCCATCGACAAACGCCTCTGTGGGAGTCCCGGCCCCTCGGCGCGCGGCTGGGGGCGCGGGTCTGGCTCAAGCTGGAGGCCTTGCAGCCCACAGGGTCCTCCCCTGGGTGGTGTCGGACCGGGCCGCCGTGGGGGCGGTGCTGCGCTTCGCAGACGACCACCGGCTGCTGGTGGAGCCGGCCTGCGGCGCCGCCCTGGCGGGAGTCTACGACCGGGCGGAACCGCTGCTGGGAGCCGAGACCGTGCTGGTGGTGGTGTGCGGCGGGGCCGGTGTCACCCGGCAACTCCTGGCGGAGTGGTCGAGTGGGCTGGGCCTGGATTGAGGCAAGTGGAGAGTGAAGAGTGGAGAGTGGAGAGCCGAGGGTTTCCGGAACAGGCAAGCACTTGGTGACCTGACTGCGCTTATTGGAAGGACTGCACCGAGACCGACCAGTTGCTTTGCGTTTCGATCAAATAGCTCTCCACTCTTCACTCTTCACTTGTCACTTAAGCGCGCCGACGTCCCATGCGACAGGGCGGTTCATAAGGGGCGAAACACGAGCGTGCCAAGCAAGGAGGTTCCCATGCAACGTCGCACTTTTCTGAAACAGGTTTCAGGGACCGGGTTGGCGACGGGTTCCCTGTTGTCGGGTGGCCTTGGGGCGGCCGGTCGGCAGCGGAGCGTGCAGGACCTGGTGGAGATCGGCATGGTGGTGGCTCACGGCAGTCATGCCCAGGCTGTCTGGGCCGATACCATGAACCCGGCGCCCGGCGGGATGCGGACCAACGGCATGGTCATCACCAAGGTCTGGAGCTTCCGGCCCGATTTTGCCGCTGGATTCGCGGAACGCTTCCCGGGTGTCGAGACCGTCAGCAACCTCGAGGACATGGTCGGGACGGTGGACGGGGTCTACATCGACGCCATGCCCGCGGTCTCCCTCTACCACCTGCTGGCCCGTCCCTTTCTGCTGGCGGGAATGCCGACCTTCGTGAATCGCCCCTTCTCGACTTCCATCGAGAAAGCCAGGCTGATCGTCGAGGCGGCTCGCCAGGGACAGGCGCCGCTGATGAGCAGTTCCACCTGGGAATTCGCCGAGAGCGTTGGGGATTTGCAGGACAAGGCCTCCAGGATGCCCCGTATCCTGGGCTATGCGGCTCACAATTCGATGAGCGATTACTACACCCACGGCGTCCATGGGATCTACTACATCGCCGCCGTCTTGCGAGAGGAACGGAAAAAGGGCCGGGGGAAGTGCCTTCAGGCCTCCTACCTGACGCCCGACTGGCGAAAGCCGCCCGGGGCGCTGAGTTTCGTCCACGAGGACCGGGAGGGCCGCTTCTTCTATGGGCAGCTCCACCTGCAGTCGGACATGGACGGCCAGGCCTACCTGAGGCTGTTCGGGGATCGTTCCGGAGATTTCGAGGGCAAGATTCCCGCCAGTCCCGGGTGGTTTCGCTACAACACCTGGAATGCCATGCAACTGGTCATTCAGGAGATGATTGTGAAACGGACCGCTCCCGAGCAGGGCGACGACCTGCTGGAGAAGGCCACCATGTTCCTGATGGGTTTCAAGTCCGTCCTGGAGGGCGGGGGGGCTCCCGTGAGCCGCAAGGAGATAGAAGGTTGGGAAATCCCGCCTCCCTCGCTTTCTCTCAAGAAGCAGGGTTTTCCCTCCGACAGCGCCTTCGAACACCCCTATTCCGCCGACGAGCTCAAGAGTCTGGAGCGCTACCTTTCCTGAACAGGGTCTGAGACATGACGGTCAGATTCGACCCCCGGCAGCGCACCCTGACCCTGAGCGTGGGCGACCTCTGCGCCGAACCGGCCGGCTCCGGAAGCCTCAACCTGGTCCCCTTGCGGGATCTGCGGGGCGAGCTGGGCAGGGAAGTCCACCAGGAGTATCAGTCGGCCCAGTCCCGTGCTTTCCCCGGGTACCGGACCGAGGCGCCCTTGGGTTACCAGTTCGAGGTCGACCGATGCCGGGTGACGATTCAGGGCCGGCTGGACGGCGTCTATCGCGACCGGGGAGGCTGGGTGGTGGAGGAGGTCAAGTCGAGGCTGGGTCCGGTGGAAGCCGGGGAGGAATCGCCGGTGGTCCCGGCCCACCTGCTGCAGTTGAAGGTCTACGTCCATCTCTGGATGAAGACTCACCCGGCCGATGAAGTTCGCGGGCGGCTGGTCGTCATCAGTTGCAGCGACCGGAGCCGCCGCTGCCTGGAGGTGGAGCCGGACGCTCCGGCCATGGACCGGTTTCTGGAAAGCCGGGTCCGCGAGCTCCTGGCGCCACTGCAGCGAAGCGCCCGCCGGGCGGAGGAGGCCCGGGGCCTGCCGGCCTTGCGCTTCCCCTATCCCTGCATGCGGGAAGGCCAGGCGGAGCTGGCGGAAGCCATCGAGGAGGCGCTCCAATCCGGCCGGCCCCTGCTGGCTTCCGCCCCCACGGGCATCGGCAAGACGGCGGCAGCGCTTTACGCCGCCCTGAGGTTCAGCCGCCGCCGCGGCCTCTCGGTGTTCTTTCTCACCTCCAAGACCACCCAGCAGCGCATTGTCGCCGACACGCTGAGCCTGTGGGAGGAGGCGCGGAGCGGGGAGGATGGATCGGGACGTCCCTTCACCGGCCTGGTCCTCCGGTCCAAGGAGAAGATCTGCGCCAACGACGTGGTCTGCTGCCACCCCTCCCGCTGCGCCTACGCCCGGGATTTCTACGGCAAGCTGGAGGGCAGCGACCTGAGGAGGAGCCTGGCGGACTTCACCGTGATCACCCCCGACCTGGTCTACCAGAGGGCGGTGGAGCACGAAATCTGTCCCTTCGAACTGTCGGTGGAACTCTTGCCGGAAGCCGACCTGGTGGTGTGCGACTACAACTACCTCTACGATCCGAGGATCAGCCTCAAGCGCCGGTTTTCCGGGGACAGCCGCGCGGCGGTGGTGATCATCGACGAGGCCCACAATCTGTATGGGCGGGCTCGGGACTACTACTCCCCCCGGCTGGATCTGGGCAGGGTTCGCGCTCTCAGGAGCAAGATGCAAGCCCGGGCGGGCAAGGCGGATGCGTCCCAGGCCGCCATCGAGTTCGGGTCCGAGGAGAGGGAGGAGAATGCCGGAGCAGAAGACGCCGGCTTCGCCCGGGACGTAGTGGACTGTCTGAATCGCCTGGAGTCCTACTTTGGAGAGGTGCGCGCCGACTTCCGCCAGAGCTCGGAAGGCAACCCCTTTCCCGTCCGCCTGGACAGGTCCTTCTTTGACGATCTGGGGGACCGCTTCCACGATCTGCTGCGCCGCTACCTGCTGGATCCGAAGCGGCGCGCCCTTCCCCGCGGGGAGGACGAGTTCCTGGAAATGGCCCGCGGCCTGGAAGAATTCCGCACCGTGCTGGAGATCGAGGGGGAGGAGTTCGTTCATCTCTACGACGAGACCGGGAGGTCCCATCAGCTCCGCATCCTCTGCCTGAATCCCGCCCTGCAGCTCCGGAAGCGGCATCGGGCCTTTCACTCGGTGGTGGCCATGTCGGCCACCCTGTCGCCGCTGGAATTCTACCGGGACGTGCTGGGATTCGAACCGGACGCCAGGCTGCTTTCCCTGCCTTCTCCCTTCCCCCCGGAGAATCGCAAGGTGGTGGTGGTCCCCGAGGTCTCCACCCGCTACCGGCACCGGGCAAAGACCGCCCCCCGGGTAGGAGGGATCATCGAACGGGTGGTGGCCGCTCGCCCGGGCAACTACCTGGCCTTCTTCCCCAGCTTCGAGTTCCTGGGCGCGGTGCGGCCCCATCTCCGTCCGCAGGGCTATCGCCTGCTGGTTCAGAAGAGAACCATGGGCGACCATTCCCGCAACGCGCTCCTGGAGGAGCTCGCCTCCGACAGCCGGCCCCACCTGCTGTTGGGGGTGCAGGGGGGGATATTCGCCGAGGGCGTCGACTATCCGGGAGATCTGGCCATCGGGGTCATCGTGGTGGGGCCGGCGCTGCCCCGGGTCGGCCGCGAGCTCGACCTCGCGCGGCAATACTTTGAAGAGCAGTACGGCCGGGGCTTCGAGTACGCCTGCCTGTTCCCCGGGATGAACCGGGTGGTGCAGTCGGCGGGGCGAGTCATCCGCTCCGAGACCGATCGGGGAGTCATCGTGCTCATCGGCCAGCGGTTCCGATACGAAAACTACATGAGCCTCTTCCCCGGGGACTGGTACGAGACCTCTCCGGCCGAGCTGGTCTCCACGGCCTATGAGGCTGAACTGGCGCGGTTTTGGGGTGAGCGCCCGCCTGCCGCCGGTCCGGATCTCGTCCCTCCGCCGCCAGTTGACAGCAGTGGACGCATCGAATAGGATTCGGCGTTCTTGCGGCAGATTCGAGAGGCTCCGGATGGGTGTGAGGAGAATCGCCAGTACCGTGCTGCCGACCGCCCACGGTGAGTTCAAGCTGCTTGGCTACGAGGCCGGGGGGGGTGCGGCCTCCGAGTCCTACGTGGTTCTGTCGAAGGGCTCCCTGACGGCGGCATCGGCGCCGCTGGTCCGCATCCAGTCCCAGTGCCTGACCGGTGACGCCTTCGGCTCGACCCGATGCGACTGCGGAGAGCAGCTCCGGGTCGCCATGCGGATGATTCAGGCGGAAGGGCAGGGAGCGATCATCTACCATCCGGCTGAGGGGCGGGGGATCGGGCTGCTCAACAAGCTGCGCGCCTACGAGCTTCAGGACCAGGGAATCGATACCGTGGAAGCCAACCACCGGTTGGGGTTCGATGCCGATCCGCGCGACTATTCCGCCTGCGCCGAGATCGTCAAGGATCTGGGTATTTCCCGGGTGCGGCTGCTCTCCAACAATCCCGGCAAGCTGACGGCGCTGGAGGATGCCGGAATCCGGATTCTGGAGAGGATCCCCATCGAGATTCCTCCTCAGGACACATTCCGGAACTACCTCAAGACCAAGAAGGAGAAGCTGGGTCACCGATTGAAGCAGGTGTGAGCCGGCGAGAAATGCGGGGCAGGAGGGAACCCATGGACGAGGGTCACGGCAGAGTCGCTGCAAGTCGTCTTCCGCCCGGCTTAACGGTCGCCTGCCTGGTTTGTCTGGTGCTGGCCGGCTGCTCCGGCTCCCCCTGCCTGCCCGGGATGGTGGCTCTCGACCGGCCGGCGCCGGAAATCGTCGTTCAGGACCGGGGCGGCCAGGCGCACCGGCTGAGTGACTTCAGAGGCAAGGTGGTGCTGATCAATTTCTGGGCCACCTGGTGTCCTCCCTGTGTCGAGGAAATGCCCTCCATGGAGTCGCTGCGCAAGGAGTTGGACGAGACCCAATTGGAGATCATGGCCCTCAGCGTGGACGATTCCTGGGAACCGATCGACGCCTTTCTCGAGAAGACCACCTACGGTTTCGGAATCTACGCGGACTTCCAGGAGAAAGTCGCCAAGCGCTACGGCACCCACATGATTCCCGAGACCTATATCGTGGACAAGCAGGGCGTCATCCGGTGCAAGGTGAGCGGAGACCGCGACTGGATGGAGCCCGCCGTCATCGCCTTCCTCGAGACGTTGATAGAGGGTTAACATTTCCCCGTCCCCAGGCCCGCATTTCTCACCAGGGGGCATGATGATGGCGCAGGAATTTTTCCCTCAGCGCGTGCTCGGGAGCGAAGAGCGTAGCGGTTTCTACGGTCGAGCGAGCATGGACGCGCTGAGGGGAAAAGGACAAGCCAGGGCATGCCCAGCGCCGTCTGTAATCCGCAAGCCCTTGACCTGAAGTCAATCAAGGTGCTGAAGACCATTGACTTTTGCGCTGTCTCCAGCGACCTGGTGAGAAATGCGGGCCAGGCCGGTTCCGGTCAGGCCGGCCGTGCCCAAACGACCCTCGGTGATGCGGAACAGGCCCGGGAACTTCGTCGTCCAGCGCCGGTTGGCGGCGGGGATGTACTGGCGGCTGTTGGCTTCCAGCGCGTGAACCCCGGGCAGATGCGCGGCCAGGCCGGCCGAGTGGACCAGGGACAATCCCGGGCAGGTGAGGTCCTGAACGCAGAGGTAGGCCCCCTGCTTCTGGGCGGCCGCGGCCAGCAGCAGGGACTGGGACAGTCCCTTGCAGGTCTTCAGGGCCACGCCGCTGTAGCCCACCTCGAGGGCAAGCCGAAGGGAATCCAGGTCCACCAGGGCTTCGTCGGCCACCAGTGGAACCTTGCGGGCCGCCGGGTGCAGGAGAATCCTGGGCGGGCCCGCCAGATTGCGGGAGGTGGGCTGTTCCACGTACTGCAGCCGGGCCGTCACCGACGGCGCCCGCCGCTCGATCTCTCCCAGGAAGTCCAGCAGGTAGTCCACGTCCCGGCATCCTTCATTGAAGTCCAGGGAGTACTTCCAATCCCGGACTCTTCGTTTCGCCTGACCGGCGCTCACCACCCGCTCGATATCCACCATGCGGTTCACGTCCAGGCGGAGGTCTCCCCCGTTCAGCTTGACCTTGAAGTGGGTCAGACCCTCGGCGGCAATCCATTCCGCCAGGGTTTGCGGCAGGTCGTCCGCCAGGGGCTGGGCGGCCTCCAGGGAGTCCAGGGGATCGGAGGCGCCGACCGAGTGGTAGAGGTGCAGGTAGGGGACCGGGCTCCAGCGCAGGTAGCGGTCCAGCCACTCCCCCTTGAAGTCGTCTCCCAGGTAGTGGCTGAGGTCCCGGCCCATGAACTCGGGGCCGTAGGCGTGGTAGGTGTCCACCCCGTTGACTTTCCCGAAGGCGTCGTGGACGGCCAGGTCGAAGGCGCTGGCGACCACCAGGGCGCAGAGCTTGGGAATGGGCTCGGCCAATCGATGCTCGGCGCCGACCTGGGCGGCGGCCTCCAGGTAGAGCGGCTCCAGGCTGCGGTAGAGGTCGATGGGGTGGGCCCTCCGGGGACGTTCTGCGGTGACGGAGCTGATCCGTTCCGCCAGCACTCGCATCGCCCGCAGGGACTGATCGTGGGTGACCCGGGAGGAGGGGAAGGCCCAGGCGTTGCCCAACGGCATGCAGCCGGCCCCCCAGGCTCGACGGCCTTGCCCGTTCCGGACCAGCACGGAGGCATTCAGGAGGGTGAGATGGGTGATGGTCCGGCCTCCGAACCGGTAAGGCATGCGCAGCCGGAAGTCTTCGAAGTCGTGACGGACCTCCAGGACGCCGACGTCGCTGGCTCGGGGGGAGACGGGATTTTCAGGAGAGCGCCAGATCACGGTGCAGCACCTTGGCGGTGTAGCCCTTCAGGTTCAGCATCCCGCCGATCTGGTTGGCGATCGCCACCGATCGGTGCCGGCCTCCGGTGCAGCCGAACGCGATCGTCAGGTAGCTCTTGCCCTCGATGGCGTAGTTGGGAATCAGGAAGAGGAACAGGTCCTCCAGGCGTTGGAGAAACTGCCGGGTCTGATCGAACGATTGAACGTAGGAGGCCACCGCGGGGTCGTTCCCGTTCTTGTGCTTGAGATGGCGCACGAAGTTGGGATTGGGCAGGAAGCGGACGTCGAAGACCAGGTCGGCCTCGGCGGGCAGTCCGTGCTTGAATCCGAAGCTGACCAGTGAAATGAGGAGAGCCGTCGAGTCCCGCTGCTGGAACTTGTCGACGATGAATCGCCTCAGCTCGTGAACGTTGAAGGAGCTGGTGTCGATGACCAGGTCGGCCAGTTGCCTCAAGGGAGCCAGGCGACGTCGCTCCTCGGCCAGGGCGGCGGCGATGGGCTCGTCTCCCTTGAGCGGATGGGGCCGGCGGGTCTCGCTGTAGCGACGGATCAGGGAGCCGGAAGTGGCCTCCAGGTAGACCAGCGTGATGGCCATGGGCGTCTTCTTCAGGGCTTCGAAGAGCTCGGGGAATCTGGCCAGTTCGTCGCCTTCGCGCACGTCGATGACGATGGCGGCGCGCTTGATTTGCGCCCGGGCCTGGTTGCAGAGCTCGGCGAACTTGGGAATCAGCTCCAGGGGGAGATTGTCGACACAGAAATACCCCATGTCCTCAAAAGCCTTCAGGACAGTATCCTTGCCGGATCCGCTCAGACCCGTGATGATGACGAAGGGACTTCCGGCTTGCATGGGGTTACGGCTCGATCAGCCCGAAGTTGCCGTCCTTGCGCTTGTAGACGACGTTGACTTTCTCGGACTCGGCGTTTCGGAAAACCAGGAAATTGCCGTCGCCGCCGTTGACTTCCCGGACGGCCTCCTCGACGGTCATGGGCTTGGCGGCGAAGGCGTTCGACTTGATGACCCGTGGGGCTTGCGACGGGGGCCGGTTCGAGCTCGGGGAATTGGAGGACGGGCGGGAGGCGGGGTGGCGCTTCCTGGTGATTTTCTTTCCCTTGTGCTTCAAGGCCTGTCTTTCGGCCTTTTCCAGCACGGCGTTGATGGAGGCTTGCATGTCGTTGGTTTCTTCGAGTCCGTTGATGTCCAGGGATCTGGAATGCAAATGGATCTCGGCGATCTGACGGTGCTTTTGAACCGTCAGCGTCATGTGAACGTGGATGGCTTCGCCCAGGATCTTGCGGATCTTCCTGAGGTGTCCCTCGGTGAAATCCCGCAACGCAGGAGTGACTTCAATGTTTCGCCCCGTATAGGCCACCTGCATCGGGTCCTCCCCCGTGACCGGTCCCTCTCCGCTTCTCATTGGGAGCCGCCCGCTTCAGCCGTGAGGGGCCGAGGACGGCGCCGCCGCGGGCGGCTCATTGATTGGCCTGGGCCGACTTGGGACGCGAGAACGAATGGGTTCTGACACGGCGCTGATGCGTGCTCAGGATCTTCAGGTCTTCGCGGTACTTGGCCACGGTTCTTCGGGTGACCATGATGCCGTCGCCGTTCAGTCTCCGCGTGATCTGCTCATCGGTCAACGGCCTGGTCGGGTCTTCTTCCTGAATGAGCTGCTTGACTCTGCGCCGGGCGGTGGTCAGCGGAATGAGAGTCCCGGCAGGTCCTTGAACTCCTTCGGAGAAGAAAAAACGCAGCTCGTAGACCCCCTGAGGGGTTTGGGCGAACTTGTCGGCCACCGCCCGGCTGACCGTCGATGGGTGAACCCCCACCTCCTCGGCGACCTCCTTGATCATCATGGGCCTCAGATGGTCGAGGCCGCGGACCAGGAAATCGGTCTGTCGCTGCACGATGGCTTCGCAGACACGAATGATGGTCCGCTTGCGCTGTTCGACGTTCCTGATGAAGCGGAGGGCCGAGGAATAGCGTTCTTTCACGTATTCCAGACCTTCCTTGGAAATGCCGCCCCGGCTGATCATTTTTCGGTATCGCCCGGATACCCGCAACTGAGGCAGATCGTCCTCGTTGACGGTCACCGAATAGCCGTTCTCGCCCTTGACGATGAACACGTCGGGCTCGACGACTCGGGTCTCCGGCTTGTTGTAGCGCTGGCCCGGCCGGGGGTCGAGGTCCTGGATGATCCCGATCCGGGACAGAACCCGCTCCAGCGGCTTGTTCAAGGCCCGGGCAATTTCCGCGTAGTGCTTGTTCTGCAGCCGCTTCAAGTGATTCCTGACGATCTCGATGGGGATGGACTGGTCCCCGGGAAGGTGTTTCAACTGGATCAGCAGGCATTCCTGCACGTCGCGCGCCCCCACCCCTGCCGGATCGAAGGTCTGGATCAACTGCAGGGCTCGGGCAACTTCCCCGGCGGCATGGTCGCCGATAGCAGCAATTTCTTCGAGGTCCGCCGTCAGATACCCGTCCTGGTTGAGGTTGCCGATGATGGAGGCGGCCGCGCTGCGGACGGGCTCCGGGGCCACCGACAGGCTCAGTTGCCACTGCAGGTGGTGGTAGAGGTTGGTGGGTTCGGCCAGAAAGTTCTCGAAGGCGGGACGTTCGGTGACCTCGGCCGATGCCTGGGTGCGGTAGCCGGGGTCCAGGTAGTCGTCGAAAAAGCTTCCGAAGTCGATGTGTTCAAAGGGATCGTCGGGCTCGCCGTTCTGCGAATCGGTGACCTCGATGATCTCCTTGTCGGCGGGGTCGGAAGCCCGCTCCTCCCTGGCGGGACCGTCCTCGTTCGGGTCCATGATCTCGCTGGCTTCTTCCAGCACGGGATTTTCCATCATCTCCTGGGAGATCATTTCGGCAAGCTCCAGCTTGTTGAGCGCCAGGACGCCCACCATCTGAACCAGGCTGGGGGTCAGCACCTGCTTTTGAGCGGGTTTGAGGTTGAGCCGCTGTTCCAGGAAAGCCATGGCTGTTATTCCAAGCGAAAGTTTTCTCCCAGGTACAATCGCTTCACCTGTTGATTCAAGGCCAACTCCCGGGGGGTTCCTGCCTGCAGGATCTTTCCTTCATTGATGATGTAGGCGCGATCCGTCACCCTCAGGATTTCCCGAACGTTGTGGTCGGTGATCAGGACCCCGATGCCCTTGGCGCGCAGCCTGTTGACGATGCGCTGAATGTCGAGCACCGCAATCGGATCGATCCCGGCGAAGGGCTCATCCAACAGAATGAACGACGGAGAGATGACCAGCGAACGGGCGATCTCGACTCGCCGTCTTTCCCCGCCCGAAAGCGCGTCGCCCAGGTTCTTGCGCACCTGGATCAGCCCCAGCTCTTCAATCAGGTCATCCAGCCGTTTCCGCCTCTGAGCCCTGGTGTAGGGAAGCGTTTCCAGGATGGCCAGGATGTTGTCGTCAACCGACAGCTTGCGGAAGACGGAAGGCTCCTGAGGCAGATAGCTGATACCGCTCCGGGCCCGGAGGTACATGGGCAGATCGGTGATTTCCCGGCCATCCAGGAATACCTGCCCCCGGTCGGGAGAGGTGAGCCCCACCAGGATGTAGAAGGTGGTTGTCTTTCCGGCTCCATTGGGTCCAAGGAGCCCGACAACCTCTCCCTGACGGATCCTGAGCGTGACGTCGTTCACAACCCGTCTGCCCTTGTAGGACTTGACCAGATTGGCCGCTTTCAAGACTTGCATCCTGGCCTATCTGGACAGACGTTGCGTCGTGACGGCGCGATTCCGGGAATTGCCCTCGACGGCAACGCTACCACCCCCAATATCGATTGTCAATCGAGCCCCGGTGGTGGAACCCCGCTCGTCATCCACGACTTGGGGCGGCCCTCCCCACAGGACCACCTTGCCCTCGCGGCCCCGGTATTCCGCCCATTGCGAGAACGCGGTTCGGTTCGGCTGAGCCATTCTGACGTTTCCCTCGGCCAGGGCCTTGTCCACCGATGTCTGTCCCTCTTTCTGTCGGAGAAAGACCTGGAGCCGGTCCGACTGCAGCCTGCCCTCCGGGGTGGTGGTTGCGACCCCTTCTTCGTACACGATCTTGCTGGCCCCCTCTTCGTAGGTCATCGTTTCGGACCGGACCATCGCCCCGGGGGAGGATTCCGCCTCGCCCGGGCGGTGGAACAGGTGGGTCACCCCGCCGGTGGCGACCAGCTTTCCCTCCAGGCGATTCAACCGGATGTCCTCGGCGTAGAGGATGCGGTCCTTCTGCCACAGCCTGGCGTTCTTCCGGTAGCGTCCGATTCCCTCCCGGATCCGATACTCCATGAACTGGGCCGAGGCAAAGACCGCCGGTGGGGCGCCGGGGCCGGCTCCGGCGCCGAAATAGGCGGATCGCACCTTGCCCTGCGCCTTGAGGAGATGCCGGTCCCGATGAAACTCGATCAGGTCGGCCTCGGTCTCACCTTGGGCATCGGCCACCTTGGGGCGTCCCTCCAGCCTGATGAGAGAGGAATCGACCCGGTGAGTGGCCGAATCCGACCAGGCTCGCCGGCCCGGCTCCCGATAGTTGAAGTCTCCGGTCTGCCGGATTTCCGACAGCCGGTCGGTCTGTCGGTCGAAGAGAGCCGTCAGGTGGCGGCTTCCGGTCTCCCGGACGGTTCCGGATGGCGAGGAGAACTCCAGCTTCACGTTCCGATCGGCGGTAAAACGCTCCAGTTTTTCCGAATTCTCCCCGTAGAAGAGGCTCAGGGCCTGGGCCGACAGCCTCCGCCTTTCCTCCCCGGCTCCTCCGGGGATCTCTTCCAGGGTGCTCGGCCCCAGGGCCTCCACCCGGGAGAGGCGGCCGGTTCCCGGTCGGAAGTGAGCGTTGACTCGGGGAGAAGTCAGAAGGCGCCGGGTGATTCCGCCGGGAGGTTGGGAGGACTCCCCCGTTCCGTTCCGGGTCCCTGCCCGGGAAGGACTCGGCGCCTGGAACCGGACCCGGGCGTCCCCAACGGCCGTCAGCCGCCGGATGGACTGGGACCTGGGCGGAAGAGACACCGTGATTTCCCGGGCGGACAACTCGCGGAAGGACCGGGCGGTCAACGGGCGGGCCACGGCATTCCCCCGGGCGACGACTTTGTCGAGGCCGCCCGGTCCGGCCCCGAAGAGGTAGCGGAGACGGTCGGCCCCGACCGCGATCATGACGTTGGGATCCAGGGACCTGGATCGAACCCGGCCCCGGGCCTGGATTCGACTCAAGGTCCAGGCCGGCGTGGCGAAAAATACCCGCATCTCCTCCGCGGTCAATTCGGTAGGGCCCTTTTCCACCCGAACGTTGGAACGCAGGGCCACCCTGCCGCTCCGCTTGTGGAACTTCAAGCGGTCCGCCCGGATCCGCAGGAGATGATCCCCCTCTTGCGCCGGCAGCACCCTCAGGTCCACTTGGGAGGGCAGCACGATCACGCCGCTGCGCGGGTGGTAGACCAGCCCCCGGCTGCTTCCGCTCATCCGCCCGCGTTCGAAGCTCACGGCGGCCTCGCTCGTCACCCGATCCCGGCTCCGCGAGTAGGTCATGCGTTCCGCCCTCACGATGGCGGGCATCGACTCGGCGCCGTCGTCGGGGGCATCCAGGGTGACGACCACATTCTCGAGAAAGACCACGTCCTTGCTGACCTGGTCCACTTCGCAGCGCAAGCTGGTGATGGTGTCGAACCGCCCTTCCTGCTTCCGAAAGACCTTGGCCTTCACCTGCTCGAGAAGACTCTTGCTGTCCCGCAGCCCAAGCTGGACCCTGGCAGTGACTTCAATGGTGGTCTTTCCCTGTTCCGAGTGGGACACGCTGAACCCTTCGATCAGGTCGGTGGCCCCTTCCGGCAGCGACTCCACTTGCGGGACGGGCCGGGTTGCGGGCGACCGGGCGCTCCGGTAGTAGCTGATGCAGACAGCCCCGGCCACGATCGCCACCACCAATAGCGGGATGATGCGGCCCAGCTTGAGCAGATTGCTTCGCATCGGACGGTTGGTCCTCTATTCGGTCCCTACGTCTCGAACCACCAATTGCAGGGCCCTGAGCCCCGCGTAGAGGTTCTCGGACAACTCGAAAGCCAGCGAAATCACGCCCCCGGACTCCCGAATGGAGGGCAGACGGTCCGCCATGTTCCATGCCAGGGCATCCATGGCCCTCCCATCCTGCTCGACCCGAAACTTGAGATGCCTTCCCTTGAGGATCCGAGGTTCGGCGATGAGGGTCAGTTGCCGGGCCACGAACAGGGGAGCCGGATTTTCCTTTCCGAAGGGGGAAAGGCGCTGAATCTGGCGAAAGACGGCGTCGTCCAGGTCGGACAAGCGAACTTCAGCGTCCACTGCGAGTCGGCGTTCGCCAGGCTTGAATTCGGCGGCCGAGGCGGCGTATCGGTTGATTCGCCGCCGCAGCTCGGACACTTTGGACGCAGGGAGCTGAAATCCGGCTGCCTGGGCGTGACCTCCGAACCGGTCCAACAGGTCGCGGCAGCTCTCCAGGGCCTGGAGCAAATGGAATCCCTCGGGAGCCCGACCCGAACCCGAGCCCACCCGGTCGATCTTGGAAATGATCAGCGTCGGGCTCTGGAAGCGCTCCGCAATCTTGCTGGCCACGATTCCAAGCACCCCGATGTGCCAATGGTCGCCATCGATCACCTTGATGGGGGAGGCCGACAGATCCGGATCGGCAGCGATTCGGCGCTCGATCGCCTTCAGGATCTGCTCCTCGATGAGCTGGCGTTCCCGGTTCAGACGATTCATCTGGCCGGCGAGGCGCCTGGCCTCTCCCTCGTCCCGGGTGGCGAACAGCTCCACGGCTTCCCTGCTGCCTCCCATGCGCCCGACGGCGTTGATTCTCGGAGCCAATCGGAAGCCTACGTCGGTGCTGGTGATCGACCGTCCCTCCAGTCTGGCGGTTTCGATCAGGGCTCGCAAGCCCGGATTGGCGGGGGATTGAAGGCCCTCCAGCCCGAGCTTGGCGAAGACCCGGTTTTCGCCAATGAGCGGAACGACGTCGGCGATGGTGCCGATGGCCACCACCTTGAGGAAAGCGGGGAGGTGCCTTTCGTTGCCGGTCTCCATGAACAGGGCCTGAACCAGCTTGAAGGCGACCCCCACCCCGCAGAGGTGCTTGTCCGGGTAGGGACAGTCGGAACGCTTGGGATTGACCACCGCCAGAGCTTCGGGCAGACCGTTCTCCGGCAGGTGATGATCGGTGATCACGCAGTCGAGATCGAGGGCGCGGGCGCGTTCCACGGCCTCGTAGGCCTTGATGCCGGTGTCTACGGTAATCACCAGTTGGACTCCCTCGCGAGCGGCCTTCTCCAGGATCGGGATCCTGATGCCGTAGCCCTCCACCAGCCGTTCGGGGATGTGGTAGCAGCACTCGGCGCCCAACATCTCCAGAGCCTTTCTGAGGATGACCACGGCGGTGCTTCCGTCCACGTCGTAGTCTCCGTAGATCAGTATCTTCTGGCGGCGGTCGATGGCTTCCCGGATGCGGTTGACGGCGAGTTCCAGGTCGCACAGGAGGAAGGGATCGTGGAGATGGCTGAACTGGGGGTCCAGAAACCTTCGGGCGGGTTCGGTAGCGTGGAGGCCGCGGTTCAGCAGCAGAGCTGCCAGAATCCCGGAGATGTTCAGGGCTCGGGCCAACTCCCTGACCCGGGTGGGATCCGGTCGGGCGATCTTCCATATCATGTTGTTTACAAAGCCCTCCGCCGGCGCGCCGGCGCCACCATTCTGATTCACCCGGTCGATTTATTCAACTTGAATGAGGAGACGGGATCCTGCCGTTCCGTGGTGCCCTGAGCCGGGCCGGAAAAATTCCAGCCCACAAAGTTGACAGGCGCCTTCGGCGGACGGACAATTAACGATTTTGAATTTCCGTCGATTTTCAATGGCCGTTTCCGACCTGGATGTCCTGGACTATCGAGACCTGAAGCGGGTCATCGCCGGGTTTGCCGATTGTCCCCTGGGGTCCCGGCGGTTTGACAGTCTGATCCCCGCCGGGGACTTGGGAGAACTCCGCCAGCAGCTCCGAATGGCGCGCGAGTGCCTGGAGATGCTCGAGTCGGGGCAACCCTTGCGGTTCCACCGCGTGGCGGAGGTGACCCCGATCTTCGCCAGGCTGGGTGTGCAGGGCTCGGTCCTGGATCCTGGCGAAATCCGAAAAGTGCTCGACCTGGCCGAGGTGGCCCGCGCCGGCCGCAAGGCCCTCGAGGCTGCCGGCCGGCGGTTCCCGGCTCTCTCGGGCCTGGCTGCCGGCCAGGCCGGAGACTTGAGCGGACTGATATCCCGACTGGCCGGAAAGATCGGTCCCACGGGCGAGGTCGAAGACGGAGCCAGTCCCCGCTTGCGGACCCTGAGGCGGCAGGTCGCCAGCCTGAGATCCCGCATCTGCCGTTCATTGGTCGGGCTGCTGCGGGGAGGAGAGAAGGCCGGCTTACTGCAGGATGAGGTGGTGACCATCCGAAACGAGCGGTTCGTCATCCCGGTGCGCGCCGATCGCAAGAGGGTTTTTCCCGGCGTGGTCCACGGGAGCAGTTCCAGCGGCTCGACCCTCTTCATTGAACCGTTGCAGAGCGTCGAGCTCAACAACCGGCTGATCCAGCTCAAGGAACAGGTCGCTGAAGAAGTGGTTCGCGTCCTTCGGGAGCTGACGCAGGCCATCCGGCAGCATCTGCAGGAGTTGCAGGCGGCGGCCCGGTTTGTAGGCATCCTCGATTTCAGTTTTGCCAAGGCTCGCTTCTGCCGGAAGTTCCAGTGCGTTTTTCCCGAGCTCGAGGCGGGCGCGGTCCTCCAGATCGAGAGGGGACGTCACCCGCTGCTGGAGATGCACCTGAAGGAGCAGGGGCGGGAGATCGTTCCCGTTTCGGTAACTCTGGGGGCAGGCAGTCAGGTCCTGGTGATCAGCGGTCCCAATGCCGGCGGGAAGACGGTTGCCCTCAAGACCGTAGGCATGTTGACCCTGATGGCGCTTTCGGGAATTCCCGTTCCCGCCGCCTCGGCCCGGATCGGCCTGTTTCGCCGGATATTCGCCGATATCGGCGACCGCCAGTCCATGACCGATGACCTGAGCACCTTCTCCGCTCACCTCGGAAAGATTCGCAGCATCCTGGAGGAGGTCAGGCCTCCGGCGCTGGTGCTGCTCGACGAGTTGGGCACGGGCACCGATCCGGGCGAGGGGGCCGCGCTGGGGACCGCCATCCTGGAGGAGCTCCGCTCCCGAGGCATCCTGGCCGTGGTCACCACCCACCTCAACGGGCTCAAGAGGTATGCCTTTCAGACCGAACGGGTGGTCAATGCCAGCGTGGAGTTCGAGCAGGCCGATCTGCGTCCCACCTACCGGCTGATTCAGGGAATTCCCGGAAACAGCAGCGGGATCGACATGGCAAGGCAGCTCGGGCTTCCCGAACCCCTGGTGGCCCGCGCCCGAAGGCTGGTCTCCGAGCCGGAGCGGGAGATTGCCGGATATGCTCGGGCGCTCGGCCGGCAGGTTTCGGAGGCTGCCCGGCTGCGGAACCGACTGGAACTGGAACGGGCGGCGCTGAAGGATCGGAGGGTGGAGCTTGAAAAAAGGCAGCGGGACCTGGAAGAATCCAGGAGCCGGGAGATTGCCCGCTGCCGCAATCAGGCGCGCCGGCGCTTCGAGCAAGAGGCGTCCCAGCTCCTGGCGGGGATCCGGGACCGGTTTGAAGAAGCCAGGCTGCGAAGCGAAGTTCGCAGGCGGGCCAGGGACCTGGAAGAGGTTCCGGTCGACGGCTCCCGGCCGGCTGACGGCGGCGGTCCCGGGTTGCCGGAGAGAGAGAAGGCTCCCGAGGAGGGAATTCGAGTCGGAGTCCGGGTCAGGGTGGCCCGCCTGGGTTCGATCGGCACCGTCACGGGACCGAGAGGAGAGGGCTCCTGGGAAGTGGAGGTGGGCGCCTTGAAGTGCGTGTTGAAGGGCGAGGAACTGGAGTCGCTGGGGCTGGACAGCGATCCGCCCCCAACGGCCCGGGAAGGCTCCCGAGGAGTCTCGGTCCAGTTTCAGTCCGGGGAGTTGCCATCCAACGAGATCAATCTGGTCGGCTGCAGGGCGGACGAGGCCATTCGGAGGGCCGACAAGTTTCTGGACAGCGCGCTGCTGGCTTCCTTGTCTCCGGTTCGCCTGATTCACGGCAGCGGAATGGGCGTGTTGCGGCGGGCCATTTCGGAGTGGCTTTCCGACCAGTCCCATGTTTCCGAATTTCATCCGGCCGCATCCGATGAGGGAGGAAACGGAGTGACGGTGGTCTCTCTCCATGTCTGACCCGAACCGCGGTGGGTCCGGACCTGGTGAGCAATGCGGGCCGGGGTTCCGGTGAGGTGAGCATGAGCTTGGCCGGCGATGGGGTAGACCGGGTGAAGAGCGCTGCCGATCTGGTGCAGATCGTCGGAGAACATGTCCGGCTGCGCAAATCGGGGAGCAACTTCATCGGGCTCTGCCCCTTTCACTCCGAGAAGACGCCATCCTTTCACGTCCACGCCGAACGGCAGTTCTTCTACTGTTTCGGCTGCCACGCCAAGGGAGACGTGATCCACTTCGTGGAGAAGATGGAGGGGTTGACCTTCGCCGATGCCCTTCGATGGCTGGGCGAGCGATACGGCATCCCGATAGGCAGCCGGAGTCGCTCCAGCGACCGCAAGGCCGGGGAGCGCCGGACTCTGCTCGAGATTCAGGCCAAGGCCGGCCGCTACTTCCGCCGGGAGCTGGCCGGCGGCGGCGCCGGGCAGGCTCGCCGCTACCTGGAAGCACGGGGTCTGACTCCCGAGATTCAGAAACGTTTCGGCATCGGCTATGCCCCCAAGCGTTCGGATGGGCTGCTTCAGGAGCTGAAAGACGGGTATTCCCTGGATCAGTTGCGTCTGAGCGGGTTGATCCAGCGAAGCGAGCGGGATTCCAGGCACTTTGACCGTTTTCGGGGCCGGGTGATGTTTCCCATCTGGAACGAGGCAGGTAAAATCGTGGGGTTTGGGGGCCGGGCTCTGGGAGAGGAGCAGCCCAAGTACTTGAACTCTCCCGAAACCCCCCTGTACGGCAAGAGCCGGACGCTCTACGCCCTCAACCTGGCGCGGGAATCCCTCCGAAGACAGGGCCGGGCCGTTCTGGTGGAAGGCTACATGGACTGCATCGCGTTGCATCAGGCCGGGGTCGGCAACGCGGTCGCCGTCTGCGGCACCAGCCTGACCGAGGACCAGGTTCGATTGCTGGGCCGCTTCACCAAGAAGGTGGTGGTGAATTTCGATCCCGACGAAGCCGGGGATTCGGCCACCCTTCGATCGCTGGCCCTGCTGCTGCAGGGTGGTTTCGGCGTGCGTGTCCTGGCTCTGCCCGATGGGCTCGATCCCGATGCCTACATCAGGGGCCATGGGGCCGCCGCCTACGGGCGATTGCTGGAGCGGGCGCCCACCGACTTCGAGCACCTGTTGGCGCGGGCTCGGGAAAAGCATCCCCTGGAGACCATCGAGGGGAAGGTTGCCGCCATCGAAGAGTTGCTGCCCTTCCTGGCCCGCCTCTCCAACCGCATAGAGCGGGAGGAGAAGACCCGGCGGGTGGCCGAGTATTTTCAGGTGGAGGAGACCGCGGTTCGGGCGGAACTGCACAGGGCGGCCGGCGGCGGCCGCAGGAAACCGGAGTTGGGACGCTCTCGCAAGCCTTCCCTGAGCCCGGTCGAGCGGCAACTGATCAAGGTCATCCTGGACCTCGATCGGGAGGCCGGCGAAATCGTGGACCAACTGGACCGCTCGCGGGTTCACCTGGGAATGGAGTCGGAAGCCGTCTTCAGCGCCATGGTGGCTCTCTACAGGAAAGAGGGGCGGGTGGAGGCGGAGCGCCTGCGGGAGTCGCTTCCCGGGGACCGCGAGCAGAATTGGATCAGCGAAGCCGTTTTCGAGGAGGGAGATCGGCAGCAGGTCGCCGGTTGTCTGGAGTGGCTGGGACGCAAGAAGAGACAAGACGAGGTTGCCCGCCTGCAAGAGCAGATCGAACAGGCCGACCGCGCCAAGGACTTTGAGCTTGTTGCCAGTCTTGTTTCAAAAAAAGCCAAACTCATCTTGTCCATCGCGGGCTAGGCCTGGACCTGCAGGGAGAAGGATGAGAAAAAGGATGGTCATGTCCAACATCGAAGAAAACGACGCCATTGAGAACCTCGAGCGCAACCTCAGTGTCAACCTCGAGGACAAGTACGACGAGGTCAAGCAGTTGATCGAGCTGGGCAAGGAGAAAGGCTACCTGCTCTACGACGAGGTCAACGATCTGCTTCCCGGCAACGTGACCTCTTCGGAAGAGCTCGACGAGATGTTTGCCGTGTTTCGCGCCCAGGGTATCGAAGTCATCGACGGCGACCCCAAGACGACCGGCACGGAAAAGGCCGGCTTCGAAAGAGAATCCAACGAGGAGCCCAGTCTGGACCTGACCCCGGGAGTGCTGGACAAGACCAACGACCCGGTCCGGCTCTACCTGCGGGAAATGGGAACGGTCCCCCTGCTCACCCGAGAGGGGGAGGTGGAGATCGCAAAGAGGATCGAACGGGGCCAGTTGAATGTCCTGAAAGCCGTGTCTCGGTCACCCATCGCCACCCAGGAGGTGATCGACCTTGGGCTGCAGCTCCAGCGGCGAGAACGGTCCATCAACGAGACCATCGTCCTGAAGGATGACGTGCTCACCCCGGAGGTCCTGGAGGAACGGCTTCGGGAGGCGCTGCGCAGCATCAGGCGGATGCAGCGCTGGCGTCGAAAGCACGATCAGATTCTGCAGGGGTTGCAGAAGACGCCGAAGTCCAGGCAGGGGCGCACCTATCGAAAGCGGCGCTATGAGTTCATGCGACACCGGGTTCGGATTTCCAGAGCCATACGAGTACTGCGGTTGACCCCCGCCGAGAATATCCGGCTGATCGAGCAGATCCGGCGCCAGGGGGACCGCCTTCGTCCCCTGGAGCTGGAGGCGGCCCACCTGCAGCGAAGGATCTCCCACAGCCGGGGCAAGACCGTGGCCACCCTCAAGAAGGAGTTGAGTCTGATCAGGGAGCGGACCGCCGCCCTGGAGCGCGAAACGCAGACGCGGGCCATCGAGCTCAAGCGGACCCTGCAGGCCATCAAGGAGGGCGAGAGGTTGGCCAGCAGCGCCAAGCGGGAGCTGGTGGAGGCGAACCTGCGCCTGGTGGTCTCCATCGCCAAGAAATATACCAACCGAGGGCTCCAGTTCCTGGATCTGATCCAGGAGGGCAATATCGGCTTGATGAAAGCGGTGGACAAGTTCGAGTACCGTCGAGGATACAAGTTTTCGACCTACGCCACCTGGTGGATTCGCCAGGCCATCACCCGCGCCATCGCCGACCAGGCCCGGACCATTCGCATACCCGTCCACATGATCGAGACGATCAACAAGCTGATCCGCACCTCCCGCAGCCTGGTTCAGGAATATGGCAGAGAGCCCACCTCGGAGGAGATCGCCTCCCGGATGGACATTCCCGTGCAAAAGGTGCGCAAGGTCTTCAAGATCGCCCAGGAGCCCATTTCATTGGAAACTCCCATCGGGGAGGAGGAGGATTCGCACCTGGGCGACTTCATCGAAGACCGTCAGGTCGTCTCCCCGGCGGAAGCCGTGATCAACATCAACCTGAAGGAGATGACCGAGAACGTGCTGCAGACCCTGACGCCCCGCGAGGAAAAGGTCATCAAGATGCGCTTCGGTCTGGACAACGGGAGCGATCACACCCTGGAAGAGGTGGGACAGAACTTTGCGGTCACCCGCGAGCGCATCCGCCAGATTGAAGCCAAGGCCTTGCGAAAGCTGCGTCATCCTTCGCGCAGCCGAAAATTGAGACCCTTTATGGATGGCTCCACCCAGGAGTAGTGTCCGGTGGACCCTCCCTGTGTTCCATTTTGGGCCCATAGCTCAGTTGGTTAGAGCCGCCGGCTCATAACCGGCCGGTCGTAGGTTCGAGTCCTACTGGGCCCACCATTCCTCCCCGACAGATTCATTCATGCATCCGGATCTGGAAAAACTCATCGAGCTTCAAGGGCTCGAAACTCGAATCCGGCATGCCGCCGGCAGGCTCGAGCAGCTTCCCAGGGTGATCGCCGCCATGGAGGAGCAATTGGGTTCGACCCGGCGCCTGTTGGACCGGCAGGAGGCGGAGCTGGATCGGATTGCCGCCGACCGGCGTCAGCTCGAAGGGGAAATACAGATCGTCGAAGACAGGATTTCCAAGTACCGCTCCCAGCTTTCCGATGTGAAGACCAACGAGCAGTACAAGGCGCTCCTGCACGAAATCGACTTTCACGGGGAGCGAATCGGCACGATGGAGGACGAGATCCTGCTCAATATGGAAAGGGAGGAGAGTCTGCGGGAGGAACGGCTGCTGCTGGAGCAGCGGCTTCGGAAGGAAAGTACTCGGGTCGATCGGGAAAAGCAGGCGGTGCAAGAAGAGATCGAGGAGACCCGGACCGATTTGGACCGCCGCCGGCGAGAGGCCGGCGACCTGATCGGCTTGATTGCCCCGGAGGTCTACGGCGACTATCGCAAGATAGCCACGGCCCGCAAGGGTGTGGCTGTGGCTCGAGCCGATGAAAACTGCCAGGGCTGTCACGTGCGGATTCGCCCCAGCGTGCTCGGTCAGGTCATGGCCGGGAAGCAGATCGTTCACTGCGAGCGCTGCGACCGCTTTCTCTACTGGGGGCCGGACGCATCCTCCGCATCGAAACAGGAGGAGAAAAGCGGTTGAAGAGCCTGGTGGCCTACGTCGACGGCGGATCGCGTGGAAATCCCGGCCCCTCGGGGTACGGGGCTCACATCCTGGATGGCGAGGGCAAGGTTCTGGCGAACCTCTCGGGATGCCTGGGAGTGCGCAGCAACAACCAGGCCGAGTACGCGGGTCTGATTGCGGCGCTCGACTATGCCCTGGCCAACCGTTTCGAGAAAGTGACCGTCCTTGCCGATTCGGAGCTCATGGTGCGGCAGGTCGCCGGAGTCTACAAGGTCAGGAGTCCCAACCTCATGGGTTCCTTCCGGCAGGCGCGTGCCCTGATTGGCCGGCTCAAGGCCTTCTCCATCCGGCACATCCCGCGTTCCCGGAATCGGGAGGCCGACCGCCTGGCCAACCTGGCCATGGACAGGCAGGCCGGCAGGAGGTGACTATTGGACGAACCGCAGGGGCCTGGGTTCCGCGATCAGCTTCATTTCCCGGGCCAGCCGGTAGAAGTGAAGCAACCCGTCCAGGTTTTCCTCGTCCAGTGAATAGTCGATGCTTTGGGTAAGGTAGGAGCGAACCTGCTCGGCGGGCATCCGCAGTTGGCGGGATTGCCGGCGGGCAATGTCGTCGAGGTGGGCCCGGCCGTAGCGGTAGGATTCCTCGAAGGGGGCGCTGTCCTCCATCCCGCTATCCGCGCGGCAGGCCCAGAAGGCGAACACGAAGGGCTTGCCGGTTTCCTGCCGCCATGCATTCGACAGATCGTAGCGGTACAGGCCGGCGGTATCGGCGGTGAGGGCGGCGTCGCCGATCAGAAGGGCAGCGTCGCGGCGGCGCAGCATGGAGGCCAGGTCCGGCTCATGGGAGCAGAGAGTCGGATCGAGTTGACCTCTCATCCGGAGCAGAATCCGGAGGAGGATCACCGAGGTTCTCGAGGAGCGGTCCAGGGCGATGCTCCTGATCCGGGACCACGGCGCCTTGCTGACCAGCAGCACGCTTCGGACGCTTCCCTTGGACGCCACCGATAGATTGGGGATGATCCTGAGGTTCGGAATGCGTTGGTATTCGACGGCGGGTATGAGACCGATATCGACCGACCCGGCCGCGACCTTGTCGGCGCACAGGGCGGGCGGCAGGAATTCCAGCTCAAAATGGCTCTTGGGCCGGTTCTGGATAAAGCCCCAGGAGAGCGGCAGCGAATTGACGTAGCAGACGATTGCGAGCTTGAGTTTTCTCACCCGCACATTCTAGCTGCTTTCAGGAACCACGGGAAGCGGCGTTCTTGAATCGGCGACGCCGGACCGCGCCCGGGCGGTGGCGGAAGCGGGGGGGAGAAACCTGCAGCCGCAGGAGCTTTTCCAGTATAATTCCAGCCATGGAGTTGTTCAGCCTGGAGGCGAAATGAGCTACCGCAACAAGTTCCTGGTGATTCTGGTCTCGACGGTGCTGGTGTTCTATTCCGTGGTGGGAGGTCTGCTGGGGAGAGACGGCGGCGGCGAAGGCTATGCGCCACTCAACGTCTTCATGGAGGTGCTTGTCAAGATCCAGGGGGTTTACGTCGAGGATCCGAATCTCTCCAAGGTGATGCACGGGGCCCTGCTGGGCCTGCTGGAGTCTCTGGATCCCTACAGCACCTATCTGACGGCCGAGGAATATGGCCGATACCGAAAGACCAGGACCAGCGGCGACGGCGACATCGGGCTGGATCTCTCCAAGGAGAGGTCGCTCGGGTATATCAAGGTCATTCACCCCATTGAAGGGAGCGCGGCGGCGGAGTCGGGGGTGAAACCGGGCGACATCATCGAGTCCATCGATGGAGTCACCACTCGCAATATCGGCCTGGTCCAGGCCGGGTACCTGCTTTCCGGGGATGTCGGTTCCAAGGTGGAGCTCAAGATCCGGAGGCTTGGACGATCCGAGCCGGTGCTGATGTCGGTGGCGAGGGAGCGTAGTCGGCCCCCTTCAGTCCGGGGGCGCCTGCTGAAAGGCGACATTGGCTACCTGCGCATTCCCCGCTTTGTGGAAGGAGTGAGCGCCGCCACGCGCGAAGAATTGAAGAGCCTGGAAGCCCAGGGGGCCCGCAAGCTGGTGCTGGATCTCCGCAATTGCGGGGGCGAGGCCTTTGAGGAGGGGGTTGGAGTGGCCAATCTGTTCCTGGACCACGGGGTGATCGCCTATTCCGAGGGACAGAAGTCTCCCAGGAAGGAGTTCGTGGCCGACCCGGGCAAGCTGGTCTCGAATTTGCCGCTGGCAGTGCTTCAGAACTTGGGCAGCGCCTCGGCGGCCGAGATCGTTTCGGTGGCCATCAAGGAAAACCGAAGAGGAGACCTCGTCGGTGTCCGCAGCTTCGGCAAGGCCTCCGTCCAAAGGCTCTTTGCCCTTCCCGGAGGCGCGGCCGTGTTGCTTTCGGTCTACAAGTACTACTCTCAATCGGGCCAGGTGATACAGGCTCGTGGCGTGGCTCCCGACCACGAAGTGACCGGGGCTTCAGTCCATCCCGCCCCCGGAAAGGCTCCCGATGGACCCGATTCCGGACCGAAAGAAGAAGACCTGCAACTGAAGAAAGCCATCGAGATTCTCAACACGCCCGCCGCCGAGCGTGAAGCGGCTTGAGCCGCAATGAATTGTTGATTGCTGATTTCAGATTATTGATTGGGGTTGGAATCGAAAACGATCACAAACGACTATAACTTCATGCCTCACCGGTACTTGCAAGATTACCTCAGACCTTGAACGGGACAGTATTGATCCCCAATCCACAATCCAAAATCAACCGCCTTCCTTGAGCCTGGCTTGGGCCTCTTCCCTCAGCCCGTCGATGTCGGATCTCATCTTCTTCATGGCCTCGGCATAGCCTGCCGGAGTTGTCGCGGGTGAGTTCAGGGTGTCCAGCACGTTCTGCTCCGCCTGTATGAAGGGCCGGCAAAAATCCAGCAGGTGGGGAGCAATGCGATCGGGGATCGAAACCACGCCGTTGCCGTCGGCATGAATCAAGTCCCCCGGATGGACCTGCAGTCCGCCCACGACCACCGGCAGGTGGAAGTCCAGAAACCGGCAGTAGCCGTGGGAGACCACGATGGAGGAGGCCCAGCAGGGGAATCGCAACTCCCGGACCTGTTCGATGTCCCGTCCCGCTCCGCTGGTGATGATTCCGGTGAATCCGAAGGTCTGAAAGGCGGTGACCATCACTTCGCCGTAAGTGGCCGCCCGCGGCGTCTCGTCCAGGTCCTGAACCACCATGATCCTGGGTGCGGGCAGGGAGACGGCGTCCTGGATGAGCTGACCCATTCCCCCGTAGGAATCTCCCTTGTCGGCCGGATAGCCGGAGCGGTAGGTTGCGGTGACGGCGTAGCCGACAACCGGAGGCAGCTCCGGATAGATGGCCTTCAGCGAGTGATTGCTGAAGCCCGCGGCTCGGGAGCGCAGGTTGAACAGCTCGATCACGTTGGCGATGGTTGGTGAATCGAACAGGGTGAGTTCATTCAGCCGGCTGCCGCTGAGCGGGGGCCTGCCGCCGGACGATTGGTCCTGAGCGGATGGGTTCATGAGTGATCTCCTCCTTCAGTTGGGCGTAGTCCCAGCGGTAGAGCAGTGTCCCGCTCAACCGGGGGGGGCGCCCCACGCGATGAAATGGCCGAAACCAGGCCGCTCAGGCCGGGTTCGGGCCGCTGAAAAAGCCGAATGCCGGCAATCCCGGCAGCACCCTGCTCGAGACAGTCCGGGTAGTTGTGAAGATCGATTCCTCCCAGGGCGAAAATCGGTCGGCTCGATTGTCGGACGGCCTCTCCCAGGGCCGACGGTGTTACCGGGGGTCCGTATTGTCGCTTGGAAGGAGTTGCGAACACGGGGCCGAAAACCAGGTAGTCGGCTCCCTGGCGGAGAGCCGCGTCCACTTCCGACCGATTGTGGGTGGAGACTCCGATCAGAAATCCCCTTTTTGAAACCCGGGTCCGAACGACATCGGCCGGCAGGGAGGCCTGCGCCAGGTGGACCCCATGCAGGTCGGCCGCCAGCGCAATGTCCAGGCGGTCATTGATCAGGACCCGGGTGTTACCACCCCGAGCCATGGCCCGTGCTTGCAGGGCGAGCCGGTACAGTTCCCGAGCCGGCAGGTCCCTTTCCCGAATCTGAAGGAAGTCGACTCCCGCGCCGATGACCCGACCCATCTGTCGGAGGATGGGGACCTCCGAGGTCTTGCGGTCCGTGATGCAGTAGGTCCATGCCATCTACTTGGCGTCGAGTTGGGCCAGGGTCGCCTTGAAGTGAATGGCCTCCCACAGGCCGATGCCGATGTCGATGATCCCCAAACCGGACACGGCTCCCCGAAAATAGTTGCTGAGCACCACCTGCTTCATCGGGGGGAGGTAGTGGAGGAAGAGATTGCGCTCCCAATAGGGTGTCCAGGGGAAGATCACAAGGAAGAGGCCGAGCTCGAAGCAAAAGAAGATAAAGACGATAACCAGGATCTTGTTAGCCATGCCCCGCCCAGCGGTGAGGATCATTCACTGTGAAACGAGCGATCGTCAATAAAGGCGAACCACGAATGAACACGAATAAACACGAATGGCCACAAAAGGCACAAAAACACAAAAAGAGCGGAACGATGAGAAACGGCCAGGGCATGCGGGCCTGGTGTGATCACATCCGCCAGACAGCCTTCAACCTGTTCAAGAAATTTGTTTTGTGACTCTTGTGCTTTTTGTGGTGAGTCCGCACGGCTCACCGGTCGCACCCGATACCGAAAAAGGCAAGACCTCACGGTCGCCGGCACCATAATCTGCCCCGCAACGAGTATTGCAATAGGCTCATTCCTATTAGTGATCATTCGTGTTCATTGGTGGTTCGCCGTTCTCTTTTGTTTCAAATAAGTTCCTTCTGCAGGGTCAACACCGGAGCCCGGATCCACTGAATCCAGGCCACAGACGCCCCGAAAGCTGGCGCGGTGGAGGGGAGTCGGTCCCAGCCGCTTCAGGGCGTCCCGATGCTTCCGGGTGCCGTATCCCATGTTGTTTCTCAGGTCATAGCCCGGGTAGCGCGCGTCCAGGTTCACGATCAAGCAGTCCCTGGCGACCTTGGCCAGGATCGAGGCGGCCGCGATAGAGAGGGAGCGCCGGTCTCCTCCCACAATGGACTGCTGGGGCAAGGGAATCGGCACGACCATATCGCCGTCGCACAGCAGATAGTCCGGCCTTTTTTCCAGCTCTTCGACAGCCAGGAGCATGGCTCTGCGGGTGGCTTCCAGGATGTTGATCCGATCGATGGTGAATGAGTCCACGAAGGCCACCGCAAAGGCTTCTGCCGTCTTTCGGATCTCATCGGCCAGTTTCAACCGCCGGCCGGGACTCAGTGTCTTGGAGTCGTTGATTCCAGGGGGGATGTGCTGCGGGTTCATGATCACTGCCGCAGCGCAAACGGGGCCGAACAAGGCTCCGCGGCCCACCTCGTCCAACCCGGCGATCCTGCGGAAGCCGCGGTCTCGGGCGTGGACTTCCAGTCTCAGATTGCAGTGGGCGTTCCGGGTGGGGCGGGTGGACGCAGGCGGCAGGAGTGCCTCGCAGAAAAAGCCCGGATGGTCCGCGGGCTCCCGGGAAATTTCCGAACTCCCTGCCGGCGGAAGCGCTCCGGTTCAATAGTCTCTGAGTTCCTTGATTTTGGCTGCTTTTCCCCGGCGGCTGCGGAGGTAGTAGAGTTTGGCTCTCCGCACGCGACCTTTTCGCACCCGTTCGATCTTGTCGATGATGGGAGAGTGCAAGGGGAAGATTCGTTCCACTCCCTGCCCGAACGATGTCTTTCTGACGGTGAAGGAAGACCGGAGGTCGCCGTCCTTCCTGGCGATCACGGCTCCTTCGAATACCTGCACCCGTTCTTTCTCGCCTTCCCTGATTTTCACGTGCACCCGGACCGTGTCTCCCACCCTGAAATCGGGATGGTCGGTGCGCAACCGGCTCTGTTCCAACTCGCTCAAGGAATGCATCAGGCTATCGGGGGAAACGGGTTATCGCTCGAACTCCGTTTCCAGCAAGCGTTTATCCTCTTCCGACAAACAGCCGTATTCTATTAGATCGGGGCGGTTTCTCAAAGTCTTTTCTAGAGCCTTCCTTCGTCTCCAGAGCTTGATCTTCTTGTGATCTCCGGACAGCAGGAGAGGGGGGACGTCAAGGCCCCGGAAGCTTTCCGGCCGGGTGTATTGAGGATGGTCCAGGATTGCGGCTTCCTGGACGGGTTTGCCCGGTCGGGCGGCCGCCGCGGGGCGGGAAAAGGACTCGTTGAGGTTGCTGCATCGGTTGTGGAGCACGCCTGGAACCATTCTCACGATGCAGTCGATCAGCACGCAGGCGGCCAGTTCCCCGCCGCTCAGAACATAGTCGCCAATGGAGATTTCATCGGTGGCCAGGTGGTCGGTGACCCGTTCGTCCACGCCCTCGTAGCGGCCGCAAATCAGGATGAGGCGCCGGCAGTCGGCCAGCTCCCGGACGGTGTCCTGAGTCAGCCTGCGGCCCTGGGCCGAGAGCAGGATGGTCCTGCAGGCCGGGAAGGAACTGTCTTGAGAAGCCATGCCGCCGACGGCTCGAAAGAGAGGCTCCGGCTTGAGGACCATGCCTTCTCCTCCCCCGAAGGGCCGGTCGTCGACGGTCCGGTGGCGGTCGCCGGCGTGGTCCCGGAGGTCGTGAATCGCGACCGAAACCAGGTTTTTCCTGAGAGCCTGCCTTACCATGCCGAATTCGAAGGGGCCCTGGAAGAACCCTGGAAAGATGGTGATGATATCGAATCGGAGGGGAGTCGTTGCGGACACCGGTTGCAGAATCCTTCGGGCCTGCCTATGCGAGATCTTCGAGCCCCGGCGGGAGTTCGCAGATCAGCTCCTTCCTGGACAGATCCACGCTCCGGACGATGTCCTTGGCGAAGGGAACCAACAGCTCCCTTTGGTCCCGGCTCAAGGTGAGCAGGAAATTGCCGCCTGCTTCGAGCACCTCGGTGACCTGGCCCAGAATGCGGCCCCGGCTGTCTCTGGCGACGCAGTCTATCAGGTCGAATTGATAATAGGTTTCATGGGGTAGATCGAGGAGGTTTTCGCGGTCGATTCTCACTTCGTGGCCGCGCAGCCCTTCGGCAGCCCCGATATCGTCGATGCCGGAAAATTTCAGGATGATGCGCTGCTTGTGGAACCGGAATGCTTCCAGGTCCAGCAGGAAAGGGCTGCGGTCGTTCTGCTGCAGGTAGACGGTCTCGAGATGGTGAAATCTCTGGGGGAAATCGGTGAGCAGCTCGGCGGCCACCTCACCCTTGTTGCCCTGGGGCTTGATCACCTTGGCAACGCTGACGAGCGGGTTGCGCGACAAGGGGTTCTACTCCAGGATCTCGAGGGTGAACCGTTTCTTGAGCTTCATGCCTGCCGCTCCCAGGATGGTGCGGATGGAACGGGCCGTTCTCCCCTGCTTGCCGATCACTTTCCCGAGATCGCTGGGAGCCACCCTCAACTCGAGCACGGTGGTCTGCTCACCCTCGATCGGCCTCACCACGACCTGCTCCGGATGATCCACCAACGCCTTGGCTATCTCTTCGATCAGCTCCTTCATGGCTACCTCCTTGGCGCATCCTGGTCGACTGGTAGAACCACCACTTCAGGTAAAAGGGAGATGCCGTGGATTACTCGATCTTGCCGAGGAAGCTCTTGACGGTATCGGTAGGCTGCGCTCCCCTGGCTACCCAGAAGTCATATTTCTCCTTGTCCAGATGAATGGAGGCTGGATCGGTCTTGGGATTGTAGTGCCCGAGTTGGTCGATATACCTGCCGTCACGCCGTTTGGACTTCTCCAGGACGACAATCCGGAAGGAAGGGTGTTTCTTCTTTCCGGTACGGGCCAGTCTGATGGTCAACAATGCGTCTTCCTCCTTGCAGCAACAAATCAGATGAACATCTCCTCATCCTGGTGGACTTCATTCACCGGGTTGCGCTTGCGGCCGAACAGGGCGTTGAGCCCGCTCGACAACCCGCGAATCAGCGCCGACAACTCCCCGATGGGAGTCAGGATGCTTTGCTGGACGACCTTCGAGGTGGCTTCCATCCTCTCGATGGCGTGGGTGACGACTTCGTCGGCCCTGGAAATCTGCTGGCGGGCCCGATTGGTCGTCTCCTCGATGACCGCGTTGACGTCCCGGATCTGGCTCCGCACCGATTCGGTGACTCCCGTTACGTTCTCGGTGGCTGACCGGACGCTCCGCACGATTTCCTTGACCTCTCCCAGAATCTCGCGAAGCTCCTTGATGGCCGGCGTCCCCTGTTGTTCCACCATGGCTCGCATGCGATCGAGGTTTCCGCCCATTTTGCGCACCGCCGCCATGAGCGCGACCATGGTTCCCAACTGGAGGCAGATGAAGACTACCACCAGGATCAGCAGCACACCGACCAGGTTTTCCAGATTTCCGCCGACTAGATTCTCCACGGTGTTTCTCCGGGCTATGACGATGCGGCCCGCCGGGCAGGTCCGAATATCGATCTCACGGCCCCTGTCCCTGGCGGTCCGACCCGCGTTCAGGACTCCGTCTCAGACTTGCCTTTTTCTTCCTGGTAGGCCTGCTTGCCGGCCGCGATGGCTGCGGAAATCTGGTCTTTCTGAGTGCTGACGGCTTCCTTGCTCTTTTCAAGGCCCTTGTCAAGGTAGTCGGACACTTTCTCGGAAGTGACACGGGTTGCCGAGGTGACCCGTTCCCGGCTGTCGGCTGTCCGTTGAGCGATGAAATCCCGGGTTTCCCGACCGGTCCGGGGCGCGAACAGCAGAGCCACGATAGCCCCGATGCCGCCGCCAACCAGGAAATAAGCCAGTTTTGAACCGCGGTCTGTACCTTCTCCCATACCTCTGTTACCTCCTCCTGTGGGATCCTGCTGAGAAGTGCTACCGGACAGCTTGAGTTTAGCACAATCCCCGGGGCAGTCCCAGCGGATTCGGGCTGTCGAAGCCCCCGGAAAAGAGCTATCCACGAAGGAAAACGGCGAACCACGAATGGAACGAATGAACACCAATTAACTGAAAACCGATATCGAGGAGGTAGTCTACGAAGAACGCGAAGTGATACCAGAGTGACAAAATTGCAGAAGCATTTGGGTGCCCCCTGTCGTTGAAGGAGGTCCATCAGTATTCGTTCCTATTCGTGTTCATTCGTGGTTCGTCTTTTTTTGTGGTCGACTGTTTTCCCTCTGAAGGCTCCGCGCGGCAGGCCGGTGGCCGGGCTGAACAGGTAGGTAGCTCGGACCTGTCCCGTTCAGGGCCGGGCGTCGGCGGGAAAGAAAAGCCTGGCCGGATGGGCCAACTGCATGGTGGGGGAAAGGGTGGCGCCAAGCCTGGCCTCGATCTCGAACAAGCCGCTCGGCCTCGGAGGGACTTCGAATTCAACGGCGTAGAAGCTGTCCGCCCATTCAAAGGCTTCCTGGAGGGTGCGGGGAATATCCCCGGTCGACTTGGAAAGGAAGAGGCGGCCCCCTGCGGCGCCGGTCACCTGCACCAGGCCGTCCTGGTAGGCGCGGTTGAGCGAGTCTCTGCCGGGAGCCACGTGGACCACCAGCAGGGGGACGGGGAAACGCACCAGGGCCGTCGACAGGCGAGAGATTTCTTCCTGCAGCGCCCGGCCCTGAAAGCGGCGGCTGAGGTCCCTGCTGTCGCTGCGGTTGATCTGGGGATTGCGGTATTCGGTTCGGTAGTTGGCGACATCGCTGTCGGTGACGAGGATGACGGCCACCCGGACGCTGCTCCTGCCCATCAGGGAAGAGGAGAAGTCGGCCAGCGCCTGGATGGATTCGAGAAGGCCGGCCTTGCCGAACTGGCGGCTCTGTCGGATTTTCTTCAACAGGAGGGGTTTGTCCCTGGTCGGATCCTGGACCACCGAGAGGGTTTGCTGAACCTCGATGAGCCCCACCCAGTACTCCGTCCCCAACTTCCGGACCTCTTCGGCCAGTGCCTGCTTGGCGGCGTTTATGGGGGCCTGGTCTTCGACCAGGTCGAAGGCCAGAAAGAGGAAGGTAGGGGCGCCCGGATGCTCCTGCCGGGTAATTTGCAAGGGCGCCGGGCCGGCAAAAATGGAGAGGTCCTGGCGGCCCATCCGGGGTTGTACCGGCGTTCCGTCTTCCAATACCCAGAAGGGGACGCAAAAGCGAACGCCTCCCCCGGCCGGAGTCTTTTCGACCGTCAGCCCGGAGAGCGGCAGCAGGAGGCAAGCCCCCAGGACCGCCGGCCATTTGACTGATGCAATACCGCCGGGAAACACCCGGGTTCCCTCTCTTGCAGGTGGAATTCAGTGGCTCCGCCGGGCAGGCTGGTGCTCTGTCTCGGAAATAGGGCCTAAAAGCTCAGTCGGAGTCCAAGCTGGACGATACGCCCGCCGCGGGAACCGATAATCCTGCCGGCGTTGCTGTTGGGGTTTTCGCGGGATCCGATGGAGGCGTCGGGCCGGTTGAGGTTGGCGTGGTTGAGGGCGTTGAAGGCCTCGCCGATCAACTCCAAGGTCCAGTCCTCGCTCACCGGCAGGCGCTTGCTCAGGGACATGTCGAGGTTCCAGAAGCCGGGATTCCGCAAGGTCGGATGATAGCGCGACCCGTTTCCCAGGGTGAAGTCGGCCGGCTGCTCGAAGGCCAGAGGATTGAACCACCGCCACGGCGAGCGATCCTCCAGGTGGGGATCGACCCCGGGAACCAGGTTGACCCGCAAGGATTCGGCGACGCCGCCGGTGTTGTTGAACAGGGGTCTCAACTGAATCGGGGTGCCGCTCTGGAAGATGCTCATGCCGCTCATGGTCCATCCCCGCCCCAGGGCGTTGATCCAGTTGCGGGAGCTGGAGAAACGGCGGCCTTCGCCGAAGGGCAGCTCGTAGAGATAGCTGGCTCTCAAGCGGTGCGTTCTGTCGTTGGAGGAAAGCGACTTTTCGGCTTGCAGGTCGGTCGAATTCTGAGGGGGCTTGCCTTTCAGCAGGGTGTCGATGGCCTTGGAATAGGAATAGGAGCCGGTGAAGCTGAGGCCCCTGGAAAGTCGCTTGTCGACCCGGAGCAGCCCGCGATGGATGGAGTTCGATCCGGCCGGGTAGCCGTACCCGTGGGCGATGCGGCGAAACTGGGGATAGGGTCGCAGCGACTGTCTGAAATCCAGGTCGTTCAACCGGTCCCGGAACTGCAAGGCGGAAGGGGGCAGCGGGTTGAGATTCACGTCGTTGCCCATGGGGAGATGAGTCCCGCGTTCCCCGATGTAGGCCACGCGCACCGCGAAGTCGGAAAAGTCTCTCTCGACTTCCAGCCGCCACTCGTGGACTTCGGGCGTTTCGCTATCGGGCTCGAAGTATGCGGCATCCTGGTGGTTGGCGGCGGTCGAAGTGAGGTCCGGCGGGCTGGCCACCGGCGGGAACCCTTGCCGGAGCAGCATGACCGGCTCCAACTGCCGGTTGGGCGACGCGAGGAGCGGCGCGGCGTTGAAGCCCAGGGTGCCCAGGTGAGTCGGGTCCAGGGGAAGGGAATCGGAAAAAAGCCCGTAGTTGGCGCGTATGACCGTCCTGCGGTCTCCCCAAGGGCTCACCGCCACGGCGACTCCGGGTTCCCAGTTGAGCCGGTCGGGAACAAAGGTCCTGGGCTGCCCGTCCCGGCCCGCGAAAACGAGGATTCCGGGCCGCCCGTTCTCGGGGTTGAGGCCCTCGAAGTTCAAGCTGGAATGCCGGTCGAATTTTTCGCGAGGCGCCGTGTCGAATTCCAGGTTCAACCGAAACGTCCAGGTGAGCTTGGGAGTAATCTGATATTCGTCGGTGAATCCCACCTCATACTGCTCCGATCGCAGGTAGGTGGGGTGCAGCACCATCGACTGCTCGGCGCGGTCGGGCATCCCCAGCAGGAACTGGGCGGCGGGGCTTCCCGTGTTGTTGATGCCCGGCAGTCCCGTCAGCTCGCCGGAAAAATCGAATCGCCCCGAAGGGTAGCGGGAGCGAAAGCTGTTCACCTGCCGCCGGTAAGCCTTGCCGTGCAGCTTCAGATTGTGCTTGTTGTAGCGCAGGCTGATTGCTTCAGACAGAGAATAGTCGGCAATCTGGTAACGGGCCAAGGCCCCGGGTCGGGTGCCGATATCGACGAAGCGGCCCAGACTGAATCGAGGGAAGGCGCCGCTTCCCAGTCCGTCGATCCCGAGCTGTTCCGGGAAATTGGTCCGGTAGATCTTCTCTTGCGCGCTGGCCAGGGAACGATGCCGCGTCCACAGCGAGAACTGGTTGACCACTCGGGGCGAGACGCTGAAGGTGTGGCTGAACCTTCCGCTCCGGGAGCCGACGCGGCGCTGGGGCCTGCGCGGGTTGGCGGGGTTGGCGAAGATGGGGGCCGAGCCGTCGATCCCGCTGGAGAAGCGGCCGTTCCAGGTGAGCTTGTGCCGGGTTCCGACATCGTGGTCGAGCTTCCACACCGTTCCATTGGGCGTGTTGGTTTCGGCCGCGTTGGTAAAAAAATTGTTCCGCAGGAACGGGCCGACGCTGGTGTTGGGAAGGGGATAGTAGGCCAGGGCTTTCAGGGCGACCGGGTCCAGCCGGTGGGCCGGGATGCGGTTCCCCGGAAAGGGGTCGCGCAGGTACTGCAGATTGGCCAGGGACACCGGTTGGCCGGGGTCGTAGTCGGGGTTGGGCCGGGTCGTGGCCGGGTCGTGGATCAGGACCGGGCGACCGGCGTTGTCGACCAGGTCGGAAAAGTCTCCCGAACGCTGCAGTGGCGTGAGAACGTCTCCCAGAAAGGGCCGTGAGATCCTTTCCCGGGTGCCTTCGTACGCGATGGAGAAGAAGGTCTGCCCCCTGCCGTCGTAGAGCCCGGGAACGGTGACCGGTCCGGTCAGGTTGAAACCGAACTGATTGCGACGCAATACCGACTTGGTCCCATTGGCCTGCCGGACCTCGTGGGGCAGGGCATCCAGCGCGTCGTTGCGAAAATAATGGTAGAGGTTGCCGCGGTAATCCCGCGAGATGCGCCGGGAACCGCTGCCCTTCTCGCCGCCGGGGTAATCCAGCGTGATCCTTTGGATCTGGGCCCGGTATTCGCGAATGGCCCTCCGCAGTTCGATGGGCGCGGCCGGAGCCGGGGGCGCCGACCCCACGGGCGCCAGGGGACCCAGCCCGGCGATGGTCCGGATAGCGGGAGGGCCGGCCTCAGGTTGCGCCGCGGCCCTCTTCTCCTCTCCCGAACCGGCCGAAGGGAAAGAGGCCAGGCCCACAAAAATCAGGCTGAGAAGGGTTCCCCGAGTTCGCATTCGAGATCGATTGAGATTGCTGAAGTTCAAGATCAAGACAGACCGTTTCCGCGCACAGTTCTCCGCCAAACGGTCTAGTATCCGCCAACTAACATCGGATTGTCAATAGTTTAGACTGACCGGAGCCTTTTCATGAGAGGTTGGTTGGCGGGAGGGAAGCGGTAGTTTCCGAGCTCATCGGGATGCACCCATGCGAAGCGTTGGCATCCCAATGCCTGGATTTCGCCGCCGCCGTACCGGCATTTGAAGAAATTCAGACAAACCGTTTTCTCCCGGTAGTCGTATTCGATCGTTTCGAACAGCTCTCCTACGACCACCCGAATATCGAGTTCCTCCCGCAGCTCCCGGACCAGGCATTCCCGCAAGGATTCTCCGGGCTTGCGCTTGCCCCCGGGGAGCTCCCACATCCCGGCGAGATGCGACTGGGGCAGCCTCTGGGTGATCAGCAGGCGCCCCTCGCGGAAGAGAATGGCGGCGGCGACTTCGACGGTGGGTTTCACCCGGCGGCGGGCGGCGTGACGGTTTCCCATGCTCTTCCGAGGCGACGGTTTCAGGCAAAACAGACCTTGACCGGAACCCCCACTTGTGATAATTTTCTCATGCTTTTTCGGCTTCCGATCGAGGCCGAAAAAAGGACTCAGGATCTGGTGAGTTCCCGGTGGTTGACGGGAAGAAGTGGTGAATCCCTGAAATATGGAACTGGTTCAGCCAGACCTGTCCGTGGTTGTCGTTATCTTGCTGGTCTGGTCTCTCTATTTCATCCTGAAACGATCATTCTTCAACCCCATCAACAAGATCCTGGAGGATCGGGACGCGGCAATCCACGGTGCGCAGCGAAAAGCCAATGAAAAGCTTGGCGAATTCGAGGAGAAGTCTCGCATTTATCAAGAGCATTTGAACGCTGCCCGCCTGGAGATCTACCGTCAACAAGAGACCCTTCGCTCGGAAGCCCTCAACCGGAGAGCCGGAATTCTGGCCAAGGGGCGTCAGGAGGCCGAGGGACTCGTCCAGTCTACCAGAGACGAACTGCAGAACCAGGTCGCTTCCGCCAGGAACGACCTGGAATCCGACTTGACCAAATTCGCAGATGGAATCGTTAAGGCGATCCTGCGCTAGCTTGAGCCTGCCAGGATCTTTTCTCATCGCTCTGACCGGGGTGTCGCTTGCTTTCTGTCTGGTTCTGCCGGCGCCCGGGGTCGAGGCATCCGGCGGTGGCGACGACCCCAACGCCCCGGCCGGCGAGGCCCCGGCGGGGCAGGGACAGGAGTCCGGAGAACAGGACCCGCATCACGGCAGCCCTCTGTCGGTGGTGTGGAAGTGGGGGAACTTCATTCTCCTCTTCGGGGGACTGGCCTGGTATTTGCGACGGCCGCTGCGGGAGTTTCTCCAAACGAGGGCCCGGGGTATTGAAGAGGGGCTTGCCAGCGGCAAGCGGGCTCAGGAGGAGGCCGAGGCCAAGATGTCCGCCATCGAGACTCGACTGGCTCGCATGGACGAAGAAATCGACGGCTTGAAGCGGCAGGCGGCCCGCGAGTCCGAGGAGGAGAGGCAGCGCATCATCGACAGCTCCCAGGCCGAGGCCGAAAGGTTCGTGGCCATGGCCAGAAGGGAAATCGAGGGGATGCAGCGGACGGCGCGAATAAAGCTCAAGGCCGAGGTGGCCCGGTTGGCGGTGGACCTGGCGGAGGAACGGCTGCAAAGGGATCTGGAACCGAGCCAGGACCAACGCATCATTTCCAGGTTTGTTCGTTCTCTGGAGGAAACCCGGTCCTGACGGGACGCGGGTGAAGCATTCGAGGTTGCGGGATGGCGGCCATTGCCAAACGGTATGCCAGGGCGCTGGCGGATGTCAGCTTCAAGCTCGGCCAACACGAGGCGGTCGAGCGGGAATTGGAGCAGTTCGGGCAGTTGCTCGATGGCAATCGGGAACTGTCGGCATTTTACGAGGATCCCGCCATCAGCACGGCCAGGAAAAAGGCCGCCACCGCGCAACTGCTTGCCAGGCTGGGTTTCTGCAAAACGGCCGGCAACTTCATTCAGGTCCTGGTCGAGCGCGACCGGACGGGGTATTTCAACGAGATGCTGGAAGCCTTTCGGCAGGAGGTTCGGGACCGCCTGGAGATCGTCGAAGTGGGAGTGACCACCTCGACCGAGATCGACCGGCCGCTTCGGGACCAGTTGGCCCGGGCCCTGGAGCAGCTCAGCGGCAAGCGGGTCCAGCTCCGGTTCCGGACCGACCCGCAGATCCTGGGTGGAGTCATCACGCGACTGGGCGACACCATCTATGATGGTTCGGTGCGGCAGCAGTTGCAACAGATGAAGGAGCGTCTCAGCACGCAGGGTTGAGCTGAGCCGGGGAGAGAACCTGATGGGAATCAAGGCGGAAGAGATCAGTCAGATCATTCGGGCCCAGATCGAGGATTTCGACACGGGTCCGGTGGTCAGCGAAGTGGGAACGGTCATTTCGGTCGGGGACGGCATTGCCCGGGTCCACGGGCTGGAAAAAGTGATGTACAGCGAACTGCTGGAGTTCCCCCACGGGATTTCGGGAATGGCGCTCAACCTGGAGGAGGACCAGGTGGGCTCGGTGCTGTTGGGAGAGGCTTCCGAAATCAAGGAAGGCGACCTGGTGAAGCGGACCAGGAAGATCATGGCGGTTCCGGTGGGAGAAGCCATGGTCGGCCGCGTGGTCGATCCCCTGGGGCAGCCGGTCGACGGCAAGGGGCCCATTCCGACCGAACGTCTCAATCCGGTCGAGCGCATCGCTCCGGGAATCGTGGATCGAGAGCCCGTGAAGCAGCCCCTGCAGACGGGGCTCAAGTCCATCGACTCCATGATCCCCATCGGGCGGGGGCAGCGGGAGCTCATTATCGGCGACCGCCAGACCGGAAAGACGGCCGTGGCGGTGGACACGATCATCAATCAGAAGGGCGGCGACGTCATCTGCATCTACGTGGCCATCGGCCAGAAGCGCTCCACCATCGCCCAGGTGGTTCAGACCCTGGTGGACAACGACGCCATGGACTACACCATCGTGGTGTCGGCCTCCGCCTCCGAGCCGGCTCCCCTGCAGTACCTGGCCCCCTACGCCGGCTGCGCCATCGGTGAGTTCTTCCGCGACGGCGGTCGGCACACGGTCTGCATCTACGACGATCTCTCCAAGCACGCGGCCGCCTACCGGGAGATCTCGCTGCTGCTGCGGCGACCGCCGGGCCGGGAGGCCTATCCGGGCGACGTCTTCTACTTGCACTCCCGCCTGCTGGAGAGAGCGGCCAAGCTGAACGATTCGCAGGGAGGGGGGTCTCTGACGGCCCTGCCGATCATCGAGACCCAGGCCGGGGACGTCTCCGCCTACATCCCCACCAACGTGATTTCGATCACCGACGGGCAGATCTACCTGGAAGCCGACCTCTTTCACTCGGGCATCCGGCCTGCCATCAACGTGGGGCTGTCGGTCTCCCGCGTGGGCGGCAGCGCTCAGATCAAGGCCATGCGCCAGATTGCGGGGACCTTGCGGCTGGAATTGGCTCAATACCGGGAGCTGGCCGCATTCGCCCAGTTCGGAAGCGACCTCGACAAGGCCTCGCAGGCCCAGCTCAACCGGGGGCAGCGACTGGTGGAAGTGCTGAAGCAGGGCCAGTATGCGCCCCTGCCGGTAGACAAGCAGGTCATCGTCGTCTACGCCGCCACCAACGGCTATCTGGACTCCCTGGAGGTTGCCGACTGCGGGGCCTTCGAGGAGGGGCTCTACCATTTTCTGGACACCCACCATCCCTCCCTGGGAGCCAGGATTCTGGAGCAGGGGCAGCTCGACGACTCGCTGAGGGCGGAGCTCAAGACCTTCCTGGATGAGTTCAGCCGGAAATTCTCCGCCGAAAAGGCGCAGCCGGGTTCGAGCGCAGCCTGAGGGGAACATGCCCAACGTCCTGGACATTCGGCGCCGGATCCGCTCGGTCCGCAACACCCAGCAGATCACCAAGGCCATGAAGATGGTCTCCGCCGCCAAGTTGAAGAGAGCCCAGGAGGCGATCCTGAGAGCCCGGCCCTACGCCGGACGGATTCTCGAGGTGGTCCGAAGCCTGATGGCCCGCTCCGAGATCCGGCCCCATCCCCTGCTGGAAGAGCGGGAGGAAAGGCAGGTTCAGTTGGTGGTGGTCACCGCCGACAAGGGGCTGTGCGGCGCCTTCAACGCCAATATCGTGAAGGCGGCGGAAGGATTCGTCCGGGAAAAGGAGGGCCAGCCGCTCGACCTGTTCTGCGTCGGGCGCAAGGGCCTGGATTACTTCGGCAAGCGCGCCACGCCCATCCGGCACCGGCAGATCAATCTCTTTCAGCAGGTCGAGTACCGGCACGCCCGCGAGATCACCGGCAAGCTGGTCTCCCAGTTCCTGGCGGGAGAGCGCGACGCCGTCTACCTGCTCTACAACGAGTTCAAGTCGGTCATCCAGCAGCGGATCGTGGTCGAGCGTCTGCTGCCCATTCCGCCGATCGCGCTGACTCCGGAGCAGAACCCGGTCGACTACATCTACGAGCAGCCCGCGGCCGTGATTCTCGACACCCTGATGCCCAGGCATGTGGAGGTCCAGGTCTTTCGGGCCCTGCTGGAGTCTTCCGCGGCCGAGCACGGAGCCCGGATGACCGCCATGGACGCCGCCACCAACAACGCGGTGGAGATGATCGAGTCGCTGACCCTCACCATGAACCGGGCCCGCCAGGCGGGAATCACCAAGGAGATCATCGAGGTGGTGAGCGGCGCCGCCGCCTTGACGTAGGAATGGATTGATGATTGTTGATTTGTGATTGTTGATTGGGAGTTGGGACAGCCCGTTTTGCCGAAAATCTACAGTCCGAAGCTCGCGATCTGAAGGGAATGAGGGGCTGGTGGAGTTGCGGCTTGGAGATGGCCCCGATTCCAGACATGGAGACAAGCGATGAACATTGGCCGTGTGGTTCAGGTGATCGGTCCGGTTGTGGACGTGGCTTTCGAGGAGCAGAAGCTGCCCCCCATCTACTCCGCCGTCCGAATCACCAGCGAGGGGTTTGACGTTCCCGACCCCATCGATGTGATTGCCGAGGTGCAGCAGCACCTGGGAGAGAGTCGGGTGCGCGCGGTTTCGATGCAGCCCACCGACGGCATGGTGCGGGGCATGAAGGCCATCGATACCGGGGCTCCCATCTCGGTGCCGGTGGGCCGGGAGATGCTGGGACGCATCGTGAACGTCATCGGCCAGCCCATCGACGAGAAGGGCCCCATCGGCGCCTCCCAGAGCTATCCCATTCATCGGCCGGCCCCGCTCTTCGACGATCAGGATACCAACCTGGAGATGTTCGAGACCGGCATCAAGGTGGTGGATTTGCTGGAGCCCTACCTCCGGGGCGGCAAGATCGGGCTGTTCGGCGGAGCGGGCGTGGGGAAGACGGTCATCATCCAGGAGCTGATCAACAACATCGCCACCAAGCACGGCGGCTTCTCCGTCTTCTCGGGCGTCGGAGAACGCACCCGGGAGGGTAACGACCTCTGGCTGGAAATGACCGAGTCCGGAGTCCTCGACAAGGCGGCGCTGGTCTACGGCCAGATGACCGAGCCGCCCGGAGCCCGGCTGCGGGTGGGGTTGACCGGCCTCACCGTGGCCGAGTACTTTCGCGACGAGGAGGGACAGGACGTGCTCCTCTTCATCGACAACATCTTCCGCTTCACCCAGGCGGGCTCGGAAGTCTCGGCCCTGCTGGGCCGCATGCCCTCGGCCGTGGGCTATCAACCCAACCTGGCGACCGAGATGGGCGAGCTGCAGGAGCGGATCACCTCGACCAAGAAGGGCTCCATCACCTCGGTTCAGGCCATCTACGTGCCGGCCGACGACTACACCGATCCGGCCCCGGCCACGGCCTTCGCCCACCTGGACGCCACCACCAACCTCTCCCGCTCGATCGCCGAGCTCGGGATCTATCCGGCCGTGGACCCGCTCGACTCCACCTCGCGCATCCTGGATCCGCGCATCATCGGGGAGGAGCACTACAACACCGCCAGAGACGTCAAGCTCATCCTGCAGAAGTACAAGGATCTGCAGGACATCATCGCGATCCTGGGGATCGACGAGCTGTCCGAGGAAGACAAGTTGACGGTCACCCGGGCCAGGAAGATTCAACGCTTCCTCTCGCAGCCCTTCTTCGTGGCCACCCAGTTCACCGGGTTGGAAGGGAAGTACGTGCCGGTTGGCGAAACCATCCGGGGCTTCCAGGAAATCGTGGATGGACGCCACGACGAGGTGCCGGAACAGGCCTTCTACATGGTGGGCGGCATCGACGAAGCCCTGGAAAAGGCCGAGAAGGCCCGCAAGGCGGCCTGATTCCCATGGCGAACTCGACCTTCAAGCTCTCGGTGGTCTCCCCCGAACGCCTGGTTCTGTCGGAGGAGGTGGAGGAAGCCCAGGTTCCGGGCAAGAACGGCTATCTGGGCATTCTGCCCGGCCATGCCCCCATGATGACGGAGTTGGATATCGGCGAGCTGTCCTATCGCCAGGCGGATCGAACCAGCTTCCTGGCAGTGACCTGGGGCTATTGCGAGGTATTGTCCGATCAGGTGATCGTGCTGGCCGAGCGGGCCGAGCGGGCCGAGGAAGTGGATCGGGAGCGGGCCCAGGCCTCCATGGAGCGGGCCAGGAACAGGCTGTCGAACCTCCAGGATACCGATGTCGATTTCCTCAGGGCCAGGACCAGCCTGCAGCGCGCCCTGATTCGGATGCAGGTGAGCCGGAAGGCCGGATGAAGAGTCCTTCAACTGTCACCCGGCGGGATGCGGGTGGAGCGCTGTCAGGATGATGAGCCGGTGAGCTGGGACATCGGTGAGAGCGGCGCTCTCACCTTTTTTTTGGCCCGCTGCCGGAACTTCGCTGAAAGAGGTCTGTTCATGTCCATTCAATCCTTCTCGGTGATCGACTCCACGCTTCGGGAAGGCGAGCAGTTCGCCAAGGCCCACTACACCATCGAAGAGAAGATCCGGATCGCCAGGGCGCTGGACGCCTTCGGGGTGGAGTACATCGAGCTGACCTCGCCGGCGGCTTCTCCCCAGTCCTTCGAGGACTGCAAGACCATTGCCGGCCTGGGCCTGAACTGCAAGATCCTGACCCACACCCGCTGCCACATGGACGATGCGCGCAAGGCGGTGGCCACCGGGGTGGACGGCGTCGACATCCTTTTTGGAACCTCCTCCTATCTGCGCCGTTTCAGCCATGGCAAGACGATTGACGAGATCATCCGGAGCGCCAGAGTGGTGATCGACTTCATCAAGCAGTCGGGCTGCGAGGTCCGGTTTTCCAGCGAAGACACCTTCAGAAGCGAGGAAGAGGACCTGCTCAGGGTCTACCAGGCCGTGGACGAGCTCGGCGTGGACCGGGTCGGACTGGCCGACACCGTGGGCGTGGCCACCCCCCGTCAGCTCTATATCCTGGTGTCGGAGCTGAAGAAACGCCTCAAGGCCGACATCGAGTTTCACGGGCACAACGACAGCGGCTGCGCCATCGCCAACAGCTTTACGGCCCTGGAGGCGGGAGCCACCCATATCGATACCAGCGTGTTGGGAATCGGGGAGCGCAACGGCATTACCCCGTTGGGGGGGCTGATCGCCCGGCTCTACTCCTATGATCGGGATCTGGTGACCAAGTACCGCCTGGAACAACTGCATGGCCTGGACCGGATGGTGGCCGAGATCGTGGGAATCCAGATTCCCTTCAACAACTACATCACCGGGGAGACCAGCTTCACCCACAAGGCGGGGATGCACACCAAGGCGGTCATGCTCAACCCCGGAGCCTACGAGCCCATCGATCCTCAGGATTTCGGCATGGAACGCACCATCAGCATCGGCCACCGTCTGACCGGCAAGAACGCCATTCAGAACCGGGCGCAGGAGCTGGGACTGCACTTCGGAGACGCCGAGCTGCGGGAGATCACCCTGGAAATCAAGCGCCTGGCCGACGCCGGACCGCTCTCCACCCGCCAGTTGGACGAGCTGCTGAGGAGCTGGGTGGTGGCATAGGAGAGTGGCTAGTGGCTAGTGATTAGTGGTCAGTTGTCAGAGTTTGGTGAACCGTTACGGGGGTAGGCAGAACCCAATGACTTGGTTGCACGTTTGGATCGGATCACAACCGACCACTGACCACTAGCCACTGACCGCTGGCCACTATCCACTGATCACTAACCACTTGTCTGCTTTTCAGGCATTGGCTACACTTTTTTCATGAGTCCCAGGCAATCTCGAATGTTGGTGTTGCGGCGCGCGGGGGCCACGGTGGGGACGGCCGTCCTGCTCCTGGCGGCGCCGCCGGGTCTGCTGCCGGCCCAATCCGATTTCCTGCGCCGATCGGAGGAAAGAGCCCGGCAGATTCTGCAGAAGTCTGTGGAGGCTCTGGGAGGGGAAGCCTACCTGGCGGCCCAGAACATCGTCCGGAAAGGGAAGTTCTACCAGTTTCGCCGGGACGTTCAACGGGGCTCCAACGAATTTCGCACGGTGGTGGCGCTCCCCTGGAAACGGCGGGTGGAGTTCGGCAAGAAAGCCCGGATCGTCCACATCAACGACGGCGAGCAGGGTTGGAAGATCGAGTACAAGAACGTCAAGATCCAGACCGAGGAAGAGCTTCGCAACTATCGCATCGACATGAAGCACGACCTGGATCACATTCTCAGGTTCCGGCTTCGGGAGAAGGGCCTGAAGGTCCGATACCTGGGAAAATCGCGGACCCACCTGGAGCAGTTGGACGGGGTTCAGCTCATGGACGCCTCGGGAGACAAGGTCAGGATCTTCGTCGATTCCCGCACCTTCCTGCCCGTACGGATGGAGTATGAATCCCCTCCGCGCGGCAAGCGCTGGGCCACCGAAGACGAGAAGTTCTTTCACAACTACCACGAGATCGACGGAGTCAGGATTCCGTTCACCGTCGTCTTGAATTCCAACGGGTACAAGGCTCTGGAGACCCAGCTTTCCTCCGCGCAGATCAACGCCGACCTGTCGGACACCCTGTTTTCATCCCCCCCAAGGTAGAGCGGCAATCATGGCGGCAGCATCGATCAAGGGCACCACCGTCGTTTGCATACGAAGAAGCGGGCGTACCGCCTTGGCTGCCGATGGCCAGGTCACCCTTGGAGAGACCGTGATCAAGCAGGGCGCCCGCAAGCTCCGCCGCCTCTACAATGGGCAGGTCCTCGCCGGATTCGCCGGGTCCACCGCCGACGCCTTTGCCCTGTTTACCCGTTTCGAGGCCAAGCTGGAGGAGTTTCGGGGCAATCTGGCCCGGGCGGCCGTGGAGTTGGCCAAGGAATGGCGGACCGACCGGGTCCTGCGCCACCTGCAGGCGTTGCTGCTGGTGGCCGACAAGGAACGGATTTTCCTGGTCAGCGGCAACGGCGATCTGATCGAGCCCGACGATGCCATCGCGGCCATCGGTTCCGGCGGACCCGTCGCCCTGGCCGCCGCTCAAGCCCTGGTCAGGCACTCCGATCTGTCGGCCGCGGAGATTGCCGCCGAAGCCCTGAAGATTGCCGCCGGCATCTGCATCTACACCAACTCGTCGACGACCATCGAGGAGCTTTGAGGGGACCATGGTCATCTACTTGCCGGGAGCGGTGGAAAAGGAGGAACAGGTGGAAGCATTGGATGAATTGAGTCCCAGGCAGATCGTGGCCCACCTGGACAAGCACGTGGTCGGGCAGAAGGCCGCCAAGCGGGCGGTGGCCATCGCCCTCCGCAACCGCATTCGACGGCAAAAGCTCCCCGAGGACATGGCCGAGGAGGTCGTGCCCAAGAATATCATCATGATCGGCTCCACCGGCGTGGGCAAGACCGAGATCGCCCGGCGCTTGTCGAAGCTGGCCAACTCTCCCTTTCTGAAAGTGGAAGCCTCCAAGTTCACCGAAGTGGGTTACGTCGGTCGTGACGTCGAGTCCATGATCCGTGACCTGGTGGAAATCGCCATCGACCTGGTGCGAGAGGAAAAGCTGGAGGACGTGGCCGACAAGGCGGAGCAGAATGCGGAGGAGCGGGTCCTCGACCTGCTGCTTCCCCCCGTTCCGCAGTCGGCCCGCAACTCGGCCTCCGCCGAGGAAAAGGCCAGGGCTCAGGAGGCCTTCGCCAAGACTCGGGAGAAGCTTCGTGAACAGTTGCGCGGCGGCAAGCTGGACGAACGCGTGGTGGAGGTGGAGACCCGCGAGAGAAGCATGCCGGCCTTCGAGATCATTTCCAGCTCCGGCATCGAGGAGATGGACATCAACGTCAAGGACATTCTGCCGGGCATCTTCGGGCAGAAGACCAAGAAACGGAAGATGCCGGTTGCCGACGCCATGGACCATCTCATTCAGGACGAGGAGCAGAAACTGATCGATATGGACCAGGTGACCCGGCTGGCGGTGGACCGGGTGGAGCAGAACGGCATCATCTTCCTGGACGAGGTCGACAAGATCGCCGGGCGCGAGGGGGCGCACGGCCCCGACGTCAGCCGCGAAGGCGTGCAGCGGGATATTCTCCCCATCGTGGAAGGGACCACGGTGAATACCCGCTACGGCATCGTTCGGACCGACCACATCCTGTTCGTGGCGGCGGGCGCCTTTCACGTCAGCAAGCCGTCCGACCTCATTCCCGAACTTCAGGGTCGGTTCCCCATCCGGGTGGAGTTGGATTCGCTCACGGTCGAGGACTTCGTGCGCATCCTGACCGAACCCAAGAGCGCTCTGATCAAGCAGTACGTGGGCCTGATGGAGACCGAGGGAATCAAGCTCCGCTTCACCGTGGAAGCGACCCGCAGCATTGCCGGGTTTGCCGCCCTGGTCAACGAGCGGACCGAGAACATCGGGGCCCGGCGGCTGCAAACCATCATGGAAAAACTCCTGGACGAGATCTCCTTCGAGGGGCCGGATCTGAAACCGAAAGACGTCACCATCGACGAGGAATACGTCGAGAAGATGCTGGCCTCCATCGTGGATGACCAGGACCTGACCCGATACATTCTCTAGGAAGATTCTCCGGAGGACCTGCCGTTTCGTTTCTCTCTACATTCTCGTGGCCCCCCCCTCGAGTTTACCGACGGGCTCCATGCCTCGGCCTCGGTAACTTCTTGTCTTTCCATCTCTCGTACGCCTCTTTGAACCTTGGCTCGTGAGGCCTCAAAGCCAGGGCCTTGAGGAATGCCGCCTCGACCTGGGTGGCCGCTTCGCTTTTCTCTTCCTGCGCATGAAAACGCTCAAAAACATCCTGGGCGAGTTCGAGGTTGTCCCCCGCGTATTCTATGATTTGGCTTGCCAACGCACCGGAGCTTGGCCGTTGTTCAAAGGTGCGCTGCAGATTTGCCAAGGCGCTACCTCGCTCACCGACAGCCCAGAGCCTGGCGCTTTCACGCAGCGCATGCAGGACCAGGTAGCGCGGGTGGGCGGGAAGCACGACTCGAAAATAGGTGCGACCCTCATCAAAGTCGAAACGAGGTTCGGGAGAACCGTTCTCCTGCATCTTGCGTCGAATTTTCGGCACTCCCGTCCCACGACTCTCAGCCAGCCGGAGTTCCTTCAGGAATTCACCAATTCTCCGATTGCGAGCTGGAACGGGAGGGACGTTTCCTTCGGCTCGCAGGTGCTCGAGTTCAATTCCCTGAACGGGTCCGGGATAGCTGATGACTTCCATTCTGTCGGGGTAAAGGTACACCTTGGTTGGCTCGACGGTGTTATCGTAAGAGCGGTGGTAGACGGCATTGACCACAGCTTCTTCCATTGCTTCATAAGGATAGGCAACCGTTCGGTCCACCTCCGGACGGTTCGGCACCTTTTCCAAGACAATGTCCGAAACGGAATTCAAGCTGTCCAAGCATGATCGAATTTGCTCTGGAAGAGGCCCGGACACGTTCCTCTCCTCGATCAGATTCCCCCCGGCGTCGTCAGCAAAGTGGACGATTTCGATTCTCGCACCCCTGAAGAATGTCTCTGGATTCTCATTGAAAAACAACAAAGTCACATTTCGTGGCAGTTCGTGTTCGTTGACTGGATCGACCAGCCTCAGTTTCCGGTAAAGCTCTCTGTCATCCACCTTGGCGTCACCCAGTACAAGATCGCTGCGGACATCGGCCAGAAATCGGCGTACGAGAGTCGGGGAGACATCTTCAATTCGCGCTTCAGCGTTTCTCCGGTCATCAAAGGGAACCTTTGCAGTTCGTTCGAAGAGTTGCCTCAACAGGTCGCCCCTTGCTTTGACGGTTTCCGGGCCCTGGCGGACGTAAAAAGCCCTCTGGTTACTGTTGAGAGCCTCTGGCGCCTGGTAGGGTCGATTGTCACCACCCGGAGCCCATATGATTAACACTTTCTTCCCTTTGTAGACTTCCGGGAACAGCACGGGCTGATAGGTTGGATCGAGTCGGTTGCATTGACCGCGTATTTCCCTTTGGATGTTCTCCATATTAAAGTGATCGAGACCAACCGGAGGAAGCACTGCTTGACCGTCTTGATCCGTTCTGATCCCCAGCACGATATACCCGCCGTTGAGGTTCAATAGATCATTGGCTAGCGCGCAAATGGTGTGGAGTACAGCGAGCTTGATGCGTTCGTCCCAAGCAGCTTTGAACTCCACCCTGTTGGTCTCTGTTGCGCGGGTATGAATCAGGTCACCCAGATTAAAAGGCAGTCCTGGCAAGGATTCTCCTCCACTATTCGCCCAGCAATCTCTGAGACTGGCCCATAATAATAGCAACGATGCGTCATAAGCCGGGTTTTTCATTCAGGCTTCCCGACCAACAGCCAACAACTACTCGACGCCTCCGGTTGATTCCCCTGAACCAAAGGGCGGCCATGGTAGCCATGTGCTGTTGGTGGATAGCCCCTCGACCGGTTTTCCTTGCCCAGGTGTCTTGTAGCTAAATTGCCTTTTCCGTCCCTGCCCATGACCACCGCTCCACCTGCCGGCACCTATCTTCGCCTGGGAGGCCTCCTCCTTCTTCTCCTGGCGGCGGCTTGCGGAAGGATTGGAGAGCCGCTGCCTCCGTTGATCCGTATTCCCCAACCGATCGCCGACCTGACGGCCCGGCAGCAGGGGGCGGAGGTGATTCTCAGTTGGACGTTGCCCCACTTGAACACCGACGGCAGCAGGGCCGCCACCCTGGCCTCGATCGAGATCTATCGGTCGATCCGGGAACCCTCCCCGGCTGCGGGCGCCGCCCCGGCCGTGGGAGATTCGGACCCCTGGCGAGAATTGAAGACCGGGCCTGCCCGGGGGCGGGAGGAGAAGAGGAGCATCCGAGATCGCCTGCAGGGCCGGGACCTTTCCGAGGTGCTGGAGAAGGAGTTCAGCTATGCCGTCAAGGTCTTCAATCGAAAGGGGCAGACGGCGGGGCTTTCCAACATCGCCACCCTGTGGCTGCAGCCGGTCCCCCATCCTCCCGGCAGACCGAGCCTGAACCCTGCCGAAGAGTTTGTCGAGGTTTCCTGGGCGTCTCCCGCCGCCAACATCGATGGGTCTCCGGTGGCTGCCGGCGTGGCCTTCAACCTCTACCGCGCATCACCCGCGGGAAGGCCCGGCGGAAGTCCCCTCAATCCGGCCCCCGTCGCCGGGACCTCCTTCCGCGATGGGTCGGCCCGCCTGGGTGAGACCTACGTCTACCGGGTGCGGGCGGTGCTGAAAACGGTTCGAGGCCGGGTGGAGAGCCGGGATTCCGAGGAGGCCACCCTGTTCCACCGGGACCTGTATCCACCCGGCCCTCCGCGCCGGCTCACCCTGGTGGCGGGCCGGGAGTTCCTGAGCCTGACCTGGTTTCCCAACGCTGAAGCCGATCTGGCCGGCTACCAGGTCTTCCGGCGTCAAGGCCGGGGCGAGTTCCAACGCCTCACCACCACAGCCATCCAACGGACCTCCTTCGAGGACCGGGACCTTCAAAAGGGCCCTGTCTATGCCTATCGGGTCTCGGCCGTGGACCGGGCCGGAAACCAAAGCAGTTATTCGAATGTCGTCAGCGATACGTTAGAATAGCTGCCTGCGATCGATCCAGGGAGCCGCCGCTTGTCCACCCATCCACCCCCCACTCCCGCCAAGTCCCCACTGGAAGACCTTCAGCGACTCGATCGGCTGGCCGAGTCCGGCGGAGGAGAAAAGCGCCTGGAGCGGCAGCACGCCGCCGGCAAGATGAGCGCCCGCGAACGCATCGATCTCCTGCTGGACGAGGGGTCCTTCGAGGAGATGGACAAGTTCGTGAAGCACCGCTGCCAGGATTTCGGGATGAAGGGCCAGGAGATCCCCGGGGATGGCGTGGTCTCGGGCTACGGCCGCATCGACGGGAGGCTGGTCTACGTGTTTGCCCAGGACTTTACCGTCTTCGGCGGTTCCCTATCCGAAACCAATGCGGCCAAGATCTGCAAGGTCATGGAGTTGGCGATGAAGGCCGGCGCCCCCGTCATCGGTCTCAACGACTCCGGGGGAGCCAGAATCCAGGAGGGCGTGGTCTCGCTGGCCGGCTATGCCGACATCTTCCTGCGCAATACCCTGGCGTCGGGGGTCGTCCCCCAGATCTCGGCCATCATGGGTCCCTGCGCCGGAGGAGCGGTCTACTCACCCGCCATCACCGATTTCGTGGTCATGGTCAAGCAGAGCAGCTACATGTTCATCACCGGCCCTGAAGTGATCAAGGTGGTGACCCACGAAGAGGTCTCGAAGGAAGAGCTTGGGGGGGCCATGACCCACAATGCGCAGAGCGGCGTGGCCCATTTCGCCGTCGAGGACGACGGGGAGTGTTGCCGTTTCATCCGGGAGCTGATCTCCTATCTCCCCTCCAACAACATGGAGAGCCCTCCGCGCAAGGAGACCCGGGATCCCGTGGACCGGGCCGAAGAGAGGCTCGACAGCCTGATTCCGGCCGAGTCCGATCAGCCTTACGACGTCAAGGAAATCATCGAAGCCGTGGCGGACGACGGCCGCTTCCTGGAAGTCCAGGCGCTCTTCGCCCGCAATATCGTGGTGGGATTCGCCCGGTTGGGAGGCCGTCCGGTGGGAGTCGTGGCCAACCAGCCGGCGGTCCTGGCCGGATGTCTGGACATCGACGCTTCCATCAAGGCCGCCCGGTTCGTCCGTTTTTGCGACGCCTTCAACATCCCGCTCATCTGCTTCGAGGACGTCCCCGGCTTTCTCCCCGGGACCTCGCAGGAATTCGGGGGGATTATCAAGCATGGGGCCAAGCTGATCTATGCCTTTGCCGAGGCGACCGTCCCCAAGATCACGGTGATCACCCGGAAGGCGTACGGGGGGGCCTACTGCGTGATGGCCTCCAAGCATCTGCGTACCGACGTCAATCTTGCCTATCCCACCGCCGAGATTGCGGTGATGGGACCCGAGGGCGCCGTCAAGATCGTCTATCGCAAGGAGCTGGCGGCAGCCGCCGACGTGGAAGCCGAAACGGCCCGGCGGGTCGAGGAATTCCGCGAGAAGTTCGCCAATCCATACGTGGCGGCGGCGCGGGGCTTTGTCGACGAGGTGATCCGCCCGCGCGAGACCCGTCGAAAGCTGATCGGCGCCTTGGCGATGCTGGAGAACAAGCGGGACACCACACCGCCCAAGAAGCATGGGAACATACCTCTTTAGTGGAGAGTGGAGAGTGGAGAGTTGTCAGACGCGCCCGCAACGGGGCAGGTCAATCGAGAAGGACCATGAATTGAACATCGATGCACAGGATTTACAGGATTAACAGCAAGAGACGCTTCTGCAAATGAAGCTCAGCACAGCCTCAGAATTCGTTCAAGTCGTGTGCCTTCGTGGTCCTTCGTGTCACTTCGTGGATCACTCTTTTTTCTTTTGTTTCAGCCTCGCAGTCTCTTGAAAATGACTCTTGGGAACAAGTCGGCCCTGTTTGTTCTTCTGGCCCTGGCAGCCGTGCTGCTGTGGGGGCATCGGCCGCTTTTTGCCTTCAACTCCAGCCAGATCAGGATACTGTCCGACCCCAATCTGGACGTGATCTACCACACCCTGGCCCACTTCAACCTTGCGGGGGACCGATTCAATCTCTTTTCCGAGGACTACGTTCGGCGGATGGACCAGGCCAAGCGGGACCTGGAGGTGGGGGAGACCCGGCTGAATCGGGAGGCCGCGGCATTGGAGCAGCATTACCGGCGGCGCCCTCGTCTTCGCTTTCTGATCCGGGCTCCCTTCCTGGCCGACGACCTCTCCTCCTTCAGGCAAGCCCTGGCCCTGATCGACTACGATTTTCGCACCCGCACCGTTCCGGTCGGCCCCAAGGGCCGGCGAAGGAAGGAACCCCTGATGTTCGGCAACAGCCGCAGGTTGATTCCGGTCTTCAGAAACCTCTTCCAGGCTCCCCAGGAGCGGGCGTTCGCCAAGCAGTTCGCAGGTTGCCTGGAGGAGGAGCACTCCCGTTTCTACATGCTCTATCGGGAGGCCCGAACCGAGTGGGACCAGCAGGGAGTGGAGTGGTTCTCCGGCTTTTGGAAGTCGCAGGGCATGAGCATCCTGGAGCCGTGGGCTTCCAGGTCGGAAGTGACGCGATTCAAGGTCTTTCTGACGCCGGTGATGAAGGGGAGAGGGCTGGGCGTGCCCGTGGAACAGGACGGCGAAGTCCTGTTTCACGTCCTGACGCCGCTGCCGGAGAGCCGCCAGGAGGCGGTGCACTCCTTTTTCGTGCTTCTGCATGAGACGGCGCGGCGTTCCACCGACGCTCTGGCGGTCTTTCCCGGCTCCTCCGGCCCCTCCAACCGGGACTCCATCAAGTCGAGGGTCCGCAAGAATGCCGCCCTGGTTGCCGGCCACCTCTATCTGAAGGCCCGATTCCCCGGGGTCCACCGTTCCTATCTGAGCTTTTTCCTGCAACTGCCGATCGGGAAGGTCTCCGAGGTGGAATCGCTGGAGCTTCTGTTCGCTCGGCGATTCCCTCTGGACCCGGCCTCCAGAAGGCGGGTGGAGGCATTGGTGGCCCGGCTCCCATGAGCGGCCGGGCTCCCAGGAACCGCCGGGCCGTCTGCAACCATGTTCTCGAAGATTCTGATCGCCAATCGGGGTGAGATCGCGGTCCGCGTCCTGCGTACCGCCCGCGAGATGAAGATCCGAACCGTGGCGGTCTACTCCGATTGCGACCGTGCCGCCCTGCACGTGCGTCTGGCCGACGAGGCCCGCGGCCTGGGTGCTTCTCCTTCGGCGGAGAGCTATCTGAACATGGACAGGATCCTGCAGGCGGCCGAGGCCAGCGGCGCCGAGGCCATCCACCCCGGGTACGGGTTTCTGTCCGAAAACGCCGAGTTCGCCCGCCGCTGTCAGGACCGCGGGATCTGCTTCATCGGTCCTCCGCCGAGAGCCATGGAGTTGATGGGGGAAAAGACGGCTGCCCGCAGGTTGGCTGCGCAGGCGGGGGTGCCGGTGGCGCCGGGCACCGGACCGCAGCTTGGAGACAGCAGGGAAGCGGAACGGGCGGCCCGGGACATCGGGTACCCGGTCCTGGTGAAGGCGGCGGCCGGTGGAGGGGGAAAGGGGATGAGGCTGGTGACCTCCCCCAGCCGCCTGGCCTCGGCCCTGCGGGACGCCAGCTCGGAAGCCCGGAGCGCTTTCGGGGATGCGGCGGTCTACCTGGAGAAATACCTCCAAAGCCCCCGCCATATCGAGTTTCAGGTCCTGGCCGACAGCCGCGGCGAGACCATTCACCTGGGAGAGCGGGAGTGCTCCATCCAGAGGCGCCATCAGAAGGTCATCGAGGAATGCCCTTCGCCGATGATGACCGAGGCCTTGCGGTCCAGAATGGGACAGGCCGCCGTCCGCATGGCCCAAGCCTGCGGCTACCGCAATGCCGGGACCGTCGAGTTCCTGGTGGATGCGCACCGGAATTTCTATTTCCTGGAGATGAACACCCGGCTCCAGGTCGAGCACCCCGTCACCGAGATGGTCACCGGGCTGGACCTGGTCAGGAAACAGATTCAGATCGCCGGCGGCCAACCCCTGGGGCTGAGACAGGAGGAGGTGTCCTGGCGCGGCGCCGCGCTGGAATGCCGCATCTACGCCGAGGATCCCGAGACGGGCTTCCTGCCCTCGCCGGGCCTGATCCGGAGCCTGCGCCAGCCCTCCGGGCCCGGCGTCCGCGAAGACAGCGGCATCTATCAGGGTTGGGAAGTCCCCGTCTACTACGATCCGATGCTGTCCAAGCTGGTGACCTGGGCGGAAACCCGCTCCGAGGCCATCAGCCGCATGGATCGGTCCCTGAGCGAGTACCGGATCTCGGGAATCAAGACGACCATTCCCTTCTTCCGGACCCTCCTGGCCCATCCGAAATTCCTGTCGGCGGAGCTGAGCACCGACTTTATCGAAAAGTTCTATCGCCCCGAACGGTCCCTGCCCGGCCGGGAAGAGTTGCAGGAAGCGGCGGCCATTGGCGCCGCCCTCCATGCCGGTCGTGGTCGAGCTTCGGGCAGCGGCCGCGCGGACCCGCGGGAAAGCCCGTGGAAGCTGTGGGGACGCTGGAACGGGCTTCGGAGATAGGCTTCCGAGCAGAAGCGGAGGGAGGCGCCCGATGGAGCGGGTCGTAGCCACTTGCGAGCTGGTGCTGGAGGGGCGGCGCCGAAAGTTGCGCCTGGAGCGTTCCGGGAATCGCGCCTCTGTGGAGTTGGGGGAGAAAACACTTGAAGTCGACGTATCCCAGTTGTCGGAAGATGCTTTTTCCCTGATTCTGGAGGGCCGCTCCCACGACGTCAGCGTGAGTCCGAATGCCGGCGGATTTCAGGTTGTGGTGGATGGAGAGAGTTTCCAGGTGGGTCTGGTGGACCCGCGCCGGGACGGCCCGGCGACCTCCGGGAGGACCCAATCCGACGGACCCGTGGCCGTGTCGGCCCCCATGCCCGGGAAAGTGGTCAGGGTCCTGGCGGCCGAGGGAGAAGACGTTGGCCAAGGGCAGGGTCTGGTTGTGGTGGAGGCCATGAAAATGCAGAACGAGCTGACCTCTCCCAAATCGGGCCGGATTGGGGCCGTTCGGGTGAAGGTGGGCCAGGCGGTCAACGCGGGGGAAGCGCTGGTGCTGGTGGAGTGAGCTCGCGGGCGGTCCGTGCGACTCAGCCCAGACCGGGCTGTTCCGGGACGATCCTTTCCAATCCGTTCAGGTAGGGCCTGAGGGCGGGGGGTATCGCCACGCTGCCGTCCGGCTGCTGGTGGTTTTCGACCAGGGCCACCCAGGTGCGTCCCACGGCCAGACCCGATCCGTTGAGCGTGTGAACGAATTCCGGTTTGGCCCCTCGTTCCCGCCGGAAACGGATGTTGGCCCGGCGGGCCTGAAAGTCCACGAAATTGCTGCAGGAAGAAATTTCCCGGTAGGCCTGCTGGCCCGGAAGCCAGACCTCCAGGTCGTAGGTCTTGGCCGCCGAAAACCCCAGATCGCCGGTGCAGAGGGTGACCACGCGGTAGTGGATCTGGAGGCGGCGGAGGATTTCTTCGGCGCTCCGAGTCAGGCTTTCCAGCTCGGCGTAGGAGTCCTCGGGCCGGGTGAAGTTGACCAGCTCCACCTTGTTGAACTGGTGCAGGCGGATGAGTCCCCGAGTATCCTTGCCGTGGGCGCCGGCCTCGCTGCGGAAGCAGGGAGTATAGGCCGTCAGCCGAATCGGCAGTTGGTCCGCCTGCAGCGTTTCTCCGGCATAGATGTTGGTGACCGGGACCTCGGCCGTGGGAACCAGCCAGTAGTCCGTTTCTTCCAGCTTGAACAGATTGCCGGAGAACTTGGGGAGCTGACCCGTCCCGGTCATGCTGGTCGAATTGACCATGAAGGGGGGCAGCACCTCCAGGTAGCCGTGTTCCCGGGTGTGCACCTCCAGCATGAAGTTGATCAAGGCCCTTTCCAGGCGGGCCCCCGCTCCCGTGTAGAGGCTGAAGCGGGCCCCGGCGATCTTGGCGGCCCGTTCCAGGTCCAGAATGCCCAGGCCGGTTCCCAGGTCCCAGTGGGCGCGGGGCTCAAAGCCGAAGTCGGGCTTTTGGCCGTGGGTCCGGATTTCGACGTTCCCGGAGGCGTCGGCGCCCACCGGGACGCTGTCGTCGGGGAGGTTGGGCAGGGCCAGTTGCAGGCTCTTGAGATGTTCCTCGCAGGACCGCAGCTTGTCGTCCAACTGCTTGATCCGAAGCGACAGCTCCTTCATCTCCGCAATCGTGCCCGAGGCATCCTGTCCCGCCTTCTTCAACGCGGGAATGGCCTGGCTGTTGCGGTTGCGTCGATGCTTGAGATGCTCGGTCTCCTGCAGCAACCGCCGTCGTTGCCGATCGAGGTCCTCCACCTCCTCCAGCGGCGTCGGGGCGTGGCGCTGGACCAGCTTTCGACGCACCAACTCGGGGTTTTTTCGGATGTAGACCGGATCCAGCATAGAGGCTTTAGTATAGCGAACGCGCCGAGAGGCAGGCAAGAACCGGGCCTCAGGGTAATTCCACGCTGCCAAGATTCGGGCGACAGGCAGGTCAGAACAAACGAATGTCGCCCACATTCCCTTTGGGATGGTAGGGGCGCCCCTTGTGGGCGCCCAATGCAAGGTCGCCGGGTACCTACGGGCAACCACAAGGGTTGCCCCTACATTGGGGGATGGCAGCGTGGGATAGTCCCGGACCGGAACCGGGTTTCAGGAACCGGGCGCCGAGACGCACTGATTGTCCAGAGGCAGGTCAACATCGCTTCCGGAACTGTGCAGCGGCGGGTTGGTCGTTTCGCTGTAGCAGGAGGGGTCGCTCAGGATGCGGGTCACCAGGTGAGTGTGCAGCGCGTGCCCCGCTTTGTGGGCCACCACCCGAGCCAGCAGCGGCTTGCCGATCAAGGCCAGGTCGCCAATGCCGTCCAGCACCTTGTGGCGGACGAATTCATCCTCGAACCTCAAAATGTCGTTCAGGATTCCCCGGTCGGTCAGGACGATGGCGTTGTCCAGCGAGCCTCCCCGAACCAGGCCCATTTCCTTCAACTGCTCCACTTCCCGGTAGAATCCGAAGGTGCGCGCCGGCGCCACCTCCTGGGAGAAGACCTCCGGCGAGGCCTCGAAATCGAAGCTCTGGCGACCGATCATGGGATGGTCGAAGTCGATCGAATAGCTGATCTGAAAGCGATCGGCCGGGTGAACGGCGATGATGCGGTCGCGGTCCCGGATCTCCAGCGATTTTTCCACTCGCAGATAGCGCCGCCGCGCCGGCTGCTGCTCCAGCCCGGTCCGGGTGATCTTCTCCACAAACTCCAGGGCGCTCCCATCCAGGATGGGAACTTCCAGGTTGTCGATTTCTATCAGGGCGTTGTCCACGCCGAAGATGTAGAGCGACGAGAGCAAGTGCTCCACGGTGGAAATCAGGACTCCCTGCTTCATCAGGGTGGTGGCGTAGGCCACCCGGGCCACGTTTTGAACCACCGCCTCGATCTCGAAGTCGTCCAGGTCCACTCGGCGAAACACCAATCCGGTGTCGGGAGGAGCCGGCGCCACTCTCACCTGCACCGACTCGCCCGTGTGCAAGCCCAGCCCGGAAAACTCGATCGGGGCAGCCAGCGTGTGTTGGGATTCCATGGGGTGGGCTTTCTGACCGGACAGGTACGTCCCACAATAGCTGCACGTCTCTTGCCAAAGAGCGAGGATCTGCTGTTAAGGCTTTGTTTTTCCATGACTTGCAAATTGGTTTCCGGATTGCGCCCTGGCCGAAACCTGTGCCCGGGATGCAACACTCCGACCGGTTACGTGCCCCATTGCCCACAGTCGAGCGAGCCGATACCCGAGAACCTGTCCAGTCGGGTCCCACGACAGGCCCAGATGAATCGAAAGTGTAGCAACGGATGGTAATGGCCTATCCGGAACAAGGACCCTGTTCCGTTAGCACGGTTTTTTTCTATTGAACATGGATGCACAGGATGCACAGGATTAACAGGACGAGGGCTTCCTGCACCAGAAGCCAGCTCCGGCGATGATCCGATGCGGGTTTGCGGATTCCCGGCATTGGAAGCCAGCCGTTTCCTGATAAAGATCCTGTGCATCCATGGTGAGAAACCATCTACCAATACGTGACTCTGTACGTGACTCGGTTGTTACCTCCCCCCAAAGACAACGCATCAATTTAGTTGATTGGTGTTCATTCGTGTCCATTCGTGGTTCGTCGTTTCCCTTCTTGAATTACCCCTCAACCGATAAGTGTTGACTTCCACTGGTGGAGTCCGCATAATGCCAACTCCAAACCGGACCAAATTGGTCCGATTTAGGGGGTCCATGCTAAGGCTCTCAAAAAAAACAGACTACGCCCTGATGGCCCTCATCCACCTGACCCAGGGTTCGGGACGGGTTGCCTGGAGTGCGCGCGAAATCGCCCGGTCCTACAACATCCCGCCGCACCTGATGGCCAAGGTGCTGCAGAGGATGGCGCAGAGCGGGATCGTGGTGTCGCACCAGGGGACCCGCGGGGGTTACGCCCTGGGCCGGCCTGCCCACCTGATCAATGCAGCCGAAGTCATCGAATCGATCGAAGGGCCCTTCTCCATGACGAGTTGCGTTTCGGAGTCGGGCTACTGCCTGCAGTTCGAGAAATGCACCATCAAGAGTCCGCTCCAGTTGCTCAGTGACAGCGTGGTGCTGATGCTGAGACGGGTGACGGTGGCCCAAATGAGCCTCCACGGCCTGGGGTCGCCGAGCTCGAACAGGGAAAGGGATCCGGCTCGCAACCGAGCGGAGCGGGAAGACAACCCCTTGCAACTGGTGCAGTTGCCGGGAGATCCAGGCGTCTGAGCGCCGCCCCTGTCGACCTTCCGTCTTCCGGTCTGCCGGCGAGCGCCCACGACGCCCAAGGAGTCAACATGCCTTCAGCCAACGAAACCATTCAGGAACTGGCCAACCAGGAATACAAGTACGGGTTCGTCACCGACATCGAGGCGGATGCCATCCCGCGCGGGTTGAACGAAGAGGTCATTCGCACCATCTCGGCCAGAAAGAAAGAGCCGGACTTCCTGCTGGAGTGGCGTCTGCGCGCCTACAGGCACTGGCTGAGCATGAAGGAGCCGGCCTGGCACAACGTCCACTACCCGCCGATCGACTACCAGGACATCATCTACTACGCCGCCCCCAAGAGCGGCAAGGACGGCCCCAAGAGCCTGGACGAGGTCGATCCCGAGCTACTGCAGACCTATGAAAAGCTGGGGATTTCCCTGCAGGAGCAGGAGCGCCTGAGCGGCGTGGCCGTGGATGCGGTCTTCGACAGCGTCTCGGTGGCCACCACCTTTCGCGAGAAGCTGGCGGAGTTGGGCATCATCTTCTGCTCCTTCTCGGAAGCCGTCCAGAACCACCCGGAGCTGGTGAAGCAGTACCTGGGCTCGGTGGTTCCCTACACCGACAACTTCTTCGCCACCCTCAACTCGGCGGTCTTCAGCGACGGGTCCTTCTGCTACATCCCCAAGGGGGTTCGCTGCCCCATGGAGCTCTCCACCTACTTCCGCATCAACGCCAAGGACACCGGGCAGTTCGAACGCACCCTGATCATTGCCGACGACGACAGCACCGTGAGCTACCTGGAGGGCTGCACGGCGCCCCGCAGGGACGAAAACCAGCTCCACGCGGCGGTGGTCGAATTGGTGGCCCTGGACCGGGCCCAGATCAAGTACTCGACCGTGCAGAACTGGTATCCCGGGGACAAGGAAGGCAAGGGAGGCATCTACAACTTCGTCACCAAGCGGGGCAAATGCCGGGGAGTGGACTCCAAGATCTCCTGGACCCAGGTGGAGACGGGCTCGTCCATCACCTGGAAATATCCGAGCTGTCTCCTGCAGGGGGACCGCTCCATCGGCGAGTTCTACTCGGTGGCGGTCACCAACAACTTCCAGCAGGCCGACACCGGAACCAAGATGATCCACATCGGCCGGGATACCCGCAGCACCATCGTCTCAAAGGGGATATCGGCGGGCCATGGCCAGAACACCTACCGGGGGGCGGTGAAGATCCTCAAGGGCGCCTCCGGGGCCCGCAACTATTCCCAGTGCGACTCGATGCTGATGGGGGACGCCTGCGGCGCCCACACCTTTCCCTACATCGAGGTCAAGAACAGCACGGCTCAGATGGAGCATGAGGCCTCGACCTCGAAGATCGGGGAGGACCAGATCTTCTATTGCAAGCAGCGGGGCATTGCGGCGGAAGATGCCGTCTCCATGATCGTGAACGGCTTCTGCAAGGAGGTGTTTCGCGAGCTGCCCATGGAGTTTGCGGTCGAGGCCCGCAAGTTGCTGGGCGTCAGTCTGGAAGGCAGCGTGGGGTAGCCGGCTGCCGAGCCGGCGGCCGTTCGGAAGAGGGGTAAGCGAGGAAAGGGAACGCGGTGCTGAAGATCGAAGACTTGCACGTTGAAGTGGAGGGGAAGCCGATTCTGAAAGGGGTGAACCTGGAAGTGGCGTCGGGAGAAGTGCACGCCATCATGGGTCCCAACGGGTCGGGCAAGAGCACCCTGGCCCAGGTGCTGGCGGGCCGGGAGAATTTCGAAGTGACCCGGGGCAGGGTCTTCTATCGGGGCGGCGACCTGCTGGACATGGAGCCCGAGGAGCGGGCCTGTGAAGGCGTCTTCATGGCCTTTCAATACCCGGTGGAGATACCCGGAGTGAGCAACGTCTATTTCCTCAAAGCCGCCATGAACGCCATCCGCAAGCATCGGGGCGAGGAAGAGCTGGACGCCATGGAGTTCATGAAGGTCGTTCGGGAAAAAATCAAGCTGGTGAACCTGGATCAGAGCTTCATCAGCCGGTCCGTCAACGAGGGTTTCTCGGGCGGCGAGAAGAAGCGAAACGAGATTTTTCAGATGGCGGTGCTGGATCCGACCCTGGCCATTCTCGACGAAACCGACTCGGGGCTCGACATCGATGCTCTCAAGACGGTTGCCGACGGCGTCAACGTCTTGCGCCGGCCCGACCGCGCCATCGTGGTCATCACCCACTACCAGCGGTTGCTGAACTACATCGTGCCCGATCGCGTGCATGTGCTTTCGGACGGGGAAATCGTCAAGTCGGGGGACAAGGACCTTGCCCTCGAACTGGAAGCCAGGGGCTACGGCTGGATCGAAGCTCAGGTTGCCGTGACACCGGGAAGCTGAGACACACCCATGAATAGACACCCGGCTGAATTGGCCCCCGAGCAGCAACGCTACCTGTCCCAGTTCGACTCCTTTGCCCGCCGTCGAGCGGACCGGGACCCTCTCTGGCTGACGGGGAAACGGCAGGCGGCGATCGGGCGCTTCACCCGTCACGGATTCCCGACCACTCGCGATGAGGCCTGGCGCTTTACCAGCCTCAACCGGCTGGCGCGGACCGCCTTTGCTCATGCCGGCCCCTCGGATTCCCGTCCGTCACCCTCCGGCTTGGACTCCCTGACGGGAGACGACTCCTCGGCCTGCCGGCTGGTGTTCCTGAACGCGCGCTTTTCCCCGGAACACTCTTCTGTCGGCGAGTTGCCGCCGGGTGTTCGGGTTCAGGGCCTGGGCGAGTTCCTCAACGGACAGGGCTCTTCCGTCCAGGAAGCGCTGGGACGCTATGCCCGAGAAGGGGAGGAGGTCTTCGCCGCCCTGAATACGGCTTTCCTGCAGGATATCGCCCTGGTCCAACTCCCCGGGAACACGGTGGTGGAACAGCCGATTCACCTCCACTTTTACTCGGGAGTGGAAGGGGAGCCGGTGGTTTCCCATCCCCGCTGCCTGGTGCTGGCCGGCGCCAACAGCCAGGCCCGCATCGTGGAAACCTACTCGGGCGCGCCCGACTCCCTTTACTTCACCAACACGGTGACCGAGCTGGTGGCCGGGGAGGGGGCGGTGGTCGAGCACTACAAGCTGCAGCAGGAAAGTCTCAGAGCCTTTCATATCGCCACCATGCAATTTCAACTCGGACGCAGCGCCACGGTATCTTCCCATTCCATATCCCTGGGAGGCGCCCTGGTCCGCAATCACGTCAACGCGGTCCTGGATGGCGAAGGCGCCGAAGCCACCTTGAACGGCTTCTCTCTCACTACCGGCAAGCAGCACGTGGACAACCACACCTCCATCGATCACGCCAAGCCCCATTGCAACAGCTTCGAGCTCTACAAGGGAATCCTGGACGACCGGTCCAGCGGGGTCTTCAACGGCCGGATCATCGTGCGTCCCCACGCCCAGAAAACCGATTCGAAGCAGACCAACCAGAATTTGCTGCTCTCCGGGGAGGCCCTGGTCAACACCAATCCCCAGTTGGAAATCTACGCCGACGACGTCAAGTGCACCCACGGGGCCACCATCGGGCAATTGGACCCCCAGGCCGTCTTCTACCTGCAGTCCCGGGGGATCGCCCGGGAGGCGGCCCGCCAGCTCCTGACCTTTGCCTTCGCCAACGACATTGCCTCCCAGATCCGAATCGAGCCCATTCGCGCCCGGCTGGAGAAGACGCTCTTTCACCGCCTGGCGGAGAAGGGATCCAAGGAGTGACCCGGATAATGAGGGCAACCCTGCCATCGGTCCAGCCGGCCGCCCCGCCGCTGGACGTCGACCGGCTGCGCCGCGACTTCCCCATCCTTTCGAGCCGGACCGCCGGCAAACCGCTGGTCTATCTCGACAGCGCCGCTTCCACTCAGAAGCCGACTCCGGTCATCGAAGCCATGAATGCCTTCTATCGCGAGGGCTATTCCAACATTCACCGGGGGCTCTACGCGCTCAGCCTGGAAGCCACCGAGGCCTACGAAGAAGCTCGCTGCAAAGTGCAGCGGTTCATCAATGCCCGGGAGTCCCGGGAGGTCGTCTTCGTCAGGGGAACCACCGAGGCCATCAACCTGGTGGCCGGAACGCTGGCCCGCCAGAGGATCGAGGCCGGCGACGAGATCCTGGTCTCGACGCTGGAGCACCACTCCAACATCGTTCCCTGGCAGAGGATCTGCGAGGAAAACGGTGGAACTCTCCGGGTCGCGCCCATCGACGACAACGGCGAAGTCCGTCTCGAGGCCTTTGAAAAAGCGCTCGGCTCCCGAACCCGCCTGGTGGCCATCGTCCACGTCTCCAATGCCTTGGGAACCGTCAATCCCGTGGCTGAAATGGTTCGGATGGCCCATCGCCGGGAGGTCCCGGTGCTGGTGGACGGAGCCCAGGCGGCTCCCCACCTCCAGGTGGACGTTCAGGCGCTGGACTGCGATTTCTATGCCTTTTCGGGACACAAGGTCTACGGTCCCACCGGAGTGGGCGTTCTCTACGGAAAAGCCTCCCTGCTGGAAGCCATGCCGCCCTACCAGAGCGGAGGCGAGATGATCCGTTCGGTCTCCTTCGAGCGCACCAGCTACAAGGAGATCCCCTACCGGTTCGAGGCAGGGACGCCCGATATCGCCGGCGTCATCGGACTGGGCGCCGCCTTGGACTACCTCGGCGCTGTGGGACTGGAGAGCGTTGCGGCCCACGAGGCTGAGCTCCTGTCTCACGCGACCGAAGCCCTTTCCTCGGTCCCGGGAGTTCGAGTCGTCGGTCGACCCGGACGCAAGGCAGGCGTGCTTTCCTTTGTGGTCGAGGGAGCCCACCCTCACGATATCGGGACCATTCTGGATCGGGAGGGGATTGCCATTCGCGGAGGACATCACTGCGCCCAGCCGCTGATGGAGCGCCTGGGCCTGCCGGCCACGGCCCGCGCCTCCTTCGGTCTCTACAACTCCCCGGCGGAGGTGGAACGGCTGGCGGACGGGGTGCGCAAGGTCAGGGAGATCTTTGGCCCATGTCCGAGTTGATGGACCTCTACCAGGAGGTTATCCTGGACCACACGCGGAAACCGCGCAACTTCGGGAACCTGGAGGATGCCACTCACAGGGCCGAGGGTCACAATCCGCTCTGCGGGGATCAGGTGGCGGTCTCTCTCCGGCTTCAGGGGGACGTCGTCCAGGATATTCGATTCCAGGGCAAGGGTTGCGCCATCGCCACCGCCTCCGCCTCCATGATGACCGAGATCCTGAAGGGCCGGGAAGCCGCCTTTCTTGCCGAGGCTTTTGGCCGGTTCCAGGACCTGGTGACCGGCCAGGCGATCGAGCCGCCGGAAGACCTGGGAAAGCTGATGGCCTTTGCCGGGGTGGCCGCCTTCCCGGTTCGGGTCAAGTGCGCGACCCTGGCCTGGCACACGGTCAAGGCCGCCCTGGAGAACCGTCAGCAACCGGTCACCACCGAGTAGTCGGCAGTCGAAAATCGAAAATACAAGGATGCAACCATGACCACCGACGCCACCCCCAACGAGTCCTCTTCCTCGGAAGAATTGAAGCAGCGGGTCATCGAGGCGCTGCAGACGGTTTACGACCCCGAAATTCCCGTCAACATCTACGAGATCGGGCTCATCTACGAGATCGATATCGACCCCTCCCATGCCGTCAAGATTCAAATGACCCTCACCTCGCCCGCCTGTCCGGTTGCCGGGACGCTGCCGGGAGAAGTCGAATCCAGGGTTGCCGGGGCCGAAGGCGTGTCCTCGGCCCAGGTCGAGCTGGTTTGGGACCCACCCTGGAGTCCGGCCAAGATGTCGGAAGCCGCCAAGCTGCAACTGGGAATGCTCTGACCCTCACTTTTCCTGTTGAATTCTGGCCTGAAAGACATCAGACTTTTTGCATGAACCTTCCGAATCTGCTGACCTTGTCCCGCATCTTCGCGGTCCCTCTCCTGGTCGTCGTCCTTCTCACCCGCGTCTACAACCCGGAACGGCAGGTCGAGAGCCTCTCCGTCATCCTGGCCACCGTCATCTTTCTCGGCGCCTCCATCACCGACTACTTCGACGGCTACCTGGCCCGACGGCGCCGTCAGGTGACCACGCTCGGCATGCTGCTGGATCCGATTGCGGACAAGTTGCTGATTTCGGCTGCCTTCATCTCGCTGGTGGAGCTCGGCTGGGCGCCTGCCTGGATGGTGGTGATCATCGTGGGACGGGAACTGGCCATCACGGGTCTTCGCAGCATCGCGGCCAACCAGGGACTCACCATCGATGCCTCGGAGCTGGGAAAAATCAAGATGGTCTCGCAGGTGCTGGCCGTCACCCTGATCATTCTGAGCAACCTCGTCTTCTGGTTGAAGCCGCTCAGCCTGGCCGCGCTCTGGCTGACGGTCATCTTCGCCCTGGCCTCGGCCGTCGACTACTTCCGAAAATTCCGGAAGGCGGTCGGCGTCCGCGATCAGGCGAGCCGCAATGAAAAGCCCGTCCTCCTGAAGAAAAGCCGGAGCGATGTACCCACTCAGTAATTCCGCGCGGGACTATCTCCTCAAGGCGGCCCGCTCGACCCTTGAAGCCTTCCTGCGGTCGGGGGTGCGACCCGTTCCCGATCGGCCGTCTGCACGGGAACTACTCCAGAAACGGGGCGCATTTGTCACACTCTACCTCAGGGGGCGTCTGCGCGGGTGCGTCGGCTACGCCTGGCCCTTGACGCCCCTCTACCGGGCCGTGCCGGAGTGCGCCGTGTCCGCCGCGGTCGAGGACCTGCGGTTTCGGCCATTGCCCCTGAAGGACCTGCCCCGAACCGAAATCGAGCTTTCGGTTCTCTCCGGGCTGGACAGGGTCGGCGGCGCTTCCGACGTGCTGGTGGGAACCCACGGACTGCTGGTCAGCCAGGAGACGCGCCGGGGCCTGCTGCTGCCCAAGGTCGCAGTGGAGCACGGTTGGACCCCTGCGCAGTTTCTGGAGCAGACCTGTCTGAAGGCGGGGCTGTCCCGCCGGGCCTGGAAGAACGGCGCCACCGTGGAGAGGTTCACCGCGACGGTCTTTGGAGAGCAGTGAAGAGTGGAGAGTGGAGAGTTGTCCCCCGTGGGTTTCAGGCAAGCACCCCCCTGCCCTGCCGAGCAGATCATCCGGGAGTGAAACAAGAGAAGTACATAGCCTATCAGGAACAAGATTTTTGAACATTGATGCACAGGATGGACAGGATTATCAGGATAAGAGGTTGGAGCACAGGACGCGGACTGGCTGAAAAATCGACTTAACTCCTTATCTGACTGTCACTTGACTGCCATCCACGAGTTTTTCTTCTCAGATTTGTTTCAGACAAGCACCACCCCTGCCCTGCCGGGCAGATCATCCGAGAGTGAAACAAGAGAGGTTCATAGCCTATCGGGAACAAGATTTTTGAACATGGATGCACAGGATGCACAGGATAATCAGGATGGGAGGGTGCAGCAGCAGAGCTGACTCCGGCGGTGATCGCGGCGGATTTGCGGAAATCCAGGACTGCAAACCAGCCGTCTCCGGAAAAAATCCTGTGCATCCTGTGCATCCATGTCAATAAAAAGAGGACTCGGCTTCGCCCCGAAAGCGGAGCCGACCCGGCGGGCCTCAAAGAGAGCGTAACATCCTGTGAGTCAACGGGATAGACTCAACTGAAGCGGGCTGGTTCCCAATTTTGTTTCAGGCAAGTTCCGCCCCCGCCCTCGACGACGGGGCGGATCATTCGAGAGTGAAACAAGAGAAGTTCATGGCCTGTCGGGAACAAGATGATTGAACATGGATGCACAGGATGCACAGGATTAACAGGATGAGAGCTTCCTGCACGAGAAGCCGGCTCGGGTGATGATCCGGTCCGGGATTGCGGATACCCGGAACTTCAGGACACCGGACTTCCAAGACCATATCCTGTGTATCCTGTATATCCTGTGCATCGATGTCAATAATCCCTGCAGCTCTTATCGTCCACCCTTGGAAAGCCTTCAACTTGCAGGAGAAAAAAGGCTTATGCTAGACTCGGCAGTCAACTGCCGTTCCCGTAGCGGAGCACACTGAAGGCCGCTGCCCGCTCACTCCCGACAACCGCTGCCGGCCCCTCGCCATCCCCCCATGTCCCCAACTCCCAACGGAAAAATATGCACCGTCATCCGGGAGTGCGCCCCGGCAGACTTCGAAAGAGCCGTTTTGGAGAGTCGCGGGGATTCGGACCTGCTCGAATTTCGGCTCGACTTCCTGGACCCTTCTCACCTGACCCCGGAACGGATGCAGCGCTGGGTGGCCCTGGCGGGTGTGCCGGTCATCGGGACGCTCCGCAGAAAACCGTTTGGAGGCCGGTTCGAGGGGGGGGCGGTCGAACAGTTGGAAAGGCTGGGAAGGATCCGGGAAGCCGGATTTTCCTTTCTGGATATCGAGGTGGAGACGCTGGAGGCGGTGGAACCCACTCGATTGAAGGGGATCAGGGACGGGTCCTGGAGGTTGATCGGGTCCTACCACGACTTCCGGGAAACTCCCTCGGATCTCCGGTCCATTTTCCGGCGGATTCTGGCGGTCAATGCCGACGTGGTCAAGATCGCCACGCTTGCGGCCGACTTTGCCGACAATTTTCGTCTCCTGGAACTGGTCTCACAGGGTCGGCGGCAGGGCATCCCCGTCATCGCGGTGGCCATGGGGGAGTTGGGCGTCTATTCCCGCCTGGCGGGTCCCGGCCGGGGCGCCCTGCTCACCTACGCATCCACGCGCACGGGCCAGGAGACGGCCCCCGGGCAATTTACCTCCCGGGATCTGAAATGCGTTTACGACTTGAATGCCATTGATGCCGATACCCTCTTCTATGGGGTCATCGGCCATCCCATCGGCCACTCCCTGTCCCCGCAGGTGCACAACCACGCCTTTCGCCGGCTCGGCCTGAATTGCCGCTACCTGCCCCTGCCCACGCCCTGCCTGGAAGCGTTCGGGCCCTATCTGCAACGCTTCGGCGGACTCAGCGTCACCCTGCCGCACAAGGTCCCGGTGTTGCGGTACGTGGACGAACGGCATTCCAGCGTGGAAGCATGCGGCGCCGCCAACACCCTGGTCCGGCGCGAAGATGGACTGTGGGCTTACAATACCGACCTGGACGGCGTTCGCCATGCCTTGCGCGGTTGCCTGGATGGCCCGCCTGGGCGGGCCGTCCTGCTGGGAGCCGGCGGAGCCGCCCGCTCCGCCGCCGCCGTGTTGAGGGACGCCGGCTGGGGCGTCGCCGTGCTGGCCCGCAACCGGTCCAGGGCCGAGGCGCTGGCCTGGGATTTCGGGTTCGAGGCGGATTCCCTGGACCGTTCCAGCCGTTACGGCGGCGATCTTCTGATCAACGCCACCCCGGTGGGCATGTCCCCCGCCATCCATGAGAGTCCGGTGGCCGGCGAGGAACTGAGGTACGGCACCGTGTTCGATATGGTCTACAATCCCCTGGAGACCCGGCTGCTTCGGGAGGCCGGAAAACGGGCCCGGGTGGTGAGCGGCCTGGAGATGTTTGTGGGACAGGCCGCCCGGCAGTGCTTTCTGTGGACCGGACGCGAAGCGCCCCTGCAGGGAATGCGGGAGGTCGCGCTGAAGCAATTGTCACAGAGTGAAGAGTGGAGAGTGGAGAGTGGAGAGTGAAAGACAGAGGAGAGCCAAGTTCCTTGCTGCCGTGCGGACCATACGAGGAGAAATGGCTGATCATTCAATCAAGACGAACCACGAATGGACACGAATGGACACGAACAGACAAGGGGAAAGATGGATTCCCTTCAAGGACAAGCCGCCCCAAAATGCTTAACGTCTCGATCAAATTACTCTCCACTCTCCACTCTCCACTCTCCACTGTCTGAAGCAGCGGAGTTTCGAATCAGGACCAAATCCCATGGCCGCCGCCTACTCCATTCAGGTTCCGGCAAGCTCCACCAATCTGGGAGCGGGGTACGACGCTCTGGGGCTGGCCTTGGGTCTTTACCTCCAGGTTCGGGTGAAGGAGTCCGGGAGCGGTTCCCCCGAAATCCACATGGAGGGAGAAGGGGCCGGGGAGCTGCTCGGCGTCCGCGAGAACCTGATGTGGAAGGTGATTCGTCGAGTGTTCCGGGGCGAAGGCCGGCCCCTGCCTCCCCTGAGGCTGGAGGTGCGGAACGGGATACCGCTGGCCCGCGGGCTGGGCAGCAGCGCGGCGGCCATTGTGGCGGCCCTGGCAACCTACGAGGCCCTGGCGGGAAAGGATCTGCCCCAGGAGAAATTCTACGGCTACGCCCTGGAGTTCGAGTCCCATCCCGACAACCTGACGGCGGCCCGTTTCGGGGGCTTCACCGTAAGCTGCGTCGACGAAGGGGGCAGGGTGTCGTTCTTTCAGACCCGAGTCGCGGGCGCGCTGAAAGTCCTGCTGGTGGTTCCCGACATCCGGTTGCCCACCAGCGAGGCCAGGGCCGTCGTGCCCGACCGGCTCAAGACGAGCGACGTGATCTTCAACCTGCAGCGCAGCGCTCTGACGGTAGCGGCCTTGATGGCAGGGCAGTTCCGGTTCCTGCGGGAATCGCTCCGCGACAAGGTGCATCAGCCCTACCGGGCGCCTCTGATTCCGGGGCTGCCGGAGGTGCTGGCGCTCAACCGGGGAGACATTCCCGGCCTGCTGGGACTGAGCCTGAGCGGAGCCGGACCCAGCGTGGCGGCCTTCATTCAAGGGGACGGCCGGGATGTGTTCAGGCAGATCCAGTCCATCTTCGATCGCCACGGCGTGGCCTGCCGCCCGCTGGAGTTGAAGATCGATAACCAAGGAAGGAGCATCCGCGAGAACTGAGGCCGACGCCGGCTTACGGGCGGCGGCTATCCGCGGCAACCAGTCCGATGAAGACCTTGACTCAGGTTCCTCTGGGCACCCAGGTGCTTTTCGGACCGGCGGTGAAACGCCGCCGGCGGCTGGAGAGGCTCGTCTTCTCCATCTTCAGCCGTTGGAAGTACGAGGAGATCATCCCGCCGATCTTCGACTACTACGACGTCTTCTCCCGGGGCATGGGGGCGGAGTCGGAGGAGGCGCTCTATCGCTTCGTCGACCGGGAGGGGAATCTGCTGGCCCTTCGCCCCGAATTCACCTCCCTGGTGGCCAAGACGGTGGCCACCCGCCTGCAGGATCGGCCCAAGCCCCTGCGGCTGTGCTACTGCGGCGACGTGCTGCGCTACGAAGCCCCCAGGGGAGGCAGGCAGCGCGAGTCCTTCCAGCTTGGCATCGAGAACGTCGGCGGCGAGAGGATCGCCTGCGACGCCGAGGTCATCCAGGTGGCCATGGAAGCCCTGCAGCGTGTCGGGATCGACCGCTTTCAGTTCAACCTGGGCGAGATGGGCTTCTTTGCGGGCCTGGTGGAAAGGTTCGGACTCTCGGCTCAGGACCTCTCCCGAATCAGGAGGCTCATCGACCGGAAAGATCCGGTGGGACTGCAGGCCGAGATGGAGCGCCTGGAGTTGTCCCCCAGGCGCCGCCAGGTGTTGCACGCCCTGCTTCACCTCACCGGCGACGGCGAAACCATCGACGACGCCCGGCGGCTGGTCTCCAATGAGAAGTCCCTGTCGGCCCTGGACAATCTGGCGCGGCTCTACGCCGAGCTGCGGCGCCGCAAGCTCGCCCAGCACCTGACCATCGACCTGAGCGAAGTCAGGGGGCTGGACTACTACACCGGCATCATCTTCAAGATCTACGTGCCCGGGTCGGGTTTCGAGGTGGGCAGCGGCGGCCGCTACGACAACCTCTTGAAGAACTTCGGCTGCGATCTCCCGTCGGTCGGGTTCACCTTCTTCCTGGAACGGCTGATGGCCCTGCCGCTGAAACTGCGATGAGCAATTCGGTGAAATCCGAGGAAATCCTCTCGGTGGCCCTCTCCAAGGGCAGGCTTCAGGACGCGGCCCTGGAATTGCTGGGCCGGGCGGGCGTGGAGGTGGACGCCTCCGAGGCGGGTTCCAGAAAGCTCATCTTCCGGGACAGGACGGGGACGTTCCAGTTCTTCATGCTCAAGCCGGTGGACGTCCCGACCTACGTGGAGTATGGCGTCGCCGACCTGGGTGTCGCCGGATGGGACGTGTTGCTGGAATCGGAGGCCGACGTGCATCAACCGCTGGACCTGGGGATCGGCCGCTGCATCCTGGCGGTCGCGGGCCCGAGGAGCACCACGCGCAAGAACTACCGCGAGCTGTCGGCCGTTCGCATCGCCACCAAGTACCCACGCATCACCACCGATCATTTTACCCGGCAGGGCGTCCCGGTGGAGATCATCACCCTCTCCGGCAGCGTTGAGCTGGCTCCCCGGCTGGGACTCTCGGAGCGGATCGTCGACCTGGTCGCCAGCGGGCGCACCCTGGCCGACAACGGGCTGGAAGTCATCGAGCCGATCTGCGACGTCTCGGCCCGGCTGATCGTCAACCGGGCCAGCTACCAGGTGAAACGCCAGGCGGTGAGCCGTCTCATCCAACAGTTGGCGAAGGCCGTCGATCGGCGGTAGTCGACATTGGCGGGGAGTGCAGGTTTGAACCGATGATTCCGATTCACCGGTGGCCCGGTCCGGAAGCCGGCGCCTACCTGGACAAGGTGAGGTCGCGAGGAACGCGGGCCGACGGGGACCTGGAGGCGCGCGTCGCCGCCATCCTGGCTTCGGTGCGGGAAGAGGGAGATGCCGCCCTGAAGGAGTGGACCCTGCGCCTGGAAGGTTTCGAACCCGGATCTCTGAAGATCGACCCCGAGGAGATTCGCTCCCTGGCCGGCCGGGTGGATCCCGAGCTACGGGAGGTCCTCCGCCAGGCCCGCCGGAATATCGCCGACTTTCACCGCCGGCAGCGCCAGGAGTCCTGGGAGTTCGAGGCCTCGGACGGGGTCAGGCTGGGGCAGCGAATCACGCCCTTGTCGAGGGTGGGTCTCTATGTGCCGGGGGGGGCCGCGGCCTATCCCTCCAGCCTGCTCATGAACGCCGTCCCGGCGCAGATCGCAGGGGTGGGCCGAATTGTGGTGGCCACTCCCTATGCCCGCTTCCAGGCCAACCCGGTGGTGGCGGCGGCTCTGGCCGAGCTGGGACTGGAGGAGGTCTACGGGGTGGGGGGAGCCCAGGCGATCGCCGCCCTGGCCTACGGGACCGAGACCGTCCCCGGGGTCGACAAGATCGTGGGTCCCGGCAACGCCTGGGTATCGGCGGCCAAGAGGCAGGTCTTCGGCCAGGTGGACATCGACAAGATCGCCGGCCCGTCGGAAGTGGTGGTGGTTGCCGACGATTCGGCTCATCCCGACCATGTGGCTGCCGATCTGATGGCCCAGGCGGAGCACGATGAGGCGGCGGTGGCGCTGGCCATCGTGTTTTCCGGGGTCCAGGCCGAAGCCATCCGGGCCAGCCTCGACCGTCAAATCCCGGAGCTGAGCCGGCAGGCGACCATTCGGGCGGCGCTGGAACGCTATGGAGCCGTTCTGGTCGTGGGTGAACCCCGGGAGGCGATCGGGATCGTCAACCGCATCGCTCCCGAGCACCTGGAGCTGCTGACTCGGGAGGCCGAGTCCCTGGGTAGCCAGGTGGAGGCCTGCGGGGCCATCTTCTTCGGTTCCGATTCCTGCGAAGCGGTGGGCGACTACTTTGCGGGCCCCAACCACGTTCTTCCGACCGGCGGCAGCGCCCGTTTCGCCTCGCCCCTGGGCGTCTACGATTTCGTGAAACGGACCAACCTGGTCAAGTACACCCGGGCCGCCCTGCGCAAGCATCATGGGTCCATCGAGCGATTCGCCCTGGCCGAGAAGCTCGATGCCCACGCCCGCAGCGTCGCGATTAGAATGGAAAAAAGCAGTGGTCAGTGATCAGTGGATAGTGGTCAGTTATGTGATCGACATGTTCAGCACCTGAAACAATCCTGTTTCACTCTCGTATGACCCTCCCGCCAGGGCGGGGGCACCGCTAATCACTAACCACTGACCACTAATCACTGCCTTTCAGCCATGTCCAAGAAAACACTCAACTGGGCTGTCCTCGGGGTGGGACAGATCTCCGAAATCGTGGCTCCCGCCATCAGGGATTCCGACTGGGCCGTCGCCTATGCCGTCGCCAGTCGGACCCTGGACAAGGCCGATGGATTCGCCCGCCGTCACGGCTTTTCCAGGAGCTACGGGAGCTATGAAGCCGTACTGGAAGATCCGGCGGTGGAGGTGGTCTACAACCCGCTGCCCAACTGGCTTCACTGCGATTGGACCCTCCGCGCCCTGGAGGCGGGCAAGCACGTTCTCTGCGAGAAGCCCCTGGCCGAGGACATGGCCGAGTGCCGGAGAATGGTTGCCGTTTCCAGGCAGTGCGGCCGATCGTTGATGGAAGCCTTCGCCTATCGCTTTCATCCCCAGACCGCCAAGGTCAAGGAACTGGTCGGCCAGGGCAGCCTGGGCGAACTCCGCCTGATTCGATCCTCCCTGGGATTTCCCCTCGACTTCTCCCGGCCCAACGTCCGCCTCAAGCCGAGTCCGGGAGGCGGAGCCCTGATGGACGTGGGCTGCTACTGCATCCACGTGATGCGCTACCTGACGGAGGAAGAGCCCCGGACGGTCCTGGGGCGGAGCCTGGGTGTGCCGGAGAGCGGCGTGGATCTGACGTTCGGAGGGATGCTGGTCTTCCCGGGCGGGTGTCTGGGGCTGTTCAGCGGAAGCTTCCGCACCGCCCCCGACTTTCAACTGGAGATCGTAGGCTCGCGGGGACGCCTGCTGGTCCCGTCGCCATTCAAGCCAGACCCCACCCACAGCGCCCTGCGGTTGGAGGTGGAAGGAGAGACCCGTGACCTGCCCATTCGAAACGGCGGCGACATGTATCGACTGCAGGTCGACCACTTCAGCCGCTCCGTCCTGGAGGGCCGCCCCTTGTCCTTGCCCTTCGAGGATGCGCTGGGTAACATGGCGGTGATCGAGGCCCTGCGGGGTTCAGCCCAAACCGGCCGGGAAACCCCGGTGGCCGAGGCGTAGTTAAGGGCTCGCGGGGGCATCGATCCCTATCCCGGTCTTACTCCGCCGGGCCTTCCGCCGGACCCCGGCCCGTCAGGGCCAACTGGAAGCTCATGGTTCCCGACCTCTCTCCCATCCAGGACCTCATCATCATCGGCGCCGGCCCCACGGGGTTGGCCTGCGCCATCGAGGCGGAAACTCGGGGACTGCACTACCGGGTGATCGAGAAGGGGTGCATCGTCAATTCGATCAAGAATTTCCCGCTCCAGATGACCTTCTTCACCACTCCGGAACTGCTGGAAATCGGCGGCATGCCCTTTGTGACTCCCTACCAGAAGCCGACTCGACTGGAGGCCTTGAAGTACTACCGCCGGGTGGCCGATACCTACCGGCTGAAGCTGCATCTCTACGAGACCGTTTTGAGCGTGGAAGGCCGGGACGGCAATTTTCAGGTCAGGACGGAAACCCGGGATCGGCGGACCTGCCAATACCGGGCTCGCAAGATCGTCCTGGCCACCGGGTACTATGACATCCCCAATTTCCTGAACGTTCCCGGGGAAGACCTGCCCAAGGTGACCCACTACTACCGGGAAGCCCACCCCTACTACGGGATGGACGTGGCCGTGATCGGGGGCAAGAACTCGGCCGCGGTGGCCGCCCTGGATCTCTACCGCGCCGGGGCCCGGGTCACGCTCATCCACCGGGGGAGCCGACTGAGCTCCAGCATCAAGTACTGGATCAAGCCCGATATCGAAAACCGGATCAAGGCCGGGGAGATCCAGGCCCGGTTCAACGCTACCCTGGTGGAGATCACCCAACGGGCCCTGGTCTTGCGCCACCGCTCGGGAGAGACGGTCTCCCTGGACAACGACTTCGTTTTCGCCATGACCGGCTATCGCCCCGACCTGCAGTTCTTCCGTTCCATCGGGGTTCGCCTGGACCCTGAAGATCAGCGGCCCCTGATCGACAAGGACAGCTACGAGAGCAACGTTGCCGGAGTCTACCTGGCCGGGGTGGTGGTGGCGGGCATGTTCACCAACGAGGTCTTCATCGAGAACGGTCGATTTCATGGTAAGGTTGTGGTGGATCACATCACGGAGCAACTGACGAAGCGGGCTGTTTCCTGACCTTGGGAGCCCGGCGCACCACCGAAGTTCGAGACCGGTTCCGCAACCGGGGATTTCAGGGTGTTTTGAGGCTGGCCATGGCTGCAGCAGAAAGAAGGGGAACGGGGCGAGCAACGACCGCCGGGCCAGGCGGGAGTGATGCAGTGGGAGTGCTCGACCCCGACGAGACGCGAGAGCCGAAGGCTCCTTCCGCCGCCGACTCCATTGGAGAGGCGGCGGCGCCGGAGCCCGGACGCCAGGTTTCTCACCCGCCTGCGCTTTCCGCCGATCTGTCCCTTTCCCCCGGGCTGAAGGAGAGGGTGCTGGAGGCCGTCGGAAACCTGAGGCCCGAAGCCGGCGGCGACCGGGTAGGCGGGCTCCCGCCACCGCGGAAGGTATCCGGCCTCCGGACCCGACTTCCCTGGATCTGCGCCGCCGCGGCAGGCCTGGCTCTGGCATTCTCCCTGGGGACCCTCCGCCGCCTCGATCGGGAAGTGTCCGTCTATCAGGCCGGCCTGGGCGAGTTGGCCGGGCAGGTCCGCGAGCTTCAGGCCCGACTGGACCAAGAGGGCGGCGCTTCGCCCTTTCCGAACGATCCCGGCGTCCGGGCGCTGCTGCTGTTGGGGACTCCCAAGAGCCCCGAGGCCAGGGGAGCGGTGTTCTGGAGCGGCCAGGAACGCAAGGCGCGTCTCTACACCTCCAGGTTGCCCCAACTCTCCCGGGAAAAGATCTACCAGCTCTGGCTGATTGCCGACGAGCCCGTGGGCGCGGGGACCTTTCGAGTCAATCCCGCAGGACAGGGCTTTCTGGAAGTGGTGGACCTGGACCGGACAGATCCCCCGGTGGAGATTGCCGTCAGCATGGAACCGGCCGGAGGGGCACGTCAACTCACGGGGGACGTCTACCTGGCGGGGTCGTATTAGGGAAATCTGCCCTTGGCAAGAATTCCGGATTCAGTCTTTCCTGGCGTGCCTTCGTGGCCCTTCGTGTCTCTTCCTGGATGCCCTGCGTCGACGAACTCCCTCATTGTCAAGGCCATCGTCGCCCTGACGGCTTTGATCCTTCTCACCGCCGTCCCGGCCCCGGCGCACGATTTCGCCTTTACCGAGGCCACCCTCCTGATTCAGCGCGACGGGGCTTACCGGATCGACCTGCGGGTGGATGTGGATGCCCTGGCCCTGGGCGTCTCTCCAACCACCGATTCGGCCGAGGTCGTGGCCGAGCTGCAGGCCATGACTCCGCAAGAGCTGGCCCGGGCCGTTGACAACGCCCGGCAGACGGTCCTGCGCCGGGTCAGGCTACGTTTCGACGGGGTCAAGCAGAACCCCGGGATCAGCTTTCCCGAGCAGGGGACGGAGCTGGCTCTGGAGAACGAGCTCCCCACCCTGCTGGGACTGACGGCCAGGCTTTCGGGAAGGATTCCCGCCGGGGCCGAGGCCATCACCTTCGGGGCCTCGCGGGCCTTCAAGACGGTCCACCTCACCCTGCTGGATCAACGCACCGGCCGGTCCAGCCGGCAGATCCTGGGGGTGGGGGCGGACAGCGCGCCCTATTCCCTGAGCGGCGGGGGCGTGGTGGAGGGCATGTGGAGGGCCGCCTTCAGCTACATGATTCTGGGGTTCGAGCACATTCTCCCCGCCGGCGCCGACCACATTCTGTTCGTGCTGGGCCTGTTCCTGCTGGGGCGGCGGTTTCGACCGCTCCTCTGGCAGGTGACCGCCTTCACTCTGGCCCACTCGGTGACCCTGGTCCTCTCGAGCTATGACCTGGTGTCGCTGCCCTCACGGCCAGTGGAGGCGCTGATCGCCCTCTCCATCGCCTACGTGGCCGCCGAGAACCTGGCCACCTCCGAACTGAAGCCCTGGCGCCCGGCCGTGGTATTCGCATTCGGCCTGCTGCACGGACTGGGCTTCGCCGGCGTTCTGCGGGAGCTGGGGCTGCCGGCAGAGCACTTCATGACCGCCCTGCTGGCCTTCAACCTGGGCGTGGAGCTGGGGCAGGTGGCCGTCCTGCTGCTGGCCTTCGCCGCGGTGGGATGGTTCCGCAAGGAACCCTGGTACCGCAAGGGGGTGGTCCTGCCGGGCTCGATCCTCATCGGCGCCATCGGCCTCTACTGGTTCCTGGAGCGGGCGTTCGGGTAGAGAAATGGATGACGCCAATGACCGCTTCTACCCCATGGAGTACACCGAAGAGGAGTTGCGACGGCTCCGGTTTCAGGGACGGTATTGGGGAGAGATCAGCCTGGAAGTGCTGCGGGAGGCCGGTATCGGGAGCGGCATGCGCGTGCTGGACCTGGGCTGCGGGGCCGGCGATTTCAGCCTGCAGGCCGCCGAGCTGGTGGGCCCCTCGGGGTTGGTCCTGGGCATCGACCGTTCAGCCCGGGCGGTGCAACAAGCCCGTCGGCGCGCGGCTGCGCTGCAGGTCGACCACCTGCGCTTTCAGGCGGCCGATCTGGAGACGATCGACCTCCCGCTCACCTTCGACGCGCTCATCGGCCGCTTCATCCTGATGTTCCTGGACGACCCGACGGGTATTCTGGCCCGAATGATCGGCCGGTTGGTCCCCGGAGGAGTGGTGGCCTTCGTCGAAACCGACTTGGCGGTCTCCCGTTCCATCCCGGCCGTACCCAGGGTCGAGACCGCACTGGAGTGGATCCGGGAAACCTTCCGGCGGGCCGGCATCAGCCTGGACCTGGGTCCGCGGTTGTGGCGTCTCTTCCGGGACCTCGACCTGGAAGAACCCCGCTTGGTGGTGCGCCAGAAGCTGCATCCGTCGCCTTGCAGGGACGGGGTCCGATGGGTCTCGGAACTGGTGCGGAGTCTCATTCCGGAGATGGAACGGCTCGGGGTGGCCTCGGCGGAGGAAGTAGGGATCGAGACGCTTGAGGAGGAGTTGCACCAGGAACTGCTGAGCCGGGAGGCCACCCTTTGCACGCCGCTGGTCGTGGGCGCCTGCAGCCGGGTCAGGGCATCGTGAATCTGCTTCCGTTGTACCGGCTCATATCTCCAGCACCTTGGGGAACCGGGTCAGGTTGCGGTGGCCCCGGGGCGTGATCAGGATCAGATCCTCGATGCGTACGCCGCCGACTCCGGGGTAGTAGAGGCCGGGCTCGATGGTGACCACCTGGCCGGCCTTCAGGATCGATTCCGTCCTGGAGCCGACATGGGGCGCCTCGTGGATCTCCAGGCCCACCCCGTGGCCGGTCCCGTGGAAGAACCCCTGCATGCGTCCCCGCTTCAGGCCGGTGGGAAAGCCCTCCGAATCGAAGAAGTCCCGAACCGACCGGTGGATCTCACGGCCGCTGGCTCCCGGTCTGCACTGCTTGAGCGCCAGGGCTTGGCCCTCGGCCACGCAACGGTAGAGCGCCCGGACCTTGTCGCCGGCCCGGCCCCGGACCACGGTTCTGGTGATGTCCCCCCAGTAGCCGTCCTTCTGCGAGCGCGGGAAGACATCCAGGATGATCGGCCGGTGGGCCGGCAGGGGGCCGTGGCCCTCGTTGTGGGGATCGCAGCCCTGGGCGCCGCCGGCCACGATGGTGTGGGCGGCGACGAAGCCCAGTTTCAGCAGCACGGTGTTGATGGCCTCCTTGACTCGTTCGGCGGTAAGGGCGCCGCCGTCCTGTTCCAGCTTTCCCCGGGACGTGATCCGGGCCTGGCGGATGAGATCGATGCCGGCCTGCAGGCCGGCTTCTGCGGCCCGCTGAGCCCGGGTGATCTGCCGGACCTCCCGGGCCTGCTTGATCTGGCGCTGGTCGAAGAAGGGCCCCTCCTTGACCCGGACGCGCAATCCTCGCCGGCGCAACTGAAAGGCCAGTCCGGTGGGGAAGTCGAAGGGGACCCACAGGGTGCGCACTCCCCGGCCGGACAGCAGCCGGTGCAGCACCGCCGCTGTGGTGATGGCGCGCCGTCCTTCCCGGCGGAGCTCGTCCTGCAGGGCGGACAGCGAAATCACTTCGTCCACCCGGGCCTGGCGGCGGGCCCGATCGATTTCCAGGTCGTTCATCACCACGTGGGAGCGGCCGCCGTGCAGGAAACAGGCGAAGCGATCGGGGGCGAAGAATCGGGTGGCGTAGAGCAGGTCGGCGTTCCGCTCGCTGGCCGCGAACAGCAGCCGGGCCTCGGTCGGGGGGTCCGCCTCGAATTGGTGTTCATTCGTGTCCATTGGTGGTTCGTCGTTTTCGTTTGTGGATAACTCTTATCGGTCCTTCGTGTCTCTTCGTGGATAACTCTTCTTGCTTTCCTGGATTCCTTTTGAGAATCCCGTATTCAGGGCCGTTCCTGCGCTTCCCCGGCGGCCGGCGACGGTTTCCAGCGAGACCCGGCCATGAGCGCGCAGATGGCGTCGATGGCCCGGCGCGCCTCCCGGGGCGTGCTGCGGGTGTTGTTGGCCATGATGGAAAACGCCATGGGGGTTCCGTCCAGGCCGGTGGCGTAGCCGGCGAGAGAGGACACGAATTTCAGGGTGCCGGTCTTGGCCAGCACCCTGCCTTCGGCGGCGGTGCCCCTCATGCGGTTCTTCAAGGTTCCGTCCCGTCCGGCAACCGGCAGGCAGTCCCGGAACCCGGCAGCCTGCGGGTGTCGCTCCATGTACTGCAGCAGCCGAACCACCGACTCGGGAGTCAGCAGGTTGGTGCGGGACAGTCCCGAGCCGTCGCTGAAGTCGAGCGGCTCGGCGGCCATGCCCGCTTTTTCCAGGAAGGCTTCCAGGGCCTGCAGGCCGGTCTGCAGGGAGCCGACGCCCGAGACCTCCGCTCCCAGACCGCGGAGCAGCATCTCCCCGTAGAGGTTGCGGCTGCTCTTGATCAGTATCCTGAGGTTGTCGATCAGCGGCAGGGACTGCCAACTCGCCAGCTCCTGCTGCTCCCGGTAGCCCCGTTGTCTCTCCCGGACCTTCTCCAGGGAGACTTTCCCCTCCTCGAGGACTTCGATCGGCTGCAGGGCCCTGACCCGGGGTTGGCCGCTGACCGGGATGCCCCGGCGTTCCAGGGAGGTCTTCAGGGCGCGGGCGGCGTTGAGGGCCGGCTCCGAAACGGCGAGTCCGTAGGTCAGGGTGGGACGGTTCAAAGGCAGGCTCCCCAGCAGGGTGACCCGCAATCCCGATCGGTCGGCTCCGATCCTGATATCGGGTTTCCCCCCCGGCGGCCCAGTCCCGACCCGGTTCACCACCTCCGGGCTCTCCTGGGGGGGAGTCACCTCCAGCAGCGCCGGCTCGCCTGCGGCCTTGCCCGGCGAGAGCGAAACCCGGAAGACGTTTTCGAAGACGGCCAGGGCGCTGGACGGCGCCCCGTAGTGCCAGAACATGTCCTCCTGCTCCCAGTCGCCCCCGTGGGGTTCGTCAAGGAAGTAGGTGGCGTCGGCCACGATGTCTCCCTCGACCCGACGGATGCCCCGTTCCTCCAGTTGATCGGCAATCCCCTCGATGAAGGGGGACGACTCCTGGATCGGGAGGTCTTTCACTTCCGGGTCGTAGAGGCGGCGTTCCGGGTTGGGGTCCCCCCGGCCCGCCAGCACCAGGTTGCCGACCACCTGCCCCTGGTCGTCCAGGCGCCCCTCCAGAAAGACCGGAGTCCGGAAGCGGTGGTCCGGACCCCACAGGTCCAGGGCCGCGGCCGCAACCAGCAGCTTCATGTTGGAAGCCGGCTGGAAGCGCTTGCCTGCATGGTGCGCGAAGAGGATTTCCCGGTTGTCGAGCCTGACGATCTGAAGGCCCCAGAAGGCCGCCCGGTGCTGCGGCCGCTGCAGGAGCGAGCGGACCCGCTCCTGAAAGGAGGTTTGGTCGTCCTGGCCGAGAGCCGGCAGGACAGCCGGGCAGATCAGAAGCAGCACCGCGCCGGCCAGGCGGCGGCCCCTCGTCGCCGCCCGGGAGTGGGTGGGCGATTCAGTCCTGTCGCGAGGGGATCGGGGGGCGGCCCTCATCGCAACAACTCCTCCAGGGCGGTGGCCGCATCGGTGCCGCTGTCGCGGTACTTGACAATGACGGGACAGTCGACCTGGAGGCCGTGGCGGGCGGCAAAGTCTCCCCCGGCCGGACGGCTGCCGGGAACGACCACGGCGTTGGCGGGAATGGTGAGAGGACTCTGGTCCGACCTGCGGTAGATGCGCTCGGCCACCAGGTCGTAGACCGGGGTGGAGCCTGTCAGGATGGTGCCGGCCCCCAGGACGGCCCGGCTTTCGACCACGGTCCCCTCGTAGATACCGCAGTTGCCCCCGACCAGCACGTCGTCCTCCACGATGACCGGGAGGGCGCCCACGGGTTCCAGCACCCCTCCGACCTGGCTGCCGGCGCTCAGGTGGACCCGCCGGCCGATCTGGGCGCAGGAGCCCACCAGCGCATGGGAGTCGACCATGGTTCCCTCGCCCACCCAGGCCCCCACGTTGACGTACATCGGCGGCATCAGGGTGACGCGCGGACCCAGATAGGCGCCTCGTCGAACCGAGGAGCCCCCGGGGACCAGGCGAATCCCCGGGGGAGAGTTTCTCAGGTCCTTGAGAGGGTAGGTCCCCTTGTCGCTGTACTGGAAGTGTTCGTTGACCGAGAAGTCGGCCATCGATCCCAGTCTGAACCCCAGCAGGATGCCCTGCTTCACCCAGTGGTTGACTTGCCAGCGCCCCTCTCTCTTCTCGGCGGCCCGGATGTCTCCGCCGTCCAGGCTCCGGATGAAGGCCTCGAACAGGGAGCGGGATTCGGCGTCCAGCTCCTCCGGGGACCGGGCGAAGTGCCGGGGAATCAGCTCTTCCAGTTCAGCAGGGGTCATGATGACGACCTTCAAATCAGTTCCAACCTCTCGAGAACACCCTCCAGCCGCCGGCGATTCTCGGGCTGCATGGGGACCAGGGGCAGGCGGTAGACCTCTTCGATCCATCCCATCATGGACAGGGCCGCCTTCACCGGCACCGGGTTGGTTTCCAGGAAGTTGGCCTGCATGAGCTCATAGAGGCGGTAGTGCAGTTCCCGGGCCTGCTTCCAGTCTTCGTCCAGGGCCCGGTGGATCATGCGGGCAAACAGGCCCGGGACCTGGTTGGCCACCACCGAGATGCAGCCGTCTCCTCCCATGGCCATCAGCGGGATGGCGAAGGAGTCGTCTCCGGAGAGAACGCTGAAGCCGGCGGGGCGGTTCCGCAGGATCTCCATCATCTGGTCCAGGTCCCCCGAGGCCTCCTTGACGCCGGCGATGTTGGGGATCTCGGCCAGCCTCAGCAGGGTTTCGGGCCGCATGTTCACGCCGGTGCGGCCGGGGATGTTGTAGATGATGATGGGCAAATCGGCCGATTCGGCGATGGCCTTGTAGTGCTGGAAGTGCCCTTCCTGAGAGGGCTTGTTGTAGTAGGGGCCCACCGAGAGCACGCCGTCGGCCCCCATCCTGGCGGCTTCGCGGGTGAGCTCGATGGCGTGCCGGGTGCTGTTGCCGCCGCCCCCGGCCAGGACCTTGGCTCTCCCGTCCGCGTATCGGATGGTCAGCTCGCAGACGCGCAAGTGCTCGGCCGGCTCCAGGGTGGGAGCCTCGCCGGTGGTGCCGCAGGGCGCCAGCCCGTCCACGCCTCCGGCAATCTGCCGCTCGATGACCGCTCTCAGGTGGTCCTCGTGAATCCGGCCCGAGCGGTCGAAGGGAGTGACCAAGGCGGTGATGGCGCCCCGGAATGGTGGGGATTGGGTCATGGTCGGGTGTCCGCCGGTTCTTGGCCGTCCAGTATTTCCTGCAGCATCCGGCTGAAAGAGTAGAACCCCCGGCGCCCCCGGATCCACTCGGCGGCCAGCACCGCCCCCAGGGCGAACCCCGCCCGGGAGCGGGCCCGGTGGACCAGCTCCACGCTGTCGGCGGGGGAGTCGAAAGTCACCGAGTGAGTGCCGGGGAAGTGCCCGGCCCGTCCCGCCAGCAGGTGAAGCTCATCGGGGGCGATGGGTCGATCGAGGGCGCCGGTCACGATCCTCCGTTTTCGGGGGATCTGCTCCAGCAGGATCTCCCCGATTCTGCCGGCGGTTCCGCTGGGGCTGTCGATCTTCCGGCGATGGTGGGTCTCGGTGGCCAGAACGTCGTAGTCCTCGAAGGAACCGAACAGCCGGGCGGCCCTCTCCACCACCTGGAGGTAGAGATTCAGGCCCGGAGAAAAGTTGGGGGCGTAGACGCAGGCCGTGTCCGTCTCTTCCACCGCCCTTCTGGCCAGCGGCAGGTCCCGGTACCAACCGGTGGTGCCCACCACCAGCGGCTTTCCCAGTGTGGCGATGCGCCGCAGGTTGGGCAGAGCCGCCTCCGGCCGGCTGAACTCAACGCACGCCTGGGCCTGGTCGAGTTGCTGCTCGCCGCCCTCTGAAGGGGTTCCCCGGCCCCAGGAGGAGCCCAGCCGGGCCACGATCTCATGGCCCCGCTCCAGGGCCGCCTGCTCGACCGCCCTGCCCATCTTGCCATAACCGATGAGCGCGATCTTCACGGATCCGCCCCCAGGCTCACGAGATTTGTAAAAAGCCGGATGGCGCCGGCGACGCCTGCTGGGAGTTGCCGGAACCAGGAGTAGGAGGTGAGCACGTACTGCCCCTTGCCGTAGTCCGCCACCAGCAGTCCTCCATCCAGGGGCGGCTCCCCGGGATCGTGGGAGGCCAGCAGGGCCCGGAAACGCTCGTCCCTCTCCTGGATGAAGTAGAGTCCTCGTTCCTGCACCCAGCCGGCAAAATCCTCCCCGGTGATGGCGTTGGGATAGCGGAAGACCCGGTGCTCCGGCTCGAGCCGCTCGACCGGGGCGTTCTCGTCGGTGACCCGGTGGCTTCGGTCCACGATCCTGGCGGGGAAGGGGGCGTAGGGACGGCGGTTCCAGGCGTTCGGAGTGTTGTACTGCACAATGAAGACGCCTCCGCTGCGCACATAGTCCAGCAGCCGGGCGTTGTGCTCGATCAGGTCTCCGCGCACCTGGTAGGCGCGGATGCCGGCAATGATGCAGTCATAGTCGCCCAGTTCGCCCGCGGCCAGGTCCTCGGGCCCCAGGGCCGTGACGGAGAACCCCAACTGAGCCAGAATTTCGGAAACCCGGTCGCCGGCGCCCATGACGTAGCCGATTCTCAGCCCCGGGGGGATCCGCAGGTCCAGCACCTCCACCCGCGATCGGGCGGGGGAGTAGAGCGGCATGTTCCAGCGGTCGAAAACCGAGATCATCCGGTACTGTCGATCGACCTCCGTTCCGCCCAGGCCGGCTACCGCCCGGAAGGAGGCTCTGCCGGGCCTGAGGGTTCCGGGGTCGGCCGATATCCGAAAGGGGACTCCCACTGCCTGTCCCGCCCGGGCCAGGGCGAAGGGGGCCTGGGCCGGCTCGACCTTCCATCCCTTGGGAGGCTGCAACTCCAATCGCCCCTGAAGCTCTTCCGGGGAGTTGTTGCGGACCCGGAGCTGAATGGTGCGCGCATCCCCGGCGCTGGCCAGGGGGACCAGGTGGAGGGGCGGCGTCACCTCCAGTTGGATCGGGGGGACCAGGTGGATGGGGACCCGCCGGGTCCCCTTGAGGCGGTCCACGTCCAGGTACTCCACCGGCTGCTCGATCTCCAGGCGTTCTCCCTCGTAGTCATAGCCGAGGCGCACCCTGGCCAGCGGCGCCGGCGCCGGCGCCACGGTCAGCGCCGGGTCGTCGATAGTGTAGAAGTCCCCGGTCCCGCCGGGACGCCGCCAGTGGGGACGGCTGGGTCCGGCCTTCGAGGGGACTTCCCCGGCAAGCTCGAGGTCCGCCTCCTGGCCGGCGAACAGCGTGGGCAGGGGGCGCTGGAGGGCGCGGGTCCGTAGAAGGTCGCTTTCCACTTCCAGGGACTGAAGCCGGAGGGGCGCCCTGGACCGGTTGACCACCTTGACCGATATTCGGAAGGACTGCCCCGGCGTCAGCAGGGGGCGATCGCTGTAGGCTCCGAGAGACAGGCCGCCGGCGCGCCGGAGAGCCTGCAGAAAATCCCGTTCCTTGTCTTTCAGGAAGAACGCCAGAACCTCTGAGGCCGAAGACGCCTCTCCGGAGCCGGTCCAGTCCCGCTGAATCGCTCTCAACTCTTTCACCGCCATGGCCAGCACCGGCATGCAGCCGGAGGGGTCCGAAGGGGAGAAGAGCCTCCTGGCGTCTTCGATGATCTTGGCCAGCCCCCCCAGCGCCTCCTCCAGGCGGGCGCGCTCTGCCGAGCCGGCGGGCCACAGTTGGGCCAGCGCCGGCAACCTCAGGTCGAGAGCCTCCTCGAACGAAGCCTCGGAAGAGCCGGCAAGCGGGGCGGAGGGCGAGATCGCCCCCAGGCGGAGTTTGACCGGGTGGCTGCCCGGAAGCGCGTGGGCCCTCCCCATTCCCTGGGAGCGGTGGTGGCTGTAGCCTCGGGCTCCAATCTGACGGAAGGAGGCGCCCAGCCAGGGATCGTAGACCCCCGTGTCGATGGAGAAGCTTCCCCGCGATTCCTTTCCCCTGTCTCTCAGGTAGAGGCGGGCGGCCTTCCAGGGCGGCAGTCCCTGGCGGGTGAGCTGCGGAAAGCGGTCGGGCTCGCCGGAAATTTCGAAGGCCTCCCGGGCCAGCAGCCCGCAGGCCCGGTGGTGGCCATGCCCGTCGGCGGGCGTTCCATCGAAGACCGACAGGATGGCCAGCGGGCGAAAGGAACGGATAGTGCGGACCAGGTCCTCCAGCATGCGTTGGCGCCCCCATTTGTCCAGCGTTTCTTCAGCGCTCTTCGAGAACCCGAAATCGAAGGCCCGGCTGAAGTACTGCCCGGCGCCGTAGTACTCGTTGGCCGCCAGCATCTCCCCGGTCCGGACCAGGCCCAGGGCCTCGAACAGGTCGGGACCCACCAGGTTCTGGCCTCCTTCGCCCCGGGTCAGGCTCAGGATGGCGGTCCTGGCCTGAAGGCCCCGGCTGAGGTAAGTCACCAGCCCGGCCGGCTCGTCGTCGGGATGGGCCATGACAAAGAGCACCCGCGAGACCCGGGGCAGCCGCTTCAGGGACTGGGACAGGCCCACGGCTCCGCGGTCCAGGGTGAGGTCCAGGCTCTGGCCGTAGCCCGGCGGCAGGAAGGCCAGCAAGGAGAGGAGCCCGGGAAGCAGCCGGCGCCATGGAAAGCGAGAGCGGAGGGGATGGGGAAGATTCTGAGCCATGATCGCGTCCCACCAAGGATAAGCGCGGGTTACTGTCCGGCGGGCCGGTGACGTTCGTCCAGGTACCGCCCGAACAGGAGAAAGACCGCCGCGATCATCAGGATCAGGAGCACCCCGTAGGCGGCGGCGCTGCCGAAGTTGAACTGTCTCAGTTGGGACAGGATTTCAACCGAGATCGGGCGGCTGTCCACGGTGTAGATGACGATCGAGGAGACGAACTCGCCCAGGGCGGTCACAAAGGCCAGCATCGATCCGGCCGCGGCCGCCGGCAGCAGCAGGGGCAGCAGGATGCGGCGCAGGCTGTAGAACCAGGAGGCTCCCAGAGACCGGGCCGCCCAGTGAAGGTTGGGGTCGAGCTGCTCGAAGCCGGCCTGCACGGCGCGGACCACCAGGGGGATATTACGAATGAAATAGGCCAGAGGCAAGATCCAAAAGGTGCCCACCAGCAGCACCCGGGCCTGAAGCGGATCCGAGACGCTGAAGGTGGTGGCCAGGTTGAGGGCCACCACCGTGCCCGGCAGGGCCCAGGGCAGCAGCGTCAGGGCGCTCAGCAAGCGCCGCCCCCTGAGCTTCCCTTGAATCAGCAGCCAGCCCCCGGCCAGCGCGAAGGCCAGGTTGGCGGCCGTGGCCAGGGTGGCCATCTTGAGGCTGTTGAGAATCGGCTCCAGAAAGCTGTCGTCGGCCAGCAGCCGCCCGTAGTTGGCGGCAGTGTATCGGGGAGGCAGGATTTGGGTGGTCCAGGCGCCGTCCTGGCTGAAGCTGATCAACACCAGGGTGAGATGGGGCAGCAGCAGGAAGAACACCGCGGCAATGCCCACGACCGCCATGGCCAGCCTCAGGCCCTTTCCCCGCAGGGGCCGCAGGCTGGGGCTGGCGCCCTTGCCCACCGACCGATACCTGCCGGTGGCTTCGTATCGCTGCAACAGGACCAGGAAGAGCAGGGAGACCAGCGTCAGCACCACCGTTTCCACCAGGGCCATCTCCAGGTCGCCGTTGAGCTTGGAATTGTAGATCTGAAGCGACAGCACCCGCACCCCTCCGCCGAAGATGTAGGGGGCGCTGAAGCTGGCCATGGAGGTCATGAAGGTCAGCAGGGCCGCCCCCACCATGGCGGGGGTGAGCACCGGCAGCGTCACCCGCAGAAAGGTGCGGGTCCGGGAGGCTCCCAGCGAGAGGGAAGCCTCGCGCAGCGATTCGTCCAGGCGCTTGAGCGCGGCCGAGACGAACAGGTAGAAGTAGACGTACATGGTGTAGGCGTGCACCCACAGGATGGCCGGAATGCCTCTCAGGGAAAAGGGGGGCTCGGACAGGCCCAGCAGCATCTGGAGGCCGCGGGTCAGGATGCCGCTCTCCCCATAGAGAAAGAGGAAGGCGATCACCCCGACCAGGGGCGGCAGCAGCACCGGCAGCGAGGCCAGGGCGGCAAAGATGCGCCGTCCGGGAAAGTCGAAGCGGTGGAAGAGGAAGGCCAGCGGGACGCCGATGAGGGCCGAAAGCAGCACGCTTCCCAGCGAGATGAAGAGGCTGTTGCCCAGGGCCTCCACCTGGGAGGGGCTGCTGAAGAATGCCGCGTAGTGGGCCAGCGTGAACCGATCGTCGCTGACCAGGCTCTTCCACAGGACGAACAGGTTGGGATAGAGCACCAGCCACAGCAGCAGCCCGAACACGGGCAGGGTCAATAGAAGCGCAGACTTTCGAGTGACGGACATTGGCGTTATCCCGGCAGGACGTACACCGCTCGCGAAGAACAGTACAGCTCGACCTCGTCCCCGACCCGGTATCCCGCGGCCGCCGGCGAGTTGGTCCGGCTGGCCAGCACTCGCAGCCCCCCTCCCTCCAGCAGGTATTCGGTGCCGGCTCCGGCGAAGCGCCGGGAGAGGACGCGAGCCGGCCCCAGGGCCAGGGAGTCGTCCGCTGGAACGAAAGTCACGTTTTCGGGACGCAGCAGCATGCGCCGGCGGACGCCCCGGCGCAGCTCTCCGTCTCCTGCGGCGCGGGGAAGCCGCAGCAGGGCTCCCGAGGGCAGGGAAAAGATGCCGCGGTCCCGGCTGTATTCCCTGAAGGTCACCTCCCACAGGTTGGACTTGCCGACAAAGCGGGCCACCCTCTCGTTGGCCGGTTGAAAGTAGAGTTGGTCGGCGGCGCCGACCTGTTGCAGGGCCCCTTCCCAGAGCAAGGCGATGCGGTCGGAGAGAGCAAAGGCTTCTTCCTGGTCGTGGGTGACGAAGATGGCCGTAATGCCCAGGGTGCGGATGAGCCGGTCGAGCTGGGCGCGGGTCTGCTCCCGCAGGCTGGCGTCCAGGTTGCTCAGCGGTTCGTCCAGAAGCAGGATCTGCGGCTCGATGGCGACGGCGCGGGCCACGGCCACCCGCTGTTGCTCGCCGCCGCTGAGCTCGAAGACCGGGCGGTTTCGATGGGGGGCAAGCTCCACCAGATCCAGCGCCCGTTCCACCTTGCTTCTTGCGGCCCTGCCTGCAATGCCCCGCGCCCTGAGTCCGAAGGCGACGTTCTCGAAGACGTTGAGGTGGGGAAACAGGGCGTAGGATTGAAACACCATCCCCATGTTGCGCTTCTCGGGGGGAATGGGGCCGATATCCCGGCCGTTGACCAGGATCCTGCCCGCGGTGGGCTTCAGGAATCCGGCAATGAGGCGAATGGCGGTGGTCTTGCCGCAACCGCTGGGGCCCAGCAGGGTGAGGATCTCTCCGGGGGCGACCTCCAGGCTGAGCCGGTCGAGGGCGGTGAGCTCCTCGAAGCGCCGGGTCAGGCCATGCAGTTCCAGGTGTGCCATCGATTGGACTCGCTGCTTTGGGCCGATCCCCGCTTCATCGACTGCTGCCTGGGGACGGGTCCGCCTCGGGGACGGGGCCCGCCGGCCCGCGGTCGCCCTTGTGTCGAATGTGCTCGTCCCAATAGCGCATCCACTGCCGCGAATGCTTGCGCAGGAGATCCCTGTCGAGGGGCATGGCCGGGATCGGGGTCTGGCTGATCCAGGATGGCAGCTCGGATGGGGAGATATCGCTTCGCGCGGGGATGCGGAAGAACTCCCGGGCCGCCCGGACCAGGCTCGGCCTGGAGGTGACGAACTCGTAAAACTCCCGGGCGGCGGGCCGCGGCTCGGACCTGGCCACCAGGGCAATGCCGTCCATGACCACGGGGACGCCGCCGGCGGGCAGCACGTAGTCCAGAGGGTAGTCGTATCGGGCTCGCTGCAGCTCGATGTCGGGCATGTTCCAGAGGGTGACCCAACCCTCGCGGCGGGCGAGCTTCTGGCTCAGGATGGTCAGGTTGGGGACGTAGTCCTTGGTATTGGCGTCCAGCCCCCTCAGCCAGCGGTAGCCGCCCTCCGCTGACCCGGTCCTTCCCATCTCCCTCAGAATCATGGCGCAGAAGATGGTTCGCATGGTTCCGGAGGCCAACGGATCCCTGAGAATGATCTTCCGCTTCCACTTGGGGTCCAGCAGGTCGTCCCACTCCTCGGGGGCTTCCTCCGGCGTCAGCAGGGCGCTGTTGTAGGCGATGACTTCAGGGGTCTTGTAGGTCCCATGCCAGAAATCCCCCGACCCGCGGGCCTCCGGGGGCACGGCCTCGGCCCAGGTGGGACGGTAGGGCAGCAGCAGGGCTTCCTCCCCGGCCTGCTCGAAGAGGTCGGAAGGCGCCCCCCACCAGATATCCGCCTGCGGATTGTTCTTCTCCGAGCGCAGCCGGTCCAGGACGTCCTGGCTTCCCATGTCGAGCCACTTGACGTCGACTCCGGGGTAGCGGGCCTCGAATCGGGTTTCGTGGTCGGACAACAGCTCCTTGCCGTGGGGGGAATAGACGACCAGGGAGACCTTGCCCTTCCCTGCCGGGGCGCAGGCTGCCGGCAGCAGGCTGCCGGCGATCGCAATGGCCAGGAGAAGACGCTCCATGTTTCGTTCGACCCGGTGAGAAATGCGAGCTCAACCCTGGTCGCAGGTCCTGAAGGCCTGGCGGAGGGCTTTCACGGGATCGCCGAGCGGGAGGAATTCGTGCCCCACGTAACCCTGGTAGGCGGTTGCCGCGATGGCCCGGCAGATCCCGCTGTAGTTGAGTTCCTGGGCGTCGTCGATTTCGTTGCGCCCCGGATTGCCGGCAGTGTGGATATGGCCGACGTAGCCGATCATCTCGCGCAGGGTTCGGATCACGTCGCCCTGCATGATCTGCATGTGGTAGATGTCGAACAGCAATTTCACCCGGGGGCTGGAGACCATTTCACAGACGGCGATGCCCCAGTCCGGACGGTCGCACTGGTAGCCGGGGTGGTCGATCCTGGAGTTCAGCAGCTCCAGGTTCAGGTTGACCCCTTTTTCTTCGGCGTAGGGCGCCACCCGTTTCAATCCCCGGGCGCAGGCGAGAAGGCCCTCGAAGTCGCTGCGGTCCGGGTGGCGGTTCCCGGAAAAGCAGATCAGCCCGGGAATGCGATGCCTGGCCGCCAGCCGGATGGAGTCCCTCAGCTCCTGCTCGATCTGGTCGTGGTTGTCGGGGTGGTTGAGGCCGTCCTCCAGGCTCCGGTGGCCCGACATCGAGGCCACCTCCAGGTGGTGGCGGCGGGCGGTGTCCACCGTTTCCTCGAAATCCTCGTCCCGGTACCACAGCTCCACCGCCGGGTAGCCGATTTCGGCCGCGGCCTGGCACAGGGCGTCCAGGGAGAGGCTCGGCGGCTTGACCATCGGGAAGCAGACCGATTGCTTGATCCGCATGGGAGGCCTCCGCCTGTTGCGGGCTTAGCCCTCGGCCCCCTGGTGAGAAATGCGGGCCAGGCTTTAGCGGGATTCCGATTCTTCGACGCTGATCTTGAGTGATTTCAGGAACTTGATGTCCTGGGAGGTGATATCGAGCCGGGCTTCGATCTCGTCGCTTTCGGCGAGAACCGGCTCCTCGGGGGATTCCTCGCTCCTCTTGTTGAAGCCGATGGTGGCCTCCAGCACCAGGAAGACGTCGTAGCCGGAGTTCCGGATGGTGGCGATGGCGCCGCGGATCGATTCCGAGCTCGAGAGGGTCTCGTTGATGGCTTCTCCCAGATCCTTCATCATTCCCTTCAACTGCTCGTCCATTGGCTCCACCCGTTCCCGACTGACCGGCCCGCCGCCTGCGTGCCGGCCGCTGATGAAATGGTTTCCTTCGGCGTCTTCCCGGAATCCCGGTCCGTGCGCGATGTTACTTCCAACCCGCAGGGGTGTCAAGGAAGTGAGCCCCCTGCCCTGTGCTATGATGAAGCCCGGTTCGAACGGGGAAAAAGGCATGGCCGGGAGTTGGCTGGAGCGGGTGAAATCGTCCTTCGGGGAGGTCGGCAGGAGCATCCACAAGCTCTTCCTGGAGGTGACCGGATTTCTGTTCGCCGTCTTCGGCGGATTCCTGCTGCTGAGGGGATACCAGTTTGTTTCGGAGCGCCAGGTATTCGAGTTCAAGGACTACTTCATGGTGGGCTCCTTCGCCCTGTTCGGCCTGCTGATGGTGGGCTTCGCCGTTCATTCCTTTATCCGGGTCCGGTCGATGAAGTGAGGCGAACCCGCATTATTCCCTCTTCCCGGTGCTTGCCGGCCACCTCCTTTCCAGGCCGGGTCGATCAGCCTGATGTCATCCAACCGCAAATTCGAGACAACCTCCGGAATCGGGCTCGATCCCTTCTTCGGTCCCCGCCATCTCGAGGACTTCGACTACCGGCGGGACCTGGGAGATCCCGGAAGCTATCCCTTCACCCGGGGAGTCCGGCCGGGCATGTACCGGGACCGCCTCTGGACCATGAGGCAGTACGCCGGCTTCGGGTCGGCCCGGGAGTCCAACGCCCGCTACAAGTACCTGCTGGGACTGGGCCAGACCGGGCTTTCGGTGGCCTTCGATCTGCCCACCCAAATGGGCTTCGACTCCGATGCGGCCATGGCGGCCGGCGAAGTCGGCCGCACCGGGGTGGCCATCGACAGCCTGGGGGACATGGAGGAGCTCTTTCGGGGAATACCGCTCGACCGGGTCTCGGTCTCGATGACGATCAATGCCACCGCGGCCGTGCTGCTGGCCCTGCTGGTCGCCCTGGCGCGAAGCCGGCAGGTGCCGCCGGAGCAGTTGTCGGGCACCATTCAAAACGACATTCTGAAGGAGTACATCGCCCGGGGAACCTACATCTATCCCCCCGAGGCCTCCATGCGGCTGGTCACCGACCTCATCGGCTACTGCAGCCGGAACCTTCCGCAGTGGAATCCGATCTCGGTGAGCGGCTACCACATCCGCGAGGCGGGGTCTTCGGCCGTCCAGGAGCTGGCATTCACTTTGGGCAACGCCATCGCTTACGTGGAGGCCTGCCTGAAGTCGGGTCTGGCCATCGACGCCTTCGCCCCCAGGATTTCCTTCTTCTTCAACGTCCACAACCACTTCCTGGAGGAAGTGGCCAAGTTCAGGGCGGCCAGGCGCTTGTGGTCCCGAATCATGAAGGAGCGGTTCGAAGCCCGCAATCCCCGGTCCTGGATGCTGCGCTTCCACGCGCAGACGGCGGGAAGCACCCTGACCGCTCAACAGCCGGAGGTGAACACGGTCCGGGTCACTCTGCAGGCTCTGGCCGCCGTGCTGGGGGGAACCCAGTCGCTGCACACCAACTCTCGCGACGAAGCCCTGTCGCTGCCCACCGAGGAAGCCGCCGGGCTGGCGCTGCAGACCCAGCAGGTGATCGCCTACGAGAGCGGCGCGGCCGAAGTGGCCGATCCGCTGGCGGGCTCCTTCGCGGTGGAGGCCCTCACCGACTCCCTCGAGAAAGGGGCCCGGGCGTACCTGGCCCGCATCGAGTCCATGGGCGGCATGATGCAGGCCATCTCGCAGGGCTACGTCCAGCGTGAGATTCAGGAGTCTTCCTACCGGTACCAGCGTTCGGTCGAGAGCGGCGAAAGCACCATCGTGGGGGTCAACCGCTTCGTTTCGGAAGACCGCCCCGGGATCCGGATCCATCAAATCGACCCGGGAGTGGAGAGGGAACAGCGGCGGCGGCTGGCCCGGGTTCGCGCTTCGCGGGATGCCGGGGCGGCCGGCCGCGCCCTGGACGCCATCGCCGAAGCGGCCCGAAGCGGGGAGAACCTCCTCCCGGTCATGGTTCGGGCGGTAGAGCGCCGGGTCACCCTGGGTGAGATTTCCGACCGGTTGAGAGCCCTCTTCGGGGAACATACGGAGAACCCGCAAATTTAGTGGAGCCATGGAATTTCAACTCCTCGCCCGGGACAAGACCACCCGGGCTCGACTGGGCAAGATCGTTACCGACCACGGTGAGATCCAGACGCCGGTCTTCATGCCGGTGGGCACCGCCGGCACCGTCAAGGCCGTTACCCAGGACCAGTTGGAAGAGCTGGGCGCCGAGGTGATTCTGGGCAACACCTTTCATCTCTACCTGAGGCCCGGACACGAGCTGATCGGGCGTCTGGGGGGGCTGCACCGCTTCATGTCCTGGAAGCGGCCGCTCCTTACCGACAGCGGCGGGTTCCAGATCTTCAGCCAAAGCCGCCTGCGCACCATCGAGGAAGAGGGGGTTTCCTTTCGCTCCCATCTGGACGGGTCGGCTCATTTCGTCTCCCCGGAGAAGTCGGTGGAGATCCAGAGAGTGCTGGGGGCCGACATCATGATGGCGTTTGACGAATGCCCCGCCTACCCGCTGGAGGCGAAGGCGGCCCGGCAATCCATGGAGCGCACCCTGCGCTGGGCGCGCCGGTCCAGGCAGGCGGCGGGTCTCCACTGGGAGGACGCTCATCCGCACCGGCAGTGGCTGTTCGGAATCGGCCAGGGAGGGACTCACCTGGGGCTGCGGCGGGAGTGCATCCGGAGGCTGGTCGAGATGGACTTCCCGGGATACGCCCTGGGGGGGCTGTCGGTGGGAGAGCCCCGCGGCGCCATGCTGGAAGCGGTGGAGCAGTCCTCGGAGGACTTGCCCGAGGACAGGCCTCGCTATCTCATGGGAGTGGGCAGGCCGCGGGACCTGGTGGAATGCGTGGCCCTGGGAGTGGACATGTTCGACTGCGTGCTGCCCACCCGCAACGGCCGCAACGGCTGGCTCTTCACCCGCGGAGGCCACCTGGCGATCAAGCACGCCCGCTACGCCGCCGACGAGAGGCCCATCGACGAGGGCTGTGGATGCATGGTCTGCAGGCGCTACAGTCGAGCCTACCTCAGGCACCTGCATCAGTCCAACGAGGTGCTCTCGGCGGTGCTCAACACCCACCACAACCTCTACTTTTATCTTGACACCATGAGGGAGATCAGGGATGCTATCGCGTCCTTCAGACTGCGGGAATACCTGCTGGAGCGTGTCGACCGGGAAGAGGCCGGTTGACGGTTCGATTCCCGGAAAAACCTCGCGGTTCCGGGCAGGGCGGCGCTTTCCGGGGAACGCCTCCGAGCGGCGCCGTTCCGAAGGTCCTTCGACCGTGCGTCGCCCGGCGGGTTTCACCCCTGACGTCACCCTTCTCGAGTCGGCAAATCCCCTGAAACCCTTGGAGTCGCGTCCATGTCAACTATGGCCCTTCTGGCCGCCAATGGGCAAGGGAGCACCATTGGGGCGCTGTTGCCCATCGTCGCCATTTTCCTCATTTTCTATTTCATCGTCTTTCGCCCCCAGCGAAAGCGTCAGAAGGCCCTGCAGGAGATGCTCAAGAACCTGCGAAACGGCGACAAGGTCATTACTTCGGGTGGGATCTATGGTATTGTCGCCGGCATGAAGGACGACCGGGTTCACCTCCGCGTCGCCGACCAGGTCAAGATTGAAATCTCCAAAAACGCCATTGTCGCCAAACAGGCGGAAGATGAGTGAGCGCCCCTCGCTTGCCCGGTAATCTTTCGCGGGTCGGGAAATCATGCCCAGGAAGCTTCGGTGGAGGTTCTTCACCATATTGGCGGTGGTCCTGCTGTGCGTGGCGGGCATCATCGGGCTTCCCGCCAGCGGGGACGCCCTGCTGCAGAACCTGAGCGACCGCATCCGGCTGGGTCTCGATCTGCGGGGCGGGATGCACCTCATCCTGCAGGTCAACACCGGGGACGCCCTCACCATCGAAACCGACCAGTCGGTGGAGCGGATCAAGCGGAGCTTTCGCGAGCAGGAGATCTCCTTCGGCCAGATCCGCCGCAGAGACGCCACCCATATCGAAGTTCTGGAGGTCGATCCGGGCCGCCTGGTGGATGGGCGCGCCCTGATCGACGAGGGCTATCCGGCCTGGCAGCGCAGCAATCGGGCCGGCTCTTCCGATTCCTTCCTGTTGAGCCTGCGGCCGGAGGTGGAGAGCCAGATCCGCCAGAGCGCCGTGCAGGAAGCCATCCAGAGGATTCGCAACCGGGTGGACGAGTTGGGGGTCACCGAGCCGGTCATCCAGAACCACGGCCCCGTTACCGAGTACCAGATCCTGGTCCAGCTTCCCGGGGTGGACGACTCGGCGCGGGTGCGGGAGATCATCAAGTCGACCGCCCTGCTCGAGCTGAAGATCGTGGAGCCGCAGGATGTCTATCCCTCGCGGGCCGCGGCCCTGGAGCAGTACAACGGCGCCATCCCCGACGACAAGGAGCTGCTGCAGGGGATTCCCCAGTTCCGAGACGGCGCCCAGGCCACCCAGGCATGGTACATCGCCAACCGATCGGCGGCCATCACCGGGAGAGACCTGCGCATGGCCCGCCCCCAGACCGACCAGTTCGGGCGGCCCGCGGTGGGCTTCAGTCTGACCAACGACGGCGCCCGGCGTTTCGAGCGAGTCACTTCCGAGAACATCGGGAAGCTCTTGGCGATCGTGCTCGACGGCCGGGTGCAGTCGGCCCCCGAAATCCGCGACAGAATCAGCGATTCCGGCGAGATCACGGGGAGTTTCACCAGCCAGGAGGCCAACGACCTGGCGCTGGTGCTGCGGTCGGGCGCGCTGCCGGCCTCCATGGACTACCTGGAGGAGCGCACCGTGGGCGCTTCTTTGGGGGTCGACTCCATTCGGCAGGGGATCATGGCCTCGCTGATCGGATTGTTCGGGGTGGCCCTGTTCATGGTGACCTACTACCGCCTCTCCGGATTCATCGCCATCAACGCGCTTCTCCTGAACCTGGTCATTCTGCTGGCGGCCATGGTCTATATCTCGGCCACCCTGACGCTCCCCGGGATCGCGGGAGTGGTGCTGTTGATCGGCATGGCCGTGGACTCCAACGTGCTGATCTTCGAGCGCATCAAGGAGGAGATGTGGGCGGGGAAGACCGTGGTCTCGTCGGTCGGCACGGGTTTCAGCAAAGCCATCCTCACCATCGTGGACGCCAACGTGACCACGGTGGTGGCCGTCCTGTTCCTGTTCCTGTTCGGGACCGGTCCGGTCAAGGGCTTCGCGGTGGTCCTCTTCTGGGGACTGATGGCCAATCTGTTTACCGCGATCTTCGTCTCTCGATTCATCTTCGAGTTCATCCTGAGCCGCCGTCGGAGGGAGAGCCTCAGCATCTAGGCGGAGTGGCCTCGGACGGACTTCGCCCCCGGCGCCGTCTTTCGGGAACATCGAGGGGAAGCACGGTGTCCAATGGAGAGACGGCAATGACGTTCCAGCCGCCCGGACCCCGGGAGAAAACGTAACCCATGCAGTTGCTGAAAGACGTCGACGTCGACTGGATCGGCCGGAAACGGCTCTGGTTGGGCTTCTCCCTGCTGCTGATCGCGGCCAGCCTGACCACCCTCTACATGAAGGGCGGCCCCCGCTACGGAATCGACTTTCGGGGCGGCACCCTGGTCTACGTCAAGTTCAAGAACTCCCCCGACCTGGGCAGGATTCGGTCGGCTCTCTCCGAACAGGGCTTGAGCGGCAGCACCATCCAGCGCTACGACCTCCCGGAAAGGAACGAGGTCATCATCGGCCTGGGTCAGCGGGAAGGGGAGGTGGGGCCCGACACCGATGCCGGGAGGGTGCGCATTCTCGAGGGGCTGCAAAGCGCGTTTGGATCGTCTGCGGGCCAGGAGGGCAAGATCGACCTCAACAACGCGGCCCCCGACGAGCTGGAGGATCGCCTGAGCGGCGTTGCCGGCCTCGCCTCCCGGCTCGAGTCCGATGAGAGCCCGGCATTCGAGACTCCGGGCGAGCTGGCGCGGGCCGTGACCGATTACCGGGACCGGCACGGGGGCATCATCGGCGCCTTTCAGGAACTGGAATCGGTGGAAGGGATGAGCCCCCCCCTGCTGGACGCCGTTCGGAAGCAGGCCTATCTGGGCGATTTCGCGGTGTTCCAGACGGAGTTCGTCGGGCCCAAGGTAGGGCGCAACCTGCAGCGCCAGGCGATCAACGCCGTCCTTTACGCCTTGCTGGGCATGCTGGTCTATATCGCCTTCCGGTTCAAGGGCACCGCCTACGGAGCCGCGGCCGTGGTGGCGGTCTTCCACGACGTCGTCATCACCCTGGGGTTCTTCGCGGCCGCCGATCGCGAGCTTTCCATACCGGTGGTTGCGGCCCTGCTGACCCTGGTCGGATATTCCATGAACGATACCATCGTGGTCTTTGATAGAATCAGGGAGAATCTGAGGCTGCGCCGACGGGAGTCGATTTCCTCGATCGTCAATCGGAGCATCAATCAGACGCTGAGCCGCACGCTGTTGACTTCGGGCTCCACCTTCGTCACCGCGCTCTCGCTCTACTATTTCGGGGGCCAGGTGATCAACAGCTTCGCCTTCTGCCTGGTGATCGGGGTTGCCGTGGGGACCTATTCCTCCATCGGAGTGGCCAGTCAGCTACTGGTGATCTGGTATGATTTTCAGGCTCGAAGAAAAGCGGTGACCCGGCCGGCCAGGGCTTGATTTTCGTTGCAATGGACCGGCCTGTTTTTTTGTGTTAGAGTCTTGACTTCACTCCACCCAACTGCGGTATCGTTACGCGGAGGCATTACCCTCTTTCTTCGTCGTTGGAAGGCAATCCCAAGTCGGCGAAAGTTTTCCGGCTTCGCCGGTTCGGCTTGGGAAGGGAGGTTCGACCATGTTTGATCAGTTAACCGACGTGCAGGAATCCGGCACAACCAAGAAGAAGTCTGTTGTCGTCACCGTTTCGGTGGTTTTTCATGTGATTCTGATTGTGTTCGCGATCATCCTGCCGATGCTTTTTCCTGAAACCCTGGGAGGGGTCGGTACACAGCTTACTTTTCTGGTAGCGCCGCCCCCGCCCCCGCCACCCCCGCCCCCGCCGCCTCCGCCCGCGGATGCGGTCAAGCGAGTCGTCAGGACCACCCCGACCACCGACTTCACGGCCCCGGTGGAGATTCCCCAGGACATCCTCATGGTGGTGGATGAGGGCCCCGCACCCGAAGCCATGGTCGCGGGTGTGGTCGGCGGAGTTCCCGGAGGGGTCCCGGGCGGCGTCCTTGGAGGCGTGGTCGGCGGCGTGATCGGCGGCGCTCCAACCTCTCTGGCGCCCCCGCCCCCGCCCCCCCCGCCGCCTCCGCCCAAACCCCCCCAACGCATTCGGGTGGGCGGCAACGTGCAACGCGCCAACCTGATCCGTCAGGTGCGCCCGCGCTACCCGGCGCTGGCCAAGCAGGCTCGCATCCAGGGGACGGTCATTCTGGAGGCGATCATCAGCAAGCAGGGTTCCGTGGAAAATCTGCGGGTGGTCAAGGGACACCCGCTGTTGATTCAGTCGGCGCTGGACGCCGTCAAGCAGTGGCGCTACAAGCCGACCGTGCTGAATGGAGTGCCGGTTGAAGTCATTACCCGCATTACGGTGAACTTCAACTTGAGAGGGTGACCTTCGGCCATTCGGCGAGATCCAAACAGTGAGAGAACCGAGGAGGTAGCAATCCCATGATGTCCGTTCCTTTGAACTTGTTGGCGGTATCCCTGCTTCAAGGTGAAGTGGGCTTTACCTTCATGGAGATGTGGCACGCGTCGGGTCCGACGGCCAAGGCCACCCTGATCATCCTGGCCATCATGTCGGCCTGGTCGATCGGGGTCATGATTGACCGGTATCTGGCCTTCAACGCGGCCCGCAAGCAGTCTCGCGAGTTTGCCCCGCTGGTTGCCGGCTGCCTGCAGGAGGGCAAGATCGGCGAAGCCATCGACGTGTCCGAGCAGAACCAGAAGAGTCACTTGGCAAAAGTGGTGGTCGCCGGACTGCAGGAGTATCAGTCGTCGGGAAGCACAACTTCGGCGGAGACCATTGAAGCTTGCAAACGCGCCCTGGATCGAGCTACCGCTATCACCAACGCCGAGTTGAAACGGGGTGTCCCCGGACTGGCCACCATTGGAAGCACAGCTCCCTTCGTGGGGTTGTTCGGGACCGTGGTGGGCATCATCAATGCCTTCCAGGGAATGTCCACGGCCAAGACCACCGGTCTTTCCGCGGTGGCCGGCGGCATTTCCGAAGCGCTCATCGCCACCGCGCTGGGGCTCTTCGTGGCGATTCCCGGCATCTGGATGTTCAACTACTTCAATGGCAAGATGGAAGCCTTCGGCGTCGAGATGAACAACTCTGCCTCTGAGTTGATCGATTACTTTCTGAAACGGAGATAGTCTGATGGCAATGCCGGTCGACGTTGACAAGGAAAAGAAGGACAAAAACGCCGTGGTGGCGGACATCAATGTCACGCCCATGGTGGACATCATGCTGGTCCTGCTCATTATCTTCATGGTGATCACCCCCATGTTGCAGAAGGGGGTGAGCGTGGACATGGCCAAGGCCACCAATCCCCGGGAGATGCGGGAAGCCGACCAGGACGACGCCGTGGTGGTGGCGGTGACCCGCGACGGCAAGATTTACCTGGGGTCGGACCAGTTGCTCGTAGAGCGGCTGTCCGAACGCATCCAGGATCTGCTGGCCGCCAAAGTGGACAAGACCGTCTACGTGAAGAGCGACCGGCGGGCCAAGTATGGAGGAGTGGTCGACGTGGTGGATACCGTCCGGTCCGCCGGAGTCGATACGCTCGGATTGCTGACGGACAAGGTCGACAAGAAGAACGTACCGGGTATCTAAGGGAGGACTGGAAATGGCAATGTCAGTTGGGGCCGATGCGGGCCCCAAGGCCGATATCAACGTAACTCCGCTGATTGACGTGTTGCTGGTGCTGCTGATTATCTTTATGGTAATCACGCCCTTGATTCCCCGGGGGCTGGATGCTCAGATCCCCCAGCCGCCTCCTCCGGGAGATCCCCCTCCCCAGGATGTGTCCAACCGCACCATCGTGGTGTCCATTGACAACGAGCGGCGTTTGAAGATCAACCAGGAGAACGTGGATCTTCGGAATCTGGAGGAGCGGCTCACCGATATCTTCAAGACCCGAAATCAGAGGACGATGTTCGTGCAGGGTCACCAGGAGCTGTTCTTCAACTCGGTGGTGGAAGTCATCGACATCGCCCACAATGCGGGAGTGGACAAGATCGGATTGATCACCGAGAAGATCCAGTCCGGTCAGTGATCTCCCCTGGCTGTCATTCCCGAAAGCGATAAACAGGAAATTTCTCGTTTGTGGAGGAAGCTGATGAAGTGTCGAAGCAGAGCGATGGCCGGGCTTGTCCTGCTGCCCCTGGCCTTTGGGATGGTCGGGTGTGGCGTCATTGACAAGCTGAAGGCCCGGGATCGCCTCAACAAGGGGGTTCGGGCTTTCCGGGAAGGCGAATACGAAAGGGCGGTGGAGCGCTTCAAGCAGGCGATCGAGCTGGATCCGGAGTTCCTGAACGCTCAGATCTACCTGGCTACCTCCTATGCCTCACTCTACATCCCCAATGGCCAGTCGGAGGAGAACATCCAGGTCGGCGAAGAAGCCATCGGCGCCTATATGGACGTGCTGGAGAAGGATCCGGAGAATCTCTACTCAGTGAAGGGAATTGCCGGCATTTACTTCAACATGGGGGAATTCGAGAAGGCCAAGGAATACTACCTGAAGAACTGTGACCTGGAGCCGGGAGAGGCCGATCCCTTTTACAGCGTGGGGAACGTCAACTGGACCATGGCCTACGACAAGTTGAATCCGCGCTCTGCTCAGGAGCGGTGGAAACTGTCGGAAGAGGGCCTGGAATACCTGGAGAAGTGCCTGGTCAACGATCCCGATTACTTCAATGCCCACTTCTACATCAACCTGCTCAATCGGGAAAAGGCCAGGGTCGTCGTTGACGAAATCATCGAGCAGAAGCCTCGCTCGGAGAACGAATTCATCCTGGCCGGGCAAGACGTCAACGCCCTGGAGCCCCTGGTGAAGAAGCACGGGCCCGACCGGTACGAAGAGTACGTGTCCTATCAGAAGCTGGCCGACGAGCACTACGACCAGGCCATGGAGATCAAGCGCAAGGTCGAGGAAGAATCGGCAGCCGCGGCCATCGGCGTCATCGACGAGTAGCAGGCCGGTCGTCCGGCGCGGCCCCGGTTCCAACCCATCCCCGAGGCGCAGCCCTCCCGATAGACAATGAGATATCCGGAAGAATTCATCGGACCCATGCGAGAAGAGCTCACCCGGCTGGGGGTGCATGAGACCCGGTCCCCCCAGGACGTCGACGAGCTACTCCGCCAAGAAGACGGCACGGTCATGATGGTGATCAATTCGATGTGCGGCTGTGCCGCCGGCCGGGCCCGTCCCGGAATTGCGCTGGCCCTCAAGCATGCCGTGGTGCCGGCCAGGGTGGCGACCGTATTCGCGGGAGGCGACCTGGAAGCCACGGCGCGGGTGAGGGAATACCTGCAGGAATACCCGCCCTCCTCTCCCTCGGTCGCCCTGTTCCGGCAGGGCCGGCCGGTATTCATGATGCACCGCCATCAGATCGAATACCAGGACGCGACCCAGATCGCCGACACCCTGACGGCGGCCTTCGATCGTTACTGCCAGGATCCTTCCGACTGAGCGTTTGCCATCCGCCCGCATATCCACTAAGATCCTTCAATGACGGCGCCGGTCGCGCCGGTTCTCAAGAGATGGGGAGGTCAATATGGTGCTGGGGATAGGAATTCCTACCATGGGTATTGCGGAGTGGATCATCATTCTGGTGATCGTGTTCCTTCTCTTTGGCGCCAAGCGCCTTCCCGAGATCGGCAAGGGAATCGGCGAGGGGATCAAGAATTTCCGCGGCGCCATGAAGAAAGACGACGACAAGGACCTGCAGAAACCCACCGAGAAAGAAGCCTCCTGACCTCGGCTTTCCCTCCCATGGGCTTACGCCCACCCCCCATGGCTCGTCCCGGGCCACGGCCCGGCCCGAGCCCGGCTGACGCCCACGGCTAAGCGCTGCCGCCGCGTTCGCGGCTTACTCGAAATCCCGGGCTGGCGCCCGGGATTCTTGTTTCAAGCAATCCTGGCCCACCGACGCTGAACCACCCTCATAGCGCGCAACTGCAGTCGCCGGCGACGGCCACGACCGTCTCCCGGAGATACTTCTTCTCCACTTCTTCCAGCAGCGAGACCTCCGGGTTCTGCCTGGCCCCGGCGAAGGCGGCGCTCAGCCAGGTGGTCGCCAGCACGGCGGCCAGGTCGGCGTCCAGACCGGGGTCCGCCAGCACCAGCAGGTTGGCCCCGTGCCGTTCCCGGCTGATCCTGGCGGTCTGTCGATCGCAGCAGTGGACCGCCCGAATGCCGGGGCACTTGTTGGCCAGGATGGTGGACCCGATGCCATCCTCATCCAGCCAGATGCCGCTGCAGACCTGGCCGCTCTGAATCCATTGGACCACCCCCAGCACCTGGCCGGGTTCGTCCGGAGAACTCTTGGCGCCGCACTCGCAGACCAGGTATCCGTTCTCCTGGAGCAGGCTCCGGATTTTCCGCCCGAGGTCCCGCTGAGACGGGGCAGCCCCCAGCGCCAGCCGCTTGTCGAAAGCCTTGAGCCGCTCGATTTCTTCAGGAGTGTCGCACTCGACAATGGCATTGCCACGCTGAGCGGCGACTTCCAGGGCAAGCGGAGTGAGGCAGGTCCCCTTGACCACGTAACAGGGCGACCCGGGAGCGATGTTTCTAAGTTCCTTTTCGGTCAGGAAGGTCCGTTTCATGGGGCGATATCGCCGATATGGAGGGGAGGTTCCGGTATCTCTGCCGATAGTCTAAACCATAACCCACCACGAATTTGTCGGGAATCTCGAACCCGACGTAGTCCAGGCCGACCGGTTCCACTCGACCGGCGGGCTTGTTCAGCAGGGAGACCACTTTGAGCGATTCGGGTTCCCGGCGCCGAAGCTCCCTGCAGATGCGGTTCAGCGTCAGGCCGGTGTCGCAGATATCTTCCACCACCAGGACGTGGAGCCCCCGGACATCGGCTTCCAGGTCCCGGACGATCTCGATCCGGCCGCTGGACCGCGCGGCTGCAGCGTAGCTGGACACCTCCATGAAATCAATCGAGGTCTCCAACCGGAGTTGTCTCGCCAGGTCGGCCGTGAAGACCCAGGCGCCCTTCAGCAGGCTCACCAGGTGGAGATGCAGGCCCCGGTAGTCTTCCGAGATCCGGCGGCCGAGCTCCTCCACCTTCTCCTGGATAGCCGTCTCGGCTATCAGCGGCGCAAACCCCGATGGCCCCGCGGGCGGTCCGGTTGCCGATGCGTCCGTTCCTGGTTTCATTGGCTCTCCTCGCCTGTTGCGCCGTTTGCTGCCGGTCAACTCTGCGTCCTCCATCAATAGAGAAAAAACTCCCGCCTCTCCTTCTCGAAGGCCTCCAACTCGGCCTCCCAACCCCGCAGCATCTCCCCCACCGGCCGCTCCCGATCGATGTCCCGGCGGACCTCCTCCGATCCCGCCAGGCGGTCGAAATGGCGCTCCGCCCACTGGAAGTGGCCGGAATGGGTCCTGCGAAAGTGAGCGATGAGACTGAGGGCCGTTCGCAGCGGCTGGAATCCCCGGGGGCGGAGGACGTGCAGTTGGATGCCCTCGCAGACCTGCCCGGAGAACTTGGAAGCGCTGGGCCGGAACCGCGTGTGCCTGAAGGCGACCCCGGGCAGCTCGAGACGGTTCATGGCTTCAACCGCCCGCGGTCCGTCCACCCAGGGGGCTCCGGCGATTTCAAAGGGCGTGGTGGTGCCTCGGCCCTCCGACAGGTTGGTTCCCTCCACCAGGCACATGCCGGCATAGACCAGGGCCGTCATGGCGGTGGGAATATTGGGTGACGGGGGCACCCAGACCAGGCCGGTATCGGCGAACCGGTGCCGGCGCTGCCAGTGGTCCATTCGGACCACCTTCAGGGAACACTTCAGGCGCAGGCGGGACTTCATCCAGCCGGCCAGTTCTCCCGGGGTCAGGCCGTATCGAGCCGGCATGGCCGCCGCACCCACCAGCGATAGCAGGCGAGGGTCCAACACTCTGCCCTCGATGCTCAAGCCTCCCAGCGGATTGGGGCGGTCCAGCACGATCATGGGAATCTGAAAGCGGCCGGCCGCCCGCAAGCAGTTCCTGAGGGTCGCCAGGTAGGTGTAGTAGCGCGATCCGACGTCCTGCATGTCGTAGATCAGCAAGTCCAGGCCGCCGACCATCTCCTCTGTCGGTTGGGTGGCGGCGCCGTAGAGGCTGTGCACCGGGATGCCCCAGCGGCTGGTCCGACGGCTCTCGATTCTGGCTCCCGCCGCGGCCATCCCGGCGATGCCGTGCTCGGGAGCGAAGAGGGCCGCCAGCTCCACCTCCGGCCGGGCCTGCAGCAGGTCGATATCGTGACGCAGCCGGCGGTCGACCCCGGTGTGGTTGGTGATCAGTCCGACTCTCCGGCCGCGGATCAGGGACATTTCCCGGTTCAGCAGCACTTCGACCCCCGGAACCACCGTCCCTGCGGCGCTGCATCCGGCCGCCAGGAAGGGAGCTCCGGCAACCGGGGCCAGGCGGCCCAGAAAGCGTCTCCGGGAAATCGACGGGATCGGAGGTCTCATGGTTCCAGGGGGAAATCGGTCGGAGGTCCGGGCCGAAGCCGAGTCGAAACGCCATTGTGACACGTTTCAAGCCCGGCCGGCGTGGTATACTGCCGGAGTGATCCGTCAGCACATGAATCCCTTGCCTGGTCTGATCTCCCTCTCGGCAGGCTCCTCGAAGCGGAAGGAGCGTCAACCATGAATATCAGCGCGGAGTTGATTGCCATCGGCATTCTCGGCGTGGCTTTGGTTAGTCTCGGATGGAAAGTCTCATCCGATATCCGACAGGAGTTCAAGCTGGAAATTCAACAGGTCCGAGAGGACGTCGCCCATGTCCGAGCGGATGTGGCCGAAGTCCGAGGGGACGTGGCCGATCTCCGGGAGCGCATGGCCCGGCTGGAAGGACTGTTTGAAGGATTCACCCGAGGCGAGTTGGCAGAGCAGCGGAAGTAGCGGGCTGCGTCAAGTGTTTGCTTCCCTGTCCGGTTCGCCTCTTTGATCACGTCTTGCCTGGTCTGATCTCCCTCTCGGCAGGCTCATCCAAGTTGAAGGAGCGTCAGCAATGATAATCAGCGCCGAGTTGATCGCCATCGGCATTCTTTGCGTGGCCTTGGTCAGCCTCGGATGGAAGGTCTCATCCGACATCCGACAGGAGTTCAAGCTGGAAATTCAACAGGTCCGAGAGGACGTCGCCAATGTCCGAGGGGACGTGGCCAATGTCCGAGGAGACGTGGCCGACGTTCGTGGAGACGTGGCCGATCTCCGGGAGCGCATGGCCCGGCTGGAAGGACTGTTTGAAGGATTCACCCGGGGCGAGTTGGCAGAGCAGCGGAAGTAGCGGGCTGCGTCAAGTGGTCGCTGCCCTAGCCGGTTCGCCTCCTTGATCGCTTCCCGGCTGATAGACCTGCCAAATCCCTGATGGGCAAGACCTACCGGTACTGTCGAATCGACCGGCGCGGATGCATCCATTGCGGCTGCCGCGACTTTCGGCAGGAAGCCGTGATCGACGCGCCCCTGGCCGCCGCCTGGGAGTTGTCGGGTCGCGAACGGCGCTGGCTGGACCAGCGGGAAGGAAACCGCTGCCGCAATTGCGGCATGTCCAAGCGGGTCCGCATGCTGCTGTGGAGCATCAGGCGCCGGTGTCCGCCCGGCCCGGAGCTGAGGATTCTGCACCTGAACCAGACCAACGCCCTGGCGCCGGCATTGGAGAGCCTCGGCAGCGTCACCGAGACCGTCCATCGGCTCGACAGGCCGCTGGGGTCCCGAATCGACGGCAGGTTCAACCAGGACATGACCCGGCTGACCTTCGAGGACGACAGCTTCGACCTCGCCGTACACTCCGAAACCCTGGAACATCTTCTGGAATACGACCGCGCTCTCGATGAGGTTCGGCGGGTGTTGAAGCCCGGCGGAGTCCAGGTCTACACCGTTCCGCTGCTCTTCTCCCGGGTCACCCGGCAACGGATGACCCGGGGCCCTTCGGGACGCCTGGTTTCCCGCCTGCCCCCCAGTTTTCACGGCTGCGACCGCGAGTTTCCGGTCATCTGGGAGTTCGGGTGCGACTACCTCCGGCAGAGGAGCGGGCGAATCCGCGAGATACACTTCGACAACTACTGGAGAAATCGGACCGTCTTCGCCCTGATCGAAGGCAAGGTGAGAAATGCGGGCTAACGTGTCCTTTGCTGGTAGTCCAGCACCGTGTCCACGATGGCGATCTCGACCCGCCGGTTCCGGGCACGGGCATCCGTCGAAGTGCCCTCCACCAGGGGGCTCGACTTGCCGAAGCCCTCGGCCGTGACGATGTCCGGATCGATGAACGAGTCCACCAGGTAGTCCCGCACGGACTTGGCCCGTCGCTCCGAGAGCTCCTGGTTGTAGGCTTGGGTGCCCACGTCGTCGGTGTGGCCGTAGACAAAGATGTGGTGCCCCTTCGAGGTCAGCAGGATACCGGCGATCTTGCTGAGCAGCTCCCGGTTGCGGGGCTTCAGGTCGGCCTTGTCGAAATCGAACTGGATGGCTTCGCTGTCCAGGTTCATGATGAGGCCCAGAGCCGTGCGCCGGGTTTCCACCAGTTGGCTGAGCGCCTGCTGCATGGCGTCCAGCTTTTCGTCTCGCTCCTTGCGTATCCGGGCGGCCTCCTGTCGCGCCCGCTCGGCTTCCTGCTTGGCCTCCCTCATTTCGGCCTTCGACTTGGCCGCGCCCGCCCGCGCCTCCGAGGCCTCTTCCTCGGCCCGGGCGCGCCCCAGAGCCGCCTTGAGAGCGTTCTCCTCGGCCCGTCCGGCCTGGCGCCTGGCGCTCTCGGCGGTTTCGGCCACGGTTCTGCTCACCCGCCTGAGCCCGGCCATCTCCCGGCTCAGGTCGGTCAGCTTCAGGGTGGTCAGAACCAGCAGGACCGCCACCACCGCCAGTGACAGCAGGATGGCCGCCAGCAGGACTCTGCCCGGCGTCACCTTGCGGCGGGATGAGGGGTTGTCGGAAGCTTTCATGGAGGATTCCTCCAAAAGGACCGGACCGGGTCTGTTTCCGGAGTTCGGCCCGCTACTCGAAGAACCACAGCCGCAGGGCGAACAGAACGACGGTGGCGGTCACCACCTTCTTGATCCACCCGTGGCCCTTGAGGACGGTGAGCCTGACCCCCACCAGTCCCCCCGCCAGGTTTCCGGCGCCCAGGACGAACCCCGGAAGCCAATCAACTTTCCCCTCGCCCGCGAAGATCGCCAACGAGACGACCATGGTTGCCAGGATCACCATCACCTTCACCGCGTTTCCCTTGACCAGGTCCAGTCCCGACAGGGTGGTGGCCGCCAGGATGAGGAATCCCACCCCGGCCTGGACGAACCCGCTGTAAACCCCAACCACGAAGAAGGCCAGGACCATCATCCACCAGGGCCGTCCGCCGGGAGAGGAGTTCAGCTTTCCCTTGAGCGGGTCCCATAGGGTCCAGAGCGTCACCGCCACCATCAGGAGGGCCAGAGTGTCCTTGAAGGCCTCATCCCCGATCAGAAGAGCCAGCTCGGCGCCCAGCCAGGCTCCCATCATCGCCGGCAGAGCCGCCCACAGGAGACTGGTTCTCCAGTCCATGACCCCGTGTCGATGAAAGCTCCAGACGGCCCCCACGTTCTGGGTCAGCACCGCCACCCGGTTGGTCCCGTTGGCCACGGTGGCCGGCAGTCCCAAGAAGATCAGGACCGGAAGCGTCAGGAAGGACCCCCCGCCCGCCACCACGTTCAGCGTGCCGGCAATGAAGCCGGCAACCAGCAGGATCAGGATGCTGCCCAATTCGGCCATGAGTCGTCGCTCCTTCGGTCGGTCGCGGATGCGGCCAAGCCCAGCATGCTACCACTTAATGAATGGTTGATTGTGGATTTCTGATGGTTGATTGGGGAGCGGCGGCGACTTGCCTGAAACGAAAGAAAAAGGAGGGATCCACGAAGGGGCACGAAGGACGACGAAGGGACACCAAGCGGAACGGCACTGCCCCATCGGCAGGGGCAGTGCCTCCTCGCGGAGCAAGAAGGATGGGAGGGGGCGCCCCTCCGGGAGCGCGGGCGTCTCGCCCGCATCCTCTGCGTTGCGTGCCGCTCCGTTTCCCCGTGATGCGGCGCACGGCCACCCTGCCGGCAGGAACGGCATGGGCTCGGCCAACGTAGAGTCCTGGGGCCGTTGCCGGTCGAGCCGGGTCGAGGAATTGGTTGAGGCTGTGCCGGTGTTGTGCGGGCGAGACGCCCGCGCTCCCGGCCTTCCTCCCGTGACGGCGTCGTAGCCAAGGAGGTCCATGGGTATTCGTGTCCATTCGTGGTTCGTCTTTATTGACGATTGAGTGTTTCACCCTCGTATGATCCGCACCCCAGGGCGGGGGCGCTGACCGCCAGAGCCCCCCGTTCATTGACAGCTTCGACCCGGAAGTGTTAGTGATAGCCCCGGAGATGAGGTCACCGGTTGAACCCGTCTCCGGCCACGTTCCGGAAATTGGAGATCCCCATGCCCGCCAAACCCGCCCGGGCGCTCAGCGCCTCGATCCTGTTGCTGTTGTCGATTGCAATGGTTCCGCTCGCCTCGGCCGAGACCGTCGATTCCAAGCGCCTGATCGAGGCGGCCAAGGAACCGCAGAACTGGCTGATCTATTCCGGGACCTATGACGCCTGGCGCTACAGTCCGCTGGACCAGATCCATCGGGAGAACGTGAAGCGGCTGGCGCCGGTCTGGATCTTTCAGACGGGCAAGGTGGACGGGGGTTTCTCCTGCACTCCCCTGGTGGCCGACGGAGTCATGTACATCACCACCCCCTGGAACCGGGTCTTTGCGCTGGATGCCGTCACCGGCAAGGAGATCTGGCACTACTACCATCCCGAGCCCAAGGACTTCGGCCTCCTCTACGGCCCCTGGAACCGGGGGGCGGCCCTGGGGCACGGACTGGTCTTCATGGGGACCATCGACAACCGCCTGGTGGCGCTGGACGCCAAGACCGGGAAGGAGGTCTGGAACGTCGAGATCGAGAGCATGCAGCAGTGCGGCTGCAACATCACCGGCGCGCCCCTGGTGGTCAAGGACAAGGTCGTGGTCGGGGTCACCGGCGGCGATTCGGCCCATCGGGGCTATCTGAACGCCTTCGACGCCAGGACCGGCCGGCGGGCCTGGCGGTTCTGGACCATCCCCGGGCCGGGAGAAAAGGGCCACGAAACCTGGAAAGGCGACAGTTGGAAGTACGGCGGCGGGGCCACCTGGATGACCGGCTCCTATGATCCCGAGTTGAACCTGATCTACTGGGGCGTGGGCAATCCGGCCGCCGACTTCTATGGCGGAGACCGGACCGGTGACAACCTCTATACCGATTCCATCGTAGCCCTGGATGCCGACAGCGGGGAGTTGAAGTGGTATTACCAGCAGATTCCCCACGACGTCTGGGACTGGGATACCGCCTACGAATGCTTGCTGGTCGACCTGCCGGTCAACGGCAAGAAACGCAAGCTCCTGATCAATCCCAACAAGGGCGGGTACACCTGGGTCCTGGACCGGACCAACGGCGAGTTCATCGGCGCCTGGCGCTTCGTCGAAAACCTCAACTGGATCGAGGGGATCGATGCGACCGGGAAGCTGCTGGGGCGGATGGAGCCCGAGGTGGGGAAGCCCACCCTGGTCTGCCCGGCCATCGGCGGGGCCCGAAGCTGGAACCACGGGGCCTACAGCCCCAAGACGGGGCTGTTCTACAACACCGGCATCGAGTGGTGTCAGACCCTCACCGTGCAAAAGGAGGACCCCAGGCCGGGCGAGACCTTTTTCGGAGGGGTGTTCGAGCTCAAGCCGACGCCCAAGGGAGAGCCGGGCAGCCATCTCGACGCCCTGGATCCGGTGACCGGGGAGAAGAAGTGGAGCTACCACTCCAAGTACCCCTTGCTGGCCTCGGCGGTGGCGACCGGCGGCAACCTGGTCTTCACCGGAGATCCCGAGGGAGAGTTCTTCGCCCTGGATGCCGAGACCGGCAAGAAGCTCTGGAGCTTCAACACCGGTTCGGGCCACCGGGGCTCGCCCATCAGCTATGCGGTCAACGGACGGCAGTACATCGCGGTCCCGGCAGGCTGGGGGTCGGCGGTGGCCGGACTGATGCCCCAGCTCTGGCCCGAGGTGGAGGACTTCCCGGGCGGCAGCGCCCTGATCGTGTTTGCGCTGCCTGAATAATCCCACTGTTTCCGCAGACGAAAGGGTAATGGAAAGATGAGAATTCACTTGGCCAGCGTGCTGGTAGACGACCAACAGAAGGCACTTCGCTTCTACACGGAAACACTTGGCTTTCAGTTAAAGCACAACGTTCCTTTGGGAGAGCATGCCTGGATCACGGTTGTATCCGAGGAAGCTCCGGAGGGGACGCAGTTGGTGCTCGAGCCCGATGCCCATCCCGCGGTGCGTCCGTTCAAGAGAGCGCTCGTGGAGGACGGTATCCCCTGGACCTCCTTCGCGGTCGACGACGTCGAAGCCGAACACGAGCGTCTCCTGGCAAGAGGGGTGCGATTCGTACAGCCGCCAACAGACCTCGGGACCGTCATTACCGCGGTATTCGACGATTCGTGCGGCAACTTGATCCAGATCGCAGAGGCGAAACCTCCCCGCCCTGAAAGCAGGTGAAATGGTCGGCTTGGTCAGAGTCCTGGTGTTGGCGGGTGCTCCTCTGTGGGCGCCCTCTCCCCAGCAGCCCAGCGTCGATCTCAACGACCCGGCGGTGGTGGGGGCCGGCCGAATCCTGTTCGCCCGGAGTTGTTCGGTGGGCTATTGCCATGGGGCCGAGGGCCGGGCCGGCGGCGGCCCACGCCTGCGCGGCAAGCAGTGGGAGCCTGGCTATCTCTACCGGGTGACCGCCGAGGGCATCCCCCGATCCTCCATGCCGGGATGGAAAGAGAAGCTCAGCCAGGACGAGATCTGGTCGGTGGTGGCCTACGTGATGTCGCTCTCCGATCCGGAGGCGTCCGGGCCCGCCGAAGTGGCCTCTGCCGCCGCGCCCGCTCCGGGAGAGTCGGCGCCCGAGCCGGGGCGGACGACCGCGCTGCCGGAGCCGCTTCCCGAGGCCGACAAGGCCTCGGCCGGACTGACCGGTGAGCCCGGCAAGGGGCGGGAGCTGTTCTTCGATGCGGCCGACGACCTCAACTGCGGTCAATGCCACCGGGTGCGGGGGATGGGGGCCGAGGTCGGCCCCGATCTCAGCGGGTTGGCCGATCGCCCCGCCAGCCAGATTCTGCGGGACATCCTCCTGCCCGCGGCTCGGCTTTCAAGCCGGCAAGCACTCTTCGACCTCACCACCGTGGCCGGAGAACGTCTGACCGTGCTGAAAGCCGGCCAGGAGGAGCAGCGAATCCGCTTCTACGACGTCACCGCACTGCCGCCGGTCCGGAGAACACTGGACCCGGATCAGGTTGAATCTCTGGAGCCGCAACCCGGTTCCGCCATGCCGGAAACCTACGGCCGGCGCTATACCCTGAAGCAGTTGCTGGACCTGGTCAGTTTCCTGAAGGACGCGGGGCCGGGGTCTTCCGCCGCGGTCACCCTGGAAGACCTTCTCGGAGACTGGCGGGAGGCTCGATAAAGGTCCGGTGCAGGGCAGCCGTGAGGCGGGTGGCCTGGCCTTCAGCCACCAGCAGGGTGATCCGCCGCGGCGAGGTTTCCACGCCCTGGACCTCCACCCCCGACAGCCTGGCCGTTTCCAGCGCCTGCCCGGCGGCGTCGGGCGGCAGGCCTTTTCCAACCACAGACAATCCGGACACCCCTTCCTGCAGAGTCAGACGCGAGCCCAGTTTGCCGGTCAGCTCGCTTCGAAGCGACGGCCATTCGGGAAGCTCGTCGGAGGCGACCACGCAGGAGGGTTCCGCTTCCGAGCCTCCCTGGCATGGCCTGAAAGGCAGTCCCAGCTTCCCGAGCCGGGTCCGCAGTTCCCCGTCGGTTCCCCGGAGATGCAGGTGGGCCAGGTTCTCCGCAACCGTCACGCCGCAGGCCGGCAATCCGGTTCCCTCGGTGGTTACCCGCGAGTGGCCTCCCTCCCGGTGGGCGGCGCTGGTGAGGATGGTGACGCCGGTCTTGCGGGCCCACTCGACGGCCTGGACGTTGAGAACCTGGGCTCCGTGGGCGGCCAGCTCCAGCATTTCGTCGTAGGAAACGTTCTCCAGCAGAAAGGCTGCCGGCACCCGCCGCGGATCGGCCGTATAGACGCCGTCCACGTCCGAGCAGATCTCGCAGTAGGAGGCGCCCAGGGCCGAGGCCAGGGCGACGGCGGTGGCGTCGGAGCCGCCGCGGCCCAGCGTGGTGATCTCCCGGCGGTAGGACATTCCCTGGAAGCCGGCCACGATGACCACCTTGCCCCGGGACAGCTCGTCCTGGATGCGCACCGGGCGCACGTCGATGATCTGGGCGTCCGAGTGGCGGTCGTTGGTGATGATTCCCGATTGGGAGCCGGTGAAGGAGATGGCTTCCAGGCCCCGCTTCTGAATGGCCATGGCCAGCAGAGCCATGGCGATGCGCTCCCCGGTCGAGATCAGCATGTCCAGCTCGCGCCGCGGGGGCGCCTGGGTCACCTGCCGGGCCAGGGCCAGCAGGTCGTCGGTGGTTCGGCCCATGGCCGACACCACCGTGCAGATCCGTTCGCCTCCGGCGGCGCTACGGGCAATCCGGTCGGCCACGCCCTCCAGCCTGGGGAGGTCCGCCACCGAGCTCCCGCCGTATTTCTGCACCACCACCTCCATGGAGCAACCTCCTCCCGGGCCTTATATCACAGGGGACGGGACGGCAGCCACTGGCCCTGATTTCTGACGGGGTGGATGCGCCGGTGAGACGAGTGCAGGGGGTGAGGGTGGGTTTGGCGTCATTTTGGAGAGGCCGTGGGGTCGGGGAGGGGTGCTTCCAAGTCGCCGCCTTCGCGGCTGGGTTGGCGCAGGATCATACGACCCCAGGCTTCCGCCTGGGGCTACCCTGAGCCGCAGCTACGCTGCTCTATAAGGATGGCCCGTAGGTGGCATCTCGCCAAATAACCCACGTCAACCGCAGCTTCTCAGCTCCCCCCGAACCCACAACACTGCAAGGGGAAACATGCTTATCTATTGGAATTGTTCCCCCGGCGCCAGCTGGGGGACGAACCATTGCGAAGCCTCGCTCACACAGGGGTCGAGCTGCGAACGCGGCGGCAGCACTCAGCCGTGGGCGTGAGCCCATGGGACCGGGCTTCTGCAGAATCGGCGCAATCGGTGCGTTCGATCGTGCCGAAACGGCGTATTGGGCGCGCGTCGTTTCACCGCTCCGGTCACAGAATAATTTCCAAAAACCGAGCCTTTTGCCAAAGGCTCAACCACTAAAATTAGTGGTTTAGCCCCCATTCAAACTTCCTGAAAGACTTTGGCATGCCGTTTGCTCCATACCTGGCCGGAGTTCGCATGGCTCCCTGGGAGCCAATCGGAAACTCAGGAAAAACCTGAAGAAAGGGGATCACAATCGATGAAAAACAAGATCGTCACCGCTGGATTGATTGCAGCCGCCCTGGTCGTGGGCCAGGTTGCCGGGAGGTTGATGCAGCAGCCTCTCGGAGCCGGCCCGGCGCCGCCGGCAGCCGCCACCCTCGAGGTTCCGACGGCCGCGGAGCTGTCGTCCCGCTTTTCCGAGGTCTCGGAGGCCGTCGATCGGGCCGTGGTCAACGTCAACACCGAAACCGTGGTGAGGCATCGCTTCCGGCTGCCGCGCCGGGGCGATGAAGGGGGACGACAGTTCCAGGACCCCTTCGACTTCTTCCACCGCTTCTTCGGGGGCGAACTGCCGCCGAGTCGCAGTCACAAGCGCGAGTCTTTGGGGTCAGGATTCGTGGTCGACTCCAAGGGGATCATTCTCACCAACTATCACGTCGTCAACGGCGCCGATGAGATTCGGGTGGAACTGGCCTCGGGTGAGGAGTTTCCGGCCAAGGTCGTCGGCGGTGACAGCTTCACCGACCTGGCAGTGATCGAGATCGATGCCGGGAAACCGCTGGAAGTCGCCAGGCTCGGCAACTCGGACGGCATGAGACGGGGAGACTGGGTCCTGGCCATCGGCAGCCCCTACGGTCTGGAGCGCACCGTCACCGCCGGGATCATCAGCGCCACCGCTCGGCCGGGCCGTTCCCACTGGCAGCGCTTCCTGCAAACCGACGCCGCCATCAACCGGGGCAATTCCGGCGGGCCGCTGGTGAACCTGGCCGGGGAGGTGATCGGGGTCAACACGGCCATCCTGAGCGCCTCCGGCGACAACTCCGGAGTCGGCTTCGCCGTTCCCTCCAACACGGCCATTCGGGTCTACAACCAGCTCGTCGAGCATGGCCGGGTCACCCGGGGGGCCCTGGGGATCCGCATGCAGACCGAGGCCAGCTCCCAGGCTCTGAAGGCCCTCGGAGCTACCGACGGCAAGGGCGTCATCGTCCAGCAGGTCCGGCCCGAGGACGGCCCTGCCGATCGGGCAGGGCTGCAGCCCGGCGACGTCATCGTCGGATTCAAGGGTCGGAAGATCAGCCAGCCGGCCGACATCTATCCCTTGCTGTCCGAGACCGCCCCCGGAGAGACGGTGGAGGTCGAATACCTCCGGGACGGCGGCAAGCGGTCGGCCAGGCTGACCGTGGGCGACCGCGCCGAGGTCTTCGCCGAGGAGGCAGGCGTTCAATCGGAGTCGGGCCGGGGGGCTGACAGCCTGAAGCTGGGCCTGCGTGTCCAGGACCTCTCGCCCCAATGGAAGCGCCACCTGGGCTCCGGGGCCGAGGGCGTGCTGATCCTGCAGGTAGAGCCTGGGAGCGTGGCCGGCGATGCCGGGCTGAGGCCGGGGGACGTCCTGGTGGAGCTCAACAAGGCGGTGGTTTCCAGTCCCGGACGGCTGGCGAAGCTGGCTGGAGAGCTTCAGCCGGGCACGGACGTCCTGTTTCTGGTGAAACGGGGCCAACCCGCCACCGGGGAGACGGTCACTCTCTACCTGGCCGCCACCCTTCCCTGAATCCCTCCGCATTCAACGGTCCCCGGGCGTCCGCCCGGGGACTTCTTTTGTGCTAGGATAGCCCTGTGGCGGCGCCTTGTCTGAATGGGTCCTCATCTTCAGCCGGCGCCGCCCCGAATCCTCTTGGTCGTAGGACTCCCCCAGGCTGAATCGAAGGCGGCGGTTCCGCGGAACCGCAATCGGGCTGTTCGGCGCATCGGGTCTCTGGAATGGATCATCGCGCTGACCTGCTTGACCCGCTCCGAGAGTGCTACGACCGAATGGGGGCGATGCCGCCCGCCATCGCCCGCCTCGACGGGGAAGCGATGCCCCAGCCCTACCGGCGGCTGCTGGTTCACGACCGGGACATGACGCCGACCCTGGAGGCGGCCTTCGGGCGGACGATCCACCTGCGCGTCATGCAACAGTGGACTTCCGGAAACCTGCTGACGCGCCAGGTTCTGCTGGAGTTGGACCAGGAGGGGATTCCGGTGGTCTTCGGGGCCATCCGGATTCACCTGGAGGCCTTCCCCCTTCCGGCAAGAGAGGAGATCCTGCAGGGCCGGAGGCCCTTGGGGGCCATTCTTCACCATCACCGGCTGCCGCACCAGAGCCGCCCCCGGGCGTTCATTCGAGTCGAAGCCGACGGGCCGATCAGCCGGGCGCTGGGCGGGCCGTCCCCGGGAAGCCTTCTCTACGGGCGGCTCAACCTGCTTCGAAGCCTTCAAACGGGAACACTTGCAGAAATTCTGGAGATTTTGCCCGCCCTGCAGGAGGGCGGCGGTCAGGGCTTGCGTATTCAATCCATCTGAGGGAGGTGGCCATGCTTGTCAACAATCCTGGAGGGAATTATCTCTTTGCGCCTGGAGGGGAAGCCTTTTCGGACGGAGTGGTTTCCGCGCCGGGCTACGAGATCGTGCGCGTCACGCTGAAGGAGTTGCTGCCCTGGCGGCAGGGGTTCGATCTCATCGATGCCTTTCTGAAGGAGCAGGGGAGGCCGCGCCAGGCGCTCTGCGCCGTCGAGCTGCGTTGCGCCCGCCCCTTCACCGCCGAGGGCTTCACCGAATTCAATCAGGGATACCGAGCCCTGCTGGTCGATTGGCGGATCCTGCTGGACGGCGTCAACCCCATGGCCAGAACCAACGTGGCCCCGGTGGTGGGTCCTCCCGCCGAGGCCTCGCTGTTCGCCTTCGCCTTCACCGCTCCGGCGCCCGATCTGAAGCGGTCCACCTTCGTGGCTGCCGGGGCCGGCGAAATCACTGTTTCGCCCGAAGGGGAGAGCACCATCGTCCGCCGTGGAGACACCTCGGCGGAAGCCATCCGGGAAAAGAACGCGGCCGTCATGCAAATTCTGGATCAGCGCCTGGTGGACCTGGAGACGGACTGGTCCCAGGTGACCGGGGTCACGGTCTATACCGTGTTCGACATTCACCCCTTCGTCGAGGAGGGAATTCATACCCGGATGGGGCCTGCCAGTCTGCGCGGCCTGCAGTGGCACTACGCCCGCCCGCCCGTGGTCGACATCGACTATGAAATGGACCTGCGGGGGCATGCCCGCGAGATCTACTTGTAGGTCGCTGAGGCTCAGTCCTTCGGGCGGCGGGTCACCACGGTGGTGGCCTGGTCGAGCTTGACCAGGCTGTCGGGCGGGGTGTAGCCCTTGCGGAGCGCCACGTTGGCGTAGATGAGGGTGCGCGGGCCCACCAGGCAGCCCGGGTGGGTGACGCAGTTGCAGCCGGTCTGGACGTCGTCCCCCAGTATGGCGCCCAGCTTGGCGAGGCCGGTGTCGCAAGTCCGGTCGTCGATCCGGATCTGCAGGGTGGGCCGCCGGCCGGTCTCGGGGCTCCTGGCGCTGACCAGGGTGAGATTGGAGAGCTTGGTGCCGGCTCCCAGGTTGGCTCGCTGTCCCAGGATGCTGTCTCCGACGTAAGCGAAATGGGGGGCCTTGCTGCGGTTGAGCAGGATGGCGCCCTTCACTTCGGTGGCGTGGCCGATGACGCAGCCGTCTCCGGCAATCACCCCGCCGCGCACGTAGGCGCCGTGCCGGATCCGGCAGTCACGGCCGATGACGGCCGGTCCGGCGATGTAGGCGCCGTCTTCCACCACGGTTCCCGGGCCGATGCGGACCCCCGTTCCATGAAGGGTGGCGCCCCGGGAGATTTCTCCCTGGATATCCATGGTCCCGGGCGGGGCCAGGGCTTCGAGGTAGGCGTGCAGCCGCTTCAAGGCGTCCCACACCCTGTCGCCGCGGAGCCAGAGACCCCGGTGCTCGAATTGGGTCAGGTCGAAGAAATCGGTTGGATCGGTCACGCTAACGGGCCCCGGTGTCGTCACGGGTAGTATAACTCAAGCGACCGGGCGCCCCAACGAGGAGCCCCATGGCTTCATCCGGATGCGGCAGGCCGCCCGGCGGTCGCGAGCGACGATGGGCATGGCTGCCCGGCCTGCTCCTGCCCCTGGCGCTGACCTGCTGCCAGTCCGGCCCTCCCGCCGGGACGGCCACCGACAAAAAGGTGATCGTGCTGGGCATCGACGGCATGGACCCGGTCCTGCTGAAGAAATTCGTGGAGGAAGGCCGGATGCCCAACTTCGGCCGCTTCATGGACGAAGACCATTTCCGCCCCTTGCGGACCAGCATGCCTCCTCAGAGTCCCGTTGCCTGGTCCAGCTTCATCACGGGCATGGATCCGGGCGGGCACGGAATCTTCGACTTCATTCACCGGGACCCGGCCACCCTGTCCCCCTACCTGTCCACTTCACGCAGCGAGGAAGGCGCCTATGCCCTGTCCATGGGGTCGTGGAGAGTGCCGCTCTCGGCAGGCCGGGTGACGCTCCTGCGCAAGGGCAAGGCCTTCTGGGAAATCCTCGGCCGCCGCGGCATTCCGTCCACCATACTGCGGGCGCCCGCCAACTTCCCGCCGGCCGGCGAGTCCGGCAAACAGCTCTCGGGAATGGGAACCCCCGATCTTCAGGGGACCTACGGCGCCTTCTCCTTCTACACCCAGGATCCCGAGCTTCCCTCCGGAGAGATCTCCGGCGGGAAGGTCATTCCTCTGACGGTTCGCAACCGGAGTTTCCAGGCCCGAATCACGGGGCCGCCCAATCCCTTCAGGGCCGATGGCGGCCAAGCCTGGACGAGCTTTCGGGGAACCGTCGATCCCGAGAGCCGGGTGGTGCGGGTCGAGCTCGGAGACCGCCGGTTTCTGCTGCAGGAAGGAAGCTGGAGCCCCTGGGTCGAAGTCGAATTCGAGCTGGTGCCCTTGCTTCACAGCGTGCGGGGGATCTGCCGCTTCTATCTGAAGCAGGCAGCCCCCAGTCTTCAGATCTACGTCACCCCGGTCAACATCCATCCCTCCCATCCCGCCCTTCCCATCTCCCATCCGGCCGACTACAGCCATCGCCTGTGCGAGCAGATCGGCCTCTATTCCACCCTCGGCATCCCCGAAGACACCAAGGCCCTTTCCTCGGGAGTTCTGGACGAGGAAGAGTTCCTGCAGCAGGCGGACTCGGTCTTCGAGGAAGAGTTGCGGATGCTGGAGACCGGTTTGAGAGAATTCCGGGAGGGCTTGTTCTTCTTCTATCTGGGCCGGCTGGACCAGCTCTGCCACATGTTCTGGAGCGCCATGGACCCCCGGCATCCGGGCTTCCAGCCCGATTCACCCCATGCCGGGACGATTGCCGGCGCTTACCGCGAGATGGACCGGGTCCTGGGTCGGATCCTGGAGGAGGCCGACGACCGCACCACCCTGCTGGTGATGTCGGACCACGGGTTTGCCCCCTTCTACCGGGCCTTTCACCTGAACACCTGGCTCCGGCAACAGGGCTACGTCACCGTGATGCAGGGCGACGAGGAAGGCATGCTGCGCAACGTCGACTGGAGTCGGACCCGGGCCTACGGATTCGGCTTCAACGGACTCTACCTCAACCTCTACGGAAGGGAACCCAGGGGAATCGTCCGCAAGGGAGCGGAAGAGGAGGCGCTTCTCCAGGAAATCACCACCCGGCTGCTGGAGTTGCGCGATCCGCAATCCGGAGAGGCGGTGTTGGCCCGGGTGCACCGGCCGGACTCGATCTACAGCGGCCCGCTGCTGCGGGAGGGCCCCGACCTGGTCCTCGGCTATCACCGGGGCTACCGGGCCTCCTGGGAGACCACCCTGGGCAGGTTCCCGGAGGCGGTGCTGGAGGACAACCTCGACAAGTGGAGCGGCGACCACCTGATCCACGCCGAGGCGGTCCCCGGCATTCTGATCAGCAATCGCAAGATCCGGCTGGAGAAGCCGGCCCTGACCGACCTGGCTCCCACCATCCTGGCCGAGTTCGGCCTCCCTGCCGACCCGGCCATGGTCGGCCGGCCGCTGTTCTAGCCCGGGTTCCCAAGCGGAGTCGGAACTCGATCCACGAAGGAAAACGGCGAACCACGAATGGACACGAATGAACACCAATAGACGGATTTCGTTCCGCTCTTTTTGCGGTTTTGTGCCTTTTGTGGCCATTCCCGGCAACGTCCCCTATCCACGTTCGCCAACAAGCAGTCCCTCAGCCGTCCATTCCCAGCATCCTCCGGGCGTTGGTGTAGAAAATGTCCTCCACCTGGCTGTCGCTCAGCCGCAGGTGCCGCGCGGCCAGCTTCAGGACCCGCAGGGACTCCAGGCCCGTCAGCACGGGCTCAAGGGAGGCCTGGGCCGCCACGCTGTCCCAGTCCAGGCTGTCCTCTCCCAGCCAGAAGAACTGGTCTCCGATGGCTATGCAGCGCCCGCGCCCGTGGCTGACCGGAAAATCGGACCCCCACAACAGCCGGTCGTGGCCCAGGGTGTCCACGATGGCCTCGAAGGCTCCGGCCTCGGTGACCGCCGAGGTGTCGCACCAGACGTTGCGCAGTCCCTTCAGAGCCTGGATGCCCTCCACCGTGTGGTAGGGATTGAAGCCCCGGGCCGCGTGGGCCAGGATGAGCTTCATGTCCGGGTAGCGGGTGCAGTACTCCACGATTCGCTGCTGGTTGGCCGCATCCGCCATGGCCCGGTCCTTGACCATGTGGAGCGTGATGGTCCAGCCCTCCTGGTGGGCCACCCGCACGTGCTCCTCGGTGAGAAACCTGGAGATATCCGCATGCCAGGTGACTTCTCCCTGGACGAAGGTGTGGTAGACCTTGAGGCCGGTAAAGCCCAGCCGCTTGGCCTCCTGCCGGACCTCCTCGGGGTCCATGCGGGGGGAGATCACCATCTGCCCGCGGCATTCCGGATCCAGGCTCACCTCGGCGGCCACGAACTCGTTTGAGGGGTGGAGGCGTTCGTCGCTGAATCCCACTCCGAAGAAGAGCGCCGTGGTATGGCTGCCGGGCGTGATCCACTCCATCAGGCGGCGGAACTCGGCCAGGGTCGCCACCCTGGGCCCCTGCATCCCACCCTCGCCGCGTCCCCAGTGCCAGGTCTCGTAGAGATGGGCGTGGGCGTCGAAGATCTTCTCCGGCACGAAGCTTCGCAGCTCTCTTTCAAAGAACTCCCGGTCGCAATCCCTGAGTTCCCAGTCCTTGGTCATCGGCGATTCTCCTCTTTCGGGTAGATCGGCTCCCATTGGTTCCCAGCCGCGCCGGCGGCATCCGCTCGGCCGGGCAGAGAATATCAAATCTGGGGAGGCGGGACGGGTTGTTTTGTTACAATTACCAATATCTTGCCCCGTGGAGGCGCCTACTCGTGACCAGACCCCAAACCATCACCCTGGCCGGGGAAGCCTATGTTGTCGTTCCCCTTTCCGAATACGAGGCGTTGCGCACCGCCGTTGACGAGGATGCGCGGGACGCTGCCGCCATGCGGCGGGTGCTTGAGGATCCTGACGAGGAATCCGTTCCCATCGAGCTGGTGGACCGGCTGCTGGCGGGGGAGAATCCGGTGCGCGTCTGGCGGGAGTATCGCGGCTTGACGGGGGTTGAGCTTGCCGCTGCCGCCGGAGTTGCCGCCTCCTATCTGTCGGCCATGGAGAACCGCAAAAAGCCCGGTTCAATCAACGCCTTGAAGCGCTTGGCCACGGCCCTGCGAGTGGATGTCGACGACCTGATTTGATCCCCGCGAATCGTCGATTGTTGATTTCTGATTGTTGAGTCTTTTGCAAAATTCCCAAACGGAAATGACATTGAGGCGGCCTACCGGCTCCGGCATACACCACAAAAAGCACAAAAAAAGGCACAAAAGGCACAGAACGAGTTTCTTGAACTCGAGTCTTGCCGATCCGATGTTCTTTTTGTGTTTTTGTGCCTTTTGTGGCCATTCTCGGTAAACGTCCCGCCGCCGAATTTTGCAAAAGGCTCTGTTGATCGGGGAGTGATGCAGTCTGATTACGCCTCGAATCCGAAATCGAAAATCTACAATCCTTCGTGGGTCGTTTCCGCATCCTTGACAGCCCGTCGGTCTCCCATTAGGGTTAGGCGGCAAGCAGCGTCGGCGACTGCTTGAAGACTCCTGCCGGACGGCCCGACCACACCCCTTGACACGTGAGCCTGCCTGAACCTCGCCCGACCAAGCCCGGAAAAGCCAAGGCGCCCCGTGGAAGTGCGCCTTCCGTCTACCCCTTTTCGGCCATCGTCGGCCAGGAGGACATGAAGCTGGCCCTGCTGCTGACGGTCCTCGACTCCCATATCGGAGGCGTGGTGGCCATGGGGCACCGGGGAACCGCCAAGTCCACGGCGGTGAGGGCCCTGGCCGACCTGCTGCCTCCCAAGGTCCGGGTGAAGGGCTGCCCCTTCAACTGCGATCCGGACCGGGTTCGGGACCTCTGCCGCCAATGCCGCCGGCGTTTGGGAAAGGGCAAGCGCCTGCCCCGGGAGTCCTTTGCCGTCCCGGTGGTCGATCTGCCCCTGGGGGCCACCGAAGATCGGGTCTGCGGCAGTCTCGACATCGAACAGGCCTTGAACCGGGGGGCCAAGGTGTTCCAGCCGGGCCTGCTGGCCCAGTCCCATCAGGGCTTTCTCTACATCGACGAGGTCAATCTGCTGGAAGACTTCCTGGTGGACCTCCTGCTGGATGCAGCCGCCAGCGGCCGCAACCAGGTGGAGCGGGAGGGCCTCTCGGTCAGCCACGCCGCCCGCTTCGTGCTGGTGGGATCGGGCAATCCCGAGGAAGGGGAGTTGAGGCCCCAGTTGCTGGATCGCTTCGGCCTGTTCGTGGAGGTCAAGACCCTGGATGACCTGGACGAGCGCATCGAGATCGTGCGCAGGCGTCAAGGCTTCGAACAGGATCCCGCCGGGTTCTGCGCCCAGGCCGAACTTCTCCAGGAGGAGTTGCGGCGCAAGCTGAAGTCGGCCCTTTCCCGCCTCGCCCGGGTCGGGGTGGATGCCGGGTTGCTGCGGGGCATGGCCGAGCTCTGCCTGCGGCTGGAAGTGGCCGGCCACCGGGGCGAGCTGACCCTCTATCGGGCCTCCCGCGCCCTGGCCGCCTGGAGGGGAAGGGACGGGGTCCTGCCCGAGGATATCCGTCGGGTGGCCGTCATGTCGCTGCGCCACCGGCTGCAGAAGGACCCCCTGGAGCCGCTGGAGTCGGCTGCCCGAATCGAGCAGGCCCTGGACCGGGTGTTTCCGCTGGAGCCCGAGGACGCCCGGGCGGCCGGGGGTTAGCGAGTTGCATGTCCATGACCGTTCCCGATGATCCCTTCGCTTCCGTGGTGGGGCAGCCGCTGGCGAAGCGGGCCTTGATGTTGCTGGCGGTGGAACCTGGTCTGGGCGGGTTGCTGATGGCTTCGCCGTCCGGGACGGGCAAGCGCAGGCTGGTGAAGGCCTTCGCCTCCCTTCTGGAAGCATTGAAGCCGAAAGGCCGGGAAGCGGCACTGGTGAGGGTCCCCTTGGGAGTGGGCGAGGACCGCCTGCTGGGGGGCTTGAGTCCGCAGCCGGCCGCCGCCGGCTCGCGCTGGCGCTATCGCTCGGGCCTGCTGGCCCGGGCCGATCGGGGCGTTCTTCAGGTCGATCACCTCAATCTGCAGCCGGAGTCGTCGCTTCGCGCCATCGCCTCGGCGCTCGATTCCGGCCGGGTCAGGGTGGAACGGGAGGGAGTGAGCACCTCCCACCCCGCCAGGTTCACCCTGTTGGGAACCTACGACCCCGCTGAAGGCCATCCCGCGGCCATCATCGGGGCCCGGGTGGGACTTCTGGTAGACGGCGCTTCTGCCGCCGACCTGGATCAGCGGCGATCGGTGCTGGAGCTCCTGCAGGGTCTTGAACCAGGCAGGCGGGGTTGGGAACCTCCGGGCGCCGCGGCCGAGCCCGCGGGCTCCGGCCCGGCCGGGGCCGGAGCCGAAACGATCCGCCAGGCCCGGCGTCTTCTGGGCCGGGTCGACGTCCCCGACGAAGCCCTGCGCCGGCTGATCTCCGACGCCGCTCGGCTGGGGCTGGAAGGGCACCGGCTGGACCTGTTCGCCATGCTGGCGGCCCGGGCCCAGGCGGCCCTGTGCGGTCGCAGCCGGGTATCCGAGGAGGACCTGGAGATGGCGGCTCGGCTGGTCCTGTGGCCTCGCGCTCTGCCGGCGGATGAGGAGCCCCCGTCCGGGCCCCGGCATGAGGAGGCCCGGCCCGAGGAAGATCGCGCCGCCGAGGCCCCCGACTCCGACTCGGGCGCCGCCAGCGAAGACCGCTCAATCCCCGCGGACGAGTCCCCCATGCCGGTGGACCCACTGCCCGGAGAGTTTCCCGAGGAGATGTTCAACCGGCTCCCGGCGGCCCGGGCCTCAGGCCGCCGGACGGCGCCCAGGGCGCGGAGGCTTCCCGGATCTCCGGGCAGGGCCTTTCGCACCGACCCGAGGCCGGACCGCAGGCGTTCCATCGCCGTGGCGGCCACCCTGCGGGCGGCGGCCCCCTGGCAGTCCTGGCGCCGGCGGCAGGCAGGCGCGGCCTCCGCCGATGACCGGGATCGGCGTCCCGCCTCCGGGCGCGGACCGCGGGGCGGGGCGGGCGGCCCCATGGTCATTCGGGCCTCGGACTTGCGCTTCCGCCGTTTTCGCGGCAAGGCCGGGATCCTCTTTATCTTCGTGGTGGACGCCAGTGGTAGTATGGCCGTGAACCGCATGGCCCAGGCCAAGGGGGCCATGGCCCGGCTCCTTCAGCAGGCCTACGTCTTTCGAGACCAGGTGGCGCTGGTCCGCTTCGGCGGCGAGGGCGCGGAAACGCTGCTTCCACCCACCCGCAGTCTGCAGCGGGCCAAGCGCCTGGTGGAGGCGCTGCCCGCCTCCGGAGCCACTCCCCTGGCCGCCGGCATGGCCCAGGCCCTGGGGGTGGCGCGCGCTGCGCGGCTGCGCGGCTCTCCCCAACCGGTGCTGCTGATTCTCACCGACGGCCGGGCCAATCGTCCGGCCCGTCCCGCTCCCCCGGGACCGGGACCGACCCCGGCCGCCCTGCAGCAGGAACTGCGGCTGCTGGGGGGCGAGATCCGCCGGGAAGCCTTGACCGCGGTGGTGGTGGATACCCGGCCCTCCTTTTTGGCCGGGGAGGAGGGCCGGACCCTGGCGGACTGGACCGGGGCTCGCTACCTGCGGCTGCCCCGGACGGACCAGGGGGCGCTGTTTCAGGCGGTGAAGTCGGTGGTCCGGGAGGTGCGGGGCAGGGCCGGCGGCTGAACCGGGCCATTGCGGCGACCGGCCGGCCGCAGCCGGGAGCGGTTCGGTTATGGACGAGAGATCGATGACCAGCGAAGAACGAGACCGCCGGGTGTTGGCCCTCTACGAACGGGTGCTGGAAATCGAGCAGCGCCTCATTCCCACCGGACTGCACACCTTTGGAAAGCCCGCCGCCGAGGCCGAGACCGTTCACCTGCTGGCCATGGTGGCCTCCTTCCCCCGTCCCGAGCTCGGCCTTCCGGCCCTGACCGATCTCATCGCCTCGGGACTGGGGCTGTCCCCCTTTGCCCGCTTGCTGGAGGAGAGCCGGGCCTCCGGGGAGCGCATGCGGGAGCGGGAGGCGGTGGAGAGCCTGACCCGTGAGACCGTCCGGCGCCTGCTGGCGCCGGGAGAGCAACCCGAGCGGGAAACGGCGCTGTGGCTCCAGCAGCGCGCCGGGGTGGCCGAGGATGCGTCCCTGGAGATCCTGGCCTTCCTGTCCGAGCTGAACCTGAGCCTCCAGTCCAACCGGGAACTGGAGGGCCTGGTGGCCGCCCTGAGAGGGGACTACCTGCCGCCCGGACCCGGAGGAGACCTGCTGCAGAACCCCGCCATTCTGCCCACCGGCAGGAACACCCACGCCGTCAATCCCTACGCCATCCCCTCGGCGCTGGCCCTCCGCCGGGCCGAGCCCCTGACCCGCGCCCTGCTGGAACGCCACCAGCGGGAGACCGGCCGGGTCCCCGAGTCCATAGCCATGGTGTTGTGGGGCATCGACAACATCAAGAAAGAGGGGGAGGCGGTGGCCCAGGTTCTGTGGCTGCTGGGGGTGCGGCCGGTTCGGGACGGACTCAACCGGGTGACCGAGGTGGAGGCCATTCCCCTGGAACGACTGGGACGGCCCAGAATCGACGTGGTCATGACCGTCTCGGGCATCTTCCGGGACCTGTTCGCCTCCACCATGGAGCTGCTCGACCGGGCCGTCAAGCGGGTGGCCGCCCTGGAGGAGCCCCCCGAGCGGAACTTCGTCCGCAAGCACGTCCAACAGCAGATGGACCGCGACCGGTCCACCTTCCAGGACGCGGCGACGCGCGTGTTCTCCAACGCGGCCGGGAACTACGGCACCAACGTCAACTTCATGGTGCTGCAGAGCCAGTGGGAGGACGCCAGGGAGCTGGGCGACCTCTTCGTCAAGCGCAAGTGCTTCGCCTACGGGCGTGACGCCCGGGGCCGGTCCCTGGAGGGGATGGAGGCCCAGGCGCTGCTGGACAGCGCCCTCTCGCGGGTGGAGGCCAGCTATCAGAACATCGACAGCACCGAGGTGGGCATTTCCGACGTGGATCACTACTTCGAGTACCTGGGAGGAGTGACCAAGGCCGTGGAGGAGCGGTCCGGCCAGCGGCCCCGGGTCTACCTGTCCGACTCGCTCACCCCCCAATCCAGGGTCCGTACGCTCCAGGAAACGCTGCAACTGGAGAGCCGCACCAAGGTGCTGAATCCCAAGTGGTACGAGGGCATGCTCAAGCACGGCTTCAGCGGCGTGGCCGAGATCGAGCACCAGCTCGCCAACACCTTCGGGTGGTCGGCCACGGCCGATGCCGTCGAGGACTGGATCTACGACGAGGTGGCCGAGACCTTCGTGCTGGACTCCCGGATGCTGGAGCGGCTGCAGAGCCTCAACCCCCACTCGGCCCAGACCCTGGTGGGCCGGCTGCTGGAAGCCTCCGGACGGGGGTTCTGGTCGGCCAGGCCCGAGGTGTTGCGCCGATTGCGGGAAGTGTTCGCCGGGCTGGAAGACGCCCTGGAAGGAGTCGCCCCTTGAAGGATTCAGCCCCCAATCCGGTCCGGGTGGTGGTGTTCTACGTGGGCTCCAGCATCCTGGCCCCGTTGCGCCGGGCCGAAAGCGAAATCCGGGAGCATGGACTGGAGCTGCGCCTGGCCGCCCACAACGGCGGGGCCGCCTGGTCCGAGCCCGAGTGGGAGGCGGCCCTGGAGGACCTGGCCGGGGCCGACCTGGTGCTGGTCATGCACCTGACCGATTCGGACAACAGCCGGCGCCTGCTGGAAGCCCTGGACCGCTTCCGCCCTCGCCACCACGCCGTGATCGTGTTCAATTGCCTGGCCGACCTGATGGGCCGCACCCGCATGGGCAAGCTGGACCTGGGCCGCCTGATGGCCACCCTCAAGCGCTCGGGCCGCCGGGCGGCCCGAGCGGGGTCGGGCCTGAGCCTGACTCACCGCCTGGGAACCTGGATGTCGGAGCTGATGTCCCGGCGAGCCGCCTCGCGCTCGGACCGCGGCTCCCGCTCCGGCAAAGGGAACTTCCACGCCTACCACAAGCTGGCGGCGCGTCTGCCCAGGATCCTGAAGTTCGTTCCCGGCGCCGGCAAGCTGAGGGACATCAAGAACTACCTCATCCTCTACTGCCACTTCCTGCAACCCACTCCCAAGAACATTCGGTCGATGCTGCTGCACGCCGTCAAGCACTACGTGCCGGGCCACGCCGGCCTGGCGTCGCCCGACCCGCCCGAGGTGCGGCCCTCCACCGGGCTCTATCACCCCTTGGCTCCCGAGCTGTTCGAGAGTTTCAGCGCCTACCGGGACTGGTACCGGGCGGCCACCGGGCGCAGCCTGGAGCCCCGGACCACCGTCGGGCTGCTGCTGATGCGTCCCCAGATCGTGGGAGAGGCCCGGCGGCACTACGACGGGCTCATTGGGGCCATCGAGTCGGAAGGACTGTCGGTGGTGGCGGCCATCTCCACCTTCATGGACAACCGGGAGGCCTGCCGCGCCTACTTTCTGGAGGAGGGCGGCGGCGAGCCGACACCCGTCCCAGGCGGCGGTGAGGAACGTCTTCGCCCGCGGGTCAGCCAGATCGTTTCGCTGACCGGGTTCAGCTTCGTGGGAGGGCCGGTGATGAACGACACCGAAGCCTCGGTGGAGTTTCTCCGGAAGCTCGGCATTCCCTTTCGCTCCCTGGTCTCGCTGGACCTGCAGACCATCGAGAACTGGGAGCAGAGCCGGGTGGGCCTCAATCCGGTGCAGACCGCCATGCAGGTGGCCGTCCCCGAGCTGGACGGAGCCACCGAGTCCCGCCTGTTCGGGGGCGTGCGCCACAAGAGCCGCCAGCCCGAACCGCTGGCCGAGCGCTGCCGGCTCATTGCCGCCAGGCTGGCGGGCTGGAACCGCCTGCAGACCGCTCCCCGCCACAGCCTCAAGCTGGCCCTGGTGATCTTCTGCTTTCCCCCGGGCAAGGGGAACCTGGGCACCGCCGCCGACCTGGACGTCTTCGCCAGCCTGCTGGAGGTGTTGACGCGGCTCCGGTGCGAGGGATATGACGTTCCGCGGCTGCAGGACCCGGAAGATCTACGCTGCCGGATCCTGGAGGGCAACTCCCAGGCGTGGGGCACGGTGGCCAACGTGGCCTACCGGATGCCGGTGGACGAGTACCGGAGCCTCTGTCCCCACGTGGCCGAGATCGAGCGGGAGTGGGGTGCGGCCCCGGGCGTCCTCAACGCTTCCGGCAGGGACCTGATGATTCTGGGCGCCCGTCTCGGGAACGCTTTCATCGGCGTCCAACCCGGCTTCGGCTACGAGGGCGATCCCATGCGGATGCTGGCGGCCCGGGGAGGCGCGCCCCACCACGGCTTCATGGCCCTCTACAGCTACCTGCAGAAGGTCTATCGGGCCGACGCCGTCATCCACCTGGGCACCCACGGGGCGGCTGAATTCATGCCGGGCAAGCAGGTCGGACTCTCCTCGGGCTGCTGGCCCGACCGCCTCCTGGGAGCCATGCCCCATCTCTACGTCTACAGCGTCAACAATCCCTCCGAAGGCACCATCGCCAAGCGCCGCACCAGCGCCGAGCTGGTCTCCTACCTCACGCCGCCCCTGGATAACGCCGGCTTGTACAAGGGCCTGGTAGGCATGAAGGAGCTTCTCACCGCCTACCGAAGCACCCCCAGCGAGTCCGAGAAGCGGCAGCTCTTCGCCTCCATCGAGGAGCAGTCCCGCGCCCTGAACCTGTCCTGATCGAAGGGAGAGTGACGCCCATGGCCGCCATGGAAAGAATTTCCGAGAACCTCTACCGATTCACCGACACCTGTAACGTCTACGTGGTCAAGGACGGCCCCTCGGCGCTGCTGATCGACGCCGGCTCCGGCGCCGTGCTCGACTCCCTGGCGGAGATCGGCTGCACCAGGGTGGAGTGGGTGCTCCACACCCACCACCACCGCGATCAGTGCTGGGGAGACCCCAGGCTGATCGAGGCGGGAGCCAGGCTGGCGGTCCCCCAGTACGAGCGCCATCTCTTCGAGAAGGCCGAGCTGTTCTGGCAGACCCGCCGCGTCTACGACAACTACGACGACCGCAACAACTTCTTGACCCTGGCCCGGGATCTTCCGGTCTCCGCCACCCTGAACGACTACGAGGAGTTTGCCTGGCGCAGTTGCCGCTTCTACGTGCTGCCGGCCAAGGGGCATACCCAGGGTTCGGTAGCACTGCTGGCGGAGATCGACGGGCGGCTGGTGGTTTTCAGCGGAGACCTGATGGTGGAAGGGGGCAAGCTCTACCAGCTCCACGCCATGGAATACACCTACGGAGACATGACCGGCGCCCTCTTCACCCTGCAGTCCATCCAGGCGCTGAGGGACGCGCTCAGCGGGGAGGTGGTGGGAGGGCGCACCCACTCCGTTTCGGGCACGCCCCTGGGACTGCCCTCCCACGGGGGAGAGATCGAAGACCCCGTGGGCGACATCGACCGGCTGGAGAAGTCCCTGGTGCAACTGGTCTCGCTGGGGCGGGGAATGCGGGTCGGCGGGAGGGAGAGCATTCCCGAGATGCTCTACCTGCCCGAACCCAGGTTCGTGGAGCTTTCCAAGCACCTCCTCTGGGGGGGCTCCTGGACCTGTTCCTTCTTCTACGTGATCCTCTCCGATTCGGGAAAGGCGCTGTTCGTCGACTACGGCCACGCCTTCCATCCCCACATGCACACCTTCGCCGACCACAACGGGCTGGAGGTCATGCGGTTCATCGAGCACCATCTCAAGCAGCTCCGCAAGGAATACGGCGTGCACACCCTGGACCTGGTGATTCCCACCCACATCCACGACGACCACACCTGCGGCATCCCGCACCTGCAGCAGTTCTACGGCACCCGCTGCTGGGCCCTGGATGCGGTGGCCCAGGTTCTGGCCGACCCCGCCGCCTGGAGCTCCACTCCCTGCACCTTTCACAAGCCCATCCGCATCGACCGGACCTTGAGCGACCGGGAGCGTTTCGACTGGGAGGAATACACCTTCGACATCCACTTCGCCCCCGGCCAGACCGAGTACCACTCGGTTCTGAGCGGGGAGATCGACGGCCAGTGGGTGGCCTTCACCGGCGACAACTACTTCCTGCAGGAGGTGCTGGTGAGCGGCAAGGTGGAGACCAGGCCCTATCAGACCACGGTGCTGCGCAACAGCTTTCAGCTCGGCATGCACCAACGCTGCATCGAGGTGATGAACCAGGTGGCCCCCGACCTGATCTGTCCCGGCCACATGGGAGTCTGGAAGTGCGACCCGTCGCTGCTGCGGGAGTACTCGGACTTCGTTCACCGCAAGGAGCGGGTCTTTCGGAAACTGGTGGGCGAACCCGGCGACAGCTACATCGACCTGTTCTGGGCGCGGATGCTGCCCTACCTGGCCGAGGTCAAGCCCGGGCAGTCCCTGGAATACCGGCTGCTGCTCCGCAACAACCTGGAAACCGAAGCCACCTTCCAGGCCCGCCTGCTTCCTCCCGACGGATGGAGCGCTGCCGGCGAGTACACCGAGCTCACCCTGCCGGCCGACGGGAAGGGCGAGATCCAACTGGCCGCCACCGCCCCCGAGGCCGCCGACGGAGTGCGCCGCCTGGTGACGGCCGAGATCGCCGTGGACGGCGTCTCCCAGGGGCCGGTGGCGGAAGCCCTGGTAACGGTGGCCGACTGAGGCTGTCGCTACTCGGTCTCGACCGTCACCCGGGTCTTGACCGAGTTGGCGATGAAGCACTGACGGTGGGACATTTCGTGCATCTGCCGGAGCTGCTCCGGCGACGGCTGCTCCCCGCCGAAGACGATTTTGGGTTTCAGGCTGACCCGGGTCAGGGCGAAGCGCCCCTCGGCGTCCCGTTCCAGGTGGCCGACCGGCCGGTCGCTGTAGGCATCCACCACGAAGCGCCGCTTGGCCGCAATGGCCAGGAAGGTCAGCAGGTGGCAACTGGACAGGGCGGCGATCAAGGCCTCTTCCGGGTCCACGCAGGCCGGGTTCCCCAGAAAGCCCGGCGAAGCCGAAGCCGGCACCTCGGCCCCTCCATCGAAGACCCACCGGTGGTCCCGGTTGTAGCTCTGGTAGGTAAAATCGGCAGACTCACGCTGCCACTGCAGCTCGACATGATGTTGGGACATTGGAGAAATCCTTGTCTTTGAGTACGAAGGGGAGGTTATTTCTCCCTGGCACCTATGCTAGCACGCAATTTTCCATGGGCTTGGCCGTGGTACAAATCTCCATAGCTCCCTCAGACAGTGATCAAGTCGAAAGCAAGTGCGAAATTTCGACAGGAAATCTCAATAATGAGCGTGTAGGACGAAAGGAGCAAAATCCATATGGAGACCACCACGTCCATTGTGCAGTTGGGGGGGCTTGCAGCCATCTTTCTGTTTCTTTGGAAACTTCACGCCGATATCGTGGGGCTTTCGGAACGCCTGGCCAGAATCGAAGGTTGGATCCAGGGGCGATTCAACCAGGATGACGGAGAGAGTTGATAGTAAGGGATCAGCCCGAGCAAGCCTCGCCTTCGAAACCGCACCGCAGGAACGATTGCCGTTTCCGACGCGCCTCAAATCAAACCCCAACCTCCCGCCTGAGTATTTGGTTGAAAAAATCCCCACCCCCCGCAGTATCGGAATATCGGAGAGAGCTGCGAAGCTGCGGTTGACGTGTATCACCCGCGGAAACCCTTGCTACAAGCCATCCTTATAGAGCTGCGAAGCTGCGGCCTCGTGTAGCCCCGGGCGGCAGCCCGGGGTCGTTTCGGTTCCGCGCCAACCTAGCCGCGAATGCGGCGAATAGGAAGCACCCGTTCGAAACCGCACGGCGTTTCAAGAACGCCGCCGCAAACGGTCCACCCAAGCACCGCTGCATTTCACTCTCGTAGCGCCGCGTTGACCCCCCACCGGCTCGACTGCGGGCTTCGCCGACTCCACCTCAAGGGGGGAGTGACACTCGTGCTCCGTGTGCGGGCCTCAGGAATCCCTCCCCCCTGATTTTTAGATCAGTCTAATAAATTCCCAAAGAGCTCTTGCCAACCTGAAAAGAACACATTGGAGGCTTGCGGAGGGTGTCTTTTTTGGTTACTCTAAATTGATACGAGGGCAATGAAAGGCAATCCGGTGGCCGCTGAATCGCAGAATCAGGCAACCGTCTCCAGCACGGTGGAGGACTATCTCAAGGTGGTCCTCAAGATCGAGGACATGAAGCAGAGGGCCAGCACCTCCAGGGTGGCCCGTCACCTGGACGTGGCCGACGCTTCCGTCACCGACATGCTGAGGAAGTTGAAGAAGGCCGGGCTGCTCGAATACAAGCCCTACTACGGGGCCACGCTCACCCGCAAGGGGCGCCGGATGGCCGTGCGGATCCTGCGCCGCCACCGCCTGCTGGAGATGTTCCTCCACCAGGTCCTGGGCTACGGTTGGGAACAGGTCCACCAGGAGGCCGAACGCCTGGAGCATGCCGTCTCCGACCTCTTCATCTCCCGCATCGACGCGCTGCTGGACTTTCCCGTCCAGGACCCCCACGGCGAAACCATCCCCGACGCCCGGGGATTTCGGCAGGTGGAGGACGACCTCTGCCTGGCCGAGGCCGAACCGGGGAGCTACAGAGTCCGCAAGGTCACCAACAGCGACCCCGAGTTCCTGGCCTACCTGGACAAGGTCGGCCTGCGCCCGGCCACCCGGCTCTCCCTGCAAGAGAAGGCTCCGTTTCAGGGGCCGTTGAAGCTGCTCCCCGAATCCGGCCGGGAGCCGGTCTACCTGGGCCTGGAGGCTTGCAGGAGCATCTTCGTGTTGCCCCTGAAGGACCGGCCGGGCGATTCGACATCGGCTCCGGACGGTCCGGCTCCTCGGGAAGCCGGCTTTCTCGCCAGTCGGGGTTGAGATGAACGAGTTGACCTCTCCCCTATCGGTGGTTCTGGCCGCCTTGGCGATCTATTTCCTGTTTCGCCCCGGGCGCGGTTGGCTGGAGCGCTGGCGCAGGCGGCTGCGCCTGTCGGACCGGGTGCTGTCCGAGGATGCTCTCAAGCACCTCTACCATTGCGAGTACGAGCAGCGGGCAGCCACGGTTCAGAGCCTTTCCGGCGCCCTGGGCACGCCCGTGGAAAAGGTGGCGGGGCTGGTTCAGAGCATCGAGGCCGGTGCGCTGGTCACTTCCGATGGCGCCTCGCTGCGGCTGACCCCCAAGGGAAGAGAATATGCCCTGCGAATCATCCGGGCGCATCGTCTCTGGGAGCGCTACCTCTCGGAGGAGACGGGGCTGAAGGAGCCGGACTGGCACAAGCGCGCCGAGCAGCAGGAGCATCGCCTGTCCTCCAGCGAAGCCGACGCGCTGGCGGCCCGCATGGGCAACCCGCCCTTCGACCCGCACGGTGATCCCATTCCCACCCAACGGGGGCAACTCCCCCCGCGCCGGGGACAACCGCTCTCCAGCCTGGCGGTGGGAGAACGGGCCAGGATCGCCCACCTGGAGGACGAGCCCGAGGCCGTCTATGCCCAGTTGGTGGCCGAGGGGCTCCATCCCCTGATGGCGGTCCAGTTGACCCACGTCTCGGCCGAGCGCATCTGCTTCTGGGCCGATGGCGAGGAGCACGTGCTGGCGCCCATCGTGGCCGCCAACGTCTCGGTGGTTCCCCTGCCGCGGGAGCAGGCGGTGGAAGAGTCCCTGGAAACGCTGGCGGCTCTGGAGCCCGGCGAGCAAGCCACCGTGGTCGGGTTGTCTCCCAACTGCCGGGGCCTGGAAAGGCGCCGCCTCATGGACCTGGGCCTCCTTCCCGGCACGGTGGTGGCCGCCGAGATGAGGAGCCCGGTGGGAGACCCGACGGCCTTCAGGATCCGGGGAGCGCTGATCGCGCTGCGTGGAGAGCAGGCGGCCAATATCCGGATCAACTCCAGAAGGCAGGTGGCCTGATGAGGCAACCGACTCCCTCTCCAAGCGCCTGCGAGGTCTGTCCCGCCCACCATCCGGCCAACCTGAAGCGGCTGGGGGTGAACATGGACCGCTACGACTTCGTGGTGGCGCTGGCCGGCAATCCCAACACCGGCAAGAGCACGCTGTTCAACAGCCTCACCGGGCTTCGCCAGCATACCGGCAACTGGCCCGGCAAGACCGTGACCCGGGCCGAGGGCGGCTTCGCCTACCAGGGCAGCCACTACAAGCTGGTCGACCTGCCGGGCGCCTACTCGCTGCTCTCCACCAGCACCGACGAGGAGATCGCGCGCGACTTCATCCTGTTCGGCCAGCCCGACGTGACCGTGATCGTGGTGGACGCCACCCGGCTGGAACGCAACCTCAACCTGGTCTGCCAGGTGCTGGAGATCACCGGACGGGCAGTGGTCTGCCTGAACCTCATGGACGAAGCCGAACGCCACCGCTTGACCGTCGACGAACGTTCCCTGGCGAGGGAGCTGGGCGTCCCGGTGGCGCCGGCGGCGGCCCGCCAGGGACGGGGCATCCCCCTGCTGATCGACATGATCCACCAGGTGGCCACCGGAGAGCTGGTCTGCAAGCCCCATCGCATTCAGAGCGAGCCTCCGGCGCTCAAGCGCGCTGTCAGCCTGCTGGTGGACAAGCTGCGGGCGGCCTTCCCCGGTCTTCCCAATGCCCGCTGGGTGGCCCTGCGCCTGCTGGAGGGGGACGCCAGGATCGAGGAGGCCGTGCGCTCGGGGGAGCTGGCCGAACTGGCGAGAGCCCCGGAAGCAGCGGGAACGGCGGCGCCGGCCGAGGGGGCGGGATGAGTCCTGCGAACACCCGGGAAGACGTGCTGGAGGCAGCGGCCAATCTGCGCTGGGAAGTGGGGCCCAACCTCCACGACTCGCTGATGGAGGCGCTCTACACCGATGCCGCCCGGATCTCGGACCGGGTGCTGGGTCGGGACGACGCCCGGCCCGCCTTCGATCTGGACCGGACCATCGACCGGCTGGTCACCAGCCGCTGGCTGGGCTTCCCCATCATGATGCTGCTGATGGCGGTGGTGCTGTGGGTGACCATCACCGGAGCCAACGTCCCCTCCAGCCTGCTGTCCTCCCTGTTCCTGGAAACCCTCCATCCCGCCCTCAAGCAGGCGGCGGCCGCGGCCGGCCTGGCCTGGTGGCTCGACGGACTGCTGATCGACGGCATGTTCCTGGCCATGGCCTGGGTGGTGAGCGTGATGCTGCCCCCCATGGCCATCTTCTTCCCCCTCTTCACCCTGTTGGAGGACTTCGGCTACCTGCCCCGGGTGGCTTTCAACCTGGACCGCTGGTTCAAGAAGGCCGGAGCCCACGGCAAGCAGGCCCTCACCATGGCCATGGGCTACGGATGCAATGCGGCCGGGGTGGTGGCCACCCGGGTGATCGACAGTCCCCGGGAGCGGCTGATCGCCACCCTGACCAACAACTTCTCCCTCTGCAACGGCCGCTGGCCCACCCAGATCCTGATCGCCACCATCTTCATCGGCAGCCTGGCGCCTCCGGCCCTGGCCGGACTGGTGTCGGCAGGGGCCGTGATGGCGGTGGTGCTGCTGGGAGTGGCGTGCACCTTCCTGGTGTCCTGGGGCCTGTCCCGCACCCTGCTCAAGGGAGAGGCTTCGGCCTTCAGCCTGGAGCTGCCGCCCTACCGCCCCCCCCGCATCCTGCAGACCATCTACACCTCCCTCATCGACCGCACCCTGATCGTGCTCTGGCGGGCGGTGATGTTTTCAGTGCCGGCCGGCGCCGCCATCTGGCTGGTCTCCAACATCCACCTCGGCGGCGCCAGCCTGGCGGAGCACCTGATCCAGGGGATGAATCCCTTCGGGCTTCTCATCGGGCTCAACGGCGTCATCCTGCTGGCCTACATCATCGCCATCCCCGCCAACGAGATCGTCATCCCCACCGTGCTGATGCTGACCGTTGTGAGCGCCGGCCTCTCCGGGGTGGGAGAGGGCGCCGGGGTCATGTTCGAGTTCGATTCGGCCTCGGCCACCCTGGGGGTGCTGGAGGCCGACGGCTGGACGCTGCTGACCGGGATCAACCTGATGCTGTTCAGCCTGCTGCACAACCCCTGCTCCACCACCCTCTACACCATCTGGAAGGAGACCGGCAGCGCCAGGTGGACGGCGGCCTCGGCGCTTCTCCCCATCGCCATGGGCTTTCTGGTCTGCTTCTGCGTGGCTCAGGCCTTCCGCTGGCTGGGCGGGTAAGTGGGGCAGGGCCGCTCACATGGAGGCGGCGGGTCCCACGCGGACGGTGATCACGTCGGTGTCGTGAAACTGCTGGTGGCGGACCGACGACGCATAGTGGCGCAGCAGTCTGAGAGAGACCTCGGTCTCGACCGGGGGACCGGTGGTCTGTTCACCGAGCAGCGCCAACTGGTCCTCCAGGTTGGAGTCGTCGGTCGTGGCCGCAAACTCGAGTTCGACCGCATCCCCATCGTTGCGCGCCACCAGCAGGAGATGGCGTCCCGCGGGCGCCCTGCCTGCGTCCTCCGGCCGCGTCAGGGTCAGCAGCATCTCCTCGCCCACTGCCCGCAGTCGATCGGTCATTTCCCCGGTGCGCTTCCCCCGCGCAGCGAAATCGGACAGAAACAGATCGATCTTCGGCAAGTTTGCCGGGGTCAGCTCCGTTTTCAGGCGCCGCGGGCGCGGTCCCGTCAGCTCCACGAACTGCGTCAGAGCGATCACGGTCATTCCGCCGACCGTCATGCTGTTTCCGAGCAGCTCGCTCCAGGCGCCCTGGAGGAGTTCGGGATAGACCCACCCGAGCTGGAAGGCGATCCCCAGCCAGAAGGCGATGCCTACCGCGAAGCTCTTTCGGTAGTCCAGCCCATCGTGCATGAGCACCCGGACGCCGAGGATGAAGAGGGATGCCACCAGCACGATCAAGTAGGCGGCCACCACCGGACCGGGAATGGCGACGATGACGGCGACCAGCTTCGGCAGAAACGCCAGCGCCACGAAAATGACCCCGACGCAGATGCCGACCACCCGGGCCGCCACCCGGGTGAGATCGGCCACCGCGATGCTGGCCGCGTAGGTGGTGTTGGGAACCGTGCCCGTCAGGCCGGAAAGCAGGTTGCCCAGGCTGTCGGCGGTGAGGGCGCCCTGGATCGACTGGAAGTCGATGGCGCGCGGCCTGCGCCAGGAGATCCGCTGGATGGCGATGCCGTCTCCGATGGTATCGAGGGCGCCCACCAGCGTCACCAGCACGAAGGCGGGCAGCAGGGCCCAGAAGTCGGGGCCGAAGCCGAAGTCGAGACCCGGCCAGGCAAGCTGCGGAAAGCCGATCCAGTCGGCCTCCAGGACCCGCCGGGTGTCGTAGATGCCGTAGAAGAGCCCCCCGAAGGCGCAGCCTGCAACCATCCCCAGGGCTCCGGCCCAGAGTCTCCAGGCGCCGCTGCCACGCATCGAGAGGATGGTCATCAGCGCCAGGGTCAGGCCGGCCGTGACCGGGGCGGCCGAGGGAGCGGCGTCGGCCGGCACGTCGTTCAGCTTGCGGAAGATGATCGGTCCCAGCGTGACCGGAATCAGCATCAGCACGGTTCCCGCCACGGTGGGCGTGAAGATCTTCCTGAACAGGGAGAGCTTTGCCGCCAGAATGAACTGACAGAGGGAGGAGACGATGATCAGGCTCGCCATCAGGCCCCCGCCTCCCCGTTCCAGCGCCGCCACGCAGACGGCCAGGAAGGCGCCGCTGCTTCCCATGAGCAGGAGATAGCCGGAGCCGAGGCGGCCGATGCGAGCGGACTGGATCGCGGTGGTGATTCCGCTGACCACCAGCGCGGCGAACACGGCCCATGCCATATAGGCCTCTTCGCCTCCCGCGGCGCCAACCAGGATCACCGGCGTCAGCACGATGCCGGCGACCGTCAGCGTGGCGTACTGCAACCCGAGGCCGATGGTGAGAGGAAGCGGAGGTCGTTCGTCCGGCTCGTAACGGACGTCCTGGGTGTGATCTTTCATATTGGATTCCAGTGTTGTCGTCTCATCAATGGGTGTCCGTCTCTGCCGCTCGCCCGGGATCTTTCGGGGCGCAGGAACCGGACGGCGCCCCCGAAGCTGAGCGTCTGATAATCGAATTTCCTAATTTAGGGCCTTCCCGCTGAGAAAACAACCGGTGAAATTGCAAAACGCGTTCGCGCGTATGCTGGGCGCCTCGTGGTATTCGGGGACAATTAACATCGATGCGCAGGATTTTTTCGGGCAACGGACGGCCTGCATTCCCGAGCCGCCGCAAGCCGCCCCGATGTCCCCCGCTGTTGACTGGCTTCTCCGTTGCCGTCACAATGGACCGCCGTCCGGGCCATGGAGCCAGGCTTGGCTGTGCTCCGTCCGGCGAGCATTCATGAATTCCTGATCCGGAGGCTTGCATGCGATTGGAAAATCCCCTGAAGGTTGCGTTGAATGCCGGAAAGGTGTCGGTCGGTTCCTGGTTGAACCTGGCCTCTACCCTGGCTGCCGAAGTCCTGGCCACCGAAGGGTACGAGTGGCTGACCGTGGACATGGAGCACGGCCCCTGGGCCCTGGACGATGCCGCCAACGGGTTCCGGGCCATCGAGTCTCGGGGCGCCGTTCCCCTGGCCCGGGTGTGGTCCCACAATCCGGAAGACATCGCCCGGGTGCTGGACGCCGGCGCCCTGGGCGTGGTCATTCCCCACGTGTCCAACCGCGCCCAGGCGGAAGCCCTGGTGCAGGCGGTCCGCTATCCTCCGCTGGGCCAACGTTCCGCCGGGACGGGCCGCAATCAGACCTTCCTCGATTACCCGGCCGTGGCCAACGAGCAGATCCTGCTGATTCCCCAGATCGAGGATCTCGAAGGCGTGGATCAGATTCAGGAGATCATGGCGGTCCCCGGCATCGACGTGGGCTTCATCGGTCCCCACGACCTGGGTCTGTCCATGGGCCTCACGGCGGAGCAGATCGGCAGCGACCCCGAGCACGAGCGCCAGCTCATGCGGGTCCTGGAGGGGTGCCGGGCCGTGGGCAAGCCCGCCGGCCTGCCGGTGCGCGACGCGGCCGCCGCCAACCAGTGGATCTCGCGGGGATTTCAGATGATCGACCTCTCCAACGACCTGGCCATGCTGCGAAGCAGCGTCCGCTCCCAGTTGGCCCAGGTGAAGGGGTAGGGAAGGGCGGGCGGGACGCCCGCGCTCCCGGGATTTCTTGCCGACCTCAGTCGAAGCGGGGCAGCCGGTCTCGTATTTGGCTCAGCAGGGGGGCGTCCCGGTCCTTGGGGGACAGGAGGGGTTGCCGGATGGGCCATTCGATCCCGATCTCGGGATCGTCCCAGCGTATGGCGATCTGGTCGTCCGGGTCGTAGTAGCGGCTGCACTTGTACTCCACCTGGGCCGAAGGGCTGGTGGTGGCGAAGCCGTGGGCGAAGCCCTCGGGAAGGAAGAACTGCCGGCGGTTGACCGCCGAGAGACAGACGCCGGTCCAGCGCCCGAAGGTGGGCGACCCCAGCCGGATGTCCACGGCCACGTCGAACACCTCCCCCTCGATCACCCGCACCAGCTTGGCCTGGGCCTGCCGCACCTGGGCGTGCAGCCCCCGCAGGGTTCCATGGCGGGACAGGGAGTGGTTGTCCTGCACGAATTCCGGCGGGAGGCCCTGGTGGTGGTAGCGGCGGGCGTGGTAGGACTCCAGGAAGAATCCCCTGGCGTCGCTGTAGACCTCGGGCTCGATGACCAGCACTCCGGGCAGCGCCGTGCGGGCGACCTTCATGCGTGCCTCACTTTCCAGGCTCCACCAACTCCATCAGGTAGCGCCCATAGGGGCTTCCCTGCATGGACCGCGCCATGCGGCGGACGTCGCCGGCCTCGATCCATCCCATTTCGAGCGCGATCTCCTCGGGGCAGGCCACCATCAGCCCCTGGCGCTCCTCCAGGGTCTGAATGAAGACCGACGCCTGCAGCAGCGACTCGCGGGTGCCCGCATCCAGCCAGGCTATTCCCCTGCCCAGCTTCTCCACCCGGAGCCGGCCCATGGCCAGGTATTCCCGGTTCAGATCCGAAATCTCCAGCTCGCCGCGGGCCGAGGGCTGGAGCTTCGAAGCCATCTCGACCGCTTGCCGGTCGTAGAAGTAGAGCCCGGTCACCGCGTAGGCGGAGCGGGGCCGCGCCGGCTTCTCCTCCAGGCCGGTGGGCCGGCTCTCCTCGTCGAAGGAGACCACGCCGTAGCGTTGCGGATCGCGCACCTGGTAGGCGAAGACGGTGGCCCCGCCGGTCTGCCGGCTGGCCCGGCGCAGACTCCGGGAGAGTCCCTGGCCGTAGAAGATGTTGTCGCCCAGCACCAGGGCCGGCGCCTGGTCCTCCAGGAAGTCCCTGGCGATGAGGAAGGCCTGGGCGATGCCCTCGGGACGAGGCTGAACCGCGTATTTCAGGCTCAGTCCCCACTGGCTGCCGTCACCCAGCAATCCCTCGAAGGCCGGCCGGTCGCGGGGAGTGGTGATCACCAGAATGTCTGTGATCCCGGCCTGCATGAGGGTCGACAGCGGATAGTAGATCATCGGCTTGTCGTAGACCGGCAGAATCTGCTTGCTGACGACCCGGGTGATGGGAGCCATGCGGGTGCCCGAGCCTCCGGCCAGAATGATTCCCTTTCTCATGATTCCACCCTGCCCGCGGTCCCCAGCCGCCGGCGGTCGTAGTTGTCTTCCTCTACCTTGCGGCACCAGTCCCGGTGTTCGGCGTACCAGCGCACCGTTCGAGCCAGGCCCTCCTCCAGGCCGTATCGGGGAGCCCAGCCCAGCTCCCTGCGGATCTTTCCGGAATCGACGGCGTAGCGGCGGTCGTGGCCCGGCCTGTCGGGAACCCGCCTCTTGAGGTCGGCGTAGGCCGCAACCCCCCGGCGCTGCATGGCCGGGTTGGCGGCGGCCGGAAGCAGCGCCTCCAGGCAGGCGCATGCCCGGTCCACCATCTCCAGGTTGGTGCGCTCGTTGCCGCCCCCGACGTTGTAGCCGGCCCCCGGGCGGCCTTCCTGCAGGACCAGCAGCAGGGCGGCGCAGTGGTCCTCCACGTGGAGCCAATCCCTCACGTTCCCACCGTCTCCGTAGATGGGCAGCGGCCGGGCCTCCATGGCGTTCAGCACCATCAGCGGTATCAACTTCTCGGGGAACTGGTAGGGCCCGTAGTTGTTGGAGCAGCGGGTGGTGAGGGTCGGCAGCCCGTAGGTCCGGTGATAGGCCCGCACCCAGTGGTCGGCGGCGGCCTTGGAAGCCGCGTAGGGGGAGTTGGGGGCGCAGGCGCTGGCTTCCGAGAAGGTCGATGTTCCCTCGGCGCTGCCGTAGACCTCGTCGGAAGACACCTGCAAGTAGCGGAAGCGGTCGCGGGCCGAACCCTCGAGCTGGCGGTAGTGGGTCCGGGCGCCTTCCAGCAGCTCGGCGGCGCCCGCCACGTTGGTGGCCAGGAAGGGGCGGGGATCGTCGATGGAGCGATCCACGTGGGTCTCGGCCGCGAAATTGACCGTCCAGGTCGGCCGATAGTCTTGAAAGAGCTTGCCGACGAACTCCCGGTCGCCGATGTCCCCCCGCAGGAAGCGGCAGCGGGGTTGGCCGGCCAGCCCCTCCAGGTTGTGGAGGCTGCCGGCATAGGTCAGCTTGTCCACCACCACCAGCCGGGCCTCGGTTCGGGCCAGCGCCAGCCGGACGAAGTTGCAGCCGATGAACCCGGCGCCCCCGGCAACCAGCATGGTCTCCATCCGGTCGATCCTCCCCGGGGGCGGTCTCGATTCCCGTCCCCTCCGGTGCGGGGAAACGGCATTCCGGCTTGAGGTTGTCCTCGCCGATCGTCTAGGCTAGCTGGGTTCCCCGACCGCAATCGACTGCAGGAAGGCCACATTATGCCACAGGACCCACAGGACGATCCCCGATCCCTGATCCACCGGGAGCAGAGGCCCTGGGGGGCCTTTCGCCGCTTCACCCACAACCGGGCGAGCACGGTCAAGATCATCACCGTCAATCCCGGACAGGTTCTTTCCTTGCAGCTTCACCGCCACCGGGACGAGCTCTGGGTGGCTCTCGACCCGGGCTTGCAGGTGACCGTGGGAGAGCGGACCTGGCATCCGGAGCCCTGCGAGGAGATCTATATCCCCCGCCGCACCCGCCATCGGGCCGCGGGCGCGGGCCCCCGTCCCAGCCGCTGGCTGGAGATCGCCTTCGGAGAGTTCGACGAGGAGGACATCGTCCGCCTGGAAGACCGCTACGGAAGAGGGTAGCTTCATTTCCGAGACAGGGCCCTAACAGTCGATGCAGCGCACCTCCCCGAAGATCAGGGCCTGCCGGTCGGGATTCTCCCGGGCGTAGTCGACCAGGCAGCGCACCGCCTTGCCGATGTCGGACAGGCCGTGGGCCTCGACCATCTGCTCCAGGAACTCCACCTTGGCCGCTTCCAGGGGAATGGCTTGGTCCGTCTTGTCTTTCATGGAAGTCTCCTCTCTGAAACGGGACGTTGACGCTATCTTACGGGAAAGGGCGCGGGAAAAAAACGGGGTCCCTGGTGGATAGCTCTTTTACCCTTCAACCGCCTTGCGCAGCAGGCCGGCGGGGGCCTCCGGCAGCTCGAGCCGGAGCGCCAGGTTCCGGCCGGCGGGGGACATCTTCTTCCAGGTTCGGCGGAGGATGTGGAGCAGCTTGTCCTCGGAATGCCGGCGGGAGAAATCCTCGAGCTGCACCTCCAGGAAGACCAGGCAGGCGGCGTCCTCCAGGGTCTGGGCTTCCGGGTCGCTGCGCAGCCGCTCCTTTCTCAGCAACTGCTCGACCCGGGCCACGGTGTGAGCGTCGTAGCCCACCCGCGCCAGCACCTCGGCGGCGGTGGCGGCATGGAAGCGTCCCAGGGCCTCTCTCCAGTCGCGGTAGCCCTTGCGGGTCATGGGGTAGGAGTCGCGGGGGATGGCCCAGCGGCGCACGTGCTGGCTGTGAGCCGCCAGCCGAAGGGCCACTGAGGCTTGGGGCGCCAGACGGCCCACCCACCGCCCGAGGCGCTGGTGGTAGTCGAGGGACGCCAGGATGTCTTTGGGCCCGCCGGCGCCCGCCGAAGGATCCTGCCGGTGCATGGCGTCCAGCAGGGCCAAGGCCTGGCGCAATCTCGGATCGTCGTGGGTCGTCACCATTGCCTCAGCACTATTTGGAACGCCATCCCTCGGGCAAATCGGTGTGGCCCATCGACTTTCGATCCAGGGTCAATATGCCAATAACCGTGGGATCACCCTGGATTTATGAATCGGAGGACTTGAGGGCCAGCGCCAGGGCTGTGCCCAGCATGGGCTAGGCAGCGGGGTTTCTGTGGCTGAAAAGCGACAGATAGAGAGCGTCGATTCGAGCGTGGAGAGCGGCGATGTCGGTGCGCAATTCCTGACGGAGCGAAGCCAGGTCCTGACGGAGCGCCGCCAGATCCTGGCGCTGGATGCGAAACAGGAATACCAGGAGACCAACCAGTACGCCTAACAGGGTGACGCCGGTTCCGATGACGGCCAGAATAATCTGGGCGGTGTCGCTCATGCAGGCAGTCTATCATATTTTCATCGACGCCCTCTATCAGGCGCTGTTCAACCACAAGGACTCTGCCGCCTAGCCAGGCACGGGCCTGGCAAAGGGCGCTCTTCCCCCTCCCCCCATGGTTTCAATCTGCTCTCGGCCCCGCTAGAATAGAGCCGCCCGGGGTGGCCGCCGCTGCCGGCGCAGCGCCGGCCGGGACCGAGGCCCGACCTCCCTCGCCCGTCCCGGCGATTTGGCCATGCATGCCGTCACCGTCGAAAACCTGTCCAAGAACTACCGCATCTACTCCAAGCCCTCGGCCCGGCTCAAGGAGCTGATCTTTCGCCGGCGTTGCCACCAGGACTTCTGGGCCCTCAGGGAAGTCGGCTTCCGGGTCGAACAGGGCGCCACCTTCGGGATCGTGGGCGAGAACGGCTCGGGCAAGAGCACCCTGCTCCAGATCATCGCCGGAACCATGACCCCGACCACCGGCAGCGTGGCTCTGAGCGGTCGGGTGGCGGCCCTGCTGGAGCTCGGGGCCGGATTCAACTCGGAGTTCACGGGCCGCGAGAACGCCGTTCTGAATGCCGCCATCATGGGTCTGGGCCGGGAGGAGATCGACCGGAAAATGCCGGAGATCGAGCAATTCGCCGAGATCGGCAGCTTCATGGACCAGGCCGTCAAGACCTATTCCAGCGGCATGTACGTGCGCCTGGCCTTCGCCACCGCCATCAACCTCGACCCCGAGATTCTGCTGGTGGACGAATCCCTGGCGGTCGGGGACGTCTATTTCCAGCAGCGCTGCGTGCGCCGGCTTCGCCGGATGCGGGACGAAGGCAAGACCATCCTGCTGGTCTCCCACGACGTGGCCGCAATCAGGAACCTCTGCGATGCGGCCATCTGGCTGGAGCAGGGCAGGATCAGGGACCGAGGCGCCCCCGACAAGGTCACGGCCCGCTACCTGGCGGCCTTGACCCAGCGCCGCGATCCCTATGCCGGCGAAAAGGCCTCCGAGGCGACCCAACTGCAGCCGGACGCCGCCGCTGATGCAGCCGGCGATCTTTCGGTGCATACTCTTCCGAACGTGGACGAGCGCTGGGGCAACGGCCACGCACGGGTCCTGGGCATCCGCCTGCTCGACCAGGCCGGCAGGGAGCCCCAAAGCCTCTTTCACGGCGACCTGGCGACGGTGAGGGTTTCGGTCCGGTTCGACCGCCCGGTGGAATCGCCCCTGATCGGGATTCTCATGCGCAACCGCCTGGGCGAGGAGATCTCCGGAAGCAACACCTCGGTGGAGAACCTGCAGTTGCCGCCGGCCCGGCCGGGCCAGATCTACACGGTGGACTTCCACCTGCGGCTGCCGGTGCTGCAGCCGGGCCACTACCATCTCACCCCGGCGGTGGCCAACGGGACCCATCGCGATTCGGAGATGTGCGACTTCGTGGAGAACGCCCTGAATCTGACCTTGAAGCAGCGGGAGACGGTCTACGGCTACCTGAAGATGGGCTGCCGCATTGAATTGAGGCAGGTGAGTTCGGCCGAATCGGGGCTGGCCGGAACCCGCGCCTCCGCGGGTTGAAGGGAGGATGTCTGAAGGAGGAAGTTTGAAGGAAGCCGGAGCCCGCGCCCCCGCGGGCTGAATGACCGCCGGGAAACTCGGGGTTTGGCGGGCCGCCCGCCCCCGGCCCCCTTTTTGGACAGCGGAAAGGAGCATCATGATCAAGGATGTGAAGGTGGCGCCTCTGGTCGCCCACGTGGATGACCGGGGCTATCTGATCGAGATTTTGAGAAGCACCGACGAGCACTTTACCCGGTTCGGGCAGGTCTACCTGGTTGGGGACATGACCCGTGGGACCATCCGAGCCTTTCACAAGCACGCGGTGCTGTGGGACTGGTTTTTCGTCAGCCATGGAACGGCCAAGTTCGTGCTGCGGGATGACCGTCCCGACAGCCCCACCTATAATGAAATGCAGATCGTCGTCACCGGTCCGCGCAATCCGGTCTTGATCGTGGTTCCGCCCGGCGTCTACCATGGGTGGATGGCTCTCGAAGACGATACCCAGCTCGTCAGCACCGCCAGCGAGGTCTACAATCGCCAAAAGCCGGATGAAGTTCGCATCCCCCCCGACTCTTTCGGGGACGTGTGGAACGTCAAGGGAAGATAGCAGGGAATGATGAATGATGAATGATGAGTGGGGGGAACGGGCGAGCGGCTGATGGCCTGGTTGAGCTTTTTCGAAGTACCGCGCCGAGATCGGCAAAATGCGTAACGTTTCGATCAAATCACTCTCCACTCTCCACTCTCCACTCTTCACTTCTCACCTGGTCGCACAATCATCCCATCCAGCTTGGCGGGTCATAAGGGATGAAACAGCGGTAATCCAAACCCAAGGAGGTTGGCCATGATTCTGGTGGTGGGCGGGGCCGGCTACATCGGCTCGGTGCTGGTCAGGGAGCTGTTGGCGCGGGGCTACGCGGTCAGGGTCTTCGACCGCATGTACTACGGGGATGCCGGCCTCAGCGAGGACAGGGAGCGAATCGAGCTGAGAAAGGGGGACGTCCGCTCCATGGACCCCTCGGTGCTGGAGGGCGTCGCGGCCGTCATCAACCTGAGCGGCCTCTCCAACGATCCCACCGCGGAGTACAACCCCCAGGCCAACTATGAGATGAACACTCGAGCCAACCTGTCGCTGGCCCGGCTCTGCAAGCGGAAGGGCATCCGCAGGTTCGTCTTCGCCTCCTCCTGCTCCATTTACGATGTCGGCATCGCCGACGAGGAGAAGGACGTCGTCCTGGATGAGACCTCCCAGGTCCATCCCAAGGCGGCCTACGCCAGCTCCAAGTACCAGGCGGAAACGGGCCTGCTGGAACTGGCCGACGAGGACTTCTGCCCGGTCATCCTGCGCAAGGGAACCGTCTACGGCTTCTCCCTCCGGATGCGCTACGACCTGGTGGTCAACACCTTTCTCAGGGACGCCCTCTCCAAGGGACACGTCACCACCCACTACGGAGGCGAGATGTGGCGGCCGCTGGTGGATATCCGGGATGCGGCCCGGGCCTACATCCTCTGCCTGGAAGCCGAGGAGTCCAAGGTCTCGGGTGAGATCTTCAACGTGGTCTACCGAAACTTTCGGATTTCGGAGCTGGCGCTGCGGGTGGTCGGGGCCCTCAGAGAGGTGGGGGTGAAGGTAGAGCTCAAACCGGAATACCGCTACCAGGGCGTCCGCAGCTATCGCGTCTCCGGCAAGAAGCTGGAGCGAGTGCTGGGATTCGCCCCGGCGGTCACGGTGGAGGAAGCCGTCAAGGACATGGTGGAGAGCGTCTCCCGCTACGGCTATTCCGACTTCGACAACCCCCGCTACTACAATATCGCCTGGATGAAGCTCCTGGAGGAGGCCGCCGAGATCATCAGGATCACCGGGTCGGTGTTCGACACGGTCCCGGCCTCGCCCTTCCAGCCGGCCGTGGTCGGCATGGGAGGCCGGGAGCCGGGGAGCCGCTGACTTGAAGATACTCCTGATTGGAGCTTCCGGCCAACTGGGCGCCGACCTGGTGGAAGCCCTGGCCGGCCACCAACTGCTGGCGCCGCCGCGCCGCTCCCTGGACCTGATCCGGTTCGACGAGGTTCGCCGCATCCTGCAGTCGGAGCGTCCCCAGGTGGTGATCAACACCGCGGCCTTCCACCGGGTGGACGACTGTGAGTCCCGGGTCTCGACGGCTTTTCAGGTGAACGGAGAGGCCGTCCGCAACCTGGCTCTGGCCGCCCGCGACATCGAGGCCGTGCTGGTGCACTACAGCACCGACTACGTCTTCGACGGGGCCGCCGGCCGGCCCTATCGGGAAGACGACCTCGCCCGCCCTCTCAACGTCTATGGAGCCTCCAAGCTGGCGGGCGAGCACCTGCTGGAGTCGGTTTGGGAAAAACACGTCCTGATCCGGACCTGCGGGCTCTACGGCCGCGCCGGCAGCCGCGGCAAGGGCGGCAACTTCGTCGAGACCATGATACGGAAAGCCGCCGGGAACGATTCCATCCGGGTGGTCGACGACCAGCGGCTGACCCCCACCAGCACCCGCGAGCTGGCCCGTGCCACCGCCGCCCTGATCGAGACCTCCCACTACGGCCGCTTTCACGTCACCTCCAAGGGCAATTGCTCCTGGTACGAATTCGCCGGCGAAATCTTCCGGCTGTTGGGTCTCAAGCCCGACCTGGCGCCCACCACTTCCGGCGCCATCGCCGCCGCCGCCCGCCGCCCCGCCTATTCGGTGCTGGCCAACCATCACCTGGACGATCTGGGAATGGATGACCTCAAGCACTGGAGGGACGCCTTGCGCGAGTACCTGAGCGACCGCATCCGCCGCCCCGGGGCTTGAGCCATGGGGAGTCCTTTCAATCCACTGCAGCCCGGCTTCTGGCCCAGGCTGGGCGCTTTGCTGCTGATGGTCCCCTTCGACCTCCTGGTGGCCCTGGGGCTCTGCCTGGCCGAGATCCTCTACCTTCCCGGCTCCCTGTTCCGCCGCAAGCCTGCCGCACCGGGCCTGCCGGCCCGCCTCCGAGCCAGCCTGATCGTCCTCAACTGGGACGGAAAGCACCTGCTGGAAGAATTCCTGCCCAGCGTGGTGGAGGCCGCCCGCCAGGAAGGAGGCGGCCACGAGATCCTGGTGGTGGACAACGGCAGCCGGGACGACAGCCTTGCTTTCCTGAAAGCCCGCTACCCCCAGGTCAAGGTGGTGGCGCTGGACCGGAACCGGCGCTTCACCGGGGGGAACAACGCCGGGGTGCAGGCGGCCGCCGGGGATGTGGTGGTGCTGCTCAACAACGACATGGAGGTCGATCCCCACTTCCTGCGGCCCCTGCTGGAAGGCTTCGGGGACGAAGACGTCTTTGCAGTGACCTCCCAGGTCTTCTTCCAGGACAAGTCGCGCCGGCGGGAGGAGACCGGCAACACCCGGTCCCGCTGGCGGCATGGGTTCCCGGAGCCCTACCACGACCAGGTCCCGCCGGACCCGGCCGGGGCTTGCCTGCCCGTCTTCTGGGCGGGAGGCGGCTCCAGCGCCTTCGACCGGCGCAAGTTCCTGGCCCTGGGAGGCCTGGACAGGCTCTACGACCCCTTCTACCTGGAGGACGTGGATCTTTCCTACCAGGCCTGGAAACGGGGCTGGAAGAGCCTGCTGGCCAGCCGCAGCCTGGTGGTCCACAAGCACCGGGGCACCAACCGGGGCAAGTTCGGCGACAACTTCGTTGACAACACCATTCGCAAGAATCAGTATCTGTTCGTCTGGAAGAGCATCACCGACGCCGGATGGATCCTGCAGCACTGCCTCTTCCTGCCGCTCACCCAGGCCCGTTTCCTGGCCCGGACCAGCGTCCGCTTCGAGCTTCGGGCATTCTTCAGAGCCTTGCTTCAGTTTCCGGAAGCGCTCTACAAGCGCTATCGCCGGCGGGCCGGCTATCGCCGCAGCGACGCCTCCATCTTCGCCGAGACCTCGGGAGGGGAGCCGCCATGACCAGGGAAGAACGCTTGCAACTGGCCCAGGCGCCTCCGGCCTGGATGTACGAGTTCGACCTGGGAGACGGCATCCGCACGCCGCTGCTCTCCCCGGAGCTTCGGCAGATACACCGGACCCGCCGCGACATGCTCCTGCCCGCGCTCGAGGAATCCTTCCCCGAGGGCCTGGCCGACCTGGACTGCCTGGACGTGGCCTGCAACGAGGGCTACTTCAGCTTTCTGCTCCAGGCCGAGGGGGCCCGGGTGAGGGGCATCGACGTGCGGCCCCTCAACATCGAGCGGGCCCGGGCCGTGCAGCGGATTCAGGGACAGGACCCCGCTCGGCTGGCCTTTGCCGTGGAGGATTTCCTGGCCAACCAGGATCCGCCCGACCGCTACCACCTGACCCTGTTTCTGGGTCTGCTCTACCATCTCGAGAATCCCATGGGAGCCCTGCGGATCCTGCATCGCATCACCCGCCGGATGTGCGTGGTGGAGACCCAACTCACCCGGCAGCAGGCTCCGGTTGAGAGCGGCTGGGGAGCCACGGGCGCCTTCCTGGAGTTGCCGGCGGCCCTGGCCATCTACCGGGAGCCCGACGTGGAGGAGAACCGCCTGGCGGCCCACCGGGGCCTGAGCTTCATCCCCAACGCCGCCGCCGTGCGCGAGATGCTTTCGGCAGCCGGTTTTTCCAGGGTGGAGCCGGTCGCCCCGCCCGCGGACGCCAACCCTCAGTATCTCGCCGGCGATCGCGCCGTCTTCCTGGCGTACAAGTAACGCCGGGGCCAGGTATGGCGCTTGCGGGAAACGAGCGGTCGCCGCCTTCGCGACAGGGCAGGGCAATCGCGAAGGACGACTGATTGAACATCGATGCAGATGTTAATAATCCATGTAGATCATGGTGATGATGCCCATGATTACAGGACGCCGGGGACCGAGGAATGGTCCAGAAAAAAATCCTGCATATCCTGTTCGTCCATGTAGATAATCCATGCAAATCCGGGATCGACTCATGCATCTCCCCGCGGTTCCCAACTAGCCCATGGCCCGCTTCGACATCCTGGTGCTGACTGCCTATCCGCCGGCCCTGGGGCTGCACGGCGGCGGCCTGCGCATGTATTACAATGTGAAGTTCCTGGCCTCCAGGCACCGGGTCGCGCTGATCTCCTTTATCGAGCACGAGGGCGAGAGAGAGCTGCTGGAGAAGCTGGAGCCGCTGGGCGTGGAGGTACGGGCGGTGCCGCGGCGGCCGGCTCCGGCGCGGCACCTCTGGATACCCCGGCCGGCCGAGCACTACGAGTTTGCGGGAGCGGCCATGGCCGCGGAGGTCCGGCGGGCGATCCGGAGCCGGAGCTTCGACGTCATCCAGGCCGAGTACATCCAAATGGCCCAGCACGTCCCCCGGGAGGCCGCCCGGCGCACCGTCCTCACTCTCCACGAGGTGCAGTACGCCAATGCGGCCCGGGCATTCGAGAAAGCCGGCAATCCCTGGACCCGGGGGCGCCGGTGGTATGACTGGATGGTGCAGCTCAACTACGAGGTCCGGTCCTGCTCCCGCTTCGACGCGGTCGTCTGCATGACCGGCGAGGATGCCCGGCTGCTCTCCCGGTTCCTCCCCGCCTCCAGGCTGCAGACCATTCCCATCGGGGTCGACAGCGACTTCTTCGAGCCGGAGGCGGTTGCAGGCGGCGCACACTCCGGCAACAAGCTGCTCTTCGTTGGCAACTACCGCCATCCGCCCAACCGGGAGTCGGTCTACGCCATGGCCGAGAGGGTGCTGCCGACGGTGCTGCGCCAGGATCCGGATGCCGAGTTCTGGGTGGTGGGCGGCAATAGCGAGATGCTGGACCGGGAGCGGCTGAGCCGCCATCCCGGGGTCCGCCTGCAGGGCTACGTCCGGGACCTGCGGGCCGTGTACGGCCAATGCGCCCTTTTCGCCGCCCCCATCCTCTCCGGAAACGGCATGCGGGTGAAGCTGCTGGAGGCGCTCTCCATGGGCATGGCCGTGGTCACCACGCCGCTGGGAGCCCAGGGATTTCGGGTGCGTCACGGAGAGGAGCTGATGATTGCCGGCTCCCCCGAGGCTTTCGCCGCCGCCACCGTCGAGTTGCTCCACGACTCCCGCCGCCGGGCCGAGCTGGGCTCCAGGGCTCGCGAGCTGATCCGGGAGCGCTACGACTGGAGGGTCATCGGGCGGCAGTTCCTGGACGTGGTCGAGGCCGGTCATGCCTGACAAGGTCCTGCTGGTCTGCTCTTCCAGCGCCGCCAACATCCGCAAGGCCCGGGAGATCCTGTGCGGCCGCGCGCCCTCCGACCGGGCCGAGCTGCACCTGCTCTGCAGCCCTTCCGACCTGCCCTGCCTGCGCAAGGAGCCGCCCGCCGGCCAGGTCTGGGTCTTTCCCCACCGTCGCGACCTGGCCGGTGGCTACCGGCTGTGGCGTCGGATCCAGAGGCAGCGCTACCGCGAAGTGGCGGTCCTCTGGTGCGGCGAGGCGGCCCGCCTGCGGCCCAAGCTGTTTGCCCTGGCCTGCGGCGGCCGGCGCATCCTGGTCTTCGACCCACGCCTGGAGTGCGCCCCGCTCAGCCTCGCCCTGCTGGGGAGGCTGCTGGCGGCCCGCGCCCGCCGGCTTTGGCGCCCCTGGCGGCCGGGCCGGCTGCTGCCGCCGTCCCGGGTGCTGCTGGCGCCCCTGGCGGGGGCAGCCCGGCTTCTTCTGGCCGGGTTGCGCCGGCTGGCGCAATGGCTGCTGGTTCCGGTGCGCTTCCTGCTGCTGATCGGGTCGGTGCTGCGGCTCTACGCCCGCCGCCGCCGGCCTGGGGGGCTCTGAAGAAAGCCGGGGAGGGAGCCGCCCCCCCCACCGCATCAGCCTTCGCCATTCGGCTCGGCAGACAAGGGCTCCGCCCGCAGTCGAACCGGTGGGGGGGACGGAATCGGCGAGATCGCCACATAGGAGATTCAGCCCGCAGTCGAGCCGCGAAGCGGCGGCGGCACTTGGCCGTGGGCGTAAACCCATGGGGCGGTTTTTGGGGTTTTCCTCGTGTGACTTCGTGGATAACTCTTTTTTACTCGGCCTGGCTTTTGTCCCGTCCGGTTAGACTTTTTGCGGCTGCCGTTCATCTCGTCTCTGTGAGGAGCTCACTTGGAGTTGGTGCGACTGACCGAGAAGGACCTGGTAGCAAGAGCGGCCGGCGGTGACACCGGCGCCTTCAATCTCCTGGTGAGCCGATGGGAGAAGCGGCTCTTCAACTACGCCTTCCGCTTGACAGGGAACCGTGAGGATGCGCTGGACGTTTGCCAGGACACCTTTCTCAGAGCCTTCCAGCAACTGCACCGACTCCAGGACCCCGCCCGGTTCGCCGGGTGGCTGTTCACCATCGCCCGCAACGACTGCCTGGCCCACTTCCGCGCCAGGCAGCGGCGGGCCGAGGACGGGGAAGGACCGGACCCTCAGGGACTGGACGCCCTTCCGGCGGCGGGGCGGCCGGCCCGCCTGGGAGACTTGCAGGAGCTGGAGCCGGCCGAGCTTCGCCTGCTGGTGGCGGGGGCGCTGGACCGGCTCTCCTTCGAGCAGCGGGAGGCGGTGGTGCTCAAGGTTTTCGAGGGGCTCCGCTTCGATGAAATTGCAGCCATTGCAGGGTGTCCGTTGAGCACGGCCAAGTCCCGGCTGTACCTGGGGCTGAGCCGTCTCAAGGCCATCCTGAGCGAAGAACCAGGGAGGAAATCATGAATTGCCAACGGTGCCGGGAACTGTTCCCCGAGGCGATCGGGGAGGAGCTCGATCCCCGACTGGCCGGGGAGTTCCGGAAACATCTGGCCGACTGCGCCGATTGCCGCCGGGAGCTGGAGCTGCTGGGCCGAACGGCCTCGGTCCTCAAGACCGCCTGGCCCGAGGAAGCCGTTCCCGAGCCCCTGACCTTCGGCCGGCCGGGGAGGGCCGCCGTTGCCGGCCGCTTCGGGTTCGGCTGGAGCCGGCCGCCCCGCCTGGCCTGGCTGGGCCTGGCGGCGGCCGCCTGCCTGGTGGTCTGCCTGGGGACCCTCTCCTTTCTGAACGCCCGCCTGCAGATCGGGCAGGGAAGCTTCACTCTCGCCTTCGGACCCGAGGTTCCGCCTCCCGTCATCCGGCAAGCGGCGCCCACCGGCGATTCCGCCGCCCTGGTCGAGGCCCGTGTCCGCCGCCTGCTGGACCGGACGGTCGGCCAACTGGAGGAGACCTGGGAGGCCCGGCTCCAACAGGCCCTGGCCCGGTCCGATTCCCAATGGACCCGGCAGCGCTCGGTGGACCTCCGGCAGGTCAACGCCGACCTGAGCTATCTGCTGAGGCTGCAGCAGGCCATGCGCCAGGAGACGGCCCGCAACGAGGTGCTGATCAGCTCGGTGGCCGATCGCTACCTGCCCCGTCCCCCGGATGCGGTCGCCCGATAGATCCGGCCGAAGCACGACGCCAATGGAGGAGCAGCATTATGAGCAAGACATTTCTTACAATCCTGGGCCTGGTGGTTGGCTGGGCCCTTGCCGGTCCGTCGGCCCCGGAATCCGTCGTCCCGGCCGGGTCCCCCTCGGCTGCTGAAACCGCAGCGGAGCCGGATGCCGAACCCGCGCCTCCGCCCGCTGACGCCGGCGCCGCGCCCGACACATCCGCCCCGTCCCCCGCCCCCGTCGATCGAGTCCGGCTTCGAGGCCAGATCGAGCAGTTCCAGGCCGTTATCGAGAACGCCCTGCGGCAAGACGTCCGCAGCACCGTGCTCAGCGCCCCCAGGGGCGCCTTCCTGGAGGGTTACGGAGCCGTCTTCTCCACCGAGGCCAGCCTCTACCGCATCCGCCCCCTGACGCCCTTCAGCCCCAGTCCCTACAGCCGCCAGGAGCTGGAACAGGCCTACCAGGCGGCCCTGGAGCGGGTGGACCGCCTCAAGGAGAACCTCCGCCAGGCCATGGCCGAACACGGCCCCCGGCTGGAGCAGTTGAAGCCCGGCCACACCCTGGCCGTAATCGTCCACCTCTACAACGGCGTGTCCGACCCCGGGCGGCCCTACCCCTCCCAGTTGATCTTCAAGGCCAGCGCGGAATCGGTCAGCGACTACCGCCAGGGGAGGATCACCATGGACGAGCTGGTCGGCCAGGTCGAAATCAGCCAGTTCTAGGCCCGTTCCGAGCAAGATCCCATGGCGACTCGCAAGCTCATCGGACGCATCCTGATGGACCGCAACCTGATCTCCCCCCCGGAGCTTCAGAACGGCCTGGCCCTGCAGCGGGAGCGGCGCGACAAGATCGGCCGCATCCTGCTCGACCTGGGATACCTCTCCGAGCAGGACCTGCTGGGCGCCCTCTCGGCCCAGCACCAGGCCGAGCTCATCCCGGCCGAGGACTTTCCGGCGGTGCCCCTGTTGGTGGACAAGCTGTCCCCCAAGTTCCTGCGCCAGTTCAGGATCCTGCCCCTGGACCAGCAGGACGGGGTGCTGGCGGTGGCCATGGCCGACCCCTCCGACGAGGACACCCTGGACTCGCTGCGCATGTTCACCGGGCTGGAGGTCCGGGTGCGCCTGGGCCGGGAAGCCGATATCGACGAGGCCCTGGAACGCCTCTACGGGGGATCGGACGAGTGGGACAAGGCGGTGCAGGAGGCGGGCGAAGCTCCGGAAGAGGCCGAGGGCATTGCCGAGAACATCGAGCAACTGCGGGACATGGCCTCCGAGGTCCCGGTGATTCGCATGGTCAACCAGATGATCTCCAGGGCGGTGGAGCGCCGGGCCAGCGACATCCACCTGGAGCCCTTCGAGAAGGACTTCCGGGTGCGCTACCGGATCGACGGCATCCTGCACACCATGGACTCCCCCTCGCCCCGGCTGAAGGCCGCCGTCATCTCCCGCCTCAAGCTCATGGCCAAGCTGAACATCGCCGAGCGCCGGCTGCCCCAGGACGGCCGCATCCAGCTCAAGGTGCTGGGCAAGGAGATCGACCTGCGGGTCTCCACCCTGCCCACCCTCTACGGGGAGAGCCTGGTGATGCGCATCCTGGACAAGAGCGACGCCAGCGGCTTCGAGCTGAAGCGCCTCGGCTTCCCCGACGACATCCTGGGCTCCATGGAGAAGCTGACGGCCCTGCCTCACGGCATCCTGCTGGTGACCGGCCCCACCGGAAGCGGCAAGTCCACCACCCTCTACAGCGCCATGAAGCGCATCAACCACGCCGACAAGAAGATCATCACCATCGAGGACCCGGTGGAGTACCAGATGGACGGGATCAACCAGATCCACGTCAACACCCAGATCGGGCTGACCTTCGCCGCCGGCCTGCGCCACATCGTGCGCCAGGACCCCGACGTGATCATGGTGGGCGAGATCCGAGACCTGGAGACGGCCGAGATCGCCATCCGGGCCGCCCTCACCGGCCACCTGGTCTTCAGCACCCTCCACACCAACGACGCCCCCAGCGCCATCACCCGGCTGGTGGACATGGGGGTGGAGAACTACCTGCTGGCCTCCTGCCTGGTGGGCGTGCTGGCCCAGCGGCTGGTGCGGATCATCTGCCGGCGCTGCAAGTCGGGCTACGCCGGGGAGGCCTCCCGCCTGCACTCCCTGGGCTTTCCCCTCAACGGCGCCGAGGCCACCCTCTACCGGGGCGAGGGGTGCGAGTCCTGCGGCTTCACCGGGTATGAGAACCGCAAGGGCATCTTCGAGCTGATGCAGCCCGACGAGGAGATCCGCCGCATGATCGTGGCCAACGAGGCCTCCAACGTCATCGCCCGCTACGCCCGCCAGCAGGGCATGAGAACGCTGCGGGAAGACGGCTTCGAAAAGGTCATGACCGGCCTGACCACGTTGGAGGAACTGGTGAGGGTGACGCAGGAGGTTTGACCAACATGCCTACCTTTTTCTACAGAGCAGTCGGCAAGGATGGGGGGATCGTCAACGGGGTGGTGGAGGAATCCACCGATCGGGCGGCCGCCGTGAAGCTGCAGGACATGGGGCTGGTGCCCCTGCACCTGGGGACGCGGCGCAGCCGGCGCTTCTGGGACATGGAGATCCACTGGAGGCCGGGCGGCATCGGCTCCCGCGACCTCATGTTCTTCACCCAGGAGCTCTCCACCCTGGTCAACTCGGGCCTGCCCCTGGACCGCAGCCTGGCCATCTGCAAGGAGCTCTCCGGCAAGAAGAAGCTGCAGGCCCTGGCCGACGAGATCCTGCAGGACCTCAAGCGGGGCAAGACGCTGGCCGACAGCCTGGCCGCCCACCCGAAGGTCTTCTCCAAGCTCTACGTCAACATGGTGCGGGCCGGAGAAGCCGGCGGCGCCCTCCCCCTGGTGCTGGAGCGGCTGGTGGAGTTCCAGCAGTCGGCCGACGAGCTGAGGAGCTACCTGATCTCCTCCCTCATCTACCCGGCCCTGCTGACCCTGGTGGGGGCCGCCTCCATCGTGGTGTTGCTGAACTACGTCATCCCCCGCTTTGCCGAGATCTTCGACGAGGCCGGCCGGGCCCTGCCCCTGCCCACCCAGATACTGCTGGGCGTGAGCGGGTTCACGCGGGGCTACTGGTGGGTCTTCCTGCTGGTGCTGGGCGGCCTGGGGGTGGGCTTCTCCCGCCTGCTGGCCAGCCCCGGGGGACGGATGTGGTGGGACGGGCTCAAGCTGAAGACGGCCGGCATCGGCGAGATCCTGAAGAAGGTGGAGATGGCCCGCATCGCCCGCACCCTGGGGACCCTGGTGCACAACGCCGTCCCCCTGGTTCAGGCCCTGGGCATCGTGAGAGAGATCAGCGGCAATCGGGTCATCGCCCGGGCCATCCGCACGGTGGCCGAGGGTGTCAAGCGAGGCGAGGGAGTGGCCCGTCCCATGCGGCAGGCAGGAGTCTTTCCGCCGCTGGCCGTCCATCTCATCGAGGTGGGCGAGGAGACGGGGCGCCTGGACACCATGCTGCTGCGGCTGGCCGAGGTCTACGACAAGGACGTGCGGTCGGCGGTAAAGAACTTCATCGCCCTGTTCGAACCGGTCATGATCCTGGTCATGGGCCTGGTCATCGGCGGAATCGTCATCTCCACCGTGCTGGCCATGGTGAGCATCAACGAGTTGCCGGTTTGAGGAAGGCATTCGGGTCGGGCGGAGGCCGTCCGCAGGCGTCCGCAACACCCCGGGGAGGAGGAAGCGCAATGAAGACGCCAACGATCGAACCCGAGGGCGCATCGCCGGAGGGGGCGGCCGCCCTGTCCCGGCGCCGCCGGCAGAGGGGCTTCACCCTCATCGAGCTGCTGGTGGTCATGGTGATCATCGGCCTGCTGGGAGCCCTGGTGGGCCCCCGGCTGTTCCGCAACGTGGGCCGGAGCAAGATCACGGCGGCCAAGGCCCAGATCGCCATGTTCCAGAGCGCCCTGGGCCAGTACAAGCTGGAGGTGGGCGTCTTTCCCAGCAACGAGGAGGGACTGCAGGCCCTGCGGGTCAGGCCGTCCTCTGCCGACTACTGGGACGGGCCCTACCTGCAGAAGGAGATCCCGCTGGATCCCTGGAACAACGAGTACCTCTACCGCTTCCCGGGAGAGTACGGGGACCAGCCCGACATCATCTCCTACGGCGCCGACGGCCGCGAGGGCGGCGAGGACGAGAACGCCGACGTGGTGAGCTGGCGATAAGGGGCGCCCCACCCGGGAGCGCGGGCGTCTCGCCCGCATCCTTGAGAGCGGCAAAGCCGCGCCAGCACTTGGCGCCGGCGCGAAATCGGACCATAAGCCATTGCCAACCCGCCGAGAACTCCGTTGACACATCCATCCACAAGAAACTCCCTTGGCTTCACCCTCCTCGAGATGCTGGTGGTGATGGTGCTGATCGGGGTGATCACCGCCGTGGCCGTGCCCGTCGCCGGGGCCGGCATCCAGACCCTGCGCCTGCAGAGCGGCGCCCGCCACCTGGCCGCCGCCCTCCGGCTGGCCCGCGGCCGGGCCATCCGCACCCAGGAGATCCACCTGGTGAGCCTCGACCGGGAGCAGCGCCGGGTGACCGTGTCCGGCGGCGACCTGCGATTCCAGCGCTCCTTCCAGCTTCCCCCGGGCGTCCGCCTGCAGCAAGCCCTGCTGCTGGACGGGACCCCGCCCCGGCCGGGCCGCCCCATGCCCGAGCGGACCGACTTCCATTTCGCCCCCAACGGCCTCTCCCAGGCCCTGGAAATCCGGCTGGTCAACGCCCGCGGCCGCTCGCTCCGGGTGGTGCAGCAAGCCTTCAGCCGTTCCCCCCGCATCCTGCCGGTCCCTCCGGGACAGAACTGACGCAGCCGTGCCCCGGAGGAAAAGAGAAATCCACCAAGACACACGAAGGACGGCGAAGGGTCACGACAAAGCGTCTTATCGGGGGTTGAGAGGCCTCGAGGATAAGCGCCAGGGCTGGCTGTTACTCGCGAATTTCGGCGCTCCGGCTCAGCAAGACGTTGTCGATGCGGGTGTGGAGGTGGCGGATGTCATTGCGGATATCAGCGACGATCCACAGAATCAATCCGACCAGAAGAACGACCACGCCGTTGATGATCGTGTTGAGGTGTTGCATGCATGCAATCTAGCACAGTCTGGAGGTCTTGGTTCGGCCCTATTGACCCAGCAGGCGCGACGCGGCCTGGAGGCCGCACCCGAGAACGGCCCCCGGGCCGGCCTGCCCCTTCATTTTGTCGAGCGGGAGGGGGGAATACACGGCGTCCCCGGAGTGAATGTCAGTCGATCGGGACGTAGGATGTCTGAATGCGTCCGAAATCTGCAATCAATAGAGCCTTTTGCAAAATTCGGCAGCGGGCATGCCATTGGGGCGGCAACGGTCGGGAACGGGGAACGAGTCAATGCCCCTCCGGGAGCGCGGGCGTCCCGCCCGCACAAGACCCGGCGCAAAGGAAGCGATCCGGCTGAAGGCGGGTTGGGTGCGGCTTGCAGGGGAGTGACCCGGGATGGCAGGCTGGTTGCAAGATCAAGGTGCGGGCGGGACGCCCGCGCTCCCGGGGGTGGTCCTTCCGCCACTTTTTGCAAAAGGCTCACCAATAAAAAATCCACAATCCCCGCCCCCCGTTCGACTTTTTCCCGGCTCCGGTGATCTGGAGGAATGGGAAAAGAGATGCTGACCGCAGCCCACAAACCCGCCTCGAGATCCGACACGCCGGGCCCCCGCCCCAAGGGCGCCACCGCCGCCCCGGGCTTCACCCTGATGGAAGTCCTGGTGGCCGTGACCATCCTGGGGGTGGGCTTCGTGGCCCTGTTCGGGGTGCTGTCGGGCACGCTGGGGACCGTTTCCCGCATCGAGGACCGGGAAGAGCTGGTCCGCACCGCCCAGATGAAGCTCAACCAGATCTGCCTGGCTCTGAGGCAGGGCCGGGAGCCGGCCGCCCGCTCGGGGGAGTTCGGCGGCAAGTACCGCTGGCAGGCCGAGATCGAAGCCGCCGGCGGCGACGAAGAGGAGGGGCCCCGACGGGCCTACCGGCTGGCCCGCGTCCGGCTGCTGGTCGCCTGGCCGGGCGGCCAGGCCGAGAACCGCTACCGGCTCGAAACCATGACGTGGGTCCCGGTCCCACGCGACCAATGACCGGGGCTCTGCAGATAGAATGTCAACGGGTCCAATCTGGGCGGGAGGCAGCGTGATGACGGGGGGCCGGCCGGTCAGGCACGCGAACCGGCTGTGGGATCCAGTCGAGGTCTTGTGCCTGGAGAAGAGTGTAGGGGTTTTGGGAAGGAAGAACCCGATCCCATTCTCGTCTGAGGCGTTTTCGTTCGCGCGAGAAAGTAGCAGGATCGGTGATGCGGTCAGTACTGGAGTTGACCAATGCGGTAACTGCTTTGAGTTTGGCCGTGGTCCAGGCTTGTTGGAACAAAGCCTCTGCACGGGGCTTCAGACCGGGATTGTCTTGCAATAACGTGTTGATTTCGATGCGGGCGTTGTCTATCGAAGTTCGCCGCCCAGCTACAGGATCAGTATCGCTGGTCTGCCAGTATTGAAGTTTCAAGAAGTGCTCCATGATGCGGGCATACTGACATTTCAGGGCGCTTTCGTGGCCTGTAACCAAGGCTTCAATCTCCTCAGCGACATTCTTCCAATCAATGGCCTCAAAATCGCCACGGCTAAAGGCATCGGCCTGGCGTTTGGCCCATGCGTAGTGATCGCGATTGTAGAGATCGCGTGGCTGCGTGGGAGGCTGGGTATGTGGAGTGCCGACAGCGGGTGGCACGGTGTTTCTCCGGATTCTGAAGGACTGCGTCTGGGATGTTTATGCCCGGGTTTGGGCCGAAAGTCAAGGTGAATAGGACGCTGCTGTGTGTTAGTCTTTAGGCAACGGAGAGACACCATGACCACCGCCGTTTTCGACACCCTGAAAGCCAGCCAAAATCTCAAGGCCGCCGGCGTCGACGAGCGCCAGGCCGAAGCCATCGTTGCCACCATGGCCGAGGCGTTCGACGATACGGTTGCCACCAAGGCCGATATCTCCGAGGTCCGGGCTGAAATCTCCGAGGTCCGGGCCGAAATCTCCGAGGTCCGGGCCGATCTCAAAACAGGCATCGCGGATCTCAAGACCGACATGTTCAAGGTTGCCATGGGCGTGGCCATCGCCATCATCCTGGCCAACGCCACCATGACAATCGCCCTGATCCGGTTCCTGCCCTGACCCGTCGAGTCCTGAACGTCCCCGTTGTTTCCGGCCGGAGGGAGGACATCCCGGCGTCCCGGGAGTGAATGTCGGTCGATCGGGACGCAGGACGTCCGAATGCGTCCCGAATCTACAATCAACCATCAAAAACCCACAATCCCTGCCCTCTCTTTCGACTTTTTCCCGATTCAAGTGATCTAGATGAAGGAGACAGGAGAAGAGAGATGCCGACCGTCGTCCGAAAACCCGCTGCAAGGCCCGCCGCCCCCGGCTTCACCCTCATGGAGCTGCTGGTGAGCTTCACGCTCATCGGGCTGGTGGCCGTCTTCATCCATCTCGGCTACAGCGTGGGGCTCGGCGCCCGCGAGAAGGCCGAGGCCTCCCTGGAGGCCTACCAGGCCGCCCAGGCCTCCCTGGACGTCCTCAGCCGCCAGGTCGCCTCCATGGTCCCCTACGTCACCAGGCAGCAGCACGAGGAGCAGCCGGTGCCGGTGCTGCTCTTCCGGGCTACCCGCCGCAGCCTGGGCTTCGTCACCACCTGGTCGGCCCTCTCGGGCTTCAACGGGGGGCTCAGGTTCGTGCAGGTCTTCGTGGCCGACGCCGGCCCCGACGCCGCCACCCCCGGCCGCCGCCTGCTGCTCAACGAGCGCCCGCTGCCCCCCGAGGAGCGGCTGCGCGGCCCCGTCGTGCGGGGCGTCGCCAGGACCGAGGACAACCGCACCCTGGCCGTGCTGGCCCGGCCGCGGCCCGGCCCGCAGTCGATCACCCTGGCCGAGGGCCTGGAGTCGGTGACCTTCCGCGCCCGCGCCCGGCCGGAGGGGGAGGGGTTCCCGCTCGGCTCCCGGATCGATCCGCGCCGTTTCCGGGTCGGGTTCCGGCGGGTCTTCCAGCAGCAGATCCCGGTCGGAATCCGGATCAGCCTGCGCTGGAACAAGCAGGGCCCCTGGGGCTCCGAGACCTTCGACCTGGCCCTGCCCGTGGGGGGCCACTGAGGGCCCCTATATAGATAAGGTAGAGCGGACGTGAGACCACCCGACGCAAACAAGATGAACCCGAGAGCCGCCAGACCCCTCTCCGCCGACCCCGGCGGCGTGGTCCTCATCACCGTCCTCTGGATCATGGTGGGGCTCTCCCTGCTGGCCCTTACCCTGGCGGCCACCGTCCGCACCGAGGCCACCCTGGCCCAGGCATCCGGCGAGGCCGAGCAGGCCTACTTCTTCGCCCGGGGGGCCATGGAGGCCGCCCTCTACCGCCTGGCCTACCCCGACCCCGACCCGGAAAGGCAGCAGGCCCTCTTCCCCTACTCCGGCGGGATGAACCACTACCGGCTCCGCAGCCGCAACCTGCGCTGCCACCTGGCCCTCATGGACGAAGCCGGCCGGCTGGACCTCAACGCCGCCGCCCCCGAGACCCTGGAGCGGCTGCTCAGGATCGTGGGCGAGAGCCCCTCACGGGCCGAGACCCTGGCCGCGGCCGTAGCGGCCTGGCGCCATCCCGACCCCGGCGACGAGGCGGCCGCGCCCGGCAGGCGCCGCTTCCGCTTCGTGGAAGAGCTGCTGCAGGTCCCCGGCTTCGGCCGGGAGCTGCTCTACGGCCGGCCCCGCCGCCACCGGGACGGGCGGACCGTCTTCCAGCGGGGCCTGATGGACTTCCTCACGGTCTACACCGCCGTCCCCCGGGTCAACGTCAACTACGCCGCCCCCGAGGTGCTGGCGGCCCTGCCCGGCATGAGCTGGGAGGAGGCCCAATCGCTGGTGGCCGCCCGCGCCCGCGGCCTCCTGGAACCCCCCGACCTCACCGAGCGGGCCCCGGCCGAGGCCCTCCCCTTTCTGAGCACCCAGCCCTCGCAGACCTTCGGCCTGGTGGCCACCGCCTGGCTGGAGGGAAGCTCGACGCGCCGGAGCCTGCGGGTGGTGGCCCGCAGGGACCGGCGGTCCAGGCTGGGACACCAGCGGCTGGTCTGGTACGACCGCTACTGGCCTTCGCCCCGGGTCCGCCGGTTCTACGCCCCCTCCCCGTCCTCCGCTCCCGGCGGCGCCCCCGGGATGGCCGGCAGGGCTGCCCCCGCGCCCTGGAAAGGAGACCCATGGACCTCCTGAGCCCCGGCGCCGTTCTGAAGCAGCTCTCCCTGGGAGTGGCCTTCGGCCCCGACGCCCTCCACCTCAGCCTGCTCTCCTCCCAGTGGGAGCGGGTGCGCCGGGTGGATTCCGAGACCATCGAAGATTTCCAGGCCATGCCCCCCGGCCAACGCCGCCGGCGGGTGCAGGCCTTCCTGCAGAGGAACCGGGCCGACCACTGCAGCGTGGTAGTGGCCCTGCCGCGCCGGGAGGTGCTGCTGCGGCAACTGGAGCTGCCCCTGGAGGCCCGCGAGAACCTGGCCAAGGTGGTGGACTACCAGCTTGTCAATCTGCTGCCCTCCGAGGAGCAGGCGGTGGCCACCGACACCCTGGCGGTGCGGGAGGAATCCGATCCGCCCCGGCTGCGGGTCACCCTCTTCGTGGTGCTGCGCTCCACCCTGGAGCGCGCCCTGGACTCCTGCCGCGAGCTGGGCCTGGCCCCCGACCGCGTCCTGCCGGCAGCCGTGGCCTTGGCCGACTACCTGCGGGCCAATGCGCCCGGAGCGGCGAAAGCTCCCAGCCTGGTGGTCCGGCTGGACCAGGCCCGGGGCGAGCTGGCCGGGCTGGTCGAGGGGCAACTGAGGCTCTGCAAGGAATTCCGCTACGACCCCTCCAACCCGCAAGAGGCGCTGGAAAGCGAAGTCGAGCTCTTCCGGGGAGAGGCCGGCCTGGGCGAGGAAGCGTCCATGAAGCTCTTCCTGGCAGGCGACGGCGACGTCTTGGGGGGAGCGGAGGAGCGGCTGCCGGTGCGAACTCTCTCCCCGCCCCGGGCCGCAGGCTCCCCCCATCCCTCGGCCCGTCCCTCCGCCGCCGAGTGGCCGGCCCTGGCGGCGGCCTTTTCCGGCTTCCGGCGCAAGGGCGCCCTGGCCGTCAACCTGCTGCCCTCCGAGCAGCGTCCCCGCAAGTCCCGCTGGGAACGAACGCCCACCGTCGCCCTGGCGGGCCTGAACGCGCTGCTGCTGCTGGGGCTGCTGCTGCAAGGGCCGGTGCAGCAGCGGGCCTTCTCCGAGCGCATGAGCCGCGAGCGGGAGCGCCTGGAGCCGGCGGTGAGCGCCTTCCGCAAGCTGGAGGCCGAGCGCGACCTGTGGCGGGAGCGGGCCGGCCTGCTGGAGGGCCACCGCCACCGCAACGCCCACCTGCTGGCCGCCCTGGCCGACCTCTCTCTCATCCTGCCCCTGGACTCCATGGTTAGACTCTTCAACCTGGAGGACGGAGTGGTCCGGATTCAGGGAACTTCCGGGCAGGCCGCGGCGCTGCCCAGGATCCTGGAAGACTCGCGCTATTTCAAGGAGGTGGAGCTGGTCTCGGGCATCACCCGCGACTCCAAGGGAAGAGAGAGCTACAACATCCAGGCCAAGCTGGAAGACCCCGGGCCGGCGATGCCGCCCGATCGGGGCAGCCGGCCCCCGCTTGGGCTCACCGATGACCCCGACCCGGCGGAAGGCCCGCCCGCGCCAGCGAACGACCCCGCGTCGTCGGACGCCGCCGCCCCAGCCGAAGGCCCGCCCGCCGCCACCGAGGGCTCGCCCGCGCCGCCATCGGAGACCGCTCCCGAGGAGGTGACTCCATGACCCGGCTGTCGCCACGCGAGCGGAGGCTCCTTCGTTGGGTCGGCGTAGCCGTGGCCCTCTTCCTGCTGCTGGAATTCGCCGTCCTCCCCTGGTGGGACACCCTGGGCGAGAGCCGGGACGCCGCCGCCATCCAGGCCAGGCGGGTGCGCAACTACCGTCGCATCCTGCAGCGGCAGGACCGGACCCGGTCCGAGCTGGCCCGCCTTCGCCGGCGCACCGAGTCCCTGGAGCAGGGGTTGCTCGACAGCGCCGGCGACGCCCTGGCGGGAGCCGAGATCCAGGGCCTGGTCCGAGACATCGCGGCCGCCCACGGGTTGACCATTCAGAACAGCGACCTGGCGCCGGTGGAGCCGCTCGGCCCCCGCTACAGCAAGGTCTCCACCCGGGTGGGCCTGCAGGGCGGCATCCGCCAGTTCGTGGATTTCATGGCGGCCATGGGCTCGGGTCCCAGGATCCTGTTCGTGGAAGACCTCAGGATAGCGCCCGTCCGCCTCAACCGGCCCGACGACAAGGATATCCGGGTGACGCTGGCGGTTGCGGGCATCAAGCCGATCGAGCCCGGCAAAGCCGCCGATTCGCCGGGCTCCCGAGGAGCGCCCGGCGCCGCCCGCGGGAGGGGAAGACAGTGAAGAGAAACCTGGTTCTGGTCAACCTGGCGTTGCTGGCGGCCGCCGGCCTGCTGGCCTGGTCGCTGGTGGGGCAGTGGCGCCGATTCGAGGCCGAGCATCGCCTCGACCGCCCCGGTCCCGGCTCGCAGGAGGCGGCCGCCGCCGGGGAGAGAGCGGCTTTGCCCGTCCCCGTCTCCGGCTTCGCCGCCATCGTGGACCATCACCTCTTCAACCTGGACCGCAGCAACGACCTTCCCGAGGAGCCCGCCGACGAGTCCCGGCAGGAGCGGCAACCCGCGCCGGTGCTGATGGGCATGATGGGACTGGGCGGGGAAGAGGTGGCCCTCATGGTTCCCGGCGGGTCCGGGAGTTCCGGCGGCCTCTACCGCCGCCTCAGGGTGGGGGAAGCGCTGGACGGCTACACCCTGGTGCGCATCGAGTCCGATCGGGTGGTCATGACGATCGGGGACAGGGAGGTCAGGGTCGGCATGGACCATCGATCCAGGAGACCCGGGAGGACGGCGCGAACCGCCGCGCCTGCCCGGACCGCTCAGCCCAGCACCACCGGCGTGGGCGCCGGCAGAAGTTCCGCCAACAGGCGGCAGGGAGCTTCCAGGCGGCGGTCGGCCCGCTCGGCGCGCCGCCGCGCCGCCAACCTCATGAACCTGCCGGTGGGGACGGTCAGGGAGGGCAAACGGCTGGTCGAGCAGCAGACGCCCTTCGGCCCGGTCCGGGTCTGGGTCGAGGAAAAATCGAAATAGTCCCGTCCCCGGGAGCTTTCTGGCGCCGGGGCGGGCGGAGCCCGAGGAGTCACATCATGGTTGGAACGGCATCATCGTCAATACGCCGGGGCCTGGCCCTGGCGCTGCTGATCGGTCTGGGCGTGCTGGCGCCGCTGGGGGCCCTGTCCCAGGAAGACTCCGCGGCCGGCTCCCCCCAGGCCACGCCGGCGGAGGAAGAAGAGTCGAGGCCCGAGGTCAAGGAGCCGGAACCGGAGCTGGAGATCATCCAAACGCCCTTCGGCGTCATCCGCCGGCCCAGGTCGCAGACCCGCTCCGCCTCGCCCCAGGCCGCTCCCGCCCCGGCCGCGACCGAGGCAGACCGGCCCGCTTCCGGCGCCGATCAACCCGCTTCCGAAGCTGATCTGCCGGCTCCCGGCGAGGCCGCCGCGCCCGGCCCGGAGACGGCGTCCGACCCGGCGGCGCCCGCCGCCCCCCAAACTTCGGGGCCGGCCGGACCCGACAGCCGCTTCCGCTTCAATTGCGTGGACTGCAACCTGCTGGAGTTCGTGCGCAACATCGCCAACGAGCTGAAGCTGAACTACATCGTCGAACCCGGGGTGCAGGGAGTGGTCAACATCCTCACCTACGGCGAGATGAGACGCGCCGACCTCATGACGCTGCTGGAGACCGTCCTCGAGATCAACGGCGCCGCCATGGTCAAGACGGGGCCCCTCTACCGCATCCTCCCCAGCCCCAATGCCAAGCAACTGCCCCTGGGCATCCGGCGCGACCCGGCAGCCGCCGCCTCGCCCGCCGAGAGCAGCCGGGTGCTTCAGATCCTGCCGGTCAACTTCGTGCCGGCCGCCGACATGGCCGAGCTGCTCACGCCCTTCCTGTCGAAGGGCGCCGACGTCACCTACCACGGGGCCGCCAACTTTCTCATCGTCACCGACACGCCCGCCAACCTCGGCAAGCTGCTGGAGCTGGTCCGGATCTTCGACTCGGCGGTGTTCGGCGGCAAGCGCGTGCGCGTCTATGCGCTGGAAAACACCCGCGCCACCAACCTGGCCCTGGAGCTGGAGATCATCTTCGCCGGCTACGCCGGGACCGAGGAGTCTCCCATCCGCTTCCTTCCCATCCCCCGCCTGAACTCGGTCCTGGTGATCAGTCCCAACACCGGCGGCTTCGAGGAAGTCGACCGCTGGGTCGCCCGGCTGGACCAGGCTGGCCAGAACCGGGAGATCCGCAACTACTTCGTCAAGATCCAGAACGGCGACGCCGAGGCCATCGCCGACCTGCTGCTGAAGATCTACGGGAGGGGTAGGAGGCAGAAGGAAGCAGAGGCCTTTCTTCCCTCCGAAGGCAGTCCGGCCGAGATGCTGCAGGCGGCCGAGCCCCGGGACAGGACCGAAGAGATCGTTCAGGGAGAGATCAAGATCGTGGCCGACGAGCAGAACAACGCCCTCATCGTGCAGTGCAGCCCCCAGGACTTCGAGATCATCGAGGAGACCATCCGGGAGCTGGACCGGGTGCCCCGCCAGGTCCTGATCAACGTCAAGATCTACGAGGTGGTGCTGAACGACGAGCTCTCCATGGGCATCTCGGCCTTTCTGCAGGACCGCAACAAGCCGGTGGTGTCGAGCCCCTCGGCCACCACCGCCGGCTACGGAACCGGAGGCGGCGGGTCCGGGGGCCTGAACCTTGCCGCCAAGGTCCTGATGGGCGACACCCGCGAGCTGGTGGCCTTCCTCAATGCCGAGGAGACCCGCAACCGCTCCCGGGTGCTTTCGGCCCCCAGCGTCATCGCCTCCGACAACATCGCCGCCAGCATCCAGGTGGGGTCCCAGATCCCCATCCTGACCTCCCAGGGCGTGGTTCCCGGCGGGACCGGCGGCGGCAGCCTCTTCTCCAACACCATCAGCACCCGCAGCACCGGGGTCATCCTCAACGTCGTCCCGCGAATCAACGCCGGGGGCTGGGTCACCCTGGCGGTCCAGCAGGAGGTGAGCAGTCCCGGGCCGCCGCCCACCGCCGGCATCCAGTCTCCCAGCATCAACATGCGATCGGTCAGCACCCAGGTGACCGTCAAGAACGGGCAGACCATCGCCATCGGAGGCATCATCTCCGACACCAACGGCGTCGCCAGGAACGGGCTTCCCGTCCTGAGCCGCATCCCGGGGCTGGGGCTGCTGTTCGGAAACACCTCCCGAAAGAAGTCCCGCACCGAGCTCATCGCCCTCATCACCCCCCACGTCATCGAGGACATCGAGCAGGCCGCCGACCTCACCGAGGAGCTGAAGTCCACCCTCAAAGGCATCAAGAAGGAGCTGAGCCGGGACCAGAGCTGATCCGCCGACGGGCCGCCCCCCCGGGAGCGCGGGCGTCCCGCCCGCATCCTCAATGGACGGATCAACGGCAAAATGTCGCAAAAGGTGTAGTATGTCAACCAACCCAGTGAAGGCAGCCGACTTGCTGGAGGTTGTATTCGTCAAAACCGGTCCAGCAAACAGAGTGATTTCCTCGATTGATGCTGTTAAGTCCAATTTGTGGTTGACGTGCATGCGAAGTGCAGCGTAGATTTCTATTTGAGTGCTCCCTAAGCTTCAAAGAGGGACTGTGCGTCCAAGCCCCTGAAAGACCGAATGTCGTACAACCCGCATAGCTTTCGTCACGGATTTAACGACGGGTTTTCTCGCGCATTCGACCTGTTCGGGGTCTGCAGACAATACCCCCGCTCCTCTCCCCTCCATGATGTAACGGCGATTGCTGCTGATCTATGGATTGCCCTGATCAAGTTCGAGCGACAGAATGCCGAGGTCACTGAAAAGGCGAAGGCAACGAGAATCACTGAAAAGGCGAAGGCAACGAGAATCCCAACGAGTACAAATAGCCGAAACCATCCAATTGGGGCATGTGGAATCACCCTGATAGTGGCACGTTTCCTCCGTAAGCCCGGACCAGAAAACCAAGGAGTCGAGAAACGCTGACTCGACCAGCAAGGCGTTTCACGCTGGGGGAGAAGAGGGGGAAGCATGAGCGATGGGCTGGTGGGTGTCCTGAGCGCAGTGACATCGACCGGCGTTGCGGTGCTCGGTTTTCTCTGGCGTCTGGATGCTCGCATGGGAGCCATGGAGCATTGCCTCAATTCCCACATCGACTCTCCCCGCCAGGAACTACGCACCGATATCTCCGCCCTTCACGCCCGCATCGACTCTCTCTATCAATACTCTCTTCCACCACAAAGACCCTGCGGCCTGAGTTCACGCCACATCCGCCCACCCCTGTTGTCGGGAGCAGCCCTCTCCGACTGACGGATTTTGGAAGGCGAAATTCAGAGTCGATCGAGGCTGAAGACCGAGCAAATGAATTGGCGCCCAGCCACGAAGCCTTGGATAACTCTATTCCCCTGGCGTCTTTTGCAACATTGGTCGGAAGGACAACCCCCGGGAGCGCGGGCGTCCCGCCCGCAACCTTGATTCTGCGAACAGCGTCTCATCCAGGGCCACTCCCCTGCAAGCCGCACCCAACCCGCCTTCAGCAGAATCTTTTCCCTATGCGCCAGGTCTTGGGCGGGCGGGACGCCCGCGCTCCCGGAGGGGTATTGACGAAGCCCACGCTGAGGCCATTGTTACCGCCATGGCCGGGGCCTTGCGGCTGAAGAGGGGGTCGATTCACGTGGAGCCGCCTGGCTCCACAGAAGGTGAGAAACGACAGCTTGGCCCGCAAAGATCGAGGAATTGAGGGGGTCTGAGAAAAGGGGGAGTAGTCTTTCAGCTCGCTTGGCTGGCGATCAGGGTTTCAAGGGCGCGGCCCTGGCGGTCGAGGGCCTGGCCCTGGCGTTCGAGGGCCTGGCCCTGGCGGTCCATGCCCCGAATCAACGCCTTGAGCGCGGTCATGTTCTCTTCATGGCGGCGGCGGTTCTCCTGCTCCTGGCGCTGGTTGTCCTGGGCGCGGTCCCGGTTGGCGTCCACCATGCGGCGGATGCCGAACCAGACCACGGCGATTTGTCCCAGCCCTATCAAGGTGCTGGTTGCGATGGCGACGGCCTGGAGCGTTAGGGTTGTGGTCTCAAAGTCGGTCATGGTTGATTCCCTCCCGAATCACGATAAACTTAATTATCGCACATCGCTTCCAGAAGACTGGTGCTCGAAGCGCTACGCACCGGAAAGGCGGGAACAGGATACGGCGCCGGAGGCGGGGGCTGTGAACGAGGCGCAGGAGGAAATGGCGCCGGTGGAATCGTCATTGTCGAGTGGTGGGAGTGGATCGAGATTCAAGTCCCCATCTTCCCCACCACCACCCCTTACCCCTGATCCTGGCGCCCCGTCGCTGAATTGAATCCTGAGCCTTTTGCAAAATTCGTCGGAAGGACGCCCCCCCGGGAGCGCGGGCGTCCCGCCCGCACCTTGATCCTGCAAACAGCCTCCCATCCAGGGTCACTTCCCTGCAAGCGGCACTGACCCCCCTTCAGCCGGGACTCTTCCATTGAGTCAGGTCTTGTGCGGGCGAGACGCCCGCGTTCCCGGGGGGGCATTGACTCGTTCGCCGTTCCCGACCGTTGCCGCCCCAATGGCATGCCCGATTCCGAGTTTTGCAAAAGGCTCCCTGATAAAAACCGCGCCCTCCGGATGCATACTGTAATTGAAGGGCGAGAGTTACGTACCGGCATGGCCCTGCGGCTCCTGCTCCTTCCGCCCTTAAGTCCCTTTTTACGATGTCCTTAGCCGTAAAAAAATCGCAAAAAAGCCTTGACAGGCCATTTTGAGGGTGTTAGCTTACCGCTGGTTTTGCAGTGAAATTCATCGTCTGGCCTGCAATAAAGATCAAGCTGCCGTGAGTCGAGTTTCCATCGTTGTTTCGTTCAAGAAGAAATTTTGAAGTGTCTTCAGTTTTTTTGATCCAAAAAAGAGGAGAGAACATGCGAGTCAAATTCACCATCGCCATTTGCGCCCTGCTCGTGTTGGGACTGGCCGTGTCCGAAGTCGCCGCGCAGGGGTACAAGATTGCGGTCAGTAAACGGGCCGTGGTTGCCGGCGGGTACAACCAGGAGATCGGCAAGATCCGGTTGACCCACAGGACCCAGTCGCAGGGTGACTTCAACATCCGTGAGGGCGCAAACATCGAGGTTACCTTCGGTGGTCTGTCCCTTACCGAAACCACCGCCGGAGAAGATGCAACCTCTTACCCCCGTGTTTCGGTTACCGGTGGCCCTTCCCTTTCCGACATCAGCGCCGCCAACGACAAAGACACCAAGGCCGGGAAGATCAAGTTCACGGTCTCGAGCCCGGGGAGCGGCATAATCACGATCAGCAACGTCCGGGTCGACGTTTCGGCGCTGGCCGACGGCGCTGAGGTCATGGCCACAGTCAACTCGGCTGCACCGGACAGCGACGACAACTTCGACGACATCTCTTCGGCACCGTCTGGTGCAACCGCCACCTTCAAGGTGTCCGACGTCATGGACGGCCTGAACGTGACCGCGGTGGGCCAGGTCAGCGTGCTCAATTGCGACAAGGGGGTAACCACGGGCCGGATGCCGTCGATCACGGTGGAAGAGGGCTTCGCAACCGCTTGGGAAACCAACGCGGGAGCGTTTATTGCAGATGCTGAAGGGGCTGTCAGTAACTCCACCCACATCCGGATCGTGGTCGCCAACGTACCTACCGGTGTGAGCTTCCGATGGCCGGGCGACAACAGGCCAAAGTGGAACCCCGCATCGACCGAAAACGATGTTCCTGCGCAGATTGACGGCACCAACAACCCCAACTACATGAAAGCTCCCGATCACAGTGCGGCTCGAGGTACCGATGATACGGAGACAGTCGTTGCAAGCTTGTTGTTCGTGAGCGACGGGGACGCGATCGGCGACGACAAGACCAAGCGTTTCGCTGTCTACCAGTTCGAGGGCTCCGACGACGGTGGCACTCTGAAGGACCATGACGATTTCAAGAACTCCTTCAAAATCTCCCCCAGGGTTACGGTGGACACCAGCAAGACGGGAATGGGCGGCGTGAGTGACGCCTGGGCCCAGTTGTGGCCCGCCGCCAAGACCGGCGATAACGATGATCGCGCCACCAAGCTGACCTACATGCACGAGACGGAGACCAAGGACGAGGGCTACTTCGTCAACGTCACCGAGTGCGTCACCTATCTGCTCTACCCCTTCCTGACTTGCGGGGCCCAGGCGGATTGGACCACCGGCATCGCCGTGGCCAACACCTCCAAGGACGACGCGGCCTTTCCGGTCAACTCGGGAGCGGTTGCGCAGGGCGGAAGCGTCATGATCCACGCCTACCCCAAGAGTACCTATGCCGAGAAGATGGCGGCGGGCAACATGATGAGCAGCCCGGACATGCTGTCCGACCCCATCAGCGCCACCATCTCGGGTAACTTGGCTGCCGGCGACACCGTGGCCCTCACCTGCAACGCCCATGCCGGGCTGGCGGGGTTCGAAGGCTACGCCATTGTCAGGGCCGCCTTCCGCCACGCCCACGGCATGGCCTTTGTGCTGGGCAACTTCCAGGATGGCGCAGCCATCGACGTGGCCCACGGCTATATCGCCTTGGTGATTCCCGATCCGGAATTCGGCGCCGACGGCCCGCAGGGTAGAGGCGCAGACGACGGAGAATCGCTGGGTCACTGATCCGGCATTCCGTTTATTCGGAACAAGGGTAGCCACGCCAGTGGCTACCCTTTTTTTTGGATTTATTGTCTTCTCCGGAAGCCGAGGGACATCCTTATTTCGTGTCGGTCCGGGTAATTCAGGAGGTATCGGGATGCTTTGGTCAAGATTGGCGCAGATTTTCATGGTTCTCCTGGTGGCGCTGGTTCTGGCCGGGACGGCATTGGGCACAGATTCAGGCCCGTCGGATGCGGTGGAGGCCGCCGCGGTGGAACGCATCCGGCAGCGGGCCGACGACTACTTCAGCGCCGTGGGTTCACGGCGGTTCCGCCAGGCCAGGCAGTTCATCCTGCCCGCCTCCCGGGAGGATTTCGATCCGGCTCGATCGGCCAAGGGGACCGTTACCGGCTTCAACGTGCTGGGGGTGGAGTTGGAGGAAGGCAGGCGTTCGGCCATCGTCGAGGTGGAACGGGAGGTGGTCGCGGCGGTGGTGGCCGGCCGGGTGAAGGTCCCGAAGAAGTTTCGCTGGAAGCTTGAGGCCGGGGAGTGGTTCCTGGACCCCAACGACCCTCCCAGGACGGACGCCGAGATCTTCCAGGAGTACTACTACGCCAAGAGAGGCAAAGACACGGCCGCCGAGTTCGAGGAAACAGTCTACGATTTCGACTGGGCTGCCCAGGGAGACCTGGTGAGGCCTCGATTTGCCTTTCGCAACCCGGGGTCGGAGGACCTTGTCATCGAGAGGATCTACGGGCCCAAGTGGCTTCTCGATCGGACCAAGACCCTTCACGTTCCTGCCGGAACTTCCGGCGAGATCAGACTGGAGCTGGACACCTCGGCCATTCGCGGGCCGCTCAGCCAGGACGTCTTCGTCCGCTTCGAGCCTGTCAGGGAAATGGTCAAGCTTCGCATCAAGGGCAAGGTCTTTTCCGCCGAAGATATCGCCAACTCCCCCAGCCTCACCAAGGAAATCGCCGAGAGAAAAGCCGCCGAGGCGGCAACTCCCTGACCGTCCCACATAAGTATCACTCCCCCCTTGAGGGGGAGTCGCAGAAGCCGAGCCGCCAGGCGCAGGCTGATGCGGTGGGAGGATTCCCGCCCCCCGGGAGCGCGGGCGTCCCGCCCGCACCTTTCACGACTGTGTATTCGCGAGGTCGTACTCACCCACAAGCACATCGGCCGGAAGTTTCCATTCGATCGACAAGGCGCGAATCATCGGCAGAGTGAGAGAGCGGCGACGGCTGAGCACTTCTGAAGCGCGTGGCTGGGAACCGATGAGCGCTGCAAGGTCTTTCTGGCGCAGGCCGCGGGACTCCATGACGTGCATGATCGCCGAGATCGGGTCCGGAGCGTCGATGGCCCAGCGCACGGCTTCGTAAGCCTCCACAAGGGTCACAAGAACCTCGAGTGTGTCACTTTCAGGTGTGTCGGGTGCGGCGCCCATCAGGCCGTCAATTACGGTCAATGCTTCGTCGTAGTCAGACTCACTCTTGATCGGTTTGATAGTCATGTCGAACTCCTAAACGCTGGACGCATCAAGGGCATCGTACTCGGCATGTGTTCCCACGAATCGCACGAACCCGATTCGATGCGTGTAATCGAAGCGGACGATTAACCGGTACCTGTTCCCTCCAACGTTGAATACAACGCGATCGTTGCTAACGATGCTCGCGTTTCCGTACGCGTCTTTCACGTCCGTCGGCGAAGACCAGTCGGCTTTGGCGGCGATTGCGTACCAGGCCTTCAGCGGTTGTTCTGCTCTGGGATCCCTTTCCCAAAAGACGCGCAATGTCCGCTTTGCAATGATCCGCATGAAACCACCATTATATCCCACACTGGGATTCATGAAAAAGAACTTGTGACGGCAATTTCAAGGACGCCCCACCCGGGGAGCGCGGGCGTCCCGCCCGCACAAGACCCGGCGCAATGGAACAGCTCCCCTTGAAGGTGGTGTCGGTGCGCTTTGCAAGGGAGTGCCGTGGATGGGAGTCTGTTTGCAGGACTAAGGATGCGGGCGGGACGCCCGCGCTCCCGGGTGGGGGCACCACCTCTCCCAGGGACTCAGCCCCTCCCTCCCCTTGAATTCCACCCTCCGCTCCGATAGATTCTCAGGGAAAAATTCCGTCGTATTCCAGCGATGAACTTCCGGGAGGAGAGGATGAGACACACAACCACATGGACGCGTTGGCTGCTGGCCCTGCTCGTGGCCTGCGCACTGCTGCTCGCAGGGACCGCCTGGACCGCCGCCGAACCCTCGGGCCAAGAGCTGAAGGGCTGGAAGAAGGGCCGGGGCTGGGGTTGGGTCTGGGGCAAGGACGACGAAGTGGGCTCCCTCAATGCCATGACCCCCGCATCCGTGCTCGCAGCCGTCGGCCTGGTCGAGAAAGGCAGGATCTACGACCTGGGCATCAGCTACGACCGCACCTCCTACAAGTGGCCCGGCCACTCCCCGGGCGAGATCATCTCCTTCCGCACCCCCGAGGGAGTCAAGCGCCAGCAGGACCTGGGCTTCACCGCGCCCTCGGTCAACCCGGCCCGGCTGGCCTGGCATAGCTGCGCCCTGTTCATCAACGACAACGTGGCCACCCAGATCGACAGCCTGGGGCACATCACCACCGGGGAGGACGACCACTGGTACAACGGCTTCACCGAGGCCGAGTGGGGCGGCAACTTCGGCATCCGCAAGGCCGACGCCTCCACCATTCCGCCCATCGTGGTGCGGGGGGTCCTGATCGACGTGGCCGGGCGCCAGGGCGTCGAGGCCCTTCCCGGAGGGACCGCCATCGGCCCCAAGGACCTCGAGGCCGCCCTGGAGAAGCAGGACACCCGGCTCAAGCCCGGAGACGCCGTCTTCGTGCGCACCGGGACCCTGCGCTACTGGGGAGAAGCCGGCGGGGACCACGAGAAGATCGGGGCCCACGACTCGGCCGGCATCAACCTGGAAGCCGCCAGGTGGCTGGTGGAAGAGAAGGGAGCCATCATGGTGGGGTCCGACACCTCAGGCCTGGAAGTGGCGCCGGCCCCGCCGGGAAGCACCAGCTTCATTCCCGTCCACGAGTACCTGCTGGTGGAGCAGGGGGTGCACGTGGCCGAGTTCCACTACCTGGAGGAGCTGGCGGCCGACCGGGTCTACGAGTTCTGCTACATCGCCGCCACCAACAAGATCAAGGGCAGCACCGCCGGCTTCACCCTGCGCCCGATCGCGTTGCGTTGATCCAGCACCGATGTTTGTTCCAGGTGTCTACTCCAGGCCAGGGGCATTGACCGGGTCAGCGGATATGAAGAGCCATTGGATGGCTTGCGCTTGTGAAACCGATCGCAACGGAAGGAAAGGACTTGAATTGGAACAGACTTCCTATCGGTCCCGAGTTGATTCATTCAATCCATCCTTTCGCAATCCCGACAACCGCAAGATGAAGCGTTCCCCGTCCTCGATCAACTCCGGCTCGGTACCGTTGTGTTTCCGCATCCCTGCGATGATCTTTCGCGGAATGCCCATTCCCATGTGCTCAAGATAGCGGTAGTCGTGCAGGACCTCTCTGAGGAGGTGGTTTCGGTATGCCCGCGTACCGGCCCGCATTCGCTCCGGCGTCACCCCGTTCGGGAGTCTTCCCGGGGAGATGATTTCCAATCGATCGCTATAGATGCTCAACTCGACATCTGTACCGGTCAGCAGGTAGTCTCGATGAATCAGCGCATTGACGATGCCTTCGCGGAGCACTTCGCGAGGATAGGCAGGTTTTTCTGCTCGCCTCCCACCTTCAAGCCTGGTGGTTCCGGGTGCGTTGCGACGTACGAACTCCAGCGCCTGCTCAACCAGACCGTTTTCAACGATCTCCCCATTTGCATCGAGCAAGGGTGTCATCGGCCCACGCAAAGCTTTGCGTTCGCGTGCGGCGTAGTCCTTTTCCGTCCCAAGAAAGGCCACGGCGTCAATCCCGGCGTGAGGCAGAAAGCGGTTCGGTGTCTGCCCGAACAACAGCATTCCTCCAACGCCGACACCCTCCTCGCTCATGATCTCGGTGTTGACGAGAAGGGTTTCCCAGCCTGCTTCATCATTTTCTGCAGGTACTTCCTGCTCCCGAATTCGGTGGAAGTAGTCCCGAAGCCGCCGTCGGTCCAAATCGGACATGGCGGCTCCCGAAACCGGCCGCAGTTCCGCGCGGATTGCGCCGCGTTGCTGAAACAGTCGCCGTAACTCTTCTTGAGCCGCTTCCCTGCTTTGGGAGCCAAATCGGATGTAGTACCTGTTGCCATTCTGATGCCAAAGGCTGTGAACGTCGAATCCTCGTGTCACCTGGACAACCGCCACGTCCTTTCCGGGCTCGACGTCCCGAACGATCTCATAGAATGGGATGATTGCCGGCCTGATCTTGTCACGGCATGTCGTCATCACCCATTCTTCGAGATTTCCTCTAGTGATTCCCGATATGCCGCCATCATCTTCAACGCCCAGAAGAATCTTCCCGCCCACGAGGTTCGAGAAGGCGACGAGCTCTTTCGCCAAATCGAGGTTTTGAAGAGTGTCGCGCTTGAACTCGACGCCGGAGTTTTCTCCATTGTTGATGATCTCCAGCAATTCCGTACGTGTTGTCATGCCTTAGAATCCATACTTGGAGCGCCGCATCTCGAAGGCATCCTTGCCGCCTTCGAGGATCTCTTCCACCAACTCACGCACCGGCTTCGAATCAATAGACCCCATGTGTTCGTTTGCAATTCTGGCCCGCCCTTCTCCACCCTCTCCCGACGCGGCCAGGCCCAAAATCAACTCCGCATCCCCAAGGACCGGAATGTTTGCGTTATGGGTCGAAAAGACAAATTGTCGGCGCCTTTTTTCCTGCCGCATGATCGGCACCACGCCCTCGGTGATGAAGCGGTTGTCGAGATCATCTTCCGGCTGATCGACGACAAGAGGAGCATCAGACTCCAACAACAACAGCAGTAGCACTGCAGTTGCCTTCTGTCCCGTCGAAAGGGCTTCCAGTGTCTGCCAGGTAGGCGGCTCATGGTCCGCGGCCGTGTTCAGTTCGATCTTGGTTGTTGCAGGAAGGTCCAGCTCTTCGATTCTCATGAATAGCTCCGGGTCAGCTTGCGAGATTCTTTCGGCGGAGCCGGCAGGAAACGAATAGTTGTTCATCAGCGCTTCTTTGCCTTCTCGGCAACGCTGTGCCAAGTCGGGCAACGAGATTTGCTCGGCCGACCGGAGTCGCTCCAGAGCGGCACTCAAATTGCCTCCCACTTCACGCAATAGCCGTTCCAACGGTTCACGATTCCCCGCCATGGTGACTTCAACCTGCACACGACTGCGGAGCTTGCGGGAAACCTTTTTTGCCGCCCTTTGAAATTCACGGTACTCGCTCGCTTTCATGTCCTCCCATTCCGACAGCAATTTGCGGCGGTGGGCCTCGTGATTTCCCAGTTCGCGTTTCAGGTTTCCCCTTTTCTCGTTCAATGGCCGTAGATCTTCAATCCGCTTTCGCAAGCGGATAAACTCGGCGCCGTCGATCCGTGACTTCTGTAGTTCCCGCAGAAGCCTTTCGTAAGTTTTGTCGGCGGTCTTGCGTTTCTCTTCCCAACGAGCCTTGGTCCCTGCAATGGCGCTGTCTGCTTCCGTCAGCGCCGTCGCAAGCTCGTCGGCGATGGCCCATAGCTTCGTGCTCAGGGTCGCCAAAACCACCCCATTCTCGACAAGGATATCCGCATTCGGTAGTCCTTCCAGGGCTTTCGGAGCGACAAAAGCCGCATCCACCGGCAGCATCCCGACCAGTTCACCATGCAACGCGCGGACCGGATCAAGGCGCTCCGCTACATTGGTGACGATACGCTCCTCACGGACAAGGAGGCTCTTTTCCTTGAGCCGCTCCTCCAGACCGGCCTCCTGGAACCGCTTCTGTGTCTCCTCCAGACCCGGCAGCGCCCCAAGCCGCTCATCAAACGCCTTCATCTCACGCCGGACATCCACGATGCGACTGCGCGAACGTTCAAGTTCCAGCCGGAGCTTCGACTTCCGTCCCGAAGCAGTTGGATCCCGCTCAACGAACCGTTCCAGCAGCAAAGTCAGTTTCTCCCGACTTCGTGTCAGTTCGGAAATCTCGTGTTGTCCAAACACCTCCACATCCGGTATCAGGTCTTTCGGCGAGAGTGTCAATACTTCTCCGGCTTCGTCCTTTACAATCGGGGGATTCGGGACTGACCGCTCGATCGTGTAGCATCGTACGGATGGCTTGTGCGACCGCACCAGCAGGGAGATTTTGGTCCCGGCGCGCAGAACCTGCCGGATTACCCCTTCGTGGGCATTGCGTGCTTCCCGGCCGAGAGGTTCAAGACCTAGAGCGTAACGCATGCTTTCGATCACTGTCGATTTTCCGGTGCCTCGCCCACCCACGAGGACGTTCAAGTTGCCGTTGAAGTGAACGGATGTGCCATCCAGGAAACCACCTTCCCATGTCACCGCCAGGAACTCCGCGTGCGATTCCGGTTGCGGATCACTGTTCAGCCGAATGCGCGACTCGGGATCGAGAAAGGCCTGCCGCAACCCTTCGACCGAGACGCTCGACATCTTGATGAGAGACGAGGCGCCGTGCTTCTTGAGGTCCTCGGGGCTATTCACATCCGAGGCGTTTATCGCCGCTACGCGACGCGGACGCTTGTGTTCCGCCTCCTTGTTCTCGATAATCGGCCGTACGCTGACGGGTGCGTCTGAAATCGGCCCAGCCAGTGCGCAAGCCAGAAGATCCGGCGATTTCCAGGCATTCACGCGAGGCTGTCCGTTGAGCTTCCTCAAGAGCCCGCCATCCGCCGCCACGTGTGCAGCCACGCAGATCGAACCCCATTTTTTCGCCTGCGCCAGAAGTTCAATGGAATCGAGATTTCCCGTCGGCGAAGCCTTTGACGCGTCGTGGACACCGCACTCGCCAATGAATCGTTCCAGCATGTCGTCCATTTCCGGATCGAACAGGCACAGAAAATGCACGCCGTCCTTTGTCACGGCTTCAAATCCGCTGAATGCGAACAAGCCCGCGGTACGGGCGGTCCCCACCAAACCCTTGGATTCCGCAACCCGGTAGTGGTCCGTAACCCCGATTACCTCGACTCCCACCTCGTGGCAAGCATCGACGATAGCCGCGTTGTACTCATTCTCACTCTTGAACGACGTCTGCTTGTTGTGGCGGGCCAAGTAAGCGAACGGATTGACCTGCAAAGCGCATCTGTAGAACCGCGCGCCACCGGACATCTTCAGAGCGGCATTCAGCCGCTGCGACAAAGTGAATGATCCATTGATGGTCTTCATCGCGATTATCTTGTCCCCGTCGACATCCTTGCGCCGTGCCCTCACTCTTCAAGCCAAGGCGCGGCGCATTCTCCGTCTGATTTCCTGCTTCGCATTCCGGACCATCTCAACGAAACACCAACTTCAACATGTTACACCATTTCGGTGAACGAGCCCTGCCCTCCGCACAGGGCCATCCCACGCTGCCGAATTCGGGGTGGTGGATAGGTCAAGGCCCCCCACAACCCATTCGGGACTGTAGGGGCGCCCCTTGTGGGCGTCCCCAACGCGGCACTGACCGGACGAACGGGAACATCCGGGCAACCACGAGGGTTGCCCCTACATGGGTCGATTCAGCCTGGGATGGCCCTGTCCTCCTCATGCTCATTCGGGTGTTTCCTCTGATTCCAATTCAGCTTGAGTTTGTCGCGAGCGCGACCGTAGCGTCGCACCCACACGCCCGCAGGCAACCCTCTCGACGAGAATTACGCGACAATCACTTCTGATCCGCACCTTTCGCCATTACACCCACGTGGATGACTCTTTTTGCCCCGTTGCGGATGGTCGCTGATCCCTCGGTGGATTACTCTTTTTGCCTCATTTGTATCTTTTCGAGGTTGCTTCGGGGCGTCTCCAGGGTCGGGTCCAGGGCGAGCGCCCGTTCCAGGCTGCGGACGGCCTCATCCGCCCGGTCCAGCAAATAGAGGGCCGCGCCGATGTTGGCGTGGGTGGTCGCCTTGCCGGGATCGATCTCCAACTGCCTCCGATACAGCTCCAGCGCGCGCCGGTAACGCTTCAGCCCGAATTCGGCGGCGGCCACCTGCTCCAGCGCGCTCATGTTGTATGGATCGAGCTGCAGGGCGCGCCGGAAGTGGGCTTCCGAGGCCCGGGGCCGCCCCAGCTCCCGCAAGGCCTTGCCCAGCATGGCATGAATGGATTCCAGGGTCGGCGTGTCCCCAGACAGGGCGGGCGCCGCCTCTACTAGGATCAGGGCCTTGCTCAACGGCTCGACGGCCTCGGCGTATCGATGGAGTTCGAGCAGTATCTCACCCATGAATGCATGGGCCAGGGGATAGTCGGGGTCGATCTCGACCAACGCGCGGTAGGCTTCCAGCGCTTCCTGGTGGCGTTCCTGCTTTTTCAGCAATTCGGCCATGGCGCGTTGAATGCCCTTGTGGCCGGGGTGGATCTCCAGGGCGCGGCTCAGGGTCTCCTCGGCCTCGAGGAACCTCTCCGTGCGAATCAGCGCAGTACCCAACAGGGCATGGGCGTCGGCGCGATCCGGTTGCTTTTCCACGGCAATGCGGGCGTAGACCAGGGTTTCCCCCGGACGGCCCGCCATCATCAACGCGGTACTGAGATTGTAGTGGACGCTGAACGCCTCGGGGTTGAGAGAGACGACGTGGCTGAAGAAGGTGACATTGTCCCGATAGAGTCCTGCCTGGCGCCAGGTCGCCGTTCCCAGAAGCGCCAGCAACACCATCCCAAGACCGGCTGCTCCCCATTTCAGCTTGCCCGGCAGCCGGCCGCCGGCGTGCGCTGTGGCCCCGATGAGGACCGCCATGACGCCGATTCCGGCCAGGTATTGAAAGCGGTCGGCTACCAGGGAGTAGCCCATGAAGCCGTAATTGACGAAGCCCAGCGCCGGCGACAGCGTCACCGCGAAGAACACCGCCCCGGCCAGCGGCCCGCGCCCAGTGCGCTGGCGCAGTAGCCACAGCGCCGCCGCCAACCCCGCCGCCCCGGCCAGGGTGAGCCACCCCCAGGGGTCCCCCAGGCTGATCTCCCAGCGCGGGTAGATGACGGCCAGATCGGTGGGCCAGGCCAGCTTGGCCGCGTAGAACCATAGGGCCCGCGCCGCAATGAGCATCCGCTCGGGCAAGGAGTAGTCCAGGGAGCCCTGGCTGGAACCGTAGGAGTAGAGATCGACCGCCGTGAGGAGCAGCGCCACCAGGAAGAAGGGGGCCACCCGCCGCAGGTCCGGCAGGGTGATGCGCCCGTTCTTCCACCACTGGAGGATCAGCAGCGCCGCCGGCAGCGTCACCACCATGGACTTGCTCAACAGGCCAGCCGCGAACAGCAGCAGGGCCAGTCCGTAGCGCCAGCGCCGCGGCTCTTCCAGGAAGCGCAGCCAGGCCAGCACGGCGGCCAGGTAGAAGAGACCGGAAAGCAAATCCTTGCGCTCGATGATCCAGGCCACCGACTCCACGTGGGTCGGGTGCACCGCGAACACGGCGGCCGCGACCCAGGCCCCGGGCACGGCCAGGCGCAGCAGCAGGCGCCACACCAGCAGGGAGTTGACCAGGTGCAGCAGCACGTTGACCACGTGATAGCCGGCCGGCGCCAGCCCCCAGAGCTTGTGTTCCAGCCAGAAGGTGGTATAGGTCAGCGGCCAGTAGTGTCCCTCCTTCACGATGCGCGACGGCCAGGCCCAGATGTCGCCGAGGCCCGACCAATTCAGGACCGCCCTGGATTGATACCAGATGAAATCGTCCCAGACGAAGCCGCCCCAAAGCATGGCCGGCAGGTAGCAGATTCCCGTCAGCAGGCCGAGGGCCAGGCCGGCCAGCGCGCCCCGGCGCGAGAACCGGTCGAAAAACCGGGTGGCGAGGCCGGCAGCCGGGGAGGATGGCGTGTTTCCAGTTTCGGCTGGGCCGGGGGCAGTTGCTTGAGATGAGGAAGTTTCCCTCAAGGCCAGTCGCTTGCGCTTGCTCGGTCTGGTTCTCTTTTTTGGCTCCATCGGCTAGGGCCTTTCCCGTTCTGCGAATCGGATTCCGAAATCGGCCGGGGGAGAGGGGGCGCGTGGGTCTATTCGCCTCATGATCCGTTTTTGGCGATTGGATGCCATGACGGGGGCATGGTCGATCCACTGCCGGACCGGCGGTTCGTTGTCGTGGCGGCGCAAGATGCGAATTGGACCGAATTCCCGCTCCAGGGAGTATCCGGGAACGGAAATGCCGGGGTCCGCCGACACGATGTGGCTGACCCGGGTCGAGACCGTTTCCGGTTCGTTCTTGAGATCCTGGCCCGTGAAGGCGTCGTAGAAGGGAATCTTCCGGTGCAGGTAGTAGTACCCCGGGAGATTGAAGTAGACACGGTCGGGCTGCCAGACCCCGGTGACGCCGGGGGCGCGGGCAAGATGGCGATAGGCGGGGAAGATGGGGTCCTGGTTGCGCACGAAGCCTACCGCCCCGGTCTCCTTTGACCAGGCGCGGTACGCCCGGTCCTGGTAGGGCAGGGCATTCAGGATTCCCGCCAGCGAAACGGCGGCGAACCCGGTGGCTGCCAATCCGGCAAGGCGGCGCGCCCCGTCCCCGCGGGCCGCCAGTCCCGCGCCGACGAGGAGCCAGAGCGGAATGACGGCGAAGACGAAGCGGTACTCCTTGTGCGCTTGCAGGGAATGGAGGAGCAGTATAAGAGCGACCAGACCCAGCAGGAAGCCGTAGCGGCGCAGGCGGCGCAATGCGGCCGCCAGGCAAAGGACGCTCGATCCCAGTCCCGCCAGAGTGAGCCACAAGAGGAACTGCCAGGCCGGGCTCTCTCCGGCGCGCATCGGCCCGGAAATCAGGTTGTAGCGGATGTTGGTGACGTAGGAGTGAAAGAGGCCGCCATCCCAGGTGACGGCGTCGAACAGGCCGAAGGCGAGCGTGAACCCGGCCGAGGCCAGCGTGAACTGGATCTTCTTCCCTGTACGCAGGAACACGACTCCCAGCAGCACCAGCGCCAGCGGCGCGTAGTGCAACCGTATGGCTGCCGTGAGGACCGCGAGAAAGGCCGCCGTCCAGACCGCCCGGCGATCATCCAGCGAGGGCCGCGCGCAGAGCGCCAGCAGCGCCACCAGCGGAGCCGTGGCCACGAACTCGGTCATGGGCTTGTGGGCGAAGCCGGCCAGCTCGTACCAGAAGGCCCCCGCCAGCAGGGCGGCCCTCCCGGCGGTCTCGCCGAAGTGGCGCCGGCCGAAGAGGTACATGCCCGCCGGAATCGCCAGCGAGACGGCGCAGAAGAGCAGCTTGACGCCGCCGACGTACCAGGCCGGCTGGCCCAGGCCGACGGCGTCGAACAGCAGCAGGAGGCCGGCCACGGTTCCGGGCACCAGCCAGGAGCGCGCCCCGTAGAAGTACTCCCAGTAGGTGACGCCGCTGCCGAAGGCCAGGCGGTGGGCTGGCTCCAGGTACTGCATGATCTCGTCGGGGTGCAGCACGAAGTCGCCCGACAGAGCCACCGCGGCGCGGGCCGCGAAGGCCAGCCCCAGCACCAGCGGCAGATGTTTCCAGGGCCGGCCGGTCTGCTGCGGATGCAGCAGGACCTCAACAGCCGCCTGAATCCGCGGCAGGAGGGACTGCGCGGCGGGCCGAGGCGCTCGACGCCGGTTTTTCCGTGATCGCTTCCGCCTGGTCATTGCCGTGAAGCCCCGATGGCCGGTGATTCCGAGTGCCGGCGATAGACGTAGAGGTTGGCCAGCGCAAAGTTGACGGCGGTGCCGAGGACGACGCCCAGCAGGAGCGCCGGCAATCGCCGAGTGGCGAAGAAGTCGACCAGGCTGGTCAAGAGGGTGTAGCCGCCCACGTTGACGCCGAGCCCCACCAGGCTGCCGGCCACGAACTTTCCCCATTGGCGCGCGCCCGGCTGGGGCGGGCGCTCGCCGAAGGTCAAGCTGCGGTTGAGGCGCCAGTTCCAGGTGACCGCCGGCCAGAAGGACAGGAAGCGCGCCAAGCGGTGCTCCAGGCCCATCCACTGCAGGCCAAGGTAGCAGGCAACGTCGATCACCAGGCCGCTGGCGCCCACCAGCCCGAAGCAGAGCAGCCGGGCCGGGCCGCCGAACCTGTGGCGGTAGAGGCGGTAGAGGTGGCGCAGGAAGTTGAGCTGCTGCCTCCAGTTCATCTTGCTGGCGCCCAGGCTGCGGTCGCGGAAGTCGATGGGCAGCTCCTTGACCCGCAATTTCCCGCGCACCATCAGCTCCAGGGCGATCTTGTAGCCGATGGGCTGCAAGGTCTGCAGGTCGGGCAGCAGGCGGCGGTCGGTCGCGAAAAAGCCGGCCATGGGATCGGAGCAACGGACCAGCGGCAGCGCCAGCGCGGTTGCCAGGCGGGAATTCAATAGGCGCCACCGGCTCCAGGTCCGATCGATGAGCCCCCCCGGCGCGTAGCGGCTGCCGACGACCATGTCGCAATCGGCGCCGAGGGCGGCCAGCAGGTCGGCGATGCGCTCGGGCGGGTGGGAGAGATCGGCGTCCATCACCACCAGCCGGTCGAACCGGCACAGCCGGATTCCCTCGATCACCGAAAGGGACAGGTCCCGAGGCGGCCGGCGGCGCGTCACCAGGCGCACCGGCAGCCGCCGCCCCAGCTCCGCCGCCACGGCTTCGCTGCCGTCCCCGGAGTCGTCGTCGACCAGCAGCAGCTCCCAGGCGATTCCGCTACCGGAGAGGGCGGCCTCGATGCGCTCCGCCAGCCGGGGAATGTTGGCCGCCTCGCGAAAGGTCGGCACCACGATGGAAACCGCCTGGCGGAGGTCGGGGCTCTCGAGGTCGCGCGGCTCGTGCGGCTCATTCGGCCTGTCGTTCATCCCGCTTCTCGGCACTCGGCAAGAGACTCTCATCCGGAGAGAGAATACTATTCTACAACGAGATCGATCTCCGCAAAGCGAGCCACCCTGTCGGGAGCGCGGGCGTCTCGCCCGCAACCAGCCGGGAGCGCGGGCGTCCCGCCCGCAACCAGCCGGGAGCGCGGGCGTCTCGCCCGCATCCAGCCGGGAGCGCGGGCGTCTCGCCCGCATCCTTATTCCTGTCAACAGCCTTCCATCCCTGACCACACCCTTGCAAGGTGCGCCAAGCCACCTATGCGGAGTTCGTTGCCATGGTGCCAGGCCTTATGCGGGCGAGACGCCCGCGCTCCCGGGCGGGCTCCCGCCCTCAGCCTCATTCCTGCAAGCAGCCTGCCATCCACGGCCACTGCCTTGCAAGGCGCACCAGGCCCGCCTTGACGGGGTTCTCTTCCATGTAACGCATGACGTCCCAGAGGTGGGCCTCATCGCGAACGTAGCGGTCGAAATAGTCTCCCATCCAGAAGGCCCCAGTCCGGCCCAGGAGTCGATTCGCCCGCTTGGCGGTGAACGACTTCCAGGAGTGGATGACCCCGTCCAAGGGGAAGCCGGGCAGCGTCTCGATGACCGCATGCACGTGATTGGGCATGATGACCCAGGCCAGAAGGCGGTAGCGCTCGCCATCGAAATGGAGCAGCGCATCCTGGACCACCTGGGCGACGCGGGCGTCTGTCAGCCAGCAGGCGCCGTGTCCCTGATCGGCGAAACGCTCGATTCGGCCGCGAAGCTGCAGACAGCGGGGGTCGGCGGCAGCTTCGCCGCCACTGAGCTTCAGGTCGGTTCTCCAGTCGGCGACGATTGCGGCGGGAACCGCGTCGACAAGGCGGAAGGTGAGAAACTGCACCGTGCCCGCTTCATCGAAGTGCGGAAGGTAGCCACGATCGTGCCAAGCCTTGTGCGGGCGGGACTTTCGTGGTTCCGGGTGGTGTTTCTTCATGGGTCGTATTGCCTCCACAGGGAGAATATTCCGAGAGAGTTCCGCAGTGTACAAAGTCGCCAATGAGGTATGGATGCCCCCCGGGAGCGCGGGCGTCCCGCCCGCAACCCCCCGGGAGCGCGGGCGTCCCGCCCGCAACCCCCCGGGAGCGCGGGCGTCTCGCCCGCATCCTTATTCCTGTCAACAGCCTCCCATCCAGCCCACTCCCTTGCAAGGAGCGCCAAGCCACCTTTGCGGGGTTCGTTGCCATCGTGCCAAGCCTTATGCGGGCGAGACGCCCGCGCTCCCGGGGTGGCTCCCGCCCGAACCTCATTTCTGCAAGCAGCCTCCCATCCATGACTATTCCCATGCAAGGAGCGCCAAGCCACCTTTGCGGGGTTCGTTGCCATCGTGCCAAGCCTTATGCGGGCGAGACGCCCGCGCTCCCGGGTGGGCTCCCGCCCGCATCCTCATTCCTGCAAGCAGCCTCCCATCCACGCCCACTCCCATGCAAGGTGCGCCAAGCCACCTTTGCGGGGTTCGTTGCCATCGTGCCAAGCCTTATGCGGGCGAGACGCCCGCGCTCCCGGACGGGCTCCCGCCCGCATCCTCATTCCTGCAAGCAGCCTCCCATCCAGCCCACTCCCATGCAAGGTGCGCCAAGCCACCTTTGCGGGGTTCGTTGCCATCGTGCCAAGCCTTATGCGGGCGAGACGCCCGCGCTCCCGGGCGGGCTCCCGCCCGCATCCTCATTCCTGCAAGCAGCCTCCCATCCACGCCCACTCCCTTGCAAGGAGCGCCAAGCCACCTTTGCGGGGTTCGTTGCCATCGTGCCAGGCCTTATGCGGGCGAGACGCCCGCTCTCCCGGGCGGGCTCCCGCCCGCATCCTTATTCCTGTCAACAGCCTCCCATCTATGACTACTCCCTTGCAAGGAACGCCGAGCCACCTATGCGGGGTTCGTTGCCATGGCGCCAAGCCGTATGCGGGCGAGACGCCCGCGCTCCCGGGGTGGCTCCCGCCCGCATCTCATTCCTGCAAGCAGCCTGCCATCGACGGCCACTGCCGGCGGATAACTCCGCTTATCCCTGCAGCTCCGCCACGATCTCCCGCGCCGCTTGCCTGGCTTTTTCGGGCTGGTCGGGCGGAAAGGAGATGGCGGCCACTACCGGGTGTCCGCCGCCGCCGTAGCGTTCGCAGATGCGGGCCAGGTTGTGCCGGCGCGGGTTGGGGTTCCAGGGGTTGGAGCCCACCGAGACCTTGGTGCGCTCCGGAAGCTGCATCAGGCTGACGTGGTAGTCGCATTGGGGGTGGAGATGGTAGGGGATGAACTTGTTGTAGCCCTCCAGGCCGAAGGGGATCAGGTCGAAGAAGGCCACCCCGCGGCTGCACTCGGAGACCTCCCCGATGATGCGGATGTTCTCCAGGTGGCTCCGTTGCAGGGGCCGGTAGCGGTCCATCACCTCGGCGTGGGTGGCTACCTGGTCGAGGGGTTCCCGGGAGAGCCGGCGGATGATGCGGTGGGAGAAGGCGGTGTCGCGGTTGGCCTCGATGACGGCGGCCAGCTTCTGGGCCGGTTCGGCCACCTCGACCGCTGCCCGGGCGCTGGCGTAGAGGGCGCCGTCCACGATGTCGGCCCAGTGGATGAGGTCTTCCAGCACCCCGAAGTCGAACCCGAAGCGGCTCTGGCCGATGGTGGCGATCATCTTGGTGCAGGACTTGTAGCGGGTATCGTGGAACATCCGGTCGCTGTTCCGGCTCCGGAAGTGGGCTTCGTCCTCGGGAGTCAGAAAGGCGCTGGCGTGGTGGTCGAACCACCAGGTCAGCCGCTCGTGGCTGGCGTACTTGAAGTCCACGATGGCGTTCTCGTCTCCGCCGAAGAGGTGGTCGGGAAATGTCTGGCGGGGCTGGTGGGCCATGCCGAACAGGCTGAAACGGGCGCCCGGCTCGATCCTGGAGAGGTAGAGGCGCATGAAGACGGCGGCCGAGCAGGCGCCGTCGAAGCAGTTGTCGTGATAGAGGATGTGGCAGTTCATGCCGCTTCCGCCCGCGTGGGTCCGGTCCGCCGGCCGGGATGTCGCCCGGCAGGAAATGCAGGCTGGTTGTACCAGAGTCATCCCCTCCAGACAAGCACTTTCCCGGGGCTTTCCCGGGGCGTGGCATCCTGCCCGGGGCCGCCCCTGCCGCCGGTCGGGCAAGGGGGAATCCCGGCTGGACCATCCCACGCTACCGCCCCACTGTAGGGGCAACCCTTGTGATTGCCCGCCCTTGTGGTTGCCCGGTCGTTGCCGTTGGCGCGGCAAGGGCCAAGTTGGGCGCCCCACCAATCCCGCATGGAATGTGGGCGCAATTCGGTCTTGTGGTACCATGGCCGGCAGGGCGCGGCGGGCCTGCCGGCAGGTTCGCCCCAAGCCTTCCAACCCGGCCAAAGGAGAGGGGTCCATGGAGTGGTTGAACCTGCTGATGCGCTGGCTGCACTTGTCTTCGGTGGCCGTCCTGATCGGATCGGCCGCCTTCCTGGTGCTGGTGCTGCGTCCGGCCCTGGCCGCGCAGAGCACCGAGAGCCGGCGGAACTTCTTTCTGAGCCTCAAGATCCGCCTCAAGATGCTGGTCCACGGCGGCATCGCCGGCACCCTGATTTCGGGTCTCTACAATACCCACTTGGGCTGGAGGACCGCCCTGGCGCCCAACCTGGAGGTCTTCCTGGCCAAGGTGGTGCTGGCGCTGGCGGTGCTGGCGCTGGTCATCGCGGCTCTGGCCGGGCGTTCGCCCGCTTCCGACCCGCTCTCCCCGCGAAGCCGGCTGCTGACCTGGGGCCTGGTGCTGGGACTGGTGGTGGTGGTCCTGTCGGCCTACCTGCGGTCGCTGCATTCCTGAACGGCCGGTCGGGTCTCGTCCCCTTGCAGCCGGAGCCTGGCGGGTTCCGGAGGCGGGGACGGCATGGGGGAGTGGCATGATCGGCTTCGATCTCTCCGAGGTCCATCTGAGCGTGCGGGAGCTGGTGCGGCAGTTCGTCTCGCGGGAGGTGTTGCCGGACATCGGCCGCAACGACTCGGAGGGCCGATTCGACCCATCCCTGCTGCCCGGGATGGCCCGGCTGGGCCTGCTGGGCCTCTGCATTCCCTCCCGCCACGGCGGTTTCGACTTCGACTACATCAGCCTGGGGCTGGCCTGCGAGGAGCTGGAATACGGGGACACCTCGCTGCGGGTCATTCTCTCGGTGCACCTGGCGCTGCACGGCCTGACCCTGCTGAGCTGGGGCAGCGAGGAGCAGAAGGAGCGCTGGCTGAAGCCCCAGGCCCGGGGGGAGAAGATCGCCACCTTCGGCCTGACCGAGCCCGACGCCGGCAGCGACGTGGTGGGCATCCGGACCACGGCCCGGCGCGACGGCGCCCACTACCTTCTCAACGGCGAAAAGACCTGGATCTCGCTGGCCGACGTGGCCGACCACTTCCTGGTGTTCGCCTGGACCGATCCCGGCAAGAGGGAACGCCGGGACCACCGCGGCCTGAGCGCCTTCCTGGTGGAACGCACCATGGAGGGGTTTTCCAGCGGGACCCTCCACCGGAAGTGGGGCATCCGGGCGGGAAACACCGGGTTCTTCAGTCTTCAGGACGTGCGGGTCCCCGCCGCCAACCGGCTGGGAAAGGAGGGCGAGGGGTTCAAGATCGCCATGTTCGCCCTGGAGCAGGGACGCTACACGGTGGCGGCCGGGGCCACCGGGCTGATTCGGGCCTGCCTGGACGCCAGCCGGAAGTACGCCCTGGGCCGGCGCGCCTTCGAGGCGCCCATCGCCCGCCACCAACTGGTCAAGCAGATGATCGCCGGCATGGTGCGGGACTACGAGACCTCCCGGCTGCTGTGGCTTCGTTGCGGCTGGCTCAAGAACCAGGGACGCCGCAACAACCGCGAGACCTCCCTGGCCAAGTGGCACGCCACCGTGGCCTCGGAGCGGGCCGCCTCGGACGCGGTGCAGATCCACGGCGCCTACGGCTTCTCGGACGAATACCCGGTGGGCCGCTACTACCGAAACTGCAAGGGGGCCGCCATCTACGAGGGCACACGCGAGATCCACACCCTCATGCAGGCCGACTACGCCCTGGGCTTCCGCAGCGACAAGCCCCGCCGCTGCGATTTGCCGCCGGCGCCGGAGTCGTGAGAGGGGGGGCGTTGCGGGGTCGAAAGAGTGATCCAGGAAGGGCCACGAAGAACGACGAAGGGACACGAAGGGGTTGGAGGGGGTACGCGAGAAGGTAGGGAAGGGTCGGCAAGTGGGGGGGCGATGGTAGGTGGCGGCAGCGGGTGATGGTGGCGTGGGGCGGGGTTTTTTTGGGGAGGCGGTGCCTTGCCGAACGGGTGCTTCTTATTCGCCGCGTCCGCGGCTGGGTTTGCGGGGAACCCAAAGGACCCCGGGCTTCCGCCCGGGGCTACACGAGGACGCAGCTCCGCTGCTCTGTAAGGATGGCTCGTAGGTGACGTTTCCTCGGTTCGCGACGCCAACCGCAGCTTCGCAGCTCTCCTACAACCTACGACACTGCCCTGGGGAAGAATCTTTTTTGATGAACACCGGATGTGAGGCTGCGTTACGATCACCCCTGGTGTTCAGCCTCGAAGAGGTAGCGTGTATCGAACTCAATGTGGTGGCGTTTCAGTAATTCGATGAATTCTTGCTCGACGGTCTGTTTCCGATGATGTTCGCGCTGATTCAAGATGTAGGTGCGCACGGATGCGATTTTGGAATGGCTCACCGTGAACGCCCCGTAGCCCCTTTGCCATTCCAGGCGATTTTTGGTTTCGGGGAGTCCGTTGGCCCATCGTGAAGCGAGGGCCTTGGTGTCCCGAACCATAGCGGAAACGGAACATGCCGGCGAAAAATTGGCCAATATGTGCAGGTGATCTTCAATGCCGCCGATTTCGATCAGGTGGCCAGCCCGGTTCCGAATAATCCCTCCGATATATCGATAAAGCGGTTCCCGGATCTGCTCCCGAATTGATTTGACGCGGTACTTGGTACTGAATACCACATGGTAGGTCAGTTTGCTGTAGGTGGTCACGTTTGTCTCCCTCCGTTGGGTTCTTCTGATGGCTAACGTCCACGGACCCTTGCTGAGGCCGCGTTCGCGGCACGATGATGTGAGGGAGAAAGCGATCTATTTTATGTCGTTGCGTCCATGCACCTTCGTGGTTATGGGGGAGAGGTCCAAATAAATCGTGGTGTTCAGGCAGTGTCGTATTTTTGGGGGAGCTGCGAAGCTGCGGTTGACGTGGGTTATCCGGCGAGACGCCCCCTACAGGCCATCCTTATAGAGCTGCGGAGCAGCGCCCGCGTGTAGCCCCGGGCGGAAGCCCGGGGTTGTATGGATTCTGCGCCGATCCAGCCGCGAATGCGGCGAATAGGAAGCACCCGTTAGGTGACGCAATGCTTCTCCAAAAAAACGCCCCGGCGCAAGCCATCGGATTGCCAGCGCCGGCAGCGTCGTGGGGGAATGAATCTTGTGCAAGGGAGATGGATACGTATCTGCCGAGGATCAGGTGGGAGCGACCCTCGGTCAGCGGCTGGTTGCGGGTCTGGCCTTCAACTCCGGCTGCTTGATAAATCGAGCCTCGATCCAGCCCTCCAATCGGGCCATGCGCTGTTCCAGCCTGCCGATGCGATCACCAAGCTTGGCGACATCATTGCGCACGCGGTGGATTTCCTGGCGCAAGTCTCCGGTCACCTTCCATCCCAGGCTGACCAGGGACACGCCCAGAATGCCGATTGCAATCAATTCCGCGCTGATGGTCATGCTGATTCTCCTTTCACTATAACGGACCCGCTGAGAGGGAGATCAGGCAAGCCAGGATGTTTTGTTGTTGACGGCTCACCGGAAAAGAATACCACAATAGTCCCGACTGTCGAAAGTATGGGTTCGGAAGGCGTGAGACAGGAGTTGAATGACCTGCCCACAGGGATACGCTCTCAGAAAGCCATCCTTATCGAGCAGCGTAACTGCGGCTCAGGGTAGCCCCGGGCGACAGCCCGGGGAGGCGTCCGGCAGCGTCGTGGGGGAATGAATTTTATGCAGGGGGGATGGTTACGTAAGTGCGGGGGCTCAGGCGGGCTCGATCAGCGGCTGGTTGCCGGCTTGGCTTTCAACTCCGGTTGCTTGATAAATCGACCCTCCATCCAGCCTTCCAGCCGGGCCATGGACTGTTCCAGGTTGCCGATGCGGTGATCCAAGTTGCCGATGCGGTGATCCAGGTTGCCGATGCGGTGATCCAGGTGGTCGATGCGATGATCCAGGTGGTCGATGCGATCGCCAAGTACGGTAACGTCTTTGCGTACCAGGTGGATCTCCTTTTGCAGGTCTCCGGTCACCTTGTCGTATACGCGGTGGATTTCCTGGCGCAAGTCTCCGGTCACCTTCCATCCCAGGCTGACCAGGGACACGCCCAGAATGCCGATCGCAATCAATTCCGCGCTGATGGTCATTGCTGATTCTCCTTCCACTATAACGGACCCGCTGAGAGGGAGATCAGGCAAGCCAGGATGTTTTGTTGTTGACGGCTCACCGGAAAAGAATACCACAATAGTCCCGACTGTCGAAAGTATGGGTTCGGACGGCGCGAGACAGGAGTTGAATGACCCGCCCACAGGGAAACGCTCTTGAAAAATCCATCCTTTTGGAGCAGCGAAGCTGCGGCTCAGGGTAGCCCCGGGCGACAGCCCGGGGGCATCCTCCAATGAACCCCACCCGATCTTCCCACCATCCCTCCCGCCGCCGGTGGCCCTGGCCCCTTCTGCTGGTGGGTTCCGGGATCTGCTGCGCCGCCATCCTGCTGTCCCCCTGGATGGTTCTCCACGGAGAGCCCGGGGCGGCCTTGTCGGTCCGGTATGTCTTTTCCCACCTCTGCCACCAGGACCCCCAGCGCTCCCTCAGCCTGGCGGGCGTCTTCCTGCCTGTGTGCAACCGTTGCCTGGCCCTCTACCTGGGCGGGTTCCTGGGAGTGCTGTCGGCGCCCCTGGCCCGCGGCCGTTCCACCTGGTTGCTGGGCCATCGGGCCCTGCTGGCGGGTCCGCTGCTGCTCACGGGCCTGGACGCCGGCCTGGACCTGGTTGGAGTCTGGAGCAGCACCCTCTGGTCGCGGGTCACGACCGGCGGGCCGGCCGGCCTGGGGTTGGGGCTCTACCTGGTCCTGTACCTGGAGAGCCGGCCCCGCAGGACTATCCGGCGCTACCCACCCTCAGCGTAGGGGCGTCCCTTGTGGGCGCCCCATAGGCGGCGCTGGCCGGGCGAACGGGAAAAACCGGGCAACCACAAGGGAGGGCAACCACAAGGGTTGCCCCTACAATGGGGTTCGGCGTGGGATGGCCTTGGCCGGCCCCGCGCCGGGCCTGTACCCCACCGCGGGAATATGGGACAATGAGCTCGGGGCCGCCATGGCTGGAAGGGTGCGGCCCCTTCCCGGATTGGATCGGTCAGATTCAGAAAAGAGGCAAGCATGAGCGTTTCATCGAGGGCGAGAAAAGAGGGTTGCCGCATCCTGCTGGCCGGCCTGGCCATTGGGTTGCTCCTCCTGAGCCCCGCCGGAGCTCCGCTGGTCCCCTTCGCCATGGGGGACTCGATCGAGGAACTGCGGGAAAAGCTGAGGAGCAAGAAGGCCGGCGATCGCAGGAAGGCGGCCAGGGAGCTGGGCCAGACGCTCAGCCGGGAAGCCACCCCCCCGCTGCTGGGGGCGGTGGGGGACGAGGACCCAGGGGTTCGCCGCGCGGCCGTCAGGTCCCTGGGTCTGATCAGGGATCCCGGCGCCGTCACCATGTTGCTGAACGCTCTCGAGGACGGGGTGCCGGAAGTGCGCCGGGAGGCCGTCATCGCCCTGGTCAACCTCTATACCGAGAAGGACGCCGGCTCCTTTCTGACCCGGGAGGCCAAGCGCCTCTACAGGCGGCTGAATCCCTTCAGCGGCCCGGGCGCCGGCGACGATACCGTCATCGAGCCCGACGTGACGGTGGCGCCGGCGGTCATCGACGGCATCGCCGAGCGCCTGCGCGACCCCCATGGAGAGGTGCGCTTCTACGCGGCCAACGCCCTGGGGGTGTTGCGGGGAGGGGCGGCGATTCCCAAGATGGTCGAGGGCATGAACGGCGCCGAACCCGATCTTCAGGTGGCCATCCTGCGGTCGTTCTACAAGATCAGGGACCCGTCGGTGGCGGGGGAGATCCAGCCCTATCTTTTGAATACGAACAAGAAGGTGCGCAACGAGACCCTCCTGACCCTGGGGTTGTTCAAGAGCCTGGAGGCGCTCCCCCAGATTCAGACACTCTACGATCAGAATCCCGGCCGCGACGTCCGGCTGAATTGCCTGGAGGCCATGGCGCTCATCGGCGACGCCGCCTCGCTGCCCGTGTTCCGCCGCCACCTGAGAGACGGGGAATCCAGGTACCGCCAGTTCGCCGCCGAGGGCATCGGCCGGGCGGGAGATGATTCGGTGGCGGGAGATGTGTCGAGCGCCTTCCTGGCCGAGAAGAAGCCGGCCCCGCGGCTGGCCATGAGCTTCGCCCTCTACAGCCTGGGGCGCGCGGAGTACCTGGATCAGATGGTGGCGGCCCTCAAGGAGCGGACGAGACACCAGCAGGCCCAGGCCTACCTGCTCGAATTGAAGGCCAGGGTGTCGCCCCAACTGGTGAACTACCTGAATGACAGCAACCGCTTGATCCGCAGAAGGCTCTGCCTGGTCCTGGGGCAGATCGGGGACAGCGCTACCGCCGAGAGGCTGCGGCCCCTGTTGAAGGACGACGACCCCGAGGTGGTGTCGGCAGCCACCCGGGCCTTGCGTCGCATCGGGGCGCGGTAGGGGCGCGGTAGGGGCGTGGTTTAGCCGAGGCCTTGTGGTTCTCGCCCAAGCTGCGGCAGGTTCCGCCGCCGGCGAAAACAGGAAACCCCCGGGGCCAGGACCGGGGGTTTCAGAAAGCCGTTGAGGTTGGGTCAGCGTCCACCCTCGGGCGTGAGCCCGGGGGATGCCGTGGTCACTTCCTTTGCTCCACCAAATCTCTCCTGGTAAACCCTTCGAACAGTCCTTCCAGCCGCGCCATCCGATCTCGGAGATCGGCTACATCCCCTCGAACGTAGTGAATCTCCTGTTTCAGCTCCTGCCGGATATCGGATGAGACCTTCCATCCGAGGCTGAGCAGGGATATCCCGAGAATGACGATGGCGATCAACTCCGGGCTGATTTTCATTGTCGATGCTCCTTTCACTGCGACGCACCTGCCGAGAGGGAGATCAGACAAGTTGGTGGGTTCGGGTGTTGACGACTTACTCGGTCAGTATACCACCATGAGCCGGGCTCGAAGGGAAGCGAACCTGTCGAGCGGCAGGCAGGCGCCGCGCTCGGTCGGCTGCTACTTGGCGGGCTTGGCGTTCAACTCAAATTCCTCGGTAAAGCGACCCCTTATCCAGCCTTCCAATCGGGCCATGCGCTGCTCCAGGCCGCCGATGCGATTGCCCAGCGCAGCCACATTCCCTCGGAGATCGGCCACGTCCGCCCGGACGTAGTGAATTTCCTGCCTCAACTCGCGTTTGATATCGGATGAGACCTTCCATCCAAGGCTGACCAGGGATACGCCGAGAATGCCGATGGCGATCAACTCCGGGCTGATTTGCATTGTCGATGCTCCTTTCACTGCGACGCACCTGCCGAGAGGGAGATCAGACAAGTTGGTGGGTTCGGATGTTGGCGACTTACTGGGTTATTGTACCACGACAAGCGGCGGCCGAGGGAGGGGAAGCTGAGCGGCGGCTGGGGAAACGATGGACAAGAACCCCCGGGGCCCGCCCGAGAGCTTCAGAAAGCCGTCTGGACAGTGGCGGCAAGTCGCTGCTACTTGGCGGGCTTGGCCTTCAACCCCAATTCCCCGGTAAATTGACCCTCGATCCAGCCTTCCAATCGAGCCATGCGCTGCTCCAGGCTGCCGATGCGATTGCCAAGCAGGGCCACGTCTTCTCGGACATGGTGGATTTCCTGTTTCAGCTCCTGCCGGATATCGGATGAGACCTTCCATCCAAGGCTGAGCAGGGATACGCCGAGAATGCCGATGGCGATCAACTCCGGGCTGATTTTCATTGTCGATGCTCCATTCAGTGTGACACACCTGCCGAGAGGGAGATCGGACAAGTTGGTGGAATCGGATGTTGACGACTTACTGGGTTATTGTACCACAATAGACTGGGCCGAAGGAGCGGGACTGAGCCGCGGTGGCTGGAGGAGCGATGGACACAAAACCGGGGCGCCGGCCCCGGGGGTTCCAACAAGCTGCGCAGGTGGTGGCGGCGTCCGGCCCCGGGCGCGAGCCCGGAGAAGGCTGCCGTTACTTCGTTTCCTTTGTCAATTCTCCTCTGGTGAAGCCTTCGAACAACCCTTCCAACCGCGCCATCCGTTCCCGCAGATCGGATACATCCGCTCGAACGTAGTGAATTTCCTGGCGCAAGTCTCCGGTCACCTTCCATCCAAGGCTGACCAGGGATATTCCGAGAATGACGATGGCGATCAACTCCGGGCTGATTTTCATTGTCGATGCTCCTTTCATTGTGACGCGCCTGCCGAGAGGGAGATCGGACAAGTTGGGGGTTCGGGTGTTGACGACTTGCTTGGTCAGTATACCACCATGAGCCGGGCTTGAAGGGGGTATTCTCGCGTCGACCGGCTTGACAGCGGCTCCCTTTCACCTTAAGATTTTCCTGTTTACTCCCTCACCGCTGCATCTCCCTTGCAGGTCGGCCCGTTCGGTTCTTCAGACCGTGACGGGCGGGCAGATCGCCCCCCACGGCTCTCTCCGGGGGGCCGGGCTCTGCCGCGTTCTCCCTCCTATTTCCCTCTCCAATTCGCTATGCGGGAGCTTGCGGATGGGCCTGTTCTCCAGAGCCGAAAATATGGCGGGCCTGGACCTGGGATCCAGCGCCGTCAAGGCGGTGGAGCTGCGCCGTGTCCGGGCCGGTTTCGAGCTGGTTGGAGTCGGACTGGAGCCCCTGGAGCCGGGGGCGGTGGCCGAGGGAGCCATCGAGGATGCGGAATCGGTGGCGGAAGCCATCGGCAGGCTCTTCAGCCGAAGCCGGATCAGGGCCAGGAAGGTGGCCACCTCGGTTTCGGGGCACTCGGTGATCGTCAAGAAGCTCACCCTGCCGGCCATGAGCCGGGAAGAGCTGGTGGAAGCCATCCAGTGGGAAGCCCGGCAGGTGATTCCCTTCGATCTGTCGGAAGTGCATCTGGACCACCAGGTTCTGGCAGGCGCCCCCGGCAGGGAAGACACCCAGGTTCTACTGGTGGCGGCTCGCAAGGAGAGAGTCGCGAGCCGCCTGGAAACCATCGCCGGGGCCGGCCTCTCTCCCGTGATCGTGGACGTGGACGGCTTCGCCCTGCACAACGCCTACGAGGCCAACTACGGCCGGGGCTCCTCGGTCACGACCGCCCTGCTCCATATCGGCGCCGGCGTCACCAACCTGGTGGTGACCCGGGGCGGCATCCCGCTGTTCACCCGTGACCTGTCGGCCGGCGGCAACCAGTTGACCGGACTGCTGCAGCAGCAACTCCGCATCGATTTCGAGGAAGCCGAGCGGATGAAGAAGGAGAGTGCGTTGGAAGCTCTGGAAGCGGGGCCGTCGGGCGCACTGCTCCAATCGGCGACCGAGACCCTGCTGCTGGAGACTCGCAAGAGCCTGGACCTGTTCGAAGCCGCCGCCGAGGGCGAATCCATCCAGCGGGTGTACGTGAGTGGCGGATGCTCCGAGTTGGCGGGGCTGATGGAGCGGCTGCAGAGCGGGCTCGATCTTCCCCTGGAGCCCTTGGACCCTTTCAAGAGCATCGCCGTCGGGAGAGGTGTCGACAAGGAGAGTCTCTACCGGCAGGCTCCCAGCCTGGCGGTGGCGGTGGGCCTGGGTCTGAGGGGCTTCCATGATTAGGATCAACCTGGCGGGAGATGCGGGGGGCGGGTCGGCGGGTTCGCCGGCGCGGTCGGGCCGGGTGGGCCGGAATCGCGCGCTTCAGAGGTTGTTGGCCTTGGGGGTGATCCTGGGCGCGGCCGCCGTCGTCCTGAATTGGCGCATGGAGCAGGCGGCCCGCAGCCGGAGCCTGGAGGCTCGGATTCAGCAGGCGCGCCATCAGCGGCAGCAACACCGGGAACTGGCCCGGCGACTCCAGGGCCTGGAACAAGGGGGCCGGTCGATGGAGCGGCGACTCCGGGCCATCCAGCGGCTCAGGGCGCTCCAGGCGCGCCCGGTCAGGCTGCTGGATCTGCTGAGCGACTGCGTCGAGGCGGTTCCGGGGCTGCGTCTTCAGGAACTGAGCCGGAAGAACGGGACATTCTCGCTGCGCGGCCTGGTCTCGGGGGAATCCTCGCGAGTCTCGGCATTCATCGCTCGTCTCCAGCGCAGCGGGGAATTCCATCGAGTGGAGCTGATCCGTTTCCAGGAGCAGGACGGTCACTACGCCTTCGCCCTTTCCCTTGAGGAGGCCGATTCGGAATGACCCTCACGACCCGCATGCCTCCCTGGCTGGAACGGCTGGGCATTCCTCTGGCTTTGGGGGGACTGGTCCTGGCACTGGGCTGGTATCTGCTGGTCTCCGGCTTCGGGGCTGAGATCGAGTTGCAGCGGCAGCAGTTGGATGCCTTGAGCCGGGAGTTGGGAGAGGGAGCGGAACTGGAGCAGCAGCTCCGCGACCGGTCGAGCCGGAACCGGCGGTTGGCCTCCAGGCTGGCGAGCCTCCGGGCGGCGCTCCCGGAGAAGGAACCGGCGACCGGCCTGCTGCGTCAACTGCAAGAGGCGGCAGTGGAGTCGGGATTGAAGGTGAAGGGGATTCGGAAGATGCCCGGACAGGAGGGCGAGACCTTTTCCCGGCACAGCCACGGGCTGGTGCTGGCCGGAGCCTACCACGACCTGGGAGGCTTCTGCGGCAAGCTGGCCGGGCTGGCCCCCCTCGTGAGCCTGGAAGACCTGCGGGTCTCGGCCGCCGGCCGGGAGGATTCCCCCCACGCGCTCACCGCCGATCTCACCGCCGTTCTCCATCGCTACCGGCCGGCCGCCTCCGCCGTCGAGGCCCCCGTCGATCCCGCGCCCCCGGAGCGGCCCACCGCCTACTCCTATCGAGCCAGGGGGAGGCGCGATCCGTTCCGCCTCCCGCGGGCGCCCGAGTCCGCTCCTCCCGAGGCTCCCGCCGCCGCCAGGCCGCGGGGCCTGAAGGGACAACGGGTATCGGAGCTGAGGCTGGTGGGGCTGGTGAAGGCCGGAGGGGAATTCACGGCCCTGGCCACCGGTCTGCGGGACCGGTCCTTTCTGCTGAAGAAGGGCGATCGCCTGTTCGACGGGCAGGTGTTGGAGATCGTGGGGGACGGCGTGGTCTTTGCCCAGCGGGTTGACGGTGGGGTTGGACGCGCTCGGACCGTCCGGGTGGTCAAGAAGCTGCATCCGGGGACGGAGGAGGCCGGCCATGAGAGGTGACTCCCGGCTTGGCGCGGTTCGATGGGGATGCTGGCTGTGGCTCTGCTGGCAGGGAGTCGCCGGGCCTTGGGGCTGGTGCGGGGCGGCGGAGTCGGGCGGACCGCCACCCGGGCCCTCGGCCGAGGAGCGGCCGGCGGATTCCCCGGCCGAGGCCGGCTACACGGGGGAAAGGATCTCCCTGGAGCTGAAAGACGCCGACCTCAAGGACTTCTTTCGACTCATCGGCGGCATCAGCGGCCTCAACATCGTGCTGGACCCCGACGTGGAAGGGGCACTCACCCTGTTTCTCAAGGAGGTGCCCTGGGACCAGGCCCTGGAGGTGGTGCTGGAGAATCAGGGCATGGGCAGGCGCTTGAGCGGCAACGTGCTCAGGATCGCCAGGCTGTCGACCCTGGAGGCGGAACAGCAGCAGCAACAGCGGCTGGCTCAGGCCAGGGTGGCGGCCGCCGAGCTCGAGACCCGGATTCGCCGGCCCAGCTTCGCCAAGGCGGCCCAACTGAGCCCTGTCCTCAAGAAGGCGCTCTCCCCCCGGGGAGACATCATCGTGGATGACCGCACCAACGCCCTGGTCATTTCTGACATTCCTTCCAAACTGAAGGCGGTGGAGGCCCTCTTGGGCCAACTGGACCGCAAGGTCCGCCAGGTGGAGATCGAAGCCCGGGTGGTGGCTGCCAGCCGGAGCTTCCTGCAGGACGTCGGGATTCGATGGAGCGCGCTCTACGGGGGGCAGGGGCGGGGAGAGCAGCAGGAGGAATCGAGTCCCGACCCTGACTTCAGCCGCTTTCCGGTGCTGGATGCTCCCGGCTCCGGCGGAGAGCCGACGGCGCGGGAGAAGCGCCCGCGGCTGGGCCTCGACCTGCGAACGGGCCTGCCCGCCAGCCCCCTGAGCCTCGCGGCCGGCCTGGCGGCCGATCTTGTTCTGGACGCCCTCATCACCGCCGCCGAGCGCAAGGGGAACGCCAAGCTGCTCTCCAAGCCCCGGATTCTGACCCAGAACAACGTGCAAGGGGTGGTGAAGCAGGGGATCCAGATCCCCATCCAGACCACCGTGAACAACACCGTCTCGGCTCGCTTCATCGATTTCGTGCTGCGGCTCACCGTGACCCCGCAGATCACCCGTCGGGACGCCATCCTGCTGAGCGTGGACATCGAAAATTCCACTCCCGATTTTTCCCGCCAGGTCCAGGGGATTCCCACCGTCAACACCCACCAGACCACCACCACCATCCTGGTGGAAAACGGCGGCACGGTGGTGATCGGGGGAATACTCATCGACAGCCGGCAGGACAGCCGCGGCCAGGTGCCCGGGCTGGGCGATATCCCGATCGTGGGCGCCCTGTTCCGCAACCGCTCCCTGGTGCGGGAAACCCGGGAACTGCTGTTCTTCCTTTCGCCGCGGATTTTGTAGGACCGGGGAATCGGTGAAGGGGATCCGCGAGCTGCGCCAGGGGAAAAGAATTGTCCACGAAGGGGAACGTAAGACCGAAAGGGCACACTGCGGCGTGCGGAAACCGATTGGGTTTGACCATGTTAGAATTGCTATCGAGAATACGGAAAGGGGTGACTGGTGATGAGCATCATGTTGTCCAAGACTTTCGCAGCTCTGCGGGATGCAGGTGCTTCCGAGGAAATGGCGCGGGAAGCCGCAGAGGAAATCGCTGACTTCAACAACCGCCTGTCCCGGATCGAAGCGGAAGTAAAGGGCCTGCAAGAAACCAAATGGCTTGTGCGGGTGATGGTAGGCTTCCTCTTTGTCTGGGCTCTCAAGGACTTTCTGTAAACCGTGTAGACCGGGATAGCGTTGTAGTAGACAAGGCGAAAGGAGTGGGCGGTGGACGACCAGTTGATCCAGTGGTTGCCCTTGTTTGGGTTTGGTTCCGTTTTGACCCTCCTCATTGCGATCATTGGGGTAGGTGTGGGGCTATGGCGCAATGCAAGCCAAGCCCATGCCGCCATTGGCAGGAACATCGACGACCTCAGAAAGGAAATCCGTGGTGTCAGGACAGACCTCGGAACGGACATTCATTGTGTCAGGACAGACCTCGGAACGGAAATCCGTGATGTCAGGACGGACCTCGGTACGGAAATTGACGGTGTCAGGACGGACCTCAGAACGGAAATTGACGGTGTCAGGACCGACCTCGGAACGGAAATCCGTGATGTCAGGACGGACCTCGGTACGGAAATTGACGGTGTCAGGACCGACCTCAGAACGGAAATTGACGGTGTCAGGACGGACCTCAGAAGGGAAATCCGTGGTGTCAGGACGGACCTCAATACGAAAATTGATGGTGTCAGGACCGAAATGGGGACGGGCATTCAGGGTGTCCGGGGTGAAGTGTCCGAGCTCCGAAAGGAAACGAGGACAGATATCCAGGGCGTCAAGGGTGAAGTGTCCGAGCTCCGAAAGGAAACCAGGACGGACATCCAAGGCGTCAAGGCTGAGTTGTCCGATCTCCGAAAAGACGTTTCCGGTCTTCAAATCGAAATGGGCAAGGTCGCTACCGACCTCGGTTGGATCAAGAACAGGATGGGCGGACCGATCGGAAGTGAACAGAGACAACAATAGTCTTCCGGTCCTGCTTCATACCCCCTGTGGATTCCTTCGTGGACCATTCTCTCCTGACCCTGGGGTGACTTCGTGGTCCTGGGTGGATGTTGTAATTGCCGGTAGCTCTGGCTATACTTAGTACACCGATTCATAAGTATGGCTACGTATATTAGGCGGCCATGTCGAGTCGCGCAAGGAGGTCGCGAAGGTGGTTTCTGGTGAACTTCCATTGGAACGGCTGAGCCAAGCGTTGGTAATGACGTTCGAACTGTTGCAGGCACCGGGAGAGAGCCGACAGGGAGGGAAAGTCATTGGGGGTAAGAACCTTGCGCTGGACGATGGAGAAATAGATTTCGACTTGATTGAGCCAACTGGCGTGGATGGGAGCATGAATCAGGCGTAAGTTGGGATAACGCCCCTGCAAGCGTTGAATCGAAGCCGGACCCCGGTGACAGGTGCCGTTGTCAACGATCCAAAAGACCCGACGGGCATGGCGGTAGGGGTCCTGATTCATGACCTGTCGAACCAAGCGGTCGAAGGTGACAATGGTGCTGCGGGCTTCGCAACGGCCGTAGATCTTGGCTCGGTGGACATCCCAGGCGGCCAGATAGGCCCAGGCTCCGAGGCGGCGATACTCATGCTCGATCTTGAGAGGCGAGTGGGGCCGGGGAGGCAGAGAGGGGTGGCAACGCTGGCGGGCCTGGATGGAGGTTTTCTCGTCGGCGCACACGACGAACTCATCCGGGCGGAGAGGCTGACCCTCCCAAACGCCTTGGTAGAGATCGAGCAGGCGGCTGGCCTTGGCGAAAAAGTCTGGATCGCGGGGAAACAGCCAGCAACGATGCTGCCAAGGCCGGATGGCATCCTCATGGAGCCAGCGCCAGATGGTGGTCCCGCTGATGGAAGCTACCAGTCCCGATTGACAGACCTGTCGGGCCAGATCGTGGTGGCTCCAACGCGAGAGGGGAACGCCCTGGCGGGCAGGCAACTCGCAGGCCAGGGCCTTAACCTGAACAACGATCTCTGGGGGGAAAAGCTCGGGGGCGGCCCGAGCGATTGAGATCCTCCAGAGCGCCCAAGCGCTGTTGAAAGAAACGCTTGCGCCATTTACTGACGACATCCCGTCCGACACGCAGGTGCTGAGCGATTTGGTGATTGGACAGTCCTTGGGCAGCCAGCAAGATCATCTGAGCGCGTTGAACCTGAAAATACGGCAACGTATACTTATGGGCTCGTCTGTGAAGCTCTTTGGCCTCGGACTGGCTCAATCGAATCTGATAGGGGCTTTTGCGAGGCATTCTGGACTCCTCCCGGCTGTCCAGTATACCTCAATTATCCTTCGAAAGACCGGCAATAATACGTATTAGTATTTATGTTATAGTGTACTTAGCCGCTATTCCGGCGAAGGCGGCCTCTGCCGCGGCCGGATAGGCCGGTAGTGGGACCGCGCCGGCGGCCGGGAGGCAAGAGGAGCGACCGGATGAACATCGATCAGATCAGGGAGTTGATTCAGGCGGTTTGCGACAGCGGGATCACCGAGCTGGAGTTGGAGCGCACCGGCGTCAAGATCAGGATCCGCAAGGAGGCCCCCTCATCACCGGCCGGCTCGCCCACCGTGACGGTGGAGAGCACCACCGGAGGAGTCGTCCCGGAACCGTCGGACGCTGCCGGAGCGGAATCCCCCGCGGGCGCGGGGACACCCCCTCCCGAGGCCGCCGAGCCCGACCTGCACGTGATTCGATCCCCCATGGTGGGGACCTTCTACCGGGCGGCCAAACCGGACGCCGACCCCTTCGTCCAGGTGGCGGACAGGGTGCGGTCGGGGCAGACCCTGTGCATCGTCGAGGCCATGAAGCTGATGAACGAGATTCCCTCGGATGCCGACGGGGAAATTGCGGAGATCTACGTGAACAACGGCGAGCCCGTGGAGTACAACCAGGCGCTTTTCGGGATTCGCCGAACGGGATGATCTGCGGTCTGGACCGGGCGCCGGCGGCCGGGCCGGAGGCCTTCCCCGGGACCGTGCCGGATCTCCTTCGGTCCCCCCTCCAGCCTGAGCCCCTCCCAAGACTTCGAAGAGGCGGGTCGAACCCGCCCCCGAAGCGGCGGAAGTCTTCATGTTCAAGAAAATCCTGGTGGCCAACCGCGGCGAGATCGCACTGCGGGTGATCTGCGCCTGCCGGGAGCTGGGCATCCGGACGGTCGCCGTATATTCGGAGGCCGACAGGGACTCGCTGCACGTCCGCTTCGCCGACGAAGCCGTCTGCGTGGGTCCGGCCCGCAGCTCCGAGAGCTACCTCAACATACCCAGCGTCATCAGCGCGGCCGAGGTCACCGACGTGGACGCCGTTCACCCGGGCTACGGCTACCTGGCCGAGAACGCCTACTTCGCCGAGGTCTGCGAAGCTTGCAACGTCCGCTTCATCGGTCCCTCGCCCCAGGTGATCCGGCTGATGGGAGACAAGGCCCGGGCCCGGGCCCGCATGGTCCAGGCCGGACTGGCGGTGCTGCCGGGGAGCCAGGGGGCCCTGGATTCCCTGGATCAGGCGCTGGAGGTCGCCTCGGGCATCGGTTATCCCGTCATCGTCAAGGCCGCGGCCGGGGGAGGGGGGCGCGGCATGAGAATCGTGCGCAGCCCCGGCGAGTTGTCCTCCGCCTTTTCCATGGCCGAGAACGAAGCTCGACTGGCCTTCGGGGTACCCGATCTCTACCTGGAGAAGTACCTGGAAAAGCCGCGCCACGTCGAGTTTCAGGTGATGGGGGACCGGCACGGCAGGGTGGTTCACTTCGGGGAGCGGGAGTGTTCCATCCAGAGGCGGCACCAGAAGCTGATCGAAGAATCGCCCTCCGTGATCGTGGACGAGGACATTCGGGAAAGGATCGGCAGGCAGGTGGAAGAAGCGCTGGCCGAGGTGGGATACTCCGGCGCCGGAACGGTGGAGTTCCTGGTGGACGAAGACCGCAACTTCTATTTCATGGAAATGAACACCCGGATTCAGGTGGAGCATCCGGTCACCGAGATGGTCGCCGGCGTGGACCTGGTCGAGTTGCAGATTCGGATGGCCGCCGGGGAGCCCCTGGAGCTGAAGGAGCCGCCCGGTCTTCGGGGCCACAGCATCGAATGCCGGATCAACGCCGAAGACCCCGAGACCTTCAGACCCTCTCCGGGCAGAATCACCGCCTTCCACGTGCCGGGGGGCACAGGCGTGAGGGTGGACACGGCCGTCTATTCCGAATGCCAGGTTCCTCCCTACTACGACTCCCTGATCGCCAAGCTGGTGGTGCACGCGCCCAGCCGCCCGGAAGCCGTTCGCCGGATGGAGCGGGCCCTGGAAATGTTCATCGTTGAAGGCGTGCGCACTTCCATTCCGCTGCACCAGAGGATCATGAAGGAACCCGATTTCCTGGCCGGCCGCCTGGATACCGGGTTCATGGAGCGCTACGCCTGACCCGCGGGCCGGCGCCCCAGGGGCCGGTACCCGGTGGCTTCGGTCTCGGCAGAGCAGGGGGCGCTCCTTTCAGGCCCATGCCGTCCCAAGGCGCAAAGCTCTTTCCGCTCTACCCCATCATCGACCTGGCGGTGCTGCAGCGGCCGCCGGAACCGGTCCTGGCCGGTCTGGCCGGCGCCGGGGTGCAATGGGTCCAACTGAGGGGCAAGGATCTCTCTTCCGGGGACCTGTTCCGGGAGTGCCGCCGGCTGGTGTCTCTGGCGCGCCCTCTCGGGCTGAAGGTCATCGTCAACGACCGCGCCGACCTGGCCTGGGTCAGCGGGGCCGACGGGGTCCACCTGGGCCAGGAGGACCTGCCGGCCGCCGAGGCCCGCAGGATTCTGGGCGAGCAGGCCATCATCGGCCTCTCCACCCATGGGCTGGAGCAAGCCCGCCAGGCCCGGGGCAGCCCCGTGGACTACGTGGCCATCGGCCCGGTCTTTCCCACCCGGACCAAGGAAAATCCCGATCCGGTGGTGGACCGGAAGGAGCTTCAAGCCATCCGGGAGCAAGTCGCCAAGCCGCTGGTGGCCATCGGCGGGATCACCCTGGAGAACGTCCGGCCGCTGTTCGAGTCGGGAGTGGACTCGGTGGCCGTCATCCGGGACCTGCTGCTGGCCGACGACATCCGGCAGCGGGCCGCCGGCTACCGGGAGCTGGCCCATCGGGTGGGAAGCCGGACACCTTGAGGCTGCAAGGCCGCGGAGAGCCGCGGCGTACCCCCATGCGCTGCCAGGCCGGTCGGCGGCGGGGAAGGGACAAGGAGGCAAGATGGTCCGGACAGCCGACGCGGTGGTGATCGGAGCCGGAGTCAACGGCGCCAGCACGGCCTACAACCTGGCCAAGGCCGGGCTGCGCAAGGTGGTCCTGCTGGAGAAGGGGCTGATCGCCTCGGGAGGGACGGGCCGTTCGGCCGCCATCATCCGGCAGCACTATTCCCATCCCGACCTGGTGCGGCTGGTGAAGCGGTCGGTGGAGATCTTCCACCATTTCGACGATGAGATCGGCGGCAGCCCGGGGTTCGTGAACTGCGGCTGGGCCTTCCTGGTCCCCGAATACGTCTCCGAGGGCTTCGGCCGCAACCTGGAGATGCAGCGGAGCCTGGGCATCGACACCCGCGAGATCGACCGGCGGCAGTTGCTGGAGATGGAGCCCCGGATCGACCTGAGCGGCGTGCACCGGATCGCCTGGGAGCCGGGGGCGGGCTACGCCGACCCCCATGCCGCCACCGCCGCCTACGCGGGGCGTTTCCGGGATCGGGGCGGTCACCTGCTGCCCCTGACGCCCGTGGAGGGCTTGAGTGTGGAGAGAGGGAAGATCGCCGGCGTGCGCACCTCACAGGGAGAGATCTCGACCGAGGTGGTGGTCAACGCCGCCGGTCCCTGGGCCGGCAGGGTGGCCGCCTGGGCCGGGGTGGAGGCGCCCATCCAGGTGACTCGGGAGGAGGAGATCCTGATGGAGACCTCCGAGGTGGGCGGTCCTCCCCGCCTGGTGTTTTCGGACATGGCCAAGGCCATTTACTACCGTCCCCACCTGTCTTCGCGCACCCTGGTGGGCCGCGGATTTCCCAAGGAGTACCGGCAAGTGGACCCCGACGGCTACGAGCGCTCGGCCGATGCCGACTTCATCCGGGAGACCCGGGACAGGTTCCTGCAGCGTTTTCCTTCCTTCGACAAGGCGCTGGCGATTGAAGCCTATACCGGCCTCTACGACGTGACGCCCGACTGGAATCCCATCCTGGGGAGGGTGGAGGGCGTCGAGGGCTTCTACATGTGCGCCGGTTTCAGCGGCCACGGCTTCAAGATCGCTCCGGGCGTGGGCGAGCTGATGGCCGAGGAGATCGTTGGCGGCCGGGCCCGCACCGCCGACATCAGCCGCTTCTCGCTGTCGCGGTTTCAGCGGGGCGACCTGATTGGAGGCGCTTACGGCGGTAACCGGGCGTAGGACGGCAGCCGCGGGTGACCGGGACGTGGGGCGGCGTTTCTTTGGGGATGCAATACCTTTCCGAACGGGTGCTTTCTATTCGCCGCATTCGCGGCTGGGTTGGTGCAGAACCGATACAACCCCGGGCTGCCGCCCGGGGCTACACGAGGCCGCTGCTTCGCAGCTCTATAAGGATGGCCTGTAAGAGACGTTTCATCGGTTCGCCACGCCAACCGCAGCTTCGCAGCTCCCCCTTGAGTTACGACACTGCATGAACGCGACGATTTAATAGAACCACTGTATCGCGACGCCGCGTGGACGTATCGATCCAAAATAGACCCCTTTCTCCCTCACATAATTGTGCCGCAAACGCGGCCTCAGCAAGAGTCCGCTGGTGTCAGCCAACGAAACTCAATGGAGGGAGACAGCCGTGGGCAGCTACACCAAACTGACCTACCATGTGGTGTTTGGCACCAAACGCCGCGTCAAATCGATTCGGGAGCAGATCCGGGAACCGCTCTACCGGTATATCGGAGGGGTCATTCGGAATCGGGATGGCCACCTGATCGAAATCGGCGGCATTGAAGATCACCTGAACCTATTGGCCAATTTCTCGGCGGCGAGTTCCGTTTCCGGTATGGTTCGGGACATCAAGGCCCACTCCGGAAGATGGGCCAACGGACTCCCTGAAACCGAGAAACGCCTGGAATGGCAAAGGGGATTCGGCGCATTCACCGTGAGCCATTCCAAGATCGCATCCGTTCGCACCTACATCCTCCATCAGCGCGAACATCATCGGACACAAACCTTCGAAGAAGAATACACCGAATTCCTGAAACGCCACCAAATCGAGTTCGACGCTCGTTACCTCTTCGAGGCTGAACACCACGGGTGATCGGTCTCCCCACGTGACATCCGAAGATAAATTGAAAAAATCCGTCCCATAGCAGTGTCGTAACTTGAGTGGGAGCTGCGAAGCTGCGGTTGGAGTCAGTAATCTGGCTAGACGATCCTTACAAGCCATCCTTATAGAGCTGCGTAGCAGCGGCCTCGTGTAGCCCCGGGTGGCAACCCGGGGTCGCTTCGATTTTGCACCAACCCAGCCGCGAATGCGGCGAATAGAAAGCACCCTCCCGAAACGCACAGCCCTACCAAAACGCCCCTCCGCCCACCCCCGCCGACCTCAACTCACGAAGCGCCGCCTCGGTGGATTCCCCCACGCCGCTGCCTCGTAGCCTCCCCGTCAACCTCCAGGCTGCCGGTCCTTAGAACCACTCCGTAGGACTCCCTGGCGGCTTCTACGGACACCTTGCCGTCCAGCACGTCCCGGCGGACGGCTTCCGGGTCGCGGGTCATCGGGTCCCCCCAGCCGCCGCCTCCGGGCTGGATGTGGCGGATGAGCTCCCCCGGCTGCATGGTCTCGGTCACCATGGTGGGGAGGGTCCGCTGGTTCTCCCGCTCGGGGTTCAGGATGCTCATGGATCCGGAGCCCGGTTGACCGCCGTAGAGGCCGTAGGGCAGATGCTCCCGGCGGTCGGAGCGGATGGTCAGGTTGGCCGGCTCCTCCCCCAGGTAGCGCCAGTCCCGGATCACGGCCAGGCCGCCCCGGTAGCGGCCGGCCCCGCCGCTGTCCACTGCCAGCGCATACTGTTCCAGCCGCACCGGGTATTCCAGCTCCATCAGTTCGGCCGGGATGTTGGAGATGACGGCTCCGGGGTTGGTCAGGCCGTCGTTGGCGTCCTTGTCGGGACGGGCGCCCCAGGTCCCGGCCACCAGGTCGAACATGACGAAGGGGTCCCGCCCCTTGCGGTAGCCGCCGATCAGGATGAGGGAGTTGCCCCCCTCGCCCGCGGCCGGCACCCGGTCGGGCAGCACCTGGGCCAGGGCGCCGAAGAGGGCGTCCGACAGGCGGAAGCCCACCACGCCCCGCATGCTGGAGGCGGCCGGCATGACCGGGTTCAGGATGGATGCCTCCGGGGCGATGACCTCCAGGGGGCGGAAGAAGCCCGAGGTGTTGGGGATGTCGGCCCGCATCATGGAGCGCACCGCGTACCCGCAGCAGGAGACGGTGAAGGGAAAGGGCGAGTTGATGCCGCCCTTCACCTGGGGACTGCTCCCGGTGAAGTCGATTTCCAGGGAGTCCCCGCGCACGCTCAGCTTCACCTTGAGCGGGATGGCGCCGGCCTCCACCCCGTCGTTGTCCAGGTAGTCCTCGAACCTGTACTCCCCGTCGGGCCAGGACCGGATCTCGGCCCGCACCACTCTCTCGGTCAGGTCCAGCAGCTCTTCGTAGGTGCGGTCCAGGACCTCGGACCCGTAGCGGTCCACCAGCTTGAGCAGGCCCTTCTCGCCGGTCTTGCAGGCCGACAGCTTGGCCCGAATGTCTCCCAGGGTCATCACCGGGACCCGCACGTTCTTCTCCAGGATCTGAAAGATGCTTTCCGAAGGACGGCCTTCCTCGTAGAGCTTCAGAGGCGGCAGGCGCAGGCCCTCCTGGAAGATCTCGGTGTTGTCGCAGGCGGCGCTGCCCGGCACCCGCCCGCCCACGTCCAGGTGGTGGGCCACCACCGCCGAGAATCCCACCAGGGAATCCCGGTGGAAGACGGGTTGAAAGATGAAGATGTCGGGCAGGTGGATGCCGCCGTCGAAGGGATCGTTCATGATGAACACGTCCCCGGGACGGACCCGGCCCCGGTACTTGTTCAGCGTGGACTCCAGGGCGAAGGGAATGGATCCCAACTGGAAGGGGATGGTGACCCCCTGGGAGATCATTCGGCCCTCGCGGTCGCACAGGGCGGTGGAGAAGTCCATGCAGTCTCGGATCACCGTGGAGTAGGCCGTCCGGATCACGGTGTTGGCCATTTCGTCGGCGACGCTGCTGAGAGTGTTTCGGATCAGGCCCAGGGTGATGGGGTCTACCCTGGAATCGCGTTGTGGGGTCATGGCAGGACCTTTCCGGGCCGGTTCCCCTCGCCGGAGGGTTTGGCCAGCCGCAGCGACAGGTTGCCGGCGCCGTCGGCCCGGGCTCGCCACCCGGGAGGGACCACGATGGTGGTGTCGAACTCGTCGATCAGCAGGGGGCCCCGGCGTGGGCTCTCCAGGTCGGTCCTGGCCGGCAGCGGGCACTCCATCCACCCCTGCTCGGGGCCGAAGTAGGCCCTGCGGCGGGAATGGACGGGCCGGGCCGCGGCGGCGGGCGCCCCCCCGTGCAGCAGGCTGCGCCGCTGGGCCACCCGGCCGATCAGGCGCAGGTTGACCAGCGTGTAGGCCTCCCCCGGACGGGCTCGATGCCCGTAGGTCTTCTGGTGCTCCTCGTCGAAGGCCTCCTCCAGGCGGCGGACGGCGCCGGCGTCCAGGGGGCCCTCGGGAAGGGGTAGGGAGAGCTCGAAGGACTGGCCGGAATAGCGCAGGTCGGCTTTGCGCAGAATCCGGATCTCGTTGGGAGCGAACCCCTCTTCCTCCAGCAGCCGCGTCACCTCGGACTCCATGCGCTCCAGGAGCCGGTTGAGCCGTTCCAGGTCGGCGTTGCGGGAGTCCTGGTAGCAGGTCTGGACCCGATGGTGCTCGATGTCGGCCGACAGCAGCCCGAAGGCGCTGAAGAGTCCGGGATGGAGGGGGATGACCGCCCGGCTCATCTCCAGCGAGCCCGCCATGCCGCAGGCGTGAATGGGTCCGCTGCCCCCGAAGGCGAACAGGACGGCATCCCTCAGGTCGCGGCCGCGCTCGGTGGAGACGGCCCGCACCGCCCGGATCATGGTGGAGTTGGCCAGCAGGTGCACGCCGTAGGCCGCCTCGATCAGGTCCAGACCCAGGGGCTGGGCGATCTGTTCCGACAGGGCTTGCTCGGCCTTGCGGCGGTTGAGGGGCAGGCCGCCGCCCACCAGCCCCTCGGGGTTGATGTAGCCGAGCAGCAGGTTGGCGTCGGTGATGGTGGCCTCGGTTCCTCCCTGGTCGTAGCAGACCGGTCCCGGCGAGGCCCCGGCGCTGCGCGGCCCGATGTTCAAGGCCCCTCCGGCGTCCAGCCAGGCGATGCTGCCTCCCCCGGCGCCCACTTCGGCCACGTCGATGGCCGGAATGCGGATCAGGTGCCCCCCGCCCTTGATCAGGCGGCTGACGCTGGAAAGCGAGGAGCCCACCTCGTACTCGGCGGCGATCTGCAGGGCGCCCTCTTCGATGATGGAGGCCTTGGCGGTGGTGCCGCCCATGTCGAAGGTGATGACGTTGTCCAGGTCCATGCGCCTGGCCAGCTCCCGGGAAGCGATCACCCCGGCCGCCGGGCCCGACTCGATGATGTAGACGGGTTGCCGCCGGCAGGCCTCGGCGGTCATCACGCCGCCGTTGGACTGCATGATGAGCAGGGGCGCTCCCATGCCCAGCCTGGCGAAGGCCGCTTGCAGCGACCGGACGTAGCGCTCGACGATGGGGAGCACGTAGGCGTTGACCACCGTGGTGGCGGTGCGCTCGTACTCCCGGACCTCTCTCAGGATGTGGCTGGAAAGGCTGAGCGGCAGGTCCGGGTGCTTTTGCCGGATCAGCTCGGCCAGCCTTTCCTCGTGCTCCGGATTGGCGTAGGAGTTGATCAGGCAGACGGCCAGGGACTCGACCCCGGAGTCGGCGATCTCGTCGATGGCCTGCTCGGCCCGGCGGCAATCCAGGGGATGGATCACCGTGCCCCGGGCGTCCACCCTTTCGGGGACTTCCCGGCGCAGGCGCCGGGGGACCAGGTCGGGCGGCTTGTCCCAGTCCCAGTTGTAGAGCTCGGGCATGCGGATGCGCCGCAGCTCCAGCACGTCCCGAAACCCCTGGGTGGTGATCAGGGCGGTGCGGGCCCCGCTGCCCTGCAGCAGGGCGTTGGTGGCCACCGTGGTCCCGTGGATGACTTCCTGGACCCGGTCCGGTCCCGATCCCCCTTCCCGAAAGAGGCCGGGCAGGCATTCCAGCACCGATCGGCTGTAGTCGTCGGGGGTGGAGGGAACTTTGCGCACCAGCAGGGACCCCTCGGGCGTGACGCACACGATGTCGGTGAAGGTGCCGCCGATGTCTATGCCGATGCGCATGGAAGCTGGCGGCCCCGGCAGGTCTCCGGCCGGGGCGAAGCCATCCATCTTAAGGAAGCCGCCCGAGGAGCGTCAACAGAGTATATCCCTCTTGCCTCTGTCACCGATATTTCATAGAATTTTCACCCCGAATTGATGGGTCCAACCGGAGGCTGGCATGATCGTGGACGCTCACCTGCACGTATGGAGGCCGGCGCCCGACTATCCCGACCCGGGGGCCACCACCGTCAGCCCCCAGTGCGACGTTCCCCTGGAATTGTTCGCCCAGTACATGGACGAGTACGGGGTGAATCGCGCGGTGCTGGTGCAGCCGCTCTATCCGGGGGAGGACAACAGCTACGTGGCCGAGGCCGCCGCGGGCGAGCCCGACCGTTACAAGGCGGTCTGCGTGGTGGATCCCCGCAAGCCGGAGGCGGCTGAACGGCTGGAGTACTGGGCCGGCGAGAGGGGATGCAAGGGACTGAGGCTGCGCCCCGAGGTGCCCGCAGAGGGTGAGGTCTTCGGCCATCCCTCCACCTTCGGACTGTGGAAGGCGGCCGGGCGGCTGGGGGTGGTGGTGAACCTGCTGACGGGGTTCGCCCACCTGCCGGCGGCGGCGGCCCTGGCCCGGCGGTTTCCCCACGTTCAGGTTGTCATCGACCACATGGCCCATCCCCCGGTCGGGACCGGCCCCAGGACGGCGGTCTTTCAGCCGCTGCTCCAACTGGCCGACCTCCCCAACGTCCGGGTGAAGGTCTCCGGAGCCTACTACTGCTCGCGCCAGCCCTATCCCCACCAGGACTGCGCCGAGCTGCTGAGGGTTCTCTACGATCAGTTCGGTCCCGGACGGTTGATCTGGGGGAGCGATTTTCCCCACGTGTTGCTGAAGTCCGGCTACCTCAGGGCACTGAAGTGGCTGGAGCGCCTCGCTCCCTATCTTTCCAGGGAAGAGGTCTGGGCCGTCATGGGTGGGAACGCCTCCCGCCTCTACTGGAAGTGATCGAAGCGCCTCAATAGGTGCGGGTCCCCGGCACCTTGGTTTCCACGAAATAGAGAGACGTCCCGGTGGTGATGTAGAGGCCCCGGAAGCCTCGGCCCCAACCGCAGTTGGTGGGAGGCTCGGGGGTGACGATGGCGCCCAGTTGGGCGCCATCGGGGGAGAAGACCCACAGGCCGCCCGGGCCGCAGGCGTAGAGGTGGCCCTCCTCGTCGGTCTTGAGGCCGCCCGGGGTTCCGGGGTCCTGCGAGGGAAACTCGGCGATGACCCGGCCGCTATCCAGGGCGCCGTCGTCCCGGATGGGGTGGGCTCGAATGTTCCGCAGGCGGGCATCGGCCACGTAGAGCCGGTTCTGCCTGGGCCCCAGGGTCACGCCGGTGGGCCGGCCGCATTCCCCGGAGGCCCGCTCCAGCCGGATTGCGCCCGGAATCTGTGAGCGGGGGATGCGGTAGACGGCCGGACGGGGCATGGAGGCAGCCTCCTGCCGGTCCCCCGGGGGGCGGACCTGGAAGCTCTCGGGAGCGGGTGCGGCGCTGAAGAAGATGCTGCCGTCGATGTTGTAGACCAGGTCGTCGGGCGCGCCCAGGGGCCGGCCCCGGTAGTATTCGGCCAGCACGGTGGCGCTTCCGTCCTTTTCCAGGCGAACCACCCTGCCGGGGTTTCTTTCGCACATCAGCAGCCGGCCCTGATGGTCGAAGGTGATCCCCTGGGGCTCACCGGTGCAGACCCGGTAGGTGGTGAGCCGGCCTCCCAGGGGCTCCTCTTCCCAGGGGGAGAGGGTCCACCGGCAGATCCTGCCGCCGCGGGAATCGCTGAACAGCAGGTAGCCGATGCGGCTGAAGAGCGGCCCGGTCAGCCGCCCGAAGCCGCCCGCCACCTTGACGATGGGAGTGCGGCGCCCCACCAGGTCGAACAGCCGGGTGTGGATGGCGTAGATTCCCGGGGCTCTCATCTCAGGCCCCCCGGCCACGGGCATAGTAGGAGGTTTTGGGCGCGCGGTAGGCGATGTCGAGCATGGGCGTCTCGATGCGAACCTGGCCGCGGTGCCAGGACTCCATCAGAAAGGAGAGGGTCCCGCTGGTCAGCAGGGTGCGCTCCACCGGGTAGTCCAGGGCGCCCCGGGTGAACATGCGCCCGATGGAATCCACCAGCGGACTGAAGTTGTTGGAGTTCTCGATCGGAATGTAGCAGAGGGTGGACCGGGGCGCCGCCTGACCTTCGATCCGGACCGCGGCCAGGTACTCGGCTACCTTGCCGCCCAGGGCCAGGGCGCTGCCGCGAAAACCGTCGCTGTACTCCACCAGGCAGGCCACCGGCTGCGGGGCCTTCTCCTCCACCGGACCGGGCGTCACCCTGGCTCCGCGCGAAAGGGCGGCCTCCAGCAGTCCCCGGCTGAACCTTCCTTCGTCGGCTGCCTTCCACACGGCGTCGTCGGCCAGCAACTGCACCGCCTTCACCCCGGTCTCGCCGCCCCTGCGGCGCTCGGCAAAGCACTGCAGGGTTTCCAGCAGGTGGAACAGCCCGCCGTCGGCCACCCAGCCGCCGCCCACCGCCATGGCCTCTTCCAATGGGGTCTCCAGAGGGAAGTCCAGCTCGGGGCGGCGGAAGGTCACCGATACCGAGGAGCCCGCCATGAACGGAAATCCCAGCTCCCTGGACCAGTCAACCATCTGCCTGGACTGGTCCCAGTCCCAGGAGAGTTGCTTGTCGTTGAAGACCGGCGCCGCCCGGCCCGATTGGCGGAAGACCCTCACGATCTCCTCCATGTATTCGTACCGGGGGTAGAGCTTCTGGTTCTTGACGTTGGTGGGGTAGTCGCCGTGCTCGGCGATGAGCAGGACGCCGTCCACCGCCAGGGTGTCTCCACCCAGGGTGAGCGCCTCCCGGATGGTCGGGTAGCGGCCCACCCCCCAGCTCCCGGCCAGGCGGGCGCTGATGTCGGCAGGGTGCTCCTGCTCCACGTAGAGCGAGGCCACCCGGCAGGGAGGGGGGGTGTAGCGGTCGTTGATCCAGTAGCCTTCCAGGAAGCGGGTGATGAAGTTGTCGGCGTGGGAGCGGACGTGGTAGGTGGTGGCCAAGGCGGCGATCTTGCAGGGCGCCGAGGCCCCCGCCGGCAGCGGCCAGGGAGCCGCCGCGGCCGCCACCGCCGTCCCGGCCAGCTTGAGAAAACGTCGGCGTTCCATCCCGTTCATCCTCCGATGACCGCTGCATGCACCATGTTGGAGATGCTCTTGAGCAGGAAGCCGTCCTGGTGGGCGGCCGTGCGGGTGCTCAGCAGGACGCAGATCAGTTGGCGCCCGGGGTCTGCCCAGGCCACGGTGCCGGTGATGCCCACGTGCCCGAAGGCGCCGGCGGTTCCCAGGCCTCCGAAGTAGTTCCACGCCGGGGAGTCCCGCAGGGCCCATCCATATCCCCAGGGAGCCTCCAGTTCGCCGTTCTGGTCGCGGGTCATGGCCGCGGTGGTGGCCGGCGAGAAGACCCGCGCCTCCCCGTAGCCGCCGCCGTTCAGAAAGGTCTGCAACAGGACTCCCAGGTCGCCGGTGGTCGCGTGGAGGCCGCCCCAGGGGTGGCCCATGGCTCGCCAGTAGGGTGAGTTGGGCCCCCAGCGCCTGGATTTCTCCGAGTTTCCATTCTCCTGGAAGATGGCGGTCTCTTCGACCGTGGGACCCTCCAGGCCCAGCATGGTGCGCTCCATGCCGAGCGGCCGGAAGATCCTGGACCGCAGCAGGTCTCTCAGGCTCGTGCCCGAGACCCGCTCGGCGATCTCGGCGGCCAGCAGTGTCCCCATGCTCTGGTAGGAGAACCGGGTGCCCGGCTCGAACAGCAGCGGGGTGCGCAGGGCCGCCGCCACGAATCGGCTCAGCGGCGCATGGGCCCGGCGCAGTTGGGTGTTTTCCGGCACCATGTCGGGCAGGCCCGAAGTGTGAGAGAGCAGGTGGCTGACCAGGACCCTCTCCTTGAGCCTGCCTTGAAACTCGGGCAGGTAGCGCTGCACCCGGTCGGCGAGCGCCACCCGGCCCTCCTCCACCAGCAGCATCAGCCCGCAGACGCTCACCGGCTTGCTGATGGAGGCCACGATGTAGAGGGTGTCCGGTTGGGTGGCGGGAGCCCCGGGTTGCCGGTTCAGCCTCCCGAATCCCTGGTGGAGAACCACTCTGGCGCGGCGGGCTACCAGGAGGGAGGCCGAACCCACCCCGCCCTCGGAGGTCTCCTCCCGCAGGCGGTCGCTGATCCGGCGGAGGCGCGCTTCCGACATTCCCACCGCGGCCGCTTCTCCGGGCTGGAGCACGGGAAGGGCAGCGGAGCGGGGTTCGGGTGGACGACCGGCGCCGGAAGCGCCCTCCGGGGCGGGCCGGCCGCCGGAGAGGGAGGCCTGGCCCATGCCCGCCAAGCCCAGGGCGCCGGCGGTCAGCACCTGCCGCCTGGTGTGAGTGGGACGCCGTCGGGTGGTCATGGCCGCTCCTGCGGGGGTAAATTCCGCACCGGTCCGTTGCTTCCGTGCCTCCGCCCCGCGGTTTCCTTTTGCGGTAGAGAGGTGTATCCTATCCCAGTATCCCCACCGAAGAAACAGCGGAAATTCGATGAGACTCGCCGTGCCGACCTCGCTCCTTTGCCGGACCCTGGGGCTGCTGGCGCTGCTGGCGCCGGCCGGGTTCCAGCGGGTCCTCGCTCAACAGTCGGAGGATGATCCGGCGGTCTTCTTCCGGCAACAGGTCCGGCCCATCCTGGAGACCCGCTGCTTCGGCTGCCACGGCGGTCAGCCTACCGTCCAGGCCGGGCTGCGCCTGACCAGCCGGGAGGCCATTCTGCAGGGCGGCCGGCAAGGTCCCGCCGTCGATCCGGAGAATCCGGCCTCCAGCCTGCTGATCCGTGCCATCAGCTACGCCGGCCCCAAGATGCCGCCCGGAGGGCCGCTGCCGCCGGAGCAGGTGGCCGTGCTGACGCGATGGGCGGAGCAGGGAGCGCCCTGGCCCGAAGAGCAGCCGGAACAACCGGAGCTTGCCGGACAGGAAGAGAGTCCCGGCCCGCCAGGGGGCGAGGAGAACGGCGGATCGCCCCGGGTGGAGGAGGGCCTGAGTTTCTGGTCCTTCCAGCCGCCCCGGCGGCCCGAGGTCCCTCGAGTCGAGCGGGAGGCCTGGGTCCGGACCCCCATCGACGCCTTCGTGTTGTCCAGGCTGGAAGCCGCCGGGTTGGAACCCTCTCCACCGGCCTCCAGGCGGGTGCTGCTGCGCCGCGCCTATTACGACCTGACCGGCTTGCCGCCCACTCCGGCCCAGGTGGAGGCCTTCCTGGCCGACTCCTCCCCCGGCGCCTTCGCCCGGGTGGTGGACCGGCTGCTGGCTTCGCCGCAGTACGGGGAGCGCTGGGCCAGGCACTGGCTCGACCTGGTCCGCTACGCCGAGACCAACAGCTACGAGCGGGACGGTCCCAAGCCGCTGGTGTGGCGCTACCGCGACTACGTCATCCGCGCCTTCAGCGAGGACAAGCCTTACGACCGCTTCATCCTGGAGCAGTTGGCGGGCGACGAGCTGGAGCCGCCCGCTCCCGAAAACATCATCGCCACCGGCTTCTACCGCCTGGGCCTCTGGCAGGACGAGCCGGTGGACCCCGTGCAGGAGCTCTACGAGGACCTGGACGATATCGTCACCACCACCAGCCAGGTGTTCCTGGGTCTGACGCTCAACTGCGCCCGCTGCCACGACCACAAGCTGGACCCGCTTCCCCAGAGGGACTACTACCGCTTTCTGGCCTTCTTCCATGGATTGAAGCGCTACGGGGTGCGCAAGCCCGAGACGGTGGCCGAGGCCTCGCTATGCGACATCGGCCCGCCTCGGGAACCTCGCAGACGCCTGGAAGCCGGGTGGCGAGGGCAGATATTCCGGCGGCAGTCGGCCCCGGTGCTGCGCCAGTTGGAGAAGATCGAGAATCTGGTCGCCGAGGACCTGACCCCCGAGGAGAAGGAAGCCTTCCGCCAGGAAGAAAACCGGGCGGGGATTCTGGCCACCCGCGTTCCGCGGCTGGTGAGCGATGTGCAGCTCGAGGACTATGCGGAATACCGAAAACGCCTGGAGTGGATGAGGGAGGCCGCAGCCAAGGAGGATTTGCAGGCCCTTTGCGTGACCGAGGTGGGTCCCGAGCCCCGGGAGACCTTCGTGTTGGCCCGAGGCAGCTATCGGGGAAGGGGAGAGCGGGTGGAGCCGGGTTTCCCTTCGGTCCTCTCGCCTCCCCGGCCCCGGCTCAGCCCGGCGCCAGTCAAGGGAAAGACCTCGGGGCGGCGCCTGGCGCTGGCCCGCTGGATCGCCAGCCCCGGCAACCCCCTCACGGCCCGGGTCATGGTCAACCGGGTCTGGCAGCACCATTTCGGGCAGGGCCTGGTGCGGACGCCCAACGACTTCGGCCTTCGGGGCGCCGCCCCCACCCATCCCGGACTGCTGGACTGGCTGGCGGTGGAGTGGGTCCGGAGCGGCTGGCGCCTGAAGCCTGTCCACCGGATGGTCCTGTTGTCCAGCGCCTATCGGATGGCGTCCGGGTCTCGGGAGCAGGCGCTGGCCCGCGACCCCGAGAACCGCCTGCTGTGGCGGTTCGGCATGCGCCGGCTGGCGGCCGAGGAGGTTCGGGACTCGGTGCTGGCGGTCAACGGCAGCCTCAACCTGACCATGACCGGTCCCGGCATCTATCCGGTCATTCCCGAGGAGGTCCTGGCCGGGCAATCGGTGCCGGGTCAGAACTGGTGGGTTTCCTCTCCCCGCGACCTGACCCGCAGGAGCATCTACGTTCACACCAAGCGTTCCCTGATCGTGCCGCTCATCGCGGCCTTCGACGGAGCCGACCCCGACGCCACCTGCCCGGTGCGCTTCTCCACCACACAGCCCACCCAGGCCCTGCACACCCTCAACGGCGAGTTCATGAACCGGCAGGCCCGGGTGCTGGCCGGCTTCGTCCGGGAAGAGGGCGGAGGAGACCCGGCTGCCCGGGTCCGCCTGGCCCTCAACCGGGTGTTGCAGCGGCTTCCGACGGGGCCGGAGGTGGCCCGAGGGGTGGAGTTGATGGAATCGCTCCGGCAAAAGCACCGAACGGACCAGGACAAGGCGCTGGAGCTTTTCTGCCTGGTGGCGCTGAATCTGAACGAGTTTATCTATTTGGATTAATGAGGCATTCGGTAGCCAAGCAAGACGCGCGGGCTGAGGAGGAAGGCATGGAGACCAGGAAAATCCGCAAGCGGGGGGGCGACTTCTGCGGCCGCACCCGGCGGGAGTTTCTGTGGCAGGCCGGAGGCGGATTCACCGGGCTCGCCCTGGCGGCCGCCCTGGGGGACGACGGGTTCCTGCAGCGGCAGGCGCTGGCGGCCGACGGCCTCGCCTCCTTTCGCAATCCGTTGAGGTCCCGGCCTTCCCATGTCCCGGCCCGAGCCAGGTCGGTCATTTTTCTCTTCATGTACGGCGGACCCAGCCAGATCGACACCTTCGACTACAAGCCCTCCATGAAGGGAATGGATAACAAGACGGTCCAGGTCAGGACCTTCGGCCGCGCCGGCCACAGGCAGAGCGGCCGGATCGTGGAACCCCGCTGGAACTTCAAGCAGTACGGACAGTGCGGCAAGTGGGTCTCCGACCTGTTCCCCCACCTGGGCGCCTGCGTGGACGACATCGCCTTCCTGCACTCCATGACGGCCGACTCGCCCATCCACGGGTCGGCCATGCTGATGATGAACTCGGGGCGAATCCTCAGCGGCAGCCCCTGCCTGGGCTCCTGGATCAACTACGGCCTGGGCACGCTCAATCAGAATCTGCCGGGCTTCGTGGTCATGCTGGATCCGCGGGGCGGTCCCATCAGCGGGGCCAAGAACTGGAGCAGCGGCTACATGCCGGCCACCTACCAGGCTACCGTCGTGCGTTCGCGCGGCAAGCCCATTCTGGACCTGGCGCCTCCGGAGGGCGTCAGCCCGGGAATGCAGCGGGACATGCTCGACAGCCTGGGCGCCTACAACCGGGAGCACTACCGGGCCCGCGGGGACAACTCCGAGCTGGCGGCGCGAATCGCCAGCTACGAGCTGGCCTACAGGATGCAGCGCCACGCCCCCGAGGCGGTCGACCTCTCTCGGGAGAACTCCCGAACGCTGGCCCTCTACGGGATGGACCGCAAGGAGACGGAAGTCTTCGGGAGGCAGTGCCTGCTGGCCAGGAGGCTGGTGGAGCGGGGAGTCCGATTCGTTCAGATCTACTCGGGGGGCAACCACGGGGACGCCAACTGGGACGCCCACGGAGACCTCAAGTCCAACCACGACCTGCATGCGCTGGAAACCGACAAGCCCATCGCCGGCCTGCTGAAGGACCTGAAGCAGCGGGGACTACTGGAGGAGACCCTGGTGGTCTGGGGCGGCGAGTTCGGCCGCCAGCCCACCGCCGAGTACGAAAAGGGCACCGGCCGCGACCACAACGCCTACGGCTTTACCATGTGGATGGCCGGCGGCGGCATCAAGGGCGGCGTGAGCGTGGGCCAGACCGACGAGCTGGGCAGCGCCGCCGTCGAAGATCCCTTCCACGTCAGGCGCCTGCACGCCACCATCCTGCACCAGATGGGCATGGACCCGGACCGCCTCACCTATTTCTACAGCGGCCTGGATCAGAAACTGGTGGGAGTCGAGGGGGCCGACCCCATCCGCCAGATTATTTGAGGGAGTGTTCCTTCGTGTGACTGCGTGGTTCTTGGTGGCCCTTCGCCGATTCCTTCGTTGAAGATCGAAATCCCTTGGCCGTTCCTCACCCTGCCGGGCCGCCCATTTGATTCCTGATCCATTTCAGGTCGGTTTTCGCCACGGCCAGATCGATCTTCATGGCGGATACGCCGGTTGAAAGTTCGCGCACTTCGCCGCGAAGTTCGTGCACTTCCGCTCCCAGATTGTCTATCCTGCCTCCCAATCGGGATTCCAGTCGGGATTCCACCCTGTCGATATTTTCGCTGATATTTCTATGGGCGATGCTGGCGTTGCGCCACAGGCCGATCCCGACGCCGATGATCGCGATGAGGATGGTCACAACCGATCCGAACCCGAACAAGGGCACCCACTGTATCCACTGGTGCTCCATCATCGACCCTCTCGCCTGGCGCTCTAGCTTACGGTTTTTCTGCCACGGAATTGTCGAATTCTCACCGCATCCCGGTCAATAGCCAACCTGCGCTTTTTGGCGCGGACCGCGATCCATCAACCCGTCGGATGTGGTACGCCCGGCAGGATTCGAACCTGCGGCCTACAGCTCCGGAGGCTGTCGCTCTATCCAGCTGAGCTACGGGCGCATGGGTTGGCGGGACGGCGCCTGGCCGGCAGGGCCGGCGCCGAGGTTCCAGTCTAGCAGATCGCCGATACTTTGAAAAATCGACCGGTAGTCGTTGCCGGTAGCCTGTGAAGTGACCGGACTTAATGACACCTGATCTGTCCGGTTCCGCCGTCCAGCGCGGAGTCCTTGGGCAGGAACAGCGAGAGCAGGAAGCCGAACGCCGCCAGGCCGACCACCAGCAGCAGGGCCGAGCCCAGGCCGATGCGGTCGGCCAGCGCGCCCACCACCGGGATGGCCAGTCCGGCCATTCCCCAGGCGAACCCCATCATCAGGGAGGAAGCGATGCTGGTCCGTTGCGGCAGCATCTTCTGGGCCATCACCACGTTGACGGGCAGGGTGGAGAGCAGCAGGGCGGCTCCCGAGGCCAGGAAGACGGACGAGAGAACGCCCTCTGTCAGAAAGAAAGCGGCCAGAAACGGAGGAGCCAGCAGCGTGGAATAGACGATCACCCTGCGGCCGCCCACCTTGTCGGAGAGCAAGCCTCCGGCGAATCCGCCCATGGCGCCGAAGAGCGTGAACAGGGAGGCCAGGCGGCCGCTGGCGATCAGGTCGTTCCCCTGTTGGAAGAAGTAGAGCGGCAGGAAGTGGACAAACCCGATCTGGACTGCCGAACGGATCACCACCAGCAGGTAGAGGATCAGCAGCGGACGCCACATCGGTAGCAGCAGGTCCTTCAGGTCTGCCCGGGATTGGGTGGCGGCGGGTTGGGGAGGGTCGTTCGGGATGAGAAAGTAGAGGACGGCAAAGGCCAGCACCCCCGGAATCATGATGAAGTAGGATCGTTCCAGGCTGAACAATGCCACCGTGTAGGGGGCGATGATCGGGGCCAGGGCAAAGCCCAGGGTTCCGGCGCCGATGAAGATGGACATGCCCAGGCCGCTCCGGTCCCGGCTGGCCGCGCCGATCATGGCGGCCCCCTGGGGATGGAAGGAAGCGATCCCGACTCCGGCGGCGGCCAGCAGCAGGGCCAGCACCGTGAAATTGGGGGCTATCCCGATGAAGGACATGAAGACGGTGGTGATCAGCGGGCTGAAGACGGCGAAGAAGCGCACCAGGTAGCGGTCGGAGAGGTAGCCGTAGACGGGCTGCATGAAGCAGGAGGAGACCGTCAGGACAGCTCCCAGCCAGCCCGCCTGGGCGATGGTCAGGCTCAGCTTGCCCACGATCAGAGGCAGCAGCGGGCCCAGAAAGTTGGCGTAGGTGTCGTTGACGAAGTGGGCTCCCGAGAGGGAGGCGATGGTGGTTCGATTCCGGCGGCGGAGCGACTCCCCGGGCCGGAACGCTTCGGCGGAAGCTGTCCCGGGACCGAGGTCCCCGGGATTGGGCGTAGGATCGGTAGCGGGCTTGAAAAGGGCCAAGGGGTTTGCCTCGATGGGTCAGTGGGTGGTCCAGGTGGTGTCGCCGGGGAGAGGGGCGCCGCCGGCGGCCGGCCCCGGGCCTTGTCCCTCCCGGCCGGAACAGGGAACGGCTTCGCCGGCGCCGCAGGCTTCCGGCAGGGGCCGGCGCCGGTCGAAGCCGGCCAGGCGGCGCTTGAAATCTCCCACCAGGTAGAGCGAACCGGCAACCAGCAGGGTGTCTTCCGGTCGGGCCAGGCTGCGGGCCAACGCCCAGGCGTCCTCCAGCCGGGCCCTGCAGCGGACCGCGCGACCTCCGGTCCAACCGTTGCGGACGATGTCGCGGGGCGCCTCCCCGCGTTCGGAATCGGGCCGGGTCAGGATCACCTCTCGGGCCAGCGGACCCAGCAGGGAGAACACGCCGGGGATGTCCTTGTCCCTCAGCGAGCCGTAGATGAGGAGGACCTGCTCTGGGGGCAGGAAGGTCCGGATGTGCCGGGCGACCGACTCGGCTGCCGCCGGGTTGTGGGCGCCGTCCAGCACCACCCGGGGCCGTCCGGGCAGCACTTCCAGCCGGCCCGGCCAGCGGGTTCGGGCGATCCCCCGCTCGATGGCCTCCGGCCGCAGCGGAAAGCCGGAGCCGTGCAGCACCTCCAGGGTGCGGACCGCGGTCAGAGCGTTTTCGACCTGGTGGCTTCCGGGAAGAGGGACCTTCAGCTTCAGCCGGGCTCCCAGCACCGGGTCAATATCCAGGGCCGACTCTTCCAGCCTGTGGCGGACCCTCCGGCATTGCGGGTGCTGAAAGGCCGGAAGCCAGCGGGCTCCGGCAGTCCGGCACTGCTTTCGAACGACCTTCAGCACTCCCTCCTCCTGGGTGCTGCAAACCACGGCCAGCCGGCGCTCCTTCTCCGGTCCGGTGGGCCGGCGCGGCTTGACGATCCCGGCCTTCTCCCGGGCGATGGCTTTCAGGTCGCTCCCCAGGCTGGCCTGATGATCGAAGCTTACGGGAGCAATCACCGAAACGATGGGGTCCACCACGTTGGTGGCGTCCAGGCGTCCCCCCAGTCCCACCTCCAGGATGGCGATCTCGACCTCCTTTTCCGCGAAGTGGAGAAAGGCCATGGCCGTCACCATCTCGAAGTAGGTGGGGTGGCGCTCCAGCTTCTGCCGGCGGCCGTTTCGAACGGTCCCGGCCAGGAGTTGCCCCACCGCCTCCTTGAGGGTGGCCGTCAGGCGAGCCAGGTCCGCCGGAAGGATCTCCCGGCCGCCGAGGCGTATGCGCTCCTGGATGCGGATCAGGTGGGGGGAGGTGTAGAGTCCGGTCCTGTATCCCTGGGTGCGCAGGACCGACTCGCAGAAAGCGGCCACCGAGCCCTTCCCGTTGGTGCCGGCGATGAGCACCGAGCGGAAGCGGTCGTGGGGGTCGCCCAGGAAGCTCAGCAGGCGCCGGATGTTTTCCAGCCCCAGCTTGGCGGTGGCCACTTCGTTGCCGAGCGAATAGAGATAGGATACCGCCTGGGGGTAATCCAAGGTGTTTTCAGCGGCCTGGTGAGAAATGCGGGCTAATATCCAAAGAACTCCAGCGCCTTGACGCAGTAGTCCTTGAGGTCCTTGCGCTGGACAATGGCGTCCAGCATGCCGTGCTGCAGCAGAAACTCGCTCCGTTGAAAACCGGGAGGCAGCTTTTGGCGGATGGTCTGCTCGATCACCCGGGGACCTGCGAATCCAATGAGCGCACCCGGTTCCGCGATGTTCAGGTCTCCCAGCATGGCGTAGCTGGCGGTGACCCCTCCCGTGGTCGGATTGGTCATCACCGAGATGTAGGGCAGGCGCTCCTGGTCCATGCGGGCCAGGGCGCCGGTGATCTTGGCCATCTGCATCAGGCTGAGGGCTCCCTCCTGCATGCGGGCCCCTCCGGAGCAGGAGATGATGATCAGGGGGTGCTCTTTCTCCAGGCAGCGCTCGATGGCCCGGGTGATCTTTTCTCCCACCACCACCCCCATGGAACCGCTGATGAAGGAGGGCTCCATGGCGCAGATGCAGACGGTCTTGCCGCCGACCCTTCCCTCTCCCGCCAGCAGCGCATCCTTCATGCCGGAAGCCGCCTGCATGTCGCTCAGGCGCCGGCGGTAGGTCTTCTTGTCCACGAACTGAAGCGGGTCATCCGAGGCCAGGTCGCGGTCGTATTCCTTGTAGCGGCCCTCGTCGAAAAAGCGCTCCAGCCGCTCGCCAGCGCTCACCCGGAAGTGGAAATTGCACTGCGGACAGACGTGGAAGGTGGGCTCCAGGTCCTTCTTCCAGAGGGTCTGCTTGCACTGTTCGCATTTCTGCCACAGCCCCTCGGTACGCACCGTCCGGTCGCGGATGGGCAGGATGGGCGCCTTTTGCTTCTTGAACCAGGCCATCGGAGCGGTCTCCCGATTGAAGGCGAGGATGTTAGCCCACTCCCCGGAGAAATGTCAAAACGGCGCCGGGGGGGCTGAAGGGGGGGTAAAAGAATGAGTTGCAATCGGGACGGGCCCTTCGGATAATGCCTGCCATGTCCCTCTACCCCTACCGACCCCTGGAGACCGACTCCCTGCGCACCCGATCCATCAAGGGGCGATCCAGCAAGGTGGACCTGGCGGCTTTCGCCCGCCCCTTCCGCAAGGGCGAGGGTCTGCAGGGCTGGATGAGGTCTCTGCCCGGGATCCTGGCCGGAACCCGTTTCCGGGAGGCGGTCGAGGCCATGGAGCGGGCCAGGCGCAAGGGGCGCGCCATGGTCTGGGGTTTGGGGGGGCACGTGGTGAAGTGCGGCCTCAATGCCGTCATCATCGACCTGATGGAACGGGGCTACGTCTCGGCTCTGGCCTTGAACGGCGCCACCGCCATCCACGATCTCGAAATCGCGCTGGCGGGAGCCACCTCCGAGGAGGTGGAGAAGGACCTGGGTGAAGGGGACTTCGGGGTGAGCGAGGAGACGGGGCGGGAAACGAACGCCGCCGTGGCCCGAGGAGCCGGACAGGGCAAGGGCATCGGACAGGCCCTGGGGGAGTGGATCCTGGAGCGTCCGGGCGACTACCCCCACGCCGAATACAGCCTGCTGGCCCGCGCCCTGCGGCGAAAGGTTCCGGTGACCGTGCACGTCGCCCTGGGGACCGATACCACCCATTACCACCCCTCCGCCGACGGGGAGGCTCTGGGTCGGGGCACCCTGCAGGACTTTCGCCTGTTGGCTTCCGTCGTCCGGGACTTGCACGACGGGGGGGTCTACCTCAATTGCGGCTCCGCGGTGATCCTGCCGGAGGTCTTTCTCAAGGCGGTCAACCTGGTGCGCAACCTGGGGCATCCCCTGGAGGCCTTCACCACCGTCAACCTGGACTTTCTGCAGCACTACCGGCCCACCCGCAACGTGGTGCAGCGCCCTACCGCGGGGTCAGGGAGGGGAATCGCCCTTACCGGCCACCACGAGTTGATGATACCCCTGCTGGCGGCGGCCCTGGTGGAGCGCGACCGGGAATAGACCCTCCCCGGCCCCGTTTCCGACAAGCACCGCCCCCGCCCCCGACGACGGGCGGATCATTCGAGGGTGAAACACCCGATCGTCAATTAAGACGAACCACGAATGAACACGAATGGACACGAAGACCGATGGACCTGCTTGGCTGCGACGCCGTCACGGGAGGAAGGCCCCCCCGGGAGCGCGGGCGTCCCGCCCGCACAACACTGGCACAGCCTCACCCCTCTCCTCCACCCGGCTCGACCGGCAACGGCGCCACGATTCCGCTTCAGCCGAGCCCATGGGGTTCCCGGCGGCAGGGTGGCCAGGCGCAGCATCACGGGGAAACTGAGCGGCCACCCAACGCAGAGGATGCGGGCGAGACGCCCGCGCTCCCGGAGGGGCGCCTCCTCCCTTCCTTCTTGCTCCGCGAGGAGGCACTGCCCCTGCCGATGCCGCAGAGCCGTCCCGCTTCGTGTGCCTTCGTGTGTCTTCGTGGATCACTCTTTTTTTCTTTTGTTTCAGCAACATCGGGTGAGTCCTCGTTTCCCGGTTCCTGCCAAATGACCGGCACCGTTTCCAAGAGTCCAGTCCCAACCCCGGGTGAGCCTGGCGGGTCGCCTGCGCCGGTTGCGGTGTCCTTTCCAGTCTGGAACGGGCGCGACCTGCTGGAGTTGGCCGGCTTCTTCTGCCTGTGCCTGGTGGTGCTGATGCTGGGCGCGCAGGCCGCAAGCTCCCTGCTCGCCATTTACCTGGGCCGACCGGCCCTCTCCGCCGATCCGGTCACTCTGGGCATGGCCCAGATCCTGATGACCAACCTGCTGAACGGGCTGGTGCTGTTCTTCATCTACCGCACCGTCACCGTGAAGTACCGGTCCCCCTTCTGGTCTTCCCTCAAATGGAGGGGGCCGAGGGCGGTTTCGGCCGGCTTCTTCCTGGTGTCGGGAGCCTTGCTGGCGTTGGTCATGGGGGCTCTCTCCAGCCGTATCCCCGGCATCGAGGATCTTCCCGTCTCCGGGCTGCTGCGGCATGCCGAGACGGCCGTGTTCCTGGGTGTGACGGCCATAGCGGTGGCTCCCCTGGTGGAAGAGGTCGTCTTCCGCGGATTCATCTATCCGGTCGTGGAACACCGTTGGGGGTGGGTGGCCGCGGTGCTGCTGACGGCGCTGATGTTCACCTCCCTGCACGTCACCCAGCTCTGGGGAAGCTGGATGGCCGTAAGCCTGATCCTGCTGGTCGGCCTGGCGCTGTCGCTGGTGCGGGCTCTGACCGGCGCCCTCCTTCCGGCCTTCCTGCTGCACCTGGCCTACAACACCACCCTCTGCCTCCTGAGCCTGATCGGCCTGGCGCTGGAGGGGTGAGGGCGGGCAATAGGTGACGGTTTCCCAATGGCTCGTCCGGGGACACGGCCCGGCCCGGTCCCGGCTGACGCCCGCGGCAACGTGCTGACCCGCGTTCGCGGCTCAACTCCCCTTTGCGAGGTTTGCCCGCGGCGATCCTATTCCCTTGCCCCTTCGGCGAAGGCCTCAAACTCCTGCTCCACGCCCGCCTGGTCGGCGTCGCCGGAGTGGATGTAGACCCGGTAGTGGAAGCGCACGGTCTCTCCCTCGGGCAGCAGGGTGCTGCCGTCCCTGGTCTCGTCGTCGTAGAAGTCGTGCAGTCCGAAGGGATTGGCGGCAAACAGGGAGTAGCCCCGGGCGTGCCAGTGGGTGGGATGGCGGAAGCTGCCGGGGTGGTCCAGAATGGCCACGCCCAGAGTCTCCGAACCCACCCGGGTGGTGTAGTCCACCCAGCGGGCCGGCTTGCCCCAACAACCGGCCTCGCCCTGGGCGCCCTCCGAGTTTCGGATCAGCAACCCTTGCTTTTCGGTGAAGGGCTCGGCCAGCCGCATGCCGAAGGAACCCTCCTTGGTGTCGCCGAACTTCACCGGGCCGCCGGCAGCGGTGAGCTGCACCTCCAGGTCCATGACCCGCGCCTGGGGCCGGTTGTAGATCCGGACCTCCCGGGTTTCTGCGAGCACCAGCTCGCCGCCGCGAGTCAGCCAGTGGTTGCGGGACCTGAGCACGCCCACCTCCGCCCCGCTTTCAACCCGCTCGAATTCCTGGTGCCGGATGGTTCCGCATTCCGGGGTCTCGCTCCAGAAATCCACGCCGTTGACGTCTCCGTGGGTGAACCAGACACCGGTGTGGTGGCGGTGGTCCCGGCTCTCTCCGGGAATATCCTCGATCATGGGATAGCCGCGGGTGACCACCGTCCCCGCGGCCGACCGCAGCGGGAAGAAGATGGGCTTGTTGTAGCCCCGGAAATGGTAGGCGGTGAAGGGCTTGCCGTCGATCAGGATGTCGACCTGCCGTTCGCCCTCTTTCAGGACCACCCCGCCCTTTCCCCGATGGGAGGAGTCGCCGGCTTTTTCCTCCGGCCCCCCGCGTCCCGAGCAGGCCAGTTGCAGGCCGAAGGCGAGGGGAAGCAGGAGTCTCCAGGCCCCGGACCGGGGACGTCTGGAACAGAAAGCCGTGACGGGCGGCCGCGATGCCAAGCCAGGAGTGTTCATGGGAGCCTCCGGTTCAGGGTTGGGGAAGGTCGGTTCACTTCGGGGATGTCGCTGCCGTCCGGGGAAAAGATCATTGGAACACCCTGTCCCCGGGCGGCTTCACAGAACCCGGCGGAAGAAGCCGGCCAGGCCCGCCCCCAGCAGCAGCACCGAGGCCAGCCGGACCCACCAGGGGTGCCAGGAGAGTCTCCGGCAGGCCCGGTTGAGCAGGAATATCAGCGCCGCCGCCAGAGCCAGGGTGCAAGAGAGCCCCAGGACCCAGCCGAGATACCCCAGGGTCGAAACCTGGGAGGCCCGGGCAAGCAGCCCCGAGGAGAGGTCGACCCCGAACAGCAGTCCGAAACAGCCGCCGATGGCCCAGCGGTTGGCGGTCTCCTTCACCAGCAGGTTCTCGGCCGCGATGTAGGCCAGGCTGAGGGCGGTGGCGGAAGCCAGAAAGGTTTCGGGGAGTCGGATCGGTCCCAGGGCGGCCAGCAGCGCCATCAGCCCCTGAGCGGCCAGAAAGGCTCCCGCCACGCGCACGGCGCCGCCCGGGCCGGGAACCGTCAACAGCAGCCCCAGCAGAAACCCGACGGGGACGGGGGAGGTGGCCGCCTGCCCGGCCCCCAGGGCCAGGCCTCGAACCATCCTGCCGGCCTGCAGCCTCCATCCCCGGCCCACCTCCAGGCTGGCGGTCGGGTTCTCCAGGTTGAAGTTGAGATCCGCCTGACCGCCGGGATGGCGCACCCTGGCCAGGTTCCAGTGGCCCGAGTCGGTGAGGCTCGGCAAGGTTACCGTGAAGCTCAGCCGCTCGATCGCATCCCCGAAGCGGTGGTGGACCAGGCATTCCAGTTCGCCCGGACCCGGACCCTGGCGCCAGTAGACCAGATCGGCGCGGCCCTCCTGCTGGCCGGACCGGATGCGATAGTTGTCCAGCAGGCGTGGAAGATGGCGGGGAAGCGCCCGGCTGACCTCTTCGCGGGAGATGAGGCGGTCCCGGTCGAGGTCCAGTTGGTCCACGAAGTCCAGGTCCCGCAGGTTGATCCGCAGCCGCAGTTGAGCCGTCGTTCCCTCGATCCGGACGTCGGAGTAGCTGACTCCGGTGGTGTGGGCACGGGACGGATGGGCGGCCATGAGGATGATGGCGGCGGCGAGCCCGAGCCGGCCAGTCCATCTAGTCAGAGAGCCGGCCCAGTCTTTCAAAATGTGCGACGAGGTCATACGGCAAAGGAAAACGACGAACCACGAATGGACACGAATGAACACCAATGAACTGATTGATGAGGCGTTTGCAATATTCGGCAGCGGGACCTTTGCCGGGAATGGCCACAAAAGGCACAAAAACACAAACTGCATTTGTGTCTATTCGTGTTCATTCGTGGTTCGTCGTTTTTGACGATTGGGCGTTTGTCCTCCAATGGTTCGCACTGCAGGGCGCGGGGGCCGGCAAACCACTTGCAGACTTGCTAAACCTGTCCCAGAACCTGCTGCATCTGCTCGTGAATCAGGCCGTTGGTGGCCAGTGTCTGCGGTTGGTAGATGGAGTAGTCACGGCCGCTGAAGCGGCTCACCAGGCCGCCGGCTTCCCGGACCACCAGGAGGCCGGCCGCCGTGTCCCAGGGCTTCAGGCAGATTTCCCAGAAGCCGTCGAACAGCCCCGAGGCCACGCAACACAGGTTGAGGGCCGCCGAGCCGTCGCGGCGGATGGATTGGGCCTGGCGCACGAAGGCGGAAAAATGTCGCAGGGCCTCCTCGGGGCTCTGCCGCACCTGGGGTGGAAATCCGGTGGCCAGCAGGGACCGCTTCAGTTCGTCCACCCGGGAAACTCCGATCCTCCTTCCGTTGCGAAAGGCTCCTCCCCCCCGCTCGGCCACGAACAGTTCGTCGGTCATGGGCTGATAGACGGCTCCGGCCAGGATGTCTTCGTTCTGCTCCAGGGCGACCGAGGTGCAGAAGACCGGGTATCCGTGGGCGTAGTTGGTGGTGCCGTCCAGGGGGTCGATCACCCACTTGAACTCGGAGCTCTTCTCGGTGGCGGTGCCTTCCTCGGCCAGGATGGAGTGGTGAGGGAAACGGGAGGTGAGCAGATCCACGATCTCCTTTTCCGATCTCCTGTCGACGTCGGTGACCAGGTCGGCTTCGCCCTTGAACTCGACCGTCTTCACCCGCCGGTAATGTTCCCGCAGGATGTCCCCGCCCAGCCGGGCCGCCTCCACGGCAACCGCCAGATAGTCGCGCATGGCCTGTCCTTGTCTCCGCCTTCCGGAACATTATCACATTGCCCGGAAGCGGCTGCGCTATAATGGGGCCCAAGGACACCCGCCGGATTTCGTCAACGGGGGAGGTCAATAGGATGGTGAAAGCAAAGGCAGATGATGGCCAGAGGATGGGAGAGCAAGGCGGTTGAGGCGCAGATGGAGGAGGCCAGAGAGGCATTCCGGATGGGCAAGGCAGCCGCAAGACCCGCCGCCGGAGAAATTTCTCGAGAGCGTCGCTCCCTCCTGTTGGCCAAGACACGCATCCTGAATGAAATGGATGCCACTGCCAACGACCGCTACAGAGACCTGCTGGGAACTTCTCTGGCGGCCATCGAAGAGCAGTTGTCGGTCTTGAAGTAAAGCTGTCCCCTCACCGTCCCCCCACCCGCCCCCGGAGCCGGTCATTCCGGCAAGACCCTGACGGTTGCCAGCCTTGTCCACCTTTCGCAGCCTCGTCTCAGCTCTGTTCCTGGTTGCTATCACTTTCCCTGCCGGAGCCCTGGCCGAAAGCCAAGGCGATTCCGGAGCGGAGGCAGACACCCCGTCGCCCCTGCGCGCCCTGGTGGTGGATTCCGACCTCAGGGCCATTGCCGGAGTGCGGGCAATGCTCGTTTCCCAGCGGGGGCGTGTCCTGGCCAAGGCCACCACCGGCCCGCAAGGCGGCTTTCGGTTCGAGACGGTCCCTCCCGAGGCCCGCACCCTCAGATTGAGCCATCCGGACTTCGAGGAACTGGTTCAACCCCTCGGTGGCTGGAAGCCCGCTTACAGGCTGGTTCTCCGGCGGGTGGAGCAGTCGCTGACGGTCACCGCCACCCGCACCCCGCGCACCTGGAGAGACATTCCCTCGGCAGTCTCGGTGCTGGGGGAAGTGGAGCTGGGTCAGTCCCCGGCCATCACGGTGGACGACGCCTTGCGCCGGATTCCGTCCTTCAGCCTCTTTCGGCGCAGCAGCAGCCTGGTGGCTCATCCCACCAGCCAGGGCGTCTCCCTGCGGGGGATCGGACCCAGCGGCGTCAGCCGCACGCTGGTGTTGTGGGACGGGACGCCCCTCAACGATCCCTTCGGAGGCTGGGTCTATTGGAGCCAGTTGGACAAGTCCAGCCTGGAGCGCATCGAGGTGGCCCCCGGGGGAGGCTCCAGCCTCTACGGAAGCTCCGCTCTCGGAGGCGTGATTCAGGCCTTTTCCAAGGCCCCCCGGCCCCCGCGGTTCGAATTGGACCTGCGGGGCGGCTCCCTGGGGACTGCCCGCGCCGACCTGCTGGGCTCGGTTGGAGGGGAGCGCTGGAGCGGCCTGGTTTCCGGCTCTTTCTTTCACACCGGCGGGTACCATGTGGTGGCTCCCGATGACCGCGGCCCGGTGGACCTGCCCGCCAAGTCCCGCGCCTACGCGGTCCGCGCCGCGGCGTTCTACCAGCCTCGCCAGGGGGCGCAGGGGACCCTGCGCCTGGAGCACTTCGGCGAAGAGCGGGGAAACGGCACCCGGCTCAGGGAGAACGCCACCGGCGTGACCCGGGTTCGAACCCTCTACCGCCGGAAGGAGGACCGGGGCAGGGAATGGCAGCTCGGCGCCTACGGCCTGACCCAGACCTTCGACAGCAGCTTCACCGCCGTTCCTTCCCACCGGCGGTCGGAGTTCCTGACCCGCGAGCAGCGGGTGCCGTCCCGCGCCGCCGGCGGCTCCCTGCAGTGGACGGGCCCGCTGGGGCAGCGCCACCTGGTGACTTCCGGCGTGGATTGGCAATGGGTGAGGGGCCACAGCCGGGAGACCGGCTACCGCTCGGGGATGCCGGCCCAGTTTCAGGTGTTGGGCGGCCACCAGCAACTGGGCGGGGTCTACCTCCAGGACCTGGTGGCGCTGGCGTCGCGCTGGCAGCTTCAGCTCGGAGCCCGGCTGGACGGCTGGTTCAACCACGATGCCGTCCGCGAGCAGGTTCCGCTGCCTTCCGGGCCCTCCACCCTGCTGGAGTTTCCCCGGCGCGGAGGCGGCATGCTCAGTCCCAGGGGCGGGGTCTCCTATCACGCCTCCGATGCCCTCACCTTCAGGGGAGCCGTCTACCGCAGCTTTCGGGCGCCGACTCTCAACGAGCTCTACCGCGGATTTCGGGTGGGCAACGTGGTCACCCTGCCCAACGAGAACTTGCGGCCGGAAACGCTGCGGGGCGCCGAGGCGGGCGTGGACTGGTACGGCGGTCGCCGGGTCAGGGGCCGGCTGACGGCCTATTGGAACGGCCTGAGCCAGGCCGTTTCCAACATCACCCTGAAGAGCACCCCCGCGCTCGTCACCCGCCAGAGGCAGAACGTCGGCCGCGTCGACGCCCGGGGCCTGGACGCCGACCTGGCGCTGCGCTTGAACCGGGACTGGAGGCTGCGGGGAGGCTACCTGCTGGCCGATTCCACCTTCGGCCGCTTTCCGGAGAACCCCGGGGTGGAGTCGAACCGGCTGCCCCAGGCGCCCCGCCACCGGCTGACGGCCTCGCTGAGCTATGCCCGCCCCGGCGTCCTCGACGCCTTCCTGATGGCCCGTTTCGCGGGCCTGCAGTTTGACGACGACCGCAACCTCCGGCCGCTGGCCAAGAGCACCCTGCTGGACCTTCATCTGTCCCGAAGGGTGCACCGCAACCTGGTGCTGACCTTCGCCGTGGAGAACCTCCTCGACCGGCGGGTCCCGGTCTCGAATACCTCGGTGTTGGGGATTGGAGCTCCCCGGATGATCACCAGTGGCCTTCGGTTGGCGTGGTAGGGGGTGGGAAACAGATTCCATGGTATATTGATCACCATTTCCAGGAGCGCCCATGGCATTCCCCAAGGTGGTTCGGGTCAGGCAGCGTTTCCACTCGACCCGGGTGGATGACATTCCGGCCCGGGTGGCTCGGGAGGTCGGCCGGCTCGACCTGAGCGGCCGCCTGAAACCGGGGGACAGCGTGGCCGTCACCGCCGGCAGCCGGGGCGTGGCCAACATCGCCGCCATCACCCGCAGCCTGGCGGAGGAGCTGAAGAAGCGGGGGGCGCGGCCCTTCATCGTTCCGGCCATGGGAAGCCACGGGGGCGGAACGGCCGAGGGCCAGCGCGGCGTGCTGGAGCGCTACGGCATTACCGAGTCCTCCATGGGGGTTCCCGTCCGGGCCACCATGGAGACCCTTCCCCTTGGAGAGAGTCCGGAAGGGGTCCCGGTGGTGCTGGACCGGCATGCGCTGGAAGCGGACCACATCGCCGTGGTCAACCGCATCAAGCCCCACACCGACTTCGACGCCGAGATCGAAAGCGGCCTCACCAAGATGCTGGCCATCGGCCTGGGGAAGCACCAGGGCGCCATCCGCTATCACCGCGCCAACAAGCGCTACGGCTACTATCGGGTGCTGACCGGGGTGGCCGAGCTGGTCAGACGGCGCTGCAGCATTCTGCTGGGGTTGGGGATCGTGGAGAACGGCTACGATCAGACCGGGGTCATCGAGGCCATGACCTCGGCCGAGCTGTTGGAGGTCGAAAAGCGGCTGCTGAAGGTGGCCAAGTCCTGGCTGGCCCGCATTCCCTTCGACCGGGGGGACCTGCTGCTGGTGGACGAGATGGGAAAGAACGTCAGCGGGACCGGCATGGATACCAACGTCATCGGCAGGCGAGCCGGCTCGGGCAAGCCCTTCGCCGGCGCTCCCCGCTTTTCCCGCATCGTGGTGAGGGACCTGACCCCGGAGTCCTGTGGCAACGCCATCGGGGTGGGCATGGCCGACGTGGTGACCCGCCGCCTGGTGGACAAGATCGACACCCGGCCCACCTACGTGAATGCGCTCACCAGCACCAACCTGGAGAGCGTCCGCATTCCGGTGACGGTGGACTCCGACCGCGAGGCGCTGGAGACGGCCATCGCCACCAGCAGCGCCCCCAGCGGAGAAGACTGCCGCATGGTCTGGATTCGCAACACGCTGAAGTTGGACCGCCTGGTGGCTTCCGAAGCCCTGCTGGACGAAATGGAGGACAACCGGGACCTCCAGGTTCTGGGGCGCGCGGGAGAACTGGATTTCGACGCGCAGGGCAATCTGAAAGACCTGCTCTGAGCCGTCGGGCCGGCGCCGCCGGACGCCGGCTCGTCGGGGGAATAGGGAGGGATCATGTTCAAGGTGGTGGCGGTGGATTCGGTGCGGATGGTCCCCACCGTGGAGCGGGAGATTCTGGCCGAAGCCGGCGCCGAGCTCTTCACGGCCGACTGCCACGGTGAAGAGGACCTCATCCGGGCCACCTGGGACGCCCACGGCCTGCTGGTCTCCCTCAGCCACATCACCCGGAGGGTCATGGCCTCCTGGAGCCGGGTCAGAGTGATCGCCCGCTACGGCATCGGAGTGGACACGGTGGACCTGAAGGCGGCCACCGAACACGGGATCTTCGTCACCAACGTGCCCGACTTCTGCTATGACGAGGTGTCGGATACGGCCATGAGCCTGATCCTGGCGGTGACCCGCAAGGTGGTCAGGATGCACTCCCTGGTTTCCCGGGGGGTCTACAACCGCAAGCTGGCCATGCCCGTTTACAAGGCCCGCGGCCAGACGCTGGGACTGCTGGCCTTCGGTCGCATCGCCCGGGCGGTGGCGCGGAAGGCCGCGCCCTTCGGCTTCCGGGTCCTGGCCCACGACCCCTACCTGCAGCCCGAAAGCCTGGCCGGCCAGCCGGTGGAGCTGGTGGGACTGGAGGAGCTGCTGACCCGTTCGGACGTGCTGTCCATCCACGCTCCCCTGACCCCGGAGACCCGTCATATCGTCGGTGAGTCCCAGTTGCGCCTGATGAAGCCGACCGCCTACCTGGTCAACACCTCTCGCGGGCCGGTGGTGGATCAGAAGGCCCTGACCCGGGCCCTGCAGGAGGGATGGATCAGCGGAGCGGGGCTGGACGTCCTGGAACAGGAGCCGCCCGACCCGAAGGACCCGATCCTCGGCCTGGACAACGTGGTGCTCACCCCCCACTACGCCTCCTACACCGAGGAGGCCTACCTGGAGGTTCGCGAGAAAGCCGCTCGCCAAGTGGTCCAGGCGCTCCGGGGAGAGGTGCCGGCCTACCTGGTGAACCGGGAAGTCCTGCAGAGGAAAGGCTGAGGCGGCGGGTTCCGCGCTGTCTGAAACAAACGAAAAAAGAGGAATCCACGAAGGGACACGAAGGACGACGAAGGCACACCAAGCGGGACGGCTCTGCCGCATCGACAGGGGCAGTGCCTCCTCGCGGAGCAAGAAGGATGGGAGGAGGCGCCCCTCCGGGAGCGCGGGCGTCTCGCCCGCATCCTCTGCGTTGGGTGGCCGCTCCGTTTCCCCGTGATGCGGCGCTTGGTCATGCTGCCGTTGGGAACCGCATTGGCTCGGCCGAAGCAGAGTCCAGGCGCCGTTGCCGGTCGAGCCGGGTGGGAGAGAGGGGCGAGGCTGTGCCAGTGTTGTGCGGGCGGGACGCCCGCGCTCCCGGGTTGGGCCTTCATCCCGTGACGGCATCGCAGCCAAGCAGGTCCATCGGTCTTCGTGTCCATTCGTGTGCATTCGTGGTTCGTCTTTATTGACGATGGAGTGTTTCACCCTCGTATGATCCGCACCGTCGTGGGCGCGGGCGGGGCTTGTCTGGAGCGCCTTATGCAAGTTTGACTGGCCGATTCCAAGGAGGAAAACCATGGCTCGAACATTTGCCGGCAAGAGTTGGGACGAGATCACTCTCAATGCCCTGCGCATCATGACCGGATTCCTGATGATGCCCCACGGGGCCCAGAAGCTCTTCGGAGCCCTGGGACGGGAGGCCGTGCCCTTGGCCTCTCTTCCAGGGGTTGCCGGGGTGCTGGAGTTCTTCGGAGGGCTGGCGATTCTGGTGGGCTTCTACACCCGTCCGGCGGCTTTCGTGCTGTCCGGCCTGATGGCTGCCGCCTATTGGATGGCCCACGGCACCAAGGCTTTCTGGCCGATTCTCAACCAGGGTGAGCTGGCCGCCCTCTACTGCTTCGTCTTTCTCTACCTGGCGGCCAAAGGCGGCGGCGACTGGTCCATCGACGGCTGCATGGGCAAGAAGGGCTGACCCCACTTTTCCGAAGCCCCTGTTTCACCCTGAATGATCCTTTCCGTCGTCGGGGGCGGGGGCGTGCTCACCTCTGAGACCGCGCCATGGTGCAGGCCAGGTGGATGGCCTTGACCATGCTGGCGGGGCTGGCCTTGAGCCGGCCGGCGATGTCGAAGGCGGTGCCGTGGTCCACCGAGGTGCGGATGATGGGCAGGCCGATGGTGATGTTGACGCCGCTGTCGAAACCCATCAGCTTCAGGGGAATGTGGCCCTGGTCGTGGTAGAGGGCCACCACCAGGTCGAACTCGCCTCGATTCATGCGGTGAAAGACGGTGTCGGGGGAGACGGGGCCCTCGGCGTCAATCCCTTCGGCCCGGGCCGCCTCGACGGCGGGCAGCACCTCGTCGGCTTCCTCGCTGCCGAACAGGCCGCCTTCGCCGGCATGGGGATTGAGTCCGGCCACGGCAATGCGCCTGCGCTGGAGGCCCAGTTGTTTCAGGGCCAGGCGGCCGAACCGGAGGGTCTCCAGGATGCGCGGCGCCCGGATCCTCTCCAGGGCCTGGCGCAGCGCCATGTGGGTGGTGACGTGGATGGCCCTGAGATGGTCCACCACCAGCAGCATGCGGACTTCGGCCACCCGGCACAGCGCGGCCAGGTACTCGGTGTGTCCGGGAACGCCGATGCCGGCCAACTGGGCGGCTTCCTTGTGGATCGGGCCGGTCACCAGGGCATCCAGTCTCCCGTCCAGGCAGCCGCTCACTCCCGCCCGAATGAAATCCAGGCCGGCCCTGCCGCACTGCTTGCTCACGCGGCCCAGCTCCACCTCGGAAAAGCGAATGTTGTCGAGGTCCAGGAGGTGGATGCAGGTGGGATCGTGCCCTGCCGACTCCGCTTCCGCCACCGCCTGAAGTCGCCGCTGGGGCAGCAGCCGCGAGGCGTAGTGGGCCACCGTGGACTCCTCGCCGATGATGACGGGGATGCACTGCCGCTCCACCGCCGGGTCCAGCAGAGCCTTGAGGGCCACCTCGGGGCCGATGCCGGCCACGTCTCCCAGGGTGATGCCGATGCGGGGCTTCCGGTTCATGGGCATGGGGAACGGCCGCGGCTGCCGCTGTGTCGTGGGGCGGAGCCGAGGATCATAGCACATCCTCCGCGGCGGGCCGCCCGGTCAGGAAGAGGGCGATGTCGCAGAGGGTGTCCGGGTTTCCGAAGCCTCCGGCCTTGGTCACCAGCGGCAGCCCGTCCAGCCGGCCTCCGATCCATCGGCCCCAGGGAATGCCGGGTTCCACGTCCCCCAGAATACGGATGCCCCGCGCCCCGCACTGCTCGTAGACCTTCAGAGCCGTATCTCCTCCCACCAGGATGGTCGCCCCCAGCGCCCCCGTGTCGAGCAGCCGGCCGGCGGCCGATTGCAGCGCCTGCTGCAGCCCCTGCAGGTGGCTGCGGGAGCGGATTCGCTGTTCCAGGCGCAGGCACAGGGCCGCCGATTGCTGGCGCGCCAGTGCCTCCAGGGCCGGCTTCAGCTTGCTTTCCGCGCGGAGCGAGGACTCGATGTCTTCGTCCCAAAGGGTGATGACGGTGGCCAGGCCCCGCCGGCCGAGCTGCTCCAGTTGGGCCTTGTTGACCGGGTTGAGGCTGCCGCAAACCAGGAGCACGGGTCCCTGGACTCGCGGGCCTGACGGAGCCGCACCGGTGGGAGAGCGCCCCCAGCTCAGGGGAAGAAACCGGGCCAGTCCGGCCGATCCCACCCACAGGACGGCTTCGTCCAGGCGACGTCCGGTCAGGGCCAGCCGCTCCAGTTCGCTGTCGGACTCGATATCGAACAGCAGCACCCGATGGCCCTTGCGGCGGGCCGTCTGGATGTGCTTTTCGACCACCGCCGCCGGCCGGCGCAGCAGGTCGCGGCGCAGCAGTTCCACCTGGGAGCCGAACTCGGCCCGCAGCCGCCCCAGAAAGTGCCCGCTGTCGACTCCTGAAGGCCCGGCGCCCCGGGCGGGGCGCGGCGGCGGCGGGCGGCCGTCCAGCAGCAGCCTTCCGCCCCGGCTGGTCCTTCCCCAGGCCGGGAAGGCGGGAGCCACGATGGCCAGATCGGGGCGCACCACGGCCATGACGGCGGCCAGCTCCTGGCACCAGGCGCCCTTGAGGGTCGAGTCGATCTTCTTGTAGACCGGGCGGCAGCCGAGTCTCAGCAGCGACCTGGCCGAGCGGGCGGCCGCTTGCCGGGCCCGCTCGACCGGCAGCCCTCGCGAGGCCGTATTGACCACCAGCAGATCGAGGTCCGGGCCAAGGTCGGAGGCGGAGGCGCCGGTCATGGCCACCCGCATGCCGTAGCGGCAGAACTGGGCGGCGGTGTCGCAGGAGCCGGTCAGATCGTCGGCAATTACCGCCAGCCCGCATTTCTCGCCGGGGGGCGTGATGGTGGCGTGGCCGGCACTGGATGCGGGAGGTGGGGGCACGGCGGGCCTCGCGGGGTCAGTTCCGGATGATCGATAGCACCTGCTCGACGCCGGGCCGGCGCAGTACCTCCACCCGAGGACCCCGGGGAGCCCAGACCTGGGGGTCGGTGTCCAGAAACAGGGCGATGGTGCGGACCCCCAGGGCGGCCGCCAGGTGGGTGATCCCGCTGTCGTTGCCAACGTAGAGCCGGCAGCGGCTCAGGACGGCGGCCAGGCGGCTCAGGTCCTCGATCCTTACCGTCTCCCAGCGGGCCGAGTCCTCGGCCAGGCCGGCTCGAACTTCCTTGACCGTCTCGCCGTCCAGCGGCCCTTCCAGCAACAGAAGGCGGCAGCTCGGATGGCGGGACAGGCTTCGCCCCACCTCGGCGAAGTGACGGGCCGGCCATCGCTTGCGTGGGCCGCTGGCGCCGGGATGGACCGCGATTCCGGGGTTTCCGGGGCGGGCGGCCCAAAAACGCTCGGCAAATCGATCCTCCTCCCGGGTCCAATGGACCCCAGGAGTGGTTGAGAACCCCGGGGTGGAGCCGAAGATCCGGTCCAGTTGAGCCCGCCTGAACTCGATCATGTGGAGGCTGGACTGGCGCGGCAGCGCCCGTAGAAAGTCGACTCGCGGGTGGATGGCCCGGATGCGGTCCACGAATTCCGGATTGCCGCTCCCCCACCAGGAGATGATTCTGTCGAAGGTCCGCAGGCGCCTCAGGCACTCCTGCCCGGGCGGATAGCTCTCGATGCCGGTGTCCTGCAGGGCTTCGGCGGTGTCGACGGCGCCGAGCGATCGGGCCAGCGGCAGATGGCCCCGGGCCACCCACAGTTCCATCCGGTCCGGGCGCAGGTGGGACTGCAGCCAAGCCACCGCGGGCAGCGTCAGGACGAAGTCGCCGATGGCGCCGGGAATGATCGAAAGGAGATGCAAGGCCCGACCCTTCCTGCCGGATCAGGCATCCATTATGGCCGAGCAGAGCGGGAAAGAACAGTGTTGTCACTGGCTGGAGTGGGTGCTAGGCTAGGTGAAGTGCCGCCCAATGCCGCGGCAGGCCGCCGGGGATGGGCGGGTAGGAGCTTGCGCCTGGTTTCTGAAGAAGCCGCCCTGGGTGAGGCGCCCGGGCGATGCCCTGTCAGTCCGGTTGTTCCGAAGTCCCATGATGACTGCCTGCAAGCGAAACGGTGCATCGGTTCTGGCGGTGCTATTGCTGGTTGGAGGAGGCTGCAGCTCGGGACCCCAGGTGAGTTCCGACACCGCGGCCATCGTCAATCAGGTGGAAATCAAGATCTCCGAGGTCAACAAGCGCTTCGACGCTCAACTCCGGCAGAGCCCCCGGGCGCCGTCCCCCGAGGAGGCTTCCACCTTCAAGCTCAACATCCTGAGCCAGCTCATCAACGACGAGATCCTCATGCAGCGGGCCGCCGACGACGATCTGACCGCCAGCGACGCCGAGGTCAGCACCCGGTTCACCGACTTCAAGAAGAACTACACCGAGGAAAAGTTTCAGGAATTCCTCAAGGAGCAGGGGGGCACCGAGGAGGAGTTCAAGCAGACCCTGCGCAAGGGAGCCACCATCGAGAAGCTCTACAACAAGGAGATCACCTCCAAGATCTCGGTGACCGAAGCCGAGATCGAGAAGCACTTCGAAGAGAACAAGTCCAACTACAATCTGCCCAAGGGTTGGCGTCTCGCCCATATTCTGATTACGGACACCAAGGAGTCCGGGATCAACAATAGCCGCGGCGACGACGCCGCCACTCCCGCCGAGGCCCAAAAAAAGGCCCAGCTCCTGATGCGGCGCCTGCTGAACGGCGAGGACTTCGCCCGCCTGGCGGTGGAGTACTCCGAGGACGCCGAGTCCGCCCCTCGGGGAGGGGACCTGGGCTTCGTCACCGAACAGCAGATGGAGACCGTCAGCCCCGAGCTGAAGAAAACGGTCCAGAACCTCAAGGTGGAGCAGGTCTTTCCCCGGCCCATCCGCATCGGCTACGGCTACCACCTGGTCAAGCTCCTGGCCAAGGAACGCGGCGGGCAGCATGAACTGAGCGAACCGCAGGTCCAGGCGGACGTTCGCCAGACCATCTTCAACCGCAAGGAAACCCTGCTGAAGACAGCCTACCTGGAAATCATCCGCAACGACGCCCAAATCAGAAACGTACTGGCCGAGAAGCTCCTGAACAGCCGGTAGTTCCGGTTGACGGCATCGTCGACCCATCTCCCGGGACTCTCCCGCCGCCCCCCGCGAGCCTTCCAGTCCGTTCCCGCACGATCCTGAAGGTCATACTCTCTCCGGATATTTCCGGCGACCCGCCGAAGAATGCGGGCTAAAATGGTGTGCGATCGCGGAGGCGTGGCAGAGTGGTCGATTGCGGCGGTCTTGAAAACCGTTGTACCTTGACGGGTACCGTGGGTTCGAATCCTACCGCCTCCGCCAACTACCCTTCCGAAGCCATCCATTAGTATCTAATAATTAACTATTTATTAACTATTTATAACATTTCAAGTCCAATCTCGTTTCACGATATTCCTTGACAGCCGAGCAGAAAATGGGGCAACATTTGGGGGAACATTAGAAATCGTTGAAAGGAGTTGCCCCCACATGCCCCTAACCGATGTTGCAATACGTCGTGCTCACCCCAGCAAGAAGTCCAGAAAGATGTTCGACGGACGTGGACTTTATCTTGAGGTATCACCCCGAGGAGGCAAGTGGTGGCGAGTAAAATACCGCTTCGAAGGCAAGGACAAACGGATCTCTCTCGGAGTCTATCCCGACGTTTCTCTCAAAGAGGCCCGGCGGCGTTGCGAAGATGCACGACGTTTATTGGTAGGTGGAATTGATCCAAGCGCACATCGCCAGGCCCTGAGGGCCGCTAAAGCACAACGTGACTCGAACACCTTTGAAGCCGTCGCTCGCGAGTGGTTTACCAAGCAGGCTCCCGGCTGGGCACCCAGTCATTCCAGCCTGATTATGAGTCGGCTTCAGCGAAACATCTTTCCCTGGTTGGGAGCCAAGCCGATTGCAGACATCCACGCGTCCCAGTTGTTGGAGGTGGTTCGCCGTATCGAGCAACGCGGCGTCCTGGAAACCGCCCATCGGGTTCTTCAGAACTGTGGACAGGTCTTCCGCTACGCCGTGGCGACGGGGCGCGCCGAGCGCGATCTGTCAGCAGATTTGCGCGGCGCATTGTCCCCCGTAAAGAAAAGGCACTTCGCAGCCCTGACCGATCCCAAAAAGGTTGGCCCGTTGCTGAGAGTCCTGGACGGCTATGAGGGGTCACTGATCGTTCGTTGCGCCCTCAGGCTGGCCCCACTGGCTTTCGTTCGGCCCGGCGAACTCCGCCGAGCCGAATGGCCCGATATCGATCTGGAAGCGGCCGAATGGCGTTTCACCGTTTCCAAGACCGACACCCAGCATCTGGTGCCCCTCTCCCGGCAGGCGGTGGAGATCCTGCGCGAACTCTACCCGCTGACCGGACACGGACGGTATGTGTTCCCGAGCGGCCGCACTCCGAAGGGAGAGCGGCCTATGAGCGAGAATGCCGTTCTGGCTGCCCTCAGGCGCATGGGTATCGGCAAAGAGGAAATGACAGGGCATGGCTTCCGGGCCATGGCGAGGACCCTGCTGGATGAAGTGCTAGGTTTTCGTCCTGACGTTATTGAGCACCAGTTGGCCCATGTCGTGCGTGATCCTCTTGGGAGGGCTTACAACCGAACGGCCCACTTGCCTAAGAGGCGAGAGATGATGCAAGCGTGGGCCGATTACCTGGACCATCTAAAAGCTCACCAATAATCCGATCCAAATCCGCCAGTAGCTCCGATGCCGACCGTCGGTAGCCAGAGCCATCGCCCCCGGATATCCGAGCCGGTCTGATAGCCTTCCCGCAGGGATCTCTGTGGTGAGAGCGACCTCCCCAACCCGGGGGGAGTAGGTGGCCCAAGGGGTGGCCCACCTACTCCCTCCCGGTGGCGTATCAGCGCCAAAAATGGGGGGGTCTCTCTCACCACCAGCACCTCTCTCGTGCGGCGCGCCGTTGCGCCGGACGTGAGGGGGACCCGCGAGTCGCAGCCTCGCATCGCTTTGTCGCAGCCGACGCGGGAAATCCGTGTTGTCCCGCGTCTGATGCGGGGTTTCGGGAACGTCCCTGACCACAACGGCGAGGACTCCGCCCTCTGAGAGAAAGGCGTTGTGGGTGCCCGAAAAGTGGCCCACTTAAGTGGCCCCCCCCTCTTTGGAAAGTGGGCCACCTCTGCGACGCCACGTCCTTGACCCCCGGAGGCGGAAATCGTCGATCATTTTTCCTGCTTCAAACGGTAAGTCTGAAGCCATTGCTCATACTTCTGATAAGATGCCGGAGGCCTCTGAAATCCCAGGTATCACGGGTCAACAGACTCAAAGAAAACGCAGCCCAGCGCAACTGTGTGCGTTGTTTTGACGCGGATCGGTCAAAATCCCCGGATGGCCACAACGAGCGAGGCGCATCCTCTGAGACATACAGAATACCCCAGGAATTATTTCGGGAGGATTGGGGCACGCCGGAGGCTGGGGAAACACAGTCTCCCCCGCAAAGCTTGAGGATTTTGGGGGAATCTGGTACCGGGGCGGAGTTCAAAAGTATTCCCGGAGGCACCACAAGAGACCTTCCGGCCAGGCCGGCGTGCGCTACATATTGTGGGTTTCGGGAGCTCGGGGAAGAGGATGTCGATAGGTCCTTTAGGATCGGCAATCGTTGCTGCAGATACGAGTATGTCAGCTATTGGACCCAACGATCTGGGGGGTATTCTGATGGTGACCAACCGAAACGCTTGCATCGGGAAGTTGACGATTGTCCTCTTCGCCTTTGCCACTCTAGCGGGGTTTCAGCTCGGATTCGCCGAGGACCAGGACATTCATCAACTACGCGAGGCCGCTGTGCAAGGAGATGCGTGCGCTCAATCCACTTTGGGACTCATGTACGCCATGGGCGCAGGAGTTCCTGAGAATGATCGGGAGGCGGGAAAGTGGTTTCGATTGGCTGCCGACCAGGGACATGCCGAAGCTCAATTCAACCTTGGCACTATGTACAACAAAGGCATAGGAGTACCAGAGAGCGATGTGGAGGCGAGCAAGTGGTTTCAATTGGCCGCCGACCAGGGACATGCCGAAGCTCAATTCAATCTTGGCTTTATGTACGCCAACGGTGAGGGGGTGCCCGAGGACTACGTGAAAGCCTACATGTGGGGGAATCTCGCCGCTGCCGAGGGCGGAGATAGGGTGGTTAACCCATCTTTAACAAGGCTTTCGGCTACACGTTTATTATCAACACTTTACAAAGGCAGAAACAGGCTTCTGGCACTACAAACCGGTTAAAACCGGAGATTTCGGGAGACTCAGACGATCATCTTGCGGACGCCTCCTGGAGCGGGATCGACGCCCAAGGCGTCGTAGATGGCCCTCTGATCGGGTTCGGCCCTGGTGGCCTTGCGGACGTGCAAGGTCCGCCCGTCCTTGCGCCGGAAGGTCGCCGTCACCCGCTGCTGCCCCTCCAGGATGCGCCGCAGCGTGGTCCAACTGGAGGTGTCGCCCGTTTGCCTGAGACGCTTGCGGATGACCTGCACCAGTTGATAGGCGATGACCGTCAGGAACAGGTGGCCCTCCGAGCGCACCGGCTTGTGGTGGTAGATGGGCCGCAGGCCCAACTCGGACTTCAGGGAGCGAAACACCGCCTCCACGTCGGTCAACAGGGTGTAGGTGCGCCATAGGCTCTCCTCATCCCAGTCGGTCTGATTGCTGCGCAGGCAGTAGACCCCCGGATGAGTGGCCATCGAGCCCTGGCGGGGCTGCCGCTTCCAGCTCAGTGCCGTTGCCTTGCGGCCGCTCTCATCGGTGAGGACCTCGACGGTGTAGTGCTGCGCCACCCCGCGGCACTGCTGCTTCAGCCGCCCGATCCTCTCCCGGACCTTCTCGACGCCCTTGTGGGCCCGCGGCCGGCTCAACCCCTCGGAGAGGCGGGTGAGCCCCTGCTCGAAGCGCCGGCTGAAGCGCTCCAGAATGCCCTTCTCCTTCTCGGCACGCTTTTGGGAACAGCAGTAGAGACGCACTTCCTCTCCATCCTCGGAGACCTCCTTGTGGATCTCTACGGTGGCCTGGGAAGCCGTCTCCACCGCCACGGCCAGCTCGGGGTCAAACTTGCGGGGACCCTGGCGGCTGGCCACCAGGTAACGGTACCCTTCCTCTCTCAGCCACTGGATGCGGTCCTCGGTCGCCACTCCCCGATCCATCACCACCAGAGCGCCCCGAGGCGCCCCCAGCCCCTCCAGCATCCCCGCCAGGGTCCGGTGCTCGTCCACCCGGCCGGCAAAGACCTTCGAACGGCGCACAAACCCCGCCCCGTCCAGCACCAGCCCCAGCGTCAGCAGCCGGCAGTCGCTGCGCTTGTCCTTCGAATGCCCCCGCTGGGCCTTGGGCTGACCCGAGGCCGCTCCCTCGAAGAAGGTGTTGGTCAGATCGAACAGGGTGACGGTCGGCTCCAGGTCGAACAACCCCATGGCTCGGGTGAAGAGGTGACCCTCGATCCCCTCCCGGTGCTTCATCAGCGCATCGGAGGCCCGATACATCTGCATCAGACTCAGAGTCTCGAAGTCGAAGCCCAGCAACTCGCCCAAGCCGCTATGCCGCCTCAGCCAATGCCAACTGGCCCGCTCCGAGCCCGGCCGGGCCAGTCGGCCCACCATGGCCCCCAGCGCCGCCGCCCGCAGGGGGCCGTTCAGCCCCAACTCCTTCAGCAGATCCCCCAACCCCAACTGCTCCAGCGCCCAGCAGCCCACCTGCTCCACCCCCACGCTGCGCGGACGCCTCAGCTCCAACGAATCCACCTCGACCATCTGCAGGTCCTCCGAGGAAGCCTCCCCGCCCACGCCGCTCACGTCGGCTTCGCCCTCCAGCAAGCGCTGGGCCATGCCCTGGGCTTCCTCTTCCAGGGGGGCCGACACCTCGGGCAACAGCGACCTCTGGCCGCTGAGGATCTCATCGAGGCGGCGGCACAGCAGGGGCCAATCCTCACGGGGGATGGGGAAGTGACTGCCGAGGTTGAGGAGGGTCTGCTGGCGGACCTTGCCGGAGACACGATGGGAGCGGACGAGGCGATGGGTGAAGTAGGTCTGGCCTGAGGAGAGGCTGCGGGTCTGGGTGCGACGGATGAACATGGGAGGGACCCTAACAGAGGGGAACAAGCCGGTCAAGCCCCTCCCATAAGATTATGGCACTACACAGACTTCTTGGAACCAGGAATCAACAACTTACGGGTGATTCTAGGCCAAATTAGGGGTAAAATCCCTCCAATCGGCTGTTGACTTGTTAAAGATGGGTTAAGCCCAAGGATCAGCCTGGAGCCGGAGAATCAATAAAGTTCAAGGATTGGCTTAAAGTGAAAATGACTGCCGAGCAAGTTGCCGAGGCGCAGAAACTCTCCGTCGACTTGTTCAACCGTATCGAATCCGCCAACCCGGATTCGCCAATCCGTGATTGTTCTTCCATGCGGCCCGATCGGTTACCGTCAACGGCGCTGGCGTCGGCCGAGCCAGCCTGGAAGGGCCACCGGGAAATAGAGAAGGTGTCGAAGGAACGTAGAACGTTGTCAGGCCCGATCGACATAGACTTTGTGTCTAAGAGCGTAACTCCGCCCACGTTGCTAGACCCGATTGACATACACTATGTGTCCAGGAACGTAACTCCACCCACAGTGCTGTCGCGGACCGAGCCCGTCTACTCTGAAAAGGCCCGGGAAGCTAAACTTCAAGGAAAAGTCGTGCTCTCAGCCGTTGTTCGAAAAGATGGCTCTCTTGAAGTCTTAAAGGTCGTACGTGGACTCGGTCTAGGATTGGATGAGAACGCCATTAAGGCTCTCAAAAAGTGGAGGTTTCGTCCTGGGAGGAGAGATGGGGAGCCCGTCGATGTGGCCTTGAATATAGAGGTTAACTTTAGTCTCACGACGCCAGTCGATCCATAGCGGCACTAGGGCTGCAAGGCAGAGACTGCGGCACATATACTCCTCGTCAATCCCCTCTCGATTTCCGCGCCCTGGTAGTGATTGACCTGCTCCCCCAAAACCATCCGTCGGCTTTGAGCGCCGGCGCGTTACACGGAATATCGTGGAGAGAGTTTCCGCCTGAGACGTTTAGGCCAAGAACCATCCCCCTTCGGAGTCTCTTTGCCGCATTCAGGAATGTCAGCGGCATGGATTGGAATCCGCGGCGCAGTTGCAAGGAGATGCATCAGCGCAAAAAAGTGGGAAACGACAGGGTTCCGTCGTTCGAGTGGTTGTCCACGCTCATCACCCACAGGTAGGCTTCTTGGGGGATTCTCCAGAAGATGTAGCCTCTCTCCCCCCTTGCGGAAACCGACTTCTGAGCCCACCCTTTCGGCGGCAGTGAAAACGTTAGGGTCTGGTCGGGATTTTCGCTGCCGGTGTAATAGACGCGGGCGGTGACGGTCTGGCTCTGATTAGAGTTGTTGAAGACTCCGGCATTGGTGCGGGTGGACCGATCAACCGTGACCACTCCCACGCTCCCGGCGACTGACGAGTAGGGCGTCAGCGGGGCCGGCCCGTTATGAACGACCGTCGTGTACTTGCCTTCGGAAGACGTAGTGTAGACCTCGGCTGAAACCGTGAACGGGGCATTCCCAGAAAACTCGACCGCACCGGCTCCTCGGTAGTCGAAGACTTGCTCAAGGAAGTTGCTCCAGGTCCAGAAGTTATTTACGTCTATCGATTGGTTGCGCCGAGCTACTAACCCGTTAGGCCCATAGAGCCGCATCGTTAGGTCCAGGTCCGAATCGAAATTCCACAAAATTACCTTCGTGCGGTAGTAGGCTCCTTGCCTGCCAGGGGAGTTGGCCATGGTGGGGATGACCCACCGGGTCAGGTCCGGACTTTCCCCTCCCCCACCCGGGTCCGAACGCAAGGTTGTTGCCGTGGCGATGTTCGAGTAATCAGAGTTTGTCTCATCATTCCAAGCCCGCAGCCCATAACTGTAAGTAGACGCGGGATGTAGCCCGGCATCGATGAACGTTGTACGGTTCGGTCCCAGCCATACTAACAAAGACCACTCTTGTCCGGCTATTCGCCTCGCGACCAAAAACCCTGATTCGGTGGTGCTGTTGTCCCGCCAGGTCAGACGGATTTGAGAGGAGCCAAGAGCCTCGGCGGTGAGGTTGGAGGGCGCCCGCAGCGAGATCGGTTCACCCTCGGCTTCCAGGCAAGAGCTGTAGGTTGAGACGTGGCCTCGGATTTCGTTTTGGGAGAATTGGCAAAAGGTCAGGGATTCTCCACGCCTCTCGCCACTCCACATGATGGTTCCGGCGCAACTTACAACCGGGGGTTCTACTTCATTAGGGTGATTGGCATCGAAGTTATGGCCTATCTCATGGGCGGCCACAAAGAACTTGTACGTGTGCAAATACCGTATGGAGAGACCATAGCTGAAACGACGGTTGTAACAAACGGTACCCGGCCAAGCTATTCCCCCAATGCGTATTTCTTCACCCTCTTCGTCCTCAGCCGTCAGTGTTTGTTTTCCAGTCCAAAGGTGAGCAAGATCATAGTCTTCCGAGTAGTAGAAATTGGCGTTCCAATGATGTCTGAACTGCTCCAAGATATCTTGGCCGTCTGTCCCGGAATAAGGGTCGTTGCGACTGTTCCAAGCATGCTGAAAGACGATTTCGAGCTTCAGATTTAACTCTTGTTCATAGACCCCCTCGACCCGGTTCAGAATACTCTCGATTTCCTGGTTGGTGGCCGCTGCGCTACCCCAATACTGCACATACTCGTAGTCCGCCTCCGTTGCTATTTCCACCGTGTAGGTGGTGGTTGTGTCTAGTGCTGCTTGAATCGCCTCTTGGTTAACCTGGTTGATGCCCTGCCTCAGCTTAGACACGCCGCAACGCCACTCCTGACCAGGCTTAACGTCCGAGTGTTTATAAACTACCAGTTCAGCTGCCTCGGCGTTCGGGAGGTAATTCCGTAAAGGTTCGATATAGTGCCAGTCCCCGGCAGTGAGAACGACGCCTTCGAACCTGTCGTTCGTGATGGTGAAGCGAGCCTGAACGACCTCTTGTCCAACCATCGCTGTTCCCTTGTAGGTAGTCACTGGAAGGGGTGGAAGCTGCCGCCTGACCCCGTCCTCCCCCGTAACCTCAGCACGGTAACGAGCAGAGCGCAAGTTTCGCTGCTCGATGCGAAAATCAATCAAGGCCGATCTGAGTTGCACCTCCAGTCTGCTGGAGCCCTTGACTCTTGCCTCAATATCGCTTGGTTCCATGCGAATCACTTCATAGTTGGACAGAACCGTCTGCAATGCTCTTTCTGCGGCTGGTGTTCTGGCCGAGCCGTGATGGAGGCTACACAGACCTCCTAGAATGACGAGAATAAAGACTTTTCGTGAGTGTTTTGCCCACTCCATAATTTCCTCCGGGAAGACTACAGGTCTCTTTACATTATCAAGCGAAGCTAAAGGTGTTCGAGCCTGATCCAGTCCAGTCTATCAAGTGTGACACAAGGCTTTCGCTGGAAATGGCCACAGTGAATTCGACTGCCTAGTACTGAGTCTTCGCGTAAGGACCAGTAGACGGTTGTAGGACCGCTCGACGACCTCAGTAACAGTCATTTGCCGCTTCTGGTCCGGACGGTGATGGTGGGGCCGGAGAGGTCTTGAGGTGGGCTTCGGGATTGCGAATTATGAAGAGGCTTCCCCAGGAGCCTTCGGGGATGCGGGCAGGCCTCCTAGCATTGATGGGTGCAATCGGCGCCGAGGGATTTGGGACGGATGCAGAGGAGGGCGGCGGCATAGTCCCGATGGAGGGCCTAGCCGACCTTGTCGAGCAGGTCGTCTCGGGGGATCTCCTTTTCCATGCAGCTGCCGAGGATGGTGAGACAGATGCCGTCGTATTTGTGCATCCTTTACAAAGCCAGGGCTGATCACCTAAATGGTTCACCTTTTCGACAACCCCAACGCTTCACTCTCAGAGGGTGGAGTCCGCGCTGTTGTGGTTCTGGACTATCGCGAAACACCGCATCAGACGCGGGATAACACGAATTTCCCGCGTCGGCTGCGGCAAAGCGAAGCGAGGCTGCGCCTCGCGGGTCCCCCCTCGCCCGGCGTCACGGCGCACCGCACGAGGTGTGCTCATCACAGTGATCCCTAGCGCGAAGGCAGAAATGCTGAAGACCTAGACCTGGGTTGTCCTGCTCAACCAGCTTGGAGTGGCGTTGGACTTCGATTCTCCGGTTCGGGCGCGACAACGCCTTGCCTTGCAACCGGCCGGTTGAGTATGGTGCGTTTTGTCTGTCCCATAAATCGGGGGCGGTACGATCGACTCTTTCGACGACTTTCAACCTTCACCACGACCACGCAACCGGCTCAGAGCGCCAGCGCCAACATCCCAATCGGTCGACGCGTGCTCAAGAAACTGCGGTCTAGTGATCGGCAACAACAATGCACAGCCCCGCACGGCGCGCGTCGGGTACAGCAGGACATGGCGAACTGAGGCGACTAATTTGCTGAAGAACGAGAGCTTTGAAATTCCACGAGTATTTCTTCGTAGTTCTTAGCCCGTATCCAAGACGTTGCGGTACCTTCCAATTCGGCCCCTCTTTTCGTTAGCAGTTCCACCGCAGGTTGTTCAAGTGCGAAGAGGTGGCCGGACAATTTTAGGATAGCACCGAGTACTATAGACAACTCATTTATTATCAGAAGGAAAGCCGAGACAGAAAAGTTGCCGCCAACGTGAATTGAGCCATCAAATTGATGGGATGTCTTTATTGATACTGGAGATACATGAACCCCAAGTGCACACAGTTTACGATATGTGTCTCGGTCAACGATTGGTAGATTCCCGGTTTCTATAATCCGTGCCTCAACGGATTTCGCGCGGAATTTTTCCCATCTTTCCTTCGGAGATAACTCAAGCCATTCAGGCAATGTTTGTGGGTTTACCGTAAACAACACTAAAAGATTGGCTAACTCAGCTAACGAACGGAGCATCGCCAGAGACTCATCGTACAATCCTAGCTTGGCTAGTCGAATCGATGCGAGCGAGTAGTTTACCAACCGGCGTACCAAGTTTTCTTGAATATGCTCTCCGCCGCGACAGCCCCAATGACACGAAGCAAGCTGAGCGAGCGACAACAGTGCTCCATCGAGGCTGTGGTATATGTCACGTGCGCGTCTGCCAAGCTGTCCATCTTGGCAGAGGCTCTCAGTTAATGCCTCAACATTGTCTTCAATTGAAAATTCGTTTCGGAAAAACTCATTCTTGTGCACAAACGGTTTGTTCGTCGGTTCATCCTGCATGGTCATTCCAGCCTTGAGAGGAACAAACGATCCGAATTTCCGGTAGAGGAGGTTTCATGCTCTGCCGTTCCTCGGGATCGGCCAACGCGCGTTCGTGTTCTCCAGCCAATAAATTTTAACGGTGGAAAATCAAGCTCCTTGCAGGCGGCTGAGTTCGCGGAGAGTGTATTGAACTGTCTCTTGCACCCACGTCTCAATGTCCGTGGGAGATGCCGGAGCATGAGCGTGAGCGTCGTCTGGTGCAGTTTTCCACCAAGCCGCAGCACTGGCGAAATGTATGCGGCTGAGCTCTTGCGCTCCAACCAGTTCACCTATTTCGTCGCGTCCCATGGATTGAGGACTGAATTCGTGTGGCTTTATATTCTTAGCCTCGCGCTTTAACACCGATAAAAAGGTCATAGCCCGATCATCTGCATCGTCTCGTTTCAAGCTTTCCAAAGCGTCAAATTGCCAGTGGGGATGGGCGGCGTTGCCTGCTTGGTAACCGTAGTCCGAGCCGTTCCACCGAGCCCATCCTGCCCATTCGGCGCGAAAAATTTGTGGCTTGTGCCGGTTGTATCGATAGCCGAAATGGACCGTCAGTCCGGCAGAGCGGAACGAGTAACGCCGGACGCGGCCAGCAGGCTTCTCGCCTTCCCATTCTTCACGATATCCTAACCATGCCCAAAGTCCATTTTCCAGGAGAAGAAGAGGCGCAACTCGAACGTCCGGACCTCGGTTGCGTGACGTGACTTCGCACCCTTCGCCAACGAGGCCCACCACCAAGGGAACGAGGCTCCAATTAGCGGCAAGTGTTGCACGAGGGGACGTATCAATGTCACTGGTCAAAATTGCCTCAAGCCTACCTAAGTGTGCTGTAAGCAATCTCTCCGAGACTATTAGCGGATCGGACACAATGACCTCTAGACCTGATCGAATATTTTGTTGCCGTAGATTTCTATCGCTAAACGGTTTGTATTAACGCGCCAATCGGAGTCCGACAGCCTTGGTCTAGAGCCGAGTTCTGCTAATCGTGCGATTAAATGACAGGCCCGCTCGTCGGTTGCCAGAGCTTGAACATTCGGGATCGGTATGTCATTAACATATCGAGGACTGAGGTCAAACTGACCGCCGGCAACGTGTGGTGAATAGACTCCAAGCAGCCGACTAAATAAACGGGAGTTCATAATGGCCGCATAAGTCGCAAGTAAAACCTTAATCGGCAGGTTGTAATTCTCTACACGGGTTTCTGAGTCTTCGTCAGGAATTTCCCATTTCGGAAACCATGCAAAACCCTGAACCACGATATAACGTGCATCAAAGTCAGTCACAAATCCGCCCGGACCACCAAAATATTTAGAGAGGAGCCGCGGCTTAGATTTGAGCCCCCATGACCGCCGCCGAGAAAGACCCCACCAATCTTGCCGCTTTGACTGGACAATGTTTGTACGCTGCTCTAAGCGGTTCCGCGCAGGCTCCAGGTACTTCTTGAAGTAGTGGGGTAATGCCTGAACAAGCTGATCCTCACTCGTAATTGCAAGGCCCTGTTGAGTATAGGGGTAGAACACCAAGAGACCTGGGACGATCTGTCCGTTCCTGATCGACTCGTTCATGATGGCTGGTCGGAACCACTTATGCTCCCTAGCAGGTAGTGCCTCGACTTGTTCGGTAGTCAGAAGGAAGACCGAATTCAATCCTGTGCGGACGCCTTGACGCACATCAAAGAGTTCAGATAACGCAACAACTCTCCCCGATTCAAGCAAACGATTTAGGGCAGTTTCTGTACGCGGTGATGTCAAGCGCCAAGTTACACGGTGCCGCAGGTTTTCAGCAGAGGTGCGGAATAGATGCCAACTATTGCCGTCAGAGAAATCAACTTGGGCATGTCCGGCAATACGCAATGTTCGTAGCGCGTTGCCCGTTACCTCGGAATCGTTTGACGTGACCAAGGCGACCACGCTATCGCGTCGCTCGGTTTCCAAGGACTTTTTTGCGAACACCGCTGCTGCAATCTGAACTTGCGCGTGGGTGAATAATCCATAGTCGCCGAGTGAAGCGATGAATCTCAGATCCACTGTGTCCAAAACATCTCTCCGCCATGCATCCGCAGCCTTCAAGGTGAGGAGGCTACCCGGCAGCAAGGTCCCCATAGCACCCCCAGGGCGGAGAGCCGCAAGTGCACGAGTTACGAACGCCATGCTGAAATCTCCTCGGCCGTTCAACCGATGCCCTAGAACATCTTGCATTTTTTGACGTTGTTCCGGCGTGAGTGCTAACCAAGAAACAAACGGAGGATTCATCAAAACCAAGTCGGAAGGCGGCAAGTGCAAGGTGAGCGAGTCGCCCTGCTCGACTTCAATCTCGCAACCTCCTGGAGGAGTCCAATCCGCTACTGCATTCTTGAGCACAAATCTTGCCATGGACACGGAAGGTCTTGATGTGTCCCGTCCAAAGATAGTGACCTTCCCCTTAAAGTCCGATCTCCGCAGTGTTCGCAATGCCTCGTGCAGGAAGGCTCCCGAACCGCAGGCGGGGTCGAGAATAGCCAATCGCTCACGATTCGCTAGATCCGGAAGCTGAGCAAGCGTTTGTTCGACAATGCTGCGCGCAAGAGCCGGCGGCGTGAAGTGCGCGCCACCTCTAGTGATTTGTCTGCTCTCTGCAGGGCCAACGTAGCCAAACAAATCAGGGCTGGGAGCCCGAAGAAGTTCAAAATGCGCTTCTTGGAAGATCTCGCTTCCGGCATGACGAACCGCCAAGCTCGGGATGAGGGTGACAGGTAGACCCGAAGATTGTTGATTCGTGATGTCATAGAGAATCTCGCCTACTGCACTCTCGGGTAATCTCCGAAGAAGCTCCTCTCCGTCTGGATGGCTGACAGCGTGTACGTCCGATTGCGAGTCGACGGCATGCGATCTCCCGATCGCACGCGCCAAAAGTGCCAAGTAAGCATCAGTGCTCCGATCATCCTCAATACGCGCGTTCGCGACGAGCGAACGCACTCGTCGAAAAACTGTTAGCATAAAATCGACGACACGTTGGTTCGACTTTACTCGGTCGGACGCCAGATAAGCATAGAAGCTATCGATCTGGCTTTCGACGCTTGATCGTGTGAGAAGTTCGGGCGTCGGCTTATCCCAGCGTACAACCGCAACCTCTCGATCGGTAACTGTTACATGGTGCTGAAGATTGCTTGACCAAGACCAATCCGCAGGAATGCGATCATTCCAGATTTGTTCTTCGCTGACAGAAAGGGCAAAACTGCCATAGCCGCCATCCAGCAGTACGTGGTGACTGCCGGAAACACTAGCTTCGTTTGCCTCGAAAAGAGGGGTAAGTGCTAAGCCGAAACGAGTTGCCCACAGGTTTGGAATGTCTTGGTCGATCATAGCGCCCCAGAAACAGCCGGGAACAGCAATAGCTGATCACCCGTGCCAAGAGAGAGTTTTGTTGCGATAGGAAGCAAGTGTGGGTCGAGCGGCATGACTATCCCTGAGAGAAGCGCTTCCGTCCTCAAGGGTACCAACTCTGGGTTGTCCCGGCTCTGAAAATGCACGAGTAATCCCCAAAGACTTTCAAATGACACCCGCTCTAGCTTCTGTCGGAACCCGACCATACCGGGAGCCCAAGCACCAATCTCCACTGCGAAATCGACTTGGAGTTCCCTGAGCAAGCGTAGTACGAGGATCGTCTGCCACGTATAGAGCGCATGTCGTCCAGGTCCACATGGTTCGACGTCAGCAGGGACCAAATTGCGGCGATCAGGGCTGGACCATTCCCGTAGTTGGCTGCGGGTGAGTCCTGTTAGCTCGATCACGTCTGCTGCCTGGAAAAGCTTCATGGAATACCCAGTGGTCATTATACCCACTATACTGACACTATTGACCAATTTGAAGCCGATGCTATCGCAGGTGAGCGCTTTTCATGGTTTCATTTTGGGCTATATCCGGGCTGTCTAAGTTCGAGTAGTTGATAAGGGGCTCGGAAGCCTTCTTTTGTTTTCTGCGCCCGTTCAAGCAGGGTTTCCTTAGCGATTCCTTAGCGATCACCCATCGGAGGGTTGTTCGGATCGCCTCACCACGCTGTCAAAGAGCAGTCATCGAAAAGATCCGCATAATATGAAGGAGAATCACATGAAGCGTATTCCCCGTGATCCAGAGAGATTCGCAATCCTCGACCTCTGTAATTCGATAGGCGAGAGACTGGGCCTAAAGTTGAACGATGAAACAAGTGAAAAGAGATTTCTCAAGAGCATCGAGACCTCCCTATGTCACCACAAGACACCAACAAACCTGCACGGTCGCCGTGTGGAGGCCATGTTCGGGTATATGGTAGCGTCCCTCGGGCGGTGTTCAGTAATCAAGCAGGAGGATTGTGGAGAGGTTTTTCTCGAGTCGACCGATGCCCAAATCCCAGACTATCGCATCGTGACACAGAAGGGGGAGCAGTTCCTTGTCGAGGTGAAGAATTGCCATAAGGCTTGTTTCTCATCCAAATTGGCTTACGTTGCCAGACTCAAGTCATACGCTTCCATGCTCAATACAGACGTGAAGCTTGCGATCTACTGGTCTCGTTGAAACAGTGGGTTCTGATATCACTTGATGACTTACACCATGAGGGGGCCGCATGTGTGACGACTTTCAGCGATTCATTCAAAAGGACTCAAATGGCTACATTGGGCGATTTGATGATTGGGACTCGCTCTCCTCTCATTTTCCGAGTGCTAACGGATCCGGAAAAACCGAGGCGCATTGGAGACAATGGCAAGGTGAGGTTTACGATTGGCCAAATTGAGATGTCTTGTGCCGGACAACCAATTACGGATAAGGAGGAAAAAAATCTCGCGTTCTACTTCATGCTCTACGGAGACTGGCTTGCAGGCGAACCCAAGGCACGCATAGAAGATGGAGAACTTCTTGCTATAGAGTATTTGGCTGAACCCAAAGAAATAACGCCTGGTCAAGGATTCGAGATGGTGGGCACGATGAGCGGTATGATATCTGAACGCTTCAACAAGTTGACGGCACCATCAGGGCAAATTGAGAGGCTGGTTCCAAAATTGGAACCGGGGAGCTTGGGGATTGCTATTCGAACTGACTATCAGAGCCCAGTGTTGCCATTGTGGAGATTCACTGTACGGCCTGTGAGAACCGCAGACCAAGGAAGTTGACCATGCGCTCCACCGGGGGGCATCAAATATATGCGGTTTGGCTGCAACAGTGATGGTTCCCTTGAACGGTAACAACAATCAGGGGCACCTATAGGGGCAACTCGATTCGATCACAAATCACTACGTCTTTTTAATCAAGTATTTATGACTCATTTGTGAATGTTACCGCCTCCGCCACCTTATTTCCCTGACAAATGCAAATCACGATCCTGAATGGATTGGTTGTCACTGGTGCGGTAATATAACCGTTAACCAGGGAGACCGTACTGGGGGACCCCAACGGGCTGGTTGCCTGCAATCGCACTCGGCAAGCGGGAAGCGCAGCATCGAAAACAGGAAATCGAGGTCCGCGCGCAGCCATGAACTCCGCCTATTCCGATAACGCCGTCGCCATCGTCGGATACGCCTACCGGATGCCGGGTGGAATCCGAACCGACCATGATTTCTGGCATCTGCTCAGTCAGCGCGAGATCGTCCAGGAGCCGGTCACCGACCGCTACGGCAGGGGCTATCGACCCGTCGGCGGGTTCTCCGGGCCGGGGCGATTCGCCAGCCCCTACGAGGGACTGATCCGCGACGACGGGGAGAAGCTGTTCGATCGCGGTCTCTTCGGGCTGTCACAACACGAAGTGTTGTCAACGGACCCACAGCTCAGAATGCTGTTGATGTGCGCCTGGGAGACCTGCGAGCGGAGCGGGTGGGAACTGAATTCGTTGCGCAACAGTCTTACGGGAGTGTTCGTCGGCGCGCAGACGCCCCCGGTGGCGAACTGGCGTCCATTGCGCGGCGCCGGTCCGTTCGACGTGACGAGCATCAGCCTGGCCATGCTGGCCAATCGCATTTCCTACCACTTCAATTTGATGGGGCCGTCCATCACCTATTGCACGGCTTGTTCCGCCAGCCTCACCGCATTGAACGCCGCGGTGAACGCGCTCCAGTGCGGCGATTGCGAGCAAGCCATCGTCGCCTCCGTAAATTACATGGGGACAGCCCGGCTCAGCGCTGCCTTCAACGCCCTGGGCGTCATCAGCCCGGACGGCAAGTGCCACTCCTTCGACGCTGAAGCCAACGGCTACATGCGCTCGGAAGGGGCGTTCGTCTTTGCGGTCAAGCCCCTGGAAGCGGCCGAGCGAGACGGAGACCCGATCCACGCCGTGGTGGAGGCGACGGCCGTCAATGCGGCCGGGGCTGCCGACGGCAGCAGCGGGTTGGCTCAGGGGCGTTACATCACTGCCCCGACCCGTCACGCGCAGGCGGATCTGATGCGCCTGGCGTGCGCTCGCTCCGGCCACGAACCGGGAGATTTCGACTACATCGAGGCCCATGCCACCGGTACCGTGGTGGGCGACCGCATCGAGGGAGCCGCCATCAACGAGGCGTTCGGTGGTTTCGACCGAGAGGCGCCTCTGAGAATTTCCAGTGTCAAGAGCAATGTAGGGCACATGGAAGCCGCCGCTTTCCATTGCGCTCTGCTCAAGGTCGTGTTGATGATGCAGCGGCGCACGTTCGCGCCGATTTCGAAGAATTACCTGGTGCCGAATCCCGAGATCGATTTCGAGTACTGCCCCATGAAGGTGCAGACGACCTGTGAGCCTTTTCCCGAACCTCCTGTCCTGGTCGGCATCAATTCGTTCGGCTTTGGGGGCGCCAACGGGCACTGCGTGGTGCGGGAATACCGCCCTGCGCAGCCGCGGCTCTGGTCGCTTGCGCTGGCGCCGCAAGCCGGCCACATGATTCCCCTGTCGGCGCGCACCTCCGGCTTGTTGACGCGCAGTGCGCAGCAGTTGCGCGAAGCCTTGGGCGAATCGGAAATGGATCTGTACACGCTGGCCGGCAATCTCAGCCGCCGCCGCACCCACTTCGCTGCGCGTACGTCCTTTGCGGTGCGCAACCGGCAAGAACTGGTCGAGGCGCTTGACGTCTTCATCGATGGCTCAACACCGGTGGCCTCGGTGGACGAGAGCGGGCGGCGGGTGGCCCTGGTGTTCGCCGGGCAGGGCACCCAGTGGGCCGGTTGCGGCCGCGCACTTTACGACGCCGACCCCGTTTTCCGCCGCGTGATCGATGCTATTGAGGACCACTGGCGAGAGCACTCGGACAGATCGCTCCGCGATGCCTGTTTTTATGCCTGTCAGGAGGAACTCGATGAAGTCCAGCTGGCCCAGCCGGTCATTTTCATGATCCAGTGCGCCCTGGTTGAGTTGCTCAAGACTTGGGGAGTCCATGCGGACTGCGTGGTTGGCCATAGCTCCGGCGAGGTCGCTGCGGCCTACGCCTGCGGGGCGCTGTCATTGGCGGACGCCACCCGGCTGGTTTTTCACCGCGCCACCCTTCAGCAGCGCGTTGCAGGTTCGGGCCGCATGCTGGCGGTCGGCCTCGACCGGGCGGGCGTGGAGGAAATACTCGAAGCGCTGCACGTTCCCTTCCGGCCCGAGGAAGGACCGACCCGAGTCGAGATCGCCTGCGAGAACGCGCCGGCCAACACCGTCATCTGCGGCAAGGAGGCCGCCCTGCGGCCGATCATGGCGGAGTTGGACCGACGCAACCTGCAGAACCAGTTGCTGCCGGGCAATATCGCCTTCCACTCCACCGCCATGAACCCGATCGAGGACGACGCGCTGGCCGCCTTGTCCTTTCTCGACGCCTGCGACTTCGACCCCGGCGCGCCGTTCGTCTCCTCGGTGACCGGTGTGCAGACGGCGCGATTGGACAATGCCTACTGGTGGTCGAATATTCGCCAGCCGGTGCGATTCGCGGCTGCGATGGAAACCGTCCGGCGGGAATATCGACCCGACGTGGTGCTGGAAATCGCACCGCACAGCGCCCTGCAAACCACCATCGCGCAGTGCCTGGAATGCAGTGCGCCGGCGCCGGTCTGTATTCCGACTCTGATGAGAGACAGCGATGTGTGCCTCAGCTTCAACCAGGCTCTGGGCGCGCTTTTCATGGCTGGCGTAGACTTGGACTTCGCCGCCCAGTATCCGCGGCCGGAGCCGGTCGCCCATCTGCTGCCCGGCCATCCGAGAGAAGAGCAGGCGACGATGGATGTCCTGTGCGACAACGAGATGTTTGTCCGACAGGGGGAGTACTCCCATGGGCCGTTGGTCGGACACAAGGTTCCTGTCGATCACCTGCTCTTCGAAGCGCGGCTTTCCGAGAAGGATTTTCCCTGGCTGGCAGACCACCGGGTCCACCATGCGGCGATCATGCCCGGGGCCGGTTACATCGAACTGATCCTGGAAGCCCTGGGGGGCGTTCCCGCCTGCTTCGACGTCATAGAGTTTCTCCAGCCCTGCCCCATTCCCAAGACGCCGGTACGTCTGCAAACGGACTTGCATCCGGTGACCACGACCAAGGACGAATGGACCTTCACCATTTCTTCCCGGCGGTACGACGTTGACGCGAAGAGTGAATTGCACTGTCGCGGGAAGGTGCGCCTGCTGGGTCACGACCATGTGGTGGAGGCGCCAAGCCGGCTGGCGGACATCGATACGACCCACTTCAAGCCCTCGTTTCTCGCGGACGACCGGAATTTCTACGAGCGCCTGGAAGCGGTCCTTAGCGAGACGTTCCAGTACGGTCCCTTTTTCAGGACCATCCAACGGGTGTTGGTGGATACGGTATCGAAGGCTTATCTTTTCGAAGTAGAGATGGATGAGGAGTTATGGACAACGGGTCGAGCAGAGGGCTACGTCTCGTGTCCTCCGTTGTTCGACGGGGCATTGCAGATCTTTCTGTACCACCTGCTGACTGCCGCTGACCTGTTTGCCATCCCCCAGCGCGCCGAAGGCGTGACCTTCTTTCGCCCGCCCACCGGTCCGCGGATCACCTGTCACGTGAGGAAGCCCCGCGACGACTGGATGGATGCCAACGAGCGGGGGCAGTATTCCGTTCGCCGCGGTGAACGGTCCGGCGGCAGCCTCAGTCTTTACGACAGCGCAACCGGAGACCTTGTCGCTCATATCGGCGACTACACCTATTTCACCTCCAATCCGCGATGGAACGACCTGCCGGAAAGCAAGCACCGGATATCCTGGCAGCCCAAGTTCGTTGCCGCCGGCCAACGGCTTGCCGACAGACTTCCTGACGGCGAGATCGAACCCGCCGCCTTGATTGCCGCCCTCGAAAGGCCGGAACAGGGCGAACCCTACGCCTGTCACGTCGTCGAGTTCGCGGGCAGCCGGCAGCCGGAGCAGACCCTTCTCGATCGGTGCATCGACCATCTCTCGAACGGCGGCGCACAGACCGAGTTCTGGCTGATCGGCGATACCGAAGAGAGTACCCGGGCTCACTTCGACACCTACGGTCAACGCGACGCCGCCTTGAGGTTCGAGTGCCTCGACCCGGCCGCTCAACCGCGACTGGATGCGGGTCTGCTGCGTCCGGGCAGCGCCGAAATCATTTTTCTGCATGGGGATGGCGAGGGGGTCCGGCCTGAGGAATGGGAATTGGCGAGCCGATTGGCGGTGGCCGGTGGCTTGGCCCTGGTCTCTCATGGCGAGGGTGAAGTCATTCGGCCCGTCGCCGGTTGGACGGTCGTTCGGGCCGGGCGCTGCAAGACCCTGCTGCAGTCTCCGCAGTCCCGCGCGGAACATCCCGACGCCGCAAAGCCGCCGGGCTCGCGATGGGTGCTCGGGGAGCCGGGAAGCTGGGCGTCTGACTGGGTGGCCCTGCTCGATGCGCCGGATGCGCATCCGATCCCCGATGAAGCTCTCGCTGCCAACGCGCTCCATTTGCTCGAAACGTGGCCGCAGGCGGCCGACTTGCGCGCCGTCGACTTCTTCTGTGGCGAGGACCCGGAAGACCCGACGGGGAAAACGGTGGTGTCGCGTTTCGTTGCCTTTGTCCAGGCTCTGGTCTCTTACAGGATGGAGAATGCGAATCACTCGTGCCGATTGACCGTGGTGACGCGCAGAGCCCTGCTCGATGTGGACAATCCCCGCGGGAGTGCGCTTTGGGGGGCGGTTCGCAGCATGGCCCTGGAAGTCGACGAGGAAGCCCGGATCGATTTTCGTCTGGTGGACCTGGGTGATTCAGGCGATTTGGAAACGATGGCCTGGCTGGCTCGGTGCGATTTGCGCGAGCGCGAATTGGCGGTGCGGGCGAACCGCTTGTGGGCGCCCCGGTGGGTTGACATTACGGAGCGGTATTCCCGGGTATCCGCAGGTGAGGGACTTGCCTACCGGCTCACTCTGGACAATCCCGGGCAGATTGCCGGTCTCGAGATGAAAACCTGCGAGCTCCCTCGGTTGGGGCCGGACGACGTGGAGATCGAAGTGACGGCCACCGCCCTCAATTTTCGCGACGTCATGGTCACCCTGGGCCTGTTGCCGGCTTCGGCCTATGAGCGCTCGGCCCTCGGGCGCGAAGTCGGCATGGAAGGAAGCGGGATCGTCCGGCGCGTCGGGTCGGAGGTGAGGTGCTGCCGCGCCGGTGACGATGTAGCCTTCATACAGGGTGGCTGCATCGCCAATCGCGTCGTGGTCAACCAATACCTCGTTTTCGTCAAACCGGACCGCCTGAGCATGGAAGAAGCCGCCTCGGTCCTGTCGGTCTATGTCACCGCCTACTATTCCCTGATTCACCTGGCCCGCCTGCGCAAGGGCCAGCGAGTCCTCATCCAATCGGCGATGGGCGGGGTCGGACAGGCCGCCATCGCGCTGGCCAAGCATGTGGGAGCAGAGATTTACGCCACTGCCGGAAATGAAAACAAGCGGGAGCAATTGCTGTCACTGGGCGTACGAGCGGCTTTCGATTCGCACAGCCTCGCCTGGCATGACGAGCTGATGGCGGCGACCGGAGGCGAGGGCGTCGACGTCGTGCTGAACTCCCTGGCCGGACGCCACGTTGAACTTTGTTTGCAGGTCCTGCGCCCAGGAGGCTGGCATTGCGAGATCGGCAAGGTCGACATCTACGCCGACAACGCACTCGGTCTACGCATCTTCCGCAAGAACCTGCGTTTCGCTGCCATCGACGTGGACCGCCTGATGATTGACGACCCGGAACTATCGCGGCAGCTCTCCCAAGCCTGCCTGGACTTGCTCGACAAAGGAGCGCTGCCGCCGCTTCCGATCACCGTCTTTCCTTTCAAGGACTACGCCAAGGCCCTTCGCCTGATGACTTCCGGTCGCCACCAGGGGAAACTCGTGCTGAAAGCTCCCGAGGCTGCCGGCGATGCGGGTTTCACGGTTTCCGACGTGCGGCCGTTCTTCGATCCCGAAGCGACCTACCTGGTGACCGGCGGCCTGGGTGGCTTCGGACTGCGACTCTTGCCTTACCTGGTGGCCGCCGGCGCGCGCCATATCACCCTGATGGACCGCAACCCCGAGCGAGGTCGGGACGCTGAGTGGGTCCGTCATTCGAGCGCTCTTGTGTACATGGATGAGGATGCGGAATTCGACATCGTATCGGGTGACGCGGCGGTGGAAGAGGATGTCCGACGCTGTGTGTCTCAACTCCAAAGGCCGCTCAAGGGTGTGTTCCACCTCGCTGGCGCGCTGGACGACCGCTTGCTGGACGATCTGTCGGCCGAATCCATAGCAACGGTTTTCGCACCGAAAGCTCAGGGAGCTCTCCATCTCCACCGGGCCACCGAGGGTTGCCCACTCGATTACTTTGTTCTGTTTTCCTCGACTGCCTCGGCCCTGGGCAATCCCGGACAGATCAACTACAGCGCGGCCAACGCATTTCTGGACGGTTTTGCGGCCTATCGCCGCCGGCAGGGCCTTCCCGGTTTGTCCTACAACATGGCCGCTGTCGCCGACGCCGGCATGGCCGCGCGCAGTCTCCCTGTGTTGCGCATGATGAGGGCAGCCGGCCTTCCGCCGATCAGCAGCGACTTCGCCATCGCCAACCTCGACTATGCCCTGCGCGCGATGTCTGATCGGGACCACTTGATTACGGCCATTTTCAAGCATCCGGCCTGGACGACCGACTACCCGGACTACATGCGCGTCGGGCGTTTGATGAATAATCAGGACGCTTTCAAGGCTGGCGTGGAGGGCGAGTTGACGCTCGAGAGCGTGGTGGCGCAGATTGCCGCCAAGGTCGCCGAGCTCTGCGGCCACGAGGAGGGCGATGTGGAGGAGCCACTGGCCAGTTTCGGACTCACCTCCATCTCGGTGGCCGAGCTGGGCACGTTCATCCAGACGCAGTTCAACTACCGGGTAAGCGCCCTGGAGTTGATGACTACCGCCACCTGTCTGTCGCTGGCACGGGGTATCATCCATGGAAAGGAAAACGTCGAGGACGATCCGGCCGAGGCGGATACGGCCATTTCCGAGGATGCCGTCCAAAGTGTCCAGCGGCGCGCCCGCCACGCACCATCGGTTTTTGCGAGCGCAAGAGAAGACCACTTTCCCCATCCGCGAGAAGTGGTATCGGGTCCCGTGAGAGAACCCGCTGTTTAGTGACGGCCCTGGTCGACTGACATGGCAATGGAGAATCAGGGGAAGGCGTAGCCGTGCCGAATGCTCTGCTGGTTTATCCCGAACACCCCCCTGCCTTCTGGGGAGCCAAGTATGCCCTGGAGTTGCTCGGTATCCAGGCCGCCTTTCCGCCTTTGGGTCTGCTCACCGTGGCTGCGATGTTTCCACCCGGATACGACCTCCGCGTGGTGGATATGAATGTGACTCCCTTGCGGGAGGCGGACCTGGAGTGGGCTGATCTGGTCTTTACGTCCGCCATGATTGTGCAACGAGTCTCCCTGCAGGCTGTGACCGAGCGCTGCAATCGGGCCGGCATTCCGGTGGTGGCCGGGGGACCCTATCCCACGTCCTATCATGAAGAGATCGAAGGCGTGGACCATTTTGTGCTGGATGAGGTCGAGGAGACCTTTGCCGGATTTCTGCGCGACCTGGAGACCGGTACGGCCAAAGCCATCTATCGAGAGCCGCGGAAACCGGATGTGAGCCGGACGCCCCTCCCGCGCTTCGACCTCATCGACACGAACTCCTATCACTCCATGTGCGTGCAGTTCTCGCGAGGATGTCCGTTCGACTGTGAATTCTGCGACATTATCCAGCTCTTCGGGCGCGTGCCCCGGACCAAGTCACCCGAGCAGATGATCGGGGAATTTGATTTCCTGCATCGATTGGGATGGCGAGGCCCCCTGTTCCTGGTCGACGACAACTTCATCGGCAACAAGCGAGAGGCGCTGGAACTCCTGCCGGTGATTGCCGAGTGGCAAAAAGCCCGTGGCTACCCCTTCTCCCTGTTCACCGAGGCGAGTGTGAATCTGGCCCGAACGGATGAACTGATGGATGCCATGATCGAGGCCGGCTTCAATTCGGTGTTCTTGGGAATTGAAACCCCCAACCCCAAGGCCTTGCTCAAGACCAAGAAGCCGCAAAACGTCGCCAAGCGGGAAGAGGACTATCTCCTCCATGCCGTGCGCAAGATCCAACGGAAAGGGATGCAGGTCACGGGAGGTTTCATTCTGGGTCTGGATGAAGATGACGAGGGTGTGTTCGACGAGCAGATCGACTTTATCCAGCGGGCCGGCATTCCCATGGCGCCCATCTATATGCTGGCTGCCCTAAAGGGCACCGATCTGCATGAGCGCCTGAAGAGGGAGAACCGACTGTTGGACGCACCCATCGAAATCAACGCCACCAGCTTGAACTTCAAGCCGGAGATGAATCCCAGGACGTTGATCCAGGGATATCGGCGCGTGATCAGCACCCTCTACGACCCCACGCTCGAGAACTACTTCAACCGTTGCCTGACCTTGTTTGAACACCTCAGGCCGGTCCCGCGCCTGCAAGAATTCAGGAGCAGGAACGCACTGTATCTGGATATTATGGGTTTGCGCCGGCGACTGCCCCCCAGGCAACTCCCGGCCTACAACAAGTTCGTGGCCAAGGTCTCCAGGGACCATCCCCGCATGCTCCCGGAGGCGATTCGCCTGGCCGCATTGGGCTACCACTTCGAAAAGGTCACCCGCCAGCAGATGGCAATCCACGACTTCAAGGCATTTTTGGAAGCCGAGGCGGAAATTTTCAGGGAAACCTGTTCAAGTTCCGTTCAGGTAGTGGAGGAGATCGGAGATCGGAGGCAGGAGTTGTTCATGCGAGCTCAGGCGCGCAAACGATTGATTCCGAAAGACTTTAGATATCATGGAGATGGAATCGAGTCTGCGTTGGAGTCCTTTCGGGTCTCTGTGAATGCTCAGGCGGACCACCTCACCCGCTCGGCGGCAGTGTAGAAGAAAGCTCTGAATTTTGCGCGACAGCCGATAAGGCTTGCCATGCCGAATGCGCTTCTGGTGTATCCCGAATATCCTCCCTCCTACTGGGGGGTCAATTTTGCTCTGGAGATTTTCCGCATCAAGGCTGCCTTTCCACCTCTGGGTCTGCTCACCGTCGCCGCGATGTTTCCGCCGAAATACAACCTGCGCGTCGTGGATATGAACGTGGCTCCCTTGGAGGATGCCGATCTGGAGTGGGCGGACCTGGTGTTATCCTCCACCATGGTTGTCCAACGGGAATCTCTGCACACCGTTACGCAGCGATGCAACCGGGCCGGCGTCCCCGTGGTGGCCGGAGGTCCCTATCCCACCACCTATCATGACGAGATCAGCGGTGTAGACCATTTCGTGCTGGATGAGGTCGAGGAGACCTTTGTCGATTTTCTGCGGGACCTGGAAAACGGCACGGCCGGAGCCATCTACCGCGAGCCGCGAAAACCGGACGTGACCAGGACGCCTGTTCCGCGCTTCGACCTCATCGACATGAAGGCCTACTACTCCATGTCCGTACAGTTCTCCCGAGGATGCCCGTTCGACTGCGAATTCTGCGATATCACCAAGCTCTATGGTCGCGTGCCTCGGACCAAGTCGCCGGATCAGGTGCTGGACGAATTCGAATGGCTCTATCGACTGGGGTGGCGAAGCCACGTCTTCCTGGTTGACGACAACTTCATCGGCAACAAGCGAGAAGCGATGAAGTTGGTGGGTGCCATTACCGAATGGCAGAAGACCCGTGGCTATCCGTTTTCCCTGTTCACCGAAGCCAGCGTGAATCTGGCCCTTATGGATGAATTGATGGACGGCATGATTGAAGCGGGATTCGATTCCGTGTTTCTGGGTATCGAAACGCCGAATCCCAAGGCCTTGCGCAAGATGAAGAAACCCCAGAACGTCAGCAAGCGGGAAGAGAATTTTCTTTTCAACTGCGTTCGCAAGATCCAACAGAAAGGGATGCGGGTCGATGGAGGATTCATCCTGGGTCTGGATGATGATGACGAGGGCGCGTTCGATGCCCAGATCGATTTCATTCAGGACGTCGGTATTCCCATGGCCATGGTCGGGCTGTTGAACGCTCTGAAAGACACGAATCTGTATGATCGACTGAAAAGGGAGAACCGGCTATTGGAAGAGTCCTTCGGAAGCAGCACCGACGGCGTCCTGAACCTGACGAGTGTCAACGTCGCCCTCAACTTCAAGCCGGAGATGGATGTCGAGACATTGATGGAGGGATACCGGCGCGTCATCACCACCATCTATGATCCGACTCTCGAGAATTACTTTTTGCGCTGCCTGACGTTGCTTGAACACCTCAGGCCCATCCCGCATCTGCTGAAGCCGATGAGCAGGAACGCGCTTTTTTTGGCCATCATGTCTGTTCGCCGACAACTATCCGCCGAGCAGATCCCCGCCTATACGAAGTTCATCGCCAAAGTCTCCAGGGACCATCCCGGCTTGCTCCCGGAGGCGATCCGTCTGGCTGCCCTGGGCTACCACTTTGAAAAGATCACCAGTCAGCAGATTGCCATTGGCGACTTCAAGCAGTTTTTGGCGACCGAGTTGGGGAGGTTCAAGGAAGCAGTTTCGCAGGATATTCGGGATGTGGAAGAAATCGAGAAACAGAAGCACGCGTTGATCACGCAAACCGATGTGCGCCATGCGTCGATCCCCGATGAATTCCGCTACCACGGCGATGGAATCGATGATGCCCTGGAGTTGTTCCGGTCCGCCGTGAGCGACCAGGGAGACCAGTTCACACCCTCGGCGGCGATGTAGGGCGCAGGTCCGAGTCTCCACTGTTCAGGGAGGGAAAGAAACCATGGCTGAAAGAATCGCCGCCGACACGAAGGTGGCGCCGCTCGATGGCAATTTGCCGCGGCATTGTCAGAAAGACGTCGATACCCTGCGTCGATTCGTTCATGAGACAGTCAGCAGGGAAGCGCCGGCTGCCGCCGTTTCTCCGAGTGATTTCAGGGAGGTATTCTTGACCGGGGCTACCGGCTTCATCGGTCGTTTCTTCCTGCGTGACCTCTTGAGACAGAACCCCGAGCTCCTGGTGCATTGCATTGTCCGGGCCAAGAGCGTCGAGCACGGTTTGGAACGCATACGCGCCGCTCTCGAGCGGGCCGGCACCTGGGACGAATCCTTCGCGCCGCGCATACGGGTCGCGGTCGGTGACGTCGCCGACACGCGATTCGGCTTGAGCGAAGCGGATTTTGATGCCCTGTGCCGGCGGATCGATGCCGCCTATCATCTTGCGGCCTCCATAGATCTCTTGTCGTCCTATCTGGCCATACGCAAGGTCAATACGTTCAGCATCCGCAACCTGCTCGAACTGTGTTTGCGCAAACGCTTCAAGCACCTGTTCTACGCCTCGACCATGGGTGTGTTCCCCCAGTATTTCTGCAGCTTCGCACATGAATTCAAAAGCAGCCGCATCGACCACCAGATGCAACCGGATCTCCAAAGCATGAAGAGAATGTTCCCGCTTGGATTTCTCGGCTACCCCTGGAGCAAGCTGACATCCGAGCAGGTGCTCCTGTTCGCGCAACAGGCCGGGATGCCGCTGGGGATCTTTCGGCTGCCGCAAACCGGTTTGTCCAGCGAGGGATATACCCCGGAGCAGGATCTCAGCGTGCGCCTGTTTGCTGCGGTGGTCGATTCCGAAACGTTGCCCGAGGAATTCACGTTTCGATCCAGCAACGAAGCGGTCGATGCGCTGAGCGAAGCCTGTACGGCCATTTCCCTGAATCCCGAACGTCGTTTCACCATCTACCATTGCTGCAACCCGCAGTTGGATCACTACGACCTGGAACCTGCCGATTTCGGGCTTTATTGGCCCGAGGTTCCCTACGAGGCGTTCAAGCGCGCCTGCCAGGCGCGCGGCGAGAACTCCCCGCTCCATGGCTACTGGGCGGTGTTCGATCATTTTGGGAAGTACTGGTTCAGCAGGAACAAGCCGACGGACAGGCTGCCCATTTGCGACCGCGCCATCCGCGAGGACAGCTCGCACCCGATCCGCTGGCTGGGCATGTTGACCAAGCTGAGACGCACTGGACAGTGGGTCAGGGACCACCAGGAAGATTGGCCGTATCGGGTTCCGCGAACCCGCCTGGACTTCGAATGCCTGACGGCCCGGGCCGAGCGCTACGCCGCTGACGAGGGCGTTCCCCTCGACTCGGCCTGTCCGGAGTGGATGCGTCAGGGCCTGCAGCAACTGGTCGGAGCCTTGAACTCACCAGATGCGCGACTGTTGGAGGACAGGATCGGCGACGTCGTCTTTGAAATGAACCGTTTCTTGCGCAACAACGCACGGTTGGCCCGCGAACGGCGGCAGCACCCCGAGATCGAACGGGAAAGGATCCCGCGGCCGGTCTTCATCGTCGGCATCAACCGCACCGGCACGACCTACCTGCACCGACTGATGTCTCGCGACAGGCGGTTTTGGACGTTGCGGCTCTACGAGTACGCCGAGCCGGTCCTCTCGACAGATGAGTACGCTACGGTTGCGGGCACACCCGAGGACCCTCGCCGGGCGCGAACCGAGGAAGCGCTGCGAGCATCCGACATCTTCAAGGTCCTGGAGGGCGTTCACGATTTCAACGTCGACGAACCGGAAGAGGATTTCCCGATCTTCAGAATGGCCTTCTCGGCATGGGTCACTACCTCTCGATTCCACGTACCGGAATATGGCCGGTGGCTGAACGCGTACGGTTCCGGAGACGCTTACGCCTTCCATCGCCGCACCATGCAGCATTTCGCCTGGCAGCGACGGCAGCGCGAGCCCGGGAACGCGGGCCAATGGCTACTCAAGATGCCCTTTCACCTCATGGAACTGGAAACCCTCATCAAGACCTACCCGGACGCCCTGTTCATCCAGACCCACCGCGAGCCCTCGCAGTTCATGGGATCCTGGAACAGCCTGGTGGAGCGGGTACGTTCCCTTTCCAGTGAGCTCCTGCCTCCGAACGAGTTCGGCGTCGAGCAGTTGGCCTTCATGAGCGGCATGATGGACAGGGCCGTTCAATTCCGGGAAAGCCATCCCGAACTGGAGCACCGCTGGATTGACGTGAACTACGTTGATCTGGTCGAGGATCCCATGGCGGTCGTCGATGCAATCTATGAGCGGTTCAACTGGCCGCTCGATCAGGGGACGATCAACACCATGGACGACTGGCTGTTCCGGCAAGCGGAGCGCCGCCGCAGTGAGCCGCGGCATCGCTACGACCTGGGGGACTACGGTCTGACGCGAGAGGACATCAACGCCGCCTTTGCGGGTTATCGAGACTTTCTGACTCGCAGGGCCATTCGGAAATCCGGCCTGTAGCTCTGCCGAGCCCGAATGGTTGACGGGGGCGTCGGGTCGAGGAAGGAAACCTCTGACTTGCGTCGATAGTGCGGTCTTGCGGGCTTGCAGGCTGCGCCGGGCAGGTCCATGCCGGTCATACAGTCCGAACCGCAAACAGGAGCCCCGGAGAGGCTGGCGCGGGCGCCGCCACGGAATTTCAACCGGATCTTCATCCTGGCCGACTATCCCACCGCGGCCGCCATGGGCGTCATTTTTCCGATTTCGCGACGACCTGTTCGAGAACTGATTCGGCGGACTTGAACATTTCCGACAGAAGCTGCTTGCGCCGGGTCTTCAGACGCTCGATATACAGCCACAGGGCGTTGGTGATTCCCGCAACCACCGCCTCCCGCTCCTTGAGCGAAAGGGTGCGGTCATTCTGGTATTCGTATTTCTCGATGGTGAAGTTGGCGATGTGCTGGATGTTTTCACCGATAATGTCGAAGTCGACAGAGTCCCGCATCGGTATGGTGGAGGATGCTTGTGCTCCTTCCTCATCCCCGCCGACGTCGGCCTTCCCGGTGATGGCTTCGATGGCGGCGCCCTGCGAATCGTAAATCGACATGATCCCGTGAAAGCCGCTCACGGTGACAATCTCCCGGATCGAGTCGGAGAGGTTGCAGATCCCGAAGGCCTTGCCTTCCGGGTTGAATTTCTTGGCGATGATCAGGCAAACGCGAAGACCGGCGCTGCTGATGTAGCCCAGTTGGGCGAAATCCAGGATCATGGCGTTTTCATCGGCATCGATTCCGGATTCCAGGACATTCTGGACTTCAATGTAATTGTTCCCGTCGATACGACCGATCGGCGCCGCAATCAGTATTCCCTCTCGACGGCTCCATTTGACTTGAGCTGCCATGGTATTGCTCCTTTCGAATTTCGAATCGCGTGGAGGTTGAACCATCATCTCCCGTCCAGTCACCGACCGGGCTTCAAGCGCCGATCGGGCGCCGGCGTCAAGCTTCATGAGTGAATCGTGCGAAAAAACAACTCATCATACCATGACAGGCGGGGGATGCGGTCATTTGATGGATAGACAGGACAATGCGGCGGGAGGCTCCGTGCAACTCTTGGGGCAACAGCTCCTGCCGGCGATCATCGGCGTGATGCTGGCCATGTTTCTGGCTGCCGTGAGCCAGATCAATATCGCCACCGCCATGCCGCGCATCGTCGTCGACCTGGGTGGATTCGACCGCTACGCCTGGGCCGCGACCGCCTACCTGGTCGCTTCCACCCTGGCCATTCCCATCGCGGGCGGATTGGCCGACGTTTTCGGGCGCAGGATCTTTTTCGTCCTGGGCCTGGCGATCTTCATGATCGGCTCGATTCCGGCGGGTCTGAGCCAGTCCATGAACCAGCTCATTGCCTCCAGGGCGGTCATGGGCGTGGGAGGCGGAATTCTCATGGCCAACAGTTTCGCGGCCGCCGCCGACCTGTTCCCTCCGGCAGAACGGGGCCGGTACCTGGGGTTGATGGGTCTTGTCTACGGCATGGCTTCGGTGATCGGGCCCCCCTTGGCAGGTTTCATCACCGATGCCGTCTCCTGGAACTGGGTCTTTCTGATCAACGTTCCGGCCGGTTTGGCGGTGCTGTGGCTGCTTGCCCGAACCTTTCCCCGAATCGCTCCCAGGGAGGAAAAACGAAAGCTGGACTACCCGGGAATGGCGGCCCTGACACTGGCGGTGGCCTCCCTGATGGTCGGGCTATCCCGCGGAGGCCTGCACGACCCCTGGGCTTCGCTTCAGGTCGGCGGACTCCTGGGTTTCGGGTTGGCAATGGCGGTGATCTTCCTGGTGATCGAGTCGAAGTCGGATTCTCCCATCATGCCCCTGGAAATTTACGGGAACCGGGCGGTGGCGGTTTCGGTGGCGGTCACCGTCCTCACCGGTTTCGGATTGCACAGCACAGCGCTGTTCGCGCCGCTGTTCTTCCAGGGAGTGCTGGGCTCGACCGCGACCGGAAGCGGCGGCTTGCTCACCCCCATGATGCTTGGAATGGTGTTCGGCGCCATTGTGTCCGGGCGGCGACTCTCCCGAGCCGGAGAGGGCTACCGCAGGCAGGCCCTGATTTCCTCGGGAGCCATGGCGGTGGGCATCTGGCTCATCTCCACCATGAACGAGAATACGGGCTTTGCCCAGGCGGCGGCCTACGTTTCACTGGCGGGGCTGGGGCTGGGCGGGGCCATGTCCACCTGCAACCTGGCCGTCCAGAACTCGGCGCCGTTCCGGCTGGTCGGGAGCGCGACTTCGGCGATTCAGTTCTCCAGGTTGTTCAGCGGCACGCTGGGTCTGGCGGTGTTGGGGGTCGTGTTGACGGCGAGCTTCTCGTCCAGGCTGGAAGAAACCGTCTCGGAATCGGTCAGGGCCGAGCTTGCCAAGGGGCAGTTCGAGGCCATCACGCAGAATCCGCGGGTGCTTGTCGACCCCTCCGCGATCGAGGCGCTGAGGACCGGCTTCGCGGAAAGAGGGCTTGACGGTGCTCGGATGGCCGACACGTTTCTCGGTACGGTCAGCTCGGCGCTGGCCTACGGCTTGAGGGATGCCTTCAGGCTGAGTGCGGTCGTGGTGGGGCTGTCGTTTGTCGCCGCCTTGTTCCTTCGAGTTGAGAAGTGGAGAAGCTGACGGCTCTTTTCACGCCAGGCGATCCCACCGTCACCTCGAGATATCCCCTTCAATAGCCGGAGCCTTTTGCGAAATTCCCAATCGGGAATGACAATGAGGCGGCCTACCGGCTCCGCTATACACCACAAAAGTCACAAGAGGCACAAGACGAGTTTCTTGAACTCGAGTCTTGCCGGTTCGATGGTTCTTTTTGCGCCTTTTGTGGCCATTCCCGGGAAAGATCCCGCTGCCGATTTTGGCAAACGCTTCATTCCAAATAAATAAGCACGTACCCCTTTGCAGTGTCGTGGGTTAGGGGAGAGCTGCGAAGCTGCGGTTGGGGTGGGTAGGCCACGGAAACGCCACCTACAGGCCATCCTTATAGAGCTGCGAAGCAGCGGCTCAGGGTAGCCCCAGGCGGAAGCCTGGGGTCGTATGGGTTCTGCGCCAACTCAGCCGCGAATGCGGCGAATAGGAAGCACCCGTCCGAAAAGCACTGCCTCTCGATCTTTTTGCAAGAGGCCCCCTGGGCATCATTTGAATGATTTGCATCGACAAGAATCCTGTGCATCGATGCCTTGCATCTCACCGGCCCCGGACGCCTCGGTTCGACGACTCGACCTGCGCCTCGTGAAGGCGAATATAGGTCCGGGTTCCCTTGAGCGCCTGGTTGGCCTGGGCCAGGTCCCAGGGCGTCTTGCCCTCGGCATCCCGAGCATTGGGGTCGGCCCCGGCCTCCAGCAGGAGGTCGATCACCGCCGGAATCTTGCCGCCGGCAGCGGCCTGGTGCAAGGGCGTGCGTCCCTTGGCATCCCTCGCCTCCAGGTCTGAGCCGGCCTCGATAAGCAACCGGGTGACCGCCGGATTCCCGTTGGCCCGAGCCGCATCGTGCAGCGGGGTGTTTCCGGACTTGTTCCGTACTTTCGGATCCGCCCCGCCCTCGAGCAACGCTTCGATCACTTCCGGATTCCGGTTCCCCCAGGCCGCCAGAATCAGCGGCGTGTTCTCGTTCCTGGTCCTGGCGTCCGGTCTTGCTCCCGCCTCCAGCAGGGTCTTGACCACCGCCGGATTCCGGCTGGACCAGGCCGCGAAGTGCAGGGGCATGCGGCCATTGTCGGTCTGCGCTTCGACCTGGCGGCCGGCATCCAGGCAGGAGGCCACCTCCTCGACCGTCGCCGCCAGGAAAAACTCCCGGCTGTTCCACTGTTCGCAGTCCGGGCCAGGCTGAGCCGCGACGACGAACCCAGCCAGCAGGAGCCAGGAACAGGCTCCAGTACAAGTAAACCTGAATGTCATGGCATTACCCTTTTTCACGAGTGACCTCAATTCAACGCCGCAACCGGGAGGCTCACGCCCGCGGTGAGAGGTGACGGCCGGTTCGACGTGCGAGCGGTGCGTCGTTCGTCCTTGCCTGTCCAGGGATTGCTCCAGCGAGGATCCTCCAGGGATTGCCGGTCGGTCAGGCTTTCCAGGAACGCGATCAGGTCGCGCCGATTGGCCTCGCTGAGCTCCAGAGGCTCGATGGACTTGCTCTGCAGCGGGTTGGGGGCGCGGCCGCCGGCCACGTAGTGGTCGAGCACTTCCTCGAGCGTTGCGATGCTGCCGTCGTGCATGTAGGGAGCCGTGACGGCAATGTTGCGCAGAGTCGGAATCCGAAACTTCCCGACATCGTCAGGGTCGCCCGTGTGCCGGTAGAGTCCCGTGTTGTCGGCAGGATAGACGATCGGACCCGGGTGGTTGTAGAGACCGGTATTGTGGAACATGAACACCGCCGGGGCATCCGGTGGGCTGGAGGCGGTCTTGGACCCTCCGTCCAGATTCAGTCCCAGATCCAGGGACACGTTGTGGGCCATGTGACAACCGGCGCAACGCGTCCGGGTGGAAAAGAACAGCTTCATCCCCCGGTGGGCCGCCGCCGGCATGGCGGATTCCTCCCCTTCAAAACGATACCGGTCAAAGGGCGACCGGAACGAAACGATCGAGCGCATAAACGAGGCCAGCGCCATCACGATGTTGGACCTGTTGACGGGAGAGTCCTCTTCGGGAAACGACGATGCGAAGAGTTGTCGATAGACCGGGTCCCGTGCGAGCTCGGCGTAGACTCGGTCCTCCTCTCCGGCCAGGCCCAACTCGACAGGCTCTGTTCCCAGCATGGGCACGAGAACCTGTTCTTCAAACGTCCTCAGCGACGGGTTGGCCCAGGTCAGGGCGTCGCGGTAGGCCGCATTGATGAGCGACATGCTGCTCCGGGGATGGGTTTCTCCGGTGGAACCAACCGCCAATGCCCGTCCGTCCGTAAAGGCCAGCTCCTGCCGGTGGCAGGTGGCGCAAGCCTGGGTTCCGTTGCCTGAGAGCCGCCTGTCGTAGAAGAGGTGCCGGCCCAGCTCTACCCGTTCCAGCGTCATCGGCGAGTCTGCCGGAACCCGTGGCGCCGGCACGCCCCTGGGCAGTTTCCAAGGGAAAGTCTGTTGACCGGCAACGGACTGGGGGCCAAGCAACCCCAACAAGAGCAGCGGAAGCATGCGACCCGACATCCTTGAGAGATGAGCGTGCGGTTTCAATTGATTTGAGGCTTTTGCAAAATTCGGCAGCGGGACGTTTACCGAGAATGGCCACAATCGGCACAAAAACACAAAAGGAACCATCGGACCGGCAAGAATCGAGTTCAAGAAACTCGTTTTGTGCCTTTTGTGGTGTATGCCGGAGCCGGTAGGCCGCCTCAATGTCATTCCCGATTGGGAATTTTGCAAAAGGCTCGATTTCAGTCCCGGGCGCCGGCACGGATCGACGTTGGTTCACCCGGACGTCTCGCCCCGGGCAGGCGGCAACGGTCGCGGAAATCCTCTAAAATACTGCTGGGAAAGCGCTTGATCCGATTCCTCCACGACAGCCCCATGCCACGCAGTCTACCACCAAACCGCTGGAGTTTGAAGGCATCCGGCAACTCCTTGAGAAATGTGGGACACGATGATCCCTTTCGGGTGTACGGCACGTTCCTGATGCGGTAAACTACGGGCATGAAAAAACCGCATTGTCTTTTCATTCTTGTCCCCGTGGTTCTCGCCCTGGTCTCTCCGGCCCTGGCTGCCGAGGACACCTGCGCGGACCGCTCCATCGTGGCCGGCGCCGTCCGGACGCTGCAGGACGCCAAGGCTCTGACGCAGTGCGCCTACGAGTTCGTCCAGGAGGTGGGCTTCGAGGAGGCCCGCAGGGCCTTCAACGAGGAGGAGCGCTGGAAGAGCGGTCCCACCTATGTCTTCGTCTCCGAGGTCACGCCCTTGAGCGACCAGGCTCGGCTGTTCGTCTTTCCCCCGGCCCGGGACAGGGAGGGAGGCTCGCTCGGACTGCTGATCGACGTCTACGGCAACGACTACTACAAGGAACAGCACCGTATCGCCAGCGGGTTCGGCGAGGGCTTCCTCTACTACTCCTTCCCCAACCCGGCCACGGGCAGGGACGAGCCCAAGGCCACCTACATCAGGAGCATCGACTGGATGGGCACCCCGGCCGCCATCGGGGTGGGGGTCTACCGGCGCGACCTGCCCGGGACCTGCCGGGCCGAGGAGGTCAACGCCGCCAGGCTCGACGCCGACCCGTCCGAGGCGCGGTTGCGGGAGTTTGTCCGCTGCGCCGCCATGGACCTGGATTCGAGGGGCTATTTCGCCTCGACCAGCCTGGCCGCCGACCCTCGCTGGCGAAGCGGCTCCATCTACCTGTTCGGCCTGGACACCTATGGCTACACCTTCTTCAGCGGCTCTCCGGCGGATCCCCTGATCGGGTCCGAGCTGTCCTCTGTCGGCGCCGGCGGCTTCGCGGGCCGCAACGTCCTGGAAGTTGCCGACGCCTTTGGTGAGTCCTTCCTCTACTACCGGAACCGGAATCCGGCCACCGGCCAGTGGCAGCGCAAGTTGACCTTCGTCAAGAGGGTCACGTCCTTCGGGGTCCCGGTGCTGATCGGCGCCGGCTATTACCTGGAGTCAAGCCAGCCGGACGACGTCGCGCCGGCTGCAGCGTCGCAGTAAGGGGCCGGCTGCCGGCCATTCACCCGGGTAGAAACCCTGCGGTTTGCCGAGTCCACGAGCGCCATCCGTCCTCGATTGACGGCCTCAGATCTCCGGAATGGCCAGGTCGGCCGCGCCCGGCTGGGACATGACGGCCTCCGGGTAGTAGCGCTCGATCAGGTCGGCCGCGATGCGGGCCCGGCGGACCCGTTCCCTGGAGAGGGCGATGGCGGTGGGATCAATGTGGGTCCCGCTGGGGTAGATGTCGGGGGCGTTGCGCAGGCCCAGCTTGACGTAGACGGGGGAGAGCAGCCGGATGAACTCGGGGATCTCGAAGTGTCGGACGAACCCCCCGAAATTGTCGGGAGTCTCGACGTAGAGGTCCAGCGGCAGGGAGACCGCCTCCCGGATGGAGGCCAACAGCGGCAGGGGCAGGTCGGAAGACACGTTGAAGGTATCGCCCCCGAAGTCTTCCAGGATCCTGACGGAAATCGGATTGGTGGCGCTGAGCTGGACCGAGATCTTGACCACCAGGTTGGCGGGCAACTCTCCCGACTGCTTCAGTCGATTGACCAGCCACAGCAGCCCCAGGTCGGCTACCAGGATGCCGCGCAGTCCCAGTTCGCACCCTCGCTTGATGTCCTCCACCGCGTAGACCACCTGGTCCATTCCCCTCAGGCCCAGGCCGATGTTCTTGCCCGCGGCCGTCAGGGGCTGGGCCCCGATGTCGAAGGTGGCCCGCGGTCCCACGAACAGGCTCACCTCCATCTGCCGGTCTCGGGCCATTTTCAGCATGTCCTTGATCTCGTCGTCGGTCATCAGCATGATTCCGCTGCCCTGGCTGACCCGATGGATGGTAAGCCGGTAGCGCTCGGCTTCCTCGATGACCGCCCGCAGGCAGCCCGGGCCCTCGACGCTGGGTATCTCGAAGCGATACTGAGCCCCGTCCGGGAAACGCTTGGGGGTGCTCCCGAGGGCGTATCCGTCGCCCGAAGGGAGACCGAGTTGCTTCAGGAAATCGCGTGTCGCCTTCATGGCTGGTTCCTTTCCGAGTTATTCCAGTAATTCAACAACGCCCCCTACTCTCGCCTTCAAGACCCGGCAGTCGTGCTTCCGCCCGTGTGCTCCCGGATTTTGTCCAGGACGCGCTCCCGAATCCACTTGGGGTCCCACCACTCGGTGGGGTTGACGGGGATTCCGTGCAGGAAGAGTCCGAAATGAAGATGGTCGCCGGCCGCCAGGCCGGTGGCGCCGCTGCGGCCCAGAACCTGGCCCTTGCCGACCCGGTCGCCGGTCTGCACGGCGATGGAGCTGAGGTGTCCATAGAGGGAGAACAGCCCGCAGCCGTGGTCCAACAGGACGGTGTTTCCATAGATCCCCAGCAGCTCCGCGTAGCGCACCAGGCCGTCGTTGGAGGCTTCGATGGGGTAGTGCTTCACGACCGAGAGGTCAAAGCCGACGTGGTCCTGGCGGTCGATCTCCCGGCCCTGGTAGAGGTAGGTGCGGTGATCGGCGAAGAGGGACTCCACCTTGGACCGGCTGAGCTGGGCGAAGGCCTCGGTCCAGAGAAACCGCGGCTCGGACCGGCTCGAGAGCTGCTTGATGGTGTCGTGGTTGGCCTGCCGGAGGCCGTCATTGATCTGGAGGAAGTCCTTCACCAGGTCGCCCTGGCTGGAGAGGTGCGGGTTCTGATCGAGGATCGCCGGAACCACCTGTTGCAGGAAGGCCGGACTGAGCCGGATGGTTCGCTGCCGGAACTTTCTGGGGAAGAGCTTGTATTGGAAGCGGGCCTCCGACCGGTTCCCGGCCGCGTCCACGGCCACCAGCTTCATTTCCGGATCGGGTCCCAGGTCGTAGCGATAGCCGAAAATGCAGAAGCGAACCTGCTTGTCTCCGTCGGGGCCGGCCGCGTATCCGGGAAAGAAGTCGGGACCCACCCGGACCCCGGAGACCTCGGTGTCTTCTCCCACCCGGTAGAGAATGCAGGCCGAGCCCCCCTGGGTGATGTAGTGCTGCCCCGACAGCGCCTGGAGGGCGGGGGGGTGGATGTCGAAGGTGAAGTCGCGCTGCAGCCGAGCCCGGTTGCCCGCGAAGAACCCGCGGTAGGAGTGGTCGCGGGCGCTGATCGACAGCCGGGCGGGGCCTTCCTGGATTTGGTTGCCGGCGGCCATCATCTCGCCCAGGTCGAAGCGGGCCGAGGATCGAGCGCCGCTCCGCTGGAAGAAGAGCAGCCAGGGCCCCGGGTAGCTCCGGTCGACCAGCGTAAAGGACCGGTCTTCAACCTCCAGCACGGCCGAGAGCTGCCTCAATCCGGACTGGGCGTCCTCGACCTCGAGCCCCAGAGAGGGGTTCTTTCCCAGGGCGGTAAAGTCGCGGTCCAGGCGCAACTCGGGCGGCTGCCCCTCCCAGCGGCCCAGCCAGAGAGAGAGCAGGCACCAGAGGAGGAAGGCTCCCAGCGGCAGGGCCCACAGGATCAGCGGCGGAAAGCGCTTGGGGATAGCCGGCTTCCGGTGGGGTCGAATTGGTTTCACGTGATGGCCGTCCGGTCCCGAATTCCCCTGGATTATAGCTTGGACCGGAGGCCGGAGAAAGAGGCGGCTCCCTCACCCTTCACAGCAGGCGGTGCTCGGCAAAGCTGAAGCAGTCGTTGCCGCCGATGACGATGTGGTCCAGCAGCGAGATGTCCATCAGGCCGCAGGCCCGCTGCAGCTCTCGGGTCACTTGGCGGTCGTCCGGGCTGGGCGAGGGGTTGCCCGAGGGATGGTTGTGCACGGCCACCATGGCGGCGGCGTTCAACTGCAGGGCCCTCCTGACGATTTCCCTCGGAAAGACGGTGGCGCTGTTGAGGGTGCCCTGGAACATCTCCTCCACGGCCAGCACGTGGTGCCGGGTGTCCAGAAAGACCACGGCGAAGGTCTCCCGGTCGCGATCCCGGAAGCGCCCGCAAAGCAGCCGCTGGACGTCCCGGGAGTGCCCGATGAAGGGCCCCCGCTGCATTTCCTCGGCCATGTAGCGCACGGTCACGGCCGCCAGCGCTTTCAAAGTGGCCACCTTGGCCTCCCCCAGGCCCTTGATGCCGCCCAACTCCTCCTGGCTGGCCTTCAGCAGGCCGCGAAACCCGCCGAAGCCCTGGAGAAGTTGGCGGGAAAGGTCGAGCACGCTGGTCCCCTTGATTCCGACCCGCAGGAAGATGGCCAGCAGTTCCGCGTCGCTGAGGGCCTCGGCCCCCCGGGTCAGGAGACGTTGCCGTGGCTGCTCCGACTTCGGCCAGCCGCTGACCCATTTTTCGGAAACACGTCGTTTGGAAGCCACGGTTGGGGCAGGGTTCCAAAGGATTCAGCGCGGGACCGGGCAAAGCGCAGGAGCGCGGCCGCTCTGAACCCGATGGGAGACCTGACGTCGGGGAGAAGGTTTGAGGGAGGGAAGTCGATCGGCCAGCTATTCTACCCCGGTTGGTCTCGTTCCTCAACAGGAGCCGGCGGAATTTTTGGGAAGCGGAGATTCGGTGGCGTCACGTGTATAATTGGTCGATAAGAGCCGTGTCGGCTGCCCGCAAGTGGCGGTGTGGCTTTGCGGATGTCCCGGGCCAAAGGAGAGTGAACCAATGCATTTCGTAGTCTTCGCGACACACAAGGAGGACATGGGTCAGGAACGGCTCCGCGTGGCGGATGCATTCGCCGCCTACCTTCACGATGCCTCCCATCATCCTGGCGTGACCGTTCATCATGGCGGGCAGACGCTCAGCGAGAGCGGCGAGACCGTCACCGGTCTGGTGCTGGTGCTCGAAGCTCCCTCACTCGAGGCGGCCCAGGCATTCGTCGGCGGCAGTCCCTATGCCCGGGCGGGCACCATCGCCGAGTCCCACGTCCGCCCGTGGAACTGGTTGACGGGACGCCCCGGCTAGCCCGCATCGAGGGGTGCGCGTGCCAGCCGAGGGGACCTCATGAACGACGGTCACCAGCAACGAGCTGCAAGCGTTCGCTACCAACCCGACGAGAATCCTCCGGCGGTCGTGTCTCTGGTTTGCGGCTTGCAGTTGGTGGTTCTCGGCATCACCAGCATCATCTTCATCCCCACAATCGTCATCCGGGCCGGCGGCGGAACCGACGCCTACCTGTCCTGGGCCGTGTTCGGCGCGGTCTCCGTGAGTGGCATCTGCACGGCTCTGCAGGCGGTTCGGCTGGGCCGGGTCGGATCGGGATACCTGCTCTTCATGGGCCCCGCCGGAGCCTTCATCGGGGTCTGCGTCGGCGCCCTCAACGACGGCGGTCCGGCGCTGCTCGCCACCCTGGTCATCGCCTCATCGCTGGTCCCGATCGTGATTTCGTTGCGGCTCGCCCTGTTCCGGCGCCTTCTGACGCCGACCATCGTCGGTACCGTGAACATGCTGGTGCCCGCGACCGTGCTGCCGGTCGTATTCAGCCGCCTGACCGAGGGGCCGCACGATACGGCGGCGGGTCCGCCGCTCACTGCGGTAGCCACGGTTCTGGTCATCAGCGGCATCTCCCTGCAGGCGGGACCGAGGCTGCGTCTGTGGGCTCCTCTTGCCGGGGTCATTGTGGGTTCGGCGATTGGCGGGTCCCTGGGTCTCTATGACTTCGATCGGGTGGCCCGGGCGCCGTGGATCGGCCTGCCGGAGGGCAACTGGCCCGGGATCGGCCTGGACATCGGTCCGGCGTTCATGGAGCTGCTTCCCGCCTTCGTGTTCGTGTCCCTCATCGGGGCCATCCAGACCATCACCGGCTCGGTCGTCATCCAGCGCGTATCCTGGCGCCGTCCGCGCGCCGTGGACTACCGCGCGGTGGAGGGCGCAGTGGCCGCCGACGGCATCGGCAAACTGCTGTCCGGCCTCACGGCGATCGTGCCGACCCAGACCATCGCGGTCAGCGCTCCCACGATCGAGCTGACCGGAGTGGCGGCCCGCCAGGTGGGAATCGCAGCCGGCGGCGTGCTGATGGTGCTGGCCTTCCTGCCCAAGGCCCTTGCCATGATCCTGGCGATACCCAGCCCGGTCGTTGTGGCCTACTTGACGGTCGTGCTGGCCATGACCTTCGTGCGTGGCATGACCGAAGTCGTGCGAGGCGGGATCGATCACCGCAAGGGAATGATCTCCGGTGTCGCTTTCTGGGTCGGAGTCGGCTGCCAGAACGACCTGCTGTTCCCCGAGTTTCTTTCGGAGCTGGCGGGAGGCCTGCTGGGAAACGGCATAACGGCCGGGGGCCTCACGGCAATCCTGATGACGCTGTTTCTGGAGGCGACGGCGCCGCGCCGCAGCCGGATCGAAGGGGATCTCGATCTTTCCGTGCTGCCGAAGATCAGGGAGTTTCTCGGGTCGTTCGCGTCCCGCAGCGGCTGGGGGACGACCATGGTAGACCGCTTGGACGCCGCCGCCGAGGAGACGATTCTGACCCTGATCGGCGAGGATGAGGACGACAAGAAGCGGGTGCGGCGGCGCCTGCTGCTGCAGGCGCACAAGGAAGCCGACGGAGCCGTACTCGAGTTCGTTGCAGCCTCTGGCGAGGAGAACCTTCAGAACAGGATCGCGCTGCTCACCGAGACGCCCGGCGACGTTCTGATGGAGCGGGAGGTCTCGCTGCGCCTGCTGCGGCACATCGCGTCCTCGGTTCGCCACCAACAGTTCCACGACACGGATATCGTGACCGTCCACGTGAAAGTGCCGGAGACTGGGCATGGGAACGGCTAAACGGCGGGCATTGGTCTTGCGCCTGCTGGCCGGGCCGGCCGCCTTCGCCATGGCCCGGTCCGCGCCGCTGGCCGGTCTTGCGCCCGAGGCGCACTTCGCCCTCGGCGTGTATGCCTGGATCGTGGCCTGGTGGGTGGCCCGGCCGGTGCCCTGGGCGGTCACCAGCTTCCTGCCGTTCGTCCTCCTGCCCATCGGCGCGGAGATGGGCCTATCCGACGTGGCCACTACCTACGGGCACGTCATCCTGCCCTACCTGATCGGCGTCATGCTCTTCGGCCACGCCTTTCAAAAGCACGGCCTGGCGCGCCGGATCGCCCTGGCCGCGCTGTGCATTCCGGGCGTGGCCCGTTCCGGCAGCGGCCTGATACTGGCGATCCTGGTCGTATCGGCGGTGATGTCGGCAGTGGTCAGCGACCTGGCGGTCATCGTGATGATGACGCCGATCGCCTTGTCGGTCATCCATTCGGTGGCGCCCGGCGCGACGCGCATGCCGGCGGCGGCGAGCCTGGCCGTTCTCTACGGCGCCGCCGCCGGAGGGCTGGCGACGCCGGCAGGCATCGTCTTCAATGCGCTGACCCTCTCGCTGCTGGAGCGGTTCACCGGCTACAGCGTCAGCTTCGCGCAGTGGGTGTCGACCGGAGTCCTGCTGGCGGCGGCCCACTTTCCGGTCTGCTACCTGATCCTGAAGATCATGCTGCCTCCCGAAGTGAAGGCCATCCCCGATGCCCGCGCCCGCTTCCTCGAGGAACGCGAGCAACTGGGCCCCCTGAGCCGGGGCGAGAGGAACGTCCTGTTGGTGCTGGTTCTGATGCTGGTGCTGTGGACCCTTCCCACGGTCGCCGAGATCTGGTTTCTCGAGATCTGGGTCGTGCCCCCGGTGGCCATGGTGCTGCTCTTCGTGCTGCCAGCCGACCCGAAGAGCGGTGAAATGACCCTGGAGGCCGGAGACATTCAGAAGGGCGTGGGATGGAACGTGCTCTTTCTGGTGCTCGGCGGAATGGCGCTGGCGGACGTCTTGACCACTCTGGGCGGGATCGATTGGCTCGCCGGCAGGCTGACGGGAAACCTCACCGCCGGGGCGTTGCCCTGGGTTGCGGGCCTGGCTACGGTGCTGTTGACGCAGCTCGGCAGCGGAGCGGCGACCTCGATGATGGTTTCCACGATTCTCTTCCCGATTGCGGACGCTCTCGGCTACAACGCCGCCATTCTCGCCCGGATTATCGCAGGCACGGCCCAGGCGGTGGCGTTTCCCTGGTCCAGCCCGGCCTCGGCCACGACGTTCTCCTTCGGAGCCGTTGGATTCGGAACCCTGTTCAAAGTCGGTCTGGTCGCCACCGTCCTGACCTCGATCGTGGTGATCGCGCTGAGCATGATCCTGGTGCCGGCAATGGAAGCCTTTTCAAATGAATCATGAAGAAGAGTTCCAGCGCGCCTGGACCGACCGGCGCAACACCCGAATCGAGCTGGCTCCGGTTGACATCAACCGGGTGCTCGCTCGCTACTACCGCACCAACAAACCGCTCACGTTCACCCGGACCATGCTGTGGGACATGGAGGTGAAAAAGGCGTTCCGGCCCGACCTCTATATTCCTTCGGTCGTATCGGAGGGCAGCTCCCGCTGTTGGCGGCGGCAGGCGGCGGCAGGCGGGGCCGAATCCTTCGTGCGGTGCTCGCGGCAGCGACTCCGGCTCAAGCCGTCAGAGCGCGGGTTGGTCCTGGAACAGGTACGGCTCGACCCGGCGCGGCAGAGCGCCACCTTCATCGGAGCCGCCGAACTCCTCGACGGGGAGGGGACCTTGCTTCGCGCCGGCCACCGGCAGCCTCTCTTTCACGTGGAGCACTCGGTCGACGGCGCCGAATTCCGGCCTCTCAACCGGTGGCGCATCGTCTACCTCACCGACAGACCCGAGCAGAAACTGATCGAGCGGTTCGCGCTTGCGACCGACGTGTGGCTGCGTGAGTTCGTCGAAATCTACATTCGACGGGACTTGAAGATCGAGTTGACCCGGAGGGATCTGTCTTGATGCCGGAGTCCTGCCGGGTTGACGAGGGCGGTGTGGTAGCATTGGGGGCAAGCCAACGCCCGAATCCCGCGCAGGAATCGTGAACCAGGCGCCGTTGTGGAAGCCGGGAGGACCACCGGCCGGGAAATCTTCCGGAGAGCCAATCGGATGAATATCCAGGACATCCGGCACGTGGGGCTGCTGTCGCCGGCGATCGAGCCCCACGCCAGCTTCTACCTGGAGGGCTGGGGACTCCATCCGGCCGGAGAAGACCGGCAGGCGCGATATTTCCGCGGGGCGTCGGCCGAGCACCACATTCTCAGCCTGCATCCGGCCGGCCGGTGCGGGCTCCACCACCTGGCCTTCAGCCTCGACGGACGCGAGCAGGTCGATGCGGCGGCCGCCGAACTCGAACGGACGGGAACTCCCCTGGTGGCCCGGCCGGACGAGCTGGACGAACCCGGCGGCGGATACGGGCTGCGCTTTCTGGACCCGGAAAACCGCTGCATCGAGCTGTCGGCCGAGGTGGACGAGCGCTCGGACGGGGGGTCCGCCAGGAAAGTCGAGCCCCTCCGGCTCTGCCACGTGGTCCTCAACACGGCGCGGTTCGACGAGGTGGTGGAGTTCTACACCGAAATTCTGGGGTTCCGGGTCTCGGACTGGAATGAGAACCGGATGGCCTTCCTGAGATGCAACCCCAAACACCACGTGCTCGCCTTCAATCGCGCCGATCACCCATCGGTCAACCATGTCGCCTACGTGATGGCGAGCGTGGACGGGGTCATGAGAGGTCTCTCCAACCTTCGCGCCCGGGGGCAGAAGCCCGACTGGGGACCGGGACGTCACGGCCCGGGCAACAACATCTTCTGCTACTACAAGGATCCTGCCGGCTACGTGTCCGAATTCTCCAGCGACATGGAGCACATCGAAGACGAAGCGACCCACCAACCCGCGGTGTGGAGACGGGTGCCGGAACAGACCGACGTTTGGGGCACGGCCGGGCCGCCCGGCCCCGAGGTCCGCAAGGCGATGGCCGGCGACCCTGATCCGGGATGGGCCGTGAAGGGCCTTGTCGCTGATTAGCCGCTCCCCGTCCCCGACGACGGGATGGATCACTCGGAGTGAAACAGGGGTGCTTCAGATGAGTGGAGAGTGAAGAGTGGAGAGCTATTCGATCGGCACGCAAAGCATCTTGTCGGTTTCGGTGCAGTCCTTCAAGTAAGACTGGAATCGATCAGTCAAGTGTCTTGCTGATCTCGGCACGGTCCTTGAGAACGTGCAACTGGGTCATCAGGTGCTTGCCTGCTCCCAACACCCTCCACTGATCACTCTTCACTCTCCACTCTCCACTCTCCACTATTCACTATTCACTCATAGTCCCAGACGGGCTGCAATGCCGCTCATGGCCTGAATGCAGAAGGCGATGTGCTCGTTCAGCTCCACCCCCAGGTCGGCGGCGCCGGCGAGAATGTCCTCCCGGCTCACCGATCGGGCAAAGGCCTTGTCCTTCAGCTTTTTCCTGACCGACCTGGGCTGGAGCCCCTCGATCTTGCGGTCCGGGCGCACCAGGGTCACGGCCGTAATGAAGCCGGAGAGCTCGTCGCAGGCAAACAGCGCCTTGTCCACCCGGTGAATCCTGGGGCAGCCGGTCCAGTGAGCATGGGACTTGATGGCGTAGATCACGTCCTCCGGATAGCCCCGCTGCTTGAGGATTCGAGCGCCCTTTTCAGGGTGGTCGGGGGGATTGGGGAATCGCTGGTAGTCGAAGTCGTGCAGCAGGCCCACGATTCCCCACTTCTCGGCGTCCTCGCCATACTTGCCAGCGTAGGCCCGCATGCAGGCCTCCACCGCCAGGGCGTGCTTGATGAGGCTGGGGTTGGTGGTGTGCTCGGTGAGCAGTTCGAAGGCGGATTGCCGGTCCAACATGAGACCTCTCTTTCGAAAAGAACCCGGCAAAACAGGACAGGATCCGGGGCCGCGGCCCATCGGCCTCCGGCCGGGCAATAGCCGGGCCGTCAGGTTTTCATCCAGTTACTGCCGACAGTCACGTCCACCACCAGCGGCACCGAGAGCGAATACACCGACTCCATTTCCTGCTTGACGAGGGCCTGCATGGTCTCCAACTCCTCATCGGGCACCTCGAAGACCAGCTCGTCGTGGACTTGCAGCAACATCCTGGATTCGAGCTTGCGTTCCCGCAGCGCTCGGTGGATGCGGATCATGGCCAGCTTGATCAGGTCGGCGGCGGTGCCCTGGATGGGTGAATTGACGGCCGTCCTCTCGGCAAACTGGCGCCGGCCGGGATTGCGGCTGTCGATGTCCGGGATCTGCCGGAGGCGTCCGAAGAGCGTGCGGGTCACCCGGCTTTGCCGGGTGTCCTCAATGGTCTCATCGATGAACTGCTTGACCCCTCGATACCGCTCGAAGTAGCGCTGGATGAATTCCCGGGCGTCGCGTTGCGAGATCTGCAGCTCCCTGGCCAGGCCAAAGGCCGTCTGGCCGTAGATGATGCCGAAGTTGATGGCCTTGGCGCGCCGGCGCATCTCGCCGGTCTGGAGCAGGGGGTCGATGGCGAACACCTCGCTGGCGGTCCGGGTGTGGATGTCCTCGTTCTTGCGGAAGGCATCGAGCAGCACCGGGTCCCGGGAAAGATGGGCCAGGATCCTCAGCTCGACTTGCGAATAGTCCGCCGACAGCAGTCGGCAGCCCTGGCCGGCCACGAAAGCCGATCGGATCCGGGCGCCCAGGTCCGAACGGATGGGGATGTTCTGCAGGTTGGGGTTGCTGCACGACAGCCGGCCGGTGGCGGCCACCGTCTGGTGGAAGGAGGGATGAACCCGCCGGGTGCGAGGGTCCACCAGGCGGGGAAGGGTGTCCACGTATCCCGACTTGAGCTTGCTGACCCGGCGGTATTCCAGCATCAGGCGGGGGACCTCGTAGTCGGTGGCCAGGTGTTCCAGCACCTCCACCGAGGTGGAATATTGACCGGACTTCTTGAGTCTTCGCGGCGCGGGCAGGTTGAGCCTGTCAAAGAGAACCTCTCCGAGCTGCTTGGGTGAATTGAGGTTGAACTCGGTCCCGGCCACCTCGTAGATCCTCTGTGTGAGGGAGTGGGCGGTCCGCTCGAAATCCTCCGACATCTTCCCAAGCAGGGCGGAATCGACCCGAATCCCGTTCCACTCCAGTTCCGCCAGCACCTCGACCAGCGGCAGGTCGATCTGCCGGTATGCCTGCTCCAGCTCCGAGGATTCCAATTGGGGCTGCAATTTCCCGAACAGCCGTTGAACGGTGGCGCAGCGGCCTCCGGCCTCCGGCGGAGCCTCTTCCCCCAGCAGGGCGAAGGCGATTTCGCTCAATCCGTGGTTGCTGCGATTGGGCTGCAGCAGGTAGGAGATGAGCATGGCGTCTCCCTGCAGCCCCTGCAGCTCCAGGCCGAGATGCCTCAAGGCCAGGTGGGCCGGCTTGGCATCGTGGAAGACCTTGCCGATATCCGGATCTTCCCAGAATTCCCTCAGGTCCTTCAGTCCCGGGGAAGCCCCATCTTCCAGGTCGAGGGTCCAACCCGATTCCCCTGCCATCACCGCCAGGCGTCGCGGACTGCGGCACAGCGAGTCCTCCGGGTCGGTTTCCAGCCAGCAGGTGCAGGAGGAGGCCGAACGCGCCTGCTCCAGCAATGTCCGAAGCTGTTGAGGGGAGGCCAGGGGCTGGAATGCGACCGGCTCCGCCTGGGCCGGAGCCGCGCCCCCCTCCATTTCCTTCAGCATGGACTGGAAGCCGAGCTGGGCCAGCAGGGGCCGGAGCCGGTCCGGGTCGGGTTCCTGAACCTGCAGGGTTTCCCAACTGAAGTCGATGGGCGCGGCGGTATCGATGGTGACCAGCTCCTTGCTCTGAAGGATCTGCTCCCGGTGGTTCCGCAGGGACTCGCGGTAGGTCTTGCGCGAGACCTGCTCGCTTTGCTCCAGCAGGGCCTCCAGGCTGCCGAAGCGGTGCACCAGGTCGCGGGCGCCCTTGCCGCCGATGCCCGGAGCCCCCGGGACGTTGTCCACGCTGTCTCCCATGAGCCCCAGCACGTCCACCACCCGCTCGGGGGCCACCCCGAAGAACTCCTCTACCCCGGCGGCGTCGAAGAGCGTGTCGGTCCTGGACTGGTGGAGCACCCGGGTCCTGTCGTCCACGAGCTGGAACATGTCCTTGTCGTTGGAGACGATGGTGGTTTCCCAGCGATTTTCGCCGGCCTGCCTGGCCAGAGTTCCGATGATGTCGTCGGCTTCGAAGCGTTCCAACTGCAGGATGGGGATCCGCATGGCCTGGCAGAGCTCCCGAATCACCGGGAGCTGGGAGCCCAGATCTTCGGGCATCCGGGGCCGATTGGCCTTGTACTGCGGAAAAGCCTCATGCCTGAAGGTCGGTTGTTCGGTGTCGAAGATGACGGCCAGGTAGTCGGGCCGGTGCTGTCGCATCAGCTTGCGCAGCATGGCCGCAAATCCATAGACGGCGTTGGTGGGATGGCCCTGGCTGTCGGTCAGGCCGCGGATGGCGTAGTAGGCCCGAAAGATGTGGGACATGCCGTCCACCAGAAACAGCCGTGGGGGCGAGTCCGGGTCAGAGGGGCGAGAGGTGGTTGCCAACGGTGGATCTTCCTCCTCCTGTGAGCGCCTGCATCATCCCCTATTCGGCGAATTTACGGATGACTTCGGTGACCAGGGCCTTGACGGTCTCCGGGCTCAAGTTGGCCTTGGTCCCCTCGCCGAAGGCCGGCATCTTGATCTTTCCCTCGCCTGATCCCTTGGTGATGGCCTCTATCAACTGCTCGTCGGTGTGTCTGGATTGCCAGTCCTTGCTGGTGAAGTCGGGGGTCTTCATGACGGCAAGGCCCTTGCCGTCCGCCTTGTGGCACATGGCGCAGTTCTTCTTGTAGATCCCCGAGACCTCCGCAGCGTCGCCCGCAAATCCCTGGGGAGCGTCCAGCAGCATCAGTGCGAGAAAACCGGCTAGTATTCCAAGTCGACCAATCATCGGGTACTGTCCTCCTGAGTTGTTTCAAGAAACGGGCTCGCTACCCTGGTGCAAGGTGGCCATCCGACCGGGAAGCGGCTGGAGCAGTGCTGACTCCTGCCGGAATTATAGCCCAACCACTTGTCTGGAACACCCCTGATTCGCCTCTCATGAAACGCCCCGTCGTCCGGGACGGCAGCGCGGCCAGGGGAAGAGTGATTAGTGGCCAGTGGCTAGTGGCTAGTTATTTACTCGACACGTTCAGCAACTGAAACAAACCTGTTTCACTCTCGTATGATCCGCACGGCAGGGCGGAGGCGGGGCTAACCACTAACCACTGACCACTGACCACTAACCACTGCCGTTCTCACCGATATTTCCCCGTCAACTGATTCCAGCGAATCAGGAGCAGGCCGAAGATCATCTTGAGGCCGTCCTGAAACAGGCGGACCCTGGTTCCTTCGGCATGGTTCCATCGTACCGGAATCTCCTCGAGCCGGAGGCCGCGAGCCCTGGCCAGAAAAAGAATCTCCGGATCGAAACCGAAACCGGCGATGCGTTGGCGGGCCAACACCGGAAGCATGAGTTCCCGGCGGAAAGCCTTGAAACCGCACTGGGTATCCCGGTAGGGAAGGCCGGTCAGGAACTGCACCAGCCGGTTGAAGAGGCGCCCGGCGACCTCCCGGAACGCCGACTGGCGAATGCCGATGAGGGAACGGTCCAGAGCCCTGGAACCGAGAGTGAGGTCCCGATCGCCGCTGAGAATGGGGTCGATCAGCTTGGGCATTTCTTCGATAGGCGCGGACAGGTCGGCGTCGCTGATCAACACCACCTTTCCCCTGGCTTCCAGGGCGCCGTTTCTGACGCTGAATCCCTTGCCCAGGTTCCGAGGGTTGTCCACCAGGCGCAGGTCGGACCAATGCCTGGCGCAGGCGGCCACCAGGGGGCCCGTCCGGTCCCGGGACCCGTCGTTGACCACCAGGACCTCCGCCCGCAGCGGCTGGCTCCGAAGATAGCCTCGCACCGTCTCCAGGGTCTGCTCGATGCGTTCCGCTTCGTTGTAGGCGGGGATGACGATGGAAAGGACGGGCGGCTCCATGTGATCCACCATGATACACGCCTCCCAAGAGAGTTATCCACGAAGGGCCACCAAGGGCTAGGAATCCGCCAAAGGTCGGAAACTCGCTCTCGGCCCAGTAGACTCGAGCGATGATCCGGCACTGGCTTCCAGATGCCCGGGACGGGGCGGACCAGTTGAGAAGGACAACAAATAGAACATCGATGCACAGGATGCACAGGATTACCAGGACGGGACGTAGTTGCAGGGGAAGCTGGCTCTGGCGATGATCCGGCACGGGTTTGCGGATGCCCAGGATTTCAGGACAACCAACTGCCAGAAAAAAATCCTGTATATCCTGTTCATCCATGTAGACAAAAAACCCTAAAAAACATGGATGGACAGGATGCACAGGATTAACAGGACGGGATGCTGCAGCACGAGAAGCTGGCTCCGGCGATGATTGCCTGCAGGAATGCGAATGCAGATTCCCGGGAACAGGGTACGGCAGAATCCAAAAGCAAAATCCTGTAAATCCTGTGCATCGATGTGAATCAAAAGAGTCGATGTGAATCAAAAGAGATGGATGGACAGGACAAGCACGCCGGGAATCCGCTGCGGCCCAAGCTCGCGGGCTTGATGATGTCCCGCAGCTCCGGATGCCCGGCGTTTTGACAAGTTCCCGCGGCCTTCCCTATACTGATCCGTTCGACTCTGCCCGCCAGCGTTTACCGTAGGCCCACGAATGCGTTCACCCATTCAACCTTTCCGTTCCATGGACCGGGAAGTTCTGCAAGTTCGAGGCGCCAAGGTACACAATCTCAGAAATGTCGACTGCCGGATCCCTCACGAAAGTCTGACCGTGATCACGGGAGTGAGCGGATCGGGGAAGTCCAGCCTGGCCTTCGACACCATTTATGCCGAGGGGCAGCGGCGATACGTGGAATCGCTCTCGGCCTACGCCCGCCAGTTCCTGGAACGCATCCAGAAACCCGACGTGGAGGAGGTGGCGGGCATCTCGCCGGCCATCGCCATCAAGCAGAAGAACAGCCTGCGCAATCCCCGCTCCACGGTGGGAACGGTCACCGAAATCTATGATTACCTGCGCCTGCTCTACGCCCGAATCGGCCGCACCTTCTGCTGGCAGTGCGGCGCCGAGGTCAAGAAGGACGTCCTGGACCAGGCGGTCAGCCGGCTCATGGCGCTTCCGGCGGGAACGCGTCTCCATATCCTGTTTCCCTTTGCTCAATATCGTCGTTATCAGGATCTGAAAAAGAGCCGTTCGGCCTCGAGGACACGCTCCGGCGGGCCGGAGCCGGAACTCCTCAAGACGGTGCTGCGAGACCTGCGCCGACATGGCTTCCACCGCCTCTACCGGGAGGGACGCATCTACGAGCTGTCCGACCCCGAGTCGTTGCTGGCCCTGGACTTTTCCGCCCCGCTGGAGGTCCTGGTGGATCGGGTCGTCATTGGGCCCGGATTGCGCCAGCGCCTGGCCGACTCGCTGGAGATCTGCTACCGGGAAGGCTCGGGCCGCGCCCTGGCCGAAGTGGTAGGCCGGCCGGATGCGGTTCCGGACTCGGCGGCCTGCGATTCCGACGTCGCCGGAGCGGAGGTGGGCGCTCGCCTCTCCTTCAACGAGGGATTCGTCTGCCGCCGGTGCCACATCGCATACGAGCAACCCGAGCCCCGACTGTTTTCCTTCAACAACCCCTTCGGCGCCTGTCCCCGCTGCCAGGGGTTCGGCAACACCATGGATATCGATCTGAAGCGGGTGATCCCCGACCCGGACAAGAGTCTGCGGGAGGGAGCCGTCGAGCCCTGGACCAAGCCCCGCTATCGGAGGCTGCGGGCCGAGTTCAAGCGCTTTGCCCAGCGGCACCGCATCCCCTGGGACACCCCCTACCGTGACCTGCCAGGCTGGCAGAAGGACCTGATCAACGCCGGGGACGAGAGTTTTCGAGGCATCAGGCGCTTCTTCGACACCCTGGAGACCAAGAAGTACAAGCTCTACGTTCGCGTGTTCCTGAGCCGCTACCGGGGATACACCCGTTGCCTGAGCTGCGGCGGGTCCCGGCTGCGCACCGAGGCCCGGGCCGTCAGGATCGCCGGGAAGCAGGTCGGCGAGGTCACGGCCATGACCGTCGGAGAGGCCCGGGAATTCTTCCGGAATCTGAAGCTGACCGCCTATGAGTCCAGTGTAGCCCATCGGATCCTGGAAGAGCTGCGCATGCGCCTGGACTTCCTCTATCGAGTGGGCCTGGAATACCTGACGCTGGATCGGCTGGCCGCCACCCTGTCCGGGGGCGAAGCCCAGAGGATTCAGTTGGCCACCTCCCTGGGCTCCTCCCTGGTGGGAGCGCTATACGTCCTGGACGAACCCTCCATCGGCCTGCATCCTCGCGACAACGCGCGGCTGATCGAGATCCTCAAGAGCCTGAGGGATATGGGCAATACCATCCTGGTGGTGGAGCACGAGCCGGCCATGATCCAGTCCGCCGACCGCATCATCGACATGGGCCCCGGAGCGGGGGAACAGGGAGGACGGGTGGTATTTTCCGGGGATTTCCCCCAATTGATCCATTGCCGCGGTTCACTCACGGGAAAGTACCTGAGCCGGGAGCTGGAGATCCCCGTGCCTTCTTCCCGGTCTTCTCCCGACAGTCGCTGGTTGAGGCTCTACGGGGCCGAGGAGAACAATCTCAAACGGCTGGACGTGGAGATTCCACTGGGAATCGTCACCTGCGTCACCGGAGTTTCCGGCTCCGGGAAGTCGACCTTGGTGCACCAGGTCCTCTACGCGGCGCTGAAGGCTCGCAAGGGGGAGGCTCCGGATCGGGGCAACTTCCAGCGCATGGAGGGCGAACACTGGATTTCGGACGTCCGCTTGGTGGACCAGTCACCCATCGGCCGGACTCCCCGTTCCAATCCGGTCACCTACATCAAGGCCTTCGATGCCGTTCGAGAGCTGTTCGCCTCGACCCGGGAGGCACGGGACCGGCGCCTGAGCGCCGGTTCCTTCTCCTTCAATCTGACGGGAGGGCGCTGCGATCACTGCCAGGGAGACGGCACCGTTACCGTGGAGATGCAGTTCCTGGCCGACGTGGAGCTGGTGTGCGAGGAATGCAAGGGGACCCGCTTCAAATCGAGCTTGCTGGAAGTGCGCTACAAAGGCAAGAATATCCACGAAGTGCTGCAGATGACCGTGCGGGAGGCCATGAGCTTCTTCTCCGCCGTTCCCCGGCTGACCCGGAAACTGCGGGTGCTGGAGGACGTGGGGCTGGGCTACCTCCGGCTGGGGCAATCCGCCACCACGCTCTCGGGGGGGGAAGCCCAGCGGATCAAGCTGGCCTTTCATCTTTCCCGCCAAGTGGGCAAGCACGCGCTCTACCTGTTCGACGAACCCACCACCGGTCTGCATTTCGACGATGTCCACAAGCTGCTGCGGGCCTTTCGCCGCCTGGTGCGGGCCGGGGCCACCATCCTGGTCATCGAGCACAACCTGGACGTGATCAAGACGGCTGACTGGATCATCGACCTGGGACCGGAGGGAGGCGACCGGGGAGGCGCCGTGGTGGCTGCCGGTCCCCCCGAGCGGGTGGCCGCCGTCGAGGGGAGCCATACGGGCCGGTTCCTGAAGGAAGTGCTTGCCGGGAACGGGCATGGGGTGAGCTGAATGGCGAAAGGCGTCCACAGACAGGGAGTGTGGTCCCTGCCGCCCACACCTCGGGCCCTGCTGTTCTGCCTCTGGGCGATCCCGGCGGCCTGGGCTGTGGCAGCCGACTCCGGTGCGGTCGATCCGCCCTCGGAGCCCACGGCCCCCGGAACAGCGGTTGAGGAGAGGATCGAGCCGGAAGAGGCCGAGCTGGACTATCTCGGTCTGGCCGAGGGCCATCGCCAGGCCCGGGAGTACCTGCAAGCCATCTCGGCCTACCAGCTTGCCCTGATCGAGGATCCCGGCAATGCCGCGGCCTGGTTTGGCCTGGGACTGTCGCAGTACGAGGCCGGCCAGGTTCAGGAGGCCATCGGCTCCTACAGGGAAGCCCTGAAGAACGACCCCGGCCTGTGGGAAGCGGAGATGAACCTGGGGGTGATCTGGTTCAACCGCAAGAACCCGGGTCAGGCCCTGATCCATTTCGAGCGGGCCCAGGCCTTGAGCCCGGAAAGCTGGCGGCCCTACTTCCTGGCGGGAGAGGTCCACCGCTTGCGGGACAACCTGCCGGAAGCGGAAGCCGGCTACAAGCGGGCGCTGGATCTGACCCGGGAAGGGGACGAACAGGCCGGCATCCACGCGGCGCTGGTCTCCGTCTATCTCGGGAACAAGGACTATGCCGCAGCCGCCAGGCACGTCATGGCCTCCCGTCCCCATGCCACCGACATGGAAGCGAGCGACCGCCAGTTGGCGGCCCTGTACCTGGAGATGGGGCAGGAGGAGAAGGCCCTGCCATACCTGGAGCGCCTGGCGGCCCATCCCTCGGCGCATCCGCGATTGCACGAGACCATCGGTTGGATGCGGGTGGATCGGAAGGACTACGACCGGGGCATCCGGTCGCTTGAAACCGCACTGGAGCGGCAACCCGACCCGGCGCGCAGGGAGAGGCTCTCTCTGCAGATCGTCAAGCTCCATATTCGCCTGGAGCAGTTCGACGAGGCCGTCGCCCTGCTGGAGAAGGGATTGCCCGGCTCCGCCAATCCGGAACGGTATTTTCTGCTGGGATCGCTGCACCTGCAAGCCGACCGGCTGGAGCCTGCCGGAAAGAGGCTGGCTCAGGCCCTGCATCTGGACGCCGACTGCGCCCAGTGCTACAACAAGCTCGCCGCCATTTTCCTGAAGCAGGAAGACTTCGGCCGGGCCATCCCCCTGCTGGAACGCTATCGGGAACTGCAGCCGGAGGAGGCCATGACCTGGTTTTACCTGGGAGTTGCCTACGACAGGCTGAGGCACTATCGTAAGGCCATCCCCCCGTACGAGAAGTTTCTCGAGTTGGACCAGGGGCGGCACGACCGGGAGAGCTTTCAGGTCCGTCAGCGGCTGAAGGGCCTGAAGAAGAGGGCAGGGAGAAGGTGACTTGAAAGCGATGGCCACCATCCGCGGCGCGCCCCCTCCCACGAGGCGGGGCCATGGTGCCGGCGAGGCGAGACTGCCGTGGCGCAACTGGGTGCGGTCGCTGCCGGTTTGCCTGGTGATCCTGTCCCTGGCGATCCCCGTGCTCGCCCGGGACGCCAAGCTGGAGCGCCGTTACCAAGGCCAGCAGGGCAAGCTGAGGCGGCAGGGAAACAGCGTCAAGAAGGTGAAGATCCTGATCAGGATGTCGGCCATAGACCTGGAAATCGTCAGCCGCAGGGTGCGGAGGGGCCACTTTTCCGAAGCCGATCGCATCCTGGAGCGGTACGCCGGCGCCGTCGGCCGGGCCGAGCGGGTTCTGAAGGACTCGAAGCGGGACCCTCAGCGCAAGCCCGGCGGTTTCAAGCACCTGGAAATATCCCTGCGAAAGCAGTTGCGCCAACTGACCGACCTGAGGGACCTCTACCCCTTTGACCGGCAACAGGTGATCGACCGCACCATCGCCTGCGCCGAAACAGTCAAGCAACGCATGATCGCGGCCCTGTTCGGACCCGTCCACACCGGCCGTTCCAATGGCGGGTCCGCCGGGTCCGGGCAGACGGGGACAGACCAGTGCCGCCCCCGCCCTGGCGTGCGGATCATACGGGAGTGAAACAAGAGAAGTTCATGGCCTGTCGGGATCAAGATTTTTGAACATCGATGCACAGGATTTACAGGATTAACAGGATAAGAGTTTGGCGCACAGGGCGTCGACTGGCTCAAAAATCGACTTGACTCCCGATCTTCCCCGCCCCGCCGGACGGATCATTCGAGAGTGAAACAACGAATCATCACGGCCTGATTTTTGAACATGGATGCACAGGACTACCAGGACGCGACGCTGCTGCACAAGAGGCTGACTCTGGCGATGATCGCTTACGGATTTGCGGATGTTTAGGACTACAAGCTCGCCGTCTCCAGAAAAAATCCTGTATATCCTGTCCATCCTGTGCATCGATGTGAATCAAAAATTTGCCCATGCTCGACTTTGAAACGGTTTCCAGCCACTAGGCGCCCACGTTTGTTTCAGGTAAGGATGAGAAGAAAATTCCAACGCGTGCCTGCCGGTCTTTTCCGGCGACGTTGGAACCGTTGGCCCGACTGGGCAGCCGCGGTGGCGGCCTGGGCCTTGCTGCTGCCGGTGGCCGGCGGGCTCCTCCATGCCCGCGCCGTCGACTACCTGACCCCCGAGGAGATCGAAAAGGTTCGCGACTCTCAGAAGCCCCACCAGCGGATGTCGGTTCTGAACGACATTTTCAAGCGCCGCATGGAGGGCGCCATGGCCGGTTGGGAGGCTTTCGAGGCCGGGGATGGCGATTCCCGAGCCCAATCCCGGCGCCAGGGGAAAGAATCGGCTGAGCCGGCCCGAACCCTTTCCTTCAGGGGGTGGATGAAGGAAGTGGCGATGTGCCTGGAGGACATCGAGACCAATCTGGACAGTTATCCCCTGGATCGGCCTCTCAGCGTTTGGGATCTGGAAACGGGACGGCCCATGCGCATGAACACCAGGAAGTTCCGCAAGGCGCTGAAGAAGCTGCGGAATTCCCTGACCGGGTTCGACCGCTGGCTCGCCCCCAGGCTGGATCGAGTGGAGGGAGCCGATAGTCGATTGGCGGAGGAGGTCGCCGAGGTTCTGTCGGACCTGGAGGAGGCGTTGGAGGAGACCATCGAGCTGGCAGGCGGAGCCATGGACGAGGAGGGTCCGGCAAAGCGCCGGGCCAGGCCCTGAGGCGTGATGAACACCCAGCCTGAGCACAAGATCGGCCGCGGCGGTCTGACTCTCTCGCAGATCGGCCGAATCTTTGCCGAGGCCTACCACAGGCTCGAACGAAAACAGCCCTGCCCGCCGATTGGGGTCGAGTTTTACCGCTTCGTGGGGATCAACCACACCGTTCGACTTCGCCGGGGCCGGCTCCTGGTTCGGATCAGCGATCTCTTCAGGCGGGCCCCTGCGCCGGTCGTGGAGGCGTTGGCCTCCATCTTGCTGGCCAAGCTGTACCGGCGCGAGGTGCCGCGGACGGCTCGGGCAGCCTACCGGGAGTACAGCGACTCGCCCGGGATGAGGCGCACGGCTCAGGAGTCCCGGCGAAAGCGCGGGCGCAAGCTGCTGGCGGGCCCGGAGGGCAGCCGTTACCATCTGACGGCCCTGTTCGACGATCTCAACCGGCAGTATTTCAAGGGGCGCCTGCCTCCTGTCCGCCTGGGATGGAGCCTGAAGAAGAGCCGCAGAATCCTGGGTCACTTCGATCCCTCCCACCGGAGCATCACGCTCAGCCGGTGGCTGGACCATCCCAGGGTTCCGGAAGTGGTGGTGCGCTATGTTCTCTTCCACGAGATGCTGCACGCCAAGCTTCTGGCCCGCTCCTTTTTCGATGTCAGGAACCCCCACTCCCGGCAGTTTCGCCAGGAAGAGCAGGCCTTTCGCGAGCATGAAGAGGCCAGGAACTGGATCCGGAACTGTTCCTGACCGGTGGACGTGAACACGGAGGAATGCCATTGAAGGACAACGGGAAAGCCATCGGCGGTGTCGTCCCCATCATTCCGGTTCCCTTCGATGCGGGCGAGTCGGTGGATGAAGGCGCCTTGCGACGGCTGGTTGACTTCGCGGTCGCCTGCGAGGTGGATGCCGTCTGCCTGCCCGCTTACGGAAGCGAGTTCTACAAGCTTTCCGAGGCAGAGCGGACCCGGGTGGTGGCAGTGGCGGTCGAGCAGGCGGCGGGTCGCCTGAAGGTCGTCGCCCAATGCAACCACGGTTCTTCCAAGGTGGCCGCCGCGCTGGCCGGCTCCAACCTGGAGGCGGGAGCGGACCTGGTGTCCATTGCCATCCCCCGGCAGTTTCCGGTCCCGGACGAGGACCTGTTGAGATTTCTGGCGACGTTCCTCGACAGCTTCACGGCCCCCTGCCTGCTTCAGGACTTCAATCCGGGAGGTCCCACCCTGAGCGCCGCCTTCCTGACCCGGCTGCGGGCGGAGTGCCCCAACCTGGCCTACCTGAAGCTGGAGGAGCCGCTCAGCGCCCCCAAGGTGGCCGCAATGGTCGAGGCCACCGGAGGCGAGGTGGGCATCCTCACCGGATGGGGCGGTCTCTACATGATGGAGTTGATCCCAGCGGGCATCTGCGGCCTGATGCCGGGGTTGGGCCTGGCCGATCTTCTGAACCGGATCTTCTGGCTGGCCAAGGGGGGGGGACACCGACCGGGCGTTTCACTTCTTCGAGAGAATCGTCCCCCTGCTGTTCCTGTCGCTGCAGCACCTGGAACTCTACCACTACTGCGAAAAACGCCTGCTCCAGGCCAGGGGGTGGCTGGAGGAGACCCACTGCCGGCAAGCCGCCTACCAGCCCGACGTCCATACCCGGCAGCACCTGGAACGCCTCTTGCCGAGGGCGCTGCGGACGTTGGAGGACGCGGGGCTTGGGAAGAGTGGAGAGTGAAGAGTGGAGAGTGGAGAGTGAAGAGTGGTCAGCGGAGGGTTTCGGGAACGGGCAGGCGCCTGATGAACTGACTGCGCTTATTGAAACAAGAGAAAAAAGAGTTATCCACAAAGGGCCATAAGAACGACGAAGGGGCACTAAGGCGTTGAGGTTGACCGCGACGGGATACCAAAGGCCACGAAAGGATTGTCGATTTCCGATTGTTTCACTCTCGTATGATCCGCCCGGCAGGGCGGGGGCAGGACATATATGAAGGACTGCGCCGAGACCGACAAGATGCATTGCGTGTCGATCGAACAACTCTCCACTCTTCACTCTCCACTACCCACTAACAAGGAGATCATTGGTGAGGAAAAACAAGCTCAAGCAACAGCTCAAGTCCGGTCAGCCCACGCTGGCCACCCATCTGCACAGCATCTGGCCTTCCGTGGTGGAGGTGGTGGGACATACGGGCGTCTTCGACTACGTGGAGTTCGTGGCCGAGTACGCTCCCTTCGATCTGAACTCGCTGGACAATTTCTGCCGGGCCGTCGAGCTCCATGACATGTCGGCCATGATCAAGGTGGACCAGGAACCGCGCGGATTTCTGGCCCAGCGCGGCGTCGGGTCCGGCTTTCAGGGAGTTCTCTTCTCTGACTGTCGGACGGTGGAGGACGTGCAGGAGTGCATCCGGGCCGTCAAGCCGGAGACCCCGGAGGCCGGCGGCCATCACGGAGTGGCCACGCGCCGCATCACCTACATGAGGTACGGAGGGTCGGCGGAGTACGCTCGGGCCCTGGATGAAACGGTGGTGGCGCTGATGATCGAAAAGAACACGGCGGTGGAGCAACTGGACGAGATCCTGGCCCTGGGCGGCATCGACATGATTCAGTGGGGTCCGGCCGACTACTCGCTCAGCATCGGGCGGCCCGGCGAGTGGCGCCAGCCCGACATCAAGGCGGTGGAGCGGCGGGTGATCGAAGCCGGCCTCAAGGCCGGCATTCCTCCGCGGGCGGAGATCGAAAGCGTAGACCAGGCCAAGTACTACCTGGATCTGGGAGTACGCCACTTCGCCCTGGGAACCGACGTCATGGTGCTATTCCACTGGCTGAAGGGGAACGGAGAGAGTCTGAGAAAGGCGCTGGAGGGAGCCTGATCGGCCTGCCGATCGGGGATGCCGGCGTGCTGTCCCGCCCGACTTCAGTGCTGAAGGACGCCGGCCACGTAGCTCAACAGGTCTCCCTGACTCCTGGATACTTCCTTGAGCCGTTGATAGTCCCCCCCGAGTTGACAGAGCTGGACGGCGCTGGGGCAGGTGAGCTGGGCCGGGTCGACGCCGGCGAGGTGCTGGAGAGACACCTCCACGGCTTCGGGATAGCGCCGGATTCTGGACAGCAGCCCGACCAGGACCTGGGCCGCGTTGAAGTCCCCGTCCTCTCCCCCTTCCCGGGGCACCTTTCCCCGGAAGTGGGCCACGGTCCGGTCGACCTCCCGCCCGAGCAGGGCCCGCAGATAGAAGGCGTAGTCCAGGTAGCCGTCGAAGGGCGGGGTCCCACGATACTGGAATTCGGACGACAGGTGGGTGCCGTACTCGGCCAGCTCCAGGGCCAGCTTCAGCATCTTCGGGTCTTCCAGGTCCAGGCTCATCTGGACCACCGAGAGCAGGTGGGAGCTGTCCACGTAGTAGCTGAATTTTCCGAAAAGCCAGTCCCTTCCCTGGATCAAGGCGGTGACGGAGGAGGTGTCGGGGGCTTTCCCTTCTTTCTCGGCGATGGTCCGTTTCAGGTTGTCCAACACTTCGCCGTGGAGTGTGCGGATCAGCAGAGCCACGGATTCGGCGCGCCCCTCCTCCGCCGGATATTGCTGGATGCCGGTGATGGCCCGGCAGGTTCCATAGCTCTGCAGCAGCAGCTCGAAACCCTTGCGGGGGTTGACCCGTTCGTAGAGCGCGATCTCGATGATGGCGGCCATCTCCTCCCCGGGCTCCACCTCTTCGATGGCGGCGGCCACGGGTCGGGTCTCGCCGATGGCCCGGAAGTAGGGCCAGGCCTGCTCGATGGCTCCGTCATCCAGGAAGAGTTGCCCCACTTCCCGGGCGGCTGCGATCTGGGCCTGGTGGTAGAGAGCCGCTTGTTCCTCGGGAAGCTCGGGTTTGGAATCGAGTTCGATGAGCCCCAGGCCCAACTCGTGGCGCTTCTTCATCAGCCGGGCGTTGAAGATCAGCGGATAGTTCTTTTCCTGGCGGAATCGCTGGATCAGCAGCTCGAACCCGGCCTCCGAGCCGGTAGATTTCAGCGCGTCTTCGACAGCGTCAAACAGGTCGTTGTTCATGAATCGTTCCCCGAAGGGATTGCGGAGCCGGCTGCTTGGGAATCATACCATTGACCACTTGTCTGGAACACCCATGTTTCGTCCCGCATGAGCCGCCTCGCCGTAGGAAACGGCGGCGCGACCAAGTGAAAAGTGAATAGTGGCCAGTGGTTAGTGGATAGTTATTTTATCGACACGTCAAGCAACTGAAAGAAACCGGTTTCATTCTCGCAGGATCCGCCCGCCAGGGCCGGAGGTGGGGCTGACCACTGACCACTAATCACTATCCACTGCCGTCACGGGGTTCTCAACCATGAAGAGATTCCAGTCGTTCCTTTTGGCAGTAATGTTGCCGGCCACTTGGGCTTGCCGATCCTCCACAGGCCCCCAGGAGCACCGCCAACCGGTCGGAAACGAAATCGTTACCGTTGCCGGCAACGGATCGGCGGGCTATTCCGGGGACGGCGGCCCGGCCCTTCAGGCTCAACTGAACCAACCCTTCGGGGTGGTTCGCGGGCCGGACGGCGACCTCTATATTTGCGACACCGGAAACCACGTGATCCGCAAAGTCGCTGCCGACGGGACCATCGCCACCGTGGCCGGCAACGGGCAAGCCGGTTATTCCGGGGACGGCGGCCCCGCCCTCGAGGCCGCCCTGAACGAGCCCTACGAGGTTCGCTTCGACCGCCAGGGCAACATGGTGTTCGTGGAGATGGCCAACCACGTGGTGAGGCGGGTGGACCGCCAGACCGGCCTGATTTCCACCCTGGCGGGCACGGGCGAGGCAGGGTTCAGCGGCGACGGCGGCCCGGCGGTCGAAGCCAGGCTCAGCCGGCCCCACAGCATCCAGCTCGGTCCTTCGGGGGACCTCTTCATCTGCGATATCGGCAACCATCGAGTTCGAAGGGTCGGCAGGGAGGACGGACGCATCCTGACCTTCGCCGGGACCGGGGGACAGGGCAAGACCCCCGACGGGGCCGCTCTGTCGGGAACTCCGCTCAACGGGCCCCGGGCCCTCGATTTCGATGCCGAGGGCAATCTGTGGCTGGCCCTTCGGGAAGGCAACGCGGTCTATCGCATCGACATGGAGGCCCTGTCGATCCACCACGTGGCCGGGACCGGCGAGTCGGGATTCACCGGTCACGGGCAGCCTGCCCTGCAGGCAACGCTATCGGGTCCCAAGGGATTGAGCGTGGGGCCGGAGGGAAACATCTACCTGGCGGATACGGAGAGCCACTCCATCCGCATGGTGGACCGCGGCCGGGGCACGCTCGAATTGGTTGCGGGTACCGGCGAGCCGGGCGACGGACCGGAGGGAGACCCGCTGAAGTGCAGAATGGGCAGACCCCACGGGGTCTTCGTGGATGGCGACGGCTCCGTTTTCGTGGGAGACACCAACGCCCACCGGGTTCGGGTGATCCGGTCGCGGAAGAAGCGGGAGGGCTGATCGGGGCAGAGCTCGTTCCGGCTGGTGGCGGCCCAAGAACCGCCCGGAACCGCCTTTACAAGCCTCTTTCCCCGTGCTACTCTCCGCCCTGTGTTGGAGCCCGACTGGCCGGCGCCAACCTTTCTTCGCGGCCGGTCCGTTCGAAAGTTCCAGCGCCACCCGCCCGATTCCACCGGAGGGGCTGTAGCTCAGCTTGGGAGAGCGCCTGACTGGCAGTCAGGAGGTCGTGGGTTCGATCCCCATCAGCTCCACCACCGCACACTACGCATCGGCGCCGACTCCCTCGCGGGTCTCGGCAATCACCAGGTCGACCACGGACCGCAACGCTTCCTGCTCGGTGTCGCCCTCCAGGCGGCGGAGCCGAAAATGGTCGAGCTGGCGGTCGGCGCCGCTGCCTTCCCGAACGATGGTGAGCACCTGGCCAAGCTCCCGCTCACAGCCGAGCTGGTGGGCATCCTCCGCCAGGTCCTCCACCAGTCGCGAGGCGTAATCTTCGATGTCCACGCGTTCTTCGGCGCCGTACAGGTCACCGAAGAACGCCAGCAGGCCGTAGCGTTGGGCAAGCCAGCGGTTCTCCGCGATGAACTCGGTCGGCGGATCGGGAGGCAGCAGACCTGCGCTGTCGAGGCGCGACAGCCGCCGGACCAGCGAAGCGTAGAGCGCCACGATGCTCGCCACGTCGTCGAGACGCGGGCAAACGTCGCAGATCCGTATCTCCACCGTCGGAAAGTGTTGGGACGGCCGGATGTCCCACCACAGCTCGCTGCCGCTCTGGATGAAACGCATGCGCTGGTAGGTCGCCAGGAGTCGTTCATACTCCGCCCGCGACGACAGCGGTCCCGGCAGGCTGGTGCGGGGCAGCACTCCCAGGATGTTCAGGCGGCAGGACTTGAAGCCCGTCTCGCGCCCGCCATGGAACGGCGAGGATGCCGACAGGGCGTGAAGCAGCGGCAGGTGCTGCCGCATCGCCGTCATGACCCGGATCCGCGAGTCGGGGTCGCCGAAGCCGGCGTGGATGTGCATGCCGCCGATGAGTAGCTGGCGCACGCTCTCCTGAAAGGTGACGACGAATCGCTGGTAGCGTTCCCGCGGCGTGATGAGCTGGGACTTCCATTCGGCGAACGGGTGGGTCGACGCCGCCAGCACCGCCACTCCGTGCTCGGCGGCAGCCTCGATCACCAGGCGGCGGGTTTCCCGCACCGCCTCGCACGCCTCCGCCACCGACCCGCACACCCTGGTGCTGGTCTCGATCTGCGTCCGCAACACCTCGTGCGCGACCGTGTGGGGCCCGCGGTTCCGCTCGCAGGCCTCGAAGATACCGGGGTTCGGATCGGACTCCAGGTCGCGGGTGTCGGGGTCGACCAGGAAGAACTCCTCCTCGACGCCGAGCGTGATGTTGAGATCGGATTCACTCACGGTCATGGTGGGGAATGCGGGCTGACTCCCTGACACAGCGCCGCCATCGGCTTCAGCATACCCGTCAATCCATCCGTTCTCAAGTTGGGTGACGGGATCCTTCAGCGGAACTGCGGCAGGGCTCCCGCCGCCTTGAAGCTCCCGTTCAAGACGTTTTGTCAGGCCTGCCCGGCGCCGCGCAACCCCATGCAGCCGACTCGTCGCCCGCCGCGCGGTGGCGCGCCCTTCAATCGGTGATTGAAACTGTCGGCCTGCCGGTGACAGAATAGGCGGGTCGAGCCACGGGTATGACCGGGTTCGCCTTCAAGGGGCGGGAAACTCCGAGTCCCCGCTGAAACCTCCATCAGAGAGGGCAATCTTGTTTCTCGGACCCGGCGCCAGGACCCCAACGGAACCAGCCACGGCAATGAGGCCAATTCCCCTTCTGCTGCTCGCCCTCCTGTTTCCCGTGACCGGGTGCTACCGCTCGGGAGCCCCTCCCCAGCGCCAGCCCGAAGTGCAGGTTCCGGCAGTCTGGAACTCGGGGGAGGCAGCGGAGAGAACGGCCGACGTCCATTGGTGGAAACAGTTCGGAGACCCCCAACTGGATGCCCTGATCGAGGAGGCCCTGAGCAACAATCACCAGCTCCGTGCTGCCGCCGACCGGCTGGAAGCGGCGCTCCTCCAGGCCCGAATCGCCGGCGCCGACCTGGCGCCCTCCCTGGGGCTTGCCCTGAACAGCAGCCGCCAGCGGCAGAACTTCATCGGTTTGCCCCTTCCCGGTTTTGCCGGTCGGGTGCCGCAAGCGACCTACACCCTGATGGGAGTCGGTCTCGACGTAAGCTGGGAGGCGGACCTTTGGGGAAGGATCCGCAGCGGTCAGGTTCAGGCCGGCGCTCTGGCCTCCGCGAGGTCGGCGGACCTTGCGGCGGCCAGGCATTCCCTGGCGGCCCAGACGGCCAAGGCCTGGTTCGCCTCGGCCGCGGCACAGCTTCAACTGGTCCTGGCTCGCGAGATGGTGGCCAGCTACAAGACAACCTCCCAGTGGGTTCAAAGGCGCTTCGAGGCGGGATTCCAGACGGCTTTGGAATTGCGCATGGCCCTGGCCGACTTGTCCGAGGCCGAGTCGCTGGTTCATCTCCGTCGCGAACAATTGGACCGCGGCATTTTGCAGATCGAGCTTCTGGCCGGGCGCTATCCTGTCGGGGGGGTGAAGGTTCGAGACAGTCTCCCCGCGGTTGCCTCCCAGGTTCCGGCCGGTCTTCCCTCCGAGCTCCTGACCCGGCGGCCCGATCTCATCGCGGCCCAGCGGCGCCTGCTGGCCTCCGATGCAGGCATCGTCCAGTCTCAAGCAGCCCTGCATCCTCGATTGAGTCTCACGACCGGCGGTGGAACGGCCACCGATTCACTGCTGAGCCTGTTGAACGGGAACTACGCCGTCTGGAACCTGCTGGGCAACCTGGTTCAGCCCATCTTCCAGGGAGGGCGCCTCCGACGCCAGGTCGACATCGCCCGCAGCCGCTCCGAAGAGGCCCTGGAGATCTATACCGATGCTGTCCTGAAGGCCTTCGGGGAAGTGGAGACGGCCCTTGCGGTCGAGAGCCTCTTGCGCGACCGCCTGGGTGAGTTGGAAGAATCGGTTGCCGAGGCCCGAGCGGCTCGGCGGCAGGCCCGGCTTCGCTATCGCCACGGTCAGGGCAGCGTGCTGGCGGTATTGGAGACCGAGCGGCGGGTTCTCGGCATGCAAGGGCAGATCCTGGCCCTGCAGCATCTCCTGCTGGACAATCGGATCGATCTTCACCTGGCGCTGGGGGGTGGCTTCGACCCCAACGCCCCGCCGGGCTCGCCGGGAGCCCTCGTCCCGGTGATGCTCGAGGGAGCGCGCGGCGATTGACCCGGCCGCTCTTGACCATGAAAGCCCTGGATCAGCCTGATCGCGGCCGCTTTGCCGCCTCCGGCCCGCTTTCCTTCCATACCTGCGCCGGGTGCAGCCCATGAATCGAGCCGATTCCACTTGTTCAATCGACTTACTGACCTGCTTTCAACGACTCCGGTTGTTTTGGATGGGGTTTTCGGGGAATGTCCTGGTCTTTGGTGTATTGGTCCGGCGCGTCATGTTCTGATACCATTCCTTGTTGAACATTTGGTTGAGCAAGGTGAATCCAGTTTTCCACGCTGGCTGGATTTTATCGGTCCGTCTCCGGGGAGGGTCGATAGGGCTGGCTGTGCATTCTGTGAGGGTTGTTCCTGCGGGCCAAGTCCGAGAAACTGAGAGAAGCGCAACCCATCAGTTTCAGGAGGAAGCCCGCATGGCCGTCCGGGAGTGATGGGAGAACCTGCCGTGAAGCCCGCGAGGCAATTCCGCGCACTATCCAAGGGGCTGAAGGCCGCCTTCGACGGGTCGAACGTCGTCCGCCGCGTGCAGGACTTCGAAGGATGGACCAACAGGGTGTCCCACCAGGATTCCGAAGCGGTCTACGACCACACGCTGACCGTGAAGGAATACTACGACCTTTGTAGCGAGTTCATGGTCTTCGGCTGGGGAGAATCCCTGCACTTCGCGCCGCTGTCGCCTGGCGAGAGCTTGGAGGACTCCAAAGTCCGGCACCAGCAACTCATGATCTCCAAGCTCGAACTGCGCCCGGGCATGACGGTAGTCGACATCGGCTGCGGGATCGGCGGTCCGATGCGCCGGGTCGCCAGCGAGGCCGATGTCAGGGTCGTCGGGATCAATGTCAGTGAAGTCCAGTGCAACAACGCCAAGCGGCTGAACGCCGCTGCGGGGCTCGATCACATGACCGACTGCCTGGTGTGCAGCTTCATGGAGATGAGCGTCATCGCGGACGAAACGTTCGACCGTGGCTACGCGATCGAATCGACCTGCCACGCGGCCGACAAGGTGGCTGCGTTCACCGAAATCTACCGTGTCCTGAAACCCGGAGCCCTCTTCTGGGGCCAGGAAATGTGCATGACGGACCTGTTCGATCCCGGTGACGATCGGCATCGCGCCATCAAGCGAGAACTGATGCACGGCATCGCGCTCAAGGAAATCGCGACGTTCCGGGAGGTCAACCGGGCGCTCGAAACCGCGGGATTTGAAGTCATGGAGGGGTTGGACCTGGCCAGCGTCCAGCACGGTCCGATCACGCCGTGGTATCAGCCGATGGAAACCCGGGGCGGACTGCTCGGCGGTGCTTTACGCCGGACCCCGATGGGTCGCAAGGTTGTGAGGAGGGGATCCCGGATGGCCGAGTTTCTGGGTACGTTCCCGAAGGGCTCGACGGAGGTCGTCGGGCTGCTGGATCGAACCGCAAACGCCTATGTCGCCGGGGGCCGGGCCGGGATCTTCACGCCGCTCTACTGTTTCGTGGCCCGGCGGCCTTTTCGGGGCTAGCCCCGCGCCGAGGTCAGGCGCAGATGCAACGAGGAAAGCGCCGGCACCAGAAACATGATGATGGTCGTGGTGAAGAGGATGCCGCAGCCGATCGAGGCGGCGAAGGGAACAAAGAACTGCGCCTGAATGGCGTCTTCGAGAATAAGCGGGGTGAAGCCGAGGAAGGTGGTCAGGGAAGTCAGCATGATCGGGCGAAATCGTCCCTTCGCACCCTCGATGATCGCGGTTCGCACCGGAATGTTCTCCCTGAGCTTCTGGTCGGTGAAATCGATCATCACCAGGGAATCGTTCACCACCACGCCGGCGAGGCCGAATATTCCGACAAAGGATTCCGCGCTCACGGCTACCCCCAGCACCCAGTGACCCAGGATCACGCCGATGAACCCAAACGGGATGATGGCCATGATGATGAATGGCTTGGTATAGGAGCGCAGCGGAATGGCCAGCAGCGCGAAGATCAGGAGCAACGCGATCACGAATCCGCGATAGAGACCGCCCAAGGAGTCGAGCTGCTGCTGCTGTTCACCTCCGAAGGTGTAAGTGAGTTCCGGGTTTTCGTCGATGAGTTCCGCCAGGATGGTGTTCTCCACGATGTCGTTGGCGTTCGCAGCGGAAATCACACTGGGGTCCACATCAGCGGTCACCGTGACAATGCGCTGGCCGTCCTTGCGCCGGATGGCCGGCGGCGACGTGCCCGAACTCAGCGAAGCCACGCGGCCTATGGGCGCGTTGGCGCCGGTTGGCGTACGGAGCCAGTAGCTCTCCACGTCGGTGATCGCGCTACGCTGCTCCTCGGGCAGCCGCACATAGACCCGAACTTCTTCACGTCCTCGCTGCACCCGCAGGGCCTCTATGCCAAAGAACGCGGCTCTCGTCTGCCAGGCAAGATCATCGAGCGTGAGACCGAGGGTGCGGGCTTCGGGAAGCAGTCCCACCTGAATTTCGGCGATACCGGGAGTGTGATCGGAGCGTATGTCGAAGACGCCTCCGACTCGGCCCAGGCCAGCGACAGTGGCGGATGCGATCTCGACCAGGCGTTCCGGGTCCGGGTGGGACAGCGCCGCCTCGACCGGGTTGCCCAGCGTGTAGATCTCGCTGATGAAGGTGATCGCGCGCACATGAGGCAGGACCCCCACTTCCTCGCGCCATGCCTGCACGACTTCTCCCGAAGTGATGCGCCGGTGCTGCGCGCTCAGGAGCTTGAACTCGATGGTGGCGATATTGGGTTCCGGGTTCAGGGTGGGCGCGGGGTTGAGGCCCCCGGTCTCGATCCGTGAACGCTGACCGACGACGACCGTAACGCCGGACAGCAGAGGAGGCGCATCCGCGGGCCGGCCTTCGGAAAGCCGCTCCATGGCCCGGCGACCGGCCAATTCCAGTTGTTGCGCCACGGCGTACGTTTGCGGCGCGGTCGTTCCGTCCGGCATCTCGAGGGTGGCGATTGCGAAGTCGCCTTCGACCTCGGTTGCGAAGGTGGTCGGGACGATGCCGGCCGGAAGGAGGGAAATGCTCAGGATGAGCAGCGCGACAGCCCCCGAGACCGTCACCTCGGGCCAGTCCGTGGCGAACTGTATCCCGCGATCCAGGGGCCCCTGTACAAAGCGGTTCAACGAGGAATCGACACGATTCCGGACCCGGGCGCCGAATCGTTCAATACCCGTACGGGGTACCCAATCCGGGCCGTGCAGATGATGGGATAGATGGTTGGGCAGCACCAGCAGCGATTCGACCAGCGAAATCAGCAGCATGGCGATGACGATGATCGGCAGTGCCTTCCAGACCTCTCCGAACCCTGCGGGCACGAAGAGTATCGGAATGAACGCCACGATCGTTGTCAGCACGGCGAAAATCAGCGGCACCTTGATTCGTCGCGCACCCCGGATGGCCGCAACAACTCCCGGCGTGCCGCGCATTCGTTCCAGGTGAATGTGCTCGGACACGACGATCGCATCGTCCACGATGATTCCGATGGCGAGAACGAAAGAGAAGAGCGACACCGCATGGAGCGGGATGTCGAACACCATCATGGCGGCCAGGGCGCCGATTCCGGAAACGCCGAGCCCGACGGCGACCCAAAACGCCAGTCGGACTTCGAGAAAAAGGCCCAGGGCGATCAAGACCAGCAACAGCCCCAAGGCTCCATTCTTGAGGAGAATGAGGCCGCGCTCCACGAAGGCCGAAGAGTCGTCGTTCCAGATGTTGATGCCCACGCCTTCAGGGAGCGAGGGGGTGATCACGTTGGCAACGTGGTTGCGAACAGTGCGCGCCACGTCCATCACCCTCTCGCCGTCGGCTCGCGAAACCTCGACGAACACGGCAGGGTGACCCTGGTGGCGCACGATCAAACCCGAGTCCTCGAAGCCGTCGCGCACCTCGGCGATATCACCCAGGCGCACCACCGTACCGTCGTCGCGACCAAGGATGACGATGTCCTCGAAATCCCGCTGATCGTAGCTCTGTCCGAGCGTCCGAATCCGCACCTGGGACCGCTCGGTATTGATGCTGCCCGCGGACAGGTCCAGGGATCCGCGGCGAATCGCGTTGGCGACATCGGTCAGAGTCAGCCGAAGGGCCCGCAGCCGCTGCAGTGGAACTTCGATCGAGATTTCGTAGTTGCGCACACCGCTGGTCTCGACCTGGGACACGTTCGGCAGCGAAGCGAGATCATCCTCGATACGGTAGGCGAGATTCTTCAGCGACCGCTCGGAAACGTCGCCGAAGAGGATGAGGCGAATCATGCTCTGGGCATTGGTCATTTCCCGGATCTGGGGCCGCTCGGCTCCGCCCGGGAATGTCTGAATACGCCCGACCGCCGACTCGATTTCATCCTTCTTCGCGCCCATGTCCGTACCCGAGTTGACTTCGACCCGGACGGACGCTATTCCCGGGGCCGCTATGGACCTGACCGTCTTGACGTCCGCCAGTCCCCTGACCTCATCCTCGATCTTGACGACGATGGCCTCCTCCACCTCTTCGGGCGTTGCACCGGGGAACGGCACGGAGATTTCGAACTGGTTGAAGGGAACCGTGGGCCACCCTTCCTGCTCGAGGCCGGTCAGCGACACGAGGCCCGCAGCGAGGATGCCGAACATCAGCAGGTTGGACGCGACGCTGTTGCCCGCCATGTAGGCAATCGGTCCACGGGGTTCGGCGTGGTCGTTTCGGTTGGAATTCATTGGTACGGGTCAGAGCGGGTATGGAAAAGCACCCGCGTGCCTGCGGGCTGCAGCAAGAGTTCGAGTCCGATGCCTGCCAGCCCGATTTTCTCGCGCGCCGCCGAAAGGCGCTGTTTCTCAGACGGTATCAGAACATGACGCGCCGGACCAGCACTTCAGTTGTAAAATGATGGCTATGGGAGACTTGTTTCTTTAGACTACTCTGCACTGGAGCGAGGACGACCGCCCATGATCCTGGTAAACCGGCACACCAATATCGGAGGGGCGCCCTTCCAGGCCACACTGCGCATCAAGCCGACGTTCCGGGTGGGCCTGTTCGATGTCAGGCGCAGGTTGAGAGAGGAGTTCGGGTCGGACTTCACCCGCTATTCCAAGGAGTTCTACATCTCGGACCACACCACGGCCGGCTATCTGGACCAGCGCCTCGTCGAGCTGCTCGAACACGACAGCGTCAACATCCGGGATTACCTCAAGGTCTTCCAGCAGCTCTTTCCTCCCGGCGCCGGCTACATCCACGACAAGCTCAACCTGCGGACCGAACTCTCCGACCAGCAGCGCGCCGTCGAGCCGCTCAACGCCGACTCCCACCTCATGTTCATGGGGAGCGGACTGCGGAACAGCGCCTCGTACGAGCTGCCGGGAAACGAGCCGGTCTGGTTCGTAGAGCTGGACGGGGTCCATTCGGGCGGCGCCCGCAGCCGGCGCACGACGGTAATTGCATACAACGGCGAGGAGGATGTCGCCCGGATGCAGGTACAGGTGGCGTCGTCGCCGCACTCCATCGACGCCCAGAACCTGCGTGACCCGCATTTCGGCCTCATCCGCCAGCTACAGGCGCTGGCGCAGGAACACCAGGTGTCGTTCGGCCGTTTCGACCTGTCCCTCCCCCCCAACGAGCGCCACGCGGGCCTGACCGTCAACGAGTATGAAACCCTGCTCATGACCCACGACCTTGGGGATGTGCTGAAAAACCCCCTTCGCTTCATGGCGCAGATAGGCAAGCAGGCAATCCAGGCCCCGCGGGCCATTCCGGCCAGGGCCCTCAACTATGCGCAGTACGACGCCGTGCAGCTCTTCAACGAGATCGTGGATCGGGTCGGCGTCCGGCGTTCCGTGGTGGAGCTGCTGGTCAACCGGGCGCTGGCGATTCCGTTTGCCCATTTTCTGCGGATGAAGCGGGAGATCAGCCTGCCGGTCCTGGACCGCCGAGGCGAAGGGATCGGTGAGATCGGCTGGGGCGCCTACCAGAGCCCGATTCTGGTCCAATGGAAGGTCGCCGGTGGTCCGACTCGGACGCTGAACGTCAGGCTGGTGCGGTTCGTGTAGCCACGGCCACCGCATCGCGCCTCCATAAATTTTTCGGCTGGTCCCTCTTTCGGTAGTCCATATTGTCCGTCGTCGGGTTAAGATGGGCACAGTGCGGGTGCGTCCGGTTTGCAAACAGGCGACGCTCACAAGAATGCGACCCACGGTGCTGTCATGCGATTGGATCGATCCATTGACCTCGTTCTCCGCCGTCGCTGGCTGGTCGTCGGAGTCGCATTGCTGGTCGTGTTGATCCTGGCCTCCGGCGCCCCCAACCTCACCGTCACCAACGACTACCGCATCCTTTTCAGTGAAGACAACCCGCAACTGGCGGCTTTCGATGCGCTCGGGAATACCTACGCCTCGCCCAACACGGCCCTGATCGCCGTGGCCCCACGGGAAGGATCGGTGTTCACGGGCGAAGTCCTGGGAGCCATCGAGGCCTTGACCGAAGCCGCCTGGCGCACGCCCCACTCCATCCGAGTGGATTCGCTCACCAACTATACCCACAGCGAGGCCCTTGGAGAGGACGACCTGGCGGTGGGGCCGCTTGTCGAGGACGCCGCCTCGTTGAGCGATGCCGACCTGGCGCGGGTCGAGTCGATCGCACTCCAGGAGGTCGGCGTGGCCGGGCGCCTGGTCTCCACTGACGGACGCGTGGGCGGGCTCACCATCAACTTCCTGCTGCCGGAGAATTCGGACCAGGCGGTGATCGAAATCACCGATTACATCAACGGCCTGCTCACCGAGGCCCGGGGTCGCCATCCCGATATCTCCTACTACCTGACCGGCGACGTGGTCATGAATCGAGTGCTCGCCGAGGCGACGGCAACCGACATGCAGACCCTGGTGCCGATCGTGTTCCTGATCATCATCGTGAGTTCGGCCTTGCTGTTGAAGTCGGTTCTGGCGACGCTGGCGATCTTGGCCGTGGTGGTGTTGGTCATCGCCGGCACCATGGGTTTCGCCGGTTGGACGGGCCAGGTCTTCAGTCCCGCCAGCGCCGGCGTGCCGATCATCGTCATGGCCATCGCCGTGGCGCACGCCGTCCACATCGTCACCAGCACCCTGGCCGGGCTCCGCGAGGGGCGGGGCCGGGAGGAGGCGATCCGCAAATCGCTTCGGATCAATGCCTGGCCGGTCTTCCTGGCCGCTGTGACGACCACGATCGGTTTCCTGAGCCTGAATGCCTCGGATTCGCCCCCTTTCCATGTTCTGGGCAATATGGTGGCCTTCGGCCTGTTGTGCATTTTCGGCTGTTCGATGACGTTCCTGCCGGCCCTGCTTTCGATTCTGCCGTTGCACCCGCCACCGACTCCCTCCGACCGTTCCGGCTTCTTCGACCGCTTTGGCGCCTTCGTGGTGGAACGGCGCAAGGTGTTGTTGAGCGTGGCCTCCATTGTGACGGTAGTCCTGGTTGCCGGAGTTCCACGCGTCGAGTTGAGCGATAACTGGACGCGCTATTTCGATCAGCGTTACGGTTTCCGCAACGATACCGACTTCGTCATCGAAAACCTGACCGGGCTGGACAGGCTCGAGTACTCGCTGGAGTCGGGACGTGAAGGCGGTATCACCGATCCGGCCTATCTGCGCACGGCCGACGCCTTTGCCGAATGGTATCGGGATCAGCCGGAAGTGAACTTCGTTCAGTCCTTCCCCGACGTCATGAAGCGCCTGAACAAGAACATGCACGGCGACGACCCCGCCTATTATCGGATTCCGGAAGATCCGGCGCTGGCGGCCCAGAATCTGCTGCTGTACGAGCTGTCGCTGCCGCTCGGCAATGACTTGAACGACCGCATCGACGTCGCCAAGTCGGCCACTCGAATGACCGTGGTGGCCAACGCCTCCGCGCGCGGTCTGCGCCAGCTCGACCAGCGGGCCCAGGAGTGGGTCAGGGCCAATGCGCCCGGGCTGACCGGAGAAGCATCGGGCGTCACCATGGTCTTCGCCCACCTGGCCCAGAGAAACATCCAGAGCATGCTGCGCAGTACGATCGTGGCCATGGCCATGATTTCATTGATCCTTGTCTTCACGTTCAAGAGCCTGCGCTTCGGCCTGGCCAGCCTGTTTCCCAACTTCGTTCCCGCGGCCATGAGCTTCGGTCTGTGGGGTTACCTGGTGGGTCAGGTGGGTCTTTCCGCTTCGGTTGTCTGTGCGGTCGCCTTCGGTATCGTGGTTGACGATACCATCCATTTCATGAGCAAGTACCTGGAAGCCCGCCGTGGAGGAGCCAGCGCGTCAGAGTCCGTGCGCGCCACCTTCCGAACCGTGGGACATGCCTTGTGGACCACGACCGCGGTTTTATCGGCAAGTTTTCTGGTATTCGCTTCGTCGGGATTTCAGGTCAGCTCCGTGCTGGGCCTGCTGGTCGCCATTACGCTGGGGTTTGCGCTTCTCGCCGATTTTCTGCTGCTCCCGCCCCTGCTGATGGCCATCGATCGAGACAAGTCATGAGTCATCCCCGTTTGTGCAGCCGGCCATTCCTGTATTGCACGAGTTTTCTGGCCCTGTGGGCCTTTTTGTCCGCTCCCACTCCGGCTTTGAGCCAACAGCAGGACCCGGAGGCCCGAGGCCTTGAAATCGCCCTGGACGCGCGTGAGCGCGGCGAGGGCTTCGGTGACTTCAGCGCGCGTCAGACCATGGTGCTCCGCAACCGGGGAGGGCAGGAGAGTCGGCGCCAGTTGCGTTTGCAGGTTCTGGAGGTGGCGGGAGGGGGAGACAAGAACCTGTTCGTGTTCGACGAGCCGCGCGACGTCAAGGGAACCGCCTTGCTGATCCACTCCCACCGGGAGAAAGACGACGAGCAGTGGCTCTATCTGCCGGCGCTGAGACGGGTCAAGCGAATCAGCTCGTCGAACCAGTCCGGCTCCTTCATGGGCAGTGAATTCGCCTACGAAGACATGGGCACTCCGGAGGTGGAGAAGTTTACCTATCGTTACCTGCGGGAGGAGCCCTGCGGGGATCTGACCTGCACCGTCTCGGAACGCATCCCGGTGAACCCGCGCTCCGGTTACAGCCGTCAGCTCGTCTGGCAGGACCGGGACGAGTTGCGCGTCTGGAAGGTAGACTACTACGACCGCAAGAACGCCCACCTGAAGACGCTTTCGGTTGCAGACTATGGCCGCTATCTGGACCGCTACTGGTATGCCGGCAAGATGACGATGGTCAATCACATCACCGGCAAGAGCACGACTCTGACGTGGACGGATTTTCAATTCCAGAACAATCTGAACGAGAACGACTTCACCCGGACCGGGCTGAGACGAATCCGTTGACGGGGTGGCGGGCGGCCCTTCTCCACACCGTTCTCGTTTCCATTGGGGTGGCCGGTTTCGGGGTGGCCCCGGGGTTTCCAGCTCCGCCCATCGACTTCGATGCTTCCGGGCGCGTGAGACTGGAGGGCCGCTGGCATCCCCAGTCCGGGGCCTTTCCCGAGCAGAGCTGGCACGCCAGCGGCCTGGTGGCGGAGCCGGAGTTCCACCTTGAAGACGCCCGTGGCCGCAGCCTCACCCTGACCCCTTTCTTCCGCTACGACAGCGCCGACCCGCGCCGAACCCATTTCGACCTGCGCGAGGCCTATCTGCTGTTGTTCGGCCAGGGCGGCAGCGGTGAATGGGAGCTGCGCCTCGGTGTCGACCGGGTGTTCTGGGGGGTGGCGGAATCGCGCCACCTGGTCGACATCGTCAACCAGACCGATCTGATCGAACACCCCGACGAAGAGGAAAAGCTGGGCCAGCCCATGGCCCATCTCACCTGGTCCGCGGATTGGGGCGTGGTCGAGGTCTTCGGCCTGCCCTATCACCGCGCCCGCACCTTTCCGGGACCCGGAGGCCGGCTGCGCTATTCGCTGGTGGTCGACAAGGACAACCCTCTCTATGAGAGCGGCGCCAAGCAGTGGCACTTCGACGTGGCCGCCCGCTACAGCCACAGTTTCGGCCCCCTGGACATCGGGGCCAGCGTCTTTGACGGCACCGGCCGCGAACCCTTTCTCCAGCCGGAGTTGAACTCGGACGGGGCACCCGTCCTGCGGCCCCACTACGAGCAGATCCGCCAACTGGGCCTGGATGCGCAGCTCACCCTCGGCGCCTGGCTGCTCAAGCTGGAAACGATTCAGCGGTCCGGCGCGCGCAACCTTCGGGGGGTGAAGCAGAACTACGGAGCGATGGTCTCCGGGTTCGAATACACCTTCTATTCGGTCGGGGGTTCGGCCCACGACGTCAGTCTTCTGGGCGAGTGGAACTACGACGGGCGGGGAGGCGACGCGACCAATTTCTTCGACAACGACGTCTTCGTGGCCACGCGGTGGGCGCCCAATGACGTCCAGGGAACGGAGTTGCTGGCGGGCATCATGTTCGACGCGACCCGCTCCTCGCAGGTCGTTACCCTGGAATTCAACCGGCGCATTACGGATCGCTGGTCGCTCAGCGTGGAATCGATCGCCTTTCCCCGCGTGGACGAATCCGACCTCCTCCATGAAACCCGGCGCGACAGCTTTTTTTCGTTCAGCCTTGTCTACAGTTTTTAGCTTGTTTACGCCTGCGCGGCGCGGGGCAGGCCGCGGGTGGCTGCCTTGAACAGGAACTTCAAGGCGGAATCCGACCGGGCCAGAAGGCTGGTCAGGACGATGAGCGCAACTACGCTCAGCCATGACAGTCTTGTGTTCCGGCCATTTCTGAACGAGGGTCTCGTGTAGAGGGACCGCAACGTGAGCACGGACAAGCCGAGGCTCCATGCCAGATATCGGCGGAGACCGGTTTCATGGGTGGGAATGAGCAGAACGTACCGCAATCCATCCCGGAGCCGGCGCCCGGTGATGGCCACGAGCTCGAAGAACCCGGCTAGAAACCTCGGATCGGCCTCGCCGGGGGACAGCCGATCCAACTCGTACCCCGACTCCCTGAACAGGTCTCTGGGGAGCCAGCACACCCCACGCCGCTGGTCGTCCCACAGGTCCTTGAGAATGTTGGTCATCTGCAGTCCCTGGGCGTAGGCTACCGACAAGGCCAACAGATCCTTGCGTTGGTCGTTGACTGCGGCCGAGTAGTCGCAGAACAACTCGGTGAGCATCTCGCCGACCACTCCCGCAACGTAGTAGCAATAGCGATCCAGGCAGGAGCAGTCCTTCAGCCCCGCCGGGTTCGGATTCCGCTGGAACTCCATCATGCCGCGAGACATGATGCGCAGGCAACGCACGATCGCCGCGCGCTGGCTGGGGCGGAGCATTGAAGTGATACGGATCACGCGGCCAAAGCTGGCGACAAGGTCCCGCTCCTGCCTGGCGGTCGACGAAGACAGCAAGGCGCCCAGGTCGCGAGCGAACGAGGCCGCTTCTTCGTGACCGGCGATCACTTGAACGAAGCGGTCCCAAAAGGCCTGTTTCTGCGCCGGTGAGAGCGCCGGCTCGTCTTCGATGGTGTCGGCGATCCGACACAGGAGATAGGCGTTGGTCACGGGCCACCGCAGGCGATGGGGGAGCTGTGGAATGGTGAGGGCGAAGGTGCGTGAAACGTCCTGCAGCAACCGCGCCTGGCAGGCAAGATCGCTGCGGCTCGGTCCGTTTGAGGAGGTCGCGCTCATGCCGCCGACGTCTTGGGCAAACCGAAGGTAGAGAGCTTGTACAGGAGATTCAAGGCCAGGTTGGAACGCACCAGCACACCGGTAAGGATGGCGGCCGCCCACACGCCGCGCCGTGAGACTGTGACCTCCCGTCCGCTCCTGAAGGTGGGCTTGCGGCCTATGCGCCGCAGGGTCAGCACCGCTATGGCCAGAGGCCACAGGCAGGAACGGCGAATGCCGGTTTCGTGGGTCGGGAGGCTGAGGACGAAACGCAGCCCGTTGGCCAGGTGGTTGCGCGCGACCGCCACCAGTTCGAGAAGCCCCTCGACGAAGCCCGGATCGGCCGTTTCGGGCGAGAGGGAGCGGAGTTCGATCCCGGTCGCGCGGAAGAGGTCTCGCGGGAGCCAGCATCGGCCGCGGCTCCGGTCCTCCCACATGTCCTTGAGGATGTTGATCATCTGCAGCCCCTGACCGAAGGAGACCGACAGCGGCATCAGATGCTCGCGACGTTTTTCGATCTCTTCGGAATGATCGCAAAACAGCGTCGTCAGGGTCTCGCCGACCACCCCGGCCACGTGATAGCAGTAGCGGTCCAACTGAGCCAGGTCCTTCAGGCCCCCGGTGCTCGCGTTGCGCTGAAACTCCACCATGCCGCGCGACATGATCCGAACGCAACGAAGAATCGCATGGCGCTGGGCAGGGGTGAGGCGGTGTGTGATGTGAATCACCCGCGGGGTGTTGGCGACCAGGTTCGCCTCGCGATCGCTGGTTGAGGAGGACAGCAGGGGGCCGAGCTCGCGTGCGAAGGGAAGGGGATCATCCCGGCCGGCCAGGATCTCGACAAGTCGTTCCGAGAAAGCCGCCTTCTGTTCCAGGGTAAGCGCCGGTTCATCTTCGATGGTATCGGCAATCCGGCACAGGAGATAGGCGTTACCCACCGCCTCGGACAGGTTGCGCGGCAACTGAGCGATGGTGAGCGCAAAGGTGCGGGCAACACCCTCCAGGATTTCCCGCTGGTATGCGAGATCGCTCGCCGCCGAGGAGCTCGAGTGGCTCATGGTGATTCCGGTCGCTCTTCAGGTCGCTCGACTTTCGCTCCCCGGGCTGCCGGCATCGAGCCCCTCCGGCAGGCCGAAGTGCACATTTTCGACAACCCCGTCCATGGTTGAAACCTCCAGCGTTGCGAATTCCCGCAGCTTCCCGATGACCTCCCAGACCAGTTCCTCCGGAGCGGACGCGCCGGCTGTAATGCAAACGCTCTTCTTGCCCTCCAGCCAGGCCGGATCGAGCTTCGACGCGTCTTCGACCAGAAAGCCGGGCACGCCGGCGTCCTCGGCCACCTCGCACAGCCGGTTCGAGTTCGAGCTGTTGCGGGCGCCCACCACCAGAACCACGTCCACTATCGAGGCCGCCATTCGGACAGCCGCCTGGCGGTTCTGCGTCGCGTAACAGATATCCTTGACGTCCGGACCCACGATCATGGGAAACCGCCGTCGAAGGGCGGCGATGACCTCACGGGTATCGTCAACGGAAAGCGTCGTCTGGGTGATGTAGGCCACCTTCTCCGGATCGCGCACCTTCAGAGCCTCGACCCCCTCGACGTCTCCGACCACGATGACCCTGCCTGGAATTTGCCCGACCGTGCCCTCGACCTCCGGGTGGTTCTCGTGGCCGATCAGCACGATGTCGTAGCCGCGGCGGGCGTACCGCCGTCCTTCCGCGTGCACCTTGGATACAAGCGGACAGGTCGCGTCGATCGCACGCAGCCCGCGCACCGTAGCGTCCTGCTCGACCTGCGCCGCCACCCCGTGAGCGCTGAAGACGGCGACCCGCCCCTTTGGAATCTGTTCGATCTGCTCCACGAAGTGCACGCCCTTCGCCTTCAGATTCTCGACGACGCGCCGGTTGTGGACGATTTCATGCCGCACATATACCGGCGGCCCGAATTTCCGCAGCGCCGCCTCCACGATCTCTATCGCCCGCTCCACGCCCGCACAAAAGCCTCGGGGCTGGGCCAGGACAACTTTCAGAAAGCCGTTGCCTTTGCGGTCGGTCATCGTCGTTTCTCACGCTCCATTGCGAGTAGGAGTCCTTAGGGCATCGGGTCCGGTTCTCCGGGCGCCGGCATGACTGTCGCCGCGACCATGACGGCGTCGGAGCACAGTCGAAAACCACCGGAGAGCCCGCCCGGAGGCCACGCGCCGCCACCAGCGCTTGCGGCCACGCCAATCCGGAGTGCGCGCCTGCAGCAGGTTTGCGGGTGGCGAATAACGCAAACTTACCACACCCGTAACCCAAATTTACCATAGAAAGATCGAAATGGCCGCTCTTATGTGTCGCCAGCCCGCGTTTCTGGACGGAGTCGGGAATCGTCGGTTCTCGGAGTCAGGCGGGTTGGCTCGTTCGGGTTGAGACGGGGTGTTCAAGACAGGATCGGATTCCTGATCTCAGCGACGCGGAACTTCAACTTCTTGTTGGGGGAGGATGTCGGGAACGGATTGAATCCGAGCTGGTAGTCTTCGGGCGTCACCTCCAGCTTCAAGTGGTGGGCGATGAGCAGGACGTTGACGGCCATCTGCAGTTCCACCCACCGGTTTCCAAGGCAAGTGTGCGTGCCCAGGCCATAGGGGGCATAGGCGCCCGGGGTGGCATGTTCTCCCCGATCGGGCAGATAGCGGTCTATGTCGAACTTGAGCGGGTCCTTGAACAGGTCCTCGGCGTAGTGACTTGCCGTCTGGCAAATCAATAGCATCGTCTTGGCCGGAATTTCATAGCCGCTGACGATGCACTCGTTCATGACCGTTCTCAACTGCCAGGGAATCACCGGGTACAAACGCGCCGACTCCATGCAGAGGCGGACAGTGACGTCGATGGTGTCGTGACTAAAGTCCTCCGCCTGCGGTTCACGCCCGTTGCCGAAGAGCAGCTCGGCTTCTCGTTGGATCTTCGCATACAGGTCCGGGTGTCGAACCATGGAATAGACGGCGAAGGCGAGCCCGCTGCCGAGATAGATGCTGGCGACCATTGCCGCCACGAACGGGAAGGTAATGTCCGTTTCCGGCAGGAACTGCGGGTCGTTCTTGTGGAGTTCGAGGATTGCGTCGGCAATGTCCGGTGGTTTCCCTCTCCGTTGCGCCGGCGTGTGGGATGCAATGATCGCCTCCTGGAGTTCACGCACACGCTTCCCGTAGCGTTTCATCTTCGGCGTCCGCAGCATGAACTTCGGCAGGGCGCCCTGAACTTGAGTCACCAAAGCGCGATGTTCATATTCGAGCAGTTCATCGACGTAGTGGCTGCAGTCCACGCCGATTACAATATGAGAGATCTGGCTGCTGATGTGGTTCTTGAAGGCCGGGCCTACTCGCAAGACTTCGCCTTCATTCCATTGGCGCAGCGATTGCCGGCACAGGTGGATCAACTCCGGCAGCCTTCGCCCCAGCGCAGCACGGGAATAGGCGCTCTGTAGCGTCTTGCGCATCCTGTAGTGCTCGGCGCCATCCATGCCCGGCAGGGTGCGGGTGGCTCCGAACGCGCGTTCCAGATCCTGGATGAAGTCCTTGGAGCGGAGGTAGAATCGCCCATACTTGTTGACCCACTGATTGGTGTCCGGCCCCATCAGGGCGACGATGGTCGACTTGCGGATCTTGAAGGGAAGCTGGACGACCGGTCCGTGCTCCCGGAAGATGCCGTGCATCGCCTTCGGGATATTGCCCGAGCGAAAGTCGCGCTGTCGCAGGATGTCAATGAATCCGAGCTTGGGAATGGGTTTGGTCTGGATGACACGACGGGTCTTCGGTGTCAGGGTGCTGTCCCTTACCGCGCTGGCGACCGATCGCCCAATCAGATCCAGCTTGGAGAGCGTCTCGATCCGCTCGAGCTTCTCCTCGTAGTCTTCTGGTGAAAGCACCAGCTTGAAACCGCCGCAGGTATGCGTCAAGGCAATGAGAATGGCGTCGCTCGGGTCCGGGATGTCGTCGTTCAAGATGACGCTCAGCACTCTTGCCTTGGCTTCCTGGCGGATCTGGAGGTCGGAAGTCTGATAGGTTCCCGAACGTGAAACCGAGCGCGAGAGTCCCCAGAATCCACCGCTTTCGTAGTCGAGGATTTTCCTCTCCACCAAGCGGTCGAGTGTGGCCGTCACGATGTCTTCGGAGCGGCTCGCGATCCGTTCGATCCAGAATCGCGTGTCCGAGGTTTCCCGGGAGTCGGCGATCTCCTTGAGCGTGGGGTCGAGCAGGTTGTCTTCGATTGGAGTGGGATCGACAAGGTACAACCGGTTCAAATCGGTATCGATTCGATTCTCCAGAGCAAGATCGGCGATGACGGCGCCGGCCATGACGCAGGAGAAACTCCAGCCGGGAACCATCTCCAGGTAGCCGCTCTGCTCATTGAGCATCAGGAGGACCAGCTCTTCGGCGAGGCGTATGGGGGATTGCGCGGCCGTGTTCATGATTTTCCTATCCGGCAGTGGACGGCTCAAGGCCGGTGCGCTTGCCGGAATCCGGTCATTGGACGCCCCGAACATCACGCTTCGCAACACAGGCGTCTTCGCCCCCGTCCGACCAGTGCCGGGCATCACGGCGCGGGTGAGCCGACAGATGGCTGAACTGTCGTATTTTAGCACACTGCTTATCGGTTCGGCTCACCGGGTCGGCCCTCGCCTGTCTGTACGATCATGCCTTCGGTGACATGCTGAATGCCGCCGGTGATGACCGGCTGCCCGTCTTCCAGAGCCCCGATGACGAATGCCTCGTCGTTGACGCGTTGCAGGACGCGGACCGGGACGACCTGCACCCTCTTGTCTTCGCTTACTGTCCAAACCTCGTTGCCGGGGTGCAGCGCCGGCCGCGGTACCCGGAAATAGCTCTCCGGAGCAAGCCCCTGGATCTCCGCCTCCACAAACTTGCCCACCAGCAGAGGGGGTGTGCTTCCGGTCGCATCGGTCCCGTCCGTTGGAGTCCCCGAGCCAAAGGGGTTGGGCACCCTCAGGATTGAGTCGATGGTTCGCGTCTGCCGGTCGAGGGATACTTCAGCCCGATCGACGTAACCCTTCCAGGCGTAGCTCTTGTCACCGAATCTGGCGGATACGCGGGCAGCCACCCGCCGTCTGGAGTCTCCCGCCCGCAGCTTCCAGAGACCCGGGATCAAGCCGGCGTTGGCGTCGGACAGGGGCACCACCACCTCGACCGCGTCGGAGGCGAACAGCCGCCCGACAGGCTGGCCGGCCGTGACAAACTGCCCCACATCCAGCGACTCCTGTCGAACATAGCCGTTGAAGGGCGCTTGCACTTCGGTGCGGGACAGGGCCAGCCTGGCGTCGGCCAGCCGGGATTCCACCTGGTCCATGGCCGCTTGAGCCGCCTTTATCTGGGGTTCCCGCAGGGCCAAGGGACCCGGCTCGCCCGCCGGGGCTCCCGCTTGCTGCTGCTGGCGGGAGTACTGCTCGAATTCGGCCCGCGCGAACGCCGCTTCTTCCTTGGCCACAAAGAGCGAGATCCGGCGAGATTCGAGCTCGGCTTCCACCTGGCGCAGGCGGTGCAGGTAGTCTTCCTTGTCGATGCGGAAGATCGCCTGGCCCGCCCTGATGCGCCCGCCGCTCTGGAAGGCCGGATTCACCCAGACCACCCTTCCGCTGACCAGCGGGGCAACGTCGATTTCAGCGCTGGCCCGCACCGTTCCGGCGCCGTAAACGGGGATGGCCCCGGAGCCGGCCACGACCTTGGCCGTCTGTGCAAAGGGGATTTGGGGAGGCGGCTCGCTGCGTTCCGGTTCGGGCGCCAGCGACACCAGGTAGTACGCCAGGAAGCCGGAGCCGACAAGGATGACCATCGCGACCACATAGCCTGTCAGTTTTCTCATGCTGGTCTACTCGGTGGGAATGGAAAGGGCTTATGACTCCGTGGACGGTGGTTGGAGCCGGTTCCGACCGCCATTCCGGTGACCCGGATAGAACTGTTGACAGTAACGTCGATACCTCCCGATCTCGCCGTCGGACCGGCACAGACGTGGACGGGCGCGGTATCTCTTGTTTCCCCAGATCACCACATCCTGCAGAACGTCGTGCTTTTGAATCGCCAACAGGATTCTGTTCATGATGCTGGTGCGCAGGTTGGTTGGAACAAACCTCAATCCGACGATAGGCCGCTTGGGCCGCCGTATCTTCCGGGTCTGGCTGGCTAGAACCAGGTCGATGAATTTGCCGTCGACGGGCGTCGCCAGCACCCAGAGACGCGAATCCATGCCGATGGAATGTTCGCGAATATTGACTTGCGAATAACCCAGCCCAAAGACCCAGGTGATGGCCGTGACATCGAATACGAGGTCGGCGACCCCGGCGATCTTCCCGGTCCGCTTGAAGTTGAAGCAACTCTCCAGGCAGGCGCCCTCGACCTTCAATCGACCCACCCGGCTCACGTTGCCGTAGCCGTGCACGTAACGCAGGTGGGCCAGATCCACCACATTCTCGGTCGTTTCCTGGGGATGACCGGGAAATCGGAAGGTCTTGTATGCCAATTCGCTCCAGTCGGGTCCGTTCGCTGGAGCGTCGGCAAGGTTCCATTGCGGCGGACGTCCGTTGTTTCCCCGCCAGGCGAAAACCAGGTCGAGCATTTCTCGCGTCTCGAATACCTGGAGCCTGACGCCCCTGGGAGCCGCGGAAAAGGGAGTGGCGACGCATTGCCCGCTGACGTCGAACTCGAAGCCGTGAAACGGACAGACGAGACGGGAGCCGATTATCCGGCCTCCGGCGGCGGGACCCAGGTCGGCGCCCAGGTGGGGGCAGACCGCCTCGGCCACGCAGATTTTCCCCGCTCCGTCGCACCAGGCGACGATTTTTTCGCCCATCCAGGTCTTTTGAATCAGCTTTTCCTTCAGGATGGAACGACGGCTGGCAACGAAATACCAACCCTCGGGATAGGGGTGAAGCTGGTTGGGTTCAGATTTCTGCTCGACAGGTCCAGATGGCATAGCGCACCGAAATCCCGTGATTCGACGGCCGCCTCCGGCAGCAGGCCAGGACGCAGGCTGGACGCTGCGGGAATCGGGAGGTTAGCCGTCCTTCAGGTCATGGCAGGCAGGGTTTCGGAAAAATCCCGCCATCAACGATAGCAGGCAGTTGCCGTTGCCTTTTTCGGGCGAAGGAAGACCCTTGCGGCGAACCAGAAACTACAGACTCGACTAGCATATACCGATCTCACCACGCATGCGAAAATTGTTTGTGCAAATTTTGGCGGCCCATTGGGAGCCGTCCCCGCGCCTCGTTCTCCGCACTCTTGTCATGATCCCGCCCGCCGATGACAAAAGCACACTCGATTCACGGGCGAACATTCTGCGGCGCCGATGGCCTCAGGATGTACAGATTCACTATAAAATCACGATAAAAATAATATGAGCACATAAATATCACTATCACCACCTATTATCGGTGCGACATCACCCGACGGAACCAGTGGATCAGCCAGTACCGACCCGATTACGACCTGAAGAGATCCCTGTCCAAACAAGGGGCCAGCCATGGAACTCGAATGGAGAATCTGCGAAAACGGCTGGTGCGACTTGAGAATCGTCAAGCTCGGCTGGAGTTCCGGCAGGGGCGGCGTCTACGTTATCTGGTCCGGGAAAGGCGTGGTTTTCGTCGGCCAAGGAGATTTCGAGGAGAGATTCTCAAGGCACAGAAAAGATCCTCAGATCTTGAAGTACGTGGCCAACAAACGCCTCTACGTCACTTGGGCGGTCGTCGACCAGCGCTACAGAAACGGGGTAGCGCGATACCTGGTGGATATCCTGGAACCCTTGGTGGAACACTACCATCCGGATGATGTTCCCATCGATGTCAATTTGCCGCCCTGGCAGGCGCAACTGTACCCCGACGATTCTTTTTGACCTCCCGAACCTGCATTTCTGACCGCGTGCCCTCCCCTGCCTCGGAAAAGCACGATAAAATGCCTGCGGACCATCGCCCAGATCCGGGATTTGAAATTCGCAGTGCTTGATTCATTCGGCAACGTTGCTTCGACTCGGGAGATCGGGATTGACCATGGACGGAAAAAACGAGTTTCAGGGCTCTCCAGCACAGCGTTCCGGCTACGGAATCCGACCCGGAGTGTCTCAGCCTGCCCTCCGGCTCCGGCTTTCCAGATTCTGGTCTTGCCGATGGGTCGGGGGCGGTCGGCTTCGGCGAGCCGTCTCCATCCTTGCCCTGGCGCTGGTTGCATCCCTATGCCAGGGAGTCCTGGATCCGTTCGACTCCAAGGCGGCGATTAGGGATGTGGGCCACTCCGATGCGCGTTTCAGTATGTGGCTGGATCCGCCGGAGAGCGATCCGCCGGTTGAGGTTCACTCGGAGGCCACCTACAGCCTGACCTTCCGGGGGCTATGGACCACTGCCGTCACCTCCGGCGGGCTTCCGGGCGGCGCGCATTTCACAAGGCTGATCGGAGGCGTGCACAACTCCGGCGTGACCTTTCTGAGAGATGGCGGCAGGGCCACTCCCGGGGTCGAGTTCATGGCGGAACTGGGTGGAACGAGCACCCTGGCCAGCGAGGTCAGGGCAGCCGGGCCCGATGCGCTCGCCGTCCTGCTGGGCGGCGGCAATACCGGTCCCACCGGTTCGTCCACCATCGACAGCGTCACGCTCACCACCGATCATCCCCGGGTCACCCTGCTCGCCATGATCGCTCCCAGCCCGGACTGGTTCGTGGGGGTCTCCGGACTGTCGCTTCTGGATGAGCAGGGGGAATGGATGGCGTCGCGCACGATCAACCTCTACCCGTGGGACGCCGGAACCGAGGACGGCGCCGAGTTTTCACTGTCGAACCCGGCCACCAGGCCGCAGGGGGTCATCACCAGCATTCGGGGAAGGGGCAAGTTCTCGAACGAGCCCATCGCCAGCCTGACCTTCACTCTTCTCGGGATCGCCGCGGACGAAGTGGGAGATGGTCCGGCGGAAGGGTCTCTGTTCGTCCCGGTGATCCTCTCCTCGGCAGGGCGGAACCAGTCCTTTTTCACCTCGGAGTTGACCCTGACCAACCGGGGAGAGGAGGAGGTCAAGCTTGACTTCACCTACACGGCCAAGGCGGGAGGAGGAAGCGGAACGGCTTCCGACCTTCTCCCCGCGGGCAGGCAGAAGATCGCAACCGACGCCCTCGCCTACCTGGCGGGCCGGGGGATACCGATTCCCGGGACGGGGAGCCGGATCGGGACCTTGAGGGTGGAGGTTCCGCCGGGGGCCGAGGTGGAGGCCGTGGTGCGGACCACCACGCTGGCGCCTGACGGGCGAGCGGGGCTGGCCTACCCGGGGGTGGCGGAAGAAGAGGGTTTCAGCGAGCCGGTCTACCTGTGCGGGCTCAGGCAAAATAGCCGGGACCGCTCCAACGTCGCCTTCCAGAACATGGGGACCGTGGGAGAGGGGGCCATCACGCTGAGGACCACGGTCTATTCGGGGAAGGCGGGGGACAGCGAGCCCCGAGTTCTCGAAGACGTCAGGCTGGGGCCAGGAGGGTTTCACCAGTACTCGGGGCTGCCGGGCGGGGTGGAGAACGGCTACGTCAAGGTGGAGCGGGTGGAGGGAGAGGCGCACTTCTATGCCTACGGCGTGATCAACGACCAGGCCAACTCGGACGGGTCGTTCGTCTTTCCGGTGACGGCCGGTTCCCTGGCGGGCACGATGGCCCAGACCCTGCCGGTGATCGTGGAGACGAGAGATTTTGCCAGCGAGCTGACGGTGACGAACTTCTCCGAGGAGCCCAGGGTGCTGGACTTCGAGTTTGTATCGGAGCATATCGAGGGGGACGGGAAGGTGGTGGGCTTCCGGATGGAGTTGGACGCCGGCGAGCAAAGGATCGTTCCCGAACTGGTGGAGGCGTTGCGCCGACAGGAGATGGCGAAGCTGGGCGCGAGCCGGGGCTTCTACCTGGGACCCTTGTTCGTCGCGGCGGAAGCGGGAGACCTGAGCGGGATCGTGATCGGAGCCCGGACGGGCTCGGAGGGAGGCGGTGGAACCTACAGCGTCTTCTACAACGCGGTCCCGGCAGGAGAGGGCTTCGCGCAAGAAGCCTGGGTGGATGGGCTGCAGCAGAACCAGGAGAACCGCAGCAACCTGGCGCTGGTCAACACCGGCGAAGTCGATGACAGCCCGAGCATCTTCCATCTGCAGATCTACAATGGGGAGACGGGGATGCTGGTGGAGACGGTGGTGACCGGGCCGGTCCCGGCCCGGGGCTGGCATCAGATCGACGGGATTCTGCTGAGAGCCAACCCGGCCACGAAGCAGGGGTATGTCCGCATCGAGAAGGTGTCGGGGGAGAATCCGTTCCTGGCCTACGGCGTGGTCAACGACGGCGGAGCCCCCGGAGAACGGAGCGGCGACGGGGCTTACCTGCCGGCAGGGGAGTAGGGGCCTATGCGGAACCCGATTTCCTGGCCTGCCTGTAGCTTACCCAAAGTTGCAGATATCCTTGAAGGCCAAGTGGCGTTCGAGTTGCCCCTGCATTCCAACGTTTGGGCATGGATGCAGTGGAGACGGCCTTGATTGCAACGCAATCGTCGTATAGGCTTGCTTCAAACAGGGAGGTGCGACAATGGCGAGCATCACGATCCGAAATCTCGACGACGACGTGAAGACGCGGCTTCGCGTGCGCGCCGCCGAGAATCACCGTTCGATGGAGGAAGAGGTGCGAATCATCCTGCGCGACGCCGTGAATGGTGGGCGAACCGGTCCCCGGAATCTGGCGAAGTTCACCCGCGAGTGCTTTGCGCCCCTTGGCGGCGTTGAACTCGAGCTTCCCCCGCGTGGCCCGATGCGCGAGCCTCCGGATTTTTCCTGAACGGTAGACATGTTCGCCATAGACACGAATGTGGCATCCGAACTCATGCGTCCGGAGCCGGAGCCGGCCGTGGCGGCCTGGATTGCCGAACGCGACGCACAGGAGATGTACCTCACGGCGGTGAGCGAAGCGGAATTGCGCTACGGCGTCGCCATCATGCCGGCAGGCAAGCGACGAAACGGGCTGGAAGCTGCCATGACCCGTTGGCTCGACCAGGGTTTCAGAGAGCGGATTCTCCCGTTCGACAGCAATGCAGCTCGAGCCTACGCGGAGATCGCGGCCGAGCGCCGCCAAGCGGGTCGGCCGATCGGCGAGGCCGACTGCCAGATCGCGGCCATATGCCGTTCCCGTGGTGCGGTCCTGGTCACGCGCAACGTGCGGCATTTCAGCGGCACGGGAGTCGACGTTGTCGATCCCTGGGCGGCTACCGAGAATTGACGGAAATGGAATCGGTTCCTTTCTTGGATCGGCGCAGGCTCAGCCGGCGGCAGTTCCTGGCCGGTTCGGCCGCGGCCGCCTGGACGGCCCTGCAGCTCGGGGCCTGCAGGCCGCCCGAAAAACCCGACAGGCCCGCGGCCGTGCAGACGGTGCTCGGTCCGGTCGGCCCCCAGGGCCTGGGCGCGACCCTCATGCACGAACATGCGCCCTCGGTGGACTGGTCGGAGCTCTATGCGACCCCGGCGGCTCCCCTGGACTCTCTGCGCGAGAGAATGCTGACTGAAACCTCGGGAATGTTGAACGCCTTTCACCGATCGCTCTCCCCCGAAGACGGTCCCGGAGCCATCGTGGAATGCACTCCCATCCGGGTGGGCCGCTATCCGCAACTGCTGGTGGATCTGGCCAGGCGGACCAAGGTGCATATCATTGCCTCCACCGGATTCTGGTGCGAGGCTCTGGCCCCGCAGCATCCCTGGGCCCTACGGCTGGGGATCGAGCCCGACGGCGCCGACAAGATGGCCGACCTGTTCGTCCGGGAGATCACCGAGGGGATGGAAGATCCTCGCGGCGGCAGGGGAGAGCGGTTCACCACCATTCGGGCGGGAGCCATCAAGGTCGGGACCAGCGCGTTGATGCGCCCCAGCGAGAAAGCGGTTCACATTGCCGCGGCCATGGCCAGCCGGCGTACCGGCTGCCCCATCACCACCCACACCACCAACGGGGGCGGACTGGAGCAGGCCAGGCTGCTGCTGGAATCGGGCGCCGCTCCCGGGCGCGTGATCATCGGCCACCAGGGCCACATGGACGACGGCAAGAACGCCGAGGCCGGCGACTACCACCGGGAGATTGCAAAGCTGGGCTGCTACCTGCAGTTCGATCGGGTCGGCGCCGGGAACTACCAATGCGACAAGCAGGCCCGCCTGATACAAAACCTGGCGGCGGGCGGCTTTGAGCGGCAGATTCTGGTCAGCCACGACCACGTCCCCTACTTTTACCGGGCGTTTTCTGCGGAAACCAAGGACAGCCAGGGTTGGAGAGAGAATCGGGCGGACTTCACCATCGTGACCACAAAGTTGGCGGCTTCGCTGGAACAACTGGGTGTCTCCCGGAGCCGGATCCGAACCATCCTGGTTGAAAATCCGGGCAGAGTTCTGGCGTTCTAGCGGGTCCTGCCTCGGGGATCAATCGAGGGAAAAAAGAGGAGGAAACCCATGACACAAGGCATTACGCGACGGAGTCTGCTGCAGTCCCTCGCCGGCGGACTGGCGGGCGGGACGCTCACCGCGGGATTGGCGGCCGAGAGCCTGGCCGGTGCGTTGCCGGCGCCATCCGGTTCAGCGTCCCGAAATGCGCCCATGGAGCGGCTGAGGCGCAGCATCGATCCCGACCGGGTCCTGCTGTGGGAGAACACCCGCAAGGAGATCCGGGAGCTGCTGGAAAGCGGTCTGCTCCAGGCGGCCATCCTGCCGGCGGGTTCCATCGAGCAGCACAACGAGCACATCGCCCTGGTGGAGGATACCGCCCACGCCACCTTCTACGCCAAGCAGATTGCCCTGGAACTCTACCCGCGGGTGATTGTGGCTCCACCCAGTTTTTGTGGCTACGCGCCTTACTGGATGTCACGGAAAGGGAGCATCACCCTGCGGCGCAAGACCTTTCAGGACTACATCTTCGACGTGCTCCACTCCTTGAAGACCAACGGGATTCATACCCTGCTGGTGCTCAACGGCCACGGAGGGAACCAGCAGCCGCTCAAGGAAATGGAAGAGACCTGGCGCAGCAAGCTCGGGGTGACCATGGAGGTGGACTCCGTTTGGGCGCCCACCCCGCCGGATTTCGTCAAGACGGTCCTGGAAAGCAAGAAACGTCTGTCGCATGCCGAGGAGTACGAGACTTCCATTGCTCTGGCCGCCCATCCCCACCGGGTGCGCCGGGTCAGCATGAAGGAGTACGACGACGCCAATCTCGACTACGAGTCGGGATTCTCCCCCGAAGTAGAGCACTTTCTGCGCATCGACGGGCGTACCTTCATCGACGGCCGCATCAACGAAGAAGGCGAGAATGCCACCGATCGAGCCCGCCAGGAGCAATCGCTGCTGGCTACGGCGGCCAAGGGGGAAAAGCTGATCGCCCGGGTGGTCGAATATTACGTGGAGAAGCTGCAGAAGATGATTGCCGCCACCGAATCGGGCCGGCCCTGGCCTTCCGCCTGAGGGCTGGGCTGGCGGCTCTCCAGCGGACAAAGCCATCGATTCCTGCCGTTTGATCGGTTGGGCCGGAGGCATCCATGGATCTGGGACTGCAGGGCAAGCGAGCCATCGTGACCGGGGGCAGCCGCGGCATCGGCCGCTGCTGCGCCCTGGGGCTGGCCCGGGAAGGCGCCCGGGTCTGTGTGACGGCCCGCACGCAATCCTTGCTGGAGGAGGTCAGGGCGGAGATCGACCAGGCCGGCGGCGAAGGGTGGGAGGTCGCCGGCGACCTGACCACGCCGGACGGATGCGACCGGGTAGTGGATGAGACGGTGGCGCGGTGGTCCGGGGTCGACATCCTGGTGAACTGCGCCGGTGCGGCCAGGATGGCTGACATCCTGGAGCTCTCGACCGAAGTCATCGACGAAGGGCTGGGCCTGAAGAGCTACGGCTATCTGCGCATGGCCCAACGGGTCATTCCGCACATGAAGCGGAACCGGTGGGGGCGGATCATCAACATCGCGGGAGGGGCGGGGACCAGCCCGACTCGAGCCAACCTGCCGCTGAGCCTGTCCAACGTCGCCGTCCTGAACATCACCCGGGCCCTTTCCGACGCAGTCTCCGGGGATGGGATCCTGGTCAACACCATCTGTCCGGGACTGACCAGGACCCAGAGAGCCCGGGATCTCCAGCACGACAGGGCCGTAGAGGAGGGTCTCAGCGTGGACGAGGTCCTGGCCCAGATCGGGCGGAAGCTGCCGGCAGGGCGCCTGGCCGAACCGGAAGAGATCGCCGCCATGGTGGTTTTCCTGGCTTCGGAGCCCTGTTCCTACCTCTTCGGCAGTTCCCTCTACATGGACGGGGGCGGGAGGCGAGGGATTCCATAGCCCGCATTTCTCACCAGGGGGCATGATCATGGCGCAGGCATTTTTCCTCCAGCGCGTGCTCGCGACCGAAGAGCGTAGCGGTTTCTACGGTCGAGGGAGCCTGTGCGCGCTGGAGGGAAAAGGACAAGCCAGGGCATGCCCAGCGCCGTCTGTAGTCAGCAAGGCCTTGACATGGAGCCAATCAAGGCACTGAAGATAAACTGCTTTTGTCCTGCCTCCAGCGGCCTGGTGAGAAATGCGGGATAGGCCTCCCCCTTTTCTTTTCCGGTAGGCCCGGGGGAACAACAGTTGAGCTTCTCCGGCGCTTGCCTTATTCTTGGCTCTCCAACCAGTCCGTGATGGACCCGGCATGGCTTGCCGCAAGTGGCGGGAGAGTCAGAGACCCGGTTGGCGCGAGGTGACGGCATGTTCAACGGCGGCAATCTGCGGCGCAAGCTTCGCAAGGGCCAGGCAGCCGTGGGCGCCATCGCCTGCAAATCCTGACTCTGTCCCCCGGCGCCCCAAGGTTTTTCCTCAACTGAACCCTTTTACCAAGTGAAATGCCCATGAATACCGGAACCATTCAGGCGACGTCGCAAATCTTCCAGTCCTACATTGACGCCACGCCCACCTCGGCGGAGCTCTACAAGAGGGCGCAGCAGATCTTCCCCTGCGGCGTCACCCACCAGGCCCGGGTGCTGGAGCCTCATCCCGTTTTCGTCACACGGGCTCAGGGTTCCCGCAAGTGGGACGTGGACGGGCGCGAGTACGTGGACTACTTCGGCGGCCACGGGGCCCTGATGCTGGGGCACAACCATCCCGTGGTCCAGGAGGCGGTGCGGGAACAGCTCTCCCGGGGGACGCACTACGGGTCTTCCCATCAACTGGAGCTGGAGTGGGCGGAACTGATCAAGTCCCTGGTTCCCAGCGCCGAGCGGGTTCGATTTACGGTCAGCGGGACCGAGGCGACCCACCTGGCTCTCAGGGTGTCCAGGGCCTATACCGGCAAGCCCAAGCTGGTGCGCTTCGCCACCCACTTCCACGGATGGCACGACCACGTGGCCTTTGGCAAGGAATCCGTCGGGCCCGAGCCGCCGGCCGGCATCCTGCAGGAAATCGTGGACAACGTGCTGGTGTGCCCGCCCGGGGACCTGACCGGGCTGGACGAGATCTGCGGGGACCGTGAGGACGTGGCCGCGGTGATTCTGGAGCCGACCGGGGCTACCTTCGGCAAGGTGCCGCTCGATCCCGCATTCCTGACGGAGCTGCGACAGTGGACCGCCCGGCGGGGCATCCTGCTGATCTTCGACGAGGTCGTCTCGGGGTTCCGTTGTTCCCTGGGCGGGGCCCAGGGCTACTACGGCGTGACCCCCGATCTGACCACCCTGGCCAAGATCGTGGGCGGCGGCTACCCGGGCGCCGCCCTGGTCGGACGGGCCGAGGTGATGCAGGTCATGGACCCCCAGGAGGGGGACAACGGGCCGGCCCCGCCCCTGGTGGTGCACTACGGAACCTACAATGCCGCGCCCGTCACCGCCAGCGCCGGCATCGCCACCTTGAAAACCCTGCAATCCACCGATCTGATCGCCCGGGCCAATGCCAGCGGAGCCAGCCTGCGCCGGGAAATGAACTCGGTCGCCCAACGCCTGGGTTGCGACTGGTGCGTCTACGGAGACTTCTCCGCCTTCCACATCTTTCCCAATCCCGACCACGATCCGGTCACCCCTGCCGATATCATGGCCGGTCGGGTGGATTCCTGGAAGCTCAGGGGAGCCGCTTCCGTCCAGCTTCAGCACAAGGCGCGGGCGGGGTTGCTCTGCAATGGAGTGGACGTCCTGCCCTGGCCCGGGGGCCTGATCTCGGGAGTGCATACCGACGAGGACCTGCAGCGGACGGTGGATGCCTTCGAGGGTCTTCTCAAGATGCTGGACCGGGAGGGCGAGCTGTAGCCGGCCGCCCGGCGACCCATGCCACCCTTCCAATAGCTTGCGCCCCGTTTACGCCCCACCGCATCACCGACCTCGACTCCCGCCGATCTTCAGGAAAACCGTTCCCGAGCTCACCTTAGGTGTTGAAATTATGCACTATAAATGCATAATATCGACGTATAGACGGTCAAGATCTTTTGGAACCAGCCGGAGTACGGGATGCAACATTACATTGAACGGTCGCTGGAGCCGGTACTCAAGAAGGCTGCCTCCGAGTTTCCGGCCGTCGTTCTGACCGGACCTCGGCAATCCGGCAAGACGACCCTGCTCCAACGCCTCTTCGGCAGGCATAGCCGGTATGTTTCTCTGGAGCCGCCGGACGTTCGCGCCATTGCTCTGCAAGATCCCCGCGGCTTTCTGGAAATGCATCGTCCTCCCGTGATCTTCGATGAGGTTCAGTACGCATCCGGCCTGCTGCCCTACGTCAAGGAAAGGATCGATGCCGACCGCAGCCGGAGGGGGCAATATCTTCTCACCGGCTCACAGAATCTGTTGCTCTCCGAGAAGGTGACCGAGTCGCTGGCGGGCAGGACGGCGGTACTGCGCTTGTTGCCACTCTCCGGACGGGAAGCGGAGGGGCGGCCGCACATGGCCCTTCCATGGGAACGCAAAGTCGGGTCTGCTTCGAAATCGTCCCGTGTCTTTGGCAAGGTGTGGACGGACTTCCTTCGAGGGGGGTATCCCGAACTTGCAACGCAACCCGGCCGGGATGTATCGCTTTGGCATGCCGGCTACGTACAGACCTATCTCGAACGGGACGTGAGAATGCTGCGCCAGGTCGGGGACCTGGTTCAGTATCAGAATTTCCTTCGGGTCCTGGCGGCCCGAAGCGCCCAACTCCTGAATCTGACCGATATCGCCCGAGACCTCGGCGTTGCCGTCAACACCGTCAAGGCATGGCTCTCCGTGCTCGAAGCCACCCACCAGGTGATAGTGCTGCGTCCCTACTTCGCCAATGTCGGGAAACGGTTGGTCAAGACACCGAAAGTGTATTTCACGGACGTGGGGACCCTTTGCTATCTCGCCGGCCTCAAAGACCCCGAACATGCCGCCTCAGGACCCATGGGAGGCGCCATCATGGAAACGGCGGTGCTCTCCGAGATCGTCAAGACCTTGACCCATCGGGGTCTCGACCCTCGGGTCTACTATTGGAGGACCATGGCGGGAACGGAAGTGGACTTTGTGGTCGAGACCGACGGGAGGCTGGCGCCGATCGAGGTGAAGCTGTCCGCGACGCCGCGCCCGGCCATGGCCAACAGCATCAGGAGATTCCAGAGCGACATGGCGGGCGCCGCCATGCCGGGGTACGTCGTGCATCCGGGTGACCTGCGCCTGCCTCTCGGTCCCGCCGTGACGGCCTTGCCCTTCGCCGAACTGTAGCGGTCCGACTCCAACCCCTTGGCGGCCCTTCGTCGTCCTTCGTGTGCCTTCGTGGATAGCTCTTTTTCCGTTTGTTTCAGGCAAGCACCACCCCTGCCCTGCCGGGCGGATCATCCGAGAGTGAAACACCCGATCGTCAATAAAGGCGAACCACGAATGAACACGAATGGACACGAATACCGATGGACCTGCTTGGCTGCGACGCCGTCACGGGAGGAAGGCCGGGAGCGCGGGCGTCCCGCCCGCACAACACTGGCACAGCCTCACCCCTCTCCTCCACCCAGCTCGACCGGCAACGGTGCCAAGATTCCGCTTCAGCCGGGCCCATGCGGTTTCCGCCGGCAGGGTAGCCGGGCACAGCATCACGGAGAAACTGAGCGGCCACCCAACGCAGAGGATGCGGGCGAGACGCCCGCGCTCCCGGAGGGGCGCCTCCTCCCATCCTTCGTAAATATCCCTTCGATATCGGTTGTCACACCCCCCGATCCACCACTCATCGATCCATTCATTGGTGTTCATTCGTGTCCATTGGTGGTTCGCCGTTTCCCGTCGTGGATATCTCTTTCCCTTTCGTGTCATTCTTCGTGTCTCTTCGTTGTCCTTCGTGTGACTTCGTGGCTCTCTCTTTTTTTTGTTTCAGGCAAGCACCACCCCTGCCCTGCCGGGCAGATCATCCGAGAGTAAAACACCCGATCGTTAATAAAGGCGAACCACGAATGAACACGAATGGACACGAATACCGATGGACCTGCTTGGCTGCGACGCCGTCACGGGAGGAAGGCCGGGAGCGCGGGCGTCCCGCCCGCACAACACTGGCACAGCCTCACCCCTCTCCTCCACCCAGCTCGACCGGCAACGGCGCCACGATTCCGCTTCAGTCGAGCCGATGGGGTTTCCGCCGGCAGGGTGGCCGGGCGCCGCATCACGGGGAAACCGAGCGGCCACCCAACCCAGAGAATGCGGGCGAGACGCCCGCGCTCCCGGAGGGGCGCCTCCTCCCATCCTTCGTAAATATCCCTTCGATATCGGTTGTCACACCCCCCGATCCACCACTCATCGATCCATTCATTGGTGTTCATTCGTGTCCATTGGTGGTTCGCCGTTTCCCGTCGTGGATATCTCTTTCCCTTTCGTGTCATTCTTCGTGTCTCTTCGTTGTCCTTCGTGTGACTTCGTGGCTCTCTCTTTTTTTTGTTTCAGGCAAGCACCACCCCTGCCCTGCCGGGCAGATCATCCGAGAGTAAAACACCCGATCGTTAATAAAGGCGAACCACGAATGAACACGAATGGACACGAATACCGATGGACCTGCTTGGCTGCGACGCCGTCATGGGATGAAGTCCCACCCGGGAGCGCGGGCGTCCCGCCCGCACAACACTGGCACAGCCTCACCCCTCTCTTCCACCCGGCTCGACCGGCAACGGCGCCACGATTCCGCTTCAGCCGAGCCCATGGGGTTCCCGGCGGCAGGGTGGCCAGGCGCCGCATCACGGGGAAACTGAGCGGCCACCCAACCCAGAGGATGCGGGCGAGACGCCCGCGCTCCCGGTGGGGCGCCTCCTCCCATCCTTCTTGCTCGGCGAGGAGGCACCGCCCCTGCCGATGCGGCAGAGCCGTTCCGCTTCGTCGTCCTTCGTGTGTCTTCGTGGATCCCTCTTTTTTCCGTATGTTTCAGACACGGCGCGCCACTTCCCCCACGACTCTCAGCTTCTCGTCGCTCAGGTGGCCGTAGCGGTTGATCCAGAAACCGTGCCGGCTGGCGCTCCGGGCGGTCCGAAGGCGGCTTCGAAAGTCCCGGGTGGGACCGTAGGCGTGCGCCAGGGTGCAAACCGGGGTGCTGCCCGCCTCCCGTTGGGCCTGGGCGATCTTGCGGTGCTGGGCGGCCTCTCCCACCGGATGGGGTTCTTCCGGGGTGGGATAGCGGAAGTCCTCCAGCCGGGCCGCAGCCGGCTCCTGGCCGGTATCGAACAGGCCGGCCAGGGCTCTCGCCAGAAGCCCTTCGGACACTCCCGGATTGGTTTGGCTCAGGCGCTCTCCGTAGAATCGAAGCATCATGGGCCAGTGCATGGTGTAGAGCTTGACCGAAAGGGCCGAGTTGTAGCGGGCGACCCGGCCGTAGTCCAGCCCCGATAGAGATCCAGGTCTGGTTGAAAGCTGGGCGCCGTCCGCGCCCACAACTCCCGCTTGCCCCACAGAGTCCGGTCCAGCAGGCGGACCTTGCCGGCGCCGGCGTCGATGGGTGGTTCCCGGAACCCGGTCTGCCGGTCGGCCGGCGCCATCACGTAGGGGGAGGTCGTCACCGCGGTGACCCCGGCCAGACCCTCCAGCCTGTCGAGCACGCCGTTGACCGACTCGCTCTGAAAATATTCAGGCATCACGGTGATGCCGACCAGCATGGGATCTCCTTACCGCTAGCCGAACTGCTGGGGAATGATCCCCCCGGTGGCGTTGTCGTCCACGGGCAGCCAGCGAGCCTGGTAGAGGGAAGCCTCGGCATCGAAGATGCGTCCGTCCGGCAGCCGGTACTGGTTGGGGGTGGTGGGCTGGACGCCGGAGACAAGAGCCGGAACCCGGTCGCGGTCGGCCCGCAGTTGAGCCATGGCCGCCTCCCAGTCAAAACCCTGGAAGAGTTTCCGCCGCAGCTTGCCGCATCGTTCCGCATGCTCGGGACGCTCGGCCAGGTTGGTCATTTCCTGGGGATCGTTGACCAGGTCGAACAGCAGCGGTTTTCCTCCCTGGACGTCCACGTATTTCCAGTCGCGGGTGCGGATGGCCCGCCAGGCGCGAGTGGGCTGACCGATGGGAAGGGCATGGGTCTTGATGCGGGTCCCCCACTGGCAGTACTGGCTGGGCGCAAACTCGCGAGGGGACTGGCCCTGAACCGGGTCCCGCAAGAGCGGACTTAAATCCATCCCGTCCAGCCCCGAGGGAATGGGCAGGCCGGCAAGGCTGCAGCAGGTCGGAAAGAGGTCCATCAGGGAAACCACCTCGGACACGCGAGAATGGCCCGGCCGGACCCCGGGGCCGGTGATGAGAAGGGGCACCCCCATGGATTCTTCGTAGTAGACCGACTTCTGCCACAGTCCGTGTGCCCCGCCCATCTCCCCGTGGTCGCTGCTGTAGATGACCAGGGTATTTTCCAGCAGGCCGTTTTGCCGGAGGGCGCCCAGCAGCTCTCCGATGCAGTCATCCACGTAGTCGACGCAGGCGTAGTAGGCTTCCCGTCCTCTGCGGATCTGTTCCTCGGTCAAGTGGGAATTAAGCCTGTCGTAGAGGCGGCGGGCGTAGGGTTCCAGGCGGTCCGCGCAGTCGGCAGGTTGTTGCAGGGGCGGAATCCGATCCCGGTAGCGGCGGATGTAGCGGCCCGGCGCGGTGAAGGGGGCGTGGGGCCTGCCGTAACCGGCGCAGAGGAACCAGGGCTGGTCCGGATTCCGGTCCTGGTGTTCCAGAATGAAGGCTTGGGCTTCGCGGGTAACCACGACATCCTGGATCAGGCTTTCGGGGATTTCGGTGACCCCCGCGCTCTCGGCGCCGTGGTAGCTGGGGAAAAAGCTCAGCGGCTCCGGCTGATGGGAAAGGCCGTGGTGGAAGTCCCCGTAGGGCCGGAATTGAAACCCGTGCAGTTGATCCTTGCCCCCGAAGTGCATCTTGCCCACCAGGCAGGTGGCGTAGCCGTGCTCGGCGAAGTGCCCGGGCCAGGTCACCTGTTCGGGAAAGATGATCCAGTGGTTGGCCCAGGCGGCGCAGCGGTGCGGTTCCATGGCGGTCAGCAGGCACATCCGCGAGGGGGTGCAGGCCGGGGAGGCGCAACTGGCGGATTCGAACTGCAGGGATCGCGAGGCCAGCTCGTCCAGGTGGGGGGTACGCACCACCGGGTCGCCGGCGAACCCGGCCACCCCGGGGGTGTGCTGGTCGGTCAGGATCAGAAGGATATTGGGCTTGGGATTCATGGGAGTACCTCGGGGTGAATGATGCGGCCCCTGGACGGGCGGGAAGGGACGGCAACCTGCGGACTACTTGCCTGTCCGGCTCAGGATTTCGACCAGGCGGGCATCGTCGGCAGGGAAGACGGTTCTCAGGTCCAGCAGGACAGCTTCCCGGTCCAGGCGAGCCAGCACGGGCGGGTCGGATTGCCTCAACAGAGACTCCAGCCCGGCGGCCGAGGTCGCGGAGGAACGCAGCCGCAGCAGCCAGGTGGGCAGGCTCTGGGAGGGAGTGGACCCTCCTCCGATGACTGAGACCCCCTCGACCGCCTCCACCTCCAGGTCGGTTCGAAGCCCGGAAAGGCGGGACGCCAGCTCGCTTGCCCGCTCCCGCAGACGGCCGGCATCCGTCCGGATCATCCGCACCACCGGGATCTCCGACTCCTCCCGGCGGGTGAGGTAGGCAATCAGGGTGGACTCCAGGACCGCCAGGGCCAGCTTGTCCACTCGCAGGGCCCTGAAGAGAGGATTTTGCCGGATTCTCTGCACATGTTGGGAGCTTCCGGCGATGATGCCCGCCTGGGAACCGCCCAGCAGCTTGTCGCCGCTGAAGCAGACCAGGTCGGCCCCCCGGGAGAGGCTCTCCCGCGGATGGGGCTCGGCCTCGACCCTGGCGGCCTCCAGGTCGATCAGGCAGCCGCTGCCCAAGTCTTCCACCAGTGGCACCGACCTGGAGGCGCAAAGGGCCGACAGCTCCTCCAGGCTCGGTTTGGAGGTGAATCCCGAGATCTTGAAGTTGCTGGGATGCACTCGGAGAACCAGCCTGGTCTTCTCGCTGAAACCCTGCCGGTAGTCGCTGATATGGGTCTTGTTGGTGGTGCCGACCTCCTTCAGCCGGGCGCCGCTCTTGCGCAGGATGTCGGGCACCCGGAAGGAGTCGCCGATCTCGATCATCTCCCCCCGGGAAATCAGGACCTCGCCCCCTTCGGCCAGGGAGTTGAGAATGAGGAACACGGCCGCCGCGTTGTTGTTGACCACCAGCGCCTGCGGGCAATCCAGGATCGTTTCCAGGAGACGGCCGGCAATGACGTCTCGCTTGCCCCGGCTGCCGCGGACCAGGTCGAATTCCAGGTTGGAGTAGTTGGAGGCGACTTCTTCCAGTTGCCTGCGGGCGGGATCTCCGACTGGCGCCCGTCCCAGGTTGGTGTGCAGAATGACGCCGGTGGCGTTGATGACCTTCTTCAGGCTGGGGCGGGCCCAGGAGCGGAACTCCTGCTGCAGGGCTTCCTGGATGCGGTCCTCCAGCTCCGGGGCCGGCCACTCCTTTTCGGGGTTGCCGGCCAACTCCCGGCGCAGGCCCTCCAGGACCCTGCGGACCAGAAAGGTGACGAAGGGGCGGCTGGTCCGTCTGACGAGGGCCGCTGCCGGGGGACTGTCGACAATCCTGTCCACTGCCGGAATCCTGCGGTAGGCCGGCGAAGAGGTTCGAGCCATGGCCGGTCTAGGATACCACCGGCCCTAGGGGCAGTGGATAGTGGATAGTTATTTAATCGATAGCTCAAGCTTCTTGTCGATCGCGGCGCAGTCCGTCTCCAAATGCGAACAGGTCATCAGGCTCCTGCCTGCTCCCGGCACCTTCGGCCGACCACTCTCCACTCTTCACCCTCCACCCCCGCCTCTCCACTCTCCACTCTCCACTCTCCCGCCGATGCATCTTGCGGAGCGATGGCTTCCAGAATATGATGGCGCTTTTTGCGGCCAATCGAACCGAAGGGAGGGTCTGCCTTGAGTCGCCGAGTGCTGGTGAGCGTCTCCGACAAGGAGGGTCTGCAGGACTTCGTCGAGGGCCTGTTGCGCCTGGACTACGAAATCGTCTCTACCGGAGGGACGGCCCGGTTTCTGCGGGAGGGTGGGGCCCGGGTCACCGAGGTATCCGAAGTGACCGGATTCCCGGAGATCCTGGGGGGGCGCGTCAAGACGCTGCATCCCAAGATCCACGGGGGCTTGCTGGGGATCAGGCAAGACGGAGAGCACCGGCGGCAGATGCAGGAGCAGGCCATCCGTCCCATCGACATGCTGGTGGTCAACCTCTACCCCTTCCAGCAGACCGTCGCCAGGCCCGGAGTCACTCTGGAGGAGGCTGTCGAACAGATCGACATCGGCGGGCCCGCCATGGTGCGCTCGGCAGCCAAGAACTTCAGGGACGTGGCCGTGGTGGTTCGAAAAGAGGACTACGGCTGGATTCTTCAAGAGATCGAGGCGCGCGGGGGAAGGCTGACCCTGGAGTCCAGGTTCCGCCTGGCCCAGGAAGCCTTCGGCCTGACCGCCCGCTACGACGCGGCGATTTCAAGCCATCTCTCCCGGATGGAAGCCTCTGCCGGAGCCATTCAGCCGGGTCCGGGCCCGTTTCCGAGCCGGTTGAGCGTTGCCCTGGAAAAAGTGATGGACTTGCGCTACGGAGAGAATCCCCATCAGCAGGCGGCCTTCTATCGAGAGCTGGCTGGTGGGGCCAGCTTGCTGCCCGACAGCGTCCAGTTGCAAGGCAAGGAGTTGTCGTTCAACAACCTGCTCGATCTGAACGCGGCCTACCAGTTGTCGGCTGAATTCGCTCCCGTCTGCGCGGTCGTCATCAAGCACAACAACCCCTGCGGCGCGGCCGTCTCCCGGGTCGGCCAGGCCGACGCCTATCTCAAGGCCCGCCAGTGCGACCCCGTCTCGGCCTTCGGCTCTGTCCTGGGGTTCAATCGGACGGTCGACGCCCAGACGTCGCAGGCCATCGCCTCGACGTTCGTGGAGGCGGTGATCGCCCCGGGCTACCAACCCGAGGCCCGTGAGCGGCTGAGCGCCAGGAAGAACCTGCGGCTTCTTCAATATGGGGCCGCGGAGCATTCGGCTTCGCGCTGGGACTACAAGAGAGTCGAAGGCGGCCTGCTGGTGCAGGAAGCGGATCGAGCGCCGGAGGATGAGGAGGGGTGGAAGGTTGCCACTGACCGCTCCCCCACGCCCGAGGAGTGGGAGGCCCTCCGATTCGCCTGGATCGTAGCCAAGCACATCAAGTCCAACGCGATCGTCTATACCGGCTCCGATCGGACCGTGGGGATCGGGGTGGGGCAGATGAGTCGGGTGGATTCCGCCAGGTTGGCCATCTCCAAGGCTCTGACGCCGCTGGAGGGCTGCGTCATGGCTTCCGATGCCTTTTTCCCCTTTCGGGACGGGATCGACATTGCCGCCGAGGCCGGCATCCGAGCCGTGATCCAGCCCGGGGGCTCGGTCCGGGATTCCGAGGTGATCCAGGCGGCCAATGAGCATGGGATGGCCATGGTCTTGACCGGCAGGCGTCACTTCCGCCACTGAGTTTGGGCACGGTCCAGCCGCCGTCAGCGCCGGTTTGACGGGGTCCATGCCGCATGAGATAATTCCGAGGCGTGAGAAGTCGAGGAGACGGATGAGCCATTCAACACCGGGTTTCATGAAGAGAAGCCTGTTGGCGGCGCTGGCGGTCTTGTGGACGGTCGCGGCTCAGGCCCAGGAGCCCAACCCCGCGGCCGGCCAGGCGGAAGCGCGGCCGGTGAATCGATCGGCCGCCTACTATCATTTCAGCCTGGGGCGTCTCCTGGAGGAAAGCGGCAGCTTCTTCAAGGCCGAGGCGGAGTATCGGAAAGCGCTGCGCCACGATCCCCGATCCTCCCAGCTCCATACGGAAGTCGCCAGCGCCTACCTTCGAAACAACCGTATCCTGGAAGCCATTCAGCAGTTCGAAACGGCGGCCCGCATCGACCCGGACAACTTGCGCGCCCGCAGGCGCCTGGGAGCCATCTATTACGAGCTGCTGGCCAGCGAAAGCCGGGGTCACCGAATCTCCACCGGAGACACCTTGAACAAGGCGATCCGCGAGTACGAGGCCATCGGGCGCCTCGCCCCTCAGGACGGCGACTCGCTGCTGGTGCTGGGGCGCCTCTACGGTCAGGCCGGGCGCTCTCGGGAAGCCATCGCCACCCTGGAGAAGCACCTGAAAGTGGCGCCCTCCTCCGAAGAAGGCCTGAGCATGCTCGCCGAGCTCCATCGCGGCCAGGGCGAGTTGAAGAAGGCCGTCGAATACCAGGAACGAGCCGTCGGGATCAACTCCGGTTCTCCCGTGCTTCTTCGAGGATTGGGATTGGCTTATGAGCAGTCCGGTGATTTCAAGAAGGCGGCCGAGACCTACAGGAAAGGCATGAACGTCGAGGCCGCCAACGTGACTCTGGTGACCCTGCTGCGCAGGGACCTGGCTCGCGCCCTGATCCTCGACGGACAGATCGACCCTGCTGAAAGGGAATACCGCAAGATCCTGGAAGTCGATCCGGATGACGGAGAGGCTCACCTGGGCCTTGGGAGGGTCAGCCGCGCCCGCCGCCGCTACGAGGCGGCCCTGGAGCATCTGAAGAAAGCCGATCTCTCGCTCCAGAACAACGTGGAAGTCATCTTCGAGCTGTCCAGACTTTACAACGACCTGGGTCGGTTTGAGGAAGCGGAGTCGGGCTTTGAAAGGATGCTGGGTCTGTACCGCAATCCGGGCGACAGTTTCGGCGACGTGCGCAACCGCAGCATCTCGCTGACCCATCTCGGCCTGGTTGCTCAGGAGATGGGACAGTTCGAGAAGGCCGCCGGCCGCTTCCAGGAGTTGCAGCGGCTTGGGGAAGCCTACCTGGGCCATGACCGGGAAACTCTGAAGGCGCTGGGCAAGGAAAACAGACACCGGGCCAGGGTTCTTTTGATTGGACTCCATCGAGCGGCCAGGAAGATTTCGCGGGCCCTGGCCGTCTGCGCGGCCGTCAAGGATCAGAGCCCGACTCGAGCCACCAGTGCGCTTTGCGCCGACGTGCTGGCGGAGAGTGGGGAACCCGAAAAGGCGTTGCGGGAACTGGAGGGGATGCTCCAGGGCGACAAGGAAGACCTGGAGGTCTACCACTACATCCTGCAGGTCTACCAGAGAGAAAAGCGATTCGAGGAAGCCGAAAGGAAGCTCTACGAAGCCGAGAGCTATTTCGACCATGAAAAGTCCTTTTACTTCATGCTGGGAGCCCTGCAGGAGCGCCAGAAGGAATACGACAAGGCGGCGGCGACTTTCAGAAAGGTCATCGCCCTGGACCCGAAGCATGCATCCGCCTTGAATTACCTGGGCTACATGTGGGCCGACCTGGGCGTCAACCTGACCGAGGCGCTGGACCTGATCAAGCAGGCGGTGGCCCTGGACCCCAACAACGGCGCCTATCTGGACAGTCTGGGTTGGGTCTATTTCAAGATGGACCGCATCGAGGAGGCGGAGCGCTACCTGGTGAGCGCCCTGGATCGGGTTCGCCGCGACCCCACCATTCACGAGCACATGGGAGACTTGCACTACCGGAAAGGGGAATACCGGCAGGCTCGTTCCTACTGGCAGCGCTCACTGGCCTATGGTCAGGACGAGGAGGAGACCCGGAAGGTCAAAAAGAAAGTGGCGGACCTGGACACCAAGCTGGCCTTGTCCGCCGAAGATGAGTAGACGGCCGCGAATTCCACCCCTACAGCCCAATCCGGACGGATTGGGCTTTTTTGCGGAAAGACGACCATGAACCCGGAGCGAATCAAGCTGCGCAGCTACGCCAAGGTGAACCTGGGACTCCACATCCTGGGGAAGCGAGAGGACGGCTATCACGAGATTCGCACCCTCTTGCAGACCATCGGTCTCCACGACACTCTGGAGGTTCGTCTCACCCAAGGTCGGGGAGTGTCCTTCCAATGCAACCGGGACGAGTTGAACTGCGGTGACAACCTGGTGGTTCGGGCCCTGGAAGCCGTCTGCCGCCATGCGGGCCTGGAACAGGGACTGGAGGCTCGACTGGAAAAGAGGATTCCCCTGGGCGCCGGCCTCGGAGGGGGAAGCAGCAATGCCGCAGCCGCCGTGATGGGATTGGACCGCCTGCTGGGGCTGCGGATGTCCCGGCGGGACTGGTTCGAGATCGGAGGTGCATTGGGGTCGGACGTCCCGTTCTTTTTTGTGGGTGGACGGGCCATCGGAGTGGGGCGAGGCTCCGAGGTCTATCCGCTGGAGGACGCGGCTCCCCGCCACGTTCTGATCGTGGTCCCGCCCCGGCCGATGTCGACCGCGGATGCCTATCGGAGGGCGAGTTTGCGGTTGACAACCCCGGTGAACAAAAGTAAGATTCCGCTCTTCTGTCCAGCCTACTTGGACACGTTGGAGTCAGGGGATGGGCTGGAGAACCACTTCGAAACGGTGGTTTTCAGGGATCAGCCTGACCTGAAGCGCCTGAAGCAGAGGCTCCTCCAATGGGGCGCCATGACAGCCGGCCTCACCGGGAGCGGCTCGGCGTTGGTAGGTCTTTTTGACGAAAAAGGAGCATTGACACAGGCTCACGCAGCCCTCCGAGCCGGGAACGTCCGCCTCCTGGCGACTCGAACCCTGCCCCGGGATCAATATCGGCGCTCCCTTGTCGAATGTCTCCAGCGGGCCATCGGATAATGGGGCGTCGTCAAGTGGTAAGACACGGGTCTTTGGAACCCGCATTCGGAGGTTCGAATCCTCCCGCCCCAGCCAACTGTTTCCCCGAACCATCGACGATTGACGGGTCCTGAAAACCAGGATTCAGAGGTGAAGGTCTCTTGACTAACGGCATGAAGATCTTTACGGGAACCGCCCACCGGGCCTTGGCCGAGGAGATCTGTCAATCGCTGAATGTCCCCTTGGGCGAGGCCTCGGTCTCCAGGTTCAGCGACGGCGAGGGGTACTTTCAGATTCTGGAGAACGTACGGGGCGAAGACGTCTTCGTGATTCAGCCGACCTGCCGTCCGGTGGACCGGAGCCTGATGGAGTTGCTGCTGATGATCGACGCCTTCAAGAGAGCCTCCGCCAGGCGGATTACGGCGGTCCTGCCCTATTTCGGGTATGCCCGCCAGGACCGAAAGGACAAGCCGAGAGTCCCCATTTCAGCCAAGCTGGTGGCCGACCTGCTGTCGACTGCCGGGGCCAGCCGGGCTCTGACCATGGATCTGCACGTGCCTCAGATTCAGGGCTTTTTTGACATTCCGGTGGATCATCTCTACGCCGCTCCGGTAATGATGGGGTACTTTCAGAAGCTGCACCTGCCCGACCTGGTGGTGGTCTCTCCGGATGCCGGAGGCACGGAAAGAGCCCGGGCTTACGCCAAGAAGCTGCACGCCAGCCTGGCCATCATCGACAAGCGCCGCGTCAGGCCCAACGAGGCGGCGGTGGTCAACATCGTGGGTGAAGTGGCGGGCAGGACGGCCCTCATCGTGGATGATCTGGTGGATACGGCCGGCACCCTGGTCAAATCGGCCGAGGCGCTGGCCAAGCAGGGAGCCACTCGGGTCTACGCCTGCTGCACCCACCCGGTCCTGTCGGGTCCGGCCACCCGGAGAATCGCCAAGTCCAGCTTGACCGAGTTGGTGGTGACCAATACGATCCCCCTGTCGCCCGAGGCCTCCCAATGCCGGGACATTCGAGTCCTGAGCGTCGCCGGGCTGTTGGGCAAGGCCATCCAGTCCATTCATGAGGAGAGTTCCGTCAGTTCGCTGTTCATCTAGTGTCCCGGCTGAGACCGGCAACCGGGAAAACGGCATCTGCCACGGGGCGCGAGACTGACAAAAGAGAGTCGCCGATGAAATCAATCCAAGTCTCAGCCGAAGTCCGGTCCAGTTACGGAAAGAACGCCGCGCGCCAGTTGCGATTTCAGGGGCGGATTCCTGCCGTGCTCTACGGCCGCCGGGAAGCGGCGCTCTCCTTGAGTGTCGATCCCAAGGACCTGTTGGCCATCCTGCACTCGGCAGCGGGACACAATACGATTTTCTCGCTCGACGTCAAGGATCAGGGAACGACCAGCGTCATGCTGAAGGAGTGGCAACTCGATCCCGTCAAGGAGACCTTGCTGCACGCCGACTTTCTGCGAATCGCCATGGACAATGCCTTGCAGGTCAACGTGCCGATCCTGCCGGCGGGCGTGGCCACCGGAGTCAAGGATCAGGGAGGCATTTTCGAGTTTGTCCTGAGGCAGCTTGAAGTGGAGTGCCTGCCGGCGGACATCCCGGAGCACATCACCGCCGATATCTCTCATCTCGAGATCGGCTCCAACCTGAGGGTGTCCGACCTGCCGGTGGACCCCAAGCTGGAGGTCTTGTCCGACCTCGATCTGGTGGTGGCCCACGTGGTTGCGCCCAAGGAGGAGGAGGAAGAGGCCGAAGAGGCTGCCGTGCCGGGATTGGAGGAGGAAGAGGAACCGGAAGTGATCCGGAAGGGCAAGGGGGAGGCAGAGGAAGCCGGTGAAACGGCTTCCTAGTGGTCAGTGGTCAGTGGTCAGTGGTCAGTTTTGGAAATATGACAACTGCTCGAACCATCTTGACCTACTGCCGGGAATGGGTCGTCCGGCAGAAATCGAAGTGAAATGCTCGGCGCGTCGATCATGGTCACTAACCACTGACCACTAACCACTGGCAACTGGAAATGAAGCTCGTGGTCGGTCTTGGAAATCCCGGGGAGCGTTACGCCCACACGCCCCACAACGCGGGTTTCGCCGTGGTCGACCGGCTTGCTTCGGCGGGCGGCGGCGGCTGGAAGTCCGACCCCTGCCTGGCCCGGGTGGCCACCGTTGGGCTGCCTGGAACCTCCCTGTTGCTTGCCAAGCCCCAGACCTGGGTGAACCTGAGCGGCGGCGCGGTCAGCCTGCTGCTGTCCGGGCGCCGGCTGTCCCTTGACGACCTGATCGTAATCTGCGATGATCTGGCGCTGCCCGTGGGGCGGATTCGAATTCGGGCCAGGGGCGGCGACGGAGGCCACAACGGCCTCAAGTCCATCATCGAGGTTCTGGGCACGCGAGAATTTACCCGGGTTCGCCTGGGAATTGCCCCGCAAGGGGTTATTTCGGACGCCGCTGAGTTTGTCTTGTCTCCCGTGCCCGCGGATTGTGTCGCGGCCTTCAGGCGGATGATTCACAAGGGCGCCGAGGCCGTGGAGTCGATCTGCCTGTCCGGGGTCGACGAGGCCATGAACCGGTTCAATCCGGGTTGAACGATTCCAGCCGCGGCATTCCGCCAGGCACGATCGGGAACAAGGATTCATGAGACGCTACGAAGTCATGTTTATCGTGCATCCCTCGTCCAATGACGAGGGGATCGAACGGATCACGGGCCAAATGGAGGAAGTGGTCCGGAGCTACGACGGCGAGGTGCACGCCGTCGACCGATTGGGCAGGAAGAAGCTTGCCTATGAGATTCAGGATCTGCACGAGGGAATCTACATTCTGCTCACCATTGGCGCCGGCGGGGATTGTATCAAGGAGTTGGAGCGGCGCTTGAGGGTCAACGACCGGGTCTTGCGCTATATCACGGTGCGGGTGGATGAACACCTGAAGAGAGCGGAAAAGATCAAGGCGGCCCGCCTCGAGAAGAAGGCCCGCCGCAGTCGTGGAACCGAGCCCGAGGCTGTCGCTCCCGCCATCTGACCGGCAAGGAGCGATCCGCCCCCTCGGAAAACCAACAAGGAGCCGTTGCAATGCCCCCAGGTCGGAGTCCAGGACGCTCGGGCGCGAAGCCGAGAAGAGGCCGCAGGCGACATTTCGTGCGGCGAAAGAAGGTGTGCCGCTTCTGCGCCGAGAAGATCGACTATATCGATTACAAGGATACCCGTTTGCTTTCCGCCTTCATCCCGGAAAGGGGCAAGATCCTGCCCCGGAGAATTTCCGGAACCTGCGCGCCCTGTCAACGCAAGCTCATGGAGGCTCTCAAGCGAGCCCGCAATATTGCCCTGATTCCCTTTGCCTCGGGATAGGCCGGAGTCGGCACTTCATGGACGTAGTCCTGAGAGAACGAATCGAGAAGCTCGGCGATCGCGGGGAGGTGGTCGCCGTCAGGCCCGGCTATGCGCGCAACTACCTGTTGCCCAAGCGCAAGGCCGTCCTGGCCACCCCTCACAACGTGCTCCAGGTGGAACAGGAGAAGGCCGCGGCCGTCCGGCGCGAAGCCATAGAGAAGAACGAGTCCGAGATGCTGGCGCAGCAGCTTGCCGAGGTTTCTCTCCAGTTCACCCGCAAGGTCGGAGAGCAGGAGGTTCTCTACGGCTCGGTAACCTCGCTGGATATCGCCGAGTCGCTGCACGAAAAAGGCTTCGAGATCGACCGCCGCAAGATCGACCTGGAGGAGCCCCTCAAGTCTCTGGGTGGGCACAACGTGCCCATCAAACTCCACCAAGAAGTCACTGCAGTCGTCAGCGTCGAAGTGCTCCGGGAAGAGTAGACTTTCCGCCTGCCTGGAGCAGACTCTCCGCCCGCCTGAGGGTTGATTCCCGCGGGGTTCCTGCCCGGGTCACCTCCCCGGAAGACCACCCCTGTTTTTCCGCGAGCCGGACCCATGCCTGCCGACACCCTGCCGGAAAGAGTACTTCCCCAGAATGTCGAGGCCGAACGTTGCGTTCTGGGAGCCATCCTGCTGGATAACCAGCTCGTCAACCAGGCGGTCGAGCTTCTGAGTCACGAGGACTTTTATCTCGGCAGCCACCGGGTCCTCTTCCAGCAGATGGAGTCGCTGCTCGAGAGCTCCAAGGCCATTGACCTGGTCACCCTGGCCAATGCCGTTGACGCTGTCGGACAACTGGAAGCCATTGGCGGCCGTTCCTTCATCTCTTCCCTGATTGACGACGTCCCCCGCCTGACCAACCTGGAGCATTACGCCCGCATCGTTCAGGAAAAATCCACCCTGCGCAAACTGATCAAGCAGTCCACCGGGATCATCTCCTCCTGCTACGAGGAGCAGGACCAGGTGGAGAACGTGCTCGACAACGCCGAGAAAGCGATCTTCGCAATCGCCGAATCCAGGATTCGGACCGGCTTCGTCAGTCTGGGCCAACTGGCCAAGACCAGCTTCCAGAAGATCGAAGCGGCTGCCGGCCAACGCCAGATGGTGACCGGAATCGCCTCGGGGTTCACCCGGTTCGACGAGCTGACCTCCGGGTTCCAGTCCTCCGACCTGGTGGTGTTGGCCGCCAGGCCCGCCATGGGCAAGACGGCTCTGGCCCTCAACGTTGCCAGCCACGCTGCCCTGAAATTCGAGAAGAGCGTCGGGATATTCAGCCTGGAGATGGCGGCCGATCAACTGCTGTTGCGAATACTCTGCTCGGAAGCCCGAGTCGATGCGCACAAGCTGCGCACCGGATATTTGGGCAAGGAAGAGTGGAACAAGCTTGCCGGCACTTTGGGAGAAATGTCTTCGGCTCGCATCTTCATCGACGACACGGCGAGCATCGGCCTGCTGGAGATGGGAGCCAAGGCCCGGCGTCTCCAGGCCGAGAGCGGGCTGGACCTGCTGATTGTGGACTATCTGCAGTTGGTTTCGGGAGGCGGAGGGCGCAACGACAATCGCCAGCAGGAGATCTCGAACATCTCGCGGGGGCTGAAGGCGCTGGCCAAGGAATTGGACATTCCGGTGATTGCTCTCTCCCAGCTCAGCCGCGCCCCGGAACAGCGAGCCGAGAGTCACGTGCCGAGGCTCTCGGACTTGAGGGAGTCGGGCTCCATCGAGCAGGACGCCGACCTGGTGACCTTCATATTCCGGGAGGAAATGTACAAGCAGACCGAGCAGAACAAGGGGGTTGCCGATCTGATCATCGGCAAGCAGCGCAACGGTCCCACCGGCAAGGTGAAGCTGGCCTTTCTGCAAGAATACACCCGCTTCGAAAACCTTTGGGAGGAGTAGGACGGATTCAAGTGGAGAGTGGAGAGTGAATAGTGGAGAGTTCTTGGATCGACAGGTCGAGCATCGTACCGGGGACACCCTGTTCCACTCTTCACTCTCCACTCTTCACTCTCCACAAGCCCCCAACCCGGCACGAAAGCCGGGACCGCACATGAATCGAACGGGCAGACCCACCTGGGTAGAGGTCGACCTGGCGGCCGTCCGGGCCAACCTCCGGGCCCTGAGCGCCTTTCTTGGCGAGGGTGTCGGCGTCATTGCCGTGGTGAAAGCCGACGCCTACGGTCACGGGGCGGCGCCGGTGGCGCGCTGCCTGGAAGAGGCGGGGGCCGACGCCCTGGCCGTGGCCATTCTGGAGGAGGCTCTGGAGTTGAGGCGTGCGGGCATCGGATTGCCCATCTTCCTGCTCAACGGGTTTTGGCCGGGCGAGGAGGCCGAGATCATTCGCCGGGACCTGACGCCGGCGGTCTATGGCGTAGACATGGTGCGGCGGTTGGCCGTTGAGGCCGGCCGCCTGAAGACCCCGGCCCGCTACGCCGTCAAGATCGATACCGGGATGACCCGCCTGGGAATTCCCTTCGATCAGGCCGGCGAGGCGGTTCGCCGCTGCCTGGCTGTCGAGTGGGTCCGCTGCCAGGGTCTCTACACCCATTTCAGCTCGGCCGACGATCCCGGACATCCCGCCACCCGCCGGCAGATCGACCGATTCAGCCAGGTGCTGGCGGCGCTGCCCTCCGAGAAATCGGGGGGATTCCGCAATCACATGGCGAACAGCGCCGGTATTCTCGGTTTTCCGGAGGCCTGGCATGACGCGGTCCGCCCCGGGCTGATGCTCTATGGGATCAATCCCTCGAGTCGGCCGGCTCCATTGACCCTGAGTCCGGCGCTGAGCTTCAAGACCTCGATCGTGCAGGTCAAGAGGGTGAAGGCCGGGACCGAGGTCGGATACGGGGGCGACTACGTGGCTTCGAGAGGGACCCGGATCGGCATCCTGCCGGTGGGCTATGCCGATGGAGTCAACCGGCGGCTGGCTCCCAGGGGGAAGGTCCTGCTGCGCGGCCGCCCTGTCCCTTTTGCGGGCAGGATCAGCATGGATCTGACCGCGGTGGATATCGGGTCGGCTCCGGAGGCCGGCGTTGGAGACGAAGTCTGCCTGATCGGCCGCCAGGGAAGGGAGGAGATCACGGCCGGGGAATTTGCCGCCGCCTGTTCCACCATTCCCTACGAAGCGCTGTGCCGGATCGGTCCCAGGGTTCCGAGGGTCTACCGATAGCCCGCATTTCTCACCAGGCCGCTGGAGGCCTGACAAAAGCAGTTTGTCTTCAGTGTCTTGATTGGCTCCATGTCAAGGGCTTGCTGACTACAGACTGCGCTGGGCATGCCCTGGCTTGTCCTTTTCCCCCCAGCGCGTCCATGCTCGCTCGACCGTAGAAACCGCTACGCTCTTCGCTCACGAGCACGCGCTGAGGGAAAAATTACTGCGCCATGATCATGCCCCCTGGTGAGAAATGCGGGCTAGCCCGATATCCCGGGAGAAGTTTGGATTGCCATTGCCCGGACGGCATTTCATAATTGGTGGCCCTTGGCTCCGGCTGCCGGCCGGAAAACCATGGCGGTCGGATCAGCCTGGATTTGGTTGAGCGCCGGCCCGGATTCAGGAGGTCTCATGTCAGAAAATCCTTCTCGCTCTCCCCAGGGCTCGGACTGGGTTGCGGCCAGCTCCAAGTTGACTTCGGCGGCCGTCATTGCGTTCACCGAGGGTCCGGCGGCGGATGCCGAGGGCAACGTCTTCTTCAGCGATATCGCCAACAACCGCATCATGAAGCTTGCCGCCGGCGGGGTCCTGTCGGTCTTTCGGGAGGACAGCGGCCGCACCAACGGAAACATGTTCGATCAGCAGGGCCGCCTGGTGAGCTGCGAAGGGAGTGAATCGGGCCCGGGGGGACGGCGGCGGCTGGTGCGGACTGATATGCAAAGCGGCGAGATCGAGGTGCTGACCGACCGCTTCCAGGGCCGGCGATACAACAGTCCCAACGACCTCGTCATCGACCGCCGGGGACGGATCTACTTTACCGACCCCTGCTACGGCGACCGATCCATCATGGAGATGCGGGAAGAAGGGGTCTATCGGATCGACCTGGACGGCTCGGTGGTCCGGGTGCTGCAGCAGCCGGCCCTACAGCGTCCCAACGGCATCACCCTCTCACCCGACGACGGAACGCTCTACGTGGTGGACAGCAACCACCGCCCCGGCGGCAACCGCAAGATCTGGGCCTTCGACATTCGGGACGACGACGAGCTGGCCAATCAGAGAGTGGTCTACGACTTCTCCCCTGGCCGGGGCGCGGACGGGGTTCGCGTGGATGCCCAGGGCAATCTCTGGGCCGCGGCCGGGATCAAGATGCCCAGGGGAGCAGGAGAAACCGGCCTGAATCCGCCGGGGATCTACGTGGTGAGCCCGACGGGCGAGCTGCTGGGCTTTATCGACGTTCCCGAAGACCTCATCACCAACCTCACCTTCGGCGGCCCCGGCAAGCGGACCGCCTACATTACCGCCGGAAAGACGCTGTTCAAGATCGATCTCAGCGTCGCCGGCCATACGGTATATCCCTGACCGGGCAGCACAAGGAGCGGGAGGAAGGCAGTGAGCAGGATCAAGGTGGGCGCGGCCCAGATTCCCCAGACCACCGACGTGGCGGTCAACACGGCCAAGGTGCTTGAGACCATGGAGAAGGCCGCTCGGGAAGGGGTGGATCTGCTCTGTTTCCCGGAGACCCACCTCTCCGGCTACCGGGTGGGTCTGCTGGCTTCCGAAGCCGACTGTCCCGCCCGGGCCCTGGAAGGGGCGCTGGAGGAGATCGCCGAACGTTGCCGCCGGCTGGACATGGGGGTGATCGTGGGCACCGAGACGCCCAACGGGTCGTCCAAGCCCTTCAACAGCGCCGTGATCCTGGACCGGGAGGGGAAGACCCTGGCGGTCCATCACAAGAGTCGCCTCACCCCCAAGGACGCCGAAGGCTACTCCCCGGGCACCGGCCCCACCCTGTTCTATTTCGACGACATCTGCATGGGGATCGTCATCTGCTTCGAGGGATTCCGGTTCCCCGAAAACGTTCGCGAGTTGGCCAGGGCCGGCGCCACCATCGTCTTTCACCCCCAGTTCAACCACCTCTACAGCGACATGGCCTGGAAACGGCCCATTCAGGAGGCCCTGCTGATGGCCCGGGCGGGGGAGAACACTCTCTACTTCGTCTCCGCCAACATGTGCCACGCCAACAACAACTGCCGCTCCTTCATCATCGGACCCGACGGGCTGGTGATCCAGGCCTCCGAGCTGGCCCGGGAAATGCTGCTGGCGGCGGAGCTGGATACCGATCGCGCCACCCACGCCTTCCTCAAGCAGGACCCCGTCACCATGATGAAAGCCCTGGCCGAGACGTAAGCGCCCCATCCTCAATCGGCAATCAACGACGTCCATTCAGCCTCCAGCGAGCAATCGGTTTCGCTTCAGGCGAAATTGAAATTGACTTTCAATTTCTTTTAAGTATAATATTTTCAATAACTTAGTGGTTGACTTGCCGCGATCTTGGGGGTAGCATCGACTGAGTCGGTGACAGAGTCAGTCGGACCGAAAACTCTCGCTCCAGTGTTTATCGACCGACTCCAAGCCGTCGAGGCAGCCGGAGGGCCGACTGCAACCGGGCAATCGGGAATTCCAAGCGGAGGGACCTCACCACATGGCAAATCACCACAAACTGATCGAAATCCTCAACCAGGCCGTTTCCCTGGAGTACACGGCCGTGGTCCAATACAACCAGCACAGCATGCTCCTGACGGGTCCGGACAAGGAGGTGTTCGAAGAGCTGTTCACCAAGCAGGCGGAGGAAGCCCTCACCCATGCCAAGACCTGGGGGGAGAAGATCGTCTATCTGGGCGGTGTCCCGACCGTCGAGTTGGGAGAGGTCCACCAGTCCACCGAACTGACCGAGATGCTGGAGATGGACCTGGAGTTGGAAACCCGGGCCGTGGAAGCCTACAGCCTGGCCAGGGACGTCTGTGGCCACGTGCCCACCGCCTACCTGCTGGAAGACCAGATCATTGCCGAGCAGGACGACGTGGAGCGGCTGGCCAAGATTCTGGGCCGGGTCAGGGTTGCCCGGGGCGCGGTGAGCGCCCCCTCGGCACAGGCCGTTTGACCGGCCAGGCCTGCTTGCGAAATCGACGCCGCCTCCCGTTTCCTCTTGGCGCTTGCCTCAGGCTGTCCGCTGTGCCGGCCCCTGGGCGCAAAGGACAACACTCCTTCAAGGACCGGCCTTTGGGGGGTTTCCGGTGTTGAGCCCCCCGCCCGTCCCGGCTTTGCCGATGAGTCGGGCGGCGACTCCGTCCCCTCTGCCTCCCGAGGATGCAGGAGAACCCCATGATTCAGCATGTGACCTACCTCTATCGATTCAATCTCAACGTCGCCGCCAGGCTGGTGGGGGATCTGACCCCTCGGCAGATGGTCGAGCAGCCGGCCGGCGTGGTCAACCATCCCGCCTGGTCGCTGGGCCACCTGGCCATGACGGCCAACCGGCTGGCGGGAATGTTCGGCCTCGAGTCGCAGGCCCCGGAGGGATGGGCGCAGGTCTTCGCCACCGGCGGGGTTCCCTCGGGAGACCCGTCCCTCTATCCCTCCAAGGAGGAACTGCTTTCCTTCCTGACGGCTCAGCATGAGCGCGTTACCGCCGCCGTGCTCAAAGCCGACCCGGACTGGTTCGCCACCCCTCTTGCCGACGAACGACGGCGCAAGTTCTTCCCCACGGTGGGCGACATGGTGGTGATGATGATGACCTCCCACGAAATGAACCACCTGGGGCAGATATCGGCCTGGCGCCGCGCCATGGGCCTGGGACCACCCCCCAGGCATTAGGTCCAATTCCACCTACTCAACGTCCTGTATGCGGCCCACCGGTTCAACTGCGGGAACGTTTTTCGGTGTAGAATGGCTTGGCCTGCCGAACGCGGGGCTGGTGGTTCTCGGCGCCAGCGGCGCCGGGCAGGCTGAAACTGCCGGGGAGTCAGGGCATGGCTATCCCGGGTGCGGTTGAGGTTCCGGAGAGAAATGCCGGTCAGAACACTGTCGGACCTGAAGCGGGGAGATGAGGGGGTTCTGGATCGCCTGGAGGTTTCCGCCGAGGTTTCCGAGCGGCTGATGGAACTGGGATTTCTGCCCGGCGTTCGGGTGAGCGCCGGGCGTCCGGCTCCCGGCGGAGACCCCATGATTTTCCGCGTGGACGGATCGGAGGTCGCTCTCAGACGCGCCACCGCCCGCTGCCTGATATTGAGCGATTCCGCGCAGGCAGGAGATGAGGGGGACAATGTCTGATTCGCAGGCCGCGTCGGCCGCCGAATCTCCACCCGCTGAACCTGAGACCTCCGGCCTCTTTTCCCTGGTCGCCGTGGTTGGAGCCCCCAATTGCGGGAAATCCACCCTCTTCAACCGGCTCACCGGGCTCCGCCAGAAGGTGGCCAACTATCCCGGGGTCACGGTAGAAAAGCGCCTCGGCAAGGTCAGGGCGGGGAATGGCCGGGAGATCACCCTGGTGGATCTGCCGGGCATTTACAGCCTCACGGCCCGGTCGGAAGACGAGCGCGTCGCTCGAGGCGTCCTGCTGGGCGAGATGCCGGGCTTGCCGCCGCCGGACGCGGTCCTGCTGGTGGTCGATTCCACCAATCTGAACCGCAACCTGAGCCTGGCGGCCCCCATCCTGGCCCTGGGAATCCCCACTCTGATCGTCCTGAACATGTCCGACGACCTGCGCAGCCGGGGCGGTCGGGTGGATGGGAACCGCCTGGAAGAGCAGCTTGGGGTTCCGGTGGTCCAGGCCAGCGCCGCCAGGGGTGAAGGGCTGGAGGCCATCCGCGCCTTCCTGTCGGGTCGCCCCGCCGTCCACGAGCGGCTGGAATTGCCGGTGCTCCAGGATATCGGAAGCCGCCGCCGCTGGGCGGTCCATGCCGCCGGCCGGTCGGGCTACCAGGCGCCGGCCGCGGCCGTTTGGAGCCGGCGCCTGGACTCGGCGTTTCTGCATCCCCTGGCGGGACCGCTGATTTTCCTGCTGCTGGTGGTCGCCGTCTTTCAAAGCATCTTCACGCTGGCCCAGCCCCTGATGGACGGCACCGAGGCCATTATCGCCGTCTCGGGCGGGTGGATAGGATCCCTGCTGCCCGATTCCTGGTTCCGCGATCTCCTCCTGGAGGGGGTTTGGGCCGGAGTGGGCTCCGTCCTGGTGTTCCTCCCCCAGATCCTCTTCCTGTTTGTTCTGATCGGCCTGATGGAGGATTCGGGCTACCTGGCCCGGGCGGCGGTGATCGCCGACCGCACCATGGCCCGGGTGGGCCTGGAGGGCAAGGCCTTCATTCCCCTGCTGTCGGCTTACGCCTGCGCCATTCCGGCCATCATGGCCACCCGCACCATCGAGAGCCGGCGGGAGAGGCTGGCCACCATACTGATCGCCCCCTTCATGACCTGCTCGGCCAGGTTGCCCATCTATGCCCTGGTCATCGCCGCCTTCCTGCCGGAGAAGCCTCTGCTGGGGCCGTTGCTGGGCACCCGGGCCGCGGCCATGATCGGGCTCTACCTGCTGGGATTCCTGGCCGCCGTCGCCACCGCCTGGCTGCTGAAGTCCACCCTCCTGAAGCGCCGGAGCCCTCTGCCTTTCACCCTGGAGCTCCCTCCCTACCGTTGGCCGACCCTGCAGTCCATCGGCCTGCGGCTGGCCGACCGTTCGCTCATCTTCCTCAAGCGCGCCGGCACCGTGATCCTGTTGACGGCAGTGGTGCTCTGGTTTCTGGCCAGCGTGCCTCGCACCGACGGTCGGCCGCCGGAGATTTCCCGGAGCCTTGCGGGCAGTGTCGGCAAGGCGGTGGAGCCGGTCATCGAGCCCCTGGGATTCAACTGGAAAATCGGCATCGGGCTGATCACCTCCCTGGCGGCGCGAGAAGTGATCGTGGGCACCTTGGGGACCATTTATGGAATCGAGGGAGGAGAGGGAGAAGGAGACAAAAATTCCCCGGGTTTGCAGCAGGCTCTGAAGCAGGACCTGACCCCGGGGGCAGCGGTGGCCCTGCTGATCTTTTTCGCCTTCGCCCTTCAGTGCATGTCCACGGTGGCCGTGGTTCGCAGGGAGACCGGCGGTTGGCGGCTGCCCCTGCTGCAGTTCGCCTACATGCTGGCCCTGGCCTACTTCGGCGCCTGGGCGGGGAAGACCCTGGTCGAAATCTGGGTTTGAACCGGTTCGCGGACGGCGCGGCCTCGGGCTGACAAGCGACGGAGGAAATGGAGCAATCCTCGATGGACCACGAATGACGACAAGGGGCCACGAAGGAGTTGGAAAAGGCTCAAGAGGGAGCCGTCAAGGGCCGGGCAGGGGCGACAGCTTTCCAGGAAGGGCGTGATTCATGAACACATCCTACGAAACCGTCTATCGCCGTTCCCTGGAGGCGCCGGAGGCCTTTTGGGCCGAGGCGGCCGAGGCCGTGCACTGGGACCGCAAGTGGGACCGTGTCCTGGACGTGTCGCGAGGGCCGTTCGTCCGCTGGTTCAAGGGAGGCAAGCTCAACACCTGCTACAACGCCCTGGACCGGCACGTCGAGAGCGGGCGGGCGGAGCAGACCGCCCTGATCTACGACAGCCCGGTCACCGGAGTCGTCCGCCGGATTTCCTACCGTGAACTGCAGCAGGAGGTCTCCCGCTTCGCCGGAGCGCTGCGTTCCGCCGGCCTGGAAAAAGGAGACCGGCTGATCGTCTACATGCCCATGATCCCCGAGGCGGTGATCGCCATGCTGGCCTGCGCCCGCATTGGAGTGGTGCACTCGGTCGTCTTCGGCGGATTCGCTTCCCAGGAGTTGGCCATTCGGATCGACGATGCCCGCCCCAAGGCCATCGTGACCGCTTCCTGCGGGATCGAGGTGCAGCAGGTGATTCCCTACAAGCCCCTGCTGGACGGGGCCATCGATCTTGCCGAGCACAAGCCGGCGGTCTGCGTGGTCTACCAGAGGCCGCAGGCGCGGGCCTCGCTCCAGCCGGGAAGAGACCGGGACTGGGAGGCAATGATGGCGGCCGCCGATCCGGTGGATTGCCTGCCTCTGGAGGCGACCGATCCCCTTTACATCCTCTACACCTCCGGGACGACCGGGAAACCCAAGGGCGTGGTTCGAGACAACGGCGGACACGCGGTGGCCCTGAGGTGGAGCCTGGACAACGTCTACGACGCGCGTGCGGGGGACGTCTTCTGGGCGGCTTCCGACATCGGTTGGGCGGTGGGCCACTCCTTTACGGTGTATGGCCCCCTGATGCACGGCTGCACCAGCGTGCTCTACGAGGGCAAGCCGGTGGGGACGCCGGACGCCGGAGCCTTTTGGCGGGTGGTGTCCCAGCACGGGGTGAATGTCCTGTTCACGGCCCCGACCGCGTTCCGGGCCATCAAGAAGGAAGACCCGCAGGGGAAGCACCTCAAGGATCACGATGTCTCCTGCCTGCGCACTCTCTTCCTGGCCGGTGAACGGCTGGACCCGGACACCTTTCACTGGGCCGGCCGCCTGCTGGGGATTCCGGTCATCGACCACTGGTGGCAGACCGAGAGCGGCTGGCCGATGGCCGCCAACTGCATGGGGCTCTCTCCCCAACCGCTCAAGGCCGGCTCGGCCGGCAAGCCCGTTCCCGGCTACGACATCCAGGTGCTCGACGGCGAGGGCCGGGTGCTGGGACCCGGCGAAGAGGGACTGATCGCCGTCAGGCTCCCGCTGCCCCCGGGCTGCCTGCCGACCCTGTGGAACGACGACCGGCGCTTTCTGGAGTCCTATCTCAGCCGTTTCCCCGGCTACTACTTTACGGCCGACGGCGGCTTCAAGGACGAGGACGGGTACCTCTTCGTCATGGGACGGGTGGATGACGTCATCAACGTGGCCGGCCACCGCTTCTCGACCGGCAGAATGGAGGAGGTGGTCTCGGGCCATGCCGACGTGGCCGAGTGCGCCGTGGTCGGGGCCCGGGACGAGCTCAAGGGGCAGATCCCCATGGGATTCGTGGTGCTGAAGGCCGGCGTGGAGCGCCAGTGGGAGGCCATCGAAGCGGAGATCATCCGGGACGTCCGGTCGGACATCGGAGCCGTGGCCAGCTTCAAGAAAGCCCTGCTGGTCAAACGCCTGCCCAAGACCCGCTCCGGCAAGGTCCTGCGCCGGACCCTTCGGGACCTGGCCGACGGCCGGGACACCGCCGTTCCCTCCACGATCGACGATCCCGCCATTCTTGGAGAGATCGAGGGCGTGCTGCGGGCATTTCGAGGGTCCTGAGACTCGCCGAGGTTCCATACAAGCACCGCCCCCGCCCCCGACGACGGTGCGGATCATACGAGGGTGAAACACCCAATCGTCAATAAAGGCGAACCACGAATGAACACGAATAGACACGAAGACCGATGGACCTGCCTGGCTGCGACGCCGTCACGGGATGAAGGCCGGGAGCGCGGGCGTCCCGCCCGCACAACACTGGCACAGCCTCACCCCTCTCTTTGTTTCAGGTGAGAGTACTGATTCCTCGGCACTCCCCCCTCAGTCCACATCCTCCGAGGACGGATCGTAAAAGACCACTTCTTCGTTGGCGCTGGGGTTGTTGCGGGCCACGATGGCCCGGGCCGGTTCCCGGTGGCTGAGGTTGACCGGCTGGTGCGGCACCCCGGGCGGAATGAAGAGGAAATCTCCCGGCCGGTGGGTTACTTTCCGGCGCAGCCCCTTCCCGTAGCGGGTCTCCACACTTCCTTCCAGCATGTAGATTGCGGTTTCGAAGCCGCGATGATAGTGGGGTTCGGCCGCTCCGCCGGGAGGGATGACCACCAGGCTCATGGAGATGCCGCGGGCTCCGGAGGTCTCCTCCGAGACTCCAAAGAAATAGGGGAGGCGCTGCCTGGACATCACCTCCTCGGTGGGGCGCACGGTCACGATTTCCGTTGGGGTTGCTTCTTCCCCGGGTGTTGGGGCGGCTTCGGCAGGGGATGGGGCGTGGGATTTCATGGGGCGTTCTCCTTTTGGTGGTCCTTCGTCGTCCTTCCTGTTCCTTCGTGGATTTCTCTTTTCAGCTTGTCGGTCTGAGGTACGCTCTCTCTATATCCAGCCTTCCTTCTTCAACAACTCTCGGATCCTTTGCACGTCTCCTCCGGCCTCCCGGCAAATTCGGCTGACGGCCGAGTAGCCCCGAGACTTCACCAGCTCGGTCAGCAGGGGGATGATGGATTCGGCGTTGCGCCGGTTGCGTTCCGGCGCCGCCGTCACTTCCTTGAGGCAGCGCTCGGCCAGGGCGTGAACGGCGTTTGCCAGCAAGCCCATCGAATCCAGCACATTGAACAGCAGGACGCTCTCCCAGACGTTCAGGTCCAGTTCGCCGTGGTCCAGGACGCCGGCGCTGGCCGCATGGTTTCCGATGACCTGAAAGCAGCACTGGATGACGAACTCGGGAATCACCGGATTCACCTTGCCCGGCATGATGGAGGAGCCGGGTTGAACGGCGGGGAGCCGGATCTCCCCCAGGCCGGCCTCGGGGCCCGAACCGAGCAGCCGCAAGTCCTTGGCGATCTTGATGAGGGTCCGCGCCAGCAGGTCCAGGCCGGAGGAGACGGCCACCATGCCGTCCGGGTTCTGGGCCGCGTCGAAGAGGTTGGGCGCCAAGCGGTAGGCAGGGTCGCCGCTGACTTCCCTCAGGCGGGGAAGGATCTGCTCCCGGTAGCCCTTGGGAGCATCCTGGGGCCGCCCCACGATGGTTCCTCCCAGGTTGACGGCGTGCAGCGCGTCCACGTCGCGGGCGATCCGGTTGGCGGCTCTGGCCAGAGCGGCTTCATAGCCCCCGAACAGGTCTCCGAAAGTGACGGCCACGGCATCCTGAAGGCAGGTTCTGGCCACCCTGGGCACGTCTCGAAACCGGGCGGCCCGGTTTCGCAGAACCTGCCCCAGCCGATCCAGGGACTTGGACAGCGAGGGCCGGGAAGCGATCACGGCCATGCGGCAGGCGGTGGGGTAGACGTCGTTGGTGGACTGGTGAAGGTTGACGTGATCGTTGGGGTGCACCCGCCGGTGTTGGCCCCGGCGGCCTCCCAGGAGCTCTTCAGCCCGGTTGGCCAGCACTTCGTTGGCGTTCATGTTGGCCGAAGTGCCTCCTCCTCCGTGGAAGCGATGGATGGGAAAATGGCGGCCGGCGCCTTGGTCGATCAGTTCCCGAGACGCCTGGACAATGGCCCCGGCCACCTCGGCGTCCAGGAACCCCGCCGTCCGGTTGGCCTCGGCTGCCGCCCATTTGACGCGGAGGAGCGCCTCGATCAGCACCGGATAGTCGCCGATGGGGCGCTCCCCCGAGAGGGGAAAGTTATTCAGAGCCCGTTGGGTCTGGGCCCCGTACAGGGCCTCCCTCGGGACCTGGACGGGGCCCAGGAAGTCGTGCTCCACGCGGCAGGGGTTGCGGGGCATGGTCAATTCTCGCGGGAAACGGCCCGCGTTTCCAGGAAGTGCAGCAGAGCCCGGCTCAACGATTCCGGCTTCTCCAGCATGGGAAAATGCCCGCAGTCTTCGATCAGGGCCAGTCGGGCGCCCGGGATCAACTCGGCCAGTCGGCGGCTCTGGCCGGGAGGGGCCGAGTCGTCCGATCGAGTGCCGATCACCAGCGTCGGCCGCCGAATCTCTCCCAGCCTGCGGGTGAGATCGAAGCGGCTGTAGGCGCCAACCAGTTGCAGGCCGAGGTCGTCAGGTGTGGAACGCATCTGCCTCTTGACCCAGGCGCGAAGCGAATGCGGCGCGCCGGGAGCGAACCAGGCATCGAAATGGCGGTCGAAAGCGGGGGAAAAACCCGCCCGGCGGGCATCGGAGGTGATTCTCTTGGAGATCAGCCGGTCTTCCCGATCGGAGGCGATGGTCGCCACCAGCACCAGCGCGGCAATCTGCTGCGGCTGTTCCAGGCAGAAGTGCTGGGCTACCATGCCCCCCATGGAGTGACCCACGATGACGGCGGGCCCTATCCCCAGAGTGGCCATCATGGCGCTCAGGTCGCCGGCCAGTTGCTCAATGGAATAGCCCCCGGTGGGCGCTTCAGAGTCGCCGTGCCCGCGGAAGTCGACCGCCGTGCAGCGGAAGTTTCGCCCCGCCAACTCCCGGCACTGCCGTTGCCAGAAGGCCCGGTTGCACATCCAGCCGTGCAGGAAAACGACGTCGGCTCCCTGGCCGCACTGGGTATAGGCCAGTCGGACGCCGTTGACTTCGACCCGGTCCAATGTGGAGACGTCAGCGTTCATGGGGCTCCTGACTGTTGCAGAGATAGTAAGCCAAAGGCTTTGGGGGAGCAAGGTGGGGGGCCCCATGGGCTTGCGGGTGGGAAGCTTCCAATCGCTCGCGCTTTGAGGGGGAGGCGCGTGCAGGATTTCATTGGGGAAGCAATGCCTTCCGGAACGGGTGCTTCCTATTCGCCGCTTCGCGGCTGGGTTGGCGCAGAACCCATACGACCCCGGGCTGCCGCCCGGGGCTACCCTGAGCCGCAGCTACGCTGCTCTATGAGGATGGCCTGTAGGAGGCGTCTCGCCAGCTTACCGACTTCAACCGCAGCTTCGCAGCTCTCACCTAACCCACGACACTGCCGGAGGATAGGATTTTTTAACGATTGTCTCCGGCTGAGGGCCCAAGATTCCGCTAGCCCCCCAACAAGGAGGTTTGCCTGGATTCGGGTTCGCTGGTGTTCGTTGGTCACTTGCGATCAGTCGCCAATCCTCAAATGAACCGCACGACAGGATGGGGGCGGGTCAAACCACGTACGTTCCGGGAGTCCATGTATTCAAAAAATTTCCTTGCTTCACGCGGGATCGTGACTTCGGAAAGAACGGCGAAGCCGTGGTTGACTTGGGTTGCCGGGAAAGCGGTTCCTACAAGCCATCCTTGTAGAGCTGCGTAGCAGCGGCTCAGGGTAGCCCCAGGCGGTAGCCTGGGGTCGTGTGTACCCGGCACTACCGTAGCCGCGGACGCGGCGACTTAACAGCTTCCTTCCGGAACGCGCTGCCTCTCCAAAAGGCCCAGCCCCTGTTCGGCAACCGCCACTCATCCGAATCGCTCCCCCCCGCTCCAATCTTTTTTGTTGATGGCGGAAGGCCTCGAATCTATGATGGCGGGGACTCCGAGACCGGACCCGTCGGACCACGAATTCCAGCCCCATGTGGAAATATTTCGACAACCTGCCCCTGAAGGACAGAAGCAACGTCGCCTCCCTGGGCGAGGGCGACACCGCCCTGGTTCGCAGCCGTCAGATCGGCCCCTCGCTGGGGTTGGACCAACTCTATTTCAAGCTGGAATTCCAGAACCCCTCGGGGTCCTACAAGGACCGCTTCGCCAGCATGGCCGCCTCCTTGATGGTCGAGGAGAAGCGCGACCGGATGCTGGCCACCTCGTCCGGCAATACCGGCTCGGCCCTGGCCGCCTATGCGGCCCGCTTCGGCTTCGAGCTGGACCTGTACGTGCTGGAGACGGCCTCCCGCCAGAAGCTGGTGCAGGCCGAGGCCTACGGCGCCCGGGTGATCCGGGTCCGGAAGTTCGGGGTCACCGAGTCGGGGACCAACTCGGTGGTGGAGCGGCTCAAAGCCAGAGCCCGCACCAGCGAGGCCGTCCTGCTGATCTCGGCCACCTGCATCAGCCCCCGGCAGATGGCCGGGGTGAAGACCATCTCCTTCGAGGTTTGCGAGCAGCTCGGCGGCGCCCCCGATCACGTCTTCGGTCCCATTGGCGGAGGAGGCCTGTTCTACCAGTGCTATCAGGGCTACCGGGAGTGGTTCCGGGAGGGTCGCATCGACCGGGTTCCCAGGATGCACGCCGCCCAGCCCCAGGGGTGCGCCACGGTGGTGGGACCGCTGAGCAGGAATGAAACCCGCGCCCAGGCGGTCACCTGCACCAGCCGGATTTCCGGGCTCCAGGTCGCCGCCGTGCTGGACGCCCAGGTGGCCCTGGACACGGTGCTGGCCAGTGGCGGCTCGGGCCAGATGATGTCCGATGAGGCCGTCTACGCCTGGCAGCGCCGCCTCATCCGGGAGGAAGGCATCTATACCGAGCCCGCCGGGGCCACAGCGCTGGCCGGCCTGGAGCGGGCGGTCCGCCAGGGGCTGGTGAAGTCGGCCGAGAAGGTGGTGTGCCTGGTCACCGGGGGAGGGTTCAAGCACCTGGAATCCATCGACGCCATGCTGGAGGGCGCCTCCATGCCTCTCATCAACGTCGACGAGATCTGATCTGAAGGGCAAGCGAACAATGGCCAAGAGGCGCATCGCGGTGGTCGGCTGCGGGTCCATCGGGCGCCGGCACGCCCGGGTGTTGTCGGCCCGGCCGGAGCTTGCGGTGGAACTGTGCGAATCCCACCCCGACCACCTGCAGCGGGCCTTGCGCGAAGTGGGCCAAGTTCCCACCCATTCATCCTTCGAGAGCCTGCTGGCCACCGGCCCGGAAATGGTGGTGATCGCCACCCCCCATCGATTGCATGCCGACATGGCCATTCGGTCGCTCCAGGCCGGTTGCCACGTGCTCTGCGAAAAGCCCATGAGCGACAGCCTGGCCGGGGCTCGGCGCATGCTCGAGGCGGCGGAGGCCGGCCCCCGGGTCTTCAGCGTGGGCTTCACCTACCACTTCCATCCGGTGATGCAGCACCTGAAGGAGCTAATCCGGGAAGGAGCCTTCGGGCGCATCCTGTCGCTGCACTTCCACGTGGGGACCTATCTCACCCTGATGAACTCCGTCTCCCGGCACCAGGCCGAGGTGGAGGGGGCCATCGCCATGGACTATGCCCACCAACCCGACCTCTATCACTGGTGGTTGGGGAAGATGCCGGTCAGGGTCTATGCCGCCGGATGCCGGGGAGGAGACCTGCCCCTGCAATCCAATCCCAACCTGATGGCCGTCACCCTGGAGTACCAGGAGCCGCTGATCGCCACCATTCACATGAACTACGTGCAGCACCCCGATCAGGGCTCCTGCGAAGTCATCGGGGACCGGGGCTGGGCCCTCTTCGACCTGCGCTCCGGCTCGCTGCGCCTGGGCAATCGCGAACCCGAGTCGGAGACGGTCCGCACCTTCGAACTGGAGAGGGACCCCTTGATGGCAGCCGAGCACCAGGCCTTTCTGGAGGCGGTGGCCGGCCGCCGTCCGCCGGAGAGCCCGGCCCGGGAGGCCATTCAGTCCATGCGCATTGTCGAGGCCATCATCCGGTCCTGGAGGCAGGGCGCCCCGGTTACCCTGAATGAATGAGAAAATCAAATGAGCCGACCACCCGAGTTTGACATCAATGCCATTGGCAAGGAGTCCAAGGAGATCCGCTCCTTTTCGGTGGACCTGCCCGAGGGCCTGGCAGACCTGGCCCGGCAGAGCTTTCTGGCCTCCAGCGGCTTTTGCCCGGAAGACCGCATCGCCGCCGAGATGGCCCTGCAGTTCGACGGCGAGACGTTGTCCATGCCCGTCCTGACGGCGAGGGGCCGCAAGGACGGTCCCACGCTGGTGGTGACGGCCGGGGTTCATGGCGACGAATACGAGGGGATGGAAGCCATCTACCGGACCTACGAGGCCCTGGACCCAGACAGGCTGGCAGGGACTTTCGTGGCCGTGCCCATCGTCACCCTGACGGCTTTCTGGCTCGGCATCCGCTGCAATCCGGTTGACTCCCTCAACATGGCGCGGGTGTTTCCGGGGAGCGCCGGCGGCAGCTTCAGCCAGCGGCTGGCCCGGGCCGTGCTGCTGCGGGTGTTGCGCCATGCCGACTTCTACATCGACCTGCACAGCTCGGGGCGCAACTATCACATGCTGACTCTTTGCGGCTACTCCATGCTGGGGGAGCAGGCCGCCGTCGCCCGCGAAGCCGCCCTCGCCTTTGGAGCCCCGGTGGTCTGGGCCCATCCCAACACCTCTCCGGGGAGGACCCTCTCGGCTACACTGGAGCTGGGCATCCCCTCTCTCTATACCGAGGCCTACGGAGCCGGCCACGTGCGGCCCGAGGACGTGGACTGCTACACCCAGGGGCTGGCCAACCTGTTGAAATTTCTCGACATGACGGTTTTGGAGGGCGCGGGCCTGCCCGCAGGCTACAAACCCTGGCTGCTGGGGGGACCCGGAGACATGGACGTGGCCATCAAGTGCCGGCAGGGAGGCTTGTTCTTCGCCGCCCTGGAGATCGGCGCGCGAGTGCGCCGGGGGGACCTGCTGGGCATCATCCGCAGCCTGGAGGGCAGGGTGGTCGAGGAGATCACCGCCCCGGCGGAGGGCGTGCTGATGCTGGTGCGGGCCACGCCCCGCATCTTCCCGGGCGAGAACATCGCGGCCCTGGCTTCCGAGGCCTGAGGTTCGGAACGCTTCCCTCGGAACCGCAACCGCCCGGCCCAGGCCGAAACGGGAGCTGCAGGAGAGGAAACCATGAAACTGAAGGACAGAGTGGCCGTCATCACCGGGGGAGGCACCGGTATCGGCAAGGGGATCGCCCAGTGCTTCGCCCGCGAGGGCGCCCGCTTGATGCTGGCTCAACGCCGCCTGGAGGTGGCCGAACGGACGGCGGCAGAGCTGGGCGGCCGGGCCCTGGCCTGTGACGTCTCTTCCCGGCCTCAGGTGGAGCGGCTGTTCGAGGAGACGCTGCGCCGCTACGGGCAGATCGACATCCTGGTCAACAATGCCGCCGTCACCGGATTGCCGGCGCTCACCCCTTTTCTGGAGTGTTCGGAGGAGGCCTGGGACAACATCCTGGACGTGAACCTGAAGGGGACCTTTCTCTGCTCCCAGCTCGCCGCCCGCCACATGGCCTCCCGGGGGAAGGGCGTCATCATCAACATCTCCTCGGTCGGGGCCTACGCGGCCCAGAGCTGGGCGGCCGCCTACTGCGCCAGCAAGGGCGGGATGGAGGGGCTGACCAGGGCCATGGCCCTGGACCTGTCCTCCCGCGGCATCCGGGTGGTGGGGATCGCGCCGGGCGACATCGTGGTGGAGAAGAACCAGCAGCTCGGCCAGGAATTGCAGGATCTGGGGGTGGACCGCACCTATGTTCGAAAAACCCCGCTGGCCCGACGTGGGCTGCCGGAGGAGATCGGGGGCGCCGCCGCCTTCCTGGCCTCCGACGACGCCAGCTTCGTACAGGGAACCACGCTGATTGTGGATGGCGGTTTTCTCAGTTACTGATGGGTCCGGCGGATCCATCCTGCTCATCCCTGTGAGACAATAATCCAGGCTATCCGATCAACCAACCAACGCCACCGTGTGAGAAAGGGAGGATGCCATGCCGGCTTTCGAACCCGTCGTCTACTTTCGAGACGCCATCGTACCGGCCTCTCGAGCCCGGGTCGCCTACTACGACTGGGGCATCATCATGGGGGCCACCGTGACCGACCTGGTCCGGACCTATGGTCACAAGCCCTTCCGCCTGGACGACCATTTGACCCGCTTCTATGCATCCTGCAAGTACGCCCGCATCCAGCCGCTCCTGACCCAGGAGGAGACCCGCGAGGTCACCCTGGAGCTGCTGGAGCACAACCTGCAGGGAATCGGCCAGTCGGACGACCTGGCCATCGTCTACTTCGTCACCCCCGGGGAGAATGCCGTCTACGGCGGACTGCCCGAGGGGGCCGTGCACCAGGGGCCGACCTTCTGCATCCACACCTATCCCATGCAGTTCGCCACCTGGCAGCCGCTGTTCCGGGAGGGGGCCCACGTGGTCATTCCCTCCATTCGGCACGTGCCCCCCGAATGCCTCGATCCCAAGGTCAAGAACCGCAGCCGGCTGCACTGGTGGCTGGCGGAGCAGGAGGCCCGCCTGGTCGATCCAAAGGCCATCACCGTGCTGCTCGACCTGGACGGCAACATCAGCGAGGCCAGCGGCGCCAACTTCCTGATCGCCAAGAACGGAAGAGTGCTGTCGCCCACCAGCCGCAACATCCTGGGGGGCATCAGCCTGCTCAACGTGAGCGAGCTGTGCCGGGAGCTGCAGATTCCCTTCATCGAGAAGAATCTGCAGGTTCACGACGTGGTGAATGCCGACGAGGCCTTCCTGGCCACCACTCCCTACGGCATCGGCCCGGTCACCCGGGTGAACGGGCTGATCATCGGCGACGGGAAGCCGGGCCCGCTGTTCGACCGCTTGACCGAGGCCTGGAGCCGGCAGGTGGGCATGGACGTCCTGGAGCAGATCATGAGCCCGGAGAAGGTCCACTGACCCGGATTGCAGCACTGGAGATTTCCCCCCGGAATCGGCTAGAATACCGGGGCCAACTTCTCGATTTGGAGGCAAGCCGGTGAGGGTCGTAACGGGCGCCTTTGTGGTGATGGCGGCGGTGCTGCCGGGGGTGATCCGCTCCTCGTCCGAGCCGGCCCCCTCGAGCCCAGCCGGCGTCGACTTCCAGCGGGACGTTCGTCCCATCCTCTCCAACCACTGCTTCGAGTGCCACGGCCCCGACGCGGCCACCCGGATGGTGGATCTGCGGCTGGATACGCGGGAGGGAGCCTTTTCGCAGAGGCCGGGCGGAAGCCTGATCGTCCCGGGCGACCCCGAGGCCAGCCTTCTCTACCAGCGCATCTCCCATTCCCAGCCAGCCTTGCGGATGCCGCCTTCCCACTCCAAGAGGCCCCTGAACGGCCAGCAGATCGACACGCTCCGGGAGTGGATCGCACAGGGAGCCGCCTGGGACCGGCACTGGTCCTTCAAGCCCATCGGCAGGCCCGAACCGCCTTCGGTAAAAGACACCAACTGGGTGCGCAACCCCCTGGACCGCTTCATCCTGGCCCGGCTGGAAGCCGAGGGACTGGCGCCGGCTCCCGAAGCCGACAAGCCTACTCTGGCCCGCCGCCTGGCCCTGGACCTGACGGGGCTGCCTCCCGATCCGGGAACCCTGGCCGCCTTCCTGGCCGACGACTCCGACAACGCCTACGAGGCCCTGGTCGACCGCCTCATGGAGTCGAAGCACTGGGGCGAGCACCGGGCCCGCTACTGGCTGGATGCGGCCCGCTACGGAGATACTCACGGCATCCACATCGACAACTTTCGGGAGATGTGGCCCTACCGCGACTGGGTGATCCGGGCCTTCAACCGGAACAAGCCCTTCGACGAGTTCACGGTCGAACAGATCGCGGGCGACCTGTTGCCCGAGGCCGGCCTGGACCGGCTGGTGGCCACCGGCTTTCACCGCTGCAACATCACCACCAACGAGGGCGGGGTCATTCCCGAAGAGTACGAGGCCATCTACGCCAAGGACAGGGCCGATACCACCGGCCTGGTCTTTCTCGGCCTCACCGTGGGATGCGCCACCTGTCACGACCACAAGTTCGACCCCATCTCCCAGCGGGACTTCTACGCCTTGACGGCTTTCTTCAGGAACACCACCCAGTACGTGATGGACGGCAACATCTCCGATCCCCCGCCGGTGCTGGTGGTTCCGGAGGCTCAGGACCTGGACCGCTGGAGCCGGCTTCGCCGGGAAGCCGCTGAAGTGGAGGAGGCGATCGAGAGCTGCGCCGCTTCCGACGACGGCGCCTTCTCCGACTGGCTGGCCGGCGGCGGCCACCGTGCGCTGCAAACGCCGCTGGAGGCATCGGCGGAGCTGCTGCGGCTCCGGTTGGGCCGCAAGGCCTCCGCCGAGATCGAAGGAAAGCGAAAGAAGGTCCTCCTGCGTCAGGGAGCCAGAGTGCGCGAGGGGCCCGCACGGAACCAACGCTCGTTGCGGTTCGGGGAGGAGTCGTGGGCGGAGCTGCCCAGCCTGGAGCTCGACACCGACACGCCCTTTTCCATCGCCCTGTGGTACTACCAGCCCAAGGTGGTGGGGACCTTTGCCGTGATGGGCCAGTCCGACCCCGACGATCACTCCCGCGGCTGGACCCTGATCAGCCGCTCGCGGCAGCTCGTCCTCACCCTGACGGGAGAAAAGCCGGCCCCCGAGAAGCCGGCCAGCTCGGTGCAGATCCGTCCCATCAACACCCGGAGGCTGCCTCCGGGAGAGTGGACCCACATTGTCTTGACCTATGACGGCTCGGCAGAGCGGGCCGGTCTGGCCCTCTACTGGAACGGCGAGACCATCGAGTCCCAGGGCAGCGAGTACTTCACCCGGGTCGAGGGCAGCATCCGCACCGACCGGCCGCTCTATCTGGGCCGGGGCCTGACCAAGGTCGGCGACCTGGCCGTTCCCGAAGTGAGCAGCTTCTCAGGGGGCGGCATCGCCGATGTGAGAATCTTCAATCGCGCCATCTCGCCCCGGGAAGCCAGGCTGGTGTCGCTCTGGTCCAGGCTGGAAAGCGCCGGCAACAAGAAACCCCGGGCGCTGTCCCCCGAGGAGCGGTCGGCCTTGCGCCTCTACTACCTGGCCGTGGTGGACGACCGTTTTCGCGGGCTGATGGCCCGCGCCCGGGAGATCGAGAGGGAGTGGCGGGAGGTGCGGCGGCGAGGCGGGATCACCCACGTCATGCAGGAGAAGGCCGGCGGCCGACCCGAGGCCCATGTCCTCTACCGCGGCCTCTACGATCAGCCGCGCGAGCTGGTGAAGGCTCGGACGCCCTCGGCTCTCCACCCCATGCCGGCCTCCTGGCCCCGCAACCGGCTGGGCCTGGCCCGCTGGCTGGTCGCCCCCTCCAATCCGCTGACGGCCCGGGTTGCGGTGAACCGCTACTGGCAGCAAGTGTTCGGGACGGGGCTGGTGGAAACCAGCGACGACTTCGGCTCCCAGGGAAGGCGGCCCTCCCATCCGGCCCTGCTGGACTGGCTGGCAGTGGAGTTTCGCCGCTCGGGCTGGGACGTCAAGCGCTTCTTTCGCACCCTGGTGACCTCGGCCACCTATCGCCAGGCGGCCGCGCTCACCCCCGGGAAGCTCGAGAAGGATCCCCGCAATCTGCTGCTGTCCCGCGGGCCCAGCTTCCGCATGGACGGTGAGATGATCCGGGACTACGCCCTGGCGGCCAGCGGTCTGCTGGTTCGCAAGATCGGGGGGCCCAGCGTCAAGCCCTACCAGCCGGAAGGGGTTTGGAAGCGGGTGGCCATGCCCACCAGCAACACCCGGATCTACCAGCCGGACAGCGGCTCCAAGCTCTACCGCCGCAGTCTCTACACCTTCTGGAAACGCTCGGCGCCGCCGGCTTCCATGGAAATCTTCAACGCCCCCACTCGCGAGCACGCCACCGTGCGGAGGGAGCGGACCAATACGCCGCTGCAGGCGCTGGTCACCATGAACGACACCCAGTTCGTGGAAGCCGCCCGCACCCTGGCTCAGAGGGCCATGCGAGAAGCCGGCGCCGGGTTCGACCAGCGGCTGGACTTCATCACCACCCGGCTGCTGGCCCGCGAGCTGAAAGCGGGGGAGCGGGCCGTGGCCCGCCGGACCTACCGCGAGTTTGTCGAGCACTACGGTTCGAATTCACGAGAGGCCGGGAAGCTGCTGGCAACCGGAGAGTCGGCGCCCGACGAGGCGCTGCCGCCGGCCGAGTCGGCCGCCTGGACCCTGCTGGCCAGCCAGTTGATGAACCTGGACGAGGTCCTGAACAAGTAGGGGCCGGCCGGGTCCCCAAGGCCCGGAGGGCGACCGGAACCCCGGGAGCGTCCGGGCCTCCGGACCCCGTCTTGCAATGGGAGGGATTCGAGATGCATCCACACCAGGAAGCCATCCTGACGGAAACCCGGCGTCATTTCTTCCTTCGGGGAGCCAGGGGAATCGCCGGAATCGCCCTCGGCAGCCTTCTGGCCGAGGATCTCCTGGCCGCCGCCGGCGGGACCGAGTCGGTTGGCGGGCTGGCCCATTTGCCCCATTTTGCGCCCAAGGCCAAGCGCTGCATCTACCTTCACATGATGGGGGCGCCGCCTCAGATGGACCTGCTGGACTACAAGCCCAGGATGAGGGAGTGGTACGACAAGGACCTTCCGGAGTCGGTGCGCCGGGGGCAGCGCCTGACCACCATGACCTCGGGCCAGGCGCGCTTTCCCATTGCCCCCTCCGTCTTCGACTTCAAGCAGCACGGCGGCAGCGGCGCCTGGATCTCGGAGCTGCTGCCCTACACGGCCCGCATGGTGGACGACATCGCCATCATCCGCTCCATGCACACCGAGGCCATCAATCACGAGCCGGCCATCACCTTCATCCAGACGGGCCGGCAGGTTCCGGGACGGCCCTGCATCGGCTCCTGGATCGCCTACGGTCTGGGCAGCATGAACCGGGACCTGCCCACCTTCGTGGTGATGAACGCCGAGAAGAGCCATCCCAAGGCGGGGGTGCAGGCCATCTCGGCCAAGCTGTGGAGCTCGGGATTCCTCTCTCCGAAGTATGCTGGCGTGGGGCTGCGCGGAGGAGACGATCCCGTGCTCTACCTCAAGGACCCCGGGGGCGTCTCCCGCCAGGTGCGGCGCAAGATGCTGGACGGTCTCGGCGAGCTCAACCGCATGCGGCACCAGGAGGTGGGGAACCCGGAGACCCTGGCCCGCATCGAGCAGTACGAGATGGCCTTTCGCATGCAGTCCTCGGTGCCTGAGATGAGCGATCTTTCCGGCGAGCCGGAAAGCACCTTCAAGCGCTGGGGGGAGGAAGCCCGGCAGCCCGGCAAGTTCCAGAACGCCGCCCTGATGGCCCGGCGGCTGGTGGAGCGGGGGGTGCGCTTCGTGCAGATCTACCACCGCGGCTGGGACGTCCACTCCTCCGCCCCCGAAGTGCTCCCGGCTCAGGCCCGGGACGTCGACCGGGCTTCCTGGGCGCTGATTCAGGACCTGAAGGAGCGGGGCCTGTTCGAAGACACGCTGGTCATCTGGGGAGGGGAATTCGGCCGCACCATCTACTCCCAGGGTGAGTTGACGCCCACCAACTACGGACGCGACCATCATCCCCGCTGCTACAGCCTGTGGATGGCCGGGGCCGGCATCAAGGGCGGCGTGGTTCACGGAGAGACCGACGATTTCTCCTACAACATCGTCAAGGACCCGGTCCACATCCGGGACTACCAGGCTACCATCCTTCACCTGTTCGGCATCGACCACGAGCGATTCACCTACCGCCACCAGGGCCTGGACGCCAAGCTCACCGGCGTCGAACCCGCCCAAGTGGTGAAAGCGCTGCTGGCCTGAGAGCCTTGCCTCACAACTCCCGGATCTCGATATTGCGGAAATGCACCGGCGCTCCTTCCGACTGGAGTCCGATCGGCCCCTGGCGGACGGGATAGGGCCCGCTCTCGCCGATGAAGACGCCGTTGAGCCTGGCCCCGATCACACCGTCCCGTGAGGTGATCTCGAGCCGGTTCCATTCGGTGTGGGGCTTGCGGGCCCTGGTCCGCGCCTCCTCATCGCCATCGCTTCGGGGACCCTCGGCGCCCCCCAGGGGAAAGATCTGAGCCAGCCGGGGATAGAGGCCCTGGACCTCCACGCAGGCCGGCCAGACCTTGTGCTCTCCGGAGATGTAGTGGAACACGCCGCTGTTGCCGGCCTGCTCGGGGTAGCGGAACTCCAGCGCCAGAACGTAGTTGGAGTAGGATTTGCGGGAGCAGATGTACCCGTTGGGCGTGCCGCTGCACTGGAAGATGCCGCCCTCGGCCTTCCAGGAAGCCGGGTCTCCAAAGGCAACGAAAAAGTCCTTCTCGAAATCGTCGAGCAGGTCGACGGCGCCCGATGGCTCCGTCGTCGGCGATTGACAGCCCAAGCCGAGCGAAAGGGCGGCAAGGGCCACCAGGATGGGAAGTCGCGAGAGCATGGTGTCTCCTCGGTGAGTTCGGTTCCGATGGATGAGTGGCGTCCAGTATACCTGTTTCCAAGATCCTGTTTCTCGGACAGGACGCTGGCGCCCGGAATCTCCTCTGATCATGTCGAAAAAATCTATATCAAAGGTGTGAATAATTCGGCCAATCTAGTGTTATTATTATGAATTGATTGGCCGGGACGGCGAGGTTGGCGGCCGTGGATCTCGCCTCGGTCAGGGCGCGGCTGCTGCGCCGAGAAAGAGCGCATGGCGGCCCGGAACCGGGATGGGTTGCGGGTTCGGAGGAGGGTAGGGAATTGAAGAGTCGAGACGATTTGATGCAGGAGATCGAGGTGCTGCGGGACCGCATCTCCAAACTGAGCGCGGCCAGCCTTCGCATCAGTGCAAGCCTCGAACTCGACACCGTCTTGACTGAGGTTGTGGAGAGCGCCCGTGCGCTGACCGGTTCCCGCCATGGCGGGATCACGACCTTCGGTGACTCGGGGAAGATCGAGGACTTCGTCTCTTCCGGCTACACACCCGAAGAGCACCGCCGGATGCTCGACTGGGCCGACGGTCCGCGGCTGTTCGAACACTTGCGGAACGTTGAAGGGACGCTGAGACTGCCGGACCTGCACGGCTACGTCCAGTCGCTTGGCTTTTCCCCGGAGCCGGTGCTGCCGAAGACCCTGCAGGCAACGGCGATGCGCCATAGAGGGGTGCATGTCGGCAACTTCTTTCTGGCCGGCAAGATAGATGGAAGGGAATTCACCAGCGAGGACGAAGCGGTTCTGGTGTTGTTCGCCGCTCAGGCGGGGACGGTGATCGCCAACGCGCGCACCTACCGCGACGAGCATCGGGCCCGGACCGACCTGGAGGCGCTGGTCGACACCACGCCGGTGGGCGTCATAGTCTTCGACGCAAAGATGGCCTATCCGGTGTTGTTCAATCGGGAGGCGAGGCGGATTGTCGAGGGGCTGAGCCCGGACGATCAGCCAGTGCAGCGGTTGCTGAAGGTCATAACGTGCCGGCGCGCCGACGGACGGAAGATCTCATTGGAAGACTTCCCCCTTGCCAAGATGCTGAGCACAGCGGAGATGGTGCGCGCGGAAGAAATGGTGATCGGGGTCCCCGGCGGCCGGAGCGCCGCCACGCTGGTCAACGCCACGCCGATCCATTCCGAAGACGGCGCCGTCGAGTCGGTGATCGTCACCTTGCAGGACATGGCGCCGCTTGAGGAACTGGAACGGTCGAGGGCCGAGTTTCTGAGCCTGGTGAGTCACGAACTGCGAGCGCCGCTCACTTCCATCAAGGGGTCGGCCACAACCATGCTGGACGCCTCGCCGGCTCCGGATCTGGCCGAGATTCTGCAGTTTTTCCGCATCATAGAAGAACAGGCCGATCACATGCGGGGCCTGATCAGCGACCTGATGGACGTGGGGAATATCAAGGCGGGCATTCTGTCGGTCAGGCCGGAGCCGGCGAAGGTGGCCGAACTGGTGGAGCAGGCCAGGAACACCTTTCTGAGTGGAAACAGCCGGCACGCCCTGCTGATCGATCTGCCCCCGGACCTGCCCCGGGTGCTGGCCGACCGTCCACGCATCCTCCAGGTTCTCAACAATCTCTTTTCCAATGCGTCGAAGCACTCTCCCGAGACGTTCCCCATCCGGGTGTCAGCCGTGCGGGATAGGATGCATGTGGCGATCTCGGTCTCGGATGACGGCCGCGGCATACCACCGGAGCAATTGCCTCACCTCTTTCGCAAGTATGCGCACGCGGGAGAAAGCAAGACCGGGATCAGGGGGGGCGGGCTGGGGTTGGCCATCTGCAAGGGACTGGTGGAGGCCCACGGGGGCCGCATTCGCGCGGAGAGTGGCGGAGCGGGCCTGGGCACGCGCTTCACTTTCACGATTCCGATAGCCGAAGAGGCCGCCGGGCCTGTCCGTGCCGGCTTCGGTCGCGGTTCCTCGGATTCGCCTCGGGAACCAATGACCGGAACACGGATTCTGGTCGTCGACGACGACCCGCTGACGCTCCGGCTCGTTCGGGACTCACTGTCGGCGGCGGGCTACTCGCCGCATCTGACTGGAAACCCGCGGGAAGTGCCCCATCTGATCAGGACGAAGAAGCCCCAACTGGTACTGCTGGACCTGGTGCTGCCCGGGACCGATGGCATCGAGTTGATGGAGAGAATTCCGGAGATGGCCGACCTGCCGGTCATCTTCATCTCGGGCTACGGAAGGGACGAGACGATCGCCAAGGCGCTGCAGAAAGGGGCCGCCGACTACATCGTCAAGCCCTTCTCGCCGACCGAGCTGGTAGCGAGAGTCCAGGCGGTCCTTCGCAGATTGGTCGAGCCTTCCGAGACTTTCCTATTGGGGGACCTTGCGGTCGACTACGCGGGACGCCGGGTGACGGTGGCGGGAAGCCCGCGGGAGCTGACGGCTACCGAGTTCGATTTGCTCAAAGTGCTTTCAGTCAACTCGGGACGGGTCGTCAGCTACGATTCGCTGCTTCGCCAGGTGTGGGGCAGGGAGGAACAGGAAGGCGACCCTCGGCTGGTTCGCACTTACGTGAAGAGGCTCCGCCACAAGATCGGCGATGATCCGGGCCGTTCCAACTATATCTTCACCGTACGCGGGGTGGGCTACCGCATGGCAAGCCCGGAAGAAGTGTAACGGCCGGCCTCCGGAAAAGGTTCATGGCACGCATCCGTCTCGTAGACCAAGGGGTCGTCTACCGCAACACCAATCCGGGCTACGAGTTCCATTTCGCCTCTCACAGCTTTCTGGTTCAGTTGGCGCCGCGGGAAGTGCTCTGTACCTTTCAGCGGGGTCAAGCTCTCTACAGCGTGGATTCGGCAATGATGCAGGCCCGCTCCAGCGACGGTGGGCGGAGCTGGCGGACCGAGGGATTGATCCATGACGCCGACGGGGACGACCGGGCCTACTCCTACCACGCTCCCATGGGCGCCTGTCTGTCCGACGGCTCTCTGGTGTTGACGGCCCAGCGCTGGGACCGTTCCGATCCGACCCATCCCCTGTTCAACGAGCAGACCGGCGGCATCTTCCCGGCCGATACTCTCTTCTACCGGTCCGGCGACAAGGGGGCCGGCTGGTCGGGGCCGCAGGTCCTGCAGGCTCCCCAAGGCCTGGTGATCACCCCCAGTTGCTCCATGGTGGTCTTGTCGAACGGCGACTGGTTCCAGGCCTTCGACCAGTGGCACGCCTACCACGACCCCGGTCCCTACAAGCCCAGAACGGTGGGTCTGTTTTCCTCGGACGAAGGCCGAAGCTGGGGAGAGCCGGTGACCTTCGGGGTCGGATCGGAGACCGGCAAGGGACACTGGCACGGCAGAGTCATCCGGCAGCGCGACGACAGTCTGTTCGCCCTGTTCTGGACGGCCGATCTCGAGTCGGGGGAGAACCTGACCCTGCACGCATCCACTGGTTCGCCGGATGGCCGGGAATGGTCGGCGCCCGTGCCGACCAACATCCCCGGCCAGACCAACTGGGCCGTGGACCTGGGCGGGGGCCGCATGGCGGTCGTCTATACCGTGCGGGAGACCAACCCTCCCGGGTTTTTCGCCGCCTGCTCCCAGGACGGGGGACTCACCTGGGACCTCGACAACCAGGTCCAGGTCTGGGATGCCAGCGGCCGAGACAAGATCGGGACCGATGCGCCCGAATCCTACCCGCGGTCCCATGACAGCATCGCCTTCGGGGCTCCCATGGCCACAGTATTGGCCGACGGCGACATCCTGGCGACATTCTGGGCTACCGAGGTGTCGGTGACACAGATTCGATTTGTCCGTCTGAGAGTCGAGTAGGAGACGCTCCCCCCCGGAGTCGTTCAAGGATTTCCCACTCTACATCCCCGGCAAGCCTGCGAGCGCGCGCCGCAGAACTTGCAGCAGCGGGCGTCGATGTCGCGCCCCTCGGCCGAACAGGGGGGGCAACTCCGGGTGTTGGTGCGTCGAGTTGTTTCACCGGGACTGCAAATCAACCCGCTGGGCCGTCGAGGACTGCTTGTAGCGGGCCTGGGCTGCCTCGTCGATGGTGGAGGAGGCGGCGTCGTAGACGATGGCCAGAGCCCTGCGGGAAATCCGGCTGGGGTTGGCATCGGCACGGTGAATGATGTCGCAGTGGTGGGCCAGCAGGTCGCCCGGAGAGGCCAGCGCCTTGACTTCGGCGGCTGCATCCTCGGGCCCCCAGTCGCTCAGACCCTGGGAAAACCCCAGGATGTTGGACACGTTGTGGGGGCGGATGCCCTTCCGGTGTGAGCCTCGCACGTAGCGGATGCACCCGTTCTCCTCGCTCACGGGATCCAGCGGGAACCACAGAGTGACGGCCTGGCTGGGGAGCAGGCAGAAATAGTAGCCGTCCTGGTGGGGCGGCGTGGGCTTTCCGAGTCCGGCCGGCTTGTTGAACAGCTCCACTCCTCGGAGAACCACCGGCGTGCCGAGCAGGGCCTCGGCCAGCCTGGCGAACTTGGGCAGAACGGTAATGGACTGGAAGAAGGGGTCGTGCGTCTCCATTTGCTGCATCTGCTTGAGGGTTTCCGCGCGCCCCTGGATCTCGTAAAAGACGTCGGTGGGGGGCAGGCCGGGCGCGATCTCGCGAACGTAGCGCTCCAGATTCTCCTCCAGGTTGCTCACCTCCTCGGACGTCAGGTAGCCCTTGAGCCTGACGAAACCGTTCCTGGAAAATTCCTGGTGATACTGTGAATAGGGATTCATGACCGACATTCTCCTGGATGCGATGAAGTGGGGATCACGGCTGGGGGGGCTCACCTCCCGGTGGGGGCCTCAAGGAGGCTCGGAGTCCCAGACTTCGATTGACACTCGAAGCAAAACCATACACCATGGCTGTCCCGTTGGCAAACCGCGCCGCGGCCCGGTTTGCGGCTTTCCGGTTCCGCCGGATTGGCCGGAGCGCACGACTCCCCTCCAACTTCCTTTCGAGAGGATCCATCCATGATCGAGGTCATAGAAGACGTTACTATCTACGACAATCCCAGGCCTCAAGTCCACAGTCGCCACGGGATCTTCCCGGGCTTGGTGGCGTTGCCGGGCGGGGAGCTGTTGAATCTGTTCGTCCTTGGAGAAGCTTTCGAGTCGCCCAACTCCACCACCCATGTCTCGCGCTCCCGGGACGGCGGGCGAAGCTGGACCTTGCAGGGGCCGCTCTACGACAAGTCGGTGGACCCGGTGGTGACCAGCGATTGCCTGAAGGCCACCCGGCTGCGGGACGGTCGCCTGATCGCGGTCGGCTATTGCTTCTACCGCCACGACCCGGAGCAGGGCATCAGCATCGAAGAGACGGGCGGCATCCTGCCGGGAGACGACATCGTCTCCTTCTCCGAAGACGACGGAAGGACCTGGACAGTCCCTCGGGTCATTCCCCGCAGCCACCCGGAACTGCTGGAGATCTCGGGTCCCTGCATTCAGACCGCGGCGGGCGACCTGCTGGCCGTGGCCGGCATCTTCAAGATGCCCGACGGCTCCAACCCTTCCGGGCAGTACGGCGTGTTGTTCAGAAGTCGTGACGGAGGGGAAACCTGGGACGACAGAGGCCGCTTCTTCGATCTCCCCGGCAGGGAAGTGACGGCCTGGGAGTCCCGGATCTGCGAGATGCAGCCCGGACGGGTGGTGGCCATTACCTGGGCCTACGACTTTCCGGCCGCCAGGCACCTGCCCAACTACGTGGCCATCTCACGGGACAACGGCCACACCTGGTTGGACCCCATCAACACCGGCCACCAGGCCCAGGCCTCCAATTTGATGTGGCTGGGCGACGACCTGCTGTTGACCATCCACTGCCACAGGGAAGGGGATATCGGCGTTTGCGTCCGGATCGTCGACCTGGCGGGAGACCGCTGGAAGATCCTGGAGGAGAAGTTCATCTGGAATGCCGCCGAGTCACTGGCGACCGACTCCGGCCAGGTGATCCACGACATGTTCCAGTCCCTGCGGTTCGGGCAGGCCTCGCTGCTGCCCCTGCAGGACGGCGCCATCCTGGCCGTCTACTGGACCATCGAGGACGGGCAAGGCAGAGTCAAGGCCCACCGCCTCAAAGTCAGCGCGTGATTAGTGGTCAGTGATCAGTGGCTAGTGGCTAGTTGTCAATTGTCCCACTGGGAAGAAGTTGCAACCCTCCAATGATTGCGGGAGGGACGCCCGCGCTCCCGGTGGAGGCTTCATCCCATGAGATCGACAGACCAATTGGACAATATTGCCGGGACATTTGGGAGCCGCTTGTCGTTGGCAGGACAACGGCTTGCCACCGATCACTGACCACTGACCACTGACCACTGACAACTAACAATAAGCCGCCGCCGTCAGGGCGTACACCCGGGCCACGCGGACCAGTTCGTCGAGCGTGACCGTCTCGCTGACGGTGTGGGCGCCGTGGGCCAGGGGGCCGTGGGTCAGGGCGGGAATGCCGGCCCGGTTGCAGAAGGCGTTGCCGTCGTCCACAAAGGGCTTGCCTCCGAGGGGCAGGGGCTTTCCGGCGGCGGCCGTATGGGCTGACTGAAGCGCCGAGACGAGGGGATCGACGGGATCGATGCGAAAGGCCTCGGCCATGAAGTGGTAGTCAACCGAGATATGGGTCCGGCTCTCCCGGGCCAGGTCCTGCAGTCGCCGGCGAAAATCGACTTCCACCTGCTTGCCCGAGCCCGGAGTCACCCAGCGCCGGATGCCGTTGAGGCGGCACTCCCTGGGGGACTGGTTGTAGATCTCGCCCGCCTGGATCTTGCCGATGAAGACCGAGTCGTTCCCGGCGTAAGGGTCGCGCTGCCGCTCCAGCTCCTGCTGCCAGCGGGCGAAGCGGGCGGCCAACTCCACCCCGGCGCCCAGCACGTCGGGCAGCCCCTCCGGCCGCAGCACCTCGTGGACCGGCGGCTCCTCCCGGCTGACGGTGATTTCGAAGATGCCCGACCCCCGCCCGGCCAGGGGCAGTCGATCCCCCAGGTACTCCGGAAGCAGCACCCCGTCTCCGGTGTAGCCGGCATCGATCAGGGCCCGCACCTGGCGGCCGTCCCCCCAGGGGCCCTCGTGGTGGTCGTGGGCGGTCAGCAGAATGCCTCCGCCCGACAGGGCTCCGGTCTCCCGGAGGACACGCAGTGCTTCCACAAAGGCGGCAATCCCGCCCTTCATGTCGGAGGCCCCCGAGCCGTGCAGCACGCCCTGCTCGAAGCGGGGAGGCGCAAAGGGCAGGTGGACCGTATCCAGGTGCCCGTCGAACTGCAGGGTGCGGCCGGGCCTGCCGCTGTCCATGCGAGCCACCACCGCCGGGGACTCTGGCCAGTCGGCCTCCGGACGTTCCACCTCGAATCCGTCCTCGCCGAGAATGGCGGCCAGCCGGTCTGCCGCCGCTCCGGCGCTCAGGGTGGGGCTGGGCACCTCCACCAGGGCGGTGGCCGTCTGCAGCAGCCGCTCGGGGTTGACCCCCGCCAGCAGCTTCTCGGTGATGGAGTGGGGCAGGGTGTCTTCGGCCATGTTCTTTTGCGATTACTCCGGCCGGAACTCCCCGATGAAGGTCCATTCCGACCGCCGGCGGGGAGATTCGATCCTGTTCTCTCCTCCGGCGCCGATGATGCGGCCGTCGAGCCAGGCGAACTTGTCCACGAAAGCCTCTTCGGGCAGGGGTGTCAGCCGGCTGTACTCCAGCGTTTCCAGGTCGAACTGCCACACCGTCTTGGCAAAGCTCATGAAGAGGATCTTCTCCGAAACATGGAGCGGAACCAGAGGCCTGGCTTCCAGGGTATCGCCGGGCAGGGGAGGGAGTTCCTCCCAGAGGTCCTGGTCGAGGTCGTAGCGCAGGGCCTGGTTGAACCGGGTTGGCGGAACTCCGGCCTCGGGCGTGTCGATCCCGCCGAACAACCAGAAGCTCTCCCCGTCGCCCTCGGCCGCGAACAGCCACCGTTTGCCGCCGGGATAGGGCGAGAGCTCCCGCCAGCCCTTTTCGGGCGCGGCCGTGTCCAGCACGCTCAAGCTGTTGGTGGCCGTCCTGGAGGTGCAGCAGGTGCCCGCCTCGTCGGTGGGTTCGAAGCGCTCCACTCCGCCCAACAGGAACAGGGACGACCCGGAACTGCCGGCCCATCCGAACAGGCGGGTCCGGGGCAGTTCGCCGAAGACCTCCCACCGGTATCCGTCCCCCTTCCGGGACAGCCTCAGGATCTTTCGGATCTCCTGCCGGCCGTCGAAGCCGCCCAGGACGTAGAGCCGGTTCTCCACCACGGCATAGGCCGAGTAGCCGAAGGGGAAGGGGGCATCCGGCAGCCGCTCCCAGGTCTCGGTTTCGGGATCGAAGGCGTGGGTGCTGGCCGAGAAGATCTTTTGGGTCCAGTTGCCCTTTTCCCCCTCCCACCAGGTGCCGCCGGCAACCACGAACTTGCCGTCCAGCAGGCCGGCGGCATGGCCGGCCCGCGGCTCGGGAAGGGGCGTGGATTTCCTCCAGTGGAGCTTGGCCCCGGGAGTCGTTGGGTCGGAGGCGGGGGCGCATCCTGGAGCGGAGCAGAGGACCGCCAGCCCAAGCAGAAACAGGATCGCCTCGCCCAACCGCCTGCTTTCATTCATGGTGACACCCTTTCAGCCGCGCAGTCGCGGTTACTCCAGTTGGATCTCGACCCGGTCCAGGACGGGGTAGCGGTCTCCGTTGCCCGATTCCAGCACGGCCCGGTACTGCAGGCGCCGGTCGCCGGGGCTCAGATCGAAGGTTCCTTCCTCCAGCGGGCGCCAGGCCTGGTCGGCCAGTCCCTTCGAGTCCGGCGCGGAGCGAACCTGGAAGCTCAGCCCGGTTCCCTGGGGCCGCTCCGCCCGGAAAGTCAGCCGGCCTGCCGACACCTCCCGGTCCCAGGCGAAGACCGAGGAGCGGTAGACCTGCTTCCACCGGCGGTGGTGGATGTGTCCCACGTCCTGGATCCACATCCAGTGGGTGCCGATGGTGGGCAGGGTTTCCACCCGCGGATTGCGGAACCGGTTCCCGTCGTTGTAGAAGACCTTGGAGTCGGTGTGGTGGTTGCCGTCCCGGGTGTGGCAGGAGACGGCCAGGTCCAGGCGCCCGTCCTGATCGAAGTCGCCGGCCATGGCGTCGTGGGCCGAGTCGGTGATGAGGATGGTGCGGTTCCGGGTGCCGAACCCCTGTGGGCCTCCCCAGTAGAGGTAGGAGGCCACCGATTCGCGGGTCAGCTCCGCCAGGTAGTGGGGCGAGAACAGGTCCAGGTGACCGTCCCCGTCGAAATCGGCCACGGCTATGCCGATGGGGGTGAAGCCGGGGAGCCATTGGGCGTTGGAGGATCGGAATTCCCCGCCGTCGCCCCAGAAAATCGACAGTCCCATGTCGTGGTGGTTCGACACCGGGTCCCTGTAGCTGCCCACCGCCAGGTCCAGTTGCCCGTCCCCGTTGAAATCGGCGGTTTCCAGGCTGATGGGAAAGGGAATGCGGAGCTGGCTGCGCCGCTCCGGGGAGAACTTGTCCGGGCCGCCCCAGAGGATGTGGAGGCGGTTCTGCTGGGAGGAGACGAAGGCGGTGTCCAGCCAGTCGTCCCCGTTCAGATCGGCGACCAGGCTGCCGACGGTGCGGTAGTCGAAGGGCAGCGCCAAGCGGCCGGCCGGCGTAAAACCCTCCTTGGATCCGTAGCGGATCACCAGGTAGTTCTTTCCCTTCTTGGCTTCGAAGGCGCCCAGGACCAGGTCCAGGTAGCCGTCGCGGTTGAGGTCGGCCACGTTGCTGGAACCCAGGTTGCGCTCCCGCACCACCGTTCGCCGTTCTTCCAGGTCGAAGCCGCCGGGGCCGCCCCACAGGATATTGGCTCCGGCGGTGGGATCCGTGGCGGCGGCCTCGCCTGCGTGCTGGGAGTTCAGGACGATCAGGTCCGGGTAGCCGTCGCGGTCGAGGTCGGCGGCGCTGGCTTCATAACCGCTCTGGAAGGGAATTTCCCAGCGGTTGGAAGCGGAAAAGCCCCCGGAGCCGCCCCAGTAGACGTGCAGCGGCACCCGCTCGGCCACGGTGCCGCCCAGGCTGTTGCAGAAGAGAACCCGGCCCGGCAGGGAGCCGCCGGGAGGAACGATGGCCGTGTCGGTGGCGCCGAGGGTCCGCAGGGTCAGGGGATGCTGGTCCAGCAGGCTGCTGCCGGTGCCGAAGAAGACCAGCGAGTCGGTTTCGAACTGCTGGGAGCTCTGGTGGACCGCCACCGAAAGGTCCTGGTGTCCGTCTCCGTCCAGGTCTCCCACGGCGCTGGACCGGGCGTAGGCGATGGCCAGACCGCTGGAGCGGGCCGCGTCGAACCCGTCCGGCGAACCCCAGAGAATCTGGACGGGCTCGGCCACGCTTCCGGCAGCTCCGGCGGCTTCGCCTCCTCCGGCGCGGGCCAGGGTGAAGTCGGTCAGCACCAGGTCGGGATGGGCGTCACCGTTGAGATAGCCCACGGCGATGTGGGAGGCGTTGGGAGCAGCCCAGGTGTCGGGCTCTCCCCAGCCGGGTCCGGCTTTTCCACCCACGAAGTAGACTTTGCCCCGATCGGTCCCCACCAGCAGGTCGATGCGGGAGTCGCCGTCGGCGTCGGCGGCAGTCAGGCACAGGCCCTCATTGCCCGGGAGCGCCACTGCCTGGCGGGTCAGGTCCCGGGGCGACTCCGGGGCCCCTCCGCGCACCACCTCCACCAGGCCGCGCCCGCTCAGCAGGGCCGCTTCCTTGAACCCGTCCCCGTCGAAGTCGCCGGCCGCCAGGTCCAGGGCCTGGGGAATGCCCAGCTCGGCGGTGTCGGTGAGCAGGAACCCCTCCGGGCTGCCCCAGAAGATTCTCAGGATGTTTCCCTGGGGCTGGCCGGGAAGCCAGGCGGCCTGGTTGAGGGTGACGATGTCGGGCCAGCCGTCCCGGTCCAGGTCGGCCGCGGCCACCGCCAAAGCGCCGTGGACCGGCAGTTGGCCATGGCTTCTCCGGTTGGACCAGCCCTCCTTGGCCCCCCACAGGATGGTGAGCAGTCGCCTGGGGCTCTGGAGGCCGCTGCGGTTGGGGCAGAAGAGGGCGTCCAGGTAGCCGTCGCGGTTCAGATCCTCCAGCACCACCCGGAGGCTCCCCTCCACCGCCAGCTCGACCCGGCGCACCCGGCGCGTGGCTTCCATCAGGCCCAGCGTGGCCGGAATATAGGTGGAGTTGTCGTGGGTGCTGTTGAAAATGAGATCCAGGTACCCGTCCCGGTTGAGATCGAAGCGGTGAATGGTGCGCAGGGCGCCGTCCCGGCTGACGTAGAGGTTCTGTCCGGCCGCGTCCAACTTGCCGTCGGCGAAGTCCTCGAAGGAATCCTCCACCCAGAGAATGGGTTCTCCGGCCCGCAGGGCGCCTGAAGAGAGGGCCAGAGTCAGAATGGCGGCAGCCGTGGCGGCTCGCGTGGCGAGTTTCATGGGTCCTGCTCCTCCAGTGAGAACGGGTCCTCCGAAAGGGATGGTTCTTCGAAAGCGGCCACCGGGACTTTCCGGCGGGGCCGCCGCACGGATTCCCTTCGGGAGGATCGAAAGGGGGTCAGATGCAGGTTGTAAATCGCGCACAGAATACTGTATTTTGACCCCGAGTCAAAGGATTTGCCCCTTATTCCCAGTCAGGGTTTCCGGCCCCGCCTGAAACCGCGCTCGGGGCGGTTCAGCGTACGCCCCAGCCCTCTTTTTTCCGGAGCACCATGAAGATCGAGACCATCGAACTCCACCGGGTAGCCATGCCGGTGATCTACCCCTTCCGGACCGCCTACGGCGACGGGCACGTGATCGAGAGCGTACTGGTCAGGATGTCGTCCGAGGGGGTGGACGGCTGGGGGGAGTCGACGCCCTGGGAATCGCCCCTCTATTCCCCGGAGTGGGCCGGAGGGGTCTTCGCCCTGATTCGGGACTGGCTGGCGCCCCGGCTGCTGGGGCGAGAGATCGATTCGGGAGAGGCCTTGCAGCAACACCTGGCGCCCTTCAAGGGCAACCCTTTCGCCAAGGCCGGCCTGGACCTGGCCTGGTGGGACCTGGAGGCCAAGAGGCGGGAAATGCCGCTCTGGCAACTGTTGGGCGGTTGCAGCGACACCATCCTGGTGGGGGCCGACTTCGGGGTGATGGACACCCTCCCCGAGCTGCTGGACACCATCGGGGGCGCGGTGGAGGCCGGCTTTCCCCGGGTCAAGCTCAAGTTCAGGCCCGGCTGGGACGTGGAGATGGTTCGCAGCGTTCGCGAGGCTTTCCCGGAGCTGGTGATGCACGTGGACTGCAACAGCGGCTACCGCCTCCAGGACCTGCCCGTTTTCGAGGCCCTGGACCCGCTGGGCCTGGCCATGATCGAGCAGCCGCTGAAACACGACGATCTGCTGGACCATGCCGAGCTGCAGCGGCGCCTCAAGACCCCGTTGTGCCTGGACGAGAGCATCGTCTCTCTGGAACGCACCCGCCAGGCCATCGACCTCGGCGCCTGCGGCTGGATCAACCTGAAGCCCGCGCGCGTGGGTGGACTGACCCCGGCGGTTCGAATCCTGCGTGAAGCCGAGAAGGGTGGGATTCCCTGCTGGGTGGGGGGGATGCTGGAATCGGCGGTGGGGGCCTGTCACTGCATCGCCCTGGCCACCCTCCCCAACATCGGCTATCCCGCCGACATCTTTCCCTCCAGCCGCTTCTACCGCAAAGACCTTTCCGTTCCGGAAATCGAGCTCTCCGCCCCCGGGCGGATCCGGGCCCTGCCGGGGCCGGGGATCGGCTGCGCCCCCGACCGGGGCGAGCTGGAGAGGCTGGTGGTGGAGTCCTGTCGGTTGGCTTGAGTGAGCGCCGGGAGCCCCGATTCCGAGCGCCGGCCCAGGGGCCGGCAAACGAAGGGATGGTTTCATGAACAGATCAGAGCTGAGGGTGGTCTTCGAACCCGAAATTCCCGCATGCGATCCCGAGCTGTACCGATACCAGAGGGTGGCTGAGGGAATCAACGGTTTCGAAGCCGTCAACGAGCAGGAACTGGCCCGCTTTCGGCAGCGCGGATACCTGGTGGTTCACGAGGCTTTCTCAATGGCCCGGGTGGAGGCGGCCAGGCGGGAGCTCTATCGATTGGGGACCAGCCCGCGGCCGGATTGCGAGTCGGTCTACTTCGAGGGTGCGGTCAGGCAGCAGTTGCCGGCGTTGAAGGGGAAGTCCGTTAGCGCGCCCAGGGGCCGGCGATTCATCGATCTGGCCCTGGGGCACACCGACAACCACCTGCCACCCCTCGAGCCGGCGACCCGGATGCGTTTCGTCCGAAAGTTCATGGGCTTCACCCGAGAGGAGAACCCGGCCCTCAAGGCCCTGGCGGAGGATCCCGCTCTCATGCGGGTGCTGGGCCGGATTCTGGGAGGCAAGCCGGCGCTCTACCAGGATATGGCGCTGATCAAGCCTCCCGGCGGCCGGGAGAAGCCGTGGCACCAGGACCGCGCCTACTTCAACCTCACCCAGACCAGCCGGATCCTGGGAGTCTGGATCGCGCTGGACCACGCCACTCCCGAAAACGGCTGCATGCAGGTGATCGAAGGGGGGCATCGGGAAGGCCCCCGGGTGCACTTCATGAGGCGTGACTGGCAGATCTGCGACAGCGATATCGCGCGGCTTCCCCGGGTGGCGATTCCCATGCGAGCCGGCGGCTGCCTGTTGTTCGATGCGCTCCTGCCGCACGGCACTCCCGCCAACCGCACCGACCGGCAGCGCTGGGCCGTGCAGTACCACTACGTGGCTCCGAACAGCCGGGAAACCGGAGACGAGGATCGCCTGGCCGTGTTCGGTTCCGAGGGCAAGGGGGTGAGCTGCTGATCCACGAAGGGGAAAGACGAACCACGAATGGACACGAATGAACACCAATAGACGGATAAAGGAAAGGCAACGTCGATGAGAGTTAATCTGGCGCGCAAGAAGCTGCTGGAAGGGGGCATCATTTCCGGCCCCTCCCTCTACTATCCCTCACCCGAAATCGCCGAGGAGGCGGTTCAGCACGGATTCGACTTCGTGTGGATCGACTGGCAGCACGGGGCCTGGTCGGAGTCGAGCATCAACGCCTCCATGGCTCCCTTCGTCCACCGGGACACCGTTCCGCTGGTGCGGCCGCTGGGACCCGATCCGGCCTGGATCGGGAGGGTGCTGGACCTGGGAGCCCTGGGGGTCATCATCCCCATGGTGGAGACGGCCGAGCAGTGCGAGAGCATTGTGCGGGCGGCCAAGTTCCCGCCCCGGGGGAACCGCTCGGCCACCGGGCTGCGGACGGCCTACCACGCCGGCCACAGCTATTTCGACTACACCGAGAACGCCAACGACCAGATCCTGACGGTGGTGATGGTGGAGACGCCGCGCGGAGTCCGGAACGTAAGGGAGATGATGGCGGTGCCGGACGTGGACTGCGTGCTGATCGGCCCCTACGACCTGGAGCGGGCCGTGGGAGCCGAATCCCTGGGCGGGCAGCCGACCCGGGAGTTCAGGCCCTCGGAGGAGGCCGAGGCGCTGGTGCGGGAGGTGTTGAAGGCCTCCAGGGAGACCGGGGTGGCGGCGGGCTACGTCACCAACAGCCCCAGCGAAGCGGAAGAGCGGGCCGCCGAGGGATTCCGCATGGTCTGCCCCGGCCACGACATCACCGACATGATCGAGGCCTTCAAGCGCATGAAGCGCTGCTCGGACGGACTGGACCGATTCCTGCCCTGAGGAGGTTGGATGGGCTGAACGGCGCCAGCCCGCATTTCTCACCAGGGGGCATGATCATGGCGCAGGAATTTTCCCTCCAGCGCGTGCTCGCGACCGAAGAGCGTAGCGGTTTCTACGGTCGAGGGAGCACGTGCGCGCTGGAGGGAAAAGAACCAGCCAGGGCATGCCCAGCGCCGTCTGTAGTCCGCAAGCCCTTGACATGGAGCCAATCAAGGCACTGAAGACCAACTGCTTTTGTCCTGCCTCCAGCGGCCTGGTGAGAAATGCGGGCCAGGGTCGCTTTGCGATCAGATTACGATATACACGACAATAGTCGCGACCAGGGGTAATGTGACCGGGTTCAACACGGGTGACCAATCCCGCTTCTTCGGGTCCCCGCCCGCCTTTTTCAAGATGTCAATGACCTGGGGGTGGGCGTTGGACTTGATTGCCTGGGTCAGGGGAGTCTTTCCGACCCGAAATGTCCCTGTTCGCGCATTGGGGTCGGCGCCGGCATCCACCAAAGCAGAAACAATGGCAGGATGAGCTCCCCACTCGATAGCGTGGAACAGTGGGGTCTGCCGGCTGGGATACCTGTCGCCGTGGGCGTTGGGATCGGCGCCGGCTTTCACCAGAGCAGTGATGATGGCTGGATTCGAGTTCCCTCGGGCCGCAAAATGGAGGGGGGTCAAGCCCAACCTGTTTTTCGACTTCGGGTCGGCTCCCGCCTTGAGCAAGGCGTCGAGAACCTCGGGGTTGGTGTTGCGTTGGGCCGCCATTTCGAGGGGTGTCCTTCCGTTTTTGCCATGGGCCCGGGCCCTCGGGTTGGCGCCGGCATCCAGCAGGGCGGTGATCACGCCGGGGTTTTCGTTATTGGCGGCTGCCGTATGCAGCGGATTCTCCCCATTTCTGCCCACTGATCTGAAGTCGGCGCCCGCTTGGATCAGGGCAGCGATGACGGCGGGATGTTGGGTGTGTGCGGCGGCCAGATGCAAGGGAATGCGCCCCTTTGCATCCCGGTCGTTGGGATCGGCTCCCGCTTCCAGGCAGGCTGTCACCTCCTCGACCGAAGCCTTCTTGAAGAAATTCTCCGTATTCCACTCGGCGCAGCCTCTCCCGCTTTCTGCTGGAGGGGCATCGCCGAGTGCGGCTGCAGATCCGCCCATCAACGTCATCAGCGTCAAAACGATCATCGGTTGCGATCTCATGATTTGACCTCCTCCTTTGGCTTTGGCAGAGCAGCCGGAAAATTCCAGCGCCCCATCCCACCTCGGTACTCCCAATGTTCGCCTCTGCGGCTGCCTGTCCTCCAGTCGGGTAAGGCGTTCCCACTCAAGCGGCAGGACGACGGCTCCTGCCGACCGATTTCTGCGTTCCGCTCACCACGGCATCTCACTTCGAGAGCCCTTCCTCCTCAGAGCGGAGGGTCCTTGTGATTCTTTCTCCTTATCCATGGTAACACGCGCCAACGATCATTGCGCCGCCTTCAACCGCCGGAAGGCCGCGGTCCCCTTCAACGAGGGGTTGCTTTCGGCAAGGTCGCCGGGGGTCCTGCCTCTTTCGTCCTTCAACGTCGCATCCGCTCCCCCATCGAGCAGTGTTTCGATGACAGCCGGACTGGGGTTGGACTTGGCCGCCAGGTGCAATGGGGTCTGGGAGCGAAATTCGTCCGGCCTGTTGGGGTCGGCCCCCGCATCCAGCAAGGCCGCGATGATGGCAGGAGCCTTTTGCAAAATTCGCAGATAGCGGGAATTTTAGCTGGGAAAGATAACGGCGGGTAGGACTATCAAGGGACAAGACCACACTCTGTTGTATCATGAAGGTGCCGAAACCACATGATGAGCGGAGGTGAGACTTGTCCCTTAAAGAAACAGTATCACGACACTGGCTGAGGTTTCAACGAGAGCTGTTTCCGTTGGTGGAGGAAACTGTGGGGCCGCTGGGGGAGCGTTACCAGCGGCTGGTGCAGGTACTGGAGTTGGTGCGGGTGGAGGAGTTGCTGCCCTCCAGTCGGGGCTGGCGGGGGAGGCCCTTGGAGGATCGGGCAGCGCTGGCGCGGGCTTTTCTGGCGAAGGCGGTGCTGAACCTGGAGACGACCCGGGCGTTGGTGGAGCGTGTGGGGAACGAGCCAAAGCTGCGCCGGCTATGCGGTTGGGAGAAGGCGGGGAGTGTGCCGAGCGAGTCGACCTTCTCGCGGGCCTTTGCGGAGTTTACCGCCATCGACCTGACCCAGCGTCTGCACGAGGCGCTGTTGAAGGAGACGCTGGCGGGGCACTTGGCGGGGCACGTGTCGAGGGACTCGACGGCGATTGCGGGACGGGAAAAGCCAGCGCCCAAGGCGGCCCCGGCGGGGAAGCGGAAGCGTCGGCGGGGCCGTCCGCCAAAGGGCGAGCAACGGCCCAAGGAGTTGAGCCGTCTCCAGCGGCAGGGGTCGATGACGCTGGAGGAGATGCTGAAGGAGTTGCCCAAGGCCTGCGACACCGGCGTCAAGTCAACCGGGAAGGGGTATCGGGAGAGATGGACCGGCTACAAGCTGCATATCGACGCCATCGACGGCGGGATACCGGTCAGTTGCCTGCTGACCTCGGCCTCGGTGCATGACTCTCAGGCGGCCATTCCGCTGGCGACGCTAACGGCAAGGCGGGTGGACAGTCTCTACGACCTGATGGACAGCGCCTACGATGCGCCGGAGATCCGGGCCTACAGCGAGAAGCTGGGGCATGTGCCGATCATTGACACCAACCCCCGCAGGCGAGCGGAGATGAAAGTCGAGCGGAAGCGGGAGGCGCTGGCCCAGCGCTGTATCGGTCAGGTGTCCCCTGAGGCGCGGCGCTATCGGGAGCGCTCCACCGTGGAGCGGGTCAACGGACGGCTCAAGGAGGAGTTTGGCGGGCGGCACGTCAGGGTACGCGGCCCTGAGAAGGTGATGTGTCACCTGATGTTCGGCATCCTGGCGCTGACGGTGGAGCAGTTGATGCGCTTGACGCTCTGAGCGCGCCCCCACCGACTCCCGAAAGGGCTGGATATCACCTGCTTCCGGGCAGGCAGAGGGCAAGCTGCGTCCGCCTCCGGCGACCGCTGGCGATCCGGCCATCAGATCCGCCTGTTTCCGTTCAAAAGGGGCTTTGTGGTCAGGTCGTCACGGCTGCAACGTCATGTTGGCCACCACATCGACGGGTCCCACGAGGAATTTTGCAAAAGGCTCGGCAGGATTGCTCCTGGACTCGGCTGCCTGGTGCAGGGGTGTTTTTCCGGAGTCATCTCGCGCCCTGGGATCGGCCCCGCCCTCTAGAAGAACCGCGATGATGCCCGGATTGGCCTGGTAACCGGCGGCTCCATGCAAGGGGGTGTTCCCGTGGTTGTCTCGAGCCGCGGGGTCGGCGCCCTGCTTGAGCAGTTCGGAGATGAGGCTCGGATTTTGGTTGTACCAGACTGCCTTGTGCAAGGGCGTATCGCCGTCTTCGTCCGGTGCGTTGATGTTGGCGCCTTGCTTGACCAGCAGGCCGATGATTCCGGGATTGGCCCTGCTGGTCACCGCCCAGTGCAAGGGTGTTTCGCCCTGTTCGTCCCGGGCATTGAGGTCGGCGCCGGCTCTGGCCAGGGCGGCGATGATGGCGGGGTTGGCCCCGTACCAGGTTTGTGCGTGCAGGGGTGTCTGGCCACGCTCATCGCGGGCCTCAATGTCGGCCCCTGCCTCGACCAAAGCAGCGATGATGGCGGGACTGGGGTTGTATCGAGCCGCCTGATGCAGAGGCGTCCAGCCGTTTCGATCCCGTTGACGGGGGTCTGCGCCGGCATTGACCAGGGCGGCGATGATGGCGGGGTTGGAGTTCTCCTTGGCAGCGGCGTAGAGCGGCGTCCATCCGTCCCGGTCTTCGGCTTCAGTGTCGGCCCCCATCGTGATCAGGGCAGTGAGAACGTGTGCATTGGAGTTGTACGCGGCCGCCGTATGCAGCACTGTCCGACCGCGCTGAACCACTGCCTCTCGATCCGCCCCCGCCTCGATCAAGGCCGAGATGACTCCGGGATTGTCGGTGTGTCGGGCGGCGGTGTGGAGGGGAGTCTGGCCGTCGCCATCCCTGGCATTGGGATCGGACCCTGCCTTGGCCAGGGCGGAAATGACGGCGGGATTGGGGTTGTGTTGGGCCGCAATGTGCAGCGGGGTGCGGGATTTCTCGCCCTGGGCTCCGGGGTCGGCGCCGGCATTGACCAGGGCGGCGAGGACGTCGGGATTCGGATTGTATCGGGCCGCTGTATGCAGGGGCGTCCACTTGTCTTTATCTTGAGCCTCGGGGTTGACGCCGGATCGTGCCAGACCGGCAATGACGGCCGGATCCAGACTGTACCCCGCCGCGATGTGCAGAAGATTCGCGCCCTGATTGTCTCGGGTCTCGATGTCGGCGCCCGCCTCCACCAGAGCCGCGATGATTTCCGAATTGGCGTTGGACTTGATTGCTGCCTGCAGGGGTGTCCGACCCTCTTTATCCGAAATCCGGGGGTCGGCTCCCGCCATGGCCAGGCGGGCAACAACGGCGGGATTGAGGTTGGACTCGGCGGCGCAGAAGAGAGGCGTGTGACCGTTATTGTCCTTGGCATTGAGTTCGGCGCCCGCCTGCGCCAACGCGTCGATGATGGCGGGATTGACGTTATTTTGGGCCGCCAGATTCAGGGGCGTCCCGCCCTTTTCGTCCCGGGCGTTGGGGTCGGCGCCTCCCTTGCTCAATGCGTCGATGAAAGCGGGATCGGCGTTGTAGGAGGCGGCGGTATGCAGAGGCGTCCGGCCCTGATTGTTTTTCGCATTGGCGTCGGCCCCGGCCTCGAGGAGCGCGGCGATGATACCGGGATTCGAGTTGCGCATGGCTGCCACGTGCAGGGGTATGTCGCCGTTTCTGTCCCGCTCCTGGGGGTTGGCGCCGGCCTGCACCAATGCGTCCACCACGGCGGGACTGGGGTTGTCCTCGGCCGCGAAAAAAATCGGTGTCCGACCATGACTTCCCTCTGCGTTGGGGTCGGCTCCGGCCTCGACCAGAGCGGTGACGGTATCGGGATTGCCGTGTTTCCAAGCGACATGGTGCAGGGGAGTCCAGCCGTTGCGGTCCCGGTGCATGGGATCGGCGCCGGTTTTCAGGCAGGACTTCACGACTTCCAGCGAGACTCTTTCAAAGAACTCGTACCCGTTCCAGCGGGCGCAGACCCCGTCGCCGCCCTCGGCTGCACTGGCCGATAGAGTGGTGGACCCAGCAACGACGGCAATCATCCGGCGGTAGACCTCTGAGTCCTTGAGCCTGGGATTCCCCTCGGCCAAGTCTCGTGGGGTGCTGCCGTTCTTGTCTCTGGCTCTGAGATTGCCCCCGGCCTGGATCAGCACGGCAATGATTACCGGGTTGGTCGTGAAGCGGGCCGCCAGATGCAGGGGAGTCTGGCCGTTTTCGTCGGGTGCATTGGGGTCGGCCTTGGCCTTGACGAGCGCGGTCACGATGTCGGCATCAGTGGTGTGCCTGGCGGCCAGGTGCAAAGGAATCCGACCGTCATCGTCCCCTTCGTTTGGGTCGGCGCCAGCCTCCAAGAGAGCCGCGATAATCTCGGGAAGGGTATCGGTGGTTGTCTCGAACATCTTGGCCATGGCCGCGGAAGCGAAAAGCTCGTCAGGGTCATCCGGAGAAGGCATCTCAGCAATTCCTTGGGAGGGTCGGCTGGCTTGGACTGCTTGGTGGAGCGGAGTCCTACCCCGCTCGTCCCGAGCTTTGGGATCGGCGCCTGCCTTGAGCAGGGCGGCGATGGTGTCGAGTGTGCCGGCCGGGGAAATGAGTGCCGCGTGGAGCGCAGTCTCATCGTCATTGTCCCTGGCATCGGGATCAGCGCCCATCTTGACCAGTTCGGCGATGACTTCGGGCATGGCCCCGTACAAGCCTGCGGTGTGCAGGGGAGTCCAGCCGTCTTCATCTCGAGCGTTGGGGTCGGCGCCCGCGCTGACCAGTTCAACAATCACCCGGGGTTTGGCTGCATCGGACTCTTCCATTGCCTTCATGCTCTCGGCCATTGCCTCGGGACTGGCCGTTTCGGCCAGGGCTTCGGCATCGGGCAGTTCAGGCATGAGCTCAGGATTGAGCTTGGCTGCTTCCTGGGCTGCCTTCATGGCTTCGGCGATACCCTCGGGGCTCATCATTGCGGCGATGGCCGAACTGCTGCGGCTGCTTCTCGCCGCAGTATGCAGGGCGGTTTGATTTTTCTCGTCCAGGGCGTTGGGATCGGCGCCCGCCTCGAGCAGGGCGGCGACCATGGCGGGATTGGTTTGGAAACGGCCGGCCGCGCAATGCAGCGGGCTTTCGCCCATCTGGTCCCTGGCCTGCAAGTTGGCGCCCGCCTCGACCAGGGCGGCGATTATGGCGGGATGGTCGTTGATACTGGCCGCATCATGCAGGGGAGTGTCGCCAAATTGCCCCCGGGCCTCGAGGGCAGCCCCTGCCTCGACCAGCTTCGCAATGATCGCAGGATCCGCTGAGTACATGGCTGCAGAGTGCAGCGGAGTTTCACCGCTCTTGGTCTTCGCCTTGGGATCGGCTCCCGCTTCCAGGCAGGCGGTAACCGTATCGACCGACGCGGTCATAAAGAACGTCCTCCTGTTCCAATCCTCGCAGCTTGGACCGCTTTCCGATGCCTGCGGGAGGGCCGGCAGGGCTGCACATCCCGCGAGGACGGCGATAATGGTCATGCAGGCACATCGATGCCCCTTTGGGTCGGGTTTCATGGCCGCTCCTTGGGTAAGGTTGTGAGGGAGTCTACGGTCATTGGCTGCCCTTCAACTGGCGGAGAATCGTGGAGATTTCGAGGTTTCGGTTCTCCCCGGCAAGGCTTCGGGGAGTACTGCCGTGGCGGTCCCGCGCCGTGGGATCGGCAACTCTGCCAGGGCCGTAGTGACCTCCGGGTTGGGGCTGTGGCTGGCCGCGGTGTGCAGGACCGCCTGTCCCTGCTGGTTGACTTCCCGGGGGTCTGAGCCCTGCTTCATACATGCGGTCACGTCCTCGAAGGTGGCCGCCTCGAAAGGTCGATTATAGCCGACCTGCGGACGACGCCGGAGAATCCGCCACTGGGGCAAGTCAGCGCTGCGCAAGCGCAGAAGGGGAAGCGGCGGCCGCAACCTTCGTAGACCTCAACCATCCGGAGCAGATGGCGGCGCCCCGCCGATTCCTGTCGTCCTCGTATCGAAAATGAGCAGGTGTTTTCAAAATGTTCCTTGACATCATGTGTACTAGTATCCATAGTACACATATGCTGCCATTCACGGTACAGTTCCGAGCGGGCCTGTCGCTCTACCAGCAACTGGTCTACGCCGTGCAGAAGGCCATCATCTCGGGCCAACTGCTGCCGGGAGACCGCTTTCCTTCGGTCCGCAAGCTCAGCCAGGAGCTGAGGATCAATCCCAATACGGCCCAGAAGGTGGTGACGCGGCTGGTGGACCAGGGACTGCTGGAGGTCGAGCCGGGAGTCGGCACCACGGTGGCCCGCCTGCCGGAAGCCTCTCCGCGGGAGCGCTCGGCGCTGCTGGAGCACGAAGCGGAGGCTCTGGTGGTGGAGGCCAGGAGGCTCTCGCTGACGCTGGAGCAGGTCCTGGAAGCCGTTCAGGACCACTGGAATGGCCTTTCGGAAGTTTCGGTCAACGCCCGGGAGAACCCCGGCAAGGAAGGCTCGAAATGAACGCCATCATTGAGACCCACGAGTTGACGCGGCGATTCGGCAAGACCATGGCCGTGCGCAACCTGTCGCTGCAGGTCCCGGAGGGAAGCGTCTTCGCTTTTCTGGGACCCAACGGAGCCGGAAAGACCACCGTGATCAAGATGCTGATGAACATGATTCGCCCCACCAGCGGCACGGCCCGGATGATGGGCGTCGATTCCCTCCGGCTGGGCCCGGCCCAACTGGCCCGGATCGGCTACGTCTCCGAGAACCAGCAAATGCTGGAATGGATGACGGTTCAGCAGTTGATCGACTACTGCCGCCCCATGTATCCGACCTGGGACCCCGATCTGTGCCGGCAGTTGACACGCCAGTTCGAGCTGCCGCTGAACCGGAAGATCAAGACCTTCTCCCGGGGCATGAAGGTCAAGGCCTCGCTGCTTTCCTCGCTCTCCTACCGGCCCGAGCTGGTCATCCTGGACGAGCCTTTCACCGGCCTGGACCCGCTGGTCCGGGACGAGTTCATTCGCGGCCTGCTGGAGTTGAGCGGCCGCAGCCAATGGACCATCCTGGTGGCCTCCCACGACATCGACGAAGTGGAGCGGCTGGCCGACTGGGTGGGAGTGATCGACAAGGGGAGGAAGCGGCTGGCGGAGCCCACCGCCTCGCTGCAGGCCCGCTTCCGTCAATGCGAGGCCACCCTGGAGCCGGGCCGGGAAATGCCGGAGACCCTCCCCGATTCCTGGCTGCTGGCGGAAAGGGCGGGGCAGGTGGTCCGGTTCGTAAACTGCCGCTACAGGGAGGAAGACGGAGACCAGGCCATCCGGAACTCACTGCCGGGAATCAAGGACCTGACGGTGCGTCCCATGTCGCTGAAGGCCATCTTCCTGGCGCTGGCCCGCACCTTTCGGCTGTACGGCTAGACGTATTAGGAGGGCGCAATGAACCTGACACTGCACTTGGCGGCTTGGGACCTTCGCTACCTGAGTCCCTATCTGGGGTTGTGGCTGGGCCTGGTGATCCTGCAGGCGGGGCTGGTCGGGTACGCTCCCCGGTTTTCTCTCGTTGAGATGGGACATGTCTTCTCTCTCTCTTCCTTGGCCTGGCTGGTGGCAGTCCTCAAGATCTGCCTGCTGGCGGTATTGGTTGCCCGACTGGTGCACAAGGACTCCACCATTGGAAGCACCGCCTTCTGGTTGAGTCGACCGGTTTCGGGAGCCCGCCTGCTGGCCGGCAAGTCACTCTTTCTGCTCGCTGCCTTCGTCATGCCCACCCTCCTGGTGGAGGTGGGTCTCCTGTTCGTATGTGGAGTCACTCCCTACGACACCTTTCGATCGATTCCGCAGATCCTCTTTCTGACGGTGCTGGCGCTGGTTCTCCTCATGATGCTGGCGGCTGTGACCACCAGCTTGGCCGGAACGATCCTGGCGGGCGGCCTGACGCTATTCGGTGTGCCATTGCTGTGGATCTTCTTTTCGATAGGGGCAACCTGGTTATGGCTGTTGGGGGGAGAGAGCCTGCCCGACGATGGCGTTCCGGTGGCGCAGTCCATTCCGCCTCCCCACTTCGGCAGCTATTTGGCGGTATGTGCGAGTTTGCTGCTGGTGACTGCCGGGGCCCTGGTTGGCTTCCAGTATCTGACTCGCAGGACGACCTGGAGCAGGGTTCTCCTGGGGGCGGGTGTCTCGGCGGCTGCCTATGGCGCTCTCCTGTCCTTGGGATATTGGGGCCAGTTTTTGGGACCGGCCTTGCCAGTGCGCGAGGGTCTCGACAAGGCAATTCCGGCCCCCGAAGAGATCGAGGCTCGGGTGGAGGAAGGGAGTCTGCTGTTGAGCTTCGAGCAGGACCCCTTGTCTGCCTTGGGCCTGAGGGGAGACGAGAAGGTGCTGCTCAAGGGGAGCATTGGACTGGCCCCTCTGCCGCCCGATCTCGCCGCCTTGCCGATGCAGGTTTCCGCCAGGTTGCTCTCGCCCTCCGGAGAAACTCTGTCCAGCCATGTGAGTCAGAACAGCTTTGCCTACGGTATCCCCGGACGAAGGGGGCAAGTGCGGTTGTGGAGTGAGATGTCCAGCCTGCTCAGGCAGACCCTGAAGGGCGTGGCCTTCCTCAATAGCGTCACTCCCTATGGGGACACTCCCTTCCGGCTGGGCCATCCGGAGTTGTTCTCCTTCGGCAAGGATCTCTACGACCGTCACCGGGCGGAAGGGGTGGCCCTGACCGCCCGGGTTGACTTCCTGATCTGGAGGCAGGCCATCAACGTCATGCAGTTGGAGGAAGGGGCCGGCTACGAGGGGGCGGATCGGGCGGTGATCCTCTCGGTGGACGCGTCCCCTCGCGGGCGCTGGATCGTCCGCCTCAACGAGGTCAGGCATCGCCTCCTGCAGGACGGTCGCCGGCCGAGCGCCTATCTCCTGATCAACCGATCCCGGCGGCAGGCGCTGAGGGGATGGGATCGGGGGGACTCCCTGTCGATACCGCCCTTGCTGTCCTCTGCCCTTCCCATGCTGAGGGTCAGACGGCTGCAGCTCGAATTCCGTCCATCCGGGGATGGCCCTCCCATCGATCCGGATTGGATTCACGGAGCCGAGCTCATCCGGGTCGCGGGCCGCGATGTGGGTTGGATTTCCAAGTCGATCCGCTTGGAGGATCTGGTAATGGATCGAATCGCCCCATCCCCCTGGGAGGAAGCGCCGCCCGCGGACGACGGCTGATTCGGGGACGCGGCTGCGGTCCCGACGGGAGCGAGAGTGGGAATGAGACCGACCTTCCACATCATCGGCAAGGATATTCGAGACCTGCGCCTGCTTCTCCCTCTGGTTGGGTGGTGGAGCCTGTCGATCCTGCAGGTGGTGCTGATCTCGGTTGTCGGACGAATTCCCGGTTCTCCGCCTGCAATCGAAATGATGTCGGGAGCCTTCCTTGCCGGACTGGCCTGGCTGCTGGCGGCCCTCGATTTCGGCTTGCTGGTGCTGATCGTCTCTCAACTGGTGCAGAGGGACTCCACCGTCGGCAGCACCGCCTTCTGGCTGAGCCGTCCTGTTTCCCGAGGCCGCCTGCTGGCCGGCAAGTCGCTCTTCCTGCTGCTGGCGGTGATCCTTCCGACCGTGGCAGCACAATTCCTGACGCTCCTTTTTAACGGAGTGACCCTTTACGACGCCTTCCGCTCGGTTCCGCAAATTGTCGTGCTCCAGTTGCTGGTCCTCGCCGTTCTCACGGCGCTGGCGTGCTTGACTCCCAACCTGTCCCGCATGCTGTTCCTGGGAATTGTCGCGGCTGTCGGATTGGCGATCGTGCAGTACGCACTCCGCCTGCCTCTCCTCCGAACGCGTTGGGATGGATCCCTTGAAGATTCGGCGGCCATTGGTTTTTCCCTGTTCCTGCTGGCGGTAGCCGTGACGGTAGTTTGCCATCAATACCTGACGCTCCAGACGAAGCGAAGCCTGATCCTGGCCTCTCCGGTAGTCCCAGGGCTGTTTCTCATCACGACTCTCTGGCCCTGGGATTTGTGGCCGATCAAGACCCCCGTGGCCCAAGCCATCCTGGACCCGGAAGAGGTCGCGGCGCGGGTCGAGGTCGGCAGCCTCAGGTTTGATCGACAGGTGAACCGCCAAGGCGACGAGTGGCTGATTCTCAGGGGAGACCTTGCCGTGGACCCCTTGCCCGCGGGGATGGGCGCCATCCCCGCGGGCATATCTGCGGAGCAAATCTCATCATCCGGAAAAGGCCTGGCCCATCATCGTGGCCGGAGTCGTTATTTGTATAAGGATCTGTCTCCACGATTCCGGTTCTACTTCCACGATGATTGGGACCTGGAGCGGGCAGCATGGCTGGCACGACGCCTGGGAGGGGTGAAGTTCCTCAACCTGGACGCTCCATCCTGGAAACGTCCGTTGGAGCTGTTTGCGATCCGTCGGGAACACTACGACCGCCATGCCGGCTCCCCGACGGTCTACCAGGCCCAAGTGGAGTTCGTGGCGCAGCGGAACCGGATGCAAACCATACCGCCTGTCCCGGGGAACGCTTATGTCCGAGGCTCCGACCACGGCCGCATCCTGGCGGTGACCGGTCTTTTTTACCGGCCGTCGGACCAGGGCTTCAACATCCTGTTCAGCGAGTCCGAACATCGGCTCACCCTGGATGCCGGGAAGACCGGTCGTTACCTGCTGGTCCACCCAACGCGGCGGGAGGCGCTTCTGGGAACACGGAACTATTCCTTCTCCTCCACTCTGGCCATTCCCCACCCCTGGTCAGACATCGTCTCCATGCTGGGGGTCAGTCGGAGGTATTTCGAATTCCGGCTCCCCGAGGGCGGTCCGGCGCTGCCCGACAACTGGTTGGAGGGAGCCGAGCTGGTACGCGTCGAGACCGCCCACCTGGGTGTGTTCTCCAAGACGATCCGCATCGAGGACTTCGTCTTGGAGCGCATCCCCCTGAGCCCCGAGAGTTCCGGCAGCGCCGCGCGCCGGGAAACTTCAGCCGGAGGGGGGGAGTGGGGCATTGGGTGGTAGATCCCGATCCTTCGGCCGCATGGCCGGGGGGACCTGAAAGGCCGCAATGAACCTGACCCTTCACCTGGCGGTTTGGGACCTTCGCCGTCTGCGCCCCTGGCTGGCCCTGTGGCTGGGCTTGGTGGTCCTGCAGGCGGCGCTGCTCGTGTCTCACATCGGACTTCCCGGCCATTTTTTCCCGCCCGATGCCGGTTTGTTTTTGGAGGCTCGGGAAGTTCTGCTGGCCCTGTTCACCTGGCTGCTGGCGATCCTCAAGATCGGACTGCTGGCCGTGCTGGTTGCCCGGCTGGTGCACAAGGACCCCACCGTCGGCGACAGCGCCTTCTGGTTGAGCCGGCCCGTTTCGAGAGCCCGCCTGCTGGCCGGCAAGTCGCTCTTCCTGCTGCTGGCCGTGATCCTGCCGTCGCTGCTGGTGGAGGCGGTCCTGCTTCTGATCTGCGGGGTGACCCCTCAAGACACCCTCCGCTCGGTTCCGCAGATCCTGTTGCTGACGCTGCTGGCGGTGGCGCCCCTCATGATGCTGGCGGCCGTGACGACGAATCTGGCGAGAATGAGCCTGCTGGGGTTCCTGGTTTTTCTGGTTCCTTTGCCGTTGGGGTTCCTGTTGTTGTACCTGCTGACGGTGCGACTGCAGAGCCATAGTCTGCTACCCGACCTTGAAACGGGCCTGCTGGGAGCGCCTCTGGTACTTCTGGCAACTGCCGTGATCGTCACCGGGCACCAGTATCTGATCCGGCGGACGGGGGTCAGCATTGTGCTGGTCTTTTCAGGGGTTGCTCCGGCGCTCTTGTTGCTTGGATGGTGGGGACTGGATCGGATGATGTCCCAGATTCTTGCAGTCGATCGGCGAATCCTGGATCCTGCAAGGATCGAGGCGAGTATCGAGGAAGACAGCCTGTCGTTGGCCGGGGCGATGGTTCGGGGGCCGGAGTCCATTCCGTCTGCTCGGCCAGCAGAAAACAGCGTGCTTCTCAGAGGCGCCATTGCAGTCGGTCCTCTGCCGCCAGACACCACGGTTCTTCCGCAGACCGTCGATGCCAGGCTGCGCTCGCCGTCTGGACCAGTGCTCGCTGAAAGCTACATTTGGCGAAGCCATCGCCGGGAGGACTCATCGTTGATTCGGCTTGGATCTCCGATCGGGCAGGACAAAGCTGCCTGGCTCGCACGGCTCCCCTTGGAGATCGTCCGCCTGTTCGAGCTCGATGAAAGCCAATACGAGGACTTCCGGGGCATCCCGCTGGTCTATACCGCCCGCGTATCGTTTCTCCTCCAACGGACGGAAGTTACCGAGCTGCGGCCGGCAACAGGATTTCGTCTCGATCGAGGTTCGGACCGTACCGAAATCCTTTCAGTCGGCCGACCCGGTGGCGACGCCCTGACCATCCACCTCAGCCAGACCGTCCATAGACTGGAAGGGGAGGACAAGCCGGTGTCCCGGCATCTTCTGGTGAACCGACCACGGGGCGAAGCCCTGCAAGGCTCCAGCACCGGCTTTTCCCTTTCCAGTCCGCGTCTGCTGTCGGGATTGTTTCCCATGCTCGAGGTGAGGCGCTCGACACTCCATTTTCGTCCTCCCGATGGCGTCGAGATGGATGCCGCCTGGATCGAAGGAGCCGAGCTGGTCCGGTTTGAGACCAGGGACCTGGGCCGTTTCTCCAAGCGGGTTCGCATGGAGGGCCTGGTCCTGGACCGGGTCGGCCCGCTTCCGAGGGCGCCGTCGCTTGGGACGGACCCATGATGTGAGCGTCCCGGGCGCCGGCCGGAAATTCATGGCCGGATGGTTTCTTGCGTTTCTCGGGCGCCATTCATTCATTCCCCGCTCGGAATCGTCGGCTGACCGGTAGTGGCGAGGAGCACTCATGAGCCTGACGCTGCACATCATGGGCAAAGACTATGGTCGCCTGTGGCCCTACCTGACCCTGTTCTACCTTCTGTTGATTTTCCGCAGCGTGCTGATTCCACTGGGGGCCATTCTCGGCGCTTTGAGCGATGGGCTGTTTCTCGGAATCGCCTTGACCCTGCTCTTGGTGCTGGTCTTTGTCCTGGAAGTCTGCGTGCTGGCAGTCATCGTGGGCCGACTGGTTCAAGGGGACTCCACCGCAGGCAGCGCCGCCTTCTGGTTGAGCCGTCCCGTTTCCGGAGGCCGCCTGCTACTGAGCAAGTCGCTTCTTCTGGCGCTGACGGTCATCTTGCCGATCCTTCTGGTTGAAGGCGGGACACTTCTCATCCATGAGGTCACCCTCTACGATACGTTCCGCTCCGTTCCCCAGATCGTGTTGCCGGCTCTCCTGGCTACGCTGTTGTTGATGATGCTGGCGTCGTTGACATCCGACCTGCCCCGAATGATGTTCCTGGGAATCCTGGCAATGGTTGCGGTGGTTCTGGTGAGTTACGTACTGGCGCGCCTACTGCCTCTGCTGCTCACAACGGGAGGGTTTCACCCTGCGACTCCTTGGGTAATCCCCGGAAGCGGTTTGGGCTGGATGGCCTACTTCCTGGCGCCGTGTGCCGTTGCCGGTGGGGTGGTCTGCCATCAATTTCTGACTCGGCGAACGGCTGTCAGCGGAACTCTTGCCCTTTCCGGCCTGTTGTTGGCGGTTCTCTTCATGGAGTTCAGGCTGGGAGACTCGTGGTCGTTGATGCGCGGACTCGACGAGGAGATCCTTGATCCGGAACAGGTCTCGGCGCGGGTCGAGGAAGGCAGCCTGGTCTTCGATCGGGTATCGGCTCAGGATCGAGTCTGGGGTTTGCAACCGGAGGATTGGGAGCGTGAAGCGGCAGGAGAAAAACGGATCTTTCTGAAGGGAAGGATTGCGCTGGATAATCTTCCCCCGGATCTCTACGCGCTTCCGGCGCAACTGTCCGCAAGGCTGGCCTTGCCGACGGGTGAGACTCCGGACGCCCAAGAGCATCAGAATCCACGATGGGTTTCTCTGATGATGAGCTACTATGTGCCGTTTGTGCATTTTGCGATACTGGACAGCGAGCATTCCGAACTGCTACGGCAAGCCTTGGGAGAAGTGCGATTTCCGAATGCGAGGGGTCACGGCGTCACCCTGCCTTCCATGGACCTGTTAAGCCTGGGTGAGGATTTCCGCGAGCGCCATCGGGCGACAGGAATCGTCTATTCGGCTCAAGTGGACGTCTCGTTGGTTCAGACGGAAGCGACAGCCGCACTACGGCTGGAGGAGGGGGCTGTCGTGCATGATCGAGGGCCGGACAGAACCGAGATCATCTCGGTCGAAACATCCGGACCGTACCTGACGGTCGGCCTGGGCGGAACAGTGCATCGCGTGGTCGCAGATGGTTGGGCGACGGCGACCTATGTCCTGAGGAACCCCTGCACGCGCGAGGTGCTGTTGGGCCACGGTACCGGCTTTTCCTTTGGCAACGCCCCGACATGGTTAGGACTCCTGGGTTTCTCACCGGCATTGATTGTCCCAAGCCTGGAATTCGAGAGCCTGGAAATGAGGTTCGAACTCCCCGAGGGGACTTGGCCCCAGGATGTCGAACTGGTCCGCATCGAAACCCGCCATCTGGGTATGTTCTCCAAGACGATCCGCATCGAGGACTTCATCATGGACCGCATCCCCATGAGATCTCCGGACTCCGAATGACCGCCGCCGCCGCGGGGCGGGGGCGGGGCTTGTCTGAAACAAAAGCCTCGACTCAACCAGTCGGAACTTGCGGAAGCAGTTGAAAGCCAAGGGATTTAGCAGCATCTTTGAGGCCCGCGAGGCGGCGTTGCCGGAAGCGGTCTTCGTAGAGGTCCTGCCCGATGTCGACATAGTCCTGGCCGTAGCGCAGCATTCGGTAAACGAGAACGGCCAGCCTGCGGGCCATGCAGAAGACGGCGACACTCCATCCCTTGTGGCGGGCCTTGCGACGGAAGGCGGCGCCGAGAGCGGTCTTGGAGTGCTTGAGGGAGACGGCCGCCATGCGCAGGACGCCAGCGACCCGGGTGGACCCGGTGCCGTTGGGCTTCTTGTAGTGGAGCGGCTTGCCTGCGGAAACGGCCGTTTTCGGAGCCAGGCGCAGCCAGGAGACGAAGTGCTTCTCCGAGGGGAAGGCCGTCAGGTCAAAGCCGGCCTCGGTCAGCAGGGTCAGGGCGGCTTCGGTGCCGATGCCGTCGATGCGCGTCAGGTCGACCCCGGCAAAGCGCCACAGTTCGGTGCGCACGTTTTGGCCGCCCCGGCGGCGAATCGCCTTCTCCTTGATCGCATTGGGATGCTTGGGCGCGGATTGGTCGCGGCGCTCCACCGGTTGCAAGGCGCGTATCTCCTCCAGGATGCGCGCCTCATAGGCCGCGATCTCGCGCTGAGTCATGTCATATAACTTGAGCGCCGACTCGAGGTTGAACAGATGCTCCTCCCGCCAGTTGCCCGCCAGGTGCTCGGCAAACTCCTCGCTGGACTTCTTGCACCGCCCATGACGCAGGGCCGCCAGACGGCGAGGGTCCCGCTCTCCGTCCACAATCGCCCGCACGATCGCCATTCCCGTCTGACCGGTCAGATCGGTGACCGCACGATGGATCTGGATGTTCATCTGATCCAGCGCCTTCTGCATCCACTGGACAAAACGGGTGCTTTCCCTCACCAGATTGCTCATCTGCCGGTGCAGACCCCGGATGGCGACGATGATCTCGTGCGGACGGAACGATCCCCGCAGCAAGCCACAACTGTGCAGCAACTGAATCCACTGGCAGTCCCGCATGTCGGTCTTGCGGCCCGGAACGTAGCGCAGTTGCCGGGCGTTGACCAGCAGGACCTCGATGCCGCAGGACTCCAGCAGTTCGTAAAGGGGAATCCAATACACGTTGGTGCTCTCCATCGCCACCGACTCCACCCCTTGCTCCAGCAACCACTCGACCAGTTGCTGCAACTGCGGCATGGTGGTGCCGAAGGTGCGCACGTTCGGCGTCCCAGCGGTCACCTCTGGAGCGCACACCCAGTGCTCCCGACTCCCCAGGTCGATCCCCGCCACCTGGGGGTGTATCCGCGACAACGCCGTGGAACTGCTGCGCTTCCTCTTGCGGCTTTTCTTCGCCTTCGTGTTGACTTTTCTGCTCTTGTCCATGAGATTGGCCTCCTCGGGGGCGATGGCTCCGGCCCGAGTTGGCGTGGTCGTTCGGATTCTTGTCTTGAGGAGAGCTTCCAGAGAAGCCTCACTAATGAATGATGGCCTGCTCGGACCCAGACTTGCCTTGGGGCACTGGGCACCAATGTTCGCACGGGGTGTAGCTGCCGGAGCCTCGCCAGGAGCCTATTCTGTCACAATGATCCGTTGTTTCACCCTCGGATGATCTGCCCGGCAGGGCAGGGGTGGTGCTTGCCTGAAACAAAATTGGGAGCCAGCCCGCTTCAGTTGAGTCTATCCCGTTGCCTCACAGGATGTTACCCTCTCTTTGAGGCCCGCCGGGTCGGCTCCGCTTTCGGGGCGAAGCCGAATCCCCTTTTTATTGACATGGATGCACAGGATGCACAGGATTTTTTCCGGAGACGGCTGGTTTGAAGTCCTGGATTTCCGCAAATCCGCCGCGATCACCGCCGGAGTCAGCCTTGGTGCAACACCCTCCCATCCTGATTATCCTGTGCATCCTGTGCATCCATGTTCAAAAATCTTGTTCCCGACAGGCCATGAACTTCTCTTGTTTCACCCTCGGATGATCCGCACCCCAGGGCGGGGGTGGTGCTTGTCTCAAACAAACGGAAAAAAGAGGGATCCACCAAGACCCACGGGAGAGGCGCCCTCCGGGAGCGCGGGCGTCTCGCCCGCATGCTGTCCCGTTGCGTGTCGCTCAGTTTCCCTGCGATGGGGCGCCCGGCCACCCTGCCGGCGGCAACGGCCTGGGCTCGGCTGAAGCGGAATCGTGGGGTCGTTGCCGGTCGAGCCGGGTGGAGGAGAGGGGTGAGGCTGTGCCAGTGTTGTGCGGGCGGGACGCCCGCGCTCCCGGGGGGCTTCATTCCATGACGGCGTCGCAACAAAGCAGGTCCATCGGTCTTCGTGTCTATTCGTGTCCATTGGTGGTTCGTCTTCAAAACAGATCGCCGGTTTCACCCTCGTATGATCCGCCGGGCAGGGCGGGGGCGGTGCTTTACTGGCGCCTCTCCTGAGTTGAGAGGCGGCCCCCCTGCCCAAAAACCCTCGACTTGGGGGACGGCTTGGGGCATTCTGGGGCAGGCTGACTCGCCAGGCCCTTTCAAGCGACTCAATCCATGACTCCATCCCTCCACTGGAATCCCGCGCTGTCGGCGCTGCCGGTTTCGGGAATTCGCCGCATGTTCAACCTGGCGGCCACCATGGAGGACGTCATCCACCTCTCCATCGGGCAGCCCGACTTTCCCACGCCCCCGCACATCGTCGAGGCCCACGTGGAGGCCCTGCGCCAGGACAAGACCCACTACACCCTGGATGCCGGCCTGCCGGAGCTGCTTTCCGCCCTGGCGCAAATCTATGGGAAGCTCAGCGGCCGCAAACTGGTGGAGCAGAACCTGCTGGAGACCACCGGAGCCGGGGAGGCCATCTTCCTGGCGGTGACCGGCCTGGCCGCGCCGGGGCGGGAGGTGATCGTCATCGAGCCCAGCTTCGTGCTCTTCCAGCCGCTGGTGGGGCTGGCCGGCGGCAGCGTGCGGCGCATCGTCACCACTGCCGAGCAGGGCTACCAGGTGGACCCCCAGGAAGTGATCGACGCCATGGGGCCCCGGACCTGCGCCGTCATCCTCAACTCCCCCGGCAACCCCACCGGCGCCGTCTATCCCGCCTCGACCCTGGAGGCCGTCTGTCAGGCCGCCGCCAGGCGGGGGATCACCGTCATCAGCGACGAGGTCTACGACCGCCTGGTGCTGGACGAGATGGAATCCTCCAGCGTCCTGAACTGCGACGTGGACCTGGACCACCTGATCGTGGCCAGCAGTGTTTCCAAGACCTACAGCATGCCGGGCATGCGGGTAGGCTGGCTGATCTCCAGCCGCAGGAACCTCCAGACCTTGAGGCGCTACCACACCTATACCACCACGGTGGGGAACACGCCGGGACAGTGGGCCTCGGTGGCGGCCCTGCAGGGTGACCAGAGCTGCGTCGATCGCATGGTCGGCGAGTACCGGAAGCGCCGGGACCGCATCGTGGAGTTGCTGGAGGAGTGCCGGCACCTGCAGGGCTACCGGCCGCAGGGGGCCTTCTACATCATGCCTTCACTGCCGGCCGGGGAGGACGGGTCCGAGCTCACGCTCAGGATGCTGCAGGAGATCCGGGTCTGCGCCATCCCGGGAGACACCTTCGGGGAATCCTGCCGCAACGGACTGAGGCTGAGCTACGCCACCTCGCTGGACCGGATCGAAACCGCCTTCGAAAGGATGATTCCATGGCTAGAGAGACAATCGTTCTGACTCGCGGGGAAGTGGCTGAACAGATCGACCTGCAGGAGATCGTGCCCGCCATCGAGAAGTGCCTGGCCGCGTTCGAAAAGGGAGAGGACCTGCTGCCCCCCAAGTGCATCGTGGATCTGCCCGGAGGCATCGCCGCCTGCCTGACCGGCTACACCAGGGCGACCCACAAGTTCTCCATGAAGATGGGGCAGGAGCGCAAGGGCAACGTGGAGCGCGGGCTGCCCACCATCTTCAGCACCATGAACCTCTACGATCCGGACACGGGCGAGCTGCTGCTGATCGTGGAGTCGGTGCTGGCGACCATGTACCGGACAGCGGCGGCCGCGGCCGTGGCGGCCAACCAACTGGCCCGGCGGGAGGCGGCCGTGCTGGCGGTCATCGGCTCGGGCCAACTGGGGCGCCAGTGCGTGCGGGCCCTCGGCCGGGTGCGGCCCTTCCGGAGCATCCTGCTCTTCGACATCCGGCGAGAGCAGGCCGAGCGGCTGGCGGCTGACCTGGCCGAGGAGGCGCCGGCCCCCATCGAGGTGACCGATGCCGAAAGAGCCTGCCGGGAGGCCGACGTGATCTGCACCGCCACCAACAGCACCGAGCCCATTGTGCGGAGCGAGTGGGTGAGGGAGGGGACCCACCTCTCCTGCATGGGGGCCGACCTGCACGCCAAGATCGAGTGTGAGCCGAGTCTGCTGCCGCGCTGCCGGCTCTTTGCCGACAAGGTGGAGCACTGCCTGCAGCGGGGCGAGGCCAGCCAGGCGGTGGAGCGGGGCATCCTGGGAGAGGACTGCTACGCCGGCAGTCTGGGCCAGGTCATTCTGGGCCAGGTGGAGGGCCGGCGCAGCCGGGACGAGATCACCCTCTTCGACGGGATCGGCCTGGGGGTCCAGGACACCACCGTGGCCGCCAGCATCTACGAGCAGGCGCTGGCCAAGGGACTGGGCCAGAGGGTGGCCTTCAGCTAGCGCATCAAAAGGCCATCCCCGCGCTGGGCTCGGGCAGAACCTCCATGAGAGCGTTCAGCGTCTGGTCCACGTCGGCGTCAGTGTGGGCGGTGGAGACGTACCAGGTGCCCCGGCCGGTGGTGCGGATTCCCTTGTAGACGAGATCGGTGACCAGTTGCTGGTAGGCGCGGTCGTCCCGGGTGGCCCATTCGCGGTAGTCGTGGAAGGCCTCCCGGTCGGTGAGACTGACCTGCGCCACCGGTCCCAGGCCGCCCACCAGGGCAGGGACTTCAGCGATTCGCAGCCGCTCCGCCAGCCCTTTGCGCAAGCGGCCGCCCAGGCGGTTGAGGTGGGTGTAGACGGCTTCGCGGTCTTCGGTGAGGGTCTGAAGGGTGGCCAGGCCGGCGGCAATGACCACCGGATTGCTGTTGTAGGTGCCGGCGTGCACCACCTGGCCGCTGGAGATCAGGTCCATGACTTCGGCCTTGCCCACCACGGCGCTCAAGGTGAAGCCGCTGGCGATGCCCTTGGCGTAGGTGGCCAGGTCGGGGGTGACGCCGAAGATCTCCTGGGCCCCTCCCAGGGCCAGCCGGAAGCCCGTAATCACTTCGTCGAAGATCAGGACGGACTCGTAGCGGTCGCAGAGGTTGCGTAGCCCCTCCAGAAAGCCGGGACGGGGCATGAGGCTTCCCGAGTTGCACATCACCGGCTCGGTCAGGATGGCGGCGATCTCGCTGCCGCGCCGGGCAAACAGGTCCTCCAGCAGTTCCAGGTCGTTCCAGGGCATGATGACCAGGTTGTCGGCGGCGTTGGCCACCTGGCCCTTGCTGGGCAGGACCGGGTCGGGGCTGCTGCGGTCGCCCTGCTGATCGGGTCCCGGAGCCGTGGAGACGAAGAGGCTGTCGTACCAGCCGTGCCATTGCCCCTCGAACTTGACCACCAGGTTGCGCCCGCGGTAGGCGCGGGCCGCCCGAAGGGCCGTGATCACAGCCTCGGAGCCGGTGCTGTTGAACCGGACCCTCTCGGCGCAGGGGATCGCCCGGGTCAACAGCCGGGCCAGTTCGGCCTCGGCCTGGTGCTGGCCGGCGAAGACCAGGCCCCGGTCCAACTGCCGGTGGACGGCCTCCAGCACCGGGCGGGGACTGTGGCCCAGCAGCAGCGGCCCCTGTCCCAGGACGTAGTCGATGTACTCGTTGCCGTCCACGTCCCGAATGCGGCTCCCCGAGCCCGACTCGAAGTAGAGGGGGTGGGGGAGCTCGGCCTTGCGCACGTCGCTGCTGACGCCTCCGGCCAGAAACTGCTTGTTCTCTTCAAACCAGCGGGCGGATTTTTCCAGGCTCATGGGGATTTCCGTGGGGGTTGACGGGCGGGCTACAGGGTGGTCCAGCCTCCGTCCAGCATGAGGTTGATTCCGGTGCCGTAGGCCGAAGCGTCGGAGGCCGGGAAGGCCACCGCCCCCTTGATGTCCGTCTCAGTGTACAGGATCTGCCAGTCGTCCCCAACATTCTATTTCACTGGAATGTCACCGGGCAAACTGGGTAGAATACGGCCTTTTCAGCCCGCCCTCGGTTGCGGTATCCGGGCTAAAATCGCCCCCGGCTGGCGCCCCCTCGCCCCAGCCTGCCTCAATATCCCGAAAACCAAGGAGGACCCTTGCTGGCCACCCGCTTGAAATCCAAAGTCCACCAGAGAGAGCTGACCCTGGGAATCCTGTTGACCTTCGATCACTGGGCGGGATACCTGGAGATCTTCAAGTCCGAAGGCCTGGATTTCGCCGTGCTGGACATGGAGCACAGCTCGGCCGACCTGCACACCGCCGAAGAGCTTTGCCGCACGGCGCGACTGCTCGATTTCCCGCTCTTGATTCGCCCGGAAGCCGCCCTCTATCACCTGATCCGGAAGTACATGGACATGGGCGCGGCCGGCCTGATGGTTCCCTGGACGGAAAACCAGGACCAGATCCGGGCCATACGCGAGGGAGCCTTCATTCCCCCCATGGGCCGCCGAGGCCCCGGCGGACCCGCCATTTTCGCCAATCGCGGCCTGGACCGGCAGGGTTGGGACGAAGTGGAGTCCAGCCTCTTCATCACCACCCAGTTCGAAAGCCCGGCCGGGATCGAGGACATGGCCTCGCTGATTCCCCACGACTGGATCGATGCGGCCATGCTGGGTCCCTACGACCTTTCCCTGAACATGGGCCGCTGGAGCCATATGGATCACCCCGAGGTGGTGGCGGCCATCGAGCGGGTGTGGCGCCAGGCCCGGGACATGGGCAAGAACTGCGGCATGGTGGTGGGAACCCTGGAGCAGGCCGGCTTCTGGATCGATCGAGGGTTTTCCTTCCTGATCTGCTCCGAGATCTCGGCCATGGTGCGGCACCGCGCCCGCGAGCTGGTGGGTCAGATTCGGCAGGTCCATGCCGAGGCCCGGGCCAGGCAAACCTGACCCTGGAGGTAGACCGATGGCTTCTCGTGAGGCGCCCCTGCCCTCGATGCGGGTCGACGGCCGGGTGGCCCTGGTGACCGGTGCGGGGTCGGGGCTGGGACGCAGCATCGCCCTGGCGCTGGCTCATGCCGGAGCCGACCTGGTGGTGACCGATCTGCCGGCCAGGATGGGGAATGCGCGCCGGACCGGAAAGGCGATCCGGGGGCTGGGCCGCGAGTGCCTGGCGGTCTCCCTGAACGTGACCTCGCTCAAGAGCATCGAACGCATGGTCGAGAAAGCGACCCAGCGGTTCGGAGGGATCGATATCCTGGTCAACAACGCGGGCATCAATATCTCCAAGCCCGCCCTGGAGGTGACGGAGCAGGACTGGGACCAGGTGGTGGACGTCAACCTCAAGGGGGTTTTCTTTTGCTCCCAGGCGGTGGCTCGTGGGATGATCCGGAGAAAGTCCGGCAAGATCGTCAACATCGCCTCCCAGAATGGGGTCATCGGCTACTACAACCGCGCGGCCTACTGCTCCAGCAAGGCCGGGGTGGTCAATCTCACCCGCGTGCTGGCGATCGAATGGGCCGAGCAGAACATCAACGTCAACGCCGTCGGACCCACTTTCGTGCGGACGCCGTTGACCGAGAAGCTATTTCAGGACGAGAGCTTCAGCCGGGAGGTTCTGAGCCGCATTCCGCTCGGTCGCCTGGGGAAGCCGGAGGACGTTGCCGGCGCCGTGGTCTTTCTGTCCAGCCCGGCCGCGGATCTGATCACGGGGCATACGTTGCTGGTGGACGGCGGCTGGACAGCCATTTAGCCGAGAACTGCGCTACCGGGCTCCCGGTGCATCGCTACGGTGGGAATCGCCAACCAGACTGGGGTTGAACATGAACGGGATTGTCGACGGCAGACGCCGAGGGTGGCGGGGGAAAGGCGGGGTCCGGAGCGTCTTGCTCCTGCTGGTGCTGCTGAGCCAGACCGTGATGGGCTGCCAGGCCGAGGAGGCGGGGCAGGAACCCGTGGTCGTGGAGGTCATGAGGGTGGGCTTCGACCGCACCACCGACATGCCGGTGGTCATCCTGCGGGACAAGGGGGAATTGCGGGCGATTCCCATTTGGATAGGTCCCTTCGAAGCTCGGGCCATCGCCATGGAGCTGGAAGGTACGGCTGCTCCCCGTCCCCTGACCCATGACCTGTTGAAGTCCATCCTGCAGGGGGCCGGGGTGGTCTTCGAGAAAGTGCTGGTCAGCGGGCTCAAGGAAGGAACCTACTACGCCCGCATTTTCCTGACCTCGGCCGGCAAGGATTTCGAAGTAGACAGCCGCCCCAGCGACGCCATTGCCCTGGCCCTTCGCTTTCGCAAACCCATCCTGGTGGCCCGGTCGCTGATGGAGGGGGAGACGGCGCTGGATCTGAAGGACCGGAGCGAGCCCGAAGACCGGAGCCAGCCCCTGGTCAAGAGCGTTCGGGGAATCACCGTGCAGGAGATCAGCCAGGGACTGGCCGCATCGCTGGGCCTGTCGAGCACGGATGGGGTTCTGGTGTCCGACGTCAGCGGGAACGAGAACGCCGGTTTGAAGCGGGGGGACGTCATCCTGGCCGTCGATTCCAACCCCGTCACCGGCGTCGGCATTTTCCAATCCATGCTGGCCGCTATGGGGGGACAGGCCGTCCGGCTGCGGGTGAGCCGGGACGGCCAGGAGCAGGTAGTGGAACTGGCGCCGGCAGAGTGAGGGCCGGATTCCTGTCATGGCGGCTCCCTCCCAGCGTGAATACTTCAATGAGCGGGTGGCCCACTTCGATGTGCCCCAGCCGCAGCCGGTGATCGAACGCCTGAGGGAGGCGGTCGGCGCCGCCCGCTTGCACCCGGATGAAGTGGTGCTGGATATCGGAAGCGGCGTGGGGGTTCTGATTCCCCTGATCGAGTCCTTCAAGCCCTCCCGTATCATCGCCTGCGACATCGCCGAGAAAATGCTGCAGCGCCTGCAGCAAAAACATCCCCGGGTGCAGACCATTCACGCGGACGTGGCCGATCTTCCCTTGGAAGACGCCTCGGTCGATGTCGCCTTTCTGAACGCCATGTTCGGCAACATCGCCGACAAACCACGGGCCTGCCGGAACCTCAGCCGCATGCTCAGGCCTGGAGGCCGGATGGTGGTGAGCCATCCCGAGGGCAGGGCATTCGTGGAAAAGCTTCGCCGCACCAGCCCCCTGGCCATTGAATCGCTTCCCCGGCGCACCCGGTTCCAGTCGCTGCTCCAGCCCCTGGGTCTGGAGGTGATCGCCTACCGGGACGAACCCAAGCTCTATCTCATGGTGGCCCGGAAAGGGCGATGACGGGAAGCTGCATCGGTGCTGTCACGGATCGAGGCGGGCCAGGATGCGCAGGGGACCTCCGCTGCCGCCCTTGATTTTCATGGGAAGGGCCACGATGGTGAAACCCCTGGGAGGCAGCTCGCCGATTCGGGCCACGTTCTCGAAGATGGGGATGCTCTGTTCCGCCAGGATGACGTGAGTCTTGAAGTCCTTGGATTGCCCGTAGTCGATGCTGGCGGTGTCCAGCCCGATGGCCTTGATGCTTCTCTGGTCCACCAGCCATTGGGCGGCCTCGGGGTGCAGGCCGGGGAAGTGAAGCTTGGGCAGCGCCGCCGGCCCGGTCTCCTCGGTTCCCAGATAGCGGGCCCGATCGGGCCAGTAATCGCCGAAACCGGTTCTCAGCAGGACGATCACGTCCTCCAGGCGGGAACGGAATCGGTCTTCCCACTCTCGAAAATCTTCGATTCCGACCTGGTAGTCCGGGTCTTGGCGGCACCGGGCGCGGACGTCGATGACGACTCCGGGTGCGATCAGCCGTTCCAGGGGGATCTCGTCCACCGTCTCCCTGTCCTTGAAGAAATGGATGGGAGCGTCCAGGTGGGTGCCGCCATGCTCAGCCGTGCGGAAGCGGTTGGCCGAGTAGAAGTAGCCTCCCGGGGTAACACCGTGGAAGGCTCGCTCCAGGGAAAATCCCTCTTCGGTGGGCCAAAAGATGGTGTCCTCGTCAAAGGGATGGGTCAGATCGACGTAGGCGGGTTGCCCGACCGGAGGCGAACCCACACAACCGCCCAGTCCCCAAACCAAGATCAACGATAGAACGATTGCGGCTAAACTCTTCATGCCATGCGGTTTCGATCCTGGCACGTCGATGGCTATATGCGAGCCCCATACACTCGTTTAACCGGACTCCCAGGGGTAGGGTCCGAGCAACATTCGAAAAAATCCTATCCCCCGGCAGTGTCGTGGTTTTAGGAAGAGCTGCGAAGCTGCGGTTGGCGTCTCTCACCCAAGCAAACGCCACCTACAAGCCTTCCTTATAGAGCAGCGTAGCTGCGGCTCAGGGTAGCCCCGGGTGGCAACCCGGGGTCGTATCGGTTCTGCATCAACCCAGCCGCGAATGCGGCGAATAGGCAGCACCCGTCCCGTCACGCACAGCCTTTCCAGAACAGCAATCCCGGCAGCAACGGATTAGATACTTCCCTCCGAACTGCGCTGCCCCTTCCCCAACCCCTCCAAACACGCCGTTCTTCTCAACCATTCAACACCCCGTCCCAAAATTCACGCCTGGCCGATCATCGAGCGCATCTCCCGAATGGCCGCGATGGCCCGGTCGACGTGGGCCAGGGTGTTGTAGAGGTGGGGACACAGGCGCAAGCCCCCCGCGGAGGATCCGGCAATGCCGTGCCGGGTGTAGAGACGGTCGAATACCTCCTGACGCACCTGTGCCGGCACCTGCATGATACAGACCCCTCCGCTCAACATCGGGTCCTCGGGCGTGACCAGCCGGAAGCCCTCGGCCTTCATTCCTGCCTTGAGCGCCCCGGCCAGCTCGAAGATCCGGGCCTCCACTCGATCGAAGCCGATGCGGCGGTGGAAATCGACGGTGGTGGCGATCGCGGCCAGTCGAGCGTCGTCCCTCTGGCCGAAGGATTCGAACTTCCGGGCGCCTTTCACGTCGGGGTCCAGGTCGCTCCCCCAGCCGGGTGAGACCAGGTTGGGCCAGATCTCCGCGATGCGGTTCCGCTTGACGTAGAGCAGCCCGACTTCCTTGGGGCCGCAAAACCACTTGTGGCTGCTGGCCGCAAAGGAGTCGCATTGAAGCTCCCGCAGGTTGAGGTTGAAGGCTCCCCAGGTCTGCGCACCGTCGACATGAACATGAATGTTGCGTCGATGAGCCAGTTCACAGAGTTCGCGGATGGGAAGCCGCACCCCGCTCACATTGGATACATGAGTGAGGGCCAGGACTTTGGTTCGGGTGCCCAGAGCCGCCTCGAAGGGCTCCACAAGCTGATCGATTCGCGTGGGCTCGGTGGGGGTGGCGACGCGTTTGACCCTTGAATGGAAGCGGGCGGCCCGCACCTGCCAGGCCACGTTGTTGGTGGGATGGTTCTGGTCCCATAGCAGGACCTCGTCCCCCGCCTCGAGTGGAAGGCCGTTGTTGATGATGTTGTTGGCCTCGCTGGTGTTGCGTACCAGGGCCACCTCGTCGCCGTCCACTCCCAGTTGATCGGCGACCTGCTTGCGAGAGAGTTCCAGCAGGGTCTTGAATTTCCGGCGATTGTTGAAGGAGCAGTCGACGTCGATGTCGTGGGTGAGCTCCGCCACTGCTTCCGCGACCACCCGCGGAGCCGGGCAGAGGTTGGCGGCGTTCATGGGGACCCTGGCTTCGCGGAAGGGGAACTGTCGCCGCACCATCTCCCAATAGGACTCCTGGTTGGGAGCGGCGCCCAGGCTGGAGGACAGGGCGGAAAGGGAGGGGAGGCCGGCCGAGAGGAAAGCGGTTCCCTGGGCCAGCCTGTGCAGGACCGAGCGTCGGGACAAATCGGTCATGGTGGGTTCACCCCGCGATGGGTCCGATCATTCGGCGAGCAGGACGGCGCAAGTCCGCGGCCGACAAAAGCGACGGCTTTGGCGGATCACCCGGCCAACCTGTTCCGAGGGGCCGCCCGCCATGCCGTCGGGTCACAGCGTATTGACCATCACGCCGCCGTCGACCACCAGGGTTTCCCCGGTGATGTAGCTGCCGGCCTCGGTGGCCAGCAGCAGGGCCGGACCGATGAGCTCTTCGGACTCGCCCCAGCGCCCCAGCGCCGTCCGGCGGGCGAACACGGCCTTCTGGTCCTCGTTCAGCAGCGACGCCGGCAGATCGGTCCAGAAGGGACCGGGAGCGATGCAGTTGACGGTGACGTTGTGGGGTCCCAGGTCCAGCGCATTGGCCTTGGACAGACCGATCAGCCCGTGCTTGGTGGCGTTGTAGACGTTGCGGGTGGACTTGCCTCCCAGCCCCATGATGGAGGAGATGTGGATGACCCGGCCCCAGCGGCGTTCCTTCATCTGGGGGACCAGGGCGCGTGTCAGCACCATGCAGGAGCTGAGGTTCAGTTCCACGATCCGGTCCCAGTCCTCGTCCCGGATCTCGTCGATGAAGGCGGGAGTGTTGGACCCGGCATTGTTGACCAGCACATCCACCCGGCCCATGGCTTCCAGGGTGCGGCGGGCCAGCTCCTCGGCCTCCTCGCGCCGGGTCAGGTCCGCCACCAGGGCCAGGCCCTTGCTGCCGGTTCCCTCCAGGATCTCGACCAGGGCTCTGTCCAGCTCGTCCTGGTGACGGCTGCTGATGACCACGTCGGCTCCGGCCCGGGCGAATCCCCGCGCCATGGCCTTGCCCAGCCCCTTGCTGCCCCCGGTCACCAGGGCCACCCGTCCCGAGAGGTCGAACAACGACTGATTGCTCATGCTTGGTTCCTTTCCGTTGCTTGTTGGGACCGGCTGCCGTGGCCGGCCCGCTTGCCGCCTGCATGGTATCACAGGCGCGCGGCTGCGCCGCCCCCGGGCCGGCGCCCCGGCGGGAGGGGATCAGTCCGACCGCAGGGCCGCCCCCAGGGGCGAGCGCGTCACCGCCCGGACGGCGGCCAGCGAGGAGATGAGGCCGGCGGCCAGGACCGCCAGCAACAGCCCTGCCAGGGCCGTCAGGCTGAGGTGTCCTCCGGCCGATCGCCAGGCCGGTAGGATGGCCACCCCGGCCGAGAAGACCCCGAACAGCAGGCCCCAGCCCAGCAGCAGGAAATTCTCCGAGACCACCAGTCGGGCCAGGTGCCCGGAGTGGTAGCCCACGGCCGCCATCAGCGCGAATTCCCGGCGGCGTTCCAGCACGTTTCTCAGCAGCACCACGCCCAGGCCGAAGGTGCCCAGCAGGAGTCCCATGCCGCCCAGGGCCTGGAAGGTGGAGAGATAGGTATTGTTCACCCGATGGAAGGCGGCCAGCCTCACGGCGGTGGGCAGCACGTCGAATCCGTAGTCGGAGAGCCGGTCCTCCAGCGCCGCCGTGACTTCCTCGCCGGTTTCGGGCGGTGTATCCATCAGAAAGAAACGGAAGCCCTCGATGCGCGGAAAGGCCCTCAGGAAGTGCTTTTCCGACATGATCAGCTCCGATTGGAACAGGCTGTCCTGCAGGGCTGCCACCAGGCGAAGGCGCAGGGGCGCCTCTCCCCGAGGGTTGAGCACCAGCTCTTCTCCCAGTTGCCGGTGGAGGACGTACTGCATCGAGTTGGCGTCGGCGATGACGGGAATGACGCCGCCCGGCAACTCCTGCTGCAGGAGTTGCCAGGCGTCCCGGGGCTCAGCGGAACCCGACAGGGTGGCCCGGAACCGGAACCGGGACTGGGAGAGAAAGGAGTCGGGAGCGCCCAGGATCCTGGGGCTGGAGGGTTGATAGAGATTGAGGCAACTGGCGTCGTCGCCCGGACGCAGCCGGAAGGCGCTGAAGGCGAGGTCGGCCAGGGCGGGCGTGTCGTCCGAAGACAGGTTCAGCGATTCGCGGCCCGAGGGGGAGTTGGGGTCGTCGTGGACGGGAAGCAGGGATTCCGCCACCAGGGAAAATCCGCCGGTTCCCGACTGGCGGTCCCGAGGGCTGGAGCGGTCGGTGCGGCGGAAGGCTTCGACCGTGACGATGATGAAGGTGGCCGAGGCGATCAGGGCGATGCACAGCAGGCTGCGGCCCGGTCGGACGGTGGCGTTGCGGAATCCCATCCGGGACACCGCCCAGCCGCCCTGGGGCTGCAGGATCGGCTGCCGCCTCCGCCGCAGCCATCCCGACTGCCAGGCCAGCAGCGCCAGCAGGCAGAGGGCGCCGCAGGCAAAGAACCCCAGCTCCCGGCCGAGTGCGCCGGCCAGACTGGCCAGCAGGAACCCCGCGGCCGCAGCCGCCAGCAGCAGGGCGGTTCGGCTCCGGCCCGGGCTGAGCGGGCGGCTCCGGGACCTCCGCCCTGCGCCAAGGCCGCCCCTCCCTCCGCTCTTCTTGCCGGAAGCAGGGGTGGCAGCCGTTGGCCCGGCCTCCTGGTAGAGCCAGGAGCCGGTCAGCAGGCTGCGCGGGCTGATGGACGCCATCCTCCGCAGGCTCCAGGCGATGCAGATCAGGGCCGTCAGGATCCCACCCAGGCCGCCGGCCAGCAGGGAAAAGCCCGAGACGTGGAGCCTCAACTGGGTGGTGCCCACCGCATCCACCCACCAGGTGCGCAGTCCCAGCATGATGAGGGCGGTGTAGCCCAGAGCCCCCGCCAGGCCCAACAGCGTGCCCAGCCCCGCCAGCAGGGCTCCCTCCCTGAGAAACAGGCGGCGGATGCCGGCTGGATCGAATCCCAGGGCTCGAAGCAATCCGATCTCCTGGACGCGCTGCTCCAGACCCAGCTTGAAAAAGAGGCTGGTGAGCAGCAGGGCCGAGACCACCAGGAAGAAGCTGAAGTAGACGAAATACTGTCCGAAGTCGGTGACTCCGCGCGAGGCCTGCTCGGCTTGCGCTCCGACCGCCCGCAGCCAGAATCCGAATCGGGCGGGATCGGTGGTGCGCGTGATCTCCGATTCCAGGCGGGAGCGAAGTTCCTGGAGCGCTTCCGGTCCGGCGGCCGGGGCCGCGGCGGCGGGATGGATTCGGATCGAGGACAAGCGGCCATGGCGGGACCGCCACAACTCCTGGCCGACCTTCAGAGGGATGAAAGCCTTGGGAGTGGTGCGGTATTCCTCCCAGTAGTCTTCGTCCCGGGGACGAATGCGTCCCAGCTCCATGGGAAAGGGAGGGTCCCAATCCACCAGCGTCCTGGACTCGGTGATGCCGGGGTAGGCGGGGGCCAGGTCCCTGTCGGCCAGCGGGCCCTCCATGGGGACCACCTTGCTGAGACGAAACCTGGAGGACCGGGTCAAAAGCCGGCCCTGCTCGGCCCAGAGGTAGTACTCCAGTTCCAGCAGATCTCCGGGGCGCGCCTCCAGGTCCCGGGCGGCCCACCGGTTCAGCACTACCGGAGGCGGCTCCCCGCCGGGGCTTGGCGCCGGCAGGCCGAAGGAAGGGAAGTCGAGGGCGGTCACCAGCGAATAGGGGACCTCGCGGTCGCCCTTTCGGATGGTGTTGGCCAGGTAGGTGAACAGGAAGCGGGTGCGAAGCCCCAGGGCGTCGGCGGCGCCCTGTACTCGGCCGGCCAGCGGCTCGCCAATGAGAGTGCCCTCGGTTTCGACCGACAGGCACCGCCGGGGCTCCAGGACCCGCAGCTTCAGGTCGGTATCTTCCAGCGCATAGACGGCCTGGAGGATTCGGGCCAGCTCATCCGGCCGCGCCGGGTCGGACGCCGGCTGCCGGCCGGGGTCGGCTCGACTGACCAGCAGGGTGTTGATTCGGTCGGGGACCTCCAGGTCCCGCTGCAGGCGGCGCAGGGGGACGAAGACCGCCCGAACCGGACCCTGCCGGGGGCTCAGCGAGAACTCGCCCATCCGGGAGGGCTGGAGGATGCCGCCGACCGAAAGGCGCAGGGTTCGACCCACCCGGTCGCGGCGGCCGTGCAGCGAATCGCGCGGCACGTTAGAGGGTTGCTCCAGCCGCAACAGCACCGGGCTGCCCGCCTCGGCCCCCAGGTCTCTGGCGGCCTCCGGGCTGAGCAGGACCCGGCGGCCCGACCGCGGGCCGGACCCGAAGCCCGCATCGGGCTCCACGCCCTGAAATCTCCAGAATCGTTCGTCCACTCCATAGACCGAAACGCCGGCGGCGCGGCGCCCGGTCTCGGGCTGGGTGAGCCGGCCCTCCTGAACCAGAAGGGGGCACACGGCGCCGAATTGCCGGGAGAAATCCGGATGGCCGGCCATCTCCCCGGCCAGGGCCTCCCTGAAGAAAACGCTGGACGTAATCACCCAGTGGGCCGCCCCCAGCCTCTGCAGGGCCAGCTTCTTGAGGCTGCCGCGCACCGAATCTCCGACCAGCAGCGATCCGGTCAGAACCGCCACCGCCACGGCCACGCCGACCACCACCGCCAGGTGGCTGCGCCAGAAGTGGGCCAGGCTGCGTCGGGTCAGGGGGATGGAGGACATGTTAGTGGATAGTGAATAGTGGTCAGTGGTCAGTGGTCAGTGGTCAGTGGTCGGTGGTCAGTGGTCGGTGGTCGGTGGAAGGCTTCGGGTGTGGCCAGGCGCTTGACCAAATGGTTGTACTACTTGAGGGACTGAACCGAGACCGCCAAGATGCTTAACGTGTCGATCCAGATAACTGACCACTAGCCACTAATCACTAATCACTGATCACCAATCACTCTCTCCAGTTGCCGGTCCGTCAACCGGTACTGCACCGGGAAGCGGGCGGCCAGGGTGGGGCTGTGGGTCACCACCAGCAGGATGGAGCCGTGCTGGCGGTGCTGCTCCACCAGCAGGTCGGCCACCGAGGCTGCCGAGCGGCTGTCCAGGTTGCCGGTCGGCTCGTCGCACAGCAGCAGCGAGGGGTTTCGAATCATGGCGCGAGCCATGGCTGCCCGCTGTTTCTCGCCGCCCGAGAGCTCGGCGGGGCGGTGGTCCATCCGATCCTCGAGGCCCACCTGCTCCAGCAGTTCCAGAGCCCGCTGCCGGTAGTCTTCAGTGGTTTTCTCGATCAGGGTCGGGGCCAGCACGTTTTCCAGCACCGAACACTGGGGCAGCAGGCAGTGGTCCTGGAAGATGAAGCCGATGTGGCGGTTTCTGAACCGGGCCAGGTCCCGCTCCGCCAGTTGGAAGGGACGGCGCCCCTCCAGCGCCACCTCCCCGGCTGTCGGAGGCTCCAGCGTGCCGAGGATGTAGAGCAGGGTGCTCTTGCCGCTGCCGGAGGGTCCCATGATGGCGGCGGCTTCGCCCCGGGCCAGGGAGAGCGAGACGTTTTCGAGCAGATGGAGCGGGCCCCGCGCTGTCGGATAGTCCTTGGAAAGCCGGCTGACTTCGAGCATGGGATCAGGTGGATGGGGCCTGGGAGCAAGCTCGCTCCGCGATGGCTCGATAGGCTTCCACGGCTGCGGAGGCCATGCGGGACAGGCTGTAGTGGTCCTGCACTCCCTGCCGGCCGTTTCGGGCCAGGCGATCGGCCAGATCCGGATCCCGGTAGACGGCATGGAGCCCTTCGGCCAGGCTGTGTTCCCGGTCCGGGTCGGTGAGCAGCCCCCCCGAGGTCTTCTCGATCATCTCGGTGAAGGCGCCGCGGCGGGGTTGCACCACCGGAATGCCGCTGGCCATGGCTTCCAGGATGGGTATCCCCTTGTGCTCGTCGTGGGTGGCCGGCACCGACAGCACGTCCAGGTTCTCCAGGAAACGCAGTTTGGCCGGGCGATCCAGGAAGCCATGATAGCAGAATTCTCCCTCCAGCCCCCACCGGCGGACCTGCTTGCGGATCTGCTGCAGATAGGTGCGGTGCTCCGGTCCCAGGTAGCCGGCCACCTCCAGCCGGGTCGGACCGACGTCCTCGAGCTGCTTCAGGCGCCGGTAGGCCCGGCACAGCTCGTGCAAGCCCTTCTCCGGAGCGATTCGGGAAAGATAGCCGACGCGGAAGGTCTCCGACCGCGGCGAGGGCCGGTTTCCATAGTCCCCGGACCGGACTCCCAGCGGGATCAGGTGCATGCGGTCCGGTTCGATCCCCAACAGCTCCTGCATGATGCCGGCGCAGTAGCGGCTCACCGGGGCGAATCCGTCCACCCGGCGGACCTGTCGCCGCATCGATTCCAGGACCTGGCCCCGGTAGGGCTCCGGCAGGCCCTTGAGAAACAGGTCTTCCCCCTGGAGGGTGCAGCACACCGGCCGTCGAAGCGCGGCCCCAAGCGGCTCGGCCAGTCCGATCAGCAGGGAGTTGGGCAGAACGATGACGTCGGGCGCAGGCTGCTGCCGCAGCCAGGAGATCAGCTTGAGCAGCTCCTTTTTCTGATGGCCGGACTCCCCCTGCAGCATGGACAGGGTCAAGGCTCCCAGTTGACGGGGATCGGTCTTGACCCCCAGCCCCGAGAAGAACTTCAACACCGGTCGGGAATCCCAGACCCTGTCGAGGAGCCAGGGAGTCTTCCGAAAGAGGGGATGGAGCTGCTGGAGATAGACGCTCAGCCCACCGAAGAACACCCGGTCCTGGCTCAGGTTGGGTTCGTCGGTCAGGGTAGGGGTATAGACGGGCAGGAGGGTTACGTCGTGTCCCAGCCGCGTCAACTCCGCGGCCAGGGAATTGTCTCTCAGGCAACTGCCGCAGACCATGCCGGCTGCACCTGCGGTGATCGAGAGGATCTTCACGAATTCAATGGGCCGGCTGCCGGGCATTCGCCGCCCCATGAGCATGGCGCGGCTGAGCTGTTCTCGCTGAAACCGTGCCGATTGTGGCTGTCCCTCGGACGGCTGTCAAGCTCGATGCCGCAAGGGTGGCCGCTCCCTCCCGCGCACTCGCGCCGGAAGACCTGCTCCTCCCGGCAGCGCCGCTCACCCTGCCAGCGGTGGCCGGTCGAGAGCCGGGAAAAGGGTTCCGGAATGATGGCTGCTTGGGGTAAACTGGGCGTCTGGTCAATCGGCCTTTGAGACCCTCATCCGGCCGGTTGCCTTCAGCCTCCTGCCCGAATATCAAGAGGTCGGCGACGATGAATATTGCCGTTCTGGGCCCGCCGGGATGCGGCAAGGGAACCCAGTCCAAGCTCCTGGCCGCCCATTTCGGTCTCAAGCACTTTTCTCTCGGGGAAATGCTGAGAATGGAGGTGGGCCAGGGGACGGAACTGGGGAAGAAGACCGAAGCCTATCTGAAAGCGGGCGAGCTGGTCCCCGAACCCATCGTGCTGGACCTGTTCGAGACCTACGTCAGCCGAAACGGCGATCAAGGGCACATTCTGGACGGCTATCCCCGCACCCTGGTTCAGGCCGAGGCCTTGGACGCCCTCCTGAGCCTGTCGGCAGCGGTTCTCTTCGAGATCACCGAGGGAGGCGTGCTGTCCCGCGTGGCCGGCCGGGTGGTGGACGCCGAGGGACGGACCTACAACCTGAACAGCAATCGCCCTCCCGCCGGAGTCCGGACGAAGCGCCGCCACGACGACCGCCCCGAGGTCGTGCAGGGCCGTTTTCGGGGGTATCTCCGGGAGATCGAACCCATTCTCGTTCACTACCGCCGGAAGGACATGCTGGTCGCGGTCAATGCCTCCGGCAGCATCGGCACGGTCCTGGACCAACTGCTGGCCGGACTGGGAGGAGACGCGAAAGCCGTCTGAGTGATTAGTGATCAGTGACTGGTGGATAGTGATTTGAATCGATGCGTTGAGCATTTTGTGATCTCGACGCACTCCCCAAAAAGATGCAACCAGCTCACAGCCGCTCGCCTGCTTCCGGAACCCTCCATTCGCCACCAGTCACTGACAACTGACCACTGACCACTGGCCACTGACCACTGACCACTCCACTAACCCCCGCCCGACTTCGGCCAGAACGCGTGAAAGTGGTGGAGCGGCCCCCCGGCCTCGTCCGATTCGCCGGAACGCCGCCAGGTCCCGCTCAAATACTCCCGGGCCAAGCCTATCGCTTCCAGCTCCGAGCGCCCCTTGGCCAGAAAGGCCGCGATGGCCGCCGAATACGTGCATCCGGTGCCCTGCTTGGGACCCCCGTGGAGAAAGGGTCCGCTGACTCTGTGTATCCGGCTGCCGTCGTAGACCAGGTCGACCACCTCCCTGGCGCCTGCCGGACCGGACTCGATATCCCGCCGATGGCCGCCTTTCAGGACGACCCACCCCGGACCCATGGCATGGATTTCCCGGGCGGCGTCGATGCAGTCGGATTCATCCTGCAATCGGCTTCCGACCAGCGCCTCGGCTTCCGGCAGATTGGGAGTGACAATCCGGGACAGGGGCAGGAGTTGGCTGCGCAGGTCTTCCAGCGAGCCCTGCTGAAGGAGGGCGCTGCCGCTGGTGGCCGCCATGACCGGGTCCACCACCAGCGGAATGCCGGGGTAGCGGCTCAGAGACGAGGCCACGCCCCGGATGATTTCGGAGCTGCCCAGCATCCCTGTCTTGATGGCCTCGGCCCCGATATGGGATAGCACCGACCGGATTTGCGAGACCACCAGGCTCGCCGGAAGACAGGTCAGGGCATCGATGCGGAGGGCATTCTGAGCCGTCACCGCCGTAACGGCCGAAGTGCCGTAAATCCCCAGGGCGGCAAAGGTCTTCAGGTCCGCCTGGATCCCGGCTCCGCCGCTCGAGTCGGAGCCGGCAATGGTCAGGGCTTTCAGGAAGGGCATGGCCGAGACAGATTAGCCCAGATAGCGGAAGCTGTAAACCGGGCTGTAAACCGGGCTCCCCAAGGGCTATGCCCGTTAACGGGTTGGTCGAGCCTCGGCCTTGCCGCGCGGTCGATTCGATGGGAAACGTCCGATCATTCGATAAGAGAAACCACCAAGAGAGAACCACGAATGAACACGAATAGACACGAATACTTCATATCGGGTGCGACTTGGCAAGAAATGCTTTACAACCACAAAAAGCACAAAAGTCACAAATTGTGCTGTTGTGCCTTTTGTGGCCATTCCCGGCAAACGTCCCGCTGCAGAATTTTGCAAAAGGCTCAACGCATCAATCAGTTAATTGGTGTTCATTCGTGTCCATTCGTGGTTCGTCTATTTTCTTGGATATCTCTTTCCCCTTCTCGCCCCTCCGTGGATAAATCTTTGCCCCCATCCTCAGGGCAAAAAAGCTTGACATAAGGCGAATAAAAAGCGAATATATATTTATGGTCAAAGGGTCCGGCAAACTGGTGGGCATCGCCCGGCTGGCGGCGGAGAGCACCCCATTGCTGCGCAAGCGGCGTGCACGCTACTTGTCCATCGAGGTCAAGTCGGTGCTGAACCGCTGCTCCAACCCGGAGATGCCGTTCTACTGGACCATCAATCCCTACCGGGGCTGCGAGTTCGGCTGCAAGTACTGTTACGCCCGCTACACCCACGAATACATGGGCCGGGAGGAGGCCGGCCAGTTCGAGTCCGAGATCTATGCCAAGCGCAACGGGGATGCCGTGCTGGAGAAGGACCTGTTGTCGGCCAAGCTGCGAGACCGGCCCATTGCCATCGGCACCGCCACCGATCCCTATCAGCCGGCCGAGAGGCGCTTCAAGCTGACGCGGGCGATTCTGGAGAAGCTGGCCGAGTGGCGCGGGCTGCAGGTGTCACTGACCACCAAGTCCGACCTGGTCCTGCGGGACCTGGAGTTGTGGAAGGAGATTGCCTCCCGCAACGAGGTGCACCTCAATATCACTCTCACCACCCTTTCCTCCGAACTGGCCCGGGTCCTGGAACCGCGGGCGGCCACGCCCCGGCGGAGGCTGCTGGCCCTGCAGGCGCTGTCGCAGGCCGGGTTGAGCACCGGGGTGCTGGTCATGCCGGTGCTTCCCCGAATTACCGACGACGCCGGCGATCTGGAGGCGCTGGTAAGAAACGTCAAGCGCCTGGGTGGGGGATACCTGGCCGCCAGGGTCCTGTTTGTCACCTCCTCCATCGAGAAAGTCTGGGTGCCCTTTCTGCGGGAGCGATTTCCGGATCTGGCGCCGTTCTACCGGGATCTCTACCGGCCTCCTCAGGATGGCTTGGCGATCTATCGCCGTCGGGTGTCCGATCTCATCCGGCAGTTGTGCGACCGGTACGAGCTCGCAAGAAAGCCGCATTCGGGGGGACCCTTGCCGGAGCCGGGGCTGTGGCGGCAATCCCTGCTTCCGCTGGACTGGAGCAGTGACGGTCCGGCTCTCCGGCCTCGGCCCGCGGTCGGGCTCGGCTGATCCTGCCGGCGCCTGGAGGTCCTTTCCGGGCCAGGCCGAGCCCGAATTTCTCACAAAGTACTGATCTGAGTGGTCTGACATCATAGAATTCCTGGAAGGGTTCCGGCTCTGCAGAAGCCACCTTATCCGAGGTGGAGGGCGCAAGAGCCAAGTTGCCCATGCCATGGACAGCGAATTCTGCTGAGCAAGCTGCCGCCCCGCATTCAGGGTGGTGCTGGTGGCGGCTGCCCCATTCTGGCCGTTGCAATCAGGAGAAGCCTGCATGTCGAAGATTGACCTCAGAACGAACGGCACTCGCTTTTCGACCATCTTGGCCGATCCCCCTTGGCGATTCGCCAATCGCACGGGGAAAATGGCCCCGGAGCACAAGCGATTGAGACGCTACGCCACTATGAGCATTCAGGACATTTGCGATCTGGATGTCGCCCACTATGCCAAAGAAAACAGCCATCTCTATTTGTGGTGCCCCAATGCCCTTCTTCCGTGGGGTTTGATGGTGATGGAGAAGTGGGGATTCGAATACAAGACCAATATGGTCTGGTACAAGATCAGGAAAGATGGCGGGCCGGATGGCAGGGGGGTGGGTTTCTACTTCCGCAACGTCACTGAACTCTTGTTGTTTGGGATCAGGGGGAATATTCGCACGCTGTCACCGGGACGCTCCCAAGTCAACGTCATTCGTTCCCGCAAGCGGCAGCATTCTCGCAAACCGCTGGAGTCTTACGAGATCATTGAGGCGTGCAGTCCCGGCCCCTACCTGGAATTGTTCGCCCGCGAAACCAAGGAGGGTTGGTTTCAGTGGGGCGATGAATTGGGCCGGGAGATACCCGGCTATTTTCAGTAGCGACCTGGCGAGCAATGCGGGCTACAATGCCGTCGGGCAGGTCGAACGGTCGCCGGCCCGGTGCTCGTGCATTGGGCGGGAGGAAAGTCCGAACTCCACAGGGCAGTGTGCCCCGTAACCCGGGGGGCTCATGGAGTTTCTCCATGGGTACGGAAAGTGCAACAGAAAAGATACCGCCCCGCAAGGGGTAAGGGTGAAATGGTGCGGTAAGAGCGCACCGGGTGCCCGGCGACGGGCATGCCTGGCAAACCCCACATGGAGCAAGTTCAAATAGGGATGGAGGCGTGACCCGCGCCGCTCGACATCCGGGTAGAATGCTGGATCCGGGAGGCAACTCCCGGGCTAGAGGAATGACCGTTGCCCTCGACGAGGGAACAGAATTCGGCTTACAGACCTGCCCACCACTCCCACCCTTGAGGGGAAGTCACCGAAGCCGGGCCGCCAGGCGAGAATGGATGGAGTGGGGGACGGCCGCTTCGTCCCTAATTCCCAACCGGCGTGCTGGTGGCGTTGGCCTGGGACCCGATGGCGAACCGGATCACCTGCGTTTCGTCGGTAAAGAAGGTCCGGGTGCCGGTGGCGGTGGCCCCGTCGGGGATTTCGGGAACCCCGGTCACGGTAAATTGCTGGGCCGGGTTTTCGCCCGGTTCGCTGGTGAACTTGTAGCCGCTCTTGGCCCCCGATCCCAGATCGGCGGGTATCACCCCGTCCGCCGCCAGCCCGGCCAGGTTGGTGAAGGCGCCGTGAGTGGAGCGGTACATGAGCTGGCCGGTGCCGATCGTCCTCATGGAAGCGGTGGCGGAGGCTTCGTTGGCCGAACGCCTTGCCCGGAGGAGGTTCGGGACGGCTATGGCGGCGATGATCAGGATAATCGCCACCACGATCAACAACTCGATCAAAGAAAATCCCTTGCGCATCGTGCCCTCTCGACCTGCCTTGCCTGGAGCGTTGTCTTTCGTCGGTTAACAGACTACCACCGCCTCCGGTTCTGTCAATAATGCAGACTACCGGGCGGCCGGCAGAATCGGCAGCCCCGGAACGCCCACATCCAGTCGAACCAGGCCGCCGGGGCTGGGTTCCCCGTCGCCGCCGGTGACGAAGGCCGTGGCCAGGTCGGGGCCGGCGAAGCAGATGTTGCTGGTGCAGCGCATGCCGGTGTGGTAGCTGGCCAGCAGCCGGCCCTCGGGAGACAGCACCTGCACCGCCGCCATTCCGTAGTGGGCGACCCAGAGACGCTGGTCCCGGTCCAGGGCCATGCCGTCCGGCAGGTTCTTGCCGCCCGCTTGGCTGTCGGGATGACGGGGAAGGTCGGCGAAGACCCGGGCAGGTCCCGCGGCCCGCCCGGGACCGGCCAGGGGAATCAGGGTCACCCGGTTGGGGAGGCTTTCGGAGACGTACAGGCTTCGAGCATCGGCCGACAGCGCAATGCCGTTGGGGGTGTCCATGTCCCGGGCCACCACCGTCTGCCTTCCCTCCAGGTCCACGAAGATGACGGCGCCCTTTCCGGGTAGGCAGTCGGTGAAGTAGAACCCCTCTCCGGGGTGCAGGCAGATGTCGTTGGGGCCGTCGATCTCCAGGTCCTGGCAGCGCCCCCCGGCGGCCCGGCCCAGCCGCCCTCCCTCGGGATCGAAGCGCAGCACGCCGTGCTCGGTGGCGTCGCAGACCAGGTGTTCTCCATTGGCCAGGATCTTGTGGCCGTTGGGCGCCGCCGAGGTGGCCCAGAGGGTGGGCTCGCCGGCGGGCGCCATCCTGGAAATCGAAGTTCCGTGGGAAAAATAGAGGTTGCCCTCCACGTCGATCACCGGGCCTTCGGAGTAGTGTTCGAGAGTGAGCGCCCGGACCGGCCGGACAGCATCGGGTTGAGGCAAGGGGAACGAGGTCATCGAGATCCTCCCTGGAACGGAAACATCGAGACGCGGGATAAACAGGATAGCCTGTAAATTCATCCTGTCCATCCCGAAAGATGCCGTTTTCACCCGAGTTGGGCTATAATCCGCCTTCCGTCCTCATCGGTGCGGGGACGGCCCCCGCAGGGGAAGACCCACCGGCTGAGCAGCCGGGGTCCGAAGCAGCTTGGCAACCCCCCAGACAGGCTTATGAGCATCGCCACCGGTGAATCCGACCGGGAAAGAATCGAGGAGGCCCGCAAGCGGCTGGATGCCCACGTGGTGGAGACGGTGCAATGGCACTTCGATCCCGCCACCGGCTGTCCTTTCTGGTTGGAGTGGGCTGCTTCGGCCGGTTGGGACCCCCGCCGGGAGGTGCGTGGCTTTGCCGACCTGGCCCGGTTCGGGCATTTTCAGGACGAGTGGCTGCGAGGGGGCCCGGTGCGCCGCTGGGTGCCCAAGGCCCTGGCCGACCGTCCGGTCTACGTCTTCGAAACCGGCGGCACCACCGGCATTCCCAAGAGCCGGATCAACGTCGAAGATTTTCGCATCGACTACGAGCTGTTTTCCGAGACCCTTCCCGAGGAATATTTTCCCAAAGGTTCGAACTGGCTGATGCTGGGGCCCAGCGGTCCCCGGCGTCTGAGGTTGGCCGTCGAGCACCTGGCCCACCACCGCGGGGGCATCTGCTTCTGCGTGGACCTGGACCCGCGCTGGGTGATCAAGCTGATCAACAAGGGCTGGATGGATCATCTCAAGGCCTACCAGGACCACGTCATCGACCAGGCCCTCAGCCTGCTGGGGGCCGGCCACGATATCCGGTGCCTGTTCACCACGCCCAAGCTTCTGGAGGCCCTGGCCAACCGCCTGGAGGAGGAGAATTCCAGCCTGGAGCAGTCCGGAATCCAGGGGATCTTCTCCGGAGGCACCGAGTTCACCCCCCAGTGGCACCGCTTCGCCAGAGAGGAGCTGCTGGGAAGCGTCTACCTGACGCCCACCTACGGCAATACGCTCATGGGTTTGGCGGCCAGTGGCCCCAGCGGTCCCGAGAACGACTACAAGATCACCTACTACCCGCCCCAGCCCCGGGCGGTGATCCAGTTGGTGGATTTCGACGACAACTCGCGGCTGGTGGACTACGGCGAGACCGGCCGCGTCATGCTGACCACGCTCACCCGGGAGTTCTTCCTGCCCCGGTTCCTGGAACGGGACGAGGGGGAGCGGGAGCCGCCCTGTGAGGCCTGGTCCTGGGACGGGGTGAGCGGGCTGCGGCCCTACAGCCGCTTCGCCGCCGCCACCACGGTGGGGGTTTATTGAGTCTGGCGCCCGCGGCGCCGCCGGAGGGAAGGGCAGGCCGGCCCCGGGGATGAAATGGAGGATGTCGTGATTCACTTTCCGGTCTTGCGCTGGGGAGAACCTTACAAGAGCCTCGAAGTGGAGAAGGTGGTCCACTTCGCCACCGGAGAGCCCGTGGCCGAGGTCAGCCAGGCCAATCCCGGCCTGGTGGCCAGGGACATGCGGCGCGCCGAGCGGGCCCGCCAGGTGTTGCGCGAGATCCCGTCCGAGGAACTTCTGAGCAGAATCCAGAAGGCCGGCAGCCTCTTTTCCTCGGCCGAGCTGCCCCTGGGAGAAGGGGCTCAGACTCCCGAGGAGTTCGTCCGCCAGCAGTCGGCGACCACGGGCCTGCCCGAGCACATGTGCCGCATGAACATGGCCAAGCTCAGGTACGTCCTGGACGAGATCGGCAATATCCTGCGCTCGCTGACGCGGGGTCTGGATCTGAATCTTCTGGGTCGGGGCTATGGAGAAGAAGAGGGATTGATGCGCAGCTACCAGGCCAACACCCCGGTGCTGGGCATGGTGCTGCCCTCCAATTCCCCCGGGGTTCACAGCCTCTGGCTCCCGGTCATCCCGCTTCAGATCGGCCTGGTCCTGAAGCCCGGTCCCCAGGAGCCCTGGACGCCCTGGCGGATGGCCCAGGCCTTCTTTCAGGCCGGCATCCCCAAAGAGGCCATCGCGCTCTATCCCGGCGGCGGGGAGGTGGGAGCCGCCGTGGTCGGACACTGTCCCAGAAGCCTGATCTTCGGCGGGACCCCCACGGTGGAGCGGTACCAGGCCAATCCGGCGGTCCAGGTGCACGGCCCCGGGTTCAGCAAGATCCTGATCGGCGACGACCAGGTGGACGACTGGGAAGACGTCCTGGACCTGATGGTGGATAGCGTCCTGGTCAACAGCGGCCGGAGCTGCATCAACTGCTCGGGCATCTGGGCCTCCCGCCATACCGAGGAAATCGCGGAGGCTCTGGCTCGCCGGCTGGGGCCCATCGAGCCCCTGCCGCCCCAGGACGACCGGGCCGCGCTGGCCGCCTTCACCGTGCCCGGGCAGGCCGAAGCCATCTCCAACGACATCGATGCCGGGCTGCAGCAGGCGGGGGTGGAGGAAGTGACCCGCCGGTTCAGGGAGGGCGACCGCCTGGTGCGCAGGCAGCGGTGCGACTACCTTCGGCCTACGGTGGTGCACTGCCAGTCGCCCGACGCCGGCATGGCCGGCAAGGAGTACATGTACCCCTTCGTCTCGGTGGTGCGCTGTCCCCAGGCCAGGATGATCGACTCCATCGGACCCACCCTGGTGGCCACCGGGATCACCCGGGACGAGTCCTTTCGGCGGGCCCTGGTGGATGCCCGCAACATCGACCGTCTCAATCTGGGCGCGGTTCCCACCATCCGCCTCAACTGGCATCAGCCCCACGAAGGCAACATCGTCGACTTCCTGTTTCGAGCTCGAGCCTTCCAGATGGCCTGACCTGATCCTGAACCGCCAAGACCGGTCGTAGCAATCCTCCAGCCCCCGCCCGCAGCGACCGTCCAACTTCCCCCTTCCAACTTCAACCTTCTTCCTTCAACCTTCTTCCTTCAACCTTCTTCCTTCAACCTTCTTCCTTCAACCCTCCCCCCCTGGCGGGAATTCCGGTTGAAATCGGGCCGGAATGAGGTAGTCCAACCGCAGACTCGGGACGAGACCGATTTACCCAATCGAATCCGCGTTTTTGGCCAACAATTCGTTTGAAGCCGGAGCGTTTCTGTAGTATACAACCTCTGGCCACTCGCAAGAACTCACCGCCTGACAGCGCGGTCTCCCCATCCATCCCTATCGTTTTCAAATTCCAGGCCCCCCGGGCCGAGAATTTGGTTTCAAACCAATCCACCGAGGAGTTAGACCTACCATGCTACCTGTTCAGAGATCATCGATTGGCTGCAGGCGAGGCCTGCGGCGGCTTCGGTTTACGTTGGCGTCGGTGCTGGCGCTGGTTTTCGGAATGCCCTCCCTGGCGCTTGCCGACGCCCCTCCGCAACTCGACTCCGGAGACACCGCCTGGCTGCTGACCGCGACCGCTTTGGTGCTTTTCATGAATATTCCCGGACTGGCCCTGTTCTACGGCGGCCTGGTGCGGGCCAAGAACGTCCTCTCCGTGCTGATGCAGTGCTTTGCCCTGACAGCCCTGATCACCCTACTCTGGGTCCTGTTCGGCTACAGCCTGGCTTTCGACACCACCGGCATGCAGGCGGGAGTGACCAACATCCATTCCTTCGTTGGAGGCCTGTCCAAGGCCTTCGCCAGCGGCATAACCGCCGACAGCCTGGTCGGCACCATTCCGGAAACGGTGTTTCTCACCTTTCAGATGACCTTCGCCATCATCACGCCGGCCCTGATGGTGGGGGCCTTTGCCGAGCGCATGAAGTTCTCGGCCATGGTGGTCTTCATGGCGGCCTGGTCCCTGCTGGTCTATGCCCCCATCTGCCACATGACCTGGGCCGGTGACGGCTCCTTCTTCGGCGAGCTGGGCATCCTCGATTTCGCCGGGGGCACGGTGGTTCATATCAATGCCGGCATCGCGGCCCTGGTCGCAGCCATCCTGATCGGCAAGAGGCGCGGTTATCCCACGGCTCCCATGCCGCCGCACAGCATGACCCTGACGGTGGTGGGGGCCTCCATGCTGTGGGTGGGCTGGTTCGGCTTCAACGCCGGCAGCGCCCTGGCCGCCGACGGCGCCGCCGGCATGGCCATGCTGGTCACCCAGGTGTGCACCGGGGCCGCCGCCCTCACCTGGATGTTCATCGAGTGGGTCAGGAACGGCAAACCCAGCGTGCTGGGAATCGTCACCGCCGCCGTGGCCGGCCTGGTGGCGATCACGCCCGCCTCCGGCAGCGTGGGGCCTCTCGGGGCCATCGTCATCGGGGTCGCGGCCGGGGCCTGCTGCTTCTGGGCCTCCACCATCCTCAAGTACAAGTTGGGATACGATGACTCCCTGGACGTCTTCGGCGTCCACGGCGTCGGCGGAATCGTGGGAGCCCTGTTGACCGGAATCTTCGTCGCCAAAGGTCTGGGCGGGCAGGGTCTGGCCGACGGCATGACCATCGGCTCCCAGTTCGGAGTCCAGGTCATCGGCGTGGTGGTTACCCTGGTCTACAGCGGCGTGATCTCCTTCATCCTGCTGAAGGTGGTGGATGGGATCATCGGCCTGCGGGCCTCCAAGGAGGACGAGACCGAGGGGTTGGACATCTCTCTCCACGAGGAGCAGGGGTACAACCTGGAGGTCTGACGGCTTGAGGGAAGGAGTCCGAACCGACCGGCGGACTGAATTCCGGCTTCGGGATCGGGCCGGCGCAGGTCGTCCGCGAGGGGCCGGCGATGGAGTCACCCCGGGTCATAGAGGCAAGCATCCAATAGGCTCAGGACTTCATCGAGCACCGGCCCCGGCGCCTTCTCGACGAACTTCACCTTTCGGCTCGCGTAGTCGACGGACTTGATCTGTTCGGCCATGATATATCCGGAGAGAGACGACCCTTCGGGTACTGAAACGTGAAAGGGAATGTTCCTGAAGGTGTTGGTGATGGGGCAGACCATGGCCAGCCCGGTATGGCGGTTGAACGGCGTACTGCTGACGACCAGAGCCGGGCGGCGGCCTTTCTGCTCGTGCCCTGCCTGGGGATCAAAGGTCAGGATCACGAAATCCCCTTTTTGTGGCACGTAACGCGGCACCTACCAGACTTCCTTTCCAGGGGGCGGTCCCCACTCCACCTCTTCCGCCACATGGTCTTTCGGCATTCTGGCCAGCAGCGCCCGCAATTCGTATCTCCCTCGCACTCGGGTGGCAGGCTCAACCACGATCCGCCCCTTGCGGGCTGAGACACTCACCGTGTCGCCTACCTCGATGCGGGCTTCGTTCAATATGGCCTTGCTGAATCGAAGCCCCTGGCTGTTTCCCCATTTCTGAACCCTGGTCAACATGATCGGTCTCCCGAATAAACTGTACGTATAGCCTGAGTATATCCTAATTACAGGTCACCAGGAACGCATCGACACGCATTTCCGCAGGACAATTCCACGCTGCCGATTTCAGGTTGACCGATGGGTCGAGGCTCCCGAACCATGCCCATATTCCCTGTGGAATTGTAGGGGCGCCCCTTGTGGGCGCCCAATCCGAGGTCACCGGGAACCACCGGGCAACCACGAGGGTTGCCCCTGCATTGGGGGAGGGCAGCGTGGGATAGTCCTGGGCATTTCCGTTCCCATGCCGCCTGCCAGGAATCTCAGGGGGATTTCACGCTGGAGTTCGGAGTGGGATGGTCAGAGGGGATTGCCAGAGGGATTGGAGGACGGACCAGTCGCAGGAGAGGATGTGGAGGGGAGGTGCGCCCGGAAGGGATGGCGATCGGAGTCAGCGACTGTCGCCTGCGGGCGATGGAGATGGACGGGTGGGGAGGCGTCTGGAGGTGCCGGCGCCGAGGAAGCCATCCGGACAGGGAGCGGGGGCGATCAGGTCGGCGAGAGAATGGCGTCGAGGGCGTCTTGGCGGCGCATCATGAAGTGCAGGTTCGCTTCGGGCACGTAGTGGAAGCCGCGGTGAAAGACGATGGCGAGTGCGATGTTGTTGAGGGTGGCGTTGTTGGCGGGGGCGTGGCGTGCGCGCAGGCGGCTGGCGTCCTCGCCGAGGCTGGTGTCGCGGCGATAGTGGTTGGCGTTCTCCACCGCCCAGTGGCCGCGGTTCCAGGTCAGGAGTTGCTCCGGGCTGGCCCGCTCGGCGCTCACCGAGGTGATGGCGTAGACGGTCTCGGTGGTGGTCTCGCCGGTACTCAGGTCGGTGCGCTCGCGGATGACGCGCATCGCTTGGCGCGCCTTCTCGAAGTTCAAGAAGCGGCCGGGCAGGGTGAAGGCGTCGAGGCGGCGCCTCTCAATGCGCCCGTGGCCCTTCTCGGGCCCCGCGCCGTGATGGCGCACCTCGGGCGCGTTCCAGTCCAGCGTGGCGAGCGCCTCGGAAGTGTCCGGGCAATTGCCCTTGACGGTGAGCAGATACTCGGCACGGTGGATGTCCACGATCACACGTTCGGTGTCACGGGTCGTGTGCAGAGCATCCAGGGTGATGACGCACCCGCGCACATTGACGTCTTCCAGCAGCGCCCTTGTGGCCGCGATCTCCCCGCCTTCGTCACGGCAGCAGCGGCTGGCGAGTGGCCGCCCATCGTGGGTGACCAGGGTGACCGTTTCGAAGTACACCCCCTTGCCGGCGTGGCGGTTGGCGCCCCGAATGCGCTTGCCGTCGGCGGCGATCGCAGGCGAGGGGCCTCGCACCACACCACGCGGCACCGCCCATCGGCGCAACACCTCCTGCAAGGCGTCGGGATCGGTATCGGCAAGCACCCGGCACAGCGTCGAGTCCGACGGGGCGACCCAACGCCCGGCCTTGGGGTCGTACCATGCCCCCAGCGCGCGCAACTCCTCCTGGCTCAAGCGCTGGGCGAAACGCTCCATCGCCGACGGCCCCGAGACCCCGGCCATCCGCGCCAGCGCGCACACCGAAAGGACCGTATCGAGCTTGTGCTTCATCCCCTGGCCGCGACGACAATCCGGCATCTCCCCGAACAGTTCGCGCAGCGAGCGCAACTCCTCGCGCGTATACCTCAACGGCGTCGCCCGGCACGTCCACTCCTTGCGGTCCACCGGGTTCGCCAAGCGCTCCCGTGCATCACGGCGCAACGGGCGCACCAACATCTCCTTCCGCACCTCGTGCGGGTCGGTATAGGCGCCGTTGTGGCGCGCAAATCCCTTCGTGCGCCCCACCCGCACCCAGTTGGAGGCGTCATAGGCGCCGCCGTGAAACCGCGAGGGGTCCACGAACGTCTCCGCAAGCTCCAGCGGATGCCCGTAGGCCGTCTCCCAGTCCGCGCTCAAACGCCTCAGACTGCGCCCCAACACCCGCGACGCCAAGTTCTTGATTCCCCCCGCCTCCGGCAGAATCAGAAACCGCGTGTTGTTCCCAATCAGATGCAACCGCCGGAACTGCACCGACCGGTGCCAGCCCAGCCACCGGTCCCGCGGCGCGCACTTGAACGCCCCCGACTGCCAACCCACCAGCGCCAGCCAGTGCCCCCGCCACACCGCGACGTGCCGCAGCCCCCGGCCTGCAAATTGCCGGAACCCCAGGTAGTGGTGCCCGTCCATCAGTGCGTCCCAGCGCCGCCGCTCGTCCGGCCGTGCCAGCCTGACTTCCACTTCCCCTATCACCACCTGCGACCTGTCGAACCCATCCGCCATGCCCCCTTTATATCCGAATCTCTCCCAAAAAGCCAGCCCCCTGTACAACTATCCTAATGTCACCCTCTTGCCGCTAGCGTGAAATAGCCCTGCCAGGAATCTTTTGACACCTTGACCGGACCTTGGGTAGAGTGTTGGCGAGATTCAAGATGGCGGCCGATCGACAGCACATCTTCATTCCCTGGACGGTCCAGGAGTGCGAGGACCCGGTGCTGGAGTTTGCCGGGGCCGAAGGCGTCTACTTCCGCGACCGGCAGGGCCGGCGCTACCTCGACTTCCTCTCCCAGTTGTTCAACTGCAACCTCGGCCACGGAAACCGCCGGGTCACCGAGGCCATCAAGTGGCAGGCCGAACAGGCCTGCTGCATCTCCCCCCAGTTGCTGACCGCCGAGAGGTCGCTGCTGTCGGACGAGCTGACGGCCCTGGCTCCGGGCGACCTCGACAAGTGCCTGTTCGTCAACAGCGGCAGCGAGGCCAACGAGCTGGCCTTCATCATGGCCCGCATGGTGACCGGCCGGCCCAAGATCTTCGCCAAGTACCGCAGCTACCACGGGACCACCTTCGCCACCCTGGGCACGGCCGGGGACCCCCGGCGCATGGCGGTGGAACCGGGGCCGGCGGGGTCGGTCCGTTTTTTCGACCCCTACTGCTACCGCTGTGATTTCGGGCTCAGCAACCCCGAATGCGGCGTTCACTGCCTCAAGGCCCTGGAGAGTCAGATCGAGCTGGAAAACCCCGCCACCGTGGCCGCCGTGATCGTGGAGCCGTTCACCGGGGCCGCCGGCGGCTTTCCCCTTCCCGAGGGATACCTGGCCGGCCTGCGGGACCTCTGCGACCGCCACGGGATCCTGCTGATCGCGGACGAGGTCATCACCGGCTTCGGACGCACCGGCGCCTGGTTCGGCGTCAACCACGACTCGGTGGTTCCCGACATCATGGTCATGGCCAAGGGGATCACCTCCGGCTACGTCCCCATGGGCGCGGTGGTGGTGGGTCCCCGCATCAGCCGCCATTTCGAGAGCCGGATGCTTCCCATCGGCAGCACCTATGCGGCCAGTCCCCTGGCCACGGCCGCGGCCCGCGCCTGCCTGGTCGCCTATGGAGAGGAAGGCTGCGTGGAGAACGCCCGAGAGATGGGCCGGCTGCTGATGGAGGCATTGCAGGGCCTCAAGCAAAAGCATCCCATTGTCGGCGATGTCCGGGGCAAGGGTCTGCTGACCTGCCTGGAGCTGGTGGCCGACCGGGCTACCCGGCAGCCGCTGGCGCCGCCGGTTGTGGATGCCCAGTTGCCCATCCGCATTCGCCGCCGGGCCTGGGCGGAGGGGCTGCACCTGCTGGCTCGCGCCAATCTGCTGATGATCGCCCCGCCTCTGATTGTGACCGCCGACCAGATTGGGGAGGGCATGGAGAAGTTGAGCCGCGTCCTGTCCTGGCTGGAGGCGGAAGTCCGGCAGGAACGGGAACAGGAGACGGTTTCCGCCAGCCCGGCCCCTGCCTGAAACAAACGGAAGAAAGAGTTATCCACGAAGGGGCACGAAGGACCGACAAGAGTTATCCACAAAGGAGAACGACGAACCACGAATGGACACGAATGAACACCAATAAGTTAATGATTGATGAGGTGTCGATTGGGGAGGTGTCACAACCGATTTCGAGCGGCTATCCAAGAAGGACACGAAGTCATACCAAGGGTATAAAGTTCCTGAAGCATTGTGGTGCCGCTGGTCGTTGAAGGAGGTTCGTCTGTATTCGTGTCTATTCGTGTTCATTCGTGGTTCGTCTTTATTGACGACTGACTGCCTCACTCCCCTATGATCCGTACTGTCGCGGAGGCGCGGGGGCCGTGCCTGCCTGCTTCTTGAGAGTTCCATCCCTGACGTCCCTCGGTTTGAGCCCCTCCCTCTGCTGGTATAATTCCCTTCGAGAACATACTGCCTTCGCGACCCCCAGCCTCCGGACACGACGCCAAGGCCCTGTCGTTGCCCATCCTTCCTACCCATGACCCGTTCTTGCCATAGTCGCTTCGGCGCCAGGTCCCGGCTTCCCTGGATGGGGCTGCTGCTTGGGACCCTGGGAGCCCTTTCCGCGAGTCCGCCGGGCCGGGCCGAACAGGGCGGGGCGCCCGGCCGGACCCCCGTCTTCACCGATGTGACCGAAGCCGCCGGCATTGCCTGGAAGCATTTCAACGGCGAGTCCCCCGACCGCTTCCTGATCGAGACCTCCTGCGGCGGGGCGGCCTTCCTGGATTTCGACGGGGACGGACTGCTGGACATCTACCTGGTGAACGGAGGCGAGACCCCGAGAGGCAAGAGCCCCACGCCGGTGCGCAATGCGCTCTATCGCAATCTGGGCCGGGGCAGGTTCGAGAACGTAGCCGACCGCGCGGGCGTGGGACAGGTCGGCTTCTACGGCATGGGGGCGGCGGCCGCCGACTACGACAATGACGGCGACCAGGATCTCTACGTCACCGGGTTTCCCTCCTCGGCGCTGTTTCGCAACAACGGCGACGGCGGCTTCGAGAATGTTTCGGAGAGCGCCGGTGTGGCAAACCCGGAACGCTGGGGCGCCAGCGCGGCCTGGATCGACTATGACCGCGACGGCCGGCTGGACCTGTTCGTGTGCAACTACGCCGAGCTGTCGTTCGCCAATCCCGTCACCTGCGATCACAAGGGGATTCCCGCCTATTGCGACCAGAAGTCCTACACGCCCAGCCGGTCCAGGCTGTTCCGCAACCGGGGCGACGGCGCCTTCGAGGACGTCAGCAAGGCCTCGGGGATCGACCGGCACAAGAGCCGGGCCTTCGGGGTGGTGAGCATCGATGCCGACGGCGACGGTTGGCAGGACCTGCTGGTTGCCGGAGACGCCACCCCCAACCTGCTGTTGCTCAACCGGCAGGACGGCACTTTCGAAGAAGTGGGGTTCGAGGCCGACATGGCCTTCAACTCGGAAGGGGTGGCCCGGTCGGGCATGGGCATCGACGCCGGAGACTTCGACGGAGACGGAAACCCCGATTTCGTGGTCACCAACTTTCACGACGAGTTTCACGCCCTCTACCGCAACCGCGGCGAATTCCCCTACCGCGAGCTTTCCCGCAGTTCCGGGCTCACCCGGTTCACCGTTCCCTACGTGGGCTGGGGGGTCCGCTTCATCGACGTCGACAACGACAGCCACCAGGACCTGATCATCGTCAACGGCCACGTCACCCGGACCATCGAGCTGGCCCGCAGAGACATCACCTACCTGCAGCGCCCCCTGCTGCTGGGCAACGACGGCCGCGGGAGGCTGCACGACCTGGCGGAGCGGGCCGGACCGGTTTTCAGGACCGGTCATGCGGCTCGCGGCCTGGCCAGCGGCGACTTCGACAACGACGGCGATGCCGACGCGCTGCTGGTCCGGCTCAACCGGCGCCCGCTGCTGCTGCGCAACAACCGGGGCCAGGACTCGACCTGGATCGGGTTCCGCCTGGAGGGGACCCGAAGCAACCGCGACGCCATCGGAGCCCGGGTGGAGGTCGACTGGGGGGATCGCAAGAGCGTCCGATGGCTGACCGGAGGCGGAAGCTTCCTGGCCTCCCATGACAAGCGCCTGATCTTCGGGTTGGGGGAAGCCGGCCCCGAACGGGTGGAAGCCGCCATCCAATGGCCCAGCGGCCGGCGGCAGCGAATGACCGGGCTGAGAACCAATCGCTACCACGTGATTGTGGAGGAGCAAGATGCTTCGGGACCGTAGTGCGGGGCCGCAGTTTGGCGGGCTTCTACGACTCCCCCTCAACGGGGCAACCGCCGGGTGGTGCTTATTTGGGTAATCTACGAAGGGGACCGACGAACCACCGATGGACACCAATAAACACCAATAGACGCATTGATGTGTTCTTTATTGGGGAGGACCGAACCACGTATGGGTCGATGGTTTATTGACATGGATGCACAGGATGCACAGGATTTTTTGGGGAGAGTTTGTAGCTTCTTGCGCTCAACCATCGTCCATGCTTCAACCAGGATTCCACAACCCGCGCCCAAGCTGGTGTAACCCCTCGAAGACGCACCCGATCATCGAGCGAGTCTGTATCCTCTGCGGCGGCCTCTCGTCCTGATAATCCTGTGCATCCTGTCTATCCATGTTCAATTAGGTAGAAAACCGGTTTGGCCGGGCAGGGTCCTTGTTCTCGATAGGCCAGGAAGATTTGTTGTTTCATCCTCGAAAGGTTCGCCTTGGGGTAGGGTGAGCGGGCCGGGGACGCGGGACGGGAGATTCCCATTACAACCAAGGCACAGGAAAGTTTGAACCTCATTCTGGCACCTCCGCTCGCGACTGCCGATGTTGCCGAAAGATAAGCAGCATAGTGTCGCTTCAGTTTGTGGAAAACTCCCATTGGTCCCTTCCTTCGGTTTTTGTGGGTTGTGAACGGGACCTTATCAACCGCTTTCGGCAAGGATCAACCCTTTTTTAGGGGTTTTCAAACTTTCTGGACTCTGGTCGACAGCTTGCTACGAGATTCTGTAGAGAGATCCGGGATGCTGTATTTTCCGGGTAGGCAGGGGCGGTGTTCAGGTGGAACCAACCGCCGAAAGTCCTGTCTTTTCTTCAACGATTGTGGTATTTTTTAACAAAATCTTGCTGGCCGATCAATGGCAGGCGAATTGCACTCGGGATATCGTTGAAAGCGAGCCGTATCGAACCCGATTCTCACTCGAAACCACCGTTGGCTTGAAGCCGGTTCGAATCATTGCGTGACTTACCCAATTTGGAGGAATCGAACCCCATGAGGTCTCTACTTTCCAACAAGGCTTTTCTGATCCTGACCTTGATTCCGGCGCTGGTCGCGGGCCTGTCGTTCAACGCGGCCCTGCTGGAAGCCCAGGTCCAGTTGTCCGGATTCCGCGGGACCGTCACCGATCCCAGCGGCGCCGCCATCGTCAGCGCCGAAGTGACGGCCACCAACGAAGCCAGCGGTATCTCTCGCACCACGGTGACCACCGAGGTCGGCGACTATGAGTTGCGAGGACTCGACAACGGCACCTATACCATTTCGGTGACGCTGCCGGGCTTCAAGCGGTACGTCAACACCGGCGTGGTCGTTTATGCCGGCGACGTCCGCCGGGTGGACGTCGAGTTGGAAATCGGCGAGCAGGCCACCGAGATCACGGTTTCCGAGGAAGGGGCCACCATCGACACCGATACCTCGGTCATCAAGCACCGCCTGGGAAATCAGGAGGTCTACGGAGCCAACATCGGTGCCGCCCTCATCTACAATATCTACCAGAACCCCGGTACCGAGGCTCGCGCCCAGGTGCACGGCGGCTTCGCCAACAACCTGAGCGAGGAGCAGGACGGAATCCCCACCAACGCCTACGGCTCTTTCCGGGCGACCCAGGAGACCCTGCAGGAAGTCCATCAGGTCGACTTCAACGCCGCCGCCGAGTATCGGGTGCCGACCAACGTCTTCGGCATCGGCAAGCAGGGAACCAACCAGTTTCACGGCGAGATCTTCGGGGAGTTTCGCAATCCGGCTCTCAATGCCCTGCCTTCCGGCAATTCAGGTCCCAGGCCGCCCTCCAAGACGTCCAAGCGATGGTCTTACGAGGCCAGCGGCCCCGTCTGGATCCCCAAGATTTACGACGGCCGCAACAAGACCTTCTTCCACTTTCTCTATCAGCCGGCCTCGAGGGAGAACCCGGTCTTCAATCGGGGCCGCGTGGTTCCCACTGCCGCGATGCGGAGAGGCGACCTCAACGAGTTCATTGCCTTCTCCAACTGCGTGTTCCCCAGCGCCGCCAATCCCAACCCCACCGTGCCCTGTCCCACCAACCCCTACAACGTGGTCAACGGGATTCAGCAGCCCTTCCCGGGAAACATCGTGCCGGAGAGCATGATCAGCCCCATTGCCCGAAGAGTCTTGGACAACACCGGCGTTCTGCCTCTGCCCAACTATGGACCACCGGGGGCGTTGTTCGATAACTTCCGCTACATTTCCTACAATGCATCCGACAACAACTGGCAGAAGTACACCTTCGACCACGCCATCAGCGAAACCAACACGCTGACCATCGCCCACTACCGCTACAACAACGTCTCTCCCGAAGGCCGCGGCGACCCCTTTCCCAACGCGGGCTTCGTGGAAAGGGGGAACACCCGGGCCCTCAGCATCTCCAACAGCCACACCTTCGGGGCCAACGTGGTCAACGAGTTCCAGTACGCCTGGAACCGGCAGCAGTCGGTCTGGGCCGTCGGGGACGTGCAGGGGCGGGACTATCTGACCCAGATCCTGGGAGTTACCGAGTTGGGCGGCCGCGTCCTGCGGGAAGGGGTCGGCACCCCCCACATCAAGGTGCGCACCCTGGGGCGGCAGCTCAGCTCCCATCTGGGGTCCTTCAACCCCTTGCCCTCCACCCTCATCGGGTCGCTCTTTTCGGGTGAGACCGACTACGAGGACGGCGAGGTCCAGCAGTGGCGAAACAATATCTCCGTTAACCGGGGAACCCACCTCTTCAAGACCGGGTTCGAGTACCGCCACCAATCGCCGCACATGTTCAGCACCATCAGCATTCCGGCGCCCTTCGGGATCTTCGACTTCAACGGAAGGTTTACCGGCTACGATTTTGGAGATCTGCTGCTGGGACTGCCCTTCACCACCCAGATCGACGGCGTCCGTCCCAGGGCCGAAGCCCGCCACAACGAGTTCGGCTTCTTCTTCCAGGACGATTGGAAGGTGACGCCCAGGCTCACCATCACGCCGGGAATCCGCTTCCAGCACTACGGCGTTCCCAGCGAGGTCCTGGGGGATACCATTTACAACTTCGACCTGGCTACGGCCAAGGTGGTGGTGCCCAACGACCGGTCGAAGCAGGCCATCGCTCACAACTTTCCCATTGACGTGGTCACGGCCGGCGAGGCCGGCTATCCCTCCGGCTTGAGGAACTTCAAGAGCGTCCTGGTCGATCCTCGCCTGGGCTTGGCTTTCCGCGCCACCGACAGCCTTGTCATCCGGGGCGGCTACGGCGTCTTCCACGTGCCCTTCGTGAAGTCCACGGCCTGGGCCATCGCCAACGTCTTCGGGGAGTTCGATCGCGCCGGAATCCTGGCCGGCCACGTCTGGGGTCCCTATCAGTTCAGCGAGTTGTTCCAGGACAACGAGATCGTCAACGGGGTTCCCAACTTTACCTGGGAGCGCCCCTTCCCGGCAGGGCAGGTGGGGCCCACCAGCCTGACGTCCGCCGACGTCGACCTGCGCAAGAACAACTGGCCCTACGACCAGCAGTGGAACATCACCCTGGAGAAGGAGTTCGGCCTCGGCTGGTCGGGGCGGGCCTCCTGGGTGGGGTCCAAAGGGGTCTCCTGGCCCTACATCGAAGACCTGCAAGCCATCCGTCCGGGCAGCAGCTATCAGCCCTTCGACCCGTCCAAGTTCGCCAACGTCCACGCCCTGCAACTGGGAGGCAACTCCAAGTACAACGCCCTGCAACTGGAGTTGACCCGGCAGTTCTCCAGCGGCATCTACTTCCGAGGCTGGTTCAACTGGTCCAAGAGCCTGAACGATGTCCAGGGCGGCCTGTTCGGCTCCTCCTCCGGCTTCTTCCAGTCGAGCGCCGGGCAGCGCCACAACGACTACGGGTGGCAGGCGGGCGTCCCCGACCTTACCTCTCGCTGGCTGGCCGTGGTGCCGCTGCCGTTTGGAAAGGGCCAGCAGTTCGCTTCCGGCGCCTCGACCTGGCTCCATCACCTGATCGGCGACTGGACGCTTGTCCCTCAATTCAGAACCGGTGGACGCGGCAGGTTCATTCCGGTCTTCAGCGGCGGAAACCATCCCGCCCTCAAGCTCCGCGGGGACGGCGCCCGGCCCGACCTGGTGGGAGGCTGCAATCCCAACGACACCGGTTTCGAGGGGAGAGGGCAGCTCTGGAATCGAGGATGCTTTGCGCTGCCGCCCGAGAGCCGCTACGGAACCGCTCCCCGGGGAGCCCTCAGGCATCCCAACCGATGGGATTTCAACATCAACATCTTCAAGGAGTGGAAACTCATTCCCGCCCTGGAGCAGAGCCCCTACTTCAAGCTCGAAGCCTACATCAGCAACCTGCTGAACCACGCCAATTCCGGCGGGGCCAGCACCAATGTCGCCGATCCGAACTTTGGCATCGTTCGTAGCGGAGGCGGGAACCGCGGGATCACTTTACGCGCTCGGATCGGATTCTAGATCCCAGCCATTCTCGAAGGACCCAAGGCAGTCAGGGCTAACACTCTGACTGCCTTTTTTTTGGGAATTGTGCCTTTGGCCTATTCATGCAGACGCTGGAAAACCTGCCTTGACAGCAAGCGGGTCGGGCCTGGAAGGCCCTTACCCCCAGGGATCATTGCTTCGTATGGAAGGATGCTTCTTATCTTGTTCCGTGCAAAACTGTGATTCCGTTAGGGGGGGGGTGCAATGTGTAGATATTAGTTAAGAAGTTAACGTATTGCCGCTTATCGGAAGTGGGGCATTTGTGGCCGTTACCGAAGACCCGGCGGCCACTGGCCCAGGGAGGTGCCCCCTTTCCGCGACCGAGCCCGGCTATTCTGCCAACGTAATTTGCGCTCCATTGACTACGACCCCGGCATTCGCGCCCAGACCGTCGTCGACCTTAAAGAATTCGATCGACTTGAACGCATCTCCTTCGCGCACCTTTACGCCCCAGGTCAACCGGTAAAGTGCCTCCGAATCGGAAAACATCGATGTCTTCAATGCCACGTAGTGCCCGGTGCCGTCGTTGAGCCAGGCCAGAATGTTGCCGTTATCGTATGAGAAGTTCTGCGGCACGATGTCCAGCGTCCCATCGGCGTTGAAATCGAGGAAGCGGTGCTCGGGGTGCCAGGCTTCGTGGAGCGACCACGCCGAGGCACCAAGACGCCGCTGGGTTTCATCACTGAATCGGCGATTACCCTGATTGATCAACATTTGAACGCCGCGTTTGGGGAGGTGACCGACTGTTCCATCGTCGTATCCGCCCAGCAGTACATCCCACAGACCGTCATTGTTGAAGTCATGGATCGCAGTCGAAATAACCACCCCGCCGCCGAACCCCAGAAAGTAATCCGAAGCCGGCAGGACCGTCACCTCCCGAAAATCCGGACCCCAGTAAACGTACGATTGCCCGGAATCGTCATTGTTTCCCATCAGGAGGTCCACCTGACCGTCTGAATCCAGATCGGGCATATCGACCGCCCAGGGCCAGTAGTCTGAATCGTTGACCACTCGCTCCGGCAACAGGGTTTGATTCACGGTGAAGTTCGCCGTGCCGTCATTGAGCAGCAAGTACGGTGAACCGCCCATGAACTCCCCGCCGTTGTTCGCCACCAGTATGTCCACCACCCCATCGCCGTCCACGTCGCCGACTGCCGCATTGTGCGTGAAACCTGTATGGTCGTCCGGCAGCCTGTCGCTCGCGTCCTCGTACCCCGTCTCGGTGGCCAGCAACAGTTGATTCGACCAGCCCGGGAACGGATCCACGTCGTAACCGTGATCGGCAATGAAAAAGTCGTTGCTGCCGTCGCCGTTAAAATCCGCCATCAGCACTTCCCGGGGATGGACGTTATCGGGGCGGTCGCCCTGTGCAAGGCTGAACGAGTAGTTGCCGTCGTTGATCAGGATCACACCCTCTCTGGAACCCGTGAACTCTTCTCCTGGGAAGGTCCCGACGGTGAATACCACGTCATCGTCACCGTCGCCGTCGAAATCGTCGGCGAAAACGGTGGCCCCGCCCGACACGATGGACAGGACCTCTCCCCAAATTCCGTATTCCACAGCAATCGCGCCCGGGGAGATCAGCGCAGGCTGGTGGTAGAACTCGGCCGTCATATAGCCGTAGCCGTCATGGACCGTCGACGCCGCCGGGAGGTCCACCGTGCAGGTCGGCATGTTGCCGGCGCACAGGAATAATTCGGCGCCGCGCCAGCCGGCAAACGCGTAACCGTCTCGCGGCACCGCAGTGAAGGTTTCCCTGAACGGCGTTCCGTTGGGGATGTCCACTTCGCAGACGCTGTCCTCGGGGCAGTTGTAATCGCCCGACGCGGACACGATGGATCCGCCTGTCGTCGATGTCTGAACGATCTTGCAACCGCCTAGCGCAACGGCTGTGGCGACTATCCAGATTTGCAACTTCATCCTGACCATTGCAGCGACGCCAAGTAGCTACTCGCGGAATATTGGTACTTTTCGGAAAAGAAGTTCACATAACCACATATTATCGGAAGCCGTCAACGCTCATTCCAAAGGAGTTGCAGACCGCCACCCTCCCAAGCGCCTGAGAACCACAACATGTAGGGCCTCGCCAGCCTCCCCCGAGAGGCTCTTGTGGTCCTTCCCACTTCAGAGGGGCTTGCCTCTCAGAGGCTGCTGGCCTCGCTGGTATTGGTCGATCCGGCCGAAAAAAAGGCCGTCTACAGGCCTTCCTGGTCAAAATAGTTCTCATCGATCCGTGTTCATGAACGATGACTTCCAGAACGAACTGGCCTTCCTCGGCATTGAGTCTTCACCCGCATTCCTTCGCCAGCCCGAAGGCAACGGCTGTATTGAACGCTTCTTCAGGACCCTCAAGGAACAACTGCTGTGGGTCCACCACTTCCAGTCCCTGCCCGAACTGGCTCGGACTCTGGAAGACTTTCGCGCTCTCTACAACCAGCACTGGTTGATTGAGCGTCTTGGATTCGAGCCTCCCGTTCAGGCAAGACAGCGCCTTGCCTTGCCACCGGCGGCTTGACTATAGTCCGTCTTATCTGTCCAAGAAATAGGGGGCGGTACACTTGACAGCAAGCAGCAACCCCCTCCTCCAAAAAAGGAGAGGGCCGAGGTCGCATTGTCCCGACCCCGGCCCTGGCCCTTTACTCCCGACCGCCGATCCTTCACTCCAGGATGCCCCACCAATAGCCTGGCCGCACCGGCCACACCAGGGTCCCGTCGTTTGATCGGTTGTTGACCAGCACCGTCCACAGGTAGGGCGTCCCTCCGGCCATCTTCCACTGGATCATCCCATTCTCGACCGGAACCGTCACCGGCTTCTGCGCCCAGGTCAGAGGCTCGACGTTGAACTCGATGGTTTCAAGCAGCGTGCCCATGCCATCGTCGACAACGGCCGTGACCTTCGAGCGAGACCTCCCGAAGTTGAAGACCCCCAGGTTGACCCTCTGGGACTGGCTGACGGATATCCCCGCATTGAAAGCGCGGTCCCCTTCGTCGATCTCGGGTGGAACTCCATTGACGACGCTGGTGGTGTAGCGCCCATTCCGGGAGTCCGTGTAGACCTCCGCGGTCACCGCGAACTGGGACGCCGAGATCGCCACTGCAATGTCACCGCCTGCAATGCCGCCACCGTTGAGGAAGTCGGTTTCGGACGCCAGAACCACCGCGCCATTGCCCTCGTAGCCGAAGATGTCCTTCAGGAAGTTGTCCCAGGAGTGGAAGCCGTTGGCCGGCATGGAGATGGCCTTGTCGTCCACGTACCCGTTGGGGCCACACAGGATGGCACGGATCTCGTACTCCCAATCCGTCATGTTGTGGATCACGACCCGAGTCTTGAAGTAGGCGCCGTTGTGGCCGGGCGAGTTGGAGGCCGTGGGAATCACGACCACGGATGAAGCCGAGGGGAGCCCCAGATGGCTCAGGTCCATTTCCGAGGGCGGGGACTCGGCAGAGGCCGGAAGGCCGGCCAACAACAAAGCGCAAAGCGTGTAGCGAGACAGTGTCCTGAACATGAAAACCTCCTGACCTTGACAACCCGGGTTGCCGGGCACCCACTTCCAAGAGCAAAAGCGACGCCACGGGAGTTGCGGCGCTCTTGTTCACAAGTGCCGTGCACGTTACCCCTGTTTCTTCTCAAATGTACGGTATTTGTACCTCTCTGTAAAGGAACTCGACCGTCTATATGTGAAAATAGAGTGAATGATCCCGTCAACAAGAGCGCGTCACCAAGGCTTCGGGCCCGGTCTGGCGGCGTCTCCGGTTCGATCTCACTTGACCCTCCATGGACGCCGGTAGAGAATAGCGCACACCCTGGGGCGACTTGTTCCGGGAACATGGATTTGCAACGAACCGCGCCCGCCGGGCGACGTTCCCGGGCGGCGGGGGCCAAGCGACGAAAGGATCCAGCCATGCCGGTCATTTCCCGGTTTCCCGGTGGCCTCTCTTCTTTCAGGAATCGCCGCGACTTTCTGAAGACTTGCGGAACGGCGGCCGGAGGGGTGCTGCTGGGCAATCTCTCCGGGTGCGGGCCGGCGCCGCCCAGGGAGCCGGCGGTCGAGCGGCCCGCCCACCTGGTGAGGTTCGGGCATAGCGATCTCTACGTGTCCAGGCTGTGCCAGGGGACCGCCTTTCGCAAGGTGAGCCGCCGGGGCGACGATCCGGAAGGGCTGCGCATCCTGCGCCACTGCATCGACATCGGCGTCAACTTCTTCGACTCCTCGGAGGCCTACGGCTGGGGCGGCTCTGAAACGGCCCTGGGCAAGGCCATGGCCGGAAGGCGGGACCAGGTGGTGGTCTGCACCAAGGCGGCCCCCGTGGACGGCCCCGATTCGGAGCGGTCGGTCTTTACCCGCGAGTCCCTGTTCCGCAAGGCGGAGGGGAGCCTCAAGCGCCTGGGGACCGACTATATCGATCTCTACCTGCTGCACTCTCCCGACATTCGGACCCCGAGGGCGGATGGCGATAATCCGGCAGCCGACGTCCCCACGCGGGAGCACATGGAGCAGCTCGCCGACAGCCTGGACGACCTGGTCAAGGCCGGCAAGATCCGCTACTGGGGAGTTTCCAACCACCTGGCCCGTCAAGTGGGGGAGCTGGTGGAGCTGGGGAAGCGGGAGGGCAAGAGCCCCATCGCCGGGCTGGAGGACTACTTCAACCTGGTGGCTGCCGATCGCAAGGACTTCATGGTGCAGGAGCTGTTTCCCCTGATCCGCCAGGGAAACCTGGGCCTGCTGACCTTCAGCCCCCTGGGAGAAGGACGACTGGCGCCGGGCCGGGAAATCCCGGAAGGGTCCCCCTTGAAGGGTCCCATAGAGGCGCTGGACGCGGTCGCCAACGAACTGGAAGTGACCCGGCCCCAGGTCTGCGTGGCCTGGGTCCTGAGCCATCCGGAGGTCACCAGCGTGCTGGCCGGAGCCGAGAAGCCCGAGCACGTTTCCGACAATTTTGCGGGGACCCGCATCACCCTGCCCGAGGAAGCCCTGCAGCGGTTGAACGCCGCCGCTGCCGCCTACACCGAGGCCGTGGCCAAGGGGGCAAAGCAGGGTTAGACTGCCTTGCCGAGGACCGATCCGACCGGTGGGTGAGCATTTTGCATAATTCAGCAGGCAACGGTTTTATGGGTCGCGAGAGGGGGCAGGGAATTCGAGGGACATGTCCGCTCTGTGACTGAATGGCCACAAGAGGCACAAAAACACCCATAGACAAGCAGCGCCCCTGCCCCCCACGACGGTGCGGATCATTCGAGGAAGAAACTGACGATCTCTTTTTAAGACGAACCACAAATGGACACGAATGAACACAAATAGGGATGGATTTCTTTCAGTTTTTCTTCGTGTCCCTTCGTCGTCCTTCGTGTGTCTTCGTGGATAACTCTTTTTTTTCGTTTGTTTCAGACAAGTCTCGAATCTCATTTTGTGCTTTTTGTGGTTGTGTCTTTTGCAAAAGGCTCCGGTTTCAGCCCTTGGCCTTGGGGTTTCGGTAGAGACAGCCCAACCCTACTCACGAGGTAACCATGAAAGAAATCACCCGCAGAGAATTGCTGGCATCGGGGGCCGGCCTGGGTTTGCTGGCGGCCGCCAGGCCGATGCCCGCGACTGCCGCCCCGGGCAAGCGGACCGACATCGTGGACGCCCACGTCCACGTGTGGACTCCGGATACCGAAAAGTATCCCCTGGCGCCGGGGTTCAGCAAGAAGGACTTCTGGTTTCCCAGCTTCACTCCCGAGGACTTGGCCCGCCACAGCCGGCCCCAGGGGGTCCGCCGCACCAACCTGATCCAGATGACCTGGTACGGCCTCGACCACAGCTATATTGCGGACATCATCGCCGCCGAGCCCGACAACTACGTGGGGACCGGAATCATCCCGGCGGTGACCGACGTCAGCCTGGCCCGCCCCGACAGGACCATGGTCGACCTGGCCCGGCGAGGCATCCTGGCCTTTCGCATTCGGGGCAAGAGCACCCGGCCGCGCCTGGGCGACGGACCGCGCTGGCTCGACCACGAGGGATACGAGAGGATGTTCCAGGCCGCCGCCGACCACCGGCTGGCCCTCAGCTTCCTGATGTCGCCGCCCGACCTGCCCGAGCTGGACCGCATGTGCCGGCGCCATCCCCGGACTCCGGTCATCATCGACCACCTCTGCCTGATCGGAAGACTGGGAACCTTCCCCGAGGAGCAGATCGCGGCCCTGTGCGCCATGGCCGGCCACCCCGCCGTGATGGTCAAGATCGGGGCCTTCTACGCGCTGGGCGCCAAGGAGCCGCCTTACCTGGAACAGCTTCCGCTCATCCGCCGGGTGGTGGAGGCCTTCGGTCCCGAACGCTGCATGTGGGAGAGCGACTGTCCCCTGCAGGCCCTCGAGCCCCCCAACACTTTCGAGGCCGCGGTGGCCTTGATTCAGGATCACGCCGACTTCCTGAGCGAAAGCGACAAGGACCAGATCCTGGTGAAGACGGCCGAGAATTTCTTCTTCAAGCGCTGAGGTTACATTCCATGGTCGAGAAAACCGATTCAAGGGAACAGGCGCCGTCGGAGGGCAACCGCTGGAAGCTGGCGCTCTCCCTCGACAAGCAGCGCCGGCCGGTGGAGGGCAGCGAGAAGGCCCTGGCGGACGCCATCCGGCGGGGCGCCGACCTCCGGATCTATACCGAGTTCCGGCACAACGAGCACGTGGACCGGGACTCCGACAATCCCGAGCTGGTCCAGGAGGTCTCCGATTTTCGGGTGACCTATCTGCTGGAAGATCGCTGGACGGCCGGAATCATGAACCTCAGGCAGCCAGTGGGGCTGGTGGAGGACGGCTTCGGCCCTCGGGCCTCCATGTCCTTCTTCATGTACAACCAGAACGGCCTGCAGGCCATCGCCCGGCCCTACCTGGACGGCAGGCCGGACGAAGGCCTGCCGGGGGCCTCACCCCCGTACGATCAGGGTTCCGATCCCAACACCCACCGATTCGACGACTGGGATGCCGGCACCAACGCCCCCAGCCACAACTTCGTCTACGACTTCGAGTCCTATGGTTTCCACGTGCTGGACGTTTGGGAAGAGGTTCTCTCTCACACCGAGGACGGCGCGGTGGTGTCGGGGTCGGTAGAGGCGCTGGCCCGGGAATGCGCCCGCGGCCGGGACGTCAAGGTGGGGCTGCGGGGTCTGTGCGCCGACCTGGCCGAGGATCCGGCCAAGGCCATGGACCACGAGGTCTTCGTCCACGTGGGTCCCAACTACTACTATACCGAGCAGAAGCGGCTCTGGGGAGCGGCCCAGCCGGTAGTTCGAGTCAGGCCCTCCATTCCGATCCGATACCGGAGCAAGGGCTGGGATTTCGGTTGGGTTCTGGCCCGCACCGACGGCTACCTGGCCCGCTGGCTGGTCGATCCCTACACCCTCGAGTTCCAGAAGAGCCAGGTCCGCTGCGCGGCCCGCTGGTTCGTGCGGTAGCGAAGTCACCTCATTCCGCCCCCAGGACTCCATCCAGGTCCCGGCGGCACTGGTCCAGGACCCCGACCAGGAAATAGTCGCCTCCCCAGGGCATCACCTGGCCTCCCATCCTGCGGTATTTTTTCAAGGCCTCCAGCGAGGGCACCGTGACCCCCCAGGCCTTGCCGGCCCGGCTGGCGGCGTCGGCCACCCGCTGGACGGCCTCATCCAGAACGAACGGCTTGGCCCCGGGCCGGCTGGACATGCGACAGGTGAGATCGGCGGGACCCACGAAGAGACAGTCGATCCCCTCCACGGCAGCGATTTCGTCCAGGTTATCCAGCGCCTCGGGGGCTTCGATCTGGGCCAGGATGAAGGTCTCGCGGTTGGCTTCCCCGCAGTAGTCGGCTCCCGGCGTCCAGGCAGCCAGGGTGTAGTCGGCGTCCATTCCCGCACCGTCGACCCCACGGTCGCCCAGGGGAGGGAATTTCACCGCCCGCACCAGCTGCCTGGCGACCTCCGCGTTGTTGACGAAGGGAAACATGAAGCCGGCGGCGCCCTCTTCCAGGTAGCGGTACAGGCGAGCCGGTTCCCGGGTGGAGGGACGGATCATGCAGTCGATGTCATGGAGCTGACACAGGGCCAGAATGGACTGCACTTCTCGGTCGTCCATGGTCCGGTGTTCCAGGTCGAACCAGATCCCGTCGTATCGAGAGTGGGCGGCGTGGCGGATGAAGAAGGGAAGGAAGTGCCCCATTCCGCAGATCCGGACGAACTTGCCGCTGCGGAACTTTTTCAAGACTTTGCTCTTTCTCACTGGCGTGGCTCCTGGGGTTCTTTGGGATGGGAGCGGCTGGAATCGATGGTGGAACCGGTCGTCGTCAGACCCCGTCCGCTCCTACCATATCACCTTTATTAATCCACCCGTTTACTCTATGATCGCTGATTGGTTCCGGGACTCCCGCTCCGGCGATCGGCCCGTGCAGACGCCCCCATGCAACCTGGCTTGAGAAAGCAACTGGACGAGGAAGGCTTTGTCATCCTGCGGGGGCTGGTGGAGCCGCAAGTGGTGGCCGAGGCCCGGTCCGATCTCGACGGGCTGGTCGACCAGTTGGCCGCCGGGTTGATTCGGGAGGGAAGCGTCCAGTCCTCCTTTGCGGAAGAGCCCTTCGAGACCCGGATCTACCGGCTTTTCCGGGACTGCCTGGACCGGGCGCCCCAAAGCTTCCGCCGGGAACTGCACCTGCCCGGCATCTTCGGCTATTTTTTTCACCCGGAGCTCCTGGATCTGGTGGAGTCGGTCCTGGGCGGCGAGATTCGCCTCTATCCCAACTACACCGTGCGTCCCAAGCTCCCCGACTGGGAGGGCACTCGCATCTGGTGGCACCAGGACGGCGGTTACACCCACTTCGTGCACACCGATGACAGCGTGCGGCACGATGACGTGGAGGAGCTGCGAATGCTCAACGTCTGGTCGCCGCTGGTGCCGGCGCGGGAGGAGAACGGCTGCATGCAGTTCGTCCCCGGGAGCCACAAGCTGGGGGTGGTGCCCCACGTCAGCCGCCGCTACTACCTGGAGATCGTCGACCCCAGGTATACGCCCCTCTTCGAAAAGGCCGTCTCCATCGAGCTGGACCCGGGGGACGTGGTGCTGTTCAGCAATCTGCTGTTCCACCAGGGCCTGCCCAACCGAAGCCGGACGGTCCGCTGGAACCTGGACTGGCGCTATCAGGATGCCCGCCAGCCCACCCTGCGCCAGGACCAGGGACACGTCGCCCGCAGCCGCAGCCGGCCGGGCGGCGCCGTGCGGAGCCCCGAGGAGTGGGCCCGGCTGCAATTCCGCTAGTTCTCTTGACCGGCTTGCCCCGGATGGCCTGGAGTCCGGTGGCACTGCTTCTGTCTCTGGACCAATCAAACCAATGGAGGAAACCGATGCCGAAGCGTTACCTGAGGATCCCGCTCTTGGGGTCGCTGTTGCTGGTCTTCACCCTGTTGCCCTGTCTGGCCACCGAACGGGTCTTCATCCTCAAGAACGAGGGGGAGATCGTCCAGTACAAGATCAGAGACAAGCAGGAAGAGGTCAAGCGGGTCGCTTCCTACAGCGACCAGGATTTCCCCGGCATCTTTCCCGCCGCTTCGATGGCCATGAAGCGGGGCAATATCCTCTCGGTCTACGACCGCCAGCGGCATCTGACCGGCCGCCTGGTCTACGACCCGGACGCCGATCGGCTCAAGCTCTACGACGGCAATCCGGGGGATCGCGCCGGACTGAGCGGGCGGCTCCTGGAAGATCCGAACCTGGACGAGATCTTCCGCCAGCGGAGTCACATGTACTTCAAGGACTGGAACAGCGCGCCCCGTCGAGATCCCTTGAAGGACAAGTTCGGGACGATGACCGGGAGCACCTACCGGGACGTTTTCGTGTTGCAGGGCCGGGTCTTCGGGATTTCCGGGGACCACGTCTACCAGCTTACCGACAAGTCGGGAGAGTCCCTGGCGGGCGGTCCCCGAACCGCCCTGGTGCTGGCGGGAGCCGAGCTGACGGGCGCCGCCGAAAGCCCCTGGGGCGAGGCTTTCATTGCCGATGCCGCGTCCGATCAGCTTCACCGTGTGTTGCTGAAAGAGGGGGAGCTGGTGGCGGAGAACCCGGTGAAGAACCCGACTCTGAAATCTCCCAGCGGTCTCGATTTCACGGCTTCCGGGGAGCTGTTCGTCGCCAACGGCGCGGCCAATCCTCACGCCGTTTCCCGACTCAAGTTCAATCTGAGCGGCTTCACCCGTTGGTCGCCGCGGGCCGGGAAGGGATTGGATCTCGACGGGAGCGGAGCCCTGGACGTGGCGGTGGCGGAGCCGGTGGGGTACGTGATCTCCGAGAAGACCCATCCCATCCAACAGCTCGGTGCTGAAGCGGCCGGAGGGCACTTCGGAATTTCACAGGTAGTCTTTCTCGCACCGCAAATCAACTCGGAATCGGCGGTCATCGCCCTGGTCCAGTACGCCCCCGGGGGCAACACTCCGGTCCACTACCATCCGAATATGGAGCAGATCGAAATCGTGCTGGAGGGAAAGGCGCTGTGGGAGGTGGGCGAGTTCGAGCGCGAAGTCGGCCCCGGGGACGTCATCTTCACTCCCCGCTTCGTCAAGCACGGATACAAGGTGCTCGGCGACAAGCCCTTCAAGTTCCTGCAGTTGGAGTGGAGGAATATCGAGGACTAGCTGAAAAGTGAATAGTGGCTAGTGATCAGTGGATAGTTGTTTGATCCACACGGGAAGCTCGCATATGTCTCGGCGCAGTCCTTCAAAGAGTGCAACCCAGGTCGTCAGGCACTTGCCTGCCGTCAGGACTGACCACTGATCACTGGCCCCTGACCACTTGTTACTCGTTTAGCAACACGCCGGTTTGAGCCCGAATGCCCCGTTGTGTCGCATGTGGCGGGACGTGCGGCTAAGCCGAGACCGGCAGTTCCGGGTAGCTGGGCCCCTGAACGATCTCTCCCACGGCCACACCTTCCACCGAGGCCATCCGGTCGTTCCAGTCCTCGCCGCCGCGGCGGATATGGCCCGGCATCAGGTGCATGACGTAGCTCCGCCGGGGGTTGTCGGTCTTGTTGCCGTAGGAGCCGTGAAAGGTCCTGCAGTGGTGGAAATGGCAGTGGCCGGCCGGCACCTCGCAAGGGACCGGCTCCACCTTGGCGGGCAGGTCGGCGCGCTTCAGCAGCCACTCGGGATCGGTCACGTCCACGTCCTCGCGGGAATAGTCGAGCTCCCAGCGGTGGCTTCCCGGGACCACGTACATGCAGCCGTTGTCCACGGTGGCGTCGTCGATGGCGATCCAGCAGGTGGCCAGGTCCGCAGGATAGACGTGGTCCCAGTAGGTGTAGTCCTGGTGCCATCCCAGCGTGGTCTTCTGGTCGAAGGCCGGCTTGTAGATCATCTGGTCTTCCCACAGCCGCACCGGGCCTTCCATGAGGTCGTGGGACAAGGCGCCGACGGCCTCGTTGCTCAGCACCTTGCGAAACACCGAATCGTGGCGTGAGAGGTTGACGACCTTCACCGAGGGCAACTGCCCCTTGGCGCCGGATCTTTCCACCGTTTCTCCCTTGTAGAGAGTGGGAAAGGAGACGCTGCCGTCCAGGATGCCCTGGATGCGCTGCTTCAGCTCGGCGATGGTGGCGTCCGACAGCACTCGGGGCCCCAGCAGATATCCGTTGGCGTGGAAGAATTCGATTTGTTCCTGGGTGAAGTGCACGGTGTCTCCTCGAGCTGCGAAACCATGGCCGGCCGGCATCCGGGATGGAGGCTGGCTCTGGAACTGCAAGGGACCCTCCGAACCGGCAGGATCAATTTTTGATTCTAGTCCCATAAAGAGTAAAGCAGCAAGGAAGACTTGGCGGGCAGGCGCCAGGCAGGGTGACAGGCGGTGAGATGTGTGGTGTTGATTCCGGTGAGTCGTAGATGACCGGTTCCCTGATGATCAAACCGATTTGGAAGTTTGAGATTCGGGAGAAAAATGCAATAAGGAGTTACCGGATGAATGCCAGCCTGTCCCGATGTGTTACGCCGTGAGACAGTTGGGTATGATCTTCCAAGCCTCGACGGAAGAAAAAGGTCGAACCGACAATGAAGTCGAACGAAAAACTTTCAGCAAGAATCCTGGTCGCTGATGATCAATCCGACGTATTGGAAGCGATTCGGCTGTTGCTCAAGGGAGAAGCATTTGAGGTAGAGACCGCACGTAGCCCACAGCAAGTCCTTGCACGTCTAAAGGCACGGAAGTTTGATGTCCTGCTCATCGACCTCAACTACACGCGGGATACTACCTCGGGCCAGGAGGGGCTGGACTTGCTGACCCAAGTTCGTGAGCATGACGGCACGCTGCCGGTGGTGGTGATGACGGCCTGGGGAAGTATCGAGCTGGCGGTTGATGCCATGCGGCGCGGTGCTCGAGATTTCATTGAGAAGCCGTGGGAGAATCAGCGTCTGAAAGCGATTCTATGGACCCAAGTCGAGCTGAGTCGTGCGCTGCGTCGGAATCGGCGCCTCGAAGCTGAGAATCAGGTGCTACGAACTCGAAAGCTTCCCAAGCTGATCGCTGGCTCCGGGGTCATGCAGCCCGTATTGGATTTGATTGAGCGCGTGGGCCCCTCGGATGCGAATGTCCTGATTACTGGCGACAACGGTACCGGCAAGGGGGTGGTCGCACAACATCTTCACGCGGTGTCGGGCAGGGCTGCCGAGGCCCTGGTTACAGTGAATACGGGAGGGCTTCCCGAGGGTGTCTTCGAAAGCGAACTATTCGGGCACGTCGAGGGAGCCTATACCGATGCAAAAGTCGATCGCGTTGGCCGTTTTGAATTGGCCGATGGAGGTACGGTTTTTCTTGACGAGATATCCAACATTTCGCTGAATGAGCAAGCCAAACTCCTGCGAGTCTTGGAGAGTGGAGAGTTTGAGCCGGTTGGTTCTTCCAGGACTCGTCGCGTCGATGTTCGGGTTTTCTCCGCCACCAACGCTGATCTCGAGCAAGCGGTGGCCAAGGGCCAGTTCAGGCAGGATCTGCTCTTTCGCCTCAATACGATAGAAATCGGTTTGCCGCCCCTGAAGCAGCGACACGAGGACGTACCCTTATTGGCGGAGCACTTTCTCGAGCGACATGTCAGGCGTTATCGCAAGGAATTGGGTGGGTTCGATGACGCTGCCTTGCAGGCCATGCGGAACCATCCTTGGCCGGGAAATGTCCGGGAGCTCGACCATGCCGTGGAAAGAGCGGTTCTCATGGCCAAGGGCGCAAGAGTGCAAGCTGATGACCTCGGTCTCGGTTCTCCGCTCACCAGGGTCAAGCCCCTGGAAGACTGCAGTCTTGAAGAGGTGGAGCGGTTGTTGATCCAAAAGGCGCTGGTTCGGTGTGAAGGCAACGTCAGTAGAGCCGCAGAAGTCCTGGGTTTGAGCCGGAGTGCCCTCTACAGGAGACTGCAACGTTTCGATCTGTGAGACTTTTCTGCATGAAAAATCTTGGGCAGCAGCAAGTTTCTGGTCCTTTGTCCGAACAATAGAGTTCATGTTCGAGCCGTCCCCCACAAGAAAACGGTCGATTACTCGTGGCGGCCGGGTGACGCTTCTGGTACTTGGCGCAGGAGTGCCTGCGACGGCTGTCGCATTGATTCTACTCTGGACCGGAGATTTTACCTCGACGATCCAGTGGACCTTGACACTGTTACTGGGTTTGCTCTGGTGGGGATTTATTATTGCCGTGCACGAGCGGGTAGTCTTCCGGCTCCAGACTCTATCCGATCTTCTGGTGGCGCTGCGGGAAGGTGATTATTCGTTTCGGGCTAGAGGTGCACGCAGCAATGATTCCATAGGAGAGGTAATGTTGGGGGTCAACACGCTTGGTGAGACACTCCGCAAGCAGCGCCGAGAAGTACTGGAGGCAACCCATTTGCTCCGCCGTGTAATGGCGGAAATCGAAGTGGCTATCTTCGCCTTCGACGATGAACAACGGTTGCGGCTCGTCAATCGGGCGGGAGAGCGGTTACTCGGACAAACTTCAGAGAGGATTTTGGGCAGGCGAGCCGAGGAACTCGGCTTGCACGAATGCCTGCGAGGTGAGCCGGTATCGATCCTGAGAAAGACCTTTGCCGGACATGCGGGCAGATGGGGAGTACGACGCACTGGCTTCCGATCCGAGGGGTTGCCGCACCAGCTACTGGTTCTATCAGATTTGAGTCGTACCTTGAGAGAAGAGGAACGACTTGCCTGGCAGCGCATGGTGAGGGTACTGGGCCACGAACTCAATAATTCGTTAGCCCCCATCAAGTCTATTACTGGAAGCCTCGAGAACTTGCTGCTGCGGAAACCTAGGCCCACCGACTGGGAGGAAGATCTTCATCGGGGTCTGGAGGTCATCCGGTCTCGCAGTGACTCGCTCAGTCGTTTCATGCAGGCCTATACGAGGCTGGCGCGGTTGCCGCAGCCAAGGATCGGCTCCGTAGAGCTGGGAGTCTTGATTCGCCACGTGGTTGGTCTGGAAACACGGCTTCCAATTGTGCTCGAGACCGGACCGGATGTCACTATTCAAGCTGACGGGGATCAGTTGGAACAACTGCTGATCAACCTGGTAAAGAACGCCGTCGATGCCGCGCTGGAAACACACGGGGCCCTAAGAGTGGGTTGGACCCAACAGATGGATCGGTTGGAAATTCGGGTGGAAGATGATGGCCCTGGGCTTTCGGACACCCACAACCTTTTTGTGCCCTTCTATACGACAAAACCCAATGGGTTTGGGATCGGATTGGTCTTGAGTCGCCAGATCGCCGAAGCTCACGGGGGCCAGCTTTCATTGGAAAACCGAAAATCCGGCCAGGGTTGCGAAGCCCGGCTTTGTCTTCCACTGGGACTCCAATCCCGAGTGGTCCGAGGTTAGCCGAGCCCCCGCCGTGCGGTTCATGCAGAGGAGAAACAGCCAACCGCTCATGGAGACGAACCACGAATGAACACGAATAAACACGAAGACAGGCGGACCCGCTCGAACGACAAGCGGCGCCGCAAGGCTTCTGCAACATTGTTACCTTGATTGGGCGTCTTTTCCTTTGAAAATATCCCCTCGATATCGGTAGTCACGCCCCCTGATCAACCACTCATCGATCCGTTCATTGGTGTTCATTCGTGTCCATTGGTGGTTCGCCGTTCCCCGTCGGAGATATCTCGTTTCCCTTCGTGTCTTTCCTGGCGGCCCTTCACGGGTCCGTTTCCAGTCTTCTCCAACCCCTTGAAATCCTTTGCAGATGCATCTTCTGCCCCTTTAACAGATCCCATAGCACCCGTGCTGGAAGTCTTTTCTCCCTTGCCGACCCTTGGCCGATCCTTCCCAAGCCTTCTCCAACCCCTTCGTGGGCTCTTCGTGTAACTTCGTGGATAACTCTTTTTTCATTTGTCTCTGGATTGGTGAATGAGTCACGTTGGAGTGTCCGATTTTGGGACCCAATTGTCCCGGACGCGGACACCTCAGCAGTGTTGAGACGGTTTCTGTCGAAGGATCTCCTGGTCCGCCTGATCCCACTACCATGTGTTCAGAGCATAGTGGTGAATCCAAACCATTGAAAAATGGCCGAAAAGAGCGGCAAGGCAGTCAATGTCCGAAGTCTGCACCTGATTAAACCCTGACGGGTGGCGGATGGCAATGCGCTTGCAGTCCATTGAAAAAGGGGACCACCCCCGCCCTGTGGAACTGCGCGGTCGTCATGTTTATGAACGCATCCTCTTCGAAAAGTCCAGCAGGTAAAGGCAGCGGATTGGATGTTCCTCGCAGGGACGCACCCTTCAAACTTCGTTTGCGTCGCACCCTTTACATCGCGATCACTATCGCTTCGGTTGTCGCCACCGCCATTGGAGTGTCGCGTTTGAAGCCTGCTGCACCGACCGTTGATCAGGGAACCGTGTGGCTGGATACGGTTAAACGCGGTCCGATGCTGAGACAGGTTCGCGGTCTTGGCTCGCTGGCGCCCGAAGAGATTCGTTGGATACCGGCACTCACTGATGGCCGAGTAGAGCGCATCCGGGTACTCCCTGGGGCTAGAGTGACGAAAGACACGGTCTTGGTGGATTTGAGCAATCCCCAACTCAATCTGGCCGCCCTGGAGGCTGAATTCCGGTTGAAGGCATCTGAAGCCGAATATGCCAATCTTCAGGTGAAGCTCGAGAGCGAGCGCCTGAATCAGGCAGCCGTGGCGGCGCAGGTGCAGGCTGAATACCGGCAGGCCTTATTGCGGGCCGATCGGGATGAGCTGCTCGCCAAGGAAGGCTTGATTCCCGACCTTGCACTTCGGCTTGCCAAGGTCAGAGTGGAAGGGCTCTCCAACCGCTTTGTCCTCGAGCAGAAGCGTCTGGAACTCAGCGCGGAATCCGCAGACGCACAAATGGCGGCTCAGAGGGTAAGGGTAGAAGAGCTTCGAGCCGTGCACCGATTGAAGCTGCATCAGTTGGACTCCCTGAAAGTGCGAGCCGGCATCGATGGGGTACTGCAGAACCTTCCCCTAGAGGTAGGCCAGCAGGTGACTCCAGGGACGAACCTGGCTCGGGTGTCGGAACCCTCTCGGTTGAAAGCCGAACTCAAGGTCGCAGAGACACAGGCCAAGGATATCCAAATCGGTCAGCCGGCCAGTATCGATACTCGCAATGGCGTGATACCGGGGAGTGTGACCAGAATTGATCCTGCCGCGCAAAATGGGACGGTAGCAGTGGATGTCAAGCTTGAAGGACCCCTGCCCAGAGGGGCACGGCCAGACTTGAGTGTGGACGGAACCATCGAGTTGGAACGGCTTGAGGACGTACTTTTTATCGGTCGTCCTGCCTTTGGACAGGAGGAAAGCCTGGTGACTCTCTTCAAGCTTGTGGGTGAGGCCGGCAAGGCGATTCGTGTTCCGGTAAAACTGGGGCGAAGCTCGGTCGATACGATCGAAGTTCAGGAAGGCCTGCATATCGACGATGCGGTCGTGCTTTCAGACATGTCCGCTTGGGATGACTACGATCACGTTTGGTTGGATTGATGGCTCCCCATTCGTGTTCGCCAATCAAGGCACTCAAGACCAACTGCTTTTGTCCTGCCTCCAGCGGCCTGGTGAGAAATGCGGGTTAAGGCTCCACAGAGGAATTTTCATGAATGCCAGTGACCCACTGATCAAGTTGGACGGCGTGTCCAAGGTTTTCCTTACCGAAGAAATTGAGACTCACGCGCTCTCCGGTGTCCACCTGGGGATCAGTAAGGGCGAGTACGTTTCCATCGCAGGTCCATCAGGCTGTGGAAAGTCTACCCTGTTGTCAATCCTTGGCCTGCTGGATTCCCCTACGGACGGCAGCTACCTTCTCAATGGCCGGCCAGTGGAGAGTCTTTCCTACTCCCAAAGGGCGCGCATTCGCAACATGGAAGTCGGCTTCATATTTCAGAGCTTCAACCTCATCGGCGAACTCTCTGTATACGAGAATGTGGAGCTACCCCTGACCTATCGCGGGATGGGATCTTCCGAACGCCGCGACCACGTTGACCGGGCGCTCGAACAGGTCGGAATGGAGCATCGCTCCAAGCACCTTCCGAGTCAGCTTTCCGGGGGGCAGCAACAGCGTGTGGCTGTGGCGAGGGCCCTGGCTGGTCGACCACTCATTCTTTTGGCTGATGAGCCGACGGGTAACCTCGACTCCAGGAATGGGGAAGCTGTAATGGCACTGCTCGATGACCTCCACAGAGGAGGGTCAACGATCTGCATGGTGACTCATGATCCTCGCTTCTCCCGTCACGCCAGCCGAATCGTAAACCTCTTTGATGGAGGAATCGTGGACGAAGAACTGTTGGCAGAGGGCAAGCAGTCGGTTGTCGGTCCTTGAGCAGGACAGAAAAAATGGAACAATCAAGGCGCACTCCCTGCACTCGAATTCTCTCGCGGCTCTCCGACTTGCTCGAGCGCTTCGCCCCTGAATGTCGACGAGCGATCCGGTCAGCCTGGAAACACCGAGTGCACTCCCTCACAGTAGTCGCGACGGTAGCACTGGCGATTGGCTCAGTTGGCGTGACCGTTAGCGTTGTCGATCGAATCCTGTTTCTCCCACTTCCTTATTCCCACGAGAACAACCTCGTTTCAGTCGGAGTTGTGGCCCCCATCGATTCAGTCGAGTTTCTGACGAGCGGGGCCTACTTTCAGTGGAAAAACAGTGGTGTTTTTCAAGCGATGACGTCGTGGAGCGGTGTCACGGATTGCGACTTTCTCGACGAAGTCCCCGCACGTCTTGTTTGTGCGAGAGTCGAGTGGGATTTCTTGCAAGTCCTGGGGGCGCCACTTCTACTGGGAAGAGATTTCGTTCCGGCAGAGGATCGCCCTGGCGCACCAAGGGTGGCGATTTTGTCCTACGATCTTTGGAAGAACCAGTTTGGTGGGAGCCGTGAGGCGATTGGCGCGGAATTCTCTTCTGAAGGACAACGCGCAAGGGTTGTGGGCATTCTTCCGCGCGACTTTGAATTACCCAATCGACAGCACTTTGACATGCTCGTACCACAGGCTCTGTCTGAAGGGGCGCACCAGCCGACGTCAACTCAAGTTCTAAGGGTTTTTGCAAGGGTGCGACCGGGCACAACATTGGAACAGGCTCACGCAATGCTGCAATCTCAGTTCCTGGAGTTCCTTCAATTGGTGCCGCCAATTCTCCAAAACGAGGTGAGTCTTCGTATTCGCCCCATCAGGGAATATCATCTCGGCAACGCCAAAACTGCGTCCTGGCTTCTCCTTGGTGGTGTCCTGGCAGTTCTACTGGTCGCTTGTGCGAATGTTGCTGGCTTGCTGGTCGCTCGAGACGCAGGCCGGAAACAGGAGCGAGCGGTACGGTTCGCCCTCGGAGCTACCAGGGGAAGGTCGATCGTCGAAGGTATCTCGCAAAATCTGACGCTCGGTCTTGCGGGTGGTCTGGCTGGACTGGGATCTGCCTGCATTCTCTTGAGTGTTCTGGTCGAGTTTGCTCCGGATGGGATGCCTTACCTGGATCAGGCCAGTATCAACTGGCGCGTTCTGGTCTTTGCTATTGGAGCATCGATTCTTGCAACCATTCTTCCTGGTGTTTCCCTTGCGGTGCAACGGCCTCAACTGGACACGTTGTCTGGAATTCGTGCGACTCGTTCCGGTCTGGTCCTTCGTCAATTACTGGTCATAGCCCAGGTATCGGTTTCAATGATTCTGCTGTCAATCGCAGGGTTGTTGATACGAAGTTTTCTGAACCTGCAGTCCGAGCCGATTGGGATCAGCTCAGATCGAGTCCTGGTCGCAGAGATCGTCTTGGGTCCGAGGTACGCTGGCGCAGAGCAACGACAACGGTTCTTCGAGACGTTGGAATCTCGGATTCGTGGCCTTCCGGGAATTGACGCTGTCGGCGTCAGTGACACGCTGCCGCCTGCCGGACCTGTTCGCCAAAAGCCATTGGCAACAGTTCAGATTTACGGCCACCCTTCAGTGGAGGAAGGCCAGATCGGAACAGTCAACTGGCGAGCCGTGACGCCGGGTTATTTCCAGGCTCTTGGTCTGCCCATTATTCGCGGCCGACCGTTTATGGATGAGGATAGGGGCAGCAATGACAATGTAGTCATCATAAGCCAGCGCCTTGCAGGAGTTCTCTTTCCGGGCAGGGAGGCGCTCTCGGAACACCTGCGCTTCGGTCCCGATGAGCCGTGGTTGAAGGTCGTTGGAGTGGCTGGAGACGTTAAGAACGAGGGTCTCATGGCCGAACCTGGACCGGAGTTCTACCTGGTGCGCAAGATCGCTCCGGACTTGGGGCTCGGAATTCTTCATACCGAGGACACGAGCCGGCGAGCGGTGGTTGTTTGTCGAAGTGTGTTGTCGATTGAAGCGGTTGGCCGGTCGATCAGGTTTGAAGTCGCCAGGCTGGACCCTGCGCTGCCGGTCAAAATCGAGGCGTTGGATCAGAGAATCGCACACCTCAGGACTCCCTCGCGTTTCAACGCATCTTTGCTGGGTTACTTCTCCGCCTTGTCCCTGGTGATGGTAGCCGTAGCAATATACGGTTTGATCTCATTCGTGGTCGAAGAGCGGACTCGTGAGCTTGGAATTAGAGCGGCACTCGGGGCGACGCGCTGGCACATCGCAAGAGTAATCTTGTCCTATGTAATGGCCTGGACCGTCACTGGAGTTGCTGTTGGGGCATATTTGGCCTTCTTGGCAGGAGATTTGTTGAAATCGCTGCTGTTCCGTGTGAATGGAATGGACGTGTCGACTCAACTGTTGATCGTCGGCATATTGTTGTTGACCTCCATTTTTGCCTCCGCCGGTCCGATAGTCCGCGCCAGTCGGGTCAACCCCGCCACGGTTTTGAGATACGAATGATCGGGTCGCCGGTCATGCCGAATACCATCCATCGTCCCTGATCCATACAAGAGTCGCTACCAGGACACTACCTGCCGAATTCTCTCAGAAAAACCCGGTGGGCCTCCTCGGGGCCGCCGTCCAGCACACTGATCCGGCCCCTCCTGCATACCGATTCTCCCGAAGCCATATCCCCAAAAAAGGGATTGGAATGGACGCATCCGTAGGCCGGGGTGACGTTGCTCTGGAGGAACTGGCTGTCGTCCCATCCCATCCAGAGTGTTCGGTTGGAGCCGGCGGCGCTCACCCACAGGAACCCGTCGTCGGGGCGCTCGACGGTGTGGCTCCACTTGGCGCCGGGTCGGGTGGGGTCCCCGTGCAGCTTCTGAGAAGTGTGATCCCGGACGAATGAGAACAGGTATTCGGGGCGGCCTCCGATGGTCTCCATCTCGGCGAAGGATCGGACCCGTCCGCCGCAAACGCATCCGGTCCTTTCCCGGGTCAGGTCGAGAAAGGAGGCGGCCTGGGTCAATTGGAGGCAGACGGCCGAAATCACCTGCTTCCAGTCCCGCGCGCTGGCGTTGGTGAGCTCGAGGCTGAGATCGAATCCGAGCGGGTGCGACCGGATGCCGGCGTCAATGGCGAGACTCCCCGGGATCTCGACCCTGTAACCCAGGGTCGAGCCGTTCCGGGGTTGCCAGACGGGGCAGGGGGACGGACCGTCGAAAAATACCGGTCGCTCCGAGGTGGCCCCGATCTCGACCAGCTCGGGGAACCAGAGGGCGGCCCGGTCTCGGCCCTCGGCATCCAGAGACAGAATGGTTTGAGTAGCGCGTATTTCCACCGGCAGCATGGCTATACGCTCCTGAGGGCTTGTGTGGATTCCGAGTGATGGCCGGCGGGGTGGCCCGCTCTTGCCAGCCCAAACGGTCCAACAGTTAACCAGCAGGATTTGAGGGTCATTGTTTCCGACGTCGCTGGTTGGCGAAGAAATTCATTTTCTCTGGAGCCTTTTGCAGAATTCGGTTCAAGGCGAGGCCATGCAATTCCACTTCGGATCAGCGAGACCCTAAAGCACATTTTGTGCCTTTTGTGCTTTTTGTGGTTCATTTCAGGGCCTGTGGAATTTCACCATTGCCGTCCAAATGTCATGGCTGATTCCGAATTTTGCAAAAGGCTTTCCTGGTTTTTCTTCGTGTCCCTTCGTCGTCCTTCGTGCAACTTCGTGGATATCTCTTTTCCTTCATTGCTTGTCGGTCTGAGTCTCGGCCTCGCTAGCGTCCGGTCAACCCGGCCCGTCTGAGAAGGGCAAGGGCCGGCGGATAGTTGGCGGCGGCCGAACGCCTTATCAGGGCCCAGCCCTCGGCCGTCTTGAACCGTCGCAGCAGGGTGGTTCCCAGGTTGTAGAACAACTGCGGCGAGCGGTTGCCTCTCTCCAGGGACTGGCGGAACGCCGCTTCGGCCCGGTCGTAGCGGTCCAGGTGGAGGTAGCAGACCCCCAACTGGAAATGGATCGGGGCGGTCTTGGAGGAGCCGGGAAGGCGTTCCCACTGTTCGACCGCCTCCCGGAAGCGGGAGAGCCGGTAGAGCGTCGAGGCCAGGTTCAGTCGGGCCCAATGCGCTTGCGGGTGGGACCGCAGCCCGCTGGCGTAGGCCCGGGCCGCCTGGCGCAGTTGGCCCAGTTGCTGGTGGCAGTAGGCCAGGTGGAGCTGATAGGAGGCCCGGCGCTCGCCGGTGTCGGTCTCCCCGGCCAGATCGCGGAAGGCTGCCAGCGCCGCCTCCCAGTTCTTGGCTTCCACGTGGCGGAAGGCCGTCTCGCGGCGGCCTTCCATCTCGATCTCCCCGATTCTCCGCTGGACACCGGTATCTTCCGGTCGAAGGTCGGCTACTTTCCTGAGAACCCTCAAGGCTTCATCCTTCCGGCCCTGGGTGTAGAGACAGTAGCTGATCCATTGCAACAGGCCCGGGTTCAAGGGATTGCTGCTTTCCACCCGGCGAAACCGCTCCAGGGCGGCGTCCGGCTGTTGCTGGTCCTGTTTCCAGTAGGCCTCGATCAGCGACTGGTCGAGATGGGCCTGGGGAATCCTTTCCAGGATGCGGAGGGCCGAGCCGAAGTCGGACCGGCCGGCCAGGATCCAGGTGGCTTCCTGCAGGGCCTTGGTGTTGGAGGGATCCCCTTCCAGGGTCTGGAGATAGAGCTGCAGGGCCGCTTGCGGCCGTTTCAGCCGCTGATAGGCGTCCGCGAGCAGGAGGCTACCGCTGGTGAATTCCGGGTGGCGCTGCACGGCCGGCTCCAGCAGAGGCAGCGCCTGGAGAGTCTTCCCCTGGCCCATCAGGCTCAGGGCTTCGATGTAGTCCTCGAAAGCCTGGTAGAGCTGCCGGGCCTTGCCGGCCGATTGGGCCGCCTCCCGCTCCCGCCCCAGTTGGCCGTAGAGTTGGGCCAGCTCGGAGTGATAGAGGGGGTTCTCGGGGTCCGCCCCGGAGGCCAGCTTCAGCGATTCCAGCGCGTCGGCGGTGCGGCCGGCGGCGCGCTCCTTCTCACTCAGCCGGAAGAGGATGGACGCATCGGCGGGGGCCAACCGGCGGGCGATCCCGAGTTGCTCATAGGAGTCTTCCTCGCGTCCCTGGATCCCCAGCAGCAGGGAATAGAGCAGGCGAAATCGGGGCTCGCCCGGGTCGATCTCGATGGCGCGACGGGTGTGCTCCACCGCCAGATCGAGACGTTCCTGGATCAGGAACAGGAAAGCCAGGCGATAGTGGACCCTCTCGTCGCCGTTCCTGAGCCGGTTGGATTGTTGAAAATGACGGATTGCCCGGGGCAGCCGGCCCTGCTGCAGATAGGCCTCCCCCAGGCTGCGGTGGGCTTCAGGGTCCAGCGGCTGCAACGACAGGACTTGCTGAAGATGCTCCTCGGCTTGGTCCGCTCGTCCGGATTCGACCAGGAGCAGGCTCAGGGGAAGGAGCAGACGGGGCTCGCCCGGGTGCCGCTCCAGACCGGCCTGGAGCAGCTCGATGGCCTCCTCGACCCGGTGGTACCGGCGCAGTTGCTCCGCCTGCTGCTCGTATTCCGGGACGGTCTGGGCCGTCGACGGGACGCCGCCCAGCGCCAGCACGAGTCCGGCAACGGCAGGCAACAAGAGGTAACGATGATTGCTCATGAGGACTCGGCCGAGAGCGAGATTCGGTGGTTCCATTGGCCGATAGTGCAAGTATAGCGCCCCTCGTGGAAATCCTTGCTTCCGGACCACGGCCTCCAACATCTGTCCCCACTGGGATCAAACGGCAACGCAGGGGATTTGTTTTTTATGAACATCGATGCACAGGATGCACAGGATAAGCAGGGGGTGAAGTTTCTGCGGGGGAAGCCGGGTGGGGCGATGATCCGGTCCGGGCTTGCGGATGCCCAGGATTACAAGATAGCCGTTTCCCGAAAAAATCCTGTGCATCCTGTGCATCCTGTGCATCCATGTTAATCATTCATTCAAATGATCCCCAGGATTACAAGACACCAGATTCCTCAGACCAAATCCTGTAAATCCTGTGCATCGATGTTAATCATCCATTTCGTGGCTGTGCGTGCCGTTGAAGCAGGTCCGTCTCGCTTGGTGGCCCTTGGTAGTCCTTCGTGTCTCTTCGTGGATGACTCTTTTTTGGATCACCCTTCATACAGCGGTTCAGCCAGCGGATGCACAGCCCTCAGCCGCGATGCTCTTCCAGGAAGCGGTCGACCTGGCCGCGGGAGGGAATGGACGCTTGCGCTCCCGCCCGGGTCACCGAAAGGGCGGCGGCGGCGTTGGCGAATTCGACGGCGTGGGGCAGGGAACCTCCCTCGGCCAGGCAGACGGCCAGGGCGCCGTTGAAGGTATCTCCGGCGGCGGTGGTGTCGGCGGCCTTGACCGGATAGGCCGGAAAATGGCGGCTCAGACGGCGGTTGACCACCCAGGCGCCCTTGTCTCCCAGCTTGAGGACCACCGTTTCCGGTCCCATCTCCAGCAGGCGGCGGCCCAGGGCCGGGGCCTCGTCCAGGCGGACCTCTCCGGGAGGCTCTCCCAGCAGCAGCAACGCCTCGGTCTCGTTGGGAGTCAGGAAGTCCAGGTTGCCCAACAGGGCCGGGGGCAGGGGGGCTGCCGGGGCGGGATCCAGAATGGTGGTGGCCTCGCGCCCGCAGGCCAGGCGGGCGGCGGCCTCCACCGTCCGCAGGGGCGACTCCAGTTGCAGCAGAACCAGTCCCCGGCTGAAGTCATGGAAGGCCGGTTCCAGGTCGACGGCCTCCAGCCGGCCGTTGGCGCCAGCGGCGATGGTGATCTGGTTCTGCCCCTCCCGCTCCACCAGAATGAGGGCCACGCCGGTGGCCACCCCGTCAGTGGGCAGCACCCGACCGGCGTCGACACCGGCGGAGGAGAGCTCCTCCGTCAGGGTGCGGCCGAACCCGTCTCGTCCCACCCGGCCCGCCATGCGGACGCGGCCGCCCAGCCTGGCGGCAGCCACCGCCTGGTTGGCCCCCTTGCCGCCGGGGATCATGCTGAAATCCCTTCCCTTGACGGTTTCTCCGGGCAGGGGAAGCTTTTCGGTTTGCACCACGAAGTCCATGTTCAGACTTCCAATCACCAGGATGGGCTTCATCGGGTGGTCTCGTCAGAGCGGAGGCCGGCGGGTCTCGAGGGAAGCGGTGGATTCCAGGGCGGCCGCGGCCCTCAGCAGGGTCCCTTCCTCGAAATGGCGGGCCACCAGTTGAACCCCGATCGGCAGGCCGTCCGGGCTCAGTCCGAAGGGTACCGAGATTGCGGGCGAGCCGGTCATCCCGAAGGCCGGGGTCACCGAGGCCGCGTGCACGGCCGGGACCGTCTGGCCGTCCACATCCAGGCAGACGGCGTCGTGGGGAGGGGCCGTGACCGGAGCCGCGGGCAGCAGCAACAGGTCATGGGTGGAAAAGTGCTGCATCAGGTCCACCCGAAGCTGTTCGCAGCCGGCCAGGGCGGCCACGTAGTCGGCAATTGCGGGCGGGGGCGACTCCAGCAGTCGTTGCACCGAGGGGGCCAATCGGTCCTTCCTGCCGGCCACGATCGGCTCGAAATAGTGAGCCGCCTCGGCCACCAGCAGTTTCATCACCATCTCGATGGGCTTGGACCGCTTCCAGCCCGCCAGCGCCACGGGCTGCACCCGGCACCCCAGTTCCTCCAGCTTGGCGGCCGCCCGGGTGACCGTCTCCCGAATGGACTTGGCCACCGGCGCGAAGGGACCTTCGGGAAAGAAGCCGATCTTCAGCGGCGGCAGCGGCGCATCCCAAGCCACGCGGTCGGGCGCCGCAACCGGAACGGCGTAGGGGTCCCGGCCGTCGGGTCCCAGCAGCAAGGACAGCGCCAGGGCGGCATCCCGGACGGTGCGGGTCAGCGGTCCCACGTGCAGATGGCGGGCCATTACCCCTGGGAACTGCCCGCTGATGGGAATGCGGCCCTGAGTGGGCTTGAAGCCCACCACGCCGCAGTAGTGGGAGGGCAGCCGGTTGGAGCCTCCCAGGTCGGTGCCGATGCCGAGCGGCGACAACCCGGCGGCGAGCGCGGCGGCCTCTCCGCCGCTGGAGCCTCCGGCCGTCCTTTGCGCGTTCCAGGGATTCACGGTCTGGCCGAACACCTCGTTGGAGGTCTCGGACCAGAGGGCGAACTCGGGAAGGTTGGTCTTGCCCAGCAGGATGGCTCCGGCCTGCTTGAGGCGGGCAACCGCGGTGGCGTCCCGGGAGGGGATGCGGTTCTCGAACAGTCTGGATCCGCGGGTGGTCCGGACTCCGGCAGTGTCGAAGCAGTCCTTGGCCGTGAAGGGGACTCCATGCAGGGGGCCCCAGGACTCGCCCCTCATCAGGGCGGCCTCCGCCTGGCGGGCGCGCTCCCGGCTTCCGTCCGCCAGGGTGACGACGGCTTTCAGCGACGGGTTGATGGATTGGACGCGTTGCAGGTGGACCTCCAGGACCTCGACCGGCGAGAGCGCCTTGGTGCGGACCCACTCCGCCTGTTGCGTCAGGCTGGCGTAACCGATGTCCGCCGGAGTCATGGTTTCTCCCGATCGGCCCGCAGCAGCACCGGATCGAAGACGAAGACGTTGGGGTTGGCGTCCTGAACCGTCGCCCGCACCCAGTGGACGTCGGGAACCCCGAAGGATTCCACCCGGGTGAGGTGGACGATGCGGCGCCGGGTCTCGGAGTTCCGCAAGGGCTTGTCGATCCTGAAGTAGTGGGTGTCTCCATGCACCAGGACCACCGGCTTGGAAAAGGCCAGCATTTCAGCCTCCAGGGAGCCGAGAAAATCCTCGAAGCCGGAGCGCCCGGAGTCTCCCGGGGGCAACTCGAAGCGGGGGTTGCCATGGATGACCAGCACCAGCGCCCGATAGCGGTCCCCGGCGGCCAGGCCAAAGGCGGCCTCCATCCAGACCCGGTTGGCCTCCCCGCGCTGGGCATGCTCCTTGTCACCCTCCGGCCAGCGGCCGAATCCGTCATTGCTTCCCACCACGTGCAGGGTGGCGAAGAGGACGCCCGACCGGCTCCAGCGACTGTTCTCCCGGAAGCGGGCAAAGGCGGGCGAGCGGCTTTGACGTTCCAGCTCGAAGCTGGTCTGCCCCAGGGTCCGGTCGGTGGGATAGAGGACCTTGCGGAGGAAGGCCAAGCGCTCCAAAGGATCCGAAGGCGTCTCCGGTTTGTGGCAGTCGGTCCATTCGTTGTCGCCGGGCACGAAGATGAAGGGATGGCTGAAGCGGTTGAACTGCTCCAGGCGACGGTGGTAGATCTCGTCCCCGCAGGGATCGTTCTGGCCCTTGAAGTCGCCCACGTGGACCACGAAGGCCAGGTCCTCCCGGTTCATGGCGTCGATGAGGTTTTCGAACTGCGGTTCCTCCACCGGCGCATAGGGCAGGTCTCCGATGATGCCGAAGGACCACTCGGAAGGAGGCTGCGGGCTTTTGCAGGCGGAGGCTCCCGCCAGCAGCAGGCAGGCGGAGAGAGCCAGCAACGTTCGAGATCCCATGTCGAATTCCTTTCTGGGGCGGAAGGAGAGTAAGGTCGCTCGCCCAACCGTCTTGGATGACTGACCCGCTTGTGCCCGGGGCCGATAGTGTACCCCCTCGATCCATGGGGCTCAACCGGCTTTTGGATGGGGACCTGGCCGGGAAAACAGGAAAGTCTGAGACAAGGTTCGCGAGCAATCCTGTTGATCCGGCAACTGAAGGCATACGCGGATTGACATCATTGACATCAAATAGCATGTGGCATATGATGCAGTGATGCGTACCACACTCACCATCGACGATGATCTCGCAGCCCAAATCCAGGAACAGCGGCGGCGTCATGGTCACTCGCTGAAGCGCGTCATAAACGCCCTTTTGCGGGAGGGACTGCAAAGCCGGCAGGAGCGTCCGCGGGCGAAGAAGTATCGCACAAAGGTGCACAAATTGGGCCTGCGGCCGGGATTTGACCCGGTGAAGCTCAACCAACTGGTTGACGAACTTGAGATCGAGGAGCGCCGGGAACGGGAGGATTGGCCGCGCCAATGATTTTCCCCGATGTCAATCTTCTGGTTTATTCTGTGGACACGGCCAGTCCATTCCATGCCCAGGCACGCCGCTGGTGGGAAGAAGTTCTTTCGTCGGACCAACCGGTTGGGCTGTGTTACACCAGCCTGCTGGGCTTTGTCCGCCTCTCCACCAACCGTCGCGTTGTCAAGTCCCCCTTCGATGTGGGCCAAGCGCTGGATATTGCAGAAAGCTGGCTCGAACAGCCCAATGTCAGATTGCTTGCACCCACGGGTCGCCATTGGTCCATTGTGTCCGGATTGCTTCGATCGGTTCCGGGCAGCGCTGGACTGATCACGGACGCTCACATGGCGGCCTATGCCATCGAGCACGGCTACACGCTCTATTCCAACGATTCGGATTTCGGCCGATTTGATGAGTTGCGTTGGAAGAATCCGTTGACCTAGACGTGCCCCGTGTTCACCGGTCGCTGGCCTCCGGCTCCCATTGCAATCAAACCAGTGCAGGGAGCCCCGCGATTGGACTATACTTCCTGGAGGCCGGGGGCTGGAATGGCCAGCCGCCACGGTAGCTGAGGCATTCATGCCAGTGACGAATTTCGAGGAACCGGTGGGAGGAAGAGAATGAATCGACGAGAGCTCATCAAGTCGTTGGCGGCGGTGCCGGTGATGGCCGGAGGCGCCGCCAGTCCGCGGGCGACCTGGAGCCAGGGGGAGGGCTCGGGGGCCGTGGCCGGGGAGCAACGCTGCTATACCGACGAGTGGAAGCGCACCCAGCCCGACCATGTGCTCTACCTGCCTCCGGAACCGCTCGGAGACGACGGGGACAACGAGCATCTCATCGTGGTGGAGACTCCCAGGGGGACCTGCTGGCGACCTGGAGCCAGGGGGCCTACGAGATGTCTCGCGACTACCGCACCGTGGCCTCGCGGAGCCGGGACGGCGGGGTGACCTGGACGCCTCCGGAATCCATTGTCGGCCCCACCGACCACCCGGGATTCACGGCGGCCTTCGCCGTTCCGCTGGTGAGCCGCAGCGGGCGCATCTACCTGCTGTTCAACAAGCACACCGGCGTCACCGACATGTCCTACACGGTCACCTCGCTGCAGCGCTGCATCTACTCGGACGATGACGGCCACACCTGGAAGGAGGGGGCCGACCTGGAGGTCCGGCGGCGTCCCAGCTACGACCACCCCGATCCCAAGATGCAGAAGAACCTGATCTTCTGGCAGCAGTCCATTCGGGATTCCAAGGACCGCACGCTGCTCGGGTTCACCCGCTGGAGCAGCTTGAGCCGCTTTCCCATGGCCAACGGCCCCGCCGGGTGGTATCCCGACTCCCGGTCGGAGTTCGTTCGATTCGACAACCTCGACGACGGTCCCCACCCCAAGGACCTCGAGCTCACCTGGCTTCCGGAAGGAGATTCGGTTTCAGTACCCTGTCCCTTCGAGCCCCACAAGAGCCGCGGCTACAGCCTGGGCGAAGAGCCGGCGGTGGTGCTCTTGCCCGATGGGCGGCTGTTCGCCGCCATGCGGACCATCACCGGCAACGTCTGGTATTCCGTGTCGGAAGATCCCGACGGCCGGGTCTGGAGGAAGTCGGAGGCGCTGCGCATCCGCGACCACGGCCGCTTCATGCACCATCCCAAGAACACGGCCCCGCTCTACCGGCTCCTGGACGGCCGCTACATCCTCTTCTTCCAGAACCATGACGGGACCGGCTACGGCGCCAAGGGGCCGGGCGACATGGGGGCCCGGCGGGCTCCCATGTTCTACGCCGTCGGCGAGTTCCAGCCCAAGGCCCATCAGCCCATCTGGTTCAGCCCTCCCAAGGTATTTTGCGATGCCGAGAACGTGGCGGTGGGGCCTGGAAACGGGGGGCTCGAGGGCGGCAGAACCTGGCTGTCCTTCTACGGAGCCATGAGTTACGCCGGAGGCAAGCAGATCCTGTGGTATCCCGATCGCAAACATTTCCTGCTGGGCAAGGAAATCACGCCGCAGATGCTGGGATAGCCGTGCCCGATCGGGGCTCTTGACCGGTCGCTGAATCCCTCGGATAATAGGGCTTCGGACGACAACAGTTTCGCAGGTTCCACCATGCGTTCATGGCTGTGGCTGGCGGTCGCTCTGCTGTTGGTTCCCGGGGCGGCTCCGGCACAATCCATCCCTCAGTTCGAATCGGAAGTCCTGCCGATCCTCTCGCGCTACTGCACCCACTGCCACGGCTCCCTGGAGCCCATGGGCGGACTGGATCTCACGAACCCGCTGCTGATCGAGAAGGGCGGGGCCGGCGGAGCCGGGTTGGTGAAGCATTCCCCGGACGCCAGCCTGATTTACCAGCGCCTGGCGGACGGGTCCATGCCCCCGGCCGGACAGGAGAAACCCTCGGGTGAGGACATCGACCTCATTCGGCGCTGGATCGGCGCCGGAGCTCCCACCCTCAAGTTCTACCAGGCGCCGGACCGGACCGCCGACCAGCGCCGCCGGATCAAGATCCAGGCGCCGCCCCTTTCCCGGGCCGACCGGGAATACTGGGCCTTTCGCAAGCTGGCGGCCCCGGACCCGCCGCGGGTTCACCAGGTCGAGCGGGTACGCACCCCGGTGGACGCCTTTCTGCTGGAGAAGCTGGAGGAAAAGGGGATCGGGTTTTCGGCCGACGCCGGCCGTCTCTTCCTGATGCGGCGCCTCTACCTGGACCTGATCGGCTTGCCTCCGTCGCCGGCAGAGGTGGACGCCTTCCTGGCGGATGGTTCCCCGGCGGCCTACGAGCAACTGGTGGAACGGCTGCTGGCTTCTCCCCATTTCGGGGAGCGCTGGGGCCGCCATTGGCTGGATGAGGCCGGCTATACCGACACCCTGGGCGGCGACAACGACTTCGTTGCCGGCAAGCAGCCGCTGGGGGTTCCCGGAAAGTGGAAGTACCGAGACTACGTCATCGATGCCATCAACCGGGACAAGCCCTACGACCGTTTCGTCACCGAGCAGTTGGCCGGAGACGAGTTGGTGGACTGGCGCGCGGCATCGGAGTTCAGCCCCGCCATGAGCCGCTTGCTGCAGGCCACCGGATTTCTGAGAGTGGCCGCCGACGACACCAACCAGGACGTGCTCAACACCCCCGACATTCGCTACGGGGTCCTGCAGCGCACCGTTCAGACCTTCGCCAGCAACGTGATGGGGCTCACCGTAGGCTGCGCCCAGTGCCACGACCACAAGTACGACCCCATTTCCCAGTTGGACTACTACCGGTTGACGGCCGTCTTCACCCCCGCCTACAACCCCCAGCAGTGGCTGCAACCCGATGATCGCTCTCTGCCCGAGGCCGCCCCGCTGGAGAAGGAGTCGATCGATCGGGCCAACCGCCGATTGGACCTTCGGATCAAGCCCTTCCGCCGCAAGCTCGATGCCCTCTATCATCCCTACAAGCAGCGCCTGACGGAAGAGAGGCTGGCCCAGGTCCCCGAGGTGATCCGGGAGGACTTGAGGATCGCGCTCAAGTCCTTCGAAAACGAGTTGCGGCCGCCGGAGCGCTACCTCAAGGAGAAGTTCGAGCCGGTGGTCGTGCCGTCCGAAGAACAGATCCAGGCGCTCTTGAACTCCGAGGAGCTGGCGAGGGCCTCGCGTCTCAAGAGCCGGATTGCCGACCTGGAAAGACACCGCCGGACCTATGGCACCCTGCAGGCCACGGTGGATACCGGACCGCCGCCGCCGACCTATTTCCTGATCCGGGGGAACTACCTGACTCCGGGACCGGAGGTGGAGCCCGGGATGCCGGCAGTGCTCGCCGATCCCGGTGGGGAGGCCCTGCAGGCGGAAAACGGGGCGGCCGGCCGGAGCAGCGGCCGGCGGCTGGCGCTGGCTCACCGCTTGACCGAGCCCGACTCCAGAGCGGCCGCCCTGGTGGCCCGGGTCCGGGTCAACCGTGTCTGGCAGCGCCTGTTCGGGGAGGGCATTGTGGCCACCTCCGACAATCTGGGCCGCAACGGGGACCGTCCCACCCATCCGGAACTGCTGGAATGGCTGGCCGATGGCTTTGCGAGCGGCGGCTGGCGGGTGAAGCCCCTGGTGCGGCTGCTGGTGACTTCGACCGCCTATCGCCAGCAGTCACGCTTGCCCGGTCTCGAGGACTCACCGGCTCACAAGCGGCGCGCCCGAATGGCCATGAGCAAGGATCCCGGCAACCGGCTGCTGTGGAGGATGCCCTTGCGCCGCCTGGAATCGGAGGCCATCCGGGACTCCATCATGGCCGTCAGCGGCAAGCTGAGCCGCACCATGGGGGGGCCGGCCATCCGCCTGGACGGGCAAGCCGACGGCATGGTGACGGTGTCGGTGCCCGATCTGGCCCATCCGGGCGACCGCTGGAGGAGAAGTCTCTACCTGGTGGGTCGCAGGAACTACAACCTGACGGTGTTGAGCGTCTTCGACCAGCCCAAGTTGTCGATGAACTGTATCCGACGGGATACGTCGGCCGCGGTGCTCCAGACCCTGGTCCTGTTGAACGACGCCTTCCTCCTGGAGCAGGCCCGGTTCTTTGCCGGGCGGGTATCCCGATTGGCCCGAGGTCCGGGCGAGCGAATCGAGCTGGCCTTTCGGTTGGCCCTGGCCAGAAAACCCAGCCGGGAAGAGCTTTCCTGGAGCCGGGAGCTGCTGGAGCGGGAAGCCCGGCGCCGCCTGGCGACGGCGGCCGGCCCCGAGGCTGCCGCTCTCGAGGCTCTGGCCGGCTTGTGCCAGATGATCCTGAACAGCAACGAGTTTCTCCATGTGGGATAAGAAAACAGACCATTCTCATTGGCAGGAAGACCCTTGGTCGCGGCGGGAGTTCCTGCACCGGTCCGGGCTGGGATTCGGCGGCATGGCCCTGGCCCATCTGCTGCAGGCGGAGCCGGCCGCCGGGAACTCCTCTTCCTCCGGCAGTCCCAATCTTCTGCCCAGGCAGCCCCATATCCGGCCGCAGGCCCGCGCCGTGATTCAGCTCATGCAGAACGGCGGTCCCAGCCAGATGGATCTGTTCGATCCCAAGCCGGAGTTGCAGAAGCGGTCCGGAAAGCGGCATGCCGAGAAGGTGGAGACCTTTCAGCCGGGCAGCGAGGCCAACCTGCTGCTGGGCAGCCCCTTCGAGTTCGCTCCCCGCGGGCAGTCCGGGATCGAGCTTTCCAACGTCATTCCCCACACGGCTTCCATGGTGGACGACCTCTGCTTCGTGCGCTCCATGCACACCGAGCACAACAACCACACCGAAGCCCTGGTCATGCTGCAGACCTGCAAGATCTTTCCGGGCAGGCCCACCCTGGGGGCCTGGATCAGCTACGCCCTCGGAACCGAGAACCAGAACCTTCCCTCCTACATCGTCTTGCGCGACCCCGAAGGCTACGGCACCAGCGCCGCCCTGTTGTGGGAGAACGGCTGGCTGCCCTCTCTCTATCGCGGCACCGAATTCAGCTCCAGGGGCTCCGCCGTCCTGGATCTGCATCCGGCCCGGCCGGTGGCCGGCCAGTCGCGAAGGGACCAGCTCGACTTTCTGGCGAAGCTCAACCAGCAGCATCGAACCGGCTATCCCCATAACTCCGACCTGGAAACACGCATTCGCAACTACGAGCTGGCGGCGCGGATGCAGTTGGCGGCCGGCGAGGTCCTGGACCACTCCGGCGAGTCGGCGGCCACCCAGCAGCTCTACGGACTGGATATTCCGGCGACCTCCAGCTATGGGACCCGCCTGCTGATGGCCCGGCGCCTGGTGGAGGCCGGAGTGCGCTTCGTTCAGGTCTTCCCGCCGGCCAAGCCCTCCACCCAGCCCTGGGACAGCCACAGGAATACCCGGGATGAGATCGAAGCCATCGCCGCCAGGACGGAACTGCCGGTCGAAGGGCTGGTGAGAGACCTCCAGAGCCGGGGATTGCTGGACAGCGTCATCGTGATGTGGTGCGGGGAATTCGGACGGCTGCCGGTGTCCCAGAACGGGTTGGGGCGTGACCACAATCGAAACGCCTTTACGCTTTGGCTTGCGGGTGGGGGCTTCAAGGCCGGATACGCCCACGGGGCCACCGACGAGTTCGGCTATCGGGCCGTGGAGGACCGCGTGAGCGTGCCCGACCTGCAGGCCACCGTGCTGCACCAGTTGGGAGTCGATCACCGCAAGCTGAGCTATCTCCACCACGGCCGGGACGAGACCCCGACCGACTACCCGGTGACCGGAGCCAAGGTCGTGCGGGAGCTGCTCGACCGGCCATCGGTCCCTGCCTAGCTCGACTTTCGTCTGCCTGGGGTGCGTTGTGCGGCGCCGGTCTGCCGGCCCGGGCCTGCTACGCTTTCATCCGGGTGTTGGCGGGATCGAACAGGGGCGCGGCGGCCACCGTCACCGGGTAGGCTCGGTTCATGTAGAGCACCTGCAGCCGGACGCCGGGCGCCGCCTGCTCGATCGGCAGATAGGCGAGCAGGAGATACTTGCCGACGGAAGGTCCCATGCCGGCGGAGGTGACCCGCGACTCCCGGTGGCGGGCATCGACGATGCGGGCGCCGTCTGCGGTCAGGATCGGCTCGTTGCCCCCGGTGGGGAAGCGGCTCAGCCCCGAGGCGTCGGCGTGGGTGTCCATGGTCAGCGTGCACAGCTTGGCCACCGGTCCCGCCGAACGCGCCTGCAGATAGGCGTCTCTGCCAATGAAGTCCGCGTCCTTCACCCGGGCCTGCCCCAGGCCGGCCTCGACCGGTGAGTGCTCCGAGTCGAGATCGGCGCCCATGAGGGCGTAGCCCTTCTCCAGACGGCCGGTATTGCCGTAGACGCCCATGCCCACCGGCCGGGCGTCGAAGGCGCGGCCGGCCTCCAGCACCGCCTCCCACAGATGCGCGCCGTGGGGCATGCCGGCATAGATCTCCCAACCGTTCTCGCCCACGTACGAGATGCGCAGCATGGTCACCGGCACGCCGCCGACGATCGCCTCCTGCAGCGTGCCGTAGGGAAAGGCCGCCTGGGAGAGCGGCGTGTCGGTGAGGGTGGAGAGCAGCGCGGCGGCGTCCGGACCCCACACGCCCAGAGTGCAAAGCGCCGACGACAGGTTCTCGAACTGCACCGAGCCGTCGGCGGGCAGATGCCGGCGGAACCAGACCTCGTCGCGCGCGCCGTCGAAGGCGCCGGTAACGATGCGGAACCGATCTTCGGCGAGCCGCTGGATGGTGAGATCGGCACGGATGCCGCCCTCCGGCGTGAGCAGCGGCGTGTAGATGCAGCGGCCCACGGGACGGTCGCAGCGGTTCAGCGTCAGCCTTTCAAGGGTGGGCGTCACCCGGGGGCCGGACAGGTCGAAGATCTGGAACCCGCTCAGATCGACGATGCCCACCTTCTCCCGCAGGTGGAGGTGTTCCGCGTTGATGATGGGCGACCACCAGCGGCGGTCCCATTCGTGGGGGCGGTCGGCGACCGCGTAGCGCGAGACCAGGTCGGCGTTGCTGGCGTACCACTGGGGGCGTTCCCAGCCGCGCGCCTCGTGGAACTCGGCGCCCAGGGCGGCGGTGCGGTCATGGAACGGCGCTCGTTTCATGCCGCGCCCCGAAGCCCACTGCTCGCGCGGATGCACGATGCCGTAGGTCTTGTTGAAGTGCTCGCGGCAGCGCTGGCGAATGTGCCCCACCGTCCGCTCGTGGGGATAGAATCGGGTGACGTCGGACCCGTGCGGATCGCACAGGCGCGGGTAGCCGTAGGTGATCCACTCCGCCACCAGCCGGGCCGTGCCCGGGCCTTCCTTGACCCAGACGGCCGCGGCCGACCAGAGTTTCTCCACCTCGGCCGTCTCCCCCAGCACCTGCTGGGCGTCGGGGGTCAGCGACAGCAGGCCGTTGACCGCGTAGGGCATCTCGGACCCGGCCAGCAGCGCGCCCATGATCTCGCGGGCGCGTTCGAGCTGGGGTGCGAAGTCGCCGGAGGTGAACGGCAACTCGGTGGGCGAACGCTCGGCCCGGGCCAGCGACGGAATGTCTTCTGGAGGCACCAGAATGGGCCGATGGGCGTAGGAGCCGACCTGCATGGCGTCCCGGCTCTGCCGCTCATACATGAACGTGTCCATGTCGCGCACGATGGGATAGCCGATCTCGTTGCCGGTGCGATGCAAGAGGTCGATGGGGCCGAAGTTGGCCATCTGGTGCACGGCCGGCGAGAGGGGAATGGTGGCGCCGGCCATGGCGGCGAGGCGCGGGCTCCAGACCCCGCAGGCGATCACCACCTGCTCGACCTCGATCTTCCCGTCGGCGGTGACCACGGCGCGGATGCGCGGGCGGCCGAGGGTCGGGCGGCTCACCTCGAGGCCGGTGACCTCGGTGTTGTCCAGCACCGTGAGCACGCCCTTTGCCTGCGCCCGCTGGCGCATGATCGTGCCCGCCCGGACCGAGTCGACCACCGAGGCGCTGGGCGTGTAGAAGCCGCCGCGGATGACGTCGCCGTTCACGAACGGAGCCTTGGCCACCACCTCGGCCGACGACAGCAGCTCGGCCTCGATGCCCCAGGCCCGGGCCGAGGTCATGCGCCGGCGCAGTTCCTCCATGCGGGCCTCGGTGCGGGCCACCTCGATGCCGCCGCAGGTGGTGTTGACGCCGAGCGCCTGGTACTGGCGTTGGCTGTCCAGGGTCAGCATCGCAATCTCGCGGTTGTGGTCGGTCGGAAAGATGAAGTTGGAGGCGTGGCCGGTCGAGCCCCCGGGCCTGGGCAGCGGTCCCTTGTCGATGAGCAGCAGGTCGCGCCAGCCGAGCTCCGCCAGGTGAGCGACCAGGCAGTTGCCGACGATGCCGGCGCCGATCACGGCGATGCTGGCCCGCCTCGGCGCAGCGCTCCGGACCGTGCTGCTCTTGTCAAACTCCTTCATTCTGATCTCCCGGTTGTGCGCGGCGATTCCGGGACGCACCGTCCCTCGATAGCGGCACCGAATGCCTGAACGGTTGACCGCAGCCGGAATCGTGCATGATAATGCAGTCCGTTCCGCTCCTGCAAATGTCCGCCGGACGCTGGTTCGCAAGCACGCGAAGGGAGGAGCCATGAGCGGTCAGCCGAGCGGCGTCGACCAATCCGACCGCATCGTACCCATCAACCTGCGCCAGAGTGGCCGCACCCCCACCGAACTGCTCATCTCCACTCGCGTGCGCAAGTCGCCCTATTGGCACCTGTCCCATGCCGCGGGCTGCTGGCGGGCCACCGTCTACAACCGCGTGTACCATCCGCGCGGCTACGTGCGGCCCCAGGATGGCGGCGCCGCCGCCGAGCACGAGGCCCTGACGCGGCACGTCACGCTCTGGAACGTGGCGGTCGAACGGCAGATCCGGGTGGCCGGCGCCGGTGCCGAGCGGTTCGTCGACACCGTCATCACCCGCGATGCGACCCTCATCGAGCCGATGAGCGCCCGCTACGTCATCCTCTGCAACCAGAAGGGCGGCATCCTCAACGACCCGGTGCTGCTGCGCCTCTCGCCCAACGAGTTCTGGTTCTCGCTGGCCGACTCCGACCTGCTGTACTGGCTGCAGGGCGTCAACGTGGGGTTGCGCTTGGACGTCGAGATCGACGAGATCGATGTGTGCCCGGTGCAGATACAGGGGCCGAAGTCGCTCGCCCTGATGGTCGACCTGGTCGGCGGCGCCGTCCGGGATATTCCCTACTACGGCCTCCTGGAAGCGGAGATCGGGGGCTGTTCCGTGGTGGTCTCCCAGTCGGGCTTCTCGGGCGAGAAGGGCTACGAGATCTATCTTCGGGACGCCACCCTGCACGCCGAAGCGCTGTGGAGCGCGGTGCTCGAGGCGGGAAAACCCCACCAACTGAGGGTCATCGCCCCCGGCCATCAGCGCCGCATCCAGGCCGGCATCCTCTCCTGGGGCCAGGACATGGACCACGAGACGGCGCCGTTCCAGTGCAACCTGGCCTACCAGGTGCCGCGCAAGAAGAAGGGCGACTACATCGGGCGGGCGGCCCTGGAACGGATGCGCGCCGAGATCGAGGCCGGCAGACCGCCCTTCAAGATGGTCCTGGTGGGCATGAAGCTGGGCGGCAAGCCCATCGACGACTATGCGCCCGACTTCTGGCTGGTCTCCGACGCCGCCGGCGGCGACCCGATCGGGTACCTGACTTCGCCCTGGCACGCCCCCGAGATCGGCTGCAACATCGCCCTCGGCTACGTGCCGCTCGGCAAGTCCGCGATCGGGACCGAGCTGCGGGTCTGGCTGCCCGACGACTACGCCAGTGAACCGGGACGGCCCGACCCCGCCTGGGTGTGCGAGGTCCCATTCCGTCCCTCCGTCAACCCCAGCGCCCGCGAGCGGGCCCACGCCCGCGGCCAAGACGCGGCCGAGTAGCGGAGTTGAAACAGTCGACCGCCAACAAGGGCGAACCAGGAATGGACACGAAGACCGATGAACCGCCCTTGGTGCGACGAGGTCATGGAATGAATTCCACCCGGGAGCGCGGGCGTCCCGCCCGCACACGTCTTCCCGCAGCTTCAGCCATTTCCTCCACTCCCGCCGGCAGGGTGGCCGGGCGCCGCATCGCAGGGATACTGAACGGCACGCAACGGGAGTGCATGCAGGCGGGACGCCCGCGCTCCTGGGTGGGCCTGCTCGTGGGCCCGGTTCTATTCTGCTTGGCCGTCCTGCCCGGGGCCGCTTCCCCCCAGACCGACGGCGGGGAGCTGTCGCCCAGGGAGAAGTCCTTCCAGGAGAAGATCCTCCCCGTCTTCCAGGAACACTGCCTGCGCTGCCACGGCGAGGAGCTGATGATGAAGGAGCTGGATCTCAGCAAGCTCTCCGGCGTCCTGAAAGGCAGCGAGTCGGGTCCGGTGGTGGCGCCCGGGCGGCCGGCGGAGAGCAAGCTCTACCGGTTGATCGAAAGCGGCTCCATGCCGCCCGATCGCGAGGGGAGGCTTCCGGAAGCGCAACGGGCAGCCATCGAGGCCTGGATCGAGACCGGCCTGGCCGGCGGGCCGGAGGAGGCAGCCGCCAGCCAGGCCCTCAACCAGCACGACGTGATCCCGATCCTGCTGCGCCACTGCACCACCTGTCACGGTCTGCGGCGCCAGGGCAATGACCTCGATCTCAGGAGCCGGGCCGCCATGGTCCGGGGCGGGAAGTCGGGGCCGGCGCTGGTTCCGGGAAAACCGGACCGGAGCCTGATGGTGGAGATGATCTCTTCGGGCAAGATGCCGCCCAAGAAGCGGCTCTTCGAGGTGGGGGTCACCCCCGTTGCCGATTCCGACCTGGAGAAGCTGCGGCAGTGGATCCTGCAGGGGGCTCCGGAAGAGGACATCGAGCCCGATGTGGCCGGCGCCGAGCCCGATCCCCTGGTGAGTGACCGGGACCGCCGGTTCTGGGCCTTCCAGCCGCCCCGCCAGGTCGAGCCCCCGCCGGTGAGGTCCGGCCAACAGGTGGCCAATCCCATCGATGCCTTCGTATTGCGAAAGCTGGAAGCCCGGGAGTTGTCGCTGTCGGCCGAAGCCGATCGCCTGGCCCTGATCCGGCGAGCCACCCTGGACCTGACGGGCCTGCCTCCGACGCCCTCCGAGGTCCGACGATTCCTGGAGGACCGGGACCCACGGGCCTACCGGAACCTCATCGACCGCTTGCTGGAGTCTCCCCGCTACGGGGAGCGCTGGGGGCGGTACTGGCTGGACGTGGCCGGCTATTCCGACCACGAGGGCGGCAAGGTCAATGCCAACGGACCCGGCAGGAAACATGCCTGGCGGTACCGGGACTACGTGATCCGGTCCCTCAATGCCGACAAGCCCTACGACCGTTTTCTGATGGAGCAGATCGCCGGAGACGAGCTGGTCGACTACGAGACGGCTCCGGTGATTACCCGGGAGATGGTCGACAACCTGATCGCCACCGGCTTCTTGCGCATGGGGCCCGACAGCACCGGCTACGAGCTGAGCTTCGTGGAGGACCGCTTCGACGTCATCGCCGATGAAATCGAGATCCTGGGGACGGGCGTCATGGGCATGACGCTCCAGTGCGCGCGCTGCCACAGCCACAAGTTCGACCCCATTCCCCAGCGGGACTACTTCCGCCTGGCCGATCTCCTGAAAGGGGCGCTGGACGAGTTCGACTGGCTGGCGGGAACTCCCATCAGCGAGGTGGTGAAGTTCGAGCAGCGGGTGCTGCCCTATGTGCCTCCCAGGACCAACCCCATGCGGCTGCTGGAGCAGGAGAAGGAGCGCAAGGCCAGGAACGAGACCCTGGAAGAGCAGGTCAAGGAGCTGCAGCAGGCGTTGGAGGAAAAGGGCAGGGACTTGAGGGACAGCGTTCTGGAGGAGCGGTTGGATCAGGTCGCCCCCGCCCTGGCCCAGGACCTGCGGCAACTGCTGAAGATTCCCGAGGACGATCGGGACACCGCGCAGAAGTCCCTGGCCAAGGAGTACATGCAGCTCTTGACCGTCACCGCCAACGAGTTGAAGGAGCGGGACGCCGCCTACCGCCGGGAGGCGGAGAAGCTGGAGCGCCGGATCGCCTGGCTGCAGCACGAGCAGGAGGCGGAGCCCCGGATTCGGGCGCTCTGGGACCGGGGAGCCCCCTCTCCCACCTATCTGCTCCGGCGGGGAGACTACCTGAGCCCGGGCCGGCTGGTCGGTCCGGGGGTGCCCTCGGTGCTGACCGACGGCAGAACCCCGTTCCGGGTGGAGCCTCCCTGGCCGGGATCCAACAAGACCGGAAGGCGCCTGGCCCTGGCCAAGTGGCTGGTGGACCGGAACCATCCCCTCACGGCCCGGGTCATGGTCAACCGCATCTGGAAGCACCACTTCGGCCGGGGGATCGTCGAGACCCTGGGCAATTTCGGAAAGTCGGGCGCCCGCCCCACCCATCCGGAGCTGCTGGACTGGCTGGCGGTGGAGTTCATCAACCGCAACTGGAGCATGAAGGCCCTCCACCGGTTGATGATGACCTCCAGGACCTATCGCCAATCCTCCAGGGTGAGTCCCGAGCAGGAGCGGCTCGACCCCGAAAACCGGCTCCTGTCCCGATGGCCTCTGAGGCGCATGGACGGAGAGGCCCTGCGGGACAGCCTGCTCCGGGTCAGCGGCCGCCTGGATGAGACCCCCTACGGTCCCCCGGATCCGGTATTCGTCAGAGCCGACGGGCTCTCCACCGCCTACGAGGGGGAGAGGGGCTGGCGGCGGAGCATCTATCTGCGACAACTGCGCATGAACAGCCCCACCACCCTGGACCTGTTCGACTACCCCACCATGAATCCCAATTGCACCGAACGGGCCCAGTCCACCGTGGCCCCCCAGGCTCTTCACCTGCTCAACGACGCCACCATCCGCCGGCTGGCGGCCGCCCTGGCGCAGCGGGTGGAAACGGAAGCGGGCGACAGCCTGCAAGCCCAGGTGGACCGCCTCTACTGGATCGTGTTGAGCCGGCCGCCCACGGCCGAAGAGGGGCGGTTGAGCCTGCAGTCCTTCCGGAGCGCCTGGAAGGAGCTGGGGAACGGCGGCCGGGAGCGGCGACAGGTGTTGGCCAAGCTGGCCCACACGCTCTATAATTCGGCAGCCTTCGTCTATATCGATTGAACCGTCCAACCGTGAAACAAGCCCCCGATCGATCGTCCCAGCCCATGACCCGCCGGCACTTTTTCGGGCGGGTCTCCGACGGCATCTACGGTGTGGCTCTGACCCACCTGCTGACGGGGGATCTCTTCGGCGGGTCCGGCCTGGCGGGCGAGTCCGGGCCTTCTGCTCCGGGACGGGGCGGCATCCATGATGTCGCTCCCAGGAAGCCCCACTTCGAGGCCAAGGCCAAGTCGGTCATCCTGCTGTTCATGAACGGCGGCCCCAGCCCCATGGATCTGCTGGATCCCAAGCCCATGCTGGACAAGCACCACGGAGAGCCCTATTTCGACCAGGTGGCCGTGGACGTTCCCTCGCCTCAGCAGGCCGGCGGGTTGCTGCGCAGCCCCTTCAAGTTCGCCCAGCACGGCCAGTCGGGCACTTGGGTCTCGGAGGCCATGCCCCATATCGCCCGGCGGGTGGACGACATCGCGGTCATCCGGTCCATGCACACCACCAGTCCGGCCCATCCGGCGGCGCTCTACAAGTTTCAGGGAGGGCGCATGTTGCCGGGCATCCCCACCCTGGGGGCCTGGGTGGTCTACGGACTGGGAACCGAGAACCGGAACCTGCCGGCCTTCGTGGTGCTGGACGACCCCCAGGGCCTGCCCATCAACGGCATCGCCAACTGGCAGTCGGGGTTTCTGCCTCCCATCTACCAGGGGACGCGCCTGCGCTCGGTGGGAGATCCGCTGTTGAACCTGCGCCCCGAGGTGGCCGAGCCCACCGCCCTGGTGAAGATGGGAACCCGTCTCCGCCGGCAGCTCGACCGCATCCACAGGAGAGACCGTCCCGGCCTGCCCGAGCTGGATGCCCGCATCGCCAGCTACGAGCTGGCCGCGCGCCTGCAGTTGGAAGCCACCGATGCCCTGGATCTGTCCCGGGAAAGCCCCGCGACCCTCGAAATGTATGGCGTGGGCAGAAAGCCGGCGGTGGTGGGCAAGACCCACGTCAACCCGGGTCCCGACAACTACGGCCGCCGCTGCATCATGGCCCGGCGCCTGGTGGAGCGCGGCGTCCGCTACGTCCAGGTATGCGTGAACAGCCAGATCTGGGACTCCCATTCCCACCTGGAGGCCGACCTGAGGTCCTGCTGCGACCGAACCGACCAACCGGTGGCGGCCCTGCTGGCCGACTTGAAGGAGCGGGGACTGCTGGACAGCACCCTGGTCATCTGGGCCGGCGAGTTCGGGCGCCATCCCATCGCCCAGATCATGCCCCAGCAGGGCGTGGCCGGCCGCGACCACAACCCCCGCGGCTTCAGCCTCTGGATGGCCGGCGGGGGAGTCCAGGGAGGAACCGTCTACGGCGCCACCGACGAGTTCGGCTATCGGGCCGTGGAGAACCCGGTCAGCATCGAGGACCTGCACGCCACCATCCTGCACCTGCTGGGCCTGCACCACGAAGAGCTCTTCTTCGAACGCAGCGGCCTCAGAGAAAAGATCACCTTCAACTTCGAACCCCGCGTCGTCCACGAAATTTTGGCGTGAGGCTGGCAACACGGTAGGAAGAGCACCGGGAACCGTGCAGGTGGATTGATAAATGCCGCACTCGGTGTTATAAATTCCTTATGGCGGCAGGCGTTCGCGAGGTCCGGATTGCAGACGTTCAAGACCAAGGCGTTCGCCCGTTTCGCTGATCGCGAGGGGATGGAGGATGCGGCCTTGTGCGAGGCTGTCCGGCGTGCCTGCAACGGCCTGATCGACGCCGATCTCGGTGGTGGGGTCATCAAGCAGCGTATCGCCCGGAGGGGAGGCGGCCGTTCCGGCGGGTTCCGCACCATCGTGCTGTTTCGGCGGGGCGAACTGGCGTTCTTCGTGCATGGATTTGCGAAGAGCAGCCGAGAGAATCTGCGCCGGGACGAGCTGGAGACCTTCCGGCTGCTGGCCGACCAATACCTGAAGTTGGACCGGACAGGCCTCTCGGTGGCGCAGGCGGTTGGAGCAATAGTCGAGGTGAAATGCGATGACCAAGCAATACAAGAGTGAAGCGCTGGCGGCAGCGCATGAGGCGGCGCTTGGACTCGCCGAGGCCGGCTTGATGTCGAAGCGGACCATGCGGGTGTTCGACGAAATGTGTCTCACGCCGGTCGAGGAGATGGCGCCGGAGGATATCCGCGCGCTTCGGCTTCGCGAGAACGCGAGTCAGGCGGTGTTCGCGCGCTATCTCAACGTGACGACAGGGCTGGTGAGCCAGTGGGAGCGCGGCGAGAAGCGGCCGAAGGCGGCTTCGTTGAAGCTGCTGACTCTGGTGGCGAAGAACGGCCTGGATGCCGTAGCATGAGGGCATTCATTCACCGTGTTGGCGAGAAGCTGTGCTTGCGGCAGGGGCAGGATGCTTTATCGTGACCCGCGATGCGCCCGCACATAGCTTTCCAGGACACGATTGATCCGCGTCTGGTATCCCTTGCCGGGCGCCTTGAAATACTCCAGCACCGACCGCTTGACGCGCAGGGTGATCTGTTCCGAGCGGTCGGGTTCAACCAACTCCGCCTCGCGCCAAAAGGTTTCGTCGAGTTCGGGAATCTCGCTGAAGTCGATATTCTTGTCCTGCGTGGCCGCAATCTGGGCGGGTGTGAGGGGCTTACCGTATCTGCTCATGGTACCTCTGTCTTTCCTTGCGGGACGCGGGGCGGGCCGAGATCAGCCGTTTGCGTCCGTCGCGTCGGGTATAGGTAACCACGATCAGTGATCCGTTGTCCAACCACCAATGTCGTGATACATTACGGTGCTATATACCAATAGCCAGGGAGTTCCCCATGTCAAAGACGGCGAAATTGTTTTGGTCCGGACGCTCTCAGGCCGTTCGCCTGCCGAAGGAATTCCGCATGGAGGGCGAGGAAGTACGCATCCGCAAGCAGGGGGCGTCCGTTGTCCTCGAGCCTGTTGCCACGGATTGGGCGTGGCTCGATGCCATTGAAGGGAAGTTATCAAAGGATTTCTTGGCCGAGGGGCGCAAACAGCAGGGACACCAGGCCCGGCCTGCCCTGGATGCAGCCTTCGAGTGATGCGCTATCTGCTCGACACGAACGCTTGCATTGCGTTACTGAACGGCTCGCCACCCTCGCTTGCTGGTCGGGTGCGGCGCCACACATCTTCAGAATTCGGGTTACCGGCTCCGGTGTCCTACGAGCTTTACTACGGCGCCTTCAAGAGTCGATACAAGAACCGGAACCTTGAATTGCTAGATCGCATCGCTTTCGAAGTCGTTCCCTTCGATGCCGCAGACGCCCGTGCGGCAGGTGCGATTCGGGCGAGCCTCGAAGCCATTGGACGCCCGATCGGACCTCTCGATACTCTGATTGCGGGGCAAGCCCTGGCGCGGGGTTTGATCCTGGTAACCGCTAACACCCAGGAATTCGTTCGGGTGGAGGGTCTCCATTGCGAGGACTGGTCGATCTCTTGAGAAGGCATTGCCCAAGTTGCAGGGCGACTACAAGAAAATCCGGCGGTCCTGCGAAGGGGACATCATCGATCATCGATTCTGGGTCCATAGTCCAGGTCGTTCAACACCGCGGCGCTGAAGGCCGAAGAATCGTTGGCCCATTCGTTGCGAGCTGTTACGTGTCGGAGGTCGGGCGCGCCGTAGACGAATCGTTGATCTGTCACGACCACGTCGACATCCTTGGTCTTGAGTCCACCGTAGACCGTGCGTTCGCCGGTTCCGCCGAGAGCCGGATCGTGCACCAACGCCTGCCGGCTGCGACTCCCTCGGACGCGGAATGGGGGGCGAGGCACTATCTCATCTGGATGGAAGCCACCTTCGACGACGAGCCGACTGGCAACGTACCAGTGAATCGGCCTGATGTGTTGCTGGCTCTGAGTTTTGCCGCGATAGCGGACAAAATGGGCCAACGCAGACCTGAGCGAGGTCCACTCGCAGGAATTCACGCCACGTGCCTCCATTGCCTCATCAATTCGATACCCTCGTCTAGCAGGACATCATCGCCGTCGTCGATCACGACATCTGGCGCCAGCAGCACGTTCCGCGCTTCTCCAGGCTCGAGCTTGAGCATCCCGCCGCCGAGTGGATGTCCTTCGAGTTCGCAACTTAGTTGCCTGAATGGCGAATTCCATGCTGCCAAGAGCCGCTCACTCTCGAAACGACCTTGGTGGTCGAACAGCCCGGACCGGGGGTCTACTGCCAGAAGTGCGTTGGTGCACGGGGTTGCTCTGGGGACGTTGTTGAATTATTGGAATAACTTGTAGAGAGTGCTAAATTCTACTACAAGATCTTGTGGTCAGGCTGTGCGTATGATGGTCCACCAAGCTCCAATTACCAGACTTTGGAATAAAGGGAGGCCCCTATGGCATGGCCCATCGAATGCACCAATTGCGGCAAGGTGAGTAACCCGGCAAATATTGTCAAACTTATGGAGGAGCACCTGGACGATCAAGGGTGGATTCTCTGCGGGCATTGCAAGAGCAGCGGATATATCGAGAAGAAATTCAAACTTCAAAAAGGTGACCCGCAGGGGGTGTGGAATCCGTATTTAAGAGGAGTCATCCGACCGAGCCTGCACGATAGCAACAACACCTATCAACCGTTTGCCTTCCTCGTGAGCTACACTCCGGACGAAGACCCCGACGACGTGTGGTTCTGCTACTACAAGGACACCCGAGCACAAGGCGGTCGCCTCAAGATGGGCCATGGTCCGGGTGGCCCCCCAGTGTTCACCGCAGAGGCGGTACTCAATCTGGTAGCGCAGATGGTCAAGCGTGGTTGTCTTAGTGCGGATAAGGCTCTGGATGTTATTTGCACTGCCGCGAGGCCTTTGAAGCAAGAAGGAGGAGAGAATATGACAGACGCTGAAGCGAAAGCTGCAACCTACAGCAAATTCGCGAAATGGCGTGTGGAGTGGAGGAAGAAAAACCCGGGTAGAGAAAGCCCTACGGGCGACGATGCGTTCACGTTCTATTGTGAAGAGGTGGCAGGCACGCCGATCGAGCAGATTCCGAGACGGGAATGGCAAGAAGTCCATGCATGGTTACGGGGATGGCGGCTTCTAAGCGACGACTGAGAAGAACCGACCGGGGACAGGCTCAATGGGGTGTAGCCGGGTTAGCCTCTGTATGAAAGGAGGGGGAGGGCAACCAGTTGATCCGGTGCAAAAAGGGCAAACAGAAGGTGATGCGGAGCCGATCTCAGAGGGTTCTCCCCTCACCGCTGTGGTGGGGACTGCGCTTGAAAAGTCACATTGAAGGGAGGTTGGCAAGGATTCCCCGAGTCGTCCGCCCCGCATGGGGGTTGTTCTGGGGACGTTGTTGAATTACTGGAATAACTTGCGCAGAGCGCATAGGAGACGTTGTTGAACCAAAGCCATTCAGCAGAGACCGATCGTTGTAATTCCAGTAATTCAACAACGTCCCCCACTCCGTCCCCCTCATGCCAAGACGCATCCAGACCATCATCGATTTCTTTAGGTCCGCAAGGTCGTCTAGCCTCGACGCTACGCAGGCGTTGCGCGACAACCATGTGCTGGGTCACACCTTGAAGTCATTGTTCGATTCCGGTGAAGGCGGAGGAGATGCCACCTTCACGAGGAACTAGAAGCAGACAGGATTAGGAAGACGTGATCGGAAGTATTGGATGAAGACAAGACTCACACCGCACTACATATCGCTGGTGCACGAGGCGTGCCTCAAGTCATTTTGGAGACGCAAGGCTCTGGCCAATTTCCTGCGACAATGTGGTGTATCGGGGCGATTTCTCCAGAGTTGGGGTCCCGATGAGTCAAAACGAGATGTGCTTGACAGACTGTTTCGCGAGCTTCCGAAGAGCGACAGCGGCCGCTCGGGCGTGGTGAGGATGGCTGGTTTTCTGATGGAACAGGAGTCCTTTCCAGATCTCAAGAACTGGGAGGATTCGGCTGCCAAGCTGAGGGAGGCCCACGATGCCGTCTCACAACTGCGGCGCTATCACTCGAAGCAGCAGGAAGAGATTCAATCGGAGGAGGACAAGGTCGCGGCGCGGAAGAGGTTCGCCGAACGACGGCGTCAGGCGACCAAGTCCCAACAGACTCTACGCGACCTCAATGACAGACTGAACGCTCTTGCGGAGTCACTGGGCAAACAAGAAGCCGGTTACGACTTTCAGAAATGGTTCTATAAGTTGCTGGACTTCTCCGAAATCCCGAAACGCGAGCCATACGTCCACAATGGCCGCCAGATTGACGGATCGCTGACCGTGTCTGGAACAACCTATCTCGTGGAATTGAAATTCACGGCGGCACAGGCTGATGTAACCGACATCGATTCGTTCTACAAGAAGATCACGACCAAAGCCGACAACACTATGGGGGTGATAGTTTCAATCTCTGGCTACTCATCAGTGGCTAAGCAGGGAGCCTCCGGTGACCGTACACCGATGTTGCTGCTGGATCACAGTCATTTGTATTTGGTTCTGGGCGGCATCATGGGATTTGGCGACCTAATTGACCGGGTTCGTCGACACGCGTCCCAAACGGGAGAGGCGTATTTGGCTGTCGGAGACTTCGGTGGTTGACGACACAAGGATAACCAGTTTTAGCAGACCGAAGGCGGATCCTTCTCGATTAAAGTAGACACCTTCCTCAAGAGTCTGTGGCAAGAGGCCCTGTGGCTCACCGCCCCAGAGTGACAAATCGTGGGGAATGTTTGGGGGCATCTATCGAACCACGCAAACCGATAATCCATGGAAATCAGAGGTTACAGTCTTTTTTGTGAGGAATGGGAGCGAACCTGCGACGAGGGAGGAACGAATATTACTTCCGCCTCTCCTCCGTGCCGATCGAGGCGCGATTTCAGGGGGCGCTCCACAGGGGGGGCAAGTAGGGGACGTTGTTGAACTACTGGAATAACCTGTAGAGAGCGGGTAGGAGACGTTATTGAATCAAAGCAATGCAGCCAAGGCCGATCGTAGCTATTTAACAACGTCCCCAGAGCAACACTTGTTGAGTTCCACGGTCTGCTTGAACCACTCGCAAGTGTTCCACGGCGCAGGGTCCTTGTGCCGTAGACGGGACGATTGGGAAGGTCGACGAGCGCTCGTCGCGGCAAGGCGTTGCCCAAGTTGCAGGGCGACTACGAGAAAATCCGGAGGTCCTGAGAAGGGGAATCATCAATCGTCGATTCTGGGTCCATAGTCCAGGTCGTTCAACACCGCGGCGCTGAAGGCCGAAGAATCGTCGGCCCATTCGTTGCGAGCTGTTACGTGTCGGAGGTCGGGCGCGCCGTAGACGAACCGTTCATCGTATTGGCGATAAAGTGTCTGGAAGAACCGCTCAAAACGCAATGGGCTGTCGGGTTCGGGAAATACGTCGATGGGCCTCCCGGCATGTTCGGGCCGGGTCGATGCTAGCGCAAGCGCGATCGCTTCGTAACGACTCACGTCGTCTCGAATACCACGCCTGTCGACCAGCTCGCGAAGCGCCGCGTGAAAACGTCGTACCAACGCGACCGGTCGACCTTCCGAGTCAATCGCAACGTCGTTGTCCGCGAGCGGCCGACCGAGCTGTATCCGCTCGGACTCCCGACCAGGTTGTTCGCTGTTCTTCCTGACTTCCTCGGAACGGTTCGCCCGCATGATGACCAAGTAGCCATACACGAGGGGCGGATAGGCTATGTGAAGATTCGTGCAATCTCCCACGGCTTCCTCCATCCGATTCGTGAGATTCCTGAACGCGCCAATCGCCCCCTTGCAGGAAACGGCAAGCACCGGGCCAATCCCTTCCTTCGTCACGACCACGTCGACATTCTTGGTCTTGAGACCACCATAGACCGTGCGTTCGCCGCTTCCGCCGAGAGCCGGATCGTGCACCAACACCTGCCGGCTGCGACTCCCTCCCACGCGGAACGGCGGGCGAGGCGTAATCTCGTCTGGATGAAAGCCACCTTCGACGACCAGCCGACTGGCGACGTACCAGTGAAGAGGCCTGATGTGTTGCTGGCTCTGAGTCTTGCCGCGATAACGGACGAAATGGGCCAACGCAGACTTGAGCGAGGTCCACTCGCAGGTATTCACGCCACGTGCCTCCATTGCCTCATCAATTCGATACCCTCGTCCAGCAGGACATCATCGCCGTCGTCGATCACGACATCTGGCGCCAACAGCACGTTCCGCGCCTCTCCAGGCTCGAGCTTGAGCATCCCGCCGCCGAGTGGGTGTCCTTCGAGTTCGCAACTCAGTTGCCTGAATGGCGAATTCCATGCTGCCAAGAGCCGCTCACTCTCAAAACGACCTCCGTGGTCGAACAGCCCGGACCGGGGGTCTACTGCTAGAAGTGCGTTGGTGCACGTGCATCGGCCGTGATTCGCAACCAGCGCAGGCGACCGACCACTCATGTAGGTGAGGACGAACGCAGGACGGCGAACATCGGGAACTGTATACCACGGCGTACGGTTGCGGCATTTGTAGGACGCCCTGGCCCGGCGCCCTTCAGAAGCGTTGAGATACGCCTGAACCGTAGACGGCACAGGTGCGTGCGGCGGTATTCGTAGCAGGAAGATTGGCTCGTCATTCGCGATCCACCGCTGAATGTCACGGTGGTCTATGGCGGCGCCGTTGACATAGCGGCTGTTCCTGATGGACGGCATGAGGAACTCGTCGGGGATCTGTAAACGGCCAGCGTCGGAAGGGCGCAGATGGAAAAACCCGTTCGCGCCGCTAACATAGCCGATGCCGATCTCGGCAATGCCGCCGAGCCGGATCGCAGCCGGATCTTCGGCCACGCGTTCATAGAGGTTCCGGATGCGAGACGGCAACAGGAACGCCCGTAGCCGGCCGCGCCAATGGCCGCGCCAGAGTTCCACAGGCACCATCTCGAAATCAGCCGGGGGCATCGTGCCCGCATCGAAACGTTCCAGCTTCGACAGGCGAATGCCGTCCGTGTGCGATCCCGCGTCATCCGCGAACAATAGCCAGCAGTCTTCCGATAGCCGCGGAAAAATTTTTTCCCTGATGGCGACGACCTGCACGTAGCCGAAATTGGCGAGCAGGTACTCCATCAGCGGCTTCGCGTACGGTGCGTGCCCGATCTCCGCAGGCACGACGAAAGCAATCCGACCGCCCGCGCGGAGCTTGCTGGCGGCGGCGACGATAAACGGCGCCCACGAAGACGACAGCGCGCTAAAGAAGATACCCAGGCGGCGGCAGTAGTCGAGTGCGGCTTTCCGAGTCCCACCCTTGAATCGCTGATACCGAATGAACGGCGGATTGCCTGCCGCACAATCGAATCGGCGGCAGTCGTCGGCCGCCCACTCGAAAAAGTCGCCCCGCACAACCGTCGCATTCGGCGCCCTCTGGCGCGCTTCGACGGCCCATGCCGGATCGCGCTCGATGCCGACGCTGTTCGTATGACGCGCGACAAACCGGCCGTCACCGCAGGACGGATCGAGCAGAACGTCGCCCGGATGCCGAACGACCCATCTCACAAGCGCCTCGGCGACGGCCGTGGGTGTGAAATACGCCCCGAGCGTCTTCTGTTCGTTTTGCATCGGTGTCAGAGCAACGCGAGCGTTGGGCTAACGGCCCGGGACGGCCGCATGTCGCTACGCCGCGTACCAGAGAGCAGAGTTTGGATCACGCCCCGTACGCACCGCCTGATTGGGCATGCGCTCGAATTCATACACGCGAACGTTCCCATCGGATTTCACTTCCATTGAGACCCGATTTGTTTCGTTCTGACCTGGCCCGCAATTCTCGCCATGAGGTAGGTGCATCGGTTCTCTGGATCTGATAAAATACTCTTATAAAAGGAGTTAACCACATCCCGTAAGGAGAACCGATACCAACACAGTATAGCACCAAACCACTGGAGTTTGAACCCCACGGACGCCGCCGCAGCAGTTTCGGAACATCGGACCGAGAGGGCGTTTGGGAGAGGCAGGGATGAGGGGAAATGGGCGTGATTCGGACCTTCCGACTTACAGGTCGCCTCAAATCTGGTAGCGTGGGGTCACCTTGGCGGTGCGCCAGCCCCACCTTGTAATGTGCTGGGGTGATGCCGTAGGATGACACTCTTGGCAGGTGAGTCAGTCGAAGGTGGATTTGGATGGTCGTACGCAGCAGGAAGCGGGCCGTTCAAGGACTAGGACCGTGATCATGGTTGTACAGAAACTGATCCGCGACTAGGAATGGAAAACATGACGCGCCACACAAACAAGATCGATGCCAATGATCGCACAATTGCAGACATCCTCGACGGCAAGAAGTACGCAGTAGACTATTTCCAGCGCGAATTCAGTTGGGAACAGTCGCATATCGAGCAGCTGATCACCGACCTCACATCGGCGTTTCTGGATGAATATAGCGAAGGCGACAGCCGGACAGCGGGAGCGGACTACAACAGCTACTACTTGGGCCCGCTCGTGTTCATTGAGCGTGACAGGGGCCGCAGCATCATCGACGGTCAGCAGCGTTTGACCTCACTCACGCTGTTTCTCATCTATCTTAACCACCTGCAAGGCGAGCTCGGATTCGATGAACGGCTCGAGCCAATGATTTATTCAGATCACAGAGGCGTAAAGTCCTTCAATCTCGACGTTCCGGAGAGGGAGCGGTGTCTGGAGCAACTCTTCAACTCGGGCACATACGAGACAAGGGACGCTGATGACGAGTCCACGGTCAACATGGCACGGCGATACGAGGATATTGTCCAGGCATTTCCAGAAGAACTGAGGAACAGAACGCTGCCGTACTTTCTCGACTGGTTACGGCACAACGTCGTACTCGTCGAGATTATCGCCTACAACGAGGAAAACGCTTACACCATATTCGAGACCATGAACGACCGTGGTTTGAATCTGACGTCAACGGAGATGCTCAAGGGGTACATCCTTTCGAATATTCAAGATCCAGCTCTCCGCCGCGAAACCAACGTCAGATGGAAAGAAGCCGTCCAAGAACTGCACAAATGGAGCAAGGACGAAGATCAGAGATTCTTTCAGGCATGGCTTCGCAGCCAGTACGCTGACACGATTCGAATGGGAGCTGCCGGTTCGCAAAACGAGGACTTCGAAAAAATTGGTACGCGTTTCCATACGTGGTTTCGGGATAACTCAGACAAACTGCGACTGGACGTTGATTTGTCTCAGGGACTCAGACAGTTTCTCGACGGCGACTTTCGTTTCTTTTTGAATGCGTACTTCAAGATCCTGGGAGCGCAGAATACATTGACCAATGGCTTAGAGCACATCTACTACATCCGTAGATGGGGGATTGCTAATTCACTGAGTTTCCCACTAATGATGGCGCCGCTAACCATAGACGACGATGAGGAAACGGTGACCGCGAAACTCAATCTAGTTGCGCACTTCATCGAGACGTTTGCCGTCCGTCGTTCCGTCAACTACCGCAGGTTCGCCGCGAGTTCTATTCGCTACACCATGTACACGCTGGTAAAGGATATTCGAGGCAAGAATGTCTTCAAGCTTCGGTCCATCCTCCGAGATCGATTGCATGAGATGAGCGAGAAGTGGAGTGGAATGGATGGCTTCGGAATGCATGGACAGAATAAGCGCTTTGTAAAGTTTCTACTTGCGCGGATCACAGCCTACATCGAGAAGGAGTCAGGTTACAGCACCTCCTTTGCCACGTACTACGATGAAATCGACGGTAAACCGTTTGAAATAGAACACATTTGGGCTGACAGATTCGCAGACCACCGTGAAGAATTTGATCAGCGGGACGAGTTCCGCAGATGCCGAAACCTGGTAGGTGGCCTTCTTCTGATCCAGCAAGGAAGGAACCAGAGTTTGGGATCGATGCGCTATGAGGAGAAGCTCGAGCACTATGTCGCGGAGAACCTGCTGGCCAAGTCACTCTGTCGCATTACTTACGAGAACAATCCCAACTTTACAAGTATGTGCAAACGTCTGGAGTTGGACTTTCGCCCACACGACGAGTTTCGAAAGAGCGACCTGATGCAGCGTCAGCGTCTTTATCGGAGCGTTGCTGAGACAATCTGGCCTACCGAAATTTGAAGGGTTGCTTTGGGGACGTTGTTGAACTACTGGAATAGCTGGCGGAGAGTGGGTGGGAGACGTTATTGAATCAATACCATTCAGCAGCGGCCGATCATGGCTATTCCAGTATTTCAACAGAGAGAATCCTGCAGCGAGGAATGAAGCGCCCCACCCCCCCTAAAACAAAAATGTTTGGAGTGGGGCCATTCGGGATCAGAAAAGAGATTGCTGACTCGGATGGAGTGCGCTTTCAGTTTCTTTGAATCGAAAAGTGCTGGCCTTTAGATACTCTTCAATCGCTTCATAGGCAATCCACCGACGCTTGAGGGCGTCTGCGACAGAACCAGTTGTATTGGAACCGGCAAACGGATCCACTACGATATCGCCCTGGGTCGTGAGCATCTTGATGAAAAATTTCGGCAGTTGCGTTGGAAACCTGGCAGGGTGAATCTTGATGCCCTCTTCCTTACAGCGACGTGTATACGCGTCGTTTGCCGCGTTGTTGCCCATCTTGAGCATACTTTCTGGAAGGTCAGCAAGCCCCGCCTCGGTAACATTGGGCGGGATTGACCCCCCTTTTTCGATCTTGTCGAAAGACTGTCGAATCACATGGCCGGAGGGTCGCACCGTTCCACGAATACCATTCCGATTCAGCCGTATCATATCTTTACTGTATTCCTTGAGCACGTTCAGATTCGTGGCCTTGGGCCAAGGCGTCTTGGACAACCACCATACATATTCGACAGAATCTCGAACACGGATTCGCCGCACAGTAACCCACTCCGCTGGCATCGGCATTTTGGCGGGGTTGTACCAGAAACATTCTTGAGCCAAGTGGAACCCGATTTCTTCAATCAAGGCAATTAGTAACTTGAAATGATAGATTGATCTGGTTGGCGTACCCTGATTGTAACTTCCCCCGATGTTCAGGACGAAGCTGCCGTCATCTGTCAGAATGCGGTGGACTTCCTTGGCGAACGGTAGAAACCATTTGACATATTCTTTCTTGTCCTTGTTGCCGTATGCCTTCTTGAAATGCAGCGCATAGGGTGGAGAAGTCACCACAAGATTAACGGAGTACGCGGGCAACTCGCTGAGTAGCTCAAGGGAGTCACCGAGGTAGGCCGCGCCGTAATCTGACACGAAATAGGGGGGCTTCCCTACAAGACGTGAGGGGTGGGTATTCGGCAGAGCATTTCCGTGTTGTTCAACTGTACTCATTTTTGAAAATGAAACGCTGATCGAGAAATTTCAGCCAGTTGCGTGCGAACCGAACGAGGCTTGGACAGACAGCCTTGGGGACTGCATCGAATGGTTGACTGCGGGTGGCAACAGGCGGATTGTTGACGTTCCGCGTCGGCAAAGAAAGCTGAGGCGGAAACGTTGACCGTGTACCCCTACCTTTTCACGCCAGAATTTCCCGCACGATCCGGGGTTCGTGGGTGGAGGTGAGCTTTTCGGTCAGGCCGTTGCGCTCGAAGAAGAGCTCTTGGTGGTGGAGGCCCAGCAGGTGAAGGATGGTGGCGTGCCAGTCGGCTACGCTGACGGGGTTTTCGACGGCCCGGTAGCCGAAGTCGTCGGTGGCGCCGTAGACGGTTCCTGGCTTGACTCCTCCGCCGGCCATCCAGAGCGTGAAGGCGTAGGGATTGTGGTCCCGGCCGGCGTCCTTGCCGTCGGCATGCTGGGCGATGGGCAGGCGTCCGAACTCGCCGTTCCAGATCAGCAGGGTGCTGTCCAGCAGGCCGCGCTGCTTCAGGTCGTGGATCAGGGCGGCGACGGGCTGGTCGGTCTTCTTGCAGGCTGCTCGAAGGTCGTTTTCGATGTGGTTGTGCATGTCCCAGATCTGGTTGTTGATATAGATCTGCACGAAGCGCACTCCCCGCTCCACCAGGCGGCGGGCCATGATGCAGCGCCGGGCATAGGAGTCGGGTCCGCCGATGGGGTGTGTCCGCCCCCGGTACTTGGACTTCACCCCCACGCCGTACCTGTCCAGGGTCTGCCGGCTTTCGCGGGAGAGGTCCAGCGCGTCGGTGGCCGCCAACTGCATGCGGGCCGCCAGCTCGTAGCTGGCGATGCGGGCATCCAGCCGGGGCTGGCCCGGGCGGCCGCGCTTGTGGATATGGTCGAGCCGGCGCAACAGTTCCTGGCTGGCCTTGAGGAAGGGGCGGGGCTCCTCGACCTCGGAACGCAGGTTCAGCAGGGGAGACCCGACGGAACGCACCGGGGTTCCTTGATAGAGCGGCGGCAGGTAGCCGGCCTGCCAGCCCTGCGAGCCGTTCACCGGCACTCCCATGGGGTCTTGCAGCACCACGTAGGCGGGAAGGTTCTGACTTTCGCTGCCCAGTCCGTAGGTCACCCAGGAGCCCAGGCTGGGCTGGCCCGGGAACATCTGGCCCGAGTTGGCCATGAAGCAGGCGCCCCCGTGATCGGGCGTGGTGGTGACCATGGAGCGGATGAAGGCCAGCTCGTCCACCTGGCCGGCCAGGTGGGGCAGGAGCTCCGACAGCCAGGTGCCCGACTGCCCCTGGCGGGCGAACTTGAAGGGACTGCGCATCAAGGCCCCGGCATCTTCGAGGTCCTGCACGTCGGCGGCGGCCATCTTGTCCAGGTAGGGCTGTCCGTGATGCTTGTCCAGCAGGGGCTTGGGGTCGAACAGGTCCATCTGGCTGGGGCCGCCGTTCATGAAGAAGTGAATGACGGCCTTGGCCCTGGGCTCGAAATGGGGGCGGCGGGGCTTGAGGTCATACACCCGCCCGGCGGGGGCAGCTTTTCGGTCGTCGGGCGGGGAGGCGTCTGCAAACAGCTCCCGGTTGAACAGGTAGGCCAGGGCCGCACCCGCGATTCCGTCGGTCATGTTGGAGAAGAAGCCGCGGCGGGAGAGAAGCTGTCCCATTGGCGGTTTTCCGAGGGAATGAAGATGCATGAGGTCTACCCTGTTGGAGGCCGGCGCTGCCCGAGGCCGCGCCTCCGGGGCCAAGCCGGGTCAATCGATATAGAGGAACCCAGCCGAGTTCAAGAGAGTATGACAGAACTTGGCAAGCGCCTGTCCGGCAACATCCCTTTCCCCGGCGTTCTCCAGGGCTTTTTCCAAAGTCTCCAACGCTTGCCGGCTGACGGATTGCTCCTCTGAGGTCGGCGGCCGGTTGAGCACCGTCCAGTAGGCCTGTTCGATCCGTCGGGCCGGGTCGCCGCCGGCCTCTCCCTGCACCCTCTCGGCCAGGGAATCGGCCAGCTCCCGCACGGTGGGGTCGTTCAGCAGGTGCAGGGCCTGGGGCACCACCGTGGATTCGACCCGCTCCAGGCAGTTGGGGGTCATCTCGGGAAAGTCGAAGGTGTCCAGGATGGTGGGGTTGCTGGCGCCCATGCGGTGGCTGGTCTGCTGGGTGATGTAGATGCTCCGCCGCCACCCCCCGAAGGTCGGTACCGCGGTGGCCAGGCCGTCCTTCCGCTGCAGGACCAGGTCAGGCAGTCCTCCCGGCCTCTGGTCCAGGCGGTCCGAGATCAGCAAAAGGGTGTCCCGCAGGACCTCGGCGTCCATGCGGTGCAAGGGCATCCGGGAGAGACGGAGATTCTCGGGATCCAGCCGTTCATGCAGCGGCGTCACTCTCGAGCTCTGCCGGTAGGTGGCCGAGGTCAGGATCAGGCGGTGCATGGCCTTGAGGCTCCAGTCCTGCCGGATGAACTCCAGGGCCAGCCAATCCAGCAGTTCGGGATGGGTCGGCCGGGCGCCGGTCCGGCCGAAGTTCCCCAGCGTGCTGACGATGCCCCGCCCGAAGTGGTGCTTCCAGATGCGGTTGACCATGACCCGGGCCGTAAGAGGATGGTCGGGGCCCACCAGCCAGCGGGCCAGGGCCAGGCGGCGGCCGGTCTTTTGCGCTCCCTCCCAGGGGGGCGTGATCTCCAGCGGCGAATGTCCCCGGGTCAGAACCGCCGGCACCCCCGGTTCCACCCAGCGGCCGGGGCTCATGGGGTCACCCCGCCTCAGGATGTAGGTGGGCGAAGGGCTGCCGCGGTCCCACAGGGCCCGAATCAGGGGTTCGGGTCTGAGCTTGGCTCTCAGCAGCCTGAGCTTCCCGGCGGTTTCCTCCGATGCCTTGCGGTAGTCCGCATCGAGGTCTTCCAGGTCGCTGAATCGAATCTTCAGACCCTGCTCATACTTGGCGGCCAACGCCTTTTGGGCCGGGGTTCGGTCCTCCGGTGGGGTATCCAGCATGGCGCGCAGGTCCGGCCGAAGCTCCTCGGGCAGCTCGGCCAGCCTCAGGTTGATGAACCTTTCCTCCACCGGCTTGGCCTTCTGCTTGAGCGCGGCTTGCAGGGATTCGATTTCGCCGTTGATCCTGCCGTTGTGGGATTGGCGCCGGGCGCTCTCTTCATGGAGCCGGAAGGGATTGGCCATCGGGGTGAAGTAGGGCAGCTCCCGTGTTTCCCTGGCCAGCATGGGGCGGTTGGGATCATCGGTAATGGCCGGGGGCAGCCAGTCGTGTTCGTCGAAGGCCCCTTTGAAGAGGGCGGCCAGCCGGTAGTAGTCCCGCTGCGGGATGGGGTCGAACTTGTGGTTGTGGCAGCGGGCGCAGCCCACGGTCAGGCCCAGCAGGCTGGAGCTGAAGATCTGGATCTGCTCGCTGATGACCTGGAGGCGATGGGACACGAAGTTGGTCAGGCGGTTGCCGGTCTGGTCGTTCACCATTCTCAGGAAACCGGTGGCGACCAGGTTGTCCATGGCTTCCCGGGTGAGGACGGGCTTCCCGGACAGGTCGGCCAGCTCGTCGCCGGCCAGTTGCTCCAGCAGGAAGCGGTCGTAGGGCTTGCCGGCGTTGAGCGAGCGAATGACGTAGTCCCGGTAGCGCCAGGCGTGGCGGCGGTCGGAATAGCCCACCAGATCCAGCCAGTGCCGGCCCCAGCGCTCGCCGTAGCGGGGTGAGTCCAGCAGCCGCTCGATGAGGGCCTCGTAGGCGGCGGGATCCGGGTCGGAAAGGAACCGCCGGACCTCTTCGGGTTCCGGCGGCAGTCCCGTCAGGTCGAAGCTGGCGCGCCGGATCAGGGTCAGGCGGTCGGCCTCGGGCGAGAGGCGAAGCCCTTTTTCCCGCAGCCTGGCGGCAATGAAGGCATCCACCGGGTTGCGCAGCCGGGACGGCTCGGCCGAGTGCGACAGGGGCGGCGCGGTCGCTCTCGGCGGCTGGAAGGACCAGAAGCGGCGGTCTTCCTCGCTCACCAGCGGATCGGCCCCGTTCTCTTCATCCCGATCCTCTCCGTTCACTTCCGGGGCGCCCAGGGCGATCCAGCGGACGAGCTGCTCCAGCCCCCGGGCGCTCATGGGCCGCAGGCTGGCCTCCACCTCCCGTTCGCTGGGAGGCATTTCCCGGGCCCGGATCCGCTGCACGATCAGGCTCTCTTCGGGCTTGCCGGGCGCCATGGCCGGACCCGATTGGCCCCCTTTCAGCATGGACGCCCTGCTGCGAAGGTCCAGGCCCGCCTCCTGGATGCGCTGGCCGTGGCAGGCGGTGCAGTGCAGCAGCATCAGGGGGATGACGTCCCGCTGGCTGACCGTTGGAAGCTGAGATTGGGAGGCAGGCGGGCGCCCGGTCGAGCCGGGGACAGGCAACGAACTGATCCAGTCCCGGAGGATGTCCATCTCCAAAGGCGAAGGCGCCGTCTGTTTGTCCGGCGGCATCAGTCCCTTGTGGACCATCCGGTAAAGCGGGCTCTCCTGGGGACGACCGGGAGCCAGGACGCTGCCCGAGGCGCTGCCCTGGAAAAGGGCGGCTTCCGTGCTCAGGTCCAGGCCGGCCAGCCGGGCTTCGGAGTTGTGGCAGCGCAGGCAGTGGGTGCGAAGGATGGGAAGCAGGTCGGTCTGAAACTCGGGAGCAGGGGCAGGGGAAGCCGGTTCCGAAGTGGCCGCCGGGGCCGCTTGGAGCGGCGTCAGGCCGGCCAGGACCAGGAGCAGGGTGGCCGCCAGGCCGGTTGCCGGCCGCAGGGCCGAGGTAGAGCGCGCGCGGCGCTCCCTGCTCCGCAACCCATCTTTTCTGACAGTGCCAATCTCCATTTCCAGCACGCCTCGATCTCCCGCTTGCGGGACTCGGCCGGGTCGCTCCTGTTGGGAGCGGAAGAAGCGGGCAGTTGGTCGCAGACCTCCTCAACGGGCGGAAGGTTACTTCAGGGGCCGAATGCGCACGTTGCGGTAGGCCACCGGGCCATGGTCGCCCTGCAGCATCAAGGGGCCCTTGGGGGCCTCCGGGATGGGCATGTGGGCGCTGTTGGGGCCTTCCATCTCGACGTTTTCGTGGACAACCTGCCCGTTGTACCTGACTTCCAGGAACCTGGCGTTCTCGATCTTCTTCCCGTCGGCATCGAAGCGGGGCGCCCGGAACTTGATGTCGAAGGCCTGCCACTGTCCGGGGGGCTTGCAGGCGTTCATGCGGGGAGGCGTGCCTCCGATCCACTCGTCGTTGATTTTTCGCGCGTAGAAGCCTCCCGACATGGAGAAGTGGATGTCCGGCCTGCCGTAGTCGTCCTGCACCTGCACTTCGTAGAGTCCCATCAGGAAGACTCCCGAGTTGGACTTGTAGGACACGTTGAACTCGACGTGAACTTCCACGTCGCCGAATTTTTCCAGCGTGACCAGGTTCTGGGTCCTGCCGGTCTTGCCGTTGACGAAGATCCCCTTGCCGGGCTCGGCCATGAAGAAGCGGTTTTCCTTCCCGGCCAGGTGAACCGCCTTGGCCGTGCGCCACTCGTGGGGCTTGGAGGGGTCCTGGGCCTGCCAGCCCTCCAGGCTCTGGCCGTCGACCAGCGTCCGCCAGCCTTGGGAGGAAGCGGAGAGCGGATCGAATGCCGCGGTGGGGAGAAGGACCAGGGCAAGGCCGAGAAGGAGGAAGCAGAATCTTTGGCACATTTTCATGAACGCTCCGGGAATCAGGGTGAGATTCGGATTGACTGAACCCGCTCATTCTACAACCAAAATCCCCGGGGAGCAGCCCCAAAATGGCCGGAAGGGACGGCGACGCCCAGGCATTGACATTCCCGAACGGCGCCCATAGCATGAATGCCCTCGACTGATTGAAACTCTGGGGAGGATTCCCTGTGAACCGCAGAAAGTTCCTGGAAGTCTCCGGAGCCGTGACCGCCTCCGGCGGGCTGGCTTGGGCCTCGCCGCCGGCCGCCTCCCCCGTCAAGTCGGACGAGACCTTCAACTACCATGTGGGCGTGGAGTACTACCGCGCCCCCATGCCTCCCATGGAGATGTGGGACGAGGACTTCGCCGCCATCAAGAGGGCCGGCTTCGACTCGGTCAGGACCTTCACCTCCTGGAACTGGATGGCTCCGGAGCCGGGCAAGATCGAGCTCGGCGACTTCGACCGCATGTTCGAGCTGGCGGCCAAGCACGGCTTGAAAGTCATCTTCGACTTCACGCTGTCGACCCACATGGCCTGTCCCGACTGGATGATGCGCAAGCACCCCGACATGCGGGTGGTCTACCACACCGGGGAAGTGGCCGAGCCCTTCGCCAACTCCGCCGGCGTGCAGGGAGGCAATCGACACTGTTTCGACCATCCCATGTGGAAGGTCTACGCCGAAGAGGTGCTGCGGGTGGTGGTCAACCGCTACAAGGATTCGCCGTCCATGGGCATGTGGGTGGTCTGGGACGGTCCCGGGCTTCAGGGGATGGGCAGCGACGTGAACCGGCCCGGATGGAGCTGCTACTGCGTCCATACCCGAGCCAAGTACCGGCAGTGGCTGAAACAGCGCTTCACCCTGGAGCAGTTGAGCCGGCGCCTGGGGATGCGGTACCGGACCTGGGAGGACGTAGCGGCTCCGCAGTCCAAGAACCTGCTCATGGCCATGCTGCTGTTCCGGCAGTTCCTCTACGAGAACGTGGCCCAGATCCTGAAATGGCAGGTGGAGATCGTGCGCAGCCTGGATCCCGAGCATGAGCTGCACAGCCACGGTTTCCGCTACAACAACCCGCTGGACGAGCGATGCGCCCAGGAGTGCGACAGTTGGGGTTTTGCCTCCCACAGCACCAACCTGTTCGCCAGCGAGGACCCCTATCAGTACAGCAACATCGCCTATGCCAGCCAGTGGTCTCGGGCGGTGGGAAAGAACCACCAGTGGTGGTACACCGAGATCTATTCGGGTTTCTACCACGGCGGCATGACCTATCGGAAGCAGACACTGCCCGAGGACCTGGCCATGTGCCTGTGGATGGGCCTGATCTATGGCGCCAAGGGAGCCATCTTCTGGCAGTACCGCCCCGAATACGGAACCCACGAGGCGCCGGGGCTCAACCTGGTGACCATGAGCGGCAAGCCCCTGCCGCAGCTCAAGGCCATCGAAAAGGCCATCGGGTCCATTCGATCCATCCAGTCCCACCTGCCGCTGAAGATCCCGCGGGCCGAGGTGGCCATAGCCTACGACAGCGACAACGCCATCATCATGGAGATGGAGAACGCCAAGGGGCAGCAGTTGCGCTTCATCCGCGGCATTCACCGCAGCCTGTGGGAGAACAACATTCCGGTGGACCTGGTGACCACCCGGATGGACTGGTCGGGCTACAAGCTGGTATTTCTGCCCAGCCTGATGTTGCTGACCGAGTCGACGATCGACAAGATCCACCGGGTTCGGCGGGACCACCCCGAGATCCACCTGTTTGCCGACGGGATCCTGGGAACCAACGCGCCCACGGGAAGGTTCAGCTACAATCCCCCCGAAGGGCTGACGGAGTTGCTGGGGGTCCAGGTGCTGGACCACTCGCGCATCGACGCCCTGGACCTGAGCGAGGGGCGGGACCGGATCCAGACCGATTTCGGGGAATTCACCGTCGAGCAGGCTTGCAACTACGCCAGCCTGGAGCCTCAGGGCAGTACCCGCGCCGTCGCCCGCTTCGGCAGGGAAGTGGTGGGGGTGCAGACCGCCGACGGGGGATTCACCTGGCTGACGGTTCCCATCGGAGCCGCCTTCGGGGGACTTCCCGAAGCCGTTCTCACCGACCTGCCGGCCGGGCATGCTCTGGACGGCGTGGCCCCCATGGCCTTGCTAGAACCCTTTCTGGAGGCTGCCGGGGTGCGCCGGCCCCTGTCGACCCGGGGGAGCAAGGTGATTGCCCTGACCCGGGAGTCGCCGGCCGGCGGCAGCCTGGTGTTCGTCCTCAACCTGGAGAATGCGGCAGCCGAGGTGCGCGTGGCCCTGGCGGATCAGCCGGGCCGGGCCGAGGACTTGATCCAAAAGAGCCCACTGAGCGTGGCCGACGGCGCATTCTCGCTTCAGATCCCGCCGCGCAGCTTGAAGGTGGTGCATTGCCGGGCTTGAGACCGCCGGTGGTCCCGTCGCGAGCGGCCGGCCCGATCGCGCTTGGAAGTCATCCCTCAGGAGGAATCATTCATGTTCAAGGTAGAGTTCGGAGTCGTGCATCGCGGGTGCCTGGTGAACCGCTTGTCCCGGGCGGTTCCCAGCGTGAGATTCATCTGCCCGGGCGGATTCATTCTGGGCCCCACCTCGGCGGAGGAGATCCTGGTCCTGGACAACCCCAGCGAGCAGGAGCTTCAGGCCGTGCTGGACCACCTGGAACGGGATTCCGGCATCGCCGAGAGCCGCCTGCTGGAGCGGTCGGGAGACAAGGCCTTCGTTCGCATCCTGACCTCGGCCAGCCCGGGGGAGGGATATTGCTCGGAGGTGGTGGCCAAGAACCGCGGCTTCCGCATCGGCATGGAAATCCAGCAGGGGGGCCTCGAGAAGTGGAAGGTCGGCTGCTTCGAGCGCGCCAACGCCGAGCAGTTGCTGAAGGACCTGGCCAAGCTGGGCGAGATCAAGTCGCAATCCATCAGTGAAGTGAGCTGGCAGGAACTGCTCGGGCAGGGTCCGGCATGAGAATCGTCTATTCCAGGGAAGAACCCATCGATCGCAGCGACCCCGGACTGGAGGCCCTGAGGCTGGTCAACTGTGGGAAGGGGGCCAGGCACATGACCGCCGGCGTCGCCACCTTTTCTCCCGGCTCGGCGGTTTTCCTGCATACCCACCCCTGCGAGGAGACCGTCATCATCCTGGAGGGCCGGGCGACCGCCGAGATCGACGGCAAGACCTTTGCGCTCGGCAAGTATGACGCCACCATCGTGCCGCCGCTGGTGCCCCACTGCTTTCGCAACGAGAGCGAGGAGCCCATGGTGATCGCCTATTTCTATCCCGACGTGGACGTGGCCCGCGACCCGGTGGAGTAGTGGTCAGAGGAGTCATTCAATGGAATCAATCCAATTTCCCAACACCAGCCTGAGCCGGCGCGGTTTTTTGGCCGGGCCGGTGGCGGCGGCCGTTCTGGCCCTTCAGGGTCGGTACCGGGCAGCCGCCTCCCCGGTTCTTCGGGGGCCCGAGTCCGAGACTGCCGCCGAGCGGATCTACCGCAGGCTCCGGGGCCCGGTGGTGCCCATCAACATCCCCCTGGCCAAGGACTACTCGGTGGACTACGGCAATCTCAGGGCCTACGTGGACTTCCTCTGCGAGAACCAGGCGCCGGTCATTTTCTTCACCTACGGCAGCAGCGAGTTCAAGAGCATGAGCGAGCCCGAGATCGAGAAGCTGTGCCGGACCGCGGCCGAGCAGGCTCGCGGCCGGGCTCTGGTGATCGGTGGGACCGGGAAGTGGTGGACCGGCAAGAGCATCGACTTCATCCGGCGCCTGGAGGACTCGGGCGTGGACGGGATCAACCTGCACCTGTTCACCACCAAGCCGGAGGAGGTCTACGCCGCATTCGCCGAGGTCGCCGGCCAAACCCGGCTGCCCCTGCTGGGCTACGACGAAAATTATCCGGCCGACCTGGTGGCCCGCCTGTCCACCATCCCCGGGGTGTGCGGACTGAAGAGCCATGACGCCCTCTACCGCTACCACGACTTCATCCGGGCGGTTGAGGGCAAGAAGTTCGTGATCGTGGGCGGAGGACAGATGCGCAATTTCCTGTACGGATACCTGATCGGCTCCCAGGGCTACCTCTGCGCCTATGCTCCCTTCGCCCCGGCAATCGCCTTCCGTTTCTATCGCGCCCTGGAACGCAACGACCTGGATGAGGCCCGCCGGGTCATGTTCGAATTCGAGGACCCGCTCATGAAAGTTGCCGGGGGCCTGGGCTGGGGCCAATCCATCAAGAGCATTCTGCAGATCAAGGGGCTCTTCCACACCAATCTGTGGCGCCCGCCCGTCCCCTCCCACGGACCCGAGCCGAAAAGACAACTGCGGCAGTTCCTGGCCGACAAGGGCCTGCTTTAGCGCCGGACCTCAATTGCCTCCGGCCATCTATCGAGTTTATGATTGAAGAGCAGGCAGCTTCGCCTGCCAAGTCCCGAAACCGCCTCTGCCAGCCGTGATGCTGCCGACCGATCGCCGTGACTTCCTGAAATCCTCGGCCCTGATTGCTGGCGCTTCGGCGGTGACTTCCAGCTCGATGGCCATGTCCCCGCACCCCCCTGACGAGCCTGCCGAGGCAGCCGAGCTGAGAGCCAGACTGCTGGAATGCCTGGGTGGAGACTGGCCCGACCCCTGTGAGCAGGAGCCCAGGGTCACGCGGGAAGAGCAGCGCGACGGTTACCGCTTGCTCTGGGTCGATTACGCCGTCGAGCCCGGCGATCGAGCGCCGGCCATCCTGATGATCCCGGACGGGGTCACTCCCGCGTCGCCGGCGGCCGGGGTGGCCCTCTGGCACCAGCATGCGGGGAAGTGGCATCTGGGCAAGACCGAGCCCGCCGGTCTGGCCGGCGATCGGATGCACCATACCGGAGTGGCCCTGGTCCGACTGGGGTACGTGGTGCTCTGCCCCGACGCCCTTTGCTTCGAGCAGCGCCGGGACCCGGAGGGCCGGTTGAAGGGCGGTGACTATGAGCGCTACGAGTTCCTGCGCCAGGTCGTCGGGGGACGCTGCATGGCCTGGAAGAATATTCTGGATATGCGGCGGGCGGTCGACTACCTGAGCGGACGACCGGAAGTTGACCCCGGGCGCCTGGGATGTTACGGCCACTCCATGGGATCGACCCACACCTGGCTGGTCGGGCCCTGGGAGCCGCGCCTGAAATGCCTGGTGGGCAACTGTTGCCTGCCCACCTACCGGGCGATTCACCGCCACAAGCTGCTGCATTGCTTCCCCAACTTCATCCCGGGTTTTCAACAATTTGGGGATACGCCCGACATCGCCGGCCTGATTGCGCCCCGGGCGCTCCATCTGAACTTTGGCGAGAAGGATGCCAGTTCGCCCATCAGGGAGGTTCGCCGAGGGATGGAGCGCATCGGCCGGGCCTATGCCCGGGCCGGGGCCGCCGAACGCTTCACCTGGTTCATCGAGCCCGGAGCCGGCCACGTCTTGTCGGGGGAGATGTGGCGCAAGGTCCGTGAGACGTTCGGGAAATACCTGTCGTGACGGTCGGGTTTTCCGGAAACCCATGCCGGGCGGGTTGCGTCTTGGAAAAGGGTTTGGATCTCTGAGGCAGGGTTCTTTCATGTGGATGCGGTGGTTGCTAAGCGGGTGTTTGGCGGGTTGTCTGCCGGCCGGGTGGCTGTCGGCGGAAACCGTTTTCCAACAGTACCGGCCGCAACCCCTGGAGATCCGCAACCATCCCCTGGAAGTCGAGAACAACTCCGACCGTCCCTACCGCTTCGTGCTTTCCGTCCTGGGAGCCAATCGAGCCGAGTTCGTTCCGCTGCTGGCCGTCGTTCTGGATCCCGAGGACTCCACCCCCCGCCAGTGGATTGCGGTCTGGAACCTGGGCAGCAGCTCTCCCGGGTTCATCCAGCGAGTGAAGGCGGCGCTGCCGTTCCCCTGGTGGTCGCCTCGGGGCAGCGCGGGTGCAACCGTGGGACCGATCCGAAGACTGCCCAAGCCGGTCTTGACGGCTCGGGGCCGCAAGTCCGGCGCCAAGGGACGGTTTGTCTGGGCCGCCGCCAGGACGGTCTCGGACTTCGCCAGTTTCTTCAGTCCGGGCCGTTTTGCCTTGGAGACCTATCGGGACTACCGCAACGATCTGGACGAACGACAATTCCATCAACTCTACGCTCTCCTGCTGCTCTACGAAGAGGCGGCGGCCCTGCAGCCTTCCGACCGAAACCTGGGGCTGCCGGCCATCATGGACCTGAAATATACGGCCTTGATCAACCGCGAAGCTCTGGGCATCGTGGTGAGCGGTCGTTCCGAATACTGGGTGGTGGACAAATTCGAGACCCGCATGCGGGAAAAGATGGGCAAGGCGGCCGCCTATCTGCACAGCCGGGCCACCCTTCAGGGCTTGCGTTTCCGGGAGGTTGGCTATGGACTGGACGGTCGTTGGCCGCTCTACCGGACCGCGGTCCTGTCCATCTGCAAAGCGGACCTGGCTGAACGCCCGCGACCCTGGCCCAAGAACAATCCCTTCGACCTGGGCTATGACCCCTTCGAGCATCCGCGGGTCCGGGCGCGCATGGACGAACATCCCGAAGAAGGGATTCCGCTGGCCTACTATGTGCTCATCAGCGATTTCAAGCTGCGTCCGGTGATCGTGCTGAACTTCTTCAAGCCCGGCAACCCCGGCCGTAGGCAGGATACGGCGGTGCTCCGAAACACGGCCGAGAATCTGCTTTCCGTCTACGGCCTGCCGCTTCGCCTGCAAGCACTGCGCTACATCGGCAGTTGGAGCCTCAACCGGAAGGACGTGACCTTTTTCAGCACCCGATCGGTCTCCTCGGGAATCGAGCCGGCCAAGCTCTTTGCTCGAATGGGATGGCATTTCGACAAGGACACCAATCGGCTGCTGCTCAGGATGCTGGATCGGCGCACCTCCAATCCTCTGGCCGACTCCTTCGCGCGCCAGGTCGAGAACGCCAGAGCCCGGCACCAGGCGATCACCCGAAACGAATCCGGTCGGCTGGGGCTCTTCATACGAAGGGTCTACGAGGACGGGATTCGGCAGAGGCTCGACCTGGGCCGGCGGTCGATCTCCACCGAGGACATCGCCCGCTTCCGGCGCCAGCGGGCGCTGGACCGGGCCCTGGAGGTGATCCGCGGGTTCAATCGGCAACCCCACCTGAACGGGATCACCTGGTCCCGCCTGTTCCAGGCCTGGGACCGGATTTCCGCCGCCGATCCGCAGCGCAGCCGGCCCGAGTCGCGCCGCTTCCTGCAGAATCTCGAACGGCTCTACCCGCGCTCTGTGCCGGAAGGATATCGGAGCCAGGTGGCGGGCTGGATTTTCCCCTCCGGACCCGCCGCCCAGTCCTCGGCCTTCCCCGCCAAGTCAACTCCTTGACCAGCCAATCATCGTCAAAATCAGGAACTGCGAGGACATTTGTCCCGCAGAGGACTGCCTGCCTGCTGTCCGCCGTTGTTCTGGGCCTCTGCTTCGGTTACGACCGGGTCGCGGCCGAGCCTGTCTCCCGAGAGCAGCGGGCCAGAATCATTCTGCTCAAGGTCGACGGGCTGGCGGGTCTTCTGATCGAGGCGGCTCTGGCTCCGCAATCGGACGCCGTCCTGCGGCTGCCCTTTCCGGGGCGCTTCCGCGAAGACTACCGGGCCACCCGGGCGCTGGTGGGCAGGGAAGAGCTGTTCCCCAACATGAAGGAGTATTTTGTCCGCCAGGGAGTGCGGGCCGAAACCATCTTCACCGGGACGCTGCCGCTCTCGGCCCCGGTTTGGGCCCAGATCGATTCGGGCCAGCCCAGCATCGTCAAGAGGAACTATTACTTCAACCGCGCCAGCGGGGCCTCCAGGGTCTACCTGAACGGCCTGTTCGATTCGGCGGGCAAGCTGATCAAGGGAAGCGGACGGACTCACGCTCTCTGGGAGCTGGATCTGCTGGGGATCCCCATTCTGCCGGACGCCTTTCCCCCCGAAAGGGTCTGGAGCTCCCTGCAGCCCTTGAGCCGCAAGCGGTCGGCCATACAACTGGGGGCCATGGGCAAGTTCCTGGTCCGGGCCGGCCAGCGGGAGTTCCGGCCGGGGGCGGTGATCCACCAGCACCTCTCCCACTTGGTGGCCTATCCCGACCACGTCGAGCGCCTGGACCGGAGCTTGTCCCTGACCCTGGCCAAGTGGCTCAAGTGGCGGGCCGAGGGAGACTCCTCCGAGACTCTCGACTTCATCACCGCGCTGTTCGTGACGATCGACCACCGTCTTCACCTGGAGAGCTCCTACCGGTCGGTCCTGCACCTGCTGGTCAAGCTGGATGACTGGTTCGGAGAAGTCATGGGGGCGGTGGAGCAGACGGCTCGCCGGAACCGGACCCTGGTCGCCATGATCTCCGACCACGGGATGAACCTCTATCCGGTCCACATCAACTACGGGTTCCCCATCAACCCCTGGCTGCGACGGCCGGAGTTCGGCGGCCACACCGTGCTGTCGCCGGAAGTGGAGGATTCCGATCATGCCTTGACTCGACCGATTCCCGGGGTGGACTTCGCCAGGGTGTACGAAAGCCCGGAGTCTCCCTACGGGGAGAGGGCGCCCTTCGGGTCCAAGGGTTACTTCACGGCCTTTGCCGCCAATTTGGGGAATCCGAGATTCGATCTGTTTCTGCGCCATTCCGATCTGAACCGACTCCACCTGCTGCTGCTGGATTCTCTGCGCTTGCGCAACGACGTGGAAAAGCTGGATCGGGTGTTCGGGGTCTTCCAGCCGGTTTTCCAAAGGGCTCGCCCCTGGCTCGAAGCGGATGCCTACTCCCTGCAGCAGGCCTCGGAGGTCTTCGAGGCCTGGTCGGAGCGCCATCTTGCAGCCGGAATGCCCTCGGCCAGGGACGCGGGCTCGCGGCTGGCTTCCGAGTCGAGACTCTATCGAAACCAGGCCGCCATCCTGCGGCGATTGCTGGCCCTGCCGGTGGAAGATGCGGAATGGCGCCGTTTCGTGCGTTCGGGTCTCGAAATCGACCAGGTGATCCCCAGGGGATATTTCGGTCCGCCCAACAGCCTGGAGCAGCTCGCCGACTACCCCGTGGGCTGGGCCAGGCCGGCCTCCGAGCGCTGGTCGCAGTCGGGTGCATCGCCCTTTCGCACCCTGAACTACCCCGGTCTGATAGCCGGCTATCGGGCGCTCAATCCGGATGCCTTTGGGAACCGCTACCCCTTCGACTTTCTAGTCGCCCCGATCCCGCTGGAGGATCTGACCGCCCGGAAGGGCCCGCCGCTCCGGCAGGCGCTGTGGCTGCTGGCCTCGGAAGATCGCGGTCAGGCGGTCTTTCTGGAAGCGACCGATGGAACGCTCTGGTATGCGCCCCTGAAGAATCGCGGGGAGTTGGCCAGGCTCGATGCGGCAGGGATCGCAGGATCCAGGGATCCTCTTGGATATCCCGGCCGGTTGTGGGCGCGCTGGCTCCATCCGCGCCGCTGGGTGTCGGAGACGGCCAGGCTGGAAACCAGCCTGGTCCCGGTCATTCTGGCCGACCTGTTCCGGCCCAACTTCCAGGACTACTTGAGCGGCGAGAGTCGTGCCGGCGTTCTGATGCCGCTGGACGGGGCCGGACGGCGAGAGGATCTGGCCAGAGCGCTCCGGTTCCGCTTCAGACAGGCTACCCCCGACTTCCGCGTCTGGATGCGGCACGGCTGGAACGTCAACACCATGGGCCAGCAGCCGGGTGGCAGCCACGGCGGGTTCCTGCCCTTGGAGACGCAGACCACCTTCATGGTGTGGGGAGGCGAGGAAATGGGTCTCAAGCGGGGCCGGAAAGTTTCCGGCGCCTTTCTCACCCTGGACATCGCTCCCACCCTGATGGACGCCATCGGACGGTTCGACCGCGTCAGCCGGCGGATCGTTCCCGATCCGGACCACCCTTCGGGGCCCGGGTTCCCACCCTTTCCCGGCCGGATCATACCCATTCGACAGCAGGCTGAGGGTCGGTGAGGCCGGCGGCTACCCCTCGGGCGCCACCTGCACCCAGAGGGCGCGGTGATCGGAAAAGCCGATCCTTTGCAACCGCCGGTCCTGAGCCTTCAATTTTCTCAGAAAAATCCAGTCCAGCTTGAGCGGGGCCCAGGCATGGGTGCGCCCGGTTCGGGCGAAGGGTGTGGAGTTTCCTCACGCAGTCGATGACAGATTCCCTTACGGCCAGGGGCGTCCGGCATCGGTGGCCTCGATCATCCGCTGCAGCCTGTCCACGATGAAGCGAGTCCCCATGGCGATCAGCCTCTCCCCCTTTTCCGGGGTCGCCAGCAGGGCCTGCTCCTGGCGGGCGCGGTCTCTCGGGTTTTCCGGGTTGGTGGTGCGCTGGGCGTCGAAGGGTTCGAGATACTCCCAGACCTTGGGCGACATGTCCGACTCGTAGTTCAGACCGGCCTGGTCGTATTCCTCCAGGGTGACGAAACGCACCCGGTCGGGATAGGCGGCCATGAGGATCGAGGTTTCGTTTTCGGAGGCGTGGCTGTGCCCGGTCCGGCGGGCCAGCGTGTCCAGCTTTCCATCCAGCTTCTGCCGGTAGGAGGTCAGGAAGGTGGCCAGCTCCTCGTCGGTGTAGCCTTCGCCGTAGGAGACGGCGTCCAGGGTGACTCCGAGTTTTCGGCGCCACTCGGGGACGGCCTCCTTCAGCAGGCCATGGTTCCCGCCGTGGCCGTTGACCACCAGGATGGTGCCGAACCCGTGGGCGGTGAGGCTCTCGATCACGTCGAAGACGTAAGCCAGAAAGGTCTCCTTGCGCAGGGTGAGGGTGCCCTTGCGGGCCATGTGATAGGGGGAGTAGCCGACCGGGCAGGGCGTGGAAACCGTCACCTGGGGATAGAGTTGGAGAGCGGCCTGCTGAGCGAACAGGGTGGCGGTGGCGGCATCGGTGATCAGCGCCAGGTGTTCGTTGTGCTGCTCGGTGGCGCCGGTGGGCAGGATGGCGGCCTTGAGGTTCCCGCTTTCGAGGTCTTCCCGAATTTCCTTGCGGGTTCGTTCCCAAAGCAGAACCTTCTGGGGATGGACAAATCCCGGGGACGAGCCGGCCATGGAGGACGTGATCAGGGGAGCGGAGCGGGAATCGTGGGCCGCGGCCGGCGAAGAGGCGCCGGATCCCAGGATGGACCCGGCGGCCCCGGCGGCGCCCAGGGATTGCAGGAACCTTCGACGCGAGAACCCGGGTTTCATGGGGAGATCTCCTTGGCGCAGTTCAGGAACCAGTCTGAAGCGTACCACACATAACGTGATCCTCCTCGCCTGTTGCTTCTCACAATGGTGGCCAGCTTCTGTCGGATGCTTGACATGGCGGTGAAGCCATGCGATGTTTTCGGTGTGGAAATCAGTTCCGATAGCCGCGTCTGGTTGAAGAGAGTTTACAGTTCAAGCGAATTTGGAATAAGCTCCGGGTAGTCGTTCTTCCCCGGACACTTTCACCGCCAAGTATCGAGAAGAAGCGAGTTCGTTATGGCTAACGATCTTGTGATTCAGAAAGTCTGGCTGGGTTTGCTGGACAGGAAAAGAGAGTCGCGGTATTACACCTACCTTGCGAATCGTTATCAAAAGCTGCACTTCTGCCTTTCTGCCGTAGTTGCTTTAGGATCCACGGGAGCGGTCGCATCGCTGCTGGTCGGAATGCCTGCTGTGGTTTCAGGCTGTGTGAGCCTTGTTGTGGCTGTGTGCGCGATCTGGTCCGTTCTTTCCGATTACTCGAGAAAATCCGTTGAAGCGGCGAATTTGGGTAGGGAATATTCGCTTCTTTCTCTGGATTGGGAACAGTTATGGATCGAGCTGAATGCCCTGGATGATAAACAAATTGCTGCTCGCCTTCGGGAACTGCACCACGAGGCCATTGAGATTGGAAAAGACTCTCCTCACAGACTGATGGTCGACAAGAGACTGAACGAGAGATGCGCCAGGGAAGCCTACGATGTCATCCAACATGAATTTGCCGCTTAGCAAACGACAGCAGGTTACCGATAGCAGGTCTTTGCCAAGACCAACCACGCCCAAGCCTCCCCCGCCGCCAAAGAAGTGATCATGTGTGAGTGACCTGACTGACCCACAGCACGTTCCCTCGACAAAACCCTGAACGCCCTTGGTGGAAATCCTTTCTCCTTACCGACCTTTGGCGAATCCCCCTTGAGCATTCTCCAACGCCTTGGCGGCCCTTTGTCGTCCTTCGTGGCCCTTCGTGGATAGCTCTTTTTTGGCCGTTGTGGATAACGCTCAGCCAATTCAGTCTACCGCTTGAAGAAGAAGTCCTCGGCGGTCTTGATCAGGATCTGCTCCTTGTCCGCCGGGCTGAGAAAGTCGGCATGGTCCCGAATGAGGGCCACGGCCGGCTCGATCCCGTGCGGAGGGTCGGGCAGGGGATGCCTGGCGGGTCGGTCCGGGGGGAAGGGCGCATCGCTCTCCCACATGCATCGTTCCGGGCCGAAGGCCGCCACCACCCGCTGGATCAAGGGCAGCAGGCTGGTATAGGGAGGGGTTCTGCCTCGGCTGTAGAAGGCTCCCACTTTCAGCATGACCCGCTTGTGTTCGGCCATGCGCAACAGGGCGGTGATGTCCTCCTCGGGGGAGCCCTCGTAGACCCCGGCGAAGTGGTCCAGGATGATGGGAGTCTCCGGGTAGCGGCCGCACATGCGGTCGACCTCGGGGAGATCCCGGGGCCCCATCAGGAAGCTCAGAGCCAGGTTGTGATCGGCGCCCGCCTTGAACATCTTGTCGAATCCGGGGTGGTCCATCCACTGCGGCCCCCCGCCCAGGGGAGGACGGGTGCTGCCGCCGCGCACGCGAAAGGCATGGACTCCCTGCTTGGAGAGGGCCACCATGGTCCGGTCCGGACTGGCCAGGGAGACGTCGGTGACCGCCGGAATGACGCCGGTTCCCACGAAGTGTTCGGGGTCGTTGGCGATGACGTCAAGGATGTAGGAGTGGTCCAGGCCGTACCAGGTCATCTGGATCAGGTTGATTTTGCCCACGCCGGACCGATGAGCCTCCTCGAGGAGCCTCTCCGCCGAAAAGCTCGGCACCCAGAGGTCTTCAGGAGTGAAGCCGTCGGCCAGCGGAAAGCGCCTGGTGTCGGAAGTCCAGACGTGAACGTGAGCATCCACGATGCGATGTTCCGTGGGCTTCGGTTTGGCGGGTTCCCTGCTTCCGCTGCTGCAAGCCGCCGCCAGCCCGGCGCCTCCGGCGGCCAGCAGCCACTCGCGCCGGCTCATGCTGTCCATGAATGACCTCCCGAGTGTCCTGTCTCAGAATTTCTGAGACAGAACACTGCTCTCCCGTTTCACCTCGGAATGGGAACGGGCGATTTCAGCGATGACTTCCTTGTCCTTCTCCGCCACCTGGGTCCCGGGCGGCCTGACCGGCCCGCCGGCCCGGCCCAGCGACTCCAGGGCCACCTTTATGGCGCTGATGCCATAGCCGGGCTGAACCCCGCGCAGCTTGACCACCGGTTCGATCTTGTCCTTGAGCACCCGGTTCATCGGTTCCTTCTCTCCCGCCACGCCGTGCTTCCAGAAAGCGTGGCTGGCCTGGGGAACGAAGGTGGCCACCGCGGTGGTGTAGGCCCGGCCGCCCACCGGCAGCGTCTTGGCGGCGTGGCCTTCGCCTTCGGCCACCCAGAGGAAGTCTGCCGGCACCAGGTCTCCCAGGGCCAGGCCCACCCGGGTGTCGCCGCTGGGGTCCTTGAAGCCGATGACGTTCTCGATCCGGGACAGTCTCTTCAACAGGCGAGGCCAGTACTCCTCGGACCGGGGATAGATGAGCACTCCGATGTCGACCGCCTTGGCCACGTCCAGGCAGCAGCGGTAGGTCCCCTCCTCCAGGCCCCAGCGGGAGCCCGGCGGGAAGATCAGCACGGCGTCGGCCCCCGACTGTTCGGCATTGCGGGCCATGCTCACGGCGTTGCGGTAACCGCCGCCCACCCCGGCCACCACCGGCATCTTGCCGTCGGCCCCGGCCACCGCGGCCGTGACCAGCGCCCGGTGCTCCTCGATGTCCAGGCTGTAGAGCTCGCCCAGGCCCCCGGCAACCACGATGGTCATGTTCCGGTGGAAACCGCGGGCGTGATCGGCCACGTTGCGCCGCAGGCCCTCCGAATCCAGCTCGAAGTCGGGGTGAAAGGTGGTGACCATGAAGTTGTGGACGCCCTGCAGGGACCGAATCAGGTCCCGGCGGTTGCGAGACGTTCCCGGTCTCGGCGCGGCCTGGCAGGCGGCCATGGGACCCAGAGCCAGGGTTCCGGCGGCCAGCGCCAGGTTCTGAACGAATCCTCTTCTGCCGTGTTTTCTCATGGGACCTATCCGGTTACTTGATAGCGTATTCGGGCGCCATCATACTTGGTTGACCGGCGGCCAGCAACCCCCATCTGGCCGCCCTCGACCCCATTGACAAGGCGCTTCGGGTCTGGATAGTCTCTCTCGGAAGCCGGCCCGCATTTCTCACCAGGGGGCGTGATGATGGCGCAGGAAAGAGTGGTTCCGGATTCCGGAGAAGAAGCGCAGCGGCCCTTCTGGTCGGGACGTCCGGTCATCGACTGCGACCTGCACAATGAAGTGGCCTCGCTGGAGGTGCTGAAGCCCTACCTGGCCGACCACTGGTGCGCCTACATCGAGGAGTCGGCCTTCCGGGGACCGGATGCGGACGACTATCCCAAGGGAGCGCCGACCTCCATTCGGCCGGGACTGGAATGGGAAGAAGAGGCGGAGGGGCAGCTTGCCCTCATGCAGAAGCAGGTGCTCGACCCTCTCCAGGTCGAATTCGGCGTTCTGGACTGCGCCTATCGGGTTCAGGGCGTGCACGCCCCGGAACTGGCCGCGGCCCTGGCCTCGGCCGTCAACCGGTGGCAGGCCGAGCACTGGCTGGACCGGGACGCCAGACTGCGGGCCTCCATCGTGGCCCCCACCCAGAGCCCGGTGCTGGCGGCAAGGGAAATCGACCGCTGGGGCGCCGACCCCCGTTTCGTGCAGGCCGTCATGCCGGTCCGGTCGCTGATCCCTTACGGAAACCGGATTTACGACCCCGTCTACGAAGCGGCCGCCCGCCACGACCTGGTGGTGGGGATTCAGTTCGGGGGAGCCCCCGGCCATCCCCCCACCCCCAGCGGCTGGCTCTCCACTTACCTGGAGGAGGTCGCCGCCATGGCCCAGGTCTTCCAGTCCCAGGTGGCCAGTCTGATCGTGGAAGGCGTGTTCGATCGCTTCCCCGACCTGAGAGTGGCCCTGATCGAGGCGGGCTGCACCTGGATGCCATCGCTGATGTGGCGGCTCGACAAGGAGTGGCGGGGCCTGCGCCGAGACATTCCCTGGGTCAAGCGCCCACCCTCCGAATACATCCGCCGGCACATCCGGCTCACGCTGCAGCCCGTGGACGCCCCGCCATCCCAAAGCCAGCTCCTGGAGGTCATCGGCCAGCTCGATTCGGACGAGATGCTGATGTTCGCCACCGACCATCCCCACTGGCACTTCGACCGCCTGGAAGAGGCCTTGCCGGCGGGCTTGTCCGACTCGCTGGCCCGCCGTATGCTGGCCGAGAACGCCCGCGCCTTCTATCGGCTCTGATGGTCTTTGCGCCCTCCCCCTTGCCGGCCCTTGGCAGACCCCTCTTGAGCCTTCTCCAACCCCTGGCGCCCCTTCGTCGTCCTTCCTGTCCCTTGGCGGATGTCTTTTTCCAGCTTGTCGGTTCGAGATGAAGCCTCGTCAGGACTTCGGGCCGGCGCCCGTGTTAAGATGAGAACGCCCGGGAGCAAGCCGGTCCGGTTCGAGGAGAGCTCACAGCCATGGCGACAGCGGTAACTTCAAGGCAGGCCCCGACCGGCGGCAAGGAGTCGCGGCTGGAAGTCATCGACTGCGACATCCACAACATCATTCCCTCCAATGAAACCCTCTACAAGTACCTTCCGGAGCGGTGGCGCCGCCACCATCGGAGGTTCGGACTCCGCGGCCATCTGGGGGGATACTACCCGCGGGCGTTGATGAATGCCGCCCGCCACGATGCCTGGCCGCCTTCGGGACTGCCGGCGGGCTCGGATCTGCATTTCATGCGGAAACAGTTGCTGGACGCCTACGATATCCGGTACGGCATCCTCAACTGCCTTTACGGGGCCGGCGGGCAGCTCAACCTGGAGTACGGAGCCGCGCTGGCCCGGGCCATCAACGACTGGCAGATTGCCGAGTGGCTGGAACCGGAACCCAGGCTGCGGGCATCCATTATCGTTCCCTACGAGGACGGCGACCTGGCGGCGGACGAGATCGATCGGGTGGGAGACCATCCCGGGTTCGTTCAGGTCCTCCTGCTGGTTCGGACCAACGAGCCCCTGGGCCGGCCCAGGTACCGGAAGATCTACCAGGCCGCCCTGCGTCACCACCTGCCGGTGGGCATTCATTTCGGAGGCGCCGGAGCCGGACCCATTACCGGGGCCGGCTGGCCTTCCCACTACATCGAGGACCACGGGGGCATGCCCCAGGCCTTTCAGGCCCAGGTCATCAGCCTCGTTTGCGAAGGCGTGTTCGAGCAGTTCCCCTCGTTGAAGGTGGCCCTGGTCGAAGGAGGCTTCGCCTGGATGGCGCCGCTGATGTGGCGGCTGGACCACTGTTGGCGCAAGCTCCCCGAGGAGATCCCTGCGCTCCGGCATCCTCCCTCCACCTATGTTCGAAGGCATTTCTGGTTCACCACCCAGCCCATGGAAGAGCCTCCCCGGCGGCGCTACTTCCGGCAGTTGCTGGAGCAGATGGCCGTCGATGACCGGATGATGTTCGCCACCGACTATCCGCACTGGGACTTCGATTCCCCGGAGAGCGCTCTGCCGGCCGGTCTCTCCCGCGAGCTGAGGAAGAAAATCATGTCGGAGAATGCGCGCGGCCTCTATGGTCTGGATTGACCCGCCATCGAATTTCCCCCGAACCGCCGGCCGCAGCCAGCGCCGGAGCCCCCGGGGCGCCCCCCTGAAACCGGACGAGCCCAATGGCTGAGCACGTGGTGGCCACCCTTGGCGAGATACCGCCCGGCGGCCGCAAGATTGCCGAGGTCGAGGGCCGATCCATCGGCGTCTTCAACCTGGACGGCCAGTTCTTCGCCCTCTTGAATCGGTGTCCCCACCAGGGAGGCCCCCTCTGCCTGGGCCAGCAGTCCGGCTTGCTGCAGGCCCGCGTCCCGGGCGAGTACCGTTATACCCGCGTTGGAGAAATCGTCCGCTGTCCCTGGCACGGCTGGGAGTTCGATCTCAAGACGGGGCGATCCTGGTTCGATCCGGTTCGGACCCGGGTGCGCAGCTATCGCGTGCGGGTGGAGACCCGGGAAGGCGAGAGCGGCGAGTGTGGGGAGGAAGCCGGACACCGGCCGGGACCCTATCGGGCGGAAACCTTTCCGGTATCGGTCCGGCAGCAATACGTGGTGGTGGAGATCCCCTGAGCGTGTCCATTTGTGGTTCGTCTTTGTTGACAATTGGGTGTTTATCCGCGAATGATCCGCCCCTCAGGGCGGGGGCAGCTAACCCGGACGAGCGGAGTCATCGGCGGAAACTGACGGGAGGGGGATTGTCATGTGGCGAGGACCGGACCTGGCGGTGATCGGGCTCAATCTGGCGGTGATGGTCTGGATCGGCGTCTATTGCGCCCGCAAGAGCAAGTCCTCGGACGCCTATTTCCTGGCCGGGCGCAACATGGCCGGCTGGGTGGTGGGGATGTCGATGATGGCCACCATCGTCAGCTCCATGACCTTCCTGGCCACGCCGGGGTTTACCTATTCCGAGAACTGGCGCTACATGCCGGCCAACTTCACCTACCTGCTGGCCGCCATTCCCGGGCTCCTTCTGTTCATGCCGCTCTTCAGGCGGGGCGGGTTCCGGTCCGCCTACGAATACCTGGAAAGGCGTTTCGGCGCCTGGGCGCGGCTCTATGCCGGAGGGGCCTTCATCCTGTTCCAGATGTTTCGGCTGGGGGTGATCCTCTACGCGGTCTGCCTGCCCATCAAGGCCATGACCGGGTTTCCGCTTCCCTGGGTGATCGTGATCTTCGGGGTCCTGGTGGCCGCCTATACCATCGCCGGAGGCCTGGAGGCAGTCATCTGGACCGACCTGATCCAGGGTTTCGCCTTGATCCTGGGCGGACTCATCTGCCTGCCCATCATCTTCGGGATGGTGCCGGGCGGCTTCGGCCAGGTGATGGGAGTGGCGCTGGCCGAGGGCAAGCTCTCGGTGGGCAGCACCGCCTTGAATTTCTCCGAAAAGACGGTGTGGGTGACGGCGCTGATGCACCTGTTCCACTTCACCCAGTACATGTGCGTCAACCAGATGACCATTCAGCGCTACCAGGCCATGAAGACCACCGGCGAAGCCCGCAAGGGGATCGTCCTGAGCGCAGTCGCCACCGTGGCCGTCTGGGTGTTCTTCAGCTTCATCGGGACGGCGCTCTACGTCCTCTACAAGTACAATCCGGCGCCGGAGGTGAGCACGCTGCTGCCGGAGGAGGTCTACCCCTTCTTCATCCTCAGCCACGTCCCGGCCGGGGTGGCCGGCTTCGTGATCTCGGGACTGCTGGCGGCGGCCATGTCGACCCTCGATTCCAGCATCAACGCCTCGGCGGCCACGGTCACCACCGACTTCTACCGGCGGTTGCTGGCCCCCGACCGGTTGGAGCGCCACTACGTCACCTTCGGAAGGTGGGTCTCGGGGTTCTTCGGAGGGGTTATGATCGCCATCGCCCTGATCATCCACTTCACCCGCACCGAGACCTTGCAGGACTTTCAAGCCACCCTGATCTCCATCATGAGCGGGGGTCTGCTGGGGCTGTTCCTGCTGGGCCAGTTGACTCGGCGGGTGGATGGCCGCTCGGCCCTGCAGGCCACCATGGTCACCCTGGCCGGAGTCTGCCTGTGGCTGTTCATCGACAGCCGGTTTGGCGCCGAGCTGTTTCCCTCCCTTGCCGCCCTGCTTCCCGACAAGTTCTGGATCATCGTGCTGGGCAACCTCTTCCTGTTCGGGCTGGGAGTCCTGCTGAGCTACGGGTCCCGGCGCAAGCCGGACCGGGACCTGACCGACCTGACCGTCTGGACCGGGAAGACCGAAGAGGCGCAGGCCTGAAGGGGTGCGGATCGGCTGGTGTAGGGGCAACCCTTGTGGTTGCCCTGTTGTTGCCGTTCGCCCGGTCAGCGCCGCGTAGCGGGGCTCCCACGAGGGGCGCCCCTACACCGGGTAGATTACATTTTTCTCCAGGGGATAGAGGGAGCGGCGCACGTTTCGGTAGCTGAAGTGGGCGGGGTTGGCGCTGGTGGATCCGGGCGTATCCACCAGGATGGTGCGGCGGGCGATGGGTTCGTAGGCGGCCCGGGGGGCGACCACTCCCTTGACCACCAGGATCTTCTTCTCTTCGGGCCTGAGCCCCAGGGTCCAGAGCTGCTCCAGGCTGCGGGGGGCCATTCGAATACTGGTCAGCACCAGGGTGTTGTGGCGCGGCGTTTCCAGCACCGCCGTCACTCCCTGGTCGAAGACCCCCTGGCCGCCGTGCCGCGGCCGGCTTTCGGTGGAGCGCCCGTCGGCGATGCACCGGATGCGGCCTTCCACCCGCAGGGGACGGCCGTGGAGGGCGTCGCTCCTGGCGCCCACCGTCAGCTCGATCGACTGCCGCACCCCCATCTGCACGCAGGCGGACACGGCCTCGGGATCGTAGAGCGGCGCCAGGGCCTCCGAGGCCTGCTGGCGCAGGATCTCCTCCAGCAGGATGGTGGAGTCGCCCGGGCTGCCTCCGCCGACGTTGTCCCCCACGTCCATCAGCACAACCGGGCCGCCTGCTTCCCGGGCGGCGCTGCGGACGGCCTCGGCCGGGCCGGGAAGGTCGCCGAGGAATCCCCTGCGGCGCCCCCAGGCCCTTTCAGCCAGCCAGCGGGCCGCCTGGCGCGCCAGTTCCCGGTCTCCGTCGGCGATGGCCAGAAAGGAGGCTCCCATCTCCTCCACGTCGGAATAGTAGAACCCCATGGCGGCGCTGGCCGAGAGAATTCCCGGCCATTCCAGCACCGACTCGACGTCCCGGTAGAGCTCCCTGGCGGGCGCTTCTTCCGTGTACTGCCGGGTGATGTTGAGCAGCAGGGGGGGCTGCTCCAGGGCCTGGACCGGGGCAATTTCATCCCGCAAGGTCCGCGCCATCAAGCCGGCCGCCTCCAGGCCGCGCTCTCGCTGGTCCAGGTGGGGGTTGGACCGGTAGACCACGATGCCGTTGGTGTTGCGGGCCATCTTGCCGGAGACGTTGGCATGCAGGTCGATCACGATCAGGATGGGAACATGGGGCCCCAGGAGCTGTCGAAAGCGGGCGGCAAGCTCTCCGTCGGCGTCGGGGAAGCACTCCGACACGGCTGCTCCGTGCAGAGCCACCAGCAGTCCGTCCAGCGGCAGGGACGCGCGCAGGGCTCCCGTGAGATCGGCAGCCAGCTCTTCGAAGGAGTCGCCGGGGATGGGGGCCGAGGGAATACCGTAGGCGGCCACCAGCGGCACCGGCTCGAAATCGAATGCCCGGGCGCCCTCGAGGAATCCACCGAGTTGGTGGTGGGTGCCCTCCCAGCGTTCCAGCAAGGCTTCCCCTCGAGTCAGGTCGGTGTCCTTGAAGTGCTGGTAGGGCGTGGGAATGGGGGAATAGCTGTTGGACTCGTGCAGAAATCCGGCGATGCCGACGCGTTTCATGGGAACTCCCCGGGGAGGCTGGCGGGTCAGGTCAGGCGCTGGAAGCCGGTCTGCTTGACGGGGCCTCCGATTCGCCGCTCGACGTCTCCTTTCTCGATGGCCTCGGCCAACTCCTGGAACACCGGTTCCACAGCGACGGCGTAGGCCTCCACGTGGTGGGGCTGGTGAGCCAGGGTCAACTGGACCCGGGGGGCCGCCATGTAGCCTGCCTTCAGCATGCGCACCGTGAACAGCGTTTCCAGGGCCAGGACCTGGGGGTGGTCCAGCACGAAGCCGGCGTTCACGTTGTGGCCGTTGACGGAGAGCGGCAGGCCGTGCTTGGCCCCCAGCGACAGCCAGACCTGCTTGATCTGCTCGCCGATTCGGTCCACGTGGCTGACCACGTCGATGCGCATCATCTTGCGAATGGCGGCCAGCGCCGCCGCCGGCCCCACCCCTTCGGTCCAGAAGGAGCTGGAGATGAAGGATCCCTGGGCCGCCTGCATGGTGGCCTCGTTGCCGATCACGGCTCCCATGGGGTGCCCGTTGGCCGTCGACTTGGCGAAGACCGCCATATCGGGGAAGACGCCATAGCAGAGGTGAGCGCCTCCCAGGGCGTGCTTCCAGCCGCTGGACACCTCGTCGAAGATCAGCTTGGCGCCGTGCTTGCCGCAGAGATCCTTCACCCCCTGCAGGAAGCCGGGAGGGGGGTGGTCGCCTCGGGTGGCTTCCATCACCACCGCGGCCAGGGGCTCGCCGCTGGTCTCGAAGATCCGCTCCAGTTGATCCAGCCGGCCGAATTGGAAGGGAAGGGTGGTGCCGCCCAGTTTGTAGGGCACGCCGGCCGCATCCAGGCCCTTCAGCAGGTGGTCTCCCAGTCGGTCCTGGTCGGTGCCCACGTTGGTGGCCATGTACCAGTCGTGCCAGCCGTGGTAGCCGCAAATGGCGACCCTCTGGCGCCCGGTGGCCGCCCGGGCGATGCGCACGGCCACCGTCAGCGACTCTCCGCCGGCCCGGGTGAAGCGGGCGTTTTGGGCCCAGGGGTGAAGCTGCAGCATCAGGCGGGCCACCTCCACCTCCTCGGGCACGTTCAGGGTGCACATGGATCCGAGCTGGACCCTGCGCAGCACGGCTTCGGTGACGTCGGGGTCGGCATAGCCCAGCAGGCAGGAACCGATGCCGTTGAAGCTCATGTCGGTCAGGTGGCGCCCATCCATGTCCACGATGGTGCAGCCGCGGGCCTCCTTGTAGTAGGCCGGCCACTGTTCGGGCGCGAACAGTTCCGGGCGCTTGCTCAGGAGGTTGGTTCCTCCGGGAATCAGCTTCTTGGCCACCTGGTAGAGCTCCTGGCCTCGGCCGACCTTTTGCTCTCCGATTCCGAATAGCTGGTAGGCGTTGCGGTAGAAGATGCGCTCGACGTCGGCGTCGGTCATGTGCCGGTTGCGGCAACCCTGCTTGAGGGCCAGCAGGCTCTCCAGCCCCAGCACCGTGTGGGATCCGAAGGCGGTCGTCGACCAGTCCAGGTTGGTCGTGCCCATCCAGACGAATCCGTCGCCGATGCTCACGGCCCGTCCCCGCAGCTCGGAGACCGGGAAGTCGGTACCGAAAAGGAGGCGGCTGGGTCCGAAGAGTCTCAGGATTTCTTCCACCGGCTGGGGCTCGCAGATGGCCGAGTTGTCGAAGAAGACGTTGTCCAGTCCGCGCAGCGACTCCAGGCCTTCCAGTCCATGCCCGGCGTTGAAGCTGCGGGCGCAGTGGGCCAGGATGAGATTGGCGCCCGGATAGCGCCGGCAGTGCCGGCGGATGGTGCTCTGATTGGCGGGATCGGCCATGGCTCGCGGTTTGACCAGGTGCAGCATGATGGCCAGGCCGCGTCTGTGAGCGATTTCCCAGGCCCATTCCGGAAGGAACTCCTCGATCTCGGCGTTGTAGGGGTCCTCCCGGTCGGCATAGACCAGGTAGACCTTCATGCCCACGAACCCCTCCGAGGCGATCCGGGCCTCCACCCGGTCGGGATCGTCCTGGGGATGGATCAGCATCAGGGCTTTCAGCCGCTCCTCCCGGCCGGTCTCGGCCGCCAGGAATCGGTTGGCGGCGGCCATGTCCACGTCCCGGCGCGGCATGCCGAAAAACAGTCCGCCCCTGGCCGCCCGGTCTCCCATCCATTTCGAGACCTGTCGCCGGTAGGCGTCCCAGCCGCCGGGGTCGGGGGCATCCTTGAGATAGCTGTCGGCATAGGTCGGCCCGATGTGGGACCGCTCGTAGAAATGGGCATGGGCGTCAAAGGCCTCCTCCGGGACAAAGCTCCTGAGTTGGGTTTGGAACAGCTCGGCGTCTTCCGGGAGAACCTCGAAGTCGCTCGCGGAGGCTACGGTGGCGGTAACAAGAGAGGAATCCTTTCCCATGTCGATTGGCTCCTGGAGAAGTGGACACGATACCCTGGAATTCAGACCCGTGGACCTCCGCCTCGGATCGGTTGCGAGGGCCCCTGGGGATGGGGTCGGCTGAACCAAGGGACTCCATACTACTGGATTGCGCACCCGAGGCCAACCGGGATTGTCCTGTTCGGGCTCCGGACAACTCCAACCACCAGATATCCCCCCGGAGGGGGCAGGGCTGTGATAGATTCTGCACTGACCGCAGGGCGGCGCCCGGCATCATCCAGCGGTCGGGGCGGCCCGGTTGTCGTCAATGGATTGAGCCAGGAAACGATCATGGAGGAGCGTTTCAGATGACCATTAGAGATTTGCTCGGGCTGACGGTCTTGTGTGCTTTCGGCGTCTTGTGCCTGGCCGCCTGTCAACAGGCGCCGGTGGACGACCCGGCGCCGGCGGGGCCTCCCTTCAGCGCCGCCATCGAAGTGGACGACACTCTCTACCTGTCCGGCCAGGTGGGACTGGACCCGGAGACCCGGGAGATGGCCTCGGGAATCGAGGCGGAGACCAAGGTCACCATGAAGAACCTGAAGCGGGAACTGGAGGCCAGGGGATACGGCTTCTCCGACGTGGTGGCCACCCACGTATGGCTGACCGACATGAAGCAGATCGGCCCCATGAGCCAGGTCTATCGCTCCTTCCTCGATCAGGACAAGCTGCCCAGCCGCACCACCGTCGCGGTTTCGGAACTGGCCCTGGGGGCCAGCGTGGAAATCGCCATGGTCGCCGTGCGAGGAGAAAAGGAGTACGTCTATCCCGAAGGGACCGAGCCCGGCAAGGCGCCCTACAGTCCCGGCGTGCTGGCGGGCGACCGCCTCTTCGTGTCGGGTCAGGCCGGAGTTGTTCCGGGAACGTCGCCACCCGAACTGGTCGAAGGCGACATCAAGGCGCACGTGTCCCAGACCCTCAAGAATATCGAGACAGTGCTGAAGGCGGCCGACATGGATTTCTCCAACGTGGTCTCGACCGAGGTCTTCATGACCAGCGGCGATTTTTTCGGACCCATGAGCGAGACCTACGTTTCCATGGTGCCCGACCCCAAGCCGGCCCGGGTGCCCATTCTGGTCTCGGCCATTCCCCTCGGCTCACCCGTCGAGATCACCATGATCGCCAGCCGGGAGGAAAAGACGCCGGTGCTGCCTGAAGGCATGGGCCCGAGCGGGGCTTACAGCCGCGGCCTCAAGGTGGGCAACACCATGTACATCGCCGGGGTGTTCAGCGCCAAGGAGACGGTGGAAGAGCGAGTGAACGATTGCCTGGACCGGGTGAAGCAGATCTACGAGGCCGGCGGGTTCGCCATGAGCGACGTGGTCGAGGCCAGGGTCTATCTCAAGGACTGGGAGGACTATGGCGAAATGAATGCCGCCTATCGGCGTTATTTCCCTGAAAATCCCCCCACCCGGGCCACCATGGAGGTTCCCGATTCACCCGGAACCACCAGGATCGGCATGGCCTTCGTGGCCGCCAAGGCGGCGGCTGAGTGAAGAGTGGAGAGTGGAGAGTGGAGAGTTGGTGGTCCCGGCTCCGCCCTGCCGGGCGGATCATGCGAGGGTGAAACAGAGTTGTTCCAAGCAAGCTTGATTGCGAGGGCAGCTTTTTCTACAGGCGCTGGACATCGGGCAGGGTAGCCATCTGTTTGTCGAGCGTCAGAACCTGCAGGCCGGCGCGAATGTAATCGTCCGCGATGAGGCGGTCGAAAAGGCCGGAGCCGCCGGATGCTTCCAGGGCGACGATGACCGAGCGCCCACTCAGCGGTGCGATCAGGCCGCTGGTCAGGATGCTCAGTAGACCCATTCGAGCGTCGGCGCCATTGAACCCGTAATGGTGCTGAACGGCCACAAATGCTTCCCCGATCACCTGGTTCGAAGCGAAGACCTCGGCGCCGTCGTTTTCTACCAAGGCAATCAACTCTCGTTCGCAGCGCTCGTATTCGCTCGCCGGCGAACCTGTCAACAGCCGCACCAGCACCGAGGTATCAATCCCGTAACGACGGGTCATGGGGCTCACTTCGGAATTTCTCGATGTCGAACGGGGGATGTCCGGGTGGAATCTTGTCTCTGAGCGGGGCCAGTTTCGAAGTGTCGATCCGCCGCGGCCGCAAAATGAAGCCCTCGGGGCTTTCCTGCAGTTCGAGCCGGTCACCGGGGCCCACGCCCAGCGCAGCCAGCACCCGAGCCGGGAAGGTGACCTGTCGCTTGGATGTAATCTTGACGATCATGGGAGGCTCTCCTTACAAAAAATTTATCTCAGTAAGGCATGAAATTCAAGTATCAGGGCGCGCCTTCCAGGGAAATTCGAAAAAAATTCAAAATGAAGCATAAATACCGACAATTCGGGGACAATATTTGATTGTCGAGGCCAACAAGTATAAAATTCGGAAGCGTTCAAGAGTATATCCCACTGGTTTGCCGGACACTTGCCGCGGCAAGTGGTTTGGGGGTTGCATGAGTTATCTGGCGGTTATCGTCGCAATTGCCGTTCACCTCACGGCTGTCTCTCTTCATGGGGAGGAACGGAAGCCCAGCTTCGAAGCCGACATTCGGCCGATCTTCGAGGCTCGTTGCATCGCCTGTCACCAGGGTGCATCCGCCCAGAGCGGGCTGGTCATGGAATCGGTCGAGGCGCTGCTGGCCGGCGGCGAAAAGGACGGACCGTCGATCATACCCGGCAACAGCGCCGAAAGTTCGCTTCTGCTCTATCTCAGGGGCGAGCGCCAGCCCCAGATGCCCATCGGCGGCGACCCGCTGCCGGCGGAGCAGATCGACCTGATCGCCCGCTGGGTCGACCGGCTTTCGACCGGGCTCGATGAGTCGAGCCGGGAGGCGACCGAGACGGCCGGCGCTGCCGCTTCCGCCCATCAGTTCGAGACGACCGTCAAGCCTCTGCTGGAGCAGCACTGCTTTACCTGCCATTCCATCCAGAACCACCAGAGTGGATTGGTGCTGGAAACCCTGGCCTCCCTGTTGAAGGGAGGGTCCCTGGGCGGTCCGGGAGTCATTCCGGGGGATAGCGCTTCCAGCCCGCTCATCCGGCGGCTGCGCGGCGAGAAGGCGCCCCAAATGCCCCTGAACGGGGAACCCTTCTCGGAAGATCAGGTCGAGTTGATTGCGCGGTGGATCGACGAGCTGGAAGTGGCCCCCGTCCAGGAAACGGCCGAGGCTGGAAAGCCTGCCTGGCCCTGGATCCCATTGGAAAAGCCGGCCGTTCCCCAGGTCAATCAGAAAGAATGGGTCAAGAACCCCATCGATGCCTTTGTGCTGGCCAAGCTGGAAGAAAAGGGCATGGATCCGGCGCCTTCGGTTACCAAGCGGCATTTGCTGCGAAGGCTCTATTTCGATCTGATCGGATTGCCCCCCACTCCGGATGAGATGGAGGCCTTCCTTCAGGATGACTCCCCCGATGCCTACGGTAACGTCGTGGAAGAGCTGCTGGCCGACTCCCGCTACGGCGAGCGCTGGGCCCGGCACTGGATGGACGTGGTGCGTTACGGCGATTCGGTGGGAGGCGGGCTCGACTATCCCTTGGCCCACATGTGGCGCTACCGGGACTACATCATCCGGGCTTTCAACCAGGACAAGCCTTACGACCGCTTCATCAAGGAGCAGATAGCCGGGGACTCCTTCAGATTTTACGGGGCGGAGGGGCAAATCGCCACCGCCTTCCTCAACTTGCAGGTGCAGGTGGAGGGATCGGGCGATCAGCGGCGCGACTTCCTGACGGACGTGGTGAATACCACCGGCTCGGTGTTTCTGGGCGTCACCCTGGGATGCGCCCGCTGCCACGACCACAAGTACGATCCCATCACCCACCAGGACTACTACCGCATCGAGGCCTTTTTCGCCCCCATGCCCAAGCCCCAGCCCCAGTCGGTGGCCTTCATCCAGTACGAGCTCCCCAGACAGAATCCCGAGCTCTGGGAGCGCAAGGCCAAGGAATGGGAGGATCGGCTCAAGAAGCGCAAGGAGTGGGCGGACGGGCTGCGCAAACAGGTCAAGGAAATTACCGATCCGCATCGGGTCCTCATGTCGCCGCTGGACCTCAAGGACTGGGTGGTGGCCGACTTGAGGCGGGTGCCCTTTTCCACCAGCGAGCTGGTGCCCAAGGAGATCAGCAAGCAGTTCTCCCTGATCGGGCGTCAGAACGCCCGCTTCGCCAACCCCAACGATCCCAACCGCTACAAGCCCATGGCCTACGTGCCCGCGGAGCCGCTGGGAAGCGTCGGCTATGCGCCGACCACCTTCCTGCTCAAGGGAGGCGACCCCGCGCTCAAGCAGGAAGTGGTGGAGCCCGGGTTCGTGGTGGCGGCCAGCGGGGACCCCGAGCCGGTGGATCTGAAGGGCTGGAGCGGGAGCCGGCGCAAGAAGCTGGCCAGTTGGCTGGCGAGCCCGGAGAATCCTCTGACTCCTCGCGTCATGGTCAACCGGATCTGGCAACACCACTTCGGAAGAGGGTTGGTGAAGACACCCAGCGACCTGGGCAAGAACGGCGGAGGCACGGTCCATCCGGAGTTGATCGACTGGCTGGCGGCCGAGTTCATCGAAAAGAGCTGGAGCATCAAGGACATGCACCGCCTGATGCTGCATTCCAACCTCTACCGCCAGTCCCTGAACAATCCTCGCGCCACCGAATACGAAGAGATCGACAGCGCCAACCGCTACCTGTGGCGGATGCCGCCCATTCGCCTGGAGGCCGAGGTCATTCGCGACAGCATCCTGGCGGTGAGCGGCGACCTGAACCTGTTGGCCGGCGGGCCCAGCTTCTTCCCCGACCTGGAAGACGACATGATGAAGCGCGCCCGCACCTGGTGGGAGCCCGATCCCGAGGAGGAGCGCAACCGCCGAAGCGTCTACATGCTGCAACAGCGGGTGCTGGTGTCGCCCTTGATCTCGGTTTTCGACGGGCCCAACATCAGCGAGAGCTGCGATGTCCGGGAGGTCACCACCGTAACGCCTCAGGTGTTTGCCCTGTTCAACAGCAAGTTCGCCCACCAGAAGAGCCACGCCATGGCGGAGCGGATTGTGCGGGAGGTGGGAACCGACCCGGGCCGGCAGGTGGAGCGCGCCTTCCAGTTGGCCTTGCAGCGGCAGCCGACCGAAGTGGAAAAGATCCGGGGCATGCAGTTCCTGGGAGTTCAAACGGATGTGCCGGGGACCGAGCTGAGTCTCACCCGGGCTGCCTGGTCCCCGGAGAGCGCCGAGGGCCTGGCGTCCGAGGGCAGGACCGGCAGGTCTCTGTCAGACTTTTGCCTGGCCATGTTCAATCTCAACGAGTTTATTTTCCTGCAGTAGGCGAAGGAGTTCATTCGCAGCCTGCGAAGGAGTGGGGCACTGATGCTGATCAAACCGCAATTCGATCAATGTGGGAACGTGGAGGTGCAGGACCCCGGGTCGGGGGAACTGGGGCGCAGGGACTTCCTGTTCCGCATGGGCCGGGGCATCGGGGGGACGGCCCTGTCCTGCATGCTGGCCCGAGACGGCCTGCTGGCTAATGGGACCTCTGCCGGCAACCCTCTGGCCCCCAAGGCTCCCCATTTCGCTCCCAAGGCCAAGGCCTGCATCTTCCTCTTCATGGGCGGCGCTCCCAGCCAGATGGATACCTTCGACCCCAAGCCGATTCTGGCCAAGTACCACGGCACGCCCATCACCCGCATCTATGGCAGCCTGGAGAAGCGGATCTACGTGGGCAGTCCCTTCAAATTCGCCAAGCACGGGCAGTGCGGGATGGAAGTCTCCGAGATCTTCCCTCACCTTTCCACCTGCGTGGATGACATTGCGGTGGTGCGTTCCCTGCACACCAACTCCAACAGCCATCCCACCGGATTCATTCTGATGAACACCGGGGTGCAGGAGCCCGGCGCCTCTCCTTCCATGGGGTCCTGGCTGGTTTACGGCCTCGGAACCGAGAACCAGAACATGCCGGGGTTCGTGGTCCTGCCCGACGGGGGAATCCAGGGCGGGATCGCCAACTACTCCAACTCCTACCTGCCTACGGCTTATCAGGGCACGTTGATCAACCCCCAGGGGGTTCCCATCGTGGATCTGAAGCCCCCCAGTGGCGTGACCGTGAAGCAGCAGAGCGAGACGCTGGGGTTGATCAACGACTACAACCGCAACTATATCGACTCGGACCCCGGCAACAGCGCTCTGCTGGGCCGGATGAAGAGCTACGAGTTGGCCTTCCGCATGCAAATGGCCGTTCCCGAAGCCCTGGACGTCGACCAGGAACCCGAGAAGATCAAGGAGCTGTACGGGTTGAACGACAAGATTGCCGAGCCCATGGCCCGCCGCTGCCTGATGGCCCGGCGCATGGTGGAAAGAGGCGTGCGGTTCGTGCAGGTCTATTGCGGAGGCTGGGACTCCCACTCCGATATCGACGGTGGGCACCGTCGCTGCGGCCTTCGGAGCGACCAGCCGGTCGCCGGGCTGCTGAAGGACCTCAAGCAGAGGGGCCTGCTCGACGAGACCCTGGTGGTTTGGGGCGGTGAGTTCGGGCGGACCGCCGACAACCACATGTCCTTCTTCAGGGCCCACCCCGGGCGCGACCACAACGAGAAGGCCATGGTCACCTGGTTCGCCGGCGCCGGGGTCAAGGGAGGAACGGTGGTGGGCAACACCGACGAGATGGGGATCGAAGCCGCCGAAAACGTCTACCACCTGCATGACCTCCACGCCACCATCCTCCACCTGATGGGGTTGGACGACATGCGGCTCACCTACTACCACGCGGGACGCTTCAAGCGCCTCACCGACCTGGGCGGCCGGGTCATGAAGGAGATCCTGGCCTAGCCTTTCACTCTACCGACCAATCACTCCCTCCAAGGGAGAAGAACGTCATGAGCACCGCCGTATTCGACACCCTGAAGGCCAGCGATACCCTCAAAGCCGCCGGCATTGAAGCCAGGCAGGCCGAAGCCATCGTCTACACCATGGCCGGAGCCTTCGAGGATACGGTCGCCACCAATGCCGACCTCATGGCAGTCAAGGGCGATCTCAGGCAGGAAATCGCCTCCTTTAGGGCTGAACTCAAGCAGGACATCGTTTCCACCAGGGCTGAACTCAAGCAGGACATCGCCACCGTCAAGGGCGATATCAGGTTGCTGAAGTGGATGATCGGAGTTGTCCTGGCTTGTGTCGCCTTTCCCATTCTCAAGTCCTTCCTGCTCTAGGCTTTTCGTGCCTTTTGCGGCCATCGAGCTTCAGACGGCAAACGGGTTCGGTGTCGTCTGGTCCTTGACGAACTCGGGGGGACAACCCTTGATCTGAACAGGGATCCCAGGGCCATCCCGCGCTAACCCGCACCCTGTAGGGGCAACCCTTGTGGTTACCCTGATGTTCCCGCCGACCTCGCATTGGGCGCCCACAAGGGGCGCCCCTACAATCCCACATGGGATACGGCGTTGATTTGGGCAGCGTGGGATGGCCCTGATAAGGATCCCCCGACCCCGATATTGCAAAAGGCTCACCCTATCGAGTCGTCCCTCCCGCCGAAGGCCGCGCCACCTGCTGGGCCTGGGTTCCCTTGGGACTCGCCTTCTCGGCCTTGTTCAGTTGCTGAAAGATGCGGATCTGCTCTCTGGCTTCCTCCATCTTTCCCAGCCGCCTCAACACCTTGGCCAGTTGGATGTAGGCCTGCTTTCTCTCGGGCTCCCGCGCCACCACTTGCCGGAGCAGCTTCAGGGCCTTCTCGAATTCTCCGGCCTTCAAGTAGATCTCGCTCAAATCCGCCAAGGCGGGCACCCCACCCTGGTTGAGGCGGATCGCCTCCTCGAACAGGGCGGTTGCCTCCACCGTCTTCTGCTGATGGGCCAGCACCCGTGCCAGTCCCAGCCTGGCTCCGGCCATCAGCTCCGGGTCGCCCTGGATCATGGGGAGGAGCTTTCTGAGGTGGGTCTCGGCTTCCCGGAAGCGGCCCATGATCTCCAGGTCCAGGCCGCCGTTGTAGAGGACCAGCGGGTAGTCGGGAAACCGCTCCAGCAGGTCGAGCGAGGTTTCAAACGCCTTCTGGTAGTTCTCGTCTTTCCGATAGGCGCTCAGCAGGAGCAGATGCACGTCGGGATCATCCGGAAACCGCTCGATCAATGCCTTGAGGCTCCCGATGGCCTCGGCGTACTCGCCCCCGTCGATCATCACCTTGCTCAGCAGAAAGACGGCCTTGGGCTCCTTCGGTTGCAGCTCCAGGACCTTGCCGAGAGACTGCTTGGCTTCGGAGAGCTTCTTGGCTTCCAACATGCCCATGGCCTGAAGCAGCAGGGCCGGGACGAAGTCCGGCTGGAGCCGGAGGGCCTTGTCCAACAGGGGCCCCACGCGGTCGATCCGATCGGTTCGGGACAGGGCCAGGGCAAGCAGGTAGTGAGCTTCGGCCGAACGGGGAAGGCGTTCTACGCTCCGGGTCAGGAGCGGCACCGCCTCCCGGTTGAGATTCCTCTCGGTCAGAAGCCGGCAAACGGACAACAGGGCTTCCGGGTCGGTCTGGGCCACCCGTTCCATCTTGGCGGCGATCTGCAGGGCCCGGGAAGATTGACCCGTCTCGAGCAGGGCCTGGCACAGGTAGAAAAGCGCCTCCGGAATGGCATCGATCCCGGGTTGGAGTTGCTGCAGCGAATCGGCGCATTGAGTGTATTTCCTGCCCTTGCAATAGATGATGCCCAGCCTGATTTTGGAGAATTCGAGCCCGGGGTTGAGGGTCAGAGACTCGCGGTAGGCCTGCTCGGCCTGGTCCAGCTTGCCCTGGTTTTCACAGATGAAACCCAGGAGACGATAGCCGTCGGGGGAGGGCTGATCGGACAGGAGGGACCGCACCGACTCTTCCGCTTCGGCCAGCCTGCCGGCCTGGGCCTGCTCCACCGCCTGGCGGAAACGCGGGTCCATGCCTTGAGCGGCTTGGGAGGCTTGGACCAGCAGGAAGCCACACAGGCAAAGGAGCCCAGTGGCAATGTTTGCGTGGAGGGAGTTCACGGGAGTCGAGTCAACGTGTGAGACCTGAATTCATGAGATTGCCTTCAAATCTTACCATGGGCTCAGGCCCAGGGCGAGATGCGGAAGCCGGTTAGCGGTTTGCCGACGCTTGAGCGATATCCACAACGGATGCCATGAAAAAGAGAAGTAGGGAATTAGGGGTTGACAGGGGCCGCTACAGAAAATACATTGACTTCAGTCGCCCGGCCTACCCTCAATTGGGCGGCTTACTACGAGGCCCCTTCGGGGGCCTTTATTGTTTCTCGGAGGGGCCTCTTGCAAAATTCTCAATCGGGGATGACATGTAGGCGGCAAAGGTGAAGGGCTGGTAGCTCCGGCATTCACCACAAAAAGCACAAAGGGCACAAAATGAGTAGCTTGATTTCGAGCCTTGACGATCGGAGGGTTCTTTTTTGTGTTTTTGTGCCTTTTGTGGCCATTCCCGAAAAAGATCCCTCTGCCGATTTTTGCAAACGCTTCATTCAAAATAAATAAGCATGTTCCCCTTTGCAGAGTCGTGATTTCAGGGAGAGCTGCGAAGCTGCGGTTGGAGTTGGTAACCCAGCGCGACGTCCCCTACAAGCCATCCTTAAAGAGCTGCGAAGCAGCGGCTCAGGGTAGCCCCAGGCGGAAGCCTGGGGTTGTATGGGTGCTGCACCAACCCAGCCGCGAACGCGGCGAATTAGAGGCGTCCTTCGAAAACGCATCACCCCTCCATGTGTAGCCTCGGGCGGAAGCCCGGGGGCGTTTCTGCGGCGGATCAACCCGACCACCGCCTCAGCGTCTTCGTCGCCGGCCTTCGCGCTTGCGCGGGCCGGCCGAACCTGCTTCCGGACCTTGCGATGGTGCCGGTTTCTTCAACGCCGCGGCCCGGCGCGCGGTCAGAAGGACGGCGACAAAGAGGAAGAGCGCTCCGAGGGGGACCAGCAGGATGCCCAGTCCGGGGTCGCCGCCATGGATCACCACCCCGCCCAGCAAGAAGCCTCCCGGCAGGCACAGGGTGGCGCCCACCAGGCAGGGCGAAGCCAGGCGAGCCAGGCGCACCGTGTCTGCCGCCAGGTGAGGCAAAGTCAACGCAAAGGCCAGGTTGACCAGCGACAGCAACACCCCGTGCGCATGGGCCAGGGTCCACATGAACCGCCGGGTTTCGTTGGCCAAGTCCAGGTACCAGCCCACCTTGAATCCGTGCAGGGATTCCAGCACGATTCCCAGGGTCAGGAAGCAGAGCAGGGACCACCAGCCGAAGCGCAGGTGGCGGCGGAGGTAGGCGGCGGTGGCGGTTTCAGCGGCTGTAGGGGTTGAGTCCGGTTCCACTGCTCAGTGTCTCCCGTACCGTTTTCTCGGAATGAGGCGCCTTATTCGGCCAGGCTGACGACCCGATCGTCCCGCCGGCTCAGCAGGCGTTGCTGAAGATCGCGGCGCACGGCGCCCTCGGCATCGATGAGGACCTCCGGCCTGTTCGCCTCATGGGGAAGACCCCGCCAGCGTTCCAGGACCTCCTGGTGGGCCGCCTTCCTCACCTGGGTGGGGCCGAAGAATTCATAGCTCCAGTCGGCGAAGGCCTTCGACCGTCTGAGGGAGCGCGCGGCGATGAAGCGCACGGCATCGTAGGGGTCTTCCAGGAGCTGTCCCAGGAAAGGCGGCATCCAGTCCGATCCCGAAACCCTGCGGGCCGAATCCCACCCCAGGCTCCAGGCCATCAGGGCCCTCTGCCCGGCGTCGCCGCGCAGCAGCCACAACAGCGAGGCCGCCACCGAGCGTTCCTCCCGGGAGAGCTCGGGCCTGGGGACACCGTACCACTCCTCCAGGTAAGAAGCCGCCCAGTCCAGGGTCTTGTCCAGGTGACACTGGTTGCAGGCGTTGGGACGTCCGGTTTGCAGACTGGCCTGCACCGTGGGCGAGTCGACCTGGTGGCTGCGGATGGCCTTGAGGATTCCGTAGGTGGTGTAGGGCATGTGGCAGTTGTAGCAGCGGCTGCCGCTGGAGGCCAACGGGTGGTGGGTATGGGCCGGGGTCTCGAAGCGGGCCGGCTGGTGGCACTGCAGGCAGGCCTGGTTGCCCTCCATGCCGGGCTTGAGCTGGTCGATGGCCCACTGGCTCAGCGGCCTCGGGTCCTCCGGCGACTGGTGCATGGCGTGGCAGGAGAGGCAGGACAGCTCCCCGCGCTGGTAGCAGGGGGTTTCGATCAGGCCGTTGTACTCCCGCCCCGAAACCCGAACCATGCCGTCCGACCAGAACTTCTCCTCCCAGTAGGTGGGCTTGCGCCTGGCCAGTTGCCGCTGCCGGGGCTTCTCCCTGTCCTGGAGCCGGACCACCAGCTTGGTGTCCGATAGAACCTGGCCGGGCCGGTAGGGATAGCCCTGGTCCATCCACTCCTGGAAGTCCTCTTTCTCGTAGAAATCCAGGATTCCATGGCACTGGCCGCAGACCTGGGAGGACAGCTCGTGAGAGAGGCGGGCCGGCTGCACGATGGAGGGGTCGGGGGTCCCATTCAGGTGAAAGCGGTAGCGGCGCAGGGGATTGCGGTTGAGCCGCACGTGAGCCTCGCCGGGCCCGTGGCAGGCCTCGCAGGCGATGCCGAACTCGGCCACCCGGGTATCGAAGCTCAAGTCGGTCAAGGCCGCCTGGGAGCGCCCCCACTCGGGTGAACGAGTCTTCCCCTGGGTGGTGTGGCACTTGATGCAGGCCATGTTCCAGGCGCCGGGCCGAGCAGAATTGATCTCGGGTTTGGGCGGCATCAGGAAAGTGGCGTTGCGCGGAATCCACTGCTGCTCCTCGACCAGGTAGATGTAGGGAATCTGACCCAGCTTGCGGCTGTGCCCGGTCGCATACCAGTAGACCTGCATGTGGTGGGAGCCGGTGATCATGGCCAGCCGAAGACGACGGTGACGGCCCGCCGGTCCGGCGTTGTCCATCTGGAACCACACGTCGCGACCGTGCCGCAGCAGGCGAAAGGTTTTTCCCAGGAAGGAGAAGGGCTGGTCGACGGGCCCTGCCACCGTATCGGCGTCAGCCACCTGGGTCATGGTTCGGTGAAAGGAGCCGTACCAGGTTCTATAGTTGTCGGGGTGGCAGGACTGGCAGGACTGGGAGGAAGAGTAGCCGCCTTCCCGGACCTGGATGGGACGATTCCGCGGGGTCCGGTCATCGGACGGACGGCGGTAGTCGGAAAGGTTGCAGGCGGAGGCCAGGAGGCAGACCAGCAGCAGCGTTGCAGCCTGGCAAATTCGACTGAGCGGGTAACTCAACTTTTCGCCCCCTCTATACCTGATTGGCCGCTCCTGCCCTGCGGATCATTCGAGGGAGAACAGCCAATGGACAATAAAGACGAACCGTGAATAAACACAAAGACCGATGGACCTGCTTGGCTGCGATGACGTCACGGGATGAAGCCCCTCCGGGAGCGCGGGCGTCCCGCCCGCACAACACTGGCACAGCCCACCCCTCTCTCCCACCCGGCTCGACCGGCAACGGCGCCAGGATTCCGCTTCAGCCGGGCTTGTGGGGTTCCCGTCGGCGGGGTGGCAGGTTGCCCCATCGCAGGGAAACTGAGCGGTTCGCAACGCCATAGCATGCGGGCGAGACGCCCGCGCTCCCGGATGGTGCCTCTCCCGTGGGTCTTGGCAGATCACTCTTTTTTCCGTTTGTATCAGACATGCACCACCCCGCCCTGGGTGCGGATCATCCGAGAGTGAAACACCCAATCGTCAATAAAGGCGAACCACGAATGAACACGAATAGACACGAAGACCGATGGACCTGCTTGGCTGCGATGACGTCACGGGAGGGGCGCCTCCTCCCATCCTTCTTGCTCCGCGAGGAGACACTGCCCCTGCCGATGCGGCGGAGCCGTTCCGCTTCGTGTGCCTTCGTCGTCCTTCGTGTGTCTTGGTGGATCACTCTTTTTTCGTTTGTTTCCGGTAAGTCCTGCCAAGTCCAGGTTCAACTCGGCCGTCCTTCATCCACTCTATCCCTTGATGACGGGTAGCAGCCAAAAAAAAGCCCCGGCTCTGAACGAGCCGGGGCTGGTGAAACTGCTGGCCTTCGATCAATACTCGAATGCGATGTTGAAGCGCGCCGATCGCATGCCCGCTCGCAACCCGGGCAGCCGGGTGGCGGTGGGGGAGTTGATGTTGAAGGTCGGCTGGTTGGGAGAGTATCCCCAACTGGCGTAGTTGAAGGGGTTGTTGATCTGGGAGGAGAAGAGGATGTTCATGTTCTCCCCGATGGGGAAGTTCTTGAAGATTCCCAGCGCCATCGAGAACACGTTGGGGGCCCGCAGGATGTTTCTTCCCGCGTTGCCGAAGCGTCCGATGTTGTTGCCGGGCACGGCAAAGGCGCCGGCGTTGTACCAGTCGTCGTCATTGCCGTCCGGCTTCTCCCAGCTCTTCCAGGTTCCCACCAGGTCGGGACGGCCCCCCCGTTTCCCCAGCCCGGAGGGGTCGGGGCCGGTGAAACGAGTGCTGACGCCCTGGCCGGAGAGCAGGTCGGTCTGGGTCGACAATTCCCAGCCTCCCAGGATCTGGTTCATGATTCCGGAAATCCCGGAGCCGAACCGCTGGCCTCTCCCGTAGGGGACTTGCCAGTGGACGTAGTTCACCGTGCGGAAGGGAGACACGGCGCTGCTTTCGGCCCGGTCGCAGCGGCGGCAGTGGGGGTTCTCGTTGGCGTTGCCGCGGTTGCTGTTGAAGCGCACCTCCACCACGTCGGTCATCTGCTTGGACCAGGCCATGCCGATCTCCCCGGTGAATCCGAAAACGTCGCGGGGATAGATGACCGCCTCGAAGGCGTGGTAGGTGGCCCCGCCCCCGTTGTGGGTCTCGGTGATGGAGTTGTAGTTGCGAACCAGGCGGCGGTTGTCGCTCCAGGCCACGCCCGCCTGCGGCGTGGGCAGATTGATGTCCCTGCGGTAGAACATCTGGGTTTCCTTGCTCCAGATGTAGGAGATCCTGGCCCGCTGGCCCGCTACCTCATTCTCGATGCTGATGTTCGCCTGCTGGGTGTAGGGCCAGACGGAGTCAGGGTTCACGAAGCTGAGGTTGGGGATGGGAGGAGCGCCCAGCACCGAAGGATCCGGGAGTCCCACCGGCCAGGTGAATATGGGCTGGGACCTGCCACTGCTGTTGTCCACGTTGTTGAAGGTGTAGGAGAGAGCGAAAGGTCCGAAGGTTTCGACGAAATCCAGCCGGGTCAGCCGCTGCATGATGGTGTACATGCCGTAGCCGGCCCGGATGACCAGCTTGTCGTCGAAGTTGGGCCGCCAGGCCAGACCGAAACGGGGCTGAACGTTGTCCTTGTCGGTGCGCCACAGGCCCTTGGGCAGCCCGGCCTGGTCGGCGGTGATGACGGGATTGCGGTCCAGCACCCAGAGCGGATCGATAAAGTTCATGGCGAAATCATCCGGCACCACGATCGCGTTTCGTTCCGGACTGTAGGTGTAGTGGAGCCCCAACTCGTCCGTGGTGGGCGAAGAGACGTCGTAGCGCACGCCGTAGGACAGGGTCAGGTTGGGCAGGACCCTGAAGGTGTCGGTGATGAACAATCCTATTGAATGGGCCTGCTTCACGATGATGGGCCGGAGATTGCTCTTGGCCATGGTCGTGGGCATGCCCAGCAGAAAGTCGCCGTAGGGGTTGCCGGTAAAGGCGCCGGTAAACCGCTGAGTCGCCCAGTTGGTGCTCCAGACCCGGTTGGATTCGTCGGTGGGGCGCCGGATCTCGAACCCCATCTGGATGCTGTGCTTGCCCTTGTACCAGGAGAGGGAGTCGCTCACCGTCCACTGGTAGGTCCGGGTGAGGTTGGTCCCCCAGCCGTTGAAGGGAGTGAAGCCGCTGATCTGGAAATTGGGTCCCGAACTGGCCTCGCCGGAGGGAGGCGCCGTGATGCCGGTCAGTCCCAGGTCCTTGAGCCTGGCTTCCGCCCAGGCGACGGTTTCCGAAGGACTGCCTCCCCGGGTGTAGTTGCGGTAGACGTTGCAGGAGGCGCAGTTGTAGAAGCCGATGCGGAACTCGTTGACCAGGGTGGGCGAGAGGGTGTTGGTGGTGCCCAGGGCGAAGGTCTTGGCGCAGCAGCTCTGGTGGAAGGGGCCGGACCAGTCGTACACGGAGCGATCGTTGAAGCCTCCGGCGCCGTCCCAGGAATCGCTATGCTCGGCATAGGAGGTCAGCACCTCGAAAGTCTCGGTCACCTTGTGGTCGAAGCGGTAGTTGATCCTGCGGCCTCCCGACGCCAGGTAGGTCCAGATTCCCGGCACCCGGTTGGTGCCGGGAATCGGGTCTTTCAGATAGGTGTTGAGCTTGACGGCGATGGGGTGAATGCGATCGGCGGGAATGACGTTGCCCGCGAAGGGAGCGCCGCTCACCGGGTCGACCAAATTGCCGCTCCAGGAGGACAGGTTGCCGGTGCGCCAAGCCGCCTCGGGATGGAGCTGACTCACCTGGCGGTCACCGGCGTTGTTCTTGCGGGTGATGTAGGTGAGCATCCAGTAGGAACTGTTGCGGCCGTCATAGATCTTGGGGATCCAGACCGGCCCGTTGACCACCAGGCCGGCTTCCCAGGTTCCCGTACCCACCGGGCGGGTGTGGTTGCGCGGGTTGTTGGCGTTGAGGACGTTGTTCCTCATCATCCCCTCGATACGCCCGTGATAGCTGTTGGTGCCGCGCTTGGTGACGATCTGGATGTTGACCGGCGTCTGGAAGTTGGCCGGGGCCACCGTGTGGGTGACCTTGACTTCATCCACCGCATAGGAGGAGAGATAGAGACGGTAGGCATCCAGTTCCGCTCCGTCCATGGACATGTGGGCCGCGCCTTCGCGGGTCCCGTGATAGCCGAAGTAGCCGCCGGCCCGGGAAACAGTCGGTTGACCAAAGGTCACTCCGGCGTTCTGGGCGCTGGGATTCCGGGTCCAGTACTTGCCGGCCCGGACCGAGGACACGTCGGCGGTCTCGGTGACGATCACAGCCGCCTCGGCGGTGACGCTGATCTCGGTGGCCACGTCCCCCACCTCGAGTTGCACGTCCACCCGGACGGTGCGTCCCGTGCCCACCACGATGCCGGTATTCACGTAGCGGTTGAAGCCCGCCATCTCGACTTCGACCGTGTAGCTGGCCGGAGGAATGGTGGAGAACAGGTAGTTCCCATCGTTCTCGGTGGTGAGGGTCCGCTCGACCGCGGTCAGCTCGGAGCGGAGAACGACGGTGGCTCCCACCACCACGGCGCCATCGGGGTCGGTCACGTTGCCGATGATGTTGCCGTTGAGGATCTGGCCGTAAAGGCTGCCGCTCATGGAAAGAGCCGCCAGCAGAGAAGCCAGAACGAAACCCTTGAAGGTCTTGGTTAGCATGGTGTCTCCTGAAACTCTATGGGACTGGAATGGACCTCGGATGCGTCTCATTTTAGGTGCCCTATGCGGTTTGGGTACTCTTACTGATTGGTGTAGCTGCAATTTTCTTGCCAAAATGCCAATGAGAGCAAGAAAAGTGCAAATCACTCATTTGGAAGCATTTAGGGGTGACCCTCTCACCAGCGCCCGCCCCCGGTTCCTGCCTGAATCTACGAGATATCGAAGAAGCCTCCCGTCTCCCTATGAAACAGGCGCGGAATGATTCAACAAGTTGTTTCATATGAGTTACTTAGGCCCAATCAGGCAGTTATACGAAATTCCGGACCATTTTTCGGATGGTTCCATCTGAAGGGAGTGAAGCGGCTATTTCAATCAGGAAGTGGAGACAATCCCTGGAGAATCTGTCGCATAATCGGGTTATCGACAACATTCTCAATCGAAGCGGAGGAAGCCATGAGAATGAGAAATATCCTCATGGGGCTGGCTTTGTGTCCTATCACTGAACCTGGTGGCCGTGGAGGCGCCGCAGCAGAATTGAGGGCAATGCTCGGAGGCGAGATGGTCGCGGGTTAACGAGCTGCGGGCCAGGGGTGAGCAAACACCTGGCGACCTGAGACTGGAGGTACCCCCTCTACGGGATAAGAGTATCGAGGCGCCGTGCACCGTGGCTGACACGAACCACTTCAATGCCTTGGGGTGTAATTCGATACAGGATCAGATACCGACCGACGGGAAAGATTCGACATTCATTGCCGATCTCCGGCCTGGCAACTCCAAGCTGTGGATATTTGGCCAAAAGCAGGCAGGTTGCCTCGATGTCGTCCAGCAAGCGGTCTGCTGCGTCGGGATTATCTTGGAAAATATAGAGCCAGATGTCTATGAGATCCGCTTCGGCCAGAGCGGTTCGTTTGATGGTTGCCATTCCTGTGCCTACTCGGCCCCGGCATTTTCTTCACGCTCGGCGCTTGGCCTCCGCTTTAATGGCCTCCATGTTGGCGAACCGACCGGGACCGCTGCTGAGGCCGTCCTGCCACGACTTTCGCAGTTCCTCGACTTCCTCCCGGCGGAGCGAGTGGCGTAATTTCCACTCTCTCAAGGCTTCGCGGACCACTTCGCTGGTGCTGACGTACTCACCGCTGTTCACGGCATCCCGCACCGTGGCAGCCATCTCGGCCGTCAGGGCGACGCTGATTTTTTCCACATTGGGCATGGCAACTCACTCCTATTGCTGCCATAGTAGCAAATATTCATACTATTGCTGCAAAGAAAACCCATCGCCACTTGGGTGGGTGGAATCCTATTGCCGGACTGTGAGCTTTTCCAGGCACTGGCCATCTTCAGCCTCTCCTCCAGGGTCGGCGCCCAATGTGAGGTCGCCGGGAACAACCGGGCAACCACAAGGGTTGCCCCTACAGTGGGCGGTTCAGCGTGGGATGGCCCTGTGTCGGCCGCCCTCCCGACCTTGACGCCATCCGCTGATTCTTCCCATAATTTGAACTTGATGCATGGGCGAATTCTGCAGGAGGAGTGCCTCCGGTGAGACCAGCGAAGTCGGCCCTCGGACCGCGGTTGCAACGGGAACCGGTTGTCGGTCGGGCGCGGCGGCCCTGCCGCTTGGCGACGACCGCCGGCGCGGCTCTGGCGCTCCTCGCATTTGGCGCGGCAGCCCTTCAAGGTCGCAGCGCCGCGCCCCCGGGCGAGGAGGCTCTCGCCAGCCACCGCAAGATGTTGCAGGTCCTCAGTGAGCTCAAGCAGCGCGTTCCCGACCGCGACCCGGTGCTGGGCGACTTCCGGGCGCGCCACCTGCGGGCGGAACTGGAGGCCTTGGAGGCCGGCCGCAGGAAGGCCGGGTTCTTTCCCCAGGTCACCCGCTGGCGGCTTCATTTCGACCTGGGCCGGGAGGAGTTGCAACTGGGCAACGAGCAGAGCGCCCTGGATCATTCCGGCGCCGCCTTCAGTCTGCTGCCTCAAGTCGAGAACCTGCTGCGGGCCGATCTGCCCATCCGGCTGCGCTTCCAGCTCGGGGTGTCTCACCTGCGGGTCGGAGAGACCCAAAACTGCTGCCTGCGGGCCAACCCCGACAGTTGCATCCTGCCCATCAGGGAAGGCGGCATCCATACCGAGCCGGAGGGGTCCCGCCAGGCCATCCGCTATTTCACTCAGGTGCTGGAACGCTCGGCCTCGGACTCCATTGCCTACCTGGAGTCCCGCTGGCTGCTGAACATCGCCCACATGACTCTGGGCACCTGGCCCGAGGGCGTGCCCCGGGCCTATCTCATCCCGCCGGGGACGTTCGAGTCCGATGCACCCTTTCCCAGGTTCCGCAACATCGCGGCCGACCTGGGGCTCGACACCTTCAACCTGGCCGGCGGCGCCTGCGCCGACGACTTCAACAACGACGGCACCCTGGACCTGGTCGTCTCCACCTGGGACCCGGCCGAGCCGATGCGCTTCTTCGTCAACAACGGCGACGGTTCCTTTGCCGATCGCACCCGGGAATCCGGGCTGAGCGGGCTGCTGGGCGGCATCAATCTGCTGCAGGCCGACTATGACAACGACGGCGACGTGGACTTGCTGGTCCTGCGGGGGGGATGGCTGGGGGACAGCGACCGGCATCCCAACTCGCTCCTCAGGAACAACGGCGACGGGACCTTTACCGACGTGACCTTCCTGGCAGGACTGGGCGAGGCGCACTTCCCGACTCAGACGGCCTCCTGGGCCGACTACGACAACGACGGCGACCTGGACCTCTATATCGGCAATGAATCCACCCGCAAGGGCATCTTCCTGCCCCAGCGTCTGGGGGAGGTCGAAGACGACCGGCTGCCATTCCCCTGCCAGCTCTTCCGCAATAACGGCGACGGCTCCTTCTCGGACGTGGCCCGGCAGGCGGGCGTCGCCAACGACCGCTGGACCAAGGGGGTGATCTGGGCGGACTACGACGGCGACCGCTACCCCGACCTCTACGTCTCCAATTTCTGGGAGCCCAATCGGCTCTACCGCAACAACCGGGACGGGACCTTCACCGACGTGGCCGCCAGGCTGGGCGTCGCCGGCCCCATGGCCAGCTTTCCGGCCTGGTTCTGGGATTACGACAACGACGGGGTCCAGGATCTCTACGTCTCGGCCTACATGACCGAAGTGGCCGACCTGGCCGCCGCCAGTCTGGGCCTCTCCTTCGAGACCGAGCTGCCCCGGCTCTATCGCGGCGACGGGTCGGGCGGGTTCGAGGAGGTGAGCCGGAAGCTCCACCTCGACCGGCCTTCGGCGCCCATGGGGTCCAACTTCGGAGATCTGGACAACGACGGCTATCTCGATTTCTACCTGGGCACGGGCACCCCCGACTACCACGACCTGATGCCCAACCTGATGTACCGCAGCCTGGAAGGGAAACGGTTCGCCGACGTCTCCATCGCCGGGGGATTCGCCCACCTGCAGAAGGGACACGGGGTGGTCTTCGCCGACTTCGACCACGATGGGGACCAGGACATCTTCGAGCAGATGGGCGGCTCCTACGCCGGCGACAAGTACGCGGACGCCCTCTACGAGAACCCGGGATTCGGCAACCACTGGATCAGCGTGCAACTGGTGGGCAGGCGCACCAACCGGTCCGCCATCGGCGCCCGCATTCGCCTGGAGGTGGAGGAAGAGGGCCGGCCCCGAACCATCTTCAAGACCGTCAACAGCGGCGGCACCTTCGGCGCCAACCCCTTGCGCCAGACCATCGGGCTGGGCCGGGCCTCGAAGATCATGCGCCTGGAGGTCTTCTGGCCCACCAGCGGCGAAACCCAGGTCTTCCGGGACGTTCCGGCCGATCGGTTCCTCCGCATCGTGGAGGGCGAAGAACGCTACCGCCGGCTCTCGCTGCCGAAATTCAACCTGGGCGGGGGCGGGGGAAAAAAGAGGCTCGCTCAACCCAACGGCAATCGGTGATTTTTTCGAGGATGCGCCTCGAAGACCGCTCCCGGCGGGCAAGCGTCAAGCGATTCTGGGAGCGACAGTGAGTTGAACACCAATGAAGTGGATTCCATCTTCCAACTGGCGCCGGCATTGGGGTTCGGTTCTGGCCATCGTGACTCCGGCAATGGTTACCCTCGGCTGGGTGTTTCCCAATTTCCTGTCGTCTCAGAGTCTCCCTTCGCCCTTTGCGGATCGGACGTCCGCCGCCGGCATTGATTTCCGGCACCAGCGGGGCGCTTCCGACCAGAAGCACCTGGTGGAGACGGTGGGCTCCGGATGCGCCCTCTTCGACTACGACAACGACGGGTGGCTGGATATTCTGCTGATCAACGGTGGCCTGACGCCCGAGTCCACCGCCACCGGGCCGGTTCGCCACGCGCTCTACCGCAACCTGGCCAACGGCCGGTTCCGGGAAGTAACCGCCAAGGCGGGATTGGAGGGAAACGGCGCCTTCGGCATGGGGGTTGCGGTGGGGGACTATGACAATGACGGCGACCGGGACGTCTACGTCACCAACTTCGGAACCAATGGGCTCTATCGCAACAACGGAGACGGGACCTTCAGCGACGTCACGGCCAAGGCCGGCGTCGGTGGTTCCGACTGGAGCACCAGCGCCGCCTTCTTCGACATGGAGAATGACGGCGACCTGGACCTCTACGTGACCAATTACCTGGAGACCAGCTTCGAGACCAATCCCCTCTGCGAGTTGAAGAACATCCGGACCTACTGCTATCCGGGCCACTACGACGGCGTCGGCGACAGGCTCTACCAGAACCTGGGCGGCGGCCGTTTCCGGGACGTTTCGGAAGCCGGCGGGATTCTCAACCCGGAGGGCAAGGGTCTGGGGGTGGTGGCGGCCGATTTCGACGATGACGGCTGGACGGACCTGTACGTCGCCAACGATACGGAAAGGAACTTCCACTACCGGAACAACCGGCAGGGCGGATTCGAAGACATGACGCTGCTTTCCGGCACCGGCTACAACGAGGAGGCCAATGCCGAGGCCGGAATGGGCACCGATGCGGCCGACTACGACGGGGACGGCCTGATGGATATCGTGGTGACCAATTACGACATGGAGACCAACGCCCTCTACCGCAACCACCAGGACTGGCTCTTCACCGATGAACGGGCTTCTTCCGGAGTCACCCGGGGAGACCGGTTCCTGCTGGGATTCGGCACAGGCTTTTTCGATTTCGACAACGACGGCGATCAGGATCTGCTGGTGGTCAACGGGCACGTCCTCGACAACGTGGAGCAGGTCCAGTTCGGCTTTCGCTACGCTCAGCCCGACATGCTGCTGGAGAACCGTCAGGGAACGTTCGAGGAACATGCGGGCTTCTCCCGGCAGGCGGGTCTGGAGCCGCGGGTCGGCCGCGGTTCCTGCTTCGGAGACCTGGACAACGACGGCGACCTGGATATCCTGGTCAACAACTGCGGCGGGCGGCCGCATCTCCTCCTGAACCAGGTGGGGAGCCGCAAGAACTGGATTCTGCTGAACCTGATCGGTTCCCGCGGCAATCGGGACGGCGTGGGGGCCAGGATCGAGGTGACGACCGCCGCCGGCCGGCAAGTCGACCAGGTGATGGGCGGCGGCGGCTACCTGGGAGCCAGCGACCTGCGAGCCCACTTCGGTCTGGGTGCCGCCGACCGAATCCAATCGCTGCGGATCCGCTGGCCCGGGGGAACCGAAGAGGTGTATCGGGATCTCGGCGTCAACCGCATTCTCTCCATCAGGGAAGGCGCCGGGAAAATAGAGGAAAACGGCGAACCACCAATGGACACGAATGAACGCCAATAAGGAGTGACTCATGTCGGTTATGAACAAGGGTCGTTCCGGAGCAGCAAGGCCATTGACCCTGATGGTCCTGGCTTTGTGGCTGGCCCTGCCGGCAAGCGGTCAATGGCGGAAGAAGCCCTTTCAGGAGTGGACTCGGGAGGAGGCCCGCAAGGTGTTGAGAAAGTCCCCCTGGGGGAAGTCCCACCTCTTCGTCATTCCCTCGGGGGACGGCTACGAGAGAGACCTGAGGAGTGAACGAGCGGCCTGGCCGGGACAGGACCCCCACGGCCCTCCCGAGCGGACCCGATCGGGCGACCTGGAGCAGCGCCTGGCCTCGCGGTCCGACAACCCCCTGGACGACCCGCGCAACTCCGTCAGTCAGGGCGAGTCTCGCGATAGCGGCGCAAGCGGAGGCCAAAGGCGGGCGGCCGAACGCTATCGGGTCTTCTGGTACTCTTCCCTGAGGGCCCGTCAAGCCATCGGCCGCCTTCGACAGCTCCGGGGTTTGGACCTGAAGGAACAGATGCAGGCGCTTCACGGACAGTCCCGCCGCCATCACATCATCGCCGTGACCGGCCGAGTCTCCAGGTTCTACCGCCGCGCCACCCTGGAGGAGATCCGGGGCAAGACCTTCCTCCTGTCGGGAAGGCGCAAGCCCAGGAAGATCGACCCGGTGCAGTTGGTGGGACCGGAGACCCTGCGGTTCCCCATGGCCCTCTTCCTCTTTCCCCGGGTCACCGAGGCGGGGCGGACGTTGGAATTGAGGGACGGGGAAGCCCGATTCATCAGCCAACAGGGGCCTCTGAAGGTCAAGACTTCCTTCAAGCTGAAGAAGATGATGACCGACGGGAAGCTGGACCTGTGAGGCAGTGGTCAGTGATTAGTGGCCAGTGGCCAGCCCCGCCGCCGTGCCGTGCGGATCATTCGAGAATGAAACAACGAATCTTCATGGCCTGTCGGGAACAAGAATATTGAACATCGATGCACAGGATTAACAGGATTTACAGGACGAGAGCTTCCTGCACGAGAAGCCGGCTCAGGCGATGATCCGGTGCAATTTTCCGGATTGCCGGCATTCTAGCCGTTGCCCGAAAAAAATCCTGTGCATCCTGTGCATCGATGTTAATAAACCATCTGCTCATGCTTGACTTTGAACCGGTTTCCAGCCAACAGACGTCACGGGATGAAGCCTACCCGGGAGCGCGGGCCGGGTTGCCGGGCCACAGCCGTGTCGATGCGGCGGAGCCGTCCCGCTTGGTGTCCCTTCGTCGTCCTTCGTGTGTCTTCGTGGATCACTCTTTTTTTCTTTTGTTTCAGACATGCTGAACGTATCGATCAAGATTCTCTCCACTCTCCACTCTCCACTCTCCACTCTTCTGGGGGTTGCGGCGCTGGCGGCTGCCGGCGTCATCCTGATTGGGCAAGGCGCCATTTACCGGGCTTCCAAGGCGGATACGGCTTCCCGCTACGTCGACCCGCAGACCTGCCGGCCCTGCCACGCCGAAATCTACCGGAACTATCAAGAGGTGGCCATGGGGCGGGCCTTTTACAAGCCCTCCAGCCAGAACGTCATCGAGGACTACACCACCGGCAACCACCTCTTTCATGCGCCCTCCAATCGCCACTACCGCATGCTGCAGCGCGACGGCAAGTTCTACCAGAGACGCTACCAGTTGGACGATCAGGGCAGGGAAAAGAACGTCTTCGAACTGGAAGTCACCCACATCATGGGTTCCGGCAGCCATGCCCGGACCTATCTGAACCTGGCCGAGAACGGCGTGTTGCGGCAACTGCCGGTGAGCTGGTATTCCCAGGGCAAGGGCTGGGGGATGAGCCCGGGGTACGACCATGCCCGCCACGACGGTTTCCGCCGGCGGGTCGGCCACTCCTGCATGTTCTGCCACAACGGCTATCCGCGGCTTCCCGAGCCCAGCGACCGCTACGGGCGGCAGAGCCGTTTTCCCCGGGAACTGCCCTCGGGCATCGACTGCCAGCGCTGCCACGGCCCCGGTTCAAGGCACCTGGATCTGCTGTCGGGTGGGAAGGCGGCCCTGGAGGCGGTCCGCGCGGCCGTCGTCAATCCGGCCCGCTTGAGTCCGGAGCGGCAGATGGACGTCTGCATGCAGTGCCACGTCCAGTCCAGCCTGGGCAACCTGGGAGACCGAATCCGGCGGGCCGGACGCTCGGTCTATTCCTTCCGTCCCGGAGAGTCGCTGGATGACTACATCGTGCACTTCGACCTGGTGGGACCCGATCCCGGCAAGCCGGCCGACCGGTTCGAGATCGACAGCACCGCCTATCGGCTGCTCCAGTCAGCCTGTTTCCTGGAAAGCCGGGGAGCCATGACCTGCACCACCTGCCACGATCCCCATCGGACTCCCCGGGGGCCGGAAGCCGTTCGACATTTCCGGCGGCGCTGCCTGAGCTGCCATGCCGGCCTTTCGGGCCAGGCCCATCCGCAACCGGCTCAAAGCGATTGCGTGCCTTGCCACATGCCCCGGCGGCGGACCGAGGACGCCGTCCACGTGGTGATGACCGACCACTGGATTCAGAGCCGTCCAACCCGGCGGGACCTGCTGGCCCCACTGGAGGAAGACCACAGGCCCCATGAAGGGGCGGTGGTTCTGAACGACCCGGAGGCGCTCCCGGAATCGGACCGGGAGATCTATTGGGGGCTGGCCCAGATCCAGTCGCCCTCCCACCTGCGGCAGGGACTGAGCAGGCTGAAGGACCGCTTGAGGCCGGAAACCTCCGCTCACCCGGAATTCCTGGCCGAATGGGGCAAGGCCCTGCTGGAGGCGGGCGAACGGGACGCCGCCGAGGTTCGTTTGCGCCAGGCCCTGCAACGGGATTCCGGCATGGTCACGGCCCGCACCAGGCTGGCGGACCTGCTGAGAGAGCAGGAGCAATGGAACCGGGCCGTCCGCCACTACCGGCTGGCCCTGGCGGCCGATCCCACCTACGGAGAAGCCGAGATCGGCTTGGGGCTCATTGCCAAGGGACAGGGACGGATCGAATCGGCCATGGCCCACTTCCGCCGGGCCGTGCGGCACAATCCTTTTCTGGCCGAGGGTTTCGCCAACCTGGGCACGGCCCATCTTCAGCAGGGAGAGTGGAACCTGGCCGTTCAAGAGCTCGAGAAAGCCCTGAGCATCGAACCGGCCAACGCCCAGGTCCACCTCAACAGGGGCACGGCCCTGTCCAGGTCGGGCCGGCAACCGCAAGCCCTGGAGGCCTTCGCCGAGGCGGTTCGCCTCGATCCGGACCTCTCCAAGGCTCACTACAGCCTGGGCCTGGCTCGGGCGCAGGCAGGGCAACCCACGCAGGCGATCGAGGCATTCCGCCAAGCCATCCGACTCGACCCCGCCGACGCCGACTATCATTACAATCTGGGGGTGGCCCACAACGAGCTGGGACAGTTGGAAGAAGCCCTGGCGGCCTTTCGGGAAGCCGTCCGGCTGAGGCCGCAAGATGCCGAGGGTCATTCCAGCCTGGGCCTGGCCTATGCTCAACTGGGTCGGCTGCCCGAGGCCCTCCAGGCCTTTCAAAAGACGGCCTCCATCCGGCCCGATGATCCTGAAACCCGGTTCTTCCTGGGAATGGCCCATCTCACCCTGGGAGACAGGGAGTCGGCGCTGCAGGAGCACGAGACCCTGATACGCCTGGGCGCACACCGGAGGGCGGGAATGCTGAAGGACCAGATCGACCGGCAAACCCCCGGCGGTTCGCCCCGGGATTGACGTGGGGAATCTTGCAGAAGGCTCGACTCGAAAAGAAGGTATCCAGGAAGGGGCACGAAGAAACACTGGTGGTTGACATGCGTGCTGCAACCGTTGGTCGAAGTCCATTCCCATTGACGCCCGGGCGGTGGCTCGGGTTGGGGGCCGGGGCGGCAATCGTCCTGGCTCTCATCGGCTTGGCTGCTCGGTCGCAAATGGCGCCCGATCCTTCCGCGTCGGAGTATGTCGACCCGCAAACCTGCCAGCCCTGTCACTCCGACATCCATGACAGCTACCAGGAAGTCGCCATGGGCCGCTCCTTCTATCTCCCCTCGGCGGAGAACGTCATCGAGGACTACGAGGTCGACAACCACTACTACCATGCGCTCTCCAACCGCCATTATCGGATGGTTCAACGCGACGGGCGCTTCTACCAGCGGCGCTACCAACTGGATGCCCAGGGGCGGGAGCACAACGTCTTCGAGATGGAGGCCACCCACGTCATCGGTTCGGGAATCCACGCCCGCAGCTATCTCAACCTGGACGCCGGCGGCGTGCTGAGGGAACTGCCGGTGAGCTGGTATACCCAGGAGCAGCGCTGGGCCATGAGCCCCGGCTACGACCGGCCCGACCATGAGGATTTCAGCCGGCAGGTCACCCATGCCTGCATGTTCTGCCACAACGCCTATCCGCCCCTTCCGGAACCCTCCGACCGCCTTGGGCTCGACAGCCGTTTCCCCCGGGAGCTGCCGTCGGGCATCGACTGCCAGCGCTGCCACGGCCCCGGGAGCCGGCACTTGGAGTTGGCTTCCAGCAGCAGGGCGGATGCGGCCGACATCCGCCGGGCCATTGTGAATCCGGTCCGCCTGGGACCCGAGCGCGAGATGGAGGTCTGCATGCAGTGCCACCTGCCGGTGGCCACCGCCGGCCCCCATATCCAGCGCTTCGGGCGTTCCATCTACTCCTACCGCCCGGGCGAGCCCCTGGCGGACTACTCGGTCCGGTTCGACCTGGTGGATCCCAAGACGGGGGAGTTGAGCGAGCGGTTCGAGGTGGACAGCAGCAGCTATCGCCTGCGCCGGTCGCCCTGCTTCATCGGCAGCCGGGGAAGGATGACCTGCACCACCTGTCACGATCCCCATCACGCTCCCCGCGGCGAGGAAGCGGTGCGGCACTATCGGGAACGTTGCATGGATTGCCACGCCGAGGTGTCGCCGCAAGCCCATTCGGATCCCGGAGAGAGCGATTGCGCGAGCTGCCACATGCCCCAGCGCCGCACCCAGGACGCGGTGCACGTGGTGATGACCGATCACTTCATCCAGCGCAGGCCGCCTCCACGGGAGGACCTGCTGGCGCCCCTCGAGGAAGACCACTCCCCCAAGCCCGACGAGGTGGTGTTGCACCAGCCGGAGGGGTTGCCCGATTCGGAACGGGACATTTACCTGGGATTGGGACAGATTCGATCCCCGGTCCATGTTGCCCGGGGGATGGACCGGCTCCAGCGGGCCCTTCCCCAATGGCAGGGCAACAGCCCTGAGCCCTATCTTCAGTTGGCCCTGGCGCAGGTGGAGTCGGGGGACCTGGATCAAGCCGCAATCCACCTGAGACGCGCCCTGGAGGCCGACCCGGAACTGGCGCCGGCCCGCTTTCAACTGGGGGAGGTGCTGAGGAAGCAGAGTCGTCCGGAGGAGGCGGCCGAGCAGTACCGGCACGCCCTGCGCCTCGATCCCGGCCACGCCGCCGCCCACAACGGCCTGGGCCTGATCCTGAAGGAGCGGGAACAGATCGAAGCGGCGCTGGAGCACTTTCGACTGGCTGTGCGTAGCGATCCTCTGCTGGAGGACGCCCATGCCAATTCAGGAACCGTTTTTCTGCAGCAGGGCCAGGTGGAGGAGGCGACACGGGAGTTCTATCGCGCACTGCAGATCGAACCCAACAAACCCGGGGTCTACCGCTCGCTGGGGGTGGCTCGGGCCGGGTTGGGCCGACACCCGCAAGCCGTCGGTGACTTTCAGCAGGCCATCCTGCTCAAGCCGGATGACGCCGAAGCCCACTACAACCTGGGTCTGTCCCAGAGTGAACTGGGCCGGCGGGAGGAAGCCGTCCAGGCCTTCCAGAAAGCCATCGACCTCAGGCCGGACTACTCCGAAGCCCATTCCAGCCTGGGAGTGGCCCATGGCCAGGCGGAGCGCTTGCCGGAGGCGGTGGAAGCCTTTCGGCAGGCGGTCAGGATCGATCCCGAATACGGCGAGGCCTGGTCCAACCTGGGTCTGGTCTTGGGCCAACTGGGGCAATGGCGGGAGGCCGCCGCCGCCCTGGCTCAGGTAGTCCGCATCGATCCGGCAGACGTCCAAACCCGTCTGAAACTGGGTCTGGCTTACGGCCAGGCGGAAGAATTCCAGCAAGCGGTGGAGGCCTTTCAGCAGGCCATCGAGGTCAAGCCCGACTTTGCCGAAGCCTGGTCCAACCTGGGGGCGGCCTTCGGCCGACTGGGGCGGCGCCAGGAAGCCAGTGAAGCCTTCGAGGAGGCCGTGCGCCTGCAGCCCGATTCGTTGCAGGCTCACCTTCGTCTTGGAGCGGCCTACGTGCAATTGGGCCGCCTGCCGGACGCCATCCGGGCCTTTCAAGGGGCCACGCGCATCAAGCCCGACCTGGTCCAACTGCACCAGTTCATTGGGGAGGCCCACGGCCAGATGGGGCAGCCGGGCCAGGCCATTCCCGCCTTCAGGCAGGTTCTCCGTTTACAGCCGGGCAACGTCGAGGCGCGCTTTCATCTCGGGCTGGCCCACCTGGCGGTGGGAGACAGGGCCCTGGCCCTGGAGCAGTATGGCAAGCTGAGGGACCTGGATGAAGCCAAGGCGGCCGAGTTGATGAAGCAGATCCAGCGCCAGCCAGCCCCCTGAAGCCATCCCAGGGCGCGGCCTTGCCTGAAAAAAGAGGAATCCACGAAGGGCCACCAAGCGGAACGGCACTGCCGCATCGGCAGGGGCTGTGCCTCCTGGCGGAGCAAGAAGGATGGGAGGAGGCGCCCCACCGGGAGCGCGGGCGTCTCGCCCGCATCCTCTGGGTTGGGTGGCCGCTCAGTTTCCCCGTGATGCGGCGCCTGGCCACCCTGCCGCCGGGAACCCCATGGGCTCGGCTGAAGCGGAATCGTGGCGCCGTTGCCGGTCGAGCCGGGTGGAAGAGAGGGGTGAGGCTGTGCCAGTGTTGTGCGGGCGGGACGCCCGCGCTCCCGGCCTTCATCCCGTGACGGCGTCGCAGCCAAGCGGGTCCATGGGTATTCGTGTCCATTCGTGTGCATTCGTGGTTCGCCTTGATTGACGATTGAGTGTTTCACCCTCGTATGATCCGCCCAGCAGGGCGGGGGTAACCGAAAAAAAGAGGAATCGACGAAGACACACGAAGGCAGACGAAGCGGGACGGCACTGCCGCATCGGCAGGAGCAGTGCCTCCTGGCGGAGCAAGAAGGATGGGAAGAGGCGCCCCTCCGGGAGCGCGGGCGTCTCGCCCGCATTCTCTGGGTTGGGTGGCCGCTCAGTTTCCCCATGATGCGGCACACGGCCACCCTGCCGCCGGGAACCCCATGGGCTCGGCTGAAGCGGAATCGTGGCGCCGTTGCCGGTCGAGCCGGGTGGAGGAGAGGGGTGAGGCTGTGCCAGTGTTGTGCGGGCGGGACGCCCGCGCTCCCGGCCTTCATCCCGTGACGTCATCGCAGCCAAGCAGGTCCACTGGCATTCGTGTCCATTCGTGTGCATTCGTGGTTCGCCTTGATTGACGATTGAGTGTTTCACCCTCGTATGATCCGCCCAGCAGGGCGGGGGTAACCGAAAAAAAGAGGAATCGACGAAGACACACGAAGGCAGACGAAGCGGGACGGCACTGCCGCATCGGCAGGGGCAGTGCCTCCTCGCGGAGCAAGAAGGATGGGAGGAGGCGCCCCTCCGGGAGCGCGGGCGTCTCGCCCGCATTCTCTGGGTTGGGTGGCCGCTCAGTTTCCCCGTGATGCGGCGCCCGGCCACCCTGCCGCCGGGAACGGCTTGGGCTCGGCTGAAGCGGAATCGTGGCGCCGTTGCCGGTCGAGCCGGGTGGAGGAGAGGGGTGAGGCTGTGCCAGTGTTGTGCGGGCGGGACGCCCGCGCTCCCGGCCTTCATCCCGTGACGTCATCGCAGCCAAGCAGGTCCACTGGCATTCGTGTCCATTCGTGTGCATTCGTGGTTCGCCTTGATTGACGATTGAGTGTTTCACCCTCGTATGATCCGCCCAGCAGGGCGGGGGTAACCGAAAAAAAGAGGAATCGACGAAGACACACGAAGGCAGACGAAGCGGGACGGCACTGCCGCATCGGCAGGAGCAGTGCCTCCTGGCGGAGCAAGAAGGATGGGAGGAGGCGCCCCTCCGGGAGCGCGGGCGTCTCGCCCGCATTCTCTGGGTTGGGTGGCCGCTCAGTTTCCCCGTGATGTGGCACACGGCCACCCTGCCGCCGGGAACCCCATGGGCTCGGCTGAAGCGGAATCGTGGCGCCGTTGCCGGTCGAGCCGGGTCGAGGAGAGGGGTGAGGCTGTGCCAGTGTTGTGCGGGCGGGACGCCCGCGCTCCCGGTCTTCATCCCGTGACGTCATCGCAGCCAAGCAGGTCCATGGGTCTTCGTGTCCATTCGTGTGCATTCGTGGTTCGCCTTGATTGACGATTGAGTGATTCACCCTCGTATGATCCGCCCGGCAGGGCGGGGGTAACCGAAAAAAAGAGGAATCGACGAAGACACACGAAGGGACACGAAGCGGGACGGCACTGCCGCATCGGCAGGGGCAGTGCCTCCTCGCGGAGCAAGAAGGATGGGAGGAGGCGCCCCTCCGGGAGCGCGGGCGTCTCGCCCGCATTCTCTGGGTTGGGTGGCCGCTCAGTTTCCCCGTGATGCGGCGCCCGGCCACCCTGCCGCCGGGAACGGCTTGGGCTCGGCTGAAGCGGAATCGTGGCGCCGTTGCCGGTCGAGCCGGGTGGAGGAGAGGGGTGAGGCTGTGCCAGTGTTGTGCGGGCGGGACGCCCGCGCTCCCGGCCTTCATCCCGTGACGTCATCGCAGCCAAGCAGGTCCACTGGCATTCGTGTCCATTCGTGTGCATTCGTGGTTCGCCTTGATTGACGATTGAGTGTTTCACCCTCGTATGATCCGCCCAGCAGGGCGGGGGTAACCGAAAAAAAGAGGAATCGACGAAGACACACGAAGGCAGACGAAGCGGGACGGCACTGCCGCATCGGCAGGAGCAGTGCCTCCTGGCGGAGCAAGAAGGATGGGAGGAGGGCCCCTCCGGGAGCGCGGGCGTCTCGCCTGCATTCTCTGGGTTGGGTGGCCGCTCCGTTTCCCCGTGATGCGGCACACGGCCACCCTGCCGCCGGGAACCCCATGGGCTCGGCTGAAGCGGAATCGTGGCGCCGTTGCCGGTCGAGCCGGGTCGAGGAGAGGGGTGAGGCTGTGCCAGTGTTGTGCGGGCGGGACGCCCGCGCTCCCGGCCTTCATCCCGTGACGTCATCGCAGCCAAGCAGGTCCATGGGTCTTCGTGTCCATTCGTGTCCATTCGTGGTTCGCCTTGATTGACGATTGAGTGATTCACCCTCGTATGATCCGCCCGGCAGGGCAGGGGTGGTGCTTGCCTGAAACAAAAGAAAAAAAGAGGAATCCACGAAGGCACGCGAAGGACTGACGAAGGGCCACGAAAAATACAAGATCAACGCACCAGGCGGGAGTTGGGGAACTGGTTGTGCCAGCCGAACCAGAAGGCCCGATGGGCGGGGAGCCGCAGGCGTTTCTCTCCGGCCTTGTTGGTCAAGGCCTCCTCGCTGACATTCCAGGATCGCCCGCGGCTGTCGGTCAGCCTGGCCTTGCGGTTCCAGCGGGTGAAGGTCACGCCGGTGGCGTCGTAGACCCGGTTGGCGCCCGACCGGTCGGTCAGGATGACCACCGACTGCGAGCCGACCCGGTCCTGGTGGAGCGGGTTCTCTCCCAGGAATGCGGTGTCATAGGCCACTGCCTCTCCCTCCAGCAGCAGGGCCACCACCTCCTGCTTGTTGTCGAGCCTGCGGTCCCGATAGCGGACCGGAAACATCAGTTCCTGAGTGGCGAAATAGGCGCGGTAGGCCACGCCCTCGCCATAGTCCCGCCGGTGGCCGGTTTCCAGCGAGAGCACCCGGGTTCGGGGGTGGCTCTTTCTCCAGGCGCTCCAGGTAGTGGTCACGATGGGAAGCCGTTTCAGCTTCAGTTCCGAACCCACCAGCTTGCCGGTGACGGGGACCCCTTCCAGGGCCGACCAGAGCGAGCGCGTCTGGCGGTCGTACATGAGCTTGTTGGAGCGGAAGAGAAAGCCGCTGGTCCCGAAATCGAACTGCCGCTTGCCGATCCGCTGGTCGTAGAGAACGGCCGACCCGCACAGGGTGCAGTAGGCGCAGGTCACCTCCATGCCGCCCACGGTGTCGTTGAACAGCTCGTGCCAGGCCAGGATGCGCTTGGGATAGGCCTTGGCCTCCCCGTTGAGGTATACCCCGAAGATCACGTCGGACCCGTCCAGGTAGGCGGCCTCGCCGGCCTCGATGAACCGGGGATGCTCCAGAGGGGGGATGCCGTCCACCTTCACCCCACCCCACACGATCTCGTCCAGGCGGATGGCGTGCTTCATGCCGGGATAGAACCACCAGTGAAACCGCTCGTCGATAGGGGCGTGGATTTCCGCCTTGAAGGCCGGATAGAAGGGATGCATTTGGAAATCCTGTTCCCACAGCCACTCCATCATGGGGTAGAGATCCCGGTCCACGTCCTGTCCGGTCTTTCTCTCCAGCAGGTCCCACAGCTTGCCTGCCGGGGTCTCGTCGTCGAACAGGAGCTCCTGGCGGGGGGCGAAGAAACGCAGCGTTTCCACCACCATCGGCGCCAGGCTCATCTCCCATTGGGCCTCGAAGGCTTCCAGGGCCCCTTCCTTCTGGTCCAGGAAGTCGAACAGGTATTGCACCACCTGCTTCTGACTCTCGGTTCCCCGGGGAGGCGGCCCCTCGGGCGGGGCCGCGAAGGCCCCGGCCAGGCGCAAGCCGAGCAGGACAGCCAACAGTGCCGAAATGAAGGTTCGTGCCGCCATGGTTGCTCCAACGCGATGGGATAGTCTCATATCGCACATTTCTAGGATTAAAACCAGCCCCAAGTATGGGCGGCCAGGGCCATTTTTTGTTGACGGGCATTTGATTAAGAGCAATGGGGGTAGGATTGAGTCTGGACAATCGGGAACTGATCTGGGATGATGGGAGGGATGGCGATGGACACCTCCCGAGTTGCTGTGCTGAAAGAGCGGCCGTTGCGAGCGGTGCGGGTGCGGCCGACCCGGGGGCTGGAGGAGCGCCGCCGCTGGGACCGACTGGTTCGGCAGCATCACTACTTGCCGTTTCAGGGTCTGGTGGGGTGCGGGTTGCGTCACGTGGCGGAATTCGACGGGGAGTGGGTGGCGCTGGTGGGCTGGCAGGCAGGAGCCTTCAAGCTGAAGGCGCGGGACCGGTGGATTGGATGGGTTCCGCAGCAGCAGTTCCGGCGGCTGCATCTGATTGCCAACAACACCCGCTTCGTGGTGTTGCCCGGCCCCCATCGACCGAATCTGGCCTCGCGGGTGCTGGGCTTGAGCCTGCGGCGGGTATCGAGGGATATGCGAGCGCTGCACGGCCATCCGGTGCTGGTGGCCGAGACCTTCGTCGACCCCAGCCGCTTTGGGGGCATCTGCTACCGGGCTTCCAACTGGCTGAGGCTGGGCAGGACGCGGGGCTATCGACGCCAGCCCGGGGGCAGCGCGCGCTGGTGCCTTCACGGTCAACCCAAGGAGATCTTCGTGTACCCTCTGCAAGCGGATGCCTGTCAGCAACTGAGTCAACTGGATGATTCCCCCGATTGGCGCAGCCAAGGGGAGTCCAAGCCCTTGGGCGAGGGAAGCCTGCGCTCTCTGTTCGAGACCTTGCGCACGGTGGAGGAGTTCCGCAGGCCTCGGGGCAAGCGCTACCCGCTGGCCACCCTGCTGACGATAACCGTGGCGGCACGCTTGGCCGGCTGCCGAGGCGTGACCGCCATCGCCGAGTTTGCCTCCCGTCTCACTCAGAAGCAGTTGGCCGCCTTGCGCGCCTACTACAGCAAGAAACTGAACCGCTATACGGCCCCCACCGTCACCACCTTCCACAACGTGCTGGCGCGGCTGCCTCCCGACACCCTCGACCGGGCCTTGCGGCTCTGGGCCAGCAGGATGAGCCGCCACCCAGCCCCGGTCGCCGTCGACGGCAAGCAGGTGCGCGGCGCCTCCCGCCACAACCCCCGGGGCCGCACGCTGCTGGTGGCCGCCCTCGAACATGGGTCGGGCCTGGTGCTGGGCCAGGAAGCGGTCCGGGACAAGAGCAACGAGATCCCGGCGGTGCGCACCCTGGTCAGTCAACTGCGCTTGGCGGGTCGGACCGTCAGCCTGGATGCGCTGCATGTGCAGGGGGACACTCTGCGCCTGGTGGTCGAACAGGGTCAGGCCCATTGGGTGGCCACGGCGGTGAAGCACAACCAGCCCACCCTGCTGGAGGACCTCAAGGCCATCGACTGGGAGGCGCCCGCCTGCGTCGCCTCTCAGCGGGAAACTCTCGACAAGGCTCACGGGCGCATCGAAACCCGCCGCTGCCGTCGCCTCGACCTGACGGGTAAGCAGTGGAACGACTATGCTCGCCTGCCCTATCGCCGCCAAGCCTTCCGCATCCAGCGGGAGCGCACCCACCTGAAGACCGGCGCCAGAAGCACCGAAGTCGTTTACGGCCTCACCTCGTTGCCCCCCGCAGAGGCCGACTCCCAACGCTTGATGGCTCTGGTCCGAGGTCACTGGGAAATCGAGAATCGACTCCATCATGTCCGCGACCTCTCCTGGGACGAAGACCGCTGCCGCGCTCATGTCGGCCACCTGCCCCGCAACCTCGCCGCCATGACCAATGCCGCCATCTCCATCGTCCGCTGTCAGGGTCGCTTCTCCTACCTGCCCCAGGCCCATCGCTTCTATGCCGGTCAACCCCAGGCCGCCCTCAAGGCCGTGCTCAACCCTCTGAGAGCCTGAAGCCCCCCCTCAACCCACCAGCCAGCCCCCAACCCTCTCTACGGGCCGCCCACCCCTGCCTACCATCCTCCAATCCATCCCTTCGCCTCCCCACCATCGCCTCCAACCCCTCTGCCATCCCCTTCTCTACCCACCAGCACCACAGATTCAGCCCTCCCCCCTCTTCCCTCCAAGCCTGCCAGTCTTGAACAAAAATTCGCCCTGTATGGGCGGCGGTCGGAGGCATCGCTTCCGGAACGGGCGGGCTGATGCGGTTGGGGGCTGGTAGGATACCAGGCAGTGGAATCGACACTTGCTTCATATTCAACATCGATGAACAGGATGAACAGGATGAACAGGACGTGAGGTGGCTGCACCGGAAGCCGGCTCGGGCGATGATCCGGTGCGAATTGCGGATGTTCAGGAATACAAGCTGGCCGCTTCCTGAAAAATCCTGTGCATCGATGTCAATTCAATCAAACAAAATCGGCCGGCCGATGGTGTAAAATAAAAGGCGACCTTCCTCTTCTTCAATCATGGGTCGAATGACGATGCATCTACGGACCTGGCTTCGGCTCTGCGCCTCTTTGTCGGCCATCGGGCTGACTGTGGCCTTGTGGGCTCCAACGCCACTGCCCGCTGCTCCTGACGAAGAGGAGCCGAAATCCGAGGAGTCGTCCTCGGCCTTCACCTTCAGGGTCCCGGTGAACGTGGTGCTGGTGAACGTCACCGTCACCGACAGGGCCGGCAGGCCGGTCAAGGACCTGACCGTCGAGGACTTCAAGCTCTTTGAGGACGGCAAGCGCCAGCGGATTCAAAGCTTCGAAGTGGAATCCAGCCAACTGGAGGTCAGGACGGATGTAAACGGGGGTGGAACGGGGGCGCCCACTCCCGGTGCGCCGGTTGCAGCCCAGGAGGCAGACGACCGCACCCGGCTCGTCAGCTACTTCATCGACGACCTGACGGCCCGGTCGCCCAGGTACTTTTTCTGGGTCGTATCGGCGTTGCAGAAGTTCATCGCCGAGGAGATGGGGCCTGAGGACCAGGTGGGCGTCTTTTCAGCCTCGGGACGCGTCCGAATGCCCTTCACCAGCGACCGCAAGCTGCTTCGGGAGCGGATCGAGGAACTCCACGTGGGCAAGTTCTACCTGTCCCGCCCCTACCGCAGCCGCTGCCCGGTCATGACCGACGTGCAGGTGATCCGGATCGTGGACGGGCACCGGGGAATCGATTTCACCCGGGCCTTCAGGGAGGCCAGCAGGTGCGCTGAAGTGAGGGATCTGGACCCGGGCGACATCGAACAGCACGTGCGGGCCGAAGCCTTTCATCAGTACTCGGGAGCCCAGGCGGCCATCCAGAGGCTGGTGGCCGCCTTGCGCCACCATGTCCAGACCCTGCAGCACTTTACGGCCAGCAAATCGCTGGTGCTGTTTTCCGACGGATTCGTTCCGGCGCGGTCCATGCGCTGGAGGCTGGACCAGGTGGTGGGCCGCGCCCTGCGCTCCCGGGTCGCCCTCAATGTGGTGGACATTCGCGGACTCCATACCGTCGGCTTCGAGGCCGCCAACAACGACCAGGTCAGGAACCTGACCGGCGAGCCGATCAGCCAGGAGGACTTCAACGCGGGCTTGACCATGGGCAGGGAATTCTCCAGTCTTTACCGCGACCAGACCTATCAGCGCCGCCCGCTGGAGAAACTGACCGAGGAAACCGGGGGCGTCCTGTTCACCGACAACAACGACCTGGTGGCGGGCCTCAGCCAAATCAGCAATACCCAGTCCTATTACTACGTGCTCTCTTACGCTTCCCCCGATCAGAAGGCCGACGGAAAATACCACAAGATCCGGGTGGAAGTGGACCGGCCCACCGTGGAGCTCAGCTACCGCCGGGGATACTTTGCGCCCCGGAAGACACTCTCCCTGGAGGACCGCAAGAACGAAGACATTCAACTGGCCCTGGCCGCCCCTGGAAATTTCGACCAGATTCCGCTGCAACAGGACTACCGGTCATCCCCGGCCCAGGATGACCGCCACCGCCTGAGCGTCTTCACCAACGTCAGGATTGAGAGGGTGCCCTTTAGGCAGGAGGGAGAACGGCGCCGGAACCTGCTCCACCTGGTGCTGATGGTCTACGACCAGGAGGGCCAAAGGGTGGAGGGGTCCCAAAAGACCATCGAGCTGAACCTGAGCGATGCCAGCTACCGCACCATGCTCCAGCGCGGCTTCACCACCCGGACGGAGTGGGAGATTCCCGCGGGCGTCTACAACGTCAAGGCCGTGGTCAGAGAAAGCCACCGCACCCGCATGGGGTCCCTCGACGAGACGGTCACCCTGCCCATTCCCGAGAGTGCTCCGGCTGCCCCGCAATCTCCGGCTGACCTCGGGGTTGCGGAAGCCGCCGCCCCCGCCCTTCCCCAGGAGTTCGTATCCTCGGAATCGGTGGAACCGGCCCCGGCGGACGAAGACCCCGATCCACTGGTGCCCGCGGGTGGCCTGGAGAGCAGCCACCTGGTGCTGACCCAGCAGCTCACGCCCCTGGCCGATCTGAGCGCCGAGCTGCAGGCCGGTCTGCTGGAGGGCGGGGAAGCGCTGATCTTCGGGGACGTCCAGATTCATCTTCCGCTGGACGACCGGATCGACCGCCAATACCCCGTCACCTTCTTCTATACCCTCTACAACCTGATGCATCCCCAGGAGAGCCAGGGGATGACCGCCAAGATTCAACTGACCGACCGCTGGGGCAAGGTCAGCCGGTTCCCGCTGATCACCTTGAGCGAAGGCCAGGTCGAGCCCTTGGAAGAGGGCGCCGTGAACGTGGCCTTCAACCTGTCTTTCAAGAACGTGGAGCCCGGCCGGTACAAGCTGACGCTGATGACCCGGGCGCCGGGCGCCAGCGGCCAGTCGGTGGGCGCCCGGACCACGGTGACGGTGCTGCAGTAGCGGGCTTTCCGGGCCCTTCATCACCTTCTGCGGTAGAGACGATGCCGTTTCGATCCTGCCATCCGTCTTTCGCCTTCCCTGTAGCGGTTTGCCTGCTCCTGACGCTTTCGGTCCCAGCCGCCGCCGGTGCGGCCCAGAAGAGGGGGAACGAATCCGGCGCCTCCGGGGAAGCGGATTCAGGCTCGGAGTTTACAATCACGGTCCCGGTGAACGTGGTGCCGGTCAACGTCACCGTCACCGACAAGTCCGGACGATTCGTCACCGACCTGACCGCCGCCGACTTCAAGCTCTTCGAAGACGGCAAGCGCCAGCGGATTCAGAGCTTCGAGATCGAGTCCAGTCGGGCCCCCGCTAGTCAGGATCAGGCGGACCCCGCCGGGGAAGCCGCGGCCGAGACGGGCGCCCTGCGGCCCCTGCAAGGCTCCGAGGGCGATCCCGGCAAGCTCATCAGTTTTTTTATCGACGACCTGACCGAGCGCTCTGTCAAATTCTTCGGGTGGGTCATCTCTGCGCTTCAGGAGTTCATGGAAGAAGAGATGGGGCCCCGGGACCAGGTCGGAGTCTTCTCGGCCTCCGGGTCGGTGCGCATTCCCTTTACCGGCGACCGGGAGCTGTTGCGGGATCGGATCGATGATTTGGGTGCGGGAAAGCTGAACTTGCTCCGCCCTGGCCGAATCATGTCGGATGTACGTGCCATCAGGATTGTGGAAGGCGATCTCCAGGGCCGAGTGAGCGATAGTGAGAAATTCGAGGCATGGCGGCAATACAATGAAGTCCAGGCGTCAATCCGCCGCCTGCTGGCCAGCCTGCGCCAGCATCTTCGCTACTTCCAGTATTTCCGGGGCAGCAAGTCGCTGGTGTTTTTGTCGGAAGGATTTGTCCCGGCCCGGTCCTTGCGTTGGAGAGTGGATCGGATGGTGGACCAGGCCCTGCGGTCCCGGGTGACCCTCAATGCCGTGGACACCAAGGGTCTGGAGACGGCTCCGCTGTCTACGGATATCGCCTTTGGGGACTTCCCCCTGGAAAGGCTGACGGAAGACACCGGGGGGATCTTCTATCGCGCCAGCAATGACCTTGTGGCGGGTTTCCGGCAGATCAGAGACGCTCGGTCCTTCTACTACGTCCTCTCCTACGCTTCCCACGATCAGAAGGCCAGCGGCAAATACCACCGGATCCGGGTGGAGGTGGCCCGCCCCGGACTGGAGCTCAGCTACCGCCGGGGTTACTTTGCGCCCCGGGAAGAGTTGTCCCAGGAAGAGCGCAAGAACGAAGACTTCCAACTTGCCCTGGAGGCGCCGGGCCGCTTCGACCGCATCCCTCTGGAACTGGATTTTCGGTCCTCTCCTCTCAAGGAGGACCGCCACCGTTTGAGCGTCTTCACCAAGGTCAATGTCGCCGCCATTCCCTTTCATCATCAGAAGGGGCGACGGACGAACCTGCTGAATCTGGTGGTGGCGGTCTACGATGAAAAAAGCGCCCACGTGGACGGTTCCGAGCAGAAGGTAGAGCTCAGCTTGAGCGAATCCAGCTACCGCTCCATGCTTCAGCGCGGATTCATCGCCAAGACGGAGGTGGAGATTCCTGCTGGCCAGTACACGGTCAAGGCGGTGGTGAGGGAGAGCAACCAGGCCAGGATGGGATCGGTGCAGCAGGCGTTCGGGATTCCCGTGCAGGAGCCGCGCGCGGATGGCAGGAGTCTGGCGGCAGCATCGCCTGCCCTCCCGGTCCCCCCGGCAGGCCTGGAGAGCGGTCCCCTGGTGCTGAGCCAGCGGCTCATTCCCCTGGCCGATCTGAGCGCCGGGCAGCAGCAGGATCTACTGGCGAGCCGCGACCCGCTCATCTTCAGAGACGTCCGGATTGATCCCGTGGCGGCCGAGCCGATCGACCGCAGGCAGCCGGTCACCTTCTATTACCGGCTCCACAACCTGCAGCATCCCCGGGAGAGCCGGGAGATGACGGCCAGGGTCCAGCTCACCGACGAGAGCGGTCGGGTGAGCCGGTTTCCCTTGATCTCATTGGGGGAGGGCATGACCCAGTCCTGGGGGCAGGGAACAGTCACGGTGGTTTTCAACCTGTCTTTCAAGAGCGTGCAGCCTGGAAAGTACCGTCTGACGGTGATGACCCGGGCGCCGGGGGCCGGCGGCCAGTCGGTGATCGCCCGGAGCGCTTTGACGGTAGCCGAGTAGGTGGTATTGCTCAGTGATCCGATTTCCCTAAACCCGTGCATGGTGCTATGATGGCAAAACGAAAATATCAGTGGAAATGGCGGCGGCCGGAGGAGTTTTCCCTTGATCCGGTCGCGCCATCAGGATCTCCGGGTGCTGCGGGCATGCCGGGAACAGGAGGTCGCATGTCACGACTGGTCAAGTCTTCAGGGCTGCCGCTGCTGGCGGTGGCGCTCTTCGGCCTGTTCGCCCCCGAAGTTTGCGAGGCTCAGAGGGCTCAGGTGATGGGGCAGGTCAAGGGGGTGGACGGCAAGCCCGTGAGGGGCGCCGTGATTCACGTCGATGACACCCAGATCGAGCGCAGGTTCACGGTCAAGACCAACAAGAAGGGGCGCTATTTTCACGGAGCCATCCCGCTGGGTTACTACCGGGTGAGTGTGCACGTGAACGGCACCGAAATGCACGCCGTGCCCAGCGTGAGGATATACCGAACCGCGCGGCCCGGCGACACCTTTGCCTATGACGCCGAGCCGGTCAAGGTGGACTTCGATCTCCAGGAGATCGCCAAGTTGAAGAAGAAGCGCCAGGAGGCCCTGGCCAAACGCTCGGCCGCCGAGGTCGCTGCCGATCGCGCCAAGGAAGAAGAACGCAAGTTCGGCCACATGAACGACGAGTTCAAGAAGGGCCGGGAACACTTCCACGCCAGGCGCTACCGGCAGGCCCTGCAGGCCTATGTCCGGGCGGCCGAGATGGATCCCCGGCAGCACATCATTTTTGCCGAGATGGGAGAGGCGAACCGGGCATTGCGGAAATACGACGATGCCATCAACAGCTACCGGCAGGCCCTGACGGTTCTGGCTCAGAACCCCGACTCCAAGGTGGGAGCCAAGTACCAGATGAACCTGGGCCTTTTGCACGGTCTGATGGACCAGACCGATCAAGCCCTGGCGGCCATCAAAACGGCCCTGGAATTGAACCCCGGAGACGCGGCCCTGGCCTATTTCAACCTGGGAGCCACCCTGGTGAACAGCGGGCGAAACGAGGGGGCCATCACCGCCTTCAAGAAGGCCATCGAAGCCAATCCCGACCACGCCAATTCCCAGTACCAGCTGGGGGTCTGCCTGCTGGGGATGGCCACGGTGGACGAGCAGGGAAGGTCCATTCCGCCTCCGGGGACCCTGGAGGCCTTCAAGAAATACGTGGAGCTGGAACCTTCGGGTCCCTATGCCGCCGAAGCCAACAGCATGATCCAGGCGCTGGCGGCTCAGGTGAAGACCACCTTCGACGCCAAGAGGGACAAGTAGATTCGCCGGGCAGCCCTTCCTTCCTGCCTCTGCCGTGGCTGACCGCGTCCGCCCGGGGTGGTACCTGGTGTCCTGTCTCGGATCGTGGAAATGACGGTTGCGGAACTCTCCCGCCGAATGGGTTGGGCGGGGCTGGGTGTGATTGGCCTGGCCTGGCTCTGGCCGTGGGCCGGCCACACCCGATCCGGCCAAGACCCCTCCGACTCCCCTCTCTCCTCCCAGGTCTGCCAATCCTGTCATGCAGAGATCTACCGGAGCTATGGGGAAGTGGCCATGGCCCGCTCCTTCTACCGGCCCTCGCCGGACAACGTGATCGAGGACTACATCCGGGAGAACCACTTCCACCACGCCCCCTCCAATCGGCACTACCGGATGATTCAACGGGAGGGGCGCTTCTTCCAGAGGCGCTACCGGCTGGACGCCGACGGAAACGAGAGGAACGTCCTGGAGCGGGAGGTGGACTGGATCATCGGATCGGGTGAGCACGCCCGCAGCTATCTGAGCCTGGATGAGGGGGGCGTGCTGCGGCAGATGCCGGTGACCTGGTATCCGCAGATCCGGCGCTGGGGGATGAGCCCCGGCTACGACCACCCGGACCACGAAGACTTCGGCCGCCGGGTCACCCACTCCTGCCTGTTCTGTCACAACGGCTATCCGCTGCTCCCGGAGCCCTCGGACCGCTACGGTCAAAGAAACGTTTTCAGGACGGAACTACCCTCCGGCATCGGTTGCCATCGTTGCCACGGCCCGGGCGCCGATCACGTGAAGCTGGCATCGAGCGGAACGGCCGCGGCCGAACAGATCCGACAATCCATTGTCAATCCCGCCGGGCTGAGCCCCGAAAGACAGTTGGATGTCTGCCTGCAATGTCACCTGGAAGCGGCGGCGGCGGCGCCGCGGTTCAGGCGGTCGGGCCGGCCGGTCTATTCCTTCCAGCCGGGGGAGTCGCTGGCGAACTACATCCTCCACTTCGATCTCGGAGACCCCGACACGGAGGTCCCGCCCGATCGTTTCGAGATCGACAGCGCCGGCTACCGGATGCGGCAGTCGGCCTGCTTCCGACTGAGCCGGGGCGCCATGACCTGCACCACCTGCCATGACCCCCACCGCAAATTGCGAGGCGAGGAGGCCGTCAGGCACTACCGGGAACGCTGCCTGAGCTGCCACGACCGGCCCTCGCCCGCCGTCCACGGAGAGGCGCCTCCCGGCGATTGCACCGTTTGCCACATGCCCAAGCGGCGGGCTCAGGACGTGGTGCACGCGGTCATGACCGATCACCGGATTCAGAAGGGTCCTCCCGGGAGGGATCTGCTGGCGCCACTGCAGGAAGACCATTCCCCAAAGAGGGAGCGGCCGCTGTTGTACTTTCCCCAGTCGTTATCCGGGTGGGAAAGAAATCTCTATCTGGGGATGGCTGAAGTGCAGACCCCGGGAAACCTGCGGCAAGGCCTGGACCGGCTCACGGCAACCCTGGAGCGGAAGGGCGCTCCCTTCGCCGAGCCCTGGGTCAAGTTGGCCATGGCCCAGGCCGAGACCGGGGCCTACGATGCGGCTCGGGCCAGCCTGGAACGAGCGCTGGACATCGATCCCGACAGCCCCATCGCCCGTTTCAACCTGGCCGAGGCGATGCGGCGACAGGGCCGGTTCGCCGCCGCTGTCGAGCAATATCGGAGAACGCTGGCGGTCGACCCCAACTATGCCAAGGCGCACCTGGGGCTGGGGCTGGTCAACCGGCAGCAGGGCCGCCCGGCCATGGAATCCTTCCGGCGGGCCCTGCAGTCCGATCGGTTGCTGGTGGAGGCCCACCTCGGTCTGGGGCGGGAATCCCTGGAGCGGCGACGGGCAGCCGAGGCGGCCGGCCATTTTCTGCAAGCGCTCCGGGTCGACCCCGACAGTGCCCAGGCCCACCTGAACCTGGGGTTGGCCCGGGCGCGCCAAGGCCATCGGGAGGAAGCCCTGGCGGCCTTTCGGCAGGCTGCCGCCCTGGACCCCGATTCCCCCGAAGCCCACTACAACCTGGGGGTGGCTCTGGCCCGGAAAGGCCGCACCCGGGAGGCCTTGCAGTCCTTCCGGCAAGCGGTCCGCCTGAAGCCGGAAGATGCCGAAGCCCACGCCAACCTGGGGATGGCCTACAGTCAACTGGGCCGGCTGCAGGAGGCCGTGGCGGCCTTCCGCCGGGCCGTGCGCCTCCGGCCCGATTCAGCCAGGGCCTACGTCAACCTGGGTCTGACCCAGGCCCGCCTGGGCCGCACCCGCGAGGCTATCGAGGCCCTGTCCCGAAGCGCGAGCCTCTCCCCCCGCAATGCCGAAGTCCGGCTCCACCTGGGCCTGCTCTACCTGAGTGCGGGGGACGAGGCCTTGGCGGAGGCGCAGGTTGAAATCCTCGAGGAATTGGACCCGGAACGGGCCAAGGTGTTGGCGGAACGCATCCGCAAAAAAGATCCGGCAGGTCCACCCTAGGCAGCACACGATTCAATTGAAAAATCCTATTCCCTGGCAGTGTTGTGAGTTCCGGGAGAGCTGCGAAGCTGCGGTTGGCGTGGGTAGGCAAGGAAACGCTTACTACAGGCCATCCCTATAGAGCAGCGTAGCTGCGGCTCAGGGTAGCCCCGGGCGGAAGCCCGGGGTCGTGTGAATTCCGCGCTGCCGAAGCCGCGTAGGCGGCGAATTAGTAGCGTCCTTCCAACACCCAGTTCCCACGCTACCCCCGATAGTTCAAGTGGATCTCCACGCTCTGCACCACCAGCGGCGGCCGTAGCCGCGCGTCCCGCTTCAGCAGGCGAACCTGGACCAGGTGGGTGCCCCGGGCGGCTTGTTGCGGCCGCAGCTTCCACACCAGCCAACTGTTTTCCGCCACGTCGGAGGGGTTGTTCGGGTCCTCTGCGGCCAGGTTGCGCACCTGAGGCTCGGGCAGCAGGGTCCCGTCCAGGCTGACTTCAACCTTGTCCGCCACCGAGCGGTGCTTCAGTTCCACCTGCAGCTCGGCGGACTCGAGGTTCCCTTCGCGAGCTTCCTGGACCGCGTCGTCGTAGACCTTGACGTGGAAGCGAGGTCCTTCCTCCGTCAGTGTCCGGTAGAGCGCCACCGGGGTTTCTCCATAGAGGCGGTCGTGAAGGTCGGCGCCGGCCCAGTTTCCTTCCTTGGGCTCGCTGAAGGGCCAGCCGCCGATGTAGCGGTGCAGGGCCGAGTAGACCTTGTCGGTTCCCTTGAGGGTCCCGAGCGATCCCACCGTCGTCAGCAGCGGCCGGCGGGTCCTCTCGTTGGCGTGCCAGTTGAAGCAGTAGATGCCGTCGGCCCCCCGTTCCCAGTAGCCGGTGGCGGCGGCCCGCACCATGGCCTCATGCCATTCCTGGTGAGGCTTCAGTCCCTGGTGAGGGCCCCAGAAGCCGCTGTCGAAGCCGGGATAGAAGCGGATTCCGCTGCCCTTCAGCAGGTCGAGGAAGGCTTCCACTTCCACGCCGTAGTCGGTCAGAGCTCCACCCCCGGCCGTCATCATGTCGCAGAGATCTTCCCGGACCCAGGTCTTCAGGTCGTAGCCGATGCGCCGGCAGGCCTCCATGGTGGTGGCCACCCGAACGGCAACGTAGAAGGGCCTGCCCCTCTCCCGGGCCAGGCGGCGGGTCATGGAACGCAAGGCGCGCTGCAGGTCGGTCAGGGTATAGCTGAGGCGGGAGGCGTCATCCAGCGGCAGGTGAAAGGCGTGGCGCTGCCAGTCCAGCTCGACTCCGTCCCAGTCGGCCAGCTTGCAGACCTCGGTGACGCTCTGCAGGCGGAGTTCCCGAATCTCGGGGATGGCGAAGTTCCAGGAGGCCGCGAACCACCTGGGAGCCTGGCGGGGTCCCAGGCACCACTCCGGGTGCTGCTTGCGCAAGGGAGTCAGGCCTTCGATGCTGGCCTCGGCCATGTCCTCGAGCTGTAGTCCGTTGAAGTGGTTGTCGTTCATGCGGATGGAGGCGTAGACGTGCATTCCCAGCTCATGACCCCGCTTCACCAGGGCGGCATAGGGATTCTCGCCCTTGCGCAGCAGCTCCCGGATGCCTTCGTTGTGCCGCATGGACCGCACCGTGTCGTAGAGGCGGCCCTGGGAGTCGCCCGCCATTTCGATGGTCTCGGAAGGCCACTTGGCCTCGTGTTCGCCGGTGCACCAGAAGTGAGCCCCCACCTGGGTATCCTTCATGGGGGCGTAGGCCTTTTCCACGAACTGCTCCACCGATTGCGGGTACTCGGAGTAGTCGTGAGGGGCCCCGTCCCAGTTGTAGATGACCGGATAGGCCGGTGGCCTGTCCTTGGGGGACCCTTGGAAAGAACTGCCGGCAGCCTTCCCTTGCAGGGGCAAATCGGCCAGGGACCCTCCCCAGGCCGCCATGCCCAGGGCTCCCGTTTCCAGGAAGGTTCGTCGGTTGAATTCCATTGTGGGGACTCCTTCTCTTCAGGTGTGACCCCTCACCGGATAGGTGAGATCATCTACGGTAGTTTCGCAACCAATAACTCGGGGGTGCAGGCGCCCGCCCACTGTAGCACCAATAGCACAGTGGGAAAAAGAGTTATCCACGAAGGACCACGAAAGACGACGGAGGGCCACGAAGAAGGAAACAAAGGAAAACGACGAACCACGAATGGACACGAACGAACACCAATAGACTGAGCCTTTTGCAAATTCCCAATCGGGAATGGCACGGAGGCGGCAAAGGTGAAGGACTGCAAGCTCCGGCATTCACCACAAAAAGCACAAAAGGCACAAAATGAGTTGCTTAATTTCGAGTCTTGACGATCCGAGGGTTCTTTTTTGTGCCTTTTGTGGCCATTCCGGGAAAAGATCCCTCTGCCGATTTTTGCAAACGCTTCATTCCAAATAAACAAGCACGTTCCCCATTGCAGTATCGTGGGTTACGGGAGAGCTGCGAAGCTGCGGTTGGAGTCGGTAACCCGGCGAGACGCCCCCTACAGGCCATCCTTATAGAGCTGCGAAGCAGCGCCAGCGTGTAGCCCCAGGCGGAAGCCTGGGGTCGTATGAACCCTGCACTGCCACAGCCGCGAACGCGGCGAATAGGAAGCAGCCTTCCCAAAAGCACCTCCTCGCGAGCCATTTTGCAAAAGGCTCAACTGATAGTGCTTTTTGTGTTGAATCCACATCGGTTCATCCTCATTGCGGATGGGGGTATTTGTCGTAGAATGTCATCCTCATCGTTCGACATCCAAAGGAGCCGTCATGAGCAGACCATCTGGGGTTCGTCTACTGTGTCTTGCGGTGACGCTGCTGGTGGCTCCGGCCTGCCTGCTCGAGCAGGAACGGCCGCGGGTGGCCATCGTGGTGGGCGGCGAGGCCAGCGAGCTGGAGAGCCTGGCGGCTTCGGAACTGGCCTCCATGCTGGAGAAGCTGTTCGAGGTGTCGGCCTCGGTGGCGCCGGCTGCCGGGGAAGAGGCCGGAGCGGTCATTCTGGTCGGTCGTCCCCAGAGCAATCCGCTGTTGGCCGAGGCCGCCGGGAATCACTGGCCCGACTTGAGCGACCAGGGACTGCTTCTCCGAAGCCTGAACGGCCCGGTTCCGACGCTGCTGGTGGGCGGGGGCAGTCCGGTGGCGGTGCTGTGGGCCGCCTACGACCTGGGCGAACGGCTGGGGGTCAGATATCTGGTGAACCGGGACGTCTTTCCCGACCGCCGCCGGTGGTCCGGCTTGCCCGATCTGGACCTGGTGCTGGAGCCCAACCTGCGCATCCGCTGCTGGCGCCTGGTGAACGATTTGCCCCACGGGCCGGTTTCCTGGAGCCTGGAGGAGAACCGGCGCTTTCTGCGTCAGATCGCCAAGATGAAGTACAACCGCATCCACTGCGCCCTGTGGCCGGCCCAGCCCTTTGTGCACTACAGCTTCAGAGGGATGGAGAAGCCTCCCGGCGTCCTCTATTTCGGCCACCGCCATCCCATCGGGCCGGAAACCATCGGCCAGCCGCGGTTCGGCGCCATGGAGTTTTTCACCAATCCCGAGTTCGTGGGCGCGCAATCCGGAGAAGAAATGCGCCGGCGTGCCATCGGACTGGTTCGCGGCATCCTGAAGGAAGCCAACCGCCTGGGCATGGAGACCGGACTGTCCATTCAGCCCTTCCAGTGGCCCAAGGAGTTCATGAAGGTCCTGCCGGGATCTGAAATGGAGCGGCAGTTGGGGGACCTCACGGCAGGTCCCGGACGCGGCCAGTCCATGCAGGACCGGGGGCTGCGCGACATGGTCACCACCATCTTTCGCGCCTTCGTCGAAACCTATCCCGACATCGACCACGTCCACGTGGGCATGCCGGAGCACCGGAGCTGGGTCGGACAGGCGGGCAGGGCCTACCGGCGTTTGACGGCCCGCTATCCGGCGGCGGACCTGGATTCCTACGAGCAGCTCCGGAAGCAGGCCCGTAGCCGGACCTCGTTCCCCGGCGGCGGCCAGCGGGTGGAGACCATGCTGCGGGGCGATCTGTCGAGCCTCTGGTTCTTCGATTCGCTGCTGCGGGAGAAGCAACTGCTGAAACGGCCCGGAGGGGGAGAGGACATCAGGATCGTCTACAACGGCGTGGTGGCGGAACTGTTCCCGCTGGTGGCCCGCATGCTGCCGCCCGGCGGAGAGATGCTGAACTTCATCGACTACACGGCCAGCCGGCAGTTGCGCCAACCGGAGCTGCTGAGGAAGGTCCCGCCCGGTGGGGTTCCTTCCACGCTCATCTACACTCTGGCCGACGACAACGTGGGGGTGCTGCCTCAACTGGCGACCGGCTCCCTGCACCGGTTGACGCAACTGCTCCGCCAGAATGGCTGGGCGGGCTTCTACACCCGCTATTGGACCGTCGGAGACCTGGATCCGACCGTGCACTACTTGAGCCGGGCAAGCTGGGATGCCGGCATGACGCCGGAGAAGGCCTATGCCGACCAGGTCCGGCACGTGTGCGGGCCGGAGGCGGTGGAGCCGGCCCTGGAGGCCTTCGCCCTCATCGAGAAAATCACCCTGGGCCTGGATCAGCATGGACTGGGGTTCGGGTTTCCCGTGCCGGGGATGATGACCAAGCACTATGAGAGCGGGGGATTGTCGGAGGCCCTCAGGCAGGACCGGCAGCTCTACGCCGAGGCCCTCCGGCAGATGGAAGAAGCCCATCGGCGCTCCCGGCCGCAGGGGAAAGACTACACCCGATATTTTGCAGAGCGGCTCCGTTTCGCCGTGCGCTACCTGGAGGCCGCCGATGCCTTCGGAGCCACCGGCCGGGCGCTGCGGGAGGGGCGGAAAAAGGAGGCCGGACGCCAGATCGAACTGGCTCACCGGGCCATTCGGGAAGCCCTGGAGTCCTATGCCGGCGTGGCCAAGGACCACGGGGACCTGGGTGCGGTGGCGCTGATGAACGAATACTGCTACCGGCCCATCCGAGAGAAACGTCGGGAACTTCAGTTTTGAGAGAGGAGGGGGACGATGGACTATGGATTGAAAGGCAAGGTCGCCCTGGTCTGCGGCGCCAGCCAGGGGTTGGGAGAAGCCAGTGCGCTGGCGCTGGCCCGGGAGCAGGCCAGCCTGGTCATCTGCGCCCGCAACCGGGAACGGCTGCTGGAGACGGCTCGAACCATTGCCGATGAGACGGGAGCCCGGGTGCTGCCGGCGGTCTGCGACCTGGCCAGCGGGGAAGACGTGGAACGGCTGGTGGACCAGGCCCTGGAGCGGTTCGGAACCATCGACATCCTGGTCACCAACGTGGGCCACCCCCCAATGGGCGACTTCTTCTCGCACGATGAGGCCGCCTGGCGGGACGGGTTCGAAGGCGTGCTGCTACCGGTGGTGCGGCTGTGCCGGCGGGTGATTCCGCACATGGTCCAGGGAAGTTGGGGCCGGATCGTCCATATCACCAGCGTGGCCGTCAAGGATCCCCATCCTCCCTACTACCTCTCCTCGGTCTACCGGGCAGGGGTGGCGGCGCTGAGCAAGCTGTTGTCCCAGGAATTCGGCCGGGAGGGCGTCAGGGTCAATACCGTGTGCCCGGGAGTCTTCAAGACCCCCCTGGTGGGCGACCTGTTGGCCCGGGAGGCTGAAAAGCAGGGAGAATCCGTCGAGAGAATCGAATCCCAATGGGCGGAACAGACGGCCGTGGGGCGATTGGGCGAGGCCTCCGAGCTGGCCTCGCTGGTCGTGTTCCTGTGCAGCCAGGCCGCCGATGACATCACCGGCCAGGTGCTGGTGGCCGACGGCGGGGCCACGGGGGGACTGTATTAGGCAGTGGTTAGTGGTCAGTGATTAGTGGTTAGTTAGTGGATCGACACGTAAAGCATCGTTTCGGTCGCCGCGCCGTTATTAAGACTGTCGAGCCAGTGGGGAAGGTGCAGGCCCACTCCCGAAACGCTCCACTGACCACTAATCACTGATCACTGACCACTCGAATCAATACCTCACCCGCAGCTCCAGTCCCGTTACCCGGGAGGACAGCCGCCCGGTCGAGTTGGGGCCGGGCAGGACGACAATGCTGTTGAGGCCCTGTTTGAGGGATTCCTCCTGCAGCCGGGCTGCAAAGGAAGTCTCCCCGGTGCGCTCCAGGCTGGTGGTGGGAACTCGCGCGCCGTTGACCTCGACGGCGATGCCTTCGCCGGGCGCCACGTCCTCGACACCGATGGTCAGGACGAGTTCACTTGGTGGCCGCTTCGCTCCCCCGAAATCGTCGCCCACCACCAGCTCGATCGGCCTGGCCTCCATCAGCCTCACGGGAAACTGCCCCCGAGGGTTGGTGAAGCCGGCGTAGAAGATGGAGGCGCCGTTGTCGGCCGGGAACCGCTTCTCCAGTCCCTGGAGCGATGCCGGATCGCCGATCTGGCTCAAGACCTTGCGGCGTTCGCCGCTGTCGCTCACCTGCGGAACCATGCGCCCCCCTTCCATGCCGGAACCGACACCGAAGTAGTTGAACAGGTAGACCCCGTCGGCTCCCATGGCCCAGAAATTGGAGGCCAGGCTGCGCATGGCCACGGGCTCGCGGAAGTGGTTGATGCAGGGATAGGCCGGGATCCCGTACCGGTGGGCCAGGTCGACGAATGTCTGCAACCGGCCGGCATAGGGCATGTAACCGCCTCCCACGATCAGCAGATCCAGCAGGCCTTCCTTCATCCACTGCTCCACGTCCAGACCGGTCCTGAGGGCCATTTCGGGAGTGTCGGGGACGCGAATGGCCAGCAGGTAGGGCCGGCCCCGTTCCCGGCCGATCTCGCGCAGGACGCCGCGGACCGTTCGCACGAACCCGGTCATGGTGTCCAGGTGCTGCCGCTCCTCTCCCAGCTTGAAGAACAGGGGATGGCGAAAGTAGTCCAGCTCGAGACCATCGTAGTCGTATTGGCGGCAGTAGGTGCGAATGAAATCCAGGAAATGGTTGCGGACCTCTTCCCTGGCATAGTCGAATCCCGACCAGAAGGCGCGCATGACGGCGTCGGGGGCGTGGTCGGCTCTGGCGCCCAGCAACAGGTCGGGCCGGGCCATTTTCAGGGGATAGGTGAGCCGGGGCGCCCAGGCATCGTGAATGTCGTTCATCCGGATGGAGGCGAAGATCTCCATTCCGGCTGCCCTGGCGGCTTCCAGGTAGGCTCGGGTCATTCGGTCTATGTCAGGCGGCGCTTTCATTGCCGGAAACCAGCGGTTCTGGGTGTCCTGAAGCCGGGCCTTCTTTCCGGTGGCGGGTCCGCGGTCGGTGCTGCCCACGCAGATGAAGTAGGCGTCGACCTGGGAACCCACCGCGTCCTGAAAGCGCTGGGCCAGGTAGGCTTCCAGCGGCCGGTCCTTGGCCATGGGCTCCGCTTCTCCGTCGTCGTTGACGATAATGCGGCGCTGGCGGTCCGGCGACGGGGTGGCCAGATCCGTAGCTGTTCCCTGTTCCGGTTGCGGCGCCCCCCCGCAGCCCGTCAGGCAGGCCAGGGCCGCCGGCAACACCCATTGAGTGAAGTTTCTGAAGCCGTTCATGGTCTTGATCCCTTTCCGTCTGCAAATCTGTAACTGGATGGTTGAGAATTGTATAAGATAGGGGCTCCAAAAAATGCGGCTGTTTTCGAGAGAAGGGGGACCGCCCGGTTCTGTCGGCGCAAGCGTCCAGGAAAAGTGAGGATGTGCCGCCGCTTCCGCCCTTTTGACAAGGGCTCGACGGAACAGGCAGCTTCCTGATCGCGGGCAGGCAGGCCGGAACCGCCGGCTCGAGACAGCGGCCAACGGGAATCCTCGGAGGTGACCATGAGCGTTACGCGTCGGAAATTCATGCAGGCCCTCACTGTTGCCGGCGGAGCGGGAGTGACCGGCTCCTCCGCCGGCCTCCTGGCTGAGCCCCGCCCCGGCAAACAGAAGGGGCGCAAGAAAAGGACCCTCTATTTCAATGACGCCCGGCACTACTATCTCTACGTGTTCGAGCCCCCCATGACCATGGAAGACGCCTGGGTGCCCATTGACGAGGTGGCCGGAACGGCCGTGGATACCTTTGTCTACGGCGTGGAGCGCGGGGACGGCCTCTTCTATCCCTCCCGGGTGGGCCAGCGCTTCGGGGCCGACATGCGTCCCTTCCCGATCACCGCCTACTGGCGCACCTGGGAGAACATGCAGAGCCTGATCGACCGGGGCCTGGACCCGCTGACGGTGTTGATCGACCGCGCCCATGAGAAAGGGATGGACTTCTTCGCCAGCGTGCGCATGGCCTCCTACGGTGGGCTGGAGGACAAGTACAAGGTGCCCGAGGGCGGCCGGGGCCTGGCCCACGAGTTCGTTCGCGACCATCAGTACGCGGTGCTGAAGGAGCTGGCCACCGAGTACGCCACCGAGGGTGTGGAGCTGGACTTCGCGGCGGCTCCGGGGGGAATGCCTCTCTATGTGAGGCCGGAGGATTTGTCGGCGACGACCCCGGTGCTGACCGAGTGGGTTGCAAAGATCTCCGATGCCGTCCGAAGTCGGCCCGGCAAGCCGGGCCAGGTCGGGGCCCGGGTCTATCCCACCGAGGAGATGTGCCTCAAGAACGGCCTGGACGTGCGAACCTGGATCCGGGAGGGATTGGTCGACTACCTGGCGCCCATCCTCTATATCGATTTCACCCTGGACGTGGACATGCCCATCGACTGGGTCATCGAAGCGGCCCATGCCAAGGATATCGCCGTCTACGGCACCCTGCAGCCCTATATCAGGGATGATGCCACCGGGTCGGCGCCGGCGGCTCCCAAGAGGATCTACCCCACTCCCGAAAACGTGCGGGCGGCGGCCGCCAACTACTGGAGGCGCGGCGCCGACGGCCTCTATGCCTGGTTCATGCAGTGGCCGTTGGGAGACACGGAACGGCGCATCCTGACCGAGATCGGAGACCCGGAGCTGATCGGAGAAGCCGACAAGCACTATGTGCTTCACGGTTCGTCGGAGCGGTCCTCCGAAATGGGCTACCCCGCCAGTCTGCCGCTGAAGATTCCCGGACCCGAACCCGGCAAGCGCTACCCCATTCCCTTCACGATTTCAGACGACATCGAGGGCAAGGCGGACCGGATCCGCCAGGTCGTTCTGAAGCTGCATATCGACAACCTGCTCACCTCCGACCGGCTGACGGTCCTGCTGAACGGCCAGTCGCTGGCGGACGAGATCTGCCTGCGCGACTACGCCGACAAGATCGTCCCCTACCAGGGGCAGTGGCTGGAGTTTCACCTGCGGAAGGTGCGGCCCCGCAAGGGGGAGAACCTGCTGGAAATATCCCTGGATGAGCGCCCGCCTCACATGGGAGAGGGCATTTCGGTGGAGTGGGTGGAAGTGCGGGTCGACTACGGGTTCTATCCGACCACGCCGAAAGCGTAAGGGCAACCCTCAGCGGACCTCGAACTTGGCCGCCTTGCTGAGAGATCGATTGGCCAGGTTGTCGGTGACGTTCACCACCAGTTGGTAGCTGCCGGGATCAAGCGCGCCCAGGGCCAGGTGCTGTTCCAGGGTCATCTGCTGGGCGGCCCCCCCGAGGTCCTCCTCGGTCTTGGTCAGGCGGGTGATTTCCTTGTCACCCTTTTTCAGGACAAATTGAACCGAAGCTGACGGTTTGTGGGTCTTGTCGTCCACGGTCAGGTTGTAGACCTGGAAATAGATTCCCATGGTCTCTTTCCGGTCGAAGCGGTCTTCCACGTTGGGGTGCACCTTGTTGGTCCCAATGACGAACATGCCGCTCCCCACCTGTTTCGGAGGCAGGGGTTGGATGGTGTCCGCCAGGATGATGGAGCTGCTGGCCAGGCTGTCGTCGGGGAAGCGGGGGATCACCATTCCAAAGTACTGAGTCCCGATGTTGCCGCTGTGAATGTCCTTCAGCACCAGCTCCAGCTTGTATCTTCCGGAGCGCAGGTTCAGGGATTTCTGATAGAGCGAGTCCCGTTCCAGCGCCTCCTTCATCAGGGAGGCGGGCACGTCCTGGGAAATGACGTCCTCGAAAACCTCCACCACCCGTCCCGTAATGGTCGAGATGCGCCCGAAGACGTTCACGCGGGCGCGCTCAACGCCATCCTGGTTCTGGAAGGTCAGATCCTGGTGGCGGAGGCGGATGGTGATGGGTGTCAGCACCATGTCTTCGGTGATCTTGAAGAACTCGGTGCTGAAGTGAAAGGGGAGCAGGTTGTAGGAAAGCTTGGTGTTGATGACCGTTTCCAGGTCCTTGAAGCGCACCTTGGGAGCCCGGGTCAGGGCTGCATGCTGCCTCAGCCGGTCGAATTGCTGGTAGGGGCGCAGGTTTCCGCCCATGCCAAACCCCGTGCCCCCCATGATGTCGCGATCTTCCTTGTAGGCCAGGCCCGCCATCTCGGCCGTGGTCAAGCCGATCTGGGGAGTGTAGTAGATGGCATCCTTGTCCTTGGACCTCAAGGCCAGGCGGTACTCCCCGCTGAAGCTGGGGTCCACGAATTCGATCCGGACCTCCTCTCCCAGGGCCCTGCCTTCGATATAGCGGTACCGCCACACTTCAAAGGGAAAGGTTATCGTCTGTCCGCCCCCCTCCTCGGGCGGGCGGTCGTAGGTGCCGCCGGCGGAATGCCTCTCGATTTCGTCCGGAGGGCCGAAGGTGATATAGATCCGCCCCCGGTCCGTCTCCCAACCCGGTCTTCCCGAGGCGAAGCGTTCGTTGGCAAAGGCGATGCGGCGGTAGTGCTCCAGCTTGGCCTCGTTGTCCGCGGTGTCCGGAGTCGGGTCACGGCGAAGCCAGAACTGCTCGATGAACTGGTAGCGCTCGTCGTCGGTGGTCAGGCGCTTGAAGGCTTCCTTCTCTTCCGCGCTGATGATGTAGCCGACGTCCTGCTTCATCCACTTCTTCAGGTATCGGTCCGAGGTCTCCGTGCGGAGCGACTTCTCGCGCTCCCGGTCCTTCTTCCGGTCGGCCAACAGCACCGATCCCGAGAGAACGAAAAGGCAGGCCAGACCGCCGGCCAGGAAGCGGTTCCAATTGCGTGGGATTCTCATGGGGCACCTTGCTTGACGTCAGCCATCGGCTGACAGGCGTTTCTTTTCCGCCTGGGACTCCATTTCATTATAGAACAGGTGAGGGCTATGACACGATCTCCTTGATCAGGCGGCCGCCCAGGTCGGTCAGGCGCTTGAAGCGTCCGGCGTGGTAGTAGGTGAGCCGCATGTCGTCCAGACCCAGGCTGTGCAGCATGGTGCCGTGGAGGTCGTGCAGGTGGTAGACGTTCTCGGCCGCCTTGATGCCCAGCTCGTCGGTCTCGCCCACCACCGTCCCGCCCTTGATGCCGCCGCCGGCCATCCAGGCCACCATGGCCTCCTTGTTGTGGTCGCGGCCGGGATGGGAGCGGAAGAAGTCCATGGAGTTGTCGGCGGTGCGTCCGAATTCCCCGGCCCACACCACCAGGGTCTCATCCAGCATCCCCCGCTGCTTCAGGTCCTTCAGCAGCGCCGTGACCGGCTGGTCGGTCTCGTAGCCCCGCTTGCGGTGCTCCTCGGCGATGTTCTCGTGGGAGTCCCAGCCGCCGCAGTAGACCTGGACGTAACGCACTCCCCGCTCGACCAGGCGGCGGGCCATCAGGCACCTGCGGGCCATGGGCTCCTTGATCTTGTCGTTGAGGCCGTACATCTCCTTGATCTTGTCGGGCTCGCTGTCGATGTCCACCGCCTCGGGCACGGCGAACTGCATGCGGAAGGCCAGCTCGTAGTTCTTCATGCGGGCCAGCAGGTTCTCGTTGCCGGGGTCGGACTCCAGGTAGGGCCGGTTCAGCCGATTGAGCAGCGCGATGTCGGCCTGCTGCTGCTCCCGGGTGACTCCCGGCGGAGGCTGAAGATCGAAGATGGGCGCCCCCACCGCGTTCAGCAGGGTGCCGTGGGTGGCGGCCGGAAGATATCCGTTGGAGTAGTTGACCGCCCCGCCGGAGATTCGTCCCCGATGGTCGGGCAGAACCACGAAGGCGGGCAGGTTCTGGCTCTCGCTGCCGAGCCCGTAGATGACCCAGGAACCGACCGAGGGACTGCCGGGAATGGGGACGCCGGTGTTCATCATGAAGCAGGCCCCGGGATGGGCCTCCGAGTCGGTGTGAAGCGAGCGGACCACGGCGATGTCGTCCACGCAGGTGGCCAGGTGGGGGAAGATCTCCGACACCTCCATGCCGCACTGCCCGTGTCGCGCAAACTTGAAGGGGCTGCCTACGTAAATCCGCTTTTCCAGGCTGCCGTAGACGCGGGTGACCGGGGTGCCGTGAACCTTGGCCAGCGCCGGCTTGGGGTCGAAGGTGTCCATCTGGCCGGGAGCCCCCTCCATGAAGAGAAAGATGCAGGCCTTGGCCTTGGCGGCGAAGTGGGGCTGCTTGGGAGCCAGCGGGTCCTGGGCCGTTTCGGCCGCCTGAAGCCAGCCGTCCCGGCACAGCAGCGACGTGAGCGCCAGACTCCCCACGCCTCTGCCGAATCCGTAGAGGAAGTCCCTGCGCCCCATCTCTCCCAGGCGCGGGTCCGGTCTTTCCACTCGCGAGCAAACCTCGAACTCACTCTTGGCCATGATTGCTCCTCCTGCTTCCTGTCTTTCCGGGCGCCTGGTTGAGGCGGAACTCATTCCAGGAAGATGAACTCGTTCATATTGATGAGCACCAGACAGAGACGCGCCAGCCGGTCGCCTCCCGGCTCCTTCTGCCTGTCCAGGGACTCGCCCAGGTCGTTTCCGAAACGGATGGCCCGCAGCGTCACCTTGGGGGGGAGGTCCGGCTCCACTTGGTGCTCCCTCAGAAAGGCCAGGCACTCGTCCCGCTCCAGAGCCGAAGGCGGCCTCTGAAAAGCCAGTTGGAAGGCGTGCTCCACCTGGCGTTGGGGGTCGTCGCCCGCCTCCCGCCGGATGCGGTCCGCCATGAAGCGGGCCTGCTGGTGGGAGAATCTGCTGTTGAGCAGGGAGAAGACCTGGGGGGTCACGGTGGTGACGTCCCTGACCGGGCAGCTCTCGTTGATATTGGGGCCGTCGAACACCGCCACCATGGGGAGTTGCAAGGACCGGCACTGCAGCACATAGACGCTGCGCCGGCTTCGTTCCGAGCGCGGCGACGGCTCCCACCACACCCCGGCGCGCCGCTGCACGGCATCGTCGATATCGGGGAAGAAGGGCGGGCCTCCCATGGCGGGATTGAGTTGTCCGCTGACCGCCAGCACGCTGTCCCGCATGATCTCGGCTTCCAATCGGATCGGGTTTCGCCGCCACAGGTAGCGGTTGTCGCTGTCCAGCTTCTTGTAGGCCTCCAGGTGGGGTGTCCGCAGGGATTGCCGGTAGACGTTGGACTGCAGGATGATCCGGTGCATCTCCTTGATGCTCCACCCGCTCCGGACGAACTGCCAGGCCAGCCAGTCGAGCAACTCCCGGTGGATGGTGCCTCCGCCGTTCTTGCCCAGGTCGCTGGGCGTGGACACCAGGCCACGGCCGAAGTGGTACTGCCAGATCCGGTTCACCATCACCCGGGCCGTCAGGGGGTTGTCGGGACTGGCGATCCATTCGGCCAGCAGCTTGCGGGAGCTTCCTCGCGAAGAACGAATGTCCAGACCCTTGTAGTCGACCGGCCGGGAATGGCCGGTGACGGCGCTCAGCACGCCCGGTTCCACGGCCTCGCCCCGCAGCTTGTAGTTGCCCCCTTTCAGCAGGTAGGTGGTCGGGGGGCCGGCGGTGTGGGCGCGAAACCCCTGTGAGGCCACAAAGGCCATGGCCTTGTAGTAGTCGGGACTGTTGACGTTGGCAAAACGCTGGCCCTGTCGTGAAATCAGTCGCAGCCGTTCGGTGTCCTCTTGGGTGTAGAGGGATCTCTTGGGGAAAGGGGTGCGTTTCAGATCGGAGACCACCCAGTCCTTGAGATCCTGGGGCGCCATGAGCTGGTAGTGGGGAGCCACCCGCGCCGCCAGCTCGGCCTTGAACTTGGCGCCTTCCTCCTTGCGCCGGTCCAGCAGGTCCTTCCAGTCCTCGGCCTTCTTCTTCCAGCGTCCGGGTTCGAGTTCCGGAAGCTCGTAGGGGGTGAAGGGCACGGCTTCAGGGCCGACCGTCACCGGAGCAAAGAAGGCCTCCATTCGGTAGTAGTCTTTCGTGGGAATGGGATCGTACTTGTGGTCGTGGCAGCGGGCGCAGCCCAGGGTCATTCCCAGGAACACGGAACCGGTGGTCCCGACCACGTCATTGAGGTAGTCCCGTCGGGTCTGGGGAGAGTCCACTCGCTGCACGAACACCCACTGGTGCAGGAACCCGGTGGCGATCTTGCCCTCCGCCCCATAGTTTCTGTAGGCGTCTCCGGCGAGCTGCTGCCGGATGAAGCGGTCGTAGGGCATGTCGCGGTTGAAGGCGCGGACCACGTAGTCCCGGTAGCGCCACATGTGGGGCCGGGGGTAGTCGACGGACTCGCCCACCGTGTCGGAGTAGCGCACCAGGTCCAGCCAATGCCGTCCCCAACGCTCGCCGTAGGCCGGGTCGTCCAGCAGCTTCTCGATGGCGTCGCGGTAGGCGTCCTCCGAGGGGTCTTCGAGAAAGGCGGCCATGGCTTCAGGAGAGGGCGGCAGACCGGTCAGTCCGAAGTGGACCCGTCTCAGCAAGGCGCGCCGGGATGCCGGTGGGGCCGGCTCCATGCCCTTGTCTTCCAGGGCAGCCAGGATGAAGGCGTCAACCGGATTGCGGACCCACTGCCGCCTCTCTACCCTCGGGGTCTGGGGCAGGGCCAACCGGGTCCAGGGCCAGCTCCTGGAGTCACCCTTGGCTCGGTCCGCGGCCGCAGCGTCCGGCTTCAACCGGTCGATCCAGGCGGCAATCCGGCTGATCTCTCCGTCCGTCAGCCGGGAGCCGTCCATCGGCATTGCCGGCTCGGTGTCGCCCTTGAGTCTGGAGATCAAGGGGCTGGCGGCGCTGTTGCCGGCGATCACCGCCGGTCCATCCAGCGCGCCACCTTCCAGCAGCGCCTCCAGGGTATCGACCACCAGTCCGCTCTGATGGGCCTCCGCACTGTGGCAACTCCGGCAGTGCTGCTCCAGGATGGGCCGGATGTCCCGGTCGAAGCTGATGTCCTCATCCGCGCCGAGCGCGACGGGGATCCAGGATTGGGCTGAGAGGATGAGAACTGCGGCAAGGCAGAGATGGCTGAACAGATGGTTCATTGCATCCCCCGGGGCCAACTGCCCGCAAATGGCATAAGGATTTGGAGATCTTGCAGGATGTTATAACTTACAATTTCATGTTGAAATATATAACAGGGACCTTGACCGGTCAATTCCAAACGGGCGCAGAGCGTGGGTTGCCGGAGGATCCTGGTTTAGCTTACGGTCGGAAAAACCTTTTCTCTCTATCCACGAAAGACCGGGAAGAACCACCACTGGACACGAATGTGCATGAAGAGACTGATTGAGGTAAGCCGAGCCCCCGCCCTTCGGTGCGGATCATGCAGGGTGAAACAAGGGATTTCCGAGCAATAAGCTCAACCAATCGATCAGAATACTAGCCACTGACCACTAATCACTAGTCACTTTTCACCTAGCCGCGCTGCCGTCCCGGACGTCGGGGCGTCTCATGAGAGGCGAATCAGGGGCGTTTCATTCAAGGAGGTTTCCATGGCAATTTTGGGACGCAGGTCTTTCCTGGCGGCAGCCGCGGTGCTGCCGGCGCTGGCCGCCGGATGTGATCCGGAGGGCGATGAGGAAAGCGGTTCCGGGTCCTGGGCCGAGCCGCAACGCTATGGGACGGCCGGAAGCCGAGAGTTGTTCAGACAGTTTTGGACCGACTCGGAAATCCATCCCTTCGGTCACCGGGACTTCCAGCACTTTCATCGCCTCCGGACCGGTCTCGACACCCGCTATTCGCGCTGCCAGAAGTCCATCCCCAAGTTGCAGGCAGGTCCGCTCTACCTGCGGCTGAAACTGCTCTGCACCGGGGAAGCCGGCCGCACGCTGTTTACCCTGGGGCTGAAGAGCCGCACCCTGGGGAGCTGGGCCTTCAGCCTGGGGGCCTGCCCCACCCAGGGGATCTCTTTCGGAATCCAGGGTTGGCAGATCCTGGTGAACGCGGCCGATCCCTGGCGGGAACGAACCCCGGTGCGCGGGCTGGACCATCGGGACTGGCACACCTGGGTCCTGGTGATACCCGATGCCGCCGGCCCGGCTCGGATCTACTGCGACGGGCGCTACCTGATGGACTTGAAGCAGCCCATCACCGGCGCCCAGAGGGACAAGATCGCCCGGGAACAGAATGGACGCCATGGTTCCGTGCAGCAGTTGGTGCCGGAAACCCCCGGAGAGACGGACCATGTCTTCCTGGAGAGCCGCCACCCGGGCCAGGAGCTCGACATCGATGGGTTCGAGCTCTCGACCCGGGCTCCGGCCACCGGTCGAACCTCTCTCCCGGTGCTGCTGGACCTGGACTGGGAGCTGCGGGGGGCTCGCATGGTGGAGAACCCCCTCACCCGCTTTGCCGGCAATCCGGTCCTGGACAAGGCCGCCGTCCCCGATCCCTCGGGCCGAGGCTCGGGTGGTTTCAATGCCGAGGTGATCCGGGACGGTGAGGGGTTCCGCATGTATTTCAACGGCGTGAACCGAATGAGCCAGGCCATCGGCAGGGTCACTTTCGCTCTCTACCATGCCTTCTCCAGGAACGGGACCGACTGGAAAGTGACCCCGGCCACCCCGGTGCTGAACACGGGGCCTCCGGGCTCCTGGGACGCGGGCAGCCTGGGCGCGGCCGGCGTGCTCAAGGAAGGCAACCGGTTCAGGATGTGGTATGGGGGATACGTGGACCGGCTGCAGCAGGGAAGAGCCGGCTATGCGGAATCTAGCGACGGGATTCGTTGGAGCAAGCCGGACCTGGGCCTGGTGCGGTTCGGGGGGCGGGAGACCAATATCTGCTTTTCGCTCCAACCCGGCCTCAACTCCAACGAGTACGAGTTGCCGGTGGAGGCGATCCGGGACGAAGCAGCCCCGCCCGATCGGCGCTACCTGATGTTCCTGCACACTCAGGGCCCCCACGGCTTCATTGTGGACGTGGCCACTTCGCCCGACGGCCGGAGGTTCGTGCGCGCACCCCACAATGCCCGCCACTATGCTTTCGACGACGTTCCTCGCAACAGCACCCTCCATGCCGCCGCGGTAGTCCTGAAAGAGGACAGTTACTGGTGGGCCTTTGTGGGACACCACGAGCCCGACGGGGGAGGTTATCGCATGCGGTTCACCGGTTGGGCGACCGAGCCGGAGGAGAAGGAGAATATCGGATTCGGGTTGTGGACCTCCCGCCGCATCCAGCTCGAACCCGGTGGTCAGCCCTGGGAGCAGGGGGTGCCCCGGATTTCCAGTGTTCTCGAGGTCGGAAGCGAGTGGTGGGTCTACTACAGTTCCGAAGGCAGCATCGGGCTGGCCAAGGTAGGGCGTCACCGCCTCTACGGACTGGCCCTGGAAGCCGGCCGGGAGTTCGGGGAGATGACTTCGTTGCCGCTGAAGCCTCCGGGGCCGACATGGGGCCGCCACCGGCTCACCGTCAATGTCAGCGGGCTCTCGGGGGGCGCGCGCCTGGAAGCCGAGCTGCTGGACGGAGTGCGCCAGTCCCCCCTGGAAGGCTTTGGCCTGGCGCGGTCGGTGGCCATCGAGCGGGACGGCTACGAGGTGCCCTTGCGCTGGCGAGCCGGGGGCGCGCGGCTACCGGAAACGTCCGGCCCGCTTCGGGTGCGGTTGAGAATGACCCGGGGCCGGGGGACGCCTCAGCTCCACGCGCTCCACGTGCGGACCGGCGACGGCCGGTGATCCGGTTGCCGCCCAGGCCGCGGGGTTGTGATAGCATTTCCTGGAAACGCCCTGTGAATCCTTCCGTCCCTGAGTGCAGGCAATCAGGTGTTCCGAGTCCGAGAGGAGCCGCTCATGTCATCCCTGGTTCGCCGTGAATTCCTGGCCTCGGGCGCCCTGGGTCTGGCCGGACTGGCCGTGCCAGGGTGGCTGCGGGCCGCGCTGCCGGGCAATGCCCGCGAAGATCTCAAGATCACCGACATCGAAGCGCACGAGATTTGCCCTCCCTTCCACGACTACAATGCGCGCTGGCTTTTTCGCTATCACGGATTGGGAATCCAGCTTCGCACCATCTACGTGGTGAAGACCCAAAGCGGCCTGGAAGGCATCGGAGAGAGCTGGGGCCGGCTTCCCGAAAACGATCCCTCCTCCCGCTACCTCGGCACCAGCGCCTTCGACTGGATCGGCGACACCCGGAACCTGGCCATCAACATGGCCGTCTACGACCTGATGGGCAAGTACCTGGGCTTGCCCTGCTGGAAGCTGATCGGCCCGCGGGTCCGCACCTGGGTGCCGGTGGCGGCCTGGACGGCCTCTCAACCCCCCGAGGGCATGGCCGAGGAGGCGCTCAACGTGGCCGGGCGGGGATTTCACTGGCTCAAGTACCACGTGGACGTCATTCAGAACGTGTTGGATCAGACCGAAGCCATCCAGAAAGTGGCGCCTCCCGGCTTCAAGGTCCACTACGACTTCAACGCGGACTCCAACCTGGAGGCGGTGGAGCCGGTCCTCAAGGAGCTGGAGAAATTCAGCGTGGCCGGCCGCATCGAAGATCCCCTCCGCGCCATTGACCACGAAGGCTACCGGATCCTCCGCGAAAGCTGCTCCATCCCCATCCTCATCCACCACGGCCCCGCCGACTATTTCATGCGGCACGGCCTGTGCGACGGCTTCATGGCCGGCCACGCTCCGGTGGGATTCGCCGCCAAGCTGGCCGGCATGGCCGAGTCCTTCAATACCCCCTTCATGCTGCAGCAGTGCGGGGGAACCATCAACCAGGCCTTCCTGGCGCACGAGGCGGCCGTGTTCAAGATGGCCACTCTGGATCATGTGAGCCTCTGTCATCTCTGGAAGGAAGACGTGACGGTGGAAACCATGCCCGTGGTCAACGGCAGCGTGCAGGTCCTTGGGAAACCGGGACTAGGCGTGACCCTCGACCGTGACAAGCTGCGCCGGCTCACTCAGGCCCCCCGGCCCCGCCAGGACCGCTTCCTGGTGAGGATGCGCTACCGGAACGGCTTCCGGGTCTATTTTCGCTTCGACCCCGACGCTCCCGGGTCGAACATTCGCTTTCTGAATCCTCCGGACGTCCCCGGGCCGAGGCTGCAGCGGGGAACCTCCGGTTACGCCAACCCGGTGGTGACCGATTTCTGGGATGAGGACGGATCGCAGGCCTTCGAGCGTCTCTGGGTAGAGACCGAATCGGGGCCGGTCTGGAGGAATGAAGGGGAGTCTTCAGGTTAGTGGAGAGTGGAGAGTGAAGAGTTAGTCGAACGACACGCAAAGCATCTTGTCGTTATCGGCGCAATCCTTACAAATAAGCTCAGTCAGTTCATCATGTGTCTGGCTGTTTCCGAAACGCTCGGCTCTCCACTCTCCACTCTCCACTCTCCACTCTCCACTTTTTGAACAAAGGAGCTACCGATGACCCATCGCCGTTCGTTTTTGGCTTCAATGGCAGCGGGAGCCTGGCTGCCGGCGGCCGTTTCTCAGGCCCGGGCGGAATCCGCCCGGCCCGCGAACCGAAAGATCCGGGTGGGGGCGTTGAACGTGGGCGAGTACACCTTCTGGGGGATCTGGGCCGATATCCTGGCTGCCCAGGGACTGTTCGGCGGCGGTCTGCTGAACATGGAGATCACCCACTGCTGGGACGTGAACCCCAAGCTGGCCCGCGAGTTTGCGGCCAAGTACGGCTGCGTGGCGGTGGACCGTTACGACGGCATGCTGGGCAAGGTGGACGCCATCGGCTTCGGCGGGCTCTACGAGGTTCCCTGGCAGCACCGTCTGGCCTGGCCCTACGTGGAGGCGGGGGTGCCCACCTATCTGAGCCGGCCCTTCAGCTACCGCCTGCGCGATATCGACGCGATCCTGGACCTGGCCGCCAAACAGGGCACGCCGCTAATGGCCACCAGCGTGCAGGAACACTACTACCAGGCCTCCTACCTCAAGGGCCGCCTGGGTAACGTGGGAGTCATCAAGGGAGTGCACGGCCTCTGCTTCACCGACGAATATCCGGCCCATTTCCACATTCAGTGGTTCATCCTGCGAGCCCTCGGCTACGAGGTGGAGAAGGTCTCCCTCTTCACCGACGACGAGCGCAAGGCTACCTGGATGCAGGACACCATGCTGTTCAAGGGCAGGGAAGGGCAGCCCCCCTTCCTGGCAGCGCTGCACGGGGTTTCCGGCACCCACCATCTCTACCTGAAGGTCACCGGGGACAAGGGAAGAGAAACCATCACCATGGACCGCAGCCCGGATCGGAGGGAGACCCTCTACCACTACTTCGCCCCCCAGCTCATGGACATGCAGCGAACCTTCCAGGGGGACAGCTACCAATCCTTTGACGTCATTCGCAAGAAGACCCAGGTGTTTCTGGCCGGCTACTACTCCTACCTGGAGAGGGGCGGAAGTCTGTTCCCGGTGGACCAGGTGCCGGTGGACTGGTCTCCCCGCCACTTCCGGCCCAACTGGATCGACGAGTCGATGTTCTCTGCAAAATCCTAACCGGCCCCGTAGCTGACCGAGAGCTCGATTCGCCTCACTCGCACCGGCCGGTCGGCGTCCGGGCGGCGCCGCTTGAGCCGCAGCGAGAGTCGATTGAGGCCGGGCGTCAACCGCGCCAGCGGCACCGGCAGCCGCAACCCGCTGAAGTCCATGTCCAGCCGCCGGCGAGGGGGGAAGCCCAGGATTCCCTGATCCTGGGGGATGTCCAGGCGGCAGGTCACCGGCGCCAGGTCCTCGACCGCGTCCAATTCCCCCGGCTCCAAGGGTCGGTCATTGAGCGAAAACTCCAGAACGTCGCCGGACAATCCGTCCAGGCCCACCAGCAGCTCGGCCAGCCTGGGTGGGTTGACTGTCGAGGAGACCTCGTCGGCGATGGGCAGGGTGACCGTTTGGGCCGCTCCCGCCCTGCCCAGGGTGAAGGGAAGCGGGGCCGCCTTGATCATGGTGTTGAAGCGGACCGAATCGGAGCGGGGGGAGCGTCCCGTATGGTGGGCCTCGAAACGCTGCACCAGGGTGTAGCGCTTGTCCTTGTTACGAAGCAGGTCCGGTTTGGCGATCTCCCGCAGCAGGCGGCTGCGCCAGTTCCCGTGGAAGAACCAGTTGAAGGCGTAGAGTCCGTCGGCGCCGTCCCGCCAGAGGTTGGCGGCGCTGCCTCGAATCACCTCGTCGGGATAGATGGGATAACCGTTGCCAAAGGGGTAGAGGCTGGGATAGATGGGCAGCCGGCGGCCGCCCATGAGCTCTCTGAATCCCGACAGGCCCCGACATTCCGTCAATCCCTGACCCAGAATCAGGAAATCGACCAGCCCCTCCCGGATCCAGGCGGGGACTTCGAAACCTCCTTCCAGGCACCACTCCACCCTCTCGGGTACACGCACCGCGATCTCGATAGGGCGCCCCCTTTCGGCTGCCCGCTGCCGCAGGCTCCGCCTGACGGCTCGCATGAACTCGGTCAGAACCTTGCCCTTTTCACGCTCCAGGCCCCGGGGGAAATAGAAAGTGTGCCGGAGCCAGTCGAGCTCGATGCCGTCGAAGTCCCAGCGATCGAAGAACTCCTCGATGACCCGCAGCTTCAGCTCCCGGACCTGAGCCACCTCGAAATTCAGGGCGCTCCACCAATCCAGATCGGGAACCAGCCAATCGGGATTGAGTCTCTTGAAAGTGGGCAGCTCCGGGTTGGGAAGGGCGCCCCGGGGGTGCTGCCCGTCGTGGATGTCGTTCATCCGGAGCGACACGAAGGCCCGCATGCCTCTCCGGCGGCATTCGTCCACGATGATCTGCGGCGGATTGTGTCCGGAATCGGCCAGGCTCTTGGGGTTCAGGTACTGGTCCTTGGGATCGACCTCGATGCCTCCATGCCAGGTCCTGCTCTCGGGGAACCGGAATCGGTCGGCTTGGCCGGGCCATTCCAGGACGTTGCTCTGGTACTCGGCCACGTTGCCGCTGCCAAAGCTGAACAGCAGGGTGTCGACGCCGCTGTTCTCGATGGGAGTGAAGACCAGATCGGTAAATTCCCGACGGCTCAGGGGGCCGCTCTTCCGAGGCAGGGCGGCGCGCCCCCAGCAATGAATCATGGATCCATCGCAGTTGAACAGGAGCCGGCCCGGCTCGGGGCCGTGGGCGTTCGACCTGCCGGGATCGGCCAGGCAGGCCAGCCCTCCGGCTCCCGCCAGGAGAAAGCGGCGCCGGCTGATCGGAATGGCGTTGGGCAGGGACGAAGACTTACCGGAACCAGTCATAGTTGAGCCCCAGGGAACGGTCGGCCAATGGAAGGTCGATTCGAGTGCCTCCGTTTGTGGAAGACAGCTTGAGGGCTATCTCCACTTCCAGAGCGACGGCTACCCGGCGTCCCGAGTTCTTGGGCTCGTCCAGCCGGCCTTCCATGCAGTCCAGCACGTCGGCCAGGCTGTAGACGGCGCCGTAGGGTGGGACGAACCCGGGGGCGGGCCAGGGCATGGAGACCCGTCGGGTTCCCGCCGGCGTCTCGGTCGCCTGCCAAAGCTGCCAGCCGTCGACAAACGAAAAGGTCATCTCCCCTTTGCTGCCGCAGAGCCGGACCCCGGGAGCACCCGCGCGGAAGTGGACCACCAGGCCGTCGCTGGCCACCATCATTCCCTGGCCCCTGAACTCGTCGCTTCCGGAGTCTCTTCTGGGTTGGTCCCCGGTTCCGCACGCCCAGGCCGGCGGGCCGTCCAAAAAGTAGGACCAGTTCTGATGTTGAGCCCCGGGGCCCGAGGCCTCAATGGAAACCAGGTCGCCGATGGCCCCCTGCCGCACCAATTCCCTGGCCCTGGCAAAGGAGGGGTGGGTGGTGGTGATGGCGCCGCAGTTGAGAGCAATGCCGCGATCGGCGCAGGCCTGGACCATGCGGTCGGCTTCCTCCAGGGTGTGGCACATGGGTTTCTCGGTGAAGATGCCCTTGGCCCCCGACTCCGCCGCCTTGACGGTCAGAAAGGCCCGGCCCTTGGTGTTTGTCGCCACGGCGACGATGTCGAGTTGTTCCCTTTCCATCATTTCGACGGCGTCGGTGTAGAGAGCCTGGATGCGGTAGCGTTCGCCAAAGGCCTCAAGCCTTTTCCTGTCGCGGTCGGCTCCGGCCACCAGGCGCACCTCCGGACGATCCCACAGCGCTTCGGCGTAGGAGGTGGGGAGCCCTTCATTTCCAGGATGGTCGTGGTGGTGGAATCGCCGGTGGATGTCCAACTCGGGCGTGGGCCGTTCCGCGTCGTCCACATCGAAGCGATCGGGAATGCGCTCCGCCAGGTCGTAGAGCAGTCCCATCCAGCCCAGGCCGATCACCCCGCCCCGATACTTGGCCTTGCCGGGGTCCGGCCGCCGAGGTCCGGGAGTTCCAGCGGCGGAGGGCGCTCCGGACACAAGCCCCGAAGCCAGAACCGTGTGAAGAAAGTGTCGTCTCTGCATATCCCCCTCCCATCCGCATGGCGGGCTGGCGATGCCGTAATCGGGCCCTGGCCGGCATCCCTGCGGAAATGGACGACAGGGCATCCGGATCAGGGCAGGGCCAAGGTACTGGTCAAGATCCCATGCCGTCATTCTATGAAGGTTGGCTTGTCCTGTCGATAGCGGTGGCATTAAACTGTACCCATCGATTTTCAGAATGGGGTGGGAGTGTGTTGAGACCGATCTCCACCGGGGTGGCTCTTTTTGCTGGTTTGGCGGCGTTCGCGGGCGCGGCTGAGGACGCCGCGGTGCGGTTCCGGACGCAGATCAAACCCATCCTGGAGACCCGCTGTCTTTCCTGCCACGACACCCGGACTCACAACAGCGGCCTGGTGCTGGAAACGCCGGAGGCCATCCTTCGGGGAGGCGCCCTCAACGGACCCGCCGTCCTGGCCGGCGATGCCGAGGCCAGTCCCCTGATCCACTACCTTCGGGGCGAGAAGCAGCCGGCCATGCCCCTGGGAGAACCACTGCTCCCGGAAGAGGAGATCGGTCTGATTGCGGCCTGGATCGACCAACTGCCGCCCCCGGTCGATACTCCTCTGAGTGAGAGGGCGGCCTGGCCCTTCACCGAGCTGAAGCCGCCGGCCCTTCCGGCGGTCCGAGACCGGCAGTGGGTGAGGAACCCCATCGATGCCCTGGTCCTGGCGAAGTTGGAAAAGCAGGGGATGGAACCGGCGCCGCCGGCTTCCGGGAGATCCCTGCTGCGGAGGGTCCATTTCGATCTGATCGGCATGCCGCCCACTCCGGAGGCGATGGCCCGGTTCCTCCGCAACCCGTCCGATGACGCCTACGAGCAGGAAGTGGAGAATCTGCTTCGCAATCCCCACTACGGGGAGCGTTGGGGCAGGCACTGGCTGGATCTGGTTCGCTACGCCGATACCGAAGGGGGCGGCCCCGACTATCCCCGCCCCCACATCTGGCGCTACCGGGATTACGTCATTCGCGCCTTCAACCAGGATCGCGCCTACGACCGCTTCGTCAAGGAACAGTTGGCCGGCGACCTGTATGCGGTCTACGGCGCCGAGGGCAAGCTCGGCCTCGGCTTCCTCAACCTGGGGGTCGTCGGGGAGGACGCCGGACGGCAGAATCTGCTGGTCGACCTGGTCACCACCACCGGATCGGTCTTCCTGGGGCTCACCCTGGAGTGCGCCCGCTGCCACGACCACAAGTACGACCCCATTCCCGCTCGCGACTATTTCCGGACCGAGGCCTTCTTTTCCTCCCTTACCGTGGGCGAGGCCGACCTTCCGTTCACTCAGTACGAAGGTCCCAGCCTCGATCCCGAAGACTGGAAGCAGCGCACCGAAGCCTGGCAGCGGGAGCTGGATCAGCGCAAGGAGTTGAGAGAGAAGACCACGGCGGAGTTTCTGAAGCGCCTGGAGAAACCCTTCCACCTGGTCGGGGGGCAGGATCTGAAGGACGGGGTGGTGCCTTTGGGTGATGGCGCACTGAAGACCGCTCTGAGTCGAGGGGTACTGTTCACGCGGGAGGAAAGGGATCTCTATCGCCTGATCGAGAGGCAGAACACCAGCTACGGAAACGTAAGCCATCGGGATTACTTCAAGCCCAGGGCGCACACCGCCTGGGAGATCCAGAGCCGGTACGGGGGCCGCCGGCCTCACCCGGCCATGCCCACCACCTACGTCCTGCAGGGCGGCAACCCGAAGGCCAGGGGAGAGGCGGTGCAGCCGGGCTTCCTGAGCGCCCTCGAGGAACGGTTTCCCTTCAAGAACGAGAACCCCAGGCAGAGCCCCCGCCAGACGCTGGCGGAGTGGATCGCTCACCCCGACAATCCCCTGACGGCCCGGGTCATGGTGAACCGAATCTGGCAGCACCATTTCGGCGAGGGCCTGGTGCGGACCGCCAGCGATTTCGGACGGAACGGATCGGGGACCCTCCATCCCGAGCTGATCGACTATCTGGCCTCCTATTTCGTGCGGAACCGTTGGAGCATCAAGGCCGTGCATCGGTTGATCCTGCAGTCCAACGTCTACCGGCAGTCGATCCGGAACCCCCGGGCCGAGGAGTACCGTTCGCTCGACCCCGACAACCGCTACTTCTGGCGGAGCAATCCGCTGCGGTTGGAGGCCGAGGCCATCCGGGACAGCATCCTGGCAGTCAGCGGGGAGTTGAATGCCACCATTGGAGGACCCGGGTTCTTCCCCAAGGTCGAGGAAGACCTGCTGTGGGAGGGGGGGACCTGGTGGAAACCTTCGAGTCGCAGGGAACGCAACCGGCGCACCGTCTACATGTGGCAGGGGCGGTCCTTCCAACTGCCCATGATGAATGTCTTTGACGGAGCCAATCTGAACGAAAGCTGCTGGAGGCGGGAGGTGACCACGGTGGCTCCCCAGGTGTTCGCCTTGTTCAACAATCCCTTCGTGCACGACCAGAGTCGCAGGATGGCCGGAAGGATTGTTCGGGAGGCGGGATCCGCCCCCGAGTTCCAACTGAAGCGGGCCTTCCAGTTGGCCCTGCAGAGGGATCCCACGCCCGGGGAACGGTCCCGCGGCCTGGACTTTCTGACCCGGCCCCTGACGGACCGACAGCCTCCCCTCGAGTTGGCCGAAGGGCCGGCTGCCGCGCCGGGCGTGGGATCGGATGCCTCGCCGCCACTGTCGCCCCCTGCCGGAGACCAGGACCGTCTGGCCGACCTGTGCCTGGTTCTGCTGAACATGAACGAGTTCATCTTTCTGGAGTGAAGCTTCGCCGGAGTCGCCGGTCTATTTCCCGGCTTCCCCCGGGGCTCCTGAAGGAAGAAACGGGAGAATTCAAACCTGGGAGACATCTCATGAAGAGTCTCAACCACGAATATTGCGGTCGATTCGAAGCGCCCGACCGGTCCCTGGGTGAGCTGGGGCGCCGGGACTTCCTCTATCGCCTGGGACGGGGCGTCGGAGGCGTCGCCTTATCCTCGATGCTTTTCCGGGAGGGCCTGCTGGGTGGGGAAACAACCGGCAATCCGCTGGCGGCCAGGGAAGGCCACCGCCCGGCCCGGGCCAAGTCCTGCATATTCCTGTTCATGGCCGGCGGTCCCAGCCAGATGGATACCTTCGATCCCAAGCCGTTGCTGAACAAGTACCACGGAACCCCGGCCTTCGATGGCGCCCAGTTGCGCACCTCGGGCAGAAAACTGCTCTACGTGGGAAGTCCCTTCCGCTTCGGCAAGTTCGGCCAGTGCGGCACCGAGGTGTCGGACATGTTTCCCCACCTGGCCACCTGCGTGGACGACATGGCGGTGGTGCGGTCGATTCACACCGACTCCGACGCCCACTCCCTGGCCACCTTTCTGATGAATACCGGGGAAGCTCTGCCGGGAAGTCCTTCGCTGGGTTCCTGGACGGTCTATGGGCTGGGAACCGAGAACGAAAACCTGCCCGCCTTCGTGGTGTTTCCCATCAGCGGAACCGGGGGATTCGGGGGCCCCCAGAACTGGTCCAACGGGTATCTGCCGGCCATCTACCAGGGAACTCCCCTCAAGTCGGAGGGCGTTCCCATCGTGGATCTGCAGCCCCCTGCCGGCACCACTGCCGAACAGCAGGAAGCCAACATTCAATTGCTGAACCACTTCAACCGGCCTTACCTGGAAGGACACCCGCTGAAGGGCGACCTCTGGGCCCGCATGAAGAACTACGAATTGGCGTTTCGCATGCAGATGACGGTTCCGGAAGCCCTGGACGTGGACCGGGAGCCGCCGGCCATCCGGGAGATGTACGGACTCGACAACAAGACCACCGAGCTCATGGGCAGAAGGTGCCTGATGGCCCGGCGCCTGGTGGAGCGGGGCGTGCGCTTCGTGCAGATCTACTCCCGGGGCTGGGACTCCCACCAGGACATCGCCGGACAGCACCGGCTACGGGGCCTGGAAACCGACAAGCCCATGGCCGCCCTGTTGAAGGACCTCAAGCAGCGGGGCCTGCTGGACCAGACCCTGGTGGCCTGGGGGGGCGAATTCGGCCGCACTCCCCAGAGCCTGCCCCTCAACTGGAAGGCGCCGGGACGGGAACACAACAAGACGGCCATGCCAATGTGGTTCGCCGGCGGCGGCGTGAAGGGAGGGACGGTTGTAGGGGCCACCGATGAGCTGGGCGAGAAGGCGGTCGAGAACCCCTACCACCTCCACGATCTGCACTCCACCTTCCTGCACCTGATGGGGTTGGACGACATGCGCCTGACCTACTACCACGCGGGCCGGTTCAAGCGCCTCACCGACCTGGGCGGCAAGATCATCGAGGAGATGGTATAGCCATGAGCAGCCAACTTTCGCGCCGGAGGTTTCTCGAAGCCGCCGTCGCCACCGCCGCCTGGTCCCGCCGAGGGATTTCCGCATCCGGCCCCGGGAACGTCCCCCCGGTCAAGCTGGGCAGTCTTTTCCCCAGGGGCTCGCGGCGCATCCTCTATGTGAGCGATCCTTCCAGCATCGCCCGCAGGCACCTGCCCGATCCGGTGTCCGAGCAGGATCTCAGGACCTGGGTCGACACCCTGGCGGCGGCCCGGGTGGATCTGTTCATTCAGGAGGCCTACACCCAGGGGTGGACCACCTACTGGCGAAGCCCCCGGTTCGACTATGACGCCAGACCCCAGCACCGCCGCTTCCTGCCCCTGCTGGATCAAGGGAAGCAGCCCCTGGGAATCCTGCTGGACCAATGCCGCCGCCGGCGCATGACCTTTCTGGCCGGTCTCCGGGTGAACGACAATCACGGCCACGTCTCCATCCGCCAGGGTGTGGGAGCGGGCGCCGGCTTCCTGGTGAACAACCCCCAGTGGCAGATCCGCGAAACGCCGCCGGGGCCCTACTACGCCTTGAGCACCCCCTTCGATTTCACCTTCGACCCGGTGCGGGAGTATCTCTTTTCGGTGACCGTCGAGCTGGTGGATCGTTTCGACGTGGACGGCCTGGAGCTCTGCTTCCGGGATCACTTCTACTTCCCTCCGGGCAAGGGGCCGGAGCGAAAGGGCCTGATGACCGGTCTGGTGAGGCGCATTCGACGCATGCTGGATGAAAAGGGGCGAGAAAGGAACAGGAAGCTGCTGCTCGGGGCGCGGGTCTTCCAGACGCTGGAGGAGTGCGACACCATGGGGCTGGACCTGCCTGCCTGGATCGCCGAGGGGCTCATCGACTACGTCTCTCCCGCCGACACCATGTACTGCGAGCCCAATCTTCCCCTGGAAGCCTTTTCCCGCCTGACGCGCTCCGTTCCCTGCTTGCTCTACCCGGGGCTGCTTCCCTGGAGCAGCCTCCGCATGAGGCGCCGCCTGGGGGGGCAGCCCATCACCCTGGACCAGCAGAGAGCCCTGGCCATGAACATGTACGGCGCCGGCGCCGACGGCATCTTCTTCTACAACCACTTCGTGCCCCTCTCCTGGGCGCCTTTCTACCCTCATATGCTCCGGGGCCTGGCCGAGACCCGGGAGCCGCGGGACCTGACCCGGGGCAACCGCCACTATGTCTTTGAGCCGGTTTGGGCCGGTTGCCTGGGGTTCGGCGTGGACAAGACCGCTACCGGGGCGGTCAAGGCGGACAAGATGGTGCTCAAACGGGGAACTCCGGGGAGCGAGGGGAAATATCGATTCCGGGTCTGTGAGCACCTCGGGCGCTCCCGCGGGGCCTCGCTGCTGTTCCGAGCCTATCACGCCGTCGACGGAGACCGGTTCCAGGTCCGGGTCAACGGAACGCCGGTACCCGATTCGCGGCTGCGAAGACGCAGCGACGAGCAACGCTCCGACCTGAAGGCCATCGTGGACCCCAACTCCACCAGCAGCTCCGGCCTGCCCCCGGTGCCCGAGCTTCCCGGCCCCTTCTCCACCTTCTGGTTCGACCTGACCGAGCCCCCGGCGCAGTTTGGAGACAACTGGCTGGAGGTGAGCCTGACCCGCAGCCATCCGGGCCAGACCCGGGACATCCGGATCGACGAGGTGGAAGTCTTCGTCAGCGCCTGAGGGGGAAACGAGGGTTCCACGGGGTTGGAGAAGGGAGTCTTTTGCAAAAGGCTCGAGGCTCAAAAAGGTGCTGCCGAAGGTCGGGAAACCGGGTCACCCCGTGCCTCTCCCCAGGTCGCTGAAGACAGGTTGTTCCGCACCCACGTCCATTTTCTAGCGGAAAGCACTTCATTTTACTCATTATATTGAGTAACATTACTTAATATGATGAGTTATCAGATCTTCGTTCGCTCTCAAGGAGCGGAACTGCTCCGTCGTCTGAAGGAGCCCAGAAGGTTCCTGCAAGTGATCGCGGGAGCGCGGCAGGTGGGCAAGACGACATTGGTTGGACAGATAGCGCGGCAATCGGGGCTGCCCGCCCGCTTCGCGAGCGCCGACGGTCCCCTGTTGCAAGGTCCGGAGTGGATCGAAGCCCAGTGGGACGCGGCGCGGTTGCTGGCGGATCCGCCTTCGCCAACCAAGAGCCGGCGGCCGGGCGGGGTGGCAGGCAAGGGGGCCCTGCTGGTTCTGGATGAGGTCCAGAAGGTGAGCGGCTGGTCCGAGATCGTCAAGCGTCTCTGGGACGCCGACACGCGAAACGGCATCCCGCTGAGGGTCGTTGTGCTGGGCTCGGCGCCGCTTCTGGTCCGGCGCGGCCTCGGGGAGAGCTTGACGGGGCGCTTTGAGGTCCTCTACCTGCCCCATTGGAGCTTCCCGGAAATGAAGGAGGCTTTCGGCTGGTCTCTGGAGCAGTATCTGTTTTACGGAGCCTATCCCGGGGCGGCGCCTCTCATCAGCCGACCGAACCGATGGGCGCGGTACATTCTTGACAGTCTGGTCGAGCCGACGATTTCGCGAGACGTGCTGCTGCTCTCCAGAGTGGACAAGCCGGCGTTGCTGCGCCGCCTGTTCCAGTTGGGATGCAGCTATTCGGGCCAGATCCTGTCCTATACCGGCATGTTGGGCCAACTCCAGGATGCCGGGAACACCACCACCCTGGCCCACTACCTGGACCTGCTGGCAGGCGTGGGAATGATGGTCGGCCTGCAAAAATATTCCAATGCCCCGGTCCGCCGGCGGGGCTCGAGTCCAAAGCTCCAGGTCTTCAACACGGCCTTGATGACGGCCGCCTGCGGCCATACCCTGAAGGAGGCCCGCGCGGACGGGCAGTTCTGGGGGCGCCTGGTGGAATCGGCCGTTGGCGCGCACTTGGCCAACGCCGCTGCCGGCGGCAGTATCGAGGTCTGTTACTGGCGCCACCGGAGTCGGGAAGTGGACTTCGTGGTGCGAGCAGGGCGCGGGCTGACGGCGATTGAAGTGAAGAGCGGCAAGAGACGCGACAGCCTGCCGGGGATGGCTGCCTTCGATGCGGCCTTCCAACCCGGGCGGAAGTTGCTCATCGGTGGGGATGGCATGGAGCTCGAACAGTTTCTGTCAATGCCGGTGGAGCATTGGGTTCGTTCTTGACCCCGAGGTGAGTCTTTTCGTGTCCATTCGTGGTCCAGCCGGGAAAATGATCGGCCGTTTTCCCTCTTGTCTTGCGAACGGCAAGGCGGTGGGCCTCTTGCTTTGTCTGCTCCTTGCGGTTGGACTCACCGGTCTCGACCCGACCGATGCCGCGACCGATGAGTTGCTGATCTTTCATCAGGGACACCGGGTTCGGCTGCCCCTGGTCTCCGTCGACGGCCGGAGCCATGTCCCCATCCTGGATGTGCTGCACCTTCTGGACCTGGCTTATTCCGAGAGCGGCTCGGCGGGCTATCTGCGTATCTTCGCCGGCAACGACGTAGTGGAGTTGGCTCGCAACCGGGTGCGGGTTCGATTGAACCGGAGCCCGATCGGCCTTGCCGCGCCGGTCCTGTTCCATGAAGGCCGCTGGCTGACTCCGCGTGGCTTTGTTCCAGACGTGCTGAACCGGGTGCTCAAACCCGCCATCAGGGTTTCTCCCTCGGGGAATCGATGGTTGACCGGAGGCCGGGATTTCGTTCGAATCAATCTCAGCGCCAGCGCCACGGATGAGGCCAGCCGATTGGTGGTGTCCCTGGTGAACGCCGGCGAGATCCGGGTCCGCGGCGAGGAGCGCCGCATTGTGTTCCTGCTGGGCGCCTATCCGGTCGATCCGCCCGGAGCCGAGGTCACCTCCTACCGGGATGAATGGGTCAAGGGAATCTCGTTTGAAGAAACCGCCGATTCGAGCCGGCTGGTGGTCTCGCTGGCGGATGAGTCCGTCCAGGCTCGCCTGACCCGGCTGGCCGGCCAAAACGCCTACCTGGTGGACGCGTTCCGGCCAACCGTCGAGGACTCGACAACGGCTCAGGAGCCGAAGCGGTCCGTCCGCTGGACAAGGCGCCCCAAGGCTTCCGGTTGGAGGCGAATCACCATCGATCCCGGACACGGTGGCGCCGACAGGGGCGTTGGGGTGGGGGAGGGCGTCTACGAAAAAGACGTCACCCTTTCCATTGCTCGCAAGGTGCGTTGGGTGTTGGAAAGCAGGCTGGGGGTGGAGACGGTATTGACTCGGGGCCAGGACCGGACTCTTTCGCTGGAAGATCGCGCGCGGGAGGCCAATCGCAGCCGCTCCGATCTGTTTCTCAGCATACACCTGGGAAACGGCGCCTCGCCGAATTCTTCCGCAACCCACGTCTACCTGGCGAAACTGCCGCGGGGGGAAGCTCTTGCACAGGATCGGGGCGAGGGAGCGGCGTTCGAGTTGGTACGCTGGGACCGAGCCCAGGCGGCCGTGCTCCATCGAAGTTTCCAACTGGCCCAGATCTTGCAGGCGGTAGCCAACGAGCGATTCAACGGCGGCGCCCCGCTGAGCTTTCGGCATGCGCCCTTGAGGCTGCTGTCGCCGTTGGCCATGCCGGCAGTCCTGCTGGAGCTTGGAAACCTGAAGCAGGACCGGTTCAGGGAAGCGGTGCTGACCGAGTCCTTTCAAAACGGCGTGGCCGTAGCCGTGCTGGCGGCCCTGCAACAGTTTCGTCCCGTCGATGAAGCGGCCATGGCTCGCTGAGAGACTGGAATCCATCTATGCCGCGCCATATCGTGTTGGGTATGATGGTTCTGGCGCTGTTGCTGGTCGGAGGCGCCCTTTACTTCGTGAACCTGCAGCGCCAGGTTCAGCGATTGGCCGGCTTGCCTCCGGAAACGCAGGCGCCCGCCTTGATGGAAGAACCGGCCTTTGAAGCCACCGCGCCTCGCAAGAAGGTCGTCCTCTTTTTCGCCTCGGCCGAGGTGGACGGCCGACTGGAGACGGAGGAACGCGACATCTACGCTTCCGAGGACGTCACCTTGGAAGCGAAGCAGATCCTGGTGGCTTTGATCAAGGGTTCGCTCTCCGGTCAACTGCCGGCGCTGCCTTCGGAAACCCGGTTGCGGGAGGTCTATCGGGCTGAAGCGGGCTTGCTGGTGGTGGACATCACCGGGGAGGCGACCCTGCGGCATCCCGGAGGGATTACGGGTGAGGTCTCCTCCATTTACTCGGTCGTGAATTCCCTGACTTATAATCTGCCGGCGGTGAGCGAGGTTCAGATCCTGATCGACGGAGCCGAGGCCGACACCCTGGCGGGGCACATCGACCTCAGGAGACCGCTGCCACTGGATCTGAGCATGACGGCTCTTCAAAACGAGGACGGGGAGCCGGTGATCACTGAATTGCAGGAGTATTGAAAGGAACGCCATGCGCACCGACGGGCGAGAGAGCAGGGAACTGAGACCGGTAACCATGCAGCCCGAATTCATTTCCGGGGCCGAGGGCTCGGTGCTGATTGCGGTGGGGAATACCCGGGTCATCTGCACGGCCAGCATCGAAGATTCGGTGCCGCCCTTCCTGCGGGGAAAGAATCGGGGATGGGTCACCAGCGAATACGCCATGCTTCCCAGGGCCACCGAGACCCGGACCCCCCGGGAATCCAGTCGTGGAAGGGTCTCGGGCCGGACTCACGAGATTCAGCGCTTGATCGGCCGATCTCTTCGAAGCGTTACGCGCCTGCGGGATCTGGGAGAACGGACCGTCTGGGTGGATTGCGACGTGATCCAGGCGGACGGCGGGACCCGCACCGCTTCCATCACCGGCGCCTTTGCGGCCTTGGCGCTGGCTCTGCAAGGACTTGTGGATCAGGGAACCCTGCCGGCCCTGCCGATCAAGGACTACGTGGCGGCCACCAGCGTGGGTGTCGTGGCGGGAACGCCGCTATTGGACCTCAACTACGAAGAGGACTCCCGGGCGCAGGTTGATATGAACGTAGTCCAGACGGGCGCCGGCTCGCTGGTCGAGGTGCAGGGGACGGCTGAAGGAGACCCCTTCTCCCGCCAGGCCCTCAGCGCCCTCATGGATCTGGCCGCCGAAGGCATAGCCCGGCTGGTCGAGATCCAGAAGAGCCTGATCCGGCTGTAGGAGCTCGTCTGGAACGTCCCTGTTTCGCCCCTCATGAGCCGCCCCGTCGTATGGAACGGCGGCCTGCGTAGGTGACAAGTGGAGAGTGGAGAGTGAAGAGTGGTCAGCGAAGGGTGCCGGGATGGGCGAGCGCCTGATGACCCAGTTGCATTTTCTCAACGACCGTGCCGATATCCACAAGACACTTGACTGATCGATTCCAGTCCAATTGGAAGGACTGTGCCGAGACTGGCAAGATGCTTGGCGTGTCGATCGAATAGCTCTTCACTCTCCACTCTCCACTCTTCACTCGTCTGGAACAACAGAAAGCGTGCCTCCCGATCCCAAACCGACTCGCCGCCGGTCGAAATCTTCCCTGGGGCCCCGCTTGCTGGTGGCCACCTTCAACCGGGGCAAGCTTGAGGAAATGAAGTTGTCTCTGGCGATGGCGCCGGTCGAGCTGGTCTCTCTGGAGGCGGTTCCCGGCGTGACCACGGCCCCGGAAGAGGGAACCACCTTCGAGGCCAACGCCCGCCAGAAGGCCGTCCACTACAGCCGATTTGCCGAGCTCCCGACCCTGGCCGACGACTCGGGGCTGCTGGTGGATGCCCTGGGCGGCCGCCCGGGGATCTATTCCGCCCGCTACCTCAGCGAGCAGGCCAGCGACGCGGAACGTTGCCGCAAGATCCTGGAGGAATTGGAACAAGTGGAGGATGCCCGGCGGACGGCCCGGTTCGAGTGCTCTATCGCGCTGGCTCAGCGGGGGGTGGTGCTGGAGGTGTTTCGAGGGACGCTGAGGGGCGTGATTGGGCGAGATCTGCGGGGGGACAACGGATTCGGCTACGACCCCATCTTCCAGGTTCCCGAGCGGGGCTGCTCCCTGGCGGAATTGAGTCCGGGAGAGAAGTTGCGCATCAGCCACCGGGGCCGGGCCCTGCGAAAGTTGCAGCAGGCGCTGTTCGGGGTATAGTGTCCTGTCTCAGAAATAGGGTCACCATCTCCGATGGAGGTTCCACCGGGAAAGGGTCGGGAGGAGAGGCCCGTTGTGTTTCAGCCAACAGGCACCGTTGTGCACTCCCTCCCCGGAACCTCCATCGGCCCTCCGGGTTCGGGCGGAACGGCGCCGTCTTCGTCGTCGCTCCTCCTCGCAATGAATAGCATTGGCTCCTCGTCGCTCCTAGAATACGGCGCCGTTGCGCTCCGAAATATGGCAACCCTATTTCTGAGACAGAACACCAGACGGGCACAAGCTCCGTCTCTTGACAGCCGGGTGCCCATCGGCTAGCTTGGGAGGCTCGGCAAACCGGACGGGGCGTAGCGCAGCCCGGTAGCGCACCTGCCTTGGGCGCAGGGGGTCGGAGGTTCAAATCCTCTCGCCCCGACCAGTTCTTCCGATGGGGAATGCGGGTCGAGGTCAATAGAGAGCGATGGGCCGGGAGGGCCTGGGCTCCATGGCCACGATGGTATCGCCTCGCCATTCCACCTCGAAGGGGTCCGGGGATCCTGGAGCCCGCTCCCGGGTTCGGCGCCCGGGTTGATCGAAGGTGACCGAAACCTTGGATCCCTTGGCCAAGGGACCCAGGTCGAGGGTGTTTTCCCGCCGTCGGGTCTTGCCGGGACCGCCGGCTCCGTCGACCCGCACCGTTTCCGCCGGGATCCAATCCGGCAGTCGAATCCTCACCCGCTCCTCCTGCAGCACCTCCAGTCGCAGCCGGCCGGTCCGAGGCACCTCCGAATGCACCCGGAGCCACGGGGTGTCGGTGCTGAACAGCAGGTTCACCCAGACTCCCGATTCCTCCTTCACCACGCTGGCCTGGTAGGCCTCCGCCAGTGACTGCAGCGCCCCGCCCATCAGATCGGTGTTGTAGGAGTGGTAGGCGTTGGGCAGCGTGAAGGCGAAGGCGCCCCGCGCCCGATCCCGGATTCGCGCATAGGCGTAGTCGCTGGTGTCGGCCAGGGAGGATTGCGGAATCCAGTCGGTGGTCACCACCTGGGAGGCCAGCAAGCCGTTGCGAATCATCCGTTCGGCGTCCTGGAAATATTGGGGGTGCCCGCTGAGGCCCAGCAGCAAGGCGGCTTCCACGAAGTCGCCGGTGTTGTTGGCCTCCCCGCGACCCGGCTGGTCGTTCCTGCTCTCCTTGGCCCAGCCCCAGGAGGTTCGCCAGCGCCGCAAGCCGACGTCGTAGAGCAGGCGTCCCATTTTCAGATACCGCTGTTCTCCCGTGAGCAGTCCCAGATCGATCAGGGAGGTCATGGTTCCTTCCGATGAGTGAAGGTGCTCGCCGGCATCCGGCGTCAGCTCGCCCTTGGAGGTAAAGCAGGCCTCGATGTTGGCCTCGGCGAAACGCACGGCCAGGTCGACCGCCAGGGAATCACGGGTGGCACGAAAGTACTTCACCAGGGCCCCGATCAACCGTCCCGAGGTCTGATTGAGCTTGCGGGTCGGAGAGGGCATCCAACCCTCCTCCGAGTACTTGTCCGAGGGGAAGGAGCCGGTGGTCCGGGTCACCTCCTCCAGCCTTCGCACAAATCGCCGGGCCAGCCGGATGGAGGGTTCGGACCCTTGCCATTCCCGGAGACCCAGCAACCCCAGCAGCACCTCGCGGGAGTGGTGCAAAGCGGCCGTGCGCTTGCCGTCGGGGCCGGGCAGGGTGTCGAAGGCCAACCCGGAGGGATGGTCGACCGACTCGTGCAGCAACCGTTGCAGCCCCTCCACGGCCTCGCGGTCGGCCGGCAAATCCAGGATCGGCGAACAGACAGCCAGCGCATCCAGGAAGCGCCCCACCATGTGAGGTGATCCCCAGTACTCGTGCCGGGCCCAGGTGGGTTCCTCGGTGAGGTTGAAGCGCACGTAGGGAAGGCATCCGCGACTGCGGTTGATGGCGCTCCGGTAGATGTGGCGCACCCCCAGCAGCATGTAGGAACGCAGGTCGGCGTCCTGGAGGCGCCAGGGGTTGAGCCTCGCCCGGCTCCCGCCTCCGCTTGCCGGCAGCCGCCCGGCTGCCGGGGCGAGCCGGGTGGCCATGAGGGTCAAGCCGGTCTGGGCGAGCCATTCTCGACGTTCCATGGTTTCCTTTCCGGTTGCCTGCCCAAGGGGCCTCCCGCCCCGGTGCGCGGGTCGTCCCGCCGAAGTCCCATTGGCTAGGGGCAGCGGCTGGAAGGTGCCTGCGCGGGAAGAGCGCCAAGGCCACTCCCCGGCCCATTATTGTGGCAACCGGCGGGTTTTTCAACCCAAGCATCGAGCCCGCTCATCGGCGGCCTGCGGACAAGGCAGGACTATCCCATGATGCCGAATTCAGGGTGACGGAACTGTCAAGGCCTCCGAATCACGCCCACATTCCCTGTGGGATGGTAGGGGCGCCCCTTGTGGGCGCCCAATCCGAGGTCACCGGGAACCATTGGGCAACCACAAGGTTTGCCCCGACACGGGGCGGTTCAGCGTGGGATGACCCTGCCGGACAAGCCGGCCGGTGTTGTCGGATCAGCCCCTTGTTGTATAGAATGCCGAACGAGTATCCGGCGACGAAGGACCGCTTTTCCAGTCCGCTCAGGACGGTTGTTCAGAGCCGGCGATTCTTCACCACCACTGAATCGGGAGCGTTGAGCGTGAACAGAAGAGAATTTCTGGTTGGCGGAGCCGCGGGCTTGTCGGCTTCCGTGCTTTCGCGGAGAGAGGCAGCGGCTGCTTCTACCGGACCGGCCGGTCGAAGCGATCATCGCTTCAAGCTCGGTATCTGGCTGAGCGAACTGAAGTTGCCGTTTGCCCAGGAGCTGGACGCCGCCAGGGAGCTGGGTGCGGAATACGTGTGGTTCGAAGGCTCCAGTCCGGGTGGAGACTCCGGCATACCCGGGGGTGAGCCCTGCATCGCCACCATGAGCGACGCCGAGGCCGACGCCATGGGTGAAAGTGTCGCCCGGCGTGGCCTCAAGCTCTATCAGATCTGCGCCTACCGTCCCTTTCACAACACCCGGCTGGTGGGGCTGACCCCGGGAACGCTGCTCGAGGATGCCGCCTTTCGCGACGAGTTCAATGGTCTGGTTCGATCCATGCAGATTGCCGCCCGATTGGGGGTCGGAGCGGTGCATTGCTACGGTTTCTGCTGGCCCGGAGAATGGTCCGCGGGGCAAGGGAGCTGGACAAAGGCGCCGACCTGGCCCATGAAGTGGTTGACTCGCGGCGGCGTCATCGCCGAGGTCGACTTTCGCAAGCTGGTGGCCGCTTTCACCCTGATACTGGAGCAGGCCGACAAGTACGGCGTGGAGGTGGTGCTGGGGATGCGACCTTTCCATTACATGAGTTCGACCGGTAACTTCCGGCGGCTGGCGGAAGAACTTGGGTCTGACCGGCTGAAGGTCCAGTGGTCTCCGGCGGACAATGTGCTGATCGGCGAGTGGGATGCCGCCACCGCCGGTTTTACCAATCTGCGGCCTTATCTGCACGGGCTGCATTTGAAGGACGTTCACGTCTTTGATGGAATCGAGGGGAAATTCGAGTGGCGGCCTCTTGGGGAGGGGTCGGTGGGCTATGCCACGGTACTGGGGAACCTGCGCCGCCACCGGAGTCAGGCCGTTCTGATGGTCGCCAGCCATTTCCGTCCTCCCGGAGGCACCAACCTGGATGCGATGAGGATCAATTTCGGCAAGATTCAATCGCTCATACAAGAGAGCGAAGAGGGGAGTTGACCGGCCATGTCCGACTGGAAAACCCGAAGCTGCCAATCCGTTCATGAGGTGTCGGTGCTGACGTCCGCGGAGGTCGACTCGGCTTTGGCCCAACTGCCGGGTTGGAAGACCGGCTCGGACGGCAAGCGCATGGTGCGCTGCTGGAAAGTGAAGCACTTCGTGGCCGGCATCGAGTTCTTCAGACGAGTGGCCGAGCTTGCCGAAGCCGAGGACCACCATCCGGATCTGCACCTGGAGGGCTACCGGCAGGTGAGGATCGAGTCCTGGACCCATTCGGTGGACGGCATCTCGGTCAAGGACCTGATCCTGGCCGCCAAGATCGATGCCCTTCCGCTGGAGCTGTTCGAGGCCTAGCCCCCGCCCCGCCGTGCGGATCATACGAGAGTGAACCAGGAGAGGATCCTGGCCTGTCGGGAACAAGAGTATTGAACATCGATGCACAGGATGCACAGGATGAGAGCGTCCTGCACCAGAAGCCGGCTCGGGCGATGATTCGGTGCGATTTTGCGAATTCCCGGCTAGCCGTTTCCTGAAAAAATCCTGTGCATCCTGTGTATCCTGTGCATCGATGTTAATTAACCGTTGGTGGGCCTTCGTCGTCCTTCGTGTGTCTTCGTGGATTCCTCTTTTTTCGTTTGTTTCAGTTCTCCGCCATGAAAGTCGCCACCTGGAACATCAACGGGCTGCGTGCCCGGTTCGATTTTCTCCTGCACTGGCTGGAGGCGCGTCAGCCTGACTTGGTGGGCCTGCAGGAATTGAAGATGGCCGAGGAGCATTTTCCCTTCGAGGCATTGAAGGCGCGGGGGTACCATGCGTTGGTTCATGGCCAGAAGGCCTGGAACGGAGTCGCCATCCTGAGCCGCCATCCTGCCGGAATCCGGGAAAAGGGGCTGCCTGGAGAGGAGGCAATGGGCGCCCGGCTGATTTCTGCCGAAGTGGACGGGTTGAAATTCACCACGATCTACTGTCCCAACGGCAAGAGCGTGGATCACGCCGATTTCCCTCGCAAGCTCAAGTGGCTGGACTCTCTGGCCAAGCATGCGGAGGAGCGATGGGACCCGTCGGAGCCCGCCGTTCTGTGCGGGGATTTCAATATCTGTCCCACGCCCCTGGATACCTGGAACGAAGAGGAGTTCAGCGGGAAAATCTTCCATACCCGGGAAGAGAGGAGCCGGTTTCAGCGGCTGCTGGAGTGGGGCTGGCTGGACGCCTACCGTGAGCGGTTCCCCAAGGATCAGGCATTCTCCTGGTGGGACTATCGGGCGGGCGCCTTCTACAAGAACCGGGGATTGCGGATCGATTTTCTGCTGGTGACCCCCATGTTGAAAGAGGGGATCGGATCGGCCGGCATAGACCGGGAATATCGCAAAAAGAAAGAGGGGCTGACCGCCTCGGACCATGCTCCGGTCCTGGTCGAGCTCGGCGCCTGACGGTAAAACGACCAAGCCTATGAACAATCGCCAACTTCACAACCGCTTGAAGGAAATCGCCACTCGCCTGCGAGTCCATTCCCTGCGGGCGACCTCCGAAGCCGGCTCGGGGCACCCCACCTCCTGCCTGTCCGCCGCCGACCTGGCGGCGGCGCTTTTCTTTCACGTCATGCGGGTCGACTTCGAGAATCCGCTCAGCCTGGACAGCGACCGATTCATTCTTTCCAAGGGACACGCGGCCCCTCTGCTGTACGCCGCCTGGGTGGAGGCAGGGCTGATCGAAGCCGACGAAATTCTGAGCCTGCGGCGCTTCGGAAGCGACTTGGAGGGCCATCCCACGCCCCGGTCGAAGTGGGTCGATGTGGCCACCGGTTCTCTGGGGCAGGGTCTTTCGGCGGGGGTGGGGATGGCCTTGAGCGCCAAGTACCTGGATCGGTCCGGGAGCCGGACCTTCGTGCTGATGGGGGATGGCGAAAGCGCCGAAGGGTCGGTCTGGGAAGCGGTGGCCCTGGCCGCCCACTACCGGTTGGACAACCTGGTGGCCATCGTCGACGTCAACCGCCTGGGGCAGAGCCAGGCGACCATGCACGGCTGGGACCTGGAGGCCCATGCCCGCAAGTTCGCCGGATTCGGCTGGCACGCCGTCTCCATCGACGGACACGACTTTGACCAGATCATCGGGGCCCTTGAGGAAGCGGAAGGGGTGGAAGACCGCCCCACGGCCGTGCTGGCCCGGACCGAGAAGGGGCACGGAGTATCCCTGCTGGCCAACCGGGACGGATGGCACGGCAAGGCCCTGAAGAAGGGGGATCAGCTCGACGGGGCCCTGCAGGAGCTTCCGCTGAATTCGGCTCCCGAGCCCCTTGGTGGTTCCGGGGAAGCCGGAGTCTCCATGCCTCCCAAGTTCCCCCTGAGGGAACCCGAATTTGCAAAGGGCGACCTGGTAGCCACCCGGGAAGCTTATGGGAGCGCGCTGGTCAAGCTGGGGGAGTGCTGCGACAACGTGGTGGCCCTGGACGGCGATACCAGCAACTCCACCTTCTCGGAGAAGTTCATGCAGGTCTTTCCCGATCGCTTCTTCGAATGCTTCATCGCCGAGCAGAACATGGTCGGCGCCGCCGTTGGCCTCTCCAAGAAGAACAAGATCCCCTTCGCCTCCACTTTTGCCGCTTTTTTCGGACGCGGCATGGATCACTTGCGAATGGGGGTCATTTCCCAGGCCAACATCAAGTGCGTCGGGTCTCACTGCGGCGTCTCCATCGGTGAGGACGGGCCTTCTCAGATGGGTCTGGAAGACCTGGCCCTGTTTCGTTCCCTGCCGGGTTCGGTGGTCTTCTATCCTTCCGACGCCGTTTCGACGGAACGGGTGGTGGCCCTGGCCGCCGAGCACCGCGGTCTGGTCTACATCCGCACCAGCCGGCCCAAGACGGCCGTCCTCTACGACAACCGGGAAGTCTTTCGCGTGGGCGGCAGCAAGCTGTTGCGTTCCTCCGAAGGGGACCGGTTGCTGCTGGCGGCTGCCGGGGTGACGCTCCACGAATCGCTGAAAGCCCACGACCTGCTCCTGTCCGAGGGGATTCCGGTCGGGGTGATGGATGCCTACTGCGTCAAGCCGGTGGATGAGGCAGGCCTGGTCGAGGCGGCCGCCGCCCGTGGGAGGACCGTCATCGTGGTGGAAGAGCACTACAGCGAAGGGGGCCTGGGGGATGCCGTGCTGAACGCCGTGGCCAATCGCAACATCCGCGTCCACAAGATGGCTGTTGGCGAGGTTCCCCGCTCCGGCAAGCCGGATGAGCTGCTGGAATACTACGGTCTCAGCGCCAGTCGGATTGCGGCCAGGGTGAGGGAACTGCTTGGTTGAAACAACCCCTGCTTCGCCCCTTTTGAGCCGCCTCGTCGAATGGGACGGCGGCGCACGCAGGTGGACAGTGAAGAGTGGAGAGTGAAGAGTGATCAGCCGAGCATTTCGGGAACAGGCAAGACCCTGATGACCTGACTGCGCTTACCTGAAACAAAAGAAAAAAAGAGTCATCCACAAAGACACACGAAGGATCACGAAGGGACACGAAGCGGGACGACTCTGCGGCATCGACATGGCTGTGGCCCGGCAACCCGGGCCGCGCACTCTGGTGGGCTTCCTCCCACGACCTCTGTTGGCTGGAAACCGGTTCAAAGTCGAGCGTGGGCAAATTTTTCATTCACATCGATACACAGGATATACAGGATTTGGCATTTGGAGCCTGCAGTGCCTTATCTCTGGGAATCCGCAACCCGGCTCGCGATCATCGCCCAAGTCAGCTTCCCGTGCTGCAGAGCCCCGGCTTGATTATCCTGTGCATCCTGTCTATCCATGTTTTTTAAGTTTTTTTGTCTACATGGATGAACAGGATATACAGGATTTTTCTGGACAATTTCTTCTCGCTCTCCGGCGTCGTGCAATCCCGGGCATCCGCACACCCTTGCGGGATCATCGCCTGAGCTGGCTTCTCGTGCTGGAAGCTCTCATCCCATTAATCCTGTCAATCCTGTGCATCGATGTTCATTAGGCTAGGAAGCCGTGCTAACGGAACAGGGTCCTTGTTCCCGACAGGCCTTAAGGATTCATTGTTTCACTCTCGTATGATCCGCATGGAAGGGCGGGGCCGGACTCATTTGAAGGACTGCGCCGAGATCGACAAGATGCTTTGTGTGTCGATCGATTAACTCTCCACTCTCCACCCGTCTTCGGGGACAGGGGTTGGTGGGTCACTCGTCGGAATCTCCGGTAAAGCTCCTGAAGAATCCGCGGCGGGTGAGCCGGGGGTTGGCCGGGCGGAAGGCCAGCTTGTCCAGGCTGAATCCGTAGTTGAGCTTCTCCAGGTCGCTCAACAGCTCGTAGGCGGAGGGGTACCGGTCGGCCGGATCCTTTTGCAGGAGGGCTCCCAGCAGGCGGCTCCAGCCCGGAGAAGCCTGGGGCCGTACGGCGATCAGCCTGGGAAGCTCCCGGTCCTGAATCTGCCGGTCCAGTGCGGTCCCGTCTCCGCCGGTAAAGAGAAACTCCCCCAGTGACAGTTCGTAGAGCACGGCCCCCAGGGAGAACAGGTCGCTCCGGGCGTCTCCAGGCTCCCCCCGCACCTGCTCCGGCGCCCGGTAGCTGAGGTGCAGCAGGGGCGGCTGACCTTCCGGAAGGTCCGGTTCCTGCGACTCCGGGTCCTCCGGATCCTGCAGGACCAGGTCGGGCGGCAGATAGGGCAGGACGGCGTCGAGCAGCTTGACCTGGTTGCCTTCCTGCAGAAACAGGCTGCGTGAGGTGAGGCGCCCGTGGACGAGGCCGTTCTCGTGCACCTCCAGCAGTGCGCGGGAGGCTTGAATGGCTGTCTGGAGGGCCTGGTCGAAGTCCCACGGCCCCCCGCCGATGATCTCGGCCAGAGTCTCCCCGTGCAGGAACTCCATGGGAAGAATGTGAAGACCTTCATGGGACTCGATAGGGAAGATCCGCGCCAGGTTGGAGTGGTCCAAGGTGGCGTAGAGAGCCAGCTTCTGCAGAAACTGCGATTCGGCCGGGACTTGCTGCCGCGGCGGTCGTTTCAGGAACAAGAGAGCGACGGTCTCCCGCCGCTCGATGTGGGTCGCCTTGTGGAAGAACCGGGTGTCTGCCAGCCGGTCTCTGGAGAGAATTCGGTAGGGGCCGATCTGCTTGCCGATGAGCACAGTAACGGGCGGGCTAGAAGGGGATGTCGTCGTCGGACGTCCCGGAATCCGAACCGGCCGCGGCGGGTTGAGCTGCCGGAGCGGATTGGGCTGGCGGCGGCGCGTGTCCTTCCTCGGATCGACCGCCCAGCATGACCATGTTGTCGGCTCGGACTTCCGTGGTGTAGCGTTTGTTTCCCTCCCGGTCCTCCCAACTCCGGGTCTGCAGGCGTCCCTCGATGTAGACCAGCCTTCCCTTGCTGAGGTACTGGCCGCAGATTTCCGCCAGCTTGCTCCAGGTGACGACCCTGTGCCACTCGGTTCGCTGCTGCCTTTCGCCGCTCTGGTCCTTCCAGGTCTCGTCGGTTGCGATGCTAAGGTTGGCGACCGCCGTGCCTCCCTGGGTGTATCTGACTTCGGGGTCCTGTCCCAACCTGCCTACCAGAATCACCTTGTTGACTGAACCTGCCATTCCATGCCTCCTTGTAAACTTCCATGGGAGAATTGGTTCGGGAGAAATTCTTCAGCGGCGCGACGCCTTCCGCCGCGAGGCGCGGGTCGCTACGCCCAGGATTTTCAGGCGATTCCTGGCGATCTTGGCCTCTTCGGAGGAAGGGTGCTTCTGGATGACCCAGCGGAGCTCCTTGACCCCGGCCTGCCGGTTTTCGAGCTCCAGGTAGCTGAACCCCTTCTTCAAGATGGCCGCCGGGACCTTGTCGCCCTTGGGGTAGATCTGTATCACCCGGTCAAAGGCATCTACGGCTTCGGCGAAGTTCCGGATTCCGTAGAAGGTTTCGCCGATCCAGTAGAGAGCGTTGTCCGAGAGCTCGGTTTGGGGATAGTTGTTGACGTATTCCTGAAAACCCTCCCGGGCCAGGTCATAGCTGCCCTTGAGGTAGTCGCCGTAGGCGGAATTGTAGAGCGCCTCCGGAGACGGAGAACCGCTCGGGCGCCGCGGGTTGTCCAGGGACTCGACCACCTGGGTCTTGGTCTCGGCCATCTGCATGGAGAGCTTGTTGATTCTCTCCATCACCATGTCGATTCCGGTGTTGACCACCGAGAACTGGGTCTCCAGCGTATCGATCTTGGTCCCGACGGCCGTCTCCGTCTGTCGGTTGGACGACTTCATGCCTTCAAGGACGGCCTGCATCCTGTTCGACTGGTCGAAGAGCTTCTCGACCAGGTCTTTCAAGACGGCGATGTCGGAGTCGAAGCCCTTCTGCAGCTCCCGCATCTGCTGCTGCAGGATGGAAACGTCGGCTTGCAGCCGGATGATCTCCCTTTTTTGAGCCGAGGCCGGAAGCATCGCCATCAACAGAATCCCTAGGCTGGGCAACAGGGTGTGTCTAAGCAATTGGGTCACCTCGATATCTGGGGGGCGAAGCGGTCGTTGGGTGAATCATAGCAGCGGCTGTTCGGCAGGGCAAGTTCGGGTTGGGCCGCGAAAAAGAGTCGGGAACCCATGCGGAAAATGGGATGTTCCGCTTCTATCAATATCGGGTGCGGCCTGGCCCGCATATCTCACCAGGCCGCTGGAGGCATTACAAGAAGTAGATTGTCTTCAGTGCCTTGATTGGCTCCATGTCAAGGGCTTGCTGACTACAGACTGCGCTGGGCATGCCCTGGCTTGCCCTTTTCCCTTCAGCGCGCACGTGCTCCCTCGACCGTAGAAACCGCTACGCTCTTCGGTCGCGAGCACGCCCTGAAGGGAAAATGCCTGCGCCATGATCATGCCCCCTGGTGAGAAATGCGGGCAAGCGACACGTGGGATTTCACGATAAAAAAACGTGGGAGCACTCGAGGGGAGAACCACCCGGCGGAAGGAGGGAGCCGGCAACTGCAGGGAGAACGAGGGGGATGCGGCAGGCCACCCCCTGGAGGATCAGGGGGTGGCCTCGCCGCGGGAACTGCCGGCCAGGGTCAGCGACTCAGCACGAAATGGCCGCGGCGGTTCTTCTGCCAGCAGGCCTCGTCGGATTCCGTGCACTGGGGCCTCTCCTTGCCGTAGCTGATGGTCTTGACTCGAGAGCTGGAGATCCCCATGGAGGTGAGATGGCTGAGGGCGGCGTTGGCTCTGCGGTCGCCCAGACCCAGGTTGTACTCCTCGCTCCCCCGCTCGTCGCAATGGCCTTCGATGGTGAAGCGGACTTGCGGGTATTTCTTGAGGAACTCGGAGGCCGCCGCCAGGGTGGCGCGGGCGTCGTCCCGGATCTCCGACTTGTCGTAGTCGAAATAGATGTCCTTGACCTTCTTGGTGAACATCTCCTCGATCGTCGGTTCTCTCTTCTTCGGCTTGGGAGGCGGTGGAGGCGGCGCCGTGACCGTCACCCGGGCGCTTGCGGTAGCGGACCCGCCCTCGCCCTTGGCAGTCAGCGTATAGGTCGTGGATGAGCTGGGAGATACCGAGCGCGACCCGCTGGTGCTGACGTCACCGATTCCCTGGTTGATGGAGACGTTGGTGGCGTTGTTGGTGCTCCAGGTCAGGGTCGAGGACTTTCCCTTCTGGATGGTGGCCGGGTTGGCCGAGAGGGTCGCCGTGGGCTTGGGCGGCGGGGGAGGCGGCGGAGGCTCTTCCGGAGGCGCGACCGGCACCTTCTTCTTACAGCCGCCCGAGATTGCGATCAGGAGCGCGAACAGGCACAAGGCAGCCAGGTTCAAGAACTTCCTGTTTTTCATAATTTCCTTCCTCCGTTCGAAGATTGGGTGTGGAAGCGTAATCGTGTCCCGAAACTTTGATAGCGAGCCCTAGTCTATAAAAAATAAATCCAGTGTAAAACAAAAAAATCAACGCTGAAAGTAGTTGGACCAGGCGGGAGAGGTGTTTTGGCCCCTGCTGGTGAGTTGCTCCTTTTGAGTGCCGTCGGCCAGCATGATGAAGATCTGCCGGCTGCCGAATCGGTTCGACTCGTAGGCCAGGTGACGGCTGTCGGGCGACCAGACCGGATGCTCGTTGTTGGCGCCGTCCCGAGTGAGCTGGCTGAACCGGCCGCTGGCCACGTCCAGCAGGTAGATGTCGAATCGCCCCGTCAAACGCCTCCTCCAGGAGAAAGCGATATGCACGCCGTCCGGGCTCCAGGAGGGACTCACGGCTTCGCCGCCTTCGTTGATCAACCGGCGCAGATTGGCGCCGTCCTCATCCATGATCCAGATCTGGGGGGAACCGCTGCGACCGGAGACGAAAGCGATTTGCCTGCCGGACTTGGGGTTCCATGCGGGCGAGATGTCCACGCCGCGGGCCCGGGTCAGCCGCCTGAGGCGGCGGCCGCGGAGATCGGAAACGTAGATTTCGGGGTCACGGCTCTTGCTGGAGCTGAAGGCGATTCTATCCCCGTCGGGAGCAAAGGCCGGCGTGGTGGTCAAGCCGCCGCGATGGGAGAAGGGAATGAGCCTTTGATCGTAGACGGTACGAAAATAGAGGTCGGGGTTGCCTCGGTGGTAGGACGTATAGGCGATGCGCGAGTTGTCCAGAGACCAGCGGGGGGTCAGGCTGATGGACCGGTGGTTGGTGAGCGCCTTCTGTCCATGGCCGTCGTAGTCCATGGTGAAGATTTCCTTGTGGCCGTTGCGGTTGGAGACAAAGGCGATTTGGGTGGAAGCGATGCCTCGAACCCCTCCACCGATGCGGAGCACGATTTCGTCGGCGAAGCGGTGGGCCAGGGAGCGGACGCCCTCCTCGTCCGGATCGACCCGGTAGCGGTTCCCGATGATGGACTCCCGGGTATTCACGTCGATCAACCGGGCCTCGACCACAAACTGGCCCCGCTGCATGTAGGAATTGCCATAGACCAGGTTTTGAGCCTGCACGTCTTCAGCGGTCCATTCCTCGTATTTGACCTCGTAGGGTTGAGAGGGCAGTTGCAGGGGGTAAAAGCTCTTGGGCACCAGCTCGAACACCCCGGCCCGCCGCAGATCGTTCCACAGGACGTCGTCGAAGAGGCGGGTGTGGGGCTCCAGCTCCTCCTGGGATCCCCGTTGCTGAAAATCGGCCACGGCCACGCGGGCCCTGACTCCCTCGGTCACCACGACTCGGACCTGGCTGTCGTTGTCCTGGGCGGCGGCCGGCAATGGGCCGCTGAGAAACGTCATCGACAGCAGGCAGGCAGGGGCAAGAAATCTGATCATGGGTTTTCCGTTGTCTGGTGTCCTGTCAGGGTCCTGTCTCGGGAATACGACTACCTGGAGTACTCGAACCAGAATTCAGCCACCAACCGGGTCTCTCCTCCGGGAAGGGGAGGCAATCGGGAAGCCTTGATGGCCCTGAGGCCGGAACGGTCCAGCGAGGGGACCCCGCTGGATTGCTTGATGGTTTCCCCGGCTATGGACCCGTTCCGTCGGATGGTGAATTGAACCACCACCCGCTTGGCCGCGCGCACGTTGGGACTGACCAGGTTTTTCTGCCAGTTGCTGCTGACGATGTCGCGAATCTGTCTCACGTACCAGCCATACTTCTTGCCGAAGAACCCGTCGCCCAAGCCGATACCCCCCGATCCCGCGCCGGTCCGAAACTGGGAGTAGGAGAGATCGGGAGCGCCGCCCTCGCCAAAGGGAACTCTATTGGACGGAGGGACCTGGGCAACCTGTTTGGGAGCTTGCCGCCGGGGGCGCGGCCGCTTGCGGACCCGGCGCTTCTTCTTGACCTCGAAGGCCTTGGGGTCGGGCGCCTCCGGCTCGGGAGCGGCCGCCTTGGCCTCTTCGGTCTGACCCAGGCCCTTGGACTCGGTGGCGACGTTGCTGGCGGTGGTCTGCTTGGGACGGGGCAGGTTCAGTCCTCGAATGGTCGCCCCCTGCACCAGGCCCACCGATATGGAGCCGCCGCCGCCCTGACTGTCCCCCCAGGGGTCGGCGCTCGGGTTGAGATAGGAGGGCAGGAGGAAGAAACTCACCCCCACCAGCAGATGGCTGACGACCGACAGGTAGAGGTATCCTCCCAGCTTTTCCTTCCGAATTTCAAATATGGAGTGTCGCTGGACCGGCATCGGGCTATGGGGTAGGGTGGGAACAGGGGTTCGCCCCCCGCCGGCCGGCGGGGACGAAAGCGTCCCGGCTACTGTTCCGGCTGGGTGACCACGTTGATATTCATTACGCCTGCAAGCCTGGCCCGGTCCATGACTCGGGCGATGGTCCCGAAGGGCACTTCCTCGTCGGCGCGCAAGTAGATCATGGCGGTCTCGGGGTCCTTGATCCTGGCCTGGAGGCGGGCTCCCAGATCGTTGATGTTGATGGGATCGGAGCCTACGAAGAGCCGCTGATCCCGGTTGATGCTGACCACCAGCCGTTCCTTGGTCAATTCACTGACCGTCCGGGTCTTGGGGACGCTGACCTCGATTCCGGATTGAATGATGGGCGCAGTCAGCATGAAGATGATGAGCAGGACCAGCACTACGTCGACCAGGGGAACCACGTTGATTTCCGAAAGCGACGTCTGGGTTCTACCTTGCGCGTTGGTGAATGCCATCGGTTCACCCTTGAACCATGCCTGGACGCCCGGCCTCGGGTCCGGGGTTCCCGGATGCCCGGCTGCCCGACTACAGGAAGGTCCGCTCCATCAGGTTCAGGAACTCCAGAGAGAAGTCGTCCATGGCGGAGGCGAACTCCTTGAGGTGGTGCACGAAGTAGTTGTAGGCGATCACCGCAGGAATCGCTGCAAATAAACCGGCCGCGGTGGCGATGAGAGCCTCCGATATTCCGGGGGCTACGGCTCGGATGGTGGCCGCCCCCTCCATTCCCAAACCGGCAAAGGCGTCGATGACGCCCAGGACGGTCCCGAACAATCCGATAAAGGGGGCCACCGAGGCGGTGGTGGCCAACCAGCTCATATTGCGCTCCAGCCTGGTCAGTTGCACCGAGGCGGCTCGGGAGAGCGCCCGTTGAATGACGTTGATGGTCTTGAGCGTTGGAGACGGGGCGGGGCGATCCCCGGCGGGTTGGCTCATCAACTGGGCTTCCAGTTCCTCGTAGCCGGCCAGAAAGACCTCGACCAGGGGAGTGTGCCTCAGGGTTTCGCAAGCCGCGCTGATTTCCGAAAAGCGCTTGCTCTTTCGAAAGATTCGCAGAAAGGCTTCCGAATCGGCGCGAAGCCGTTTCAGGTAAAAGTATTTCTTGAAGGTGATCGCCCAGGAAAAAATAGAGAAGAATACGAGAACCAGCAGGACGCCCTTGGCCAGGGGGCCCGACTGATAGATCAACTTCAACAAGTCCATCTCGGCTCCCTGCGCAAGCACAGGGAGCAGACCGCCTGGATCTATCGTCAAGCAGTTCCCCCAGCGTTTTCCCGGACAGCCGGAATGAACCTCTTACCAACCGTGCTGTGGCGGAAGTTACCATAGACCTCTCGGGATCGTCAACCGTGCTCCGAATCCGCATCAACTCCCGGTAGCTGAGTGATTTCATGGGATTGAAGACAGGGTTGCCCGACCGGTCCCCGCCCGGCGACTTCTATGGTACACTCAGCCCTCTTCCTGACGCAGATTCCACGATTTCATACCGACTTCCGTCCGCCCCATGCTGAAGTTCCTGGAAATACGCGATTTCGCCCTGATCGACCACATTTCCCTGGAGTTCCGGGAGGGATTGAACCTGCTGACGGGTGAAACAGGCTCGGGGAAGTCGATCATCGTCGATGCCCTGGGGTTGCTGGCAGGCGCCAAGGCGCGGGCCGAAATGGTTCGTACCGGGTCCGGCAAGGCCACGGTCTCGGGCTGCTTCGAGGGAGTGGAGCGGTTGCGCGGCCCGCTGGAGGCGAGCGGGCTCGAGTTCGATTCGGAGGGGGTGATCGTTCGGAGAGAAGTCGTTGCGGAGGGCAGGGGACGGGCTTTCGTCAACAACCAGATGGTGCCGGTCGCCTTCCTGAGGAAGCTGGGGAGCCATTGCGTCGACATTCACGGACAGAGCGACCAGCAGTCGCTTTTCAGTCGCGATTCCCAGTTGCGGTGGCTCGATCTCTACGGCGGCCATCAGGCTCCCCTGGCTGAAGTCGAAGGCCTCCATGCCAGGCTGGAGCAGGCTTGGGAGCAGGTTCGGCGCTTGAAATCGAGCGAGCAGGAGAGGCTGCGGGCTATCGATCTGCTTTCCTTTCAAGTCGATGAAATCCGCAAGGCGGGCTTGTCCTCCCCCGATGAGGAGTCTCGGCTCCTGGATGAGAGCCGCCTGCTCTCCAACGCGGACCGTCTTTTCCAGGCCGCGCACCAGGCCCATGCCCACCTCTACGAATCGGAAGATTCGATCGGGGCCCGGCTCAGGCGGACCGGGCGGCTGCTGGAGGAGCTGGAGTCTCTGGACGCTCGCTGCCGGGGCCTTCAGGAGCAGTTTCAATCGGCCTGCCTCAGCATCGAGGATGTCTCGCTGGCACTGCGGGAATACGCCTCCGGGATCGAGGTGAACCCGTCGCGGCTGGATCGGATCGAGGAGCGCCTGGTCGAAATCGACCGTCTCAAGCGAAAGTACGGAGAATCGGTCGAGGCGGTCATGGCCTATGGCCGGCGGATCGAAGGAGAACTGGAGGAACTGCAGGACGCTGACCGCAGGGTCGAGTCGATCGAGAAGGAGTTGCAGGCTCTGGAGAGCGACTATCGGAGTCGGGCAGGGTCGCTCAGCCTCCGGCGGAAAAAGGCCGCCGAGAGACTCGAGTGCTCCATGGGCCGGGAGTTGGAGCAACTGGCCATGGAGAAAACCCGTTTCAGGGTGGCTTTCTCTTCCGATCCCGGCCGCGGCGGGCAGGCCTCGACCGGACCCGGGGCGCCCGGCGCCGCCAATGGGACCGACCTGATCGACTTCCTGATCAGCCCCAATCCGGGGGAAGACCTGAAGGCGCTGGCCAAGATCGCCTCCGGGGGGGAGGCCTCGAGGATCATGCTGGCCCTGAAAACCATTCGTTCCATCGATGAGGGGGAGAAAACGCTGATCTTCGACGAGGTCGACAGCGGCATCGGTGGTCGGGCGGCCGACGTGGTGGGGCGGAAACTCAAGGGTCTTTCCAGGGCCAACCAGGTGTTGTGCGTGACCCACCTCCCGCAGATTGCCTCCTATGCCGACAACCATTTTCATATCGAGAAGAGGGTGGAGAAGGACCGGACGGTGACCCGGGTCGTCCGGCTGGACCGGGAGAGCCGCATCCGCGAAATAGCCCGCATGATCAGTGGGGAGCGGGTGACCGAGAATGTCCTGAAGCATGCCGCCGAACTTCTGAACAGCGCTGCGAACTCGTGAATGCGGGTTAAGACTCGACTTTGGGGGCAGGTTCCTGCATTCTTAGTGACGGTGCAGGCGGACCTCGGGCGTGAACCGACCGGTTCGGTTCCCATCGGCTTTCCCCATCCGGCCGGCATGAACGGCCTTCATTGACTTTCCACGATGTCCCAAGGCAAGAAATTCTTTATCGAGACGTTCGGTTGTCAGATGAATCATCACGACTCCGAAAAGGTGGCGGGAACCCTGGTGAAGATGGGATACGCCCCCACCGCCAAGGCCTCCGAAGCCGATCTTCTGCTGCTCAACACCTGCAATATCCGGGAGAAAGCCAACCAGAAGGTGTTCTCCCGTCTGGGAGCCGTGCGTCAGACCTATGGCGCCAAGCCCACCGCCAGGATCGGCCTGCTGGGCTGCATGGCCCAGATGGAGGGGGCCGCCATTTTCAAGAAGGCTCCCAAGGTGGACCTCGTCGTCGGTTCCAGCAGCTACTCCTTCCTGCCGGAGCTGGTATCCAGGCTGGAGCAGGGAGAGCAGCAGGTGATCGATGTCTCCCAGGACAGCGACCGCTTGTTCGAAACCGAGGCCGGCGCCAGGGAGAGCCCCTACAAGGCCTTCGTCACCATTATGGAAGGGTGCAACCGCTTCTGTTCCTTCTGCGTCGTTCCCTACACCCGGGGACCCGAGCGCAGCCGCCCCGGCCGGCACGTGCTGTCGGAAGTGGAGGGCCTGTCCTCCCGGGGTTTTCGGGAAGTCACCCTGCTCGGGCAGACGGTCAACTCCTGGCGGGACCCATTGGGAGAGATCGCCTCCTTCACCGGCCTGCTGCGGCGTGTGGCGAGAATCGAGGGAATCCGACGTATTCGCTTCACCTCCCCCCATCCGAGCGACTTTCAGCCCGACATCGTGGCGGTGATCGAAACGGTCCCCGAGGTCTGCAACCAGATACACTTGCCCCTGCAGTCGGGTTCCACTCCCGTCCTGCAGCGAATGAAGCGGGACTACACCCGCGAGCAGTACCTGGAAAAGGTCGCCTTCCTGAAGCGATCCAAAAGGGAAATCGCCCTCTCCACCGACATCATCGTGGGATTCCCTGGAGAGACCCAGCAGCAGTTCGAGGAGACGCTCTCCATGGTGGAGGCGGTCGGATACGACTCCATGTTTTCCTTCAAGTTCTCTCCCCGTCCGGGCACCGAGGCCTTCGCATTCCAGGAGGTGGTTCCCGAGGCGGAGAAGAGCCGCCGGCTCCAGGTTCTGCAGCAATTTCAACGCAAGATACAGCTCGAACGACACGAACGCCTGGTGGGGAAGGAATTCGAAGTCCTGGTCGATGGCAGCAGTCGGAGGGACAGCCGGGTGCTGGCCGGACGAACGACTCAGAACAAGATCGTCAACTTCAGCGGCCCTCCCGAATTGCTGGGCCGGTTCGTTCCGGTGAGAGTGACCGATTTTGCCCCCAACAGTTTGCGGGGAGAATTGGTTGGGTGATAGTCTAAATTTCCGAGACAGGACACTGGACTGGAGCCAGTGGGCGCAGCGGGAAGCCAGTGACCGGGGAGCTCGAGAATGCAGATCGAAATGAAGATTCGCGGCTTGATGATGGATCCGGTCACCAACGTGCCCATCGTGATCTTGAAAGGGGCCGAGGGCAACGCCCTGCTGCCCATTTGGGTCGGCGTCTACGAGGCCAATGCCATCGCCCTGGAGATCGAAAAAATCTCCAGTCCGCGCCCCATGACCCACGATCTGCTCAGAAACGTCCTGAACGGTTTGAGCTGTTCGGTGATGAAGGTGGTGGTGAACCAGCTCAAGGACGATACCTTCTACGCCGTCATCTGGCTGGAACGGGAAGGCCGCCTGATCTCGATCGATTCCCGTCCCAGCGACGCCCTGGCTCTGGCGCTGCGCACGGATTCTCCGATTTTCGTGGAGGAAGAGGTGATCAAGACCTCCAAGGCAGCCTCGGTCGACAAGGAGAAGTCGGGCGACGAGGAACTGAAGCGCTGGCTGGAGAATCTGAATGACGAGGACCTGGGCAAATACAAGATGTAGCCTGATTTTCTTGCGCTGGCCGGCGCCAGGACTATAATGGAAGGCGTTTCCCAAGCGAATCCTGACCGATTCGGTGCGAACCCGCGCCGAGGTATTTGAGGAGGAAGGCATGAGACGTTTACTCTCGGGCCTCTGTCGGTTTTGCGGCCGCATGGCGTTGGCGGTCGGTCTGTGTCTGCTGGTGGGCAGCCTGGTGGACGGGCCTCACTCACCGCTTTCCGCCAACCAGAAGAAGTCCAAGAAGAAGGGCAAGAAAAAGGGGCAGCCCGTGGAAGAGGTTGCGCCCGAGCCGGCGGTGGAGCAGGCCAAAGTGCCCAAGCCGCCCCAGAATGACTTTACCGTTCAGGTCTACCAGAAGATGGACGAAGCCAATTTGCAGACGGCCAGCTTCAAGGACCGGCTCGAGATCGACCAGGTCAGCCAGGACGTGGAGGTGGTCGTTACCTATTACAACTGGTCCCTTGGCAAGAGGGACTACTGGAATCGTCAGATCAGTATCGACACCAAGGCTCCCTCGGGAGTCACCGTCGAGCACATCACCAAGAGCGGTTTTGGCGACCTTGGCTATGTGCTGGAAGGCAATTCCGTGACTTCGGACGTCTATCGCAAGGAACAGGTGGTGGTCCGGGGAGACGTGGCCACGGCCCGCATGGTCGACCAGGAGATCGGACCGGAGCAGCAGGATCGATACAAGTACCTGATGACCAAGTTCGTTCTGGAGAAGTAATGAAGAGGAGGGTGCTTCTGCTTGTCCTGTTGCTGGCCGTAGCCATGCCGGCTCAGCTTCAGGCCAAGAAGCTCTTCCGAAAAGCCGCCAAGAAGCAGTTGAAGCACACCCTGGTGGAGATCTGCGATTGGATCGAGACCCAGGCCACCAGGGAGCCCGAGTCCGCCGCCCGGACTTCAGCCGCGTCGATTCGCGCCCTGCTGGCCGGTTACGACCTGGCGGGAAAACCAAAACGTTACCTGAATGCCGCCTTGGGGTGGGGTGATCGGCTGATTGCGCAGCAGCAGCCGGTGCGGACGACAGCCGGCAACCCCGGAGCCCTGTGGTCCGGCCGGCAGGACGGCCTGCCCTTGAACTCGGCCGATTCCTGTCTGGCGGCGGCCGCGCTGGCCCGGAGCCTCGTCTATGCGGACAGAGCCCGCCGGCGCGCCTATCGCCAGGCCCTGGAACGGTACGCCCGGGTGCTGGTGGAGGGCTACCAGGGGGATGGGGCGCGGAAGGGTTGGGACGGGTCGAGTGGCTGGGTCATCACCGGGGGAGAGGATGAAGGCGCCGTCGCCCTGGGCACTCTCGACGACCGGGTCTCGGTCGGACCTTCCACGGCTTCCACCGCGGCCTGCAGCCTGTTCTTTTCTCAGATCTACGCGCTCACCGAGAATCCGGAGTATCGGCGGCTGGCGGCGGACGGGGTGCGTTGGCTGGTCCGGAGCCGCAGGCCCAATGGACAGATCCCCTCCGTCGTCGATGGAACCGTTTCCCTGCAGGGCTCCCTGGGCGTCATCCCCTATTGGGCCGAGGCGGTTCAAGCCGCCTACTACCTCCTGGACGATCGGGATCTGACCGGCTGGATGCTGGTGGAGCTGGACCTCACCGTGCGCTGGCTGCTGAGGATTCGAAGCGAGCAGGGATTGTGGGGCGAAGGGCCCGAGAAAGGGGTCACCACCAGTGTCGCCACCCTGCTGGCCTGGTTCTACCTGAGTGCCGATTCGGACGAATCCATTCCGCCCACCCTCAATCCACCCTGGAAGCTCTGGCTGAATCCGGTTCACGCGCAGTCATTCGGGATATTGGTGGACGAGCCCATCTCGGGGCTGGTGGGGATGACAGCGGCCGAGATGATCAAGCCGGGAATTACCTTCAGAAAAAAATGAGAAATACGGGTCATCTCTCGGGCAGCTCCACCGCTTTGAGGTTTCGAAAGTCCAGGTTGGTGGTGGGATCGTGGGCTTGCAGGCTGAAGGTTCCTCCCTCCAGGCGGGCTTCCTTCCTGGCATTCCTTCCTTCGGGACGACCTTCCACGAAGTCTGTGACCGGATAGCCGTTCACCCAGACCGCGATGTGGCGGCCCTTGGCGGTGATCGTCTTGGTGAAGAACTCACCGTCGCTGGGAACGACTCGCCGGGCGGGGTGGTAGAAATAGAGGCCGCCGGTGCCGAAGTCCACCGGCCGGGTGCGGTCGCCCTCCTCGAACTGGTTGCGAATCTGAGACTCGTAGCCTGTCCAGAATCCCCCCGCGTCACCGCGAAAGAAAACGCCGCTGTTGGGATGGGTTTCGGCGTCCGGGGCATTGGTCCGGATGTCGAGCTGGAATACGAAGTCCCTGAAGGTCTTTTCCGTTTCGAGCTGACCCGCTCCCTTTTCCACGTGAATCAGTCCCTCTCTGACCGACCACTCGTGCGGCATCGGCTTGTTCGGCCGGTCCACCTTCCGCCAGCCCTTCAGGCTCTGGCCGTCGAATAGCGGTTCCAGGCCCAGGGGTTTCAGCTTGATGTTGCGAAATTCTATTTTCTTGTCCTGGTTGTACTGCAGGCCGATGTGCCCCGTTCGATGGTCTTCGTTTCGCGCATCCAGGATCTGCTCGCCATTGAGCCGCACCACGAACTGGTCTCCTTGAACCGAGATTTCGTAGCTCTGCCAGCGGTCCGGCTCGGTGGCGACCGGTTTGGCCTCGATGTGGTTGACCAGGCTGCCGGTGGTATAGCTGGCGTGTGAATCGCAAATCTGGAGCTCATATCCGGTTTGGTGGGGTTCTCCCTCCTTGAGGGACCGCAGAAAGACGCCGCTGTTGCCGTCGGCGGCCGTGCGATATTCCAGCTTCAGCAGATAGTCGGCGAATTGGGCATTGGTGGCCAGCCAACCGGAGGTGCCGGAGGCGGCGGAGAGGATCCCGTTTCCGATATGCCATTCAGCCCCTCCCAAGGACTGCCAGCCGAAAGTGGTCTCCCCGTCCCAAAGAAGAATCCAGCCCTGGCCGGCCTCCTCGGGAGTCAGGGTGTTGGGCCGGGACCCGGTTTCCGGTCCGGAATCGGAAAGTGGCGGGGGAGCCTTGCGGGGCTCGCAAGCCACCAGGAGAAGCGTGCACAGGATCAATCCACCGGCGCCCATGCGAGAGCCTGTCTGTCGACTGTTTGCAAGCGGCTGGTTCAAGATTGACTCCTTAGAATGATGAATGATGAAAAAGACCGTTCTCACCTGGAGCGGGGGCCTCTTGACCTCCTGCTCCTGAAAGCACGGTTGCACTGACGATCTCCCGGCGTGCCGCCAATCCTGCCTTCCTGGGCCCCTGACCCCTTGCCCGTGCCTGAACGGTGCACTGAGAATTGTCGTTGCCTGCCGCGGCGCCAAGTCGAATGGGAAGGCGCATGATACCATATCGTCGGTTGTTCTTTCCGCTTGGTACGTCAATGAGAATCGGGGGGCCGGGGGGCACGGCATGAGGCGGGTTTCCCTCCGGTCGATACAGTCCATGAGCGCTGTCGATCCAATGCCGGCTGGGTTCCGGGGTCAACGGGTGGTTGCCTTCGAAAGCCGCTTCGCCGAGGAAATGGCCTCGTTGATCTCCAGACATCAGGGTGTGGCTCAACTGGCTCCGGCCCTGGCGGAGGCCCCGCTGGAACAGAACGTCGGCGCCATTCGATTCGGGGAAAGGCTTCTCCGGGGCGAGGTCGACGTAGCCGTATTCATGACCGGCGGGGGAACCCGAACCCTGATGGAGGTGCTGCGGAAGCGCTACCGGCAGCCGGACCTGCTCAAGGCCCTGGGTGGGGCCGCGCTGATCGCGCGAGGTCCCAAGCCCATTGCGGCCCTGAGGGCGCTGGGCCTGTCCACGGTCATTCCCGTTCCGGAACCCAATACCTGGAGGGAAATTCTGGAAGTCATCGATACCAGCGAGGGTTGCCCCAACCTCTCCGGATTGACGGTGGCCGTTCAGGAGTATGGGACGCCCAATCGACTGTTCCTGGAAGAGCTCAGGAAGCGGGGAGCCGAGGTGCTGCAGGTTCCCGTCTATCGATGGACCCTGCCCTCCGACACCGGTCCCCTTTGCCGGGCCATCGATGCCCTGATCGCAGGAACCTGCCGGGTGGCCCTGTTCACCAACTCCGTGCAGGTGTCCCACCTCTTCCAACTGGCCGGCCAGCAGCACAAGGCCGATGCGCTGCGCCGCGCCTTGAACCAGGCGGTGACCGCTTCCATCGGCCCCAATTGCAGCCAGGCGTTGCGCCGCGAGCTCGTCCAGGTAGACCTGGAAGCCGGCCGGCCCAACATGGCCCGCCTGGTGGAGGAAGCCTGCGGGAAAGCCGCCGCCAGGCCGCGGGACGAGGGAGTCCGGCAGTCTTCCCGGGTGGCCGTTTCGGTGGAGGTCGAGTCCGCAACGCCGGTCCCTCGGGCCTACAGCCGACTGGACGACAGTGTCTTCATGCGAGCCTGCCGCCGCCAGGCCACCGAATACACGCCCATTTGGCTCATGCGCCAAGCCGGGCGCTACATGGCGGAGTACCGGGCCATACGCTCCAGGACTTCGTTTCTGGGCTTGTGCAAGAACTCGGACCTGGCAGCCGAAGTCACCGTGACCGCGGCCCACCGCCTCGGGGTGGATGCCGCCATCATCTTTGCCGATATCCTCCTGATCGTGGAGCCCATGGGGCTGGGTCTCACCTTCGAGGGCGGGGATGGTCCCAGCATCCAGGGGGTGATCCGTTCACAGGCGGAGGTGGACCGGCTGTCCGAGGTCGATCCGGAAGAATCCCTGTCCTTCGTGTTCGACGCCGTGCGCAAGGCCCGGGCAGGCCTGCGGTCCGACCTGCCGCTGATCGGCTTTGCCGGGGCCCCCTTTACGCTGGCCTCCTACATCACCGAGGGGGGCGGATCCAAGAACTACGTCCACACCAAGGAGCTGATGCACCGCCATCCCGGAGCCTGGGACAGCATGATGCAGTTGATTTCCCGGAGCGTGACCCGCTACCTCAACGGCCAGATTCTCGCCGGGGCGCAGGCCGTTCAGCTCTTCGACAGTTGGGCCGGCTGCCTCGGCCCCGAGGACTACCGGCGTTCGGTGCTGCCCTATACCATCCAGGTGATCGAAAACATCAGGCCCCGGGTTCCGGTCATCTACTTCTCGACGGGCACCGGCGGATACCTGGAGTTGGTCGGATCGACCGGAGCCGACGTCATCGGGGTCGACTGGCGCATCGATCTGGCCCGGGCCTGGGGCAGGATCGGCGAAGGTCAAGCCATACAGGGCAATCTGGATCCCCTGGTGCTGCTGGCGGATTCCGACAGCGTCGCCGACAAAGCCGGTGAAATCCTGGATCGGGCCGGAGGGCGGCCGGGCCACATTTTCAATCTGGGCCACGGCATCCTGCCCCAGACCCCGGTGGATCAGGCTCTGAGGCTGGTGGATGCCGTTCACGAGCGAAGCCGGAAGGCCCGGTCATCCGGATAACCATCCGTCCCGTCGTCGGGGACCGGGGCGGTCGACCGGGTTGGGCGGGGAGATTCCAGCCGCCCCAAAAGGATTGACTTTTCGAGGGGAAGTCTCTTAAGGTTGGGTGCATTAGCGGGAATAACTCAGCGGTAGAGTGCAACCTTGCCAAGGTTGAAGTCGCGGGTTCAAATCCCGTTTCCCGCTCCAGAATTCAAAAAGGCTATCGATCAGGAGGGGGCCGCCTTGGGCGGCTGCTCCCGGTCCGGTGGCCTTTTTTTGTGGGAAGACTCGGAGACTTGACTTGAACTTTCTCAACCGCTTAGATTGGGCTGAGGGCAACAGGGGGCCAACCCGCCAACCAGGGGCGATATGAGGATCCTGTCGAGCGGTCAGATGCGTTGGGTGGATCGGGAGACCACGGCCCGGTACGGTCTCCCCGGCCTGCTGCTCATGGAGAACGCCGGCAGCGGAGTCGTGCGCGAGATGGAGCGGCATTTCGGCGGGCTCCAGGGCTCGAGGGTGCTGGTGGTCTGCGGCAAGGGAAACAACGGAGGAGACGGCCTGGTGGTGGCCCGACACCTCCACCTGGGAGGCGTGGCCACCCAAGTGGTCCTGATGGCCCGGCCGGAGTCCCTGAGGGGTGACGCCCGGACCAATCTGGAAGTGGCCCAAAAGATGGGAGTTCCCATCGAGTGGGTCGTCGAGGAGGGCGATTGGCCCGACAGACTGCGGTCCCGTCTCGACACGGCCCGAACCGACATCCTGGTGGATGCCCTCTTGGGCACCGGAGTCAGGCTCCCACTGACAGGTTTCATGGCGGAGGTGGTCGAATGCCTGAGGCGCTTTCCCCGCGTGGTGGCCGTTGACCTGCCCTCCGGTCTGGACTGCGATTGCCGGGGGAATCCCCCGGGCGACAGCTCAGCCCCGGTGTCGGAGCTGACGGTGACCTTCACCGCGCCCAAGCCGGCCCATATCTTCGCGCCCGCGGCCCGCTATTGCGGAAAGTGGGTGGTGGTTCCCATCGGCAGTCCTCCCGAACTGGTGCGGGAGTCGGGGTCGCAGCTCCATCAGGTGACCCGGGCCGAGGCCGCGACCACCCTGCAGGCCTTTGCGAGGGAGCCCGACGCCCACAAGGGACACTTCGGCCACGTCCTGGCCGTCGCCGGTTCGACCGGCAAGACCGGGGCCGCCGCCATGGCGGCGCATGCGGCTCTGGCCTGCGGCGCCGGGCTGGTGACCCTGGCGGCGCCCGCTCCCTGCCAGCCGGTTGTGGCCGGCCAGCTCCTGGAGGTCATGACGGAGCCGCTGCCGGCCACCCCCGGGGGGGCATTCTCCACCAAGGCGTTCGACTACTCCAGGGTCGAGAACCTGCTGCAGGGCAAGACGGTGGTCGCCCTGGGGCCGGGCTTGGGGCGCGAGGGCGAGACCGTCCAGTTTGTGAGGCGGTTTCTCGAGGAATGCCGGCTGCCGGTGGTTTTGGACGCCGACGGCATCAACGCCTGCCAGGGCGCCCTGGAACTGCTGGAGCGCAACCGGGAGATATTGGTGCTGACTCCGCATCCGGGAGAATTCGCCCGGCTGCTGGGGATCTCGACCCGGGAACTGCAGGAGAACCGAATCGAGCTGGCCAGGGGCTTTGCCGTGGGGCGGGGGCTGTACCTGGTCCTGAAGGGACGCCAGACCCTGCTGGCCTCGCCTTCCGGCCAGGTCACCCTGAATTCCAGCGGGAACCCGGCCATGGCCAAGGGGGGTTCGGGAGACGTTCTGACCGGAATGGTGGCCGGACTCATGGCCCAGTGGCTTTCGATGCCGGCCACCAGGGACCGCCGCGGGATCGACGACCTGGAGTCGGTCATCACCCTGGCGGTTTTCGTTCATGGCCTGGCCGGTGATCTGGCGCAAGAGGTCCGCGGAGACCAATCGGTGATGGCCTCCGATCTGACCGGCTTCACGGCCGAGGCCCTGAGGAGGATCCGGGAGGCCCGAACCCCATGACCCTGAATATCTTCAGCCACTCCGCGCGGCAAACCTTCCAGGCGGCCTTCGCCATGGGCCAGACGCTGGAGCGGCCCGGCATGTTTCTGCTCGACGGCCCCCTGGGAGTCGGCAAGACCGTGTTCTGCAAGGGGATGGTCTGTGGGCTGGGCCTGGAGGATCCCGACGAGGTCACCAGTCCCTCCTTCACCCTGATCAACGAGTACGAGGCGCGGCTGCCCGTGTTTCACCTGGACTTGTATCGCGTCGAGCCGGGGCCGGATCTGGAGACTCTGGGCCTGGAGGAAGTCCTGGACCGGGAGGCGGTGATCCTGGTGGAGTGGCCGGAAAAGCTGAGAGAGCAGGATCGGCAGGGAGCCACCCGGGTGGGTTTCGTGGATCTGGGCGGGGAGAGCCGGCGCATTGAAGTGGGAACGGCATTGGCTTCCGGACAGGAGAGTGCAGGGTTACATGAAGCTGGACGTGCTGGCCTTCGGGGCCCATCCGGATGACGTCGAATTGTCGGTGGGCGGAACTCTGTCCAAGTTGGCCAATCTGGGCCATCGGACCGGCGTCGCCGACATGACTCGGGGCGAGCTGGGGACTCGGGGGACCTCGCGGATCCGGTCCCGGGAAGCCCAGGCCGCGGCCGAGGTCCTGGAGTTGAAGACCAGGGTCAACCTGGGGCTTCGGGACGCTCACCTACAGGACACCTCGGCAGCGCGCCTCAAGGTCATCGAGCAACTGCGGGAATTCCGTCCCGGCCTGGTATTCACTCACCACCGGGACGACCCCCATCCCGATCACGTGGCAGCCAGCCGGATCGTGACGGCTGCCTGCTACCTCTCCGGCCTGAGGAAAATCACGACGGGTCAGCCGCGGTTTCGACCCGACCGCATCGTCTACTTCAGGCAAGCGAGTTTCCCCTCTCCTTCTTTCCTGGTGGATATCAGCGCCTTCTTTGAGCAAAAAATGCGGGCCATCGGCTGTTTTGCTTCCCAATTGCACGACCCCGGATCGGATGAGCCCCCGACCTATCTGAGCGATTCCGAGTTCCTTCCGGCGCTCAAGGCGCTCAACCGGCACTACGGCTCTCTCATCCGGACGAGCTACGCGGAAGCCTTCCATACCCGAGAGGCATTGGCCCTAGGAGATCCGGTGGCCTTTTTCGCCTCGTCCCGAAAGGCGGCGGCGCCATGAGAATCGGAATTACCTGCTACCCCAGCTACGGCGGAAGCGGAGTGGTGGCCACCGAAATCGGCAAGGAACTGGCCGAACGGGGGCATGAGATCCATTTCATCACCTATGCGATCCCGATCAAGCTGGATGCCACCAGCGATCGGATTCATTTCCATGAAGTGGAAATGATGAACTACCCCCTGTTCGAGCATCCTCCCTATGCCCTGGCTCTGGCCACAAAGATGGCCGATGTCGCCATCCACCAGGATCTGGACCTGCTGCATGTCCACTACGCCATTCCCCATTCGGTGAGCGCCTTCCTGGCCAAGGAGACGCTCAAGCCCAAGCGGCTTCCCGTGGTCACCACCTTGCACGGAACCGACATCACCCTGGTGGGCAACGATCGATCCTACCTGCCCATTACCCGCCTCTCGATCGAAAAGAGCGACGGGGTGACGGCGGTTTCCGAATTTCTGCGAGAACTGACCGGGCGGGAGTTCGAAATGGACGCTCCCATCACCGTCATTCCCAATTTCGTCAATTGCGATGTCTTCCAGCGTTCGCAAGATGAAATCCTCAGGGGAAGGGTGGCCCTCCCCGAAGAAAGGATCCTGATCCACATTTCCAACTTCCGCCCGGTCAAGAGAGTCAACCACGTCATCGAGATATTCGACCGGGTTCAGCGCCAGGTCCCGGCCAGGCTCCTGATGGTGGGCGACGGCCCGGAGCGCTCCAACGCCGAGTGGCTGGTTCACAACAAGGGGTTGGAAAATCGGACCGTTTTTCTGGGCAAGCAGGACTCCATCGCCGAGCTGCTGGGTGTCGCCGACCTGCTGTTGCTCCCCAGCGACACCGAGTCCTTCGGGCTGGTGGCTCTGGAAGCCATGGCCTGCCAGGTGCCGGTGATCGCCTCCAGGGTGGGGGGGCTTCCCGAGGTGGTCCGGGATGGGCGGGACGGATACCTGGTGAGTCCCGGAGACGTGACAACCATGGCGTCCCGGGCGATCGAGCTGTTGACGGATCCTGGAAGACACCGCGCCATGGGCCGGAACGCCCGCGATTTCGCCATGGAGAAATTCTGTTCCACCAAGATCATCCCGCTCTACGAGGCCTACTACCGGCAGGTGATCCGTTCCGTTCGTCAGGGATTGGAGCTGGGCGCCGCCGCGATTTGAATGGGGGACCAGCGGGTAGGAGTGTCATGTCGGTCAAGGTCCAGGCGGCGGAGCGGATAGACGGATTGCGGGAGCGGATTCGCTACCACGAGCACCGCTACTACGTGCTGGACGCCCCCGAAATCGCCGATCGGGAGTTCGACGAGCTCTTCCGGCAGCTCCAGCGCCTGGAGGCGGCCCATCCCGAGCTGGTGACTTCCGATTCTCCCACTCAGCGGGTGGGAGGCAAGCCCGCCGAGGGGCTGGCGGCGGTGGAGCACACCCTCCCGATGCTGAGCCTGGACAATGCCTACGGGGAAAGCGAGCTGCTGGACTATGACCGGCGGGTTCGCGAGGCGGCCGCGGGTGGCCAGGCCCAATTTGTCTGTGAGCTAAAGATCGACGGCCTCAGCCTGGCCTTGACCTATGAAGACGGTTCGCTGCTTCGGGGAGTCACCCGGGGCGACGGGCTGCGGGGCGAGGACGTCACCGCCAACGTCCGCACCATCAGGACGGTGCCGCTCCATGTGCCGGCTCTGCGCCGCGAGGCCCAGGGAGGAGGGACGGTCGAGGTGCGGGGGGAGGTCTTCCTGCCGCTGGACTCCTTTCAAAAGCTCAATCGGCAGCGGGAGGAGAATGGGGAGCCCCTGTTCGCCAATCCGCGCAACGCCGCTGCCGGAACCCTGAGAACCCTGGATCCTGGCGTGGTAGCCGGGCGGAACCTGGACATTTTCGTCTACCAGGCCCTGGTGGACGGGCAGGTTCCGCGTCGGAACCATTCCGAGGTCCTGAAATGGCTCAGGGCGGCGGGATTCAAGGTCAACCCCGAATGGAAGCGGTGCGCCTCGGTGCAGGAAGTGATGGACTTCTGCCGGGAGTGGGAGAAAAGGCGGGACAGACTCAACTACGAGATCGACGGTGTGGTGGTCAAGGTGGATTCCATTGCGCTCCAGCAGGACATGGGGGCAACCTCCAAGTTTCCCCGCTGGGCGGTAGCCTGCAAGTTTCCCGCACGGCAGGCCACTACGGTAGTGAACGACATTCAGGTGCAGGTGGGACGGACCGGGGCCCTGACGCCGGTCGCCCTGCTGGAGCCGGTTCATTTGGCCGGTTCCACCGTCAGCCGCGCCACCCTGCACAACCCGGACGAGATCGCCCGCCTCGGCATCAAGATCGGCGACACCGTGTGGGTGGAGAAGGGAGGGGACGTCATTCCCAAGGTGGTCAAGGTGGTCGAAAACCTGCGGCCGGCGGATGCGCAGGAATTCGCCATGCCGCAGCGGTGCCCCGTCTGCCAAGGGGAGGTGGTTCGGGCCGAGGAAGAAGCCGTCCTTCGATGCATCAACCTGACCTGTCCGGCAAAAGTCCGGGAGGCATTGCTGCACTTCTGCTCGCGCAGGGCCCTTCGCATCGAGGGCCTGGGCGAGGCGCTGGTCGACCAACTGCTGAAAAAGGAATGGGTTCGCGACCCCTCCGACCTCTATGCCCTCGAGATGGAAGACCTGGTCGGGCTGGAGCGCATGGGTCCCAAGTCCGCCGCCAACCTGCTGGCCCAGATCGAAGCCAGCAAGCAGAGAGGCTTGGGGCGGCTCGTCTTCGGATTGGGCATCCGCCACGTCGGCGAACGCACGGCCATGCTTCTGGCCCGCCACTACGGCGCGCTGGAAAACCTGTCCGCGGCTTCGCAGGAGAGCCTGGAGTCCCTGTTCGAGGTGGGGCCGGTGGTGGCCGAGTCGGTCCGGCAGTTCTTTGCCCAGGAAGGCAACCGGCAGCTTGTGGACAACCTGCGGGAGGCCGGTCTGAATCCGCAGGAAAAGACCGCCGAATCGACCGCCTCCGACCTCCAGGGCCAACAGGTGGTGCTGACCGGCAGGCTGGCGACGCTCACCCGCGAGGAAGCCGGCCGCATGATCGCTCTGAGAGGAGGGCGGGTGACCTCCTCTGTCAGCAGGAAAACCGCATTCGTGGTCGCCGGAGAGGATGCCGGCGGCAAGCTGGCCAAGGCCCGCCAACTGGACATCCGGGTGATGGACGAAACTGAATTTCTGGATCTCATGCGGGAACAATGAGACCGACTTAATTGAAACAAACGCCGGCGCTGAGTGGCTGGAAACCGGTTCAAAGTCGAGCGTGGGCAAATTTTTGATTCACATCGATGCACAGGATGGACAGGATTTTTTCTGGAGACGGCGGGCTTGTAGTCCTGAACATCTGCAAATCCGCAAGCGATCATCGCCGGAGTCACCCTCTCGTGCAGCAGCCTCCCGTCCTGATTATCCTGTGCATCCTGTGCATCCATGTTCCATAGTCCGGAAATCCAGATTCACGGAACAGCGTCCTTTTGCTCTTCACTCTTCACTCTCCGCTCTCCACTGTCTGAAACCGGATCGTTTCAGACACGAATTCCCATTCTTGACCGCCAACGCGCGGCTGTGTCACACTCTGCGGAATCCCGTCACCGAAGGAGGAGACCGGACTACCCGGCATGATGAAGAAGAGTGTCGCCCTCGGCCATGGGGCGGAGACGATCTTCGGAACCCTCGACGAGAACCTGGCATTTGTCGAAGACGTTTTCGATGTCAGACTTTCCCTGGCGTCCGAAACCCTGGTCATTGAAGGGAAGGCAGGCGACGTTGAAATCGTCGAACGGGCGGTCCGGGACTTCAACCAGGTCCGGGAACAAGGATTTCAATTCAACAACGGGGACTTCAAGTCCATCCTGAAGATCATTTCGGAAGACCCCAAGGTTCGCTTGAAAGACTGTCTTCTGGTTCCGCGGAGGCGCCTTTCGGGCAGAAAGCAGATCACTCCCCGCAGCCTCAACCAACACCTCTACCTCCAGTCCATCGAAAAGTTCGACATGGTTTTCGGTATCGGCCCGGCCGGCACCGGGAAGACCTACCTGGCCGTTGCCATGGCCGTGGCTGCCTTGCTGGCTCGGCAGGTCAACCGGATCATCCTGGCCCGACCTGCCGTGGAGGCCGGCGAGCGCCTGGGCTTCCTGCCGGGCAGCCTGCAGGAGAAGGTGGACCCCTACCTGCGTCCCCTCTACGATGCCCTCTACGAGATGCTGGACATCGACAAGGTGGATCGCTACCTGGAGCGGGGCGCCATCGAGATTGCGCCGATCGCCTTCATGCGAGGCCGGACACTCAACGATTCCTTTGTGATTCTCGACGAGGCGCAAAATACCACTTCGGAACAGATGAAGATGTTTCTGACGCGCATCGGCTTTCATTCCAAGGCGGTGGTCACGGGAGACATCACCCAGATCGACCTGCCGCCCGGCAAGGTCTCCGGGTTGGTGGAGGCCAGCCGCATCGTCTCCGAGGTCAAGGGCATCGATATCGTCACCTTTCACGAAGGCGACGTCGTCCGCCATCCCCTGGTGCAACGGATCGTTCGCGCCTACGACGCCTACGAGTCGGAGAAGCCGGCCCCCACGCCGGCCCCCGACGGCATTGCGGGCTCCGACCCGACCCCTGAGAAAGTTTCCGAATTCCCGAGACAGAACACCAGGCGGCGCCACGCCGATGACTGAGCCAGGTGGCCATTGATGCCCGAGGTCCTTGTTCTCAACCGCCAGCGCCGGCATGCGGTCCCGCTGAAGCGGCTTCGCCGGTTCGCCCTGGGGCTTGCCGGTCGGGCCGGGGCGGACGCCGTGGACTTCAGCGTCGTTCTGACCACTGACCGGACCATTCGCCGCTACAACCGTCGCTTTCGGGAAATGGACGAACCCACCGACGTCCTGTCTTTTCCGGCGCAGGAGTCCCACCCGGCCGGCGTTGACAATCCGACCCTGGGTGATATGATGATTTCCGTTGAAACCGCCTATCGACAAGCCCTCAAGCGCAATCACTCCCTGGAGCGGGAGATCTGCACGCTCATGATTCATGGCTGGCTCCACCTGCTGGGCTTCGACCATGAGCTCGACCAGGGGCAAATGCGCCGCAAGGAGCTGAGGCTACAGAGGGAACTCCTATGATCACGGCCGGGGTGTCGCTGGCGGCCCTCCTCTTCCTGCTGGTCCTGACGCTGCTGTCGATCCTTGAAATGAGCCTCAGCCGCACCAACAAGGTGGCCATGCGGCGAATGGTCGAGAAACTCTCGCCGGAGGCCGCGGGACAGATCAAGCAGTTGATGGACAGCCGCCTGGAGAGCCAGGTGGACATCTACCTGGGCATCCAGGTCTGCAGCGTTTCCATTGCCATCGTCCTGACGGGATACCTGCACTCGCAATTCGACAGCTACCTCGTCTCCCTGCCGGCAGCCTTGGGCCTCATGTTTCTGGTGGTGGTGATCTTCAGGCAGTTGATCCCCAGGATCTGCACCTTCCACAAGCCCGAAAGGGTGGCCCTCACCCTGCTGCCCAGCTATCGGCTGCTGGGCCCGGTCCTGAAGGTCCTGGCCTATCCGCTTGCGGCCAGCTTGCGGCTGTTTCGGCGGTTCAATGCCCCCGAGGCCGAGGAGGAGAAGACGGAGCAGCATATCGAAGAGGAGATTCAGGCCTTTATCGACGTGGGCCAGGAAGAGGGAATCCTGAAGAAGGGGGAAGAGGAACTCATACAGTCGGTGGTCGAATTCGGCGAGACCTCGGCCGGAGACATCATGGTTCCCCGAACCCACATGGTGACCATCAACGTCAACGCCACCCCCGGGATGCTGAAGCAACTGATCACCTCCACCAAGCACTCACGGGTTCCGGTGTACCGGGATCACGTGGAGAACATCGAGGGATTTGTCTATCTGAAGGACCTGATCGACATCTGGGACACGCCGGTGAGCCTCGACAACCTGGAGAGCCTGGTGCGGCCCATCCAATTCGTTCCCGAGACCAAGCGGGTTGCCGAGTTGCTGGCGGAGTTGCAGCGGCAGTCCTCCCACATGGCCATTGTGGTTGACGAGCACGGAGGCGTGGCCGGGTTGGTGACCATCGAGGATATCCTGGAAGAGATCGCAGGCGAGATCCACGACGAAGACGAGGCCGCGGAGAATTCGCCGCTGGCCAGGGACGCCAACGGTTCCTACCTGATTCCGGGAAATACGGCCATCGAGGAGGTGGAGGACCTGTTCCACATCAGGCTGCACAGCGAGGAGACCACCACCGTGGCCGGATTCCTTACCTCGGTGTTCGGCCGGGTCCCCCGCACCGGCGAGAAGTACGACACCCAGGGGGTCCGGTTCGAGGTCCAGGAGGCCGACCACCGCAGGATCAGCAAGTTGATTGCGAGCCAGACCGTCCCGCCCCAGCTCGGGCGCTGAGGAGCAGTGGCTCGTCAGAGGAATGACTCCCGTGAATGCAACGGAAGACCTCCCGGTTCCAGTGCTATCGTCCGGGGATTCGCTCGGCGAGTCGGGGAACGCCGCCTTCAAATCGGGGTTCGTCACCCTGATCGGCCGTCCCAATTCCGGAAAATCCACCTTGCTCAACCACCTCCTGGGGGAGAAGGTATCCATCGTCTCGGACAAGCCCCAGACCACCCGCCACAAGATTCTTGGCATCCACACCCGGGCGGAAGGACAGATCGTCTTCGCCGATACTCCCGGAGTCCACAAGCCCGGATACGAGTTGAACCGGCGAATGATGCGGGCGGTCTACGATGCCCTGGAGGGCATCGATCTGCTGCTGGCCATGGTGGACGCCACCGCCGCCTTCGGTTCCGGCGACCGCTACCTTCTGGAGTTGATCCGGCAACGCGGCCTGCCGACGCTGCTGCTGCTCAACAAGATCGACCTGCTGGCCAAGGCCAGGCTGCTTCCCCTCATCGATTTCTATTCGAGGCAGTTCCAGTTCACCGAGATCATCCCCGTGTCCGCCCTGAAGGGGGACAACCTGGAGCTGCTGCTGGAACGTATCCTGAAGGTCCTGCCGGCGGGACCGGCCTATTTCCCCGACTCCCAGTTCACCGATTCTCCGGAGCGCTTTCTGGCGGCCGAAATGGTGCGGGAGAAGGTGGTCAGGCATACCGAGCAGGAACTCCCCTACTCCACCATCGTCGTTCTGAAGCGGTTCGAAGAGGACGAAGCGGCGTCCAGGGTTCGGATTTATTGCGACATCTGCGTGGAGAGAGAGTCCCAACGGAAAATCGTCATCGGACGGCAGGGACAGAAGCTGAAGACCATCGGCGCCGCCGCCCGCAGAGACATCGAACGACTGCTGGGGAAGCCGGTCTACCTGGATCTGTTCGTCAAGGTGCGAGCCAAGTGGCGTGACGATCCCCGGTTTCTGGACAGCGAGCTGGAAGCCCGCTAGAGGCAATTCTTCCGCGCCTGAAACAAACGAAAAAAGAGGAATCTACGAAGGGGCGCGAAGGACCGACAATCGTGTCTATTCGTGTTCATTCGTGGTTCGTCTTTATTGAAGATTGGGTGTTTCGCTCCCTCATGATCCGCCCGGAATGAAAGTCAACGAGATCTATCGCAGCATCCAGGGAGAGTCCTCCCATGCGGGGTTGCCCTGCGTATTCGTGAGGTTGACCTGGTGCAATCTGCGGTGTTGCTGGTGCGATACCGAGCACGCGTTTCATGAGGGCAAGGACTACACCGTCGAGGAGGTCTTGCGGGAAGTAGAGTCTTTCGACTGTCCCCTGGTCGAGCTCACCGGGGGAGAACCCCTGCTGCAGCAGGAGGTCTTTCCGCTCATGGACGAACTGGTCGGCAGAGGTTACACGGTCCTGCTGGAGACCGGCGGCAGCCTGGATGTCAGCCAGGTCAATCCCGGAGTCATCAAGATTCTGGATTTGAAGTGTCCGGGCAGCGGAGAATCGCAGCGCAACCTCTACGGCAACCTGGCCAGGCTTCGATTCCGGGACGAAGTGAAGTTCGTGATCGGCGATCGAGCCGACTACCTGTGGGCCAGAAAGGCCTTGCAGGAGCACCGGCTCACCGACCGCTGCTCGGTCCTGTTCTCGACCGTGTTCGAGAAGCTGCCCCCCCGGCAGCTTGCGGAATGGCTCCTGGAGGACAACCTGAAGGTCCGCCTGCAGTTGCAGATGCACAAGTACATCTGGGGCCCGGAGGTCAGAGGGGTTTAATGCGAGGGGCCTGTTGCAAAGGGTTCAACAGGCTCAAAAGGAGGGGACGGCGTAGTAGCCCTTGCGGCTCTTGACCGTGAGGTTCCCGATTCGATTGCCCTCCACGTAGACCCGAATCCGTCGGAAGGAGACCCTGTCGGGCAAGGTGTTGGGAATGTAGCCCAACACGTACTGGTTCCTGGCGGACCGGGTGATGATGGGATAGGTCCTGGCCAGGCGGTCGGCCTTGAACGGAAACAGCATCTCTCCCCCGGTGGCGTTGGCATACTTGGCGACAGCGCCTCCCGTCAGAACCGATCTCACCGGAGTAATCCCGTAGACCACGATTTCAGCCCTCAGCAGGGCCTCCAGGGTGTCCTCGAAGGAGTTGCGGTTGCCGGGGGCATTGCGGCCCTCCGAGATAATGAGGATCATCTTTCGCCGTTCACGCGACCGCCGGCGCCGCAAGGCCTGGACCGCCGCGAACACGGCGTCGTGAATATGGGTGTTCCAGGTCTTGGGCGGCTGCACCGTGCCCCGAGCGTTGTCCAGTTCGATGCCTCCCAGGGTCGTTTTCCGGGAGAAGGGGCCACTGGTCATCGCCGGTGAATGGGGCTCCCAGTTGATCCTGTTTCTCAAGGCCTCCAGAACCTTCCTCTTGTCGAGGGTGAAGTCCAGGAGTTGGTTCGGGGTGTGGTCGAACTTGATGACGGCTATTTCGTCAAAGGCGCTGAAGGACTCGATCAGGGCCAGTAGCGTGGCCTCCAGCCTCGACTGGGCCTGGGAATTGAGCGTGCGGTCGATCAGCAGCACCGCCGACAGCGGAAGCGGGTCCGAAGAGAAATAGGTGAGTCTCTGCAGCACGTCCTCCTCGAAGACTCTGAAGTCCTCCCGTTCCAAGCCGTAGAGCGGTTGATCGTTGCCGTCCCGGACGGAAACCGGCACCAGCACCAGGTTGACCGGGATTCTCAGAGTGAAGGAGTCCTGTGCTGTGCCCCCGCCCGCGGGGGACTGGGCCGGCAGTGGCAGACCCGTTGACAGGCTGAGGGCAATCAGGCAACCGAGCATCGGAAGCCTTCGGAGATGGGTTTGCGGCTTCAGCATGGAGCAAGCGCCCTAACCAGTGGGTGCGTAGTATCCCTTCCGGTACTGCAGCTTGACCTTTCTGCCCTTGACGTTGATCTTGATTCGACGGAAGGCGCCGTCGCGGCTGGAGTTGGTGGAGCGGTAGGCCACCGAGTATTGGCTGCGCAGTTCCTCTGATATTCGATAGAAGCTCATGGCCAGGTCGTCGATCTTGGGCGGGAAGTAGGCTCTGCCTCCGGTGGCCTCGGCCAAGCGCTTCAGGAGCTTGTCCTGCTTGGGCTGCGACATCCCGAAGAATCCGCTGTTGTTGGTGCTGATGGTGTAGATGGATACCTCGGATCGCTGAGCGACGGCTGTGGCCGAGTCGAACGTTTCGTAGCTCATGTTGTCGTCGCCGTCGCCGATGAGGACCAGGATGCGTCTCGGTCCGGTCAGCCCCGCCAGTTTCTCCTGACAGGCGACCTGGATGGCGTCGTACATCTTGGTCCCGCCGCCGATTCTCACCGACTTGACGGCCTTGGACAGCCTGTCGGGATCGTCCACGAAGTCCTGCAGCACGTCGATGGTGGAGTCGAAGGTCATCAGGAGGCCCTGGTCCTGTTTGCGCTGGATGGTGTTGTGGAAGAAGTCGATGGCAGCTTCCTGCTGCACCTTGAGGCTGGCCCTGGCGCTGGAGCTGCTGTCCATCAGCAGGACGACAGCCAGAGGCTGATTCGACTCCTGGGAAAAGTTGGTGATGGTTTGCAGCCGGCCGTCTTCGAACACCCTGACACGGTCTCGAGTCAGGTTTGGAACCAGGTTCCCCTTCTTGTCCCGGGCAGTGAAGAGGACGTTGACGAGGTGGACGTCGACATGAATCCTTTCCTTGGGGCTCTTGGAGGCTCCCACGCCGCCGCTGCTCCCGCTTTGGGCCACGACTTGGGAACAGAGGGCGGTCAGCCCTCCCGACAGGATCAAGCCGCCCAGGACCGCCCTCCAAGCGAATCTCCGGCGTCCATTGCGCAAACAGTTCATGGGAAAAGTATAGAGGGGAGGTCTGTGGCCGTCAACCGGCCCGCAGTTGCTCCAGGAAGCCTTGCAGTTCCTCGGGCAGGGGGGAGGAGAACTCCAGGGGGGTCAGGCGCCGGGGGTGTTCGAATTCCAGGGTGGCGGCGTGCAGGAAGTTCCGTCCCAACCGGGGCAGGGGGCGCCCCGAGTCGCCGGCGAGAACACGGGCCGGGGCTCCATAGAGGGTGTCCCCGACCACGGGGTGCCTTTCCGAGCTGAGATGGACCCGGATCTGGTGAGTGCGGCCGGTCTTGAGGTTCAGTTCCAGCAGGGTGAGCCCGGGAAATCTCTCCAGCACTCGGTAGGCGGTGTGGGCCGGCCGGGCCTGCCGGGTCCGGGTCGTCATCCGGATGCGGCGGACCCGGTCCCGGCCGATGGCGCTCCGGATCTCGCCTGTTTCCTCCTGGACCTGGCCGTGCACCAGGGCGACGTATTTCTTGGTCACCTGCCGGCTCTGGAACTGCCGGGCCAGGCGGTGATGGCTGAAATCGTTCCTGGCGATGACCATCAGCCCCGAGGTCTGCTTGTCGAGACGATGCACGATGCCGGGCCGCTCGCCGCCCCCTGCCTCGGAAAGAGTGCGAAACCGGTGAAGCAGGGCGTTGACCAGGGTGCCGGTCCGGACCCCGGACCCCTGATGGACGACCATGCCGGCCCGCTTGTCGACCACGGCCAAGTCGTCGTCCTCGTAGACGATCTCCAGCGGAATGGGCTCCGCCTCCAATCGAGTGGGAGCGGGGGAAGCCGGACGAACGCGGATCTCCTCGCCACCCTTGATTCGGTAACCGGCCTTGCAGGCGCTCCCTTCCATCCGGACGTGGCCGGCTTGAATCAGCGCCTGAATCCGGGCCCGGCTGCGGTCGGGAAGATGATCCTGCAGGAATCGATCCAGGCGGTTTCCGCGGTCGCCGGGCCCGGGGAGAAGCTTCAGTTCCGGGGTGGAATCGGGTGGGCGGCTCATGCGATTTGCCTCACCGTTGACCGTCCGATGCTGCCCGCGGCCGCTGCCTCAGCAGCAGAAAGAGAACGGCGGCAGTGGGGAACAGAAGCAGACCGATGAACTGGGACGTGGACAGCACCCCGCCGAACAGGAAGCCGCGGCCGGCGTCTCCCCGGAAGAACTCGATCAGAAAGCGGGAGGCCGCATATCCCACCAGGTAGAGGATGAACACCTGGCCGTCGAATCGCTTTCTGCCCAGGCTGAACCACAACAGGCCGAACAGCGCCAGGTTGGCGGCGGCCTGGACCAGTTGAGCGGGATGCAGCGGAATCTCCAGGGGAACCCCAACCACCTGGTGGCTGTAGGGATCGCTGAAGACGATTCCCCAGGGCAGGGAGGTGGGCTTGCCGTAGCAGCACCCCGCCGAGAAACATCCGAGTCTTCCAATGGCCTGGCCCAGGGCGATGCCGGGGGCGCAGAGGTCGGCCACCTTCCAGGCCGGCAGTCCCTTTCTCCGACTCATCCAGAGGCCCGCGATGGCCGCCAGGATGAACCCCCCGTAGTAGACGCCTCCGGAACGAAGGGTGGCCAGAGAGAGAATTTCTCCTGGATGGGCGGCGTAGTAGCGAAACTCGGTAGCCAGGAAGAGGAGCTTGGCTCCAAGCAGCGCCGAGACGGCGATCGTGACCCCGAGATCGTAGACGGCCGCCTTGTCGATGCCTTCCCGTTCCGCGGCCCGGGCCGTGAACCAGAGCGCGGTCAGAAAGGCCAATGCCAGCAGGAACCCATAGGTGTGGAGCGGAAAGTGTCCGAAGTCCAGCAGAATGGGAAACAATGGAGGCCCTCTCAGGAATCCGTCCGGGGACCACTGCCGGACGGGTCGGATTCCTGGGTCAGAATCTCAATCAGGAACAGGCCGATCCCGATGGTGATGGCGGAATCGGCCAGGTTGAAGGTGGGCCAATGATAGCTCCCGTAGAACACGTCGATAAAATCGGTCACGTAGCCGTAGGCGAGGCGATCATGGAGATTGCCGGCGGCGCCGCCCAGAATCAGCATCAGCCCCCACTGCAGCCGGCTCCGGCTGACCGGGTTGCGCAGGGCGAAGCCCAGGATGAGGAGGAAGGCCAGAGTGGAGACGGTCGCCAGCCCAAGGGGCACCCAGGGCGAAGCCGAGCCGCTGAGGATGCCAAAGGCCATGCCCGTGTTTCGGGTGTGGGTCAGCTCGAGAAGCCCGGGGATGACGGTCTTGAACTCGTAGAGCCCCAGGGCCTCTTCAATCTGCCGCTTGGTGAGGCGGTCGCTCACAAACACGCCGAGGGCAATCAGAAAGTAGAGAAGCCGTTTCATGAGACGGGGTCACCGTTCGAGAGAGGGTTGAGACGGGTTGGCCCGATTCGGCCGCCGGCGGTCGGTCAGGTTTTCGCCGTGCCCGGGTCGAGCTGGTCGGGCGTGACACCGAGTTCCTCCAGGGTGGAGGAACACTTGGGGCAGACTCCCGGGAAATCGGGGTTGCTTCCGACTCCGGTGGAGTAGATCCAGCAGCGCTCGCATTTCTTCCCGTCGGCCCGGCTCACCGAGGCCCTCAGTCCCTCCGCTTGCCCGAAAAAGGATGCCTCTCCGGATGGGGCGCCCAACTCCACCTGCGACACGATGAGCAGCGCCGGCAGCACATCCTGGTAGCTCTGCAGGATCGGGACGTAGCCATCGTCGCCGGCCAGGGTGACCTTGGCTTCCAGGGAATTCCCGATGAACCTGGCCTGGCGAGCCTCCTCCAGTACCTTCAGCACGGTGGAGCGAATCCGGATGAGCAGATCCCAATTGTCCAGGCGCTTCAAGGATTGCGACGACAATCCTTCGATCAGGCTGCCGGCCGGCGCAAAGCGCGCCATGTGCACGCTTGCCGGCCTGTCGGCCTTGGATGACAGGTGCTCCCAGATCTCCTCGCAGGTGAAGCTGTAGATGGGGGCCAGCGCCCGGGTCAAGGCTTCCAGGATGAGGTAGAGGACGGTCTGGGCCGATCGCCGAGGAGGCGCATCGGGCGCGGCCGTATAGAGCCGATCCTTGAGAACGTCGAAGTAGAAGGAGCTCAGGTCGACCGTCAGGAAGTCGTAGACCCGATGGTAGACCCGATGGAATTCGTAAGCTTCGTACCAACCGTAGACCTTTTCCAGAAGCCGGCTGGTCCGCACCAGGGCCCACTGGTCCAGTTCCTCCAGGTCGGGGGGCGCCACCGAATGCCTGGCGGGGGAGAAATCCGAGAGGTTGCCCAGCATGAAACGAGCCGTGTTGCGGAACTTGCGGTAACCGTCGGAAAGGCGGCGAATCAGATCGGGAGAGATCCGAATGTCCTCCCTGCAGTCGCTGGCCGCCACCCAGAGCCGCAGGATCTCGGCGCCGTCCTTCCTGACGATCTTTTGCGGCTCGATCACATTGCCCCGCGACTTGGACATGGCGTGTCCCTCGGCGTCCAGCGTCCAGCCGTGGCTGAGGACCTGCCGGTAGGGAGCGCCCTGCCTGGTAGCCACGCCGACCAGCAGGGAACTGTTGAACCAGCCCCGGTACTGGTCGCTTCCTTCCAGGTAGATGTCGGCCGGCCAGGGGACGTCGGGGCGGTGGCCCAACACGGCCGCCTGGCTGGCCCCGGAGTCGAACCAGACGTCCAGGATGTCGGATTCCTTGCGAAACCGGTCGGCCCCGCACCCCGGGCAGCGGGCGCCGGGAGGCAACAGGGCATCGACGGGGCGGCTGAACCAGGCATCCGCCCCTTCTTCCTCGAAAATGGCGGCCACGTGGTCGATGGCTTCAGGCTCCAGCAGCGGCTCCTGGCAGCCTTCGCAATAGAAGGCGGTAATGGGAATCCCCCAGACTCGTTGCCGCGAGACGCACCAATCGGGCCGGTTGGCGACCATGCCGGAGATGCGCTCTCGTCCCCATTCCGGGAGCCAGCGGACGCCCTGGATGGCTTCCAGGGACTTGCCCCTGAGGTCGCGGTGTTCCATGGAGATGAACCACTGGGGCGTGGCCCGGAAGATGACAGGCTTGTGGCAGCGCCAGCAGTGGGGGTAGGAGTGAGAAATGGTCTCGGCCGCCAGCAAGGCCTCGCGATCGCGGAGCAGTTGCAGGACCGCTCCGTTGGCATCGAAGACGCGCAGGCCCTCCAGGTGGGGAGTGCCGGCCACGAACCTCCCTCCGCCGTCCACCGGGCAGTAGATGTCCAGACCGTGGGCTTTCCCCAGGGCATAGTCTTCATGGCCGTGTCCCGGAGCCGTGTGGACGCATCCGGTCCCCTGCTCCAGGGTGACGTGCTCGCCCAGCAGACCCGGCGAGGGGCGGTCCAGGAAGGGATGTCGGGTCTGGAGGGCGGCCAGCTTCCGGCCCTCCATGGTGGCCAGGGTCCTTCCGGGCTCGAATCCGCAGGCCGCGGCCGTGGCCGCCACCAGGGCGGAGGCGATCAGAAAGACCTCGTCCCCGACCTCTACCGCCGAATACTCCAGATCGGCGTTGAAGGCGATGGCCAGGTTGGCGGGCAGCGTCCAGGGGGTGGTCGTCCAGATCACCACCGACACCCTCCTGCCTCTCAGGGACGGGTCCAGCAGGGAGGGGTCCGACGTCAAGGGGAACTTGACGTAGATGGAGGGGCTGGCGTGGTCCTGGTATTCGACCTCGGCTTCCGCCAGGGCCGTCCGGCAGGAGCAGCACCAGTGGACGGGTTTCAGTCCCTTGTAGACATATCCCTCTCTCACGAACTGGCCGAAGGTGCGGGCGATGGCAGCCTCGTAGCGGTGGCTCATGGTGAGATAGGGTGCGCCCCAATCCCCGAGGATGCCCAGTCGAACGAACTCCTGTTTCTGCCGCTCCACGAACCTGCCGGCGTACTCCCGGCATGCGCGGCGAACCTGCACGCGGGTCATCTCGGCCTTTTTCCTGCCGAGCGCCTGGTCGACCTTGATCTCGATCGGCAGTCCGTGGCAGTCCCATCCGGGGATGTAGGGGGCGTTGAAACCCGCCATGGTTCTCGACTTGACGATGAAATCCTTGAGAATCTTGTTCTCGGCGTGTCCGACATGGATGTTGCCATTGGCGTAGGGAGGCCCGTCGTGCAGGAGGAACACCGGGCTTCCGGCTCTGAGGTCGCGGATCTTGCGGTACAATTGCAGCCGTTCCCAGCGTTGCAGGATGCGAGGCTCCAGGTTGGGAAGGCTGGCCTTCATCGGAAAGCCGGTTCGAGGCAGATTGATGGTGTCCTTCATTTTCATGGCGATGAATCCGGAGGGGGAACTCCTGCGGCGGGGCTGCGGCCAACAAAAACGCGGAATTATAGACAATGCCCCCCGCCCTTGTCCATGGAACCGGACCGCGGCGGCATGGGAGGGGAGAAACGGCCCCGCCATCGACCGGCGGTCGAATTTGGCGTGACGGGAACAGGGTTTATGGTACTATTTTTTTGAGGGCTTTCCGCCCGAGACGGCCCCGGGGCCGGGGATTGGGCCATGGCGAGCGCGTTGGGTCCGCCGAATGCGGATGTCATCGCTTGGCGTCGCCGGAAACGGGGTGGCGAAGATCCTTCCGCCAGGAATGAAAGAGCAGCCATGAATCCAATCGAGGAGCAAAGGGGTCTGGTCGAGTTTCTGGAAGCCGCCTTGGACGAGGCCAGGGGGCAATCGCCCCTCGACCCACAGCAGATCCAGCGCCTGGAAGCTGAATTGACCCAGGCCAGAAGCGATTTGTCGCGCCTGTCGGCGGCGAGGGCCGGTTCGGAGAGTCGGACGCCGGTTGCAACGGCTCCCTTCAAGGTGGCGACGACCTTGCAGCCCGGGTACCGGACCTTTTTCAGCAACCTGGCTTCCCTGTTCGTGCATGAGGAGAAACAGTACGACATCACCGCCCGGCCGGTGGAAGCCAACCTGATGGTCGAAGACCGGTCCCTGCTTTCCGGTTTCTGGTCCAACCTCAAGTCCTGTTTCGGCAAGGAGGAAAAGGACTACCGCATCACGGCGCAGCCGGTGGCCACCCACCTTCTGGTGGAGGAAATTCCCTGGTACCGCGCCATTTTCTCGGGAATCAAGGGGATATTCGTCAAGGAAGAGCGGCCGGAGATCGAGGTGACCGCCCAGCCGGTCGAGGTTCAGGAACTCTTTCAGGACTACAAGATCCGCTCCACCTCGTTTGTGCTTTCGGTTGCGGTGCAGTGTCTCTTCGTGACGGCCATTCTTTTCGTGCCGCTGCTGCTGATCAAGGACGCCCCCTTGACGGCCAACGAGACCGAGCTTTACTTCATGTCCACCACCCGGCTGATTGCCCCCAAGCTCGGGCCCTCCGGCGGTGGGGGTGGAGGCGGGTTGAAGGCGCCCACGCCTCCTTCCAAGGGACGTCTTCCCAAGCCGTCCGACAAGCAGTTGACGCCGCCGACGCCCAAGGTTCGCAATCCGAGGCCCCTGTTGCCGGTGGAACCGACCGTCATCGTTCCTCAACTGGCCCAGTTGCCGGCCATCAACCTGCCTGACTACGGCGATCCCCTGGGCATTCCGGGCCCGCCTTCGCCGGGACCGGGAAGCGGCGGCGGCATCGGCACCGGCACCGGGACGGGCGTCGGGCCGGGAGAGGGCGCCGGAGTGGGGCCGGGCAAAGGCGGCGGCATCGGCGGCGGTGTCTACCGGGTGGGCGGCGGTGTGACTCCTCCCACCGTGCTGAGCCGAATCGAGCCCGTCTACTCCGAAGAGGCCAGAAAGGCCAAGTACCAGGGCGTGGTGGTTCTGTCGGCCATCGTTCGCAAGGATGGGAGCATCGAGATTCTGAAGGTGATCCGCAGTCTGGGACTGGGTCTGGACGAGAATGCCATCCGGGCTCTCAAGGCGTGGAGGTTCCGCCCCGGGATGAAAGGCGGAAAGCCGGTCGACGTGGCCTTGAATATCGAGGTCAATTTTTCGCTGCGCTAGCCCGCTGCCGTTTCCGCAGCAACCCCCCGAAGACCATCAATCCAATCCCCGAAGCCGCCAGCACCGTCCCTGGAACGGGCCCCTTTCCGGCCAGCCAGGCCACCGAGGCGGCGGCCGGCCAATGGGACAGCGCTACGGCGCAGGCGTTGACGGTGAAATGAGCCAGGATGGCGGGCGTCAGGCTCCGGCTGCGCTGGACCATGACCGCGAACAGGAGGCCAGCCAGGCCGGCCGGCAGGAGCAGGAGCAGATGCCGGTGAAAAACGCCGAACAACACCGCCGAGACCAGGATTGCCCTGGCGCGGGTTTCAGGTCCGAGGAGTTGATTGAGAACGAAACCGCGAAAGAGCAGTTCCTCGCAAACGGCGGGAACCAGGGCCATCGTCAGCAGAACCCAGGCCGGGTGCGAGCCCTGTAGCCAGCTTTGGACCCCTTGCTGGAGTTGGGCCGCATCTCCGCCCAGTTGCCCCTGGTAATAGTGAACCGCTTCCAGCCACGGCGCCAGGCACAGTCCCATCAGCATGGCGAGCCCCGCCTGGTAGAGCGATACCGGCCTCAGCCTGAAGAGGGCGTCCCAACTGAAGCCGGCCAGTTTTCCGAAAAGCAGCGGCGTCCCGGCCACGACCAGGATCTGCAAGGCCGCGGCCTGGGCTCTGGCGGCTTCGGAAGGCTCCCGGGGAGCCAGCCAGGCCGAGACCGTCAAGACCCACAGGAATACCAGGCCAACCCGCACCTCGGCGGGAGCCGACTGCAATCGTCTTAATTGAAACACTTCTGCCTCACCCTGTATCAGCAGCCCCGTCGTTTGGGACGGCGGCCCGGCCAAGCAAAAAGTGGATAGTGGTTAGTGATCAGTGGATAGTTGTTTGATCGACACGTCAAGCATCTTTGTGTTTTTGTGCCTATTGTGGCCATCCCCGGAAACGATCCCCCGGCCGATTCTTACAAACGCTTGATTCCAAATAAACAAGCACGTTCCCCTTGGCAGTGTCGTGGGTTAGGGGAGAGCTGCGAAGCTGCGGTTGGAGTGGGTAACCTGGCAAGACGCCCCCTACAGGCCATCCTTATAGAGCTGCGAAGCAGCGGCTCAGGGTAGCCCCAGGCGGAAGCCTGGGGTCGTATGGGTTCTGCACCAATCCAGCCGCGAATGCGGCGAATAGAAAGCAGCCGTCCGAAAAGCACTGCCTCTCTAAAACAAGGCCACCCTGTAGCCCAGGGGGCGCCTGATCCCGCGCTACCGGGGGTTGTCCTTCCGACGAAATTTGCAAAAGGCTCATCCAACAAGCGCAACCAAGTCGTCAGGCAATTGCCTGGTTGCAGGACTGGCCACTGACCACTGACCACTGACCACTGAAAAAGCAGTCCGATTCCGGCTAGGGCTGCGCTGCAGGAGCGGAAGGGCTCTTTTTTTCTCGGAACAGATCCGGGTCCATGGGCTGGCCCAGGCTGGCGCCCGTAACGGTGATCTGCGAGGCGACTCCCGTCTTTCGGGACAGGAGCTTCCTGGGGGACTGGAGTCCGTGGATCTCGGAGTATTCCAGGTAGCGCGTTTCTCCACGGAAGATCCCGGTGCCGCTCCCGGTTGCCCGCTCGATCTCGTACTGGTACTTTTCGATCAGCCCGGTATCCGGGTTGATGGAGAGCCTGCCCCGAATGTATTCGCCGTCCACGAATCCGGCGACCTCCAGTTGTTCCAGGGATCGTCCCTTCTCCGTAATGCGGGGCCTGTAGCGGTACCTCGAAAAGATCAGCAGCAGCAGATCGGGGCGCAGCAGCGAGAGGGTCTCGTTCCGGAGAGGCGACAACTCCTTGGCGGGTCGGGACATCATGGCTCCGTCCACTTCGACCCAGCCGCGGTTCCCGCTGAGGACCGTGACCACCTTGAGGTCGCCGTCCTGAACCTCGGATCGGAACTGGTCGGAATCGTTGAAATAGACTTTGGCCAACAGGGGTTTGGAGTCCGGCCGGGAGGGCGACCGGATTCGGTATGCGAATACGAATGAGCTGAGAGAAAGAATCCTGGCCTCGCCACCGTAGGCCCGCAGGGACCTTTCGACCAGGGCCTGGCCCCGGCCGACGGCCGGGGCCGTCCTTGGGCTCTCCTGGACCGAGAGGGCGGTTGGCCGGACGGGAGGGGGTGCGATGAGACTCGAGCCGATCAGAAGCGCCGTAAGCGGAAGGCGGCGGGTCGTTCCTGGGGAGGCAGCGGCAGGTCGGGAGGGACCGGAACTAGCTGGACCGCGCATAGTAACCCTTTCTGGCCTTGACCCTCAGGCCTCTCTTGTTCTGAAGTTTGACCTTGATGGATCGATAGCCCCCGTCGCGCGTTCCGTTGGAAGACTGATAGCTCAGCAGGTACTGGCTGCGCAACTCGGTCTCGATGGCCTCGAAGGCCCTTCTGAACTTCTGGGGCCTGTTGGGGAAGAATGCCGTTCCCCCGGTCGCTCGGGCGTATTTCTTCAGGGCCCCGGAGTTGCCGTAGGCCCTCCTGTAGAATCCACCGATCTGGTTGGAGATGGCGTAGATCACCGTGTCGGCCCGCTGGGCGGACTCGATGGCCTCGCGGACTTTCAGCTTGCTGGTAGTGTCCCCTCCGTCGCTGATCAGCACGATCGCCTTTCGGCCCGACTCGTGCCTCAGCTTCTCGTCGCAGGCCAGAAAGACGGCGTCGTGCAGGGAAGTGCCCCCGCCGACGGCCAGCAGGCCGACGGCCTTTTCCAGCAAGCGCAGGCTGTTGGTAAAATCCTGAATCAGCGAAACGCCGCGATCGAAGTTGATGATCATGGCCAGGTCGTCCTTTTTCAGGACCGTCCTCAGAAACTCGATGGCCGCTCGCTGCTCCAGGGGCAGAATGTCCTGGACGCTGGGACTGGTGTCGATGAGGATGCCCAGGGTGAGGGGCAGGGTCACCTCCCGGGCGAAGTGGGTGACGGACTGAGTCGCGCCATCTTCTTCGATCCTGAAATCCTGTTGCTTCAGATCGGTCACGAATCGGCCCTGCCTGGTTTGAACCGTGCACAGCACGTTGACCAGGTCCACGTCGATCCGCAGCGTGGTCTGGTCCTGCTGCGGATTGGGCGCCGGGATGGAAAGAGCCGGCCCCCACAGAAGAGCCAGGCCCAGGGCCGTCGCCATCGCCAGCAGATTGGATCGCAGATTCATTGATTGCCGGTCTCGGTGGGTCGCCACGCGGCTGGAATTATAGTGGAGAGTCGGCTTCAGGGTAAACTTGACCGCTGGAATGAACCGTCGCGCCCGACCGGTGCTCCCGGAGAGCGGCCACCAGAGGATCGGACGCTCCCCTTCACGGGCGGTCATCTCCATTTCTTGCATTTCCCAGGAATTCGTCCATGAGAACACAGGCCTGTCGCCGGGTAGGCATTGCGGGAGCCGGAACCATGGGGCGGGGAATCGCCCAGGTCTTTGCCCAACGGGGTTGGCGGGTGATTCTGAGCGACCCGGCGCCGGCCCAGTTGTCCTCCGCCATGGACGCGATCGCCCGGGGGCTGGATCGAGAAGTCGGAAAGTCCCGGCTGACCCGCGCTCAAGAGAAGGAGGCGCTCGGCAGGGTTGAGCCGGCCTCGGAACTGGCCCCCATGGCTCCGGTGGACCTGGTGGTTGAGGCCGTCAGCGAGAGCCTCCCGGTCAAGCAGGAGGTCCTTGGCCACCTCAACCGGATCTGCCGGCCCGGGGTCATCCTGGCCTCCAACACCTCTTCCATCTCCATCGCCCGCCTGGCGGCTGCCTCCGGCCGCTCCGGAGAGACCGTGGGGATGCATTTCATGAACCCCGTGCCGGTGATGGAACTGGTGGAGGTCGTTCGCGGGCCGGAAACTTCCGGGCAGACCCTTTCGGCTATCCACCGTGTCGTCAAGGGTCTGGGGAAGACGCCGGTAGAGGTGAACGATTCTCCGGGCTTCGTTTCCAATCGTGTCCTGATGCCCATGATCAATGAAGCCGTCTTCTGTGTCCACGAGGGCGTGGGGACGGCGGAGAACGTGGATGCGATCATGAAGTTGGGGATGAACCATCCCATGGGTCCGCTGGCTCTGGCCGACCTGATTGGGCTTGATGTTTGCCTGGATATCATGGAAACTCTCTACGACGGCTTCAGAGACGCCAAGTATCGGCCCTGTCCACTGCTGAAGAGCATGGTGAGGGCCGGACACCTGGGGCGGAAGACGGGACGGGGGTTCTATCGCCATGGCCGGCGAGTCCCGGCGGACTCGTGAGCCCTCCCGGCCATTGTGGGAGCTAAGTTATTGATAAGGTTGGACAAAAATGGCAAACAGGAGGGAATCCATGAGTGACGCAAGCGAAGAGCGGAGCAAAGCCATCGATCTGGCGCTGTCTCAGATCGAAAAGCAATTCGGCAAGGGATCGATCATGCGCCTGGGCAGCCGCGCAACCGTGGCCAACATCGGCGTGATCGCCACCGGGTCCCTGTCCTTCGACGCCGCGCTGGGCGTCGGCGGCATGCCTCGGGGACGGGTGGTCGAGATCTTCGGTCCCGAATCCAGCGGCAAGACGACGTTGGCCCTTCACGTGATCGCCGAGGCCCAGAAAAGTGGGGGCATGGCTGCTTTCGTGGATGCCGAACATGCTCTGGACGCCGCCTATTCCCGCAAGCTCGGCGTGGACGTGGAGAACCTGCTGGTTTCCCAACCGGATACCGGAGAACAGGCGCTGGAGATCGCTGAAATGCTGGTGCGCAGCGGTGGGCTGGATGTCTGCGTGGTCGATTCGGTGGCTGCCCTGGTGCCCAGAGCCGAGTTGTCGGGTGAGATGGGAGATTCCCACATGGGGCTGCAGGCCAGGCTCATGTCCCAGGCTCTGCGCAAGTTGACCGGAATCGTCGCCAAGTCCAAGACCTGTCTGATCTTCATCAACCAGATTCGGGAGAAGATCGGGGTCATGTTCGGCAATCCGGAAACCACCACCGGCGGCAGGGCCCTGAAGTTCTATGCCTCGGTTCGGGTGGACGTGCGGCGGATCGGCGCCATTCGGGACGGCGACACCGTCAAGGGCAACCGAACCAAGGTCAAGGTGGTCAAGAACAAGGTGGCTCCTCCCTTTCGGGATGCCGAGTTCGACATCATCTACGGGCTGGGCATTTCCAGGGAAGGAGACCTGCTGGACCTGGGCGTCAACCAGGGCCTCATCGAAAAGAGCGGCGCCTGGTACTCGATCCAGGGGGAACGCATGGGCCAGGGCCGCGACAACGCACGCCAGTTCCTGAAGGACCATGGCGATCTCCGAACCCAGCTCGAGGAGTCGCTCCGCCAGGCGCTGCACATCCCCGCGGCTTCCTCGGCCGGGAACGGCCAGCCCACCGCGGCGGAGCCGACCCCTTCAAGGTCGGCGCCGGGTCGGAGATGAATCCCGCCCTTCTGCGAAACCGGATTCCCATTGCCGTAGGGCTGTTGATCGGTTCCGGATTGCTGGCCCAGCTCTCCGCCTGCCTGCGGATCAAGGAGGCCGGTGAGCATTCCCGCCACCTGCTCCTGGACGACCGGGTGGTGGCGCAGGAGCAGAACGTCCGCCTGGAGATCGGAGCCGTCGAGAAGCACGAGGCCAATCCTCTGATGAAGGAGGACAAGCCTTGGGAGCCCCGCTTCGACAACCTCTACCCCAACATCGTCCATGACCGGGAGCGCAAGCTCTACCGCTGCTGGTACAACCCCTTCATCGCCGACCCTCTGGTCACCAAGACCCCCCGAGACTCGAGGGACCTGAACCCGTTCGCCCCCGAGGATTCCCCCGACCGGCAGGGCAAGGTGCCCTACCTTCCCTACGACCGGGAGTTCGGCCTCTGCTACGCCACCAGCCAGGACGGGCTGACCTGGACCAAGCCCGAGTTGAACCTGGTGGAGTATCAGGGCAGCAAGGCCAACAACCTGCTGCTGCGTGGGTCGCATGGCGGCGGCATCCTGATCGACCCGCGCGACCCGCAGCCGGAGCGCCGTTACAAGATGTTCGAGGGAGGCATGTGGATCAAGGAGTGGCAATCACGCCCGGCGGTGCGGTTTTCCCCGGACGGCCTGCGCTGGGGCGAGGCCTTCCCCGTCCCCGAAATCGAGGCCCATGCCGACACCCACAACAGCACCCGTTGGGTCCCCGAGCTGAAGAAGTATGTCACCATGACCCGAATTCACCGGGGCGAGCCCTTTTTTCGCCACCCCTCGGGCCAGCGAGTGGTGGGCCGAACCGAGAGCTCCGATTTTCTGCAATGGAGCAAGGCGGTGGAAGTCCTGCGCGGCGATCCCGAGAATCAAACCTATGCCATGCCCTTCTTTCGCTATCAGGACGTCTATCTGGGCCTGCTCATGATTATTCGATTGAGCGAGGAGCGGGTCCATTGCGAGCTGGCCTGGAGCCCCGACAGCATCCGCTGGGAGCGGATCAACCCGGGAACTCCCTTCATCCCCAATGCCCCGGTGAAGGGCCAATACGACTGGGGGTGCGTGTATGCCGCCGATGCGCCGGTGGTGATGAAGGACCGAATCCGCATCTACTATGCCGGTTCCAACGGACACCATCGCTATTGGCGGGATGGCTTTCTCTGCCTGGCCACCCTGCGGCCGGACGGGTGGGCGGGCTATGTGCCCGTCGACCCCAATCGGAAGGGAGTGGTGGTCACCAGCCCGCTGACCTGGCGCGGCCGCTTGCACCTGACCGCGGACGCTGCCGGCGGTTCGGTTCGGGTGACCGTCCTGGACGGTCAGGGAGAGATTCTGGCGGAGGCGCAGCCCCTGAGCGGAGAGGTGACGGACGGGGAAGTGACGGCCGGGGTCCCCGGCTCCCTGGCTGACCTGGAGGGCCGGACGGTGGCGCTGAAGTTCGAGCTGGACCAGGCCAAGCTCTACTCGTTCGCCTTCAAGGATTAGCGAGGCTCAAGACGGGTTCAACTTCACCGGTCCCAATCCATCTTGCGGGCTAGGCGGCCCTGCGGCCGCTGGGCCAGGCGAACGTGGTCCGGGAACCAGCCGTGAGCTTCGAGCTGCTGACGAGTGTAGGGATTGTCCTGGGGCAATAGACGATTCCACTCGCGAGTCAGACGCTTTTGTTCGCGTAGCAAGGCCGACAGGTCTTGCATCCTCTCGGTCGCGCGATGGACAAAGGCGTTGATGGCACTTTTTCGAGCGAACGGCCAGGCCTCAGCGCAAAGCCGATCGCGTCGGCTCTTGAGTCCGGGATTGTGGTGAAGAACCATGTCGGCCTGCCCGCGAGCATTGTGCACGGTCCTTAGCCAGCCGGAGATAGGATAGGTTTCCCCGGGGTCGCAGTATTGGAGCTTCAGAAGATGTTCCATGATCCTGGAGAACTGGCTCCTCAAACTGCTTTCTTCTCCTCTGACCAAGGCTTCAATCTCCTCCGTAACATTCTCCCAATCGACAGCGTCAAAATCTCTCCGCCTCAAGGCATCGGCCTGTTGTCTGGCCCAAGCGTAGTAATCCCGATAGTAGAGCTCCTTTGGCTCAGTGGACTGCCGAGTATCGGTAATTCCGGCAACCGTTGCCATGGTCTTGCTCCGGATTCAATGAAGTAGCGCCTTTTCGTAGTTATGCCTCCGTTGACGTCTGAAGTCAAGTCTGCCTGTGGGAAACGCGGAAACTACAGGAGGGGAAGCCTGCGCCATCTGAGAGATGCGGTATCGCGAGGTGCGCCGGCGGGAGAGAAACGCAGCCTGCCCCGCAAAGCTCATGGATTTTGGGGGTGCCTCACGATACAGCGAGCCCTATGGGTCGCCCCGGGTCGTCACGGCGTCGGCGCCAACATGGAAATGGGGATGGGCGGAAAGGAGAGGATCAGGAAGAGGATGGCCAGCAGGCCCAGCCAAAAGCGGCGAGGCCCGATGGGAACGTGCTCGTCCATCGTGGGCGGATGGCGAAGCCGGGTCATCAGGTAGACGACCAACAAGAGGAGAAGCCAGGGGGGGTGAATCAGAACGGCGAAAACGGCGAAGGCGATGGCGACCCCTCGGTAGAGGAGGTGACTCCTGCGAGGAAACAGGGCATAGACGATGTGCCCTCCGTCCAGTTGACCCATGGGCAGCAGGTTGAGAGCGGTGACGAACAGTCCGGCCCATCCCGCAGTGGCCACGGGATGAAGCTGGAGGCCGCTGCCTTCAGCCAGCGGTCCGTGGATCCATTCGATCAGGAATGCGAAGAGAAGGGAAGGGCCCAGCAGGGTTTCTCCCGCCGGCATGGAATCGAGAGAAGTGACGGTGGACCCGGCGATGCCCAGTGCGGCCAGGGGAAGGGCTAGAACCAGCCCCATGGCGGGCCCCATGATGGCGATGTCGAACAGGGCCTTGCGGTCGGGAATGCGTCCTCCCATCTTGATCACGGCTCCGAAGGTCCCAAAGGGCGGCAGCGGAACGGGAAGGAAGTAGGGAAGAGAGGCCGGAACCCGGTAGTGGCGGGCCGTGAGGTAGTGGCCCATCTCGTGGCAGAGCAGGATCAGGACCAGGCTGGCGGAATAGAGCACCCCTCCCGCAAGGCCGAATTCCAGAGCGCCCACCGCCGAGGTGGTGATCAGGGTCAGAACGAACAGGGTCGGGGGCAGCCACAGTCTCCTGCTGACCGGAGTGCCGGACGGGGGAACCGGTTCCGGAGGAAGGGGTGGGGAATTGGGTGATGCATCCACCATGGGGCTACAGTCGGGTCAACAGGTCTCGCACCCGGGTTTCAATGAGGTCTCGAATCTCTCTGAACTGCTCGGGAGGCATCGATTTGGGGTCGGGAATTTCCCAGTCCTCCCGCTGCCTGGCGGCTACGGCCGGACAGGAATCACCGCAACCCATGGTCACCGCGGCGGCGAATTCAAGGGGAGGAACGTCATCCAGGGATTGGGAGCGGTGGCTGCCGAGGTCATACCCCAACTCCGCCATGGATTGGATGGCCGGGGGGTGGATTCTGCCGGAGGGGCGCGACCCGGCGCTGTAGGCCTCGACCCTGCCGTGGCCGTGGATGCGGGCGAAGGCCTCGGACATCTGGCTGCGGTTGGAGTTTTCGACGCACACGAAGAGAATGCGCTTCACATCCGACACCGATGGCGAGGCCGCTGTCAACAGGCGGTCTCCTTTCGGGTCGGGCCGCAACATCCCTCATCCTGCACGCAGCGGCAGGCGCCTACCGCCGCCAGCGCTCCCAGGACCGGAGCCGTCAGGTAGATCCAGAGATGGCTGAGCTGTCCGGTCACCAGAGCCGGAGCCAGGGAGCGGGCCGGGTTCATGGAGGCTCCCGAAATCGGACCGGCAAAGAGGGCTTCCAGGGCAATCACCGAGCCGATGGCCACGCCGGCCATGAGTCCCTCTTCCTTGGAACCCGAGGACACGCTCAGGATCACGAACATCAGGAACCAGGCGAGGATGATCTCCAGAACGAAAGACTGGTAGGCGGGTCCCGACGGCCGGGTGGCGCCCAGGGTGAGGGGGCCGCTGAAGAGCAGGCGGAGCATTCCGCTGGCCAGCAGACCGCCCAGGCACTGGCTCAGGATATAGGGCAGGACCCAGCCTCCTTCCAGTCGCCCGGCAAACCAGAAGCCCAAGGTCACCGCCGGATTGATGTGTGCGCCGGAGACGTTGCCGATGGCGTAGATGGTAGCCAGGACCACCAGTCCGAAGGTCAGGGCAACGCCCACGTGGGAGACCACGCCCCCGCTCACTTCGTTGATGGTGATCGCCCCGGTTCCCGCAAACACCAGGGCGAAGGTTCCAAAGCACTCGGCCAAGAGTCGTCGCGCCATTGTTCGCCCCGCATCCTTGTTGTCGCCGCCTGAACTCTAACGAAAATAGATAGATTCGGGAAGACCCTGAATGAACACGAATAGACACAAATACCGATGGACCTGCTTGGCTGCGACGCCGTCACGGGAGGAAGCCCCCCGGGAGCGCGGGCGTCCCGCCCGCACAACACTGGCACAGCCTCACCCCTCTCCTCCACCCGGCTCGACCGGCAACGGCCCCACGATTCCGCTTCAGCCGAGCCCAGACGGTTCCGGCAGGCAGGGTGGCCGGGTCCCGCATCGCAGGGAAACTGAGCGGCCACCCAACCCAGAGGATGCGGGCGAGACGCCCGCGCTCCCGGAGGGGCGCCTCCTCCCATCCTTCTTGCTCCGCGAGGAGGCACTGCCCCTGCCGATGCGGCAGTGCCGCCCCGCTTCGTGTGCCTTTGTCGTCCTTCGTGTGTCTTCGTGGATTCCTCTTTTTTCTGTTGTTTCAGACAAGCGGCGCCCCCGCCCTGCCGGGCAGATCATACGAGAGTGAAACAAGAGAAGTTCATAGCCTATCGGGAACAAGATTTTTGAACATGGATAGACAGGATGCACAGGATAATCAGGATGGGAGGGTGCAGCAGCAGAGCTGACTCCGGCGGTAATCGCGGCGGATTTGCGGAAATCCAGGACTTCAAGCCAGCCGTCTCCGGAAAAAATCCTGTGCATCCTGTCCATCCATGTCAATAAACCCTCTGCTCATGCGTGACTTTGAACCGGTTTCCAACCACCGGTCGCCGGCGTTTGTCAAAGAAGAAAAATCCTGTGCATCCTGTGCATCGATGTGAATCAAAATTCTGCCCATGCGTGACTCTGAACCGGTTTCCAGCCATTCGGCGCCGGCGTTTGTTTCAGGCCCGGAAATCGCAGCGCCACCCAACCACCGGGAAGTAACCTATAATGGCTTCGTGGCGCGATAGCCTCCCCGGCCCCTGAACCGGAAAGCCAGGAGAGCCCCCCGGTGAAATCGCAAAAGGTCGTCATCGTTGAGGACGAAGCCGACATCCGCGAGGTCATCGCATACAACCTCAAGCGGGAAGGGTATCGAACCTCCGCGGTTGCGGACGGGGAAAAGGCGCTTCAGTGGGTCCGGGAGACCCTCCCGGACCTGGTCCTGCTGGATCTGATGCTGCCCGGACTGGATGGCCTCGAGGTCTGTCAACAGCTCAAGGCCGATTCTGCGACGCGGCATGTCCGAATCATCATGGTGACGGCCAAGGGAGAAGAGAGGGACATTCTGATGGGGCTCGACCTGGGGGCCGACGACTACCTCACCAAACCCTTCAGCCCCAAGGAGCTGCTGGGTAGAATCCGGGCGGTGCTGCGCCGGGGTCCGCTTCAGGAGGAGCGGGCGTCCGCCCAGCCGCTGGTACGCGGGCCCATGCTCATCGACCGGGAGCAGCACCAGGTCCAACTGGGTCGGAGGCCGGTGGATCTGACCGCCACCGAGTTCCGGCTGCTTCATGTCCTGGCGGCCAGCCCCGGCCGGGTGTTCACTCGGGACCAGCTCCTGAGCCGGGTCATTGGAGAGAACGCCTCGGTAGTGGACCGCAACATCGACGTGCACGTGCGGGCCGTACGCAAGAAGCTGGGAGAGCACCGGGACCTCATTCACACGGTCAGGGGGGTCGGCTACTGCTTCCGCGACCCGGTGGAATGATCACGCCCCCTGGTGAGAAATGCGGGTCAATTGCTTGTATACTTTACCAAGGAGATCGAGCTTTCATGCGCCCGCCAATGATGGGGTGGATTCCGGTTGGGCTTCTTCTGGCCTGCTTCCCGGGACTGCTTGAGGCCGGGGACCCTCGGATCGAGGATGACGTCGCCGCCCTGCAGCGGAAATATTCCGGGATGCGGGATCTCCAAATGAACTTCGTGCAGAGCTACGGCTTGCCCGGACGCCGGCCCAGGACGGAATCGGGCCAGGTATTCCTGCGCCGGCCCGGTTTCATGCGGTGGGAATATCGGGAACCCGAGCAAAAGTTGTTCCTGTCCGACGGTGAGACCATTCACTTCCATCTTCCCGATCGGAAGCAGGTCCAGAAGAGCCGCGTCGGCCGCAGCCGCGATCGGCGCCTGCCCTTTCTGTTCCTGTTGGGACGGGGGGACCTGAAGAGAGATTTTTCCAGGATCGAATGGGCTCGGGAAAAGCCCTTCTTTGCCGGCAACAGGGTGCTGGCCGCCACCCCGGGCAAGGCTGCCGGCCCGCTGGCGGGGGTGCTGTTGGAATACGATCCGGGCCGGATGCAACTGCAGCGGGTGGCCCTGATCGAACGGAGCGGAGCCAGGAACGACTTCATCTTCACCAACATTCGCGAGAATGGAGGCATCCGCAAAGGCCTGTTCGAGTTCCAGCCCCCCGCGGATTCGGAAGCAGCCGGCCTCCCCTGAGGCGGCAGTCGCCCTCATCGGAAGGGCTTGCCGTTCGGGAGCACCGGCTGGGGGTGTTCCCCCCAAGCATCGAGGTGACCCACCTTGGCCGAGTTTCTCTGTCGCCTGGCTGATCCCAGCGGAAGGGTCGTCAACGCCAGCTACAACTCCGTCTCCGAATCGGAGTTGAGGCGGCGCCTGGAGGATCAGGGGTTCCTTGTCTATTCGGTGCGGGAAAAGGGCAGGAGCCTGTCCACCCTGCTGCCGCTGTCGGCGGGCCGCCGGAAGATCAAGTCGCGGGAATTCGTCATTTTCAACCAGCAGTTCCTGGCCCTGATCGGGGCGGGACTGCCGATTCTGAAGTCTCTGGAACTGCTGACCCAGCGGGAGAAGGACGAACAGTTTCGCACCATACTCCTGGATATCAGCGAACGGGTCAAGGGCGGCGCCCTGCTTTCCGAAGCCTTTGAAGCCCAGGGAATCTTTCCCAGGGTCTATACCGCCTCCCTGTTCGCCGGAGAAAAGAGCGGGGGGCTGGAAGAGGTCCTGGCCCGTTTCATTCAATATCAGAAGACGGTCAACGCCACTCGCAACAAGATCAGGACGGCGCTCACCTACCCTTCCATATTGGCGGTTCTGCTGGTGGTCCTGGTGTCCTTCCTGCTGGCCGAGGTGGTTCCCCGGTTCGCCCAGTTCTACGCCGGGATGGATGCCGCGCTGCCGGCCATGACGATGCTGCTGGTCGACGTCTCGCAGGCCATTCGCGGGCATCTCGTGGCGGGAATGCTGGTCTCGGGGGCGTTGCTGGTTGTCCTGACCCTGTGGGCCCGCAGCATCCGGGGACGGTCCCGCATCGACAGGCTCAAGCTGAAGCTGCCGGTCATCGGCGAGGTCTGGAGCCAGTTCCTCTTCGCCCAGCTCAGTCGGACGCTGTCCACCCTGCTCTCCGGAGGCACGCCCCTGGTGGGCTCCCTGGAGATTGTGGCCGACTCGACCGGCAACCGGGTGGTGACCCAGGCCCTCAACCGGGCCGTAGTGGCCGTCAGGGAGGGCCAGTCCCTCTCCAGGAGCCTGGAACCCAGCGGCGTGGTGCCGGAAGTGGCCATCGAGATGATTGAAGTGGGAGAGTCCAGCGGCAACCTGAGCGAGATGCTCGGCCACGTGGCCGACTTCTATGACGACGAAGTCAACACCCGCTTGAACCAGCTCTTTACCTATATCGAGCCGATCCTTCTCATGATTCTGGCCATCATCGTCGCCTTCGTGCTGATTGCCCTCTACCTTCCCATTTTCAGCCTGTCGTCCCGCCTGGTGGCCTGAAGGGGGAGAGACCGCATGAATACCCGGAATCAACCCCTTCAGGACCCCTCGGCGGTGGACCGGAACCTGGGCGCCGGGGAAGAGGAGCAGCAGGCTCGCCACCTGGCCCAGCGCTACCGCTGCGAATTCGTGGATCTGGCGAACTTCCCCATGGATCCGGAACTCTTCCGCGACATCCCGGCGGAGTGGATGTTCCGCTACAACTTCGTCCCGCTCAAGAGAGTCAATGGCGCCCTGATGGTGGCGATTGCAGACCCGAGCGAGTTGATGCTGCAGGATGAGTTGGGCACGCTGCTGGGAAAGCGGCTGGTGGTGCGGGTCGCCCGGGCCTCCCAGATCGGCGACATACTCAAGAAGAGCGAGTCTTCCCAGCGGGTGCTGGAGGAAGCCACCGAGGGCCTGACCCTGATCAAGGAGGACGAGACCGGCGAAGAGATCTCCATCGAGAAGCTGACCGACGAGGCGGAGAGCCCCATCATCCGCCTGGTGGACTCCACCATCTTCAACGCCCTGGAGCGCCGAGCCAGCGACATCCACATCCATACCGAAGACAACGACGTCATCATCAAGTACCGGATCGACGGCGTTCTCCAGCAGGCCATGGCGCCCATTGCCAAGGAGCATCACTCCACCATCATCTCCCGGATCAAGGTCATGTCCGAACTCGATATCGCCGAACGGCGCATCCCCCAGGACGGGCGCTTCCGGGTCCGCTACAAGGGCCGCCGCATCGACTTTCGCGTCTCCATCATGCCTTCCATCCATGGCGAGGATGCGGTGCTGCGGGTGCTGGACAAGGAGTCGATGAGCGAGAAGTTCAGCCAGCTCAACCTGGATGTGGTGGGATTCAACCCATCCGACCTGAGAAAGTTTCGCCGCTACATTCGCGAGCCTTACGGGATGGTGCTGGTCACCGGTCCCACCGGCAGCGGCAAGACGACCACCCTCTATGCGGCGGTTTCGGAGATCAAATCCGAAGAAGACAAGATCATCACCATCGAGGATCCCGTCGAATATCAGCTCAAGGGGATCACCCAGATTCCGGTGAACGAGAAGAAGGGGCTGACCTTCGCCCGCGGACTGCGCTCCATTCTGCGGCACGATCCCGACAAGATCATGGTGGGTGAGATCCGGGATTCGGAGACGGCCCAGATCGCCATTCAGTCGGCTCTCACCGGCCACCTGGTCTTCACCACGGTGCATGCCAACAACGTGGTGGACGTGCTGGGTCGATTCATGAACATGGGGGTGGAGCCCTACAACTTCGTCTCCGCCTTGAACTGCATCCTGGCGCAGCGCCTGGTCCGGGTGATTTGCGACCACTGCAAGCGGCCCTTCCGGGCGGACGCGGCCCTGCTGGCCGAATCGGGGCTGTCGGAGGTGGCCGCCGGACAGCAAGTTTTCTCCGAGGGAGCCGGGTGCCTGGAATGCGGAGGGACGGGCTACCGGGGGCGAACGGCCATTCACGAACTGCTGGACCTCTCGGACCGCATCCGCGAGATGATCCTGGAGCGCAGGCCGGCCTCGGAGATCAAGAGGGCGGCTCTGGAAGACGGAATGACTTCGCTTCGGGACTGCGCCCTGCAAAAGGCCTTCTCCGGGGAAACCAGTCTGAGGGAGATCAACAAGGTCACCTTTATCGAGGGCTGAACACCGGAGATACTGGAAACGATGATGGAACTGTCCCGCTCGAGCCGCTCATCGGGGAAGGATTCGGGCCGGAGGCGCCTTCGGTCTCGTCTGCGCGGTTACTTCGAGCCGCGTTTGCCGGGAGTCGCCTGCGAGCTCTCGCGCCAGTTTTTCTCGGTGGCGCGGCTGGACCCGCGTCGTTCCCACCGGGTTGACGGTTTTGCGGTCGAGAATATCCCGCAGGGACTGGTCGAGACTTCCTTGACCGAACCCGGCGTGAAATCCATCGAGGAGCTCGGGAAAATCATCAGGGCAGCCTTCGCCAAGGCCGGAGTCGGCACCCACAGGATTTCCCTGGCTATTCCCGATGCCTGCGCCCGGGTCGCCATTCATCCTTTCGATACCCTGCCCTCGAAGCGGGAGGAGAAAACAGAGCTTCTCAAGTGGAAGCTCAGGAAGACCATCCCCTACGATATCGACGAATCTCACCTGAGCTTTGTGGAGCAAAGGACTGAAGCCGGCAAGCACCACGTCATCACGGCCAACATCCACAAGGCAGTTCTGGCGCAGTTCGAAGAGGTTTTCGAATCTCTGGGAATTCACGTGGGCTTCGTCACCCTGTCCACCTTTGCCGCCTATGAGCTCCTGGCCCGTCAACACCGGGACGAGATTCGGAAATCCGTCCTGTTCATGAGGGTTCGTTCCTCCAACATCTCCTCGCTGATCATTCAGCAGGAGGCCGTGGTCTTCTATCGCCACACCGATTACGACTTCGAGAGTCCCATGGACCTGATGGTGAATTGGTCGGCGGACCCCTACGAAGAGATCCATCCCTGCCTGATGTACACTCAGGACAAGCTGGGAGCCTCCGGGGTGGACAAGGTCTACCTCTCGTTCCCGCGGGACTTTTCCGAGTCGGAGCTGTCGTCTCTGGCGGAGCGTACTCGGGCTTCGGTCTCCAACCTGGACGCTTGGGGGGCTGTTCAATGGAAACAGGCGGTGCCCTCCAACCTGGTCCACCACCTCCTTGCCCCGGCACTGGGCTTGGCCCTGGGAAAATTCTGAGATGCTGAAAGTCCCCCTCAATCTTGCCTCCAAGCCCTTTTTCAACAACCGCAGGTTCTATGCGGCATCGCTGCTGCTGGGCCTGGTCCTGGCCGGTCTCTCGACCGCCAACCTCTTGCTCTACCTGGCCCACCGCTCCCAGAGCCTGCGACTGAACCGGGAGCTGGCCGATCAGACGGCAGAGGCCGCCAGGCTGGAGCAGGAGCAGCAGCAGATCTGGGCGCGGCTGCAACGGCCGGAAACCGAGGATTTTCTGAACCTGGTGGACTACCTCAATCCCCTGATCGCCCGCAGGACCTTCTCCTGGACCCGCTTCCTCAACCGGTTGGAGAACCTGGTCCCCCACCGGGTCCAGATCGTGGCCATCACGCCCAGGATCGCCGAGAGCGAAATCGTGGTGGAGATTTTCTGCAACGCCCGCTCCGGCGCCGACTACATCGAGTTCATTGCGCGGCTGGAGGCGGACTCCGATTTCTACCAGGTCAACCTGGTGAGCGAAGACCTGTCGAAGAGCCCCAACTTCGTCGGGAAGCACTACGGGCTGCAAGTGAACTATCGGGCTCGACCCCTGCGGGAGCAGGCCCGAGCCGGGGGGCCGCCGTTCGACCACGGTCCGGGGAGCGTTCCTTAAATGCCGAACGGAGCCGCCAGAATTCGCAGACCCGATCCCGGGAAGCAGCGGCTGGTCCTGTGGACGTTGCTGGGGCTGTGCCTGCTGAATCTGCCCGTTTACATCCTGCTGGTGCGTCCGGTGATCCTGGCCGACCAGATCGTCACCGCCAGGGCCCGGGAGGTGCAATTTCAGCTCAGGCAGCGGCGGACCGTCCGCGACAAGCTCCACCGGATCGAGACCCGGATGCGGGAGAGCCAGTCGCGCTTCCAGGAGTTCAAACGGCAGAACCTCTTCTCCCGGGAGTGGGGGAATTCGGAGTTGCTCAGGGAGCTGGAGAGGGCCTGCCGCAACGCGGGGCTGGTCAAGACCCGGGGAGTCTTTCAGTACGACCGCGACACCCGATTCGGCACCCGCAAACTCAGCGTGGTGCTGCCGATCGAGGGGAGCTACGGCAATATCCGCAGGTTCCTGAACGCTCTGGAAAACCACTCCAGGTTCATCATCGTCGACTCGCTGAACCTGGAGGATACGCGAGAAGGATCGGGCAGCATTCGCATGGACCTTCAGTTGTCCACTCTCATCGGGGCCGGCCATGAGTGATCCCAAGCAGAAGAAACAACTGAAAGTGCTGGGCGCCCTGGTGGCGGTGCTGCTGCTGGTGCTCTATTGGAGCTGGGGCCGGAGCTCCTCGCCGTCTCTCTCCAACTCGGGTGGGGCGCCCGCCGCCTGGCGCGGCCTGGAGTCCTTTGTCCTCAAGACCGGCAAGCCGGGAGACGGCAGAAGAGGGCGGGAAATTCCGGCGGCCCAGATCAACTCCAGCATCGATTTCGAGAAGCTGGGCCGGATGGAGCGGATCGAGCCCTCCCTGGCGCGAAACATGTTCGCCTTCCACACCCCGCCTCCATCCGCCAGGCCCGATGGGGGGGCGTCCCGCCGAACCTCCGGGTCGGCGGACCCCTCCGGTGGACGCAGCCGGCCGTTCGTTCCCGGTGGGGCCTCCTCGCCGGGCCGGAAGGCCGTGGACATCCCCCTGAAGTACTACGGCTTCAGAAAGGACCCGCCGGGCAAGAAGCGCCAGGCTTTCTTTGCCGACGGAGACGACCTCTACCTGGCCTGGGAGGGAGACCTGGTCGCCAACCGCTTTCGAATCCATCGCATTACCGATACCATGGCTGAAGTCGAAGAAGTCGCCTCCCGGACCAGGAAGCGGCTGAATCTGGAGATGCCCCCGGAATAGGCCGGTCGACCCACGGGATCTTGCTCATGACCTGCAAACGGCGCAGGAGCAGCGGCCAGGCCGGCTACACCCTGGCCCTGGTGATGGTGATGGCCAGCGTGCTGCTGGTCGCTCTTTCGGAGGCGGCGCTCAACTGGCGGACGGCCGTCAAGCGGGAACGGGAAGAGGAGTTGATTTTCCGGGGCGAGCAGTACCAGCGGGCCCTGATTCTCTGGTATGCCCACTGGAGCCGGACCCTGGGGACGCCCCAGGTGGCCTACCCCAGCACCGTCGAAGCCCTGCTGAACACCAACAACAAGCGGTTTCTCCGCCAGCCCTGGACCGATCCCGTCACCAACGAGGAGTGGCGTCTCATCAAGGTGGGTCCCAACAACCGGCCCCTGCTGACGGTCCTGCCGGGCACGGCCGAGACCGGCGCCGGAGGGGACCGGAACCCCTACGGATCGGGCGGGTCGGGCCAGTCCCGGGAATCGGGCCCGCGGGCGCCTGCCGCCGCCGGACAGACCGCCTACGGACAGACCCTCAAGACCCAATCACCGGATTCTCCCACCATCGGAGGCATCGCCGGCGTCGCCAGCACCAGCGAGGAGGAATCCCTCAAGACCTACAACGGCCGCAACAAGCACAACGAGTGGGAGTTCTTCACCGACTTCGCCGCGCTGTCCGCCCGGGCCCAGCGGGGGCGTCCCGGCGGCAGACGCGGTCAGTCCGACCAACCGGGCCAGGCCGGTCAGGGGCGAGACCGGCCCGGGGGACAGAACCCCCTGTTCGGCCGCCCCGGCCAATCCGGCTGGCCTCCCGGCGTCAATCCCGGCAACCGCCCGGGCGTCAACCCCGGCAACCGCCCCGCCCTCCCCTTTCCGCCCACACCCCGCCGATAGAGCCTGGCAACGCTGTGGCTCGGACCGACGAGTCTGCAAAAAAGATACCCACGAAGGGCCACGAAGCGGCGAGAAGAGACTGTCCGAATGGCATGAGCCCGTCCGGAAACCCGCGTTGACAACTCCTTCCAATGCTCTATAATGTCGCCCTTTGGCTCCTGCCGATCACTCCTCAGTAGCTCAATTGGCAGAGCATCCGGCTGTTAACCGGAGGGTTGTAGGTTCGAGTCCTACCTGAGGAGCCACTGCAATATTGTATACTATTGATATCAAACGATTTATAGAATATTTTGAAAAACAGTTATCACTCCGGGTGTCACAAAAGAACACCTACCCCGCAGGCACCCACCCCATAGTCGCCAGCCCCGCAGTGCCAGACGCAATGTAGTGAGGATTTCAGTGTGGCATTCCTGAAGGCACTGATCTGAGATACTCTACGAGACGAGGAGAGATAACCCTCCAACATAGGATAGGAGGTGGTTGCCGAAAATGGCCTTGTCTATTCCGCCTCGGCTTTCAATTCATGGGGAATGCGACCATCCGGGTATTGTTGGGCAGCCCGGCCCTTGTTTGGAAGGAGGCTCGCCAGTTGTTAAAGGGAACTCAGCAGAAAAATAAGCCTCGGAAAAGGCGATTGATTTTCCGAGCTTGGTGCCGGAGCCTTAGCGGGGAGATTCTCTATGCCCGAGACTACGGCTACCGGGCTTGGCCAATGTACGTTTGATTCGGGTTAGACCGTATATAATTTCCAAAAAGGTCTACGACCTCTCGGATTTGCGGCGGTAATCCCGCCGGTCGAGGCACTGGTCGTAGATCTCTCGGTCGATCCTGATCCAGTCGGTCTTGTTGATCCCTCTGCGGTTCCGGGAGGCAGGACTCTGTGGAAAGGCGCTGGCAACCTTGATCCACCGTCGCTGTTCCCGTGCGATTGCGCGAATCTCCTCAGCAACCTCCGAGAGGTCCTGATCCTGGCTTATGATGAGCGCCACATCGTATTCGCGACGATGAGAAAGCGCAATCACGTCGAGCGCGATTCGAACGTCGATTCCCTTCTCTTCTCCGGTCAGAAAAGAGTGCTGCGTGCCATCAGGTAAAGCCACCGCGCGGTTCCGGTACCGAAGCGGCCTGCTGTACACAAAGACACCCTGTCGCCCCATCGTCGCAAGCTTGTGGGTCCAAAAGAAATGCCATCTGCGGTTATCGCCGACATCAGGAATCCCGGTGTAGAAACGTACTTGGGTGCGCTCCCATCCCTGTCTCGCGCAAACTTCCCTGGCGAGCGCCGACACGTCGTAGTTGGGGTAGGTATAGCCGAATGCTTCGCGAGCAGAGTGGAAGAGGTTCTGGCCATCCACAAAGGTAACTGCGCGCTTGACTTGAGGCTCGCCGTTCAATGGCCAATCGGGAAAGAATAACCCCGCCCGAGGCCATTCGGCGTGTCGAGCGGGGAGCACATATACAATAGGATACTACACCGTGGGCACCGACCGTCAATCCCATTCAGGGCGAATTTTTGTTCAAGACTGGCAGGCTTGGAGGGAAGAGGGGGGAGGGCTGAATCTGTGGTGCTGGTGGGTAGAGAAGGGGATGGCAGAGGGGTTGGAGGCGATGGTGGGGAGGCGAAGGGATGGATTGGAGGATGGTAGGCAGGGGTGGGCGGCCCGTAGAGAGGGTTGGGGGCTGGCTGGTGGGTTGAGGGGGGGCTTCAGGCTCTCAGAGGGTTGAGCACGGCCTTGAGGGCGGCCTGGGGTTGACCGGCATAGAAGCGATGGGCCTGGGGCAGGTAGGAGAAGCGACCCTGACAGCGGACGATGGAGATGGCGGCATTGGTCATGGCGGCGAGGTTGCGGGGCAGGTGGCCGACATGAGCGCGGCAGCGGTCTTCGTCCCAGGAGAGGTCGCGGACATGATGGAGTCGATTCTCGATTTCCCAGTGACCTCGGACCAGAGCCATCAAGCGTTGGGAGTCGGCCTCTGCGGGGGGCAACGAGGTGAGGCCGTAAACGACTTCGGTGCTTCTGGCGCCGGTCTTCAGGTGGGTGCGCTCCCGCTGGATGCGGAAGGCTTGGCGGCGATAGGGCAGGCGAGCATAGTCGTTCCACTGCTTACCCGTCAGGTCGAGGCGACGGCAGCGGCGGGTTTCGATGCGCCCGTGAGCCTTGTCGAGAGTTTCCCGCTGAGAGGCGACGCAGGCGGGCGCCTCCCAGTCGATGGCCTTGAGGTCCTCCAGCAGGGTGGGCTGGTTGTGCTTCACCGCCGTGGCCACCCAATGGGCCTGACCCTGTTCGACCACCAGGCGCAGAGTGTCCCCCTGCACATGCAGCGCATCCAGGCTGACGGTCCGACCCGCCAAGCGCAGTTGACTGACCAGGGTGCGCACCGCCGGGATCTCGTTGCTCTTGTCCCGGACCGCTTCCTGGCCCAGCACCAGGCCCGACCCATGTTCGAGGGCGGCCACCAGCAGCGTGCGGCCCCGGGGGTTGTGGCGGGAGGCGCCGCGCACCTGCTTGCCGTCGACGGCGACCGGGGCTGGGTGGCGGCTCATCCTGCTGGCCCAGAGCCGCAAGGCCCGGTCGAGGGTGTCGGGAGGCAGCCGCGCCAGCACGTTGTGGAAGGTGGTGACGGTGGGGGCCGTATAGCGGTTCAGTTTCTTGCTGTAGTAGGCGCGCAAGGCGGCCAACTGCTTCTGAGTGAGACGGGAGGCAAACTCGGCGATGGCGGTCACGCCTCGGCAGCCGGCCAAGCGTGCCGCCACGGTTATCGTCAGCAGGGTGGCCAGCGGGTAGCGCTTGCCCCGAGGCCTGCGGAACTCCTCCACCGTGCGCAAGGTCTCGAACAGAGAGCGCAGGCTTCCCTCGCCCAAGGGCTTGGACTCCCCTTGGCTGCGCCAATCGGGGGAATCATCCAGTTGACTCAGTTGCTGACAGGCATCCGCTTGCAGAGGGTACACGAAGATCTCCTTGGGTTGACCGTGAAGGCACCAGCGCGCGCTGCCCCCGGGCTGGCGTCGATAGCCCCGCGTCCTGCCCAGCCTCAGCCAGTTGGAAGCCCGGTAGCAGATGCCCCCAAAGCGGCTGGGGTCGACGAAGGTCTCGGCCACCAGCACCGGATGGCCGTGCAGCGCTCGCATATCCCTCGATACCCGCCGCAGGCTCAAGCCCAGCACCCGCGAGGCCAGATTCGGTCGATGGGGGCCGGGCAACACCACGAAGCGGGTGTTGTTGGCAATCAAATGCAGCCGCCGGAACTGCTGCTGCGGAACCCATCCAATCCACCGGTCCCGCGCCTTCAGCTTGAAGGCTCCTGCCTGCCAGCCCACCAGCGCCACCCACTCCCCGTCGAATTCCGCCACGTGACGCAACCCGCACCCCACCAGACCCTGAAACGGCAAGTAGTGATGCTGCCGAACCAGTCGGTCCCAGCGGCGGCGCTCCTCCAGCCCCCGGGTCGGCCGCACCCGCACCGCTCGCAACGGCCGCTCTTTCAGCACAGCAACTCGGGAGGTGTCCATCGCCATCCCTCCCATCATCCCAGATCAGTTCCCGATTGTCCAGACTCAATCCTACCCCCATTGCTCTTAATCAAATGCCCGTCAACAAAAAATGGCCCTGAGACCCGGGGTTGTTGGAGGCGCAGCCCGGGGGCCAGTCTGAAACAAGAGAAAAAAAGAGTTATCCACGAAGGGACACGAAGCGGGACGGCACTGCCGCATCGGCAGGGGCAGTGCCTCCTCGCAGAGCAAGAAGGATGGGAGGAGGCGCCCCTCCGGGAGCGTGGGCGTCTCGCCCGCATTCTCTGGGTCGGGTGGCCGCTCGGTTTCCCCGTGATGCGGCACACGGCCACCCCGCCGGCAGGAACCCCCTGGGCTCGGCTGAAGCGGAATCGTGGCGCCGTTGCCGGTCGAGCCGGGTGGGAGAGAGGGGTGAGGCTGTGCCAGCGTTGTGCGGGCGGGACGCCCGCGCTCCCGGAGGGGCCTTCATTCCGTGACGTCGTCGCAGCCAAGGAGGTCCATCGGTCTTCGTGTCTATTCGTGTTCATTCGTGGTTCGTCTTTATTGACGATTGGGTGTTTCACTCTCGGATGATCCGGCCGTCAGGGCAGGGGTGGTGCTTACCTGAAACAAATCGAGGAGATAATCCACAGGCGACATCCGAAAAGGGCATGAGGGACTCATTGCGGAGTTTTGCAAAAGGCTCACAATAAACGGTGAAAGGGATCATAATGACGGCATGTCCGAACTACCGGCCGGGCCACGGGTCCCACGGCTCTTTCAGATGGTCCAATGGGTCTTCCGGCCCCTCCCGTTCATACGCTCCTGCGCCGAAACCTGCGGAAACGTCTTCACCATTCGCTTTATCGCCACTCCGCCAATGGTCTTTCTTGTGAGGACTATCCGACGGCTCCTCCCCATGCTGATCTTGCTGGCAGCCGGCCGGGAAGCCTCCTGCGCCCCGCCTCCCCCCCAGCAGTTTCAGCACTTTACCGCGCCCAGGCCGCTGCAGCCGGGCCACACCCTGGTTCTGGGCTTCATGGGCGGACGCGACTCCTGGCGCAACACCGAGGTGGGGGTGGGCCGGACGGCTCAATGGCTCCGCCAACAGTCAATTCCCGGAGTACACGTGGAAACCGTCGAGAACCTGAAGCGCGACCTGGCCCTTCGACTGGTGCGGGCCTGCCTGGACAGCAACGGCGACGGCCGCCTCCAACCGGAAGAACGACAGCGGGCCCGCATCGTTCTCTACGGACAGAGCTTCGGAGGCGCCGCCGTGGTGAAGTTCGCCCGCCAGTTGGACCGGCTGGGTATCCCGGTTCTGCTGACCGTCCAGGTGGACAGCGTGGGCCGCGGCGACGGCCTCATCCCCCCCAACGTCCGCACCGCCGCCAACCTCTACCAGGACAACGGACGCTTCATCCGCGGGGAGGCGCCCATCCGGGCAGCCGACTCCAGCCGCACCCGGATTCTGGGAAACTTCCGCTTCGACTATTCCAACCTGGACATCGACCTGTCCCACCTCCCCTGGTACAAGACGATCGCCCGCAGGGCCCACGCCAAGATGGACCGCGACCCTGAGGTCTGGCGGAAAGTGGAAGAATTGTTTCTCGACACCTTGAAAGCGTCCCTGCCTGCAGGTGTTCCGCACGCAATCGGGGAGCGAAACAATCCGGCGAAAAACCCGAAAAATTCTGTCCATCCTTGAAACTTTCTCCCGGCAGGCGGGTTCTTGGGATGATGGTCGGGCGAGACATTGAGGGTGATGACCGGTGCCACCGCATTCGAGGCGTTCGTTCGCAAGTACCAGGACATGGTATTCGGTACGGCGGTTCGGTTGCTGGGAGACGAAAGCGAGGCCCAAGACGTGTCCCAGACGGTGTTTCTGAAGGCGTTTGAGCGGTTCGACCGCCTGGGGGAGAGCCCCTCGGCCGGCGGATGGCTCAGAACGGTGACCACCAATCTCTGTCTGAACCATCTGTCCCGCTATCGCGCTCGCTGGCGCCTGTTCAGTCAGAGGCGACCCGGCCAGTCCGAAACGGAACCGGGCTATGAAGAACGCTTGGTGGCGCGGGGGTCGCAGGATGCCGACCTGGAGCGGGCCCAGGAGCACGCCCGGCTGGAGAGGGCCATCCGCCGCCTGCCGCAACATCAGCGGGTGCCCCTGGTGTTGTTTCATTTCGAGGAGAGAAGCTATGCTGAAATCGCCGGGATGCTGGGAGTCTCGCTGGGCAAGATCAAGACCGACATCCACCGGGGGCGGGAGACCCTCCGGAAACTGATGGTGGCGGATGATGAAACCCCCTGATCTGGAATCCTTCATTCACAAGAGGCTGTCGGAGCTGCCGGCTCCGAACGCCCCCGGGACGCTGCTGCCTCGAATCATGGCCGAGGCGATCGGAACCGGAGGGAGCCCCAGGCGCCAATGGTCCTGGCCGGGGTCGCTCTGGGGGCCCCCGGCGGTTCGGCTGGCTGCGTGGACGGTTCTGATTCTTGTGGGCGGACTGCTTTTGGACTGGACCTCGGGCGGCAGGATTGGGTATGCCTGGGGCGTTTTCCTGGCGGCAGCCGAGGAGGCGGCCATCGGCGCAGCGACGATGGTGCACGAGGCCCAGGTCCTCTGGCGGGTGTTACTGGAACCAATCGCCGTTTACCTGATCTTGTGGGTCGGCTGCATGTTGGTGTTCTTGGCACTGCTCTGGGAGGCACTCAGGAGCATGCTCTGGGAAGGGAGCGTCAGATGATGAAGACACATTGGAAAGTTTTGGCGGTACTGGGAGTCACGCTGGGGCTGGTCGCCAGCGGCGGAGCGGTTCAAGAGGCCACAACCACTGCGCCTTCTCTACCCGATCCACCCCTTGAGGTTGGCGTTGATTTGGACATCGACCTGGACATCGTCGATGTCGACGGCGAAGTCGTTCAGATCGGACGAGCCTACACCCTCCCTGCCCGCAAGCGGGTCGAGAGCGTCGTCATCCTCGCGGGCACCGCTCGCATCGAGGGTGAAATAGAGCAGGACCTGGTAGTGGTTGCCGGAGCGGCAACCCTCGCCCGCACCGCCCGCGTCGGCGGGGACGTCGTCGTGGTCAGCGGGACAGGCGACATCCAACCTGGAGCCGTGGTTGGCGGAGACCTGGTGGCCGTGGGCAGTGGCTTGAAGGTGCCTCCCGGGTTCGCCCCGGGAGGAGATCTGGTCTCGATTGGAGCGTTTCCCTTGGCGGACCAAGTGGCGAAGGCCGCTCCCTGGCTCACTCGAGGATTGCTCTGGGGACGCCCCATCGTGCCCGAACTTCCCTGGATGTGGGCATTCGTGGCCGTTTTCGTGCTCTTGTACCTGCTCATCAACCTGGTGTTCCACGGGCCGGTGCGCGCCTGTACCGACACACTGGAACGGAAGCCCTTGACCACGGGGCTGACGGGATTTCTGACGCTTCTTCTGATCGCACCGGTGTCGTTCATACTGACGGTTTCGGTGATCGGATTGGCTCTGGTGCCCTTCCTGTGGCTCGCACTTCTGATCGCCGCCCTCATCGGCAGCGTGGCCGCGGCTCGCTGGATCGGAAGCCGGGTTGTGCGCGAGGAGTCGCCGCGCGACCGGCTGCAGGCGGCCCGGTCGCTGGGGACCGGCCTGGGCGCCATCATCCTGGTCGGCATGGTTCCAGTCGCCGGCCTCACCGCCTGGGCCCTGGTAAGCCTTCTGGGCCTGGGAGCGGCGGCCACCGCGCTGGTGGCCGGCCTGAGGCGGGAGAATCTCCCCCCTCCTGCTCCGGCGCCGCCGCCGACTGCCGAGTCGGGAAGCGCCACCTCTGAAGGCGAGGCCTCGGAGCCGTCCAGCGCAGAAGAAGCGCCGGCGGCGTCCCCCAAGGCCGCCGGAGACCTCTCATCCTTTCCGCGGGCCACCTTTCTCCACCGGCTGGGAGCCCTGCTGCTCGACTTCCTGCTGGTAACCGCGATTACCCTGCCCTTCTCCCACGTGCACCCGGGCAGGTCCTTCGTCCTTCTACTGATCTATCGGGTGGCGCTCTGGAGCTGGAAAGGGACCACCGTGGGCGGCATCATCTGCCGGCTGCGGGTGGCTCGGATGGATGGGAAACCCCTTGCCTTTACCGATGGGCTGGTGCGAGGGCTGGCCAGCATCCTGTCGGCGGCGGCCGCGGGACTGGGTTGGCTCTGGGTCCTCTGGGACGCCGAGCGACAGGCCTGGCACGACAAGATTGCCGGAACCGTCGTGGTGCGGGTCCCGGCCAACTGGCCGCTATAGCCGGCCGGTTACCGGTCGACGGCTCAAGAAATAGTCACGAGGATTTCGGCTTCAGAGTAGCGGCTGGAACTCAGTCGGGAGCCACCTCGTTCAGCCGTCCGGTGGCGCAGTCGTAGACGAAGCCGCGCACCTGCTCCTTGTTGGGAATGAAGGGATTGGCCTGGATGCGGGAGATGGACTGGAGAACATCCTGCTCCAGGTTGCCGAAGGCCTCCATGGAGAAGGACGGTCGCAGGCCGGTATCGGCCTCGATGGCATCCTTGACGTCGTCGTCCCGGAAGGTGAGCATGCCGCAATCGGTATGGTGGATCAGCACGATGGCCGTAGTGCCCAGCAGGCGCTGGGAAATTACCAGGGAGCGGATGGCGTCATCGCTGACCACACCGCCCGCATTGCGAATCACGTGGGCGTCCCCCTCGCTGATGCCGAGGATCTTGTGCACATCCAGGCGCGCATCCATGCAGGCCACCACCGCCAGGTTGCACGCCGGAGGCAGCGGCAGGTCGCCCTTGTCAAAGCCGTTGGCGTAGCGGGAATTGTTTTCCAGAAGTTGATCGATCACTGACATTTGGCATTCCTCTTTCCTGATGGGACCTCGAAACCGGGAACCCGATTCTAGCACGAACCGGCAGGGACTCCGAAGGGTCCGCCCGCCCAGGACGCGCGCAGCCGGTGTGTTCGAGAGATTGACCGCCGCCCGGCCGCCGTCACGGCCCCCGCCGGCGTGAACCCCGCCCTGTCTGCAAAGATCCACGGAGCCCCGCCGATCTGCGCCCAAGGACGATCTACATGCCAAGGCGACCGCGGAACCAACCCAATCTCACGACTTTCCGATGCGGGAGGATGCGTTTTCAAACGGGAATTACGCGCAAGAAGGCGGGTTCGTTCCCTGCAACCAATCCTTCCACACCGGCGTCCAGAGTGGCCAATCGACCCTCTCGCTGCATGGCAGTGGCCAGCAACAAGGCATCCGAACTCTGAGGGAATTCACGGCCGGTCGCTCAAGGACCGGTAGACGTCCTCGCTGGTGATGGGGTCGGCGCCGGACTCAACGGCAAAGACCGCACCTTGCCCCTGTTCGTTGGCGGCGTGCGGGCTCCTGAAACCTCGCCGCGCCAACTCCGACAGGGCCCGGCCCAGGCTGGTTCCGTTGCGCTCGGCCAGTGTTCTCGCAACCGCCAGTACGTCGCTGTCGATAGTCACTGTGGTTCGCATCACAGCATCATTGCATCAATACATGGAAATCTCAAAGGACGCTGTTGAATCGTGGGCCACAATAGTTTGAGGGGTCAGTTGCCGCTACGAACCCGGACAGCTTTTTCGACCGCAGTCGCGAGATGCCTGGAAATCCAAGCATCTCTGCGGTAGACGAAGACGTTGGTATCAATGAGGATCGGGCCGATCGTACAGTTCCTCCCGCGTCGGCCGGCGGCCGTTCGGCCAATCGATCTTGCGCGGCTTCATCGCCAGGTACCGCTTCATGGCGGCCTCGTACTGATCTTCCTGGCGCCGCATCCGTTCCAGCAACTCGGCCATCCATCGGGAAACGTCGAGATTGTCCTTGGCCGCCCTGATGCGAAGCCAGCGCGCCAAGTCCTCGGGCAAGGTGATGGTGACGTTCTTCATCACGACCTCCGTTCTATTGGCACGAGGATCATACAACAGCAACTTCGTGTCGCTTCCAACGAGAATGCATCCTGTGGCGACGGCGGGCTTGCGCCATGCACCTCCGGCCAGCGGCCGGAGGTGAGCCGGCGGCGGCTGATGTCAAGATTATCGACCGCGTAGACCCAGGCAAGCAGCACGCCCGCCCTGGGGTGCGGATCATACGAGAGTGCAATACCCAATCGTCAATAGGGGCGAACCACCAATGGACACGAATAGACACGAATACCGATGGACCTACTTGGCTGCGACGACGTCACGGGAGGAAGCCCCCCGGGAGCGCGGGCGTCCCGCCCGCACAACAGTGGCACAGCTTCACCCCTCTTCTCGACCCGGCTCGACCGGCAACGGCGCCACGATTCCGCTTCAGCCGAGCCCAGGCCGTTCCCGCCGGCGGGGTGGCCGGGCGCAGCATCACGGGGAAACTGAGCGGCCACCCAACCCAGAGGATGCGGGCGAGACGCCCGCGCTCCCGGAGGGGCGCCTCCTCCCATCCTTCCTGCTCCGCGAGGAGGCACTGCCCCTGCCGATGCGGCAGTGCCGTTCCGCTTCGTCTGCCTTTGTGGATTCCTCCTTTTTTCGTTTGTTTCAGGTGGCGGGGCCCCGTGGGTCGGGGCGAACTTCGTTGTGCTAGGATGAACGAGAGATGAATCGGGACATGAACTCCGAGTCGATTTTGTCGCAGCCGTCGATGGTGCTGGGAGATTGCATCCGCCCTGTCGCCTCCGGGATGCGCGCGCGCATGGAGAGCAGGCCCAGCCGATCATTGCCCATCGAGGACGTCCTCGGCTTCGTTGATCATCACCTGAAGCAAATCACGCTCAACGTCAATTGTTTGATCGTGGAGATCAATCGACTCGGCAGGTTGATCAAAGATGCCGATTCTCCCGAAAGTGCCGTTCACCGCGGCGCCACCGGGATTGAGACGCATCTTGAACGGCTCCTGGATGACTATGATGAAGTTCGGCAGGCAGTTCTCGCGTACGCGGATTCGGAGGGGCGTCGACTTCTCGAAAGAGTCTATCGCGAAACGCTGATACAGATTCGGCGACTGCTTGACGACATTGTCGCGGGCCGGAACGATCCAAAGGGCGCTCTCGAAAAGCGCGGCCTCACCATCGAGGAGGGTAAGCGTCAACCGATCAGGTTGGACCTGGTGATGGAGGCCCCACCGTCAATAAATGTCTTGGAACGATGGATTTGGAGCAGGGGACACGCTGATCGATGAAGAGAGAGACATTGATTGAGACGTCGGCCCGAACTTCCCGAAAAGGGACTGGCTGTTCGGGATTTTTGGCTACGTTTGGCTGGGGCTGGTGGCTTGGCGGCGCCGGTGAGGATGGCGACCTCGACTGTTGACGCTGAATTTCCGAACAAAAAGCTCCTGAAATCTCGATATCCATTTTTGTCAATCACTTGACGGGCATATTCGGAGTCAACCGCGGACCAGGGCCGTCGCCAGCCGCATCATTTCCAGCTTGGGAATGGAGGCCGCTGACGCCGCGCCCATGTTGGCCGACAGCAGCCAGCGGAACAAACGCGGCTGCCGGCCAAGACCCCTGACGACCCGCTCGGCCGAAGGAGATTCCGGCGGCCATGCCTGCCGGGCCGCCGCCGGCCACCGGCACGTCGATCTCGCCTTATCTCATGTCCATGCAGTCCCGTGGGAATTTGGCCGGCGCCGTCTGCCGATTTTCCGTTCAGGAACGGGGCGGAACGATGATCTCACACCTGGGACCGCTGGAGCGGCCAAGCCTTCTGTCCAGCGTCACCAGCGGACAATCGAGCGCCTCGGCCAGCGCCACGTACCAGGCGTCGTAGCTGGTGAGATGGCTCCGCAACGCCCACACCCGGCCGGCGAACGGCGCGAACGGGAACAGTTCGATTTCGAGACGCAACAGATCCCCGCATGCGCTGTTGGCCTCAAGCCGTGAAATTGCCGCGGCTCGTTCCAACCGACGCAAAACGTTGCACGCCTCGGCCAACACCAGCTCCGGAGCGGCCAGAGAACCCTCGGCGATTGCAGACTCCGCCCATTCCCCGTGGCGCCCCGAGTCAACCAGGGCCGCGACCAGCACGGATGCATCCACGACGACCGTCACATCCGGTCTCCGTCACGAGACCGCAAGATACAGGAAGGGAGAACGCGAGTGCCCGCCGCCTTCTTGCGATCGCGAACGCTTTGCAGCCACACGCCGAGGGAGGGACGGGAGGCAATCCGTTCCAACTCGCAGCGGAGGAATTCCTGCATGGATTGGCGCTGCAATGCCGCGCGCGCTGCGAGCTCGTCACGCACCTCCTCAGCAACACCTCTAATGGTGATTTGTACCGCCATGAACGCACTATCCCATCAGAATCAGCGTCTTGCAATCACTGACATACCCGGCAACATCAGTGCAATGCCTGATCCGGGACGGACCAGGGCGCCCGCCCATGCGCCTCAGGCGCCGGAGTCGCCTCGGCTCTTGTGCAACCGGTACTGCAGGGCCGCTCCGACCACCGCCAGCACGATTCCGGCGGGTAGAAGCCCGGACGGCGTTGCTTCGCCCTGGACCGCCCCATAGATGAGGATGACGAAACAGGCGCCTGCGCCCGCACCGGCCAGGAAGGTGGCGACTTTGGTGAGGACCAGACTTGATTTGGACATGGTTTCAGAAGCTCCAACGTGCGGGTCGTTAAAAACGCCTATGCCAGCAAGAGGCGTCGTTGCAGCAGCGTCTGCATGTCACGCCGCCCATCTGCGATGACAAGTACGTAAACCGTATCCCCGACCACCCGGTAGATGATGCGGTAGGGCTTGAAGAAGACCTCCCGGTACTCTCTAATTCCCATGTCGAGCAATTCCCTCGGATGGCTTCCACGATGAGGATGCTCGGACAGGCCCTGGAACGCCCTTTCGATCCGTTCCAGCACGTAGTCCCCTCGGACCGGAGAATCGTGTCTGTCGATATAGTCGCAGATCTCTTCCAGGTCGCGGGCCGCGTCATCGGCCAAATGAACGTGAAAGGACATCAGCGATCCCGTCTCCGCTCCCGGAGCCGCGCGATCACGTCCGCCGCGGGTTGCACCTGGCCGGCTTCAATCTGCCGGTTTCCCAGCGCGAGAATCTTGAGCAGCGCCATCGTCTCCTGGGTCGTCTCGAAGCTGTCGATGTCCTGAAGCACCACCTTGGCCTCGCCATTCTGAGTGATCACCAGCGGTTCCCCCCGCTCGCGGAGCGTGCGTACGATTTCCGAGGCGTGTGCCTTGAGGTAGCTGATAGGCTTGATCTGAGTGGACAGCTTCATGACCACCTCCTTTCCAGTCCAAATTTAGCCCATAAACCGGTCCGCAGTCAAATGAATACTTCGCCGGTCGGCAGCGGTCAGTGCAGACCGAAGCCAAAATCACAGGGTCCGCACCTGCAACCGCTGCGGTCGCAGGCGGGGTGCGACGCAGGAATCGCAAACCGGTGAATCGGGAATCGAGCCGGATGGGGCGCAACTCTCTGGAAATGCGACAGATACGACAAGACCCCGAAGGGATCGCCCTCCGGGGTCTCGCCTTGACTTTCGAGTCGCCTGGGTTGAAAGTTGATCTCAGGCCAAGTCGAAGCGATCGAGATTCATCACCTTGTTCCAGGCGGCCACGAAGTCGCGCACGAACTCCTGCTGGGCGTCGTCGCATCCGTAGACTTCCGCGATGGCCCGGAGCTCGGAGTTGGAACCGAAGACCAGGTCCACCCTGGTGCCGGTCCACTTGAGTTCACCGGTCTGACGATCGCGTCCCTCGAACAGGTCCTGAGAGGCGGAGGATGCCTGCCACTCGGTGCCCATGTCGAGCAGATTCACGAAGAAGTCGTTGGTCAGGGTCCCCGGCCGATGGGTGAACAGGCCGTGTTCAGACTGCCCGGTGTTGGCATTCAGGACGCGCATGCCGCCAACCAGCACCGTCATCTCGGGAGCGGTCAGCGTTAGCATGCATGCCCGCTCCACCAGCAGGTCTTCCGCCCTCCCTTCCTGCCCTTGCTGGAGGTAGTTGCGGAAACCGTCCGCGCTGGGTTCGAGCACGGCGAACGACTCCTCGTCGGTCCATTCCTGGGAGGCGTCCGTACGCCCCGGTGCAAAGGGGACCTGCAGGTCATGACCGGCGTTCCCGGCAGCCTGCTCGACCCCTGCGCACCCGGCCAGCACGATCAGGTCGGCCAGGGAGACCCTCTTCGCCCCAGTCTGCGAGCTGTTGAACTCCGTCTGAATCTGCTCCAGCGTCCGCAGCACCTGGTCGAGCTCGGCCGGGTTGTTAACTTCCCAGTCCCTTTGCGGCGCCAGGCGGATGCGCGCCCCGTTGGCTCCGCCGCGCTTGTCGGTGCCGCGGTAGGATGCCGCCGACGCCCAGGCGGTCGAGACCAGTTGGGAAACGGACAGTCCCGAGGCGAGGACCTTCGCCTTGAGGTCGGCGATATCCTGCTCCCCGATCAACTCGTGATCGAGGTCGGGAACGGGATCTTGCCACAACTGCGGCTCTGCAGGCACCAGGGGCCCGACATACCGGCTGCGGGGTCCCATGTCGCGGTGGAGCAGCTTGAACCAGGCCTTGGCGAAGGCGTCCTCAAGATCCGCCGGGCTCTCGAGGAAGCGCTTGGCGATGGGCGCATAGTCCGGGTCCATCCTCAGTGAAAGGTCGGTGGTGAGCATCATGGGGGCGTGCTTCTTGGACGGATCGTGCGCGTCCGGCACCGTGGCGACTGCAGCGGCATTCTTCGGAGCATATTGACACTTGCCGGCGGGGCTCTTGGTCAGCTCCCACTCGTGGCCGTGCAGGTTCTCCATGAAGTTGTTGTCCCACTTCACCGGGTTATTGGTCCAGGCGCCTTCCAGGCCGCTGGTGAAGGCATGGCTGCCCTTGCCGCTGCCGAAGCGGTTCTTCCAGCCGAGCCCTTGCTCGTCCATGCCTGCCGCCTCGGGTTCGGGACCGACGTTGTCCTCAGCGACGGAGCCATGGGCTTTGCCGAACGTGTGTCCGCCGGCAATGAGCGCCACCGTCTCCTCGTCATTCATGGCCATGCGCTTGAACGTCTGGCGAATGTACCGTGCTGCGGCGACCGGGTCCGGGTTGCCGTTCGGCCCCTCCGGGTTCACGTAAATCAGGCCCATGTGGTCGGCGCCAAGGGGTCCCTGGAGGTCTCCGTCAGCGTCGTGGCGTTGATCGTCGAGCCAGGTCGTCTCAGACCCCCAGTCGGTCTCGTCAGCCTCCCAGACGTCCGGGCGCCCGAAGCCGAAACCGAAGGTCTTGAATCCCATCGACTCCAGGGCGCAGTTGCCGGCGAAGATGAGGAGATCGGCCCACGAGATGTTGCGGCCGTACTTCTGCTTGATCGGCCAGAGCAGGCGGCGCGCCTTGTCCAGGCTGGCGTTGTCGGGCCAACTATTGAGGGGCGCAAAGCGCTGGTAGCCGGAGCCTCCACCGCCCCGCCCGTCGCTGATGCGGTAGGTGCCGGCGGCGTGCCAGGTCATGCGGATGAAGAGCGGCCCATAGTGGCCGTAGTCGGCCGGCCACCAGTCTTGCGAGGTCGTCATCACCTGGTCGATGTCCTTCTTCAGCGCATCGACGTCCAGGGTCTTGACCGCCTCGGCGTAGTCGAAACCCTTGCCCATGGGATCGGACAGGGGGGAGTTCTGGCGGAGTATCTTCAGGTTCAACTGATCCGGCCACCACGTTTGGTTGGAAGTCATTTCGTCTCTCCTTTCGGAACCCCAATATACCATTGACAATGGCGCCGTCGCCAACCCGGGCAGGCCCTATTTCGTAAACCCGACGACGCAGTTTGCGGTTGGCGGGGCCCCGTCCTGGGGAAGGATCATACATTTAGTAGGGGTCACTGGTCGGAGGTGGAGAATAAATGTCGGGTGGGCATTGTAATCTGGTAGGTGACAGGTTACACTCCATGAGTGATTGTCCGCTTCCGGCACAAGGGTCTCCAGCGTCTCTATGAGAATGGGGACCTGCGGCGCGTGCCTCCGGCATACGCAGCCAAAATTGAGCGAATTCTGGCACGCCTCGACGAGGCGGCAGGACCCCGGAGCATGAATCTGCCGGGCTTTCGGCTGCATCCATTGAAGGGCGAGCTTGCGGGTTTCTGGGCGGTAAGCGTGTCCGGCAACTGGCGCGTTGTGTTTCGCTTCGAGGGCGTGCATGCCAGCGACGTGGACTTGATCGATTACCACTGAATGAGGACCATGACATGCCGATGAAGAACCCACCCCATCCGGGTCTGTCCGTGCGTCACGACTGCCTTGAGCCGCTCGGACTCAGCGTGACGGAGGCCGCACGGAAGCTCGGGGTCAGTCGCAAGCAGTTGTCCGATGTCGTCAATGGCCATTCGGGGATCTCGCCAGCGATGGCGATCCGCCTCGACAAGGCATTTGGCGGGGACGCGAACACCTGGTACCGCCTGCAGGCGGCCTACGACCTGGCCCGGGCAATGAAACAAGCCGACCGGATCAAGGTCGAGCGGCTGTCGCCGGTGGCGTAGGACACACTACTCCAATCGTGGCTCCCCCCCCTCGCACGGGGAAAGTATGGGACGTTGTTGAATTAATGGGGTTATTGGTCGCATGATTGTTGATGCCTTCGCTGTCGCCGGCGGCTATCCGGCCCGCCCGGTCAAAATCGGACCTGCCGATCTCTGTGCCGCCATGGCGAAGAACGGGGTCGATCGCGCCCTGACCATGAGCATGCGCGCCCTTCAGGTCGATGCCGTGGCCGGCAACGACCAGTTGATGTCGCTGGCTTCCGCCGATGCGCGGATTCTGCCGGTGGCGGTGGTCGATCCGCGCGCCGTAACCCGACTGGATCCAACCATCGAGCGCGCGGTCGCCGGCAACGCCGCAGCCTTCGCTTTTCACATGACCGCGATACCGTGTCCGGTCGGCTCGCGGCTATTCTCTCGCGCCCTCGAGCGCGCCAACAACTCCGGCAAACCACTGATCTTCGTCTGCAACGAGCGAGGGCAACTCACCCAGATCGCCGAAAAGACCGCCAGCCTGGGATGCTCCCGGGTTCTTCTGGCCGGCGTCAGCTACCACCACCTCGGCGAGCTCCTGATGCTCCTCGAGGAGTTCGACCACCTGTACGTCGAAACCAGCTGGCAGGTGAGCCCGGGCGCTGTCGAGTTGCTGGCGGCGGCCGGCCCCGCCCGCCTGTTGTACGGTTCGATGGCGCCGCTGCGACCGATGCGCCCCGCCCTGAACATGGCGGTTGACGCGGACATCACACCCCAAGCGAAGGCCGACATACTCGGCCGCAACGCCCTCCGGTTTCTCGACCTGGAGGTCGACGCCGAGGAGCCGCCCCCGCCGCTCCCGGAGGTGGCCGGCCTGCCCTCGCTGCCCGCGATCGATCTGCACTGCCACATCGGCACGATGCCGGAACAGCCTTCCACCTGTTTGGGCGCCGACCAGATGCAGCGCGAATACGAGCGCTTCAACATCGAGTACGGCGTCGTCTCCGCCACCTCGGCCTACAAGGACGATCTCGATGCCGGCAATGCGGAGATGTTGGCCGCAGTGGAAAGCCATTCCCGTCTGCGCGGCAGCGTCGTCGCCAACCCCCATCACTGGGACGACTCGTTGGGCTGGCTCGATCTCGCCGTAGAGCATCCCGACATCCTCCACGTCACGGTGAACCCCAGCTCCACTTACGAGCCTTTCCACTCGCCGCTGTGGCTGAAGCTCTTCGCCGAGATCGCCCGCCGCCGGCTCCCCGTTTTCTACAACACGCCCTCGCAGGACACCTTCAGGCGGTCGCCCGAGGCGACCACCAAGGGCCACATCCTGAAGGTGCGAGCCGCGCCGGCTGACGAGCTGGCCATGTTCCGACAACTGGACCGCGAGATGCCGGAGTTGCCGATCGTGATCGGCCACGGATTCGGCCTCGACGGCCTGGAGCTGGCTGCCGGCAGCCGCAACATCCACCTGGAGCTGTGCACCACCTATCCGGAGCAGAATGTCTACCGCTCAGCTCTCGATGCAGTGGGCGCCGAGCGCGTCGTCTTCGGCACCGATCTCGACCTGATCTCGCCGGCCTTCGTACTGGGCAGCCTGTGGGAAGCCGAGTTGTCGGCCGCAGAGGAACGTCTCGTGCTCAGGGACAACGCCCTGCGCCTGCTGGGCCGGAGCTGACGGCAGGCACGGGCTGAGACGTTACTTTGGCTCGCGATCTTACCCCAAGTGATTTTTTTCGAACCAGAGTACCGGGGAAATGGACCGCGTAGCGCAAGCTCATGTCGGAAGCCAATCGACAATCCATGGAGGCTGCCATCGTCGCCGACCCAGGCGCTGCGCCAGTGATTCGGGGAACCGGAGGGATACGGAAACTACGTTGGGCAGGGTCGGGACGAGGCAAGCGGGGTGGAATCCGCACGATCTACTTCCATCACACAGGACCCGAACGGGTCTATCTGCTGACCGCGTATGCGAAAGCGGATCGGGACGACCTGAGTGCCGCGGATAAGAAGGTGCTTATCCCATCTTTAACAGTGCTTTCAACGACACGTTTATTATCAACACCTTACAAGGGCAGAAACACTCTTCTGGCACTACAAACCCGTTGAAACCGGAGATTTCGGGAGACTCAGACGATCATCTTGCGTACCCTTCCGGGAGAGGGATCAGTGCCCAGAGCATCGTAGATGGCCTTCTAATCGGGTTCAGCCCGTGTGGCCTTGTGCACGTGCAAGGTCCGCCCGTCCTTGCGCCGGAAGGTCACCGTCACCCGCTGCTGCCCCTCCAGGATGCGCCGCAGCGTGGTCCAACTGGAGGTGTCCCCCGTTTGCCTGAGACGCTTGCGGATCACCTGCACCAGTTGGTAGGCGATGACCGTCAGGAACAGGTGGCCCTCCGAGCGCACCGGCTTGTGGTGGTAGATGGGCCGCAGCCCCAGCTCGGACTTCAGGGAGCGCAACACCGCCTCCACGTCGGTCAACAGGGTGTAGGTGCGCCAGAGACTCTCCAGCGCAAGGTTCTTGGCAGAGGCACATGCGCTGTTGATATCCCTTGACGGGCAAGGGATTTGAAGGGGTGCAAAAAGATTTTACCCCAGGGGCAGGCAGGATGATCAAGGGTTTGGAGGGATGTGGAAGGGAGGGAGGCGGGATTTCACCCCAAGGACAGCAGGAGAGGGTATTGGGTGGAATGGAGTGGCTGGGGAGGAGACAAACAGGGGGCAATCCGGGCGGTTGCGGGGGGAGGGGAAGGCTGGTCTTTGGGATATCTATGTGATAGACTTCATTGAGTTTATTTCTGAGACTGACCCCTGGGAGAAAGCGACATGGCGAAGGGAACGCGGCCCTTGTTTTCCTGGAACGATGTGGAACCCCGGCCGGATCTGGTGCGGCTGGAGAAGGTGCTGAAGGCGCTGCCGGACGAAGCGTTGCTGAGGGCGTTGGAGCAGCGCCGGGGACGGGGGAGGGACGACTATCCGATCCGGGCGATGTGGCGGGCGCTGATAGCGGGGATCGTCTTCCAGCACGTGTCGGTGGAGTCGTTGCTGCGGGAGTTGAGGCGCAACCCGGCGCTGTTGGACGTGTGCGGGTTTGATCCGATGGGACCGAGGAAGCGGGGGAAGAGGCGAGGGGTTTCGGGGGTGAAGCGGGAGAAGAGGGATGGGGTGCCGTCGGCGTGGAACTTCTCGCGGTTTCTCAGTGCAGTGGTGAAAGTGGAGGAGGAAGAGGGACTGATTGGGGCCATGATGCGGCAGTTGCGGGAGGAGTTGATGGAGGAGGTGGAGGACTTCGGGGAGCATCTCGGCTACGACGGGAAAGCGCTGAAGAGTTATTCGACCGGGAGGAAGAAGGGAAAGACGGGGAAGGCATCGGATGCGGAGGCGGACTGGGGGAAGCACGAGACGGGAGGGAAGGACCGCAGGACGGGGAAGCTGTGGAGGAGGGTGAAGAGTTGGTTCGGCTATCGGGTGCACGTGATTGCGGACACCCGCCATGAGATACCGGTGGCCTGCCGGGTGACGCGGGCCTCGCGCTCGGAGGTAAAGGAACTGGAGGCGATGAGTGAGGAGGTTTTTACCGAGACGCCGGAGTTGGCGAAGCGGTGCCGGGAGTTCAGCGCCGACCGAGGCCTCGACAGCGGGGGGTTGAAGGAGAAGTTGTGGGACCAATACGGCATCCGCCCCTTGATTGAACCTCGGCAGTTGTGGAAGCAGGAGCGGCAGGAAGGGGGCCAAGACGCCGGCGAGGCGATCACGCGGCCGCTTTATCCAGACCGGGCCGACACCATCGTGCATACCGAAAGGGGGGAGGTCTACTGCTTCTGCCCTCACAGCGGGCGTCAGCGGCGCCTGGCTTTCCAGGGCTTCGAGGCCAAGCGGGGGACGCTGAAGTACCGCTGCCCGGCGGCGGCCTACGGTCGTCTATGCCAGGGGCAGACGCTCTGCTACCAGACAGCGGGCACGCGGGCGGGCGCCTACGGTCGCATCGTGCGCATTCCCCTCGCCACCCAGGATCGGCGCATCTTCACTCCAACCCCCTACGGGAGCCCCTCCTGGAAGCGGGGCTATCGACGCCGTAGCGCCCTGGAGAGGATCTACAGCCGGCTGGACAACGACTTCGGGTTCGAGCGGCACTTTCTGCGGGGACGCAGCCGGGTGGCGGCGCGGGTGAGTCTGGCCATGACGGTGATGATGGCCCTGGCTCTGGCCCAGGCCCGGGCCGGGCGCCACTCCCACATGCGTTCGCTGGTCGATGCGGTCCCTTTGGCCAACACCGGATAGCCTCGACGTCCCTTCTCCCTGCCATCGCCACAGAGCCAACCGATGCGGTTCAAGCCGCCCAAGGGAGGGCTGACGCCGAATGGCGCCCTGTAGCCCATCTTTAACAAGGCTTTCAACTACACGTTTATTATCAACACTTTACAAAGGCAGAAACAGGCTTCTGGCACTACAAACCGGTTAAAACCGGAGATTTCGGGAGACTCAGACGATCATCTTGCGAACCCCTCCGGGAGCGGGATCAATGCCCAGGGCATCGTAGATGGCCCTCTGATCGGGTTCAGCCCGGGTGGCCTTGCGGACGTGCAAGGTCCGCCCGTCCTTGCGCCGGAAGGTCGCCGTCACCCGCTGCTGCCCCTCCAGGATGCGCCGCAGGGTGGTCCAACTGGAGGTGTCGCCCCGCTGCTTGAGCCGCTTGCGGATGACCTGCACCAGTTGATAGGCGATGACCGTCAGGAACAGGTGGCCCTCCGAGCGCACCGGCTTGTGGTGGTAGATGGGCCGCAGACCCAACTCGGACTTCAGGGAGCGAAACACCGCCTCCACGTCGGTCAACAGGGTGTAGGTGCGCCACAGGCTCTCCTCATCCCAGTCGGTCTGATTGCTGCGCAGGCAGTAGACCCCCGGATGAGTGGCCATCGAGCCCTGGCGGGGCTGCCGCTTCCAGGTCACCTCAGTCGCCTTGCGGCCGCTCTCATCGGTGAGGACCTCGATGGTGTAGTGCTGCGCCACCCCGCGGCACCGCTCCTTCAGCCGCCCGATCCTCTCCCGGACCTTCTCGACGCCCTTGTGGGCCCGCGGCCGGCTCAACCCCTCGGAGAGGCGGGTGAGCCCCTGCTCGAAGCGCCGGCTGAAGCGCTCCAGGATGCCCCTCTCCTTCTCGGCACGCTTTTGGGAGCAGCAGTAGAGACGCACCTCCTCTCCATCCTCCGACACCTCCTTGTGGATCTCTACGGTGGCCTTGGAAGCCGTCTCCACCGCCACCGCCAACTCGGGGTCGAACTTGCGGGGGCCCTGGCGGCTGGCCACCAGGTAGCGGTATCCTTCCTCTCTCAGCCACTGGATACGATCCTCGGTCGCCACTCCCCGATCCATCACCACCAGCGCGCCCCGAGGCGCCCCCAGCCCCTCCAGCATCCCCGCCAGGGTCCGGTGCTCGTCCACCCGACCGGCAAAGACCTTCGAACGGCGCACAAACCCCGCCCCGTCCAGCACCAGCCCCAGCGTCAGCAGCCGGCAGTCGCTGCGCTTGTCCTTCGAGTGCCCCCGCTGGGCCTTGGGCTGACCCGAGGCCGCCCCCTCGAAGAACGTGTTGGTCAGATCGAACAGGGTGACGGTCGGCTCCAGGTCGAACAACCCCATGGCTCGGGTGAAGAGGTGACCCTCGATTCCCTCCCGGTGCTTCATCAAGGCGTCCGAGGCCCGATACATCTGCATCAGACTCAGGTTCTCGAAGTCGAAGCCCAGCAACTCGCCCAAGCCGCTATGCCGCCTGAGCCAATGCCAACTGGCCCGCTCCGAGCCTGGTTGGGCCAGACGGCCCACCATCGCCCCCAGCGCCGCCGCCCGCATCGGTCCATTCAGCCCCAACTCCTTCAGCAGATCCCCCAGCCCCAACTGCTCCAGCGCCCAGCAGCCCACCTGCTCCACCCCCACGCTGCGCGGACGCCTCAGCTCCAACGAATCCACCTCGACCGTCTGCAGGTCCTCCGAAGAGGCCTCCACGCCCACGCCGCTCACGTCGGCTTCGCCCTCCAGCAAGCGCTGGGCCATGCCCTGGGCTTCCTCCTCCAGCGGGGCCGACACCTCGGGCAACAGCGACCTCTGGCCGCTGAGGATCTCATCGAGGCGGCGGCACAGCAGGGGCCAGTCCTCACGGGGGACGGGGAAGTGGCTGCCGAGGTTGAGGAGGGTCTGCTGGCGGACCTTGCCGGAGAGGCGGTGGGAGCGAACGAGGCGAAAGGTGAAGTAGGTCTGGCCGGAGGAGAGGCTGCGGGTCTGGGTGCGTCGGATGAACATGGGAGGGACCCTAACAGAGAGAGAAGGGGCGGTCAAGACCCTCCCATAAGATTATGGCACTACACAGACTTCTTGGAACCAGGAATCAACAACTTACGGGTGATATCAGGTCAAATTAGGGGTAAAATCCCTCCCATCGGCTGTTGACTTGTTAAAGATGGGGTAGGCTCACGGAAGCTGTTTTTCGCGGCCACGACCTCCCTTTGGAGCCTATCTGTCTGCTGCAGGAGACCCCGCGCTGCCTCCAAGACCCCTGTCGGGTCCCAACCGGCAGCCAGAAAGCGCCTCAGCGCAAGTGCCTCTTGGCATGAATGGGATTGCAGGGCCATTTTTTGTTGACGGGCATTTGATTAAGAGCAATGGGGGTAGGATTGAGTCTGGACAATCGGGAACTGATCTGGGATGATGGGAGGGATGGCGATGGACACCTCCCGAGTTGCTGTGCTGAAAGAGCGGCCGTTGCGAGCGGTGCGGGTGCGGCCGACCCGGGGGCTGGAGGAGCGCCGCCGCTGGGACCGACTGGTTCGGCAGCATCACTACTTGCCGTTTCAGGGTCTGGTGGGGTGCGGGTTGCGTCACGTGGCGGAATTCGACGGGGAGTGGGTGGCGCTGGTGGGCTGGCAGGCAGGAGCCTTCAAGCTGAAGGCGCGGGACCGGTGGATTGGATGGGTTCCGCAGCAGCAGTTCCGGCGGCTGCATTTGATTGCCAACAACACCCGCTTCGTGGTGTTGCCCGGCCCCCATCGACCGAATCTGGCCTCGCGGGTGCTGGGCTTGAGCCTGCGGCGGGTATCGAGGGATATGCGAGCGCTGCACGGCCATCCGGTGCTGGTGGCCGAGACCTTCGTCGACCCCAGCCGCTTTGGGGGCATCTGCTACCGGGCTTCCAACTGGCTGAGGCTGGGCAGGACGCGGGGCTATCGACGCCAGCCCGGGGGCAGCGCGCGCTGGTGCCTTCACGGTCAACCCAAGGAGATCTTCGTGTACCCTCTGCAAGCGGATGCCTGTCAGCAACTGAGTCAACTGGATGATTCCCCCGATTGGCGCAGCCAAGGGGAGTCCAAGCCCTTGGGCGAGGGAAGCCTGCGCTCTCTGTTCGAGACCTTGCGCACGGTGGAGGAGTTCCGCAGGCCTCGGGGCAAGCGCTACCCGCTGGCCACCCTGCTGACGATAACCGTGGCGGCACGCTTGGCCGGCTGCCGAGGCGTGACCGCCATCGCCGAGTTTGCCTCCCGTCTCACTCAGAAGCAGTTGGCCGCCTTGCGCGCCTACTACAGCAAGAAACTGAACCGCTATACGGCCCCCACCGTCACCACCTTCCACAACGTGCTGGCGCGGCTGCCTCCCGACACCCTCGACCGGGCCTTGCGGCTCTGGGCCAGCAGGATGAGCCGCCACCCAGCCCCGGTCGCCGTCGACGGCAAGCAGGTGCGCGGCGCCTCCCGCCACAACCCCCGGGGCCGCACGCTGCTGGTGGCCGCCCTCGAACATGGGTCGGGCCTGGTGCTGGGCCAGGAAGCGGTCCGGGACAAGAGCAACGAGATCCCGGCGGTGCGCACCCTGGTCAGTCAACTGCGCTTGGCGGGTCGGACCGTCAGCCTGGATGCGCTGCATGTGCAGGGGGACACTCTGCGCCTGGTGGTCGAACAGGGTCAGGCCCATTGGGTGGCCACGGCGGTGAAGCACAACCAGCCCACCCTGCTGGAGGACCTCAAGGCCATCGACTGGGAGGCGCCCGCCTGCGTCGCCTCTCAGCGGGAAACTCTCGACAAGGCTCACGGGCGCATCGAAACCCGCCGCTGCCGTCGCCTCGACCTGACGGGTAAGCAGTGGAACGACTATGCTCGCCTGCCCTATCGCCGCCAAGCCTTCCGCATCCAGCGGGAGCGCACCCACCTGAAGACCGGCGCCAGAAGCACCGAAGTCGTTTACGGCCTCACCTCGTTGCCCCCCGCAGAGGCCGACTCCCAACGCTTGATGGCTCTGGTCCGAGGTCACTGGGAAATCGAGAATCGACTCCATCATGTCCGCGACCTCTCCTGGGACGAAGACCGCTGCCGCGCTCATGTCGGCCACCTGCCCCGCAACCTCGCCGCCATGACCAATGCCGCCATCTCCATCGTCCGCTGTCAGGGTCGCTTCTCCTACCTGCCCCAGGCCCATCGCTTCTATGCCGGTCAACCCCAGGCCGCCCTCAAGGCCGTGCTCAACCCTCTGAGAGCCTGAAGCCCCCCCTCAACCCACCAGCCAGCCCCCAACCCTCTCTACGGGCCGCCCACCCCTGCCTACCATCCTCCAATCCATCCCTTCGCCTCCCCACCATCGCCTCCAACCCCTCTGCCATCCCCTTCTCTACCCACCAGCACCACAGATTCAGCCCTCCCCCCTCTTCCCTCCAAGCCTGCCAGTCTTGAACAAAAATTCGCCCTGCCCCGGGTCTGGCCTTTGGCAGGGACTTTTCTTACAATCATCCCAAGTCGGCAAAACAGTCTCTTTCGCCCAACGGGGTCATTCGATGTTCCGGAACGCCATTCCGGCAGTCGCCCTGCTGCTGGCCGCCTGGGCGCCGGTGGCGGCCGAGGGGGAATTCTCCCGGGACATCCGGCCGCTGATCCAACGATATTGCCTGAGCTGCCACTCGACCTCGCAAAAGATCGGTGAACTGGACCTGGAGCGTTTCTCCGATGAGGCGGCGGTGCGGCGGGACCTGCAGGTCTGGACCGGGGTCATCGACATGGTCGAATCCGGCCAGATGCCCCCCGAGGCATCCCTGCAACCGAGCGCCGCCGAGCGCCTCGAGCTCCTCGAATGGGCGCGGGGGTTGCTGGAGGCCGAAGCGCGAGCCAGAGCCGGAGATCCCGGCCGGGTGGTGCTGCGCCGCCTGAGCAACGCCCAGTACCAGTACACCTTGCGGGACCTGCTGGGGGTGGACCTGGAGCCGGCCCGCGAGTTTCCCATCGACGGAGCCGCCGGAGAGGGGTTCACCAACGCCGGCGAGGCCCTGGTGATGTCGCCCGCCCTGCTGGGAAAGTACCTGGATGCGGCCAAGGGAATCGTCGGGCACGCGGTGCTGCTTCCCGACGGGTTTCGGTTTTCCAGGCACAGCACCCGCCGTGATTGGACCGACGAGATCCTGGGGCGCATCCGCTCCTTCTATGGCCGCTACACCGAAGTGCGGCGCCGGGAGTGGATGTACGGGGATATCCCTCTGGCGATCGATTACGGACAGGTTCCCCTGGAGGAATACGTCCGGGCCACGCTGGAGTTGCGTGAGGGTGGCGCAGATCTGGATCAGATCGCCGGCAGCCGGGGGTTGTCGCGGAAATACCTGCGATATTTATGGAAAGTCCTCAACGGGGAGGTCGGGGGGGATTCCTTTCTGTTGGAGAAGGTGCGCGCTCGCTGGCGCTCGCTCTCCGCGCAGGATTCCCCGAAGCTGGTGGCGGAGATCGAGCGCTGGTACGAGCCCCTGTGGAGGTTCAACAGCGTGGGCCATTTGAATGACTGGCTGGAGCCGGTGACGCCCCTGGCCGGCGGGCAGAGTTTCACCGTTTCCCTGGAGACCCCTGAGCAGAACGGACCGACCGCGCTCTTCCTCTGGACCGGCGACGCCGGAGACGGGGGCGACGGAGACTACCTGGTGTGGAAGCGCCCCCGCTTCGAGGGCAAGCCCATCCCGGTGCACGGCGACAAGCCCCGGCCCAGCGACCTGCCTCCGATCCTGCTGCGAGACCTGCCGCTGGTGAGCCGGACGCTGGAGACGACCCTGAGAAGAACCTTCGCCGACAGCCGGCGCTATCTTGCGGCGGCGGCGAGGCTGGCGGGACCGGCGCCCCCGTCGGACCTGGAGGCGCTGGCGACCCGGGAGGGGTTGAACCCGGACCTGCTGCGGCGCTGGACCGGCTACCTGGGAATCGGGCCGCGGGAAGCGGGTCTGGAAAAGCCTCTCTCCCAGGCGATGCGCAACCTTCAGAAAACGGCCCAGCTCAACGGCTGGCGCACGCCCTTGTCGGAAGCGGCGCCGACTCCTTACCAGGACACTGCCTACCTGGTGGCCAACTCCGGCGGGCAAAGCTGGCAGATCCCGGGCACGGTGCCTCCCAGGTCGGTGGTGGTGCATCCCACCCGGCAGCGCTGGGTCGGGGTGGGCTGGCGCTCCCCGGAGGAACTGACGGTGGGAGTGGAAGCGCGGCTGGAGGATTCCCACCTGGACTGCGGCAACGGCATCGAGTGGATCCTGAAGCTCCGCCAATCGGGGCTGGAGCGCATCCTGGCCTCGGGGAGCCTGGAAAACGAAGACCGGGCCATCCGCCCTGGCCAGAGGTTGCGGCTGCGCGCCGGGGATGAGATCTGGCTGCTGGTGGGATCCCTGAAGCACAACGCCCGCTGCGACCTGACCCGGGTCGACCTGACCGTACGGGAAGGGACGGCGACCGAGCGCGTGTGGGATCTGGCGGACAACGTCATCGACTCGGTGCTGGAAGGCAACCCGCACGGCGATGCCTTCGGAAACCCGGGCGTCTGGCGCTTCTTCACGCTGGACAAGTCCCCCAGCGACCGCTTGCATGCCATGGCCCCGGGTTCGGCACTCTACCGCTGGCTGGACACCCTCTCGAGCCCCCGCCCGGGTCATCTGCCGGCGGCCGCCGCCCGGCAGGTGGCCACGCTGCTGGACTCGGGACCGCCGGCGGACGAAGACCATCCGGACGCCCTTCTCCATTCCCGCATCACCGCCCTGGACGGACCCTTTCTGAGAGGCATCGACCTGGCCGCTGCCGGACGCGAGATCGAATCTTCGAACAGCCTCCGGTCGACCGACCGCCGGCCGGGCGTCTCCAACGGGCCGGAGGGGATCGAGTTCGGCCGGCACCCCGGCGGCCAGCCCCTGGACGAGGCCAGTTTCCTGGTGCATGGACCCGCGCGCATCCGGGTGGAGGTGCCCAGCAGGATTGCCCGGGCCTACAACTTCGTGGCCGAGGCGGCGCTGGACTCCAGTTGGGGCCGGTCAGGCAGCGTCCAGGCTCACGCGGGCCTGGAGGTTCCGCAGTCGATGCAGGGCCTGGTTCCCCCGGTGGGCGCCAACGACGCCCATCCCGAGGCCAACGCCAATCCGGAGCCGGCCAGGTATCCCGTGATTGTGGGAAACGACGCCACCCGGGGGCGGTTTCGGGAAGCCTTTGCCGCCTTCCGCAAGTGGTTCCCGCCGGCCCTGTGCTACACCCAGATCGTTCCGGTGGACGAGGGCATCACCATCTCCCTGTTCCACCGGGAAGACAGGGCGCTCACGCGGCTCGTATTGGAGGAAGAGGAGAAGAGACGACTGGATCGACTCTGGCGCGAGCTGCGCCATGTGAGCCGGGACGCCTTCACCATCGCCGATTCCTTCGACGAGTGGTGGAACTTCGGAGCCCACTACAAGAAATTCACCCGAGAGTCCCGGGAAGAGCCGATTCGCCGCCGGGCGCGGCAGTTTCGGGAAGAGCTGCGGTCCTCGGAGTCCAGGCACCTGGATGCCTTGCTTCGCTTTGCCGAGCGCGCCTGGCGCCGCCCTCTGGAGGCCCGGGAGAAGGCGGGTATCCTGAGTCTCTACACCTCGCTGAGAGAGGAGGGGCAGGAGCATGATCCGGCCCTGCGCAGCCTGCTGGGTCGGGTGCTGGTGTCTCCCAACTTTCTCTATCGCATCGAGCAGCCGGCGGCCGGGGTGGCTTCGCAACCGGTATCCTCCTGGGAGCTGGCCAGCCGGCTCAGCTATTTTCTCTGGTCCTCCATGCCCGACGGCGAGCTGTTTCGACTTGCCGCCTCCGGCTCCCTCCACGACCCGGAGGTGCTGGCCGGTCAGGCCGGAAGAATGCTCAAGCAGGCCCGCACCCGTGCCTTGGCCGTGGAGTTCGCCGCCCAGTGGCTGGGATTCCGGGAATTCGACCAGGACCGGGGCAAGAACGAGCGCCTGTTTCCGACCTTTGCCCGGCGGCGTGCCGATATGCATGAAGAGTCGGTGCGGTTCTTCGAGGATCTCTTTCGCCGCGACCGATCGGTGATCGATATCCTGGATGCCGACTACACCTGGCTCAACCAGGAGCTGGCCGACCACTACGGGATTCCCGAGGTGTCGGGGAGCCAATGGCGGCGGGTGCAGGGCATCAAGCGGTACCAGCGAGGGGGCGTGCTGGGGATGGGCAGCGTGCTCAGCAAGCAGTCGGGCGCTTCCAGGACCAGCCCCGTGCTGCGCGGAAACTGGATCTTCGAGACCCTGCTGGGAAATCATCTGCCCAAGCCTCCCCCCAACGTTCCCGAGCTTCCCGAGGACGAGAGGCACACCGAGGGCTTGACGGTGCGCCAGATGGTGGAGAGGCACCGCAGCCTGCCCGGATGCGCCACCTGCCACGACAAGATCGATCCGCTCGGTTTGGCGCTGGAAGGCTTCGATCCCATTGGTCGGCGCCGCACCCGGGACCTGGCCGGCCGTCCCGTGGATTCCGGGGTGAAATTGCAGCCGGGCATCGAGTTTCGGGATCTGGCCGGGCTGCGGACCTATCTGCTGCAGCAGCGGAGAGAGGAGTTTCTGCGGAATTTCTGCCGAAAGCTTCTGGGGTATGCCCTGGGGCGCTCGGTGGAGGTGTCGGATGAACGGCTCCTGGACGAGGTGCTGAAGTCCCTGGAGAGAGCGGACTTCCGTTTCTCGGCGGCAGTTGCTACCATTGCGCAAAGCTCGCAGTTTCTGAATCAGCGTGGACGGGATGCAGGGAGCCCCGACCAACCATGAATTCCCTTGAATCGCCCCAACGGAAGCGGGACGGCGGCTTGACCCGGCGCACCCTGTTGCGCGGCCTGGGCGTGAGCCTGGCGCTGCCCTGGCTGGAGTCCATGTCGGCCTGGGGCGGTGTCTCCTCTCAGCCCCGCTCAGGCATGCAAGCGCCGCTTCGCTTCGCCTGCCTCTTTGCCGGCAACGGCTTCTACGAGGGGGAATGGTGGGCCCGGACCGAGGGGCGGTCCATGAAGCTGGGCAAGGTGCTGGAGCCGCTGGCGCCCTGGCGGCGCAAGTTGAACTTCCTGCGAGGACTCTACAACGCCGAAGCCCTGAAGGGAAACATCCACAGCTCACAGACCGGCAATCTCCTCTCCGGAGCGCTGCTGGCGCCCGGCGGCAAGATTCGTTCCGGCACCAGCATCGACCAGGTGCTGGCCCAGCGTCTGGGGAATCAAACCAGGGTGCCCAGCCTGGTCCTGGGATGCGAAAAGTCGATCGCCAGCGTCCACAAGAACTACTCCATGCTCTACAGCTCCCACATCTCCTGGAGCTCTCCCACCACGCCCACTCCGCTGGAGATCTATCCGGCCCTGGCCTTTGACCGCCTCTTCCGGGACGGTGGCGCCGAAGCCGGCGATGCCAGCGTGCTGGATGCCGTCCTGGAGGAGGCCACCGACCTCCGGCGGCGCATCAGCGCCCTGGACCGCTACAAGTTCGATGAGTACCTCAACTCGGTCCGCGAGGTCGAGCGGCGAATCGAGCAGGCGGGGAAGGACCGCATGCTGCAGGGTTGGAGACCCACGCTGGATAAGCCCGACCGGCCGCGCCCTTCCGACGGATTGCCCCAGGACATCCACGAGCACATGCGCCTGATGTGCGACATCCTGGTGCTGGCCTTCCAGACCGACAGCACCCGCTTCTGCACGCTCAAGCTCAACAACGATCTCTCCCAGCTTCGCTTCCCCCACCTGGGAATCGATCACACCATCCACCACATGCTCTCCCACGGGGATTCCGACGACTGGCTCAAGGTGAACCGCTACTTCTGCGAGCAGGTGGCCTACCTGGCCGGGCGACTGGACGAGGTCCGGGAAGGGGAGCGGACGCTGCTGGACAATTCGGCCATCCTCTTCTGCTCCAGCATGCTGACCGGAAACCACGATGCCTCCCAGTTGCCGGTGGTGCTGCTGGGACGGGCCGGCGGCCAACTCGAGACCGGCCGCGTGCTGGACTACCTCGACGGCCCCAACCGCAGAATGTCCAGCCTCTACCTCTCCCTGGCCTCGAAGTTCGGCCTCGAGCTGGAGCGGTTCGGGGATTCCGACGAGCCCCTGAGGAAACTCTGAATTACTTGCACCTCCTTCCCGCCGGCTTTCCAAGAGAATCGTGTGAATTCAACGGCCTCGGCCCTACGGTTGTGGGGCAGGGCCGAAGCAACGCTCCTCAAGCCTTGGCCGGCGCGTCCGTTCATTACAGGCGGGGAAGCCGGGAGAACCCCTGACGACATGCACATCACCGTCGTAGGCACAGGTTACGTGGGTTTGGTGACCGGAGCGGCGCTGGCCGATTTCGGGCTGCACGTGAGTTGCGTCGACAGCGACGCGCAGAAAATCGAAACGCTCGCTTGCGGAAGGGTGCCGTTTTACGAGACCGGCCTGGAGGAGCTGGTCCATCGCAACCTGAAGAACGGGCGGCTGACCTTTTCCACCGATCTGGAGGCGGCTGTGCGTGCTTCCCTGGCGGTCTTCATCGCCGTGGGGACCCCGGACCTGCCGGACGGCGCACCCGACCTGACCCAGGTCGATTCGGTGGTGGCCGCCCTGGCCGAGTGCATGGACGACTACAAGGTCGTCGTCACCAAGAGCACGGTGCCGGTGGGGACGGCCAGGCGCATTCAAAGGCTGTTGAGGGAAAAGCAGCCGAGGCCGGTCGAGTTCGACCTGGTTTCCAATCCCGAGTTTCTGAGGGAGGGTTCGGCGGTGGAAGACTTCATGCGGCCCAGTCGGGTGGTGATCGGGGCCGATAGTGACCATGCCGTCGCCGTTGTCAAGGAGATCTATCGCCCCCTCACCCTGAATGGGACCCCCTTCGTGATGACCAGCCTGGAGACGGCCGAGCTCATCAAGTATGCCTGCAATGCCTTTCTGGCGACCAAGGTCTCCTTTGTCAACGAGATGGCCAACCTGTGCGAGAAGGTCGGAGCCGACGTCCATCACCTGGCCCGGGCCATGGGGCTGGACGAGCGCATCGGCCCCAGGTTCCTGAACCCGGGTCCCGGCTTCGGGGGCTCCTGCTTCCCCAAGGACCTGGTGGCGTTGGCCAGGACCGGCCGGCAACTGGACGCGCCTCAGAGGCTGGCGGAAACCGTGATCGAAATCAATCGACGGCAAAGGGAGCGGGTCTTCAGCCGGATCGAGGGTGAGCTGGGCAGCTTGGAGCGCAAGAGGATCGGCGTCCTGGGGCTGGCCTTCAAGCCCGACACCGACGACGTTCGCGGGGCGCCGGCCATTCACATCTGCCGGAGGCTCCTGGAAGCCGGGGCCGTGGTTCAAGCCTACGATCCGGCGGCCATGCCGAACAGCCGGACAGTGCTCAACCACGAGAACGTGCTGTTTTGCCCGGACGCCTACGCCGCCGCCGCCGGAGTGGATGCCCTCTGGATTGCCACCGAGTGGAACGAGTTCCGCGACATCGAGCTGGCCCGGATCAAGTCGGTGATGCAGGCGCCCGTCCTCTTCGATTCCCGCAACCTCTTCGATCCGGAGAAGATGGCCGCCCTGGGGTTTCGCTACTTCGGCACGGGACGCCCGGGTCCGCTTGCGGGTTAGCCGTGCCCCCGCCACCGGCAACGGGACGGATCAATTGAGCGTGAAACAAGAGAAAATCATGGCCTGTCGGGAACAAGAGTATTGAACATCGATGCACAGGATTAACAGGATGAGAGCTTCCTGAACGAGAAGCCAGCTCTGGCGATGATCGCATGCGAATCTTAGGGGCAACTGCTTATCCAATTCGGTAAACCCACGCTCGAATTCAATGGCTTTACCCGAGGCAACACGGATGCCCGGGATCACCGGCCAGCCGTCTCCAGAAAAAATCCTGTGAATCCTGTACATCCTGTGCATCGATGTTAATCGACAAATACCCCTGCTTGCCTATGAGCCGGTTTCCATCCACCAGGCGCAAGCGTTTGTTTCAGGCCACCTGCTGCCGGAAATAGGGGATGGTGAGATCCAACCCCTCGTCGATGTCGATGGTCGGCTCCCAACGCAGTTTTTGCCTGGCCAGAGCGATATCGGGCTGACGGCGAACGGGGTCGTCCGAAGCCGCTTCCCCGTGGACGATCCTGGCGGAAGATCCGGTCAACTGAATGGTCTTCCGGGCCAGATCGAGAATGGTCAGTTCCCGCGGGTTCCCCAGGTTGACCGGCCCGCGAATGTCGTCCTGGTTCATCATGGCGACCAGGCCCCGAACCAGGTCCGAGACAAAGCAGAAGGAGCGGGTCTGGAGTCCGTCGCCGTTGATCCGCAGGTCTTCCCCCTTCAGCGCCTGGACGATGAAGTTGCTCACCACCCTGCCGTCATTGACCGCCATCCGGGGACCGTAGGTGTTGAAGATTCTGACGATGCGGATGTCGACCCGGTCCTGGCGCCCATAGTCCATCATCAGGGTTTCCGCCACCCGCTTGCCTTCGTCGTAGCAGGCGCGGACTCCAATGGGGTTCACGTTGCCCCAGTAGTCCTCGGGCTGGGGATGAACCCGGGGGTCTCCGTAGACTTCCGAGGTCGACGCCTGCAGGATTCTGGCCCGGGTCCGCTTGGCCAGCTCCAGCATGTTGGTCACTCCCAGGACGTTGGCCTGGATGGTCCTGACGGGATTGAACTGGTAGAAGACCGGGGAGGCGGGGCAGGCCAGGTTGTAGATCTGCTCGACCTCGATATCGACGGGATTGATGATGTCGTGGCGCAGAATTTCAAAGTTCTTGGAGTCCAGCAGGTGAAACAGGTTTCGCCTGGAGCCGGTGAAGTAGTTGTCCAGGCAGACCACTTCGTGGCCTTGGGCGAGCAGGGAATCGCACAGGTGCGATCCGATCAGGCCGGCGCCCCCGGTAACCAGTATCCTCATGCCGTCACCCCCCTTGCGGGACACCTTTCTTATGGTGCCGCAGATAGCGCTCCCGCAGCGCCTTTTTCTGAATTTTCCCCGTCCCCCCCTTGGGCAGGCCGGTCAGGAGTTCCACGCTGGAGGGCACCTTGTAGGCGGCCAGCCTTTGCCTGCAATACTGCTTCAGCGCCTGTTCGGAGAGTTCGGTTCCTTCCCTGGGGACCACCAGGGCCTTGGGCGACTCTCCCCACTTGGGGTCCGGCACCGCAATGACGGCGCACTCCAGCACGTCCGGATGGGAGAAGAGTGTCTTCTCGATCTCGATGGAGGAGATGTTCTCGCCGCCCCGCACGATGATGTCCTTCTTGCGGTCCACGATCATGAGGTAGCCTTCCGCGTCCACCGTGGCCAGGTCGCCGGTGTGAAACCATCCCTGCTTCAATACCTTGGCCGTTTCCTCGGGTTGCTTCCAGTACCCCTTCATGACCACGTTGCTTCTGGCCACGATCTCTCCCACCGTCTGTCCGTCGGCGGCCACATCCTGTCCCCGCCGGTCGACCACCCTGACTTCGCTGCCCGGCAGTTCCAGCCCGGTCATGGCCGCCCGCCGATAGCGGGCTTCGCCATCCTCCCGCAGGTGCGACTTGAGCAGGGAGACCGTCAGGACGGGCGAGGTCTCGGTCAAGCCGTAGCCGCAACTGCATTCGCACCCGAAGGCGGCCTCGAGCCGGCGGACCATCTCCGGGGGAACGGAAGATCCTCCCAGATGGATCAATCGGAGGCTGTCGAGACGGGTGTCGGGGATGGCCTGGGAATTGAGCAGCAGGGTGGCCATGGTCGGGACCAGGTTGAGCGAGGTCACCCCTTCCTTCCGGATCAGTTCCAGAACGGTCCTGGGCCGGAAGTGGCGCAGGATGACGTGGGTCCCGCCGACGCAGGTGATGCTGTGAGTGGCGCCCCACCCGTTGGCATGGAATAGCGGAATGGTGTGCAGTTGCACGTCGGTCTCGCGGTTCTGCAGCGCGAAGACCACGCTCAGGGCGTGCAGGTAGAGATTGCGGTGGGTCAGCATCACTCCCTTGGGCCGGGCCGTGGTTCCACTGGTGTAGAAGAGCTCGGCAACCGCGTCCTCGTCCCCTATGGCGTCGGGGAAGGGTTCCGGACTGCACGCCTCGATCGCCTGCTCGTAGCCGAGGGGGTGAAGCCAGGCAAGGGAGGGCTCGCCATCCAGGAGGACACAGCCCTGGAGGTGGGGCGAGTCTTGGCGAACTTCCCCGATGAGGGGAAGGAACTCTTCTTCCAGCAGCAGCAGCCGCGCTTCGGAGTGGTTGAGGATGTAACCAAAATCCCCGGCAGTGAGGCGCACGTTGAGCGGCAGGAAGATGGCGCCGGTCTGCACCACCCCGTAGTAGGCTTCCAGCAGGCGGTGACTGTTGCGGCTGAGATAGGCCACCACCGTTCCGGGCTTGACTCCCAGAGACACCAGGAAGCGAGACAAGCGGTGGATTCGCCGGCTGAACTGGCGGTAGCTGAAGCGCCGGGCTCCGCAGACCACCGCGGTCTTGCCGGGGTGGAGCTTCACCGAACGGCGCAGGAACATCAGGGGAGTGAGCGGGACGTTCATGGTGCGTCGGGGGGCCTTTGGGTGTCACGGGCCAAGTCGCGGGCCAAGCCACAATAGTACGCGAGCGGCCCGTTTTCCGGTAGAGTTTGCATCGCCGGGTATGGAGGGAAATCGCGCCGGCCCAAGGAATCTTCCCCTTTTCCGGGGGAAGGGAAGCCCCGGAATTGCGGGGCCAGGAAATTGACCAAGCTGGGTTTATTTGGTACTATGCCGTTGATCAGACAGGAGTTGGTGAGCCAGAGATGAGCCAGATCACAGTGACGCTGCCGGACGGCAGCCGCAAGGATGTCGATTCCGGAACAACCGTTTTGGAGGTGGCCCGGTCCATCGGGTCGCGCCTGGCGCGAGCGGCCCTGGTGGGCAAAGTGGACGGCCAACTGGTGGATCTGACCACCAGGCTGGACAGTGATTCCACCGTCACCATCCTGACCGAGCGCGACCCGGAGGCGTTGCAGGTCTACCGTCACAGCAGCGCCCACCTGCTGGCGCTGGCGGTCATCGAGCTGTTTCCGGGAACCCAGCTCGGTATCGGCCCGCCCATCGAAAACGGCTTCTACTACGATTTTCAGCGGGATGATCCCTTTACGGCGGAGGAACTGGAGACCATCGAGCAGCGGATGCTGGAGCTGGTGAAGGCCGACTATCCCTTCGAGCGACAATGGATGGACAAGGCGGAGGGGTTGGAATGGTTCCGGGAGCAGGGCGCCGACCTCAAGTGCGAGTTGATCCGGGAAAGGGCCGGGGAACGCTTCTCCTGCTACAAGGTCGGAAGCCTCATCGATTTTTGCCGGGGGCCTCACATCCCGTCCCTGGGCAGGATCAAGGCGTTGAAGCTGCTGTCGGTGGCCGGGGCCTATTGGAAGGGCGACGAAGCCAACCAGCAGCTCCAGCGAATCTACGGAACCTCGTTCTACGACAGGAAGCAGCTCGCGGTCCATCTCCATCAACTGGAAGAGGCCAGGAAGCGCGACCACCGCCGCATCGGCAAGGAGCTGGACCTGTTCAGCCTGCAGGAGGATGCGGGCCCGGGCCTGGTCTTCTGGCACCCCAATGGAGCCTTGATTCGCAACCAGATCGAAGATTTCTGGCGCCGGCAGCATCTCGGCGGCGGCTACCAATTCGTGTGCACGCCCCACATCGCCAAGAAGGACTTGTGGCGCACCAGCGGGCACGTGGACTTCTATCGAGAGAGCATGTACGGGGCCATGGAAGTGGACGAGGTGGACTATCAGCTCAAGCCCATGAACTGCCCCTTCCACATCCTCATTTACAAGAATCGGTTGCGGAGCTATCGCGAGCTTCCCCTGCGGTGGGCGGAGACCGGAACCGTGTACCGTTACGAGCGGTCGGGAACCTTGCAGGGTATGCTGCGGGTGCGGGGATTCACTCAGGACGACGCCCACATCTTTTGCCAGTCGGAGAAGGTCGAAGAGGAAATCCTGGGCGTGCTGGACTTCACCCGGTCTCTGCTGAGCAGTTTCGGCTTCAGCGACCTGGAGGTCTTTCTGTCGACGCGGCCCGAGAAGTACGTGGGGTCGGTCGAAGACTGGGACCTTTCCACCGAGGCCCTGCGCCGAGCCGTGGAGGCGCGGGGACTGGAGTACCGCACCGACGAAGGAGGCGGCGCCTTCTATGGGCCCAAGATCGACCTCAATATCAAGGATGCCATCGGTCGCTCCTGGCAGTGCACCACCATTCAGTTCGATTTCAATCTTCCGGAGCGCTTCGATCTCTCCTATGTGGGAGAAGACGGAAAATCGCACCGTCCCTACATGGTTCACCGGACCCTGCTGGGGTCCATGGAACGATTCTTCGGCATATTGATCGAACATTACGCCGGGGCCTTTCCTCTCTGGCTGGCGCCGGTCCAGGTGGTTGTCCTGCCGATCAGCCAGAGACATGCGGAGGCGGCCTCGGCCCTGGAGGCCAGGCTGGCGCAGGAGGAGTTTCGCGTCAAGACCGACCTGCGGAACGAAAAGGTGAACGCCAGGATCCGGAGAGCCCAGCTCGAGAAGGTTCCCTTCATGGTCATCCTGGGGGACAGGGAGTTGGAGGAGGGCACCCTGGCGGTCAGGAACCGGTTTGACGGAGATCTCGGCTCTTTTTCCTTTGAAAAATTTCTGGATTTGATTCAGGATTTACGGGACAAAAAGGCGGTGCGGCCCTAGCGGGTCCGCAACTGCCGACATTGGCAAAGTCACGGAGGTGAATGTATTCGTCGCAAGCCCACGTTCAGTCGTCAGCGGATCCGCGTCAACATCAACGATCGCATTCGGGCCAGGGAAATTCGGGTGATCGATGTGGACGGCCAGCAACTCGGCATCATGCCTCCGGCGGATGCACTCAGGGTGGCCAGAGCCAAGGAGCTGGACCTGGTTGAGATCTCGGCCACAGCCAATCCCCCGGTCTGCCGTATCATGAATTACGGCAAGTACCTGTACCAGCTCAAGAAAAAGGCGCACGAGGCCAAGAAGCACCAGAAGATGATCCACGTCAAGGAGATCAAGTTTCGCCCCAAGACCGACAACCACGACTACGAGTTCAAGAAGAAGAACATCCTTCGTTTCCTGGAAGACGGAGACAAGGTCAAGGCGTCGGTCAATTTTCGGGGTCGGGAAATGGCGCACAAGAGCATTGGCCGCCAGTTGATTCTCCGCCTGATCGAGGACGTCGGCGAGCAGGGTTCGGTTGAGGGAAATCCGAAGATGGAAGGCAACCACATGTTCGTCATTTTTGCCGGCAAGAAGTAGGACGGGGACCCGGCCCAGGCCGGAAGCCCTGCCCGAAGCAGGAGAGGTGAAGTGCCAAAGCTAAAAACTCATCGCGGAGCCAAGAAGCGGTTCAAGCTGACCGCCAGCGGCAAGATCAAGCGGGGTCACTCCCACGCCCGCCACATCTTGACCAAGAAGACGACCAAGCGGAAGCGCAAGCTCGACCAGTCGGACCTGGTGAGCAGAAGCGACCTGTCGAAGGTCAGGAAGATGCTGCCCTACGCCTCCTGATCGGGAGTTGGGCAAGCTCGTCCAGCGGGCAATAGCGTATTGATGGGACGGAGGTGAAGTCACTGTGGCAAGAGTCACGCGAGGCGCCGGACGGAGAAACCGAAGGCGCAAGCTCCTCAAGGCCTCCTCGGGCTATCGAGGCACCAAGAGCAAGCTCTTTCATTCCGCCAGGGAATCGGTCGATCGGGCCTTGAGATTCGCCGCCCGCGACAGAAGGGTGCGCAAGAGAGATTTCAGGTCTTTGTGGATCGTGCGCATATCGGCGGCGGCCAGGCTCAACGGGCTGTCCTACAGCAGGCTGATGCACGGCTTGAAGCAGTCGGGCATCGAGCTGGACCGAAAGGTTCTGGCCGACTTGGCGGTGAAGGATCCGGCCATGTTCGCCAAGCTGGCCGAGACCGCCAAACAGGCCGCCGCATAGGACCGGCTGGGTGGCTGCGATTGGCCCGGAATGCGACCGGTGTCTGGTGTTCTGTGGCAGGACACTGATTGCCGGTGGCGTCGCCGAGCGCCGTAGCGGGGCGCTCGCCGCATGATTGAAGCAATGGGGTTGGGTGTAGCGACAGGGGGGCCTTGAGCCCCTTTTTTTCTGTTTCCATGCCGGAATCCGTGGTGGAACCGCCAATGTTGGAAGAACTGGCCGCATTGAAACAGTCTTTCGAGGCCGATCTGGCCGAAGCCGCATCCGGGCAACAGCTTTCATTGCTGCGAGATCGATACCTCGGCCGCAAGGCAGGGCAGTTGACTCTGCTGATGAAGGGACTCAAGTCTGTGGCCGCGGCCGATCGCAAGGAGGTCGGGCGCAGCCTGAACCAGTTCAAGGCCAGGATCGAGACCGCCATAGGGGCCGCCAGACAGAGGATCGAGTCGGAGTCGGCCCGGCAGGAGTCGGCCAGGGTCGCCCTCGACTTGACCCTTCCGGGCAGGCGGCGCGCGCTCGGCCACCTGCATCCGCTGACCCGGGTGCAGCGTGACATCGAGGAGATTTTTTATTCCATCGGCTATTCGGTTGCGGACGGACCGGAAATGGAGACCCCCTACTACAACTTCGAGGCGTTGAACATTCCCGAGGATCACCCCGCCAGAGACCAGGGAGACACCTTCTACCTTTCCGAGAGCCTGTTGTTGAGGACCCACACCTCCCCCGTGCAGATTCGAACCATGGAACGGCTGCGCCCACCGCTCCGCATCATCTGTCCGGGCACCGTCTATCGGAGGGACAATCCCGATGCCACCCATTCCCCGGTCTTTCAGCAGGTGGAGGGCCTGGCCGTGGACGAGCACCTCACCTTTCGGGATTTCAAGGGAACCATGGAGTACGTTCTGAAGGCCTTCTTCAGTGAAGGAACCCGGGTTCGCTTCCGGCCCAGCTACTTCGGCTTTACCGAGCCCAGCGCAGAGGTGGATATCTCCTGCATTTTTTGTTCGGGCAGCAGATGCCGCGTCTGCAAGCAAACCGGTTGGATCGAGGTATTGGGGGCCGGCATGGTGGACCCGGAAGTGTTCCGCCACGTGGGTATCGACTCTGAACGGTATACCGGGTTCGCCTTCGGCATCGGCATCGAGCGCTTTGCCATGATCCAGTATGGGGTCGATAACATTCAGCACTTCTACCGGAATGATTTGCGGTTTCTGCGGCAGTTCTGACGGTGGCCGCCTGCCTGAAATCTGAAAAATGATCGTTAGCTATCGCTGGCTCGGAGAGATGGTGGATTTCGACGCCGAACCCGATCGGTTGGCGGCGGATCTGACCCATTGCGGGGTGGTGGCCGAGGTCATCGAATCCAGGTCCACAGACTCTCTCCTGGAGCTCGAGCTGACCACCAATCGACCGGATTGCCTGGGCCACCGGGGCGTCGCCAGAGAGATCGCCACGCTCTATGGGAAGACCCTTCCGTCAAGGCCGGTCGAGTTGTCCGAGTCGGGGCCGTCGACCTCCGGTCAGGCTGCGGTCGAGATCGAGTCCCCCCGGCTTTGCCGCCGCTATTCGGCGCGGTTGATCCGCGGGGTTCGGGTCGGGCCCTCTCCGGATTGGCTGCGCCAAAGGCTGGATTCCCTGGGTATTCGGCCCATCAACAACATTGTCGATGCCACCAACTACGTGCTGATGGAAAGTGGCCATCCGACCCATGCCTTCGACCTCTCCAGGATTCATGCCGGGCGGATCGTGGTGCGAAAGGCGCGCAACGGCGAGCGCCTGGTGACTCTCGACGGGGTTGAACACCCTCTGAGGGAGGGGGTGCTGCTCATCGCGGATCCGGCCAAGCCTCTCGCCCTGGCCGGAATCATGGGAGGACGGGATAGCGAAATCGGCGCGAGCACCCGGGACGTACTGGTCGAAAGCGCCTGGTTCGATCCCGTTTCGGTTCGAAAGACCTCCAAGGCCCTGGGTATCCACACGGAAGCTTCTCATCGATTCGAACGGGGAGCGGACCTGGAAGCGACCCTGCCGGCCGCCAACCGGGCCGCTCAACTGATTCAGGAGCTGGCCGGGGGAGAAATCCTGCCGGGGCCGCTCGACAACTACCCCGGAGCCTTGAAGAGACCTCCGGTGCTGCTTCGCCGCTCGCGCCTGGCCAGGCTGCTGGGGCTGGAGATCGACGGCCACCAGGTCGAGAGGATCCTCGACTCCCTGCAATTCAGGATTCTCAACAGCAACCCCGAAGGCTGGACGGTTGCCCTCCCGACCTCACGGATGGACGTGGGGCGGGAGATCGACCTGATCGAGGAGATCGCCCGCCACCACGGCTACGGAAACCTGCCCTCCAGGCTGCCTGCCTGGCGAGGTGGCGCCCAACGCAGCAAGGGTTACCGGGTGGAAAAGACCGTGACCGAGCGCTTGTTGCACCTGGGATATTCTCAAACACTGACCTATCCCCTGGTGGATGCCGGGGACGATCTCAAATTCGGCAACAAGCAGGCGATTTCGGTACTGAATCCCCTGTCCTCGGAAACCGGAGTCATGAGAACCTCGCTATTGCCGGGACTGCTGGCTTCGTTGTCGTGGAATTACAACCGCGGCATCCGGAGCCTCAAGATCTTCGAGATCGGAAAAGTCTACGGATGGGTTCAACCGCAACAGTCCGGAGAGCCATCCAGAGTGGGGCTGCTGGCGACGGGCAACCTGGAGGAAAAAACGGTTCATGGCGCCGCCAGGGCCTTCTCGCTCTTTGACCTCAAGGGGGATATCGAGACGCTGTTGGAGGCGTCGACTCCCGGCGAGCAGGATGTCTGGTTCGAAGTCGGTGAAGGGTCGGATTCCCACTGGAGTTCGGTTGCCGCCGGACGAATCCGGCTCGGGGATGCCGAGTTGGGGAGTTTCGGTCAACTGGATCCCGGCATTTGTGCCGACCACAAGATTGGACAGCCGGTGTTTGCGGCTGAAATCGAGCTGGGCCGACTCCATCCACTGTGGCGTTCCGAACCCAGGGTCAGGCGAATTCCGCGTTTCCCCGCCATTCAGAGGGACCTCTCCATCGTGGTGGACGGCGAGGTCAGCTATGGGGATATCGAATCGGCCATCCGCGATATTGAAATCGAGGCACTGCGTGCGATATTCCCGTTCGACCTGTATCAGGGAGATCGATTGCCGCGCGGCAAGAAGGGAATATCGATCCGGCTCGTTTACCAGAGGCTGGATCGAACGCTGGTGGAGGAAGATGCCAATCGATTCGACCAGGCGGTGTTGGCCAGTCTGAGAGACAGGTTCGGTGCGCGGCTGAGGGGGTGACGTTGGCAGACGGACTGGAAAAATTTGCTGACCTCGAGAGCCGGGTCTATCGGATGGTGGAGTTGTTCAAGGCCACCAAGGCTCGGAATGAAGCCCTGGAAGCGGACCTCCGGAGGCTCGAATCGGAATTGGAGCAAGTGTCGTCGGAGAATGGCCGGCTGAAGTCCGAGGTCTCGGAATTTGAAAAGGATCGGGAGCTGATCAAGGAGAAAGTCGAGCGGATCCTGGGCAGTTTGGACGGATGGGAAATTTGAATGGTCGACCCTTGGAGCGCGGACGATGCAAAGAGAGAACGAGGTCAGGCGGGTTGAGATCTGTGATCGGATTTACGCTGTCACCGGGGCCATCGACGGGGACTACCTCGATCGGCTTTCGGCCTATGTCGACGGCAAGATGCGAGAAATCCAGGAGTCCGGTCGAACCGTCGATACCGTCAAGGTCGCCGTGATGGCGGCGCTGAATATTGCCGACGAGCTGTTTCAGCAACGGGATCAGGCTCAGCGGGCAGAGGCCGCTATCGCCGACAGGAGCAGCCGCTGCTCCGAAATGATCGAAGCGTTGCTTCCCGAGTGAGAGCCGGATCTTCGGGAGGACAGGCCCCACTCCGCCGACAGGTCGGATGATCGCCGAGCCCCGACGTTCCGTGCGGATCATACGAGGGTGAAACACCCAATCGTCAATAAAGGCGAGCCACGAATGGACACGAAGACCGATGGACGTGGTTTGCTGCGACGACGTCACGGGAGGAAGGCCCACCCGGGAGCGCGGGCGTCCCGCCCGCACAACACTGGCACAGCCTCACCCTTCTTCTCGACCCGGCTCGACCGGCAACGGCGCCACGATTCCGCTTCAGCCGAGCCCATGGGATTCCCGGCGGCAGGGTGACCGGGCGCCGCATCACGGGGAAACGGAGCGGCCACCCAACGCAGAGGATGCGGGCGGGACGCCCGCGCTCCCGGAGGGGCGCCTCCTTCCATCCTTCCTGCTCCGCGAGGAGGCACTGCCCCTGCCGATGCGGCAAAGCCGTCCCGCTTCGTGTCCCTTCAGTGAAACACCCAATCGTCAATAAAGACGAACCACGAATGAACACGAATAGACACGAATACCGACGGACCTGCTTGGCTGCGACGACGTCACGGGATGAGGCCCACCCGGGAGCGCGGGCGTCCCGCCCGCGAGCGCCAGGCTAACTGGTGAAGCGTAGCCGGTGAAAGTCCGGCGGGAAGGAAAGGTTAACCACCACTTCCGCCCCGAGTCATGGGCCTACAACCGCGAGGGTGTGGGTCAAGCGTTGACAGGGGTGCGTGTGGGCAGGGCTATTGAGCACCGAAAACACGCTCATCCGGGGTGCCGAGGCCATGCGGGCAGCCGAAGGCAAGATCCGCTCCACCGCCAAGGTGAGGGGGAGAGGAGCCCCGCGGTGTCTTAGAACCCAGGCACGCACGTAAGCGCTTCACCGGGACCTGGGAGGTCTTCATGCTGTTCCGTCAGTCGTGGCGGGACCGCAAAGGGAAGGAGAGATCCGAGACCGGAGATGCACGGCATGAAGAAGTCAGATGAGGCCATAGTAGTGGAGAAGCCGGCGAACAAAGGGGAGAGATTCCCGGCGGAGTCGGTGGAGCGAAGGGCCTTACCCGAAGGGAAGCCGGAAAGCCAAAGCACGCGCCGGACGCAGAGACGGGGGAGCGTGTCCCAGGCGGCGGACCGGATACGGGAGTTCATCGAACGGGAACCGAAGAGTCGGTTGACGGCGCTGCTGCACCACATCACGGTGGAGGCGTTGAGGAAAGCCTACGGGGAGTTGAAGAGGTGGGCGGCCCCCGGCGTGGACGGCATGACGTGGAAAGAGTACGCGGTTGGGTTGGAAGATCGATTGGTCGACCTGCATGACCGGGTACAGCGGGGAGCGTACCGGGCGACGCCATCGCGGCGGGTGAAGATACCCAAGGCGGATGGCGGGACACGACCGCTTGGCGTGGCGGCGCTGGAGGACAAGATCGTCCAGAAGGCCGTGGCGGACAACCTGCTGACGCCGATATATGAGGCGGAGTTCCTGGGGTTCAGTTACGGGTTTCGACCTGGCCGAGGGGGGCACGATGCGCTGGACGCCCTGGCGGTCGGGATCGGGCGGCGGAAGATCAGGTGGATCATCGACGCGGACATACGCGGATTCTTCGACAACGTGTCGCGGGACTGGATGCTGCGGTTTCTGAGGCACCGCATCGGGGATGAGCGGGTGATACGGTTGATTGCCAAGTGGTTGAACGCCGGCGTCATGGAGGATGGAGAGTGGAGGGACGACCTGAAGGGGACGCCGCAAGGGGCGGTGATATCGCCGATCCTGGCGAACGTCTACCTGCATTACGGTTTGGACCTCTGGTTCCAGAGGCAATGGCGGACCCGCGAGGCCGAAGGCGAGACCCTGATGGTGCGGTACGCCGACGACTTCGTGGTGGGATTTCAGTACCGGCGGGATGCGGAGCGATTCCTCAACGACCTGAAGGAGCGAATCGGACGGTTCGAGTTGGAGATGCACCCGGAGAAGACCCGACTCATCGAGTTCGGACGGTATGCGGCAGAGAACCGACGAAGGAGGGGGGAGGGGAGACCGGAAACGTTCGACTTCCTGGGCTTCACGCACTATTGCAGGAAGGACCGGAAGGGACGCTACGGGCTGGGGCGCAAACCGATAGCGAAACGGATGAGGCGCACCCTGAAGCGAGTGAAGGAGGAGCTGAGCAGGCGGATGCATGAAGGCATCGGGAAGACCGGCAAATGGCTGGGGCGAGTGTTGAACGGATGGCTGAACTACTTTGCTGTCCCGACCAGCCTGCGCTATCTGAGACGCTTTGCGAGCCACGTCCTGAGATTGTGGATGCGAGCAATCAATCGACGATCCCAGAAGGGCGGATATAGCTGGGAGGCGATGAACCGACTGGCGGCGACCTACTGGCCGAGACTGGGAATCCGGCATCCATGGCCGGACCGACGAATGCTCGTCAACACCTGAGGGAGGAGCCGGATGCGCTAGCTGCGCACGTCCGGATCTGTGCGGGGGGTCCCCAGCAATGCGGATTCCTACCGCGATACAACACTGGCGCAGCCTCACCCGTCTCCTCGACCCGGCTCGACCGGCAACGGCGCCACGATTCCGCTTCAGCCGAGCCCATGGAATTCCCGGCGGCAGGGTGACCGGGCGCAGCATCACGGGGAAACGGAACGGCCACCCAACCCAGAGAATGCGGGCGAGACGCCCGCGCTCCCGGAGGGGCGCCTCCTCCCATCCTTCCTGCTCCGCGAGGAGGCACTGCCCCTGCCGATACGGCAAAGCCGTCCCGCTTCGTGTCCCTTCGCCGTTCTTCGTGTCCCTTCGTGGATTCCTCTTTTTTCCGTTTGTTTCAGACCAGATGTGCAACGTGTCGATCAAATAACTCTCCACTCTCCACTCTCCACTCTCCACTCTTCACTCTCCACTTCCCACTCTCCACTCCCCACTCTCCACTCCCCACTCGCCTGAAACAGGGTGTTCCAGCTAAGAGGCTTGACCTGGAGATTCGGCTTTCACTAGAATCCTGTCACCCTGCAATGTACGTGTAGGCATGTATTATTTGAACCAACACCTATTTGAAGGGAGCCTGATCCTTGTGCGGTGTGCAAGCTTCACCATGTGAAGCTTCCTGATGTTCAAGGAGTGGCGCCCACCTGGTCTCCAGGTCCAAGTAAGGTGTCTCACGGCAGAGCGGGGCTTTTCTTTGCCCGGATGCCGCCTCCCTCCCTTCAATTGTAATCTCCATCCCTGTCGTCTATGATGGCTTGAGGCCGTCAACCTCCCGAGGCGCCTGGCCGTCATGAGGGTTTCGGGGCCATCCCAGCCAAGCCGCTGATCGGATCACTTTCCGCCGGGGGAACATGCCCGTCAAGAATCTTCGGATCCTGTTTATTGGTGACGTCTTCGGAAGACCGGGGCGAGAAGCCGTTCGAGGCCATCTTCCCCAGATTCTGGAGGAAAGAGGCATAGACCTGTGCGTGGCCAACATCGAGAACTCGGCCGCGGGATACGGGATTACGCCGCCCTTGGCCCACCAGTTTCTCGAAATGGGGGTCGAGGTGATGACCTCCGGAAATCACGTTTGGGACCGGAAGGAGATTCTGGATTTCCTGGACCAGGAACCCAGATTGCTGCGTCCGGCCAACTATCCGCCGGCAACTCCGGGCCGCGGCCTCTTCGTGGGTGAAACCCGGAGCCGGGTCCCCTTTGCAGTGATCAATCTGCAGGGCCGGCTGTTCATGCCCCTCACCGATTGCCCGTTCCGCGTGGGCGAGCGGCTGATCGACGGCCTTTCGCCGGACATCAAGGTGATCCTGGTGGATTTCCACGCCGAAGCCACTTCCGAGAAGCAGGCGATGGGATGGTTTCTGGACGGCAGGGTTTCGGCCGTGTTGGGGACCCATACTCATGTGACCACCGCCGACGAGCGCACGCTCCCCAAGGGCACGGCCTACCTGACCGACGTCGGCATGACCGGCCCCCACGACTCGATCATCGGTGGCGAGACCGACATCATTCGAACCAGGTTCATCGACCAGTTGCCGGGACGCTTTGGGCCGGCCAAGCGGAACGTCAGGATCAACGCGGTTGCGGTGGACGTCGATCCCGAGACCGGCCGGGCCCTGGGAATCGAGAGACTCTCGGTCAAGGCGGAGTCCCCTTGATATGTTCGATCAACTGACCGAGCGCCTGCAGAGAGTGTTCAAGACTCTTCGAGGCGAAGGCAAGCTCTCTGAAGCTCACGTCACCGGCGCCTTGCGGGAGATTCGTCTGGCTCTCCTGGAAGCGGACGTCAACTTTCGGGTGGTCAAGCAGTTCGTGGAGGCCATCCGGGCCAGGGCCACCGGTCAGGAAGTTCTGCAGTCGCTGACGCCGACCCAGCAGGTCATCAAGATCGTCAGGGACGAGTTGGTGGAGTTGCTGGGAGGGGAATCCTCCGCCCTTTCCTTCTCCGGCAAGCCGCCTTCCGTCTACCTGATGGTGGGCCTGCAGGGTTCGGGCAAGACCACCTCTGCCGGAAAGCTGGCCCGCTGGCTGGACCGCAACCGTCATCGGCCCCTGCTGCTCTCCATCGACGTGTACAGGCCGGCTGCCAGGGAACAGCTCTCCGTGATTGCTCGAGACCTCGATCTTCCCTGTTTCCGGGGAGAGGGCATCGATGATCCGCTGCAGCTCTGCCGCTCGGCGCTTGTGGAGGCCCGGACCAGCGGCTGCGACGTTCTCCTGATCGATACCGCGGGCCGACTCCATATCGATGACGCGCTCATGCAGGAGCTGCAACAGGTCAAGGACCTGGTGGCTCCCACCGAAACCCTGTTGGTGGCTGACGCCATGACCGGTCAGGACGCGGTCAAGAGCGCCGGGGAGTTTCACCAGCGCTTGTCGTTGAGCGGCGTCATCCTCACCAAGATGGACGGCGACGCCAGGGGAGGGGCGGCGCTGTCCATACGATCGGTGACGGGACAGCCGGTCAAGTTTGTGGGCGTGGGCGAGAAATACGATGCCTTGGAGCTTTTTCATCCGGACCGGATGGCGTCTCGGATTCTGGGCATGGGGGACGTGCTTTCCCTGATCGAGAAGGCAGAGGAGACCATCGATCACGAAAAGGCCCTGGAGCTGGAGAGGAAGGTCCGAAGCGATTCCTTTACCCTGGAAGACTTCCGGGATCAAATGAGCCAGATGCGCAGGCTGGGTTCGATGGAGCAGATTCTTTCCATGCTTCCTCAGGTGGGCGCGTTCAAGGATTTGAACAAGGTCAAGGTGGACGAAAAGGAACTGCTGCACATTGAGGCCATCATCAATTCCATGACCCCCAGGGAGCGAGCCCACCATCAGATCATCAACGGAAGCCGGCGCAAGCGCATCGCTCGCGGCAGCGGCACTTCGGTCCAGAAGGTAAACCAGTTGCTCAAGCGTTACGTGCAGGCGCGAAAAATGATGAAGCAGATGAGCAGCGGCAAGATCGGCAGGCGTCTGGGACGGTTGAAGCTGTCGGGGTTTCGCTAGCCAATGACCACTCGAGTCGCTCTCGTCGGCCTCGGCGGGCCAACCGCCGGAACCTACCTGGAGTGCCTCAGGCAAATGCCCGAAGTGCTGCTTGCGGCCGTGGTGGACCCCGGGTCCTGTCCGAGTTTGGAACCGGGCGGAAAGTTTCGCGGGGTGGCCGCTTACCCCCACCATCGGAGCCTGCTGGAGCAGTTTCCCGCCGACGGGATGGTCATCTGCGATTCCGGCAGCCGCCGCAAGGAAACCGTGGTGGACTGCATCCGCGCCGGCAAACCGATTCTCTGCGAGAACCCGATCTCAGAAGCCTTGGTGGAGGCCCGTGAAATCTGGGCCATTTCCCAGGCTCACGACGTGCTGTTCGGGGTTTGTTTCCCAGCTCGCTTGAGCCCGTCTTGCAGCCGGGTTCGGAAACGGATCCTGCAGGGGAGCCTGGGAAATCCCTTGACGGTCACGGTGCGCAAGTCGGAAGGGAGCGCCGGATTCTCTTCCGAAGATTCTTCCGGGGGGGATAGCGGCCTCGGGACAAGTCCGGGAACCGCCCTGGTCGATACGCTGCGCTGGCTGCTGGGTGGAGAATTCACCTTGGCAACGGTCACGGCCTCCGGGGAGGGAAGCGGCGAGTGTTCAACCTGGTTGCGCCTGGAGATGAATCACGGGGCCGTGGTCGCCATGGAAAGGAGCCTGATGGACCCGCCTGGAGTCGACAAGATGGCAGGGGCGGTGCGTCTCGAGATCTCGGGTCCCCGGGGCCGCCTGGATCTGGAGTTGTTTGCCGGTGCGGAGCCCGACGGCCCGGACCCCGGTTGCGACCGTTCCAATGAAACGCCGGCAGGACGGATGCTGGCCAATTTCGTGGAAGCCGTCCGGGGCCGGGAGCGGGTTGCAGCCGGGGGAATGGACGGATTGCGAGCCATCGAGGTGGCGGAAGCCGCCCGGCGGGCCTGGAGATATCGGACGGCCGTGGTTCTCTGAGTCGGTTGAGGGAGGTGTGTCATGCAGTCAAGTCGGAACAATCCTGCTTTGGGCGGCGGCGACTACGCGTTGGGCCTGGTCACCTGGAATCTGGGAAAGGACTGGGAACTGCCGGGCCTGATCGAGGCCTGTGAGGAGACCGGCTTCCGTGCGGTCGAGCTGCGCACGACCCACCGGCACGGGGTGGAACCCCATCTGAGCAGGGAAGAACGGGTTGCCGTCGCCAGCCGCTTCGGGTTCTCTCCCATTCGCCTGCTGAGCCTGGGGACTGCTTGCGAATTCCACTCCACCGACAGGAGCGTCGTCAGCCGGAACGTGGAAGAGGCCAAGCGGTTCGTGGAACTGGCTCACGATGTGGGGGCCCTGGGAGTGAAGGTGCGCCCCAACGGGATTCCCGGCGAGGTTTCGGAGAGTCAAACCCTGAATCAGATTGCAGAGGCCCTGCGGGAGTGCGGCCGGCACGCTCAGGGCTACGGGGTGGAAATCTGGCTGGAAGTCCACGGGCCCAAGTCCAGCAGTCCGGCTCGGGTGCGGCGGATCATGGAGCTGGCCGATCATCCCATGGTCGGGGTCTGCTGGAACTCGAACCCCGAAGACGTCGAAGAAGGTTCGGTGGCCAAGAGCTTCGAACTGTTGAAGCCCTGGTTGAGGAACGTTCACATCAGGGAGCTCTGGAGGAAGGACTACCCTTGGCGGGAGCTGTTCGACCTGCTCGCACAGGCAGGCTACCGCCGGTATACGCTGGCCGAGATTCCGGCCAGCCCCGACGCGGTTCGCCTGATGCGGTACTACCGAGCGCTCTGGAGCGAGCTCAAGGGGTAGGGGCGCGGCCGGCGCCGTGTGACACCCCACACCACCCCAATAGCGCCGGCAAGTCGTGGAAAACAAATGGGGTTTCCACGATGCATGCAGCGGCCCGGCGAGAAATGCGGGTCAAGCCCTGATGTTGACCCAGACATGGACGTGGGGACTGCCGCGGAAGTACCAGACCATATTCCTGCTCTGAAGCTGCCAGTTGTCCCAGATGCCGTCGTTTCCAACGTCGCCGCTGCGATAGAACGACAGGCTCAGTCCGTCCAGCTTCCCCTCCTTCCTGATGTAGCGCATGGCTTCCTCGGCGTCTCGCCGGCGAAAGGGCAACAGCAGGTCGGCCAGCACCTCCTCGACCAACGCCACCTGGTCGCGGCTCATTTCCGAGACGGGCAGGCCGGCCAATTCTTCATCCAGCCTCACGGTTCGAGTCTGCTGTTCCTTGCGGGGATCGGTGAGCAGCGCCATTTGGCGCTGCCTGCCGTCCAGCGCCTGGAATACCCGGTTGGCCGACTTGGCCTGGTACCAGTAGACGTTGCCGGGATGGTCCGGAGCCTCGTAGAAGTCTCGGGCGGCATGTCCATAGAAGATCGGTCCGCCAAAGGCGGCGCCTTCCACCGAATCTCCGTCGCAGCGCATGGTGCAGTGTCGTCCGGTAAGGACGAACTCGAACTTTCCCGTCGCCGGTCGTCCGAAGATGGCGATGGAGTAGTTGCCCAGGCTGCCCCCGTCCTCCTTCATGTGTTCCATGACCTGTTCCACGTAGTCCGGATTGTGAACGCCCTGAAAGATCTCTCTGATCATCGCCTGCTGGTCAGCCGTGTAGAACCGGTTGATCTTGTGAGGCGTGATCGCCCAGTTGTTGTCCACCTTGGAACGAAGGGGGTGATCGAAGGAGAACGTCATGGCCTTTCGTTGCTCCTCCGACAGGCTCTTGTAGAGCGTGGCCACCAGGGTCTCCGAGCTGGGAGGGGCTTTGGCGGCGGCCGCCGACAGCGCCCCCTCGGGAAGGGCTGCCCGGGCCGCCAGTCCCACTCCCCCCAGAACCGCCGCCTTCAGAAACGTCCGACGCTCACCGATTGATAACCCGGCTGATGCGGGCCTGGTTTGATTCCGCATGACTCCTCCTTGCGCCTGAAGCCGTAATGGCATGCCGAACGATGGTTGTTTGAACCATTATACACCCGGATTGGGATTTGGTGGGGTAAGCGGGCGGGGTGGGGGAATGCCCTTGGGGTGGGTCGATGGTGCCCAGGGACGGAATTGAACCGCCGACGCCAGCCTTTTCAGGGCTGCGCTCTACCAACTGAGCTACCTGGGCATCCCGCGGCTCTGACGCCGGCGCCGCTTGCGCCAAAGCCTGGGAAGTATAGTGAAAGCGCCCCGGCATTTCAAGCATCTTGGGGAGCCCACAGGACCCCGTTAGTCGTCGGTCTTGCTCTCGATCCAGGCGCGCACCTCGTCGAGCGCGTCGGCGAGCGCCCTGCGCCTGCGCCTCAAGACGCTCCGAGTCCGGAGCGGCAACTTGCGCAGCGCCAAGAAGCCGCGCACGGCGCGCCAGACGGCGGATTCCCGCTCGACTGCCAGTGTTCCCAGGATAGCCAGAGCCACCAGCGCGAGTCCGATCGCGATGCCGGACGCCGTCTCCGTTCGAGTGCCGGCCGAGACGGCTATCGCGGCAATCCAGGCGCCGTGGATCAGGCCGCCGCCGCAAATCTGAAATGACGCTCGGCTCTCGAGGTTCGGCGCCCACCGGCCGATCCGGTCGGTGAGCCAGTAGGGAATGGCGAAGACGACGACGGTTGCCATCGCCAGCGGGCCGAGCAGTAGCGCGAGAAGTCCTTCCCGCAGAGTGAAGCGGATGGCCTCGGCGGCCGGGATGCGCCGGTCGAGGTCGCGTTCGCGGAGCCCGAAGCGGGCCAGACTCGCCAGGTATTCCTCCACCAGCCCCATGATTTCGGCCAGCCGCGCCGGGTCCCTCCGGCGCAACTCCGCCATCCCGGCGGCAATCAGGCGGCGTCGGCCCAGCCGCTCCCGCGCGTCCGGCGGCGCTCCGCGGGCGGCGGCGTAGAGGCGGTCGATACGCTCGACGATGGGCAGGTCGTGCCGCGGCTCCGCCTCGACCATCAAGTGCTTCAGGCGGTGCTCGATCTGGTCTGTGAGAGCCCGTACGACCGTCGCTTCGTCCTCCCCATCCCCTGCGGTGAGGCCGGCGTAGTCCACGCTGCGCCCGAAGACCGCCGTCACCCGGGAGCGGAAGCGGGCCAGGGCGTCGAAGTTGAGCCCGACCGGCACGATGCTCACCGGATGCCCGGCAGCGCAACTGTTCAGCGCCATGCGGGCGGCGCCGGTCCGCAGCGGCTCCAGTCGGCCGCGGGCATGGCTGGTGCCTTCCGGGAAGAGGCAGATGGCCTCGCCGGCGGCGAGCGATTCCGCTACCGCCGAAAACATCTCCAGGTTGCGGGAGGTATCGACTCCTGGATCCATCTTGCGGTAGACGGGAATCGCCCCCGAGCGGCGGATCAGCGGGCTGAGCGGGTGCCGCGCGAAGAACGTGGACTTGGCCAGGAACCGAATGGGGCGTCCGGCCGTGGCCTGAATGACGGCCGGGTCGATGAGTGTATTGGGGTGGTTGGCAACCAGCAGCAGCGGTCCGTCGGGCAGCGGGCCGCCGATGCGCTCGACCTTGTAGTAGGCGTGCGCGGCAAGCCGGCCGAACCCCCACACCCACGATTGCGGAGGGGACGATCCGGCCGGCGCGGTCGGAGCAGGCGTCATGGCTTCTCAGGCCCGGATTACAACTTCCGTTCGGCTGAAAGGCCCTTGTCCTTGGGGACGCTCAAGTAACCGATGATGCGATTCCTTCGGACCTCGTTGACCACCAGCTCGTAGCGCAACTTGGTGGGGCCCACCAGAAATTGCACGGGCTCGTTGATGGTGCGCCGCTTCTTCTCCAGGGTGTTGTCGTCGACCACGATGCGCACGTTGTAGCGTTGCCTCCTGCGATTGGTCTTGGTCACCCCGATGCGAATATCTCCGACCAGGGCGAAGCCCTTCTTCTTCTGAATGTCGAACTCGTAGAAGTTTCGCTCGCCCTTGAGACGCAGTTGCGTGAGCTCATCCTTGTTCCTGGCGATCTGCTGGGTCAGGGTGGCGCGAACGTCGACGATCTCGCGTCGAGCGCCCTCCAGGGCCTTGCGCGTGGCCTCCACGTCGGTCCTGACCTTGCTGACATCCTCGTTGACAGCCCCAAAGCGACTGTCGGCGGCGCTCTTCAACTCGGAAAGCTGCCGGGAATCGGCTTTTCGGGCAATTTCCACGTTGAGTTGCTGCACCGACCGCTCTTGTTCCTCCCTGAGCCGCCGGGCCGCGGCCCGGGCCCGGTTCAATTCCTTCTGGGTCACACCCAGCCGGTCCTGCACCACCGTGAAGTCGGCCGTCAAGGCGCCCAGACTCTGTTCGAACTTCTGGTCCTGCTCTTCCCGCTCGTCAACCGCCTCCATCATCTCTTCGTCGAGGGCGGCCACCTGTTCCTGGGATTCCAGGATTTGGTCCTTGTTGTCCAGGACCTGGTAGATCAGAAAGATCTGCAGTCCCAGCAGAATGATGAAGCCGAACAATCCCCAGCGGGGCGTGGCCTGCCCCGGCGTGGCCGGCTGTTTGGGCTTGGGTCGGTCGAGGGGCTTGCCGTCCGTGAAGCTGTTCATGGTTGTTCTCTCCTTTCTTGCTCGAACCTGCTGGAGATCGACTGATTTTCCTGCGCTTTTCAAGCCTGTAGCTTAGCAACGTTCAGCCTGAATTCCCATGAAAAGATGGCTTCATCCACCGGCGAGTTGCTTCATGGCGGGAATCGGCCATGCCCGGGTCGGCCACGATTCCTGGGAGCGAGCCGGCGACGAACCCGCGTTTTTCCCTGGCTGCTGTCGCACCGGTGGGTCGACCCGGGTGGAGGAGATGGCCTAGCCCGCATTTCTCACCAGGGGGCATGATCCTGGCGCAGGAATTTTCCCTCCAGCGCGTGCTCGCGACCGAAGAGCGTAGCGGTTTCTACGGTCAAGGGAGCATGTGCGCGCTGGAGGGAAAAGAACCAGCCAGGGCATGCCCAGCGCCGTCTGTAGTCAGCAAGTCCTTGACATGAAGCCAATCAAGGGTCTGAAGACAATCTACTTCTTGTAATGCCTCCAGCGGCCTGGTGAGAAATGCGGGCTAGGCTGCCGGAGGCTTTGTGCGGGCGGGACGCCCGCGCTCCCGGGGGGCCTTCATCCCATGACCTCTCTTTTTGGCGTGTGCCCGGAGCCGCCCGGCCGGTTTGCCTTCATCCCGATCCTTTCCCTATAATGGCCCCGCTTGTACGGCACTGGAACGGGGCAATCGGCCGCCCAGGAATCGTTCCATTCCCTGCCTTTGACACCAGGTCGCCAATGGCTCAAACTCTGGCGGAAAAGATATTCTCCAACCACTGTGGGAGAGCCGTGCGGGCCGGGGATTTCATCCTGGCGGACCTGGATCTGGTCATGGCCCATGACACCACCTGCGCCTGGGCCCTGGAGCCCTTCTACCAGATCGCCGAACGGGTGTTCGATCCCAAGAAAATCTTCATTCCCTTCGACCACGCCTTTCCGAGCCCCAGCGTGGCCATGTCCAAGCTGCAGAGCCGGATCAGAGAGTTTGCCGATGAGCAGGGCATTCCGGTGGTCTATGACGGGGTGTGCCACCAGGTCATGTCGGAGCGCCTGATCAATCCGGGCAACCTCATCCTGGGAGCCGACTCCCACAGCCCCACCGGCGGCGGCCTGGGAGCCCTGACCATCGGGGTGGGTTCCACCGATGCGGCCATCGCCATGGCCACCGGCAGGAGCTGGTTCCGGGTTCCCGGGACGATCCGCGTCACTGTCAGCGGTGATCTTCCAAGGGGGTGCTACTCCAAGGACGTCGTGCTGGCGGTGGCCAGGGAGATGGGCCCCGACGGGGCCAACTATCGGGTGATCGAATACGCGGGACCCACGGTGGAAGGCTTCAACGTCCCGGCCCGGCTGACGCTGACCAATATGAGCGCCGAAATGGGGGCCAAGGCGGCCGTGGTGGCCCCTGACGACCAGACCCGAGCCTATCTCGAGGAAAACGAGCGACTGGTGGACTTCGAACCTCTGCGCAGCGATGCGGGGGCTACCTTCGAACGGGAGCTTCATTTCGATGTTTCGGACCTGAAACCCATGATTGCCTGTCCCCCGGACATCGACAACGACGTGCCGGTGGAACAGGTCGAAAGCGAGAAGGTTGCGGTGGATCAGGTCTTTATCGGATCCTGCACCAATTGCCGCATCGAGGACCTGGAGGTGGTTCACCGGATGTGGAAGGGGAAGCGGGTGAAAGAGGGGTTGCGGGCCATCGTCACTCCGGCCTCGCGCCGGGTCTACCTGCAGGCGCTCCAGCGAGGGTACGTCGAGGAGTTCGTCAACTTCGGGGCGGTGGTCTCCAGTCCCGGCTGCGGGCCCTGCCTGGGCCGGTCGGGTGGCGTCCTCTACGACAACGAGGTGTGCGTTTCCACCAGCAACCGCAACTTCGAGGGACGAATGGGCAGCCCCACGGCCAGGATTTTCCTGGCCAGCCCCGCCACCGCGGCGGCTTCGGCCCTGACGGGCATCATTACCGACCCGAGAAGGTACGTGGCCTGAAGGAGATTCCCGATCCGATGAACTGGAAGTTCGGGGACAACATCAACACCGACCTGATCACTCCCGGCCGGTACAACATCACCACCGACCCCGAGGAGTTGGCCCAGGCCTGCTTTATCGAATATCGCCCGGAGTTCCGAAAGCAGGTTCGCCCCGGCGACTTCGTGGTGGCCGGTCACAACTTCGGCTGCGGCAGCTCCCGCGAGACGGCGGCGGTGGCGCTCAAGCACTCCCGCCTGCAGGCCGTCATCGCCAAGTCCTTCGCCCGGATCTTCTTTCGCAACGCCATCAACCTGGGGCTCCTGTGTGTCATTGCCGACACCGACTCCATCGAGGAGAGCGACCGCCTGGAGTTGAACATCCAGGCCCAGGCGCTTCGCAACGCCACCAGGGAACGGACCCTCCCGATTGAAATCCCCGGCATGATGCTGCGGCTGCACCAGGAAGGCGGCATCATCAACTTTCTCAAGAGGAACGGCCTCGCCGCTCTCGCCGACCTGGAAAAGTTCTGAATGAAACCTCTAGCCAAACCTCGGGCGCTGGTCGTGACGGTGAGCGACTCCGCATCGCGCGGGGAGCGTGAGGACCTTTCCGGTCCCGCCGCCTGCCAGGCCCTGCAGGCGCTCGGGTGCGAGGTGCTGGACCGCGCCGTGGTGCCGGACGAGCTGGAGAGCATCCGGGAGTGCCTGTTGAAGGGCTGCGAGGTTCACAAGGCCGAGCTGGTGGTGACCACCGGTGGGACCGGCCTGGCCCCCAGAGACGTCACGCCCGAGGCCACGGCCTGCGTCATCGAGAGGGAGGTTCCCGGGCTGGCCCAGTTGATGCGGTCGGAGGGGATCCGGAAGACTCCCAGGGCGGCGCTCTCCCGCGCCCTGGTCGGCGTGCGCGGCAGGACCCTCATCGTCAACCTGCCCGGCAGCGTCAAGGGGGTCCGGGAATCCCTGGACGCCTTGCAGGCGGTGCTGCCCCATGCGCTGGAGGTGATCTCCGGCAACACGGTCCGCTGCGGCGGCTAGGCGCCCTGGCCTCAGACCTCGTCCGGGACGACGTATGGCGGACGATAGGAGCGTTTCAGATATTGGTTGGCTTGCTGGTCGTCGGCGAACCGCTCCTGTCGAGGATCGAAATTCAAGGTTCGGCCGGTGCGATAGGCGATGTTGGCCAGGTGGGCCAATGAAGACGAGATGTGCCCCTCCTCGATCTCGGAGTTCAGTTGTCGGGGCTTGCGAGATCTCACCGCTTCAATGAAATTCACATAGTGGTTGCCAACCTCTTCGCGTGCCGGTCCGGGTTCGCATTTTCTTCCCAGGAAGGTTCGATAGGCATGGTATTTGGATATCTCGACATATCCCTCGGAGCCGTAGATAAAGGCCCCGACCTGGCTGTCACCCTCCGAGTTGGTGATCCAGTGCCGGACTTCGAAGGTCAACAGCTTCTTCTGGTCGGGATATTCGAAGCTAACCGTCTGCACGTTGGGAGTTTCCTGGTCGTCGTCGAAGAGGAAGTGTCCCCCCATGCACTGCACCTTCCGCGGAAGCCCCACGCCCAGACCCCAACGGGCCAGGTCCATTTGGTGGGGGCCCTGGTTTCCAATGTCTCCGTTGCCGTAGTCCCACTGCCAGTGCCACTCGTAGTGGAAGCGGTTTCGCGTGAAGGGACGCCTCGGGGCCGGCCCGATCCATAAATCGTAATGGACCCCCGGCGGAACCGGCTCCACTTTGGCCCTCCCGATGCTCTTCCGCCACTTGTAGCAGAGCCCTCGGGCCATGTAGACCTCCCCGATCAAGCCTCCACGGATCTTCTCCATGGCTTCCTGAAGCGCCGGGCTGCTGCGGTTCTGAAAGCCGACCTGAACGATCCGGCCGTACTTGCGGGCCGCCTCCACCATCTTTCGCCCCTCCCAGATGCCGTGAGAGCTGGGCTTCTCGACATAGACGTCCTTGCCGGCCTGACAGGCCCAGATGGTATTCAGGGCGTGCCAGTGGTTGGGAGTTGCAAAGGAAACCACATCGATCTCCTTGTCTTCCAGGAGTCGACGCACGTCGATGAAGGATCGAGGCTTCTTGCCGGTCAGCTTCTCCGCTTCGGCCACTCGACGGTTCAAGATGCTTTCGTCCACGTCACACAGGGCCGCCACCTCCAGGTTGAGGTGCCTGAGCTGGGCGAAATCCCGAATGTGCCCCGCGCCGCGGCCCCGCAAGCCCACCACCGCCACCCGAATTCGGCTGTTGGCTCCCAGGGGACCGGAGGCCCGGCCCAGGCCGGAGCCGGCCGCCGCCAGAGACGTCATCAGAAAGGTGCGTCGATGGATGGCTTTCATGAGGTTTTCTCCGGAGATGATGGCGCGGACGCTGGCGACATTGTAGCAATCCCGGGTCCCGACCGACATCCCTTTTGGAATGGGTCGGACCGATTGGACCGGGAGCGTCGGCCTGTCAGGGGCCGGGAGAAGAGGCTTTTGCCGGACCCGCGAAGCGAATCGAAAGAGTATGGCGTATAATGAAGTCGAGACCGTCCTGTTTGTGACGAGGGAGTTGCCATGGCCATCGCATCGCCACCCTTCGAGGAGCAGTACTTCTCCATCCTGGAGCGAGCCTCCAAGCCGGGCCGTTATATCGGCGGCGAGCCCAACATGGTTCGCAAGGATCCGGAGACGGTTCGGGTCCGTTTCGCCCTGGCCTTTCCGGACGTGTATGAGATCGGAATGTCTCACAACGGCCTGCGGATGCTGTACCACCTGCTGAACGGTATCGAGGATGTCTACGCCGAGCGGGTCTTTGCGCCCTGGGTCGATATGGCCGACCTGATGCAGGCCGAAGGATTGCCGTTGTTGAGCCTCGAGACCAAGACGCCCATCGACCGGTTCGACCTGGTGGGGTTTTCCCTCCAGTCCGAGCTGACCTATATCAACGTCCCCTACATGCTGGATCTGGCCGGAGTACCCCTGCGCTCGGAAGACAGAGGCGAGGGGGACCCGCTGATCTGCGCCGGCGGACCCTGCACCGCCAACCCGGAACCTCTGGCCGACCTGGTGGATTTCTTTGTCGTCGGAGACGGGGAAGAGGTTGTCCTCGAGTTGGTGGACCTCTGCCGGGAGGCCAAGCGGAACGGGCTCCGGCGCTGGCAGGTCCTGGAGCAACTGGCGACGCTGCGAGGCGTCTATGTGCCGCAGGTGCACCAACCCGAAACCCCCTGGACGGTGGAGCCGAACCCGGCAAAACCCCGCACCCTGGTGAAGAGACGCTGGGTGGAGGCATTGTCACCCGACTTCTACCCCACCAAGCCGGTGGTGCCGGTGATCGACGCCATTCAGGATCGCGTGAGCGTCGAGGTCATGCGCGGTTGTACCCAGGGGTGCCGCTTTTGCCAGGCGGGCTACTGGTACCGCCCCACTCGGGAGCTGGAAGTCAACGACGTCATGCGGCTGACTTCGGAGACGCTGAAAAACACCGGGAACCGCGAGGTCGGACTGCTCTCGCTTTCGACGGCCGACTACAGCCAGGTGGAGTGCCTGACGCGGGAACTGTCTCGCACCCTCTCCCGGGACAAGGTCTCCATCTCGCTGCCCTCCCTGAGAGCCGACGCCTTTTCCGTTTCGCTGGCCGAGAACGTCGGAGAAGTCAGAAAGAACGGGTTCACCTTTGCTCCCGAAGCCGGGAGTGTTCGCTTGAGGCAGTTCGTCAACAAGAACATCAGCAACGAAGAGCTGTTCCAGGCCATCGAGACGGCCTACAGGCAGGGCTGGAACCTGATCAAGCTCTACTTCATGATCGGTTTGCCCAGCGAAACCGAGGACGATATCCGCGAGACGGTGGACCTGATTCGCCAGGTCGGCGGGATCGGCAAGCGGTTCAAGGGGCCGCGCAAGGTGAATGCCAGCATCGGCACCTTTGTCCCCAAGGCGTTCACCCCCTTTCAATGGGATCGCTTCGAAGACCTGAAAGTGACCACCCAGCGCCTGGACTACCTGAAAGCCAAGGTGAGGTTTCCGTTCGCCCGACTCAAGTGGCATGACCCCGCCGAGTGTTTCATCGAGGGGGTCCTCTCCCGGGGAGACCGCAAGGTGGGAAGAGCCTTGATAGAGGCCTACCGGCTGGGTTGCCGTTTCGACGGCTGGGACGAAACCTTCAACTACCGGCTTTGGATGAAGGCTTTCGAGCAGAGCGGCGTCGATCCCCACTTCTACAATCGCGATATCCCCTTGAATGAAGTGCTGCCCTGGGACTTCATCGATATCGGAGTCTCCAAGCGGTTCCTGTTGACGGAGCGGGAGCGGTCCTACCGCAAGATTCAGACCTACGACTGCAAGTGGGGAGACTGCCGGGGATGCGGCATCCCGGGAAACTATGAGGACATCAAGCTGGCCGGCATTCCCGTGGAAGAGGAGAAGCCGGTGGATGTCCATTGGCCCCGGGCGGACGGGGTTGGCGGGCCCGCGGGAAACCCGGCAAGCCCGGCCCCGGATCAGGATGCCGAGGCGCAGGGACCGCTGGTCCAGATCACCCTTCCCGTGGATTCAAACGCCCCCGAGACCGGAGAGGAAGACCGGCCGTCGGGAGTGGCGGCGCTGGCTCCGTCGGCGGAAAGACTGCCCTCCCGGTCCTACCTGGTCCACTACCGGAAGGAGGGTCCGGCAAGGTTGCTGTCGCATCTCAACGTCCTCAAACTGTTGGAGCGCGCCTTGATTCGCTGCGACGTGCGCTTGAAGTTCACCCAAGGATTCAACCCCCGGCCCAGGTTCACGGCCTCGCCCGCCATTCCTCTGGGGATGTCCAGCCGTTCGGAATACCTCCGGTTCGAAGCCTTCGGGGAGTTGTCCGAATCGCTGGTGGCTCAACTCAATGGCTGCCTGATCGAAGGTCTCGAGGTTCAAAGCGTCGAGGCAGTGGAGGAGGGCAAGAAGACGAGGATGACCCAGCCTCTGCAGGTCAGCTACCGGGCCTGGCTGCCCGACGGCGCCGCCTCGCCGGCTGCAGCGGAAGTGGCCGAACTCACCGGCCGCGTCCATGACCTGATCAGCCATCTGGCCGACCACGATCGCGGCAACGCCTTCTACTGCAACACTCCCGAGCACGAGAGAATCGCCGACCTGAGGGTGACTTGCGAAGAGCCGCTTGCCTTGAGCTTCACGCTCTCCCTCGATCCCGAAACGGGCTCCATGATGAAGGCCAGGAATCTTCTGGGAGAAGTGCTGGGTTGCCCTGAGACTCTGCTGAGCCGGTTCAGGTTCTCGAAGGAGTCCCTGTCTTTCGAGCCTTTCACTCGAGCGGCCGAGTCGGCCTCTCACGCCGCTCACCCCTGAGTCAACTTGAAAAACCGATGTCTGAAGGCGGGTCAGGAAGCCTGCCGGTCGGCGGGGTCCGGGTCCCCAACGGATTGCTCCGATGGGACGTCTTCCTGGTTGCGGTTGCGGTAGCTGGTGCAGTCCACGCAGGTGGCTTCGCGCCAGTTGACTTTCATCTCCGGGTGGTCGCAGGCCAGTCTACGGTTGTACTGGGTGCGGGCGCCGAAGAATTCCCTGGGAGCTCTCTCCCTGGAAAAGGCGCAGCGACGCAGTTTCTTGAGGCCGGCTTTCATGGTCGGCTATCGGAGTCGGACGGTGGCTCGGAAGGGCGGGCAGCCTCTCCCAGCACACGGAAGCGACGGCTTCGCTGAAGCACCAGTTGCTCGGCGGAGAGCGACTTCAACGCCTTCAGGCCCTCTTGCAACTGTCGATCCACCGAAGCGGCCGTCTGTTCGGGGTCGTTGTGGGCGCCGCCCTCGGGCTCGGGGATCACCTGGTCCACGATGCCCAGGTGCTCCAGGTGGCTGGAGGTGATTTTCAATGCGTTGGCGGCCTCTTCCACCCGCGACTGGTCCTTCCAGAGAATGGCGGCGCACCCTTCGGGGGAGATCACCGAGTAGTAGGCATGTTGCAGCATGTAGACGCGGTCCCCGATCCCGATTCCCAGGGCTCCCCCGCTGCCGCCCTCCCCGGTGATGGTGACCAGAACCGGCACGGTCAGACGGGCCATCTCCCGCAGATTCTGAGCGATGGCTTCGGCCTGTCCCCGCTCCTCCGCTCCGATGCCGGGGTAAGCTCCCGCCGTGTCGATGAAGATGAAGATGGGGCGGTCGAACTTTTGCGCCAACTGCATCAAACGCAACGCCTTGCGGTAGCCCTCCGGCTTGGGCATTCCGAAGTTGCGGAACAGCTTCTGCTCGGTGTCGCGCCCCTTCTGGGTCCCGAGAACCATGCAGGGTTCCCCGTGGAAGCGGGCCATGCCGCCGATCATGGCGGGGTCGTCGGCGAAACGGCGATCCCCGTGCAGCGGCGAAAAATCGCTGAAGACGAGTTCGATGAAGTCCTGGACGTGGGGTCGCCGGGGGTGGCGGGAGAGCTGGACGCTATGCCAGGGGGTCGGTTCCGCCGTGGATTCCCGGCCCAAGCCATCCCGGCGCCGGCGATGCGCCTCCAGGTCCTTGGCGGCGCCGTCGGAAGAAGGCCGGTGAGAGAGTTCCTGGATCTGCCGCTGGAGGTGCTCGACCTGGTGGCGCTGATTTGCGGTGTCTTTGGCCATGGTGGACTCCGGTTCCACCGAATACTAGCGGCGAACCGAACCTGCCCCACGAAGGATCTCCTCTACCTGCAGGACGAACCGCTCATCGGCCTTCACCCGAGCTAAGTGCCTTGATTGCAAGGTTATCAGATAGGATTGAGGGTGTTCAAGTTGAAAGGTGACACGGCTGTCGCCCGGGTTTTCCTCCATGATCGACCGTAACCTGACGGGCAGGTCCCGGGCCATGGCCTCCAGCTTGACGTAGATGGTCACCGGCGGGGGCGCCTGCGAGCCATCGATAGGCTGGATCTCCCGGACGATCACCTTGCGATTTCCCGAGTCCTCCAGCTCCAGGATGCCCCGGACCAGAACCGCCGCCTCCGATTCCATCAGCGACTCGCAGCGTTTGAACAGATCCGGAAAGACCACGGCGTCGACCGAGCCGCTGAGGTCCTCCAGGGAGAGGGTAGCCATCCGATCGCCCTTCCGTGTCCTCAATAGCCTCAGGGAGCTGATCATGGCCCCGACCTGGATTTCCTGGCTGCTCTCCAGGTCGTTGATGTCCTCGACCTTGGTGGAAGTGATCCGCTCGATCTGTTCCATGAACTTTTCCAGCGGGTGTCCCGTGATATAGAAGCCCAAGGCTTCTTTTTCGTTGGCAAGGATCAGTGGCTGGGGCCACTCCGGAGTGTCGGGCAGTTCCCGGGCGAGCTGGAGCGACCGGTCGTCGCTGGAGGGAGCGCCGTTGAAGCCGGCGAAGAGTCCCCGTTGGCCCGATTCCCGGTCCCGCTGGGCCCGCTGGGCCGAGTCGATGGCGCGATCGAGCGAGGCCAGCAACTGGGACCGGTGGCCCCCCAGGGCATCCAGGGCTCCGGCCTTGATCAAGCTCTCGATGACCCGCTTGTTCACTACCCGCAGGTCGATCTCCTCGCAGAATTCGAAGAGGGATCCGAACCGGGAAACCCGCTTTCTGGCCTCCAGAATGGTGGAGATGGCATTGGCGCCCACGTTCTTGATGGCCGCCAGGCCGAACCGGATCTCCGGCCCGGACGGGGTGAAGTGCAGGTCGCTCACGTTGACGTCGGGAGGAAGGATCTTGATGCCCAGGTCCCGGCATTCGCTGATGTACTTCACGATCTTGTCGCTGTTGTTGATTTCGCTGGTCAGCAGCGCCGACATGAAGCAGACCGGATAGTTGGCCTTCAGGTAACCGGTCTGGTAGGCCAGGATCGCATAGGCGGCGGAGTGGGCCTTGTTGAACCCGTAGCCGGCGAACTTCACCATCAAGTCGAATATTCTCGCCGTCTTGCGCGCATCGAAGCCCCGGGCCCGGGCGCCGGCAATGAATTTCTCGCGCTGGGCTTCCATCTCTTCCTGCTTCTTCTTTCCCATGGCGCGTCGCAGCAGATCCCCTTCAGCCAGCGAATAGCCCGCCAGCTTGTTGGCGATCTGCTGCACCTGTTCCTGGTAGAGGATGACCCCCAGCGTTTCCTCGAGAATCTCTCTCAGCTCGGGCAAGTCGTAGGCCACCTTCTTTTGGCCGTGCTTCCTCTTGATGAAGTCGTCGATCATGCCGCCTCCCAGGGGTCCGGGGCGGTAGAGGGCGTTGAGAGCGGTGAGGTCTTCCAGCTTTTCCGGCTTGAAGCGCCGCAGGATGTCCTTCATGCCCGCGCTTTCAAACTGAAAAATGCCGTTGGACAACCCTTGGGAGAACATCTCGTAGGTCTTGCCGTCGTTGATCGCCAGGGTTGCCAGGTCGAGTTCTTCTCCGGAGGTCTGACGGATGAGCTTGACGGTCTGGTCGAGGACGGTCAGGGTGGTCAAGGCCAGAAAATCCATCTTGAGCAGCCCGATCTCCTCCAGGTAGTCCATGGCGTACTGAGTGGTGATTTCGTCCTTGTTGGTCTTGTACAGGGGCACGATCTCGTTCAGGGGCACCGGGGAGATCACCACGCCGGCGGCGTGGGTGGAGGCGTGGCGCGCCATTCCCTCCAGTCGCAGGGCAATGTCGAAAAGCTCGCGTACCCGCTCGTCCTTGGCGATCATGGAGCGCAGGGCCGGTGTCGTCTCCACTGCCTTGGTCAGCTTCATGCCGATTTCCGCCGGAATCAGCTTGGCGATGCGGTCCACCTCGGCGTAGGGCATGTCCAGGCCCCGCCCCACGTCCTTGACGGCGGCCTTGGCCGCCATGGTCCCGAAGGTGACGATCTGGCAAACGTTGTCGCGGCCGTATTTTCGGGTCACGTAGTTGATGACTTCCTGGCGCCGGTTGGTGCAGAAATCGATGTCGATGTCCGGCATGGAGATCCGTTCCGGGTTGAGGAATCGCTCGAACAGCAATCCGTGCTGCAGGGGATCGATGTCGGTGATCTTCAGGCAGTAGGAGGCCAGGCTCCCCGCCGCCGAGCCTCTGCCGGGACCGACCGGAATCCGCTGCTGCCTGGCGTAGCGCATGAAGTCCCAGACGATCAGGAAATAGCTGGGGTAGCGCATCTGCTTGATGATTCCGATCTCGTGCTTGAGCCGCTCCTCGTAGGCCTCCGGTGGGAGCTTCAGCTCTCCGCGAGCCTGCAGCGATTTCCAAAAGGGCAGCCGGGCCTCGAATCCGTCCCAGCACACCTGCTCGAAATACCCGTCCAGGTTCTTGTCTTCGGGAACCTCGAAATGCGGAAAAGTCTGGCCGGCTTCTTCGAACTGAAACTGGCAGCGTTCGGCGATGGCCAGGGTCTGCCGGATGGCTTGCGGGTGGTCCCGGAAGAGGTCCGCCATCTGGCGGGCGCTCTTGACGTAGAACTCCTTGGTGTCAAAACGCATCCGTTTGCCGTCGCTCATGGTCTTGCCGGTCTGGATGCAGAGCAGCACCTCGTGGGCGCGGGAGTCCTGCCGGGTGACGTAGTGACAGTCGTTGGTGGCGACGATGGGAGTGTCCAGGGATTTGGCCAGCCGGACCAGCTCGGGGTTGATGCGCTGCTCGATCTCCAGGCCCTGATCCTGAAGCTCGATGAAATAGCGGTCTTTCCCGAAAATGTCCCGGAATTCACCGGCGACTCGACGGGCCTGGTCGTAGTGTCCCTCAGCCAGGTTGGAACAGACCTCTCCGCTCAGGCAGGCCGAGAGGCAGATCAGCCCCTCCTGGTGCCGGGACAGGAGTTCCTTGTCGATGCGCGGCTTGTAGTAGAAGCCCTGCAGGAAACCGTGAGACGCCAGCTTGACCAGGTTGCGGTACCCGGTGGCGTTTTCACAGAGCAGGACCAGGTGGTGGTTGGACTTGTCACCGCCCGTGCGTTCGCCGGACGCTCCTCGCGCCACGTAGACCTCGCAGCCGATAATGGGCTTGATCCCGTGCTTGTGAGCCGCCTTGTAGAAGCTCATGGCTCCGAACAGGTTGCCGTGATCGGTGATGGCCGCCGCCGGCATGCGGAGTTCGGACAGACGCTTCATCAGCGGCTCGGCTGCGCAGGCGCCGTCCAGCAGGCTGTAGTCGGTGTGGAGGTGCAGGTGAACGAAGTCTTCTGAGCTCATCGGTGTCTCTGGTTGAAACAGGTGATGGAAGCCCGTCGGGTGATGGCGGGAACCGCCAATCGACGGGCGCGATTTTTCGAGTGGTTTTCACTCCCACTCGATGGTGGCGGGCGGCTTGGAGCTGATATCGTAGACCACCCGGTTGATTCCCTGAACTTCGTTGACGATACGGGTCGAGATGCTCTCCAGGACGGAATAGGGCAGCTTGACCCAATCGGCGGTCATGCCGTCTCTGGAGTGCACGGCCCGCACCGCACAGGTGTATTCGTAGGAGCGCTCGTCTCCCATGACTCCGACGCTCTTGACGGGCAGCAGCACCGCGAAGGCCTGCCAGATGTCCTGGTAGAGCCCGGCCCGCCTGACCTCGCTGACGACGATCTCGTCGGCCTCCTGCAGGAGCGTCACCCGGGATGGGGTCACCTCTCCCAGGATGCGGACAGCCAGCCCCGGCCCCGGGAAGGGCTGCCGCCCGACCACTTCCTCGGCCAGGCCCAACTGCCTGCCGACGTTGCGGACCTCGTCCTTGAACAGATCGCGCAGGGGCTCGACCAGCTTCAGCTTCATGGTCTCGGGCAGACCCCCGACGTTGTGGTGGGACTTGATGGTGGCCGAGGGACCCTTGACCGAGACCGATTCGATGACGTCGGGGTAGAGGGTCCCCTGAACCAGGAAGTCCACCCGCCCCAGCCGGCGGGCTTCGCGCTCGAAGACGGCGATGAATTCCCTTCCGATGATCTTGCGCTTGCGCTCGGGGTCGGTCACTCCGGACAGCAGCTCCAGGAATCGGTCGCCGGCGTCGACTCCGCGGACTCGCAGCTTGAGCTGGTCCTGCATCCGGGAAAGCAACCGGACGTATTCATTCTTTCGCAGCACTCCGTTGTTGACGAAAATGCAGGTCAGATTCTCGCCGATGGCCCGGTCCACCAGCACGGCGGCCACCGTGGAGTCGACGCCGCCGCTGAGGCCGCAGATCGCTTTTCCCCGGCCGACCTGCCTTCGAATGCGATCGACCGACTCCTGGATGAACTGGGACGGCGTCCAATCTCCCCGGCATCCGCAAATCCCGAAGAGAAAGTTCTCCAGTATCCGTTTGCCCTCTTCGGTATGGGCCACTTCGGGATGAAACTGCAGACCGAAGATGGAGCGCTCCGGATTCTCGGCCGCGGCCAGCGCATTGTCGGAAAGGCCCGTCGGACGAAATCCCGTGGGGAGCCGGACGATGTGATCTCCGTGGCTCATCCAGACGTTGGAGCGGGATTTGACTCCCTGGAACAACCGGCTTTCCGACTCGAGGCTGAGTTCCGCCAGTCCATACTCACGCCTGCCTGCCGCTTCGACTTTGCCGCCCAACTCCAACGCCAGGAGCTGGAACCCGTAGCAGATGCCCAGCACGGGAGTGGCCAGCTTCCAGAGCTCGGCGGCGGTGCGGGGAGCCTGCTCTCCATAGACCGAATCCGGGCCGCCCGACAGGATGATGCCCTGGGGCCGGCGCTGCCGGACCTGCTCGAAGGGCAGGTCGAAGGGAACGATTTCGCAGAAGACGTTGGCTTCCCGAACCCGGCGGGCGATGAGTTGAGTGTATTGGGAGCCGAAGTCCAGAATGAGAACGCAATCGTGGGAAGGGGGCATTGCGGAGGTCCCTGGGGGAGACGGTTGGATTATATGCGAGCCGGATGGACGGCTTCAACAAGTCGGCGGCGTGATCGAACCCAACGCCAGGAAGAACTCCCGGTTCCCCTCGGCCCCCAGGATGGGGGAGGGCGCCGTCCCCAGGAGTCGATACCCCAGATCCCCGGCGAAAGCGCTGACTTTGTCGACTGCCAGGCGGTGCTTTCGGGGGTCCCGGACGATCCCACCCTTTTCGACCTGATCCTTGCCCAGTTCAAACTGCGGCTTGACCAGGCAGAGGAGGCGGGTTGCGGGCTCTTGGAAAACATCGAGCGCGGGCAGCACCAGGCAGAGCGAGATGAAGGACAGGTCCAGCGTGATCAGGTCTGCGGTCTCTCCTATGTCTTCAAACTTCAGATAGCGGGCATTGAGTCCCTCCAGGCTGCGGACGCGGCCATCATTGCGCAACTTCCAGTCCAGTTGATTGCGCCCGACGTCGACCGCATGGACCCTGGCGGCCCCCTGCCGGAGCAGGCAATCGGTAAACCCGCCGGTGGAGGCCCCGACGTCCAGGCAAACCTTTCCCCCGACCTCGATCGAAAAATGCTGCAGGGCGTGCTCCAGCTTGTGTCCTCCGCGGGAAACGTAAATCCTGGCCCCGGATTTGAGGCGAAGCGTCGATGTCGAATCCACTCGGGTCCCGGGCTTGTCGATCCGTTGCTCGTCAGCCAATACCGAGCCCGCCAGGACCAGAGCCTGGGCCTGGTGGCGGCTCCGGACCAGGCCGCGGGCCAGCAGCAGCTTGTCGATGCGTTCCTTCATCCCGGGCTATTCCTGCGTGTCGCCGGAAAAGGGTTCCCGCTCCAGGGTCCCCTCGCTCTTGCGGACCAGGATTTCGACCTTGCGCTCGGCTTCGTCCAGCTTCTCCTGGCAGAAATTCTGCAGCGTCACTCCCTCCTCGTACATCTCCAGGAGGGATGCCAGCGGCAGTTCGCCGCTCTCCAGGATCTTGACGATTTCCTCAAGCCGCTTCATGGCCGACTCGAAGTCCTTGTATTGGGTCATGGCTCATCCTGTCCGGCTGCCTCGCCGAAGTCCCGGGAGGTCTCGATGCGCTCCGCCCGCGCCGAGATATTCCCCTTGGAAAGAGTAACGGAAAACGGATCCCCTGCTTGCAGCCGGGCCGCGTCCCTGAGAATGGTTCCGTCGGCGTCCCGGCAGATGGAATAGCCCCGGCTCAGCACGGCGGCCGGACCCAGGCTGCGCAGTGTCCCGGTTTGCGCCGAGAGTCGAGCCTGCAGGGCTTGCAGTGTGAAGCGAGTTCGGGTGGCGGCCCGCTCCGCCAACAGGTCCAGGGCTTTTCGTCTTTGGGTCACCAGCTGGCGCAGGTTGAAGCGTTCCAGCCGCTCGGCCGTCAGGCGCCAGACCTGCCGGCGGGTTTTCAGGGTGTTCCGAGGCCACCCGCTGAGACGAAAGCCCATCTCGTCCAACCACTGCCGCTGGGAACGGATGCGGCCCTGCGCCGACTCGAAGGCGCGATTGGCCGACAACTCCAGCACCCGGTTGCGCAATCGGCTGAGCCGGAGCTGCAAGGTCCGTTGCAGCCGATCTCGAAAATGGCCTAGCCGGGTGGCCAGCTCTTCCCGGGTCGCAGTCACCATCTCGGCGGCGCCGGTCGGGGTCGAGGCCCGAACGTCGGCGACGAAATCGGAAATGGTGAAGTCGACCTGGTGGCCCACCGCCGAGATTACGGGGACCCGGGAGAGGGAGATGGCTCTGGCGACCGGCTCCTGGTTGAAGGCCCACAGGTCTTCCATCGATCCGCCGCCGCGACCGACGATGATGAGGTCTACGTCGGGAACGCCGTTGAGGGTATGGATGCCGGCGGCGATTTCCTCGGCGGCTCCCTCCCCCTGGACCCTGGCCGGAAACAGCAGCGCCGGGATCGCCTGGCGACTGCGGTTCAAGGTCCGCAGAATGTCGTGAATCGCCGCTCCGGTCGGCGAGGTCACGATTCCGACCGTTCGAGGGAGGAGGGGCAAGGGCTTCTTGCGGGCTTCGTCGAACAGGCCCTCGGCTTCGAGCTTGGCCTTCAGCCGATCGAAGGCGATCTGCAGGGCGCCGATCCCTCTGGGTTCAATGGATTCGGCATAGAGGGAATATTCGCCGCGGAGTTCATAGACCCCCAGGCTGCCTCGGACCAGGACCTGGTCTCCGTCTTCGAATCGTTGGCGAAGGCGCCGCGCCTTGCCGCGGAAGCAGACGCATTTCAACTGGGATCGAGCGTCTTTCAGTGCGAAGTAGACGTGCCCGGCGTTGGAGACGGTCCAGTTGGTAATCTCTCCCTCGACCAGCACGCCCTGAAATTTCCCCTCCAGGAGCGATCTCACCTCGCCCGTGATTTCGGAGACCCCATAGATTCGTTGAGAGGAAAAGGAATGCATGCGTTGTGGGGCCGCCTCAAACGCCGCCGCCGCCGGGAGTCAGCGCCGGAAGAAGAAAGACAGAATCAGGGTCAGGAGGATGCTGAGCACGATGGAGGTGGTCAGCGGGAGAAAGAGGGTCCAGTGGTCTCGCTTGAAGACCAGGTCTCCGGGAAGCCGCCCCAACTTCGAGATTGGCCAATGGCCGGCGAAACTCAGGATCAGGCCTATCGCCAGAAGAACCAGCCCCAGGACAATGAAACCTTTGGCCATTTGTTTCAAGCCGGCGGCGAACGCTCGTCAGCTAATCCGGCAACTCCGAATCGCTGAAGAAGTATTGAATCTCCCTTCGGGCGTTCTCGTCGCTGTCGGAACCGTGGACGACGTTCTTTTCGATGGAGGTGGCGTAGAGTTTGCGCAGGGTTCCTTCCGCAGCTTGCCTGGGGTCGGTGGCTCCCATCAGCTCCCGCAGGCGGACCACCGCGTCGGGGGCTTCGAGGACGACCACCACTACGGCGCCCGAGCTCATGTAGGCGACCAGGTCCTCAAAGAAGCTTCGTTCGCGGTGAACGGCGTAGAATCCCGCCGCCTGCCGCGGACTCAGGCGTAGCATCTTGAGGGCCTTGATCCGGAATTCCCTCTCCTCGAATCGCTTCAGGATATCGCCGACGTTGCCCTGGGCGACGCCGTCGGGCTTGATGATCGACAGGGTGCGTTGCAGACTCAAGGGGAAGCCTCCAATGACGATAGAAGAGTTGCGGCCTCGATCGGTTCGACCGCTGAACGGAGCGGGGCGGACCAGGCCGGAACCCGGGGCGCCCCCCGAAAGGCTTATGCCGGTAGAATCCGGGCCGTCGTTTCGCCGATGTCGGCAGGACTCCGGGCCACCTGGAGTCCGCACTCCTCCATCAGGCGGATCTTCTCCTCCGCCGTGCCCTGGCCCCCGCTGATGATGGCCCCTGCATGCCCCATGCGCCTTCCGGGAGGAGCCGTCTGGCCCGCGATGAATCCCACCACCGGCTTGGAGAGATGGGAGCGCGCGTAGCTTGCGGCCGCTTCCTCGGCCGTGCCTCCAATCTCCCCGATCAGCACGATGGCCTCGGTCCCGGGATCATCCTCGAAGAGGCGGAGGGCGTCCACGAAGGAGGTGCCGATGATCGGATCTCCCCCGATGCCGATGCAGGTCGATTGACCGATGCCCCGCGAGCTCAACTGCTGCACAGCCTCGTAGGTCAGGGTTCCGCTTCGGGAGATGACCCCGACCGGGCCCTCCCGATGGATGGCTCCGGGCATGATCCCGATCTTGCACTTGCCCGGCGAAATGATCCCCGGGCAGTTGGGTCCGATCAGCCGAGAATTCCTTCCGGCCATGAACTGCCGGACCTTGATCATGTCGAGGGTGGGGATCCCTTCGGTGATGCAGACCACCAGCTCGACCCCGGCATCGACCGCCTCCATGATGGCATCGGCCGCCACGGCCGGAGGGACGAAGATCACCGAGGCGTTGCCGCCGGCCTCCCGGCGGGCCTGTTCCATGCTGTTGAAAACGGGAATCCCCTCATGAACGGAACCGCCCTTGCCCGGGGTGACTCCGGCAACCACATTGGTCCCATACCGGATGCACTGGAGGGTGTGGAAGGTCCCCTCGCGTCCGGTAATGCCCTGCACGATAAGCCGTGTGTCCTGGTCGACCAGAATGCTCACGCCGTTGACCTCGTCTGGAACACCCCTGATTCGCCTCTCATGAGACGCCCCGTCGTCCGGGACGGCAGCGCGGCCAGGTGAAAAGTGATTAGTGACCAGTGGCTAGTGGATAGTTATTCGATCGACACGTTCAGCAACTGAAACAAACCTGTTTCACTCTCGTATGACCCGCCCGCCAAGGCGGGGGCTCGGCTAACCACTAACCACTAACCACTAACCACTAACCACTAACCACTGACCACTGACCACTGACCACTAACCACTAACCGGGTTCACCGGCCCGATGCCGCCCCAACCACCTTCTCGGCCGCATCCTGCATTCCCGAGGCCACCGTCAGGCTGAGTCCGGATGCCTCCAGGATCTCCCGGCCCTGTTCCAGGTTGGTGCCTTCCAGCCGGACCACGATGGGCACTTCCAACTGCATGGACCTGGCGGCGTCCACCACGCCCCGGGCCACGATGTCGCACCGCATGATGCCGCCGAAGATATTGATCAGCACGGCCTTGACGTTGGCATCGGAGAGAATGATGCCGAAGGCGTTCCGAACCTGTTCGGCGGTCGCTCCGCCGCCGACGTCCAGGAAGTTGGCGGGAGAGCCCCCGGCCAACTTGATGATGTCCATGGTGGCCATGGCCAGTCCGGCCCCGTTGACCATGCAGCCCACGTTGCCGTCCAGCTTGATGTAGTTCAGTCCGTGCTTGCCGGCTTCGACCTCCAGGGGGTCTTCTTCGTCGGTATCGCGGAGCTCCCGGATGCCGGGGTGCCGGTAGAGCGCGTTGTCGTCGAAGTTGATCTTGGCATCCAGGGCATAGAGACCCCCGTCTTCGGTCAGGAGCAGGGGATTGATCTCGGCCAGGGAGGCGTCGGTGGCTTCGAATGCCCGGTAGAGAGAGAGCATGAAGCGGACTGCGGCGGCAGCCGGCCTGGCGGGCAGGTCCAGGCCGAAAGCCAGCTTCCGGGCCTGGAAGGGGGTCAGTCCCAGACCCGGCTCCAGCGCTTCCTTGAGGATCAACTCCGGGGTTTCGGCCGCCACCTTTTCAATATCGACGCCGCCTTCCCGGCTGGCCATGAAGACCACCCGGCCGGCATCCCGGTCGACGGCGATCCCGAGGTAATACTCCCGTTGGATCTCGAGGCCCTCCTCGACCAGGACCCGCTTTACGGTCTGCCCCTCGGGTCCGGTCTGGTGGGTGACCAGCTTCATCCCCAGGATCGAATCGGCCACCTCCCGAGCGTCTTCCGGAGAACGGGCCAGCCGCACCCCTCCTCCCTTCCCGCGTCCACCGGCGTGAATCTGAGCCTTGACCACCACCAGTCCGCCCAGCTCGCCGGCGATTTCCCGGGCTCTCTCCCCGGTGTCGGCCACCTCGCCCCGGGGCACGGGAACTCCGTGGGCCCTGAGGATCTCCTTGGCCTGGAACTCGTGAATCTTCATGGTGGAATGTCCGGGGACCGGTGTCGAACGGGATTGCCGAGCCGCCCTCGAAAGCGCCCAAGTATATCGGAAGCGGCCGCCATTTCAAACATGGTGCTTGAACCTGACGGGTCAATCATTCAAAGGAAAAACAGCCGGCCGTCAACAAAGACGAACCACGAATGAACACGAATGGACACGAATACCCATGGACCTGCTTTGCTGCGACGATGTCATGGGATGAAGCCCCACCCGGGAGCGCGGGCGTCCCGCCCGCACAACACTGGCACAGCCTCACCCATCTCCTCGGCCCGGCTCGAGCGGCAACGGCGGCAGGACTCTGCCCGGCCCGATGGAGTTTCCGCCGCAGGGTGGCCGACTGTCGCATCGCAGGAAAACTGAGCGGCAGGCAAGGGGGCGGATGCGGGCGGGACGCCTGCGACGGGGCAGTTCCATCGCGAAGGACGATTCATTCAACATCGATGCACAGGATGCACAGGATAATCAGGACGAGAGGTTGTTGCACGAGAGGCTCGAGAGGCTGACTCGGGCGATGATCGCGTGGAGGCGAGTCGGGGGCGTTGTTGAATTACTGGAAAAACTTCGGCGGGATGCTGCTGAATTGCTTTTTTTCGGGTCTTTTGCAGGCCTTCAGCACAACGCTGAAAGGGGGAGGGGATTTTTTTGATTTTGGGGGAGTCGGAGACGCTTTGGAATAACCGGATTTCAGGAAACGCCGATCCAGGTTATTCCAGTAATTCAACAAGGTCCACTGATTTCACCCATGGTGTCAGGACTTACGAGGGCGAGACTCTCTTATGGTTCGACTGACGATAAGGTACATCATGTACTCGTTCCTGATCATCGTCGTGATCACGAAAACGAACAATCCGACCCAGAAGAATGTCCAGACCTGCATGGGAACGGAGTGAGGAGGACAGGGAGTGAGGAAGAACCTTGTGGCTGAGACGACGACGAGGACCATGCTTGCCCACACACACTGCCTCAAATAGAGCAGAATGTCGCGGTCGTAGTTAGCTCTGGCTGCATCGGTCAACACCTTCAGGGCTCTCATCCCAATCAGCATGTTTCGTTGTGTGGCGGTGAATCCGGCCACCACGACACCGAATGTCAGGGTTCCAAGGGCTAAAGTTTCAGGTACTTGGGGGAGGTCCGGAATGCAGACCCCGACCCCGGCAAGGCTGAGAGACAGCTCGGAGGGACCGTAAATCTCAAGGTGCCGTGAGGTCATCGACGCGAGTAGAACTCCCTTCTGATATCTCTTAGGGCTCTCCATCGGTCTTCATGGATCATGCTGCGTTGTCGAGAACTGACACGCAACTGTCGTGAGTCTTTTTCCTGATGGCCGAGGAGGTTGATTTTTTCCAGTTGCTCATCCTCGTGAACTCGTCCCTTAACCTCAAGTCTTCTGACATCCTCTCCTTCCGCCTTGGCACGCAACATATCGCTGACAAACTCCTTGATCCGTGTCGACATGGAGCCTTTTCCAGGCCCGAACGACAGGGTGAGATCCATGAAGCCTGCATCGTGTTCTCTGGCTAGAGACGTGATATATCCTAAGCCGCTTGTTTGATCAGCCTCACTGAAGGGGTAACGGCCTACTCGGGTGCCTGCCCGGATCCTTACCATCCGAATTTCTTTCTGTTCCCTCGCTCGCCTTCTTGCTTCGGGATCCAATCTGGGCGTGAACCATACAATGGGAGAGAGATTTTCGACCGCAAATCTATTCAAATATTTCGCTATTGCCCCAGGACCTACGCCTATTCGACTCGACTGAATGAAGGCCATTTTCTTCTCTGGGTCGCACAGTGCGGCGGTCTGATACGCAAACCGTCCTTCTGTTCCAAGGTCGAAAGCGTGGAGTTCTTGATTTCTCGTGGCTCGGCTTGGACCCGAAAATCTCAGTATTACGAAATTCATCAAACAGCAACCCTCGTGCTCCGCATAGTGTTCCAAGCGGTAGTCGTAGTCTCCCGCCGGCGAAGAGATTGTCCGCTCCTCTAGGCCCAGACTGATTACCCTTCGATTCACTCTCCGAATATTCGGGAGATCGCCATTGCTGGCGTCTGACTCCAAATCGTAGATGAAGACGTTAAAATCCTCAGGGTTCATGAGTTACCTTTTTACCAGGGCAAGAACGAAGAAACCCAGACGAGCCCATATCGACAAGGAGGTCAAGGAGGTCAAACCATCGAATCAGACTCTACGGATCTTCGATCGAAAACCGGAGGCGCCCGAGTGTATGAGAGGGTCGAGATTGTATTGCCCTCAAGCGACCGCACGCAAAGACTTCGACAATCCGGCTTGCCTTGCAACCGGCAGCTTGAATATGGTGCGTTTTATCTGCACAAGAATTAGGGGACGGTACAGGAGTCCGAGTCGGTTGGATTCCGGACATCTGCTAATCCCTATCTGCTACGATTTCCGGAATTCACGTTCGGGGAGCATCGATTGGACGCGTCGGTCCCTTCCAGTTGTCCCACCACCACAGTTTCTCTTTCACCGCGTCGACCGCTCCTTTGTATCCCGGGAACACAGTCGAGCCATTGATTCCCGCCTTGGCCAATAGCACCAACAGTGGTTCGAACTGCGTCCACGGTAGTTCAAAGCGAAGGAAAATGGGACCTCCTTCCCAACGAGCGCCGGGAGCACTAGGTAGAAGTCGAGCCGTGTATTCTGCAACGATCTCATCCAGCGGGCGCCGGTCAATGGACTCCGCTCCCATGGGGTGTCGGACAACAGAAAAAAGGCCCTGCTGCGCCTGCACATTCGGATTGGACGCGTACGGTATAGTCACTATTTTATAGGGAACTGGTCCGACGGATTTGAGGGAATACGCTTCGCGTACCCGAATTGACTCGTCAAAGCGCTTGTGGAAAGCCCACACGGCCATCATTTTCTCAGCGGATCCGTGTATGCTCCACGCAACCGCGTTTTGGTTGACAGCAATCCCGTCCGAGGAGCAGTACTGTTTGATTGCATCCTTAAGAATTGGCACAACTTCTTGAACCCGATTCATAACGGCACTAGCCGCGAAGTATGCTGCAACCAGCGGATCATATGTCCAGTCCAATAGTCTTGTCGGAAGACCATAGTGTTGTGCCAATCCGCAAAGGGACAACAACTCCGTGGGGGGCCACACACGCAGCGAGGGACTGGCTGCAGGACTGCACGGCAGGGAGTCCAAGAGAGTTCGCATGCGTTGGGAATCCTCAGGAAGGGGCAATCCTCGAAGATCAGCCAACTTGAAGAATGTCCGCAGCACCTTGCATTCGCCGTTGACTTGGCCGCGTGCGTGGTCGGGGGTGATGACGTTTATGCGGTCCAACGCACCCTTCCTCAATGCGGATGGAACGAGGGGATAGTCACTACGGAGGAGCCCACGGTAGACCCAAGAGTACGGCGGATCGTTCCTGAAATACTCACCCGTCGGCGCCAGCGCCTGGAGCAGTTCGTCGGCCTTGGTGAGGGTGACGACCTTGACGGTCCCGTCGGCGTAGTTGCGGTTCATCGTCCAGTTCCTCCGCGATGTCTGGAATCCAGCGATTTCCAACGGGCATTTTCGCAGCCGCGGCCGGTGTGGAAACGCCGTCGGTGCAGCGCTGGGGACGTTGTTGAACTACTGGAATTACTTGTAAAGCGTGTGTAGGTGACGTAATGGAATCAAAACAATTCAGGAGCGGCCCATCATCGTTATTCCAGTAAATCAACAACGTTCCCTGATTTCACCCCGGCAACGGTCTGGCCGGAGGGGACAACCCTCGGCGGTTCCACTTCGCGCATGGTCTCGACCCCGTTGGAAACAAGCACTTGCTCTTCGGGTCAGAGAGTCCACTCGTGGCCGTCTTGTTGACGCTAATGATTTCCGCTGAGAGGACAGTGTTACCATTAGCTACATTGACTTGTCAACAAAATAATCACAGCTTTTTCACAGGATTATCACAAGAAAATCACATCTTGAGCCTGTTGCAAAATTCGGCAAGCACCGCCCCCGCACTGCCGGGCGGAAGGAGACATGAAGCGCCGTTTCGGGTTGATCGGGACGGGGGAGTGGGGCCGGGCTGCGCCCGGAATGGGGCGGGCGGGACGCCCGCGCTCCCGGGGGGGTGCCTGCTCCCATCATTCTTGCTCCTCGAGGGGGGCATGGGCCGGGTTGCCGGGCCACAGCCCTGCCGAAACGGCAGAGCCGTCCCGCTTGGTGGCCCTTCGTCGTCCTTCGTGTGTCTTCGTGGATGACTCTTTTTTTCTTTTGTTTCAGGCAGGCAAGGGTGAACCTGAACCAACCGGATTCGGCGTTCAATTCACCCTGGTGCTGGAGGGCTGGGGGTTCTGGCTGGGGGTCGGAGGCTTCAAAACGTTCAGCGGCAGTTCCTTTACCATGAAGTCGTCGAGGTAGACCTGCAGAATATGGGTTCCGTATTCCGAGAAGCCCAGGTTGTTGAAGAGGGTGACGTTGTCGGCGAAGCTCCGCGGATCCAGGGAAAATAGGGAGGGGCTGGTCTTCATGAGGGTCTTGCCGCGGCCGGGTGAGAGCAGTTGAATCCGGGTCTCATGGCGGCCCTGGCCCACCCAGTGATTCAACAGGGCGAAGCGGAGCACCGTGGAGGGCAGCGAAGGCAGGTAGATGTCCTGGAAGATGCCCATGATGCTGAGCTTGTTTCCGGCTTCCAGGCGGACGTCGTCGCAGAGAAGGGAGTAGGAGAGGTGAACGTGTCCGGTTGACGTCGGGGAACTCATAGTGAGAGGGTAGCCGTCCGGGGAGCGAGAAAGGTCAGGGTGGTGGCGCTTCCGGCTCCCGGCAGCTCATTTCCTGGCGATCTCGGCCAGTAGCCTGGCGTGAATAGCGTCGAAGCCGCCGTTGGACATGATCACCACCTTGTCGCCGGTTTGAAGGCGGGGGGCGATCTGTTGGACGATCTCGCCGGCCGAGGGGAAGCAGTGGGCATCCCGGCCCTGCTCCCTCAGGTCTCGCACCAACCGGTCCAGGTCGAGCCGAAGGTCGGGCGCCAGCTTCTCGGGAGCGAAGATCGAGCACAATATTACGTGGTCGGCATCGGCGAAACAACGGGAAAATTCGCTCTGAAACACCCGCCGGCGGGCCGTAGCCGACCGGGGTTCGAAAATGGCCCAAAGCCGGTTTTGCGGAAACTGGTTCCTGACGGCGGCCAGGGTGGCGGCAATGGCGGTGGGGTGGTGGGCGAAATCGTCGAAGACGGTGATTCCGGCGGCCTCGCCGCGGATCTCCAGGCGTCGCTTCACGCTCTCGAAGGAGCCCAGTCCCCGAGCGATGGCCTCCCGGGACAGGCCCAGTCGCTGAGCGCAGGCCAGGGCAGCCAGCGCGTTCCTGACGTTGAAGCTTCCGGCGAGGGGAATCTCGAACCGGCCCCAATCCTTGCCGTCTCGAAACGCCTGGAAGCCGGTGGACTGTTCCAGAAATCGTATCGAGGAGGCGGCCCATTGGGCGCCCCGGTCCAACCCGAAGGAGATGACGTTGGTGGGCGAATCGGCGCTCAGCTTGCGGACCACCGCGTCGTCCCAGCCGGCGATCAGGGCCCCCTTGGAGGGGATGATGTTCAGCAGCCGGCGGAAACTCTGCTGGACCGCCGAAAAATCGGGATAGATGTCGGCGTGGTCGTACTCGCAGTTGTTGAAGATGACCAGGTCGGGCAGGTAGTGCAGGAACTTGGGTCCCTTGTCGAAGAAGGCGGTGTCGTATTCGTCTCCTTCGACCACGAAATGCTCTCCGTCGGCCACCCGGAAGCTGGTGTCGAAGTTGCGGGCAATGCCTCCGATCAGAAAGGAGGGCCGGAGTCCGGCGGACTCCAGCAACCAGGTGAGCAGGGCAGCCGTGGTGGTCTTTCCGTGGGTTCCCGCCACCACCACCGAGGTCTTCCCGCGGATGAAGACTTCCTTCAATATTTCCGGCAGGGAGCGGTAGGGAATTTTCCCGTCCAGCGTCGCCTCCACTTCCGGATTGCCCCGGGAGACCGCATTGCCGATCACCACCAGGTCGGGGCGGGGGCTGAGATGGGATTCGGCAAATCCCTCGAGGATGGCGATGCCCCGGTCCTGCAGGAAGGTGGACATGGGAGGGTAGACACTCCGGTCCGAGCCGGTGACCCGGAACCCCTTCTGCTGCAGCATGCCCGCCAGCGAGGCCATGGCCGTGCCGCAGATGCCGACCAGGTGGATGTGTCTGACGCCGCCGAGGAAATCAACCATCGCCGGACCTCTCCAAGGGGTTGGCCGATCGGGTGGAGCCATCCCTCCGGTCGAGAAGGGAGTCGCCGGGATTCATCCGGCGGCCACGGCTGCTTCCTCGAACCGGAGCCAGCCCTGCCCGGCATCCAGTCGAGCCTCCACGCCGAAGGGAAGGGTCAGGCAGCCGCTGCTGGTGTGTCCGGAGCGCAGTCCGTACCAGATGGGGACCTGGAATTCCTGCAGCAGGCTCAGGACGATCTCCGGTATGGCCGGCGCTTGTCCGGCCGGTTCGCAGTCGAGCATTTCGCCGAAGACGAAGCCCCGAACGCCCTCCAGTTTCCCCGCCAGCTTGAGCTGCATCAACATCCGGTCCACCTGGTAGGGCCTGGCGTTGATGTCCTCCAGAAAGAGAATCCTGTCCTGAGTCTGCAATTCATGGGGCGTGCCCAGGGAGGCGGCCAGCAGCGTCAGGCACCCCCCGGTCAAGCGCCCGCGAGCGGTCCCGGCCTGGAGTGTCAGGCATTCGGGGGAATGGAGCCTCCGGCCGGGCCGAGTTGCGGTCAGGCAGTGCAGCAGGCTGTCGCGAACGTAGTGGGGCTCGCCCCGGGCGAACTCCCGGGCCACCATGGGTCCGTGGAAGCAGACCAGGCCGCACCGGTTTTCCAGGAACTGCAGCAGAACGGTGACATCGCTGTAGCCCAGAAAAATCTTGGGATGCGCCTGCAGGATCTCCGGATCCAGCAGTTCCAGCAGGTATTGGCAGCCGTAGCCGCCGCGGGCGCAGAAGATCGCCTTCACGCCGGGGTCGGTGAACAGGTCCGTGAGCGACTCCGCCCGCTGCCGGTGGGAGCCTGCAAAGTAGCGGTGCCTGGAAAAGAGGGAGTCGTGGTAGCGGACCTGGTAGCCCAGTCTCCGGATCTCCGAGATCCCGTGCAGCAGGTCCTCGCGCTCGACGCACCCCGACGGGGCTGCAATGCCGACCGTGTCCCCGGGTTGAAGCGGCTTGGCTTTCTGCATGGGTCTAGTGTTGGAGGATCCCTGCCTCCCCGATTCGCTCCAGGATCAGCTCTCCCATCTTGGGATGGGGCCCCAGCGGGGCGCTGAGGCGAATGGCGACCTGGGGGTGGTTTCGGGCCGCTTCCCGGACCATCCTGGGAATGTCGCTGGTGGAGTGCCTCCCCGGACCCAGGAAGTAGGGCTGGACCACGATCGCGTCCGCCCCGGCCGCCACACAGGTCTCGAATCCCTGTTGGATGGTGGGCTCCGCCAGTTCCATGTGGGCGTGCTGGACAATCAGGAAACGGGACTTCTCCCGAACCATTGCGGCAACCTGGCGCACCACCCGATTGGCGTCGGGCCGGCGGCTTCCATGGTCGATAATCAGCAGTCCCGTCTTTTCAGCCATCTCAGGATCGATCCTTCAACACGGCCCGGGCGATGGTCTCGAGTTGCATGAAGGAGGTCCCTTCGTAGATCTTGCCGATCTTGGCGTCCCGGTAGAATTTCTCCACCGGGTAGTCTCGGGTATAGCCGTAGCCGCCGAAGATCTCGACCGCCTCCGAGGCAATCCGCTCGGCCACCTGAGCGGCATAGAACTTGGCCATGGCCGCTTCCTTCAAAAACGGCGCGCCGGCGTCTTTCATTCGGGCCGCGTTGTAGGTCAGCAGGCGGGCCGCCTCCAACTCGGTGGAGAGCTCGGCGATCTGGAATCGAATGGCTTGGAACTTGGAGAGCGGCTGTCCGAACTGCTGCCGCTCTCCGGCGTAGCGGGTGGCCTGTTCCAGCGCTCCGGCAGCCAGTCCGATCATCTGGGCGGCGATGCCGATTCTGCCTTCATTGAGGGTTTCGATGGAGACCCTGTAACCCTTGCCGCGCTCGCCCAGGACGTTTTCCGCGGGAACCCGACAATGGTCCAGCACCAGCTCGCAGGTGCTGCTGGCGCGGATGCCCAGCTTCTCTTCCTTCTTGCCCACCGAAAACCCGGGAAAGTCCTTCTCGACGAGAAAGGCGGTGATCCCCCGGTATCCCAGGCCGGGGTCGAGGGTTGCGAACAGAATGAAGAGGTCGGCCTCCAGGGCGTTGGTGGTCCACAGCTTCTGGCCGCTCAGGAAGAAGGCGCCGTCCTTTTCCACCGCCCGGGTCCGGAGTGCGAAGGCATCGCTGCCGGCGGCCGCCTCCGACAGCGCGTAGGCCCCCACCGAGCCGGTGGCCAAGCGGGGCAGATAACGGGATTTCTGCTCCTGGCTGCCCCAATTCAGCAGGGCATTGTTGACCAGGGTGTTCTGGACATCCACGATCACCGCGGCGGAAGGGTCCACCCGGGACAGCTCTTCCACCGCCAAGACGGACATGAAAAAGCTGCCTTCGGCGCCCCCCCACTGCTGGGGAATCTGAATGCCCATCAGGTTCAACTCGAAAAATTGCCGCAGGAGATCGGGGTCGAACGTCTCCCGCGCGTCCATTTCCTTGACACGGGGACCGATCTCGGAGCGCGCGAAGTCGCGAACGGCATCCCGGAACAACTCCTCCTCGGCCGTCAATTGGGTCAGGGCTTGACTGTTCATGAGGGCCCGCGGGAAACCCCGGGTTCGAGAGCGGCCGGTTGGCCCGAGAGGAGCCGGCATCGACCCTGCAATCGGCGACGCTCGACGCCGCCGGCTGCCGTTCCCGCGCCGCCTCGTCTCAGACGCCCAGCCGCGTCCGGTGGCGACGGAGGAAGTCCAGGGTCACGCGATTGAATTCTTCCGGCTGCTCGATATTGTGCAGATGGCCGCCGTTCTGAAAAATCACCAACTCGCTGTCGGGGATGGCGGCGGCGACTTCTTGAGCATACATCGGGGGAAGGGCGAGATCAAAGCTTCCCACCGTGACCAGGGTCGGGGCCTGAATCTCATGGAGACGCCCAAGCGCGTCATGGTCCAGGTCCGCCTGGTACTGTTGCCTCAGCAGTTCCCGGTCCGGCAGGTTGCGGACGATATGCCGAATTTGCCGCTCCACCCGGTCGGGATGGCGGCGCATGGTTTCCGGGGTGATGAACCACAACACGTTGATGGCGTAGAAGGCGGCAAGGTCGAGCGTCTCCAGCAGCTTGAGCTGAGCCCTGAATTTTCTGGCGGCGTATCCGTGGGCTCGCCCCCAGGTCCCATGAAGCTGCAGCGTCAGGACTAGCTCGGGGTGATTCAAGGCCAGCTCCTGGGCGATGCAGGAACCCAGCGACAACCCCGAGACATGGGCTGGCCCCGCTTCCAGGGACTGCAGCAGGGCTGCCGTATCCTCGGCCATGAGCGGGACGCTCAGCGGGACCGGAGGAGCCTCGGTCTTTCCCGCGCCCCGGTTGTCGAAGCGGATACAGTCGAATTCCTCCCGGTAGGCTTCCACCTGCGGGGTCCAGCAGGAGCAGTCGAGTCCGGTGCCCATGATGAGGATCAGAGGCGGCCCTTTACCCTGGCGTTCATAGTGGACACGGACTCCCGTGGGGAGATTCAGAAAGGGCATGGTCGTGGGCGCTGATTGTTCCGAAATCGGGCATCTTACCACGTTTGAAATTGCGCCCACTTTGGATTTGAGACTAAGATACCAAGCTCTTCAGGCAGGTGGATGCACCGCTGAAAGAATTCAGCAGCCTGCACATGGGGTTGTCCAGCCTCCAGGAGCTTTTTCCCATGCCGGGACCATTGATCACCGTAGCCCACAGTCCGGACTCGGACGACGCCTTCATGTTCTATGCGCTGGCGAAAAACCGCATCGACAGCGGCGGGTTCGAGTTCCGTCACGTCCTCAAGGACATCGAGACGCTGAATCGAAGAGCGCTGGAGGGCCGCTACGAGGTCACGGCCATCTCCTTTCATGCCTACGCCTTTTTGCATGATCGATACAGCCTGCTGGACAGCGGAGCCAGCATGGGGGATCGCTACGGCCCCCTGGTGGTTGCCAAGAGACCCATGGAGCCCGGCGAACTCAAGGGCAAGGTCCTTGCCATCCCCGGCGCCATGACCTCCGCCTATCTGATCATGAGGCTCTTCCAGCCCGACTTCACGCCGGTGGTGGTTCCCTTCGACCGCATATTCGAGGCGGTGGCCGATGATCGGGCCGATGCCGGATTGATCATTCACGAGGGTCAATTGACCTATTCCAGCCTGGGCCTGCACGCCGTCGTCGACCTGGGGGAGTGGTGGCACCGGGAAACCGGCCTGCCGTTGCCCCTGGGCGGCAATGCCATCCGCAAGGATCTGGGGACGGCCGCCATTGGACGGATCGCCCGGATCCTCAAGCAGAGTATTCAATATGGATTGGACCATCGCGCCCAGGCCCTGGACTACGCCATGAGCTTTGCCAGGGACATGGACCCCCGCCTGGCGGACCGTTTCGTGGGCATGTACGTGAATCAAAGGACTTTGGGCTATGGGGCCGCCGAGCGCCGCGCGGTGCAACTGCTGTTGGACCGGGGTTACCGGGAGGGGGTCATCGACCGGCGGGTCGAGGTGGAATTCGCCGATCGGGACCGATCGCAGAGGCAGGATTGAGCCGGGCCCTGGCGCCGGCCTCCAAGCGACCTCCAAACGTTGACAGGCTCGATCGGCTCCCCTTATAATCTCGGGCCACGGAGCGAGGCGTCATGTACGCAGTTATCAAGACCGCAGGCAAGCAGTATCGGGTATCTCCCGGAGAGGTGGTTCGCCTGGACAAGATGAAACAGCAGGTGGGGGATCCGGTCGAATTCGACAAGGTGCTGGCCATTCAGGACGAGGAGCAGCACACCATCGGTCGTCCCACCATTGACAAGGCCAGGGTTCTGGGGACGGTAGTCGAGATCGGCAGAGCCAAGAAGATCCGCGTCCTGAAGTTCAAGCGTCGAAAGCAGTATCGCGTCCTGCGGGGGCACCGCCAGGACTTCACCGCCGTCAAGATCGACGCCATCCGGACCGAACCCCAGGAAGGTTGAAGAAGGAGGAGAGCCCATGGCCCACAAGAAAGGGGTAGGCAGTTCCCGAAATGGCCGCGATTCCAATGCTCAGCGGCTAGGCGTCAAGCGATTCGACGGCCAGCGGGTCAGCGGCGGTTCCATCCTGGTCCGCCAGCGGGGAACCAGAATCAAGCCCGGCGCCAACGTGGGTCTCGGAAAGGACGACACGCTCTTTGCCCGCATCGGTGGGCAGGTGAAGTTTGAAGACAAAGGACGAAAAGGTCGGTTTGTCAGCATCTATCCCGCGGCTGAATAGAAAAACCTGATCCGCATGAATCCCCTGTAGTGGACGTTGGAAGTTCACGGCAGGGGATTTTGTTTTTGGAGTCGGGATGTTTCTGGATGAAGCTTCCATCAGCGTCAGGGCCGGAGACGGCGGGTCGGGCTGCGTTGCCTTCCGCCGGGAGAAGTTCGTTCCCCGAGGAGGGCCCGCCGGTGGCGACGGGGGGCGTGGGGGGCACATCTACATGCAGGCCTCCATGCGCCACAACACACTGATCCAGTACCGATACAAGAGAAACTTTCGGGCCAGGCGGGGAACCCATGGCCTTGGAAGCAAGTGCCACGGAAGAGACGCTCCGGATCTGACTCTGACCGTGCCGGTCGGCACCCTTGCCCGCGACGCCGGCAGCGGCGAGCTGGTTCACGACTTCCTGGTTGCCGACGAAAAGGTCCTGCTGTGTCGGGGGGGGCGCGGAGGCAGGGGCAACGCGCAGTTCGCCAGCTCGGTGAACCAGGCGCCCCGCCGATTCGAGTACGGTTTTCCCGGAGAGAGCCGCCAGATCGAGTTGGAGCTGAAGCTCCTGGCCGACGTGGGGCTGGTCGGCTTTCCCAACGTGGGGAAGTCCACTTTGATCTCTCGCCTTTCGGCTGCCAGGCCCAAGATCGCCAACTACCCGTTCACCACCCTGGAGCCGAACCTTGGAGTGGTCGAACTGGAGGACTATCGGAGCTTTGTGGTCGCCGATATTCCGGGGCTGATTGCCGGAGCTCATCTTGGACAGGGACTCGGCATCCAGTTTCTGCGCCATATCGAACGGACCCGGGTGCTTCTGCACCTGGTGGATCTGGCGGGAGACCATGGACGAGATCCGGCCCTCGACTACGAGACCATCAATCGGGAACTGGCCGCCTTCAATCCGGAAATGCTCCGAAAGCCGACCCTGGTGGTCGCCTCCAAGATCGATGCCATGGGCGATTCGACTCACCTGGAGGCGCTGAGCCGGGTGGCGCGGGAGCGCGGCCTGGATTTTCACGCCATTTCCGCGGTAACCGGTCAAGGTCTTGAGGACCTCAAGGTCACAATCTGGGGCATGTTGGAGAGAATGGCCGCGCCGGCAGCGCCGGCCGCGGGCGGCTATCGATCAAATGAATGACCGGGTGGTTCGAGTCGGCTTGCTGGGAGGGACCTTCGATCCCATTCACCGGGGTCACCTCCAACTGGCGGAGGCAGCCCTCAGGTTGGCGGCACTGGAGCGGGTCTATCTGGTAACGTCGGTGCGCCCCCCCCACAAGACTCGAAGGACGGAAGCCAATTTTCTTGACCGCCACGCCATGGTGTCTCTGGCCGCCATCGACCACCCCCGGTTGGTTCCCTCCAGCCTGGAGCATGGCCGGGAGGGGAAGTCCTACTCGGTGGACACCATTCGGCAGTTCAAGCAACGCCTTGGAGCCGCCTCGGAAGTCTTTTTCATCCTGGGCATCGATACGTTTCTGGATATTTCGAGCTGGAAGGACTTCGAGCGTCTTCCCCGGCTCTGCCGGTTTCTGGTCTTTGCCCGGCCCGGCTTCGATGAGCGCCAACTGACCCTGAGAGTCCCCGATGCGTTTCTCGGGTCCATCTGTCCGGTCGGCGACCGAAACCCGATTTCTCTGGATCCGAACAATCGTTGCTACCTGTATCGTGAGTTCTCCAACCCTGTTTCGTCCTCGGAAGTCCGGGAACGGATTCGGCGGGGGCAGACGGTGGCCGAGATGCTGCCGCCGGCAGTGCTGGAATACATCGGGAAGAACCGTCTCTACAGAGGTGCTTGTTGAACACGGACGAACCCCTCCTCAGTTGTGCGTTTGAAGCCGCCCGGGACAAGAAGGCGCTCGACCTCATCGTTCTGGACCTCAGGGAAATGGCGGCCTTTACCGATTACTTCATCATTTGTTCGGGCGCCTCGGCTCCCCAGATCCAGGCGATCTCCAACGAAATCGAGATCAGATTGAAGAGAGTTGGAAAAACGCCCGACCACATCGAGGGTTACCGGCAGGCACAGTGGGTCCTGATGGACTATTCGGAGTTCGTCGTCCATATTTTTTCTCCGGACAGGCGGTCTTTCTACAACCTGGAGCGCCTGTGGCGCGGCGCCGGCAAGATCGATGATTCCAACCCTTCCGCAACGGAGCCCCCTGACTCGTTGCCGCAAATGTCCTGAGGCATGAAACGGATTCCGCGTCACAAATAGTTTGGGGTTCACCGCTCATATGGGGTAGCATTCCCGGTTTCGTTGCCGCGACCTTGGCAGGTCGGCAGGGCCGTCGTCGCTCCAGCATCGCGTTCGCACGTCATGGTCATGGATGCCAAGAAACTGGACCACTTCAGAAAGAAGCTGCTGACAAAGAAGGAAGAACTCCACCGGATGGTCTCCAAGACGGAGCAGTATGGCCGTGAGGCGGACGAGGAGAGTTCCCAGGACGTTGCCGACAAGGCGGCCAGCTCCTACACCAAGGAGTTTCTTTTCAGCCATAGCAGCACGGAACGGTCCATCATGCAACTGGTGGAGGAAGCCCTGGCCAGGGTGGGCACCGACTCCTTCGGCGTGTGCATCGCCTGTGGAAACGCCATTCAAGCCAGGAGGCTGGAGGCGGTTCCATGGACGCGCTATTGCATTAGCTGCCAGGAAAAACAGGAAGAAGGTCTTCTGGAGGAATCCCACTTCTACTAGCCCCTCCCTCGCTGTCCGGTTCGTCGTTTGAATCCTGTTCCATCAGTCCCTCCCTCGCTACGCGGTCCGTCGTTTGAATTCCATCTCCGGGCGGTGGCGCCCTCTATTCGACGCGCTGGTTTCAGTCCTGTCTCCCGCCACTTGCGTGGTCTGTCAGAGCTCGGTGGAAACCCTGGGGTGCGGGGTCGTTTGCCGGCCCTGCTGGCAGCATGTCGCCCGGCTGGACGGAATTCTTTGCGACCGGTGCGGCTATGCCTTTGCGTCCGGCAATCTGCCGGCGGAGAAGGTCTTGTGCGCGGCCTGCCGCCGAGGCGACTTCCACTTCGATTTCGCCCGATCCTACGGCAGGCTGGAGGATCCTCTCCAGGCCATCATCCACCAGTTCAAGTACGGCTCCCATCCCAGCCTGGCTCGTCCGCTGGCCCGCCTGATCCACACGCTTTGGGTGCAGGGCTGTCAGGAGCGGGGTCCGGACATGATCGTGCCGGTGCCCCTCCACAAGGCCCGCCGGAAGGAACGCGGCTTCAACCAGGCCGGGTTGCTGGCCCGGCACCTGAGTCGTTGGACGAAAGTCCCTCTGATGGACAGGGTTCTCGTCAGGCATCGGTCCACCGCGGTCCAGGCGGGGCTCTCGCGCGGGCAGCGGCGCCGAAACATCCAGGGCGCGTTCAGAGTGGCCGATCGGGCGGCCGTCCGCAAGCGTTCGGTCCTCCTGGTGGACGATGTCTTCACCACCGGTGCTACCTTGAACGAATGTGCTAGGATGCTAAGAAAACAGGGGGCACATCGAGTCGATGTCTTGACCATTGCGCGAGTCGTGGCCTGGTCAATCCCGTCTGTGTGAGCCTCATGGCACGGTTCAGTTCCATAGCCAATGCCGCCGCCTGCGGAGTCTTGTGGAGCCTGTGGTCTGTTCCGGCGCCGTGGGGAATCGAACCGCCTGCCCGCGCCAACCCGGTTTCCCTCCCCGATGAGACCGAGGTTCGGCAGGACCATTTTCTCAGTCCCGACTATCTCCCGCTCCAACTCGGAAACCGCTGGATCTACGATCGGGAGGACAGCCGGTTTCAGAGAACCACTCAGGTCAAGGTCGAGATCATCGCCAGGCCTATCTTGAAGTGGACGACCTACTACGTTTTCAATCAACTTCCGTTTGTACCGGGTCTGGAAGGCGAGCAGAACTTGGTGGTTCGCTACGATCAGGACACTCGTCGGTTCCTTCGCTTGATCGCTCAGGATCAGGACCGGGAGGAGATTCCCCTGTTTCCGGTGGGGGAATCGGCCGACGCCCTCCTCGACCAGTCTCCCGGCGATGACGGACTTCCGGTGGCCAACCGTTTGAGCTACCTGACCTGTCCGGATTGCGAGGCTTCAGGCCTGGAGATGATCTTCGACCGAGGGCTGGGGATCGTGGAGGTGGGTGTCTTTTCCGACTGGGGCTCGGAGAGCTACCGGCTGAAATCGGCCTTGGTCAACGGCCGCAATTTCGGCGATCCCATGGAGCCGGAGACCGAGACCGAGCCCGAGCGACCCGGGTCCGAGGTGGTGATCAGCCGGGCTGACCCCGTTCTGAGCCTGGAGTTCCGGAAAAAACCCGAGGCGGTCGATCTGTTGCTTGTGGTCAAGAACCCGACCGACTACTTTCTGAGCTTCAACTTCGACTCGAGCCAGACCTACGACTTTGTCGTCAGAGAGAAGCAGACGGGATTCGAGGTCTGGCGCTGGTCGAAGGGCTACTTCTTTACGCCGGTGATCCGCAGCCATGCCCTGCTGCCTCAGAAGGAATGGAAGTTCACGGAAGTCTGGAACCTGAAGGACAACGAGCGCAACGACATCAGGCTGGGGTCCTACGAGGCCGTGGCCATACTCACCTCCCAGGTCCCCCGCGAATCCTCGGCCGTGGAGATCGTGCTGCCCTGAGCCGGCTCTTGCCGCAGATGCCAGAAAACGTGGGTACTCACGATGAGGGGGTAGCCATGAAGAAGCGGGCTGGTCAGCCTGTGTTTGAGAACTTTGACCCATTGTCGCCCTCCCTGCCCGACAATGCCGTTCGGTCGCGTTACGGGAGGGTCCACAACAGGTAGGCGGCCGCCACCGTTCCCGTCACGGCTCCTCCGTAGCAGAAGAGATTGATGACCGGATCGAGGTGCTTGATCTGCAGGCCGTCGTAGAGGGTGAAGCGAAATCGATGAGCCCAGTGAAAGAGCGACAGGAAGCAGAGCAGGAACAGGGCCAGCCGGGCCAGGGGATGCCGGACCAGGTCCAGCGTTCTCTCATAGTCGGGCGGCTGCAGCCATCCCAGGGGGAAAGCCAGCCCGTAGAGAAAGAAGAGAATGGGGATCAGAAAGGCGGCCGCCACGCCTCCCCCGCTGAAGAGGGCCCAGAGAAGGGGTTCGTTGGATCGATTGGCCATGGGTCAACCCTCTCGCAGGAGAAGAAAGACAATCAGCGCGGAAACCGCCAGCCAGGCCGCGTAGTTGGGAGCGGCCACCAGCACGTCGGGGAGCCGTCTGCCTCGCAAGCGGACCACCATCGCCTTGGGCGCCAGGTTGAACCAGGTCACCGCGTGAAAGAGCACGAAGAGAAACCCGATGCCGTTGAGGATCACCAGCAGCGGGTTCTCGAGCCATTGCTGGAACTCCAGGTAGGCCTCGGGACCTCCCCTCAGGGCATGAAGCTGCAGCAGGAGGATCACCACGTAGAAAGCCACAAAGACACTGCTGAGTTCCCGGAGCATGAACTTCAGGTAGGACCACTTTCGGCTCCACCAGAGGGTCGAGACCCGGGTCCTGTGCCACTTGGGATGGTATTGGCGATAAGCCGTCGATGGCTTCATGGCTTGCTCCAGGGCATCAGGAAGGACTTGAACCAGTCCTTGGTGGCCGCGAGCTTGTATTGCTGGATGGCTCCCGCCGGGTCCACGTTCTTGGGACAGACTTCGGTGCACTCTCCCACGAAGGTGCATCCCCAAATTCCCTCGTGCTGGGAGAGGACATCCAGGCGCTCCTGCTCGCCCTGGTCGCGGGAATCCAGGTTGTATCGCTGAGCCAGGGCAATGGCGGCCGGTCCGATGAACTGGGGGTCGAGCCCGTAGACCGGACAGGCGGCGTAGCAAATCATGCAGTTGATGCACATGCTGAACTGCTTGAATTCATCCAGCTCTTCCGGCGTTTGCAGAAACTCTCCCTCGGCGGGGGCGGGGTCGTCCTTTCGGACGATCCAGGGTTTCACCGACTGCAGTTTCTCCAGGAAATCGGTCATTTCGATAACCAGGTCCCGCACCACCGGAAAATTCTGAAGGGGCTCCACCCGGATCGGCCCGGGGGAATAGTGGGACAGGAAGGTGGCGCAGGTCAGCTTGGGTTCGCCGTTGACGGTCATGCCGCAACTCCCGCAGACTCCCATCCGGCAGGACCAGCGAAAGGACAGGGAACCGTCCAGGTGGTCCTTGATGTAGTTCAAGGCGTCCAGGACCACCCAGTCCTTGCTGAAGGGGACCTCGTAGGATTGGAAGGTGGGCTCGCCCTCCTGCTCGGGGCGGTAGCGGGCCACTTCGATGGTTATCGTTTCAGCCATGTCTCCTCTAGGGTGATGGATTCCCGGTATTCCATTCGTTCGGAATCGTTCGGAAGCAGTCCGGTCACCTCCAAAAAACGAAACCGGCACGCCGGGTGCGCCGGCGCGGTCAGCCCCGTGGCGCTTCGGTTGCCGGCCGGCCGTAAACCCGTTCGCCCGGGGGCCAGCGGGTGATGGTGACGGGCAGGTATTCCACCTTGGGTCGATCGCCGGGGCGGTGAGAGATCAGGGAGTGGGCCAGAAACCGCTCGTCGTCCCGCTGCGGAAAGTCCGTCCGCTGGTGGGCGCCCCGGGACTCGGTTCGATGCAAGGCGCACTCGACCACGGCCTCGGCCACGTCCAACATGTAGGAGAGCTCCAGGGCGGCCATCAACTCGGTGTTGAAGGTGTGGCTGTGGTCCTGGATGGCGACCCGGCGGAAACGTTCCTTCAGTTCGGCGACGTTGGCCTGGGCCTCTTCGAGCAGTGCCCCCGTCCGGTAGATTCCGGCGCTCTTTTCCATGGTGGCCTGCATTTCCGTGCGCAGGCCCGCAATGGGTTCGTCGCCGTCGCTCTTGTGGAGGAACTCCCGTTCCAGGCGCCTCTTCTCATCGGCCGCCTGGGCTTCGATGCCGGCGCTCAGCGGCTTGTCCTGCAAGGCGTGTTCGGCCGCGGCCTGTCCCGCCCGGGCGCCGAAAACCAGCAGCTCGGTCAGGGAATTGGAGCCCAGACGGTTGGCGCCGTTGATACTCACACAAGCCACTTCGCCGGCAGCGAACAGTCCCTCCAGGGGCGTGGCGCCCTGGATGTCGGTGTGGACGCCGCCCATCATGTAGTGGACCACCGGGCGGACCGGAATCAGCTCCCTCACCGGATCGATGTTCTCGTACTTGAGGCAAAGTTCGCGAACGAAGGGCAACTTGGTGTCGATGATCTTCCTGCCCAGGTGGGTGAGGTCGAGATGGACGTAGGGTCCGTAGGGTCCCTCGAGCGTGCGGCCCTTGTCCAACTCCTTCATGAAGGCTTGCGACAAGCGGTCCCGAGGGCCCAGCTCCATGGACCGCAGCACCGGCTTGGGCTGAGGCGTTCCCAGATCGTAGTCCTGCAGGTAGCGGTACCCGTCCTTGTTGAGCAGGAACCCGCCTTCGGCCCTGGAGGCTTCGGTGATCAGAATCCCGGTGAAGGGGAGTCCGGTGGGATGGTACTGCACGAACTCCATGTCCTTCAGAGGGACTCCGGCCCGGTAGGCCAGCGCCATGCCGTCACCGTTCTTGATGTTGGCGTTGGTGGTGAAGGGAAACACCTTTCCGCAACCGCCGGTGCAGAGGATGACGGACTTGGCGGTGATGGCCTGAATCCTGCCCGTCATCAGCTCGATGGCCACCACGCCCTGCACGCGGCCCTCCTCCACCAGGAGCCTGGTGACGAACCATTCGTCGTAGCGAGTGATGGATCTGTACTTGAGAGAGGTCTGAAAGAGCGCGTGGAGCATGTGGAAGCCGGTCTTGTCGGCGGCGAACCAGGTGCGTTCCTTCTTCATCCCGCCGAAGGGGCGAACGGCCACCCGCCCGTCCGGCTCCCGGCTCCAGGGGCAGCCCCAGTGCTCCAGTTGAAGCATCTCCCGCGGGGCCTCGTTGACGAAGAGCTCCACGGCATCCTGGTCGCACATCCAGTCCCCGCCGGAGATGGTGTCGTAGGCGTGTTCGTCCAGGCTGTCGCCCCCCTTGATGACGGCCGCGGCCCCGCCTTCCGCCGACACCGTGTGGCTCCTCATCGGATAGACCTTGGAGACCACCGCCACGCTCAGATTGGGGTCAACCTCGGAAACGGCAATAGCGGCTCTCAGGCCGGCGCCTCCGCCACCCACCAATAGCACGTCATGGGAAGGCATTTCCGAAGACCGAATGTCATTCATGATTTTTCCAGCGACCCGGTGAGAAATGCGGGCCAGGGCTTACCTGTTCCCTGCAGGATTCTCGACCGCCTGAAGCGGATTGCGTGAGGACTTGGCAGGATGGTTGGGACGCCGCACGACGCACCAACGGTGGACGACTAGCGAAAGATTACCCCATCCATTCCCGAGGAATCAAGATCGGATTTGGGGAGGGGAAGAACGGCAGCGGTTGGTGGCGAGTGGTGAGTCGTGAGCGTGGTATCGCCCCTTCCTGCGGATCATTCGAGGAAAAACGTTGGATGTTCAATTGATTGGCGTTCTTTCGTGTCCATTCATAGTTCGTCGTTCCTCTTCGTGGTCAAATAGAGGGTTTTTGGGGTCGTTGTGCTCATCTCAGCCAGTAGCCGATCACGACACCAGCAATCCCAGCCGCCCAAGCGGCTTGTTCCGGCGGGTACCTACCGCTGAGTATGACGTAAAGAGCAGCACCCAATGCTGCAACGGAAATCAGGGCCTGGACAAAAAGCTTCAGTTTGGACAGATTATCGTCAGCCATCCTTCAGGCACGTCCCCGAATGGTGCGAAACGCTTTGCGAAGGTGAGACCCGAAAAGCGGATCACCCATCTCATCGTCACCCATACGATCATCCACAGTCCCACTCGGGTGGCGGCTGCGTTGTTTGAGGCCTGCTGTAGCCTCCCGAATTGTTTCCTCAATAACTTGGGCATGCGCCTCATTGTCCGCCGTGGCCCCGCGGATCGCTTCCGCAATGACTCGAGCGTGCGCCTTATTGTGAAGACCCCGGGTCAGGATTTCTTCCAACTCTTTTGAATCGACCATCGTGGCCTCCGTTTCTGCCGTCACACTTACCAAACATGATAGCACACCGGTTGTTGCAAAAGGCTCAACCACAAAAAGCACAAAAGGCACAGGATAAGATGTGAGGCTTGACGATTCCCGTTGTTGTGCATCTTGTGGCCAATCAGGTATCGAAACGAAGCAGTGAAGCAGAAGCAGCGAAGCAGCGGACTTGATCATTCGGCGCCAATGGGCTAATGTCCCTCACTGTCCGACAGAGCCGAAAAATGGCGGTTATCCCTCCTTTCTTTAACGACTTAAGGTGAGGGATATGTCCAAAACCCGGAAGTTCAAAGTCTACCTTGCCGGCCCGATCAGCGGTCAAAGCGAGAACGAGGTACACGCGTGGCGTAGCGCCGTCAAGCGGCAATACGAAGAGTACCTGGATTTTTCGGATCCCACTGATGTCATACAATCGGACAAAGACTTTCAGCCCAATATAGCAACAAACCCTCACACAATCGTCGAAGCGGATCTCCTCAGAATCGAATCTGCGGATGGACTGCTCGTCAACATGTGGTGTGCATCCATAGGATCCACCTGCGGCGTTATCCACGCGAAGCACGCGGGCAAACCGGTCGTCGCCGCGGAACCTATACACCTAAACAACAAGACGCTCGCCTTCTACGCGGACAAGGTTGTGCCGACGCCGCAGCAGGCCGCACAAATCTTGCTGAATATCTTGCGCTCCGAGGCTGACTAGAGTGTCCTCAAGTCCACCGGGGAGCCGGAACCGTTTGACCGCCGGAAGTTGATGGCCTCAATCCGTGCGGCTTGCCGCGGTGCCGGATGCGATAGCATCGTCGGTCCAGGTTTCATCTTTCCGAAGGTGATCGATCGTCTGAAGAAAAACGAGCTACCTGTGAGGAACCAGTTTCCCACGACCTTGATAGATAAGGTGGTCTTGGATACTCTGAGGACACTTGAAAATGACGCCGTTCATTCACCCGCGGCTATCGAAGGAGTTTCAGAGGAATGGATACAGGTCCGCGACAACAAGTATGGTGACCCTTGGTTGCACATGCAAAACGGTGGGGTATCCCAAGACTCAACGGCTTGGGTTGGAGTTGATATTTACTCCCCGAAGAGCCACGGTACGATTTGGGGAAGAACGGTGGAGAATCTCCGAGATATTCCGTCGGATGACGCCCGGCGCCTGTTCGAGATCATCAGGCGGACGCCCGGCATTACGCGGATAAACCTTGGACGATTTGGTCGTCAAGATTCCCGGCCCTCTTGCAAGACGACCGCCCTAACCTCCAACACACCTTGCGTCATCGAAGGAAAACTGTTCGACCGGGGCCCCAAAGGAACAATGCAAACGTTTCAGGTACGGGTACAGTTCGACTCCGTCAAGGGAAAGATTCTGCAAGACATCATCAAGAGACTCAAGGAAGACGGTAGTCTGGCTTGACGGCCAGCATCCGGACCTTCCGCAATGGCAATGTCTGCAAGCCGGTTCTGAACGATGCGGGGACCGTCAACAGGGGCGAGCCTCGCTTTCGAAAACGTAACATTACCTGTCCCTCAACCATCGGGCCAGCGCCTTTTCCGGATCGGCCAGTTCCTCGATCGAGGTGTACCAACTGGCTTCCCAGCCCTTTTCCGGAAGACCGGTGAACACCATCAGGTTGAGCGGATAGCCCTCGCTGTCGGTGCAGCGCCGGAAATCGTCCCGGAACAGGAACACCGGCTTCCCCCAGGCGATGGCCATGCCCAGCTCCACCATCACGCCCTCGTCCGGCGGACAGCCGTTGACGACGGCAAACAACCCATCCGCCTCGCGCACGTCGCGAAGGTCGGCTTGGCCGATCCGATAGGCCCAGTTGGGACTGGTTCGGTCGACCTGGTTGTTGCGGGCAAAGGGCTCCCACACCTCGGCGCCCATCGATTCCAGGGCCGCCGCCAGTTCCTGCAGCGGCCCCTGGCGCTGCTGGGCCGAGAAGCCGTAGGGATTGGCCAGGTAGAGGGTCTTCGGGGTCGTTGTGCTCATGTTTCCTTTCAACGCTTGCGGGCTAAGGCGCAGCCTCGCTTTCCGGCCCACTGCCGGAGACTTCTTGCAGGAAGTCGTCGATCTTCTTCCAATAGGATTGTCCCCCGACAACCGACACGTCGTTGTGGGCGGCGCCGGGAACCGGCAGCCACTCCTTGGGCTCCGGGGCCGCTTCAAAGAGCGCCCGTCCCAGGGAGAGGGGGACCGTCCTGTCCCGGTCGCCGTGAATGGCCAGCAGGGGGCAGCTCAGGCCCCTGATCTTGGGCAGAGAATCGAAAGGGTCCTTCATCAACAGGCCCACCGGCAGAAGGGGATACCTGTGTCTGCCGACATCGGCCGCCGACGAGAAACCCGACTGGATGATGAGTCCGGCCGGAGCAACCCGGGTCGCCATCTCCACCGCCACCCCGGACCCCAGCGACTCACCGAGGTAAGCCAGTTTTCGCCCCGGGTCCCTGGAGAGCCAGTCCAGGGCTGCCTGGGCGTCCCGATAGAGACCCGTTTCGGAGGGAGTTCCCGGGTTGCCTCCATATCCCCGGTATTCCAGCAGGAAGAGGCCGTAGCCCAGGCGGTGAAAGTCCCGCGCCCACTCCAGGCGATCGGCGCGGTTGCCGCCGTTGCCACTGAAATAGACCAGGGTGAGCGGCCCGTCTCCCGGCCAGTGCCAGCTCAGCAACCGGATGCCGTCCTCTGTTTCCAGCTCGACCTCTTGAAGTCCTCGATATACCTCTCCCTGCGGCAGGGGAACAGGATCGGCGTTGGGGAAGTACTGGAGTTTCCTCTGGAACAGGTAGACGCTTCCAAGCAGGACCACATAGATCACCAACAGGCCTTTCAGCAGCGGCCAGAGGAAGGAGAGGTCGGGTTGGGAGGTCGCCATCAGTTCTTTCCGGTCGGGGAGGAGTCCTCCGCCTCCAGATCGGACAGGTCCATCTTCAGGGTGTGAACCAGGAAGCCCCACTGATCGGCCACTTCCTCGATGACCTTGCGAGTGGGCTTGCCGGCTCCATGGCCGGCCTGGGTCTCGATGCGGATGAGCACGGGCGCCTCGCCCCCCTGGGCCTCCTGCAGGGCGGCGGCGAACTTGTAGCTGTGGGCCGGAACCACCCGGTCGTCATGGTCGGCGGTGGTGATGAGGGTGGGCGGGTAGCGGGCGCCGCGCCGAAGGTTGTGAAGCGGGGAGTAAGCCAGCAGCGCCTTGAACTGCTGGGGGTCCTCGGAGGAGCCGTAGTCCGAAACCCAGGCCCATCCGATGGTGAATTCTTGGAAACGCAGCATGTCCAGCACCCCGACGGCCGGCAGCGCCGCGCCGAACAGCTCCGGCCGCTGGGTCATGACGGCTCCCACCAGCAGCCCTCCGTTGCTGCGCCCGCCGATGGCCAATTGGGAGGGACGGGTGTATCCGCGCCGTATCAGCCATTCGGCGGCCGCAATGAAGTCATCGAAGACGTTCTGCTTCTTCTCCTTGGTTCCGGCCCTGTGCCAGGCCTCTCCGTACTCGCCTCCTCCCCTCAGATTGGGGACGGCCAACACGCCCCCCAGCTCCAGCCAGACCAGGTTGGAGACGGAGAAGTAGGGGGTCAGGGAAATGTTGAACCCCCCGTAGCCGTACAGGAAGGTTGGGTGCGTCCGCTCCCTCGAGAGGTCCTTGCGGTGAGTCAGAAACATCGGGATTCGGGTCCCGTCTTTGCTTCGAAAGAAGACCTGCCGGGTCTCATAGGCGCGGGCGTCGAAATCGACGCTCGGCTCCCGGAAGAGCCGGCGCTCACCCGATTCGAGGTCCTGGTGGAAAATGGTCAGGGGAGTGGTGAAGCCCGCAAAACCGAAGAAGGATTCCGAGTCGTCCTTCCTGCCGTCGAAGCCGGTGACGGTGCCGAGGCCGGGAAGGTCGATGGCGCCGGCGGACTGTCCCTCGATCCCGAAGAGCCGCACCCGGGAGTTGGCGTCCTTGAGGTAGGTGGCGATGAACCGATGGTTGACCAGGCTCACCTGTTCCAGTGTTTCGGCCATCTCGGGGATGACTTCCCGCCAGTGTGACCGGCCCGGCCTTCGGATATCCACCGCAATCACTCGCCCGCGTGGAGCCTCCAGGTCGGTACTGAACCAGAAAAGGGGACCCTCGTTCCCGATGAAGCGGTAGGAAGCGTCGAAGTCGTCCAGCAGGGGAGCGACCTCCGAGGTCGCGCCTTCAAGGGACTGGACATAGACACGATTTCGCCTGTCGGTCCCATTCCAGACGTGAATGACCAGGTACTTCCCGTCTTCGGTGACCTGGGGACTGAAGCCCCATTCCTTCCGGTCGGGACGCTCATAAATCAGCACGTCCTCGGACTGGGGCCTGCCGATCCGATGGTAGTAGAGTTTCTGATGGTAGTGGGTGTCCGCCGGGCCGGGAGTTCCCTTGGGTTCATCGTAGCGGCTGTAGTAGAATCCCCGATTGTCGCGGTCCCATGAGGCTCCGGAGAACTTGATCCAACGCAGTTTCTCCTTCAAGTCCTTGCCTGTCGAGACCTCTCGAATCTTCCAATCCATCCAATCCGAACCGGAGGTTGAGAGACCGTAGGCCATGAAACGGCCATCAGGGCTGATGGAGTAGTTGGCCAGGGCGATGGTCCCTTGATCGGAAAGCCGGTTGGGGTCCAGCAGCACACGCGGCTTTCCGGTCAGGCCGGCCACCGTGTAGAGCACGCTTTGGTTCTGCAGACCGTCGTTCTTTCGGTAGAAGTAGCGGCCGCCTTCCTTGTGAGGCACGCTGTAGCGCTCGTAGTTCCACAGCCGCTCCAGCTTTCTCCTGATGGGCGCCCGCTGGGATATTTTGCCCAGGTATCGGAAAGTCAGCGCATTCTGGGCCTGAATCCAGGAACGGGTTTCTTGCGAATCCGGGGTTTCGAGCCAGCGGTAGGGGTCCGGGACGTCGACGCCGTGGTAGCGGTCGACCTGGTCGGCCTTTCTGGCCTTGGGGTAGGCAAGCGGGCGATCTTCGGACGAGGGGCTTGAGGCATGGGGCCGTGATTGCATGATCGCCGCCGCCAACCCTCCCAGGGACAGTGCCGCCACGAGGACAACCAGGAGGGCGAGCGGGTGTTTCATGGGAAATCCTGAAGTTGGGAATCGGCGCCGTCCCGTTTGACCAGGGTCGGGTTGCCGGACGGGCTGCCGGGACCTCCGACTAAAATACCGCAGGGTCCGTCAGAGGGCAAATCCCTGTAGTGGAGAGTGGAGAGTGGAGAGTGCAGAGTGGAGAGTGATTTAATCGACACGTCAAGCAATTTGTCGATCTCGGCGAAGTCTTTCAAGAAAGCGCAACGAGGTCATCGGGAGCTTGCCTGTTCCCGAAAGCCTCCACGAACCGCTCTCCACTCTCCACTCTCCACTCTCCACTCTTCACTTTTCGCCTACCCGCAAAGCCCTTCCATACGAGGGGGCGGCTCATACAGGGTGAAACAGGGGAATTCGAGACAAGTGTCATCGGTGATTCTGGCTGTCGACAACCTGTGCAAGAGATACGGAGACCTGGTCGCCGTCGACCGGGTCAGCTTTTCGGTCCATCGCCAGGAAATCTTCGGCATCCTGGGTCCCAACGGCGCCGGAAAGACCTCCACTCTGGAAATGATCGAGACGCTGAGGCCCATCGATGCCGGGACGGTCGTTCTGGATGGACTGGACGTCGGCAGGCACCCGCGCCAGGTTCAGCAGCGGATTGGCGTTCAGCTCCAGTCGGCCTCCTTTTTCCAGAAACTCGACCTGAAGGAGTTGCTGCTGCTGTTGGGAGAACTCTACGGCCGGCCGGTCGATCCCATGCAACTGTTGGGCGAGGTGGACCTGCAGGATCGCGCCAAGGCTCAGGTGGAACAGCTCTCGGGGGGGCAGCAGCAGCGTTTCTCCATCGCCGCCTCCCTGGTGAACGATCCGCTGCTGGTATTTCTGGACGAGCCCACCACCGGACTGGACCCTCAGGCTCGACGCCACCTCTGGGGAGTGATTCGCAGAATCCGCTCCGAAGGCAAGACGGTGGTCCTGACGACGCACTACATGGAAGAGGCCGAAGAGTTGTGCGATCGAGTGGCCATCATGGACCGGGGGAGGATCGTTGCCGACGCGCCTCCCCGGAACCTCATCGGCGACCTGTTGGCATCCGGATTCAAGAAGGAGCGGGTGGAGCGGCTGGCCAACCTGGAGGACGTCTTTCTCCACCTCACCGGCCACGCCTTGCAGGAGGAATAACCCCCTATGCGGCTTTGGTGGAAATTGACGGTGGCGTCGCTGAAGATGTTCCTCCGCCAGAAGGAAGCCATCATCTGGACCCTGTTGCTGCCGCTCTTCATGGTCTTCCTGTTCGGATTCGTCAGCTTCGAGGGTCTGGAGAAAATCCGGATCGGAGTGGCGGGCGGGAAGGATGAGTCGGCCGAGCGGCTCGCCGGGAGGCTCGGGGAGGTCCGGACGGTTCAGGTCACCCGTGGGGCGGAAAGCTCCGAGGTGGAGCAGCTCACGGCCGGAAAGCGTCACCTGGTTCTCGTCCTTCCCGAGGAGTTCGATGCCGCCAAGGGGACGGCGCTGAGGGTCCTGGTCAATGACGGCGCGCCCGAGGAGACTCAGTTGGGGCTGCTTATCCTGCGCAAGGTGCTGGACGATGACACTTTCGGGATGCATTCGGCGCCGGATCGAGTTCCAATGACTCTCCAACCGGTAGCCGCCCGCCGCTCCAGCTATATCGACTTCCTGCTTCCCGGGGTGCTGTCGCTGGCCATCATGCAGAGCGGCATATTCGGGGTGGCCTTCGGGTTCGTTTCGCTCCGCAAACGGGGGGTGCTTCGCCGCCTGTCGGTGACTCCCATGAGACCCCAGGACTTCATTGCGGCCCAGGTGACCATGCGGCTGATGGTCCTGCTGGCGCAAATCGTCGTCCTGGTCGGGGTGGGGATCGTCTTCTTCGACCTGCAGTTCATGGGACGGCTGCTGGATCTCTTCGCCATGGGTCTGCTGGGGGGAGCCGTATTCCTGGCCATCGGCTTCTTCCTGGCCGGCATCGCCAGGACCGAAGATCAGGTCGTCCCCCTGGCCAACGTGGTGTCGCTGCCCATGATGCTCCTCTCGGGGGTTTTCTTCAGCCGCTCCAATCTGCCCGAGGCGGTACGGCTGGTCACCGAGTTCTTCCCCCTGACCTACCTGGCTGACGGCATGCGAAGCATTGTGCTGGAAGGCGCGACGCTTCCGAGTCTTTGGCTCCAGGCGGCCGGCCTGGGATTGTGGAGCATCGTCTCGATCTGGGCGGCGGTGAAGGTCTTTCGCTGGGAGTAGCCCCGTCTCCCCCCGACCCAAGTCCGCGACTCCTCCTTCATGGACCTGCTTTTCCTCCTTCTTGCCGGAGTGGTTCTCCTCAAGGGCTTGCTCGGCGCCTGGCACAGCCTGAGCTACCGGCGCTACCTCGACCGCCGGTTGTCACCAGCGCCGCCCGCCTGGACGCCTCCGGCTTCCGTGATCGTTCCCTGCAAGGGGACCGATTTCGAGTTGCAGGAGAACATGGAGGCCGTCCTGGATCAGGAGTTTGAAGACTACGAGGTCCTCTTCGTGACCTCCACCGAGTCCGATCCCTCGCTGGCGGACCTGCGCCGGGCGGCCCGGAAATTTCCCGGACGGCGGGTCAAGTTCGTGGTGTCCGGGCACTCGAACCAGCGCGGAGAGAAGGTGCACAACCTCCTGCGGGCGCTGGACCAGGCGGATCCGGATTCGGAGGTCCTGGTTTTTGCAGATTCGGACGGGCGGCCTCACCGGCAGTGGCTGCGGGACCTCCTGTCCCCCTTGAGGGACCCCGAAATCGGAGCCTCCACCGGATACCGGTGGTTCTTCCCCCGCAGCGGAAACCTGGCCAGCCTTCTGCGGGCCACCTGGAACAGCTCCATAGCCACGCTGCTGGGGGGGCACCGCCACAACTTCGCCTGGGGAGGCTCGATGGCCATCCGGCGGTCGACCTTTGCGGCGGTGGACGTGCCGGCATTCTGGAAGCATTCCGTCAGTGACGACTTTTCCCTCACGGAGGCGGTGAATGCGGCGGGCCTTCGGGTCCACTTTCAACCTCGCTGCCTGGTGGCCACCCACGGAGACTGCACCTGGAGAGAGCTGCTGGAATGGTCCGCGCGCCAAGTCATCATCACCAAGGTCTACTCGCCAGGCCGCTGGAGGTTGGCGCTGCTCTCGGAGTGGCCCTTCGTCTGGTTCTGGTGGTGGACGGTGGGTGAGCTGCTGGCGTGGGCCCTCGGGGCGGGGGGAGCGATCGAGATCCGCTGGCTGGAGGGCGGCGCGTTGCTGCTCCTGTTGGGGGTGGTCTGGTTGCTGGGGGCCGTTCGCGGTCTGTTCCGCTGGAGAATGATCCGGCGGATCCGCCCCGAGCAGCAAGAGAGGCTCAAGCGAGACTTTTGGGGGTACCTGTTTCTGGGGCCGCTGGCGGCGACGCTGACGGCCTGCAACCTGGCGGTCTCCCTGTTCACCTCCACCATCGTCTGGCGCCGGGTGCGCTACGAGCTGGTTTCCAGCCGTGAGGTGCGGGTGGTTCGGGAGGGTTGATCGGCCGCCAGGTGCAGTTGGCCGCAGGCGGCAAAGATGTCCATTCCTCTCGGTTTCCGGACATAAGCCGGCAGGCTCTTGCGGGTGAGGATCTCCCGAAAGCGGTTCACCCGCTGGCGGGAGGAGGGTCTCAAGCCGTTGGCATTGCCGGGGTTGAGCGGAAGCAGGTTGACCTTTGACCGCAGGTGGGCCAGCAGTTTGACCAGCCGCCGGGCATCGTCGTCGCTGTCGTTGACTCCGTCCATGAGGACATACTCGAATGTCAGCCGCTGGTTTCCTTTCAGAGGATAGTCGGCGCAGGCCTGCAGGATGGCCTCGATGGGATACCTTCGGTTGATGGGCATCAGCCGGTCCCGAACCTCATCGGTGGTGGCGGACAGCGAGACGGCCAGGTTGGGTGCGACGGGCGCCCGAGCCAGTCTCCTCATCTGGGGAACCAGCCCCACCGTCGACAGGGTGATCCGGCGCGGAGAAAGAGCCAATCCCGCGGGATCGGCCAGGATGATCAGGGACTTGAGGACGTTGTCGAGATTGAGAAGGGGCTCGCCCATTCCCATCAGCACCAGGTTGGTGAGTGCGGGACGGCTGCCATCCCCTTCCGAGCCTATGGCCAGGTTTCTGTCACCCAGCACGTAGAGGATCTGCCCCAGGATCTCCGCCGGATCGAGGTTGCGCCTGAACCCCAGCATGGCCGTCAAGCAGAATCGGCAATCCAGAGGGCAGCCCGCCTGAGTCGAAATACACAGGGTGTTGCGCTTTCCCTCCGGGATCAGGACGCACTCGATCTTTTCCCCGTCGGTCAGCTCCAGCAGGTATTTCTCGGTGCCGTCGGCCGCTCGCTGGCGCCTTTGCAGCCGGGGCAGGGAAACGACGCAGCTCTCGAGCTTCCGCCGCAGAGACTTGGAGAGTTCGGTCATCGACCCGGGGTCCAATTGCCTTCGGCGGTAGAGGGCCCCGTAGAGCTGGCGTCCGTGATAGGGTTGCTCGCCCCAATCCACCATCAGGGCAGCCAGTTCGTCGGCGGTCAGCCCCAAGAGCTGGCTCCCGGAAGCGGCCATGGCGGGAAGTCTCCTGTTTTCAATCGGTTCAAGCTGGAATGGGGATCATAGCAGATGGGTTGGAGTTCGCGCAATCGGCCGCGGAACAGGGGCGCCGCTATTGAGGCCGTTGAAAACCCGCCGGTGTTGTGTTAGCTTCATGCCTCAAGCGATCACCTGCGCGGCTCGACCGATTTTCCCACTGCCGCGGCCACATTCGGGTCTTCCGGAACAATCCAGTTCGCACCCTCGGGACACGGACTCCATGGAGAATGTCAATAAGGACGTGTTGGACAATGGGCTCACCGTTCTCACCGAGCGCATGCCTCATGTCCGTTCCGTTTCCCTGGGAGTCTGGGTAAAGACCGGCTCTCGCAGCGAGATCCCTGAACTGAACGGCGTGGCCCATTTCGTGGAGCACCTGCTCTTCAAGGGCACCCGGCGGCGCACGGCCGAACAGATCGCCAAGGAGGTGGACTCGATCGGCGGCCACCTGGATGCCTTCACCGGAAAGGAGACCGCCTGTTACAGCGCCAAGGTCCTGGATGACCATCTTCCCACGGCATTCGACATCCTTTCGGATCTCGTCCTCGATCCGCGGTTCGATCCCGACGAGATGGAGCGGGAGCGCTCGGTGGTCCTGGAGGAGATCAAGATGGAGGAAGACAGTCCGGACGACCTGGTTTGCGAGATCTTCACCCAGAACTTCTGGAGGAACCAGCCGCTGGGACGGCCCATCCTGGGAACGCGAGGGACGGTCAGCCGTCTCGACCGCGACCGGGTGGCGAATTTTTTCCGCGAGCACTACACTCCGGACCAACTGGTGGTCTCGGCCGCGGGGCACCTGGACCACCGCAACATCCTGGACCTGGCCCTGAAGCATTTCGGCCACCTGGAAGGCCGGTCGAACGGGCGAGCCCCGGCCCCGGCCGAGCCTTGCAATCCCATCTCGTTGCGCACCAAGAAGGAGCTGGAACAGGCCCACATCTGCCTGGGCGTGCCCGGCTGCGCCCTCGCCGACCGGGACCGGTTCGGGTTCTACCTGTTGAGCACCATCCTGGGAGCCGGAATGAGTTCCCGCCTCTTTCAGAACATCAGGGAAAAACAGGGCCTGGCCTATGCCGTCTACTCGGGGTTGAGTTCGTTCCGGGACACCGGCTGTCTGTCGGTCTTCGCCGGAACCTCTCTCGAAAACGTGGGCAGAGTGGTCGGATCCATCGTGCGGGAGTTCCGTGACCTCAAGCAGCAACGAGTCGATGACGAAGAACTCCGGCGCGCCAAGGATCACCTGAAGGGGAGCCTGCTGCTGAGCCTGGAATCCAGTTCCAGCCGCATGTCCAACCTGGCGCGGCAGGAACTCTATTTCGGGGGTTACACGCCGCCGCAGGAGACGATTCTGAATATCGATCGAGTGACCGCGGATGAAGTTCAGGCGTTGGCCTGTTCGGTTTTCGACACACGCCGGGTAGCGCTCACCGTGCTGGGCAACCTGGAGGGGGTCCGATTCAGCCGTGCCGACCTGGATTGCGGCTGAGCGGTCGGCCGAGGCACGCCAGATTGAATTTCCACTGGTGAAGCCGGGCGGGGCGACAGTGGCGGTTACGGTTTCAGTTCTGGGCAGCGGGAGTTCCGGCAACTGCACCTTCATTGCCACCGGAAGGGTCAAGCTGCTCCTGGATGCGGGCTTCAGTCGGGCCCAGACGGCCAGGAGGCTGCTGGCCATCGGCGAAAGGCTGGAAGACATCGATGCCCTGGTCATTTCCCACGAGCACAGCGACCACGTCAAGGGCCTGGCGGGGCTCCTGAAGACCTGTGATATTCTCACCTTCGTCGGAGATGCGACCTACGAGGCGCTCTCGCTGAAGCCGGTGTTGAAGAGGCGGGAGCGCCTCCGCGCGGGAGAGTCGTTTCAAATCGGCGACTTGAAGATATCCCCGTTTTCCGTTCCCCACGATGCCGCCGATCCCCTGGCCTTCAACCTGGAAGCCGAGGGGGTCAAGATCTCTCATGTGATGGACCTGGGTGTCCTCACCCAATTGGTGCGGCAACGCATGGCAGGGAGCGACCTGCTGGTCCTGGAGTCGAACCATGACCTGGAGATGTTGCGCCTCAGCCCCTATCCCTGGGCGGTGAAGCAACGGATCATGAGTCGCCACGGCCATCTTTCCAACGAAAGCGTCGGGAAATTCTTCGAAGAAGACTTTGACGGAAAGGCGGCCCATATCCTGCTGGCGCACCTGAGCGAGAACAACAACCATCCCGATATCGCCCGCATGGTCGCCGGTAGAGCCCTGGGGAAAAAGGGCTTCGACCTCGAAAACCTGCTCTTGGCCTCCCGGTCGGGTCCGAGCAGGGTCATCCGCTTTTAGCCCGCATTTTTTCGGGAGGATTTTCCACCGTGATTGAACGTTATACCCGTCCCCGCATGGGGCGGATCTGGACTCCGGAAAACAAGTTTCGGAAATGGCTGGAGGTGGAGCTGGCCTGCACGGATGTGCTGGCGGAGCGGGGCGTCATCCCCCGGGATGCGGCTCGGGTCATTCGGGAGAAGGCCGACTTCGACGTGGCCCGCATCGACGAGATCGAGCGCGAGGTCAAGCATGACGTGGTCGCCTTCACCACCTCGGTGGCCGAGCATGTGGGGCCGGAGTCCCGCTACGTTCACTACGGTCTGACCTCCTCCGACGTGGTGGATACGGCCCTGGCTTTGCAGCTCAAGGAAGCATCGGAGATTCTCACCGAAGGACTGGCCCGGTTCGTCGAGGTGTTGGAGAAGCGCGCCCACGAGTTCAAGAGAACGGTCATGGTGGGGCGGACTCACGGGATTCATGCCGAACCCACCACGCTGGGCCTCAAGCTGGCGGTGTGGCACCAGGAAGCCCGCCGCAACCAGAGGCGGCTGCGGGTCGCGGCCGAAGGCGTGCGAGTGGGCAAGTTGTCGGGAGCCGTCGGGACCTTCGCCCACCTCGACCCCACCGTGGAGGAATCCGTCTGCCGCATCCTGGGGCTGCAGCCCGACCCGGTCTCGACCCAGATCGTGCAACGTGACCGCCATGCCGAGTTCCTGTCGGCGCTGGCCCTGATCGCCGCCAGCCTGGAGAAGATCGCCACCGAGGTCCGGGGGCTGCAGCGCACCGAGGTCCGGGAGGTGGAAGAATACTTCTCGGCCGGGCAGAAGGGCTCTTCGGCCATGCCGCACAAGAGGAATCCAGTGACCTCCGAACAGATCTCCGGCCTGGCCCGAGTGGTGCGCTCCAACCTGCTGGCCGGCCTGGAAAACATCGCGCTGTGGCACGAGCGCGATATTTCCCACTCTTCGGTGGAGCGCGTGATTCTGCCCGATTCCACCATACTGGTCGATTACCTGCTGGCCAAGACCACCCGACTGCTGGAAAGACTGCTGGTCTACCCGGGCAGGATGGTGGAAAACCTGAACTTGATGAAGGGGCTGGTCTTTTCCGGACAGATTCTCCTCGACCTGACTCGAAAGGGGGTCAGCCGGGAGAAGGCCTATCGGTGGGTGCAGCGAAACGCCATGCGCGTGTGGTCGGAGGGGGTGGAATTCAAGAGCCTGGTGCTTCAGGACGAGGAAATCCTGAAGTACCTGTCCCGATCCGAGATCGAGACCAGCTTCGATCTGGACCACCAGTTGCGCCACGTGGACGCCGTATTCGAGCGTGTTTTCGGCGGGTGAGAAATGAAAGCTAGAGTCTACGTCAGCCTCAAGAAAAGCGTTCTGGATCCCCAGGGCAAGACCATTCATCAAAGTCTGCAGAACATCGGCTTTCAACGGATCACCGAGGTGCGCCAGGGAAAGTTCTTCGAAATCGACTTTGCCTCCGAGCTGACTCTGGAAGATGTTCAAGCCGAGGTGGAAAAGATCGCCGAGGACGTGTTGACCAACCCGGTGATCGAGGAATTCACCTACGAGATCGAGTAAAGTCGTCCTGGATGGGAAAGAGGGCCGCGGGGAAGGGAAGGCTTCCGCCTTCCCACCAGATTCAAGGAGACGGTGGAAGATGAAATTCGGCGTGCTGATGTTCCCGGGCAGCAATTGCGAGCACGATGCCTATCACGCCGTTCGCAAGGTGCTGCGGCAGCCGGCCGAGTTTATCTGGCACCAGTCGACCGACCTCAAGGAGTGCCAGGCCATCATCGTTCCCGGAGGATTCTCCTACGGGGACTACCTGCGCACCGGCGCCATCGCCCGGTTCTCTCCGGTGATGGGAGCGGTGCGGCGTTTCGCCGACCGGGGCGGACTGGTCCTGGGCATCTGCAACGGCTTCCAGATACTGCTGGAATCGGGGCTGCTGCCGGGAGCCATGCTGAGGAACCGCGGCTTGAAGTACGTGTGCCGGCAGGTCTCGATTCGGGTGGAGAACGCCCGGATTCCCTTTACCGGCCTGGCCGGTGAAGGCGACGTCTGGAACATTCCCATCGGACACATGGAGGGCAACTACACCCTCGACGCCGAGGCTTTCCGGAGGCTGGAGCGCAACCGGCAGGTGGTGTTCCGCTACTGCAGGCCGGACGGTGAGATTACCGCCGACGCCAACCCCAACGGCTCGATAGCCAACGTGGCCGGGATCTGCAACTCCGGTGGCAACGTCCTGGGAATGATGCCCCACCCGGAGAGAGCCAGCGAGCCGCTGCTGGGCAGCCAGGACGGGGTGCGCCTGTTTCAGTCGATGATCCAGTCCCGATCCTGAAATGCAAGCCAATCCTTCGATTGCGGCCGAAGTGCTGGAACGGCACAACCTGACCCGGGGCGAATACGATCGCATCCTGTCGATCCTGGGCCGCTCCCCCAACCTGACGGAACTGGGGATCTTCAGCGTCATGTGGAGCGAACACTGCAGCTACAAGAGTTCCAGGCTCCACCTGAAGCGGTTGCCCACCGAAGGCCCCCAGGTGCTGCAGGGACCCGGCGAGAACGCCGGGATCGTCGATATCGGCGACGGCTACGCGGTGGCCTTCAAGATCGAGTCCCACAACCACCCCAGCTTCGTCGAGCCCTACCAGGGAGCGGCCACCGGTGTCGGAGGGATCTTGCGCGATATCTTCACCATGGGCGCCCGTCCCATCGCCGCCATGAACTCCCTGCGCTTCGGGCCGCCCCATCAGCCCCGCAACCGGCGCATCATGGAGGGCGTGGTGGCCGGGATCGCCGGATACGGCAACTGCTTCGGGGTCCCGACCGTGGGCGGGGAAGTGGTGTTCGAGGAGTGTTATTCCCAAAACCCTCTGGTCAACGCCTTCGCCCTGGGCCTGTTCAGGAAGGACCGGATCTTTTACGGGAAGGCCGCGGGAATCGGAAATCCGGTGATCTACGTCGGCGCCAAGACCGGCAGGGACGGCATTCACGGGGCCACCATGGCTTCGGCCGAGTTCGATGAAGCCTCGGAGAGCAAGCGCCCCAACGTGCAGGTCGGCGATCCCTTTCTGGAGAAACTGCTGCTGGAAGCCTGCCTGGAGGCCATGAAGACGGACGCCGTGGTGGGAATCCAGGACATGGGGGCCGCCGGACTCACCTGCTCCACCTGCGAGATGGGCGGGCGGGCGGACACGGGAATCGAGATCGATCTGGCCAAGGTGCCTCAACGCGAGGAGGGCATGACTCCCTACGAGATCATGCTGAGCGAATCCCAGGAACGGATGCTCCTGGTGGCGGCACGGGGCAGGGAAGAGGAGATTTTCCGGATCTGCCGAAAATGGGAGATCGATGCCGTCGCCATCGGAGAGGTCACCGGGGACGGAATGCTCCGAATCCTGGACCGGGGAATGACGGTGGCCGAGATACCCAACCGGGCCCTGACCGATGAGGCTCCCCTCTACCGCCGGCCGGTGGCCGCCCCGGCGCAGACCTCGCCTTCGCGGTCCCCCGCCGGCGCCTGCACCATGGATTGGGGCGGGCTCCTGGAGCGTTTTCTGGCTTCCCCCAACCTGTGTTCGCGGGAATGGGTCTATCGCCAGTACGACCACATGGTGCGGACCAATACGGTGCAGGTTCCGGGCGCCGATGCGGCCGTGGTCCGGGTCAAGAACACCCGCAAGGCGCTGGCCATGAGCCTGGACGGCAACGGCCGCTACTGCCGTCAGGATCCCCGGGTGGGAGCCCAGTTGGCGGTGGCCGAGAGCTGCCGCAACCTGGTCTGCGCCGGGGCCCGTCCCCTGGCGGCCACCAACTGCCTGAACATGGGCAATCCGGAAAAGCCCGAAATCATGTGGCAGATGACCCAGGTGGTCGAAGGAATGGGTGAAGCCTGCCGCGCCCTGGGGACGCCCATCACCGGCGGAAACGTCAGCCTCTACAACGAGACGCTTGGGGAGGGCATCGACCCCACTCCCGTCATTGGAATGGTGGGCCTGATCGAGCCGCTTTCCCGCCTCCGGGGCTCCTGGTTTGTCAGGGAAGGCCATCGGGTCGTCCTGCTGGGTCCGCTGGTCGGGCAACCGTCGGGCTATTCGAGCGCTGTCCGCCACAACCTGTCGAGGCTGGAACCGTCGCGGGAAAACGGTGCGGACCTCTATACGCGCTGGGTCGGACGGCTCCCCTGTCCGCCCCTGGACCTGGACCTGGAGGTGCGCGTGCAGAGGACCTGCAGCCAGGGCATCGAGAGTGGCCTGATTCTCTCTGCTCACGACTGTTCGGATGGAGGCCTGGCCGTAGCCCTGGCGGAAATGGGCTTTTCCCGCTTTGGCGCCGGGACGCTGGGAGCCGAGATCCTCTTGCCTTCGGCCGAAGAAGTGGGAGAGGTGTTGTTTGCCGAATACCCCTCCCGGATTCTGGTGACGGTCGAGGAGGAAAACCTGGCGGCTCTGGAGGACATCGCCGAGCTCCGAGGCGTGCCGGTGACTCCTCTGGGACGGGTGGTTCCGGAGGTGCTGAGCGTGCGTCGTTCCGGTTCGGTCGTGCTGGAAAGATCGATGGCCTCGCTGGAGAAGGCCTGGAGAAAATGTCTGGGTGGATTGTTCGCCGATCCACTATAATTTTCGGTTTGCACCGCCGGTCATTCCCGTTGTCCATCTCTACCAGCCAATAGCCGCAGGCTGCGGTCGCGACAGAGCGAGGTGTCCCGGGTAACCGATGTTCGACAAGTTTCGGGAAGAATGTGGAGTCTTTGGGGTGTTCGGGCATCGGGAGGCGTCGCGGATCGCCTATCTGGGCCTCTACGCCCTTCAGCATCGGGGGCAGGAGAGCGCCGGCATCGTCTCCAGTGACGGCAACGGCCTCCACAGTGAGACGGGAATGGGCCATGTGGCCGACATCTTCGACCATTCTCGCCTGGAGCACTTGAAGGGGGAGGCGGCCATTGGCCACACCCGCTACTCGACGGCGGGCGAGAGCGCGGCCAAGAACGCCCAGCCCCTGGTGGTCTCCTGCAGCCAGGGCGACCTGGGCCTCTGTCACAACGGAAACCTGATCAATGCCTTGCAGGTGAGGGGTCAACTCGAGAAGTCGGGGTCGATCTTCCAGTCGACGACCGATAGCGAGGTCATTCTCCACCTCATCGCCCGATCCCGCCGGAAAACCATCGAGGACGCCATCCAGGAAGCCCTGTCGCAGTTGACGGGGGCCTACTCGCTGATCTTCCTGACCCGGGAAGAGGTGATCGCCGCTCGCGATCCCCGGGGGTTTCGCCCCCTCAACCTGGGTTGGCTGGACGGCTCTCCCGTGCTGGCTTCCGAGACCTGCGCCTTCGACCTCATCGAGGCCCGCTTCGACCGCGAAGTCGCCCCCGGGGAAATGCTGACGCTTTTCAAGGGCGGGACCCGGTCCCGCCGCATCTCGCCGCCGCAGTCTCCTTCCTTCTGCGTCTTCGAGCACGTCTACTTTTCCAGGCCCGACAGCCATATCTTTGGCCGGTCGGTTTACGAGAGCCGTCACCTGCTGGGGAGGACGCTGGCGCGGGAACAGCCGGTGGAAGCCGACATCGTGGTGCCGGTGCCGGATTCGGGCGTGGCCGCCGCCATCGGCTTCTCCCACGAATCCAGGATCCAGTTCGAGTTCGGGCTGATCCGCAACCACTACGTCGGCAGGACCTTCATCGAGCCCAGGCAGTCCATCCGCCATTTCGGGGTCAAGATCAAGTTGAATCCGGTGGCGGAGCTGATCCAGGGGAAACGGGTGGTTCTGGTGGACGACTCCATCGTGAGGGGAACGACCAGCCGAAAGATCGTCAAGATGGTTCGGGACGCCGGGGCCATGGAAGTGCACGTGCGGATCAGTTGCCCGCCCACCATCTCCCCCTGCTTTTACGGGGTGGACACGCCTACCAAGAGGGAGTTGATCGCCTCCAGCCATTCGGTCGAAGAAATTCGAAAGTATATCGGGGCCGACACCCTGGGATACTTGAGCCATGAAGGCATGCTCCGTAGCTGCGGCGTGGAGCAGGGCCAGGGACATTTCTGCTCGGCCTGCTATACCGGCGACTATCCGGTGCCTTTTCCTCAAATGACCGCTGTCGAGACCGCCTGAACCGGTCCGAGCCATTGAGTTTCCACTATCCACTTGTTCCCTTGGCTGCGCCCCCGCCGCATACTTCGGGGCGGATCATTGGAGGAAGAAACTGACGATCTCTTTTGAAGACGAACCACAAATGGACACGAATGGACACGAATAGGGATGAATTTCTTTCAGTTTTTCTTCGTGTCCCTTCGTCGTCCTTCGTGTGTCTTCGTGGATTCCTCTTTTTTCGTTTGTTTCAGGCAAGCCCATGACTGCCAAGACCGTCTTTGCCTACCGGGACGCCGGCGTGGATATCGACCGGGCCGACGCCGCCAAGAAACGCATCAAGGCGCTGGCCCGCCAGACCTTCACGCCGGGGGTCGCCAGCGATATCGGCGCCTTCGGCGGCCTCTTTCGCCTGAAGAGCAGCGGGACGTCCCGGCCCATTCTGGTGTCCAGCGTCGACGGCGTCGGGACCAAGCTCAAGATTGCCTTCGCCACCGGCCTCCATCACACCGTGGGCAGGGACCTGGTGGCTCACTGCGTCAACGACATCCTGGTTCAGGGAGCCGCGCCCCTCTTCTTCATGGACTACATTGCAACCCATCGGATGGAGCCGGAGGTCATCGCCAGCGTGGTGGAGGGGATCGCCGCCGGCTGCCGGGACTCGGATTGCGCTCTGCTGGGAGGGGAAACGGCCGAGATGCCGGGGTTCTACTCCAGCGGGGAATACGATCTGGCCGGTTTCATCGTGGGACTGGTCGATCAGTCGCAACTGCTGGACGGACAACGCATCCGGCCGGGAGACGCCATCCTGGGACTGGCATCCACCGGGTTGCACACCAACGGCTACTCCCTGGCCCGCAAGCTGTTGTTCGAGGTGGGCGGTCATGAGGTGGGCGCCAGGCTCCCCCGGTTGCCGCTTCCCCTGGGAGAGGTGCTGCTGCAGCCTCATCGGAACTATCTGTCGCTGCTGAAACCGCTGCTGGACCGGGGACGGCTCAACGGGCTGGCCCACATCACCGGAGGGGGACTCACCGACAATCTCCCCCGCATTCTCCCCGGCGGCTGTTCGGCCCATATTCAACTGAAATCCTGGCCCGAGCCCCCCATCTTCGGCGTTCTGCAGGAGCTGGGCCGGATCGATGAGGCCGAGATGCTGCGTACCTTCAACATGGGTATCGGCATGGCATTGATCGTTGCACCAGGGGAAGTGCCCGAGGTGGAAGAACATCTCGCCCGCAGCCGGGAGCCCCTCTACCGGATCGGCGAGATCCGCTCGGGGAAGCGCCGGGTTCATTACAGGCGGTAGCAGCGGGGAAAGGCGGCGGTCCGCGTTGTCGGCAGCCGGGTCTTCATGATGGGTCTGCATCGAATGAGGCGTCTTGGGGTCCTGCTGTCCGGACGCGGCTCCAACTTCGAGGCCATTGCCGACAGCATCCGGCAGGGTCGTTTGCCGGCCCGAATCGAAGTGGTGGTGAGCAACCTGGCCTCGGCGGCCGGACTGGCGAAGGCGCGGCGGCGGGGGGTGAAAACGCTGGTGATCCCCTCCCGGGGCGTGCCGCGAGAGGACTATGACCGGAGTCTGGTCTACGAGCTGAAGCGGCACCGGGTGGATCTGGTCTGCCTGGCCGGGTTCATGCGAATCCTCAGTCCCGTGTTCGTCCGGTCCTTTCCCAACCGGATCCTGAACATCCATCCCTCCCTGCTTCCGGCTTTTCCCGGACTGCATCCCCAGCGCCAGGCGCTGGAATACGGCGTCCGTTTCTCGGGCTGCACCGTCCACCTCGTGGATGAAGGGGTCGATTCGGGTCCCATTCTGTTGCAGGCCGCGGTGCCGGTGCTGGAGAGCGACGATGAAGAGTCGCTGGCCGCGCGGATCCTGGCGGAAGAGCATCGGCTCTATCCCCAGGCGATCGGGATGCTGATCCGGGGTGAAGTGCGCCTGGACGGTCGAAGGGTCGTGCGGCGGTTCTGATAAACGTGACCATTGAGGAACAACTGAGCTTTCTGCAGCAGGGAGTCGCCGAGCTGATTCGACCGGAAGAGCTTCGAGCCCGGCTGGTCCGTTCGGGGGAGACCGGAAGACCCTTGCGCGTCAAGGCCGGGTTCGATCCGACGGCGCCGGACCTGCACCTGGGCCACACGGTCATGCTGCGCAGCCTGAGGCGTTTTCAGGACCTGGGCCACACGGTCATCTTCCTGATCGGCGATTTCACCGGTCTGATCGGGGACCCGTCCGGCCGCAGCGCCACCCGCAAGCCCTTGACCCGGGAGGAAGTGGCGGCGAATGCCGAGACCTACAGGCAGCAAGTCTTCAAGGTCCTGGATCCGGAAAAGACCGTTATCGACTTCAACAGCCGCTGGATGATGCCTTTCGGGAGCGAGCAGTTCCTGACCTTGGCCTCCCGCTACACCGTGGCCCGCATGCTGGAGAGAGATGACTTCAGCAAGCGCTTGAAGAAGTCGCAGCCGGTCGCCATTCACGAGCTCCTCTATCCCCTGATTCAAGGATACGACTCGGTGGTGTTGCAGGCCGACGTGGAAATGGGCGGTACCGATCAGAAGTTCAATCTGCTGGTGGGGCGGGAGTTGCAGAGGGAGTATGGACACGATCCCCAGGTGCTGGTGATGCTACCGCTGCTGGAGGGCCTGGACGGCGTGCAGAAGATGTCGAAGTCTCTCGGAAATTACATCGGAATCCTGGAACCGGCCTCGGAGATCTTCGGGAAGGTCATGTCGATTTCCGACGATCTCATGTATCGCTACTACGAACTCTGCACCGACCTGGGTTCGGCGGAGGTGGAACGAATCCGAAACCGGGTGGATCGAGGCAGCCTGCATCCCAAGGCCGCCAAGGTGGACCTGGCCAAGAGGATCGTGCGGGAGTTTCATTCGCGCCAGGCCGCCGACCGGGCCGAGCAGGAGTTCCATCGCATCCATTCCCGACGGCTGCTCCCGGATAACATGGAGGAGAGAAGGCTGCCGGTTTCTCAGCAGCGGTTGCGGCTTTCGAAGTTGATGGTCCGGGTAGGGCTGGCCGCCTCGGTGGGCCAGGCCGTGCGTCTGATCACCCAGGGCGCCGTGTCCCTGAACCAGGAGAGGGTCACCGACGTGAAGGCGGAGATGGACTGCTCCCAGCCTTCATCCGCGGTCCTGAAGGTGGGCAAGCGGGGGTTCGTGAAGGTGATCGTGGAGTGAGCGGCGCCGTCCCTTCGATTCTGAAACCTGTCCTGCCTGGTTGACAGGGAACAGTCGTTGAAGTAGCCTTAGTTTCCGTAGTCACTGAAACAATGACATTGCTTGGGAAGCGGGAGGAAACATGAGAAAGGCAGTCCTGATTTTCTTGCTGGCGGTTGCCGTGGCCGGTGGGCAATTCCTGGCGGGCGAAACCCTGACCGGACACGTCTCCGACGCCAGGTGCGGCGCTGCCCACGCCGACCATTCCGAGAAGTCGATCAGTTGCGTCAAGGGGTGTGTCAGCGGCGGTCAGAAGCCCGTCTTCGTCACGGGAGACAAGAAGGTTCTCCAGATCGCCAATGCCGACAAGGTGATGGGCCATCTCGGCCACAAGGTTGAGGTCACCGGCAAGGTGATGGATGGGACCCTGACCATCAAGTCGGTGAAGAACCTGGCTCCTTGAGGGTTACACCCGACGGAAGTCTTCCGGGGCAGGCGTTCCAGCCTGCCCCGTTTCCTTTCTGCAGGTCCTTGACCTGTGAAGTCCCCGTTGCGCCACGGGTGCGACGGGGGCTGCAGTATCCTTCAGAGCAGTCCCTCGAAGTCTCTGCTTCAATTTTTGAATGTGGATCGCACTAACCGGGTAAGTCCGGCGGCTCCGCCTGTGCCATAATGAATTCATGTTCAGGATTCTGGCGCTCTTCCTTCTTCTCCCCCTGATAGAGCTGGCCCTTCTGATCGAGATCGGCAGCCGCATCGGCACCCTGGCCACGGTGACGCTGATCCTCGCCACCGGGGCTCTGGGCGCCTTCCTGGCGCGCAGTCAGGGGCTGGAGGTTCTTCGCCGGCTGCGGGCGGAAACGGCGGCCGGAAGGCTTCCGGCGGCCCCGCTGGTCGACGGGGTGATCATCCTGCTGGCGGGCGCCGTTCTGCTGACTCCCGGAGTTCTGACCGACGTCCTGGGTTTTCTGTGCCTGGTTCCCGCCTTCCGTCAGTTTCTGAAAGCGCTGCTTTGGCGGAAGTTGAGGCATTGGGTGGACCGCAACCGGGTACAGATCTCGGTCAACTATTAGCCGTTGGGCTCAGATCCCGGATCGGGCGCCACAGGCCATGTCATCTTCAGAGGCTTCAACCGATCTGGTCGTCGACAGCCGCACGGGTCTGGTCTGGAGCCGGCGAGACAACGGAAGCCGCCTCAACTGGCATGATGCGGCCCACCGCGCCCAGAGTCTGGATTTGGGTGGCCATGGCGATTGGCGCTTGCCGACCCTGGAGGAACTCCACGGGCTGTGGGACCCGCCCCGCCGCACCATTCGAAAGCCCTTCGAGTTGACCGCAGCCTGGGTGTGGAGCGGCACTCGCGCCGGGGCCGACCACGCCTGGTGCTTCTACTTCGCCATCGGGATGCGGATGCCTTATCCGCTCAACGTGTCCTATGATCTGAGGGCCCTGTTTGTGAGAGACCCCGTAGCGAGGCTCTGATTCATGCCGACAAACCACCAATGAAGGCGGGTACAGTGTCAGCGTACCCGTTTTGCCGCGATGACGGCGCGAACCGGCCTGCCGGGGTTCGGTCGCAGGAAGGAGACACAATGCTGGGCAGCCAGGTGATCGCCGAACTCTTGAAGCGCGAGGGCGTGGAGCAGATCTTCTGCTTTCCAATGACTCCGATCCTGGAGGCCTTGACCGAGGCCGGGGTCCGGCTGATCGTGGCCCGCCAGGAACGGGTGGCGGGAAACATGGCCGACGGCTACTCCCGGACCTCCTGCGGGGACCGAATCGGCGTCGTGACGGTGCAGCAGGGGCCGGGAGCCGAAAACGCCTTCGCCGGGATCGCCCACGCCTATACCGATTCCAGTCCCATCCTCTTCCTTCCGGGCCATCCCGGGCGAGAACAGGCCGGGGTCCCCCCCACCTTCGGCTCGCTCGAGAACTACCGGGCCACCACCAAGTGGGCCGACCGGGTCCCGTCGGCGGCAGCCATCCCCGGCCGGATGGCTCGGGCTTTTACCGCCTTGCGGTCGGGGCGGCCCGGCCCGGTGCTGCTGGAGATTCCGGTGGACGTGGCCGAGGAGGAGTTTCCGGGCCGGCTGGAGTACCGGCCGGTGCCGGCCATCAGGACCGGGCCCGATCCCGCGGCTGTCAGGGAGGCGGTTCGGTTGCTGCTGGCCGCCAGGCGGCCGCTCATCTGGGCAGGACAGGGGATCTTCTACGCCAAGGCCTCGGCGGCGCTGGAGCAGGTGGCGGAGCAGTTGGCGGCGCCGGTGATGACCTCGCTCCAGGGAAAGAGCGCCTTCAACGAAACCCACCCCCTGTCCCTGGGGACGACCGGATACAGCCAGACCGACATGGTGGGAGAGCACCTGGCGTCCAGCGACGCCCTGTTGGTCATCGGCTCCAGCCTGACCCGCTCCCTGTTCGCGCCCGCCATTCCCGGCGACGGCCGGGTGATCATTCACGCCACCCTGGACTGGAAGGATCTGAACAAGGACTATCGGGCCGACCTGCCCATCCTGGGAGACGCCAAGCTGGTTCTGCAGCAGATGCTGGAGGAGATCGCCCGCCAATCCGGAAAAGGAAAGAGGGACCAGCGGCGCCGATCGGTCGAGGCCGACATAGCAAAGCTCCGGAACGCCTGGCAGGCCCGCTGGGCGGGCAAGCTCCAATCCTCCCAGGCGCCCATCAACCCCTATCGGGTCATTGGAGAGCTGAAGAGAGCGGTAGACCCGGCTTCGGCCATCGTCACCCACGATTCCGGCTCTCCCCGAGATCAGATCGCTCCCCTCTACCAGGCGGTGACTCCGCGGGGCTACCTGGGATGGGGGAATTCAACCCAACTGGGCTTTTCCCTGGGCGCCGCCATGGGGGCCAAGCTGGCGGCTCCTGATAAGCTGGTCGTCACCTTCATGGGAGATGCGGCCTTCGGGATGGTGGGCATGGACCTGGAGACGGCGGTGCGGGGACAGATTCCCATCCTGGTTCTGTTGCTGAACAATTCGGCCATGGGCGGCTACGAGCAGTACATCCCCAAAGCCGCCATCGAGGGTCGGGCCAAGTTCCTGTCGGGAAACTACAGCCAGGTGGCCCGGGGGCTGGGGGCCTACGCCGAGCGGGTCGAGGACCCGGAGGCGGTGCAAGCGGCCTTGCAACGCGGAATAGCCGCCACCCGGGAAGGCCATCCGGCCTTGCTGGAGTTCATCACCTGCGAGGAAACCGACATCGCCAAGCGGTAGTCGAGATCGAGCCTGCCGCCGGTGGTTTGTGCCTGTCCTAACCGCCACCGTCCAGAATATAGCTGACCACCGTATACGCAACGTAAATGACCAGCATGACCACTCCATGAGAGCGGCTCAGCCGGTCTTGGCCCGGGTGGAGGCCTATCCTCAGGATCAGCATCAACAGCAGCATGGCCGGGAACAGAACAATGAAGAACATGGGATCGGCGCTCAGCCCCCCGCGCGTGACCGCCCCCGCGGCTCCGACCACGAACAGGACGTTGAGGATATTGGCGCCGATCACGTTGCCCAGCGCCAACTCCCCGTGACCCCGCAAGGCTGCCGTGACGGCGACCACCAACTCCGGCAGGGAGGTGCCGAAAGCCACCAGGGTGGCCGCGATCACGCTCTCGGGAACCTCCAGTCGGAGGGCGGACTCGGTGACTGCCGGCAGGAGAATGCGGGCCGACACCACCACCAGCGCAACCGATCCCACCAGCCGGGCGACAATCACCCCAGTCGAGTCCGTTTCGCTCTCCTCGCCGTCTCCCGACACCGGGTCTCTCTCCCGGCCCCAGCGGACCGATTGCCAGACATAACCGGCAAGGGCCAGCAGAAAGGCGAAAGCCACCCATTGGGTGACTCGGCCACCACCGGTGAAGGCGTCACCTGCCGAAGGCCAGGGGAAGCAGGCCAGAACCAGCAGGATGACAGCGGCCAACTGGATGGCGTTCTGCCGCATGACGATCTTGCGGGCGATCCTGGGCGGATCCAGCAGGCAGGACAGCCCCAGAATGAGACCGGTGTTGCAGATGATGGAGCCGACGGCGTTTCCCAGGGCCAGGCTCGATTGCCCCCGAACGGCGGCCAGAACCGAGACGGCCACCTCGGGCGTGGTGGTTCCCAGGCTGACGATGGTGGCTCCGATCACCACCTTCGGAATGCGCGAGCGCTCCGACAGGCTGACGGCCGCCGAGATCAGCCAGTCGGCCGCCATTCCCAAGATGAGCAGGCTGACCAGGATGACTCCGGTCAGCAGGCTCCAATGGATCTCGGACAGGAAGGATTGAAAGGCTTGTTCCAAGGGGGCGAGCGTGGGTCGTGGGGGATGGCCGCTAGAGCGGCGAATGGCCGACGGCGCAACCCGCTTGGGAATCGGCGGGTCTCGCAGTCAGGATGCTATGCGTTTCCGTCTCCGATGGCAATCAAATCCCGCCTTCGGCGCTTTCAGCGGCGACCTTCCCCTCGGGGTCCGGCTCCAGGTGCACCGTGTACCTCTGGGTGACCGGAATGCAGAAGGTGTCGGCGTCGTCGCAGGCGAAGTAGCGAACCGTAAGGCGCATGGGCGGGACCTGTGCGGTGGCGGCGATGTCCAGCAGGAACTCCCTGGGGTCCTTGTCGGCGGGTTGTTCGACCTTGGGGCCGCTCCCTCGGCTGGGCGTGACCCGGACTCCCTCGGCAGTCTCCAGACGGAATTCCAGCGGCTTGACCCGGTTGTTCCAGTGGACGGCGTAGAGCGGGTCCAGGTGGAAACCGAGATAGAGTTTGCCCTCGCCCCTGGTCAGAAAGGGTTGGTCCACCTCGGCCCGCAGCCTGGAATAGAAGGGGATCGGTCTTTTCTGCTTCCCCGGCACGACTCTCAGCGGGACCATTCCGGCAGGGCGCCGGACCCCGGGGACGATGCCGGAAGGAATGTTCGGGTTGGAACGGCCGGGCTTCGCTTCCGTCTGCGGCTCGGTTGCCCGAGCCCGATCCGCGCTGACGGGAGTCATGGCCAGCAGCCCCAGCCCGAGCCATGCAGTCGTTCTCATCACACCTCTTCCTCCCCTCCTAGTCTATCGCCTGTCGAACCGCAGCCGCCACCGGTTTCGGAGAATTCCCCCGTGCCGGAGCGGTGTCACTGCAGCGAGGCCGTGCGGCCCTCCCTGAGCTCTCTGGACTTGCGGGTCCAGACCGCCAGCAGCACCGCGCCGATGCCGATCAGCCCGGCCGACAGTCCGACCCACAAGCCCTGCACCCCCCAATTGAAATGAAAACAGAGCAGATAGCCCAGCACCATGCCGAACGGCCAGTGTCCGATCAGATTGACCACCATGGGCGTCTTGGTGTCGGCGGCGCCTCTCAGGTTCCCGGTAGCCACCACCTGAATGCCGTCGAAGAACATGAAGGCCGCGGCGATCAGCAGCAGGGGCGTTCCGATGGCGATCACCTGCCCGTCCACGGTAAAGAGGCGCATGATCCCTTCCGGCAGCAGGACGAAGAGCAGGCCGGACACCAGCATGAAGCCGCTTCCCAGCAGCAGGGCCATCCACCCGGAATCGGCCGCCCGCTGCGGGTCTCCTCGCCCGATTTCCCGGCCCACCCGCACCGCTCCGGCCGAGGAGACACCCAGCGGGACCATGAACACGAAGCCGGCCGCGTTCAGGGCGATCTGGTGGGCGGCCACCGCTGCCGGCTCCAGCTTTCCCGCCAGCGAGGTCACGGCGGCGAAGACCCCGACCTCCAGGGTGGTCTGCAGCGATGCCGGAAGGCCCAGGTTCACCAGGCGGCGCATTCTTTCCAGGTCGGGCTTGAATGAGATTCCCAGCAGGGGCGTCCGCTGCCGGCGGTGGTAGCGGAAGATGAGCAGCCCCAGGCCGAGCGCCATGTAGAGGCGCGAGATGCAGGTGGCCCAGCCCGCGCCCTCGACTCCCATGGCGGGGAACCCCAGTTTACCGAATATGAGCACCCAGTTGGAGCCGACGTTCACCAGGTTGGCGGTGACCAGCACCAGCATGATCCCCTGGACTCGCCCGATTCCCTGCAGGTAGCGGCGAAAGGTGTTGTAGAGCATCAGGGGAAAGATGCCCCAGCTCACCGCCTTCAGGTAGGGCGGCGTGAGCGCCAGCACCTCGGGGTGGAAGCCCCATAGTTCCAGGTAGGGCAGGCTTCCCCAGAGAATGAACATCATGAGGGGGCTGAGCAGGAGGCTGAGGTGAATGCCGTGCACCAGCCATCCCTGGCATTCCCGCCATCGATTGGCTCCGTGGGCTTGCGACACCAGGGTGTCCAACCCCAGAGACAGGCCCATTCCCAGGATGGTCGCCGCCAGGAAAACCGCCGTTCCGATGCTCACGGCCCCGATGGCTTCCGCACTCAGGCGTCCCACCATCATGGTGTCCACCAGGCTCATGGTCATCCAGCCCAACTCGGTCATGGCCACCGGGACCGAAAGGGAAACCATCGGCTTCAGTTCGCGGAGCAGTCCGGACGGGGAATGCTTCGGGGAGTGGTGCGGCATGAGAGACATTCTTTTTGTTTTGTGGTTTGGGAAGTTACTCCGTAAACTCTCGATACGGTCCGGGTCGGTTCTGCGCAGGGCCGGCGAGCTTCATGGAGCAGGAGCCGGGCGCCCCGGAAATCGTATCCGGGAGCAAGCCGGCGGCGGCGGGAGAGGTTTCATTCAACGCGTAAAGGAGGTTCCCTTGGTCATGAGACAGGAATCCAATGTAGCAAAAAACAAACCCATGGAGCGCCGGGAATTTCTGCGGGCGGCAGGGAAAATAGCCGCCGTCACCGCCATGACCTCCGAGGCCTTCGGCCGCAACTTCGGCCCTGAGGCGGAGCCGGTGCGCTACCCCGAGCCCGACGTGGTGGCTCTCGACAAGCGCTTCAAGTACAAGCTGGGCAATTCACCCATTCTGCGCCTGCACCGCGGAACCCTGTGGGCCGAAGGGCCGGCCTGGAACGGCGTGGGCCGCTACCTGCTGTGGAGCGACATCCCCAACAACGAGCAGCTCCGCTGGCTGGAGGAAGACGGCCACGTGGCGCGGCGGTTTCGCTTTCCCTCGGGGAATTCCAACGGGAACACCTTCGACTTCCAGGGACGGCAGATCGCCTGCGAGCACGGCAACCGCAGAGTGGTGCGCTACGAGTTCAACGGCGGCGTCACGGTGCTGGCCGACTCCCATGGAGGCAAGCCGCTCAACGCTCCCAATGACGCCGTGGTCCACCCCGAAGACGGCGCCGTCTGGTTTACCGATCCGGGATACGGCAGCCTCATGAACTACGAGGGGAACCGGGCCGACACGGGCTCTCTCCAACCCTACCAGAAGGAAGCCATCTATCGGATCGACCCCCGGAAGGGCACCCTTGAAAAAGCGGCGGACGACATCTACAAGCCCAACGGGCTCTGCTTTTCCCCCGACTACAAGAAACTCTACGTGGCCGACACCGGGGCCTCACACTATGCGGACGCACCCAAGAACATCAAGGTCTGGGACGTGGTGGACCAGAGGCATCTGCGAAACGGCAGAGAGTTTGCTTCCATGGAGTACGCAGGCAGGACCGGCTTCGCCGACGGCATCCGGGCCGATACCGACGGCAACGTCTGGGCCAGCGCCGGTTGGGTGGGGGACGGTTACGACGGGGTGCACGTCTTCGCCCCCAACGGCGACCGCATCGGCTTGATCCGGCTGCCGGAGATCTGCTCCAACGTCTGCTTCGGCGGAACCAAGCGCAACCGGCTGTTCATGACGGGGAGCCAGTCCCTCTACGCGGTCTACGTGGAGACCCAGGGAGCCCACCTGACTTGAGGCAAAAGAAAAAAGAGTCACCACCAAGAGACAGGAAGGATGACGAAGAGCCATGAAGGCGTTGAGGTCAACCGCGACGGGATCGCAAGGTCACGAAAGGATTGTAGATTTCCGATGGTTTCGTGCCCGGATGACCGGCCTGGCAGGGCGGGAGCTGGTCTGACCTGAAGCCGTCGGTCGTTTCCCCCGTTTCAGTTTTGGCGGTCCTGTTCACGGGAGCCGTCAGTTGGTGGCGTCAACCTCCGCAGTCTTGTCGCCGCGCCTCTTGATCAGGAGCAGGATGGAGCCCAGGACCATGCCGACGACCATGGCCATCACGATCCAGACCACCAGGTTGCGCACCGGAATCACCAGGTATCCCTGAAAGGGGCCGATTCCCTCGCCCACGTTTCCTCCACCGGCGAGTAGAAAGCGGGAAGACTGCCACTGCCACAGGTAGGCCATCCAGTAGGTCACCAGCACCATCAGCCGGGTGTAGAGGGTGTAGAGGAAGAGGTCCTGGAAAAGCGCTCGGTAGGGCCGATGGCTCCCGGACGCCTGGATCAGGTAGGCGAGGTAGAAAGGCGCCAGAATGTGCAGCCAGGCGACCCCCAGGAGGCTGTTGATCGAATCGGGCGCGCCCAGTTGTTCCAGCACGATCCGCAGCACGACCACGGTTGCGGCGACGATCAGCGGCCATTTCAGCCTGTTTCCGGTGCCCGATGCCATGGGTTGTGTCTCCGCCGATAGCAATCGCCGCCGATCCGGATCCCTGCCGACTGGACCGGGGCGCGATCAGTTCTTCTTTTTTCTCTCCTCAGCCGCCGAGAAGGTGGTTTTCACCTTTTTGGAAAAGGCCGCGATCATGGTCTTGGCCTCCAACGCGTGGGACCCGGTGGGAGCGATCTCCAGATACCTCTGATAGGCCTCCAGGGTGCCGGGAGCCGGGATCTGCTGGCCATCTTCGGTGACCGTGGCCATGCTGACCAGGGTGACGGCCAACTGGTACTGGGCCTCGGCGTTCTTGGGGTTGGCCTCGAGGGATTTCCTGAAGGCCTCTACCGCCTCCTTGGACTTGCCGGTCCGCACGAATGCCGCCGCGATTCTGAAGTAGGTATCGGACAGTTTTTCCGGCGCCAGCTCGGCCACCCTCTCGATCGCCGCGTAGGCCTCGGTGTCTTTGCCGGCCATGGCCAGGGTTGAAGCCATGCTCCTCCGGTAGGCCACCTCGGAGTCGGGGTTGGGCTTCTTCTTTGCCAGAGCCGTGAGAGCGTTCCGGTAGCTGCCGACTGCCTGGTTGTATTTTCTCATCTGCCGATAGGTGTCGCCCAGAAAGGCGTGGATCACGTGCTGATCGGGGTCCATCTTGGCGGCCCTTTGGAAAGCCAGGGCGGCCATGGTGAAGTCCTTCTTCATGAACAGGTCCCGCCCCTTCTGAAACTCCTGGTTCAACTGGGCGTAGGCGGACTGATTGCCTCCCCCCTCTCCTCCTTTGGAGGTGCGCAGAGCAATGGGAGGCATGACGCGAGTGTCCTTTCCTCCCAGGCACTGGGATCCGGGGCTGCAGACGTCGATGACGTTCTCCCAGACCTTGTCGTTGTCGATGTGCACCGAGACCTTGTAACGCCCTATGGGGATGAAGTAGCGGTTGAATCGCCCCTTCTTGTTGGTCTTGGCCTTGATGGGCTTTCCGGACCGCCCCAGGTTCTCGAATTGGATTACGGCGTCCTTGACGGGTTGACCGTCGAGCGTGACGACTCCTTCGACGGTGCCTCTTTGAGCCAGGGCTTCCGGCGGCTCAGCCAGAGCCGCAAAGGTCAGTACCAGGCCACAGGCCAGCAAGAATTTCCAATGCTTTCTCATGGGAACCTCCAGGGTCGTCTCCTCGGGGCCGGGGCCACTGGGAAATCGGGGCCGCGGTCAGAAAAATTGCACCGAAGAAGGGTGTTCAATCAAAGGTCGATTATACGCCAGGGGCCCGGCTGCCGCCACCCTTTCTTCAGCGGCGGGGAATGCCCCTCGCTTTGCATTGACGCATAAACCGGCCGTTGGGTTTCGCAAAGGATGGAGTGAATGAACGGCCGGTGTCGACCCATCACCCGGTGGCTACCGGATTGTGAGACATGCGGGCCAGGGCGGGCATGACCTCGGAGGCGAACAGCTCCAGGCTGTGGAGATGCCGCTCCTTGTCGTCCCAGTCGTGAGCCACCAGCACCAGCGTGCCGAACGGTCCCACCTCCTGGCGCAGCTCGATGATCCGGCGGGTCACTTCGCCGGGATCGCCGGCAATGACGACCTCGTCCATGAAGTAGTCGAGGTTGCAATCGGCGTCGTCCATCTCGGGGTCTCGCCGGAACAGCTTCAGCTCGCCCGCGAACTTCCGCGTGAAGTTCAGGATGTATTCAATGGTCCCACACAAGGTGTTTTCGCGCGCCAGGCGCTTGGCTTCCGCGGTGGAGTCGGCCACGAAGACGTTGAGCGAAACCTTCCAGTCTTGTGGCTGTGGAGTTCGCCCGGCCTGTTCGGCAGCCTGGCTGTAGGTGATCCAGTGATCCTTGAGCACCTCTCTGTGGAGCATATGATGGCTGAAGGGCTGGAAGCCGCGGGCGCCGGCCATTTTGACCGTTCCGGAACCGCGGCTCATGCAGGGCACTGCGATGGGGGGATGGGGGAGCTGGTAGGGCCGGTGAACCACGCCGGTCCCAAGCTCGGCCGAAACGCTGTCCTTCAGACGGTAGTCCCAGAACCTGCCCGTCATCTCCCGCGGCGGCTCTTCGGCCCAGAGTTTCAGGATCATGTCGATGGACTCGGCGACCATGGCCCCGCTGTTCTTGGGCTCGACGTTGTGGACTTCCAGATCGGACGGAACCGCGCCCGGCCCAAAGCAGAGATTGAGCCGCCCCTTGCAGAGGTGGTCCAGGAAGGCGAGGCGCCCGGCTACCTGGGCCGGGTGGTGGTATTGAAGACAGATGGGCGCCGGTCCCAGCCGAATCCTCTCGGTCAGGGTGAAGGCCTTGGCCAGAAAGATCTCCGGCATGACGATATTTTCGTAGCTCGAGGTGTGGTGCTCGCCCACCCAGAACTCCTCGTATCCCCACTCCTCGCAACGGCCGATCAGCTCCAGGTCCTCGTCGTAGCACTGGGCCTTGGGCTTGGCCGGGTTGTGGATCGGCATCAGGAACATGCCGTATTTCAGAGGTTGAACGGGACTCATGGCGGATTCCTCGCTGGGATGGACCGGAGCCGGGGTCTCCGGCGACAAGACCGGAAACATATATTCAACATCGGGTGGAGTCAATCTCTAAAAGGAGCCGTGAATCGCGGGACTCCCGGCGTGAACCGCATCGACAGAGTGGAACCCTGCGAACTCGCCCGTCCGGTCCCGGAGCTCCTGGTCCCGGGGCGTGCTTTTCTCTTTGAGTTGTCCCGAGACATCGACTAGATTAGGGGCTGACTCGGAGTCCTGCGGCCGGGTAGGCGCCGGACCCGGAAACGCCGATATCGAAGGGAGAAGAATCGACGATGCCCAATGGGAACTGCTACACCGACGACTGGAAACGGACCACCCCCGACTATGCCGTCTACCTGCAGAAGGTTCCGGGGGAAAGGGATGAGTATTCCGACCACATTCACGTCTTCTACACCCCCGGGGGCGATCTCATGTGCCTGTGGACCCAGGGCTCCCATGAAAGTTCCCCCGACCTCAGAGTGGTGTGCTCGCGCAGCCGGGATGGCGGACAGACCTGGTCCCCGATAGTTGCCATCGACGAGTCCAAATACAAGAACATGGTTCCTTCCCTGGGGTTTCCGCTGATCAGCCGCTCGGGAAGAATGTACTGCCTTTACAACCAGCACCTGGGATACGGCGACGGTGGGCTCTACTCCTCGCCCTTGCGGGTCAAGTACTCGGACGACGATGGCCACACCTGGGTCGCGAGCGGCGTGGACATCCCCTGGCGGAGGACCCGTTTCGATCACCCCGATCCCAAGGTCCACCCCACGGGCATCGTCTGGCAGCAGCCCATCCGGGATGCCAAGGATCGCATGATCGTGGGATTCACCCGCTGGAGCAGCCCCATGGCCTATCCCCGGCCCATCGGGGGCAATCGCAACCACGGCGACAGCGGCATCGAGTTCATGCGCTTCGAGAACGTGGATGAGGGCCCCCATCCCAGGGACCTGAAGATCACCTGGCTGCCGGACGAGGCCGGGACCGTTCGAGTCTCGCCCAACATCGAACCCGAGCACTCCCGCGGCTACAGCCTGGCCCAGGAGCCGGGTCTGGTGCTCTTGCCGGACGGGCGATTGTTCACCACCATGAGGACGGTGACCGGCCATATCTGGTACACGGTTTCCGATGACCACGGCCACAGTTGGCGCCCCACCCAGCCCATGCGCTTTCGAGACAACGGCGCCAAGGTCGAACATCCCAAGTCACCCGAGCCCCTCTACCGCCTGGCGGACGGCCGTTACCTGTTCTTCTTCCACAATCACTCCGGCTACCGGGACGGGGCCACCGGTCCCTGGGACATGGACGCCCGCCGGCCCGTCTACATCACGGTGGGAGAGTTTCGCCCCGGTGCGGAACAACCCCTGTGGTTCAGCGAGCCCAAGTTTCTCTTCGACACCCAGAAGGTGACCGCCGGAACGACCCGGCTCTGGTGGCTGGCCATGTACGCCAGCCTGACGGAGAGGGACGGCCGTCGGGTCTTCTGGTACGCCGACCGCAAACAGTTTGTCCTGGGAAAGAACATCACCGACGAGATGCTGGCCGACATGAAGGCCCCGGAGGCTTAAGGCTAATGAATATGACACGGATGAGAAATCAGGCGCCCTTCGGGTGGCCGGCGGGCCTGCTCCTTTCAGCGGCCATCCTCTGGACGGGCTGTTCGGTGGCGCCTCCTCCCGGAGAGCAACCCGCGGCCGGCATTTCCGACGCGGATTCGGAGGCCAACGCCATCTATCTCACAGACATGGAGAAGTGCCGGCCGGCTTCCGCCCTGGCCAGCGAGTGGAAACATGGCACCTGGCGGCTGCTCTCCTACGCCACCGATTCCATCAGCGGCAACCTGCTGGTGGCCGCCGAGGACAACCGGCCGCCTGAAATCACCTATCCGCTGCAGCGGGAAGGATGGCACCGGATCTACATCGGCATCTACCGCGAACCGTTCACCGGCCCCAGGCGGGTCCGGGTTCGCCTGAGCGACGAACAGGCCTTCGGCACCCTGACGGGGCTGGAGGGGGCCAAGGACCATCAGGAGCATTTCATCGACGATATCTTCTGGAAGGAAGCCGACCTCACCGGCAGGGACATCGTCTTCAAGCAGATCACCGAGCCCATGGCGGTGCACGCCTGGGTCGCTTACATCAAGCTGGTGCCCCTCACCGAGAAGCAGGTGCGATCCATCCAAACTGACCGTGGCCGCAAGGACACCAAGAGGCTGTTCATCCATAACGACGCCGGAGTGATCAATCGCAGCGGAACCGAGCAGGAAATCCGGGACCAACTGGAACCACTGCGTCATTCCGACGTGGCCCGGGTCTACTGGGAGTTCGGCACCGGCGACCGCGCCAAGCGCTTCTCCAGGATCGCCCGGGACCACTCGCTGGACTTGACCCAGGCGGCCGGGGGCCGTCCCTTCTTTACCAGCCCCCACGGCCGCTGGTGGGCCGAGAGCTGGAAGGCCTACCACCAGAACGGGGTGGACCCCTTTCTGGTGGCTGCCGAGTATGCCCGCGAGCTGGGAGTGGAGTTCCATGCCTCCTACCGTCCCGGGGGCTTCATCTACCCGGACAACTATGGTCCGACGCTTCCGGGCGTCAGCTTCCATGAACGGCACCCGGAATTGGTCTGCGTGAATCGCGAGGGCAAGCCCATGCCCCGTATCTCCTATGCCTTCCCCGAGACTCGGCGCTATGTGTTGTCGCTCTTTCGTGAGGTGGCCACGGAAAATCCTATCGACGGGGTGGCGGTTCTCTACAATCGCCGCCCGCCGCTGTTGGCCTACGAGGCGCCAGTGGTTGAAGGGTTTCAGAAAGAGTACGGCCTGGACCCGCGCCAGCTTCCGGAGAACGATCCTCGCTTCATGCGCTACCGTTCAAAGTTCCTGACCCAGTTCATGAGAGAGCTGCGGGCCGAGCTGGACCAGTTGGCTCTGGAGCTGAAGCGGGAAAAGCCCTTCGAGATCACGACCGTGGTTTCCAACGGCGAAGAAAACCTGTTTTTCGGGATGGACCTGGCCACCTGGGTCAAGGAAGGCCTGGTGGATGTGATTGTCCCCTATTCCTCGGTCGAGCGGATTGGAGCCTATGGAAACAAGATCGGCCCCAACACCTGGGACGGCGAACCAAGCTGGGAGGACCCCGAGGACGTGGAGTGGTTTGTCTCTCTGGTCAAGGGCACCCGAGCCCGGGTGGCCCTGAACATGATGCCGCGGTTCCTGACGAAGGAGGCTCAATACCGCAAGGCGCACCAGCTCTACGAGGCCGGGGTGGAGAACCTCTTCTTCTGGGACGGGACCCACAGAGTGCGCAACGTTCTGCGGCTGGGACACCAGGAAGAGGTTTCTGACTGGATGGCTTCGGGTCAGCCTCCCTTCCGACCCGCCAACGTAAGGGTTTGGGAGCTGGGCGGATGGGACCTGCACACGGAAACCCCCGGGTAGACGTGCGGCTGCCATCCCCTGCGTCCGGTCGATCAGAGATTTCCATTCCAGCCGTGCCCGGGGAGTTTTCCAAAAAGGCCCGCCTACGCCCTACCTTGCGAATCATGCGAGCAATAACGGTCAATTACCAAAAAAGACGAACCACAAATGAACACAAATAAACACAAATGCTCTTGAATTACCTAGAGATAGACCAACTCAGAGTCATCCCTGATTTCGAGCGTCCACGACTTGAAGGGGAACGACCGAATCCATGAAATTGTTCGAGTCCAATCGTGTGAATTGGTGGTTTTATTCTCCGGACCGGGGGCACCTTTTTTTAGGACTTGGCTTAACCTGCCCAGCGATCGAGAGCACATCCGGCAGGAAGCCGACTGGCTCAATGATCGAGTGCGCGATTGTGGAAAATCTCAGGGTTCTTTGTGGCCCTTGACGGACCCCTCGAAATCGGTTTCCACTCCCACCCAATCAACAACTCATCATTCAGCTTATTGGTGTTCATTCGTGTCCATTCGTGGTTCGTCGTTTTCCTTCGTGAATCACTCTTTCCCCATTGTTCCAGGCACGGTTTGGGAAGGGTCGGCCGGGCTGGTCAGGGGCCGGACTGCCGGTCCAGCCCTATCAGCGTGTGCAGCAGCAGGTTGGCTCCGTTGGCGACGTCCCGCGGTTTGGTGTATTCCTGGGGCGAGTGGCTGATCCCGCCCACGCTGGGAACGAAGATCAGGGCCGAGGGAGCGATGTGGGCCATGTTCTGGGCGTCGTGGGCGGCCCCGCTGGGCAGCCGGGCGTAGCTCAGCCCCAGGGCCTCGGCCGATTGCCGGATCACCTCCTGCAAGTTGGGGTCGGTCAGGGTCGGTTCCACCCCGATGTCGATTTCGTTGAACTCGATCTCGGTGTTGGCCTCCTTCCCGATGAGTCGCGCCCGGCGCCGGATTTCCTGGAATACCCGCTCCAGCTTGGGTTTGGCGAGATCGCGCAGCTCCAGGCTGAGCTCCACCCGTCCGGGAATGACGTTGGGGGCTCCCGGCTCGGCCCTGATGCGCCCCACCGTGGCCACCTGCCTTCCGGGCAGGCTCGTGGCGGCCCGGTTGACCGCGACCACCAGCCTGGAGGCCGCCAGCAGAGCGTCCCGGCGGGCGTTCATGGGCGTGGTGCCGGCGTGGTTGGCATGACCCGTCACGGTCACGTCCCACCAGCGGATGCCTACGAATCCCTCCACGATGCCGACGTCTGTCCCCTCCGACTCCAGGCTGCCTCCCTGCTCGATGTGCAGCTCCAGGTAGGCTTTGACCTCTCCAGGGCGGCGGACGGCCCGGGCGATTCGGTCGGCATTGCCGCCCAGGGCCGCAATTCCCGCCCGGATGGACAGGCCGCTGCGACTGGACTCCTCCAGGGCCTGGGCATTGAGCCGGCCCGCCAGAGCGCGGCTGCCGGTCAAGCCTCCTTCCTCGTTGGCGAAGACGATGACTTCCAGCGGGTGTCGGACCGGGATTCCACGCTCCCCCAGCACCTGGACGCACTCGATGGCCGCCATCACTCCCAGCACGCCGTCGTAGACCCCGGCCAGAGGCACGGTGTCGATGTGGGATCCCAGCACAATGGGGGCGAGTCCGGGCGATTCACCCGGCAGGCGTCCCGACAGGTTGCCGGCGTCGTCGATGCGAACCTCCAGGCCGGCCTCCTGCATGAGCCGGGTTACGTACTCCCGGCCGCGAAGGTCGTCCTCGGTGAATGCCAGGCGGGTGACTCCCCGGGGACTCCCCCCGATGTGGGCCAGTCGGTCGATGCGCTCCTGGAGGCGTTCCGCATTGACCCGGAGCGCCGCCGGCGCCCCGGATTCGGCCCCGTGCTGAGGACATCCAAGCAGCAGCATGCCGAGGGCGAGGCGGCAAGCGGTGGGGAACCGGTTGCTGTCGGGTGGCCGCATGCCTTCTCCTGGTGTGAGCTGATTGCGTCGGTCTTCGAAGTTCAGGCAGGAGCCCGGGACTTCTGCGCCGGCCATCATACCCGATGAAGGAAAGGTTGGGACTTTCAACGGGCGTTTCGGCGGTCGCGGGAGGAGCACCGGGCGGGGCGGCAAGGCTTGCGCCGGCGGGACCCCCCAATTATACTGGTCATGTTCCCGAAGACTCCCTCTCCACACGGAACGTTTGTGGGGGTGGTCCTTTCCCTGCGACCATTATCAGCCCTGCAGACAATTCGGGACAGGCGTTCCGCTTTCAACCGGCACAAGGATTGAACAGTGCGCCGGTGGAGCGCCAATTGAGATCCGTTGATGCGAAAGAAAGGAGAGGGAGGCGCCATGAGTATCATGGTCACAGAAGTTTATCAGGCGCTTGTGGATGCGGGGGCGTCAGAGGAAAAAGCCAGAGCGGCGGCGGAAGCGATTCCCGACATGTCGGATCTAGCAGACAAGAATGACGTTGCCGAATTCAGTTCCGGGTTGAAGCAGGACATGGCCGCTCATCGGTCCGAGCTGAAGCAGGACATGGCCGAACTTCGGACGGAACTGAAGCAGGACATTTCCGAGCTGAAGCAGGACATGGCCGAACTTCGGACCGAGCTGAAGCAGGACATGGCTGAACTTCGGACCGAATTGAAGCAGGACATGGCTGAACTTCGGACCGAATTGAAGCAGGACATGGCCGGACTTCGGACCGAGTTCAAGCAGGACGTGGCCGAACTTCGGTCCGAGTTCAGGCAGGATATGGCCGGATTTCGGACCGAACTGAAGCAGGATATTTCTGAACTGAAGCAGGACATTGTCGGAATGAAGGCCGACCTGTACAAGCACATGTGGCTCATGCAGGGGGCAACCATCGTCGCCATCGTCGGACTTCTAAAACTCCTGCCTTGATTGCAACGGCTTCGAGACGCGATCTCCTACGGGCCGGGTCCCCCAGACGCTTGTCCTGCGGCAACGACCTGCCAGGCCGGGTTCCGCAACCCGGCACATCCCAGCCTCGAAATCACGGCAATCGCAGTCCCGGAGCGGCATTGTGCGCCCCGCCCCTGCGGTGGTAACATGCTGTCAATCACCGATGTTGAGGGGCAGGATGGAGGAAGCCTGACGATGCCCGGCTCCAGCCGCAGAGCGCTTCTCAGGAAGGTGGGCCTGATGGCCGGGGCCGTTGCGCTGACACCCCCGGCCGCCGGCATGGCCCGCGCGCCTTCCCCCAACCGCCGCGACATGGACCGCCTTCGGAATCGCATCCAGGGCGTCCACTGCTTCATGGTGACTCCCTTTCATCCCGACGGCAGCCTCAACGCCGAGGGCCTTCGCCGCAATATCGCCCACCACGCCGATGCCGGAGTTCAGGACACGACCATCGTGGTCGGGGGCGGCATGGGGGAGATCTTCTCCCTGGACCTGAAGGAGCACCGGGCCATGGCGGAGGCCGCCGCCCGGGGCGCCCGGGGCAAGCTGCCGGTGGTGGTGGGGGCTTGCGGCGGCTACCGCATGGCCAGGATCATGGCCCGCAACGCCCAGGAAGCCGGAGCCGACGCCATCCTCCTGTTCGCGCCTCCCTACTGGAACTGGATTCCCGGATACGATGAGGGCACCATTCGGTATTTCACCGAGGTGGCTCAATCGATCGACATCGGGGTAGTGCTGGCGACGGTTTCGGGCCACAATTTTCCCACCGGCACGGAGAAGTATTGGCCCAAAGTCCTGAAACGTCTGTCAGAGCTTCCCAATGTCCTCGGGTTCGAAGATTCCAGCAGCGACATCGCCATGGGACAGGAACTGGGGGATCTGGTCTCCGACCGGCTGGTCTGGATCGCCCGGGGTGAAGGGCACGCCGTGAAAGCGCTGCCGGCCGGAGCCCGCGGCAACACCTCGGCCGTGGCCACGTTTGTCCCTGAGGCTTGCAGGGAGTTTTGCAAGCAGGGGCGGCTGGGAGAGGTCGAGCGCATGCAGGAGGTGCTCCGGACGCGGATAGAGCCCATGGCTCGGGTCAGAGGCCTCAGTCCCGGCTACCACGTGAGCGGGATCAAGGTGGCCCTGGAAGCCCTGGGCCGGGCCGGCGGTCCGGTCAGGCCGCCGAGCAGGGCCGTGCGTCCCGAGGATCGGCCCAGGATCGCGGCCATCGCCCGCCAGCATGCCGAGGCTTGAGCGCCGGGGGGCGTTCCCCAAGTGGAGGGCATTTCCGCCTGCAACAAACGAAAATAGAGCTATCCACAAAGGAAAACGGCGAACCACGAATGGACACGAATGAACACCAATCAGTAATGATTGATGAGGTGTCACAAGCGATTTCGAGGGGCTATCTACGAAGGAGACGAAGTCATACTACGGCAACAGAGTGCCTGAAGCATGGTGGTGCCGCTGGTCGTTGAAGGAAGTTCGTCTGTCTTCGGGTCTATTCGTGTTCATTCGTGGTTCGCCTCTATTGACGATTGGGTGTTTCACTCTCGTATGATCCGCCCGGCAGGGCGGGGGCGCGGCTTGTCTGAAGCAGAAATCCTCAACGGTGTGAGATTTATGAGTCGGCACGACCTTGGCGCGAGGAAAGGGAACAGGACGGGCCCCTGGAAGGTTTGGTTTGGGCCGGCCCTGCTGGCGCTGCTGCTGTCCCATGCCGTGGCCCAGGACATGCCGGCCCCGGAACCCACCGAGCCGGAAGCCCACTGGATCTACCCGCTGGGAGGACGTCCGGACACCCGCCTGAAGGCCGAGGTGGAAGGCCGGTTGCTGCAGGAGGTGCACGCGGTCTGGTCTCCTGAGCCGGGCCTCAAAGGCGCCATCCTGGAAGTCCGCCAGGTTTCGGAACAGGAGAAGGGGTCCGAGGAGAGCGGTTATGGAGACAAGAAGAAGGCGCCCAATCAGCGGGTCAACCTCGAGTTGGCGATCGGTCCCGGGGTCCCGGGCGGGGTCCACTCCCTCTACCTGGTCTCCCGGCGGGGCATTTCCAATCCGTTGAGCTTTCTGGTCGCCTCCGATCCGGTCATGGAGGAGTCCGAGGATGGCGGCGGGGTCGACTCCAAGCCCCGGACCGTCCGTCCTCCGGTCATTCTCAACGGCAGGATCTCCCGCGAAGGGGAAGTGGACAGCTACGCGCTGGAGGTGACGGCCGGGGAAGACCTGGCTTTCCAGTTGTTCAGCCCGGCCGAGACCTTCAGGCAGACCCTCAGGCTCCACAGGGAGGAGGGAAGCTGGCTGCGCGGAGACAGCCCTGCGGAGCTGGAGTTCAGCCACAAGGGAAGCTACAGGCCCTCGCGGGCCAGGCACTGGCGCCATCGCTTCGACCGCGGCGGGCGCTATCGGATAGGGGTCGGATCAGTCTATGGCAAAGCCGAACCCGAATTCGTCTATCAGCTTCGCATCGTGCCGGCTGGCGACGGATCGGCATACGGGGAATGGCCCGGTCCCGAGGGGCCGGCCAAGTGGAGCGAGCGCCAATACCTCAGGGAGCTGACCCCGCTCCGGCTGCGCCGGCTCTGGGCGCGCACGGTCAAGCCCGCCGCTAACGTGCCCCGGTCCAAGGCAGGCCCGGAAACCGAGAAGCGGTCGAGGGGGGCCACGGCCACATCCGGCTCACCCGGTCCATCTTCGGGCAGCGCCAATCCTGACCCGGTGGTCTTTGAAGAAAAAGAGCCCAACGGGAGGCGCGAGCAGGCCCCGGCTGTTTCGCTGCCGGCGCTGATCAGCGGGAGTATCGATGCTCCGGGAGACGTGGATTTCTTTCGATTCCAACTTGCGGCCGGGCAGACGCTGGTCTTCGAGGTGGAAACCCCGCGGGTGTCTCCTCCGGCCTTCAGTCCCAGCCTCAAGGTGCTGGATGCCGCCGGCCACCCGTTGTTCGACAACAAGCACCGCAAGATTGCGCTGACTCGCCAGGACCCCATTTTCCTGGTGGAGCTGCTCAAGCTCCATCTCCCCGACCGGGGAAGCTGCGGCATCGGGTCCCTGGCCTTTTTCGAGTCTCTGGAGGCCAAGATGGTGGCCGAATTCGGCGTTGCAGGGGACTACATCCTCCAAGTTGGCGACCTGACCTCCCAGCAGGGCCGATCGGACCATGCCTACCGGGTGCTGGTTCGCCCGGGCATTCCCCACGTGGGGGACCTCGAGCTCGAAGGGGATCGCATCAATCTCAGGCGGGGCCGGGTCAGAACGCTGAAAGTGACCACCGGCCTGGAAGAGGGTTATTCGGGCCAGGTGGCCCTGAGCCTGGAGGGTCTGCCGCCGGGGGTGGCGCCCCTGACCGGCACCGAAGCGGAGCCCCCCAGCCCCATCGGGCCCACCACCGAGAGCCGCAAGAGCTTCCTGGGGTTCAGCGAAAGGGCCGTCATCCTGTTGCGGGCCGATGAGCAGGCGCCGCTGACGGAGCTGCCGGCGCGGGTCCGGGTGTGGGCGCGGCCGGCGGTCGACAACCGGCTGGGAGCCCGGCTGCCGGTGGGAGAGATTCCGCTCATGGTGATCGGTTCGCCGGAGCGATCGTCCGGCTCGTGAGCGACAGCGGGCCCACAGGTGGAATCGCCAGGCTCCGGAGGAGTTTCATGGGGATGTCCGATTGGAAGAAACCGGTTCGGGTCCTGGTGCTGAGCCTCCTGCCGCTTCTGGCGCCGGGACACCTGGAGGCGGATAGGGATCGCAAATCCCCGCCCGTGGAACCGGCAGCGGGCCGGAACGACTCGGCAGACTCGGGCCAATTCCGTTCCCCTGACGGCCTGCGGGACTTTCGCCTCATCCCCTCTCAGGTAGAGCTGCGGGGAATGAGTGCCTCTCAATCCTTCCTGGTGTTGGCCACCGATTCTCGGGGGCTCGAAGTCGATCTGACCTCCGAGTCGCGATTCAGCCTGTCGGATGACCGATTGGCGCAAGTCGAACCCGAAGGGCTGCTGACGGCGCTCCGGGACGGAGAGGTCAGACTGCGGGCCGAGGTGGCGGGGCGAAGACTGGAGGCGGCGGTTCGCATCGAAGGGACCCGTCAAGCCAGGCCTTTCGGTTTCGCTCGCGATGTCGTCGGGGTCTTCACCCGCAACGGTTGCAACGGCAGTGAGTGCCACGGCGGGGTCAAGGGCCGGGGCGGCTTCAAGCTCTCCCTCCACGGTATCAATCCCCGGGAGGACTACCGCTGGACCGTCAAGGGCGGGGTCTACCAGGTACTGTCTCCCAAGGCTGCCGAGCCCTTCGACCCTCGGGTCAACCTGGAAGTCCCGCAACAGAGCCGACTGCTGCTGAAGCCCGCGCTGGAATTGCCCCATGGGGGAGGGCAGCGCTTCGAGCGGGACTCGGCCGATTACCGGAGACTGCTGGAGTGGATTCGCCAGGGGGCTCCCTACGGGGACGGACAGTCCGAGTCCCGGATCGAACGCCTGGAGGTCTTTCCGCGCCAAGCCATCATGGAGCCCGGGACTCGTCGCCGACTCCTGGTGACCGGCTTTTTCGAGGAGGGCGGCAGCCAGGACCTGAGTCGGGAGGTGCTGTACGAAAGCAGCGATCCCGCAGTCATCGAGGTCGGGCCGGGGGGCGTGGTGCGCGCCCTCAAGCCGGGACAGGCCAGGGTGGCGGTGCGGGCGGCCGGGAAGCTGGTTCAGGTTCGCTGCGGGGTGATTCGACAACCGCTGGCCCACTATCCGGAGGTGGCCGGGCGCAATTTCATCGATGACCTGGTTTTCGATCGGCTGCGACAACTGCACATCGTTCCGGCAGGACTCTCGAGCGACTCCGCCTTCCTGCGGCGGGTCTGCCTCGACCTCACGGGGACCCTGCCGCCCCCTGAGCGCGTGCGCGAGTTCCTGGCCGACCGGGACCCTCTGAAGCGGGAGCGTCTCATCGAGCGGCTGCTGAACTCGCCCGAATTCGTGGACTACTGGACCTTTCGCTTCGCCGACTTCTTCCGGGTGGTCTATCGCAATGCCTACGTCTACAAGAGCTGGATCCGGGAGAGCCTGGCCCGCAACAAGCCCTACGACCAGATGGCCCGGGAACGGGTGGCGGGCCAGGGCAACGGCGGGCCCACCCGGCACTTCATCAAGTCCATCAGCGGGGAAGTCATGCGTCCCCACGAGAAGATGGGAGAGGACGTGCGGGTCTTCCTGGGGATACGCCTGGACTGCGCTCAGTGCCACGACCATCCCTACGAGACCTGGACCCAGGATCAGTTCTGGGGAATTACCGCCTTCTACGGGCAGTTGACCCGAATCCGCGACCTCTCGGTCTTCATGGACGACGTCTCCGGGAACGAGGAACAGCCGGAAGGGCCCAAGGTGATTCACCCCCGCCGCCGGCGGGAAGTGGCCCCCAGTTTCCTGGACGGCTCACTGCCCCCTTCCGCGGGCATCAACCCCCGGGAGGAGCTGGCGGACTGGATGACCTCGCCCGAGAACCCCTACTTCAGCCAGGCCATCGTCAACCGGGTGTGGGCCAACTTCTTCGGAAAGGGCCTGGTCGAGCCGGTGGACGATTTCAGGCCCGGCAACCCCGCCAGCCACCCCGAGCTGTTGCGGGCGCTGGCCCGGGACTTCCGTCTCGGCGGCTACGATCTCAGGCACCTGATGCGGGCCATCGCCCGGTCCGGAACCTATCAGCTTTCAGGAGACCTCAACCCCACCAACCGGGAGGATGAGGTCAACCACTCCCGGGCGCTGCCTCGCCGATTGGAGGCCGAGATCCTGCTGGACGCCATTTCACGGGTGACCGGCATGGAGGAGGCCTTTGCCGTCCACGAGTACGTGGGCGGGGGCACCGAGCCCAGGGGGACCCGCGCCATCGAGCTGACTCCGGAAGTCACGCCCTCCCAGTTCCTGGAAGTCTACGGGCGGCCTGTCAGCCGCGACAGCATGCCCTGGCGCGACTACCGTTCCACGCTCAGGCAGGCCCTGCACCTGCTGGTCGGCTCCACCTACACCACCAAGATCGCGGCCGAGGGAGGCCGTGTGAGCCGACTCCTGTCGGCCGGCGCCTCCGACCGGGAGATCGTCCGGGAACTCTACTTGGCCGCCCTTTCGCGCTTTCCGACGGCTGAAGAGGAAACCCGGCTCCAGGCCCTGATCGAGGGGGCTCCGTCGCGTCGCAAGGGTGTGGAAAACCTGGCCTGGGGGTTGCTGGCCTCGCGGCAGTTTACCTATAATCACTGAGGACGTGCTTATGAACGGATATGCCGATCAGCTTGCCTGTTGCCGGCCGCGCCGGGAATTTCTCAGAGTCGGCGCTCTCAGCCTGCTGGGCCTGAACCTGAGGCAGTACCTGGCCCTGGAAGCGGCCACTCCGGCCGCCGCCCGTTCCAAGCAAAAGGCCCAGGCCTGCATTCTGCTGTGGCTGGAGGGAGGGCCCTCCCAGATCGACACCTGGGACCCCAAGCCCCACAGCCGGTTCAATGCCATTCCCACCCGGGCCGACGGCATCCGGATCTCGGAGATCTTTCCCCGAATCGCCGGCCACATGGACAAGCTGGCCATTGTCCGCTCCATGCACACCGAGGAGAACAACCATCCTCAGGGCACCCACTACGCCCTGACCGGCCACCGCCCCAATCCGGCCCTGAAGTTTCCCAGCCTGGGCTCGATCATCTCCAGGGAACTGGGGCCGAGGAACAACCTGCCGCCTTACATCATGGTCCCGGAGCACCAGGAGACCGACTTCTTCTCCTACATGGATGCCTACACCTCGGCTTTTCTGGGCTCGGAATACGATCCCATCATCCTGCCCGATCCCAACCGGGAGGCCTTTCAGATTCCGGACCTGTCCTTGCCCGACACTCTCACGGCTGCCGATATCGCCGACCGCCGGTCGTTTCTGCAGGCGGTGGACCGGGGCTTCCGCCAGAAGGAGAAGCACGCCGAGTTCGGCAGGATGGACCGCTTCACCAACCAGGCCCTGACCATGCTGCTTTCGCCCAGGGTCAAGCAGGCCTTCGATCTTTCCCAGGAGTCGGACCGGACCAAGGAGGCCTACGGACGCACCCGGGTCGGTCAAAGCGTGCTGCTGGCTCGCCGCCTGGTGGAAGCCGGTTGCCGCTTCGTGACCACCTCCGGATACGCTCACGGGGCCTGGGACACCCACAAGGACAACGACCAGAGGCTGCGGGACAAGCTGGCCCCCACCCTGGACCAGACCCTTTCGGTCTTGCTGGAGGACCTGCAGCAGCGCGGGCTGCTGGACTCCACCGTGGTGCTGGCCATGGGCGAGTTCGGTCGCACCCCCCACCTGAACGCCAACAACGGGCGGGATCACTATCCGGACTGCTGGTCGTTGATTCTGGGGGGTGGAGGCATTCAGGGCGGGCGAGTGGTGGGCGCCAGCGACGATCAGGGGGCCCAGGTGGCGGAACGCAGGGTCACCATGGGCGACCTCTTCGCCACCATCTACAAGGCCATGGGCATCGATTGGACCAAGGAGTACGTCAATCCCGGAGGCCGTCCCCTCTACATCGCCAACTCCATCGACGACGTCATGGGGCAGCCGCTCCACGAGCTGGTGTAACCGGCTGGAACTTCCTTCCTTATTCCCTCAAAACGCAGCCTGCAGGATTCCCTCCAGGTCATCCACCGTGGCCTGACGGGGATTGCTGCGCATCAGCCGCTTGATCCCGAAGGCCGCCTCGGCGAAGGAGCGAAGCTGGTGTTCCTGCACTCCGATTTCCCGGAGCTTGTCGGGGATGCCGATTTCCTTCCTCAAGTCCCGCACCCGCTCGATGGCGGCATCGGCGGCAGCCTCGGAGGACAGGTCCTCCACCTGCAATCCCATCAGTTCGGCCAGGCGGGCCAGGGCCTCCACCCGGGCCGGCTTGTTGAACTCCATCACGTAGGGCAGGAGCAGGCCGTTGCCGCAGCCGTGGGAGCAGTGCACCGCCCCGCCGATGGGGTATTCGAGCGCGTGGACCGCGCCCACGCCCACGTTGCTGAAGCCCATTCCCGCGATCAGCGCCGCCAGGTGCATGCCCTCCCGGGCAACCAGGTTGCGGCCGTCCCTGACGGCGTCGGCAAGATGGCTCGCGATGAGGCTGACCGCCGGCTCCACCATGGCGTTCCCCAGGGGATTGCGGCCCTGATAGATGGAGATTTCGCCTTCCGGAATCTCGAGTCGGGAGCTGTCGGTGGCCATGAAGGCTTCCACGGCGTGGGTGAGGGCGTCGATCCCGCTGTCCGCCGTGGCCTTGGGAGGGCAGGTCACGGTCATGAGCGGGTCCACCACCGCCGCCCGGGGCCTCAGGTAGTTGCTGGCGATGGCCACCTTGATGTTGTTCTCGGTGTCGGTCAGGATTCCCGCATGGGTGACTTCGGAGCCGGTCCCGGCCGTGGTGGGCACGGCGATCAGCGGCAGGATGGGGCCCGGAACCTTCCCTTCGCCCATGTAGTCCCGGGGTTCGCCTCCGTAGCTGAGCAGGACGCCCACCGTCTTGGCCAGGTCCATGTTGCTGCCGCCTCCCAATCCCACCAGCAGGTCGGGTTTGTGCCGGGAGGCGAAGTCGCGGCAGCGGAGCAGGGCGGCGACGGAAGGCTCCGGCTCCCCGCCGTCGAAGAGGGTCACCCGCACACCCCCGGAAGCCAGCCGGGACTGCGCCTGGTCGGCCAGGCCGGCCTTCACCAGAGCCTTGTCGGTGACCACCAGGGCATGGCTCGCCCCCAGCTCCCGAGCGATTTCACCCAGTTGGTCGGTGGCGCCTCTGCCGAAGTGAATGGCTCCGGCAGTATGAAAACTCCAGGTGGTCCGCATGCTGGCCTCCCTCCGCGTGAACCCTGTAAGATCAGGGCAGAGTATAGGGAACCGTCCGGCGAATGTCACGGTCCCGGGAGGTTCCGACAAGCTCTCAGTTTCTCCAGGACTGCCGGTGGTATTGGAGAATGGTGGGCCGGAACTTGGTGTTGATGTCGATATGGGCGTCGTCGAGCCAGCGCTTGCCGAAGGCGGTGGCGTTGGACACCAGGGCCGCGGTGAGATAGCCGGTCGGGACCCCGATGGATGTCAGCCCCTCCAGCGTTTCCTTCATGTCCGACTCGCTGATTGGGTCGTGCAGCCAGGCCAGGTGCCATCCCCACTCCCCGAAGCTGGGGACGTTCTGCCGGTAGGGCAGGGCCCGGAAGCCGGCGGCCCGCAGCGTTTTCCCGATGCAGAGAAACATCTCCCGGGCGTGGTAGGGCGAGGTGGACTGCACCGCCACCAGGCCGCTTGGGCCGAGTTGGCGGGCCAGCCGGCGATAGAAATCCAGGGAGTAGAGCTTGGCCGTGCCCACCGATTTCGGATCGGGAAAGTCGATGATCACCAGGTCGTAGGGACCGTGCAGGCTGCGAACGAACAGGTCGGCGTCCAGGTTGAACACCCGGACCCTGGCCTGGGGATAGACGGTGTCGCTGAGCAGGGAGGGGGCCAGCTTGCTGGGACGGGAGACGGTCCGTATCTCTCCCTCGGAGACACCCAGCGCCGGACGCAGGGTGACACGCTCGTCGAGCAGGGCTCCCCGGTTGAGTCGAACCAGGTCGGGATGGGTGGCGGCCAGGTCGGTCATGGAGGGATCGATGTCCACCAGGTCCACCCGCCGCACCGCATCGTATTTCAGCACTTCCCTGAGAGCCAGCCCGTCGCCTCCCCCGAGAATCAGCACCCTGGCGCGGGAGGAAGCCACCGCAAAGGGAACGTGAACCAGCATCTCGTGGTAGATCCGCTCGTCCCGGGAATTGAACTGCAGGTGGCCGTTGATGAAGAGGCTGAGCCGGTCGTTCCTGCGGGTCATGACGATGTGCTGGAACCTGGAGGTGTGGCTGTAGATGATGGGATCGCTGTAGGTTCTCTGCTCCAGCCTCACCCTCCAGTCCTCCGACAGGGCCAGCAGGCAGCCCAGGACTGCCGCGCTGGCGCAGGAGAGCAGCAGGAGCTTCCTGAAGTGGCGCAGCAGGGGACGGAAGTAGGCCAGCCCCAGCAGGGCCAGCAGGAGGTTGGCGCATCCCAGGGCCGCGGCGATCTGGTTGACCGACAGGTTGGCGAAGAGGACGAAGGTGAACAGCAGGGCGCCCGCCAGCGCGCCCACGTAGTCCATGCTCAGAATTTCCGACAGGTTGGTCTTGAGACTGGCTGAATACTCGCGGTTGATGCGGATCAGCAGGGGGATCTCGAGACCGATGAGGATGCCGATCACCAGCGAGAATCCCCACAGCAGCAGCATGTAGCTGGAGGAATAGACGTAGGCCAGGTAGATGGCCAGGGCGCTGATCCCTCCGGTCAGCCCCAGCAGGATCTCGACCAGCAGGAACTTGTCCACCAGGTCGCCGTTGATGTGCTTCTGCAGGGTGGCCCCCAGGCCCATGGCGAACATCATCAACCCGATGACCACGAAGATCTGCTCGTGGGAGGAACCCATCAGGTTGTTGCCCAGCGCCCCCAGGGTGTACTCGTAGGCAATCCCGCAGGCCCCCATGACGAACATGGACGCCGCCAGCACCTTCCGGGCGTGTCGGAATCGGTTCATGGGGAGATCCGGGTCTACCCTGCGTTTCTCACCGGGCCGCCGCCGGCAATGCGGGTTACAGCATGAAGAAGAGGATGGACGCCATGCCGATGGCCACCACCGCCTCGATCCAGGCGGCTCCCAGGTTTCTGTCGACCGCGATTTCGTGGGCGATGCGGGTCCGCGGCAGCAGCGCGTGATCGACCAGCTCGCGCAACAGGAAGAGGGCCACGAAGCCGACGGCCGCCAGGCTGGCGTATTCGGTGAGGCTGGCGCTGAAGGACTCGAAGTGGTGGGCGCTTGCCTTGAGCAGCAGGATGCCCAGGGCGACCATGTTGCCGCCGAACGCCACCCCCGCCGCCGGGTTGTCCTTCTCGATCTCGGCGTGAATGTCGTAGCGGGTGATCCACTGATAGAAGAAGGAGAAGAGGACCAGCGTCAACTGACCCGCAACGAAGTAGCCCAGGGCGGTGACGGGGCCGGTCCAGGCTCCGGCAAAGGCGGATTCGGGGGGAATCTCACCGTAGACCGCTCCCGCCAGGATGAGAGCGGTGGCGACGTAGGCCCCGCAGAGCACGGCTCCGGTCCCGACGTTTCTGTCCTGGACCAGTTCCTTGTAGAGGCTGAATTGGCGCAGCACCAGCCTGTCCAGGAGCTTTCTGCCCAGATTGAGGAGGACGATTCCGCCCAGGGCCCAGGCGGCCACCACCCCCAGTTCGGGAAGGAGCCGGTTGAGGTCCAGCAGGTCGGCCTCGGTTCCTGTGGAAGCGCCCAAGAAGATGATCATGACCCCGGCGTAGTAACCGGTCAGGCTCAGCCCGATGGCGGGGTTGTCCCGGACCGTCAGCTCCTCGTCGAGGGCGTAGGGCGTGAGCAGGTCGTTGACGAACTTGGCGATCATCAGAATGACCGCGCCGAGGACCACGTAGCACAGGCTGACTCCCAGTTCGATCCAGTCCATGGTCACTTGCCTCCAAAAAAGGAGCGGCTGCCGCGACTACGATAGGAGCCGCCCCGTCCGGCGGCGCCGGCGGTGCGATATCGAGTCGACCGATACCCCCCGAGGTTGCCGCCGCTCCGCTTGTAGTAGGAGTTTCGATAGCCCCCGCTTCTCACGTAGCGGGAGGACCGATAGGTGGAAGCCGTCGTCCGGCTGTTGGTGCCGTAGCGAGGCCGGCCGGCGGCGGTGCGGCCGTAGAAGGTCCTGCCCGAGGTGTAGGAGCGGCGATAGTCGGTGTAGTGTTGGGGCAGGATGGGCTGGTAGGCGGGTCCCCAGAAGAGGGTGCGCATGAACATGTACTGGCCGTAGAAGACCCAGAAGGAACCGCCGTGGCTGTCGCGGCGCCATTGCCCGTACTGGTTGCTCTGCCCCGGGGGCGCCAGGTAGGAATAGCCGGCCGGCTGGGCCAGGGATTCGGCTTCTTCCTCGTATTTCCCGGCCGGCTTGCGGGCCACCGACATCCCCAGCTTGTCTTCCAGGGCGTCGAAGGTGGCCTTGGAGACCTGAACCCAGGCCTCGCTTTCGGAGTGGGCGCCTTGTTTCTCTTGGGGATCCTGGATTTGAACCGTCACCGTCTTGTACTTGTGGTGCAGGGTCAGGGTCTCCCCTTCCCGGATGTCCATGTCCACCAGGATCCTGTCCCAGGAGAGGTAGAGCTGACCCACCTTCTGGCCGAGCCGGCTGTCGAGCCGCGCCAGTTGCAGCCCGTCGGCCTGCAAGCTCTGGTGGGTTTCCAAGAGCAGCAACGCATCGGCATCGGGCGCGCCGATGGCTCGGGAGCGTTCCTTCCACAGGGACTCCGACCGGGCCTTGACGTCGGCCATCTGCTGGATGGCCTGGCTCAAGTCGGCTTTTTTCTCGGGCCAGTCGATCATGGCTCTCCGAGCGCCGGCGATGCTGGCGGGGCGGTAGGCGGAGATTTGGCGATAGCTGGCGCGGGCCTCTCCTACGTAGCGGCTGCGATTCCCATCCACCTCGCTGACGGTCCTGGCCAGATCCACGATCTCGCCGGCGGCTTGCAACGCCTGGGTCCGATTCTGCCTGGCCTGGTCGATGCGGCGTTCGATCTCCACCCGCAGCTCGTCGTCGTCCTGGGCGGCCAGTTGCGCGGCCTGTTCCAGCTCCTTGGAGGCGGATTCCAGGTCCTTTTCCGATTGGTCCAGCCGGGTCAGCCACTGCTCCTGCGCGGACTGAGGCAGCCCGGCCATGGAGTCGATCAGGGAGCGCGCCTCGCGGCTGAGCTCGCCATGGTTGGCCCGCGAGGTCTTCAGCAACTGCTCGGCCGTGGCCAGGCCGGCCTGGGTCTGCGGGTTCAACCCCCCGCCCGACCAGGTGAGAACCCCCACCAGGAGAGCCAGCAGGGCTATTCCGGCCGAGGCGTAGAGCAGGGATTGTCTGTCCATGGTTCTCCTCCTACCGGACCGTCGTCACCGACAGGCTCAAGACCCCGGTGGACTCCTGGGGATAGTAGTGCAGGGAACTCACTTCCAGCCCCCGCTCCAGCGGGCGCACTCCCAGACAGGTCAGCGGGGGGCGGTGGCCGGCATTTTCGGTGGCGAACTCCGAGGCCAGGTGGATCGGATAGCGGCTGATCCGGGCCTGCGCTCGGTCCAGCCGATCCAGACCCGAGGCCCCTCCGGTCGACAGCAGCCCGACCTCGAACTCGAAGCGGAGGTTCCCGTCCAGGTAGCGAAAGGGTTGCCGGCCGGAGAAGCCCGGCCCCAGGGCAAAGACGGGCGCCGTCTCGCTGCCGCCGGCGCAGGAGAGCAGTTCCGACCAGCGCTGGCAGCGCACCAGGTGGCTGGCCCCGATCACGTGCACCTCGAAGTCCATGTCGAGGTGGCGCAGGGCGGCCGAGGATACGACCTTGAAGCGGGAGAGGTCGATGGCTTCCCGAAACAGGCAGAGTCGCAGGTTCCGGTGCGAGGTGTCCTGATAGGGCAAGGCGAGCGCCGGACCGTAATTCTCAGCCGGTCGCCCGGCGCATGACAGGGGGGATGGTTGCTGCACCGTCGTTCGAGTCCTGTGGTGAAGTCCGTGGGACAGAGACCGCGCCGGTCGCTCCCTGCCGGTGAGACGCGCGGGCTCAGGCCCGGAAGATCCTGACCCGGCCGGAGCTGATCTTTTCCGAGATGCCGACCTCGAAGGGGTCGCCCTCATACTTTTCGATGAAGAGCTGCAGGTCGTCGCAATCGAACTTCCAGTAGTAGAAACCCTCGCCCTCCGGCCCGTCGTCCTTGAAGTAACCGGCCTCTGCGCTTTCCCGGTAGCGCCATCGCTTGCCCTGATATTCGATGAAGCGGGACCGTGACCTCTCCTCGTCCATTCGGGCCAGGTCTTCCTCGGTGACGCCGATGGCTTCCAGGTGCAGTCCCCCCTGCCTCTGAAGGGTGATTTCCAGTTCGTCGTCGTCGGACCACTCCAGGAAAACCCTCTTGCCGGCGCTGAACCCGCTCAACTCGAACCACTGCTCGCCATTGGACTCGTAGCGGTTCAGCCGGTCCACCGTAAAGGAAAGGTCCTCGTAGGACTGGCCGGCTCCGGAAAGGATGATGTTGTCTCCCCGGGTTGCATCCTTGATGGTGAGGTTGGCCAGGTCGGCTCTCTGAGGCAGGGCCTCTGCCCTGGGCTTTTTCTTGCGAAGCGCCCGGTAGAGGAGATAGCCCGCCAAGCCCAGCAGGATGAGTATGAGGACTTCGGTCATGGTGAGGTGCTGTCGCCGGCGGCTCAGGGAGCCTTGGAGGCCTTCACCTCGGCCTTCAGCCTGTCCAGCTCGCTGTCGGTGGTGGAGACGTCCAGGGCGGCAAACTCCTTCTCCAGATCGGGGTCGGCGCCGACCGACATGTTCTCATAGGCCTTGGCGGTGGCTTCTTCCCGGTTGACGGCCTCCTCGAAGCGCGAAATGGAAGCAAAGGCGTTGTCGTCGGTTCCCAGACCGCTCATCACCTGGGCCATCTTCTTCTGGGCGTTGGCGGCGTTCTTGCGGGCGATGAGCGTGCTGGCCTTGCGCTTGGACTCGTCGATCTTGCGGCGGAGCTGCTCCACCTGGTTCTTGAGCTTGTCGCGGGCGGCCACGCCCTGGTCCACCGCATCCTTGAGGGATGCCGCCTGCTGGTCGCATTCGGTCTTCTTGGCCAGGGCCTTCCTGGCCAGATCCTCGTTGCCCGCCAGCAGGGCCTTCCTGGCCTTGCCTTCCCAGTCCTTGGCCTGCTCCAGGTGCTTGCCGTACTCGGCTTCCAGGCGATTGCAGTTGCTCATGGCATCGGCGGCGGACCGGATCACCCGGTGAAGCTGGTCCTCCATGTCCCGAATGCTCTGCCGCAGGGTCGACTCGAAGGTGGCGTCCTCCAACTTGTCCACGCCTTCGTTGAGCTTGCCCTTGCTGACTCGAAACAATCTGTCCAGGATCCCCATGGTTGTCGACTCCTTTGGTAAGAAATGCGGGTCAGGCGCTCCGAGGCTATTCCAGCAGGTCCCTGGCCTCGCAGACGTCCCCGACCAGAAAGCTGATGCAGGAGAGGATGTCGTCCCGATCGTCCTCGCCCAGGCTCTGCAGCTTGGCGAAGTTGTTCAGGGTGATGGCCGTCTTGCCGTTCCCCAGGTCGTAGAGCTGGAAGCTGGAGGTGGAGATGCCGTTCTGCGCATCCAGCATGCGGGTCATCAGGGCCGGGGTGACCGAGCCCGAATCCACCACCTGGCAGGAGACGGTGTTGTAGAGAATCTCCTGCTCCAGCACGCAGGAGACCGCGATCCCGCTCTCGATATCCCTGATCTGAAGGGTATCGCCTTCGACCTTGACCACCTCGTAACCCGCGTTGGCAACGATTTCCTCCACCTCGTCGATCATCGGACCCGCCATCGAAAAACCTCCCTGAGCAAACTTCCAAAACCCATGCGCAACGCCGCCATTATGGCAGCAACGGCCAGGATTGGCAATGCCGGGGGAATGGGAGGCCGGAAGCCTTCAGGCATCGAGGGATTTCTGTTCAACGTGGGAGAGCCTGGTTCTCGGCCATGACAAGCTGTGACATGCTGCTGTGACAAGCAAGACGACCAAGAGATGGGCTCTACCACAGCCGGCGAACGCCATAGCGGTCGAAAAGAGATTCATTGGATATGAGAACCAGGTTACGGGCCAGCGCCTGGGCGATGAGCATCCTGTCGAAGGGGTCGCGATGAGGACCCGGCAAGGCGCCGGCGCGAGCAGCGTCTTCAACGGTGATTGAAAGTTGCTCGAAACCCTGGCGGGCCATTACCGCTGTGAAGTCAGCAGCGATCAGATCGGAACCCGGCAATTTGCCGAGGCGATGTTTGGTGGTGATTTCCCACGCTGTTGCCGCGCTTATCAGTTTCTCGTTGGATGGGTCGAAAATGGCGTGGCGCACCGCCTCAGGCAGTTGGCTGCTGTTTGTAAGCCACCAAATCAGTGTGTGGGTGTCGAGTAGTAGCTGCAATCTCAACCACCCTCCCACGCTTTCAACTCTTCCTCGGGCAGCGGGTCGAAGAAACTGTCTGGAAGGACAAATTTTCCCTTGAAGACGTCGGGTCGAGGCCTGCCCTGCGTTTGGACAGGCACCAGACGCGCGACCGGCTTGCCGTTGCGGGCAATGATGACCTCCTCGCCTGCCTCGGCTTGCGCCAGCAGGCGCGACAGGTTGGTCTTGGCTTCATGGACATTCACCGTGATCATTGGCAACCCCCCGGGGAAATTAATTAGCTAAGGTTATGGCTAATTAGGAAGCTTGTCAAGCGCAGAGTCTTCACGACTCTCCCCATTTTTCTCAAAATTCGGCCTCTTCCACTTGTTGAATCTATTTACTGCCTTGAGCCTTTTGCAAAATTCCCAATCGGGAATGACATGGAGGCAGCACAGGTGAAGGGCTGGCAGCTCCAGCATTCACCACAAAAAGCACAAAAGGCACAAAATGAGTTGTGTGATATCGAGTCTTGACGATCGGAGGATTTTTTTGTGTTTTTGCGCCTTTTGTGGCCATTCCCGAAAAAGACCCCTCTGCCGATTTTTGCAAACGCTTCATTACCAGATAAACAAGCAAGTTCCCCTTGGCAGTGTCGTGGGTTACGGGAGAGCTGCGAAGCTGCGGTTGGCGTCGGTATCCGACGCGACGCCACCTACAGGCCATCCTTATAGAGCTGCGAAGCAGCGGCTCAGGATAGCCCCAGGCGGAAGCCTGGGGTCGTATGAACCCTGCACTGCCACAGCCGCGAATGCGGCGATTAGAAAGCACCCTTCCGAAAAGCACTGCCTCTCGAGCCTTTTGCAAAAGACTCCCTTGCCTCATCTGCCATGCAGACTCGCAAGAGAAAACAAGTTTGCGCCAATATGCAATGTCTGCTATAAAGCAGATATGTCAGACACGCACACTATTGCAACCACGCTGCGCACCATCCGCGCCAACCTCGATCTCACTCAGCAGCAACTCGCCGAGCGGCTGGGCGTCTCCTTCGCCACCGTCAATCGCTGGGAAGGCGGCTCGGTCATGCCTCAGAAGGCGGCGCGGGAAGCCATAGCAGCGCTGGCTGCCGAAGCCGGAGTCGACGCCGAGGCGTCCGCTGCCGAACCCACCGAAGCGGCGGCGCGGGTGACCCGACGCCGCTCCCGCCGGCGCCGGGCGGCTGCTCCCTCCACCAGGCCCATGGAGCAGATGCTGTGGGACGCGGCCTGCTCCATCCGGGGGGAGAAGGATGCGCCCAGGTTCAAGGACTACCTGCTGCCGCTTCTCTTCCTCAAACGGCTTTCCGACGTCTTCGACGACGAGATCGATCGTCTGGCCGAGGAATTCGGAGACCGGGAGGTTGCGCAGGAGATCGCGGAGGATGACCACGATCTGCTGCGCTTCTACCTGCCGCCGGAAACCCGCTGGGGAGTCATCAGCGGACGCCAAGCTCACCCGTGGCCCCTCGACGACCGGGGGCGCAGCACCCGGCCTCGCGACATCGGCGAGCATCTGACCCGGGCGGTGCGGGCGGTCGTGCGGCACAATCCCTCGCTTTCGGGCGTCATCGACCTGGTGGACTTCGCCTCCGAGCGCAACGGCGAGCGCGACCTCAACCCGGCCCGGCTGGCCGACGTGGTGGAGACCTTCTCCGATTCCCGATACCGGCTGGGCCTGGCCGACGTGCAGCCCGACTTCCTGGGCCGGGCCTACGAGTACCTGCTCCGAAAGTTCGCCGAAGGTTCCGGCCAGAGCGCCGGCGAGTTCTTCACCCCCACCGAGGTCGGCTTCCTCATGGCCCACCTCATGCGCCCCAGGCCCGGCGAGGACTGCCACGACTACGCCTGCGGCTCGGCCGGGCTGCTGGTCAAGCTCCAGCTTGTCGCCCGCGAGCTCGACCCCACCAGCCGCGTGCCCCTCAAGCTCTGCGGCCAGGAACTGCAGGCCGAAAGCTACGCCGTCGCCCACATGAACGCCATCATCCACGACATGGAGGTGGACATCGCCCGCGGCGACACCATGATCAACCCCAAGTTCAAGACGGCATCCGGCCAGATCGCCTCCCACGACATCGTGGTCGCCAATCCCATGTGGAACCAGCCCTTCAGCCGGGACCTCTTCGCCAACGACCCCTTCGATCGCTTCCGCGCGCGGGGCGGCATCACCACCGGCAAGGGCGACTGGGCCTGGCTCCAGCACACCCTGGCCTGCCTCAACGAGCGCGGGCGGGCGGCGGTGGTGCTCGACACCGGCGCCATGACCCGCGGCTCCGGCGCCAGACACGAGGACCGGGAGCGCAACATCCGCAAGTGGTTCGTGGAACGCGACCTCATCGACGGCGTCATCCTGCTGCCCGACAACCTCTTCTACAACACCAGCGCCGCCGGCATCATCGTGGTGCTGTCCAGGCGCAAGCCGGCCGCGCGCAAGGATAAGATCGTGCTGCTCAACGCCAGCCGCCGCCTGCGCAAGGGCCGCCCCAAGAACTACATCCCCGAGGAAGACATCCGTCCCCTGGCGGCGGCCTTCGCCATGGGCCAACCGGTGGAGGGCGAGGTCGCCGTCATCACGCGGGAGCAAGCGGAGAAAGCCGACTACAACCTGAGCCCGAGCCGCTGGGTGGGGCAGGATTCTTCAGTAAAAGTAGGCTCGGTTCATGAGTTGCTAAAGGACCTTCTCTCCCTTGATGACGAGGCCCGCAAGGTTTCTCGATCACTGTCGAAACTCCTTGCCGGAGTCATTGATGAGTCTGTTTGATAAAGAACTCTCGGAAGGTCGTCGGTGGCTGCGGTTGGGTGACACCTACGAAGTCACGAAGAAGCCTCGGGCGCTTGATATGGCTCTGCTGTCAACGATTCCGTTCGTACCAATGGCAGCCATTCCGAGAGGCGGCGCGTATACGCCCGACTATGCCCTGAAAGCACCAACCAATATAAAGAGCGGAACCTATTTTGAGCGCGGGGATATTCTCGTTGCCAAGATTACGCCATCTTTCGAGAATGGAAAGCAGGCGCTCGTGACTACCTTACCTACGCCATATGGCTTCGCAACAACGGAGGTGATCCCACTTAGACCACTTAAGGAGGAGCATGACAGGCGTTTATTGTTCTTCTACTTGTTGCACCCTGACGTCCGACATCGCGTCGCTGAACGGATGGAAGGCACAACCGGGCGGCAGCGTGTTCCAGAGGACGTACTCCTCGCTCTACCTTTCCCTGAGTTCAATCCGGAAGAGGAAACCGCAATCGCAAACACTCTGGAGACGATTCAGCAGCTAATAGCGATTGAAACGCGATCTATTCAAACGACAACAGAGCTAAAGCGTGCCGCTATGGAATACTTGTTCAGGTGGGGCCTGCGGAGTGAGGCGCAGAAGGAGACCGAAATCGGTCCGTTACCGGAGAGTTGGGCATTGAAATGCATTGGGGATCACTTCTCTGTCATGTCCGGCGGGACACCCTCTCGACGGACTCCAGAATTCTGGGCCGAAGGTACGATTCCATGGGTAAAGACCACCGAGATTGACTATGGTGTCATTCAGGAAACCGAAGAATACATCACGCAAGCTGGCCTTGACCGGTCAGCAGCAAAGTTGCTTCCACCAGGAACACTCTTATTGGCGATGTATGGGCAGGGTGTCACTCGAGGCAAGGTTGCAATCCTTGGCATTGAGGCTGCATGCAACCAGGCATGTGCAGCGCTCAGCGCGAATGATGGGGTAGTCGATACTAGATATCTTTATCACTTCCTCTCCTTTCGCTATGAGCCTATTCGTCAACTGGCACATGGTGGCCAACAACAAAACCTTAACTTGGAGATTGTGCGCAATCTCCCCATGGCATTTCCAATCACCAAAGGCTTGCAGTTTGAGATAGTCGCAATCATGGACGCCATCGACCGCAAGATTGATCTGCACCGAAGGAAGCGCGCGGTGCTCAACGACTTGTTCAAGGCGCTACTGCACAAGCTAGTGACAGGAGAATTACGGGTCACACATCTCGACCTTTCGGCGCTCGTCCATGACGCCAAAAGGCAAGGAAACATCTGATGCCCAAGCAGAGCGAGTTCTTTCAGCAATTTGTAGGTGACCTTCTCGATGAGTTGGAATGCCAAATACAAGAGGAACCACCAGTAGGCGAAAATAACAAAGCGGACTTTCTCGCAACTACGCCCAACGGCGACAGATTCTACGTTGAAGCGACGGAAGTGGCCTCTCGTCAATATCAGGAAACACCCCCCGAAGACGATGTAATCGAAAAACTGAATGGCATGTGCCATAACTCCGGCATTTACTGGTACATCCTATTGGTGAAGTCCGGGAAGTTGAGTCAGAAACTTGCGAAAACGGACCTTTTCCCTGTCAAGGAATGGGTTGAAGGGCTAAGCACACAGGAGCCTGAGACATGCCGACAAACGTTCGCTTGTCAGGATCGTCCCGCCCAAGGGGTGAATTCTAGGTGCAGACCCCTGTCGTGTCGAGATGACTATCCCCGAGAAGGGGAATGGGTTTTTGACATCGAAGCGATGCCCAGGTCAGAAAACATGCGGGGAGTTGAATCTCCGATGTTTGCGGGATTTGGAAAAGGCGGGCCAGTAGACTCTGTGGCGCCTCTCGTCAGGGCAATAAAAGCGAAAGCACTTCAACATAAAGCTGTCAATGAACCGCTACTGGTTGCAATAAACGACAAGAGTATATTCCCTGCCCAAGATATCGACGTGGCGCTTGCATTGTTTGGGTGGGAACAGGATGTAGCGGAAGGTGTTTGCCGAGTAACCCCGCCTATTGGAATGCCGAAGCGTCGAAGTGCTTGGGGTGGCCGCGAAAATACCAAGATCAGCGCTGTCTTACTATTCACTGGGCTTACGCGAAACAATCTGCCATATCAGGAAGTCTGCCTGTACGCGAATCCATGGGCACGCTATCCCATTCGGTGTTGGCTTAAGCGAACTTTCCCCTATGCGAAGATCCAAGAAAAATCGGGTGAGCTTTTCCTGCACAGACCGTCGGAGCGGCATCTGAATTCAGTTCGAGGTCTTCCCCTAGAAGCCCATCCTCATGCCAAGCTGCTACGAGCACTTAACGAAAACCTACGCTCACAAGGGGGCATATTCCGTCAGCGAGGCGGCCCAATCGAGTGAACCGCACTCCCCAACGAATAGACGCAGAGGTGTAATCGACATGTTGCAGCCCAAGTGCCCTGGCAGAGGCAGGGTACTCCAGAACGATTACTGGATGCGGGCCATCTCATTCGCCGGACTGCATCGTCTCTTGAAAGCTGTCGCGGGTTTTCCGAACGGACTGAGAGCGGGTGAGATTAACGAACTGGTCGGGGAAAACGGCATCGCGCTCAATCGGCGTAGTTCACACCCTTCACCTACGACGTTGTATCACTATCGGAACACCTTGCTTCAATTACGTGCACTCAGGCGAGATGGGAAGAAGTTGCACGTCAACGCCGACAATCCTGATGTCCGCAAGCTTCTAGGTCAGACGGCCCCCGCGAACGGGGATCAGTCTCTAAGTGATGTTGCGAGAGATCCATTTGCAGCACTGGTGTTGAAAAATGAGCAATGCAGGTCACTCTTCTTCAATCTCTTCATGTGCTCGGACGCATGTTTTGATTCCGTCTCCAGTTTTCGAAAAAACGGCGTTCCCGTTAAATGGATCCGCCACCGTTCCTCTCAGACCAGTCGGGTCATTTTTGTAAACAACACAACAGGTTACACAGCGCGTTGCGAGTCACCTGTGAGCGTGGCTGCGATTCTGTATGGCGTCCGCTACTGGGCGCGTGATGAGTTGGGACTCATTGACGAATACGGTCAACAAGGCGTTGGTGGTATGCTCATGTTTCCTGTCTCCCAACCTGTCCCATCAGCCGATGGAATCGACTCTCCTGTACGGCAGACGGCGTATTTTCTTCTGTCTCTGCGTTCTCCAGGTGAGTGGACGCGATTTTCCGTTCCCGACCTCGTCGCTCGTTGCTGTGTAGCGCGGAGACAACCCATCAGGGTGCTCTTTGATGCGATCGATTGGCTACTGAAGGAATGGCCCAACCACACCGTGCCAATTCCGACATCTCGTGCCCTCGCGACGCTCACGGCAACGTCGCCGCAAAGCGAAACACTGGAATTACGGAAGTACTACAAGACTTCAAGTGGACCCTACATTTCTCACATCCGCGTGCACAAAGACATAAAGGTAGAACCAACGGAGTTCACGGATCATGATGCCCGACATTCTCGAAAAACTGAGGCTTGATACCAATCCCTTCGAGCCGGCCGCAACAGGTGCGCCCCTCCTGGGTAAGCTGTCACCTCCGCATGAACTGGCAGAGAAAACGAAGGGTTTCCTCGACGACTATCAGTCGGGACAGGGGGTAAAGGCGATCGTGATCGTTGGTGAATACGGCACCGGAAAGAGCTGCCTACTGCAATGGCTCCACGGCGGGGTCTTTCCGAGCCGCCAGATCAAGTCTTACTATTTCGATAACCCGGGTGTGCAATTCTACGACCTCGCCAATGCTTTGTTGCGCACCATCGGACGCAAGGATTTCGCCAAATTCATCTGGGAGCTTGCCGGTACGCAAGTCAAAATTCCATATCAGAGCGGACTTTTTCAGGAGGGTTTTGAGGAATATTTGTTTAGTTCGTTCCGTCGGGGCAAACAACGGGACATGACAAGCCCTCTCCAAGAGGCCATCAAGAGTGTGGGTATTACAACTGACGAACAGATCGCACACTGTCTTGCGCGAATTGTTACCGAGGTCGTGAAGAAACCATACTTCGAATATAGAGACTTCGTACCTCGGCAGAAGGGCAGTGTGGTTCCGGAAGGAGAGGAGGCTCCCTATTTCGGCGCAATATTGAAAACGATTTCACAAGGGACGGGTGCCAAAGCCATTGCGTTTCTCGTCGACGAATTCGAGGAAATAGGCCTTCAGAAAAGGCTTACCAAACGGGCAGCACACGATTACCTGGCCACGCTGAAACGTCTGATCAACCTTGCCCAAAGCGAGCAGGTTGACTTCTGGATCGTCCTGTCAATGACTCCCGATGCCTTCCAGATTACAAAGGAACTTGAGCCTTCACTGATTGAGCGGGTTTCCGACCGAACATTGGATATCGAACCCCTGACGCTTACCCAAGCTTTGGTCCTGATGAGGTCGCGGCTTGCTGCTGCTCGGCCAAAAGGAACAGACCAATCAGATGGAGCCCTTTTCCCGTTTCCTGATGAGGTGCTCTTTCATCCCAGCACATACTCCAACCCGAGACGTCTCGTAAAGGCATGTTTTCGAGCGATTGCGCAGACGGATGCCGATGTGCGTCTACCATATACCGAGGAATATCTTCACAACATCGAAGACGAACTCTATCCCAGTTCAATCACTGGCAAGAATGCACAGCCATGAACGAGAAGCAATCCTTTCGAAAAGTAGTGTTTCTGGACACGAATACACTGCATTACATCGGAATCTACTTGGAATATGCGAAGGAAAAGGGACTGTTTCCGATGGGTGCCAAAGACACCGCGAAAGAGAAAGAAGCGGCGGCAGAGGCTGTGACCAACTTAGCAGAAGTCGTTGTCAGGAAAGGTCTTAAGCAGGGGCTAGAAACTGTTGATTTTCTTTCGAGGCAGGATGTGCACGTTCAATTTGCGCCCGTTTCGGAGCTTGAATTGCTCACTGGGAGAGCCAGAGGAAAGGCAATCATTAGCGCCGCCAGTGAGGGTGTTCCGGATCGAATGTGGTCTCGCTTTCGTGAAGATGAGATTCGCGAGCGAGTAACGCTCACCGAGTTAGCAGATATCAAGGATAGGGTCAACGGGCTCACGTCTTTGTTGGAAGAGTCGGGTGTCGCTGTCAACACGGGTGGCCACAACCGGGCGAACGAAGTGCTGGAGTTGGCAAAGGAAATCAACGGGCTGGTTTATATGGAGCCCGTCGACAGTATCATTTACGCGAGTTCGCTAGTCGCTCAAGCGGACTATCTGTTCACTGCGGACGGGTACCTCAAGCAGACCGTGAACTATATTTACGGTCTGGGTAGCGAACCTCGTTATGAAGAGATTAGGAAGCAACTTCAGCAACTTATCAGCCAGACTATACTTGGAAATCCTTATGACGTTGAGTTGCCAAGTGCCTATTCGGTCACGGCTGACGGTGAAGTGCGACCAAATTTTCCAATCTCTCGTACCGCTTGCTCAGCATGAGTTGGCAAATTACCGAACAGGCTGCTTGGAAACGCTGGGTGACACCTAAGGACGCCAAGCACAAGGCAGTCCACCGTTGGTATCTATTTCCCCACAGCTTTACCGATGATCTCGTCCACGCTTTGATCGATGAATGGGACCTTGACGGCCAGGACAGAATCCTTGATCCCTTCGTAGGTGCGGGTACAACGCTACTAGCTGCGAAGGAAATGGGCATTCCGAGTATCGGCTATGACCTTTCCCCGCTCGCCGTTCTAGCGTCCAACATCAAGACTTCTACTTTCTCCCAACAAGGCTTAGAAGCAGCATGGCGATCACTCGAACGATCATTGACGCATAACAGCACGGTACCCATGGGTCGCGCCTACCCAGAGCTGGTTCGCAAGGCGCTCCCTGAGGGAAGACTGGAAGCACTCGATTCGGTCGCGACGGCAATTGATAGCGTTGAATGTTCGTCCTCGGAACGGGACTTCTTCCGCTTGGCTTTGATTTTCATCATGCCGCGTTTCAGCCATGCGGTTGCAAATGGCGGTTGGTTGAGGTGGTTAAACCAAGGCGAACGTGCCGACAACGTTGCAACTTTATTCAATGAGCAAGTTGAGATGATGTTGTCGGATGTTTGTGACGCAACCGTCCAACGCGACGGTTACTGGGAAGCGCGCGTCGCGGATGCTCGAGTCATGCCCGAACCCGATGCGGTTTACTCAGCCGTGATTACCTCGCCGCCTTACCCGAATCGTCACGACTATACGCGGATTTTTGGTGTCGAATTGATGTTTGCTTTTCATGACTGGACCGCAAATCGAGCGCTTAGATATCAGACCTTTCATTCTCACCCGGAATCTCGTCCCAATCGGCCGTCGGCTGAAGAATACAAGCCTCCGAATGCACTGGAGGACATAGTCGAGAGTCTAAGTGACAAGCGTATGCAACGCATGTTGAATGGGTATTTTCTGGACATGTATCTGTGTCTTTGTGAGGTTGCCCGAGTGTGTCGTCAAGGTGCGAGGGCTGCATTCGTCCTGGGGAATGCACAATACGATGGCAGGCCTGTTCCAGTTGACGAGTTTACGGCGGAAATCGGAGAGCACGCGGGTCTTACCTGCAAGGAGATACGAGCAGTGCGGTGGCGTGGAAATAGTGCTCAGCAAATGGGGAAGTACGGACTCAAGGCGGCCCGAGAGAGCGTCGTCATGTTCGAGAAGCCGTGACGGTAGGCGCTGACCTTTCCCGGCGTTCCACGCTCTGGACAACTACAAACACGATTGCCTCAAAGCCGGCCGAAACTTGGAGCGTGTCTACTGTCGCATCGGACTGGCGGTGTGCAATCAACTCGAGATTTGAAGCGGGGGAATGGCAGGTTGGAGCCAATGGACGGCTGGTCAGAAAAGCGACCCCCCCGACTACTCCATTTCTGGAGAGTGCTCACCTGGAGCACTTGTCATCGGGGGGGGACCTTTGAACAAAATAGTAACAGGTCCAACCCAAGCATTCAACAACCCCTTGTGTGCTGAATCAAGACCAAAACCGGGCGAGGGACGATGTAATTCGAGTGCCCACCGCCTTGGAGGATATTGATGCCGCCCGTTTACTATCACGAGGGTAAGTTTCCGCCCGAGGAGCGCCTCGATTGGTCGAAGCTGATCCCGCTCATTGGCCGCGCCAGTGCTGCGGTCGCTCGCTACGACGGGATGCTCGGGGCCACCCCTGACCCCGATGTTCTGCTCGCGCCGCTGACCACCCGCGAAGCCGTACTTTCTTCACGCATCGAAGGCACCCAGGCCACTATGGGTGAAGTACTGGAATACGAGGCCGGACGAGAACCCGATTCTCCCGCCCGTCGGGAAGACATTCACGAGGTTATCAACTATCGCTCGGCCATGCGGCAAGCGGAAACAATGCTGAAGGACCTGCCGCTGTCCCTGCGGGTTATTCGCGAGGCCCACAGGGTACTGATGAGCGGCGTGCGGGGCGAGGGAAAGTCGCCGGGTGAGTTTCGCCGGGTCCCCAACTGGATAGGGCCACCCGGCTGCACGGTCGATCAGGCCACCTTTGTGCCGATTCGGGCAGACAGACTTCCCGAGGCAATGGGTGCGTGGGAGCGCGGTATCCACCGCGCCGCGCCCGATCCCCTGGTGCAACTCGCCATCCTCCACGCTGAATTCGAGGCGCTGCACCCGTTCCTGGATGGCAATGGCCGCCTCGGGCGCATGCTGGTGCCTCTTTTCCTGTGGCATGCCCGCCTCATCAGGGCTCCCCGGTTCTACATCAGCGCCTACTTCGAAGCCCGCCGCGATGCCTATTACGACGGGTTGCTTGCCGTCTCTCGAGACGACGACTGGACAGGCTGGTGCCGGTTTTTCCTTGAGGCGGTGCGGGTTCAGGCTGAGGAAAACCTGGACAAGGCTCAAGGCATTATTGATCTCTACGGCCGTATGAAGCAGCGGGTGGCCGAGTTGACCCGCTCGCAGTACGCCTTTCGTGCTCTGGATTGGATTTTCGCCGTTCCGATTTTCACCAGCACCCATTTTGTGCAGGGTGCCGGCATCCCGGAGCCCACGGCGCGCCGGTTTCTTGTCGTTCTGAGAGAAGGCGAGATTCTGAAACTCGCCAGACCCGGTCGCGGCCGACGGGCCAGCATGTTCTTTTTTCCGGCTCTCCTGAACGTCGCGGAAGGTGAGGAGGTGTTTTGACGATCACCTATGATAGGCAAAGTTATTTGTCGATCATTTTTTAGAGAAAGTGATCGACAACACGCTTAGCTGTTCATGGATGATCGACAAGCAGGTCCACCGATAGGTGCAAGGAACACGGGAACCACGTCCCCGACTTACTTCACATTACATGAGGGCATGGCAATGAATCCGCAGATATCGATATCCAGGAGCGCTCTTGCGTCTCTTTGCCGAGAGCACGGGATCAAACGGCTCGCCCTCTTTGGCTCGGCGTTGCGAGAGGATTTCGGCCCTGAGAGCGATATTGATGTGCTCGTGGAGTTCGAACCCGATCGCATCCCGGGACTGCTGGGTCTGGCCGACATGGAGTTGGAGTTGTCCGAGTTGTTCTCAGGACGCAAGGTTGATCTACGAACGCCAGAAGACCTGAGCCCTTACTTCCGGCAAGAGGTCTTGGACAGGGCGGAGGTGCAGTATGCGCAGGGATGACGAAATCCGGCGGCGCCCTATGCTGGAGGAGGCCCGTGAGGCCGTGTCGTTTGCCCGTGGTCGAGTCCGGGCCGACCTGGAGACCGACCGTCAACTGGTCCTCTCGGAAGAAGCAACGATTCCGGCCGCCTCCTGCAAGCGATACGTGTTCAAGGAGGGGTGGCCGGGTTCCGAGCTGTGACAAGCTGTGACGTGGAGCTATGACAAGCCAAATCAAGCCGGCGGTGAGAATGGAGAAGAAGCGCTGACTCCAAGGGGTAGAGTCAGCCGAGAAAGCGCCCCCCCCCCGACTACTCTGTTTTCAAAGAGAGCACCCTTGGCACTCTTGTCATCGGGGGGGAACCTTTGGATGTAACGATAACAGGTGGCGGGGCAGGAGTCCATGGTTGTTGCCAGGACCATCCCACTATGAACCGCCCAGTGGTTCCCGGTGACCTCAAATTGGGCGCCCACAAGGGGCGCCCCTACAATCCCACAGGGAATGTGGGCGTGATTCGGAGGCCTTGACAGTTCCGTCACTCTGAATTCGGCAGCATGGGATGGTCCATGGCCACTGCTGCCGCGTATAGCCAACTGTCAGGTGAGTGCTATCACTTCAACGTAGTGGAGCCGGGAAGGTATTTTGCCGATCATCTATGACAGACAAAGTTATTTGTCGATCATTTTTGCGAGAAAGTGATCGACAACTCGCTTAGCTGCTCATGGATGATCGACAAACGGGACCACCAAGAGAACGGTGGAGAGTCGTTTGTGACCACCCTCAACATCACTGAAGCCGGCTCGGTTCAGTTCCCGATGGTGCGTCACGCTCAGGGAATTGGCTGGACGCCGATTTCGCCGCAAGCGGCACGGCACAAGCGCGGCGGCGAAGCCGGACTGTTGTTTCAAGGCGAACTCGAAGATGCCCTGCGGCGGTTCAACCCCTGGATGAGGAGCAGCGCCGTCCGAGGGGTCGTCGAACGACTGGAAGCGCTCCCGCCGACCATCGAGGGCAACCGCGAGATGCTTGGCTGGCTGCGCGGGGAGCGGCAGTGGGTCGACGAGGCCGAGCAGCGTCACCGGCCCGTGCAGATCATCGATTTCGAGAAGCCCGGGGCCAACCTCCTGCAGGTCACCTGGGAATGGAAGCTCAAGCCGCCGGCGCGCAAGGGCAATCGCGCCGACGTGATGTTCGTGGTCAACGGCGTCCCGGTGGCCATCGTCGAACACAAGAATTCCAAGGACGCGGACGCCATCGAGAAGGGCCTCGCCCAGTTGCGGCGCTATGAGAAGGAGACGCCCGAGCTGATGGGCGCGGCCCAACTCTTCAATGTCACCCATCTGCTCGACTACTGGTACGGAGTCACCTGGAACCTCTCCCGCCGCTTCATGGCGCGCTGGAAGGAGCAGCCCGAGGAGAGCTACCGGTTCGCCGTCCAGTCCTTCTTCGAGCCCACCGATTTCCTTCGCACGCTACGCGACTGGATCCTCTTTTACGTCGAGGACGGCGAGACGCGGAAGTCGGTGCTTCGCCAGCACCAGCGCCGGGCGGTGGACCGCATTGTGGAACGTTGCGCCGAGCCGGCCAGGCGGCGCGGCCTGGTCTGGCACACCCAGGGCTCCGGCAAGACCTTCACCCTGCTGACCGCCGCGCGCTTGATCCTGGAGGCCAGGGACAGGTTCCACACGCCGACGGTGGTTGTGGTGGTGGACCGAACCGAGCTGGAGGGCCAGCTCGCAGGCTGGGTTGAACGGCTGCTGGGGGAGATGCAGCAGCAGGACATCCCCGTCTGGCGGGCCGACTCCAGGGCCGACCTCCGAGAACTGCTCCGAACCGACAAGCGGGGCATGATCCTTTCGATGATCCACAAGTTCGAGGGTATCGAGAAAGACGCGAACGTGCGGGGCAACATCTTCGTATTCATCGACGAAGCCCACCGCTCGGTGGCCAGGGACCTGGGCACCTACCTGATGGCGGCCGTGCCCAATGCCACCATCGTCGGCTTCACCGGCACGCCCATCGCCCGAACCGAGCATGGAGAGGGCACCTTCAAGATATTCGGCGCCGATGACGAACCTGGATATCTCGACAAGTACACCATCGCCGAGTCGATCGAGGACGAGACCACGCTGCCCATCCGCCACACCATGGCGCCCAGCCGCATGACCGTGCCTGCCGACCGTCTGGACAAGGAGTTCTTCGCCTTGGCCGAGATGGAAGGAGTCACCGACGTCGATGAACTGAACCGCGTGCTCGACAAGGCCGTGGGTCTCAGGACCTTCCTTGCCGCCGACGACCGGGTCGAGAAGGTCGCCGCTTTCGTCGCCGAGCATTTCAGGGAGAACGTGCACCCGCTGGGCTACAAGGCCTTCCTGGTGGGCGTGAACCGCGAGGTCTGCGCCAAGTACAAGCGAGCCCTCGACAAGCTGCTGCCGCCCGAGTGGACCGCGCCGGTCTATACCGACAACCCTGCCGACATCCTCGACCGGCCGCTCGTCGCCGAGCTTCAGCTCTCGCCCGAACGGGAGGCTGACGTGCGCCTCCTGTTCAAGAAGGCCAAGGAAGACCCCAAGATCCTCATCGTGACCGACAAGCTGCTGACCGGCTACGATGCGCCGCTGCTCTACTGCATGTACCTCGACAAGCCCATGCGCGACCACGTGCTTCTGCAGGCGATCGCGCGAGTGAATCGGCCCCATGTGGACGCCGCCGGCGGACGCAAGCGCATCGGCCTGGTGGTCGACTTCGTGGGGGTGCTCCGGGAGTTGAAAAAGGCGCTGCAGTTCGACTCGTCCGACGTCAGTGGCCTGATCGAGGACCTGGACGTGCTGATGCGCGACTTTCAGCGCAAGGTCGCGAAGGCGAAGGCGGACTACCTCGAAGATGAGGGAGTCGGCGGCCAGGACGAGCGCCTGGAGCAAATCGTCTATGGGCGCTTCCTGGAACCTGATTCCCGTGCGGCCTTCTTCGAAGCTTACAAGGAGATCGAGGCGCTCTGGGAGATCCTGTCTCCCTCACCCGAGTTGCGAGACCACATCTCGACCTTCAAGCGCCTCGCCCGTCTCTATGCCGCCGTCCGCAACGCCTATGCCACCCGCGTCAACTACACGATAGACCTGGCCAGCAAGACCCGCCTGATGGTGCAGGAGAGCGCGGCCCAGGAGGGCCTCGGCTCCTCGACGAAAACAGTGACGTTCGACCTGAACACCCTTGAAGCCCTTCGAGGCGAGTCGGGCCCGGATGAGGCCAAGGTGTTCAATCTCGTGCGCGGGCTGCGGCAGGAAATCGGCAACAACCCGGACATGGAACCGGTGCTGCTGCCCCTGAAGGAGCGCGCCGAGCGCATCCTGAAAGACCTCGAGGAGCGCAGGGCCACCGGTCTCGAGGCGATGGACCGGCTGGCTGCAATCGCTCAGGAAAAGGAAGCAGCCCTGGCGGCGGCGAACCATAGCGGCCTTTCCCCCCGCGCCTTCGGCGTCTATTGGGCGCTGAAGGACGACAAGGGGCTGAGGATGGCTGAGGTCGGCGCCGAGGACCTGGGGAAGCAGGTCGATTCGCTCCTGGGTCGCTTCCCAAACGCAGCGGTCAACGGGGACGAGCAGAGGCGGCTGCGGGCGGCTCTCTATCAACCGCTGCTGGGGCTGGACAAGGACAAACGGAGCCGTGTCGTCGAGGACATACTCGCGATTCTCCTGGGCGCAAGCGCCGATGCCGACACCTGACGATCAGCGCCAGGTCATTCGCGGTCGCGTAGCCTACTGGGCGCAACGTCTGAGTGTGCGCCCGCGGTGGGTTCGCGTTCAGCGTATGACGCGGAAGTGGGGTTCCTGTTCCACCTCGGGAATCGTCACCCTGGCCGCCGACCTCGCCCATCAGGACTCGGAATTTCAGAATTTCGTCGTCGTTCACGAACTGCTGCACCTGCGCGTTCCCAACCATGGCAAGCTCTTCAAGGCATTGATGACGGCTCATGTGCCAGGCTGGAGGCGATACGACGTCAGAAGATGACGGTGTGCACCCGAAGAAACGCCGCCTGCTCGCTCCGCCCGGCCCCTACCAGTAGGAGCCCATCCAGGTGGCTTCCTGGGGGATCTTCATGGGGGGATGCCTGCGGATGGCCTCTTCGTCGATGTCGGTGCCCAGGCCCGGGCCCTGGGGGATGGTGAGGTAGCCGTCGCGGTACTGGATGGGCTCGGTGAGGACCTGGTTGTAGCGCTCCAGGTAGGGATAGAAGAATTCCTGGATCTGAACGTTGGGAATGCAGGCGTCCAGGTGCAGGCTGGCCACGGTGGACAGGGGGCCGTTGGAGTTGTGGGGCTGGACGCTGACGTACCAGGTCTCGGCCATGGCCGCGATTTTCTTCAGTTCCAGGATGCCGCCCGCGTGGCAGATGTCGGGCTGGATGATGCGGGCGGCCTGCTTTTCCAGCAGCGACCGGAAGTCCCAGCGGGTGTAGAGGCGCTCGCCGGTGGCGACCGGGATGCGAATGGCCCGTTGCACCTCGGCCATGGCGTCGATGTTGTCGGGCGGGATGGGTTCCTCGTAGAAGAAGGGGTCCAGCGGCTCCAGCTTGTGGGCCATGCGGATGGCGCTCCACATGTTGAATCGGCCGTGGCATTCGATGAGCAGATCGATGTCGGGCCCTACGGCCTCGCGAACCGCGTACACCGACTCCAGGGCGTAGTTCTCCTCGCTCCTGGAGATGACCTGGCCGCCGTCGCGGAAAGGGTCCCACTTCATGGCCGTGAATCCCTGCTCCACCATGGCCTGGGCCTGGCGGGCCACCGATTCGGGGGTGTCCTCGGCCTTGGTCTCGGTCACCACCTCCCGGAAGGCCCAGGCATTGGCGTAGGCCCGAACCCTGTCCCTCAGGCGCCCTCCCAGCAGCTCGTGGACGGGAACCCCCAGGGCCTTGCCCTTGATGTCCCACAGGGCCTGCTCCACCCCGCTCAAGGCGGCCAGTTGGATGAGCTGCCCGTACCAGAAGGTCTGCTTGTAGAGAGAGTTCCAGATCAGCTCGATCCGGTGGGGGTCCTTGCCGACGAGGAAGTCTCGGAACGATTCCAGCGCCCGGATCAGGAGGGGGTCGTGGCGCTCCATGGAAGACTCCCCCACGCCGGTCAGCCCCACGTCGGTGTAGAGCTTCACGAAGATCCAGTTGGCGTGGCCTCCGGCCATGTGGAACACTCTCAGATCGGTGATTTTCACGGTTGGCTCTCTCGGGAAGGTCTGACTGGCAGAGAAGACGGATAGATCACGGCAGGTTCCAGCGCACGGCCTCCACAAAGGGGAAACGTCTTCCAGTCGGAATCCGCGTCCCAGGCCTGAAATACGGCCAGGACCTCTCCGTTGTCCAGCCGGCAGACCAGGGGATGGCCTCCGCCGCTGCCCGGCGGCCCCTGGTAGACGCGGTTCCGGTCGGCCTGGAGGGACCGGAACAGGTGAACCTGGTCTGCCGGAGCCACATCCGTCCGGGCCAGGGAGGCTGGCAGAAGAACGCAACCGCAGAGGCAGACGCGCCACAGGGCTCGCTTCAACCCAAAGCTGCCCCCCTCGCGTAGTATTCCGGCGATCATGCTGCACCTTCCTTGTCCATTGGGGACATTGTTGAACTGCTGGAATAACCAGTCCTGCCGCCTGGAGGGAAGGAATCTTACCACAGTGCCTCCCGCGGAGGGCTCAGCCAGGAGCCGGGGCGGCCAGGGTCTGGCGGGGGAGGGAGCGGCGGCAGAAATAAGGATGCGGGCGGGACGCCCGCGCTCCCGGGGGGCGGCCCATTTGCATCGCCCGCGGCCTTGTGTGAAAATCTCCCACCAGCCTGTCGAGGGGCGTAGCCGATGGGTGTCGAGCACTGTCCTTTGCCTGCCCCGTTCTCTTCCAGCCCGACCTTTCCCTGGAGAACCCATGTCACAACCTCTGATCATCGACTTGCACCTGGACCTGGCCTGGGATGCCCTTTTCTGGAATCGCAACCTCACCCTGACCGCCCACCAGGTGAGGGAACAGGAGGCCGGCGAGCCTCCCCAGGTGGCTTCCGACTACAACGTGGGCCTGTGCACGGTCACCTTCCCGGAGATGCGCCGCGGCAGCGTGGGCATCATGCTCAGCACCATCATGTCGCGGATCGACAGCCGGCGGGGCGCCATGCGAGACGGCATGAGAACCCAGGAGCAGGCCATCGGCATGGGCCGCGGGCACCTGGCCTACTACCAGGTGATGGCTCGACGGGGCTGGATCAAGCCGGTCAAGTCGCTTGAGGACCTGAACGAAGCCGTGGAAGCCTGGACAGACCCCAAGGAGGATACCCCCATCTACCACGTGCTTTCCATGGAGAGCGCCGACCCCATCATCGATCCCGATGACGTGGAGTTCTGGTGGGACGCCGGACTTCGCGTGGTGGGGCCGGCTCACTTCGGGCACAACACCTACATCCACGGCACCAACACCGTGGGCGGCCTGAAGCCGCCGGCCAAGGACCTCTACCGAGCCATGCGAGAGGCCGGGATGGTCCTGGACATCACCCACATGGCCGACCAGGCCGTCTGGGAGTCCCTGGAGATCTGGGACGGCCCGGTGATGGCTTCCCACTGCGTCTGTCGATCGGTGGTGAGGGGACAGCGCCACCTCACCGACGACATGATCCGGGAGCTGGTGCGCCGGGGCGGCGTCATCGGCCTGGTCTTCTGCCAGATGTTCATCGATCCCGAGGTGGTGTGGGAAAACAAGCCCGACCGATCGACCTATGTCTCCAAGTACGGCATGGAGGGGCTGATTCCCCATATCGAGCACATCGGGGACCTGGCCGGCGGCTCGCTGGAAAACATCGCCATCGGGACCGACATGGACGGGGGGTTCGGGGCCGAGGTCACGCCCACCGACGTGGACACCATCGCCGACCTGCAGGGCTTTCCGGCGGTGCTCGGCAAGGCCGGTTACGGGGAGGAGGTCGTGGAAGGCATCCTGAACGGCAATGCCCTGCGCTTGTTCAGAGAAGCCTGGCGATAGCAGGAGTTGCCGGAACCATTCCGCGCCACCAGCCCACCTGTCTCTGCTTCCTCTGAATGGGAAGGGGCCAGGCTCCGTCACTCGACGCCGTCACCCGCAACTACCGGAGGGGACATGGAAAAATACCGCTTCGCCGAGATGATCTGGTACGAGATTCGGGAGGCCGCCAGGCAAGATCGGGTGGCGGTGCTGCCGGTGGCCACCTACGAGGACCACGGTCCCCACCTGCCGGTGGACGTGGACGTCAGGCTCTGCACCGAGATCTGCGAACGGGCCGTGGCCCGCATTCCCTCCGAATCCCTGCTGGTTCCGGCCGTGGCCCATGGCTACAGCCCCCACCACATGGATTTTCACGGCACCCTCACCATCGGCTGGGACACCTTTATCCGCTATGTGAAGGATGTCTGCTGCAGCCTGGCCCACCACGGCTTCAAGCGCATCCTGGTGGTCAACGGCCACGGGAGCAACACCTCCCCCCTGGATCTCTCCGCCCGACTGTCGAACCTCGAATACGAGGGGAAGATTCTCTGCGCCACCGTGAACCACTGGGGTCTGCGCAAGGTGAGGGAGCTGGGCGCCAGGCTGCGGGAGTCCGACTTCGGGGGCACCTCTCATGCCGGGGAATACGAGACCTCGCTCTACCTGGCCCTGAAACCGGAGCTGGTGGAGATGGACAAGGCCGTGGACGAACGGTCCCCGCTCCCGCCCAGCTTCCAGAGCGACCTGCTGGCCGGGAGCCATCCCCAGGGCTCGGTGGCTCAACTCGTTCCCTACTGGAGCTCACAGAGCGCCAGCGGAGTCAAGGGTGATGCAACCCGGGCGACGGTCGAGAAGGGACGACAGTTCCTGGAGGCGGCGATTGAAGGGCTGATCGAGCTGATCCGGGAGCTCAAGGCCACCCCCGTCCTGCCCAGGCGCGATCAGCACTAAAGATCATTCCCCACGCACGTCGATATGCACGGCTTCCAGCACCGGAGTGCTGCCTCCGTTGGGGGTGGTGAGGGTGGCGCGGTATTGGAGCCAGCGGTGGGTGGCGGGCAGGTTCAGGGCAGCTCCCGAATCCTTGAAGTGACCGCCCTCTCCCCCCGGTCCGGTCCAGGCGGCGTCCGTCAGTCCCGCTTCGGAGACGGCGCTGCGCACTTGCAGCAGGACCCCGGTACCGTGGGGAGTGGACGCCTCCCAGCGAAGACGGCCGGCCTGCTTGCCTTCCGGCAGTCGAACGGGAGCCGAACGGAAGGATTCCCGCAGCTTGCGGTCATAGATGTTCCCGATGTCCTTGCGGGCGCCGAAGTGGGGGCCGAAGGTCTGGATCCAGTGGCGCCGGTCGGCCGAGTAGCCCTGGGGGCTTCCCCAGTAGATGTTGGCGCCGGCGCCGTGGTCGCCCTGGTCCAGGTGGTTGAAGACCACGATGTCGTCCCAGCCGTCCTGGTTGAAGTCGGCCACCGTCAGGGCCCCCGAGGACTCGGCGGGCAGGTGGGCGCGGCGGGACTCGCTGTAGCTTCCCTCCGGCGAGCCCCAGTAGATGAAGGCAGGAATGCTGCGGGTGAAATAGGCATGATAGTTGCTGGTGACGATGTCCAGGAACCCGTCCCGGTTGAGGTCGGCCACGGCGTGCTCCAGGGGATCGTACCCCTCCAGGCGCAGCATCCTGTCCGCGGAATAGCCCTCCCGGCTTCCCCACAGGATCGAGATGTGCCGGGTCGGCCGGCCAAACTGCTCGGAGTCCCAGCCGCCGCCCACGATCATGTCCAGCCAGCCGTCGGCATTCAGGTCGGCGACCTCCACCGTGGAGGAAGGCTGGACCCGGAGCGCGGAGTGATGACTCCGGCTGAAGGTTCCCTGGTCCGTCCCCCAGAAGATCTCCACCCGCGGACCGTCCACGTCGCAGAAGACCAGGTCCAGGAAGCCGTCCTTGTTCAGGTCGGCGATGGTGGGACTCTGGCTGATCAGGGTGTCGAGCTTCAGCTCGCTGCGCCGTGACCAGTCGTAGCCCGCCCCACCTCCCCACAGGATGATGCCTTTCGGCTTGGGCTCTCTGTAGGCCGTGCCGGCGGAAATCACCAGGTCCAGGTAGCCGTCCCGGTTCAGGTCGGCCGTGGCCGCGCCGTATCCCGAGGGGACCGAAAGGTCCTGGCTGTGCCCATGGCTGTAGCCCTGGTGTCCCCCCCAGTAGATCCGGCCGGTGGGGAAGGCCACGTCCACCCAGCCGTCCTGATCGAGGTCGGCGATGGCCGGCGCCGACATGGAGAAGGGAAGCGTGGACAGGGCTGCCTGGGAGTAGTGGTGGCTGGGGTTGCCCCAGTAGATGAGGGAGGGGATGGAGGCCTCGCTGCCGGTGTTGCGATTGACCAGGACCAGGTCGGCGTGACCGTCGAGGTTCAGGTCGGCGGCCTGAAGGCTGACCGCGCCGAAGCCCTGCAGTTCCAGGCGGTAGGCGGGGTCGAAGCCCTCGGGACCGTTCCAGTAGATGTAGGAGTTGACGTCATAGGTGCCGCCGTCCTGTTCGTTGGCGAAGGCCAGGTCGACCCATCCGTCGCCGTTGAAGTCCCGGAAGGCGGCCTCCGTCGCATGCAGGGTGGGAAGCTTCACCATTCCCTCAGTGGAGGGGCCGGTCGAGCTTCCCCAGTAGAGATAGGAGAACTCTCCCGTCCGGTTGGGGAGAACCAGGTCGGCGAATCCATCCCGGTTGAAGTCGGTCACGGCAAGGGTAGTCGCCCCCCGGGTGGGGTATTGGCGCCAGGGCTCCTTCTCGAACCCCTCGGCGTTGCCTCGGCGGACTTCGGCCCGGTTGTCCCGGTGGGTCACCGCCAGGTCCAGGGAGCCGTCCCCGTTCAGGTCGGCCAGCTCGGCCCCCAGCAGATCGCCCCATTGATGGACTTGGCGGCGGGACTCGGAAAACCCCTCGGCGCCTCCCCAGTAGAGGTAGAGGCTCTTCTCCTTGGCGTTGTTGTTGAGGAAGACCAGCTCCGGGTAGCCGTCGCCGTTCAGGTCTCCGGCTTCGCAGTCCACGGCGCTGATGCTGGGGATGGAGCTGCGGCGCTCGGTGGAGAACCCGGTGGGGCCGTTCCAGTAGATGTAGGATTCCAGGTGGTGGGCGTGTCCGAAGCGCTCACCCCCCTCGGTGCCGTTGTTGGCGAAGGCCAGGTCCAGGTAGCCGTCCCGTTGAAGTCGGCGGCTTCCACGTCGGAGGCCATCAGGGTGGGCAACTCCGTCCTCCGATTCGGCTCGTATCCCTCGGGGCTTCCCCAGTAGATCAGGGCCTGCATGTGGACCGAGTAGTTGTGGATGAAGTTGCAGAAGACGATCTCCAGGTAGCCGTCCCCGTTGAGGTCGGCCAGCAGCGAGGGACCTCCTCCGTCGGTGGGGAGCCGGGTGACGCCGCCGTCCCGGGCGCGAATCTCCCGCAACAGCTTGCCCAGCGGCTGCTGGTCGGGCAGGGGCGGCAGAATCGACCGCGGTCCCTGCGGGGTTCCCCAGTAGATCAGGAGGTCTTCGTTCTCCACCTGGTCGTGGTCCTGGGCCACGAAGATGTCGAGGTAGCCGTCGTTGTTCAGGTCCAGGGTGTGGATCATGCGCACCGAGCCCGAGCGGGTGACGTAGAGGTTGGCCCCGCCGTCCTCCAGCGTTCCGCCGGCGAAGTCCTCGAATTCGGCATGGTGCAGCCAGACCTGGTGGGACTCTCCCCCGGAGGTCCCGACGGGCCAACAGAGGAAGATCAGGATGGCAATGCTCAGCAAGGGTCTCATGGGTTCACGCTTCCTTCTTCGGGCTTCATCCGGCCTCGAGTTGGAGGGATGCTATGGCATTTGGCGGAGAGCGGTCAAGAGATGCCGGCGCCCTTTACAAAGGTTCCCAAAAATGAGACAAATGCCTGTCTTGCCGGACGGTCCAACGGCCCACCGAACCCTTCACCGACCGAGGATTGGACAATGACCATCGCCGAACTGATCATGGCGGACGCGCGAGCCCGCAACCTGCGCCATTTCTTTGGCATCCCGGGGGGCGGCAGTCCCTTGGACCTGATGGAGGCCGGCCGCAAGCTGGGCGTGGATTTCGTCAGCGTCAACCACGAGTCCTCGGCCGCCATCATGGCCGCCTACTACGGCCTGATGAAGGATACGGCCGGGCTGGCCCTGACCATTCGAGGGGTGGGGGCCGCCAACCTGGTGGGGGGCGCCGCCAACATTCACTTCGAACGGGCTCCCATGGTGGCGGTCTGCGAGACCTGTCCTCCGGCCACCGCCGGCTACGAGATGGTCCAGCACTGCGACCAGTTGAGCCTCTTCAGCGGCATTGAACGCTATCGGGAGACGCTTTCGACCGAGAATGCGCCGCTGGCGGTCCAGGAGGCCAGCTACCGCGCTGTCGAGGGTCGGCCGGGGCCGGCTCTGCTCAACTTTCCCGCCGACCTGGGAAGCGCCGAGTGCGGTCCGCCGCTTCCCCCGCGGGCCCACGCCCCGGCAGCCCCCGCGCCGGAGCATGAAATCGCGGCCTGCAGGGAGTTGCTATCCAAGTGGCGCAAGCCGCTGGTCATCGCCGGGGCCGACGTGGTGCGGGACGATGCCGTCGGGGAACTCCTCTCACTGGTTGAGAACCTGGGAGCCGCCGTCCTGGTGACCATGGAAGCCCGCGGCGTCTTTCCCGAATCGCACGATCGCTGGGCCGGGGTCTTCGTGGGGATCTACTCTCCGGGAATCATCGAGTCCAGGGCCTTCGAGAAAGCCGATGGAGTGCTGCTGGTGGGCGTGGATGCCCTCATGACCCACGGGCCCTGGAAGTGCGGCCTGCCCACGGCGGAAGTGCTCAGCTCCCCCGAGTACCGATCCCTTTCCTCCCACCCCGGGGCCCGGGTCAACGGCAACCTCAAGAGCGTGCTGCCGGCCCTGGCGCCCCAGGCCCGCGCCGGCTTCCCCAGCCGCGAGGTCCTGGCACTGCGCCAGGAGGTCTTGCCCGCCTTCAAGCGGCCCGGCCGGGCCAGGTTGGCTGCCCAGGACATTATCGAGATCTGCCGGGAGGCGCTGCCTTCGGAGGGAATCCTCATTTCCGAGACGGGAGTCTTCATCTGCATGCTGGAACATCTCTGGCAGGCGGACCAGCCGGGAACCTACTACGGGACTTCGGGAGGGCGCACCATGGGGCTGACCCTGCCGGCCATCTGCGGCGCCCGCCTGGCCGATCCCGAGACACCCATGATCGGCCTGGGGGCCGACGGCAGTCTCCTGATGCGCCTGGGTGAGCTGGAAGTGCTGGCCCGCACCGGGGGCACCGTGCCGTTGGTGATCGTGAACGACCAGGCGCTGGGGACCATGAAAGCCCGCCAGAAGATTCGCAGCCTGCCCGACTATGGGCTGGACCTGCATCCGGTGCAGTTTGCCGAGGTGGCCAGGGCCTGCGGGCTGAAGGCGGCCACCGTGGACACGCCCGAGGACTTCGAGCGGGAGCTGCTGGCCGCCATGAGCGCCGGCTGCCCGACGCTGATCGACGCTCGGGTGGACCCGCAGATCTACCAGGACAGCTTCGGCCGCACCGTGGGAATGGGGTGATCGGAGCGAGTGAGGAAGCCATGGCCGGACCACCCCCTCGCTCGGAGGGATTCTCCCCTCAGCGCACGCGATTCCGTCCCGAGTTCCTGGACTTCCGCCGGGGAATTCGGGTCGGGAACCTGGATGACGACGAACGCATCACCCGCATCCTGAAGGTCGCCCTGGAGGCGAGATACCGGCAGCCCTTCGTCACCGAGCGCTGGGGCCGCGGGGTCTACTGGCAGTGGATCGGCTTCCTGGCCAAAGCCAACCGGGCCGCCAAGCCTCTCTCCTCCAAGGTCAGCTTCGGGTGCGCCAAGTTCTTCCTCATGGTCGATACCGATGAGGGGCGCTTCAAGTGCGGGCTGCAGGTGGAGCGGGGACTGCTGGAGGCTCCCCCCGGGCAGGAGCGCTTCCAGTTGAGGGACGACTGGGACTGGCACCGGCTGCTGCGGGCGCTGAAGCCCCAGGGGGGCATGGAACGGGAACTGAAGCGGCTGGTGTTGGGGGAGGACTTCCGGGTGCAGGCCGGCGGTTGGCGCTCCGACCTGTTTCGCTACTCCAAGTCGACCCTACCCCCGGTGTCCCGGGTGCGGGCCGGACTGGAGCAGGCCCCGGGGAACGCCTGGGCCGGATTCCTGCTCTATTTCCCCATGGACCAGGATACCGTGCGGGGCACTTCCGGAACCGACCTGGTGGAAGCCATGCTGGCGGTCTACGAGGAAGTAACGCCCGCCATGCGGCTGTGCGCCCAGACGCCGCTGTGACGGAGACCTGCCCGCCGCCGGGCAGGGCAGGCGGGTCATGGGGGAAGGATCCGGCCTTCAGCCGCGGCCCTATCGTTCGCCGACAGGAACGTTCAACGCCAAAGGAAAATCCATGCAATCAACCATCGACTCCTCTCGATTTCGCAGGATCATGTCGCGCTTCGCCACCGGTGTCACCGTGGTCACCACCCGGTCGGGCCAGGAAGTCCATGGGCTCACCTGCAACGCCTTCTGCTCCATCTCGCTGAGCCCCTGCACGGTCATGGTGAGCGTGGCCAAGGACGCCCGCACCTGGCCCCTCATCGACCGGAGCCGGCTCTTTGCCGTCAACATATTGAGCGAAGACCAGACATCGATCTCCGATCGCTTTGCCGGACGTCACCGGGACAAGGACGAAAACCGCTTCGAGGGAATCGAGTGGACCGCGGCCGTTACCGGGGCGCCGATCCTGGCGGGGACCCAGGGGTACCTGGATTGCCGGGTGGCCCGGGCCTTCGACGGCGGGACTCACACGCTCTTCCTGGGGGAGGTGGTCGGCCTGAACCTGGACGATTCCCGGCCGCCCCTGCTCTTCTACGGATCGCGCTACCTGGGGATCGACGGCCTCAAGCCGCTGTGAGACCGCCCCGCGAGTCTCGCCGGAGCGCGTCGGGCTAGAAAAGCCCCACCACCCTTCCTTCTTCATCCAGGTCGATCCGATTGGCGGCGGGCTGTCTGGGGAGACCCGGCATGGTCAGAATGTCTCCGCATATCACCACCAGGAACTCGGCTCCGGTGGCCAGCCGCACGTCCTTGACCGGCAGGACGTGGCCCGAGGGGGCGCCTCTCAGCAGCGGATCGGTGGAGAAGGAATACTGGGTCTTGGCGATGCAGACCGGATAGTGCCCGAATCCCTCCTTCTGGTAGCGCCGGATCCTGGCCCGTATCCGGGTGTCGGCGACCACCTCGGAGGCGCCGTAGATCCGGGTGGCCACCTTGGTGATCTTTTCCCAGAGAGAATCCTGCTCCTCGTAGACGAACTTGAAATTGGCTTGAGTGGTGGCGATGGTCTCCACCACCGTTTGGGCCAGGTCCAGGGTTCCCCGGCTGCCCCGGGCCCAGTGGTCGCACGCCGCTACCGGCACCGAGTGGTGGTCGATGCGGTTCTGGAGGAGCGCAATTTCTGCCGGGGTGTCGTGGCTGAATCGATTGATGGCCACCACGCAGGGCAGGCCGTAGTGGTTGCGGATGTTGTTGAGGTGCCGTTCCAGGTTGGGAATTCCGCGTTCCAGGCTCTCCAGGTCTTCCCGTTCCAAGGCGGTCTTGTCGGCTCCCCCGTGATACTTGAGCGCGCGCAGGGTGGCCACCAGCACCACCAGGTCGGGACGGAGTCCGGCCTTGCGGCACTTGATGTCCACGAACTTCTCGGCGCCCAGATCGGCTCCGAATCCGGCCTCGGTCACCAGGTAGTCGGCCAGTCCCAATCCGGTATGGGTGGCGATCACCGAGTTGCAGCCGTGGGCGATGTTGGCGAAAGGGCCTCCATGGATCAGGGCCAGGTTGTTTTCCAGCGTCTGGACCAGGTTGGGCTTGATGGCCTCCTTGAGCAGCACGGCCATGGCGCCGTGGGCGTTCAGGTCGGCGGCCCGGATGGGTTCCCGGGCGTGGTTGTAGCCGACGGTGATGTTGCCCAGCCGCTGCTTGAGCTCCTGCAGTGAACGGGAGAGGCAGAGAATGGCCATCACTTCGGAGGCCACCACGATTTCAAAGCCGCCCTCCCGGGGATAGCTGTTGCCCACGCCTCCCAGGCCGAGGACGATGCGACGCAGGGCGCGGTCGTTGAGGTCCACCACCCGATTCCAGGTCACCCGGCGGAGGTCCAGGTCCAGGCGGTTTCCCTGGTGGATGTGGTTGTCCAGCATGGCGGCCAGAAGATTGTGGGCCAGGCCCAGGGCGTGAAAGTCTCCGGTAAAGTGCAGGTTGATGTCTTCCATGGGAACCACCTGGGCCATCCCGCCCCCGGCGGCGCCCCCCTTCATGCCGAAGCAGGGTCCCAGGGAGGGTTCGCGCAGGCAGATCAAGGCCTTCTTGCCCAGGCGGTTGAGGGCGTCGCCCAGCCCTACCGCGGTGGTGGTCTTGCCCTCTCCCGCCGGCGTGGGAGAAATGGCCGTCACCAGGATGAGCTTCCCCTTCTCCCGGTCGCTCGGACCGGAGTCCAGCGCATTCGGCGACAGCTTGGCCTTGTAGTGGCCGTAGGGTTCCAGGTGGTCCACCGGAATCCCGAGCTTTTCCCGGGCCAGCTCCACCACGTTTCTCAGCTTGGCCCGGCGGGCGATCTCGAGGTCGGTTTGCAAAAGTGGCCTCCACTTCAATCAAGGCCGATCCGGGGCTCGTTTGGAGGCGTTCGGGACAAGGCAAGGCCGAAACGCCTCGCAGTCCAGGTTTCCCTCACCGGAACAGCGCACCGTGCCATAATACGGAAATTCGCCAGTTGCTTCAATTCCAGGAGGCTGCCCCGTGCCCAACGTCATGATCTTCATCCAGTTTCTGCAAGACCCCAACGGCCCCCATGTGGAACTGCTGCGCCAGGCCGGGCTGGAGGTCCGCTTCCCTCCCAGGCCGGACATCACCGACGAGGAGGAAAACGTCCGGGTGCTGCAGGGGATCTCGGCCACCATCGCAGGCGGAGAGCCCTACAGCCGGCGGGTGATGGCCGCCCTGCCCGATCTGAGGGTGATCTCCCGCTGGGGGGTGGGCGTCGACCGCGTGGATCTGGAGGCGGCGACCCGCAGCAACGCGGTGGTCACCATCACCCCTTCCGCCAACCACGAGGCGGTGGCCGAGCATGCGGTGGCGCTGCTGCTGGCGGTGAGCCGTTTTCTGGTGCAGAGGAACGCCGAAATCCACCGGGGCCTTTGGGAGCGAAGATGTGCGCTGCCCCTTCGGGAAAAGACCCTGGGCCTGGTCGGCCTGGGACGCATCGGCCGAAGCGTGGCCGTGAGAGCCGAAGCCTTCCGGATGCGGCTGCTGGCCCACGAGGCCTTCCCCGATCGGGAATTCGCTCGAAGACACGGCATCGAGCTGGTGGACCTGGACACCCTGCTGGCCCGCTCCGACTACGTGACGCTGCACGTTCCCCTGACCGAAGAGACCCGCGGCCTGATCAACCGGCGGACCCTTTCACGCATGAAGCCGGGGGCCCTCCTGGTCAACACCTCCCGCGGCGGGCTGGTGGTGGAGGAGGACCTGGTGGATGCGCTGAAGAGCGGCCACCTGGGCGGGGCCGGACTGGACGTCTTCGTGCAGGAGCCCATCCAGCCGGACCATCCCTTGCTGGAGCTGGACAACGTCCTGGTCAGCGATCACACGGCCGGCATCGACACCCGCTCGGTGGAGGCCATGGCCGTGGAGGCGGCCCGGAACATCGTGGAGCTCTACCGCGGCGGATGGCCGGCCGCGGCGGTGGCCAATCCGGCCGTCCGTCAAACCTGGAAGTGGTAAGGCCGTCCAAAATCGGGAGTGACATGGAGGCGGCAAAGGTGAAGGGCTGGTAGCTCCGGCATTCACCACAAAAAGCACAAAAGGCACAAAATGAGTGGCGTGATTTCGAGTCTTGACGATCGGAGGGTCCTTTTTTGTGTTTTTGTGCCTTTTGTGGCCATTCCCGGAAAAGATCCCTCTGCCGATTTTCGCAAACGCTTCATTCCAAATAAACAAGCACGTTCCCCATTGCAGTGTCGTGAGTTAGGGGAGAGCTGCGAAGCTGCGGTTGGCGTGGGTATCCGACGCGACGCCCCCTACAAGCCATCCTTATAGAGCTGCGAAGCAGCGGCTCAGGGTAGCCCCAGGCGGAAGCCTGGGGTCGTCTGAACCCTGCACTGCCGTAGCCGCGAAGGCGGCGAATAGAAAGCACCCTTCCGAAAAGCACTGCCTCTCGAGCCTCTTGCAAAAGGCTCACCTGAGAAGTTATTCCGACGCCGCGGTCCCTGCCAGGGAGGCGCGGAGGATCTCCCGGTCGTTGCGCGCCAGGATGTGGCGATTGGCGTAGGCCGGGTGGGACCAGTTGACGGCGCCGGCCTGGCGCCGGCCGATTCCCCCGCGGGAGGTGGGAGCGATCAGGTGGGTCCGGTCGATCTCCCGGTAGCCTGAAGGCGACAGCCTGGCGATGATCAGCTCGCCCCGGTCGTTGGAGAGGAAGTATCGATCCCGGTGGCGAACCAGAAAGGCCGTGGCCCAGCGCGCCTTTTCTCCGGTCACGGACAGCGTTTCCCACAGCCGCTTGCCGGTGCTGGCGCTCAGCCCCCTGAGCTGTCCATAGCTGCAAACCCCATAGAGGGTGTCTCCGTCGATGACCGGCGTGCTGATGAGGGAGTGGAGCGTGTCGGTATCGATTTCACTGTCGCTCTTGCCGCGCCAGAGCAGGCGGGCGGCCGGGGACTGCCGGTCCAGCTCCAGCATCATGGACCCGTTGACGAAAGCGCTGACCAGGAGTCGCGAGCCGCTGAACACGGGAGTGGCCACCGACAGGCCCTTGTCGGACCGAAAGGGTTGTTGCCAGAGAACCTCGCCCGTGGCGGGATCGAGGGCGCTCACCGCCTTGGGGTGCCAGACGATCAGTTGCCGGCGGCCGCCGGCCGAGATGAGGATCGGGGGGGCGTAACCGGGTTCCGAGTCCGAAGGCAGCGCCCGCCAGAGCTCTCGGCCGGTCTGCTTGTCGAAGGCCACCACCTTGGCTCCGTCCTGTCCGCCCACCACGGAGATCAGGCGGGGCCCGTCCACCAGGGGAGCGCCCACCATGCCCCAGACGGGGACCTCGGTTCCGTAATCCTGCTCGAAGTCCTTTTGCCACACGATCTCGCCGTTGTCGGTGCGGAGGCAATAGAGCGCCCCCTTGGCTCCCAGGACGTAGACTCGACTGCCGTCCACCGTGGGAGTGGCCCGGGGACCGATGGCATAGCTTCCCGATAGCCCGGTGTAGTCCGCCCGCCAGGAGCGGCTCCAGAGGCGGCGGCCGCTGTTCTCGTCCAGGGCCAGCAGGCGCTCGGTTCCCTGGCGGGCGGTTTCGGCCACAAAATCAAGCACGAAGACGCGGCCCTCGGCCACGGCGGGGCCGGCGTAGCCGCTACCCAGGGGCTCCCGCCATTTCACCTGCAGGCCCGACTGGGGAAATCGCTCCAGAATGCCGTCTTCGCGCCAGACGCCCGATCGTCCCTCCCCCCGCCATTCGGGCCAGTCCTCGGCCCGGCTCGAAGTGGCCAGACAGGTGGCCAGCAGGAGCAGGGCAGCGCCGGACTTCTGGAAGAGGAAGGGGATGCTCATGGTGTCTTGCATGGGCCGCCGCCAGTCGCTTTGGAGGCGGGTCTCAGCGCATGTGCCAGGGCAAGGTCAGGGGCTTGGCGCTGTTCAACTCGCCGTAGCCGATGCCGGTGGTTCCCTTGGGGTCGGGACCGAAGTAGCGGTCGTCCAGGGGATCGGCCGCCGGCTGAAAGCGAATGTCACAGGAGAGCCGCACCCGTCCGGCCTGCGAGCGATTGTCCAGGGACCCGTGCAGGGTGTGCATGCCGAAGACCACCAGGTCCCCCGGACCAAAGTCGGCGGTCAGGAGCCTGGCCTGGCGCTGTCGGGCCAGCTCCACCGGGTGTGGGTCCACCATCACCTTGGGCGAAGACGTGGAGTCGTAGTCGATGGCGCCGGCTCTCTCGATCAGGTCGGAGAATCGGTTGGAACCCTCGACCACCACCAGGGGGCCCTCCTCGATGGTCACCTCGCCCAGGGCCAGCCAGACGGTGTGAACCCGCTGGGAGCCCCTGGCGAAGAAGGGATGGTCGTAGTGGAGGCCGGTGGAGCGGCCGGGGACGGCCACCCGGAGGAAGATGTAGTCGTGAGGTCTGCTGGGCTCCCCCAGCACCCGGTCCATGATCCCACCGAGCTCCCGGCCGTGGGTCAGCCGCCGAATCCCCGGGCCTTCGCTGACCGACTTCCAGAAAGCGCCCAATCCCTCCGGCCGCTCCTCTCTCCGGCTGGTTCCGGTAAAGATGCCCTCGATGGCCGGAGGATGGATCTCGCCGACCTCCACCAGGGCTTCCAGGGTCTCCCGGCGGGCGGCCATCACCTGCTCGTAGTCCAGCGCCTGCCGCAGCAGCAGGTATCCGTCGTTGCGGAGCCGCCGCTGCAGCTCGCCGGGTTCGTCCAGGCAGGAAGAGCTGTCGCTCAGCTCGCCGACAATTTCCGGGGGAATTTCCTGTTCCTGAACCACACACTCTGGCATCGGGGGGCACCTCCTCATTGGATCGGTGGGCCATTGTATCCGGAATCCCCCGGCAGGGAAAGCATCAGGGACATCCCACGCTGCCGAATTCAGGGTGACGGAACTGTCAAGGCTTGGCGAATCACGCCCACATTCCCTGTGGGATGGCAGGGGCGCCCCTTGTGGGCGCCCAATGCGAGGTCACCGGGAACAACGGGCAACCACGAGGGTTGCCCCTACCATGGGCGGTTCAGCGTGGGATGGCCCTGGGGAAAGCAGAACGGCCGCCGGCGTGGCGGACGTCTGCCGTGCGCCTGGTCGGCCGCCGCTTCCGCAGGGAATTGAATGTGATGGGAGCCTTTTGCAAAATTCCCAATCGGGAATGACATAGAGGCAGCCAAGGTGAAGGGCTGGTAGCTCGGGTATTCACCACAAAAAGCACAAAAGGCACAAAATGAGTTGCGTGATTTCGAGTCTTGACGATCGGAGGATTCTTTTTTGTGTTTTTGTGCCTTTTGTGGCCATATTCAAAAAATATTCCCCTGCCGATTTTTGCCAACGCTTCATGGTCCCCTCACTCCCCATCCGCCTCCGCGGCCAGCCGTTCGTAGACACCCCTGGCTTCATCGAACTGCCCCATGACGTGGGCTCTCTCTTCGCTTGATCTCCAATCCGGCCATTCCTCCGCCTGCTGCTCGAGGCGGTCGATCCATCGCATGAAGTACTCGGCCGAGCGGCGGCTGCGAATCTTGCCGTCGCCGACGTAGACCCGGATGGCGTTGGTAACGGCCATGGGGTAGCCGGTCTCCAGAGGAGGGGCGCGGCGGGGCCCGGTGGCCGTCAGGCTGAACCATCCGCTCTCGTTGACCTCGAGCGCCTCCTCGATGGAGACCGCCGACTGCCCTTCGGTGAGAGGGAACTCCTTGAGCACCTTGCCGTTGCGATAGAGGGTCACCCGTTCCAGGGGGACGATGGACCGGACCGAGGCCTCCAGCCGGATGGTTCCGCCATCCTCGGGCAGTTCCAGCTTGTCCCCGGGAATCCGGCCGTCGATGCGGAAGTCCAGCAGCGGACCGCTGCTGATGAAGGTTCGTCCCTGCCGCACCGACTCGATCCAGGATTCTGCCGACAGCCTGCCCTTCAGGAAGGCGTAGGTCCTGAATGCCCCGGGCAGGGTGGACCGGTGCAGGTCGGTGATGGCGTCCTCGCCCCCCACCGGCGTGATGCCCAGGTCGTTGTTCAGGGTGTGGTGCCAGACACGCAGGGTGGCCGAGTTGGGCGAGGACCACTCCAGGGTATCGACTGTACCGAGAGCCGCGTCCACCGGGAAGGTCCTGGCGTGGGTGAGGCCCCTGTCCAGGGGATCGGTTTCCCCGGAATAGGCGTGGACGTATCCGACCAGCGCCCCTTGAGCCCTGGCCTTGCGAAACATGTCGGTGTTGCTGGGATAGAGGCTCTCGATTCCGGTGCCCTCGTAGCCGGTGGTGAAGGGCGAGATCAGGTGGTCTCGAAGTCCCAGCAGGGAGACGTGGCCGTGAAAGGGGGGGCGGTACTCCTCTCCCACGATCACCACCAGGTCGGGATCGGACATGGAGACCGGGTGTTCGATCCGGTTGGGAACGAAGGCGTCCCAATCCAGGATGCGGTTGTCCTTGTTGGCGATCAGCTCGCAGACCACGTCCTGATCCTCGGCTCTGGCCAGGAACATCAGGTTCTCCAGCGTATTCCGCAGGTTTCCTCCGTAGTTCATGTGCACGTGGGTGGATCCGCTGAACCAACCCCGCGCGGCCATATCGACCATCGGCGACAGCACCAGGCTGATCCGGGAGACCTCGCCGGCCCGGACCTCCACCTCCTGCCGGGCCGGCCGGTACTCCAGCCCCTTGACCGCCTCCAGGGTCATTTTTCCGGGCGGCAGGGTCATCTCGAATTCTCCGCCGGTATGGAACAATGGCTCTCCCGAGATGCTGACGCGAGCGTAGCTGTCTGCGGGGGGATAGAGCTTTCCGTCGGATGCCCGCCCATAGATGCGGGCGGCCGTCTTGCGGCCGCTGCCGCCGTCCCGTACCTCCGCTCGCAGGATGCCCATGGGACGCTTCCAGTGGTATTTCCGGGGCTGCACCCTCTCCTTGCGGCCGCCGTAAGTCTCCATCAGCCACAACCGGGGCAACCCGGGACCGGATGGACGCAGGGGCTGGTTCGAGATGTAGCTGATCCGCTCTCCGTCCGGCGACCAGCGGGGGTGGAAGTGGTCGTAGCCTCCGAAGGTCAGCTTGTAGGGCGCCCCGCCGTTTACGGGGAGCACGTAGAGGTGGCTGAACTGGTCGGCGGCGCCTCCGGTTGAGGAGTAGACGAAGCGCTTTCCGTCGGGAGAGACGTGGGGGCGGGTCCGGTAGAGGCTCTGCTCCTTGAGGACGGGCTCGGCCCTGGCCATGCCCGGCTCCTCGGCCGGCATGCGCCACACGTGTCCCGATCCCAGGGGGACGCCCCGGTTGGAAAGAAAGAGCAGCTCTTTTCCGTCCGGGGTCCAGGCGGGTTGAATGTGCATGTCCCATTCCCCGAAATAGAGGCGGTTTTTGCCGTAGGAGTGGTCCCGGGTGAGGGCGGTGGCCGGTCCGGCCCAGCGCCCTTCCCGGATGGGACGCACGTAGAGGTTGAAATACCCGCTGGGCTCGGTGGAGACGTAGGCCAACCGGTTTCCGTCCGGGGAAAAGACCGGATCGGCGTAGAGGTGGGCGTCGTCGGTCAGGGCGTGGGACCGGCCCGTTTCCAGGTTCAGGATCTGGAGCTGGATGGCGCGTCCCCCGTGGTCGGCGGTGTAGACGATCCACCGGCCGTCCGGAGACCAGTCGGGGGAGGAGTGATAGTGCCCGTCGTAGGTCAGTTCAAAGGCTTCCGAGCTGGCCAGGTCGATCCGCCAGATGGAGCCCTGCAGCCCGACGGCGATCTGCTTGCCGTCGGGAGACCAGGTGGGCGCCCAGGGCGTGGACGAAGGCGCCGGCGGCAGGTAATAGTTGTGCATGTAGCCGCCGCCGTGCCTGGCGGCGGCATAGGTTCCGCCGGGCCGGGGCGCTGCTTGACGTGCTGCCTCGGGGGGCTGAGGGTGGCGGGAACAGCCGCTGGAGGCCAGGCTTCCCAGGGCCAAAAGCAAGATCCAGAAGAGGAAGGGCCTGCGGGGGGCCGGGTTCATGATCGAGCCTTTTTGAAACAACAGAAAAAAGAGAGATCCACGAAGTCACACGAAGGACAACGAAGAAACACGAAGAATGACACGAAAGGGGAAGAGATATCCACGACGGGAAACGGCGAACCACGAATGGACACGAATGAACACCAATGAATGGATCGATGAGCTATTGATTGGGGGGTGTGACAACGACATCGAAGGGATATTTACGAAGGAAACGAAGTCCTGTCAAGGTAACACAGTTGCAAAAGCATTGTGTTGCCGCTTTCCGGTTGGCCTGACGGATTCTATGGGATATCTTCAGGGCAACCTGGGCCGGCGGCCCTGACCTGAGGAGGCGACATGATCCTGAGAGCCTGGATGCGTTCGAGCCTGATGCGGGGTCTGGCGTGCGGGGCGTTGGCTTGTTTGGCAGTCGTCCCGTTTTGGAAGGGGAGTGAGACCCGGCCATCGGGGGCTGCTCCGCCTCCTGCCATCGCCGGAATTGCGGGGACCGCATCGGCGGCTCCCTCGACAGCCGAGGATTGGACCGATTTCAGGGGGCCGAGGCGCGACGGCCATTATCGGGGAGCCCCCATCCTCACCCGCTGGCCCGAGCAGGGGTTGAAACCCCTTTGGCGCAGAACCGTCGGCGGGGGGTATGCCTCCTTTGTCCTGGCCGAGGGGCGGGCCTTCACCATCGAGCAGCGCGGCTCCCGGGAAGTGGTGGCGGCTTACGATATGCGGACGGGAGATGAGATCTGGACCCATTCCTGGGAGGCCTTCTTCGACGAGTCCCTGGGTGGAGACGGGCCCCGGGCCACTCCTACCTGGCACCAGGGCCGGATCTATGCGCTGGGCGCCACCGGAGAGCTGCATTGCCTGGATGCCTCCGAGGGACGTTTGATCTGGTCTCGAAACATTCTGCAAGACAACCGGGCCAGGAACCTGACCTGGGGCATGTCGGCTTCGCCACTGGTCGTGGAAGAGAAGGTCATTGTTCTCCCGGGCGGCTCCCGCGGCAGATCGGTGGCGGCCTACCACAAGGGAACGGGGAATGCCTTGTGGAAATCGCTGAGCGACAAGCAGGCCTACACCTCGCCCATGTGGGTCACCCTGGCTGGACGACCCCAACTTCTGATCGTGAGCGCCAAGCGGATGATGGGGCTCTCGGGCGAGGATGGGTCGCGGCTTTGGGACTTTCCCTGGATCACCGACTATGACGTCAACGTCGCCCAACCGATCCTGTTGGGTCAGGACCGGGTCTTCATCTCGGCGGGCTATGGCCACGGCGCGGCCATGGTGCAGGTAAACCGGACCTCCACGGGTTTTGCGGCCAGCGCGCTGTGGCAGAATCGCCGCATGAAGAACAAGTTCACCTGCTCGGTGCTGAAGCAGGGATTCATCTACGGGCTGGACGAAGGCATCCTGGCCTGCATCCGGGCCGAGACCGGCGAGCTCCGGTGGAAAGGGGGCCGCTACGGGCATGGACAGCTTCTGCTGGCCGGGGACCACCTGATCGTCCTGACCGAGTCGGGCGAACTGGTGCTGGTCAAGGCCGACCCCGAGCGGCGGCGGGAGCTGGCCCGCTTCTCCGCCATTCAGGGCAGGACCTGGAATCACCCGGCCATCTCCCAAGGACTGCTGCTGGTTCGAAACTCCCAGGAAATGGCCTGCTTCGACCTGGCTTTGAGATAGCGTCATGGCCAAGGCCCGGTCCATTGCCGAGGCGCTTTGCAGGGCGGGAGTCACCGACCTGGTGGGGCTGCCCGACAACAGCTCGGCGGCCCTGTTCTCCCTGCTGAAGGAGGGCGGGGAGCCCGTCATTCGCCTGGTCACCCGCGAAGGGGAGGCTTTCGCCATGGCGGCCGGGCTCTGGATGGGAGGCCGGTCCCCGGCCGTCCTGATTCAGAACACCGGCCTGCTGGAGAGCGGGGACAGCTTTCGCGGCACGGTCCTGCGGATGAGGATTCCCCTTCTCTGTCTGATCACCTTTCGGGGCTACGCCAAGCTGGAACGCCTCGGGCCGCGCTCCGGCGAACCCGACCCGCTCTTGCTGAGCCGTCCCGACCTGGACTCGGCGGCGCTGCTCACCGAGCCTACCCTGCGGGCCTGGGGACTCCCCTTCGACTACCTCCACCACGAGCAGGACGTGCCCAAGGTCAAAGCCTCGGTCGAAAAGGCCCATCGCCTGTCGACGCCGGTCGCCCTGCTGGTCACCCGCGACATGACTTCAGATTGAACCCTTCTTCTACCACCGGGGCGGGTATCCCCTCTGGGAGGTCAGCAACAAGTTATTGGTGTTCATTTGTGTCCATTCGTGGTTCGTCGTTTTCCTTTGTGGATGTCATTGCTCGATAACCTCCTTGGCTGGTTTCACGTAAGTTGTCAAGCAAGGGTGTCTTGTGCCGACGCTCCGTCGGACGTACAATCGGTTCCACTTGCAACCGCGACGGGACTGCCGGAGGGAGGTTGGATCATGCGAATCGTCCTCATAGCCATCACCGCGATCGGCCTTTGCGTGGCCTGGAACTGCGCTTCCGATCCGCCTCTTCCAGCCGAGACCGACACCCTCAAGCGGATCACGGAGGGGGTGTGGTTCCGGATGGGCGAGCGAGAGCACGGACACTGCAACAACGTGGTCATTGACGTCGGGGAAGGCCTGCTGGTGGTGGATGCCAACTTTCCAAGCGGCGCCCAGGCGCTCATGGAGGATATCAAGCAGGTCACCGCCAAGCCGGTCAGCTACGTGTTCGACACCCACCATCACGGGGACCATGCCTATGCCAACGCCGTCTGGACCCGGGCGGGCGCCACCACGCTGGCCCATATCGGCGTGGCCGAGGAGATGAAGCGCTACGAGCCTGCCCGCTGGCAACAAGCGGCGCAGAACCGCGAGGACGTGGCCGCGGTGGGCGAGGATACGGTGCAACCCCCGCAAAAGACCTTCAGCCAGGTCCCTCACGTGCTGGAGGGGGCCAGCCGGCGGGTGGAGTTTCATCACTTCGGATGGGCCCATACGCGCGGTGACGGCATGGTCTATCTGCCGGACGACAAGATCCTGTGCACGGGAGACGCCATCGTGAACGGGCCCTTCAACTACACCGGCGACGGCAACACGGGCAACTGGCCGAATGTGGTCGGCAAAGCCCTGGAGCTGGACTTCGAAACCGTCCTTCCGGGCCACGGCCCCTCGGGAGGGCGAGAGGTTGCCGAAGGGCAGCGGCGGTTCCTCCAGGAAATCAACGCTGCCGTCGAGAAGGCCTTCGAGGACAAGACCCCGCTGGAAGACCTGGTGACGCTGGAGGACGGCGCGGGAGCAGCCACGACCGTGGAACTGTCGGACGACGTCGGCAACTGGGTCGGCAATCGGTTTGCCGAGCAGGTGCGGGTGCGGTACGCGGAACTCGCCGAGGGCAAGCCGCACGGAGAAATCCTGGGCGGACCATGACCCCTTCCCGGCTTCCAATGATCTCCAGAAGAGAGGTGATGGCGGGGATACCCGCGGCGCTGCTGCTTTCCGGCTGCCGTCCCGGGTCGCCCGAACGCCCCAGGATCGCCGCCCTGGTCACCGAATACCGCCGCCGGGCCCACGGCCAGCATATCGTGGACCGTTTCCTGGGCGGCTACAACTGGGGCGGGCGATTTCACTGGCCCCCCATGGAGGTGGTGTCGCTCTACGTGGACCAGGTCCGGGAGAGTGATCTCAGCCGCGACCGGGCCCGCCAATATCCCTCCATGAAGATCTATCCCACCATTGCCGAAGCCTTGAGGCGGGGTGGAGACAGTCTGGCGGTCGACGGCGTCCTGCTGATCGGAGAGCACGGGACCTACCCCCGGAACGAGAAGGGGCAGACCCTCTATCCGCGCTACGAGTTCTTCCGGCAGATCGTGGACGTCTTCCGGGCCAGCGGCCGCGGCGTGCCGGTGTTCAACGACAAGCACCTGTCCTGGAAATGGAAATGGGCCGAGGAGATGGTGGAAACGGCCAGGGAGCTGTACTTTGCCTTGATGGCCGGTTCCAGCATTCCGGTGGCCTGGCGCCTTCCCCCGCTGGAGATTCCCTCGGACGCAGAGGTGGAAGAGGCCATGGTGATCGGCGCCGGCGGCGGGGCCGACAGCTACGGCTTTCACGGGTTCGAGGCGCTGCAGTGCATGGTCGAGCGGCGGCGGGGAGGGGAAACCGGGGTGGCGGCCTTGCACGCGGTCCGCGGCCCCAGGGTGTGGGAGGCGCTGCGGGCGGGATCCTGGGACCGTGGGGGCTGGGATCCGGAGCTCTTCGAGGCCTGCCTGTGCCGCAGCCTGTCCCTGACCTCGACCCGGGAGGGCTTCGACCACAGCTACCCGACCCTGGAGGAAATACCCGGGCTGGTCAAGGACCGGGTCACCGACTCCGGACCTCAACTGGACCAGCCTCTGGCCTTTCGTTGCGAGTATGCCGACGGGATGAAGGCCACGCTGCTCCTGTTGGAAGGCCTCTCCATGGGCTGGACCTTTGCGGCCCGTCTGAAAAACCCGCGGCGACTGGTTTCCACGCACTTCTACCTTCCGGTGCGCGGGCTGGGCGGGGGCGCCGAAGCCAACTTCTTCAGCCCCCTGGTGAACGGCGTCGAGAAGATGTTTCTGACCGGCAAGGCAACCTGGCCGGTGGAGCGGACCCTGCTGACCAGCGGAATGACCGAAGCCGGCGTGGATTCGCTTTGGCGGGGCCAGCAACGGGTTGAAACGCCCCACCTGGCGGTCCGCTATCGACCCACTCCCGAACCCACCTATCGGAGACACTCGTGACCGGCAGGCGCACTTTCCTGCATACCGCTTCGGCTGTGCCGAGGGCCGGCTTGCCGATCCGGACCCGGCCAGGGGCCAAGAGATTGGCTATCCTGGCTTCCCGCTGGACCCCCGGCTCCGCGGCCCGCCAGGTCGCAGACCGCCTCCTGATCGGCTATCCGCGAGCGGGCAAGTGGCGCCGGCCCGCCCTGGAGGTGGTCTCTCTCTACGTAGACCAGACTCCTGAGGCGGACCAGAGCCGGGAGCGCGCCGCCGAGTTCGGCTTCAGAATCTATTCTTCGGTCGCGGATGCCCTGCGTTGCGGCGGGGACCGGCTGGCCGTGGACGGGGTGCTGATGCTTGCCGGACAGGGAGATGATTCGAGCAGCGGTCTCTCGGGCCCCGACCTGCTCGAGCCCCTGCTCGAGGTCTTCGAGGAGGACCGCCGGGCCGTTCCGGTCTATTGGGATGAACCTCTCGGCCTCGCTCAGGCCCGCAGGATGGCGGAGGCCTCCCGTCAACTGGAGTTCCCGGTGCTGGCCGGATCCTCGCTGCCGATGACCTGGAGGCTGCCCCCCCTGGAGTTGCCGGCGGGCAGCCGGGTGGAGCAGGCCCTGCTGGTGGGCATCGGTTTCGGGCGCTCCGATCGCTACCGGGCCCTGGAAACCCTGCAGGCCATGGTGGAGCGGCGCAGGGGTGGCGAAACGGGAGTTCGGTCGGTGCAATCGGTGGAGGGCCAAGCGGTGTGGAGCGCCGGCAGCAGCGGTCGTTGGTCCCGGGAGCTGCTGCAAGCAGCCGTGGCCCGTTCCGACTCCCTGCAGGGAGAGACGCTGAAGGATGGGCGTCCCAGAGACCTGGTCAACAGCGGGGAATTGCCCCGACTGGTCGAACACCCGGAAGCCTGCCTGGTGGATTATTCCGACGGAGTGAGGGCCGCGGTGCTGATGCTCAACGGAGCCGTGGGAGACTTCACTTTTGCGGCCCGTCTGCGCCACGTTTCCGAGTTGGCATCGACCCAGTTCCTTCTCCCCCCGGAACCCAACCGCGCCGGCACGGCCTGCCTGGCGGCCCGGATCGAGGACCTGATTCAATCCGGGCGAAGTCCGGTTCGCCCCGAACGGGCCTGGATAGCCGCCGGCATCCTGGATCGCTGGATGGAATCCAGGAAAAAGAAAGGCGTGACTCTGGACACTCCGGAATTGACAGTGAAATACCGGCACTCCGCCGAGTCCGGTTTTTGCGGATCCTGATCGTGTTGACCAAGCAGGAATTGCTGCGACCCCTGGCGTCGCTGAGGACGGACGAGGTGGTGGTGACCACCATGGGCGTGGTGCGGCCCTGGTCCAGGTTCTCGGACAGCCCGTTGGACTTCGCCTCGGCGGACAGCGCCATGGGCCACGTTGCCGACTTGGCCCTGGGCATCGCCCTGGCCCAGCCCCAGCGCAGAGTCATCTGCCTGAACGGTGACGGCAGCCTCCTGATGACTCTGGGCTCGCTGGCCACGGTGGTGGAGGCCGGAGCCCCCAACCTGATCCTCTTCACGGTTGAAAACCGGACCTTTGAAATCACCGGCAATCAAGCCATTGCGGGCGCCGGCCGGGTGGACTTCGCCGGGTTGGCCCGGGCGGCGGGTTTCGGCAGGGCCTACGCTTTCGACGACCCGGCGCTCTATGCCCGGACCCTTCCCACGATTCTCCAGGAACCGGGTCCGGTGTTTGTATCCGCCCGGGTCGAACCCGGTTCCGAGGGTCCGCTTTCGCGCAGCCGGAAAGGGGAGCCGGTGGCATACCTGCAGCCCTCGCTGGCCGAGTCGGCCCACCGATTGAGGAAGGTCCTGATTTATTGTCTAGCGACTTGACGGACATCTCTGCTATTCTGATACACGGCGCGGGTAGCGCGTTTGATGGCCCGGCGCCCCATTTCGCCAAGCGGCGCTCCGGCGATCATTCAGGGGCGGCAGGGCAGGCCGGTTCGACGGCATTACCGGAATACACGATATTCAATTCAAATTTTCTGACATTTCGCAGTGGGAATCTCCGGCTCGTGGACGGCTCAGGGAGCCTTCCCTGGGAAAGCCACAGACACCTGGGAAGCCCTCCGGGGACAGGAGGGTTCAGCTTCATGGTGACGGGCGCGGCCGGTTGCAGGCCTTGAAAGGAGAATCATGAGAGAAGTGACCTTGGGAATAGGAGGAGCCGCCGGCGACGGGTTGGACAAGACCGGCGACACCTTCGCCAAGACCGCCTCCCGCTTGGGACTGTATCTGTATGCCTACAACAGTTACCAGTCCATCATTCGCGGGGGCCACATCTGGTTGCGCGTGAGGATGGGCGAAGAAAAGGTCTACTCTCACGGAGACCACCTGAATCTGTTGATCGCGCTCAATCAGGACACCCTGGAGAGGCACGCCCGGGAAGTGGAGCCCGGCGGAGCGGTCCTTTTCAATTCCGACAAGCTGACCCTCGACTCCTCGCTCTTCGAAAGTCAGGTTCTGCCGGTGCCGATGCCGGTGCGGGAGTTGCTGAAGCCGCTGGGGAAGACGCTCCCCGTCATGCAGAACACGGTCTCTCTGGGCGCGGCCATCTTCCTGCTGGGGCTGGATTTCGAGATGATGGCCGAAGTCCTGGCCGACACCTTCCAGCACAAGGGCCCGGAGGTGGTCAACCAGAACGTCCAGGTAGCCAAGGCGGGTTACAACTACGCCAAGGAAAAGTTCGTGCCCCTGGGGTATGAATGGAACTTCAGCCGCATCCGCAGGCCCTTCATTACCGGAAACGAAGCCATGGCCCTGGGCGCCGTCGCCGCCGGCTGCAAGTTCTATTCCGCCTACCCCATGACGCCCGCTTCCACCATCCTGCACTGGATGGTGGCTCATGCCGACCGCTGCGGGATCGTGGTCAAGCAGTGCGAGGACGAAATCGCGGTCGCCAACATGGCTGTCGGCGCCGGCCTGGCCGGGGCCCGCTCCATGTGCGCCACTTCGGGCGGCGGGTTTGCCCTGATGACCGAAGCCATAGGTCAGGCCGGCATGATCGAAGCGCCGGTCGTGTTCATTACGGTACAGCGGGGCGGTCCCTCGACCGGGATTCCCACCAAGACCGAACAGGCCGATCTGAACCAGGCCCTGGGGGCTTCCCAAGGCGATTTCCCCCGCATCATCATGGCCCCGGCCGACGTGACCGAAGCCTACTACACCGCCGCCGAAGCCCTGAACCTGGCCGACAAGTACCAGCTTCCGGTGATCATTCTCTCCGATCTGCTGCTCTCGGAACATCCCGAGACCATCGAGAGGGATGCGCTCAAGCCCGACCTGGTGATCGACCGGGGCCAGTTGGTGACCGAATGGCCGGAAGGCAACGGCGCCTACAAGCGCTACGCCTTCACCGAGTCGGGAATATCTCCCCGAGCCCTGCCCGGGACCAAGAACACGGTCTACGTATCTCCCACCGATGACCACGACGAGGAAGGCATCCTGATCAGCGACGAGTACACCAGTCCGCCGGTGCGGCGCAAGGTGCAGGAAAAGCGCATGAGGAAGCTGGAAGGAGCCCTGAAGGAGCTGCCGCCGCCGCAAATCGAGGGGCCGGAGGATGCGGACGTCACCCTGGTCGGCTGGGGGTCCTGCAGGGGCGTGATTCGAGAGGCCGCCGAGATGCTGAGATCGGAAGGCATCGCCACCAATCAGCTCCATTTCAAGTATCTGCTGCCGTTTCACGCCAAGGAGGCCCTGGAAATCCTGAATGGATGCAGGAAGACCATAGGCGTGGAGGTGAACTACACCGGCCAGTTTGCCCGTCATTTGAGGTCCGAGACCGGCTTCTCCCTGGATGACATGGTCCTGAAGTATGACGGGGAGCCCTTCGAGCCGGCCTTCATCGTGAACCGGGTCAAGGAGATCGTGCGAGGCGAGTCGCTTTCGCTGGAGGTCACTCGGGAGGAAGCCCAGGAAATCGCCTACCACTACATTCGAACCCATTTGAGCAACTCGGTGCGGCCGGCCTCCATGCAGGTGGGGAACGGCGTGCCGGCGGAAGAGCCCACCTGGCGCATCGAATTGGTGAGCCGGAAGGACGGCGAAAAGAACGGAGACCTGTTCGTCGGGCAGCGAACCGGGTCCACCCATGCCTGGAAGCCGGTCTCGACGGTGTCCCGGGATTGAAGGGGAAAACCGGAGGAAGCCGGCGAGACGGCGGACTCATGGATCGGGTTTGGTATCGCATTGGATTTGATTTGCCGCGCCGGGTGAACGGGCGCGGGAAGAACGGAGAGGCTTGAAACCCTATGGAAATGACGATTACTCTTCCCATCAGCACCTATGAAAGCATCATCGACCCGGACTGGTGTCCGGGCTGCGGCGATTTCGGTGTTCTCAGGGGCGTCAAGATGGCGGCCGGAAAACTGGGCATCAAGCCCGAGGAACTGTTCACGGTCTCCGGGATCGGTTGCTCCTCCAACCTGCCGGGCTACATCCATGCCTACGGCGTCCACAGCCTGCATGGCCGGGCCGTGGCCGTGGCTTCCGGCATCAAGTTCGCCAACCAGGACATGAACGTTGTGATCACCGGCGGGGACGGCGACGGCTACGGCATCGGCCTGGGCCACTTCGTGCACGCCATGCGCCGCAACCTGGACCTCACCTACATCGTCATGAACAATCAGATTTACGGATTGACGACCGGCCAGGCCTCCCCCACCACCATGAAGGAGGTGCGCACCAAGTCCACCCCCCGGGGGAACGCCGAAATGCCCCTCAATCCCATCGCGCTGGCCATCGTCTCCGGCGCCACCTACGTGTCCCGGGCCTTTTCAGGCGAGCCCCGGCACATGGCCGATGTCATCGCCGGCGGCATCGCCCACAAGGGGTTCGCCTTGGTGGACGTCTTCAGTCCCTGCGTGACCTACAACAAGATCAACACCTACCCCTGGTTCAAGAAGCGGGTCTACAAGCTGGAGGATGAGCCGGACTACGATGCCACCGACCATCAGGGAGCCTTGACCCGGGCCTACGAGTGGGGGGATCGCATTCCCCTGGGCCTCTTCTACCGGGAAGAGCAGCCGACCTACGAGGAGAGCGAACCGGCCATGAAGGAGGGTCCCTTGGTGCATCAGAAGCTGGGGATGGAAAAGGAGCTGTTTGACGACCTGATGGAGGAATTCGTCTAAGCCTTGCCAAGGCTCGTCCCCTGAGAGGAAAATCTGTCCGCTTGGGGTGCGCCAAGAGAGAACATCAGGGCCGCCGCCCTTTTCGACACCTTGAAGACCAGCGACACCCTCAAAGCCGTCGTCAGGGATTCAGCAACTCCAGCGCAATGGACGTCAAGGCCTTGACGCCCGTCTTGAGGGTGGGCTCCGGGTCGGGCGCGTAGCGGCTGGAGTGGAGCGAGGGCAGGCGAGGGCCCCCCGGTTTCCGGCTGGCTTCCAACTCCCGCGGGGAAACCGCGCCCAGCCAGAACATGCAGATCGGCACCTTCTGAGGAGTCCTTCCGTAGAGGCCGAAATCCTCTCCTCCCATCACCGGTTTCAGATCCAGCACATTGTCCTTGCCCAGCACCCGGGCCATGGCCTGGCTGGCCCGCCGCGCCAGCGCCGGATCGTTGTAGGTGGGTGGCGTGCTGTCCAGGATCGACATGAGCGGCAGGCGGTCCGGGGGCATCCCGGCGGCGCGGGCGATCCCCTCCGAGATCCGCCCGATGCCCTCGCGAATTCTGTCGCGGGTTTCGTCGGTGTAGTAGCGGACGGTGAGCTGGAGCCGGACCTGGTCGGGAATGATGCTGTGCTTGGAGCCCCCGTGGATGGATCCCACCGTGACCACCGCCGGGTCGATGGCCGGAATTTCCCGGCTGACAATGGTCTGGAGGGACAGCACGGTCTGGGCGGCCATGACCACCGGGTCCTTGGTGGTGGAGGGATAGCCGCCGTGTCCCGATACGCCCCGTACCACCAGGTCGATGGAATCGACTCCGGCAAGGGCATAGCCGCTGCAGACGCCCACCCGGCCCGCTTGCATGCCGGCGTCGTTGTGGAGCGCAACGCCGTAGTCGGGGAGCGGAAACTTCTCGAACAATCCCTCGGCCAGCATGGCCCTGGCGCCGGCCCCCCGCTCTTCGGCGGGCTGAGCCACCATCAGCAGGGTGCCCTTCCAACGACTCTTCTCCCGGCTCAGTATTCGCGCAGCCCCCACGAAGCAGGTCATGTGGATGTCGTGGCCGCAGGCGTGCATGAGGCCGATGGATTGGCCGTCCGGGTCCTGAATGCGGACTTGGCTGGCATACTCCAGGCCGGTCTCTTCGGTGATGGGCAGCCCGTCCAGGTCGGTTCTGAGCATGAGGGTGGGCCCCTCCCCATTCCTGAGAAGACCGACGACGCCGTGCCCTCCGATGCTCCGGCTCACCTCGAAGCCCGATGCCTCCAGCTCCCGAGCCATGCGCTGAGCGGTCCGGGCCTCCTGAAAGGCGATCTCGGGGTTGGCGTGCAGGTGGCGGTAGAGCTCGAACAGGGAGGAGAATTCGCGATCCACACTGGGAGGAATCCAGGAGAGGTCGGAGCCGGACGGCTGCGCCAGACCCGACCCGATCAGCAGGACGGAGAACCAGCAGAGGCTCGCCGCCGAAAGGATTCGCTTGGCGACGCCGGGGATCAATGATGTCTTCCCGTGGCAGGGAGATTTGAACGGCGTTTTCAAGGTATCCGCAACCTCCAGTTCAGCAATCCCCAGCCCCACTTGGGTTGCCCGGGGAACACGGATTCAATGCTTCCGGGACCCCGCGCCGTTGCCCTGGATGAGGTGGCGGGCGATGGCGGCGCCCACCGTGGAGAAATCCTCCAGGGGGAGGAACGGCAACTGTTTCCGCCGGCAGAGATTGGCCAGCCGGCTCCGGGCAAAGACCAGGTCGGCCTGGCTGGCGGCGCGGAGGTCGGACAACCCGTCTCCCAGGAAGGCGGTGGCGTAGCCTTCCGACCGGGCCCGGACCAGGGCTGCCGCCTTGTCATGTCCCCAGGGGGTATCGTCCAGGAAACGCAAGGTCCAGCAGTGGTCGATGATCTCGAGGGGATTGGCCAGCAGCCGCACGTGATCGAGTCCGAAGGGCGCCAGCAGTCCCTTGATGACGTCCTTGATGCCGGCGCTCAAGATGGTCAGGGGAATTTCGCGGCTCCGGCACCATTCGGCAAAGGGTGGAAAGGACTCATCGATTCTGACCCGCTGCCTGAGAAAACCCAGGACCTGGTCGAGGTCGCCCCGGATGGTGGCCACTTCAGCCGTGATCCCGTCGCGAAGGGATAGTTCTCCGCTGGCGATCTTGCCGCCGACGTCTCTGCGAAACTCCACCCCCCCGAAGGTCTCGGTCAGCAGGTTGATGGTGTCGGGATGGGCGATGGTCCCGTCGAAGTCGCTGAAGACGGCCACCCGACGGGTTCTGGAACTGGAGTCGCTCATGAGATTCCGGCAGACCCGCGACAGGGGTGGGAGGGGCCGGCCCAGGCCGGCCCCGAGTGAGAAAAATGGGTCAGCCTCCCCGTTCCAGCCTGCGGACCGCGGAGACGAACGAGATCATCCTTCAAGTGGGTCCCGGCGCACAACTAAAATCGTTTTCTTCCCCGGCGAGGCAAAGATGGCAAAGAGCTCACTGACCTGAAACAAGCGCTGGCGCCTGGGGGCTGGAAACCGGTTCAAAGTCGGGCATGGGTAAATTTTTTATTCACATCGATGCACAGGATATACAGGATTCTTTTCAGGAAACGGCTAGCTCTTCATGCCGGGAATCCGCACAACCGCACCGGATCATCGCCTGAGCCGGCTTCTCGTGCAGGAAGCTTTCGTCGGGTTAATCCTGTTAATCCTGTGCATCGATGTTCATTAGATAGAAGACCGTGCCAACAGAACAGGGTCCTTGTTCCCGGCAGGCTATGAAGATTCGTTGTTTCACCCTCGAATGATCTGCCCGGCAGGGAAGGGGCGGCACTTGTTTGCGGCATCGGTCAACTCACCGTGAAAACCCAACACCAGAGAGCGTTGACACCTGACAACCTGCCAAGGACCGTTTCCCTCCGGATGAGTGGGAAAAGCTGGCGGTTGCGGGTGGGTTCTGCTGTTAGAATGGGGGGGCTTTCGCGAGCCTTTTTGAATACTTCTCGAGGAGACTGCAAACATGGCGAAAAAGATCGGCATCAACGGATTCGGCAGGATTGGACGGCAGGTTCTCAGAGCGATTCTGGAGAGACATCCGGAGACCATCGAGGTGGCGGCCGTCAACGATCTGTTTCCCGCCGAGACCAATGCTCATCTACTGAAGTACGATTCCACCTACGGGCCTTTTCCAGGGTCGGTGGCGGCCGAAAACGGTTCCCTGGTGGTGGACGGCCGCAGGATCAGGATCCTGGCCGAGAGGGATCCGGCAGCCATCGGCTGGGCCGATCTGGGGGTGGAGTTGGTGATCGAGTCCACCGGGGTCTTCACCGACGCCAACAAGGCCAAGGCCCACATCGAATCGGGCGGAGCCAGCAAGGTAATCATCTCGGCCCCGGCCAAGAACGAGGACATCACCATCGTGCTCGGGGTCAACGGAGACCGATACGACCCTGAGAATCATCGGGTGGTCTCCAACGCTTCCTGCACCACCAACGGGCTGGCTCCGGTCGCCAAGGTCCTCTATGACCGCTTCGGCATCCAGAAGGGACTCCTGACCACCGTGCACGCCTACACCAACAGCCAACGACTGCAGGACCTGGCGGCCAAGGACATGAGGGACGCCCGCTCGGCGGGTCAGAACATCGTGCCGGCGGCCACCGGAGCCGCCAAGGCGGTGGGCCTGGTCATTCCCGAGCTTCAGGGAAAGTTCGGGGGCATGGCCTTCCGGGTGCCGACCCCCACCGTCTCGGTCATCGATTTCACAGCCGTGCTGGAGCAGGCGGCCACCCGCGACGAGCTGCGCCAGGCCATGCTCGAATACGCTGAGGGTCCCATGAAGGGCATCCTGGAGGTGACCGACGAGCCCCTGGTCTCTACCGACTTGAAGGGCAGCACCTACTCCTCGGTCTTCAGCGCGGTGGACACCATTGTCATCGACAACCTGGTCAAGGTGGTCGCCTGGTACGACAACGAGTGGGGCTACGCCTGCCGAACCGCCGACCTGGCCGCCATCATCGCCGGCAAGCTGTAACCGGTGGACCGATCCGAACCAGGCCGCCCCATTCGCAAGAAGTCCCTGCATGAGCTGGACCTGTCGACGCTCACCCGCTTCGTCCTGACGGCCCAGGACCGGACGGACTTCCACAGGGGAATCCGGCTGTTCAACCAGGGCAGGTTCTGGGAAGCCCACGAAGCCTGGGAGGCGGTGTGGCTGCGCCATCCCGAAGACGGGCGCTTCTTCATCCAGGGGCTCATCCAGTTGGCAGCCGCCTACCACCAGTTGCGGCGCGGGATCCATCGGGGCTTCCGCATCCACCTTCGCCGGGCTCAGGAGCGCCTGGTGCTGTTTCCGGACGTTTTCCTCGCCGTCGACGTGGCCGGTCTGCGAACAGAGATTCATGAGGCGCTTCGGTGTGTCGGCTCGAAAGACGAGACGGCCGGCGTGGACTATTCCGGAATCGTCCCGCCCAAGATCAGAACAATCCAGTCCAACCATTGAGTCAGCAGGAACTTGAAAGCGGGAAGATTCTCAAGACAGGAGCAAGCCCATGGCATCCGGCCCCAAGAAACTGCCACCCATTCACCCCGGCGAGATTCTCGGAATGGAATTCCTCCGGCCCATGAAGATTACTCAGTACCGACTGGCGAAAGCGATCGCCGTGGACGCTCGCCGTATCCATGCCATCGTTCACGGCCAAAGATCCATTACAGCCGAGACTGCGCTGCTGTTCTCGCGCTTCTTTGGAAACTCTGCCGAGTTCTGGATGGGACTCCAGAACCAGTACGATCTTGAAAAGGAACAGGACCGCTTGGCGGGCAGGCTGGATCAGGTGCGGGAGCACCGAGTTGAAATCCCAGCCTGAGCTTCAGGCCCCCCCTACTTTCCCCTTCGCAAGAAATCCCTCGGCGCTGAACGCCGCCAAGACGCTCCGGGACCTGAGTCCGCTCAAGAGCGTGGGGCTGCACAAGCTGAAGGGTGACCGCAATGGCCAATGGGCGATGGCCGTGAACGGGCCGTGGCGAATCTGCTTCGAGTTTCGCAGAGGGGATGCTTACAACGTAGAGATTGTCGACTACAGCGGGGGATAAACCATGCTTCCTGTCTCACACCCCGGCAGGCTGCTGAGGCGCGAGATCGAGACCCGGGGCCTGAGCGCCAACCGGTTGGCCCTGGACCTTGGAGTGCCGTCGGGCCGTATCACCGACATCCTGAACAACCGCCGCTCCATCACCGCCGACACGGCGGTACGTCTTGGCCGCTACTTCGGCAATCGCCCACAATTCTGGCTTGACCTCCAAAGCCAATACCACATTGCCCGGGTCCAACGGGAACGCGGCAACGAAATTGTGAGGCGGGTGCGGCCCGCGGGTTCGGCATTGCGCGGGTGAGTGTCTCCGGCCGAACTGGGTCGAACCTGCAGTGACGGCAATTCGGCCTCCAAGCCGCAATCCCCGGCTCAGGGTCCGATCAACTGCAGCCAGTCCACGAAGAGGAACTCCATGCGGCCGACCAGCAGGGCGATGCGGCCCATGACGGTGTAGCCGAAGGCGGCTCCGAAGGTGATCATGAGGATCCAGATCCCTCCACGGGACACCTGGCCCAGGAAGCCCTTGTGCTCGACGGAGAAGAAGAAGTAGATCAGGGCCGCCAGCAGCCCGAATACGGTTACCAGGGCTGTCAGCGTCCCGATCCAATCGATTCCCAGAAAGGCCGTCTGGCTGGGTTCCACCAGGGGAATCAGGGCGGGGGAGACCTGCTTGGTGAAGTCGCTGACCAGGTACCGGGTCAGGTTGGTGCCGGCGGCCCAGCCCACGATGACCGCCAGCGGCCAGCGGGCGATCCAGGTCCCCTTGGGCGCCAGCCGCCACAGCAGCAGGCAACCCAGAACCAGTTGCACCAGGGCCATGCTGCGGTCGACCGGGTCCACTTCCAGCGGGACCTGGGCCAGGTGCTCGTTCACGAATGCGGGAGCCAGCCTCCCCAGCATGTTGGGAATGAGCTGTTGCCAGATCCCCTGGACCATCCAGTAACCGGCCGACACCCCGATGAAGAGCGACTCCGCGAAGCGGTAGAAGGGGTTGTCGTCGTAGAGAAAGCTCAGGATGGAGAGGGTCAGAAAGGCTGCGAACCAGGTGCCCAGGCCGGCCCCGCTGACCCAGAAGCCATCCATCTGGCCCAGAGCGCTCCAGACCAGGGCAAACAGCACCACCAACCCTACCGCGCCCACCACCAGGAATCGTCTGGTCTGCTCGTTCATGGACTTACTTTTCCAGGGACTTCAGCCGTTCACGCGATGATCCGCGCGAGGCAAACCAGGCAACGTTCCCGACCACCAGGAACAGGATGATCACCAGGTGGGCCAGGGTCTGGGGTCCCATGCGTCGAATGGCGGCGAACCTCTCCGTATCGGTCCCGTAGGCTTCCGAGTACCCCTGGATCAGGAGGGATTCGTACTCGGCGGCCGCCTTGAGGCCGCCCATGATTCCGCTGAGCTGTCCCGGGTAGTAGGGGTAGAGCAACGGCGCCTGGACCGCCGTGACCCCTCCCGCCACCGGTACGCCGGTGCGATCGCCCCCGAACTGGATCCACTCCTTGAGTCCGGGGAATCCCCCGCTGATGTTGAGGATGAGATCCATGTCCTTGAGTCCCTTGACGTTTTGCATCATGGGGATGTCGTCGATGGGCGTGCCTTCGACGTCCGACTGATAGAGGGTGCGAAAGTCGGTCACCACCACCTGGATGACTCCCTGGCCGCCCGGCCTGAATCCCAACATGACGTAGTCCCGGCCATAGCTGTAGTCGGTGAACTCCTGCTCCAGTACCTGACTGACCGTCTTGAGTGTCTGCGCCTGGCCGGTAGGCCACAGGCACATGAAGAACAGCTTCTGCTTGCGGCGGCCGAGGTGACGGACGTAGCTGTCGGCCATGGGCTGGAGCTCGGGCTCGCTTTCGGGGCCGTAGTCGAAGGGCAGCAGAACGTTGGAGCCGGGGGGAAGATTCTCGATACGATCATAGATGGCCTGAACCTCCGGGGTGGCGACTTCGTCGATGGTCAGGTCGAAGGCCAGCGGGATCACCACTGCCAGCATGATGAACAGGAAGATCCAGCGCCGGTCAATGGCTTGCAGCCGGTCCGACATCTTGGGTCTTTTCTCTTGAGCCACGCCGAACTCCTAGTCGTTGTCGCTTCCCAGATAAGAGCGTTCCACCCCGAGGATGAGTCGGAGCGACATGGAAATGATGCCCAGGCAGATACCGATCATGATGGCCCGCTGACCCGCCAACTGGGGCACGACCATGATCCAGTTGACCAGGTCGGGAACGGTCAGGAGATAGAAATCTCCTCCTCCGGCCAGGATCAGGTAGCCATAGAGGGTGCGACCCAGCACAAAGGCGCCAAGCGCGCCGATCAGCGAAAGCGGGATCCAGCGCTTGGAGCGGTATTGCTCCCAGGCCAGGGTGGCCAGCAGAGCGCCGAACAGCAGCTCCAGGGAGCCCGGCAACGTTTCGGTGAGCGCCGTGCCCACCAGCGTCCGGCCCAGCAGAATGATCAGGGCCGCGATCAGCAGGACGGTGGCTTCCCGGTTCTTGGCCCGGAAGGCCCGATAGGAGGCCGAAGCCACAAAGAAGGCCAGCAGCGAGAAGGTGGTCGCCGACAGGGGAAGGAAGCAGTAGTCGTAGGCGGCCTGGAACCAGCTCCCTTCGGCCTCCAGGGCGTGCCTGACTCCGGACGGTCCTCCCAGCTTGAAGAGCCCGATGGCCAGCATGGCGAAAAAGCCCGTCATGGTGACCGCGCTGTAGCCCCATCCCGGCTCCGAACGGGAGATTTTGGCCAGGTGGATCTTGACCAGGTTGCCCCCGCCCAGCACGAAGGCGAAGGCGGCCAGCACGTCGAAAGTGATGGACAGGCTCTCGTTGAGCTGGTCGAAGGGCGGGTGGGGGATGAAGGCCTCGAACAGCATGATGACCCCCACCACAAAGGTGATCAGCAGCGGTATCTGTCGTCGCATGCGCGCTTCCTAGACGAACATCTCCAGCTTGAGAAAATCCACCACCGACTGAAGGCTTTCGCTTCCCGTCCACAGCGCCACGGTGGACGCCAAACTCCCCAGGACAATGGCGGCCATCACGATCAGCTTGCCCACGTCCTGCCCCTTGAGACTGCCCAGTTGCTTGGGGTCGCCGCTCAGATAGGCGCTGGCCGCAAAGAGTTCCTCGCCCATCAGCGTGTAGTCGCAAGCCGCCACGAAGAAGGGAAGCTGAGAAGGCATGGCGGTGCCGGCGATCTGGATGGCGCCGATCCGGTTGCCGGTCTCGGCCAGCAGCAGGGACTCGGCGAAAAAGGCTCCCATGTAGAGGCAGGTGGCCGGCTCGTCCCGAAGCAGCATGCCGTTGACCCCGGCGACGTAGCCGAACTGCTCGTCGGTGAGGTAGTGGACCATGTCCTCGTTGTAGCTCTCCGGGCGGCCGGCTTCCAGGTAGGCCTGCTTCACCACCTCTCTGCCGGTGGTCATGACCAGCGACCGGCTGACCGGCACGTCCAGCCTGGCGTCATACTCGGCGATGGTGCGGGAGACGTATCCCAGCAGGGTGAGGCCGGCCAGGGTCTGGACGTTGTCCATGTCCATGATCCCCGGCACGAAGACGACCGGCCGCCCCATCTCGGTGGCGCGGCCCACGGCTTCGTCGACGGCTTCCAGGCCGGCGATCTTGCGCACGAACAGCTTGCGGCCTCGGGTCGCCAGTTGGATGAAGAGGACGACAAAGAAGCAGATGGCGCCGCCGATGATGAGAATCCACAGTTTGTTCCAGTCGAACCACTGGGCCCTGGATTCTCCGGTCACGATCTCGGAGTCGGCGCTGGCCTCGGCCGTTGCGGCCGCCACCTTGAAGGAATAGCGGACTCCCCGTTCGGCGCTGGAGAAGGTCAACGACTCCTCGCCCGGTCCCGCCGTTCCCAGCGACATCCAGGGGGCCCCGGCGTCGCCCGCAGCCGATTCGCCGGGCAGGCGTGAGCGGAAGACTTCATAGGAGTGGACGTTGGGGTCGGAAGAGTCCTTCCAGCGGATCTCGATGGCGTGCCCCGAATCGTTGGGTACGTCCAGCGCTTGCACCCGGGTCGGTGGCGACGGCGCCTCTGAAGGAGCGTCCCGGGCCTCGAGCAGCGGACCCAGCGCCAGAACGGCCAACCATAGACCCAGCGTGCACAGGAGTTGCATCAGTCGCGACCCTCGATAATCTCCACGTTGGCCCGGGGCACCGAAACCGGCTCTTCCAGGCCCTCCACCCGCACCGACACCACCCTGGCCCTGGACTCCGAATCCAGCCGGGCCGGCTCGGAGGGCAGGGAGGCCACCCGGCCAAGCCTTCCGAACCAGGGGTTGCGGATAATGCGGACGGTGCTTCCCACATCCATGCCCTGCTCCCCGGGCCGGTCCGGCGACTGCGCCGCCGCGCCCTGACGAGGGATGATCACCTCGGGGCGAATCACTCCGGCTCTGATCTGGGTGGCTCCGTTGATGGAAGCACGCTGTCCCTGGTGGCGTTTCAGCAGCCCGAAGGTGCGAGGCGCCATGTCGATTCTTCCAAATCCCTCGGTTACGATCAAGGTTACTCCGAGATTTTCATGTCCGGTAATGGCCACACCCAGGTCATGGCCCAGGAATCGGCGCAGATCCTGGTCATCGAATCCTCCCGCCACCACGCCGCGGATGCCGAGCTGAACGGCCTTTTCCAGGGCGGCTCCGGTGACCAGCGATCCTCCCACTACCACCCGGCCCTGCAGGTCTGCCGAGAGTGAGTCTTCATCCAGGACCTCCCGGGGAGAGGAGGACGCCATGGCGATCTCGCCGGTGGTCTCGCCTCCGATTCCAAAGATTCCCTGGATCAGGACGCCGCGGCTTTCGACCACCACCCCCTGGTCGGGCGCCACCTCCAGCACCCGGCCTTCGATGTAGGCGTCGACTTCGATGGGTTGGGGCGGCCCTCGCAGCACCACCTGCCCGGTGACTCCGGAAATGCTTTCGACGGTCCCCTCCAGGGTGGCTGTCGCTCGGGAGGTGATCAGGCCGAAGAGGGACCTGGCTTCGGCAATGACCTCGCCCTGGCGCACCGGGTCACCCTCCTCCTTGAGCATGGCGCCCGGCACGTCGCTCTGATCGACGCCCATCTTGTTGGCGACGTTGACGATTTCGACCTTGCCCGGCAGAAAGGTGCGGGCCACCACCTGGTGGGGCTGGACCCGGGCTCCCTCCTCGACCACCACCTCCCCGGGAATGGGCAGGATGCGCCTCCGGTGGAGCCATTCGTTTTCGGATACCTTGAGACCGGGAGTGTAAGCGTGGGCCATGGCTTCAGTGGGGGATCGCCTCCGGGGAATAGACCCCGATTTCCTCGATCCAGGTATTCAGGGCGCCGGTTCTCTCGGCCGGTTCGGAGGGGAGCGACAGAGGCCGCCCCCGGCAATCGATGATCAGGCCGACGGTGCCTCCTTGAACCGTGACTTCCAGGGGGACGCCCCTGCCGGGTCCGAGGTCGAAATCACGGGCGGGGTCCAGGTAGGCCCGAGCCTCGGTTCCCGTCTCCAATGGGTGCCGGCGCATCTCGCCGAACCGGAGGGTCTCCCGTCTCTCCTCGCCTCCCGGAAGCTCCAGCCGGTAGGCCAGAGCGGGCCGGCCGGGTCTGGCCGCGCCCCGGGGGGCGATGCAGGTGCCCAGGACGATCAGGCAGTCCTTCTCGAAGACTTCGGTGGCTGCCCGGGCATGCACCTGGGAAAGGACGCCCAGGTGGGGCATCATGAAGATGCTGTCCTTGGCCAGCCGGGTGATCCCCTCCGGGAGGAAGGAGTCGATCAGCATCATGGCGGTCTGCTCCGGTCGGGGCGCGTGAGAGAGCACGCCGCCGGAGGCTACCAGCAGGTCCAGGTCCATCATCTTCACCAGGGATTCGATTCCTGCGTCCTGCTCGAAGGAGTCGGCGATGGTGCGTTGCTGCTGCACTCCCTTCAACCGGGTGGCGAAGGACCGGTGCTGGAGGAAGGCCAGCCGCAGGGCCTCTCTGGCGACCGCCTGTTCGAAGACCAGCTCCTCGGCCGTCTGGGGGATGGTGGTCGGCCGGATCATCTTGTTCTTGATCCGGTTGCGCAGGTCCCGCTCCTCCATGGCAAAGGGCATCCAGCGCATGACGTTGGCCAGCCCGGCCTCGGCCAGGACGTTGGAGATGGAGTAGCTCATCCCCAGGTTGGCCGACACCGTGCGATTGAATTCCTCCCCGAACACGCTGAAGATGTCGGTGGTGGCCCCGCCGATATCCACCCCCACGGCATTGATGCCGGCTTCATTGGCCACCCGCTTGAGGATGGCCCCCACCGCCGCCGGAGTGGGCATGATGTCGGCGTCCACCCATTCCATCAGCCTGGCGTAGCCGGGCGCCTGCTGCATGACGTGCTCCAGGAACAGGTCGTGGATGCGCTCGCGGGCGGGCAGCAGGACCTCCTCTTCCAGGGTGGGGCGCAGGTTTTCGACGATGCTCAGACTGGTCTTGCCGCCCAGCACCCGGGTGACCTCATCGCGCCGGGACCGGTTGCCGGCGTAGATGACCGGCAGGCGATAGTCGGCCCCCAGCCGGGGCTTGGGATCGGCAGCCGCAATGGTCTCGGTGATCTTGACCACCTTGTCGGTGCGGGCGCCGTCGACCTCGCCGGCGATCAGTATCATGTCGGGTCGGAGTTGGCGGATGCGTTCGATGCGCTCGTGGGTCAGGCGCCGGTCGTTGAGGGCGATGACGTCCATCACGATGGAGCCGGCCCCCAGGGCGGCCCGCTCGGCGCTCTCGGCCGTCATCGACCGGACCACTCCGGCCACCATCATCTGCAGGCCTCCCCCGGCGCTGGAGGTGGATATATAGAGATCGCATCCCTCCCCGTCCCTGGCGGGGCGTAGGATCCGGCCTTCGGCGTCCAGCAGCTTGCGTCCCGAGAGTTCCGCCAGCTCCGTCACCGCGTTGAGCACTCCCAGAGTCACGTCTTCGAAGGGGGCTTCCACCGTGGTGGGAGCCTCGCCTCGATGGGTCTGGCGGTACTCGTCCCCCATCTTCCGGATGAGAATGGCCTTGGTGGTGGTGCTGCCGCAGTCTGTGGCGAGAATGACTCGGATGTCTTCCAAAGGGGTCACTTGGCGGCTCCGTCGAAGTCGTTGGCGGCGGAGGGGTTTTCCCCTGCCGCCCGATTCTCGATCTCCTGCAGCAGGGTTTCGACGCTTTGGCGGCGTTCCAGGATGCGCCGGACCCTTCCATAGTCGGTGGCCGCGAAGAGTCCGCGAACCACCGGTTCAAAAAAGGCCATGGCCTGACTCCCCAGGTAGTTGAGCGGCTTGGCCGACTCCAGGACGAACAGGGCCGGCGTCTCCAGGCGCCGCTTCACGACGGCTTCGGCAATTTTCTCCAGCAGGCGGCGTTCCTGGCCGGTAAGCGGCTCCTCGTAGCGCTCCAGGGAGAACGCCTGCTGCAACCGGCGCCTCCAGGACGGCTGCATCATGACCTCGACCTGTCCGGGGTTGGGCAGTTGATCTTGCCTTGCACGAAACGGACCACCGCCTGGCGGTCGGCGCCAGCGAACCGCAGGTAGAGCCCCCGGTGGGATTCCAGGCGGCTGCGCTCGGGAAAGGGACTCAGCAGCACGCCGTGGGCGTCCACCCAATAGGACCGGCAAGAGGACCAGGGTTTGTGCCGCCGGTACCACAGGATCCGGCTGGAAACACCCTCCTCGCTGAGCCGGTAGCTGGTGGGCAGCAGGAAGTCGTGGACACCCGCCAGCAGCAGGATCACCGACAACAAGGCCCAGCCCGGACTCCCGGTTCCCAGAAATACGGCCGCCGCGGTGGCGGCAACCACCAACACCAGCACCAGGCCCTTCCCGGGGGCGTGTTGTACCGGCAGACTCACCCAGGACATCGTTTGCGCCCTTTCCGTGCGGTCCTTGCTACAGCACGTCGAAGTTATCTCCAACGCGCCCTTACATCGAACTCGATCAGCTCCTTCTTGGAGTTTCGTTTCCTGATGGGAACGCACTCCACATCAGTGAATCCAAGTTGGGACAACATCTCCGCGTACATCTGCTCGACAGGAACGACAACGCCGTAGAACGTTGAATTGCCCACGATGTAATGAAGTCTCGCTCCATTCTTGAGTACACCGATTAGAGACTGAAAATGCATCCACATGTCGTCGAAATACTTCAACACGTAGTTCGCCAGGAGCCGACCATTCTTGTTCTTGTGACCCCTGATTCCTTCTGCTGCATCCTGCAATAGATTTGACTTGAACCCTCCTGACGGAAATGACCAATCATTGAGTCTGCTGGTAGCGACGCCCCAGGTTCCACCAATCGATTGCCAATCCAATTCCCCGGCATCGCGACCATTCATGACGTATTCAAGCCAGTACATATATGGCCGAAGCTCGCGAACGTACGACATCCGATTCGCATAGGGTGGAGAGGTTATGACACAATCAACCAACCCGATATCCTGCTTCGTGAGCTTTCGGGAGTCAGCGAGGACGACATTCACTTCACCTGTCGGGTTTTGTTCCGCTCCGTCGAGCACGAAGTTCAAGTTGCGGAGAAATATCCCGTCCCCGTTGACATCGAAGTCAAACTCACTCTGCAATTTTGACTTGAAGGACATTGATTGATGGTTGAAGGTGGCATCGGAAAGATCGAGCAGGGTGCGGCAAAACGCGGCTAACAGCAGGGAGCGTTGCTTGGTGTCGCCGGCGAATGCGGTGTCTATGGCTCCTTTCAACGCACAAAGGAAATCAAGGGCGTCAGAATCCCACCATCGGTTGATGTTGTAAATACGCGGTGCCGCTACAGGGGGCACACGTTCGCAGCGAATGCCTTCGGACAGCTGGTAACCTTCCTGCCTCAAGTCAGTAATCAACCTTGTGGAATAATAGTCCGTTTTGGCACGACTGAACCAAACGAGAAAGGGGTTGATATCTGCCGTTACCGCAGTTTGGCCATGGTAGGCCGCACAGAGGGCAGTTGTTCCAGTCCCGCAAAAAGGATCAAGGACATTGATCTGGGAATTGTCATCGTAGGCAGCCAGAATTTCGTTGGCGATTTTGAGGGAATATGCAGGCGTTAGACGAAGCCACCCGTAGCGACCAGATCGGGCGTTGTGCTTTTGCGTGTAGTCTGATCGTTGCGTCAGCGTGTGTCGAAGTAATTCCATCATTGCGATGGATCCAGCAGCTTTCTAAGTACGGAGTCGACTTCGTTTTTCAGGACTCCCCGATTTCGATTGAAGAATCCCTCCAAGTCGTAACCCACAACATCTCTCAGAAAGTCGTAGGTAGATCGCAGGGGATCCGATGTTCCGGTTACACCAGTGATGATGGACCACTTCTCTGCCCTGTATCGAAGCAATATATCTGAATCAATCTGGGTGGAGAGAATTACGGCACAGGGCAGATAAGCGTTGGTGTAGGCCGCCGCGGCACTGGCAATGTCGGCATTCTGCCGCTTCGAATCCTTGCTCTTGTAGCCTTGGCGCACCTCGAAAATGGCGCCTTTCAGACTTGAGAACACATCGGGATCGACATGTACAAGATCCGCCGATTCCTTCATCCATCGGTGAAAGCGCCTGCGGGCGCGGTCGTCTTTGATTCTGTCCAACTCGACTCGTCCGTCAAGGTGTAGTTTTCTGGTCTTGCCATCCGCCTTGGGGACTTCGTATGACCATCTGGCATCCTCTGCAGAAAGACTGTAATGGTCCTGCAAGATGGTGCGGAACAGTTGTTCACAAGCGATTCCGATTTGTCTATAAACACTGGTGATGCCGCCGGCTGCCTTGTGGGCAGCGTACATCAGCCGGTTATCAAGACCAAACCAGGAATAGAAGGCGTCGTTCCGATACAGACTTTGGAAGTCCTCCAGCGATAGGCCGCCACCCTTGTTTCCTTGCCCAAATTTTGGTTTGTACTGAGCCGAGACCCGAATGGGTTCGAGTACAATCTGCAAGTACCTTGCGTCATTGTCAGCCAAGAAAAACTCCCGAACCACAGTCTGTCGGTTTGCTCAGTCGGTGACGGCGGCTGCAACTTGAAAATTACGTCGTGTGTTTTCAAGAAGCAGAGCCAACCTCTCCCTCAGCTCCCCTCCCCCCGGCTCAGCGCGCCAGCGCCTTGTAGTAGTCCTCCACCTGCTTGCGGTAGGTGGGCGGAGCCTCCTCGTCCTTGACCAGGTGAATCGGGTCGTTCCCGCCGAGTGTCCGGACCTTGCGGCTGAGGTCGAATTCCAGTTGCCGCAGGCCCTCGATGACACCTCGGCGCAGTCTCTCCAGTTCCTCGGGATCGGTGAGGAAGCGGCGCGACTTCATCTGCTCCATGCGCTTCACCATGTTCTTGACCTGGGCCGCTAAATCGGAGTCGCCGGCAAGGCTTCGGCCCAGGTCCCGGGCCTCTCCCAGGCGATGCTGGAACTCCTTCTCGAACTGGCGGGCCTCTCGAGGCGTCAGCGTCGTGGGCGGCGGCAGTTCCCGGTCGCCGAAATTGACGGCCGCGTGACCCCGGCCCCGGCTGGTGCGTCTCTGCTCCCAACTCTCGCCGGCGGTGGACCTGCCCGCCTGCGACTCCGGCCGGAGTCCCGACTGCCGGTTCGGCTGGGGAGACTTGCCGGGGCCGGTCCCGGAAGGACCGCCCGGACGGTCTGCGCCTGAGCGGGCCTGGAGGTCAGCAATCCGTCGCTTCAGCGACTCCAGGCTCGACAGCAGGTCTCCGGCCTGCATCAGCGCCCGGCTCAGCCTCTCTTCGGCCGATGGCTTGGCCGGGCCCCGGCGGGCGGCCTCGCCGGCCTTGGCCACTTGATCCCGCAGGTCCGACAGGGCCGACTGGATGCGTTCCTCGTCCTGTCCGGCGAGGTCCAGCAGACCCATCTGGAGAAACTGCCTGCTTTGAGCCATCTGTTCGTGCAGTCCGCGGTTCTGGACGGATTGGCCGGCGGCCCTCAGCCTCCGCGACGCCTCGGGCTGTTGCAGGTCGGCCTCCTTGGCCGTGGAAAAGAGCCGGCTTTCCATCTCCCGGAGCGACTGCTGCAAACCGGTCTTGTCCTTCAGGATGCGCCGTCTTTGCTCCAGCAGAGGCTCGATGGGATCCTCTCGAGCCACGCCGGCTTTCAGACCCTTCAACTCCGACCGGATGTGTCTCTGGCGCCGCACCAGGTCTCGGGCCTGGTTCCGAAGACGGCCCAATTCCGAATCCAGGTCGGTCCGGCGTTGCTGATCCAGCACCGAGCCGGCCTCCCGGATCCGGCTCAACGCCTGCAGACCCCGGTTTTCCGCCCGGCTCCCTCCCGAGCCCCTGAGTTTCTGCATTTCCCTGGCCGCCTGCTGCAGGCGTTGGCTCACCTCCCGCAGGGAAGGACGTTCCATCTCCCTGGAAAGTCGTTCCAACCGTCTGGCCAACTTCTCGGCTTCGGCCTGAAGCATCCCCTGCCCGGATCCTTCCGCCCCACGGAACTGCCTGGCGGCGCCCTCCAGCATCCGGCGGCGACGATCCTGGTTGATCTGCTGCTGCCGCCGGGCCAGTTCCCTCAGCTTGCGGGTGGCTTCGTCCATCTGCCGGCGCGAATCGGAGGCGCCGGCCTGCTGCTGGACCTCGTACTGGTTCTTCAGCTTGTCCAGTTCCAACTCGAACAGGCTCTCCAGTTCCTGGGCCCAGGTCGTCCGGCCCTGGGCTCCGCCGCGAGCCACCTGGACTTCCTTGTAGAAGGTTTCGGCCCGCATGAGGTATTGCAGTGCCCTCTGCTGGTGGGGAACGGCTTGGTCGGGGTCGCGCTGCGACAGCGATTCATGGGCCGGAACCATGGACTCGACCGCCTGGAGCAGGTTCTCGGAGAACTTCCGGATGTCCTGGTCGAGGCCGGTCAGGGCCCTTCGCTCGACTCGGTCGGCCAGGGACCGGGTGCGCTGCTGCAGCTTGAGTTGCAGCTCTCCCACCAGGCGCAGGGAATTCCGATACTCTCCCTTGTCGAGTCGCTTCCGGTCCCGGATCAATCCCCAGGTGGCTACCAGGATCTGCTTCTGGCGCCGGGAGAGCAGGGAATCCATGTCGCCGGAACCCCCGCCCCGCCGGGCTCCCGACTGACGCTCCCGGTATTGCTTGCCGAAGGGACGCACTTCCAGAAAGTAGATGTCGCTGGTGGCGGTCGCCAGGGCGTCGGAGGCCCGGGCGAAATAGCTGACAAAGTCCCCCGGCTGGAGCTCGAACTCCTCCAGGAAGAAGGTATGGGTCGCCGAGAGCGAACGCGGGAGCCGTCCACCCCGGGGTTTGAAAAGGTCTATCTTGGCCGTCGGCGCGCCGTTCAGGGCGTAGTGCAGCTCCAGGCTTCTCAGGCCGAAGTCGTCGTCGGCCCTGGCCTCGGTCAGAACCTCCTCCAGGGCAGTGGCCTGCCGGTCTCGCCCCGGCCGGGACCAGGCCACCTGGGGAGGCTGATCCTGGAAGGCGGTAATGGCGTAGGCATGGGATTCGACCTTCTCGCCGGTCCAGTCCTCGGTGAGCTGGATTCGATAGGTCGAGTCTCCGGAAACCTTGATTTCCCCGGTGACCGCCGGTCCCTCCGCCTTGCCCATCGGAATGGAGGTTCCGTCTCCCAGAAGTATGCGGGCCGAGTCCGGTTCCAGGTTGAGGTGGGCCGTGACCTCGACCCGAGTGCCCCGGAGGGCCTCGATGTCGCCGCCGTTTTGCTCGGTGCGCCGGGGCAGGCCGGTGTAGGCCGGGAAACGGTAGGTCAGGTCGATCCGGCGGACACGAGCTGTCTCCATGACCGAGAGCTGGTAGGCCTCGGACCGGATGTTTCCGGCCTGGACGTAGTAGCCGATGGGTTCGACAACATCCACAAAGGAGAACCCGTACCGGTTGGCGCCGGCCTCGGCCGTCATGGGCTGGGATTTCCAGCTTCCGCTCCGGGCATAGCGGAAAAACAGGTGGACCTGATCCGTCTCGAAGCCGTCCAGCCTGGCCATGACGGTCTGGTCCGACCCCTTGCGGATGCGGGTGTCGCCGGGCGAAACCTCGATCCGGTAGAGCGGCGCCGCCCGGGGCCACCATCCGTCGCCATAGAGCTTCAGGGTCGCGTACTGGAAATGGGGCGGTCCGAAGAGTTGCAGCAGGGCGAAGAGGAGCACCAGCCCCGAGCCGACCAGAACCGACTGCAGCGGTTCCCTGCGGTTGAAGATCTCACCGGGCTTGACGATCCGGATCTGGCGGGCCGCATCACGCAGCAGCAGGGGCAGGAACGGGTGAGGCCGGGCATTGCGGCCTGCCGGGGAGGTCAGCTCGGTGGCCGTGACCAGGCGGTCCTGCAGTTGCGGGTAGCGTTCCTCGATGGTGCGGGCGACCCGCAGGTCGCTGACCCGTCGAACCAGGGGACGCACGACCAGCCAGGCCAGGGAAAGTCCGATAGTCAGCAGAGAGGTCCAGCGGGCCAGAAGGAGAGCCTCTTGGCTGTAGTTCCAAGTGTCGACAGCGGTCACGGCGGCAGCCACAGCCAGCAGGGAAAGGCCCAGCCACCAGGCGAGGCCCCGAATCGAAGCGATGGTCTTGAAACGCTGCCGGACTCGCCGGATGGTAGCCTGCAAGCGTTGCCGTTCCGCTGTCATGGAAAAGAAAAGCGCGCCCGGTCCGCCGTCCCGCGGCGCCAAGTCGGTATGGCCGGCTCTTACTCGGTTACGTTGTAAGAATAACGGTTCGCCAGCAAACTCTCAACCAACAACACCAGACAGGCGGCCAGCACCAGGTACCACCAGAGGTGCTGACGGTTTTCCAGGGCATGCCTCCGCTCGACGGAGGTTGGCTGTCGCGGCGCGGCTCCCTCCCGGCGGGCTACCCGAGGCAATTGCGCCAGGAATTGCTCCGGGTCCGGGGCTCGCAAATCCGATTCCCGAGAGTCCAGATTGGCGGCCAGCAGGTTCTCCGTCTCCTGCACCCGGAATCGGTAGAATCCCGGTTCGGTCAGTGTCAGCGAGGACCGGTCTTCCCCGACCGGATCCTCCAGGGGGATCTCCCGGCCGGAGGGCGCGACCACGGTCCAGGTATGTGCGAAAGAGCGGCCGGAGGTGGAGAGCGTCTCCAGCGCTTTGGCCCATTGGGGATTCAAGGACTGGAGCCCGACCCGGTCTCCGACCCCGTAGGCTCGGGGGGAGGGCCGGAAGCGGGCGGCGTATCGGACCATCTCCTGGCAGAAGGGCAGGAAAACCGACTTCAAGGGGAGTTGGTTCCAGTTTCGATCCAGGGATGAAGTGAACAGCAGGACCCGGCCCTTGCCGGACTGCCGCTCCAGCAGCAACGGACTCCCGTCCTGGAGGGCGGCCACCACCTGGCTGCCTGCCAGGGGCTCCACCCGGTGAAAGTCGGTGTAGGCGGTGCCCATGAAGTAGGAAAAGTGGACTTCTTCGAAATCGTTGAAGATGGGATGACGCTTCTGCAGGAGCCCGATGGGCTGGTCTTGGCCTCTGCCGGCGGCCCGGTACCGCTTCAGCAGCTTGGCCGGCAGGATCTCCTGGAGGCCGCCCAGGCTCTCGGCATGGGTTTGGGGGCCTGAAATCAGCAGCAGCCCTCCCCCCGATTCGACAAAGTGGATCAGGGCCGACGTCGTTGCCTCAGGCAGAGAGGGGCAGTTGTTCAGAATCACGGCGGCGTAGGAAGACAGCTCGGCCGGCGGAATCCGCCCCGGTTCGGCCACTGTCACGTCCAGGGAGGAATCGGGACTGGCCGTCAATGCCCGGTTCAGGTAGTAGTGGTCCCGGCGGTGGGTTCCCAGGAGCAGGGTCTTCAGCCGAGGGGGAGGGGAGAGGGAGCTGTAGGCGAAGTTGTCCTCGGGCAGGGCATCCTCGAACCGGAGGTGAAGTCTGGCAGTGGACTCGCCTCGGGGAACGGCTAGCGATTCGAACCGGACCAGCCGGGTATCGTTTGCCGCAGCTTTCAGGTGGACCGTTCGGTTCCGGGCCGGCTGCCCGTTGATCTCCAGGACCAGGGCCGGGTCCAGCGACTGGCGAAGGTGCTGATATCGAATTTCGGCGGTGACGGCTACCCGGGAAGCAGAACGATTTTCGGGTTCGATCGTCAGCCGGCCGATCGAGAGGTTGGGTCCGGGAGCCTGCGCCGCCGGGTAGGTGCGAAGCTCAACCCTCTCATCGATGGAGAGGTGGGCTGATCCCGGTTGCCAACCCGACTCCTGAAAGTCGCTGATCCAATGGATCTCCGGGGATCCTTCCGGAGTGCCGGCCAGGACCTGTTCCGCCAACCGCAGCGCCGGACCATGGTCGGTCCCGGAAAAACCGGGCTCGAGGGCGTCGATGAGCTTGCCGACCTCCCTGGGGTGGGCTTCCGGCCGGTTGAGGAGGCGCGTGGAATCCGAATACACGACCGTCTGCACCCGGTCTCCGGGAGCCAGGCCCTCCAGAATCGCTCGGGCCTGAGCCTGAGCCCGCTCGAACCGGTCTCCGAATCGCATGCTGAAGGAATCGTCCAGCAGAAGGACCAGGGAGCGGCCGCCCGAGCCGGTAAGGCCGACGGCGTCGGGGTCGGTGAGCAGGGGCCGGGCAATGGCCAGCACCAGCAGCAGGAGGGCGGCCAGGCGCAACAGCAGCAGCAGGGGATGTCGCAGCCGCTGCTTCCGAAGGGAGGCCTTGGGTGTGCGGCGGACGAACATCAGCGAACTGAAGAGAACCCGGCGCGAGCTTTCCCTCCGCACCAGGTGGACCAGGATGGGAGCGATGAGGGCGAGACTGCCGATCAGGAACAGGGGGTTGAGGAATTGCATGGCGCGCCGCCGGAACGATGAGTCCTTGGGACCTACCTGGACTTTTGCCGGGTGGACAGGTAGCGGTAGAGGGCCAGGTCCAGGGGCCGGGAGGTTTCCATGACCAGAAAGTCGACTCCCAGGGCCCCGCAGAGGTTCCTGATCTCCTGCTGATGGCTCTCGAGTCCCGCCAGGTAGTCGGCTCTAGCCAGCGCCGGATCCATGACCAGTTGGCGGCGGGTCTCCATGTCCACCATTTGAACGGAGTCGGAAAAATCGAATCGCTGCTCCCGGGGATCCAGGATCTGAATGACGATGACGTCGTTGCCCTGGAAGCGAAATTGCCGAATGCTTTCCAGAACCTCGCCGGTCGGAGCATGGAGGTCGGAAACCAGGACCACGATGCCTCGCCTGCGGATGGTCTCCGCCAGCGCCTGCAGCGGTTTCCCGAAGGCGGTTCCGGCATCGGCCCTGGCCTTGTCGATCAGGTGCAGCAGGCTCGACAGGTGCTCCCTCCGGCAGCGGGGGGGCAACTGGTCCACCAGGCCGGCGGCGAAGGTGGTCAACCCCACTCTGTCCCGTTGGCGCTGGGCGAAAAAGGCCAGGCTGGCGGTGAGATAGCGGGCGTACTCCATCTTGGAGACGGAACCCGAGCGATAGGCCATGGAGCCGGAGATGTCCAGCAGCAGGGTGACGTTGGTACTGGTCTCGCCTTCATGCTGCTTGACGTAGTGGCGGTCGGATCGGGCATACACCTTCCAGTCGATCTGGCGAATGTCGTCTCCCTCGATGTATTGACGGTACTGGGCGAAATCCACGCTGAAGCCCAGGTAGGGAGATCGATGCAGGCCCGAGATGAATCCCTCCACCACCGTTCGCGCCACCAGCTCCAGGTTGCTGATTCTGGCCAGGACGGCGGGGTCCAGGAATCGCAGCGGGGTGTGTTCGGAGACCGTCCCGGCCCGGGAAGTCATTGGACTGCCTCCCTTGCGGGCGCCGGCGCCGGACTACAGGTCCGAGGCCGGCGCCGGCACGGCTTCGATCAGCTTTCGAATGACCGCGTCGGAGTCCACCTGTTCCGATTCGGCGTGAAAGTTGGTGAGGATGCGGTGGCGCAGGATGGGAGGCGCCAGGTCGCGGATGTCGTCCACCGACACGTTGTAGCGGCCCTGCAGCACCGCCTTGGCCTTGCCGCCCAGGATCAGGAACTGAGAGGCGCGCAAGCTGGCGCCGTAGTTGACCCAGGACCGGATGAAGTCGGGAGCGCTGGGATCGCCGGGACGGGAGGCCCGGACCAGTCGCACCGCATAGCGGGCCACCGAGTCGGCAACCGGAATGCGGCGCACCACGCGCTGGAATTCCACGATGTCCGCCCCTCCGATCAGAGGCCGGTAGCGAATGTCGCGCAGGGAAGTGGTCTCCTTCACCACCTGGACTTCTTCCGACTCCGAGAGGTAGTCGATCAGGATGTTGAACATGAAGCGGTCGACCTGGGCCTCGGGCAGGGGATAGGTGCCTTCTAGCTCGATGGGGTTCTGGGTGGCCAGCACGTAGAAGGGGGGCTGGAGGTCGTAGGTGACGCCCTGAACGGTCACGCTGTATTCCTGCATGGCCTCCAGCAGGGCCGACTGGGTCTTGGGAGGGGTTCGATTGATCTCGTCGGCCAGAATGATGTTGGCGAAGATCGGCCCCTTGACGAACACCAGGGTTCGCCGCCCGGTGGCGTGATCTTCCTCGATGATGTCGGTGCCGGTGATGTCGGCCGGCATCAGGTCGGGGGTGAACTGGATGCGGTTGAACTTCAGGTCCAGGACCTTGGCGATGGTCTTGATCAGCAGGGTCTTGGCCAGGCCCGGCACGCCGGTGATGATCGAATGCCCTCCCACGAACAGGGAGACCAGGACCTGGTCCACCACGCGGTCCTGCCCGACGATCTCCTTGCGAATCTCCCGCACAATCTCCCCGTGGGCCCGGCGCATCCGCTCCAGCAATTCCACCTCGGAAGAGGCCGGCGGGCCTTCCCCGGGGGTGACCAGGGTTGCTTCCCGGGCAGATTCAGGGTTGATGGACATGGAGCTGATTTCGTCGCCCGTGGGATGTCACAGTCGAAGGGGGTATTTTCGGAAGTAGCAGGGTGGATGACTCCAGACGCCTATTCCACCAGGGTCAACAGCAGGTCCTGAGCCGGCTCGTATCCGGGGGCGATTTCCAGGGAGGAGAGAACCTCGGTCTTGGCCTCGACCCGCCGGCCGAGGCGAAACAGGGCCCGGGCGAGTTGGTAGTGAGCAGCCGCCTTGTCCGGGGGCTGAAGCGCCAGCAGGGCCCGATACTCCCGCACCGCCATGGCCGCTTCTCCTTTCCCCATGAAGAGATCCCCCAGCCTTTGGTGGGTGTCCCGGTCAAAGGGATAGACCTGGATCGCCCGTTCCAGGACCGCTGCAGCTTCCTGCGGCCTTCCCTCCTCCTCCAGCCAGGTGGCCAGGGTGGTCAGCGACTCCAGGTCGGCGCCATGGATGTCGGTGAGCTGCCGAAGTTCATCGATGGCTGCCTCGTTGTGGCCGCGTTGCCGGTAAATCCGGCTGAGTTGGCGGTAAGGGCTGTCCGAACCCGCGTAGGCGGGGAACACCGACTTGGCGCGGCTCAGCAAGGGAATGGCTGCGTCCTCTTCTCCGCGCTCTCGATAATATCCCGCCATCTTGAGGTTGGCAAAAAAATTGTGGGGCTGCTCGTCCAGCAGCGCTTGCAGCCGCTCGGGAGAATTCATCAGCTCCTTTCGCCCCAGGAGTTGGAAGTCCACGTGCTCCAGGGCGCCTCCCAGGATCGATTCCAGGTAGTCCTGAAACTGGCGGTCGAAGTCCTCGGGAGACAGATCCAGCACCTGCCGGAGCGCATCCTCCAGGGAGGTTTTTCGCCCGAAGCTCTCCAGCATGGCCAGGATACTGGGAAAGCCGAAGCGCGCCTCGATGAACTCGCAGGCCATGCCGGCCTGGAAGTAGGAGAGAGGGACCTGCCCGGGGAACTTGGGGCGCAGAAACCCGCCGTTCAGTTCGCGTATGGGCAGCAGCTTGCCCTGTTGAATGGACTTCAGAGTCTGCAGGTCGAGGCGGTCGCCCCAACCGGGCATGGCCCGGTGTTCCTCCATGACCGAGATCCCCTCGCTGAACCAGCGGGGGACGTGGTGGTCGGTCATGCCCAGAGTGATCACGTGGGCGAATTCGTGCCACAGGGTGCTGGCCCAGTTGAACTGTCCCCGGGGGCGGGCCTTGGGAGAGTCCATCACGATACCGGGACCGAAGCAGACCCCCAGGGCCCCCAGACCGGGAACTCCCAGCGCCCGCACGGCGAAGTCCTCGTGGTTGGGGTACATCTCGAAGTAGATCGGCCCGGGAGGGCTGAATCCATACCGGGCCGACAGCGCCCCGTAGGCTTTCTCCAGCAACGGGGGAACGTAGTGGCCCAGCAGGGCCGCCTCCTCCCGGTGCAGCTTGAGACTGAAGTGGGGCGTGGTCAGCGTCTCGAAGTTCTCGAAGCTGTCCAGGAGGCGCAGGGTGTTGACGGTCCAGAGGTTGAAGGGATCGACCTGATAGGCCCTTTCCAGGATCTGCTTGGCCTCCGACTCGCGTCCGATCCTCAGCAGGTTGACCCCCAGGTCGGCGTAGGCGCTGAAGAGATTGGGATTCAACCGGATGGCCTGCCGAAAGAAGTCCACCGCCTGGCGGTAGAGCCGCTGGGTCACGCAATATCGGGCCAGGCGCCGGTAGAGGTTTCCGTATCTCGGATTGAGTTCCAGCAGGGCCTGCCGGGCATCCTCCAGGGCTTGCTCTTCGCCGCGGGCGTAGTGCAGAACCGCCTGGAGGGAGCGGGCCTGGAGGGAACGGGGATTGATCTCCAGGCACTGGCGGATGCTCTTCTCGGCGGCCTCGAAATCCTCCCGGTCGATGGCAATCTCGGCCAGCGCCGCCTGGGCCGGCTCCAGGTTGGGATTGACTTCCAAGGCCTTCTTCAGCAGGGCTTCCGCCTGCTCGGAGGATCCCCCCAGGGTGAGCGCCATGCCCAGCAGGGCTTCCGGAAGATTGGGATTGATCTTGAGCGCGGCCTTGAAGCTGGTGGAGGCGTTGGCCGGATCGTATTTCTCCAGGAAGAGATTCCCCCAGGCGACCTGGGTGTGCAGGTCGTCGGGTTCGGCCCGGGTGGCTCTGCGAAAGTAGTGGTTGGACTCCCGGTACTGCTGCAAGTGCTGCAGGGCCATCGCAGCCAGGCCCAGCTCTTTCCCTTCCTGGGCCTCGATTCGGGAGTACAGTTCCAGCAGGAGGCGGCGGCTTTGCGGAGACTGTCCCTGCTCCTCCTGTATTCGGGCCAGCTTCAGTTCGGCCCGGTTGCGGCACGTTTCATGGCGCCTGGCCTTCTGCAGGGCCTGGCTTGCCAGGCGAAGCTCTCCCCGTCGCCAGTAAGCCTCCCCCAGCAACAGCCGCAGCTCGCAGGAATCGGAGCGATCCTTCAGGAAACGGAGGGCCTCTTCTTCCACCGGCCGGTAGCGGCCGGTGGCCAGCAGCGTCTTCAGAAGGCCCAGGCGGGCGCGCAGCGAAGCAGGGGGCGCCGACTCCGCCGACTCGCGGTAGAGAAGCAAGGCCTTCTGGTAGTCGCCGGTCAGGAAGGATCGGTCAGCTTCCTCCAGATTCGGCGCCAGGCCCGGGAGCGGCGCCGGCAGCCAGAGAAAGGCGGCCAGCGCCAGGGTTGCGAGCAGCGTGCCGCCGCCCGCCTTGGCCGACGGCCGGGTGCAGGATGAGGAAGGTATGGCTTTCAATGTCTGAGCGTTTTTCAATATTCGGAATCGGGCATGAGATCGAGGCGGCAACGGTAACCTGCTGCCGGCTCCGGCATTCGCCACAAAAAGCACAAAAGGCAAAAGAAACCACAAAAAGCACAAAAGTCACAAAACGAGTTTCCTGATTTCGAGTCGTGCCGATCGGGTGGTTCTTCTTGTGCCTTTTGTGGCCATTTCCGGCAAACTTCTCACTGCCGAATGTTGCTAACGTCTCGACGAGTTTCCTGATTTCGAGTCGTGCCGATCGGGTGGTTCTCTTGGTGCTGTTGTGGCCAGAACCCGGTCAGCGCTCGGCCTGTTCTCGGATAGCCCGAGCGGTGCGGGCCAGTTCGACCAGCAGGGCCTCCAACTGTTCCTGGTACCGATCGGACGGGAGCGCCGCCTTGCTGGCCCTGAGTTCCCGCAAGGCGGTTTCCAGGTCGAGCTTCTTTTTGCGAAGGGCTTCCAACTCGGCCGTTTGCCCGGACCCGGCCGGCGAAACGGCTTCGATCGGCTTCGCCAGAGTGACCTGGCCGGCCAACAGGCCCTCGCCGCTTCCGGCATCGGGCTGTTCCGTCCCCACGCCGTCGCCGTTGTCGTCCAGGCGGGAGTGTTCGGTCGCCAACCGGTTTTTCTCCGCGTACCACTCCTTTACCTTGCGATGGGTAAAGCCATAGGCTTCCAGCAGGGAGACCTGCTGGCTCTTGTCGGCGTCGGCCTCCGGGTTGTGGAGAGACTCGGAGAAAAATCGGGCGAAGACGGTCTCGTTCCCCTCGTGCCCGTTCCTGGTGGCGGTGAGGATGACGCGGTTGGGGCGACTCAGCCTGGGGATGAGGGCGCCGCTGGCCGGCGTGGTGCACACCAGCACGATCCGCTGCGCCGGGAACCGGTCCAGGATGGCGCTCAGTTCGGCGCCGGTCAGGTCCGGCCCTCTCAGGTTGTAGCGGTAGTCGCTGCCGTCGAAGTTCCCGTGTCCCAGCAGCAGAAGGAACAGCAGGTCGCCGGGCCGAACCCTGGATTCCAGCTCGCCGGCCACCCGCAACAGGTCCGATTTCACTGCCCGAGCCGTGACCAGAGACGGGTCCCGCTTCGGATCTTCAGCCAGAAAGAAGAGGTTCTCGCGAGGCCATTGCAGGGGGCCCTGGAGCGTTGCGACCACTTTGGAGGACCACTCCCAGAAGCGGTCGGCATATTCGCCGCCGCCCGAAGCCCCGCTGACCACCACGGCATAGCGGGAGGACGGCGGCTCCGCCAAGGCCCATCCCTGGCAGGCCATGACGGGCACCAGTAGCAGGATCGCAAATCTCACCGCCGTCCCCCGTTTCGCAGAGCGCCAACGGATACGTCCAATGAACACGAATGGACACGAAGACCCATGGACCAGCTTGGCTGCGACGCCGTCACGGGAGGATGTCCCCCCGGGAGCGCGGGCGTCCCGCCCGCGCAACGCTGGCACAACTTCACCCATTTCCTCGACCCGACTCGACCGGCAACGGCGCCATGACTCAGCTTCAGCCGAGCCCATGCGGTTCCCAACGGCAGTGGTGACTGGGTGCCGCATCACGGGGAAACGGAGCGGCCACCCAACGCAGAGGATGCGGGCGAGACGCCCGCGCTCCCGGAGGGGCGCCTCCTCCCATCCTTCTTGCTCCGCGAGGAGGCACTGCCGCTGCCGATGTGGCAGAGCCGTCCCGCTTCGCGTGCCTTCGAGGTCCTTCGTGGATCACTCCTTTTCCTTTTGTTTCAGGCAATTCTCTCCACTGCCGAGCAGCTCCGCTCAGATCCATCCCCATCGTTTGCGGAGGAACCACTCCGAGCAGAGTAGAGCTCCCAACAGTATGAAAATAAAGGGCATGTCCCACAGGGGCAGCACCTGGAGCACCGTGTTGGGACTGTCTGCATAGGTGATTTCCTCCGGCAGCTTGGCGGCGTCCTCCAGGGTGTAGTGGCGCCCGCCGGTCTCCCGACTGATCCGCCTGAGGAAGCGCGGGTTGGCCTCGGCGTCGAAGAACTCGCGATGAGTCCGGGTGACCAGGAAAAAAGCCTCGGCCGATTCCGGTTCCAGCCCGTCTCGGGAGGCCTTGACTCTGACCTGGTGGATGCCTCTTTGGCTCGGTTGAAACCGACCCGCGTAGTCGATGTCGTTGCGCCCCAGGGCCAGGCGGTCGGTGGCGGCTCCGGGCGAAGCGATGGTGGCTTCCACTTCCCGATCACCGGCCGGGTTGAAGAAAGCATCCTTGACCGCGACCTCGATCCCTACCGCATCCTCATCCTGATAGATTTCCCGATCGAAGGTCACCTGGAGGGGTTCGGAGGAGGAGGCCACCAGCCATCGCAGCAGTTGACGCCAGAAGGTGGCGTGGGTCTGATCGGTATGCGGCAGTCCCATCCGCCAGTGCCAGGAGGCCGCCGGCATGAAGGCGATGGCTCTCCCGCTGCCGAAGCGATGGGCGGCCAGCAGGATGGCGCGGCGGCCTCCAGCTCGGCCGCGGGCCAGCACGGCTGCTCCCGGCTTGGCGCGCGAGATCCGGTTGTAGGCGGAGACCGGCGGCAGGTTCCGCCATCGCCGCAAGTTGGCCGTGGGGTCGGACACCAGTTGAAGCGCAGGATGTCGTCTGCCGTAGGCCGTCGGATCGAAGTTCAACCAGGCGGTGACGTAGGAGCTTTCCGGTTCCCGGTCTCCGAGATGCACCGGCAACAGGTTGGCGATGTCCGTGCCCGCGTATCCTCCGGCGTCGAAGGAGCTGCGCCCTCCCAACATCATGAATCCGCCGCCGCGCTCGCCCACGAAATCCACGATCGTCTTCTGTTGGGACGGGGTGAAGAAGCCGGCTTCGATGCTGCCCAGGATCAGCCCCTGGTAGCGATAGAGCTGGTCCGGGGTCTGGGGAAAGCCTGCAGCCAGCGTGTCCTCGCCCTCCAGTCCCTGGTGGTAGAACTTGTTGTCCGAGGTCCGGAGCAGCGTCACCAGTTGGAGGTTGCGGTCTTCCTGGAGAGCTCGTCGGATGAACTTGAATTCCCAGCGCGGCGCTCCTTCCAGGTAGAGGATCCTGGGGCGGGAATCCTCCACGTGGAGCAACAGGTGCCGGCGGTTGTTGCGCTGTACGGCTTCGCCGGGTTGGGGCGCCACCGAGACCGTGTAGTGCTTCAGACCCGTCCCTTCCGGCTTCAGGCTCAGCTCGACGAGCTGGCTGTTGTCGGACCCGTTCAGGGTCACCGGTTGGGAGGCGACGAGCGTTCCGGACTCCCGGACCTCCACCGAGACTCTCTGGCCGGGATAGCCGACGCTGGTCAGGGATACCACCCCTCGCGTGGAGGACCCCGGCAGGATTCGCGGCGTGAAGGTGACCTGCGACACCTGGATGTCCTGGCCGAGGCTCTCCTGGCCGACCGCCACCGTATGGACGGGAATCCGTTCCCGCCGGAACGTTTCCAGGACCTGCGGCAGTTGCCTGGAGAGATTGTCGGCGCCGTCGCTGAGAAGGACCACACCGGCCAGGGGCTGGCCCTCTCCCCGGTGTTTTCTCACGGCGGACAGAGCGGCCTCGAGGCGGGTGCCGGTCCCGGTGGGAGGAAGGTTGGAGCCCGGTTGGATTTCCCGGACATCGCGGTCGAAACGGAGTACCTGGAGCTGGAAGCGTTCTTCCAGATCGGCCAGGACGCTGCCCGCCCCGGGGTCGAGCCATCCGAGCGCCGCCTCCCAGCGGCTCCGGCCCGAGTCGTGGGGGAGCGTCATGCTCTCGGAGCCGTCGATGAGAAGGGCGATTCTGCTTTTCCTGGGCAGGTGGGTGGAGACCTGGAGGGAGGGGCGAAACAGCAGCGCCAGCAGCAGGATCAGCGTGAATGCCCTCAGGACGATCAGCAGTTCCCGCCTCCCCCGGGTCCGGCTCCCGGACGACCGGCGACGGTAGACCCAGAAGGCCGCGCCGCCGGCCAGCGCCAGCGCCGGCAGGAGCCACCAGGCGGAAACAGGGCTGTCGAAGGTGAGATCGCCTTCACGGAACAGGAAGAACCGGTACTTGAAGAGAGACTCGAACAACCTGTCCATGGAGGTGGCGCCAATGACTCCGTGACGGCATCGGGTTGGCCCGAACGCCTGCCGGGAAACCCGGCCTAATGGGTCATCGAGTAGATGATGGTGTTGATGCCGAGCCGGTAGGCGGCCGAAGAGTACTTTTCGGGATAGAAGGGAACGTCGGCCCACTCCCAGGCATCTCCCAGGTCCGAGTTGAAGTTGACCATGACCTTGAGCTGTCCGTCCTCATCGAAGACACCGCGGAAATGGGGGTTGTAGCCGTCCTTCTCATAGGTGGTGCCGCTGTAGAACATGATGACGCCGGGGATTTGAAAGAGCTCGTCGATGTCGAAGAAGCAGTGGAACAGGGGATGAGAGGCCGGCAGATCCTCGATCCTGCCCCCGGGAAAGACCTTGTGGATCTGACTCTGGAAGTTGGACCATTCCAGGGTGCCGTGGAAGTCGTCCACCACCATGAAGCCGCCCCGCCTGAAGTACTCCCGAAGAATCTCCGCCTCCTGTTCCGACAGCTCCAGGTGGCCGACCTCGACGGCATACAGGAACGGGTAGTGAAACAGTTCCGGCGAGGTGATAGGGACGTAGAATTGAGATTGGCGGACATCCAGATTGGTCAGTCTCCGGATGCCGGCAATGAAAGTGACGTCGGCCTTGGGCGCATCGGTCGCCCAGGCCCCGAAGCGCCATCCCGACCCGCCGCGGAACACCAGTCGGGCAAAGGTGAACTCCTTGTTCGGCAGCTTGGCCTGCTTGTCGACGGTCCGGATAGCCGGTTCCGCGCCTCCCCCGCCGGTTTCCCCATCGGGGCGTTGGGCGGCCTGCGCCAGCAGGGCCGCCAGCAGCAGGCCTCCGGCCAGGCCTCGGGACCAATGGAATGGGTGAGCCACGTTTACGACACCGCTTCTCTGGGAGCCGCCACGATCGGCAGCGTCGTTTGAGTATAGGTTGAAAGACAGGTCAGGACAACCGGCAGGGCCATCCCACGCACCCTCATTCAGGGTGACAGAACTGTCGAGACATCCGAATCAGGCCCACACTTGAAGGCCGCCCCTGGCTGCGCAACGCGATGCTACCGCCCGTCGCCGGACTGCCGAAACTCCATCATGGAAAGAATCACGGCTTCGCCGACGCCCGCCTTGGTGAGCCCGAGCAGGGCCTCGGGCGAGACGTCGAACTCGCAGGTCGAGGTCTCGATCTTCTTGACGATGATCGCCTCGGGCAGACCCATCTGCACCAGGGCGATGACTCCGGAGTTGGTGAGCGTGTCGTCGCTCCGGGCTTGCTCTTCCGCGCCCAGCCGCTCCTGGAATTCCAGAGCGGCCTGCCGCACTTCCTCCCGGAGGCCTTGCAGGGCGTTCCTGATCCGGATCGCCTCCCGGCAGTCGGCGACGGCTTCGGCCATGATCTCCACCGGACGCAGCCGCTCCGCCTCCAGCAGGTGCTCCAGCCCGACCTCGAGGTCGCCGCGGATTCGGTGCATGACGCCCGCGTTGTAGTGGGCGTTGGCCACCAGTTTCCGGAGCCTCTTCTGCTTTATCTTGGGGTCCGGATCGTTCTTGCAGGCATCGAGAATTTCCAGCGAGAGTTCGAGGGCTCGCTCCTCGTCGCCGTCTTTCAGGGCCTGGTAGGCGGCTTTCAGGTTGCACTTCTTGTTGTCGAAGAAAACCAGCGTTCTCTTCTCGACCCGCGGGAGCAGCATCCGGCTGACGTCTGCGGCCGCGCGCTGGAAAGCGATGGCCTGCACCTCGAACCTGGGAGGGCTTTCCGGGTAATCGTCCTCGGACTCCCTCTCCAGCGAGGGAGAATGCACGATCGAGCGGGGGTCGAAGATGCGCCCGGTGGTCAGGTCGGCTGCCTGCAGCGACAGATCGAGAAGCGCCAGGGTCTTGGCATGGTAGAGGGTCACCTCGTAGGTGGAGTCGCTGTCGGAATCCTTGCGTTTTTCCGAGGACCTGAAATGCTGCCGCTCGGCCGCGCATCGGTTCACGTCGACCAGCAGCAGGGTGGAGGGGCCGAGGATTCGGGCCATCCGGTCGACGCTCCTCTGATCGAGGGTCCCGCTGAAGAAATAGTCATGCTCCGCCAGCACCCGGTCCAGGTCCCGCTCATCGACGACCTGGAGGCCCTTGGCGGCGAAGTGCTCCCTCAAGGCCGAAACCACTTCACGGCCGCACTCTCCGGTCGCCGGTCCGAAGACGATCTTCTCGGCGATCAGCGGGAGCTCGGCGGGATGCTCGATATCGACGGATATGGAGGGATTGCCGGCGCGGCTGCGCCATTGGCCCTCGACCTCGGAAGCGGCGGCGAACAGCAGGAGAAGGCATGCCGCAAGGAGGAGTCGCAGCCTGCCGGTTTTCCCTCCCGACGGATTCCCTTTGTCTTGCAACATTCCCTCTTCAGACCGGATCGGCAACATGATCGTCTCCCCTCATGTCCTCGTTCGCTTTGGGAAGATGCGGGAGCACTCTTCCGGGCTTTTTGCAAAATTGCGGCAGGGCAGGTCATGGCGCCGCCAGACCTGAGGGTCCGCCTTTTTTCCGAATCGGGTGCGACTTCGTAAGAAATGCGAATGCATCACCAAGTAACCAGTAGCCTCATCATTGCACAACGTTTGCAAGGTTGATGGGAAATCACCTAAAGATCACAAAAACAACCACTTCAGGCCGGAAATGTCCCCATTTGTCACAGGGTGGAACTGGACCATGGAAGCTGAGAGCGGAAGGGCGGTGGGGAAGGCTTGCCGATGCCTAGCCCGCATTTCTCACCAGGGGGCATGATCATGGCGCAGGCATTTTTCCTTCAGCGCGTGCTCGCGACCGAAGAGCGTAGCGGTTTCTACGGTCGAGGGAGCATGTGCGCGCTGAAGGGAAAAGGACCAGCCAGGGCATGCCCAGCGCCGTCTGTTATCCGCAAGCCCTTGACATGGAGTCAATCAATGTACTGAAGAAACGCTACTTTTTTCCTGCCTCCAGCGACCTGGTGAGAAATGCGGGCTAGGGCCGGGAACCTTCCCATGGCGGGGACCCGGTTGGTGGCTGCGTCGTCAGGCAGACGCTCCCGCCAAACGCATCAGCCTTCGCCTGACGGCTAGGTAGACCATGAATGGATTGCACAAGAGGAGCGCTGCCACAGCCATTGCGACGTTTCGGCCCTATCCGCGATCACTCGGCCCGGGAGAGCTGCACCGGGCGGAGGTCGGGATAGGGCGAGGAGACGCGGCGGGTGTTGTACTGGCGCAGATAGCGGCGGTGGCTGGGCGTGTCGGGATAGCGCTCGGCCTTGCCGTAGGGGTATTTCGTCATGCCGTGAAAGGGAAGCGGGGTCACCAGTTCGGGGGCGGCCGAGTGGGGGTCCATGTCCTTGCCGAAGCCGTCGGCATAGAGCAGGAAGGTCCGCTGCCATCCTTGCGGAAGTTCAGGCAGGCCGGTGGCGTCGTAGTCCAGGTGAATTTCGTCTCCGTTTCTCATGATGACGTAGCGATCGTCCCGGCTGTGGAGCAACTCCGTCACCGGCCCGAACCGGGTGTAGTTTCCGATGTGGCTCTTCCATGGCGCCGTGGGATGGATCCACCCATAGTCGTAGATCAGGGGGCGGCGGCCGTCGGGGCTGTACTCCCGGGGGAATCCGCGAAAGCGAAGGTCGGCCGACTGGGGGGACAGCCGGTGCTGGCGCAGGGTCGGCGGTTCCGGCCAGGTGTTGACCAGGATCCGGTCCCAGTAGATTCGCATGCTGGTGACGATCCGGACCCGGTAGTCGTCGGTGAGGAACTTGCCGCTCAAATCCACCACCATGGTCTTGGGCAGACCGGCCGGGAACCCCATTTGAGGGATGACGGTCCGCCAGCTCCCCTCCCGGTCCTTGACCTGCAGGTAGGGCGGTACCAGCCTGGCCCCGGACTGGGAGGCCTGGTAGTTGGCGGTGGAGTCGGCGTAGTCGATCCAGGCGGTCATCAGCAGCGTCACCCGGGCCTGATCGGAGAGGTCGCCCAGGTCCAGGACCAGGGAGTGCTCTTCCGCATACCCCTTGAAGGGCAGGAGCCGAAACCGGTCGGGGTATTTTCGGTCCACCCGGCTGATCAGCGGCAGGACGTCGCGGCCGCGGTGGTCCCGGGCCGAGACGGGCGGGCGGGCCCCCCGGGCCGCATGAATCCTGAATTTCGGGTAGGGCGGTCCCGGCATGAGCCGTTCGTTGGGGTAGAGGTCCAGTTCCTCGGGGTGGTCCAGCACCAGCAGTTCGGCCTGGTCGATGTAGAGCACTTCCTCCAGCTGGTTGTTGATTCGCAGCGAGTAGCGGCCGTCGCGGGCCTTGAGCTGGGAGGAGGCGATCCTGATATATTCGTCGGTGTCGGGCGTGTTGTAGAGCCCCGGACTCAGCAGGTAGCCGATGGCGCAACCACCCAGAAAGTCGGTGACGAACTGGTAGCGATGGCCGTTCCAGGTGTAGAGCAGCGGACAGGAGGTTCCCTTGCGATCCAGCTCGTTCACCAGGCGGACCCGGTTGACCGGAAGATCGGTCTCCGATTGCAGCACCCCTCCCGGCCAGAGCAGCCGCAAGGCGTCCACCGAGGTGCGCTGCCCCAGGCCGAAGAGCACTTCCGGGGGGCTCTGGGAAAGATAGCCGCTGCCTCCGTTGACCTCCACCTTCTGCCAGAGGGTGCCCGACTTGACCTCCACCTTGGTTCCGATGCCCGACTTGTTGCTGTTGGCGCCCTTCAAGCGGACCTTCACCCAGCGATTCCGGTTCCCCCCTTGGTTGCGAAACAGCAGCGGGCGGGCGCCGTTGACCGTCACCAGGACATCGGTGTCTCCGTCGTTGTCGATGTCGCCCAGGGTGGCGCTGCGGAAGGCCCGGTCCCGGAATCGGTCCAGACCCGACTCCGCCGTAACGGCCTGGAAACTTCCCTCGCCCCGGTTGCGGTACAGCTCCAGGCCCGACCCCTTGGGAGAGACCCCCGGAGCCGGGCCCCGGACTTCCAGCACGTCCAGGTCGCCGTCGTTGTCGTAGTCGAAGGCGTGGCTGGTCCAACTCCGGTTCTGGGCGGAGATGCCGGGGAAAGCCAGCTCATCGGCTCGAAATTCCTGCCTCCCCAGGTTGCGAACCCAGGTGAGGGGACCACTCACGGGACCCAGCAGGAAATCCATGCGCCCGTCCTTGTCCAGGTCGGCCGTGGAGACGCTGTGGGCCGGCAGCGAGGCCAGGCGGTCCAGGCGTTTGCCCAAATCCAGGAAGGCGCCCACCCTCTGGTTGCTGTAGAGCCGGTTGGGCCCGCCCAGAGCTACGGTCCAGAAGTCGACGTCCCGCCGGTTGTCGAAGTCGGTGAAGACCACTGAAGTCAGCCGATCTCCGGGGGCAAGCACCCGGGCCGACTCGGCCAAGTTGGTAAACACTCCCTCGCCGTTATTGCGAAAGAGGTGAGTTCCACCCGCCGTGGCGTTGTCCGCAGAGTCCCGGGATTCCCCACCGGCAGGCGAACCGGCATCTTGAAACCGCCCCACGTAGATATCCAGGTCTCCGTCATGGTCGTAGTCGGCCAGAGCGGCCGCCAGGTGCCAGTGGTCGCCCCCGGCCACGCCGGCCGCCGCCGTTACGTCCGCAAAGGTCCCGTCCCCGAGATTGCGATAGAGCCGGTTGGCTCCGTAATTGGTCAGGAACAGGTCGGTGTGGCCGTCGTTGTCCAGGTCCCCCCAGTAGGCCCCCATGCCGCAGTCCCGGTGGTCGATACCGGCCTGCCGGCTGACCTCCTTAAAACGCCCCAGGCCGTCGTTGCGATAGAGCAACCCGCCCGATTGGGCTGGGTCCGGGCCGCAGCGGGCCAGGTAGAGATCCAGGTCGCCGTCGCTGTCGTAGTCGCCGAAGGCGGCTCCCGAACCCATGCGGGCGGCCCTCCGGCGCACCGGATCGGCCGGACCGCCTGCCGCAGCAGAGGTTGAGTCGGAGTCTCCTGATCGCCGGTCAGCAGCCGGCTGAAGAACCAGGCCGGCTTCCCGGCCGACCTCGGAGAATCGGACGGGCGTTTCAGTGTCGGCAGGGGGCGGCTGGGGGAGCAGGTCCTTGATGTCGGGGTACTCGCCGGTGGCCAGCATGTACTGGCCTTGCTCTCCATACTGAGTGCCGGTGGAGCTCATGCCGCCGCTTTCCCGCAGCCCCAGGAACTTCTGCATCACCTTCTGTCCTGCGTCCCGATTGCCGCCGCGCAGCAGGCTCATGGCCAGGCTGTAGTGGGCGGCGGTGTCGTAGGGAGAGATCTGAACCACCTGCCTCAGCACTTTTTCCGCCTGGTCGTACTCCTCCCGCTTCAGGAGTATCTGGCCGACCTGGTAGAGAGTGGGCGGGTCCTGAGGGTCGTCGAGCAGAATTGTTCGGAAGGACTCCAGGGCAAGCTCCAACCGGTCCTGGTTCTTGTGGATGAGGCCCATGGCGAACAGGGCGGTGGGCTGCCGGTCGTCCAGGCTCAAGGCCTGCCGCAGGAGCTTTTCCGACTGGTCCAGTTGCTGGAGGTAGAAGTGCGCCAGCCCGCTGTTGACGATGGCTGGCAGGAAGTCCTGGCGGATGGCCAGGCATCGGGCGAATTCCTCCAGGGCCTTTTCGTGGTTGAACTGCTCCAGCAGGGCGATGCCGATGTTGTTGTAGTAGATCAGACGGGCTTCAGGCGAGGGTCCTTCGGCCGCCGATTCTGCGTCAGCAGCCCGGAGGGAACCGGTCGGCCCCAGAGATTGGCAGCCAATCGGCCCCAAGGCCAGGATAACCACCAGGAACAGGTCGAAGCGCCGGAACGGAGCGCAACGTTGGAATGGAATCATGTCGAAAGCTCCCGAAACAATTGAAGGACTAACCACAGAAGGCTCATGTTTTTGTGCCTCTTGTGGCCATTCTCGGAAAAGATCCCTCTGCCGTTTTTTGCAAACGCTTCATTCCAAATAAATAAGCACGTTCCCCTTTGCAGTGTCGTGGGTTACGGGAGAGCTGCGAAGCTGCGGTTGGAGTGGGTAACCTGGCAAGACGCCCCCTACAAGCCATCCTTATAGAGCTGCGAAGCAGCGGCTCAGGGTAGCCCCAGGCGGAAGCCTGGGGTTGTTTGGGTTCTGCACCAACCCAGCCGCGAATGCGGCGAATAGAAAGCACCCCTCCGAAAAGCAATACCTCTCCAAAACAAGGCCATCCTGTAGCCCCGAGGTCGCCTGATCCCGCGCTACCGGTAGGCCGCCCCAATGCCATTCCCCGCAAAGATCCCGCTGTGGGCGGCAATTTACTTCTTGACCAGTCCCTCGCCTTCCCGGATCACGATCCGCTGGTCGGGGGCGAGGTTGGTCAGCTTGTCCACCGTGCCGCTGGGCCAGAGGACCTCGAGTGAGAGAATCTTGTCCGAACGGCCCAGGCCGAATGTCACCGGCAGCTCGCTCTGGGAGCAATAGCTGCTGCCGCTCTTGACCCGACGCCACATTCGGCCGCTGGCAAGCTGGACGGTCACCCTGGCCCCGATGCCGTCCCGGTTGCTGGAGGTTCCCACCGTCTTGACCCGCAGGAATCGGTTGCCGCTTTTGAGCTGATTCTCCCAGAGCACGGCCGGGCCGTCGTTGGTGCTCATCAGCAGGTCCAGATCGCCGTCGTTGTCGTAGTCCCCGTAGGCGCCGCCGCGCCCCACCCGGGGCGTACGGAAGTCGGACCCCACCCGGTGGGCGACCTCGACGAATCCCTTGCCCCGGTTGTGGAACAAATGGGGCGGCTGGGCGTATTTTACCCGCCGCTGAACCTTGTTGATGTCGTTCTCGACGTGGCCGTTGGCGACGAAAATGTCCAGCTTGCCGTCCAGGTCGAAGTCGAAGAAGAAGCAGGCGAAGGCCAGGGTCAGCAGGCTCGACTGCCCCACCTCGGAGGTGGGGGCGTCGTCCACGAACAGTCCCTGGCCTTCGTTGTGGTATAGGTTGAGCATTTCGTTGGAAAAATTGCCGATGACCAGGCTGGCCAGCCCCGACCCGTCGTAGTCGGCCGCGTCCACCCCCATGGCTCCCCGAACGGTGCCGTCCTCGCTGAAGGCCACCCCGGCCGAGATGCCCTCGTCCCTGAAGGTGCCGTCCTTCCGGTTGACGTAGAGCTTGTTGGGCTGGGTGTCGTTGGCCAGCAGCAGGTCCGGCCAGCCGTCCTCCTGGGCGTCGAAGACGGCCACCCCCAGAGCCTTGCTGGTGGAGTCCAGCAGTCCGGCCTTGCGGGTGACATCGGCAAAGGTGCCGTCGCCCTGGTTCCGGTAGAGCCGGGAGGAGACTCCGGGATAGGACTCGGGGGTGCAGTAGGACTTGTTGACGCCGTCCAGGCTGCAGTGGATGTCGGTCTCGATGGACCACTTCACGTAGTTGGTGACCAGCAGGTCCAGGTTGCCGTCCCGGTCGTAGTCCAACCAGGCCACGCTGGTGGCGAATTCGGAATTTCCCAGTCCGGCCTCGCGGGTGACATCCCGGAAGGTGCCATCCCCCTGATTGCGAAAGAGTCGATCCGGGCCCAGGGCGCTTACGTAAAGGTCCACCCAGCCGTCGTTGTCGTAGTCGCCGGCAGCGCACCCCATTCCGTACATCTCGAGGTTCAGTCCGGCCTTGCGGGTCACGTCGCTAAAGGTCCCGTCCCGGTTGTTGTGGTAGAGGGCCATGGTGGAACCACTGCGTTTCCGCCCCGGCCAGTTCTTGCCGTTGACCAGCAGAATGTCCTGCCAGTCATCGTTGTTGTAGTCCAGAAAGGCAGCTCCCGAGCCCATGGTTTCGGGAAGGTACTTTTTCCCGAAGGCGCCGTTGTTGTGTTCAAAGCTCAGGCCGGCCTGCTGGGTGACGTTTCGGAACTGCACCGGGAAGGGCTTGGATTCGCCGGCCAGCAGCCCTCCCTGCCGGCAGAGAAGGGTCAGCGCCAGCAGGGAGAGGACGAGCAGGGTGGGGCGTCTTGACCCGCCGCGGTCAGCGCTGCTGCATGGCATGGAAGGGATCATGAATCGGAGTTGGCCGCGGGGGCCGCAACCTGGCTGGAGGAGTAGCTCTTGTCGACGGTCAGCCCCGGCTCCAGCGGGGCGGACCCGTGCTCGTGGATGGGCTGGCGTTCGTTGTTGGCCTCGGGGTGAAGGCGCCGCACCGGCCCGGTGATGAACTGGGAGGATTCGTCAGCCTTGAATCTCAGATAGAGCTGGCGCTCCCGCTCGGCCAGCTCCTTGCGGCCCAGCCCTCGATAGCAGAGCATCAGGTTGTAGTGGGCCTGCAGGTCTTCCGGGTCCACCTCCAGGACCTGGAGGAATTCCTCGACCGCCTCGGCGTACTGCCGCTTCAGGAAGAGAATGCGGCCGGCCTGGTTTCTGACCACCCGATCGCGGGGATATTGGGCCAGGGCCCGTCGAAAATGGACCAGGGCCTCGTCGTACTTTCCCTGGGTCTTGAGCGTCAGGCCGTAAAAGTAGTGGCTCTTGGCCAGGTCCGGGTCCACCTCCAGCGCTTTTCGCAGCACCTCCTGAGCCCCCTCGGTGTTGCCCTCCCGCACCCGCGCCCGAGCCACGTTCACCCAGCCGTCGGCAAAGCCCGGGTCCAGCTCGGTGACGGTCAGAAAGGCCTGCTCGGCGGCCTTGAGGTCTCCCTGCAGCAGGAGGCCGATCCCGTAGTCGTTCCAGCGGATCAGGTCGTCCCGGTCCAGGGTGGACTCCAACGCCGGCGGGTCGGCGCGCCGGTCCAGAACCTTCAGCTCGGTGCGGTCCTCGGCCATGACCACGATGGGCACTCTGGGGATCTCCTTGAGCTTGCCCGAGACCCGGGACAAGTCCCCCTGGAAGATCCAGCGCCCGTCGTCGTAACCCTTGTCCAGTCCGAAGTCCAGGTGGGTCGGGTCGCGGATGCCGGCGTAGGCCCACTGGGTGTTCCACCAACTGAACTTGCGGTAGTTCACCTTGGCCGTGAGCGTGATCCTGTCGCCGCTGCCCTCAGGCACCTTGAGGCGGAACCGCACCGTGTCGGCGGCTCCGGGAGGGATCAGGCGCACGTACAGGGTGGAACGGGCCGCCCAGGCGTTCCGCTTGTTGATGAGGTTGCCGTGCTCATCCAGCAGGTAGGCCCGGTACATGTGGGCGCTCTCTTCCACGGGACCCTCGCCGTCGTCCTCCACCCGGCCGCTCCAGAAGATCACCTGCCCCCGGTCGTCAACGGCCTGAAGCTCCACCCAGACGTCGAAGGCGTCCACGGTTCCGCCGGGGAAAAAATGGCCGACGTTCAGCGTCCTCACCACCACGTCCACCCGCACCGAGTCCCCGCGTCTGACGGTGGCTCCAATCCGGTCCAGGGGGGCCACCACCTTGAGTGGGGGGGTGGTGACCATGCCCCGGGCGCCGAAGGATTCCGATTCCTCGCCCACCGCGAAGGTGCTGGAGAGCTGCAGGCTGGCGCCGGTTCGGCCGGAGGATTCGGCTGCCTCCACCGGATCGCCCAGGGCCATGGCGAAAATGTCGATCCCGACCTGCTCGTCCTGCAGGAAGTCGATGGTGGTCTGAAGCTGCTTCCGGTCCTGGTTGGCCAGGGGCACGGCCGTATTGGCGCCCGGGAACCGGTGGGAGTGGACCTTGCCATCGATGTTTCCCAGGTCGTCGGAATCCACCAGGGGCATATGGCAGTCCACGCACTTGCGGGGCTGGGGCGGGTAGTAGAAGGACCTAGCTCCCTGTCCGGAGACTCCGCTGGCCTGCCAGTTGTCGTAGTCGTTGAATCCCCGCAGCCAGCGATAGTGGTTCACCGGAGAATCCAGATGGACCTTGTGGCAGCTCGAGCAGAATTCGGCGGTGTCCTTCCTGTGGAAGGGCTTCATGAACACTTTCTTGTGAGGGCCGGGATCCGCCATGGTCAGAAAATCGTGAAACCACTGCAGGACGGCGTTGTCGCTGGTGGCCATGTCATGCAGCGGGGGATATTCGATGACCAGGTCCCCGTTTCCCATGCTGCTGCCGATCCGAACGATGGAGTGGCAGGAGGTGCAGGCCAACCCGGCCTGTGCTTCCGGGGTGTCGATCTGTTCCCGGATGGGGGTGTCGAATCTCCCGTTGAAGAAAACGGCATGGTCGTGGCAACCGGCGCACCACTTGGAGGGCTGGGTGCCGACAACATCCTGCATGTATTCGATCGATTTGCGGTACCACTGGTTGTTGAAGGAGGAGAAGTGGTGCATGGAGGAGTACCACTGCTCGTAGATATCGGGATGGCACCGCTGGCAGGTGTGGGAGGTCATGAAGAAATCGGAGGGAATCAGGTCGCCGCTGCTGGTGGTGGAGGCGGAGGGGAAGAAGGGACTCTCGGGTCCGTCTCCCTCCTCTTCCATGGAGAGCGGCGTGCGGGTCGGGTTGCGGATGCGGTCTGCCGCGTCCGGGAAGGTGCGCTGATAGCCGGCCAGGGATGCCGGGATCAGCACCAGCAGCACCGCGGCCACGCCGTAGCGCCGGCGCGCCATTCCCACAAGGCCTGCACGATAGCTCTCTCTCCACCAGGCTTGAACCGCGATACCCGCCAGGACGAAGGCCAGCAGGGCCAGGCCGATGTGCGTGTGGAGGATCCAGCGATGGGATTGGGTGTTGCCGACTACCAGCAGCGCCAGGGCCGGAATCGAGCTGGCCAGAAAGCAGGCCAGTGCCCAGCGGGCCGCCGGAATCATCCTCCTGAAGCGGGTCAGCAGGTATCCCAGAGCGACTACGGTCAGAACGAGGCCCAGTCCCAGATGCAAGGTCAGGTTCGAAATGTAGAAGAGGTTGGGCTCGGCATGAGGCCACAGGTAGGCCCCGTTGACGGCCAGCAGGAGAAAGGCATGGAAGCAAGTCAGTGCAAACCTGTTCACCCGACCACCCGTTTTCCCCGTGTCCTCCACGGCTTCAGTTTAGCAGGGGACCGGGGATGCGGCAAATGAGGCGAAGCTATTCTCGGGCCGCCAGAAAGGCCCCGTCTCCGCTGCGCTCTCCCGGGCTGCCGCCGTCGTTGACGACGCCGTAGGCCAGAAAGGGGTTGTTGCCGGCGATCTTGCGGATTCGGACATATCCCTGGGTGGTTTCGGCCGCATAGTCCCGCAGAATGCTGTCGATCTGGCGCCAGCCCCGGGCCGGGACGGTCCTGCCGGTAATGGTTCGGACCAGCAGGCCCGTATCCCCGTCGTAGATGTCGATGCTGAAGACACTCCGGCTGTCGTCGACTTCTCCGGTGTTGACCAGGGCCAGGTTGCTGCGGCTTTCCCGGTTCTGCTGCAGGCCCTCGACCCAGGCGACTCGGCTGAAGGCCGAGCCGTAGGGCACGGCGTTGTAGAAGACTCCGTACCGGCCTCCCGCGAGAAGGGCCGGCGAAGCCGTCCGGGCTCCGATCACGATGCCGCTCATGTCGCCGCCTTCAACCCAGGCGAACAGGGCCCCGGCCAGGCCGCTTGCCGGACCGATGCCGGAGACCCCTTGCCTTCTCATGGCGTCGACCAGGTCGGAAATGATCGCCTGCTCCCCGGCTTCCAGGCGCATGCTGAATTCGGCTGTCCGGTCGGGCGTGTCCACCCCTTCGGAGACGAAGGCGAAGCTCACTGTCCTGGCCCGCTCCGAGAAATTGGTCACCGTCAGTTCGCTGCTGAAGGAGCCTCTCTCCAGGATCACCGGCAGGGTCTGGCCCCTGGCGCCTTCCAGCGAGCCGGCCCTCACCGGCTGGACGAAGGATCCGTCCGAATTGGCCTGGTCGTTGATGACCCCGTAGGCGTAGAAGGGGGCTCCTCCCGCTGTCTTTTCCACCCTGACGTACCCATTGGCCAGGCTGCCCAGCACTCCGTCGAACTGGCGGAAACCGCCCGGCTCCAGAGTGACCTCTTCCAGCACAATGGGGTTGGAGTCGCCCGTCTCTCCCGAAAAGACCGTTACCCTCAGCCTGATGGGTCCCTCTGCCGCAAGACCCATGTGTTGCAAAGCCAGGTTGGAGCGGTCCTGAGCGGTCTGGCGCAGGCCGGCCAGATAGACCGGTTCCTGGAACCCGTCCCCCATGGAAACAGCCGGATAGGCCAGGCCGGCGCGCCCCCGGGGAACGGGGGTGGTGGTTCGCACCGACACGCCCACGGCCGAATCGCCGGCAACCTCTACCGCCAGCGTCCCGATGGGATTTCCGTCGGCGGGAATGGGGACGCCCAGGCCGCGCAGGGTCTCGATGGCGTCGGGGACGATCTTCTGCCGACCGACGGGCAACAAGTCGGTGGCGGTCCCGCTGCCGCCGCCCCGGTGGGCCGTGTAGGTATAGGTGAGGGCGGCCTCCGCGGCTCCCCGGTTGGTCAGCGTCATTTCGGAAATGAAAAAGGAACCGCTCCTGCCGGCCCGGCTCAAAATGACCGGGACAAAGGAGCGGTTCGAGGTGACGAGGGCAGGCAGGGCCAGGGTGATGGTGTGGGCGGCCGGGTCGTGAGACCCTGACAGCAGGGTCTCGGCCTTCAGGAAGGGAGCCTCTGGTCCTGTTGGGTCGGACGGGAGCAGGTCGATTTCCGGGGTTTGACCCAGGTTGAACACGATGTTCCGGCCTACGCCGGCGTTCTCGAGGAGATCCAGAGTAATTACCGCTTCGGTTTCCCCGGCAGGAAACAGCAGGCCCTCCTCGCGGGAAGGGGAAAGGCCGGAAAAATCGTCGGAGGAGGCGGTGCCGCCGACGGAGAAGGGCACGCGAAGGGACACCGGCAGCGCACGGTGCAGGGTCACCGTTACCGTCGCCCTGGTCCCGGGAGCTGCGCTCTGAGCCCCCACGGCGAAGCCCAGCCGAGCTTTCAGATACGGGTCTACATGGAGCCCCTGGTTCCGGGGGCCAATGCCCAACTCGGCGAGCGTATCGTCGAGAACCCCGGGCGGCAAATCCGCCAGCCGGTTGCCGTCCAGGTGCAGCTCCTCCAGGCGCCTCAGCCCCCGGAAGATCTCCGCAGGCAGGGAGGTCAACGAGTTCAGGCTCAGGTTCAGTCTCGCCAGTTGACTCAGTCCATCGAAAACCGCTCCGGGCAAGGTGGTCAGACGGTTGTGGTCCATCGCCAACTGTCCCAGGTTTTCGAGTCCCTGAAAGACTCCCTCCGGCAGGGAGGCGATGGAGTTGTCGCCCAGACGCAGCAACCGGAGACGGCTCAAATCCTGGAATACCCCTTCGGGAAGGGTAGCGAGCGAGTTGCCGTTCAGCAGCAGCGCCTGCAGGTTGCCAAGTCCCTGGAAGGCGTCCTCGGGCAGGGCGCTCAGGCGGTTGCCCTGAAGCCAGAGCAATTCCAGCCTGGCCGCTCGGGTGGGGCCGCCGATGGGGATGAACTCTTCCGGTGCACTCAACTCCAGAAACAGCCCCCCGGGCAGTTCCGTCAGGGAGTTCTCGTGCAATTTGAGCATTCGCAATGCGTTCAGTCCGTCGAAGATTCCCTGGGGCAAGGCGGCCAGCGAGTTGAGGCCCAGGTTCAAATCCGCCAGGCGTCCCAGGTTCCGGAAGGCCGCCTCGGGTAGTTCAGTCAGCGAATTCCCGTTCAGCCACAGGGTCTCCAGGTTGGTCAGCCCGCTGAAGATACCCTCGGGGAACCCGGTGAGAGAGTTGCTGCGCAGATCCAGCCGGGTCAGGCTGCTCAATCCGCTGAAGACGTTCCCGGGAAGAGCGCCCAAGGCATTCCCCGGCATATCGAGACGTTCCAGGCTGCCCAATCCGCCGAAGATTGCGGCGGGAAGCGTCGCCAGCCGGTTTTCACCCAGACTCAAGCTCGTGAGGGAACTCAATCCGTCGAAGTCCCGGGCTTGGAGCGCATGAATTCCGGTCCGCTGCAGATCCAGCCGGGTCACGGCCGCCAGTTGGCCCGAAGTGACCTGCCCGCAGGCCGATTCTCCGGTGGCTTCCAGCAGTTTGTCCCTCACCTGGGGCGTGCGGTCGCAAATGCCACCGGTGATGGGTCCGGGGTCGGCAACGGTCAGAGTGTGGGTGGTTCCTTCGGAAGAAAGGGACAGCAGAACCTGGGCCGGCAGGGAGGGGGCGTCCGGTTCCGCCCCATCGGACCGGCGCAGGCGGATCTCCGAGAGCTCACCCAGAGTGAACACGACGGTCTTGCCCAGCTTGTCGGCGCCCGTCAGAATGGTCAGGCTGATCTGCCGCCGGGTTTCTCCGGCCGGAAACAGCAACCCTTCGTCCGGCGCGGGCGACAGGTCGGAATAATCGGCGGAGGTCGCGGTGCCGCCCAGGCTGTAGGGCAGTCGTACGGCCACCGGGAGCGGGCGGTGCAGCGTCACCACGGCCGTGGCCGCAGCTCCGGGGGCGGCGCTTCCTGCCGGGAAGACGAATCCCGGCGCGGCCTTCAGCGCGGGGTCGACGCGGAGTCCCGGGCTGTCCCTGACGGCGCCCAGGGTGGCCAGGTTTTGGTCGAAGATTCCCTTGGGCAGGGCGGCCAGTTGGTTGTCCTCCAGCGCCAGATCCCGCAGGAGCCTCAGTCCGCGGAAGATCCCGGCGGGAAGATTCCTCAGCGAGTTTCGATTCAGGGTCAGGCGTTTCAGGCCGATCAACCCCTGAAAGATCCCCTCGGGAAGGGTCCTCAGATCGTTCCCCTGGAGCGGCAGTTGGACCAACTGGCTCAAGCCGGCAAAGGCCCCCTCCGGCAGTGTTCTCAACGAGTTTTCGTCCAATGTCAGGGTCTGGAGAAGACGCAGCCCGCTGAAAATCCCTTCGGGCAGGGTCCGCAGTCGGTTCTGGCGGAGCTGCAGTTCCACCAGACTGCTCAGTCCCCTGAAGGCCTCCTCGGGGAGTTCCCTCAACGAGTTCGAGTTCAGAGTCAGGCGTTGCAGGAGGTTCAATCCGTGGAAGGTCCCGCCGGCCAGAACATCCAGCCGGTTGTGGTCCAGCTTCAGCGTCCACAGCTTGACCAGACCGTGGAAAACACCTTCGGGTAGAGCCGTGAGCGAGTTCTCCTGCAACCAGAGCTGCCTCAGATTGCTCAGACCGCGGAAGAGGTTGTCGGGCAGTGTGCTCAGCGAGTTTTGGAGCAGCGACAGACTCTCCAGACCGGTCAATCCGGTGAAGACGCCCGCCGGCAGATCCGTCAGAGAGTTGTCCGCAAGGGTCAGGTGGGTCAGCCCGGCCAGACCGCTGAAGATGCCGTCGGGCAGGGTTCGGAGCCGGTTGCCGTTCAGCCAGAGCCCTTCCAGAGAGCCCAGGCCGGCAAAGAGTTCCGGAGGCAGTGCCGTCAACCGGTTGGAATTCAGACTCAGTTGTTCCAGGCGGACCAGGCCGTGGAAGAGGGAAGGCGGCAGGGTGGCGAGGGAGTTTCCACGGAGATACAGGCGCTGGAGCCGGCCGAGATCCCTGAAGTCGTGGGGCTGTAAGGCGTCGATGCCGGAGTCGGCAAGATCGAGCTGCGTCACCGCGGCCAGGTGCTCGGGAGTGACGTTCTCGCAGGAAGAGACCCTGGTGGCCTCTACCAACTTGTCCCTCACCTGCGGTGTGCGGTCGCAAACTCCTTGGGTGTTTGCCGCAGCCGGGAATGCCAGGGACCAGGCGATCAGCCACGCAGGAAGCAACAGAATCCGGCGGCAGGCGGGTGTCGCTCCGGGGCCGGAGAAACCGACTGTGTCGTCGGGGTCTCCTTTCCCGGACAGGCGCAGACAACTCAAGGGTTGTTCATGAATGAAAGAGAGTCTCATAGGGGAATCACCTGTATATCAGTACTTCATGTCCTTCGGAGATAACCTCCTTGATAACGATTGCCACCACCCAATCAACAATTCATCAATCCGTTAATTGGTGTTCATTCGTGGCCACTCTTGGTTCGCCGTTCCCCGTCGGGGATATCTCTATTCCTTTCCCGTCTTTCTTCGTGTCTCTTCGTCGTCCTTCGTGTGTCATCGTGGATCACTCTCTTTTTGTTTGTTTCAGGCAAGCACCACCCCTGCCCTGCCGGGCAGAACATCCGGGAGTGAAACAAGAGAAGTACATAGCCTATCAGGAACAAGATTTTTGAACATCGATGCACAGGATGGACAGGATTATCAGGATAAGAGGTTGGAGCACAGGACGCGGACTGGCTGAAAAATCGACTTAACTCCTTATCTGACGGTCACTTGACTGCCATCCACGAGTTTTTCTTCTCAGATTTGTTTCAGACAAGCACCACCCCTGCCCCGCCGGGCAGATCATCCGAGGGTGAAACACCCAATCGTCAATAAATTGGCTGCGATGACGTCACGGGAGGAAGCCCTCCGGGAGCGCGGGCGTCCCGCCCGCACAACACTGGCACAGCCTCATCCCTCTCTCCTACCCGGCTCGACCGGCAACGCCCCCACGATTCCGCTTCAGCCGAGCCCATGGGGTTTCCGGCGGCAGGGTGACCGGGCGCCGCATCACGGGGAAACGGAGCGGCCACCCAACGCAGAGAATGCGGGCGAGACGCCCGCGCTCCCGGAGGGGCGCCTCCTCCCATCCTTCCTGCTCCGCGAGGAGGCACAGCCCCTGCCGATGCCGCAGTGCCGTCCCGCTTCGTGTGCCTTCGTGGTCCTTCGTGTGTCTTGGTGGATCACTCCTTTTTTCTTTTGTTTCAGACAAGCGCGCGGGTGGCTCCGCAAGTGCAGACAAACAAGCCCTGGTTGATCAAGGTGGGACTCGGCCGGTAGCCGGTTTGTGGTACTGGTGGGGAGGTGTCTGCAAGAGCCGTTGGGTGGCCGACGGCTTTGGCATCAAGGGGCGGGAGGGTCCAGATCCAATTGGGCGAGAGGCCGGGCTCCCAGGGACTTCAGTTCCAGGGCCAGGCCGGCCGTCATGAGATAGACCCTGTCCGCGCGGGAGGCCGCCACCTGGTTCACTCGTCCCAGGGCGTCCCTGTAGGCCCGGCCCAGAGCCGAAGAGGGAACGATGCCTTCTCCGACCTCGTTGCTGACCACTATCCAGGTTGCATCGGTCTGCTCGATGAGATCCATCAACTCCCGAGCCGAATCCTGAATCCGGCTTTCCGTCTCCTCATGATCCTGTTGCTCAAGCAGCAGGTTGCTGACCCAGAGGGTGAGGCAGTCCAACAGGAAGGTGTCGTAGAGGTCCAGAAGGGGGCGAAGCTTGGCTACCAGGTCCAGGGGCTCCTCCAGGGTGTCCCAGCCGGCCGGACGCCGCTCGCGATGGGCGGCGATGCGGTGCTTCATGTCTTCGTCACGCGCCTCCGCCGTGGCCACGAACAGCACCCGCCCGCCCCGGCGAGCCAGTCTTTCGGCAAGGGCGCTCTTACCCGAACGCGCGCCTCCAAGGATGAAAACAAGTTCTTTCTTCAAGGCTGCAATCCCGCAATCCGGCGGACAAAGTCCATGTCCAGATGCCGGCCGACCAGGTCGGCCAGCCTGTCATACTCCCTCTCCATGTCCAGAACCGCCCCTGCAGGCAGCGACACGTTTTTTGCGCCGGCCAGATACAGCAGCAGTTTGCGACGAAAATCGTGGTTGTGGAACAGGCCGTGGATGTAGGTTCCCAGGGTCAGACCTTCCGAATCCAGAGCGCCTTCGGGATCATCGGACGACCTGCCGGAACGTTTCCGAATCCGGAACGGACCGGATCCGGCGCCGCGGGTCCGCCCCATGTGGATCTCATAGCCTGAAATTGAATTCCCCCGGCTGCCGGTCATCAGTCCGCGCCCTGACACAATCTCGGCCTCAACCTGGCAGGTCGCCTTATTTGACTCGAATACCGTCTTGACAGGCAGCAAACCCAAGCCATCCGTGTGAGGACAGTCCGATTCCACCCTCCCGGGGTCGAGGATGCCATGCCCCAGCATCTGGTAGCCGCCGCAAAGACCCACGACCGGCCTTCTGGCCCTGCGATGGGCCGACACCGATCGGTCCAGTCCCCTTTGCCGCATCCACTTCAGGTCAGCGACCGTAGCCTTGGACCCGGGAATGACGATCAGGTCGGGACAACCCATCCGGCCGGGACTGTCCACGTATCGAAGGCGAACGCCGGGCTCCCGGCGCAGCGGGTCGAAGTCGTCGAAGTTGGCGATGCGGGGCAGCCGGATGACGGCGATATCCAGGGGCGCCTCCGTCTCAGGCCGGTCCCCTTTCGGATTCTCCAATCCCACGGAGTCCTCTTCAGGCAGGGTGACGTCGGTGAAAAAGGGCAGGACGCCGGCGGTTGAGATCCCGGTGCGCTGCTTCAACGCCTCCAGTCCGGAGTCCAGCAGCGAAGGATCTCCCCTGAACTTGTTGATGACGAGCGCCCGGATCAAGGCTCGCTCCTCCGGCTCCAGCAGCGCCACGGTGCCCAACAGAGAAGCGAAGACGCCACCCCGGTCGATGTCTCCCACCAGGATCACCGGCGCCTCGGCATGTCGCGCCACCCGCATGTTGACGATCTCGTGTTCCCTCAGGTTGATTTCGGCGGGGCTGCCGGCACCCTCCATGACGACGATGTGATGGCTCTCCCGCAGGGTGTCGAGAGATCGGGTGACCAGGGGCCACAGTTGCGACGAAAGGTCCCGGTATTCTCTGGCCGAGGCCACGCACAGGGGCTTCCCCATCGCCACCACCTGAGAGCGGATTCCGTCCTGGGGCTTCAGCAGGACCGGATTCATCTCGACCAGGGGCGCCACCCCGGCGGCGTCGGCCTGAACCGCCTGCGCGCGGCTGAATTCGCAGCCGTCCGGGGTCACAAAGGAGTTGAGGGACATGTTCTGCGCCTTGAAGGGAGCCACCCGCAGACCTTCCCTCGAGAATATGCGGCACAGGGCCATGACCAGCAGGGACTTGCCCGCGTGAGATCCGGTGCCCTGGACCATCAGGACCTTGCCCATAGGGCGCTTTCTTTCCGTGGGAGAGTATCCGGTCCGGCCTGTCGAGTCCGGCCTCTCCACCTTCCTGTCACTCTGCAAAGTCCTCTCCCAGGTGGCTGGTGTCATTGAGCAGGTCCACCACGGCGCTGCCGTCGTCGAAGACGCTGACCACGGAGAGGCCGGTATTGGCGAAGCGGAACTTCCACATCGCTGGAGCCGGCAGACCTAGAAATCGGGCAATCAGGGCCCGCAGCATGCCGCCGTGCGTGACCACCAGGAGGTTGCCGTCACTGTCGGTACGGGCCTCCCGCAGCCGTTCGACGACGGTATAGGCGCGGGAGTAAAGTTGAAGATCGCTCTCGCCGCCGGGCGGCGCGAAGGACGGGTCTCCGGCCATCGTCCAGGTACGGTACGGGTCGGGGAAACGGGCCTCCACCTGGCGGAAAGTCAGTCCCTCCCAGGCTCCGAAGTTCTTCTCCCGCAGTTCCGGCATCTCTCGCAGCCGGACGTCGTTCCTTCCCAGCAGGATGCCGGCCGCCGTTTCCGAGCAGCGGCGCAGATCGCTGCAACGAGCCTCCGCGAAGGGGACCGACGCCAGGCGCCTGCCGAGACGCCGGGCCTGACCTGCTCCGGTTTCGTTCAGGGAGGGGTCCGACTGCCCCTGGATTCGACCCCGGGCGTTCCAATCCGTTGCTCCGTGTCTGACCAGAAAGAATCTACTCATGGCTTTATCCACACGACGGGATGGAGCGTCTTCGGCGGCTCGCGGAAGGCCAGGTCCCAAGTCAGGGCTCCCAGTAGTACGCCCAACTCCAGAGACCACTCGCCCACATCCACCCGACCCTCCATCCCCTGCTAATCCAGGTATCCCGCCAACGGTGACTGCAAGGCAAGAGGCGAGGCTGCCGCGACCACCGCGGCCAGAACCAGTACGGATGCCTCGACAGTCTCGTTGACGGCTCCGTAGATGTCTCCGGTGAGGCCGCCGAGCGCCCGCGCCGCCCAGAATCCCACCGCCCAGGAGGCGACGCTGGCCGCGGCGAAGAGAAGAACTCCGGTAGTTCCCGCCAGTCCAATGGCCGCGGCCAGCGCCAGGCAGAGACCGCCGATGAGGGGCCAGCGGCCCCGGTTACCGAAGAACGCCGTGCCCAGGCCCTCGCGCCTGATGTAGGGAAACAGCTCCATCGCCAGCAGCATTCCCCAGCGTGACAGGCAGGGAAAGAGCAGCAGCACCGTCTGCCGGTTCAACGGAGGCAGGGCGGCCAGGGCGGTGAGCTTGAGGAGCAGCAGACTGGCAAGTCCTACCACCGCAAAGGCCCCGACACGGGGGTCCCGGAGAATCTCCAGCCGCCGCCGGCGCCCAAAGGCGCCCAGCAGCGCGTCGCAGGTATCCATGAAGCCGTCCAGGTGCAGGGCTCGAGTCAACAGGGCAAGAGCGGCAATCAGCAGGGCGCCGGCCAGAAGAGGCGGAAACTGGCGGTCGAGCGGCGCCGAGTCCGAAGAGAGAAGCGAAAACGACCACTGCAGCAGCAGGTCCGTCCCCGCCAGCACCGATCCAAGCAGCAGCCCGACCAGCGGGAACCAGGTGCGAGCCGCAGGGAAATCCTCGCCCGCGTTGCTTGGCCCCAGCGGGAGAATCGTCAGAAAAGCAATGGCGGAACGCAGGCCCTTCATGGGGATGGGCTCTCCCCGGGCGCCTCATTCCTGTCGCGGTCCGACACTCCGGCCTCGTCGAAGGTGGCCATCTCGCAAAGGCAGGCCGAGGCCGCTTCGATGATGGGCATGGCCAGCACGGCGCCGCTTCCCTCGCCCAGACGCATCCCCAGGTCCAGCAGCGGCGACAGCCCCAGGTGCGTCAGGACAACCTGGTGGCCCCTCTCATCCGACCGGTGGGAGGCAATCATGTAGTCTCGGGTGGCCGGGCAAAGCAGCAGGGCCAGAAGCGCCGCCGCGCCCGAGATGAAACCGTCCAGAACCACGGCGCGCCGCATCACGGCCCCGCCCACGATCACACCCGCCAGCACGCCGATCTCGAATCCTCCCACCTTGGCCAGCACATCGACAGGGTCTTCAGGGATCGGACGGTTCACAGTCAGCGCCTTTCGCACCACCTCCACCTTGTGCTCCAGCTCCTCGGGTGTACGTCCCGTGCCCCTGCCGGTGGTTTCCCGCGCGGATTTGCCGGTGACGGTGGCTGCGATGGCGCTGGCGGCCGTAGTGTTGCCGATGCCCATGTCGCCCGCGGCGATCAGGTCGGCTCCCGAGCGAGCGGCCTCGACGGCAAGATTCACTCCTGCCGTGAGGCACTGCTCCGCCTGACGGGCGGACATGGCCGGTCCCAGGGTGATGTCGCCGGTGCCGGGTCCGGCGCTCAGGCAGCGGAGATCGGGATGCTCCCGGATTCCGCCGGCCACCCCCGCGTCCACGATGATCTGTCGAGCGCCCGCAAGCCGTGACAGGGTGCTGACCGCCGCGCCTCCCTCCAGGAAGTTCCGCACCATCTGCCCGGTGACCGCCTGGGGATAGCCCGTAACCCCCTGGGCGACCACGCCGTGGTCGGCTGCCGCCACGATGACGGCCTTGCCTCCGATCCGCGGTTTCTCGGTGCCGAAGATCCCGGCCAGTTGAACCGACACCTGCTCCAGGCGGCCCAGGCTGCCCGGAGGCTTGGTGAGACGGAGCTGTCTGGCCTCGGCGCGGCGCCGGGCCTCGGCGTCGGCGGGACCAATCCTGCGGATGGCTTGTTCGAGCGTGATCGGTTCCATTCGGGATTGGTGGGGCCTTGGAACTCTTCGATTGCGCCAGGCCCGGTCAGAGACAGGGGTCAAAAGGAAAACTCCAACCCGGCTGTCCCGGTGGCCCCGGGGTTCAGAAAACCGTTCTCATGGTATTGCCTGTCCAGCAGGTTGTCGACCCGGCCGAAGAACCGGAGACTGCGGAATTCCGAAAGAGGCCACCTGTAGCTGGCCCCCAGGTCGACCTTGGTGACGGGGTCGAACCGAAACACCCGGCTGCTGAAGATGCTGGGATCATAGATCGGCGCCAGCGTGCTGCTGGAGGTCACCCAGTCCAGGTTGACGAACAGATTCCGCCCCAGCCACTGGGTCGCCAGCAGGGACCACTGGTGGTCGGGAATCACAAAGGACTTCAGAAGGTCGCCGACTCGCGGCACGCGCTCGTCCGCGTTCGTGTAAGTGTAGGAGAACCGCAGATCCAGCGATCCGGAAGGACGGACGGTGGTGGTGACTTCCAGGCCGCGGGCCAGTCCGCCCTGGCTGTTCCGGTAGCCGCCGAACCGCCCGAAGGGATCGGTAGCGGGGTTGATGCCGCCGGAGAAGTCGAACACGATGTTTTCCTGGATGCGGGTGTAGAACCAGGTCAGGGAGGTTTGCACCCGGCTGCCGAGCAGGGTCTGGTCCAGGCCGGCGTCGAAGGCGATGGATCGATCGGGGCGGAGCCTCGGATCTCCGTAGGCCGAGTATCCGAATCTGGAGAAGTAGGTCCCGAAGCGTTCGTAGAGGGAGGGAGACCGATAGCCGTTCCCGACGTGGGCGCGGAACTTGGTGCCGGTCCGGGCCACGAAATAGGCGATCGAACCGTCGCCGGTATAGGCGGTGGGCGGTGCGTCGAAGGTGAATCCCTGGTAGGGCGCCGTTTCCAACGGTTCCAGCAGAGGGGTCTGAAGCGAGAACGTCTGGACTCTGAAGGCGGCTGAAAGGTGCAGCCGCCCTTGCAACAGCCTGAGCTGGTCCTGAATGTGAAAGGCGTTGGTGCGCTGAGTGACGTCCGCCAGGGATTCAGGGGATGGCTGCACCGGTATATTCCGATTGATGAACTGTTCGTTCTCGAACTCGTAGCCCGCATCGATGAAGTGGTGGGTTCCCAACTGCAGATGGGTACGGGCATTGAGGGTCTGCACCCGTCCGCCGAAGTCCGACTGCGTGGTCCCCGGAGGCTGAAAGCCCGGCCCTCCGGGACCGTTGTGATGGATCCGATCGGTTCGCAGATTCTGCCAGGAGAGACTGTATCCTGTCGTGGCGGTTGGCTGTTGGTTGAACAGGACCGCGCTGGAGAGGAAATCGGTGGCTACGCGAGAGTCGGGATCATTGAGAGTGGGAATGAACGTGGCCGACCCGAGTTCCAGTTGGGACAGGGGTGAGCCGGCCTGGTGGAGCTCGACCAGATCGGGAGCCAGCGGACGGGCCTGGACGATTCCGGTGGCCGTCAGGCCGGGGGCGCTGCTTGGCGACCGGTTGAGCTGGAGGAAGGTGTCGCCTCCGTAGAATCGTGCCGAGAGGTTGGCCGTCGGAGAGAGGTTCAGATTCAGCCGCCCTTGGGCCGTGGTGTTGCGGCTGGCGTCGTCGCCATCGACGCCTCTGGAAATGTTTCGATGGGCCAGCCCCGCGCTGTAGGTGAACCGGTCCTGCTGGAATCCTCCCGCCAGGCGGGCGCGACCATGCAGCCGGCCCAGGGATCCCCCCTCGGTCAGCAGGCTTCCCCGGGTGCGGCCGCCGCCTTCCGCGCTCATCATGTTGATCACACCGCCGATGGCATGACTTCCGTAGAGGGAGGAACCCGACCCCCGCAACACCTCCACCCGGTGGGTATCGGCAAGCAAAAGATGGGACACAAAGGAGGTGGCGTCTCCCTGGGGCGCGGCCGCGTCCCGGAAGCGCAGGCCGTCAATCAGAATCGAGGTGTTCTCGACCCGCAGCCCGCGGGTTCGAATGGTCGTCTGGGCGCCGGGCGTCCCCAGTTGCTGAATGCGCAAGCCGGGAATCGGCCTCAGGGCCTCGACCAGGCTGGTTTCCCCCCGCTCTTGCATATCCCTGCTATTGATGACCGTCAGGGCCTTCGATACCTCGTCGACCGACTGAGGCCTCCCCGAGGCCGTGACCACGACTTCCTCTCGGCGCACCGCCAATTGCAGGGCAATGTCTCGCACCAGTTCCTGACCGGCCTCGACTCGAAGACCGCTCAGGGACACGGGAGCAAAGCCCCGGGCCTCGACTTCCAGGATGTATTCGCCCGGACGCAGCAGCCGAAAGCGAAATTCTCCCGAGGCATCGGTGGTGACTCTCAGGCGCAGGCCGCTGAACCGGTCATGGAGCGTGACCAGGGTGTCCGGCACAAGCGCTTTTTGGGGATCGGTGATGGTTCCGCTGATCGAGGCCGGCTCGACGGCCTCAGCGGTCAGGGTGGCACAGCAGGCGACGAGGCAGAAGGCTAGCGTCGACTTTCGGGTCATGAACTGCATTTGGCAGGTCCTTTCTCCTCCCCCAAGGAGGTGTTCAGGAAGCTTCCCTGAGCCGGTCTCCTGACTTGCGGCCGGAAGGGGCCTACTCTCCGCGCCTTCCCACCCTTCGGCAGTGGCGTTCGGACGGATTTCGTTGCCGCTTACAGTTGCTGGCCCGCATTTCTCACCGGGGGGCGTGCTGATGGCGCAGGAATTTTCCCTTCAGCGCGTGCTCGGGAGCGAAGAGCGTAGCGGTCACTACGGTCGAGCGAGCATGTGCGCGCTGAAGGGAAAAGGCCAAGCCAGAGTGCGCCCAGCGCCGTATGTATCCTGAAGCCCCCAGCAAACCGTTCCAAGGGATTGAAAACAAACTCTATTTTGGCCCCGACCTCAGCGACCCGGTGAGAAGTGCGGGCTCAGGCAGTGGCGGAATCTCACCGCGCTTCCCGGGATGCTCAGGGCGCATCCAGTAATGGATCGTCATGGGCCTGATTCGCCGAGCGCGGACCTCAGGCTCTATTTTGGCAGGCAAGGCTGCGGGTGAAAGGCGGACGGAAGAGAATTGACAGGACGGGAGGTGCGGAAAACCGGTGTGCATGTTCGACCTGGCCGCTCTCGTGCGCAGCGTGCCTCGTCGATCCCAAGGCAGGTCTCCTGACTGACAGCTAAGACGCCCGGCCGGCAGCCTTCCCATTGCCTGAAGCAACAGTGGCCTGCTTCGCCGGCGAGCTCGCTGATCACAGTGGCGCGACCGTGCGGGAATTGCACCCGCTTCCCTTTCGGCTCGGATTCGAGCACCTTGGGACCAATGGTCAAATCGTAGCAACCGGCCGAAATAAGCGTCAAGAGTTTTCTCCGCTGACGCAGATCCGTGGCCGCGTCCAACGATCAGGTGACACTGAAACCCGTTTGGCGTCTGAAGCTCAATGGCCACAAAAGGCACAAAAAACACAAAAAGAACCATCGGATCGGCAAGACTCGAAATCAAGAAGCTCGAGCCTTTTGCAAAATTCCTCGTGGGGCCCGTCGATGTGGCGGCCAACATGACGTTGCAGCCGTGACGACCTGACCACAAAGCCCCTTTTGAACGGAAACAGGCGGATTTGATGGCCGGATCGCCAGCGGTCGCCGGAGGCGGACGCAGCTTACCCTCTGCCTGCCCGGAAGCAGGTGATATCCGGCCCTTTCGGGAGTCGGTGGGGGCGCGCTCAGAGCGTCAAGCGCATCAACTGCTCCACCGTCAGCGCCAGGATGCCGAACATCAGGTGGCACATCACCTTCTCAGGGCCGCGCACCCTGACGTGCCGCCCGCCAAACTCCTCCTTGAGCCGTCCGTTGACCCGCTCCACGGTGGAGCGCTCCCGATAGCGCCGCGCCTCAGGGGACACCTGACCGATACAGCGCTGGGCCAGCGCCTCCCGCTTCCGCTCGGCTTTCAGATCCGCTCGCCTGCGGGGGTTGGTGTCAATGATCGGCACATGCCCCAGCTTCTCGCTGTAGGCCCGGATCTCCGGCGCATCGTAGGCGCTGTCCATCAGGTCGTAGAGACTGTCCACCCGCCTTGCCGTCATCGTCGCCAGCGGAATGGCCGCCTGAGAGTCATGCACCGAGGCCGAGGTCAGCAGACAACTGACCGGTATCCCGCCGTCGATGGCGTCGATATGCAGCTTGTAGCCGGTCCATCTCTCCCGATACCCCTTCCCGGTTGACTTGACGCCGGTGTCGCAGCCCTTGGGCAACTCCTTCAGCATCTCCTCCAGCGTCATCGACCCCTGCCGCTGGAGACGGCTCAACTCCTTGGGTCGTTGCTCGCCCTTTGGCGGACGGCCCCGCCGACGCTTCCGCTTCCCCGCCGGGGCCGCCTTGGGCGCTGGCTTTTCCCGTCCCGCAATCGCCGTCGAGTCCCTCGCCAAGTGCCCCGCCAAGTGCCCCGCCAGCGTCTCCTTCAACAGCGCCTCGTGCAGACGCCTGGTCAGGTCAATGGCGGCAAACTCCGCAAAGGCCCGCGAGAAGGTCGACTCGCTCGGCACACTCCCCGCCTTCTCCCAACCGCATAGCCGGCGCAGCTTTGGCTCGTTCCCCACACGCTCCACCAACGCCCGGGTCGTCTCCAGGTTCAGCACCGCCTTCGCCAGAAAAGCCCGCGCCAGCGCTGCTCGATCCTCCAAAGGCCGCCCCCGCCAGCCCCGACTGGAGGGCAACAACTCCTCCACCCGCACCAACTCCAGCACCTGCACCAGCCGCTGGTAACGTTCTCCCAGCGGCCCCACGTCGTCCTCCAGCAACGGAAACAGCTCTCGTTGAAACCTCAACCAGTGTCGTGATACTGTTTCTTTAAGGGACAAGTTCCACCTCCGTTCATCATGTGGTTTACCTGCCTTCATGATACAACAGAGTGTGGTCTTGTCCCTCTTTTGGCCTATTCTCCTACCTTGTCCCCTTACAAAATCCCCCTATCTGAGGATTTTTGCAAAAGGCTCGCTCGTTTTGTGACTTTTGTGCTTTTTGTGGTGAATACCGAATCCTGCAGCACTTCGCCCTCGGAAAATTGACCCGGGCTTGCCGGTTTGCTAGCATTTGCCGCGGTGAGTGCCAGGTGCTCGCGGCAGTCCTGCGAGTGAAAAGGGAAGCGGGTGCAATTCCCGCACGGTCGCGCCACTGTAAGCAGCGAGTGTTTCAGCACTGCGATTGGCCACTGTTGTTTCCGATAACGGGAAGGCCGTCTGAAACGCCGTGACCTGCGAGTCAGGAGACCTGCCTGGGACCGCGCTCCACTGCTGTGTCGCTTCGCACGAGAGCGATGGTGCCGCTCCTCTTTTCCCACCTTCTCTCACCGGATTCCAGATTCATTGTCGAGAACCGCTCCCCGGTTATTGCATGCGGAAGCCGTCCACCTGAATCGGGCCCGGCAGAGAAGATGCCAGAAACAAGCACTCGTCCATGCTGTAGCCTGCAACCTGGCGAAACCTTCGGACCAGGGGTGCCTCGATTCTCCGAGTGCAGGATGGAGGGTGTGCCGTTGGCCCACCGAGGGATTTGCGTCAATTCGCGGGCGAGGCTCCAGATAGGAGTCTGGCTGGGGCGACTGGCCTGCCTGGGCCTGCTTCTGCTGGGATTCTCATGCCTGTGGTCCTGCCAACGGCCGGGCGCTGGTGGCGCTCGGGGTTCATCCGTCTCCGAAGAACCAGGCGTTGACCCGGGCAATCCCCGGCGCATCATCTCACTGTCCCCCAACACCACCGACATCTTGGAGGGGGTGGGCGCCTTCGACCGGGTGGTCGCCGTTTCGGACTATTGCTTCTACCCCCCGAGCGTGGCCTCTCTGCCTCGGGTGGGCGGCTGGCAGAACGCCAGCCTGGAGGAGGTGGCCGGCCTGGCGCCCGACCTGGTGGTCATGGCGGAGGTCCAGGCTCCCTTCGTCGACAGCCACCTGCAGGCCCTGGGAATCCCGACACTGGTGGTTCCGAGCCAGTCGCTGCAGGATGTCTTCACCGCCATCGATGCCGTGGGACGAGGCGTGGGTAGGCAACAACAGGCACGGCGCCTGCAAAGCGAGGTTCGAGCCGTTCTGGACAGGGTCGCCGAACGCACCCGGAGATTACCCAAACCCTCGGTCCTCTGCGTGGTGGACCGGGTGCCCGGAACCCTGCGCGGTCTCTATGCGGCCACTCAGGGAAGCTATTTGTCCAGTTTGATCGAGATTGCCGGCGGCAGGCCCATAGCCCCGCCCGCCACCTTCAACTACGGCAGGATCGGCAAGGAGGCCGTGGTCACCCTCGATCCCGAGGTGGTGATCGACATGGTGCAGGGAGCCAAGGGGGCCTTTGCCGAAGAGCCCGTCGGAATCTGGTCGGGACTGAAAGAGATCCGGGCCGTTCGCCGCGGGCGAGTCCATCCCGTTCGCGAAATGTTCGTCCTTCATGCGTCCCAGTTCGTGGCGCAGACGGCCGAGCTCTTCTCCCGGCTGATCCATCCGGAGGTGTTTGGGAACGATGGCGCAAAGTAGTCCCCTCGGACCCGGCCCTGCCGACGCCCTCATCGAAGCCCGTGGGCTCCGCTTTGCCTACGAGCCCGGGCTGTGGGTAGTGGACGACGTGTCGCTTCAGCTCGAGCGCGGCGCCCTGGCGGCCCTCATCGGCGCCAACGGTTCGGGCAAGTCCACGCTCATCCGCTTGTTGGCCGGTCTTCGTTCCCCAAACGCCGGAGAAGTCCTTTTCTCGGGGCAACCACTGAACGGCATTCCCCGGCAGCGGTTGGCGCGGACTCTGGCCTACGTTCCCCAGATCAATCCCATGATTTTCCCCTTTACGGCCATGGAAGTGGTGTTGACCGGGAGGAGTCCCTACACGCCCCGCTTCCGCTTCGAGAACCGCTTCGACGTGGAGCAGGCCCTGAAGGCCCTGGCCACGGTAGGCGGGGCTCATCTGGCCCCTCGCCCGGTGACGGAGTTGTCGGGAGGCGAGAGGCAACTGGTGGCCGTGGCCAGGGCCCTGGCCCAGGAGCCGGAGTGCCTGGTCCTGGATGAACCCGCGGCCGCCCTCGACCTGAAGCACCGGGCCGCACTCATTCGCATCCTGAGGCAGCTTCGGGACCTGCAGGGGATGACGGCGCTGATGGTGACCCACGACTTGCAGTTGCTGGATCCTGCCTTCGATCGCGTCTTCGCCATCCACCGGGGATCGCTCCTGGCCGAAGGCCCCCCCGGGCAGGTTCTCAAGGACGAGGTGCTTTCCCGGGTCTACGAGGACCCCGGGGTCTGCGCCAGACGGCTGGAGGGGAGAACCTTTGTCTGGTCCGACACCTGAACCCTATCGGTGCAAGAGGAGCCGGGAGACGAGCATGGATGCTTCAGGACAGACTCCCGAAGGCGCCGGATCCCACCAGGGAGCCGACGATTCCTCCCGGGATCGGCAGGAGCGCCCATCCCGCGCCCCAACCCGCAATCTGGCACGCCCCCTGATTCTGGCGCTGCTCTTCCTGGCGGCCTCCACGCTGGTTGCCCTCTGGGCGGGCTATCGCCCCCTGAATCTGAGCCTGCTGCGCGAGGATCCGATGGCGCGCACTCTCTTTTTCGAGCTGCGCCTTCCCCGGGTGGTTCTGGGGGGCATCCTGGGCGCCTCCCTGGGAGCCGTCGGGGCCTGCCTGCAGGCCTTCTTTCGCAATCCGCTGGCGGAGCCGTTCACCTTGGGTGTCTCGGGAGGCGGGACCCTGGGGGCCAGTGTGGCCATCGCGCTCGGTTGGGGCGTCACCCTGGCCGGCGTGCCGATGGTGTTTCTGGCCGCGTTTGCAGGCTCGGCCGCGGCTGTCCTGGTGGTGTACCGCCTGTCCCGGACCGGTGAGGTGGTCATGCCCGGCACCTTGCTGCTGGCGGGGGTGGTGGTCAACCTGATTGCCAGCGCCGGCGTCATCCTCGTTCAGTACATCGCCGACTACAGCCGGGCCCTGCAAATCCTGCGCTGGACCATCGGAACCATCGACGTGGTGGGATTCGACCGCATCTGGCGTATGCTGATTCTGTTGATTCCGGGCTGGGCGGTCCTGTTGGCCATTACCCGCGACCTGCACCTGCTGGCCATGGGAGAGGAGTCGGCTGCCAGCCTGGGCGTCAACGTGCGCCGCTGCGAGCGTCTGGTCTATGCTGCGGCCTCCCTGATCGTGGGCGTGGCGGTGGCCGAGGGCGGGACCATCGCCTTTGTGGGCCTGATCATTCCCCACGCGGTCCGCCTGCTGTTCGGGCAGGACGTCAGGGTGGTTCTGCCCTGTTCCTTTCTGGTGGGGGCCGGTTTCCTGATGCTGGCCGACGCTGTGGCTCGAACGGCTCTGATTTCGGGTGAGTTGCCGGTGGGGGCGGTCACGGCCGTGATTGGAGGCATTACCTTTCTGGGCCTGCTTCGCCGGCAGAGGCGCTTCTCGGCTATTTGAGGGGGTCGTTGGTGAGTCAGCGGGAGCGACCGACTCGAGCGGCTTCCGGCGACGCCAGCGCGGATGGACGGTAGGAGCCATGACAGGGGAACACAAGCACCACGGGACGGCGGGTTATCCGGAGCGGATTGTCTGCCTGACCGAGGAAACCACCGAGACCCTCTATCTGCTGGGGGAAGAGGACCGCATCGTGGGAGTCTCGGGGTACACGGTACGCCCGCCGGAGGCGCGGTCCAAGCCGCGAGTGTCGGCTTTCATCAGCGCCCGGCTGGACAGGATCGAGCAACTGCGCCCCGACCTGGTGCTGGCCTTCTCCGACCTGCAGGCCGACATCGCCGCCGAGTTGATCCGGCGGGGATTGACCGTTCTGACTTTCAATCAAAGGAGCGTGAAGGAGATCCTGCAGGTGATCCGGACGCTGGCCGATCTGGTGGGCGTCCCGCACAAGGGCAGGGCCCTGGTCTCGGAGCTGTCGAGCGGCCTGGAGGCGATCGAGGCGTCGGCCCGCCGCTTTCCCCGCCGGCCTCGGGTCTTTTTCGAGGAGTGGAAGGACCCCCTGATCAGCGGCATTCAGTGGGTGGAAGAGCTCGTGGAACTGGCCGGGGGCGAGACCGTCTTTCCGGAGCTCCGTCACAAGCGGCTGGGGCGGGACCGGATTGTGGACCCGGGTGCCGTGCGTTCCCGCGATCCGGAGGTCATCGTCGCTTCCTGGTGCGGGGTCAAGGTCAACAAGGACCGGATCAGGCAGCGAGAGGGCTGGTCGGAGATGGCCGCCGTCCGCGACGGAAAGATCTACGAGATCAAATCGACCTACATCCTGCAGCCGGGACCGGCGGCGCTGACGGAGGGGGTGCGCCAACTCCACCTCATCCTGGCCCGGGTCGCCGGTTTTGAAGTGGATCCTCGGCTCAGGCCCGGCGAGCGGGTGGACCCCGACCTGGAATCTCCTGTGCCTCCTGATCAGCCGAGCCCCCGCCCTGCCGGGCGGATCATAGGAGAGAGATACACCCAATCGTCAACAAAGACGAACCACGAATGAACACGAATAGACACGAAGACCCATGGACCTGCTTTGCCGCGACGATGTCATGGGATAAAGCCCCACCCGGGAGCGCGGGCGTCCCGCCCGCGAGCGCCAGGCTAACTGGTGAAGCGTAGCCGGTGAAAGTCCGGCGGGAAGGAAAGGTTAACCACCACTTCCGCCCCGAGTCATGGGCCTACAACCGCGAGGGTGTGGGTCAAGCGTTGACAGGGGTGCGTGTGGGCAGGGCTATTGAGCACCGAAAACACGCTCATCCGGGGTGCCGAGGCCATGCGGGCAGCCGAAGGCAAGATCCGCTCCACCGCCAAGGTGAGGGGGAGAGGAGCCCCGCGGTGTCTTAGAACCCAGGCACGCACGTAAGCGCTTCACCGGGACCTGGGAGGTCTTCATGCTGTTCCGTCAGTCGTGGCGGGACCGCAAAGGGAAGGAGAGATCCGAGACCGGAGATGCACGGCATGAAGAAGTCAGATGAGGCCATAGTAGTGGAGAAGCCGGCGAACAAAGGGGAGAGATTCCCGGCGGAGTCGGTGGAGCGAAGGACCTTACCCGAAGGGAAGCCGGAAAGCCAAAGCACGCGCCGGACGCAGAGACGGGGGAGCGTGTCCCAGGCGGCGGACCGGATACGGGAGTTCATCGAACGGGAACCGAAGAGTCGGTTGACGGCGCTGCTGCACCACATCACGGTGGAGGCGTTGAGGAAAGCCTACGGGGAGTTGAAGAGGTGGGCGGCCCCCGGCGTGGACGGCATGACGTGGAAAGAGTACGCGGTTGGGTTGGAAGATCGATTGGTCGACCTGCATGACCGGGTACAGCGGGGAGCGTACCGGGCGACGCCATCGCGGCGGGTGAAGATACCCAAGGCGGATGGCGGGACACGACCGCTTGGCGTGGCGGCGCTGGAGGACAAGATCGTCCAGAAGGCCGTGGCGGACAACCTGCTGACGCCGATATATGAGGCGGAGTTCCTGGGGTTCAGTTACGGGTTTCGACCTGGCCGAGGGGGGCACGATGCGCTGGACGCCCTGGCGGTCGGGATCGGGCGGCGGAAGATCAGGTGGATCATCGACGCGGACATACGCGGATTCTTCGACAACGTGTCGCGGGACTGGATGCTGCGGTTTCTGAGGCACCGCATCGGGGATGAGCGGGTGATACGGTTGATTGCCAAGTGGTTGAACGCCGGCGTCATGGAGGATGGAGAGTGGAGGGACGACCTGAAGGGGACGCCGCAAGGGGCGGTGATATCGCCGATCCTGGCGAACGTCTACCTGCATTACGGTTTGGACCTCTGGTTCCAGAGGCAATGGCGGACCCGCGAGGCCGAAGGCGAGACCCTGATGGTGCGGTACGCCGACGACTTCGTGGTGGGATTTCAGTACCGGCGGGATGCGGAGCGATTCCTCAACGACCTGAAGGAGCGAATCGGACGGTTCGAGTTGGAGATGCACCCGGAGAAGACCCGACTCATCGAGTTCGGACGGTATGCGGCAGAGAACCGACGAAGGAGGGGGGAGGGGAGACCGGAAACGTTCGACTTCCTGGGCTTCACGCACTATTGCAGGAAGGACCGGAAGGGACGCTACGGGCTGGGGCGCAAACCGATAGCGAAACGGATGAGGCGCACCCTGAAGCGAGTGAAGGAGGAGCTGAGCAGGCGGATGCATGAAGGCATCGGGAAGACCGGCAAATGGCTGGGGCGAGTGTTGAACGGATGGCTGAACTACTTTGCTGTCCCGACCAGCCTGCGCTATCTGAGACGCTTTGCGAGCCACGTCCTGAGATTGTGGATGCGAGCAATCAATCGACGATCCCAGAAGGGCGGATATAGCTGGGAGGCGATGAACCGACTGGCGGCGACCTACTGGCCGAGACTGGGAATCCGGCATCCATGGCCGGACCGACGAATGCTCGTCAACACCTGAGGGAGGAGCCGGATGCGCTAGCTGCGCACGTCCGGATCTGTGCGGGGGGTCCCCAGCAATGCGGATTCCTACCGCGATACAACACTGGCACAGCTTCACCCATTTCTTCGACCCGGCTCGACCGGCTGCGGCGCCAGGACTCTGCTTTGGCCGAGCCAGGCCGTTTCCGCCGGCAGGGTGGCCGTGTGCCGCATCACGGGGAAACGGAGCGGCCACCGTACGCAGAGGATGCGGGCGAGACGCCCGCGCTCCCGGAGGGCGCCTCTCCCGTGGGTCGTGGTGAATCCCTCTTTTTTCCGTTTGTTTCAGGCAAGTCCCGCCCCCGCCCCAACGAGGGTGCGGATCATACGAAAGTGAAACAGGAGAAGTTCATGGCCTGTCGGGAACAAGAATTTTGAACATGGATGCACAGGATGCACAGGATAATCAGTAGGGGAGGCTGTTGCACGATAGGCTGGCTCCGGCGATGATCGGGTGGGGATTTGCGGATGTCCAGGACTGCAAGGCTGCCGTCTTCAGAAAAAATCCTGTATATCCTGTCCATCCATGTCAATAAATCCTCTACTCATGCTTGACTTTGAACCGGTTTCCATCCATCAGGCGCCGGCGTTTGTCAAAGACGAAAATCCTGTGCATCCTGTGCATCGATGTGAATCAATATTCTGCCCAGGCTTGACTCCAAACCGGATTCCAGCCATTAAGCGCCGGCTTTTGTTTCAGACAAGCGGGCGTCGCAGGCTCAGCCGGGCGATGGTCCACAGGATCTTGAATCCGGCCTTGACCGTTCCCGCGAGCGTCCCCGAAATCTTGGAGCGGCCCAGGCGCGGCCGGTAGCTGACGGGAATTTCCACCACCTTGAGTCCCTCCTGCAGGGTCTTGACCTGCATCTCCACCGTCCAGCCGTAGGTTCGATCCTGCATGTCGAGCCTGGACAGCGCCTCCCGGCGAATGGCCCGAAAGGGTCCCAGGTCGGTGTAGGCGTGGCCGTAGATCAGCCGAATGATGGCGGTGGACAGCCAGTTGCCGAACCGCTGCTGCGGGGTCAGGGAACCCGGTTGCGGGCATCCCCGCGTCCGCGAGCCCAGCACCAGGTCCGCCCGGTGCTCCTCCAGGGCCCGGAGCAGGTCTCTGGCCTGGGCGGGGTCGTCACTGTAATCGCCGTCCAGAAAGAGAACCACCTCGGTAGCTGGGGGCAGGGCGGCGATCCCGGCCAGACAAGCGGCGCCGTAGCCGCGCTCGGGTTGGAAGACGACCCGGGCGCCGGCCTCCCGCGCCTTCATGGCGGTCCGGTCGGTGCTGCCGTTGTCGACCACGATGATCTCGGAGACCAGGTCCCGGGGAATGCCGGCAATGACTCGGCCGATCCCCGGTTCCTCGTTGCAGGCGGGAATGATGACGGCGGCTGGAGAGGTTGGCATGGCAGCGGCTCTGACGGTCCGCAGAGGCTCGCATTATACGCAATCCCGGGCGGTCCCGAAATGTGGTATAAACACGCGACCTCGAACAGCGGCGGGCTGAAACAAAAGAAAAAAAGAGGAATTCACGAAGGGGTGCGAAGGACCGACAAGAGTTGTCCACAAAGGAAAACGACGAACCACCAATGGACACGAATGAACACCAATAAGTAATGATTGATGAGGTGTCACAACCGATTTCGAGGGGGTATGTACGAAGGAGACGAAGTCATGCCAAGGGCACAAAGTTCCTGAAGCATTGTGGTGCCGCTGGTCGTTGCAGGAGGTTCGTCTGTCTTCGTGTCTATTCGTGTTCATTGGTGGTTCGTCTTTATTGACGATTGGGTGTTTCACTCTCGTATGATCCGTACGGCAGGGCGGGGGCGCTGCCTGTCTGAAACACTCCTGTTTCACCTTGTGTCGAATGGGACGGGGGGTGGTGAATCCCCGTCCGGCGCCTGCAGCGGAAAGGGAACCATTCATGGAAGCGGTGCTTGCCCTGGAAGACGGCCTGGTTTTCGAAGGCAGGTCCATCGGCGCCAGGGGCGAGACCTTCGGCGAAGTCGTTTTCAATACCTCCCTGACCGGCTACCAGGAAATCCTCACCGACCCCTCCTATGCCGGTCAGATCGTGGTGCTGACCTATCCCCTGATCGGAAACTACGGGGTCAACTCGGAGGATGAGGAGTCCCGCCGGCCCTTTGCCGAAGGGCTGGTGGTGCGGGAAGCCACCGACAGCGCCGACCACTGGCGGCTGGACGAGACACTTCCGGATTACCTGGAGAAGCACGGCATCGTGGCCATCGCCGAGATCGACACCCGGGCTCTGGTGCGCCACATCCGGCAACAGGGCGCCATGCGCGCCGCCATCGCCAGCGGGGAGGTGGATCGGAAGCTTCTGGTCGAAAGGGTGCGTCAGACGCCGGAGATGGTGGGACGGGATCTGGCCAGCCGGGTCAGTTGCCGCAAGCCCTACCGCTGGGAGGAGCCGTCGGTGGACCTCTTTGGCGCGGAGTCCTCCCGGAACACTTCCGATACGGACGGGGCGGAGGCGCCGTTGCGGGTGGTGGCCCTGGACTTCGGCATCAAGCGCAACATCTTGCGACTGATGGTGGACAGCGGCTTTGAGGTGACGGTGGTTCCGGCCAGGACCGGCGCGGCCCAAATCCTCTCAATGAACCCCGACGGGGTCTTTCTCTCCAACGGACCGGGAGACCCGGAGCCGGTGGCCTATGCGATCCGGACGGCTCGGGAGCTGATCGGAAAGAAGCCGATCCTGGGGATCTGCCTGGGCCATCAGATCCTGGGTCTGGCCGTGGGCGCCAGCACCTACAAGCTGAGATTCGGCCACCACGGCGGCAACCACCCCGTGATGCGCATGCAGACGGGGCAGGTCGAGATCACCGCCCAGAACCATGGCTTTGCCGTGGATATTGCCTCCCTGCCTGAATCCGTCGAAGTGACCCACGTCAATCTCAACGATCAGACCCTGGAGGGATTCCGTCACCGGAGCCAACCGCTGTTCTGCGTCCAGTACCACCCGGAATCCTCCCCGGGCCCGCACGATTCCCGCTACCTGTTCGAAGAGTTCAAGCAGGTAATCCGTCAGCACCGGAGGGAGAGCGGGACCTCCTTCGCCTGGCGAGACTGAATGCCCAAGAGATCGGACATCAAGACAATCCTGGTCATCGGCTCGGGACCGATCGTGATCGGTCAGGCCTGCGAGTTCGACTATTCCGGGACCCAGGCCTGCAAGGTCCTCAGGTCCGAGGGTTACCGGGTGGTCCTGGTGAACTCCAATCCCGCCACCATCATGACCGACCCCGAGTTGGCCGACCGGACCTATATCGAGCCCCTGACGCCGGAGTTCGTGGAGGCCATCATCCTGGAGGAGCGGCCCGACGCCCTGCTGCCCACCGTGGGCGGCCAGACGGCCCTCAACCTGTCGGTGGCGCTGTCGGAGAAGGGGGTGCTGGACAGGCAGGGAGTCGAACTGATCGGAGCCCAGATCAAGTCGATCAGGGTGGGGGAAGATCGGCTGCTCTTCAAGGAAGCCATGAGGGAGATCGGCCTGGAGACGCCGCGAAGCGGGGTGGCCTACGACTTCACGGAGGCCCGGCAGATCGTCAAGGAGGTGGGATACCCGGCCATTATCCGGCCCTCCTTCACCCTGGGCGGAACGGGAGGAGGCATCGCCTACAACGCCGAGGAGTTCGAACACCTGGCCAAGCGGGGGCTGGATCTCAGCCCGGCCCACGAGATTCTGATCGAGGAATCGGTCATCGGCTGGAAGGAGTTCGAGCTGGAGGTGATGCGCGACCTGAAGGACAACGTGGTGGTGATCTGCAGCATCGAGAACTTCGATCCCATGGGGGTCCACACCGGGGACTCCATCACCGTGGCTCCGGTACAGACCCTTACCGACAAGGAATACCAGTTCATGCGGAACGCCGCCATGCGGATCATTCGCAAGGTCGGAGTGGAGACCGGAGGCTCCAACATCCAGTTCGCCGTCAATCCGAGGGATGGCCGCCTGGTGGTCATCGAAATGAATCCCCGGGTCTCCCGAAGCTCGGCACTGGCCTCCAAGGCGACCGGGTTCCCCATCGCCAAGATCGCCGCCAAGCTGGCCGTGGGGCTCACTCTGGACGAGATTCCCAACGACATCACCTTGAAGACCCCGGCATGCTTCGAGCCCACCATCGACTACGTGGTCACCAAGATCCCCAAGTGGGCCTTCGAGAAGTTTCCGGAGGCCGAGCCGCTCCTGGGAACCCAGATGAAGTCGGTCGGAGAGGTGATGGCCATCGGCAGAACCTTCAAGGAGTCGCTGCTGAAAGCCCTGCGCTCCCTGGAGACCGGGCGCAAGGTCGGATCGCAAAAGCTGGAACCGGACCGGATCAGGGAAAAGCTGATCGTTCCCAATCCCGACCGCCTCCTCTATCTGCGTTTCGCCTTCGAGAGAGGCCTCTCGGTGGAAGAGGCTTATCAGCACACCCGGATCGATCCCTGGTTTCTGCGACAGGTTCGGGAGGTCTCCCAACTGTCGACCGGGCTGCGAGGCGCCGACCTGGCGGACATCCCGCCACAGCAGCTCCGGCAGGCCAAGCGGCTGGGATTCTCAGACCAGTACCTGGCCTGGCTGACGGGGTCCACGGCCGGCGAAGTTCACCAGCGGCGTCAGGGTCTCGATCTTCGGCCGGTCTACAAGCGGGTCGACACCTGCGCGGCCGAGTTCGAGTCCTTCACGCCCTATCTCTATTCCACCTATGAGCAGGAGTGCGAGGCCGAACCCTCCGAGAGTAGAAAGATCGTGATCCTCGGCAGCGGTCCCAATCGGATCGGGCAGGGCATCGAGTTCGACTACTGCTGTTGCCACGCTTCCTTCGCCCTCAAGGAAGACGGCTTCGAGACGGTCATGGTGAACTGCAATCCCGAGACCGTCTCCACCGACTACGACACTTCCGATCGACTCTACTTCGAGCCGCTGACCTTTGAAGACGTCATGCACGTGGTGGAGCGGGAGCAGCCGGAGGGGGTGATCGTGCAGTTCGGCGGGCAGACTCCCCTGACCCTGGCCCTGCCCCTGCAGCGGGCCGGCGTTCCCATCATCGGCACCTCTCCCGAGTCCATCGACCTGGCGGAAGACCGCAAGCGATTCGGCCGTCTGCTCTCCGGCATGGGTATCCCCCAGCCTCCTTCCGGCACGGCCACCTCCTTCAGCGAGGCCGCCGCCATCGCCGAACGCATCGGCTACCCGGTCCTGGTCCGACCCTCCTACGTCCTGGGGGGACGCGCCATGGTGATCGTGCACGACGACCGGTCCCTGGAGCGGTACATCAGCGAGGCCGTGGGCGTCTCTCAGGACCGCCCCATTCTCATCGACAAGTTCCTGGAGGATGCCTTCGAGGTGGACGTGGACGCCGTGGCCGACGGACGGCGGGTGGTCATCGGGGGCATCATGGAGCACATCGAGGAGGCAGGGATCCACTCGGGGGACAGCTCCTGCGTGCTGCCCACCTACATGGTCAAGCCCGAACACCTGCAGACGATGCGCGACTACACCCGTCGCCTGGCGCTGGAGCTGAAAGTGGTCGGATTGATGAACGTGCAGTACGCCATCAAGGAGGACGTGGTCTACGTGCTGGAGGTCAATCCGAGAGCCTCGCGCACCGTGCCCTTCGTGAGCAAGGCCACCGGGGTCCCTCTGGCCAAGCTGGCAGTCCGGCTCATGACCGGTCGCAAGCTGGAGGAGTTCGGTCTGGAAGACGAACTGCCGGTCAACGACTTCTTCGTCAAGTCCCCGGTTTTCCCTTTCTTGAAATTCCCGGGTGTTGATACCATTCTGGGCCCCGAGATGAAGTCTACCGGCGAGGTGATGGGCGTTTCCGACAGCTTCGGCCAGGCCTACGCCAAGGCCCAGCTCAGCGCCGGCTCGGTGCTGCCCCAGTCCGGCACCGCCTTCGTCAGCGTGAACGATCAGGACAAGCTCAACGTGCTCCCGATCGCCCGGCGGCTGCACGATCTCGGATTTCGCTTGATCGCCACCGGAGGCACCCGGGAGACTCTGGCCGGGCAGGGTATTGGCGTCGAGTCGGTCTACAAGGTCAACGAGGGGCGGCCCCACATCGTGGACCTCATCAAGAGCGGCCAGGTGGACCTGATCCTCAACACGCCGCTGGGCAAGGACTCCTTCTTCGACGAACGCGCCATCCGGCGCGCCGCCGTCCAGCACAACGTGCCCTGCATCACCACGCTCTCGGGGGGTGCGGCCGTGGCCAGCGGCATCAGCGCGCTGCAGCAGAACCGGCGGGACGTCCGCGCCTTGCAGGACCTGCATGGGAATGATGAATGATGAATGAGGAATGATGAATGGCACGATATTTTCTGACCGGTGCTCAAGGGTGTATCGGGACCTGGATCGTCCGCAATCTCATCGATCGGGGCAACCGGGTCTTCATCTATGACCTGGACGTGGAACCCAAGAGGCTCTCCATGCTGCTTTCCCCGGAGGAGCTGGGCGCGGTCCACTTCATTCAGGGAGACATTACCGACTACGACCGGCTGCAGGGTGAGATGCAGCGCAACGGCGTGACCCACGTCATTCACCTGGCGGGCCTGCAGGTGCCGGTCTGCCGGGCCAATCCCAGGTTGGGCGCCCTGGTCAACGTGGTGGGCACCGTCAACGTCTTCGAGGCCGCCCGGTCGCTGCCGGAGCCGATCCAGGGGTTGGCCTATGCCAGCTCCGCCGCCGTGTTCGGTCCTCAGGAAGACTACGGGGAAGGGCCCGTGGGCGAAGGCGTCCAGTTGACTCCACGGACCCACTACGGGGTTTTCAAGCAGTCCAACGAAGGCAACGCCCGGGTGTTCTTCCTGGACCACGGCATCTCCAGCGTGGGTCTGCGTCCCCATGCCGTCTACGGGGCGGGCCGGGATTTCGGGATCACCTCCGGTCCCACCACGGCCATGAAGGCTGCAGCCCTGGGACGGCCCTTCGAGATTCAGTTCGGCGGACCGGTCTCGATGTTGCTGGTGGACGACGTGGCCAAGATCTTCATCGGGTGCGCCGAAAGCCCCAAGACCGGTGCGCGAGCCTACAACATTCGTGGGGACCTGGTAACGGTGGAGGAGGTCATCCAGGCCATCGAAGAGGTGGTCCCGAGTGCCCGGGGGATGATCCGGTGCAAGCCGAATCCCCTGGCCATCGCCAGCAACTTCAGCCAGCAGGGCTTGAAGCAGGAACTGGGCCGGGTGCCGGCCACCCCGCTGAAGCAGGGCATCGAGCAGACGGTGGAGATCTTCAGGCGCCTGCACCGGGAAAACCGACTGGACCTTTCCGACCTCCACCAGGAGTGATGAGTGATGAATGATTTTCTGATTCTGTGATTGAGCGTTTTCGTACTCGTTGCCGGAATGGCCGTCAACTCGTCCGCCCCGCTGTCGCTTGATCGGCTGTCATTGGCTGTCCGGCCCCATCAAACCATCCCCATTCGCCATGCAAACAAGACACGCCGGTAAAACGAATTCAGAGAAGAAGCTGCTGGATCGCCGGGGGTTCCTGGCGGCTTCGGCCGCACTGGGGGCCGGTCTGCTGGAGCTCGGCGGCTGTTCGCTTGCCGGCGGCAAGTCCCGGGAACTCAGGGGAAAGACCTATTCGGTGCAAGTCGATGGGGAGGGGGGCCTCAGCGTCCATCAGAAGGGCGGAGAGGTGGTCTGGGAGAGTTCCAGCGCCTTGACGCCCCAACTGGTTCTGGCTCCCGACTCCGCCGGGAAGGAGCGGACCCTGCGCTTTGGCGAGGCGGCTGTCAAGGAGTGGCAGCCCTTCGAAGAAGGCCGCCACCACGGATACCGGACCCGATTGGGCGCATTCCCCGGCGCCGACGTGGAAATCGAGCTGGTGCACGCCCTGGATTCCGACACGGACGAGCTGCTGGTTCGACTGGAGCAGACCGGCGGCCAGGACCGCATCCTGCGGGTCAACCACTTCTATCGCATCGAGAAACCCACCAGCGACGGCGGCTATCTGCTGGTTCCCCACGGCTCCGGCTACCTGATTCCGGCGGAGATGGCCGAGAGCATGCCCAAGGGGGATTCGGTTCGCGGCAACCTGGTGGGGGGGCGCTACAGCCTGCCCCTGTTCGGCCTGGTCAAGGGGCGCCACACCCTCTACCAGATCGTGGAGACTTTCTGGGACTGCAGCGCGGAGGTCGACCACCTCCCGGGCCAGGTTTCGCTGGTGGACTTCAACTGGCTGGCATCGCTGGGAGAGCTCGGCTACGCCCGGCAGTTCCTGATGCGCTTCGCCCAGGACCTGGACCACGTGGGCATCGCCAAGGCGTACCGTCGTTATGCCCGCCAAAAGGGGTTCTTTCGGACATTGGCCGATCGGGCCAGGCAACTGCCCGCCATCGACCGATACCTGCGGGGCTTCGAATTCCGCTGGGTCTACTGGAGGTCCCGAGACGAGTCGCGAGTGCTGAAAGACCTGCAGCGCTGGACGCGGCACGGCCTGCCCGTCAACTTCTTCTTCCCCAAGTGGTCCCCCGGCACCACCGCCCGCAACGACGCCAGCGCCTGGCAGGCCTTTCTGCGCCGGCGTCCGGTGCAGGGAGGCTGGAGAAGGCTCAGGCGCCTGGCCGACCGGGCGCGGCGATACGGGGCCCTGGTCAAGATCTTCATCAATCCCAATACCAACCTGAAGGGAGCCCCCGGCTACGACCCGGCCCGGTCCTCGCGGGACCGGGCGGGAGAGCTGCATCCCAGGCCCAGTTTCTGGGGTGACGGCCTCAGCCCCCGATTCGGGCCCGAGTCGGTGCGGCGCGCCCTGGACTACGCCAAGTCGCGGGGTTTCGAGCCCGATGCCCTCTATTTCGACGGATACGCCTTTCACGGCGGCCACCGGGAGGATTTTTCTCCGGACCACCCGGTATCTCGCAAGCTGGCCATCGAAAAGCAGATCGAGTGCTTTCGGGAGACGCGGAAGCGGGGAATCATCCCCGGCGCCGAGCTGGCCCGGTTCTGGTGCGTCTCGGAGTGCGATTTCTTCTTCTTTACCGACTGGTCCCGAGACCGGCTGGCGGTGGGAGAACCCATCCCCTGGTTCCAGCTCGTCTTTCACGAGTGCTACGCGGCCTGCTTCTCGGGCGGGGGGTACGGCCGCTACGACTGGCCGGAGGACAAGCACCCCCGCCTGTACGAACTCCTCTTTGGCGCGGCTCCGTCATACAACTGGATACTGCCCTACGGGGACGAATTTCCCGGAACCGGACTGGAAGACGGCGTTCCGGTCCAGGACTGGGAGGCCGCCCCCATGCAGCGGCGCATCCAGTGGCTGCAGCGCTGGTGCAGCTATTTCCAAAAGACCGCCCACGCCGAAATGACCTCTCACCGGTTCCTCAACCCCGAACGCAGCCTGCAGCGCCTGCAGTTCGACAACGGAGTCACGGCCGAGTTCGATTTCTCCAAGGGACTCTGCCGGATTCAGGGCGTGGAAGGCTTCAACGGGGACTGGGAAAAACCCCACGAGGGAACCCTGTAGTCATCCCTCATCCACCCTCAGGGCCATGCCGTCGGCGCCGCTGTCGGCGGCGCCGCTCAGCGCTCCGCTTTCCGGGTCGATCCCAATGGCGTGAACCAGGGCGAACCCGCCGTGGCTGACGGGCATTCGCTGGATGGGGTGCTTCCTGCGGACCTCCGCGCAGACTCCTTCCGGAATACGAGCCTGGCAGGTGATGGCGTCCACCTGGCAGTCGAAGCGGGGCGCCAGGACCGCCTCGGTGACCGACATGCCGAAATCGACGTGATTGAGAATCACCGAGAGCACGGCGGTGATGATCCGGGTGGCGCCGGGAGCCCCCACCACCAGGATCGGATTCCCGTCCCGGGAGACGATGGTCGGCGTCATGCCGGTGGTGCGTCCCTTGCCGGCCAGAATACTGTTGGGGTGGCCGGCATAGGGGTGGAAGTTGATCATGGAATTGTTGTACATGAAGCCCAGTCCGGGCGTGATCACCCCGGAGGAGGTGCCCAGGGAATGAGTCAGGGAAACCCGATTCCCCCAGCGGTCGACGACGCTGATGTGGGTGGTGTCGGTGGAGCCCGTCTGGGCCCGGAACGGCTCGATTTCCTTACCCGAGTCGATGACCTCCCGCCACTGCCGGGCCCGTTCCCTGGAGACCAGCCACTCCTGTGGAACCGTCGCGAAATGGGGATCCCCCAGAGTGCGGTTTCGATCGGCGAAAGCCGCCTTCATGGCCATTGAAACCAGGTGGATGTAGGCCGGAGAATTGTGGCCCAGGCGCGCCAGGTCGTAGCCTTCCAGGATGTTCAGGATGGCCGCCAGGGTGGGGCCGCCGTGGGGAGCCGGCGCCGTATGAATGAGGAGGTCGCGGTAGGGCGCCACCACCGGAGGCTCATCCCGGACCTGGTATCCGGACAGGTCTTCCGGCGTGATCCAGCTCTGGTGGGCCTCCAGGTCGGAGGTCATGGCTCGGGCCATCTCACCCAGGTAGAAATCCTGGGGTCCCTCTCGGGCCAGCCACAGCAGGGTGCGCCCATAATCGGGGTTGCGCAGGCGGTCTCCCGCCTCGTAGGTGCTGCCGTCAGCCTTGAGGTAGATCCTGCCGGCCTCGGGGGTGACCGCCAGCTTCTCCTGCAGCGAGGTGGTTTCGTAGTAGTGGGGCTTGTCCCTCCAGCGGGTGGCCATGGAGGCGCTGACCTGCCAGCCCTCCTCCGCCAACTCGATGGCGGGCTGCAACAGTTCGGGCCAGGGCCGGCTGCACCAGCGGCTGTGGATCGCCTCCAGGCCGCGGATGGTCCCCGGGGTGCAGATCGACCCATAGCCGTCTTCATTGACCTGGTCCCGGAGTTGGAATCCCCAACCGCCCGGGTTGGGGCCGATCACCAGCGATTCCCACATCTCGGGCCTGACCCTGGAACCGGCCAGGGCGGGAGCATCCAGGATGGGAAGCGGCTCGGCCGTCCGCCCCAGCCAACAGTTCAGCAACAGGTAGCCGCCCACTCCGCAGGAATGGGGATCCACCAGAAACTGGATCCAGGCGCAGGCCAGGGCGGCATCGAAGGCGTTGCCTCCGGCCGCCAGCACCTTGGCGCCCTGCTCGACCGCTTCCGGTTGAGGGGCCACGATCATTCCAGGCATTTCACTCCCCGCTGGGGCTACGGTAGCGCCCGCCCCAAGTATGCAGAGGTTTCGAGGTCATGGGAATCCTTTTTTCTGTTGTTTCAAATAAGCACCGCCCCCGCCCTGGCGGGCAAATCATCCGAGAGTGAAACAAGAGAAGTTCATGGCCTGTTGAGAACAAAATTATTGAACATTGATGTACAGGATTAACAGGATTAACAGGACGAGAGCTTCCTGCACGAGACGCCGGCTCAGGTGATGGTCCGGTGCGATTTTGCGGATTCCCGGCATTGGAAGCTGGCCGTTACCTGAAAAAATCCTGTGCATCCTGTGCATCGATGTGAATAAACCATTGACCCCTGCGCGACTTTGAACCGGTTCCCAGCCACCAGGCGCTGGCGGTTGTTTAAGGTATGCACCGCCCCCGCCCTGGCGGGCGGGCCATAAGAGGAAAAGGAGTCGATCGTTCATGAAGACGAACCACGAATCGACACGAACGGCCTTCCAGGGGAAGAGTCAGCGCAACCGAACTGGCCGGATGGTCGCCTTGAATTCCGATTTGACCACTACTTCGTGGGCCTTCGTGGATCACTCTTTTTTTGTTTCAGGTAAAGCTAAACACGTAAACTCTTCTCAAGGGTACGCTTCCCGGGTCGGCACGGTGGGGAGTCCCGGGCTTCGGCAATGCAGACATTCCCGGCTGGGGAAGCCGGCATCCAACGGACCATGGACAAGGTCTTGCGGACCCGTGACGGAGGCAACTGATGAGCTATCGAGACATCCTGCACAAGATTCGGCTCGCCTTTCCCCAGCCGGTCTCCGACCCGATCCACGATTCCTATTTCGTTCACTCCATCATGCGTGCTCTGGATCAGGTCGATGGGCTCAAGACCAAGCTGCCGATTCTCGGTTCCGTGGTGACCGCTGACTTCGAGCAGGCAAGAAAGACCCCCTTGCCTGCCGGGATGTCCTCGGTCGAGCAGGTGACCTCCGACCTGGTGGGCTATCTCCGCGGCATGACCATCTTCGGCCATCCTCACACCCAGCAGAACGTCGTTCCTCCACCCACGATTTCGAGTCTGATCGGCGTGCTGCTGGCTTCCCTGCACAACCCCAATCTCGCCTGGGACGAATATAGCCGGCTGGTGGCCTTGGCTGAAGCCGAGGCGGTCGGCATGACGGCGCAACTGGTCGGGTACGATCCGGAACAGTCGGGCGGGGTTTTTACCTTCGGGGGGACCGGCACCACGCTCTACGGGGTCAAGATCGGATTGGAGAAAGCCTGCCCGCAGGCCATGCGGAAGGGCAGATCCGAAGACGCGGTCGTCTTCGTTTCGGATGCCGGACACTACTGCGCCCACAACGTCGCCGGCTGGCTGGGCCTGGGCACCGAAAACCTGGTCACCATTCCGACGACCGATGACAACGAAATGGACCTGGCTCGCTTCGAGCAGGAGGCCAGGGCGGCGTTGGCGAGCGGGAAGAAGATCGCCGCCGTGATAGCGACCCTGGGAACCACCGATGCCTTCGGGCTGGACGACTTGCAGGGAGTCGTGAGCCTGCGGGATGCCTGGGTGGAGGAATTCCAGCTCGACTACCGTCCCCACGTTCACGCCGATGCCGTCATCGGCTGGGCCTGGTCCGTGTTCAACGACTACGATTTCGGGAGCAATCGGCTGGGTTTTCGTCCGCGAACTCTCAGGGCACTGGCGGGAGCCCGCCGCCGAATCGGCCACCTGGCGCTGGCCGATTCGGTTGGCGTCGATTTTCACAAGACCGGCTTTGCACCCTGCGTTTCCAGCCTGGTCCTCTTCCGGGAGCGGGAAGACCTGCGCCTGCTGGCGCGGCCTGCCGAGCAGATGCCCTACCTCTATCACTTCGGAGACCATCGTCCCGGCACCTTTACGCTGGAGACGTCCAGGGCTGGGACGGGTCCCCTGGCGGCGCTCGGAAACTACCGGTTGTTCGGGAAACAGGGATTGCAGGTCATCCTCGGACACATCGTGGAGATGGCGCAACTCCTGCGGGAGCACCTGGAAGGGCACGAAGGAACCACCGTGTTGAACCGCGAGAATTTCGGGACCGTGACCCTGTTCAGGGCCTATCCCGCCGGCGTGGATACCTTCGCGATCAAGCGCCAGGAATTCAATGACCCCGCCTATCGGGATGTCCTGATCTCCAACAACGACTACAACCGGGCCATTTTCGAGTACGTGCATTCCGAAGCCATGGCCGGGCGGAGCGCCGTTATTTCCTCCACCGACTGCTACCGGCTCACCACCTACCGGGAACCCATCTTCGCCCTGAAGTCCTATATCCTGTCGCCGTTCGTGGATGAAGGCGATATCGAAGTGGTTGTGGCGAAAGTCCTGGAAGCCCGAGAGAAGATCTCATGAGACTTCATCGGTTCCTTTCCATACCCGGGCGGCAACTGGGAACCCTGCTGGGTCTGCTGAGCCTGTGCCTGGTGCTCTGGATCCTGACGCCCTATTTCCTGACCCTCTCGAACCTGCTCAACGTTGTGGAGCAGTCCTCCGTGATCGCCATCATGGCGGCCGGAATGACCTTCGTCATCATCACCGCCGGAATCGACCTCTCGGTGGGTTCGGTCCTGGCCCTGTCGGGCGTGGTGATGGCCACCCTGTTGCAGGCCGGCGTTCCGCTCCCGCTGGCGCTGACGGCCAGCCTGGCCACCGGATTTCTCTGCGGCCTACTCAACGGCGTCCTGATTACCCGGGGGCGGCTCCCGCCCTTCATTTCGACCCTGGGCATGATGAGCGTGGCGCGGGGCGCCGCGCTGCTGGTGACCCAGGGAAGGCCGGTTTCAGGATTCTCCGAATCCTTTCGTCACCTGGCTTCGGGCGAGATCCTCTACGTTCCGATTCCCATCCTCATCATGCTCCTGGTCTATCTTGCGGCGGCGGTCCTGCTGGGGAAGACCGGCTTCGGACGCCACGTCTACGCCATTGGCGGCAACGAGGAGGCGGCCCTGCTGTCCGGTGTCGACGTCCGGAAGCTCAAGGCCCTGGTCTACGGCATTTGCGGAATGCTGAGCGGGTTGGCTGCCGTCATCCTGACGGCCCGTCTCAACTCGGCCCAACCCATTGCCGGCATCATGTACGAGCTGGATGCCATCGCTGCCACCGTGATCGGGGGAACCAGCCTGATGGGTGGCGAGGGCACTGTTTTCGGGACCCTGGTGGGAGCCCTGATCATGGGGGTTCTGCGAAACGGGCTGAATCTGCTGGATGTCTCGTCCTTCGTGCAGCAGATCGTCATCGGTTCGGTGATCATTCTGGCCGTGCTGGTGGACATGTTTCTGAAGAATCGCAGGGCGTGACAGTTGTGAATGATGAATGATGAATGATGAGTGATGAATCATTTCCTCGTCCTGTGTTTCAGCGTTTTCGTACTCGTGCACCGTAAGGTGAAGGGAGAACAATGAACTCGAGCCAGTGTTCCACTCGTCGTCCGGTGCTGATGCTTCTCGCCACGGTCTGCATCGGCCTGACCGGGCTGCAATGCGGGCGGGAAGCCGGACCCTCCTCCGCCGATCCCGTCATCGCCCTGGTGATGAAGACGCTCAATCACCCCTACTTCCTCGATATGCAGCGGGGCGCCCAGGAGGCTGCCCGCAATTTGAACATCCGGCTGGTGATACAGGCCGCCGAGCGCGAGATAGACGTTGAAAAGCAGATGCAGATCGTGGAGAACATGATCCAGAGGAGGGTTTCGGCCCTCTGCATCGCCCCCAGCGGCTCCCGGGAGATCGTGCCTGTCATCGTGAAGGCCAATCGAGCCGGGATCCCGGTTCTGATCGTGGATACCCGCGTCGACTCCGGGGCGCTGAGGGAAGCGGGAGGCGAGATCGCCGGATTCGTCGGGGCCGACAACCTGAGGGGCGGGCGGATGGCGGGTGAATTCCTGGCGGAGCAGTTGAACGGCCAGGGGAAGGTGGCCATTCTGGAGGGGATCCCGGGACATGAGACCGGGGACTCCCGCCTGCGGGGCTTCCACCAGGTCATCCGGAATCATCCGGGCATTCAGGTGCTGTCGTCTCAGACCGCCAACTGGGAGCGAGCCCAGGGATATACCGTGTTCCAGAACATGCTCCAGGCCCGCCCCGACATCGACGCTCTCTTCTCCTGCAGCGACATGATGGCCCTGGGCGCCATCGAGGCCATCGCCGAGGCCGGGCGGGAAGGGTCCATCGTGGTGGTCGGTTTCGACGCGGCCAGCGAAGCCAGGGAGGCGGTCCGGCAGGGCAGGTTGCTGGCCACCGTGGCCCAATACCCCTACGATATGGGCAAACGGGTAGTCGAAAACGCCGTCGAGGTTCTCAAGGGCAACCCGATCGAGAAGGATGTCGAAGTGCCGATTGAGCTGATTACCAAGGAGGTCTTGGACGCCGAGGGATGATTCCGCGGGGGCGGGAGACGGGTCGGGGGCGCGGTTCCACAGGAGGTCGCGGTCATCGCTTGAGTCGTGTGACCCCCGTTTGACGACACCCTTTTCCCTGGACAGCGCCGGGGCAATTCATTACCATGCGGCCTGCTTCGGAAAACGAATTCATCAGGTCTCGGGCTCCGTGCGATCCGGATCCGCAAACCCCGCCAGGTTCGGAAGAAAGCAACGGTAGTGGACACCCGGAGGCGCCGCGGAACAACCCGAGACCTGACCAGTTCAGGGTCGTTTCCGGACCGGCAGCTCACTTCCACACTCTCCCGCCCGTGGTTCCGATTTTCCCGATTCCAGTGGATTGCGAGACCCCGCTTGATTCAAGATCGAGGGGTCCCTGCCTGCCGTTTCCGAGTGCGAAGTGTGAAGTGTGAAGGCGAAGGATTTTAGGATAGGCTCATGAGCTATCAGGTTCTGGCCCGCAAGTGGCGGCCGCAGACCTTTGCTGAAATCGTGGGGCAGAGAGCCGCGGCGGAGACCCTCAAGAACGCCATCTCCCAGAATCGCATCGCCCATGCCTACCTGTTCGCCGGAGCGCGGGGAGTGGGCAAGACCACCACGGCCCGGATCCTGGCCAAGGCGTTGAACTGCCGGCAGGGCCCCAGCGTCAATCCCTGCAACGACTGCGATTCCTGCCGGGAAGTGACTTCGGGTCAATCCATCGACGTTCTCGAGATCGATGCGGCCTCCAACCGCGGCATTGACGAGATTCGTGAACTTCGTGAAAGCGTCAGATACCGGGCGGCGCGGGACCGCTACAAGGTTTTCATCATCGATGAAGTCCATATGCTCACCACCGAGGCATTCAACGCGCTGCTCAAGACCCTGGAAGAACCGCCCGCGCACGTGGTCTTCATCCTGGCCACCACCGAGCTGCACAAGGTGCCCGGAACCATCCTTTCCCGTTGCCAGCACTTCAACTTCCGCGCCATCAGCCACCGGGAGATTTTCGAGCGCCTGGCGTTGATCGCCGGCGAAGAGCAGATCCGGATCGGGGAGCAGGCCCTGAGCGCCATTGCGCGGGCTTCCGAAGGGAGCCTTCGCGACGGGGAGTCCCTGCTGGACCAGGCGATTTCCCTCTGCGGCCAGGAGGTGCAGGAAGAGCAGGTGCGGGACTTGCTGGGCGTTGTCCCCCAGCAGTTGCTGGAGGATGTTACCGACGCCGTGGTCGCCCGCGACTCCAGGCGAGTCCTGGCGCTGGTGGATCAGGTCCTGACCAGCGGCCGGAATCCCCAGCAGTTGGTTCGCGAGCTGATGGGTCATTTTCGCAACCTGCTGATGGTCAAGATCGCGGGCAAGGACTCTCAACTGGTCGCCGCCCCCGCCGAGGATCTGGCGCGCTTGCAGACCGTCAGCACCCAACTCTCCGAGGAGGATCTCACCCGTTTTTTCCAGATTCTGGTGGCGACCGATGGAGAGTTGCGGGGTTCGGCTCACCCCAGGCTGCACCTGGAACTGGGCCTGGTCCGCATGGTTCAGGCCAAGCGCCTGGCGGCCCTGGAGGAACTGCTGGCGGCTTTCTCCGGAGACACCCCTCCCGGAAATCCCGAACCGCCGGCCGCGGCCGGCCCTCCCCGGCCCGCCCCTTCGCCTCCCCCGGCCGTTGTCCAGGATTCCGGCCCGCCTGCTCGGGCCGCGGCGGCCTCCTGCCTCGACCGCATCTGTGAAGCCGTATCCAAGGAGTCCCGGATGGCGGCATCCATGCTGGGGCAGGCTTTGGAGGCGGTCGTCTCGGGAGACGAGATCAGAGTCCGGTTTGCCGCCGGTCAGCGCGGTTCACGCGAGTTGCTGCAGGCCCCCGAGAACCTGGAGGTGATCGAGAGGGCAAGCGCCGGCCTCGAAGGGCGCCCATTGAAGGTGAGTCTGCTGGTGGACGAAGACGGGCCGTCCCCGCAAGCGCCGCCCCCGGCGGGAGTTCCACCGCCGACCGAGGTCATGCCGCCGCCGGAGGATGAGATCGAGAGGCAGGAGTCGAAGCGGGTTCTGGAGGACAGGCGGGTGCAGAGCTTTCTGGAAGTGTTTCAGGTTCAGGAGAAACCGGAGGTGCGGAAGCTGAAGTAGAATCGGTCCGGCGTTGGCAGGGAGGCCCACATGAAGAACATTCAGCAGATCATGAAGCAGGCGCAGCAGATGCAGGAGCAGTTGCAGAAGCAGATGGCGGAGTTGTCGGTCGAGGGCACGGCCGGTGGAGGAATGGTGCTGGTCCGGATGAATGGACTCAAGCAGGTGTCTGAAGTGAAGATAGAGCCCGACGCCGCAGGCTCCGGAGACCTGGAGATGTTGCAGGATCTGGTGGTTGCCGCCTTCAACGAGGCGGCGCGCAAAGTGGATGAAGCCATGGCAGGCCAGATCGGGGGCCTCACCGGAGGAATGCAGATCCCGGGACTGATGTAGGCGCGGTGGTTTGGTTAAGGCCGGTCCGCTCCTGAACGATTTCTTCCCCGACGAGCCGGTCGAGATCGGAGCCTTGGCTGCACATCGTGATGGGCTGTAAGGGTCCAGTGGTGAAGGCTACAAATCTACCTAGAATTTAGTCTCAAAACAACGATTACAGATGACCTACTCGCACTCTCTGCCATTAGTGGGAGCGCCCAGGCTCTAAGGGGGGCTGGTGCACAAGGTAAATCCCAAAATTCTACGTACCGGTTTCTTGTCGAAAGAAGGAGACGCGCCTCGGATGGAATCGCTCGTAGGGCAGCAAGTCACGCTCCCGCTTAGCGAAACGACGCATATAAGTGTGCTTGTCCTTGATAAGTTTCCCCGCGAGCCTAGAGACAGTGAAACCTACCTTGTCTGCAACGATAAAGTCCGCACCGATGCCAGAATGCACTCGTTGGTGCGATTTCCGGCCAAACTTCATCCCCCGTTCGTGCAGTGGGCAATCGAGCGCTTCAGCAGCGTTGGTGACACGGTGTTTGACCCTTTTTGTGGATGCGGGACGGTTCCCCTAGAGGCAACGCTCCGGGGACGGAGAGCGATCGGTTCTGATCTGGATCCCTTCAGTTCATTGATTGCTAAGTCCAAGTGTTCTCCCCCATCACTCGCTGAATTCAAGCACGCTGCTAATCGCTTACACGAATGGGCATTTGCTTCTGAAAGACGAGTGCACACCTATAAGCGGTTGGCCGTGGGCGATATATGTGTTTCCTATTATCGGCGTTCTAAGCAGGGCCTGAACGTTCCCGAGATTCCGAGAATTGAACATTGGTTCAAGCGCTACGTAATCATAGATCTCGCTCGGATCTGGAGACGCATGGTTCGGCAAAGAGTTAATGCGCCAACCAAGCAGTTTCTCAAGATGACTTTCGCTTCGATTCTCCGACTCTGCTCCAATGCAGATCCAGATACTCTTTCAGGCTTGGAAGTAACGCGCCGCATGCGGGAACGCCTCTCCAAAGGGAGATATTTGAATCCGTTCGAGTTATTCCGGAATCGGCTTGATCGAAATGTCGCCATGCTGGAAGATTTTTGGCAGCGAATGGATGCTTCAGGGCAACGACCACAAGCGGCTTCGATCAGTAAGGCATCTGCGATTGATCTTGCACTCGAATCACGTGATCTTCCAACGCTTATTCTCACGTCGCCGCCCTACTGCAGCGCCGTGGACTACCATCGGCGGCACCTGCTTGAACACTATTGGCTTCGACTCATCAAGAGTGAGGCATCGGCCAAAAAACTAAGGACTGGATATATTGGCCGTCGAAACTATGTCTATGGCAACTCAAGGCAACTCCTAGACAATTTGCCAGACGACGTGAGCCGTTGCCTTGGCAGTTGTCTCAAGCATCTTGAAGGTGAAAACCATCGAGCGCGATCAATAGTTCAATACTTCATCGAAATGGCACAATGGTTGCGACTCGTGTCAACCCAGCTCGCGCCTGGAGGAAAGTTAGTACTTGTTGTGGGCGACAGTACGGTAAGAGGTAGACCGATACCGACGGCGGATCTGTTAGGCAGATTGGCACCAACCAAACTGAGTCTCGAGAACCGCTTCTCTTACGTGCTGCGGAATAGATCAATGCAATACAGCCGGTGGAATCATGCCAACGTCGCGACGGAGAACGTCCTAGTTTTTATCAATCGTCATTGAAGCGAAGATATCGAATATCACCAAATCGTCCGACGTGAACCGTCATTTCTTCAGGCCGTTTTCGGGCACGACCCATTAGGAAGGTCTTCCATGAGTCAACTGGCCATAGTGCTGTTCCAGCCATAAGGTTTTTTACTAGAAACAGCTCGGCGAGGGCAGCTATTCCAAGAAATTTACGATCCCATGCAAGCACGTTTTGCCAGAAGGAACGAATTTCTGCTGAGATATTTGCCCAATCTCTGTCAGTCAGTTCAGCGACGTTCCCAACGATTACACCATATGCTTGAGAAACAAGTCTCAGAAACAGTTGGCCACCTAGACCTATTGGACCCGATTCAAGCGACCGGCGGACTATGGTAGCCAACGACTCGTGATCCTTAAGGAGTTGTTGAACTTGCTCGGGGACGGAGTATTCCCCTTGGAGGGAGCGCCGGACGATGCCCGAGTCCACCAATAGCGCCAAATGGGTGTGGAGCTTGTGGCGTCGTGTGTTGGGCTGAAAGCCATACTTCGAAATTTCTTCTATCTTTCGCCGGTATTCGGTGCGAGTTCTGATGTCGCTTGACATTTCTCTCAGACCGCTCAGCGTTGCAACGACCATCTGTTCGACCGGGCACGGCTTGGATTCTGTGAATCTACGTGCTGGTACGGGACCGCGGACCGAGAGGTACCACATAATTGCACTCAGCATGGGGGCGTCGTGAATCCATGCCCATCGAAATAAGAGTGCGCGTGACAAGTCGGTGGATTCTGGACAGAGTAATCCCCAAGCATTTCGGTCTGGGCGGAATGTGTCGTTCCAGACAAAGTTCATAAGCCAATAATCAAAAGCATTTTGGCGGCTTAGCAATCCCGTTTGATGACAATTTCCAAGCCAGTATTTCATCGCATCTTTGTTTATTTTCCACTCAACCTCTTCGTCGCCGCTTATGGCACTCTTAGATTTTGCCTGTTCTGAAAGCAGTCTTGCGAGAACTTCATCTCTTGAAGACCGGTTTGGCGAAGCTGTTGAAAGAGTCAAGTCGATTAAAGCAAAGGGCTTATCAACTTGGTAATGTGTATCGTACAAGAATTGATCGCCCATGAACCTTAATAGCCACTGTCTCCAGATTCGGTCACACGCGGCCTTATCCGTATCGCTGCAACCCGAGGCAGTGATTCACTGGAAACGAGTGCATAGCCTCTCGGCAGAGATCGAACCGTGCCAAAGAAATCACTAGCTCGCCTAATGCCTCCTCTAACGACATAGCTCTTCTTTGGCCATGGCCCACTCAGCATACCGGCAACCACACGTATGTCTTCTTCCATGCTCATGGGATGGATCATGAGGACGTCTGCGTTTCTACGAATTGAACTGTCTAGGCCACTTGGTTGTTGCGTCGCTGCAACGACGCTTATACCTAAATTTCTCCCTTCATCAATGAGTTTCTTGAGCGGCTGTCTGGAGATAGCAGACTGCGCATTCGGTATGTAATTGTGTGCTTCGTCGATAACGAGCCAACATCGTGGAATGCCATCCTGGACTCTTTCCTTCCACTGAAATATTGCTTGTGCCGACTCATTTCGACGTGAGGAAAGTAGACGTTCGTAATGCTCCGTTTCCGAGCGACCCGCTTGGATCCGACGAACTAGCACGCTCACGAACAACTCTCTTGTCTCTGCTGGTAAATCACGAAGGAGTAGTACAGTGATCTGACCGGGTTTTAACAGTGCGCGGAGGTCTATTCCCTTTCCGTCAAAAATCGAATTGCGCGACAGCGCTCTGAACCTACGGATTGCCGCTTGGCGGGTGTCATCCCGAAAGGTGGACAGCTCCCGAGAGGTTGCAACGCATTTTTCTAGATCGGATAAGCCAAATCGTGAACTGGGTGCGACTCGGTCGTTCGCCGTGGTATATCCCGAAAATCGAACCCTTTCGTACGCGTCAAATATGAGGTGGCCCAGTACGTCCGCAAACTGATCCACACCGAAGGTATGAATCCATTCCTCAGCCGTGAGATCATGGCCACCCAAGTACAGTTGTGGGATGTCGAAACCGACAATTGCGGGTGTGCCGCCCGGCCTCCATAGCTGTACTCTTGGGCGTGCATCCGTTAGTTCCCATTTTGCTTCTTCCTCTGAATCTACTGAAGTTGTGCGGTTGCGACTCGCGGTGAGAAACACGTTCATGGTGTCAAATACTAGAATCGCCTGGCGTGTCTCCCACTGAGTCATCCATCCTTGCCCTGCGAGGCCCTCACAGATGACCGCAAGTGTGTGGGTCTTGCCAGCCCGACGCTTTCCGACCACGTAAATGGCATGTGCTCCCTGCAGGTCGAGCCACATCTTCTTGTCAAAGTGGGCAGTTTCCGCAACTTTGCCCAAGAACGTTGCTTGTCCACACAGACCGTCGCGTGTCCGACCTAAAACGACGTCCGATGGCGAACCCGATGAAAGCGAGTCACAGCCCTCCAAAGAAGCGTCTTCGAACCTCAGTGCCCACGGTAAACGAAACTCTAGCGGGGGCGGCTGTTCAATCATTTCCATCCTTCTATTGAACTGCACCACTTCGGATGCAGGGCCAATCATTGATATGCGCTCGGCCCGCCGCATGCGTCATAGATAACTCAATATCGCGGGGAGTCAATGCATCCGCTAGTCGGCTCTTGAGAGTTGACAAAGCTTTCTTTGTGAACGGGAAAATATCTTGTTCCAGGCCTTCCTCGACACTTGCAATGTCGCTACGGGCAGCAGCATATACTCCGTCGAACGCCGCATCGTCCCGAAGATAGGCGATGACGCCCTGCACAAACTCTTCAATCTGCTGTTCAGGGAGCACCCTGATTTCACACGTCGCGGCCCGACCAATTCGGCTGCCGACCGGACCGCGCAGTGAAAACAGTTCGTGAAGTTCATCTGCCTGTTCAGCCGAATAGCCTATGATCACAGCAACATCTCGTTGAAGCGGATCGGCAAGCTTTGTAAAAGCAGTCATATAGTTCGCGACGCTGTCGCCATCGAGGTCCTTAAGGCGTTCCATCTCATCAAAGACGAACAGTAGAGTCTTCCCATTGACAACACTGGTAAGGCGACCGATGACACCCAAGAACGAGGCTAGTCTGGCGGGCTCCGCCGAGGTTAGATCTGCCGTTATGCGAAGACCCTCCAATTCCGACCGGCTCATGCTGACGCCTGATAGCCATCGCCAAAACAGGTCACGATCGAACTCTTCATCAATTAGTTTTGTTGAGGCACGATTCAGCTCCTCGTCTTGAAGAAGGTCTCGCAGAAAACTTTTGCGTTCGTCTTTAGACTTTCTAAATGCTATCGACACTACGTGGTCGAACAAGTCGAGTACGAATTGCGCACCCAAAGTCCGCATGATTCCTTCACGGTAGAGGTCAATGAATCGTGCCTTTCTAGAAAGGTTTGGACACTCCATTCTGATGGTGAGAATGGGTGTGAGTTGTTCGAGCCGTTTCGCCGTATTAATGAGCGTATGTGACTTGCCTGCGCCATACGGACCATAGAAGAGTCTCTTCGGCGCTAGGTCTGTTACTAGGTCGATGCTAAGCCGCTCAGTTATGCCTTTGACATCAACGTCGCTCCGAGCGAAGCAGGCAAAATCCTTTTCGGGATCCAATACGAAATTTGCCCGTTTAAGGGCAAACCTTTGGGAAACTGTCTTGAGGCTGGTCATAGATCGTCCTTGCGTGTTTTCTCACAGAGACGTTGTGGCGAGATTTAAGAAATACCGAATCAGGCCTTCAATAATGAGGTTGTCGTTGTCGACAAAAATTCCAAGTTCCTGATACCGCACTTTGGTGAAGTTTTCGGATCCGATAAACGCGTATCTTTGCGTAACGGTAGATCCGGACTCGATGATGTACAACTTGCTGTGCAGTCGGCTCTCGTAGCAGAGCACCGCCCCTATCCGTTGAAAATATCCTAATGTTTCGTTGTTTTCTCCATCGGGCTGATCCTTCATGGGCCGCGTTACAACTGTCACCTCTGGGTGGAATCCGCTAACTTGGTGTGCTTTCTCAATGGCTATAATGAGTTTTCGGAGCCTCTGGCGATCGAGATTTATCCAAGGAGAACAGATCATCAATCGCCTCAGTGGCTCAAGGCGAGCGAGCAAATCGATAAATCGAGTTGTCATTCCTTCTCGGACCAGAGAAACGCGTGACGCTGTGGGATCAACGTTTCGAAGTTTGTCCACTAGTTCTACGATGTTCGCGCCTTCAATTCCCTCAATGCAATAAACGCATGTCCGGCCTCGAATAGATAGCTTTCCGTCAGGCGGCATCACGAGATTTCTTCTCGACAGTTCAATCTCAAGGTTCGAATCGTTGGGGCCATAGAGGGCCGACGCATCGGCAACCGTACTCGATGGATCATGCGCAAGATGCCGCAATATCGACGGTATCGGGTCAGCGGCGACGAACCTGAGCATTTCAAAACTGCTCATGGGCACTCATGTTCCCTTCGGAAATATCCTAGCGACAAAGTTCTCGTTGATTGGCAACGGTTCATCAGAATCGAAGTGCTCTTCCACGACCGCGTGAGCGCACTTTATCAAAGCTCGCGGTCTGACTCCTTCGGCTTCCGTAAATCCTTCTATGAGTGCTAATTTACCCTTCAAAACGCGAGTAATCATATAGTCCACAGCGCCTTCGGTGAATGGGAAGTACGGTGGTACTGCAACGCCTTCTGAATAATATTGAGCAAGAAGTTCGCAAAAGAATACTTTCGCTTGGTGCTTGTTAAACGGCGGTAGCAGCATGAGATTTCTCATGCCAATCCTATCTGCCAACTCAGGGCGTATCCACTTGGGCAATTGTTTTTCAGGAAGTCCTGAAAACGAGAGAATTAGCGTCAAGTAGTCCGGCGTAAGGTTAATTGTAGATTGGAGGCCAGCATTCACCTCTTGGTTAAGCTTGGGCGGTGCCTTGCCAAGTCGCTGAGCTTCATCCAGTACCCAGATCAACCGGAATGTGCCTTCGGTTGAGTCACTGACTTTCGATTTTAGCCCCAGGACCCGCGCGAGTATAGAGATAGCTGCCGCACATTCAGACGGCGCAGAGAGACTCTTTGACAGACCAGCGATCCTGAGGTCCGCCCTGCTAAGGGTGTCACCCCTCAGCCATCGACGGGCGAACTTCGCCTTGAGAGGATCATCTGACTCTGCAAGGAGAAAAAAGGCTCTGTAAATATCAGGATGTACGGACTTGATTTCGTGGAGTCCCTCGGTCGCAACGGGGTCTGGGTTCGTGAAAAGATTTAAGCAGGAGTCAACCACATCGTCCCAGGGGATACGCTGTGCAAGCATCTGGTACAGAGTTTGAAAGGACGCCTGAGATTCAGGATATTCCGTGTAAATAGGGAGAAAATGGGGTAACGTGCGTGTTTTGTTTATTAGGTAGTAGAGTGCGTGCGTCTTCCCCGCACCCAAAGAAGCCCAAAATAGGTAAACTGACGAAACCGTAGTCTTTCTCGCAATGAGACGTCCCAACGCCGTCGCCAACTCAGGGCGTCCTGCGAGAAACGTGCAGCCCATTAGCTGCGGAACTTCACGGAAGGGCCATGAGGAAAACTTGTATTTTGTAAGTTCACTCTGCCCAGAATCTTGACTCACAAAGTCTTCCTCGCACACTTGTGGACAGGTAGTGTACAGCCAACTCCTGCACCAAGCAGCGTTAGGCGCAATTCATCTGCGCTCTTGGCACGAAACAGGGAGGGTTGTGAAAGGACGGTACTAAGGCCATACCAATCTAGTTTAGAGATTGGCGGAGTCCCGTGACAGGTCAGATTTTGCCGTATCTGTAGGTCCTTTCCCTAGGGGAGAGAATTTCGAGCTTGGGAACGATGCATGCACCGGCGGGTGTCAAACTGTCGAGTGGTCTACTGTATAAGCATTGGTTATGGTCTCGACGAAGTGGCTGAACACCTCTTGCAACTCTCATGGATGTATTGTTTTTCCATTTGGAAGACGCTTATTACGATGCGATGGTATCACCCGATCTTGCCGTGCGTCAATCGGGTGATAGTTGTGGACTTCACCAGTCTTCAGACGGTCGAATGCGCGAGTAGACGCTAAGAGGGGACAAACGGCTGGGGAGACTCGCCGCTGCCACTGCGAGACTAGAATTGGGTGCAGTTACGGTGTGTGGCACTGGTGGAGGTTGAATATGCAGACAGACAGTTGGGAACGTATTGTCCAACAAACATCGCGTAGATACCGTTGGCGTACTTGGCATCGAGGCATTGCCGCGCGCCGACTGGGCGATCGGCAGATTCTCGACGCCGATACACCCCGTCGAGTCGGTCTCCGCTTGCAGCGACTGAACCTAGACCGCGCTGCCGCCGTGACCATTCTTCGGGAGGGTCCGGGGCCATCAGTACCATATTCCCCGGTCAGCCGAACTGCGGAAGACCCAGTCGTGTTGGAGCGAATTCTAGGTCAGAACGAGTTTATGCCGATCAGTTTCCTTCAGCGCGGTGCAATTGTGGCAGAGTCAGTCGGCCGCATAACGATTCAGCGGTCGGATGGGCAAAGCGGTTTCGGAAGCGGATTTCTTGTAGGTCCTGGGCTACTACTGACGAACAACCATGTGCTAGACAGCCCGGAGGTCGCGAGTAAGTCTTTCGTGGAATTCAACTACGAAAGACTCAGTGACGGTCACCTCGATCAAGTCTTGCGCTTCAAATTCGCACCAGGCGACTTATTTCTTACCGATCGGAACCTCGACTTCACCCTGTTGGCGGTGCAAGACGGCGGTGGAACACTTCAACGTTTCGGTTGGAATCGCCTGATGGCACAGGAAGGAAAGGTGATCTTGGGGGAACGACTAAACATCATCCAGCATCCGGAGGGGGAGTACAAACAACTCGCGCTACGGGAGAACCGACTCGTCGATGTGTTGGAGGACTTCCTGCACTATCACACAGACACATCTCCTGGATCTTCAGGGGCACCCGTGTTCAATGATCAATGGGAGGTGGTTGCCCTTCACCATGCTGGCGTGCCGAAACGAGACGGCGAGGGGCGCATAATGACCCGCGACGGTCACGTTTGGAAACGATGGATGGGTGAGCACCGAATTATGTGGATCGCCAATGAGGGTGTTCGTGTCAGTCGAATAGTGACTGAGATCAGCGCTGCGTCTCTAAGAGGCGAGGCTGATCGATTGAGGAAAGCAATGTTTCTTTCTGAGTCACCACTTCCAGCGAGTTCGCTGTCAACTGAGGGAGGGTGTTCGAATAGGAACCACGTGTTGCGGCCACTGGGCCCTGACGCCAACAACAGAGTCGCGACTTGGGAGATCCCACTGACTGTGTCTGTTCGTGTCGGGGAACCTCGAGGCATCAGGCAGGCAGATCCAGCGCCGTCGATATTGACTCCATCAGTTACAGCGACGAATCTTGCTGACCCGTTGCTTGCGACTTCGCCGTTAGAAAATGACATCATCGTTACCACCCAGATGATTCGTCGTATGCGGAACTCCTCAGAAGCCAGGGAGTTTGAAAAGGAGTTGGACGACATGATCCGTAGTGCAGATGGCGCGGAGACGACGTTCAAGAAGGAGTTGGGTGCAAACCTGGGGGCGTTTGTCCAATTCGCAAAGGAGTGGAAGGGAGCGATACAGCTATTGGAGGACGTAAGTCAAGATGTCGATGATGACGTACTGTACGCACCACGCAATCGACTGGCAGCACTCATGCAAAGTTTACTCGCTGAGCGCTTGGCCCCAACCGGTAGCCACGAGATTACACAAAGAAATAGCATCGACGTTCACGAACTCAAGTTCTCCAAGAACGACTGGTGGGGTTGGATCAAGAGTCTATTCTCGTGGGTGAACGAAAGCGATTTCCATGAAATGTTGAGGCCAGCGACCGCACGTCCCGAGCCGCTCCCTGATCGGGCTCGCCTGGCTGTTTTCTCTGATTGGGGTACCGCGCTGTATGGCGCGCCTCATATTGCCGACGCGATTCGAAATACAGGTGGATTCGACGTAGTCATGCATCTGGGAGATGTCTATTACGCGGGAACTGAAAAGGAAATGCGGAAGCGATTCCTTGACGTATGGCCTTTCGGTGCTGGCACACTAAACCGTGGACTCAACTCTAATCATGACATGTACTCTGGTGGTCATGGTTATTTTGACTTGGTGCTGCCGCAGTTTGATCAAGAGTCATCGTATTTCGCAATGCAGAACCAGAATTGGGTCTTGGTGTGCCTGGATACTGCCTACAGGGATTTCGACATTGACAGCGAGCAAGTCAACTGGATCAAAGATGTACTAGAACAGGCAGAAAAACGGAAGGTGGTTTTCTTCTCACATCATCAGCTTTTTTCGCAGTTTGAAGATCAAGGAAAAAAGCTGGCAAAGCGATTAAAGTCAATTCTAGAATCCGAGCGAGTCGATTACTGGTTTTGGGGCCATGAGCACCGTTGTGTAGTCTACGATGCTCACGAAACACTCGGTCTTCGAGGCCGGTGTGTAGGCCATGGGGGCATTCCAGAGAAACGCAAGGGTGCGATGGACAGTAGCATCGGCCATAGCACTGGACAATACAAGTGGATGCGACTCACTGGTACGAACGGAGTACCCAACAGTCTGACGCTTGACGGTCCCAATGTCCACATTTTGGGTAAGGAGGATAACTACCTGCCGCACGGCTACGTTACGCTTGAGTTTAGCGGTGAGAATCTTGAGGAGGTTTACATGTCATCTCTCGGAGAAGAACTACTGCGAATCCAGTGCTGACAATTCGATCTGTTACAAGTGCACTCGACCTTTAGTGTCTTTTGTGGATGAGTAGGCGACCTTAAGGAGAGCAGCGATGAATTCTTCCAGGCTGATCTCCGACACAGAAATCGGCAGGCCGTGTTTGGGTGTTCATCCGGAATTGCGTCGATTCAATCATCACGACCATGAACGTAGACGTTATAAATATCGTTGCAGTACTGTCCGGTTAAGCCTTCGCGACTTAGTGTAACAGGTTTAATTCCATTAGGTTACGAGTTGGAATGAGTGTTTTCGACTTCAACGCGTTGCAAGACTTCTGCCATGCTTTCTCCGGCTTAATATGGAAGGGAGCGGCTGATGTACACGGATGTACACGGGACAAATGATTTTCTCCCCGTTGATGAACTTTCTCCCCAAGCACGAATTCAACAAAATGGTTGGTCGCTTTAGGGGCAATGGTCGGGCACACGAACTATCAAGCCTCGCTCCATTCCTTCATTCAGAGGATCCCGGGACAGATGTAGCCCTGGTGGATCTTCCCGGTTTTTTTTCGCTCCGGAGCCCTCCGTTGCCCGGCTACCCGGTTGCCATCCGGTCAAAATGCGTGACTACGCCCGCCCCGTCGAAGAATTGATTGCCGAGCTCAGGAAGCTGCCGGGCATCGGTTCCAAGTCGGCTCAGCGCCTTGCCTTTCACATCGTGCGCGCCTCTTCCGGCGAGGCCCGCGGGCTGGCCGAGTCGATTCTCAACGTCACCGATTCCATCCGCTACTGCTCGGTCTGCTACAACATCACCGACGTCGATCCCTGCTTCTATTGCACCGATCCTGTTCGCGACCGCAGCCTGATTTGCGTGTTGGAGGAGCCGCACAACGTCGTTTCCGTCGAGAAGACCCGCGAATACCGGGGGCTCTATCATGTGCTGCTGGGGGTGCTGTCTCCCCTCAACGGCATCGGCCCCGACCAGCTCAAGATCAAGGCGCTGCTGGAACGCCTGAAGGACAGGCAGGTCGAGGAAGTGATTGTGGCTACCAACCCCAGCGTGGAGGGCGAGGCCACGGCTCTCTATCTGTCCAGGCTGATCAAGCCGTTGCAGGTTCGGGTGACCCGCATCGCCATGGGAGTGCCAGTGGGCGGGGACCTCGACTATGCCGACGAGATTACCATGGCGAGAGCCCTGGAAGGTCGGCGGGATCTGTGAGATGAGGTCGGCGCGGCCGCCGGCGGAGCCCCACCGGGACGAGGATTTCCATGGACATCGAGAGCAAGGTGGCCTTCATCACCGGCACCCGCAGAATCGGCCGACTTGTGGGCCTGGCTTTGGGGCAAAGAGGGGCCAGGGTCGCCTTGGGGTATCACCGCTCCCGGGAATCGGCCGAGCGGGCGGCGCAAGAGCTACGGTCCGGGGGCCGGCAGGCCATGGCGGTTGGGGCCGACTTGAGTCGCGAAGAAGAGATCGGGGGTGCGCTGAAGCGAATAGCGGCGGCCTGGGGCGGCGTTGACATCCTGGTGAACCTGGCATCGGTCTACGCTTCCAAACCGTTCGAGGAGACGACCGGAGCCGACTGGGACCTCAACATGAACGTCAACCTGCGCAGCGCCTTCCTGTGCGCCCGGGCCGTCACGCCCGCAATGAAGGCCAGGGGAGGCGGAAGGATCATCAATTGCGCCGATTGGACGGCTGCCAGCGGCCGTCCCCGATACAAGGGATACCTCCCCTATTACGTCTCCAAGGTGGGCGTGGTGGGTCTCACCGAGGCGCTGGCCCTGGAACTGGCTCCCTACAACATCCTGGTCAATGCCATTGCTCCCGGTCCCATGATGCCGCCTCCCGATCTTGCTCCGGAGGCCGTGGAAAAGGTGCGCCAGGCGACGCCGCTGGGCCGCTGGGGGGGCGGGGAACAGATCGCGCTGGCGGCGATGAGCCTGATCGAGAGCGATTTCATCACGGGCGAATGCATCCGGGTCGATGGAGGCCGCCATGTTTTTTGAGGGCGCCCGGTCCGCATTTTTCACCGGGTCGCTGGAAACACAATGAAGGCCCGTGTATGGCGCCCTTGTCGGGCCGAGCCTTTGGCAAGAGAATTTATTCCCCAACGATTTTGGAACCAGTCATCTTGGTAGAACTGGGCTCGCAGGAGGAAAGCCCACACTCGACCATGCCTGTCAACCTCCACAAGCCCCGCAAATGGAAAGCTGACATCATCAAGTCGGTTGATATGTACAACGATTGGTTCACGCAGTTCGCACCAAAGGCGTTTCGGGAGACGCGCATCGAAACGACAAAACAGGTCAAGGGGACTCTTCTGAAAACGAACAACCTGATGAGGGTTGATCCCACTCTCATCGGCGAATGCCCGGAAATTCTGCCTACTCTGCGCATGTCGGCCTGTCCCCCACTCGCCGTAGACCGGCTCATTGGGCTTGCCGGCGTTTCGAAAAACCTGGTCAAGACCATAGAGAACAAACAGGTGCTGCCGCCGCGAATGGCACCCCAAAGAGTCCATGTCGATCTCGCCAAGGTTGTCACAATCCTCAAGAAGATGGCCGACCCCGATATCTTCGTATGGCTGGGGAGACAGCAGGCGCCGAGCGACGATGAAATCCACCGAGCCGGCACCATCGTTGCCGACCGCCTCTGTGGAGCGGTCGCGAACCCGATCATTCGGAACGCACAGGAGAAACGCCAGCTTGCCGCAATCAAGGCATGGCTCGAAAAGCGCGAGTACGTGCAGCTCTCACCTGCCGACAATATCCGTTTCGATGCAATGCCGGCCGGCACGTTCAGTTTTCGAACGAACGTTCCCGTGAGGCTTGAGGTTGGGGAGGAGCCTGTCAACATCCCCATCGACGCCGTAGTCATGCCGAAGCGGGCTTCAGGCAAGAAATCGTTTCCGATTTTCTTCGAAGCCAAATCGGCAGGGGATTTTACCAATCCCAACAAGCGCCGAAAGGAAGAGGCGGCGAAGATGACTCAGCTTCGCCAAACCTATGGAAGAAAGATCAGATTCAACCTGTTCCTGTGCGGCTACTTTGACAGCGGCTACCTGGGTTATGAAGCTGCCGAAGGAATTGATTGGGCATGGGAACATCGCATCGACGACCTCGCAAGGTTTGGACTATGAACAGGCAGCAGTCAGTGCTAGTGCTTGAAGATGAGCGTGAGACTCTTCAGGCGGAAATTGATGCCCGCAAGACAAGGGTCGAGCGGAATCGTCTGGGACAGTTCGCCACGCCGCAGGTACTCGCACAAGATATCCTGAAGTATGCCGCTACGCTCATGCCGCAAGGGCAGCCTGTGCGCTTTTTCGACCCGGCTATCGGAACGGGTGCATTCTATGCCGCATTGTGCCGTAACTTCCCCAAGAGACGGGTCCTCGAATCGTTTGGTTATGAAGTCGATCCCGTTTACGGCGAGCCGGCATCCAGGTTGTGGAGGGAATTCGGCCTTGTGATTGAACTCGCGGACTTTACGCAAGCCAACCCGGCGAATCGTTTCAATCTTGTCATCTGTAATCCCCCGTACGTCCGGCACCACCATTTGCAAGACAAGGACAAGCACCGACTCTTTGTGCAGACTGAGCAAGCGAGCGGCATGAGATTGAGCGGGCTGGCTGGACTCTACTGCTACTTCCTTGGCTTGTCCCACGCCTGGATGGCTCCGGGCGGCTTAGCGGGCTGGCTCATTCCCAGCGAATTCATGGACGTGAATTACGGTCGTGCAGTCAAGCAATATCTCCTGCATCGAGTGACACTCCTGCACATTCACCGATTCGATCCCAACGACGTTCAGTTTGCGGACGCCCTGGTTTCGTCAGCGATAGTCTGGTTCCGCAACACCATTCCACCGAGAGACCATTTGGTCAAAGTCACTTTTGGCGGGACTCTGCTGAGTCCCACACGTTCTCGAACGGTGTCAACTCGTTTGCTTGCCGATGAACCGAAATGGTCTCGTTTTCCAAGATCCAGTGAGGGCAAGAAGTCGGAGACTGTGACGATATCGGATTTTTTCAATATCAAGCGCGGTGTCGCGACTGGCAGCAATCAATATTTCATACTTTCAGAAGAGAAGCTGGTCGAACGGAGACTCCCGCACGCCGAGTTCGTTCCGATTCTGCCTAGCCCCCGATACTTGAGCGAGAACGAGATCCAAGCGGATAGACAAGGAAATCCAAACGTTCGACCGCGGCTCTTTCTGCTCGATACGAATCTGCCGATGGACGAGATCAGGCGTCGATACCCGACCTTGCATGATTATCTCCAGGAAGGCGTCGCCCGCGGTCTCCACAAACGGTATCTGTGCAGGCATAGAAATATTTGGTATAGCCAGGAGCAACGTACTCCGGCGCCAATTCTGTGCACGTACCTGGGGCGCAGCGACAAGAAACAGCGCAGGCCGTTTCGGTTTATTTTGAACCAATCACGCGCCACTGTCGCGAACGTTTACCTCGCGATGTATCCGACACCATTGCTGGCGCATGCGTTGAAGCGTGACCCGAGCCTGATGAGACGCATTTGGCAGGCCCTAAACCAAATTCCGGTAGGTGAATTGCTGGGTGAAGGCCGTGTGTACGGGGGAGGGCTCCACAAGCTCGAACCAAAGGAACTTGCCAACGTTTCGGCATCGCACATCGCCCATCTGTTACCTGATACACGCATTCCAAGACAAGTTCCGCTGTTCGCGAGTATTTGAAGTGAAAGGTGGCGCCGGCTCTATGACAGACGACAGCCAGGAGAGGAGAGAGCCGGATTTGGGGGCCCTCGGGTTACGGGTTGCCGGATGGCTCGCAACGGGTGCTCCCGACACCCGGGTGAAGAGAATGAGCAGAAGACTATCCTGGTCGATGATGGTGCTGGCGGCCGGAATCGCCGCCGGGAGTGTTTTGGCTCAGGAGGGAACGCCTCCCGCCGGTCCCACCGAGGCGGCGCCCCGGGCCTCAGGCCGGTCAAGCGCTGCTCTCCCGTCGGGAGTGGACGGCCGGTCCGGCTCCTTGCCCTTCGAGGTGGGAGAACGCCTGGCCTATCGCGTGTCCTGGGCCGAGACCCTGGAGGCCGGCACGGCCGAGTTGCGGGTGACCTCCAGGGGCTCCGAAGGCTCGGGTGCCTATCGGCTGGTGCTGGATGCCGTCAGCACCCCTGCCATGGCCTCCGTCTATCGGCTGCAGTTTCAGGGTTCTTCCCTGTTCGACCCCCATCAGGGAATCAGCCGTGAGTACCGGAGATCCTTCAAGGAGAACGGCAGGACGGTGCGGGACCGAGTCGTCTTCAACCCGGGCGGTGGAACGGCCAGCTATGTCGACTCCAGCAAGCAGGTCAACCAGCTCACCATCCAACTGGGCGCCCAGGATCCGGTCTCGGCCATCTACCTGCTGCGCACCTTGGGCCTGAAGCCGGGATTGCGGGTGCTGTTCCCGATCGTGGAAGGAGGAGAGACCTACGAAGCCGATGTCAGGGTCGCCGGGAGCGAGCTGATCTCGACGGCGCTGGGAAGTTTCGCGGCCCACAGGGTGGAAGCGGTTCTGCGGCGTGGGGGAAGCTTGCTGCGGGACAAGAAGATGACCGTCTGGTTCACCAGTGACCCGCGACGCATTCCGGTTCTGGCGTCGGTGTCTCTTCCCTTCGGCTCGCTGCTGGTGGAATTGACGTCTGCAAGATGAGGCGTAATGAAGCTGATCGTTCAGATTCCCTGCTTCAACGAAGTGGAAACCCTTCCCGAGGTGCTGAGCCGGCTCCCGAGGTCCCTGGCCGGAGTGGATGCGATAGAAACCCTGGTGGTGGATGACGGGTCCACCGACGGCACCGCCGAGGCGGCTCGCAGGCTCGGCGTGACTCACCTGGTGGAGTTGGGGCGAAACCGGGGATTGGGCATCGCCTTTCGCACGGGCCTGGATGCCTGCCTGAGGCTTGGGGCCGACATTATCGTCAATACCGACGGCGATAATCAGTATGCCGGCGCGGACGTGGAAGCCCTCATCGAGCCGGTCCTGCAGGACCGGGCCGACCTGGTAGTGGGCGCCCGGGACATCGAGGCCATCGCCTATTTTTCGCCCGCCAAGAAGTGGCTGCAGCGGCTGGGGAGCTGGCTGGTTCGCACGGTGGCCCGCTGTCCGGTGGAGGACACCACCAGCGGCTTCCGCGCCTACAATCGGGAAGCCGCCTTGAGGACCATTGTCCATACCCGGTTTTCCTACACCCTGGAAACGGTGATTCAGGCGGGGGGCGGTCACCTCCGGGTGACCAGCGTGCCCATTCGGGTCAATCCGAAGCTGAGGGAGTCCCGACTCGCCCGCTCCACCTGGTACTACCTCAAGAAATCGGCGGTGACCATCCTGCGCATCTACACCATGTACAATCCGCTCCGGGTCTTTCTCCTGCTGGGCGGGGCGGGCTGCTTCTTGGGGTTCCTGCTGGGACTGCGCTACCTCTATTTCTTCTTTCTGCAGTCGGCCGGAGGCCATGTGCAATCGCTGATTCTGGCGGCCATCCTGATGATCGTGGGCTTTCAGGTCGTAGTGGTCGGACTGGCGGCCGACCTGATCGCGGCCAATCGAAGGCTGAGCGAGGAGACCCTCTACCGGGTGCGCAAGCTGGAGCTGAGCGCAAGAGGCGGGGCGGCCCCTTCCGCGGCGGACTCGGTGGAGGCCTCGGCACTCGAGATCCGCCAATGATCAGGCTTTCGGTGGTTGGTCCCACCCATCCCTTTCGGGGCGGTATCTCCCACTACACGTCGCTGCTGGTCCGGGCCTTGCGGGGGCGATGCCGGGTCCAATTTCTCTCCTACTCCCGCCAGTATCCCGCCTGGCTCTACCCCGGGGCCACCGACCGGGACCCCAGCTCGAAGCCGGCCACCCTCGAAAAACCCGACGCCACCTTTGACGCCCTCAGCCTCCGGGCCTGGTGGCGCCTCCCCGCAAGGATTGCCCTCCACGGCTCGGAGTTGGTGGTTCTCCCCTGGACGACGGCCTATTGGGTCCCCTTTTACCTCCTCTTCCTGAAGGCGCTGGCCAGGGACTCCGGCCCACCGGCCCTCTTCATCTGTCACAACGTCATCGAGCATGAGACCTCCGGACTGAAGAGCCGGCTCTCCAGCAGGGTCCTGCGACGGGGAGATTACTTTCTCACCCATTCCGATTGGGACCGGGCCAACCTGCTGAATTGGATCGGCCCGAGTCGGGCGGAACGGGTGACGGTTTCCCCCCACCCCGTCTATGACCACCTCGATACAGCGGCGATCGACCCGGCCACGGCCCGAGACCGACTCGGGGTGAACTGCGAAAGGGTCTTGCTGTTCTTCGGCTTTATCCGGGAGTACAAGGGACTCCGCTACCTGCTGCAGAGCCTCCCCTTGATCCTCGACCGCTTCCGGGTTCACCTGCTGGTGGCCGGAGAGAGCTGGGAAGATCTCCGGCCTTATCGGGAGTTGATCGAGACGCTGCACCTGGAAGAACAGGTGACGTTGCATGCCCGCTACGTTCCCGACGAAATGGTGGCCACATACTTTGCCGCTGCCGACCTGGTCGTGGTTCCCTACACCAGCGCCACCCAGAGCGGGATCGTGCAGTTGGCCCATGGATTCAGGAAACCGGTGGTGGTGGGCAAGGTCGGCGGCATTCCCGAAGCCGTGGAACAGGGCCGCACCGGCTACCTGGTTGCGCCACGAAGTCCGAAAGCCATCGCCGAGGCTGTCATCCAGTTCTTTTCGAGCGCTGCGGGCTCCGCCATGCCCGGCCACATCGAAGCCAGGCTGCGGGAGCGCTCCTGGGCGCGCCTGGCCGAAGCGGTGGAGGCCGTTGGGAGAACGGCCGCGCCTGCCAGGGAACAAGCATGAGCCCTTCCCCCACCTTCCTGGGGCGTTTCCCCCCCTGGGTGGAAGACTACCTGGCCTCTCGGGAGGCCAAGGCCCAAAAGATCCTGCGGGTGTTGCAGCGACAGATCACTCTCGACCGGAAACTTTCCCTGTTGGACGTCGGCTGTAGCCAGGGTCGAATCACCCGGACCCTGGCCGAGCACTTCGGTCTGGTGGTCGGCGTCGACTACGCGGACGAAGAGGGCCGCCGGGAAGGGTTTCACTTCGTGCGGGCGGACGGCTGTCGCCTTCCGCTACGCTCAGGCGCTTTTGACGTGCTGCTGCTCAACCACGTGGTGGAGCACGTTCGCTGGCCCCAATTGCTGCTGGACGAGGCCTGGCGGGTGCTTCGTCCGGGGGGTCTGTGCTATCTGGCCACTCCCAATCGCTACGGCTTGATGGAGCAGCACTATCGGTTGCCCCTGCTGTCCTGGTTGCCGAGGCGGCTCGCCGACCGCTATGTCCGATGGACCGGACGGGGTCGGGCCTACCTGGACTATCCTCTCAGCTACCGCCAGCTCAATCGGCTGGCCCGCAGGTTTCGGGTCCGGAACCAGACCGCCGCGGTCCTGGCCGATGCGGATTTCTTCTTCCGGGGCGACCCCGGGCTGAAGGGGGCGGCGCGGTGGTTGCGCTGGTTTCCGCGCTGGTCCTTCGTCTTGCTGATGCCCTGGCTTCCCGTCTATATCCTGACTTTGAGGAAGGACGAGAACAGCCTCGAGGGCAGCGCCGGAGACCGGTCTTGAGCACAGAGTTCAATCCCACCCTGGCCTATCTCTACCGCCGCTGGCTGATGCGCCGATTCTTGCAGCCGATGGCATCGGGGCGGTTCCTGGAAATCGGAGTCGGCAGCGGGAACATTTACGAAGACCTGGTGGGCCGGGGTTGCCGGGGGCTCTGCCTGGATCTGAATCCGGCGCTGATTCGGGAGCACCGGCAGCGCTGCAGCCATCCGGCCGGGGTGGTGGAGTTTCGCGCCCAGGATTTTTTCGAGGTGGAAGGCCCCTTCGACCTGGTGCTGGCCTTCGAGGTCCTGGAGCACTACCTGGACGACCGGCAATGCCTGGCCCGCTGGAGGGAGCTGCTGGCCCCCGAAGGCGCCTTATTGTTCTCGGTGCCGGCTCACCAGCGTCGCTGGACCTCCAACGACAGGCGGGCCGGCCACGCCCGAAGGTACGAGAAGGCGGAGTTGATCCGAAAGCTCGGCCAGTCCGGCCTGGCGGTGGAGGCCTTCTGCTGTTATGGATTCCCGGTGTTGAACTGGACCTACCCGCTCTCCTCGCTCCTGTTCCCGGAACCTGGTGGAACTCGGGGCGCGAGCGGGTCCGACGGAGCCCTGTCCCCAGGCGCCGGCGGTTCAATGAAGGATTTCGGGCGGACCGCCGGGAGCGGCGGCCGGCGTTTTGACCGGCTGGCGAAATGGCTGCTCAAGGAGCGGCTGTGGCGGCCCTTGCTACAGGCTCAGCGGCCCTTCCTGTCAGGGGATCTGGGGACCGGCTACATGGTGAAGTGCCGGAAGACGGGCGGCGGGGACCGGAACCTGCCTTGTGTGAAACAAACGAAAGAAGAGTGATCCACGAAGGGACACGAAGGACGACGAAGGGCCACCAAGCGGGACGGCACTGCCGCATCGGCAGGGGCAGCGCCTCCTCGCCGAGCAGGAAGGATGGGAGGAGGCGCCCCTCCGGGAGCGCGGGCGTCTCGCCCGCATCCTCTGGGTTGGGTGGCCGCTCCGTTTCCCCGTGATGGGGCGCCCGGTCACCCTGCCGGCGGGAACGGCCTGGGCTTGGCTGAAGCGGAATCGTGGGGCCGTTGCCGGTCGAGCCGGGTCGAGGAGAGGGGTGAAGCTGTGCCAGTGTTGTGCGGGCGGGACGCCCGCGCTCCCGGCCTTCATCCCGTGACGTCATCGCAGCCAAGGAGGTCCATTGGTCTTCGTGTCCATTCGTGTTCATTCGTGGTTCGCCCTTATTGACGATTGGGTGTTTCACCCTCGTATGATCCGCCCGTTCTTGGGGGGCGGGGGCGCTGCTTATCTGAAACCAGCGCTTGCGCCTGGTGGATGAAAACCGGCTCATCGTCAAGCACGGGTATATTTTCGATTCACATCGATGCACAGGATACACAGGATGCACAGGATTTTTTCTGGAGACGGCTGGACGGTGGTCCCGGGCATCCGCGTTGCGTCGGGTAAAGCCATTGAATTCGAGCGTGCGTTTGCCGAAATGGACAAGCAGTCGCACCTGAAATCCGCATGCGATCATCGCCAGAGTCAGCCTCTCGTGCAGTAGCCTTTCATCCTGTTAATCCTGTAAATCCTGTGCATCGATGTTCAATAATCTTGTTCCCGACAGCCATGAACTTCTCTTGTTTTGCTCTCGGATGATCCGCGCGCCAGAGCGAGGGCGGTTAACCCCGTTCGTCGTGGCGGTGGAGCCGGCCAGGCAGCGTTATATAATGAAGGTCGGGTCGGCGACGAAAGGGTAACGCTCGATGCGGAGCATGGGTCTGGACGTGGGGGAGGTTCGGATTGGGATCGCGCTCAGTGACCAGACCGGTCTGATCGCTCAAGGCCACGCCACCCTGGAGCGGTCCGGTTGGGAGCGCGACCTGGCCTGCTTGGCCGAGATGGCCGAGGAGCACCAGGTGGAGCGGTTCGTGGTCGGGAATCCTCTGAACCTTGATGGCTCGGCGGGAAGGCAGGCGGAACGCAGCCGGGACTTCTCCGACCGGCTGAAGGAGGCCACCGGGCTGCCGGTGGTCTTGTGGGACGAGCGATTCACCTCGCTCTCGGCGGAGAAGACCCTGATTGCAGCCGGTGTGAGGCGGAAAAAGCGGCGCGGGGCCATCGACCGGATGGCGGCCGCGATCATGCTCCAGAGCTACCTGGATACTCGGAACCGGCAGTTTTGAATGATGAATGATGAGTGATGAGTGATGGGTGACGACCAGAGTTGCCTGGATTCTCGGAATCGGCAGTTCTGACTCAACCGGCCGGATCTATGGAAACAGGCACACGATTGGCGATTCTGATGGGCCTGGCGGGAGTGGGGCTGCTGCTTGTGGGAGCGGGAGCCGGGGCCCTGGTTACTGCCTGGCACCATCCGCTCAAGAACTACTCCGAGCCTGAGAAACTGTTGTGGATCGCACCCGGCACGCCCTCCCCGGCCATCGCCCGGCAACTGGAAGCGGAAGGCATCATCAGCCACCACTACCTGTTCCTGGCCTACGTCAAGACCCTGAAATGGTTCAAGCCCCTCCAGGCCGGGGAATACCTCTTCCGGGAGCCGCTGACCATTCCTCAGGTGGCCGAGCGCTTGAACCAGGGATTGATCCACTATCGCGAGCTCACCATCCCGGAAGGTTCTTCTCTGTTTGAAATTCCGGAACTGTTCAAAGGGGACGGCCCGACTCCGACCGAGGACTTCGACCGAATGCTTCAGGAGGTCGAGCTGATTTCCGATATGGCTCCCAAGGCCGGCAACCTGGAAGGATTCCTGTTTCCGGACACCTATCGCTGGAACCGGCAAACGACGGCCCGGGATCTGATCCGCCAGATGGTTCAACGGTTTCGTCAGGTGGCCGAGACCCACATTCTGCCCGAAATGGAGGCCGGTGGGCTGACCCTGCAACAGGTGGTGACCCTGGCTTCGCTGATCGAGACCGAAACGGGAATGGAGTCGGAGCGGGCCCTGGTATCTTCCGTTTTTCACAACCGGCTGGGCCGCGGAATCCCGCTTCAGTGCGACCCCACGGTGATCTATGCCGCCAAGCTGAACGGACGGTTTCGAGGCAAGATCTACCAGTCCGACCTCGATTTCATTTCGCCCTACAACACCTACACGATTGCCGGATTGCCTCCCGGCCCCATTGCCAACCCGGGGCTGAAATCGCTCCAGGCCGCGATCCGTCCGGCAACCACCGACTATCTCTACTTCGTCAGCGACAACCGGGGGGGACATGTCTTTTCAAAGACCTTGTCGCAGCATCAGCGTGCCGTGGCGGCTTACAGGCGGGCCCTTCGCAGCCAACAGCGGCTCGCCCGGAGCCGGCGCGCCGGATCCTGAAGGCGGCAACCCGGTCCAGCGGGCCGCCGGAACTCGGGGCCGGACCTTCTCGCCTGCTCCTGACCCGGGACCGGCTGCAACCGGGCCGGCCAGCGACGCGGGGTTCCGAGCAAGCCTCGCCTCCGGCCCCTTGCCGCACCTTTGGTGCGCGCTGCTGCTCCTGGGGACTTTCGGGTTGCCAGCGGCTGCCCAGGCCCAGGATCCGGCATCGGAAACAGCCCCTTCCGAGCCGTCCGGGTCGCCGGTCTCCGGGGTGGTGGAGACCTATCTCGACAACGGCCTGAAGGTGTTGCTCAAGCAAGATCATTCCTCTCCGGTGGTCTCGGTGGGACTCTGGCTACGGGTGGGTTCCCATGACTCCGGGCTGGGAACGTCCGGAATCTCCCATTTCGTCGAACACCTGGCTCTCGGCTCCGGAACGCCTCCGGCCGCAGCCGACCGTCCCTGGATGGCCCGACACGCCGCCGGCCTGCTGAAGGGCTACACCTTTCTGGACCAGACCGCCTATTTTGCTTCAGTGGTGAAGAGCAACCTGGACGCCCTGCTCGAGCTGGCAGCCGGACGCCTGCGCCATGAACGCTTTGAGCCCGGCCGGATCGAGCTGCAACGCGGTCTGGTCATCGCCGAGCTGTTGCGGAGAGAGGACGACTCCCGCCTGGCCTTGGACTGGGAGGTGGCGACCACGGCCCTGAAGCGGCACCCCTACCGCTGGCCTGCCGGGGGATGGGTCCCGGACGTGGAGCAGATGAAGGGCAGCCGGCTCTGGGACCACTACCGCCGCTACTACACGCCCGCCAACGCCATTCTGGTCCTGGTCGGCGATCTCGATGCAGCCCGGGCCATGCCAGCGATCCGCCGCCGGTTCGGGGGCATTCCCCGGGGACCGGCCCCGCCCCGGGCGCCGCTGTCGGAGCCGGAGCAGCGGGGAGAACGGCGGCTGCGCCTGACCGGACCGGGAAGCGTCCCCTACCTGCAGATGGCTTTTCGGGCCCCCGGCATCCACCAGAGCGATCTCTACGGGCTGTGGGTCCTGGACGCCATCCTGTGCAGCGCCAAGGGCCGGAGCCTCGGTCTGGAACCCCTGCAGGAGAGTGCTGCCAGGACCTCGCGTCTGTACCGGGCCCTGGTCGAATCCGAGATCGCCACCCATGTCCACTCCGGCCTCCATGCCACTCGTCACCCCTACCTCTACAAGTTGCTGGTGACGCTCCCCGACGCCTCCCATTTCGAGCTGGCCGAGGAGATGCTGGACCATGAGCTGGAACGCCTCGGAAACGGGGAATTTTCCGATGACGACCTGGAACGGGCCCGCAGGCAGATCCAGACGAGATTTCTCCTGGACCGGAATTCCTCCGGCAAGCTGGCTCATCAACTGGGCGCCCTCGAATCCATCGCCAGCTTCCAGGTTTTGCAGCGCATGGAGGAAAAGATCGACGGGGTTTCCAGGGCCGACTTGCGGCGGGCGGCGCGGCGGATTTTTTCCAAGGAGGCGCGCACGGTAGGCTGGTTCCTGCCTCGGCCCGAAACCCCGGTCATTGGGGTCGAAGAGCTCGCCTCCGGGGGCGCCGATGCCATTTCGGGGGGGCGGGAATCGAAACGGGCGCCGGCCTTGCCTCCGGCCCGACCCGTTGGTTTGGGTCCGCCCGGCCGCGGCGCCATGTTTCCCGTGGCGCAAGTGGCCCGCCGTCTTGCCGTTGGAGCGGCCGTGGTGAGTCGACTCTCCCGCTCGGTGGAGCCGGGGCCCTTGTTGGGGTCGAGCCAACTGCGACAACCGCTGCCGGAATCCTGGACCACCAGGCGCCAGGTGCTCGGCAATGGAATGGTGGCATGGATTGCCAGTCACCCGGCCCGGGAAGGCTTCAGCCTGCGCTTGACCTTCAGGGCGGGTGCGGCGAGAGACGGCGACGACAGGGCGGGGCTGGCTCATCTCAGCGGACGATTGCTGCTGGACGGCGCCGGTGAAGCTCCGTCCCCGGCGGAATCCATCGAATCGCTGGGAGTCTCCGTCGCTATCGAGACCAACCACCTGGCGACGGCGGTCCACCTTCAGGGAAGAGGCGAGGATTTCGCCGGGGCGTTGGCCGCCTCGGCCCGAATGGTCCGAAGCTCCGGTTTTTCGGAGAGCGATTTCCGCCGGGAGCAGGGAGTGGTCCTCAACGAGCTGCGCCTGGAAGCCGACAGCGGCGCCCACCGGGCCGAGCAGGCCTTTCGACGAAGGACCCATCCCCACGGTCATCCGTTCGGGCGCAACCTCAAGGGCAGTCCGGAGACGGTCGAGGCGTTGCAGCCCTCTGACGTGCAGGACTTCCGGCAGAGGTTCTACCGGCCGAATCGACTGGTCCTGTCGGTGGCCGGCGACCGGGGGGCCGAGGAGGTGCTGTCCGCCATCGAGGAACATTTTGGGGACTGGCAGGAGGCGGAGGCTCCCGCGCCATTGCCGGTCGAGGCCGTGGCTCCGGGGCTGGGAACCGGGCGGCACCTCATTCGATTGCGGGGGAGCTCCTACGGCACTCTCGTCTACGGGTTGCCCGGGGTTTCCCGCCGGCACCCCGACTACTTTCCGATGCTGGTGCTCTCGCAGGTACTGGGACAGGGAGCCCGCCTGGGCAGCGCTGCCGCCGGCCCCGAAGGAGCGGCCTCCGACCCCTTTGGCGCCGGGGGAGCCAGCCTGGAGGGTGGGGTGTTCATGGTCCGGCTGGGCGTGAAACCGGGAGAGCTGGAGAGCGTGGCCTCCTACATTCGAGAGCAAATGGCCGACCTGCGGGATCGGGAGGTGACCCCGGCAGAGGTGACGGCCGCCAAGAATTTTCTGCTCAATCGGATGATGGTCAGCCTCTCCTCCAACAGCGGTCTGACAGCGGCCCTGACACAGGCCGAGTGGTTCGATCCCGGTGAAGACGCCCTGCGCGACTGGCTGGGCCGGGTCCACGGGGTGACGGTGGATCAGGTGATCGATGTCTCCAGAACCCGGTTTTTGCTCGACCGCGCGGCCACTGTGATCGCCGGTCCCGAAGCCGCCTTGCAATGAGCCAGGACTGGAACCAGTTTGTGGAAGGGGAGCTGAGCCGGCTGGAGTCGCTGGACCGGCGCCGATCGCTCAGGACAATCCTGGCTCGAGAGAGTCCGCTGGTCGAATATCGGGGCCGCTGCCTGGTCAATTTCTCCAGCAACGACTACCTGGGCTTGTCGCAGCACCCCGCGGTCAGGGAAGGCTCCACCCGGGCCATTGTCAGGGCGGGCGCCTCGGCCAGCAGCTCCCGGCTCATCTGCGGCAATTCGGATCTGCATGAGAGGCTGGAGGCGGCATTGGCCGAGTTGAAGGGCAAGGCGGCGGCCTTGACCTTTGCCTCCGGCTTCAGCGCCAACCTGGGTCTGCTCTCCAGCCTGGTCGGCCCCGGAGACCACATCTTCAGCGATGCGCTCAACCACGGTTCCATTGTGGACGGCTGCCGCCTCAGCCGCGCCGCCACCCTTGTCTACAGGCACAACGACCTGGGTCACCTGGAGGAGCTGCTGAAGGACTGTGGCGGCGTCGGGCGCCGCCTGGTGGTGTCCGATTCGGTCTTCAGCATGGAAGGCGACCTGGCCGATCTGCCCGGTCTGGTCAGCCTGTGCCGGCGCTACGACTGCCGCTTGATGTTGGACGAAGCCCACGCCACCGGGGTCTTGGGATCCCGGGGAGGGGGCCTGGTGGAGCATTTTCAGGATGGAGGGGAGGCCCGTCCGGAGGAAATCGAGCTGCTGATGGGTACCCTGAGCAAGGCCCTGGGATCCTTTGGCGGGTTCGTGGCCTGCTCGGCCTCCATGCGGAACTACCTGATCAACAAGTGCCGGCCCTTCATCTTCGCCACCGCCCTGCCGCCGGCCGTCCTTGGAGCCGCCCTGGCCGGCCTGGAGTTGATTCGCCCTCCGTCGGAGGTTCGGGAAAGGCTGCGGAGCAACATGCGACGGATGCGCAGTCGGCTGGCGCAGCACGGTCTTGGCTACGGCCAGGGGCAGACCTCCATCTTCCCGGTGCTGTTGGGTTCGGAGGAACGCGCGCTGGAGGTGAGCCGCCGGCTCCTGGATCGGGGGTTCCTGGCGGCGGCCATCCGGCCCCCTTCGGTGCCGCCGGGCGCCAGCCGCTTGCGGATCACGGTGACGGCCAGCCACTCGGCGGCTCAGATCGACGAGCTGGTGGCTTGCCTCACTGAAGTCGGGCGCCAGGCTGGGTCCTGAGACGATGCAGTTGCCAATCCGGGGAGGCTGGGCCGCAGAATGAAAGAAGATTTCCACGTTGGTGGCCCTTCGTGGATAACTCTTTTTTGGACTGCGCTTTATGTTAAGCCTGGACCGTTCATTGGTTGCGTGAAAAAGTTGGGCTGGGGAGAGAACGGTGGCAAGGGCCCGATATCGCGGTGTGATGGTTACCGGGACCGATACCGAGGTGGGGAAGACCGTAGTGGCGGCCGGCCTGGCTCGGTTTCTGAGGGGGCAGGGCCTGGATGTGGGCGTCATGAAGCCCGTGGCCAGCGGGGCGGTGGAGTCGGCGGCGGGAGGACGGGTGTCTTCGGACGTGGTGGCGCTGGTGGAGGCCGCGGGCTGTTCCGATCCGGCGGAGTGGGTCAACCCCTACCGCTTCACCGCCCCGGTCGCTCCGGCTCTGGCAGCCGAGTTGGAAGGGGTGTCGGTCGACGTGGAACGGATCAGCGACTGCTATGAACGACTCTGCAGCCGGCACGACCTGACGGTGGTGGAAGGCGCCGGCGGGGCCTTGACACCGGTCTCCGGCAGGCTCTCGGTGGCCGATCTGGCGCAGCGACTGCGGATACCGGCGCTGATCGTCTCCCGGGCGGGGTTGGGGACCATCAACCACACGGTCATGACGGTCGAGTGTCTGCGGAGCCGCGGGGTGGAGTGCCTGGGATTTTTTCTGAACCGGTTCCCCCCGACCCCGGGTCTGGCCGAACGCACCAATGCCGACCGAATCGCCGCCGTCACCGGCGCCCTCCACCTGGGGTCCATCCCGGAACTGGCCGACCCGCTCGGATCGGGGTTTGCCGAACACATTCTGCGGACATCGCACGGAGAGAGCCTGCGGAAGGTGCTGCTGAGGGCCGAGCCGGAAGAATCCACACAACCCCGGGTGTCCGGCCAACCGGACGGGGAGGGACGGCAATCGCGGGAGGCCGCCACGTCATGATTCTGGGCGCCCATGTCTCCGCCGCCGGGGGGGTCCACAACTCGCCGGGGAATGGTCTCGAACTGGGTTGCCAGTCGATCCAGATCTTTACCCGGAATCAACGGCAATGGAAGGCCAAGCCCCTGGCGGACAGTGAGGTGGAAGGATTTCGTCGGGAGCTGAAGCGGTCCGGCATCCGGTCGACGGCGGCCCATGCCTCCTACCTGCTGAATCTGGGGAGTCCGGACCCCGCTGTGCTGGCCCGCTCCCGGGAGGCGTTCTCTCAGGAGCTGGAGCGGTGCCGGCGACTGGGGCTGGATTTCCTGGTCGTTCATCCCGGAGCCCACCTGGGGTCGGGGGAGTCGGCGGGCCTGCGGGCGGTCGCCGGCAGCTTGAACCGGACACTGGAGCAGAATCGGGAGGCTCGCACCCGGATCCTGCTGGAAACCACGGCCGGGCAGGGGAGCCATCTGGGGCACCGCTTCGAGCACCTGGCGGAAATCCTCTCCCTGGTGGAGGAATCCGAACGGGTGGGCGTCTGCGTGGACACCTGCCACATTTTCGCCGCCGGCTACGATCTGCGGGACGGGGCCGGCTACCGCCGCACGCTTGACCAACTGGACCGGGTCGTCGGTTTGAGCCGGGTGAAGGCCTTCCACCTGAACGATTCCAAGCGTGAGCTGGGGAGCCGGGTGGACCGGCATGAACACATCGGGGAGGGCCGGATCGGGATAGAAGGGTTCAGGCTCCTGGTCAACGACCGGCGCTTCGCTCGAACGCCCATGATCCTGGAGACGCCCGGAGGCGAGACCTACTACGGGAAAAACCTGAACCGGTTGCGGCAACTTATTTTTCCGGCAGGCTGATCTGAACCAGGGGGCCGAACGACAGCACGTCCATGGGACAGGCCGTCACGCAGATGCCGCAGCCGATGCAGGAGGTCTCGTGGTTGTCGATGGTCTCCTGCTTCAAGGCGAACGACATCACGTCGATGCCGACTTGGCAGTTGCGCGAGCATTCGTTGCAGCCGATGCACTTGTCGTTGGACTTGATCCTGAACCGGCTCCAGCGCAGCCGGGTAAAGTACCTGGATTGGATCTGCATCAGCTTGGCCAGCGGGCACCAGTAGCGGCACCAGACCTTGCCGCCCAGGAAGGGGTAGAGCGTTACGGGCAGGATGCCCACCAGCCAGACATCGGCGTAGAGCCGGTAGAGGTGAATGCTCAGATCGGCCTCGGCCGCCAGCACGCCGTAGGCATCCTTGATCAGGACCAGCACGGTTACCGCCGCGGCCGCGATCAGCACGGCCGTATTCATCCACTCCCAGCGAATGGAGGCCTTGCCCTTGGGCGCCAAGTGGCGCCAGCGGTCGCCGAAGGTCTCGGCCAGCCCCCCGCAACCGCAGATCCAGGAACAGTAGCGCTTGCCCTGGAACAGCACCAGGATCGGGATCAGCACAAAGGTCAGGAGGACTCCCCAGACCACCCAGATCTGGTGGGGATCGTAGAAGAAAGTGTAGAAGAACAGGGGCCAGGCGTAGACGATGCCGTAGCTGCGCCAGGCCTGATCGGCAAAAGTCGGATCGGAAGCCAACTGCGCTCCGATCCACTGGTGTTTCACCGCCGATTGAAACAGGAACTCGGGGACCAGGAAGAAGAAGATCCACTGGAAACTCAGCAGAGAGACATAACGCCAGATCTGAAACTTGTCCTTGCGGTCGAGACCCCAGCGCTTTACGGCTTCCAGCCCGAAGACGGTCATCAGCAGGGTGTAGAGCACGGTGTACCAGAAGGCCCAGGGTCGATCGGCCAGAGAGAGAAAGCGATATCCCCAGTCCTTGTAGGGCCAGAACTCCTGGCCTGTGCCCAGCTTGGCGCCGTAAACCGTGTACCAGACGAAAAAGGAGAGTCCCAGCCAGGCGAAGCGGTCTCTCTGAATGCCATGCCTGACCAGCAGGCCCAGGCTCAAGGCCCAGGCCAGGATTCCCGCCCAGGAGGGGATCAGCGACAGATCCAGACCCGCCAGGCGAGCCTGACCGCCCTGATGGGCGCCGAATATCCAGGCCCCGGCCAGGCCCAGCAGCGTCAGGCCCGCCGCCCGAAACAGGCTCCCCTCCCATTCGTTTTCCATTCTCAGCCCCAGGGACTTCAGGAACTTTCGCGGCACGTCGGCCCCGATCAAGACGAAGGCGTGGTCATAGGGAACCTTGCGTTCTCGCCGTGAACCGTTCTCCTCGATAGTGAGGCCGGCCTCCTCCTCCCCGAATTCGGTCACGTTGGAGTTGAGCAGGAGCTCCACCCTCTTTTCCTCAACAGCCTGTGCGAGCTGCCGTTCATTGTGCTTGAAGATGCGGCTGAAGGCATCGCCCCGATAGGAAAGAAAGACCCGGTTCTGCTCGCTCAGCGTGAGCGCCGCCTCCACGGCGCTGTTGCCGCCTCCCACCACCAGAAGGTTCTCGTTCCTGTATTTTCTGGGTGAATAGAGCCGGTGGTAGACGGGCTCGCGATCTTCCCCGGGGACTTCGAGCTTGCGCGGATTCCCCCGTTGACCCGTGGCCAGCACTACCCGCTTGGCCCGATAGGTCGCCTTGGGGGTCGACACCTCGAAGACACCGGCCTTCTTGCGGCAGCCGGTCACCGGTTCGCGGGTGTGGAGTCTCAACTGGTTGTCGGTGATGATCTGGTTCCAGCGGCGCACCAGGTCTTCCTTGGTGGCCCCGTCAAGCCAGAGCTTGCCTTTGGGGGGGTGGCTGTCCGGTTCCGCGTAGACCCATTTGCCCTCGGGGAAGTTCTCGATGGTATTGGCGATCTGTTCCTTTTCCAGCAGGAGGTAGCGCAGGCCGCGCTCGTCTGCCTGCAGGGCCGCGTTGAGCCCGGCGGCGCCCGCGCCCACGATCAGCAGATCCAGCAGCTCGGGGTCGTCGCCCCCGACCGCACCCGGCAGGGAGGCGATGTGCTCCACCACCTCGTAGCCCTGGGCCATGGCGGACTTGATGACGGGGGCGCCGGCCAGGTCGCCGATGACGAAGAAACCCGGGATGTTGCTCTGGTGGTGCTTGTCCAGGAGGGGGCGTTCATTGGGCCCGCTTCCCGAATGGAGCACCGAGACCAGTCCCTGCTTGATTCTGTTGGCGAGAGCGATCAATGCCATTGGCGACAGTATGCCGGGGACTCGTTCCCCGGTCTCCTCAAGCTCGCGTCACCTCGGATGGTTGCGAGGGGTGCAGTTCCTTCCCGCACCCCGGGCACTGCCGGGCGGTGGGGTGGTTGACCTCCCCGCAAGCGGGACAGGGGGCGGGAGCCACGGTTTCGGGAACCTTGACCAGCCCCTTGGGCACCTGGCCCTGATCCTGTCCGGCCGGACGGGTGACGACGTAGAGAAAGCCCGGCAGGTTCAGAAAGAAGCCGACAAAGAAGGGCGCCAGCGGGGGCAGGCCCATCGACAGGGCGCGGTAGCCGCTCAGGCCTCCAAATATCAGGGAGGACAGCACCAGCAGTCCGAAGAGAAACCAGCCCCGACTGATTCCCCCCTGGGCCGTGCCCGGCGGCGCCGACAAGTCCTCCTGAAACAGGGCGCCCCTGGGCTGTCGGCTGGAGAAGCTGCGTTCCAGGTTGTTCAGGAAGGTCTCGACATGCGCCTGGCAGAGGGGAGTCCGCCGGCCGCGCACGATCAAGGCCACGTCCTCGGAAGTCAGTTCTGTCCGGCAGACCGCGCACAATTCCGAGTTTTTGGCAGTCACCCGGGAGTAGACCTGCCCGCCGGCTCTACCGACACCCCCGTAGAGCACAAGGAGCAGCAGCGCAGTTCCGCGCAGAAGGACGGCCAGTCGCAACGGCTTCGCGCCCATGGGAACGAACCTCTGTGGATAGCTTGCACTCCGGCAACGCGGAAATCAACCCATAGCCGCGGGTCGGCCTGGTCGCCCCTTCCTTGCCGGGCCAATCATCCGAGAGTGAAACAAGAGAAGTTCATGGCCTGTCGGGAACAAGAGTATTGAACGTCGATGCACAGGATGCACAGGATTAACAGGATGGGAGCTTCCTGCACGACAAGGCCGCTCAGGTGATGATCCGGTGTGATTTTGCGGATTCCCGGTATTCTAGCCCGCATTTCTCACCAGGCCGCTGGATGCATTACAAGAAGTAGATTGTCTTCAGTGCCTTGATTGGCTCCATGTCAAGGACTTGCTGACTACAGACGGCGCTGGGCATGCCCTGGCTTGTTCTTTTCCCTCCAGCGCGCCCATGCTCCCTCGACCGTAGAAACCGCTACGCTCTTCGGTCGCGAGCACGCGCTGGAGGGAAAATGCCTGCGCCATGATCATGCCCCCTGGTGAGAAATGCGGGCTGGCCGTTTGCTGAAAAAATCTTGTGCATCCTGTACATCGATGTGAATAAACCCTCTGCTCATGCTCGACTTTGAACCGGTTTTGAGCCAACAGAGGCCATTGGAAGAAGTCCACCCGGGGGCGCGGACCGGGTTGCCGGGCCACAGTCCCGCCGATGCGGCAGAGCCGTCCCGCTTCGTGTCCCTTCGTCGTCCTTCGTGTGTCTTCGTGGATTCCTCTTTTTTCGTTTGTTTCAGACAAGCGCCCGGCTGAGTTGCCTCAAGCCTTCCTCCACCGGGGCGCTCAAGTGGACCCTCAAGGCTCTGCGGCCTCGTTGGTTGAGCACCTGAAAGTCCCCCCTGGCCTGGGCGGCCTTGACGGCTCCAAAGGTGGTTTTCCGGCCGGGCGCCGGCAAATCCTGCGGGTCCTCTCCGGTGACCTGCAGAAAGACTCCGCTGTCGGGGCCGCCCTTGTAGGCCTGGCCGGTCGAGTGCAGAAAGCGCGGGCCGAAACCCAGACAGGTGGCGACCCCGAACCGGTCCCGAACCCGGTGCCTCAGGCTCTGAAGCAGCCTCTGGTGGAGGGGGCTCATGTCGAGGTAGGCCAGGATCGCGAAGTAGTCTCCGGGGGAGAGCTGCTCCAGGTGAGCCTGCAGAAGGGATGCCGCGGTGGGGCTGGCGCCCGAGGCCTTGAACGGCCGGCTGCAGTTCTCCTCATCGGCTTGGAGGGAAATCCCGCCCTGGCTGAAAAAGGCGGCCTCCCGCGGGAATGAGCCCTCCCGCTCATAGCGCCGGGTCAAGTCCCTGGCGGCCCTCTTGCTGGCCTCGACGTCGGGCTGATCGAAGGGATTGACCTCCAGGAGCGATCCGGCCACTGCCGTCGCCATCTCCCATCGAAAGACCTCCTGGCCGAGGTCGTAGCGGTCGGCCAGGGAGATCTCGATGACGGGATGTCCGCTCTGCTTCAGGTCCTCGAGGGCCTGTTCCTGTTTTCGGTCCCGGCTGGAGTCCAACCGTAGATGAACGAAGAGCCGGTCCTCTCCGTAGACCCCGGGAGGGCCCAACGACTCGCCTTCGACGGGAACGAGGCCCTTTCCATCCTTGCCGGTCGACTCGGCCAGCAACTGCTCCAGCCAGGCTCCCAGGCTCGAGATTTCCGGGGAGGCGATCAGGGTGAGCTTGTCCCTGCCTGCCTGGGCCAGGATGCCCAGAACGACTCCCAGGACCACCCCGGGATTGCGGTCGGCGGAAACCCGAGGCCTGCAGGCCTGAGCCATGGAGCGGGCCCGGTGGATGAACTCGGCCACGTCCAGTCCCATCAGGGCCGCCGGCACTCTGCCGAAATTCGACAGCGCCGAGTAGCGGCCCCCGACAGCCGGCTCCCCGGGAAAGATGGATTGGAACCCCTCCCTTTCGGCCGTTTCCTGCAGCCTGGAACCGGGGTCGGTGATGGCGACGAACCGCCTTCCGGCGTCGGATTCACCCAGGGCCCGTTTCACCCGCTCGAAGAAGTACCGTTTCAGAATGTCGGGTTCCAGGGTGTTGCCGGACTTGCTGGAAACGATGAAGAGGGTTCGTGCCAGGTCTACCCGGGATTCGAAACGCAGGATTTGCGCGGGGTCGGTGGAGTCCAGAACGAGAAGTTCCGGGTGTCCCTGCTGCTTGCCGAAAGTTGCAGCCAGAACTTCGGGAAAGAGGCTGGAGCCCCCCATTCCCAGCAGCAACAGGTGGGACAATCCCTCCCGGCGAACCTCCCGGACGAGCTGCTCCAACCGCAGACCGGGGCCGGGGGCGTCCGCCAGCGACAGCCAGCCCAGCCAGCCTCTCTCATCGGACCCCGTCCAGAGCGAGGCGTCTCCGGACCAGAGGCGGGAGGTCCTGTCCTCCCGGTCCCAGTTCTCGAGAGCCGCCGAGACGGCATCGGCCAGCTTCGGGTTCAGGGAATGGGTTTGAGAATTCAACGAAGAGGCACGCATGGCAGGGCTGGGCCGATTTGGCGGGGCGCCGGGATTTCCAACGAGTGGTCAGTGGTCAGTGGCCAGTGGTCAGTGATCAGTGGTCAGTGGTCAGTGGTTTGGGAAGCGTTTCGGGAGCAGGGGCCAAGTCCAGTCGAACCGGTTTTCCGGACCATTTAACATCGCTGTGAATAAACCCTCTGCTCATGCTCGACTTTGAGCCGGTTTCCGGTCAACAGAGGTCCCGGGTGGGCGCCTCTCCCGTGTGCCTTCGTGGGTTCCTCCATTTTCCATTTGTTTCAGGCAAGCTCTTCAGCGGTAGCGGGTTTCCAGGGCCTCGACTTTGGCCAGGCGCCGCCGGTGGCGCTCCTCTCCCGTGAAGCTGGCGCCCAGGAAAGACAGGACCACTTCTCGAGCCAGCTCGATGCCCACGATGCGAGCCCCCAGAACCAGGACGTTCATATCGTCATGCTCGACTCCCTGGTGGGCCGAATAGGTATCGTGGCAGATGCCGGCGCGAATGCCGGGGAGCTTGTTGGCGGCCACCGAAGCCCCGACCCCGCTGCCGCAGATGACGATCCCGCGGTCCGCCTCCGCCTTCTTCAAGAGCAGGCCGACTTTCTCGGCGTAGTCGGGGTAGTCCACCGCGGCGGCATCGTGGGCGCCGCAGTCCTGCACCTCATGGCCCTGATCCTGGACGAACTGCCGGATCTGTTCCTTGAGAGCGAATCCGGCGTGGTCGGAACCCATGGCTATGCGCATCCTGTCCCTCGACTTTCCTGAAACGAACGAAAAAGAGAGTGATCCATCAAGTCACACGAAGGACCACGAAGCGAGGCGGCTCTGCCGCATCGACACGGCTGTGGCCAGGCAACCCGGACCGCGCCCCCGGGTGGGCTTCATCCCATGACTTCTGCTGGCTGGCAACCGGTTCAACGACAAGCATGAGTCGATGGTTTTTTAACATGGATGCACAGGATACACAGGATTTTTTTTGGCAAACGGCTTGCTTTTGGGGTTAACCTTGGGCGGTTTCAGACGGACCGGGACGTACAGCTCCCGCCAATACGAGGCTCAGCATGGAACTCCTGACCCGACTGCCGCACCCTTTCCGGCGCCGTTACCTGCCTGAATCCCTCGACTATGAGCGATGGAGCCGGTTGGAGCCGTTCTTCCGGGTTCTGGAAGAGCGGGAGCTGGATTCGGTGGAAACGCTGGAACAGTGGCTGCTGGACTGGAGCGAGCTGAGCGACGCCGTGGGGGAAGAGGGCTCGCTGCGCTACATCCGGATGACCTGCGACACCGAGAACCCGGAGATCGAAAGGGCCTGGTTTCACTACCTGGAGGAGATTGCGGAAAATCTCAAGGCTGCCGAGGATCGCCTCAAGCGCTGTTTCCTGGGCTCCCCGGCGAGAAAGCAGCTTCCATCCCGGCGCTATTCCGTGCTGGACCGCAGCCTGCAGAATGACGTGGACCTGTTCCGCCAGGCCAACATCGCCCTGGAGACCCGGGAGTCCAAGGGAACCCAGTGCTACCAGAAGCTGATCGGATCTCTGACGGTGTCCTTCGAGGGCAAGGAGCAGACCCTGCAGCAGATGAAGCGCTACCTGGAGTACCCGGAGCGGAACCGGCGGGAAGCGGCCTGGAAGGCGGTTGTGGAACGCCGTCTGAAGGAGCGGGACCGCCTGGAGGAGCTCTTCGAAGAGCTGCTGGGAATCCGCGCCGAGATCGCCGCCAACGCGGGTTTCGATTCCTATCGGGACTACATGTTCCGCCGCCTGGAGCGCTTCGACTACGGCCCCGAGGACTGCCATCGGTTTCACCAGGGAGTCGAATCGGTGGTCGTGCCCCTGGCCCGCAAGCTGCAGCGGTCGAGAGCCTCGGAGATGGGCTTGGAGTCCCTGCGTCCCTGGGACTTGAGCGTCGATCCCCGCGGTCGGCCGCCGCTTCGGCCCTTCGCCCGAACCGGTGAGTTGGTGGATGGCTGCGTGGAAATCACCGGCCGGGTGGACGCCCGCTTCGCCGGATTCCTGGAGACCATGCGCGGCCATGGACTGCTCAACCTGGACAGCCGCAAGGGCAAGGCCCCCGGAGGCTATCAGTCCACCCTGGATGAAGCGCGCCTGCCCTTTATCTTCATGAACGCGGTGGGGGTGGACGGCGACGTCCGCACATTGCTGCACGAGGCGGGGCACGCCTTTCACGTGTTTGCGACCCGGCAGGAACCTCTCGACCACTACCGCCACGGACCGATTGAATTCTGTGAAGTGGCCTCCATGAGCATGGAGCTGCTGGGCGGAGAACATCTGGACGTGTTCTACGGCCGCCAGGAAGACTTCAAGCGCTCACGAAGGCAACATCTGGAAGGAATCGTGGACATTCTTGCCTGGATCG